>NZ_CP192240.1:0-4800000 GCF_050780145.1 Verrucosispora sp. TAA-831
GGCACCGTCGCCGGCGCAACGGCCACCCCCACCACCTGGTACATCGGCAGCGACGCCCAGTACCGCGCCGGCCGCGCGACCCTCATGCCCAACGAGGCCGGCCGCACGCTCTGGGAACACGAGACCGGCCGCTACCTCGTCGGCACCGGCAGCCAGTGGTTCGTCATCGGCGACAACGCGGCCTCATCCCTCGGCGGCCTGTCGCCCGCTCCGCCGGCCGCGCAGCAGTGGCAGGCCAGCATCAACCGGATCCGCAAGCGCAACGGCTGGGCGTCCCTCGCGATCAGCCCTCAACGGTCCGGCGCGAACATCGCGGCCTCGGCGACAAGCAATCTCGGCACCATCCCGACCGGCTTCCGGCCCATGGACGACTTCGAGATCGTCGGCCATGTGCCCTCGTCCGGAGCGCGCGTCACCGGCAAGGTCTTCGCCGCAACAGGGCTGATCACCCTGACGTTCTGGGGCGGCGGCATCGAGACGAACCGCTTCGCCAACCTGCAGGCCGTGTCGTGGCCGGTCAACTACTGAGGAGGGGGCTGCCGTGACGCAGTTTCATTTTGGTGGCGGCCCGGCCGACTGGGCGACCCAGGCCGTCACCGTCTCGGGCACCACCCTGCTGGCCCGCTTCAAGCCAGGCGCGAAGCTGACCTGCCACTGGTCGCAGGGCGGCGACGACCAGATCACCGACCTGGCGGACGCCAGCGGCGCACCGATCACCGACGTGGTCATCCCCGAGACCAGCGAGGTCTACGGCCCGGGACAGTGGCCACGGTTCCGGGCACCAGCACCGGTCATCTGGGTCTCAGTCGACGGCGGCCCCCGCTTCATCGTGGTCACCACCGACGTGCCGCAGCTCGCCGCGCAGGCCCGAGAGGTGGCCGACGCCGCAGTGGTAGCCGCGCAGGAGGCCGCCAGCGCGGCCCGCGAGGCCGCGAGCAACTCCGCGCTGCCCGCGCACCTGGAGGCTCCGGACCCGCACCCCGGTTACCTCGACGCCGCCCGCGGGGACGTCCGCTACCAGCAGCGCTGGCCGGAGCAGATGCCGCCGCTGACGGAGCCGATCGAGATCCTGCAGTTCACGTCGACGCCCCCCTACAACGCCGCGAACGTCCGCGAGACGTGGGTCAACCACAACGGCGTGTGGCGGATGGTCCGCTGGTCCAACGAACGCAACTACGACCGGTACGAGGTGGTCGAAGGAGCCAAGTGGGACTCCCCGATCACCATCGTGATGGCCTACGACGCGACCGGCCGCGCGATCCTGGTCCAGCGCCGCGGAGTGGACAACCAGAGAGTCAACATCGGCGGGATCGACGCCGCCGGCCGACCGGTCACCTCCGACCAGACCTGGGTCGCGATCCTGGACGTCGACCCGGACGACACCGGCGACTACGCCGCCTCCAGCACAGTCGGCCCCGCGCCACTGGGAGCCCGCTGGGACACCGACGACGTCGTGCGGCTGCAGGGCTGGGTGGCCTGCGCCGGCATCACCTCCGGAGACACGATCCTCGCCCTGCCGACCGGGTTCCTGCCGCTGTCCCGGCGTCTCCTCGCGCTGCCGACCACCACCGGGCCCGCAGTGTCGTGTGAGCTGAACGTCGCCGGCGAGCTGGTCGCCCGCGCGACCGTGGCCGGCCCGCTGGAGCTGAGCCTGGACGACGTCACATACGCCCGGGTGATCGCCGAGCAGGACACCGGCGGGTGGGAGATCTCCTACGCCGGCTCGGCCACCCCCGGCGGCACCTCGCCGCTGACGATCACCCGCACCGTCACCGCCGGCCGCTTCTACGTGCTCGCCCTGGCCCACACCACCGCTACCGGCCGGTTCACCGGCGTCACCGACTCGGCCAGCAACGCGTGGGCGCTCGACCCGGGCGGGTGGGCGCCGCAGTCCGGTGGCGTCGGCCGCCAGGTCGCGGTCTACACCTGCCAGCCGGCCGCCTCGGGCGAGATCACCATCTCCATCGCGTTCACCGGCGCCGGCACCGCCTACGCGAGTCTCTACGAGGTCGACGGCCACGACCCGGTCGCCCCGATCGACGACGTCGTCGCGGACTTCCGCTCGTCGTCGCTGACGCCGGCGCCGCTGCTGATCACCCCGTCCGGCCCGGGCCGGCTGCTCATCGGCATCTGCCAGGCCAACAACAACACGGTCAGCCAGATGACCCCATCGGCCGGCTGGACGATGCTCGGCACCCACAGCGCCGGCCCGGCCGTGGTCTACAAGGTCGATGCCCCCGTCGAGGCGCAGGGCGTGGCCTGGGAGTTCGGGGCCGCGCAGGGATCCGGCCACGCACTCATCGCCATCAAACCCGAGTAGCAGGGCCCTGATGGTCGCCCGCCGTACCTAGACCCCTCTCGCGTCACCTCGTTGCCGCCACGCCCGCGTGTGCGGCTGACCTCGCATGGGAGCAGCAGTGACAGACCCCGACCAACCGAAGGACGCGCCGCCGGACCCCGGCAACTCCGAGCCCGAGCAGTGGACGGAACCTCTCGACCAAACGGGCATCGCCGAAGTTCGCAGGCTCCTCGACGCCGAGTTCGGCCAGGAGGTGAACGTCGATGGCGGTAGCAGCTCCGGTGATCGTGCAGGAGATGGCGGACTGGACGGCTCTGGGCGGCGGTAACTCCGGCATCGTCGGCGACGGCGCCCACGGCTCAGGTTTCCACCGGGCCGCCAACGAGGTCGGCCCGGGCGACTACAGCCGACGACGCGACCCGGCCGGCGCCGACGGGCCGTACCCGAACTGGTCGTGGGCGTGCGCGGGCGACTTTCGCCACGGCGGCGACCAGGCGCTGCGGACGATGCACCGCGAGCTGCTGGCTCGGCTCATGGCCGGTGACCCGGCGCTGTCGATGGTCTGCGAGTTCATCGGTCAGCCGTGGCCGGACCGTCCCGTCTACTACTGGGCCAGGTGGGCGGGTGTCAGCGCCCTCGCTCTCTACACCGGGCGTGGCCACGATCTCTGGTCACACATCGCCTGGTATCGCAGCCGGGCCGACCAGCGGGCGAATCTGTGGGTGCCAGCGACTGGAGGAATGGACATGCTCTGCAAGAAGGGTGACCGCGGGGTGGCGGTCGAGACGCTGCAGCGGATGCTGGCGGCAGCCGGCTTCTCTCCCGGTGAGATCGACGGCCACTACTGGGACAAGACGTCGGCCGCGCTGCTGGCCTGCCGCAAGAGTCTCGGCAGCAAAGCCACCAGCGGCGACACGTACAGCCCCGCCGCCTACGAGCAGGTACACCGGGCACACGCGATTCGTAACGCCGGGCAGCCTGGCCCCCGAGGTCCGGAAGGTCCGCGCGGCCCGGCGGGCCCGAAGGGTGATCCGGCGCAGCCGGCGCAGGTCGACCACCGGCTACTGGCGCGTGAGGCAATCGGCCTGGCCGCCGAGCAACTCACCAAGCAGGGGTGACGGTGGCATCGCCGCGCCGGTGGTCCCGGGTAGCCGGCTACGCCATGATGGCCGCCGCCGGCATCGGCGCAGCCCTGTACCCCACCCCGAGCGTCCAGGAGGCCACCGGCCCGCTGGTGTACCTCTGGGCTGGCTTCCTGGTCCTCGGCGGGGTGCTGGCGGCCGCCGGCGCCATCACCGACCGATGGATCGGCGAGCACCTCGGCCTGCCGCTGCTGTGCGCCGCCCACGGCGTGTACGCCGTGGTGCTCGCCTCGGCCCTCGCTCCCGCGTCAGTGGTGGCCAGCCTGGCGCTCGGAGGGTTCGCGCTACTGCTCGCCGGACGGTGGCGAGACGTGTCGGTAGTACGGGTGGAGGCGACCCGTCGGGCCAGGTAGGGGGTGCCCGTGACCATGCCCGAAGCGATCACCGCCCTGATAGCCGGCCTGTTGGGCGGAGGCGGCATCGCATTCCTGCGGGCGCTGTTCAGCGGCGTCGGCTCGCTTCGTCAGGGCGCGCGAGCGCACGAGCGCGAGTCGGTGCGGGACCTGGCCCGGGCACGGGACAAGGCCGACAACCGCGCCGAGACAGCGGAGACCGACCGCGACTACTGGCGGCAGGTGGCCGGAGGCTACGGCTACCAGCTGAGGCTCGCCGGCGTGGAACCAATTCCGCCGGACCCCGTCCCGCCGAGCGCGCGGGACCGCAACGAACGAGTCTGAGGAGGCTCACCATGATCGCTCGTATCCGCAAGGCCGTCGTCGCCGGCGTCGGTTCCGGCGCGGCCGCGTTCGCCGCGGCGCTCGTCCAGGCCGCCACCGAGACCGGCCTCACCGACGAGGCCGTGTCCCGGTCCATCGGCCTCGGCATCGCCGCCGGCGTCAGCGTCGGCATCGCCACCTACCGCGTACCCAACCGCGCCCCGGAGCCCCGGTGAGCGGCTGGACGTGGGCCTGGCTGGCCTGGTTCGCATGGTTCTCGGTCGTCGAGGGCCTGGCCCTGGCCAACAGCAGGAAGGGCGACACCCTCAGCGAGCACGTCTGGGCGTGGTTCGGTACCCAACGGCGTCAGCCGGGCGAGCCGGAGCGCCCTCGCTCCGGCTGGACACAGGCCAGGCGCGTACTGCTACTGGCGTTCATGGCCTGGCTGTCGGTGCACTTCCTGACCGGCGGATGGGCGTGACACCGCCCCGATAGGATCGTCGACGCGGTGCCGCCGCTGACGTCTCGGCGGGACCGACCATCATGCCGAAGGGCCCCGCTCTCCCTAGGGAGAGCGGGGCCCTTTCGTCGTGGGTCAGAAGGTGTCGGCCGTGCAGGTAACGACCGCGAACTCACCTTCGGAGGCGTTCTCCTTGACCACCTCACCGTCGACGGTGATCTTGCACTTGATCTTGCTGGAGCCCTTCGACTGAGCCACGATCGTCGGGATGATGATGGCCTCCTTCGACGTCAGCTCCTTCTTCCAGGGAAGCTTCGCGCCGTTGTCCTGCGACTGGTCGGCGCCGAGGCCGTAGGTTACGTCGGCAGTCTTCGGCCCGGTCACCTCCAGGATGACCTTCTTCTCGCCCTTCTTGTCCGCAGCTCCGGCCGCCTGGTCCTGGGCCCCGGGCCCAGCCGTGTCACTCTCTCCGGCGCCGCAAGCGATGGCCATTAGGGCGAGCACAGCAACGCCCGCGGTGGTGATCTTCGTACGCAAGGGGATCTCCTCGAATCGCCTCGCTCCGGAGGGGGCCCGGAGCGGCAAAGGCCCGAAGGTATGGGCGCCAAGTCCACTACGGAACATGACTGTCGCCCAGCCGATAGTGATCGTGTCCGCATCGGCGAGCGAGGTGTGAACCATCGGTCAGCTCGCTGCCGCGATCCGCTCGGCCCGCACGTCCCGGATCGCGCGCTTGGCCGTCGCCTCGGACACCTCGAGATCGTCCATCACCTGCCGCACGATCTCCATGTACGGGTGGCCACGGTCGAGCATCCGGCCGATGACCTTCTCGGCAGTCTCCGGCTCCTCGTCGACCAGCTCCAGGTCGAGGTCCTCGTCCCGTTCCGGGGCCGGGCCGGTGGCGCGTACCCGGCGGCCGTCGCGTTCGACGATCCGCCCCCACCAGCCGGTGTCACGGCCGGTGTCATCGGTGTCAGACACCGGCTTGACCTGCGGTTTGACACCAGGATCGGTGTCGGTGTCCTCGGTGGGGGAGGGGAGGCCGCCGCGCTTCTCCAGCCACCCGTAGTGGATGGTCGCCCCAGCGATGTAGAGAACGGCGACGACGAGCAGGGCGACCGGGCCACCCCAACCTCGGGTTGCCTCAGCAGCAGCAAGGGTCAGCATCAGGCGGCTCCGAACAGGAGGGCCGGCAGCGGTGCAACCAGCCAGGTGAGTAGGTCGATCGATCCCCGGGTCAGGTCACCGACCAGGCCGCCCGGCAGGTCGGACAACATGCCGAGGAGGATCGCGGCGATCCACAGCCGGGTGTTGATCCGGTAGAGCGGGCTCTGCGGGAACGTGAGAGTGGCGAATCGGCCGAGCTTCTTGCTGGCCTTGACCGGCAGGAGGCAGCCGATCGTGTAGATCCACAGCAGGCCGACGAGGGCGCCGAGGATCGCGTTGATGGAGGCGCCCGCGATGTAGGCGCCGCCGGTGGCGTCGAGGAGCTTCTCGATGAAGGCGGTGGCGGTGCCGACGGTCCACTGGTCGAGTGGCGACTCGTTGAAGCCCTCGTAAATCGCGGGGACGGCGAGGAAGAACGCCAGCCGGTCCCTGAGCGAGTTCGGCCCGACGCTCATGTAGTCGACGACCAGGGCGAGCAGCAGCAGCACGGCTACGGCGGTCGGGGACATGGTGTGCTCCACGGTCAGGCCCCCGTCCAGTCGAGGATCTTGACGCCGGTGGCGGCGTCCCTGACTTCCAACCTCGGCGAGTCCATCGGTTCGTTGGCGTCCAGGGCCGCCCGGGTGAGCGTCTGGAGCTGCTGGCTGAGGATGCTCGCGTACCCGGGGATGGACAGGTCGAGGATCACGACGTGTCGCCGGTCGTGGAGGACCTCGTACTGGCCGTCGAAGATGTGCAGCCGGTAGGGCAGAGCGGCCATCAGGCGTCCATCTCCTGGTGCGCGAGGACGGGGAAGAGGCCGAGGCCGAGGAGCACCATGGCGCCCGCTGCGGCCCAGGCGATGCCGGTCTCGCCGGCCAGGATGGCGGCCAGCGCGGCGACGAGGGCGCCGAGGACCGCGCTGGCCAGGGTGAGGGCGATGGGCGTCCAGGGCACATAGCGGGCCGGGAGGACGACCGGGTCGATGCGGGCGGCGCGCATCTCGGCGACGCGGGTGGCGACTGCGGGCAGGTCAGTCGCGGGCACGGTGACGGTGCGGCCGGCGAGTGCCCGCGCGGGCGAGTCGGGCGGCACGGTGCCGCGGATCAGGTGGGGCATGATGAGTGTCTCCTCTGGGAGGTGCGGGGCCCGGCCGTGCTGTAGGAGGCTTGGGCCGGGCCCCGCGATACGGGTGCTCAGTCGGTGAAGATGACGCCTTCGGCGAGGCGCTGCCGGTCGTCGGCAGCCCAGCCGTGGATCTCGCCCTGAACGTCGGGCGGCAGCGCCCGGAACGCACGACGGCTCTCGTCATCGCGGCCGGACCGCTCGACTACCAGCCGGCCCACGATGTTGAGGAAGTCCTGTCGGGTTGCCTTGCGGGACTTCGGCATCGCTCACTCCTGGGTGGTCTTGGTCCGCTCAGCGCGGACCAGGTTGATAGCGGTCTGTGAGTCCTCGTGGTTGGTCCATCCCATGACCGGCATGACGGTCCGGCGGCCCGGGACCTGGTCCGGGTACTGCTCGCGCAGGGCCTGGACCATGGCGCGCACCCGGGGCGGCACCTCGCCCGCCGGGGCGGGGCTGACGGGCTGGACCTGGGCCACCCGGACGGTGGCCCGCTGGGCCGGCGCGGGGCGGACGGCGGGGATGGTCCCGCTGCTCGGCGTCTGGTCCGGGCTGCCGGTCTGGGCTGGTCCGGCTCCCTGGTCCGCTTGGGTGGCCGGCGGCTGGTCCACCTCGCTGGTGGCGGTCTGTCCGGTCGGCTGGTCCAGGCTGGTCCGGTGCTGGGCGATCCAGGCCGCAGGCGGGTGGTCCGGGATCTGGTCCGCGATCGAGGTAGGCATCCGGACCCAGCCGACATCCCGCATCTGGTCCACCTGGCGGCCCAGGTCGGTGGTGACCATCCGCGCCGACAGTAGAAGTTCATTCATCGCCCGTCGCTCAGACTCGGTCGGCCGGGTGTCGTCGCGGAACAACTCGGTCTCGATGCTCAGCACCCGGCGCAGTTGCTCCCGAGCTGCCCGGACGGTGGCAGCGTCGGCCTCTTTGGTCAGCTCCTGGAGGTGGCGGAGGGCCGAGGCGAGCGGGTCCTGGCGGCGCCACGGCCACCGTGACGTCTCGGCGGGCGCGTCGCCGCGCAGCTTCGCGGCCTGCTGCTGCACGTACAGCTCCATCCCGGCGTTGACCAGAGCAGCAATGCGCCGCCGCGAGAACACGTCGCTGAGGTCGTCGACCGCGCCCGGCTTCTTGAGTCCCCACCGGACCAGCAGGCGGTCCGGGGTCCAGATCCAGTTGGACTCCTGGCGCTTTCCGGTCCGCGCCCGGTGGGCCTGCAACTTCTGGGTCCAGAGGGCAGCGGCGACCAGCGGGCTGAAGAAGCGGAAGAACCAGGTGGCCAGGTTGCCGCCAGCGAAGCTGACGGTGACCGAGGCGGCGGCCGACAGCCCCCAGATGATCAGGAGGTTGCTGCCGATCCGGGCGGCCGCGTTCTCGCGGAGCTTGCGTAGAGCCGCCGCCCCCTGCGAGTAGATGACCACGTCGTATGCCGCGAACATGGCCACGGCCAGCAGGGGCGGGACGCCCATCTTGAAGCGCACGACCTCCCACATGCCTTCGGTGGTAACCACCAGGAACAGCAGAACGCCGAGGTTGGCGGCGATCTCGTCGTGCTCGTGCCGCTTGACGAACTTGCGGAACGTGTAGACCGCAATGAGCGCGCCGACCGCACCGGCGCCGGCGGCGACGAGAGAGGCGTACGCCGCGACCACCTCGGCGGTCGCGGCGTACGCGTCCTGGAGCGGCTGGGGGATCTGCATGCCCGGAATCATGACACAAGGTTGCTAGGGTTGCCAATGTTGCTAGGGTTGCGGCATGTCGCCCCCTACCGCTACTGCCCATGCGCCCCCGCGTCTGCGATCATCAGGAGACTCGCCAGGGTTGCGAGGGTCGACAGAGAGGGCGGACGTGGCAGCGGAGTGGCTCACCGTGCAGCAGGTGATGGACGCGGTTCGGGCCGCCGGCTACCCAGACAAGATCGACACCCTCCGCCGCAGGATCGACGGCGGGCACTTCGGCGAGCAGGGCAAGGACTGGTATCGCACCGAGTCCGGATACCGCATGGTCGCCCCTGCAGCCGTGGAGGCGTTCCTCCGGCGCCGGCAGGAAGCCCAGCAGCCGCCCTCCTGACCTCCTCACCGCGACGCCCCACCAGCCCCATCGGGCGGTGGGGCATTCTGCGTCTCGCAGGTCAGCGCGCGTGCGGCGGGGTCCACAGGTGCTGGCCCTCCAACCGCAGGTACGCGTACGCGGTGGCCAGCGGCCAGCACTTCCACGGGCAGTTGCAGATCGGGCACCAGTCGGGCCGGTCCGTGGTGGGCCAGTGGTCGGTGATGATGACGCGGGCTGCGAGGACCAGCCGGGCGCGGATCCGGGCGATCTCATCCACCGCGGGCTGCCTCCAGCCACCGCGCCTCGGCGTCGGCCATGACCGGTGCGGCCCAGTCCAGCTCGGGGCAGCCGTCGGTCTTGCAGGCGCGGCAGCGTCCGTCCCGGTGCCGGGCCATCACCACGGCGGCCAACTGCTCGACGTCCGGCGCGGGCTCGTCGTGCATCGCAGCCTCCCGGGAGGTCGGTCCCGGCGGCCGGGCACCCCTGCACCGGCCGCCGGTCTTTCCGACACGACGACGGGCCCGCCTCCTGCCATGGAAAAGGCCCTGCCTGTCGCGGTGAGGGCCGCGCCATGCACCACGGGGGCAGCGCACGGTAGCCGACAACTCACAATCTGACTTTCGGTTGTAGATCGGCGATCAACCAGGTGCGCCTACGACCAGTTGCCAGCCAGTGCGCTATCACTGGTACGCCACGTACCAGTTACGGTGTGCAGCCCACCAGTGCGGCCAGCCCGGCCAGCTCGGTCGACATTGCTCGGCGACGGCCCTCAGCGATCTGCCGCACGATGTCTCGCGCGTATCGCTGATGTCGCAGCCAGGCCGGAGCGCGCTCTTGAAGCTGGAGCAGCACCGCGGTGGCGTCGGCGTACTGGCGCTGCTCGGCATGTGCCCACGCCACGTCCAGGCGGTGACGCTGCCAACTCGACCCGACGGGCGTCGGGCCGGACGGGACCACCTCAGCCAGGGAGAGCACGCGGCCGGGGTCACCGGCCACTGCGGCGTTCTCCACGCGCTGCATCTGTACCCTCGCCGAGCCGAATCCGCCGACCATCATCAGGTGCTCACTATCGGGGGCCCGCTCACCGATCCGGACCGCCGCGGCGGCGGCCGCGTCGACCAGGTCGGCGGCGACGTCTGGGCGGTTGTCGCGGGCGTACGCGGCGGCGGCACCCATGGCCAGCCAACCCCAGGCGGCCAGCTCCGCCGGAGTGGCCCGGGAGAAGCGAGGCTCGATCTGGTCGGCGGTGCGCGTGGCCAGCTCGGCCGCCTCGGCGAGTCGACCCTGCCGCATCAGTAGCCAGCACATGCCCTGCACGACGGTGGCGGCCACCACCTGGTCCCCGGCGTCCTCGGCGGCGTCGAGCGCGGCGGTGAGCGCGGTCTGGGCGAGGTCGCCGGCCCGTAGCTGGATCAGCAGGTTGCCGCTGAGGTGAAGGGTGCGGGCGACGAGCACCAGCGCGGCCGGGCGGGTGCTGTCGGTGGCCAGTCCGGCGGCGGCCCGGACGCCGAGCAGGAGCGGTGGCAGCGAACTGAGCGCGGTCGCGTAGTCGTTGGCCTGGTACGCCCGATCGGCGGCGTGTAGCCGGCGGCGCAGCACCTCGGGTGCGGGCGGCTCGCCCGGCGGTGCGGCGAGGGTGGTGCCACCGAGGCCGCGGACCGGCGCGACGGCGCGGCGGATCTCCGCGAGGGAGAGAGGCCGGTGGTCGGGCTCGGCGCGGGCGGCGGCCTCGGCCTGGTCTCCGATCAGCGCGCTGGTGGGCAGGCCGAGGGCACGTGCGAGTGCGTGCAGCGTGTCCATGCGGGCGCTCTTGCGGACGCCTTGCTCCAGCTTGCGGATGGTCTCGACGCTGATCCCGGAGCGTTCGGCGAGCTGCTCCTGGGTGAGGCTGGCGCGTTGGCGGTGATCGGCGAGGATCTGGCCGGTGGTTCGGGTCATGGCAGGACTCCCAGGTAGCGGTCTGGGCGGCGGCCTGCCGACCGCTACAACCGGCAGGTCCGCCGTGTTCGACGGTACCGGTTGCTGGTGGTCATGGTGAGGATCCGGGGATCCCAGGATCCCAGGTACCTATGTGGATAGCCACTTCGTACCGTTCGGGGATGATCGACTTTGGCGCGGAGCGGGCTGTCTACCAGCAGCTTGCTGACTTGCTGCGCACGTCGATAGAGGCTGGGGAAATCCCGCCAGGGAGTCTCCTGCCGTCCAGTAAGCGGCTGGAACAGACCTACGGGGTGAGTCGGGAGACCGTGCGGCGGGCGCTCGCGGTGCTTCGTGGGGAAGGGCTGGTAGTCACCGAGTCCGGCTACGGTACGCGGGTGCTGGTGGCCGAGGAGCGCAGGCGGGTGACTGTGCCGCGCGGGGCGACGGCGGTGAGCGTGCCGGCGTCTCGGGAGCAGCGGGACCGGTTTGGCCTGGCGGTGGGTGAGCATGTGCTGGTGGTGTCGTTGGGTGGCCGGGTCGTGGCGGAGCATCCGGCGAGCACGACGGAGCTGTCTTTCCGGTAACAAGATCGTCGATCTTGCCTCGCGCGCGAATCGTTCGGCGAGGCGGAACGTCACGGTTGCCAAGTGCAATTTCCATATAGCGCAAAGTAGGCTTCCTGCTAATCCCATCGAAATATGCGAACTGCTCACCTTCCGGACGCCGGACGATCGCACCGTAGGTGCGCGATCCCGTCTCATCAGCCACTATGGCCCCTCCGGTCTCATCACCGGGACCGTGGAGATCGCCACCGTGGGGGAGGCGACCACCAGGGCGCACTCTTGCCCATACGCCGCCTCGTGGGTCCCCTCGGCACTGATCTCACCGCACCGATGCGAGGAGCTGCCCCATGCACCACCGACCGCTGATCATCGCCGGCTGCGCCACAGGCACACTGGCCGTGATCCTGCTCGCCTGGCTCGTCTACCACGGCGTCCGCGCTGATGGGCCGGTGACGATCCGCATCGCCGTCCTCGCCACTGCGGACGTGATGCTCGGGATGGCCAGCCTGGGGCTGCTCGGTCATGCTGCAGCCCGGGCCCGCGGGTATGTCGACGGTGTGCGGGAGACCGTCGACCGGCTCGCGGCTGCCCTGCGGGATCGGCCGGCCAGCGAGAGTCGCTGACCTCGCTGTCCCCACAGTGTCCCCACACGTAGAGAAACGCCCCGCCGGATGATCTCCGGTGGGGCGTTTTCCCTGTATAGCCCGGCGAAAGGCTATGTGGCCAGGGGCGGGGTCGAACCGCCGACCTTCCGATTTTCAGTCGGACCAAGCTCGTACCAACTGAGCTACCTGGCCGTGGTGCTCGGCTCATGCTACCCGGCCCACCGGCTTCCCGTCGGGAGGGTCACATGCCCCGATACGCAGAACGCCGCGCGAGGTGCGCGGCGTCAGCGCTTGCGGTCCTGACGGGACTTGAACCCGCGACCTCCGCCTTGACAGGGCGGCGAGCACTCCAACTGCTCCACAGGACCTAGCTGGTGTTGCATTCGACCGAGGTCGAACCGTGCCCCCAACGGGATTCGAACCCGTGCTACCGCCTTGAAAGGGCGGCGTCCTGGGCCGCTAGACGATGAGGGCGGCCCCGCTATCATTGCACATTCGCAACGTGAGCGGACTTGCTCCCATCCGGCCCCGCCGGAGGCTTGGAAAGCATACGTGATGTCTCACCGGTCGGCCAAACCGGTATGGCTACAGCCACAACGTCTCGTAAAACGGCAGCTCAGAGCGGGTCTAGTCGAGCTTGGTGATGCCGAGGTCGCGCTTCAGGGCGGCGATCACCCTGGTGCAGGCGGCGAGCGTGGCGGCCCGATTGCCGCCTCCGTCGTGCAGCAGCACCACCGCACCGGGCTTGGCGGCACGCTTCACCCGCTTCGCGATCGTGGCGGCGGTCGGCTTGGCCCAGTCCTGCGGGTCCACCGTCCAGTGCAGCGACCGCATGTCCAGCTTCTTGGCGACCCGGACCACTTCGGCGGTCCATCGGCCGCCGGGCTGGCGGTAGAACGGGATCTCCGCGTCGGGTACCGCCCGCCGGATCTCCTTGTTCGTCCGGACCAGGTCGGCGCGGATCTCGGCGACCGGACGCCGGGCCAGGTCGAGATCGTGGTTCCAACTGTGGTTGCAGAGCTGGTGCCCCTCCTGCACGATCCGCCGGAGCAGGTCCGGGTGCTTGCGGACCTGGCTGCCGACCACACAGAAGGTGGCGGTGACCCCGGCCTTCTCAAGTCGGTCGAGCACCTTGGGCGTCCAGGTCGGATCGGGTCCGTCGTCGAAGGTGAGCGCCACCCCCTCGGCCCCGGTGCTGCGGACCAGCCCGGCCGGCAGCTTCGCCGGCAGTGCCCGCAGCGGGGGCTTGGTCGGGGCCAGCGTCGGCGACGGCGACGGTGACGGCTCCGGCGGCAGGGCGGCCGACGGAGGAGGGCTGGACGGTGCGGTCGCCTGGGGCGAGTCGCCGCCACTGCCGCAGCCGGTGACCAGCAGGACCAGGCTCGTGACACACGCGAGCAGGACACGGGTACGCATCGTTCGCTCCCGAGAGGGGTTCGGGTTCGGCGGACTGCCCGACGCTAGTTCACCCGTTTTGAGTGGACAAACGCCGGGTCAGGGTGCCGCCGCTTTCCGTGCCGGCCGAAAGCCCCAAACATGCATGGATGCGTGCGAAGGCACCCGAAATTTCGATCAGGACGCGGCCGGACGGTCGAGCGAGTCGCGTACGGCGACGACGAGCGAGACCGCCTCGGTCAGGTCGACCGGACGGACCACCCCCGCCGGCAGGCTCTCGGCGAGCCACCCCGGCCCGGCCGCGAGGACCAGCAGGGGTCGACGGGGCACGGTGAGCAGGGCACACAGTTGGGCGGGATCGGCCGTGGCCCGGGTGTGTGACCAGACCACCACGGCGGCCGGTCCGGTCCGGTCGATCGCGTCCAGCAGTGCCGCCACCGGGACCCGGGCACCGAGCATCCGGTGCCCGACGCCGGCCTCGGACAACGCGGCGGCCAGCGCCTCCAGGGGCAGGCTGTGCTGCTCCTCGTCGGCGCAGGAGAGCAGGATGCGCGGCGCCCCGAGGATGGGGCGGCCGGCCGCCGCCGTGGCGAACGCCGCCGAGACGCAGCGCGAGACCAGATGCTCCACCTCGATCAGCGCGGCGGTCGCGGCGTGCCGCTGCCCGATGCCGGCGAGCACCGGGCGCAGTAGCCGGTCCCAGGTGCCGATCACGCCCTCGGTGGCCAGACTGCGGGTGATCGCCTCAGTGATCGCGACCGAGTCCAGTCGCATCGCGGCGCGGGCCAGGCCACGCGCTGCCGGACCGGCGCGACCCACCGGAATGGTGTTGCCACCGCCGTCCCGTGCGGTCCTCGACCGGGCGATGCCGCCCGCCGCCGTGGTCGGGGTCTGCCGGGCCCATCGCGCCGCCTCCGCCGGGCTGACCCCCTCGCCGGTGAGCCGTCGCATGATCTCCAGCCGGGCCAGGTCGGCCGCGGTGTAGCGGCGGTGGTGCCCGGGTACGTGCTCGCTGGGCCCGAGGCCGTAGCGCTGGTGCCAGGTGCGCAGCGTGGTCACCGCGACGCCGAGTCGCCGGGCGACCGCCCCCGCGCTCAGTGCCTCATCGGCCACCCGACCGCTCCGACCCGTCGCCGGCCGAGGCCGAGGGGTGCAGCAGGCGGTCCACCACGCCGGCCAGCCACGGCGCGTACGCGTCGGGGTCGCGGTCGAGCTCGGTGGTCAGCGCCGCAGGGTCGACCCAGCGCAGCTCGGCGACCTCGGCAGGCTCGGGTGTCAGTGGGGTGTCCGGCGAGAACTCGCCGCGCAGGACGTGGTCGTACTCCACCTCGACCCGACCGGTGGCCGGGTCCTCGGCGCGGTACACGTGCACCCCGACCTCGGTCAGCGTCACCGGACCGACGCCGAGTTCCTCGTGCAACCGACGGTTGGCGGACTCGGCCACGTCCTCGCCGGGCTGCGGGTGGCCGCAGCACGTGTTGGCCCAGCGCAGCGGGAACCGGGTCTTCGTCGCGGCCCGGCGCTGGAGCAGGATCCGGCCGTCCGGCGAGACGAGCAGCACCGAGAAGGCGCGGTGCAGTCGACCGGGGGTCTGGTGGGCGGCGGCCACGGTGGCCGACCCGGTCCGTCGGCCCGCCTCGTCGACCAGCTCGACCAGGTGGGCTTCCCGAGACAGTGACATCAGAGCAATCCTCCGTTCACCGGCCACCGCCGGTGATGCGACCGGCGGCCAGCTTGCCCGAGATGAGCACCATGGGCACTCCGACGCCGGGCTGCGTGCCCGAGCCGACGAACACCACGTTGGACAGCGACGGGTGCAGGTTCGACGGGCGGAACGGGCCGGTCTGGAACAGGGTGTGCGCGGCGGCGAACGGGGTGCCGGCGGCCATGCCCTGCTCCGCCCACTCGGCCGGGGTGATCGCCCGGAGCACCTCGACGCCCGCGCCGAAGCCGACGTAGCCGCGTTCCTCGAGAGTGGCGACGAGTTGGTCGGAATACCGGGCGGTGAGGTCGCCACGCCACTCGAAGGGTGCCCGTTCCAGGTTGGGCACCGGGGCCAGCACGTAGTAGGTGTGCCGTCCGGCGGGGGCGACCGACGGATCCGTCCGGCTCGGGTTGGTGACCAGCAGGGATGGGTCGCTCATCAGCTCGCCGCGCCGGATGACCTCGTCGAACGTGCCCTTCCAGGCGCGCCCGAAGTGGATGTTGTGGTGGGCGATGCGTCGGTAGCCCTGGGACGACCCGACGTGCAGCACGACGCAGGACGGCGAGTAGGTCAGTCGGCGCTGCCTGGCCTCCGGCAGCAGGTCGCGGTAGGCCACCGGCAGGTCGGGGTTGAGGACCACCACGTCGGCGGGGACGAACTCACCGTCGGCGGTCAGCACGCCGGTGGCCCGACCGTTGGCGGTCTGCACCCGGGTGACCGTGGTGCCGTACCGGATCTTGACGCCGTGCTTCTCGGCGGCACCGGCCAGCCCCCGGGAGACCGCGTGGATGCCGCCGCGCGGGAAGTAGACCCCGGCCACCGAGTCGAGGTAGGCGATGACCGCGTAGATGGCCAATGCGTCGTGCGGGGCGAGGCCGGCGTACATCGCCTGGAAGGAGAAGATGCGCCGGGTGCGGGGGTCGCGGAAGAACTGGTCGATCTTGGTTTGCAGACGCCGGAAGGCGCCGGTGGCGACCAGCTTGAGCAGGTTGGCGGTGAGCAGGTCGGTGGGCGCGTCCAGGTTACGGTCGATGAAGTCGGCCCGCTCCAGCCGCCAGAGGTTGCGGGCGAAGTCGACGAACCGCAGGTAGCCGTCGGCCTCGCGGGGCCCGCAGACCCGGGAGATCTCCGCCGCCATCCGGGCGGTGTCGGTCAGCACGTCGAGCGTGGAGCCGTCCGGGTAGTAGGCGCGGTACGCCGGGTCGAGCGGCATCAGGTCGACCCAGTCGGACAACTCCTCGCCCACCGCGCCGAGCGCCTCGGCGATCAGGTCGGGCATGGTGAGCACGGTGGGACCGGTGTCGAACTCGTAGCCGTCCACGCTGAGCCGCCCGGCTCGTCCGCCCGGCACCGGCTCACGTTCCAGCAGGGTCACCTGCCGTCCGCTGCCGGCCAGGTGCAGCGCGCAGGCCAGGCCACCGAGACCCGCCCCGACGACCACCACCCGATCCGTACGGCCGTCCACGGTCCGCACCGAGAATCTCCCCATCACGCCCTCCGGTGAGTGGCCACCGCCGCGAGACCGGCCAGCGCCACCCGCGCAGTCTCGTCCACGGCGACGGTGTCGAGCGCCGCCAGGGCCTGGTCGACCCGCTCGTCGATCATCCGCTCGATCCGGTCCACCGCGCCGGTGTCGACGACCACCTCGGCCAGCCGGGCGACCTGAGGCCCGGTGACCGGGCCGCCGGTGCCGTCCAGCTCCTCAAGTTGGGCCGGAGTGGCCATCTCCCGGGCCAGTACGAGCAGCGCGGTCGGCTTGCCGGTGCGGAGGTCGTCGCCGGCCGGCTTGCCGGTGGCGACCGGGTCGCCGTACACGCCGAGCAGGTCGTCGCGGAGCTGGAACGCCTCCCCGACGCAGAGGCCGTAGGCGGTGTACGCCGTAGTGAGCCGGTCGTCGTCGGTGACGCCGGCCAGGCTGGCGCCGAAGAGCAGCGGACGCTGGACGGTGTAGCTGGCGGTCTTGTAACGGGCCACCCGCAGCGCCCGGTCGACCGACCAGCTCTCCGGGTCGGCCTCGCCGAGGATGTCGAGGTACTGCCCGGCGACCGTCTCGACCCGCATCCGGTCGTATCCACGGCGCACCGAGAGCAGCCGACCCGGGGGCAGGGCGGCGCGGGACAGCAACTGGTCGGCCCAGACCATGCAGAGGTCGCCGATCAGCACCGCGACGGCCTCGCCGAAGCGGCCCGAGTCGCCGTGGCGGCCCGCGGCGGCGTGCTGGGCGGCCACCGCCATGTGGGCGGTGGGTCGGCCGCGACGGGTGGCGGACGCGTCCATCACGTCGTCGTGCACGAGCGCGAAGGTGTGCAGCAGCTCCAACGTGGCCAGTGCGGGCAGCACCGGGGCCAGCGGTTCGTCGCCGCCGACCGCGCCACGCCATCCCCAGTAGGCGAACGTCGGGCGGACCCGCTTGCCGCCGGCGAGGACGTAGTCACGTGCCGTTGCGGCGAAACCGCCCATCGCCGCGTCGATTTCGGTCAGCGCGTCGACCTCGGCGGTCAGGAACTCAGTGAGGGTCTCATCGACGGCGGCGACGAGATCCCGGGTGTAAGCGGCCAGGACGGCCCGGATCGGGTCGTCGTTCCCGACCGGCTGCTCAGGCCCCACGCGAAGCAGGTTACCGGTAAGTCGGTCGCTGGCCATGCGGCTGAGCGTACCCTAAGGTTTCAAGTTGCGTCGATTGCTGCGTCGGTTTTCGAGGAGGGCCCGTGGAGACGGATCTCAGCGCCGCCTACGAGAGGTGCCGTGAGCTGCACAAACGCCACGGGCGTACCTACTATCTCGCCACCCGCCTCCTACCCGCATGGAAACGGCGTCATGTGCACGCCTTATATGGATTCACCCGGTACGCGGACGAGATCGTCGACCAGACAGAGGCGTTGCCGCCGCCGGCGCGTGCCGCCCGGCTGGACGACTGGGGCGGCCGGTTCATCGCGGGTCTGCACGGCGAGCAGGTCGACGACCCGCTACTGCCGGCGGTGCTGCACACCATCGCCGTGTTCGACCTGGACCGGGAGGACTTCGCCGCGTTCCTCAAGAGCATGGCGATGGACCTCACCGTGACCTCGTACCGCACCTACGCCCACCTGCTGGACTACATGGAGGGCTCGGCGGCGGTCATCGGCACGATGATGCTGCCGATCCTGGGCAGCTCCGCCCCGGCGGCGGCCCGGGAACCGGCCCGTCAACTGGGCTTCGCGTTCCAGCTCACCAACTTCGTCCGGGACGTCGCCGAGGACCTCGACCGGGGCCGGACGTACCTGCCGAAGGAGGACCTGGAGACCTTCGGGGTGACCCGCGAGGACCTGCTGGCCTGTCGGGCGGCGGGTCGGACCACCGAGCCGGTGCGGGAGGTGATCCGGCACGAGGTGGCCCGCGCCCAGACCCACTACGCCGCTGCCGCACCGGGGGTGCTGCTGCTCGACTCCGCCTCGCAGGCCTGCATCCGCACCGCGTACGCGCTGTACGGCGGGATCCTCGACGAGGTGGCCGCCCAGGACTACGACGTGTTCGTCCGGCGCGCCACCGTGCCCCGGCGACGCCGGATGGCGGTCGCCTCCCGCGCCCTGCTCACCCCGGCCGGTACGCCGGTCGAGCTGCCCGGGCCCCGGCTGTCGTGAGCGCTCGTACCGCTGTCGTGCTGTTCACCCGCGACCTGCGGGTGCACGACCACCCGGCGCTGGCGACGAGCTGTGCCGCCTTCGACCGGGTGGTGCCGTTGTACGTGCTGGACCCGGTGCTGGCGCGACGCTCTCCCAACCGCACCCGTTTCCTGCACCAGAGTCTCGCCGACCTGCGCGACGCGCTGCGTCGGCTCGGCGGTGACCTGGTGCTGCGGCACGGCGACCCGGTGGCCGAGACGATCCGGCTGGCCGGGGAGGTGGGCGCCGAGGCCGTGGCACTGTCGGCCGACGTCTCCCGGTACGCCACCCGGCGGGCCGACCGGCTGCGCGCCGAGTGCGACCGGCATCGGCTGCACCTGCGCTTCTTCCCCGGTCTGACGGTGGTCGATCCGGGGGCGACGAAGCCGAGCGGTGGCGACCACTACCGGGTGTTCAGCCCGTACCACCGGGCCTGGAGCGGGCAGCGGTGGCGCGACGAACTGGCCGCGCCGTCCCGGGTGTCGCTGCCGGGAGGGGTTTCGGTGGGCCGCCTCCCGGCGCTGCCCGACGGCGAGTCACCGGACGCGGCGGTGGGTGGCGAGACGGAGGCGCGGCGTCGGCTCGACCGGTGGCTGCCGCACCTGGCCGACTACGGCGACCGGCACGACGACATGGCCGGTGACGCCACCTCCCGGATCAGCCCCTACCTGCGGTTCGGCTGCGTGTCGCCGCTGACCGTGGCGAACCGGGCCGGTGACCCCGCATCACCCTTCGTCCGCCAGGTCTGTTGGCGGGACTTCTACCACCAGGTCACCGCCGCCTTCCCGGACATCTGCCGGACGGCCTACCGACGCAACGCCACCGAGCAGTGGCGGTACGACGACGAGGCGATCGAGGACTGGACGGCGGGCCGTACCGGCGTTCCGATCGTGGACGCCGGGATGCGGCAGTTGCGGGCGGAGGGCTGGCTGCACAACCGGGCGCGCCTGATCACCGCCGGCTACCTGACCAAGTCGCTCGGTCTTGACTGGCGCTCCGGGCTGGCGGTCTATTCCCGGTGGCTGCTGGACGGGGACGTGGCCAACAACTCGGGCAACTGGCAGTGGGTGGCCGGCACCGGCAACGACACTCGGCCGTACCGGGGGTTCAACCCGATCCGGCAGGCCGAACGGTACGACCCGGAGGGCGCGTACGTGCGGCGCTGGGTGCCGGAGTTGGCGGCGGTGTCCGGCAAGGCGGTGCACCAGCCGTGGCGGCTGCCCGAGGCGCTCCGCGAGAGCCTGGACTACCCGCCGCCGACGGCGGCGCGTGCGGTGGATCCGGTCTGGCTGCGCTGAGACGCGCCGGGTGGGCCGGGTGGTCGGCGGGCGGCCGGTGCGCGATGCTGACGGCATGGCGGAGCCGGAAGTCGTGGACGTGGTCGTGCTCGGGCTCGGTGTCGGCGGTGAGGAGGTGGCCGGGCGGCTCGCCGAGGCCGGTCTCACCGTGGTCGGCGTCGAGCGGAACCTGGTCGGCGGGGAGTGCCCGTACTGGGGCTGCATCCCGAGCAAGATGATGATCCGGGCGGCCAACGCGCTGGCCGAGGCGCGGCGGGTCGACGGGCTCGCCGGCACCGCCCAGGTGCGGCCGGACTGGGCGCCGGTGGCGCAGCGGATCCGCTCGGAGGCCACCGACGACTGGGACGACCGGGTCGCCGTGGAACGCTTCACCGGCAAGGGCGGGCACTTCGTCCGGGGCGGCGGCCGACTCGACGGCCCGGGTCGGGTACGTGTCGGCGATCGGGTCTTCCAGGCCCGGCACGGGGTCGTGGTGGGCACCGGAACCGCGCCGTCGGTGCCGCCGATCGACGGGCTGGCCGGTACGCCGTACTGGACGAACCGGGAGGCCGTCGAGGTCGAGGAGTTGCCCGAGTCGCTGCTGGTGCTGGGCGGCGGGGCGATCGGCCTGGAGCTTTCCCAGGTGTTCGCCCGGTTCGGCGTACGTGTCACCGTGGTCGAGGCCTTCGACCGGGTGCTCGCGGTGGAGGAGCCGGAGGCGTCCGAGGTGGCCGCCGCCGCGTTGCGTGCCGACGGTGTCGAGATCCACACCGGGGTGCGCGCGGCCCGGGTGGCGCACGGCCCGGACGGGTTCACCCTGTACGGCGCGGACGGCGCGGAGTTCACGGCCGAGCGGCTGCTGGTGGTGACCGGCCGCCGTGCCCACCTCGACGAGTTGGGGCTGGACACGGTCGGGGTCGACGCGAGTCGTCGGTACCTGGCCGTGGACGACCGGCTGCACGTCACCGACGGGATCTGGGCGGTCGGCGACGTGACCGGCGAGGGGGCGTTCACCCACATCGCGATGTACCAGGCGTCCATCGTGGTCGCCGACCTGCTCGACCACGTACGGCGGGCGGACGGCGGCGCGGATCCCAGCGGCACCTCCAGTGTGGTCGGTGGCGCGGTCGGTGTGGCCAGCTCGTTGGCGGCCACCGGGTCGGGCGGTGGGGCCGGTTCGGTGCCCCGCGCCGACTACCGGGCGCTGCCCCGGGTCACCTTCACCGACCCGGAGATCGGCGCGGTCGGTCTGACCGAGCAGCAGGCCCGGGAGCGCGGCGTCAACGTGCAGGTCGGCTTCACCGAACTCGCCTCGTCCACCCGGGGGTGGATCCACCGCACCGAGGTTGCCGGGTTCATCAAGCTGATCGCCGACGCCGACCAGGGGGTGCTGGTCGGGGCCACCTCGGCCGGTCCGGCCGGTGGTGAGGTGCTCTCCGGTCTGGCGGTGGCGGTGCACGCGGCGGTGCCGGTGGCGCAGCTCCGGCACATGATCTACGCGTATCCCACGTTCCACCGGGCGGTGTCCGAGGCGTTGCGGGATCTGGGCTCGTGATCTGACGTCACCCGTCAGTCCGTGACAGATGGCTGTTCTGTTTTTGCAGCCACACGACGTAGGATTGCGGCCGTGACGAAACGGTTGACCGAGGTGGCCCGCAAGGCGGGCGTCAGCGAAGCCACCGTGAGTCGGGTGCTCAACGGCCGCGGTGGCGTGGCCGAGGCGACCCGGACCGCGGTGCTCACCGCCCTGGACGTGCTCGGCTACGAACGCCCGAGCAAACTGCGCGGCGAACGGGCCCGGCTGGTGGGTCTGGTGCTGCCCGAGTTGCAGAACCCGATCTTCCCGGCGCTCGCCGAGGTGGTCACCGGTTCCCTGGCGCAACGCGGGTTCACCCCCGCCCTCTGCGCCCGGACCATCGGCGGGGTCTCCGAGTCGGCGTACGTGGAGATGCTGCTCGACCACCAGGTCTCCGGGGTGATCTTCGCCGGTGGTTCGTACGCGTTGGCCGACGCCTCGCACGAGCACTACCGCCGGCTGACCGACCGGGGCCTGCCGGTGGTGCTGGTCAACGCCGGGGTCGACGAGTTGGGCTTCCCGCGCGTCTCGACCGACGACGCGGTGGCGGTGGAGCAGGCGTACGGCCACCTGCGTTCGCTCGGGCACGAGCGGATCGGCCTGGTGCTCGGCCCGGAGGACCACGTGCCGTCGCAACGCAAGCTGGCCGCCTTGGGGCGGGTCGCCGGCTGGGGCGACGACACCGAGTTGGTGGCCCGGTCCAGCTTCTCCATGGAGGGTGCCCGGGTCGCCGCGACCAAGCTGGTCGACCGTGGGGTGACCGGGGTGATCTGCGCCAGCGACGTGCTGGCCCTCGGCGCGATCCGCGCGGTCCGCCGGCTCGGCCGCTCGGTGCCGGGTGACGTCTCGGTGGTCGGTTTCGACGACTCCGCGTTCATGACCTGCACCGACCCGCCGCTGACCACGGTGCGCCAGCCGATCGAGACCATGGGGCAGGCCGCCGTGGACCTGCTGGTGACCCAGATCGAGGGCGGCGGTGTGCTCACCGACGAGCTGCTCTTCGAGCCGGAGCTGGTGGTACGCGGCTCGACCGCGCCCGCGCCCGGACGTTGATCCCGTCCGTCGGCCCGGGGCGTCGACCCCGGCCGACGTCCGCCCTCCGCTGACCCCGCGCGACCTCTGAAGGCCGCCGACCGCTGCTCGCGGTCGGCGGCCTTCGTCGTCGCGGCGGCGACGAGAGTCCTGTGTCCGTATCTCTCGGAGCAGTGTCGCTAAATTTCATCATCAGATCGAAACCTTGCTGGAATGAGTCGCCTTCGCTACAGTGACTCCACTCACACCCGGCCCCCGGTCGATCACACGGGGTCAGGGTGCGGGGTGGACACCGATCAGCAACAGGCATCGCGGCGGTGACGATCACCGCGGTTCAGCGAACTTCATGGCGACACTTCGTTCCCCGAAGGGATGGACAGATGTCCGTACCGCAGTACCGGAAGGCTGCGGCGTTGGCGCTCGTGGCCGGGCTCAGCCTCACGGCGTGCTCCACCAAGAGCGACGCCGGCGACGACGCGAGCGGCAAGGTCACCATCACCGTCGACTGCCAGCCGGTCGGCGCGCAGAAGGAACTGCTCCAGAACTGGAACGAGGACGTCGCCGAGTTCCAGCGGCAGAACCCCGACATCGTGGTCAAGAGCGTCAGCGTCGGCGAGCAGTGCAACAACCCGCCGGACTTCACCGCCCGTCTGGCCGGCGGCACCGTGACCGACGTGTTCTACGGGTACATGACCGATCTCCAGCAGGTGCTCGACTCCGGTCAGGCGATGGACATCACCGCGCACGCCACCGCCGAGACCATCCCGACCTGGGACAGCGTCGACCCGGCGCTCAAGGAGGTCTTCACCGACGACGGCAGGCTCTACGCCGTACCGGTGAAGAACTACTCGATGGGCCTGGTCTACAACAAGGCGCTGTTCCAGCAGGCCGGGCTCGACGTGAACAACCCGCCCAAGACGTGGAGCGAGGTCCGGGAGGCGGCCAAGAAGATCTCCGCCCTCGGCAAGGGGATCGCCGGATACGCCGAGTACAGCGCCGGCAACACCGGCGGCTGGCACTTCACCGCACTGCTCTACTCGCAGGGCGGCCAGGTGCTGACCGAGGACGGCGGCAAGGCCGCCTTCAACAGCCCGCAGGGCCGCCAGGTCCTACAGAACCTCAAGGACATGCGGTACGGCGACGACAGCATGGGCGACCGCCAGTTGCTCCAGTGGGGTGACCTGCTGACCAACGCCGGTGCGGGCAAGGTCGGCATGTTCGTCGGCGCGCCCGACACCACCCAGGCGATCGTCAGCCAGTTCCAGGGCAGGTTCGAGGACTGGGCGATGGCACCGCTGCCCGGTCAGAACGGCACGGCGCTGGGCACGCTCGGCGGTGGCGAAGGCTACTTCTTCAAGAAGGACCTCACTCCGGAACAGGTCAAGGCCGGTCTCAAGTGGATCGCCTACCAGAAGCTGACGCCGGGCAAGGGTCAGCTCGACTACGCCCGCGCCAAGCCGCAGAACTACCCGGTCGGTCTGCCGCAGCCGCTGCTGTTCACCAACGGCAGCGACGCCCAGAAGCAGGAACTCGAACTGCGGAAGGCGAACGCGAACGTGGACACCGCGAACTTCGCCATCTTCGAGGCCAACCCGGTCCCGATCAAGGGCGAGCCACGCAACGCGCAGGCGATCTACGCGGTCCTGGACGCCGCGATGTCCGGGGTGCTGACCAACCGCAACGCCGACATCGACGCGCTGCTCAAGACCGCCGAGGACAAGGTCAACCAACTCCTCGCCGCGCAGGGCTGACCCGTACGGGCGGGGGTCGGCGAACGGCCCCCGCCCCGCCCCGCCGTACCGCCCAGGTCGTCCCACCCCCACCAGGAGTTGCCTTGGCGATCACCGCTGCCCCGGCCGCCACCCGAGCCCCGGGGCGTACCAGCTCACCGGTCCCGACCGGGCCACCACGGTCCAGCCTCGGCCGCAAGGTCCGGGACAACCTCACCGGGCACGCGTTCCTCATCGGTGCGGTGCTCTGCTTCGCGGTCTTCTCCTGGTACCCGATGGTCCGGGGCGTGGTGATGAGCTTCCAGCGCACCCGGCGCGGCGAGACCACCTGGGTCGGCTGGGACAACTACCTGCGCATCCTCGACGACCCCAGCTTTTGGACGGCCTGGCAGAACACCTTCTACTTCACCGGTCTCGCGCTCGTCCTCGGGTACGCGGTGCCGTTCTTCGTGGCGGTCCTGCTAAACGAGTTCCGGCACGCCCGGGGATACCTGCGGATCCTGGTCTACCTGCCGGTGATGCTGCCGCCCGCATCGGCCCTGTTCCTGTTCAAGTTCTACGCGTACGACCCCGGCGACGCCGGGCTGTTCAACGCGATCCTCAAGGGGCTGGGCCTGCCCACCTCGCAGTGGATGCAGTCCCCGGAGATGACCGTACCGGCCATGGTCATCGCGTCGACCTGGATGAACATGGGCAGCGCGGTACTGATCTACCTGGCTGCCCTGCAGAACATCCCCGGTGAGCTGTACGAGGCCGCCGAACTCGACGGCGCCGGGATCTGGCGGCGCATCCGGCACGTCACCATCCCGCAGACCCGACTGATCCTCGCCCTGCTGGCGATGCTCCAGATCGTCGCCACCATGCAGCTCTTCATCGAGCCGCTGATCCTGGCCAACGGCGCGGGCGCGGAGGACTCGGCGACCTCGGTCGCGTACCTGATCTATCAGCACGGGTTCTTCCAGAACGACCTCAACGGTGCCGCCGCACTCGGCGTGATCATGCTCGTCGTGCTGGCCGGCTTCTCCGCCGTCTACCTGCGGCTGACCGCGAAACAGGACTAGGACACCGACGCCATGGCACAGGACTCCGGCACCCGCACCCTCATCTCGCAGGCGCAACTCCGGCGCGGCCCCGGCCGGACGATCTACTGGACGCTGCTCGTCGTCGTGGTCATCGGCTTCACGCTGGTCTTCCTCGGGCCGCTCTACTGGATGGTCACCGGCGCGCTCAAGTCCGGTCAGGAGATCGCGCAGACCCCTCCGTCGCTGTTCCCGCAGGACCCGCAGTGGCGCAACTACGCCGACGCGTGGCACCACCTGGCCCTGGCCAAGCTGCTGTTCAACACGTTCTACTACGCCGCCGGGGCGGTACTGTTCCAACTCGTCTTCGACACCGCCGCGGCGTACTCGCTGTCGAAACTGCGGCCGGTGCTCGGCTCCGCGATCCTCGGCCTGATGCTGGCCACGCTGATGATCCCGGCGATGGTCCTGATCGTCCCGCAGTACGTCACCGTGATCGACCTGCCGATCCTGAACATCAGCCTGCTCGACTCACCGTTCGCGATCTGGCTGCCGCTGGTCGCCAACGCCTTCAACATCTTCCTGCTCAAGCGGTTCTTCGACTCGATACCGGAGGACCTGATGTCGGCGGCCCTGATGGACGGGGCGACGCCGCTGCGCACCCTCTGGTCGATCGTGCTGCCGATGTCCCGTCCGATCCTCGGCGTGGTCTCGATCTTCGCGGTGACCGCCGTCTGGAAGGACTTCCTCTGGCCGAAGCTGGTGATGCCCTCACCGGAGACCCGGACGGTCAGCGTGGGCATCTACGCCTTCGCGGGCGGCACGCCGATGAACGTGGTCATCGCCGCCTCGGTGATCGCCGCGATACCGACGGTGGTCATCTTCCTGATCTTCCAACGGAACATCATGTCCGGCCTGACCACCGGCGGACTCAAGGGCTAGCCCCCAAACGCAGAAAGCAGGTGCTCGTGTCCCCAGCAGACAGCGGTCCGTGGTGGCGAGGCGCGGTGATCTACCAGGTGTACCCCCGGAGCTTCGCCGACGGCAACGGTGACGGCATCGGCGACGTGGCCGGCATCCGATCCCGGCTGGGCTACCTCGCCGCGCTCGGTGTCGACGCGATCTGGTTCAGCCCCTGGTACCCCTCGCCGATGGCCGACGCCGGGTACGACGTGGCCGACTACCGTGACATCGACCCGGTCTTCGGCACGCTGGGCGAGGTGGAGGCGTTGATCGCCGAGGCGCACGCGGTCGGCATCCGGACCATCGTCGACGTGGTGCCGAACCACTGCTCCGACGCCCATCCCTGGTTCCAGGCCGCGCTGGCCGGCGGCCCGGACGCCCCCGAGCGGGACCTGTTCTGGTTCCGCCCGGGCCGGGGCCCCGACGGTGACCAGCGACCGACCGACTGGGTCGGCGAGTTCGGCGGCCCCACCTGGACCCGGACCACCGACCCGGACGGCCGCCCCGGTGACTGGTACCTGCACCTGTTCGCCCCGCAGCAGCCGGACTTCAACTGGGACCATCCCCGGGTCCGCGCCGAGTTCGAGGACATCCTGCGCTTCTGGTTCGACCGGGGCGTGGACGGCATCCGGATCGACTCCGCCGGGCTGCTGGTCAAGGACGGCACGTTGCCCGAGGTGACGGCCGACCGGCCACACCCCTTCCACGACCTCGACGGGGTGCACGAGATCTACCGGGGCTGGCGGCGGATCGCGGACGCGTACCCGGGGGACCGGGCCCTGATCGGTGAGGTGTGGTTGCCCGACCGGCAGCGGTTCGCCGCCTACCTGCGGCCGGACGAACTGCACGCCGCGTTCAACTTCGACTTCCTCGGCTGCGCCTGGGACGCCGCCGCGTTGCGGGAGAGCATCGACGGCACGCTGAACGCCCACGCCCCGGTCGGCGCACCGGCCACCTGGGTCCTCTCCAACCACGACGTCACCCGGCACGTCACCCGGTACGGCCGGGCGGACACCACGTTCAGCTTCGCCGCCAAACGCGAGGGCATCCCCACAGACCTGGAACTGGGCACCCGCCGGGCCCGCGCCGCCGCGCTGTTGTCCCTGTCGCTGCCCGGTGCCGCCTACGTCTACCAGGGCGAGGAACTGGGTCTCTGGGAGGTCGAGGACATCCCCTACGAGCTGCGTCAGGACCCGATGTGGGAGCGGTCCGGGCGGGTCGACCCGGGCCGGGACGGCTGCCGCGTACCCCTGCCGTGGTCCGGTGAGTCGCCGCCGTTCGGTTTCAGCCCGGACGGCGCGCCGGTCGCGCCGTGGCTGCCGCAACCGGCCGACTGGAAGGACCGCACCGCCGACGCGCAGGCCGGCGACGACCGGTCGATGCTGGAGCTGTACCGCGCCGCCATCGCCGTCCGCCGCGCCGAGCCGGCCCTCGGCGACGGCCCGATGACCTGGCTGCCCGCCCCGGACGGGGTGCTGGCGTTCCGGCGGGACCCCGGTTTCGCCTGCGCGGTGAACCTCTCCCCGGTGGCGGTGCCACTGCCGCCGCACACCGAGCGGCTGCTCGCCAGCGGGCCGCTCGACGACGACCTGCTGCCGCCGGACACCGCCGTCTGGCTGCGGACCGCGCCCCGCTCCGCCTAGGGCACGGTCCCGGTGTCGGCGGCTCCGTCCCGCCGCCGACACCGGGACCGGCGACGACGAGGAGGTGACCGCAGCACCGGCACCACGAACACGGGGGTATCTGGCCACCTGAGGAAAGGGAGAGCGCCGCTCATGGCCGACCACACCGTTCCGCACCATCCCCACCCACCCGGACACCGGTTCCGTACCGCGCTGGCCGCGCTCACCGGTACCACCCTCGCCGCCGCCTCCATCACGGTCGTCACCCTCGCCGGGACCGCGACCCCGGCGCGGGCCGCCGGACTCAGTCCGTTCGACATCGTCGGGCGGGGTGCCACCGTCCCGTTCGTCGAGCACGAGGCCGAGAACGCCGCGCACACCGGCACCCGGATCGGCCCGGACCGCCGCTACGGCACGCTGCCGTCCGAGGCCAGCGGCCGGGAGGCGGTCACCCTCGACGCGGTCGGGGAGTACGTCGAGTTCACCCTCACCGCGCCCGCGAACGCGGTGACGTTCCGCTACAGCCTCCCGGACAACGCCGCCGGCACCGGCCGGGACGCCACGATCGACCTGCGGGCCAACGGCACGCTGGTCAAGCCGGTACCGGTGACCTCGAAGTACGGCTGGTACTACGGCGGTTACCCGTTCAACAACAACCCCGGCGACGTCAACCCGCACCACTTCTACGACGAGGCGCGGACCCTGTTCGGCACCACCTACCCGGCCGGTACGAAGATCAGGCTCCAGGTCTCGTCGACCGCGCAGTCGCCGACGTTCACCATCGACCTGGCCGACTTCGAACTGGTCGCCGCGCCGATCACCAAGCCGGCGAACGTGCTCGACGTGGTCACCGACTTCGGTGCCGACCCGACCGGCGCGACCGACTCCACCGCCCGGTTCCAGGCCGCCGTCGACGCCGGGAAGGCCCAGGGGCGTACGGTCTGGATCCCGCCGGGCACCTTCACCCTCTGGGACCACGTCGTGGTCGACGGGGTGACCCTGCGCGGGGCAGGGCCGTGGCACTCGGTGCTCGGCGGCCGGCACCCCACCGACCGCAAGCGGGCCGCCGGGATCTACGGCAAGTACGTCACCGGCGGCGGATACCGGGGCGAGATCCGGCCGCACGAGGCCGGTGGGCCCAGCCGCAACGTGGTGCTGCGCGACTTCGCCATCATCGGTGACATCCGGGAACGCGTCGACGACGATCAGGTCAACGCCATCGGCGGGGCGATGTCGGACTCGGTGGTGGACAACCTCTGGCTCCAGCACACCAAGGTCGGCGCGTGGATGGACGGGCCGATGGACAACTTCACCATCCGCAACAGCCGGATCCTGGACCAGACCGCCGACGGGGTGAACTTCCACTGGGGAGTCACCAACTCCACGGTGACCAACACCTTCGTCCGCAACACCGGGGACGACGCGCTGGCGATGTGGGCGGACACCGTGCCGAACGTGGGCAACTCGTTCACCCGCAACACCATCGGCGTGACCATCCTCGCCAACCACCTGGTCACCTACGGCGGCCGGGACATCCGGATCACCGACAACGTCACCGCCGACTCGGTCACCAACGGTGGTGGCATCCACGTGGCCAACCGGTACACCGGCGTGCAGGGGTCGACCGCGGTGGCCGGCACGATCACCGTGGCCCGAAACACCCTGATCCGCAACGGCAACTCCGACTACAACTGGCGGTTCGGGGTCGGGGCGATCTGGTTCTCCGCGTTGAACGAGCCGCTCCAGGGCGCGTCGATCCAGGTCAGCGACACCGACATCCTGGACAGCTCGTACGCGGCGCTGCACTGGATCGAGGGCGTCAGCAGCGGCATCAGCTTCAGCAACGTCCGTATCGACGGCACCGGCACGTACGCGCTCCAGGTGCAGGCGCCCAGCCAGGTCTCCTTCACCAACGTACGCGCCACCGGCGTCGCCCAACCCAACCCGATCCACAACTGCGTGGGCAGCGGTTTCCAGATCACCCAGGGTGCCGGCAACTCCGGCTGGTACTCCGCCAACCCGTACTGCGGTCCGTGGCCCGAGCCGCAGTGGGGTGGCGGCCCGACGAGCCCCCCGCCCACCACTCCGCCCCCGACCACGCCTCCTCCGACCACCCCGCCGCCCACCACCCCGCCGCCGACCACGCCGCCGCCGGGCGGGAACCTGGCCCAGGGCCGGACGGCCGTCGCGTCCAGCCACAACCAGACCTACCAGGCGGGCAACGCGGTGGACGGCAACCCGGGCAGCTACTGGGAGAGCGTCAACAACGCGTTCCCGCAGACGCTCACCGTCGACCTCGGCGCGGCCCGTTCCGTCGACCGGGTCGTGCTCAGGCTGCCGAGCGGGTGGGAGCGGCGCACGCAGACGCTGTCGGTGCTGGGCTCGACCGACGGCACCTCGTGGACGACGCTCGCCGCCTCGGCGGGACGGGTCTTCGACCCGGCCACCGGCAACACGGTGTCGATCAGCCTGCCCGCCGGTGACCGCCGGTTCGTCCGAGTGAGCGTCACCGGCAACACCGGCTGGCCCGCGGCGCAGATCGCCGAGTTCGAGGTGTACGGCGGCAGCACCCCGCCGCCGACCACCCCACCGCCCACCACCGGGCCACCGACCGGCAACCTGGCCCAGGGACGGCCGGTCGCGGCGACCAGCCACGTCGACGTGTACGCGGCCGGCAACGCGGTGGACGGCAACGCGGGCACGTACTGGGAGAGCGTCAGCAACGCCTTCCCGCAGACCCTCACCGTCGACCTCGGCACCGCCCGTCGGGTGGGCCGGGTGGTCCTCAAGCTGCCGCCGTCGTCAGCCTGGCAGACCCGTACCCAGACGGTGGCGGTCCTCGATTCCACCGACGGCACCACCTGGACCACGCTGGCCGCCCCTGCGGGCCGCACCTTCGACCCGGCCACCGGCAACACGGTGTCGATCAGCCTGCCCGCCGGTGACCGCCGGTTCGTCCGGCTCAACGTCACCGGCAACACCGGCTGGCCGGCGGCGCAGATCGCCGAGTTCGAGGTCCACGCCACCTGACCCGTGGGTGGGCCCCGCACGCCGAAGCGGGGCCCACCCACGCCGCAAGAGCGCCACCCGGTAACGCCTCTCCACACCCCCCGGAAGAAGGTGTCGATCCCCCATGTCCAGATTCCGTACCCGGCTGACCGCCGTGCTCGTCGCGGTCGGCCTCGTCCTCACCGCAGCACCCGCCCCACCGGCCGCCGCAGCCGGTGGACCCAACCTGGCCGCCGGTCGCGCGGCCACCGCCAGCAGCGTCAACGGCGCGTTCGTCGCGGCCAACGTCACCGACGGCAACGCCGGCACCTACTGGGAGAGCAGTGGTGCCCTCCCGCAGTGGGTGCAGGTCGACCTGGGCTCCGCCCACTCCGTCGACCAGGTCAAGCTCAAGCTGCCGGCCGGCTGGGAAACCCGTACCCAGACGCTGTCGGTGCAGGGCAGCACCAACGGCAGTACCTTCGCCACGATCGTCGGGTCGGCGGGCCGCGCCTTCAGCCCGGCCGGCGGCAACACCGTCACCCTCGACTTCCCGGCCACCAGCACCCGGTACGTGCGGATCGCGATCACCGCGAACAGCGGCTGGCCCGCCGCCCAACTGGCCGAGCTGGAGGTGTACGGCGCGGTCGCGTCCTCGACCAACCTGGCGGCCGGTCGGACCATGTCCGCCAGCGGCCACGCCGACGTCTACGTCGCCGGCAACGCCAACGACGGCAACCAGACCAGCTACTGGGAGAGCCCGAACAACGCCCTCCCGCAGTGGATCCAGGTGGACCTGGGCGCCACGGTCACCATCGACCGGCTGGTGCTCAAGCTGCCCGCCGGGTGGGGCGCGCGTACCCAGACGGTGACCGTGCAGGGCAGCACCACCGGCACGAGCTTCACCACCCTGGTCGCCTCCGCCGGATACGCCTTCAACCCGGCCAGCGGTAACACGGTGACCATCACCGTCGGCTCGGCGGCCACCCGCTACGTCCGCCTGCTGGTCACCGCGAACACCGGCTGGTCGGCGGGGCAACTGGCCGAGTTCGAGGTGTACGGGCCGGCCACCGGTGACACGCAGCCGCCGTCCGCGCCGACGAACCTGGCGTTCTCCGAGCCGGGGAGTGGGCAGGTGCGGTTGACGTGGTCGGCGTCGACGGACAACGTCGGGGTGACCGGGTACGACGTGTTCGCCAACGGTGTGCTGCGGGCGAGTGTGTCGGGGACGACGTTGGTGTACACGGACACGCAGTCGGCGGGTGCGACGGTGTCGTACTTCGTCCGGGCCAGGGACGCGGCGGGCAACGTCTCGGCGAACAGCAACACCGTCACCCGCACCGGCAGTTCCGGCGACACCCAGGCACCCACCGCGCCGACGAACCTGGCGTTCTCCGAGCCGGGGAGTGGGCAGGTGCGGTTGACGTGGTCGGCGTCGACGGACAACGTCGGGGTGACCGGGTACGACGTGTTCGCCAACGGTGCGTTGCGGGCGAGTGTGTCGGGGACGACGTTGGTGTACACGGACACGCAGTCGGCGGGTGCGACGGTGTCGTACTTCGTCCGGGCGAAGGACGCGGCGGGCAACGTCTCGGCGAACAGCAACACCGTCACCCGTGTCGGCAGCACGCCCGGCGGCACCAACCTGGCCGCCGGCAAGCCGGCCACCGCCTCGTCGATGGTGCACGTCTTCGCCGCGGCCAACGCCGTCGACGACGACGTCACCACCTACTGGGAGGGTGCGCCGGGCGCGTACCCGAGCACGCTGACGGTCGCCCTCGGCGCCAACGCCAGCGTCAGCGCGATCGTGGTGAAGCTGAACCCGGACCCGGCGTGGGGTCCGCGAACCCAGACCTTCTCGGTGCTCGGCCGGGAGCAGTCGGCCTCCGGCTTCAGCACGCTCGTCGGCTCGGCGAACTACTCGTTCAGCCCGGCGGGCAGCAACACGGTCACCATCCCGGTCTCGGCGACCGCCGCCGACGTGCGGCTCTCCTTCACCGCCAACACCGGATCCTCCAACGGGCAGGTCGCCGAACTCCAGGTGATCGGCACCCCGGCACCGAACCCGGACCTCACCGTCACCACGGTGACCTCCGCCCCGGCCAACCCGGTGGAGACCGACCAGCTCACGCTCACCGCCACCGTGCGCAACGCGGGCACCCTCGGCTCCGGCGCGACCACGGTCGACTTCGCCCTGGACGGGACGAAGGTCGGCCAGGCGAACGTCGGCGCGCTCGCCGCCGGTGCGTCGACGAGCGTGTCGACCACCATCGCCGCCCGGAACGCGGGCAGTTACCAGCTCAGCGCCACGGTCGACCCGGCCAACACGGTCATCGAGCAGAACGAGGGCAACAACTCGTACACCAACCCGACCCGGCTGACGGTCGCTCCGGTGGCCAGCTCCGACCTGGTCGCCTCGGCGGTCACCTGGTCGCCGGGTACGCCCAGCGCGGGCGCCACCGTCCGTTTCACGGTGACCGTGCGCAACCAGGGCACCATCGCCTCGGCGAGCGGCTCGCACGGCATCACGCTGACCGTGCTCAACGACGCCGGTACGGCGGTGCGGACACTCACCGGCTCGACGGGCGGCGGCATCGGCGCGGGCGTCACGGCGAGCCCGGTCGACCTGGGCACCTGGACGGCGGCCAACGGCCGGTACACCGTCCGGGTGGTGATCGCCGCCGACGCCAACGAACTGCCGGTGAAGCGGGCCAACAACACCAGCGAGCGTCCGCTGTTCGTGGGGCGCGGCGCCAACCTGCCGTATGACCACTACGAGGCCGAGGAGGGCTCGGTCGGCGGCGGCGCCCAGGTGATCGGGCCGAACCGGACCATCGGTGACCTGGCCGGTGAGGCGTCCGGCCGCCGGGCGGTCACCCTCAACACCACCGGCGCGTACGTCGAGTGGACCACCAAGGCACCGGCCAACGCCCTGGTCACCCGCTTCTCCATCCCGGACGCCCCGAACGGCGGCGGGATCACCTCGACGTTGAACATCTACGTCAACGGGGTGCTGCACAAGCCGATCAGCCTCACCTCGAAGCACATCTGGCTGTACGGCGCCGAGGCCAGCCCCAGCGACTCGCCGAGCGCCGGGCCGCCCCGGCACCTCTACGACGAGGCGAACGTACTGCTCAACTCCACCATCCCGGCCGGCAGCCGGATCCGGTTGCAGAAGGACCCGGCGAACACCACCACGTACGCCGTCGACTTCGTCAACCTGGAGCAGGTGACGCCCCGGGAGAACCCGGACCCGGCGCGGTACCGGGTGCCCAACGGGTTCAGCCACGCCGACGTGCAGAGCGCGTTGGACGCGGTCCGGATGGACACCACCGGCAACCTGGTCGGTGTCTACCTGCCCGCCGGCACGTACGAGACCGCGCAGAAGTTCCAGGTGTACGGCAAGGCGGTGAAGGTGGTCGGCGCCGGCATGTGGTTCACCCGGTTCCAGACGCCGTCGTCGCAGCAGAACACCGACGCCGGGTTCCGGGTGGAGCCGAGCGCCAGCGGGTCGACCTTCTCCCACCTGGCGTTCTTCGGCAACTACACGGTCCGGCAGGACGGGCCGGGCAAGGTCTGGGGCGAACTCAAGGACGTCGACGACCTCACCTTGGACAACGTCTGGGTCGAGCACACGGTCTGCGCGTACTGGGGGGTGAGCGTCAGCGGCCTGAAGATCACCAACAGCCGCTTCCGGAACACCTTCGCCGACGCGGTGAACCTGACCAACGGCAGCACCGACAACCTGGTCAGCAACTCGGAGGGCCGCTCCAACGGCGACGACGCCTTCGCGTTGTTCTCCGCGACCGACCAGGGCGCGTCGACCGGTAACCACGGCAACGTGTTCGAGAACCTGACCGCCACCTTGACCTGGCGAGCGGCCGGGATCGCGGTGTACGGCGGCTACGACAACGTGTTCCGCAACCTCTACATCGCGGACATGCTGACGTACTCGGGCATCACCATCAGCTCGCTGGACTTCGGGTATCCGTTCGTCGGATTCGGATCCAGCCCACCGACCCGGTTCGAGAACATCTCGTTGGTCCGGGCCGGTGGCCATTTCTGGGGCGCGCAGACCTTCCCGGCGATCTGGGTGTTCTCCGCGTCGAAGGAGTTCCGGGGAATCCGCGTCAGCGACGTGGACATCGTCGACCCGACCTACTCCGGCATCATGTTCCAGACCAAGTACACCGGCAGCCAACCGGAGAACCCGATCACCGACACGGTCTTCACCAACGTGTCGATCAGCGGTGCCCGGCGCAGCGGTGACGCCTTCGACGCCAAGTCGGGCTTCGGGATCTGGGTCAACGAGATGCCCGAGGCGGGTCAGGGCCCGGCGGTCGGCTCGGTCACCTTCACCAACCTGCGCCTGAGCGACAACTGGCAGGACATCCGCAACACCACGTCCACCTTCACCATCAACCGCAACTGATCCACCACCCCCCCCACCCTCACGTCGATCATGGAGTTGTGGCACCCCCGAGAGCCCACAGAAGGTGCAGAAGGGCCGCCACAACTCCATGATCGCGGGGCGTGTCGAGGTGCGGCCTGCCGCCGTCGCCACCGTTTCGTCCCAAGCGACCGGTTTGCGACCGCGTAGGGCGGGAAGTCGGTACGGGTGCGAGCGTTGTTGACGAAGATCGAGCAAGCGTCCGGGCTGGACCGGTTCGGTGACCGGTTGCAGCGAGCGGTGCAGGGCACCCTGCGCGGGCAGCGGGTCCGGGACCTGCTGCACGGCGTCTGGCTGGGCCATCCGCTGCACCCGGCGATGGTGCAGGTGCCGGTGGGCTCGTGGGTCAGTGCGGCGATCCTGGACCTGATGCCGGGCCAGCGCCGAGCCGCCACCACGCTCACCACGATCGGCACGGTGAGCGCGTTGCCGGCGGCCGTCGCCGGGCTCAACGACTGGGCGGCGCTCTCCCGTGACCAGCGTCGGGTCGGCCTGGTGCACGCCGCCTCGAACACCGTCGCGCTGGTCCTCTACTCCGGCTCGGTGGCCGCGCGGTTCGCCGGCCGCCACCAACTCGGCCGTACGCTCGGCTGGCTCGGGCTCGGCGCGGCCGGTGCCGGCGCGTACCTGGGGGGACACCTGGCGTACAAGCAGGGTGCGCAGGTGAACGTGAGCGTCTCGGACCTGCACCTGATCAGCGGCGGCTGGCACTCGGTCGCCGAGATGGCCTCGCTGCCGCAGCGGCAACTGGTGACCCGCAAGGTGGACGACGTCTCGGTGATCCTCTATCGGCACGGCGACGACGTCACGGTGATGCTGGAACGCTGCCCGCACCAGAGCGGACCGCTCGGCGAGGGCGAGGTCACCGAGATCGACGGCCACGCCTGCGTGGTCTGCCCGTGGCACGGCAGCACCTTCCGTCTCAACGGCGGCGAGGTGGTGCACGGGCCGTCCTCGAACGACCAGCAGACCCTGCCGACCCGGGTGGTCCAGGGCCGGGTGGAGGCCCGACTGCCGTAAGGCGGTGCCACCGGTGACGCCGTCCGGCACCGGCGGGACCACCCGAGGGCGGCCCGCCCCAGCGGGTGCGAGCGCCCCCGGTCAGTCCCTGCGGGAGTGCGACGGGCCCGGTCAGTCCTTGCGGTGGCGGCCGACCGGCAGCTCGGCGGGCGGACCGCTCCGGACCGGCTGCCGGGCGGCGGCCACGGGCACCGGTCGACGCCGCAGACCGAGCACCGCACCGATCTGCGCCCCGACGATGCTGGCCACGGCGAGCACCGCGGAGATGGCGAGCGGACGGTTCACCCGGTCCGGTTCACCGGCCCGTGCCGCACCCACCGTCACCACCGGCGGGTGCCCCTCCGGTGCCTCGTCGTGCGGTGCCGGTCGTCCCTGCGGGGTGGCGGCGGGTGGCGGCGTGGGCGCGGGGGACTCCGGCTGCTCGACGTCCGGCTTCGACGGCGTCGGACGCGACTGCTCGGGCGCGGGACGGGCCTGCGCACCGACCAGCCGACCGGTGGCGTGCGGCCGGGCACCCTGGTCGTTCGCGTCCGACGGCAGCGTGATCAGTTGACCGGGGCGGATCCGGTCCGGGTCCCGCAGTTTGTTGAGCGCGGCCAGCTTCCGATAGTCCTCGAAGTCGTCCAGGTAGCGGTCGGCGACCTTGCCGAGGTAGTCCCCCTTCGCCACCCGGTAGACCGGCGCGTCGGCCGTCGCGCGTTCCGTCCCCGAGGTCACCGGCTCGTACGCCGTGGCCGGCCCGGCCAGCGTCGCCGGTGCGGCGAACGTCGTGGCTGCCGCTGCCGGCGCGGAATAGCTGGGCGCGGTGTACGCCGTGGTGGCGGCGGTGGCCGCCGGGCTCGCGGCGATGATCAACGCGACCGAGCCGACCAGGGCCGCCGCCGCCCGTTGTTGCCGACCCATCCCGGGCAACCGGGGTGCCGGGCGGCGCAGCGACTGCGCGCCCAACTCCACGAGCACCGACAGCGCGAAGGTGGCCCAGCCGAACCACCCGACGATCGCCAGCGCCCGCAGGAAGAGCTGCCCGTCGTCCCGGCTGGTCAGCGTGGTGCCGATCTCGGCGAGTGTGGGCACGTGGTCCGGAAGCGGATTGCCGGCGAACGCCAGTAACGCGATCGGACCGCCGACCAGCAGCCCGATCAGCACCACCAGCGCGCCGAATCCGGTCAGCACCCGACCGACCCGCCGTACGGCGGTGCCACCCGATGCGGCCATGGCTACCTTCCTTCCCTAGGGAGCCCCGGTCAGCGCCCGCGCGGTCGCCTCACCGGAGACGGTGACGGTGTTGGAGAAGCCGAAGAGGCCGAGCATCGCCCGGCGGTAGGTGACGGACACCCGTACCCGGATGACGGTCTCGCCGTCGACCACCGGGAAGGTCACCGCGTGGCTGCTGACCCCGGCGGCGGCGAGGTAGTCCGCGACGGCCGACCGGGCCTCGGTCTGGTCGATGCGTTTCGGACCGCCCTCGATGGCGGTGGCCAGGTCGATGGCCTGGCCACCGGTCCGGGCCGCCTCGGCGGCCAGGTTCTCGGCGCGTTGCAGCGTGCGGAGCTGACCGGCGCCGTCGAACGCCATGCCGATGATGCCGAGTACGCCGATCATCGCCACGGCGAGGAAGATGCTCACCCGCCCGGCGTCGCCCCGCCCGGCCGTCATCCCCGGCTCCGGTAGCGGTCCAGCGGCGAGGTGAACGACACGGTGACCCGGTTGCCGTCCGGCATCCTCAGTGCGGAGATCTTGATGTCCTGATAGGACACCCGGCAGGTGATCTCCACGGTGACCGCCGCGTCCTGCCCGACGGAACTGCGGAACGCCTCGTCGAAGGTGGTGGACCGGCCGTCGACGGAGCCGCTGAACTCCACCTCCGGCAGGCGGGAGCAGGAGACCCGCCGCCAGTCGAGCTGGCGGCGCGCCGCGTCCCGGGCCGCGTCGCGGGCCGAGGTGGCGTCCCGTGAGATCGAGGCCGCCCGCGCCGCGTCGTGCGCGGCGGCCTCCAGCGCCTCGCTCGCCATCGCGGTACGCCCGGCGACCCCGCCCAGCACCATCAACGCCACGAAGGCGGGTGCCAGCACGGCCACCTCGATCGACACCGAGCCCCGGCTCACGGCGGATTCGTCCATCGTTCTGCGGTGCCGTGCGCGGTCTGCCGCACCGAGAAGCTGACCCCCGGCACGATCGAGAGCGACCGACCGGTCACCGTGCAGGTCACGTCGGTCGCCGTGACGGCGCAGTCCGGACCGGGGTCGTCCCAGTCGACGAGCCAGTCACCGGCCTGGGCGAGGAAGCGCGCGGCGCGTTCCTCGCCGGCACCCGCCGGGGCCTGGTCGAGCCGCTCGGCGTTCACCCCGCTCTGTGCCGCGTGCAACGCGGTGGAACGGGCCACGAAGACGGCGGCGACCTGGATGGCGGCGAAGACCATCAGCAGGATCGCCGGCAGCGTCACCGCCAACTCGACCGGATTCCCGCCCCGCTCGCCGTCGCCGGGCAGCCGACGGTGCCGGACGGCCGCGACCGCCCGGCACCCGCCGGCGAACAGGGCACGGCGCATCGGTCAGGGCGCCGTCGGGTTCTGGTGCCTCGGGATGTTGCTCATCCAGTCGTTGGCCGCGCCGAGGGCCGCGGCGGTGACCGCCATCGCCACGGCCACCAGGCCGAAGATGATCACTGCGGTCGGGACCGGGCTGTCGCCACGGTCACCGCGCAGCTCGGACAGGCGGATCCGGAGTGCGACGTGCGCGCGGGTCATCCGCGTGCCCACCGCGTCGCTGAGGTCGGTCAGTCGCGCTCCCAGCGCGACGTCCCGGTCGGTGTGGACGGACATCGGGGCTCCTTCGGTCGAGGTCGAGTGTCAGAGGCGGGCGAGGAAGGGATAGATGGCGAAGCCGAGCAGGACGAAGACCAGCAGCGCGCCGGGAATGTCGAGCCGGCTGGTCACCCCCTCGGCGCGGGCCAGGTTGTCGGTGCGGATCTGGTCGCGCAGCGAGTCGGCGCGGCTGCGCAGCGTCTCGTGCACCTGGGCGCCCTCGCTGCCGGACGAACGCATGATCGCGCCGACGTCGCCCAGCTCCGGGATGCCGATCCGGTCGGAGAGGTCGCGGAGTTCGTCCCAGGGCGAGTGCATCTGCATCTGGGCCATCCGCAGCGCCTCGGAGATCCGGTCGAAGACCCAGCCCTCGCAGATGGCGGCGGCCCGCTCCAGCGACTGCACCGGGCCGTGCGCGGCGGAGAGCTGCAAGGCGACCAGGTCCAGATAGGTGCAGACCGCCTGCCGGAACTCGTCCCGGGCCGCGTCGGCGCGGGCGATCAGCGACCGGTGCGCGACCAGGGCGCAGAGCACTGCCAGACCGATGCTGCCCAGCACCGGCACGGTCAGCGGCAGCGAGACGCCCACGGCGAACAGCGTGAAGCCGAGCAGGGCCGGTGCGGCGAGCCCGATCAACGCGGACATCAGCAGCGAGAGGGCGTACTGCTCAGGAGTGCGGTCGAGCAGGGCCAGTTGCCGGTGCGGCGGACGCAGCCAGCGGGCCAGCCCGGTCAGCCAGTCCAGCCGGCGGTCGGCCGGGGCGAGCCGGGCCGTCCCCGGCGGCTGGTGCAGCCGACGCAGCGCCGGACCCAGCGCCGGGGTCGCCGGGACCAGCTCACGCACGATCAGGAAGACACCCAGCCCGACCACGGCACCGCCGAGCACGGCGATGGTGAGGTGCAGGTTCACGCCACCACCTCCCGGGGATCGGGGGCGGGCAGGAAGCGGGCCGGTCGCGGCGGCTGGCTCATCGACCGCACCCAGGCCAGCAGGCCGACGAAGGCGGCACCGAGCACCGCCATCACCACCTGGCCGAACGGCGTGTCGTACGGCTGCACGTATTCGCGGTTGAGCAGCCCGTACGCGATGGTGGCCAGGGTCATCCCGGTCAGGAAGCGGACCGCGAAGCGGGGTTGGGTGCGCTTGGCCTCGATCTCGCGCCGGGTGGCGACCTCGGCGGACGCCGCCGAGGCGATCGAGCCGAGCACGTCGCCGAGGCGTTCGCCCCGGTCGGTCAGGTGCAGGATGAGCGCCGCCACCACCTGGTCGCAGACCGGGTCACCGATCTCGTCGGCGAACGCCAGCAGGGCGGAGCGGGCCAGCCAACCGGCCTGGAGCCGGGCGGCGAGCAGGCGTACCTCCTCCTGGATCTCCTCCGGGGCGGTGCCGACGGTGCCGATGATCGCCTGCTGGAGGCCCTGTCCGGTGGAGGAGACGTCCTTGAGCCGGCGGGTCCACTCGCCGACCGCCTCGATCCGGGCGATCGCCCGCCGCTCGGCCCGTCCGACCGAGAACAGCCAGGGCGTGCCGGGCACCGCCACCGCGACCAGCAGCCCGACCACCGGCAGCCCGGTCACCAGGAACGCCAGTGCGCCCGCGACCACCGCGCCGATCAGCAGCGCCTGGTGGGTCTGCTGTTCGCGCAGCGTGGTGCCGGAGCCGCGCCACAGCCGACCGAGCCCCGGACCCGCGCCGGGTGCGGGACCGGGCGGACGGCGGGTGCCGACCAGCGCCACGACCGTGAGCACCAGCCCGGCCACGCAGGCCGCCCCGGAGACCACCGCGATGAGTTGGATGTTGTCGAGCACGGGTCACCGCCGCCCGAGTCGGGTCTGCTTGGGACGTCGCCACGCGCCCTGGCCGGCCTCGATCCAGCGGCTCAGCAGCCGGGCGTCGTAGCCGACCCGCAGCAGTTGGTCGCGGATCCGTTCCGGCAGGTGCCGGGGGACGGCCCGGCCGTCCGGACCGGGGCCGAACACCTGGGTGGTGGTGATGCGGCTGGCCTCGCCGACGCCGAGGACCTCCTCGACGTGCGAGACGAACCGGTGCTTGCGGCCACCGATCCCGGTCTCGTCCTCCACGTTGACGTAGACGATGAGGTCGAGGGCGTTACCGGCCATCCGGCGGGCCTGGTCGACGGTCATCTCGCGGCCGTGCGCCAGCGCCAACTCGATGATCCGTTCGCTCACCCCGCCGGGGGTACGCGCGTGGATCGTGCACATCGAGCCCCGACTGGTGGTCATCGCCTGGAGCATCGGCACGATCTCCCGGGACCGCACCTCGCCGACGATGATCCGCAGCACGCCCATCCGCAGCGAGACCGGGATCAGGTCGGCGATGCTCACCTCACCGGCCGGGCGGCCGTCCGGCCCGCGTTCGCCGTGCCCCTCCCGTGCCTCGAAGCTCATCACCGCCCGGTGCCGCGCGCCGCGTCGGGCCGGCAGCAACTCCCGGCTCTCCTCCAACAGCACGTACGGCTCGTCCGGCGCGATCTCGCTCATCAACGCCCGGATGACGGTGGTCTTCCCGGCACCGGCCAGCCCGGCGACCATGATGTTCAGCCCGGCGCGCATGGACGCGCGGAGGAAGTCCCGCAGCAGCGGGTCGATCATCTCGTCCAGGTCGCCCCGCGCCCCGGCCAGGTCGTCCAGGGTCACGTCGAGCGTGTTGTGCTTGCGGATCACCGCGTACGGACGGTGGCTGACCAGGAACACCGCGGCCAACCGGCTGCCGTCGGGCAGTTGCAGGTCCAGGGTGGGCTTCGAGGTGGACAGCGAACGCTCGGTGGCGCCGGCCCGGCGGGCGGCTGCCTGGAGGATCTCCACCAGCTCGTCGTCGCTGTCCGCGATCGGATCGGCCCAGTCCACGCCGCCGCCGTGCCGGGTGATGCGGACCTGGTCGCAGCCGAGGATGTGCACCTCCTCGATGCTGTCGTCGACGAGCAGCGTCTGGAGCCGACCGAGACCGGCCAGCTCGGCGGTGACCTGGTCGAGCAGCAGCCGCTCCTCGCCCGCGGCCATCGGCGTGCCGGCCCGGCGCACCGAGTCGGCGTACTCGGCGACCAGTTCGACCGCGAGCCGGGCCCGCTCGGTGTCCTCCTCGTCGACGGTGAACTCCCGGCCGCGCTGCCAGCGGGTGAGCCGCTCGCTCAACTCGCGACGCAGCTCGCGGACGATCTGGAAGTCCACCCGGGGCCGGGGCGGCGGCTCGGGTGCCACCGGTGCGACGGGGGCCGGCATCGGCGGATGGTGCCGTCCGTTGACCGGGGGCAGCGGCGGTGCGGTCGAGGTCGCGCCGGGTGGCAACCGGCGGGGGTCCGACGAGACCGGCTCAAACCGCATCCGGCACCACCTGGGTCACCGGCCAGGCCAGTCGGGCCCGTCGCCGTTCCAGCAGCGCGCCGACCGGCACCTCAAGGCCCCGGGCCGCGCGCAGCAGCGGCCGCGACGCCCGGACGGTGCCGCCCAGGCTGAGCACCTCGGCGGTACGCGGATCGTGCGGCAACCGGGCGATGACGGGCGTGTGCAACGCCTTGCCGACCTCGGTCTTGCCGTGGCCGCCGCCGACCAGCAGCAGCCGGAGCGTGCCGGGCTGCACCCGGTGCTCGGCGAAGTCCCGCTCGATCGTCTGAATCATGGCGCGGGTGCCGGAGAGGTCGGGCAGTCGGGCCCGGCTCACCACCAGCACCACCGACGCGGCTCGCAGCAGCGGCCACGGCGTGCCGACCACGTGCAACCGGCCACAGTCGACGAGCACGTCGTACGGCGGGTCGCCGTGCTCCAGCCCGCTGAAGTAGTCGGCGAACCGCTGCCAGAGCGGGATGACGCTGCCCGCCTGGGCCGGGTCGATGACGCCGGGCAACAGCAGCCGCTCGCGGCGGGGCGCGTCCAGGTCGACCAGTTGCGACCAGAACGTCGACTCCAGGCTGCCGTCGCGCAGTTCCCCGACGGCCAGCTCGCCGATGCCCCGGGGGCCGTCCAGCGCACCGCCCAGGTAGCCGGCGAGCACCGAGCCGCCGGCCGGGTCGCACTCGGCGAGGACCAGTCGCCGGTGCCAGCTCAACGCGCAGGCCAACGCGGCGGTGGTCACCCCCGGCGAGCCCTTGGCCGAGACCAACGCGATGATCGCCATACTCAGGCCGCCTTGGTCAGCACGACCGCGATCCGGTCCTGGGCGGCCAACGCCACCACGGCCGGTACGTCCCGAACGGCGAGCGCCAGATAGACCACGACCTCGTCGCGGCCCTCGGTGCTGACCGCGTCGGTGACGGTGGCGGTGAACCGGGTGGCGCTCGACGAGCCACCGCCGCTGCTGTTGCCGTCGTTGTTGGGGGTGCTCACCAGCAGGACCTGGTCGCCGGGGCGGAGCTTCGGCGCGGGGACCTGGGCCGCGCGCAGCCCGAGGGCGAACTGCTGCTGGCCGGGGCCGAGCAGCGGGTCGTCGGTGAGCTGCGCCATGGTCAGCAGCGTCCCCGGGGCGAGCGAGACGGCCGCCCGCATCCCGATCACCTCGGCGAGCCGACCGGACGGCACGGGGTCGAGCCCCTGCCCACCGGCCACCTGCACGGCCACCAGGTCGTCCGCGCCGAGCACGCTGCCCACCTCGACGGTCTGCGCTACGGCGAGGTAGCTGCCGGTGGCGCGGACCGAGGTGATCGCGAACGCCGAACCCAGGCCGCCGAGGGCGATCAGCAGGACGGCCAGGCCGAGCAGGCCGGGGCGTACCCGACGCTGGCGGACCACCCGGGGCGGGGCGACCGGCGCGTCCACCGAAGGGTTGCCGTTGCGGGTCGCCACGCTCATCGGGTCACCACCTGAAGCTCGTTGATCTGGATCTCGACCGGACCGGTGGTGCGGGTGACGCCGGGGATGGTGCCGCTCCGGCCGCCGCCCACCCACGTCACGTTCCAGTGCGTCGTCGCCTGCACCTCGTACGTGTCGGCTCTCGGGTAGCCGCTGTGATAGCCGCAGTCCGGGGACTTCTTGCCGGCGTGCCGACCATCCCGGTCGTACGCGGTGCCCGGGCCCTTGCAGGTGACCTTGACGCCGTTGCCCATGTTCCAGACGACCTCGTCGACCTCGGCGCGGATGCTGACGGTCAGACCGCGGTCCGAGGCGGAGGCGGTCAGCGGACCGAACTGGTTCGGGCCGCGCTCCGCCCACATCCAGACCGGCAGCCCGACCAGGCCGGGGCCGATGTGTTTACGGGGGGCGACCCTGGCTCGGGGAGCGACGAGGCTGATCGAGGCGAACGCCCGACGGGCCAACTCCTCCGGGTCCGGCGGGGCCCCGAAGCCCGGTGGTGCCTCGGGCAGTTCGACGACCTCCACGGCACCGAGATCGCCGCCGTTGCAGGTGCGCGTGTACCACTGGTAGCCCTCGCGGGCCTCCGGCTGCGGCTCAGCGAGCTTGTAGTAGCAACCGTCGTTGCTGTTGAACCAGCCCAGATCGTCGGTGTAACAGGGGATGGTCTTTCCGTTCCACTGGCAGACGCCAGCGCCACCGCCGCCGTTGTCGCCGCCGTTGTTGCCCCCACCGCCGTTGTTGCCACCGTTGCCACCGTTGCCGGGGTCGTCGTCCCAGACGTTGCAGTTGGGCTGGGCGGGCGGACACTCGGCGCCGGGGTCGGCGTGTGCCGGCACCGCCGGCCCGGTGGTCAGCAGCAGCAGGGCCAGGGCGCTACCGAGCAGCGTCCGGCGGACCAGCCGACGACCGGGACGCGGGTCGTCGTCCCGGGGCCGTGGGGCTCGCGTCGCGCCCGCGGTCAGCACGGCTGGTCCCGGTGGGCGGCCCCGGCGCTGATCAGCCAGCGACCGTCGGGGTAGCGCAGGGCGGTGGCGGTGGCCAGGTGTCGGGAGCCCCGGGTGCCGGGCACCGTCTTCTTCTCGTCGTTGCGGTAGACCAGCCGGTAGCCGGTCGCGTCGAGGCAGTCCTGGATCTCCACGGTGGGCGGCGAGGCGTCCAGGTTGACCGAGGTCACGGCGGGGTCGGAGCGGATCGTGCCGACGCTGACGGCACCGTTGTCCCGGGCCTTGACCAGGCTGAGCCGGACCCGGGTCAGCAGCGGGTCACCGAGGAAGCGGGTCAGGTCCGGATGTTGCGGGTCGCTCCGGCGGCTCGCTGTGCGGGAGGCGGTGAGATAGCCGGTGTAGGCCGCCAGCGCCGCCTTCTCGGCGGCCTTCTCCTCGGCCACCCGCTGCGTGTCGGCCGGTGTCCCGCGTCGCTCGGCCGGTGTCGTGGTGGTCGCCTCCTGCTGAGCGCCGCCGCAGGCGGTGGTCGTGCCGACCGCCGCCACCGCGACCAGACCGGCCGTCCAGCGACTGAGCTGCCGTGCTCGCACCTTCGTGCCCTCCTCGGTGCTGATCCGGCGACCGCCGTCGCCGGCGTTTCCCAGGCGTGCGGTAGTACGACCGGAGGGCCGTTCCCCGGTCCTGCCCGAATCGCAGCCGCATTTACCTGTGTAGATCTCCATAAATGCACTGCCTGGCTGGTGCTGCCCCCGTCGACATGGGTTGCGCCACGTCCAAGGGGCGAGCATAGGCTGATGCCGGCCGATGCAACAGAGGCAATTCAACCGAACACGCTGAGTCATGGATGGTGGTGGTGTCAGGTGGTTACCGGTAGGTTGCGGGTATCGGTCGTGACGCCCGGAGCGTCGGGCGGACGCGTACGGTCGGTCGTGCCGAACCGTCGTTCGTGGAGCGGTCGATCAGCCGTTCGTCATGTGACGGGAAATGGCATGTGGTCCGATCTGTCCCCGGTCATTTCCGGCTTGTTATCGCGCCAATTGCATTCCATGGGAATTGCATCAGTCGGTCCGGCGCGTTTCGGTCGACACTCCGTGAGAGCCGGAGGAGCCCCGGCCCGACGTTCGTTCCACCACTCGCACCGAGCGGACACACTACGGTCCGTGGTGGGGTCGACTGCGGAGTCTGCCGCATGAGCCGGCGCGACCCGAGCCCGCCGCTCCGCGAGCGGGCATCGGCCGAACACCCACCGTCGGACGCCTCGGCCACCCGCCGGCCGGGTCGGCGTGCCCTGGCCATGCTGGCGATCACCCCGCTGATGCGGTACGCGATCGCGCGGTTCGCCGTACCCGCCGAGGTCGGCAGCAGGTCCGCCTGCGAGGCATGCGGCGCTCCGATCAGCCTGGCCCGGCCGTGGCCGGCGCTCGGGCCGACCGCCCGCTGCGACGGATGCGGCGCGCGGGTCGGCGCGCTACCCGGCAGCGTCGAGCTGGTCGCCGTGGCCGTCCTCGCTGGGCTGCTGCTGACCCGCCCGCCGGTCGCCGAGTTCGCCGCAGCCGCGTGGTGGCTGGCCTTCGCGATTCCCCTGGTCTTCGTCGACCTCGCGGTGCACCGGCTGCCGGACCGGCTCACCTGGCCGGCCGCGACGGGCATCTGGCTGCTGCTCGGCGTCGCCGCGCTGACCGGTGCCGGGGCCACGCCCTGGTGGCGCGCCGTCGCTGCCGGGCTCGGGCTGGCCCTCTTCTTCGCGGTCACCACGCTGCTGCTCGGTGCGCGCGGGTTCGGCATCGGCGACGCCAAGCTCGCGCTCAGCGCGGGCGCGTTGCTCGGCTGGTACGGCTGGAGCCTGCTCGTGACCGGGCTGCTGCTCGCGCTGGTCCTCTCCGGGCTGGTGGCGCTGGCCCTGCTGGTCACCGGACGGGCCCGTTGGTCGAGCCACCTGCCGTTCGGGCCGTACCTGGTGCTCGGCACCCTGGGGGCGCTGCTGCTGGTGTGGTGAGCGGGCCGGCGGGGAAATGACGGTCCGCAGGGCTCGTCGTCGCACCCCAGGAGGCGCTGTGCAGAGCACCCCCGACCGGCCGTCACCGACGTCGGACGGCCGGTGGCGGATCGTCCGCACCCAGGACGACCTGGACCGGCTCGGCGAGACCGAATCGATCTTCGCGTTGAGCAACGGCTGGCTCGGCTGGCGCGGAACGCTGGACGAGGGCGACCCCTGCGACATGCCGGGCAGCTACCTCAACGGGTTCCACGAACGGCGGGCGCTCGACTACCCCGAGGACGGCTACGCCTTCCCGCAGCTCAGCGACAGCGTGATCAGCGCGCCGAACGCCACCCTCGTCCGGCTCTGGGTCGGCGGCGAACCGCTGGACGTCCGCACCGGGACCCTGCGCACCCACGAACAGGTGCTCGACCTGCGGGCCGGGGTGCTCCAACGGGTCACCGAATGGATCTCGCCGGCCGGACACGGGGTGCGGGTCCGCAGCACTCGACTGGTGTCGCTGCCGCGCCGCCGGGTCGCCGCCCTCGACTGGACGGTGGAACCCCTGGACGAGGCGGTCGAGCTGCGGATCTGCGCCGACCTGCTGGCCAACGAGCGAGTCCCGGAGCGCGCCGACGACCCCCGGGCCGCGTCGATCATCCACGACCCGCTGACCGCCGAGCGGCACCACGCCGACGGCGTCGACGGGGTACTGGTGCACCGCACCGAGCACAGTGACCAGCGGATCGCCGTCGCCGTGGCGCACCGCCTGTCGGCCCCCGACGAGATCGCCACCAGCACCGACGCCACCGAGGACCGGATCCGACTCACCCTCACCGGAACCGTCGGGGCCGGCGCACGGGTACGCCTCACCAAGTTCGTGGCGTACGAGTGGGCACCGGTCGACGGCACCGACGCCGAGGAACTCGCCGACCAGGTGACCGCCGAGGCGGACGCGGCCCGTACGGCGGGCTTCGACACCCTGCTCGCCGACCAACGGGCCGCCCTCGACACCGCCTGGCAGACCGCCGACGTGGTGCTCGACGGCGACGAGGAACTCCAACTGGCGATCCGGTTCGCCATGTTCCACCTGATCCAGGCGGGCCGCCCCGACGGTCCGCTGTGCATCCCGGCCAAGGGACTGACCGGCAACGGGTACGACGGACACGTGCTCTGGGACACCGAGCAGTACGTGCTGCCGGTCCTGACGTACGTGGCTCCCGGTGTCGCCCGGTCCGCCCTGGGCTGGCGGCACGCACACCTGCCCCGGGCGCGGGATCGCGCGGCGGAACTGCGGCTGACCGGTGCCACCTTCCCGTGGCGGACCATCGGCGGCGAGGAGTGTTCCGGCTACTGGCCGGCCGGCACCGCCGGGCTGCACGTCAACGCCGACATCGCCGACGCGGTGCTGCGCTACGTCGCCGCCACCGGCGACGAGGAGTTCCGGGCTGGGGCCGGGCTGGAACTGCTGGTGGAGAGCGCCCGGCTGTGGCGCGGTTTCGGGCACTTCACCGACGACGGCGGCTTCCACATCTTCGGGGTCACCGGCCCGGACGAGTACGCCGCACTCGTCGACGACAACGCGTTCACCAACCTGATGGCCCGGCGGAACCTGCGCGGTGCGGCGGACGCCGTCGCGCGGTATCCGGAGGCGGCCGGTCGGTTGGGCGTGGACCCGGCCGAGGTGGCCGGTTGGCGGGCGGCGGCCGACGCGATGGTGCTGCCGTACGACGCCAAGCGTGGGGTGCACCAGCAGGCGGCCGGCTTCACCAGCCAACCGGAGTGGAACTTCGACGACACCGGCGACGACGACTATCCGCTGCTGCTGCACTTCCCCTACCTGGAGCTGTACCGCCGCCAGGTGGTCAAGCAGGCCGACCTGGTGCTGGCCATGCTGCGCTGCCCCGGGGAGTTCACCGTGGAGGAGAAGGCGGCCAACTTCGCCTACTACGAGGCGCGTACGGTCCGGGACTCGTCGCTGTCCGCCGCGCCGCAGGCGGTGCTCGCGGCCGAACTGGGTCACCTCGACCTGGCGTACGACCTGTTCGCCGAGTCGGTGTTGCAGGACCTGGAAGACATCGGTGACAAGACGGGCGACGGGCTGCACCTGGCCTCGCTGGGCGGCTCGTGGTTGGCGCTGGTGCAGGGCTTCGGCGGCATGCGCGACGACCGTGAGCTGCTCTCGTTCGATCCCCGGCTGCCCGACCGGATCGAGCGGCTGGCGTTCAGCCTGTGCTGGCACGGGCACCGGCTGCTGGTCACCCTCACCGCCGACGAGGCCCGCTACGAACTGCCCGACGCCCCGGCCGACACCGCCGTCGACCTCTGGCATCTCGGCGAGCGGGTACGGGTGGTCGCCGGTGCCCCGGCCCGCCGACCGATGCCGTCGGTGCCGGACTTCGGCGACGAGCCGACCGCCCCTCCCGGCCGCCGGCCCGCCCGTCGCGCCGCCGCCGCGTAGGGGCCGTGTGAAAGGAAGGGTCCCCTGCTAACGCCGGGTGTATAGCAGGGGACCCTTCCTTACGTCTGGGTGCCGGCCATGCGTTGCTGGATCGCCGTCAGCTCCTCGAAGGCGTACGCCCAGTTGTGGCACTTGAAGCTGCGAAGCCCGTCGATCGGTGAGCGACAGTCGGTGCAGCGGACGTCGGGGATGGCGGCGGGCAGTCCGGTGTTGACGTACCGGCGGTCGCCGAGGATCACGGTGGCGATCATCGCCGGGTCGTGGACGCCCTTCAACGCCGAGGCGACGATGTCGTACCAGGTGATCCGGCGACCGCACTTGGGACAGTCCGGCTGGTCGCCGCTGACCCAGAGCGGTGCGCCGATGGTGCGTGGCGGCATACCGAGCAGCTTCTCGATCCGCCGGACGTCGGCCTCCGGAGTGGTCCACCGGTGCCGCCCGGGCAGCGACGCGGGTGAGTCGTAGACGGCCTGGAACAGCGCGGGGTCGACCTCCACGGTCTCGCGTTCACTGGTCATCGGCGTCCCTTCCGGTCGTCGGCGCCCCCACCGTGGTGGCCGGTGGGCGGCGGGCACAACCGGATCAACGACACGACGGCCCGGCCGGTCCGCGCATCGGCGCGCCGTCGTGTCCCGCTGCCGTGTCTCGGCGACGGTGGTCGCGGTGTCAGCGGCGTTCAGGCGGCCGTCGCGGCGGTGGCCCGCGCCGGTTCGGTCAGCGCCGACCGTCGTACGCCCCGGACGATCAGGTAGCCGAGGATCCAGAACTCGCCCACGGTCGCCGGGACGACGAGCAGGTCGGCGAGGATCCCGGCATCGGGTACGAGGTAGGTGACGAACGTGTTGAGCACGTAGCCGAGGCCGCCGACGACGAGGGTCCAGCCGAGGGCGCGGGGCAGCCAGCCGGACCGGAGCACGCACCAGCCCATCGGGATCAGCCAGAGGCCGAAGAAGATTCCGCCGACCGTCCAGAGGTCACCGCTGATCAGGTACAGCAGTTGCACGGTGGAGGCGGCGTCGCCGAACGGGTCGGTGGCCACCTGGACGGCGGTCGCGAGCAACGCCGCGCTGCCCAGGATCGCGACGGCGTTGACCATGCCGAACACGGCGATGCTGCCGGCGGTGGTGGCGTCGACGGCGCGGAACAGGCGGTAGAACCAGACGGCGGTGCACGTCTGGGCGAGCACCACGAGCAGTTCGAGAGCGATGCCGACGCGGGCGAGGGACTCGTTGCCGGCCAGGTGGGCCAGGGTGGCGTCGGGATCACCGGCGGCGAGGATCCGGGGCCGGATGGTGAGGAAACCCAGTGCGCCGGCGATGGCGAGGCTGAGGTAGAACAACCCGGTCGCGCGGGCGGTGCGGATCAACGGGTGCATGGGAAGGCTCCTTCGGGGTGCGCGTCGGCGGCGCGGCCGGTGTCGGGTCGGCAAGGCCATGTCGGGTCGGCAAGGCGGTGCCGGGTGAGGAAGGGCGGTGTCGGATCGGGCAAGCGGTGCCGGGTCGGGAACACGGTGTCTTACGACGTAAGGCAACCATACGATGTAAGGTAAAGGGAAGATGGGGGCCGGATGGGAGCGAGAAGACCTCGGGAGCCGCTGAGTCGGGAGCGGGCCCTCGCCGCGGCGATCGCGCTGGTGGACGCGGAGGGGCTGGCCGCGCTGACCATGCGCCGTCTGGCCGCCGGGCTCGGCGTCGAGGCGATGTCGCTCTATTACCACCTGCCGGGCAAGGAGGGGCTGCTCGACGGCCTGGTAGAGGCGGTCATCGCCGAGATCGAGGCCGCGGCGGAGGCGGCCGACGCGACGGTGGCCGGCGACGACTGGCGTACGCGTCTGCGACAGCGCTTCCTCGCCGCCCGCGCGGTGATGCTGCGCCACCCGTGGGCACCCGGCCTACTCGGCTCCCGCCCGACCGTGCCGCCCGGTGTGTACGCCTACTACGACCAGATCATCGCCACGTTGCGCGACGGCGGTTTCTCCTATCGCATCGCCCACCGTGCCCTGCACGCGTTCGGCAGTCTCGCGCTCGGCTTCGCCCAGGAGGTGTTCCGCCCGGCCGCGGCCGGTGGGGCGACCGATGTCGAGGTCGCCGAGGCGGAGCTGGCCGCGATGGCCGAGAAGCTGCCCCACCTGACGGCGATGGTGGCCGCCGAGGTGCACGAGGCGGACGATCCCACGCTCGGCTGGTGCGACTCGCAGACCGAGTTCGAGTTCACCCTCGACCTGCTCTTCGGCGGCCTCGAACGAGCCCGGGGGTGACGCCCGCAGCGGTCAGAGCGGCAGGAGGTCCTCGGCCAGGCCGCTCTTGACCTGCCACTCGCTCTCCGACCCGGTGGGCCAGGGAAAGCCGCCGCTGCCGAAGACGTGGTTCAGGTAGCCGACGAAGGAGGTGATCGTCTCACCGGCGAACAGGCCGTCCGTGGCCCCGTCGGGCAGCACGAAGCCGTACGGCTCGCCGCCGCTGGTGTTCTCCTTGTGCAGTCGGTCCGGCGCGACCGGGAGCACGAACACCCCGGACTCCTCGTCGGTGTCCTGCTCCTCCTGCCACTGCGCCCACTCCTCGTCGTAGTACTCGCGCAGGGACGATCCGTCGGGGTGGCGGGACCCCTCCAGCTCGATCACCAGCGGGTCGGCCGACGCCGAGGCGGCCCACTCCGGATGCGTGCCGACCAGCCACACGTCGCCCACCAGCCGGACCCAGGAGCACACCGTCATCGGCACCGCCTCGAACCGGTCCCGGAGCCAGTCGGCGTGCGCGTCGGCCTGTGTGGTCGGCGGGACGTGCGGGCGCGTCACCGGCGTCTCCTCGTCGTCGTTCTCGTGGAACCGGTAGCCGGCTGCGGTCAGCCGCGCCACCAGCACCTCGACGTTCTGCCGGGCCCGGTGGGCCATCTCGTCGCAGACGGACTGCGCCTCCTCGGCCAGCTCGGGGCGGAGCCGGATCCTGCTGCCCCACTGGTGCAGCTCGTGCCAGACCTGCTCCCGTTGGCCCCTGCGGTAGCGGCTGAGCCACTGCGGCGACGAGTTCATGGCCGCAGCATGGCGTACCCCTGCGACAGTCCGTCGACTCGGCGCGCCGCGCGGTGGAACTCGTCGTCCATAGGGGACGAATGGCGGCCGTCGCCGGGATCGTCGGGCACGCGGCTCCACCTTTCGGTCAATTGTCTGCCGCCGTTCGACGTAAGCCGGTCGTCAATTTGATCGATCACTTCTCGGGTCGCACACCTCGGTTTCCCAATATCTGCCAACCGGTCGGCTTAAAACGGTCTTATCGCCGCCACGGTGGTCGATCGGAAATCGACGGTCCTGCCTGCTGTAGACGGCGGTCGACCGTGCCCGGGCGGCCACTCGGCGCGCGTCGACCATGCCGGTAAGGGCGCACCTTGCTTGCTGTGATCCATGTCTCCTGTTAGAGTGAACGCCTCGGGAGCGCTCCCATGAAACAAGCCCGAAATCGGATCCACGCACGGGGACACGGCAGTAGGAATATCAGTGGGCCTAATCGGTGGAATCGAATACAGGGATAGCACGTGGGCTTTCAGACAGGTACGCACGACGGACTGGCCGAAGAGATCTTTCGCGAGCATCATCGGCGTCTGGAGTCCGCTTCGATCGCACTGACCCGTAATGCTCCGGTGCTCGGTCAGTTGCGGCGCAACGTCCACGCGATCGTCGCCGACGTGGTGGAGCAGTTCGACCTTCCGGCGCCGATCGTCGACCCGCCCGCCGAGATCGACGAAGTCGTCGATCATGCGTTGCTGCCCACCGAGATCGGGGTGGACCGCGCGTTGCGCAACATCCATCCGATCGAGTCGCTGCGGGCCGCCGCGCTGCTCTTCGAGGTCGCGCTGCCGATCATCCTGCGGCGTCACGTCATCACCGACCCGGCCCGGGTCGCTGCCGTCGCCCTCGCCCTGCACGACGCCATCGCCCGACGGGTGTCGCTCTCCTCGTTGGCGTACGTGAACTACCTGATCGAGAAGTTGCAGGCGTCGCGCCGCGAGGAGCGTCGCCGGATCGCCCGTGACCTGCACGACCGGCTCGGCCACTCGATCGGCCTCTCGTTACAACACCTCGACCTGTCCCGGCACTACGGCGCGCACGACCGGCCGCGGGCCGACGCCAAGGTCGGCGCCGCGATGCACGAGATGCGGGAGGCGCTGCAGACCGTGCAGGAGTTGACCGCCGAGCTGCGCCGCTCGTTCGGCGCGGACGGCATCGAGCCGGCCCTGCGGGGCTACCTCTCGTCCAGCGTGCCGGCCACCATCCGCACCGGGCTGACCGTCACCGGTGACGTCAAGGTCATGCCCCGGGAGGTCGGTGAGGAGTTGTACCTCATCCTGCGCGAGGCCGCGCGCAACGCGGTACGGCACGGCGAGGCCACCGAGCTGCGCATCACGATCGTCGCCACCGAGGACGCGATCAACGCCGAGGTGGTCGACGACGGTCGCGGCTTCGACCTGATCGACGCGCAGACCGCCGGTTTCGGGCTACGGTCCATGGCCGAGCGCGCCGACCTGCTCAACGGCCGGTTCACCATCACCTCGGCACCCGGCAGCGGCACGGTTGTCGCGGTCGAGGTGCCGCTCTACGGCCCCGAAGGATGAGCACGTCGGGCATCATCCGCGTGGTGGTGGTGGACGACCACAACCTGTTCCGCGAGGGCCTCAAGGAGGTGCTCGGCACCGATCCGGGCATCCAGATCGTCGGCGAGGGCGGCAGCGGCCCGGAGGCGGTCGAGCTGGTCGTCGCCCACCAGCCGGACGTGCTGCTGCTCGACGTGGAGATGCCCGGAGCGGGTGTCACCGAGACCATCCGGCAGGTGCTGCACCAGCGTCGCGAGGTGCAGATCATCGTGCTCACCATGCACGACGACGCCGAGTTGGTCCGTGAGGTGCTGGAGGCGGGCGCCAGCGCGTACCTGTTGAAGACGATCCTGCGCGACGAGTTGCTGGCGGCGGTCCGGTCGGTGCGCGGGCCGTCGGCGAACGTCCTGCTGGCGGTCTCGCGCGGCACGGTCGAGCAACTGGACCGCCGGCCGCCCGGCTCGGGCGGGCCGGGCACCGCGCTGACCCAGCGTGAACGGGAGGTCCTGGTCCTCGCCGCGAGTGCGCTGAGCAACCAGCAGATCGCCTCCCGGCTGCTCATCACCGAGGCCACCGTGAAACGGCATCTCACCAACGCGTACGCCAAACTCAACGCCGTGTCCCGGGTGGACGCGATCCGCAAGGCGGTCGCCCGCCGGATCATCTCCGACGGGCAGCGGCTCTCCCGCTGACCCGCAGCCGCCAGCGACAGGACCGGCGGGCGGTCACTCAGACCGCGAGGCACTGGGCGATCACCGTCAGGTGCACCGCGTACTGGGTGACCATGAAGGCGCGGTAGGGGCGGCGTCGGCGGCTGCGGTCGCCCTGGCTCAACCCGGTCAGGACGCAGACGCCCAGCACCACCGCACCGGCCAGCAGCAGTCCGGCCGCCGGCACCAGGGTCGGCTCGGCGACGGCGACCGTGGCCAGCCCCGCCGCGACGAGCAGCGCGCCGGCGGCGAGCAGTCGACGCGCGACACGTTCGGGCAGCACGATCGGCAGGGTGTGCCGACCGGCCAGCCGGTCGCCGGCCACGTCCGGCAGGTCCTTGGTCATGCCCACCAGGCCCATCCAGAACGACAGCGCCACGGCCACCGTCACCGCTCGTGGGTCCGGCACGCCGCCGCCGGCCGCGTGCCAGCCCGCCAGATAGGTGGCCAGGCCGCCGCCCACCACCACGCCGACGAAGCCGGGCAGGTTGGCCTTCTGCGGTCGGGGCGCCGCCGAGTAGAGCCAGCCGAGCGCCAGCATGGCCGCCACCAGGACGGTGAAGCCGGGGGAGACCAGCAGGCCGAGGGTCATCGCGAGGACGCTGAGGACGGCCGCCGCCCCACCGGCGGAGGTGGCGGACAGCGCGCCGGTGGCGAGCGGTCGGCCCGAGCCGTTGTGTCGGTCCTCGGTGCGGTCGCAGAGACCGTTGAGCAGATACACCTGCCAGGTGGCGCAGAGCCAGGCCAGTGCGCCCACTGTCAGGTCCCGTACCGCGGTCGGATGAAATGGCGGTGCGGCCAGCAGTGCGCCGGTCAGGAAGCGGAGCTGGAAGACGGCCTGCACCACCGGACGGCTCTCCGAGAATGAGAGGCCGACGACCCGGGACAGCGAACCGCCCGAGAGCGGATCCGCAATCGACTGAATAGACATCGGCGCCCCTCGAATAGCGACACGGCATTGATGCCTCTATTCTCGATCAGTCGGGTGGCAATTTGGCTCCACCGACGACGGCAGTCGTGTCTACTACTTTGGTGGTAGACCGTCTGCCACCTTCGCGCGACCGACGCACCACCTCCGTAGCTACCACTACTGCGGCCAATGCCGCATGTTTATGGTGGCCCTGCGACGCTGTTTCGACGAGCGGAAGCGAGACCGGGGGAAATGGTGCAGAAGATGATCTGGCCGGTGATGTCCGCCGGGTATCGACCGGCACCGCCGGCCGACGACCTGACGATCGCCGTGGTGGTCGACAACGAGGTGACCCGGCGGGGGGTGTCGGCCGTGGTCCAGCAGGTGCCGCAGGTGCGGTTGCGGGCCGGGTCGGACGGGGCGGACGTGGTCATCGCCTCGCCCCGGGCGCTCAGCCGCCCCGACCCGCTCCGGAGGCACGACGACGGGCGGCAGCACAAGCTTCTCGTGCTGCTCGACGAGCCGGACCAGGTGGACGTCGTGCGATGGCTGACGCCGGACGGCTACCTCCTGGCCGCTGACCTGACGCCGGAGTCCCTGCACCGCGCACTGGTGCAGGTGGCCGACGGCCAACTGGTGGTGCCGGCGGACCTGAGCCGGCACCTGCTCGGGTTGGCCACCGGTCGGACGCAGCGGGAACGCGGCCGGGCTCCGGTGCTCACCGCCCGTGAGCGGGAGACGTTGGCGCTGCTCGCCGAGGGGCTCAGCAACCGACAGATCGGCCGTCGGCTCGGTGTCTCGGAACACGGCGCCAAGCGTCTGGTGGGCAGCATCATGACCAAGCTGGACTCACCGAACCGCACCCTCGCGGTGGCGATCGCCCTGCGGGAACGGCTCATCCAGGCCGAACCGGCGTAGCCCGGGCCAGGTCCGCACCACCACCCGGTAGTCGGCGGTCCCGGTCAACGCGACCGAGGCCAGGTGCCCGTCGCCGAGCGGGAGATCCCGCACCACCCACGGACCGGGCAGGCCCGCCGCACCCCGGCAGCGCAGGCCACGACCGTACGGCTGCGAGCCGGCGACCCCTACCCGCAGTCCCTGCACCAGCCGCCCACCGCTGGCCTTCACGCAGGCCTCCTTGCGGGTCCAGTAGCGCAGGTACCACCAGTCCCGGGCCGGACCGCGCGCCCGGCCGACGCGGGACGCCTCGCCGGGCGGGTAGAACCGCGTCGCCAGCCGGTCCACCGGCGCCGGCGTGCCGTGCGGGTCGGGCCGGGCCAGTCGCTCCACGTCGACCCCGACCTCCCGTCCGCTGGTGACCGCCAACAGGGCAAGGTCGGCCGAGTGCGTCAGGTTGGCCTTCGTCTCCGGCCGTCCAAGCAGTGCCGGCTTGCCGTGCCGACCCCGGTGCCAGACCACCTCCTCCGGCGGTACGCCGAGATACCCGCCGAGGATCAACCGGCTGGTGGCGTGCGCGCGGATGTAGCGGCGGCGCAGCCGAGCGTCGCCGAGCCGGTCGGCCCGGCGACGCTCGTGCGGGTCCAGCAGGTGGGCCGGATCGGGATCACCGACGAGTGGACGGCCCAGCGGTATCCGCCAGACGTGGACGATTCCGTCGAGACGCATCACGGTGTCCCGGTCGCCGCCAGGACCCGTTCCTGCGCCGCCTCCGCCACCAGCAACTCCTCGATCTCCCGCAGGATCCCGGCGGCGTCGTCGCGGCCGAGGCGGGTGGTGTCGGCGCGTACGGTCAACTCCAGCCGGTCCGGCCCGTCCTCGATCACCTTGAGGAAGAAGGTCAACTCGTCCGTCTCGTACCCGGGACGGAAGGTGAGTCGGCTGGTCGCCTGCGCGCCACGCAGCCGTTCGGCGGTCACCTCCTCGGTCCGGCCCGTGTCCGGCCCGGCCTGTCGCAGGTCGTTGAAGTAGCAGGACGGATCGGCCGTCGCGGCCAGCGTGCCGCGCAGCGCGCTGATCTCCTGCCGGTCGCTGATCCCGCTCCGGTACGCCTTCACGGCCGTACCCCAGCAGCTCTTGACCAGCACGGCGAAGTCCTCGGCGGAGACGTCGACCGTGGCCGGCACGTCCTGCACCAGGTTGCCGACGTAGCCCCGCAGTTCCGCCCGGTGCCGGTTGCCGGCGATCAGGGTCATCGGCACCCGGCCGTGACCGGTACGTCGGCCGAGAACCTTCGCGGTGGCCGTGAGCAGCACGACCGAGCTGCCGGTGGCGTAGCGGGTGGCGAGGGCCTCCAGGGCCAGCTTGACCGCGCTGGAGTCGAGCGTGACGACGGCGTACCGGGGGTCCTCCGGCTCGCGGGGCGGGAAGATCGCCGACGGGGCGCTCGCCAGTTGCTCCCGCCAGTAGGCCAGCGAGCGTTCCTGGACCCGCCGTCCCGGCTCGCTCCGCTCGAACTCCGCCAACTCGACCGGCTGCATCGCGGGCGGTGGCAGCTCCTCGCCGACCAGCAGCCGGGCCAGTTCGCTGCCGATCACCCGGGTGCCCAGGTAGTCGGTGGCCGCGTGCGACACACAGGTGATGACCACCCGGGGCGCGCCGTCCAGGACACCGACGGCGGGCCGGATCGGCCACTCGGTGGTGTGGTCGAACCGGTGCCCCCGGACCCGTGCCTCCAGGTCGTCGACGAGCGCCCGTGGATCGGGGTCCTCGGCGGTGGCCTCGCAGATCTCCACCGGCAGCTCACCGGCGGCCGTCACCTGCTGCATCAGGTTCCCGTCCGGGTCCCGGTGGAACAGGGTGCGCAGCGCCTCGTGTCGGCGGACCAGGGCACCCAGCGCGGTGAGCACACCCGGCAGGTCCACCCCCTCGGGCACCGGGGTGAAGACCGTCGAGTTGTAGAAGGAGGTGTCCGGCATCTGCCGGTCGATGTCCACCCAGATGCTGCGCTGTCCCAGGGTGGCGGGGGCGAGCACGCCCCGCTCGCCGTCGATGCGTACCGCCTGCCGGGTCATTCGCGCCATGCCGCCGCCTCCTTCGCTGCCTGGTCGTGGTCGGTGGTTTTCGTGGTCGCGGTGCCCGCTCGCCGACGGACGAAGACGACGGTGGCGAAGACGGCGGCGATGCCGAGCAGGTTGGCGATCGCGATCGTCCAGTACAGCGGCTCGGGTCCACCGGCGGACCGGGCCAGGTAGCCGCCGACCGCCACGATGCCGCCGAAGTAGACGACGTTCAGGGCGATCGCGAGCGGCCCGCCGCCGACCTGCTCCAACACCGTGAGCGCGGCGAGGACCAGCCCCATCAGCACGAAGGTGGGCGCGACGATGCCGAGGTAGCGGGACGCCTCGGTGGCCACCGCCGGATCGGCGGCGGTCACCCGGGCCAGCCAGTCCCGGCCGGTCCAGACCAGCAGGGCGCAGACCACGTAGAACGCGGCGGTCACCTGGAGGCCGGCGCGCAGCACGCCGGGCATCCGGTGGCTCTCCCCGGCACCCCGGTACTGGTTGGCGACGATCGCGGTGGCTGCACCGATCGCCACCCCGGCGACGATCACCACGCTCTGCACCACGTACGCCACCGCGAAGCCGGAGACCACGGTCGCGCCGAAGGCGCTCACCACCCAGGTCAGCGCGAAGTTGCTGGCGAAGATCGCCACGTACGAGGCGAAGACCGGCAGGCCCACGCCGGCCAGCAGGCCGAGCAGGTCGGGTCGCCACGTCAGGGACGCGCCGGGCTGCCACACCCGGGTACGCCACAGCAGGTAGCCGCCGAGCGCGCTGCCGACCACGCCGGACGCGGCGATGGCGATCGGCACCGACCACAGGCCCAGGCCCAGACCGCCGGGCAGGCCGAGCGCGGCCACGCCGACGATCTCCACGGCGGCGGCGGCGAGCAGCACCGCGGCGCCCTCCCGGGGACGTCCGGCACCGCGCAGGGTGGCCCCGCAGAGCACCGACCCGAGCCCGAGCAGCGCGGCCAGACAGACCCACCGGACGAACCACACGAAGTCGCTCTGCGCCACCGGGTCGACCCCGAACAACCGGCCCATCCCGGGTGCGGCGAGACCGAGCAGCAGCAACACCACGACCGACGCCACGGCACCGATCCGGGCGAACCCGGCCAGCGCCCGGATGCGGCTGTCGGCGTCGTCACCGCTGAGCGCCGAGGCGACCTGGTTCGGTACGGCGAGCCCGGCGTGCAGGGCGATGATCACGAACATGATCGGGGTGAACAGCGAGCGGATGTAGAGCGCGTCGTCGCCCATCCGGCTCATCAGGGCGACCACCACGAGCGGGACCAGCACGCCCACCAGGTCGCCGAGAACCATCGGCGAGGCCTGGCGCAGCACCTGGCGGCGGTACTCAGTCATCGTCGAACCTGCCCTTGGTCAGTGCGTGACACACGGTGAGCCGCTGCATGTTGCGGGTGCCCTCCATGAACTCGACCCCCCGAGCGTCGCGGGCCAGCTTGTCCAGCCAGGGATGCTCGAACCGGGAACCCGGGCCGAGGATCCGCAACGCCTGCTGGGTGGCCTCCTCGGCGAGCTGGGCGGCCTGCGCCTTGGCGGCCGAGGCGTAGTAGCCGTTGCGGGCGTCCCGGTCCACCTCGTGGGCGGCGCGCAGGATCAGTCGGCGTGTGGTGTGCACGCGATGACCCAGCCGGTCCAGCTCGTCCCGACCCCGTCCGGACTGCGATCGAGCATACTCGATGGCCGCTCGGGCGATCCCCAACGCGATGGCGGCCACCCCGGGGCGCAGCAGGTTGAACGTCCGCAGCGCACTCCACATCCCGCGTGCCGAGGCCGGCAGGTGGGCGCCGAGCACCCGGCCGGGTGCCACCGGTACGCCGTCGAGGCGGATCGCGCTGATCTGCGCGCCGCGTAGACCGACGGTGTCCAGCGCCTGGGCGTGGTAGCCGGGGGCCGACGTCTCCACCAGCACCGCGACCACCCCGAGCGGCCCCGAGCCGGTACGCGCGAAGACCGTGCCCACCTCGGCGCGGGTCGCGTTGCCGACGTACCGCTTCTCGCCGTGCAGGGTCGCCGACCCGTCCGACGCCCTGCGGAGCCGCGTGCTCAGCGACATCGCGTCCGAGCCGCGCGCCGGTTCGGTCAGGGCGAAGAACGTCCAGGTGGGACGCGACCGCACCCGCTCGAAGTACCACTCCTGTTGGGCCTCGTCGCCGAGCATCCCGACCAGGACGCCGGAGAGCGAGGCGCCCGGCGAGGCGAGGAACATCCCGGCGTCGCCGAAGGCGATCTCCTCGGCGGCGACCACCCGCTCCACGGCGGTGCTGCCGTAGTACGTGTACCTGCCGATCCGCATCGGGTCCGGTTGCAGGTGCGCGGGGATCATCGTCTTGCCCACGTAGTTCACCGCGGGCAGGTCCAGGTGCCGGTAGACGGTGTCCGGGTCGCGTTCCAGCTCGAAGGCGTACGGCCGCAGCTCGGCGGCCCACTCCCGGGCGTGCTCGCGCAGCACGCGCAGCCGGTCATCCGGCTCGATGATCGCCATGGTCAACTCCGTCGAGGTACGCGTCGGCCAGCAGTTCGGACAGGTGCGCGATCCCGCCCGGCCCGTCGGTGAGGAAGCCGCCGGCACCGAGCAGCCGCAGCGACGCGCGGTCGGCGTCGGTGAGCTGCCGGTGCAGGTACGCGGCGAGGGACGGGTCCGGGTCGTGCTCCAGCGCGTCGAGGACCGCGGCGACGCCCTGCTGCTCGGTGACGATCTCGGCGAGGCTGCCCTGGACCAGTTGCTGCTGGATCAGTGGCACGCCACCGGAGGTCCGGCCGGTCAGGTACTCCCTGGCCTGGTCGAGCAGCCACTGCGAGACGCCGAGCCGCATCCAGGTCAGGCCGAGCACCCACCCGGCGGGTCGGTCGTCCATCCCGCCGGACCGGGGCTGCCACCCGGGCGGGCACAGCCCGTGTCCGCGCGGCCCGTGCACCGTCTCCGGTGCGCCGGTCGCGGTCACCAGCGCCGTCCAGCCCGCCACCAGTCCGTCCCGCCGGGCGATCGTCCGGCAGTCGGCCGGCGTGACCACCGTCTGCGCGGTCACCACGTCGGGTCCCAGGCGAGCACGTTGAGGTAGCGCAGCACCGGGTCGTACTCGACCAGCACGGTCCGGCCGGTCAGACGCCGGGCGGTGGTCCAGATGCCGGTGCAGAGCGCGCCCGGTGCGACCCGGTGCACCCGCTCGGCCCGCCGCGCGGCCTCGGCGGTGACCGGCACGTCGTACCCGGCCACCAGCGCGAACGGTCGCTCGTCGTAGGCCCGGATCTCGTCCAGGAGGTCGACCAGCAGCGCCGCTGCCGCCGTCGGGTCGACCCCGGTGCGCTGAGCGAGCAGCACCCCGGCCTCGCCGGGCGCGGTCGGCCGGAGGGCGTACGCCACCGCGACGTCCTCGGCCGGTACCCGTTCGGTCGCCGCCACCTCCCACGGGAGGTTGCGCTGGTCGAGGACGACCAGTGCGGTACGGGCGTCGGCTGCCGCGTCGCGCAGGTGGTCGGCGGCCAGCCGCAGTGCGGTGAACGGAGCGGTGACGCCCTGGTCGCTGACGCAGAACACGGTCGGGCGGCCGGGTGCCGCCTCGACCAGGTAGCACCCGGCCGAGGCCCGGGAGTCGATGTCCGGGGTGGCGAACGCGAGGACGATCCGCCCCAGCGCGTCCACGCCCGGAGTCAGCTCGGCCACCACCGTCGAGGCCATCGTGGTGTACGAGGTGACCTGGGCCCGGGCGAGGAACTCCGGGTCGTAGGAGCGACCGTAGGCGCCCACCATGTCGGCGAGGTAGCGGTCCAGGCCGTCGTCCTCGATCGGCCCGTTGCCGCGGAAGGTACGGGCGGCGGACGCCGCCGACCGGACCGGCAGCTCCCGCAGGAGGCCGGTCCGGTCGGCGGCGAGCCGTGGTGCGACTGTGGTGAACACGGTCAGCGGCTCACGTGCTCGTTGACGTACTCGGAGAGGGTGGTGACGCTCTCGAAGTGCCGCTGCTCCAGGTCGTCCGGGTCGAACTCGGCGCCCAGCTCGTTCTCCAGTTCGAGCAGCAGCTCCAGCACGCTGGTCGAGTCCAGCCCGAGGTCGTCGAAGAGCCGGGTGTCCGGGGTGATGGTCGCCGCGTCCCGCTTGAGGACGGCGGCGAGCGCGGTACGGACGCTGGCCACCACGGCCTCGTCCACCACCGGCGCCTGGGGCTGCCCCTGCACAATCGTCTCGGTCATGACACACGAATCCTTTCGTTCGAGGGGTGTCCGTTGCTGGTGACGGTCGACACGAGCCGGGCCGGTGCGGCCAGCTCGTCGTGCGTCGGCTGTCGGCTGAGCAGGTCCTCCGGGTCGTCCCGGTGCCGGACCAGGTAGGCGTGTCCCTCGTGGACCAGCACCTCGGCGGGATAGCCGTGGCTGAGGAAGTGCACGGGGGAGGCGGTCGGCCCGTACGCGCCGGAGCGCAGCACCCCGATCAGGTCGCCGGGACGGACCGTCGGCAGCGGCACGTTCTTGCCGATGGTGTCGTTGGGCGTGCAGAGCGGGCCGGTCACCTGCCACTCCGCCACGGCCGGCTCGGCCGGACGGTTGAGCAGGACCATCGGGTAGTTGCGCTTGACGAAGGAGCCGGTGCCGACGGCCGCCATGTGGTGGTTGGTGCCACCGTCGGCGACGGCGAAGCGCTGGCCCATCGACTCCTTGACGTAGCGGACGCCCACCACGTAGACGCCGGCGGGCGCGGTCAGGTACCGCCCCAACTCCATGATCACGCGGGTGTCCGGATGCCGGTCGCGGAACGCCTCGACCACCGGGTTGACCCGCTCGGCCACCAGGGCCGGGTCGAGGTCGGTCTCACCCTCGAAGTACGCCACGCCCAGCCCGCCGCCGATGTCGACCATCTCCAGCGGGAAGCCGTGCCGATGCGCGAGCCGCTCGGCGAGGTCCAGGATCCGCGCGGTGTTCTCGGCGATGACCTCCTCGCTGAGGATCCGCGTGCCCAGGTAGGCGTGCACGCCCATCACCCGGACGTGGGGGAACGCGCCCAGGTCGGGCGCGGCGATGAGCTGCGCCTCGTCGATGCCGAACTGTCGGGGCTTGCCGCCCATGGTCAGCCCGCCGCCCTTGACCGCGAACTCCGGGTTGACCCGGAGCGCGACCGGCGCCACGACGTCGTGCTCGGCGGCCACCTCGTTGAGCAGTTCCAGCTCGCCGAAGGACTCGACGACCACCGCGTACACCTGCTCGCGCAGGCATGCTGCCAGCTCGTCGCGGCTCTTGCCGGGCCCGAGGAAGATGATGTCCCGGGGTGCCACCCCGGCCCGCCGCGCGGTGATCAGCTCGGTCAGCGACGACACCTCGGCGCACGCGCCGTAGCCGTGCAGCACCGCGCAGACCGACAGGTTGGGGTTGGCCTTCAGCGAGAAGAACATGTCCACGGCGGGGTGCAGCCGGTCCCGCAGGCCCTGGTACTGCCGCCGCAACTGCTCGCCGTCGTAGACGAACATCGGCGTGCCGAAACGCTCGGCCAACTCGGTGATGCCGATGCCCTGCACGTCGTGCTCGGCGGTCATGATCCGGTCCTTTCGGTCAGGCCGGCGACCACGCCGGCCACGTGTTCGTCGAGCTGGCGGACCCGCTCCTCGGTCGGGGCGATGACCAGCGCGTAGAGCCGGCCGTCGAAGCCGCCGTCGCCACCGGCCGCGGCGTTGACCGTGGCGAAGTTGTTCACCAGGACGCCCTCCTCGCCGGCCCGGGTGAGCAGGACGTCGCCGAGCGCCCGGTCCAGCCGCTTGAACGGCAGCGGCTCGGGCAGCCGCAGCGGGTACTGCCGGGCCAGTGCCACCCAACCGGCGGGAACGAAGCGCTCCTGCAACGGGAGCTGGTAGGTGGACATGTTGTTGCGGGCGTTGATCTCGGTGACCGGGAAGAGGCGCTCGTCGTCGCCGACCATCGCGTCCACGCCGACCACCCCGACGTAGCCGTCGGCGTGCAGCCGCTCGCCGAGCAGCCGGGCCGCCTCCCGGATCTCCGCCTCCTGGCGCGCGTCCAGCCGGGCCGGGATGCGGTGTCCCTTGTGCACGCCGGACTCGGTGATCGCCTCCTTGACGAAGTCGAACCGGACGTCGCCGTCGCGCCCCACGGTCATCTGGTAGTTGAGGTCGGCCCGCTTGGCCACGAACTCCTCCACCACCAGGGCGACCCGGTCGGAGCCGGTGGTGCGCGCCTTGCGGCTCACCATCCGGTCCATCTGGTCCAGCCGACGCGGGTCGTCGACCACGACGATGCCCTTGCCGGAGACCCCGTACGCGTCCTTGACCACCACCCGGCGGCCGGCGGCCAGTGCCTCCGTGGCCCAGGCGACCGCCGCCGACCACTCGGCGATCGTGACGCAGCCCCGACCGGCCGGCTGCCGCAGGCCCACCTCGTCGGCGACCTGGCGGCTGTAGACCTTGCTGTTGACCGCCTTGCAGGTCTGCGCGGAGCTGCCGGCGATCCGGACGCCGGTGCGGGCGGCGATCTCCTCCTCCAGCACCGAGACGCCGTGCACCGACAGGTACGCGCCCTGCTCCGCCCACTGCGCCATCCGGCCCAGCAGCTCCTCGTCGGCGAGTACGTCCTGGCTGACGGTGTGCTGCGGGTTCTGCGCCGAGACGGTGTGGATCTCCGGCAGCTCGACGCCCAGGCCGGTGAGGAAAGCCAGGTAGTCGGGATCGGGGGCGGCCTTGAGCAGCACCCGGTCACCCGGACCGGCGAGCAGCAGCGCGAACTCGTCCATCCGGTTCACCACCGCGCTGCCGGTGCCGAACGCCATCCGGGGCAGGCCCGGCTCGTCCTCGCCCCACACGTCCTCCACCTCGAAGTTGCCGAGGAAGACGAAACGCGCGTCCGGGCCGCCGGTCACCGCGGTCTTGAGCCGGGGTATGAACGGTGTGGTCATCATGCCTCCTAGTGCTCGAAGACCATGGCGGAGAAGGTCGCGCCGAGTCCGACGGCGACCATCAGGTAGCGGTCGCCCGGCGCGAGCCGCTCCAGTTCCAGGGCCGTCTGGTAGTTGATGAAGGAGTCGGCGCAGAAGCAGTGGCCGGTCGAGGCGACGTTGTCCAGCAGCACCCGGTCCACCGGGTAGCCGAGCTGCTTGCACAGCCGGACCCAGGAGAGCCGGTTCACGTTGTGCGGCAGGATCAGGTCCACGTCGGAGAGGGCGACACCGGCCTTCTCCACCGCCGCCAGGACCACCTCGGCGAGACCGTCCTGATAGATCGCCTCGAACTCGGCGGCCCGTGCGGCGTCCATCCGCAGCCCGGCGTTGAACTGCCCGTACGTCCGGGTGGCGTAGCCCAGCAGCCGGTCGTGGCCGCCGCCGAGGCCGACCAGGACGGCGGCCGAGCCCTCGCCCATGAAGGTGGTGTTCGGGATGAGCTGCGCGGTGGGAGTGAACGCCTTCTCCCCGGCGAAGACCAGGGCCAACGCGTCCGGGTCACCGTCGGCGGCCAGCAGTTCACCGGCGAGGTGCACGGCGAGCAGCCCCGACGCGCAGGCGTGCTGGGTGACCGCGAACGACACCGCGTGCTCCAGACCGAGCGCGGTGCGGACCTGGTGCAGCGGGTTCTCCGGGTACGGCGCCACGGTCTGCAGGGTGCGGGCCTGGAGCACGTACCTGACCTGGCTCTCGCGTCCGGTCAGCGCGGTCAGCTTGCCGGCCGCGTTGATCATCATCTGGGCCAGGTCGCCGTCCGGGTCGTAGCGCACCTCGGACAGGCCGTAGAAGCGGCGGAACGTCGCCACCTGCTTCGGGTCCATCGCCAGTCGGGCACCGATCTCCTCGATCGGTACGACCGTCGACGGGAGATGGGCGGAGACCGCCTCGATGGTCGTCACCGGGCACCCGCGGGCTGCTGCTCGGCGATCAGCTCGGTGAGGTGCGCGGTCAGTTCGTCGATGGTCGGGTGGTCCCAGACCAGGGTCTCGCTGAGCCGCATGTCCAGGTGCGTCTCGATGTCGCCGCAGAGGGCGAGCGCGTAGACCGAGTCCAGGCCGTACTCGGCGAGGCGGACGCTGGGGTCGATCTCGTCCTCGGGCCGGCGCAGGTACTCCGCGACGCAGCGGGTCAACCAGGAACGCAGGTCGCCCGCGCCCTCGGCGTTGGATGCCATGTGGGTTTCCTTCCTCGGATGGTTGGCGGTGCGGACTGGCTCCCGGGTCACCCCGGCAACGCCCGGCGGGACAGGTCGAAGCTGCGTCGCTCCGCGTGCCGGGCGGCCAGTTCCTGATAGAGCGGCTCGCGGTGGCGGCCGGCGCGGTCGTCGCCGGCACGGCCGAGGCTGCGGGCCAGCCGGTCCAGTGCCGCGGTGACCCAGGCCGGGCCGTCGTCGCGGGCCAGCCAGACGTTCAGGCAGGCCGAGGCGGCGAGCACGGTGGCGTACCGGGCGGGCAGGTCGAGCACCTCGACGCGGGCGTCCACGCCCAGGTCCGAGGGGTGCAGCGCGGCTCCCGCCTCGGCGAGGTCACGCAGTTCGGCCCGGAACTGCTCGGCCACCAGACGGAGCCGCTGCTGCTCCGGCCCGGCATCGAGCCGGTCGACGGCCGCGCCCAGCGACCCGGCCAGGCCGTCCAGCCCACCGGCGGAGACCCGCAGCCGGTCGAACGGCAGCTCGGGCAGCTCCTCGCCGATCCGGAACAGCGCCGGGTCGGCCGGCTCCGGGTGCACCCAGCCGCGCCGTGCCAGCAGCGGTACCTGGGGAAGCATGGTGCCCAGGCAGGCGACGCGGGCGGCGTGCCCGAACCCGGCCGGGGCCAGGTCGCGCAGCAGCTTCTGGAAGATCGCGTACCGGCCCTCACGCAGGTAGAAGTGCGCCCCGAGGACCAGGGAGAGCTGGTGCATCGAGTCCATCAGCCGCTTGGCGACCAGGTACTTCACCGCGGAGGCGTACATGCTGGTCTGGCCGGGCAGCAGGTGCAGCGCGCGGGCCGCGACCAGCCCGAGGCTGTCGCAGATCAGCAGATCCAGGTACGCGTCGACGAGCAGCCGCCGCACCTCGGGCTGGTCGGCGACGCGGTGCCCGTAGAGGTGCCGGTCGGCGGCGAAGTCCATGGTCGACCGCAGGCCCGAGTCGAGGACACCGGCGAGCATGCTGGGGATCGCGGTGCGGGTGAGCTGGAACGAGCGCAGCGCGGTCTCGATGCCCTGACCGGGCCGACCCACCACCGCCGCGTCGTCCACCGGGCAGTCGGTGAACTCGATGCCGCCCAACTGCACACCGCGCATCCCCACGCTCGGGTAGCGGGCCAGGTCACGCACCGCGCCGTCCGGCACGGTCTGCTTGTCCACCAGGATCTGCGAGTGGCTGCGGCTGCCCGGCCGCTCGTCGGTACGGGCCAGCAGCACCAGCCCGCGTGCCCGCGTGACGTTGGTGACGACCTCCTTGCGCCCGGTCAACCGCCACCCACCGGTCGTGCCCGGCCGGGCCGCGAACTCGGCGCGGGAGAAGTCGTTGCCGTGCGCCAGCTCGTGGTACGCCGAAGCGATCTTCTGGTTGGACAGCAGCGTGTCGGCGACCCAGCGGGTCTGCGTCGGCGAGCCGGCGGCCCACACGTTGACCGACGAGATGAACGAGCTGACGCCGTAGCCGAGGCCCAGCGACGGGTCCCGCCGGAACACCGTGCGCAGCACCTGGATCAGGTCGTCGGCCCCGGCCAACCGCCCGCCGTGGCGGCGCGGCACGAACTCGGCGTTGAGGCAGTACGCGTCGAGGGCCCGCTCGGCGGTGTCGAACACCTCGTCCTTCTCGTCGGCGGCCAGCGCGGCGGCGGCGCCGGTCGGGTTGCCGTCGTCGGACGGGTCGCCGAGCAGGTGTTCCAGCTCGTCCAGCCGGGCGGGGGCCGTCATGACAGCTCCTTGAGGTCGTCGGTGAGCCGGTCGAAGGCGGCGGGATCGGGCCGGAGACCGCCGAGGCGACCGACGACCAGGGCCAACGTGGCGGCAAGTTCCGGCCGGGCGGGCTCGGCGGACCACCGGTGCAGTACGGCGGCGGCGGCCAGGCACCACTCGTACCGTCGGGCCAGCTCGAACGCCTCGACCCCGGCCGTCACGCCCTGCGGCGGCAGGGCCGCCATCTCGTCGTGCAGCCGCTCGGCGGAGTCCAGGACGTGCGCGGCGAGCCCCAGCACGCTCTCCGGCGCCGTGGCGCGGATCTGTTCGACCAGGAACGGCAGGCTCTGCACCAGGCTGCATCCGGCGCGGGAGAACAGCTCCAGGCGACCCGGGTCGGTGGGCGCGCCGATCTCGACGCCGCGCAGTCCGGCGACGTCCCGGACCCGCTGCCGCCACCCGGCCACCAGACGCGGGAACTGGGTGATCAGCGAGTGTCGGTTGACGAAGGTGTTGCCGTCGAAGATGCCCACGATGCGGTGGTCCCGTTCCAGCTTCTGGAACGCGCCGTCGGCGTACACGGTGGTCAGGAACGCGCGGGCACCGAGCAACTCGCCGCAACGCGCGATCGCCTCGTCGACCAGGGTCGGTGCCAGCGCCTTCGCCACCGCCGAGTAGACGCTCATCTCGCCGGGTAGCGCACCGGCCGCCCGCCCGGCGAACAGCACCACCGACTCGGCCACCAGCGCGGCGGCGGAGATCTCCCCGAAGCTGCGCCGCACGTGCGGCAGTTCGATCAGCCGACGGCCGTAGAGTTCCCGCTCCCGCACGTATCGCAGGGTCAGCTCCCGGGCGTGGTCGACCGCGCCGAGCGAGAGCCCGGCCGCCATCACCCGGGTCAACTGGAGTGCCTTGAGCACGATCTCCAGGCCCGCGCCGGGCCGCCCGACCAGCGCCTGCGTCGACACCACCGCACCGTCGAACGAGATGCCGCTGATGTCCGCGCCCCGGATGCCGTGGGTACGCGCCTTCGGCAGCGTCCGGAAGCTGCCCGGGGTGAGCCGGTCCTTGTCGACCAGGAACAGGCTGTGGCCGCGTGCCCCGCCGTCGGCCGAGGTGCGGGCGAGCACGCAGATCGTCTCGGCCCGGGTGGCGTTGTTGATCGGCCACTTCTCGCCGTCCAACCGGTATCCGTCCGGGCACTCGGTGGCGGTCAGCTCACCGGCCACCAGGTCGCTGCCGTGCCCACGCTCGGTCAGTGCCCAGGAGACCACCGCACCGGCCCGGATCCGCGCACCGAGCCGCTCAGCCCGCTCCGGGTCACCGGCCACCCAGACGCAGACCGCACCCAGATAGGTCTTGGCGTGCGCGATCGCGGCGGTCAGGTCGTGCCGGGCGATCGTCCGGACCACCTCGACGAGCTGCGCGTGATCGGTCAACGCGCCGCCGAGGCGCGCCGGCACGTACCAGTCGGGCACCCCCAGCTCGTCCAGCAGCCGGACGGCGTCGGTCGGGAACGTCTCGGTCCGGTCCAGCTCGGCGACCCGGTCCGGCCGGAACGGCCCGGCCGTGGCCAGGACGGCGTCCAGCAGGCCCGGCGAGGTGGTGACGGCGCTCATCGGGCCACCCCGGCCAGCTCCCGGTCCCGGTCGGCGGCGTCCAGGTGGGCGCGCACCTCCGGAGTGAGGTCGGCGTACGTGCCGACGAGCGAGCCCTCCTGGAAGGCACGACGGACCGCGACCCGCTGGATCTTGCCGCTGGTGGTCCGGGACACCCCGCCCGGGCGGACCAGCAGCACGCTCGCCTCCACCCCGAACTCGCGGGACAGCCGGTGCCGCACCGCCGCCGAGATCCGGGCCAACTCCTCCGGCGTCGCCCGCCCGGCCCGCACCTCGTGCACCAGGACCACCTGCTCCTCGGGCACCGGCACGCTGAACGCGGCACCGACCCCGAGTGCCAGCGCGGGGTGCACCGCGCGCGCCTCGGCCTCCAGGTCCTGCGGGTACAGGTTGCGACCCCGGATGATCAGCAGTTCCTTGATCCGCCCGGAGATGTACAGCTCGTCGTCGAGGCGTACCCCGAGGTCGCCGGTGCGCAGGAAACCGCGCTCGCCACAGGCGGTCCCCGCGTCGAAGACGGCGGCCGTGGCCTCGGGGTTCTCCCAGTAGCCCCGGGCGACACCCGGGCCGCGCAGCCAGATCTCACCGACCTCGCCGTCGGGGAGCAGCACGTGGCGCTCCGGGTCGACGATCCGGATGTCCATCTCGGACGTCGTGCCGCAGCCGACCAGGTCACGGGTCGCCTCGTCGGCCTCCGGCCCGACCGGTCGGGCCCGCCCCCGGGCCAGGTGCGCGGCGTCGACGCGGGTGATCCGGGGGAGTCGGTACTGCCCGGCGCAGGAGACCGCCAGCGTCGCCTCGGCCAGCCCGTAGCCGGGGCCGATCGCCTCCGGCCGCAGTCCGTAGCGCGCGAACCGGTCGCGGAAGCGGGCCAACGTGCTCGCCTGGACCGGTTCGGCGCCGTTGACCGCCACCCGCCAGCGGGACAGGTCCAGACCGGCCAGCCTCTCCTCGGCGATCCGGTTCAGGCACATCTCGTAGGCGAAGTTGGGTGCCGGGGAGATCTGCACGTCGAAGCGGTCGACCAGGAACAGCCAGCTCTGCGGGTGTCGCAGGAACACCGAGGCGGGCATGTGCACGGTGGTGCTGCCGACGTACAGCGGGGAGAGGAAGAGCCCGATCAGGCCGAAGTCGTGGTGCATCGGCAGCCAGCCGCCGTGCCGGGCGTCCGACGGCGCACCGAGGATGCGCTGGTACACCCCCGCGTTGTCGGCCAGGTTGCCGTGTGTCACCACCACGCCCCGGGGCTGGCTGGTGGACCCGGACGTGTACTGGAGGAAGGCGATCCGGTCCGGGTCGTCGGGCAGGGCGCGGAACCGCCCGACGTCGGGCAGCGCGGTCGCGTCGGTCACTAGGCACGGCAGGTCGCCCACCCCGGCCGCCTCCGCCCAGGCGGCCACGTCACCGGCCACCCGTTCCTCGGTGAGTAGGGCGGCGGCCCGCGCGTTGCGGACGATCGCGGTCAGTCGCTGGCTGCGGTGCTGCTGCCCGTCCGGCACCGGCACCACGATCGGGATCACCCCGGAGTACAGGCAGCCGAGGACGGCGAGGGCCAACTGCGGACCCGGCGGGTAGAGCAGCATCGCCCGGTCACCGGCGTCCAACCGGTCCTGAAGCAGCGCGCCGACCCGACGGGCCGCGTCGTGGATCTGGGCGTACGAGTAGTTGATCGGGGCGTCGTCGCGCATCGGGTCGGCCACGTAGGTGAACGCGGTCCGCTCGCCGAACCGGGCGACGTTGACCTCCATCCGGGCACTGAAGCTGGTCACCGTTCACGCTCCTGCTGAGTCGTCTGAATCGAGATCGCTCGGTTGGGGCACAGTTGCGCGGCCTCCCGTACGGCCGGGACCCGATCCGGCTCCGGCTCGGCCACCAGCAGCACGACCGTCCCGTGGTCGTCCTCGTCGAACACCTCCGGCGCGAGCCGGACGCAGTGGCCCGCGCCGAGACAGCGCTCCACCGCGACGGTGAGCAGGACCGTCATCGGTCACCACCGCACCGGCAGCCGGCCGAGCCCGAACACCACGCCCTGCCTGACCGGGATCTGCTCGACCGGTACGGCCAGGTGCAGCCCGGGGATCCGGGTGAACAGGGCCCGCAACGCGATCAGCAGCTCCAACCGCCCGAGGTGCTGGCCGACGCACTGGTGGATGCCGAAGCCGAAGGTCAGATGACCGCGCGCGGCCCGCCGCACGTCCAGCACATCGGGGTGGGCGAACCGCTCCGCGTCCCGGTTGGCCCCGGGAAGCAGCAGCACGATGCCCTCACCGGCCCGGATCAGCTCGCCGTCCACCTCCAGGTCGGCGGTGGCGACGCGGACCGTGGCGCCGGTGAGCGACAGGTACCGCAGCAACTCCTCGACCGCGTCCGGCCAGCGCTGCGGCTCGGCCCGGAGCAGGTCGAGTTGGGTACGCTCGGCGAGCAGCGCGAGCACGCTCATGCCCAGCGTGTTGACGGTGATGTCCTGCCCGGCCAGCACGATGGCGATGCCCAACCCGGCCGCCTCCTCGACGGTCAGCTCACCCCCGTCGATCCGCTCGACCAGATCACGCAACTGGCCGTCCCGCAGGTCGTCCCGACCGTCGGTGAGCAGGTGCGTCAGGTAGCCGGTCATCGACCGGACCGGGTTGAACCGCTTGTAGGTCAGCGTCTGGAAGTGCTCGACGTCCGCCCCCGGCACCCCGAGCAGCCGGCCCAGGACCTCCGCGACGAGCGGCTTGGCGAACACGTCGAGCAGATCCACCGGTGGCGAGTCGGCCAGCATCCGGTCCAGGTAGGCGTCGGTGTACCGGACGATCTCCGGCTCCCAGGCGCTGATCCGCTTGAAGGTCAGGCTGGGCAGCACCGCCCGTCGCTGCCGCGAGTGCTCCGGCGGATCGGTCCGCAGCAACGCCTCGATGGTCGCCGAACCGCTCTGCCGCAGCCCCGCCATGCCGGGCACCGGCAGCGGCATGGTCGGCTGCCGTACGTCCACACTGGTGTCCGGGCTGGCCAGGATCGTCCGGGTCGCCGCATACCCGGTGACCACCCAGACCGGTCGGCCGTCGTACAGCCGCGCCCGGCTGACCGTCCCGCGATCCCGCAGTTCCCGATACTCCGCCGGCGGCTGGTACGGACACTGACGCTGTAGCGGCAGCTCAGGAAGCTGCGCGACGTCTTGCGTGGCCACGGCTCTGCTCACCGGTACCGCCCCTCTCCCCCGCTTGTCCCGTCGAGAGACGAGTCTGCTGAGGTGAGAGGGTTTCGATAAGCGACCGCCGGGCGGCGGAAAGCGCGCCCGCTCGGGTATGCCCGACCGGGTATGGGCCGTTCGGTCAGGGTGGGCCGGTCCGGCGCCTTGACCGTCCGCACCCCGCGCCCCACCGCCGGTGGCCGGGTGGCCGCGCATCCGGTGCCGGTGGTGGTGAACTCTCCAGGACGGTGCGGGTGGGGTAGCGGGGTGGTGGTCACCACGCCGGAGTCGGCCGAGCCGCTCCACAGCGTCGAGCCCCAGACGGCGGGCCGAATGGATGTCGGTCGTCGTGGTTAGGGTGCTGGCGTGGAAGACGACCGTCGTGGACTGCCCGCCCCGTTGGCCGAAGCACATGCGGGGGACTTCGACTACCGCGATGGAGCCGGTGTCGACTTCGAGCCGTACACGGAGTTCCTGGACCCGGACGAGACCACCGACTGGTGGCGGTCCTGGACCGGCAACGCCGAGCTGGACGGGGCCGGGTTCCGCGTCTTCGGGCAGGACGGCACCGGCGGCCTCGCCGCATTCTGGCTGGTACGCGCCGACGAGCCGATCGAGCGGCAACCGGTGGTGTTCCTCGGCTCGGAGGGCGAGACGGGCGTGGTGGCGCAGAACCTGGGAAGCTACCTGTGGCTGCTGGCGGACGGCTTCGGTCCCTGGGAGGCGGCGCAGTACCCGGAGCACGAGCACGAGCCGCAGCCGGACTCGCGTCTCACCGAGATCGCGCAGCGGTTCGCATCGGATCGTCGGCGGTCGGCGGGCGAGGTGATCGCGGCGGCACGCGCGGAGTTCCCCGACTTCGACACGCAGATCGACGCCCTGTGCCGATAGCGTCGCTCCTGCGGCCACGGGCGGACCTCAACCCGGAGGCGGGTGATCGGGTAGCCTGATGGCCCGAGGGCCGTTAGCTCAATGGCAGAGCTGAGGACTTTTAATCCACTGCGGACGGTTTTGCCCCTGACTGCTGCCCGCAAGGCGCTTCCGTCCGGAATCTCGTCCGCAAATCCGGGCAGAGGCGCTTCAGTATCAGCAGGTCAGCGCGGTCGTTACTCACCGTAGTTGCCGGGTCGGCAGTCGCTCGTGGCAGGAATCCAGCATCTAAGGAGAAAGTCCACCTGGGGCCGCTGGCATCCGAGCACCCACGGAGCACCCACGGGCCGTCAGCCGACGCCCGGCTGACCCGTTCGGCGGAGCGGCTGGCAACGGCGGCTCACTCGCAGCGGTCCTCGCCGCCCCGCCCCTACGCCTCGCTGCAATCCCCGGAATGCCGGTAGGCCCGCGGTCGCTGCCGCGCCGGTGGTCGCGCTCGGGGTGATCGGATGTAGGCATTGGCGCCGCACCGCGCTCTTCCCGCTTCGGTGCACCGCCGGCCCGTTACCTGGCCCGCCGCGCATCAGCACGTGCGTTCTCCGACGGTGCTGCTCGACATTGTCGAGACCCATGTACCGGGTCCGCCGCCCATAGAGGACCGTGCCCGGCTGATCAAGCTGAGTAAAGGCGATCTCGGCGACTCGTCGACCACCTCGACGTCGGCCGGCGGGGCCAGGCGCAGCAGCGCCTCCCCCAGGGAGTGGCCGATGCCGACCGCGACGGTGTTGTCGGCGCGTGGCGTGAGCATTGGGCACACCACCGCTTGGCGAATCGGATCCCTCTGCAGCGGATACGGCGGTCTCGACTTGGCCGTCGAGCTGGTGCTCGGCGGCCAGCTCGCCTGGTACGCCGAGACCGACCGGCACGCCAGCACCGTCCTCGCCCACCACTGGCCCGGCATCCCCAACCTCGGAGACATCCGCACCGTCGACTGGCCCCGGGTCGAGGCGGTCGACATCCTCACCGCCGGGTTCCCGTGCCAAGACATCTCCAACGCCGGCAAGCGGGTCGGCATCGCAGGCGAGCACTCCAGCGTCTGGAAACACGTCGCCACCGCCGTTCGCGTACTTCGACCCCGACTGCTCTTCGTGGAGAACGTCGCCGCCCTCCTCAGACGAGGGCTCGACGTCGTCCATGCCGACCTGGCCGAGATCGGGTACGACACGAGCTGGCTATGCCTACGCGCATCCGACATCGGCGCGGCCCACCGCCGAGACCGGCTGTTCCTGCTGGCCACCCCCACCCCACCGGAGGGAGGAGGTGCCGACGTTGCCGACACCCTGCGCCCGTGACGGCAAGGGCCCCGGCCACCCCTACGGCCTGCCGGACCTGATCGAGCCGACCGGCACCCGCCACGGCCTCCTGCCCACCCCGACCGCAGTGGCCTATGGGTCGAACATGTCCCCGTCGGCCGGAGCGGCCCGCCGGCCCAGCCTGGCCGGCATCGCCACGCAGCTACTGCCGACACCGACCGTGGCCGACAGTCGCTCCTCGGCGAACACCACCGCCGGCCGCACCACACCCACCGCACATGCGGGGCGGACGCTGACCGGGGCGGCCCGGCTGCTGCCGACGCCGAGGGCCAGCGACACCGGCACGCCCGGCCGGCGGGCCGGCACCGGGTGGCGGCCTCCGTTGTCGCAGGTGCTGCTGCCCACCCCCAAGGCGACCGACGGCGTCAAAGGCTGCCCAGGACAGCGGGGGTCGCACGGTGACCTCACCCTGCCCTCGGCGGTTGTGCGGGTTCCGGTGCGGACGCTGCCCACGCCGCGTGCCTCCGACGCGCACGGGCCCGGCAGGCACGGTGACGGTGGAGCGGACCTGCGCACCACCGTGGCCGGGCTGGGCCGGCCCGACGCCGACCGGTGGGGTGTGTACGCCGCGGCGGTGGCCCGGTGGGAGCTGCTGCTCGGCCGTCCGGCGCCGGCGCCGACCCAACCGGGACGGCACGGCAAACCGGTCCTCGCGCCGCCGTTCGTGGAATGGCTGATGGGCCTCGACACGCACTGGGTAACCGACCCGACGCTCGCGGTGCCGCGCACCGCCGCGCTGCGGGTCCTCGGTAACGGCGTAGTCCCCCAACAGGCAGCCGTCGCGTTGCGGCTGCTGCTGTGCCCACACCGCTGGGCGGTGCCGGCATGACCGATCCCAGGACCCTGGGCGACTACCGGTATCGGCGGGTCGGCCCGGTCGCGCTGTATCTCGGAGACGCCCGCCAGGCGCTCGCCGCGATGCCCGACGCCAGCGTCGACTGCGTCGTCACCAGCCCGCCGTTCTGGGGGTTGCGCGACTACGGCACCGGCGCCTGGAGCGGCGGTGACCCGGCCTGCCCGCACCCGCTCGGCCGGACCCGCCGTACCGACGGCATCACCTGCCCGGCCTGCCGCGCCCGGTGGGTCGACCCGCAGTACGGACTCGAAGCCACCCTGGACGACTACCTTGACAACCTCGTCGCGGTCTTCGAGCAGATCACACGAGTCCTCGCGCCGACAGGGACCTGTTGGGTCAACCTCGGCGACTGCTACAGCAGCGCCGCGCGCGGTGCTCCCAAGGGGGGCCGGCCGCAACCCGGCGGGCGTCGACCGTCAAGGCCCCGCGTCCAGGACGCTCTTGCTCCGAAGAACCTGGTCGGGGTGCCCTGGCGGGTCGCTTTCGCCCTGCAATCGCGCGGGTGGTGGCTGCGCAACGCGGTCATCTGGGCCAAGAGCAACCCGATGCCCGAGTCCGTCCGCGACCGCCTGTCCGCCAGCTACGAACTGCTGTTCCTGCTCACCAGATCCCACTCCTACTACTTCGACCTCGACCCGATCCGGATCCCGCTGGCCAGACCGCAGGCCGCTGACGGGACCCGGATCATCGGCGGGTCCCGCAAGGGCCGCACCGGCGGGATCGGGGCGACCGCACGCCGCCGCGGCACCACCGCCTACGGCACCGCCAAGTACGACGCGGAGGAGAGCCGGGTCGAGCCTCGAGCCGGGCGGGGAAACCTCGTTCCACTCGGCCACGCCCACACCGCCGCCCATCCGAAAGGACGCAACCCGGGCGACGTGTGGCGGATCGCGACCCGCCCCTACCGCGGATCGCATGTGGCGCCGTTCCCGATCGACCTACCGCTACGGGCGATCGCGGCCGGCTGCCCGCCCGGCGGTGTGGTCCTGGACCCGTTCTCCGGCGCCGGCACGACCGGTCTCGCCGCACTGCACCTCGGCCGCCGGTACCTGGGCGTCGACATCAGCCCCGCGTTCCACGACGAGGCGCTGGACCGACTCACCCCGCACCTGCCCGACGACACATCGCGCGAGGACGGCGGGTGAACCCCGCCGACGAACCGTGCCGCTAGCACCACGATGCCAGCCAGCGGCTTCAGATACAGCCCGGCAACGTCGGCGGCCCTGTCGGTCAGGCGACGGGGTCTCAGGCCATGCTCGTTCCACAGCCGCGACACGTACCGCTCGGGACGCCGCTGCTGGATGGGAGACATCGGCATCGGCGGTGTGCACACCGCCGATGCCGGTTCTCGGCCCTGCACCGGTGGATAGCTGTCACCCGGTCATTGCCGTCACCTCCCGCGCTTCGGATCGGGCTGGACCGTGTCGTCGAGCGCGAGATGGTGCTGAGCGTCGCTCAGTGCGCTGCGGGCCTGGCGGAGAAGATCACTTGCCCGGGCGACGGCCGTGCCACCGTGGTCTGAGTGGTCACCCACGTACAGCCTCAGGTCATCGCTTACGCGCGCGAGCGTCGCAACGCTGTCCTCCACCGCCCTACCGCCATGATCGCCGGATAGCAGCCGTTGGCCTGCATGGCACGGTAGGTCGCTCGGGCGGATAGGACCAGGTCTATCAAGGCGGCCGGCACGACCTTGGGGTCCTCCGGGTCGATCCCGACCGTGCCCGTTCCTGGATCCGAACCAGGCCCTGTGTCCTGCGCGTCGGAACGTGGCTGTGGTGCCGAATCGGTCACAGGATCCCCCTTTTTACATCGATTGACAAGCGGCGAACGCCGCGCGGTCGGCGCCGAACCGCTTCCGGCGCGCGCCCATGAACCCTCACCTCTTGCCGCAGGGCAAGTGCACGCCACAGCCGAATGCCGCCGGGGCCGACACCCGTCCACACGGGTCGGCGGCGGCATCCGCGACACGCCCCGGACCGGCAGCATCCAACCGCCGGCAGACGGGCCCTGATCCCACGCGGGTTTACGCGGCGGCTGGGCGGCAGCGCGCCGCCCCACGCCGTCGCCCGCGCTTCCCACAGCCCCTCTCACCTCGCGTCCTCGGAAGGACCGTCTTGCCATGACCATGCCCGACCACCACGCCGCCGACCACTCCAACCTCGAAGGCGAGCCCCCCGATGACACCGCTTGGACTGTCGATCGGATCCGCGCACTTGGCCCGTGGACCGACATCGCCACCGTGGCCCAGATTTTCGGCCTGTCGCGCGCCACCGCCTACGAACTCGCCAAACACGGTCAGTTCCCGATCGCCGTGCTGCGGTTCGGTAGTCGCTACCGGGTACCGGTCGCGGCGATCCTTGCCGCCCTCCACATGCCCGTCGGCGACGAGCATCCGCCACCGTCTGCGACTTGATCTATCGCCGAAGGCACGCGTCGATCACCCGGACGAAATCCACAGCCACCGGCTGCCCGGCAACCCGAGGAGCAACAGCACCATGGCGCAAGGATCCATCCTCAAAATCTGCACCTGCCGCGACCAGGACGGTAAGAAGCTCGGCAAAAGGTGCCCTCAGCTCCGCCGCGCCGGCGGGGCATGGAACGCCCACCACGGCAAGTGGGGATACCAACTCGAACTGCCGAGAAAGGTCGACGGCTCCCGCCGGTCGCTGCGTCGCTACACCTTCGACAGCAAGGACGACGCCGCCAAGGACCGCGACCAAGCCCTCACGCTGCTGGCGCTCGCCGGCGACGACACCGCCCTCGCGACCGAGATCGCCGACCTGCTCCAGCAAGTCAAGGCAGGCGCTCCGATGCCCGACCGCGACACCATCGCCAAACGGGTCAGCGCGGGCCTTCCCGCCAGCGTCGACATGACCGTCGGCGAATACCTACGGCAGTGGCTGGAGTCCCGACGCACCATCGAGCCGAGCACTATACGCAACTACGGCTGCCACATCCGTGTACACCTCATCCCACACCTCGGCGCCATCCCGCTGGTGAAGCTGCTCGTGGAGCACATCGCGGCGATGTTCACCGCGATCACCGACCGCAACACCGCCATCGAGGTCGCTCGGCAAAGCGAGGACCCGCAGATCCGCGCCACCGTCCGCGGCATCCGGACCACCGGCCCAGCATCCATGCAGCGCATCCGCTCCACTCTGCGCAAGGCACTCAACGATGCGATGGCACGGTCCAACAACCGGCTGATCGACTTCAACCCGGCCAAGCACGTCGAGCTGCCATCGGCGAAGCAGCCCAAGCCCCGCGTCTGGACCGACAAAGCCGTCGCACGGTGGCGTGAAACCGGGAAAAGGCCCAGCCCGGTCATGGTATGGACCCCGCAACAGGCCGGGGCATTCCTCGACTACGCCCAGGATCACGACATCGCCCTCTATCCGGTCTTCGTCGGAATCATGCACCGCGGAATGCGCCGCGGCGAGGCACTCGGCCTACGCGACACCACCGTCGACCTGCACAACGCCCTGGTGACGGTCGATCTACAGCGCACCACCGTCGGGTACGACGCCGTCGACAAGAAGGTCAAATCCGAGTCCGGCAACCGCACCTTCGCCCTGGACAGCTTCACCGCCGCCGCATGGCGCGCCTACCTCACCCGCCGCGCCCACTGGCAGCAGGTCAACGGCAGCACCTGGCCAACCACCGGATGGTTCTTCGTCCAACCCAACGGCGAAAAGTGGCACCCGGACACCGTCAGCAAGCGCTTCGACAGCCTCGTCCGCCGCGCCGGGCTGCCCCCGGTCCGGCTACACGACCTGCGGCACTGCGCCGCGACGTACCTGAAAGCCTCCGGCGCCGACCTCACCGACGTCAAGGAACTACTCGGTCACTCCACCATCACCATCACCAGCAACACCTACACCTCCGTCATCGTCGAACTACAAGTCGAGCGCGACAAAGCGGAGGCCGCCGCCGCCCTGGTTCCCCGCCGCCGACGCCCACGGGACGCATGATCCACAGAATCCGCCGACGGAACCACCTGGCATCCAACATGCCTCCCAGCACATTTTGGTTCCGGAGGTCCTCGATTATCACCACGTCACGGCATTGGGTGAGAGCCCGCTGCACCGAGCGGCTGTGCGGCTCCGAGGCCGGCGGCATCGGGTCGCCCACTCGTCGAATCTAGGCAAGGTTGAGCCACGGCAGCCGACCGCTGGGAGCGACCCGCCTCCTGGCCGCAGTATCGGGTAGCCTTATGGCCTGGCGGGCCGCTAGCTCAATGGGCAGAGCTGCTGACTTTTAATCAGTAGGTTCAGGGTTCGAGTCCCTGGCGGCCCACTCAACCGTACATTTGAGCTGCGAAGACCTCGACCGAAGGCCATCGGGCACAACTCAGTAATGATCTTGGCTGACGCGAAGTTCGGATGACATGCCGCCTGCCCGCCGCAGGAGGTTGCCGACCAGGCCGCGCGGGCGGTCCTTCTTCGGCAGCCAGTGCACGTAGGTCTCCAACGTGATCCGCAGGTTGGCGTGCCTCAGCGCCTCCTGGGGCTAGACACCGTTGCTCATGAGCGCAGTGGCGAAGAAGTGGCGCGGGGAATGGACCCCCTCGCCAGCGGACCGACCTCCGGGGCAGTCCTTCGGCCACCCAGCGGCCTCACGCCAGCCCCGCCCACAGCTCTGACCATCAGGGGTGTCCGTCAACAGCTTCCCGTGTCGAGTCATCAACTCCATAGCCCGCCGGACTGTCGGAGCTGCGCCCTACGCTGGCCGACATGGCCTTGAAACCCGCGCACGTCCGCTGTCCGCTATATGCAGCGTTGCGCGACGAGAGTACGACAGTGGATGTGCAGGAAGTCCTGGCGGCTGACTGGCTGGCTTCGCAGCCGGGTTCACCCCTGATTCTGGTCGGCCAGATCAGGGACTACGGCGATAGCATGCTTGCCGAGCAGTTTCCGCGTGCCGTGGTCGGGAAACTCGGGCAGCGGACTGGTGCTGGCCACCGTGGACCACTGCTCGTCGCCTGGCCCAGTCTTGCGCACCTCGCCCAGTTGCAGCATCTGGGCAGTGCAGAGGCGATCTGCGTCATCGAGGGTGTCGGGGTACTCCAGGCGCCGTGGCTTCGCGCCCAACGCGCCATCGACCTCGCCACCGGTGTCAGGCTGGAGCCCAAGGCGGACATCGTTTCGCCGGTCGTTGCTGCCGCAGTAAGGTCGCTCATTCCGATGCTCAATGGCTTGAGTTCTTCACGGGACAAGCCAACTGTGGTCGATGCCTTCTGCCGCCTCAAGGCCAGCGGCTACGGGTTGGACCCAATCGCGGTGTACGAGTTCGCCCTGCACGTCGGCGCGGACGGCGGCGAGGCGTCCCTGATGTATGAGGTGACCACCAAGCTGCGCGCGGGGCACAACTTCCGACGGAGCCAGCGCCTTCGGGCCGACATGGTTCGCCAGTGGGAGAGAGAGGCAGCGGCGCTCGGCGGTCGTATCTGACGGTGTGCCCGGGGTGCTCCAGCAGTCGGTGTGCAGAGGGGCCTGGTCGCGCCTGAGCTGCGCCGACCTGGTCAAGATCGCCCGAAGGTCATGGTGTCAACGCCACCATGGCATCCTGCCGAGCCAGGTGAAATGGGCAAGAGAAGCGGTGGCGGACGCCGACGACACCGCCGAGGATAGTTGTCACCGAGGCGGTCAGCCCTCGCGGCGCTTGGCGGCAACGGGCGACCGCTGTCGCGGGATGTCCTGGCCGACGTGATGCGCTAGACCGGGCACGCGGTGGCAAACGCCCGCACCTCGCTCCTGGTGAGACGCCCATATGCGCAGTAAAAAGCCCTGTAGCCAGCCATGCGTTCGCGGATGAGTCCAGCGTGCGGCGCGACATCGTGGCGTAGCTCTACGGCCTGCGACGGTCGGCGACGTGCTGCTGTCTTATGTGAAGCCACAGCGTCTGGCGGCTCGGATCCGGGTTGTTGGGTCTGCTGCACCAGCCACCCGATGCCGACGCAGGTCGTCAACAGGCCGGGCACGGTTGCCGGCGAGCGGTCGGGAGCTCTATCTATCGTTGCGGAGGCCACTCGCCGATGCGGGGGGCACTGGCCCGTGGTGCTGGCGCCGTATGTCCCTCACTCGCTGCTCGGTGACCCCCGTCGCCTCGACCAGCTGGGCGACGCTGACGCCCGCCTGCATCAGCATCGCCAGCGTCCGCGCGAGCTGCGCCGTCACCTAATGGGAGTAGAAGCGGTACCGCCAGCCGTGAGCCGGCCGGGTAGCAGCTGGGAACGGGCGCAGTGGCGAGGCCGTACAGCTCGCAGGAGTCACCGCGGCGCAACGCGTCTAGGCCGTGTTTCATAGCTCGGGTCGGAGCCACTCGTTGATCGCGGCGACGTGGACCGTGGCCTGGTAGCGCACGGCGAGCTTGTCGAACCTGGTGGCCATGGCTCGATGGCGTTTGAGCTGGTTGATGCCGCACTCCACGGCGTGACGTTGCTGGTAGATGTGGGCGTCGAAGGTCGGCGGTCGGCCGCCCTTGGACCCCTTTCTGCGCCGGCTTGCGGCCTGATCGATCTTGATCGGGATCGTGGCTGGGATGCCACGTCGGCGTAGGTGCTCCCGGTTGGCGCGGGAGCTGTATGCCTTGTCCGCGAGGACCCGGTCGGGTCGGGTGCGGGGTCGGCCGCCGTCGGGCCGGGGACCCGGATGCGGGCCAGGACCCGGGTGAACTGCGGACTGTCACCGCGCTGCCCGCCGGTCAGCAGCATCGACAGCGGCTTGCGGCCCTGCTCGCAGGCCAGGTGCAGTTTGGTGGTCCAGCCACCTCGTGACCGACCCAGAGCGTGATCAGCCGGCTCGTCCTCGACCCCGCCGGGTGGTTCCTTCTGCAACTCGGGTCGGGTGCGGGCGCCGGCGGCGTGCTGATGCGCCCGAGCGATCGTCGAGTCGACGCTGACGTCCCAGGTGATCAGACCGGCGGCGTCGGCGCGGGTCTGCAACCCGGTGACGAACCGCTGCCACACCCCGGCACGCTGCCAACGGCGGAACAGCCCGTAGACCGTCTGCCAGGGCCCGTAACACTCCGGAACATCCCGCCAGGGCGAGCCCACCCGGACCCGCCACCGGATCCCATCGATGAGCTGCCGTTTACTCCACTTCAGCGGTCGCCCTGGCTTCTTACCCCTCGGCAGCAGCGGTTCCAGCGCCGCCCACTGCACGTCAGTCAGGTCGAACCGCCTCGTCACCGGTATGGTGGCCACGAGGTCTCCGTGCTGATGGTCTGTCTTGGTCGATGAACCATCTACCGGAGACCTCACTACGTATCGATCACCGACACGCCGAGATCTCCCTGGCCGGGACTAACTGGCCAACCGCAGCTATGAAACAGGGCCTAGCGGGCCTACCGGACCCGCGCCGAGCTGCAAGATCATCTTCGAAGGGGCTGCTCTATCCAGCTCGGTCGCGCCCCACTGTGGCTGAGGGGCGGCGCGGTGATTCGCTCGTTCGGTGCGGGCCGAGGTGGGAACGCTAGTGTCCAGTTCATCACGCTTAGTAGTTCTGCCAGAGAACTTTGGACCTGCATCGGTGGTGCCGGGCGGTGCCCCGACTCCGGTTGCGCCATGCCGGGTGTGGCGCATCGGCTGACCTCGCGTTGGCAGCCCTCGGCCGGACTGCGGGAGGGGGTGGGGGCTGACCTTCCCGCGCGCAGATCTGTCGTCGGAGGGTGGCGCGAGCTTTCGTTACTCACCGAGGTCGATGTTGACACGAGCCGTCATGCATGTTTCGCTCTAGTTGAAGCCAGATAGCATCGACGTTCACAAAATCGGGGGATTCATGAAACGTCTCGGCACTTAATAAAATTTTCTGGGCAGGCTGCGGCCATTCGCCGATCCCTCGCCACTGTAGGCCAGGGGTGGAGCCCGTGCGCAGCTACAGCTAAGCGGACGCCCGGCTCGTCTTCTTGTCGCTCAACATCTTCGCCCGTGCGAAGAATGAGGCGTATTCAACGCTGCACAACCCGCTCCCGGGTGGCTATGGCCCCCGCACGCGAAAGTCTGTGGCCAAAGCAAGAATGCCGCAGCTTAAGGTGCGTCGCGATGATCGCGATCAAATATCTGACCCACTGTCCCAGCCTGGAGGTTTATCTCACCGTGAGCACTGATTCGATCCCCGCCGCAGCGGCACCCTCCGACCTGACCATGGACGACCTTGCCCGGGTACTGTTCGGACACGCGGCATTTCAGTACTTGAATGCCGCGTGTGAGCTGGGGTTGTTGGACCTCCTGCTCGACGACCCCAAGCTGACGAAGCCGGAGATCGGCCAACGTCTTGGCCTCGACGAGCGGGCCAACGACATTCTTCTCCTCGGCTGTACGGCGCTCGGCATTACCAAGAAGAGCGACGGCCGGTACGAGACTGCACAGGTCTTGACCGACATGCAGGAGGGTGGTGATCTGCAGCGCTTGAAGGACACCGTGGCCTTCGAACAGTACATCGTCTACGAGGGGCAACTCGACTTCACGGAGTCGCTGCGGCGCAACCGGAACGTGGGCCTGCGCCGAGTGCGTGGCACCGGTGCCAACCTCTACCACCGCTTGTCGGAGAACCCCGAGCTCGAGCGGGTCTTCTACACCTACATGCGGTCCTGGTCGGAGCTTGCGAACAGGGAGCTCACCAGGGAACTCGACCTGAGTGGGGCGAAGCACCTGCTCGATTGCGGTGGCGGCGACGCCGTCAACGCCATCGCCCTCGCGAAAGCGAACCCGCATCTCCAGGTCACGGTCATGGAGATTCCGGCGACGGCGCGAATCACCAAGCGACGGATCGCCGACGAAGGACTCAGTGGCCAGATCGACGTAGTCGCGGGCGACATGTTCAACGATCCGTTCCCTAGTCAGTGCGACGTGATTCTCTTCGCCCACCAGATGGTCATATGGACGCTTGAGGAGAACACGCATTTGATGCGTCGGGCCTATCAGGCGTTGCCTGACGGCGGCCAGCTGGTCATCACCAACTCGATGTCGAACGACGAAGGTGATGGACCGACGGTGGCCGCTCTCGACAGTGTCTACTTCGCGTCCCTGCCCTCGGAAGGCGGCATGATCTATTCGTGGGAACAGCATGAAAACTGTATGCGCGAGGCCGGCTTCAAGAACATCAGGCGCAAGCAGTTCAGTGGCTGGACGCCGCACGGGATGATCACGGGCCAGCGGTCGTAGTTGGCGGTTGACCTGCCGAGGTGGCATTGGGTCCGGACCGCAGAAGCTTCCACCGTGCCTTGGGGAAGGAGGTCGTCCATGAGTTCCGCGCCGCACGACGATCAGCATCATCCGACGGAACAAGCAGGAGGCGGTCGCGTCTATGACCGGCATAGGCACGGTGTCCACAATCTTCAGCGAACGGAAGTGATCGCGGACCCTTACCGCTACATTCAGCAGCTCCAAGAACTGGGCCCAGTGTTCTACGACGAAACCAGTCGGGTCTGGGTCTGCACTGGCTACGAAGAGTCGGTGAAGGTGCTCACCCGTCACGCCACGTTCTCGTCCGCCAGACTAATTGGCTCCGAGGAGTTGCAGAGCAGAGGGCTGGGGGAAGCCGCTGACGTCGTAGGGATGCTGCAGAAGCAACTCCTCTTCAAGGACCCGCCTGCTCATACCGCGGTCCGCGAAGCTCTCCGGGAGCACTTCTCCGGCCCCCGTGTCCGCGCCTGGGGCCACGTCATGCAGGACATCGTTCGCCGGGCACTGTCAGGTCTACCAGCACACGGAAACGCGGACATCATCGCCGACTTCGCCGCCAACCTCTCCACGCCGCTCATCGCCGCCCTGCTGGGGATGGAGGGGCGGGAGAGCGAGATATCCAGGTGGGCGGACGCTTACGAGACCCTCCTCGGCAGCGTCTCCGCCCTGCCTGACGTACGCGACAAGACAGTCATACCGGTGCTCGCCGACGCACTGGCAGCCCTGCAGGCGGCCGGCCGTGACCGGCTGGACGGCGAGCAGGAGGACCTCCTCAGTGCGCTGGTCCGAGCAGGGCGTCCGCACGAACTCGATAAGTCTGGTGTCGATGAGCTCCTGTACGAGGTCGCGGCGAACTGTGTCGTCCTGGCCGGTGGCGGCTACCAGACGTTGACCCATCTGGTATCGACCGGGTTGCGCCTGTTCGACCGATACCCCGAACAACAACGGCTCCTCCGCGAGGTCCCCGATCTCATCGACTCGGCCGTGAACGAGATATTGAGGTTGGACGGCTCAAGCCAGTACCTCGCACGGCGCGTCACCGAGACGACACTCCTCGGCGGTCACGAGATCGCGGCCGGACAGAGTGTTCTCGTCCATCTCGGAGCAGCGAACGTGGATCCACGGAAGTTCACGGATCCACTGTCTTTCGACATCCAACGCAGGGAGGCCCGACACTTGGGCTTCGGTCTCGGTCGCCACTACTGCATCGGGGCACCGTATGCCGAGCGTCTCGCCGGGATGGCGATTCTCCAGTTCCTGGAGAAGTATCCTGATTACAGCTTTGACGATGATCCTGAGGCCTTGCGTTGGGGCCCCCACCCCAACACCCGCTGTCTGGCGACGGCGCCGATCCGACTCGGCCGGCATGAGGGCCAGCCTGCGGATTCTGCTCCTGCTTCTCGCACAGACGGTCTTGCGGACCGACCGCGGAGCGGAGCTGCGGAGGCCTCAGCCACCCTGCGTTGGAGCGGCACCGTCCGAGGTCAAGCCGACCACGATCCCTGGCACGTGAAATTCTCTGAACAGGCGACGCTGCAGCCGGACAGCATCGCGGTGGAAGCCGAGACCGAAGCTCTCACCTATCGCGAGCTGGACCGTAGAAGCAACACACTCGCCTATCAGTTGCGTAGCTTCGGCGTGCAGCCGGAAACAGTCGTTGCCATCGTGATGGAACGGGGGACGGACTTCGTCTGTGCCGTGCTCGCCGTCGCGAAGGCGGGTGGCGCCTTCGTCCTGGCCGACGTCACCTGCCCCCGAGACCGACTTGCCGGAATGCTGGACGAGTCGAAAGCATCCCTGGTGTTGACCGACGCCGCATCGTTCGTCGAGTTTCAAGCCTTCTCGCTACGCACGCCTACGGTAGTCGTCTCGACCTCACCGGACCACGAGTCGGCGCCGGTCACCGGAGTCAACGTAGGAAACACCGCCTATGTCGTCTTCACGAGCGGATCGACTGGCCGGCCGAAGGCGATCGCCATCAGCCACGAGGGTGTGTCGAACCTGTACGAAGGACTGAACGACATCTTTCGGCTTGGCCCCACCGACCGGGTGCTGCAGTTCCTGTCGCCGAACTTCGACGGGTGCATCTCAGACATCGCCCTGACCCTCCTGTCAGGAGCGACCCTCGTGTTCGCGGACAGCGCGAAGCTACAGGTGGGCCCACCGTTGGCCAGGACGCTGAAGCACCGAAGGATCACCTCCGTCATCATGACGCCGTCGGTGTGGTCGGGCCTGCCGTACACCGACCTTCCGGACCTCAGGATCGCAGCTGCGGCCGGCGAACGACTAGCCTCACCCATCGTTCGAAAATGGCGTGGCCAGCGTCGGCGATTCCTGAACATCTACGGTCCGGCGGAAGCGGCGGCGCTGACCGCGTGGCATGAGTGCGGCGACAGTGACGATAGGCCGCCCATTGGCCGGCCGGCGACGAACAGACGGGTATACGTGCTCGACGGCGACCGTCCCGTGCCCGTCGGGGTAGAGGGAGAGTTGTGTGTCGGTGGCATCGGCTTGGGTCGTTATCTTAATCGCCCTGACCTAATGGAGGAGCGGTTCAGAGCGGACCACTTCGTTGACAGGCCTGGCCAGCTCATCTATCGCACGGGCGATCGTTGCCGGTGGCGACCGGACGGAACCTTGGAGTTCATTGGACGAGCCGACCGGCAGGTGAAGATCCGAGGTCACCGAATCGAGCTGAACGAGGTGGAGAACGTCATCGCCGAGTTCGCACAGATCGCCGCCTGCACCGTCTATGAGGCAGACGGGCAGTTGAAAGCCAATGTCGTGGTCACCGAAGGGACCCTCGACGAGGAGGGGCTTCGGCGATTTCTTTCGCCGCGGTTGTATCCTCCGATGATTCCGTCCGTGTTCCAGCAGGTCGAAGACAGCGGGCGCACGATCAACGGCAAGGCCGACTGGCAGATCCCTCAGGCCAGCGGCCTGAAGGTTCGCTCCACCAGTAGCGCTCCGGGCACCCTGACGTGGCAGTCAGCGGAGCAACCCGACGGCGCGGACACGGCGTGGAACCAGGCCCGTGTGACCTGGGCCGTGGCCCAGTTGTTCGCCCAGTGCCTGCGGCTGCCGCTCCACCGGGTCAAGAGCCATTCCGACTTCCACTCACTCGGCGGGGACTCACTCTCCACCGCTGAGCTCTTCAACTTGATCAATGAGAGGTTCGGGATCTCAATCGAGTTCGAGTCCCTATTAGACAACTGCACGCCGGAAGTTCTGACTGTGGAAGTCATCCAACAGATGCCGCCACAGCGCTCCGCCGCGCCACCCTCGACGCGGGTCGCCGCATGAGCGGCGAGCGGGGCCCGGAGACACCTCAGCTTCGGGTGAAGGTCGGGGGCCCGGACGATGCCACCGAGGGCAGCGTGCTGTACGTGCACGGCACACTGGACTCGTCGGCGAGCTTCAGCCGGGGCTCACGCAGATACCTTCCCCAGTGGCGCTCACTCGCGTACGACCGTCGTGGGTGGGGCCACTCGCGCCAGCCCGGGCACGCCACGTGTGGACTGGGTAGGCATGTGGCCGACCTGCAGGACATCCTGGCCAGGCACCAGCCCGACATCGTCGTCGGTCACAGCTACGGTGGCCTGGTCGCGCTCAATGCTCTCGGGCAGTCGCCAGCGCTGGCCGGTGCGCTCGTGGTTTACGAGCCACCGATCCGCTGGCTCCCGTGGTGGCCTGACCTGGCGCCCTGGGAAGCGCTCGTCCGAGAGACGGGCACCGAGGACCCGACCGAAGCCGTCAGGGCACTGCGTGCCGCAGTGCTGGGGCGAGAGGTCACGAAGGGTACCGGCCGACCAGACGCTGACCTCGAGGACGGCCGGGCACTACTAGCCGAGATGTCCGACGCTGAACTCAACACCGTGGGATTCGAGCCGCTCACTTTCGGTGTACCGACTGTTGCAGCGGCCGGCGTGGACTCGCTGGAACACGATCGCCGCACAACTCGTGGCCTAGCCGAACTCGTCCTGCGTGGCGTGTATGTCGAGCTTCCACGTACGGCGCACATCGCACACATCACGGATCCAGAGGCGTTCTTCGGTCTCGTACGACGCGCAAAGGAACTGCGGCGCCAGGCGGAGCCTGCGGGATCTGATCACCACCTGACGTTGTCAGACCAGACGTGACACGTGCACATAGGGAGCCTGCAGTGACCTTCGATCTTGCCGCACAGTACCTGCCTGGGATGTCGATCAGTGACTTCGAGCGGAGCTTTCGGGCCCGCTTTCCGCACATGGCATCGACGCTTTGGCTGAGTCGTCCGGGACGAAACGAAGTGCTGGGGCCTATGTTCGCGGAGCCAAACGAGTTCGAGTCCGACAGCACCGGCCGCGGAGACTCCTACCGGCAGGCTCACCAGCAGAGCATGGTGAAGGCGGTTGGAGTCGCGCAGCTTCTGGAGCTGGCGTCCGGCGAGTCGAGTGCCGCCGGGCTGCCGCCGGATTACCTTCTGCTGGACGTCCTCGGTGGTGACGGAACCGTCGCCCGGGCGGCGAGTCAGCTGCCGAACTGGTCCAGCCCTCGCCAGTGGATTCTGACCGGCGATCTATCGGGGCAGATGATCCGACAAGCTCTGGCGTACGAGCTCCCGGCGGTTCGACTCGCTGCGCAGTTCCTCCTGTGCCGCGACGAGACGTTCGGGGGCGTGCTCTTCGCCTACGGATCCCACCACATACCTGTACATCAGCGAATTGCCTCCTACGCGGACGCCTTCCGCGTACTCCGGCCAGGCGGGCGTCTGGTCGTCCATGACTTCGAGATCGGCGCACCGACTGCGAACTGGTTCGAAACCGTGGTAGACACCTATTCGCCGAACGGACACAAGTACACGCACTTCAGCCGCGCCGAACTGGAGGCGGGGATGGCGGCGGCCGGATTTGCGGACATCGCGGTCAAGCCGATCTACGACCCGATCGTCGTGCATGCACGCAACGCTCACGACGCGCGACTGGGCATACTGAACTATCTCTCAGATTCCTACGGCCTGACCTGCGACGAGCAGGACGCCGGCTCTGCCGTGGACTGGGTCGAGGACCAAGTGGCCAAGTGCATACAGTACGGGTCATATGGTCTGGAGCAGTTCGGCTCGATCGTGTCCTCGCCCGTGCGTGACAGCGGGACCTTGTCCGTGTTCGAGACAGCAGACGGCTGGGTTGGCGAGTTTCCCCGCACCGCCCTTGTTGGGGTCGGACGTAAGGATTGATCTCGAGCGACCTCGCAGCCCTCCGGTTCTTGCGCTGTCGGCTGCGTACGGAACAACAACAACTTCCCCAGATCGTCGAACCGGGAGGCCGTGATGACTGAGCCTGAGATTTCGAGCCCCATCAGGAAAGACGGCAAGCAGCTGGTCTTCAGCCCATCGCGATATGAGCCACAGATGGGCTACTCACGGGGCATCCGCGTCGGCAACCAGATATTCGTCGCCGGCACCACCGCTATCGACGCGAATGGAAAAGCGTGCGCCGAGGATGTGGGTGCGCAAACCGACTACGTCATCAGGAAGATCCAGGCCACGCTCCGCCAGTTGGGAGGAGAACTGCACCACGTCGTCAGTACTGTGACGCACCTGACGGACCTCAGCTACTTTGACGACTACGCACGAATGTTCCAGAAGTACTTCGGGGACATCACGCCCGTGAACACCACAGTTCAGGCGCCGCTTCTCCGACCGGACCTCCTCGTCGAGATCACTGCGACCGCAGTTCTCGTCCAGTCGAGCGATATCACGAGCTCGAGTACCAGCTAGCGTCGCGGTACCGGAAACGATATCTGTAGCGACCCCTCGGACCTGCCGCGAGGCTGCCCGGTGGGTGATCCGGAGCAAATGCCGGTCGGTGTGCCGGAGCTGGCGCCCGATCTCGAGCTTGCGAATGAGAGGTAACAAGGTGTGTGGGATCGCCGTCGTGGTCGATCGCGAGTTGGTGCCGCAGAACGATGACCGTGCCACGGCTCGGGACAACGAGCTGACCCGTATGTTGGAGATGATCCGGCATCGTGGGGACGCAGATCATTTCGGGGAGCGGGGTTCCGGAGCTGGCTTCTCGATGGGGACTAACCGGTTGGCCATCGTCGACCGCACGCATGCGGCCCAGCCTTTGTCCGACGAGGCGGGACAGGTCTGGCTGGTGTTCAGCGGCGAATTGTACGGCTTCCGAGACATCCGACAGGAGCTGGAGCAGCTCGGCCACACCTTTCGCACGGACTCCGACACCGAGGTGGTACTTCGCTCCTACCTCGAGTGGGGAATTCCGTTCCTGCGGAAACTGAACGGCATGTTCGCGTTCGTCATCTGCGACAGCAGGGACGGATCGTTCCTCGCGGTGCGGGACCACGTCGGCATCAAACCTCTGTACTATCAGCTTCAGGACGGGGTCTATCGGTTCGCGTCGGAGCAGAAATGTCTGCTCGATCATCCTGCGCTCATTCGCCCGGTTCCACCCGGGACTTATGTCCAGAACGGCGAAGAGGTTCGCTACTTCGAGCTGGACGAGCAGCAGGTATCGACCACGAGCTCTGCGGCTTCCCGCCGGTACCGGGAGCTCTTCGAGGCTGCGGTTCGTAAGCAGGTCGACACTGACCTTCCGCTTGCCGTACCGTTCAGCGGCGGCATCGACAGCGCGGCGGTCCTGCAAGCGGCGCGGAGGTACCACCACGACGTCACCGCCTTCACTGTCGGCTTCGAGGGAGCCGCGGACGTGGAGGTCGCGAGACGCTACTGCGAAGACTTCGGTGTCAAGCAACACATTGTCTACTTGAAACCCTCGGATCTCATCGACATCATTCCCCGGATAGTTCACGGAGCTGAGTTGTTCGAGGTCGTCGACATTATCGACGCCTGCACGCAGTTCCTTGTCTATCAGGCCGTCAGGAGACGCGGGATCAAGGTCGCGATCTGTGGGGACGGAGCTGACGAGGTGTTGGCCGGGTATGACCTGTTCAAGACGCATGCGGATCCGGTCGGATTGATGAAGTACCGGGTGGGGAACCTCCACCGCACCGATCTGCAACGGGTGGACCGGTCGAGCATGTTGAACTCGGTCGAGGCGCGTGTGCCGTTCCTGGACCGCCATCTTCTCGAGTTCGCCTATTCTCTGCCGATGGATCTGAAGATCCGTGATGGCGTCGAGAAGTGGGTTCTTCGGGAGGCTATGCGCGACCGGCTGCCCGCCTACATCGTTGACCGGCCCAAGATCCGCATGCCAGACGGCAGTGGCATCAAGAACGTCGTCATCGATCACGCCCGTCAGCATGTTGACGTGGACGACCGGGTCGCTCGCGGGCTCGGCATCACCAGCACGGAAGGTGCCTATTTTCTCGACATCTTCCTGAAGGCGGGCTTCCCGCCGCCGACCGAACGGTTCAAGCGGCCCGTGGACGACTACGCACCGAACGGTTACTTCGAATTCATTTCCTAGTAGGCCGTTGCGTCAGTGGCCGGGCCCTGTAGCTGGGATGCGTCGAAGCTGTGCACAGTGTCTTCTTGGAGGAGTTCTCAGATGTCATACCTGGACCCCGCGATCGCGGTCATAGATCCGGTTGCAGCGGCCGGACCTTACGGCCGGGAAGGCGCCGCCATCGGCTTCAGAGTGATCTGTGTCCTGACGCAGGAATACCGCACCCCGTACGTGACGCAGACGTTCGATCCGGCGGACTTCAGCGAGGTCTACCAACACTCCTGTATTGACGAGACGGTGGCCTTTCTGAAAAGCCGCAGTGTCGTCGCGGTTGTGCCGGGAGCTCCGCCGTCTCTCAAGATCGTAGACGTGTTGGCTGAGTCGCTGGGGCTCATTGGCAATCCGACCGAGAGTCTGGAGGCACGAAGGAACAAGCGCGTGATGAAGGAGTACTGGACACGGCACGAGGTCCCGTGTGCTGCGTTCCACGAGTCAGGCGATCTGGAGTCCGTCATCTCCTGGGCTGACGGGCGCGGCTATCCGGTGGTCCTCAAGCCAAATGCCTCGGTCGGAGGCGTTCACGTCTTCGTGTGTGCGAACCGGCAGGAGGTCGTCGATGCCTTCAACGTGATTGTGAGTCGGGCAGACCCCTACCACCAGCAGTTTTCGACGGTGCTGGCCGAAGAATACCTTGACGGCGACGAGTATTTCATGGATCTAGCGCATACCGGCGGCGGCGAGGCCATGCCGGTCGCCTTCGCCAAGTACGAAAAGATCCAGCGAAATGGAAACGCGAGCATCTATAAGAACATGTTTTCACTTCCGTTAGACGATCCGATAGCCCTAGCGGCTCTGCCTTACGTGCGGTCGGTCAACGACGCGCTCGGAGTGCGTTACGGCATCAACGACACTGAGTTCAAGATGACGTCACGTGGCCCGCGGGTCGTTGAGGTCAACAACCGCCTTCCGGGTGCCAGCGTTCCGTTGATGATCCAGAGGTGCTCAGGCCTCAACGTCTTCCAGGAGAACATCAGGATCTTCGTCGATGGACGCCGCACCTCCGGGGACTATCACTTTGAGCGCCACTACAACATCTGCTGCCTGATCAACGACGAGCCTGGTGTGGTCCAGGGCTATGCCGGGCTCGACGAGGTCAGGGAACTCCTCTCGTACGACGGCGAGAGGATGATCGCTCCGCAGGGCGTCCACTGGCCGGTCACCCGAGACCTGGACGGCTGCTGGGGGTTGATCCGCCTCGTACACGAGGACCGTGAGCAGTTGTCCCGCGACGCGGAGGCTGTGCACGGCATAATGCGACTCTTGGTTGCCTAGTACTCCAGCCGCATCTGGTGGATTCGGAGTCTTCGCTGGTAGCGGGCTGTTCTAGCGCGGTACTGGTGTCGTCGTGATCGTGACCATCGATCGAGGTGGTCGAAGGGGCGGGTGGTGGTGATCAGGTGTGCCAGGAGACGTCGGGCCTCGTCGAGGGTGAGGAATGAGGCCATCGTCAGATCCGGCGTCCCCTTCTCGCTTGTGCGGCGGTGACGGCGCGACAGTCATAGGCGGACAGAACGAGGGCTGGTCGAAGACCGTGCTGACCGACGCAACCTGGCCGATGCAGATCGACGTGCCGCGCGACCAAGCCGGCGCCAGGTCCTCGAGCCGCAGATCTCCGTCGACGGCAGTGGCGCCTGTTTCGGAACCGGAGAGGTGGTGTGGTCGCCGTATGCGAAAGGTTGACCACGGGGAGATCTCGGCACACTTCGCGGAGATCCATATGCCTCGGTCAGCAAGGAGGCAAACTCCCGGGCCCCGAAGAAGGTGATCGAGGAGATGGCCTATTGGTCCCACCGACCTCCCGACGTAATCTTCGCCGCGATCGGTCACCCCCGACGGGGAGAGAACGTCCTCGGCCTATGGGCCTCCGGCAGTGAAGGGCGCGACTTCTTGATGAGCGTGCTCACCGGCCTGCGCACCTGGAGCGTCAAGGACGTGTTCATACTCGTTTGCGACGCCCCAAGGGAGGCAGTCCGACGCGGTCGGCCGTCCGAGCCAGTCGTCATCCCTGGACCGATGCTCGAGTAGAGGCGGGATCGTGCGGGGGGCTGGCGGTGTCATTGAGGATGACTTGGGCATCGTCGGACCGCCGGTGACGCAACTCGGCCGGTAGCATCGCTAGTGCGATCAGCGCGCCGAGCAGGCCCGTCGCGGCGAAGCCCCAGGCTGGCGCGGAGGCATCGATTGCCGCCCCGGCCAGCGGGGTGCCGAGGGCCACTCCCACCACCATCGCCGAGCCGTGTAGGCCCATCGCCTCACCCCGTACGCTCGCCGGTGCCAGCCGGCTCACCGCGTCGGCAGTAGCGGCGATGGTCGGCGCGGTGAGCGCCCCGGACGGCAGCAGCACGAGGGCCAGGAGCCACCATTCGCCGCTGCCCAGACCGACCGGAATGGTGACCATTCCGAGTAGTAGGGCAAGGATCAGCGATGGCACCGGGCGAGATAGCGTGCCGTAGGTGAAGCCGCCGACCAGCGAGTATGAGGCCCAGAGTGCCAGGACCACGCCGGTCCATTCAACCTGACCGGCGTCACGCAGCACTGCCACCACCGCTACTTCGGTGCCGGCGATCACCAGCGTGCCGGCCGCACCACCGGCGAGCAGCCCGATCAACCGTGGGGTCAGCCACTCCTTGCGGGGCAGCGGCTGCGCCGGCGTCGTCACCTCGTCTTGGGCTCGGGTCGGCGGATTGAGCACCAGCAGGGTGAGTCCGGCCAGCACTATGCCGCCGCCGACGGCGTACAAGGTCAGGGTGGGCGAGACACTGGTGGAGAGGGCCACCGCCGCCGCTGGTCCGATCATGAAGCTGAGTTCGACCGACATGGAGTCCAGCGCGTACGCCTGACGCCGTCGGGTCGGCGGGACCAGCGCGGCGATCGACTGGCGGACCACGGAGAATACCGGGAGGGTGAGTAACCCACCGACGAGCGCGGCGCCGAGAAGCACCGGGTAGGGCAGAACCGGCGCCGTGCCCCAGAACAGCGCCGAGACCGCAGTGGTCAGCAGCAGCATCGGCCGTAGGCCCCGCCGGTCGACCAGCCGGCCGAGTAGCGGTGCGCCGAGCGCCGAACCGACCGTCATCGCGGCCCCTACCAGCCCGGCGGCGAAGAATCCGTGACCCAGATCGAGTACGTACAGCGTCATCGCCACCGCCGTGGCCGCCACCGGGACCCGGGCGAGGATCGCGACCAGCAGCAGGGGTCGTAACCCCGGAAGCGCGAGTGTGTCCCGGTAGGGCTTCACATTCAACATGACCCATGCCTTCCAGGGTGAGCAGCTAAGACGAATGATTCCTGTGTCATTCGCTAACATGGTACGAACGGAGAAATGTAAGGACTCGCCCTACGCGACGATCATTCAGTATCGAGGGGTGTGTGCGGCCGGATTTCGCTGCTGACCAACCAGGATTTCTCCGGTAACGCGTCGAGCGTTACTGCGAAGATCGCCGGATGCAGCTGATTGAGGGGCGTCTCACTGGACTACGGTCGGCATCGCGAACACCCCTCCCCGGGAGGTGCCGCCCGTACGTTCTCTATTGACTTCCGAGGCAAGGTGCATGCAGGGCAGAGGAAATGAAAATAGGGTCCAGATTCAAAGCAGGCCCTCAGGTCAGTAGCCGCTCACGCATACGCCCGGAGCCCCCATCGTCGTGACACTCGACAAAGGTCGCGCACCGGGCACGTGGCCGGTAGTAACAGCTTTGGCATGCAGACGACGGTAGGGTCTTCTCGGTGAATCGGCCAGCCGCCTGTACGTGGCACCCAGCAATGCTCAGAGGCCGATGCAGCGCAATGGCCGCCGCTCCCTACGGAAGCTAGAGGCGGAGGTCCCGGTCCGCTCCAGTGCCACACCGGGGTCCTCAATGAGGACTCTCAGTGAGAGGAGGGCCTCAGTCGGCACTGATTCAGACCTACAGTCTCGTGATGTGCGTCACATCCTTGTGGTCCAGGTTCGGCTGTCGATGCTGGCCGCGCTCATTCAGATGAGAGTGGCCGAATCTCGGCTATGCCGTGGTCGGTCAGCGACCGCACAGACGCGCCAGCCAGGCACTGCTCTCATCGGACCCGACAGGGTGATCTTCGCCGGCTGCCCTTCCGCGAGTTCGCGATCAACAGGAATGGTGAGTTGCCCGCCGCGATCGCCTCCGAACTATCGGGGGAACCTCAGCTGGTCACTGCCGAGCCCGCCGTGCGTCAGCCGCTGACCGGTCTATCGACGAAGGCACTCACTGATCGAACGCTGCGCCGAACTCGACAGCCGGACCGCAGGTGATGACAACGCCGTCTTGTATGCCCTGCGTACTCTCGCGCGTCGGATTCAGCACCTGGCCGCGGAGATAGCCGAGCTCGTCTCCCGGATCACCTCCATGATCAAGTCTTGCGCGCCGGTGCTGCTCGATCATTACGGTGTCGGCCCGGACAGCGCCGCCGTCCTGCTCGTCGCCGCTGGCGACAACCCACACCGGCTTGGCAGCGAAGCCGCCTTCGCGGCGCTCTGTGGCGTCAGCCCGATCGAGATGTCCTCGGGCAAGACCAGCCGACGACGGCTGAACCGTGGCGGCGGCGTCGGGTCGCGGAGGTAGCGCTGGATGGTGGAGGCCAGCCAGGCGACCAGGGCGGGTGGGGAGAGGTCGACCATTGGGGGGTGTCCCTATGGGTTTGGTCAAGCCGCGGTCGGCGTGGCTGGGCGGGGTTGGTAGGGGATCTTGTCGCGGAGCATGGCGAACAAGAAGTCGCAGCGGCGGCGGGCCAGGCAGATGAGGGCAGCGTTGTGGCGTTTGCCCTCGGCTCTCTTGCGGTCGTAATATGCCCTGCTGGCAGCCGTATGTCCTGAATTTGCTCCTTGTGGACCGAGGTGTCGGGCTCCCCACTGACGAACCTCATTCAGAAGGAGATCGTCAAGCAGCTGCTCTACCGGAAGGCGCCCCCGGACATGCCGGGGTCGAGGTACTTCCGCATCGACTCGTTCAGGTTCTGGCCGGTGGCCTTCGGGAGCGCCCTGGCCGGGGTGGTGTTCTTCGTGATCGCGGTCCTGTCCGGCCTCGTGGATCGCGTCGAGACGGTGGCACCTCAGGCCCTGGTCGATGGCCGTGGCTGGGTGCCGTGGGCCATCGTCGGCGGGCTCGGCGTGCTCGTCGGCGTGATCTGTTTCTGGGGTTGGCGTGGTCTACGAAGCCGGGTGCGGGTGGAGAGCGTCTCCGCAGGCGGAGCAGCCGTCACGCTCAGTGCCAAGGAGAACTCGTACTTCGATGAGTACCTCGACGAGATCGTCTACTTCTTCCAACGGACGAAGACCCAGGTCGCCATCTTCGAGGACCTGGACCGGTTCCGGGACCCGCACATCTTCGAGACGCTGCGCGAGCTGAACACGGTCCTAAACAACTCCGAGCAGATCAAATCACGGCCGGTCCAGTTCGTGTACGCGGTCCGCGACAGCATCTTCGAACAACTCAACGTCGACGCCACCCCCGGCGGTGACGAGACCCCCGACGCCGGTGCGACGGCTCGGGGCGCGTCAGCTCGGGAGACCGCCCCGTCGGCAAACAGGACGAAGTTCTTCGACCTGGTCGTTCCGATGGTGCCGTTCCTCACGCACCAATCGTCACGCGACCTGTTGGCGGAGGAGTTCACCGGATCGGACGAACGGCCGTCGGCCCCGCTGGTGAACCTGGTCGGTGGGCATCTGACCGACATGCGCCTGATCCACAACATCCGCAACGAGTTCGAGATCTACCGCGTCTCGATCCTGAGGAAGAAGGGCCTCCAGGGCCTCACCGCGGACCGGCTGTTCGCGATGATGGTCTATAAGAACCTCCATCTGGAGGACTTCGAGGCCATCCGACTTGGCGAGAGCAAGATCGACGCGGCCTACCGGGCTTTCCGCGACATGGTCACGCATCAGACGGTGCGCCAGGCAGCGGCCAGCAAGGAGGCACTGGACAAGGTCGCGTCGAACGCCCTCTGGGACAAGCGCGCGAAGGCGGCCGGCGAGCGGCTCCAGAAGGTGCTGCCCGTCGTTTATCGGACGGCGGGGCACGTAAATTATGGTTCGGTCCTCCAACATCAGTCGCAGCAATACGCGCTCTCGGAGCTTGGGTCCGCCGATTTGTGGAGGTCGCTGTACAAAAACCGGGATCGAGTGTATTTCGCCCCACCCGGATATCAGGGCATCTCCCTGTCTTTTGAAGATGTGATCACGCTGGTTGGGGATGATGCGGCTGCGTTGGATAACGCCGTCGAGGCCGATGTTGCAGGCCTCCAGCGTGACTCGCTGGCTGCTTTGAACACCAAGGATTTCGTGGCGAAGGCCACGATGGCGCAGCTCATGGCCCGTCAGGACCTGGTCATGCCCAGCGGCGGCGACGCCTGCCACAATCTTGACGCCATCGTCGCCGGCCTCGTGTCGCCCTTGGCCCACGATCTTCTCGCGAAGGGCTACATCGACGAGAACTTCACTCTCTACTGCTCTGCCTACCACGGCATCGCCCTCAGCGTCAGCGCGATGAACTTCATCCTCCACTGCGTCCAGCCCGACCGTGAAGACCACCGCTTCCGCTTCGACGAGCCTGCCTCCATCGACATGGTCGAGGCGGAGATGGGCACCCGTTTCCTCGAAGGTGAGAGCGTCTTCAACATCGAGGTCTTCGACCACTACCTGCCCACGCACCCTGAGCAGCTCGACGCTGCACTCGACAAGCTCGTCATGCGCGCCGGAACCGACGCCTCGTTCCTCGACGCGTACCTCGCGGACGGCACGTTCCGAGACGTCTTCGTAAGCCGACTGGCTCCTCGCTGGAAGGGTGCCTTCGTCCATCTGGTCGAGAACACACCGATCGACATCGCGGCGGCCGTCGCGCTCGTCGACGCCGCTGTTCAAAGCGCGGATCGCGAGGTCGACTACGACTCCTCGGGCCAGGTGGCAGAGTTCCTAGCGGAGCATTACGCCGAGATGCGGGCGTTCACCGGCACGGTGGAGACCTCGAAGGCAGCTGACGTGGCAGCGCTGGCTTCTCGTATCGGCGCCCAGGTCAGCGACCTGACGGTGCTCGGGGACGCACAGCGCGAAGCGGTGGTGGCGGCCAGCCTGTACCCGGTCACCAGGGCGAACCTGCTGGCGGCACTCGGTGAGAACACCCTGCTGGCCCTCGACGTGGTGAAGGCCACCAACACAACCGTCTACCAGCACGTCCTCGACAACCTGGACAGCTACCTCCACGCCCGCGAGGAAGACGAAGTAACCGTCGAGGCCTCGGAGGCGTTCGTCTCGGTGCTGAACGACGTCGTCAGCGCCTCCGAGTCGGCGGTGCTGCCGGTGGCGGAGGGCGCGTCGTCGGGGTGCGAGGTGACCGACCTGGAGCAACTCGACGCCTCGGCGTGGACTGCGGTGGTGGCGGCGAGCAGACTCGCGCCGACCGTCTGCAACGTCAACCAGTACGTCGCCAAGCTCGGCGTCAGCGAGGACCTGGCGAAGATCCTGAGCAGACACGACCTCACCGACGTCGGCGAGGTCCCGGAGACATCTAGATACGACCTCGGGTACGCGCTGGTCCATGCGGAGAACCTGGCCCCGGTGGCGCGGGTCCGGCTGGTGAAGCAGCTCCAGCTTCCCGGCGCGTTGAATCCGGACCACGTGACCGGCGGCGGGCTCACGCTGCTGCCGGCGCTACTGGAGGCCGACCTGGTGCCCGACAGCCCGGAGACGTATGCGCGCTTGGTAGATAGTTCGTTCGATGTCCGCGAGGAGTACTTCGCGAAGTCGAAACTGCTCGCGACCTACGTGTGCGAACTTCCACTTCCAGGCGACGACCTGCCGAGAATCTTCCGGAGTCCTCGCGTGGGGACGGACGTCAAGCGGGCGATCGCCGAGAACCCGGAGCGCGAACCCGGCTATCTGTCCACCTCCAGCGCCATCGCCATCTGCGAATGGGCCGCCACGGGCAGCCCAGTCACCGTGGAGCTACTGGTCACACTCAGCGAAGCCGGAGCGCCCTCCGAGCACATCCTGAGTCTGCTGAAACCTCACCTCATCGGCATCGGGCAACCGGCGTTGGACCGGATTCTTCGGGCGCTCGGCGGCGACTACGAGATCCTCACCACGCTCGGCCGTCGTCGTCCCAGGTTGGTGGAACTGCCCGGGACCGACGAACTGCTCAAGGAACTACAGCACCGTCACAGGGTCAGCTCGTACCGCCCATCGAAGCTGGGAGGCATCCGGGTCAACATGCGCCAATGACACACACCGGGCATCACCGCCCTTCGCCAGCCCTCGGCACGGCCGCCGCCTCGGCGCCGCTCTTGCCCCGCCTCTGTCGGGGTGGCCTAGGACTGGAAGCGGTCTGGCAGAAGGCTGGCCAGTGCGCGGACAGCCCCATGTTGCAGCGCTCTGAGCGCGCCCTCGCTCTTCCCCATCGCACGAGCTGCCTCGGCGACCGAGAAGCCCTGCAGAAAGCGGAGCACGATGCACTCCTGCTGCTCGGGAGACAGCCTCTAAGGCCAATGGGGAGCATAGACCGACGCTCGCACGGCTTTCGAGCCTTGCAAAGATCATCAGCGCGTCACCATCGCTTATCGGTGACTGGCGAATGGCTCTGGTTTGGCACCCTACAGGAATCTACAGTTTCGACAATGGGGCGCCGACACTCGGTAAGGTGCCGCGGAAGCGGTGGTGAACGGAGGTCCGGGTGCGGGAACAGTTGGTCGAGGCGATCCTGGCGCGGTTCGAGGAGGCGCGCCGGACGGGTGATTACGCCGCAGTCCTGGCCGAGGACGCGCTGGAGGAGGCGAACCTGCTCCAGCTGCGGGTGTCCGGACCTGCGTCGACGCCCGACCTGCCTGTCGACGTAGTCGCGCTGACGGTGATCGGGCGGCTCCACTTGCTCCGGTTCCGCGCGCGGCAGGGAGCGGAGGACCTGGAGGACGCCCTGCTGTTCTTGGGCGAGGTGTACCGGGTCGCACCCGACTCGTTGCCGGACCAGGTGCGCCAGTTGTTCGACCACACGCCGGAGATCACCGAGTCGGACGACTCTGTGTTCGGGCACAGCGACGACCCGGACGCCTACACCGAGCAGGGCGGTGCGCTGTACGAGTGGTACGAGGAGCACGGCGATGTGGAGGCGCTGGAGGCGGCCGTCCGGGTTTACCGCGCGGCCGTCGGTGTCGCCGACCGGGCGAGGAACGCCCGGTGCCTGCGTAGTCTGCACGCGGCCCTTGTCGAACTCGCCAGCGCGACCGGCGACCTGGAGGCGGCGCGCGAGGCGGCCGACGTGGCCCGGACCCTCGCCGAGTCGGGCACCGGCGTGGCATCTCCTACCGAGGGCGGGGCGGCCCGCCTCGCGAACCTCAGCGGCACGCTCCGGGTCGAGTTCATGCGTACCGGGGACGAGGCGGTGATCAACGATTCGATCGCGACCGCGCGAGCCGCCGTCGACGCCGCCGAGAACGACGAGGAGCGTGGGCTCGCGTTGACGAACCTGGCTGCATCTCTGGAAGCCCGGTACGAGTACCTGAACGACGGCGAGGCGTTGCGCGAGTCGGTCGACGTCGGCCGGGCCGCGATCGCAGCCGACCCGGATCTGCTCCCGACTGTCGCCAACCAGGCCGTCTTCCTCAGGGAACTGTTTCTGCGCACCAAGGAAGCCGCGCTGCTGGACGAGTCGTTGGCAGCGCACGCGCGGGTCCTGGGCGCGACGCCGGACACAAACGCTTCCCTGCACTCCCGGCTCATGAACGCCGCGAACACCCTGCGCGTGCTCTACCGGTGGACCGAAGACCCCTCCCTTGTGCAGGACGCCGTCGAGGTGATGGCGGACGAGGCCGTCACGGAGGCCGGGCTCGGTGAGGTCGCGGTGCTCGCCGACGCGCTCGTGGACCTGGCCGACCGGACCGGGGACGAGGACATTCTTCGCGAGGGGATCGCGACCTGCCGGATGGTCCTTGCCGAATTGGCCGACGACGAGCCGTTGCGCGGCGACCTCCTGTACTCGCTGTCTATTGCGTTGCACCAGCTGACGGGGCATAACAAGGACCCGCACGTGCTGCGTGAGGTCCTCGACACTGCTTGGGAGGCGGTCGGGGTCGACGCCGAGGACGACGTCGACCTGGCCCGGCGCATGACGCACCTGGGGTTCGTACTGTGCCGCGCGTTTGAGGTGACCCGCGAGCATGCCCTGCTGGCCGAAGCCCGAACCGCCTTGATCCGGGCGATGGCGCTGACCACACCGGGCATCGTCGAGCAGGTCCTCGGCGACCGCGAGGAAGCGGTCGCCGCGGTGGTTGAGGACGACCGCGTGATGGAGCTGTGGATCCTGGAGCGGACCGTGAGCTGGGCCGCGCCAAGGGTGCGCGGCATAGACCGCGCCGAACTCGTGCGACTCGCGGGCGGCATCGGTGAGGTCGCGCACGCTGTGGCGCTCGAACTCGCGCGGGAGTTCGTGACGGCCCGCGACGGTCTGATGGGGTCCGGGTTCTCCGCGACCGAGCGATCAAACCTGATCACCGCCCTGCGCGAGCGTCTGACCGCGTTCGGTGGTACCCGCGATGCCGACGAGGTGCTCGTTCCCGAAGTGCTCGACGAGCTGGTCGACCTGCTGTGCTCGGTGCCGGACCCGCTCGACGACGTGGAGGTCACGCAGACGGCCGGGTTGCTGCTGTTGTCGAGGGTCGAGGCGCATGGCACGCCCGAGGGCGCCACGGAGCTGATGATGGTCGCGCTCGACCTGCTCGCGCCGCTGTACCGGATGGGCGGTCGGGCGCACGTCCCGACGTTGATCGCCGAGCAGTTCGACAAGTACCCGCCCGCCGCACCGGACAGCGCCGCGACGCTCGGCAAGCTCGGCCTTGTCCAGTATCGCGACGCCGACACCGATCCGGGCGCCCTGGACCGGGCTGTCCGCCTGCTCCGCCGGGCGATCGACCACGCCGGAAACGGGCACGCCGAACTCCCGCACCTGCGCACGAACCTTGGTACCGCACTGATGACGAAGTTCGACCGCGACGGCGACCAGGACGACCTAGACGAGGCGGTCGAGGAGTGCCAGGCCGCCGTCGAGGACGCCCCGCCGGAAGCTCCGATCCAGGCGACGTGCCTGTCCAACCTGGGAATCACCCTGCTGACCCGGGCTGAGCGGCTGGGCAGTCGGCAGGACCTGGAGAATGCCGTCGTGGCCTGCCAGGCGACGGTCGACGGGTGGCCAGACCATCCCGACATCGAGGCGTTGAAGACCAACCTCGACACCACGCGACGCACCCTGGCGAACTTCCTCGATCACGAGGCCGGGTTGAGCGCCCGGATCGACGCGGCGTCCGATCCGGGCGAACTGTCCGACTTGCTGTGGAACCGTTTCATCCGCACCGGTGACCTGGCGGACCTCGACCGGGCCGTGCGAGTGCGGCAGGACGCGCTCGACGCGGGTGAGTCACCGGCCGAGCACCTGGAGGGCCTGTGTAACCTCCTCCGGGACCGTTCCGTCCATTCCGGACGATCTGAGGACCTGAGCGCGTCCATCGCAGCGGGGCGGGCCGCGATCGAGGCGACGCCACCCGGCGACCCGGAACTCGCCGGGCGCAGGTCCAGGCTGGCGATCGCCCTATCTCAGCGGTACCAGAACGGTGGCGCGCCCGAGGACTTGGACGAGTCCATCCGGTACACCCGCGACGCGATGGCGTCGGACACCGAGCTCTCGCCCACCGACCTGTCGAACCTCTGCATGTCCCTCCGCCTGCTGTTCGAGCGTACCGACCGCATCGAGCACGTCGACGAGGCGGTCGAGGCCGGGCGTGCCGCCGTTGGGGCCGCGCTCAAGGGCACCCCGCTCCTTGGCATCTACCTGGGCAACCTCGGCGGCGCGCTGTTGGCCCGGTTCCGCCGCACGAGCGGTCAGGTCGACCTGGACGAGGCGATCGACGCGCTGCGCCGGTCCGTGTCGGCCATGTCCGCCGTGAGCTACGAACGCGGGATGGTGCTGGCCAACCTCTCATCCGCGCTCTACACCCGGTTCGACTGCCGGCAGGACCGCGCCGACCTGGACGAGGCGATCGACACCGGTCGGCAGGCCGTCAAGGCGACCTCGCCGGACCACACCAGTCGCGCGCTGCGTCTGTCGAACCTCGGGGCGATCCTCCTAACCCGGTTCAGCGTCGGCGATGCCCCCGCCGATCTCGACGAAGCGCTGGAGGTGTGCCGGGCTGCCGTGAAGGCGCTGGCTCCCGGCGATCCGCGACGCGCGCCCGCGTTGCTGAACCTCACGCAGGCATTGCTGGACCTGCACGACCGGACCGGACGACAGGAAACCCTCGACGAGGCGGTCGACGGCGCCCGCAAGTCCTTGGCAGAACTCCCCGTCGACCACTCCGACCGGCCGCTCCACCTGCTCTCCCTCGGCCGGGTGTTGCGCCGACGCAACGCCGTGACCGGTACGGACCTGGAGGCCGTGCTCGCGGCGGTCCGGGAGGCGGCGTCGACCGATGTGGGTGTACCGCGCGTCCGCGCCGCAGCGGCCGCGGAGTGGGCCGGGTTGGCGGCGTCCGACGGGCGGTGGGCGGAGGCCGCCGAGGCGTACGGGACGGCGGTCGACCTGGTGGGGCGGGCCGTGTCCCGATCCCTTACCTGGCACGACCGCGAGGCGTTGATCGACGGTATGGCGGGGCTCGGTGCGGACGCCGCCGCGTGCTGTGTGCGCGCGGGGTTGCCGACGCGGGCGGTTGAGCTGTTCGAGCAAGGGCGCGGGCTGCTGCTCGGGCACGCGCTGGACAGCCGGACGGACCTCACCGCGCTCGCCGAGCGCCAACCCGCGTTCACGACGATGTTCACCGAGCTGTGCGCGTTGTTCGAGGACCCCGACACGGACGTCGCGACGCGACGCGGGCTGGCCGCGCGGTACGACCAGCTGCTCGCGAATATCCGGACGCTGCCCGGTTTCGACACGTTTCTGCGCCCGCCGACCGTGCGCGACCTCGCGCCTGCCGAGGGGCACGCCGTGGTCGTCGTGGTGTCCGACTTCGGATCGTACGCGCTGATCCTGTCCGCTGCAGCCGAGGTGACGCCCGTTCCGCTGCCCGCGCTCACGCCCCGGGTCGTCATGGAGGAGGTGCTGGACTTTCTCCAAGCGGTCGAGGACACCCGGTCCGGGACGGCCCGGACCAGGGCCGCCGGGCGCGACCGGGTGATACGCACGCTGGAGTGGATCTGGGACGCGGTAGCCGGCCCGGTGCTCGACCACCTGAATGGCGCCGAACGGTTGTGGTGGTGCCCGTCCGGCATGCTCTCGCTGCTGCCGCTGCACGCAGCGGGTTACCACGGCACGGGGTCACTCACCGTGGTGGACCGGGTGGTGTGCTCGACCACGCCGACCCTCCGGGCGCTGGTGCACTCACGGCGTGGTGCCGACCCCGTCAGGCCACGCGCCGACCGCGCACTAGTCGTGGCGATGTCGCGCACGCCAGGCCACGACGTGCCGCTGCCCGGCGCAGAGCGGGAGGCAGCGGTGGTGCGCACCCACCTGCCCGGCGCGGTTGACGTAGTCAGCGGGACCGCGGCGACCCGCGACACTGTCCTCGCGGCCCTGCCAAAGGCGCAGATTGCGCACTTCGCCTGCCACGGCAACAGCGATCTGACCAACCCCTCGGAGAGCCTGTTTTTACTGGCCGACCACCACAACCACCCACTCACCGCGCTGGACCTTGTACACCTGCGCCTGGACGCCGATCTGGCGTTCCTGTCCGCGTGCTCGACAGCCCGCCCCGGCGGGCGGCTGGCGGACGAGGTGCTCCACCTGGCATCGGCGTTCCATCTGGCGGGGTACCGGCACGTGATCGGCACCCTGTGGCCGATCGGCGACCAGCCCGCCGTGGACTTCGCGGAACTGGTCTACCCGGCGATCGCAGCGGGCGGAGACATCGCGACAGCCGTGCACGCCGCTACCCGCACCCTACGCGACCGCCACCCCGACGACCCGCTGGTGTGGGCGTCCCACATCCACGTCGGCCCGTGAGTCAGACCCTGGAGCGCCCCAACAGGAACTCCGCGACACACTCCGGGTGGTCCTCATCATCGCCGGCCAACACCATCCCCCGAGCACCCACTCCACCGTGGTAGCAGGCCACGAGGGTGGGCCGGGCGGCCTTGCCCGTGTCCCGAGTGGTGAAGACGAACCGCCCCTCGGCAACGGTGACGAGCGCGATCCCGTGAGTCCTGGCGAACTCGACGGCCCCCGCCTGGAACGCCGAGGTTGCCACCAACACCCCCTTGTGCGCACCCACGCTCAGCACCTTCTGCCGCAACACCTGCACCAACTCCCGCTTGATCGGGTTCCGGTGCAACTTCGCTTCGACCACCACCACGAACTCCATCCCGGCGAACCGGTACCGCGCGGTCGCGTCAAACTCGTAGATCCCGTCCACCCCGGCGACCTTCTCATGAGTACTCACCACCAGCCCGTCAACCTGGGACATTGCGGCCCCCAACAGTTCCCCGGCAACGAACTCCTCGAACTCACCCGGCGTGATCCCCGGATACGGATACCGCCCCACCACCCGCTCGTCCTGTACCACCCCGCCACGTTACCGCGCGTGGTTACGACCTGGCCGAAGCCCGCCGCACCCGGAAAAAGATCAAGAACAAGGCTCGGAAGAACCGACCCAGCCGCCGACCGAAAACACGTGCTCCGATCCCCAGCGCTTTAGGGACGGGCGTCGAAGCCGCAGGCCACGACCGCAAAGCGCGAAAAGAAATCACCTTCGGGTGTGGCGCCCACATCGCACCCACGTGACACCCACCGTCCACGCAGGGCGGACAGCAAGACGGGCGCGACCGCCGTATCGGCGGGTCAAACCCCTCATGATCTTGTGCGCCCGAAGGGACTCGAACCCCTAACCTTCCGATCGGGATTGTAAAACGAACGGTGTAACTCCTGATCAAGGAGCAGCACCTGATGACGGATGTCGTGTTCACCGAGGCTGATACTGGCCAGGTGGCGAAGCGTGGACCGGCGCGGCCGGTGGGAGACGGGGTCGACGATCAGCTCGTCGCGCAGGTGGTGGAACAGGCTCGTGCGGCGGGTCTGCAGCTCACCGGCGAGGGCGGGCTGCTGCAGCAGTTGACCAAGCGGGTCCTGGAAGCTGCTTTGGACGGTGAGATCACCGATCACCTGGGCTATGACAAGGGCGACCCGGCCGGGAACAACGGTCAGAACTCCCGCAACGGGGTGCGAGGCAAGACGGTGCTGACGGAGGTCGGTCGGGTGCAGATCGAGGTGCCCCGCGATCGCGACGGCACGTTCGAGCCGCAGATCGTGCGTAAGCGTCAGCGCCGGTTGTCCGGGGTCGAGGACATGGTGATCTCCCTGTCGGCCAAGGGATTGACCACCGGGGAGATTCAGGCCCACCTGTCCGAGGTGTATGGCGCGGACGTGTCCCGGCAGACGATCTCCACGATCACCAACAAGGTCGTCGACGGGATGGCCGAGTGGCAGAACCGGCCACTCGATCCGGTCTACCCGGTGATCTTCCTCGACGCGGTGCACGTCAAGATCCGCGACGGGAAGGTCGCGAACCGGCCCATCTACGTGGCCCTGGCCGTCACGGTCGACGGCAACCGGGACATCCTCGGACTCTGGGCCGGTGACGGCGGTGAGGGCGCGAAGTTCTGGCTCACGTCACCCGCGCCGACGTCCGGCCGCATCGAACCCTCGGCCTGGGCCCGCTCGACCAGGTGCTCGACCACGTCGATCACTGCGGCGCGGGTCTGCCGGAAGTCGGGCGCCTCGGTGAATGCCTGCCTGGTGTGCTCGTCCATCATGGTCATTTGCGTGCTGAACCGCAGGTCGACAGCCCGACGGACGATCCGCGTGAGGGCATCCCACGCGGTCGGCTCCTCGTCGATCGCGGCCTGGGCGTCGGCCAGGATCATCGAGAGACTCTCCAGGGCAACGGCCCGCAGCAGCGACCCCCGGTCAGGGAAACGGCGGTACAGCGTGCCGACGCCGACCCCTGCCCGTCGGGCGAGTTCGTCCATCGGCGCGCCCGGACCGATCTCGGCGAACACGACCCGGGCCACGGCCACGATGTGGTCGCGGTTGCGCTGGGCGTCGGCCCGTAGTCGTGTCGTTTCGGCCTTCATCGCAACCTCCCACGTACCGGTACATTATCCGGGCGCGGCCGTGCCGGCCCCTCGGCCGAGGACGATGGCCGTTGAGCGCTTTTGTGGTATGGACCGGTTGCCGACCAGCGGCCCGGACCCATGGCGGGATCGTGGCCAGCGCGGTGATGCTCACCGCCAAGTGGGCAGTGAACATCACCGGGCTGCTCTGGGTAGCCGCCACAGCCGTCATCTCGGTCGGCGCCGACCTACCAGACCGTTCGTCGTACCGGCGGGCTCATTGCTCTGCCAGGCATCGCCGCCGTCCCCTGGACCACCGGAACCGATGGTCACCCATGCCGGAACAACTCGGTTACGCCCTGCAGCTACCCGTCATGATCTGGGTCGAGGTCGGAGGAAAGTCACAGGATCGTGCGGAGGCCGGGCACGCGGCGGATAGTCGCGGCGGCGGCGACGCTGATGGCCATGCCGAGAGTGGCGACGGTGGCGAAGGTGGCCAGGGTGGGTAGGGCGGCGCGGGCGAATGCGAACTGTAGGGCGACGACGATCGGCAGGTGGACGATGTAGATGGTGTAGGAGTTGGCGGCCATGGCGCGGGTGAGCCGGTTGTGGCCGGCGAAGACGTCCCGGAACAGGGTGAGCAGGCCGATGCTGAGGCCGACACACAGGAAGGTCTCGGTCAGGGTCCAGCACGCCGAGGACCAGGAGGCGCCGCCGGGGGCGAAGAACGGGGTGTCGGTGCCGGTCCAGAACAGTACGACGGTGATTGCCGCGCCGATGGCCAGCCAGGTGTAGCCGGTGGAGCGGGGCAGCCGGGTGAGCCAGTCGCGTCGGTAAGCGATGACGCCGGCGGTGAAGAACGCCGTGTACTGGGCGAGGCGGGCTGGTTCGGCCTGGATGAACTCGAAGAGCGGCACCCACTGGTCGAGCGGGTACCAGATTCGGATGAGGAACACGACTGCGGCCAGGGCGAGGGTGAAGATGAGCAGGCTGCGGTTATCGGGTGTCCGGGTCGACGGGGTGATCGGGCGGACGCGGCGCAGTAGTACGCCGAGCCAGCGGAACAGCACGTAGAGGGCGCTGAAGGCGAGGAGGTTCTGGATGAACCACAGGTGCCCGAACTGCAGGTCGGGCCAGATCGGCCCGGTCCAGTCGGCGGGCTGCGGACCGAAGCCGAGGAACACGTCCAGGTAGTAGCGCGGAAACGAGATCGGCGGGTGGCCGCGGTATTCGCGGTAGTGCACGTACATCAGCGCCGGGATGATCGTGGCCGAGCCGACCAGGAACGGGATGCCGAGGCGCTTGAGCCGGCCGCGCAGGAATCCCCAGTTGCCTGCGCGGTCGGTGGCGCGGGGCACGAGGAACGCGGCGACGAAGAACAGCAGGCTCATCCGGAAGGCCCCGCCCACTGCGGAGAGGTCGGCCAGGAAGGGGACGTCCTGGCTGCCTTCGACGTACCACCAGTCGGCCGGGCCGTATGCCTGGGCGGCGTGGTGGATCACCACCATGAGGATCATCGCGACCCGTAGGTTGTCCAGGTAGTGCAGGTGCTGAGTGCGGGGTGCGGGGGGCTTGTCAGCGACACTGATCATATGTTCAACGTACTGAACATGTGTTTAGCGCCGGATCGGGTGGAATCCCGGAGGTCCGCCCGGGGGATGTCCCCGAGGGCGGTGCCGGTGCGGTGGCATACGGTGCTGGTATGCAAGCGTCGCCCTCGGACCTGACCGGACGGGCGCGGCTGCGCGAGGCGGCCCTACGCCTGTTCGCGCAACGCGGTTTCGCCGCCACCTCGGCCCGCGCGGTGGCTGCCGAGGCTGGCCTGTCGCCGGCCCTGGTGATGCACCACTTCGGCTCCAAGGAAGGGCTGCGCGCCGCCGTCGACGAGGAGGTTCTGGCCCGGCTCGGCGCTGCCCTGCGGGAGCGGGATCCGAGCGGTGGGGATCTGATGGGGGCACTGGGTGAGGTGTCCGCCCGGATGTTTGGCGCTGACCCGGTGCTCCGCGGCTATCTACGCCGGGTGCTGCAGGAGGACAGCCCGGCCAGCGCCGCGCTGTTCGGTCGCCTCCTGGAGGGTGCGCGTACCGAGTTGGAGCGGCTGATCGCGGCCGAGGGCGGCCGCACGGACGCGGACCTTGAGTGGGCGCCGTTCCAGATGCTGTGCCTGATCGTCGGCCCGCTGATGCTGGAACCGGTCATGCAACCCAACCTGGACCGGCCCATGTTCGACGGGCAGGTGCTGGCCCACCGCAGCGCCGCCAACCAACGCCTGCTGCGACTGGGCCTGTTCGGCGCCGACCCGTCGACCGGTACACCGGACACCGCAACGCCTGCCCGGCGGCGGTGACCTCCGGATGATGGGAGCCCACCGCCAGGTGACCCAGCGTGGCCAGCAACCGCAGTGCTCGGACGCCCATCGCCTGCTCGACGAGCGGATCCTGACGCAGTTGGGGTCGGCGCAGGATGGCGCGTGGAGTTCGGCGGCAACATCGTCGATGTTGCGGGAACGGTCGGCCCGGCGCAGCGCGGCGGCGATTCGGCCTTCGGACACCGTGGCTGCCGCGGCGGGGCCCTTCCCGTTGATCTGGGGTGCACCACGGGGACACACCGTGGAGACTCGATTTTCGAGCGAAATAACTTGAATATCGAGCGATACCGTGCGATATTCGATAGGTGCATCGAATAGTCTTCGTCCTGCTCACCCTCCTGATCGCGCTAGGGATGGCCATCAGCCTCTTCGCCCAGGTCGTGATCCTGCCGGGGATCGCCGCGTCGGAGGCCGAGCTCTTCCCGCCGTACGAGCCCTACCGCGTCCCGCTCCTGACGGTCGGCATCGCGTTCATCGCCTGTGCGCAGGTCGTGCTCGCGGCAGTCTGGATGCTGCTGTTCCGCGCGCAGTCGGGCACCTTCTTCCGGCCCGGGGCGCAGCGCTGGGTGATCACAATCGGCGCGGCGATCGGCACCGGCACCCTACTCACCGTCGGCCTGTTCGTGTTCTTCACGTTCGGGCAGTTCCCGTCGCCCACCGACGGCATGGACACTCTCGGGCTGTGGATGGCCAGCGGGCTGGGCTGCCTGGTCGGCGCCGCGCTGCTCGGGGTCATGTTCGTGGGGCACCGGCTCGTCGATCGCGCGACGAGCGCACAGACGGAGCTGGACGGCGTGCTCTGATGGCCATCGTGGTCGAGATCGATGTGCTTCTCGCGAAGCGGAAGATGTCGGTCAGGGACTTCGGTGACGCAATCGGGCTGAGTCTGGCGAACGTGTCGGTGCTGAAGAACGGCCGCGCGAAAGCCGTACGGTTCTCCACACTCAACGCGATCTGCGAGGCGCTCGACTGCCAGCCCGGTGACGTCCTGCGCTGGGTGCCCGACGACGGTGGTGCGCGGTAAGGCCCAGATCTCCACCCGCCGTGGGCCGTGGCCGCGCCAGCCGATGGATATCCAGGCCAGTTGGGGTTGGTTGACGCGGTAGTCCACCCAGCGGGCGGGGATGGTCGGGGCGTCTTCCACGGCAGTGGCGGTGCTCTGGGCGGAGCCGCCGAAGGTCACCGTCTCGACGCACGGTTGTCCCGTGGTGAGGGTGATGGTCGTGGCCAGGGTGGCGGTGGGAACAGCGCCACGGCGCGTCCACCATCAAGAACACCATCGCGCCGCTGGTCCGCGTGCTCGATGAAGGAGCGGGCGCCCGTACCAGCCTGATCAGCCCGCCGGCGACGACCAATGGGGGCCGTCCTGAACCAGGCCCTCATCGACGCGGCCGTCGACGTGCCACACCGTCCCGCGGTGCCGGAGCGCTGGCGCTGCACCCCGGCCGACCGGGGCCCCTCTTCAGGAACCCGACAGCGCACCGCAGGCGTCGGAGTCGAGCCCGTCACACCGCCGAGCGACCGGGTATCGCTGCTACCCAAGATGCGCTCAGGTGGTGTAGCGTCGATAACATGAGCGACAGCCCTTCGGTCCGACCGATCGAGAGTGATGTCCGCACGAGGCTGATGCATGCCGCAGAGCTTCTGCTGGCCTCGTCGCAAGATGGACGGATCTCCACGCGCGAGATCTGCGCGCGAGCGGGCGTCACCGCCCCGACTCTTTACCATCATTTCGCGGACAAGGACGCGCTGCTGGATGCGGCGGTGCTGGAGGGTTTCAACGCCTATCTCGCAAGAAAGCACGCCGTCGGGTGGAGCGGCGATGTGCTCGATGACTTCCGTGCGGGATGGGACATGCATGTGTCCTTCGGCTGCGAGCATCCCGCCCACTACCGGTTGATGTTCGGCAACCCCCAGGCTGATCAAACCGTTCCTGCGGCGTTGGTGGCGCAGGAAGAGCTCGCCCGCCAGGTCACCCAATGGGGTGTCGGCGGTTATCTCAAGGTCCCCGTCGAGACCGCGACGCAGACGATGTCGGCTGCCGCGATCGGGGTGGTGATGCAGCTGATCGCGCTACAGGCCGACAGCACGCACCCGATCTCGACGAACGTACGCGACACCGTCGCCCAGGCCCTGTTCCATCCTCAGTACGCGCGCGACGAGGTCGCCACAGGCACATCCCGGCCCGCCAGCCTTCTCCTGGACGCGTTGCCGCCGGATTTCCTGGGGCCCCTGCGTGCGACGGAAGTCGCGCTCCTGCGCGAATGGCTCACCTCCCTCGCAGGCAGCCCGCCACAACAAAGGACCCCCACATGACCGACACATCCGAAAGCAGCCTCACGCGTGATCTCGTGACGGAGACCATCAACGCCCTCGATGCCGGATACGGAACGCTATTGCGGTCACCACTCCTGAAGAAATCCCGGTGATTAAGGGCTCGACCACGAGAACATCCGTCCCTCGACGGTACGCCGCTAAAGGCCTGGTGGCTCCCCCGCGAAGGGTCCACGAAGCCCATCATCGCCAGTAATCCGCTGTGATTCAGCCGCTACGACCTGCCCGCGCACCTTGGACCGTGGAAGTCGATCGGCGCCCCGACCGGGAATGACTTCGCTCGCGCGGACCCTGGAACCACAGGATGGCCATCGGTCTGTTCAGCCGGTGCCAGGGCATGAACGCCACGATGTTCACCATTGCCGGAAACCCGGCGAGTTCGAGGACGTTCGTTGTGCTGAGCCCCTGAGCCGCTCTCAGTCCAGCGGAACCCGCAACCCAAGAACCCCACTTCCTGGCACGCCACACGGCGTGACAGATACAGATCCAGGCCGCGTTCCGACCGGCCTGGGGAAGCGTCCATGCGCCCGGCTCAAGATCGGGCTGCTACGCGAATGGCTGACGGCCGATCGGGCCATCCACATGACAAGACAAGGGAGAACCATGACCGAGAGAGCCGACGGCTGGAAATCACAGATGTACGAGGGCAGGCAAGCGATAGTCACCGGAGGTACCCGTGGCATCGGAGAGGCCGCCGTCCGCCGACTCGCCGCCGCAGGGATGAGCGTGGTCATGGTCGGTCGTAGCGACGCGACGCTGCGACAGGCCGCCGACAGGATCCGCGCGGCGGTTCCTGACGCCGAACTTCGCCTGGAGAGCGCGGACCTGTCGCTGATCCGGGAGGTCCGCGCACTGGCCGACCGACTCGCTGACAGCACATCACCCAGTGTGGTGATCAACAACGCCGCGGTCACCGCCGACATCGGCAGTCGCACCGACGAGGGTATCCAGCTCACCCTGGCCACCAACCACCTGGCGCCCTACGTGCTGATGCGCACCCTCGCCGCGTCGGTTGAGGCCCCCGCCCGATTCGTCGTGGTCGGCGCGAGCCCCACCGTGCTGAAGTCCTACCCGGTGGACCTGGATGATCTGCATGCACAGAACGCCCGCGCACTCGGTCGCTTCTCCAGTTTTCGCCCCTTCGCCGCCTATGCACGCACCAAGAACATGAACACGATGTTCGTCTACAGCCTGGCGAGACGGATGGCGGACAGTGGCATCACCGTCAACGGAGCCCACCCCGGGATCATCGCCCAGACCGGCCTCTCCCGTGACGCGCGCGGACTAGGCAAGATGCTGGACACGATGGTGAACCTCAACCCCTTGCGGAAGACACCCGACCAGGGAGCCGACAACCCGGTGTGGGTGGCGACCGATCCCAGCCTGGACGGCGTGAACGGACGCTTCTTCGTGGACCGCAAACAGGTCACCACGCCCGACCACACGCTCTCCGTCGAACGCTGCGAGGCGCTCTGGGAGCGTAGCGCTGAACTGGTCGGCATGGAGCCGTGACGTGGTGCTGACAGCCGACAACCGCCGCGTATGGAGCCGGCTACGACCGCATCAGGCTGATCGTCGTTCGGGACGGGAGCACGATCTTGCTCACCGGGTTCCGGCAGCAGCCGGTCACTCGGGGACAAGCCGGTCCGGGCAGCCCTGGGGCAGCCGCGGCGGCGGGACCAGTCGTCGAGGCCGACGGGTGGTCGACAAGGGCACCCAGGCGTCGGATTCGGGCGCCCTTTCTCGGGTGAACTAGGGTGGGCGCGATGGGGAGCAGGCAGGAGATCGGCGCGGTGCCGCCCGAGGCCGACCTGGCTCGGGCCGATTCGCTGGCGCGGGAGATCTTCTCGGACATCGCCAACAAGTGGCCTCTTCTGATCATCGAGTTTCTCGGTCTGCGGACCATGCGGTTCAACGAGCTACGCCGCGAGGTGGGCGGCATCAGCCACAAGGTGTTGGCGCAGAACCTCCGTACGTTGGAGCGCAACGGCCTGGTCGAGCGCACCGTGCACCCGACTGTGCCGCCCAGCGTCGACTACTCACTCACCGAGGCTGGCCAGGCGCTACGCAAGGTGGTCGACGGCATGTGCGACTGGACCCAGACATACCTGAGCCATATCGAGGACTCGCGCGCACGCTTCCCGAGTTGATCGATGCGGTTAGTCGATCACGGCCGTCGCCTCGATCTCGACCAGGTGCTCGGGGACGTCCAAGGCCACGATGCCGAACAGTGATGCGGGCGCCTCGATGGTGACACCCAACTTCGCCGAGGCGCGGGCGATCCCGTCCAGCACCTGCGGCATGAGCCCGGGCTCCCAGTCGACCACGTGCATCGTCAGCTTGACCACGTCAGCGAACGTAGCCCCGACGCCGGCCAGCGCCGTGCCCACATTGAGGTAGCTCTGTTCGACCTGTGTGGCCAGGTCACCGCCTCCCCACGCGACCTGACCGGCGATGTGGACAAGTTTCGAACCCGTTGCCACCGACACCTGCTTGTAGATCGGGATCTCGGGCAATCCGGGTGGATCGATCAAGTGAACAGCCATGAACCGACCGTACGAGGAAGACGTCAGGCCCGGAAGAGAGCACTTTGTCGAGCCCAGGGCACCTTCTGGTAACCGCGTCGGTCGGCGCTACGGCGCGGATCGGATCGACCCCGAGGAGGACGGCGGCCTACGGACACCTCGTACGGCCGGGACAGCGAGCCGGGTTCCGCCTGGCCGACCAGCACGACGGTCTCCGCCGACACGGTGGTCAGCAGCTCGTGCACCAGCCGGGTCTTCCCGATGCCCGGCTCGCCCGCGATCAGCGCAACCGCCGGCTCACGCGCCGAAGCGAGCTGCGCCAACCGGCGCAGCTCGCTTTCCCGCCCGATCATCACTGGGCTGGCACCGCCGCGGATGGTTCGCACGACGTGAGGATAGTGAACGTTGAGCTGGGTGAACACGTTCATGCTCCTTGATCGGAAGTGTTGGATGGTGCACCTTGGTCGTACCGGCGAGACGGACGGCGGGCGCACGCTCGTCGGATCGGGTCAGGTTCTGTCAGACACGGACTTCCTGACAGAACCTGACCGGGCCCGCGAAGGGCTTCGACTGACAGAACTCGCGTTCTGTCACGCGATATCCGCTGGGGACAGATCCGGCGAGAGCTGTCGGGGCGGGGTGGGTTCGGCGCGCAGGACACGCACGAGCGCTGAGGCGGTGGCGTTGGACAGTTGGTGCCCGTCAGCGCGTAGCTGTCGCGCGAGGGCCTTACGGGACAACGGTGTCCCCTGGGCCGCGAGAGCACGGGCGGCGGTCCGGGCGATCGGGACCAACGCCGCGACCTCCGGCCCACCGTCCCGGACCCGCCTGTGGAGGTTGCGGCGGTCCGGGACCGTCGACTGCCCGCCCACAGCGGTGGCGGTGACCGCCGGGGCGGAGTCCGGGACCGTCGCCGTGCCGGCGTGGACCGGCGCAGACGGTCCGGGGACCGTCTCAGCGGCGTCCGGGACCGTGGCATCGGTGCCGGAAACGGGCCCGGAGCACCCGGACCGCTCGGACCGGTTGCTCGGGGCTGGCGGGGCGGTCCCTTGGTGGAGCGGGGCAGGGTCGGCGCGGCCGAGGGCGATCTTCACCATCGCCAGGAAGCCGAGCGCCGGCAACGCGGCGGCGATCCAGCCGATCACCGACGGCTCCGCCCCGACCACCTGAGCCGCCAGAGACAAAAACACCGCCACCGTTAACACGGTCGCCGGGAACGCCACGCTCTTGCCCAACCGCCGGTTACGGCGCAGCTCCAGGCCCGCCGCGATCGACGTCAACTCCAGCACGACAGCGTCTGCCCACGCCAGCCAACCCGGCTGCCCGTGAGCGGCGGCCACGTCATGGACGTGACGGAAGGACGCCGCGCCCGCCGCGCCACCGATCAACAGCATGATCAGCACCTGGACGCGATCCTCCAGCCGCTCCCGCCCCGACCGCAGTTCGCCGGACCAGTCATCCGGTCGATGCTCAGGTCTCGCCAACGGCCCACCACCCGTCGACAGACAGCCCGCGCACAGCCCCAGCCGAGACGGCCAGGCCAGCGCGGACCGGAACCGCGGGCTCGACGGACACCGCCGCCAGCCCCGCCAAATTGATGTTGAATGAAGTCGCTTCGTTCGCTCCATGAATGGTCGTAGGTTTCGAGGTAGGTGAATGAAGGCCGCCCGGGAAGACCGCCTGCGACCACGCTTCCGGGCAGGCGTGTTCCTGCCGGGTGACGCCCGGCCGGGCGGACCTCATTCGCACGCAGAGGTCGTAGAAACACTGTGGACGAATCAACGAACAAGCCGAAACCCGCGCAGGGGCAGGCAAAAAGGGCAGAACGCGCGTCGCGCCTGTACGGCAGACCACGCTCAGCAGCGGACACGGGACAGGGTCAGCAGGGCCACACGGGGGCAGAAGTCACCAGCAGCGCACACGCAGAGCGCCCGAGGTGAAGCGGCGGCTCAACTCGCCGACAGCCGAACCTTCATGTGGGTCCTCCCATCACTCCACGCCCCCGACGTCGACACGAAGGACAGCAGGCACCCCAACTCCGGGAAAGCCTGCCTCTCCATTGCCCACCGCGCCAAGCGCCGGCACGAGAACGCACAACCAGTACGCCCCGGCACCACCCGCCGAGTCAACCCCGAATTCGACGGGCAACCCGCGCGCCCTGCGCCGTCAGCCCGGATGAGTCCAGGACCATCGCCTCTAATGACCGGCAGTACCTCTGCGTCCGCCCAGCCACCGCGAAATCCCCTGCTGTTCCACTCACTCCTTGGGACGGTCTTCTCATCATTCAGGCGATGCGGGCGGAGGCGGTCAGCGAGTAGGACCGTCTGCAGTTGGTCGGGGCACTGCCGCCCGTCTCCATGCAGTAGTGAGTGTCGTTCCTTGCGGATCAGGTCGTAGCCGTCGAAGGTCGACAGCATGCAGAGATGGGATCCGCTGAAGGAACATCAACTGCTGGTGCTGCGGCGAATCGGCGACGGGGACGACCTCAGCGGCCCCGACGGGGCCGACCAGCGTCACACAGCCCGGGCCTTGCAGACCCGTCGCCTCGTCGACATCAGCCGTCGAGGTGGCGTGTGGCGGGCCCAGATCACCGACGCCGGCCGCTTCTACCTCGACAACGGCATCCACCCCGACCACCCCGACCGTCTCTCGGGCGACACCACGCCACCCCGTCAGCGCGTCCGGACCACCGCCACCGCCAAGCAAGGCAAGCCGACCCCGGCCCCCTCAGGGACCGACGACCCCAGCGAGATGGACGGCTCGACGCCGTCCCCCGCCACCGTGACGGTCGAGCAGGCCCGACAACTCGTCGAACGCCTCCAAGCCGAGGGCGGAACCGTGCGTGTGGAGAGTCCCGATCCCGAGGAACGTGCCTGGTATCGGCGCGTCATCCACGCCGCCAAACAGCACAGCCTCGTACCCACCGGATTCCACCTCAAGCACACCGGCCGCGCCGCCGGCGACTTGATCATCCGCCTGTCCAACGACAACAACCCGGACGAGACGGACTGGAACCGGATCCGACTCAACACCCGTCGCGTCACCGCCGACCCTGACCTCGTGTTCGCCGCCCTCGAAAAGAACCCAGCCAGGCTGGAAGTCACGGAGGCATCCGTCCCCAGGGCGCTGGAACTGATCCGTGGCCTCGCCGCCGAAGCCCGACGACGAGGCCACCGGGTCGGAGTGAACACCAAGACCAAGAACCCCTCCGTCTACCTGCAGGTCGACAAGACCCGCCGAAGGGTCAGCCTGGTCGAGGAGTACGACGAAATCCCCCACGTCCCCACCGCCGAGGAGACCCGCCAGTTGCGACGCAACCGGTGGCTGGTGATCCCCAAGACCGACACGGTCGCCTCCGGCCGCCTGCGGCTGGAGATCGCCCGGCTGGCTGGGACAAGAAAGACACCTGGACCGACGACAAACGCACCACGCTGGAGAAACGCCTCCCCCGAATCATTCGAGACGTCGAGGCCGGCGTCGCCGCTGACGAGGAAGCCAAGCTGGCCGCCCAGCGCGCCCACGACGAACGCGTCGCCGAGATCGAGCGGCAGGAGGCCGAAGAGCGTCGCCGCTGGCAGGCGGTTATCGACGAGGCTCACCCCCAGGCCGCCGAACTCCTGCGCAAGAAGGCATTCCGGCGCGCCTACGACTCCTGGACCTCCGCCAACGAGATCCGCGCCTTCTGCGACGCCCTCGAACAAACCGCGCCCGACGAACCGGCACACTCGGCAAACCGCACCCGATGGATCGACTGGGCGCGAGCCGCCGCCGACCGCCTCGACCCAACCCGAGGAGACCGGGCCCTCGCCGACATCGACTTCGACATCGAGCCCAAGCCCGGCGACCTACGGCCCTTCATCGGCGACTGGAGCCCACACGAACCCCGCCGTGAATACCGCTCCGACCGCGACCAACAGGCCATCGACAACACCCGACACCAAGCCGATACTTGGCACCACGGCATGCGCGGCCGAGCCACCTGGTGGCGCAAGTAGGTGCACCCAAGCGGAGTACATCGCCCCTGTAGAGGATTGAGCCTCGCCCGGGCTGCATAAGACGAAGCAGCGACGTCAGCTTTCTATTCGCCGTTCGTACACCGCGCGATGTTTCCTTGGCCCCTTGTAGTCGTGGATCACTGATACTCCGTGCTCGACGGCATCGCCGGGGACGTTGGTGAAGCCCAGGGCGAGCCAGGCCCGGTGCGCGGCCTGGTTGTCGGGTTCCGAGGTGCGGAAGAGGCGCTGGCATGCCCAGAGGGATGCCTGGCGATGCACCTCCTCGATGAGCGCCCGTGTGATCCCCGCGCGGCGGTGGTTCGGGTGGGTCATTACGTCCTGGAGGTAGATCTCGGACGGGTCGACCTGGCTTCGGAAGGCGATCACGTTGCCGACGACCTGCCCGTCGACGATGGCGATCGGGCAGGTGTTCCCGAACAGCGTGGCGTACAGCCAGTAGTCCGATGAGGCCCGCAGCCTGATGTACGGCTCTCCGAGCGCCAACAGTTTCTCGAGGTCGGAAATCCGGTCGACCGTGAGCGGAGCGATGATCATTAGCGCTGCCCTCCGGTGATCTTGATCGGTGCGGCGAGGTCAGGTGCCCCGCGATCGGCGGCGCCAGCGGGACGGGCCGTCGCCAATCGTGGGACTGAGTAGGAAGCCCGGCATGACTCGACCGCGAAGGTACACCGCTATCCCTCGCGGTCGCTGCGCAGCTTGTCAACTCGGGAACGCCCGCGTCGGGAGGCGCTGTCAGATTTATCTGCTGGCGCGCCCGTTGGCGGGTGTGGACGGGCGGATATCAGCGCCGGTGATCGTTGCGTGCCCGGTAGGCTGTGGGCCGTGAGTAGTCCTGCGGTTCGTGTCCGTTTCGCCCCTTCGCCGACTGGGATGTTCCACGTCGGCAATGCTCGTTCATTGCTGTTCAACTGGGTGTTGGCCCGACAGTCGGGCGGGACGATGGTTCTGCGGATCGAAGACACGGATGCCGCCCGCAACCGGCCCGAATGGGTGCAGGGCATCGTCGACGCAATGGCGTGGCTGGGCGTTGGCCCAGAGGACTACGAAGGCCCGCTGTTCCAGTCCGACTACGTGCAGCATCACCGCGAGGCCATCGATCGGCTCCTTGCCGCCGGGCTCGCCTACTACTGCGACTGCGCTCGGGGTCAGGTCATCGCACGTACGGGCAGCGAGCACAAGGGCTATGACGGCTACTGCCGCGACCGTGGTCTGCCCACCGGGGACGGTTGCGCGCTGCGCTTCCGTACCCCCGATGAGGGCTCGACTGTGATTGTCGATCTGGTGCGCGGTAAGCCGACGTTCGAGAACGCCCTGATCGAGGACTTCGTCATCGCCCGTGGCGACGGCTCGCCGGTGTTCCTGTTGGCGAACGTGGTCGACGACATGGTCATGGGCATCACCCACGTAATCCGGGCCGAGGAGCACCTGCCCAACGCGCCGAAGCAGCAACTGCTGTGGGAAGCGCTGGGCGCAGAGCCGCCGGTGTGGGTGCACGCGCCGATCCTGGTCAACGAGAAGCGCCAGAAGCTCTCCAAGCGCCGCGACCGGGTCGCTCTGGAGGATTTCCGCGCCGAGGGCTACCTCGCAGAGGCGATGCGCAACTACCTGATGTTGCTCGGCTGGGCACCCTCCGGCGACCGGGAGATCCTGCCGTGGGACGACATCGTGGCGGAATTCCGGCTGGAGGATGTCAACCCCTCGCCGGCGTTCTTCGACGTGAAGAAGCTCCGTGCCTTCAACGGGGACTACATCCGGGCTCTGTCGGTGGAGGCGTTCGTCGAGGCGTGCCAGCCGTGGCTGACCGGTGAGACCACGCCGTGGCGGCCGGACGCGTACGACGCCCAGGCGTTCGCCGCTGTCGCCGAGTTGGCGCAGACCCGGATCGCGGTGCTCTCCGAGATCGTGCCGATGGTCGACTTCCTGTTCCTCGACGAGCCGGTCACCGATGAGACGGCGTGGGCGAAGGCCATGAAGGTCGATGCCCCGGCGCTGCTGGCGGCCGTGGTCGAGGCGTACGAGACGTGCGAGTGGCAGGCCGAGGCGCTCAAGGCTTCGCTGGAGGCGATCGGTGCCGAGCGAGGGCTCAAGCTCGGTAAGGCGCAGGCACCGGTACGGGTGGCGGTGACCGGGCGCACCGTCGGTCTGCCGCTGTTCGAGTCGATCGAGATCCTCGGGCGTGAGCGAACCCTGGCTCGCCTGCGGGCCGCACTCGACCGCCTGAGCTGATCTCTGTTGCGACCGGCGGATCGACCCGCCGGTCAACTCAATCTTGATCACCGGTGGCAGCTGGCCTTATGCACCTGACTCGGAAGTAGACCAGACACCTCGAAGGGTGGGGCGAGGTTGCCGAAGTTGGTGCCGAACACCTCGTCGCTGAGCCGGAACACCTCGGGCGCCCAGGGGCCGACGCGGCTACCGCTCGGAAGCCGGTCGGGAGCGAGGGTCGCGGTCAGCAGCCAGCCACGCGGGGACGGAGCAATAACGAGACGGCCGTCTGCGGCACCGCTTGGGGCAGCGACCAGTCGATCGCCGCGCCAACGGGCTGCCGTCTCGCGGGGGCTCGTCCGGCCGACGTGTGTGGCAGCACCGAAGAGCGTGTAGGTGGTGCTGGCCGCGAAAGTCTCCGCCGCCAGTTGTGGTACAGCACTGAGGTCGGGCTCGATGTACTCGCGTGCGAGCAGGTTGACCGTGTGGAGCTGGACGCGAAGTCCGGTGGGTGCCGCTTCCATGGCGGACGTCAGCCGCGCGTTGAAGTCGGTAGGTAGGAACCCGCTGGCGGTGAGGATGCCGTCGACGGAGAACCCGCCCCGGTAGCCGAGATGCGCGCGTAGGCCAGCTCCCAGACGGGTGGTCTGGGTGACGAGGTCGGCGGCGTGGCTGAGGGTGGGTACGGCGCCGGCGCAGAGAAAGGTTCCGTGTTCGGGGCGGGGAAGCGTGACGAGTTCCATGGGCGGGAACGGGATCACGGCGCTGCCGAGGACCATGCCGTGCAGGCGTATCGGGGTTCCTTCGAGTAGGGGCATGAGTCGGATGCGCCATGATCCGGCCTCGTCGGTGGGCATTCGTGCCGGTGGGGTTCCGTCGCGCCACCACCAGATTCCATCGCCGCCCGCTGTCGGGCCGGTGCCGATGGGTTGGTAGGAGCAGACGACGCCGCTGCCCTGGTCGACAAGCCTTCCTAGCTCCGCCAGGCGGGCAGGGTTGTCGGTAATGATCGAGGGTGCGCGGGGGATGCTGGCGGCGTCCCAGAGCGCGTCCACTGTCGTCTTGTCCTCGAACATCCGCCACGCGGGCTGCCGCGCCCCGATGCGTCGCCGGTCGCCGGCTCGGGGTGGGTCGAGCGGGTCGGGTAACAGGAGCGAAGCACTGTGCTCAGGGTCGAAGGCATCGGCCAGGGCGGCGAGCCAGCCTGAACCGTCGAGGCCCGCGATGGCGTCATGCTGCCAGGCGAGCTGGTCGGAGGCACCTCGTATCGGACGGGAAAGCGCCTGCGGCGGAACGTCATCCAGAGCGAGGGCGAGGCATCGGTGCGAGCCGAGTAGTTCCCGCCATGCCGATGCGTCGTCGGCCCGGCCACAGATCACGATGATCCGGGCGCCGGGAGGCAGATGATCGGTGACGTGCGCTCGGACGCTCATCGGCGATGCCGCCCGGAGTGGTCCGTGCGCTGCAGGACGAGGTTCGCCGGGGTGGTATGCACCAGCTCGTAGGTCTCCCGCCCCAACCGGTCGTGAATCTTACGGCGATATCGGTCGGGGTGGCTGTCGTCGTACTCGATGATGACGATTTCGGGCTGGTGTCTGTCAGGGGCGAAGGAGTTCCAGACGTCGAGTTCGGTGCCTTCGACGTCGATGCTGAGCAGGTCGATGTGGTTGATGCACCACTGGTCGAGGAGGTCTTCGAGGGTGCGGCAGGTGATGACGATTTCCTGGTAGTCGGTGCCGGTGCGGTGTAGCCCGGACCAGGAGGGCTTGTGGCGGTACATGCCGAACGGCCACAGGCCGGGCGTGGCCGAGACGGCGCAGGTGTCGACGGCGCAGCAGCGTTGGCGGAGGCGCTGGTGGTTGCGGGGATCGGCGTCGACGCAGAGACCGCGCCAGCCGAGGTTCTCGACGTAGAGGGTGTTGCTGCCGCGTACGCCGTCGCCGGCGCCGATGTCGACGAAGACGCCGTGAGCGGGCAACCGGAGGTTCTCGGCGATCCAGCGGTCCTCGCCCCATTGCGAGTGGTAGGGCGCGGGTTGGGTGTACGGAAGCATGACGCTCACCCGTGCCACTCGCGCAGGAGATGCTGCTCGCGGCTCCGGTCGAGCCAGCGTTGGGACCAGCGGCGGCGCAGTGCCTGCCAGGTGAGGGCCTCGGCGATGGAGTCTTTGAGCAGGCGGTGGGTCAGGCCGGCCCTGACGGCGCGGGTGGTGTTGACGGACATGAGGGCGATTTCCGGGCTGCTGGCGGGGAGCCAGAGCGGGATCTCCGTCCAGGGGCGGATGCCGTGGGTGAGGGCGAACTCCTCGCCGACGCGGCATGCGGTGACGGAGCGGCCAGCGTGGGTGAGGACGGTGTCGACTAGGACGCGGGCGGTGGTGGTGGGGCCGGCGACGTTGACGATCCCGGTCAGCTGCTGCTCGATGGCGGTGCGGATGAACCGGGCGACGTCGGCGGCGTCGACGAGTTGAAGTGGCTGGTGGTCGGGCATCGGGACGAGGACGTCGCCGCCGCGCAGGGCGCGTTCGAGCCAGTAGGCGAGGCGTTCACTGTCGTCGTGTCGGCCGATGACCAGGCCGAGGCGGGCGATGAGGAGTGGTACGGCCATGCTGGCCAAGCGTCGTTCGAGGTAGCGCTCGCAGCGCAGTTTGCGGGTGGCGGAGGCGCGGACAGGGTGGGCGGCGTCGGCGGGGATGGTGGGTGAGCGTTCGGTGAGGCCGTTGCTGCCAGGGTCGCGGCGGTACACGCCACAGCTGGAGATGAGGACGTACCGGCCGACGTCGCCGAGGAGTGGCAGCACGGCGCGGAGGTCCTCGAGGTCCTGTGCGCTGGTGTCGATGACGGCGTCCCACGGTTCGGCCAGTGCGGCTGCTGCCTCGGAGGTGGGCGCCCGGCGGTCGCTGAGGACGTGCCGGGCGATCCCGCTGAACGGTGACGGGGACCGGCCCCGGTAGAGCAGGGTGATGTCGTCGTCGTGGGTGATGCACTGCTCGACGATGTGGCGGCCGATGAAGCGGGTGCCGCCGAGGACGAGGATTCTGCTCATCGGGACCTGCCCGCCGATGTGGGGCTGTAGCCGAGTACGAGCAGGCGGCGGGGATGGCCGGAGGTGTTCGGTCCGCTGGCGTGGACCAGTGCGGCGTCCCAGATCAGCACGGTGCCGGGCTTGGCAACGAGGGTCACGGCTGCGTCGTCGGGGGCGTCCTGGTCGGGTACGACAGGCCCCTGGTTCAGGGTCGGGGCCATCTCGATGCTTCGTCGATGGCTGCCGGGCCAGACCCGCAGCGCACCGGCGGCTGCCGTGCAGGGGTCGAGACAGACGGCGACGGTGAGCACCCGGGGGTAGCCACGGGCGGCGTAGTAGGCGGCGTCGGTGTGCTTGCGGACCTCTTCGCCGAGGACCGGCAACGTCGCCCACCCGGCGGAGATGTCGACGGTCCGCTTGAACATGAGCTTGTTGTCCATCAAGGTCGGAATCGCAGCGCCGAGCAGGTCTCCGACCACTCCGCAGAGCCGGGAATCGTCGGCCACGGCGGCGGCGGTCGGGGACAGGTCGACCACTGGCTTGACCTTGAGGACGTACGGGGTGCCGTCGGGGAGGCGCCACCACGTCACCCGAGGGTCGGCGGATCTGGTGGCGACCATCTGGGCGAGCCGCTGGTCGAGGAGGTCGTCGGCCTCGACTCGCAGTTCCTGGATCGTGGCGGCGGGGATCAGGTCGGGTAGGACGAGGTATCCGTGGCTGGCGAAGCGGTCGACCTGCTGCGCGGAGATGGCCGGCGCGAGTGGCGAGGTCATGCGTTACCGCCCTTCGTGGCGATCGGGATGAGGAAGTCGCGGGTGGGTTTGGTCCAGTGCGGTGGGGTCTGCTCGGCCGGCATCGTGTAGGGGTGGGTGGTCCATTCGGCGAAGTGCCGGTCGAGGACCTGCCGGCGGGCGGGGCTGATCGAGGTGCCGCTGTGGAAGAAGCTGAGCCGGCCACCCGGTCGCAGGCAGGGGATCGCGACCTGGGCTACGAACTGCGCGAAGTCGGCATCTGCGTGTCCGTCCGGCGGCCAGGTGTCGTACATGATGGCGTCGAACGCCCCGGCGGGCAGGGACACCAACTGCCAGGGTTCGGCGTGCACGCGTACGGGCGCGGCGAAGTGGTCGAGCACCCGATCGTGGGCCAGCAGGGCGACGCCCGGGTGCGGCTCGATCGCGGTGTACGAGTCGACGCGGCCCAGTTGGGTGGCGAAGACGCCCAGACCGAGGCCGACCTCCAGCACGCGTGGCCGGCTGCATCCTCGGGTGAGCAGGAGTGCGTGTTCACGCATCAGGTCCGCCTCGGCGAAGAACATGACGTACTGCGCCCCGATGCGTAGCCCTTCCGCATCGACGGTGGCGGGTTGGGCGCGCAGCCGTGCGATGTGCCGCCGGTGCACGTCGGAGAGGGCCGGTGGTCTCACAGGCGGACTCCGTCGCGAAAGCGGGCCAGCGGAGAGACGGTGAGGAACCGGGCGGCGAAGGTCACGGTGGTGGAGATCGCCCGCCGGACGACCTCTTCGATGGCAGCCGTGGTCGCGGTGTCGAGGGCGCGGTCGACGGAGACGAGGACGTGAGCGGGGGTATCGAGGTCGCCACCGTTGCGGGCGACGATGGTGACCTCGGCGTACACCGACAGTTCTGCCAGCACACGCCGCGCGGCCTCGGCGGCGACGGTGGTGTAGATCTTCCCGCTGTGGTGGACCGGGTTCTTGCCGGCGGGTGCTTCACCACTTGCCGGCCGCAGCGGCTCGATGACCCCGCTGTATCGGTTGCCCCGGCCGACCGCACCGCAGTCGCCCTTGCCCAGCGAGGTGCCGAACGGTGCCAGGTATCCGCGTCCGGGCACATCCTTCGTGTTGAGGTGCAACGCCAGGCCGGTGACGTCCCGCGCTCGCTCATCCTGGTCGAGCAGCGCTTTCAACTCGGCCGAGACGACCCCCTGCGCCTCACTGAGCGCGTCCCGGTACGCCGCCCACGAACCGACCGATTCCGGGTGCATGGGCAGCGCGGCGGTGACCTCCAGCATCGAGCCGATGCGTACGACCATGACCTTCACGTCCGTGCCGGCGGTGGGGACGGACTGCCGGAAGGCGGCGCTGGTGAGTCGACGTTCCAGTCCCACCGCGAGGTCGGCGGCGAGTCCTCGCCGGCTGGTGCCCACGCAGACGACGGTGTCGTTGGAAACCGTCTCGACCTCCAGCACCCTGTGGATGTCTCGTGCCGTGCCGGGGCGATAGAAACTCGGATCGTGGTCGACCGCACTACCTCGGGTGTTGTTGATGTGCAGGCGTAGGTGTTCGAGGATCCGACCGTCGCCGAGCGCGGCCGGAAGCACGTCCAGGACCACGTCGCGGAAGAGTTCCTCGACCGGCACCTCGACGCCACCGACCCGGTCGGTGATCTTTCCGAAGAGGTAGCAATCGGCCGGCTTGCGGATGTCGAAGCCACCGAAGCGAACGTCGGCGGCGGCACCGACCAGGTTCACCTTGTCGACCCAGTGGTTCGGGATCGCCCCGAACTCGCGCAGGCACCACGACGAGTACCGCTGGGAGAAGGCGTCGGCGACAAGGTCGGCCAGGCTGTCCGGATGTCCGACGCCCTTGCGCTCGGCCACATCGAAGGGCTGGTCGTCGGGTGCCACGCAGGCATGACGAATCGAGATCTGCATGTGAAGAGGTCCCTCGGGCTCAGAGGTCGTCGGCGTCGGTGTCCGCCCGAGATGGCGGATCGACCAGGTAGGACAGGCACTGCGACAGGACCAGCACCCGCTTGGCCGGGCACGCCTCGTTGACGTGGACGGGCCGGAAGGTGCCGTCGTAGAGGTTCCCGTAGCCGGTCGGCACGGAGGCGCAGCGGCGGACATCGCCGGTGACGGTCACCTTGAACGAGGTGACCCCCGCCGTGCATGCCTGGCCGCGGAAGGAGAGCATGCCGTCGAGGTACGGCCGGTTGAACACGTACTCACCGGAGTTGGCCAGGACCAGCGCCTTCTGATCCTCGGTGTAACCCTCCGGATAACGCACACCCTGGTGAACGCCCTTGAACACCTTGGCCCGCACGTGGTCCACACCCAGGTTCCGCAGCCGTGTCAGGTCGCCGGCCAGTCGGGGCAGCAGCGGCGGGTACAGCACGTACAGCGCCGTCACGTCGAACCCGGCCCGCCGCAGGACCAGATAGTTGCGGGCGTACGCGTCCAGCTCCAGCCCGCGCAACTCCCGCTCCGGCTGGTGGATCGCGGCCACGATCTTTGCCACCCGCTCGGCCGGAACGCTGTCGGCGAAGCCCTGCACGTCGTCGGAAGCGAGATTGGTGTTGATGCTGATGAAGTGGTTGTTGGTCAACCCTTCACAGAGCTCGACGAAACCCGGGTACATGAACGGCTCGCCGCCGGACATGTGCACCAGGCACACCTTGCCCAACTCGTCGAACCGCCGTACCACCAGCTCGGGTGCCGGCTCGTCGAGATGCTTCCGGTTGAGCACGAACCGGATCTGCGGGTGGCAGTACTCGCAGAAGAAGTTGCAGCGGTTTGTCAGGTGCCAGTCGAACTCCCACTCCCACGGCGGCCTCGCCTGGGTCATCGCTGAGGTGCGCATCGGTCCTCCGCTCGCCGGTCGGATCACCCGCCGACGCAGCCATTGATGGCGGTACGCCGGCGGGGCCACGTCCAGCAGACCCCGGACCAACCCATCCCGGGCAGGGGATAGAAGCGTCAACACCGTCAATTCATCGACCGACAGCACCACCACGGGGGGATACCTCCGCGATACTGTCGGTCGACCCTGCGGAGGAGCAGATGGCCTCGCGTCCCGACCGCACCAACCACACCCTCGCCGCGCTCATGGCCGAGGCCGGGCTCACCCCGCGTACCCTCGCCCGTGAGATCAACCGACTCTTCGGTGCCGGCACGCTCGCCGAGACCGCGCCCTACCACTGGCGCGATGCCGGCGGAGTTCCGCGCTCACCGCTGCCGGCGCTGACCGCGTACGTCCTCTCCCGCCGACTCGGCCGCGTCGTGACCGCCGGGGACCTCTGGCACGGGCGACCCGGCGCGGTAGATGGCACTCTGGTAATGACGGCCAGCACCGGCATGGACGGCCCGTGGACCCGCGCGAGCACCATGCTGGTCGCCGAGGACTGGCTGCTGGGAGGTCTGGTGGACCGGAGGATGTTTCTCTCCGTATCCGGGGCCGCCCTCGCCCAGGCGGTGAACATCTACCTGGACGCCCAGCTACCTGCGGGCACCGCGCCCCCGGCCGCCGCACCCGACGACCCACTCGTCGAACAGATCGAAGCCAGCGTGCCCCGCCTTCAACTCCTCGACGACGAACAAGGCGGAGCCGCTGGCCTCGGCTACGTCGGCGCCCAGGTCCGCGCCGTCCTCCTGGTCCTCCGCGACGGTGGGCACACCGACGCCACCACCCGCCGCCTCCTGGTCGCCCTCGCCGACCTCGCCCAACTCGCCGGCTGGAAAGCCTTCGACGCCGACCAGCACGGACTGGCCCAGCGTTACTTCTTCACCGGACTTCGCGCCGCCCACGACGCCGGCTACCGCTCCATGGAAGCGCACATCCTGGCCGATCTGTCCTTCCAGGCCGCCTCCCTCGGCGACGCCGACGACGGTCTGCGTCTCGGCACCGCCGCCCGCCGGGTCGCCGGCCGATCCGCCGCGAGCGTCCAGGCGTCCGTGCTGTCCCGCCTCGCGTACGCCTACGCCGCTGCCGGCCAAGTCAACGACTGCGAACGCGCCTGGACGGAATCCCGCGACCGGCTCGCCGCCCGGCAACCCGACCGCGACCCCGAGTGGATGTACTACCTCACCCCGAACCACCTCGACTGCCAGACCGGATACGCGATGATCCTCGCCGGCCGCCAAACCGTCGCCACCGGCCGAGGCATCGACGGACGCGCCCTGCTCCGCAAGGGCGAAGCACTCCTGCGCACCGGGGCATACGCTCGCCGACCGGACGTGCCCTACCAGCGACGAGCCCTCTACGAAGGCGCCTGGCTCGCCCTCGGCTACACCGCTCATGGCAAACTCGACGATGCCTGTGCCGTCACCCGGATGGCCCTACCTCGCCTCGATCAGGTCCGCTCACCGCGCAGCACGGCCCTGCTCAACACTCTCGCCCACGAGCTACGCCGCCGCCAACGCAACCACGCCGTCGCCGACCTCCTGCCCGACCTGGAGAACGCCCTCGCGCGCCAGCCCACCTGACACTACGGTCGAGCAATGAGCCGCCGCGACCTCGACGCCCTCGTTATCGGCGCTGGCGTATCCGGCCTCACCACCGCCATCTGCCTCGCCGAAGCTGGCCTACGCGTCACCATCTGGGCCGCTGAGCCACCCGAGCAGACCACCTCGAACGCCGCAGGCGCGATGTGGGGTCCGTACCTCGTCGAACCCGTCAACCGGGTACGCGTCTGGAGTGCCCAGACCCTGGATGTGCTATGGCAACTCGCCACCGACCCGCAGACCGGCGTACGGCTCGTCTCTGGCATCGAAGCCTCTCGCGAGCCCGTCGCACCACCAGAGTGGGGTAACCAGCTCGACGGATTTCGGCTTTGCGAGGCGGATGAGCTGCCGGACGATTTCGTCGCTGGATGGCGCTACACCGCGCCGATTATCGACATGCCTACGTACCTCGGCTACCTCGAACAACGGTTCGCTGCCTGCGGCGGTCAGGTCGAGATCCGGCGGATCGACGCACTCGAGCAAGCTGCCGGGGTCGCGCCTGTTGTCGTCAACTGCGCCGGCATGGGCGCGCGGGACCTGGTGCTGGATCCCGAGCTGACCCCGATCCGCGGGCAACTCGTCATTGTCGAGAACCCTGGCATAACCGAGTTCTTCTCCGAAGACACCGGGCTGTCTCCCGACCTGCTGCACTTCTACCCGCAAGGCGAGACCATGGTTCTCGGCGGCACCGCCCAGCCTGGCGAGTGGAGCCGGGAGCCCGATCAGGGCGCTGCTGTAGCGATCATCGCCCGGTGCAGCGATGTCGAACCACGTCTCCACGGTGCAAAGGTGATCGGGCACCGCGTCGGGCTACGCCCTACGCGGCCGGGCGTCCGGGTCGAAGAGGAGCGCCTTGATGGCGTCACGGTGATTCATAACTATGGCCACGGCGGTGCTGGCATCACGCTCTCCTGGGGCTGCGCCGCCGAGGTCGTAGCCAGACTCTGACGGGAGGGCTTGCCGCTACGGCTTCGACCACCAACGCCGCAATGCCCTCGCAACGGACAGGAAAAGCTCGGCCGAAGCCAATGGGGAGCAACGTAGGTGTTCGCGGCTGCCCCTGCCACCCGGCCGAGGTGCGAGCTCGTTGTGGCTATCTCCCGGCCGCTCCGGGCGACCACTCATTGGCGAATGTCTCCATTTGGCGAATGACCAGGTCGACGGCGGCGCGCTCGTGGTCCGGTGGATAGTCGTAGCGGGCCAGCAGGCGCCGGATGTGGCTGCGGAGCTTGGCGCGTACCGGTTCACGGGAGAACCAGTCCACCGTAATAGAGGTCTGGATCGACTTGACCAGTTCTCGGGCGATCTCCGCCAGGGTGCCGACACCCATGAGCTCCGTGGCCGCCCCGTTCTGGGCGACGGCGTCGTAGAAGGCCAGTTCGGCGTGGTTGAGCGGGGGGTCGAATTGCTGGCCGCGGCGGGCGTCTGCGGACACCTGCTTGGCCAGCTCGACCAGCTCGACGATCAGCTGCGCGCTGGTCAATTGCTGACGCATATAGCGGTTCATCAGGTCTTCGAGCTGTGCGGAGAAGCGCTCCTGACGGACCACGTTGTGCTTGGTGACCTCACGCATCTTCCGCTCGATCAGCCGGCGCAACGCCGCGGCGGCCAGGTGCGGGGTTTCCGATTCCTGCAGGCGCTGCAACGCCACCCCGTTGAGCTCGGTGATGTCGAGCTTGCCGAGGCCCGCCTCCTCGTAGATGTCGGTGATGTCGGCGGCGTCGACCACCTCGGCGGCGAGCTGGGACAGGTAGCGTTCCACCTCGGCTGTGTTGGGCAGGCCTTTGGCCTCCCGGTCGGCGGCCTCCTCCTTGACGATCCAGACCCGGACGTCGCGGAAGTAGTGGATGTCGCGGCGCATCCGCTGGATGTCACCGGCGCGTTCAACGAAGTCGCGGCTGGTCGCGCAGAGCGTGTAGAAGCGTTCCAATCGGCCCGCCGAGTCACGGAATCGCCGGTGCAGCGGCTTCGTGCCGGGCTCGACGTCGTTGCCGGGGGTACGTGGGTTGCGCAGGAAGTTGGCGGCCTTCTTCACCGCCCGGCGCCAGCGGGTCGGGTCGGTCTCGTCGTCCAGGATCTTCCGCCACTTGACTGGGGTCAGCATGGCCTCAATGACAGCGATCTCGTTGTACACCTCGCTGATTGCCCGGTCGATCTCCCTGCCGAGGGTCTGGTCCTCCTGGTCGCTGGGCGTGTACTCGGTGAGCGCCTTGCGCAGGTTCTCGGTCAACGGGGCGTAGCCGACCAGCAGGCCGTCCTGCTTCTCCCGGAACCGGCGGTTGACCCGGGCCAGCGCCTGCATCAGGTTGGCGCCCTTCATCGGCCGGTCCATGTAGATGGTGTGTATCGGCGGGGCATCGTAGCCGGTGAGCAGCATCGAGTGGACGATCAGCAACTCCAGCTCGTCGTCTGGGTCCTTGGCGCGTGCCTGGATGGTCTTCTGCTGTGACGGGCGCAGGTGGTGCGGGCGTAGCACCTCCTTGTCGCTCGGCACCCCATGGAAGACGATCTTCATCTTGCCCTTGTCGACGGCAGGGTCCGCCCAGCAGGGTCGCAACTCCCTAAGGGCGTCGAAGACGCGAACGCAGATCTCCCGGGTCGCGCAGACCAGCATCGCCTTGCCCGGCCCGCCGAGCTGCGGTCGCATCAGCTCCCGCCGCTTCTCCCAGTGTTCGACGAGGTCCTTCGCGAGGGTATCGATTCGGTCGGGGGCGCCGTAGACGGTGTTCATGGTGGCCGCGTACGCCTCGGCCCTACGCCGCTCCGCATCGTCCAGACTGGCGGTGAGTTTCTCCACCTGCTCGTCGATGCTCTCCGGGTCGATGTCCGGCGGCAGCGACACCGGAATGATCCGCGGCTCGTGGTAGACCCGCACGGTCGCCTCGTCGTCAACGGCACGCTTGAGGTCGTACACGTCGATATGGTTGCCGAAGACGGCCTGGGTGTTTACCTCGGCGGTGGCGATCGGGGTGCCGGTGAAGGCGATGAACGTGGCGTGCGGCAGCGCGTCGCGGAGATGGCGAGCGTAACCGTCCAGGCTGTCGTAGTGGCTGCGGTGCGCTTCGTCGACGATCACCAGGATGTTGCGCCGGGAGGAAAGGAGCGGATGCGGCCTCCCGGCGTCGCGCTCTTCTTTCGTACGTCCGAACTTCTGCAGCGTGGTGAAGATGATGCCGCCGGCGTTGCGGTTCGACAGCTTGTCCCGCAGTTCGGCGCGGGTGTCGGCCTGCTCCGGCTCCTGGCCCAGCAGCGTCTGGCTGTCGAGGAAGGTGTCGAAGAGCTGGTCGTCGAGGTCGTTGCGGTCGGTGAGCACCACGATGGTCGGATTTTTTAAGGCGGGGTGACGGGCGGTCATCGCCGCCGTGCACACCATCTCCTCGGACTTGCCGGAGCCCTGGGTGTGCCAGACTACGCCCGCCTTCCCGTCGCTCTGCGAAGCCCGCACGATGCACTCGACGGCCCGGACAACCGCGAAGTGTTGGTGCGCCTTCGCGATCCGCTTCGCCTTCGACGTGAAGTTGACGAAGCCGCCGGTGAGCTCCAGGAAGCGCCGTTGGTTGAACAGGCCGTGGAGGGCGACGGTGAGCGCTTCCGGGCCGTCGTAGTCCGGCGAGCTGGTGTCGACCCGTTCCCCCTCGTCGTCGACGTTCCACGGCGCGAAGTGCTCGTAGGGGGTGAACGGGGTGCCGTACTTCGCGGTGATGCCGTCGGAGATCAGGCACAGGACGGCATGCCGGAAGGCGAGCGGGAACTCCGCGAGGTACGCCTGAAGCTGGGCGTGCGCGCCCGTCAGGGTGGCGTTCTCGTCGGCGGCGTTCTTCAGCTCCACGATCGCGACCGGCAGACCATTGAGGTAAAGCACGATGTCGAACCGGCGCCGGAAGTCGCCGTCGACGATCGTGACCTGATTGATCGCCCGGTAGACGTTGCGGTCGGGGTCGTCCAGGTCGGCCAGGCGCACGGTGGGGTTGTGCTCGGCACCGAACGCGTCGGTGTACGTAATGGAACGGACGCCGTGGACCAGTCGCCCGTGCGCCGCCCGGTTCTCGGCGAACGCCTCCCGGGAGGCGACGTCGGTGGCGGCCCGGACCGCGTCGGCGACCGCCGTGGGCGGCAGGTCGGGGTTGAGCCGCTCGACCGCGGCCCGCAGGTCCTCGACGAGCACCAGATCGGCCCAAGTCTGCCGCTGCCCCGACCCCGGCGCGAAATCCTTCCCGGCACCTGGCTCCCACCCGAGCTCACCGAGCTGATCCAGCGCGAGCCCCTCCCAGTCGGCCTCGTTCATCCACCCACCCGCACCCATCACAACCCCTCCCCGTGAACCGTTTACCTACCTAAACCGCTTCTTCGACAAACTTTTCGGCGTCTTTGACCCGCAACCGCCCCGACATCAACTCCGGCAGCAAGCTGTCCCGCAGCGCGGCCAGCGTCAGAGACTCCTGCTCGGCTACTAACGCGCGCTGCCACAGGCTGCCTGCCTGCCGGTCGAGACGGTCGATGGCTTCAGGGATCGGCACGACCACCTCTTCGTCTAGGTGGCGTCGCTGAATATGCCCCATTGTGGTTGCTTTGTCCGCGGCGACGGTGCGATAATCGGCTAGTTTTGATTTCACGGCTTCGAAGGCAATCCACTTCGGATTGTCGCCGTGCGGGATTACCTTGAAGATGTGCTGATTGATAATTGCTTCGGGTCTGAACCAGCGCGTGACTGTAAGAGACCCAGACCAAGAAAATAGTATATCGCCGGGATGGGCGAGGTGCTTCTCATCAACCGCTATGTCGTTGTACACGGTTGACGGTCCGGGGCCGGAGTTGATTTCCGCGATGCGGACTACCATGCGGCCGTTCCCGGTCGCATCTTTTGTGAAGGCTCGGCCGTTAATAAACTCGGCAACCTGCGACAAAGGCTGGGCCACGAAGTCGTCTGGCCTCTGTTTCTGTGCGTCCTGCAGCAGCGATGAACGAAGGCCGTCGGCTGTGGAGGTGATGCGGTCGTTGACCGCAATCTTGTCATCCACTGCAGTCAGAACAGCTGTAATCGCCTTCATGTCTTCTGTTGGAGGAATGACGATCGGTAAGCGCCTGACATCCTTTAGATTGAGAGTTGCCTGCACGGTGGTGTTCAGGAACATCCCGATGTAGTGCTGGGCTAGTTCGGTGGAGAGGCAAAGGTTGAGCCATTGTGCGGGGATGGATTTGTTGACCCTTAGGACACCGATGGCGCGAGCGACATTCCAGCCTGCAAGGCTTGCTGGCGCAACGGCGGACTCTCCCACCGATCCGACCAAGGAGAGGAGTACCTCACCTCCACTCAACCGTGTGCGGGCGTATGCCGCCTCGACCTCAGGGGCGACGCGCATCGGATCGGTTGTGTCGATCCGCCCGTTCTTTAGGTCCTTCACCCGAACGATTGGAATGCCTTGAGCGATATGATTGCCGGGCTGAACGATTCCATATGAGATTCCCTTATCCTCGACAAGTTCACCGAGGGTGGAAACCCGCCAGTCTTGTGGGAGCCCGGCTGCGATCTCGCCGTACTCAGCCATTTACCCTCCTAAGTTGCTCCCGGATGACCGTCTCAAGGCGGCCGGATTCGTCGAAGTGGGCGTACAGCTCCTTGGTGAGGCGTTCGATGCGGTCGGTGAGCGGCTCGGCGTCCGGGTCCTCTTCGGCTTCGGCAGCGCCCACGTAGCGGCCAGGGGTAAGGACGTGGTCGTGGGCGGCCACCTCGTCGAGCTTCGCGGAGTAGCAGAAGCCGGGCACGTTCTCGTATGTCTGACCCTTGGTCTTGGCGGACCTGGTGCCGCGCCAGGCGTGGTAGGTGTCGGCGATCTTGGCGATGTCGTCGTCGGTTAGGACACGCTCGGTGCGGTCAACCATGGTGCCGAGAGCGCGAGCGTCGATGAAGAGGATCTCGTGGCGCCGGTCGGTCAGCGCCTTGGCGCCTTGCGGGGTCTTGTCCTTGGTCAAGAACCAGAGGCAGGCGGGGATCGCGGTGGTGCGGAACAGATTCGGCGGGAGGGCGACCATGCAGGCCACCACATCCGCCTCGACCATCGCGCGGCGGATCTCACCCTCGCCGGACTGCTTGGAGGACATCGAGCCGTTGGCAAGGACGACACCTGCACTGCCCCGGTCGCCGAGCTTGAAGAGGATGTGCTGGAGCCAGGCGTAGTTGGCGTTGCTCTGTGGCGGCGTCCCGTAGCGCCAGCGAGGGTCACCCACCTTGCGCGCCCAGTCGCTCATGTTGAACGGCGGGTTCGCCATGATGAAGTCGGCCCGCCGGTCCGGGTGCTTGTCGTCGGCGAACGTGTCGGCCCAACGGTCGGCGATGCCCGCAGGGTCCATGCCGTGGATGGCGAGGTTCATCTTCGCCAGCCGCCAGGTGCGCTCGTTGGCTTCCTGCCCGTAGACGGCGATGTCGTGGGTGTGATTTCGGCCGGCGCGGGCCTCGACGAATTTCTTCGACTGTACGAACATGCCCCCGGACCCGCAGCACGGGTCATAGACCCGGCCCTCGTAGGGCTCCAGCACCTCGACGAGAATCCGCACCACGCTGGACGGGGTGTAGAACTCGCCAGCCCGCTTGCCCTCGGCGCGGGCGAAGCGTTCCAGGAAGTATTCGTACACCTCGCCGAGGACGTCCTGTGCCTTCCGATCGCCGTGGCCCGTGAAGCGGGCATCGCTGATCAGGTCGACGAGTTCCTTCAACCGCTTCTGGTCGACGTTGTCCCGGTTGAAGATCTTCGGGAGGACGCCGGTCAGCGCCGGGTTCTCCCGCATGATCGCGTCCATGGCGTTGTCGAGCAGCTCGCCGACACCGCCGGGGGCGTTCTCCACCAGGTAGTCCCAGCGGGCGTTCTCTGGAACCCAGAACACGTTGGCGCTGGTGTACTCGTCGCGTTCGTCGAGGAACTCGGCGCGGCGGTTCTCCGGGATGTCGGAGAGGCTGTCGGCGATCTGGTCGCGGCGCTCGGCGAACGCGTCGGAGACGTACTTGAGGAAGACCAGGCCGAGGACGAACTCCTTATACTGGGCGGCGTCCATGGAGCCGCGCAGCTTGTCGGCGGCCTTCCACAGGATGTCTTGGATCTGCTTGGTGCTGGACACGCCGAAGAGCTCGGCCTGGCCGTTGGCACGTCTACGTGGGGGCACTAGGTGTTCCGTTCTCTCGTTCAGGAGCTCGTACCGTACAGAGTCGTGAGGGTGCCGTCGGCGAAGCCGGTCACGATGAGTTCGCGCAACGCCGCCAGGAGGTCGGCCTGCCGCTGCAGTAGGTGCTCGCGTTCTTCCAGACGGCGAAGCGCCTCGTCCAAGCGGGCCGCCTCCTCACGAGCCAGGTCGGGGATCGTGGCGTCCATCAGTCGCGGCCCCCGCACTGCACCAGGGCTGCGCACCATGTTGCGGGCAGTGCCCAGGAGTGCCGCCAGTACTCGGGGAGTGAACGGGTCGCTAGAGGAGATACGTAGGCCGCTGGCCGGAAACTCGATCACCGAAAAGCCTTCGTTATCGAGGAGAACCCCGAACTGGGGGACGCTGGTGACCACGAGGTCACCCGGTTCGGTAAGAGCGACCTGCGGGTACTGCGCGGCGAGGGTCAGTCGGTCCATCCAGCGCTTGGACGACTGCGCCAGTACCTCTGTCGCGCCGATGACCCGATGGTGGCCCCGCGGGCCGACATGCTCGGGGTTCAGGCGGTGTCCGGTGAGGGGGCGGACCCGGCGAGCCGTTCGTAGCGCCTCGCAAGAAAGCTCCTTCGGCCTGATTCCCTCGCGCTGCACCGCTGCGAGGTTTAGGAAGCCGTGCTCCTTTCCGTACCGGATGGCCTCTTGCTCAGCGTCGGTCAGACGCCCCTCGACCTCGCCGACGAGTGCGGGGCGGTCGGCGGCCAGGCGGGCACGCAGGGTGACTGACGCTGGACCGGGCGGCCGGAGCGCGGCAGCCCGGCGCAGGTCGAGGCTCTCCAGTAGGACGATTCGGCCGGTGCGCGGATCATGGCCGTCTCTGCGGTGCCCTTCCGCGCGCCAGAGGAGGATGTCCTCGGCTGCGGACTCGACAGTGGTGTGGTCAAGGGCGTGACCGCTGAGGTCGGCGATTAGCACTCGGCCCTTGGTGGTGGGGAGCGGGTCCCGTGTCAGCAGCCAGAGAGCGGCGCGATGCCCAGGCCTGGCCGGGTAGACGCCGCCCGGCAGTTGCACAATTGCCTCGACGATGCCGCTACTCAGCAGCGCAGACCGCCGTAACGCCGCTGGCCCGTCCCGTAGTTGGTCGACGAGGCTGCTGGCGGGACCGACGACGATGGCCGTACGGCCCGGACCTAACAGATCGGCGATCGCTTCGACCCGGTCGAGGTCGACGAGGGCATTTCGGCTCTCCGCCGGCTGGTAGGGGAGTCGGGTGACGATGAGGTCCGGTTCGGCGAACTCCTCGTTCAGCTCATCGGCGCGCACGTCGAACTGGAATTCGGGCAACTCGGCGAGAAGTAATTGCCGGCGCACCAGACGGGCGAGCTCCTCGTCGGCGACGGCCGCGTTGACTCGCAGATTGTCGCGGTCCTGGTCGTTCACCAGCGCTGCCAGTAGGTCGCCTGCGCCCGCGTTGCCGTCGGCGATGGTGACGGTGCGATGGGCGCGCAGCCGGGTCGGCACGTCGGCCACTCGACGGATCAGGGTCACCGTCTCCGGGGTGAGTGCATCCGCTGTCAGCTCAGGCCAGCCGAGGCGGTTGGCGGAGCTGAGCAGGAACTGACAGCTGTGCCAGGGGTCGAAGGCTCCTTCGATCAGTTGCTCGACCAGTTGGGCGAGCCCGGTCGGTTCCGGGGCATCGGCCAACTCGTGCAGCAGAAACTCGTCCTCGGGATCGAGGCGTCGAGCCATCAGCAGAGGATCGGCGGGCAGTGGCTCGCCGGTGAGATGGCGGAGGCAGAGAGCGGCGCCGAGGACGACGATCGTGCGTCGACCGCCGTGCCGCCGGGCGTACGCCGCCAGCGTGTGCAGGGACCGCTCGGCACGCAGGGTGTCCCGGTCGGCGTTGCCGAGCCCGGTCCGGAGTAGCCACGACACGACAGCGTCCGCGGGAAACAAGGGCTGTCCATGGTTGCCCGGCACGGGCGCAGGGAAGTCGGGGTGCCGCCGGCGCCAAGTCGTGACCGCAGGCTTTCTGACTCGCGCGAGCAGCGCGATCTCGCGCTGCGACATCAACTCCGTCTCCACGGCTCACCTCCTCGCTCTGGCGGTCACGGTACGAGCCCTGGAGTTTCGAAGACGAGTACAGATCTGTTATCCCCGGATAACAGCGTGTAGGGAAGTGTAGGCGATCAATCTGCGGTTCCCTCGATGCGCCAACGACATCAGGGGGTCTGATGAACGACACGCTCACGCTCTATCAGGAGCTTGTGGACCGTCTCCAGCGGTCCCAGGTGCCCGGCCCGGTCAACGACCTGGTTCTTGCCGCCTTCCACGGCGAGCAGGTTCTCGACGACGTATTGCGAGGTGAAGCCCTTCCGCCGTCGCCCGAACCGGGTGAGACGAGCGACGCCGCGCCGCAGGCATTCCTGGAAGAGGTCCGGGTTGCCGGCTTCCGCGGTATCGGCCAGCAGGTCACGGTCGGGCGGCTACCCAAGACCGGGCTGACCGTGTTCGTGGGCCGCAACGGCTCCGGGAAGTCCAGCATCGCCGAGGCCGTCGAGTACGCGCTGACCGAGGATTCTCTGCGCTGGGCGCAGCGCCCGCCGGCCTTCCGCGAGGGCTGGCGGAACCTGCACCACGACGGCGCGTCGGAGATCCGTCTCAGCCTTCGGCTCGACTCCGGCCAGCAGGTGGCGACCCAGTACACCTGGCCGGCCGGGTCCACCGATCTGACCTCCGCGACGGTCACCACGACCACGGACGGCGCCGCGATGCCGCCCGGTCAGGTGCCGCAGTGGGTCGGTCAGGCCGCCAGGTACCGACCGTTCCTGTCCGCCCGCGATCTCGAACGGGTCATCACCGCGAAGCCGGCCGAACTGTACGACGCGATCGCGCCGATCCTCGGCATGGAGCCGCTACGCGACACCGACGCTCGACTGCAGCAGCGGCGCAAGATCTACGACGACCGGGTCAAGGCGCTCAAGGTGGCCTTCACCGAGCTGCGCGAACAGCTCGGCCAGATCGACGACGACCGTGCCCGCGACGCCCTGAGCGCGCTCGGTGCCCGTCCGTCCCGCGCAAACCTGAGCCTGCTGGCCGAGCTGGCCTGCAGCGACACCGCCATGTCGGAGGAACCTGCAGCGGCAGCCGCCCGGCGGCTCGCCGAGCAGGACTTGCCCGACCTCGGTGGGGCGCTGGTCGCCCTCGCCGAGTCTGCGGCGGCGATGCGTGAGGCGACCGCGACCGACAGCGGCGCCGCGGATCGCAGCGCTCGGCTGCTGCGGGCAGCGCTCGACGTGCACCACGAGCGTGGGAACGGCCCGTGCCCGGTGTGCCGCGTCGGGACCCTGGACCAGGACTGGCGTACGCAGGCCGAAGAGGAACTCGCCACGATGGCTGCGGTCGCCGCGGCAGCACGCGCGGCCCAGCAGGCTCACGCGCACGCCCGGCGTACGGTCGACGGGCTGCTCGGTGACATCCACCGGCTGCTGGAACCGGCCGCCGCAGCGCTGGCACCCCACATCCCCGGGGAAAGCGCGGCGATGCGCGAAGCACTCGCCGGGCTCGGCCCCGATCGGGCAGCTTGGGACAGTGTCGTCGCGGCGCACACCACCCTCGTGAAGGCGGCGGCCGGCTGGCTCGCCCAGCGTCACGACGCCTGGCGCGAGCCCGGCGCCGCGATCCGCCGGTGGGTCGACGCGGGGGTCGTGGTCCGCGCCGAGGCACCGGCCCTGGCTCTGCTCACCAAGGCTCGTGCGGCTCTCGACACCGCCGAGAAGGCGATGCGTGCCGATCGGCTGGGCAGTTTCGTCGCCCAGTCGGACCGGATCTGGCAGAAGCTGCGGCAGGAGAGCAACGTCGAGCTGCGCCGGCTGCGGATGGAAGGGGTGAACAACACCCGCCGGGTCCTGTTCCCCGTAGCCGCCGACGGCGTCGAGACCAGCGCGCTCGCGGTGATGAGCCAGGGTGAGCTGCACGCCCTCGGCCTCGCGGTCTTCCTGCCCCGTGCCTGCGCTGAGACCAGCCCGTACCGGTTCGTGATCATCGACGACCCGGTGCAGAGCATGGATCCCACCAAGATCGACGGCTTGGCCGAGGTGTTGCGGGAGATCGCCCTGACCCGGCAGGTCATCGTGTTTACCCACGATGACCGGCTGCCGGAGGCGATCCGTCGCCTCGACGTCGAGGCCGACGTCCGGGAGGTCACTCGCCGCGAGGGCTCGATCGTCGAGGTCCGCAAGGTCTGCGACCCGGCGGACCGCTACCTCGACGATGCCCGCGCCCTGGTCGCCGCGGACATCGCGGACGAGGCGAAGTATCTAATGGTCGCCGGGTTCTGCCGGTCCGCGATCGAGTCGGTGAGTATGGATCGCTACCGGGCCGCCGAGCATCGGCGCGGCACGCCCTACCAGCAGATCCAGGAAGGGCTCAGTCGGGCGCACACCGTCAAGGACCGGCTCAGCCTCGGGCTCTTCGGCCGCCTCGTACCCCGACCGGAGCTCTTCGCTCGTCTCGACCGTGACTACGGCACGCAGGCCACCCGGACGGTCAAAGCGGTGGCGGATGCGGTCCACGGCCACCGGAGCATGCCCGTCCGGGCGATGGTCGCCAACACCGCTGCGCTCGTGGGGCGGTTGCGATGACAACGTCCCTGTACCTCGCCACCGCCGACCGGATGCTCGGCAGCGTCATCCGAGGCACCCGTGGAGCCTGGCCCCGTGCGTGCGCATGGCTGCTGCGCCACGAACTGGAAGCAGCGATGGACCGGTACTGGGCTCGCGTCTGCCCCGAGATCGGACGGACCCGGGTGCAGCGGCCGAAGCTGCTGCTACTCGCCCACTACGCCGGCCCCGACCTTGGGCACCGGGCCAGCTACCTGTGGTGGGCGCTGTCCCGCGCCGGACACCACCACCACTACGAACTCGGCGTCACCGCAGCCGAGATGACCCGGCTCCGTACCGAACTCGTCGACATCGTCGCGCTCCTTGACGACTCGGAGGCCCCTACATGCTGAAGCGAGATCAGGCCATGCTGATCCTCGGCGTTGAAGCGCTGGCCATCGTCGGCGTCGTCTACTACCTCATCACGCTCGACCTCATCAGCCTCGCCTGGTCGGCGTCGATCGCGATCGCCATCCCGGCCTGGCTGCTCGCCGTGAAGGCGCCGACGATGTGCGGCGTGACCACCCAGAACGGCGGCCGGTGCGGACGCAAGGTCAACGGAGTGATCTTCGGCTGCGGCCGGTCGAACCACACCTGGGCCAAGTTCTTCGCCCGGTTCGGCTGGCGTCGTCCGCCTGACCCGAGTAGTCGGCGGAGTCGGTCTGCCGAGGCAGTGGAGGTCACCGAGGTGGTGACGGGTGAAGATCGCCGAGGACTGGAAGAGCACCGTGGCGTTCTGGCTCGCCCTCACCGCGACGACGTGCGCCCTGGTCAGTGCCACCGTCGATGCCACCAACCTTCTTCGCACATCGGATGCGCCGAAGCCGCCAGCCGCAGTCTCCCGCTGACCCTGACTTTCCCGTCCACGCATCGAAGACCAGGTTCGGGCGAGCGATTGCGCGTCGCGGCCTTTCCCGCACCACCCAGCTCCTGTGCGAGTGGCTTCCGCTGCGCCAAGAAGCCCCGCCCCGGCATTGCAACATCTCGACCTGCTCGGTGGATCGACAAAGCGCGGCGGCACGCCAGGCAAGGGCAGTGCAGGTTTCTGAGTGGGGTCGTTCCGATGACACCGCTGTCGGAAAACCGATGCATAGATGCACGCGTCATGCGCCTTATCCTGGAGGGCTTTGCCTCGGGCCGATTGGCCAGGGGGATCAGCACTGGCATACATCGACTGAATTGGAGACAAGATGCTGTTGACCCAACCCGATGTACTTAACCTCATCCAGCAGGCCGCCGGTCGATGGGCAGACCAACTGATCGACTTCGGCCCGCGCAACACGCTGCTCTACTTCAAGGAGCGACAGACCACCACCCTCGATCTCGCCGAGGCGGCTCCTGGTGCGGTCGCCGATCTGATCCAGGGACAGAAAGTTCGTCTACGGACGCTGTTCTCAGACCAGGACCGGCACAACACCGCCTGCAACACTGCCCGCAGCCTCCGCCGGAAGCTGGTCGAGCTGGAGGAGGAGCAGGGCATCCAGGCCGGTTGGGTGACCCGCGGCTTGCTCTGCATGGTCGGCCAGTACACCCGGGGGTCCGTGCCGATGCAACCGCTGCGGGCGCCGCTGATTCTCCAACAGCTTGCGCTGGACAGCAGGACGGCGACCGAGAACGACTTCACGCTGGAGCTGTCGGAGTGCCCCGAGATCAACCCCGTCCTCCTGTACGCGCTGGAACGGCAGTACGGCGTGGAGGCGGACGTCAGCGCCCTCGGCGAGAAGCTGAGCGCGATGCTGTCCGAGATCGCTGACCCGGACCAGCAGTTGAGCGCCGCCTACGAGCTGATCGCCGAGGCAGTAGCTCCCAGCGGCCTGTCTCTGCGGCTCGAGCCTGCGGTGGTTGCCGGCGTCTTCAGTTTCGACAAGCTCGCCATGGTCAAGGATCTGCGTAGTTCGGCCGAGCTGCTGGCATCACATCCGGTGATCGGCGCGATGGCGGGCGACCGCGACGCTCGGCAACAGTTGCGCACTGAGCAAGCGCAAGGGTCAAGCTCCAGTGCCGATCGGGTCGATCCGGCCAAGGAGTTCCTGGTCCACGACGCGGACTCGTCTCAGCAGTCGGCGATCGACGCGGTGCTGTCCGGCCGGCATGTGGTCATTGAGGGTCCACCCGGCACGGGGAAGAGTCAGACGATCGCGAACATCATCGCGTACATGGCCGCGATGGGTCGTAGCGTGCTGTTCGTCTCCGAGAAGCGGGCGGCCATCGAAGCGGTGATGAACCGCCTTGGCGTTGTCGGGCTCGACAATCTGGTGTTCGACCTGCACGACCGCAAGATCAGTAAACGGCAGGTCGCCCAGCGCATCGCCAACGTCCTCACTCAAGCCGGCAGCGAACCACCCGTCGACACCGACGAGCTGCACCGCCGCCTGCACAGCCGCCGGGCTGCGGCGAAACGGCACCCGGCCGAGCTGCACGAGGTACGGCAGCCCTGGGGGGTGAGCGCGTTTCAGGTCATCGAGCAGCTCCTCGCGCTTCCGAATTGCGACGTCAGCGGCTACAACCTGCGCGCGTCCGAGCTGCGGAACCTTGACCGGTCGAAGCTTGAGTCCGCGCGGGAGGACCTTCGGACGTTCGTGGATCGTGGCGGGCTGAGGATCTGGCGCGGGGAGTCGCCGTGGGCGAAGGCCGCTATCCGTACCCCAGACGATGTCAGCAAAGTGCTGGTGCATCTCGACGAGCTCGCGGCTGGTGCCCTGCAGGGCGCACAGCGCCAGATCCGGGACCTGGTCGACCGCGCAGGGCTGGACGTGCCAGACGACCTCGCTGCGTGGAGGGACCTGTTCGACCTGCTCAGCGAGGTCGACCTCACCATCGCCAGCTACGGCGAGCAGGTTTTCGGCCCTGGTCTGGACGATTTCGTCTACGCGACAGCACCAGGGCGATCCCGGCCGCGCCGGCCGGAACCGCTCGGGATCTTCCGCCGGTTCCAACTGCGCCGCGAGCTGCGGCGGACTTGTCCGGTCGCTCCCCGGAAGCGATCCGCGATCTACCAGGGCCTGGTCGCTGCGGCGGAGCAGCGTGAGCGGTGGCGGAAGCTCAGCCGTCAGGACAGCGCACCTACCGCTCTGGCAGGCGCCGACCTGTGCATGTCGTCCTTCAGAGAGGTGCGTAACCACCTCGCCGCGGTGGCGGCATGTGCCCGGATCGACGGCCTTGAGCGTGGACCGACCACCACCGCGGCCAACACGCTCGCCGAGTTGAACGCCGACCGCGAGACGTTGTTCCTGATGCCCGACCTGAACAAGCAGCAGCAGCTGTTCCGCTCGTTGGGGCTGAGTCACATGCTCGATGACCTGGCCACCCGGCAGGTCTTGAGCGATGACGCAGCCGACACCCTGTTGCGCTCCTGGCTGCAGGTGGTCCTCGACGAGATGCGCATGCGGGTTCCGTACCTCGGTCAGTTCGTGGGGCAGCAGCATGCCACGGTGGTCCAGGACTTCCGCGCCGCGGACAGCCAGCACATCGAGATGGCCGCCCGGCACGTGCGCCGCAACGTGGCGGTGAATCTCCGGAAGGCACGAGACGCCTATCCCGACCAGAACGGCCTCGTCCGGCGGGAGGCGGCCAAGAAGAGCCGGCACCTCCCTCTTCGGAAGCTGCTCAGCAGCGCACCGGAGGTGCTCCTCGCCGCGTTCCCGTGCTGGGCCATGTCACCACTCGTGGTCAGCCGCACCCTGCCGCCCGAGCGGTCGTTCGACGTGGTGATCTTTGACGAGGCGAGCCAGATCGAGCCGCACGACGCGGTCGCCTCGATCATGCGGGGCGCCCAACTCGTCGTGGCCGGCGACCCGAAGCAGCTCCCACCCACGCCGTTCTTCCGGCGCCTCGTTCAGCAGAACCCTGCTGGCGAAGACGATGATCTCGGCGACGAGAACCTCGAGGACTACGAGTCCGTTCTTGACGTCCTCGGCGGCCTGATCTCGGACCGGTACCGCTTGACCTGGCACTACCGCAGTCGAGACGAGCGCCTGATCGCGTTCTCGAACGTCGAGATCTACAACCGGTCCCTCGTCACTTTCCCTGGCGTGCAGGTCGACAGCCCGCTGCGCTTGGAGACGGTGGACGGCCGTGTGGCCCCAGGTCAGAGCGGCTCATCAACCGAGGAGGTCAACCGGGCGGTCGAGCTGATCCTCGAGCACGCCGAGCAGCGACCGAACGAGAGCCTGGGCGTCATCACCATGGGGCAGAAGCACGCCCTGCGGATTGAAGCCACTCTGCGCAGCCGACGCCGCGAGTACGAGCATCTCGACGACTTCTTCTCCCAGGACCAGGCCGCGAGCCAGCGATTCTTCATCAAGAGCCTGGAGAACGTTCAGGGCGACGAGCGGGACGCCATCATCCTGAGCATCGGCTACGCCAAGACCAGAGACGGTCGACTTCCGCTGCGCTTCGGACCGCTCAACCAAGAAGGCGGTGAGCGGCGCCTCAACGTCGCGGTAACCCGAGCGCGGAGTCGGATGACCGTGGTGAGCGCCTTTTCCCACCACGACATGGACCCGAACCAGACCGCGGCGACACGGAACCGCGGACCCGAACTGCTCCGCCGCTACCTGGAGTTCGTTGACCTCGGCGGCGACCTCGGCGCGCGACAGCACACCGGGGTCGAGCTCAACGGCCTCGAACGCAGCGTCCTGAAGGCTCTCCAGCAGCAGGGCATCAACGCCGTGCCGCAGTGGGGCGTCTCCGGCTACCGCATCGACCTGGCCCTCGCCCATCCGGACCAGCCCGGCCGCATGGTCCTCGCTGTGGAGACCGACGGTCACTCGTACCACCAGGCACACAGCGCCCGGGACCGGGACCGGCTGCGCCAGCAGCACCTCGAGCGCCTCGGGTGGGAGTTCCACCGCATCTGGTCGACCGACTGGTATGTGGACCCGGCAGGCCAGACAGCCCGGCTCGTCGCCCGCTGGAAGCAGGCGGTCGACCGCGCCAACCACACCCCGAGGAGCCGCCCCGTACCGGCGGCACGCCGGCCCGCTCAGCCACCGTCGCCGCCGGCGATCCACCGTGGCCCGCGCCCCGACGTGCCGATCGGCCTACGGATCACCGACTACACGCGGGAACAGCTGGTACAGATCTGCACCTGGCTGGTGAGCGACCAACTCCAGCGTGATCGGGATGAGCGTCTCCAGGAGGCCATGGCCGAGCTCGGCTTCCGTAAACGGGGCTCAACCATCCTCCAGCGTCTGACCGAAGCACTCGACATCGCGCAGCAGCGCGCCGACCGGAAGGTGTCCTGATGGTTGACCTCGACCCGCTCACTCTGGAACGCGTCGCCCGCCTGATCTGCGACGTCGATGGTCCCTACGAGCGAACCGGCACGCAGATCGAGCGGTTCCTGCACAGGGTCCGGTGGCCCGGCGAACCGCAGTACGACGGCTCTCCGCGGATCCCCTGGTTGACAGAAGTACTCCGTTCCCGTGCCGATGATGCCGCCGCACTCGACCGGCTGCTCTGTCGCATCGGTGATCCGCTGGAGTACGACGGCGGCGTCGAGGCCGCCGAACCGATCGCGCAGGAGCTGAACCGCATCCTGGCTCCCGAGCAGCTCACCATCACCTACGTCGGTGGGCGCCCCGTGCTCGGTCAGATCAGCCAGAGCAGCGACGTTCCCCTGTACGGGCCGCCGCCGGACCTCCACCAGCGGGTGCGACGACTATCTCCCAACAGCAAGGCGACCGACATCCTCATGGCCCGCGCCGACGAAGCGTCGATCTGCCAGAACAACGGAGCCTACGCACTGGCGATTATCGGCATCGGCAGCTTCGTCGAAGGCCTGCTGCACGTCGTGGTGACTGATCGCGACGAGACCGTGCGTAGGAACGGCCTGAGCGGCCGAAACGGTCGACGGATCCCGGCCGAACGAGCAGGCCTCCACCTGCTTCTCGAGTACGCGCACCAACGAAAGTGGGTTCAGACCGACGCCAAGGACTTCATGGAAAAGGTCCGGGACTACCGCAACTTCGTCCACCCCCGCCACCAGATCGACTACGGGCTCGTACCCGACCTGGACACAGTGCGGATGTGCTGGGCTCCTGTGCACGCGCTCCTCAATGACCTGGAATCCGCACCATAATCAACAGCTCTTCACGGTGACCAGCATGCAATCCGATTGACCTCTCCTTGTCCAGATGCCGCCCTCGACACCTGCGCCTGCTACTCCCAGCTTCCGCACCAGGACCAGGTGCTGGAGTAGCAGGCGGAGGTCAGCGGGGCCGCATCGAGCGGGTGCGGCGACGCGTTTGGCGGAGCCCTCTCGCCTGTAACCCCCTCGGGACGGCGCAAATGCTCGGCTTCAGGTCTGTGTTCACGACTCGCCGCGAACGGAACCATCTGCAATCACTGGTACGGGAACAACTCGACCGTTGGATCGCGGACCCCAAGGGCTGGGATCCGTCTGCGCTCCAGGAGAATCGGTGGGCAACCATCGGCGACAACGTCAGGGCCCTCCTGCTTCAGCACGAGGGGCAGGATGGATCGACGTCAACGCGCGTACGGATCGTCGAAATGAAGCCGGACGGGCAGTGGATCATCCAACTGACCGTACATTCGCCCAACGCGAGAGAGCGGGCGGCGTGGGCCTGGATCGACATCGAATCCCCCGACCCCGACAGCACAGACCCCCGCAGCCGCCCTCGACTCGCAGGCACCCCCCGCTTTCTCGCCCCTGTGCTCGAAATCATCGATGCCTGGGACGGTGCCGCACGTCTGACGACGCGACCAATCGTCATCCGCGGCGGCGAAGTCGACGAGGTCCACCGAGCCCTCATCGACACCGAGCGACGAGGTGTCGTCTTCGTCGCAGGCAACGACGACTCCCTGCCTTCGGTTCCATGGACTAACCGGATCGCCAACCTGACCCGGTTCACCATCGGTATGGCCTCGTGCTACGTGCTGGACGGGGAGGCCACGCAGTTGCTCAACGACCGGCTCGGCCAGGCCCACGCCGTACTTCCCGGCCGGCTTCGTACCTATCGCTCTCAGGTTCAACCGGACTCCGTCGTCGACGGGCTGCGGCACCGGGTGCTGAGCGCCGAACGGATCGCCGACGACAACGAACAGCCCCGGCTCGCGCGGGTCCTCGCCTCCAATGCCCAACTCCAGGCTCTCGAACAGCCGCTACCCGCGTCGGTGGCGCGGGTACACCGGATGCTGGAACGTATCGCCGACGACATGTTGGTGCACCGACTCGGCGACGTCAGATCGAAGCGGCCATCGCTCGTTCCGTCGCAGCCCCAGGCAGCGGCCGTCGAGACGCGAGAGAGTGATCGCCGGCAAGACGACGTCAGTGCGCAGCAAGGCATGTTGCTGGACTACCTGAAGATCAAGGTAGGGGTCGATGACCTGACCGTCGACCGGATCGACGAGATCGTGCGTCTGATCGAGGTCGGTCGGTCATCGCAGGAGGCGCAGAAAGACATCGCAGCCCGACTCGCGCAGCTCCAGGCCGAACTCGATGAGACACAGAAGGCGTATCACGACGTCAAATGGCAGCTGGATGATGAGCAGATCGAGAACCGCGACGCGGTTGAACGCCTGACCCGGTCCGCGGAGACTGAACGGACGCTGCGCCACCGGCTCGCCTCTATGGGGCAAGCAGAGGTGGCCTGGACGGCACAGCCATCGGAAGCGGATGTCTCCCGGCCGGACAGCTTTGGTGAGTTGCTCCGTTGGCTGCCAAGACTCCAGCACGTCGTGTTCACGGGCGATCCTGACTGCGCTGAGGAACTCGACAGCAACGACCCCCTGGGCGCCTGGGCTTCGAAGACCTGGGATGCGTTGTTGGTGCTCCAGGACTATGCAGCGGCGAAGGCAGACGGGCGCTGGGCCCGGGACGTGAATGGCTACCTGGAGAACACTCCGGATGGCTGCCACCAGTGGTCGACGCGTCGACACGCCCGTGACGAGAGCGAGGAGGTCCGAACCAACCCGGCGTTCTGGAGGAAGCGGGTGCTACCCGTGCCGGTCTCCGTCATTCCGGCGGGCGAGATCTTCATGGGTGCGCATTTCAAGATCGCTCAGTTCGCGATGATCAGCCCCCGCATGCACTACTACGACGGTACGGCGCAGGGCGGACGGATCTATGTCGGCTACATCGGCCGGCACCTACCGACCGGACAGACGAACTGACGGCCCCGAAGGAAATCGCTGAGCCACGACGTCGGCGGCTGCGGTATCCACGGCTGGCTCGGGTCGTGCACCAGTCAGCTGGTGGCGCGGTAAAGCTTTACCCGCCGCTGGCATTCGGCGGGGGCTTCCCCGCCATAAGGCGTCGGACATGACGTTCGGACACGCCGGCGGCCAGAGCCAGCTCGGCCGGACTGGCCTGCGGACGCTCGGCACGCAGCCGGGCTACAACGTCTGCTGTCGGCTCCGCGCGCCCCTTCACCTCCTTGCGTCGTGAGGTTTGCCGCCGGAGGGGCGCCGACACCTGGTTCGTCGCCGGACCGTCGGAGGCCCCAGCCGGCTGCGCCTCCTTCATCTCGGTCACAAGTTCCATCGAAGGCGACACCAGTGGCAACGCAGACGCAGCGTCAGAGGCAGGCGGCTGGGCGGTGTCTAACGTCCGATGGCCGTTGCCTGGGACCGGCTGCGTTCTGGTCAGCATCTCCACGACCAGCAGCAGCGCCACCGCTGGCCAGGCCACCACGATCCGCGCTCCGAGGCTTGGCTCGGCGGCGGCGATGTTCGCCGCCACGCTGGCCGCCACCCCGACCGCGAACGCCGTACGAGCCGACCAGCGCACCCTCCGGCCGGCGCGTTTGTCCTCGACCATGGCTGCCGACGCGACGACCAGCATCCGTCGACCGACAGCGGAGGCACGTAGGCGACCTCGGGACGCTCACCGAACCTCAACGCCACGGCGACCATGTGACTGCACGACGACCACGCAGCAATCCCGGCTACCGCCACCGTGCTCACGTCTCGGGCAACCCGGGTCGGCGTCATCGAACCACCCCTGACCCGGGCCGTCGCTCGATGGTCTGAACCTCCACAGGGTCCACGGAAGGACATCCACCGATGTCCAACCGCGTCTGGACATCGACCCATCGCCGCCACCGGTCGACGACTTCGCCCGCGTCGGGACCGGTCGCTTTCGCGATGTCCGTCAGGTCCTCACCCGCCCGCAGCGCGATGTGGATCATCGCGGGTTGCCAGCGAGTCCACCAGGACACCACCGCAGCGGACAACGCCAGCTCCGTCAGGACGTCATCGAGTCCGGTTCCCGGCGTCCGAGCGACGGCATGGTCATGAAGATCGAGAAGGGGTTGGAACGGGTTGATCTCTTCCGCATCGGCGAACCGCACCGGCGGTTCGGTCGGTCGGGCCCGGTTCATCGGGCACCGCCCGATCCGCGTGGGCTGGGCAAACTTAGTGGTAGCGGGTCACCGGTGATCGTGGCGGTGTGGTTCGTATGGTGGTGCCTCCGGCCCACTCTCACACAGCGCAGCGGCCCTTTACGGGATCGCTCGCCTCGTCGGCACGGCTCGTACGGCAGCGAAGTGCAGCAGCCGTGCCAGCCGAACCGGGCCGAGAAGCGCGCCGGCAATCCGGATGTGGCTGGTCCCGCCCCAGACGAACGCGTCCGGGGCGGGACCAGTTGTGACGAGCATGCTCCGGGGCACGAACGCAGCTCCTGGAGTCGGTGTGAGCGAGACCCCGTCAACCCCCGTTCCGGCGGCTTCCCTCTCGTGCCGTGTTCGCCCGTCGACTCAGATTCTTCGTCGTTTCGTGGTAGCGATGTTGATGATCCGTGCCTCCAGGGTGACGCCCTGTGCCAATTCGCGCGGATCAGTTCCTTGGGGTAGGGGGAACCCCCTGATCCGCTGGGCTCGACTCGGGCCGAGGCGGATCCTCCGGAGCAGTCGCGCACCACGGCGACGCGGACGTGACGCGGTACGAACGTGAGCTGGGCGTACCTCGGTAGCTGCCACTCGGGCGGTTCGGTCAGGGTCCGACCGGCTCTGGTGTGCGGGTCAGCCCTCGCCCCTTCTTGACATGTTCGAGGAGCTCGATCAGGACCTCCTTGGCCGATTGGCGCTGGCGGGCGTCACAGAGCATGACGGGAACGCCTGGATCAAGGTCGAGGGCCTTGCGCACTTCGTCCAAGCCGTAGCGGCGGGCGTTGTCGAAGCAGTTCACGGCGACGACGAAGGGCAGCCGCCGCCGTTCGAAGTAGTCGATCGACGGGAAGCAATCATCCAGTCGACGGGTGTCGGCGAGGACGACCGCGCCCAGGGCACCGAGCGACAGTTCGTCCCAGACGAACCAGAAGCGGTCCTGGCCTGGCGTGCCGAAAAGATACAGCACAAGGTTCTCGTTGATGGTGATGCGGCCGAAGTCCATGGCGACGGTCGTCGTCGACTTGGCCTCGACTCCGGAGGTGTTGTCGACACCGATGCCCTGCTCGGTGAGGATTTCCTCCGTCTGCAGGGGCGCGGATTCACTGACCGCGCCGACCATGGTCGTTTTACCGACGCCGAAGCCTCCGGCGATGAGGATCTTGACGGCGGTCGGGAGGTGCGGTCGGCCCTCCCGGTCAGAGTGCACGGAGTCCATGGATGAGCGCCTCGAATACGCGGTCGTCGGGAAGGTTGGCGGCCTGGTGGGGCTCGTTGACCCTCACGAGCCCGCGTTCGATCAGTCCGTCGAGCAGGACGCGGACCGTGCCGAGTGGCAGGCCGAGGTGCGCGGCGCACTCTGCCAACGCGAGTGGACGTTGGCAGAGTGCGATGAGTGTCGCCTGCTCGGGCGCAACGTCTGGCGGCGGTATCAACGTGGTCGCGATCACGATCGCGACCACGTTGAAGGTGTTGGCCGCTTTGGCCCGCCCGCCGGTCATGGCATACGGACGGACCACAGGACCGGCATCGTCGTCTAACCAAAGATCGTCTGCGCCGGGCTTCGTCATGGCGGCCCCTAGCTGTCGGTAGTGTTCCGAGTGGGTGACGTGAGGAACTTGTGGGCTCGACTCACGACCATGGTCATCTCGTACGCGACGATTCCGACATCGGCGTCGTCGGTGGCGAGCACGGACAGGCAGGCGCCGGTGCCGGCTGCCATGACGAACAGAAATGACGACTGCATCTCGATGATGGTCTGCCGTGCAGGTCCGCCACCGAACCGCTTCCCCGCCCCCTTGGCGAGGCTTTGAATGCCCGATGCCATCGCGGCCAGGTGCTCCGCGTCGTCGCGGGGAAGCCCTGTGGAGCGGGCCAGGAGCAGGCCGTCCACGGACAGCACGACGGCATGTTCTGCCTGCTTGACGCGCCCGACCAGATCGTCGAGCAACCAGGTCAGATCAGACCCTGCAGAGATCGGCTGCTGCACTTGCCCGTTCCTCTTCCTTACCGTTCGTCGGTTCGGTCGTCGTCAGCGCTGGGGTCTGCGGAGGCGGCGGTTGCCCGACCGAGGCGGGAGCCGTACTGGTATGAGGACATGAGCGCGCGAATCTCTTCGGGAGACCTGCCCTCGTCCACCTCGTCGGTCGGCGTCTGGCTATCCGCGGTGGCACCGCCCCGCAGGCCCGGCGCGAGGTTCTTCTGACGCTGGCGCATCGGCAGGCCGCCCTCCGTGTGGACGGTGGGAGGCACCGGGCGCGGCGACGGCGCGGGGTCGCGGGGCGGCTCATCCTCGTATTCGGCGAGTCGATCCGAGGCCCTGCGCATTGGCCCGCTGACAGTGGTGGCGGGCAATTCGACGGTTGGTGGATTGAGCGTCTGCGGCGGTGCCACCGCGACGGCCGTGGACCGCATCGCGGGCGGGTTCGCCGTGCGCCGGTCGGTGCCGGCCGCGCTGCTCGACGGGGCAGCGGTGGCCTCGGTCGTGGCCACGAGTTCCTCGGGCACGAGAACCACTGCGGTGGTGCCACCGTACGGCGAGGACTTCAGTTGCACCCCGACTCCGTGTTTGCTGGCGAGGCGGCTCACGACGAACAGTCCGAGCTGGTTGTGGTCGGCGAGGTTGAAGTCGCCCTTCGGCTCGGCGATGCTCTCGTTGATGGCGGCGAGATCCTCCTCGGCCATTCCCAGGCCGCGATCCTCGACCTCGATCGCGAAACCCCGAGCCACCAGTTGCCCCCGGACATCCACGGCGGTGTTCTTCGGTGAGAAGGTCAGGGCGTTCTCGACGAGCTCGGCGAGGAGATGGATGATGTCGCCGGCGGCACGGCCGGCGACCGCCACCGAACCGAACGGCATGACGTTCACCCGCGTGTAGTCCTCCACCTCCTGCACGGCGGCGCGTGCGACGTCGATCATGGGGACGTTCTTGCGCCAACCGCGGCCGGGCGTGGAGCCGGACAGCACGATGAGGTTCTCCGCATTGCGCCGCATGCGGGTGGCAAGGTGGTCGACCCGGAAGAGGTCTTCGAGCTCGTCGGCGTTCTCCTGACGGCGCTCCATCTCGTCGAGGAGGGTCACCTGACGGTGGACCAGCACCTGGGTGCGCCGGGCCAGGCTCAGGAAGACCTCGCGTACGCTGCGGCGCAGCTCAGCCTGCTCGACCGCGGTACGGACGGCAGTCTCCTGGACACGGTTGAAGGCCTGCCCCACCTGCCCGATCTCGTCGTTTCCGAAGTCCAGTGGTGGAGCTTCGGTGGCGACGTCGACCCGCTCGCCGCGCTGGAGCCGTTCGACGACCGTGGGAAGCCGTTCGTCGGCGAGTTGATGGGCCGCGTCACGTAGCCGCTGGAGCTGGGCGACAAGGGCACGGGCGGTGGTGACCGAGACGACGATCGACGCGATGACCGCGAGCAGGCCGAGACCTGCGGCCAGGACCAGTCGCAGGACCACGCCGATCGCGACCGGCACCGCCCGCTGGACGACGGCGTCACCGCCGGCGAGCACCATCTCCTGTAGATCGGTCAGCGCGCGGTCGGCCACGCCGCTCCACTCGTCGGCGGTGACGGCCGGCCGGGTGGAGTCTCTGCTGCCGGCGATTCGGTCCTCGACAGCGCGAAGGCTCCGAAACGCCTCCCCGTCGACGACAGCGGCGAAGGCATCGTGGTCGGCCTCGTTGAGCCGAGTGCGGCCCGCGAGGAACCGCTGCGAGATGACCAACTCGGTGAACTGATACTGCTCGGCCGGCGTCATTCGTCCTGCGGCGAGGACGCCGGAGAGGAGTGCGTCTTCTTGGGAGATCAGCTCACGGAGGCGGTACAGCTCGATGAGGTTGCGGGTGTCCTGCTCGATCTCGGGATCATCGAGCGAGCCCACGGCGTCGTAGACCTCGAACAGCGACTCGACGAGCGTGCTGTAGGCGGTGAGAGTGCTGGCGCGGTCGACGGATCGGTCATCGATGGACTCCCGTAGCGCCGGTAGCTCGTCCAACTCGGCGATGGCCTCGTCGACTCGCGCCGTGGCCTCCTTGTCGACCGCCAACCTGCCCAGCCAACTACGGGCGGTCGATCGGAAGTTCGCAGCGTGTCCGTCGACGGCCCGGCGTGCGGCGTCAAGTGCGTCTTTGCGTTCGGTGTCCGGGCCGCCGAGATAGGCCAGAGCGCGGCGTCGCTCGACCTGCAGATCGAGTAGCAGCGGTTCGCTGGGTGCGACGATCCGGCTGTCGACTGTCTGGACTCCGAGCAGGTTGACGCCGTCTCGTAGGGTTACCCAAGCGGCGAATGCCCAGAGGGCGATGAGCGAGGCGAGAAGGGCGATGACCTTCGTGCGCAGATTCGCGCTGCGAGACCGCATTAGACCGTCCCATGCCGAGCAGTGGAATCTTGCCGGCAGAGGCATGCCGAACAAGCCGCCGGTGTAGGCAGACCGACGCACGCTAGCAGTTATCCGACTAACCACTCAAGACCGTTGCCAGTCGCACAGTCTACAGTGGACACGACTCCTACTCTGCCCGTACGTCACGTGTTCAGTGATCGTCGCCGTCGCCCCAGAAGTCGGCCACGCCATAGAAGGATGCCGTGAAGCCGATCTCACGCCGGAGGTAGACGGCCTGTTGCGGGTGTCTGGCCTGCACCGAGTCCAGCAGGGCGTGGCAGCTACGGATCCGCGCGCTGATCTGCCGGCGCACGCTGTTCTCGTCGACTCCCAACATCAGGATGTTCAAGTCACCCGCCGCGAGGTCTCGACGGTAGCTGGCCAGGTCGTTCACGAGCCGTAGGATCCTTTCCACGGCCAGGCTCGCGGTGATCAATTCGTCGAGCTGTTCGCCGCTGTCCACGGCCTGGGTGGCGATCCAGTGGGACACGTTGACCCACGTGGCTCCGTAACCGGCGGCGTTGGCCGCATAGTCGTCGGGGCTGGGGAGATCTGAGGGATCGGCGGCCCGGGCCGACTTCCACTGCCACTCGCGCAGTTCGGCGTCGAGCATGCGACGCAGCTCCCTCTGCCACAGTCCGTGCAGGTCGCGGAACGCCGGACGGGTGGCGAGGTCGGTGCGGATGTCCGCGAGGAATCGCCCGAGGTCGTCGCGGGCAGCCGGCGGGTCTCCTGCGGCGACGGACAGGCAGGCCGCCACGGTCGCGCGGGCCGCTTCGGGGGTCGTGGCGACCGAGTCGATGTGCCAATCCTCGGCGGTCACCCACAGGGAGGCGCGGGTCGCGGTGCGTAGGTCGTCGGCACTGCACCACGGGGCGATGAACGCCGTGGACAGTGCGAGCGCGTTCAGCATCGTCGCGTCGATCGGAGGATCGGGGAACAGGCGGGGATAGGCGGCGACGCAGGCCCGTAGATCACGTTGGCTCGCTGCGGCCACGGAACAGACTCGTCCCTGGTCGGCGGCCTGCGTCAGGGTGGCGGACAGAGCTGGGGAGGTCACACCGGCTCCTAGCGGGCGACGGCGGTTTCACGACGGGCGAGGGTCAGTTCGACGCGCCGTTGCGGGCGCAGCGACGCGGCGACCCTGATTCCGGGCACCGTGGGTTCTGTCAGAGTGAAGCGATACTTGCTGAGGAGCGTCGCCACGATCAGTTGGGCCTCCATCTGGAACAGGTGCTCGCCCAGGCACCGATGGATCCCGAGTCCGAACGGATAGTAGGCGTAGCGGTGTCTGCCTTGAGCTCTCTCGGGGGCGAACCGTTCGGGATCGAACGTCGTCGCGTCCGTGCCCCAGAATGCCCCAAGTCGGTGGGTGGCGAGCGGAGAGAGGATCACCGTCGCGCCCTTGCCGATCCGGACCCCACCGAGCGTGTCCGGTCCGGCGGCCCGGCGGGGAACGATCCATCCGGCGGGGAACAGCCGCAGGAGCTCGCTGAGCACCATCTGGGTGTAGGTCAGTTGGGGCAGATGGTCGGCCCGGACCGGCCCGTCACCGACCACGTCGTCGATTTCGGCGTAGAGCCGGCGCGCGACGTGGTCATGCGTGGCGAGGACGGGCCACAGCCACGTCAGCGCGGCGTAGCTGGTCTCGGTCGTGACGGCGACCATGGAGACCAGGTCGTCGCGCATCTGTCGCTCGGTGAGCGGATGTCCGTCGCGGCGAGCACGGGCCAGGGTCGACAGGACGTCCTCTCCGGTCCCCGAATCGTCCAGTGCCCTGCGGAGGACGGGCAGCAGGATGTCGTCGATCGTCTGCACCCCACGGAGGAACTGTTTGTCGCCCGGCATGGGTACCCACCACGGCATCGCGGGCGCCAGCAGGCGGGGCGCCATGGCCGTGACGATGGAGTCCTGCGCCGCCATGATGCGTAGGGCCTCGTCCACGCTCAGCCGGTCGGCGAAGAACACCCGCATGATCGCTGCACAGACGAGACGGGACAACTCGTCACCGATGTCGACGATCGCGCCCGACGCCGCTGCCTCGTCGAGCCGACCGGTGGCGCTGTCGATCGCCTCGGCCATCGTGTCGACCAACGGGTTGATGCGTGCCGGCCGGAACAGCGGTGCCAGAGTCTTGCGGGAGACCTTCCAGCTCTCGCCTTCGGAGAGGATGCCGTCGCCGACGAGTCGGCGAACCGAGCGCCACAGCGCGGTGTCGTCGCCGCGTAGATAGAGATCCGACCGCTCTTGCAGGACCTGCTGCACGTGGTCCGGGTGAGTGACGAGGTACGGGTTGGAGACCCCGAGTCCGATCCGGACCACTTCGCCGTCGGCCGCATTGGCGACGTCCACCAGAGACTGGTGTGCGTCACGGAGAGCACGTGGCAGGGCCCTCCACACGGGCACCGTCCTTGGCCTTCCGGCTTCCTGAGCCTCGGGTGCTCGCACGGTGGACCCCTTCCGGTGGCTCGGCCTCGTAGTAGCGGATCGCGCAACTTCCAGCCCTCAGGACTGGTTCAGTGTGCTAGTTGTGAGGACGCTCTCGCAATGGGTGATCAGATTCGTCACGTGGCCATGCGCCCGCCGCATCCGGGCAGCGGCCGGCGCGCGAAGCGGCTGCGACTCGACTGGCCGTCCCGCTTGCATCGATGGGTCATGTCGATGTCGTCACGTACGCGGTGGTGTCGACCGCTGCCGGTACTCCTGCGGCGACATGCCGTACCTCGCGCGGAACAGGCGGGCGAACTGCGACCTGTCGCCGAGCCCCCACCGGCTGGCGACGGCATAGATGGGCCGGTCGGCCAGCAGTGGATTTGCCAGGTCGCGTCGGCACTGCTCCAGCCGCCGACGGCGGATCAGCTCGGCGACGCTTGCGTCCTCGCCCTTCCACAGTCGATACAGGGTGCGCAGGGAGATGTGGTGGGCGGCGGCGACGGCACGGGCGTTCAGGTCGGGGTCGGCCAGGTGCTCGTTGATGAACGCGTCGATCTGTGCCCGCACCACCTGCTGACGCGCCTCGACGGGAAGTGCCGCCTCCAGGTCGAGGTGCTGGGCCAGAGTCGCCGACACCAGGTCAAGAGTCATGCTGCCGAGTTGTCCGGCGTCCGATGGCCTGAACCGCTCTGGGTGCTGGGCGACCTGCGTGACGAACTGGGCGAGCAAGGACGCCATGCCCTCGGAGGGCAGACGAGTGGCGAGAAGCCGCTGGACCTTGTCCGGCGGCAGTGGAATGGCCGACTGCGGAATGTTGATCGCGATCGTCTTCGCTGTGGGACGCGGCGGTGGGCGCAACCCTCGCCCGGGCGCGGTCTCCGGCAGGTGGATGCACTCGTAGGGGCGGGAGCTTGAGATGAAGGTGAACTCCGCCGGGCGGACGACAGACTCCCGACGTTCCTGAACGAGCGCGCATCCGCCGATGAGTGGCAGGGCGAGCTGGTAGATCTCAGGGTCGCCACGGCGGATCATGCGGTGCGAACGGTTCATCGTCAGCCCCAGGTAGCGGAACATCGTGATCTGCGGAACTCCCAGGTCGATCGTCCGGGAGAATCCGTCGAAGTTCGCCGAATGCGGGCTGGTGAACTGTGATGGCGAGACTCCCTTGGAGATCAGTTCGGTCCAGATGTCGAACCGGTCGCGCTCAGGGAAGGACGCCAGGTCGAAGGTGTGGGAGGGAAGAATGGTGGTCCGCCTCCTCGCCGATTCGCCTGTCAGCCGGGCGACGGAAAGGGTACCTGGCGCCTTGGGTGGCACGGGACGGTCCGGCCAGTCCCTTCGACCCCTGGGGAGTGCGAGGGCCGGGATCCGATGTGGCCGCTGCGAGGCGTAGGGGCCGGTGGATCGGGGTTGGCAGGATCGGCTCGGACGTCGGTTCGACTGAGGGAGGCGAGCGTGCCGGAGGGCGTACGGGTGGTGGTGCTGGCCGGGGGCGTGGCGGCCACGGGACTGGTGGCGGGGCTGTTCTTCGCGTACGCCTGCTCGGTCATGCCGGGGTTGGCCGCGACCGACGATCGGACGCTGGTCGGCACGATGCGGTCGATCAACCGGAAGATCATCAACGGCTGGTTCGTCTCGGTGTTCCTGGGCGGGCCGGTGCTGGTGGCGGTGGCGGTCGTCGGGTACTTCGGTGACGGCGGTGCGGTGCGGTGGTGGTTGGTCGCCGCGCTGGTCCTGCACCTGGTGACGTTCGGTGTAACGGCGCGGTGCAACGTGCCGCTCAATGATCAGTTGGACGCCGCCGGGTCGGTCGACGGGATCACCGACCTGGCGGCGGCCCGGCGTCGGTTCGAGGTGCCGTGGGTGCGCTGGAACCTGGTCCGGACGGGCAGTTCGGTCGGGGCCTTCGCCTGCCTGATCGGTGCGCTGTTGGCCAGGTGACGGGCTGCGGGAACCGCCCGAGCGGGCCGGGTGGCCAGGTGGGACGCGTGGAAAGCGGCTGACCGGGTACGGACCGGACATGCGGATCGTGGTGGTGGGCGCGAGCGGCAACATGGGTACGGCACTGCTGCGCCGGTTGTGGCGGGAGCGCGGCGTGGAGATCGTCGGGGTGGCGCGGCGGCTGCCGCACGCGGGGGCCGGTGAGCCGTACGCGGGGGTGCGGTGGCACTCGTGCGACATCGGGCGGGCTGGTGCCGCCGACGAGCTGACCGAGGTGTTCGCCGGGGCGGACGCGGTGGTGCACCTGGCCTGGCAGATCCAGCCGAGCCACGATCGGCAGGTGTTGCGGCGTACCAATGTCGGCGGCAGCCGGGCGGTGGTGGACGCGGTGCTGCGGGCGGGCGTGCCGGCGCTGGTGTACGCGTCGTCGGTGGGGGCGTACGCGCCGGGGCCGAAGAACCTGCCGATCAGCGAGCGGTGGCCGGCGACCGGGGTGGCCGCGTCGTCGTACAGCCGGGACAAGGCGGCGGTGGAGGAGATGCTCGACGGGATCGAGCGGACCCATCCGGGGCTGCGGGTGGTCCGGATGCGGCCGGGGCTGATCTTCCAGCGGGAGGCGGGTACGGAGATCAGCCGCTACTTCCTGGGACCGCTGGTGCCGGTGCGGCTGCTGCGCTTCGGGCGGCTGCCGTTGGTGCCGGCCAACCGCCGGCTGCGGATGCAGGCGGTGCACGCCGACGACGTGGCCGACGCGTACACCCGGGCGATCGTGGGTGACGCGCGCGGTGCCTTCAACGTCGCCGCGGACCCGGTGTTGACGCCGGAGCTGGTGGCCCGGCACTTTCACGGCTGGACGGTGCCGGTGGCCGCCCCGGTGCTGCGGACGGCTGCCGCGCTGACCTGGCGGGCCCGGCTGCAACCGGTCGACGCGGGGTGGGTGGAGCTGGCATTGAACGCGCCGCTGATGTCCAGCGAGCGGGCCGCGACCGAGTTGGGCTGGCGGCCACGGGTGGACGCGGTCACCGCGCTCAAGGAGTTGGTGGCCGGGATGGCCGAGCGTGCCCACACGGCCAGCCCGCCGCTCTCCGCCACGCCCGACCTGCCCGGCCGTCCCGCCGCCCTCCTCAAGGCCCGCCCCGTCGGCCAGGGCAACCCCTACTGACTCAGCGGACGGTGGAGGTGGTGATGGTGGGGGCGGAGCCGGCGCCCTGGTAGAAGATGCCGGGGTGGGTCTGGAAGCCGTGGCTGGGGTTGCGGCGCAGGGTCGAGTTCTCGATGCGCAGGGTGCCGGTGCGGTTGTTGCTGACGAAGAAGATCGCCCCGCCGCCCTCCCTGGCGTCGTTGCCCTCGATCAGGGTGCCGGCGACGCGGACCGAGAACTCGTTGCCGTCGGTGTAGATCGCGCCGCCGCTACCGCCGCCGGGCGTGCCGGAGCGGGCCGGGTTGGCGCCGTTGCCGACGGCCGCGTTGTCCCGCAGCACGCTGTTCAGGATGACCCAGGAGACGCCGATGCTGCTCAGTGCGCCGCCGTTGGCGCAGGAGCCGCCGGTGAAGGTGCTGCCCGTCACGTACACCGGTTGGCCGTCGTGCTGGTCGAGGACGCGGATGGCGGCACCGCCCACGTCGGGGCCGGTGCGGTCGCAGCGGTTGTCGACGAAGTGCGAGTCGACCACCTTGAGCCGGCCGCCGCGTACGAAGATCGCACCCCCGCCGCCACCGTCGGCGCGCTGGCCGGTGGAGTCGCCGTCGGCGAAGGTCAGGTTCTGCACGGTGAGCTGCGGGTGGTCCTGGTTCTGGCAGCGGGCGGTGGTCCAGCCCTGGAGGACGTCGCAGGTGTTCATGTAGAGGATGCGGCGCTTGCCCTGGCCGCTGAGCGTGATCTTGCCGCCGCCGTCCAGCACCACCGTGGGGCCGTTGGCGTTGCGCACCTTCGCGGTCGCCGCCATCTTGATGGTCAGCGGGTCGGGGCCGCAGTCGAAGGTGATGATCCCGCCGGCCGCGACCGCCCGTACCACCGCTGCCGAGGTGCAACTGGCCGGGGTGCCGTCGCCGACGGTGCGGGTCGGGTTCGAGGTGTCGACCGCCCGGGCCACGGCGGGCACGGGTGCCGCGTCGGCCGGGGACGCGCTGGCGCGTACGACCGGGCTGCCGGACGACCCGGTCGGGTCGGCACCGGCGGCGGCGGTGCTCAGCGCGGCGGGGCCGGACGGGCTGGTCTCGGCGCTCTGGTGTCTGCCGGGAGGTGCCTCGGCGGTCGGCTCGACGGGGTCGCCGCCGGACGCCGGTTGCTGGGCGCTTCGTGGGTCGAGGCGGGGTACGGACAGGCCGCCGCAGCCGGTCAGACCGACGACGACACCGAGCGCGACCACGGGAGCGAGGGATCTGAGACGCACCAGGTGATGCTAGAGGTCCGCGACCGGTCGCGGACCTCTCAGGTGATCGATACGTGGTGCAGGTGCCGACGGCGGCGCAGCCGGACACTGAACACCCCTGCCACGGTCACGGTCAGCAACAGCGTCACCGCCAGCCCGTGCAGGACGCCCCGGGCGAGGTAGCCGTCCTCGGCGTGGTCCACCGCCCAGGTGGCGATCTCGCGACTGGACCAGAACGGGGTGAATTTCGCGCCCGAGCTGGCCGGGTCGAGCAGCATCTGCATCGCCACCACGGTGAGTAGCAACAGGGTGCCCTCCAACTCGCGGGGCAGCAGGGCGCCGATCAACATGCCGAACGGCGCGGCCACCACCACGCAGCAGAGCATCGCCACGGCGATCCCGGCGTACCGCAGGTTGCTCGTGTCCAGGACGGTGAGCAGGAAGAACGGCACCGCGACGGCGAGCCCGAGCAGCCAGAGGCCGAGCATCCGGCCGAGGTAGAGATGGTGTGGCCGGTAGCCGGCGAGCCGGAGCCGGGGTTCCAACTCGCGGGCGGCGCTGGTGGCGAAGAGCGCGGCGGTGCTGACCGCCCAACTGATGCCGAGGAACAACGCCCGGATGGACTGCCCGACGTGCGAGTCCCGCCGGATCATCCAGAAGACCAATGGCATCAACAACAGGAGCAGGAGTACGCCCCGGCGACGCGCCAGTTCCCGCAACGTCATCTCGGCGACGGTGACCAGCCGCTTCACGGCCGACCTCCCTGCTCGACGGAGGTCAGGTCCAGCACGATGTCGACCCGGTCTAGTTGGTTGAGCAGGTGCGTCACCACCACGATGGCCTTCCCCTCGTCGCGCAGCCGGGTCAACTGGTCCCAGAGGTTGACGTAGCTGCCCTGGTCGAAGCCCTGGTACGGCTCGTCGAGCAGCAGCACGTCCGGTCGGGCGAGAGTGGACATGGTCAGGTTCAGCTTCTGGCGCGTACCGCCGGACAGGTGCCGGGCGAGCACGGCGCCCTCGGCGTCCCAGCCGAGGTCGCGGGCGGCCTCGCGACCGGCCCGCCGGGCCGGTCCGCGTGCCACGCCCTGACCGGCGCCCACCAGCACGAAGTGTTCGTCGGGGAGCAGGAAGTCGGCGGTGCCGCCCTGCTGGGGGCAGAAGCCGAGGCGGCCGGAGACGGTCACCTCGCCGCTGTCCGGCGAGATCAACCCGGCGCAGATCCGCAGGAAGGTGCTCTTGCCGCAGCCGTTCGCGCCGACCACGGCGGCGATCTGCCCGGCCCGTACGGTCAGCGACGCGTCCCGCAGCACCGTCCGCTTGCCGTACCGCTTGGTGATGCCCTGGGCGGACAGCCGCACCGGGCCGGGACGCGGGCCGGGTGCGGTGCCGATGCTCTCCACGATCGCGGCGGCGTACGCCTGCGGCGGACCGAAGACCTGCCACGGGTCGCCGCCGCCCTCGCGCAGGTGGGTGGCGGCCTCGGCGACCACGTGCCGGGCGGCGTCGGTCGCCACCCGGCGCTGGTGCAACTCGGCCGCGAACGCCCGCAGCCACTCGTCGGAGTTCACCTCTCGACCCCCTTCGAGACGATCTCGGTCACCGGTGCCACGAACGTCAGCCAGGCGTTACCGCCAGTGTGCAGTGCCGCCCGCCCGTCGTCGGTGAGCTGGTAGTACTTGCGGGCCGGACCCGACCCGCCCGCCCGCCACTGCGCGGTGACCAGACCGGTGCGCTGCAACCGCAGCAGCACCGGATAGAGCGTGCCGCCCTGGATCGGCCCGACGCCCGCGGCGTCGAGCGACTGGGCGAGCTGGTAGCCGTAGGACTCGCCCTCGCGCAGCAGGGCCAGCACGCAGAGGTCGAGCACACCTCGCAGCCACTGCCCACGACGATCCGGATCCACCCGCCGAACACTAGTGGTGCTACCTAGATGGCACAACTACCTAGTTACGCACGGCTCTGCCCCGGGACCATCGGTCCCGAGGCGACAGCAGCTCAGCTCGGCACGACGTCCGAGATCACCACGGTGACGTTGTCCGGCGCGCCGGCCTGGTGGGCCAGCTTCACCAACTGCTCACCGCACTGGTGCCGGTCGGAGTGCAGGCTCAGCGCCGCGCAGATCGCGTCGTCGGTCACGTAGTCGGAGAGCCCGTCACTGCACAGCAGCAGCCGGTCACCGGCCGCCACGAGCACCGAACCCATCGTCGGGGGCGCGTCCGCGCCCTGCACCGCGCGGGTCACCAGCGACCGCTGCGGGTGGTGCCGGGCCTGCTCCGGGGTCAACGTGCCCTGGTCGACCAGCGCCTGCACGAACGTGTCGTCCCGGGTCAACTGCCGCAGCTTGCCCTCCCGCAGCAGGTAGCAGCGCGAGTCACCGACCTGTGCCAGCACCAGCGTGTCGCCCGCGAGCAGGGCGGCCGTGAGCGTGGTGCCCATGCCGTCCCGGGCGGGCTCGGCGGCGATCGCCGCGTGGATGCGTTGGTTGGCGGTGCTCACCACGGCCCGCAGCGCGTCGGCGGCGGCGTTCGGAACGGTGGGCGGGATCAGCTCGTCCAGGATCCGGATGACGATCTCGCTGGCGACCTCACCGGCGGGCAGCCCACCCATGCCGTCGGCCACCGCGACGAGGCGCTCACCGGCGAGCGCGGAGTCCTCGTTGTTGGTGCGGACCAGGCCGATGTCGTTGAGGATGGCCGAGCGGAGGATCAGCGTCATGGGTCAAGCTTGCCAAGAAGACCCTTCCCGCGTCTCTACGCACTACTGCGTAGGGTTGAGGAATGTTGCCGATGTCCATGGTCGGGCGCGCCGACGAGCTGGCTGAGCTGGGCCGGACGTGGTCCACCGTGGCTGGTCGGAGGCGTCGAACACCGGCCGTCGCGGTGATCACCGGGGGTGCGGGCGTCGGCAAGAGCCTGTTGGTCGCCGCCGCACTGGACGAACTCCACCCGCGACCGGCGGTGGTGCTCAGCGGTGCCGCCCGGGTGCACAGTCCGGCGCCGTACGACTGGCTGGCCGCCGCGCTCAGTGGCCGTGATCCCGACCGGCTCGACCTGCCGGTCGACACCGTACCGCCCGACGCGCTGGCCTGGCTCGCCCAACAACCCACCGCACCCCGCGAGCGCTACGCTCCCGGCACGCTGCTGCGTCTCGCCGTACGTGCCGTCCGGGTGCTGGTCGGCACCGGCCCGGCCGTCCTCGTGGTCGAGGACCTGCACGCGCTCGACCCGGCCAGCCTCAACCTGATCGGCGAACTGGCCACCGCCACCGGACTTCCCGCCCTGCTGGTGGTGGCGACCCGACCCGCCGCGCACGCGGTCACCCCGGAACTCGCCGGCCGCACCCTGGCCCGCCTCTGCGGCGTACCCGGGGCGGTACGACAGCACCTCGGGCCGCTGAGCCCGGTCGAGGTGGCCGAGGTGCTGACCCAGGTGTACGCCGGGCACCCGCTGCCCGGTCGACTGGTACGCGGCGTCTGGCGGTCCACCGGCGGCAACCCGTACGCCCTCACCGAGCTGCTCGCCGCGTACGCCGGACAGTCGCCCGAGGCGCTGCTCGGCCCGGCCGACGTCCCGTCCCCGTTCGACGTACGGCCCCGGGCCTCCGGTCGAGGCGTCCCCGTCCCGCCCGCCGAGGCCCGGGACGGGCTGGGAGCGGCGCCGGGCGGGGCGGGGTCGTCGGCCGAGCTGACCGGACGGGAGGTGGAGGTGCTCGACTGCCTGGTCGCCGGGATGTCCAACAAGCAGGTGGCCCGCACGCTGGGCATCTCGGTGCGGACGGTCACCGTGCACGTGTCCAACCTGCTGCGCAAGACCGGCTCCGCCTCGCGGACCGAGGTGGCGCTCTGGGCGGTACGCCGACGGCTTGCCGAGCCGACTCCCGCCGACCGCTGAGGGGGTGTAAGGAAGGGCCCCCTGCTAACGCCTCGTGCATAGCAGGGGTCCCCTCCTTACAGCCGGGGGTAGCGCAGGAGCAGACTGGCGGCCACCTCCTCGTCGCCCACGGCGGCGTAGAGGTGCGGTACGTCGGACGTCCAGCGCAGGTGACCACCGGCGGCGGCGGTCAGCGGCGCGTCGACCGGGCCGGCGCGCAGCACCCCGGCGAAGACGGTCACGTGCTCGGTCACCCCGGGTTGGTGCGCGGGGGAGAGCTGGCCGGTGCCGGGCACCACCCGCATCCGGTACAGCTCGTACGTGGCGTCCGAGTCGTCGAAGACCTCCAGCAGCGTCGCGCTGACCGCCGCGCCGCGTACGGTCGGCCCGGCCGACGGCCCGGAGAGCACTGCGGTCAGCGGTACGCCGAGTTGCGCGGTGATCGCGTACAGCGTCTCCAGGGTGGGGTTGCGGACGCCGTTCTCCAGCCCGGAGAGCGTCGCCTTCCCCACCCCGGCCAGCCGGGACAACGCGGAGAGCGAGATCCCGCGCGCCTCGCGGAGGGCGCGGACCCGGTGACCGATCGCGACGGTGTCCGTATCTGGTGGTGGCTGCGACACCCCGCTATGGTGCTACACGCCGCTGTTCCGTAAACGGAACGGTCGGGAAGGGGTGGGGCCATGGCGGGACGGACACAGCCGATCCTCGCGGGAGTGGTGACCGCGCTGGTCGGGTTCGCCAGCTCGTTCACGGTGGTGCTGGCCGGGCTGCGGGCGGCCGGCGCGAGCGAGGCACAGGCCGCCTCCGGGCTGCTCGTCCTCTGCGTCGCCTCCGGGCTCTGCGCCGCCTGGCTCGGCCTACGGCACCGGATGCCGTTGAGTATCGCCTGGTCCACACCGGGCGCGGCGCTGCTCATCGCGACCGGCCCGATCCCCGGCGGTTGGCCGGCCGCCGTCGGCGCGTTCCTCGTCTCGGGCCTGCTCATCGTCGCCGCCGGCCTGTTCCCGGTCCTCGGCCGTGCCGTCGCCGCCATCCCCAAACCCATCGCCGGGGCCATGCTCGCCGGTGTGTTGCTGCCGCTCTGCACCGCACCGGTACGCGCCCTCGTCGACGTGCCGCACCTCGCCGCTCCGGTGCTGATCTCCTGGCTGGTGCTGCACCGCTTCGCCCGGCGCTGGGCGGTCCCCGGGGCGTTGGTGGTCGCGGCCGGCGCGATCGCGCTGACCACCACCGGCGGCGGCACCGGCGGACTGCGCCCGGTGTTCGCGCTGACCGCACCGGCATGGAGCCTGTCGGCGCTGATCGGCGTGGCGCTACCGCTGTTCCTGGTGACCATGGCCGCGCAGAACGTGCCGGGCACCGCCGTCCTGGTCGGCTACGGCTACCGGCCCCCGCTCGGCTCGGCGCTGCGGACCACCGGGCTGGCCAGCGTGGCCGTGGCGCCCGCCGGTGGTCACGCGGTCAACCTGGCGGCGATCACCGCCGCGCTGGCCGCCGGGCCGGACGCCCATCCCGATCCGGACCGCCGCTGGATCGCCTCGGTGACCGCCGGCATCGGGCTGGCGGTGCTCGGCCTGGGCGCCGGTGCGGTCACCACGCTCGTCGGCTGGGCGCCACCCGTACTGATCGAGGCGGTCGCCGGACTGGCCCTGCTCGGCGCGCTGGCGACCGCCCTGACCGCAGCGCTGGCCGATCCCACGGCGCGGGAGGCCGCCGTGGTGACCCTGGTGGTCACCGCCTCCGGGGTGTCGCTGGTCGGCATCGGGGGCGCCTTCTGGGGCCTGGTGGCCGGCTGGTTGATGCTGCTGCTCTTCCGCGCCCGCCGCGCCACACCGGCTCCGTCGGCCCCGGCCACCGGACCCGTCACGTCCGTTTCCACCGGGGAGCCCGCCGGGTCTGCTCCGGCCGTGTCGCCCGGGCCTGCTCCGGCCGTGTCGACTGCGTCTACTCCGACTGCGTCTACTCCGACTGCGTCGCCCGGGTCCGCTCCGACCGGATAGGCCGCGCTGACTGCGAAGTCCGACCCGGCTGCTGTTCTCGGCCCGACCCGGTAGTCGTGAGCCGAGGCGACGGCGGGGTCAGTCCTCCGGGGGGAGATCGGCGGCGAGGACGTCGAGCCGGACCTCTCCGTCGACGACGGCGTTGATCTGGTCGGCGAGCACGTAGACGGCGCCGGTGGGGACCAGTTCGGTGGAGACCTTCAGGTAGCCGGTGCGCAGCAGGCGGGCGGCAAGGTCCGCCGGCACGTCGGGTTCCTCGGTGGCGGCGGACTCGATCAGCTCGTCCAGGCTGCTGCCGGGATCGGCGGTGGGGGCCTGCACGGTCACGGCGTTCGGGTCACCGCGCTGGACGAGGTCCACCGTGCCGACGTCGAGGCCGGCGGCGTCCACCACCCGCATGCCGGTGGTGACCCGTGAAACGGTGGCCTGTTGATCGATGCCCTGCTGCTCCATACCCCGCGCGGTTCCCGCCCCCCACTCCCCCTAAACCCCTCCCACCCCACTCCCACCCACCCCCTCCCGCCCCGTTGATCAAGAAGTTCGGGTCGCGTTCGCGGTGGTAACAGGGCGAAAACTTCTTGATCAACGCGGGCCGGGAGGGGTCGCGGGGGCAGCGGGGGCAGCGGGAGCGGCGGGGGCGGCGGGCCGGGAGGGGGGTGGGTGCGGCGGGGTGGGGGTCAGTGGGGGGTGGTCCAGGGGGATGGGGGGCGGGGGGAGAGTTCGCGCCAGGTGTCGGGGCCCTGGAGCAGCGCGCGTACCGTCTCCTCGGCGTCGTCGACGGTGTCGTACTCGTAGAACCGGGATGCGCCCTCGGCCCCGCCGGCACGCTGTTCCACGTACCAGCGATCGGCGTCCGCCCGGAGGAAGACGTCCCGTCGGGCCAGCCGCCCCCATTTCCCGTTCCACCAGTGCTTTCGCTGCTCCATGGCCGGACTCTATCGAACATGTGTTCGACATGGATCGGCCCCTGCGGGATTCCCACAGGGGCCGATGTGCGGGTGCCGGGTTCAGCGCCCGCTGGGCGGTTCCTCCCGGCGACCGAGTACGTCGTCCAGGGCGCCGCGCTGCTGAGCCGGGGTGGTCCGGCCGGAGGCGACCAGGGCGTCCCGGATCTCGGTGAGCAGCTTGACCTCCTCGCTCGGTGCCGAGGGCGGCGGCTCCTCGCCCCGCTTGCGGCGCTCGGCCAGCTTGTTCATCGGGAAGACGACCAGGAAGTACAGCGCCGCTGCGGTGAGCAGGAACGTGATCAGCGCGTTGACGAAGGCGACCCAGTCGAACGGGATGCCCCGAAAATCTGGCGCCGAGCCCTCGATGCCCTTGTCGCTTCCCGTGATCAGCACCACGAAGACGCGGATCAGTGGTTCCAGGAACGACTTGGTGAGCTGCGTGACCACGCCGGTGAACGCGGCGCCGATGACGACGCCGACCGCGAGGTCGACGACGTTGCCGCGCATGATGAAGTCCTTGAAGCCCTTGAGCATCCGTACTCCTGAGGTGTCCGGTTTTTCGTCGAGGACAACCTATGCCTTGGGTGCGGACTCCAGGAAAGCGCCGGCCTCCCGCGCCGCCAGCTCCGGGTCGCCGGCCCGGATGGCGGCCACCAGACGGGCGTGGTCGACGTGCCGGTCCGGTGTCAGGGCGTCACCCATGGCCTGCGCGACGGTGCTGCGCAGGGCGGTGGCGACCGAGGCGTAGAGCTCGGCGAGCATGCCGTTGTGCGCCGCCGCGACGACGGCGGTGTGCAGCGCGACGTCGGCCTCCACGAACGCGGGGACCTCGCCGCCGCGCCAGGCCGCCTCGCGGGCCGCCAGCGCGGCGTCGAGGGCGGCCAGATCCTCGGCGGTACGTCGGCGTGCGGCGAGCCGGGCGGCCTCCACCTCGAAGGCGCGGCGTACCTCGATCACCTCGGTCATCCGGTCGTCGGTGAGGCGGCGGGCCACCACGGGTGCCAGTTCGTCGGTGGAGAGCACGTACGTCCCGGAGCCCTGCCGACACTCCAGCACCCCGGCGTGGGCCAGGGCCCGGACGGCCTCGCGGACGGTGTTGCGTCCCACGCCGAGATCCTCGACGAGTTGCGGCTCGGTCGGGATGCGACTGCCCACCGGCCACTCGCCGGCCAGGATCCGCCGCCGCAGTCGGGCGATGGTCTCGTTCGTCCGTCGGCCCCGAGGTGGGACGGCGGAATCAATCGCTGGTGGCACTGGTTACAGCCACTCGCCGAGATTCATCCCATGATTGTAGGTTCGAGGTCATGACTCCGCCAGCCGCCGGCACCCCCGCCACCTCTGCCCCGACCGCCGGCGCCGCACCCGCCCCGGGCGGTACCGACACGATCGGGTCCGCCGGGAGCGGAAACCCCCCGAGCGGGCACGGACCGTCGGGTACGTCGGAGCGGACGCGTACCGGATGGCTGCTGCTGGTCGGGATGCTGCTGGTGGCGGTGAACCTGCGGGCCGCGATGACCAGCCTCGGCGCGCTGCTCGACGAGGTACGCGTCGGGTTGGCGCTCTCCGGCACGATGGCGGGCGTCGTCACGACCCTGCCGGCGGTGGCGTTCGCCGGGCTGGGTGCGACCACACCGTGGCTGGTCCGCCGGCTCTCCGCGCCGCGACTGCTGGTGCTGGCGATGATCGCGCTCACCCTCGGGCAGGTGCTCCGGGTGCTGACCGGGTCCGCCGTGGTGTTCCTGGCCACCAGCGCGCTCGCGCTGGCCGGTATCGCGGTGGCGAACATCCTGCTGCCGATGCTGGTCAAGCAGTACTTCCCGCACCGGACCGGCCTGGTCACCGGGGTGTACATGATGACGTTGACGGTGGGGGCGACGGCGGCGGCCGCCGCTGCGGTGCCGGTGGCGCACGCCTTCGGCTCGTGGCGCGCCGGTCTCGGCGTCTGGGCGGCGCTCGCGGCGGTGGCCGTACTCCCGTGGTTGCCGGCGGCGCTACGGACCGGTGGGGCCGCGCGGCGGGCGGGTCTGCGCGGCGGTCGGGCGCGTGCCCGGATCAGTCCCGCGCGCACCCGGCTCGGCTGGGCGATGGCGCTCTACTTCGGCGCGCAGTCGCTGAGCGCGTACGCGATCATGGGCTGGCTGGCCGTGCTGTTCCGGGACGCCGGTTTCCGGCCGCAGGACGCCGGGCTGCTGCTGGCCGGGGTGACCGCGCTCGGGGTGCCGATCGCGCTAACGATGCCGACGCTGGCCGGCCGACTGAGTGACCTGCGGCTGCTGGTGCTGGGGTTGACCGCCGCCTCCAGCGTGGCCTATCTGGGGCTGGCGTTCGCGCCGCGCGGCGGGGCGGTGCTCTGGGTGGTGCTGCTGGCGCTGGGGCAGGGCGCCTTCCCGCTCATCCTGGCCACCATCGGGCTGCGGGCCCGGACGGCCGACGGGACGGTCGCGTTGTCCGCCTTCACGCAGAGCGTCGGATATCTCATCGCCGCGCTCGGGCCGCTGCTGGTCGGGATCCTGCACGAGTCCACCGGCGGCTGGACCGCGCCTCTCGGCTTCCTGCTGGTCGCACTCGCCGTGCAGACCGGGGCCGGAATCGTCATCGCTCGCCCCCGATACATCGAGGACGAGCGAGGCCCGGCCGTGACCGGTGGGTAGCGCGGTCAGGTCAGGAGGAGGTCGGGGTGGGTTCTCCCGCGACCGCCTGGTCGACCGTCGGATAGGTGTGCAGAACCTCCACGAGGCCACTCACCTCGAGGATGCGCAGCACGCCTCGTTGCGGCGCAGCCAGCCGGACCACTCCGCCGGCCTCGTCGGAGCTGTTCTTCGCGCGGACGAACACCGACAGACCGGTGGAGTCGCAGAACGAGACCTCCGACAGGTCGAACACGAGGCGGCTACGCCCCTTGTCGAGCAGGTCGGTGATCTGGTCCTGCAGTTGTGGTGCGGTGGCCATGTCCAGTTCACCTGCGACCGACACCACGACCACGTCACCGCGTTGCTCCGTGTGCACCGTCAGGGACATATGCCAGACCTCCTGTTTATCGGAGGAACGGTATCCCACGCGGGGCCCGGTACGCAGAACGGGAGCACGATGAGGTGTCGACCGTCATTCCCTTGCTTTGCGACAAGTAGTTTGTGGGTCCACGGTGATAGAGTCCGGCCGGTCCAGGTCTAGGGGGGTAGTGCGATGGCGTTGAGCGCTGACGAGAGTGGCCGTTTGGCCGACCTGCTCACCAGTCAGGCCGGACAGATCGTCCAACGGTGGACCGAGGTTCTCGCCGCACAACTTCGGGGCCGACTCAGCCAGGCCGAACTGGTCCGGCATGTGCAGGAACTGCACCGGGCACTGGTGGACGTGCTCGGCAAGGGCGTGGGCGACCTCGCCGCCGAGGAGGCGACCGAGCTGCGGGCCGTGCTCGCCGAGGTCTCCCGTGGGCAGGCCCGGCAGGGCTTCACCGCCACCGAGACCGCAAGCGGCGTGTTCGCCCTCAAGGAGGCCCTGCTGGCGGTCATGGAGACCACGCAGGGCGACGGCACCCTGCGCGACTACGTCGCCTTCTCGGCGCTGGTCGACCAGATGGGCCTGTTCACCTTCGAGACCTTCGTCCGCACCCGCGAGAGCCTGATCGCCGACCAGGCGGAGCAGTTGCTGGAGCTGTCCACCCCGGTGGTCAAGCTCTGGGAGGGCGTGGTGGCGGTGCCGCTGGTCGGCACGCTCGACTCGGCACGCGCCCAGGTGGTGATGGAACGGCTGCTGCAGACCCTGGTCGACACCGGCTCGCCGTACGCGATCATCGACATCACCGGCGTACCGGCGGTGGACACCCAGGTCGCCCAGCACATCCTGAAGACCGTGGTGGCGGCCCGCCTGATGGGTGCCGACTGCATCATCTCCGGCATCCGGCCGCAGATCGCCCAGACCATCGTCGCCCTCGGCATCGAGTTCGGCGACATCGCCACCAAGGCGAGCCTCGCCGACGCGCTGCGGCACGTGCTGCGGCTCACCGGCGTCGAGGCGAACCGACGTCATCCTCGTCGGGAGGTGTGATGGAGCGGGTGCCGATCCTCAAGATCGGCGACATCCTGCTGGTCTCCATCCAGTTGGACATGTCCGATCAGACGGCCGTGGCCCTCCAGGAGGACCTGGCCGAGCGGATCGTCGCCACCGGCTGCCACGGCGTGATCATCGACATCACCGCGCTGGACATCGTCGACTCCTTCGTCGGCCGGATGCTCTCCACCATCGCCTCCATCTCCCGGGTGCTCGACGCCGAGACGGTGGTGGTCGGGATGCGCCCGGCGGTCGCCATCACCCTGGTCGAGCTGGGTCTGTCGCTCAACGGCATCCGGACCGCCCTGAACGTCGAGCGCGGGATGGAACTGATCGCGGCCGACCGCGCCTACGACGACCACGACGACGACTTCCACGACGACGGGCCGGACCCCGAGCCGACGGCGTCGTCATGACCAGCGGCGTCGACCTGGGGCGTCCCCAGGCTCAGACGGTCGGCAGCGACGAGGACGTGGTACGCGTCCGGCAACTGGTGCGTACCGTGGCGGTGGCGGTCAAGCTGTCACTGGTCGACCAGACCAAGGTGGTCACCGCGGCCAGCGAGTTGGCCCGGAACACCCTGGTGTACGGCGGTGGCGGCACGGTCGAGGTGTCCGCCGCCGACAACGGTCGCCGGTCCGGCATCACGATCGTCTTCGCGGACGACGGTCCGGGCATCGCCGACCTGGACCTCGCGTTGACCGACGGCTACACCACCGGTGGCGGCCTCGGTCTCGGCCTCAGCGGCGCCCGGCGGCTGGTGGACGAGTTCGACATACAGACCGCGCCGGGACAGGGCACCCGGATCACGATCACCAAGTGGTCCCGGTGACCGCCGCGCCGGTCTCCGACCGGGGCACCTGGTACCGCGTGGAGAACGGCAGCGCCGGAAGTGCGGTGCGGCGGGCGGCCGAGCGCCTGGGGGACCAACTGGCGCTGTCCGAGGGCCGGATCGCCGACCTGGCCATCGTCGCCGCCGAGTTGACCAGCAATCTGATCAAGCACGCCGACGACGGCGTACTGCTGCTCCGGCCGGTACGCCGCGAACTGGACGCCGGTGTCGAGCTGATCGCCCTGGACTCCGGCCCGGGCATGGCCGACCTGGCCCGCTCCGCGCGGGACGGGCACTCCACCACCGGCACCCTGGGCATCGGTCTCGGCGCGATAGTGCGGCAGGCGAGTTGGTTCGACGCGTACTCCTGGCCCGGTCGGGGCACCGTCATCGCGGTGCGCGTCTTCGACGGCGTGGACACCGACCATTCCTGGGTCGGCGGGCTGACCCGGCCGCTGACCGGTGAGACGGTCAGCGGGGACGGTTGTACCTGGCGGATCGTCGGCGATCGCCGACAGGTGCTGGTCACGGATGGTCTCGGGCACGGCCCGCTGGCCGCGGCGGCCACCGACGCCGCGCTCGCCGCGTTCCGCGCCGCCCCGGCCGCCGCCCCGGCCGAGGTGGTCGCCCACCTGCACCGGTCGCTGTCGCACACCCGTGGCGCCGCGCTCGCGGTCGCCGAGCCGGATCCGGCGGGCGCTGTGCTGCGGTACGCCGGGCTGGGCAACATCGCCGGCGTAATCATCGACGCGGAGAGCCGGCGGCGTGGCCTGGTCTCGCTGCCCGGCATCGCCGGGCACCAGCGGCCCGCGATCCGGCAGTACGACTACCCGTTCGGCCCGGACAGCCTGCTGGTGATGCACTCCGACGGGGTGGTGGACCGCTGGCGGATCGAGGACTATCCCGGCCTCGTCGCGCGGTCGCCGCTGGTGACGGCCGCCACCCTGTTGCGCGACGCCGGGACCCGACGTGACGACGCCGGGGTTCTGGTGGCGAGGTCCTGGTCATGAGCACCGCCGCGCTGATGCAGATGGCGCTGCGGGTCGAACAGGACATCTTCGTGGTCCGCCAGCGGGGCCGTGAGGTGGCCGACGCGCTCGGTCTGGAGCACCAGGACCAGGTCCGGATCGCCACCGCGATCAGTGAGGTCGCCCGGGATCTGTTGCGGGCCGTCGGCGGGGCGGACGTGGTCTTCGCCGTCACCGGCACCGACGACGGCCGCCACCACCTGCGTGTCGACCTCGTCCCGGTGGCTCCGCTGCCGGACGGCCGCTATCAGCCCGAGTCCAGCGCGGTGGCGCGTCTGGTGGACACACTCGGCATCGTTGCCGAGAAGCAAGTTACGGTCGTGAGGATGTCGCGACGGATCCCGGCCACCGCACAGGCGCTCACCTCCGAGCGTCTCGCCGAGTTGCGCGCCGAACTCGCGCAGAGCGCGCCGGGCACCGCCGAGGAGGAACTCGCCACCCAGAATTCGCAGCTCATCGCGGCCCTCGACGAGGTGCGCACCCAGCGCGACGAGTTGGCCCGGCTCAACGAGGAACTGGAACAGACCAACCGTGGCGTGATGGCGCTGTACCACCAGCTCACCGACGAGCTGGAGGCGACGAACACGGGCGTGGTGGCGCTCTACGCGGAGTTGGACGAGAAGTCGGCGCAGTTGCGTGCCGCGAGCGAGTCGAAGACACGGTTCCTGGCGAACGTCAGCCACGAGCTACGCGCCCCGGTCACCGCGATCATCGGGCTGGCCCGGTTGTTGGGTGACTCCGCCTCCGACCCGCTCACCAGCGAACAGGAGCGCCAGGTGGGCCTGATCCGTGGCTCCGCCTCGGATCTGCTGTCCCTCGTCAACGAACTGCTCGACCTGGCCAAGGCGGAGTCCGGCCGGATCGAGCCGGCCATCGTGGACGTGGACCTCAAGGCCCTCTTCGGGCAACTGCGGGGCACCCTGCGGGCGCTGCCCACCGCCGGTGACGTGACGCTGGTGGTGGAGGAACCACCGGCGCCCGCCACGGTGCGGACCGACGAGGTGCTGCTCGCCCAAGTGCTGCGCAACCTGCTGCACAACGGGTTGAAGTTCACCTCCGAGGGCGAGGTACGGCTGCGCGCCGAGCGGCACGACGACGGCTGGCGACTGTCCGTCTCGGACACCGGGCCGGGTATCCCCGCAGAGCTGCACGAGCGGGTGTTCGAGGAGTTCTACCAGGCGCCCGGCCCGACCCGGACCGGCGGCACCGGCCTCGGCCTGCCGTACGCCCGACGGTTGGTGACCCTGCTCGGCGGCACCCTCGACCTGGCCAGCGAGCCCGGCCGGGGCAGCACCTTCACGGTGTCGCTGCCGGCGGACGGAGCCTGACGTGGACGGCGCGGCGACAGTGCTGGTGGTCGACGACAGCCGGACCAAGCGCTACCTGTTGGTGAGTTGGCTGACCCGGGCCGGTTTCACGGTGCTGGAGGCCGAGACCGGCGGCGAGGCGTTGCGCCGGGTCGGGGTGGAACCGGTCGACCTGGTGGTGCTCGACGTCCGGCTGCCGGACATGAGCGGCTTCGAGGTCTGCGAGCAGCTCAAGTCGGCGCATCCGGCGCTACCGGTGATCCACGTGTCCGCACACGCGATCGACACCACCGACCGCACCCAGGGGCTGACCCGGGGCGCGGACGCCTACCTCGCCGAGCCGATCGAGCCCGAGGAACTGATCGCCACCGCCCACGCGGTGCTGCGTTACTACCAGGCGCGGCAACGGGCCGAGCTGCTCGCCGAACGCCTCACCGGGTTGGCCGACACCACCCTGGCGGTGCACTCGGCGCCGAACTTCGCCCGGCTGCTGGAGTCCGCGGCGACGGGTGCCGCCGAGATCTTCAAGAGCCCGGCCGCGGTGGTCGCCGAGACCTTCGACGGTGACTGCCTGGCCGGGGTCTCCAACGGTCCCGGTGCCGAGGGCCGCATCGTGCCCTGGGTGGTCGACGACACCGGCGTGCCGACCGGCACCGTCGTCACCGTGCAGGATCCCGCCGGCTGGGCGCTCGCCGACTGGCCGACCGACGACACGATCACGGTGGCCGCCGCCCGGCTGCGCGAGGACCGCGCGCCGATCTACATCGTGGTCCCCACCGCCACCCAGACCGCCCGTACGCCGGTGCTGGTCCAGCTCGCGCAGGCGGTGGCGTCGGCGGTGGAGGCACAGCGCTCCTTCGACGAGGAACACCGCATCGCGGTGACCCTGCAACGCAGCCTGCTGCCGCGCCGCATCCCCGAGATCGCCGGGCTCGACCTGGCCGTCCGCTACGAGCCGGCCAGCGCCCGGACCGAGGTGGGCGGCGACTTCTACGAGCTGGTGATGCTCGACGGCCACCTGCTGCTGGCCATCGGCGACGTGGCGGGCCACTCGCTGCACGCGGCGACGGTCATGGCCGAGCTGCGGCACGCGGTGCGGGCGTACGCGGTGGAGGGACACCAACCGGGCGAGATCCTGCACCGGGTCAACGAGTTGATGCGGACGCTGCTGCCCAACGAGCTGGCGACCATCTGCCTGCTGCTGCTGGACCCGTCCACCGGGCACGTCCGGCTGGCCAGTGCCGGGCACCTGCCGCCGTTGATCAGTCAGGACGGCAAGGTCGAGTACGTGCAGCACTCCGCGCCACTGCTCGGCGTACGCGCGCCCCGCCCGGCCGACCTGGAGTTCGTCCTGCCGGCCGGCGCGACGATCGTCTTCTACACCGACGGGTTGATCGAACGGCGGGACGTCACCATCGACGACGGGCTGGCCGCCCTGTCGGTCAGTGCGTCCCGGGTCGACGACGACCTGGACCGTTTCTGCGAACGCCTGCTCGTCGAACTCGCCCCGCACGAGATCCAGGACGACGTCGCCGTCGTCGCCCTCCGTCGTCGCTGAACGACGGCGGGCCCCACGGCGGTGCGCGCCGCAGGCCCTCCAGTCGTGGCCGCGTCGGCGTCAGCGGGTCTTGACCAGGAAGGCGTACCCGACCACCGTCGTGCCGTTCCAGTTGTACATCGGGTAGCACGCCTGCGGCCGGGTCCAGGCCGAGGCGTACGTCGGCCGGGCGTCGTTGCACGCCTTCAGCGTCGGGTAGATCGGGCTGGTGTAGTCCGCCCGGGCGAGCGTGGCCAGGTCGAGCACCAGACCGCCGCCGACTGCGGCAGCGGCGACGAGGCTGCGTACGCGAGAGCGGAGCGTCGAGGTCGGGATGCGCGACGGCACGCCGTGGCCTGTTTGCGGCGTGGCCCCGTCGTGCCGAACCGTCAGAGCCGCCAAGATCCACACAACATCCCTGTTGTTGTTGCTTCGAGTGCGCTGCAAGACAGCACTATCCCTGATGTTGTGGTCTCGCGGGTGACTCCGGCTCTCCAGGGACACCCACCGCTGCCGCGCACGAGCCTTCTCCGAACCAGCCAAGCGAAGGCGCACCACCCACGCGTCGGCCGCCCACGCTGTACCTCTACCCCTGCTCGTCGTCGTCCACCGCCGGTACTGGCGGATGTATTCCTCGACGTCTGCGCGTAGCCAGATCTTGCCGACCGACAGGACCTGATACGGCGTCAAACCTCTCTGGTTCTGTGCCGCCTGCGCGCACGGTTGGCCGTGCGCGCAGGCCCGAGCCGAACTGGCGGCCGACTACGGCCTCGGTCGGCTACTCGCGCTGGACATGGCCGACCTGCTCACCGAGGCGACCGCCGACTTGACCCGGCTCCGAGGGCCACCCGAGCCGCTGTACTTCTACGTCCGGTTTCTCGGCTGGGTCCGCAATCCGGCCCAATGACCGCTCCCGTCGCCGAGCCGAGCGACCGAGCCGAGGACACCGGCGTGGGGCCTGGCGTGGATAGCTTGACGGCAGCTATTCGCTGAGTGAATAGTGGGTTCGTGTCCACGTCGCACGTTCTGCTCGGGTTGCTCGCCACCGGCACCATGCACGGGTACGAGCTGAAGCGCGCGTACGACGCGCGGTTGCCGCAGGCCCGCCCGTTGGCGTTCGGGCAGGTCTACGCGACGCTGAATCGGCTGCTCCGGGACGGCCTGGTGGTCCCGGCGGGACAGGAACGCCACGCCGGGCCGGACCGCACCGCCTACGCGCTCACCGACGAGGGGCGGGCGGCACTGGACCAGTGGTTGGGCACCGTCGACCCACCCATGCCGCACGTCAACAGCGCGCTGTTCGCCAAGGTGGTGGTGGCGCTCCTGGACGCCGACGCGGACCGGGCCCGGAGTTACCTCGTCGCGCAGCGGCGGGCCCACAGCGATCGGCTCCGCGAGCTGACCGCGCTCAAGACGGCACCGGAGGCCACCGTCGACGACGTCGTGGCAGCCGACTACGCCATCGCCCATCTCGACGCCGACCTGCGCTGGCTGCGCACCACCCTGGAGCGGGTCGCCGACTGGCACCGGGAGGTGCACTCGTGACGCAACTTCAGGCACGCGCACTGGTTAGGTCGTACGGGCCGACACCCGCGCTTCGCGGCCTCACCCTCGACATCGACGAGGGTGAGATCGTCGCGGTGACCGGGCCGAGTGGCTGCGGCAAGTCCACCCTACTGCACTGCCTGGCGGGCATCCTGCGGCCCGACGCCGGTGAGGTGACCTGGCGCGGACACCGGATCGACACCTGGTCCGAGGCGGCCCGGTCGCGCCTGCGGCGTACCGACTTCGGGGTGTTGTTCCAGTTCGGTCAGCTCGTTGCGGAGCTGACCGCGGCGGAGAACGTCGCGCTTCCGCTGCTGCTCGCCGGCACGGGGCGGCGAGCAGCGCGGACGGCGGCGCTCACCTGGCTGGACCGGCTGGGCGTGGTGGACTACGCCGACGTGCGGCCGGGCGAGATGTCCGGCGGTCAGCAGCAGCGCTGCGCCACCGCTCGGGCCCTGGTCACCGAGCCACGGGTGCTCTTCGCCGACGAGCCGACCGGGGCGTTGGACACGCTCACCGGCGAGCAGGTGCTCACCGCGCTCGTCCGGCTCACCCGGGAGCAGGGCACGGCGGTGGTGTTGGTGACCCACGAGCCCCGGATCGCCGCGTACGCCGATCGCGAGATCGTGATGCGCGACGGCGTGATCGACCACACCGGCCTGGGGTTGGACGCGCCGCTGGCCGAGGGCGCGCGGTGAGACCGGGGACGGCGGTCCGACTGGCCCTGGCCGGCAACCGTACCGACGCCGCCCGGGTGGTCCTGACCGCGCTGAGCGCCACGCTGGCCACGCTCACCGGGCTGGCTGCGTTGACCGTGCTGGCCATCAAGGAGCCGCCCGGCCGCGACTGGGAGCAGTCCCAGCAGTACGCGAACGCGCTGCTACGCGAACCGGGGCTGCGCGGCGGCACCGCGTTCGCCCTGCTGCTGCTGGCCATACCCGTGCTGGCCCTGGCCGGGCAGAGTGCCCGGCTCGGCGCTCCGGCGCGGGACCGCCGCCTGGCCGCCCTGCGTCTGGCCGGTGCGACCCCCGGCCAGGTCACCCGGGTCGCGATGCTGGAGACCGGCCTCGCCGCGCTGGTCGGAGCCCTGGTCGGGCTGGCGGTGTACCTCGGCGGGCGGCACCTGCTGCACCGCCCGGACGCCCACGGTCAGCTCGCCCTGCCCACCGACGTGCTGCCCTCGGTGCCGGCGATCGTGGCGCTGACGCTGGGGCTGCCGGTGCTCGCGGCGGCGGGCACCGCGCTGCTGCTGCGCCGGGTCGGCACCACGCCGTTGGGCGTGTTCCGTCGGGCTGGTCGGACCCGGTCGCCCCGGCCCTGGCCGGCGCTGCTGATCGGCGGTGGGCTGCTGGCGGCCGCGTTTGCCGAGCCGCTGCGAAAGGCGTTCGACGGCGTCCGCGCGGACTGGCTCGCGATCCTGTTCACCCTCGGTCTCTTCGCCGTCGTGATGGGGGTGGTGCTCGGGACCGGATGGCTGTCGTACGCCGCCGGGCGGCTGCTGCACCGCCTCGCCCGAGGACCGGCGACCCTGCTGGCCGCCCGCCGGTTGACCGACGACCCGTGGACCAGCAGCCGGACCTTCGCGGCGCTGCTGGCCAGCGTGCTCATCGGTGCCGGTGCGGCGGGGTTCCGCGCCTACTTCCGGCTTCGGCAGCGGATCGAACAGGAGGTGAACCAGGCGGCCGGATACGGCGGCGCTGTGGGCGACGACCGGTCCTTCTATCTGAACACCATGGACCTGGTCGACCTGGCCGTCCTCGTGGCGGTCGCCATCGCCACGGCGGGCCTGCTGGTCACGCTGGTGGAGGGCATCGTCTCCCGCCGCCGGGCGTACGCCGCGCTGGTGGCCACCGGGGTGCCCCGGGCCACCATCGGCACCTCGATCCTCATCCAGGTGCTGGCGCCGGTGGTGCCCGCCGTGCTGCTCGCGGTCGGCGTCGGGTACGCGATCGGGCGGCTGCTCAACGGCGACGTGATCAGCGGCGGCTACACCCAGGAGGTGTGCCGGGCGAGCACGGAGCTGTGCCAGGACCCGGCCACCCGCCCGCTGCACGTCGAGTACATGGTGATCGAACGCGTGGTCCGCACGCCGGACGTACCGCTCGAACAGCTCGCCCTGGTCGGCGGCGGCGCGCTGCTCGCGGTGCTGGTCACGGTCGGGCTGGGGCTGTTGTTCCTGCGGGCCAGCACGGCGATGGAGGAACTGCGCACCACCTGAGACGGCGTCCACCATGGCCCAGGGCAGGCGCGCCCTGGGCCATGCGCGTCCGGTGGCCGGATGACGGGACGGTCAGGTGCGGCCGAGCCGGTCCAGGGTCCAGGCGTTCACGAACGCCTCCTCCCGCCAGGCGTCGTAGCGCCCGCTGGGCCCACCGTGGCCCGCCTCCATCTCGGTCTTGAGCAGGTATTCGCCCTGCGGCGCGACGGCCCGCAGCCGGGCGATCCACTTGGCCGGCTCGTGATAGAGCACCCGGGTGTCGTTGAGGCTGGTCATCGCCAGGATCGCCGGGTAGTCGCGGTCGGCCACGTTCTCGTACGGGGTGTACGACTTCATGTAGGCGTACACCTCCGGGTCGGCGAGCGGGTTGCCCCACTCCTCCCACTCGGTGACGGTCAGCGGCAGCGACGGGTCGAGGATCGTGCTGAGCGCGTCCACGAACGGCACCTGCGCGACGATCGCGGTGAACGCGTCCGGCGCGAGGTTGGCCACCGCGCCCATCAGCAGCCCGCCTGCCGAGCCGCCCCGGGCCAGCAGCCGGTCCGACGACGTCCAGCCCGCCTTGGCCAGGTGCCGGGCACAGGCCACGAAATCGGTGAAGGTGTTCTTCTTGGACAGCAGCTTGCCCTGCTCGTACCAGCTCCGGCCCAGCTCGCCGCCGCCCCGGATGTGCGCGACCGCGAAGATCACGCCACGGTCCAGCAGGGACAGCCGGCCGACCGAGAACCAGGGGTCCATGCTGGCCTCGTACGAGCCGTACCCGTAGATGACGCACGGCGCGGAACCGTCGCGGGGGGTGTCCCGGCGGCAGACCAGCGAGATCGGCACCTTGGTGCCGTCGTCGGCCAGCGCCCAGTCCCGGTGCTGCTCGTAGTCCTCCGGCCGGTACTCCCGGCCGTCCGGCCCGGGCAGCACCGGCCGCCGCCGCAGCAGCGTCATCTCGCGGGTCACCAGGTCGTAGTCGTACACCGAGTCCGGGATGACCAGCGAGGTGTAGCGCAGCCGTACCCGCCCGGTGCGGTACTCCGGGTTCGAGTCCAGCCCGACGGTGTGCAGCGGCTCCGGGAACTCGATGTCGTGCCCGTCGCCGCCGCCGACCGGCAGCACCCGCAACCCGGTGAGCCCGTTGGCGCGCAGCGTGACGACCAGGTGGTCGGCGAAGGCGTCGACCGACTCCAGCCGGGTGCCGGGGGAGTGCGGGATCAGCGGCACCCAGTCGCCCGGCGCGTCGGCCGAGGTGTACGCCAGCGCGAAGTCCTCCGCGCCGTCGTTGTGCAGGATCAGGAACCGGTGCCCGTGGTGCTCCACCGAGTACTCGACGCCCTGCCGGCGGGGGGCGATCACGGCCGGCTCGCCGGTGGGGTTGCCGGCCGGGATGACGCGTACCTCGCTGGTGATCTTGCTGGCGATGTCGATCAGGATGAACCGCTCCGAGCGGGTCAGCTCGACCCCGACCCAGAACCGCTCGTCGTCCTCGGAGTGCACCACCACGTCGTCGGCGGCGGCGGTGCCGAGCACGTGCCGCCAGACCCGGTGCGGACGCCAGGCGTCGTCCACGGTCACGTAGAACAGCACCGAGGCGTCGGCCGCCCAGGCGGTGCCGTAGAACGTGTCCGGGATCTCGTCGGGCAACAGCTCGCCGGTGGTGAGGTCCTTGATCCGGAGGGTGAAGCGTTCCTTGCCGGAGAAGTCGGTCGAGAAGGCCAGGAAACGGCCGTCCGGGCTGACGTCGAAGGCGCCGAGGGAGAAGAAGTCGTGCCCCTCGGCGAGCAGGTTGCCGTCGAGCAGCACCTCCTCGCCGTCCAGCGGCGCGCCGTCCGGGCTGATCGGCGGCGTGGTCTCGCCGTCGCGGACCGGTCGACGGCAGTGCACGCCGTACTGCTTACCCTCGACCGTCCGGGAGTAGTACCAGTGCCCACCCTTGCGGGTCGGCACCGACAGGTCGGTCTCCTGGGTACGCCGGCGGATCTCCTCGAACAGCTCCGTGCGCAGCGCGGACAGGTGCGCCGTACGCGTCTCGGTCCAGGTGTTCTCGGCCTTGAGGTACTCGATCGTCTCAGGATCGTCCTTGGTGGCCAGCCAGGCGTACTCGTCGACGACGGTGTCGCCGTGGTGGACGCGGTCGCTCGGCACCTGCCTGGCTACGGGGACGGGGGTCTCGGTGGTCACGGCGCCACGTTACCGGCAGGCCGGGCGTCTCGGGCGGCGCAAATCCCCACTTCGCCGTTCGAACACATGTACGATCGCAGCCATGGTGCCAGCGCGTTCCACCGGCGGGTCCGGTGCCCTCGACATCGCCCGTCGCCTTACCGACATCTGCGGCTCCCGCTTCGCCCGGTTCGCCGGTCCGGCCGACGAGGTGGCCGGGCGGCCCGCCCGCTGGGTGGCGGTGCCCGGCGGTGCCCACGCGGCGGCCGAGGTGCTGCGGCTCGCCGCGCGGCACGATCTGACGGTGGTGGCGCGCGGTGCCGGCACCAAGATCGACTGGGGTGCCGCGCCGGAACGGGTCGACATCATGCTCGACACCGGTCGCCTCGCCGGCATCGGTCACCAGCCGTCCGGTCGGGACACCGCCGAGGTCGGCGCCGGCACGCCGCTGCGCGCGGTGCAGGCCAGTCTGGAACGCACCGGTCAGCGGCTCGCCCTGGACGCCCCCTCACCCGGTGCCACGGTCGGCGGGGTGCTCGCCGCGGACGAGGCCGGTCCGCTGCGACACCGACACGGCACCGCCTGCGACCAGCTCGTCGGTCTGCGTTACCTGGCCGCCGACGGCGAGTTGGCCGAGGCCGGTGGCGGGGCGGCCGGGCTGGCCCAGGCCCGGCTGCTGTGCGGGTCGGAGGGCGCGCTCGGCGTCCTGGTCAGCGCCACCCTGCGGGTGCAACCCCTGCCGGCCAGCCGGGTCTGGGTGACCCGCCCGGTGTGGACGCCGCTGGAGGTGCACGACCTGGTCCGGGCGGTGCTCACCGCCCGGCTCGACCCGGCTGCCATCGAGGTGGACCTGCCGGCCGGCACGGGACCCCGGCCGAGGGACCCCCGGGCCGAGGCGATGGCGCGCCATCCGTCCATGACGGGGCGCACGTCGACCGGCCCGGCGGGGGCCGGCTCGCTGGTGGTGCTGCTCGAAGGAGGGCCGTCCGACGTGGCGGAACGCGCCGACCGGCTCCGGTCGATGCTCGGCTCCCGCGCCACCGTCGCCCGGTCCGCGCCGTCCTGGTGGCGCAGCTACCCGTTCGCACCCGGCGACACCGCGCTGCGGCTGGAGGTGCCGATCAGCGACCTGCACGCCGCCGTCTACGCGTTGCGGGACGCGGCCGGCTCACCGGTGCCGGTCCGTGGCTCCGCCGGCCTGGGCGTGGTGCACGCCGCCCTGCCCGGCACGATGGCTCCCGACCGGGTGGCGTCGATCCTGGTCGCGGTGCGCAGCGTCCTGCTCGCCCGACGGGGCCGCTGCCTGGTCCTCTCCGCGCCGCCCGCCGTCCGGCGGGCCGTCGACCTGTGGGGCGAGCTGACCGGCGTGGCCCGGTTGCGGGCGGTCAAGCAGCATCTCGACCCCGGCCACCGGCTGGCCCCCGGCCGTCTCCCCGGCGGCCTCTGAACCCCGTCGACCGGACGGCGTCGTCGCGCAGCCCGGTTGCTCAGAGAGCTTGGCCGGGTCAGACGGCGTCGTTGCGCAGGACCAGGATGGCGATGTCGTCCCGGGGTGCCTCGACCGAGAAGTTGATCGCGGTGGCGCGCAGCCGGGCCGCCACCACGTCCGCCGAGTAGCCGGCGAGCGGCGCGGCGGCGTCCCGGAGCCGACCGGTGCCGAACAGCTCCCGGCCCCGGCGTCGCTCGGTCACCCCGTCGGTGTAGAAGACCAGGCAGTCGCCCGGGTCGAGGGCGATGTCCAGGGTCGGCGAGGTGATCGCGTCGAGCAGGCCGAGCGCGGTGCCGCCGGTGCCGACGAACGTGGCCGGGCCACCCGCCGCGCGGACCAGCACCGGTCGGTCGTGACCGGCGAGGTGCAGCCCCACGTCGAGCTGCCCGTTCTCGCCCGGCCCGACCGCCGCCAGCGCCAGCGTGCAGTAGCGCCCGGCACCCCGCTCGACGAGCGTCTCGTTGAGCCGGGACAGCACCTCGGGCAGCGGCTTGCCGTCCCCGGCCAGCACCCGGATCACGTCCCGGACCAGTCCGGTCACCGCAGCGGCCTGCACACCCTTGCCGGAGACGTCACCGATCACCACCAGCCAGCGGCCGTCCGGCAACGGCACCACGTCGTAGAAGTCGCCGCCGACCTCGGCGTCGTCGCCGGTCGGCACGTACTCGGCGGCGAAGCCGATGCCCTCCACCACCGGCAGCACCGGCGGCAACAGGGACTGTTGCAACGTCTGGGCCACCCGGCGACGTTCGGCGTGGATACGGGCGTTCTCGATCGCCAGGGCGGCACGCCGGGCCACGTCCTCCAGCACGGCGATCTCGTCCGGATCGTGCCGGTGCCGCTGGTGTCGGCCGACGGCCAGCGTGCCGAGGCGCTGACCTCGGGCGATCAGCGGCACGGCGAAGCCCTCCATCGGCGCGCCCAGCGGTGTCTGGGTGCCGTTGCGGCTCGCCTCACGTAGCCGGGCCTGGACCGAGTCCGGTCCCGCCTCGCGCAGCGTGGCGTGCAACTGCGGCAGCATCGACTCGTCGGCGTGACTGGCCGCGGCCAGCTTGAGCCGACCCCACTCGTCGGTGGTGTGCACCGCACACCACTGGCCGAGCCGGGGCACCACGAGCTGCGGGACGAGCGCCATGGTCAGCTCCACGTCCAGGGACTGGGCGAGCAGCTCACTGGCCTCGGCGAGGAAGGTCAGCCACGCCTGCCGCCGGACGTCGGCGCGGCGTAACCGGTCGTTCTCCAGGTGCAGCGACAGCCGCTCGGCGGTCAGCAGGGCCAACGGCCGGGCGTACGCGGTGGGAGCGGCGTCGAGTTCCAGCTCACCGGCGTACGGGCGGTGCACCGCCAGCGGCACGCGGAGCAGGTCGTTGCCGGGGCGGGGCTGCCGGCCGTACCGGGCGATCACCTGCGGGCCGTGCCCGTCACCCCGGTCCAGGCGCACCATCCCGCCGGCCGCGCCGACCATCTCCGCCACCCGGGTGAGCAGGCTGGTGGCGAAGTCCGGCAGCGGATCGTCCGCGTACGGGTCGGGGGTGGGCTGCATCAGGGCGCTCATCGCCCCGGCGCTCGGCACCGAGGTGTGCGGGCCGTCCGAACGGTCGGTCGGCGGGGCGAAGTCGGTCGGGCCGGCGGGCGCCGCAGTGTCGCGCGGTGGCCCGTCGCGCTCCAACCGGAACCACACGCCCTTGCCGCTGGGCAGGTAGGTGGTGCCCCAGCGGCTCGCGAAGTGGTCGACCAGCAGCAGGCCCCGCCCGCGCTCGGCGACCTCGGTGATGTCGGTCGCCACGTTCCGGACGCCGACGGTCAGCTCGTCGACCGGCCCGGAGGCGAAGTCCGACACGGTCACGGTCAACCCGGACGAGTCGGCGCTGACCTCGATGTCGAGTTCGGTGCGGGCGTGCTCGACCGCGTTGGTGGACAACTCCGTGGTGAGCAGGAGTGCCTCGTTGAGAAGTTCGTCCAGGTTCGCCTCGGTCAGTACAGACCGGACGACGGCCCGCGCGGCGGCCGGGGTACGCCGGTCGGCGGGCAGCCGAACCCGGCGGACGTGCTCCTCCGAGACCCCGTCCGTCGTTGGCCCCACCGCCGCTGACACCCTCGTATCGTGCCCCGACACCGGTCGCGTGCCAAGCTGATCACGGGTCGGGTCCGGAATACGGACGGCGGTGCGCCGTGGCGGTTTCGAGGTCACGGGGACAATGATGGGGTGGCCGGCGCGAGCCGGTGTACCCCGATCCGAGTGCGAGGAATGATGACCACGGCGAAACAGTCGGCGATCGCGGACACCTCCGCCGCCGACCACGAGGCGGTCCTCACCGAGCTGGCCGAGGCGCTGCGGCGGGTCCGCGGCGGCGATCTGAAGGTCAGGCTGCCCCGGCGGTCGGGGGCGGCCGGCGAGGTGGCCGACGCCTTCAACGACGTGGTGTCGCTCCAGGAGCGGCAGCATCTGGACCTGCGCCGGATCAGCCGGGTCGTGGGTCGCGACGGTCGGCTGACCGAACGCCTGGACGAGGAGGGGCTGGACGGCTCCTGGGCGGAGGGCCAACGCGCGGTCAACTCGTTGATCGACGACCTGGGGCGGCCCACCACCGAGATCGCCCGGGTCATCGTGGCGGTCGCCGACGGTGACCTCTCCCAGCACATGGCGCTGGAGATCGACGGTCGCCCGCTGCGCGGCGAGTACCTGCGCATCGGCCGCACGGTCAACACCATGGTCGACCAGCTCTCGTCCTTCTCCAATGAGGTCACCCGGGTGGCCCGTGAGGTGGGCACCGAGGGCAAGCTCGGCGGCCAGGCCGACGTACGCGGGGTGGCCGGCACCTGGAAGGACCTCACCGACTCGGTGAACACCATGGCCTCGAACCTGACCGGCCAGGTGCGGTCGATCTCGCAGGTGGCGACGGCGGTGGCCAAGGGTGACCTGTCGCAGAAGATCACGGTCAGCGCGCGCGGCGAGGTGGCGGCGCTGGCCGACACGATGAACTCGCTGACCGACACGCTGCGCCTCTTCGCCGAGCAGGTGACCCGGGTGGCCCGTGAGGTGGGCACCGAGGGCAAGCTGGGCGGTCAGGCGGAGGTGCCCGGCGTGGCCGGCACCTGGAAGGACCTGACCGACAGCGTCAACTCGATGGCGTCGAACCTGACCGCCCAGGTCCGCAACATCGCCCAGGTCTCCACGGCGGTGGCCCGGGGCGACCTGTCGCAGAAGATCACCGTGGCCGCCCAGGGTGAGATCCTGGAACTCAAGGACACCGTCAACACGATGGTGGACCAGCTCTCGTCGTTCGCCGACGAGGTGACCCGGGTGGCCCGTGAGGTGGGTACCGAGGGCAAGCTCGGCGGCCAGGCCCAGGTACGCGGTGTCTCCGGCACCTGGCGGGACCTGACCGAGAACGTCAACCAGCTCGCCGGCAACCTCACCAGCCAGGTCCGCAACATCTCGCAGGTGTCCACGGCGGTGGCCAAGGGTGACCTGTCGCAGAAGATCACCGTCGATGCCCGGGGCGAGATCCTGGAGTTGAAGTCGACGGTCAACACGATGGTGGATCAGCTCTCGTCGTTCGCCGACGAGGTGACCCGGGTGGCCCGTGAGGTGGGTACGGAGGGCAAGCTCGGTGGTCAGGCCGAGGTGAAGGGCGTTTCGGGTACGTGGCGTGACCTGACGGACAACGTGAACTCGATGGCGTCGAACCTGACCGGTCAGGTGCGGAACATCGCGTCGGTGACGACGGCGGTGGCCAAGGGCGATCTGTCGCAGAAGATCACGGTGGATGCCCGGGGTGAGATCCTGGAGTTGAAGTCGACCGTGAACACGATGGTCGACCAGCTCTCGTCGTTCGCCGACGAGGTGACCCGGGTGGCCCGTGAGGTGGGTACCGAGGGCAAGCTCGGCGGTCAGGCACAGGTCAAGGGCGTCGCCGGCACCTGGCGTGACCTGACCGACAACGTGAACTCGATGGCGTCGAACCTGACCGCCCAGGTCCGCAACATCGCCCAGGTCTCCACCGCCGTGGCCAAGGGTGACCTGTCGCAGAAGATCACCGTCGACGCCCGGGGCGAGATCCTGGAGTTGAAGTCGACGGTCAACACGATGGTCGACCAGCTCTCGTCGTTCGCCGACGAGGTCACGCGGGTGGCCCGTGAGGTGGGTACGGAGGGCAAGCTCGGCGGTCAGGCCGAGGTGAAGGGCGTTTCGGGTACGTGGCGTGACCTGACGGACAACGTGAACTCGATGGCGTCGAACCTGACCGGTCAGGTGCGGAACATCGCGTCGGTGACGACGGCGGTGGCCAAGGGTGACCTGTCGCAGAAGATCACCGTGGACGCGCAGGGCGAGATCCTGGAGTTGAAGTCGACGGTCAACACGATGGTCGACCAGCTCTCGTCGTTCGCCGACGAGGTGACCCGGGTGGCCCGTGAGGTCGGCAGCGAGGGCAAGCTCGGCGGTCAGGCACAGGTCAAGGGGGTCTCCGGCACCTGGCGGGACCTGACCGAGAACGTCAACCAGCTTGCCTCGACGCTGACCACCCAGCTCCGGGCCATCGCCCGGGTCTCCACCTCGGTGACCCGTGGCGACCTGACCCGACGGATCACGGTCGAGGCGCAGGGCGAGGTCGCCGAGCTCAAGGACAACATCAACCAGATGATCGTCACCCTGCGGGAGACCACCCACAAGAACGCGGAGCAGGGCTGGCTCGACTCCAACCTGGCCCGCATCGGTGGTCTGTTGCAGGGGCAGCGCGACCTCGGCGAGGTCTGCCGCATGATCATGCAGGAGGTGACGCCGCTGGTCGACGCGCAGCTCGGGGCGTTCTTCCTGGCGGACAACTCCGAGGGGGTGATGCGGCTGCGGCTGACCGCCTCGTACGGCTACGTGTCCCGGGGACACGACGTCACCTTCGGTCCGGGTGAGGGACTCGTCGGTCAGGCGGCGATCTCCCGGCGCACGATCCGGGTCGGCGCGGTGCCGGACGGTCGCATCACGCTCCGCTCCGGTCTGGCCGACACCCCGCCGGCCGACCTGGTCGTGCTGCCCGTCCTCTTCGAGGGCGAACTGCTCGGCGTGATCGAGTTCGCCACCGTGACCCCCTTCTCCGAACTGCACCTGGCGTTCCTGGAGCGGCTGGTCGCCACCATCGGCATCGCGGTCAACACCATCCAGGCGAACCGGCGTACCGAGGAGTTGCTGGCCCAGTCCCAGCGGCTGGCCCACGAGTTGCAGGAGCAGTCGGCGGAGTTGCAGCGCACCAACGCCGAGTTGGAGGAGAAGGCCACGCTGCTGTCGGAGCAGAAGGGCAACATCGAGACCAAGAACCGGGAGATCGAACTCGCCCGGCTCGGCCTGGAGGAGAAGGCGCAGCAGCTCACCCGGGCGTCGGCGTACAAGTCGGAGTTCCTGGCGAACATGAGCCACGAGCTGCGTACGCCGCTGAACTCGCTGCTGCTGCTGGCCCGGCTGCTCGCCGAGAACTCCGAGCAGAACCTCAGCCCGAAGCAGATCGAGTTCGCCCGGACCATCCACGGCGCGGGTTCCGACCTGCTCTCTCTGATCGACGACATCCTCGACCTGTCCAAGATCGAGGCGGGTCGGATGGACGTCGAGCCGACCGAGATCCGGTTCGCGGAGATCCGCAACTACGTGGAGCAGGCGTTCGCGCCGCAGGCCGACGAGAAGGGCCTGGACTTCCAGGTACGCGTCGGTAAGGACCTGCCGGCGGCGGTGGTCACCGACGCCCAGCGGCTCCAGCAGATCCTGCGCAACCTGCTGTCGAACGCGGTCAAGTTCACCGACAACGGGGCGGTGACGCTGCGCATCTCGCGTGCCCCGGAGCACGCGGTGTTCGACGTACCGGCGCTGACCAACGCCCGGCAGGTGCTCGCCTTCACGGTGATCGACACCGGCATCGGCATCTCCGACGACAAGCTGTCGCTCATCTTCGAGGCGTTCCAGCAGGCGGACGGCACCACCAGCCGCCGCTACGGCGGCACCGGCCTGGGGCTGTCGATCAGCCGGGACCTGGCCCGTCTGATCGGCGGCACGATCACCGTCACCTCGGCACCGGGTCAGGGCTCGACGTTCACGCTGTACCTGCCCGACGTGCTGGCGCCGGACGCGGTCGTGGCACCGTCGCCACCGTCGCCCCAGCGGGCCGGCCTGCCGTCGTCGCTGCTGATGCCGCCGGTGGAACTGCTGCCGCAGCGGCCGGAGGCCCCCAGGACCCGTCAGCTCGACGGTGCCACCGTGCTGATCGTCGACGACGACGTGCGTAACGTCTTCGCCCTGACCAGCGCGCTCGAACTGCACGGCATGACCGTGCTGTACGCCGACAACGGCACCGACGGGGTACGCCTGTTGGCGGAACACCCGGAGGTGGACATCGTCCTGATGGACGCGATGATGCCCGACCAGGACGGGTACGAGACGACCCGACAGATCCGCCGGAACCACCGTTTCGTGGACCTGCCGATCGTCTTCCTGACCGCCAAGGCGATGCCCGGTGACCGGGAGTCGGCGATCGCGGCCGGGGCCAGCGACTACATCACCAAGCCGGTCGACCTGGACGAGCTGATCGAACTGATGACCAGCTCGATCAGTGGCAGCCGTACCGAGGAGGGCTCGTGACGCAGGTGGCGAAGGCGCTGCTGGTCGATGACCGCCGGGAGAACCTGATGGCCCTGGAGGCGATCCTCCAGGGACTGCCGGTGCAGACGGTCGCGGTGGAGAGCGGCGAGGCGGCGCTGAAGCAACTGTTGGTGGACGACTTCGCGGTGATCCTGCTGGACGCCCAGATGCCGGACATGGACGGCTTCGAGACGGCCAGTCACATCAAGCGGCGGGAACGGACCCGGCACGTACCGATCATCTTCCTGACCGCCGCGGACCGGGACGCCCAACTGGCGCTGCGCGGCTACGCGGTCGGCGCGGTGGACTACCTGACCAAGCCCTTCGACCCCTGGGTGCTGCGGGCCAAGGTCTCGGTCTTCGTGGAGCTGTGGACGAAGACCCGGCAGTTGGCCGCGCAGTCCGAGATGGTGCGGGAGCGCGACGCCCAGTGGCGACTGCTGACCGACGCGGTGGACGAGGCGAGCACGCTGCTCCGGGCCGCCGACAAGGACGCGGACGCGGTGGCCCGCGCCGTGGCCGTCCTGGAACAGGCCCGCTGGGGCACCACCTCCTGACGTCGCGCCCCCCGGTCACCCCGCCGATCGTGACGTCGCCGGGGCTGCCGCCCGGTCGTCCCGGCGACGTCACGATCGATCAGTGGTCCGTGTGCGGACCGATCGGCGGAGTGGTTCAGCTCGTGGGGGCGTCGTTCCGGATCATCAGGGCGCTGCGCAGGCCCGTGATGTCCAGTACGCGTATCAGGAACTCGCCCACGTTGGTCAGCAGGAGCAGGCTCTGCGCGTGGCTGGCCTTGCGGCTGAGGACGACGAGCGTCCCCAACCCCTGCGAGTCGCAGAAGGTGACTCCGCCGAGATCGAGCACGATCCGTGGCGGAGGTTCGGTGAGCACTTCGTTGACGACGGTCGACAGCTGGGCGGCCGTGAGCATGTCGATCTCACCGGCTAGGCGAAGCACCGCTTCGTCGCCAGTCCGGTGTACGGTGATGGACAGTTCGGCACGATCCACCGGGTCAGCCTATCGCGATCTCGGGCACCCGGCCTGTCGAGGCGAACCGCCTCCGCCCAGCGTGCCGTGGGTGAGCCTGGTAACCCCGATCCGGGGTGCCTGCCGATCCGCCGTCGGGCGCTGACACAATGGCGGCATCGTGACCGAGGTGTTTCCCGCCGGAACCGACCGCTATCCGGTCGACGCGCCGGCCTCAGAGGCCCTGTTCGACCGCGCCCGCGCCATCGTGCCGGGCGGGGTGAACTCACCCGTGCGCGCCTTCCGAGCGGTCGGCGGCACACCACGCTTCATGGTCCGTGGCGAGGGACCGTGGCTCCACGACGCGGACGGGCGACGCTACGTCGACCTGGTCTGCTCCTGGGGCCCGTTGATCCTCGGCCACGCCCATCCCGAGGTGGTCGCGGCCGTGCAGGCCGCCGCCGCGCAGGGCACCAGCTTCGGCACCCCCACCCCGGGCGAGGTCGACCTGGCCGCCGAGATCGTCGCGCGGACGCCGGTCGAGCAGGTACGCCTGGTCAACTCGGGCACCGAGGCGACCATGTCGGCGATCCGGCTGGCCCGGGGGTACACCGGACGCTCGAAGATCATCAAGTTCGCCGGCTGCTACCACGGGCACGTGGACGCGCTACTGGCCGCGGCCGGTTCCGGCGTGGCCACCCTCGGCCTGCCCGATTCGCCCGGTGTGACCGGCGCGGCGGCCGGCGAGACGATCGTGCTGCCGTACAACGACCTCGCCGCCGTGCAGGAGGCGTTCGCCGCCGAGGGTGAGCACATCGCCGCCGTGATCACCGAGGCTGCGCCGGGCAACATGGGCGTGGTGGCGCCCCGGGACGACTTCAACGGCCAGTTGGCGCGGATCGCGCACGCCAACGGCGCGCTGCTCATCGTGGACGAGGTGATGACCGGGTTCCGGGTCTCCCGCTCCGGCTGGTACGGCCTCGATCCGGTCGACGCGGACCTGTGGACGTACGGCAAGGTCATGGGTGGTGGGCTGCCCGCCGCGGCGTTCGGCGGGCGGACGGAGATCATGTCGCGACTGGCCCCGGCCGGGCCGGTCTACCAGGCCGGCACCCTCTCCGGTAACCCGCTGGCCTGCGCCGCCGGCCTGACCACGCTGCGGCTGGCCGACGAGGCGCTGTACCGGCGGCTGGACGACACCGCCGCCGTGGTGGGCAAGCTCGCCGCCGACGCGCTGGCCGCCGCCGGGGTCCCGCACCGGCTGTCGTACGCGGGCAACATGTTCTCGATCTTCTTCACCGACGCCGACGTGGTCGACTACGACAGCGCCCGCACCCAGCAGGTGCCCGCGTTCAAGGCGTTCTTCCACGCGATGCTGGCGGCCGGGGTCTATCTGCCGCCGAGCGCGTTCGAGTCCTGGTTCGTCTCGGCGGCGATCGACGACGCCGCTCTCGAACAGATCGCCGCCGCTCTGCCGGTGGCGGCCAAGGCGGCGGCAGCGACGACAGGGGTGTAGAGCAGTGATCGCGAGGAGTGAGCCGGTGTTGCGAGCCCCGCAGTCGCGAACGAAGGGGACACAACAGTGAGCAAGACGGTGGTCCACGTGCTTCGGCACGGCGAGGTACACAACCCGGACGGCATTCTCTATGGCCGACTGCCCGGTTTCCGCCTCAGCGAACTGGGTGTCCAGATGGCCAAGGCCGCCGCGCAGGGGCTCGCCGAACGCGAGGTCGTGCACGTGGTCGCCAGCCCGCTGGAACGTGCCCAGCAGACCGCCGAACCGATCGCCGCCCAGTTCGGGCTCCCCGTCGGAGTCGACGAACGGCTCATCGAGAGCGCCAACTGGTTCGAGGGCAAGAAGGTCTCGCCCGGTGACGGCTCCTTCCGCGACCCCCGTAACTGGTGGGTGCTGCGCGACCCGGTGACCCCCTCCTGGGGCGAGGCGTACCGGGTGATCGCCGAGCGGATGTTCGCCGCGCTGCACGCCGCCCGGGTCGCCGCCGAGGGGCGGGAGGCCGTCCTGGTCTCGCACCAGCTCCCGATCTGGACGCTGCGCCGGCACGTCGAACGCAAGCGGCTCTGGCACGACCCGCGCCGCCGGCAGTGCGGACTGGCCTCGCTGACCACGTTCCACTTCGACGGCGCCAAGATCGTCGGGATCGGCTATTCAGAGCCGGCCGCGCACCTGGTGGCGATCTCGCCGACCGCGCGGACGGCCAAGGGAGCCTGACGTGGCGCTCCGCAGGTGGGCCGTGGGTCTGCTCGCCGCCGTCACCGCCACGACGGTGCTGAGCGGCTGCACCGGCGGTGGCCGGGAGGCGGCCTGCGACAACACCGGCGGCATCGTGGAATGCGCCCCGGACCAGCGTTCCGACGCGCCGAGTCTCGCCGGTGAGCTGCTCGACGGCGGTTCCTACGACGTGACGCAGCAGCGGGGCCAGGTCGTCGTGGTCAACTTCTGGGGCTCCTGGTGCGCGCCGTGCCGGGCCGAGGCCGACGACCTGGAGAACACCTACCAGGCGACCAAGGATTCCGGGGTGACCTTCCTCGGCATCAACGTGCAGGACAGCCGGGACAAGGCGATCGCCTTCGAGGAGGGCTTCGGGATCAGCTACCCGAGCATCTTCGACCCGGGCAGCCGCCTGGCTCTCGACCTGGACATCCCGCCGAACACCATCCCCGCGACCGTGGTCCTGGACCGGGAGGGCCGGATCGCGACCGTGATCCGGGCGGCGGTACGCCAGGAGGGCCTGCAACCCATCGTCGAGCGGATCGCCGCGGAGTCCGCTGCGGCGTCCGGCCCACGCTGATGGGCGAGACCTTCGGTCAGCTCGCCGTCTCGGGGCCGCTGCTGCTGGCGATCGGCGCGGCGGCGCTGGCCGGGCTGGTCAGCTTCCTCTCCCCGTGCGTGCTGCCCCTGATGCCGGGCTACCTGTCGTACGTGACCGGCCTGGCGGGCGCGGACCTGGAGGGCCGAGATGAAAGGAAGGGCCCCGTACTAACGCCTGGTGTAGAGGAGGGGTCCCCTCCTTACACCTCCGGCGGGGGTACGGCGCTGCGGGAACGCACCCGGGTCAGCCCGGCGGTCAAGGGGCGCGTACTCGCCGGGACGCTGCTCTTCATCGCCGGCTTCACCGTGGTGTTCACCGCCACCGCGATTCTGTTCAGCAGCATCGGCCGGGTCTTCTTCGACTACGAACGGGCGCTGGAGATCGTCGTCGGCGCGCTGATCGTGGTGCTCGGGCTGGGCTACCTCGGGGCGCTGCCCGGTTTCCAACGCGAGTTCCGGATCAACCGCCTGCCGAACGCCGGCCTGCTCGGCGCACCCGTCCTCGGCGCGGTGTTCGCCCTGAGCTGGGTCCCGTGCACCGGCCCGACACTGGCCGCGGTGCTCGGCATGGCCACCACCAGCGGGCAGACCGACCGCGCGGTGGTGCTCGCCGTGGCGTACTGCCTCGGGCTGGGCATACCGTTCATCATCTTCGGGCTCGGCTTCAACCGCCTGCTCGGGGTCTTCCGCACGATCCGTCGGCACAGCCGCTGGGTCACCCGGGTCGGTGGCGTACTGCTGATCCTGATCGGGCTGGCCCTGCTCACCGGCGGGTGGACCAACGTCGTGATCTGGTTGCAGACCACCGTCGGGGTGGGCGATTTCGAGGTGAGCATCTGATGACCGCGGTGGACGACCGGCCGGCCGCCCCGGCCGAGTCACCCCGACGCCGCCCCCACGCGCTGCTCGCGCTGCTGCGCAACTCGTGGCGGCAGCTCACCAGCATGCGTACCGCGTTGGTGTTGCTCTTCCTGCTCGCGGTCGCCGCGATCCCGGGTTCGGTGCTGCCGCAGCGCGGCGTCAACCCGGAGGACGTCCGGGACTTCTACACCGCGAACCCGCAGCTCGCTCCGGTGCTGGACCGCATCGGCGCGTTCGAGGCGTTCAGCTCGGTGTGGTTCTCGGCGATCTATCTGCTGCTGTTCACCTCGCTGATCGGGTGCATCACGCCCCGGCTGCGCGATCACGTCCGGGCGCTGCGGGCCAGGCCGCCGGCCGTACCGAAGCGGTTGGAGCGGTTGCCGCAGCACGCGGTGGTGCCGGTGCCCGCCGGTGGCGCGGCGGCGGTCGCCGAGACGCTGCGACGCCGCCGGTGGCGGGTGGCGGTACGCGGTGACGAGATCTCCGCCGAGAAGGGCTACCTCAAGGAGACCGGCAACCTGATCTTCCACTCCTCGATGGTGCTGGTGCTGATCGGTGTCGCCCTCGGCTCCTGGTACGGCTGGCACGGCAACCGCCTGCTCGTCTCCGGCCCGGACGGCGTCTTCTGCAACACCCGCCAGCAGTACGCCGAGGCGAAACTCGGTCCGCGCGTCGGCGACGACCTGCCCCGGTTCTGCATGCAGCTCGACGAGTTCGAGGCCGAGTTCCTGCCCAGCGGCCAGCCCTCGCACTTCAACGCCAAGGTCACCGTGGACGAGGACGGCGGCGCACCCCGGGCGGCCGAGTTCTCGGTCAACTCGCCGCTGCGTCTCGACGGCGCGAACGTCTACCTGCTGGGCCACGGCTACGCTCCGGTGATCCGCTACACCGACCGGTTCGGCGGTACGCAGACCAGCGTGGTGCCCTTCCTGACCACCGGCGACATGGGTCTGACCGGCGAGGGTCTGGCGGCCTTCCCGGACGCCAACGTCGACCCGGCGACCGGCGAGCGGAACGCGGACCTCCAGATGGCCTTCTCCGGCCTCTACCTCCCGACCGCGCCGCAGGAGCCGCCGTTCACCCGCTCCGAGTACCCGACGGAGCAGAATCCGCTGCTCGGCCTGATCGCCTATCGGGGCAACCTGGGCCTCGACGGCGGCATCCCCGGCTCGGTCTACCAGCTCGACCAGCGGCAGATCCGCAACGGCCGGCTGACCGAGGTCGGCTCCAAGGAGCTGCGCAAGGGCGAGAGCTGGACGCTGGACGACGGCACCACGGTCGAGTTCGTGGGCACCGAGCGTTACATCGTGCTGTCGGTCCGGCACGACCCGGGCACCATGTTGCTGCTGATCAGCTCCGTCGGGCTGGTGCTCGGGCTGATGGGCTCGCTGTTCGTCCGGCGACGCCGGATCTTCGTCCGGCTGCTGCCCGCCGGTGCCGTGCCCCCCGGTGCCGTGCCCGCCGGTGCCGCGCCCGCCGGTTCCGGCCCCCCCGACAGTAGATCTCCGACGGGCGGTAGTAGCTTGGTCGAGGTGGCTGGCCTGCCCCGGACCGAACATCCGGGGTTCGCCGCCGAGTTCAGCCAACTGGTCGCCGCGATCGGCGACGACCGGCGGACCGGCGAGGCCATCGACCCGGACGAGCGGGCCGGGGCGCGAGAAGGAGCCGAGTGATGTCCGCACTCTCCGACCAGGTGGTGTCGATCGCCACCCTGGTGTACCTGCTGGCCATGATCAGTCACGCGGTCGAGTACGCCCTCGGCAACTCGCGGGTCAAGGTGGCGGCAGCCCCGGCCCGCGAGCTGGTCGGCGCGGCGGTCGGCTCCGGCGCGGCGGGCACGGCCGGGGACGGCGGTACGACGGGCACGGCCGACGCCGAAGGCGCCACCGGGACCGGCGGCGGGGCGGTACGGACTCCGGCCGAACGCACCGCGAAGCGGGCCGCAGTCGCCGGGTGGATCGCGGTGGCCCTCACCGCGCTGGGCGCGGCCCTGCACCTGGTCGGGCTGGTCACCCGGGGCATCGCCGCCGAGCGGATGCCCTGGGGCAACATGTACGAGTTCGTGCTCACGGTTTCGTTCATCGGGGTCACCGCCTGGCTGGTGGTGCTCTGGAAGGTGCCGTCGCTGCGTCGCCTCGGGCTGTTCCTGACCCTGGTCATGGTGCTCCTGGTGGCCACCGCCGAGCTGGTGCTCTACACCCCGATCGTGCCGCTGGTGCCGGCGCTCAACTCGTACTGGTTCATCGTGCACGTGTCGACCGTCGTCTTCGCCTCGGGACTGTTCCTGCTGGGCTCGGTACCGGCCGCGACGTACCTGATGCGGGCCGGTTACGAACGTGGCAAGCGCAGTTTCCCGTACACGCTGGCGAAGAAGCTGCCGGCGGCGGCCAGCCTGGAACGGCTCACCTTCGTCCTGCACGCCTTCGCGTTTCCGCTGTTCACCTTCGCGGTGATCGCCGGGGCGATCTGGGCCGAGGCGGCCTGGGGTCGGCCGTGGGGCTGGGACCCGAAGGAGACCTGGTCGTTCATCTCCTGGGTGATCTACGCCGGTTACCTGCACGCCCGCGCGACGCCGAGCGTGAAGCGCAACGTGGCCGCCTGGCTGGCCATCCTCGGCTTCCTGACGGTGCTGATGAACCTCTTCGGCGTGAACATCTTCTTCGAGGGCCTGCACTCCTACGGCGGTCTGTGAGGACAGAACCCTGCCCGCCCTGGTCGGGCCGTAGTCACCAGTCCCTGCCGAGGCGGCTCAGGGCCTCGTCGACGCGCAACGTGATCTGGTAGGCGATCTCCGGCACGTCGGCCAGGTCGATGCGCTCGGCACGCATCGCCAACTGCGCGTGCAGCTCGCGGGCGATCGCGTCGCGGAGACTGGTGAGCAGCGGCGACAACCCGTCCGGATCGCCGACGACGTACGCGTCCGACATGCGCCAAGCCTGCCGTTTCCGACGCCCGACGCCCCAGCACCTGTGAGATGTCCCGCCCCTGCTCTGCCTCCGCCGAGGAGATCTTGGACAGTTCTCGTTATCGATGAACGGCAACTGGCCAAGATCAAACGTCGACGCGTTCCGGGCTCAAGGGGCTGGGGCCTCGGGTGGACGGGGTGTGCGCGGGGCGGCCCAGCCGAGGAAGCGTTCGTGTAGCGACGCGGGCTTCGGCACGTTGTGTGGATCGAGCCGATACAGGTCGTCCACGGCGTCGTACAGCATCCCGGCCAGGTAGATCGACAGGGCGACGCGGCTCTCCCGGTAGTCGGCCAGCAGGGTGAGCCGGGCGGTCGCGCAGGGCCACGGCATACCGCAGGCCCGGCACAGCCAGAGCGGCCGGAGCGGTACGTGGACGTGCGGCACCGAACTCATCTGCGTCTCCCTTCACGGGTGTCACGTCGGGGGGGCGGGCTGCCGCGTTCCGGCTTGCCGGCGGCGGAATGGCAGAAGCGGGACCGGTCCGTGACGGGTGGACGCGGGACCGGCTCCGTCGAGGACGCAGGTCCGCCGGTCGCGGGTGGAAGCGGGGCCGTCCGTCGCCGACGTGCCGGACGGCCCCGCCTCGGTTCCGCCCGTCCTTTCGGGTCGGATCCGGACGGTTCCGATGGGGACAGTCTGGTGAGGAGACGACTACTGTCGGAAGGCATCCGATCGCCCTGTGCGTCGGGCGGGGTCGCCGGTGAGAGGCGTGAGGATCGCGGAACGCGCTGGTGAGGAGACGTGGGGATGGACGAGCGGTCGCGCGTATTGATCGACGAGCTGCGGCACATGCGGGCGGCACGGAAGATGACCCAGGAGGACCTCGCCCGGGCGATCAACTATTCGCCGTCGACGGTGGCCATGGTCGAGACGGAGGCGCGCAAACCGCCGCCGGACTTCTGGGAGCTGGCGGACACCGCCCTCGACACCGGCGGCGCGTTCGCCCGGATGCTGGTCCGGCTCGGGTCGCCGCAGTGGATGCGGGAGTGGGAGGCCAACGAGCGGCAGGCGACCGTGCTGCGCTCGTTCGAGAACACGGTGGTGCCGGGACTGTTGCAGACCTCGGCGTACGCCCGCGCGTTGTTCCGCAGCGTCGGCCTCTACGACGAGGAGGAGGTGGAGCAGCGGGCGTCGGCCCGGCTGGAGCGGCAGGCGGTGCTGACCGGCGAGCGACCGCCGCAGCTCGTCGCGGTGCTGGACGAACACGTGCTGCGTCGCCCGGTCGGTGGCCCGCTGGTGATGCGGGAGCAGTTGGGCCGACTGGTCAAGCTGGCCACCGAACAGCCCCGGGTACGACTGCACGTGGTGCCCGCCTCGGTCGGCGCGTATCCAGGTGTCGCCGGGGCCTTCGTGCTGGCTACCCTTCCCGGTGGGGAGGACGTCGCCTACCTGGATGACCAACTCAAGGGTCAGGTCATCGACGACACCGAGGACGTACTGGCGATCCGGGCGTCCTGGGAGGCGATCCAGGGCGAGGCGCTGCCGCCCCGGCAGTCGATCGAGTTGTTGACGGAGGTGGCGGAGTCATGGCGGAGCTGACCGGTGCCCGGTGGCGCACCAGCACCAGGAGCAGCACCAACGGCGGCAACTGCGTCGAGGTGGCCGACAACCTGACCGGCGTGGTCGCCGTACGCGACAGCAAGGACCGGGACGGCGACGTGCTGATCTTCGGCCCGGCCGCCTGGCGCGCGTTCGTGGCGCTGGCCGCCCGCCGCTGACCTGCCAGGCAGGCAGCGCATGCGAGGCGGTCAGGCTCGGAGGAAGCGCAGCAGCAGGGCGGTGAGTTCCGTCGGCTGTTCCTCGAAGAGCCAGTGGCCGCTGTCCTCGACGACCTCGCCGGTCACCGAACTGGCGTACCGGTGGACCTGCTCGGCGACCTGGCGGCCGAGGCTCGCCTGCGCGCCGATGGCGAGCACCGGCATTGCCAGCATCGACTTCCGGTATTCGGCGTTGTCCGCGATGTCCTGCCCGAACGCGCGGAAGCACTCGAAGCTTGCGCGTAGGTGGGCCGGGTCACGTAGGTGCCGGGCGTACTCCTCGATGTCCGTCGCGTCCAGGCTGCCCTTGCGCAGCATCAGCGAGTCGGTGAACCGGTCGATCCAGAGCGTCTCCCTACCGGCGACGAGCTGTTCCGGTAGCCCGTTGGTGAGGCTGAAGAAGCCGAAGTTCCACACCCCCGGGCCGGCGGCGGTGAGCGCCGGGAAGGTGTAGATGCCCTCGTCGGGGATCGGTGCCTCGCTGAGTACCAGCCGCTGTACCCGGTCCGGGTGGGCCGCGGCGTACGCGTACGCGACCATGGTCCCGATGTCGTGGCCGACGAGCCGGAGGTCGCGGTTCAGGCCCAGGCTGGTGAGCAGCCCGTGCAGGTCACCAGCGAGGGTCTTCTTGTCGTACCCGCCCGGCGGGGCGTCGCTGCCGCCGAAGCCCCGTAGGTCCGGTGCGATCACCTCGAACGACCGCCCCAAATCCGGCAGTACGTGCCGCCACATGTACCAGCACTGCGGATACCCGTGCAGCAGCACCAGTGTGGGGCCGCTACCGCCTCGGACGTAGTTGACAGCGATGTCGCCGACCTTCGCTCGCTGCTCCGTGAACCCCGCCGGAACCCGTTCGTCAGCCATGATCGACTCCGCTCTCGTCGGGTGCTCGACTACCCCGCCGGCTCCTTTCTATGCCGCGGTGTGTAATTTCCGTGCCGCCGTGTGTTAGCAGGGGACCCGTGCTCTACCGGAGGCGTTAATAAGGGGCCCTTCCTTTCACATCACAGCACCCGGCGTGGGCACTTCGCAGGTGCGTAGGACAGACTTGCTGCATGGCGGCTCGTGGGTTCCCGTACACCGATCTGAAGGACTTCCTGGCGGCGCTGGAGCGCGCGGGCGAACTACGGCGCGTCGGCGTACCGGTCGACCCGACGCTGGAGATCAGCGAAGTCGTCACGCGGACCGTACGGGACGACGGCCCGGCGTTGCTCTTCGAGCGGCCCACCCGGGGCGAGATGCCGGTGGCGATCAACCTGTTCGGCACCGAGAAGCGCACCGCGATGGCGCTCGGTGTCGAGTCGCTGGACGAGATCGGCAACCGGATCGGCGAGATGCTCAAGCCGGAACTGCCGATGGGCTTCTCCGGCATGATGGGCGGCCTGGGCAAGGTGATGCAGCTCAAGTCGATGCCGCCCAAGAAGGTCAAGACCGCGCCGTGTCAGCAGGTGGTCTACCGGGGTGACGACGTCGACCTGAACCGGCTGCCGGGCCTGCAGGTGTGGCCGGGCGACGGCGGGATCTTCCACAACTTCGGGCTGACCCACACCAAGCACCCGGAGTCCGGCAAGCGCAACCTCGGCCTCTACCGGCTCCAGCAGCACAGCCACAACACGCTCGGCATGCACTGGCAGATCCACAAGAACTCCACCGCGCACCACGCCGTCGCCGAGCGGCTGGGCCAGCGGCTGCCGGTCGCCATCGCCATCGGCTGCGACCCGGTGGTCAGCTACGCGTCCAGCGCGCCGCTCCCCGCTGACATCGACGAGTACCTGTTCGCCGGGTTCCTGCGCGGCGAGCGGGTGGAGATGGTCGACTGCCTGACCGTGCCGTTGCAGGTGCCGGCGCACGCCCAGGTGGTGCTGGAGGGCTACCTGGAGCCGGGCGAGCGCCTGCCGGAGGGCCCGTTCGGCGACCACACCGGCTTCTACACCCCGGTCGAGCCGTTCCCGGTGCTGCACGTCGAGGCGATGACCATGCAGCGCGACCCGGTCTACCACACCATCGTCACCTCGAAGCCGCCGCAGGAGGACCACGGTCTCGGCAAGGCCACCGAGCGGATCTTCGCGCCGCTGCTGCGCTTCCTCATCCCGGACATCGTCGACTACGACCTGCCCGCCGCCGGGGTCTTCCACAACTGCGCGATCGTGTCGATCCGTAAGCGCTACCCGAAGCACGCCCAGAAGGTGATGAACGCGATCTGGGGCGCGCACATGATGTCGCTGACCAAGCTGATCGTGATCGTCGACGAGGACTGCGACGTGCACGACTACCGCGAGGTGGCGTTCCGCGCCTTCGGCAACGTCGACTACGCCCGCGACCTGCTGCTCACCGAGGGGCCGGTGGACCACCTGGACCACTCCTCCTACCAGCAGTTCTGGGGCGGCAAGGCAGGCATCGACGCCACCCGCAAGCTGCCCACCGAGGGCTACACCCGGGGTTGGCCGGAGGAGATGACCATGTCGCCCGAGGTCGTCTCGCTGGTCGACAAGCGGTGGAAGGAGTACGGCATCTGATGGCGACCGCCGCAGTGGAGCCGGCCGAACATCCCGGGCGCGTGAAGTCCTTCCTCAAGCTCGTGGCGATCGAGCACTCGGTGTTCGCACTGCCGTTCGCGTACCTGTCGGCGTTGACCGCGATGCAGGTCAACGGTGGTCGGGTGCGCTGGCTCGACCTGCTGCTGATCACCGTGGCGATGGTCGGGGCACGGACGTTCGCGATGGCCGCGAACCGCATCCTGGACCGCCGGATCGACGCGCGGAACCCGCGTACCGCCAACCGGGAACTGGTCACCGGGGCGGTGAGCCTGCGCACGGCCTGGACCGGCGCGGGCGTCGCCCTGGTGGTCTTCCTGGCCGCCGCCGCCCTGCTCAACCCGCTCTGTCTGGTGCTCGCGCCGCTGGCCGTGGTGCCGCTGGTGGTCTACCCGTACGGCAAGCGGTTCACCAACTGGCCGCACGCGATCCTGGCGGTGGCCCAGGCGGTCGGGCCGATCGGCGCCTGGCTGGCGGTCACCGGCACCTTCGCCGGCTCCGGACCGGCCTGGCTGCTCGGTGCGGCCGTCGGCCTGTGGATCGGCGGTTTCGACCTGATCTACGCGTGCCAGGACGCCGAGGTGGACCGTGAGATCGGGGTGCACAGCGTGCCGGCCCGGTACGGCCTGCGCTTCGCGTTGCACGCCTCCACGGTCGCGCACGTGGTGACCTTCGCGCTGTTCGGATGGTTCGGCGTGCTGGTCGGCTTCGGCTGGCTCTGGTGGATCGGTCTGCTGATGACCGCAGTCGCCTTCGGCTACCAGCACCTGGTGGTCACGCCGACCGACCTGAGCCGGGTCAACCGGGCGTTCTTCACCGCCAACGGCTTCGTCGGCATCGCCCTGTTCGCCTTCGCCGTGCTCGACCTGGTCGTCCGGCTCGGCCTGCGCCCCTGAACCCCGTGCGCGTCCGGCGCCCTGCCGTGCGTAGGTGCCGGCTGGGTTCGGGTGCGGGGTCGGGTGCGGGGTTCGGGCGTTAGGAAGGGACCCCTTATCTACCGGAGGCGTTAGGAAGGTGCCCTTCCTTACCCGCGTAGCGGGTGCTCTCCAACGTCCAGTCGATGGTGCCGCGCACGGCCCGGGACACCCCGTCGAGGTGGGCGGTGACGGCCTCGTCCAGCGCCGGACCGAACGACGGCACCCGGGACCGTTGGTCGACGAACTCCCGCATCGTGGTGTGCCAGCGCCGGGTCACCGACTCGATCGCGGCCGTCCGGGACAGCCGGTGTTCGGTGGCGGTCGCCAGCACCAGGTTGTGCCCGCCTGCGGTCGCCTCGTCGCGCTCCAACGAGGCGAGGTCGTTGTACCAGGAGAGCAGGTCGTTGCCGAGGTCCCGGAACCGGCTCAGCACCGGATGGTGGTAGACCGCGTCGGGCAGCGGCCGACCGGTGACGAACTCCACCAGCGGGTACGACACGTACGCGGCCGAGGTGGCGCGGCGCAGTTCGACGTACTCGTCGACGCCGGGCCGGTGACCGTCGGCCTTGTTGGCCGCCTCCCGCCACGTGCCGTCGAGGTGGTGGGCGACCGCGTCGGCGAACCGGGCCCGCCAGGGGGCCGGCATCCGGCGGCGCGGCTCTCGCCACGCGGTCACCAGCAGCCGGCGCATCGGCCCGACCAGCCCGGTCTGCGTTGACCGGGCCCGTCCGAGAAGCAACGCGGGTACGCCGTCGCGCAGCCCACGGATCTCGGCGAGGCCGAACCGGCCGGGCTTGTCACAGGCGTCGTCGACCAGAAAGAACCAGGTGAACAGCGCGGTGAGTACGCGCAGGTCGGGCTCGTCGGCGTCCGGGTAGAGCCGACCGGCGTAGCGGGCGAAGCGGGCACCGGCCAGCAGCCCGACGGTCCCCGTGTCCACCGTCAGCCCGGTCTGCGGCAACCAGTCGATCAACCACTCCTGCACGTCGTCGGCGTACGGCGACAGCCGGGACGGGATCGGACAGGCGTCCCGCAGCGAGGGCAGGACGTCCTGACTCATCCCGATCCCTCCCCCTGAGGTGCCGTACCGCGTGCGGCACCAGGCAGCATGCCAGGTCGCGATGACCCTCGCACGCTGATCGGACATCGATGGCGTAACGACGCACTGCCGCCGGATCGGGGCAGGTCCCGGGGGTGCCGCACCGGTGTCGACGGTGACCAGGCAGGCTTGGGGGATGCGTGAACCATGGGTGGTCGGCGTCTCCGGGGCCTCCGGGACGCCGTACGCGGCCGCAGTCGTCCGCGGACTGCTCGACGCCGGGGAGTCGGTGGATCTGATCGTCTCCCGGGCCGCCCGGCTGACCGTGCTGGACGAGACCGGCAGGTCGTTCCGGGACGCCCACTGGGCGGACGACCTGGGCGCCTGGCTCGGCCGCGACCTGGTCGGCGCCGACGTACGGCACTGGCCGGCGGGTGACCTGGCGGCCGGGCCGAGCAGCGGCTCGTACCCGGTGCGTGGCATGGCGGTGGTACCGGCCAGCACGGCGGCCTGCGCCGGCATCGCCATCGGGCTGTCCAAGGACCTGTTGCAGCGCGCCGCCGAGGTCAACCTCAAGGAGCGTCGACGGGTCGTGGTGGTGCCTCGGGAGACCCCGGTGACCCGTAGCCACCTGGAACACCTGATCGCGTTGCACGACGCGGGTGCGGTGGTCCTGCCGGCCAGTCCCGGCTTCTACGGCGCGGGAGCCGCCGCCTCGGCGGCTCAGCTCGTGGACTTCGTGGCCGGCAAGGTGCTCGACGCCCTCGGCGTACCGCACACCCTGTTCCGCAGGTGGGCGGGGATGTTGAACGCGGACCGGACCTGACGACCGGTCCGCGTCCCGACCCGCACCACTCAGTACATGCCGGCGTTGGCCGGACCCGGGCCGGTCGAGGCGGCTGGGCCGTTGTTGCGTGGTCTGCCCATCTCGTCCGCCTCTTCCAGCATGCCCTCCCCTTCAAGCAGGGCCCGCACCTCGGATTCCCGAAACCGGCGGTGCCCTCCTGGAGTCCGGATACTGCCGATCCGGCCGGCTGCCGCCCATCGCGTCACAGTCTTCGGGTCAACCCGAAACAGCGCGGCGACCTCACCCGGTGTCAGCAGGCGATCTCCAGTGTCCACAGCCCCCTCCTCGCGTCGACGAAGCCCCCGGCTGAACACACTGCCCCCGGCCGGTGCGAGCCCAGAGCCGTCATGAGGGACGTATGGCAATTACAGCACCAGCGAACTGGCCTGTCCGCCAAACGCGAAAAACGCACTGAGTGAGAAGTTAGTAAATGGTACCGGCGGCGCGCCCTTCCGACCCTGGGTATGCGAACTGTCACCCACTGCCATGCCCAACGGATACCGGAGTCCCGGTGTCACGCGCCGCCGACTAGGGTCACAGTCCGTGGACGCCATCGACCGTAGCCTCGTGGACCTGCTCCGGGGCAACGCCCGCCTGTCGTACGCCGAACTCGCCCGCCAGGTCGGCCTATCCGCGCCGGCAGTGCACGAACGGGTCGGCAAACTGGAGTCCGGCGGGGTCATCCGGGCATACCGGGCCGACGTCGAGCCGGAGGCCGTCGGGCTGGGCGTCACCGCCCTGATCGGCATCGTCGAGGACTCCGGCGCGGACACCGACGACGTGCTGGAGGCGTTCCGGGCGATACCGGAGATCGAGTCCTGCTACTTCATGGCCGGAGTCGAGTCCTTCCTGCTCAAGGCCAGAGTGAGCACCATCGTCGAGTTGGAGCGGCTGATCGTACGGCTGAACCGGACCCCCGGGGTGGCCTCCACCCGCACCGGCATCGCGCTGTCGACCAAGTGGGAGAACCGCCCCCAGCCGGTGGCGCAGACCTCCTCCTGAACGGCTTGCTACCTTTCCGAGCGTGACTCATCTCGACCGCTGCGACGAGGCGGGCCGGCGGTGGGTGACCGAGGCGATCGCCGCCGTCGAGGCGGACGCCAACCGGTCCGCCGACACCCACCTGCTGCCCTTCCCGCTGCCCCGGTCGTGGGGGATCGACCTCTATCTCAAGGACGAGTCGGTGCACCCGACCGGCTCGCTCAAGCACCGGCTGGCCCGCTCGCTGTTCCTGTACGGGCTCTGCAACGGCCGGATCGGGCCGGAGACCACGATCGTCGAGGCGTCGTCGGGCTCCACGGCGGTCTCCGAGGCGTACTTCGCGCGGATGCTGGGGTTGCCGTTCATCGCGGTGATGCCCGCCTCGACATCGCCGGAGAAGATCGCCCAGATCGAGTTCCAGGGCGGCCGGTGCCACCTGGTGCAGGACCCGGCCAAGGTGGTCATCGAGGCACGCTGGCTCGCCGAGGACTCCGGCGGGCACTTCATGGACCAGTTCACCTACGCCGAACGGGCCACCGACTGGCGGGGCAACAACAACATCGCCGAGTCGATCTACGCGCAGCTCGCCCTGGAACGGCATCCCATACCCGCCTGGGTGGTGGTCGGCGCCGGCACCGGCGGCACCAGCGCCACCATCGGCCGGTACGCCCGCTATCGGCGGCTGCCCACCAAGCTCTGCGTGGTGGACCCGGAGAACTCCGCGTTCTATCCGGCCTGGCAGGCGGCCGACTGGTCGGTCCGCACCGGGAGGGGATCGCGCATCGAGGGGATCGGCCGACCCACCGTGGAGGCGTCCTTCCTGCCCGGCGTGGTGGACCGGATGGTGCAGGTGCCGGACGCCGCCTCCCTGGCCGCGATGCGGGCCGGGTCGGCCGTCCTCGGCCGACGGGTCGGCGGGTCGACCGGCACCAACCTGTGGGGCGCCTTCGGGCTGATCGCCGAGATGCGCGCCGCCGGGCGCACCGGCTCGGTGGTCACCCTGATCTGCGACGCCGGTGACCGGTACGCCGACACGTACTACGCCGACGAGTGGGTGGCCGGGCAGGGTCTCGACCTGGCCCCGCACCTGGCGACGGTGGAACGGTTCCTGGCAGACGGTTCCTGGCCGGGCTGAACCGGCCGACGCCTCAGCGGGGCGTCGAGCGTTCCGCCAGACCGGGGTAGTGCTGCACGTAGCCGTCCCGGTCCACGTCGACCTCGGCGCTGAAGCCGTCGCTGGCGTACCGGAACCGGTGCGGGCCCAGCCCGGTGTAGACCTGTTCGGCGGGAAGCACGGTCAGGCTCGGCAGCAGCACCCAGGCCACGTCGATCCGGTGCGTGGTGTCGGCGGGCGCGGTGGTCAGGCCGAGTCGCCGCACCGGCAGCGTGTTGAACAGCGGTGAGCCACCCAGGTCGACGTCGAGGGCGTCGACCAGGCGGTCCGGATCCTCCAGGCCGGGCAGCCCGGCAGGGGCCCGCCCGGCGGCGGTCAGGACCGCGTCCAGATCACCCTGCTCGGCCGCGGTCACCCGCCACCGCTCGGTCGCCCGTTCCAGGCGTACGCTCCGCCGCCACCCGGCCCCCTCGACCTCGACCTCCAGGCGGACACTGACCCACTCGGAGTCGGTGGCCACCTGGTAGCGGCAGGTGTAGGGCACCGGGTCGGCGGCGATCTGGGTGCCGTGGGCGGTCAGTCCGGAACCGTCGTCGACCACGGCGTGTTCGGCACCGGCCGTGTCGGACCGGGTCCACAGCAGCGACTTCCGCATGGTCGACATGTTTCGGACGTTACGCCACCGCGCCCGGCCCGGCAGGCCATGCGCCGAAGGACGATCAGTAGGTGTGCGCCCGGGGACGCCCGACCGACCCGCGCCGCTCGTCGCCCCGCACCTCGGAGCGCCCGCCCCGGTCGGCACCGAAGCGGCGCTCCCCGCGCGGCTGGTCACCGTAGGAACGGTCGCCGAAGTGGCGTTCCCCGCGCGGCTGGTCGCCGTAGCTGCGGTCCCCGTAGCGGCGCTCGCCACGCGGCTGGTCCCCGTAGGAGCGGTCCCCGTAGCTGCGGTCGCCGTAGCGGCGCTCCCCGGCGGGGCGGTCACCGAAGCGACGGTCGCCACCGGGCCGGTCGCCGAACCGACGCGGGCCTCCGGTCGGGCGGCCGGGTCGACGCGGCTCGTCCCGCTCCTCGCGCACCGGCACCCCGCTCGGCTCGCGGGCTCCGGTCAGCTCGGCCAATGCGGCGTCACCGACGCGTACCCGGGTCTGCTCCGGCTCCACACCGGCCTTCTCCAGCATCGCCAGCGTGGTACGGCGCTGCTTCGGCAGCACCAGGGTGGCCACCGCGCCCGCCTCACCGGCCCGGGCGGTACGTCCGGCCCGGTGCAGGTAGTCCTTCGGATCCTTCGGCGGGTCGACGTGCAGCACCAGCGAGACCCCGTCCACGTGGATGCCCCGGGCCGCCACGTCGGTCGCCACCAACACGTTGGTCCGACCCTCGCGGAACTCGGCCAGGGTGCGGGTACGCATCCGCTGGGTCTTGCCGCCGTGCAGCCCACCCGCGCGTACGCCGACTGCGGCGAGCTGCGTGACCAGCCGGTCCACGCCGAGCTGGGTACGGGCGAAGACAATGGTCCGGCCGGACCGTGCCGCGATCGACGCGGTCACCGGGAACTTCTCCTGCGGCGGGATCAGCAGCAGGTGATGGTCCATCGTGGAGACCGCAGCGGTCGCGGGCGCGGTGGAGTGCGTCACCGGGTCGGTCATGAACCGCTGGACCAACGCGTCCACGTCGGTGTCCAGAGTGGCCGAGAAGAGCAGCCGCTGGGCGTTCGCGGGCGTCTTCGCCAGCAGCTCGGTGACCTCGGGGAGGAAGCCCATGTCGGCCATCTGGTCCGCCTCGTCGAGCACGGTGACCTCGACGTCGTCCAGGCGGCAGACGCCACGGTCGATCAGGTCGGCGAGCCGACCCGGGGTGGCCACGACCACCTCGACGCCCCGACGCAGGGCGTCGATCTGGCGGTCGTAGGGCACCCCGCCGACGGCGGTCTTCAGGAAGACGCCGACCGCCTTGCCCAACGGCAGGAGCGCGTCGTTGACCTGCATGGCGAGTTCTCGGGTGGGCACCAGGACGAGGGCACGTGGCCGCATCGGGCGGGCCCGGCCCCCCTCGGCCACCCGGGCCAGCAGCGGTAGCCCGAAGGCGAGCGTCTTGCCCGAGCCGGTCTGCCCACGGCCGAGCACGTCGCGGCCGGCGAGGGCGTCCGGCACGGTCGCGCGCTGGATCTCGAAGGGAGCGGTGATGCCCTGCCGGGCGAGGGCGCGTACGAGCGGCTGGGGCAGACCCAGCGCGCCGAAGTCGATCGACTGGTCGGGGCCGGCGGCGTCGGCCGGCAGATCGGTGGGAACCTCGGAGGCGGACAGGGGCATGCCAGAGGCAGCGGAGGTGGTCAAGAAATGCCTTTCGAGCGGGGCGCACCTTCGCGATGTCCCGCCACGGCACTGCGCCGCCGGATCCGTCCGCAAGAACGCCCATGGGCGCGCGGTTCGCGCGCCAGGTCAGTGATCGCCCACAAGTGTACGGCGAGAGTCGTCACCACGCGGGGACCGGATGGGGGTAGTGGGCGGGCTCACCTGTCGTTCAGCCGGTCAGACCGCTCAGCGCGTCGTTCGTCAACAGCACGACGAGCACGCTGAACGCCACCAGCAGGCCCAGCGCGACCGCCAGCACGATCAGCACCCGCAGGGTGTTCCCGGACCGTTCGGCCGGAGTGTCCGTCCAACCCTGCGCCAGGATGTGACCGGTCAGTGACCCGGAGTTCTCCTCGCCGACCGGGAAGGCCACGGTGTTGGCCCCCGAACCGCCCGCGTAGTAGGCGCTCAGATCGGACCCGCCGGGACGGTACGCCGCCGACCCGGCCGACCCGGCGGTGTCCGGCCGAGGTCCGAGACCGGTTGCTGCCGCTGGTCCGGCCGCCGACGGCGGGTGCGGCCGGGAGACCGGCCTGGTGATCTCCGGGTCGTTGAGCGGCACCGGCCGGGTCCGGTCCGGGTCGCTGCCGAGCGGCGCCGTCGGCGGCTCGGACGGCAACAGCCCCGGCCGTACCGAGGGGCGGGCTGCGACCCCCGGCGAGTCGCCGACCGGCTCGTCCCGACGCCCGCTCGCAGTGGTCGTTGGCGGCCAGGTCGGCAGCGCCGGAGCCGGTACCACCGGGGGTGCCGAGAAGGGCGGGGCCGACGCCGCCGTGGTCGAGGCAGCCGCAGCCGATGCCGCCGGGGTCGCTGCTGCCCTGGCCGACCCGACCGTGGCGGACCCGAGGGAAGCCGATCCCATGGCCGACTCGACGGAGGCTGACCCGACTGCGGCCGACCCTGCTGGGGCCGACCCGAACGGGGTCGGGGCGGCGGTGGCCGGCGGCGGCGGGAACGGTGGTGCGGGCATCGGACCGGGCGGCGGCGGTGGCGACGGCACGGGTGGGCCGGGCGGCGGGGCGGGCGGACCCGGCACCGGCGGTGCCGGTCGGGGAGCGGGTGGCGGCGCGGGCACCGGCCCCGGCGGGTACGGCCCGGGCGTGGGTGGTTCCGGCACCGGGACGGGCGGCGTCGGCGAGGGCGGATTGGGTCCCGGCACCGGTGCGGGCGGCGTCGGCGCGGGCTCCACCGGCTCCGGCACGGGCTGCGGTTCCGGCGTCGTCGGCTGCGGTGGCTCGACCGGCCGGTCGGCCTCGGACGACTCCGGGGCGGCCTCGGACGGATCCGGGGCGGGCTCGGACGACTTCGGGGCGATCGGCGTCGACCGGTAGACCCCGGCCGCCCGCGAGCCACCACCGGCGGACGCGGCCTCGTCCGCGCTGACCTGGCCCGTCCCGGCGACCCGGACGCTGGCTCGGGCCGACGTCGGCGGCACCGGCTCGCGCTGCCCGGGAACGCCGGCCGTCCCGGCCTTGGCGGCCCCGATCACGCCCGCGCTGCCGACGGCCCGGTTCATGCCCGTGTTGCCGACGAGCCCGCTCACACCCGTGCCGACCGGCGGTCGGTCGGTCTCGGGGGCCATCGGGACGCCAGCCCGGTACGTGGTCCCGCCGCCCGTCGCCGAAGCGCCGGACCCGGGCGCGGCCGGGGCGGCTGGTCCGGCGCCGACGGCCGAGTCCCCGGGTACGGGTACGCGGGCGACGCCCGCCCGGCCGCGTGCCGGTGACCGATCGGCGCCGCCCGGTGCCGCCGACGCAGGTCCGACCGACGCAGGTACGACCGGGTCCGGGGCGGACGGAGCGGCCTCCGGGACGGCCGGATCGGACTGCGAAGTGGGGGACGCAGGCTCAGGTGTGGAGGAGGCGGCCGGAGCGGGTGCTGCGGCGTCGGTCGGCGTGACGGTGGACGCAGGGTCGGCCGGCTTCGCCGGAACCTCGTGTTCGGTCATCCTCGTCCTCCGTGCCACGCTCGCACCCGGATCCGTACCACCGGACCGGCAGTGCCTGGATGACACCGTGCCACATCCCGACCGGATGGCACACCCGTAGCCCGCACAGTGTCCCTCGTGTACGCGTGGGACGGGCCGGAACGCCCTCGGCGGGCCCCGCCCGGGTCAGCGACCGCCGGTGGTGGACGGGGTGGCCGAGGCGCTCTCCTCGGCAGCCCTGCTGCTCGTCGCCGTGGTCGGGGTGGAACTGCTGCGCGTCGGGGTGAGGCTGCTGTTCTCCGTGCTCGGGGTGGCCGTGGTCGACGGGCTCTCCGACGGCGAGGTGGTCGGCGACGGCGTCACCGAGGGCGAGGGGGTGCTGGTCGGCGTCGGCGTGGGCGAGCCCGTCGGCGTGGGGGACGGCGACGTCGGTCGCGGCGTCGGCGTCGGCTTCGGGCTGGTGGTGGGCTTCGGGGTCGGCTTCGGCGTGGGCTTGGGCGCCGGTGGCTGCGACGGAGTGGGCGAGGCGGCGGGCGCCGGGACCGCGCCGACCACCCGGGTCGCGGCGTACAACCGGGACCAGCGCACCGTCGAGATCTTCACCACGTCGCCGGTGGTGGGTGCGTGGATCATCTTGCCGCCGCCGACGTACATGCCCATGTGGTGGATCGTCCGCCAGCTACTGCCGGAGGCGAAGAAGACCAGGTCGCCGGGGAGCAGCGCGTTGCGCGGCACGGTACGGGCCCGGGTCGCGTAGTACTGGTCGCGGGAGACCCGGGGCAGTTTGTTGTACCCGGCCGACCGGTACGCCGACCAGACCAGACCGGAGCAGTCGAACGAGTTCGGACCGGTGGCACCCCAGACGTACGGGTCGCCGAGCTGACGGCGGGCGTACGCGAGGGCGGCCAGCGCGGTGGGGTGCGCGACCAGCCCGTCGGCCGACTGGTCGACGTAGTCGGCACCGAGCTGCTGCTCGGCGGCTTCCTGCTGGCGGGCCAGCGTGATCAACTGCGCGGAGTTCTCCTCGCGCAGCTTGACCAGCTTCGCCTCTTCCTCCCGCAGCGACTGCTGCGTGGCGGCGTACTGCTGCTGGACCCCGCGCAGCCGCTGCTCGGCCGCGGTGAACGCCTGCGTGGCCACCTGCTCCTCGGCCCGGGCGCGACTGACCTGGCCGGCGGCCGGGCCGGTGGCGCCCTCGCTGCGCTCGCCCCGGTTGGCCCGGTGCAGCAGTTCCAGGTCGCGCAGGGTGGCCGCCCAGTCGCCGGGCGGTTGGGCGGCGTCGACCTTGATCGCCTCGGCGGCGACCTGGTCGGCGCGCTGCTGGGCCTGCTGGACCGCGGCCCGGGCGAACTCCAGGGTGCGTTGCGCGGCGGTGTGCTGCGACTCGGCCTCGGTGCGCTGCTGTTGCAGGTCGAGCAGTTGGGTGCCGAGTTCGCCGATCCGTGCCTCGACGGCGTTGATCTGGGCTTCGAGCGCGTTGCCGGCGGGGGTGACGGTCGGGGCGACCACGCCGGGGGTGCCGCCGGTCGGTGCACCGGGCAACTGGAGCTGACCGGCGACGGCCGGGCGGGATCCGGTGTCGGGCACCGTGGCCGGGATGCCCGGCTCGGCGTACGCGGGCGCGGCGAGGACGGCGCTCGCGACGGCGCTGAGCAGGGCGGACCAGAGCATCGGCCGCAGCACCGGCGAGACCACCGGACTCCGTCGCCGTCGCCGTCGTCCGTCCGTGCTGTCGACCATCGCGCTCCCGTCCGGACCTGCTACGCCACGCCGGGGGTCGGACGCGGACGTGGGGACGCTACTGCCAGGTGTCGCCGGATCGCGGTCACCGGTGCGAGGTGTGGCGTGCCCCATCCTGTCTTACCTCACCTGGTGCGCGGTGTCGATGTTTGGACGGGTTAAAGAAAACTGTGAGTTCGGGAGACGCTGGTCACCGAAGGACCACGGTGTGAGCAGCCCGGGTGTGCGACGTAGGCTCTGACTGCGGCCGGCAGCGGTCGCGGACGCAGGGGAAAGGGACGGGCTTTCGATGGACGCCGGACTCAAGCGCGAGCTCGAAGCGAAGGTGTACGCCGGGGAGCGGCTGACCCGTGAGGACGGCATCGCGCTCTACTCCAGCGATGACCTGACCTGGTTGGGGCGGCTGGCCCACCACGCGCGCACCGAGCGCAACGGCGACCGGGTGATGTTCAACGTCAACCGGCACCTCAACCTGACCAACGTCTGCTCCGCCTCCTGTGCGTACTGCTCCTTCCAGCGCAAGCCGGGCGAGAAGGACGCGTACACGATGCGCATCGACGAGGCGGTCCGCAAGGCCAAGGAGATGGAGGACGAGCAGCTCACCGAGTTGCACATCGTCAACGGCCTGCACCCGACGCTGCCCTGGCGCTACTACCCGAAGGTGCTGCGCGAGCTGAAGGCGGCGCTGCCGAAGGTCAAGCTCAAGGCGTTCACCGCGACCGAGGTCCAGTGGTTCGAGAAGATCAGCGGGCTGACCGCCGATGCCATCCTCGACGAGCTGATGGAGGCCGGTCTGGAGTCGCTGACCGGTGGCGGCGCGGAGATCTTCGACTGGGAGGTCCGCCAGCACATCGTCGACCACGCCTGCCACTGGGAGGACTGGTCGCGGATCCACCGGCTGGCGCACAGCAAGGGCATGAAGACGCCGTCGACCATGCTCTACGGCCACATCGAGGAGCCACGGCACCGGGTCGACCACGTGCTGCGGCTCCGTGAGCTACAGGACGAGACCGGCGGCTTCGTGGTCTTCATCCCGCTGCGCTACCAGCACGACTTCGTGGACTCGGCGGACGGCAAGGTCCGTAACCGGATCCAGGCACGCACCACGATGGCCTCGCCGGCCGAGTCGTTGAAGACCTTCGCGGTCTCCCGGCTGCTGTTCGACAACGTGCCGCACGTCAAGTGCTTCTGGGTGATGCACGGGCTCTCGGTGGCCCAGCTCTCACTCAACTTCGGCGTGGACGACCTGGACGGCTCGGTCGTCGAATACAAGATCACCCACGACGCGGACTCGTACGGGACGCCGAACACGATGCACCGGGACGACCTGTTGCACCTGATCTGGGACGCCGGCTTCCGCCCGGTCGAGCGGAACACCCGCTACGAGGTGGTCCGCGAGTACGACGCCGCGCCGAGCATGGCGGAACGCCGTTCCGAGCCGCAGCAGGTCTGGGCCTGAGTCGACGCGTACCCTGGCACGACGATGAGCGAGCAGCAGGGCGCGTTCCCGCGCCGGGACGACGACGGGCGCATCCGGTTCCTGGGTGACCTGCTCGGCGTCAGCCTGGCCGGGGTGGTCATCGGGATGCTGGTGTTGGTGCTCTTCGACACCGCTTTCGCCTGGTTCGGCGCCGGAGACTTCGGTCAGGCCAACGGCTGGCTGGCGGTGATCCTGGCCGTCTGGCTGTTCTGGGAGGACTTCCGGGCCTGGGAGTTCGGCGCGCCCCGGGTGGTGGCCGGGTTGGTGGCGCTGGCGATGGCGGTGGTCTCCGGCCTGCTGGTGGCGGGCGTGGTGACCGGGCTGTCGCCGCTGCTCTCCGGTGGCCTGGCGGCGGTGACGTTCACCGTCGTGTACGCGCTGGTCTGGTTCCCCGGCGTCCGCTGGCTGGTCGACCGGACGACCTGAGGTCGCCCTGCGTCGTGCGGCGAGGCCGCACGGAGGAGCGAAGAGGCCGCCCCCGGCGGAGAATGGAGTACGACGTGAGCGCGGCGGCCAAGTACACCCTCGGCCGGATCGGCCTGTTCGTGGTCGTGATGCTGGCCCTCTGGCCGGTCGACATGGACATCTTCCTCAAGCTGATCCTGGCCCTGCTGTTCTCCGCCGCGGTCTCCTTCTTCCTCCTCAAGGGCGTACGCGACCAGATGGCCGAGGAGATGGCCGCCGCCGCCGAGCGGCGCCGGTCGGAGAAGGAGCGGCTACGGTCCGCCCTGGCCGGCGAGGACCAGGCCGACACCGACACCGTCTCCGGCGGTCAGGCCGACGGCGGGACGACCGACCAGCCCGGGTCCGCCACCGAGCCGGGGCGCGGCCCGTCCTCCTGACCAGTCGCGACGGGACCATGTCGTCGGCATGAGGATCCGGCTGGGATGGGCCGGACAGCGATCGATGTTGATATGACCATGTGACCGGTGGTGGGCTGTCCGCTACCGGGCGGGGAACCCCCGCGCCTCCAGGAGGTTGTCCATGGCCTTCCGTTCGATCCCCGTCCGCCGTGCCCTGGCGCTCATCGTCGCCGCCGGGCTCGGCCTGCTCACCGTCTCCGCACCACCGGTGTCCGCCGAACCGGCCCCGAACCGGGACGAGCAGCCGGCCGCCGTGCCCTACCGGGTACTGGGCCCGAAGACGCTCGCCGACCGCAACGCGATCGCCGGCACCGGTGCCGCGATCGACTACTCCGAACACGGCGTGCTGCACGTCTCGGCCACCCGCGCCGAGGCCGCCGCGATCACCCGCCTCGGGTTCCGGCTGGAGGCGATCGCCGCCCTGCCCACCGATCGGGGCACCGCAGACGGGCAGGTCGGCGCGTTGGCCTTCCCGCCAGCCGACGCGAACTACCACGACTACGCGGAGATGACCGCCGTGGTCAACCAGGTCGTCGCGGACCATCCGTCGATCGCCCGCAAGATCAGTATCGGCAGCTCGTACGAGGGCCGGGACCTGGTGGCGGTGAAGATCTCCGACAACGTCGCCACCGACGAGAACGAGCCGGAGATCCTGTTCAACGCCCAGCAGCACGCCCGTGAGCACCTGACCGTCGAGATGGCGATCTATCTGCTCAACCTCTTCACCGACAACTACGGCTCCGACTCCCGGATCACCAGCCTGGTCAACAACCGGGAGATCTGGATCGTGCCGACCGTCAACCCCGACGGCAGCGAGTACGACATCGCCACCGGCTCCTACCGGTCCTGGCGGAAGAACCGGCAACCCAACAGCGGCTCGTCGTACGTCGGCACCGACCTGAACCGCAACTGGAGCTACAACTTCGGGTGCTGCGGCGGCTCGTCCGGCTCCACCTCCTCGGACACCTACCGGGGTCCGTCGGCGTTCTCCGCTCCGGAGACGCAGGCGCTGCGTAACTTCGTCAACAGCCGGGTGGTCGGCGGGGTGCAGCAGATCAAGGCCAACATCGACTTCCACACCTACTCCGAGCTGGTGCTCTGGCCGTACGGCTACACGACCAGCAACACCGCCACCGGGATGAACGCCGACCAGTACAACACCTTCGCCACCATCGGCCAGCAGATGGCGGCGACCAACGGCTTCACCCCGCAGCAGTCCAGCGACCTGTACATCACCGACGGCAGCAGCATCGACTGGATGTGGGCGACGCACGGCATCTGGGCGTACACCTTCGAGTTGTATCCGGGCTCGGCCTCCGGCGGCGGCTTCTACCCGCCCGACGAGGTCATCCCGGCGCAGACCTCGCGCAACCGGGAGGCGGTGCTGATCCTCTCCGAGTACGCCGACTGCCCGTACCGGGCCATCGGCAAGCAGGCCCAGTACTGCGGCGGTAGCAGCGGGACCACCGTCTGGTCGGACACCTTCGAGACCGCGACCGGCTGGACGATCAACCCCAACGGCACCGACACCGCGACCTCGGGGCAGTGGGAGCGGGGGGCGGCGCAGGCCACCAACTCCAGCGGCGCCAAGCAGCTCACCCCGTTCGCCGGTAGCAACGACCTGGTCACCGGCCGGTTGGCCGGCAGCGCCGCCGGGGACTACGACGTGGACGGCGGCGTGACCAGCGCCCGGTCCCCGGCGGTCACCCTGCCGTCCAGCGGTACGTTGACCCTGTCGCTGGCCTGGTACCTGGCACACGGATCCAACTCGTCGTCGGCCGACTACCTACGGGTCAGCGTGGTGCACAACGGCGGCACCACGGCCCTGCTGACCCAGGCCGGTGCGGCCACCAACCGCAACGGCGCCTGGACGCAGGCCAACCTCAACCTCACCCCGTACGCGGGACAGTCCGTCCGGATCCTGGTGGAGGCCGCCGACGCGTCGACGGCCAGCCTGGTCGAGGCGGCTGTGGACAACGTCACGATCACCGCCTCCTGAGACCGGCGGGGCCCCGCCACACCCCCTCGCGCGGGGCCCCGTCCCGGGCAACCAACCGGACAAAAGTGAACTCGACGGGCTGCCGGCGGTGGCCCCCGACCGGGACCGCGACCTGCTCAGCGGGTCGCGGTCCCGCCGTGCGCTACCGTCGTACCGACCCGCCGCAGCGAAGCCGGTGCGAAACCGGCGCTGTCCCGCAACTGTGATGCCCCGGATGTCGGGGACGAGTCAGGTCGCCTGGGGCGCGTCGCGATTCGCGCTCTCGAGGAAGGGCGCCTCGCGGACGGGCCGCCCCGGCTCCTGTCGGCGAAGCAGCACTCCTCGACCGACAGGAGGACCGATGTTCAGCCGTACCCCCCGGGTCTTCGCCGCCACTCTCGCGGTGGCCGCGCTCGCCCTCGGCGCCTGTGCCGAGACGAGCAGCGAGACACCCAGCACCGGCGAGCGCCCGAGTGGCGCCGCCTACCCCGTCACCGTCGGGTCGTTGACCCTGGAGCAGCGTCCCGAGAAGATCGTCTCGCTCTCCGCGACGGCCACCGAGATGCTCTTCGCCATCGGTGCCGGCCCGCAGGTCACCGCCGTCGACGACCAGTCGAACCACCCCGCCGACGCGCCCAAGACCGACCTCTCCGGCTACCAGCCGAACGCCGAGGCGGTCGCCGCGAAGAACCCCGACCTGGTGGTGCTCAGCGACGACCGCAACAAGATCGTCGACCAGCTCACCACGCTCAAGATCCCGGTGTACCTGACCCCGGCGGCGCAGACCCTGGACGACTCGTACCGGCAGATCACCGAGCTGGGCACGCTCACCGGCAACGCCGACGCGGCGGCCGACGTGGTGCAGCGGATGAAGGACGACATCACCAAGATCGTCGCCGAGGTGCCGCAGCGGGTCCAGGCGCCGACCTACTTCCACGAGCTGGGGCCGGAGCTGTACACCGCCACCAGCAAGACCTTCATCGGCTCGATCTACGCCCTCGCCGGCCTGGAGAACATCGCCGACGCGGCGGACGCCGACGGCAAGAACGGCGGCTACCCGCAGCTCTCCCAGGAAGTGATCGTCCAGGCCAACCCGGACTTCGTCTTCCTCTCCGACGTGAAGTGCTGCCAGCAGAGCGCCGCCACGGTCAAGGCGCGCAGCGGCTGGTCCGGCATCGAGGCGGTCAAGAGCGACCAGATCGTCGAGCTGGACGACGACATCGCCTCGCGCTGGGGCCCGCGTGTGGTGGACCTGCTCCGCACCATCGTGGACGCCACCAGCAAGGCTGCCGAGTGACCGACGTCGTCAGGCGTTAGCAGGGGACCCTTCCTATGCACCAGGCGTTAGCAAGGGGCCCTTCCTTACCGGCCGTCAGCCGTCCGGCGGGCCTGCGGAAACGCTGGCTCGCCATCGGCGTGCTCGCCGTCTTCGTCGCCCTGGTGGCCGGCGTCTCGCTGGGGCCGGTCAGCCTGCCGCCCGGCAGCGTCGCGATCGAACTGCTCAACCTGCTGCCCGGGGTACGCCTGGAGAGCGGGCTGACCGAGCGCGAGATCGCCATCGTCACCGAGCTGCGGCTGCCCCGGGTGGTGCTGGGCCTGCTGGTCGGTGGACTGCTCGCCCTGGCCGGTGGCGCCTACCAGGGCGTGTTCCGCAACCCGCTGGCCGACCCGTACCTGCTCGGCGTGGCCGCCGGGGCGGGCCTGGCGGTCACCGTCGTACTGACCCTCGGCACCGCCACCGGCGGGGCGCTCAGCGGGCTCCCCCTCACCATCCCGCTGGCCGCCTTCGTCGGCTCGCTCGGTGCGGTCGCCATGACGTACCTGCTCGGAGTGGCCGGTGGACGCAGCCGTTCCCCGGCCACGCTGATCCTGGCCGGGGTGGCCGTCTCCGCGTTCCTCTCCGCCGGGCAGACGTACCTGCTGCAACGCAACGCGGACAGCATCCAGGAGGTGTACTCCTGGCTGCTCGGGCGGCTGGCCACCGCCGGTTGGCACGACGTCCGGCTGGTGCTGCCGTACTTCCTGCTCACCAGCCTGGTCATCCTGCTGCACCGGCGGGAGCTGGACGTGCTCTCGGTGGGTGACGACGAGGCGGCCGGGCTGGGCCTGCACCCGCAGCGCTCCCGGTACCTGCTGATCGCCGCCGCCTCGCTGGGCACCGCCGCCGCGGTGTCCGCCTCCGGCCTGATCGGGTTCGTCGGGATCATCGTGCCGCACACCGTGCGACTGCTCGCCGGATCGAGCTACCGCGTCATCCTGCCGCTGTCGCTGCTGTTCGGCGGCGCCTTCCTGGCGTTGACCGACGTGGTGGCCCGGACCGCCGCCGCGCCGCAGGAGATCCCGATCGGGGTGGTCACCGCGCTGCTCGGCGGTCCCTTCTTCGTCCTGGTGCTGCGGACCGCCCGGCGGGTGCTGACATGACCGCGCCCGAGTCGTCAGGTGGCGACCGGGCCGCGTCCGGTGCCGACGCCGTGCAGGTGCGTGATCTGCGGATCAGCCTGGACGGCACGCCGATCCTGGCCGGTGTCGACCTGACCGTCCGGCCCGGCGAGTGGGTCACCGTGATCGGACCCAACGGCGCCGGCAAGTCGACCCTGTTGCGGGCCGTCGGCGGCCTGCTCGCCGCGCCGGGCGCCGTGCACCTCTTCGGTACGCCGTCGAGCGCCCTGCGCCGCCGCGAACGGGCCCGGGTGGTGGCGACCGTGGCCCAGTCCCCGGTCGTACCGCCCGGCATGGCGGTGCTGGACTACGTCCTGCTCGGGCGTACCCCGTACATCCCGCCGCTGGGCCGGGAGTCCGCCGCCGACCTGGCCGTGGTGCACGAGGTGCTCGGCCGGCTGGACCTGGCCGGCTTCCAGGGCCGGGAACTGGCCACCCTCTCCGGCGGGGAGCGGCAGCGGGTCTTCCTGGCCCGCGCGCTGGCCCAGGGCGCGACCCTGCTGTTGCTCGACGAGCCGACCAGCGCGCTGGACATCGGTCACCAGCAGGAGGTGCTCGAACTCGTCGACCAGTTACGCCGGACGCACGGCCTGACCGTGCTGGCCACCATGCACGACCTCTCCATCGCCGGTGAGTACGCCGACCGCATGGTGCTGCTGGCCGACGGCCGGATCGTCGCCGAGGGCACCCCGACCGAGGTGCTCACCGAGGAGATGCTCGCCCGCTACTACCGGGCCCACGTCACGGTCGTCCCCGGCCCGCACGGCCCCCTGGTCCTCCCCACCCGTCCCCGTTGACGGGTGACGACGGGGTGAGGCGGTCAGGAGGTCAGGGCGATGAGGGAGAAGAGTGCGCCGTGCGGGTCGCGTAGAGCGGTGACGCGGCCGGCGGGGATGTCCCGGGGCGGCACGAGGATGGTGCCGCCCAGTTCGGCGGCGCGGGCGGCGGTGGCATCGGCGTCGGCGACCGAGAAGTAGAGCGTCCAGTACGCCGGTGAGTCGGCCGGGAACTCGGCACCCAGTGGCGGCATCATCCCGGCCACCAGGCGGTCACCCAGCCGCCAGCCGGTGTAGGCGACCTGCCCCATCGGCTCCTCCTCGGGCTGCCACCCGAAGACCAGCTCGTAGAAGACCCGTGCCCCGTCCGGGTCGGGAGTGACCAGTTCGGTCCAGCACATCGCGCCGGGTACGTCGAAGACGTCGGCACCGCCGAAGGTCATCGGCTGCCACACGCTGAACGCGGCACCGGCCGGGTCGCTGAACACCGCCATCCGGCCCCGGTCGAACACCTCGAACGGTGGCACCACCACCTGCCCACCGGCCCGTTCCACCCGGCCGGCGACCAGGTCGGCGTCGTCGGTGGCGACGTACGTCGACCAGATCGGCACCTGGTCCGGTACGGCCGGCGGCCCCACTCCGGCCACCGGTCGCCCACCCAGCAGGAAGACCGTGTAACCGCCCGCCTCCGGTTCGGGATCGACCCGGCCGGTCCAGCCGAACAGCTCGGGATAGAACCGTCGCGCCGCGTCCAGCCCCGGGGTGGCCAGATCGGCCCAGCAGGGGGTGCCGGGCGGAATGTCGACCACGGCCACCCCTCTCGGCTCGGGGCGCCCGCCGTTCGACCACCCTCACCGGCATCGTGGCACCGCCCGGCCGCCGCCCGAGGGAAACGGCCGGAACGTCAACTGAACCGGCGACCCTCGTCCCGTCGGTACGCCCATCCGCCGACCGCGGCCAGCGCCACCACCCAAACGCCGAGCATGACCGGCGACAAGAAGACGACCTGGGCCACCACGGTCACCGCCATGCTCGGCAGTGAGCATCCGATGGCGAGCCCCAGCAGGGTGAACGGCACCGCGACCACGGACACGGTGGCCAGCGCCAGCAGGAACCGGAGCGGGGTGATCTCGGCCGCGGTCAGCGTCGCGGCGATCACCACCAGCGGGATCACGGCTCCTTCCGGGTTGCTCCCTTGACGGTCTGACGCGTCGGCGCGACCGCGCGCTCAGCCGAGCGGGGCGGGAAGCGGCGCGACGTGCACCACCGACAGCCGGGACACCGCCCGGGTGAGCACCACGTACAGGCGGTGCAGGCCGCGTGGTTCGGCGGCCACGATGGCGGCCGGTTCGGCGACGACCACGTGGTCGTACTCCAGGCCCTTCACGCTGGTGGCCGGCATGACGGAGACCCGCGTACCCTCCGTCGGCTCGTCCACCGTCGCCGTCTCGATGCCCGCCGCCGCCAGCGCCGCGCGGAGCCCGGGCACCGCGTCGTCGGCGGCGACCACCGCGATCGATCCCTCGTGCGTGAGCGCCGCGCGCACCTCGTCCACCGTCGCCTCGAACAGGTCGGTCACGGTACGCACCGTGAGGGTGCCGTCGTGGCGCAGCGACTCGGCCGGCGGCACGTCGACGGCGAGCGCCGGCAGCAGCCGGTTGGCGAAGGCGAGCACCTCCGCCGGCACCCGGAAGCCGACCGTCAACGGCACCACCGCCGCGTCCGGCTTGCCCAGGTGGCGCAGGGTGTCCCGCCAGTCGGTGGCGGCCCAGGGCGCGGTCGCCTGGGCCAGGTCACCGAGGAGGGTGAGCGAGCCGTGCTCGCTGCGCCGGGCGATCACCCGGCACTGCATCGCGGAGAGGTCCTGGGCCTCGTCGACCACGACGTGCCCGAAGCCGGTCGGCCGCTCGATCAGCCCGGCCGCCTCGTCGATCAGGACGGCGTCGGCGGCGGTCCACCGGGTGGCCTTCGGCGTACGGGCCACCTTCCCGGCGGTGAGCAGGGCCTGCTCGTCGGCGGTGAGCAGGTCCTCAGCCGCCGCCGCGAGCCGGGCGGGGTCGCCGAGCAGGGCGTGCACCAGCCCCTCCGGGGTGAGCGCGGGCCAGACCGCGTCCAGGAAGGTGGTGACCGGCGTCGAACGGCCCGTTCGGCGCAGCCAGGCGTCGCTCGGCGACTCCGCCCGCCGGGCCTCGGCCTGCCGTTGCAGCAGCCCGACCACCCGCGCCCGGATCCGTTCCCGGCCGACGGCGTACGGCAGCTCCGCCGCGCGGGTCTCGTGGACCAGCCGGTGCAGCGGCTCCAACCCGATCCGCCAGCGGTACGAGCCGTCGGAGACGGTCATCGCCTCGGTCGGCTCGCCCACGTACGCGTCGACGGCCCGGCGCAGCACCTCGGCCATCCGGGCGTCGTGCTTGATCCTCGCCACCTCGGACGGTTCCGTCGCCCGCACCGCGACCCGGTCGACCAGGTCCTCGACGGTGGCCTGCGCGACCTCCACCTCACCGAGGGCGGGCAGCACCGCCGCGATGTACCCGAGGAACGCCCGGTTCGGCCCGACGACCAGCACCTTCGACCGACGTAGCCGCTCCCGGTGCAGATAGAGCAGGTATGCGGCGCGGTGCAACCCGACCGCCGTCTTCCCGGTGCCGGGCGCGCCCTGTACGCAGATCGAGTCGGTCAGGTCGGCGCGGACCAGCTCGTCCTGCTCGGGCTGGATGGTGGCGACGATGTCGCGCATCGGCCCGATCCGGGGGCGTTCGATCTCGGCGGTGAGGATCCGGCTGGCGGTGCCGAGTTCCTCGCCACGGTCGAGGCGTTCGTCCTCGAAGCTGGTCAGCACGCCGTCGCCGAAACCGAACCGGCGGCGCACCGCGAGCCCCTGCGGGTCGCGGGCGCTGGCCCGGTAGAACGACCGCGACACCGGTGCCCGCCAGTCCAGCACCAGCGGTTCGCCCTGCTCGTCGGTGACGTGCCGGCGGCCGACGTGGTAGCGCCGCCCGGAGTGCTCGGCGTCGGCGTCGCCGAAGTCGAGGCGGCCGAAGAACAGCGGCGTCCGTGGGTCGTCGGCCAGTTCGGCCACCCGACGGGCGAGGTGCCGCCCGAGCTGCTCGGCGGTGTACGAGTCACCGGCCACCGTGTCGCCGGTGGCGAAGAGTGCCTCGGCGCGTTCGCGCATCCGGTGCAGGGCGGCTCGGGACCGGGTCAGGTGGGCCCGCTCGGCGGTCAGCTCGTCGTCGAGGCCGGACGTCGGCGGGTGCGGGGTCTGTGGGGCGTGCAGGCTCATCCACGTGCTCCTTGACGCGGGGAAGAAGGCTGCCGCTCGCGTTTCCGACCACGGGTCGGCGCGGGACGTCCGCTCCGGTGCTACTCACCTCGGCCGTCAGGCGGAAGCGGACAGCCTACTCCCCGCCCGCCGGCCAGCAACCGGTTTATGTAAGGAAGGGTCCCCTGTACGACACCAGGCGATAGCAGGGGGCCCTTCCTTACCGACGGGTGCGGGGTTGGCCACTTCCGGGGCGGCTCGCTGAGCCGATCGGGTCGGGCGGCGATACGGTCGGGGCATGGTCGAGCGCGTCGCCCGCCCCCGGGTCGGGCACATCCAGTTCCTCAACTGCCTCCCCATCTACTGGGGGCTGATGCGTTCGGGAGCGCTGCTCGACGTCGACCTGCACAAGGACTCGCCGGATCGGCTCAGCGCGGCGCTGGTCGCCAGTGACCTGGACATCGGGCCGATCACCCTGGTCGAGTACCTGCGGCACGCCGACGAACTGCTGCTCCTGCCGGACCTGGCGGTCGGCAGCGACGGGCCGGTGCTGTCGGTCAACCTGGTCAGCACCCGCCCGCTGGCCGATCTCGACGGGGCGCGGATCGCGCTCGGGTCCACCTCGCGGACCGGCGTGCTGCTCGCCCGGCTGCTGCTGCGTGAGCGGTACGGCGTCGACCCGGAGTACTTCCGCTGCCCGCCGGACCTGACGCAGATGCTGCTGGAGGCCGACGCCGCAGTGTTGATCGGCGACGTGGCGCTGCGGGCCATGTACGAAGCGCCCCGGCAGGGGCTGACCGTGACCGACCTGGGGTCGGCCTGGCGGGAGTGGACCGGGCTGCCGATGGTGTTCGCCGTCTGGGCGGTCCGTCGTGACTTCGCCGCCGCTCATCCCGGCCTGGTCAAGGAGGTGCACGAGGCGTTCCTGCGCTCGCGTGACCTGTGCCTGGCCGAGCTGGACCAGGTCGCCGAGTCGGCGGCCCGTTGGGAGCCGTTCGACGCGACCACCCTCGCCGAGTACTTCCGGGCCCTGGACTTCTCGCTCGGCGAGCGTCAGGTCGCCGGGCTCCGGGAGTTCGCCCGTCGGGCCGCCGAGATCGGCGAGACGCCCGCGCTGCCGGCCGGTGGACCGGCCTTCTTCACCCGCTGACCGTTCCGCACCATCAGGTACGCGTCAGCAGCGCCTCGGTGATCTCCTGGCAGTTGTCCATGCCGTACTCGTAGCCCCTGCTGATGGGGTAGCGGAGCATCACGCCCATCGTCCAGGTATCGCCGACCGCCAGGCAGTTGACGTGGATCTCCTGCTCGCGGGTGCGGTCCACCCAGCCGTTCTTGATGGCGATCTGCTTCGCCTCGTCGGCCGGGAACGCCTTGCGGATACCGAAGTCGCCGGCACCGCGTACCAGGCGCATCTCCTTGAGCAGCCACTTGGTCCACTCGGGGCCGGCGGCCCGACCGTCGGCGATGCAGTTGCCCAGCCGTGCGGTGTCGCGGGGGGACAGCTCGGTGCGGCTCCAGCCGAGGTCGCTGGAGACCTTGCTGTCGGTCAGGTCACAGACCGACAGCAGCCGCTTGATCGACGCGGCCCGCCCGATCTGGGTGTAGAGCTGCTCGGTACGGGTGTTGTCGCTGTCCCGGATGATCCTGGTCAGGTCGTCGAGCTTCGCGTCGCTCGGCGTCTGTCCCGCGTTGGCGGTGCGTCGCAGGTAGTCGGCGACGATCCAGGACTTGATCAGCGAGGCGGTGGTGTTGGTCTCGTCCATGTTGTCCGAGCCGATGATCTCGCCGGAGCGGCGGTCCAGCACGCTCCAGCCGTACCAGCCGTCGATGTCCAGGTCGAGCTGCTTGGCAGCGAACGGCAGCGGTTCGGGCTCGGGCGACGGGCTCGGCGAGGGCGACGGCCGCGTGTGACGGTCGGTGAGCGAGCCGGCGCGGGACACCGGCGGCTCGGAGCGGCCCCACTCGGCGGCGGCGCGGGACTCGAAGGGGGAGCCGGGGAGCAGGCGCAGGGAGACCAGGACCAGCCCGAGCAGTACGCAGGCGATGGCGACGAGCCGTAGCGGAGATGTTCCGCCCTCCCGGTCGCGCTTACCGGTGGCCATCAGAGCTTCCCGGCCGGCTGCTGCGGCACCTTGAGCGCACCGCCGGGCTGCGGGGTCACCAGTTGGGCGGCGACGCTGGCGCAGACGTCGGCGCCGTAGTCGAGCTTCTCGGCGAACGAATAGCGAAGCATCACGGCCAGACTCCACTTCTCCGTGACCGCGAGGCAGTTGACGTGCCAACTGCGGTCGTAGAACAGCTTGGTCCAGCCGTTCTTCATGCCGACCGGGCCCTGACTGGTGATCGACTCAGGTAGTCCGTCGATGATGCCCCACCGGCCGCCGCCCCAACCCTCGTCCTCGTGCTGGTCCTTGTCGGCGGTGGTGCCGCGTACCTTGCTCATCTCGGAGAGCAGCCACTCGGTCCACTTCGGGCCGGCCGCCCGGCCGTCGGCGATGCAGTCGCCGAGCCGGACCGCGTCGCGCGGGGACATCCTGGTGAAGCTCCACCAGCCCTCGTACCCCTTGACGTTGCCCCGCTTGGTGTCGGTGAGGTCGCAGATGCTGATCGCGCGCTTGATCACCGGACCGGGTTGACCGCCCGCCGGCACCGCGTACGAGCCGCCGGCCATGCGGTAGATGTAGTTGGTCGACGAGTCGTCGCTGTCCCGGATGGCTTTGCTGGCCGCCTTCTTCGCCGCCGCCGTCAACTCCCCGTCGTCGAGTTGGCGCAGGTAGTCGGCGACGATCCACGCTTTGATCATCGACTCGGTGGAACTGGTCGAGGCCATGTTCTTCGAGCCGGAGATCTCACCCGTCTCGCGGTCCATCAGCGCCCACGAGAAGAAGTCGCCCTTGAAGTTCACCGACACCTTGCCCGCTGCGAGGGTGGGTGGCGGCGGTGGCGCGGGCGGCGGTGCCGCGACGCTCTCCTGTGCGGCGTTCGCCTCGTCGCCGGAGAGTCGGGCGTACGCGGCCGGCACCAGCATGACGCCGCCGAGCAGGACCGCCGTGACGGCGAACACCATGATCACGCGAGATCGCATGAGCGGGTGAGCTCCAGAGGTCAGGGCCGGGGGGACCGGCTTGTTGCCAGGACTGACCGGTGTGGATCGCTCCGGGGGCGGGGGAGGTGCCCCATCGGCGTGCGATCGTCCTGCACCGATCGGTGTGACCTGCGAAGTCTACGTCCGGATTCGGATGACGCCAGGATCCGACACCGGTCAACTCGCCGTGAAGGCGGGATAAGAACCCGCTACGCGGCTGTTGCGAGGATTTGCCGCTCATATGTGACCCGTCTCACACCGGTGGGCGCTACCCGGGGCGCGTGCCTGGTAACGCTGGGGTATCTCGTATTTCTATGACACCCCTCTGGTGTCAAAAGTTGCAAGCTGTAACACTGAGTCCATGTATGGCAATGACTTCCCGGGCGAGGAACCGCCCGGCGGCCTGCTCGGCGAGGTCGAGGCGGCGGAGGCGGCGCTGCGTGCCGCGGCGGAGCGGAGCCGCGTGGACGCCGACTCCGGAACGGACCTGGCGGCCTACTTCACCGCGGTGGTCGACGCCGACCAGAAGATCGAGCCGCGTGACTGGATGCCGGAGGCGTACCGGCGGACGTTGATCCGGCAGATCGCCCAGCACGCGCACTCAGAGATCATCGGCATGCAGCCGGAGGGCAACTGGATCAGCCGGGCCCCCTCGCTCAAGCGTAAGGCGATCCTGCTCGCCAAGGTGCAGGACGAGGCCGGTCACGGGCTCTACCTCTACGCCGCGGCCGAGACCCTCGGGGTGAGCCGGGACGAGCTGGTCCAGCTCCTGCTGGACGGCCGGCAGAAGTACAGCTCGATCTTCAACTACCCGACTCTGACCTGGGCCGACGTCGGTGTCATCGGCTGGCTGGTGGACGGCGCGGCGATCGTCAACCAGGTGCCGCTGTGCCGCTGCTCCTACGGCCCGTACGCCCGCGCCATGATCCGGGTCTGCAAGGAGGAGTCGTTCCACCAGCGCCAGGGCTACGAGATCCTGCACGTGCTGGCACACGGCACCCCGGCCCAGCAGGCGATGGCGCAGGATGCGGTGGACCGCTGGTGGTATCCGTCGCTGGCCATGTTCGGCCCGCCGGACGGTGACTCCACCCACTCCGCCCAGTCGATGGCCTGGAAGATCAAGCGCTTCTCCAACGACGAGTTGCGGCAGCGCTTCGTGGACATGTGCGTCGGCCAGGCGGAGGCGCTCGGGCTCACCATTCCCGATCCGGACCTGCGCTGGAACGAGGAGCGCCAGGCGTACGACTTCACCCAGCCCGACTACGCCGAGCTGATGCGAGTGATCAAGGGCAACGGGCCGTGCAACCGGGAGCGGATGGCACACCGGCGCCAGGCGCACGCCGACGGCGCGTGGGTCCGCGAGGCCGCCGAGGCGTACGCGGCGAAGCGGCGGGAGAAGGTGGCAGCGTGAGCGCGAGGAGTGAGCCGATCTTGCGAGCCCCGCAGTCGCGAACCGAGGTGACGCTGTGAGCGCGAGGGAATCCGCACCGCTCTGGGAGGTCTTCGTCCGGGCCCGGCGGGGTCTGTCGCACACGCACGTGGGCAGCCTGCACGCGCCCGACGCCGAGCTGGCCCTGCGGAACGCCCGGGACCTCTACACCCGTCGCCAGGAGGGGGTGTCGATCTGGGTGGTGCCGGCCGGGGCGATCACCGCTTCCAGCCCGGACGAGAAGGACGCCTTCTTCGACCCGGCGGCCGACAAGGTCTACCGCCACCCCACCTTCTACGAGGTGCCGGACGGGGTGGCGCACCTGTGAACGGTCCGTTCGCCTTCACCCTGGCGCTCGGCGACGACGCGTTGATCGCGGCGCAGCGGCTCGCCGAGTGGACCACCCGTGCCCCCGAGATGGAGGAGGACATCGCGCTGGCCAACATCGCCCTCGACCAGCTCGGCGCGGCGCGGCTGCTGCTGACGTACGCGGGCGAGTTGGAGGGCGCGGGCCGGGACGAGGACGCGCTGGCGTACCTGCGTGACGATCGGGAGTTCCGCAACTGTCTGCTGGTCGAGCTGCCGAACGGCGACTTCGCGGTGACCATGGCGAAGCTGCTCGTGCTGTCGGCGTACCAGCTCCCGCTCTACACCGCGCTGGCCGGTTGCGCCGACGAGCGGCTGGCCGCGATCGGCGGCAAGGCGCGCAAGGAGTCCGCCTACCACCTGGATCACGCCGCGCTCTGGGTGAAGCGGCTGGGTGACGGCACCGCCGAGTCGCACCGGCGGATGCAGGACGGGATCGACCAGGTCTGGCCGTACGCGAACGAGCTGTTCGCCCCCGCGCCGGACGCCCCGGTCGACCCGGCCACCCTGCGGGGCGAGTTCGACCGCACGGTCACCGACGTGCTCGCCGAGGCGACCCTCACCGCGCCGGATTTAGTCTGGGCACCGACCGGCGGACGGGACGGCGTGCACACGGAACACCTGTCGTACCTGCTCGCCGAAGCGCAGGTGGTGCACCGCGCCCACCCCGGGGCGCGCTGGTGAACGCGGTCGGACCGGCACGATGACCGATCCGCGCGTGGCCGTCGCGTCGGTGGTGGACCCCGAGATCCGGGTGGTCACCATCGACGACCTCGGCATCCTGCGTGCGGTGGAGCAGGACGCGGGCACCGGCCGCGTCGTGGTGACCATCACTCCGACGTACACCGGCTGCCCGGCGATGGACGTGATCCGGGCCGACATCCGACGCGCGCTGGCCGCCGCCGGACACCCGGACGCCGAGGTGCGTACGGTGCACAGTCCGGCCTGGAGCACCGACTGGATCAGCGACGCCGGTCGGGCCAAGCTGGCCGCCGCGGGCATCGCCCCACCGCACGCGACATCCCGCGACGGCGTGGTCCCGTTGACCCTCGCCGTGCGGTGCCCGCGCTGTGGGTCGCCGGAGACTGAGCAGCTCAGCCGCTTCGGCTCCACCGCGTGCAAAGCGTTGTGGCGCTGTCGCGCCTGTTCCGAACCCTTCGACCATGTGAAGGCGCTGTGACTGTCACCATCACCCGTCCGGTCCGCCGTCGCCCGGTGTTCCACCCGTTGCCCGTCGTCGCGGTCGACCGGCTCACCTCCGACGCCGTCGCGATCACCTTCGACGTGCCCGAGGAGTTGCGCGAGACCTTCGCCTTCCAGGCAGGGCAGCACCTCACCGTACGGCTCCCCGCCGACGTGGGCGGGAGCGCCGGCCCGGACGTGCGCCGGTCGTACTCGATCTGCTCCACGCCGCAGGAGCTGGCCCGGCACGGTCGGCTGCGGATCGGGGTGCGGGAGATCCCCGGCGGCGCGTTCTCGGCGTACGCCTGCGGGGTGCTGCGGCGCGGCGACACCGTCGAGGTGCTGCCGCCGCTGGGACACTTCGGCAGCGCGTTCGCCCCGGGCCGGGTCCGCCGCTACGGCGCGGTGGTCGCCGGCTCCGGCATCACGCCGGTGCTGTCGCTGGTCGCCACCGCCCTGGCCGTCGAGCCGGCCAGCACCTTCACCCTGGTGTACGGCAACCGCACGGCCAACTCGGTGATGTTCGCCGAGGAGTTGGCCGACCTGAAGGACCGCTATCCGACGCGGCTGCACCTGGTGCACGTGCTGTCGCGGGAGGAGACCGAGTCGCCGCTGCTATCCGGGCGGATCGACGCCGCGCGCCTGGGTCGGCTGCTGGACACCGTGGTACCCGCTGACGCGATCGAGGAGTGGTTCCTCTGCGGTCCGTACGGGCTCGTGGTGGACGCCAAGACGGTGCTCGTCGGGCGGGGCGTCGCCGAGTCCGCGGTGCACACCGAGCTGTTCCACGTCGACGCGCCGCCGGTGCCGGTCCGCCGCCCCGGTGACGAGCCGGGCACCGGCACCGAGGTCACCATCCTGCTCGACGGCCGGTCGTCGCGTTTCACCATGCGTCGCGACGAGCGGGTCCTGGACGCGGCGTTGAAGGTCCGCAGCGAGCTGCCGTACGCCTGCAAGGGCGGCGTCTGCTCGACCTGCCGCGCGAAGGTGGTCTCCGGTCGGGTCGAGATGGCCCGCAACTACGCGCTGGAGCCCGACGAGGTGGCGGCCGGTTACGTGCTGACCTGCCAGTCCAGCCCGGTCACCGACACCGTCACCGTCGACTACGACGCCTAGCTTCCATCCGCCCCACCCGCTCGGCGGATCTGGGAACCGCACCGTCCCTCTCGCGGAGGGCGGTTTCGCACCAGGATCTCGAATGGGTCGGGCTGCGGAGGTGGGCGGGTCGGTCGTCGCCGAACGTCTCGGCTGCCTCCGGGTGGCTCCGATCTTGGTCACAGGGTGGCCGGGGCTCGTGGGGGTACGGGTGAGCCCGGCGTAGGCTCGGTGGCGTGACGACGAGCCGGGAGATCGACGACATCCTGCAGCGCGGCGCGGACGGTGGGCGGATCACGCCCGAGGAGGCGCTGCTGCTCTACACCGAGGCGCCCTTCCACGCGCTGGGCGAGGCCGCGGACGCGGTGCGCCGTCGGCGGTACCCGGACAACGTCGTCACGTACCTGATCGACCGCAACATCAACTACACCAACGTCTGCGTGACGGCGTGCAAGTTCTGCGCCTTCTATCGGGCTCCCAAGCACAAGGAGGGGTGGACCCACCCCACCGAGGAGATCCTGCGTCGCTGCGGCGAGGCGGTCGAACTGGGCGCGACCCAGGTCATGCTCCAGGGCGGTCACCACCCGGAATACGGGGTGGAGTACTACGAGGAGCTGTTCTCCTCGGTCAAGAAGGCGTACCCGCAGCTCGCCATCCACTCGATCGGCCCGAGCGAGATCCTGCACATGGCCAAGGTCTCCGGCGTCAGCCTGGACGAGGCCATCGCCCGCATCAAGGCCGCCGGGCTGGACTCGATCGCCGGTGCCGGCGCCGAGATGCTTCCGGAGCGCCCGCGGAAGGCGATCGCGCCGCTCAAGGAGTCGGGTGAGCGCTGGCTGGAGGTCATGGAGTTGGCGCACCGGCAGGGCGTCGAGTCGACCGCGACGATGATGATGGGCACCGGTGAGACGGCCGCCGAGCGGATCGAGCACCTGCGGATGATCCGCGACGTGCAGGACCGCACCCAGGGTTTCCGGTCCTTCATCCCGTGGACGTACCAGCCGGAGAACAACCACCTCAAGGGCCGGACCCAGGCGACCACGCTGGAGTACCTCCGCCTGGTGGCCGTGGCCCGGCTCTTCTTCGAGACCGTGCCGCACCTGCAGGCGTCCTGGTTGACCACGGGCAAGGACGTGGGCCAGCTCGCGCTGCACATGGGCGTGGACGACCTGGGCTCGATCATGCTGGAGGAGAACGTGATCTCCTCGGCGGGCGCCCGGCACCGGTCCAACCTGCACGAGCTGATCGGGATGATCCGCTCCGCCGACCGGATCCCGGCGCAACGGGACACGCTCTACCGGCGGCTGGCCGTGCACCACACCCCCGCCGACGACCCCACCGACGAGCGGGTGGTGTCGCACTTCTCGTCGATCGCGCTGCCCGGCGGCGGTGCCGGTCGCTCCCTGCCGCTGGTCGAGGCGAACTGAGTCTCCCCAAGGTCACGAGTGGTCCCCGGAAAGGTCACGGTTCGCCAACGGTGCCGACGCTCGGCTGATCACCCGAACGGCTCGCCCCGCCCATCCAACCGGCTCGAAGCGTAGTGCCGGACCGGCGCGGGGTCGCGCTCCCTCGGGCAACAAGAGCCATCAATCCGGACAAACCTTAGATGACCATTAGCTGAGCAGCGTGTGGCGGGTGTGATCCGGGGTGGCGTGGGTGGTTCCTGAGCGCTAACGTCCCCGGCCGTACGCTTCTCACCACTCCACGGGGGAGACCCTTCAATGATCTTCCGTACTCGTCGTGCCGCGAGCCTGGCCACGGCCGCGCTGCTCGCCTTGGGCGCGGTCGCCGCGTTCGGCGCGCCGGCCAACGCCGCCGGCACCGAGACCGATCTGGCGATCACCTCGGCTGGCACCAGGGTCGCCGAGGGCTCCTGGGGCAAGCTCGCCTGGGCCAAGATCGCCAATCAGGGCAAGAACACCCCGAGCAAGGTCTCCCTCAAGGTCGACGCCTCCAAGGTGGACGAGAGCAAGCTCTGGTTCGCGATGTACACCGAGGGCGGGTGCACGTTCGACAGCGACCCCGACCCGAATCTGTTCGTCTGTGAGCTGGACAAGACCGAGATCCCCGGCCCCGGCGAGACCGTCGAGCTGCCGCTCCTCCTGATCAAGACCGGTGAGACGGCCACCGGGCCGTACAAGGCCCCGGTCACCATCACCATCGAGTCGCCGGACGACACCGACGACAGCAACAACAGCGTCACCTTCGACGTCGAGGTGACCCCGGAGAGCGGCGTCGACCTGGGCGTTATCGTGCCGGACGTGAAGACCGGCATCGACTTCGAAACCGAGAAGGAGAGCGACAAACTCCTTCCGGGCGATACCTCGATCGTCTTCGGTGCGGTCCTGAACCAGGGTGACCTGATCGCCCAGGGTGTCAAGCTGACCTTCCAGCTTCCGGTGGGTGTGACCTTCGCCTTCCCGGTCGAGGGGTGGGAGATCAGCGCCGACAACCGCAGCGCCGTCTGCGATGACAAGACGCTTGTGATCGGGACCGACGAGGTGCTCATCATCGATATGCCGATCGTCGTGGACGAGGACGTGAAGGCACCGGTGGCCCTCAAGGACGGCTGGTTGAAGGCGGAGGCCCACGGCGCGTTGCCGCCCGGTGCCCGGTTCAGCAAGCAGGCGACCATCCCGGACTTCGACCGGGCCGAGGTCCGGGAGATCGAGGACACCGAGTTCGCCGACATCGACCCGTCGGACAACAGCGACGACTTCGCCGTGATCGTGGCGGCGGCCGGCAACGGTGGCGGCGGCGGTGGCCTGCCGGTCACCGGTGTGCAGGCGGGCGTGATCGGCGCCGTCGGCGCGGGCGTGGTGCTCGCCGGTGCGGCCATGTTCCTGGTGTCCCGCCGTCGCCGGGTGGTCCTGGTGACTCCGGGCGACGAGAAGACCAATTCCTGAGGCCAGGTCCTCAATCGGCCCGCGCGGGCCGTTCACATAACGCACGGCAGTAGGGGCGGGATGGGCGACCATCCCGCCCCTACTGTCTCTGCGGTGGGCCGCGGCGACCCTGGCGGTGAGCGGTGAGGGGTCGGGCTGGCAGAGTGGAGGGGTGAGCACCCCGCAGGGCCAGCGCGCCAGCCTGGACAAGCAGCCGCACGAGGTCGCCGCGATGTTCGACGGGGTCGCGGCCCGCTACGACCTGACCAACACCGTCCTCTCCTTCGGGCAGGACCGGTTCTGGCGGCGGGCCACCCGGGCCGCCCTGGACCTGCGTCCCGGCGACCGGGTGCTGGACGTGGGTGCGGGCACCGGGGTCTCGACCGAGGAACTGTCCCGCTCCGGGGCGTACGCGGTCGGCGCGGACCTGTCGCTGGGCATGCTGTACGCGGGCAAGCGGGTCCGTCCACAGGTGCCGTTGCTGGCCGGTGACGCGCTCCGGCTGCCCTTCGCCGACGCGAGTTTCGACGCGGTGACCATCTCCTTCGCGCTGCGCAACGTCAGCGACACCGATGCGGCGCTGCGTGAACTGGCGCGGGTCACCCGGCCGGGCGGCCGGTTGGTGGTGTGCGAGTTCAGCACCCCGGTCAACCCGGCCTTCCGCACCGTGTACCTGTCGTACCTGATGCGGTCGCTGCCGGCGGTGGCGCGCACGGTGTCCAGCAACCCGGACGCCTACGTCTACCTGGCCGAGTCGATCCGGGCCTGGCCGGACCAGCCGGCGTTGGCCGCGCGGGTGGGTGCGGCCGGGTGGGGCAAGGTGGCGTGGCGGAATCTGAGCGGCGGCATCGTGGCGCTGCATCGGGCTATCCGGGATTGACCCGGCTTGTCCATTTCTCGTCACCATTTAGGTGAATTGGGCTATTTAGCAATGTCTGCCGTTTAGGCTGGCTCGCATGACGGATGCGAGGCACCTGGCCACCGATGATGCCGCCGAGCTGGTCGACCAGCTCAGGGATCTGGCCGGTGCGGATCCGGCGGACGTGCGTCAGGTGGTGTCCGAGGTGCTGGCCGCGCTGGACCGGGCTGCCGGTGGCGCGTTGCGCGAGCACCTGCCGGAGACGATCCGCGCGGGTCTGGACGCCGCCAGCCCCACCGCATAGGGCTGCTCCGATGCCCCGGACGGCATGACCGCAGCGTCCGGGAGTTCCGTCAGTGTCCTGTTTCCGTGATGTTAGGACGCCCTAACAAACCGAGCTTACGGCGTCGGTCATAGACTCGTCCCGGCTGGCTTGTGAAGCATTTCACGAGCACTCGGGGAGGAGGCGCGGATGACCGCGGTGGAGAACGACGCCGACGTGATCGTCGTGGGCGCCGGTCCCGGTGGGTCGGCGACCGCGTACCACCTGGCTCAGCACGGCGTACGCGTGTTGCTGCTGGAGAAGACCGAGTTCCCTCGGGAGAAGGTCTGCGGCGACGGGCTGACCCCGCGCGCGGTGCGGCAGTTGATCCGGATGGGTGTGGACACCTCACCCGAGGCCGGTTGGCTGCACAACCGGGGTCTGCGGGTGATCGGCGGCGGCGTCCGGCTCGAACTGGACTGGCCCGACCTGGCCAGCTTCCCGAACTACGGCCTGGTCCGCACCCGGCTCGACTTCGACGACCTGCTCGTCCAGCGGGCCGTGTCCGCCGGGGCGACGCTGCGCACCAACGTCACCGTGACCGGCCCGGTGCTCGACGGCAACGGCCGGGTGATCGGGGTGGAGGCCGAGGACGGCCCGGACAAGGCCCCGGCCACCTTCCACGCGCCGCTGGTGGTCGCCGCCGACGGCGTCTCCGGCCGCTTCCCGCTCGCCCTCGGGCTGGCCAAGCGCGAGGACCGCCCGATCGGCGTGGCGGTCCGCCGCTACTACCGTTCCGAGGCCCGGCACGACGACGACTACCTGGAGTCCTGGCTGGAGCTGCGGGCCAAGGGCACCGGTGCCCTACTGCCCGGGTACGGCTGGATCTTCGGTCTCGGCGACGGCCGGGTCAACGTCGGCCTCGGCATCCTCAACTCCTCGTCGGCCTTCGGCAAGACCAACTACCGGCGGTTGCTCACCGACTGGCTGGCGAACACGCCGCCGGAGTGGGGGATGGCCGACGAGACCAACGCCGAGGGTTCGATCCTCGGCGCGGCGCTGCCGATGGGCTTCAACCGGGTGCCGCACTACACCCGGGGAGTCATGCTCGTCGGTGACTCCGGCGGCATGGTGAACCCGTTCAACGGCGAGGGCATCGCGTACGCCATGGAGTCCGGCGAACTGGCCGCGGAGGTCGCGGTGCAGGCGCTGGCCCGCCCGGTCGGAGCCGAGCGGGAGCGGGCACTGATGGCGTACCCGCAGGAGTTGAAGACCCGGTTCGGCGGCTACTACCGCCTGGGCGGGGTCTTCGTGAAGCTGATCGGCCGGCCCGAGATCATGCGCGTGGCGACCAAGCACGGCATGCCCCACCCGACCCTGATGCGCTTCGTGCTCAAGCTGCTGGCCAACCTCACCGACCCCCGTGGCGGTGACGCGATGGACCGGGTGATCAATGCGATGACCCGGGTCGCGCCCGCCGTGTAGGGGCGCGGACCAGGCAGGTCGACCCCCCGCCGACGGTCGCCGGGTGGGATGTGAATAGTGTGAATTTCGCCAACGAACGAGGGCAGGGAAGGACGAGCAGGAGAAGAAGATGTCGCTCTCGCCTTACGTACCCATCATTGGGCTCTTCGCCCTCGCCGCGGCCTTCGCGCTGTTCTCGATAGGCGCCGCCCGCTTCGCCGGACCCCGGCGATACAACAAGGCCAAGCTCGAAGCCTACGAATGTGGGATCGAGCCCAGCCCGCAGCCGATCGGCGGCAGCCGGTTCCCGGTCAAGTTCTATCTGACGGCGATGCTCTTCATCGTCTTCGACGTGGAAATGATCTTCCTTTACCCGTGGGCCGTCTCCTTCGACCTCCTGCCGGTGTTCGGATTCGTCGCCATGTTGATTTTCATCGGTGCGGTCTTCGTCGCGTACGCCTACGAGTGGCGGCGCGGCGGTCTGGACTGGGACTGAGGGAGGAACGGCAATGGGTATCGAGGAGAAACTTCCCGCCGGCGTCCTGCTCACCTCGGTGGAGAAGCTCGTCAACTGGTCGCGCAAGTCGTCGGTCTGGGGTGCCACCTTCGGCCTGGCCTGCTGCGCGATCGAGATGATGGCCGCCGGTGGTCCGCACTACGACATGGGCCGGTGGGGCATGGAGGTCTTCCGGGCCTCGCCCCGGCAGGCCGACCTGATGATCGTCGCCGGTCGGGTCAGCCAGAAGATGGCTCCGGTGCTGCGCCAGATCTACGACCAGATGGCCGAGCCCCGCTGGGTGCTCTCCATGGGCGTCTGCGCCAGCAGCGGCGGCATGTTCAACAACTACGCCATCGTGCAGGGCGTGGACCACGTCGTGCCGGTCGACATGTACCTGCCGGGCTGCCCGCCCCGGCCGGAGATGCTCATCGACGCGATCCTCAAGCTGCGCGAGAAGATCGGCCACGAGCCGCTGGGCCCGAACGGTCGCAAGATGCTGGCGGCCCGCGAGGCGCGCGGTGACGTGCCGGTGGTGCCGTACGGCTCGATGCCGTCGTCGTACCGCAGCGACAAGGCCCGCCGCGCCGAGTGGACGAAGGCCGTCCGCGAGGGCCGCGAGGAGCAGTTGCGGATCGAGAACTGGATGAAGGCCCAGAACCACCTCCACCCGTACGGGGGGATCAAGTGACTGACGACAAGCGGACCGAGGGCGTCGTACCGGTTCCGGTGACGCCGGCCGGGTCGACCAGCGGTGCGCCCGCCGAGTTCCCGCCGGCCGCGCCCGCCGGTCGGGGCATGTTCGGCAACCAGGGCACCGGTGACGTCTCCGGCTTCGGCGGTCTGGTCCGCCCGCGCCCGCAGCTCGCGGACTCGCCCCGGCCGTTCGGTGGCTACTTCGACGAGGTGTACGACGCGCTGGAGGAGGCGTACCCGGCCTTCGGCGACGCGATCGAGAACGTGGTCGTCGACCGGGGTGAACTGACCCTGCACATCCGCCCGGAGCGGATCGCCGAGGTCTGCCAGGTGATGCGGGACGACGCGGGGCTGCGCTTCGAGCTGCTGTCGTCGCTCTCCGGTGTGGACTACCTCGGTGCCGACGAACGCCGGCTGCACGTGGTCTACCAGCTCACCTCGATGACCTACCGGCGACAGGTGCGGCTGGAGGCGGCCGTCTCCGCCGAGAACCCGCACCTGCCCAGCGTCACCTCGGTCTACCCGACGGCGGACTGGCAGGAGCGGGAGGCGTACGACATGTTCGGCGTCGTCTTCGACGGCCACCCGGCGCTGACCCGGATCCTCATGCCGGACGACTGGGAGGGCCACCCGCAGCGGAAGGACTACCCCCTCGGCGGCGTGCCCGTGGAGTACAAGGGCGCCGAGATCCCGCCGCCCGACAAGCGGAGGTCGTACCAATGAGCGCGTCCAACTACGCCACCGAACGCGAGACCACCGAGGGTCGGGTCTTCACCGTCACCGGCGGGGACTGGGACGATCTCGTCTCGGGAGTCGACCCGATCAACGAGGGTCGGATCGTCGTCAACATGGGTCCGCAGCACCCGTCCACGCACGGCGTGCTGCGGCTGGTCCTGGAGCTGGAGGGCGAGACGGTCCGGGAGGCCCGCTCGGTCGTCGGCTACCTGCACACCGGTATCGAGAAGAACCTGGAATACCGCAACTGGGTCCAGGGCTCAACGTTCGTGACCCGGATGGACTACCTCTCGCCGATCTTCAACGAGACGGCGTACTCGCTCGCGGTGGAGAAGCTGCTCGGCATCACCGACGACGTGACCGAGCGGGCCAACACCATCCGGGTGCTCATGATGGAGCTGAACCGGATCTCCTCGCACCTGGTCTGGGTCGCCACCACGGCGATGGAGCTTGGCGCGATCAACATGATGCTCTACGGCTTCCGCGAGCGCGAGTACATCCTGGAGATCTTCGAGCTCATCACCGGCCTGCGGATGAACCACGCGTACGTCCGGCCGGGCGGTGTCGCCCAGGACGTGCCGGACGAGGCGATCGTCAAGATCCGCGACTTCCTCAAGCTCCTGCCGAAGCGGCTCAAGGAGTACGAGGACCTGCTCTCCGGCCAGCCGATCTGGCTGGAGCGGACGAAGAACATCGCGGTGCTGGACGTGACCGGCTGTGTCGCACTCGGCGTCACCGGGCCGGTGCTGCGCTCCGCCGGGCTGGCCTGGGACCTGCGGAAGACCATGCCGTACTGCGGCTACGAGGACTACGAGTTCGACGTGCCGACGCACCCCGACGGCGACGTCTGGGGCCGGTACCTGGTCCGGATGGCCGAGATGCGCGAGTCGCTCAAGATCGTCGAGCAGGCGCTGGACCGGCTCAAGCCGGGACCGGTGATGGTCGCCGACAAGAAGATCGCGTGGCCGGCGCAACTGGCCATCGGCGTGGACGGCATGGGTAACTCGCTGGAGCACGTCGCCAAGATCATGGGGCAGTCGATGGAGTCCCTGATCCACCACTTCAAGCTGGTGACGGAGGGCTTCCGGGTGCCGCCGGGCCAGGTCTACGTCGGCATCGAGTCGCCGCGCGGAGAGCTGGGCGTGCATGCGGTCTCCGACGGTGGCACCCGGCCGTACCGGGTGCACTACCGGGAGCCGAGCTTCGTCAACCTCCAGGCCCTGCCGGCGATGGCCGAGGGCGGCCTGATCGCCGACGTGATCGCCGGCGGCGCCTCGCTGGACCCCGTCATGGGAGGTTGTGACCGGTGACCACGACTGTTTTCACGGACCAGACGCGGGCTCGGGCGCGGGAGATCATCGCCCGTTACCCGGCCGACCGGTCCCGTTCGGCCCTGCTACCCCTGCTGCACCTGGTGCAGTCCGAGGAGGGTTACGTCTCCCCGGCCGGAGTGGCGTTCTGCGCCGAGGTGCTCGGCCTGAACAAGGCCCAGGTCGGCGCCGTGGCCAGCTTCTACACCATGTACAAGCGTCGCCCCACCGGTGACTTCCTGGTCAGCGTCTGCACCAACACCATGTGCAACGTGCTCGGCGGCCAGGAGGTCTACGACGCCCTCACCGAGCACCTGGGCGTCGGGCACGACGAGACCACCGAGGACGGCTCCATCACCCTCGAACACGCCGAGTGTCTGGCCGCCTGTGACTACGGCCCGGTGATGACGGTCAACTACGACTTCTTCGACGGTGTCGACCCGCAGAGCGCGGTGGGCCTGGTCGACGAACTGCGCGCCGGTGGGCGGCCCACGCCCAGCCGGGGCGCCCGCCTCTGCACGCTCAAGGAGATGTCGGTGCAGCTCGCCGGCTTCGCCGACGAGCGCGAGGGCGCGGTCGCCGACGGCGTACCGGGCGAGCCGAGCCTGCGCGGCCTGCGGCTGGCCGAGCAGCACGGCATCTCGGTGCCGGGCTTCGACCCGAACACCCCGATCCGCAGCGGCAAGGCCGGTGACAAGCCGGCCCCGGCCACCCCGGCCAAGGTCGCGCCGACCGGCACCACGGCACCCGACGTACCGGCTCCGGACCGCAAGTCGCCGCAGGTGCGTACCGCCGAGACCCGGCAGCCGGACGCCCGGACGGCCGTGCCGGACGCCCCCGGGACCAAGGCGCCGGTCGACGGGGCGGCGCCCACGTCGAGCGACGCCCGGGCGGCCGAGGCCGCCGGTGCGGCGGCCAACCGGCCCGCCGGAGACGGCAAGCCTGCCGGCGACGACGCCGAGGCTCAGGAGCGCAACCTCAGCGAGGCGGAGTCGTCCGGCGGTGGCCAGGGCTCCGCGAACGACAAGGGGGCTCAGAAGTGACCACGCCTCGGCCGGAGATCCTGGCCCTGCTGACGCCGGTACTCACCAAGCGCTGGCTGTCGCCGGACGCCTGGCGGATCGGCACCTACGAGAAGCTCGACGGGTACGCCGCACTGCGCAAGGCGCTCAAGGCGCACCCGGACGACCTGATCCAGCTCATCAAGGACTCCGGGCTGCGCGGTCGCGGCGGCGCCGGCTTCCCGACCGGGCTCAAGTGGGGCTTCATCCCGCAGGGCGACGGCAAGCCGCACTACCTCGTGGTCAACGCCGACGAGGGCGAGCCGGGCACCTGCAAGGACCTGCCGCTGATGACGCACGACCCGCACTCGCTGGTCGAGGGCGTGATCATCGCGTCGTACGCGATCCGGGCCAGCCGGGCCTACATCTACATCCGGGGCGAGGCCGTGCACGCGGCGCGCCGCCTGCGCAACGCGGTGAACGAGGCGTACGCCAAGGGCTACCTCGGGCGCGACATCCTCGGTTCCGGCTTCGACCTGGACCTGGTGGTGCACTCGGGCGCCGGGGCGTACATCTGCGGCGAGGAGACGGCGCTGCTGGACTCGCTGGAGGGCTTCCGGGGTCAGCCCCGGCTGCGCCCGCCGTTCCCGGCGACCCACGGCCTGTACGCCAGCCCCACCGTGGTCAACAACGTCGGCACCATCTCCAGCGTGCCGTACATCGTGCTCGGTGGCGCCGAGTGGTGGAAGACCATGGGCACGGAGAAGTCCTCCGGACCGATGATCTACTCGCTCTCCGGCCGGATCGCCAACCCCGGTCAGTTCGAGTGCTCGATGGGCATCACGCTGCGCGAGCTGCTGGAGCTGGCCGGTGGGATGCAGCCCGGGCACAACCTGAAGTTCTGGACGCCGGGCGGTTCGTCCACCCCGCTGCTCACCGCCGAGCACCTGGACGTGCCGCTGGACTTCGAGGGGGTGGCCGGCGCCGGATCGATTCTCGGCACCACGGCCACGCAGATCTTCTCCGACCAGGACTGCCCGGTCTACGCGACCTACCGCTGGCTGGAGTTCTATCACCACGAGTCGTGCGGCAAGTGCACCCCGTGCCGGGAGGGCAACTACTGGATGGTCCGGGTCTACCGGCGCATCCTGGCCGGCCAGGGCACCCACGACGATCTGGACACCCTGCTGGACACCTGCGACAACATCCTCGGCCGCTCGTTCTGCGGTCTGGGTGACGGTGCCACCAGCTCGGTGACCTCGTCGTTGAAGTACTTCAAGCAGGACTACCTCGACTACATCGAGGGACGGACCGCGCCGAAGTTGTCCGACAAGCAGTTGGTGGGAGCCCACTGATGCGAGTGCGAGGAGTGAGCGGAGCGAGCCCCGCAGCCGCGAGCGAAAGGCAAGCACAGTGACGGACGTAGCCAAGTCGACCGAGACGGTCACGCTGACCATCGACGGCGTCGAGGTCACCGCCCCGAAGGGGGCGCTGCTGATCCGCGTCGCCGAGCAGATCGGCACGGAGATCCCCCGCTTCTGCGACCACCCGCTGCTGGCGCCGGCCGGTGCCTGCCGCCAGTGCCTCGTCGAGGTGGAGGGGCAGCGCAAGCCGGTCGCCTCGTGCACCCAGACGGTGGCCGAGGGCATGGTCGTCCGTACCCAGCTCAGCTCCCCGGTCGCCAAGAAGGCGCAGGAGGGGATCATGGAGCTGCTCCTGGTCAACCACCCCCTCGACTGCCCGATGTGCGACAAGGGCGGCGAGTGCCCGCTGCAGAACCAGGCGATGTCGACCGGGCGTACCGACTCGCGGTTCCACGAGCACAAGCGGGAGTACCCGAAGCCGCTGCCGATCAGCACCCAGGTGCTGCTCGACCGCGAGCGGTGCGTGCTCTGCCAGCGCTGCACCCGGTTCTCCGAGGAGATCGCCGGTGACAAGTTCATCGACCTGATGAACCGGTCGTCCGCCGAGGAGATCAACATCTACCGGGACGAGGAGTACGGCGGTGGAGCGGAAGCGGACAATGCTGACTCCGCTGGCGCTCCGGCCGGCGCCGGCGATGTGCCGTTCAACTCGTACTTCTCCGGCAACACGGTGCAGATCTGCCCGGTCGGCGCGCTGACCGGCACCCAGTACCGCTTCCGGGCCCGCCCGTTCGACCTGGTCTCCAGCCCGAGCGTCTGCGAGCACTGCTCGGCCGGCTGCGCCCAGCGCACCGACTGGCGGCGCGGCAAGGTGATGCGTCGGCTGGCCGGCGACGACCCGCAGGTCAACGAGGAGTGGAACTGCGACAAGGGCCGGTGGGGCTTCCAGTACGCCCGCGCCACCGACCGGCTGACCACTCCGCTGGTCCGCGACGAGCGGACCGGCGAGCTGCGCGAGGCGTCCTGGAGCGAGGCGCTCAGCGTCGCCGCCGAGGGGCTGCGTGCGGCCCGGGACGGCGGTCAGGGTTCGGCGGTGCTCACCGGCGGCCGGCTGACCGTCGAGGACGCCTACGCGTACGCGAAGTTCGCCCGGATCGCGCTGCACACCAACGACATCGACTTCCGGGCCCGCCCGGCCTCCCGTGAGGAGGCCGAGTTCCTGGCCAGCAACGTCGCCGGCAGCACCGACGTCACGTACACCGACGTCGAGAACGCTCCCGCGGTGGTGCTGGTCGGCCTGGAGCCGGAGGAGGAGTGCCCGATCCTCTTCCTGCGGATGCGCAAGGCGTACCTCAAGAACAGGCTCAAGGTGTACGCGATCGCGCCGTTCGCCACCCGTGGCCTGGAGAAGCTCGGTGCCAAGCTGGCCCGGGTGGTGCCGGGTGAGGAGGCCGGGGTGCTCGCTGAGCACGCCACGGTCACCGAGGCGCTGAGCGCCCCGGGTGCGATCCTGGTCGTCGGCGAGCGACTCGCCTCGGTGCCCGGCGGACTCTCCGCCGCCGCCGAGGTGGCCGCGCGTACCGGTGCGAAGCTGGCCTGGGTGCCGCGTCGCGCCGGTGACCGGGGCGCCGTCGACACCGGCTGCCTGCCCAACCTGCTGCCCGGTGGCCGGCTGGTCACCGAGCCGACCGCGCGGGCCGAACTGGGCGAGGCGTGGGACATCCCGGCCGGGGTGATCCCGAGCCAGGCCGGGCGGGACACCGACGGCATCCTCGCCGCCGCCGCCGCGGGCCAGCTCGGCGCGCTGGTGGTGGCCGGCGTCGACCCGGCCGACCTGGCCGACCCGCGCCTGGCCGAGCAGGCCCTCGACGCGGTGCCGTTCCTGGTCAGCCTGGAGTTGCGGGCCAGCGCGGTGACCCGCCGGGCGAACGTCGTCCTGCCGGTCGCCCCGGTGGTCGAGAAGGCCGGCAGCTTCCTGGACTGGGAGGGCCGCCTGCGCCCGTTCGACGCGGTACTGACCACCGCGGCGATGACCGACGGTCGGGTGCTCGACGCGCTCGCCGCCCAGCTCGACGTGCGGCTGGGCACCGGGGACGTGCTCTCCGTGCGGCGCGAGCTGGGTAGCCTGCCGGCGACCCGGGTGGAGCGTCCGGCCGCCCCGAGCGTCGAGCCGGGCACGGTCCGGGACCTCGCGCCCGGCGAGGCGATCCTGGCGACCTGGCACCAACTGCTCGACCTGGGCAGCCTCATCGACGGTGACGAGCACCTGGGCGGCACCGCCCGCCCGCCGGTGGTCCGGCTGGGCAAGGGCAGCGCGGAGGCGCTCGGCATCGCCGACGGCGACCCGGTGACGGTGGGGACCGACCGGGGGGCGCTGACCCTCCCGGCGGCCATCACCGAGATGCCGGACGGCGTGGTCTGGCTGCCCACCAACTCGCCCGGCGCGACGGTACGGCGCAGCCTGGGCGCGACCTCCGGTTCGGTGGTCCGGGTCTCCGTACCCGGTACGGCCGAGCCGGTCGCCGCCGACGCGGCCGGCCGTTCGGGCCCGCTGCTCAACTCCGTCGGGGGTAACCAGTGAGTGCGAGGAGTGAACGAGCGGAGCGAGTGAGCCCCGCAGTCGGGAACGAAAGGTGGGCCCAGTGAGTCACTCGCTCCTCGCCCAGGCGCCGTCGCTGACCGACTTCGGTCACGACCCGTGGTGGCTGGTGCTCGGCAAGATCGTCTTTGCCTTCCTCGTCGCCCTGCTCGGCACGCTGCTGGGCGTTTGGTTCGAGCGGCGAGTGGTGGGGCGGATGGCGGTCCGGCCCGGCCCGAACCAGCTCGGCCCGTTCGGTCTGTTGCAGACGCTCGCCGACGGCCTGAAGATGGCCTTCAAGGAGGACATCCTCCCCAAGTCGGCGGACAAGGTCATCTACTTCTTCGCGCCGGCCATCTCGGTGATCTGCGCGGTCACCGCGCTGTCGGTGATCCCCTTCGGCCCGATGGTCAGCATCTTCGGCCACCAGACGCCGTTGCAGGTCACCGACGTGCCGGTGGCGGTGCTGGTGGTGCTCGCACTCTCCTCGCTGGCGGTCTACGGCATCGTGCTCGCGGGCTGGGCCTCCGGCTCGACCTACCCGCTGCTCGGTGGTCTGCGCTCCACCGCCCAGCTCATCTCGTACGAGGTGTCGCTGGGGCTGTCCATCGTGGCGGTCTTCATGCTCGCCGGCACGATGTCCACCTCGGAGATCGTGGCCGCGCAGGGTACCGGCACGCAGGTGAACCTCTTCGGCTTCGACGTCTCGGCGCCCGGCTGGTACGCGCTGCTGCTGTTCCCGAGCTTCATCGTCTTCTTCATCTCCATCGTCGGCGAGACGAACCGGCCGCCGTTCGACCTGCCGGAGGCGGAGTCGGAGCTGGTGGCCGGCTTCATGACCGAGTACAGCTCGCTGAAGTTCGCGCTGATCATGCTCAGCGAGTACGTGGCGATGGTGACCATGTCGGCCTTCACCGTCACCCTCTTCCTGGGCGGCTGGTACGCGCCGTGGCCGATCAGCCTCTGGTCGGGGGCCAACTCCGGCTGGTGGCCGCTGCTCTGGTTCTTCGGCAAGGTCATCCTGTTGGTGTTCGTCTTCGTCTGGCTGCGGGGCACGCTGCCCCGGCTGCGTTACGACCAGCTCATGCGACTCGGCTGGAAGGTGCTGATCCCGATCAGCCTGGTCTGGATCGTGGTCCTGGGCTGGTACCGCACCATCGGCGACTGGGACACCACGGGTCGCCTGTGGGCCATCGGCATCCCGGCCGGGATCGTGCTGCTGGCCGCGATGTTCTGGCCGAGCCGTAAGCCGCAGCCGAAGGCGACCGTCGCCGAGCAGGTCGAGAACCGGCCGCAGGGCAGCTTCCCGCTGCCGCCAATGGATCTGCAGGTACCCCCGAGCCCGCGTACCCGGCGCATGGTCGCCGAGCGGGAGCCGGCCAACGTTCCCGCCGGCCAGGACTCTGAGGAGGTGTGACGTGGGCGCGATCACCGGAACGTTCAAGGGCTTCGGGGTCACCTTCTCGCACATGTTCAAGAAGGTCGTCACCACCGACTACCCCTTCACCCCGCCGAAGCCGGCGCCGCGCTACCACGGCCGGCACATCCTCAACCGGCACCCGGACGGCCTGGAGAAGTGCATCGGCTGTGAGCTGTGTGCCTGGGCCTGCCCGGCGGACGCGATCTTCGTCGAGGGTGGCGACAACACCGACGAGCAGCGCTTCTCGCCGGGTGAGCGGTACGCCAGCAACTACCAGATCAACTACGCCCGCTGCATCTTCTGCGGGCTGTGCATCGAGGCGTGCCCGACCCGCTCGTTGACCATGAGCAACGAGTACGAGCTGGCCCGGGACAACCGGCAGGACCTGATCTTCACCAAGGAGCAGCTTCTCGCGCCGCTGCTGCCGGGGATGGAGCAGCCGCCGCACCCGATGCGTCTGGGCGACAGCGAGAAGGACTACTACGTCGGCAGCCTGACCAACCCGGGCACCTCGGCCGGTGCCGAGCGCTCGCCGATGGGACCGGGGCGGTACCAGGTGGACGAGCACCCGGGCGTCACCTTCCCCGGTGCCCAGCAGGCCGCCCAGCGCGCCGCGGCGGACAAGGGAGAGACGGCATGACCACCTCGACGGTGCTCGCCGCGGGTGCGGTCTCCGGCGGCGAGGCGGTGGCCTTCTGGATCCTCGCCCCGCTGGCTCTGGCCGGCGCGATCGGCATGGTGGCGGCGCGCAACGCGGTGCACTCGGCGCTCTGGCTGGTGCTCACCATGCTCAGCCTGGGCGTGTTCTACGTGCTCCAGGCCGGACCGTTTATCGGCATGGTGCAGATCATCGTCTACACCGGCGCGATCATGATGCTCTTCCTGTTCGTGCTGATGCTGGTCGGCCGGGACGCCTCGGACTCACTGATCGAAGTGCTGCGGGGTCAGCGGATCGCCGCGATCGGGCTGGGCGTCGGCTTCGCCGCCCTGCTCGGCAGCGGGGTCTACCGGGCCACCCAGGGCACCGAGGCGGTGGGCCTGGAGGCCGCCAACGCGGGCGGCAACGTGCAGGGCATCGCCCGGTTGCTCTTCACCGACTACATCTTCGCCTTCGAGCTGACCGCCGCGCTGCTGATCACCGCCACCATCGGCGGCATGATCCTGGCGCACATCGAGCGGCGCAAGGAGGACAGGCGCGACCAGGTGGCCACCATGAAGGCCCGCTTCGCGCCGGGCAACTACCCCGGTCCGAAGCCCGGCCCGGGTGTCTTCGCCACCTCCTCGTCGGTGGCCACCCCGGCCCGTCTGCCGGACGGCCGGCTGAGCGACCGGAGCACGCCGGACATCCTTCCGGTGCGTGAGCTGGCCGCCGAGGAGACCACCCTGAAGGGCACTGAGAAGTGAGTGACTTCTTCTCCGTCGAACCGAACTACTACCTCGTCCTCGCCGCGGTGCTGTTCACCATCGGCGCGGCCGGGGTGCTGGTCCGGCGCAACGCGATCGTGCTGTTCATGTGCGTCGAGCTGATGCTCAACGCGGCCAACCTGGCGCTGGTCACCTTCAGCCGGATGAACGGTGACCTGAACGGCCAGATCATGGCGTTCTTCGTGATGGTGGTGGCGGCGGCCGAGGTCGTGGTCGGGTTGGCCATCATCATGGCGATCTTCCGCACCCGGCGCTCCGCCAGCGTCGACGACGCCAACCTGTTGAAGTACTAGAGGGGCCCACCGGTGGACGAAATTGTGACGTACGCCCAGGCTGCTCCGGCCGAGACCGTCTCGTACGCGACGGCCGACGGGCTGCTGAGCAGCGTCTGGCTGCTGGTGGCGATCCCGCTGGTCAGCGCGATGGTCCTGCTGCTGCTCGGCCGGCGCGCCGACCGGTGGGGGCACTGGCTCGGCGTGGCCGCCGTGGGTGCCGCCTTCCTGCTCGGTCTGACCTACTTCTTCAACCTGCGCGGGTTGGAGAACAAGTCCGTCGAACTGAGCCTCTGGGACTTCATCGCGGTCGGCAACCTGAACGTCGACTTCGGCCTGCTGTTCGATCCGCTGGCCGGGGTCTTCGTCCTGCTGATCACCGGCGTGGGCTTCCTGATCCACCTGTACGCGGTCGAGTACATGGCGCACGACCCGGGTCGGCGGCGGTTCTTCGCCTACTTCAACCTGTTCGTCGCGGCCATGCTGCTGCTGGTCCTCGGCAACAACTACGTGATGCTCTACTTCGGCTGGGAGGGCGTCGGTCTGGCGTCGTACCTGCTGATCTCCTTCTGGAACACCAAGCCGGCCGCGGCCACCGCCGGCAAGAAGGCGTTCCTGATGAACCGGGTCGGCGACGCCGGACTGGCCATCGCCATCTTCATCATGTTCGCCACCCTGGGCACCACCCAGTACGACGAGGTGTTCAACGGGGTCGGCGCGCTGGCCGGGAGCACCGTGCTGGTGCTCGGCGTACTCCTGCTGCTCGGCGCGGCCGGCAAGTCCGGTCAGTTCCCGCTCCAGGCGTGGTTGCCGGACGCGATGGAGGGCCCGACCCCGGTGTCGGCGCTCATCCACGCCGCGACGATGGTCACCGCCGGTGTCTACCTGATCGCCCGGTCCAACATCATCTTCTCGGCCAACGCCACGCTGCAACTGGTGGTGGTCAGCGTCGGTGCGCTGACGCTGCTGATCGGCGCGATCATCGGCTGCGCCAAGGACGACATCAAGCGGGTGCTGGCCTGGTCGACGGTGAGCCAGATCGGCTACATGTTCCTCGGTGTCGGCCTGGGTGGCGCGGCGTACGCGCTGGCCATCGTGCACCTGCTGGCGCACGGCTTCTTCAAGGCCAACATGTTCCTCGGCGCGGGCTCGGTCATGCACGGCATGTCCGACCAGGTGGACATCCGCCGCTTCGGCGGCCTGTCGAAGTACATGAAGATCACCTGGATCACCTTCGGCGCGGGCTGGCTGGCGATCATCGGCATGTTCCCGTTCTCCGGCTACTTCTCCAAGGAGCCGATCATCGCCGCCGCCTTCGAGCGGGACGACTGGACGGCCTGGCTGTTCGGCGGGGCGGCGGTGCTCGGTGCCGCGCTGACCGCGTTCTACATGACGCGGCTGTTCGTGCTGACCTTCCACGGCCCCAAGCGCTGGACCACGGACATCGAGCACCCGCACGAGTCCCCGCCGCTGATGACCATCCCGCTGATCCTGCTCGGTATCGGCTCGATCGGTGCGGGTTGGCTGCTGGCCACCTCCGTACCGGACTGGCTGACCGCCACCGCCGGTCTCGGCGCGGCCGAGGCGCACCACGACGCGGTGCTGCCGCACTGGGCGATCGTGGTGCTGTCGCTGGGCGTGACCGTGCTCGGTGCCGGGCTGGCCTGGTTCCTGTTCCGCAACGGCACGGCCAACGAGCCGCAGCCGGCCGGTGTGCTGGTCACCGCCGCCCGCAAGAACCTCTACACCGACGCGGTGAACGAGGCGGTCTTCGAGAAGCCCGGCATCTTCCTCACCCGGGCGCTCGTCTACCTGGACAACCGGGGCATCGACGGTCTGGTCAACGGGCTGGCGGCCGGTGTCGGCGGCGGTTCGGGTCGACTGCGGCGGCTACAGACCGGCTTCGTCCGGTCGTACGCCACCTCGATCCTCACCGGCGCGCTGCTGGTCGTGGCCGCCTTCCTGGCCGTACAGGCGGGGTGGTTCGCGTGATCGACCCCATCCGGGCGACAGCTTCTCAGGCGGCCGTCGCCGGCGGACCGCGCATCGACGACGGAGGTAAGGCCGCATAATGTCCGACTTCCCGTTCCTCTCGGTGCTCACCGTGGCGCCGCTGGTCGGCGCAGTGGTGGTCGCCCTCTTGCCGCGCAGCCGGCCGACGCTGGCCAAGCAGGTCGCACTCGGCTGGTCGCTGCTGGTGCTGGCGCTCTCCGTGGTCATGTGGGTGACCTGGCAGGTCGACGGCGACCGGTTCCAGTTCCGCGAGTCGTACCCGTGGATCCCGAACTGGGGCGTGAACTTCACGTTCGCGGCCGACGGCATCGCGCTGGTCATGCTGATGCTGATCGCGGTGCTGGTGCCGCTGGTGATCCTGGCCTCCTGGCACGACGCCGAGTCCTCGAAGCGCTCGGTGCCGGTCTACTTCGCGCTGCTGCTGGTCCTCGAATGCACGATGCTCGGCGTCTTCGCCGCCGCCGACGTCTTCCTGTTCTACGTGTTCTTCGAGGTCATGCTGGTGCCGATGTACTTCCTGATCGGCAGCTACGGCGGCCACCAGCGGCAGTACGCGGCGGTCAAGTTCTTCCTCTACTCCCTGGTCGGCGGTCTGTTCATGCTGGCCGCGGTGATCGGCCTCTGGGTGGTCGGCGGCAAGACCTTCGACTGGGTGGCGCTGTCGCAGGTGGACATCTCCACCGGTGCCGAGCGCTGGCTGTTCCTCGGCTTCTTCGTCGCGTTCGCGATCAAGGCGCCGTTCTTCCCGTTCCACACCTGGCTGCCCGACGCCGGTGGCGCGGCCCCGGCCGGTGCCGCCGCGCTGCTCGTCGGCGTGCTGGACAAGGTCGGCACGTTCGGCATCATCCGGTACTGTCTGCCGCTGTTCCCGGACGCCGCCCAGTGGTTCGCGCCGTGGGCGCTGGGCCTCGCGGTGATCGGCATCATCTACGCCGCCCTGCTGGCGGTGGGGCAGAACGACCTCAAGCGGCTGGTGTCGTACACGTCGATCGCGCACTTCGGCTTCATCGGCGTGGGTCTGTTCGCCTTCACCACCCAGGCCGGTACCGGTGCCGTGCTGTACATGGTGAACCACGGCCTCGCCACCGGCCTGCTCTTCCTGGTGGTCGGCATGCTGGTCGCGCGCCGGGGCTCGGCGCTGGTCAGCGACTTCGGTGGCGCCGGCAAGCTGGTGCCGGTGCTGGCCGGGGTGCTGTTCTTCGCCGGTCTCGCCTCGCTGGCGCTGCCCGGCACCGCGCCGTTCGTCTCCGAGTTCCTGGTGCTGATCGGCACCTTCACGGTGAACAAGCCGGTCGCGGTGATCGCCACGCTGGGCATCATCCTGGCGGCGGCGTACGTGCTGTGGATGGTGCAGCGGACCACGCAGGGCACGCTCAATCCCGCGCTGACCGAGATCGACGCGATGAAGCGCGACCTCAACCTGCGTGAGAAGGTCGTCGTCGCTCCGCTGATCGCGCTGATCGTGGTGCTCGGCTTCTATCCGAAGCCGGTCACCGACGTGATCAACCCGGCGGTGCAGGCGACCATGGAGGACGTCGGTCGGACCGACCCGGCCCCGACGGCAGGCAACGTCCAGGAGGCCAGCCGGTGAGCGCGAGGAGTGAGCTCGCGAGCCCCGCAGTCGCGAACGAAAGGTTGACTCGGTGAACGAGTTCGTACTGCCGCCGATCGACTACGCGGCACTCGCGCCGATCCTGATCATGATGGGCGCGGCAGTGCTGGGGGTGCTGGTCGAGGCGTTCGTGCCGCGCCGGTTGCGGCACCCCGTCCAGCTTCCGCTGGCCCTGCTGGCGGTGCTCGCCGCGCTGACCATGGTGGTGTTCAACGCCGACAAGCGGGTGATCACCATCGGGGTGATCGCGATCGACGGGCCGACGCTGTTCCTCCAGGGCGCGATCCTGGCCCTGGCCGGCGTGGCGCTGCTGCTGATGGGCGAGCGGTCGGTGGAGCGGGGCGGCGCGTTCGTCGCCCAGGCCGCGATCACCGCCGACTCGCCGGAGGACCGGCGGCAGGCCGCCAACTCCGGTGGTGCCGGTGAGGTCTACCCGCTGACCACGTTCGCCATCGGCGGCATGCTGATCTTCGTGGCGGCGAACGACCTGCTGACCATGTTCATCGCGCTCGAGGTCTTCTCGCTGCCGCTCTACCTGCTCTGCGCGCTGGCCCGTCGGCGACGCATCCTGAGCCAGGAAGCGGCGATGAAGTACTTCCTGCTGGGCGCGTACGCCTCGGCGTTCTTCCTGTTCGGTGTGGCGCTGCTGTACGGCTTCAGCGCCGGTCTGGGCGACCGTCAGGCGGGCGTCGACTTCGCCACCCTCAACGCCGCCGTGGCCAACTCGACGGCCAGCCCGGTGCTGCTCTTCGCCGGTATGGCGCTGGTCGCCATCGGCCTGCTGTTCAAGGCCGCCGCCGCGCCGTTCCACGTCTGGACGCCCGACGTCTACCAGGGTGCCCCGACTCCGGTGACCGGTTTCATGGCGGCCTGCACGAAGGTCGCCGCGTTCGGCGCCCTGCTGCGGGTGTTCCACGTCGCCTTCGAGGGCGCACGCTGGGACTTCACTCCGGTGCTCGGCACGGTGGCGGTGCTCACCATGCTGGTCGGCGCGGTGCTCGCGGTCACCCAGACCGACATCAAGCGCCTGCTGGCGTACTCCTCCATCGCCAACGCCGGTTATCTGCTGGTCGGCGTGCTGGCTCCGGGCCGGGAGGGGCTGTCCGGCACGATGTTCTATCTGGTGGCGTACGGCTTCACCGTGCTGGCCGCGTTCGCCGTGGTGACCCTGGTCCGGGACGCCGACGGCGAGGCCACGCACCTGTCCCGTTGGGCCGGGCTGGGCCGCCGCTCGCCGGGGTACGCCTCGGTCTTCACCTTCATCCTGCTCGCCTTCGCGGGTATCCCGCTCACCAGCGGCTTCACCAGCAAGTTCGCCGTCTTCGCCCCGGCGCTCGACGGCGGTCAGGTGTGGCTGGTGATCGCCGGTGTGCTGACCAGCATGGTGCTCGCCTTCCCGTACCTGCGGGTCGTGGTGATGATGTGGCTCTCCGAGCCGGGTGACGCGACCCCGACCGTCACGGTGCCGGGGGCGATGACCTCGGCGGCGCTGGTGATCGGCGTACTCGCGACCCTGGTCCTCGGCGTCGCGCCGGGTGCGCTGCTCGACCTGACCACCGGCGCCGCGGACTTCATCCGGTAGCGGCGTCACCTTCCGTTTCGGGGGCCGGTCCACGGGTGTGGGCCGGCCCCCGCCGCGCCTCCCCGGTCCGCTGCAGGTAGAGCCCGTGTGGCATGGTGGAGGAGTGGTGATTAGGGGTGGCGAGCGTTCAGGTGTCACCGGCTCCGGTGGCCGCCGGAGCCGGCACGCGGGCCAGTTCGGCCCGCTCGGTCTGCATCTCGCCGACCCACACACCGAGGCGTCCGTGCTGGGCCTGCTGGAGACGATCGAGGTCGAGCTGCGGGCCAGTGTGGCCAGCGCCGATCCGTTCGTGACCGAGGCCGCCCGACACCTGGTGGAAGCGGGCGGAAAGCGTTTCCGGCCGCTTCTGGTGGCGCTGGGCGCACAGTTCGGCGAGCCCGCCCGGCCGGAGGTCGTCTCGGCCGCCGTGGTGGTGGAGTTGACCCACCTGGCCACGCTCTACCACGACGACGTGATGGACGAGGCCGCGGTGCGCCGGGGTGCGCCGAGCGCCAACTCCCGCTGGACGAACTCGGTCGCCATCCTGGTCGGTGACTACCTCTTCGCGCGGGCCGCGGACGTCGCCGCCGAGCTGGGTCCCGAGGCGGTACGCCTCCAGGCGCGTACCTTCGCCCGCCTGGTGCACGGCCAGATCGCCGAGACGGTGGGCCCCCGGGCCGACGCCGACCCGGTGCAGCACTACCTGGACGTGATCGCCGAGAAGACCGGTTCGCTGATCGCCACCAGCGCCCACTTCGGCGCGCTGTTCAGCGGCACCGGCCCGGAGCACGTGTCGGCGCTGGCCGGGTACGGTGAGACGATCGGTGTCGCCTTCCAGCTCTCCGACGACCTGCTGGACATCGCCAGCGAGTCGGAGGAGTCCGGCAAGACGCCCGGCACCGACCTGCGGGAGGGTGTGCCGACCCTGCCGGTGCTCTACGCCCTCGCCTCGGACGATTCGGACGCCGCCTCGGTCCGGCTGCGGGAGATCCTGGCGACCGGCCCGCTGACCGACGACGCCCTGCACACCGAGGCGCTCGGACTGCTCCGGGAGAGCCCCGCGCTCAAGCGGGCCCGGGAGACGGTCCGCAGCTACGCCGAGGACGCGCGGGCCCGGCTCGCGCCGCTGCCGGACGTGCCGGCGCGTCGCGCCCTCGAATCGCTCTGCGACCACATCGCCGACCGCACGAGCTGACCAGCACTCCCTGTTGTCCTCCGGGCGTGCGGTCAGGCTGACGCGGGCCGGGCGGACAGCATCCGGGTGGCGGTGAGCATGAGTACGGCCGCGGTGAGCATGGCGGCGGCTGCGGTGAGCCACATCGCCGGGTAACCGGCGGCGGCGGCGAGCGGCCCGAGGGCCAGTGGGCCGACGCAGCCGCCCGCGTACACCCCGGTCTGGGTGATGGAGGTGGCGGCGGCCGGTGCCTGGGGGTGCAGCCGGACCACGGCGAAGTTCATCAGTCCCGGCCAGGACCAGCCCAGGCCGAAGCCGAGCAGGACACCGACCACCAGTGCCCCGGAGCCGGCCACCGCGAGCAGGCCCAGCCCCAGCGCGCCGACCGCCAGCAGGCCGGCGATCACGGTGACGTGTCCGCCGGTCCGCCGGTCGGCCAGCCAGCCGATGCCGATCCGCGCGGCGACGCAGACCGCGCTGCCGAGGGTCAGCATGAGTCCGGCGAGGGCGGGACCGTGTCCCCGGTCCACGGAGGCGTCCACCAGGAAGGTGCCCAGCGCGTTCGCCGCGCCGGCCGCGAGCGTCGCGGCCACGCCGATCACGACCAGCCCGACGGTCGCACTCCCGGCCGGCCGGTCCGACCGCTGGACCGGTTGCGGCCCGTGTGACGGTACGAGCGGCAGGGTGGCCAGCGCGGCACCGGCGGCCGCCACGAACGCCCAGCGCCAGCCGACGGTGAGCGCGAGCGTGGGGACCGCCGCGCCGGCCAGCAGGGTGGAGACCGGGATGGCCGCCTGCTTGACGCCGAACGACAGACCCTGTCGCCGGGTGGGTACGTGCCGGGCCAGCAGCAGGTTGCTGGAGAGTTGGCCCAGCGCGTTCGCGGTACCGGCGACGGCCAGCAGGACGAGCAGCATCGGGTACGAGCGGGCCAGCACCGCCACGGCGAGCAGTGAGCCGGCGGAGATCAGGATGCCGGCCCGGGCGACCACGCCACCGCCCCAGCGTTCCACGAGTGCGCCGGAGGGAACCGAGGCGAGTGCGCCGACGCCGAAGTAGACGGCCACGGCGATGCCCAGCCCGGCCGGGTTGAAGCCCAACTCCTCGCGCATCTGCACGGCGAGGCCGCCGACCAGGAAGACCGGCAGGACACAGGCGATGGTGACGGCCACGGCGGTGGTGGCGGCCCGGACGGGGCGGGTGGCGGTCTCCGGGGCGCGGGACGGGGCGGTGTGGGTCATGGTGGGGCCAACCTACGCCTGCCGCATTCTGGCAACGGAAAGTGCGGTCAGTGTCACATCGGGTATCCGACGAACGGTGATCCTCCACCCGATCAGGCGTTTCGCGGCGGGCTCCTTTTTCATATGGTGTAAGTCCCCGGTGGCGGAGGTGGTTGTGCGTGACCCCCTGGCGGAACCTTCGGATCTGATCCGAAGCGTCTCCCGCGCACTTCGAGTGCTCGAGTCGGTCGGCCGTGCCCCGCGTGGGCTGACGGTGAAGCAGATCGCCCGGCGATGCGAGCTGACCGTGGCCACGACGTACCACCTGGTCCGCACACTGGCGTACGAGGGTTACGTGATTCGCCGGGAGGACGGCACGTACATCGTGGGGCTGGAGGTGGCCGACCGCTACCGCGAGCTGGTCGCCGCGTTCCGGGGCTCGCCCGCCGTGGGGGAGAACCTGCGTCGCGCGGCCATCGAGACCGGGTGGAGCCACTATCTCGGCCGCTTCGTGGGTGGCCAGGTCGCCATCACCGCCGTCGCGGAGGGGAACCGTTCGCCGTACCTGGAGGATCTCGTTCCCGGGTTCGACGAGGGGGCGCACGCGACCGCGCTGGGCAAGGCGCTGCTCGCCACGCTCACCGCCGAACAGCGGCACCGCTACCTGCGGGAGTACGGCATGCGGCCGTTCACCAGCGCCACCCTGACCACGCCGGAGGCGTTCGAGGCCGACCTGGCGGCCGGCGAGCGGCGCGGGATGCAGCTCGAACTGGGCCAGTTCCGGCAGGGGGTGGCCTGCGCGGCCGTCCTGGTCACCCCCGACAAGGACATGGAACGACGGACGGTGCTGGCCTGCGCGCTGCCGGCCAGCGAGATGATGACCTCCGCCCGGGTGGTCCGCACGAAGCTGATCGCCACCGCCCGCGCGATCGCCGACTGCCTGGCCGCCGAGAACTGACCGGAGCCGACCGAGCCGCCGAGGGCTGACCCGCGAGGGTTGACCCGGCGCGAGACGGCCCCCTTCCTGGTGGGAAGAGGGCCGTCGGGAAGCGGCCGGCACGGAGCCGGGGCGGGGTCAGCTACCGACCGGTCCGCCGTCCAGCCGCCAGGTCACCACCACGCCCGGTTTGGCGTAGTCGCCGTCCGGCCAGGTGGAGGCCGGGTTGTCGACGGAGGCGCCGGTGACCTCGCCCGGGTGCTGGACGGCGACGAAGAGCGAGCGGTTGTCGCCGGTGATGAACGGCCCGCAGGTCTCCGCACCGCGCGGCACGGTGAGGAACTGCTTGAGGTGGCCCCGCTCCGGCCCGTCGGTCGGGGTGGCGAAGAGGCCGTCGTTGCTGCCCAGGGCGTTGCCGTCGGTGGAGATCCAGAGGTTGCCGGTGGCGTCGAAGGCCACGTTGTCCGGGCAGGAGATCGGCGACACCTTGGTCTTGTCGTACCCGGAGAAGTAGGTCGACGGGTCCGCCGGGTCGCCGCAGACGATCGGCAGCGACCAGGTGAAGGTCTCGGCGGTGTTGTCGCCCCGGTGCTCGACCAGCTCCAGGATCTGCCCGTGCCTGTTGTTGCTGCGCGGGTTGGCCTCGTCCGGCCCGGGGTTGCTGCCGACACCCCGGTTGGTGTTGTTGGTCAACGCCACGTAGACCTTGCCGGTGAGCAGGCTCGGCTCGACGTCCTCCGGGCGGTCCATCTTGGTGGCGCCGACCTTGTCACCGGCGAAGCGGGTGAAGGTGAGCACCTCGGCGGCGGTCATCCCGTCCACGAAGGAACGGTTGCCGCTGACCAGCTTGATCCAACGGCCCCTGCCGTCGAAGGCGCCGTCCGAGGGCAGCCGGCCGGACCCGTCGATCTCGTCGGCGCTGGTCTGGTCGAGCCGGGCGACATAGAGCGTGCCGGACTCCAGCAGCGTCAGGTTGTGCTTGCGGGCGACCCAGGAGTCGCCCCTGATGAACTTGCGGTCCGAGACGAACTTGTACAGGTAGTCGAAGCGCTCGTCGTCGCCCATGTACGCGACCACGTGTCCGCTGCGGGCCACGATCACGTTCGCGCCCTCGTGCTTGAATCGGCCCAGCGCGGTGTGCTTGCGGGGGCGGCTGGCCGGGTCGTACGGGTCGATCTCCACGATCCAGCCGTGTCGGTTCGCCTCGTTCGGGTGCTTGGCCAGGTCGAACCGGTCGGCGGCGCGGTCCCATTTGCGGTTGCCGCTGGGGTAGCGGGTGGTGGTGTTGATGCCGTACCGGGCCAGTCGGGGCTTGTCGGCCGCCGGGGCGGCGTCACCGCCGACGAAGTACTGGTTGAAGTTCTCCTCACCGGAGAGCACGGTGCCCCACGGGGTCACCCCTCCGGCGCAGTTGTTCAACGTGCCGACCACCGTACGTCCCCTGGGGTCGGCGGCGGTCTTCACGAAGGCCGACCCGGCGGCCGGGCCGGTCAGCTCGAAGGTGCTGCTCAACGCGTCGACCCGCCGGTTGTACGGGCGGCGGCCCGAGGTGACCGCGCGCCACTGCCCGGTGCCGGCGACCCGCTCGATCTCCACCACCGACATGCCGTGCGCGGCCATCGACACCTTCACCTGCTCGGCGGTGAGCGCGTCGAGGCTGGTGAAGCCGGGGAACATCAGGTCCTCGTTGGTGTACTCGTGGTTGACCACGAGCAGGGCCCGCCGTCCGCCCTTGTCCAGCGGCAGCACACCGACGAAGTCGTTGTTGTAGCCGAACTGGCGGGCCTGCGCGGCGGCCGTCTGCCGGCGCAGGTCGAAGGCGGGCGCGCCGGGCAGCACCGGGTCACCCCAGCGGATCACCACCGCGTGGTCGTAGCCGTTCGGCACCACGAAGCTGTCCAGCGTGTTCGGCGGGATCGGCGAGAAGGTCAGCGCTCCGCTGCCGACGCCCCGGCCGCCCGGGGCGAAGGTGGTGGCCTCGGGCACCACCGGGGAGCCGGGTGCCGCAGCGGCGGCAGCGCCGCCGGCCAGTGCCCCGGCGCCACCGCCGAAGCCGAGCACCAGCGCACCGACCGCCCCGGCGCGGACCAGGCCCCGGCGGGAGACCTCGGCGTCGACCAGGTCGCCGAGGTAGGTGTTGTCGGAGGTGTTGGGCACCGGGTGGTCGCAGGCGTTGCCGCAGCGGTAGAGACAGGTCATGGCGTCGCGGCTGCCGTGGCGGGGAGTGCCCAGCAGCGGGAGCAGCCGGGGACGGTCGCTCATGGGAGGAGCCTCCTGAGGGTCACGCGCCGGTGCAGCTCACCGACGGGTACCCGCCGGACGCTAGGAGGGCGTGGTGAGCGGTGGTCGGCCTCGATGTGAACCGGCGATGAACTCCCCGTCGGGAATCCCAGGTCGCGCACACGGTGAACTGTTCGGCGTGACCGCACGTATCCCTGGTCGTAACGCCGCGCCCGCTCGGTCGAGAGCGAGGAGAGGACCATCAGCGACCACGACGCCCACCTGCTGCGCGCCCTGCACGACGAGCATGCCGAGGCGCTGTACGCGCACGCGTTGCGGCTGGTCAACGGCGACCGGCAGCGCGCCGAGGACCTGGTGCAGGAGACGCTGCTGCGGGCCTGGCGGCATCCGGAGTCGCTCGACCCCCGGCGCGGTTCGGTCCGCGCCTGGCTGTTCACCACCGCGCGCAACCTCGCCATCGACGCCTGGCGGCGCCGGTCGACCCGGGTCGGCGAGGTCTACACCGACGAACTGCCCGAGCCCAGCGAGGTCGTCGACGAGACGGAACGCGCCGTCGAGGCGTGGACCGTGGCGGAGGCGCTGAACCGGCTCAGCCCGTCCCACCGGGACGTCCTCGTCGAGTGCTTCTACCAGGGCCGTTCGGTGTCCGAGGCGGCCTCCCGGCTCGGCGTGCCGCCGGGCACCGTGAAGTCCCGTACCCACTACGCGCTGCGCTCACTACGGTTGGTGCTGGCGGAGATGGGGGTGACCGGATGAGCCGTTGCGACCACGCCTTCGACGACGGCGCGTACGTCCTGGGCGCCCTCTCACCCGCCGACCGGGCCGCGTACGAACGTCACCTCGTCGGCTGCCACGACTGCCAGCAGTCGGTCTCGGAGATCGCCGTGCTGCCCGGCCTGCTCGGTCGGCTGGACCCGTCGAGCCTGGAGCAGTTCCTCCCGCCGCCGGAGAACCCCCGGGTGCCCGAGCTGCTCAACGCCGCGCGGGACCGTCGGCGCCGGGAGCGGCAGGCCAACCGGCTTCGGTACGCGGTGACCGGTCTCGCGGCGGCGGCCTTCGCCCTGCTGGTCGGCTTCGGTGTGGCGACGATGCTGCCGACCGAGCAACCGGGCTCGCCGCCGCTGGCACAGGTGCGCCTGGTCGCGATGGAGCCGGTGAGCGGCACGGTGCCGGTGCACGCCGAGATCGGCCTGCGGCACACCGACTGGGGCACCGAGGTCACCATGCACTGCGGGTACGACGAGCACACCGGATACGGCAAGGCGCACGCCTTCCGGCTGGTGGCGTACGGGCCGGACGGTGCGGAGGAGCAGATCGGCTCGTGGCGTGCCGCGCCCGGCGACGATCTGCGGATCACCGGCGCGACCCGGTTCACCAACGCCGAACTGGTCCGGCTGGAACTCATCCGCGCCGACGGCACCCCCGTGCTGGCCTACGACGTCCGCTGAACCGCCGGTCGGCGTGCCGCGGACCGGTCGGCGTGGGAGTGGACCGGTCAGCGTGGGGCGGGCACGGCCGCCGCCGCCCCGATCTCGCTCTCCTGGCGGGAACGGCGGGTGCGTCGGGCGTGCCGGACCGCGTCGGCGGTGAAGACGATCAGCGCGAGCCAGACCAGCCCGAAGCCGACCAGGCGCGCGGGTGGCATCGGCTCGTGGAAGATCAGCACACCGCAGGCCAGTTGGAGGATCGGCGCCACGTACTGGAGCATGCCCAGCGCGGTCAGCGGCAGCCGGTTCGCGGCACCCGCGAAGAGGAGCAGCGGGATGGCGGTCAACGCGCCGGCCAGCACCAGCAGCAGCGCGTGCCCGACCGAGACCCGGCCGAAGGTGGCGTCGCCGGTGGTCGCGAGCCAGCCGAGGAACACCAGCGCCGGCACGGCCAGCACGGCGGACTCGACGAAGAGGCCCTCCGCCGGGGGCAGCCCCAGCCGCTTCTTCACCAGGCTGTATCCGCCGAACGTGAAGGCCAGCGTCAGGGCGAGGTACGGCAGCCGGCCGTAGTCGACGGTGAGCACCGCCACCGCCAGCGCACCGACCCCGAGCGCGGCCCACTGCGCCGGGCGCAGCCGCTCCCGCAGCACCAGCACACCGAGCAGGACCACCACCAGCGGGTTGATGAAGTAACCGAGGGCGGTCTCCACCACCCGGTCGGAGTTCACGCCGTAGATGTAGGTGAACCAGTTCACCGCGATCAGGGTGGCGGCGGCACCGACCCCGGCCAGGGCGCGCGGCCGACGCAGCAGGGCCCGCAGGAACCCGATGTTGCGCATCACGGCGAGCAGTAGGGCGACGAACACCACCGACCAGATGACCCGGTGGGCCAGGATCTCCAGCGGACCGGTCGGGCGTAGCAGCTTGAAGTACAGCGGGAAGAACCCCCACAGCAGGTACGCGACCAGGCCGTAGAGGTATCCGAGGCGGAGCGGTGTCACGTGTTCACCGTAAGGGGCGGATCGCCCTGTGGATCCTTGCTGGTGAGCGGCGTCACCGTCGACTCACGCCGGTCGAACTCCATCCACCGGTCGGCGCGTACGACGGTGAAGCCGAGCTTCGCGTACACCCCGTGCGCGTCGTTGGTGGCGAGCAGGATCCGGCGTACGCCGATCTCGGCGAGATGGTCGCGGACGGCACCGGCCAACCAGGTGCCCAACCCGTGGCCGCGTTCGGCCCGGTCCACGTAGACGTCGCAGAGGTAGGCGAAGGTGGCCCGATCCGTGATCACCCGCGCGACGGCGACCTGTCGGCGGTCCGTCGGGCGGTACACGCCGAACCCGAGCGAACCGGCGAACGCCGCACCCACCGTCGCGCGGTCCCGCCCGAGCGCCCAGTACGCGTCGGTGGAGAGCCAGGTGTGCACCAGGTCCAGGTCGAGCAGGTCGGGCGAGGTGCTGATCGTGTAGCCGTCGTGGCGGGTCCGGGTGAACACCCTCGGGACCCTAGTCGGCCCGGCAGTTCGGTGCGGCCCACTTACCCGCCGTGGGTTGGGCGGTCACCGTCGGTGTCGAGGGTGACCGCCCGGCGGACGGTCGGTCGGGGCGGTCGACGAGGTCGAGTCGCCCCCGGGTCAGTCGCGGTCGAGGATGGCGCCGAGGATCCAGGTGACGATGCCGACGAAGAGGGCACCCAGCACCGCGGCGGGCCAGAAGCCGTCCACGTCGAAGGGCAGCCCCACCTGGTCGGCGATCCAGCCGGTGAGCAGGAACAGCAGACCGTTGACCACAAGTGCGATCAGACCGAGGGTGAGCAGGTAGAAGCCGCACCCGACGGTCTTGATGATCGGCTGGAGCACCCCGTTCACCACGCCGAAGATGACCGCGACGAGGACCAGCGTCAACACCGTCTCACCGAACGAGTCGGTGCTCAGGGAGATGCCGGGGATGACCACAGTGGCCAGCCAGAAGGCCACCGCCGTGGCGCCGACCCGGATCAGTAGACCTTTCAGAAAATCCATGGCGGGCATGGTGTCACGGCCGGCGTACCGGCGAAACCCACGTGATCAACTTCGCCCATGTCGGACGGCTGCCCCGATGAGCTGCGCTTCGATCGGCGTGACGGTCAACAGCGCCCAACGCAGGGCTCGCCGGTTGACCACCGCCACCATGTCGGGCCGAGCGCGCGCCAACCACTGCGCGGCGTCGCCGAGGCCCAACGCGCCACCCGCGACCGCCGAACCGGCCCGACTCAGCGGCGACAGCACCGCCAGGTCGGCGCGGGCCAGCGCGTCCGCGTCGGCCGAGGTCAGCTCGTCGCGGACCAGCATGATGGTCTGCCAGGGCGCGCCCGGACGCGGGCCCGGTGGCGGTGGCGGCGCGTCCCGCACCACGAGCACCGGGGACAGCGGGGTCGCGGGCGGACCCTCCGTCGGACCGTCCGGTGGCACCAGCGGGATCACCCGACCGGGTACGCCGACGCCGCGCACGAAGGGCTCCCAGGCGTGTGGCCGGGTGGTCTGGACCACCACCCGGGCGCCGAGCGCCATCGCCCGCACGGCCACCAACTGGGCGGTGGGCACCCCGCCGACGAGCATCACCCGGGTGCTCTCCGGCCGGAACAACCGGACCGTGACGGGTCCACCGTGCCGGTTGGTGCCGAGCATCAACCCGGCCGAACCGTACGACAGGGTCGGCTCCCCGTCGTCCGCGGCGGACGGTGTCGAGGGGCCCCGGCGACGGCTCAGCGGTCGCACCGCACCCGACCGGAGCGGCAGCGCCAGCGGAAGCGTGCCGGCGAAGCCGCACAGGTGGGTGCCGTCGTTGCGGACGAGCACCCCACCGGCGGCCCGCACGATCTGCTCCAGCGCGCGGCCGGCGGTGGACAGCTCGGCGGGCGTCGCCGCGCTCAGGCGGACCGTCAGCTCGCTCCGGCCCGGAGTCTCGGTGTCGGCCAGCAGCGACACCGTGGTGGCGGTCACCGGCAGTGCGGAGAGTCGGGGCACCAACCGGCGCAACGGCTCGGTCGACCAGCGTCGGAGCGTGAAGGTGCACTGCACCAGTCCACCGCACCGGACACCCTGCCAGGTCTCCCGCAACGGGCGTCCGTCGTGGTGCGCGAGGTCGGCGAGTATGCGCAGGGTCGCCTGCGGGCCGAGCGGACGAACGGTCAGTGGCCGCAGCCGCCGCACCATCCGGCGTACGGTGCCGGCGAGCGCCCGTTGCAACGCCTCCTCGGGCCAGCCCGCCACGCGCACCACCCGGACGGCCAGCACCACGCGTTCCCCGCCGGCCAGTCGCCCGTCGGTGAGCTGCCGATACGAGGTGGACACCGGCCCGCCACCGGCCGCGACCGCCGGTGCCGCCGTGATGGTGAGCAGGAACTGCACGCGTACCGGTGGCAGGTCGGCCGTGCGGGTCGGCAGCAGCGCGGCGGGCGGGGGCAGCGCGCGGACGCCCGCACCGAGCAGGTCGGTGGCGTCGCCGACGTCCAACAGGGCCACCAGGCCACCCGGGTCGTCGACGGCGGCGGCCGGGGATCCGGCCAGCTCGACGGGGCGGACGACGGCGTCCGGGTCGACCAGGTCGAGCAGTGTCGTCGCTTGGTGGACCCGGCGACGGCGGATCAGATACCCGGACCCCAGCCGCAGCCACTCGTGCAACCACCGTCGACGTACCCGGACCCAGGCACCGGCCAGCAGCGCTCCGGCCGGCAGGGCGGCGGTCGCCGTCGGCAGCGCGCCCAGACCCGATGCGGCGACGAGCATCGCCACGGCCACCTGCGTGGTGACGATCTGGCCCACGCTCGGCGGGTACGCGCTCGGTCTCCACTGTGGTCGGTCCCGCCCGTCGCCGGTCAAGGGGTGGGCATCGGCGGCGCGGTGGGCGAGGGCGCCGGTGTCCGGCGCTGCGGCCCGTCGGTCGATCACACCCCGCGACGTCATCGAGGCCCATCGTAGTAGCCCGCCCGGCTGCCGCGTTGTCCACAGGGGAGCATGGCGGGGTAGCAGAAATGCGATGGTGTCGCTACTCTCAGCGACGAGTTCTCGTTGGTCCGTCCCGCGTCGCGCTCGCCCTCCGGTGGCGCGGGTGGTGTCGTCCATGGGCCAGCCACGATCGAGAGACGAGGTGACGTCGGGGTGTCCTCCCAGACCCAGGCAGAGGCCGCGGTGATGCAACAGACCGCGGCGAAGTTCGAGCAGACGGACCAGTCGTTGCAGTCGATGCTCAGTGGACTGCTGGCCCAGCTGGCGATTCTCCAGCAGGCCTGGCGCGGGGCGGGCGGCCGGTCGTTCGAGCAGGTGAAGCAGCAGTGGGCGCAGGATCAGGCGAACCTGCAGCGGGCCCTCCGGGAGACCGCAGGCGCGATCCGCACCGCAGGTGCGAAGTACGACGCATCGGACACCGAGGCGGCCGGCCGGGTGTCCGCCACCAACCGCGGCGGCATCCAGCTGCCGCTCTGAGGCCCGTTCATCAGGGCGACGGTCGAGCCGGGGCGGAGCCCGGGCGGCGATCCGGCACCACGCCGGCCGGCCAGTCCCTGTGCGACGGGCCTCGGGCCACGACCCAGGGGGAAGACTTCGGATGGAGAACGGTGTGCTGGTCGTCAACTTCGCCGCGCTGCAACAGGCAAGCGCGGACATCCAGCGGGCCCTGAACACGCTCGAATCGCAGCTCGGCCAACTGGAGCAGGATGCCGCTCCGCTGGTGTCGAGCTGGTCCGGCGAGGCGCAGCAGGCGTACGAGCAGCGGCAGGCCCGGTGGCGCAACGCCTCACAGGACCTCCAGATGATGCTGCGCGACATCAAGGTGGCGGTGGACGAGTCCGCGACCGACTATCTCGACACCGAGAAGCGCAACGCCGGCCTGTTCCAGTGACCGGAGGTGGGGTCGACCGCCGGGTGCGGTCGTCGGTCGGCCCCGCCGCGACCGGCGATCGCTGAACGACCTCCCCGCTCAGCGCGGCTCGGCCGGACGCCACCGTCGCCGGACACCCTGCGGCACGAGGACAGCGGCCAGCACGACGACGGTCACCGCCAGCAGCCCGGCGGCGGTGAACAGGGCCGCCCGCTCCCGCACCGCAGACCGCCGGGACTCCTGTGCCGCACGTGCCGGGTCCGGCCGCTCCACGTCCAGCCCGCCCGCCGGTCGCGCGCGCGGCGTCGTGCCGACCTCCTCGGTGACCGCCCGGTACGGATTGAGCACCCCCACGCCGTACCCCTCGCCGGGAGCCGGGTCGGCGGTCGCGAGGATCCGGCGGGTCACCTCCGTCGCACTCAGGTCGGGGCGGTACTGGCGCACCAGCGCGGCGGTCGCGGCCACGAAGGGCGCGGCGTAACTGGTCCCCTCGGCCCGCTGGTGGCCGCGTCCGGGCGCGGCGATCAGCACGTCGGTGCCGGGGGCCACCAGGTCGACGTAGGGGCCGGTCTGGGAGAACCCGGCCCGTGTCCCGTCGGCACCGATCGCGCCGACCCCGATCACCGGCTCGTAGGCGGCGGGGTAGGGGCGCGGATCGCCCTCGCCGTGCAGGTTGCCGGCGGCGGCCACCACGACCACGTCCCGGGCCGCCGCGTAGGCGACCGCGGCACGGACCGGCGGCCGGTCGGCGTAGAGCACCACGGACAGGTTGATCACGTCGGCACCGTTGTCGACCGCCCAGCGGATCGCCGTGGCGAACTCCTCCGCAGCGACCGTGCGTCCCGCACCCTGACCGTCCACGACCTGCTGTTCGCTGACCCGGACCGGCAGGATCTTGGCGTTCGGCGCCAGACCGTGGAAGGCGACGCCGTCATGCGGTGCGGCGGCGATGACGCTTGCCACGCCGGTGCCGTGCCCGACGCAGTCCCGGGTGCCGTCGCCGCCGGGGTCGAGCAGGTCGAGACCGTCGAGCACCCGACCGGCGAGCTGCGGATGACGGCGGTCCACGCCCGAGTCGACCACCGCGACGGTCACCCCGGACCCGTCGGCCAGCGCGGACAGCCGTGCCGGGGCGTACCGGTCCTGCGGCCAGGGTGCCGCGGCGACCGGACGGGCCGGTGCCGGCGGCGCGGCGCAGCCCGGCGCGACCGCAGCCGCCGGGAGTTCGGCCGGTACGGGCCGCGTCGCCACGGCGGGCGTCGATGTCACTGGCCCGGCCAGCAGGGCGGCGGCCACGCCGGCCAGGAGCGGGCGCGGGACGTGCCGGGACATCGGCCGCCTCCGTATCGTGTCGACACCGGAACGGGATGTTAGCGCCACCCGGCGAACCGGGCGGACCGGCGGCGGCCTGGCATTGTGATCTTGTGGACACCTTGTAGGTTGTAAGCGATACCTATGGCTGTGCCCGGGAGGAGGGGTGGCCGTGACCGACTGGGCGCCGGCCACCGAGGCCGAGGCGGCGATGCGGGACGCGCTGCGCGGCAACGACCAGCAGTCGTACTTCCGCATCCTGTCCCGGGTCGAGCTGCTGTTGCCGATCTCCGCCCAGCCCGTCCCGGGCCAGGTGCCGGCGGGTTGGGGCACCTGGACGACCGGTGGCCGCACCCACGTGTTGGCGTTCACCTCCGCCGAGGCGATGCGGTCCTGCCTCGGTGACCACGCCGGGCCCAGCCGACGCTCCGGGTACGCCGAGCTGGCCGCCGGCTGGCCCAACCACGAGTGGTGGCTGGCCGTCAATCCCGGCCTGCCGATCGAGGGCTACCTGCCCGCCTGGTACGTCTCCCAGTTGTCCCGGGGCGACGTCCGGCTGCCCGGGCGCACGGTCGGTGCACGGGCCCGGTTGGAACGGGTGGAGGCGCTGAACCGCTCGCGCGACGCCCGCGCCCAGAACACTCCGCCCGCCCCGGCGGTCACCCCACGGTCGTCCGGAATCGGCCCGGTACGCCCGGCCCCGCCCTCGCCGCAACCGGTGGCCCCGGCGGCCTTCCAGTTGCCCGAGTCGCCGGTGGCGGCGCCCGGCACGGTGGCCGGTCCGCACCAGCGGCCCGGTGGAGCCCCGCCGGGTCGATCCGACCTCGGGCGGAGCGCCCCCGCCCCGGACCGCGCCGCCGGTCAGGAAACCCTCGGCAGTCGACTGAGCGCGGTCGGTGGTGGACGGGTGGAAGAACCGGTCGGTCCGCCACCGGGTCGACCGGTGCCGGCGCAAGGCGAGGAGCCGACGGTGGCCGGTCCCGGCTGGCCGGGCACCCCGGGCCGAGCCGGCCCGCCGACCAACGGCCGTACCGCCGACACCGGCCAGGCGCCCCGCAAGTCCTTCTTCGAGCCGGCGAACTCCCGTACCAGCCAGCGCGCCGACCGGCTGACCGACCGGGCGACCCCGCCGTCCCGGCTGGCGGCCCGTGGTGCGCAGCCGTTCCCCCGACGCGGCACGGCCGGTGATCCGTCCGCCGAGGGGCAGACCCGCGCCTTCGACTTCGGCGGTGCCGAGTCGGGCGTCCGCCCCGAGCCCGGTGGCGAGCCGACCCAACAGGTGCCGTCGCCCGGTGGTGCGCCGCAGGAGCCGACCCGCCCACTGCGGGTGCCCCCGCCGAACGGCTGGACGGCACCGGGTGGTCACGCCGACAGCGGTGACCCCACCGAGGCCCTGCCCCCGCGTGCCCCCGCCGAGCCCACGGAGGAGCTGTCGGCTGCGGAACCGGTCTCCGGCCCGCCCGCGCCCCGCCGTGGCTTCACCCCGATCGTGATCGAGGGCACCATCATCGAGGCCCGCGACCTCAGCTCGATCGACGACGTCCCGCCCCGGCCGTACGAGCCCGCCACCGCCCCGAGCGCCGAGCCGACACTGCGCGTTCCGCCGGTCGAGGCCGAGCCGACGGTACGGGTCCCGACGCCGACGGCGGAGCCGACCGCGCAGGTTCCGTTGGTGGAGGCCGAGCCGACCACGTGGGTGCCCACGGTCGAGGCCGAGCCGACCGTTCGGGTGCCGTCCGACGAACCCACCGCCCGGGTTCCGTCGACCGAGCCGGAGACGACGGCGTGGGTGCCGACGGTGGAACCCGAGACGACGGCGTGGGTGCCGACAGTCGGGGCCGAGCCCACCGTCGAGGTGCCGTCTGCGGGGGCGGAGCCGACGGTGCGGGTTCCGATGCCGACGGCGGAGCCGACCGCGCAGGTTCCGTTGGTGGAGGCCGAGCCGACCACGTGGGTGCCCACGGTCGAGGCCGAGCCGACCGCGCCGGTCCCGTCGACCGAGCCGGAGACGACGGCGTGGGTGCCGACGGTGGAGCCCGAGACGACGGCGTGGGTGCCCACGGTGGCGGATCCGACCGGATGGATCCCCACGATGGCATCCGAGCCGACCGCCGACGTGCCGTCGGTCCAGGCCGAGCCGACCGCTGAGGTTCCGCCAATCGGGTCCGAGGCGACGGCCGAGGTGCCGTCGGTCGGGGCCGAGCCGACTGCTGACGTCCCGTTGGTCGGGCCCGAGCAGCAGACCGTCCTGCTCCGGGGGACGACGCCGGAGTCGGCGATCGCCACCGAGGTGATCACGCCGCCGGTGTCGCCCACGTCCCCGCAAGCCGGGGCGGACGTGTCTGGCGACGGGGCCGAGCCGACGGTGCAGACCATCCCGGCCGCCGTACCGGACACGGCATCCGCTGCCGCGCCACCGGCCGCCGGTGCCGACTTCACGCCGGCCAACGACGTCGAGGTGAACCTGCTGGAGGCGGCGGAGGCCGGCAGCACCGACACGTTCCTGTCCACGCTGCTGCTGGCCCGGGTCCTCATGCCGGTGGCGGCCGACTCCGTCGCGGGCACCCGACCGGGCGAACCCGGCTTCGTCTGGCCCACCGTGCAACTGGACGGCCAGACCTTCGTGGTGGCGTACACCTCGCCGCAGCGGCTGGCCGATCACACCGATCCGGCCGCCGCCGAGACGCTCCAGGTCCGCTTCGTGCAACTGATCCGCTGCTGGCCGGACACGTCATGGTCGTTCGCGGTCAATCCCGGTACGCCGGTCGGGGCCAAGCTGCCCGGTGAGCAGATCGTCGGGCTGGCCACCTGGGCCGCCGAGCTGGGGCTCGGTGACGAGCCGGAGCGGGAGACCGAGTCGGCGACCGAGCCGTCGATGTCGTCACGCAGCCCACGGGAGGCCGCACCGGTCGTCGACCCGGTGCGGCCGATCGTGATGCAGAAGGCGATCGCCCCCAGCCAGCTCGGCTACTACCTGGAACGCGGCTACGACCGGGTCTCCGGCTTCGTGCACCGGGCCGGTGAGCTGGCCCATCTCGACACCCCGGCGAAACTGTACGAGGCGCTCGGCCTCAACCATCCCGAGTCGCCCTTCGCGGCCGACGCCGAGCAGATCTACGTGCTCAGGTGGCCGGCGTACCGGCCGAGCCTCTACCGGATCCCGTACGGCGGGCAGAGTGAGGCCGCCATGCGGGCGATGGAGGGCTGGGTGATCGAGCGTCCGCCGTTCCGGGGTAACGGGTTCGCCCCCGGCGAGAGTTCCGACGTGGTGGCCGAGTTCAAGGTGGACAGTGTCCGGCTGCCGCACGGCACCCAACTGTTGCGGATCGGCGCGGACGGCACCGAACGGCTGGTCGCCGTGCTCGACACCGACACGCTCGCCTGGCGGCAGGTGGGTGAGCGGTGATGCGCGACGGCTACGTGGCCCGCTGGCGGGGCCGGGAGTACCAGGCCAGCCCGGACGGCAGCGACATCCGGCTCTACCGGCCGGAGGCCGCCGACGGCTTCGAGGAGGTCCGCGTCGGCCGCCACGTCCGCGTCGTCCCGGCTGCCGAGGTCGAGGAGCTGGCGTACGTCCGGACGACCTGCACCTGGCAGGGACAGCCGTTCATCGTGCTGGCCGTGCACGACGGATGGCTGCGGGTCGAGTACACCGGTGGCCGGTGGCCGGTCGCCCAGGCGATGCGGTTGGAAGCCTTCGACTTCGGGGTCTACCAGGGCTGGGCGCCGGTCGGCGAGGTCACCGACGTCCGCGAACAGCGGATCTGAGCACCGGTCAGGACTTCGTCCAGCGCAGCACCTCGCCCAGCACCAGCTCCGGTGTCTCCAGGTGCGGGAAGTGCCCCACGTCGTCCAGCAGCCGCCACTCGTACGCCGCGCTGACGTAGCGGCCCGACCCCTGCGCGGTGCGCGGCAACGAGGCCACGTCGAGCGCGCCGTGCAGTTGCAGGGTGGGCGTGACCAGGGGGCGCTGCATGAGCTTGACGAACCGGTACCCGTGCAGCCGCAGCACCGACCGGAACGCCCAGCGGTAACCCTCCAGGGCGCAGAACGCGGCCTGCGGGATGCGCATCGCCTCCCGGTAGCGATGGGCGTACCCGGCGAACTCCGGGCCGTTCACCCACCGGGGGCCACCCCAGCGGCGCAGGATCTCCTCCACCGCCCGGGCGTCGTCCCGGGTGAGGACGTGCTCGTAGCGCGGAATCTGGAACCGCAGCGCGGGCGTGGAGGCGGCGAACTGGCCACGCGGATCGGCGAAGATCCCGGCGCGCAGCCGCAGCGGGTGCGGTGCGCCGAGCACCACCAGCCGACGGACCAGGTTGGGGTGGAACGAGGCCACCGTCCAACCGATCATCCCGCCGGCACCGGCGCCGACCACGGTCGCCGACCGTTCACCCAGTGCGCGGATCAGCCCGGCCACGTCGGCGGCGAGGGTGTAGCCGTCGTACCCCCGGGGTGGTTTGTCGCTGGCGCCGTAGCCGCGCAGGTCGACGGCGACGGCGCGGAAACCGGCGTCGGCGACCGCCGGCAGCATCTGCTGCCAGGCCCACCAGTGCTCGGGAAAGCCGTGCAGGAAGAGCACCATCGGACCGGTGCCCGCCTCCACGACGTGGAACCGGCTGCCGTTGGCGCCGACGAACCGGTGCGTCCACGGCCCCTCGGTGAGGACGCAGGATTCGTCGACGGCGTCGCCACGCTGCTCGGTCATGACCGACAGCCTATGACCCCGCCGCCGGTGCCCCGGCCGGGCCGACCGGGGCACTGGCCCGGCAGGGGCGACGCCCCGGGCAGATGGCCTGCCCGGGGCGTCGTCGCGTCAGGTCGGTGGCTCAGGAGAACCGGACCTTGGTGTAGATGCCGTCCTGCTCCAGCACCCGGATCTTGGTGCCGGTGGCCGGGAGCTTGACGCCGTGGTTGGGCAGCTCCGGGAACCAGTACTGCTTGGTGTCGTCGAACAGCGGCTGCGCCGCCTGGCCCCGGATGTACTGGGGCTGGCTGTTGAGGTGCAGCGTGAACGAGTCGGCCTTCTTGAGGCTGAACGGCGCGTCGTAGACCTGGATCCGGGCCCGCCAGGGCTGACCGGTCAGGTTGTAGATCGGCCGGGGCCGGGAGTCGATGATCAGGTTCCGGCCCTCGCCCGGGTGCGCGAACGTGTCGTTGTCCGACCACCGGGTGTTCCAGTACGAGATCAGCAGACCCTCCTGGTACGCGTAGTGGTCCACGAAGTCCGGCTTGGTGTTGGCGTACCCGAAGAAGTACGGGCCGGTCTTGAGGTACTTGTCGTACGAGATGTACTGCCGGGTCCCGGCGATGTAGTAGTTCGGGAAGCTCCGGGTGTACGTCTCCTCGACCACCTCGAACCCGCCGGCCAGCGTCCAGCCGGTGGCACCGTCCTCGGCACCGTCGACGAAGACCGTCTGCCCGTCGGCGGTCAGGGTGATCGCGTCGCCGAAGAACCCACCCTCGGCGACCGCGCCGTCCGTCTGGTAGCGCAGCCGGAACCCGACGGTGTTGCCGGCCACCGAGTCCAGCGGGACCTGAACGTCGACCCACTCGTCGTCGGTGCTGCCGTCCAGCGCGTACCGGCCGGGGGAGATCTCCTTGAACGGCCGACCGTCGGCGGTGCCGGGCTGCGGCGTCCAGGTCTGACCACCGTCGGTCGAGGTCTCGAAGAACAGGTAGTCGTAGTCCGCCTCGATGCTGTAGCGGCCCTTCAGCGAGACGCTTGCCGACGACGCCCCACTCAGGTCGAACGTCCTGGTCAGGGTGCTGTTCAGGTCGTCGGCGTTGCCGGAGAAGAACTGCTTGTCGCCCTCGAACGGCGCGCCGTTCTCGAACGTGTACTCCCGTTCGGGCAGCACCACCACGGCGGCCTGGGCCTCCTTGGTGTTGTATTCCTGCGGGCCGAGCACCAGCGTGCGCTTCTGCCCGGCCACGATCACCTCGTAGTCGAGCCAGCCGAGCTGGAGCTTGTTCCACGCACCGAGGTCACCGCCGCGCTCGCCGATGCCACCGTCGTTCTTGGCGCCGAGGCGGCTCTGGGCCATCAGGGTCCAGTGCTCGTTGTTGTTGTCGCCACCGCTGATGACGTTGTAGTCGTCCGGCAGGCCCAGGTCGTGCGCGTACTCGTGGTAGAAGACGCTGCGACCGCCGTTCTCCGGCTGGATCGTGTAGTCGCCGATCCAGATCCCGGTGTCGCCGATCTGGGTGCCGCCGGCCGGAAAGTTCGGCGGGCCGGTGCGCCCCTGGTCGGAGGCGTACGCGTACCAGCGGTGGCTCCAGATCGCGTCCTCGCCGTAGATCGGGTCACCGTCGGCCATGTCGCCACCGGCGTGCACGATCTGGAAGTGGTCGATGTAGCCGTCCGGCTCGTTGAAGTCGCCGTCACCGTCGTGGTCGTACCGGTCCCACTGGTCCATCGCCCGCACGTCGGCGGCGATCTCCTCGTCGGTCCGCCCGGCCGCCTTCTGGTCGGCGACCCACTGGTTGGCGGCGTCGCGCACCAGCGCCCAGACGTTGTTGCAGACGATCCCGTCGCACGGGTAGCCGCTGGACCGTCCGTACCGGGCCTGGTTGAAGTTGACCTTCACCCAGTCGGTGACCACACCGTCCACGCTGTAGCGCCCGGAGGACTGGGCCTCGTAGTACTGCTTCACCGACTCGTCGCCGGGACCGGTGCCGAAGTAGAGCTTCCGGAAGTGGTCGGCGTCGTAGTCCGGCTGCCAGACGGTGGAGTTGTCCACCCGGCGGTCCGGCTGCGGGATCTCGTTGTGCATCGGCCCGTCGAACCGCGTCGGGCCGGGGGTGTCGGGGTCGGTGTCCTGGTCGGGGTAGTCCGGGTGCCGCTCGTTGCCGAACTCGGCGAGGATCACGAAGATCCGGTCGGTCTTCTCCCGCGACAGTTCGACGTACTGCTTCTCGGTCGGGCCCTTGCCGCCCTTGGTGGTCTTGGCGTTGCGGCCGGCCTTGCCACCCTTGGTGGCCCGCTCGCCGACCTTGACCACCGTGCTGCCGTTGATCCGCTCCGCCTCGGCCCGCCCCGAGAGAACCTCGCTCAGACCCTGCTCACGCAGGGCGCGACGCTTGTCCTCCAGCGGGTTCGGCAGGTCGTGTTCGGCGTGGGCGGGCTCCGCGATCGACTGGGCGGCCGGGGCCGTGGCAGGCGCCGCGGCGGCGGAAGCGCCGACGGTAAGCCCTGTCGCGGTCAGCGAGAGCCCGAGTAGACCCACTGCGACTTTCCGCACGTGGTACCTCCGGATTGAGGGAACCGGCCCGTCGGGGGTTGTGGACCGGCGAAATAGGCCCCTACGGATGGGGCCACTGGTGAACATAGGCACTCGTGGGGCTCAAGGGGAAGGGGTGTGCGTCGATTTTGTGGCAGCGGGTTGTTGGCAGGCGTTGTCACTGTCACAGCCCTCGGCGACGGCGACCCGACGTCCGCGCAGGTCCGGACAGACATCGACGGGTGGCGGTCCGCGTCGGACCGCCACCCGTCGAGTGGTACGCCTATCCGTCAGTCCTCGTCGGACCTACCCCCGCCCATGCCGGAGGCGATCAGGTCCATCACCGACGAGTCCTGCAACGTGGTCACGTCACCGAGCGAGCGGTTCTCCGCCACGTCCCGCAGCAACCGGCGCATGATCTTGCCGGAGCGGGTCTTCGGCAGCTCCGGCACCAACATGATCTGACGCGGCTTGGCGATCGGGCCGAGCGTCTTCGCCACGTGGTTGCGCAACTCGGCGATGAGCTGCTCGCCGGCCTCACCGGCGATGTCGGTGCTGCCGCGCGGGATCGCGAACGCCACGATCGCCTGCCCGGTGGTCGGGTCGGTGGCGCCGACCACCGCCGCCTCCGCCACCGACGGGTGCGACACCAGCGCCGACTCCACCTCCGTGGTGGAGATGTTGTGCCCGGAGACCAGCATGACGTCGTCCACCCGGCCGAGCAGCCAGAGGTGCCCGTCGTCGTCCTTCTTCGCCCCGTCACCGGCGAAGTAGACCCACGGGTCGTCGGCCTTGCCGCTCACCCCCGCACCGAACCGGGACCAGTACGTCTCGATGAACCGGTTGTCGTCGCCCCAGATGGTGCGCAGCATCGACGGCCACGGCTCCCGCAGCACCAGGTAGCCGCCACCGCCGTCGGGCACCGACTGACCCTGGTCGTCCACCACGTCCGCGCTGACCCCCGGCAGCGGCGTCATCGCCGAACCCGGCTTCGCGGCGGTCACCCCGGGCAGCGGCGAGATCATCATGCTGCCGGTCTCGGTCTGCCACCAGGTGTCCACGATCGGCAGTTCGCCCCGCCCGACGTGCTGCCTGTACCACATCCAGGCCTCGGGGTTGATCGGTTCGCCGACGCTGCCGAGCAGGCGGAGCGTGGAGAGGCTGTACTCGGCGGGGATCTCGTCGCCCCACTTCATCATGGTGCGGATCAACGTCGGTGCCGTGTAGAGGATCGTCACGCCGTACTTGTCGACGATCTCCCAGAAGCGGCCCTTGTGCGGGGTGTCCGGGGTGCCCTCGTACATGACCTGGCTGACGCCGTTGGAGAGCGGACCGTACACGATGTAGGAGTGCCCGGTCACCCAGCCGATGTCCGCCGTGCACCAGTAGACGTCGCTCTCCGGCTTCAGGTCGAAGACCGCGTGCGAGGTGTACGAGGTCTGGGTCAGGTATCCGCCGGTGGTGTGCAGGATGCCCTTCGGGCGGGCCGTCGTGCCGCTGGTGTAGAGGATGAACAGCGGGTGCTCGGCGTCGAACGGCTGCGCGGCGTGCTCGGTCGACGCCTGCTCCACCGTCTCGTGCCACCAGTGGTCCCGCTCCGACCAGCCGACCTGCTCACCGGTCCGCCGCACCACCAGCACGTGCTCCACCGACGGGCAGTTCGCCACCGCGTCGTCCACGGTCGGCTTGAGCGCCGACGGCTTGCCCCGGCGGTAACCGCCGTCGGCGGTGATCACGACCTTGGCGGTGGCGTCCTGGATCCGGTTGGTCAGCGACTCGGCGGAGAAGCCACCGAAGACCACGCTGTGCGTCGCGCCGATCCGGGCGCAGGCCAGCATCGCGACCGCCGCCTCCGGGATCATCGGCAGATAGATCGCCACCCGGTCACCCGCGACCACCCCGAGGTCGGTGAGGGCGTTCGCCGCCTGGCACGTCATCCGGTGCAGGTCGGCGTAGGTGATGGTCCGGGTGTCGCCCGGTTCGCCCTCCCAGTGGATCGCCACCTTGTCACCCCGGCCCGCCTCCACGTGCCGGTCCAGACAGTTGTACGCCACGTTGAGCTGCCCGCCGACGAACCACTTGGCGAACGGCGGGTTCGACCAGTCCAGCACCTGGTCCCACGGCTTCGCCCAGGTCAGCCGCCCGGCCTGGCGCTCCCAGAAGGCCAGCCGGTCGTTCTCGGCCTCGACGTACGCGTCCGCGGTGACGTTGGCGGCGGCGGCGAGTTCGGCCGGCGGCGGGAACTGGCGCGTCTCGTTCAGCAGATTGGCCAATGCCTCGCTCATGCGGTGACTCCTCGTCGCTCGGGGGTGACCTGCCTCTCTTCCGGGCAGGTTAGCCGGGGCGGGCGCGCCAGGCGACCGATCTCGTCCGCCCTCGTCGCCCAACGGCTCCTCCCACGCGCCGAGATGTAAGGAAGGGCACCTTATTAACGCCTCGTGCATAGGAAGGGCCCCTTCCTAACACCTGCGGCACGGCGTCGACGCACCTGCGGCACGGCGTGCACGCCGACTCGTGCGCGGCGCGGACAGCCGGGTCGATAGCGTGACGGGGTGACCGCCGACCCGCTCGCACCGCTGCTCGACCTCGCCGACGTCGCCGACGCCGCCGCGCGCGCCCGCGCCCGCTTCGACCAGGCACTCGGCCACCGCGCGCTGCGCCGCCACGGCGGTCAGGTCGCGGCCGAGGTCGGCCTGCGGTCCGCGGTGGCCAGCGCCGGCCTGGAAGGCCGACCCCACGACCGCGAGGCGGTACGCGCCGGCACCGTCACCGAACCGGTCCTCCAGGGCGCCCTGCGCGTCGCCGGAGCGCTCCCCGGGCTGACCGACCTCTGGCCCCGAGCGCCCCGACAGGCCCTCGCGAAGCTGCACGTACTCGCCGCCCGCGACATCGTCGAACAGCCCGACCTGGGCCGCCCGGTCGACGACCCGGTGGTGGCCGCCCGCCTCGACGCCCTGGCCGGGCTGGTGGCCGGCGGCACCAGGGTCACTCCGCTGGTACTGGCCGCCGTGGTGCACGGGGAACTGCTCAACCTGCGCCCGTTCGCCGGCCCGTCCGGCGTGGTCGCCCGGGGCGCGGCCCGTCTGGTGCTGCTGGCCAGCGGCGTCGACCCGCGCGGCCTGCTGCCGGTCGACGTCGGGCACCGGGAACGCGAACCGGAGTACGTCGGAGCAGCCGGCGCCTTCGCCACCGGGACGCCGGACGGGCTCCGGTCGTGGCTGCGTCACTACATGTCCGCCGTCGAGGTGGGCGCCGATCAGCTCACCGCCGTCGGCGACGAGGTCCTGGCCGCCGCGTGAGGAGTGCCCGCCGAACGCCCCGACGACCGGCGCCGGCCAGGTCACCTGCTCCATGAGGATCGACCGTCCCGCCGACGCGGGTGCAGGGAAGCTCAGGCGGGACCGGCGATGACCGAGCCTGATCCGGCGGCGACCACCGGGCGGAGCTGCGGCGAGGATCAGGCCGAGCTGCCGGCGCGGGTCCGGCGATGCCGGCCGTACCAGGCGATGCCGATCGCCACCCCGACACCCACGCCGAGCGCAGCCGCGGCCACCGGGACGCCCGGCCGCTCCCGCAGCCGCCGACCCAGCGGGATCGGGTGTCGGAACTCCAGCACCGGCCAGGCGTTCTCCACCGCGAGCTTGCGGAGCTGCCGGTCCGGGTTGACCACGCTGGGATGACCCACGCACTCCAACAACGGCCGATCCGTGTACGAGTCGGAGTAGGCGTACGAGTCGGCCAGGTCGTACCCGCGCGCCTCGGCCAACTCGCTGACCGCCTCGACCTTGCTCGGACCGGCCGCGTAGAACTCGACCTCGCCGCTGTACCGCCCGTCCACCACACCCATCCGGGTGGCGATCACGTCGGTGACCCCGAGCAGCGCGCCGATCGGGCGGACCATCTCCTCGCCGGAGGCGGAGACCAGCACCACGTCCCGCCCGGCCGCCTGATGCTCCTCGATGAGGGCGGCGGCCTCCGCGTACACGTAGGGGTTGATCAGCTCGTGCAGTGTCTCCGCGACGAGCTGGCGGACCTGCTCCACCGACCACCCCTTGCACAGAGTGGCGAGATAGTCCCTGGTTCTGGCCATGGTCTGCTCGTCGGTGCCGCCCAGCCGGAACATCAGCTGCGCGTACGCCGACTTGACCACGTCACGCCGGGTGATCAGGCCGTCCCGGTAGAACGGCCGACCGAACGCCAGGGCGCTCGACTTGGCGATGACGGTCTTGTCCAGATCGAAGAAAGCGGCACTTCGGCCCACGGCGCGAAAGTCTAGCCCGATGGTCTATGGTCGTCGGATGCCCGGGGGTCAAGGACCGTGCGGACCTGCGGGTCGGCCTCCCTGCCGCCTCCGAAGGGTGACTGCAGTCACACTCTGCGAAAAGGAATCTGCGGGGAGTGGAGGCTACACCACTCGACGTACACAGGTCCGCTCAGGCAGACTTGTTCGTAGGCCGAGTATTCACATCTCGTACCACCGGCAGACTCTCGGCGGTTGCACCCCCCGTGACCGCTGAGCGGGTTCGGCTCGACCCCCCCCGGAGCCGAACCTCCGACGACCCCCGTCTCCCCCCGACGGGGGTCGTCCCTTTTGCGGGAGCGCTTTCGCGGGGTCACGTCCGCGCTGGTGGTGTAAGAGACGGCCATCGCAGGATCCGGTCTGGTGTTAGGCGGCGATCGGGGTGGGATCGGCCTGGTCGTTGTCGTGTTGGTGTGGCTGGATGTTGATGAGGCGGGCTTTGGCGAGGAGGTCCAGGCCCATGTAACGGCGTCCTTCGGTCCATTCGTCGGTCTGCTCGGCCAGGACGGCGCCGACGAGACGGATGATCGCTGGTCGGTTCGGGAAGATCCCGACCACGTCGGTGCGGCGGCGGATCTCCTTGTTCAGTCGTTCCTGCGGATTGTTCGACCAGATCTGACGCCAGATCTCGCGGGGGAACCCGGTGAAGGCGAGGAGGTCGTCGCGGGCGTCGGCGAGATGTTCGGCGGCGGCGGGGAACTTCGCCTCGATCGTGGTCACGACGCGGTCGAACTGGGCTCGGACGGCATCGGCGTCTGGTTGGTCGAAGATCGTCCGGACGAGGGTGGCGATCCATGGCTGCGCGGATTTCGGGACTTTCGTGAGCAGGTTGCGCAGGTAGTGGGTGCGGCAGCGTTGCCAGGCGGCTCCGGGCAGGGCGGCGCCGATCGCGCCCACGAGCCCGCGGTGGGCATCGGAGATGACGAGCGCAACGCCGGACAGGCCGCGGGCGGTCAACGACCGCAGGAACGCCAGCCAGCCGGCGCCGTCCTCGTCGGAGGCGACGTCCACGCCGAGGACCTCGCGTTGACCGTCGGCGTTGACACCGACCGCGACCAGTGCGTGGACGTTGATCGTCCGCCCGTGCTCACGGACCTTCATCGTCAACGCGTCCATCCACACGAACGCGTAATGGGCGGCGTCGAGAGGCCGATTGCGGAACGCCTCCACCTGGGCGTCCAGGTGGGCGGCCATCTCCGACACCTGCGACTTGGACAGCTGCTTGACACCAAGCTGCTCGACCAGCTTCTCCACCCGCCGGGTCGACACCCCGAGCAGATACGACGTCGCCACCACCGAGACGAGGGCTTGCTCGGCTCGTCGGCGGTGTGTCAGCAACCAGTCCGGAAAGTACGAACCGGTGCGCAGCTTCGGCACCGCCAAGTCGATCGTCCCAGCCCGGGTATCCCACTCCCGCACCCGATACCCGTTGCGGGAATTCACCCGCTCAGCGCTGCGCTGCCCGTAGCCAGCGCCGCAGATGGCGTCCGCCTCGGCCGACATCAACACCTGCGCGAACGTCTTTACCATCGCCTGCAACACATCCGGCGACGCGCCCTCGATCTGCTCGCGCAGCAGGTCAACAGGGTTCACACTCTCAGAAGCGGCCATCGCGTTCTCTCTTCCTTCTCTGACTTGGTCGTCTTGAAGGATCGACGCGATGGCCGTCTCTCATCTACGCAACACGCCCATCACGGGCAAGTCGTACACCACACCCGTGGACGCAACCCTTTCGCGGGGGCGCGGCTAGCCGATCACGGCGCGGGCCGGCGTACGGACCGGCTCGAAACAGGCCAGGGCCCGGCCTCGCCGGTCGGTGACGACCCAGGGATGCCCGACGTACGTGTGCTGCCGGTACGACGTGTTCGGTGGCAGGACTCGGTACTGCCTGCGGTTGCCCTGGTGGTCCAGCCAGTGCACGGTCACCGTGCGGTCGGTGGAGTTGACGAACTCGATGCTGGTCTCGGGACCGCCGCCGACCGAGCGCAGCCACCGCTCGTGTCCGCCGGGCAGCGGGGCGAGTCGCTGAGGTTGCGGCTCGGGTGCCCGCGTGGTCGGTGCGGGGCTCGCCGGGCGGCTGGGCGCGGACGTCGGTCGGGCGCTGGGCGTACCCGGGGTGCGGGGTGGATCGGTCCGTGGGGCCGACGTCGACGGCGACCGGGTCGGCGCGGACGGCGTGGCAAGTGGCAGTGGGCGGGTGGAGGAGACCCCGCCGACGGAGGACGAGGCCGACGGCGTGGCCGTGCCGTCCGGGGAAGGGCGCTGCGAGGTGCCGGCCGGAACCGGCGGCTGTGGCGCGACCCAGCCGGAGGGCCGCTCCTCAGCGGCGGTCGGCGGTGCTTTCGGCGCAGGCCAGAGCAGGGTGAGCAGCAGGCCCAGTACGCCGGTGGCGACCCCGGCCAGCAGGAGCCGGTGGCTCACCCGGCCGGTGTCGTGGTGTGCCGGCTCGGCGGGGACGACGACGGTTTGGGACGAGACGGTCTGCGGCGTCCGCGGACCGCCGTCGCGGGTGACCGGTGCGGCCGGCAACGCGAGCCGTGTCGGGTACGCGGGCAGTTCCGGCCGGGTCGGTGGCGCGGGGTGGGAGCGCGGATCGAACAGCCAGGGGCCGACTCGGAGCCTTGGCTCGACGCGGGGTTGCTCGTGATCTGGCGACTGCTTCATGACCTCGATCCAGCGAGGGATGCCGTTCCGCCGACGGCGCAGACCGTCGATTATGCGTGCTCTCCATGACGTCCCGCTATGGCCGATCGAAGGCGATTTGGACGCGATACCCGATCGTCCACTTAGCAGATCGACTTCGATCGCGGGCGTTGTCCACAGGAGACCTGGTTGTCCACAGGGCGGCCGTACGGGGCGGCGTCGGGGGTGGTCCTGACGGAAGGGTTCGGCACAGCGAACCCCTGCCGACCGTTGGAGGCCACGATGCCCGCCCGTACCTCCGTCCCGCCGTACCCGCCTCCGCCGCTGGTCGTGACCGGGGACGGTGACCTGCTCGACGACCTGCTGCGGCTCGCCGCCGCCGGAGGCGTCGAGGTGGAGGTCGCCGCCGACCCGGCGGCGGCCCGGACCCGCTGGCGGTCCGCCCCGCTGGTGGTGGTCGGCACTGATCAGGCGCAGCCCTGCCTGCGGGCCCGGCTGCCGCGACGTGCGCGGCTGGTCCTGGTCGGCCGGGACGGCGACGTCGAGTCGAGCTGGCAGGTCGCGGACCTGCTCGGTGCCGAGCACGTCGCGGTGCTACCGGCGGCCGAGCCGTGGCTGGTCGACCGGTTCGCCGAGAGCGGTGCCGGGGACGCGCCCGGTGGCCGGGTGGTCGCCGTGCTCGGTGGTCGAGGTGGGGCCGGGGCCAGCATCCTGGCCGGTGGGCTCGCGGTCACCGCCGCCCGCACCCGGCTGCGTACCCTGCTGCTCGACGCCGATCCGCTCGGCGGCGGCCTCGACCTGGTGCTGGGCTGGGAGCAGTTGGAGGGTCTCCGCTGGCCGGCGCTGACCGGGGCGGACGGACGGGTGGACGCTCCCGCCCTGGTGCGGGCGTTGCCGAGTCGAGGCGACCTGGTGGTCCTCTCCTGGGATCGTGGGGACCTGGTCGCGGTGCCGGCCGAGGCGATGGCGGCCACGCTGGACGCGGCCCGACGCGGTCGCGACTTCGTGGTGGTCGACCTGCCCCGGTATCTCGACGACGCGGCGGTGACCGCGCTCCAGGCAGCCGACCGGGTCTTCGTGGTCGTGCCCGCGGAGTTGCGGGCCACCGCTGCGGCGGCGCGGGTGGTGGCGGTGGCCGGTCCGCACTGCCACGACCTGTCGGTCGTCGTGCGTGGCCCGGCTCCCGGCCGTTTACGGGCGACCGAGCTGGCCAAGGCACTCGGATTGCCGCTCGCCGGCAGCCTGCGGCCCGAACCGGGTCTGTGTCGGGGCCTGGAGCGGGGCGAGGCCCCGGCGGCCACCGGGCGCGGCCCGCTGGCCGACCTCTGCCAGCGGATCGTCACCGACCTGACCGGCCGGAGCGCCACGGCGGGTGCGGCGTGAGCGGGGAGAGTCTCGCCGCCCGGGTACGTCAGCGGATCGCCGCCGCCACCACACCGGTCACCCCGGCCGCGATCGTCAATGCGGTACGGGCCGAGCCCGACGCCGCCGTACTCGGGGACACCGCCCTGCTGCGGATGGCCGACCAGGTCCGTGACGATCTGGTCGGCGCCGGTCCGCTCGCCCCGTTGCTGGTGGACCCGGAGGTGACGGACGTACTCGTCAACGGTGTCCGGGTGTGGGTGGACCGGGGTCAGGGGCTGCACCAGGTCCCGGTGCCGGTGGGCACCGTGGACGACGTACGTCGGCTGGCGCAGCGGCTGGCCGCCGGAGCCGGTCGTCGGCTCGACGACGGTGCGCCGTGCGTCGACGCCCGACTGTCCGACGGCACCCGGATGCACGCTGTACTGCCACCGGTGGCGACCGACGGGCCGTACCTGTCGTTGCGTACCTTCCGGCAGCGGCCGTTCACCCTGGACGAGTTGGTCGAGCAGGGTGCGGTGGCGCGGCCGGTCGCACCGGTGCTCGCCGCCGTGGTGGCGGCCCGCCTCGCGTACCTGGTGATCGGCGGGACCGGCTCCGGCAAGACGACCTTGTTGAACACCCTGCTCTCGCTGGTGCCGGGCACCGAGCGGATCGTGCTCGTCGAGGACGCCGCCGAGCTTCGGCCGGTGCACCCGCACGTGGTGGGGTTGCAGGCCCGTACGGCGAACGTGGAGGGCTCCGGCGCGGTCGGTCTGAGTGAGCTGGTCCGACAGGCGCTGCGGATGCGACCCGATCGGCTGGTCGTCGGCGAGTGCCGGGGCGGTGAGGTGGTGGATCTGCTCGCCGCGCTCAACACGGGTCACGACGGCGGCGCGGGAACGCTGCACGCCAACACCCCGTCGGACGTGCCAGCCCGGCTGGAGGCGTTGGGGTTGCTCGGCGGGCTGCCCCGCCCGGCACTGCACGCCCAGGTGGCGGCTGCCCTACAGGTGGTGTTCCAGATTCGCCGTACGTCCCAGGGGCGGCTGCTGGAGTCGGTCTGCCTGCTTCTGCCGGAGGGGCCGGAACGGCTGGTCACGGCGGTACCCGCCTGGATTCGGGGTCGCGGTCTCGGGTTCGCGGCGCGAGCCCTCGGCACAATGATCAAGAATCGGGACGTCGCGGTGCCGCCGATCCTGTCCGAGCCGTGGCCCGGATCGGCGGGCCCGGCATGAGCGGCGGATACCTGTGGGCGGCGGGATTGCTGCTCGGGCTGGGTGTGGTCGCGATCCGGCCGGTCCGTGCCCGGGTCTTCCCGAGCCGATCGCGCGACGGACGCGCCGACGATCCGTTGATCGACTGGGTGGCCACGCTGCGGTCGGTGGGCGAACCGGCCCAGCTCAGCCGGCAGTCCTGCGTGGCCCCGCCACCAGCCACCCTGCGCCCGACGCCGACGCGTCCTCCGCCGACAGCGTGTCCCCCGACAGCGCATCCGGCTCGACGCGTTCCGGCCCACCGACTCGCACGACGGCGTCCGCACCGCCCGGGCGCGGTGACGGGCGTCGACCGATCCGCGCCGACCTCCCGACATCATTACCGCCGACCAGGCGACCGGGCGGGACGCCGCTCGTGACGACCGTCGGAGCGGACCACTGTCCGGTCGACGCGGCGACGAACCGGGATGACGGGCCCCCGGACACAGTGGACGCGCCCGCCACGCTCCGGTCGAGCACTGCTGACGAGCGACCGGATCATCAGGCGCGACGCAGCCCGAGCGCCCGACTGGCCGGGATGCCGCAGAGGAAGGCACTCCTGCTGATCGTGGCGCTCGGCGCGACGGTGGGCGGCCTGCTCGGTGGCCCGGTGGCGGCGGTCGCGCTGGCCGGGTACGGGGCCGTGGGCGTACGCGCACTGCTGCGCCGCCGCGCCACGGCCCAGGTGGCACAGGCGCAGCGGGAGCGGCTGGACCAGCTCTGTGCCCTCGCCGCCGACCTCCGGGCCGGGCTGCCCGTTCCGGTGGCGGTGGCAGCGCTGCGCTCCGGCGGCCCGGGACGGATCGGTGCCGGCGCAGCGCAGGTGGCGAGCCTCGACCAGGGTACGAGCGTCGCTCAGGGAGGTGCCGGCGGCCGGGTACCGAGGGGAGCCGACGTACTCGCCGATCGACCGGGGCAGTTGGCCGAGGCAGCGGTGCGGCTGGCCGACCGGACGGGCGCTCCGCTGGCCGAGCTGGTCGAGCGGATCGAGGCCGACGCCCGGTCGACGGACCGGGGGCTGGGCGCGGCGGCGGCCCAGGCTGCCGGAGCCCGCGCCACCGCCTGGCTGCTGGCCGCGCTTCCGGTGGGCGGTATCGCTCTCGGCTACGGCATCGGGGTCGACCCGCTGACGGTGCTGCTGCACACCCCGATCGGTGGTGCCTGCGCGGTCGCGGCCGTCGTGCTCCAGGCCATCGGACTGCTCTGGGCAGACCGTCTCGGCGCCACACCCGCCGGAGCCGCCTGATGCCCCGCCCGGTCGCCACCGACCTGGCCGGCGGCACGCACGCCTTGGCCGGCGGCCTGCGTGATCAGGCCTTCGGCGGGCTCGATCCGGCCGCTGTCAGGCGTGTCCCGGCCGTCGACCTGATCGATCTGGCCGCTGGCACGCGCGCCCTCACCGGCGACCTGCTCGACCTGGCCGGTAGCACGTTGGCGGCGGCGGTGCTGGTCGGTGTCGTGCTGATCGCCGTGCTCCTGGTCGGCCGCCACCGACCTCGGCGGCGGCTGCGTCGGTTGGCCGGCGCGAGCCCGTCGACTGCCACTCAGCGTCGCAAGGGCGCCAACGGCCTGAGCGAACCGGTGGAAGCTGTGGGCCCGTCGGGCGGGCAGGTCACGGCCGGGCGACCGGATTCCGGTGCCGCATCGGGCCGTCGGGTGGACCGGGTGCGACTTGCCGCCGGGCTCGCGGGGACGGCCGTGGGCGTCCTGCTCGGGGGGTGGCCCGGTCTCGTGGCGGTACTACCCACCGCGCTCCTGCTCGACCGGCTGCTCCGGCGGATCGAGCCACCGGCGGACCGGAATCGGCGCCTGCGGGCCGTCGCCGATCTCCCGCTCGCCGCCGACCTGCTCGCCGCCGCGCTCCGGGCGGGCGCTCCGGTGGAGCGTTCGGTGCTCGCGGTGGCGGACGCGTTGGGTGGTCCGCTCGCCGACCAGCTCGGCCGGGTCGGTCGCACGCTGCAACTCGGTGGCGGGCCGCAGGAAGCCTGGGCGCACCTGGCGACGGTGCCGGGTGCCCAGCGGATCGGTGCCGCGGCGATTCGTTCGGCCAGCAGCGGGGCTGCGCTGGCCGGTGCCCTCACCCGGCTCGCGGACGACCTGCGCGCCGACCGGGCCATCGCGATCGAGTCGGCGGCGCGCCGTGCGGGCGTGCTGATCGTGCTGCCCCTCGGCCTCTGCTTCCTCCCCGCCTTCATTCTCGCCGGTCTGGTGCCGGTGATCGTCGCCGTGCTCGGCGACGTGCTGTGAACACATCGAGAAGGGACGAACACGTGCGCAGAATCCTCGCCCGCCTTCGCGGGGACGCCGGGATGAACACCGCCGAGTACGCCGTCGGCACGCTCGCCGCGGTGGCCTTCGGAGGTGTCCTGCTGAAGGTGTTGACCTCGGACAGCGTGCAGTCCGCGTTGACCGCCGTCATCGACCGGGCCCTGAAGTGACCGGGCGCCGGCCGGCCGGTCGTGACCGGGGTTCCTTCACCGCCGAGATGGCGGCCGGTCTGCCGGCGCTGGTGCTGCTCCTGCTCGTCGGGCTGACCGCCGTCAACGCGGTCAGCACCAGGGCGGCCTGCCTGGACGCGGCCCGGGAGGCGGCGCTCGCCGCCTCCCGGGGCGAGCCGGGTGACAGCGCCGCTCACCGGTACGCACCTCCGGGTGCCGAGGTGGCCGTCGTGGTGGACGACGAGACGGTCCGGGTGACCGTGCGTGCCCCGGTGCGTGCCCTCGGCACCGACCTGCCCGCGATCGTCGTCGTGGCCACGGCGGTGGCGGCCGTCGAGCCCGGCATCCCGGAGCCGAGGCCGTGACCTCCGCCCAGCCCCCGGACCACCCCGCCGGGGCCGCGGCTCGGTGTCGGCGGCGAGTCGGCGGGCGTGACCGGGGTGGGGCCATGGTCTGCCTGCTGGCGGTCGGGCTGATCTTCGTGCTCAGTGGGATCTTCGGCGCGGGGGTCGGCGCCGCACGGGTGGCACGTCAGCAGGCGCGGGTCGCGGCCGACTTCGGGGCGCTCGCCGGAGCGGGTCGTGCGCTGCACGACGAGTCGCAGGCGTGTGCCCGTGCCGCCGAACTCGTCGCCGCCAACGGCGCGAGGCTCGTCCGGTGCCAGGTCGACGGGATCGACGTGGTGGTCACCGCAGCGGTGTCGGTGCGTCCGCTGCCCGGGATCTCGCGGGTCGCCACGGCCACCTCCCGGGCCGGCCCGGTGCGCGGGTGAGCAGGTTCGCACGGGCGTGGAACACATCGGGAGCGAGCCGGCCGGGAGCCGGCTCGCCACCGGCGGGCGGCGAGCCGATTCCCTGACGCCGCGCGACGCCGAGGCCGAGCAGCGACGCCGTGCAACGACGTCGACGCCGCCGCCGGAAACGAGGTCGGTGGCCGACGGTCGGCGACGCGAACGCCGACGTCGTCGAGGTCAGCGACCCTGAAGCGCGTCGAGTGCGATCGCCATGGCGATCACCAGGCGGCGGTCGATCTGCGGGTGCTGGATCTCGACGACGTAGCGGTCACGCAGGCCCCACTTCTTCACCACCGAGAAGACCGGCTGACCGTCGGCGACGAAGTCGAAGTGGTACGGCAGCCACGACAGCGACTCGGCGAACCGGCGCAGCACCGCCACCGGCATGCTGCGCTCCTGACCGACGATGTTCGGCAGACCGGACTGCTCGACGTGCCAGGTCGAGCGGAGCAGCGACTGCGCGAAGTCCTTGCGGAACAGTCCGATCGGGGTGCCGGCGTGGTCGGTGACGTCGTACGTGGCGCCGAGGTCGATGCGCTGGCGGGCCTTGAACCCGAGCAGCGGCTGCTGCTTGGAGTCGTCGGCGTAGATGGTCACCTGCTCCTTGAAGGCGAGCCGCTTCTGCTGGGCGAAGGCCAGCAGACCGCCCTCGGAGCCGTCCGGCGCGACGCTGTGCACCTCGTACTGGTTGACCATGAAACGTAACCGCTGACGGATGTGGAACTGGTGCTGTGCCTGCAAGCTATCGAGCTGCATGAGAATCTCCTCGATCGTGGTGCGCCGGAGTGTCGCACAGCTCGGCAAGCGACCCGACGCTGAGTGTCGGGTCAGCGGACACCGTCGACAGCCGCCCGGTGGGACCAGGTGGTGAGGAGTTGGTGGATGGTACGCAGTCGCTCGTTGATCTGGTCCAGGCGCTCGGCCTGGGCCAGGGTGGCGAGCGCCGTACCGAGGGCGATCTGCTGGTCGATGTCGAGTTTCTCCTGGTCGATGGTGTAGAGCAGCTCGACGGTCTCGGCGATGGTGTCGGCCACGGCTCCTCCTCCAGGTACGGCGGCGACGACGGAATGATGGTCACGGCGCTCGATGGAAGCGCTCCCATCCATCAATGCCCGGATCGACCGGATCTCATGCCTGCCCGCTCATTCCGACAGGTTCGCCAGCACCACGTCCAGCACCCTGATCGCGTCCGGCTTCGACAACGGGTTGTTGCCGTTGCCGCATTTCGGCGACTGGACGCAGGAGGGGCAGCCGTGGTCGCAGCCGCATTCGGCGATCGCGTCCCGGGTGGCGCGCAGCCAGGACGACGCCATGCCGTACGCCCGCTCGGCGAAGCCCGCGCCGCCGGGGTGGCCGTCGTAGACGAAGACGGTCGGGGCCTCGGTGTCCGGGTGCACCGCCGTGGACAACCCGCCGATGTCCCACCGGTCACAGGTGGCGACCAGCGGCAGCAGACCGATCGCGGCGTGTTCGGCGGCGTGCAGCCCGCCCGGCACGTCGGCCGGGTCCACCCCGGCCGCCGCAAGCGAATCGGGGGAGAGGGTGAACCAGACCGCGACGGTACGCAGTTCCCGCGCCGGCAGGTCCAGCGGTCGGGTGTCGATCACCTCGCCGGTGGCGATCCGCCTCCGCTGGTACGACACCACCTGGCTGGTGACGTCCACTTCGCCGAGGAACAGCCCGACCGGTCCGGCGTCGACGTACGAGCGCACCGACACCACCGACAGTGAGGTGACGTCCCGCGCGTGGGTGGACCAGTCCGGCTCCTCGGGGTGCACCAGCGCGCACCCGTCGTCGAGGTCGAGCGTGTCGACCACGTACGACACGCCCTGGTGCAGGTAGACCGCGCCGGAGTGCAGCAGGAAGTGCGCCGAACCGCCGTCGACGGTGCCGAGCAGTCGGCCGGTCGCCGCCTCCACCACGCAGACCGGCGCGCCGCCCTCGCCGCGCAGGTCGACCTGGGGACGTTCCCGGTGCCGCCAGTACCAGCCGGTCGGCCGCTGCCGCAGCGCACCCGCCTCGACCAGCGCCGCGGCCGTCTCCTTCGCGCCGTCACCGAACAACGCCAGGTCGGCGTCGGTGAGCGGGGCCTCGGCCGCCGCGCAGGCCAACTGCGGCCCGAGCACGTACGCGTTCGCCGGGTCGAGCACGGTGGCCTCCACCGGTGCCCCGAACACCGCCTCCGGATGGTGCACCAGGTAGGTGTCGAGCGGGTCGTCCCGGGCGATCAGCACGGCGAGCGCCTCCTGGCCGGATCGCCCGGCCCGTCCGGCCTGCTGCCACAGCGACGCCCGGGTACCCGGGTATCCGCAGATCAGCACCGCGTCCAGCCCGATCAGGTCGACGCCAAGCTCCAGGGCGTTGGTCGAGGCGAGCCCGAGCAGGTCGCCGTGCAGCAGCGCGCGCTCCAGTTCCCGGCGTTCCTCACGCAGGTAGCCACCCCGGTATGCGGCGACCCGGTCACCCAGCCCGGGGACCGCCTCGTCGAGGCTGCGCCGGGTGCTGGTGGCGACCACCTCGGCACCTCGGCGGGACCGGACGAACGCCAGGGTGCGTACTCCGGCGGCGACGGTGTCGGCGAGCAGGTCGGCGGTCTCCCGCAACGCCGACCGCCGCACCTGGGTGAGATCGGCCGCCTCGGGAGGCCCGCTGAAGGGCGGCCCACCGGAAGACGAACTGCCGGGAGACGAGCTGCCGGACCGCGAGCCACCGGGTGCGGAGTCGCCGGGTGCCGGGCGGGGGGAGGGGATCGCGGCCGGGTCGGGTGGAAGCAACGGTGGCTCCCAGAGCGCGAAGGTCACCCCGGCCCTCGGCGAGGTGTCCTCGGTGATCGCGGTCACCGGCAGGCCGGTCAGTCGACCGGCTGCGGCGGCGGGGTCGCCGGAGGTGGCCGAGGCGAGCACGAACGTCGGGCCGGGGTCGCCGGTGGCGGGGCGGTAGCGGGCGCACTGCCGCCGTAGCCGCCGCAGCACGTGGGCCACGTGCGAGCCGAACACGCCCCGGTAGACGTGGCACTCGTCGACCACCACGTACGCCAACCGGCGCAGGAACCCCGACCACTGGGCGTGACCGGGCAGGATGCCGTGGTGCAGCATGTCCGGGTTGGTCAGCACGAACCGGGAGTGCCGACGGATCCACTCCCGTTCGGCACGCGGGGTGTCACCGTCGTAGCAGGACGGTCGTACGCCCTCGATCTCCAGGGTGGCGACGGCGCGTAACTGGTCGGCGGCGAGCGCCTTGGTGGGAGCCAGGTAGAGCACCGTGGCGCGCGGGTCGGCGAGCAGGGTGGCCAGCGCGGGCAGTTGGTACGCCAGCGACTTGCCGGACGCGGTGCCGGTGGCCACCACGACGTGCCGGTGGTCGTACGCGATCTCGGCCGCCTCGGCCTGGTGCCGCCAGGGTGTCGTCACCCCGCGCCGGGCGTACGCGGCACGCAGGTCCTCGGGTGCCCAGGTCGGCCACGGCACCGCGATCCCGGAGCGGGGCGGCACCCGCTCGACGTGGGTGATCGGGTCGGTGGCGTGTCGCTGGCGCAGCCGACGCAGCAGATCGCCCGGCGGCGGTCGTTCCGGGCCGCTGCCGGCGGAGACGGGCGCTGCCGGGGTCACGTTCTGCACTCTCGCACTGGTGTTCGGAAATGGGAAATCGTCGCGTCTGCAGGTCGGAACCGGGTCCGTGAGTCGTCAGGTGCCGTCGGGGGTAATGGTTAGATGCCAGAGAGCTTACGGCTGCGCGAGGGAGGACCGATGGAGCTGTCACTGGCGACCCGCACCGTGGGGGAGCACACGGTGCTCGAGGTCGGCGGTGAGGTGGATGTCTACACCGCCCCCCGGCTGCGCGAGCGGCTGCTGGAGTTGATCGACGCCGGAGCCCGGCACGTGGTGGTCGATCTCGGCCGGGTCGACTTCCTCGACTCCACCGGCCTGGGTGTGCTGGTCGGCGCGCTCAAGCGCCTGCGGACCGCCGACGGCACCTTCTCGCTGGTCTGCGACAAGGAACCGCTGCTCAAGATCTTCCGGATCACCGCGCTGGACCAGGTCTTCCCACTGCATCCCACGGTCGAAGCGGCGACCGGTACCGGCGCGTGATGGCGACGGTCCGGCTCTCCTTCTCTCCGGCGCCGGTGCACGTGCGTACCGCCCGCCTGGTCGGCGTGGCGGTTGCCCGGCGGGCCGGCGTCCGCGAGGACCTGCTCGACGAGGTACGCCTGGCCATCGGTGAGGCGTGCACCCGCGCGGTCGCCCTGCACCGCCAGTACGGCGTGCCGGATCCGGTGCTGGTCGAGATGTCCGACTCCGGGTCGTACGCGGTGCGGGTGGTGGACCGGGCGCCGATCGAGGCGAGCATCGGTCTCGCCGCGCTCGACGCCGACCAGTTGGCCAACGAGTCCCTCGACGAGGACGACCTCACCACCGGCGTCGGGTTCGCCCTGCTCGCCGGTTTCGTCGAGGACCTCCAGGTGCGGCCGGTCGACGAGGGTGTCGGCACCGAGGTGCGGATGGTCTGGCCGGTCGGTCGCTGACCGGTCGGCACCCGCCGACCACCGACACGTCACCACATCGCGCTGAACCGCCTCGGATCGGCGCCGCGGAATGCGGCATTCGTGTCGCGGTGGCATCGAATCATCGGGCTCGTATTCCCTGGCCTGGGAATGCGAGCCCGTTCCCATGGACCCGTTCCTATATCAGATTTCGTTTCATAACACAGCGACGAAGATCATCGGCCGATGGTGCCACCTCGGTGTGACCTCGAACACTGCGGAGGGCTACAGTACCCGGGTTGTCAGCAAGTGATCCACCGGGCAGCCAGCGCAGATGGGCGTCCGTCGCCGGTTTCGCCGGGGTGGGTGGCGCGCACTTGCGAATTCGCATACAGGCACCGGCCGGTGCGTCTCCACCGGCCGGTGCGTTGTTCGGCACAGGAGGACACAGATGTCCGACACCTTGGCCGCCGAGGGCGGCGGGATCTCCCTAACCGGAGCCAATGTCACGTACGTCGTCATCGCCGCGGTGATCGCGTTGGTCGCGCTCGCCTTCGCCGCCGCGTTGACGAAGACCGTGCTGGCCGCGGGCAAGGGCACCACCAACATGCAGGAGATCTCCGGGGCCGTGCAGGAGGGCGCCTCGGCCTACCTGATCCGGCAGTTCCGGACTCTGGCGATCTTCGTGGTGATCGCCGTGGTCCTGCTGTTCCTGCTGCCGGTGCACGACACCGACGGCAGCGAGACCGCGGTGAAGCTCGGGCGTTCCCTCTTCTTCGTGGTCGGCGCGCTGTTCAGCGCCTTCATCGGTGGCGCCGGCATGTGGCTGGCGACCCGGGCCAACCTGCGCGTGGCCGCCGCCGCCCGGGAACGCGAAGGCGGCCGGGAAGCGGCCATGAAGATCGCCTTCCGGACCGGTGGCGTGGTCGGCTTCCTCACCGTCGGCCTCGGCCTCTTCGGTGCCGCGCTGGTCGTGCTGATCTTCCGGGGCGACGCGCCGACCGTGCTGGAGGGCTTCGGCTTCGGTGCCGCCCTGCTGGCCATGTTCATGCGGGTCGGCGGCGGCATCTTCACCAAGGCGGCCGACGTCGGCGCCGACCTGGTCGGCAAGGTCGAGCAGGGCATCCCCGAGGACGACCCGCGCAACGCCGCGACCATCGCCGACAACGTGGGCGACAACGTCGGTGACTGCGCCGGCATGGCCGCCGACCTGTTCGAGTCGTACGCGGTCACCCTGGTCGCCGCGCTGATCCTGGGCCGCGCCGCGTTCGGTACCGACGGCCTGGTGCTTCCGCTGATCATCTCCACGATCGGTGTGCTCGTCGCCATCATCGGCGTCTTCATCACCCGGCTGCGCGCCTCCGACCGCAACGGTCTGACCGCGATCAACCGGGCCTTCTACCTCTCCGCGGTGATCTCGGCGGTGCTGGTCGCGATCGCCACTGTCTTCTACCTCCAGCCGACCTGGGCCGCGCAGCTCGGCGACAACTGGCGGGAGAGCCTCGGCGTCGAGGGCGGCGACCCGCCGTTCGGCCCGCGTGGCGTGGTGATCGGCGCGGTCGTCATCGGCATCGTGCTGGCCGCCGCGATCCAGGCACTGACCGGCTACTTCACCGAGACCGACCGGCGGCCGGTGCAGGACATCGGCAAGAGCTCGCAGACCGGCCCGGCCACCGTCATCCTCGCCGGCATCAGCGTCGGCCTGGAGTCGGCGGTCTACTCGGCGCTGCTCATCGCCGCCGGTGTCTTCGGCGCCTTCCTGTTGGGCGGCGGTTCGATCACGCTCTCGCTGTTCGCCGTGGCGCTGGCCGGCACCGGTCTGCTGACCACCGTCGGCGTGATCGTCGCGATGGACACCTTCGGGCCGATCTCCGACAACGCCCAGGGCGTGGCCGAGATGTCCGGTGACATCGACGAGCACGGCGCCCGGACGCTGACCGAGCTGGACGCCGTCGGCAACACCACGAAGGCGATCACCAAGGGCATCGCGATCGCCACCGCCGTGCTGGCCGCGACCGCGCTGTTCGGCTCGTACACCGACACGCTGCGCATCGCGTACGCCGACGCCGGGGTGACCGACGTCAGCGCCGAGATCCTCAACGCGCTGAACGTGGCCAATCCGCAGAACCTGGTCGGTTTGATCATCGGTGCGGCCGTGGTGTTCCTCTTCTCCGGCCTGGCCATCAACGCGGTCTCCCGCTCGGCCGGTGCCGTGGTGATGGAGGTCCGTCGGCAGTTCCGCGAGCTGCCCGGGATCATGGACCGGACCCAGCGGCCGGAGTACGGCAAGGTGGTCGACATCTGCACCCGGGACGCGCAGCGTGAGCTGCTGACGCCGGGTCTGCTGGCGATCCTGGCACCGATCGCGGTCGGGTTCGGCCTCGGGCCCGGCGCGCTGGCGTCGTACCTGGCCGGTGCGATCGGGGCGGGCACGCTGATGGCGGTCTTCCTGGCCAACTCCGGCGGTGCCTGGGACAACAGCAAGAAGATGGTCGAGGACGGCGCGTACGGCGGCAAGGGCTCCGACGCGCACGCCGCGACCGTCATCGGCGACACCGTCGGCGACCCGTTCAAGGACACCGCCGGTCCGGCCATCAACCCGCTGCTCAAGGTGATGAACCTGGTCTCGCTGCTGATCGCGCCGGCCGTGGTGGCCTGGAGCATCGGCGACGACCGCAACGTCGGCCTGCGGGTCGGCATCGCGGTGGTGGCGACCTTGATCATCGTCGCGGCGGTGGTGTTCAGCAAGCGCAAGAGCGTGGCGATGGACGAGGGCAACGACAGCGGCGGCGCCGGCACCGCCGACCCACGTCCGGAGGAGATCAAGGCCTGACGCCCGTCGGCACCCGCGGTCCCCGGTCGGTTCGTCGTCGACCGGGGACCGCTCGCCCGTACGCCCCGTACACCTGACCGGTGCCGACGGCGAGGAGAAGCCGTACCCTGCAACGCATGCGTACCTGCCGGGCGGCGACCGCCGGAAAGCTCACGGTGGTCCTGGCTACGCTGATTCTGCTGGCCGCCTGCGGCTCCAGCGGTCCGAGCCCTCGGGCGTGGGCGGCGTCGGTGTGCACCGCGCTGAGTCCCTGGCGGGCCGAGATCAGCAAGTTGACCAGCAGCACCAACGAGCAGATGACCGCCCAGACCACCCCCGCGCAGGCCAAGGAGAACCTGGTCCGCCTCTTCGCCGGGGCCGAGGAGGCCAGCGAGACCGCGCGGCTCAAGGTCGAGCAGGCCGGCGTGCCCAAGGTCGAGCAGGGCGAGGAGGTCTCCGCCGGCTTCCGGGCCGCGCTCGCCTCGATGCGGGACGCCTACGGCCGGGCCCGCACCACCATCGACGGGCTCGGCATCGGCGAGGCCGGTGCCTTCTACGACGGCGTCCGGTCGACCGTCGAGACCCTCCAGCAGGAGTACGACGCCAGCGCGCTGGACACCAGCCGGCTCAACTCGGAGGAGTTGAAGCGCGCCTTCGACGAGGTACCTGAATGCCGTTGAGCGGTTCCGGAGAGACACCGGCGGCCACACCGCTGCCGGTGACCTTCCCGGTGCCCGACCCGTCCGGTCCGGCGCCACGACGACGTGGTGAGGCGACCGGACGACCGGCGGTGCCCGAGCGGGGCGTCACCGACGAACGGCAACTGGTCTTCTTCGGCGCGGAGACCGGGGAACCCTCCGTCGCCGACCTGGCCGGGCTGCTCGCCGGGCCGGGCGAGGTGCACCGGATGGGCGGGACCGCTCGCCTGTCGGTGCAGGTGGACGCCGCCTGGCGGGTGCACGTGCTCGTCACCGAGCTGGGCCGTCGGGGCGTACGGGCGGCCTGGGAGACGACCGGGGACCGACGGTATGCGGTGCGGACGGCGTACACCCGGACGATCGTGCCGCTGGCGGTGGCCTGGCTGCGCGGCCCGACCCAGCACCCGCCCCCGGGTTTCCAACTCGACGGCCGTCGGCTCCGGCTCTGGCTGGCCGCCGCCGGGGTGGCCGAAACGCCCGACTTCGTGCTTCATCTCGGCGGCACCGACCCGGGCCGGTGGGCGGCGGTCGGCGCAGCGTTGCACGCGGTCGGACTGACCGGTGACCTGCTGGTGCCGGAGGCGGGCGGACCGGCGTACCGGATCACCGGTCGACGCCGGACGGCGCGGCTCGCGGAGCTGGTCGGCGAGCGTCCCGACGCGGCTCCGCCCGGCACCTGGCCGACCCGCGACTGATCCACCGCCGGCTGTCCGATCGGAGACAGCCGGGCGTCGGGGAACACAGGGAGAATCGGCCGGGTTGCACCTCCACCGAGGGGCTGCCCTGATCACAGTGACCCGTTCCACACCCTACTCAGGGTGTACGGTGACGCCGTCCGGCGCGACCACAGATCGTCCCGGGCGAATTGCCGCCCGCGAAACCCGAAACGCGGACGGCGCGTTACGTTGGACATCCGGACCGCTGGGTATCGGTGGGTCGAGTGCGCCCGGAACCGGGCGCTGGCGCGGCCATGAGCAGGGAAGAGGTCGAAGCAGACGTGCCGAGCAACGCTGGAACCACCCGTCTGGTCATCGTCGAGTCCCCGGCGAAGGCCAAGACGATCTCGGGCTACCTCGGCCCGGGGTACGTCGTGGAGGCCAGCTTCGGGCATGTCCGCGACCTGCCGCGTAACGCCGCCGACGTGCCGGCCCGGTACAAGGGCGAGTCGTGGGCCCGGCTCGGCGTCGACGTCGACAACGGCTTCCACGCCCTCTACGTCGTCTCCGCCGACCGCAAGCAGCAGATCAGCAAGCTGACCAAGCTGGCCAAGGAGGTCGACGAGATCTTCCTGGCGACGGATGAGGACCGCGAGGGCGAGGCGATCGCCTGGCACCTGGTGGAGACGCTCAAGCCGAAGGTGCCGGTCCGGCGGATGGTCTTCCACGAGATCACCAAGCCGGCGATCCAGGCGGCGGTGGCCAACCCCCGGGAGATCGACCGCGACCTGGTCGACGCCCAGGAGGCCCGGCGCATCCTCGACCGCCTCTACGGCTACGAGGTCTCCCCGGTGCTGTGGAAGAAGGTCATGCCGAGGCTCTCGGCGGGCCGGGTGCAGTCCGTGGCGACCCGGATCGTGGTCGAGCGGGAGCGGCAGCGGATGGCCTTCCGCACCGCCGAGTACTGGGACATCCTGGCCACGCTCGCCGTGACGAACGCCGGGGAGGGGCCGCGCACCTTCAACGCCACCCTGGTCGCGCTCAACGGCGACCGGATCGCCACCGGCAAGGACTTCGAGCCCACCACCGGCCGGGTCAAGCCCGGTGCCGGCGTGGTGCACCTCGACGAGAGCGGCGCGCGGGGGCTCGCGGCCCGCCTCGACGGGCGGCCGTTCACCGTCACCCGGGTCGAGGAGAAGCCGTACCGTCGCCGCCCGTACGCGCCCTTCATCACCTCCACGCTCCAGCAGGAGGCGGCCCGCAAGCTGCGGTTCTCGTCGCAGCAGACGATGCGTACCGCGCAGCGGCTCTACGAGAACGGCTACATCACCTACATGCGTACCGACTCGGTGAGCCTGTCGGACACCGCCATCGCGGCGGCCCGCCGACAGATCGTCGAGCTGTACGGCGAGCGCAGCGTGCCGCCGGAGCCGCGCCGTTACACCGGCAAGGTGAAGAACGCGCAGGAGGCGCACGAGGCGATCCGCCCCGCCGGGGACAACTTCCGGACCCCGGGCGAGGTGGCCAAGGAGCTGTCGGCCGAGGAGTTCAAGCTCTACGAGCTGATCTGGCGGCGCACCATCGCCTCGCAGATGACCGACGCGGTCGGCTCCAGCGTCTCGGTCCGGATCCGGGCCACCACCACCGGTGGCGAGGAGGCCGACTTCGGCGCCACCGGCAAGACCATCACCGACCCGGGCTTCCTGCGCGCGTACGTCGAGTCCAGCGACGACGAGAACGCCGAGGCCGAGGACGCCGAGCGCCGGCTGCCCAACCTGGTCAAGGACCAGCCGCTGACCGCCGACCAGTTGGCGGCACAGGGCCACCACACCCAGCCGCCCGCCCGCTACACCGAGGCGTCGCTGGTCAAGGCACTGGAGGAGCTGGGCATCGGCCGCCCCTCCACGTACGCGTCGATCATGCAGACGATCCAGGACCGTGGGTACGTGGTGAAGCGCGGCCAGGCGATGATCCCGTCGTTCCTCGCGTTCGCGGTGATCGGGCTGATGGAGCGGCACTACCCGCGCCTGATCGACTATGACTTCACGGCCAGCATGGAGAACGAGCTGGACGAGATCGCCGGTGGTGACCACGCGGCGGTCGACTTCCTCACCGCGTTCTACTTCGGCACCACCAACGGTGCCGGAGACCAGGACATCGCCCGTTCCGGCGGCCTCAAGAAGCTGGTCACCGAGAACCTCAGCGACATCGACGCGCGCAGCGTCAACTCGATCCCGCTGTTCACTGACGACGAGGGACGCGAGGTCGTGGTGCGGGTCGGCCGGTACGGGCCGTACCTCCAGCGTCGGGCGCCCGGCGAGGAGCAGGCACCGGTCGCCGAGGGCGAGGAGGGCGCGGCCCCGGGCGACCGGGCACCGATCCCCGAGGGCCTCGCGCCGGACGAGCTGACCCCGGAGAAGGTCCACGAGTTGTTCCTCGGCGGCGGGGGCGAGCGCAAGCTCGGCGACGACCCGGCGACCGGCGAGCCGATCGTGCTCAAGTCCGGCCGCTTCGGCCCGTACGTGGCCAGCGGCGAGCGCAAATCCTCGCTGCTGCGCTCGCAGTCGCCGGACTCGCTCACCTTCGACGAGGCGCTCAAGCTGCTCAGCCTGCCCCGGGTGATCGGCGTGGCACCGGACGGTGCCGAGGTGGTCGCCAACAACGGCCGCTACGGCCCGTACGTCAAGCGCGGTGACGAGTTCCGTTCGCTGGACTCCGAAGACAAGATGTTCACCGTCACCCTGGACGAGGCGTTGGCCCTGCTGGCCGCCCCGAAGAACCGGCAACGACGGGCCGCCGCGCCGCCGCTGCGGGAGATGGGCGCCGACCCGCTGACCGAGAAGCCGTTGGTCATCAAGGACGGTCGGTTCGGCCCGTACGTCACCGACGGGGAGACGAACGCATCGCTGCGACGCGGCCAGACCCCGGAGGCGCTCACTCTGGAGGAAGCCTCCGAGATGCTCGCCGAGAAGCGGGCGAAGGGTCCGGCGCCGAAGAAGAAGGCCGCCGCGAAGAAGGCGCCCGCCAAGAAGGCACCCGCCAAGGCCGGTGCCACCAAGGCCGCCGCCTCGAACTCCACCACCAAGGCCGCTGCCTCGAAGACGGCGTCGAAGGCGGCAGCCTCGAAGGCCGCACCGAGGAAGGCGGCGCCGAAGAAGGCCACCGCCGCCAAGAAAGCACCCGCGGCCGACTGACCGCGGTCCGCTGACGGACCTCGTCCCGTCGCTGATGGAGGCTGGTCGAAGGAGCAGGGCTGACCAGCCGATTCAGACATCGCTGCCCTACCCATCCCGGCCACCTGGCCTGCCTGCCGCCGCCACTCCAGCTCGACCTCGGTGGACAACCACGAGATCTTGGGGTCCGACTCGGTGGTGTGCTGGTGATCCCGGGGAGGGTGGGTAGATCTGTTGTCGCTCCGACGACAACAGATCTACCCACCGCCCTTGACCAAGGAGTTTGCGCCCTCAGACGTGCTCCTCCGAGACCAAAACTCCTTGATCAACTCGGCGGGCGTCAGCGTGTGGGTGGTGTGCGTGCGCGTGGAGACGGGCAAGATCCGCGCGACGTCAGCGATGTTGCTGTCTCCGAGGGTGCCTGAGGCAAGTTGTGTGGCTCGTGATGAGCCGCGAGGGAGGGGGTGGACACGGTGGTTTCGGGCGGGATCGCGATCCACCACGTCACGTCCCGTGCAGATCGCACCTCTTCGACCTCGTGAAGCGCCAGGATCGCTGGCCCGGCCAGGATCGGTCGACGGGTGAGCTCGCTCAGGTTGTGGGGTGTGGGCCCAGGAGGGTGTCCAGGTAGGGGGTGGTGAAGGTGCGGTGCGGGTCGAGTCGGGCGCGGACCTGCTGGAACTCCTGCCAGCGGGGATAGGCGTCGGCCAACGAGGCGGCCTCGCGCCAGTGCAGCTTGCCCCAGTGCGGGCGTCCGGTCAGGCCGGTCGCCACATGCTCGAAGGCCCGGAAGTACGGCTCGTACGGCATCCCGACGTATTGGTGTACGGCGATGTACGCCGACTCGCGACCGTACGAGTGGGACAGCCAGATGTCGTCGGCGGCGGTGAAGCGGACCTCGACCGGGAACAGCACCTTGAACGGCAACCCGTCGATGATCCGGCGTAGCGCGCCGAGCGCCTCGGGAAGGGCGTCGCGGGGTAGTGCGTACTCCATCTCGGTGAAGCGGACGCGGCGCGGGGTGCAGAAGACGGTGTCGGAGCGACCGGTGTAGGCCCGCTCGCTGAGCACCCGTGCACTGACCGCGCTGATCGGCGGGGCGAGGGCCGGTGCGGCGCGGCCGAGGCGGCAGGCGGCGGCGAAGACGCTGTTGGCCATGAAGTCGTCGTCCAGCCAGCTCCGCCAGCGGGGCAGCGGCCGGTCGTCGGCGGTGGTGCGGTCGTTGGTCTTGAGCTGTACCCGGGTGGTGTACGGGAACCAGAAGAACTCGACGTGGTCGTGCCGGTCGATCAGGTCGGGCAGTTCGGCGAGCACGGTGTCCAGGTGTGCGGGGCGTTCGTGGGCCCGCAGCACGAAGGCGTCCACGCAGCGCAGGGTGACCTCGACAAGGACGCCGAGGGCGCCGAGTGAGATCCGGGCCGCGTCGAACACGTCGGGATGCTGCTCGGCGGAGCAGTGCAGGATCTCGCCGGTTCCGGTGACCAGGGTCAACGCCTCGACGAAGGTGGCCAGTCCGCCGTGTCCGGCACCGGTGCCGTGGGTGCCGGTGGAGATCGCCCCGGCCACGGTCTGCGCGTCGACGTCGCCGAGGTTCGGCAGTGCCAGGCGGTGCGCGGCGAGCAGCGAGTTCAGTTCCCGCAGCGTCATCCCGGCCGGTACGGTGACGAGGCGTCGATCGGCGTCCACCTGTACGTCGACGGCCAGTCGGCTCAGGTCCATCCGCCGCCCGTCGGTGACCGCGACGGGCGTGAAGGAGTGTCCACTGCCGACCGGTCGGATCCGTTCGCCGGTGGCGGAGCGTACCTGCTCGGCCACCTCGGCGACGGTTGTCGGGCGCAGGACGGCGGTCGCCATGCTGTGCTGGTTGCCGCCCCAGTTGGACCAGGCGGTGGGGGTGCGTCCGGTTCCGGCCATGGCGCGCTCCTCAAGATGAATATGAACCGAGTTCATATCAGGAACGTTCTTCCTGGTAAATACCGCAATCGAGGTCCGCTCGTTGTACCGGTAGTCACGAACTCGTGACGTGCAGATATGTTCATCCGTCGAAGGGGGGTGGCGAGTGTCAACTTCAGCCGCCACGACCGGCCCACTGCGTCGCGTGCCAGTGCAGGGTCGTAGTGTCGCGCGCGTTCAGCGCATGCTGGACGCCTGCGCCGAGCTCGTCGACGAGGTGGGGTACGAAGGGCTGACCACCACCTTGCTCGCCGAGCGGGCCGAGGTGGCGATCGGGTCGGTCTACCAGTTCTTTCCGGACAAGCGGGCGATCGTGCAGGCGCTCACGCTGCGCACGATGGAGTCCTACCTCCAGCGGCTCGACGAACGCTTCGCCTCGGACGACCTGACACACTGGTGGGACGGGGTCGACGCGGGCATCGACGAGTACATCACGATGCACCGCACCGTTCCCGGTTTCCGTACCCTGCACTTCGGCGACGTGGTCGACCTGCATCTGCTCGATGAGCAGCGCGACAACAACGGGGTGATCGCCGACCAGTTGGCCCGGGTGCTCACCGAGCGGTTCGGGCTCGCCGACGTCCCCGACCTGCGTTTCCACCTGGAGATCGCGGTGGAGGCGGCGGACTCGCTGATCAAGCTCGCGTTCCGGCGCAGGCCGGACGGCGACGATCGGGTGCTGGCCGAGGCGAAGGCGTTGATCCGGGAGTACCTGCACCGCCAGATGGAGGCGCGCGGCGACAGCGGCCGTCGGCCGGTCGGGCAGCCCGCGAAGCCGGGCGACGACAAGATCGCCGAATCCACCGAGGCGTCGGCCAAGCAGCCGGCCTGACCTCGCCCGGCCCGGCGACGGAGCCCGTGGGGAACCCGCACGGCCCGCCGGACCGGCAGCTCTGAGCACCATGCCGCGACCGCGGTGGAGAACCTCGCCGTGGTCCCGGCTCGGCGTGTTCAGAGGAAGGCGTGTCCCTCGCCCCGGTAGGTCGGTACGGTGCCCACCACGTGGTCGCCGTCGACCAGGTGCAGCTCGTTGACCCGTTCGCACAGCTCGCCGGACTTGGCGTGGCGGAACCAGACCCGGTCACCGACCCGCAGGGTGGCGGCCGACGCGCCGGTCAACGGGGTCTGCACCTCACCGGCCCCCTCGGCGCCGAGCAGCTTGAGGCCGGTCGGCAGCCACGGCCGGGGCTGTCGGCTGTCGGCGGCGGAGCCGGAGGCGATCCAACCGCCGCCGAGCACGGTGGCCAGGTCGGGTGCCGGTCGGCGGACCACCGCGCAGGCGAAGAACGCCGCCGGGGTGGGGCGCCAGGCGCGGTACGCGTCGAAGAGCGTCGGCCCGTACAGGCCCGATCCCGCGGTGACCTCGGTGACCGCGGGATCGGCGCTGGTGGCGGCCACGCTGCCGGTCCCGCCGCCGTTGACGAACTCCAGGTCGGCGTGTTCGCGTACCGCGGCCACCGCCGCACCTCGGCGGGCCAGCAACTCGCGGTACGACCCGCGCTGGGCCACCCGGATCGCGGCGGCGAGCACCGCCTGCCCCGGCGGGGCGTCGCCCAGGCCGGCGATCTGTGCCTCGTACGACATCAGGCCGACCAGCCGGAATCCCGCCCGCCGGGAGACGGTGGCGGCGAGCCGCCCGGCCGCCCGGGCGGTGTGCACCGGTGAGCGACGGACCCCGACGTGCACCCGGCCGCCCAGCGGTCGCCACGAGGCGTCCAGGTCGAGGCAGACCCGCAGGTCCGGACGGCTGCCCGGAGCGGTCACCGTGTCGTAGAAGTCGAGTTGGTCGGGGTCGTCGACCATCAGCGTGACGGCTGCCGCCAGCGCCGGATCGGCGGCCAGCTCGGTCAGTGCCGCCCGGTCGGCGGTCGGGTACGCCACCAGCACGTCGGCGGTGACCCCGGTCCGGACCAGCCAGATCGCCTCGGGCAGCGTGAACGCCATCACCGACCGCCAGCCCGGGCGGGCCAGGGCGCGGGCGATCAGGTCCCGGCAGCGCAGTGACTTGCTCGCGATCCGCAGCGGCTTGCCGGCGGCCCGCGAGGTCAACGCGGCGGCGTTGGCGTCGAAGGCCCCGAGATCCACCACCGCGTACGGGGGGTCGAGGTGCGCGGTCGCCCGGTCCAGCCGGTGGCGCAGGTTATCGCTGTCGGTGGCCACGTGTGCACGCTAACTGTGAAACGGTGAATGCGAAATACCCTCGCATCTGACCGGCCGGGGGCGGGTTGGCAACCGCGTCCTAGGCTCGGCGAGCAGGTGATGCGCGACGGGGAGCGGTCCCCGTCGGGACTAGAGTGTTTCACCGGGGGTGCCCAGCGATGGGCCGGCACGTGGAGGTACGGCCATCGAAAGCCAGTTCAACGGCGAGTCGTCCGGCGTGTCGCCGTCCACGGACCAGCCCGCCGGGACATCCGGCCGGGACACGACCGGCTTATCCGGCGGCGGTGCCGCGGGCCAGACCGCCGATCCGAAGAGCCCACCCGGCGGTCCCGCCGCCCAGACCGACCTGTCCGGTTACGGCGCGATCCGCTCGGTGCTGCGCATCCGACCGTTCCGACGGCTCTGGATCGTGCTCGGCGCCGCCTCCTTCGGCGACTGGCTCGGCCTGCTCGCCACGAGTGTCTTCGCCGCCGCGCAGGTGGAGGGCAACACCGCCAAGGGAGCCGCGTTCGGTGGCGTGATCGCCATCCGGCTGCTGCCCGCGCTGGTCCTCGGCCCGTTCGCCGGGGTACTCGCCGACCGGTTCGACCGCCGCTGGACCATGGTGATCTGCGACGTGCTGCGGTTCGTGCTGTTCGCCTCCATCCCGCTGTACGCGCTCACCGGCGCCAGCGGCGCACGGGTGGTGAGCTGGGCGGCGATCGCCACGTTCCTGATCGAGACGGTCACCCTGCTCTGGATCCCGGCCAAGGAGGCCGCGGTCCCCAACCTCATCCCCCGGGCCCGGCTGGAGACCGCCAACCAGCTCACGCTGATCACCACGTACGGTCTGACCCCGATCGCCGCCGCGATCCTGCTCGCCTCGGGCGACGGCATCGTCCGGGGTGTCACCGGCGGCGAGATGCCCACCTGGGCCGAGCCGGCCCAGCTCGCGCTCTGGTTCAACGCCTTCTCCCGCCTCGCCACCGCCCTGGTGGTGGCGTTCGGCATCAAGGAGATCAGCCAGGCGCAGACCACCGAAGGGGAGCGCACCGAGCAGAGCATGCTGCGCCAGTTCGCCGAGGGCTGGCGGTTCATCGCACAGACCCCGCTGGTACGCGGCCTGGTCCTGGGCATCCTGGGTGCCTTCGCCGGTGGCGGCATCGTGATCGGCACCGCCCGGTTCTTCGCCGCCTCGCTCGGTGCCGGTGACGCCGCGTTCTATCTGCTGTTCGGCGCGATCTTCCTGGGCCTGGGGATCGGCATCGGGCTCGGCCCGATGATCGTCCGGGACATGTCCCGGCGGCGCTGGTTCGGCATGAGCATCGTGCTGGCCAGCGCCTCGGTGATGACGCTTGCCTTCGCCTTCCACCTGTCCATGGCGCTGGTCGGCGCGATCCTGGTCGGCGCCGGGGCCGGGATGGCCTTCCTCTCCGGCACCACGCTGCTCGGTGGCGAGGTCGCCGACGAGGTACGCGGCCGGGTCTTCGCCGTGGTGCAGATCGGTACCCGGCTGGTGCTGATCCTGGCCATCGCACTGGGCAGCCTGCTCGCCGGCGTCGGCGGCTCCCGGACGTTCGAGATCGCCGACCTGGGCGTCTCGGTCTCCTCGACGCGGCTGTTGCTGCTCGTCGCCGGTGCCGCCGGGATCTTCGCCGGGATCAGCGCGTTCGGGCAGATGGACGACAAGAAGGGCGTACCGGTCCTGGCCGACCTGTGGGGGTCGATCCGGGGCCGCCCGCTGATGCCGGCCGAGCCGTTCGTCTCCGCCGGGCTCTTCGTGGTCTTCGAGGGCGGCGAGGGCGCGGGCAAGTCGACCCAGCTCGCCCAGCTCGCCGAGCGGCTGCGCGGCGACGGGCGGGACGTGGTGGTGACCCGGGAACCGGGCGCGACCGCCGTCGGTGCCCGGATCCGGTCGATGGTGCTGGACACCACCGGCGACGAGGCGCCCTCACCGCGTGCCGAGGCCCTGCTCTACGCCGCCGACCGGGCCCACCACGTGGCCACCGTGGTCCGTCCCGCCCTGGTCCGGGGCGCGGTGGTGATCAGTGACCGGTACGTCGACTCGTCCCTGGCGTACCAGGGCGCCGGGCGTACGCTGCCGGTCGACGAGGTCTCCTGGCTCTCATCCTGGGCCACCGGCGGGCTCAAGCCCGACCTGGTGGTGCTGCTCGACGTCGACCCGCGGACCGGGCTGTCCCGGGTGGCCGCGCGGAGCCAGGCCGCCGACCGGCTGGAGGCCGAGTCGGTGACCTTCCACGAGCGGGTCCGCTACGCCTTCCTCGACCTGGCCGCCGCCGACCCCAAGCGGTACCTGGTGCTCGACGGCTCCCGGCCGGCCGAGGAGATCGCCGAGCGGGTGGCCCGCCGGGTGGAGGAGATGCTCGGTGCACCCGGCGGCGTCGATCACCCGGACCCGGCGAACGGCCCGGACACCTCGGTCCAGGCCGAGTTATCCCCATCGGAGCTGGTGACGACGGAGCGAACGTGATGCCGGACGCCTTCGCCGACCTGGTCGGGCAGGACGAGGCGGTGGAGACGCTGCGCCGGGCGGCGTCGGCCGCCGCCGCGGTGCTGCGCGCCGCCGACGGCCCGGACGTGATCGAGCCGACGGTGTTCCCGGACGGCCCGGACGAGGGTGACGGTACGACCCCGGGGACCGACCCGGGCGCGGGCATGACCCACGCGTGGATCTTCACCGGACCGCCGGGATCGGGGCGGTCGGTGGCGGCACGCGCCTTCGCCGCCGCATTGCAGTGCGTCCACGGCACCGGTTGCGGCACCTGCCCGGGATGCCACACCACGCTCGCCGGCACCCACGCCGACGTGCGGCTGGTGGTGCCCGAGGGCCTCTCCATCGGCGTCAACGACATGCGGGCACTGGTGCTCCGCGCGGCCAGCACCCCGTCCGGCGGGCGCTGGCAGGTGGTGATCATCGAGGATGCCGACCGGTTGACCGAGGCGGCCGGCAACGCGCTGCTCAAGGCCGTGGAGGAGCCGCCGCCACGGACCGTCTTCCTGCTCTGCGCGCCGTCCACCCACCCGGACGACATCTCGGTGACCATCCGGTCGCGCTGCCGGGTCGTACCGCTGCGGCAGCCGTCCGCCGAGGCGGTCGCCGAGGTGCTGGTACGCCGCGACGGCATCGCGCCCGACGTGGCCCGGTGGGCGGCGGCGGCCACCCAGGGTCACGTGGGCCGGGCCCGGCGGTTGGCCGGCGATCCGCAGGCCCGGTCGCGTCGGGACGCGGTGCTCGCGGTACCACGTCGACTGACCGGGGTGGGTGCCGCGTTCGACGCGGCGTCCGCACTGATCGAGGCGGCCGAGGCGGAGGCCGCGGCGTCCGTGGCCGAGCTGGACGCGACGGAGCGCGCCGCGCTGGAGACCGCGCTCGGTGCGGGTGGCACCGGTCGGGGCGCGGCGGGCGCCGCCCGGGGCTCCGCCGGCCAGTTGAAGGAGCTGGAACGGCGCCAGAAGTCCCGGGCGACCCGGGCCCAGCGGGACGCGCTGGACCGGGCCCTGGTCGACCTGGCCGCCTTCTATCGGGACGCCCTCGCCGTGGCCTGGGCGGCACCGGTGGCGCCGGTGCACACCGACACCGCCGACCTGGCCGACGCCGGTGCCCGCAAGTGGCAGGCGGAGGGGGCGCTGCGACGTCTGGAGGCGGTGCTCGCCTGCCGGTCCGCGATCGAGGCCAACGTCAAGCCCCGGATCGCGGTCGAGTCGATGATGCTCGCCCTCTGGAAGGGCTGACCCCGACCCGCCTCCCACCGGATGCCGCTCCCTGACGCACCGGTCGGCTCCGGGATCCGCACAGGCATCGACACGCTCGATTCTGGTGCGGTACGGTCCGGTGTGCCGTGGTGACGGCGGCGGTACGCACAGTGAGGACGACTGGGGAGGAGTCCGCTGATGCCGCGGGGCGAGATCGACGAGGCGTGGATCGAGGAGGCGGTCCGACGCTACCGCCGGATCGAGTCCCTCCAGGCCGAGTTCGACCAGGCCGTGGCGACGGTCGAGGTCACCGTCCGGTCGCCGGACGGACTGGTCGAGGTGGTGGTGACCGCCGGTGGGCGGATCACCGACGTGCGTTTCCTCGGCCCCCTGCACACCCGGCAGCCGCGTGACGTCGCGGGTTCGGTGCGGGCTGCGGTGGTCGCCGCCGCGGACGCCGCCCAGTGGGCCCGGGAGAAGCTGCACAACGAGACGTTCACCGCCTACCGGCCGCTGACGGGGGCGTGAGATGGACACCCTTCGTGCCCTGGCCGCCCGCCTCGACGAGGCGAGCGCCACGCTGACCGCACTGTCCCGCTCGGTCACCGCCGCCGACCCCGCGCAGGTCTCGTTCGGCGCGGACGCGCCGGGGCGGCCCGGCGAGATCGGCCGGGCGCTGCACCGGCAGTGGACCACCGCCACCGGGGACCGGGCCCGCGAGGCGCACGCCGCCGCGGCGCAGTTGACCGCCACGGCGACCGCGCTGCGCCAGGCCGCCGACCGGTATTCCGACACCGACTCCGCCGCCTCCCGCCGGCTGGCCGGGGAGAGGTGATGGACGCGCTGGACCGGCTCGCCGAGCCCGGGATCGACCTGCTGCGCCGGGTCGACACCCTGCTCGCCGCCGGGGCTCCGGAGGGCCACCGGGTCTGGCCGTTGCTGCGTCGGATGCAGGTGCTGCCCGGTGACGCCCTGCGCAGCTTCCTCGACCTGCGGGCGGCGCCGTTGGCGGGTGCCGGGCACACGGTGCGCCGGCACGTCCACGGGTACGACCACGCCTGCGCCACGCTGACCGATCCGCTGCTCTGGTCCGGGCCGGCTGCCGCCGCGTACGGGCAGTCCCGGACGATGTTGCTGCGTCACCTCGACGACGGCCCGGAGAGCCTGGTGGGGCGGTTGGAGGCCACCGCCGGCTACGCCGACGCTCTCGCCGACTGGGTGGAGGGCAGCCGGCTCGCCGTCGCCCGCACCCTGGCCGAGGTGATCGGTTCGGCCGAGGCGGTCTCGGTGGTGGCGGCCACCTCGATCACCCGAGAGCCGCCGCACTCCGGGCCCTCGTCGCCGGGCAGCCCCGCCGCCGCCGAGATCGCGGCCCGGGTGCTGGCCGTGCTCTGCGTCGCCTACGACGGGGCGGAGACGCTGCTGCGGCAGTGGGCCCCGAGCCTGGCCGAGACCCCGATGCGCGCGGCACCGACCCGGTTCCGTCCCGGCGCCGCCCCGGGCGGGCCGACCACCCGCGTCGGCTGGTAGCAGCCCCCGGACCAACCGGTGCACGGCCGTCGGCGTCGGCCCGAGTCGGCCGTGGACGGGATGCGGTGGCAGCAGCACGGCGCCGCACGCGGATACCCGATCGGGCCCGCGCGGCGGCGCCGTGACTTTCCTGCACCCCCCGCAGGTCTGTCCCCACACTCAACGCTGTCCGGCCCCGTTTGTCCCGTCCGTGACGAAGGATTCAGCCGTCCGGACGCCATCGTCGTACCGGTCGGCGGCCCGGGATCGGTCGAGTCGACAATCATGGATGGTTGCGCGGTGCGGTCACCCGTCACCGCGGCCCGACGCAAATCCGTCGGCGCGTCGTAGGGTGAGGAGCATGGGCATGCTCTGCGCGGTCAGCTTCCAGCGGTACGGGCGTCTCTACTACCTCGACCCGGGTGACTTCCGACCGCAGGTCGGCGACAAGGTGCTGGTGCCCACCGACGACGGGCCCGAGGTGGCGGAATGTGTCTGGGCCGCGCAGTGGGTCAGCGACGACACCGAGGGCTTTCCCCGGATGGCGGGGCTGGCGCAGGAGGAGGACCTGCGCCGGGACGAGACGCTGCGACGCCGCAAGGCGGAGGCGAAGGTCGCGGCCAAGCGGCTGATCCGGGAGCACGGCCTGCCGATGAAGGTGGTGGCGATCGACCACGTGCTCGGCAGCGCCGACGGTGGCGGCGAGCGCAGCACCATCTACTTCACCGCGCCGCACCGGGTGGACTTCCGCTCCCTGGTCCGCGACCTCGGGGCGACCCTGCACTGCCGGGTGGAACTGCGGCAGTTGTCGGCCCGCGACTCGGCCCGGGTGCAGGGCGGCATCGGCTCCTGCGGGCGTGACCTGTGCTGCGCGACCTTCCTGAACGACTTCGAGCCGGTGACCATCCGGATGGCCAAGGACCAGGATCTGCCGCTCAACCCGCTGCGCATCTCCGGCGCCTGCGGCCGGCTGATGTGTTGTCTCAAGTACGAGCACCCGCTGTACTCGAAATTCCAGGAGTCCGCACCGGAGGTCGGCAGTCGCGTCTCCACCCCCAAGGGTGAGGGCCGGGTGGTGGGCCACAGCGTCCCCCGCGACGCCGTCACCGTACGCCTGGACGCCGACGGCTCGCGCTCCCTGTGTTCCCGTGCCGACGTGTGCGGCTCGCGCCAGGCGTACGACAGCCGTGACAAGTCCGGCCCGGAGGGCGTCGCACCCCGGCGATGACCCGGTCCCGGGACGGTGTCATTGACGGGTTTCCCGAGCCCCTGAGCACCGCGGCCCGCCGTACCGCCCTCATCCCGGACCACCGATGAGGGCGGCGCGCGCTCCTGCCGCCCTCATCGGTCCGGTCAACGCAGGACGACCGGAGGTTCGGCCAGGCGGGGACGCAGCGGACGGCCCGGAGCGAGCCAGGACGCCTCGGGGGAGCCGTCGGGGTTGACGCGCCACCGGCGGCCCACCCGGTCGACCGCGATCGGATAAAGGGTGAGCGTGCCGTCCGGGTCGATCCGCATCCGCACGAAGCCCTTGGCGTCCTCGATGCCCTGCCCCGCGAAGAGTTCGTTGACGTTGACCCCGAAGGCGCTCGCCACCAGCAGGTACCCGGCCACCAGTTGACTGGCCACCAGGCCGATCACCGGCAGGTAGACGGTTGCGGCGGCCACCGCGGGCAGCGGCCAGAGCCAGTCGTGGAACGGCAGCGACAGCCACGCCCAGGTGCCGGCGGCCCCCAACCCCACGTGGGCCAGCCCGTGCCCGACACCCAGCAGCCAGTGTCGGACGTGCCGCTTGCCGCTGGAACTGGGCGGCTTGGCGAACAGCGCCGCCGCGAGCACGGTCACCAGCACCATCATCACCAGCGGCACGCTGAACAACCGCTGCTCGGAGGCCTCCGCGCGGAAGTCGGTCACCCCGGCCATGGAGAGCATCAGCAGGGTGTGCAGGATGCCCAGCAGCGTTGAGAAGCCGGGATTGCGCAGCGGCAACCGGCCGAAGATGCCCCAGCCGTACCGGCGGGAGCGGGTCGCGTCGGGATAGCGGGCGGCCAACTCGTACTCGCGGGAGGGGCTGGAACGGCGGGCCAACGTGTCCCGGGGCGGCACCTCGATCCGCTCGGGCAACTTGTGCGTCGGGTACAGGTACGCCCCGCCGCTGCCCGAGGTGACCAGTTGCCGGCCGTCCGGCCCGGTGTAGCGGGCGTAGTGGTGCAGGTCGCCGGAGATCAACAGGCGTACCTGGGCACCGGTGGGCGCGACGATGGTCCGGATGAAATAGTCGATCGAGTCGTACGCGGTGGGCTGGTCGACGGCCTTCACCCAGGCCGGAGCCGGCACCGCCAGGATCACCCGGCTCTGCGGGCCCAGCTTCGCCGCCACCGCGTCGAAGAAGGTGAGCTGCGGGTCGTCGACGTACGAGCCGGACTGGTCGTCGAGCCCGAGCAGCCACCAGTCGGCGGGCAGCTCGGCGGCGAAGTACGAGCGGGACTGGCCGGTCCGCCAGCCGCCGAAGTGGCGGTCCCTGGTCCGGACGAACAGCCGCAGGAACGCGGTCAGCCCGTCGTACCAGTCGTGGTTGCCCGGCACCGCGAAGATCGTCGGCTGCTCGGGCGGCGTGGTCGGCAACGCCGCCTGGTACGGCCCCTTGCACCGGTCCTCGTACGCCTCGTACGCGGCCGACGGGTAGACCTGGTCGCCGCCCATCACCAGGGTCTGCGCCCGGGGCAGCCGGTGCCCGTCCACCTCCAGCTCGCGCTGCGCGAGCAGATACGCCACCGAGTACGTGGCGTTGAACCCGTCGCCCAGGTCGGCCACGTAGTCGAGCCAGAGCCCGCCGTCCGGCCCGACCTGACGGGCGACCTCCGCATCCAGCGCCTTCTGGAGTTCCCGCTTGTCCAGGTACGCACCGAACAACATCGCCAACAACGTCCGCAGACCGGTGCTGATCAGTAGGAACGGCGCGAGCCACGGCACCGGCTTACGCGGGGTGAAGCCCAACTCCAGCGGATCGGTGCTGCGCGGCCGTCGCGCCGCCCGCCCTCCGGACGCCTCCTCGGCGTACGGCCCCAGCGGTGTCGCCCGACCGCTGGCCGTCACCGGCACCGGGCCGGTCGTCTTCTCGCTGGTGGTCTCGGCACGCGCACCGTCACCGGGCGAAGGGTCGACCGGTTCGTCGTGGGGGATCTGATCGTCGGTCACCCGGCGGAGCGTAGCGCCGCGCGGTGTGCCGTGCCGAGCCCGATCGGACCCGATGTCCGGTCCGCCGAGTCCGGGGAATCCCGCTCCGCCCCGGCGTGGTGCGTGCCGTACACTTGGCGATCGTTGCCGCCTTAGCTCAGTCGGCTAGAGCGACGCACTCGTAATGCGTAGGTCGACGGTTCGATTCCGTCAGGCGGCTCGGATGGAAAGGCCCCTGGCCTCGGGAGGGATCCCGGGAGCCAGGGGCCTTTTCCTATGCGTCCGCGGACAGGCCGGGGTGCGGGGAACTGCGGGCAGGCCGGAAGTGGAGCTTCGGCCTGCCCGCATTCGAAGCGACGTGAAGCAGGTGGCTCGCTGGGCTCCGACCCAGAGGTCACCGCTTCGAATCCGCACAGCACTACGGATTCGACACGCCCTCGTTGAAGCCCTCGTTGAAACCCTCCATGAACGCCGAGAAGGACCCGGTCAGCAGGCATCCCGCACAGCACAGCGCGATCAGCATCGCCGGCAACGCGATCCACAAGACGATCGCCCACCCTCCCAGCCCAGCTTTGTTCGGCTGCTGCTGGGCGTACATCCCCGGCGGCGGCTGAGGCGGGTACTGGTGCGGCGGATAGTGCGGCTGCTGCTGGTACGGGTCGTGAGGATGCATCCGGCCATCGTGACCATGGACAGACTCGCGCGGTACCACCGATCGGTACATCCCGGACCACCGAAGAGGGCACACCGGAAGGCGGGGAGCACAACAACGAGGGAGTCACGAATCCGCGCTGCGTTGGGGAACCGCCCAGGGCGGCCCGAACGGCGAACCCGTGAGTCGGCAAGCCGTCGGCTGCTGCCCGTGGCGGCCGGTCACCAGTGCGGCTCTCCGGCGGCGGCTCCCACCTCGTGTCACAGGTGGCGCCCATACTCGACGGCGAAACCACGATCGCGACGCCAGCCGGAGGTCCCGCCGTGCCGTACGCACCAGTCGTCGTCAGCCTGCCGATCGCCGACCGGCACGTCGCGCACGACTTCTACCGGGACGCCCTCGGTCTGGCCGCGATCGGTGAGCCGGCTGAGGACGGCCTGCCCGAGCCGTTGCAGTTCGAGGTCAACGCCGGGCTGCGCCTGATGCTGGTGCCGACTGGTGGCTTCGGCTGGGTGCTCGGCGGCCGGGAGGTGGCCGACCGCGGGCACAGCGAGTGCGTTCTCGGGTTGACCCTGGCCGGTCCGGCCGAGGTCGACAGCCTGGTCTCTCGCGCGCGGGACGCCGGTGCGGAGGTGACGACCGAGCCGGGACCGCAGCCCTGGGGATACGCGGGCACGTTCGCCGACCCGGACGGCCACCTGTGGATGGTCACCGCCGCCGGTGCGGCCGGTCAGGAGGAGTAGAGCTTGCGGGCGTACTCCGGTCCGTAGTGGCGCTCCAGGTCGGCCAGGCTCTCCACCGGGTTCTGTACCTCCTTGACCAGGCGGGCCGTGCCGGGCAGCGGGTCCGTCGGCCAGCTTTCCGGCTGCCACAAGCCGGAGCGGAGGAACGCCTTCGCGCAGTGGAAGAAGATCTGCTCGATCTCCACCACCACCGCGAGCACCGGGCGGTGTCCCTTGACCACCATCTGGTCGAACCAGGGCGCGTCGCGCAGCAGCCGGGCCCGCCCGTTGATCCGCAGGGTGTCGCCCCGGCCCGGGATCAGGAAGATCAGCCCGACGTGCGGGTTCTCCAGGATGTTGCGGTAGCCGTCGGCACGCTTGTTGCCGGGGCGCTCCGGGATGGCGATGGTCCGGTCGTCCAGCACGAGGGTGAAGCCGGCCGGGTCGCCCTTGGGCGAGACGTCGCAGGCACCGTCCGCCCCGGCGGTGGCCACCAGACAGAACGGCGACGCGGCCAGCCACTGACGGTCGCGCTCGTGCAGTGTGGTGCGTTCCTTCTCGGCGGCGCGGGGTGTCGGCGTACCGAGCAACTCCCGTAACTCCACCACCGAGGTGATCTCTGCCGTCACTGTGTGCCTCCCCGTGGAGTTGAACCCGGTGGCGGCATCCAGGCGGGAAACCGCCACGGTCAGTGTAGGCACGCCTACTGTGATGAGCTGTCCCCCCTGATGGGCGGGGGTGTGGCCGCAGCACGAGCCGGCGACGGCGAAACGACCCGAGCAGTGGAGGCCCGGAGCATGGAGAGCCGACTCAAGGTACTGGGTCATCCGGTGCATCCGATGCTGGTCATGTTCCCGGTGGCCCTGCTGGTCACCACCGTGCTGTTCGACCTGATCGACACGCTCGGCGGACCCCGGTTCCTCGGCGAGGTGGCGTACTGGAACCTCACCGTCGGGTTGGTCGGCGGCCTGTTGGCCGCGGTGGCCGGAGCCTTCGACCTGCTGGCCATCCCCGCCGGGACCCGCGCGAAGCGGGTGGGAATCACCCACGCCGTGGCGAACCTCGCGGTGATCCTGCTCTTCGCCGCCGTCTGGGTGGTACGCCTCAACGCCGAGTCCCGGGCCGCCGGTGGCGCGCTGATCGCCATCGAGGTGGTGGCGCTGGGCATCCTCGGCATCAGCGCCTGGCTGGGCGGGGAACTCGTCGACCGGCTCGGCGTCGGGGTCGACCGGGACGCTCACCTCGACGCACCGAGTTCGCTGCGGTCCTCGTCGGTCGGACAGCCGACGGGTGGTGTGCGATGACCCGGAACTGGCGCGGCGGTCAGCAGGGCTGGGACCCGATGGGCGAGTTGCAGTCGCTGCGCGCCGAGCTGAGTCGGCTGCTCGGTGGCCGCCCGGGGCCGCCCGAGGTCGAGTTGGGCGAGATCCCCGACGGCTGGGAGGTGGTGGTGCGGCTGCCCGGCGTCGCACCCGAGGAGGTGGCGGTCGAGTTGGACGACCGCGATCTGTGCGTACGGGCCCGGACGGAAGCCGAGGTGAACGCCGATCACGGCATCCCCGGCGGGTTCGAGACGCGGGGCTTCGAGTACCGCGTACCGCTGCCGTCGCGGGTGGACCCGGAAGGCATCGACGCGGTGATGGACCACGGCCTGCTGCGGGTACGGCTGCCCCGGGCGACCCGGCCCGCTCCCCGCACCATCACCGTCGGTCGTACCGGGCCGTACCCGAGCGGTGCGGGTGCGTCGCGGGGCGTCGACCCGGCGGCGGACCGGGAACTCCACCAGCCGGACGTCGTCCCCGGCGAGTACGACCGGTAGCCCCCTGCCGTGGCCGCTCCGGACCTGCTCGCCCCGGCCACCGGGCTGGTGCCCGACGTGGCCCGGATCGCCGTACTGCGGGCCAACGCGCTCGGCGACTTCATCTTCGTGCTGCCGGCGTTGGACGCGCTGCGGGCCGCGTACCCGAAGGCGGAGATCGTGCTGCTCGGCGCGCCGTGGCACGCGGAGCTGTGGACCGACCGGCCGGGCCCGGTGGACCGGGTGGAGGTGGTGCCGCCGGCGCCGGGCATCCGCGCGGCAGGCCCCGGCGAACCCGAGTCGAGCATGGTCGACTTCCTGGCCGCCGCCCGCGAGCAGCACTTCGACCTGGCGCTGCAACTGCACGGCGGCGGGGCGAACTCGAACCCCCTGGTCGCCGCGCTCGGTGCCCGGGTCACCGTCGGGCTGCGCGCCGAGGACGCCCCGCCGCTGGACCGGTGGCTGCGGTACGTCTACTACCAGCCGGAGGTGATCCGCTACCTGGAGGCGGTGGCGTTGGTGGGTGCCCCGGCGACCACGATCACCCCGACGCTGGCGGTGACCGAGACGGACCGGGCCGAGGCCCGCAGGGTGCTCGGCGAGCCCGCGCGCCCCCGGGTGGCGCTGCATCCCGGGGCCACCGACACCCGACGCCGGTGGCCCGCCGACCGGTTCGCCCGGGTGGCCCGGATGCTGCACACCGACGGGTACGAGGTGCTGGTCACCGGTACCCCCGCCGAGCAGGAGGTGGTGGACCAGGTGGTGGCGGCGGCCGGGGTCCCGGTCCGCCCGCAGGTGGGCACACTCAGCCTGGGCGGGCTCGCCGGCTGCTACGCCGACTGCGAGTTGGTGATCTCCAACGACACCGGCCCGCTGCATCTCGCCGGCGCGGTCGGCACCGCCACGGTCGGCATCTTCTGGGTCGGCAACCTGATCACCACCGCCACCGGGCTGCGTGGACGGCACCGACCGATCACCTCGTGGACGGTGCACTGCCCGGTCTGCGGGGTGGACTGCACCCCCGGCATCTATCCGCACCGCCCCGGCGACGGCGACTGCCCGCACCGGGATTCGTTCGTCACCGACGTACCGGTCGTCGAGGTGCTGGAAGCCGCCCGCGAACTGCTGTTCCGCTGACGGCGCGAGCTGAGATGCAAGGAAGGGCACCCTGCTAACGCCTGGTGTATAGGAAGGGCCCCCTCCTTACATCAGGGCCTCCCACGCCTCGACGTCGCGTTCGGTGACGGTGGTCGGCGACTCCAGGTGGTAGGCCCCGCTGGGCAGGACGCCCGCGCCGCCATGGCGCGCCAGCACGGTGAGTTGGGCGGCGACGTCCTCGCCCTGGTGGCGCTCCGGCACCCGTCGCCAGAAGTCGAAACCGCCGCACTCGACCAGCTTGGCGCGGTCGTACAGGACGCAGCCGCCGATCCAGGAGACCTGGTACGCCCGCCAGCTCCCCGCCGGCACCTCCAGTGCCGCGGTGACGTGCAGCAGGTTCGCCGCCGAGTGGATCTGCGCCCGGTCCCACTCGGGGGTGCCCGGACGGATGCGCTCCGGCACCGGCCGACCGGTCCACTCCCGGTAGTGCCGGTGCGTCTGCGGGCGTACGTCGTCCAGGTACGACAGTCCGTGCACCCCGTTGCCGACGAATCCGCAGCCCAGCTCCTGGATCGCGGTGACCAGTCGGGACAGCGCGCCGGGTTCCAGCCAGACGTCGTCGTCGAGGAAGAGCACGTACCGGGCGGTGGACGCGGCGAGCAGGGCGGCCCGGTGTTCGGCCAACCCGCGTCGGGGCAGTCGACGGGTCAGCAGCACCGGATGTCCGCGATGCCGCAGCGCACGGACCATGGTGGCTGCCGCCGGGTGGGCGTACCCGGGGTCGCCGTCGGACTGGTCGCTGACCACCACCCCGAACCCCGGCACCCCCTCCTGGGCGGCGAGCCCGGAGAGGGTGACGGCGAGTTCGGCGGGCCGGTCCCGGGTCGGGACCAGGACGTCGAGCAGACGGTCGGCGCGGAAGTCCGCGTGGTCGCCGGTGTCGAGCGGTCGGTTCACGGCGCCTTGCCGGTGGTCGGTGGGACGCCGGCACGGGACACCGCCACACCGTCCGGACCGGCGACAGCCTCCTGACCGGCCGCCACGGCGTCGCCCGCAGCGACCGTCCGGCCCGTCTCCACCCCGTCGACCGAGCCGACCGAACCGGCCGAGCCCGTCGAGCCGACGAAGCCGACCGAGTCCGTCGAGTCCGTCGAGCCGACGACGCCGGTCGAGTCGACCGTCCCGCTCTGGCCGTGGGCCCGGATCCGGTCGATGATCGCGGAGGTGGAGCGGTCCGGCACGTACCCGAGCGTGCGGACCTGCCCGCCCAGCCGCTGCACCAGCGGCGCCTCGGGCACCAGGTCGGGCGGGTAGTCGCCGCCCTTGACGTAGACGTCGGGGCGGATCGCCTCGATCAGTCCGGCCGGCGAGTCCTCCTCGAAGACGACCACGTGGTCGACGCAGGAGAGTGCGGCGAGCAGGGCGGTCCGGTCCTCGACCGGGTTGACCGGCCGGTCGGCGCCCTTGAGTCGGCGGACGCTGTCGTCCGAGTTGACCGCCACCACCAGCAGGTCGCCGAGGGCGCTCGCCTGTTCCAGGTACCGCACGTGGCCCCGGTGCAGCACGTCGAAGCAGCCGTTGGTGAACACGATCGAGCGCCCGTTCCGCCGATGCTCGGCGATGATCCCGGTCAGGCCCTCGGCGCCGACCAGCGCCGAGCCGCCGAGGGCCGGGCGGCCCAGCGCGGCCAGCAGGTCGTCGCGGCGGCACACGCAGGTGCCGGTACCGGCGACGGTGCTGGTCGCGGCGAGCTGGGCGAGCTGCGCGGCGGTCGGCAGCGGCGCACCGGCGGCCAACGCGAGCGTCATGGTCGCCAGGTACGCGTCACCGGCGCCCACCGCGTGGCTGGCCGGTACGGGTGTGCTGTGGCTGCGGGCGGGCCGTCCCTCGGCACCGCCCACCACCGCCCCGTCGGTGTCCAGGGTCACCGCGACCACGTCCGCGCCGGTGTGCGCGCGCAGTTCGGCGAGCCGGGACTCGGCCAGGACCGCCCGGTCGACACCGGCTCCGGCGTCGGCGTTCACGGTCACTCCGGTGCCGGTCACGCTGAGCCCGTCGCGGGTCATCGCGACCCGACCCTCACCGGGGGTGGGCTCACCGGTCGGCCCATCGGTACGCCGCAACGCGCCCGGCGCGGTGCCCACGGTCAGCTCCGACGGCCCGTCGCCCGCGTCCACCTCGGGGTGTTCCAGGTGCAGGTCGGTCGGGGTGTCGGCACCGGTCAGCCCGGCGGTGCCGGCGCGGGCGAGCAGTCGGCTCGCCTCGGCGAAGCTCGGTGTCACCACGGTCGGCGCGAGGCCACGCCAGTCGGCGAGGTCGTGCGCGTCCAGCGCGACGGTGGCGTACCGGCTGCGGTGGGCGACCAACCAGGCGCGTACCGGTGCCGGCAGCGCGCCCAGACCGTAGTCGCAGATCACCAGCGTGGGAGCCGCGCCCCCGGCGGCGGCCCGCAGCTCCTCGGTCGCACAGTCGAGGGCGGTGAGCAGGCAGTCCACGCCGACGTCGGTGAGCGGGTCGTCCGGGTCGCCGGAGTCCTCGCGGAGCAGGATCTGATCGCCGGCCAGCATGCGGCGCTTGACCGGGGTGGGACGGCCCGGCTGGCTGACGGTACGGTCCCAGACTCCCGCCCGGTCCAGACAGTCGTGCAGCTCGTCGCCGGCCACGTCGGCACCGACCGGTGCCACCAGCACCGAGCGTCCGCCCAGGGCGGCGACGTTGACCGCGGTGTTGGCCGCGCCGCCCGCCGCCGAGATACGACGCCGCAGGGTGAGGACCGGGGCCGGGGCTTCCCGACACAGTCGGTCGGAGTCGGCGAACCGCCACTCGTCGAGCATGGCGTCGCCGATCACCAGGACCGGGCGCCCGAGCCAGCTCTGCACGACGTCGGCGAGCCGGAGCTGTTCCGCTGCTGCTCGTGCCATGCCGGCGGATCCCCTTGCCGCTCCGGGTCAAACCTGCCCGGCCGCCGGCCGGGTCACGCACCTCGGGGCGTTTCGGGCGTTCGGGGTCGGGAAGGGTTCGGCGTCCAGGACGTACGACGTCGACGTCTCCGCCGCGGACCCCGACCGGTACGACGCGTTGGTGCTGCCCGGTGGGGTGGCCATCCCGGACTTCCTGCGGGCCGATCCGGTCGCGGTGCGGTTCGTGCGGTCGTCTTCGACGCCGGTAAGCCGGTCGGGGTGATCTGCCACGGCCCGTGGACCCTGATCGAGGCGAGGGTCGGCACTGACCCGACCACCGGCTCCACCCGTGGCCGGTCCGTCCGACGCCCCCGCCGGGGTTTCGGACGGACCGGGCATGTTTCCGGTGGTACGGGAAAACGGGCGCAATGACCACGGAGAGCCACCCGGAGCCGGTGCTGAGCAAGGGGCAGCTCCGGCTGCTGATGTTCGGCCTGATGACCGGCATGCTGCTGGCCGCACTCGACCAGACCATCGTCGGAACCGCCCTGCCGACCATCGTCGGCGAGCTGGGCGGGATCAGTCACTACTCCTGGGTGGTGACCGCGTACCTGCTCGCCTCCACCGCCTCGACCCCGCTGTACGGCAAGATGGCGGACCTGTACGGGCGTCGCCCGGTGTTCCTGTTCTCGATCGGTACGTTCCTGCTCGGCTCGCTGCTGGCCGGGCTCTCCCAGGACATGACCCAACTGATCGTCACCCGGGGCGTGCAGGGTCTGGGGGCGGGCGGCCTGATCACGCTCGCCTTCACCATCATCTCGGACGTGGTCTCGCCTCGGGAGCGTGGCCGTTACCAGGGCGTCTTCGGCGCGGTGTTCGGCATCGCGTCGGTGGCCGGGCCGCTGGTCGGCGGCTACTTCGCGGAGACCAACTGGCGCTGGATCTTCTATCTGAACGTGCCGCTGGCGATCCTCGCCATCGTGGTCTGCTCGCGGGTGATCCGGCTGGTGCCCTTCACCCGCCGGAAGCACTCGATCGACTGGCTCGGCGCGTTGCTGCTGGTCGCCGGGGTGAGCAGCCTGCTGCTGGCACTGAGCTGGGGCGGCAACACCTATCCGTGGGGCTCCGCCGCGATCATCGGCCTCTTCGCCGCCGGTGCCGTGCTGGCCGTCGGATTCGTGCTCCAGGAGCGCCGGGTGGCCGAGCCGATCCTGCCGCTGCGACTGTTCCGCAGCGCCACCTTCGCCCTGGCCAACGGCGCCGGGTTCGTGCTCGGTCTGGTGATGTTCGGGTCGATCATCTTCATCCCGCTCTACCTCCAGATCGTCAAGGGCGCCTCGCCGACCCGCAGTGGTCTGCTGATGCTGCCGATGATGGCCGGCATCATCGTGACCTCGGTGCTGACCGGCCGGGCGATGAGCCGGATCGGCCGGTACAAGTGGTTCCCGGTGACCGGCTCGGTGGTGCTGCTGGCCGGGATGCTGCTGTTCACCCGATTGCAGGTGGGCACCTCGCTGTGGGTGGCGTTCGGGTTCATGGCGGTGATCGGTGTGGGGCTGGGCCTGTGCATGCAGTCGCTCGTCCTGGCCGTACAGAACTCCGTCTCACTGCGGGACCTGGGTGCCGGCACCTCGTCGGCGACGTTCTTCCGCTCGCTGGGCGGGTCCTTCGGGGTGGCCATCCTCGGCGCGGTGCTCTCCGCCCGGCTGGCCGCCGAGATGTCCGACCGGCTGCCCGCAGCGGTCGCCCGACTCTCCCCCGAGCAGCAGGCCGCGGTGGGCCCCTCCGGTGGGGCCGGAGTGTCGGTCGAGGACCCGGCGACGATCCTGGCCCTGCCCGCCCCGGTACGCGAGGTCGTCCAGGTGGCCTTCGTCGAGTCTCTGCACCTGGTCTTCCTGACCACCGGGCTGATCGCGATCGTGGCGGTGCTGCTCACCCTGGCCCTGCCGAACGAGCGGCTGCGCGGCGCCGGGCCGGAGGGTGCCACCGGCGGCACCGACGGCCTGGGTGGCGAGGGACCGGCTCCCGGTGGCAAGCCGCTGGACCGCTCCTCGAAGCCCGAGGCCGCCGCCGACATGGAAGCCAAGTCCCAGACGATGCTCTGACGTGGCTCCTGATCGTGGTGGTGTGGCTGTTCGACACGCTGACGCGCGAACAGCCACACCGCCACGATGGAAGGTCTTCCGGCCGGTCACTTGAGGATCAGGCGGTTGGTCTGCTCGAAGACGTCCAGGTCGGCGAGGGTCTCCAGCACGCTCGTGGAGAGCGGCTGCGGCAGCGCCTCGCGGTGGAAGAAGCCGGCGTCGGTGGTCTCCTCGGTGACCCGGGCCAGCCGCCCGTCCCACTCCTCGACCCGAAACGCGGTGGTGAAGATCTGGTACGTGTGGCCGTACATGTTGGTGTGGGTGCGGTCGGGTCCGGTGTAGAGGGCGAACGCGCTGACCCGCAGGGCGCGCAGTCCGGTTTCCTCGCGTACCTCCCGCACGGCGCAGTCGGCGATGGACTCGCCCAGCTCCATCGCGCCGGCCGGCATGGCCCACTGCCCGTTGTCGGAGCGGCGGATCAGCAGGATCCGTGCGGCGCTGTCGCGGACCACGGCCCGCGCGCCGACGAACATCAGTGTCCGGTCGCCGGCCAGGGCGCGGAGCTGCCCGACGTACGAATCAGCCCAGGAGATGCTCACCCGGACAAAGTACGGGGGTTGTCGCGACGGATGTGCCGGAACCGGCCACGCCGTAACGTTTCTCGGCGCATCATCGCCGTTAGGAGTGGGCGGCTCTCGAAGACCTCACTCCCGGTGGGTGGCCCCGGCGTTCGCACCGCGCCGGGGCCACCCGTTCCTTGCGGGGCGACCCGCACAGTCAGTATTGCGAAACTTGTTCGCATCTGTCCCGGTGATGGGGAAATATTCCCAGCTCAGACGCTATTCGCTGGTGTCGACCAGGACCTTCCCGACGACCGAGTCCTCCACCGCGCGATGCGCGTCGGCGGTCGCCGACAGGGGAAACCGGTGCAGCGGCAGCCCGGCCTCCTCACCCACCCGGATCCCACCCTGCGCGGCAGCCGCCGCCACGTCCACCACCGCCTGCGCCTTCGCCGCCTTCGGCACGGTGTAGACCAACACGAACTGCCACCGGGCGTTCGGCACCAGCAGCGGACCGACCGGCAGGGTCACCTCCGCCCCGCCGTCGTCGGCGTACACGCAGACCACCCCGCCGGGCCGCAGCAGACGTACGTCGGTGGCGGCGTTGCGGGCCGGGGAGACCTCGACGATGCCGTGCACCCCGTCGGGCGCGACCTTGCGGACCTCCTCCACCACGTCCTGCTCCCGATAGTCGATCACTATCGAGGCGCCGGCGGCTGCCGCGAGCTGCGCCTTCTCCGGGCTGCTCACCGTGGCGATCACGCAGGCATCCGCCCAGGACGCGAGCTGGATCGCCGCGTTGCCGACCGCACCCGCACCGCCCTGCACCAGCACCGTGAGGTCGCTCAACGCGCCCGGTCCCAGGCTGTCCGGCAGGTACTCGCCGGAGGTCAGGCAGCGGTGCGCGGTCAGGAACGGGATGCCCAGGCAGGCGCCCAGCTCGAAGGAGGCGTCGCCGAGGCGTACCGCCTGCCGCACCGGCACCACCGTGTACTCGGCGGCGGTGCCGTACGGCCGCTGCCACGCGGCCTCCCAGACCCACACCCGCTCGCCGACCAGCTCCCGGTCGACACCCTCGCCGACCGCCTCGACCACCCCGGCACCGTCCTGACCGGGCGTCTGCCACCCCGTCGCCGGCAGAGCCTGACGGCGGGCCTTCCAGTCGGTCGGGTTCACCCCGGAGCAGGCGACCCGCACCAGCACCTCGCCCCGTCCCGGCTCCGGCACCGGCCGGTCCACCACCTGGAGCACCGTGGGGTCGCCGGTGCGCTCGTACACGACGGTCCTCATCGCGCCCTCCTCGACTCGGCATGGGCGCCGTTGGCGTTACCCGGCCCGGGCGCACCCATGCCGACGCAGGTCAGGCGGCCGGCTTGAGCACCACCTTCGAGTAGCCCTCCTCGCGCCGGTCGAAGCGCTGGTACGCCTCCGGCGCCGCGTCCAGCGGCAGCTCCTTGCTCACCACGAAGCTCGGCTTCGCCCGGCCCGCGACGATCAGGTTGCGCAGGTACTCGTTGTACGCCTTCACGTTGGCCTGGCCGGTCCCCATCCGCAGGCCCTTCTCGAAGAACTTGCCCATCTTGAACAGCAGCTCACCACGGCCGGAGTGCGCGTCCGGGGCACCCGGGTCGTGCGCCAGATAGAGCCCGACCACGCCGATCACACCGGTCGCCCGGACCACCTCGACCAGGCTGTTCAGCACCGACGCCGGATGCTCCTCGCCGCCCTTGCCGGACGCCTGGTAGCCGACCGCGTCCACGCCCCGGTCGGTGCCGGTGCCGCCGGTGCGGTCCCGGATCTGCTCCACCGGGTCACCGGCCGAGAAGTCGATCGGGGTGGCGCCGATCGACTCGGCCAGCCGCAACCGGTCCGGCACCCGGTCGACCACGAAGACCTCCGCCGCGCCCCGCAACATCGCCGAGTACGCGGCCATCAGACCCACCGGCCCGCCGCCCATCACGGTGATCGTCTCGCCGGGCCGCAGCTCGCTCATGGCCACCCCGTGGTAGCCGGTGGGGAAGATGTCGGCGAGCATCGCGAAGTCGTTCTCGTGCTCCGTGCCCGGCGGCAGTTTCAAGCAGTTGAAGTCGGCGAACGGCACCCGGAGGTACTCCGCCTGCCCACCCCGGTACGGCCCCATCGACACGTAGCCGTACGCGCCACCGGCGAAGCCGGGATTGACGGTCAGGCAGAAGCCGGTCCTGCCCTCACGGCAGTTGCGGCAGAAACCGCAGGCGACGTTGAACGGCATGGACACCCGGTCACCCGTACGCAGGCTCACCACGCCCGGCCCGGTCTCCACGATCGTGCCCATGTTCTCGTGCCCGAGCACGATGCCCGGCTCGGCGTCCGTGCGGCCCTCGTACATGTGCAGGTCGGAACCGCAGATCGCGGTGGTCGTGATCTGCACGATGACGTCCGTCGGCGCCTCGATCGTCGGGTCCGGGACCTCGGTCACCGCGACGTCGTGCGCTCCCTGGTACACCACAGCCCTCATGTCACCGACCGTAGGCGGGCCGGCGGCCGGTCGGTGGCGGTTCAGCCGAGCCGGTCGACGAACTCCGGGGTCAGCTCGCCGATGGAGTCGAGCACCGCCGCCGCCATCCGCTGCGCGTCCGGATCCAGCGGGTACGACCCGTGCGGCACCGCCACCACGATCATTCCGGCGGCGGCGGCCGACCGGATGCCGTTGGAGGAGTCCTCCACCGCGACGCACCGGCTCGGATCAACACCGAGGCGTTCCGCCACGGTCAGGTACACGTCCGGCGCCGGTTTACCGCGGTCCGTCTCCTCGGTGGACAACGTGCTGCCGAACTCGTCGGTCAGGCCGGTGGCCGTCAGCGCCGCCGCGATCAGCCGGGTCGGCGACGAACTCGCCAGTCCCAACGGCCACCGCGCGGCCACCCGGCGCACCACGTCGTCCGCTCCGTCGATCAGCGGTACGCGCGACGCGTACCGCCGGCTCATCTCCTCGACCACCTCGGTGGCGACCTGCGCGGCGGTCCGCCGTACGCCCAGTTCACCGCTGAGGTAGTCGGCCCACTCGCCGGTGCTCATCCCCATCAGCCGACGTTGGGTGTCCGGCTGCCAGGTCCCGCCGTGCGTCGCCACGTACGCCCGGCGGACCTCCTCCCAGACCGGCTCGGAGTCCACGATCACGCCGTCCAGGTCGAAGACCACCGCATCCACCACACGAACCATCCTGCCTCACACGGGGATGCATGTAAGGAAGGGACCCCTGCTAACGCCTCGTGTATAGGAAGGGACCCTTCCTTACATCCAAGCCGCAGGGCACCCAGGCGGCGTGGGTCGGTCGGGGCGCTGCGGCCTACCGGGCGGGCAGGCCGATCGGGCTGTCCGGCGGGATGACCCGGTGGGCGGCCACGGCGATCGGGTCGAGCAACTCGCTCAGCCGTTCCGTGAGCGTCGGGCCCAGCGCCTGCCAGGGGCGGGCGGCGGCGGAGTCGGTGGCCTCCTCGACGGCCCGGAAACCGGCCCGACCACGCTCGGTGGGCTGGCCGTCCGACGTCAGCCAACCCCGGGCGGCCAGCCGCTCCCGCGCCTGTGCCCACTCCTGCTCCGACCAGCCCCGGCCGAGCAGGTTGGCGGGCGGCATGTCGACCGCGACCCGCCAGGCCAGCGTCTCCACCGGATCGAGATCGGCGGAGACCAGGGCCGCCACGTGTCCGTCACCACGATGTTCGCGCAGCGTGGTGGCGGCCTGCCAGAGCCGGGCCAGCGGGTACTCACCGCGCGGCAGCGCGGCGTTGGCCGCACCGAGCACCCGACCGGCGGTCCCGGCCTCGTCGGCGGCGGCCGACAGCAACTCTGCGGCCTCGGCCAGGTGCTGCTCGGGCAGTTCGTAGACCAACTCGGCGAGGGCCTGCACCGCCCCGGTCAGCCGGGAGCGCAGCGCCTCCTCGGGGTCGGCCAACTGCCACACCGCCGGCAGGGCACGCGCCACCATGTGCGGGGCGAAGGTGAAGAAGGCCGCGATCACCGGGGCGGGACCGGTCGGTCCGAGCGGCGCGGCGCGGCCCGCGAAGTACCCCCGCCAGTACCCGCGCAGCCCGGCCGCCTCGTAGGCGGCGCGGGCGCGCGGATGGAAGTAGGTGACGGCGTGCACCGGCTCGTAGTACGTCCACATCGACCGGGCCGTCCGCCCGGGCTCGTCCGCCGTCGCCACCGTCGTCTCCTACTGGGCGGCGAGGATGTCCACCACGAAACGCAGCGGACCGGCCGGACGGCCGCCCGCGGCGTCGTTGCCGTACGCCTGCTCGGCCGGGATGTCGAGCTGCACCCGGCTGCCGACCTTCACCCCGACCAGGCCCTTGTCCCAGCCCTCGATGACCTGTCCGACGCCGATCGGGAAGGTGGCCGGCTGGCCCCGCTCCCAGGAGGAGTCGAACTGCTCGCCGTTGGCGAAGAGCACACCCACGTAGTTCGTGGTGATCGACTGCCCGGCGGTGACGGCCGGTCCGGTGCCCTCGATCAGCGGAGTGACGGTGAGCTTGGTCAACTCGCCCTCGCCGGCGCTCACGGTCGGCTTGGTACCGAGCGCCGGGTCCGCGCCCTCGGGCAGTTGCGGGGCGGGCGGGGCACCCGGCGCGCCCGGCTCGGCCGGTGCGTCCGCGGGAGCCGACGGCGAGCCGGCGGCCTGCTCGGGAGCGTCGTCTCCGCCGCGCTGGCCGACGATCACGAAGACGGTGACCAGCACCGCGACCACGGCGATCCCGGCGAAACCACCGGCCCATGCCTGCCGCCGCCGCTTGGCCTCGGCCGCCTTCTGGGCCGCCAACTGTTCGGCCAGTCGCCGTCGTGCCTTGGTCTCCTGCTCGCTCACGTCCTCGACTCCCCTGCTGAGAGGTGTGGGTGCGTCCGGCTACAGACGCCGTCGCCGACACACGGTACCTGGTGGCTGACGCAGTTCCGACCGTCGATCGTGACCAGTGGGAATTGTGCGACGACTGGGACGTCGGGGCACGGGTGCGACAGGGCCGGGAACCTCGGCGGTCAGGCGGACTTGCGGGGAGTCGTCTTCTTCGCCGGGGCCTTCGCGGCCTTGGCGGTCTTCTTCTCGGCGGTCTTCCTGGCCGGCTCGGCCTTCTTCGCCGGGGCCTTCTTCGCGCCGCCGGTCGCCGTGCCGCCGGCTTTCGTACCGGTGGCCTTCTTCTCGGCGGTCTTCTTGGCCGGGGCCTTCTTCGTGGCGGTCTTCTGCTGCGCCGAGCGGGCGGAGGTGATCGGGGTGGGTGCACCGGCACCACCGCCGGAGGCCGTGCCGCCCCCCTCACCCCGGGCCGCGCGGGCCCGCTCCACCGAGGCCTTCAGCGCGGCCATCAGGTCGACGGCGGCGGGCGGCGCCTCCTCGACCTCCTCCGGCTGTACGACCTCGCGGCCCTCCACCTTCGCGTCGATGACCTCCTGGAGTGCTGCCCGGTAGTCGTCGGTGAACTCGTCCGGATGGAAGTCACCGGCCATCGAGTCGACGAGCGAGGTGGCCATCGCCAGCTCCGGCGGCCGGACCTTGAGATCCTCGTCCAGGAAGGCGAAAGCCGGCTTACGGATCTCGTCGGGCCAGAGCATGGTGTTCAACAGCAGGACGCCCTCGCGTACCCGCAGGGTGGCCAACTGCTCCCGCTGGCGCAGCGCCACCTTGACGATCGCCACCCGCTCGGAGTCGGTCAGGGCGTCCCGCAACAGCAGGTACGGCTTGGTCGCCGTGCCCTCCGGTTCCAGGAAGTACGCCTTGTTGTAGAGGATCGGGTCGACCTGCTCGGCCGGTACGAACTCCAGCACGTCGATCGCGTGGGAGGTGCTCAACGGCAGTTCGGCGAAATCCTCGTCGGTGAGGATCACCATCTCCCCGCCACCGATGTCGTACCCCTTGGCGATGTCGTCGTAGCCGACCTCCTCGCCGCAGACCTGACAGGTGCGCTTGTACCGGATCCGCCCGCCGTCGGACCGGTGCACCTGGTGGAACCGGATGTCCTTCTCCTCGGTCGCGGAGTACAGCTTCACCGCGATCGAGACAAGGCCGAACGACACGGCCCCCTTCCAGATGGCCCGCATCCTGCACCTTCCTTCCCCGATATCGACCATGCTCGCATCAGACGGAACCGGGCGCGAGGTGTTCGGCCTGCTACTACAGTCGGTTCGTGCCCGGCGCGCCACTGAAGCCGATGCTCGCGGTGACCGGGCAACTGCCTGCCGGCGCCGGGTGGGCGTACGAGTTCAAGTGGGACGGCGTACGCGCCCTGGCCGACATCGTCGCCGGGCGGCAGCGCCTGTACGCGCGCTCCGGGGTGGAGATCACCACCGCCTACCCGGAGCTGATCCCGCTCGGCGAGCAGGTCGACGACGCGCTGCTCGACGGCGAGGTGGTCCGCTTCGACCGGGCCGGTCGACCGTCGTTCACCGCCCTGGCCGAGCGGATGCACGTGCGGGATCCGGCGAAGGCGGCCCGGCTGGCGGCGAGCGGCCCCGTCACGTACATGATCTTCGACTTGTTGCGGTTGCGCGGCACGGACCTCACCGGCTGGTCGTACACCCGGCGTCGGCAGGCCCTCGACGGGCTGGGACTGGGCGCGGCGCGTTGGACGGTCCCGCCGGTCTTCCCGGACGGCCCGGCCACCTACGACGCCGCCGGTGAGCACGGCCTGGAAGGGGTGATGGCCAAGCGGGCGGACTCGACCTACCGGCCCGGCGTGCGGTCACCGGAGTGGGTGAAGGTCAAGCTGGAGGTGACCGGGGACTTCGTGATCGGCGGCTGGCGGCCCGGTGCCCGCCGGATCGGCGGCCTGCTGGTCGGGGTGCCCGCAGCCGACGGTCGGCTGGTCTATCGGGGGCGGGTCGGCGGCGGGATCGGGGCGGCCCTGGAACGCGAACTGCTGCGGGAGTTGGAGCCGTTGCGCACCACCGCCTCGCCGTTCGGCGGCGACGTGCCCCGGGAGGATGCCCGGGGCGCGATCTGGGTGACCCCGCAGGTGGTGGTGGAGGTCAAGTACGGCCAGCGCACACCGGACGGGCGACTGCGGTTCCCCCGGCTCCTGCGGCTGCGGCCGGACAAGTCGGCGCAGGAGGTGACGGATGGCGGGTGAGCGGCTCCGGGTCGACGTCGCCGGACGCACCCTGGAGGTGTCGAACCTGGACAAGGTCCTCTACCCGAAGGCCGGCTTCACCAAGGGCGAGGTGATCGACTACTACACCCGGATCTCGCCGGTGCTGCTGCCGCACCTGCACGACCGGGCGCTGACCCGGATCCGCTACCCGAACGGGGTGGAGGGCAACTCCTTCTTCGAGAAGAACGCCCCGGCCGCCACACCCTCCTGGGTGCACGTCGAGACACTGCCCGCGCCCGGCTCGACCAAAGGCCGGGAGACCATCGACTACGTGGTCGCCGACGACCTGCCCACCCTGGTCTGGTTGGCCAACCTCGCCGCCCTGGAACTGCACACCCCGCAGTGGAAGGTCGGCGGACACCCGGACCTGATGGTGGTCGACCTGGACCCCGGGCCACCGGCGACCCTGCGGCAGTGTTGCCGGGTGGCGCTGCTGCTGCGTGAACGGCTGGCCGCCGACGGGGTGGACAGCTATCCGAAGACCTCCGGCAAGAAGGGCATGCAGCTCTGCTGCCCGATCGCCGGTACGCAGTCCGCCGACGACGTGTCCGGGTACGCCCGACGGATCGCCCAGGAGTTGGAACGCGAGCACCCGAAGCTGATCGTGTCGAAGATGGCGAAGAACCTCCGGCCCGGCAAGGTGTTCATCGACTGGAGTCAGAACAGCGCGGCGAAGACGACGGTGGCCCCGTACTCGCTGCGGGCACAGCCGGTGCCGGCGGTGTCGACGCCGTTGACCTGGGACGAGGTGGAGGCTGGCGCGGCGGGCAGGCGACCGTCGTCGAAGCCGTACACGGCCGCGGAGGTGCTGGAGCGGGTCGAGGAGTACGGCGACCTGCTCGCTCCGCTGCTCGAACCCGGCCGTGCGCTGCCTTCGGCGTAAGTCCCGCGATCCTTATTTCGTCACCGTGCGTCGGCAAGGGATCATCGACGGATGGAGACTGCTCTTCCCGTACGCTCCGTCACCGGCCTCGCCGAACGGGACCGGCCGTTGATCACCTGCCTCGACCACCGGACCGGTGCCCGGCACGACCTGACCGCCGCCGAACTGGGCGACTGGTCGGCGCGCGCGGCCGGCCTGCTGCGGGACGGGTGCGGACTGACGCCGGGCAGCCGGGTGGCGGTGCTGCTGCCGCCGCACTGGCGTACCGCTGCGGTGTTGCTCGGGGCCTGGTCGGTGGGGATGGCGGTGTCGTTCCGGCCGTGGGCCACCGCCGGGTTGCCGGTGCTGGAGCCCGGCGGCGACCGGCCGTACGACGCGGTGCTGGTCACCCCGGAACGGCTCGACGACTGGCTGGAGGACGTACCGGAGGGGCTGCACCGCTACCTCGTCGGCACCGGGTCGGAGCCGCTGGCCGAGGTGCCGGCCGGTTGGCTCGACTGGTCCGTGGAGGTGCTGCGGCACGGTGCGGCCCCGACCGATCGTCCCGTGTTGCACGCCGGTGACGCGGCCACCCCGGACGGCACCAGTTTCGCCGAGTGGGGCGCGGTCGCGAAGGTGGTCGCCGAGCAGCTCGACCTGCGGGTCGGTGACCGGCTGCTGGTCGACGTCACCGAGCACGACCAGCCGTTGACGTGGCTGCTCGCGCCGCTCTCCGCCGGTGCCTCCGTGGTGCTCTGCGCCGACCTCGACCCGGCGAACCGGGACGCGGTCGTCGCCGCCGAGCAGATCACCCGAGTCCTCTGACCGTCGCCGGCGAGATGTTAGGAAGGGACCCCTGCTATACCGGAGACGGTAGTAGGGGGCCCTTCCTTACACCTCAGTCGACGGTCGGCAGAGGGGGGCCGAGGACGTCGTCGGCGTCGACGATGGTGTACGCGTACCCCTGTTCGGCGAGGAAGCGCTGCCGATGGGCGGCGTACTCGGTGTCGATGGTGTCCCGGGACACGACGGTGTAGAAGTGCGCCTGCCGACCGTCGGCCTTCGGGCGTAGCACCCGGCCCAACCGCTGTGCCTCCTCCTGGCGGGAGCCGAAGGTGCCGGACACCTGGATCGCCACCGCCGCCTCGGGCAGGTCGATCGAGAAGTTGCCGACCTTCGAGATCACCAGCGTGCGGATCTCACCGGAGCGGAACGCGTCGAACAGCCGCTCACGTTCCTTGTTGGTGGTCGAGCCCTGCACGATCGGGGCGTCCAGGTATTCGCCGAGCTGGTGCAACTGGTCGATGTACGCGCCGATCACCAGCGTCTGCTCCGCCGCGTGCCGCTCGACCAGGGCGCGCACCACCGGCAGCTTGGTCCGGGCGGTGGCCGCCATCCGGTAGCGCTCCTCGGCCTCCGCCGTCGCGTACGACATCCGTTCGGCGTCGGTCAGGGTGACCCTGACCTCGGTGCAGTGCGCCGGGGCGATCCAGCCCTGCGACTCGATGTCCTTCCACGGCGCGTCGTACCGCTTCGGCCCGATCAGGCTGAACACGTCGCCCTCCCGGCCGTCCTCGCGGACCAGGGTGGCGGTCAGCCCGAGGCGGCGGCGGGCCTGGAGGTCGGCGGTGAACCGGAAGATCGGCGCGGGCAGCAGGTGCACCTCGTCGTAGACGACCAGACCCCAGTCGCGGGCCCCGAACAGGTCGAGGTGGGTGAAGGCGCCGCCGCGCCGCGAGGTGAGCACCTGGTACGTGGCGATGGTGACCGGCCGGATCTCCTTGCGCTCGCCCGAGTACTCGCCGATCTCCTCCTCGGTCAGCGAGGTGCGGGCGATCAGTTCCCGCTTCCACTGCCGACCGGCGACCGTGTTGGTGACCAGGATCAGCGTGGTCGCCTTCGCCTCGGCCATCGCCGCCGCGCCGACCAGCGTCTTGCCGGCCCCGCAGGGCAGCACCACCACGCCCGAGCCGCCCGCCCAGAACGCCTCGACGGCCTCCCGCTGGTACGACCGCAGCGTCCACGGCCTGCCACCGTCCTCGCCGCTCTGGGCCAGCTCGATCGGGTGGGCCTCGCCGTCGACGTACCCGGCGAGGTCCTCCGCTGGCCAGCCGAGCTTGAGCAGGGCCTGCTTGAGTCGGCCGCGCTCGGACGGGTGCACCGCGATGGTGTCGTCGTCGAGCTTGTTGCCGAGCATCCCGGCGAGCTTCTTGCTCTTGGCCACCTCGACCAGCACCATCCGGTCGAGGGCGCGCAGGACCAGGCCGTGCGCCGGGTCGTTGGCGAGTTGGAGCCGGCCGTACCGGTCCATGGTCTCGGCCACGTCCACCAGCAGGGCGTGCGGCACCGGGTAGCGGGAGTACTTGATCAGGGCGTCCACCACGCCCTCGGCGTCGTGGCCGGCGGCCCGGGCGTTCCAGAGCCCGAGCGGGGTCAACCGGTACGTGTGCACGTGCTCGGGGGAGCGCTCCAGCTCCGCGAAGGGCGCGATGGCCATTCGGCAGGACTGGGCGTCGGGGTGGTCGATCTCCAGCAGCAGTGTCTTGTCGGACTGCACGATCAGTGGTCCACCGCTCACGCGGAACCCCCTCCTCGGTACGGCTGATCGGCCCGCTCCGGCAGGTGGCTGACCTGCGGGCGGGCGACCATCCAGTGTTGCACGCGCGGGCGGGTGGCAAGAAAACCGTCGACCAGCAGCAACCGAGCGGGTACCTCGGTGCGTCTTGCTCTGGGGGAGACGAGTCGGCGAGGGCCGCCAGGTGCCACGCCGACCGTCACGCCGGTCGGCGTCGGCGCGCGTTCGCGCCGCGACGAGTGGGGCCAGCGAGCGGGGGCCGGGTCCCGTCGTGGCGGACGGCCAGCGGGGGCGAGCGCGTGTCCGAGCCGCACCGGCGACCCCGTCGCCCGTTTCCCGGTCGCCTGCTCCGGGGTATGAACCCGCCGGATCGTCACGTGATGGTGCTGGTCGGTTGCGCTCCGGGGTGTCACCCTGGACGGCAGAGCCGGACCGTACGGGGGAGGGCGCATGACCGTTGACCAGGAAATGATCCTCGACCGCGAGCAGGCGCAGTCCGCAGAGCCGGTCTCCACCGCCACGGTGATCGCGTATTCGATCCTCGGGGTGGCCCTGTTCGGCTGGTTCCTCTTCGGCTGGCTCGTGCTTCAGCAGGGCTTCGTGGACTCGGTCGGCGAGGCGCTCGGCACCGGCTTCGCACTGCTGCTGGTGGTGGCGATCGTCGGATCGGTCCGGCGCAGCCTGCGCTGACCGCCCACCGCCCGAGCACCGCGTCACCTCGGCAGCGCCGGGTCAGCTCAGCCAGCGCCGCCTCACCTCTCCAGCACGGCGGCGGTGATCCGGTGCAGCGCGAAGGTGTGCAGCATCTCCGTGCGCTCGTCCTCGGCGCGCAGGTAGCCGGCGCCCAGCGAGACGGGTCGGACCAGCCGGGACGCCGTCGCCCCGTGCGCGTCGACGTAGCCCACCCAGACCAGCGCCTTGTCGCGTACCGCCTGTTGCAGCACGGCCAGGGCCTCGCTGTGGCCGGTCGCCGGGGTGGGTCCGTCCGGCGTACCGCCGCGAACTGCTGCCGGTGCCCGCCGGGCGGCGCGGGCCGCCGCGTCACCTCGGCGAATCTGGTCCACCACGCCCAGCAGGCGCGGCAGCGGCAGCCTCGGGGTGGCCAGCGGGTCGAGGGCGCGGGTGGCGACCGAGACCCGGGCGGGTGCCCGCCGGACCTTCGGCCGGGTCAGCACCGCCGAGCCGGTGGCGTCCTCGGCCACCGGGACGTAGCCCGCCTCCCGGAGCAGGGCGAGCATCCGCCCCGCCTGGTAGGGGGTCACCAGCACGGTGGGCGCGAGTCGACGTAGCGCCAACGCCTCCACCCGCCGGTCCGCGAGCACCTCGGCCAGCAGCGCCTCGTCGTCGCTGCGCAGGTACGCCCCGGCGGAGCCGACCCGCAGCCCGCCGTGCTTGCGGGCCACGTCGTCCACCAGGTACGTCAGGCCCTGCGGCACCGACGTACGGGACCGGCGCCGGAACAGGTCGTGCAGGTCGTCGGCGGAGTACCCGGCGTCGAGGGCACGCCGGACGCTGCCGGTGGTGATCCGGTGCACGCTCGCTCCACCAGCGGACTCCGGTTCGGCGACCACCTCCAGTTCGGCGGCGAGCGCCGGCTCGGGCGGACCCGGCACCACCACGGTCAGGTCGGCCTGCACCAGGAAGTGGTCCACCGGGGCGGGCAGCAGCGCGTCCAGTGCCCGCACGGCGGTGCCTGTACCGTCCTCGGCGTCGGACCGGAGCCCGAGCGGGTCGTCCGCGTCGCGGTCCTCGCTCGCGGTCGCCTCGGCCAGCAGGAGCCGCCCGTACGAGCTGAGCGCCCCCAGCCCCGTCACGCCCAGCGTGGCCGCCTCGGTCAGCACCTCCCGGTGCGCCGCCTCCCGCCCCCGGCTGCGGCGTGGTGCCCGCCAGTCGAGCAGCGTCAACACCTCGTCGGCGGTGGGCGCGCTGCCCGGCTCCAGGTCGGCGAGTACGCCGAGCACCGCTCGGCGGGCGGCGGGCGCCCCGGCACGTTCCGCCTCGGCGGAGAGCACGGTGATCGGACGGTCCCGGTCGTCCCGCTGCCCGACCAGCCCGACCTGCCGGGTCATGGTCAGCCAGGCACGGGCCACCTGCTCCCAGCGCTGGGCGAGCGAACCGGCCCGCCACATCTCGTACCCGGCGGTCGGCATCACCTGCTGGTCGGCGCCGTACCGGCCGGCGGAACCGGGCAGCTCCACCTCACCGGTCAGCCCGGCCGCGTACGCCACCTCCAGCAGCAGCGCCGCCGTCGGCTCGTCCAGGCCGGTGGCGCGGGCCAGCCGACGCAGGTCGCGTACGCCCAGGCCACCCGAGCGGAGCACCGGCGCGGGTTCGGCGGCCAACTGTTCCAGCAGCGCCTCGGTGTGACGTACCACCTCCATGGTCTGCCCGGCCCCGGCGGAGTCGGCGGCCTTCGGCTCGCGCGGGGTGCTGGTGACCGGCGGTGGGGTGGTGCGCAACGGCCCGAGCGGCCCGGTGTCGCGCCGCAGCAACAGCCCGACCTCCCGGGGCAACTCCACCATGCCGGCGGTGCCGCCCTTGCCACCGGCGACCCGCACCAGCAGCCGATGGTCGACCAGCCAGCGGACCGGTGAGCCGGTCGCCGCGCCGCCGTTGGTGTCGTCCGGTGGCAGGTCGTCGTCGGCGCCGACGGCCGGGGCCCGCAGCGCGCCGGCCGGCACGCTGCCGACCGGCGGTCCGGCCGCCAGCCGGTCCAGGATCGCCCGCGCCGACGGCGGCGCGGAGAGCAGCGTGCGTCGCAGCTTCGCCGGGTCCGCGCAGAGTGCCGCCGTGCGCGGGTCCAGCTCGGTGGCGGGTCGGCCGAGTCCCGCCGGGTACGGGGAGATCTCGTCGACGCCACCGACCAGGCGCAACGCGTGGTCGGGGCCGTACAGCAGGAACAGGGCGCGCAACCGGTCGACGGCGGCGCGTACGGCGGCCGGTGCGGGCGGATGCGGGCCGGTGGTGGCCATCGCGAGGACCCCGTCGACCGAGGTGGTGCCGTCGACCGGGTCACGGTTCAACCGGGCGGCATCCATGATCAGCAGGGTGAACTGGTCCAGCGCGTCCAGCGCCCGCGACACCGAGACCCGGGACTGTGCCCGGATGGCGAGGGCGGCGACGTCGGCGGGCACCGGCACGACGAGGTCGGGCCGCGCCTGGAGCAGCGCGGCGAGCGACTCGTCGGGCAGCGCCCGCAGGTGGTCGGCGAGTGAGGTGCTCATCGTCGTTCCACGCTAGCCCGGCCGGGGCCGCCCGCGCCCATCGGACGTCCCGGCTGGTCTGGGTGGCCGGGTAGCTTCGCAGCATGCGCCAACTGACGGTCGGTTTCGACCTCGACATGACCCTGGTCGACTCGCGTCCCGGCATCGCCGCCACCTACCGGGCGTTGACCGAACGGACCGGCGTACCCGTCGACGCCGAGGTCGCCGTGTCGCGGTTGGGCCCACCGCTGCGGACCGAGATCGCGCACTGGTTCCCGCCGGACCGGGTCGAGGAGGCGGTGCACGCCTTCCGCGAGCTCTACCCCGCGTACGCGATCACGCCGACCGTGCCGCTGCCCGGCGCGGTGGCCGCACTCGACGCGGTACGGCAGCGGGGCGGGCGGGTGCTGGTGGTCACCTCGAAGCTGGGCCGGCTGGCCCGACTGCACCTGGAACATCTGGGTCTGACGGTCGACGAGGTGGCCGGTGACCTGTTCGCCGAGGGCAAGGCGACGGCGTTGCGGGAGCACGGCGCGACCCACTACGTCGGCGATCACGTGGCCGACATGGTGGCGGCACAGGCGGCTGAGGTGCCCGGGATCGCGGTGGCGACGGGCCCCTGTTCGGCCGACGAACTGAGGGCCGCCGGTGCGGCGGCCGTGCTGGCGGATCTCAGCGGATTCCCGGCGGCGCTCGACGACATGATCCGGCTAGCCTTGAGGCAGTAGACGGTTCAAGCGAAGCAGGGGTTCTCAGGTGCCTACGGGTCGAGTGAAGTGGTACGACGCGGCCAAGGGATACGGGTTCGTCACCAGTGACGAGGGTGGCGACGTGTTCCTGCCGAAGGGCGCGCTACCGGCGGGTGTCACCGACCTCAAGGGCGGCCAGCGGGTCGACTTCAGCGTGGTGGACAGCCGACGTGGCGCGCAGGCGATGGGAGTGAAGCTGCTCGACGCCCCGCCCTCCGTGGCGGAGCTGCGGCGTCGGCCCGCCGAGGAGCTGCACGGCCTGGTCGAAGACATGATCAAGGTGCTGGAGGCGAAGGTCCAGCCGGACCTGCGCCGGGGCCGCTTCCCGGATCGCAAGACCGCCCAGAAGGTCGCTCAGTTGGTCCACGCGGTCGCCCGCGAGCTGGAGGTCTGAGGCACGAGCCCGGCGTCGGCGGCCCGGCCGAGCAGCGCCTCCACGGCAGCGAACCCCGCGTCCCCCAGGTCGGCGGTGAACTCGTTGACGTAGAGGTCGATGTGCCGGTCCACCACGTCGGGCTCCATCTCCTGCGCGTGCGCCAGCACGTACTCCCGACTTGCCGCCGGGTCGGCCCAGGCCCGCTGGACGGAGTCCCGGACCCATCCGGCGGCCCGCTGCGGGTCGACCACGCCGCGCCGGGCCAGGATCGCGCCGAGCGGGATCGGCAGCCCGGTGTCGGCCTCCCACCACTCCCCGAGGTCGACCAGGGCGGTCAGCCCGTGACGCGGGTAGGTGAAACGCGCCTCGTGGATCACCAACCCGGCGTCGTACCGTCCGGCGGCCACCCCGGGCATGATCTCGTGGAACGGCACCACCTCGATGCGGCGCGGCGTCCGTCCGGTGGCCCAGAGCCGGAACAGCAGGTACGCGGTGGTCCGGTCCCCCGGCACCGCCACCGTCGCCTCACTCAGGTCGGTACGCTCCGGCCCGCCGTCGGGGTCCGCCCGGGTGAGCACCAGCGGCCCGCAGCCGCGCCCCAGCGCACCCCCGCAGGGCAGCAGGTGGTAGTCCCCCAGCAGCCAGGGCAACGCCGCGTAGCTGACCTTCACCAGGTCGAACGCGCCGCGCTCGGCGGCCGTGTTGGTGACGTCGACGTCGGCGTACGTCACCTCGACCGGCGGTGCGCCGGGCACCTGCCCGTGCACCAGCGCATGGAAGACGAACGTGTCGTTGGGGCAGGGCGAGATCGCCAGCGAGAGCGCCACGACCCCACCGTAACCCCGCCTCCGCACCCTGCCACCCGCCGGTGCCACCACCGTCACCCAGCCCACACCCGCCTTCCCCCAGCCCCCACCTCACCCCAGTCCCCCATTACCTCGGTCCTGGCCCCGGTCCCGCCTCGGTCCTGGCCTCGGCCCCGCCTCGGTCCTGGCCCCGGTCCCGCCTCGGTCCTGGCCCCGGTCCCGCCTCGGTCCTGGCCCCGGTCCCGCCTCGGTCCTGGCCCCGGTCCCGCCTCGGTCCTGGCCCCGGTCCCGCCTCGGCCCCGCCTCGGCCCCGCCTCGGCCCCGCCTCGGCCCCGCCTCGGCCCCGCCTCGGCCCCGCCTCGGCCCCGCCTCGGCCCCGCCTCGGCCCCGCCTCGGCCCCGCCTCGGCCCCGCCTCGGCCCCGCCTCGGCCCCGCCTCGGCCCCGCCTCGGCTCTGGCCCCGGCCGCACTCCGGCAGCGCCGAGGGAGTTCTGTGGGCTACGCACCCGGCGGCACAGCGTTTCGTGGACCTCGACCCCGCCGGACGTCGCTCGGGTGCCGGCACCATGTCCACCGAGCCGCCTGTCGAGCTGACTGCATCAACGGATCGGACCTCGCGGCGAGCCCGAACCGGTGCGGAGTCGCCGAGCGATAGCACCGACGGTTCAGCTCGACAGGCGGCCAGGTGGAGTAGGGGACGGCCCGACCTGTCGAGGCCAGGGCACCCGTTGCCACCAGGTACGGGATCCTGCCCACGAAGTTATCCACAGGCGTTGTCCACAGGTTCGCCGGGCGGGTTGAGAGGGCCGTCGGGTTAGGTCAGCATCGATGGTGCGGGGCAGTGACGGCACGGGAGACGACGCCATGGGGGACAGCGGCACGGGGGACAGCGCCATGGGGGACGACGCCATGGGGGACAGCGCTACGGGGGACGACGCCATCGGGGACAGCGTTGGTGCCGCCTCTAGCGAGCGGCTGGTCGACGTGGGAGCGATGTTGCGGACGTTGCGTCGACGGGCCGACCTGAGCCAGCGGGAACTGGCTGCGCGGTCCGGTGTGCCGCAGTCGACGGTGGCGCGGATCGAGTCGGGGCGGGGCACCGACCCGCGATTCCGGACCGTGCAGCGGCTCGTCAGCGCGGCGGGTGGCACGCTGGGCCTCCTCGCGGGCGACGCCCACGCCAGCGGGCGAGCCCGCGCGGCTGAGGCCGCTTGCGCCAATGGGGGAGCCCGCGCGGCGGGGGCTGCCTGCGACATCAAGGGAGCCCGTGCAGCACGGGCCGCTTGCGCCGTCGGAGAATTTGGCGCTGCCGGGGATGCCTGCGCCGGTGGCGGGGGACGCGCTGTTTCGGCCGCCTGCGTCGTTCAGGGTGCCGGGGGGAACGGTCGTGCCGGCGGGGACGACCGGGGTTCGGTGGCGAGCGATGCGGATTTCGGCGACACCTGGCGGGACGCGGCGGGGCGTCGCTATCCGGCCCATCTCGACGCGCGCCGGGTCCGCACGCTCAAGGACTGGCCGGGGGCCTGGTGGGCGAGCTGGTATTCGTTGCCGCCCGAGCGGTGGCCGTTACGGGTGCCCGAGGTGACCTTCGACCTGAACCGGCGGTACCGGGACGAGCGGCGTGAGCGTGAGCGGTTGCTGGCCGAGGTGCGGATCCGTCGCGTCACCGCCGGCGTGCCTGAGACGTGCTGGCGCCTGGTCGCCGAACTGTCCGACGGTGATCTGGTCGGCGAGTTGCGCGCCCATGAGCGCAGCCTCGACCTGCTGTACGGCGAGGACTCGGGCGACCGGCGCGAGGTGGTGCTCGACGGAGTGCTGGTCGCTCCCGAGTTGCGGAGACTGGGCATCGGCCGGCGACTGGTGGACCGGCTCGTCGAGGAGACACGCGGGATGGGCCTGGACGCGGTCTGCGCCACTGCGGAGTTCGGTGGAGTGCGCTTCCTGTCGGCCTGCGGCTTCCGGATCGAGTCGAGCAGACCCCTGTCGCTGCGCCTCGAACATCAGCGGGAACAGCGGGACTGGCGGGAACACCGGGGACAGGAGGACCGGCGGGCACAGCGGACTCGCGCAGAACGGTGACGGCTGGCGCAGGGGCGCGGGCGGTGGCTGGCGCGCAGGGCGGGGGCGGCGGCTAGCGCAGGGCGGTGGCGGCGGCGGTGAGGGCCATGAGCGCCTCGCGCATCCGCCAGGCACCGCGATCGCGGGGACCGATCGGGTTGGAGACGGTACGCAGCTCCGCGAAGGGCACGCCGGCGTGGGTGGCGGCGACCGCCACGCCGTACCCCTCCATGGCCTCGGCCACGGCGTCCGGGTGACGTCGGCTCAACTCCTCCGTGCTGGCGGCGGTGCCGGTCACGGTGCTGACGGTCAGCACCGGCCCGACGGTGGCGTCCGGCAGCGCGTCGCGCAGGTCGGCCAGCAGGGCGGGGTCGACGGGGACGGAGGTGCCGCCACCGAGCAGTTCCGCCGGCATGCCGAGGGCGTCGAGGGGGATGAAGCCGTCGGGGGACTCGGCACCCAGGTCGGCGGCGACGGCCCGGGTGCCGAGCACGGTGCCGCCGACCGGTACGCGCCCGGAGAAGCCACCGGCCACGCCCGCGCTGACCACGCCTCGGTACGGCCGACCGGCACCCTCGGCGAGGGCGAGGAGACGGGCGGTCGCGGCCCCGGCGACGGCCGGACCCACGCCCACCGGCACCACCGCCACGGTGGGGTCGGAGAGACCGGCCTGGATCGCCTCCGCCTCGGCGGGTACCGCGGTGACCACGAGCAGGCCGGTCACGGGACCGGCCCGGGCGAGCTGCGTCGGGTCTCGTCGTCGCTGCCGCCGGTGACCGCCGACGACGGGCGGTAGATGTGGAAGCCGGGCGGGGCGAGATCGCGCTCGTCGGTCGTACCGCCCTGGTAAGGCGCCGGTGAGGTGGGGGCGGCGTCGGCGGCCTTCGCCTGCTCGGCGGCTTCGGCCTGCTCGGCGGCCTTCCTGTCCCGGGCGGCCTGCTCGGTGGCGGCCTGTTCGTCGGCGGCCCGTTCCTCGCTGGCCAACTCGTCGTCGGTGAGCGGTCGGCCGCGCAGCCGCTCGGCCCGCAGCCGGCGGGCCATCACCATGCCGCGTATGGCGGCGAGCGTGCCGACGATGGCGGCGACCGCGATGCCGATCCGGCCCTCGAAGGGTACGAGTCCCAGCCCGCCACCGGCCACGAAGGCGAGCATCAGCGCGGTCTCGGAGTGCGCGAAGGAACTCGCCCGCAGCCGTTCCGGGATGCGTTCCTGGATCGAGGCGTCCACGGCCAGCTTGGCGATGCCGCTCATCATGGCCGCGACCACGCAGAGTAGGGCCACCATCGGCAGGGAGAAGTTCAGGACGGTGAGTACGCCCACCCCGGCCACGATGATCATGCCGCTGGACTGGAGGGCGGCCGGCCGGTGGATGCGTAGTCGGGTACCGATGGCGGTGGCCAGGAACGTGCCGATGGCCAGGGCACCGCCGACCAGGCCGAGTGCTCCCTCGTCGCCAAGGTCGCGGCCGAACACCACGGTGGTCAGGTCGCCCGCCTTGATGGTGAAGGCGAGGAAGAGCAGCAGGAAGCCGTAGATCGCGCGTAACGTGGCCGCGCCGACCAGGGTGGAGATCACCAGCCGACCGGCGGGCCGGCCCCGGCCGAGTGGTCGGTCGCCGTCGCGGCGGAGCAGCGCGCGCAGCGGGCGGGGAACCCGCTCCGGTGGCTCCGAGTCGGCCTTGGGCGGTAGCCGGAGCGCCACCACCATGCCGACCAGGAAGATGACCGAGGCGACCCGGAGCGGCCACTGCGGCCCGAACCAGAACGCGGCCAGGCCGATCGGGGCGACCAGGGCACCGGCCACCGTGCCGTAGACGCTGGCGCGTGCGCCGACCTGGGACAGCCCGAGCCCTTCGGGCAGGAGTCTGGGCACGGCGGCGGACCGGGCCACGCCGTACGCCCGGGAGAGCGCGAGGACACCGAACGCGGCCGGGTAGAGCCCGAACCCGTGGATGTAGTCGGAGATCAGCCAGGCCAGGAACGCCCGACCCAGCATGGTCGTGGCCAGTGCGTACCGTCGGCCGTGCCGGAAGTGGTCGAGCAGCGGGCCGACCACCGGGGCGAGCATGGCGAACGGCACCATGGTCACCAGCAGGTAGAGCGCGACCTTGCTGCGCGCCTCGCCGAGCGGCACGTTGAAGAAGATCGTCCCGGCCAGGCCGATGGCGATCAGCGTATCGCCGGCACAGGAGACGGCGTGCAGGTCGAACATGCGGACCATGCCGGTCTCGCCACCGGCGCTCCGGGTCCGGGCCCGGGCGGCACTGCGCGTCACCCAGCGTCCGCTGCTCAGCGAACCGCGCAGCAGCAGCCGGACGGCCCGGATTCCGGTGCCGACGGTCCGCCCGAGGAGGGACCTCTCGGGGCGGGAGGACAGCGGCATGGCACCCATCCTGAACCATCGGGCCGACACTTGGCGCGTCACCGCCGCAGAACACCTCTGGGGAGTGCCTCGCAGTCGGCACCGCGCATGGGTGACAATGGTTGGGTGACCAGGCCCGCCTCCGCCCGCGCCGCTCGTCTCGACCAGGTCTGCGCCGCCGCCGTCGAGGTGGCCCGCGCCGGCATCACCGAGGTGGATCCCGACGACGTCGGTGACCACCTGCAAGTCGTGGCCGAGGGTGACCGACTCGTCACCCACTACTTCGAGTGCCGTCAGGCCGGATATCGCGGTTGGCGGTGGGCGGTGACCGTCACCCGGGTGCCGCGCAGCCGGAACGTGACGATCTGCGAGACGGTGCTGCTGCCCGGGCCGGACGCGCTGCTCGCGCCCGGCTGGCTGCCCTGGCAGGAGCGGCTCCAGCCGGGCGACCTGGGCCCCGGTGACCTGCTGCCGACGCCGCCGGACGACGAGCGGCTCCAGCCCGGCTACCTGCTCTCCGACGACCCGGCGGTCGAGGAGACCGCGTGGGAGTTGGGGCTCGGTCGGCCCCGGGTGTTGTCGCGCGAGGGCCGGGCCGAGGCGGCACAGCGCTGGTACGACGGCGACCACGGCCCGACCGCCCCCATCTCGACGGCCGCGCCCGCCGCCGCCCGCTGCGGCACCTGTGGCTTCTACCTGCCGCTCGCCGGCAACCTGCGGCTCTGCTTCGGGGTGTGCGGCAACTTCTACGCGCCGGACGACGGCCGGGTGGTCAGCGCCGATCACGGGTGCGGTGCCCACTCGGAGACCCTGGTCGACGCCGAGACCGCGGTGGACGAGATGCCGACGGTCTACGACGACAGCGCGATGGAGCCGATGTCGGTCAGCCGCGCGCCCGGTTCGGTGGAGTCCGGTGAGCCGGCGGAGCCGTACGGGCACTCCTGACCACAGCAGGCCCGCCTCGGCGGGTCGCTCAACCGGCGGCGCGCCGACGCCGTCGGTGGGCGTCGTGACGCATCATCACCGCGAGACCGGGGAAGCCCCACAGAAAACCGGCCAGACAGATCCAGAGCCAGTTCTCGTGGCCGCTTTCGACCAGCCGATCCCGGAACAGCAGCAGCACCAGCCCGGCGACCGCCCAGGCCGCGATCCCGGCCAGCGCGAAGGGCACCATCGGCGGGTCGACCGGCTCGGGGCGGGGCTGCTGATTCGGCACCTGGTCAGGGTACGTGACGCTTTCCCGCCGCCTCGGGTTCTGCGACGATGCGCGCGACAACCCGATGATCTGCTGTGAGGTTCCTGATGGCAGTAGCGCCGCCCGACAACGGCACCCCACCTGATTCCAGCCGTCCCCGCAACGGCTTCGACCGGTACTTCGAGATCTCGGCCCGTGGCTCGACGATGAGCCGCGAGGTACGCGGTGGCCTGGCGACCTTCTTCACGATGGCGTACATCGTGGTGCTCAACCCGCTCATCCTTGGCAGCGCTGCCGACGGCGACGGCAACACGCTGCCGATCCCGGCGATCGCGGCGGCCACCGCCCTGCTCGCCGGTCTGCTGACCATCCTGATGGGAGTGGTCGGTCGCTTCCCGCTGGCGGTGGCGGCCGGTCTCGGCGTCAACGCGCTGGTGGCGTACGAGATCGCGCCGGAGATGACCTGGGCCGACGCGATGGGCCTGGTGGTGATCGAGGGTGTGATCATCGCGGTGCTGGTGCTGACCGGGCTGCGGACCGCGGTGTTCCGCTCGGTGCCGACCCAGATGAAGACGGCGATCGGCGTCGGCATCGGGCTGTTCCTGACCATCATCGGGCTGGTCGACTCCGGTTTCGTCCGGCGCATCCCCGACGAGGCGAACACCACCGTGCCGGTCGGGCTGGGCATCGGCGGCAAACTGGTCAGTTGGCCGATGCTGGTGTTCGTGGTGGGCCTGCTGCTGACCCTGGTGCTGGTGGTGCGTCGGGTACGCGGAGCCATCCTGATCGGCATCTTCGCCTCGACGCTGCTGGCGATGGTGGTCGAGGCGCTCGGCAACATCGGACCGTCCATGGTCAACGGGGTGCCGAACCCGAAGGGCTGGTCACTGAACGTCCCGACGCTGCCCAGCAACCCGTTCGACGTGCCGGACCTGTCGCTGCTCGGCAAGTTCAACGTGCTCGGGTCGTGGGAGCGGGCCGGTTGGCTGGTCGTGCTGATGTTCATCTTCACACTGTTGATCACCGACTTCTTCGACACGATGGGCACGATGGTGGCCGTCGGTCAGGAGGGCGGCATGCTCGACGACCAGGGCACCCCGCCTCGGACGAAGGAGATCCTGCTGGTCGACTCGATCGCGGCGGCCAGTGGTGGCGCGGCCAGCGTCTCCAGCAACACGTCGTTCGTCGAGAGTGCCGCCGGGGTCGCGGAGGGCGCGCGTACCGGTGTGGCCAACCTGGTCACCGGCGTGCTGTTCCTGTTGGCGATGTTCCTCGCGCCGCTGGTCGTGGTGGTGCCGTTCGAGGCGGCGTCGGTCGCGCTGGTGGTGGTCGGCTTCCTGATGATGACCGCGGTACGCACCATCGACTGGTCCGACCACGAGATCGCCATCCCGGCGTTCCTCACCATCGTGCTGATGCCGTTCACGTACTCGATCTCCAACGGCATCGGTGCCGGACTCATCGCGTACGTGGTGATGAAGCTGGCCAAGGGCAAGGCCCGGGAGATCCACCCGCTGCTCTACGGGGTGGCGGTGCTGTTCGTGGTGTACTTCCTGCGCGGCCCGATCGAGTCGCTGTTCTGACGCCGGTCCGGGCCGGGCGTGCGTGCCGCGCACAACGCGAGCGCAGCCCGGCCCGGGGCCGGTGATCACCCCGGGTGAGTGTGGTCATATTCGCTGCCGACTCCGGGTCTCATTAGCTAGGCTAACTAACGTGACGGAGCGGACGGTGACGGCTCAGAGCATGCCACCGGCGCAGCTGGCCCATCAGCTGCGAGATGCGATCACCCGGCTCAACCGGCGGGTCCGCCAGGCCCGGCCGGTCGGTGACCTGACGGTCACCCAGTTGTCCGCGCTCACCAGCCTCAAGCTGGCGGGCGCGCTCACGCCGCGGGAACTCGCCGACGTCGAACGGGTGCAGCCACCGACGATGACCAAGATCGTCGCGAAGCTGGAGGAGCGCGGGCTCGTGCAGCGCACGCCCCACCCGACCGACGGCCGGCAGGTCATCCTCGCGACGACCGAGGGAGGCCGGGCCGTGCTCGACCAGTTCGAGCGGGTACGGGACGAATGGCTGGCCCACCGGCTGGCCGAGCTGAGCGATGCCGACCGGGAGACCCTGCACCACGCAGCGGAGATTCTGCAGCGAGTCTCCCGAGCCTGACACCGCACACCGAGTGTGCGCCGTGCCGTGACGTCCGTCGTTGATGACGCGTACGACGCGAGGAGGCGCACCAAGAGTGCAGGCGAGGCTCAGCACGATGTTCCAGTCCCTACAGGTCCGCAACTACCGGCTCTTCGCCTCCGGGCAACTGGTCAAACTGATCGGTGTCTGGATGATGTTCATCGCCCAGGACTGGTTGGTCCTCGAACTGTCCGGCGACTCGGCCACCGCGCTCGGCGTGGTCGTCGCCCTTCAGTTCACCCCGGTGCTCCTGCTCACGCTGATCTCCGGGCGGTTGGCCGACCGGTACGACAAGCGGATGCTCCTCTTCGCCGCCAACGCCTTCTGGACGGTGTTGTCGCTGGCGATGGCGCTGCTGGTGCTCACCGGCCTGGTCCAGCTCTGGCATGTCTTCGTCTTCGCCGCCCTGCTGGGCGTGGCCAACGCGGTGGAGACCCCGGTGCGCCAGGCGTTCGTCTCCGAGCTGGTCGGCACTCCGCTGCTGCCGAACGCGCTCTCGCTCAACGCGGCCGTGTTCAACTCGGCCCGGATCGTCGGCCCGGCCGTGGCCGGTGTCGCCATCGCCCTCCTCGGTGTCGGTCCGGTCTTCCTGTTCACCGCGCTCAGCTCGATCGGCCCGCTGATCACAGTGATCCAGATGCGGACCGCCGAGCTGCACCGGGAGCCGTTGCCGCCGCGCAACGAGCGGGCCGCGGCGACCGTGCTGGACGGGTTGCGGTACGTCAGCCGGCGTGCCGACCTGGTGTTGCCGATGGTCGTGATGTCCGTGATCGGCATGTCGCTGTTCAACTTCCAGCTCACCCTCGCGGCGCTGGCCAAGACCGTGTTCCAGACCGGGGCCGCCTCGTTCGGCCTGTTCAGCACCACGCTCGCGGTGGGTGCGCTGGTGGGCGCGCTGGCCGGTACCGGGCGGCGCAGCCGTCCCTCGGTCTGGTTGGTGCTCGGTGCCGCGATCGCCTGTGCCGCCTTCGGGACGCTCGTCGGACTCGCGCCCACGTACTGGATGGTCGTGGTGCTGCTGCTGCCGACCGGCTTCTTCATGGTCTATTTCGCCCAGGCGGCCAACCAGCGGGTCCAGCTCGGCACCGACGCGGCCTTCCGGGGCCGGGTGATGGCCCTGTGGGTGCTGGTGTTCCTGGGGACCAACCCGGTCGGCGCACCGCTGATCGGTTGGATCGCCGAGACCTTCGGCGCCGGGGTCAGCATCTGGGCCGGCGGGCTGATCTCCCTGGCCACCGCCCTGCTCGCGCTGGCCTGGCAGCTCCGCCGCGACGGCGCACGGCTGCGGTTCCGGGTCCTGCCGATGCCGCGCTTCTACGTCACCGAGGTCTGAGACCCCGGTGCCGGGTGTCCCGACGAGATCGGGGCGCCCGGCGCGGATACCGGAAAATCGGTTACGTCACGCTGGGCATCGGCATAGCTTCGTTGCGTGGAGGTTCTGCGTTCGCTGCTGCTCGCACTGTCGTTGGCCGGCGTGATCCTCCTGCCGGTGCTGATCGTCCTGGTGGTCGGTGCCGACGACATGGTCGGCCGGGTCACCTACGGATACTCGCAGTGGCGTGCCCGGCGTCGGGAACGACGAGTGATCGCCCGGCTGCACCGGACGCTGGCGGCCGACGGGCTCGCCGTCCGGGCCGATCTCGCCGCCCTCGACCGGCACGACCGACGTCCGCTGGAGCAGATCGCGGCCGACCTGAGGTGCCTGCGGCGGAAACGGGTCGGCGGGGCGGCGGTGGTGTGGCACAGCGCCGTCCTCGACGCGTACGACGACCGCCTCCGGCTGGCCTGCCGGGCACTCGGGATCGTCGAGCACCTGGCCGAGCTGACCGGTGTCGACCGGCAGCTCGAACGGGTCCGGGTGGAGGGCGAACTGGACGCCGCCGGGCTGCGCCTGCCGGCGACCCGCCCCGGGCAGCACGAACGGCACCGGTAGCTGCGATCCTTCACCGGGTGCGACTCCTCACCGCGATCCATCCGTCGACCGAGGCGGCTGGTGCTGTCCTAGCTCAGCGCCCTCGGCGGGCACCGGCGCGTGGCCGGTGCCCGGTCAGGAGGACTCGCGGGCTGCGGGACCGCTGCCGAAGAGGACGTCGTCCCAACTCGGCAGTCGCTTGCGCGGCTTGGCGCCGGGCTCGGTCGACTCGTTGGTCGCGGCGGCCGGGGCACCCGTGCGGCGAGGTCGCAGCACCGCCAGCGACGGCACCGCCGGGACCTCCTTGGGCGCGTCGGCGTCGTCGTCGAAGGCGGAACCCTGACCGCCGCCCAGCAGGGCGGCTGCGCCGCCACCGACCGCCCGGCGCGGCGTGTCCTGGCCACCGGCGAGCGCGGCCGGCGAGCGGGGTTCGAGGCCCCGGCCCGAGGTGGCGCCGAGCGGACGGTCCAGCGAGGCGAGCAGTGCGTCCCGACCGGCCCGGATCGGGTCCCGACCGGAGCGGGTGGGGTCGCTCGGCGCGGGCAGCCCGTGCCCGCCCCGGCTCGGCTCGCCGCGCGACGGACCGGGCAGGGCGTGACCGCCCCGCTCCGGTGCCGGCTCCTGACCGAGGAGCGGCGCGGGCCGCTCGGCGCAGAGGTATTGCGCCATGTCGTCGTGTGGGGCCACCGACTGCCGGGTCTTGTCCAGATCCCAGACGGCCTGCGCGGTGGCCTTGCCGGACGGCCAGGTCGCGACGATCCGCCAGGTGCCGTCGTCGCGGCGCCACGCGTCCCAGGAGATCTTCTCGGTGTCGATCCCGTGCTGGGCGAGCCGACCGTTGACCACCTCGGCGAGGGGCGTGGGCTTCTCGGCGCCCTTGAGTCGGGTACGGCGGGCGTGCTGGGCGAGCATTGCCCGCTCCTGGAGCACCGGCCCGGCGTAGCGGAGCACCCGGTCGACCGGTACGCCGGCGATCCGGGCGACGTCCTCGGCGGACTCGCCGGAGCGGATCCGGGCCTGGATGTCCCGAGGGGACAGCGACGGCACCGGGTCGACGGTGGTCGGTGCCACCGCGAGCGTGGGCGCGCCCGGTTCGGCGTGCAGTGCTCCGGCGATACGCTCGTCGATCGGCAGGGCGAGCAGGCGCCCGACCTCGTCGGCGAGCACCAGGGCCTGGCCGTCCTCGGAGAGGGCGACGAAGCGTACTGGGCGCATCGCGTTGCCTCCGTCCCGCTTCGCTGGCCGTTACGCCACGAGCCGGCCACCCGGGGCGTTGCGCTCCACGGTACGCCCATCCGGAGCCTGGTGGGAGACGCCACGCCCGGGCAAGTCGAGCTGAGCAGCCTAATTCCCCGCTGTCCAGCGCTGTGCGGCGGGTCAGTGCGGTGAGCGCGACAGTGGCGTTTGTCGCAGTACGACGCGGGCCCGGCGACCACAGTGGGTCGACCGGGCCCGCAGGGTCACCGTGGGTTCACTCAGAGTCGCTCGACCACGTAGTCGATCGAGGCGGTCAGCGCCTCCACGTCGGCCGGCTCGACGGCCGGGAAGAGCGCCACCCGGAGCTGGTTGCGGCCCAGCTTCCGGTACGGCTCGGTGTCCACGATGCCGTTGGCGCGCAGCGCCTTGGCGATCGCGGTGGCGTCCACCCCGTCGGCGAAGTCGATGGTGGCGACCACGTTGGAGCGCAGCGCCGGGTCGGTCACGAACGGGGTGGCGACGGTCGAGCGCTCGGCCCAGCCGTACACCGTCGCGGCGCTCTCGGCCGTGCGCTTGGCCGCCCAGGCCAGCCCACCCTGGGAGTTCATCCAGTCGGTCTGCTCGGCGGCGAGGAAGATCGTCGCCAGCGCCGGGGTGTTGTAGGTCTGCTCCAGCCGCGAGTTGTCGATCGCGGTGACCAGGTCGAGGAAGGCCGGGATGTACCGGCCGGACGCCTTGATCTCGGCGGCCCGCTCCAACGCGGCCGGCGACATCAGGGCCAGCCAGAGTCCGCCGTCGGAGCCGAAGCACTTCTGCGGGGCGAAGTAGTAGACGTCGGTCTCACCGACGTTGACCTCCAGGCCACCGGCGCCGGAGGTGGCGTCGACCAGCAGCAGCGAGCCCGGGTCGGCACCCGCCACCCGACTGATCGGCACCGCCACGCCGGTCGAGGTCTCGTTGTGCGGGGTGGCGTAGACGTCCACGCCGGCCTCGGCGGTGAGGGTCGGTGCACTGCCCGCGTCCGACTTGCGGATCGTCGGCTCGCCCAGGAACGGCGCGTCCTTGACGGACTTGGCGAACTTGGCGCCGAACTCGCCGAAGCTGGCGAACTGGGCCCGGTCGCGGACCAGCCCGAACGCGGCGACCTCCCAGAACGCGGTGGTGCCGCCGTTGCCGATCACCACCTCGTAGCCCTCGGGCAGCGAGAAGAACTCGGCGATGCCGGAGCGGAGCCGGGCCACCTGGTCACGGACGGTCTTCTGCCGGTGCGAGGTGCCCAGGTAGCTGGTCGCCACCTCGGCGAGCGCGGAGACCGCCGCCGGACGGACCTTGGACGGCCCGCAGCCGAAGCGGCCGTCGGCGGGCTTGATCTCGTCGGGAATCCGGATGGTCGGTGCGTCAGCCACGGTCGTAAAGATCCTTCCGCATGGGTCGGGGCCCGGGTGAGCAGGTGGGGCGGACCGACGGCGGGCGCGTGCGGGTGCACGGTCGAAGCCGGGGTCGAGCCCATCGGGCGGCGCTGCCGGAATTCATCCTTGCACCCGTCGACGCCCCGCCGCGTGCTGGTCCCAGCCCCAACCGTGAGTCGTCCGCCACAGCCCGTGGCGTCGCCCACACCACCCGCCGTCGCCGGGCGAGCCCGGACGTAAGGAAGGGACCCCTGCTCTACCGGAGACGGTAGAAGGGGTCCCTTCCTTACATCGCAGGCGTCGGGCGGGACGCCTCAGACGTCGTGCGGGACGGCGTCCCAGCCCTCGACCTCGTTGGGCTTGCGCGGGCCGTGGCCCACGTACCGGGCGGAGGGGCGGACCAGCCGCTGGAGCCGCTTCTGCTCCAGGATGTGCGCGCTCCACCCACCCATCCGGGCGCAGGTGAACATCGAGGTGAACATGTGCGCCGGCACCTCGGCGAAGTCGAGCACCACGGCGGACCAGAACTCGACGTTGGTGGCGAGCACCCGGTCCGGGCGGCGGGCCTGCAACTCGGCCAGCGCGGCCCGCTCCAGCGCCTCGGCGACCTCGAAGCGCGGCGCGCCCAGCTCCTTGGCGGTGCGACGCAGCACCCGGGCGCGCGGGTCCTCGGCCCGGTAGACGCGGTGGCCGAAGCCCATCAGCCGCTCACCCCGGTCGAGCACACCCTTGACGTAGCTCTCCGCGTCGCCGCTGCGCTCGACCGCCTCCAGCATGCTGAGCACCCGGGACGGTGCGCCGCCGTGCAGCGGGCCGGAGAGCGCACCGATGCCCGAGGAGATGCAGGCGGCGGCGTCCGCGCCGGTGGAGGCGACGATCCGGGCGGTGAAGGTGGAGGCGTTCAGGCCGTGCTCGGCGGCCGAGATGAAGTACGCGTCGACGGCCTTGACGTGCCGGGGGTCGGGCTCGCCGCGCCACCGCTTCATGAAGCGCTCGACGATCGTCTCGGCCTTGTCGATCTCCTTCTGCGGCACCGCCGGCAGCCCGAGGCCACGGGCGGACTGGGCGACGAAGGAGAGCGCGGTCACCGACACCCGGGCGAGGTCCTCCCGTGCCTGCTCGTCGGAGATGTCCAGCATCTGGTCCAGGCCCCAGTACGGTGCGAGCATCGCCACCGCGGACTGCACGTCGACCCGGATGTCGCCGGAGTGCACCGGCACCGGGAACGGCTCGGCCGGCGGCAGGCCGGGGCCGAACCGGCCGTCGACCAGCAGCGCCCAGACGTTGCCGAAGGAGACCTGGCCGATCAGATCCTCGATGTCGACCCCGCGGTAGCGCAGGGCGCCACCCTCGCGGTCCGGTTCGGCGATCTTGGTCTCGAACGCTACGACGCCTTCGAGCCCGGGTTTGAAGTCGGCCATCTCACTACTCCTGGTGTGTGGTCGGTGCGCGCCCGCCCGGCTCGGTGTCCCGGCCCCGGCCGGGTGAGCGCCTTCAGGCGACCCTCTCCGGATGTGTGTTCGTGACATCTTGCCTGCTGGTGATCGGGTATGCGACCCATCGCGGATGTGCTGCTGACGACATCCCCGACGGCAGGTGCCGTGGGGCCCTCGGTAAGACTGGCCCCGACGGGCTGGTCGCGGGGGCGGGCAGCCTGATCCAGAGGGAGGAAACGTGACGGGCGACACACCGCCACCCGCGGGGATGCGTCACGAGTACGCCGCAGACACCGGCCTGCTCGAGGCCGACCTGGCGGCGCAGTGGCACACGCAGTTCGGCAGGTGGTTCGCCGACGCGGTCGCCGCCGGGCTGCCCGAGCCCAACGCCATGGTGGTCGGCACCGCCGACGCCGAGGGGCGGCCGAGCGCGCGGACGGTGCTGCTCAAGGGCTACGACCCGGCGGGCTTCGTCTTCTTCACCAACCACCGCTCGCGCAAGGGTGTCGAGGCGGACGTCAACCCGTACGCCAGCCTGGTCTTCCCGTGGTTCCCGATGCAGCGGCAGGTGATCGTCGCCGGCCGGGTGGAACGGATCGACCGGGCGGAGACCGAGGCGTACTTCGCCAGCCGGCCGCGCGGCTCCCGACTGGGTGCCTGGGCCAGTGCCCAGTCGTCGGTCCTGCCGGACCGGGCGGCGCTGGACGAGGCGTACCGGGCCGTGGCGGAGCGGTTCGCCGACGTGGACCCGATCCCCGCCCCGCCGCACTGGGGCGGGCTGCGGGTCCGGCCCGATTCGGTGGAGTTCTGGCAGGGCCGGGCCAGTCGGCTGCACGACCGGCTGCGGTTCCGCCGCGACGCCGACGACTGGGTCGTGGAGCGGCTGGCCCCGTGACCTCGACCGAGACCGACCGGCCCCGCGAACGGCGGCGCTGGGCCATCGACCTGCGTCCGCTGCGGGTGACCGCGTACCGGCGGCTCTGGCTCGGCAACGGCATCGCCATGTTCGGCTTCCAGTTCACCGCGGTCGCCGTACCGGTGGAGATGTACGCCCTCACCCAGGACTCGCTCTGGGTCGGGCTGCTGGGCATCGCCGCCTTCGTACCGCTGCTGGTGTTCGGGCTCTGGGGCGGAGCGGTGGCCGACGCCATCGACCGTCGGCTGGTGTTGACCGCCGGCTCGGTGCTGCTCTGGGTCTCGGTGGTGGGCCTGCTGGCGCAGGCGCTGCTGGGGGTGGGCAGCCCGCTGCTGCTGCTCGGGCTGGTGGCGCTCAGTTCGGTCGCGTATGCGATCAGTGGGCCGGCGCGCAGCGCGCTGGTGGCCCGGCTGGTCCCGGCCGAGCTGGTGCCCGCCGCGACCACGCTGAACTTCACCACCGCGATGGCCACCTCGGTGCTCGGGCCGTTGGCCGCCGGCCTGATCCTGGCCACCTGGCACCTCGACGTGGCGCTGCCGATCGCGTACGCGGTGGACGCGGTGCTGCTGGTCGCCCTGGTCTGGGCGGCGCTGCGGCTGCCCGCGATGCCGCCCGAGCCGGACCCGGACGGTACGCCCCGGCAGGCCGGGCTGCGCAGTGTCGTCGACGGGTTCCGGTATCTGGCCGCCAGCCCGGTGCTGCTGCTCTCCTTCGCCATCGACCTGATCGCGATGGTGTTCGCCTTCCCCCGGGCGCTCTTCCCCGAGGTCGCCGCCGAGCGGTTCGGCGGGGGCGCGGCGGTGGGCTGGCTGTACAGCTCGATCGCGATCGGCTCGTTACTCGCCGGGCTCGTCTCCGGCTGGATCGGCCGGGTACGCCGGCAGGGGCTGGTGCTGGTGCTCGCCGTCGTGGGCTGGGGCCTGGCGGTGGCGCTGGCCGGACTGTCCCGGCAGCTCTGGCTGGTCATCGCCCTGCTGGTGCTGGCCGGGGCGGCCGACCTGATCAGCTCGGTGGTGCGGCAGTCGATCCTGCTGATCTATGCGCCGGACCGGATGCGCGGTCGGCTCCAGGGCGTCAACACCGTGGTGGTGGCCGGTGGGCCGCGCCTGGGCGACCTGCGGGCGGGTGCCATGGCGACCGGCTTCGGCAGCGGCGTGGCCTGGGTCGGCGGCGGTCTCGTGGCGGCCGGGCTGGCGGTCGTCCTGGCGGTGGCGTTCCCGGCGTTGGCCCGCTATCGACCCCCGGTCACGCCGACCGCCGAGGGGGCTTCCGAAGATCACCCGGCACGGCGAGCGGACAGCGGTTCCGGGGGCTAGGGTCTGGCGACATGAGCAGCAGCGAGCCGCGTCCCCTGTCCGGGGCACAGTGGACCATTTCCGCCGACGGTCACGAGGCGGTCATCGTCGAGGTGGGCGGCGGGGTCCGCACCTACCGGCAGGACGGGGTGGAGCACCTCGACGGGTACGCCGCCGACGAGTTGTGCCCCGGCTCGGCCGGTCAGGTGTTGGCTCCCTGGCCGAACCGGATCCGCGACGGCGTGTACCCCTTCGACGGGCAGTCGTACCAGCTCCACCTCACCGAGCCGGAGCGGCACAACGCGATCCACGGCCTGGTCAACTGGGCCCGCTGGGAGCTGGTCGAGCAGCGGCCGGACGAGGTCGTCGTCGGGCTCGACATGCCGGCGCAGCCGGGCTACCCGTGGCCGCTGCGGCTGCGTACCCGGTGGAGCGTGGGGGCCGACGGGCTGCGGGCCGCGCACGAGGTGACCAACGTCGGCGGGGAGTCGGTGCCGTTCGGCTTCTCCGTGCACCCGTACCTGCGACTGCCCGGGGTGGCGGTGGACGACGTGGTGATGCGGGTGCCGGGGGAGACCCGGCTGCTGCTGGACGGGCGGCTGCTGCCGGTGGGCGTGGCCAAGGTCGCCGGCACCGAGTACGACTACACCGAGCCGCGCCGGATCGGCGACGCGGTGCTGGACCTGGCCTTCGGGCAGGTGATCCGCAACGCCGACGGCGGTTCGGCGGTGACGCTGAGCGCACCCGACCGGTCGCACGGCATCGAGATCTGGGCCGACGCCCAGTTCGGTTGGTGGCAGGTCTACACCGGTGACACCCTGACCGGGGAGCGTTTCCGCCGGTCGGTGGCGGTGGAGCCGATGACCTGCCCGCCGGACGCCTTCCGTTCCGGTCGGGATCTGATCACGCTGGCGCCGGGTGATACCTGGCGTGGCGGCTGGGGCATCCGGCCGGGCAACTGAGCCGGCGAGGAGGTACGTCGTGGAGTTCGCAGAGGTCGTCCGGCGACGCCGCATGGTGCGCAACTACGATCCGGACCGTCCGGTCCCGCCGGAGGTCGTGGACCGGCTGCTGGACCACGCGGTCCGCGCGCCGTCGGCCGGCTTCTCGCAGGGCTGGGGTTTCCTGGTGCTGGAGGAGTCGGCGGACCGGGAACGGTTCTGGGCGGCCAGCACCCCGGAGGACGGCGGTACGGGACGCTGGCTGACCGGTATGCGGCGGGCTCCGCTGATCGTGGTGCCGCACGCGAACCGCTCCGTCTACCTCGAACGGTACGCCGAGTCGGACAAGGGCTGGGCGGACCGGTCGACGGACCGGTGGCCGGTGCCGTACTGGTACGTCGACACCGGGTTCGCCGCGTTGCTGATGATGCTGACCGCCGTGGACGAGGGGCTCGGTTCGTGCTTCTTCGGCATCCCGCCGCAGCGGTTGGCGTCCTACCGGGAGGCGTTCGGCGTGCCTGAGGCGTACCACCCGATCGGGGCGCTCACGATCGGTTACCGTGCCCCCGACCACCGGTCACCGTCACTGCGTCGAGGGCGTCGTCCGGTCGACGAGGTCGTCCGCCGGGGCCGGTGGAGCTGACCGAAACCAGAGGTTCGTCCGGTGCAGAACCGGACGACCGGTGGCGAAACTGGCAACAAGGAGCAGAACGTGGGGTGCGTGCTGCGGCTACGCTGGCACGGTCACGGGCGCCGCGGGTCGCGGCGTCCCGCCGCGACCCGGCCCGGCTCGGCGTCGTGGTTCGGCCCGACCAGGGGGAGGAGCGTGCCGTCGTGATCTTCAGAGCGGTCCGGGACGGGTGTCCCTACCCGCAACACAATCTGACCCTCAAGCAGTGGGCGGAGATCCCGCCCCGGCCGCTGCGGCTGGATCAGCTCATCACCACCAAGCGGGAGCTGGCGTTGGACAAGCTGCTCGCCGAGGACTCCACCTTCTACGGTGACCTGTTCCCGCACGTGGTGCAGTGGAACGGCGGCCTCTACCTGGAGGACGGCCTGCACCGCGCGCTGCGCGCCGCCCTGCAACAGCGCAACCAGATCCACGCCCGGGTGTTCGTGCTCGCCGAAGCGATCGAGTGACCCGACACCTCCTACTGAACCGTCGTTAGGGGGTGCGCGTGGACCTGCTCGACCTGGATTCGTCGCTGACCGAGGAGGAGCGGCAGATCCGCGCCGTCGTGCGCCGGGTGGTCGACGAGCGGGTACGCCCGCACGTCGCCGGCTGGTACGAGGCCGGTGAGGTGCCCGCCCGGGAACTGGCCCGTGAGTTCGGCGCCCTCGGTCTGCTCGGCATGCACCTGACCGGGTACGGCTGCGCCGGCTCGACGGCCGTCGCGTACGGGTTGGCCTGCCTGGAGTTGGAGGCGGGCGACTCCGGCGTCCGGTCCCTGGTCTCGGTGCAGGGTTCGCTGGCCATGTACGCCATCTGGCGCTACGGCAGCGAGGAGCAGAAGCAGCGCTGGCTGCCGGCGATGGCGACCGGCGAGGCGATCGGCTGTTTCGGGCTGACCGAGCCGGACCACGGCTCGGATCCGGGGTCGATGGCCACCCGGGCTCGCCGCGACGGCGACGACTGGATCCTCCACGGCACCAAGATGTGGATCACCAATGCTCCGATCGCCGACGTCGCGGTGATCTGGGCGCGCACCGACGACGGCGTGCGCGGTTTCGCCGTACCCATGGACACGCCGGGGGTGACGGCGCGCGAGATCGGCCGGAAGATGTCCCTGCGCGCCTCGGTGACCGGGGAGGTCGCGCTCGACGACGTCCGGCTGCCGGCGGACGCCCGGCTGCCCGAGGCGGTCGGGCTCAAGGCGCCGCTGAGCTGTCTGACCGAGGCCCGGCACGGCATCGTCTGGGGTGCGCTGGGCGCGGCCCGGGACTGCCTGGAGACCGCCCTGACGTACGCGACGACCCGCACCCAGTTCGGTCGCCCGCTGGCCGGCTTCCAGCTCACCCAGGCCAAGCTCGCCGACATGGCGGTCGAGTGGCACAAGGGCTACCTGCTGGCGCTGCACCTCGGCCGACTCGCCGACGCGGGCCGGTTGCGCCCCGAGCAGGTCAGCGTCGGCAAGCTCAACAACGTCCGCGAGGCGCTGACGATCGCCCGGCAGTGCCGCACGATCCTCGGCGCCAACGGCGTCTCCGGCGACTACCCCGTGATGCGGCACGCCAACAACCTGGAGAGCGTCCTGACGTACGAGGGCACCTCCGAGATCCATCAGTTGGTGATCGGGCAGCGGCTCACCGGCGTCTCCGCGTTCACCTGATTTTTCACGCCTCTGACCTGCGGAGATGCACGTTCGGGCGACTCGGCGAGCGGCTGTCGTACCGGGGGCTTACCGTCATCAACAGACAATGCGTCTGACGAGGACGGTGAGGGCGATGGCACGCGACAGCGACATCAACGAGCCCACCAGCACGTTTGCCGACTACCAGGCCGGGGAGGAGAGCACGGACCGGCCGGACGCCCCGCCGGTGCCACCGGGTGGCGGCGGTGGTGGTGCGGCGAGGGCCCTGCTCTGGGTGCTCGGCGCTGCGGCGATGGGGGTGGTGGTGCTGCTCGGCGTGCAGACCACCGGCATACTGCCGGAGTTCCGTAACCCGTTCAGCAAGGAGCAGACCGACCGCACCCAGCCCGCGCTGCTGGAGTCGATGCAGGACCTCAGCCGCTACGTGGCCGCCGAGGGCAACTTCCAGGTCGTGGTCGACCTGGAGAACGACCGGCGCAACGTGCCGGACTGGCTGCTCAACCAGCGCACGCTGTTCGTCGGGTCCGGCAGCGTCGAGGCGTACGTGGACTTCGGTGCCCTCGGCGAAGGCGCGGTCGTGCAGTCCGGCGACGGCAAGTCCGTCGAGGTCAAGCTGCCCGCACCGCAGCTCGCCGAGACCAACCTCGACCTCGACAAGAGTTACGTCTTCGCGGAGGAGCGAGGGCTGCTCAACCGGGTGGGCGACCTGATCGGCGGCGACCCGAACCGGCAGCAGCAGGTCTACCGGCTCGCCGAGGACCGGATCACCGCCGCCGCCCGGGACAGCGGCCTGATCGCCCGCGCCGAGGAGAACACCCGCAAGATGCTGACCGGCCTGCTCGGGTCGCTCGGCTTCGAGCAGGTCACCATCACGTACACCGCTCCCTGACACCCGCACCTGCCCCGCCCCGCCGGCTGTCGTTCGACCTGCTGGCGGGGCGGTCGGTCGTGCAACCCGGCGGGGGCCGAGATTCGCGTCGCCTCTCCGGTGACCGGGGTGGCCTCGCGTGCGGAGGACGGACCGGTCAGCGGCCCGCGACGAGGTAGCGGTCCTCGTTGGGCATGATGATCCAGAGTGCCAGGTAGATGACGACCTGAGTGCCGGGCAGCAGCAGCGACAGCAGGAACAGCAGCCGGATGAGCCCGGCCGAGGTGCCGAAGCGCTGGGCCAGGCCGGCGCAGACTCCGGCGAACATGCGCCCCTGTCGGGGCCGGACCAGTTTGCGACTCATGGTGGTACTTCCCCTCTGCGGCGATCCGCCGCTCCATGTCGTCAACGCTAGGAGCGGATGGCCCCTGCGCCCTCGCCCGCGAGAACGAACCGCACCGCGCGTACCCGTAGGTACTTACCCGTGTCCCCACCGAGACACCCATCCCCGAGCAACCCCGACCCCACGCGTCGATCGAGGAGTCGTGGCTGGGGCTGGCCGATCATGGACCGTGGTCGGAGCCGCCGCCGTGGTGAGGACCCGCCGATCATGGAGTCGTGGTAGGCGCAAAAGGTTCATACTCGGCCGAAACCTCGACCACAAGTCCATGATCGCGCGGCCGGAGGTGGCCGGAGGCGGCCGGAGGTGGGTGGGCGGGGTGGGCGGGGTGGGCGGGGGTGCGGGGTAGGGTCGGTGGGCTGGGTGCCCTCACCGGGGCGTACGGCGGGCCGCGTCCGGATCGGGGGCGGCCGACCTCTTTCGGCGGGCCGCTGACCGGTGATCCCGGGGCAGGGCGAGGAAGTGCAGTCATGATCAGTGTGTTCGACCTCTTCAGCGTGGGCATCGGGCCGTCCAGCTCGCACACGGTGGGACCGATGCGGGCGGCGCGTACGTTCGTCGCGGGGCTCAAGGCCGACGGGTTGCTCACGGACGTGGTCCGGATGCGCGCGGAGCTGTTCGGATCGCTCGGTGCCACGGGGCACGGGCACGGCAGTGATCGGGCGGTGCTGCTCGGGCTGGCCGGCGCGGCACCGGAGTCGGTCGACACCGACGGTGTGGACGCGCGGGTGGCCCGGATCCGGGAACAGGGTCGGCTGGCGCTGCTCGACACGCACGAGATCGACTTCGAGCCGGACCGGGATCTCACGTTGCACCGGCGGCGGTCGTTGCCGTACCACCCGAACGGCATGGTCTTCGCGGCCTTCGACGACGGTGGTGCCGAGATCCGGACGCGGACCTACTACTCGGTCGGCGGCGGGTTCGTGGTGGACGAGGCGGCGGCCGGGGCGGATCGGATCAAGCCCGACGTCACGCCGGTGCGGTATCCCTTCCTGACCGGCGCGCAACTGCTCGACGTGACCGCCGCGACGGGCCTGTCGATCAGCGGGGTGATGCTCGCCAACGAGGTGTCCTGGCGGTCCGAGGCGGACGTACGGGCCGGGCTGCTGGACATCTGGCGGGTGATGCGCGAGTGCGTGGAGCGCGGCTGTTCCCGGGACGGCACGCTGCCGGGCGGATTGCAGGTGCGCCGCCGCGCGGCCGAGCTGCGCCGCAGCCTGGAGACCGACACGGTGGTCCCGGACGGGGATCCGCTGCACGTGATGGACTGGGTGACGCTGTTCGCCCTGGCGGTCAACGAGGAGAACGCGGCTGGCGGCCGGGTGGTGACCGCGCCGACCAACGGCGCGGCGGGGATCATCCCGGCGGTGTTGCACTACTACACGCGGTTCGTGCCGGGGGCCTCCGACGAGGGGGTGCTGCGGTTCCTGCTGGCGGCCGGGGCGATCGGGGTGCTGTTCAAGGAGAACGCGTCGATCTCCGGGGCCGAGGTGGGCTGCCAGGGCGAGGTCGGCTCGGCGTGCTCGATGGCCGCCGCTGGGCTGGCCGAGGCGCTGGGCGGCACGCCGGCCCAGGTGGAGAACGCCGCGGAGATCGGCATGGAGCACAACCTCGGGTTGACCTGTGACCCGGTCGGGGGCCTGGTGCAGATACCGTGCATCGAGCGCAATGCGGTGGCTAGCATCAAGGCGATCACCGCCGCCCGGCTCGCGTTGCGCGGCGACGGGGTGCACGCCGTGTCGCTCGACAAGGTCATCAAGACCATGCGCGAGACCGGTGCCGACATGAAGGTCAAGTACAAGGAGACGGCGCGCGGCGGCCTCGCGGTCAACGTGATCGAGTGCTGAGCGGAGGACGTTCACCGGCTGCTAACCTGTCGTCCGTTCAGCAGGCGGGAGACGGCGGTGACCTCTGGCGTGGGGGCGTTGTGGTCGCACCGCAATTCGCTGCGCATCCTGGTCCGACGTGATCTCGCGGTCAAGTACCAGCAGTCCGTGCTGGGGTACCTCTGGTCGTTGATCGAGCCGCTGGGCATGGGGGCGATCTACTGGTTCGTCTTCGGCGTCCTGTACTCCCGGGACACCAACCGGCACCTCGGCGAGGCCGCCGGGTCGTACCCGCTGTTCCTGATCACCGGGATCTTCGCCTGGATGTGGACCAGTTCGGCGTTGAGCGAGGCGACCAACGCGCTGACCGGCCAGTCCCGGTTGATCACCACGATGAACGTACCCCGGCAGGTCTTCCCAATCGGCCGGGTCACCGGGCGCTTCGCCGAGTACGCCGCCGGCCTGCCGATCCTGGCGGCCATCGCGATCTGGTACGCCGCCGACGGCCGGATCGACCCGGGTTGGTCGCTGCTCGCCCTGCCGCTGGCGGTGCTGGTGCAGGCCACTCTGCTGGTCGGGTTGGCGCTGCTGCTGTCGGCGGCGAACGTGCTGATGCGCGACGTGGAGCGGTTCATGCGTCTGGTCATCCGGGTGTTGTTCTACGCCACGCCGATCATCTATCCACTGAGCCTGGTCCGGGACTCCGGCCTGCCCGGGTGGCTCAAGCTGGGCTACGAACTCAACCCGCTGGTCGGGATCTTCCAGCTCCACCACGCGGTCTGGTATCCGGACGAGTTCCCGGACGCCCGGATGCTCGCCACCACCGTCGGCATCAGCCTGCTGGTCCTGGTGGTCGGCTGGTGGACGTTCCGTCGGCTCGAACCCGCCGTGCTCAAGGAACTCTGATGACCGACGCGATCATCGAGGCGGAGGGGATCGGCATCCGGTTCGTCCGCAACCGCCGTCGCCAGTTGCGGCTGCGCGAGCTGTTCATCCACCGGGGTACGCGCGGCGCCTCCGACGGCCGGTTCTGGCCGCTGCGGGACGTCTCCTTCTCGGTCGCGCCGGGCGAGACGCTCGGCGTGATCGGCCGTAACGGCACCGGCAAGAGCACCCTGTTGCGCCTGATCGCCGGGGTGCTGATTCCGGACGAGGGGCGGATCCGGGTCCGGGGCGACGTCGCGCCGCTGCTGGAACTCTCCGCCGGCTTCTCCAACGACCTGACCGGGCGGGAGAACCTGTACCTGGTGGGCGGGTTGCACGGGTTGTCGTCGGGATACCTGAAGCGGCACTTCGACGACATCGTCTCGTTCGCCGGTGAGCAGGTGGAACGGGCCATCGACACCTCGGTACGGCACTACTCGTCCGGGATGAAGGTCCGGCTCGGGTTCGCGATCATCTCTCACCTGCCGCACCCCATCCTGCTGATGGACGAGGTGACGGCGGTGGGTGACGCCGAGTTCCGCAAGAAGTGCTACACGACCATCGATCGTCTGCTCGGGGAGGGGCGCACTCTGGTGCTGGTCTCACACAACGAAAAGGACCTGACCCGGTTCTGCCGTCGAGGACTCTTCCTCGACGGCGGCCGGTTGAGCGTCGACGGCACCATCGCCGAGGCGCTGGCCGCGTACCACGACGCGGTTCCCCGGTGACGCTCGCGATCGTGCTCGCCGCCGGGTCGCCGGCCGCGAGCCTGCCCACGGGTGCGGTGCCGGGCGGCTCCACGGCGGACCGGCTGGCCGAGCAGTGGCGGCGGGCCGGGGTGGCCGACGTGCGGTTCGCCGCGACCCTGGACGAGGTCGCGGACCTGGCCGCGACGGCGGGCGGCCCGGTGGTGCTCAGCGGTGCGGACCTGGTGGCGCACACCGCCGTGCTGCGGCATCTGGTGACCAGCCCGGTCGGTCCGACCGTGGCGTTGGTGCTCACCGACCCGCCCGGCGGTGGCCGGACCGTGGTGCGCGAGGAGCGCGGACAGGTGGTCGACGCCGGTCCGGTCGAGCGGCTCGACGGTGAGGCCACCGGCGTCTTCGGAGGTGCGGTGCGGGTCGGTCGGGACGACGTACCGGCGCTCGTGGCCGCCGCCCGCGCGGCCGGCACCGACGCGCAGGCCCCGGGCCCGGCGGTGGACCGGGTCTTGGCGGGCCTCGCCGGGCAGGGGACGCTGGTCTTCGCCCACCGGGTACGCCTGCTGGTCGCGCACCGGGTCGACGACGCGAGCGGGCTGGCCGCCGCCGAGGCGGCGGTGGCCGCCGTCGACGAGGACCGGGCCGAGTTGCGGCTCTCGGTGAAGGAGAAGGACGACTTCTTCACCACGTACTTCGTCAGCACCTGGTCGCCGCAGGTCACCAAGGTCTGCGCCCGGTTGGGGCTGAGCCCGACGGCGGTCACCATGATCTCGGTGGCCTTCGCGGTCGCCGCCGCCGCATTGTTCGCCGCCGGTGGCCGACCGGCGCTGGTCGGCGGTGCGGTCCTGCTCTATCTCGGCTTCGTGCTCGACTGTGTGGACGGTCAGCTCGCCCGCTACACGCGCAACTTCAGCGCCTGGGGCGGCTGGCTGGACACGATGGCCGACCGGGCCAAGGAGTACCTGGTCTACGCGGGTCTCGGGTGGGGTGCCACGGCGGCCGGGTTCCGGTACGGATGGGCGTTGGCCATCGCCGCGATGACCCTCCAGACGGTGCGGCACATGACCGACGCCTGGTACGGCGTGTTGCACGACGAGGCGGCCCGTCGACCGAAGGCGGCGGGCAGCGGCGGCGGTGGCATCGGTGACCGGCTGAACGCCGCCTCGAACCGGGTGCAGGCCGACTCGGGGTCGCTCTCGTACTGGCTCAAGCGCACGGTGGTCTTCCCGATCGGGGAACGGTGGGCGCTGATCGCGCTGGCCGCCGCGCTGTTCGACCAGCGGATCGCCCTGTTCGCGGTGCTGACCTGGGGGGTGTTGGCGTTCGGGTACACCGGCGCGCTGCGTACCCTGCGGGCCCGCTGGATGTGGGTGCCGGTGCTGGACACGGTCGACGCGACCCTGCACCGCGACGACGGTCCGCTGGCCACCCGACTGCCGGTGCTGCGGCGGCCGGGGCCGCTGGTCCTCGCGGTGGTCGCGGCGCTGGCCGCGGCAGGGTTGGTGCTGGTGACGCTGCTGGGCGGCGTGGGTGACGGCGGCGATCCGGCTGCCTGGCTCCGCTGGGCGGCGGTGCCGGTGGTGCTGCTGGTGCTGCTGGCCGCTGCGGCGGGGACCGGGGCGGCGCACAACGGGCCGCTGGACTGGCTGGTGCCGGCCGCGCTGCGGGCCGCCGAGTTCCTCTTCGCCGTCGCGGTCGGGGTGATCGGCGGCGCGCCCGCGTGGCTGATCTTCGGGTACCTCTTCGTGCTCACCCTGCACCACTACGACCTGGTCGCCCGGCTGGAGAAGCGGCAACCCGCGCCGCCGCTGCACTCGGCCACGCTGGGCTGGGAGGGGCGGTCGGTGCTGCTGGCGCTGACGGCGATCGCCGGAATCGTGAGTATTGGTCTGGCTACACTCGGTATCTACCTTCTCGTGCTCTTCGTGGCAAGTGTGGTGCTGGCCTGGTTCGTCCGGCCGAGCCGTCCCACCCGGGCACCGGCGGGTACGCGACAAGGCGCGACGCTCTGACGGGAGGCCGGGACGATGACGCTGATCAGCTTCGTCGTCCCGGCCTTCCGGGTGCAGGGCTACCTGCGGGAGTGCCTGGACTCGATCCTCGGTCAGCCGATCGCCGACATCGAGGTGATCGGGATCGACGACTGCTCGCCGGACGCGGTCGGGGAGATCCTCGACGAGTACGCCGCCCGCGACGACCGGGTCCGGGCGGTCCGGCTGGACCAGAACGTCGGGCTCGGCCCGGCCCGCAACGTCGGGCTGGACCTGGCCGTCGGAGAGTACGTCTGGTTCGTCGACGGTGACGACTGGCTCGCGCCCGGTTGCCTGGTCGAGGTGGCCGCCCGCCTGCGCGAGACCCGCCCCGACGTGCTGCTGGTCGACCACGTCCGCACGTACTGGGACGACCGGGTCAGCGCCAGCGCGATGGCGGAGGTCTTCCCGGAGCCACCGGGGTCGGAGACGTTCCGGCTGGCCGAGCGACCGGAGACGCTGGAACTGCTGCACACCGCCTGGAACCGGCTGCTGCGTCGGCGGTTCCTCGTCGACGCCGGGCTGCGTTTCGCCCCCGGCTGGTACGAGGACGTGTCGTTCAGCTATCCGGCGCTGCTGGCTGCGGACCGGATCGGCGTGCTCGACGTGGTCTGCGTCAACTACCGGCAGCGGCGGGCCGGGGCGATCACGAAGACCCAGGGTGAGCGGCACTTCGAGGTGTTCCGCCAGTGGCGACGCGTGTTCCGGGACCTGGACCGGCTCGGCGCCGAGGAACTCCGACCGGCGGTCTTCGCCCGGATGATGTGGCACTACCTGACCGTGCTCGGCACCGACGAGCGGATCCCGGCGGACCTGCGGCCGACCTTCTTCGCCCGGATCACCATCGACCACGCCCGCTTCCGTCCGCCCGGCGGCCATCGGATCCCGGACGGGATCGAAGGGCTCAAGCACCGGCTGGTCGCGGCCGGTCGGTGGCGGACGTTCAGCGCACTACGGGCGACCGGCCACGCGGGGGAGGCGGCCCGCCGGATCGCCCGCCGGGCCCGACGACGGGTGGGCCCACCGGCCCGTCGGGGCGTACGCCTGGCCCGTGACGTCGTGCTGCGCGAGTACCAGTGGGTCGAGCGCCGCCGCCCGGTGGACGAGAACCTGGCCGTGTACGCGGCGTACTGGTATCGCGGGTACGCCTGCAACCCGGCCGCCGTGTACGAGGCGGCGCGGCGGCTGGCGCCGCACGTACGGGGCGTCTGGATCGTCCGGCGGGACCGGGTGCACACGCTGCCCGACGGGGTCGAGTACGTGGTCGCCGGTACGCCCGCGTACCACCGGGTGCTGGCCCGTGCCCGGTGGCTGATCAACAACGTCAACTTCCCGGACTCGGTCCGCAAGCGCCCGGGCACCGTGCACGTGCAGACCCACCACGGCACCCCGGTCAAGGTGATGGGGCTGGACCAGCAGCGGTATCCGCTGGGCGCGACCGGCGTGGACTTCGCCGGGCTGCTGCGTCGGGTGGACAGGTGGGACTTCTCGGTCAGCGCGAACAGCTTCTCCACGCAGATGTGGGAGCGGGCCTATCCGGCCGCGTACACGACCCTGGAGGTGGGTTATCCCCGCAACGACCGGTTGGTGACCGCGAGCGCCGAGGAGGTCCTGCGGCTGCGCGCGGAGTTGGGCGTCGGCCTCGGCGAGCGGGTGGTCCTGTACGCCCCGACGCACCGGGAACACCTGCCCGGCTACCGCCCACCGTTCGATCCGGAGCGGTTCCTCGACGCGCTCGGCCCGTCCGGCCTGCTGCTGATGCGCAGTCACTACTTCCACGACCGGGAGCGCCGGACGTCGGGCCCGAGCAGCCGGACCCGGGTCCTCGACGTCAGCGACCACCCCCGGGTCGAGGACCTCTATCTCGCAGCGGACGTGCTGGTCACCGACTACTCGTCCGCGATGTTCGACTACGCCGTCCTGGACCGGCCGATCGTCGTCTACGCGCCGGACTGGGACGCGTACCGGCTGACCCGGGGGGTCTACCTCGACGTCACCGCCGAGGCGCCCGGCGCGGTGGCGCGTACCTTCCCCGACCTGCTCGACGTGTTCCGGTCCGGCGCGCTGGAGACGCCGGAGGCCGACGGGGCGCGGGCGGCGTTCCGGGAACGCTTCTGCGCGCTGGAGGACGGGCACGCGGCCGAGCGGGTGGCCCGGCGGGTCTTCCTGGGCGAGACGGCCGCCTGAGTCCCTCTTTCCGGGCAATCGCCGTCATTCGATGGACCGTAATAGGTCTGTCACGATTCGAACATCGCACGTTTACCCGATGTGCTCGCCGCATGATCCTGGCCACAGTCATTTCGGGTTCGCCGACGAGCTGGGGGAGGAGACGGTGACAACCGTCGCGCTCAAGGATGTGACAAAGGTCTTCCGGGACGGCACCGTCGCTGTCGACACCATCAATCTCGACGTCAACGACGGCGAGTTCATGGTGCTGCTCGGGCCGTCCGGCTGTGGGAAGTCCACGGTGTTGCGGATGATCGCCGGGCTGGAGGAACCGTCCTCGGGTGCGGTGCTGCTCGACGGCGAGCTGGCGAACGACCTACCGCCCCGGGAACGGCGGATCGCGATGGTCTTCCAGGACTTCGCCCTCTATCCGCACATGAGCGTCAACGACAACATCGCCTTCCCGCTCAAGCTGGCCGGCGTCGAAGCGACCCCGCGCGGCGAGCGGGTCGGCGACGTGGCCAGCGCCCTCGGCATCGGCGACGTGCTGGCCCGACGTCCCGGCCAGCTCTCCGGCGGGCAGCGACAGCGCGTCGCGATGGGTCGGGCGATCGTCCGTCGCCCCGGTCTGTTCCTGATGGACGAACCGCTGTCCAACCTGGACAGTGGGCTGCGCGCGGAACTGCGCGCCGAGATCTCCGGCCTGACCCGGGAACTGGGCGTCACCACCGTCTACGTCACTCACGACCAGGCCGAGGCGCTGACCATGGCGGACCGGGTCGCCATCATGCGCAAGGGCGTCCTCCAGGACGTCGGCACCCCCACCCAGGTGTACGGCCGCCCGGCCACCCTCTACGTCGCCGCGTTCCTCGGCAGCCCCCGGATGAACCTGCTGGAGGCGTCGGTCTACGTCCACCTCGACCGGTACGTCACCCTGACCCTCGGCGAGCAGGCGCTCTATCTGCCCTGGAACGACATCCGCAGTCGGGCCGTGGCGCACTACCACGGTGAGCGGATCGTGGTCGGCATGCGCGCGGAGGCGCTCACCCCGGTCGCTCCGGACACCTCCGGAGACGTCCTCCAGGGCCGGATCCGCTATCTCGAACACCACGGTCACGAGTCCCTGGCCTTCCTCGACATCGGGGCCTCCGCGATCGTGGTCGACGAGGTCGGCGGTCCGATCGACGGTGACGCCCCGCTCGGTCAGCGTGGCCTGCGCCGGTTCGGCCAGATGATGCAGCGGTTCACCGGTCGGGTCGCCGTCGAGCAGGGCGGGCACGCGCCGACCGGCGGCACCAACACCAGCGTCCTGAACGATCCGGGCCGTCACCACCGCCGCCCGGCCGAGTTGGCCGTCCGACTGGCGCCGTACCCGGCGGTCTCCGCCGGTCATCGGCTCAGCGTCAAGGTCCGGATGGACGCCCTGCACTTCTTCGACGACCGGGGCGACCGCATCGACGTCGGCTGGCGCTGATGCGAGGAACCCGCCGCGCCGTCTGGCGCTGATGCAAGGAAGGGCACCTTATTAGCGCCTGCGGTATAGCACGGGTCCCCTGCTAACGCGCGCCTCCAGGAGCGGCTCGCGGATGATCGGGAGGCGATCCTCAAGGAGAGCCTGATGCCGTCAGACCGAGGGGTACGCCCGCGCGCTCGACGAGGGCGCGAGTCAGCTCGTCGGCGACCAGGTCGAGGCACCGCTGGCCGCCCGGCTCGCCCGGCAGAAGGTGCTCGCCCGGCCCAATCCGCCGCTGCTGGTGGCGGTGCTCGACCACACGGTGCTGGAGCGCCCGGTCGGCGGGCCGAAGGTGATGCGGGAGCAGTTGCTGCACCTGGTGGAGGTGGGGCGTCGGATCAAGGTGCACCTGCACATCGTGCCGAAGGGGGTGGGCGCGTATCCGGGGCTGAACGGTGCCTTCGTGATCGCCACCCCGCCGGAGGGCGACGACATCGCCTACCTCGACAACCAGATGCGCGGCACCATCGTGGAGCGCACTGTGGACGTAAACTCGCTTCGGCAACACTGGGAGGCCGTTCGGGCCGAGGCGTTGCCTCAGGGGGCCCCTCTAAAGATGATCTCGGAGGCGGCGGAAGCATGGACCTGACCGGTGCGATCTGGCGCAAGAGCACCCGCGGCAGCGGCAACCAGGGCGACTGCGTGGAGGTGGCCGACAACCTGGCGCAGGTCGTCGGCGTGCGCGACAGCAAGGACCGGCAGGGGCCGGTGCTCACCTTCACGCCCGACACCTGGCGAGCCTTCGTGCAGTCCACCAAGAGCCACTGACCCCGCCCCGTCGCGTGGCCTTGCCGGTCAAGTTACCTGCCGGTAGCGTGCGGGCATGACCATCGACTCGCGGCAGGTGGCCGCCGGCATGCTCCAGGCGGTGCCCTTCGCCCGTACGCTCGGCTTCGAATTCGTCGAGGTGGCACCGGAGGCGCAAGGCTCGGTCCGGGCCGTGGTGCGCTTGCCCGACTCGCCGGCCACTCACAACCACGTCGGCGGTCCGCACGCCGGGGCCGTGTTCACGCTCGGCGAGACCGCCTCCGGCGCGGTGGTGATGGCCGCGTTCGGCCACCTGCTCGACCGGGCCACGCCGCTGGCGGTGCGCGCCGAGATCGCGTACCGCAAGCTCGCCCTGGGCCCGGTGCTGGCGACGGCGCGGCTCGGTCGCCCGCCGGCCGAGGTGATCGCGGAGCTGGAGGCCGGTGAGCGGCCGGAGTTCCCGGTACGCGTGGAGATCGCCACCGCAGAGGGCAAGCCGACCTCGGAGATGACCGTCATCTGGACGCTGCGCCCGAACTGACGAGGCCCGTGCCGGCCCACGTGGGAAAAGCGCAGCCGCCCGCCGTCGCCCACCGGCGTGATGTCGAAGCGACTGCGCGCCGCGCCCAGGTCGGTCGAAGTGCGTTTGCGGGCTGGTGACCGTGGATAGATTGGTACGGTGCTCGGCCTGCCTGATCATGTGACCGCTTGTCTCTTCGACCTGGACGGTGTGCTGACGCAGACCGCCCGGCTGCACAACGCCGCCTGGACCGAGACCTTCGACGACTTCCTGCGGCGGCACGCGGCCACCACCGGTGAGCCCTACCGTCCGTTCGACCCGGGTCCGGACTACCACCGGTACGTCGACGGGCGGCCCCGCCTGGACGGCGTCCGCACCTTCCTCGCCTCGCGGGGCATCACGCTGCCGGAGGGTACGCCGGAGGACCCGCCGGGCGCGCAGACCGTGTACGGCCTGGGAAACCGCAAGAACACGCTGGTGCTGGAACGGATGCGCACCGCCGGAGTGGACGTCTACCCCGGCTCGGTGGCGTACCTCAGGGCGGTGCGGGACGCGGGGCTGCGTCGGGCGGTGGTCACCGCCAGCGCCAACGGCCGGGACGTACTGGCCGTCGCCGGGCTGGAGCCGTTGCTGGAGGCCCGGGTGGACGGGCTGACCGCACGGGCCGAAGGGCTGCGCGGCAAGCCTGCGCCGGACACCTTCCTCGCCGGGGCGAAGCTGCTCGGCGTCGAACCCGCGCACGCGGTGGTGTTCGAGGACGCGCTGGCCGGTGTCGCCGCCGGGAGGGCCGGCGGGTTCGGGTACGTGGTGGGGGTGGACCGGGCCGGTCAGGCCGACGAGTTGCGGAAGCACGGCGCAGACGTGGTGGTCGCCGACCTCGCCGACCTGCTCGCCGGACGGCACGAATGATCCGGGAGCGCGCGTACCCGGTCGAGCCGTGGCACGTGCGGGAGACCCGGCTCGACATGGACGTGCTCGCCCAGTCCGAGTCGGTGTTCGCCCTCTCCAACGGGCACGTCGGGTTGCGCGGCAACCTGGACGAGGGTGAGCCGCACGGGTTGCCCGGCACGTACCTGAACTCGTTCTACGAGTTGCGCCCGCTGCCGTACGCGGAGGCGGGTTTCGGTTTTCCGGAGTCCGGTCAGACGATCGTCAACGTCACCAACGGCAAGCTGATCCGGCTGCTGGTCGACGACGAGCCGCTCGACGTGCGGTACGGCGAGGTGCTCGCCCACGAGCGGGTGCTCGACCTGCGGGCCGGGACGCTGCACCGCTCGCTGCACTGGCGCTCGCCCGCCGGACGCGAGGTGCGGGTGAACACCACCCGGCTGGTCTCGTTCCGGCAGCGTTCGGTCGCCGCCATCCGCTACGAGGTGGAAGTGGCCGACGGCAAGCCGTTGCGGCTGATCGTCCAGTCGGAACTGGTGGCCAACGAGACGCTGCCGCCGCAGAGCCGCGACCCCCGGGTGGCCGCGGTGCTGGAGTCGCCGCTGGAGGCCGAGGAGGAGTTGACCACCGAGGACGGTGGACTGCTGATCCACCGGACCAAGGTGTCCGGCCTGCGGGTCGCCGCCGCGATGGAGCACGAGGTCGACTCGCCCGCACGGACCACGGTGGAGTCCGAGGGGTACGAGGACTGGGTGCGGACCACCGTCGGTTGCGTGCTGGAGCCGGGCCAGACGCTCCGCGTGGTGAAGTACCTGACCTACGGCTGGTCCAGCCGCCGGTCGTTGCCCGCCCTGCGGGACCAGGTCGGTGCCGCGCTCGCCGCCGCGCGACTGGACGGCTGGGACGGTCTGGTCCGGGAGCAGCGGGAATACCTGGACGAGTTCTGGGACGCCGCCGACGTGGAGGTCGAGGGCGATCCGGAGGTGCAGCAGGCGGTCCGGTTCGGGCTGTTCCACGTGCTCCAGGCCGGTGCCCGCGCGGAACGGCGGCCGATCAGCGCCAAGGGGCTCACCGGTCCCGGGTACGACGGGCACGCGTTCTGGGACACCGAGATGTTCGTGCTGCCGGTGCTCACGTACACCCATCCGGCAGCGGTGCGGGACGCGCTGTACTGGCGGTTCTCCACACTGGAGCAGGCACACGAGCGGGCCCGGACGCTCAACCTCCAGGGTGCGGCCTTCCCCTGGCGCACCATCGGCGGGTCGGAGTCGTCCGGCTACTGGCCGGCGGGCACCGCCGCGTTCCACGTCGCCGCGGGTATCGCCGACGCGCTGCGGCGGTACGTGCTGGTCAGCGGCGACCGGCAACTGGAGCGGGAGATCGGGCTGACCCTGCTGGTGGAGACCGCCCGGCTGTGGCGTTCGCTCGGGCACCACGACCGCAACGGCCAGTTCCACATCGACGGGGTGACCGGCCCGGACGAGTACACCGCGGTGAAGAACGACAACATCTACACGAACCTGATGGCCCAGCGGAACCTACAGACCGCCGCCGAGGTGGCGATGCGCTACCGCGACGACGCGTTCCATCTCGGCGTCACCGACGAGGAGGCCGCCGCCTGGCGCGACGCCGCGTCGGCCATGCACATCCCGTACGACGACGAGATCGACGTGCACCAGCAGGTGGAGGGCTTCACCCGGCTCCAGGAGTGGGACTTCGTCGACACCCCGTCGGACAAGTACCCGCTGCTGCTGCACTACCCGTACTTCGACCTGTACCGCAAGCAGGTGGTCAAGCAGGCCGACCTGGTGCTGGCGATGCACTGGCGCGGGGACGCGTTCACGCCCGAGGAGAAGTTGCGCAACTTCCTCTACTACGAGCGGCGTACCGTCCGGGACTCCTCGCTCTCCGCCTGCACCCAGGCGGTGCTGGCGGCCGACGTCGGCTATCCCGAGTTGGCGCACAGCTATCTGCGCGAGGCCGCGCTGATGGACCTGCACGACCTGAACGAGAACACCCGCGACGGGGTGCACATGGCCTCGCTCGCCGGGGCGTGGATCGCACTCGTGGCCGGCTTCGGGGGCCTGCGGGACCATGACGGAGTGCCGTCGTTCGCGCCACGCCTGTCCAGCGGGTTGAGCCGGTTGTCGTTCTCGCTCCAGTGGTGCGGCATGCGGCTCCGCGTCGACGTGCATCCGCACGAGACGACGTACTCGCTGCACCACGCCGCCCACGACGCGGTGATGGAGGTCCGCCACTACGGCAAGTCGATCCGCGTCACCTGCGACGAGGCGGTCACCGTACCGATCCCGCCGGCTGCCGAGGACCTGCCGACGCCTGAGCAGGCCCCGGGTCGGGCACCGCTGCTCCGGCTCCCGGAGCCGCCCACCTGAGTCGCGTCGCGGCGGCCCGCCGATCCGTCGACGCGGTCAGCTCGACAGGGGCCGTCGACCTGCTCGACCCGTCGACCCGTCGACCTGCTCGATCAGCGGTCCGCCGGTCTGCTCGATCAGCGGTCCGCCGGTCTGCTCGACCGGCGGACCGTCGGTCGACGCCGCTCAGATCGGCTCGCCCTGGGACGGGCGGCCGGTGGCGTCGTGCGGCGTCCTCGCCCGGGGATCGTCGGCGTCACGTGCCTGGGCCGCCTCGTCCGCCCAGTCCCGTCCGCGTCGGGTGTCCTGTTCGCGCCGCTCGCGATCGGCGGCCTTCTGCACGGGCTCACGGTGATGCGGCATGACGGTCCTCGCGATCTGCTCGCCGACGCCACAGGCGTCGGTCCGTCTGCGGTCTCCCGTCGGCTACCCGCCGTCCCGAGCCACAAACGCGCGTGCGGTGCGCCGACCGGGGTATGCGAGGGGCCGGGAGGCGAGATGGACGTACGCGGTGGCGAGGTGACGATCCCGGCGGGTGCGGTGGACCTGACAGCCGACCTGCTGGTGCCGACCGGGGCGACCGGCGCGGTGTTGTTCGCGCACGGCAGCGGCAGTTCCCGGCACAGTCCCCGCAACGTCTCGGTGGCCCACCGGCTCACCTCGGACGGGCTCCGCACCGTGCTGGTCGACCTGCTCACCTCCGACGAGGACGAGGTGGACGCGGTCACCGCCGAGCTGCGCTTCGACATCGGACTGTTGGCCGACCGGCTGGCCACGACCCTGGACTGGCTGGTCGCCGAGCGGCCCTTCGGCGCGGTGCCGATCGGCCTCTTCGGCGCCAGCACGGGTGCCGCCGCCGCCCTGATCGCGGCGACGCGGCGGCCCGACGTGGTCCGTGCCGTGGTGTCCCGAGGCGGTCGGCCCGATCTGGCCGGAGCCGCCCTGGGCGAGGTGCACGCCCCCACCCTGCTGCTCGTCGGCGGCCGGGACGAGCAGGTGATCACGCTCAACGAGCAGGCCCGGGACCGGATGACCGCGCCGACCGAGCTGCGGGTGGTGCCCGGTGCGACGCATCTCTTCGCCGAACCCGGGACGCTGGAACAGGTGGCCGACGCGGCGGCCGGCTGGTTCCGCGACCACCTGAATCCTCGGGTCTATGCGCGAAGCTGAGGTCAGACCTTGCGGACCGTCCGGCGGGCCCGGGACCGAGCCGTGCGCCCCCGGATGATCCTCGACCACCGTTGCTTCGCCGCAGCGGTCTGGCGCTGCTGTTGCACGCTGTCGACGACCCGCCAGACGACGGCGGCGATCGGGACCGCGACGAAGGCACCGGCGATGCCGGCGATGAGCGTGCCGGCGGTGACCGCGAGCAGGATCACCACCGGGTGCAACCGGACCTGCCGCTTCATGATCAGTGGTTCGAGCAGGTTGCCCTCGATCTGTTGCACGGCGATCACTGCGGCCAGGGTGAGCAGTGCGGTGGTGGGGCCGTTGGCGGCCAGCGCCACCAGCACCGCGACCGCACCGGCCACGGTGGCGCCGATGATCGGCACGAAGCCGCCGAAGAAGGTGATCAACGCCAGCGGGAAGGCCAACGGCACCCCGAGCAGCACCAGCGCCAGACCGATACCGATGGCGTCGATCGCCGCGATCAGCATCGTGCCCCGGCTGTACGAGCCGAGCGTGCGCCAGCCGACGCGGCCCGCCTCGGCGGCGATCTCCCGGTTGGGTCCACCCGCCCGGCGCAGCGTCCAGTGCCACATCGACCGGCCGTCCTTGAGCAGGAAGAAGAGCAGCACCAGGGCGAGCAGGATGGAGCCGAAGACCTCGGCCACCGTCTGCGCGCTGGCGACCGGGTCGACCTCCTGCTGGCTGAGCGCCTGGCGGAGCTGGTCGACGAGGCCGTCGAGCTGCTCGTCGGTGACCGGCAGGGTGGAGGTGACGAAGTCGCGGCTGCGTTCCAGGCCCTCCCGCAGTTCGTCGCCCAGCTCGCTGAACTGGCCGGCGGTCATGTTCCAGACCAGCACGCCCACGCCGAACAGGACGCCGAGCAGGAGCAGGACGGTGAGCAGGGCGGCCAGCGCGGCGGGCAGTCGCAGGCGGCGCAACGCGAGTTGGACCGGATCGAGCAGCGCGGCCAGGAAGAAGGTGGCGGCCAGCGCGATGGCCAGCGGCGTGACGAGCATGGTGATCCGGGCCAGCAGGTAGAGGCCGGCGGCGATGACCACCAGGCAGGCGCTCCAGACCACCGCCGTACGCACCAGCCAGGGCAGGGCCGCCCAGGTCTGTCTCGGCCCGGCACTGCGCCGCGTCGACTCCTCGGGCCTGAGCCCGTCACCCCGTGCGACCACGTCGGCCTCCTCTTCCCGGCGAGGTCGGTACCCGGACGGTGCCCGTCCGACACCGGTCCACGCTAGGTTCCCGCTCGACGCGCCGGAGGAGGTTCGCGCTATCTGCCTGTCACGGCAGAACCGGTCGGTACGCGGGTGCCGCCCGCCCACCGACCACGATGGGCATCTCGCGGGTCTGCTCGACGCCGCCGAGCGCGGTCAACGGCAGCACCGACTCGCGCTCATCGACCTGCGGCAGCAGTGCGGAGAGGGCCTCGTCGCGCAGGCTGCGTGCCGCTGCGGCGGCCAGCTCGGCGGCTCGCCAGCGCTCCTGCGCCTGCTCGTGGGCCGCCTGCTGGCGCGCGAAGAGGTGGTCGCGTACCGCCCGGCGCAGCGCCAGCTCCTGCTCGACCGGGTGCAGTCGCGGGTCCCAGCCCCGGTGGGCGAAGACGTCGCTGAGCTGTTCCACCGACAGCTCCCGCCGCCAGTACGCCTCCATGGCCGCCCGGTGCAGCCAGCGCTCCCGGTCGGCGTACTCGGCGGGGGTGCGCGGGGTCTGCGGCAGCGGCATCCCGGTCGCCGCGGTGAGCCGGCGGACGTCCGCCTCCGCCTTCTCGTACGTCTGCCACGCTCGTTCGGCCTCGTCCTGCGCGGTGAGCCACTCCTCGCGGCGGCGACGGGCCGTCGCGTCGGCCCGGTCGGCGGCGACGGCCACCTCCTCCGCCCAGCGATCCTGGTCCCGCTGTTCCTCGGTGTGCTCGGTGCGACTCGGCAGCGCCGCCTCGCGGATCCGGGCGCCCGCGTCGAACCGCAGGAGGTGGCGGGGGCGCAGCAGCAGGGCGGCGATGGCGAGGATCACCACGCCGAGCAGGCTCAGCCAGATCACGGCGGCCAGGGGGACGTCGGGCAGGACGTGGGAGAGAGCGGTTCGCATCATCAACACCTCTCGCGGTCGGATGAGGGTCGTCGACTGGGGGAAGGTCTGTGGTCGCCGAGGCGGCGACAGGACGGTGCGCGGGTCCGCGAGTGCCCGGGGCGGTCGGCGCCGGTGCGTCGGCCGGGTCCGGCGTTCGGGCCGGGTCGGCGGACGGTCGCGTGGGCCGGTGGGGCGTCCTGAGGCGGGCCGTCGGTCAGGCGGCCGGTGGGCCGCGCCGGGTCGGCTCGCCGTGGCCGACGGCGGGGCGTGGCGCGGCGAGCCGGTGGACCGTGGTGGTGGCGGCCGAGCCGGCCCCGGCGGAGGGCGCGGGCCGGGTCGGCGGCGCGGTCGGGGCCGTGTGCTGCGTCGGTGACGTCGACAGCGTGCCGGAGGCCCGCACCTGCTCGGTGACCGGTGCGACGGTGCCCGGCCAGGTCGGCAGGTCGGCGGTGACGGACCAGGCGTGATGACCGGCGACGGCGTGGGCCGTCTGGTCGCCGGCCGGGCGCAGCGGCAGGTCGGCGGCGGTGCCGAGGCCGACCGCCAGCACGAGGGCGGCCAGCGCGAGTCGGGTCAGCTCCCGCAACGTGCGCAGCGTCGCCGGCCACAGGGGACGGGCGAGCGCGACGGACGACACGAGTCCAACCTATCGTCCCCGTGCCCAGAACGCATGGGCCCGAGCGGAATCCGGTCGGTGAACCACGCCACGTAGTCCACTGTGGATGGCAGGTCGGGTCAGTCGGTGAACAGGGCCAGCAGGTCGCCGACCTGGCGGTCGGCCTCGGCCGGGTGGCGGAACCGGCCGGCCGGGTTGAGGGTGTACTCGTTGCGGCGACCCACCCGGGTGCGGTGCAGATAGCCGCCCGCCTCCAGGTCGGCGACGATGGCCTGGGCGGCGCGTTCGGTGACGCCCACCTCGCTGGCGACGTCGCGCAGCCGGGCGGTCGGGTTGCGGGCGATGGCGAGCAGCACGTGTGCATGGTTTGTCAAGAAAGTCCAGTTTCGGGTGCTTTCTCGCTCGTCTGAGGTCGCCATGCCCGCCATCGTATGGCCTGCCCCCGTCACGCTCCGGGGCTGCGCTCGCGCCCGTACGCTGCGATTGGCAAGCGTTCTGGAATACATGAAATGCAGATCACGCATAGCTTGACGTGCCTTGCGCTGCGTGTGACGGTTGGTGGCGGTCCGTGGCCAGCGCCGGCCGGGATGACCAGGCATTCCACCGAGAGACGAGGTGACGCCGGATGAGTCGACCCGGAACGATCGGGGCCCAGCCCGGTCCCGAACGCGAGTACCTGACCGCAGACCTTCCCGGCTCGCGGGAGCGGGCCCTCGCCGAGTTGATCGCCGGTAACCGTCGGTTCGTCACCGACACGCTGCGGCACCCCAACCAGAACGCCAGCCACCGGGCCGCGGTCGCCGCCGAGCAGCACCCCTTCGCGGTGATCGTGGGCTGCTCCGACTCCCGGCTCGCTGCGGAGATCATCTTCGACCGTGGGCTGGGTGATCTCTTCGTGATCCGGACCGCCGGACACACCATCGGCCCCGAGGTGCTGGGCAGCGTCGAGTACGCGGTGAGCGTGCTGCGTACGCCGCTGGTGGTGGTGCTCGGGCACGACTCGTGCGGTGCCGTCCAGGCGGCCCGGGCTGCGGCGGCCACCGGCACCGCGCCGTCGGGGCACCTGCGTGCCGTGGTGGACGCGGTGGTGCCCAGCCTGCGCCGGGCCGAGCAGGCGGGGATCGACGACCTGGACGCGATCGTCGACATCCACATCGCGCAGACCGTCGAGGCGATGCTGGAGTCGTCCGAGGCGCTGGCCGCCGAGGTGGCCGCGGGCGGGTGCGCGGTGGTGGGCATGTCGTACCGGCTGGCCGCCGGTGAGGTGCGGACCGTCGCGGCGGAGCCCGCCGAGATGGCGGGTGTGGTCACGCCCGTGGGCTGACCCGCCGGGCCACGCACCGACACGTACGACGAGGGCCGCTCCGCCGGACGGCGGAGCGGCCCTCGCGGGTCACCGGGACGCTGCTCAGAGCAGCGACACGTGCACGTGGTCCGTGTGGTTGGACGGGCCGCTGTAGGACCGCCACCGGTTCTCGGTCGGGAACCAGATCTGCCGGTTCCAGATCACGTAGTAGATGCCGAGCCGGTCGGCGTTGCGGACCAGGAAGGCCGCCAGGTTGTTGCCGTAGATCCGGGTGTCGTTGTTGTGCCAGGGGCTGAACCCGCTGTTCTGCAACGACCAGTCACACGCCCGGCCCTTGGGGTGCTCGAACTTGTCACCGGGCCGCCAGCAGCCGACGAAGCGGTTGAAGCCGGCGCGCTTGACCTCCTTGTACATGTGCAGCGTGCGCGGCGTGATGCAGCCCGACGTGGTCGGGTCGTTCTGGCTGCACGACTCCGGCTTCCAGCTCCCGTCCGAGGCACGGTTCGGGGCCACCCGGGCGACCGGCGAGGTCGCGGCCACCAGGCCGCCGGTCAGGCTCTCGCCACCGACCAGGCGGAGCGACTTCTCCGCCTCGGTCTTCTTGCGCGCCATGTCGTTGGTCAGCTTCTGCTGTTCGCGCACCTCGGCGTCGGACGCGAGCTTGGCCCGGTCGGCGCGCTCCCGGACCGTGTTGACCTCGCCCAACTTCTTGTCGTTGAACAGGTTCAACTCGTCGAGGGCGGAGGCCCGGTCCATGAACGAGTCCGGAGCGTTGCTCTGCAACAACATCGCTATCGCGCCCACCCGGCCGGTCCGGTACGACTGCGTCGCGATCTCGGCGACCTGTGGCCTGAGCGCTTCCAGGTCGGCCTCTGCGCGGCGCAGTTCGAGGTCGAGCTTGAGCTGTCGCTTCTTGGACTTGTCCAGTTGGTTCTTGGCCTTGGAGAAGTCGCGGTTCGCCGACTCGATCAGGTCGTTGAGCATCGGCGGGTCGTCGTCGTGCTCGGCCGGAGCGGGTGGGTTCGGCGCGGCCATGGCCGGCAGGGGGCCGGCGAACACGGCGAACGCGGCGAACACGGCCACCACGGGTGTCATCCAGCGGCGTAGGGGTGCCGTCACTTCTTTCCCTTCCATCGACCGCCGACCGGGTTAGCTGACGGGTTCGGAACGGAAGTGGCCCCTACCGCTGACGCGGATTCACCCCACCTACCTGGGTCCCCGGCTCGCCTCGCGGCGATTGGGCGGTGGCACCGCAGGCGCCGGTGCGCGCCTTCGGCGGTGACCGGCAGTGAGGTTACCCGACGGTCGATGTCAGTCTCTACGCCCCGAACCCGGCCAGATGCGTCATTTCGTAATCGCGATGAGTGACCAACGACACGGGCACGAACCGTGTCGGCAGGGGCGGTCACGCTGCGGGGTGTCACCATGTGGTGTCCGTGCTCCTGTCCGGGTCGGGCCACCGCGATCCGGTGGCGGGGGGTGTGTCACGCACACGCGCGGTGCTCAGCGCGTGCAGGGCCTCGGTCCGGTCGATGCCGGGCCGGGGAGTCGGGGGAGTGGGACCGTCGCCGTCCGGCCCGTCGTCGGGGCCGCCGGGTTCCGGCGTGTCCCGCCGCCCGGCGGTGACCACCAGCGCGGCCAGTGCGGTCGTCAGCGGTACGGCGGCGACCAGCCCCAGCGTGGCCACCACGCTGCGGACGATCTCCTGGGTGAGGAACTCGCTGGTGATGATCTGGCCGAGCGCGCGGCTGTCGGCGGTGAGCAGGAGCAGCAGCGGCAGCGACGCGCCCGCGTACGCCAGCACGATGGTGTTCACCACCGAGGCGATGTGGGCCCGGCCGACCCGGGTCGCCGACCGGTACAGCTCCCGGCGGGTGAAACCCGGATTGGCGTGCCGCAGCTCGGTCACCGCGGCGGCCTGGGTCACCGTGACGTCGTCGAGCACGCCGAGCGAGCCGATGATGATGCCGGCGAGCAGCAGGCCGTGCAGGTCGACGTCGCCCCGGAACATGGACAGCGTGGTGGCGTCCTCGCTGCCGAAGCCGGTCAGGTGGGTGGCCCGGGTGGCAGCCAGCCCGAGCAGGCCGGTGAGCACCAGGCTGCCGAGGGTGCCGAGGACGGCCACCGAGGTCTGTGCCGAGATGCCGTGCGTCAGGTACAGCACCACGAACATGATCAGTGCCGCGCCGACGATGGCCACCACCAGCGGCGGCTGACCGGCGCTGATGCCGGGCAGCACGAAGGTGATCAGGATGGCGAAACTGGCCGCCAGGCCGCCCAGCGCGGCCAGGCCGCGTAGCCGTCCGAAGGCCACGATGGCGGCGGCGAACAGCACCGCGAGCCAGATCAGCGGCTTGCCCCGCTGGTGCTCGGCGATGTTGTAGGAGCTGATCGAGGGGTCCTCGGGATCGATCAGGGAGACCAGGATGATCGCGTCGCCGACGCTGACCGAGGGCGCTCCCGGCCCGTCCGGCAGCGGCGTCTGCACGTCCTGACCTTCGTCCGGGCCGCTGTCGACCCGGACGGTCACCGTGCCGCACTGCCGCCCGGCCGTGGTCGGGGTGCCCTCGGGCACGACCGGGTTCGGTGGGCAGGGCTCGTTCACCACCCGGGTGACCGTGCCGTGGTAGCGGGGCAGGTCGTCGGCGGCCTCGGGTCGGGGTGGGTCCGAGGGCCAGAGCACGAGCGCGGCGACCAGGGTGACGAGGAAGAGGGGGACCACCGTCACGATGAGGATCCGCCGCACCCGGGGTGGGGTGGGCGGAGCGGAACGGGTGTGGTCGGCGCCCATTCATTGTCTCCCAACGATTCCAAGGCGAACTACGTACCGGCGGTCGAGATGGTTCAGCGACGCCGACAGGCCGCCGCGGCGGGCATCCGGAATGGCCCGAGCGTGGCAGGATGGCTGCGTACCGTGCGGGCGGGTCCGGCTGGCCATCGTGGCGAATGGTAGCCAGATCGGCATCGGAACGCAGGTCGCGAGCGTGTGTCGCAAGCCGGGTGCCGGGGAGACGACACCCGGCCGGGCGTACGGGTGGGGCGGGTCAGCCGCGCTTCATCAGGCGACCGACGGCGGCCATCATCTCGGAGGCCATCTCGTCGGCGCGGCCCTCGGCGGCGCCCTCGTGCATGCAGTGCCGGGCGTGCCCGTCGAGCAGGCCGAGCGCGACCTTGTCCAGCGCGGCCTGGATCGCGGAGATCTGGGTGAGCACGTCGATGCAGTAGCGGTCCTCGTCGACCATCTTCTCCACGCCGCGTACCTGACCCTCGACACGACGCAGCCGGGCGAGCAGTTGGTCCTTGCTGGCGGTGTAGCCACGGATCTGCGCGGGTGTGCTCATGAACACGAGGATAACGTACCCCCTGGGGGTATGGTACGGTCACCGTCGTGGATACCCCCCGAGGGTATTCGACGGGGTGCCCGGCCCGGCTGGACGGGCCCGGAGAGGAGAGTTGCCATGGTCACCACGACGTACCAGGTGCAGGGCATGACCTGCGGCCACTGCGTCAGCGCGGTCAGCGCCGAGGTCGGCGCGCTCCCCGGCGTCGCCGACGTCCGGGTCGACCTGGCCAGCGGCCAGGTCACCGTCACCAGCGAGCAGCCCCTGGACCCGGCCGCCGTCCGGGCCGCCGTCGACGAGGCCGGCTACGAGTTGGTCGCCGCCTGAGGCGACCGGAGACCGAGGTGACCCGATGAACATGGCGACGAAGGTGAGCGGCTTCGCGCTCGGCCTCGCGGCGGTGTTCGCCGCCGCGTACGGGGTGGGTCAGGTGACCGGCCCGACGGACCCGATCGCCGTGCCCGGCCACGTGGGCGCGGCCGGTCACGGCGACGGGCCGGACCAGGGCGGACACGACGAGGACGCCGGACACGACGCGGGCGCGGCCGGGCACCTGCCCGGCGGGCTGCTCGTCTCCGAGCGCGGCCACACCCTCGTGCCGGTCGACGCCCCGGCCGGGGAGTTCGCCTTCCGGATCACCGGGCCGGACAACCGGCCGGTGACCGGGTACGACGTGGTGCACGACAAGCCGATGCACCTGATCGTCGCCCGGCGTGACCTCTCCGGCTTCCGCCACGTGCACCCCGAGCTGACGCCGGACGGCACCTGGCGGGTCGCCACGCCGCTGACCGGGCCCGGGGTGTGGCGGGCGTTCGCCGACTTCACCCCGACCGGCGACGAGCCGCTGACGCTCGGTGTCGACGTGACCGTCCCCGGCGCGCTGACCGAGCAGCCGTTGCCCGCCCCGGCCCGCACCGCCACGGTCGACGGCTACACGGTGACCCTGGACGGCACGCCGCAGCCGGGCCACCCGTCCACGCTGACGCTGACCGTCGCGCGCGACGGCGTACCCGTCACCGACCTGGAGCCGTACCTCGGGGCGTACGGGCACCTGGTCGCGCTGCGGCAGGGTGACCTGGCGTACCTGCACGTGCACCCGGAGGGGGTGCCGGGCGACGGGCACACCCCACCCGGGCCACGGGTGAGCTTCGCCACCGAGTTCCCGTCCGCCGGTGCCTACCGGCTCTATCTCGACTTCCGCCACGGCGGGGTGGTACGCACCGCCGAGTTCACCGTGCACGTCGGCGATCCGGTGCACGTCCCGGTCGGCCCCACCGCCGCACCGCACGACGGGCACGGTACGCCCGGACACGGGCACGACTGAGGGACCAGCCATGACCACGAGTCGACCCCTGCCCACCGCAGCGAACCTGATCGAGTTGTCCATCGGCGGCATGACCTGCGCGTCCTGCGCCGCCCGCATCGAGAAGAAGCTGAATCGCCTGGACGGCGTGCAGGCCAGCGTCAACTACGCCACCGAGAAGGCCACCGTCTCCTACGCCGACCCGGTCACCCCGCAGGAGTTGATCGCCACGGTCGAGAAGACCGGCTACACGGCGGCGGTGCCGCCGCCCCGACAGGATCCGCCGCCGGCCGCCGAGCCGGTGGACGAGCTGCGGGTACTGCGTACCCGGCTCTGGGTGTCGGTGGTGTTGACCGTGCCGGTGATCGCGTTGGCCATGGTGCCGGCCTGGCAGTTCACCTACTGGCAGTGGCTGTCGCTGACGCTGGCCGCCCCGGTGGTGGTCTACGGCGGTCTGCCGTTCCACCGGGCCGCCCTGGTCAACCTGCGGCACGGCGCGGCGACCATGGACACGCTGGTCTCGGTGGGCACGCTCGCCGCGTTCGGCTGGTCGGTCTGGGCGCTGTTCCTGGGGACCGCCGGCACGCCCGGCATGACCCACCCGTTCAGCTTCGCGATCAGCCGGACCGACGGCACCGGCCACATCTATCTGGAGGCGGCGGCCGGAGTCACCGCGTTCATCCTCGCCGGTCGGTACTTCGAGGCTCGCGCGAAGCGCACCGCGGGCGCGGCGCTGCGGGCGTTGCTGGAGCTGGGCGCCAAGGACGTCGCCGTGCTGCGCGACGGGATGGAGATCCGGATCCCGGTCGACGAACTCGCGGTGGGGGACCGGTTCGTGGTGCGGCCCGGCGAGAAGATCGCCACCGACGGCACGGTGCACGAGGGCACCTCGGCGGTCGACGCCAGCATGGTCACCGGTGAGTCGGTACCGGTCGAGGTGGGGGTCGGCGACACCGTGGTCGGCGGCTGCGTCAACGCCGGTGGCCGCCTGGTGGTCACCGCCACCCGGGTCGGTGCCGACACCCAACTCGCCCAGATGGCCCGGCTGGTCGAGCAGGCACAGACCGGCAAGGCCGCCGCGCAGCGGCTCGCCGACCGCATCTCCGGGATCTTCGTCCCGATCGTGATCGCCCTGGCCGTCGGCACGCTGGGCTGGTGGCTGGGGTCCGGTGCCGGACCGACGGCGGCCTTCACCGCCGCCGTGGCGGTGCTGATCATCGCCTGCCCGTGCGCCCTGGGCCTGGCCACGCCGACCGCGCTGCTGGTCGGCACCGGGCGGGGCGCGCAGTTCGGCGTACTGATCAAGGGACCGGAGGCGCTGGAGTCCACCCGGCGGGTGGAGACCGTGGTGCTGGACAAGACCGGCACCGTCACCACCGGCCGGATGACCCTGCTCGACGTCCACCCGGGCGAGGGTGAGCAGCGGGCCGAGGTGCTGCGGCTGGCCGCCGCGCTGGAGTCCGGCTCCGAGCACCCGATCGCCCGGGCGATCGTGGCCGGCGCCGCCGAGTCGGGCGAACTGCCTCCGGTCACCGGGTTCGCCAACGCCGAGGGACTGGGCGTGACCGGCACGGTGGACGGCCGTGCGGTGCTGCTCGGCCGCTCCCGACTGCTGCGCGAGCGGGGGATGGACGTACCCGAGGACCTGGTGCGGGCGGCGACCGAGGCGGAGGCGGCCGGACGTACCGCCGTGCTGGTCGGCTGGGCGGGACGGGCGCGCGGCATGCTCGCGGTGGCCGACCAGGTCAAGCCCACCAGCCGGGAGGCGGTCCGTCGGCTCCGCGCCCTCGGCCTGACCCCGGTGCTGCTCACCGGCGACAACACCACCGTCGCGCGGGCGGTCGCCGCCGAGGTCGGCATCGACGAGGTGATCGCCGAGGTGCTGCCGACCGAGAAGGTCGAGGTGGTCGCGCGGTTGCAGGCCGACGGCCGGGCGGTGGCGATGGTCGGCGACGGGGTCAACGACGCCGCCGCGCTCGCCCAGGCCGACCTGGGGTTGGCCATGGGCAGCGGTACGGACGTGGCGATCGAGGCCTCCGACCTGACCCTGGTCCGTGACGACCTGCTGGCGGCGGTGGACGCCATCCGGCTCGCCCGCGGCACCCTCGGCACGATCAAGGGGAACCTGTTCTGGGCGTTCGCCTACAACGTGGCGGCCCTGCCGCTGGCCGCCGCCGGGCTGCTGAACCCGATGATCGCCGGTGCGGCGATGGCCTTCTCCTCGGTCTTCGTGGTGGCCAACAGTCTGCGGCTACGCCGCTTCCGACCGATTTCTTCGAACCGGGATGGTTCCGGTGCGGTTCGGCTGGGTACCTGACCCGTGTAGCAAGAGCTGAGCCGATACCCCGGGAGGCTGACATGGGCTTCGAGGACAAGTTCAACAACACCACCGAGAACACCACCGGCAAGGTGAAGGAAGGCGTCGGCCGGGCCACGGACAACGAGCAGTTGGAGGCCGAGGGCCGCGGCGACCAGATGCGCGCCAACATCAAGCAGGCGGGCGAGAAGATCAAGGACGCCTTCCGGAGCTGACCGGACCGCGCCACACGACACCGCCGGGCCGTATGTCGGCCCGGCGGTGTCGTGCGCGTCGATGATTTTCCGGATGTCGCCGGGAACCAACCCGGGCACCCGAGCGACCAATTCGGCGATGACTGCCGTGACCGACGAGATCAGCGGGTACGCGTTCGCCGCGGGGCGGGGCGACCAGGCCGCCGCCGCCGCGTTCGTGTGCGCCACGCAGCACGACGTACGGCGGTTCCTGGCGCACCTACCCGGGGTGCGCGAGGTCGACGACCTGGTCCAGGAGACGTACCTGCGGGCCTGGCGGGCGTTGCCCTCCTTCGCCGGCCGCTCCAGTGCCCGGACCTGGCTGCTCTCCATCGCCCGACGGGTCGCCGTCGACCAGGTGCGGGCGGCCGTGTCCCGGCCCCGCACCGCCAACCTCGCCGACTGGCAGTCCGCCGCCGAGGCGACCTCGGCCGGCGTCGAGGCCGCCGTGGACGAGCAGGTGGTGCTGCGCGGCCTGCTGGACGGGCTCGTGCACGAGCGGCGGGAGGCGTTCGTCGCCACCCAACTGCTGGGGCTCTCCTACGCCGAGGCGGCCCAGGTGTGTGACGTACCGGTCGGCACGATCCGGTCCCGGGTGGCCCGCGCCCGTGAGGACCTCGTCGCGGCGATGGACACCGCGACCCCGATGCGACGTCGGGGCCGGGACGGCACCGCCGGCTGACGCGGTGCCGTCCCGGCCCCCGCAGGGGCCGCGCCGTCAGGCAGCGCGGCGGTGGTCGCGGCCGTGCCGGGCCTGGGCCGAGTGCGGCGGGAGCAGCCGCAGCGGGGCGGGCTCGTCGACCTCGTCGAGGCGCAGCCGCCAGCGGGAGCGCTCGGGCCGCTGCCGGTCGGTCGGATCACCGGGGCGGCGCATACTGCGGGCCAGCAACACGGTGATCAGATAGCCGACCACCAGGAATCCGTGGCTGACCAGCCGTTCCACGGCGACCTGCGAGGCGACCAGATCGTTGACCGAGAGCAGGACCAGGGTGGCCACGAAGGCGCTGAGCATCGGCAGCAGCCCCGACGGTGCGGTCCGGCGCAACGCGACGAAGAGGAAACCGGCCCCGACCGCCACGTTCCAGGCGGCGGACTCGTGCCACAGGTGCTGGCCGGTGGCGTGCACGTGCTCAGCCACCTCGGCCCGGCCGACCTGCGCCAGCCCCAGCACCAGTTGCACGGCGCCCAGCAGGCCCAGTGACACGCGCAGCCCGGTGATCGTCCGAGCGCGTCCGGCCAGCGACGTGAACAGGGCACCACGTGCCGTGACGGCGGCGAGCCGGACGCGCCAACCCGGACGCGGCGGCGGTGCGGCGGCCAGGATCGTCGCGGTCAGGTCCGGCAGCGCGGACACCACCTGGGTACGCGCCCGCCGGGTCACCGTCGCCGCCGTGTCCAGCCACGTCTGGCAGCCGGCGCACCTGCTCAGGTGCAGATCCACCCTGCGCTGCTCGTCTGCCGTCGCCTCGCCGTCCAACTGCGCCGAGAGAATCTCCCGCCACTGTTCACACCCCATGTATCCGTAGTCGCTCCAGGGCCCGGCATGGTTCCCGCCGGAACCGAAAGAGCCGAGGTCAGGACTTCGTCGGGGGTGCGGATGTAAGGAGGGGTCCCCTGCTAACGCCTCGTGCATAGCAGGGGACCCCTCCTTACATACGGAACATCCGGATCAGGAGCCGCCCCGGGCGGCCCAGGCGTGCAGGGCGTCCCGGTCACCGGCCTCGTCGAGGTTGATCGCCGCCTCGATCAGAGCCAGGTGGGTGAACGCCTGCGGATAGTTGCCCAGCGCGGTCCCGTCGGCGTCGAGCTGTTCGGCGTACAGACCGAGCGGGCCCGCATAGCTGAGGAGCTGGTCGAACGCCTTGCGGGCCTCGTCCCGTCGACCGGCCAGCACCAGCGCCGAGACCAGCTCGAACGAGCAGAGCAGGAACGCGCCCTCCTCGCCGGGCAGCCCGTCGTCGGCCCGGTAGCGGCGCACCAGGGCGGGGCCGATCTCCAACTCCTGCCGGATCCGGTCGATGGTGGACTGCATCCGGGGGTCGTCGCCGGGCAGGAAACCGACCAGCGGGATACGCAGCAGGGAGGCGTCCAGCTCGGTGGAGCCGTACGCCATCACGAAGCTGCCGACCTCCGGGTCGTACCCGCGTTCGAGCACCTCGGCGTGGACCGCGTCGCGAGCCGTACGCCAGTGTTCGACGTCCGCCGCCTCGTCGTCGAGCAGCTCGGCCAGCCGGATGCCCCGGTCCAGGCAGACCCAGGTCATCACCTTCGCGTTGACGTAGCGCTGGCGCGGCCCCCGGATCTCCCAGATGCCGTGGTCCGGCTCGTGCCACCGGTCGGCCATCACCTCGACGTGCTTGCGCAGCAACGCCCACTGCTCCCGGGTCAGCTCGCCGGTCAGCTCGTGGTACACCAGCGCGGCGTCCAGGATGTGCCCGTACGTGTCGAACTGCACCTGCTCGACGGCCTCGTTGCCGACCCGGACCGGCCGGGAGCCGGCGTACCCCTCCAGATGCTCCAGCTCGCGTTCCTCGTCGATGTGGCCGTGGATGCCGATCAGCGGGGTGAGCAGGTCGCCGGTGCAGACGGAGATCAGGAAGTGCAGGTAGCGCCGACCCTCCTCGGCGTGCCCGAGGCGGAACAACGCGAGCAGCAGCAACGCCGAGTCCCGGTGCCAGGCGTACCGGTAGTCCCAGTTGCGGACCCCGCCGATGTGCTCGGGCAGGCTGGTGGTCGGCGCGGCGATCAACGCGCCGGTCTCGTCGAACGCGAGCCCGCGCAGCACCAGCGCGCTGTGCCGGACCTGGTCCGCGCCGAAGCCCGCGTAGTCGCTGCGGGTGGACCAGTCCTGCCAGGTCCGGCAGGTACGCGCCAGCAGCTCGTCGGCGTCGACGTCCCAGGTGGCGTCCTCGTCGTAGCCGACCAGCACGGCCGTCTGCTGACCGGCGGAGAGTTCCGCCTCGATCCGCAGCACCCCGCCGCCGCTCTCGGTGGGCAGGTCGGTGTGCACCCAGAGCGGGGTGTCGGCGGCCCGCCAACGCCCGTCGACCTGTTCCCAGGTGGTGTCCCGGGCGCCGTGGTCGGGTCGGGGCCGGATCCGCAGGGCCAGCCGGACCGTGCCCTCCTCCACCGTCACCCGGCGTACCAGCACCTTGTCGGCGCGCAGCGGTTGGGCGGCGTCCCCCGGCGCCACCGCGAGGAAGTCCTTGACGACCGCGACCCCGTCGGGCGTCGACCACCGGCTCTCCAGCACCAGCGTGTCGGGCAGATACCGCCGGGTCGGGGTGTCGCAGCCGGCCACGGTGAGGTCGAGCGCGCCGCCGACTTCACGATCCAGCAGGCGGGCGAAGACGGCGTCACCGGCGAAGTGCGGCACGCAGAACCACTCGACCGCGCCGTCGGCGGCGACCAGCGCGGCGGTGTGGGTGTCGGAGAGGAAGGCGTACGAGTCGATCGGGGGATAGGTCATCGGCAGCTCCGCAGGACGTGGTTGTCGAATGGTCGGAAAAGACCGGTCCGGTGCCATGAATACCCAGCTCGCGGCGGGGGTAAGCGCCCGTCTTCGCCACCGAGAAGAGGACGTGATGCCCCGTTCGTTCGTGAACTGGTCCGGCAGCCTCTCCTTCACCCCGGGCGACAACGCCGAGCCGGCCGACGAGGACGAGGTACGCGACCTGGTGCTGCGGGCCCGTGAGTCCGGCACCCACCTGCGGCCGGTCGGCTCGGGGCACTCGTCGAGCCCGCTGGTCCGCACCGACGGGACGCTGGTCAGCCTGGACCGGCTCGCCGGGGTCGTGCACCAGGACGGTGACCAGTTCACGGTCTGGGGCGGCACGCGGCTCAAGGCGCTCGGCGAGAGCCTCTACGACGCCGGCCTGGCGATGGAGAACCTCGGCGACGTCGACTACCAGTCGATCGCGGGTGCCACCGCCACCGGTACCCACGGCACCGGCGTCCGGTTCGGCAACCTCTCCACCCAGGTCGCCGGGGTGCGGCTGGTGACCGGCACCGGGGAGATCCTGGACATCTCGCCGACCAGCAACGCCGACCTGCTGCCCGCCGCGCGGCTCTCGCTCGGTGCCCTGGGCGTGGTCACCAGGATCACCATCGACGCGCAGCCCCGCTACGAACTGCGCCGACGGGCCTGGTGCGCGCCGGTCGACTGGACCCTGGACCACCTGGCCGAGTTACAGCACACCAACCGCAACATGGACTTCTACTGGTATCCGCGCAGCGACCTGACCCAGGTACGCACCATGAACCGCGCCGACGACCTGCCCGAGGGGCAGATGTGGGTGGCCCGCCAGGCGCTGGAGTCGACCCCGTGGACCGAACCCCGCGAGCTGGAGATCGGCCCGACCCACCGGACCATCCCGCAGGACCGGGACCTGCGCTTCGAGGAGATCGAGTACATGCTGCCGGCCGAGGCGTTCGCGGCCTGCTTCGCCGAGGTCCGCAAGCGGATCCTGGGCCGGCACCGGCGCGTCGTGGGCTGGCGGGTGCTGGTCCGCACCATCGCCGCCGACGACATCTGGCTCAGCAACGCGTACGACCGACCCACCACCACCATCGCCTGCCTCCAGAACACCTCGCTGCCGTACGAGGAGTACTTCCGCGACATGGAGGCGATCTTCCGGCAGTACGGCGGTCGACCGCACTGGGGCAAGAAGCACTGGCTGACCGCGCGGGAACTGCGTCCGATCTTCCCGCACTGGGACGACTTCCGGCAGGCGCGGCGTCGACTCGACCCGGACGGGGTGTTCCTCACCCCCGATCTGGCCCGACTGCTGGAGGAGACGTGATGGGACAGCTCGGCGGGCGCGTCTGGGTGGTGCCGGGCGGGCACATCCCGCTCGACAGCAACGGACCGGAGCCGGAGTTCACCAGCTACGACAAGATCTGTGTGCTCAACACCGGCGACGCCGAGGCCCGGCTCACGCTCACCTTCTACTACGAGGACGCCGAGCCGGTCGGCCCGTACCGCTTCGTGGTGGCCGCCCGGCGGATCCGGCACGTACGCGTCAACGACCTGATCGATCCGGAGGCCGTGCGCCTGGACCGCCCGTACGGCTGCGTGGTGCACGCCTCGGAGCCGGTGGTGGTGCAGTTCCTGCGGCAGGACTCCCGGCTCCCGGGCACCGTCACGCTCACCGGCACCATGGCTCATCCGGCCGGGTAGGCCGGCGGTGAAAGGAAGGGTCCCCTGCTATACGCCAGGCGATAGCAGGGGACCCTTCCTTTCACCGCGGGTAGGGTGCGGGCCGTGACCGTGCTGCGTTCCGTGCTGCTGTTCGTGCTCGCCGCCGTCGCCGAGATCGGCGGGGCCTGGTTGGTGTGGCAGGGCTGGCGGGAGCATCGCGGACTCTGGTTCGTCGCCGCCGGAGTACTCGCTCTCGGGGCGTACGGCTTCGTCGCCACGTTCCAACCGGACCCGAACTTCGGGCGCATCCTGGCCGCGTACGGCGGGGTCTTCGTCGCCGGTTCACTGGCCTGGGGCATGATCTTCGATGGGTTCCGGCCGGATCGCTGGGACGTCACCGGCGCGGCGATCTGCCTGCTCGGCGTGGCCGTGATCATGTACGCGCCACGCGGCGCCTGACGGGTAGGAGACCTCGATGCGCCTGATCTTCGCCAGCCTGGCCTCGATCGGTCACGCCTATCCGATGATCCCGCTGGCCGTCGCCGCCCGCGAGGCCGGGCACGAGGTGCACTTCGCCGCCGGGGAGGCGGTACACGGCCCGCTGGCCGCGAACGGGCTGCGGCCGTTCCGCCCCGCCGACACGTTCTACGAGATGTACGCCGAGGACCTGGCGCCGGACCTGGAGCGGCTGGCACCGGACCTGGTGGTGCACGGCTGGGGCGTACCCGGGGCGGCCATCGCCGCCGCGCGGGCCGGCGTTCCCGGGCTCTGGCACGGCTTCGGCCGGATGTTCCCGCCGCACATCGGCCTGGAGTCGCCGACCGCGATCGCCGACGCACCCGGACGGCCGCACCTGGACATCTGCCCACCGTCGTTGCAGGACGCGACGTTCGCCGCGACGGCCGAGCGGATCGCGCTGCGGCCGGTGCCGTTCTCGGCGCCGGGGCCGACGCCGACCTGGGAGGACGACAGGTCGCTGCCGCTGGTCTATCTGACCTTCGGGACCGCCTTCGGTAACGCTGACCTGGTGACCACCGCCGTGGCCGGACTGGCCCGGCTGGGGACCCGGGTGGTTGTGGCCGCCGGACGGGTGCCGGTGGAGGAGATCGGCGTCGTACCGGCCGGCGTGGTGGTGTCGGAGTGGGTGCCGCAGGCGGAGGTGCTGCCCCGGGTGGACCTGGTGGTGCACCACGGCGGCAGCGGCACCACGCTCGGCGCACTCGCCGCCGGCGTGCCGCAACTGATCCTCCCGCAGGGCGCCGACCAGTTCGCCAACGCCGAGGCCGTGACCGCTGCCGGGGCGGGGCTGCGGTTGCGGCCCGACGAGGTGACCGCCGAGGCGGTCGCCGAGCAGGCCGCGCGCCTGCTGCCGCACGACACGGCGTATCGGGACGCGGCCACCGCGCTGGCGCGGGAGATCGCCGCGATGCCGGGGCCGGACGAGGTGGCGGGTCGGCTGTCGGAGTACGCCGGCTCCTGACGCGATCGGGCCGCGCCGATCTCGGCCGTACGCCGGGTCGTCGTGGTCACGGCTGGGTCGGTACGCCGACAGGGGCTGGACCGGCGACACCTCCGCAGTGACCATAGGTAGCGGTCCGAACGCCTTCAGCGACGAAGCTGGTGGCCCTCGTCCGGTGCGTCTGACACCGGGCGTCGCGCCGTCCACCCGCCCCAGGAGGTACGCCCATGGCTGTCACCCCGACCCGACGTCGGGTCCGCGCCCCACGCTCGGAGCCGACGGTCACCGAGTCGGTGCTGCCCGAGCTGCGGACCATGTGGTGGGAGACCGGGATGCGGGCCCGGACGGAGGCCGGTCTGTTCGCCGTCTTCGCCGAACTCCCCAAGCTGGTCTGGGCGGCGCTGCGGATCAGTTGGCGGGCCGATCGGCTGCGTACCTCGGTGGTGGCCGTGGCGACGGTCGGCGGGGGAGTGATGTCGGCGTTCGGGCTGCTGGCGACGCAGCGGGTGCTGGTCGAGTTGTTCGCCGGCGGGCCGACCGGGGACAAGGTGGTGGCGGCGCTGCCGGCGCTCGCGGTGCTGGCGGCGGCGACCGCGGTGCGGTCCGGCATGGCGATCGCCACCGGGTACGCGGTGAACGGCCTGACGCCCCGGGTCAGCCGGGAGGTGGAGCGGGGCCTGTTCGAGGTGACCACGGCGGTGCGGTTGGAGGCGTTCGACGCCGACGCGTTCGCCGACGACATGGAACGCGCGTCCCGGGGCACCGAGTCGGCGGTCAGCCTGGTGCCGGCCTCGATGAACCTGCTCGCGGGGCTGGTCGGGGTGGCGGCGGTGGCGGTGGCCGTGGTGGTGATCCACCCGTTGTTGCTGCTGGCGTTGCTGGTCGCCACGGTGCCGAACACCTGGGCGTCGCTGCGCGCCGGCCACCTGCACTACCGGACCTACATCGCCGGGTCGGTGCGGCGACGGCGGATGTGGTTGTTGCACCGGCTGATGGCCGAGCGGGACTCGGCACCGGAACTGCGCTCGTACGGGCTGCGCCGGTTCCTGCTCGACCAGCACGACCGGGTGATGGCGGTGGAGACCGACATCCAGCTCGCGTTGGCTCGTCAGGTCACCACGACCACCACGGTGGGCTCGGTGATCGGCGGTGTCGCCACCGGCCTGGTCTACGTCCTGCTCGGCCTGCTGCTCATCGACGGGCAGATCCCGCTCGCCGCCGCGGCGACCTGCGTGATCGCGGTGCAGGCGGCCCAGCGTTCGCTCTCGGTGATCACCTACCAGATCGACCGGGTCTACACCGAGGGGCAGCACTTCCGCGACTACACCGGCTTCATGACCCGGGCGGCCGGATACCTGCCGGAGCCGGTGGACGCCGTGCCGCCGGAGCGGTTGCGGGAGTTGACCGTCGACGGGGTGAGCCTGCGCTATCCGGACCGGGACGACCTGGCCGTCGACCGCGTGACGCTGACCGTCCAGGCGGGGCAGACCGTGGCGTTCGTCGGCGAGAACGGTTCCGGCAAGAGCACGCTCGCCGCGCTGATCGCCTCCCTGCGCAACCCCACCGAGGGGATGATCCGGTGGAACGGGCGGGTCCTGACCGAGTGGGACCGCGACGGCCTGCGCGATCGCATCGCCGTGGTCACGCAGGAGTACCACAAGTGGCCGTTCACCGCCGCCACGAACATCGCCATCGGTGACATCGAGGGCGAGGTGCGGCAGGACCGGATCGAGGCGGCGGCGGCCCGCGCGGTGGCCGACGAGATGATCCGCGAGTTGCCGTACGGATACGAGACGCTGCTCGACCGGACCTTCGCCAACGGGCAGGATCTCTCCGGCGGCCAGTGGCAGCGGATCACCGCCGCCCGGGGGTTTCTCCGCGACGCGGAACTGCTGGTGATGGACGAGCCCTCCTCGGCGCTCGATCCGAGGGCGGAGGATGCGCTGTTCCAGGCGATCCGCGACCGGCAGGGGCGGGCGACCACGATCCTCATCACGCACCGGCTGGCCAACGTCCGGCACGCCGACCGGATCTTCGTGCTGCACCACGGTCGCCTGGTCGAGTCCGGTACCCACGACGAACTGATGGCCGCCGCCGGTCGCTACGCCGAGCTGTTCACCCTCCAGGCCGCCGGGTACGCCCCGGCCGATCGGGTGCCCGGCCCGCGCCAGCACGGTACGTCGACTCCGAACGACGCCGGTGCCTGACCCTCGGATGTCTGGTTTAGCCATCTTTGCACCTTTAGGCACCGTAGGGTCCCTGTGAGGTTGGCGAGGTGGATGAGTCCGGAGGGGTGCATGTCGTTCGCGCGCTGGGGTCGCCCCACCGCCGCCACGGCGATGGCGGTCGTACTGACCGTGGGGCTGCTGGTCGCCCTGCCCGGCGCGGCGACGGCGGACGGCACCGTCCTGTTCGACCAGCCCTTCCGCAACAACACGGCGAACGGCGTCGGCGCGGTGGCGGTGCCGGGGGTGCCCTCGGGCACCAGCAGCAACAGCGCCTGCCTCAGCGCGTCCGGCAACAGCACCACCGGTCCGCTGCTGAGCTGCCCGACCAGCACCGACCCGCCGGGCAGCGGCAAGCTCCGGCTGACACCGGCCTCGTTGACCCGCCAGGGCGGCGTGTTCGGCGCGGTGAGCGTGCCCACGTCGCAGGGGCTGCACGTCACCTTCAACTCCTACCAGTACGGCGGCACCAGCCCGGGAGCCGACGGACTGGCCTTCGTGCTCGCCGCCGTGGACCCGGCCGACCCGCGCTCGCCGTCGATCATCGGCCAGCCGGGCGGGTCCCTGGGCTACTCGGCCGCCTTCAACGGCGGCTCGGTCGGCCTCTCCAACGGCTACCTGGGCATCGGCTTCGACGTCTACGGCAACTACAGCAACAGCGTCTACCAGGGCACCGGTTGCACCAACCCGCCGTACATCTCCACCACCGGCGGTCGGGTGCCGGGTCAGGTGGTGATCCGTGGGCCGGGCCGCAACGGCGTCGGCTACTGCGCGATCAACAGCACCGCCACCAGCACCTCCTCGTCGGCCATCGCGCTGCGGGCGAGCACCCGCACGGCCTCGGTGGTGCCGGTCGAGGTGGTCGCCAACACCACCGGGTCGGCGTACACCACCAGCACCGGGATCACCGTGCCGGCCGGGCAGTACGCGGTCCGGTTCACCCCGGTCGGCGGTACGGCCCGGACGCTGTCCGGCGCGCTACCGACGGTGTCGTCGAGCCTGTACCCGTCGCCGAACTGGCTGAACGCCAACGGCATCCCCCGGCAGCTCGCCTTCGGGTGGGTCGGCTCCACCGGCTCGGTCACCGACTTCCACGAGATCGACAACGCCCGGGCGGTCAGCCTCAACCAGGTGCCCGACCTGACCGTCACGCAGACCAGTTCGGTCGGGGCCAACCCGCAGCCCGGTGACCCGGTGACATACACGATCACGCCGCAGGTGCAGAGCGGCACCAGCGAACCGGCACCCGTCCTGGTCACCCAGACCACGCCGACCGGCGTGGTGCCGCGCGGCGCCTACGGCACCGGATGGTCCTGTGCCACACCCTCCGGGCAGAGCGTCACCTGCACGAACTCCAACGTGCCGTTCCCCGGCGGCAGTAATCTCCCGCCGATCACCGTGGTCGCCACCGTGACCGGGACCGCCGTGACACCGGCGCTGATCCAGACCGGCACGGTGGCCACCGCGTCGTCGATCGACGCGAGCCCCGGCTACACCTCGACCACCACCGCGGTCACCCCGCTGACCGCGCCGACCGGCCTGACCGTCAGCCCGGCGATCAGCCCCATCGCGGGCGGCGTCGCGGTCACCGTACGCGGCAGCAACCTCGCCGGTGCCACCGCGATCACCATCGGCACCGCCGACGAGCAGCGCACCGGTGCCTCGGTGGTGCTACTGCCCTGCACCTCCGGCCCGGCCGCCGGCTGCTTCACCACCAACAGCGACGGCAGCCTGGCCATCTCCTCGCTGCCCGCCCGCAGCAGCGCCGCACCGGTGACCATCTCCGTGGCCACCCGAGGGGTCGCTGGCGCGGTCACCTTCGTCTACGCCTCCGCGCCGGCCACCCCGGCCACCCCCACGGCGGTCGCCGGCATCAGCAGCGCCACCGTGTCGTGGACCGTCCCGGCCGACAACGGCAGCCCGATCACCGGGTACGTGCTCACCCCGACCCGGGACGGCGTGACACAGCCGACGATCACCTTCGACGCCTCCACCACCACCCGTACGCTGACCGGGCTGACCACCTCGGCCCAGTACACCTTCCGGGTCGCGGCGATCAACGCCTACGGCACCGGTACGGCCAGCGCACCGTCGGCGCCGGTGGTGCCGTACACGCTGCCCGGCGTGCCCACCATCACCTCGGTCGCCGCCGGCACCAACGCCGCCGCGATCACCTGGACCGCGCCGGCCAACGGCGGTGCGGAGATCACCGGCTACCGGCTGACCCCGTACGTCGGCGGGCTGGCCCAGACACCGATCACCCTGCCGGCGTCGCCGACCTCCCGGACGGTGACCGGGCTGACCGCCGGCACCACGTACACCTTCCGGATCGCGGCGATCAACGCCGCCGGCACCGGCCCCGACTCGGCGCAGTCGGCAGCGGTGACGGTCAACGCCTCGCCGACCCTGACCTTTCCGGCCCCGCCGAGCGGCAAGGTGTCCGAGCCGTACTCGCAGCAGTTGACCGTGAACGGCGGGACCGCGCCGTTCACCTGGTCGCTGAGCAGCGGCTCGCTGCCGCCCGGACTGACCCTCGCCCCCGCCACCGGGCTGCTCTCCGGTACGCCGACCCAGGCGGGCACGTTCTCGTTCACGGTCCGGGTGACCGACTCGTACGACCAGTCCGCCACCCGGCCGGTGAGCCTGGTCATCGTCGCGCTGGCCGGGCTGCGGATCAGCGTGCCGTCCGCCGCGTCGATCGGTCGGGGCGTACCCGGCGCGTCGCTCGCGAACCGGCTCGGCCTGGTCACGGTCGTCGACGACCGGGGATCGAGCGCCGGCTCCTGGACCGCGACGGTGTCGGTCACGGCCTTCACCACCGGATCCGGCACACCCGGTGAGACCATCCCGCGCTCCGCCGTCCGGTACGCGTCGGGCACGGCGGTGAGCACCACCGGCTCCGGCGTCTTCCTGCCGCAGCCCGGTGCGGTGCTGGACGTGCCGCGTACCGCCGCGGCCTGGTCCGGCCTGACCGGCGCCAACTCGGCGAGCTGGAATCCCACCCTGTCGGTGACGCTGCCGACGAGCGCGGTGACCGGCGGCTACCGCGCCACCGTGACCCACTCGGTCATCTGACCCGCCGCCGCCCGAGGACGCCGAGGATCCCGCCGACGGCGATCAGCAGGGCGGCCAGCGCCAGCATCGGCCCCGGGCCGGAGTCCGACCCGGTGACCGGTAGTGGCTGCCGAGACGGGTGCGGCGTCGGCTGCCAGGTCGGGTGCGGCGGCTCGGTCGGGTGCGGTGTCGGCTGTGGGTCGGGCGTCGGGCTGCCGGTCGGCGAGGGCAGCACCTCGAAGTAGACGCCGGTCGAGCCCGGGGGCGGGGTGGCGGCCGAGGACCCTGCCGCAGCGGCCAGCGCGGCTCGTCCCGCGACAGTCGACGCGGTCGGTTGGGCCGAGGCCGCCGGTGCGAGCGTGGCCACGGCGATCGCGACCAGGCCCGCGGCGACCATCAGGCCGGAACGTGTCGAGCGGGCAGTGCGGCCCCGGACCATCATCACGACCTCCTGCGGCGTACGCGCCGGTCCCCGAGAGCAGAGGCCGGGATACGTACATCGTCGGTAATGTGAATCTGATCCTATATGACTGTTTATGGAGTATTCTCGGTTTCCTGACGGTGGCACGACGAGGTCCGGCCGCCCGATCGGACGGCCGGACCTCGTTGCCGCTCACCAACCCCGCACTCCACCCACCCACCCACCCTCGCCCCGCCCCGCCCCGCCCGTCGCGTCGCGTCGATCATGGAGTTGTGGCGCTTGTCTTGTCATCTTTCGCGACTTATGTGAGTGCCACAGCTCCATGATCGAAGGTCAGAACCGAGGATGCGGAGGGTCGGGCCAGTGGTGTCGCGGCGGATGACGGCGTCGCGGTGGGCGGGGGGTGCGGTGCGGGGCGGGGCGGTGGGGGCCTGCGCCGGTGGGCTCAGCCGAAGGGGCCGCGCCGATGCGTCGGGATCGCGAGGGCGCGGCGGCGGGCGAGGTGCCGGGCGGCGAGTGTGCCGACGGCGGCCACCGCGACCAGCGTGCCGAGCGTGTAGGGCAGCCAGCCCGGCATCGAGCTGTCCATCGTGGCGCGGGTGCCGACCGGCAGCGAGATCCGCCCGTCGGCGGTCCGTTCCACCACACCGCTGGACAGTGCCAGCCGCGCGTTCCAGACGCCGGCCGGTAGGGACTCGTTGACCTCGATGCGGACCTGTCCGCTCTGTCCGGGCAGGATGGTCACCCCGTTGGTCACCTTGAACGGTCCCGCCCGGATCGAGTCCTTGGTCAGGCGCAGGGTGCCGGTCATGTCCAACGCTCGACCGCCGGTGTTGGTCACCCGCGCGGTCACCACCGGGAACTCGCCGGTGCCGGGCTCGGCGGCCACCTCGTCGATGCGGAAGTCGGTCGGCGGTTCGCCGCCCGGGCCGACGTCGAGATAGAGCCGGATGCCCACCCGGTGCACCTGGATGACGTTGTCGCCCTGCCGCGGTTCGCTGGACACCTGGGCCCAGATGGCCGCGTACCGCTCGCCCTCGGACGCGGTCCGGGGCACCTCGACGTCGACCTCGACCGGCGCGCGTTCGCCCGGAGCGAGGTCGAGAACGGTTGCGCCGAGGCTGATCCAGTCGCTCAGCTCGTTGCTCTCGCGCCCCTCCGGGATGGTGAAGGCGTTGTTCTCGATGGCGGCGGCCCCGGCGTACAGCTCGATCTGCTGTCGCTCGGACGATTCGTTGCTGACCTCGACCCGGCGGGTGATCGTGGCTCCGGGCTTGAGGTGGTCGATGATGTAGACCCGGGCCCGGGGGTCGTCGGCCCGTTTGACCGGGATGTCCATCAGGCGGATGCCGATGCCGTCCCGCGAGGCGGCCTGCGCGTGCTGCGGCAGGGGAAGGGCCTGCGTGCGCTCCTGCGCGGCAACGGCCGGAGCCGCCGGCACTCCGAGCGCCACGAGGGCGACGGAGGCCAGCGGCACCAGCCGGCCGAGGAGCCTAGGCCACCGAATGTGTCACCGTCCCGCGGTAGCTGCCCTGCACCGTGCCGGGCGGGATGTTCACCACCAGGGTGGGATTCCAGGTGGCGAAGTTGTTGCCGGTGCCGCCGGTTTTGGTGAACGCGGCACGCGGCACGTTGATGATCTGCGCGGCGCCCGCGTTCGGCTGGCCGGGCGTGAAGGTGCCGCTGCCGGCCGTGGCAGTGGCCGGGCCCGACCAGTAGCTGACGTTGATGTTCGGGATCGTCTCGCCGGAGCTGCCGCCGCCGGTGGTGAAGTCGGTCGAGATGACGGAGGCGGTCCAGTTCGGGGTGAGCGAGCCGCGCTGGTCGAGCACCGTGACCGGACCGAGCAGGCCGGAGACCGAGCTGCCCTCGACACCGTGGCCGATGTTCGCCGTCGCGGGGACGGTGATCGACAGGCCGCCGGCGGCGTCGACGGTCAGCGTGACGATGGTGTCCTCCGCGAGGGCGGGGGCGGCGAACGCGGTGGACGCGGCCACACCCGCCAGGGCGGCGGCGAGGAATCTCTTTCGCATCAAGGCTCCTTCGGTACTGCGGTGACTGGTGGAGGCGGCATGTGAAGGCTATGAGGCGAATGATCCCGTAAAGCGCAGGTTGAGGAGTCAGAACCCTAATGGGTTATAAGTCCGGTTAGCGGGCGGAGTTTGTCCGCTCCGGGCGCGGGAACGTGGAGCGGTACCGACAGTCAGGAGCAGGGCATGAGTCAACCGGTGCGCGGCGAGCCCGTCGGCGAACTGGAACTCGTCCACACCTTCACCGGGCCGATGCCGACCGGGGTGAGCGTCTCGCACACCGGTCGGATCTTCGTGAACTTCCCTCGCTGGGGCGACGAGGTCCCGGCCACCGTGGTCGAGTTGCGCGACGGTGCCGAGGTGCCGTACCCGGACCCGGAGTGGAACCAGCCGGGTGCCGACGACGACGCGGGGGCGTTCGTCTCGGTGCAGAGCATCGTGGTCGATCCGGCCGACCGGCTCTGGGTGCTCGACACCGGCAGCCCGATGTTCCAGCCCACCCGGCCCGGCGGCCCCAAACTCGTCCGCGTCGACCTGGCCACCGACACGGTCGCCCAGGTGATCACGTTTCCGCCGGACGTGGCACTGCCCACCACCTACCTCAACGACGTACGGTTCGACCTGCGGCGCGGGGCCGCCGGGATCGCGTACGTCACCGACTCGGCGGTGACCGGGGCGAACGGGATCATCGTGGTGGACCTCGACACCGGGGCCTCGTGGCGGCGGCTGCACGAGCACCCGTCCACCAAGCCGGAGCCGCTGTCCCGCTTCCGGCCGGTGGTGGAGGGGCGGCCGTTCCTGGAGCGGCCGGCGGACGGGCCGCCGAAGCCGGTCACCGTCGGCTCGGACGGCATCGCCATCTCCGCCGACGGGACCCGGCTCCACTACTGCGCCCTCGCCTCACGCCAGTGGTACAGCGTGGCCACCGACGCGCTGGTGGACGTCTCCCTCGGTGAGGACGAGGTGGCCGCCACGGTGCGGCACGAGGGCGACAAGGGCACCGGGTCGGACGGCCTGGAGAGCGACGACGCCGGCCGGCTCTACCTGACCTCGTACGAGCACAACGCGGTGCTGCGCCGTCGGACCGACGGCGACTACGAGACGGTGGTGCACGATCCGCGCCTGCTCTGGCCCGACACCCTGTCGGTGGCCGTGGACGGCTACCTCTACGTGACCGCCAACCAACTCCACCGGCAGGCCACCTACCAGCGCGGCGAGGACCTGCGCCGCAAGCCGTACGCGCTGTTCCGGACCCGGATCGACGCCGGACCGGTGCTGTTGCGCTGAGCCGGACCGAACTACCCGGCGGCGCGGCGACGGCGCAGCAGGAACACCGCCGCACCGACGGCCAGGAGGGCCAGCACCCCGGCGCCGACCAGCAGCCCGACCGGGGCCGAGTCGTCGTCGGTGCCGCTCGCGGCGGGGCTGGCGGAGACGGTCGGTGCGGCCGACGGCGTCGTCTCGGTCGGCTCCGGGCTGGGAGTGGGGCTCGGGTTCGGGGTCGGCTCGGCGGTGGCGGTCGGGTCGGCCACGGTGAACTCGTACGACCCCTGCACCGGGTGCCCGTCGGCGGAGACGATCCGGTACGCCACCGTGTAGACGCCGTTGACCAGCGGCTCGTCGATGGTGACCGTGCCCTTGGTGCCATCCACCTCCGGTTCGCTGGTGGCCACCTTCTTCTTGTCCGCGTCACTGAGCGTGATCGTGGTGTAGTCGGGGTTCAGCCTCTGGAGGAACTGGAGGGTGACCTTGGTCGGCGCCTTGGTGACCTCGGCGTCCTGCGCCGGGGTGGCCTTGGTCAGCACGTTGTGCGCGTACGCGGGTGAGGCGGGCGTGGCCATCAGCGTGGTGGCGGCCAGCAACGAGGCGGCCAGTGCGGCGGTGACCCGGTGGCGCAGGCGGGTGGACATGCGGGTGATTCTCCTCGTCAGTCGAGCAGTTGCCGGCCGATCCAGCCGCCCTCCGGGCACCCGGGCGGGACGGCGAAGACGGCGGAACCGATCGGGGTGACCCACTCGTTGAGCAGGTCCCGTTCGGCGAGCCGCCGCTGGATGGGCAGGAACTGGCGGTCGATGTCGGCCTGGTAGGAGGCGAAGATCAGTCCGCTGTCGGCGGTGCCGTCGGCGGCCGGTGTTCCATCGTAGTTGTAGGGGCGGCGGAGGATCCGGAACCGGTCGTCGGTGACGTGGGCCCGGGTGACGTGCGAGAAGTCCGGCATCACCGTCAGCCCGTCCGGGCCGAGGGCGGCGAAGTCCGGCTCGTCGTGCTCGTCCGCCCCGGTCAGCGGGGCGCCGTCGCCCAGTCGCCGGCCGACGGCCAGTTCCCGGTCGTTTCGCCCGAGCAGGTCCCAGGTCTCCAGGTCCATGCGGATCCGCCGCACCACCAGGGTGCTGCCGTGCCGCAGCCAGTCCGGGCCGTCCGGCACCCAGACCGCAGTCTCCACCGGGGCGCCCGGCTTCGGGTTGGCGGTGCCGTCGAGCTGGCCGAACAGGTTGCGTTGGGTCCGGCCCGGCTCGGCACCGGCGGCCCGTCGGAAGCCCTGCTGGACCCACCGGACGGTGGCGAACGGGCGGCTGTCCTTGACCAGCACCCGCTGCGCGTGCGCGACCGTGATCGGGTCGTCGGCGCACACCTGGATCAGCAGGTCCCCGCCGGACCAGCGGGGTTGCAGCCGGTCGACCCGGAACGCGGGCAGGTCGGCCACCGAGGACGGGCGGCGGTCGTCGAGACCGGCGGCGGTGAACAGACCCGGGCCGAAGCCGAAGGTGACGGTGAGCCGGGCGGGCAGCAGGCCCAGTTCCGGCTCGGTGTCGGCCAACGCCGGTCGCCCCTGGGTGAGTCGGGCGGCGTCGTCGGAGAGCAGCCGCAGCATCCGGCCGAGGGCGGCCCGGTCGGTGCCGGGGCGCAGGGTGAAGGCGACGAACGCCGCGTGCGCCTGGGGCTCGGTGGTGATCCCGGACTGGTGTACGCCGTGGAAGGGCTCGACCGCCGCGCCGACGGTGACCGCCACCGGCTCGGGGCGTACCGGTGCCGGGTCGTCCCGGCCGGCGGCGACCGCGGCGGCACCGGCCAGCGTGCCCCCGGCGGCCAGCGCGCCACCGGTGAGCAGGCCGCGCCGGCTCACCGGCCGACGGGTCGGGGTCACGACGCCGGGCTGGGGGAGGTGTGCGGCATCGGCTCGCCGTGGCCCGGGGCGTAGCTCTCCTGTGCGCCGGTGAACGGCTTGGCCACGGCGGTGAACGTCTGGGTCCGGCCGTCGGCGAAGGTGAGCGTGATCGCCAACTCGTCACCGGCCTTGACCGGTGCGGTCAGGTTCATCAGCATCAGGTGGTCGCCGCCGGGCTCCAGCTTGTGCTCGCCACCGGCCCTGATCACCACACCGCCGGTCTTGGCCTGCATGACCATCGTGCCGTCCCGCATGGCCATCTCGTGCACCTCCATCGGGGAGACCTCGGTGCTGGCGCCGGTCAGCGTGACGTCGGTGGTGCCGTCGTTGACCAACGTGGCGAACGCGGCGGTCATGCCGTCGTCGGCGGCCTTCACCCACGGGTCGCGTACGCCCAGCACCCGGGCGGCCTCGCTCGACGCGGTGGCGGCCGGGGTGGCCGACGGGCCGGGAGCGGCGGTCGACGTCCCGTCGGACGAGCCGCAGCCCGCGACGGCGGCGGCCAGGACGACGCCGGTGAGCAGGAGTGCCGGGCGGACGAGCCGGCGGGAGGCGGTGCTGGGCATGGGCTTCCCCTCGATGAGTGATCTCGTGAGCTTGGTCGGCTCCGACGCGTCGGAAGTTCCGGCCCGCGAGGTAACCCGGATCACCGTCGCCCCACAGGACCGGCAGGTTCGGCGAAGAACGGGCGACAGTCATCGTGGATGCGGCCATGTCTCGGTCTTCCAGGCCGCATCTGCGGCCGTTACGATCCGTCCGTGACGATGTTCCGGATGGGTGAGGCGGCCGAGTTGCTCGGGGTCAGCGTCGACACCATGCGTCGCTGGGTGGATGCCGGTCGGCTCACCGCCGACCGTGACGAGCACGGCCACCGGGTGATCGACGGGGTCGAGTTGGCCGCGTTCGTCCGCGCCCAGGCCGCCGATCCCGGTGGGCGGGCCGACGAGTCCTCGGCACGCAACCGGCTGCGCGGCATCGTCACCGCCGTGGTCAAGGACGCGGTGATGGCCCAGGTCGACATCCAGGCCGGTCCGTTCCGGCTGGTCTCGTTGATGAGCCGGGAAGCCGTCGACCACCTCGGCCTTGAGGTCGGGTCGGTGGCGGAAGCAGTGATCAAGTCGACCACCGTCGTGGTGGAGAAACCCGCCGTGCCGGCCGGCAGCAGAGGAAGGGCCCACTCGTGAAGGCAGTACGTCTCCTGGCCGCGGTCGCCGCACTCGCATTGCTCGGCGGATGTGCCGAGGACGCCGCCGACCCGCCGACCGGCGGGAACGGGATCGGCGGTGAACTGACCGTCTTCGCCGCCGCCTCGCTGACCGAGTCGTTCAGCCGCATCGGCAAGGACTTCGAGGCGGCCCACCCGGGCGTGCGGGTCACGATCAGCTTCGCCGGCAGCTCCGCGCTGGCCACCCAGATCAACCAGGGCGCACCCGCCGACGTGTTCGCCTCCGCCGCTCCCGCCCCGATGGCCACCGTCACCGAGGCGGGCAACGGCGACGGTGAGCCCGTCACCTTCGTGCGCAACCAGCTCGTCATCGCCGTACCCCAGGGCAACCCCGACCGGGTGACCGGGCTGAGTGATCTGACCCGGCCCGGCGCGAAGGTGGCGCTCTGCGCCGAGCAGGTGCCGTGCGGGGCGGCGGCGCGGACGGCGCTGGACGCGGCCGGGGTGGCGCTCACCCCGGTCACTCTGGAGCAGGACGTGAAGGCCGCGCTGTCCAAGGTGCGCCTGGGTGAGGTGGACGCCGCGCTGGTGTACCGGACCGACGCGCGGGCCGCCGACGCGGACGTCGACGGCGTCGAGTTCCCCGAGTCGGCCGGGGCGATCAACGACTACCCGATCCTGGTGCTCAAGGACGCCCGCAACGCGACGACCGCGCGGGCCTTCGTGGAGTACGTGCGCTCCGACACCGGGCAGGCCGTGCTCACCGAGGCCGGATTCCAGGCGCCGTAGCCGGTGATCCGCGTCCCCACCCGTACCCGGCGCACCGGGCGGGTCCCGATCGCCCTGCTGGTGCCCGCGACGCTCGGCCTGGTCTTCCTGGTGCTGCCGCTGGCCGGGCTGCTGGTCCGAACGCCGTGGAGCACGCTGCCGCAGCGACTCACCGAACCGGGCGTGCTGACCGCGTTGCGGCTGTCGGTGCAGACCGCCTCGCTGGCCACCCTGCTCTGCCTGGTCCTCGGCATCCCGTTGGCCTGGCTGCTGGCCCGGGTGTCGTTCCCCGGCCGCCGGGTGGTGCGTGCCCTGATCACCGTGCCGCTGGTGCTGCCGCCGGTGGTCGGCGGCGTGGCGCTGCTCCTGGTCTTCGGGCGGCGGGGGCTGGTCGGGTCCTGGCTGGACAGTACGTTCGGCATCACGCTGCCGTTCACCACCACGGCGGTGGTGCTCGCCGAGGCGTTCGTCGCGATGCCCTTCCTGATCATCGCGGTGGAGGGGGCGCTGCGTGGCGCGGACACCCGGTACGAGGAGGCAGCCGCCACGCTCGGTGCCGGTCGGTGGACCACCTTCACCCACGTCACGCTGCCGCTCGTGGCGCCCGGCATCGCGGCCGGGGCGGTGCTCTGCTGGGCCCGTGCGCTCGGCGAGTTCGGCGCCACCATCACCTTCGCCGGCAACTATCCCGGCCGGACACAGACCATGCCGCTGGCCGTCTATCTCGCGCTGGAGACCGACCTGGAGGCCGCGATCGTGCTGAGCCTCATCCTGTTGACCGTCTCCGTGGTGATCCTCGCCTGCCTTCGTGATCGGTGGATCACCTCGTCATGACCGTCCCGCCACCGACCGCCGGGTCGCCGCTGCTCGACGCCCGTCTGGGCGTGACGCGGGGTGAGTTCCGGCTGGACCTGCCGCTGACCATCGGGCCCGGCGAGGTGGTCGCACTGCTCGGGCCCAACGGGGCCGGCAAGACCACCGCCCTGCGTACGCTCGCGGGGCTGCTCCCGCTCTCGACCGGGCACCTCACCCTGGACGACCGTGTCCTCGACCACCCGCAGCGGCGGATCTGGACCCCGCCCGAGCGGCGGTCCGTCGGTGTGGTCTTCCAGGACTACCTGCTCTTTCCGCACCTCACCGCGTTGGACAACGTCGCGTTCGGCCCGCGCCGGCAGGGCCTGAACCGCCGGCAGGCCCGAGGCCGGGCCGCCGACTGGTTGGCGCGGATGGGACTGGGCGCACACGCCGGACACAAGCCCCGACAACTCTCCGGCGGGCAGGCCCAACGGGTCGCCCTCGCCCGCGCGTTGGCCGTCGAACCGGCGTTGCTGCTGCTCGACGAGCCGTTGGCCGCGCTCGACGCGGGGACCCGGCTCGACACCCGGGCCCAGTTGCAGCGGCATCTCGCCGCGCACACCGGTGCCACCCTGTTGGTGACGCACGACCCGCTCGACGCCCTGGTGCTCGCCGACCGGCTGGTCATCGTCGAACACGGCGCGGTCGTCCAGGAGGGCAGCGCCGCCACCATCACCGCCCAGCCCCGCACCGACTACGTGGCCCGCCTGGTCGGCCTCAACCTGTACCGGGGGTGGGCCGACGGGCATCACGTCCGGCTCGCCGACGGGTTCCGGCTGACCGCCGGGGATCCGCAGCACGGCGACGTGTTCGTGGCGTTCCCGCCGTCGGCGGTGGCGCTGCACCCCCGACAGCCCGACGGCAGTCCACGCAACACCTGGCCGGCCACCATCACCGGGGTCCAGCGGCACGGCGACAACCTGCGCATCCAGCTCAGCGGCCCGATCGAGGTCGCCGCCGACGTCACGCCGGCCGCTGCCGCGCAGCTCGCGCTCACCCCTGGCCAACCGGTCTGGGCCGCGGTCAAGGCCGCCGAGACCCGCGCCTACCCCGCCGCGCCGGTCTGATCCTGCGGCCGGAGCCGCGCACCCGTCTGGTCCTGCGGCCGGAGCCGGACCCGGCGCAGCAGTTGGGCGTTGAGCGCGACCACGATGGTGGAGGCGGACATCAGCACCGCCGCGACCGCCGGGCTCAGCGCCACTCCGGCCCAGGCCAGCACTCCGGCGGCGAGCGGCAGCGCGACCACGTTGTAGCCGGCGGCCCAGACCAGGTTCTGGACCATCTTCCGGTACGCGGCGCGGGACAGCCGGATCACCCCGGTCACGCCGCGCGGGTCGGAGGAGGCGAGCACCACCCCGGCGGACTCGATCGCCACGTCGGTACCCGCGCCGATCGCGATGCCCACGGTCGCGCGGGCCAGCGCCGGGGCGTCGTTCACCCCGTCACCGACCATCGCCACCCGCAGTCCGCGTCGGTGCAGGTCCGCCACCGCGTCGTCCTTGTCCGCCGGGAGCACCTCGGCGAAGACCTCGTCCTCACCGGGGCGGAACCCGAGGTCGGCGGCGACCGCCTCGGCCACCGGACGGGCGTCACCCGTGATCATCACGATCTTCCGGATGCCCTGGGCGCGCAGGTCGGCGACCGCCTGCCGGGCCTCCGGGCGCACCTCGTCCTCCAGGGCCAGCGCGCCCAGCACCGTCGCCCCACCGTCGTCCGACATCCGCAGCAGGTGCAGCACCGCCGCGCCCCGCGCGGACCAGTCCCGCTGCCGTCGGGCGAGGTCGTCGGGCACGGTGACGCCGAACTCCCGCAGCAGCGCCGGTCCGCCGACCGCGTAGGTCACGCCGTCGACCTCGGCGCGGACGCCCCGACCGGTCAGCGGCCGGAATCCGGTCGCCGTCCGCCGGTCCGCCTGCCGGTCGGCGGCGGCCACGATGGCTCGGGCCAGGGGATGCTCGCTGTCCGCCTCCACCGCCGCCGCGATGGCGAGTACGTCCCGTTCACCGTCGCCGGTCCCGTCCGACCGGCCGCCATCCGCCGCGCGGTACCCGCTCGTGGCAGCGACGTCGCTGACCACGTGTTCGCCCCGGGTCAACGTGCCGGTCTTGTCGAACAACACGGTGTCCACTGTGCGCATCCGTTCCAGCGCCAACCGGTCCTTGACCAGGATGCCGCCCTTCGCGGCGACCGCCGTGGAGAGGGCGATCACCAGCGGGATGGCCAGGCCGAGCGCGTGCGGGCAGGCGATGACCAGCACCGTCACCGTACGGACGACCGCCTCGTCGAGGTTGCCGAGGAGCGTCCACACCAGCAGGGTGACCAGGGCCGTGGCGGTGGCGACGTAGAACAACCAGGCGGCGAACCGGTCGGCCAGCACCTGCGCCCGTCCGCTGGACTGCTGTGCCTGCGCCACCAGCCGTTGGATGCCGGCCAGCGCGGTGTCGTCGCCGACCGCGTCGACCCGTACCCGTAGTGCCGCGTCGGTGGCGACCGTGCCGGCCACCACCCGGTCGCCGGGCGAGCGGGACACCGGCCGCGACTCCCCGGTGATCATCGACTCGTCCAGTTCGGCAGTGCCGTCGACGATCTGCCCGTCCGCCGGCACCCGGCCGCCCGGCCGGACCAGGACCAGGTCGCCGACGCGCAGGTCGGCCACGGTGACCGCCTGCGGTCGGCCGTCCGGGTCGAGGCGTTCCGCGTCGTCGGGCAGCAACGCGGCCAACGCCGAGAGGGCGCCCCGGGCCTGGCCGATGGCCTTCATCTCCTGCCAGTGCCCGAGCAGCATGATGGTGACCAGGGCGGCCAGTTCCCACCAGAAGTCCAGGTCGAACGCGCCGAACGCGGTGGCCAGCGACGCCACGTACGCGACCGTGATCGCCGTGGCGATCAGCAGCATCATCCCGGGGGCGCGGTCGCGGACCTCGCGTACCGCGCCCTGGAGGAAGGGCCAGCCGCCGTAGCCGAAGACCACCGTGCCGAGGACCGGCCCCACCAGGTCGACGCCGGAGAGGTCCAGCCGGTAGCCGAACCAGTCCATCACCATGTGGCTGGTGAGCACGACGGGCACGGTCAGCGCCAGGCTCAGCCAGAACTTGCGGCGGAAGACCTCCGGGTCGTGCCCGGCGTGCTTGTCGTGGTGATGGCCGGCGGGAGACATCCTCAGTGGGAGGCGTCGGGGTGTCCGGGCATGCTGGAGCCGCCGCCACTGCTGCCCGAGGAGCCGCCGGTCATCCCCGACCCGTCGTCCTCGGTCACCAGGTCCGGCCGTACGTCGGTGTCGTCCGGCGCGGGCACGTCGGTGTCCGCCTCGACCTGGACGAGCGGAACCTGACCGGCCTCGTCCTCGGCGTGGTCCGGATCGACCGGCTGCTCGCCGTCCCGCGCTCTGAAGCTCACGGTCGCCTCCTGCCCTGTTTGAACCGCCACGCCGCTTTCCGGGTGGCGAGGCCGTCAGCCCTGCCGGGCCTTCTGGCGCGGGTCCTTCTTGTTGACCACGAAGACCTTGCCCCGACGGCGGACCACGATCGAGTTCATCTTCCGCGTCAACGCCCGCAACGAACTCCTGACCTTCATCGCGCCTCCCGTTGCCGGTCGGTGTCCGCACGCCGTGTCGCGTGCCGTACGACTCGTCTACCCGTACCGGCGCATGCCACACGCGGCACGTGAGCCCGGCGGGCGCGACCCCCATCGGTACGGCCGGACTCCGGTGGACGGCGCGACGGCGGCGCGGGCCGCGCGATCCTCGCCCACGGTGACCGGTTCACAGGCCCTCCTTGCCGGTGGCCCAGTACGGCTTGGTGACGATGGCCTTCCGTGGGAGTACCCGGTGCTGGTGGAGGTGCCGGCGCTGTCGTTGCAGGGATTGGGCATGTCCGAGCAGCAGGGCGCCGTCGATGCCGTCGAGGGCGCCGGTGTCGGTCATGCTCTCCAGCCAGCGCTGGAGTGCGTCACCCGGCAGTGGGGTGGCGGCGACGAAGTGGTGTCGTGGCCAGCGCTGGGCGAGTGCCGCGACGGCGGCCGGCGGGACCTCGACGGCCACGAGGTGAGCGGTGTCGCGGGTGTGGGCGTCGATCGTGCCGAGGGCGGAGCTGTCGCCGAGGTGGAGCCGTCGGGTCCCGGCCAGCCGCAAGGGCATGTGCCGACCCGCCAGGATCGTGGTCTCGGCTCCGGCGCGCAGTTGTCTCGCCCAGGTCGTGCCCGGTCCGGTGGCGCGGGTGGCGATGAGCAGACCGATGCGGTCGGCATGATCCGGGTCGACGGTGCGGATGTTGTACCGGCGGCTGCGGGTGGGGGTGACGCGGAACTGGAGTTCCTGGGTGGGGTGCCAACCACCGGATGGTGGGTCGGCACGCAGGCGTACGTCGAGGAAGCCGGGGAAGGGCTCGGTGACGGCCTCGACGTGTCCGGTACGCCCGAGTAGAGCTTCGGCGATGGTTCCCAGCACCGCTGGTGCTTTGGGCACGGGTCTCTCCTGAACCTCTCGGTGGAGTGGCGTCGTCGTGCCGGCGCCACAACTAAACTAAACGGTTCAGTCTGGCCTGGCAAGACTGAACGGTATAGTTCAGCGCGCGGGACGGACGGGGCACGACGATCACGAGGAGCGCGGTCAGTGGGTGCAGGCCAGGCGGCGAAGCCGGTGCGGGAGAGGTCGGCGGCGAAGCGGAAGGCGGTCCTCGCGGCGGCGCGTGAGCTGTTCGTCCGGCAGGGCGTCGACCGGGTGAGCATGGACGCCGTCGCCGCCGAGGCGAAGGTCTCCAAGGCCACCGTCTACGACTACTTCGGCGACAAGCGGCGGCTGTTCCTCGCCATCCTCACGGACGCCTCCGAATCGCTGCTGGCCTCCGCGCGGCGCGCCTTCGACGAGCACCTCTCGGCCGAGGTGCCGATCACCACGGTCGCCCACCTCGAACAGGCCATGACCGCACTACTCGTCGACTTCGGCACGACGATGGTCGGCTCCGCCGACTACGCCGCGGCGTTCGCGCTCGCCGCCCAGGAACGCCTACGTACCCCCAGCACCGGCGACGACGTGTCCACCGACGGCGCCGAGGAGTTGATGGCCGAGTACGTCGCCGGCTTCGCCGAGGCCGGCCTGCTGGAGACCGACGATCCGCGCCTGGCCACCGAGCACCTCTTCGCCCTGACCGTCCTGCTGGCCTACAACCAGCAGCCCGACCCGACCGGCGTCGATCCCGACCGGGTCAGGAAGACCATGATCGACGGCGTGCGCGTCTTCATCCGCGCCTACGGTGCGCGTTGATCGTCGCCGAGCCGTCGCGCCCGACTCAGGCGGCGCGGCGCTCGCCGACCGGTCGGCGGCGCAGCGCGGGCTCCGTCAGGGCCGGCGGCAGGTATGCCTGATCGAGCCGGGTGACGTCGGTGCCGGGCGGGACGATCTCGTCGATCCGGTCGAGGACGTCGTCGGAGAGCGCGACGTCGAGGCCGTCGAGCAGGCCGTCGAGCTGGTCCAGGGTGCGGGCACCCAGCAGCGCGCTGGTCACGCCCGGGTGTGCGATGGCGAAGGCCATGGCGAGATGGGTCAGCGGCAGACCGGCCTCCTCGGCGAGCGGGGCGAGCCGCTCGACGACGTCGATCCGGCGCTCGTCGGTGAGGTGGCGGAAGATGTGGGCCCGTCGCAGGTCGTTCTGCCGGCCCTTGCGGACCCGGCCGGTGAGCATCCCCTGACCGAGCGGGCCCCAGACCAGCGTGCCCATCCCGTAGCGCTGCGCCGTCGGCAGCACCTCGTTCTCGATGCCGCGGTTGAGGATCGAGTAGGGCGCCTGTTCGGCGCGGAAACGTGCCAGCCCGCGTCGTTCGGCGACCGACTGCGCCTCGACGATGTCGCCGGCCGGGGTGTTGGACGACCCGATCGCCCGTACCTTCCCGGTGCGGATCAGGTCGGTGAGTGCGGAGAGCGTCTCCTCGATGTCGGTGTCCGGGTCCAGCCGGTGCACCTGGTACAGGTCGATGTGGTCGGTGCGCAGGCGGCGCAGGGAGTCCTCGACCGCAGTGGTGATCCAGCGTCGGGAGGTGCCCTGCTGGTTGGGGTCGGTGCCGGTCGGGCGGCTGAACTTGGTGGCCAGGACGACGGTGTCCCGCCGACCCACGAGTGCCCGGCCGACGACCTCCTCCGAGTCGCCGTACGCGTCGGAGGTGTCGACGAGGTTGATGCCGACGTCGAGCGCCTTGTGGATCACCCGGACCGAGTCCTGCGGGTCGGGGTTGCCCACCTGCGTGGCGAACATCAGCGCGCCGAGCGCGTACGGGCTGACCTTGATGCCGGTCCGGCCCAGAGGGCGGTACTGCATGATCGTCTCCTCGGGGTATCGTCAGGTTAAGCGGAATGGCTTTCCGGAACTATACGGAACGGCTTTCCGGAACAGCAAGGGGGTTGACGTGTCGGAGACCGGTCCACCGGCGGTCGGGCGGGTGCCGCGCCGGAAGCGCACCGATGCGCAGCGCAACGTCGACTCGCTGCTCGACGCGGCGAAGACGGTCTTCGGCACCTCGGGTGTGGACGCGCCCGCCAAACAGATCACCGACCTGGCCGGTGTCGGGGTCGGCACGCTCTACCGGCACTTTCCCCAGCGCTCAGACCTGATCAAGGCGGTGATCGAGCGAGAGATCGACGCCTGCGCCGAGGCGGCTCCGGTGCTGGCCGCCGCGCACGAGCCGATGGCCGCACTCGCCGGGTGGCTCGACCGGTTCGCCGCACTCGTCGCGACCAAACGGGGCTTCGCCGTGGCCCTGCACTCCGGCAATCCCGCGTACGACGGCCTCTCCGGCTACCTGATGGAGAAGCTGGGGCCGCCCCTCGGAGCCCTGCTCGACAGCGCGACGGCGGCCGGCGAGATCCGAGCCGAGATCAGCCCACAGGATCTGCTCTACGCGGTCGCGAAGCTGTGCGCGCCCATGCCGGACGAGGAGCCCGACTACGCGCGCCGCATGGTCGCGCTCCTGGTCAACGGAGTACGGTCCGGCGACGTCCCGCGCTGACCGGCACGGGAACGGGCGCACGTCGAGTGCGCGGGGAGGGAGCGGTCCCACCCGGCCCGGACTCGTCCGGCGACGGTCGACGTTCCCGGTCAGGCCAACAGCACGACGATCGCCCCGACCAGCCCCGCGAGGGCGGTCATCGCGGCCACCAGGGCGAGCAGCACGGGTGCCGGTGCGGTCGGCGGTGCGGCACCGGCCGGGCGGGCGGCCGGTGCTCGGTGGGTGACCCGGGCTGCGGAGGCTCGGCGCGGCAGCGGTCCGATCATCACCAGCAGCGCCACGGCGGCGAACGGAGCCGCGACCGCCAACGCGGCGTGCCCCAGGTCGAACGCCAGGATCCGACCGATCACGAGCGCGGCCAACGCGTAGGCGGCGGCGGTGCGACGCCACGCCAGTCTGGTCCGCTCGACGTGCAGGCCCGCCGTGCTCACCGCAGCAGACCGAGGGTGAGCAGGATCCCGACGGTCAGCAGCCCGGTGGCGAGCGGCACCGCCATGCTGGTCGGCGGCGGCAGTCCCCGGCTCAGTCGCAGCGCCCGCTCGGTGCGCAGCCAGCCGAGCCAGGCGTGGGCCGGGGTGAGCGTGCCGAGTGCGATCAGGAGCACGGCGGCGGCGAGCCGATAGCCCGGATGGATGGGCAGGTTGAGGCCCTCCAGGGCGATGCCGGCCGCGAAGAGCGCCAGTGAGGTACGGATCCAGGCGAGGAAGGTGCGCTCGTTGGCCAGCGTGAACCGGGGATCGGGGTCGGTGCCGACGGCGAAGAGTCGCCCGGGTCGGCGGACCGGGCCGGCACGGGGTACGTCGTCCGGGTCGGCGGGTGCGGGGTTGGATTCGTAGCCCTGACGTCCGGTCACAGCGAGGTCACCCCCTTGCCGACGGCGAGCAGACTGCCGCCGAGGGCCAGCAGGAGCATCGCCCGGCGTGCGTGGGCCTCACTGACCCGCCGGGTGAGGAACTGCCCGCCGAGTAGCCCGGCCGCCATCGCCACCCCACAGAAGGCGACGAAGGGCAGGGAGACCGCCGGAGGTCCCTTCGCGGCCACCGAGAGTCCGTTGCTCACCAGTCCGACGAGCTGCACGCTGGGCACGAAGGCGCGTTGCGACCAACTGGTGCTGGCCGCGTAGACCGCCAACGGCGGGCCGCCGGTGGCGGCGGTGGTGTTGCAGAAGCCCGAGGCCAGGCCGGCGACGACGGCTCCACCCCGACGGCGGAGCAGCCGCAGTTCCCGCCCGGCGGCCACCCAGAGCACCGAGGCGGCGGTCAGCGTGCCCACTCCGATCAGCAACGCCGGGGTGGGCAGGGTGCGGACCACCAGCGCGCCCAGCGGTACGGCGACGACGGCGCCGACGGCCAGGGTCGCAGCGAGCCGTCGTTGCAGGTGCCGGAAGGTCCCGGCGAGCACGATCAGGCAGATCGCGATGGAGAGGACGTTGGCGAGGGTGACGCCGGTGCGGGGCCCGAGCAGCACCACCAGGAACGGGGCCGCCACCAGGGCGAATCCCAGACCGGTGAGGCGCTGCGCCGTGGCGCCGAGCGCCACGGCGGCCACCGCGAGCAGATCGCCGACCGGCACGGCTCAGCGGGTGACGGCGTCGTCGACGAGGTCGGCGAGTCGGCGCAGCCGGTCGGCGGAGACGGTGGAGAGGTCCGCCTCCAGGGTGGGGCTGCCGATCACCGAGGCCCAGACGGCACGTCCGGCCAGGAAGCCGGAGGCTCCGCCCCGGCAGGCGGTCCGGACGGCCGTGCCGAAGCGCTCCGCCGGTACGCCGGACGACAGGACGACCCAGGGGCTGTCGATGACCTCGGTGAGCTGTTGCGAGCCGGCGAGGATCTCCGCCTCGGTGCCCTTGCCGTGGGTGGGGACCTCGGCCTTGTACAGGTCGGCCCCGAGAGCCCCGAGTTCCCGGGCGGCGGCGTGGATGCCGGCCTCGTGGTCGTACTCGCCGCCGTCGCGCGGGCCTCGGCTGACCGGCTCGATGATGCTGACCAGACCGTGCTTGCGGCACCGCTCGATGAAGTCGGTGGCGAGCGCGATCCGGCCCTCGGGGTCCTCGTCCGGACGCCAGAGCAGGAGCAGCTTGAGTGCCTTGGCGCCCTCGGCGCGGACGGTGGCCGGGACGACGGCGGGGTCGATCGCCACGTCGGCGACGAACTCGGTGGCGCTGCCGGTGAAGGCGTCCGCAGCGGCGATCAGGGCGCAGTCGGGGGCGACGGCGCCGCTGGCCACCACGGCGTCCCAGCCGAACTGCTTGTCCACAAGCAGGGCCGAGGCGTACGGGCTGAGCACCCGGGCGACGGTCACCTTGAAGTCGGTCAGTTGTCGGTCGGTGACGGGGGCGGACTGGTGGGCGGCGAACATGGCCCGCAGAGCCTCGCGCTGGTCGACGGCGAGCATCGCGTAACCACCGGAGGGGCGGGCCAGGCTCGAGGCGGGGAAGTCGGTCACAGCTCATCCTCCAGGAAGGCAGAACAACGGATGGTAAAACTAACATCCGTTGTTAGAAATCAACCAGATGGGTTGGTGCTCTAGACTTCATCCATCCCGAGAGGAAGGCGCCCGGCGTGACCTTGGAGTCCCTGCGCTACGACGGCGCGCCGCAGCGCCGGACCCAGATCATGGCGGCGCTGCGCCGGTCGGGCTTCCTCTCCGTGACCGACCTCGCCGAGCAGCTCGGCGTCTCCCCGATGACCGTCCGTCGTGACCTGCGCCGGCTCGCCGAGCGGGGCGAGGCGGTGCTGGTCCACGGTGGGGTCAGCCTGCCCCCCGGTGGTGCCGCCGGCCCCAGCTACCTGCACCGCGCGCAGGTCAACCCCGAGGCCAAGCTCGTCGTCGGCCGCGCCGCCGCGGCGCTGGTCACTCCCGGCGACACGATCGGCGTGGACAGCGGTACGACCGCAGCCGCCGTGGCGCACTGCCTTCCCGACGACTTCGACGGCTGCCTGGTCACCCACTCGGTTCCGGTGCTGGCGCAGATGCTGGGTCGACCTCGGGTCCGGGTGATCGGCCTCGGCGGCGAGGTGCTGCACGAGAACCAGGCGATGGTCGGCTTCGCCGCCCTGGACCTGTTGCAGCGGATGCGGGTACGGATGCTCTTCCTGGGCGCCAGCGCGGTGGACGCCCGGGGTGTCTACGTGCGGTCCGAGGTGGAACTGACCGCGAAGCACGCGGTGATGGAGATCGCCGACGAGGTGGTCCTGGTCGCCGACGGCAGCAAGTTCGACGCCAGCGCCCCGGTCCGGGTCTGCGCCTTCGACCGGATCGACACCCTGGTCACCGACGTCGACCTGCCGCCGGCCGTGGCCGATGCCGCCCGGCGCGCCGGGACCCGGTTCGTCCGCGCCTGACCGCCACCGCCCCGACCCGCGCCGCCCCGACCTGCGCCGCCCCGACCTGCGCCGACCCGCGCTGACCCACGCTGCCCCCGACCCGGCTCCGGCCTGCGCCGCGCCGACTCGCGCTCGGGTCCGCTTCGCACCGTCCCGCGTTGACTCGCGGCCGGTGACCTGCCCCGGACGGTGACCACCGACTGCACCCGACCGGCGGGTTGGTGACCGCAGGCCGCACTCGACCGCCGTCTGCCGCGCCGGGTCGTCGCGTGCGCCGAATCCCGGCTCCGCCCGCTCAGCAGGCAACACATTTGTTACGGGCCCTTGACGTGGACTTCACGTGCCCCCAAGATTGCATGCACCTTGGTGCGAGTTGTGAGAGAGGGAACAATGCTCCGAACGTCCGCAGCCGTGGGGCAGCCCACCTCCGAACCGTCGGCCGCCGCGCCCTCACCGGCGGCGCTGCCGGACGTCGCCGTGGCCGCCGTGCGCTGCCGGGTGCTGCGGGCCCGTCCCGACGAGAAGATCGCCATGTCGTTCGCCCCGCTGACCCACCGGGTGATGATCCTGGTCGAGGTCGAGCTCGCGGACGGTTCGGTGGGCGTGGGCGAGACCTGGGCCAACTATCCCTCCTGGGCCTGGCGGGAGCGGATCGCCACGATCCGCGAAGGAGTCGCCCCGCTCCTGGTCGGCCGGCGCTTCACCGACACCGCCGAGGCCCACCGGACGCTGCTGCGGCGGCTGCGACCGCTGGGCCGGCAGTGGGGCGCGCCGGGCCCGATCCACCAGGCCGTCAGCGGTGTCGACCTGGCCCTGTGGGATCTTGCCGCCCGGCATGCCGGGGTGAGTCTGACCCGGCTGCTCGCCGACCACCCCGAGCCGCCCACCGAGGTGCCGGTCTACGGCTCCAGCCTCGGCCCGACCGGGGTCGCCGAGACCGCCGAACGCTGCGCCGCGCTCGGCCTGACCGCCGTGAAGATCAAGGTCGGCTTCGGTGCCGAGACCGACCTGGCCAACGTCCGCGCCGCCCGGCGGGTCCTCGGCGACGACGCGCAGCTCTTCGCCGACGCCAACCAGGCGTGGTCGCTCGACGAGGCGCTGGCCGTCACGCCCGCCCTGGCCGAGCTGGGAGTGGCCTGGCTGGAGGAGCCGCTCGCCGGTGACCGTCCGGAGCAGTTGGCCGAGCTGGCCCGCCGTACCGGGATGCCCCTGGCCACCGGGGAGAACCTCTACGGCGCGACGGCCTTCACGCCGTACCTGCGTGCCGACGCGGTCCGCATCGTCCAACCCGACCTGAGCAAGGTCGGCGGAATCACCGAGTTCCTCGCCGTCCGTACGGCCGCCGCCGCCACCGGGCACACCGTCAATCCGCACCTGTACAACGGCGCCGTCGCCACTGCGGCGACGGTCTGCGCCGCCGCCGCAAGCCGGGCCACCCGACTCGTCGAGTGGGACATCCGCTCCAACCCGCTGCGCGCTGCCGCCGACGCGCTGCTCACCGATCACGGCACCGTCCGGGTGCCGGACCAGCCCGGCCTCGGCATCGACCTCGACCCTGACCAGCTCGACCGCTACGAGGAGCAGCTACCGTGACCGACCGCATCGTCTCGCAGGTTCTCGCCGCCGACACCGCCGTGCGGGTCGCCGGCCACCCCGACGCCGGTGGCGCGCGGTTGGCCGTACACGATCCGGCCAACGGCGTCGCCTTCGCCGAGGTGACCCTCGGTGCGGCGGCCGAGGCCGCTGCCGCCCTCGATGCCGCGAAGAAGTCGGTCGGCTGGGTGGACAGTCCGGTCGCCGAGCGGACCGCCGCGCTGCGGTCCATCGCCGACGCCGTCGAGCAGCTCGCCGGCCAGGACGAGTGGCCGGCCCTGATCACCCGGGAGACCGGCAAACGACTCGCCGAGGGCCGGGCCGAGCTGGGGCTCACGGTGGCGTACTTCCGGATCACCGCCGAGCTGCTGGAAAGGCAGTCGACCGAGCAGTTCGACGTGGTGCCGGGGATCCGGCACGAGGTGCGGACGCGGCCGATCGGGGTGGCCGCCGTACTCACCCCGTGGAACTTCCCGGTCTCCATTCCGGCCCGCAAGATCGCCCCGGCGGTGGCGGCCGGAGCACCGGTGCTGTTCAAGCCGAGCGAAATCGCCCCGTTGTCGTCGTTGGTGCTGGCCGAGGTCTGTGCCCGGCACCTGCCGGAGGGGTGGCTCTCCACCGTCCTCGGCACTCCGGAGGACGTGGTGAACCCCTGGCTCGCCGACCCGGCGGTGCGCGTGGTGTCGTTCACCGGCTCCACCCGGGTCGGGAAGCTGGTCGCCGCCCAGGCCGCCCCGCACTTCCTGCGTACCGTGCTGGAGCTGGGCGGATGCGCGCCGTTCGTGGTGCTTCCCGACGCCGATCCGGCGGCGGCGGCCGAGACCCTGGTGGTGGCCAAGTACCGCAACAACGGCCAGTCCTGCATCGCCGCCAACCAGGTCTTCGTCGCCGCCGAGGTGGCCGAGGAGTTCACCGGGGCGTTCGTCGCCGCCACCCGGGCGCTGCGCGTCGGTGACCCCACCGATCCGGCCACCGACCTGGGGCCACTCGCCCCGGCCGGCGACCCCGCCCGAATGGCCGAGATCGTCGCCGACGCCGTCGCCCGGGGCGCCCGTGCGGTGACCACCGACGCCGGTCTGCCCACGACGGGACACTTCGCCGCCCCGACCGTGCTGCTGGACGCACCGGACGACTGCCGTGCGATGACCGAGGAGATCTTCGGACCGGTCGCGCCGGTGCGTGTCTACCGGGATCTCGACGAGGTGCTGCGTCTGCACCACGCCACCGGGTACGGACTGGCCGGCTACGTCTGCGGCACCGACCTCGACGCCGCCCGTGCGGTGGCCGGTCGGTTGCGGGCCGGGATCGTCGGTGTCAACACCGGTACGCCGAACACCCCGTGGGTGCCCTTCGGCGGGCTCGGCCACTCCGGCCTCGGCTACGAGGGCGGACGTCCCGGTCTGGAGGCGTTCCAGAGCTTCCAGAGCGTGGCGACCCGGCCGGTCGAGGGCTGACCATGCGCCTGCTGATCGGACAGACCGGAGCGCCGACCGCCGTGGTCAACGCCAGCCTCCACGGCTTCCTGGAGGCCGCCGACGGGCACCCGGTGCTGGCCCTGCGCGGTGGGCCGGACGCCCTGGTGAGCGGGGCGTTCACCGAGGTGACCCGGGCTGACGTGCCGGTGGCGGTGACCCGCCGGGGTGGGTCCTGGCTCGGCGCAGGCCGCCGGGCGGTGACCGTCGCCGACCTCGACGCCGCACTGGACTCGCTCGACCGGCACCAGGTCGACGGCGTGTCGCTGATCGGCGGCAACGGCACCATGGCCCTGCTCCACGCCCTCGGCGAGCGGGCCGCCGAGCGGGGACGGCCGCTGCTCACCGTCGGCATCCCGAAGACGGTCGACAACGACCTGGTCGGCGTCGACCACAGTCCCGGGTACGCCTCGGCCGCCCGGTACCTGACCCGCATCGTCCCGGACCTGGCCCGCGACCACGCGGCGATGGCCGGCGTGGAACCGGTCCGGATCGTGGAGACCCTCGGTCGCTCGGTGGGCTGGCTGGCGCTGGCCGCGACCTGGCACGGCGACGACCCGGCGCACGCACCCCACCTGGTGCTGCTGCCGGAGGTCCCGTTCGACACGACCGTCTTCCTGGACCGGGTCGCCGACGCCCTGGCCACCCACGGTCGGGCCTTCGTGGTGGTCAGCGAGGGCGCCGCGCCGGAACTGACCGACGAGCCGTTCGAGGCGGCCAACCACACCCGCATCCTGCTCGGCGGCGTCTGTCGGGTACTCGCCCGCACCGTCGGCGCGCGGCTCGGCGTCGCCGCTCGGGGCGAGGTGCTCGGGATGGCGCAGCGCAGTGCCGCCTCCCTCGCCTCCGAGACCGACCGACGCGAGGCCGCCGAGGTCGGGCGGCGCGCGGCCCGGCTGCTGGTGGAGGGCGTCGGCGGGGTCATGGTCGGGCTGCACCGCCGGCCCGGCGATTCGTACGACGTCGGGTACGACCCGGTGCCGCTGGCCGAGGTGGCCGGGCGGACCCGGGCCGTGCCCGAGCAGTGGCGCACCACCCACCCCACCGAGCTCGACTCCTTCCACCGCTGGCTGGAACCCCTGCTCGGCTGACACGAGAACACGGAAGGGCAAGACATGCGCAGATATCTCACCGCCGGGATCGCTCTGGCCATGACCGGCGGGCTCCTCGTCGGCTGCGGCGGAGGCGACTCCGCCGGATCGTCCGACGAGATCAACCTCATCATGTCCAACCACCCCTGGCAGCGGGCGATCGAGCCGCTGATCGGCGACTTCGAGCGCGAGTCGGGGCTGAAGGTGCGGGTGCAGACCTTCGCCGAGCAGCAGATGCGCGACAAGGTGCAACTCAACCTGCAGTCGCGCAGCTCCGCCATGGACGTGTTCATGGCGCTGCCCTCCCGCGAGGGGCCGCAGTTCGCCCGGTCGAACTACTACGAGCCGCTGGACTCGTACGTCTCCGGTGCCGCCGACTACAACGTCGAGGACTTCCCCGAGGCGGTACGGGCCGGCATGACCGTCGACGGCAAGCAGATCGCCGCGCCGATCAACGTCGAAGCCGTGGTCCTCTACTACCGCAAGGACCTGTTCCAGCAGTACAACCTCACTCCGCCGACGACGTTGGCGGAGCTGACCAGTACCGCGGCGGCGATCAAGGACCGCTCGAACGGTGCGGTCACGCCGATCGCGTTGCGGGGGCAGTCGACGGCGCTGCCGTTCACCTTCGGTCCGTTCCTGCACGCGCGCGGGGTGGAGTGGACGAAGGAGGACAAGGTCACGCCCAACTTCGACGACCCGCGTGCGGTCGAGGCGATCGACCAGTACGCCACCCTGGCCCGCGAGTACGGCCCGGACGGCGTGGTCAACAACACCTTCACCCAGTCCTCGGCGCTGATGGCCGCCGGCAACGCGGCGATGATGCTGGAGTCGAGCAACGAGGTCAGCAGTATCACCGACCCGGGTAGCTCGAAGGTGGCCGACGACCTGGGCGTGGTGGCGTTCCCCGCCGGAGAGGCCGGTTCCCGCACCACGATCCTGTCCTGGGGGCTGGCGGTCTCGTCGTTCTCCCAGAAGAAGGACGCTGCCTGGAAGTTCGTCGAGTGGGCGACCAGCGCCGAGGTCCAGCAGAAGCTGACCGAGTCGGGCATCGCCCCGCCGCGTACCTCGGTGGCCGGTTCGGAGGCGTACACCTCCTCGCTCGATACCGACCTGCTCAAGGAGTGGAACGAGGTGCTGACCTCGGCGCAGACCACCGGCTCCACCGAGGTCGGTCCGGTCGGTGTGGCGGCGCCGGAGATGCGCAAGATCATCGGCGACGCGGTCGGCCTGGCGATCCTGGGCCGGGCCTCGGCCGCCGAGGCGGCCAAGCAGATCCAGGACGGTCTCGCCCCGCAGTTGGCCAAGAACGAGGGATGACGTAGTGGTCACCACGAGTCCGTCGGACGTCTCCCGCTCCGGTAAGCCGGAGCGGGGGGCGTCGCCCCCCGCACCACGGCAGCGCCGCCGACGGCGGGTCGATCCGACCGCGCGGGGCATCATGCCGTTCGTCCTGCCGGCGCTGCTCGCCACCGGCGCCCTGGTGCTGGTGCCGATCGTCTACACCCTGTGGTTGTCGATCACCGATCGGCGGCCCGACGGCACCAACGCCGGTCTGCTCGGCTTCGGCAACTACCGGGAGATGCTGGCCACCCCCGAGTTCTGGAACTCGCTGCGGGTGACGATCTTCCTCTTCGTCGTCTGTCTCCTCGTCGAGACGCTGCTCGGCCTGGTGCTCGGGTACGTGATGAGCCTCGACGTGCCCGGCCGGCGGATCTTCCAGGGGATGATGCTCATCCCGGCGATCACCGCGAGCGTGGCGGTCGGTCTGCTGTGGCTGCTGATCATGGATCCCACGCTCGGCGCGGCCAACCAGATCCTCGGCGCGGTCGGCATCGACCCGGTGATCTGGCTCGGCGACCCGAGCATCGCGCCGTGGTCCATCGCGCTGGTCGACATCTGGCAGTGGACGCCGTTCATGGCGCTGATCATCTCGGCGGGTATCCGGGCGCTGCCCGAGGAGCCGTTCGAGGCCGCCGCGATCGACGGGGCGAGCGCGTGGCGGACCGCCTGGCACATCGGCCTGCCGCTGCTGCGCCCGGTGCTGACCGTGGCGATCCTGCTGCGCACCGTGGACCTGGTCCGGTTCTTCGACACCGTCTACATCATGACCCAGGGGGGTCCGGTGAATTCGACGAACACCCTGAACGTCTACGGCTACCGGGCCGCCTTCATCGACCAGGCCCCCAGCTACGCGGCGGCGTTGCAGATCACGCTGCTCGTCCTGGTGATCGGCATCGCCGGCCTCTTCACCTGGCTGCGTTCCCGGGAGGCGAAGTGAGCACCGTGACCAGCGCCGACACCGCCCGTCAGCCCCGCCGCCGTCGCCTCGGCGTCTATGCGGCGTACGCCGTCTTCACCGTTATCTTCTTCGGCCCGGTGCTGTTCATGCTCTGGTCCTCGCTGCGGCGCAACGTCGACATCACCGGCTCGATCTTCGCCGTGACGTCGGCGCTGACCCTGGAGAACTACACCGCCCTGTTCGAGCGGTTCGACTTCGGTCGCTACATCGTCAACAGCTTTATCGTCGCCGGTGGCTCGACCCTGCTCGGCCTGCTGCTGGGGGTGCCCGCGGCGTACGTCGTGGTCCGCCGCAACCTGCCCGGTCTGGGATTCCTCACCCTGCTGGCCCGGATGGCCCCCGGCGTGCTGTTCGTGTTGCCGCTCTTCGTCCTGTCGGTACGCATCGACGCGCCCTCGAACACCATGCTGAACTACGGGCTGCTGATCGTCGCGCACCTGATCATCACGATGCCGCTCTGCATCTGGCTGCTGATCCCCTTCTTCGAGGAGATCCCGATCAGCATCGAGGAGTCGACGCTGATCGACGGCGCGAACGCCTGGCAGCGGTTCACCCGGATCGCCCTGCCGCTGGCCCTGCCGGGGCTGTCGGTGGCACTGACGCTCAGCTTCGTCTTCTCCTGGAACTACTTCCTGTTCGCGCTCGCCCTGGCGAACAACGAGACGCTGCCGCTGACCGTCATCGCGTTCAACTTCATCGGCCAGGGATCGAACGACTTCGGTGGCCTGATGGCCGCCAGCACACTGATCTCGGCCCCCGCGCTGCTGCTCACCATCTTCGCGCAGCGCTGGCTGGTCCGGGGCATCACCGGAGGTGCGGTCAAGTGAGCACGACCAGTTCCCGGGCCCGGTTCACCGGCGACGGGCGGATCGACTTCGAGCAGGTGTCGCTCGGCCCGGTGGCACCGGGCGAGGTGCGGCTGCGGGTCGACGTCTGCGCGCTCTGCGGGTCGGACAAGCGGCTGCTCGCCGCGGGTTCGCCGGTGGTGCCCGGCCACGAGATCGGTGGCACGGTCGTCGAGGTGGGCGAGGGCGTGGACGTGCCGAGCGGCACCCGGGCCATCGTCTACATCCCCGTCTACTGCGGCGAGTGCGTCCGCTGCCGGGCCGGGATGACCAACCAGTGCCTGGCCCTGGGGGAGCTGATCGGGTGGCAACGCGACGGCGGGTTCGCCGAGCACGTGGACGTGCCGGCCCGGTGCGTGCTGCCGGTCCCCGACGACGTCGCGTTGGACGTCGCCGTGCTCGGTCTGGACACCGTCGGCACCGCCGCGCACGCGTTGCGGTTGGCGCGGCGTACCCGGGTCGGCGACGTCGACCGGGCGCTGGTGGTGGGCGCCGGTCCGCTGGGACTGGGTGTGGTGGCCGTGGCACCGCTGCTGGGCGTCGGCGAGGTGCACGCGTACGACCCGCACCCCGGCCGGTCGGCCACCGCCGAGCGGCTCGGTGCCGTCCCCACCACCGCCGAGGCATTGACCCGGGAGAACCAGTACGACCTGGTGGTCGAGGTGTCCGGGGCGGCTGCGGCCCGGGAGACCGCCCAGCGGGTGGTCACCCCCGGCGGGACGGTGGTGGCGCTCGGCGAGTCGAACGAGCCGTACACCATGCCGGCGACACCGCGCTGGCGGCGCACGGACTGCTTCACGGTGCGCTCGTTCTACTTCCCGACCAGCGAGGTCGAGGAGAACTGGGCGCTGCTGCGGGCGGTCGGCGGCACCCTGCGCGACACCCTGACCCACCCGCTGCCCCTCGCCGAGCTGCCCGGAGCGTTCGCCCGGTTCGTCGCCGGTGACTACGTCAAGCCCTGCATCGTCACGGAGGAAGCCCGATGAGTCTGCTGATCCTCGCCATGGACCAGCGCCCCTGGTTGACCAAGGCCCTCTACGGGCACACCGGCACGGCCGCCGTCACCGAGCGGGCCGCCATCGCCGACGGCAAGCACATGGTCCTCGACGGACTGCTCGCCGCCCTGGCCGCTGCGCCCGAGCTGCGGGAACACGCTGCGGTGCTGGTCGACGACCTGCTCGGGCCGGGCGTGCCGGAACGGGCCCACGCCCACCGGGTCGCACTGAGCATGCCGTTGGAGCGCGGTGGCCTCGACGTCTACGAGACCGAGCCGGCGGACCTGCCCGGGTTCCTGCGTCACCACACGCCGACGCTGCCGAAGGTGCTGATCCGCTACAACGTGGACGGCGACCGCGAGGGCAACGCCGTGCAGCGGGACCGGCTGGCCGAGGTGGCCACGGCGGTACGCGACGCGGGCGGCCGGTTCCTGGTCGAACTCCTGGTGCCGCCGACGCCCGGACAGCTCGCCGCAGTCGACGGCGACACCGCCGCCTTCGACCGCAAGCTGCGCCCCGAGCTGATCCTGCGCGGGATGACGGAACTGTCGCAGGCGTTCCCGGTCGACGTGTGGAAGTTGGAGCATCTCGCCGAGGTCGGCCACTACCGGGCCGCCGCCGACCTGGCCGCCGCCACCCGCGGCGAGTGCATCCTGTTGGGCGCCAACGCTCCGGTGGAGACGGTGGACGGGTGGCTGCGCGAGGCGGCGGCCGGCGGCTTCACCGGCTTCGCCATCGGCCGTAGCATCTGGTGGGACGCGCTGCGCGGACTGCTCTCCGGCGCGGTCGCCCGCCCGGACGCCGTCGCCGCGGTGGCGGCGACATACCACCGGTTCGCCACGGGTTTCCTGGCCGCCGCGTCCACCGCCGCGGCCGGCACCGGGTCGGCCGGGACGTTCACCGAGTGAGGTCACCTGTGCCGTCCACGTCGATCCCTCCGCAGCAGCGCACCGCCGCCGAGACCTCGGCCCGACCGCCTGCCGAGGAGGCGGTGCGGGCCGGGGAGGTCATCTATCGGACGGTCCGTGACCGGATCATCTCCGGTGAGCTGCGGCCCGGGACCCGGCTCAGCGTTCCGGCGTTGGCCGAGGAGTTCTCGGTCAGCCGCAGCCCGGTGCGCGATGCCGTCGTCCGGCTGGTCCAGGAAGGCCTCGCCAGCGAGACCATGAACCGGGGCGCGGTCGTGGCCCGGATCGGCGGGGCCGAGTTGGTCAGCCTCTACGAGGCGCGGGAGGCGCTGGAGTGGGCAGCCGCCCGGCTCGCCGCCGAGCGGTACACCCCGGCACTGCGGCGTACGCTGCTCGGTCTGTTGACCGCGCACCGGGCTGCCGCCGAGGCCGGCGACCTGGCCCAGCACCTGGAACTGGACGCGGCGTTCCACCGGGAGATCCGGCTGGCGGCCCAGAGCCCGGTGCTCGCCCAGATGCTCGACGGGGTGCAGGGCCGGGTCCGGATGGCGATGCGGTCCACCAGCGTCCAGGGCGGCATGCTGCTCGCCGTCGACGAGCACCAGGCGATCTTCGAGGCGATCTGCGCCGGTGACGCGGACGGCGCGGCCGAGGCCGCGTTGGCGCACATCCGCCGGCTCAAGGAGCTGTTGCATGACAGTCTCTGACACCGTGTCGACGACCGGTCGCGGCAGCACGACGGCGGTGCGGTTCCACGGTCCGGGTGACGTCCGGCTGGATCGGGTGCCCGCCCGTGACCTGCTGCCGGACGAGGTGGCGCTCGCCCCGCTGGCGGTCGGGGTCTGCGGCACCGACGGTCACATCGTGGCGGGCTCCTTCCCCGCCGCCCGGCCGGTCGTGCTCGGGCACGAGGTCTGCGGTCGGGTCACCGAGGTCGGGGCCGACGTCGACGGGCTCGACGTCGGTGACCTGGTGACCGTCGAGCCGCACCGCTACTGCACCGCCTGCGCGTACTGCCGACTCGGCCAGGAGCACCTCTGCGACCACCGGCGCGGCTACGGGGTACGACTGGACGGCGGGATGACCCGACGGCAGATCGTGCCGGCGCGCATCGCCTACCGGCTGCCGGCGGGGACGCTGCCCTGGATCGGGGCGCTGACCGAGCCGCTGGCCTGCTGCGTACACGGGATGGACCGGCTGGCGCCGGTCTCCGGCCTACCGGCGCTGGTCTACGGCGCCGGTCCGGCCGGGGCGATGATGGTGGCGCTGGCCCGGTCCGCCGGCTGCGCCCCGGTGGTGGCGATGGACCCGCGTGCGGACCGGCGCAGGCTGGCCCTGGCGATGGGGGCGCACGCGGCGTTCGACCCGACCGACCCGGGGACGCAGGCGGCGGCCCGGGCGCTGACCGGCGGCTTCGGATTCCCGTACGTCGTCGACGCCGTCGGGTCGTCGCGGATCCTGCGCGACGCGATGGCGATGGCGTCGCGGGGCGGGCGGATCCTGGTCTTCGGAGTCGCCCACCCCGAGGACGAGGCGGGCATCCGGCCGAACGAGATCTTCTCCCGCGAGCTGACGATCATCGGCGCGTTGATCAACCCGTACACCCACCAGCGGGCGGTGGGGCTGCTCTCCGCACTGCCGCTGGAGCGCCTGACCCCGGCCTTCTTCGGGCTCGACGAGTTGCCGGCGGCCCTGGCCGAGCAGCGGTCCGGCACCGCCGACAAGGTCTTCCTCGCACCGTACGGCCGGCAGGCCGCCACCAGCGCGGTCGGCTGACCGGACGTTCGCCCGGTCGGTGCGGACGATCCGCCGCACCGACGTCAGGGGATGGACGTGGGCATGGTCAGGGCGGGGAGCAGACGCCGTTGCGCCATGCCCAGGCGGCGATCTCGACCCGGTTGCGGGCGGCGAGTTTGCGCTGCACGTTGGCCAGGTGTGTCTTGACCGTCGAGAGCGTCACGAAGAGCCGTCCGGCGATCTCGTCGTTGGTGTGCCCGTGCGCCACGAGCCGGACCACGGCGAGTTCGCGTTCGGTGAGCGGCTCGACGGGCGGTGCCTCCGGTGTCCCGGGTTCGTCGACCCGGCGGGGAGCCAGGTGCGACAGCAGCCGCACGGTCACCGCCGGGGAGATCAGCGAGGTCCCGGCGGCAGCGGCGCGTACCGCCTCCACCAGCAGGTTGGGTGAGGTGTCCTTGAGCAGGAAGCCGCACGCGCCGTTGCGCAGCGCCCGGTAGACGTACTCGTCGAGGTCGAAGGTGGTGACGATGAGGACGTTGAGCGGGTCCCGGACGGCCGGACCGGCCAGCAGCCGGGTCGCTTCGAGGCCGTCGAGCTTCGGCATCCGGATGTCGAGCAGGCACACGTCGGGGCGGAGTCGGCGGGCCTGGTCCACGGCGGCCTCGCCGTCCGCCGCCTCGGCCACCACCTCGATGTCCGGCTGGGTGGTCAGGATCATGCGGAACGCCGTACGGATCATGTCCTGGTCGTCGGCGAGCAGGAGCCGGATGGTCATGCGTCGTCCTTCGGTGCGGCCCCGGCCCCGCGCCCGAGCGGACGGAACCGGCGTCGACCACCCGGAGGGCGGTCGTCGATCGGCAGGGTCGCGGTGACCTGCCATCCTGACTCGTCGGGCCCGGCCGAGAGTTCGCCTCCCGCAGCCCGTACCCGCTCGCCGAGGCCGGTCAGGCCGAAGCCGCCGGCCGGCAGCGGCGACCCGGAGGGCTTTCCGTCGTTGCGGATCGACACCTCGGCGAGATCGGGCCGATCGGCCCGGATCCGGATGTCGATCCGCGTCACCTCGGTGGTGTGGCGCAGCACGTTGGTCAGCGCTTCCAGCACGGTGTGATGTGCCGCGTCGAGGGTGGCGTCGGGCAGGGACCGGTGCGCCAGCGCCTCGTCGACGGAGACGGTCGGCGTGGGATGTCCGGGGGGCAGGGTGCCGGTGACCGCGGTGAGCATCTCGTCCAGTGTGCCGTGGGCGGGCGCGGGCGTGGCCGTCTCGTCGCGCAGGAGGCCGACGAGCGTACGCATCGAGGTGAGCGCCTGACCGCCGGCCTGTTCGACACCGGCCAGCAACTCGTCCAGGTCCTCGGCGGACGGCGCCGCACCAGAACTCGTGACGAATCGGATGGCGCGCGTCTGCGCCACGATCGCGGTCACGTGGTGTGCGACGTAGTCGTGCAGGTCGCGGGCGTGGTCCATGCGTTCCGCCTGTCGGGCCAGCCGGTCGAGGTCGACCCGGCGGCGCTCCAGCAGGCGCAGGTAGAGGCCGAGCAGCGCCAGGAACAGCACCCAGGCGGTCAGCGCGACGACGACCAGGTCGCCGTACTGCGCCATGGTCCCCGCGTTGACCGGATGCAGCAGGACCCGGGACGGCAGCACGGCGATGGCGAGGATCGCCAGGGCGGCCGGACCTGCCGCGTGCCGGATCGGATGCTGCATGACCAGGCGGATCACCGCCACCGAGAGCACGGCGAGTTCCACGACGCCGAACGTGTGCTCCGGGCGCAGCGTCGGGATGAGCCCGAACGTGATCGAGACCGCGAGCGACACCGCCGCCGCGACGGCGAGTGCGATCGGGCGGGCCTCGGCCAGCAGCACCACGGCGACCGCGAGCAGCCCGCTGACGATCAGGCCGAGCGTGGCGGGCAGGGTGGGGCCGTCGAGCCCTTCGAGGACGACGAGGGCCGCCGCCACGACAGCGAGCAGACCCGCCGTCACCCGCTGTGACCTGCGAGGACCCGGAAAGATGACCAGCACGGAAGGCCACGGTACGACACCGGCGTCCGGTCGGCGTAGTTCTTTCGGCCGACTCCCCGCAGCGCCGGTCGGTAACACGGTTGAGGTGCGTCCCCGCCCCGCCGTCGCACGATCGAACCCGCACCGAACGACGAGCGGAGGAAATCGTGGCAACGACAGTGCAGGCCGAGGGTCTGCGAGTGAGGACCGGCCGGTACGTGGCCGTCGACGGCGTCGACCTGGATCTGGGCGCCGGCGTCCACGGGCTGCTCGGCCCGAACGGCGCCGGCAAGACCACCCTGATCCGGGCGCTGGCGACCGTACTGCCCCCGCACCACGGTCGACTCCGTCTGCTGGGACAGCCGATGGAGGGGCGGCCCGACCTGCGCGCAGTACGGCGAGCCCTGGGCTACCTACCCCAGGAGTTCGGCTACTACCCGCGCTTCACGGTGGCCGAGTTCGTCGAGTACATGGCGTGGATCAAGGACGTGCCGCGCGGCAGGCGACGCCGGGCCGTGCGGAACGCGGTCGAGCGGGTGGGTCTGGCCGACCGGGCGGACTCCCGGCTGAAGGCGCTCTCCGGCGGCATGCTGCGCCGGGCCGGGATCGCGCAGGCGATCGTGAACGAACCGGAGCTGCTGCTGCTCGACGAGCCGACCGTGGGCCTCGACCCGCAGCAGCGGCTCGACTTCCGGGCACTGCTGCGTGACCTCGGCGAACGCTCCTGTGTCGTCGTCTCGACGCACCTCGTCGAGGACGTGGCCGCCGCCTGCACCAGCGTGGTGCTGGCCGACGCCGGCCGGATCGTGTTCCATGGCACGCCGGACGACATCGCGGCGGCCGGCGGTCCCGACGACGCCGGGGACAGCCCGATCGAACGCGGGTACTCGGCGCTGATCACGCGGCACCGCGCCGGACTGGTGGTGGCGCCGTGAACCGGATCGTCGGGATCGAACTACGCCGCTCCGACGCGCTTCTCGCGGGGGCCGCGACCGCCGCGCTCGGTGTGGCGGGACTCTATGTGCTCGCGCTCACCGGGCAGACCGCCCTCTGGGACCAGCAGTGGACCATCCTCGCCGTCTTCCAGCGCATCATGCTGGTGATCCTCTGGCCGCTGGCGCTGGCGGCCGGTGCCTGGCAGGCGGGCCGGGACCGGCGCAACCGGATCGAGGAACTGCTGGGCACCACCCCGGTCTCCCGATGGCGGCGGACGGGACCGTTCGCCCTGGTCACCGCAGCCTGCCTGGCGGCCGGCTACCTTCTCGTGCTGGCCGCCGGGGCACCGAAGGTCGCCGCCGCCGCCGGCCACCCGGGCACCGGCTGGCCGGCGGTGACACTGGTCGGCGTACTGGCCCTGGTCGCCGCCGGCTGGCTCGGCCTCGGCGTGGGCCGGCTGCTGCCGTACGCGTACACCCCTGCGGTCCTGGGTGTGGGCGGCCTGGCCGCACTTCTCGCGGCGATCGAGCTGACCAGGCCCAGCGAGGCCACCGACCCCGGGGCGGCCCTGCTGCTGCCCTTCTTCACCACCACGATCTCCGAGTTCGAGATGGTCGCCGGTTCGGTGAGCGCGGGGCAGGCGGGGTGGTTCGGGGGGTTGGCCGCCGGGGGACTGGTGCTGTTCCTCGCGCGGAACCCGGTGCTACGACTGCTCGCCGTCGCCCCGCCGGCACTCGGGCTGGCACTCGCCGCGCCGATGCTGACCGTGCCGCTGGAGGAGGCTTTCCCGATCGACCCGGCCGCAGTCGCCGAGGTGTGCACCACCGACGACGGGCCGAAGGTCTGCGTCAGCGCGGCCCACAGCCGGGAGTTGCCCGCGCTCGTCGCACCGGCCCGGGAGGCGTTGCGTCTGCTCGCCGAGCTGCCGGACGCGCCGACCTCGGTCCACGAGGCGGCACCCGGACTCGGCCGTCCACAGCCGGCCGCCGAGGCGTGGCTGGACACCGGCAACCTCACCGCGACCGACGATCCCGCCGAGTTGACCGCCCGCATCCTGGCCGGGGCCGGTACGCCGCTCTGCGTCCGCGCCGACGACGACTCCTACCTCGACGCGCTGCGTGCCCGGTCCGTGACGGCCGCCTGGCTGCACGGCGCTCATCCGGCGCCCGGCCAGATCGTCTTCGGGGACGAGCAGGCCGTCCGGGACGAGATGTGGACGACGTTCACCGCGCTGCCCGACGACGAGCAGGTCCGCCGGGTCGCCGCCGTACGCGCTGCCGGCCTGACCTGCGGTGACCAGGCTGCCGCCCTCGGCATCGGAGGCGGCCGGTGACCTCGGCGCTGCTGTTCCTCCGTTCCCGTGAGGTGCCGGGAGGATTGCTGTGCGCGGTGCCGGCCATGGGCCTGCTGGCCTGGATCGGCGCCGCACAGGCCGACGGACGACATGCCGTGACGACCGCCGCGCTGGCCCTGGCGCTGGGCGTGGGTGTCCTCGGGTACGGCCTGGGCGGGCCGGACGGCACCCTGGACGCGACCGCGGCGATCCGGTGGGTACCGCGCCGCGCGGTGCACCTGGCGGCGATCCTCGTGGTCGGATCCGCTGTGGTGACGGCCGTGACGACGGCGCCGGTCGGCATCGTGCTCAGGGACGCGGCCGGTTTCGTCGGGCTCGCCGCGCTGGCGGCGGTGGTGTTCGGTCGGCGGCTGGCCTGGACGCTGCCGGTCGTGGCGGGCTGCGTCTCGGCGGGCATCCCCGCCGTACCGGAGCCGATGGCGCTGCACCTGCTCACCTGGGCGGGCCAGCCGGCGGACAGCGTGGCCGCCCTGACGACCGCCGGGGTCCTCGCGGTCACCGGTGCGGCCGGCTACGTGATCCGTGGCCCCCGCCGGATCAGCCCGGTCAGCTGATCCTGTTCCGCCCGTCGCCTCGTCGCCCGTCGCCTCGTCGCCCGTCGTCCGCCGATCGATGGGCTGTTCGCCGGGGGGCTCGCGATGCAGCGCATACTCGGCGGGTGTCCTCCCAGCACCACCAGAAGATGCGGCAGCGGTATGTGAGTCTCGGCAGCGGTGAGCTCCTCTCCGTCGTGGTCTTCGCCGTGGTGGCATGGCGGTTCACACCACGATTAGCAGACCCGACGGATGTACGCGCTCTGTGGTCCGCGCTCGTTCCGCTCCTGCTGATCCTGACGCAAGGCGGGGCGTACTGGCTGCTCGCGCGTCGCTGGATCGGGACGGGCCACATGCCGCGCGGACTGGCGGCGTCGTACCACGTGTTTCGCGTGGTCGACGTTGCCGTCCTCGCGGGCGGTCTGGTCGGGGTGCTCGTCTGGTTCCCGGACTCCCTCGCCACAAGCGCCCTGGTGGTCGGAATCTGGCTGTTCGGCGTGCTCGAGTATGTGAACTACTTCGTGGTGAGGCTGAGCTACCCACCGCGCACCTGGTTCTCACAGGTGACTCGGGGACGGTCGCCACGGCTCGTCCAGGACCTGCGCCGCAGCCGGCAGCGGCTGGCGACCGCGCATCATCACCATCGAGGCAGCACTGATTGAGGACGCACCCTGCGGCGGTGGTCCCCGTCGGCCCGTCTCGACTTCCCGACGCCAACCGGCCGCCGAGCGGCGTCGATCGTCCGGCCCTCGTAGCTCAGGGGATAGAGCATCGGTTTTCCTAACCCCGACGCTCCGCCGCTGTCCGTAGGTCGATGACCTGCGGTTCTTGGCCTCGTGTGCCGGTCGCTGCGCGGTCCAGTTGCGATCGCTTGCTGAAGATCAGCAGACCACGCCCTTTCGGTCCTCTGTGACCCTGGCCGGCTGAGGAGCGACCTGCGGGCGAGTTCAGTCTGCTGTCGGGGCGGGAGCCTGCCACAGGGCACTGACCGGCATGGCGCGGAGTCTGTCGCCGAACGGCAGCGTGGAGGTTCCGGTGTAGAGGACGATGCCGGCGACGAAGTCATTGCCGAGGCGCTCGGCGAGCCGGCGTAGCCCGCGGAAGTCGTCGGGGCCGACGGTGGTGGCTGCTTTGACTTCGATCCCGACCACCTGACCAGCTCGGTTCTCGAGCACCGCGTCGACTTCGTACCTGCTCTGGTCCCGGTAGTGGGACAGATCGACGAACTGCTCGGACCAGGTGAGCTGCCGGGACAACTCGGACAGGACAAATGATTCGAGCAACGGGCCGAACGGTGCGCCCGGCCGGAGCAGTGCCCGGGCGTCAGTCGCGATCTCGTTGGCGGCGATGCCCGAGTCGACGAAGATCAGTTTCGATGCGGCGGTGGTCCGGGTGCCCAGATTGCGGGACCAGCCCGGGATCCGCTTGATCAGGAAGATCTCTTCCAGGGCCTGGAGGTAGCGGGCGATCGTCGGTCGACTGAGCCCGAGGGAGGATTCGAGGGAATTGGCGGCGATGATGGTCGCGGACCTGGCCGCAAGCAGGCGTACCAGTTTGCGTAGCTCGCCCTTGTGCTGGATGTCGGACAACTGTCGGACATCGCGGTCGATGAGCGCCTGGACGTAGGCGTCGAGGAACCGTTGGCGGCGGCGCGGGTCGGTACGGGTGGTGGCCTCGGGTAGGCCGCCGCGCACTATCCTGGCCGCATAGTCGGCGCGGGTCACCTCCGACTCGTGTCGCAGGTCAGGACCGAGGGTGAAGACGGCGTCGATGAATCCGTCCGGCTCAGCGTCGAGTTCTCCTTGGGAGAACGGCCAGAGTTCCACGGTCTCCATCCGGCCGGGCAACGCGTCCGGGGCGGCCACCATGCCGAACAACCGTGACGATCCGGTGAGCAGATACCGGCCCGGACGAGGGTCCTCGTCGACTGCTGCCTTGATGGCCAGTAGTAGTTCCGGAGCGCGCTGGATCTCGTCGACGACCAGGAGTTCGGAGGAGTCCACGAACCCGACCGGATCGGCGATCGCCGCCGCCCGGTCCTGAGCCCGATCAAGATCGCGGCGCTCGGCTAGACGATCGCCGGCAACGAGGCGAACCAGGGTGCTCTTGCCTGCTTGGCGTGCTCCGCTGATCAGGACAACGCGGGTGTCCGCCAGAGCAGCATTGACCTGCGCGGCGGCGCGGCGGGGGATTAGGTGCGGTGTGGGCACGGCGTCATCGTAACGCCCGCATTTTTGATCTGCGGGGACCTTGGCTTTCGATCTGCGGCACAATGTGTGTTCGGTACGCGGTCATTTGGTGTTCGATCTGCGGGCCACGCGGGCGAGCCGGTTCGTGGAAGGGGTCCACCGCTATGCCGCGTTGCTGCGGGTGGCGGCGAGTTCGGGGGAAGGCGTCCTCCCAGCGCTGGCGGGCTGGGGCGGCAGCCAGAGGTACCTGCGCCAGCACGGCGTGCGGGCCGCCAAGGCGCTGACCGTCAAAGTGCTCACTGCCGCGCGGACGCAGACCGTCGCCGTCGCGGGGGAGGCCACTGCGGCCGGGATCGTGGCGCAGATGGCGACCGATCTGGAAGCGGTCAACGACAGCATCGTCGCCATCGAGAAAACCATCACCGCGGTGGTCGCCGAGCACGAACTGGGAGAGATCGTCACCAGCCTGCCCGGCATCGGCACCACCCTCGCCGCCGAGTTCCTCGCCCACGCCGGCACCCTCACCACCTACCCCAGCGCCGCAGCGCTCGCCGCCCACGCCGGGCTCGCCCCGATCTCCCGCGACTCCGGACGCCGGCAAGGTCATCAGATCCGGCCGCACCGATACCACCGAGGTCTACGCCGGGTGTTCCGCATGTCCAGCTTCACCGCCTTGACCCACTGCCCACGATCACGCGCCTACTACGACAAGAAACGAGCCGAAGGGAAAACCCACCGTCAAGCCACCGCAGCCCTGTCCAGACGACGCCTCAACATCCTCTGGGCCTGCATCCGCGACGAGAACCCCTACCAGCCCAACAGTCAAGATCAGCAGAGGTGGCGCCGTGCGAACTCGCGTAGGGACTCCCGCTGGTGGCGGTGCCAGCGCTGATCACCCCGGGAGCTTCCTGCGGTACGCTGACAGCCGCCGCCGAGCGGCGTTGATCGTCCGGCCCTCGTAGCTCAGGGGATAGAGCATCGGTTTCCTAACACCCTGCTCCCCTGGTGCCTCCAGGGTGCTCACCTGCGATTTCTTTATTCAATCTCTTGCGTGCCGGTCGCAGGGGAATGCTGCTGTGGTCCCTTGTTGAAGATCAGTAAGGCGGGGACCGTCGCTCCGTAGCGAGGGGTTCGCGGCAGATTAACGGTCGTCCGGCGGCAACACGCGCCAGAAGTATGCGCGGGCCATGCTGGCCACACGGCCCATCCCGTCACACCTGCGACACGGTTAGCGGGCTAGGTGAGCTCGCTGCGATAGTGTAGGTCGATGCCCGACGGCCGGCCTGCAATACCGAACGATCTCGAACGTAGCGTCTTGGTCGAAGCCGGCCACCGAATGCGCAATTCCGACATGCCGCTCCGTGCCAGTCGACTTAGCGCATATCGTCCCGTGGAGCATCGTTCGGGAACACCGTTTCGAGAACTTGATTGCCCTGTGCCCGACTTGTCACCGGCGCTTTGACGGGGAAGACATCGACCGCAAGGCGATGCTGATCTATAAGGCGTCGTTGAAGTGGGATGAGAATGTAGCGACTCTGTTGGGTGCAAATCGGCTCGCAGCCTATCTTGATTTTAGGCGGCAGTTGAGCTCTTGGTGCGGTTTTATCACCAGAGTCGAACTCTTCGACGTCGCCGGCGAGCGTGACGAGCAGACGAGACGGGCGCTCGTACAAGAATGTACGGCCGAAGCTGCCGAAGCAAAGCGGGCACTCATTTGTTTCGTCGTCACATGTAAACGCGAAACCGCGCGAAAAGCGGAGTTGGTTTACGGCACCGCCTTGGTGTGGGCGAACGATGTTGTTGATGGCCTGTGGCCAAGCACGCACCCAGGAGCTGATCGCCACGCCGAGGACCTGCCGGAAGCCGATGAGGAACTCCTTCTTGTCCTGGCCGACGATATCGGAATGATGGCCGACGAATTGGATGGCCTGGCAAACGGATACGGCATCAGGCTGGGTGGCACCGGGAAGCGTTACTGATCCGCGACGTGCGGCAGCCCAAAAGCGCCTCATTCGATAATTCATTAGTGCTAGTGCCTCGTCATGCAGCCTTGAACGGGTAATCCGGGTGGCGGATCTTGGAGCCGGTGGCGAATGCGGTTTTCGGTCTGGCTCGTTGGTTGCGCCAGCGGATGTAGTCGCCGATCGCGGTGTCTTGTTCGGCGTGGGTGCGGTGGTCGGTGCCGTTGAGGGCGAAGTACCTGACGGCGGCGAACTCGGCTTCTATCCAGTTCAGCCACGACGCATACGTCGGCAGGAACACCAGGTCGACGCGGTTGTCGGCGCACCAGGTGCGGACCTCGGGGTGCTTGTGCGGGGAGAAGTTGTCCAGGATCAGGTAGAGACGCTGGTCGGGCCAGCGGCGGCGCAGGGCCTTGAGGAAGGCCAGGAACTCTCGCCAGCGTTTGCGGTCGCGGATGCGGTAGTGCAGCCGGCCGGTGGTCAGGTCCAGGGCGGCGATCATGTGGCGTACGCCCTGGTCGCGGTTGTAGGTGGCCCGTAGTCGCACCGGCTGACCCTGGGGTCGCCAGGCGCGGCCGGGGCGGGGTTGCAGGTTCAGCGGTCCGAACTCATCGACGCACAGCACCCGCCCATCAGTTGGTGGGTGGTCGTAGAGGTCCAGGATGCGGCGCATCTTCGTGGTGAAGTCGGGGTCGGTGCTGGCCTTCCACGTCTTGGTGGCCTGCCACGAAATCCCGCGTTCGTGCAGAATCCGTCGGACGGTCTCGACGCTGATCGTCGTGACGTGACCAGCGGCAATGAGGTAGTCGCGCAGCTTTGCAAGGGACCAGCAGGAGAACGGCTGGCCGAGGAAGCGGGGGTCGCACCGGGCGATGACGCAGATCCAGTCTCTGCTCTGTTCATCGATCCGTCTCGGTGCGCCCCCGCTCCATTTTGGGGACAAGGCGTCGAACCCCCGCTCGTTGAACGCGTGGATCACGTCCCGCACGTAGTCCTCGCTGGCCTTGAGCAGGTGAGCGATATCGGGAGCCGGCTGCCCCTGGGCGGACATCAGCACCACGATCGCCCTGCGCAGCTTCACCGGATCCTTCGCCGTCCGAGTGATCTTCTGCAACCGCTGGCCCTCGGCCATCGACACCTGCCGGACAAACACCTCCGGCCGTCTACCCACCGGCCATCACCTCCCACCACGAGTGCTGGGAGACAGCCTGCCCGACAGATCCTCAGAACCAGCGGATTACACGATCAACGTTCAAAGACGAGGCACTAGTTCCCGGGCATTGCCGTCGGTACCTGGGCCCGGCTGGGCACCTCGTGCGGAGTGAGGTGCCCAGCCCGTGTCCCCGTTCGTTCCCGAGGGCTTTAGAACTCGAAGTCGAAGGCTAGTTGAATATCGCCTTCGGGTTCGGGTTGATCATCGATGTTGTCGCCGTCGTCTTCGAGGGTGCCGTCGGCGGGTAGTGCGTATTGGTTGGTGAGTCGTGCGACGTGCATGATCAGGGGCCTGCTGAGGGCTGCCCGGTAGTCGTCAAAGCAGTGGCGTTGCTGGTGCAGAAACCCGGCCCAGGTTGCAGGGTCTTCACCCTCGGGGTGAGCGCCGACGACGAACTCGAGTAGTTCAGCGTTCCAGGCGTTCTTAGAAGGGTCAAGATAGTTCCTCGCGCCTTCTAGCTTTCCGTCGTCGGGGGAACGGCCCTCTGAGGGATCGGCAGCATCGGCCTTTGCCGGGTTCTTCTTGTAATGAGGCGTAAGTTTAGCCAAGTCGATGACGATGGAGCTGTGGGTAGCCGGCTTGTCGACCGTGCTGTAGTAGACGCGCGTCTTCTCGGTGTTTCCGGTCCCGTCGTCGTGTCGCCACAGCCCGTCGGAGATGCCGATGCTGTCGCCCTCGAAAGCCCATGACTCGGGGGTTTCGAGGCGTTCGTTGCCGCAGATCCGTACCAGCCTCATCTTCTTGCCGAAGAGGCTGATTTTCTGGGGTCGCAATTCGCCGAGCTGGAGGTGGTCGGGCAGCATATGAGCGTTCTGCACCGTGGTGAGCCGATACCGGATGTTGTGGGCTTCAGTCACGAGGAGGGTCTGCGTGTTTCGGAACCGGGTTAGGGTGCTTCGGATAAAGGCGGCGAGCCGCTCCTTCTGTTCGTCTTCCTTGGCGGGGCTGGCGTGGTAGTTCGTGCCGGCCAGGGTCTTGAGCAGGGTCGGGTAGGGTACCCAGTCGGCCATGCCTTCGGCTTTGCCCATGATGTGCTTTTGGCCGGGCCGGATCAGGATGGCGATCGGGATGAAGATCTGGTGAGTGTTGGTGTCGTCGTTGCGCCTTTTGACGACCCAGAATGCGAGCTGCTCGAGGTCGTCGGGGATGGCACTCTTGAGGCGATGTTGCGGGACGAAACGGACGCCGAGCTGACGTAGGCAGTCGTCCCAGGCGGCTTCGGCCCGGTGCTGGTTGCTGGCCTCTTCCTTGTCGAGGTCCTTGCCGGGGAACTCGTCGGGGCGGATGAACTGGCTGACCATGCCAGCGTCGGCGCAGCCCATGCGGATCGCAAATTTCGGGTCGGTGGTGCGTGCGTTGAAGGCTTTCGCACCGTCGAGCTCGATGAGGGCGAGTTGCAGGGTGTCACCGACTTCTTCGGCCAGATCTTCCATGGCGGAAGCGACCAGCTTTCGGCGTGTGGCGACGGCTTCGTCGTGCTTCCGGCCGCGCCTGGGAACGGAACCCTGCCCGAGCGCTGCGCCGAGCCTGCCGAGGGGGCGGGCGTAGATCGTGAGGGTGAGGTTTCCGACGTCCCATGTCCAGGTGTCGTTGCTGACGGGTTGCTGATGGGGCAGATCAAGTAGTCGTTCGACGGTAGCGAGCAGGCGGTCCCGCATTCCCTTGCCGTCGCCCTGGTAGAGCAAGACCACGGAGAGCCGGCCGTCGACCGCGGCGGCCAGTTGCTGGCGCCGGATGAGCGCGTTCGCCTTCGAGATTTCAGCGTTTGCGGCGTGGGCGGCTTCCTGCCTTTCGACGAGCTGGGTGCGCTCGGCGTCGGTCTGGTCCTTCTTGCCCTTGGGGACGCTTTCGAGCTTGCTGAGGCGTCGGCTCGCCTTGCCGCCGATGAGGACGCGGGTCAGGGGCTGGTCGAGGTCGAAGTCGGGCTGCAGGCACTGGCCGATCCAGCGGATGAGGCGGCTGCGTTCGGCTGGCATGATGCCGGTGCCGACCTGGTGGTCGGGGCCGCGCATGGTGGTGTGGTAGGTGACGGCGGCGGTGACGCCATCTCGGCCGAAGATCCAGGCGTCTGACTTACCGGCGAGCTGCTCGGCAGCCGGGAGATTTTCCACGGCGCCGATCCGGTTGAGGATCTGTTCGGTGCCGCCGTTGCGCCAGCCCATTTCCCGGGTGTCTCGGTCCCAGATCAGGTGGGCGACCGCGAATTTCTGCGATGTCGGTGCGTCGGCTACGAAGGGGCTGGTCGACTGTAGGAGGGTAGAAGCTCCCCAGCGGCCCTTGGTGTGTAGCTCGCCGCTGGTCCAGCGGCGGATGCCGGTGTCGACGTGTAGTCGCAGGGTGGGGTCGAACGCCTTTGTACGCAGCGCGATCTTGATCGTGGCGCTGTAGTACCAGGTCCGGATGTTGCTGCCTTTGCCGGTGTGGTGTTCCAGCGGCGGCCAGGAGACGAGTTCGGCGTAGCCGTTGGCAGGATTGGCCGCGACCTGCCGGAACCGTATGGATTTGCTGCCGTGCTGGTAGGACTGGCCGGCGATTTTAGCTGCGGCGTAGTCAGGCAGCAGGCTGAACAGGTGAGGCTGCGGCACGGCGGTGTTGCCATCGGAGAGCTCGTGGGCGAGCAGGTCGACGATCTTCTGCGTCCATTGCAAGGTGCCGGAGCCGAGTTTCGTGATTGTCGGAAGGACGAGCGCTTTGCCGTCGTCGGTGGTGGGCAGGTCATAAAGCCAGGCGTTGATGAAGGTCCGCATGATCGCCGGCGGGAACGGCTTCGCCGCGAATAACCAGGGGTTCCCCTCGTCGAGGTTGGCCCGGGTCGCGGTGGATACCAGATCGGGGGCGACGGTGCGCATCAGCGCGTTGAGGCGCCCGATCGGCACCTGCTGGGCACGCGCGCGTGATTCCTCGCGCCAACCGGCGGTGTACAGGTCGAGGATGGGGCGGCGCCAGGAGACGGGGAAGGTAAGCGTGTGCAGCGGGATTTTGAGATCGCCTGCTGCCACGAAGGCTGCGGTCTGGGTGCGGTCGTAGCGCATCGAGGGCCTTTCTGAACCGGTCCGAGCGTGGGCGGTCAGTTCATGTCGCGCAGGGCGCGGTAGAGCGGGTCGTAGAGGGCTTGAACCAGCGATCGGTCGATCGCCGTCTGCGCGGACTCGGGGTCGAAATAGGGAGCGAGTTCGTGCAGCATGCTGGCGAGCAGGCTGGTCGCTGGGGTGTCGTCTCCGGTGAAGCCGGCCTCGCGGGGTGAGAAGGCTCCGTCGACGAAGTAGACGCGGGCGGCGACACCTCCGCGCACGAGTCGTCCAATGACCTGCCAGATGACCACGAGCTGGTCCCAGGTGAAGGCCGACTTTTCATCGGGGGGCAGGCTGGTCCAGGACAGGCGGCGGGTGAGGAAGCGGTGCCATTTGCGGGCGGCTTCGGCCCGAAAGCGCAATCCGGCGTCGTCCGGGCTGCCGGCGGCCAGAGCGGTCTGGGTGAAGCGACGGCCTGGGCCGCGGACTTGGCGGACCGCCCAGTCGTTGATCGCCTGGGTGGCCAGGGAGATGTCGTCAGGGCGATGATGCGGGCGGGCGAGGAAGTACACGCTGCCGATGGCAGCTTTACCGCCGGGAACCACGATGTTGTGCCCGCGCTCGACGGCCAGCAGCGGCGCGATCAGCAACTGCCCGCCGATGTCGGGGAACTTGGCCAGCTCGCCGCGGCGAAGGTGCAGCTGGCGGGTGTCGGCGGGCAGGTTGCTCCAGGAGTGGTCGAGGTCGGTGTCGTCGGATACCAGGACCGTGACGTTGCCGGTCCACTCCGGCAGGTTGTTGAGGTAGTGCCCGGCACGGTGTGCCTCGGCGTAGCTGCCGACCAGCAACAGAATCCGGCGGCGTTGTGGGTCGTCGATGTCGTCCAGTTCCTGCTGCAGCAGCGAGGTCGCGCCGGTCAGGCTGCGGTCAGGTACGGCCAGTTGGTGCAGCATCTGCTCGAGCTGAGCGGGACGCTGCCGAGGGTCAGTGCCGGACAGCCGCAGGGCGGTGGTGACGCCGGGTGGGTAGAGGAAGAGCTTGCGAAAGGTGCTCTTCTTGATGGCGACGACCTCGTGTTCGTGGGGCCGCAGCACGGCGTCGACCTGGGCGTGCAGGTGGTAGCGGCTGGAGGTGCCGGCCCAGCTGGTGGCCGACATCAACAGCACATGCGGGCCGGGCCGGTTGTCCACGGCAGGGATGTCGGCCAGCTCCAGCAGCAGCTCGCGGCCGACACCGTTGCAGCGAAAGAACCGCAGCTCACCGCTCTGATCGCCGTCCTCGTTGCGGTCGCCGGCCTGGAACTGAAAGCCCAGCACGTTACCCATGGGGGATTCGGGAACCACCGGCATGTAGTCCTTGGGCGGCCGGCGCGACAGCACGTTGGAGGTCGAGTCCAGGTTGAGCGCAGCTTCGACGCGAGGCCACAGAATGGTCATGCGGTCAAGACGATCGTGCAGGACCGCCAGCACGAGGGTGAATTCGAAGCGGTGCAGGTTGGCGTCAAGGTCACCGGCGACGGAGGCGTTGTTCGGGACCAACTGGCGCAGCAACTTCTTCAGCCGCTCACGGCTGAACTCGCGAACGAATACCCCACGGGGGGCGTGCAGCAACTCCGTCGCCATCGCCACGAGCGCGTTGACCAGGTCCGTGGTCGTATCCTCGGGGCCACGCCCGCGCAACGGGGTCAGCGGCGAGTCGCGGAAACTGCCGAGAACGGTGTCGACACGCTGGAGCTCGGCCCGCTGGGAAGCAAGTTTGTCCTCGTCGGGGGCCACGGCATTCTCGTCATCGTCGCGGTTGCGCCTGCGCAGCTCGGGAAACCACTCATTGATCAGCCACTGGTGCAAGGTCATCGCGCTGAAGTAGTCCTGCGTGATCCATCGCCGCAGCGGCTCGTCGTTGATCAGCATCGAGTAGATCCGGTCGGTGGCCGTGATGACCGTGTTGAGCGCGTTGTTCCAATCGTCGATCTCGTCACTCGACAACTGCAGCCGGCCCTGCGCGGCCAGCTCGGTGAGCTTGTGCTTGCCAACCTCGTCGAGCCACGACTCCGCACCACGGGCCACCAGCGTCGCCGCCGGCGCGAACGCGGTGTCGAGCTGCATCTGTACCCGGTCGGCCTCGTCGACGATGATCAGATCGCTGCGGCGGCAGGCCAGCTCCAGGTAGCGCATATTCTCGTCGTTGAGATGGTCGGGCACACGGCTGTGCACCAGCGATGCCGGCGTGGCGACCCAGATCTGCGCGTCGACCAGGTCGCGGGCCGCGCTGTGCCGCGGGCACGCAGTCCACAACGGGCATCCGTGACGTTTCGGCCTGGCTGGCTTACGGCGACGCCGGAACCCCGTGCTGGCGGAGTCGGGATCGTCGTGCTCGATTTCGGCCTTCTCGACATCGTCAGCGTTGTACAAACCGGTGCATGGCGCAGCGGTGATCGCCAGCGCCCGGCGTGCCTCGAACCCCCGTAAGGCGTCGAGCGGGCAGGCGCTCGACAGGTGCGCGAAACCCGGGTTGTCATGATTCAGCATGCTTTGTGTGGCAGACTCGCTGCGCCGGTGCAACCGCTGAATGTTGCGTTCGAGGGTGGACTTTCCCAGGATCGGCGCGGCGGGCACACCGAGGCGGCGAAACTGCTCGGTGATGGTCAGCACTTCGGCGACGTCACCGACGACGATCGTGGTCCGGCGTCGGTCGGCCGGGCGCTCGCGGGTGGCGAGCTGGAAGGCCAGAATGTCGCGAATCGTGGACTTGCCGGCGCCGACCATGCCAACCAGGTTCATCAGCCTGTCGATGCGCAGCCGGGGATGGGTCTGGAACGCCCCGGCGGCTTCGTCGCGCAGCAGCAACTCGACCCGCCGTAGACGCTTCTTCCAATCGTTGGGCTTGTGCGGCGTGCGGTTCTCCGCCAGATCCGCGGCGTTGGCGGCGACCTCCAGGCCGTCCATAGCATCAGCTGCGGCTTCCAGTTCGGTCATGGTGACGGTGATCGGCTCGCCTTTGCCTGCCGGCGCCGCCCCGATGTCATGCCCGCTCCAGGGCTTGAGGCCGATCAGCTCGACGGGGATGTTCACGGAGTGGCGCTGGTCGCGGACGTAGAACAGCTGGTCTCCGGCGCCGGCGATGGGCAGCTCGCGCCGCTCCAGAGGAGGCGGCTGGGTCAGCAACCGTTCATAGATCTCCCTGCGGTCGTGCGCGCGCGTGGGATCGAGCGCCTTGGGTAGATCGTCGATGGTCGCGAACGTGTAGCCGCGCAGCGTGATGTCGACGTCGAGATACATGTGCAGCGAGTTGTGCCAGGTGTAGCGGCGGCTGCGGTCCCACAGGAAATGCCGGGCCCGCCGGATCATCAGCCGCGCTTCGCTGGTGCGTACGTCGCCGAACACTTCCTCATAGGGGTAGCCGCTGAGCAGGGTCCAAATGTCGCGCACCGGCCGGGTCGGCATGACCCGCGTGCCGAGGTAGATTGCCAGCTCGACGTCGAGCAGGTCACCGATGCCGAACCCGGCAGGTGCCTTCCACGCGCCACGGAATTCGCCGGCGAGGTCGCCGTGCCAGCTACTGCGATCACGCATCGTCGCCTCCCGCAGAGCCGTTCTTACGCAGCCGGGTCAAGGTGGTTGTCAACATGCGGAGAAACGCCTTGTCGCTGAGCAGGGTCACCTGCTCCTTGACCTCCGGCGGGCAGAAATGCTCGAAGACGATCTTGTAGTCCTCGCGGTCGTCGAACCGGTACTGCGGCACCACCAGGAAAGCCCGGTTGTACGGCGGCTCCGGCCGGAACCGGGTGGCGCTGTGCCCGAGCAGGGCCGGGTTGGCGCGGTCTTTCACGTCGATGGCCCAAACCTGCCGGTTCGGTAGCGTGATCCTCAGGTCGTAGGCGTCGCAGCCCGGCCACATCTCCGGGACGAGGCCCTTGCCGATGAGCTTCTGTTCCAGCTCGACCTCGGCCAGCCCCGGGCCGGTGATGAACATACGCAGCGGCGCTCGCAGTAAATACAACCCGCCGGTCGAGCGATCGTCGATGAACTCTTTCGGGGTGGCGTGGGCTTCGCGGCGGCAGCGGTCCAGCTCGCACCGCCAGGACCGCCCATCGGGTTTGAGCAGGCAGTGGCAGCGTGCGCACGTAGCGAAGCGTCCGTCGGTGCCTCGGTAGGCGGCCGGGGCCGGCTCGTAGCACCGGTTCACCGTCTCCAAAACGGTGCCCAGCTCGGGATGCTCACCGATCAGCGTCGCCTTGTCGATACCGGTCAGGACCGGCTTGTCGATCAAAAGACGCCGGAACGCGGTGTAGGACTGTGGCGATCGTGCCGTCTCGCACTGTGCGAAGACCGTACGGATGATCTCGTTTTCGAAGAGCTCGGCTGCGGCATCGGGACCTGAGACCTCCCACTCGTAGCATCGCTGGGTGGGGACCCCGGTCTGCGCGTCGACCAGGAACTCGTCCAGGTTCTCGGCTTCCGCCGGCAGGTCAAACGGCCATTGCCCGATCGGCCTGGTCGCCGCCCAGCGCGCCATGCCTGCGACGCTGGCCGGCGGCTCCATCTCGCGCAGCAGGCATTGCAGGACCAGGTGGTTGTAGGCCTTCTGCACCTTGTCCGAGTAGATCGGGTCCGGGGACCTGTCGTGACGCGACAGGTCGACCAAAGCGGTCGCGACCATGCGCAGCAGCGTCACCCCGGTAAAGGTGGACAGATCAGGCGGGCTGTTCACGGTCAGCACCACGAGCGGTCTCCTGAGAGAACGGCGGCGGGTCCGTTTCCGCCGCGCTGGGACACCACCTACTTACCGGACAGGTACGACAGTTATCTCCTGGCGCCGCGGCGAAGGTGTTGTCCTCGCGCCACGGCTGCGCCATCTTCCGCAGGGCTGCGTACGCCTTATCGAGCTCCTGCGGATCTGACGGGTCGACCATGATGAGATCCGCTCCGGCCGGCCGGAGAATCTCCAGCTCCACTCGGGAACCGTCGACGGGTCCGCCGAGCAGGCCTCGCCCGAGGATGGCCGTCGCGAGTGCGACCTGCGGGAACTCTGTGACGACATCCTCGCCACCACGCTGGCGGCGCCGGGTGGTCTTGGTCTCGCGCCACACCCAGGCGCCGTCGTCGCGGTAGACGAGGTCGGGCTTGGCGATCACCAGCGTCTGGGCAGCTGTGTCATGAAAGACGAAGGTCTCTTCGATCCTGAGGTCTGAGGTGCTCTCATCAAGAGGGCACACGGACGGGTGATGCGCGAGCATCCGCATGCCGGCCTCGGCTGCATCAGCGTCGAGCTCCCAGCGCGGGTCGGGCCAGCTGATGTCACCTGGCATGTCCGCGTGCTGGCACGGTCCGCTTGCTTTCGCGTGCAGCGTCTCCAAATAGCGATGAACTGCCTGACCGATCCGGGCCGGAGTGGTGTACTCGTTGACCTTCGGCAGACGCAACGTCTGCAGGTAATGCTGGGCCGGGCAATTGTCGTAATAGCGTAAGTCGGTGACCGACACCTGGCGCAGCTTCGCTCGCCGGTCCGACCGCAGTCCCAGCAGTCCCGGGGCTCGCATCACCTCGTCACAGGCCAGCACGAGACGGCATTTGAGACAATCGCCGCCTGGGCGGCGCGTCTGGCCATGAAGGACCTGAACCGCAGCGCGGCGTCCATGCTTCTCGTAAAGAGCGGCGGCATCCTCGATGGTTCCGTCGAACAGGACTCTTCTCAAGCCTTCGGTGAGGTCGATGTCGGCGACCACCACGCGAGACACCTCTTCACGTGCCCGGACAAAGAACTTCTTCTCCCAGTCATCCGGCCACGGCGCGGGACGGCCGTATGCGGCCGTGTAGGCCGCGACCGCCACCTCGGCCTCGCTGCGCTGTCGCTCTAGCATGTTCGCGAGGCGAATCAGCCGTAGTTCACGCACCGCACCATCGGCCGAGCGGTAGCGCCGACCCCAAGCCCAAAGCTCGCGTACACCTTGATCGACATGCTGGACCACCCACCAGCGGGCGACCGGCAACATCGATGCTTCCGCCTCACAGATCGACAGGTAGCTGCGCACGGCATGCTTGATGAAGGCTGCGAGACCTTCGTGAAGCGGCTGCTTCGCCAGCACCGAGTTCAGCGCCTCGTCAACCGGTCGGCGGTCGAACTCCACAGCGTCCAACACGTCCATGACCAGCCGCACCGGCACCGGCGGCTTGTCTCGACGCGGCCAAGCGGCGGGCTTAAGCCCTGGCCTCGACTTCACCGCAAGGTGCATCGCGCACCTATGGTCTCCCCCAGCCAAGACGCTCAATGCCACACGGATGGGCGACGCGCTGCCGACGAGTTCAGGCGGCGCGGTCCAGGTTCCTGCAGGCGGTGCGTCCTCGGGTGTTCTCTGACCGGGAACGAGGGGAAGGGTGCCGCGTTGTTCCAGGGGCAACGGCTTCCTGTCTGACATCGCGCTCCCAGGACGAGGGTGTCCGAACAGCTCAGCACCTTGAAGCTTGATCGCAAATCGTGACTTATTGATAACGACGCGTTGGAACGCTAGCAGACCAGGTTAACTGCGCGGCAACGCCGACGTAGTGCGTCCGTATCGGCATGATCAGGTGCACAACTCGGCATGTCCGGAAGCCGAGGACGCGGCTGGGCTTACGAGCGCGTCACGCAACTCAGCTACCGGTGGAGTTGCAGCCGGTCGGAGGGCGCAATTCCTCGTCAAGGCCTTCACGCGCCGACGTGCGCCTGATTCGGTGTGCCGCTCGCACTTCCAGCCGTACCGGCTCTGTATCGTCCGGCGCGGCGGGAGCATCGGGCAGTTCCGGGCCGTGCTTGATCAGCAATAGACGTGGGAGCCCTGCGATCCGGGTGGCCGAGTCCCGGTCCCTCATGATCCCTGGCGACCGACGGCGATCCTCGGTGAAGTCGTCTGCGTACTCCACCGCCCATGAAATCTGACCATCACCGCCGTAGCCCCTCGCCGCAGGGTTGTCGGTGGGACTATTGGTCGGCCAGGTCCGGTCGCCACGTCGTGATCTCGTCATCGAGGTTGCCCCTGCGTAGGTCGTTCAGGGCGGCCATGTAACCGACCTCGGTGGCGTTGACGAGCATTCTCAGGACCTCGATTGGCGCGTCCTGGTAGCCGTAAGCCGACCACACGTTGGCCATCGCCTCGTATGCCCGCCGCATGTCACCTGGATCGTGTGCGGTGTTGGCGTGCAGGTTTGCTACGGCCTCGGACCAGCTGGTCACGTCATGCTCCGAATAGGACATGATTGAAGTATGCGCGAGGTGGCCCACGCGTGGGGCTCGGCGGTGACGAGCAGGCCCGCCAAGCTGGGTGAACATGGACGGCTGGAGGCCCTGCCCCAACCACCGGCCAGTCCGGGCGGCTACCAGGCTCGCTGCGCCTGGTGGGGCGGCAGCCGGCTGCGCAGCACCTGCGGGAACTCGGTCCGCAGCCTCGCCAGGTCGACCGGGTTCCGGCCTTCGCTTGCCCAGGTTGGCGACCGGCCATATCGCGAGGTGGCCGTAGCGGATTTCGTGCGTGCGCGTGTAGGTCGCGGGCAGCCGGTCCGGGCCTTCGCATTCGCGACCTTGGCGTACCCCGCCGACTGTGCGGTTGGGCACCCGCGCAGGCAGAAGGCACCGGTGGGTTCTGCGGCGACTCATGATCAACAAAGTGAATGCTGGAGCAGGCCCCAGGCCGATCAGGCTTAGTGGCATCCTGGAGCCGTGAGGTCTATGTGCTCCATCTATGTGGATGCTGGTTACCTGCTCAGTTCCGCAGCTGTCCGGGTGACCGGTACGTCGCTGCGGAGCGGTGTTCACGTCGATTACGCGCCGCTGATTGGGGCGCTTATCCGGCAGGCCGAGAGGATATCGGAGTTGTCAGTGCTGCGGGTGCACTGGTACGACTCGGCCAAGGACGGTGTGCCCGATTCACAGCAGCAGCGCATCGGCGAGTTACCCAAGGTCAAGTTGCGACTCGGCCGGTTCGGCATGGACCGCCAGCAGAAGGGTGTCGACCTGCGTATCGGGCTCGACCTCGTGACGCACGCGCGCAACGGAGCTGCGGATGTCTTCATCCTCGTCTCAGGCGACGACGATCTGACCGAGGCTGTCGAGGAGGCTCAAGTTCACGGAGTGCAGGTCATTCTGCTTGCCGTCCCCAACACCGAGAACAAGCCCCACGGCATCAGCCTGCACCTGACCCGGGCGGCCGACGGGCTTGAGGTCCTGCCTCCGGAAGTCGTTGATGAGGCAGTGGAAAAGTTCGAGATGCCGCAGCCGACGCCACTACCACAGCCAGTGATGGTCGGGCCGCCAGCCGGGCATCCGCAGGTCACGGCTACGCCCAAGGACCTCGTCGGACTGGGACGCCCAGGTGCGCTCCGACCCTCGTCGCCTGTACCCGGCTACAGCGTGACCACCGGACGCCCGCCACAGGTCACCACGGAGTATCGGGACCCCGCCGAGCTTGCCGAACAGATCGACTTGGTGGTCGGCAACGTCCTGACGGCGTTTCGCAAGTCCGCCACCGCGGAGGCGCTAGCGGAACTCAATGACAACAAGCCATCGATCCCACGCGACATCGACAAAGCACTACTGACCGACCTATCCGACCGCCGTGGCGAACTCGACCTGAGTGAGCAGGCGCGGCACAAGCTTCGGGCGCACTTCTGGAAGAAGTACGAGGAGGCGACGTGACGCATGTTCAGTTAGGGCCTGTGTCGAAGTCGCTGCCAGCGGCTTGAGCTGTTGGGTGGGGATCTTCGCGTGTTGGTGTTCGAGATGTAGCGAGGCCTCCGGTATCTGGTTCCGCGACCACGCAGAACCCGAACACCGGAGACCTCGTGGACACCCTAGCGGTGGCGAGGCGGCGCGACCTGACCGACGCACAGTGGGTGGCGCTGGAGCCGTTGCTGCCTGCGGGGCGTAGGGCAGGTCGGCCGTCGACATGGACGAACGACAGCTCATTGATGGGATCCGGTGGCGGACACGGGTCGGTGCCCCGTGGCGGGACATCCCGGAGTGCTAAGGATCCTGGGCTGCGGCTTACGGGTTATTCCGGCGTTGGCAGCGTGTTGGGACCTGGGCGAAGATTCTGACCGCGTTGCAGCCCCTGGCTGATGTGGCGGGACGCATCGTCTGGGACGTGTCGGTGGACTCGACGGTTGCCCGGGCTCATCAGCACGCCGCCGGGGCCTAAAAGGGGGATCTGCAGGCCGAGCCGCCGGGCGGGGTCACGGTCGAACCGACCGACCACGCGCTCGGCCGGTCGCGGGGTGAGCTGACCACGAAGCTCCGCCCGCCAGTGCTCCCGTACACGATCTTGGTGCTGTTCTCCCCGATCACGTCAACCCTCTTCATCCGCGTCAAACCGGCCCAGTCAATCGGGTGATGACGAGATCACCCAATCGGTTTCTCCGACCGTCCCGTACCGCCGGAGGGCCGGTCGCTTGGACCGTCAAGATCCAGCTGGACCTGCGACTTTGTGGCCTACAGATCGCCTGGCGCGCGTGAGCCGATGAGGCGGCTGCGACGGTGGACACGAGGTCGCCCGCCGGCGGGAACGCGCAGCCACCGAAGCATGCTTCCCCCAGCGGCGCCGACACCGCGGGGCGCACTCAACCTGGCCATCGCCACCGCGACAGGTCCATGGCGGCTATTGCTCGGCCAGGTCCGGTCGCCATATTGCATCGACCGGTCGCTCTGGCGAACAACGTCTCAAGCCCGAAGCGCGAAGATCCCACTGCCAGTGGAGACAGGCGAGGCGACGCTGGAGACTAATAGAAGTATTGGAACTATTAGTTGTGATAGGGTGTGCCGCATGGCTGCGGACGAGGTGGTCTGGTATGGGCCGCGCATCCTGACGAAGGTGCGCCAGGTCTGCATCCCCGTTGAGTTGCTACGCGCGCTGGAGCTTGACGCGGGTAGCGAGCTCCAGTTCGCCCTTGCCGCCGACCGCACAGAGATTCGCATTCGTCCGACCGGGCGCTCCCGAGCGGACCGTGAGCAGAAGAAGGCCTCATGAGCGCTGACCGACTCGAAGCGCTCTACGCGGAGCCGCTACCAGCAGACCGGACCGGTGCGCTCTACAACGCTTTCTCGTACCCAACGAAGATCTCGGCCGAGAGCGTGGCTCTCTTCGTTGCCTGCCACACCAACCCTGGCGACCACGTCCTCGATGTGTTCGGCGGCTCCGGCACAACCGGTATCGCGGCGCTGCTCTGCGAGCGGCCGACGGAGCGGATGGTGCAGCTCGCTGCTAAGCGCGGACTCGAGCCTGTCTGGGGTGCGCGCAACGCCACCGTTTACGAGCTGTCGGAGATTGGGACCCTGCTGGCGCGGGTCATGACGCATGCCCCCGAGCCTGCGGCGTTTAGGGCTGCTGCCAAGCGGCTGGTGGATGCTGCGGAGAAGCTCGAGCCGTCGCTGTACTCTGCCGTGAGCCCGAGCGGTGATGCGGGGACGGTGCGCCAGATCATTTGGAGCGATGTCGTCGCCTGCCCAAGGTGCGGCGCCGAGACGACCTATGCCGTTACGCGCGTTCGCTACAAGCCACTGCGTTTCGATGACCGCTTCACCTGCGTTTGCGGGCATACGGGTTCGCCGGACGACTGGGTGCGCGTGCTGGAATCGGTGCGCGATCCGTGGACCGGCAAGACGACGAAACGGCGCCGCCGGGTGCCTTGGAAGGTCTACGGCAAGTCCTCGACGGGCAACTGGAGCCGAGAAGCAGAAGCCGTCGACAGCGCGGCAGAGGCTGGATCGCTGGAACGTCCGTTGCCCGGCTGCGCCCCGATCAGAGAGCTGAAGTGGGGCGATCTGCATCGCAGCGGCTACCACCAAGGCATGACGCACCTGCATCACCTTTACACAGCACGCAACTTCCGCGCACTCGCGACGTTATGGCAGCTGATCGAGGACGAGCCCGAAGAGCTGCGTGAAGCACTGCGCCTGTTGGTGCTGTCGTACAACGCCGCTCACTCGACGCTCATGACGCGGGTTGTGCTCAAGAAGAACTCGTCGGACTTCGTCGTCACCGGCGCGCAGTCCGGTGTCATGTATGTCAGTGGGCTGCCGGTCGAGAAGAATGTCTTCGTCGGCGTACGCCGCAAGATCACCACTTTCGCCGCAGCCTTCGAACTCCTGCACGGGCTGTCGGGCCAAGCGGAGATCGTGACCGGGAGCAGCGCCAATCTGCACCTGGCAGATGAATCGGTGGACTATGTCTTTACGGATCCGCCTTTCGGTGCTTACATCCCGTATTCGGAGATCAACCAGCTCAACGAGCTCTGGCTTGGTCAGACGACGCAGACCGAGGACGAGGCGATTGTCTCGCCTGCACAGGGCAAGGGGGTTAGCGAGTACCAAGCTCTGCTGACCTCGGTGTTCTACGAAGTCTCCCGCGTCATGAAGCCGACCGCTGACGCCACGCTGGTGTTTCACTCGTCGCAGGCGGCGGTGTGGCGGGCACTCGAAGCCAGTCTGTCTGACGCCGGTTTGGCAGTCACGGCGGCCAGCATCCTAGACAAGACGCAGGCCAGCTTTAAGCAGGTGAACGGCCATGTCGCGGTGAGTGGCGACCCGCTGCTGCGAGTCTCCAAGCGGCTGCCGTCCGCGAAGCTTCCGCCGCCGGCGGCCACCATGGACGAGCTGGTCCGGGTGGCTCGCAGTAGCCACTCATCGGCGGCGCCGGCGACGACTCGGCAGCAGCATCACAACTACTCGGAACTCATCGGCAGGGCGCTCGTCGATGGCGTCCCCATCACCATGGATGCTCGGGCCGTCTACCAGATCCAGGGGTTGGCTTGACCGTCTTGGAACTGCAGGACGCGGCCCGCAAAAAGCAACTGGGTCAGTACTTCACTGGTCGACGAGTGGGGCGCCTGCTCGCCGCACTCGCCGATGCCGACTCGGCGAACACGATCATCGATCCCATGGTCGGGTCGGCAGACCTGCTGGTCTCGTGCATTCAGGTCAGCGCTACTCCTAAGCGGCTGTTCGGTCTGGAACTCGATCCTCTGGCGCTGGTCGAAGCCAAGGCGGCCCTGGGGGATGTCCCTAGCGCCGAACTGGTTCTAGGTGACGCGTTCTCGGCGGCGCTCCCGCCGGAGCAGTTCGACCTCGTCATCACCAATCCGCCCTACATCCGCTACCAGTCGAAGGGCGAGGTCGAGGGCATCCGGATTCCGTCGGGCATCGCCGTCCGCGACGGACTGGTGCGAGCGATCCGGTCGAGGCGAGATCTTCCGGGGGACATACAGGCTCGGCTGCTTCAGGCCGCACGCGCCTACCCGGGCACGGCGGATATCGCGGTACCGGCCTGGATTCTGTGCGCTTCGTTGGTTCGGGAGGACGGTGTACTGGCGGTTGTCGCGCCGCAGGCCTGGCTGAGCCGCAACTACGCCCAGGCTGTCCGTGAGCTCTTGGACGACGTCTTCGATGTCGAGTTCATCGTCGAGGACGGTGATGCGTCCTGGTTCGCAGATGCCCAGGTACGAACGCACCTGGTGGTGGCGCGACGGCGAGCGATCGGTCCTCGCTCGGGCACCAGTTCGGTCGTCCTTGCTCGAGCCACAGCGCAGCTCGACACCCAGGGCGATTTGCGGGGCTCTCTGCGCTCCGAGGCGGCAGTTGCAGAGGCTCTTCGTCGGGTCACCGCGACCCACTCGGTCGATGTCACTCAAGGTCTCACTGCCCACATCGAGCATGACCTGTTGGTAGCTGCCGCGGGCCAGGCGGGTAATGTCCCGATGCCGGTTGCGGCCGCGCTCGGCGTCAGCACGGTGGACATCGCGACTCGAACTCTTGAGTCGTACGGATGGCGGGTAGGGCAGGGGCTCCGTACCGGCGCCAACGACTTCTTCTACGTAACCATCGTCGGCGGCTTGGCGCGCCCCGCTAGCCGCTGGAGTACCACGTCCCTGCCGATCCCATCGGAGTGCCTGCTACCGGCCGTTCGCCGACAGAGCGATCTTGGCGACGACCTCGACATCGCGACAGGTGAGTCGCTGCCGTCACGCATCCTCTACCTCCGCGATTGGGCTACGGCACAGGACAAGCGCCGAATGGGTGCTGCGGGGGGCGGCATTCGAGCCCTGCCCGCAGCCGTCTCGCAGTGGATCACCGAAGTTAGTCAGACTCCGTTCTCCGACAAGGATCCGACCAAGCTCTTCCCGGATCTAGCAGCAGTAGCACCGAACAGCAAGGCCGACCAATCGGGTCGCCCGACCGCCTTCTGGTACCAGCTGCCGGAGCTGGCACCGCGGCACCGCCCAAAGCTGTTCCTGGGCCGGGTGTGCGGTGGACAGCCAACGACCTACGCCAACAGTGCGGGAGCGGTCATCGACGCGAACTTCTCGACACTGTGGCCGACCGCGTCGGGCGCTCTGCCGGCCGACGCCCTGCTAGCCCTCCTGCACTCTAGCTGGGTCTGGGCCAACCTCGAAGCGACCTGCACCGTGCTCGGCGGCGGTGCGCTCAAGGTCGAGGCGACTGACCTCCGGCGACTCGCTCTACCGGATCTCGCCGCGGCAGATATCAAGCGGCTTCAAGTGCTGGGGCGTCAACTGCTGACAAATCGGCGCAGCGAGGTCGTGCTCGCGATTGATGACGCTGTCGCACTTGCAGTCAGCAGCACCGGCCAGTCGGCGACGCTACGTGCGTTCGCTGAGCAGGCGATGGAGCGCCGTTCTCGTCGCTAGCAACCCGCCTCTGTCAGTGCCCTCCCATAGAGTCAAGTGTAGGGATCGAGAGGTGGGCTGAATGGAACTGGCGATAGAGGCGATCCGGGTGCTGCGTCGCTTCAAGAACGCGGTGCTCGAAGGACCCCCAGGAACGGGGAAGAGCCACGTCATCGCGGCGATGGCTGCGGCGTGGCAGGCCGAGACAGGCCGCCCGCTCGCTGGCAACGGTCGGGGCAAGTTCGCCATCACCCTGCACCCAAACACGACCTACGAAGAGTTCGTCGAGGGTCTGCGCTACGACGACGAGAGTGCTTCGTTCGTCCGTCGTGACGGTTTCCTGCGTCTGATCATCGAGGAAGCCGAGAAGCACCCCGAGGCCGACTACCTCGTCCTGATCGACGAGCTCAACCGCGCCAATGTGCCGAAGGTCTTCGGCGACCTCCTGCTCACCATGGAGTCGAGCAAGCGCGCCACCTGGGACGGTACCGGCTGGAGCGGCGGCATGCAGGTGACGCTGCCGTACTCCGGCTCCCTGTTCTCCGTGCCGAGCAACGTCTACCTGCTCGGCACGATGAACACCTCAGACCGCTCAATCGCTCCGCTGGACTCGGCGCTGCGGCGCCGCTTCGGCTTCATCCGAGTCGAGCCCCTCGTCGGCGATGAGCTGCGTAGCCAGATCATCAAGGCCGACGGCGACGAAGCCGCCGAGCGCGTCGCGCGTTCGATCGACCAGCTAACCAACCTGAACGAGGCGCTTCGTCGCTGCCTCGGCCCGAACGCCATGCTCGGTCACAGCTACCTCTTCGGGGTCCACGCCACCGAAGGCACCGTCGCCGATCCCAACGACCCGCTGGCGCCCATCCGTGAGGTTGTGGCCCGGGGCAACGTGACCGATGTCTTCTGGCTCGAGGCTCGTGTCCTCGACGGTGGCAGCCACAACCAGCTCAACCTGCCCGATGTCGACGATCCAAATGGGCGCCACGGGATCGTGGACGTCTTCTTCCCGATGTCCTCCAACGGGGTCGTAACTCATCAGCGCTCGCCGCGAGGTATCCACGACAGGGTCGAAATCCACTTCCAGGGCAAGCGCTACCTCGACAACGTCGTTCGCTTCAACGAGGGCGGGCCCAACTACAAGCTCTACTACCAGGGGCGGACCGCAGAGGACGAGCGCTTCAGCGCGGTCGCGGCTAAGCAGCTCCTGGACCACAAGATCCATGTCTGGCTTCGCCTGACCGACAACACGCTCGGACTCACGCTGCTCGATCGAACTGACGCCGTGGTGGCCGCGCTTCGAGCGGTCAGCGTTGCGCCGACCGGATGGCACGAGCGCACGGCAGGTGCCAAAGGCAGGTCATACGGAGTCGTCGACCCGGGAGCACTTGGCAGCACCGCCGGCGCCTCGCACGACGTCGACGAAGACGCCGAATGGATGATCTGGCGCTACGCCATCCTGCCGCAGCTCATCGACACGGCTACTCAGGTCGGTGCTACCGAGCTGCTCGCGCCAGAGACTAGGAACGCTTGGCTCGAAGCTGCCAACGTCAGCGACGTGACCGACCGCTGGGCCACATTCGACCAGTTCCTGGCCAGCCTCTCGCTCGCGATTACCGAAGAGGGCTACGGGCTCACCCGGGGCCTGACGGTCGTCGACATCCCGGTCGGCGCTGGGGCCGAGTACGTCACATCCGAGACGCCGGATGAGCCAGACGACGTCGAGGATGACAGTGACGACGACGCCGAGCAGTAGCAAGCCTCGCTTCTGGATCAAGGCCAGCCCGCGCGGCAAGCGTTCAGGCTTCGCGGTTCTCCCGGATGGTAGCGGGGGACGGGTGACCGTCACTGTCCTACCGAAGCCTTGGTCGACACGGGCGGCGGCGGTGCGCGAGTGTGACCACATCCCGGGGTCAACGACGCACGTCGTGATGTACGAGACAGAGTTTGCCGCGCTGAGTACCACGGCTTCGGCGATGGGTGCCCTGGCCACGAGCCTGGCTGACATCGGACGCAGCCAGGCAGATCTGCTTGGACTCGGATTTCCACCGAAGGATCCGGTTCTGGCGACCGCTGCCTCGGATGATCCGTTCCTCAAACTCATCGACCTGATGCTGCTGGTCGAACGCGGCCGGCTCACGACCAGCCCGCTCGAGTTCGAGGGTGCGTTCGCGCCGTCTCTGCTGCGGCTCATCACCCACGAACGCCTACTGCAGGTGGTCGGGAGCCTCATCTTCCGTGCCCGTCCCCGGTACGCCGAACGGACCGAGACGCTGGAGCTGCCGCGCGGTCGGCTGAGTGAACGCAGTCTGCTGTTCTCGATCGCGACCGGCACGCCCCGCGTCGAGTCTTCTTTCGACGAACTCACGATGGATACGCCGCTGCTGCAGGTGGTCGCCTCGGCTCTTCGGGTCGTCGCTAGCGAACGTCTGCCGCGAAAGATCGCCGCTCTCCGTCCGGGCCTCCAGGCCCGCGCCGTCCACCTGCTGCGCTATCTGTCCGGCGTTAGTTTGGTTAGCCGTGAGCGAGCCCTCCTCACGGCGGAGCGCCTCTGGCTCAACCCGCTTGACCGGATCTGGGAACCGGCCATGGAAGCGGCGATGCCGGTGCTTCGCGATCACGCCGTGATTCCTGAGGACGGGTCGGACGACACTGAGTCACTCCTAGTCCACATCTCGACGGAGAAGTTCTGGGAGCAGTGCCTGGAGCTCGCTCTCGCGAGTGTGTTTCCAAGCCTGGCGGTCAGCCGCAATGCCCAGCCGGGCGAGGGCGTGAGCGTGCCTGCACCATGGGCACCTCGGGCAACCGCCGCAAGCCCGCTGCCGGAGCTTGGGGCCGGCGCCTTCCCGGACTTCATGTTCAGATCATCCCGGCGCGTGATCGTGGCCGACGCCAAGTACAAGCTGCAAGCAGGGGGTTTGCTGAGCTCGGACGACGGCTACCAGCTCTTTGCATACAGCCACCTCGCGTCCTTAGGTGGCCAGGCCTCCGACCTCGCCCTGGTGCTCTACCCGACCCGAGGCGGAGGGAATCCTCAGCAATTGAAACTCGAGCGTCTGCGCGATCGGGACTACCCACTCTGGCTGGTGCGGTTGCCGTTTCCAACGCGTGGCGACCTCCAGAGGAAGGGGAGTTGGAGCGCCTTTCTGGCACAGCTCGCGCAGACAATCCGCTACTTCTCTACTGAGTGGGTAGAGCGAGACGGCGACGCTTCGGCCACGTAGCACCATGCATCGGCTTCCGAGGGTGGTGCGGTCGCTAGTCGAACGTGTAGCGGAGCGGCTTGGCGCTGCGGATTCCTGTTCCGCCCCGGGTTTTGAAAACATTGAACACCCGGAGGGTTCACTGTCATGGCGGCACACCGTTAGTACCCGGACGAGTTGCGTGAGCGGACCACGCGGTTGGCGGCCAGGGCGAGGCGGGACCCGGCCACAAGCGTTGGGGCGATCAGGCGGATCGCGGGGCAGCTCGGTGTGCATCCGTAGACGTAGCGTATGTGGGTGAAGCAGGCCGAGACCGATGATTACCTTCGGCCGGGGAAGACATCGTCGGACGCGGCCAGGATCGCCAAGCGGAGCGGGAGGTTCGGGAGCTGCGGCGGGCCAACCAGATCATGCGCCCCGGCCGCTCCGCGGCGCGGGCCACCTGAGGTGCTAGGCGACGGCCGTCGTGTACCAATAATGGTCATTCTGGTGCAGCCTGCGCGTCCCCTGGGGGTACAGGCGACACCCCGCTGCTGTGATCAGTCCAGGGCGACGCTGCCGAAGCTGGGGCAGGAGCCGGTCCGTAGATGAGGCTGCTGGTGGTGCATCCACAGCACGACGTCCAGGACCCGCAGCAGGCTGATGGTGGTAGGGATGCCCGTGCGGGCGCGTAGCAGAGCCAGTTCGTCGCGCAGTTCGCCGCGGTCCGCCGCGAGCCGCTGGTGCAGTCGTAGCCAGACCTTGTCGGGCTTGCCGTATAGGCAGCCGATGACCTGGTCGTAGACGGGGATGAGGTGGGGGCGCTTGCGGGCCATGATCTTGCCGGCGATCACGTAGTCGATTCCCGTTTGGTCGTCCAGCAGGTGCCATGCCTGGTCGGCGGCTTGCCCGTCGGCCACCAGGTCCTTTGCGCGGTCGGTGCCCAGCTCGATGTCGGTGGGGATCTGGGCGAGCAGGCCGCTGATCTGTTCGCCGAGTTCTCCCTCGAGCAGGCCGATGGCGGCCTCGGCCGGTACGGTCACTGACAGCATCCGTACCGCCACGAGGTCGTCGGCGGTGATCTTGTTGCGGGTGGTGGGGCGGTCAACGCCACCGGCGAGGGCCTCGAACCTGCGGCCGCTGTACGGACGTGGCAGGGTTTCGTCGAAGTAGGTGCGCAAGTTGTCGATCGCGGCCTTGGCGCGAATGAGGTCGAGCACGTCTGCCGCCATGTGGAGCATCGTATTGGTCGTGGGCGGTTGGGTGCCTGGGCCCGGTTTCGGCCTGCTCCGGCCGATCCTCGTCGGGAGTTTCCGGTTGCTTGCCGGGTGGGGTGGGGTAGCAGGGGCGGCACTGGATGGGCTGGGATGTGTTCGCAGCGGTCGTACGTGCTCAGCAGGGTGGCTGGCTCAGTCTTTGGGGGTACGAGCCGGTCGGCAACACTGCGGTGGTAACCGTCGAGTTTCGTCGAGGGTAAGACCCGTCTCCTACCTCCGAGTGGTCGAGCCCTGGGCAGCACGAAGGTTCAGTAGCCCCAGCGGCGGTGGACGCGGATCTCGCGTACCGGAATCTCGGAGGGGTGTAGCGGTCGGTCGACGACGGGGCGGATGGTGGCGGGTGTGATGCGCTCCTGGTCGTGTTCTTCCGCGTAGTGGGTGGCGAGGATTGTGTCGCCCAGGCGTCGTCAAGCTCGAACCACTCTGCTGCGGCGAGGATCTCGTCCATCGGGATGCGGATGAGATCGCTCAGCCGGTCCATGTCGCGGACTCGGGTGGCGCAGGTGACTGGAGACCACTCGATCTCCGCGACCTCGTTGGGGATCAGCAGCTGGAAGACCTCTTCGACGCAGGCCTGCTCCGTGTCGTCGAGTTCAAGGTCATTGATTCGCTGCCAGTTCGCCATCATCGCGTCCAACGACGCGACGTCGCTCCACGGGACCCGCAGCCGCGATCCGGGTACGTCCTCGGTCCGCCCGTCGAGGTCGTCAAGGAAGCGGACCTCGACGCGCGCACCGGTCTTCGTTGGCGTGGCCACCAGGATCTGGACACGCTCGGAGGGGGCGTTGTCGCGCGCCCGGTACGCCCACTCGTCGCCGGGGACGAAGCGGGAGGGGTCGATTCTCATGGCGTCCGCATTGGGCTGGACGCGGTCGCTGGCAGCATCCGCTCGGGCGGTGACGGGCAGGGTGCCGCAGAGCGCGATGCGCCGGTCATACGGAAACTCCGCCCCGGGTTGCGGTAGAGGGCTGCATGACCAGCCGACGAGGTCGGGGATGCGCCAACGCGAGTCGGCGAGGAACCCCGAACAGCCCGATGTTTCCGGGTGTCGGACAGCTGGGAAGGGGGCGGCCTTGCCCGGCGGCCCACCTCGCAGCTCCATATGCGACGTAACTCATTCCCCGGATCGTAACCGCCCAGCGGACGGCGAGTCGTCGATCAGGATCGTGCACCAGGTGACGTCGGATTGTTAGGCGCTTTTGTGGCGCTTTTTCTTGATTCGTTCGGCGACTGCGTCGGCGGCGTTGTGGTGGAGTTCTTTGGTGACGCTTTGGTAGGTGTCGCGGGTGAGTGTGGTGGTGGTGTGTCCGAGTTGTTCGGATACGACTTTGATGTCGATGCCGGCGTCGAGGGCGATGGTGGCGGCGCCGTGGCGGAGGTCGTGGAGGCGGATGGGTGGTAGTTCGGCGCGGTGGATGAGTTTTCGGAAGCGGTTGGTGACGAGGTTGGGGTGCCAGGGGTGTCCGTTGGGGCGGACGAAGAAGAGTCCGGTGTCGGGCCAGGCGGTTCCTGCTTGAAGTCGTTGGGCGGCGCGGCGGGCGCGGTAGGTGGTGAGGATGGCGGTGGTGTCGGCGTCGAGGGTGAGGTCGCGGTTGCCGGCTTTGCTTTTCGGGGCTTTCTGGCGGGTGGTGTGGCCGTGGACGGCGATCTGGTTGTTGATGGTGACTTCCTGTTTGGTGAGTCGGACTTCGGAGTCGCGGAGTCCGCATGCTTCGCCGCGGCGGGCTCCTCGGTAGGCCATGAAGTGGTAGAGGGGGTGGAGGTCGGGGTCGTGTTCGGCGGCGTGGTCGAGGAATCGGGCGAGGAGTTCGTCGGTCCAGACCATGACGGGGCCGGGGATCTGGCTGGTGGTCTTCCAGTGGTCGACGCGTTCGGGTTCCCAGATGATGGGGTGGGGGCGGTCGCCGGGGGTTTTGACGAGGGTGGCGGGGTTGGTGACGCCGGCGATGATCTCTTCGGCGAGGGCGTCGTTGATGGCTTTGCGGAGGGTGCCGCGGATGCGTTGGCGGGTGGCGGGGCCGCAGGGTCGGATTCCTCGGACGGTGGCGCGGATGGCGGGGTCGGGGCTGGTTCTGGCGGTTTCGATTTCGGTGTTGCGGGCTTCGATGGCGGCGAACATGTCTTTGATGTGGCGGGGGCGGAGTTTGTCGAGGGGGATGTCGCCGAGGTGGGGGATGAGGTGCTTGTGGACGTGGGATTCGTAGCCGCGGGTGGTGTTCTCGTCGATCTGGAGGCCGGTGAGCCAGGTGGTGAGGTGTTGGGCGACGGTGGGGGCGTCGGTGAGTGGGCCGCCGGCGCGGAGGCGGTGGCGGATGTCGTCGGGGTCGGGTAGGGGGCGGCGGGTGCGGGCGACGTGTTGGAGCATGTCGCCGATGTCGACGCGGCGGTTGCGGTCGCGTTTGGCGAGGGCTAGGAGGGCGCGGGCCTGGTCGAGTTCGGTGGCGGCGTTGGCGCGGGTGTCGAAGCCGCCTCGGCGGAGTTGGCGGCGGCGGCCCTCGGGGGTCAGGGGTAGTTCGAGTTGGTAGTGCCAGTGGCCGTGGTCGGAACTCCAGGCGCGGTTGGCGCGGCGGAGTTTGGGGCAGTGGTTGCCGAGCGGTTTGCCGGTGTGGGTGTCGCGGCAGCCGCATCGTTTGAAGATCGAGCCGTCAGGCATGGGATCGGAGAGCTCCTTGGTGAAGGGGTTGCTGGTCGTGGTGCTCGGGGTGAGCAGCGGTTTTTGGTCGACGGACATGGACGCGTGCCTTCGGGGTGCGATCAAGTCGTCCCCGGGCGTGGGCGGCGTTGCCGTCTGACGAGGCCGCGCAGCGTCGGGAGGGTGTCGGAGCCGGGGCGTGAGATCACGGTTCACGAGCAGAGACCGACGCCCGTGGCGTGCGGTGAGGGCGGGCCGGTGGAGGCGTAGCCGGGGCGGCGTTATCTCCGGAGCGTGCGCCGGGCTCACGAGTGCGGCCAGGGCCGGTAGGACGGTCGTCGGTGCCAGGTCGTGGTGTGCGAGCTGCGCCCCCGGCGGGACTGGAAAGTGCCGCCTCTACCGGACGCCTTCCCGAAGGAAGGTGGCGGCAGGGTCGTCCAGTTGGCTGCGGGGGACCGGTGTCGAGCCGGTACGGGTGCAGGTTTGGCGAGAAAGCCGGACGTACGTACGGCACCGCCTTGGCGTCCGTCCTGTACAGGCGGGTGCCGTGCGGCCGGTTCGCTGGGCCGCCTTTCGGCCGCCGTCCGGCGGGCCGGTACCTCCTGTGACGTGCCGCCAACTCGGGCGGCGGATGGGTGGCGCCCGCCTAACGGCTTCCTGCCGGGCGGCGGGCGGAGAAACGCCTCCGCCGCCCGGCGGGAGCGCGGGCGGCGGAGGCGGGTTGACGGGCTGCTGGGACTGTCAGTCGGTGTCGTCGCCGGACGGGCGGATGCCCGTCGTCTGCGGAGACGGCAGGGCTGTCTCGGTGGTCGTGTTCGAGATCGCCGGGGAAAGGCCGAGGATGGTGAGGATCGGCGCGACGGGTACCCGGTAGTGGATGCCGGCGCGGACGACCGGGACGGGGAACTCGTCGCGTTTGACCAGCCGGTAGGCGGTGGACAGGGAGATTTTGAAGATCTGGGCGGCGGTTGCCAGGTCGGTGCTGACGCCGAGGGCAAGGACCGCCTCGGCGTTCCACACCTGGCCGCCGTCGCCACTGTCAGAGGGCTGACGGGTACGGGTTCGTCGGTGGGTGGTCACGGGTAGCTCCAGGTGGTTGATGGGTGGGTGCGCGGCGGTCATCTGGGGTGGCAGGTCCTTTCTCCGGGTTTGGGCTACAGCCGCTGGCGGCTGTCGCGGTCGGGCCCAGCCCCGTAGCGGGGTGGGTGTCAGGTGCGCGCTTGCTCGCCGACGCTGTCGGGGCCGTGCGCCGGGTCGGCCAGGTACGGCAGGGCGACGGCGAGGTCGGCCAGGGGGATGGGACTGTGGTGGCCGTGGAGCCGCCACAGCGGTCCCGCGGGGCTCAGCGTCGCCTGTGTGGCGTGGTCACGGCTCGCCGTGGCCACGGGCACGCCCAGGGTTTCCTCGGCCAACCGTTGGTGGAGGTGGCGGGCGCGGTGGGCGGAGTGCAGCCAGAAGAGGACCGGCCACTGCGGGCCGCCGTACTCGACCAGCCGGTGGTAGCCGGCGACCTTGCGGACGAGTTCGGTCAGCGGCTCGGTGCCGGTGTCGTGTTCGAGGAAGAACGGCACCCGAAGGTCGCCGGCCCGCCACACGCCGTGCCCGTCGGGGCGGACCGGTGCGGGATAGCCGAGAAGTTCGACCCGGGCGTCGGGGCCGGCGAAGGCACCGGGCTCGCGGCACCGCGACTCCGGCCACCACCGTTGCAGGTCGTGCCCGCCGCGGGTGCGGGCGTGGCCGGCGAGGTCTGTGAAGAACTGGTTGACCCCGAGCCGGTGTTCCAGCACGCGGGCTACCGTCCACCGGCGGCGTCGGGTCTTCGTCTGGCTGGGACGCGGCGGCGCCTCGTCGCGCTGCGCTGCGACGACCTCGGCGCCGAGCTGGTCGAGGACGTAGTGGTACGGGTGGCTGCCGCCGTCGGTCTTGAACGGCCGGAACCAGCCGACGACCCGCACGGCCCGTAGCCGGCGCAGCCGCCGTTGGGCGAAGTCCAGCGACGGGAACAGCCCGTGGGCGATCTGAGGAGTCGTCAGTACGCCGTGGTCGGCCAGCCAGTCGAGGAGCACACGGTCGCGGAGGGTCAGCATGGATTGCACACGGAGAAGCTGGTCAGACACTGTTTCTCTCTTTCCTGTGGATACGGGTAGGGGGAGAGACCGGACGGTCTCTCTGAGCTGGAGCGGGTTCTGTCACCAGGGCGGTGTGCCGCCACGACAGGCGTCGACGGCGTCCGGTTCGGGGTCAGGTTCAAAAGCGACCCGGGAACGTGGGCGGGAACCGCCCCGGACACGGACCGCGACACCGGATCCGGGGATCACGACCCGCCGTAGTGACAGACGTGGTTTGGCCCTACGCCAATCGGGCTTCGCCGGAGGAGACGCACGGGTCGCGGCAATGCTGGGGCATCTCGGAGTTGAACCGGCATGGTCCGCCACCACAGAGCGGCGTTGCGGACGACCTCGGCCGAGCCGCCGGCGTTTCAGTCCAACCGTCGCGCGGGGACTCGCACTGGCCTCGACAGCACCGGCCGGTCAGGACCGAGCTCGGGCCCTGGACTCGCCTCTCGCCGGGGGGAGAGGCCAACGCCGTCGGCGAGGGCCTGGCCTTCCCTCGTATCCAAACCGTCGTTTGTGAGCCCAGGCGAACACTTCCCGGACTCACAGAGCCTCACAGGCCGCCTGCCGAAGACCGCTGTCTCCACGGTGACCGTGTCTGGTCGCGTGCCCGTGGTCACGGTGGTCGGGCCGGTGCTGGCCATCTCCACTGCCATAGTGGCCATGTCATCGCGATGGCTGCCGCGGCTGCCGTGGCCGTCTTGGGCTGCGTCGTGGCCACCGTGGCGGTGGCCAACTCGACGGTGTCGGCCACTCACCGCGGCGGCACGTAGCCAGGCCGGCGCCGGCCACGTGTCGCAGGCCGGTGGGCCACGCCAGTCGGCGTTGACTGATGACACACATCGCCGGAGGGCGCGCCAGCGCCGGCCAGCCGCAGGGCGGCAATCCGCGACGCCGTCACGGGAAGAAGCGTCCGGCCACGAGTGGCCGCGACGACAGGCAGCCGCTATCGGCTTCGCCCGGTGGTACGTCACGACCCCGGGTGACCCGTGCCAACGTGGCAGAGGACGGACTCTTCCGCCGGCCGCCGTGACGCTCCGACGCTGCGCCTGCGTCATCGCGGTGTCAGCGGTGTCAGCGGTCCTGTGCCAGACCTTGCGGCCTTGGACAACCTGTGACAGACGCGGTGCGCGTCTGTCACAGCCCCGAGGCGGCACCCGGCGGTGGCGCGCCGCGAGTGCGAGGCGGTCCACCAGTGGCTGTCAGAGCATGGTGAGCGTCTGTCAGAGCCGACGTGACGCCCGACGGGATGGCAACACAGACCGCCATACGAACTGACAGAGCAGCTCAGTTGGGCGACTCCATTGCCGATCATCGAATACGTAGATCGACTTTCTGTGAGAGCGTTGTGCTACAGGGCCGTCCTGCGGGATTCGAGCGGAACGGCGGTCGTGGCGCCCGTCGCGGAGGGTGCTGTCAGAGCGGTGTCAGATCGGGAAGTGTTCGCCAGGTCTGACAGACCTCGATTGGAGAGTGAGGGCGACGGCGTCGGGCCGGCCGTTCCGGGCGACTTGACCTCCTGCGAGAGGTGAGCGTCGATGGTCCCGGTCGACGCCGGACCTGGCCGCAGCCGCATCGGTGCGGTCATCGGCGGCGGCCACGCTGCGCCGTCGACGCGAGGAGACCGACCATGACCGCCGTGAACAGCACCCGCCATCCCCATCGTGACCTCCCGGAGGACGTCACGGACGTGCTGCTGTGGCGGACGGCCGCCAGGGTCATCGCCGCTCACCAGCCCCAGCCTGGCCGGCCGACCCGCTGTGTGAGCCTGCTCTGCGCCGGGGAGCACTACCCTTGCCCACCGGTACGCGCCGCCCACCGCGCCCAGCAGCTCAGCCGCCGACGCGTACCGGCGGTGTCCGGAGCACGTGCGGCGCTGGCACCTCGTGGGGTGGCGGCGGTCGTCGGTTGGTCGAATGGCAGCCCGCCACGCCGGCGGTTCGCCGACTGGCACACCGCTGTCCGGGCCGCGATCAACCCGGCACGGGCGATCGGACACTCGGCGACGACGGTGATCGGTCGGGTGCCGTCGACCGTGTTGGCGGGTCCGGCTCGGGCCGGTGGCGTGTCGGCCGCTTGATTTCGGCAACATCATCAGGGGGATGGGCTAGGTTTTCCGGCATGGGGTTGCTGGGCGACGCGGTGGCGGTGCTGGACGAGCGAGGCGTGCTGGAGCCGCTGGGCGGGTTGGTCCGGCAGGTGTACCGGCGTGCCGCCGACCGTCACGAGCCCGAACTCGGTGACGACGCGATGAGTTTCGGCACGACCGTGTGGCGCAACCTGACCAACCTGGGCAAGGCCACCTTCGACGGGATCGACGGTGTGCGGGTCCGGGTGGAGGACAACTCGCTGGAGATTCTCTGCGCCGGCTATGTGGTGCGGCTGTACTCCCTGCAGGCTGGGATCGAGTCGATCCGCTGGGAAGGCAGCGAGGCCCGGCTCGGCGGCGCGGTGGAGAACAGCCGCGACCGGCAGTTGGCCTTCGACGACGAGGAACAGTTCCCCGGCGTCTTCTCCGGTGTCGTGCCACCGAAGCGCCATGTGCGGGTCGCGCACACCGGAGACATCACGACCGGCGAGGCCACCGCGTACCTCGGGCTGCCTCGCGACAACCGCGACGGCGGCTCGCCGTGGTTCGAGGTGATGCTCTGGTTCGGCGACGCCACCACCGTCGGTACACCGCTGCCGGCGGTCGGCGACCCGGCGGGTGTGCCGGGGCAGCGGCACGACGAACTGGTGATCCCCGAGCTGTCGATCGAGTCGCTGCCGCCCTCCCCGGCCGGTGGCCGTACCGCTGGTGGGTCTGTTGGTCGATGGGCGTGACCGGCGCAGCGAGGCCGCCGGTGCCCGCCGCCGCCGCGGTGGCGGCGTTCGAACCGCACGCGCTCGGCCTGGCCCGGCGGTGGCGGCGGATGCGCAAGAACGAACTGGCCCGGCAGGTCGGTGTCACCGCGGCGGCGGTCAGCCAGTACGAGCTGGGACAGGCCCGCCCGTCGGCGTCGGTGCTGGCCCGGCTGGCGCTGGCGCTGTCGATGCCGGTCGAGTTCTTCGCCTCCGGCTTCCCGGCGCCCACGACCCCGGGCCACGCGCACTTCCGTAGCCTCCGGACGACCAGCCAGGCCGAGCGGGACCAGGCGGAAGCGTTCGGGGAGGTCGCCTGGCGGGTGGTCGAGGTGATCGGCCGCCGGCTACGGCTGCCCGCGCTGCGGCTGCCGCACCTCGACCTGCCCGACCCGACCACACCCGAGGACGTACGCGCCGCCGCAGCCGCAGCACGGGAGGCGTTCGGCCTCGCCGCAGACCCGGTACCGCACGTCGTGCGGCTCCTCGAGGCGCACGGGGTGATCGTGCTCGCCCTACCCGAGGTCTCCGAACGCGTCGACGCCTTCTCCCACTGGTACGGCCAACGACCCTTCGTCTTCCTCAACCCCGCCAAGAACGACAAGGCCCGCTCCCGGATGGACGCCGCACACGAACTCGGACACCTGCTCCTGCACCACGACGCCGAGCCCGGCAGCCAGATCCTGGAACGCGAGGCCACCGCGTTCGCCTCCGAGTTCCTCGCCCCCAGCACACTCCTGGCCGACGAACTACCACCCCGCCTCGACTTCGAACGACTCCACGAACTCAAACGCCGCTGGGGCATCAGCCTCAAAGCCCTCGTCTACCGGGGCCACGACCTCGGCATCTACCGCGACCACACCTACCGGCGCGGCATGAGCCTGCTCGCCCAGTGGGGCTACCCCGAACCCGGCGACCTCGGCCCCCGCGAACAACCCTCGCTACTCGGCAAAGCCACCCAACTCCTCGACCGTGAACACACCACCGCCGACAGCCTGGCCGCGACAGCCGGCCTCCCCCCAACACTCGTCCACACAGTGATCAACGCCGCCACCGAACACCAACCCGAACTACACCTCACCCTCGGGTGAGCTTCGACTTTTGCCCATGCGGCGGCCAGCAATGCGGACAGTGATCACCGTGAAGTGCCCGGAACGCCTGCCCGATACCGCTGCTCGGCGGTAGGGGCAGACAGTCCGCGCTGACGCTGGGGAATCACTCGCGGGGAAGAATGCTGTCGAACGCCTCCTCGTACCAGGGCCACGTTGTGCTTCTGGAGGCGTCCTACGACGCGCGTCAACAACAGCCAGCTGCCGTCCTGCACCAATGGGGAGTCCTCGGTGCGGCTGGGCTCGCCAGCACCCGGGCCACGGTGGTGATCATGTCCGGTGGCCGGACGGCCGGGAGTTTTGTCTGGCGGCGGGGTGGCCGGCGGCAGGGAACCCGTGGGTGGTCCGCTGCCGTCGGCCGGGAGACCAGCCGTCTCCTGCTGCTCGGGTCCAGGTGGGGCGGCTGGTCAGGTCGTCACCCGGTCACCTGTCGGTGGGTGGTGTGACGGCGTCGGTGGTGTGGCCTCGGGCCAGGATGAGGACGTAGGAGAACAGGCCCGGCTTGATGCTGCCGCTGATGCGTTCGTGTGCGGCGAGTAGCTCCCCTGTGGTCGGGTCGATGATCAGCACGGTGGTGGACCCGTCGGCGGTGACGTGGAATGCCAGGCCGGTGCGTCCGGCGATGTCGGTCGTCGTGCCCCGGTAGGTGATGCCGGGGATCCGCGCGAGTACACGTAATGCGGTGGCCCGCTGGGGGTGGTTGAGGTGTTGGCTGGTGGCCAGGCCGATGACACCGCCTGCGAGCAGTCTGGGGTAGGCGGGCTCGCCGGCCAGTTCGGCTGGTGCCAACAGCTTGGCGAGCTGTGCCGGGTCGGCCGGGACCGGCTCGGGGAGGTACGGGTGCAGACTTCCCGGCGGGTGTCGGTGCGTGGTGGGAGTGGCGTGGTCGAACAGGCGCCGCTCGTCGGGTCGGGGTCGGTGGTCCACTCCCGCCAGGTCCGGTGCCCGTCGGGTGACCTCGCGGCCGGAGCCGTCCGCGTGCCGCCACCGTCGGATGTCGCTGCGGACGATCCTGTTCGTCGCGCGTGTCCAGGTTTGCAGGTGCAGATAGGTTTTGGGCAGGTTGGTGGTGGTGTCGGCCGGTGTGGTGCCGAGGGTGTCGGCGAGGACCTCCAGTCGCTGCCCTGCGGTGAGTCCGTCGTCGGTCGCTGCCCTGGTGGGTGGGCTGGCTGACCGCGTTGCGGCGGTGGGTGTGCCGGTCGTGTCCGGTCGAGGGGCTTCGGTGGTGCTGGGCTGGCAGGCGGGCAGGAGAAGAACGCCGCTGCCGAGGAGCATGGTCAGGAGGAGACGGCGGGCTGGGTGGGTGTGCTTCGTCATGGTGTTCGCGTTTTCAGTCGTTCTTGCGGGCGTGGATGAGGCGGTGCGTGTAGGAGGTCAGGAGCACGCGCGGGTCGGCCATGAGGGCAGCGAACCGGCCGAGTTCGTCGTCGCTGAACTGGGTCAGCAGTTGCGGGCGTAGGTGGGTGACGATGTCGGCGAAGAGTCGGCAACCGGGCCGGTTACCGATCCAGGTTTCGGTGCCGAGGTGGATGCAGTGCTGCGTCATGCCGCGGTTGACCAGCAGGGTCTCGATGTCGCCGGTCCACGTGCTCGCGTCGTCGCCGCCGGAGAGGGTGTGTCGGGCCCGGTTCATGACGGCGGTGATCAAAGGGTCGTCGTCGGCGTCGGGTGCCCGGTAGACCTTCGGCGTGGTGGGCGCGATGTCGGCGAGGATGAGCCAGCCGCCGGGGCGTAGCCGGGCGATCATCTGTTCCAGCACGTCGACGGGGTCGCGGAGTGGGCCGGTGGTCCAGCGGGCGATGATGTGGTCGTAGGCGTCGGTGGTGCCGGGCAGGATCTCTCGGTCCAGGTCCCGCCGCTGTACGTCGATGACGGTGGTCGGGATGAGTCGGCTGGTGTCGGTGTCGACGGCGGTGACCAGCCCGTAGCGGCCGACGAGCTGCGCCAGGCGGGCGGTGATCTCTCCGCCGCCGGCGCCGATCTCCAACACGGCGTGGTGGGGTTGGATGTCGAGTCGGTCCAGGATTGTGCGGATGGCCGGGTCGAGGAGTCGGTGCATCGGCCCCGGACGCGTCGACAGCGGTGTGGTCATGGGTTCCTCCGCGTGGTGTGCGGGAACGGGGTCCGGCCGCCGTTGGTGGTGGGGGTGCCGCGCCACATGCGCCAGATGGTGGGTCCGTGGGTGGGCAGGGTGATGGTGGGTCCGGCGGTGTAGCCGTGGCGCAGGTAGAGCCGCCGGTTGTGCATGTTGCTGGCCTCCAGATACGCCGGCAGGCCGAGGTGGTCGAGGTGGCGGTGGTGGTCGGTGAGCAGTGCGGCGCCGATGCCCTGGTTGTGGCGGGTGGGGTCGACGGCGAGGTAGGCCAGGTAGTGGTGTGGTGTGTCGGGGTGTACGGCGTCGAACATCTCTTCCAGCAGCACGAACTTCGGCGCGTAGACGCCGGCGATGCGCTCCAGCACTTCGACCCGTAGGTGATGGTCGGTGGGGGTGGGTTCGGGGCGGGGGTACCAGATCGCGACGGCGGTCTGATCGGAGGTGGTGTGGACCTGCCCGTGTTCCAGTCCGTGGTGCAGGGCATCGCGGAAGTAGCGGTAGTAGACGGTGCGTCGCTCGTCGGGGTCGGGGATGAGCCAGTCGGCGAGGGGTCCGTGGTGGAACGCTTCGGCGAGGACGGCGATCAGCGGCCCGGCGTCGGCCTTCGTGGCGGCGCGGACGAGTGGTCTGTTGTTGGTGCGGGTCACGGCTTCTCTCTTGGTCAGGCGGGTTGGTGGACGGTGTCGGGGGCGCGGTGGGGGCCGGTGGCGCTGTCCGCGCCGAGGCCGACCGCCGCGTAGACGTCCGGACGGGTGGTGCGCAGGGTCAACGCCCAGGCGATGCCGAGTAGTGCGGCGGCGGCGTAGGCGGTGGGGAACGCCCACCGCAGCGGCGAGTCCGGTGCCACGCCGAGGAGGGTGGCGAATTCCCGCAGGGTGACGGTGAGGATCCCGGCGAGCACGACCGTCGCGGCCCCGGGTGCGACCGCCGTTCGCCAGGGTCCTTCGGTGTGGGTGATGCGGGCGAAGAAGCCGATGACGGCGGCGGAGGTGACGGTCATCAGGATCAGGACGCCGAGGCCGCCGGTGACGGTGATCCAGAAGAACAGGTGCACGATCGGGTCCGCCCCCGCGACCGCATAGCCGACCAGCACCGCGAACGCGAGGCCGCTCTGCACGAGGGAGCCGACTTTCGGCGCGCCGGTACGGCGGCTGGTGCGACCGAACACGGCGGGCAGGACCCGTTCCCGGCCGAGCGCGAACAGGTACCGGGCCACGGTGTGGTGGAAGGAGAGCAGGGCGGCGAACAGGCTGGTGATGAACAGGACCCGGGCGACGGTGATGACACTGTCGGCCAGGTACGGCGACACCAGATTGAAGATCAGATCCGTGCCATCGGCGCGGGCCGCCTCCACGATGCGGTCGGGGCCGGTGGCCACCGACATCGCCCACGCCGACAGCCCATACAGCAGACCGGTCACGGCGACGGCGATGTAGGTGGCACGGGCGATCGTGCGACGCGGATCCTTCGTCTCCTCCGAGAACACCACCGTGCCCTCGAAGCCCACGAACCCGGTGATGGCGGTGACCAACGCCGCGCCGATCCCGGCAGCGAACACATGCGACGGGGCGAGGGCGGCGAAGCTGACCGTCCCGCCGGCGGGGTGGGCGACCATGATCGCGTCGAACGTCAACGCGACGACGCATTCGGCGACCAGGACGACGGCGAGGACCCGGCCGTTGAGGTCGATCCGCGCCACCCCCAACCCGGCCACGACCGCCCACACGGCGAGAGCACAGATCCACCAGGTCAGGTGCCAGCCGTACCGGTCGTTGAGGAACTGCGCGGTCACCGCGCCCGCCCCGCCGTACAGACCGATCTGCATCGCGTTATAGGCGACCAGCGCGACCACGGCGGCGCCGACACCGGCCGGGCGGCCGAGCCCTCGGGTGACGTAGGTGTAGAAGGCGCCCGCGTTGACGATCCGGCGGGACATGGCCACGTAGCCGACCGCGAACAACGCCAACACCGCCGCCACCACCAGATACGACACCGGGATACCGGTGACGCCGGTGACCGCATACCCCGTGGTCGCGCCACCCGCGACGACGGTCAGGGGTGCGGCGGCGGCGATCACGAAGAACACCACCGACGGGATACCGAGCCGTCCCCTGGCCAGGACAGCGGACACGGTGTCAGGTCTCGTGTGAGACATCAGTTCTCTCTCCAAAGGTTCAATGGGTCAGCAAGCGGCCGGCGCGGCAACGCCGAGCCAGTAGTGGTGGTGGTGCGGTGCGGGTGGGTGTGGTGGCGTTCAGGTGGTGCGGTGGCTCAGCACGGCACCACCGACGACGGCACCGAGATCAGCAAGAAGCTCCCGCAGCGGCAGGGACGCCTGGTCGACCTGCCGGCGCAGGAGCACGCGGGCGAGCGGGGGCGCGTCGTCGAGCAGGATCGGATCGAGCTGGGTGGACATCGCCAGCCCGCCGAGGGTCACGTCGAACGCGTTCAACCGTTCGTGGTGACGCAACCGGTAGGACAGGCGGGCCCACGACCAGGCGGCGGTGTTCATGTCCGTCGGCACGTAGACGGTGCGCTGCCGCCACCACCGACCCACCTGGTGCCGGCGCAGCAGCCCGAGCTGCCACATCCGGGTCGCCACCTGCTCATAGGCGGTGGTGCCCAAGAACGCCAACCACGTCCGCGTCGCCGTGTGCTGCGGCTCCGCCAGCAGACGATCGAGGACAAGATGCTGCAGCCAGTCCGACGGCGGCGACGGGTCGATCACCCGCACATGCCGGCCCACGACCGTGATCCGCCCCTCCCAACCCAACTCCGCCAACAACGCCGCAGCCAGGCCATGCGCCGTCGCGGACTCGAACAGACGCGACCGACCCGTCTGATCATCGTGCGCCAAATAGAAGAACTCATCCGCCAGACGCATCGGTGGAGCGGCGGCACTACCGACCGCACGCACCGGCCGAGACGGCCCCACCGACTCGGAATACCCACGCAGATACTCCGGGTAGCTGTCCGGAGCGACGAAAGGTGTGGCGTTCACCGCGGCTGACCTTCCTCAATCGAATCGTCACAGGAAAGGGGAAACCCGAGCTGCCGAAGGAGCTTCCGCCCGCCGGCATGACGACCAAGCTCCTCGATCGCCCAGGCGTGCTGCCCACACCGGCCCTGCCGGCAGTGGAAACAGGTACCGCCGTTGCAGTGCTGGAGCGCAGCGCAGTGTTCCGCGCTGACTCGAAGTGATCGACGGGCCGATCGCTGTCGTCGGTGCTGGTCATGACGCGGCGACTTGGCGGTGCAGCGCGGCGATCTTGGCCCGCACCTCCATGCACGGCGAATGCCGGTCCACGTTCGGGTACTCGCACTCCGGCCGGTGACCGAGCACCCAGATCCACTCGTCGCTGCGGTACAGGAGGTCGCGGATCCCTGTGACAGCGATGGCTACGGAAGTACCGGGGGTCAGGTCACGCCCGTAGGACCAGTCATTTGCTTCGAGTAGGAGCAAGGTGCCCGGCGTGATGTCGGGGAGAGGCTGCGGGCTGCGGTTCACGGCTGTGCCCCTCGGCGGACCGGCTGCGGACCACAGTCGCGCGCCAAAGCCGGTCGGCTGGGGCTCGGCCGGTGCATGTGATCGTGTCCGGCGACATCGGCGGGCACGGAAGTGCCGTCGGGGTGCGTGGCCCCACTTTCGGGGCCGAAGAGCATGGCGGGGCCAGCGCTGTCGATGCCGAAGGGCTTAAACGAATGATCATCGTCAGCGGAGACGAACCACTTGACGCGCACTGCCATCACCTCTTCCTGTGTGAGATACGCGGTCGGGCACTCCCCGACATCGACCGCACAAGCCGATCAGCGGACGCAGGCGGCATCCTGTTCGGAAGCGCGACGGACCCTGCATCTGGGCTCACGGACGGGACCGTTTCCCGCACGTACTCGGCGTTGAGCTGGTCGAAGAAGCCTGCGGCTCGTGGCGTTCCGCTTGATCCGACAGACGTGATCAGCCTTGAGGTGATGACCCATCCGGCGGCTGTCAGCTCCCTTCTGTAACTCATTACACTTTGGGCATGCCCAGAAATCAACTACTCATCAAGGAGTATCTGTTTTGAGAGACGCTTCTGTTTTGAGCCGCAAAAGGGCAGGTCATGGAGGGTGCGCCCCTCAGGGTCACGCTCCAAATGCGTGCTTTAATTGGGCGCAGCACGCGCCCAAAGTGAGCGAAAGGGTGGGCTAGGTGTCTGAGGCAGTGGGCTCGGCGTTGCTACGCCGCCACATCGGGCGTCGCCTGGAGGCGCTACGGAAGCACGCAGGGCTGTCGCAAGAGCAGGCAGCCGAGCAACTCCAGAAGGGCCGCACGACCATCGCCCGGTGGGAAGAAGGCCACGAGAACGTCCGCTTTCGCGACATTGACGTCAAGGCGCTGCTAGAGATCTACGGGGCGGGAGAGCACGACACCAAAGTCCTGCTAGCCCTGACCGCCGAAACCCGCAACGGCCGGCGCAAGAGCTGGTGGCATGACTACACGGAGACGGCGCTGCCGGCCTGGTTCGGCCTGTACGTCACGTTGGAGGACAGCGCCGAGACGATCCTCCAGTACGAGTCAGAGCTGGTCCCTGGCCTCCTCCAGACCCCCACCTACGCCGAACAGGTCGCGCGTGTGCCACCGGGTTACCTCGGAGAGGACGAGATCATCCGCCGCGTCCAGGTACGAGTCGAGCGACAGTCGCTTCTCACCCGCCCCCGCGCGCCGCACCTCCGGGTCATTCTCAACCAGGCGGTGCTCCACCGACCCGTCGGCGGCCCGAGAGCCATGGCCGATCAGATGGCCCACCTGCTGGAGCTGATGGTCAAGGCGAACGTGACCGTGCGCATCGTGCCGTTCTCTGCGGGCGTGCACAGCGGCATGGCCGCCTGCGGGCCATTCACCATCCTGGACTTCCCCACGAATGAGTTCGGAGATCCGCTCGAACCCCCGCTCGCGTACGCCGAGACACTGACTGGTGCGATGTACCTGAACAAGCCCGACGAGGTCACCGCCTACCGGCTGGCGTGGGCTGATCTGGAGAAACGCGCCCTCAACCAGACGGCGTCAAAACGACTGATCGTGGAAGCACAGAAGGGATACACCAGTGGCTGACTCGGCTGGCGCGATCTGGCGCAAGAGCACCCGCAGCGGAAACGGAGGAAACTGCGTCGAGGTGGCGACGAACCTACTGGACCGCGAAGACGCGGTCCTTGTGCGCGACAGCAAGAACCCACACGGTGGCCACCTCGCCGTCACGGCAAAGAGTTGGACGACCTTCACCGACGCCGTGCGAGACGGCGCTCTCAGCCTGTAACCGAACGGCAAAGGCTGCCTGGGAGCGCCGCGCTCCCAGGCGCCAGCCCCGTAGCGGACGTAGCGCTGGTCTGCTATCGCCGGGCGGGGCCTCGGCTCGCGGTTCAGATCTGGGGCGGTTCACGTCTCTGCGTCTGCGAACAGATGCCGGGTGTCGTTGTGGCTGGTCAGGGTCCATCGCCAACCGGCTGAGGGGCGGGTCCACGAAAGCGGTTGCTGCACCCAGGCAGTGACGCTCGCGTGGTACGCAGCGACGGCTGCGGTGGCCCGAACGTCGATAGGCACGGCTAGGAAATGTTGGAAGGCGGCGTCGATGGTTTCGCCGTGACCGACGAGGAGGACGCGCTCACCTGCATGCCGGGTTGTGATCTCGCCGATGGCGATGGTGGCCCGATGTAGGTATTCCCGCCAGGTCTCGCCACCGGCTGCGAGCGGACGGTCCGCATCGAGGGCAGGGATGTCGCCGTACTCAGCGACGACGTCGGTCCACGGCCGGCCGTCGGCAGCGCCGTAATCCTGCTCGGCGAGGTCGGCGACGATTACGGCGTCCATGCTGAGGTATGCACCGATGATCGCGGCGCTTTCCTGGGCTCTGCGCAGCGGCGTGGTGTAGATGGCGTGAATCGGGCGCTCGTGGTGCTCTTGACCGAGTCGTTGGGCTAGCCGTTCGATCTGGCGTCGGCCCCGGTCGGTCAGTCCTCTACACCCTTGTGAGCCTCCGACGATCTGTTCGCGGTTGCAGTGAGCCTCGCCGTGGCGCGCGATGATTAGTTCAGCGGGGAGTGTCATGGTCGCTGGTCCCATCTCAGCGTCTGATGAGGGAGTCGTAGAACTGAAGGCACCGGGCGGCGTGGTGGACGGCGCTGAAGCGGCGGGCGCGGTATCGGGCAGCGCTGGCCAGGGCTTTACGGTGTTGAACATCGCGGATGAAGCGATCGACTGCGTCGGCCAACGACTGGGGATTCGCAGGCTCCATGATCACTCCCGCATCGCCGATCAGTTCGGCCATGTTGGCGACGTCCGTTGCGAGGACGGGCACACCGTGGGCGAGGTAGTCGGCGATGGCACCGCTGCCCTGGAAGGTCGGCTGGGCGCGGTACGGGAAGATCGCGAAGTCCGTCGCCGTGACGAGCGCCAACCGCGCGGCAGCATCGAGGTACGTCGGTTCGACACGCAGCTGTGTTGATCCATGCGTGGTGCCCCTGACCTCGGCGGCGAGGTCCATTCCTGCCTGTGATGGGTCGTCCCAGAACGGACCCGCGACGATGATGCGGCCGGGTTCCTTCGTCCGCTTACACGCGGCGATGAGGTTCTCGGTGTCTTTCCAAGGGGCGGCGTAGCCGTAGAGGCTGCCAAGCGGCCGACGGGCCGAAGGTTCCAGGTCTGCGGCAATACCCTTCGGGTATCTCGGCAAGGTGCCCGATGGGATGGTGGTCGGCAGCCAGGAGACAAGGCGTGGTGCGTCGGGCCCAGCGACGGTTTCGAGGCGCTCGGCTCCGTAGGCGCCGAAGCATACGAAGGCGTCCATTCCGGCGACTCCCCTGTTCACCGCCTCGCGCAGGTCCGGCTCGGGGACGTGGTCGGTGAACAGGGCCCAGTCGAGGCTGTGTACGTGGTAGACGGCCGGAGGTCGTCGGGCCGGCCACAGATGGGGTAGCAGTTGTTCGACGTCGAGATTTCCGAAGTGGACAGAAATCAGGTCGTACGCGTTCACGTCAACGTCGGCAAGCAGGCCCTCGGCCTCCTGGCGGACGCGCTCGGCCGTCCAGAACCGGTCCTGCTCCTTGTCGTAGGGCACGCCCGATGAGCCGAGGCGCTCGACCTGCACGCCCAGGAATCGCAGCGCGGCGGTGAAGACGTCGAGGTAGGGCGGGATGCTTCCGCCGGTGTGGTGTGGGCCGATCAGCAAGATTCGCACGGGTCACCTGCCGAGGAGTGCTCGGTAGAGCCGGAGGCTTTCGGCCGCGTTGACTGCCCAGTTGAAGTGGTCGGGAAGGCGGCCGGTCAGGCGTTCGGCATGGGTCAGGATGTCCACGAGGTGATCGAGGTCGCGGTACGTGTAGCCGCCACTGGCGGCGAGCAGCTCTGGTGCGGTGCCGAGGTGCTCTGGCAGCAGGACCGGGGTGCCGCAGGCGAGCGCCTCGGCGATGGCGAGGCCGAAGCCTTCCCAGCGCGACGTGGACAGCAGCCAGTCCGCCGCGCGGTAGAGGCCCGGAAGGTCGGTGTCGTCCAGATCTTGAAGGACGGTGAGTTCACTGCTGGCTGATGTGACCGGCGCGAACGTTGGTGAGTGACCGAGCAGCACGGAAACAGACGCGATATCCCGAAGCCGGGTCGTGGCGGTCTCGAGGACGTCCCAGCCCTTCATCGGCGTGATCTTTCCGACCCATACGAGCCGGAGGCGTCCCGCCGGATCAGGCGACCATGGCGAGACTGTTTCTCCGGCCGCGAGGAGGTCGGGTATCGGTCTGCGGCCCGCGACGTGGCCGTCGGCCCCGAGGTCGATGTGGAAGCCGCTGGCGGGCGTGGTTGGCCTCCCAGGGTGGAACCGTTCGCGGTCGACTCCGTTGGCCACCGCGAGTGGCAGAGGAATGCCGTACTCCGTCGTGAGATCCTGGGCCGCGTACTGGCTGACGGCGATGACCTGGTCGGCGGCCTGGACGAGTTGGTGTTCGTCGCGAGCAAGGCCGCCCGCGTCGAGGCGGACGGCACTGAACTCGCCGCGTACGAGGACCGGGGCTCGGTCTTCGCGAGGTTTGGCGAGATACCGCAGGGTCTCTGCCTCCCAGGTGGAGCAGTCGACGACATCGGGCCTGACCGCGTCGAGGGCGTCGGCGACGGCCTCGCGGTGTTGAACCAAGTCTTCGGTGCGGGGAAGCGAGACGACGGTGACATCCCTTCCCTGTAATGGGTGGGGTGACTCCTGCGTGATCATGGTTACCGATGCGCCCAGGTTGGCGAGATGCCGGGCCAGGGAGCGGTAGAGCGTGCAGATGCCGCCGCGGCTCACTTCGTGAAGATCGCGGTGGACCAGGGCTACGTGGATCATGCTGGCCTCGCCGTGGCGAGCCGTTGGAGGCGGGTGCTGGCCGAGTTCCAGGCAACCTCGATGATCGGCAGACACCGCGTCCGGACGGGGTCGTCCTCGGGCAGTTCGTGGTGCAGGCGTAGCTCGCGGGTCAAAACCACAGCGAGGTTGAGCACGAATGCGGCCTCGATGCCCGTCTCACTCACGATCGCCTCAATGCGCTCGCGGATCACTGGCGTTCGTGCGCCGACCTGGGTGTGAAGCATCGCAAGGTCGAAGCCAGGAAGGAACAGCCCGGTGAACTCCCAGTCGAGTAGAACCGCCGTGGTCTCGGCCTCGTCGTCACTGTCGGAACGGCTGGCATCGAGGAGGATGTTGCTGGCCAGTGGGTCGCCGTGATTGAGCTGTGCCGGCGCGTCGCATCGAGCCAGCAGACTGTCCAGAGCCTCTCGCTGGACCTCAGTGAGGTACCCCTTGGCCTGGTACCGAGCCACGCGCTCGGAGTAGTCGAAGGTGGGCGAGAACCGGACGGCGGGGTGGGTCCACTGATTCAACGCGGTGATGCAGTCCAGGACGGCATCGACCTCCCGGGTCTCGAGCTCCCGCTGGGGGTAGCGTTCGGCCGCGAGGGGCGATGCGTCGACCCATTCCAGGACCAGCAGCCGGTCATGGTCGGTGTGGAGCAGACGAGGAACGCGGACAGGCGGGGTGGTGTCACCGAAGACCTCGTAGACGTCCAGCTCGTGTCGCCACTTGGCTGCCCAGAACGGATCTGGGTCAATCAGATACTTCACCGCTGCCGGTTCGCCGCGGAACGAGCCTCGCGCCAGCAGGGTCTTGTCCGTGCGGCGTAGCACCGTGTCGATAGTCAGCCCGATCGTGGCTGCGGAGCCAGGCAGATCAGTCGGCGTGTGCGACATCGGCGGTCTCCTTGATCGAGTCGATGATCCGTTGGCGAAGGCCGGTCTCGGAGCGCTCCCCGTGCCAGACCGCGGTGATCTCTGCGACGCAGCGTTGAAAGTACTGGTCGCTGAGCGCATGACCGCCTGCCAGGCGCGCCAACGAGTGCCAGTACATGACGGCGATGTACAGCCGGAAGTGCTGCGTCTTGGGCGTGCGGGCGGGCCAGCGACACCACATCTGTTCGGTGAGGGTCCCGAAGTGGGCGAGGGCATGCCCATCGCCGACGGTCGCGCCGACCATGCTGGCCTCGCTCGCGATGCGGTGGTAGACGACGGTGGGCTCCGGGATGTGCACGAACCGATAACGATGATCGCGGGCCAGACGCAGCCACATGTCCCAGTCCTCCAGCGCGGGAAGGTAAGGGTCGAACCGGGCCGCCTCCGGTGGGCGCCGAAGCACCGCGGTGTGGACCGGCATGAAGTTGGCCACCGACAGCAGGTCCGGATCGAACGGGAACGTCGCAGTGGTACTGAATGCCGGCGGGTTCGCGGGGTCGACGCGCGCTTCCTGGACGACGCACACCGTGTACGCGAGGTCGGCATCCCCTGTGCTCAGCGCTGCGAGGGCTGTGCCGAGGTGGCTGGGCAGGAAGATGTCGTCGTCGTCGAGGAAGGCGAGGTAATCACCTCGTGCGACCTGAATGCCGACGTTGCGCGCTGAAGGGAGACCACCGTTCTGGTTCAGATCGATGAGGCGGACGACGAGGCCCTGCTCGCGGGCTGCGTTCGCGACCGTGCTCACGTCGCAGCCGCCGTCATTGACGACCACTACCTCGACGGAGCCGGGTACGGCGTACTGGGCGGCGACGCTGGCCAGGGCATGCCGCAGAGGGCTCGGTCGGTTGTACGTGGGGATCACGACGGTGACGAGGGGTTTCATGCCAGTCTCCGATTGGCGGCGAATGCCAGGATTGGGGCCGGATCGCCGCGGTGAGTCCAGCGAACAAGTGTCGACCGCTCGGCCAGGGCGGTGAGGAGGCGGCGGGCGTCAGCGAGGTACTCATCCCGCCCCCGCTCGGTCCGCGGAAGGTACCGCTGGTTCAGCGTCGGATCGAACATCCAATCGGTACGCACGTGAGTGAGAAGCTCCGTTACGGGATCCGCGACGGGTTCGGGTTCACCCGCGTCGCCCGACGAGTAGCTCGCCAACACGATCAACGTCGTAGCCGGGGAGCGGCGGGGGAGGTCTACCGTGATCGGATTGTCGTGACCCAAACGGCGGTAGGTGTAGAGCACGCGCCGATCGAGCGAGTAGACCTCGGATCTCGACGACCCGCGATATGCCTCGACATCGAGCCCGTCACGATCCCACGGCTCCGGCAATGCGCCTTCGAGGTCAAGAAACGTGCCGATCTTGAGCGGAATCAGCGTGGGAAGCGATGTCAACGTGAGAGTGCCCGCGCCATCAGGCTCGTACATGATCAGGTGGTCGTTGGACATATACCTCATCCCGTGCCGGAGAGCGGCCTTCAGAGCGAGGGTGGTCTTGCCGCTTCCCTTGTCTCCGACAACAACGATCCTGCGGGCCTCATCAACGACCGCGGAGGCATGTAACATCGTGTACCGCCGCTGCTCGCAGTGGTCGACCAGGACTTCCCGGACGCACTTCCGGGCAGTGATCGAGAGGCTTTCGGCGGCCTGGGCACGCAGACGGACCGTGTGGTCAGAGCGGTCTATCCGCCAGGAGACGCCCCACTGGTTGGTGTTCGCATCGGGTTCTGGCAAGCCAACCTGGGCGTCGACCGTCCAGCCGTGGCCCGGCAAGGCGGCAGCCGTCGAGGTGTAGAACTCGCCAAGATAGTCGAGGACCGATTCTTCATTCGAGGTCACCTGCACCTCGACCGGTCCGACCGCGAATCGACGCGGGTGCATCATGACGCCTCCTTGATCGAATCGCGCCGCCGTGCGGCCCGGACGGTGATCCGGACGCCTTCCGCGAGCGGGGTCGTGGGGTGCCAGCCGAGCAAGTCCCTCGCCCGCGAGATGTCCAGCGCCATGCGCCGCACCTCACCAGGCAGCGGATCGGCATGCCGCGGCGTTCCGGTGCCAACTGCCCGAGATACCAACCCAGCGATCTCGGCGATGGTCGTTTCGGCGCCCGAAGCGATGTTGACCAGCCCGAGGCCGCCAGTGGTGCAGGCGGCGGTCACAGCCTCGGCGACGTCGGCGACGAACACGAAGTCTCGCGTCTGGTGACCGTCGCCAAAGATTGCCAAAGGCCCGCCCGCCATCGCGGCCTGTGCCATCAGGCCGACGACGCCGCACATCGGGCCAATTTGGCGCGGCCCGTAGACGTTGCCCAACACGAGAGCCGTGTAGTCGACGCTCCGGTGATGTCGGTACCAGGCGAGGTACTTCAGAGCCGTCGCTTTGCTCAGCCCGTACGGACTGGTCGGCGCGATCGGCGCGATCTCCGCAACAGGCACGGCGTCGCCTTCCACCGTGCCGTAGATCGCGCTGGTGGCCGCGTACACCACGAGCCTGGTCTCTGCCTCGGCGCACGAATCCAGGACGTTCATCGTTCCCCGGATGTTGATGTCCGCGTCGACGAGCGGCGACCGTGTCGAGGCTGGCAGGTTCGACTGCGCTGCGAGATGGACGACGATCTCCGGCCGCCACTGCCGTATAGCGTCGGCGGCATCGGTCGACCGCACGTCATAGATCCGAATGTCCGCATCGGCCAGGCCGGCGCCAAGGCTGTCGTGCAGGTTCTCGAGCCGGCCCGTCGAAAGATCGTCGATGATCTTGACGCGCGCGCCCTCAGCGAGCAACCGGGCGACCACGTGGCTGCCGATGAAGCCGGCGCCACCGGTTACGACGATCGTCGACTCGTTCAGCCCACCATCTGCGCCAAGCCGCAGAACCGGATCAACCATATGCCCACCTCAACTTCTTCGGTTCGCGTCACCTCGACCCCCGGCAGGTCAGAAGTGGTCGGTCACGTGGTGAGTTTGGGCTTGTCGACGACATCGGGAAATTGACGCGACCCGTGGTCCGAATCCACGTGCGTCGGACAACAGAGCGGTGGGACCGGGCCACGCGAACTTCCGTCGAAATCCACTACCCTCTGGTCATCGCAGATCGACGACCAGTTGGGGGCGGGGTGGCTCGGCGCAAGACGTTCGATGTCACCGGCGTATCGCTCCCGTTCTGGCGGCGCGATGACGTGCGGCTCGCACTGGCCCGTCGCGAGATCGGGACCCTCTTCAAGATCTACCTCGAAGTACACCCGGACTGTACGCAGACCCAACTCGCGCTCCTGACCAGCCACGACCGGTCCGACGTATCGAACTTCATCCGAGGAACCCGTGGCCCGCGCGTCACTGACATCGACGTGCTGGCCCGCGTCGCCGATGGGCTCCTGATGCCCGACGAATCCCGCGTGATGCTTGGCCTCGCTCCGGCCGATGTGGCCATCTCAGCGTTCACCGCACCGAAGCAGCGCGAGGCCCCGGTTGGCGACAAAGCCGCAGTGACATCCGGGTGGTTCCGACCCACCCGATCCGAACAACCACCACGCATCTCGATCTGCGGGAGCCGATCGCCAGACGCGGACGACAAGGCGATCGACGGCTGCATCATCGCCGTGAGTCGGTGGCTTATGAATCACCACTTCGACGTCGACCATGGACCGCGAGGCGTCGGCATCGAGATCATGACCTACATCGCCAATCACTACCGGCCACCCAGCCTCGGTGCGGCCGTCGGCGTCTTCGGCCATCCGAACGTCGTCCGTAACGCCGACTACGTCCTCGTGTTCGGTGGCGGCCAGGGCACGCTGGACGAGATCGACCTTGCCATCTCCATGGACAAGAAGATCATCCCTTGCGGCGCCACGGGCGGAGCGGCCCGCAGCGCGCTCAACCGAATGCGGACCAATCTACGATTGCGCGAGTGGATCACGCAGGACCTGTTCGACTCGCTGGACTCATGCGCCATCGCTGACGAGTTCATGGAACTCATCGAGCGGATCATCACCACCGACCGTAGGAGTGACATCCGTGAGTGACAGACCGTACGTCCTGCTCAAGTGCGCCATGTCCCTCGATGGCTACATCGACACGGCCGGCCCGACGCGACTCATCCTCTCCAACGAGCAGGACCTCGACCGGGTCGATGCGGTGCGGGCCGCCTGCGACGCGATCCTCGTCGGAGCCAACACCATCCGCCGAGACAACCCCAGGCTGATGGTGCGGTCCGAAGCCCGCCGCGAAGCCCGGACTGCCGCCGGACTCTCGGTCACGCCGGTCAAGGTCACGGTGAGCCGTGGAGGTGACCTCGATCCCACCGCGGCGTTCTTCACCACCGGCAACGTCGAGAAGATCGTGTACTGCGAGACGAGCGCGATTGATAAGCAACGGGAGAACCTCGGGTCGGTGGCGACGGTCGTCGACGGCGGTGAACCGCTCTCATTCCCGCGCGTACTGGCCGACCTCGCCGGGCGCGGCATCGGTCGGCTCCTGGTCGAGGGTGGCAGCAGCGTACACACCGCACTGCTGACGGCGGATCTTGCCGACGAGTTGCACCTTGTCGTGGCGCCCTTTTTCGTCGGCGAGGCCGACGCTCCCCGGTTCGTGAACCCGGGGGCATTCTCATGGACATCAACGAGCCGGGCGCGCCTTGCCGAGGTACGACAGGTCGGGGACGTTCTGTTCCAGCGCTACGCCCTTTCCGACCGCTTCGCCCCGATTGACTGAACGCTATCTCTCGATTCGGACTCGCCTCCGTTGAGTCGGCTGACCGAGTGTCGTTGGTTGCGTGGCCGGCCGACCTTGAGGCGATGCGCGAAAAGCCGACAACGCTCCCTGCGCAGACGCGGCGTCAGACCAAGTCCTGATGTTCCCCGAGGCTCAATCTCCCAACCCCGCGACAGTTAGGGGCTGGGGCCTGCGATCGAGACCCGTGGCGGCCGCGATGAGAGCGGTAGTTTCAGTGACCGAGCACCTTTGGCTGTCCTCAACTGAAAGGCGGCTCAGATGTCGCACGTCGACAAGATCACCGGTGAGCTGCGTGCGCTTGTGGCGGGCGTCGAGCGTGCGCAGGGGCTGGCGGCCGCGGCCGACAGGCAGGTGCAGGAGGTGTCGTTGCGTGCTGTGGGATCCGGATTCGCTGCGGTGGCGGCTGGCTTGACCCGGGTGCGTGGCGCAGTCACGGCGATCCAGGGTGGCCTGGGAGTCTTGGCCGGTTCGATCGGTGAGACGACGAAGGCCACTGCAGCCGTTCCGCAGCAAGCCACCCCGCAGGAGACGATCTCCGGGCTGACACCCGTAGAGGCGGCGACGGACAGTGCCCGTGATGCGGCGGCCGGGGTCATTAGGCAGGTCGGCGAGGCACAGCAACTCGTCAACATGGTCTTGCAGGGTGGGCAGCCAGGGCCGTTGCTGCAGGCGTTGGAGAGCATCAAGCAGGTCCTGGTGATTGTGGTCCAGCGCACCGGCACCGCCCGGCAGTATGTGCAAGCGGCGATCGCCGAAGCGCGCCAGCTCGGGTCCTCGGGAAACTGACCCGGGCTGGCGGTGACGTACTGGCCAGCCCGATCCTTTCCGCCACACGTGCCTTGAGCCCTCAGTTTCCCGCTCGTGGCGGCGGCACTTCCAATGAGCATGGCGCCCCGTGGACCCGTCAACCAACGGGTGTCCTCGGCGGATCACCGACTGGCCCCCGAACTCGGATCCCACCCCGGGAGGACGCAGAAGTGCGGCGATCGCTGGAGTTGGAGAACGGTTGCGCCGACACGGTCGCCGGCCAGGGCTACCGGGTTCACCAGAACCCGACGAGGCGGGAGATCGCCGAGGCGCGGGAGAGCACCGGCGATGCCGGGAAGCCGGACAAGGAACCGGACTACCTGATCGAGGGGCTCGTCTTCGACTGCTACTCACCGACCCCAGGCAAGGCGGTGCGTGGGGTTTGGACGGAGGTGTCGGGAAAGGTATCCAGCCAGCAGACCCAACGTGTGGTGCTGCACCTACGGGACTGGCGCGGTGACCTCGGCGCACTGCAGAAGCAGTTCGACGACTGGCCGATTCACCAGCTCAAGGAACTCACGGCGGTGACCCGCAGTGGTGAGATCATTCAACTCGTCCGGCGAGACTGAGAAGGCAGGCAGCACGTGGCTATCGAGTACCGACTGACACTGGCAGGCGCCATCCCGCTGGAACAGGTGGCCGAACTCGCCGCCCCAGAAGGCGTCGAGGAGTCGCTCCGACCCGGCTATCCCCGCCTGCTGAGCGCGGACTTGGCGGACACGTCCGGGTACAGCCTCAGCATCTACGGAGGCAGCAACGGCTACTTCGACGCCGAAGACGAAGACGGCTCCCAGTGGGAGTGGGAACCCGACACCTACGTCAACATCGTCTTCCACATGCCCAAGGACGACGCCCTGCGCACCGCGACACCACACATGGTCACGGCCGTAGCCCGCGTGCTCGCCAGCCAACCCGAGGACGCCGCGTTGGTACTGAACGGCAACTCGCTCCTGTTGACTCGACTCGCCGGAACTCTCCGCACACACCGCCGCGCGTGGTGGGACAACTACGGCATCACCGGCATCTGAACGCTCAAGACCACGCTCGAGCGGCACCTCAGACCCGATTTCGAGATGAGTCCGATGACGGGCAACTTGTCATGGTCGACGACCCCGGACGGGGGCACCGAATCCTTCTTCGGAGACTGCGGGAGGCACCCAGCCATGAACCGTCAATACGCCTCTGCTGGTGCCGTCGTCACCGCCGGCGATCTGCGGAAGCCGGACTTCCTGTTGCTCGATCAGGTCCGTAGGACCGGCGAGCGACAGACCGTTGCTCCGAAGGGTCGCCTTGAACCAGGTGAGGCACCACTTCGGGCAGCCCGGCGGGAAGTGGCTGAGGAAGCCGGCCTGAGCGACACGCACTACAGCGCCTACCTCGGGCAGGAGGCGTACACCTTCACCGACAACGACGGCGTACCTGCGGCGAAGACCGTCGACTGGTTCCTCTTCACGGCTACGACCACCGCCATCACCCCGGCCCAGGACGAGGGCTTCGTCGAAGCCCGCTGGCTCGATGCCGCCGCCGCCCGCCAGGCCGCCAGTCACGCCCAGTTCCAACAACTACTGGATCGTGCCCTCGCCGTCATCGCGTGGCGCGCCACCAAGCCCTCGCCGTTCAGCCAGGATCTCAGCGAACTGGTCTCCCAGGTGGGGGCAGACGCTCAGGCCGCCCTCACCGAACATCCGGAAGCCGGGCTGGGACTGTGCGGATCCGCCGCACGCGGTGACTTCGTCGACGGTTGGAGCGACGTCGACTTCGTCGCCTGGAACGTGCCCGCGACATCACCAGCGGCGGCCAAGCTCGATCAGGCCATCGCCAAGGCCTCGCGCCGCTACGGCCCACGAACGTCGCTACACCTCGCCGACGCCCACGGACGCGACGCCCGCCGCCTCGGCGACCTGTACGACATGAAGATGCGAACGGTGCTACGCCGAGTCGGGCTCGACACCGCAGTGATCGCAGGTGTCGCCCCCGCCCCCACCGTCACCGCAGAAGCCGTTGACCTTGCCAACGACATCGCCGCGCTCCGTGACTTCACACTCGCCCGTCTCGCCTCGAACCGCGACACCACCATCGGACGCAGAGACACCGCGCGCCGAGTTCTGTCCGCGCTCTCCAGCGCCGCCCGACTGATCGTCACGCACCGGGATCCGTACGCGTCCCTACGGCTTCCCGACGTGGCGGAAGCCCTGCGTGACTGGCCTGACGATCAACTCAGCATGCTGCTGTACGACTACGACGCCTACCGCCGTGCTGGCGCCGGCGGAATCGAGCAGGCAGAACGACTCGCCGGGCGTGTACCGAGCGCTCTCACGGCTGCACTACGGCTCGTTGAAGACGGCTCCATGCTGCCATGATCCTCTTCGTTGACGGGATCGACGGCAGTGGTAAGACGACGCTCATCCGGCGCCTCCGCGACGCAATTACTCGCGGAGGCACGTCGGCGTACACCGCTGAGCCGCTCTGGCGGTACCTCGATGCCATCACCGCACCCGAACAGTTCGGCGGGTGGGTAACGAGCAGCGGTGGACTGGACGTTGCCGAGGCACTCATGACCGCTATGGCCCGCCGGGTCGACGACCTCCGGGGACGTGACCCACAGCAACCTCACGTACTTCTCGTTGATCGAGGGCCGAAGACCGTCTACGCCTCTGCCCGCGCGCACGCCAAACAGCAACGGGACAAACTCGCACCCGTCCGAGCGCTTCTCGCCGAGGCTGTCCGAGCGCTTCAGGACTCCCAGCCATGCGTGGCGGTAGAACTCAGCACCGGCGCGGCACTCGATGTCGCCCTACCACGCATCGAGTTGGCTCAGGCCGTGACGCCACGATACCTGCGTTACCTACACGCATTCTCTGAGGAGATGGATGCCGAGTCAGACTGGCCAGACCTACCAGCACACCGATTGAGCCCGTCCGCTCCAGTCGACCAGAACTGTCGGGCGACTGTCGAAGCCCTTGGCAGGGCGTCAAGCAAGGATGAGTCCTATGGTCAGGGTCGTGAGCCGCGACGATCTTGACGCTCTTGTAGTCGGTGCTGGCGTGTCCGGGCTGACGACTGCGGTCTGCCTTGTCGAGGCCGGTATGCGGGTCGAGGTGTGGGCGGCGGACCCGCCCGAGCGGACCACCTCGTACGCGGCCGGGGCGATGTGGGGTCCGTACCTCGTGGAACCGGTCGACCGGGTGCGGGCGTGGAGCGCTGAGACTCTCGATGTCTTGCGGGATCTGGCCGTGGACCCGTCGACGGGGGTGCGGCTCGTCGCCGGTGTCGAGGCGTCTCGCGAGTGGGTCGATCCGCCGGAGTGGGGCGACCAGCTCGACGGGTTCCGGGTGTGCGGGGCGGGCGAGCTTCCGGACGGCTTCGTCTCCGGGTGGCGATACATCGCGCCGCTGGTCGACATGCCGGTCTATCTCGGCTACCTGCGACAGCGATTCGAGGCGGCTGACGGCGTGGTCGAGATTCGGCGTATCGACGCCTTCGACCAGGCCGCTGGTGTCGCTCCTGTTGTCATCAACTGCGCCGGCCTGGGCGCTCGGCACCTCGTACCCGATCCTGAGCTGATTCCGATACGCGGGCAGCTCGTCGTGGTGGAGAACCCCGGCATCACCGAGTTCTTCTCCGAGGACACGGGGCTCTCACCGGACCTGACGCACTTCTACCCCCACTGCGAGACAGTCGTCGTCGGCGGGACCGCGCTGCCGGGCGAGTGGAGCAGAGAACCCGATCCGGACACCGCTGCGGCGATCATCACCCGCTGTGCCGAGATCGAGCCACGTCTTCGGGACGCCCGGGTCATCGCCCACCGGGTCGGTCTGCGCCCCACACGGCCGTGCGTCCGTGTCGAGCAGGAACGACTCGACGGCATCCGTGTGATCCACAACTACGGCCACGGCGGGGCAGGACTCACGCTGTCCTGGGGCTGCGCTTCAGAGGCGGCGGCACGAGCGGTGCGCCCGCGAAGAGGCCGACATGCGGATGGCTGACGAACAGATGTTCGGCGCCTCCCAGCCGGCCACGATCAGGTCGCAACCGAGATGTGGGCATGCCTCCAGCGGCGAGCCCGATGGCACGACTGCCCGCGAAGATCAGCCGCGAGCGGCAGACCACCAACCGGTAGATGATCTTTGGTGATGTGCGCGATGTGTGCTCCGCAGTCGGTGACCGCAGGTGAACGGCGTCGCGCGACCGTGGCCGCCGGTGACGGCCGGCCCGGCCAGGCCCGGCGACGTGCGGTCGGTGTGTGATCCGCTGGTGGCGGTGCCAGCGCTGATCACCCCGGGAGCTTCCTGCGGTACGCTGACAGCCGCCGCCGAGCGGCGTTGATACGTCCGGCCCTCGTAGCTCAGGGGATAGAGCATCGGTTTCCTAAACCGTGTGTCGCAGGTTCGAATCCTGCCGGGGGCACGCAGGCAAAACGCGCCTGTTTGATCTAGGCGTTTTTGGGGCGTGGGGTCACCGTGGGGTCACCGACCCCGCGAACCCCGTCCCGGGAACTCCGTCACATTGGCCTTCCCGGGCGTGTCGAGAAGCCGCTGAGCCCGATCCAATGCCGCTTCCGCGAGCACGTCACCTTCGTGCAGGATCTCCGCCCGGAACTGGCTGATCTCGGCCATCGCCCGGTCGTACCGGTCGGCGGCGAGCTGGTCGCGGACGGCACTCTGCCGGGCGGCGTGCCACCACGACAGCCACAGCGCGGCAACGGTAAGTCCGCACATGGTGGCGATGATGGCGATAACGGCGAATACGACCAGGCCAGCGGTAGCGCCGCCGCCGAGGACGAACGAGGCGTGAACCCCGAACCCCACCCACGCGGCCTTGGCGGCGGCAACAGCGGCGACAGCGGCGGCGGTGAAGCGGCGCGGAGGCTGGCGCACTTCGGTGAGTCGGGCGGTCCCTGCGGCGATGTGCTCGTCCAGCTCGGCCATATCCGGGTTGCCGGCGGTGACGCGCCGCGCCGGTGTCGGCGGGCGGGCGTTCCAAGTGCGCTGGCCCGGGGCGGGCCGGCTCGGCGGGTATGTGCCGTAGCGGCCCTCGGCCTGGTTGCGGGATCGGGCCCGGCGGCGGCCTGGTGCGGGACGTGCCTGGCCACGGAGGCGGGCCTGGGCGATGCCGGTCCACACGGCCCAGACGCCGATCAGGGCGACGGCCGCGGTGACGAGTACACGCCCGACGGATGCGTGATCGTCTACGTAGGTGCCGAGGCTGGCGGGCGTGGAGAACGCGGATGCGTGGGCGAAGCGGACGACCCAGTCGACGGCGGCGAGGCCACCGATGGCGCAGGTGAGGGCGGTGTATCGGTGGTCGGGAACGCCGGTGTGGCTGTCGCGGGGCCGATCCCGTGGGTGTCGGCGTTGCTGAGGGGTGATTTCGGCGGTGGGCCCGTCGATCTGGTGGCGTGGGTGCATCGTCCCTCCCCTGCGGGTCCGGCGGACGGGACCCGTCCAAGCTGGGGTGTGCGAGTGTTAACGCGCGATGTCGCAAAGGGTTCTTAAGAGATCACTGTGGAGCGAAGCTTGCAGCTCCGCAACCATCCGCGCCGCAAATCGCGCCCGCTGCAACTTGCAGACCGCAGAAGTTCCACCGATCGGCGCGGACGGCTGGACCGACCAGACGGTAAGGGTTGACTGAGGAGATAGACAGTACGCGACTCAGGCTGCCGGAACGGCCAAGCGGAACCGGTGAGCGGGGTATTCGCTCGGCGGGCCCTCCGGGTGGATGACCACGAGCAGCGGCACACCCTCCGGCATGGCATAGCGGTCCCGCTCCGCCGGAGTCGGCTGCCGGGCCGTCAGCTCGTCACCCGGCGAGAGGACGATGCGTTCCGGCTCTACCTGCTCACGCACCACGATCCCGTAGCCGCGTATCGCCGTGGCCAAGCCCTCCTGGCGTAGTAGCCCCAACGCGGCGCGGGCCGTTTTGAGAGCCACCCCGAAGGTCTGCGCCAGGTCCCGCTCGGAAGGCAGGCGGGCACCTGGCCTGAGCTGCCCGGACGCGATCCGCTCCCGCAGCAAGTCGGCCACCTCGACGTAGCCGACGGCGGGCTGCTGCGGGAAGACCACGCCCGCACGCTAGGGCCAGCGTCATGCGAGACGACCAGGGTAGCCAGCTAGCCCAATTTTGAGGACGTTATGGGATGCGCTCGGGGTTGGCGGCGGCACCCGGATCGTCATGTGTGCGGGCGCGCCACCGGCGGCCGACCCTGGCGGGCTGCGCGAGCACCCCGTACACGGCGTCGTACACCTTCCGGGCGTTGCTGCCGTCGTAGCCGGCGAACACGGCGATGCCGACGCCACCGAACACGAAGACGTGGGCGCGGCGGGTCGAAGCGGCGAACGCGGCGAACCCGGCCCGCTCATCGGCGCGACCCACCGGCAGGCGCTTCGCCAACGCGTCACCGGCACGGTTGAGTAGGCGCAGAAGCTGCCAGAGCAGCCAGCCGCCGCCGATCAGCGCCGGAATGGTCACCAGGCCGAGCAGGTAGCCGAAGGTCATCGCGTGGTGTCCGATCCGGCGTCGGTGACCTGCTGGACAGCGGCGAGGTAGATGCGGTAGCTGGCCGACGTCGACAGCCGCGAAGACGAACCGAACGCCGGTCGATCCCACAGCACAATGATCTCCACGTCCGGGGCGTTGTAGGTGCGCGACCACGACGAGCCCGGACGCTCGAAGACGGCGGCCACCACGCCGCTGCCGTCGAGTGCCGCGCCCGGCCACTGGTGGCCGGAGTGGTAGACGCGGGCGCCGGGCCGTAGTCCGCGGTGGTCCGGGATCTCGACGTACTGGCACTGGGCCAGTTCGGCGCGCAGTCGAGCTATCTCGGCCGTCTCCTCCGGCGGGAGCGCGGCGAGGGCGGCGTCCGGGGCGGTCCCGGCCGGTCCGCCGAGGTTGGTTGCAGCGTCGGTCATGCTGATCTCCGTTCGGTCTTGGCTAGCAGGCGGTCGATGGCGCGGCGTGCGCGCGGCCCTGGACTGTCAACGTCGGCCATGCCGTGATCGGCTGCGGCCTGCCCGGTCGGATGCAGGGGCACCGGCGACACGTAGTCGATGGTGGCGTCCAGCTCGTCGGGGTCCAGGACGCCGAAGTTGGCGGCCAGGCGCAAGGCGAGAAGCTCGGCCGTGTCGTGGCAGCCGGCCCAGCCCGCGCACACCCGCCCGTCCTGCTGGTGGCAGGCGAACACTCCGGTCGGCTGGTCCCAGGTGGGGCGGTCGTAGAGCGGCAGCTTGGCGTACTCCTCGGACGCCCACACCCCGGACGGCACGTCCAGCCGGTACGGGCAGGTGCCGCACGGGTGGCTGGCGGGTCTGAGCATCAGCCCAGCGTCAGCAGCTCGGCGGGTACCTCGACGATGCCGCGTACGAGCGGCGGCAGCGGCAGCGGCGACGGACGTCCTTGCAGGTGCTGCTCCCACATGTCGCGGATCTTGTCCGCGCCGACCCGGTCGGGACCGGTACGCGCCGCGTCCCGCTCGATGCACACCTCCAGCGGCACGGCGGTGAAGTCCACGACCCGGAACGACGAGCGGGTCCGGTCGGCGATGTCCCACAGCGCGGTCAGGTGCCCGTCGGGTGCCTCGTCCAGGTTGGTGTCACCTGCCACGACCGAGATCCCGGCGCGGAGCAGCCCCAGGACGGCGCCGTGGCACACGATGCTGGTCTGCTGCTCCTGCTCGGGGGTGCCGATCCAGCGGCCGTGCATCATCACCCGCACCGAGTCCCGGTCGACGCACGCCCGGTCGGCTGAGGCTGCGGCCACCCACCGGGCTGCCCACGTCGATTTACCGCTCGCTGGGAGCCCTCGGGTGACCACCAGCTCGGGCACGATCACGACGCACCCCCAGTCGTCGCCTGCTCCGGCTGGTCGATGTAGAAGGCGCGGAGCTTGTCGAGCAGCGGTGTCACCTCCGTGCCCTGCGGCATTCCGTGCTCCTCCATGGCCTGCCACTCGTCCCGCAGGATCCAGGCGGCGTCGTGCCGCTCGCCACCCATCCGCAGCAGGTTGAACAGAGCGTCGCGGAAGGCCGAGGTCACGCCGCAGCACTGCAACAGATCGCCGTCGTTGCGCAACCGGAAGGCGCACCACTCCTCGGCGGTTAGCGGCCCGATGAGGTCGGGGCCGTCCTCGTCCTCGCGGGGGTCGTAGTCGGCGGCGTGGGCGTTGTGCTCGTTCCAGCGAGTGAAGTCGTCCTCGGTCGGTCCGTCGAACATGGCGGGGCTCCTCAGCGGCTGGCCGGCGTGCCGGCGGTGGTCGGTTGGCGGCGGCGGACGCAGCACCGGCAGTCGTAGTCGCAGGCGGCGCGGCCGAACCCTTCACGGCGGACGGTCGGTGCGGGCCGTAGGTGCTGCCGGGTCAGGCACGTCCAGATGGGTCCGCCACCGGCCAGCAACAGCTCCCAGCGGGGCTGCCCGTCGACCTGCTCGCAGCCGTCCGTGCAGCGGCGGATGATGAACCCTTGGCGGCCACTGCCGGGGCCGGCGGCGATCCGGGCACCGTCCCACGGCTGCGGCGTCCAGCGGGGGTCGTCGCCTTGGGCGGCGTCGATCTCCCAGGCGCGGCGGTGGAGGACTCGGTCGTGGACGGCCGTGCGGCGTGCCTGCTCGCCCTCGACGGTCGGCCCCGGCCCCTCCGGTTCTACGAACACTGGCACCGGGCCTCGGCCGATGTGCGCGTTGGTGCGCTTCTGCTGCCCGATGCCCGCGCATGCCTCGTAGACGTCCTGCACCCACACGTTGAGGCTGCGCAGCGCGTCGTCCAGACGGGCCAGGTACGGGCGGGGCAGCAGGGCGTACACCTCGGCACCCCACTCGATACCGAGGGCGGTCGCCTGCTCGGCGAGACGAGCCGCGGTGACCGAGCCGGGGGAGTCCATCCGCAGGTCGTAGGGGGCGAGGACGGTGTCCAGCTCGACCAGGCCGTGCAGCGCGGACAGGATCAGCACCCGGGCCGGGCGGCCGGTCGCCTCCGTGTCGAGGCGGGCGGAGCGCTTGGCGTTGTCGAGGGTGTGGCGGAACATGCTGCCGGTGTAGAGGTCTCGGGCCGCTGCTGGCTGGCCGAGCTTCCGGCCGCCGCACGGGATGACGTACGTGATGCCGTCGTAGGCGGTCACGGACGGCCACCGATCGCGGCAGCGCGGGCCAGCAGCCGCCGGCGTCAACGCCGGGCAGGGCATGTGCAACGGGCTGATGTCGATGCCCCGCTGCTGGATCCGCTCGCGCTCCAACGGGGTCATGGCGATGGCGTTGCACGACTCGTGGCACAGGCCCTTGCAGTCGATCTCGGGCAGCTCGGCGTAGAGCTGATCCATTTCCGCTGTCCGGTCGCGGCCCTGCCGACGGCGGCGGCTCACCCCGGCCGTCGCAGGGTGGCGGCCGGCGGCAGCTCGACCGTCTCGCCGCCCACAGCGAACAGGCGCTCGAACGCCTCCCGGATCGCCGGGTACTCGCCAGTGGCCGGCACCCCCACGCAGTGGGCAAACGTGGCGGCGAACGCGGCGTCGGTCGGTGCGACGTACCTCGGCGGCTCGGCGCTGACGGTCTCTGCGGCGAACTTGGCCGCGTATCCCTCCCGGCGACGAGCAAGCGCATCCTTGTGTGCGAGTAGTGGCCGGGCCATCACGGCCGCCTCGTGCCTGGACTCGCTGAGGTTCAGGGCAAGTCCGGTTGGGGCGGCGGTTGTGGCGGCCATCAGGCGGCGCCCCGTCCGGAGGCCAGCCCGTTCTCGCGCCGCCACTGCCGCTTCTCGCGCCGCTTGGCACGCTTGCGGAGGTGACGCTTCCCGCCGTCTCCGGTGGCCTCGTCGCGCCAGCGATGCAGACCGGCGCCCCGGCTGCGCAGGATCACGCCCCTACTGCGCGCCATGTTCTCCCCCTTGATGGTTGCTTCTACTATCAAGATAGAGCATCAGGGCGGGGCTTGGTAGTGAATCGGCCGAACCCGCCCAGACGGAGAACCCGCAGGCCAGCCCGGGTGTCCGTTCGACACGGCGATCCGCTGGATACCGTGGAACCGTGATCAACCTCGACGCCTGGTGGGCCGCCCTCACCAACACCGACCGCGCCCTGTTCGCCGCGCACACCGACACATCCCCGCTGCCCGCCGAGGTGGCGCAGCGCGCCCGCGAAACCAGCCTCATCGTGCCCGCCGCCGTCGCCTCGGACCGTAGCGAGGTCCGCTTCGACTGGCCCGAGCAGACCGCCGAGTTCCTACGTCGCAAGGCGGCAGAACGCGCCGAGCACACGACCCAGGAGACGTGACGGCGAGTCGCATCCATGGTGTGGATGGGCGGCGGCCATGCCGATCCGGCGCGCCCCCACCGGCCGAACCGGCGCGGGGACAGGTCCGCATGGTGGTGCACTCACCGTGTTCGGTCGTGTAAGCTCCGTGGAAGCTTCTTCCTCTAGCGAGGTGGAGCAGAAGGGCGGGAGGTCATCCTTAGGGATTCCTCCCCGCGCATTCAGCTAGCTCGTCAGTGGCGGTCGCAGCTCAAGACGAGAACTAGCAGCAGGACCAAAAGGACGAGTTCGGTTGCAGCCGACTCGACCAAAAGGACGAGTTCGGTGGCTGCCGACTCGTCCTTTCCTGTTGTCGCCCTTAGGTTGGCGGCAACCTCGAAGACCAGAGCAAGGCTTACGAGTAAGCCAGAGCCCGGGTCTGGATCCTCAGGCTGACTAGCTCCTGCACGAACACGACGGAGCCCCCGACCCGCAGGCCAGGGGGCTCCGTCGAGCCTTGCGCTACACGGCAGGCGCGGCCAGCATCGCCGGCACGTCCGAGGCGGCCAGCAGCCGCACCCGACCCGCGTCCAGCCCCGCCGGGTGCAGCGCGAACACCTCCGCGCCATCCGGCACCGGCAGATCCCCCCGCAGCAAGAGCTGCAACTCGGCGGTCGCCGCGTCCTCCGGCGACGCCTGCTCCGCCCCGCTGCCGCCCCGCAGCCGCTCCGCGAACGCCGCCACCGACTCCTGCTCGCCCCGCCGGAACAGCCCCATACCGTCCGGGCCGCGCACGATCACCTCACGGGCGCGGGCGGCGGCGATCCACCGGCCCAACTCGCCCAGGGTGACCCGGCCACCGGCCGCGAACGACGCATCCAACGCCCCGACGATCTCGGCGATCCGGTCGCCGTGCCGCGCCACCGAGTGGTAGGTGCCGGTGACGTGGGCCTCCACGTCGAGCCACCGCATTGTCCGCTGCTCCAGGTCCACGACCAGCGGGATCGTGACCGTGCCCGGCCCGGTCAGGTCGAACCGCTGCTCGACGGCACGGGCCTCGAACACGTCCCTACGCTTGCCGAGGCTGTCGCGGAGCATGAAACCGGCGAACGCCTCCGCCATGTCCGTGAACCGCACGTTGTTGAAGCTGAACAGCGACATGACCGCCCAGCGGGCACCCTGCCGGCGCATCGCCTCCATGTCGAGGTCGACGAACTCGGCCGAGCCGTGCGGCGCCGGGGCGGACGTCCAGTCACCCGAGTGCACGGCACCGTCCATCCAGCGCAGGTTGGTGTAGTCGCACTGTCCGATGCGCCCCCGCCGCTCGTCGTAGATGGCGACCGACAGGTCCAGGTCGACGCGCTGCTCGGGTGTCTCCATCCAGTGCGTGAACAGCCGCAGCACCTGCCCCTGCGGGATCGGCAGCACCGAACCGCGCGCCAGGGTCACCAGCGACCGGGACGCGGTCCGCTCCGCGAACGGCGCGACCACACCGTCCAGTGCGGTGTCCACCACCGCCCGGTCGACGGCGGGCAACGCGGCGGCCCGCTCGATCAGGGCACCCGTCAACGCCGCCTCGACACCCTGGACGACGCGGCCGGGCAGCGGTGCCCGGTTGTCCGGGATGACGTGGGCTCGCCCGCTGCGACCGGCGGGCCAGAACACCCGCGAGAACCGCTGCTCGCTGCGGGTACGGATCGCGCCGAGGGCCGACAGGACCACCGCCGGAGCGGCCTTGCGGGCAGCGAAGCCCAACGCGTCGACCGCCTGGTCGGCGAGGTGGGGCACGGGCGCGGTACGCAGCAGGTGGTCGGCGCGGCGCAGCATCTCCCCGGGCCGGTTGACGAGCCGCGTCAGCAGCAGACCCGTATCGCCGCTGGCCAAGGACTCCTCGACGTACCGGCCGTGGGTGTCGACACGCAACCGGCCACCCTCGATCCACAACCCTCGCGGTCGCCCGTCGACCAGCGCGGTGATGGTCTCGCCTGCCGGGTGCCGATCCAGGCTGGTGCCGCGCAGCGCCGCGAACGCGACCGCGACCGACGGCCACCGGTGGGCGTACTCGCCCGGGTGCAGCCGCTCCCCGACAGCGATCCACGCCCGCCGGTGACGGCGCATGTCCTCCACCAACTGCACCGGCCCGATGCGGTCCAGGGCGGCCAGCAGGGCACGCCGCACGGGCCGGGACACCGGCGCGAGACGCGGACGGCCGATCAGCGACTCACCGCCGGACAGCGCCACCAACAGCCGCAGCACATCAGTGGCCGTACCGACCAGCGCCATCACGTGCGCCTCGACGGCGGCCAGGTCGATGGGGGCGGTGAGCAGCCACGCCAGCAGGCGTGCCTTCGTCTCCCGCCCCGGCACCGTCTCCGGCAGCCACGACACGTCGCCACGGTCCTCGGCGGCGAGCAGCAGCGCCAGGTCGTCGTTGTCGGCCGGCGACAGCGCCGACGGGCGGGCCAGCAGCCCCAGCAGCTCGGCGCGCACGTCGTCACGCAGCGGCCCGCCGAGGTGCAGCACCCGCAGCCGCGTCGGGCCGGGCGCATCCACCGGCCGCCGCTGCTGCGGCACCGCCTCGTCCCGGACCGCCAGGTACGGGTCGGCGGGGTCGATGTGCCGGTGACAGATCGGGCAGCCGGAGAACACCGCCGGGTCGAAACACGACGTGCACACGAGGTGGGCGCACGGGTTGACCGGCTGCACCGTGCCCACGGTCGAGCACAGCACACACGGCTGCTCCGGCACCTGGAACAGCCGCGCCAGGATTCGGCCGATGTAGAGGCCCAGGGTGTTCGCGGGGACGTCGTCGGGGAAGCGCCGGAACAGCGGCTGGTAGGTGCGGGCGGCACCGACCAGCTCGTCACAGTCGGCCAGGAGCCGGGTGCCGACGCCGACGAGGTCGGCGGTGTCGAGCCGCAGCAGGGCGTCACGGAGAGCGGGGGAGAGCAGCCAGCCCCGGTCAGCGAGGTCGGCTTCGAGGACGGTCACGCCAGCGTGGGCGTCGGGGTTGAACCGGTCGGCACCGGGGCCGGGGTAGACGACGCCACGGCGGCGCAGCAGGACCCGGACGAGGGTCGCGGGCCGGGCCCGTACGGTCTCGGTGCGGGTAGTGGACGCCACGACGATCACCTCTGCTTCCGGGGTGTGGGCGGGTGCGGACATGCGTGCGGGGCCGGTGATTGGATGCGCTAGTTCTCAGCCATTTGAAAGGGTTAGAAGGAAGCACACCCGGGAGCCGGCCCCGCAGGTCTCACCATAGCAGCTCGATCGTAGATCGTGCGACCAATCCGCTTGCTCGTGTCTCCACAGCGGATGGCACACAGGTTGGAGGCCGGGACCGGGATCGAACCGGCGTACGCGGTGTTGCAGACCGCTCCCTAACCACTCGGGCACCCGACCTTGACGCGCCCCCGGCAGGATTCGAACCTGCGACCTCAGCGTCCGGAACGCCGCGCGCTATCCCCTGCGCTACGGGGGCATGGTGGGAGCGGAGAGGTTCGAACTCCCTGAGCGCGAACGCACCCGGGTTACAGCCGGGCCCACCTCACCATCGGTGGCGCACTCCCTCGGGGTGACTGGCGGGCCTCGAACCCGCGACCTCCCGGGCCACATCCGGGCGCTCTACCACTGAGCTACAGCCACATCTTCGGCCCGAAGGCCAGTGCCCATGCCTGGACTCGAACCAGGGCAACCCGGTGTGTGGGACCGGTGCTCTGCCACTGAGCTACACGGGCTTGGCTCCGACGGCTGGACTCGAACCAGCACCAGGCTTCCACCTGAACGGATTAACAGTCCGCCCCGATACCAATTACGGTTTACGTCGGAATGAGTGGAGCCGACGGGATTTGAACCCGCACACACCGGATTGAAAGCCCGGGGACCTGCCAGTTAGTCGACGGCTCCATGGTGCTCGGTGGAGGTACCGCCCCTCCCACCTCCGCCATGTCACGGCGGCGCTCTGCTGCTGAGCTAACCGAGCTTGGTGGCGGGACCGGGAGTCGAACCCGGGAACCTCTGGGTTATGAGCCCAGCGCGCTTCCATGACTGCGCCATCCCGCAAGTGGGCCGCCGGGGACTCGAACCCCGAACCTACCGATTAAAAGTCGGCAGCTCTACGCCATTGAGCTAGCGGCCCGCGCGTCCCCCGGGCAGGACTCGAACCTGCGACGACCCGGTTTAGGAAACCAGCGCTCTATCCGCTGAGCTACCGGGGGAAGTTGGTACGCCGCCAGGGACTCGAACCCTGCACTTACCGATTAAGAGTCGGCAGCTCTACCCCATGAGCTAGCGGCGCGTGGCGGAAGGTAAAGGAGTTGAACCCTCGGGCTCTCACCCGGTGCCGGTTTTCGAGACCGGTTGCGGACCTGTTCCGCACTACCCTCCATGCGTCGGGTACGGGCGATTCGAACGCCCATCCTCTGCCTCCCGAAGGCAGCGCTCCACCAAATTGAGCTAGTACCCGTTGAGTCGGGACGGGGAGTCTCGAACTCCCGGCCTCCGGTTCCCCGAACCGGTGCGCTACCCCTGCGCCACGTCCCGATGTCCGACCGACGCCCGGCAGCCGGCGGGTGGCGGCTACCACCCCAACGACTGCCGGACGGCGGGCAAAGGTCGTCTCACATGAGGAGCTACGCTCCCGGCCCGCGTTTCCCGTCGCCTCTCACCGGAGCCACCGGCTACCCACGACGGGCGTCTTCCGAACGAGCCCCCGACAGGAATCGAACCTGCGACTTCGACGTTCGTAGCGTCGCGCTCTATCCACTGAGCTACAGGGGCAAGACTGCTCTTGCGTGCCGACGGCTGGATTTGAACCAGCGGCCCCCGCCTTATCAGGGCGGTGCTCTAACCGGGCTGAGCTACGACGGCTTGGCGAAGGGTGAGAGATTCGAACTCCCGGCGGGCGGACCCGCTCCGCGCTAGCAACGCGGCGCCATCGACCAGACTCGGCCAACCCTTCACGGTGGTCGACGCCCCGCCGGGCGCACCGGTCTAGCCCTTCACGCACACGACCTGCTTGAGGTGTGCGACCACCTCGACCAGATCGGTCTGCTGCGCCATCACGGCGGTGATGTCCTTGTACGCGCCGGGAATCTCGTCCACCACCCCGGCGTCCTTACGGCACTCCACCCCGGCGGTCTGGGCCGCCAGGTCGGCCGTGCTGAACGTCCTCTTCGCCTGCCCGCGTGACATCCGGCGGCCAGCACCGTGCGAGGCCGAGCAGTACGCGTCGGCGTTGCCCCTGCCGCGCACGATGTACGAGCCGGTGCCCATCGAGCCGGGGATGATGCCCAGGTCACCGGCACCTGCCCGGATCGCGCCCTTGCGGGTCACCAGCACCTCCACGCCGTCGTACGTCTCCTCGGCGACGTAGTTGTGGTGGCAACTGATCGGCTCGTCGTAGCCGACGTGCGGGAACCGGTCCCGGACCACGTTCATCAGCAGCGCCAGCATGACCGCCCGGTTGCGGCGCGCGTACTCCTGCGCCCACCACAGGTCCCGCCGGTATGCGTTCATCTCCGGCGTGCCGGACAGGAACACCGCCAGGTCCCGGTCGGGCAGGTCCGCGTTGTGCGCCAAGGTCCGGGCCACGGCCATGTGCCGCTCCGCCAGCTCCTTGCCGATGTTCCGCGACCCGGAGTGCAGCATCAGCCACACCCGCCCGGCGTCGGCACCGCCCTGCTCGATGCACACCTCCACGAAGTGGTTGCCGCCGCCGAGGGTGCCCATCTGGCTGTGGGCCCGACCCTCCAGCCGCCCCACCCCTTCGTGGAGGCCATTGAAGCGCCGCCAGAAGGCATCCCAGCCGGCCTGCTCCAGGCCCCGGACCCGACGCGGATCCACCGCGGCATCGCGCTGCGCGAACCCGACCGGAATCGTGTCCTCGATCGCGTGGCGCAGCCCGGCGAGGTCGTCGGGCAGGTCGGCGGCGGTCAGGGAGGTGCGGACCGCCGACATGCCGCAGCCGATGTCTACGCCGACGGCAGCGGGGGAGACGGCCTGCCGCATGGCGATGACGGAGCCGACGGTGGCGCCCTTGCCGTAGTGCACGTCCGGCATCACCGCGACGCCCTGCACCCACGGCAGCGCCCCGATGTTGCGGAGCTGCTGGGCGGCCAGCGGCTCGATGCTGTGCGGGTCGGTCCAGACCCGTACCGGGGCGCGGGTGCCCGGCAGTGTCGAGTAGTTCATGATCGTCGCCTCCTGTGGTCGGCTGTTCTGCGATCTCTGCGCCAACGACGGGGATCGAACCCGCGGCCACCCGATCGACAGTCGGGCGCTCTGCCACTGAGCTACGTCGGCATGGTGGAGTCGGACGGAATCGAACCGACGACATCCCGCTTGCAAAACGGGTGCTCTACCAACTGAGCTACGACCCCATGCGTACCCGGAGCGGGATTCGAACCCGCACAACTCTGCGGTCTGAACGCAGCGACTTTGCCAATTTGCCCACCCGGGCGAGTGGTTCTACGTGCCGACGCCCGGTGTCGAACCGGGGACCTCTCCGTTATGAGCGGAGCGCTCTGGCCACCTGAGCTACGTCGGCGAGAGAGCCACCGCCCGGACTCGAACCGGGTGCCTACGTCTTACGAGGACGTCGCTCTGCCAGGTGAGCTACAGCGGCAAGGCTGTGGAGCCAGCGGCGGGAGTCGAACCCGCACCTGCCGATTACAAGTCGGCCGCACGGCCACCCGCGCTACACCGGCAAGGGAAAGGGCGGGGCCGCACCTTGCGGGCCTGATGGACGGGGCGTCTTTCAGGCCATCCGCGATACTTCACCCCGACTGCCGCAGTGCCGGTCAAGCCGGTCTGCCGTCCTGGGAAATAGCCACCTAGCGATCTTCGGGGTGCGGCCCCACCAGCGATGTTACGGAGTGCCCCTGACACTCCGCGGCACGAAACGCTCACCGACGCGGCGGGTCCATTGCCAGCGGTCCCGATCCGGGGTCTAGACCAAGGTTGCAGCCGCTGGCGGGCCGCGAGCTGGTGTGCTTCCCGTTCACGCTCGCCCGTGCACAGGCATTGCGACCGCGTTGGTCAGCGTTTCGTGCGTTGAGCTGGGAGCGGAGGACTCGAACCTCCAACCTTCCGGGCCAGAACCGGATGTGCTGCCAGTTGCACCAGCTCCCACCGGGGCCGGCGGACCGCAGAGGATCCGCCGGCCGGTGTCAGCGCTGCGCCAGCGACCCCCATGCCGGCACGGTCGGCTTGATGCGCAGCACCATGCCGGCCTCGGCCGGGGTTCGGTCGTCCTTCGCCCCGTTGCAGGGCGCGCACGCGCTGACGGTGTTCAGCCAGGCGTTCTTCCCGCCCCGGGAGCGGGGCAGGATGTGGTCGACGGTGGCGGCCGGGCCGCCGCAGTAGCCGCAGCGGCGTCCGTCGCGGGCCAGGACTCCGGCCCTGGACCAGGCGGGGCCGTGGCTGTACCGCCAGCGTGTGACCACGTACCGGACCAGCCGGACGACCTTCGGCATCGGGAAGACACCGATCAGGCGGTCCGGTTCGGCTTCGTGAATTTCGGCGACCCGGCGGCACAGCATCCGGATCGCGTGGGCGACCGTGACCCGGTGCAAGGGGCCGAGGTCGGCGTTGATGACGAGCACTGCGTCCACGGCCCCTCCTTTCTCCTGATCGGTCCGTGGGGTGGTGTGGACTTGTTGACTTACGAGCGGCTGGCGGGATTCGAACCCGCGTCCTCCACGATGGCAACGTGGCGCGCTACCGGACTGCGCTACAACCGCATGACCAGGCCAAAACTGCTATCCTGGTCAGGTGCACCCCGGGTGTGGCCTCTGATTCAAGCCCCCCGGGGTAAGCCATGTCTTGAGCCGTCGGGCGGGATCGAACCGCCGACCTCGCGCTTACCGGGCGCGGACTCTGCCAACTGAGCTACGACGGCGCGGCGGGTTACCTCTCCCTACGGGCGGGAACGTGCCTCTCACCCCGAGGGTGATTTGGTCCCGCTGGTGCCGGGGCTGCCGGCCGCACGATTCCCGTGGTCCTATCGAGGCGTCGCGTACCCCGGGCGGGGGTCGAACCCGCGCTGACCGCTACTTGAAGGCGGTGCCTCTACCGTTGGGCTACCGGGGCTTGGCTCCGGGTGCAGGAATCGAACCTGCGTCCTCTCGATCCAAAGTCGAGGGGCCCAGCCAGCAGAGCAACCCGGAACGAAGTGGAGCGGTACCGGGGAATTGAACCCCGACCGGCTGATTGGAAGTCAGCAGCTCTGCCGTTGAGCTAGTACCGCATGACGTTGCGTAGGCCAAGTCGGGCTCGAACCGACGATCTCCGCCTTGAGAGAGCGGTGAGCTTTGCCAACAGCTCCACTGGCCCATGGAGTCGGCGGGGAGCCGGGACCTCGCCCGGGAGGTTCACCCCGCCAACGTGCCCACCTCCGGCGTCGAACCGGAAACCTCCCGATCTTCAATCGGGCGCTCTACCACCTGAGCTTGGAGGGCGTGAATGTGTGGACCCACCCGGGTTCGAACCGGGGACCTTCGCCCTGCCAGAGCGACGCGCTACCAACTGCGCCATGAGCCCGCATTGTCGACATCCCCGGCCGGCGACGGCAGTTGCTGCCGCCGGCCGGGTGTCGTCTGTATGCCATCCGCTGTGGAGTTCTCAATGATCATCACCAATCCGACCCGAAGGCCGGGGTGCTGAGCAGGGGCGACAGGGCTCGAACCTGCAACCGCCGGATTTGGAGGCCGGTGCGCTACCAGTTGCGCCACACCCCTATGCGTGTACGAAAAAGCCGCCCGACCCGTTGGCTGGGTGGGCGGCTGTCGTGCTTGATGTTGCGGCTAGCCGCGCCACCTACCAGGCTTGGAGTTGTCGGAGTATCCGGCGATGGCCGGGCACCACTCACCGCGCAGCGAAAGCTGCGTGGCTGGCGTCGCGTGGCGCATCATGACCGGCTCACTCCTCATCGGATCGGCGTTACTGGTGACGGTAGGCCCCGGAGATCCGCACCGGCAACGCATTTACGTGCCGGGCGGCTCCGGAGAGTGCCGCTCGCATCACCGTACGGTAACGACAGTGGGTGTGTCCAGGACGAATCGGGACAGAACCGGACCTCAGTCGACGGACTCGGCTACGCCGAGGTGCACCAGGCGCAGCGTCTGCCCGAGCAGCAGGCGGGCCTCCTGCTCCAGCGCGGCCTCCGCGTCCTGCCGGCGCGCGTCCAGATGGTCCACCAGGGCCGCCTCCGCGTCGGCCGGTAGCCCTGCCCGCAGGATCAGGGCGCGCTCCGGCGGCACCTCCCACGCGGTCGGTCGTTCATCCGGTCCGCCGCCTCGCCACACCCGCTGGGCGCTGCCCGGTCGCCACCGTAGGCCACGGTCCAGGGCGTCGAGGGTGGACCGGTGGGGTCGCCGATTGCAGGTGGTCTCGATGGCGCTGACGGTGCGTAGCGCGACCTCGGCCCGGTCGGCGAGCTGCTTCTGCGTGAGTCCGAGTCCGGCGCGGCGGGCGACGACTGCGCGGGCGAGGCGGACCGCTGCGGAGTTCTGGCGCAGTGCATCGGTTTTGGCGGCTGCCTGTTCTTCGGCGGGTTTCGGGCAGGGCCAGGCGACAGGTGTCAGGGGGACGCCGTCTGTGCTGTACGAGCAGCCTTGGCAGATGCGGGCGCTGGGGACGAGTTGCGGGAAGTCGTTGTTGGCGTGGACGGGCTGGTGGAGGTGTTGGGGTGTGCCTCCTGTGCTGGCGGTGATCATCCCGTGACGGTATCTGAGTCGATCTAACTTTGGCGTCGGGCGGTGGGAGCGGATTGCCTGCTCACGGCCCCGTCGTCATGTCTGATCGGACGGGCCACACAGGGGCCACTCGTCCAATCGCCGATCACCCATCGACAGGGCCGATACGCGCCTCGGCCCGGATCGCCGCATACCCGTCCTCGATCGCCTCCCGCACCCGGACCAGGGTCTGCATATCCCGATCGACCAGACCATCGCCTGGTGCCCGGTCGCTGAGGGACCAGCGCAGATCATGCAGGGCGTCGAGGTACTCCTGCCAGGCCCGCCGCGTCCTCGCCGAGGACAGCAGCAGCACGCGACCAGTGATCCCGGCCAGGTCTCCGGTGCTACCCGGCGGGATCGGGTCGTGCTCGGTGGACTGGCCGGTGAGGACATCGAGCCGCCGCCCGGTCGCAGCCAGCTCGGTGAACACGTCGGCATACAAGGTGAGGCGGGCGTCGTCTACCCGCGCTGACCGCTGCTGGCGCCCCTGGATCGCCGCGCCGAGGCCGATACCGGCGAGGGTGCTGACGACAGCGATCACGGTAGGCACGACCTCAGTCACGACAGGGATCGTGACAGGTCAACGCAACGCTGCGGGCGCGTCAGCGACGCGACGACAGCCGGTAGGAGGTGGCGAGCAGCATCGCAGCCGCGAACAGCAGCACCGCCACAGTCAGCCGCTCACCGCTTCTCCACTTCCCATACCGGCTCGGGAAACTCCACCCAATGCGTCACGTTGGCGAACTTTACGTTGCGGCCCACGTCGCCGTCTGCTTCCCAGAAACCGCTGTACGGGGTGTTGCGGTCGTCCGGGTTCGTGCGTAGCGGCCAGCCTGAGACGATGCTTCCGTCGAAGAGAAAAGCGACCCGACCGGTGAGGTTGTCCATGTCGGGCAAGCCGTCTTCGGCGATCGAGTGCACGCGGACAGTTAGGTCACTGGGCATTGCGGGCTCCATGCTTGGCGCGGGCATCGACTACGTAGAAGTCAATCAGATGCATGTGCCACACACCGTGCGCCCACCCGGAGTCCTCGAATGCTTCGACCTCGTCCGGGTCGGCGTTGTCGTCCCAGGACGGACAGCCGGGCACGTCGCACTCCTCCCAGCCGTCCAGCGGGCCGCCACTCACCAGGCATCCTCGGCAGCGAGCAGCACGCGGCGGGCCCGGACGTACTTCCGGCGCAGGCGGTCCGCGTCGGCGTCAGGCAGCAGCGCCAGCCGGTCTGGTAGCGAGTTGTGGGCGTTGTCGGCCAGCTTCACCAGCAGGCCGAGCGGGTGCGCGGCGGCACGCCACACCGCGTCCATGTACGTTTCGCCCTCGCGTTTGGTGACGGCGTCGACGGCATCGACCACCTCCGCCGGGTAGCTGGCGGCCCGCAGGTCGTCGAGGGTGACGGCGGTGTCCTCCACCACGTCGTGCAGCAGCGCGGCCATGAGGACGTGATCGCCGTGGCCCTGCTCGGCGAGCATCGCGGCGACGGCGCGCGGGTGCGCGATGTACGGCTGCCCGGCCTTGTCGAGTTGGCCGAGGTGGGCGGCGGCAGCGAGCCGGTCGGCGTCTGCGACGGTCGGGCCGCTCACCGCGTCACCGCCTCTCCCGCATCGGTGCGTCCGATCAGGTACCCCGGCGCGACCCACGGCACGATCGGCAGGCCGCCCAGCTCCCGGTCCACCAGGCCCACGAACTCGCCGGCCGTGCGCAGCATGTCGTCGGCGTCCTGGCCGGTCACCACCTCGGGGATACCGGTCTCGGCGGCGGCCCGCGTGCTGGCGGTGGTGGCGAAGTGGGTCGCCCACTCGGCCAGCTCGGGCGCGACCTGGGCGAGCTGCACCCACACGCCCGGTACCCGGCGCCGTTCCTGGCGGTTCGTGACGGCGGGCGGCCGGGCGCGGGAGGCGAGTACCGCAGCGGCGGCGCGTAAGGCGGCCATGTGCGCGGCGGCGTACCTCAGGCCCACGGCCTCGGTGGCGGCGGCCTCGGCGAGACCCTGGCGGGCCATCGTGAGGAGCTGCGCGGGTGTGCGGTGCGGCAGCAGGTGAGCAGGCACGGCGGTCTGGTCGGTCATGGTGTCCTCCGGTTCTCGGATGGGTCAGCCGCGTCCGGCGGCACGGTCGGCGGTTTCGTCTCCGCCGCCCTCGCACCACGAGCACGGCGGGCTTGGTGCCAGGTGGCAGCGGCAGCCCGGCTCGTGCTCTGCCTCGTCGTCCACGAGCACGGCAGCGGCCTTCCGGCCCCGGGCCGGCGGGTTGGCCCGGTAGCGGGCGCGGCGGCGGGCGTTGCGGGCGTCCTTCCTGGCCTGGCGATCTGCGGCACGTTTCGCGGAGATCGTCTCGCCGAGTCGGCGGAACGCCTCGAACATGCCGTCGACGCCGCTTGGGTCAGCGTCGAAGTGGGCGGCGGCCTCGTTCACCAGCTCGTCCGGGGCCCTCCGATGGCCACCAGTCATTCCGGTGTCTCGGTCGGCGCGGGCAGCTCGCCGCCAGCGAGCGCGGTGCGCGCGATGCAGCAGGAGCACCACCGGCCAGCGCTGTCCGGAGCATCGGGGGACCGGGTGGGGGCGTCCACGCACGATGCGCCCTCCGTGTAGTTCTCGCACTTCGTGCCGATCAGTTCCAGCGCGCGGCGCATCGGCTCGTTGACGCCGAGGTAGTCGCCGTCGTACCCCCATCCCTGGTAGTGCTCACGGACGGTCTGCTGTAGCTGCTCGGCGACCCGTAGGGCGTTGTCGGCGGCGAGGTGCATCGCGGTTTCCTTGGCGTCGCCGTGCGGGTTGTTGAGGTCCACCGGGCAGGTGGCGCGCAGCCAGACGTGGGGGCCATCGGCGGCCGACGATTCGGACACTGTGACGTGCCCGCCGTACTCGGACGGGATGGGGGGCAGGTGGGTGAAGCCCCGGTCAGTGGTCGTCTTGACCAGGTGCGCGGGGATGCTCGTGGTGCCCATCGGGTTCCTCCTCGGTGTGACAGTCGTATCGATGTTGCTACTCTCTTGCGCAGCCCAGGGCCTACTGTCTGGGCGAGTCGGCCCGGGATCGCGGTGTTGGTAGCACCGTCCCGGGCCGCACCATCTCAGGAGCGCTGCGCCCTCCGTGCCTGGAACACGTTCGGGTCGGTGATCTCCCAACCGGGGGACGCCGAGTAGCCAGGCAGGTAGCCGATCGCACGGTGGCGCAGCGCCTCACAGAACGCCGCTGCCTCGCTGTTGCCCCACTCCGCGTGCTCGCACGCCTGGTACTCGTAGCCGTCGAGCGCCTTCAACACGACCAGCGGGTTCGGGCTGCCGGGCAGCCTGACGAACTCGTACGGCTCCTCAATCTCGTCCTCGCGGTATCGGAAGTTGACGCTGCGCATGTTCTCGGCCAGCAGCACCGCGCCGACTCGTCCCGCGCTGTCGCGGGTCAACTCCCGGAGGTTGCGCCACCGGTCCTCGTAGCCGGCGTTCGGGTCCAGCCGGGGATACCACCAGCGCAGCGGGTCGTCGGGGCCGCGCCGCAACTCCAGGCCAGCGGTGAGTAGGGCGTGGATGTGGGTGATGCCTACGACGTACGCGGACATGGCGGGCTCCTTTGGTTCTCGGCGGTCAGGCGTGGGCGAGGGCCGCGCGGAAGGCGACGTCGAACGGAATGACTCCGTTCGCGGCCTCCCAGTCCTCTTGGGCGCGGGCGTCCCAGTAGCCGCGGTCTTCGAGGGCGCGTTCGGCGGCCATTTCGGCGGCGTGGTCGGCGTTGGCGTCCTCGTCGAGCTGGTGCCACCGCAGGTAGCACTCGCGGACGGCGTCGACGGTTTCGTGTCGGGCGTTGTCGTCGTGGTGGTTGCCGCAGCGGATGCCCGTGGTGGTGACGATCGGGAATCCGAAGTCGTCGTACGTGATCATCACTGCCCCCTGTGCTTGATCGTGCTTCCTACTATCAAGCTACAGCGGTAGGGCCAGTCTTGCCAGTGTTTCGGCAAAACCGGCCCTACGCGTCACACCCCGGGCAACTCGTCCCACCGCAGCTCAGGCCACGGCGCAACACGCACCGACGGCTCGCCCGCCTCCACCACGGCCACAACCGCGTCGACCACCTCCGGATCGCCCACCGCCACCGACGCCACCACACGCTCCACCATCACCGCGTCGGCGAGATCCAGCGCCACCATCAGGCGGCCGGTCGCGTCCTGGCCCTCGGGCTCATCCATGGCCACCAGTATTGAGCTAGCCAGCTAGCCCGATCTCACCGGCGCCGCAGCGCCACGACACACCGCCCGTAGGCCAGTGCGGAGAAGAACGCGGCCGGCACCGCCACCGGCACCTCCCACGTGCCGAGGGGCATCACCCACGACACGATCCCGGCCGTGCCCAGGTGCACCAGCAACGCGAGCAGCGCCACCGCCAGCACCAACAGCGACAGACCGGAACCCAGCCGCAGCGCGAACCGGGCCATCACCGGCCACCCGCCTGCTGCTGACCGGCGGCCTGCTCGCGGGTGTCGCGCCCGTGATCCGCAGTCCACTCGCCCGACTCCGTGTCGCAGGTGCGGCGGCCTCGCCTGTCGGCACCAGCCGCCATCGCCCCGAACACCATCGCCGCACGCCGATTGGCCTCCGCCGCGTTCACCGCTGCACCAGCCCGGCCAGGTCCAACACCATGTGGGCGGCCCGCTCACCAACCAGCGGCAGCACCGCCTCCCGCATCGTGCGGATACCGCCGTCGACTGCCTGCGCCCCAATCACCTGGTCGTGGAGGGCAGCCCGGTAGTGGGTGGCGGTGGACAGGTGCAGCATCAGCCGCGACCGGCGGGCCGCGTCGGCGGTGTGGGGCAGCCGTGCGGCGACGCTGACGTACCGGTCGACGTGCACGGCGTACCTGGCGGCGGTGGCCTGCTGCTGCCGGGCCTTCTGCCCGATCATCGGCGGGCGTCCTTCTGTGTCATGCTTCCGGCCATGGTCGGCCTTCCCTTCGGGTCGGTCGGCTCACCCCGGGGCGGGTCGTCGCCCCGCGTGGGGTGGTCCTCTTGATGGGGATGGGGGGCGGCCCGCTTTCTCAGGGCCGAGGCCGCCCCCACGCACAGCTAGCTCTTGGTGCCGGCCTTGTTGCCGTTCTCGGCGGCGGCCTGGGTGCCCTTGGACGGGGACAGGTCGCCGTACGACTTGCCCTCCAACCGGGGATCGGTGATCTTCTTGTCGGCCATCAGGTGTCCTCCTTCTCGGTTCGGATTGGGTCCTCCGGACTGGCGGCCCCCGCGCGCCGCCCTCCCTTCGGGATGCGGCGTTTCAGGTGCGCGGCGGCAGCCTCGATGGCCTTGCCGGGCGACAGATCGCCGTACGACTCGATGTGCTGGCGGGGGTCACTGCTCACCGAGCTGGTGGCCGACGTAGAGGGCCACGAACACTGCGGCGAGCGCGGTCACTGGCCGCTGCCGATCTGCGCCATGGCCACGTAGACCACGGCCCCGCCCAGCAGGAAGAAGAACGGCGGCAACAACACGCCGCTCACGAACGACAGGACCCGACGCCAGAGCGGACGGCTGCGGGGGCGGCTCGCCCTGGTAGCGTCGCCCCAGCCGCGCCGATACGCCTTCTGGACCACCTGCATCCTCTCGGAGATGCGATCCCAGAAGATGCGCCCGAGTGCCTGCCGCCCGGCCTTGGTGGGCTTGAGGCGTGCCTGGTCGTGGTCGCCGACCTTCGCCACCAAGCCGGCGTCGATCGCAACGCGGGCTTCGTGGTTGGCGGCGATGACCCACTGCGCGCCCATCAGGGTGACCCGCCCGTCTCTGGCCGCGACCAGGAACTCTTCCAGGGCGGGCGCGATGGTCCCGGTTTTGGCTTGTTCGATGGCCGCCTGCCGCAGGATCGGGGCGATGGCGACGGTCTTCCCGTGCCCCATCACGCCCACGCCCCTTCCAGGCGCGACTCCGCGATGGCGGCGGCCACGGTCGCACCCCGGGACGGGCGACGGTACGGCTCCCGGATGGTGCGGGTGTTGCCATCGGCGTCGGTGACCTTGGTACGCGGCGCGGGCCGGTTGGCACGCGTGCGGATGCGGGCGGTGCGGCGGGCGGTGTGCTGGATGGACGCGGACATGGCGGTCTCCTCCTGAGACAAGGCGGTGCTTGGGTTGGGTGCCGGAGAGTCCGGCGGAAGGTTGGTGCTCGGGCGGCGAGCCGGGGCGACGCGCCGCCCGGTGTTGCGGTCAGAACTCGCGGGCCGGGATGCCGTTGCGCATCGAGGCGACCAGTTCGGCAATCGCGGCCTCGTCGGCGGGCGACTCCATCTGGTCGAGCAGCGCGTTCAGGTGCTCCACCCGGCGGCGCGACGGCGTGTCGCGGCGGCTCATCGCCATGTGCAGCTCGGCGCGCAGGGCACCGTCGACGGCGTCGCGGATGGTCGCCGGGGAGGCCCCCTGCTCGGCGCCGTAGCGGATGACCCGGTGGATGAGGTTCGCGGCGTCGACATCGGGGGTGGTGAACGTCAGCTCGTCGTACTGGTGGGGGCTGGCGTCGGCGGAGACGCGGATCGCGAAGCCGCCGTCGACCGGCAGGCTCAGGGTGACCCGGTAGGCACCGTAGGTGCGGGGGTCCTGGACGCCGGGCTCAGTGATGACGCTGGCGAGCGTGGTGCTGTTCATGTCGGGGGCCTCTCCCGATCGGGCTTTCCGGCTGGTGTTGGTAGCACCGACCCGGAAGGCTTGATTGCTGTATCTACTATCAAGCTAGGGCACACGTCCCGATCGGTCAAGCCAATTCGCCAACATGCCGAAATTCGTGTCGCGCCACGCGTTGGCCCTGTTTTACAGGACTTTCAGGGGTGAGTGGCACGCGTCGGTGCTGGTGGCCATGGTGGCGAACCGGTCCGGCATGGATTCGGCGAAGTCGTGGACAGAGGTCGGACCTACGAGCTAGCTTGCTTGTAGCAGCTACTATCAAGCCTTGGAGGCGCGCGAAGATGGACGTCACCACCGCCACACCCGCCGAAATCGACACTCGGCTTGCCGAAATCGACCGACGCGCCAGCCAGGTCGAACAGCGAATCGCCGCAGCCGCCGTCACCATCCACTACGCCATCGGCGAGCGACCGACCTACCTCAACCGCAAGGGCCACAAGGCGTGGCCCACCACCGACGAGCAGGCCATCGACGCCGCCCGCGACCGAGGCGACGAGCGCGTCCCGCGCTCGGCCGGCGGCTACACCTTCGCCGACTTGGTCGGCCGGTGGCAGATCGCCGTCGCCGACCTGGCCGCCGCCGCCGCCGAAGCGGCGCCGCTCGACGCCGAGTTCGCACGACGCGGCGGCTGGTCGCGGTTCTTCACCGTTCAGCAGAACAGCGGTCACATCCACTCGTCGACGAGCTGTCAGACCTGCAACCGAGGCGGGCAGCGCACGTCCTTCGCGTGGAACCCGGAGCTGTCCGGCCTGAGCATGGACGAGGCCATCGCCCGGTTCGAGCGCCGCGCCCACGTCCTGTGCACCGTCTGCTTCCCGGACGCCCCGGTGGAGTGGACCGTCCGGGAGGCACGTACCGACCGGTGCGCGGGCGGCGGCCGGGCCCCGGTGAAGGACACCACGAAGCGGCAGGGGATGCGCTGGTACGGCCAGTGCACCGAGTGCAACGACCGGCAGCAGGTCAACTCCAACGGCACGGTCCGCGCCCACAAGGCGGCGGTGAAGGTGGAGGCGAAGGCGTGATGGCCGACACGACACGCAGCATCGGCAGCCTCCGTGCCAGCGAGCGGCCCGCCGCTGTCCTCCCGTACGTCGACCACCGGGTCACCCTGAACGCCGACTGGGGCAACTGCCGCGACCTCCGTGAGACGTTCACGGGCCACGCCGTCGCGCTGGCACCGACGTGGAGCCCCACCGGCACGCACGTCCTGGTCGTCGTCACCGACGACGGCCGGGTCATCGCGTTCCCCCTCACCGTCATCAAGACCATCGCCTACGCCGAGGAGGCGAACGGTGCCGAGGAGAAGTGAGCGCCGCGAGTGCGATCGGTGCCGGATCGAACGGGTGTGCCGCTGGATCGGCCGCATCGGCGGCTGGCTGTGCCGCGAGTGCGCCACCCACGAACGCAACTCCTGACCAGCCGAAGAAGCCCAAGGGGAACACCATGACCCGCTACACCCACAAGCCCGCGATCCGCGCGCTACAGGACCAGCTCAACGCCGAGCACGCCGACGTGTACTGCTACTACGACAGCCTGTGCCCACACGGCACACCCCCGCCGCCCATGCCGGCTGGCGTCATCGCTCTCGTCGGTAGCGACCACCGACGCCGCCCCGCCACGCACATCGTGGTGTTGGTGCGTTTCAAGCGCCGCCAGTGGGGCGGGTGGAGCATCGTCCGCGCCGACAACGGCCGCCTCCTCGGCTGGACGGACAAGGTCACTTCGGGTGAGCACGGCGGCCGGTGGTCCGCCCACGTCACCAGCAACGCGTTCAGGGGCGACGGCCCGGACAACGAGGGCGAACTGCTCGACACCGTCCAGTACCGCCTCTACAACGGCGACCCCAACAACTCGCTCGTCAGCAACCCGATCGACTACGGCGACCGCCGCATGGACGCCGCCGAGGCGATCGTCCAGCACCTCGTGGAGATGCACGCTCCCGCCGTCGGGTACCCGCGCCACTACGGCGTGACGGTGCACCGCACCCGCCCAACGCAGCACTTCGAGCTGGACGGCCGGTGCGTGTGCGGGGGGCCGGTCGACTGCCCGGAGCGGGCTCGACTGCTTGCCGCGGTGACGCGGTGACGAGGATCCACAGCATCATGGCAGCGGACGGTACGGTCCGTCGCGTCACCGAGCGCGAATGGACCGCGACCTGCTCGGTTCGCATCGCACGGGACCGCTCCACCGCCGCCGCCTCCGCGCACCTCACCACGAAAGGCGACGAGGTCAAGCTTGCGGCCATCTGGCACCGGGAAGACCCGAAGGAATGGGGAAACCGGTACGCCACCCGCTGGAATCACCGCGACGCGGATGGGGGCTGCTGGTCAGTCGAGTACGGCTACGACGGCCGCTTCTGGTGCCTGTTCGGCCCCGAGGGTTCCCCGTGGGGTCACTTGCTGACCAACACGATCTCCTCCGCGCTCGCCGAGGCCACCGAGTACATGGCGCGGACAGTCGCACGGGCCAGGGACCTGGCCGGATAACACGCCGTCGGGTTTGGTGAGAGTCGTGGACGAGCCCGGCCCGATGCCCTATCTTGATAGTAGAAGGTGCGACCGAGCTAAGGGGTATGGGATGCGTCCGACGGGCGAGCAGCAGGAGGTGATCGACGCCTTCACCTCCGCCGACCGGCCGACGATCGTCGTTCAGGCCGGGGCTGGTTGCGGCAAGTCCTCCACCCTCAAGATGGCCGCGAAGCAGGCACCCAACCGGCGCGGCCTGTACGTGACGTTCAGCAAGGCCCTCGCCGTCGAGGCCCGCGCCGACTTCCCGGCCGCCGTCGACTGCCGCACCGCCCACTCCTTGGCCTTCGGGCCGGTCGGACGGCACTACGCCGCGCGCCTCAAGGGACCCCGGGTGCCCGCGCACCGCGTCGCGCAGATCCTCGGCCTCCACACCCCACTGCTGATGGCCGATGACCTCGCGCCGCTGGTCCCCAACACCCTCGCGCGAATGGCGATGGAGGCCGTCGGGAAGTTCCTCAACAGCGCCGACCAGGAGCCGGACGTACAGCACGTCGGCCGAGTCGACGGCTACACCTGGCAGCAGAACCGCGATCTCGCTGCCTGGCTCGTGCCGTACATGCGCAAGGCGTGGGAGGACCTGCAACTCCAGCGGGGCGGATACCTCAAGGTGACCCACGACGTGTACCTCAAGCTCTACCAGCTCACCCGCCCGCGCATCCCCGTCGACTACGTCCTGCTGGACGAGGCACAAGACCTGTCGCCCGTGATGGCGAGCCTCTTCCACTTCCAGACCCACGCGCAGCGGATCATGGTCGGGGACTCGGCGCAGGCCATCTACAGCTTCCGGGGCGCGATCGACGCGATGGCGAAGTTCCACGCCGACCGCCGACTCACCCTCTCCCAGAGCTTCCGCTTCGGGCCGCGCGTCGCCGACGAGGCCAACAAATGGCTCGACCTGCTCGATGCCCCCCTGCGGTTGAAGGGCCTCCCGTCGATCGATTCCCGCCTGGCACCGCTCGACGCACCCAACGCGGTCCTGTGCCGCTCCAACGCCGGAGCCATCGCCGCCGTCATGAAGGCTGTCGCCGCCGACAAGCGGGCCGCCCTCGTCGGCGGCGGCGACGAGATCCGCCGACTCGCCGAGGCCGCCCAGGAGCTCATGGACGGCAAGGGCACCAGCCACCCGGAGTTGGTGGCGTTCCAGGACTGGGACCAGGTGCGGGAGCACGCCGAGCAGGACCAGGCGGCCGGCAGCCTCCAGGTGCTCGTGAAGCTCGTCGACGAGCACGGCCCCGAGAAGATCCTTGAGATCGTCGGCGGTCTGGTGGGGGAGGACCGCGCCGACGTGATCGTGTCGACGGCCCACAAGAGCAAGGGCCGCGAGTGGGACACCGTGCGAATCAACGGCGACTTCCGGGAGCCGCGCGAGGACCCGAAGACCGGGGCGGCGGTGTTCGTCGCCGACGAGCTGCGCCTGGCCTACGTCGCCGTCACCCGGGGCCGGAAGATCCTCGACCGGTTCGGGCTCGCCTGGGTCGACGACTACGCCGGCACCCCCCGCACCCCCGCCGTTCTCAACGCCGTCGAGGACACGCCGCTGCCCGACCGGGCCGACGCACCGCCGCTGGCCCTCAACGTGGTCGAGCCTGCCCCGCCACTGCCCGTGGTCAACGACTGCGGGGAGTACGCCTGCAACGGCCACGCCAGCCCCGCCGACTTCTGCTTCAGCGAGATGGGCGGCACCCTCGCTGATCTCGTCGGCACCGCCGAGGCGGGCTGCACGGCCACGCCGCCGCTCCTGGAGCTGGTCGACGTGATCGCCAACCGGGCCGGTCAGCCCGAAGCCGCGGTGGCCCGCGAGGAGATCGCCCGCCGGATCGCCGCGCTGCGCAGCGCTGGCCACGCCGACGCCCTGGCGCTACTCGACGCCGCCTGCTGACCACTCACCTACCCGCACAAGACCTTGGAGGAAAACATGGCCAACACCGACGCATCCGCCAGCGGTCAACGAGGCACCCGCCTCGTCACCGTCGGCTGCGGCAAGTCCTTCTGCTACCAGCGGGCCACGACCGTCGTGACCTGGACGCCGCCCGGCAGCCAGCAGGACAAGGCGGTCTGCGGCGAGCACACCGACTACTACCGGGAGCTGACCGCCGCCCACTCGCCGCAGACCGTGCAGATTGCCGAGGGCACCCACACGTTCATCGCTGATGGCCAGGGCACGCAGGTCGGGATCTGCCGGCACTGCGGCCACTACATTTACCTGTACTTCCGGGTCGCGGGCCGGGTGGGCAACTGGTGGCGGGGGAGCGAGTGGGATGAGACGGGCCGCTGCGGTGACGCCGAGCAGCGCACCGGCGGGTGGAGGGTGTGGCACGAGCCCGCGACCACCGTCGAAGAGCGTGACGCGGCCTTGGCCGCGACCGTCTGCGGCCGGACGGAGCGCCACGCGCTGCGGGACTGCCAGGACACTCGTGCGGCGTTGGCGGCGGCGGCCGAGCCGGTGTCGGAGGCGCAGAAGCTGATCGCCGACGAGACGGCCGCTCGGGCACGGTACGAGCGGGCGTGTGAGGCTGCCGCGCGGGCCGGAGGCGAGGTGACGGCCGCCGCGAAGGCTCTGGACAAGGCGGCTTCCGCCCGGCGGGAGTACGCCGAGCGGGCCGCCGCCGAGGCGGCGGCGGCCGTGCCGATCGGTGCCGCCGGTGCGGCATCGGACCAGGCCACCTGACCGTATGTTGAGCGCGTGTCGCGTGCCCGCTGTCGACCGGCTGCGGGGCGCGGCGCGCCGTAGTAGAGAGGACGGTACGTCGCCGATGACGGACGTACTGACGTATGGTGCCCCCAACAATCAAGGTGCTGTGGGGGACTGCGACGAGATGCCGAACCATCCGTTTCTGACGACCGCTGATCTTGCTGCGATCGGTGCCCGCCTCGCGGGCGTCGAGTCCATGAAGATCACCGCGATTCAGCGGAACATGTTCGAGTCCCGTGAGGAAATCCCCGTCCGAGCCACCGGCGGCACCCGGCGCGGTAAGTACGCCGACGACCCGTTCCCGCCGCCCGACGGCTACGCGGGCACCATGCCGTGGTGGCACGTCCACCGCGCCCAGGAAGTCGAGGAGTGGTTCAAGCGGCACCCGCGCCGACAGAAGGGCGACGGCATCGGCGGCCCCGTGCGCCGCGCTGACGCCCAGGCCCGACAGGCTGCCCGCCGGGTAGAGCAGGTGGAGAAGGCCGCCGCCGCTGACCTGCCGGCACGGCTGGTGGTCGACCGCTCCGGCGACGAGGTCGTGGTGAAGGCCGACGGCGACGAGCTGCACCTGAACGCTGCCGCGCTGGCGGAGGCGTTGCGGCTGCGTCCCGTGTACGGGGGACGCAAGGCCAAGGTCGCGGCGGCGCTGGTGCGGGAGCGCGGGTTGTCGCGGGATGAGGCGACGACGTACGCGCGGGTGGCGCGGTGGCTGTCGCACGCGGGGATCACGCTCTGACCTGATCGGCTGGATTGGTCGGTCGCGTTTCGCTAATCACCACACCCCCCGGCCCTGACTTGCTAACTTGATAGTAGAAGCCGCTATCGAGTAAGGAGTCGGGTCATGGCCCGCTACATGAACGCCACGCCGGTCGTCCAGTACCACGGCACCCTCACCCGCTGGCACGGCATGTGGCGCGTCGTCGGCAACCGCGGCGGCCGACTCGAACTTCGCGACCCGTGGGGCAACCGGATCACCTGCCGCGCCACCAGCGCCACCATCGTCGACATGCCCCGACTCACCGAACTCCGCGCGGGCATCCTCGTCCGCCTCTGGGATTGCTCCATCGGCAGGATCGCAGACTCCCGCACACGCGGCTGGCTCCGCACCCAGAAGCTGATCGAGCCCGTCGAGGGTCGGCCCGGCTGGTACCAGCTCACCTACCTTGGCCTGCTCGCCATGGACTCCATCGTCCGCCAGTACCGCTGACCAGGCACCGGGCCTCGACGCGGCGTCGGGAGTTTCGCCGAAATCCTGGCCAACGCCAGCCCGCATGAGCTAGCTTGATAGTAGCTACTACGACTGAGTTGGAGGTGGGAGGCGATGAGAGGTGCCCGCGTCCCACAGCCGATCGGCCCGAACCCGGCCTACGTGCGCGCCGACCAGGAACGCCGCCGCTCCGCCGCCGCCGGACGCCACGACAACCGGCCCCGCCGCCAGCGCACCCGCGCCACCGCCCGTACCGCCGCCATCCGCGACCACCAGTGAGGACCGAGCCATGACCGCCACGGCTGCCATCAAGCGCATCAGGCTCAGTGCGGGCCACTACGAATCCGACCGGGGCCACGTGATCGACCGGATCGGACGGGAGTGGTTCATCACCTTCCCGGGCGAGCGCACTCCCGACGTATCCCGTCCCACCCTCGCCGAGGCGTGGGCGTACGTGCAGTGGTTTCACACCGAGCAGGAAGGGGCGTGAGCGCCATGACCATCACCGTCCACCTCAACGGGCCGCAGGTCGACCTGCTGCTCACCGCAGTCGACAACCCCCACGTTCGCGGCAGCGTCTACATCGACAGGTCGCTGGGCGTCCCCGTCCGCAAGGCCGCCGCCGCGCTCATCACCACCGGCCTCATGGCGACCAGCTCCACCAGCGAGGGATCGCTGCGACTCACCGACCATGGCCGGGAGATCGCCGTGCTGATGCACCCGTCGGCGCTCGACACGGTCCGAGACATCGCCGATCAGGTGGTGGCGCTGCTGGACGGGTACGCGAACCAGCGAAGCCTGATCGTGCAGGTGTGGATTGGCTGCCAGGGCGGCCGGCACCGGTCGGTGGTGGTGGCGGAGAGCGTGGCCGCGTGGCTGCGCAGGCAAAACATCGGGGTCGACGTGGTCCACGAGCACATCGACCGGCCCGTCGTCGAGCGCTCCGCCTGCCAACGTGACTAGCCAGCCAGGATCCCGGCTGACGGCCGTTGAGCTGTCCATGCTGATCGGCCGCCACCAGCCCAAGCGCCCCGACCCGTGCCGGGTGTGTGGCGCCGACATGAGCCCGAGCAGCATCGGCGGCGGCACCGGCACCACCTACAAATGCACCGTCGCCGCAGCGAACTACTTCCAACAGGACCGGTCGGTCGAGGAGCACTACCGCCTGTCCGAACAGCGCATCACCTACCACGGCGACGCCGACATCATCGACGCGCTCCACGAGTTGCGTGCCCTGCGAGAGCAGGCCGGTGAGGACATGGCCGTGCCAGTCGGCACCTTCGCCTACCCGCACGGGCACGGCAAGGGCATTTGCTGCATCCGGTTCCGCCACGTCGGCGGCGACCAGTGGATGCGCGACTTCGACCCCGAGTATCGCCACGACCCGACACATGACCAGGAGGACCAGAACCGATGACCACAACCAGCGAACCCGAGCTGCACCCCGGCCTGACCACGCTCTCCATCGAATGGACCGTGTGGGTGGACCTGCCCGACGGCCGCCACGACCTCGTCGCCTGCGACAGCCTCACCCAGGCCATCACCAAGGCCCGAATCATCAACCAGGAACAGCCCGGCACCGCCCGAATCCAGTACCGCGACGTGGAGACCTGGCCGTGGACGGACGACCTGGGCGGCGACGAGTTCGGTGTGCAGTACACGTGGCCGGACGGCCGCAGCGAGGTCGAGCCGCGCCGCAGCCGTGAGGACGCCGAATCGTCCGGGCGGTGGCGCACCGAGCCGGGCGATCCGACGCAGCAGGTGGTGTCCCGTCGGGTGCTGCACGGCGCGTGGCAGCCGTTCGCCGCAGCCTCGTGTCAGCCGCAGCCCCGCAAGCAGCCGCAGCACTGGACGTGGTGGCTGAAAGGCGGAGGGCTGGTGCTCGCGCTTCTGCTGCTGGCCATGGGCATCACCGCCAAGACCCTGGGCGTCGCCCTGCCCGTCAGGGCCGCCATCGGGACGGCCTTCACCATCGCGGTCGCCTGGCACCTCGTGAGCAAGGTGAGACAGCACTACCGCTGACCCCGGAAGCGATGCGGCCGGTCACCCTTCCCAGGTGACCGGCCGCTCCTACATTGGGGGCGTCACCCTCCCTGGACGCCCGGCTTCCGCAGCAGCTCCCGTCGCCGGTCCCGCAGCCGCAGCCACCACGCCACGAGCCCCACCATCGGCGTGCACCACACGCCGAGCCGCAGCGCCCACGGATCGGCCGCGCCCGCCCACCCGGCAACATGCCAGGCCCACGGCAGCAGAAGCGCGCCGATCATCACCCACAGAATCGCCGCCATCACGCGGTAAGCGCGCCGGTCGAGCCCCTTGGCCGACTCCAGCAGGACGAGCAGCCCGCCGGGGATCACGAGGACCCTCAGGACCAAGGTCACGACGGCGTGCCACGCGCCGGGCTCGCCGAGCGGCGCCCAGTAGGCGGTGACGACGGCGGTAGCCACGACCGATGACGCAGCGATGACGCGGGCGAGGATGCGACCCAGCCGCCGGTAGTAGGCGGCCTGCTCGGAGACGGATCGTGTCGTCATGGGGACTGACGGTAGTGGAGCGTGTCGGCGGGGCCGAGTAATGCAGGCGTGGCGTCCGATGCCTATGCGTCGGCCGCTTTGGTGATGGGGCGGCCGGCTCGCCAGTCTTCGAGTACGCGGAGGGCGTCTTCGGGGTCTACTTCGACTTCTCCGCCGCCGGGCGACATTCGGGATTTGATCAGCTTTCGCTTTACCACCCACCGGTAGACGGTGGTGCGGTCACGCTCGAACACGCTGGCGAGCGCCGGGATGGTGACCCAGGCTCCCGCCCGCAGTCGACGTTCCACGTCGACCGGGTCGTGTTCGCCCATGCGACCTTCCCTCGCGTCGGTTGCGGTGATCTTAGCCCCCAGTGCAGCCAGCGCACCCGTACGCCGAGCCGACAGACATAGATCCGACGCGCCCAAACCCTCACCCCCTCGTTGCGCTTGTTGCACTGGTTGCACTCGTGGCAGACTGTACCGGACCGAAGCCACAGCGTGAACACAGGACATGGAGGAGGACAGCCGGTGGAGTTGCAGCGCGAACCGCTCCCGGGCGTCGACCACGCCCCGGCCGTCGACAACGGCCCGGCCTGGTGGCAGCGAGCATTCGAGGCCGTCGGCGCAGCGCTCGACACCGTGCCCGGCTGGCTGTGGCTCGCGCTCGCCACCGCTCTGTTCATCGCCCTGCTCGTGATGCGTCGCCGTATCGACAAGGCACACCGCTTCGCTGTCCCGAAGACCGGCGATAAGCCGAAGAAGCTGGGCGCGTTGTTCGCAGTCGCCGTTGCCTTCGCCGGTCTCCTCTGGGCCGGTGTCCTCGTCGGATCCGGCAAGAACCTCATCGGCTGGGCGCGCGACACCCTCAACTGGCGCGACGGCTGGGACTGGCTCGTCCCCTGGACACTCGACGGTGTCGCGATTGCCTTCGCGCTGCTGATGTTCGTCGCCGTGAAGGTCGGCCGCCCGACTGGCCGCGCCTACCGCGTGGTGTGGGGAGCCACGATCACCTCAGCCACGATCGGGTTCTCCCACGAGTACGACGGCACCGCCGCCTCGCTGGCTGCCGCCGGATACCTCGGGCTCCTCGCACTCGGCGCGATGGCCATCCTCCACGAACTCCTCGACATGTTCCGCTCCCACAGTGGCGTGAAGGTCGCCCGGGTCAACCCGGTGTTCGGGTTCCGCTGGGTGACGTGGCCGACGAACACGGCCGCCGCCTGGTTCGCGTGGCAGAACCACCCGCCCAAGCCGCTGCCCGCTGGCGCGTCGGACGAGCAAATCGCCTGGCACGGGTCCGTGGGACACGCCGTGCGGCACCTCAACACCGTGCGCCGCGCCAAGCGCATCCACGCCTACGAGGTCGACCGGTTCGCCGGTGGCGTCCCGGCCGTCGGCTGGGCACGGTGGAACCCGATCCTGCGGGTCCGGGAGCTGTCGGCCGCGCTCGCCGACCTCCGGCAGTCGGCCGCCGCCGAGCTGGCCGCGACCCGCGCTGACGCCGCCGCCAACCTCGCCCGCGTGGTCGAGCAGGCCGCCGCCGAGCGGGCCGCTGCCGAGGCCACCGCCGCCGCGCTGCGTGCCCAGGTCGCCGAACTGACCGAACTGCTCAACGTGGCCTCGGCCGAGACGCAGGCCGCCGAGACCCGAGCCGCCACCGCCGAGCAGCGCGCCACCGACGCCGACGCCGCCCGCCGCACCGCCGAGACCCACGCCGAGCATGCCCGCCTCGACGCGGCCCGCGCCATCGCGACCGCCGAGCAGACCGCCGCCCTCACCGCCGGCCACGCCGATCGGGCCGCAGCCGACCTCAGCTCGGCCCGCGAACTCATCGGCCAGCTCCGGCAGCAGACGGCAGCAACAACTGCTGCTGCCGAGCAGGCTGCCGCCGAGGCCGCCGATCTGCGGCAGCAGCTCACGGCAGCAACAGCCGCTGCTGCTGCCCGACAGATGGAGCAGCAGATGCCGCAGCAGCGGACCGCAGCCCCACGGCAGCAGAACGGCAGCAGCAACGGCAAGGCTGCCGCGAAGTGGCCGACAGCAGCACCGTGGCATCCGACGCAGCAGCGCGCGTTCGACCTGCGCGACAGCGACCCGAAGCGGTGGACGTGGACGGCGTTGTCCGCCGAGCTGGGCGAGACCGTGAGCACCATCCGGCTCTGGTTCGCCAACCGCGCCAAGCAGGCGCAGGCGGTGCCGACGCTTCCGATCGCCCCGCCCGCGACGACTGCCGTCAACGGCAGCAAACCCGTACACGCCTGAACAGGAGAACCAGATGACCGTCGACACCCTGCCAGCCGCAAGGAACGCGGCAGCACCGCAGCAGCAGACCGCAGCCCGTGGTCGCCGCGCCTACCGCCCGTCCAGCGGGGACACCAGCCTCGGCCGCGTCCTCGCGGTCATCGCCGCCGGAAACGCGATCGCCGCACTCGCCGGCATCGCCCTGCACCACCTCCCCTGACACCCACGACAGCAGAAAGGAGCCAGCAGATGCAGAAGCTCTACGAACTGCGGGCCTTCAACGGCACGCGGCAGGTCCGCATCGCCGGGCGACTGCTCGTCGCCCTGGACCTCGACAACCCGGAGAGCGTGAACGACCTCCTCAGGCGGCATCTGCTGGCGATCGCCGAACGAGACGGCGCCCGACGCCGAGACGCCCACCTGTACCACGTGGATGTCCACGAGGTCCGGGGCGACCGCGCCAGCCGAGACGTGTTCTTCCAGTTCGGCCTGCCGGTGGAGGCGTGACATGTCGATCAGGTCCCAGCAGTCCACGGCCGACAACCGGGCGTCGTGGCACAGCGGCCGGATCGCCGGTGCCGTCTCCCCGTACGAGCGGCTGCGGCACGCCCTGGAGTGGGTGATGGCGGAGGTCCGAGCCCGACCGAAAACCGACGTGCCCGGCGTCGTGGATGAGATCACGCGGGTCGCCCGCACGCTGAACGAAAGGAGCCGACCGTGACCGACCGTGTTGTGACAGTGCCAAATGTCAGTGCGATCGGTGGGGTGGAGCACCCGCGCGCGTCTGCGCGCGCGAGAGTCAACCAGAGTGTAACCCACCGTGACCAGAAGTCCGTGCGGCGGAACGCCCGTCAGGTCGACGCCGCCCGTCGCCTCGGCGTTCGGGCGGCCGGCTGGGCACGTGCGACGGGCCGCGTCATGTACCTCGACGCCGCCGATTCGTGGATCGTCCGCGAGCGATCCCAAACCATCCGGCAGGTGTGGTCGACCGACTACGCCGCTGCCGCCCCGGGCGACTTCGCCCCGTTCCGCCGGTGGTGCCGCGCCTACCGGTATCCGGCTGTCGCGGCCACCGTCGTCCTCGACAGCGTGAAGTGGCTGCTCGTGCATCCGGTGCGCGGCCCTCTGTCCATCGCTACCTGCGTCGGCATCGCCGCCGTCATCCACTAACCCGAAGGAGGGATCATGAAGGCACTCGCTTGGATCGGTTTCATTGTCGCGGTCATCGGCGGCGTCGGCCTCGTCGGTGTCGGCCTGGCCGCTGCGGTGATGGTCATCGCCGTGCTCGGCGCGTTCACCATCGTCGCTCTCGACATCGCCAAGGACCGCAAGCCGGACCAGCACGCCTACATCGGCGCGTTCGTCCTGCCGTCGCTGCTCGTGTCGATCGGCGGAGCGTTCCCCGACTGGCTGAACGACAAGTCCCAGGATCTGTGGGGCTGGGCATCGGAGCACGCGGGCGACTGGGTGGGCACCACCACGGTTGGTCTGGCGCTCGCGGCGGTCGCCCTGTCGTTCATCGTGTCGACCCGCACGGACCCGTCGTCGCGGATGGGCCGGTAGCCGATGATCGAGCTGATGTTGGGCGCGATGGTCGTGTCCCTGTGGGCCATGACCATCCCCGGTGTCGTCGCCGATGCCGTGACCACGCTGCGGGCAGCCAAGGCCGGCGAGTGGGGGCTGATCGACAAGCAGCGCGACCGCAAGGACGCCAAGTCCAAGGCACGGCGTGAGGCGGTGTCGAAGGCGTGGCAGGCCACCCGGGCGCGCCGCAACAAGCAGGCCGGCGGCGACGGCACGTACCGGCCGGGCCTGGGCGCGTACCTGTCGGACGTCTACCACGGCCTGTGGGAAGACCAACTGGAGAAGCGGCACGCCAAGCGCAACGCCCGCGACCCGTACGGCCCGGACGGGCGCAGGCCCACCGTGGACCGCCTGGACGCGGCGGTGGAGCGGAAGGTGCAGGCGCGGCGCCAGAAGACCGGCCTGGCCGGTCGGGCGTGGCACGCCCTCATCGACCCGGTGGGGGAGGGCTTGCTGCCGCCGCCCGGCTCGCCCGTCGCGGTCAACGAACCGGTGGCGGATGCACCCCGCACCGCCTGCCCCGTGTGCGGCGACACCCTGACCGAACGCGACGGGTCGTGGACGCACCCGCCCGAGTCGACCTGCCTCGCCGCCCGGCGGCCGGACGGCGGCTACTCGGTGCCGTGGCGGGTGAAGCTCGCCGCAGGTGACCTGTACCGCCACAACCGGGCCGAGGGTCGCAGTGGTGCCCTCGGCGAGACGCAGACCGCCCGGGACCTGCACGGCATGTTCGGTGACCAGTACCCGCCGCACGTGTACGAGCAGGCCGCCGCCGACGCCACCCAGCAGCCGGCGCCGCCCGAAGGGTGGATGCCCCAGCACGCCGAGATCACCCAAGCCGCTCGCACCGCACTCAACAACATCAACCCGGAGGGGCGGTGGCAGCCACGCGACATCGCCGCCGTGGAGGCGCAGGTGCGTCGGCAGTTCCCCCGCATCCACCCCGAGGCAATCACCGAACTCGTCGCAGTCGCAGCCGACTCCCCCCACCGCAACGCCGTTGACGGGCGGCCCGGTGAGTGCGTTCGCTGCCGCAGCCGCGTGCAGGCCAACGCCAAGCACTGCGACCACTGCAAGGAGGCACTCCGGTCGCTGTCCAACGCGGTCGGGGCCGCCTGGTTCCAGATCGCCCCCGACGGCTGCTACGACGACCGCTACAACCTCGCCGTGTGCGAACTGGTGCAAAACAACGGCTCCGGCTGGACACCCGAGGAGATCCAGTCGGAGGTGAACGCCGCCTGGCGCGTCCAGCGGAACCGCACCGACCTTGCCCGCAAGAACGCCATCGCCGACAAGAACGGCACTACCGAAACCAGCAACGGAGGAACCGCCATGGACACCATCGATCTCGTCTCCTACAACCAGGCCGTCGCCGAACACGAGAACGCCCTGACCAAGCTGCGTGCACAGCAGGCCGAGGCTGCCGCGTTCGAGCAGCACATCACCGCGGTCGCCGCCGCCGTCGAAGCCATGGACGGCAACCGGTCCGACGTCACCAACGCCCTCGCGCCGCTCGCCGAGGGAATGGAAGCCTCCCGGTTCGGGGCCGACGCCACCCAGGGTGCGGCGGAGGCCACCACCACCCTGACCGCCGGCACTATCGCCGAGGTGCAGGAGTACATCGAGGCCGCCCGCGACCGTAACCGGCAGTGGCAGGCCGAGCTGTCGACGTCGGCCGAGGGCGTGCAGGCGTCGTTGCAGCACATCAAGGCGCAGTACGGCGAACTGGCCGCCGGTGTGCAGGAGACCGGCATCGACGTGCGGGCGCTGGAGGACCGCTGAACGTCCGGCGCCATCGGTGCGGGCCGGGGGCAGCCCCGGCCCGTGCCGTGACCGCCGGAATCCGGCCGTGATCGAAAGGATGTGACTGCCGATGTTGAAGACTGAGGTGAGGCCGGTTCCGCTGCCGCCACGGCCGGTTGGTCGGCGTGTGCCGCCGCCCGAGGGCGCGTCGGGCTGGGCGCGGGTGTGGCTCGACGCCGACGGCGTGCCTCGCCAATCCCCCTACCCCGTCCCGGTGGACCGCGACAACCGGCGCACCCCTCACGTCCGCTACCGGTGCGCGCGGGGCCTCATCGAAACGCTGGTCGACAAGGAGGACGGCCAGCCTCCCACCATGCAGACTGTGCCGTGCGACCGGTTCGCGTGGTTCTTGCCCGGCGCACCGGCCGGGTTCTGCCCCGACCACGGCTGCGAGATGACAGCCGAGCGTGGCGAGTCGCCGCAGGGCTCGCTGCCGTGGCGCCGGATGTGGCGTGCCGTCGATGAGCGGCTGCGGGTGGCGGGGGCGACTGCCGCTGTCGGCGTGGCCGGCGCAGTCAACGACCGCGTCGACCTGCCGTGGTGGGGTGAGCTGGCCGAGTGGACGCTGCTGCCGGGCGGCCTCGTGTGGGCCACCTACCGGGCGGCCCACTGGTGGCTGCTACGCACCGACGTGAAACACGGCCGTCTCGACCCCGACGATGAGGTTGCGGGCAAGCGCCGCCGTCGGCTAGTGGCGCGGCGCGCCCGGTCCGCTGCTTACGCTGCGGCGACCGCTGCCGGTTGGGAGCGGGTCGCCGACCTGGCGAACTGGACCGGTAGCCCCGGCCGGGCGGTCGCTTTCGGTGCCGCGCTCGCCGCCGTCGGGATCGTGTGCTCCCGCCCCTACCTCACGCATGTCGACTCGGCACGCACCGCCACCCCTGTGCCCATCGAACCGGTCGCACCCGCGCAGGAAGTCCGTGTAATCGATCGCACTCCACCGGGGGTGAGCGCCGCACGCCAGTGGGTGGCCGACGAGCCGAACGGTGCCGTGCCGAACACGGTCCTGCTGCCGGAGTCGCACCGAGAGGTGGTCGGCGGCTGGGGCATCGTCATCCGCGCGACTCGACCCGGCGCGGTCGCCATCGACATGCTCACCGACCAGTCCGCGAAGGGACGCCTACGGGTGATCGCCGGAACGTTCGGTGTGCACCGCAAGTACTTCAACTTCGTGGAGCAGGACGACCCGAACGAAGTGCTCATGTTGGTGCAGCCGAACCCGCCGCTCGCGCAGGCGAAGGTGTGGGCGGGCCCGGGGTCGATCGACGTGGTGCGTGGCATCGCCCTGACGGGTTACTTCATCGACGGGTCGGAGATGTGGGAGCCGTTCTACCGGTACGGGTGGGGCGCACCGTCGAAGATCGTGACCGGAACCACCGGTTCGGGCAAGTCGGAGAACCTGCGGAAGCAGCTCGTCATCGAGCGCTACTTCGCCTACGACGACCCGAAGACGGGCGCGAAGCGGGGCCTGTACGCGTCGTTCCTTCACGACTTCAAGCAGTTCGAGTCGTACGGAGAGTTCCGGTCTGCCGTCCACGCAGCAGGATCCACCGTCGAAGACGCCTACATCATGCGGGACGCGCTGATCCGGGAGATGGAACGCCGCTACAACATGCTGGCCTCCCACCGGTGGGTAGACCGGAAAGGTCGCGCCCGCGAGGGCGGCATCAAGTGGGATCCGCGCATCCACGGGCCGATCCTGTCGTGGACGATCGACGAGTTCCACGAAATCGCCAAGGACCCCGCATTCATCGGCCCACTGGAGCTGTTGGCCCGCAAGATGCGCGCCTGCGGCATCCGGATCGTGATCGGCACCCACATGGGCACCCTCGGCGACACAGGCTCGCGTGGCCTTCGGGACATGCTGGCCGGCGGTTACGCCCTGCTGGGCCGCACCACCGACAGCCTCACCTCCGTCGTCACCGGCGGCACCCTGACCGCCGATCCCCGGCAACTGCCGAAGCTGCCAGGCATGTGCCTTGTCGCGGACGGCGAGCAGCAGACGATGCACGCCCGCCAGTCGTACATTCCGGCCGACGAAGACGCAGCCGTCAACGTGTACGACCTGCTGTTCGACGACGACAACAACCCGATCGGCTACCCCGCCGTGTTGCCGCCAGAGACCCTTGAGGCGTTCGGCCCCGAGTGGATGGCGTGGGCTGAGGCCGGCAAGCAGACGGGTGGACGCCCCGCCGGACAGTGGGCGTCCGGCGCGACCGCCGACGCGGCGCAGACGTCATCCGTGGGCGACGGTGACGTGACGGGCGCGAAGGACGCGGTGGTGTCGATCCTGGCCGCCAGCGGTGAGCCGATGGACATTGAGGCCATCGACGAGGCGTTGAAGCCGCTGCGGGCACGCGGCCTGCGGTGCTCGGTATCAATGGCCCGGAAGGTGCTGCGCGACCTGGTGGAGAAGGACAAGGTCGCGCTCAAGCCGAAGCACGGCTTCTACCAGATCTGCGAGCATGTCCAAGAAGATCTGCTGTCCCAGCTCGCCGAGTCCGGCGAGGGCCGCGACCAGTGATGGGCCGATCGCACGCGCTCTCGGGCGCGGTGGGCTGGCTCGCTGGTTGTGCGGGTGTCGAGTTCGCCGGGCATCCGGTCCCGGGCTACGTGGTGGTGTCGGGTGCGGTCGTGTCCGCCGGGTGGGCACTCGTCCCGGATCTCGACCATCCGAGGTCGACGGCGTCGATCAGCCTCGGCCCGGTCACCGGCGTGTTGTCGTGGCTGACCGCCGGGCTGAGTCGCTTCGTGTCGCGGGTGACCTGCTCGTGCTGTGACGGGGACGCCGACGGGCACCGCAGCCTCACCCACACCGCTCTGTTCGCCGTGATGATCGGCGCACTCTTCGGCTTGGCCGGGTGGGCGTGGGGTGCCGCCGCCGGTATCCCGGTGGTGGCGGTGTCGGCGGCGCTGGCCGCGCGGGGTTTGCTGTCGCGCAGGTCGCGGCGGGGCGGCTACGGGGTGCTGCTGGTCGCTGTCGCCGTGTGCGCTGTGGTGGTGGAGGGTGGTCCGGGCTGGTGGTGGCTTGGGCTGCCCGTCGGCTGGGGGATGCTCTGCCACTGCTTGGGCGACTCGTTGACCTTGTCCGCTTGCCCGCTGTGGTGGCCGGTGCGGATTCGGGGCTGCCGGTGGTCGCCGGTGGGGTCGCCGCGGTGGCTGCGGTTCAGGACGGGCGGGCCGGCGGAGCGGGTGGTGTGGTGGGTGCTCGCGGTGGTCGGGGTGGGGAGTGGCGCGTACCTGGTGTTCGGCTGAGCCCGGCGGTGTCGGGCAGGTGACAGAAACACCCCACCAAAAACCTTACATCTGCACTCGGAGCATGTAAGGTTTTGGGTGTAAGGGCAGCCCACGCGACCAAGGCGGCAACCATGCAGACGATCACCCACGCGCCCGGCGACGAACTCGACATCGACGGCACCACCATCCGCCTCTGCCGCAGTAAGGGCAACACCGGCGTCCGCTGGTCCTGGTACGCGCCCGAACTCGACACCGCCGGTGAGGTCGGCTACCCCACCCCCGAGCAGGCCATTGACCACGCCCACCGCACCCTCGCCAGCCCCCGCTGCGCCTGCGGCAACATCGCCCAGATGACCGGCTCCACCGCCCGCGTCTGCTCCAACTGCATCTGAGGGGCGCCGATGAACAGGCTCACCGAACTGCGTCGCTACTGGACCGTCTACAGCGCGACCGCCACCCAGCACTGCACCTCCCGGACTGCCCGGGAGTGGATGGAGCAGGACGTCCCCGCGGAGCAGGCCGCCGCCTGGGCCAACCTCGGCTACCTGCCCGACGAGGCCGCGCCCCTCATCGCATCCGGTGTCACCCCGGCCACCGCCGCCGAGTTGGAGGCACACGCCGAGCAGGCCGCCGGAGGACGTGACGCCCTGGTCGCCGAGCGCATCCGGCAGATGGCCGACCTGGGCGAGATCATGGACCCGGCCGACGTGGTCCGCATCCCCGACCCGACCGACCCAACCCGCGAGATCATCACCGTTCGCGGCGAACAGAACAGGTGACCCGGATGCCTCCCGGCCTGTACCTCGACGATGCGCGCTCCCTCGTCCTCGCCGCGTTCAACGCCGCAACCCAGGACGTGCGCCACCTCGGCGACACCGCCGACCAGCCGTGGCGTGACGCCTACCGCCGCAAGCAGCTCGGCTGGCTCGACGCCGCCGGACGGATCGCCGCCCACACCATCCGCCTGCACGCCGCCGACCTGCGCGACCGTGACGAAGACCCGCCGCTGTGGGCGTACGAGGCCGCCGACGCGAGCGACGCCATCAACGCCGACCCGGTCGATGACCGTGACCGGCGGGCCGTGACTGCGATGGCGATCCGCCGTGCCATCAGCCGGGGCCCGGCAGGCGACCCGGACGCCGAGGCGGGCCGGACACTCGCGGGCTGGCTGTTCCCGAACGCCGACGCAGACGCCGACGCCCCCGCCGGACACCTGGCCGTGCATGTCCTCACCCGCGCCGACCTGTACCGGCGATGGTCGGGGCCCGCCTGGTACGCCGTGCACGGCCCTGACCTGCTCGACGTGCTGACCGATGGTCTGCCTGACGCCGGACCGGCCGGGGGGAGACCACGGGGCGAGACGGCGCAGACGCGGGAGGCTCTGCGGACCGCGGTGCGGGGCGTTGCCGCAGCGCGTGTCGTGCCGAAGACGCGACTCGCCACCCTGGCGGGCATCTCCCGGCCGACCCTCGACAACTGGCTGAGCTGATGGACGTCGACGTGTTCACCGCAGCCCACGGCACCGTGCGTTTCGCGGTGCTGCTGGCCGGGCTGCGGGCGGACACGGCGCTGGTCGAGCAGTTTTGGGCCGACGCGGAGGGCACCCCGGACGAACTGGACGTGCCCGGCACGATGTGGTCGGTGGTGGTGCTGCGTGACGGCAGCCGGTGGGGTGCGCTCGCCGCGTGGGCGGCGGCCCGGGTGGACGGCGACATGCTCAAGTGCTTCGCCAGCTACGAGGTGCCCGGCGCTGGGCGCGAGCGAGGGCTGTACCGCGATGCGTACCGGGAGCGGCACCGGGCGGTGGTTCTCCCGTGTCGACGGCCTGCGGTGACGTACCTGTTCGCCCAGCCGGTCCCGCTGCACGAGGCGGACGGCTGGCGCCGAACGGGCGTGTCCGGGACGTCCAGTGAGCCGGGGATTCCGTCGCACGCCTGGTGGGAGTTGCGGCGCGAGCCGAGCGTCTGACACGCCGAGATTGCTGCAACCCCTCCCGATATAAGGGCGGGGGTTATATGCTGTGGTCATGACGCAGATCGGAAGCGCAGCCACCGCCGAGCTGATCGCCCAGCACCACCACGGACTCACCGACTGGGAGCCCGACGGATGCGAACAGATCGGCGCCGGGTCGCAGCGCACCGTCTACGTCGACCACACCACCGGCACCGTCTACAAGATCGGCGACGACAGCGCGAACCGGCAGGAAGTCCGGACCCTCACCGACCTGCGCGACCGGGGCGTGAAGCACGCCCCCGACGCCGCCCTGCACGTCGTCACCGTGCACGACCCCTACGACGGCGACCAGGAGATCACCGTCGTGGCCATGCCGTACCTCCCCGACGACGGCAGCGTCCCCGGCCCGTACCCGCTGCTGGAAGGCGCCGCCGACCTCAACCCCCACGGCAACGTCCACGCCAACGGCGGCCAGCTCTGGCTCATCGACGCCGGAGGGCTCTGATGGAGACGTTCTACCGCGTCCACTGGGCGGACTGCCTCCCGTTCAGCGCGGAACACGCCTGGTCGGCCCTGTGGGGCGCAACGCGCGTCACCCCCGACGGATCACGGATCGAGTGCATCGCCTGCGGCGGCACGGGAACCGCCGACGGCACCAAGTACGGAGACCCGTGCGCCGAGTGCGACGGCGACAAGGTCACCGACGCCGAACGTGGCTACTCCTGCTACACCAACCCGACCGACCTGATCGCCTACTTCGCGCACCGCGGCGAGCCCAGCGACGACGACAGCGTCATCGTCTTCGAGGGCCGCCAGGTAGGTGCCGGTTCCGACGGCGAAACGCTGGCCGTCCCAACCCGCGTGATCGAAACCATGACCTGGTCTGAGCTGAGGAAGCGAGAGAACCGATGACCACCACCGGCTACGAGGCCGAACTCCACGAGGTCGACGCCGCCGTACGCGCCGTCCTGGCCGACATCCTCGGCGCGGCTGCCGAACTCACCGACCCGATCGCCCGCTACCACGAACTGACCCGCGTCCAGCGGCTGTGGGAGTCCGCCGGGCGTCGCATCGTCACTGCCCTGGCCGCCGAACGCGGCGCGGCGCTTCGCGACAGCGGCATGAAGCAGGCCGATCTGCTTGGGCCAACCGGCCTGGCAACTCAGCCGCGCGTCTCCCAGATCATGCAGGCCGCCGGTCGGCGTGACCCGATCGCCGTCGACCTCACCGGACGGCCGCGATGACAGACGCGCACCTCGACCCTGGCCGCAGGCACGACGTCGTGCTGCTGTTCGACGTCACCGACGGCAACCCCAACGGCGACCCGGACGCACAGAACCAGCCACGCACCGACGACGAGACCGGCCACGGCCTGGTCACCGACGTCGCGATCAAGCGCAAGATCCGCGACACCGTGGCGCTGCTGCGCGGCGACGACCCCGGTTACGGGATCTTCGTCGAAGCTGGCCATGCCCTGAGCACCCGCTGGCGGTCCCACGACGCCGCCGCCGATCCCGTCGCGGCCGTCTGCGCCGCCTACTACGACGTCCGTATGTTCGGGCAGGTTCTGACGGGCGGCAAGGGCTCGGGAAGCATCGGCCTCAGGGGGCCGGTGCAGCTCGGGTTCGCCCGCAGCCTCGACCCGGTCCTGCCCACCGGCCACACCATCACCCGGGTCACTCAGACCCGACAGGAGGACATCGACAAGGGGGAACGCACGGAGATCGGCTCCAAGTGGACCGTCCCGTACGGCCTCTACCGGCAGCGCCTGCACTACTCCGCCCTCCGCGCCACGAAGACCGGCGTGGACAGCGACGACCTGGCGCTGCTCTGGCGGTCGATCATGCTGATGTTCGAGCAGGACCGGGCCGCGTCGCGCGGCGTGATGGAGCTGCGGGGCCTCTACGTGTTCAGCCACCCCGACGCCCTGGGCGTCGCCCCGGCAGGTGCCATCACTGACCGAGTCCGCCACGAGCGGCGCAGCGAGGGTCCTCCGCGTTCGCACACCGACTACCGGCAGGATCTACGCACCGACGACCTGCCGGGCGGGGTGGTCTTCACGGCGCTCGTCGACGGGTGGGCCGACTGAGCCGCAGCCGCACCAGGCAGTGACAGCGGAGGGGCGTCGGGAGTGCAGTCCCGACGCCCCCCATCGTTGTGGCGACCACAACATCGTACCCAAAGGCGTCAGCGGGAGTACCGTCGGACATGGACGGAAACCTTCGTGCAGGGAGGCACCCCGTGGACCCGACGATTGACCCCATGCCGCCCCACGAGCGGATCAAGCTCTACCGGACGCGACGAGGACTCACCCAAGAAGCGTGTGCCCAACTCGTCGGCAAGAGCGTCGGCTGCTGGCGCAAATGGGAACGCGGTGAACGGACACCCTCATCGCTCGCGGACTGGCTGGAGATCGCCCGAGTGCTCAACGTGCGTGACCTGGGAGCCCTCACCGGCCTGCCCCTCGGCGTGCTGCCCGACGACCCGGCCGAACACGAATCCGTCGGGCCGCTGCGCGTCGCGATGACCGCATACCGGCCGGCGGTAGACCGGATTCCCGACGCCACCGAACTGGCGGCCTCGGTGAAGCTGGCATGGACGACCTGGCACCAGTCGCAGCAGCGGTACACGTTCACCGGCCCGGTGCTGCCCGGCCTCGTGCACGCCGCCCGCGCCGCTGTCGCCGCCCTCGACGGCGCAGACCGGCGGGTAGCGCAGCGCGCGACCTCCGACCTGTACCTGCTGATCCGCTCCTACTCGAAGCGGGTCGGCGCACACGACCTGGCTGCCGTCGCCGCAGATCGGGCGATGACGGCCTCCTACGAGGCCGACGACCCCGCGTACACGGCAGCCGCCGCCTGGAACCTCGGTCAGGTGCTGTCCAACCGGGGGCACACGGAGGAGGCCGTGGAGGTGTGCCGCGAGGCCGCCGCCGACCTGGAACGGACAGCCGACGGCGAGCCGGTCAGGCTCGCCGCGCTCGGCGGCCTGCACCTGCTCGCCGCCATCCAGTACGCGCGGATGCGCGACGTGCACCGGGCGACGGCCGCCCTGGACCGCGCCGACGAGATCGCCGCACGGACAGGCGAGACGCAGCACAGGTTCATCTTCTTCGGGCCGCTGAACGTCGGCGTGCACCGGGCCGCCGTGGCGCTGGAGCTGTCCAGGCCGGGGGAGGCCCTGCGGATCGGGGAGATGGTCGACGCGGGCCTGTCCCCGAGCATCGAGCGGCGGCACTCCCACCTGCTGCACATGGCGCGGGCGTACACCACAAAACGGCAGGACTACGCGGCGATCCACATGCTTCTACGCGCTGACCGGGAGTCACCCGAGGACTCCAAGATGAACCTGCTGATGCGGGGGACGGTGCGGGAGCTGCTGGCGCGGGAGACCCCGACGACCCGGGCGGACGTGCGGCTGCTCGCGGAGCGGGTCGGCGTCATCTGACGAGGTGCCCCGCAGTGGGGTAGTCGCCCAGCTCGGGGCGCACGCTGCGTGACCACGGCCATACGGTGAGCGCAAGCCGTCCGGAGCAGTCCCCCTGAGCCGGGCGGCCCGGTGGCGGCGGTGACATCCCATTCACAACGCGGTGTACTCGACACCGCCGCCACCCCCCGTCCTCACCTGCGGGAGGTGCCCGGTGCCGCGATCGTCCAGCCAACCCAACCCCGATACGACGCCACCCGAACGCACCCCCGGCCAGATGCGCCAGGACGCCGAGGCCGAGGAGGCACGGCAGCGAATCCTCGCCCTGGCCCGAGCCGCTGCCGGCCAGCCAGAGAACCCGCCGATGGACGGCCCTCGGTGACCGCCCCCGCGCCGACGCGCCGCATCGATCTCGACGTGCCCGAGGGCACGGAACTGCGGCTCCTGCCGGGCGACTGGCTACCCACCGATGGTGAGCACGCCAGCGGCAGCCCGGTCGTGACCGTCGTCGCCGTCGGCCGGTACGCCCACCGCGGTGACTGGGTGCTCGTGCAAGGTCACGTGTGCCGTCGCCGCTACCCCGACTGCGACCGGCACCACTGCTGGGAGGCGCGTGTCCGGCCCGCTGCCATCCGCGCCCACCTGGCGGGCGTCCGGTGACCGACGTCTACGACCCGGGCCGCAAGGCACAGGACATGGAGAGCCGGTACACGCAGCACCACATCCCGGTCCGGCCGAGCTGGGACTGCACCGCCTGCGGGGAGCCGTGGCCGTGCGAGACGGCACGCGCCCGCCTGCTGGCCGCCTACGGCCCCGACGTCACGAACCTGTCCCAGTACCTCGGCGGCCACTACCACGATGCCCTTGAGGACATGCCCGCCGACGCAGCACGGGGCCTGCACATGCGGATCATCGGGTGGGTGCGGCGTGCCCAGCCGGTCCAAGATGCCATCTGCGGCGGCTGCCACCCCCTGCCCACCCACGACTGCGTCGGCACGGCGCTACCCACCGACGACCTGCGGTACCGCTGCGTGTGCCCGCAGGAGGCGTGCCGGGTACGGCAGGGGCGAGCGCCAGCGACGACCGGCGTTCCGGCGGCAGCGCCAGTGCGCCGCGCGACGAGGACGGGCGGCAGGACCAAGCGTGCCTGAGCCCACCAGGGACACGGTCGACGACATCGTGGACGCCCTGCTCCGGCTCATCGCGGATCCGCCCGCTGCCGGCGTGCGGATCCGCGAGGAGGTGACCGCGCTGGTCGAGCGGGCACGGAAAGCGTCCCGGGCAGTGCCAGGCCAAGAGCTACGCGAGTACCGGCACGAACTCAAGAAGATGCGGCTCGCGGCCGACCTGATGGGGGAACAGGTGGCGACGGAGATGGGCTGGTGCGTGTCAAAGGTGTACCGCATCGAGCAGGGCCAAGTCGGAGTGAGCGTCACCGACATGCGGCACCTGGCCCGGCTGTACGGCGCCGACGAGCCGACGGTGACGCGCCTGGTCGCGGAGTCCCGCGCCGGCTACCGCATCGGCCCCCGCAGGGGTTCGACTCGCACCGTTACGGGGTAGTTTGCCCCGATGGACCGTGAGCACTGGCGGACCCTCGCGCAGCGCCACGGCCGCGCCGACGACGAGCCGCGACGCTGCCGGGAGTGCTGGTCCGTGCCGTACCCGTGCGACTACCGGCAGCGCGCCGACCGAGAGCTGACCGTGTCACAGGTCGGCGACTGCGGCCTCCACCTTGGCCGCGCGTGACGGCTTGACGAGCCCGGACACCCGCACCAGGACCCGCCCACCATCGGCCCGGTAGTGGTACTCGGACCCGAGCAGCGGAGCCCCCTTCAAGATCCCCTGGATGTACTGTGCCCTGCGGTCGGCGTCCTCCACCGACGCGAATGCCTCGATGACGAGGCCACGGTTGATGCTGTGCACGTCGTCGTCTCGGTTTCCGCCCGGCAGATCGGCTGACGCGCGGGAGGTGTAGCCGCTGGGTCGGCCGAGCAGGTTGTTGGGGTCGGTGTCCTCGTTCTGGACGGTGCCGCCGGACAGGCCGACGTCGGCGGCCTTGAGTTTCGTCAGCACCTTGCGGGCGTCGAGAGGCTTCGCGGCTGCCGTCGTAGGTGCCGGGTCGGGTGCGCTGCTGCTCGTGGTGCCTTGGTCGCAGCCGACGAGGAGGGCGAGCGTGGCGACGGCGGCGAGGATGTGTCGGGTACGCATTCGGCCGATGATGCACGCCTATGCGTGCCGGTGGGGTCACTGTCGCTGTCGCGTCGGCGACATCCGGGCACGACGAAACGCCCCCGCCTCCGGATCGACCGGAGACGGGGGCGTCGGGAAGGGCTCCCAGGTGGCAGCAGGGGTCAGCGCACCGGAGGCGGGTCCTTGAGCAGGCCGCCACGGATCGCGGCCCGCTGTAGCGGTGTGCCCTTGAGCAGGCCGACGTACATCATGACCGCGATGAAGAACGTGACGCCGGTGGCGTAGGCGGTGTTCGCGAAGTCGAACCGGACGTCGGCGAGTGCGGCGAGCAGCCACGCCTCGACGAAGCTCTTACTGGCGGCCAGCGCCAGCAGCACGAGCCCCTTACGTGGGCCCGACCAGGACTGCCGCATTACCAGGGCGGCGAGGATCGGTAGGCCGACCGTGAGGAACAGCGACAGCGCACCCGGGATCGACGGGGTGAACTGGTAGGTCGGTAGTTCGGGCAGGATGACGGGGTCCATTACTCATCCTCTGCGAACGTGAGGGTGTACGCCTTGCCCGGCTCGAAGCGGTCCGCGACCGGCCCCTTGAGGCCCATGGTCAGCGACAAGCCGGGTGTGTGCAGCGCCCATTCCTTGTTGCGTCCGTCGGCGTAGTCGGGCGCGAAGGTGACGACGGCTTGTCGTTCGTCGCCTTCGCCGGACTCGGCCTTGCTCTGGCAGTAGATCTTTGCGGTGACCACGCGGCCCCTCCATGAGGTGATCTTGGGATTCAGGGAAGCGGCCCGAACCCTGAGTCCGGGCCGCCGAGATTCAGGGATGTCGCCGCGTACCTTGAACGTCATGCCTGGTCAGCCGCAGCTCCGAGAAGCCCTATGGCTGTACCTGGGCGACAACATCCCGTACGCGCTCGTACGCGTCGGTGAGCGGATGGACGGCTCCGGGATGTGGGACGTCCTCGTCAACCACCCGGCAGGCAACCCGACGGAACAGGTCGAGCGGCCCGACGAGCAGTCAGCGCGAGCGGAGGCGGCACGCCGCCGAGACGAGATCGCCGCTCTCTACCGCGACCAGCACGGGGTCGTCGGCGAGTGGCGGACCAGCTACTAGCCGGGGCGGCCGTTGCTGCGCGGGCCGTCTGACACCATCAGCCGCAGCCGCAGCAGCGCCCCCTCCGGGTCCGGGGTGCCCGCCGTGGACAGCACCGCGTCACGCCACGTTGCGAGGAGACCGGTCAGCTCCCGCACAGCGGCCCGCAGATCCCCGACCTCGGAGTGCGCCTGCGCGATCTCCGTCCGGGTGGAGGTGACTTCACGGCGGGCGCCGGCCGCCTCCGCCTCCAGCTCGGCGACACGTTCGCGCAGCGGCGTCACCAGCACCAGTGCCGTGTCGGTGAGGACGTCGGCGGCGTCCGCGCGGACCTTGCGTCGCTGGATGAGGGTGGTGGCCACGGCGGCGATGCCACCGGCACCACCGACCAGGCCGAGGATGGACAGGAGGGTCTGCACCCACGACGGGCCGTCCGCCGGGGCTTGCGCACTGATCAGCCAGGCGAGGGCGGCGGCGGTCACGGTGGGGAGTCCTCGTCTACGAGCAGGGGGATGTTGGCGGTCCGGCCGCGCTGGGCGGCGGCACCGACGCGGTGCAGGTCACGCAGGGTTTGAGCGGCCCGGATCCATGAGGCGACCGCGACGGCGGCGATGAACGCCCCGGCGGCGATGGCGGCGGTCCCGGACACGACGTACAGGGCGATGCCGTACATCGTGGTGGTGGTGCCGAGCAGCACCATGCCGACTGCCTCGACGCCGAGGCGGACGGACAGGCTGCCGGGCCAGGCCAGTCCGGCGAGACCGACGATGCCGGCGACGACCAGCCCAACCTCCCACAGCGCCTGAACGAGCGGGTGCATGGCGGCAGCGACGGAGGCGGGCCGGTGGTCGGTGGCCACGAGCGCCGTGCCGGCGAGGACCGCCGCGACGAGCACCGCGACTGCCATGGGGTGCCGCCCCGATGTGATCATCAGGGGGCGGTGGGGTGACATCACCCGGCCAGGCGGCGGGCGAGTTCGGCCACCACCTGCTCGGCGACGGCCGGCGGAATGGCGGCGGCGATGCGCTCGGGGCTGAGGCCCGCGAGGACGCCGCTGATGATGGCCTGCTCGTCAACGTCGTCGCGGGCCGTCAGGTGGGCGAGCGCCTGCTGAATGGCGGTGAGCTGCGCGCCGATGGACGTCAGCGTCGGGTGGCTCACCGCCTTGGCTCCGGTGGCGTGGTCCTTGCCCTCGGCGATGCGCAGGTACGCCTGGCCGATCGGCTCGCGGCCGTCGAGACGCGACAGCATCGTGTGGATGCCCTTGAGCATGGTGCGGTCTTCGGGAGTCATCTGGGCCTCCTTGGGCGGGGCGGGCACGGCCACGACGGGCGGCACGATGAGCCCGATGGTGGTGAGGTAGCGGCGGAACAGCGGCGTCTGGTCACGCCCGGCCTTGATCGAGTCACGGAAGAACGAGAAGTGGGTGTGCCACAGGTGGGAGCGGTCGCCGCTGCTGCGCCGCCGGAGCCGGTCGTAGCGGCGCACCACCTTGCCGTCCGGCGAATAGATGATCTCGCGGATGTCGCGGGAGTCCGCCGTGTCCTCCTCGCACTGGACCACACACCAGGTCGAGAACGTGGACAGGTCGTGGGTTCGGCCGCCGCTGCGGACCCGGAACATGCCCACGTCCAGGGCTGCCGCGTCCAGGGTCAGACCGTTGCGGTCCCGGGGCGACTCGATCACCGAGTAGTCGTTGGCAACCACCCGGTCCGAGCCGGTGTGGTATCCGCCGCGGTGGTTGGCGTCGCCGACGATACCGACCTCGGCGGGCTCCAGATCCTCGTCCCGCGCCTTGGCGGGATCGGCGTTGAGATGTTTCAGCAGCAGGGATCGAACGGCGAGCAGGTTCGCGGGTGCGCGCGTCATCCGATCCCCCCTGTGGCGGCCTCAGTGAGTGCCTCCCAGCCCGCGCTCTCGGTGGCAGGCAGGTCCGGCAGCTCGCGGGTGTCGCGCCAGGTCGCCCCGTCCAACGGCTGCTCGCCCGGCTCTCCCGCAGGGGCGTACCGGTGCAGGTACGCGACGTCTGAGACGTGCAGCTCCCACATCGTCCCGTCGGCGCGCAGCAGCAGGTGCATGTCCGTATCGGCGGTCCACGTCCACCGGTTGGTTTCGACTTCACTCCACACGACGCAGCCCCTTTACGACGAGATGATCAGCCAGGCGGACAGCGACGCGCCCGCAGTGATGTTCAGCGCCGCCCCCGAGTTCTGCTGCACGATCAGCCGCAGTTGGTCCCCGGCGTTGGCCAGGTAGGTGCCCGCAATGCTCATGTGTGTGTTGTCGCCGGCAACCGCTGGCCGCTGGTCGATCGTCACGTAGGTGCCGGTGACTCCGACCTCGATCAGGAGCCGCCGGTAGCCGGTGGCGTTCGTGGCCACCGCCGCGTAGCCGGCGAAGGCCCACAGCCCGGCGACGGGCAGCGTCATATTCGTGGAGGTGGGCGCGAACATGTTCGCGTTGTCGTAGTCCTCGATGTTGAAGTTGACGGCGGTGAGGGCACCCGACGCGGCGGACTGGGTGGTGCTGCGGGACGCCCTGGCCGCCAGCGTGTTCAGGTTGCCGGGGCCCAGATCCTGCCCGGCGTAGATCGGCACGACTTGCCTCCTCTCACAGTGCTGCCACGGCACGCCGGGCGACCGTCAACGGCGTACCGGCGGGCCACGCCCGCTGGATGCCGTTGACGCCCCGAGCCGCGACGGTGGCGGTCTGGTTGTTGCTGGTGCCGGTGATGCCGGACAACGTCATCTGCTCGCCGCCCACGAACACGTCGAGCGGGAAGTCCGCCGGGTTGGTCGTCCACCGCCAGAAACCGGTCGCGGTGGTCAGCGCGAACGTCAGCGCCGTGGCGTTCAGGCCACCTCCGGCGAGGGTCGTGGCTTCGGCGACCGCCTTGTACGGGCCACCGGCCACGGCCACATCCCACGGCTCGGCGGCGGCCGGAGTGACCTGCACCTCCCACCCGTTCGGGCCCATCTGCTCCTGCCAGCCCATGGCGAGGACATCGACGGCCCGGGGGTGATGTTGGGCGGGCAGGTTGTTGCGGCGGATCAACGCGCCGATGTCACACGACAGCCAGGCGTCGATCAGTGACGGGTTGGCGGCCAGGTCGATCGGGATGGTGGCCTCTTCGAGACGGCGCGTCGAGTGGAGGTGCTCCCGCCACGACGCGTGGTCACCCAGCCGGTCATCCTCAGCGAGGTTGAGTTCGATTTCGTCGCTGTAGACGCCGTGCGTGGCGGTCGACACCTTGTCGGCGGCCACCGCCGAACTGCCGTCCGGGCGGGACGCGGTCCACTCGTTGCGGATGCTGCGATCGTCGAGCGCGGGCCGCAGCACACGCGACCCGGCGCCCTTGCGCACCTGATAGGTGGCCATGTCGATGGTCATGGCCACCTGCGGCCGATAGCGGGTTCGCAGCGGTACGTACCCGTACCCGAAGCCGTGCTCGTACAGCAGCCCGCCGCCGACCTCGACGCACTCCCGGTACAAGGTGTCGCGGTCGGCCGGCAGTTGCCGGCCCATCGCGAACCCGGTAAGCGCAGACGGGTCAGCGGAGACGAACGGGATGGCGTCCTCCCGCAGCAGCCGCGCCAGCCGCACCTCCGGGTCCTCGCGCCGGTAGCCGTAGGTGGCGCTGAGGATGTTGCCGGTGAGGGGAACTTTGATGCCGTCCGGGTAGGTCGGGGTGGCCCACACGGCGAGGTGCCCTGCGGGCATCGCCACGAGCTGCGTGGTGCCGAGGGCGTTGAGGCTGGCTTGGGCGACCTTGCCGAGGGTGCCCGGGATCGAGAAGGGGCCCAAGAAATTTCCGAAGGTGAGTCGGATGCTCGTACCGACCTGCTCGGCCGTGGCACACCAGTTCGTGAGCCCCGACGTGACTCCGGCCTCGTTCACGACGGTGATTGCGGCACCGCCGGATGCCGGGTACGCCAGGAGTTGCGTCCGGAGCCCTGTCTTGACGGCCCGGATCTCCCAGTGGCTGTGCGTGCCGCCGGGGGTGGTCCACCGTGCGACGACCACGTCATCCTGCATGGTGGTCGGGTCCACGTCGACCATGCACCACACTGCCCACCCGGGGCCGGCGGTGTGGGCGGGCACCTGGCCGGTGACGGTGGCGCCGCGCGCCAGGTCCACCATGGTGGCCACGCCATAGTGGCGCGTCCACGACGGCGAGACATCCGGCTCGACATCCACGAACTCGTACGGGCCGACGATCCGGGCTGGCGGCACGTCCGGCACCGGCGAACCGAGTTGGCTCGCTGCCGCGCCGTCCTCGGCGGTCCAGTACGCCACCGGCCGGGACGCGGCGATGGTCCGGCGTACCGGCGACGACACCGGCTGTTTGCCCTGCTGGAGCCGTCGCGTGATCCCACTGAACGTCACGCGGACCGCTGAGTGCATCTGCCCACCGGTGGCCGGCGCGTACGTCAACTCCCACTGGTCGGCGTACCCGCTCGCCCGGTCCACCCGCAGCGCGTAGTCGCGGAACGCCACCGCGAACGGCAACGCGTTGGTGTTGCCGGCCATCACCAGCGACTGCACACCCGCCGCGCCGGCCGCCGTGATGGCGGTGTCGGTGACGGTCAGGTGCCACACCGCAGGTTCCACACCGGCCGCAGGCCACACCCTCACACGTACGTTGGGGCCGTCCACGACGGCACGGACCCGCAGCCAGCCGCCCGGCGTGTAGGTGAGGCCGGGAACGGCAGTGAGGGCCCCCGGATGGGTGACGACACCACCGACCGACCGGGTAATGCGGACGCTGACGCCACCACTGGGCGAGAACTCCACTCGCGCCCAGTAGTAGTCCTGGCCGCCGTTGCTGTGCCGGAACACCGGCCCGGCCGCCACTGCGGCACCGGTGACGGCGGCAGGCACCGACACGTCCATGACCTGCTCGCAGCGGCGCAGCGCCGACGCCAGGGTGGTCCGCCGGGACGAGCCGATGCTGCTGTGGGAGTGCCTGGCGATCCCGGCCGCCACCGATGCGTCACCGGCAGGCCCTTGCGTGACCGACCACGCCTGCCCGGACGGCGACGGCCCCCACCCGCCGGTCACCGTCCGGTCGAAGGCGTCCCAGGCCCGGCGTAGCCGGACCCGGAATGGTGTCCCCAGGTCGACGTGCGGCCACCACGGCGACATCGGGTGCAGCGGGGTGAGGTGGCCGTCGTCGTTGAGGAGCGTCACCGCGCAGGTGCCCGGCGACAGGCCACCCGACCCGTTCTGTCCGGTCTGGCTGCTGATCGGTGTGGCCAGCAGCCGTCCCGTGAGGTCCGTCCACGACCAGCCGTCCGGGTCGGCGGACAGGTCGGCGCCGAACGCCGCCCACACCTCGACCGGAAGTTGCCCGTCATCAGGCCACGGCATACGTCACCTCGCTCCCGCAAGCTCCGGCGTTGACGCGCGCCCGAACGCGCGATTCGCGTCGCCGCCGTAACGGATCCGCACGTTGTCCGCGACCCAGCCGAAGAAGCTGTCCGGCGCGTCGCCCTCGAACCGCAGCGCCACGTCGACGACCTGGCCGGCGGGTGCTGCCAGGGCGACCGTCGAGGTGAGAGACGCGGTGTCAGCGACCGGTGTGATGTCGAACCGGTACGCGTCGTCGACCTCGGGGATCGCCGCGGCGATGAGCCGGTCCCGTGCTTCCCGGACCACGCCGATCGCACCGTCCATGCCTGCGGCGAGGCCCGGCGGCAACCACCGGCCGACTTCCTTCGACATGAGCTTCGACGGCGAGCCGATTTGGAAACCGCTCTGGAAGTCCCGGATCACGCCCCACGCGAAGCTGCGGATCCGGCCACTAAGCCAGCTCCCCAGGCTGGTGATGCCGTCGATCAACCCGAACACGACGTCGCGCCCGATTCGGTGCATGTCGGCGCGCAGCCCGGACAGGGCGGAGCGGATCCGTCCGGGCAACCCGGACACTGCCCGTGCCCCCCGTTCGGGTAGGTCCCGCAGCCACTCGATAGCGCGGTTGATGCCTTCTCGGATCGGCCTGCTGACGCGCTCACCGAAGTCGGCGAGCGCGGTGACGACATCCGATTTGAGCTGCCGCCAACGGCGCGTCATCACCGTCAGCCGCTCGTCGGTGAACTCTGCGGCCCGCCGCAGCGCCTCGTCGATCCCGGGACCAAAGGACTCGGCGAACGTCGATATTCCGTCACTGACGTCGTCGACGAAGAGGCCCAGCTTCTCTGCGGTTGTGTCGTACCAGTCGCCCACCGCCCCCTTGGCGGCACCGAACGCGCCGGGCATGTCGAGGGCGAACCAGTTGTAGATGCCGGAGGTGGTGGACGCCCAGCCAGCGAGCGTGGTGAGGGGGACGACGACGTAGTCCCATAGGACGCGGCCGATCTCCTTCATCGTGTTCAGCCAGTCCTTGGCCTGGCGCTGGTTCTCCGGGTCGTTGAGCCAGTCCGCCAGCCGATCCATGGCGTCGAGGAAGCCGGTCCCCTTGCCGTCGTTGTCGGCGCCGAACAGGATCGCGGTGATGCCCTTGAGGATCCGAGCGGTGTCCTTGCCGAACCGCGACACGTCTTGCAGGAAGCCGCTGGCGGTGTGGAAGAACTCCTCCAGCTTGCCGGACTTGTCGGCCGAGATGATCCACTCGGAGAACCGATCGACCAGTCCGGCGAGCTTGTCGCCGAGCGTGTCGATGAACGGCTGTGCCTTCTCGGCGAGGCGACCGAATGCGTCGACCAGTGGCCCCGACACGGCCTTGCCGATCTTCTCGATCATGCCCCGGACGGACTCCGCCCCGGCGGCGATGTTCTTGATGAAGTCGGGCTTCGAGATGTTGTTGCCCAGGTCGCGGAAGAAGCCGTTCAAGGTGCCGGCGTAGTCGCCGAGGGTCTTGCGGAGCTGCGGCAGCCACGCGGTGCCGACCCGGGTGACGGTGCGGTCCAGCCCCTCGAACAGTCGCTGCTGCACCTCAAGGCGCAGGTCGCCGAAGGCGGGACCGAGCGCCTTCACGGCCGCGACGAAGCGTTCCGCCGAGGGGGCGAGTTTGGTCATCTGCTTGGCGAGGCCGCCCGCGCTGCCGCCTGACTTCTCCTGAGCAGCCGCCAACTGTTCATTAGCCGCCGTCAATGAATCTTGGGCGGATTGGAGCCCGTCAGCCGCCGACAGCAGCCGATCATTCGCGGCCTGCTGCCGCTCCAGGGCAGCCACTACCTCGTCGCTGCTCTCGACACCCTTCCGGTCGGCCTCCACCTTCGCGTCGGCCGCGTCCCGGCCCGCCTGAATGGCGCCCTCGTAGGCGAACTGGGCCTGCTCCAGCTCCAGGACAGCCCGCTCGATCTCCAGCGGGTTCCGGGAGCGGAACGCCTCCGACAGCGCCTTCTCGGCTTCCTTGATCCGCAGCGCGGCGTCGCGCTCGTCCAGGGCGGCACCACGGGCAGCCCGGCCGAGATCCTCGATGCGGCGGGTGGCGGCCTTGCGGGCATCGTCGATCGCCCGGGTGGCCCGCAGCGACTCCGCCAGAGCCGACCGGTAGGTACGCTCGGCCGCCGCCAGGTTGCGGTGAGCAGCACTGATGGACCGCTCGGCGGCGGCGATCTGCCGTGCCGACGACGCCGCCGACGCACCCCCACCGCCCATGGCCCGACCGCTGGACTTGAACGCCTCGCCGAGCCCACGGACACCCATCACGATCGCGGCGATGCTGGCACCGACACCGACCGTCAGGGCAGGTAGAGCAGCCAGAGCGCCCGCGAGAACACCGATGGTGGTAGCTGCCGCAGCCGCTACCGGACCGATCGTCAGGAACGCGATCAGCGCCACACCGACCGCACCCGCGACCAGGGTCGCCGGCTGCACGACCGCGAGCAGCGAGTTCGCTGCCGCGCTCATGGCGTTGCCGATGGCGGTACCGGCCGCCGACGCCTGGTCGCCGATGCGCTGGAGAGCAGCACCGAGCGCCGTGGGGAGCCGCGCCGACAGGCCCGCGACGGCCTGCTGGAACCGGTTGCGGTCGATGTCGACGGGGATGTTGAGCTTGACCGTCCGCTCGGTGGCGGCGAGCATCGCCCGTACCCGAGCCTGGTAGAGCAGCCACGAGCCGGGCTCGGTCGGGATTTCGGCCTTCAACGTCCGCTCCACCGCGGCGATCTGCGCGGCGATCTCCGCGTGCACGGTGGAGGTGTCGGCGTTGACCGGGATCTTGACGGCGGTGGTCTTCGCCAGCGCGTTGATCTGCCGCTGGATGTCGGCCTGGAACGCCCGCGTGACCGGGTCCGGCTTCACGGGCACCTTCACCGGCGGCACCGCGCCCTGCACCCGGGCGGTCACGTCGGCGAGCTGGTCCCGCAGGTTCCGCTCGTACTCGCGGCGCGGTGCCGGCTGGGTGGGGATGGTGATGGTGAGCTTGCGCTGCACCTCGCCGATGCGGCGGCCGATGTCGGAGCGCAGCTCGTCGGTCTCCGCCGTGACGGGGATCTTGATGGCGAGGCGGGACAGGGCACGGATCTGCCGCTGCACGTCGTCGCGGAACGCCCGCATCAGCAGGTCGGTGTCCGGGGCGGTGCGGTCCTCGCGGGTGGTACGCGGGGCCGGGATGGTGCCGGGCAGGGTGCGGGGCAGGGACCGGCGGTCGAACTCCGCCTGCACCCGCACCTTGATGGGCTTGTCGCCGATGGCCTGCGCCAGCGCCTTGTCGAGCCCGGACGACTTGAACTCGGCGATGACGGCACGACGGAGCCGCTGCGCGAACCCTTTCGCAGACGCCGTGATCTCGACGGCGACGTGGCCGACGGTAACGGGGGAGGTCATGGTCGACCTCCCCCGCTACTGCTTGGCGTCGCCGCCGGGAGGAATCAGACCGAGGTTGCGGAGCCGCTGCGCCACGTCGTCGCCGTCGACCGGCTGCGGACGCGACGCACCCTTGGGCTGCTCGCCCGGCAGCGGCACCGGCTCGGGCCGTTTGCCCTTGCCGCCGCCCCGCTGCCAGTTCGCCCCCGCCAACCGCAGCTCGATCCTGCGCAGCAGGTAGTCAGAGACGGCCAGGTCAGCGGTCGGGCCCAGCACCGCCCGCCGGTACGCCGAGCCGGGCCGGTGAGCCAGGTGCTCGATGTAGCAGATCAGCTCCCGGACCGGGATGCGGTCTTCCGGCGGCCCGAAGAGGGCTTTGCGGAGGCTGATGTCGTGGATGGCGTGGAGGTCGGCGGCGATGGCTCCTCCGTGGGCTCCGGCGAGGAGTCGTCGGAGCCCGGCGCTTCCCCCGGTGCCATACCGGAGTGCAGCAGCCACCGGTCGAACAGCTTCATCATGGCGGGCGCGTACTGGTCGACCGCACCGAACCGCTCAGCCTGGTCACCCAGGCCCTTGGTCAGCAGCGTCCGCATGGCCTCCATGTCCATGCTGTCGGCCTTGGCGATGAGACGCCAGTCGGTGATGTCGCCGAGGTGCGGCACCGTCCACCACTCGCCCCGCCAGCGGAACCGGAACAGGTCGCGCTGCTCGGCGGCGTACGCGGCGTCCAGGTCGAACCCGTCGGCGGTGTCGAACTCGTCGACCACCGGCGCGGGCGTGGTCTGCTCAGCCACGGTCGGGCACCTCCTCCGGCTCCCAGCCGGGGATGGCGGCACGCGGGTCGACCCGCGACGGCTCCCACGGCGTGCGCCGGCCCACCGCCGGGACCGTCGCGAGCTTCGCGCCGGTCGGGCTGGGCTGGTCGACGGACACGGCGACCGAGTCGGCGGGCAGGGTGATCGTGACGAGCTGCCCGCCCGTCTCGGCCGGCGTCACCTCGTAGTGCATGCAGGGAACGGCGACCGGGCTGCCGGCCACGACCACGTCGTAGCCGACCACCTCACCGAAGGTCGGCGGGCCGTCGATGAAGCCGAGGCCGGTGAGCTTGTCGACCGCCTCCGCCTTGTCGCCGGTCGGTGGTGCGGGGGCGCGTCGCTCGACGATGGAGACGACGACCCCTGCGGGTGTTGCGGACATGCGGGTCCTCCTGTGCGGGCCGTGTGCGGGTCTCGGACGGTGGGGTGGTGCTGGCGGGCGACCCGCACGATGGACCCGCCAGCACCAGATCAGGTGCCCGATCAGGGCAGAGCCAGGGCGCTGTCGACAAAATGGCGGTAAGCGATATTGCCGCTCGGGTCAAGGAACGCCTTGACTACCCACTGGTACACAGTCACGTCCTGGCTGGACCAGACAACTTCACCGCGTTCGGAGATCTGCCCCAAGGGCACGACGATTCGCTGCCCCTTGGTGCCGTCAACGCCGTGGAGGATCCAGGTCCGCAGGTCACGCACGGGCGGCTTCTCGGCGACCGTGACCCCTTCGGCGGTCTGAGTAATCGTGGAACCCGGGAACTGCAACCCGAGCGTGGTGATGGTCGTCTCCATGGCCGCAAAACTGAACGTCTTGGTGAAATCGCCCGGCAGCGATGCAGCGAGGGCGTTGCCCTGCCACATGAAGATGTCGTTGGTGTCCTGGCTGGTGGCCTCGGTGATGCCGTCCGAGGTGATCGCACCGATTTCGTTGTAGATCTCGGCGTTGAGCGGGGATGTGCCGTTGGTCGGCAACGTCGGCGAACTGACGCCGTATCCACTGACGGCGACCAGTCCATTTTGGTATGCCCGGATGGCCGCAACATTGACCGCCATGGGTCACTCCTTGTCGTAGGCATGGTGAGGGCCCGGCGGTCGCCGGGTGCGGACTGTGCGGGTCCGGAAACGCAAAGGGCCCGGCCGAAGCCGGGCCCTTCTGTCGCTGCTGTCCTCAGCCGAACAGCAGTAGTTGCTCGTTCTCGATCCGAGCGTTCTTCTTCAAGTTGCAGCGCAGATGCGTCGCGCGGACGTTGTCTCTGGAATGCCTGCCACCGCGCGACAGCGGCACGATGTGGTCGAGCGACGCGCTCAGCGGATGTGGATGTTCAAGGCTGCGGCGGATCTTCCGGCCGCAGATGCCGCAGCGCCAGCCGTCACGGACGAAGATCGACGCCTTGGTGAATTTCTCCGCCTGACTGCCACGCAGCCGGGCTCGGCGCATGTGACCGTGGGTCCCGGCGTACGTCCGCCAACGCTGCCGCTGGCGCAGTACCACGCAGTGCCTGCACCGGATACGTCGAGGACCCTTGCGCTTGAGTGCCACTGACTGTCCGCAGTCAACGCACCTTGCGTTTGCAATCGACCGATCCGTCCGCGCCTTGGTGTAGGCGTAGTGCCGGGCTCGCTTGCACTTCCCGCACCGGGCTGGGTGCTTGCCCGAGTAGTAGGGGACGGCCAGTTCGTCGGCGCAGTAGTGACAGTGCGTCGACTTGACCGCGCCGCGCTTCTCCGTGCGCTTAGCCTCGGCCCGTGTAGCCGTCGCCCGTCTTGCTGCCGCAGCGCACGGCGGGCAGTACGAGGGCCTGCCGCTCTTGCCTACTCGCTCGATCTCTGCATCGCAGGTGACGCAGAAGAACCTGCGGGCAGGACCGGCGTTGGCTGCGTGGTACCGCCGCAGGTAGTCACGCATATAGGCCTTGCGGCAGTCGTCGCAGCGGCCCAGGCGGGCGCGCGGGATGCTGTACGCGACTCCGCAGTGCGGACAGTTCGCATGCCGAACCTTCGCTGCTGCACGGATGCGGCGCTTGTGCTCGCGGGTTGCTCGACGTCGGGCTTCTAGTGCGCAGTCCACGCACAGCAGCCGGGGCCTGTTGCTGCGCGTGGTGTGATCGAAGGTTGTGCCGCAGTCGCGGCAGGTAACGCTGATGGTACGTTCAGCCATGTCGGTTCCCGGTCTAGTCGGGTGATCGGCGGCCCCGGCGGTGTTACAGCACCGTCCGGGGCGTCTCTGTCTCTGCGTCCGATTCTATCGCGTTTGCCCAGGTCAGAACGTGTACGCCGACAGCCGCAAGTCCGCGTGGTCGACGTTGATGTCCATGAGCTGGCCGTAGGCCACCACGTCGAACGGGCCGATGTAGCGGGACTGGCTGGCCGCGATGGAGTAGGTGCGCGGTGCCGGAGCGAACCCGTCGATGGCACCCTTGATGATCACGGTGAGGGTGCGGGTCGACGCGCCGTTGTTGCGGACGAGCAGCACCGTTTGACCCCCGTTGGCCATCTGGTGGTTGTCGGTGGCGTTGCCGGTCACCTCGGCGGCCGGTGCGACACCGGCCCGGGTGATCGTGGTGACGGGGACGGTGACACGGGCCATCGGTGGGCTCCTTCGGGCATGGCGAGGAGGCCGAACCCCGTGCGGGTGCGGCCTGGAAACGATGGGTGGGTCAGTCGGCGGTGACGCCGTGCAGGACGACCCGGTAGGTGGCCGACCGTTTGAACTCCGGGTCGGGTGCCCAGAACGGCGGCGTGGGGTTGGTGACGCCGGAGACGGTGAGGCCGGACGGCCACGTGTAGCCCGGCAGATCCCTCAGCAGGGCGGTGCGGGCACGTTGGGCGGCAGCGCGGGCGTGGTCGGCGCGCTTCGCGAACCAGTCGAGGTCGAGGAGCGCCGCGTCCAGACTCAGCGCGATCTCACCCTCACCCGGCGCGCGTTGCAGATGCCCCAACGCCGCATCAAAAGGCCAGTCCGACGGCAGACGCGGATCGGCCCACACCGTGAGGTCAAGGCGCTCGTGCAGCCACTCGGCGATCAGCAACTCCGGGTCGCCGTAGCCGCTCACCGGTCACCTGCCGCACGCAGGGCGTTGCGGAGGATGTGCATGGCCGGCGTACCGGGGTGATGCACCCTGGCCACCGGGTACGCCGCGCCCGGCCACGCCAGCGCCTGCTTGCGCCTGGGCTCGATGACGTGCGGCCGGCTGCCGCGCTCGACGATGAGCGAGTGCGGGGCTCGGGCCACGACGCGCACCCCGGCGCGGCGTGCCGTGGCGAACCGCTCCCGCCCGATCCGCGACCTGTACTCGTACGAGCGGGCCGGCGCGGTGACCTTCGCCCGGATGATGACCCGGTCCGCGCGGGCCTCCAGGTGGTCGTAGATGTACTCCTGATGGACCATGCGGGCGATACCGGCGTGGTCCGGTCGGACCCGGGCGCGGACCGTCACGAGGGGCCTCCCCTCCGGCTGCTACAGGTACGAGTCGCCCCACGGCACCGGCGGCGGGAAACAGCCGATCGGCATCAGCGGCTGCTCTTGGGTACCGCCGAGCTTGTCGCTGGCCGCCACCAGCTCGGCGAGCAGCGTGTCCATGCGCCGCTCCATGTCGGTGGCCCGCTGCAACGACTGGTCGTCGTGCGGCCAAGATCGTTCGACGGCGACCGCCGCGTACAGGGTGGCCACCAGCGCGGCCATGCCCTGTAGCGACAGGTCGACGTCGGGTACGCGGCTCAGGACGTAGGAGACGCCGTCGGCGATGAGCCGGTCCACGGTGTCCCCGTTGGGTCTCGTGGCCGGGCCGAACGTCATGGCGTACTGGTCGGCGCTGTCCGTGGTGGCGGACGGCTTCCGGACCAGCGTGCGGTGCGGGACGTAGTCGGCGACCCGATGCCGTGCGGGTGTCCAGTACGGCGGGTCGTCGGGGATCGGCAGTGCCGGTCCACCGGCGGGTACCGGCATCGACTCACCTGCCCATCACGCGGTGGCGCCGTAGATGGCGATGCCGGAGGTGGCTCCGCCCGCCGGAGTGGCCGGATCCGGGACGGCGGCCCCGGTGGCTGCCTGCTGGTAGGCGTTGGCCTGCTGTGAGATCGAGGTTCCGGCCACGGCCGGGTGTGCACCGGATGTGGAGTAGAGCACGGGCGATGCGCTGGCTGTGCCGGTCCACGCGCACCCGATCATCCAGTCCCCGGCGGGGATGGTCAGACCGGAGGTGGCGAGCATCGCTTCGGCTCCGGCCCCGATGGACAGGTCGATCGACCCGTACGTCGAGTAGTCGGCGACCCGGGAGGCGGGTTTGCCAGCGGCGTCGACCGCGAACAGACCGAAAATCATCGCGGCGGTGCCGCCGGTCGCCGCGGTCGACGCCAGCACCCCGAGGTGAGTCAGCGTCAGGGGCCGGGTGAGGCTCAGCGGCATGTACCGCCAGGTGTCCTTCGCCAGGGTCACCGTGCCGACGACCATCGGGGACGGCCAGCCGCTGAGCAGTCGCCGGCCGCCGACGACGGACGCCCGTGGGCTCGCCCATCCGTACGGTGCCCAGCCGGTGTTGCCGGGCCCGGTTTCCTTGACGTACAGGCAGAGTCCCCGCCCGCCGTCGGACCGGATGTACTGGTCACCGACCGCGCCGGTGACGACTCCCTCCGGTGAGCCGGTGCCGGAGGAGATCCGGCTGCTGCCGACGAACAGGCCGCGAGCCATGTGCGGGGGGTGGGAGTAGTAGTGCATCGCGCCGTCGGGGGCGGTCGGCCAGGACCCGGGGTAGGCGTTGTGGACGGTGACGACGTTGCCCGTACCGAAGTTGACCTTCAAGGTGGACGAGGAGTGGTTGGGCGACTGGATGAGTGCCCGCTGCACCTCGCCCGACGGCAGGTTCACGTCGAACATGCCGGTCGGCAGGCTGGAGTTGTCCCGCCGCCCCGACGAGCGGATCAGCGGGTAAACGCTCGGTAGCCCGCCCACGGCCGACGACCGGCCGACGTGGATGACCGACGCCGTGTACGGCACGGTGGTGTCGTAGTCGGTGACGTTGTCGACCACAAGGTTGTACGTGCTCAGCGCCCGGATCAGACCACCGGCGTTCTGCTCGCCGGTGATGTTGCGGAACACGTTGTCGTAGGCGTAGTTCACGCCGGACGTCGACTCCAGCCAGAAAAACGGCGCTGCGTTGCTGTTCTGGCTGTGCGCCCAGCAGTCCTCCCAACGGTTCTGGTTGGCCGCCCCGCCGTCGTTGACGACGTGGAAGCCAGGCACGGTGGAGCCCGCGATGCGGGTCATGTCGCACTGCCGCCAGGTGACGTTGTCGTAGTCGCTGGTCGACACGTGCCGCAGGATCGAGCTGGCCGGGTCCTGCTGGACGATGACGCAGTCCTCGATCACGCTCGTGTGGAAGCCGTAGTCGCCGCCGGACGGCGTGAACAGGTGCCCCTTCGAGCCGCTCAAGTAGAGGTGCTGGATCACGAGGTGCGACAGGTTCGCCGTCCACACGAACAGCCCGTTGCCGGCGGTCGGCACGTTCAGTCGGGACGACCTGCGGCCCGCGCCGACCAGCCGGATCGCGGACCTGAGCGTGATCGGCGTGGCGATTCGATACGTGCCGATGGGGAAGTAGACGCAGCCACCGATGTTGTTGCCGGAGGTCGGCAGAGAGTTGATCGCGGCCTGGATGGCGGGGCCGTCGTCGCCAGTGTTGTTCCCCAGCGCCCCGAAGTCCTTCACGTTCACCGTGAGGTCGCCCGCATTGACCTTCCCGGCCAGAGCAATCGTCGCGGCGGTAGACAGCGGCTTGGCCAGGTCGGACGTGTTGTCGACGCTGCCCAGGCCCACCATCGCCTTGGTGACGCCGGAGACGGTGCCGGTGAACGACGGGCTGCTCAGCGGCGCCTTCGCGGCGAGCGCGGCGACGGCTGCCGTCGACAGCGGCTTGTCGGCGTCGGACGTGTCATCGACACTGCCCAGTCCGACGTCACCGGAGGTGATGGCCACGAACGTCTTGTCCGAGCCCCGCAGGAACTCCTGCGCGCCGCCGGTCGGCAGCGCAGCCTGCTTGCCGGCGACTGCCTCTTCGAGCTGATCGATCGCCTCCTGCATACCCTCGCCGACGTTGGTCTCCACGGCTTGCAGCCGCGTGTCCAGGTCGTCCAGGCGGGAATCGACCCGGGCGTAGAGGGGCACGATCGGTCCGCCGTTGACGGACGTGTAGACCGTGTCCGCACCGGCCGGGAACAGGAACAGGGGGATCCTGCTGTGGACGTCCACGATCAGCGTGGACTCGGCGATGTCGTCACCGGACGGGGTTTGGATGTCGGCCGGGATCGACCCCTGCACGTCGGCGAAGATCGGGCACGGGTAGCCGCGCGCCTTGGCCCGCCCGTCGGGCAGGTAGACCGTGCGGTACGCCTCGTCGGGGCCGAGGAGACGGGTGTCGGACATCGAGCCAGCGCCTGCGGGAACCGGCATGGTTGTCACCTACCTTTTCAGGGTCGCGGCACGCCGGTGCGGCGGCCTCGGAGGAAGTCACGGGGCCGCCGGGGGAGGCGGAAGGAGAGGGTGCGCGGTCAGGCGGCTTGAACGGCGAGCGCGGGCTGAGGGCCGGTGACGCTGGCCATCGTGAATCCGGCCGGCAAGGCGCCGGTGACGCCGTTCTGGGTGGCGACACCGGCGTTGAGTGCGGCTTGGCCGACTGTCGCCCAGTCGCGGTATTCGGTCGTCGGGTGGGTGCCGATCATGGTGACGGCATTGGTGCCCTGTGCGGTGACCGTCAGCCAGATCGGCACGCCGGAGGCTGGCCCGTCGGGGACGATGATGTTGATCGGGAGGGAGCGGGTGCCGCCGGTGGCGGCCGTGGTGCCCGCGTCCACGAGCAGGCTGCCCGGCAAACCGTTGCTGTCGGCGCGGACACCCATACGCAGGTCTGTTGACGCTGCGGAGGTGCCCACGTAGCAGGCCATGGCCTGGAGCTGGAGCCGGGGAGGCAGCCACAGCAGCAGGCACCGCTCCACGTTGACGGCGGCGGACGCCGTGACGGGTGCCCCGTGTACGGACCGCCACTGCCCGGACGCGAGCGGCCGGACGGTCGGCTGGCCGGGGGCCCAGAAGCTGCGGCCCACGGTCACCACACCCTCACGGACACGCGGGGGGTGCCGGCCGAACGCAGCCGCACGATGCTGTTGGCCCCGGAGGTGCCGTCGGCCAGCTCCAGGGAGCAGATGGCCGCGGGTAGCACGTGACAGCCGTCAGCGCCGACGGTCACGGGGGTGTTGTCGACAGTGAAGTAGACCTCGCCAACACCGTCCAGGTTGGTGATCTCCACCCTGCCCGCATTGATATCGAATGTCAGGATTCGTTCCACATTGGCGACCAGGGTGACGTGCTGCGGGCTCGCGGCCACGGGTGACCTCCTCGCGTGTGAGGCGTTGGGCAGGGGAGTGGGCAGCGCGTGGGGGCTGATCTGCCCGCTCGCTTGCCGCTGGGCAGCCCTGGACGGAGCGCACCCGATGACGGTGTCCGTGATCACGGGACTGCTGATCCAGGCCGCGGCCCTCGCCGGAGTCCACTGGGCCATCCGAGGCGAGTGGCTACGTCGGCCGGCAGCGCTCATGCTGGTGGCGGCGGTCGCGTTCCACGGCGTCACCGAGGTCGTGCAGACGATCTGGCCAGGCCGGAACTTCTTTCGCGGCTACTTCGCCGACGCCGCAGCGCTGGACGACTGGGTGCTGCTCGTCTCCGGCGGTATCGCCTGTTACGCGATCAGTTACGTCTTCGTCGTGATGCAGCCGCAGCGCCGCAGGACGCCCGCGCACGCCGCCCCAGGTCTCGGGCTGGCGGGGGTGCCGCTACCGTGGCTGCTCGCGCTGCTGCTGCCGCTGCTGGTCGCAACCTGGCAGGGCAAAGGCGCGTTGCAGCCGCTGTCGCCGCTCGCCGCCGAAGAGGCACCCGAGGCGCAGGGCCTCATGGTGGGCTTGGCCGGCGGCTTCGTGGTGCCGCTCATCGCGATCACTGCGGTGGTGGTGCTGGTGCGGTGGGGGATGCGGTGGCTGTTGCCGGCGCTGGCGGTCCAGGCGCTGGTGCTGGTACTCGCCGGCACCCGCTCGATGATCGTGTTCGCGGCGATCCTGACGCTCGTCGGCGCGGCCGTGCACGGCCTACGGCCGAGCAGGCGGCAGGTGGCCGCGTTGACCGCGCTCGTCGCCGTCACGATCGCCGTGATCTCGTCCACCCGGGCCGTCGCGGGCAGGGAGGTGTTCCACGCCGACCAGGGCAGCGGGGCCCGGGTGGAGGCGCTGATCGACGGGGCCGCCGCCCTACACAAGCCCGACACCCGCGACGTGCTGCTCGACGATGTCGTGTACCGCTTCGACGGCAACACGTGGGGCGCCCAGCTCCTGTCCAGCCTGCGCGGATCCGGACCGACCTCCGGGACGGTGACGGTCCGCAACAACCTCGCGATGATGGTGCCGAGCATCATCGCGCCCGGCAAGGTCGCAGGCCGCAGCTTGGAGGAGCGTTCGGAGGAGGCGTACCTGGCCCGCGATCACGGCCTCAGTCAGCGCGTCGACTGGCTGCCCACGATCCTCGGCACGGTCATCGCCTACTACGGCCCGGCGGGGATGCTGCTCATCGCGTTGCTGCTCGGCGCGGCCTTGGGTGCCGCCGAACGGTGGGCGCTGCGGTCGCGCGGCACGGCCCGCGCCGTGTTCGCCGTGGGCCTCGCGCAGTGCGCGTTGCTGTACGGGGCAGGCCCACAATCGATCATGACCGCGTTGCGTGTGGCCTTGGCGCTCACCGTCGCCCTGGCGGTCCTGGCGTGGCTCCACCAGCGCAGAGCGGCCCGCGCGGAGGCACACGCCACCGGTGGCCCGGTCACTGTTCGACAGCGACCGGGCCACCGGGCCGATCAGGGCTGGCGGGACTTGACCAGCTCCAGCAGATCCGACTTGCCGGTGTTCACCAGGTCGTCGTAGCTGGAGCCCTGGCCCACCAGGTACTCGATCAGGACGTCCTCGCTGTGCCTGCCGTCGGGAGCCTTGCCGCCGAGCTTGGCCAGCTTCTCGCGGGCCGCCTCCCGGCGTGCTGCGGTGTCGCCGTCGCCCGACTCCTCACCGTTGGTGAGGCTGACGGACTGGCCGTGGCCGGTGCTCGTCTCCGCCTGCTCGGCCGGCACGAAGGCTTGGGTGCCGGACGGGTCCGGGACCACCGTGCCGTCGGCGACCGCGTCCGGGTCACCGTCGGCGTTGAGACCGCCGGTGACCTCGTCGTCGACCTTCGCGGCCATGCCCATCTTGAGCAGGTGCGGCAGTTCCGGTGCGTCGTCGGCGATGAGTGCGCCCCGGTGGGTGAAGATCTTGGCCTTGCCGAAGGCCGTGGTGGTGGTGATGTAGGCGGCTTCGCCTGTGAGCTGGTAGGTCATGGTCACTCCTCGCCGCTGGCGGTGATGTGGGACGGCGTGGTCACAGCGCGCTCGATCCGGTGCCGTCGATGTAGCAGGCGGCGAACGGCTCCCGGACGATCGGGACGGTGATGCGGCGGGCCCAGATGTCCCAGGCGTCGCGCTCGGCGATCCGCTTGGTCTGGTACTGGAGCCCGTTGTCCATGGTGGCGTAGCCGGGGTCCACCTCGGTCTCGTCGGCCATGCCGCCGAGCTGGGTGGAGTCGTACACCCAGACGTGGTCGGCGGGCAGGTTCGACAGCGACGTGTAGTGGACCTTGTACTTGCCGATGCGCTCGATGTCCCCGCCGTAGATCGGGTTGTCGCTCGTCTCGCGCCTGCGCAGGGTCGCGATTGCCGGGTCCGAGATCATGAGCGCGTACTTGGCCGTCGACATGAGCACGCTGTCCGGGTTGAAGCCCTCGTTGCGGTCCACGATCTTCGCGGCGGCCCGCTCCACGTCGCGGTACAGCATCGGCGAGGCGGCGGTCCACGCCGCTGCGGCGTCGACCTTCTGCGTCACGGCCGCGCCCACGGTGGCGGTGGTGAGCTTGTCGACCTTGTTGATGACGGTGTTGGCGGTCTTGATGAGGGCGCGGTTCAGCTCCTCGCCCATGTAGACGGACCGCTTGAGCTTCTCGTCGGTGAGGCTGACGGCCTGGCCCCACTTCGAGACGGCCGCGAGCGCGGCGACGCCTTCGGGGGTGACGTCGCGCGGGTACTCGGCGCCGGGCGACACGGCCTTGACGGGCCGGGGGTTCATGATCGGTTCGCCCTGCTCGAACATCACCGCGCCGCCGCTGGAGCGGTACCGGCCGACGAGGATCTTGTCCGCGACGAACCGCAGATCGGGGATGCCGCGCAGCCGGCGACGCAGGTACGTCGGCGTCTTGAGCAGCCGGTGGATGGTCAGGAGTTCGTTGGCCAGCGTGGGGTTGGCCGGAGGGTAAGCGCCGGGCATTCCGGCTCCTTCCAAAAGGCGGCCCGGCCTGCTGGCGGGCACGACGAAGAGGCCCGGCACGCGGTCGCGTGGGGCCTGTGGGGTGCGGGTTAGAGGAAGCGGATGCGGTGATGCCCGCCGGTCATCCAGTGCCGGCGGGCATCACGAGCAGGTGAGGGGTCAGATCTCCATCCACAGAACCTCGGCGGTGTCCGCCGCCGTGGTCAGGGCGATTCCGACGTTGTTGACTCCGGCGGACGCGGAGGCGACGGCACCCGCTGCGGCGGACTCGACGCGGGCTCCGGCGGTGATGGCGCCAGCGGCTGTCGAGCGGTGGACCTTGCCGCGCGGGTAGTAGCTGCCGTCCGCGTTCGCGGCGACGTCGTGCGCGGCGACGCCGACCACTGCGGCGGACGACGCGGACGACGGGCCGACGGTGCCGTTGCCGGTCACCACGAGGAGCTGCTTGCCGGTCGTGTTCGCCGAGAACGTGGCGGTGACCACGTCGGAGTACAGGTACTCCGGCTCGTATGCGCCCATGGTCAGACCCCCTTGCCGGTCGGGCCGTCGATCGCGGCGCACATGGCCTCGTACTCGGAGTCCACGTCGCCGATCTCGTCGCCGCTGCCGGCCTGGCCGGTGAGGGCGGTCGGGACGGCGGCCTGCGGGGCGATGGAGGCCAGGATCTCGGTGATGACCTCGGGGTGCTTGTCGTACCGGTTCTCCCACGACTTGCGGTCGGCGGGCTTGATCCGGCCCTCACGGGTGACCCGCTCGAACAGGGCGGTCTTGGCGCTGGCGGCGGCGCTGGCGCGGATCTCGGCCAGCTCGCCGGACAGCCGCCCGATCTCGCCCTTCATCTCGTCGGTGGCTGCCGCTGCGGCGGCGACCTGCACGGGTGCCTGCTCGGCCTGCGTCTTGAGGACGTCGATCGCGGCCAGGGCCGCCTTCTCGTCGGCGCCTTCGGCGAGGCCGAGCCGGGTGAGCAGTTCAGTGCTCAGAGTGGACACGGGGTCCTCTCCCTTCTCGGTGTTGGGCTCCGGCTCGGCGGCCGGGGTCTTGGGGGCCGGCGGCGCACCCGTGGGGGTGGGGCCTCCGGGGTCGGTGGGTGCGGGCTTGTCCTCGGTCGCCGGGCCGCCCGGCTGCTGCGTGGGCTCGGGTGCGGCCGGGTCGGCGGGCGGGGCGAGTGGACGGGACTCGTCGGCGGAGGCGAACACCAGCCGGTCGGCGGGGGCGGGATCGGCGACCGGCACGTAGGCGGGCCGAACCTTGGTCGGCTGTCCGAAGCTGATCGCGTCGCCGTCGACCGTCACCGCGATGCGGCTGAGGCTGCGGTCGCTGTTGTCGATGACGATGACCTCGTCGTCGCCGGCCTCCACGATCCACTGCTGCTCGGGCGGGGACGATGCGTTCCACGCCTGGTGGATGCGCTCCGCCAGGCTCGGGTCAGGGTTGGGCACGGTGGTTTCACCTCCATGAGTTGGGGTGGCCGCGCCGGTGGCTGCCACCTTTCGGTTGCGGTGGCGGCGGTCGCCCGGGTAGTAGCCGAAGACCCGGAAGAACCAGGACGTGGCGATGCGCTTGGCGCGTTCTGATCCGACGTGCTTGCGGACGATGCGGTAGAGGGATGTCCAGGGGTGGCGTTTCTTCGCCCACCGCTTGAGCCCTTCCGGGTCGCGCGTGAAGTACGTGCGGAGGCTGTTCTCGTCGCGGGCTGCTGCGGCGACTTGCTCGGCGTCGTCGGGCTCGTCGGGCTCCGGCTCGCCGATGAGCGGGATGTCGATGTGCTGGCCGCCCAACGCGATCCGGAGCCGGTCGAAGCGCACCGGGCCGATGCGGTCCACCAGCTCGCGGAGCCGATCGAGGTCGTCGGTGTAGGTGAGCGTCAGGTGGGCGTGCCACGGTGCGTGCTGCTGCGGCATCGGTACGTCGGCGTAGTTGAGGGCGTCATTGACGAGGGTGTGGATGGCGTCGAGGAGGTCGCCGGAGAGGCCGAGGACGATGCAGGCGTCCCGGTCCCGGCCGTCCGTCTTGCTGACCCCGGGTGGATTGAAGACGGACAGGGCGAACGCCTCGGCCTGGACCTCCGGGGCGCCGTTGATGGCGGCGGAGACGGCGTCGATGATGTCCTGCCGCGCCTCGGCCGACAGGTCGGCGGCGGCACCGAGGTAGGCCAGGGTGACGTGCAGCTCCTCGGCCGGCTCACCACCGTCCACGGCGAGGCGGGCGGCGTCGTCGGCGGTGGGGATGAGCGCGACCATCGCCCCGGTGTGCACCTCGGCGGCGGCCTCGACCATCGGCGTCGACACCGATGCGGCGATCTTGACCCCGCCACCGACCGGGCCATGCAACCCTGCGGCGACGCCGAAGAGTTGCTGCACGTCGTTGAGGCTGGACAGGGTCGCCACCCCAGGCGGGGTGACGCCGAGCAGCGCCACAGCGGTCAACACAAACGGGTGGGTGTGCCCCAGCCCGCACCGGTACCGGTACTCGCCCTCCACCGAACGGTTCGGCCAGGCGGCGGCCTGCACGCTGGTCAGCCAGGCCGGGGCCACCTGATCGCCGACGAGGGTGTGGCCGCCGTCGGTGAGCCGCAGGTTGTCGTACCAGCCGATCGCCGGCTCGCCGTCGCCCGGGGTGAACCGCGTGTCACGGTGGCCGATCTTGATGATGGGTTTGCCGATGGCCGGGCACGACAGGGCGGCCACGGCGGCGGCCAGATCCTCGCGGGCGGCCTTCCACCGGCCGGTGGAGATGTCCCACGTGCCGGTCCGGACGAGTTCGACGCCGGGACGGCGGGCCAGCTCAACGGGCATCGTCACCACCCGCCTTCCTGGTCGGGTGGTGCAGGTCGACGCCGAACGGCGTGGTGTAGGTCGGCCCGTCAGCGCGGTCAAGGACCGGCGTGAAGCCGGGCGGGTAGGCGTGGTCCAGGCGGGGATCGCGGGTCCGCTCCCACAGGTAGAGGGCCTTCCCGGAGACCTCGTCCAGCAGGCCGTCGCAGTCCACGACGACGCTGTGACCGGCGGTGGTGATCTCGACGCGCGCCAACCCGACCCCCCTTTCGGGCCGGGGGCCGGGTCAGGACAGCGTGGGCTCCGCGACCGCCGGGTCGATGTCGTCCAGGTCGGCGTAGATGAAGCCCCGGCAGCGCCAGCGGCCATCGCACGCCCGATACCCGAGCACCGTCGGATAGTCGGCCAGGGCGTCGTCCAGCGACCGGTAGCGTGTCCCGTCCGCACGGCGGCAGGCGCCGCAGGTGTTGCGGTCGAGCGTTTCGTTCGCCACCCACGTCACACCGTCCGGCAGCTCCCGGAACACCCGCTCCCGGCCGAGGCCCTGCGCCACGTTGGCCGCACCAGCGAGGTTCCCGGCGACCAGCCCGGACTCCTTCGCCATCGACAGGTCAGCGAGCGCGGCCGAGACCGCCTGACGCACCTGCTCGGCCGACGTGACGGCGGCGGACTGCGTGAGCGCGACCCGGGCCGCCGCCGACCGGTAGCCGGCGACGATCAGGTCCGTCACCGCGGCGGCTGTCGCCCGGATACGTGCCTGGAGCGCGGTCGGGAGGGTTGTGCGGACACGGCGGATGGACACGACCTCGGCGGCGGCCTGCTCGGCGGCCTGCCGGGCGAGGCTGAGCATCCCGTCGGCGACCAGCCGCACGAGCGGTGCCGTGGCGGTGCCGGGGATGGCAACGCTGGTGAGGTTGCCGAGCGCGCCACCGGCCGCAGCCGCCGCCACGGCGGTGGCGAGCGCGGCGATGAGCGGACCGGACTGCTGCTGCCACGCCTGCGTCATGCCGGTGACGGCCTGCTGGTAGGCGTCGTCCATGGCCTGTACGTCGACGTTGGCCGGTGGGGCGGCGGCGGCGACCCGCACGCCGTCGCCGCCCCCCGGGGCTTCTTCCTCGGTGGTGCCGGTGTCTTCCTCGGTGCCGGGCTGCTTGGGAAGGCGGGCCGGTGGTCCGGCCGGTAGTGGCTGCGGCTCGTCCGGGCCGGGCGCGGGTAGCCGGTACTCGCGGCGGATCCACGCCTTGAGGACGGGGTCGGCGTCGAGCGCGCCGGAGGAGATGAGCTGCTGCAAGCTCTCGGCGGTGACCTCGCGTCGGGAGCCGACGCCGGACACGACGACCTTGGGGCACAGCTCGTCTGGTCCCCAGTTCCAGTCGACCAGGCGGGCGACGCACTGGCGGGTGATGGTGTCGGCGATGAACTCGCCCTCAGACTCAAGGGCCAGAGTCCAGCTATCGATGAACGCGGTGCCGAGCGCCCTGCTGCCGGATTCGCCGGTGCCGAGGTCCAGGTGGGGCATCAGCACGCTGCCGGCCATTTCCTGGTTGAGGAACCGGATGAACCCGAGGGTGTCGGGAACGGAACCCGACAGGCCGATGATCTTCAAGACGAAGTTGGGTGGCATCGCCAGCCCGGCCCGGTCGCCTGCCCGCGCGGCCGACGCGACGCGCTGCGCCGCCGTCATCTGCTCCGGCGACGGATTCGTGCCGGCGACCGCTTCGGCCACCGGCACACCTGCGGCCCAACGGCGGTTCGAGATCCCCGACACGGTGATCATCTCGCGTTTGATGAGCCACGGTCCGAACGCCGCCCGCAGCAGGCTGTTGCCCTGCCACGCCGCGCCCTCACGATTCCGCGAGTACCAGACGAGCCGGTTCGCCTTGAGCTGCGGCCCCTGCTGCCGGGCATCCGTGAGGAACTGGTCGACGCCGAGCAGCGCACCCGACTTCGGGTCGGCATGGATCGCGGTGACGGTGACGGGGGGCCGCTCGGCGAGCACCGACAGGCGGGCCTTCCCGTCGTCCCCGATGTCGACGGCCATCTCGAAGCCGTAGTGGCCCCACACCTGGGACAGCAGTGCCGCCCGCAGGTGATCGTTCCAACTGACCCCGCGCAGCTTCGCGCCGGTTCCGGCGTCCTGGCCGGCCACGTTGAGGCCGAGGCTGTCGGAGACGAGCTGCACGACCTCGGGTCGGCAGCCGGTGCCGTCCAACTGCCACTGTGCCCGCCGGAGCTGCAACCCGTAGCCGTCGAGGATCGCGGTGAGTCGGGCGTCGCGGCGCATCCGCGCGTACACCTGCACCGACTGCGGGTACAGCAGCTCCGGCAGGTGCTCGTATGCGTCTGTGACGAGCGTCCCGTACTGAGTGTCGGACACCATGCCGACCAGGGAGGCGGGGGCGGTCATCTACTGCCACCTCCTCACCGGGTCACAGCGGGTTGGAGGTCTCCCAGTCGATCCATTCCTCACCGTCGTCTGGGCGGCCGCCTATACCGGTTCCGGGTTGGCGGACGTCCGTGACGGTGGCGGTGGGCGTCAGCGCAGGGGCTGGGCGTGTGACCGAGACGCGGACGGCATAGGACAGGGTGTCCACCTGGTCGTCGTTACGGCCGGTTGGGAAGGCGGCGTGCTCGTCGACCCACAGCCTGGTCCACCACGCGCCTGCGGGAAGCCAGATGCGGCCGTTCGAGCACCACGCCGAGGCGGGTAGCGCTCGGGTGACCTTGTCGGTTTCGGCTTCCAGTGGGGTGATGGGGATGCCGGCGTTCGTGGCCTCCCGGACCAGCGTCAGGCCGTGCTGGGTGGCCTCCACAAAGACGGTGTCGAGCTTCCACCGCTCCACGAGTGAACGGGCGTGGGTGAAGTGCTCGGCTTCGCCGATGCGCGCACGGACCCGGTCGAGTAGGACCAGGTCGCCGTTGATGGTGCGCGCCCAAGCGGAGATGACCGTCCAGTCGGCCGAGGTTTTCGTGGACGCCGCGAGGTCGACGGTGGCGAACCGCCAGCAGTCCCGCAGGTCGTAGGTGCGGGGTCCGAGGTTGATGCGGGTGCCAGCTCCGGGCGACCAGTACCGCCACCAGATGCGCTTGAACAGGTTGCCTTCGGCGGGGCTCGGCCTCTGCTGGTAGAGGGCGCCGAACACGTACTCGCCGACGTCCTTGCGGACCTGCGCCCAGTCCTTGTCGCCACGGGCGGAGATCATGCCTTCGCCGCGCCGCCGGCCGAGGATGTCGTTGTCCTCTTCGGCTACGGCGGGAATGCGGGTGACCTTCCACCGGCCGCCGGTGGTCTGGTCGCCTTCGTTGGCGATGATCTTTTGGATGGGTTCGGCTTCGTGCCAGAGGGTTTGGATCCAGGCGAGCTTGGCGTTCGGGCTGCCCATGCGGGGCACGATCACCGACTGGTAGGCGCTCAACGCCGTCTCGCGGATCTTCTCCGACTGGGCTTCCTTCATGTTCTTCAGCGGGTCATCGACGATGATGACGTCACCCGGTTTGCCGGTGATGCCGCCGCCGGAGAGGCCGGCGCAGTAGACCTGCCCTCGGTACCCGGCGATGTTCCAGCGACCCGCAGCCCTTGAGTCCTTGCGGAGCCGCAGGCCGAGGTCCACGTAGCCGTCCGCGCCGGACCAGCGCTCCAGCGCGTTCTTGAGGTCCGATCCCCACCGGCGAGCCATCGAGTCGTTGTAGGACACGATCAGGATTCGTAGGTCAGGGTTGACGCACACCAGCAGCCACAGGACGAACCAGTACGAGGTGATGGTGGACTTGCCCTCTTGCGGGGGCATGAACGTCGCGATCTTCCGTTCGTGCCCTTCGGCCAGGTCGACCAGCGACGCGTTGATCAGTTCCAGGGCGGGCGTGCGCCACACCCCGATGCGCTCGTCGTTCTCGTCGACGCGCGGCGGGTCCAGTTCCTCGCCCATGTCCAGCGGTGACGGCCACCGCTCCCGCAGTGCCTTCCGACGCTCCCGCGCCTCGGCTTCCCGGCGCTCTCGGGCCTCGGCGTCACGGCGTGCCTGCAACTCGGCTTCGCGGGCGACCTTCAGCTCACGTAGACGACGCAGCTCCAGCAGCCTCGTCAGCTTGACCGCTGTCAAGCTCGGCGAGTTCTTGGCTGAGGCGCTCGATTTCCTGCTCGATGGCACCGAGGGTCACCACCTCGTGGCGGATCGCCGGGTCGAGCTTGAGCAGCTTGCACCGCCTGTCGATGATGGCGAGGGCCAGGTGACCTGCCCTGATGTCACCGGCAGCGGCTGCGGCCCAGACGCCGGCTTGGAGGCGGTCGAGGCGGGTCAGCTCAAGTTGGAGCAGGACGTCCGCGTTGCGGCTCATCTCCTGTACTGCGGCCTCCATCGCCCGGGTGATGTCCTTGTGGGCGGCGGCGCGGTCGGCGTAGCCGAGGCGGTCAGCGATGGTCGGGTAGTCGAGGCCGGCCAGCCGCATGGCGATGGCCTTGGATCGGCGGTCGGCGGTGGCGGCGCGTTGGGCGCGGGATGCGGGCATGGTCCGCGACTCCGCCTACCGGCTGATGCCGTCAGGCGGCGTCGCGTACGCGCCGATCAGCACCCACTGATGCCAGCGGAACAGCACCTCCGGCTGGTGCCAGCCAGCGTCACGCACCGCCGCGGTGAGGGCATCCAGCGGCGCGGGAGCCAGAACCCCGCGCAGTGCGCGAGCCTTGGCGCGGATCGCGTCAGCGGTGATGCCGTGCGTGGCCTTCCAGTCGTGCGACACCTCGGCTGCGATCTCAGCCCAGCGGGGGTCAACCGGGCGGACCTTCTCCGCGACGAGCAGAGCACCTGTCGAGGCCGATGCCTTGTGGGCGGCGGCCAGGACTGTGCTGCGGTCCCGCCAGGGCAGGAACTGCAGCGTGAACAGGCTCAGGGTGAGGTCCGCTTCGTCGTGCACGAACGGGCCGTCCTGCAACCGGCGGGCGTGGACGTTGACCCGCCCGGCCGCGACCGGGTCAACCAGTCGGGCTGTGGCCTTGCCGAGCATCGCTGGCTGCTCGTCGTACAAGACGGCGCGGATCTGCCGGTCGGGGTGGCGGTCGAGGATTCGCCCCACGGTGGTGCCGGTCGACGCGCCCAGGTCAGCGATGAGCGACCCGGCAGGGCACAGCCAGTCCGCAGCCTCGGCGACGAGATCCTGGATCGCGTCGTAGAACGGCACCGACGCGCGGACGTGCTCGTCGAACACCTCTGTCACCTCGGGGGTGAACTCCCACTTGCCGGCGTCGAACTGCTCGGCGACGTCGCTGGTCATGCCGTCGCTGCTCCCTTCCGGATGGGGCCGAGGATGCGGTCCCGGACCGTGGCAGCGATGTGGGACATCATGACCGGCGGCACGGCGCGGCCCATGCGTTCCCACCGCTGCTCGTAGGTGCCGGTGAGCTTGAAGTCGTCGGGGAAACCGCAGATGCGGCGGACCTCACCGAGGGCGAGTTTCCGTGCCCACCGTCCCTGCCCCAAGCCGTCGGGTACGGCCTTCGGGCCCAGGTTGAGCGTGAGCGGCTTGCCTGTCTCCGGGTCGCGGTCCTGACGTCCCACGCCATTGTTGCCGCGCACGTGGTAGTGCCCGGGGGTCGTGACGATCGTGGGGCAGGCCTTGTGGGTGAAGTCGCCGTTGGAGAACTGGCCGGATGTGTCGTGGATCATCCGCACCTCGACGCGTGAGGGCGGGAAGCGGCCGTTGCCGGTCTGCGGGGTCGCGCCGATCGTCGGTGACGGGTGGTCGCTGGCCCGCATCGAGCCGCCGCCGAAGCCGCCGTTGTCGCCTTGCGCGAGGATGTGCGGTAGCGCGTCCTGGACGGTGTACCGGTACGGCAGTGGTGCCGGGAACACCGGGTCCTTGCCGAGGTCGTTGCGGACGCCGACGAAGATGAGGCGCTGCCGGGCCTGCGGCACGCCCAGCCACTGCGCGTCGAGGAGTTGCGCCCGGACCCGGTAGCCGGCGCCCTTCAACGCGCGCATGATCTCCATGAAGTAGCCCTTCGCGGAGCCCTTCACCAGACCGGACACGTTCTCGGCGACGAACACCTTGGGCTGCACGCCGGTGATGAGACGTACGAACTCGAAGAACAGGTCATCGGTGCGTTGCGCCGAGTCGCTGTACTTCTTGACCTTGCCCCATCCGGCTTCGCGTTTGCCTGCCGTCGAGAACGACGCGCACGGAGGAGAGCCGTCGAACAGGTCGAGTTCTCCGACCTGGAGGCCCGTGGCGGCCAGCAGGTCGGCGGCGGTGACCTGCCGGACGTCCCGGCCGTCCACCTTCGTGTAGGGGGCGGCGTTGGCCAGGTAGGTTTCCCGGGCTGCGGGGATGAACTCGGAGGCCCAGAGGACGCGGTAGCCGGCCATCCGGTAGCCCAGCGATGAGCCGCCGCCGCCGGAGAACGTCGACACGACGTTCAGGCCGTTCCACGGCAGGTCACGGATCTCGGTCATGCTCGGCACCCGGTAGGGAGGCTTCGCCACGTCTGCCGCCTTTCCTGCCGTCGGGGTGAGGATGCGGTCGCGGATCGCCGCGGCGAGGTGCGCCATCATCACCGGCGGGACAGCCCGTCCGATGCGTTCCCAGCGCTGCTTGTAGCTGCCGGACATGACGTAGTCGTCGGGGAACCCGCCGAGCCGCCGCAGCTCCCCGAGCGTGAACCTGCGGACCCGTGTGCCGGCGAACTGGCCGACCTGGCAGCGGGTGATGTCGAGCTCCTGACCCGTTTCGGGGTCGACGGGCCCGACGTCGGTGTTGACGAGACCGAACTGCTCGTGGCCGCACCCTCCGAATCCCTGCGCCATGATCGTCGGCGCGGGTCGGTTGAGTGTCCGGTGAAAGAACTGGCCGCAGCCGGGATCGCGCAGTACCAGTCCGGGACCGTCAGGAGCCGGCGTACGGAGATCCTTCGACCGGGGCATTCGTCACCCCTTCGGCAGGTAGCCGAACAGTCGGCGGGCCTCCGCGTTGTAGAACCGCACCGGGTTCGACACCACCCGGGCGGCGGCGTCAGCGATGCGCGTGCCGCCCTGGAACGTGTCCTTCGGCCGTTTGATCACCCAGTCTGGGACGAGACCGGCGGCGGCCCGCTTCAACAGGCCCTTGCCCGGTGGGCAGTCCCGCAGCCCGGCCGCCAACGCCAGGTCGACCACCTCGCGGTGCATGAACGGCAGTCGGGCCTCGACCCCGGCGGCCATGAACACCTTGTTGACGCGCATGAAGTTGCCTCGGCCCATCTTGTCGACCTGGGCGTGGCGCAGCGACCGCCAGGTGGCGTCGTCGGCGCCGTGGGCGGCGCGGATGAGGTTGCCGTACCCGCCGAACAGCTCGTCGGCTGCCTCGCCGGACAGGACGACTCGGAAGCCGTCGCAGGCGATCGCTCGTGCCAGCGGCAGGTTCGCGAGGGTGATCTCCACCTGGGCTTTCATCGGGATCTCGATGGTGCGGACGGCGGCGGTGATCGCGGCAGTGGTCGGGTGCGGGACGGGTATCTCTACCAGCGGCACGTCGAGGTGAGCGGCGACGCGGCGGGCCGCCGCGAGGTCGGCGCTGCCCGGGTCGTAGACGGCGGTGTAGGCGACCGGGTTGGGGTGGATCTCGCGGGCGAGCGCAAGAACGAACGTCGAGTCCAGGCCGCCGGACAGGAGGAAGCAGACGGGCCGGTCGGACAGTAGGCGGGCTGCGACACCGTCCCGCAGGGCACGGCGCAGCGCCTGCGGTTCGGGAGGCAGCGGCGGGCGTGTCCGCGCCCACCGGTGCACCTTGCCGGTGTCAACGTGCACGGCCGTGCCGGGCGCGACGGCGACAGCGGGCACACCCACCGGGAGGGCCTTCAACTCCGACGCCCACAGCCAGCGTTGCCCGGCCCGCACGGCGTAGAGCGGCATCTTGCCGTGCCGGTCCCTGGCCAGCCACGTGCCGGTGCGGGTGTCGTGCCAGGCGGCAGCGAACATGCCCTCGATCCGGTCCAGGCCGGCGTGCCCGTGGCGGTCGAGGAGCGCAGCGACCAGTTCGGTGTCACCGGTCGTGCGCCACCCGCCGACCCCTTCGGACTCGAGTTTTTCGCGCAGGGCGGGGGCGTTGTACGCCTCCCCGTTGTAGGTGAGCGTCACGGCACCGGACGGGAACGGTTGGGCGGCGACGTCGCGAGGGTCCTGGATCGCGAGGCGGGTGTGGCCGAGCGTCGTGGCGCCGATGACTTGCCACCCTGAGCCGTCCGGTCCGCGATGGGCGATCGCCGCGAGCGCGGCCTGCTGGTCGAGCGCCGCCCGGTAGCCGCCGATGAGGCCGCACATCAGGAGTCGCTGCCGGCGTCGGCCGGGCCGGACTTGCCCGACCACTGGTAGCCGCACTTCGGGCACTGGTGTTCGGTGGAGATCGTCTCGTCGTCGTAGGACGGGAACTCGCTGGGTGGTGCCGCATCGTCTGCGTCGAGAGCGGGAGGCGTGAGGAGGCGTTCCACGTCGGCAGTGCTGTAGCCGGTGCCCTCGTAGTCCTCGTCGAGGTACGACAGCAGCTCAGCGAGGGCGTCCCGGTCGGTGGTGCCGAGCTCCGAGTACCGGTTGTCGGCGAGGTTGATGCGGCGGGCCTCGGTGTCGTCGCAGCGGATGATCTCGCAGCGGATCGTGTCGTGGCCCTCAGCGCCGACGGCCTGGAAGGTGTGGTTTCCGGCGAGGATGACGAACGTGCCGCCGGTGTCGCGGACGACGATGGACCGGTACTGGCCGGTCTTGCGGATCGACATCCGGATGGCTTCGACGTCACCTCGGCGGGCGTTGCCGGGGAACGGGGTCAGCTCGTCCAGGCCGACGTCGCGGGTTTCGATGTACTCCACTGCGGGTGACACCCCCTGTTGCAGTCCGGTCACGGTCCGTGTGGGGGTGTGTGGCGCTGTCGCGCCGCCGGGCAGGTCAGGGACGATCCTGGCCGGATGCGTAGACACCGATCTGTTGCTGCTGTGGTGGTCCTGCTGGCGCTGACTGGGGGGTGCACGGCGGAGTCGGCCGACGCGCCCCGGGCGAGCAGGCCGGGTGATGCCGTCGACCCGACCGGCACCGGGGACCTGTTGCCGATCTTCGAGCGGCCGGCGGGTGAGGGCGGCACCTGGCCGGACGGGCTGGTCGCCAGGGCGACCGCCGTCGAGCACGTGCCGAGCGCGTGGGGCGTCGACATCCCGAAGGGGCAGGCGGTCGTCAGGGTGACGCTCGACGTCACCAACAACACCGACGCGCTGCTGCCGCTCGGCCCGATCCGCTACACGACGGTGCTGTACGGGGACCTGCGCGCTGAGGCGCAGCAGGAGGTCGGCTACAGCTACGACGACCCGGACGAGGCGGAGCGGAAGGGCCTGAGGCGGGAGCCGGGGACGCAGCTACCGGTGGGCCGGACGGCGACGATCGTGGAGTCTGCGGTGGTGCCCGTCGACCAGCTCGACGCGTTGGTGGTGGCGGTGCGGTTGCCGGCGGTCGAGGGCATCCGCGACGTGCTGTACCTGACCGGTGCCGACGCGATGTTGAAGCAGGTGAAGTAGTCGGCTCGCGGGTCACCTACGGGCGGCGGGTGCGTCTAGGCGGCGCGGCGGCCGGGGGCGCTGCACCGGCCCGTGTTGGCGGGCGGTGCGCGCCGGCTGCGGGGCTGGGCCGTGATCGATGGGGCATGGGTCGAAGAGGTTGCCGCAGCAGGCGAATCCATGGTCGGTGCGGAGGCAGTGGCTACAGCGAGACGGCAACGCTGACCTCCGAAGCGCACGCCGGTTGCTCCCAGCCCTAGGAGCAACTGGGAGAAAACTAGGAGGACGCCTCTGCGTGCTCGCGGCCGTCGAGGCTCGTTTGCGCAACTACGCGCACTGCTGGCGACCAGCGACCTGGGACGCGTTGCGGTCCGTCTCCGCCCACTCCTCGGCGGTACGGGGCTTGCGGTGGGACCGCGCCGACCGGCGGGTAGCGGCCTCGGCCTTCGCGGCGTCGAGGTACCTGAACTGGCGGTGGCCTTTCCAGTTGCGTCCCGCCTCCGGCAGATAGACGCGGTCGCCACCGGGGGTCAGGTAGCCGTCGGTGTGCCAGGTGTTTACGAGCTGGGGCGTCACGCCGAGCGCGAGCGCGAGCTGCCGGGCGGTGAGTTTCGCGTCCGGGTTGGCGGCAGGGGGCACGGTCACCCCCTGCCGCGTACGCGAGGAAGCCCCGCGCCGTGGACGGCTGCGGGGCTTCCTGGACGGGTGAAGGGCAGACTCTGCCACCGCCAACCATAAAGCCTGCTGAACGGGCTGGCGATAGAGGGTGGGTGACACGCCGATCACACCCGGTTGCGGGGGCGCTTCTGGCGCGCTTGGGGGGCGATCTCGCGCAGGTGGTCCCGGTACTCGGCGGCACGCATGACGCGCCGGCAGTCGGGGTTGTGGCATTCGACGTCGCCGGTGCCGTCCTGGCGGCGGTACAACATGCGCAGGTGGCAGCGGTCGCACTCGACGCCGTCACACAGCTCGGCTTCCGGGTCGAATTCGCCGAGCGCGGCCATCGCCTGTCCGCGCACCTGCCGCAGCATGACGACGAAGGCGTCCATGCCGGGGTAGTGGTCGCACGCCCAGTCGAGACGTCGGGCGAGCCACTGCACGAGGTCGGGGATCGTGGGGTTGGGCCGGTAGCGGGAGCCGGGGGCGTCGGCGTCGATCCAGGCGCGGACTTCTTGGTCGAGTACGACGGCGATGGGTAGTGCGCCGATCTGGTCACCGGCGGGCACCATCACCTTGTGCCCGTTGGTGTCGCGTCGCTGTCGGCGGTCGGTGACGGTGACCCGCTGGCGGATGTGCCGGTGTTCGCGGTGCGCGGTGACGGTCCCGTCGGCGTGTTCCTCCCGGTGGTACGTCACCTCGAAGCGGTCGTGGTTGACGGCGACGGGGGTGAGGTTGCTGGCGGGGATCCAGTTGTCGCCGGTGATGTCGATGGCGCGTCCGCCGTCGCGGACCACGTCGCCGAGCAGGTCGTGCAGGTGCAGGTTGATGGGGGTGCCTGGTTCGGCTCCACCGCCGGTGACGATGGCGTCGGGGGCGATGGCGGGTGCTGGGCCGGCGGCGCGGCGGATGATGCGGCGGGGCAGCCAGCCGCCGTGCCACTGTCCGCTGGGTGAGTGGTCGAACTCGGGGCGGCCGGGGTGGCGGGCGGCGTCGGGCGGGACGCTGAGGCCGCAGGTTCGGCAGACGAGCACGTGCGTGTCGTGGCTGTCGTCGGCGGGGATGAGTTCGTCGGCGAGGCGGGCGGCGAGTTCGGGGATGCTGGCGAGGGCGACGGGTAGCCAGCGTCGGCAGGGTTCGCAGACGGACCCGTATTCGGGGTCGCGTTTCTGGCAGGCGGGGCAGGTGCCGGTGGGTGCGGGTTGGCATCCGTGGCTGCCGCAGCCGCCGGTGACGTCGCAGGGGGTGTAGGGGCCTGTGTGGCAGGCGCAGTCGACGGGGCAGGCGCGGGTGTGGGGCATGGTGGTCCTCCGGCGTGCGCGGCTACTGTTGGCGCAGGTCCGGGGGACGTTCGAGGCGTCCGGGGGGATCGTTGGTGGCGGTCGGCTGGGGGGCTGGCCGCCACCGCTGTGTTCAGCGGCGGGCCATCACCGCGGCCAGGACGCAGCCGACGGCGAGCAGCACGACGTTGTTGTAGGCGAGGCCGAGGCCGAGCCAGACCATGCTGGCCAGCCACACGGCACCCGTGGGGATCAAGTAGTCCTGCTCTTCCTCGCTGCCGTCTTCTTCTTCGGCGTCGGCCGGCTGGCGGTGGGGCGGCTCGGACGAAGTGGTGAGCAGGGTGGGGTGGGCGCCAGCGAGCTGTTGCCACTCCGCCCACGGCAACGGTCGAGCCGTGGCGCGGGGCGGCCTCACAGCCGACGGGACCACGTCCTGCCCCTTGTGATCTGTCACCACCGGAGGGCTGCGGGGACAGGCACGCCAGGCGCAGCCTCGACGTGGCGGCGGTCGCCGACCGGCTGCCCGCACACGCAGTTCCCCGCGCCGGAGTGGACGTCACGGGCGTAGACGTGCCACCCGCCGTACTGGCCGGGGAACGGGTCGACGGAACCCTCCGCCCCGGGAATGTGGGCGTGCTCGCGGGTGCCGGCGGCCGGAGTCTGCGCAGGGCTGTCGATCCAGGCGCCGCCCTCGCCCTGCACCGCTGTGGCGTCGCACTCGATGTCGCGGCAGTCGTACCAGGTGCCGGACACGCGCTGCTCCGCCGTGTACTGGTCGCCGGGGCGGGCAGCCATCTCGCCGTGGATCGGGCAGCGGGGGACAGGGCTCAGGTTGGTGGTCGAGTCGGGCATGGTCATGTCCTTTCGTTGATCACGGATTCGGTCTCTTCGTGCAGCTCGAAGCTCGGGCATTGGCAGGGCAACCCGTACGAGTCGACGCCGGTACAGCGGCCCCCGTCCGGGTGCTGGCTGAGTGGGTGATGGCCGGTGACTGCGTCAACGTGGGAGCACGAGCACGACGGGTCGGCCAGCTCGTACGCGGACGGCGAGCGCGGGCCGAGTTGCGCCAGGAGCCGCTGATAGTCGATCAGGGCGCGGGCGGCGCGCTCGTTCATCGCCGAGTAGTGGTCGCGGATCCGCGCCGTCTGCTCGGCGGTGAACCGCACCTGGTCCGGTGTGCAGGCTGCCGACCAGATGCGGGCGATGTGGCGGGGCTCGCCCGGGTCCAGGTCGAGGCGTACCGTGCCGTCGGGTTGGTCGGCGTCGTAGCAGACGGGGATGCCGAAGACGGCGTTCAGCGAGGGCGCCCACGGCGGACGGAAGCCGGTCACGAGCATCCTCCCCGCAGGAGACAGTCGGCGGCCTGGCGGACAGCATGGGCGTAGCCGACATCGTGTGGCTCCCAGCCGTGGACGCCTTCAACGTGGCTGTCGAGTTGGTGGGGCTCGATGCCGGTTTCGGCGGCCGTGTTGATGACCACCTGACGTAGGGGTTCGCCGTAGGTCATGACGGTGAAGACGTCCCACGGTGGTTTTCCGACGCAGCATCGGTCGGGTGGGCTACCTGCGGAACAGCGGGCGTCAGGCATCGGTCCTCCACTCGTCGCGGTAGCCGGGCTGTCCGGCGTACGGCACAGCGAGCAGACGCACGGCGCCTTCGAGCGCCTCGCTCTTGAACAGCCAATCCCACTTGGCGTCGTCGTCGGCTTCACTCATGAGGCGATGCATCCGGAGTGCGTCGGCGTGCGCGTCGAGGATGCGGCGGGCCGCGGCGAGTTCCGCGAGTCGTTCCGTGCAGACGCGCTCGACGTCGGGCCAGTCGTGCCAGCCAGGGATGTACTTGCCGAGTAGCCTCGGATCTTTCAAGGTCAGGATCGTCTGCTGTGCCCAGTAGAGCCGCTCCCGGGTACGTGCCTCGGCGGCGTCGATCTGGGCGGTGAGCCACGTCGACAGGTCGCCGCTCACCGCGTGTTCTCCGGGGTGCGCTGCGCGGGCAGGACGAATCCGCAGATCCGGCACTGCCACCACCAGGACTCAACCCTCACGTACTGGCTGCCCTGGGCGAAGCCGACGCCATACCGGAACAGGTCCATGCGGTCCGTCATCCGCCCGTACGCGGCCCCCTGGTACGCCTTCTCGACCGCCTCGGGCATCTCGCTGTCGTCGTTCTTGTCGGCCGCGTCGTAGAAGGCGTTCAGGGTCCGGGTGTACGTCTGGTGTGCCTCGTTGGCTACGGGGCCGGTGTTGGGGCAGAGCGGCTTGTCGGTCTCGGAGAGGGTGCGGACGAGTTCGCCCATCAGTGGCCCCCGTTCCGGCGGTTCCTGCGCCCGTCGAGCCGGTCCGGCGCGGGACCGGTGTTCCGGTGCCGGCGCAGCCACAGCGCCCGTTGCATCGGGTCGGCGGGCGGCTGCTCGCGGGCATGGACCGGCGGCAAGCGGCGGGCGACGTCCCGCATTGCCGCCATGACGGGGGCGAGGCGGGCCGCGATCGAGTTCATGATTCGGTCCCCGGCGCGGATTGCGGCGTTCACGGTGTGCTGCGCCTGCTCGCGGTCAACGTTCGGCGTGTCCGGAGTCCACTGCGACGCGGACACGTCGTAGGTGAGGCCGTCGCTGTCGACCGTGCCGACCTCCCGCCATGCGGCCTGATCGTTCGGGTCGGCTGCGGGCGGCCCGACGTGCAGGACTGCGCCTCCCGCGTCCACGGCGGCCTGCTGGCGGTCCAGTTCGTCGCTCGACGGGCCGTCCTCGTGGTCGGCGATCGCGCGCAGCAGCCGGGCCTCCATGCGGTCCCACTGGCGGCGCAGGTAGGCGACCGGGTTGGGGTGCTCCTCCAACTCCTCATCGCGCACGACGGCGCGATAGCCGTGCTGACTGCCGCCCACGCGGGCGCGCATCGCGTAGTGCCACTCGGCGCGGTCGGGCCGGTACTCGGTGGACACCGCCAGCAACGGGCCGGGGTAGCGGCTGCCGCAGTGCCGGCACTCCTGGCAGGGTTCCAGCGCCATCACCATCGCGCCGCCGCCGATGGGCTGCGGTCCGCCTACCGGCCGAGCACCGTACCTGGGCTCGCCGTACTCGCCGCAGGTCCGGCAACGACGCTGCCAGGCGGGGATGCCGAGGGCGGCTCGGGCGGCGTCGGTGCGCTGCGAGATCATGCCGAGCGCGCGGCGGATCACGTCGTCAAGGCCACGGACCACGCCGTCGGCGTCGCGGCGGATAATGCGGTGGAAGTCCATGTAGTCGTCGAGCAGGTGGTACGGGATGTCGCCGTGCCAGCGGGCGGTCGGGAGCGGCTGGCGGCAGGTGTCGCACCACCACTGCCACTCCAACTGCACCTCGGCGGGTACCTCGCGCAGGAGGTCGGGCCGCAGGTCCGGCGGTGGGGCCTCGATCACGGCCTGTTCGGAGTCGCCGAACTGCCGTTCCAGACGCCGCCACCCCCGCTTGATCCGGGCGACCATGGGCGGCGGGAACGATCCGTCGAAACCGTCGATGGTGTGGCCCACCCACCGATGCCCGTCGTCCAGGCGCAGGTGCAGGGCGTCGGTGTCGCGGGGGCGGAGGAGGCGCGCGAAGTACCGGCCTTCGTAGTGGGTGTCGGCGGCGATCGGTTCGTAGCCGAACTCGGCGTCGTCGGTGATGGTCAGTCCGGGTCGCCAGCGGGCCGGTGTGGCGAGCCGACCGGACGAGCGGGTGTCGGTGTCGTCGCCGACGTGCGTGGGTTTGCAGTCGTCGCCGCAGTACGCGGAGCCGAGCCGGGGCTGCTCGCCGCACGGGCAGCGGCCGTCGATGGCCCGGTTGATGGTGTCGAGGATGTTCATGGGTGCTCGTTTCGTGACTCTGTGTGTAAGTGTGCAGGTCGGGGTTTCGTGTTCTGCGGCGGCCCTGCCGTGGTCGGGGGGTGTCGGGCCGGGGATTCGCCTGCCTCGAACTCGCCAGTAACGTCCGCGTTCACGTCCGCGTTCTCTTCGGCCTCACCCTCAGTGACCGGCGGCAGGGCCGACAGGAACGCCAATAGCCCCGGCCCCTCGGCACCCGCCGTTGACCTCGGCCGGACCGCTCGCGGCTTGGGCGGGATCAGGCCGCGCTTCCGGGCGCACTTCTCCCCGTAGCCGTCATGAAGCACGCCCGTCGGCACAGGCCGGTGGCAGCAGCGGCAGCGGAGCGGAACGGCGAGTACGCCCGGAAGGCCCGGCAAGGTCATGGCTCAGTCCAGTGGGCGGCGGCCAGCGAGGAACCGCCGCAGGTCGTGGCCGTACGCCACCACACCGTGCGGACCGCAGCCCGTCGGCACGTTGACCCTCGACTCGGGGTCGTAGACGGCTCCGTCGCAGATGCTCATCGTCTGGCCGTCGATCCACCGGCCGAAGGCGTCGACCTGGTCGCCGAGGACCGCTTCGAGTTGGGCAGCGGTGTAGCCGTACCGGCAGTCCGGCTCGGGCAGGGCCGGGATCACGACACGCCCCGGTGAAGGATGCCCACGGCCGGGCTCGGACTGTCTTCCAGGCCCGCAGCCCACACCGAGCACAGCCGCGCCCCGCACACGTCGCAGCGGCCGAGCAGCCGGCGTAGCGCGACGGCCCACCAGACGAGACGGCGGATCACTGCCGCTCCTCACGTAGCTGCCCAGCCTGAGCAGCCGTCAGGGCACCGCCGACCATGCCGATCAGCAGGTCCACCCGGCCCCGCTCGTGCACGAAGTCGGCGCGCTGTTGACGGCCTCCGGCGGCCTGACCGAAGTGCTCGGCGAGGGCGTCGAACAAGGCGCGGGCTACGTCCTCTTCGAGGCGCAGCGACGGTTCCGGCCATGCCGAACCTTCGGCGAGGTGCGCGGCATCCTCGGTGTAGCGGAGCATGAGCGTGCCGCCGCTGGTCTGCCGGCCGATCTGGACGGCGATCCCGAGTACGTCCCGGGTGACGACTGCGCGGACCGTCACGACGTCACCTCGACCGGTGCGGGCGTGTTGGCGCTGTGGTCCGCGCACGCCTCGCACGCGCGGGCGAACGTCGTCGCCTCGCCGACCTTCACGGGACGCAACTCCAGGCCGGTGGTCGCGCCGTCGCACACGATGTTGAGGCGGCAGCGCGCCACCGGCGTGCCGAACTGTGGCTTCTTCGGATTCTTCGGCATGGTCATTTCTCCTGTTCGGCGGTGGGAAGGAAGGCGGCGGGGTGCAGTGCGGAGCAGTCCCGGCCCGGCCAGCAGCCGCACCGACGACGCGTGGCGGTGAGCGGGGCCCACACCTGGGCGTCGTCGGCCTGCCCAGGGGTGAGCCAGTGCAGGCATGGGTACGCGGCGACGACGCCGACGCTGACGCGGAGCACCTGGACCGGTGTGGCGCACACCGGGCAGCGGGGGAGGGAGCGGGAGGTCACGCTGGGGCCGTCTCGTCGTGGCATGGGCACAGGCAGCCGGAACCGTTGTTGCGGCAGCCGATCGGGTCCTCGGCGTGCCGGGGCCGACCCGTTGGGCCTTCGCCCGCGCAAGCAAGCGAGTAACCGGCAGTCGCGGCCACCTGGGCGGCCCGATCCACGATGTCGCGGGCGAGTCGCTGCCGTTCCGCCTGTCGCCGCTCCACGATGGCGGAGCGGCGACGTTGCACGTACCGCCGTCCGACGTTCGCCGCCGTCCTTCGGCGTGGCCGGAGCCGCTGACACTGCGGCCCTGGCAGCGCAGCGGCGGGGTGGGTTCCGGAGCGGGCTGCTGGACGTCCACGTCAGCTCTCCACCCGGGGGCCGAGCATGAACCGCTCTGCGTCGTCGACCCCGCATCGGTAGCGGTGGCCTCGTACGGCGGTGAAAGCGCCACCGTCGACCCAGTTGGCGGCGCGCTCCCAGACGAGGCAGACCCCGAACTGCCGGGCGGGGCATCCGTCGTGGTGCCAGATAGCCCAGGTGCCGTCGGCGGCAAGCTCGATCTCGTGAGACCAGTTGATCTCGTCGTGGGCGGTCTGGACGTCGGCGCCCTGCGGACCGGCCGCTTCGAGGTAGTCGGCGAGCTGCTGGCGGACCGCCCCGGACGGGTACGACCGCGACGGCGACCACCACGCCCGGTACCGGTCGCCATCCCGCAGCATCGTGACAGCGGCGGCGTAGCCAGCGGCGAACTCGTCCGGGTCGTCGGCCCGCCCGTTCTCGCGGGCGGCGAGAACCATCGCTGCGGCCTGCTCCATCCGCAGCAGCCCAAACCGCTTGATCAGCTCAGCGGCGATACGCGACCCCAGGAACTCCGAGTGCGCGACCTTGCCGTCCGTGGTGACGCTGTTGTCGTACTCGCGTTGCGCCACCGCGGCGATCCGCTGGTGCAGCCGGTCGGCGTCCTCACCCGGCTCGGGAGCGCGGCGGCCCGGGGTGCCGTCGAGCGCTGCCAGAGCGGCCTCCGCGCACCGCTCCCGCACCGACAGCGGCACGAACACCTGCTGCTCTCCGAGCGCCCGGGAGATGCCGTTGAACACGAGGTCGTGCCGGCGGTGGGCCTCCGCCCGGCCAGCCGCGCGGAGCTGGGTCACCTCATCGCGGAGGTCGGCGTTGGCGCGCTGCACAGCACGGCGGTGGGCGACCGTAGCGTTGTGGGCCGCGAAGAGTTCGTCATGCCGCCGCCGCAGGTCGCCATTCTCAGCGGCGTAGGCGACGTTGCCGCGCCGGAGGCTGTCGATGTCGGCCTGCTGCCCGTTCAGCTCCCGCTGCATGTCGTCGCGGATCTGGCGAACGCGTTCCAGTTCCGCCACCACGTCGTCGCACCGCCTGGCGAGATGGGACGACTCGGCGAGCGTCAGCCGCTCGTCCCGCTCCGCCTCTGCCTGTTCAAGCTGCTCGGCCAAGGTGTCCCACGCTGCGCGCGCCTCAGCGGCAGCGTCGGGGATGGCCTCGACAGTGCCCTCTCCCTCGGGGCCGAAGACGCGGAGGTTCCTGCCGACAGCGATCAGGAGCCGCCGGAACTGGTCCCGCTCCACAACTACCGCCTCCACGTCCCGCAGCAGCGTGCGGTGCACGGTGGGGCTGGGGGCATCCCCGAGTTGGTCGCGCAGGCTCGCGAGCAGGTCGCGGGTCATCGCGTCGAACTGGTGCCCGTTCACGCGGCTGTCTCCGTGCCGGCGTTGAGCAGCCGCGTCACGTCACTGACCCGGTAGCGGCGGTGGCCGCCTGGTGTGCGGACCGCGCGGATCAGTCCGGCTTTGGCCCACCGCGCGACGGTTTTCGTGTCGACGCGGAACTGTGCGGCGACCTCGGCGGGCGTCATCAGCGGGTCGTCGGGCAGGTCAGGTTTACGCATTGTGGATCACTCCTTCGGTGAGGCGGGAACGGGCAGGGGCGGGTGGAAGTGGACATCCGGCAGTCATCCGTGCCCCACGGGCCGCAGTCCCGCGAACAGGTCAAGCTGCACGGGCACCCCGAGGTCGGCCGGGGGCCGGTCCGCGCCGATCGGTGTGCACCCGCACGAGCACACCCACCGGCAGCCCTTCCCGGCCCGCCACACCCCCGCACGAACATCGGGGACGAGCCCGTGGGCGTTGGTGACGTACGTGTCAGGTTCGGGACGCGGCGCACCCCCGTACGTGAGGAGGGCGCACTGGCGGTGGCGGCCCGCCGTGCAGTGCCCGCACGAACCCCACAGGCAGGGGCACAGGGCCGGGTCGAGGCCAGCCTTGCGGAACGTGGCGGGCAGGACGGTGTCGCGAATCCAGGTGGCCGTTGCGGCGGGGATGTTGGCGCGTTCGTGGGTTGGCCGGTTCGGCGTCATGACGACACTCCCGGTACCTCGACGGTGACGACCCGAGGCGGGCACTCCATGCGGCGTGCCTCCCACCGGACGAATGGGCCGCAGGGCTGGAACTCCCCGTCAGGTATTCCGATGTCGATGTATGCGCCGGTGTCCCAGCTCTCCATCTCCGTGACCGTCTTCGTGCCGGTGACGACGTACCGCTTGTGCCGGGTCGGGCGGCGTTTCGCGTGGGACCACTTCCCGCACTGAGCGCAGCGCCATAGAGTGGCGACGTCCTCCGTCTCCGTCATGCCGTCGCCTCGCCGTGCAGGATGGCCCGCAGCCGGAGACTGATCCACCAGCCGACCTGCGGGGACACGGCGTTACCGAACCCGTCTACCTGGTCCCTGGCGGAACCCCACACCACGAAGTCGCCGCGGTGGCCGTCAGGGAAATCGACGTCGAAGCCGCAGCCTCGGCCGATCTCGTGGGGGGCGAGCATCCGGAAGTAGCAGTCCTCCAGCGGCACGTCAGCGAGCGCGTGGTGCCAGTCGGTGGCGTCCTTGGCGGTGCCGTCGTGCCCGTGCCAGCCGGAGAACAGGAGTCCCTGGTTGGCGGACGATGCGACGAGAGTGCGTAGTGGCTCGCTGACCGGGAAGACGCGGCGATCGACGCCCTCGTTCTTCTGCACCAGGCCCACTGCGGTGAGCAGGCCGGGAATCTGGTCTGAGGTGACCGTCGGCATCGCCTCGGGGTGCACGGTCGGGACGGTGTTCCGGCGGAACGGCACCACTCCGGCGGAGAACAGGCTGAGGGTTTCCGAGCCGGCTTGGGTAGCCAGAGGCTCGTTCAGGCTGCGCGGGGCACCCTGCTTGCGTAGCGGCACGACGCCGGCGGACAGCAGACCGAGGGTTTCCGACCCGGGCTGGGTCGGCAGGGGCTCGTCGGCACCGCGAGGGGCACCCTGGAAGTTGTTGACGGCGAGCAGCAGCGCCTTCTCGTGGGTGGTGGTGACGGTGTCCATCGGTCGGGTGATGGGCTGGCCGTCGCCGTTGTGTCGGTGGGCGGCCATCACCTGGCCCGCGAGCAGCGTGCCTGTGGGAGCGCCGGCCGTCAGGAGTGCGGTCTCTTGCTGGCTGGTCTGGGTGGCCATGGGCCGCCCGAGGTGCCGTTCGCTGCCGCGTGTCGCCTTGGCGGGCATGAGGACTGCGGGGAACTCGGCGAACCGTCGCCGGCACCGCTCGGCGCGGGCCATGGTCGTTGCGGCGTACGGGCCTATCGAGCCGTCCCGGTGTCGCTTGATCGGCTTGTCTCCGATGCGGGTGCCGAGGTTGGTGAGGTCGAGCGCGTGCAGGGACGGGCTCATCGGCGGTACGACCTCGTTGCGGCAGCGGGGGCAGCGGTAGCAGTACTGCTTGCCGTAGCTGACCGAGCCGGTCGGGGGGATGCCGGTCTTCCAGGTCCAGACGGCGGGCAGGATCTCGGAGCATCGGCCGCACCAGGACGGCGGCCGGTGTTCCAGGTCGGGGGTGGGCAGGCTCGCGTCCCAGAACACGATGTAGATGCGGTTCCGCGACTGCGGCACGCCGAAGAACATCGAGTTCAGGTACAGCACCTTGTGTCGGTAGTTCAGCTTCTTGAACTGCTTGAGCCACCACCGGTACGTCGTCCCGTCGCCAACCTTCGGCTTGCCGGGGATGGCCGGTCCCCACGACGTGAGCTCCGTCGTGCACTCGACCAGGATCACGCGTGGGTGGTGCTCGCCTGCGTAGGCGAGCACGCAGTTGGCGGTGGCCCGGTCCCGTTCGCTGCGCGTCACCCGCGCCTCGAACTCCGGGTCGTCCAGGTCGAACAGGCTCGCCCGCTGCGCGTACGCCTTCTGCGAGTTCGCGACGGTGTGGTTGGTGCACGACACGCCTGCTACGAGGATGTCGGCTGCGGGCAGGTCCCGGGCCGAGTGGTAGTCGGCGGCGTCGGGGTCGACGAGGTCAGCGATCCAGTGTTCGGCGTGCGGGTGGTTGGCCTCGTGGACCTCCACCTTGTAGCTGTTGTGGTTCGCGGCCATGATCGTCGTGAATCCGGCCATCTCGATACCGCGCGTCAAGCCACCGAACCCGCTGAACAGGTCGACGGCCACCAGGTCGTCGTGCTTGAAGCGGCGGTTGCGGGTGGCGGGCCGGTGTGTGGCGGTGCGGGACTTCGTCTTCGCCCGGCGTGCTGTTGTGGCGGCCACCGGTCAGCCCTCGGCCTGGTCTGGTGTCTCGGGCCGCTCACCGGCGGCGGTCGGGCCGGGCAGCAGTCCGACCAGCGTGCACAGGGCGCGGAGCTGGTCGTCGGTGGGCTCGGTGTGGCCGTACCAGCGGACCGCGCCGAGACGGCCTCCAGCGATGACCTCGTACTGGCTCGGGCCATACCGGTCGATGGCGATGTTGTGGTTGACACCGGCCGGGAACCACAGCCAGTGGCGGCGGGTACGGTCGCCCAGGTCGATGCCCTCGGGAGCGGCCAGGTACGGGTCGCCGAGCTGGGCGTTCACCTCGTCCAGCCAGGTCGTAGCGGGTCGCAGGGTGTCACGGTGATCGGTCATGGTGTGTGCCTCCTCAGGCGGGTGCGGGTTCACGAGGCGCGGCGGCGGTCAAACGGGATGACGTTGCCGTCGCTGTCGGGGCGGTCGGGGGCGACGGCGCGGAAGCGGCTGCCTTGGTCGGCCCACTGGTCGCTGATGCGCTGGCGGGCGTGGTCGGCCTCGGGGTCCTCGCCGGGGCCGTCGGCTTGGCGGCGCTTGGGGGTGGGGGGTGCGCCGACGCGGCAGAGGGGGCAGTGGGGGGTGCCGTCGGGCCGGGTGCCGGCGGTCATCGCCGGTCCGTGGTCGGGGCAGCCGGTCGGCCGGGTTTCGTCGTTCGTCTGCCTCGAATCAAAATCGTGATCTTCGGGCTCGGGTGCGCGCGGACCTGTCACGGCCGTACGGACCTCGTCATCAGTTGGGGTTGGTCGGTAAGGGGGTCGGTCTGGGTTGGTATCGCGGTCCGGTGGACCCCCCACAGCGGTGCCGTCGGATCCCCCACAAGCCGTTTCGGTGGCTCCGTCGGACCCCCCACACGTTTCGGGTCGCTGAGCTTGTGGGGGGTCCACCGGTGCCCCCACGCCGTGGCCATCCGAATCCGTGGGGGTTCCATCGGACTCCCCACACTCGGTGTCCTGTGGGGAGTCCACCGGGCCCCCCACAGGCGGGGTGGGTGGCTCCGACCCGGCCGACGTCGGCCGCTTGCCGCGCCGCTTCTCGTACTCCTCGACCGCCCGCAATTTGAGCTGCGCCGGAGACAACACCTCGACGTGATCGAGCAGGTCCGACGGCAACGTCAGCCGGTACTCGTCGCCCTTGCGCTGCTTGCGCGACCGGGACCGCACCTTCTCCGTCAAGCCCAGCTCGACCAGCTTGCGTTTCACCTGCTGGGCGACCTTCAACCCGACCTCCGCCTCCACGGCGAGGGTCGCGTCACCCGGCCAGACCTCCGACCCGTCCGGGTTACCGTGGCTGGCCCACACCAGGGCGACCGCCTTGAACGTCGGCCCGGACACCCCGCCGCGCGTGCCGTTGGCGTTGCCCGCGATCAGGCCACCGAGGCGAGCCCGGTTGATGATCTGCTCCCACTCGAAGCGGCCCACGGGGCGCAGCTCGCGGTCGGGCGGCGGGGGGCCTGTCGGGCTGCTCATGCGGCCTGCCCGAAGTCGGTGCGGCGGTTACCTCCGGGCGCGTACGCGGTCCGCACACCAAGGCGGCGCAGCACCTTGCGCACGGTCGACGGCGCGTTCCCCGTCACCGCCCCGATCTGCGCCGACGACCAGCCCAGCCCAGCGAGGCGCAGCAGGTCGGCATCCCGCTTCGCGCGGGCCGCGTCGCGGTCCTCCGCCGAGACGGGCTGCGGCTTGGGGTCGGGCTCAGGTAGGCGTTCGGCGGGTGCCTCACAGACCAGCCGTTCGTCGGCGATCGTCCACACCGGGTCACCGACGATGCGAGCACCATCGGTCGCGGCCATCGTGTCGAGCGCGGCGCACGCCTCGGCGATGAGCGCCGAGCGGGTCCGTTCGCAGTCGAGGATCTGCCAGATGGCCCGGTAGGTGAAGGTGCTCACCGGCGCCTCCTGGTTTTGGCGTCGGCGGCTGCCGCGATCTGGGCGCAGGCGGCACAGGAGCGGTGGTTGACGTGGACCGGGCGGCCCGTCATCACGCCGACGAGCATCGACCCGCAGATGTGCGGGTACGGCTCGTCGGCGGTCACGTCACGGCCCAGGAGCAAGCTCGCGCCGATCCATGTGCCGGGGGTCACTGGTCGTCCCCGATCCTGCGGAGGTGCTCTGCCTGGGCGTCGCTGGTGTCAGGCGGTTCGTGTCGGGGATGGGTGCGGGCGAGGCCGCATCGGCACAGCGGGTGATCCGGGTCGGTCGAGTCCGGGGTGGCCGGGTCGGGCTGGTAGCCGTGGTGGGTGAGTCGCGAGACGGCGGGCTGGCGGGCACGGCGGCGGGCGCGGTGGCGTGACATCAGCGCATCGCCGCGGTGTGCGGGGCCGGCGAGTTGCCGGGCCGGGTAGGCGCGTGGGTCACGTGGTGCTCCGTTCGGGTGGCGCGGATGTGTCGTATGGGGGATGTGAGCTGCTGTTTTGGGTGGGCCGTTTGACGTGGCCTCGTCCCGACCCTAACCTGATTCCTTAGGAATTTCTATTGGAACTACTGAGGAGTTCAGGGTGAATCGTCCGATCGGCCAGCAGGACACAGGATTTCCGGAGGAAGACAGCTACGATCACGGCGTGGCGAACCTCAGGTACCTCAGCGTCGAAGAGCTGCGGAAGGAACTCGGCAGCCTCGCGAAGAAGGGCGTCGAGGGGCAGCTCGACGAGCACATCCCCACCACCCGGCATGGCAAGGTGGGGCTGCTCGTGGTCGATCTCGACTTCTACCGGCGCGCCCGCGAAGCCCTCGGCGACCCCACCGACCTGTAGACCCATCACCGCACACCACTTGAGCCCGACGCCGTAACGGCGCCGGGCTGAACGCTTCCCACACCCGCCCAACCGGCGGCCAGTCCTTGCATCCATCGCACCCCCTCTCACTGGTGGTGCGGTGGTGGCGTCACTCCTCCCCAGGCGACGCCACCACCGGGAAGGTCACTTCTGTTCGAGCGTCAGCGTCGGTGTCTTGATCTGCATGGGCTCGTCCGTGAGCAGCCACCGGCCGTTCCACTGGATCTCCACACCGGTGTCCGTGAAGAAGTAGATGCCGCCCTCGTCACCGCCGAACGAGCCGTCGTCCGTCGGGCCCTGTACCACGTGCGGGCAGTAGCTGGTTGAGCAGGCGTCCACGATGCTGTCCGTGGGAGTGAGCTGGGCACCGGTCGACGTGACCTTGCCCTTGATCACGAAGTAGGCGTAGATGCCGCCCGTGTCGGCCAGCAGGTAGATGTAGCGCACCCGGTCCGGCTGGTTGTTGCGCTTGAGGTGCTCGATGATGTTGGCCCGCTCCAACGAGTCCGTGAGGTTCGGCAGCGGGTCGTTCTTCTTCTGCGCCTGGAAATTGGCGTCGGACTGCTTGTCGTACTGAGGGATGTCGCCGCTGTCGCCGCAGCCGGCGAGGGCCAGGGCGAGGACAGCGATGGTGGCGACGGCCAGGGCGCGAGTCTTGCGGATCATGCGGGTTCTCCTTCTCAGGTTCGGACGTGCTGCGGGGTTCAGCGGCGGGTCGCCGGGGCGTCGGTGGCCCGGCAGTCGGTGGCGGGGTCGGTGTCGTCGATGCGGTCCGGCAGGCCGGCGTCGCGCCACCCGGCGCGGGACACCTTCTGCGCCTCGGCGTTGTAGGCCCCGACCATCTCCATGCAGCGGTTCACCAGGCCGCGGTGGTTGGTGGCGGCGAACTCGTCGTCGGGCTTCGCGGCCAGTTCGGCGGCGGCCGTGTCGATGCGCCGGTCCGTGGAGCGGATCTGCTCGAACTGGCCGACGAACCATTCCTGGGCGTTGACCCGGTTGCGGCCGTCGTTGGTGATGCGGGTGGCGTCACCGGCGCCCTTGACGCCCGAGGTCGCGACCTGGAAGTACCAGACGCCGATGCTGGTCAGGCCGAGGACGGCGGCCACGGCCAGGGCGGCGAGGGTGATGCGCCAGCCGGCGGACATGCCGACGGCGGAGGCGTCGGCGACGTCGCGCCGGGTTGCGCGGGTGCGTTCGAAGCTGCCCATGGTTCTCCTTCGTTGGTGGGCGAGTTGGGGGGACGGTCAGTAGGAGCCGGCGTCGCAGCCGGACGAGGCGGAGCCGGTGTCGTAGGAAGTGGTCGATGGCGAGCAGTCCGACGGCGAGCTGCTGTCGGCGGCGACGGTGTGGCCGCCGGTGGCGGCGGCGAGCGTCGCCACGGTGTCGGCGGCCGAGCCGCCCCGCGAGTAGGACCGGGTCGCCGTGGTCAGCCCGGAGTAGCTGCCCCGGGTGGTGTGGGCGGACGAGTCCATGGCCACGGTGGACGCGCGATCGAAGCCCATCGCGTGTGCCTGCTGCCAGGTTTCGGGACCGGCACCCAGGAACACGAACGACCACTGGCCGGTGGCCTCGCGCTGCCGGATCAGGTCGGCGATGTCGGCGCTGCGGAACTCCTTCGACGAGTTCTCTGCCCCGTCGGTCTGGACCACGACCAGGACGCGGTCTTGTCCGCCGAGGGTCGAGGTGTCGAAGCCGAGGATGGTCTTCCCGACCGCGTCCAGCAGGGCGGTCATCCCGCGCGGCCGGTAGTTGGCGGCGTCGAGCGTCGGCACCTCGGCGAGCGGTGCCGCTGTGCACAGCGGCATGAACTCGTCGTCGAAGAGGGTCACGGACAGGCGGTACTCCCGGTCGGTGTCCTCCCGGAGGCCGGCGACGTAGGAGTTGAAACCGCCGCGTACGTCGTCGGCGAGCCGGCCCATGCTGCCGGACATATCGGTGACGAGCAGGACGAAAGTGATCGGCTTAGACATGCGGGTACCTCGTTTCCTGGATGGGTTGCGGGTGGGGGTGGTGGTTCAGGCGGCGACGGGGTTGAGGCGTCGGGCGGCACGGGCGGCGAGGATCTGGCCGACGAACCGTTCGCCGACGGTCACCCGGACGCGCCCGTCGGCGAAGGTGAGCTTCATGCCGCCGCCGCGCTGGCGGACGAGCCCGAACGCCGCGAACGACTCGCCGTTGACGATCACGTCGGTGACCTTCTGCGGAGTTGGCTCGGCTGCGAGCATGTCGCGGACGTCGGCGAACTTGACGTTGCGGTCGAGGGCCACGATGGACTTGCCGGTGAGTCCGCTACTGGTGTCGCGCGACACGCGGAGCTTGTGGCAGGCGGTGACACCGGGCACGAAGTCCAGGCCGAGCGGAACCCACCGGTTCTTCTCGCTGACCTTGAAGGTCTTGACGATGTCAGCGGCATCGTGCAGCGAAAGGACGATCTTCCACGGGTCGCAGTGGCCGCCCCGGCGGGAGAAGACCCCTTCCTGGGTGGCTTCCTCGGGCAAGTCGTCCGGGTGCCAGGACGACACGCCCATGCGGGTGTCATCGCCAGCCATAGCGTGCAACTGCTGGCCGTCCCACTCGATGCACACGGCGTACGTCTCGGGGATCTCCTTCTCCTGCCCGGCCAGGACGGAGACGTCGGTGATCAGGCCGAGGAGGTCGGCGGTAGGTACATACACGGTGTCGATGTCCATGGATTAGCTCCTTCGGCAAGCGCGGAAGACGACAACGCCGATCAGGACTGCGGTGATGACCAGGGTGATCCCGGCGGAGATCCACGCCGGGGCCAGGACCCACCACCACGACCAGTCGATGACGTCGGCCAGCTTGAGGACGATGAAGGCGATGGTCAGCAGGCCGATGGCGCCGATGCCGGCGCTGCTGCTGCTGGAACTGCTGCTCACTGGATGGGGCTCCTTCGGGGCCGGGTCGGGTAGGGACGGGTCTTCTCAGGACGGGGCATTAGAACGGGGGCTCCTCGTCGAATCCGGAGCCTGCGGCGGAGCGGCCGTGCGCGGGGCTGCCGGTCGCCCACGGGTCGTCGAAGTTGCCGCCGCCCTGGCCACCGCCGGTGCCGCCGTTGTTGCCGCCGGAGCGGGACATCTTCTGCACCTTCGCCGTGGCGTAGCGCAGGCTCGGCCCGATCTCGTCGACTTCCAGCTCGATGACGGTGCGCTTCTCGCCCTCACGCGTCTCGTACGACCGCTGGCGCAGTCGGCCCGTGACGATGACGCGGGCGCCGCGCTGCAACGACTCCGCGACGTGCTCGGCGGCCTGACGCCAGATGGTGCAGGCGAGGAACAGGGGCTCGCCGTCTTTCCACTCGTTGGTCTGCCGGTCCATGTACCGGGGCGTCGAGGCGACCCGGAACTTGGCGACGGCCGCCCCCTGCGGGGTGAACCGCAGCTCGGGGTCATCGGTCAGGTTCCCGATGACCGTGATGGTGGTATCTCCTGCCATGATCGTTATGTCTCCCTTCGTTGCTGTGCTGGGTCAGGCGCTGTGGGCGCGGAGGACTCGGAGACCGCCCCGGCGATTCACGGCGCGGCGCTCCTCCTCGGTCATGCCGCCCCAGACCCCGGAGTCCTGACCGGACTCCAGCGCCCACTGGAGGCACTGGTCGGTGACCGAGCAGCGGCGGCAGACCGCCTTGGCCTGCTCGGCCTGGAGCAGGGCCGGGCCCATGTTGCCGATCGGGAAGAACAGCTCCGGGTCCTCGTCCCGGCAGACGGCGTGGTGTCGCCAATCCATTTCGATCACTCCTTTGGTGTGCGGGTCAGGTCGGCGGCCGGAGCAGGGTCACCCTCGTTGAGCAGGTGGTTCACGAAGTGGCCGTTGAACAAGGCGTATGGGGACCGCTTCGCCTGGATCAGGGCGATGGCCTCGCCCGCGGTGTGACCGAGGCGGATCAGCGTCAAGGCGGCGACGAGGCCGGACCGGTTGTAGCCGGCCTGGCAGCGGATCAGCGTCCGGCGTCCTGCACCGACCGCCGCAGCGGCGATGCTGGCCAGCTCGGCGCAACGGACGGCGTCGGCGGGCAACAGCATCCCGTCGGGGATATTCAGGTAGTGGTGCTCGACCCCTTCGGCGGGACCGGAGCCCGATCGCCGGTAGAGGGAGATCACCAAGTCGAACTCGTCGGTGACGACCACGTCCACAACGCTGGTGTGCTTACCGGGGACCGCGAGCCGGTCGTGTCCGCCCATGAACAGGCCCGGGACAATCTCGTTCCAGGCATCGGGAGCGTAGGGGATCATGCCTGCGCCACCTCGGGGATGAACCGGGCCGCGTCGGGGCTTAGCCGTGTGTCGCCGGGGGAGTAGTCCCGGCATGCCGGCCACCACCGGCGCACGTCGGTGCCCGCACCGTGGCTGATCCGGCTGCCGTCGTCGGCGGTGCACTTCCCGTAGGACTGGTTGTGGTGGCCGAGGACTTCGCGGTACCAGCACGAGCCGCATCGCGGTCCGGTGGCCTGCCGGTCGTCGGCGGGCGGGGCGTCGGGGTGCAGGGGCAGGTGGCGGCCGATGGCCAGGCCGAGCGGGTGTTGACCTGCGGCGAGGATCGCGGCCTGCCGCTGGGTGCGGCGCCGGTCCGCCGACAGCTTCTCGGCGGGGGCGGGTAGCACCTGGTAGGCGGCGGCGTCGAACAGACCCAGCTCAGCCACGGCCGCCTCCCAGCACGTCGCGGGCGACCGTCAGCCGCCGGAACAGTTCGGTGTCGCCGCCGACGTCCGGGTGGTGCTTGCGGGCCGCGATGCGGAACGCCGCCGCCACCTTGTCCGGATCGGCGAGCAAGTCACCGGCTGTCCACGAGGTTTCGGCAGCCAGCAGCGCCGCCGCCTGCTCACGGGTCATGTCGAACTCGCCTGACGTGGCGGCGATGGCCGTCCAGCCTCGGTACTGTTCGCCGCTGCGGGTCACCCCGTACCGGTCGACGGCCCGCAGCGCTTCGAGGCCGAGGGCGATGGCGCGGACGTTGGCCTGCCAGCCGGGCAGCCCATACCCGTACTGCTGCTCGTAGGTATCGGTGGCGTACGTCAGCGGCCCGTACCGGGAGTCGAACGACACCTTGACGCCGGGGAAGCCGACTCGCGCGTTGGCGCGGAGCATTCCGTCGCGGCGGATTTCCCCGTCGGTGACGTCGATCTGCACCACGACCAGGGCGGCGCCGAGCATGTCGACTTCGCGGGTGAGTAGGTCGAGGGTGCTGGACCAGTTGGCCTTGAAGCGGTGCGACCCTGCCCGGTTGGCGGTGACCGGGCGGTCCCACACACCGAGCGGACGGATGTCGTAGTGGGGGTCACCCACGGCTGGCCTCCTTCGAGGCAAGCTGGAGCAGGTCCGGCTCCGACAAGTCGGTGATCGTGAGCACGACCAGCCCGTGCGGGTGCAGGCCCTTCGGCACCACGGGGCCGATCTTCGGCGCGGCCAGGTCCAGGAACTGGGCGGTGTCGTCGGGGATGACACCCCAGCCGCGTTCCACCCTGTAGCCGTTGCCGCCTCGCACCTTCACCCGCTTCTCGGGCGACAGGGCGTCGATGCACGGCTTGATGACGTCCCCGTAGTAGTTGGGTGCGTCGCGGCGGCGGTTCGTGGTGAACCGCAGCTCTACGTCTACCCGGATGCGGGTGAGTCCCTTCGGCAGGCCAGCGAGGACGAAGCGCGCGTAGGCGGTTTCCCGCCAGTCGCGCCGCCGCCGCGCCCCGGCCGACCAGTGCTCGTTGCGGTTGACGGTCTTCATCGGATGCGGGGCGGGGATCGGCACGGTCCAGATGCGGTTATCGGTTGTGGCATCCATCAGTCGATCACCGCCTGCGGGTCGATCAGGACGTCGGTGTCCACGGCACCGTCGCCGCCGTGCAGTTCGTGATCGTGCTGCGCCCACAGCCGCACCAGCCGGTCATGCTCGCCGGGAGTGTCGGTGCCGCCGCCGACGAGGCCGTGGCGGCTGCACCGCAGCGACCACGCGGAGTCCGCGAAGTCGATCTCCCCGTACACGCCGTTGCCATCGATCTCGTGGCCCAGCTTGGCGAACAGTTCGGCGATCACCAGATCGTTGGCGTACCGCTCGCGGCTCTCGCCCCAGGTGTCCCAGTCGGCGTCGCGGAGCGCGTCGATGAGCGGGCCGAGAACGTTGCGCTTGAGGGTGTCGGCGGCGTTCTCGGCGATGAGCGCGTCAGCGACCCGGTCGAAGATGCTGCTGGCGTCGGCCCGGCCCATCAGCCGTTCACCGCCCCGGCGCGGACGCCCATGCGGCTGACCGCGCACTCCACTACCGCAGCAGCGGCGATCTCCCGCAGCACCACCGGCGGAAGGTCACCCATAGCGGGCGCGAGCAGCGCGATGATCTCGCCCGGCTCCACGCCGCGCCGCAGGGTCCGTGCTGCGGTGGAGGTGATCACGTCCAGTTCCTGGCGGATCTCGGCCACCCGCTGATCGACGGCGGCCCGCAGTGCCGGCGGGACTGCCGCGAATGTTGGGTGCCGGGGGATGTCCACCGGCGGCCTGGCTGGCGCATCCGGGCGCGTCTGTGCCTCGCCGCGCATTCGCGCGATCTCTTCCTGCGCCTTGACCAGCTCGGCGGTCAGCCGCGCGTTCTCCAGCCGCTGCGCGTCCAGCTCTGAGCTGGCCGTGCCGTCGGGCCAGGTCAGGTCGATACCGGCCTCAGCGATCAGCGTCAGTGCCTCGGCGACCACGGCCGGGTCGACGTCGCGGGCGTCGTACGCCTGACCGATGTGCGCCCACACCTCGGCCTCGGTGACGTCGCGGGCGTTCATGGTCATGATGTCGGCGGCGATGGTGCGCGCGTCGATGGCCGTCACAGCGGAACCTCCACGATCGCGGCCTTCCGCTCGGCGATCCGCGCCGTCGTGGCCTGCCGGATCTGCTCGTCGGTCCACGCTTCGATCCGCGTCGGGTCGGCGAGTACCGCCAGCGGCGGGGCGGGGATGACGACCTCCGGCGGGGTCTTCTGGTCGGCGGGCCAGGTGCGGGCGTTGGCGTGGGAGCGGGCCACCTCGGCGGCGAACCGGCCTGCCCGGGTGATGTCGTGCCGGTATGCGCGTCCGCCCGGCCCCCACCAGGCGTGCCCGGTGTGCGACCACACCAGGAACAGTCCGTCGACCAGCCCGGCCAGCTCGATGGCCTGCTGGGACAGGGCGTCCAGGTCACGGCCGTACAGCGGATAGCCCTCGGTGGTGACGTCGTAGATGCCGTCACCGAACGCGGTCACGTACTCGCGGACCCGGCGGGCGGCGGCGGCCGGTTCGGGCAGTTCCGGCTCGTCGGCGGCGATGCCGTCGGGCTGCTCGGGCAGCGGCTCGACGTCGGCGAGGGGGACGCTTCCGGCGTGGGCGACCCACACGGAGGCGGCGGCCCGCATCGCCACGGCCTTGCCGCCGGTGCGGCCGTACGCGGCCGGGCGGGCGCGGCCATCGAGCCAGTAACGAACCCACGTGCCTACCGGGTGGGCGAGGTTGAACTGCTCTACGGCGTCGAGCAGCGCGCGGGGGTCAGCCACGGAGGCTCACCGCCCCCCACATGCAGATCCCAACGATCGCGACGATGGTCAGGCAGATGGTCAGGGCGATGGCGGCGTCGGGCCAGCCCATCGGCTTGCTCTCCGGCTTCTGCTGTTCGCTCATGCCGGCACCTGCGCTGCCAGCGCGGCGGCGGCGTCCTCGCTGGCCTCGCGGGCGGCGTGGTACTCCGACAACTTCCGGGGTGTCCACGTGCACTCGCCGTCGATGACGCCCCGGTACAGCGCCCACACCGTGCCGTCGTGGTCGAACAGCGCGGGCGACATGATCCGGTAGCGGGTGGAGTTCGGATCGCTCCTGGAGGTGCGGGGAAGCCCGTGCTGCTCCATGACCGCTCGCAGTTTCGGCGGCTGGTGCTCCTCCAACCACTCCCGGGCCGGGTCGCCTGCCTTCCCGCGTCGGGGCACCAGGTGCTCCACGCTCTTGAGGTACCGCCAGCCCTGTGGCGGGTCGGTCGGGTCGTCCGCCGCCAAGCCGATGACCTCTGCACCGAACAAGGGATGACGGCGAATTAGGGCACCCTTGTTCTTGCCCAGCGCCTCGGAGTCCTCCTGTGCCCGACGGGCGGTGTTCTGGAAGCCGTCGGCGGCGGCACGGTACGCGGCGACGGTGGCCGGGTCGCTGGTGGAGTAGGCGCGCTCAGACATGGCAGTCGACCAGGACGATGTACGCCTGCGGGTCGAGGTCTTCGAGGTACCGGTTCACACCGACCCGGTACGCCGAACGTTCCCCGGAGCTGTCGCTGGACATGCCGAACCAGCCCATGCGGCCCGGTGCCAGCCACTCGCCATCCAACGTCACCAGCGCGTACCCGGGAACAGCCGCACGGCGGGCCTCTTCCACGTACTCGTCCCGGCCGGACATGAAGTGCTCCACCGGGCAGTCCATCCAACGCAGTTCCTCGTCCTGGCTGGTGAGTTCGATGCGCGGCTGCTCCCGGTACAGGCGGCGGGCCTCATCCCACGCGATCTCCTCGACCTTGGCGAGGTCGAGGAAGTGGGACCACGGCTTGGCCGGGTCGGTCTTCTCGCAGATGACGTCCCAGCGGTCGTAGCGGGCATTGGCCTCAGCGGCGGCCTTGTCCCGCATCGCCTTGAAGTCGAGAACGAACCGGGGCCCACCGTCGCAGAAGAGGCCACCGTTGTCGGCCCGCGCGGGGCTGTCGTCCCGACTGAACGCGGCGGCATGGCCGAAGACGAGGACGCTGCGGTCCGCGCCCTGGACGCCGATCATCGTGCGGTGCCACCGGCCCCCGATTGCCCACCAGTCCCACAGCCCTTCCGGGTTGCGGGTGCTGATGGTGTACGCCCGGCCTGTCTCGGGGTCGTAGTGCAGCCGGTCGGTGTCCTCGGTGTCGGTGCTGTCGCCGACGATCGCGACAGCGTTGGTCGGGTGGTACTTCTCGTTGTAGAGCTGCACGACGGCTTCCCAGGTCGGCTGCTCGCCCAGCTTCTCGGCCCACGCCGCGTCATCGGCGTACTCGGCGCGCTGCACCGCCTCGGGGTACTGCGATGTTCGGCCGGGCTGCCGGACCCCGTGTGGATCGTCGGGGTGGTGAGGCAGGATGCCGGTTCCGTTGCGGTGGTGATCGGCGCCACGAAGGATGGCGCTCACCCACCAGAACTCTTCGGGGCTGCCGTCCTCGTAGTCGCGGTAGGGCTCGACGTCGCGGTTCTCGTCCCAGCGTGCGAGTTTGTCGCTGATCGCCGTTTCGATGTCATCGGGGTCGGTGTTGGCGGGCAGGCAGACCAGAACAGTGAAGTGGGTCATTGGCGGGTTCTCCTCAGGAGCTGTGGACAAAGCTGTGGACAGTGGCGGGGCGGATGACGCGGGTGGGGATGGCGGCGGCTTCGAGCGCGCGAATGCAGTGGCGGGTGCCGTTGGACCGGCCGTCCCAGAAGGCGAGTCCGGCGTCCGCGCCGAGGTCGACCATCGCCTGGTTGCGGTAGTCGCCAGCGGCCCGGCACGAGGACCGATCACCGTGGATGCGGCGCCCACCGTGGCGGCACTCGGGACGGCACGACGCCGCCCAGTTAGCCGGGTGCGGCTCCTCCACCACCTCCGGCAGCGGCTGGTGCGGGCCCCGGTGCTGCACCCACAGGTGGGCGAGCCAGTCGGCCGACCGCAGCGGCCGGACGTGGGTCTGCCGGTCCGGCATCGGGTAGCAGGCCCCCTGCACCACCACCAGGCGGGAAGCACCCGCGTACCGGGCCGCCTCGGCGACGGTGCACAGCTCGCGGTCGAAGACGGCGATGTCGTCCCACGAGCGGGAGCCAGTCACGATCAGCCGGAAGTCGCTCATGCCGCCGCCCGGCGGCTCTCGACCCAGCCGTGGCAGCCCGTGGTGGCCGACCCGCACAACACGATCAGGTTCGGTGGGGTGTTCGTGTCCGGCCGCCGGTCGCGGCACTGACGGGCACGCCGATGCTGCACCGACCACGCCCGCCCCCGGACACCATGAACGACGTACCGGCCGCAGCGGACACAGCAGCCCTGGTCGCGGTCCACCACCACGGCGACCGTTGCCGCGTCCGGGCCGGTGTCGACCGGACGGGACACCGTCACCGAGGTTCGCGAGAGCTGCCCGGACCGGTTCAGTCGCCCCGCCTGCCTCAGGCCGGTGCCACGGTTCAGCGTCGACGTGCGGACGACACCAGCGGCGGCGTCGGCGGCGGCACGCTTCGCGGACCGGGAGGGCAGGCGGGACGACCTCACGGCTGCGGCACCCCCACCGGCGCGACGGCCTGCGGCTGTGTGTCGCCGACGGCGGCGGCTTCGTCGGCGGCCTCCTCGGCGAGCAGTGCCTTCATTTCCGGGGTGGCGCGGATGGAGATGCCCTTCCACTCGCCCCCGGCCCGCCACTCCAGGCCGGGAATCTCCTCGCCCTGCGCGTCGCACGCCGGGTGACCCCGCTCGGCAACCTGCTCCAGGAACCGCTGCGACCAAGCGGGCCGGGGCTGACGAACCGTCTCTACTTCGGTCGGGAAGCGCGTCTCGACGTAGGCGAGGAATGCTGCCGGGTCGGTGACCGCGACGTGCGGGTTGCTGGTGGAGCTGGAAACCGTGGCACCGTCTGCCTTCCAGGTGGGCTTGATGCCCTCCTGCCGGTACTCCGACTCGGCGAGCCGGGCGAGACGTGCCTTGCACGCCTTCGCCAGGGCCTCGTAGCGGAGGACGCTCAGGATCAGGGCTGCCCGGCTCATGCCGCCACGCCCGAAAGCTCACCGGTCGTCTGCCGTCCGTGATCGGTAGCCAGATCCACCGGCGACGGCGTCCGCTCCTGCCGAGACTGGCTGGCTGCCTGCGCGGCCTGCGCCGGGCGACTTTGGGCTGGCGGCTGGTAGTCGGGCATCTCCGGCTTGCGCCGGTTGATGGCGGCGAACAGGTAGTTCTGCTCGGCCTCGGTGATCTCGCCCCGTTCGAGCGCGGGCCCGATCTTGTCGTACGCCTGCTTGAGCTGCGCCATGCTCTCGGACGCCTCGACGGCCAGCTCGATCACGGCGGCGGCGTCGGACAGCGGGGCGTCGCTCCCGGCGACCATCGGCACCATCTCGCGGGCGGTCGCGGTCGTCGGGTTCCAGCCGTACCGTTCGAAGATCAGCCGTTCCAGGCTGAACCCCGGCAGACCGCGCTCCGGGTCGACACCGGGCCGGACCCCGTTGACCACCGACCGCAGTTTGATCAGCTTCGGGTTGCCGTCGCGAGTCATCCGCACCCAGATCGGCATGGACGAGGCGAACGACTTCTGCCCAGCGACCTTCCAGGTGGTCTTGCCGCTGACCGGTTTCCCGTCCTTGAAGGCCGCGACCTCTTCCCCTCGGGAGAGCAGGATCACGATGCCCTTGGTGGTGAGCAGGACCGTCATGAGCTTGCGCCAGCGGGCGGTCGCGTCGTTCCAGAAGTTCGACGTGATGTCGATCTCCGCATTGGGGTTCGCGGCCAACTTCTCGCGGTTGGCTTTGGTGCTACGCGCCCGGTTGTCGGCCCACTCACTGAGCACGTCCCACACCGCGCCCTGCTGGTCGACCACCAGCACCGGCGGCTTCTCGCCAGCCTCGGCGGTGCGGTTCGCCTCGTCGCGGAAGTCGCAGGCGGCGCGGTAGATGGCCGCGTAGTCCCACACCTTGGCGCGGTTGTCGGGGACCAAGATCTTGTAACTGACGCCAGGGATCGCGCCGTACTGGTCGGCCGTGGACTCGTCGCCGAGTTCCATCCAGTACATCTGGCCGACCTTGTCCGATGCGGACAGCTCGGCGGCGGTCCAGGACCGGCCCGATCCGGTTTCGCCTTCGAGGAGGATGACGGGCGGTGGGACCTCGCCGGTCGGGTCGCGGGTGATCAGCGCCATGGTGGTGCTCCTTACGATGTGCTCGGCCCGAAGGCCGGTGGGTCAGATGTCGTCGGCCCGCACGTAGCGGGCGTCGTCGTGCAGGTAGGCGGTGCGGCAGTCGGGGTCGGTGCAGCTACCGGCGAGCAGGCCCGCTGGCTGGATGCGGCAGTACGGGCAGGTCGGCTTGTGGGCGACGACGCCCGGCCCGGCGGAGACAGTCGGTGCCGGTGTGGGGCCGGCGGGTGTCATACCGGCGGGCCGGAGCGTCGTCGCGGTCATCGGGCGTCGTCCCCGCCGTGGAGGGTGGCCAGGATGTCGACCACGTCGAGGTACGGCGTCAGGGTCACGTCGCCCCGGTCGCACTCGGGGTCGTCCAGCCACAACAGCTCACCGAAGGACAGGCGGCGGCGCGGGTCGTCGGTGCGGCCACCGACCGGCCAGAACCGGCGCTCGTTCAACGCCGGGTCGGTGGTGTCCTCGGGCAGGTCGGTGCGCGTCCAGACGTCTTCGGTTTCGGGCAGGTTTTGGTGTCCACCGGCCACGGTTCGGACGAGCAGGGTGCCGTCGGCGGGGATGCTGTCGATGCCGTATGGCGATGCGGCGGCGCAGAGGTCGACCAGCCGGTGGAGGGCGGCGCGCATCTGGTCCGGGGTCATCTGGTCGACCAGCTCGGCGGCAGACCGGGTCGTCGTCGCGGTCACAGGTCCGCGCCGTCCTGGTCGCGGTGCTCGCGGTGCACGAGGGTCAGGGGGCCACGGTCGGCCAGCAGCCGGTCCGCCTGGTAGCTGGTGTAGCGGTTGACGGCGCGGGTGCTCGACGGCGTGAACACCTTCTCCGTGCGGAAGTCGTCGCCGACCTCGCGGAGGGAGATGAACCACAGGACGTTTTCCCGATCGCGCCACACGTCACCGACCTCCGGCGGCCAGTCGGCGGGGGCGACGCGTTCGACGGTTACCCGGTTGCCGCGCATGACGTCGATGCGCTCGTTGTGCTGTTCGTCGTAGGTGACGGTCAGGACGCCGCCGTCGGCGATGACTTTGGCCTGCCGGATGGTGATGTCGACCAGTTCGCCGGGCTTGAAGGTCACGCGATCCTCCTGGTGGGAGCGGGTTTGTGGAGGTGGTTACAGGTCAAACCCTAGCGGCATTCCTCAGGAATTTCTACAGAACTAGCTAAGGAAGTCCGGTGTTTTCGGGGGTGGTTCACCACGAAGACGCCGGTTCCGTTCCCGGTTGCGTGCCCGCACCGCCTCCACCCGCGCCGCCTCTTCCGGGCTCGGCGGGGGTAGCGACTCGTGCAGCCGGACCGCAGCCGCGATCACGTCTCGCAGGGCGCGGCGGCCCTCGTCGCCAATGTCGGGGGAGACGCGGGCACGGGCGATCACGGTGCCGTCGGCGTCGGTCACTGCCTCGCAGCGGTGCCCCAGCTCAGCCACGGCGACCACCGCCCTGCCGGTCGCGGGCGAGCCATCCCAGACGCCAGCCGTCAGCATGGCTGGCGACCGCGAAGCAGCTCCACGCGGCGATGGCCAGCGGAACCGCGAACAGGTCGGCCCAGAGTGCCGCCGCCACAGTCGCCGCGAACAGCAGAAGAGCGGCAGCGAACCACCGCTGTGCCTCGCGGCGGGCCGTCTCGACCTTGCGCGTATGGCCAGCCGGGCGCGCACCGCCGTACGGCAGCCCGAACGACCGGCAGCCGATCATCGAACCGCCCAGGCTGCGGACCGCCTCGTCCGGCACCAGCAGATCCCGGCGGCCCGGGTTGGCCAGCCCCACCACCAGGGCGACCAGGAGCCACACCCCGGGCTCAGGCGGCGGCAAGTTGGACGACCCGTGATGGCGGACCACGTTGATCGGGATTGCGGCACCGCCGAACGACAGCGGCGGCATCGCCCGGATGCGGGTCTTGTCGAGCGGTGCCCGCATCTCCGCAGGCGCAGGCGGAATGACCGCAATCGGCTGCACACTGCCGGGCTCGATGCGGTCCGGGCAGTCGGGCGGATAGACGTGCATGTCGTGTGGGGTCAGGTTGACGATGCGGTCAGCCACGGCCGCCTCCACCGTTGGCGGCGGCGACCACCCGGGCGTGCAGTTCCCGTGCCTCGTGCAGCCCGTCGGCGGTGGCCCGTTCACGGATGGCGTCGTTGTACCGGTGCTCATCCCACGCCCGGTCGGCGGCGGCCCGGTGCTGCCGTTCGGCGGCGGTGACGGCGTGGGCCAGTTCCAGCCACGGCATCACGGCCGGCGTCGACCCGCCGAGCCCGTCGACCAGGACGCCGGGCGTGACGCCGAGGGCGGCGGCGAGCCGCAGCAGGACCGGCAAGCCGATCTCCTGACGGCCTGCTTCGAGGTTCGTCACCGAGGTTCGGGCGAGGCCGATCGCCTCGGCAAGCTCGCGCTGCGTCAACCCGCGCTCGGCACGCAGGAGGCGAACACGCTGACCGAGTGCCAGCAGCAGGCCGTCGTGCATCAGTTGCCCCTCTGCTCGGGCACCGTCAGGCCGTAGGCGTGCGGGATCGGCCACGAAGCGGCGGAGGCGACCGTCCACGGCGTGTGGTCGGCGGGGCGGCGCGGCGCGGGCGTCAGCGGCAGGGCCTTGACTGCGCGCAGCAGTCGACCCTGACGGCGGCGTGACGGGTGCCGGGCCTTCGCGGCGTCGAGCGCGGCCCTGTAGCGGGCCACCTCCGCCTCCCGCTTCTCGCGGCGCTCCCGCAGGATCCGGCCCCACTCGATACCGAGGTGCAGCAGGATGCCGCTGCCGACAGCGATACCGACGGAGCCGATCACGTAGGCACCGGGGGCGTGGTTGGTGAACCAGCCGATCACCGGGTCACCGCCAAGGCGGGCACCGGCGGGCGGAGCTGGACGGGCGGACGGGGCACCCGATCACCGGCCGCACCCAACCGCGACGTGTACCCCGCCGGGTTGAGGGTCGGCCACGGCGATGCGGCCCGCAGTCGAGGCGCGGGCACGGCGACCGGCCAGCAGTCGACACACGGACGGCACCCGCACCCCGAGGCGAGACACGCCCGCTCCGGCCGCAACTCCACCAGGTCCAGCCCGCAGGCCGTCAGGCCCATCGGTGAGGCCGGTACCTGCTGCGGCTCATCGCCGAGGTCCAGCCCGGCAGCCATCGGGCCCAAGACCCGGTGGTAGGTGTTGCCGGCGGTGGCGGGCAGGGCGAGCAGCACCGTGTCCAGGACGCCGACGCCTGCGGGCAGAGGGGTGGGCATCATGCGTCCAGCCACCCGGCGACGTGCAGCGACAAGCCCGACCACAGCAGCAGGCCGACCACGACGACCACGAAGACGGCACCGGCAATGAGGTCTTCCCGGACGGCGGCCCGGTCCTCCTCGTCGTGGTCCCGAGTTACGAGGCCGAGCCACGACGCGAACTGCTGGGTCCGGAACGCGGTGAACGCCCGGATCACGCCGAGCCTGCGGCGGCTCACGCGACACCAGCCAGGGGAGCGGCCTGCTCGTCGAACTCCACGACGCCCACCAAGTACGGGAGGCAGGACCCGTCGTGGACGTCGCCAAGGATGTGGCCGCACGGCCATGCGGACACGGTGATGACCTCACCGTCGTACTCACCCTCTGTGGGTGTGGCGTCGGTCTGCTGTACGTTGAGCTGCATCGGGGACCACGTCCTTTCGTCGATTGGTTCCTGGTAGGCACCTCGGCCGGGTCGCGTCCGGCGTCGAGGGCTGTTAGCGGGCCGCTCCCCTTGCGGGGGCGGCCCGCTCTACGTGTGCGCCTGCCCCGACCGCAGGAGGGTGGTCGGGGCTTCGCTCCGCCGCTGGCGTCGGTGCGGTCGGTGCTAGCCGGGCGTCGGCCTCACCCACGGCGGGTGGGTGGCTTGTGGAGGTACGGGCGGTCATGCGCTGCGCCGCTTCTGGCGGCCGACCATGGCCCGGGTTGCCGCGATGGCCTCTTCGATCGGGTCGAGGGGCGTGGGCTGGGCGGGCCGAGTGGTGCCGATCTGGAGGGACTCCAGGAGTTCCCGCACCTGCTCGGGGTACATGATTCGGTGCACCCGCTCGGTGCCCTCGCCCTTCGGCGTGTGCTTGATAGAGCCCTTCCGGCATCCGCGTTGAAGCATGTTCAGCGACAGACCGGTGACCTTGGCAACCTCGGGCAGGGTGAGTGCCCGGTCGGGAATGTCGATGATCATGCCGCCGCCCCTGCCTTGGAGGCGTGGAGGACGGTGCGGTCTTCGAGGCCGAGGGCGTCGCAGATGGTGATGAAGCGGGCGGGGGCGACGGTGGGGCGTTCGCCGCGTTCGATCGCGGCCAGGTAGCTGAACGAGACGCCAACCCGGGCGGAGAGTTGAACGATGTTGAGTCCGGCTTCTTTGCGGATTTCGCGGAGTTTGGCCCCGTTGATCTCCACGTTGGCGTGCGCGTACCTCATAGTTCAACACAGTACAACTCTGTTCAACATTGCGCCAGGAAAGTGGGCATACGGGGCGTCTGGCTGTCCAATCGAGATCAATGAGATCCAAGTCCGCGCGGCTGGCTGGCGTTGTACTGGGTTGTACTGCCACCATTCGATGCGTGGCCAACCATGACCATGATCAGCAGCCGAGCCTGGGTGAACTCGTCCGACAACGACGAGAAGACCTCGGGCTCACCGTCATCGACGCCGCCGCCGCAGCAGGCATCAGCCGAGGCACATGGATCAACCTCGAAGCCGGCGCCCGGAAAACGCTGCCACACAACTACGTCGGCATCGAACAAGCCCTCGCCTGGGCTCCCGGAAGCATCAGAGCCATCCAGCGCGGCGGATCACCCACACCGGCGAACGCCAGAACCACCACCGACCTGGACGAGATCGAGCGCATGGTCCGTGCCTACAGCGCGAACCCCAACCGCTCCGAACGGGTCCGAGGCCGCGCCGACAGCCTCCTCGAACTGATCCGCAGCCTCCGCGAAGCCGAACAACGGGAAGCCCGCGAACGCGGCGCCTAAGCCGCCTCGTCCTCCGCCATGAGCTTCTTACGCCGCCGCTCCGCCAACTCGTCAAGCCGGTCGCGCTTCGGCCCATCCCAGGCATGGCCGTAGATCGTGAGGGTCGTCAACGGGCTGGCGTGCCCCAACCGCTTCTGCACATCGTGCAGCTCCCAACCGTCCCGGATCAGGTCCGTCGCATGGGTGTGCCGGCCGTCGTGCAGCCGGGGCCGCCGACGCAGCACCCCCGGGCAGCCGCACGTCGACACCTCATCCGGACGCAATGCCCGACGCGGCCCCCGCTTCGGCTTGGGCGGCTCCGGCGGCGGATGGAGCCCACAGCGCATCGCTGCCGCCACAGCCGGCGCCCAATGCCTACGGTTCAGGTTGTTCTCCCGCCACGTCGGCTCAGCATGGCGGTCGCGCTTCTTTCCCGGGCAGGGGAAGATCAGGTCACGGGGGCCCTTGCCCTTGCACCGGCGGGCGATCACCTTCGTCACGTCGGAGTCCGTCGTCACCGCCCGGATCGACTTCGCCGACTTCGGCAACCCGATACGGTCCCCGTGCTTCAACGCCCGCCGGACGCGGATCTCCGGCTCGTCGCCCTCCACCGTCGCGTCCTGCACCCGCAACGCCAGCAGCTCCCCGAGCCTCAAACCGGTCCGGACCAGCACGAACCAGATGTCCTTGATGTGCGGGTCGCAGTGAGCAAGGATCCGCTCCGTCTCCTGCGGCGTCAGGAACATGCCCTCGAACGCGGACGGCTTCGGCAGACCGAGGCGACTCTTCTTCGATCCACCCTGCCGGGCCAGCGGATTGAACGTGATGTACTTCGGCACCGCGGCGGCGAGGACCATGTGGAACACGGCATGTGCCGTGCGGATGGTGTTCGCCGAGATCGGATTACCCGCCGGGTTGTGCTTGGTGCGCCTGACCCGGGACTTCCGCAGCGACTTCATCCACTCCCTGAGCAGCCGTTCGCCGTCCTTCTCGTCGGCGATCTCGGTCAGCAGCTTGTGGCCGAGGTACGGCAGCACCCGCAGACGCAGTACCCGCAGGTAGTCGTCGAGGGTGTCCTGCTGGATCTCGCCCAGGCCGAGAGCCTCGGGGTTGGCGGGCTTGCGGTCGGCGTACCAGATCTTCACCCACTCGGCCAGAGTGAGGCCGGTCTTCGGGGCCTCGTCGACGCCCAGGACGATGCGCAGCACCTCGTCGCGGGTGATGCGGTGCTGGTACGCCTCCACTAGCTTCTTCGCCTGTGCGGCGAGCTTGTGGACGGCGTCCGGGTCGGCGCCCTTGAACGGCGCGGACATGCGCGCCCCGTCTCGGGTGCCGCCGAGCCGCCAGCACACGCGGACCGACGTGCCGCGTGTCTCAATCGTTGCCACGGCCCGGACGGTAGCCGAAATCGGTGACCCCATGGGGTCACAGAGTGAACCTTCCGTGTCGCTGCGTGTTCTTCGGTGTCGCTGCGGCACCCCCTCTGACCTGCGGCGGAGCGTTCAGGCGCAGGTCAGAGGCTATATCGGGAACCGATTCCTAAACCGTGTGTCGCAGGTTCGAATCCTGCCGGGGGCACCTCGAAGATCAGCCTAAACGCCATCTGGCCTGCGGATACGCTTTACTGTCCGTGGGTTAGGGCGTCGCTGGCGGCGCGCAGCTCACCAGCCTTTCGATCAGCAGGTTCAGCAGTCTTTCGTGCTCGGGTGCCGGGGTCCCGCTGCGCTCAGGGTGGCCGGGAATGCCGAAGCTGCGCACCTGACGACGTAGCTCGTCCATCCGCGGAATCCAGAACGACTTGTCGAGCGGATCGAGCACGCATGCGTCCACCGCATCGATCTCCGGCCAGCTTCCGGTCGGCCCGGGAGTGCGTGCCCTCGTCACCGACATCCTGAGCACGTGGTGGACGGCGGCGAAGGCCATCGCGTTGCCCTGTCCGTAGTCGAGACCGACGCGCCGGCCCTGCGTGGGGCTTTCCTCGCGTTCGACGACGCCCCACGCCAGCATCACTGCCAGTTCCCGGAACGACGCTCGTTCGTACATCATCTGGAGGAGTTGGTCGTTCCACGGTTTCCGGGCCTTCCGGTCGGGTTTCGCCTGCAGGTAGTCGAAGGCGAATGCCGTCGGCACCGGGCCCGGCGGGACGATCCATGGTTGCGCAACGTCAGCAGCCGCCACCGGTCCGGCGACGCCTCCGGCTAGGTCCACCAGGTCGAGGACGGCGCGGTAGGGAGCCGCTACCCGGTTGTCCGGATCGAGTTTGGTGAGGGCGCGCATCGCCTCGATGCTGTCCCGCTGCGACAACTCGGTGATGTGCTGGTGCAGGTAGTGCTGGGCATCCGACCAGTCTGCCTGCCTGAGCCAACCGGTCAGTACCTCCGGCAGGGTGGGCGGGGCGGTGGTCGGCCCCGGCGTCTCGGCCATGCTGAAGATGCCCGGTGTGCCGCGAATCGACCACAGCTCGTCTGCGAATCGCTGTGCCGCGCGCCGATCGGTTTCGGGATGATCCGTGACCGCTGGCGGGGAGAGGGCCAACGACAGTTTCGCGTCGACCGGTACGCCTGCGGCGGTGAGTTCCTGGTGGAACCTTTCCGGTCCGTATCGGCGGGTGCCGGCGACAAGTTCTGTCGTGGCGGGGTCCAGGGTCGCGAAGGCCGAGACGTAGCTCTGGTAACGGGGCACGTTGTCGATCACGGGCGGGTGGGCGATGTCGTGGTCGGCAGGTGGCAGGTACACCCCGGCCCGGACCGGCAACAGCGCCGGCTGCCGGGTCTGCGCAGTTCCGGTACGACCTGGTCGGCCGTCGTCGTGGGCCGCTGGGCGTCCGGTGTCTGCCGGGTCTGGGTCGGGTGCTCGCACCACGACCGGTGCCTCGGCCGGTTCGGGAGGGCTGGCGGTGTGCTCCACGACGTCAGGTGGTGGGGGGATCTCGGCCAGCAACCCGGCGACGCCGGCCTCGGTGAGCCTGTCCCGGGCCCGCTTCAGCAACGCATACCGTGCGCGTTGCGCGCCGTTCGGCGTCGTGTCGTCCCGCGGGATGTTCTGCTGCTCTGCCAACTGGTCCAACCGGCCGAGCAGAACCTGGATGTCGCTTTCGGCGGGATCGGCCCCGGCGAGGTCCAACAGGATGTCGGCCACATGGCCGAGGGTCAGGGTCTCCTGGGGGGCTTCGGGACCGGCGCCCACCGGCACGACGAATTCGTTACTCGGGTGGTGGCGGCCGAAGGCCTGCTGGTGAAGCCGCCGGTCCTGGTCGTCGACGGGGTTGATGACACTCCGGTTGAGGCGTGGTGGCTGCCGCGGCATCGGATCGGTCCGTCCGAGTGTATGGACGAAACCCTGGAGTGCGAGATCGGCCGCGATGGTGACGGCCGATGCGATCTTCTGGCTGAACTGCTCCACGATCCATGGTGTCGGTTGGCCTGGTGCACCGATGACGATCCGGGCGGCACCGGAGTAGGGCAGTTCCTCCCGGTAGTCGGTCGGTCGGATCCAGAGGCGATCCCCAACGGTGACGATGTCCCACCCGGCCAGGAATTGGTACCTGCCGGCGCCGATGTATGGCAGACCTAGACCTGCGATCTTGACTACATGAGCGCGTTGTGTGGGATTGACGGCGTAGTACGCCGCGAACGGGCCGAAGGTCGGTATGAGCGAGTGTGAGTAAGCGTCGAAGTGCTCGGAGAGGTCACCGGGAACGACCAGATTCGAGGGCAGCACCAGTGTTCGGTTGTCGCCGATCAGCCGGGCGAGCTCTATGGCCTGCGGTGCGCTCACCGGGCCGGACATCATCAGTTCTATGAATGCCGTGTCGGGCAGGTAGTCAAGGATCTGCGTCAACACGTGAGGTGCTGCGGCCGCCTCACCAATCTCCACCACGACGAGTCGGCCGATCTCGCTCGACATCCGCGCGGGCGGTGCGGTGTGCGAACCTGCCGGGCGTAGGAACGTCCCTGCCGGCCCCAGGTCAACCGACTCGTAGCCGCCGATCTCCCGCATCTGCGTGTGCGGTGTCATCCGCCAGTCTCGCGTCGAACCGATCTTCCGGAGTTGCTGCCGAAGATCGAACTGCGTCTCGGCTACCGATTCCTGGTACTCGGTTCTGGTCAGCGCGTTGGCGTACTCCCATCGCGCAGCCTCCCGGCCCCGCTCGATTCGACGTCGCAGCCGGGTCAGCCCGCTGAAGGGGGCAGTGATCGAATAGCGTCTTCTTGCCTCCCAGAGCAGATCTCCCGCGCGCTTGACGTCGTGCCGCCGCAACCGCGCCTGGGTGTAGTGTCGGGGCCACTCCTCATGCCGTTCGTCGCCCGGATCGCGGGTGTTCCACATGTGCTCCACGGCGTTCTCATCCGCCGTGTGGCGCAACGCCTGCGACTTGTGGGTCTCTGCCTGAGCCTGCATCGTGACCACCTCTGCCACGAGCAGTTGCGCCAACAGTTCGACGAGGGCCTCGTCGACCGATCTGACGGTGAGGTCCATCCTCCACGGCATCGGGTCGAAGGTGACCTCGGACTGGACGCCGTCGGTGGCGATGAACGTCGCCATCATCGGCACGTCGATCCACTGGGCGAGCAGTTCCACCAGCCGGAACCACGCCATCTGCTGCTCGTTCCAGCCTTCACTACCGTCGAGGAGCGGGTAGCGTTCGCGCACCCAGTCCTGGGCGAAGCGCCACAGTCGCGGGTCCAGGGTGTCGGCGAGCCGCCCCGTCGACGAGGGGGCCGGCCCCGCGCTGACTGCGGACGTGTATGGCTCGTACCTGTCGAACACCTCGGCCGAGCCGCGATCGACGCGGGACAGGTGCAGCACCGGACGGGGGCCGGGGTGCGTCTGCACTGTCGGGCTCTGGTCGCTGTGTACGACGATGTTGACGTCCAGCGCCCTGGCGATGGCCTCGGGAAGGTGTCGGCCCAGCGCCGTCGCGTGCAGGTCGACCTGTGCCAAGCCCTCCTCCAGATGACGCGTGCTGGTCGCGGTGGCTTCGATGACCAGTTGCACCAGCCGTACGCGGTGCTGATCGATGCCGGTCAGGGCCCGCGTGAGCTGTGCTTTGAACCGGGGAGTCGGCCGTTCCACCCGTCGGGCGAACTCCGCCCGCCACTGGCTACGCCGGTGTTCTCGTACCCGTGCTCCGGTCGCGGCCCGTACTGCCTCGCGGATCGTGTGGCCGTCCGCGCCGGGCAGCCGACGTCGTACCGCGGCTGATGCCTCGGCCTGCCACCGACCGAGTTGCTCGGGCGTCGGCTCGGGAGCGCGGAAACCGGCCAGGAGAGCGGCCACCGTGCTGAACGGCAACTCCTCGGCCAGCAGAGCGCCCCGCCCACCGCCCACGTCGGCGAACCGTGCCGGCTCGGCCGCCACCAGCGATGTCACGAAGTCCCGCAGATGGCGGGGGGTGTGGATCTCGGGGGGGAGCGGGACACCCTGCCACGCCGCAGCGTCGAGGACCGCCCCCAGCAACCCCCGGTGGGCCCACTGCCTTTCGTTGGCCGAGGTCGGGGAGGCAAGGAGAGGTGCGGGCGTACCCGCGTGCAGCCGGTCCGCGATCTCGCGACGCAGCAGATCCGCCTCGCTCTCGCCCGCCACATCCATCCTGGGCCTTGTCGGCGACGTCAGCCAGGAGGCCACCGCGCCCAGCACGGCCGCGTCCTCGACGGTGGCGCCACTGGTGGGAACGGTGTCCACAACGCTCCGGGCCTCTGCCGTGAGGCTCGGGATCGGGCCGGGCGGCGACTCGCCGTCTCCGGCCAGATCGCCCAGCCCGACCTGCTCACGCTGGAACCGTTCGTGCCAGGCGCCGATCGTCGCGCCGCTGCGCCCCAGCTCCTCCCAGAGTCCCGCCACGCTGGCCTCTCGCAGCGTCAACGCGGTGGCCGCATCGGTGACCGGTGGGGCCGAGCGCAGGTACGCCTCGGTCCGCCGCTGGACACCCCGCAGATAGTCCAGCGGAAGGCGGAGCGTCTCGAGGCTGGTGACGGCGTCTCGAGCTGCCATCGCCGGGGTCGTCCCGGCGACTGCGGCGACGAACGCGGCGGGATGCTCCGATCTGGTGGATACCGGCCACACGGCGCGGTCGCCCATGCCCCGCACCCTTGCGGGCGGAGAGTCCGGCGGCGGATACCACGAGTTGAGGTGGAACAGGGCGGCGACCTGTGCGCGTCCGGCCTGGTCCAACCCCAGGGCGGCCAGCAATGCCGTTATCTGCGGTCCCCCCGATGGGTCGAGGAACCACCCGTCCACCTGCTGCGGCTCAGACCTGGTCGTGGCGAAGTTCGTGCCGACCGGATCAGCATCGGAGTCGGGCAGGTCCGAGGCGGCCACGGCGGCGCGGGCCGTGGCGGCCAGGAGCGCCAACACCACGAGTACCCCGCCCTGCAATCCGCCCAGGCCGGTCGCGAGGATGCCGGGATAGGTGACGCCGACCTCGACCGCGTGGGGTCCCGATCCGGCCGCGCCCACCGCCGGCGGGTCGACGGGATTCAGCCACGGCAGTTCCGGTGAACCGAACAGCCGGGTCAGCGCGTCCTCGTGGGCACGAACGAGACGGTCCAGCGCCGCCGTACGGTCGACCGACTGCCCGGTCCTCGCGGTCGGCAGCGGCGCGTGGTCTGCCGTGATCGCCATCCGCTGGACGATCACGCCGTACCGTCGCATGGCCTCGATTACGGCGCCGAGTGCGCGCCACACCGGTGGGCTGTCCACGAGTTCCGTGGCGTGGATGACGAACTGGTCGACTTCTTCCGGGTCCGACTCGATCCACAGCCGGGACCTGGGGCTGTCCGGAGAGGTCGCGAACTGCGCCATGGCCAGCACGGACTGTGCGGCGGCCAGCGCGTCGGCGAACGGGTCCCGACGGTCCTCGGCGGCCACCCACGTCCACGGCTCACCTGGTACGTCGTCACTCCACGTGCCGTCGATGGTGAGAGTGAACGTCCGGCCGGACCCGGGATCGCCCAGGCGGCCCCACGCGTTCGCCAGGAAGTACGGCACCGGTGGCCGGCCGGCGCCGATCCGATGCCGGAGCCAGTCCACGGTCTGCGACGGATCGGGCCATCTCCCGCGTCTGTCCGAGGCGTTCGCCTCGAACGTCGCCGGCAGCGTGTCGCGCCACACCCGGGGCCGATTCAGGCGCGCATCAACGGTGGTCGGGTCGAGGATCAGTACGTCCCAACCGTCCCGGTGCAGGAGATCACGCAGAGCTTCGGTGTCGGGCGCCTGCGACACCGCATGGTACGCCGCCCGTACCGCCTCGTCCGGCAACCTGAGCTGCCCGCTGATCAACTGTCGGAGCACATCCGAGACGGGCTGATCTCCCGGCACCCGACCGGGTGCGAACAGCGGACGGCCACCGGCTGCCCGCACCACCGCAGCCCGATAGGACATCCCCAGTTCCGGATCGGTCAACCGGGCCGTAACCGCGGCAGCGGCGGCCAATCCCGCCGTCGACCGGCCGGCCGGCAGGATCTCGGCCAGCAGGCCGGCGTCGGGCACCTCGTGCGTCTGCGGCAGCGTCTCCGAGATCGTCGGATCGTCCCGGACCGGACCCAGTCCCCGCGCCATCGGGTGATTCGGGGCCTTCCATTGCGGGCGGAAGATCGTCAACATCGCGGCGGCCTGGGCGCGGGTCGACTGGTCGGTGAGCAACCCCACCAGCCGCCACCCGTCGAGGCCGAGTTCGAAGGCGTCGTCCGCGTGATCGCCGGGTGGCCGGAACGTCCAGTCCCACCATTGCGGATCGGGGAACGGTCGGCGGGCCAGTTCCACCATCTCCGCGATGATCCGGAGGCCGGCCTGGGGTATGCCGGGCCACAGGAGTTCCTTCCGAGCGTCCAGGCGAAGTCTGACGACGTCGTCGGAGCTCCAGGCCACCCGGACGGAGAGGCCACCGGCCTCGCGGTGGGCTCGGAGGAACCCGGCGAAGCTCGAATAGCCGTACCGCGGCGGCGGGTCCTTCCTGTTCGCGAGGCCGATCTGGCTCAACGCGTTGAGATGTGCGTAGTAGAGGTGGGCCAACCGGAGGTAGGCGGCGGCGTCCGCGCCGTACCCCGTCCTGACCTCGACCGTTGCCTCGTTGATCGTGAACTTCAGGTCTTTGAGCGTGTCGAGCACGTCCGCAAGACCGGCCCAACCGCCCCACCCCGAGCCGAACGTGAACTGCAACGAGTACCGGCCGTCCGTGGGACGCCCGACACGCACACCGGCTATGTCCGAGAGGTTGGCGAACGCGCTTTTCGCCTGGTCCGAAGCGCCGTGGAGAGACGACAGGAGGCTGATCGACATGCCGTCCGGCACGGGTGCGTCGCGGAGCAGCGGGCTCAACCATTCGTGCGGTGCGGAGTCGGGTCCCGCAGCCGCGCCCATCGCCCGGATCAGCCCGGCGACATTCTGCGGGGCGTCCTGCCGACTGGCATGGGCGGTGATCCGGCCGAACACCTCGGCGCGCTGATACGGCTCGGCGTATCGCAGGGCTGCGGCGCTGACCTCGGCGACGTCGCCTCGGGTGAGGGTCGCCGAACCGTCGTGGTTCCACACCGGCCACAGGTCCGACGTGTCGAGTCCGTACGTCTCCTCGTCGGACCGCTGCCGTCTCTGATACGCCTCGATCACCCGGCTTGGCCCGGCTGTGCCGCCACCGGCACCCTTCGGCGGCCGACTCAGGTTGGCGTACACCGCCAGCGACTCCGCCGGGACGTCCGCCCTCGCGGCGCCTTCCAACAGACCGCGGAGACCGAGCCAACTGCCGTCGTCGTTGAGCTGGTGGACGAGTTTCGGTGGCACGCTGTTCTGATTGAACACGATGGCGTACAGGTGGTCGGTGAGCGTGTCCGTCACCTGCCGTGATCGCCAGTCCGGGCGGCTTCGGATCGAGTCGGCGACCGCGCCCACCGCGGCGAACCTCGCCGCTCCGGCTTCGTCGGCGTCGTTGAGCCGGGTGAGGTCGTCCTGTGGGCCGAGGACTGCCGGATCGACACCCAGGACGGAGGCCAGCGCGAACAGTTTGTCCGAGGGGACGCCCAGCCGTGACGCGTGGTGTTCGATGTCGGGCACCTGCCCGATTCGGACGCTGAAACCGGTTACCCACCAGACGCTGACCCGTAGCGCTGTGGACAACTCGTAGCGCCGGTGCAGGTCGAGGCCGAGCTGCTCGGCCATCTCCGACAGCGTCGTCAGGTACCGCGCACGGTGGTGATCGGTCAACTCGTCCCACAGGTGCTCGACGAGACTCTCGATCGGATCGACATGCGACACGCTGGACGTCTCGTCATCCGACTCGTCCGCCATCTCGACATCCGACTCACTGGCCGTGCCGGCGTCCGAGTCGACGTCCATCGCCGAGCCAGGGGCGCCGGTGTTCGTCGCGGACGGCAGACCCAGCACGCTGGTCAGCCACCACCCGAGATCGACCTGGTCACCCGTCCAGTCGGTCGGAGCCAGCCTCCAGTCGGTGAGGAACGCCAGCGGCACCTGCGCGGCCCAGAACGTGTCCGTCTCACCGAAGTTGACGGTGTCGGGCCACAGCCGTCGCAGCACGTCGTCGGCGAGCGCCGGGATCTCCGTGGGCGGCTCGTGTCGACGCGGCAACGCCGCCGCGATCGGCCCGAGCTGGACCAGCGGCACGTCCCATCGTGCGGCCATGCCGAACAGCCACGTCACGGTCTCGGGATGTGCGTCCGGCGGCAGCGGCGGGACGTCGGAGGCCGTCAGTCCGCCCCACCGGCGGGCGTAGGTCAGGGCCGTCGGCACCGGCACCGCCAGATCACGGGCGGCGTCGAGTACGGCGACATGGTCCAGCCACGGACGGTCGATCAGGTCGCTCTCGACCTCGTGGCGCGGAATGCCCACCTCCTCGGCGAGCCACTGGGCCAGCCACAGGTCCGCGTCGCGTGTTGCCGGTAGCTGCGGGCGGACCGGCGGAGGCTCGTCCTCGTCGAACCGGCGCGCCGAGTCGTCCATCGCCTGCTCCAGCAGCCCGATCCAGTCCAGGCCCGCGAGACGCCGGTGATACTCCGCGACGCTGGCGTGGCCCACCCGGAACGTGCTGTACATCAGGTCGTGCAACTCGTTCGGGGTCAGCCCGTCGGCCCCTGACCCGGTGGGCAGGCGTGCCCCGAGCCAGAAGGTCCACGACGGAAATGGCACCTGGTCACCGTTCGGCCCCTGCGTGAGCAGGCGAGCCAGGTGTTCGACGGTCAGTCGGTCGTCCGACCGCTCGGGCGCGTGGACCGCCAGCCGGTTCAGGACTGACCGCATCGGCAGGAGATCCAGGATGTTCGTCTGCAACCGCCAGGACAGCTCCAGCGCGACCTCCGGCTCGACCCCGGCCCGATAGGCGAACCAGTCCAGGCGGTCCGGCACTCGGCCGGTCGTCGCGATCACGTCGAGCAGTTGTGCGATCTGCTCCTTCGGCAGGTGCATTTTGTCGATCATCCGGGCCACGCGCGGCAGGTCGACCAAGGGGAGCTTGACCACGGCCCGGACCTGCTCCTCGGGCACCTCCCACCGGTCGGCCCAGCCGGCGGCCTCCCGCACGCTCCACCTCGTCGACGTCGGCACCGGCTCAGGTTCCAGATCGGCCGATCGCCCAATCGGCCGGGCGGGAGCCACTTCGTCCAGGAACCGCGTGACCTCAGGCGCCGGCACGTTGCCGACCAGTTGGAATACGAGCGAGGGCAGGTGGCCGGACGGCAGAAGGTCGCTCAACTCGGTGACCGGGAATCCGAGCCCGCCGCTCACCTCCGCATACCGCGTGACGTGCTGCAGCGACTTGAACCCGAGTTCCTCAGCGACGAGTCGGACCTGATCCACCACCCGCTCGACCAGCGTCCCGACCTCAGTGGGCCGCACACGGTCCGCCCTCATGTCGATCATCCGCGCCGCGGTCCGGATCATCTCTCGGATGGCCAGCAGGCCGGCGAGATCGATCTTGCCTGCCGTCTGTAGTCGTTCGGACGGCCGCCCGCCCGGCGGATCCCCCGCTCCGGCGACGGGAGGGACGTCCGGCGCCGCCGCCGGGCGCTCGCTCTCCGTGCCAGACACGGCGCTCGGCCCGAGGCCGAGCTGCCCGGCCAGCGCGGTGAGCGCCAGCAATCGCAGCGTGCGCCGGACTTTCCGCGCCGACTCGTCCGGCCCGACCGAGTCGAGGAACAGGCCCAGGTCCGCCGCCACACCGGCGAGGTCGTCGCTTCGGTGGACCTGCTCGGCGGCCCAGGCCACCGACCGTCCGGCCAACCTGTCCGGAAGGGTGTGCACCAGTTCCAGCGGCACCCCCCGCTCGCTCAGCCAGCGGAACGACGGAAGATCATCCGGGCCCAGTCCGAGTCGGGCGCTGAGCTCGGCCAGGTACACCACCTCGACATCGGTCGACACCCCGAACGGCCCCAACCGCTCGCGCAACCCGGTCAGCAGCTCGTCAGCCCTGGCCCTGGTGCCGGTGGTACGCGTCCGCACCACGGTGACCAGTTCCGCGCCGACGATCCGCAGGGCGCCCGGCGGCAGACCGAGATCCTGGGCGACCGCGTACCACGCCCGTCGGACCGGCTCCACGAGATCCGCCGAGGCGTGCACCTGCGCGTCGGTCGGGAGCGGCCCCTGCACCGCCGAGATCGCCTCGACCGTCAGATCGGTGACCTCGTCCGGGTCCGGCACGCTCTCGATCAGACGTACCCACTGCCGGGTCCTGGCCTCGTCCGGGCCCGTCACACCCAGGTCGGTGACCAGCCGGGTCCACTCGTCGCCGTGGAAGAGGTCGTCGGTCTGCGGCTGTTGACCCACCCTCGGGGTGACCGCCGGCACTGGCGGGGACGCCTCCGACACCGGCTCGTTCGGTTCCCACACCCGCTGGTACGCCGGTGGTGGCGTCTCCTGCCTGAACCGATCCGCGGTGGGGGTGTCCAGCGCCAGCTCCAGTGCGCCGTCGAGCCGGAAGACGAGCTGCGGCAGGCCACGCACTTCTGCCGGCTCCACCTGCACCAGCAGCCCGACCCGGACCCGTTGGTAGACCACGTCGTCGCTGCTGAGCGTGCCCAGGGGCAGCGCGTCGACCAACGCCATCCGGAACCTCAGCGGACCCGCCGTTGCGCCCTGGGGCCGCAGGGCAACGCCGAGCATTCCGGACAGCCCTGGCCCGGAAATCACCTGGTGCAGCGTGTCGGCCCGCATCAACTGCCGTCCAGCCGCTCGCCAGCGAGCCACCTCGACCTCCGCGACGACTGCGTCGTGCAGTGTCCGTACCGACAACGGATCGATGGCGACCACTCGCGCCAGGCCCCGCCGCAGCGTCTCCGGTGGAAGATCCAGCACTGCGGGCTTGAGCCGGTCCACCGTCGCGGCCAACTTCTCATCCGCACCGACCAGTTCGGCCCCGCGCCGCGCCACCCGCGACCGTGGCCCGGACAACACCTCGTCCGACACCAACGCCCGCAACCGCACCAGCGCCGCGCGGACCACCGGCAGATCGACCGTCGGCGGATGCCCCGGGTGCTCCCACCGCACCGTCACCAGCAACGGGGCGACATACCACTGTGCGGACTCCGCCGCACCCACATGCTGGTACGCGCCGACCGGCTCCGCGCGCACCACCAGCCGGATCCCCCTGTCCTCCGGTCTGTTGCCGCGCGCCGGGTGCAGCGCCACACCGCTGTCGAACAGACCGGACTTCCACCAGGCCGTCAGTTGCTCGGCACTCAACAGGTCACGCAGCACGACGCGCTGGCTGGTGACTGCGGTGTCATACGTGACCGCCCGCCAGTCGGCGTCCTGCAGATGCTTCGCGTGATCCTTCACCAGACTCGCCGCCAGCCCCTCGACCCGCTCCGTCGGCGCCTCGTCGGGTTCGGACAGCGCGTCGACGGCCATGGGGTCCGACGCGGTCTCGTCGGCTTCGGGCGACGTGTCGATGTCCATCGGGTCCGACGGCGCTTCGTCGGCGGCGTCCTCGGCATCGGGTTCGGAGACGATCACCACCTTCTCGACGACCAGGGGGAACTCGTCCGGTGTCAGCACGGCCGGCGGCCACGAACCGACCGCGACCGGATCCTCGGCGGGTGAGGGCGGGCTGGCGTCCAGTTCCACATGTTCGTCCGGACCCGGGGCGGTGGTGGCTCCCGGCGGCGTGGTTCCGGCCAGCAGTCCGGCGATACCCGCCTCGCTGGCCCTGAGGTGTGCCCAGCTCAGCAACCGTTGCCGGGCGGCCAGGACCGCGTCGGGGACCGCGCCGTCCCTCAGCATCCCCCGGCGCGCGGCCAACTGGTCCAGCTTGCCGACGAGGACCGATGGGTCGTTCACTGTGGGATCGGCCCCGGCAAGGTCCAGCAGCACGTCGACCAGGTGCGCGAAGGTCAGGGCCTTCTCGGGGGGCGCCGAGCCGTGCGGTGTCGTCAGGTCGATTCTGATGTTCGGATCGGGAACTCCGAAGGCCTCCCAGAGCAGTTGCCGGTCGTGGGCGCTGATGGGATTGAGCACGTGTTCGGTGGGGTGTGGCTCGCGCGGCATCGGGCCGACTCGTCCAAGCAGGTGGACGAATTCCTCGGGATCGGTGCCGGTGTCGAGGGCGATCGCCGTGCCGATTCGTCGAGCCAGCCGCTCCACCGTCCACGGTGTCGCCCGTCCTGGTACACCGACGATCATCCGGGCGTCGCCGGAGTGGGGCAGTGCCTCCCGGTGGGCGGAGGGCCGGATCCAGAGTCGGTTCGCCCCCACCGCGACGTGCCACCCGGGCAGCAGCTCGTACGTCCCGGCCCCGAGATCATGCAGATCCACATCGGCGATCCGTACGGTGTCACGTCGTGGAGCGGGATGCACGGTGTAGTACGCCGCGAACGGCCGGAGCGTCGGCCGGTGCGAGCGGGAGAACGCGACGAAGTGCTCGGACAGATCGGCGGGATCGACCAGATCCGCGGCCAGCGCGAGTGTCCGGCCGCCGCCCACCAGTCGAGCGAGGTCCACGGCTTGCCGAGCAGTCACCGGACCGCTCGTGATCAGTTCGACAAGCGCCTGGTCCGGCAACCCGTCACGGATCTGCGTCAGCACGTGCGGGGCGGAGACCGGATCACCCGCCTCCACCACTTCGAGTCGCCGGAGCTGATGGGTCAATCGTGTCGGTGGGGTCGTCCGGGATCCCGTCGGCCGCCTGAAGTGCCCCGCCGAACCCAGCTCGACGAGCTCGAATCCCGGAGTCTCCGATCCTCGCGTGTACGGCACGTTCCGCCAGTCTCGCGTCGATCCGGCCTTGGCGAGCTGCTGCCGGAGAAGGAACTGCGTCCACACCACCGGATCGCGGTGATCGGTGTAGGTCATGGCACTGGCGTACTGCCATCGCGCGGCATTCAGGCCCTGCACCAGCCGACGACGAAGTCGAGGCGACTGCTCGAGAGGTCCGAGGATCGCGGACCGGCGACTCGCCTTCAGCAGCAACTCCCGGGCGGCGGGCTCGACCCTGGCCCACTCCGCCCGTGCGCTGTGGTAGTCATCCGGCCAGGAGCCACGTCGACTGTCCTGCATGCTGCGCCTGTGTGAGATGTGGGCCCGGGCCGCGGCGTTCGACGTGTAATCGGCCAGGCGCGAAGTCGGCTTCGACTGTGCCTGCATCGTGACTACTTCGGCGAGAAGCAGTTGTTGCATCAGTTCGCTCAGGGCGCCGTCGACGGTTGTGACCGTCAACTGCATCGCCCAGGGCGCTGGTCCGAAAACCGCCCGGTCGCCGTCTGGTGAGATGACGACCTTGGTCTTCAGCGGTGGCATGTCGATCCACCTGGCGAGCACCTCCACCAACTGGACCCACGTCGCTTCCTGTTCGGCCGGGCCGTGGCCACCGGCGAGAGACAGATGACGTTCATGCGCCCAGGCATGCGCGAACGCCCACAGGTTGGGGTCCATCGTGTCGGCGGTACGCGCCTGTGTCGACGAGGCGGCCTCCGCGCTGACAAGGGGTCCATAGGGCCGGTACTTGTCGAGCTGGCTGCTCCATTTTCTGTCGATTCGGGACAGGTGTAGCACCGGACGGTCCCCAGGGTGTGTGTGCTCCACCGGTATCTGGTCGCTGTGGATGACGATGTTGATGTTCAGCGCTCGCGCGACAACTGTGGGAACGTGTCGGGCCAGTGCCGTCATCTGAAGGTCGTCCTGCTCCACGCCCTGGATCAGGTGGCGTACGCCGGTCGTCGAACCGTCCATGATCAATTGGGTCAGCTGGTGGACGCCCGACCCGCCGCGGACCTGGGTGGTACGCAAGAGGAGGCTCTTGAACGCGGTGGTCGGCTGTTCCGCCCGCCGGGCGAGCTCCTCCCGCCAGCGGCTCCGCAGGTGTTCGCGCCTGCGGGCACCGCTCGCGGCCAGCGCCGCCGCCTGGATCGTGTGCTCGTCGGCGTCGGGCAGCCGACGCCGTGCCGCGACCACGGCTGCGGCGTGCCACCGATCGAGTTGCTCCGGCGTCGGTTCCGCAGCCCGGAAGCCGGCCAGTAGAGCGGTCAGAATGTTGAACGGCATCTCGTCGGCCAGCAGGGCGCCACGTCCTCCCGCCACGTCGGTGAACCGCTCCGGATAGGTCGTGACCTGGCCGACAACGAAGTCACGCAGATGACCGGGTGTGTGGATCTCGGGCGGGAAAGGGACCCCCTGCCAGGTGGCCGCCTCCAGGACCGCTCCCAGCAGCCCTCGATGTGCCCACTGCCCCTCCCACGCGGCCATCGACACCGGGGCCGCGCGGAACAGGTCGGGAGCGACGGCGACCAGTCGGTCCGAGACCTCCTGCCGGAGCAGGTCGAGCTGCCGTCTGCTCGCCGGCTCGACCGGCAGGTATTCCGGTGACGTCAGCCAGGACGTCGCGACCCGGAGCGTGGCCACGTCCTCGGCGACGGCACTCCCGGCGGTGGGGATGGTGTCGAGTAACCCGCGTATCTCCTCCAGCAGGCCCGGTACCGGACCGCTCTGCGACTCGTCCACACTCAGGTCGCCAGATCCGTGCTGCTCGCGCTGGTATCGCTCGTGCCAGGCGCCGATCGTCGCACCGCTACGCTCCAGATCGGCCCAGAGCACCACGACGCTGTTGTAGCGCAACTCCAATTTGTCGGTGACGTCGGAGGTCGGCGGCGCCAAGCGGAGGTACTCATCGGCCCGTCGCCGTATTCCGTGCAGGTAGTCCAGTGGAAGGTCGAGCGCACGCCGGTCGCTGACGGCATCGCGGGCGGCCATCTGCGGGTCGATTCGGGCGACGGCCGCCACGAACGCAGCCGGATGTTCCCCTCGAATGCTGTTTGGCCGGTCGGCGAGATGCGCTGTGCCTCGCGGGGGATGCAGGCTGTGATCGGGCGGCGGGGGCCACGAGTTGAGGTGGAACAGCGCGGCGACCTGTGCGCGTCCGGCTCGGTCCAACTCCAGATCCACCAGTAGCGACGCCAGTTGCGGCCCGCCCGACGGGTCAAGGTACCAACTGCCCATCGGATACAGCTCCGACGTGGTGGCGAAGCTCGTGCCGACCGGCGCGGCAGCGCGCGTCGGAACGGCACGTTCCGCGGCGGCGACCAACGCCCACACGACGCGCACCCCGGCCTGCAGTCCGCCCAGGCCGGCCGAGAGGACGCCCGGGCGGTCGAAGCGGACCTCGGCTGCGGGGCGTTCCGCTTCGACCGCCGTGACCTCGGGCGGTCCGGTGGGAGTCAGGGTCGGTGAATCCGGCTCACCGAGCAGCCGGACCAGAACGTCTTCGTGGGCCCGGACGAGGCGATCCAGCACTGCTGTACGGTCCTCGACGGACGTGGAGATCCCTGAGGTCGCCGGTGGTGAGTAGTCGACCACGATCGCCGCGCCACCGACGTGGACGCCGTAGCGTCGCATGGCCTCCACCACCGCCCCGAGTGCGCGCCACACCGCCGGGCTGTCCACGAGATCTGTCGCCCGGATCGTGAGCCACTCGGGATAGTCCGGATCGATCTCGGTCCGCAGGTGGGTCCGGGGGCCGTCCGCAGGCAGCACGGACTCTGCTGCGGCCAGCGCATCGTCGAACGCGTCTCGACGCTCATCGAAGGAGACCCAGGTCCATGGCTCACCCGGCAGGTCGTCATCCCAGGCGGCGTCGATGGTGAGGGCGAAGGTGCGTGCCGACCCGGGCGCCGCCAGGCCACCCAGGACATTCGAACTGAGGTCGGGGACGGGCGGTACGCCTGCGTCGATCCGTCGGCGTAGCCAGTCCACGACCTCCGAGGGTTCCGGCCAGTCGTCGTGCGCGTCGGAGGCGTTCGTCTCGGATGTCACTGCGAGGGTGTCGCGCCACACCCGGGGCCGATTCATGAAGGCGTCGACCGTGGTCCAGTTCAACGCCAGGTCGTCCCATCTGTCCCGCTGGAGTAGCTTGCGGAGGTCGTCTGTGCCGTCGGGTGCCTGTGACACCGTGTGGTAGGCCGCTCGGATGACGTCGTCCGGCAGTCTCAGTTGTCCGGCGATCAATTGGCGGATCACGTCGGAGACGCGTTGGTCTCCTGGCACCCGGCCGGCGGCGAACACTTCGTGGACACCGGCTGCCCGCAGTACCGCGGCCCGGTAGTTCATCCCGAGAATCGGGTCGGTCAGGCGGGCGGTGACCGCTGTCGGGTCCAGCTCTCTCGTCGAGTCACCGGCGGCCAGGATCTCGACGAGCAGGGAAGTCTCCGGCACCTCTCGCACCGGCGGCAGTACGTCGGGGATCGTGGGATCGTCCAGAACGGGACCGAGTCCCCGCGCTATCACTTCGTCGGCATCGATCCGCTTTGCAGGGAAGATGGTCAGCATCGCGGCGGCCTGCGCGCGGGTCGTGTCGTCGGCGAGGAGCCCCACCAGCCGCCATCCGTCGAGGCCCAGCTCGAAGGCGTCATCCGCGTGATCGCCGGGCAGCCGGAACCGCCAGTCCCACCACTGCGGATGCGGGAACGGTCGGCGGGCGATCTCCACCAACTCCGCGATGATCCGCAGTCTGGCCTGCGCGGTACCCGGCCGCAGGAGATCCGCGTCGTTGGCCATGCGGAGCTGCACGACGTCGTCGGACTTCCAGGTCACCCGGATGCGCAGGTCGCTGCCCCGGCTGTGGGCCCGGAGGAACCCGGCGAAGCTCGCGAAGCCGTGACGCGCTTCCCGGCCAATCCCGCCCGCGACGCCGATCTGGCTCAACGCATTGAGATGGGCGTAGTAGAGGTGGGCCAGGCGGAGGTACGCACCGGCGTCGCTGCCGTACCCAGGGGTGACATCGACCGTCGCCAGAACGAGATCGAGGTTCGGTTCCCTCAGCACCGTGAGTAGCCGGGTAAGGCCGGTCCAGGTGCCTCGCCGGGGCCCGAAGGTGAGCCTCGCTGCGTTCCTCCGAGGTGCGACCTGTACACCGGGGATTGCGCCGAGTCGCGCAAAGGTGGCGTCGGACAGCGCCGAGCCGGCGCGCGGACGCCACTGGAGCCGCAGCGATATGCCGTCGATCGGGGGTGCGTCCGCCAGGAACGGGTTCAGCCATTCGCGCAGCGAGGAATGAGGTCCCGCAGTCGTGCTCATCGCCCGGATCACACCGGCGACATTCTGCGGGGTGTCCTGTCGGCCGGCGTGGGCGCTGATCCGGCGGAACACCTCGGCACGCCGAGCCGGCTCAGCGTGCCGCAGGGCCATGGCCCTGACCTGGTCGACGTCGCCCCGGGTCAGCGGTGCCGAGCCCACGTGGTTCCACACCGTCCACAAGTCCGACGCGTCGAGTCCGTACGTCTCCTCGGTGGCCCGCCGCCACTGCTGGTACGCGTCGACCAACTGGCGCGCATCGGCCTGGCCGGTCTCGGTTCTCCCTGGCGGTCGACTCAGGTTGGCCCAGAGTGCTACCGACTGCGGAGGGACGCGTTCGGATGCGGCGATCTCCAGTTGGCTGCGGAGGCCGAGCCACCTGCCGTCGTCGTTGAGTTGTCGGGTGAGCCGGGGTGGGAGGTGGCCGAGGCGTCGGACGATGTCGAACAGATGGTCGGTGGGCGTGCCGGTCAGCCGCCGTGTCGGCCAGTCAGGGCGGTTCCTGATCGCGTTCGCGACCTCGCGTACGGCGGCGAATCGCGGGGTGGTGTCGGTGCGGAGGCGGTCGAGGTCGTCCGGTGGGTGGATCGTGGCGGGGTCGATGCCGAGGTCGGAGGCGAGTGCGAACAGTTCGTCGGGTGGGACGCCCAGGCGTACGGCGTGGTCGTCGATGTCGTCGGGTATGCGTTCGATGCGGACGCTGAACGCGGTGATCCACCAGAGGCTGATGCGCAGCCGGGTGGACAGGGCGCGTCGCCGGTGCAGGTCGAGACCGAGCTGATCCGCTACTTTCGACAGCATTCGAAGGTAGGTCTCGCGCCCGGGGCCCTTCAGGCTCTGCCACAGGTGGTGGACTGCGGCCCCCTGGTCGACTCCCGAGCTACTGAGCCTGCCCACGGTCGAACCGAGTTCGATGCCGTGGGGCTGCGGCAGACCGAGCACACTGGTCAACCAGAGCCCGAATTCGTACTCGTCCTCGTCGGCCTGGCGGTCGGTTGGAGTCAGCCCCCGGTCGGTCAGGAATGCCAGCGACAGCCGGGCATCCCCGAACACCGTGCTGTGTGCGCCGACGTCTCTGGTGCGGCCCCCCCAGAGCTGTCTCAGGGCATTGTCCGCGAGCGTCTGGGCGTACGCGCCCGGGGCCTGCTGACCCGGTAGCGCTGCCACGACCGGCCCAAGCTGGAACAGTGGCACCTTCCACCGCACCGCCGTGCTGAGCAGCCACGGCAGGACGGCGGGGTGCGTGTTCGGCGGGAGCCTCGGAGCGTCCGACACGCGCAGTCCACCCCACCGGCGGGCGTACTCCATGGCTGTCGGCACCGGCACCGCCAGGTCCCCGGCGGCGTCGCGCACGGCGACGTGGTCCAGCCACGGGCGTTTGAGCAGGTCGCTGACGACCCCTTCGCGCGAACTGCCCACCATGTCGGCAAGCCACGAGGCCAGCCACAGGTCCGCCTCCCGTCCGGCCGGCAGCACAGGGCGGTCCGACGAGCCTCCGTTGCCGTCGAGCGGGCGGGCCGAGTCGTCTGCCAGCTCCGTCAACCCGATCCAGTCCTGAAGCTGGAGTCTCCCGTGATGCTGCCTCAGGTTGGCGTGGCCGGCGTGGGGCGGGCCGTACAGCAGGCTGTAGAGCTCGTTCGGTGTCAGCCCGTCGGAGCCCGACCCACCCGGTAGATGTGCCCCCACCCAGAAGAAGAACCACGCCGGCTTCGGCAGATCCTTGTCGCCCGGCTTCCTCATCAGGTCGACCAGGCGTTCGACGGTGAGCCGGTTGGCGGCGCGTGCGGGTGGTGCGAGCTCTCCCAGGCGGTGCAGTGTCGCGCGTAGGGGAAGGAGGTCTGACGGGTCGGTGTCGAGTCGCCAGGCCCATTCGAGAGCGGTGTGTGGTGTGACTCCGGCTCGGTAGGCGACCCATTCGAGGCGGTCCTGGGTGCGGCCGGTCCGGTGGGTGAGGTGGAGAAGTCGGGTGATCTGTTCTGCGGGCAGTCGTAGTTTGTCGATCGTCGCGGCGGTGCGGGGGAGGTCGACCAGGGGGAGGTCGGCGATCCGGCGCACCTGTGCTTCGGGCACTCCCCAGCGGTGGGCCCAGTCGGTGGATCTCCGGGTGCTGGTGTCGATCGTCCGGGGTGCGTGGTCGGCTCGGATGTCGGTCGGGTCGTCCATCGGTTGTCCGGGTGCCGCCTCTGCCAGAAAGCGGTTGATCAGGAGGTAGGGCACGTTGCCGACGAACTGGTAGGCGAGAGATGCGAGGTGCCGGGACGGCATGCGGATGCTGAGTTCGGTGATGGGGAAGCCGAGCCGTCCGCTGAGTTCTGCGTAGCGGGTGAGGTGTTGCAGGTCCTTGAATCCGTGTGGTGCGGCGATCCGTTCGATTTCATCGGCGACGCGATCGCCGAAGGTCGTCGCCTCGGCTGGTCCGATGGCGCCCCGCCACGTCTCGGCCACGGCGCGGATGGCGGTCCGGATCAACTCACGGACGGCCAGCAGCCCGGCCAGATCGACCTGGCCCTTCGCCGGTAGGCGATCCGGCGTCAGGAGCGATGGTCGTTCAGGTTCGTCGCTGGGCGGGGCGGCGGGTGGTTCGTCCTCGCTGTCGCTGTCGGTGGCCGGTCCGAGATCGAGGCGATCGGCCAACGTTCTCAGTGTCGATACGCGCAGCTCCTGCACGGTCGTTCGTGATCCGCCCAGGCCCGGCAGGAGGCCGAGTTCCGCAGCCACGGCGGCGAGGTCGTGGCCGCGTCGGACCTGGTCGGCGGCCCAGGTGACGGTCCGTGTCGCCAGGCTGTCAGGCAGGGTGTGGATCAGTTCCAGGGCCACTGCCCGTTCGTTGAGCCAGCGGAACGACGGGAGGTCCTGCGGCCCGAGTCGGAGGCGGGCGCCGAGTTCGGCCAGGTACACCACGTCGGTGTCGGTGAAGGCCCCGAACGGTCTCAACCGGGGGCGCAACCCGGTCAGCACCCCGTCTACCCCGGCGTCGGCGCCACGCGTACGCACCACCGCCGCCAACTCCGGACCGACGATCCGCAGGGAACGAGGCGGCACACCGAGGTCCACCGCGACCGCGTACCACGCCCGCCGCACCTGGCTGACGAGACCGCGCTGCGCGACTCCGGCCGGATCTTCGGACACCCTGCGTAGTTCGCCGTCCAGCCGGGCGACCTCGATCTTGAGTGATTCGATCCGCTCCTGGGTGGCGTGCTCCCGTGCCTTGGCGGCCTCAGCCGCTCGGCGCAGCTCGGCAACCCGCGTGGACCGGGCCGTCACCTCCGCCGCAGACTCCTGAACGTTCTCCGGCGCGCGGTGGGCCTCGATCTCCGCCTGCTTCAGACCGGCGTGTGTCGCCCGCACCGATGTCAGCACGGCATCCGTCTGCGTCAACGCCGTGCGCGCCGCCGTCAGATCCGCTTCCATGTGCGCCGTGAGTGCCTCGGTCGCAAGCGCGGGGACCTCGTCCAGGTCCGGCACGCCGTCGATCAGCCGGATCCACTGGCGTATCCGGGCCTCGTCGACTCCGGCCGTGCCCATGTCGTCGAGTAGGCGCAGCCACCGTGCTCCGTCAGTCGGCTCGCCGCTGGCCGGTGGGGACGCCACCGCCTGCGCCATCGGCTCGTAGTCCGGCGGCGGCTGATAGTCGGGCGGCTCGCCCTGCGGTGGCGACACCGCGCGCAGGAGCTGGTTCGCGGTGGCCTCGTCCAGTACCAGTTCCAGGGCACCGTCGAGTCGGAAGACCAGGTGCGGCAGGTAGCGCTGTTGCATCAGCTTCACCTGCACCAGCAGTCCGACCCGTACCCGCCGGTTGGTGGTGTCGTCGCCGCCGATGTCGCCCAGGGGCACCGCGTGGAACATCGCCATCCGGACCCGCACGGGGCCCACCGTTGCGCCCTGGCTGTCCAGGGCGTCGGGGAGCAGACCGATCATTCCCGGCCCGGACAGGACCTGGTGCAGCGCATCGGCACGGTTCCCCGTCGGGTCGGGGCCGGCGGAGTGCCAGCGACCCGCCGCGACCTGGGCGACGACCGCGTCGTGCAGCGTTCGCACCGACACGGGATCGATGGCACGCACTCGTGCCTGTCTGCCACGTATCGCCGCGGCGGGAAGCGCCAACACGGTCAGACCCAGCCGGGCCGCAGTCTTGGCCAATCCCTGGCTCGCCGCGACGAGTTCGGCTCTGCCCCGGGCCACCCGCAACCCTGGCCCCGACAACACGTCGTCGGACACCAACGTACGCAGTCGCATCAGCGCGGCGCGGACTGCCGGCCGTGCAGCCGTCGCCTCCTGCCCAGCGTGCCTCCACGAGACGGTCACCAGCAGCGGGGCCTGGTACCACTGCGCGGATCCCTGCGCCTTCTCGTGCCGGTACACGTCGGCAGGCTCCGCCCGCACCACCAACCGGACCCCGCTCTCCGGCAGCTCGGTCGCTCCGGCCGGGCGCAGTGACACTCCGCTGTCGAGCAAGCCCGACCGAGCCCACCTCGACAGTGCCCCTACGTCCAACAGGGCACGCAGACTGCCACGCTGAGCCATGGCCCGCCCGGCCGGAGCCACTACCTCCCAGTCGGTGTTCCGTAGGTTCGGGGCGTGCACGTCGACCAGATCCGCAGCCGACGCCGCGAGGCGGTCCGGCGGCCCGGCGAGCCGTTCCGAGGCGTCCGGTGCGGCCGTTCCGGCGGTGTCGGTCTCCTCCTCGACGGCAGGCGGCGCCTCGATGGCCACCCTGTCGACCAGAAGCGGAAACTCGCCCGGCATCAGCACGGCCGGCGGCCCGGAATCGACCGCGACGGGTTCCTCGGCGGGGTCGGGTGGACTGGCGTCGAGTTCCAGATGTTCGTCGGGATGTGCAGCGGTGCTGCCCGGCGGAGTCTGCGGGTCGAACTCGGTGAGGATCCGGTAGTACATGCCCGAGTCGCGCCACAGTCGCCGGAGCAACTCACGCCGGGCCGCCACCGGGCTCGCCGTCGCATGTGGCAGGCGCAACCGCTCGGCGTACCGGTCGAGATGGGCCACCAGCGCTGCCGGGTCCCGCTCGGCCGGATCGGCACCGGCCTCGTCCAGCAACGCGTCCAGCAGATAGTGACCGACCCGCGCCGGGACGCTCCCGGACGTGAACAGGGCCTCCTGCCACTGCGCACCGAACGCCAGGTCGAGTAGCCGCCGATCGTGCGCGGTCTCCGCGTGCAGCGACGCGGTCGACGGCCACGGGCGCGGCGACACCGGAGGCTCGGGCCGGTGCACCCGGACGAAGTCCGCGTCGGCGACGGCCCCGGTGTGGCTGGCCAGCACCCGGGCGACCCACATGCCGTACTGCCAGACCGTCCAGGGAATCGGGCGGTCAGGGGTGCCGATCACCACGCGCGGGTCGCCCTCGTCGACCCGTGGTGACACGTCTGCCGGACCGATCCACACCCGATCACCGACCGTGACGACATGCCAGCCCGGCAGCATTTCGTACCTGCCGTCGTCGCGCGCGCTCAGCGTGAACATGCCACCGACAGGAACATCCCGCTGCGAGGCGGGATGCACGGTGTAGTAGGTGGCGAACGGTGTCATCGTCCGTTGATGTGCCCCGCTGCGCGCGACGAGACGGTCGGCACCGGCACCGCTGGGATCCACCAGGTCCCGACCGACCGCCAGGACGTGCTCGTCGCCCAGCACCTCGGCCAACGCCACGACGTGGGCTGTCGAGAGTCGAGCGGCGGGCAGCAACTCCACGAGCGCGTCGGTCGGAAGCACCGTCCGCAGGTCGGTGAGCCGTCGACGCGCGTCCGCCATGTCCCCGACCTCGACGACCACCAGCGGCCGGTCCGGATGAGGCAGTCGCTGCGGCGGTGACGCCGTCGGTGCCATCGGCAGGAAGACGCCCGCCGGGCCCAGACTCGAAGCCCCCAGCTCCGCGAGTACGGCCACCAACCCGTCGATCTCCACGTGCCAGTCCCGCACCGAACCGTCGGCGGCGAGGGACAACTCCAGGCGAAAAGCCTGTCCCTCGGTCGGGTTGGCCTGGTAGACGACGCGTACGTCGGCCCTGGCCAGCAGAGCCCGATCGTGGCCGGTCGCCAGCCGCCGCAGCACCCGTGGACCGAACCGGCCGAGCCTGCGGGCTGAGTCGAGCCGCATCTGCGTCCGATCCACCAGATCCACCACGGCGGGATGGGCGGCTCCCACCCACTGCCGGTGGTCCCGGCTGGGGCCGGCCCGCCACATCCGATCGGCCGCCGGATACCTCGGGTCGTCGTCGGCGGGCCGCCCGCCGGCGAGGATCGCCTGGACGTCGGGGCTGGTGGTGGCCTGGGCGTACACCCCCGGCCCGTCCCGACCGGCCCGCCACCAGGCGATCATGGCCGCGTGCTCGACGTGGAGCATCTCGTGGGCGAGGGTCAGCAGGGCCCGGTCGAGTGGCAGACCGAGGTCGAGATGGACGTTCCACACGTCGGAGGAGAACGATCCGTGGCTCAACGCCGACGGCTGGCCCAACTGCTCCCGTCCGACCAGAGCGGGCGAGCCGGTCTGCCGGCCGATGACCCGGGCCACGCCCTTCCATGCCTGCCACTGGCTCTCGTCACCGAACCGCCCGATCAACCGTGGATACACCTGTCGGACCCGAGCACGCACCGCCTCGCGCACCCCGGGATCCGCCGAACGGAACAACCGGAAGTCCTCCACGTCGGTGGTGCCGAGCAGCGTCCGGTGCGCCTGCTGCACCACCGGCCAGGACCGGTCGTCGTACGGGTCGACGTGCACCTCCGGCACCCCGCCACCGTCGGGTGCGGCCACGAACCTGTTCTCCCGGCCGACACGTATCGACCAGCCGAAGCGGCGCAGGTCGGCCACCAGTTCCTCGCCGCGATACCGCTCCAGCGCCCAGTCCAGTGCGGTCGGCTGCCGCGCTGCCACCACCCGTGGCCGGACCGTCCCGTCCGGCTGCACACTGGCGCGTACCGTGACCCTCTGGCCGTTCGCCGTCGCGCGGTACTCGCGGTAGCCGTCCATCAGCAGGTCGGGTCGGACCTCCCCGCCGGTGTCGACCACGTACTGGACGAACTCCTCTGCCTTGTCCGCCTCGGTCCGCAGACCGGCCGCCCGCTGGAACCGGTGCCAGGCCTGCCCGAGCGGGTCGACGGCGGACTTCCAGCCGACGCTCCTGGCCAACCCGTAGAAGTACGCCACCTCCGACGGTGACAGGAACCCCGATGCTGCCGCATCGGTGCCGGCTGCCGGGAGGACCTGATCGTGCGGGGTGGCCGCCCGTCCGTCCGGGCCGAACACCACCACGTGGGTCGCGGGATCCCGCAGCGCCGCCGACACCCAGCCCTCGCTCACCGGCACGATGACCGGCCCCGGACCACCACCCGGGGCCGGCGATGCCCCGAACCACCACACCACATCGTCGTGCGTGACCAGCCAGCCCAGCTCACCCGCGCCCAGACCGGGCCGCAACCGCACCAGCGCCGACGTGTCGGGGACCCGCAGGAGGCCGTCGAGCAACGCGTCGGCGTCCGCCGTCGTCGGTTCGCCACCCGCCACCGACAGCACGTCGGCCATCGAGACCGGCATCACCTTCCGCATCAGCTCGGCCGCGTCCAGTCCGGGCGGGAGGCCGTGCCGTACCAGGCGGAACGCCATCGCGACGGCCGCCGGGGGCACCGGGACCCGCAACCGCTGCTGGGATTCCGCCAACCGGCCGGCCAACGTCTCGATCCGGGCCCAGGGCGGCCCGGTCAGGTCCGACGTGACCTCTATCGCCGCGCTCATCGCCTCTCTCGCGGCGACGTGCGACCACGGCAGGCTCCGCACCGCCGCGGCGTCGTCCCACGACGTTTCTCGACCCTGCTGGTCCACCGGCACCAAGCGTTCGGAGCGCGCCGACCCGACCGGCACCTGCACCTGCACCCGGTACAGGTCCGCGAGCTTCTCCACCGCTTCCGCGTCGTTCACCAGGCGACGCCCGTCGACCCCCCAGCGCTCGACCTCCCACGGCACCAGCACCATCTGGTCGGAGAACGGCTGCCCGTGGAGGAAGGCCGCGCCGACCGCCGAACGGGGCTTCTCCTCCGCCAGGAAGACCAGGGCCGCGTCGACCGGTCGCACCGCGGCGAGCGAGGCCGCCATCGCCGCCGAATGCCCGGTCTGGGTCAGCTCACCGGTGAGTATCAGCCGGCCCGCCACCACGAGGATCTCTCGGCACCCATGAGCGACCGGCACTCCATCACCCCCCGGTCGTTTCTCCGGCACCAACAGCTTCGGACGGTTTCCGCCGTTCAGTGCTCTGAGTCGGCCGCCGTGCCCAAGACATCCCCGCCGCACGGTGGCACGACTCGCCGGATTCCCGGTAGTCCCTTTATGTCCTGGCCGGGCGTCCTCACCGTCCGGTGCGGGGGGTGTCCCTGGAACTGGTGACTGTGCCGGTCCCGCGTCGAGCGGGCAGGCTGACACGGGACCGCCGTCCGGACGGCCAGGAGGCCGATCGGCATCGACCGGGAGGGCCTATGAAGCTAGTCGACATCACTCCGCAGATGCTGCTGGACGGGTCACAGTCCTGCACCGACACGGCTGCGCAGCTACAGGCGCGCCTCGCGACACTGCGGCGGGACGTGGACGACCTGGCGTCGTACTGGTTGGGGCCGGGTTCCAAGGCCTACAAGCAGACGATGGAGGAGTACGACACCTGCGGCCGGATGCTCAACGACGCCCTGAACGGCATCTCCCGGGGCCTGCAGCGCAATGCCGGCAACTACGCCACGGCCGACGAGGCGACGGTGCGCACCATGCCCGAGATCAACGGTATTCCGGCGGCCCGTCTCGGGCCTGAGCCCGGCGCCTGACCGGAATCGTCAGCCCGCCCGAGTAGAGGAGTTCGCGTGACCGACAGTATGGGTAGTCGCATCCGGGTCCCCCCGGAGCTGGAGTTCGCCGGTGCCAGGCTCAAGAGCACCGCCGACGAGCTGGTCGACATGCTCGCCACCCTGAAGGCCAAGCTCGTTCCGTTGGAGGAGAGCTGGGTCGGCGAGGCACGCGAGGAGTACGTCGGCCTCCAGGGGCAGTGGAACGCCGGGGCGAACGGCCTGTTCGGCGTCGACGGCGCGCTCGGCGACATCGCGAACGCCGCCAACCTCGCCTGGAACAACTACTCGGAAGCGGAGTTCTCGAACCTGCGTACCTGGCGCGGCTGACGATCAACGCAGGCCGGGGGTCTTGAACAACCAGGACCTCCGGCTCGTAGTATTCGGCATGATCCGTGATCAGCGAGGCCGTACCGCCGACGTGCAGTCGCCGCCGGAACCGGCCGGGCCGGGTGTCGAGCCGAACCCGGAGTCGCTCACGGACAGCAGCCGGTTCCGCAAGCTCGGCTCGGCCCTGAACTGGGTCGGTGACCGGGTGGCCGTGGTCGGTGCCGATCCGGCGGGCGTGCTCACGGCGGCGGCGACCGGGCTGGTGGCGGAGCCCGATGTCGTGACGGTCATCGGACCGCTCGACAGTGCCGAGGACTGGTCGTTCGTCGAGACGGTGCTGCCGATCGCGGTGCCGCCCGGTGGCCGGGGTCGCATCGCGGTGGCGGGGGCGGCCGGTCGTGGACCGGTCGGTCGGTTGGCCCGTGAGCTGACCGCGACGCTCGACGTGCCCCGGGCCGAGGTGCTGCTGGTGCCCGGCGGATCGCTGTTCGCAGTGGACGGATGGGTACGACACACCCCGGACGGCGTCACCTCCCCGGCCGGTCATCGCAGTCCGCAGCCGTCCTGGGAGGACGACGTCGACGAACTGTGCGCCGCGACGTACCCGGGCGAGCTGGTGCTGCTGCCCGTACCGGCTGGCATGTGGCTGTTCCGTCGGCTGCCGGGCACGCCGATGCCGGACTACGACGATCCGGCGTACGGGGTACCGATGGACGCTGACCGGCCGGTGCTGCTGGTCGGACGGCCCGGACAACCGGAGCCGGAGGCCGACGCCGTCGTGGAGTTCCTCGACCGGCTCCCGTCGCCGCTGCGGCAGCACCTCGTGCTGGCCTCCTACGGGGCGGTGACCACGACGGCCACGGCGGCGACGAGTCTGGCCCGCGAGTCGGGTGCCCCGGTCCGGGTGCACACCGGCCTGCCGTCGCTCACGCCCGACGGTCGACCGACCAGCCTCGCCGTCGACCACTCGGGAGCCACCTGGGAACCGGTCGCGACCGTCCTCGGCTTCCCGCCCGAGGGCCCGGCCCGGCCCGTCGGACCGGTACGCGGACTCGACGGCTACCCGGAGCTGGGCGAGAACGTCTTCCGGCTCGCCGAACGGTGGGTGGCCGAGGTGACGCAGTCCGGCCTGTGGGTGCGGCCACCCGAGCAGGAACACGGCGCGCGCCTGGTGCGGGCGCACCCGTGGACCTCCGGCAAGGTGCGGATCTTCGTCGGCGTACCCGGCAAGCCGCCGCGATACCACGTGTTGCCGGTGCTCGGCGCGCTGCTGGCCCGAATGCCCGTCGAGACCCGGCAGCGGGTGGAACTGTCACCGGCGCGGTTCGCGGTGGCGGCCGGCGACGACGCGCTGCCGACGTCGGACCTGGAGTCGGGTGTGCCGACGGCCCCGATGGTGCAACACGCCGTCGTGCTGCGCGCCCCCGGCGCAGGCGGCACGAGTCCGGTCGCACCGAGGGCGTCGGCCGCGCCACCGGCCGTGCCGACCTCCGTCCCGGCCGCTGCGCTCGCCGCCCTGGTCGCGCCAGCCGTCGCCCCGGTCACGCCAGCCACCAGCCCGGTCGCGCCAGCCGTCGCCCCGGTCGCGCCAGCCGTCGCCCTGGTCACGCCGGTCGCCGGCCCGATCACGTCGCGGCCCGAGCAGGTCACGACGGCCGGTCGGCGGACGCCTGGAAGCGGGCGGACGCCTGGGGGCGGGCGGACGACCGAGGCGCGATCTGCGTCGGACGAGACGACCGCCGCGCTCGCGGGCGAGCGGGCCGACGGAAACGCCGCGACCGGGCCGGACCCGGTGGCCGAGCCGACGGTGCAGTATCCGATCCGTCCGGTGGCACGGCACGAGGCCGTCCGTCCGGTCCGCCGCGACGAGTCGGGGCCGAAGCAGCGGGCGCAGGCCGAGCGCCCGCCGCGCGCCGAGGCGGCAGCGCCAGCGCCGCCGACCGGTCCGGACGACCAGCGGCGGCACCCCGCCGGGCCGGACACCCGGCGGCGGCGTCGGCTGTCGGCCCAGATCCTCACCGCGGTGGCGGTCCTGACGGTGGCGGTCGCCAGCGGGTACGTGCTGAACCCGAACGGGCGACCGTCCGGTGCCGACACACCGGGGTACGCCGTACCGCCGCCGTCGGGTCTGCCGGAGTTCCCCGCGCGGCTACCGGCCGGTGTACAGCCCTCCGACACCCCGGCCGACGATCCGTCCACCTCGGTCAGTCCCGCGTCGGGGACCAGTGGTCAGAGCAGCGCGGCGACGCCCGGCCCGAGCGCTCCCGGGCGGAGCCCGGAGGCGTCGCGTGGCCCCGACCGGGTGCCCGCACCGGTGGCCCCGCCCCGGCCCACCGGGTCTCCGTCGTCCGCACCGAGTGCCACCCCCCGGCCCGCGGCGTCCTCGGCGATGCCGGGTCAGGTGAACAGCTCGGGACGGAACCTGGCGCTCTCCGGGACCGCCAGCGCGTCGAGCTTCGAGACGATCTACCGGCCGTCGAGTGCGATCGACGGGGACCGGGAATCCCGGTGGGGCAGCGCGTTCACCCCGGACACCCAGTGGCTCGCCGTCGACCTGGGCGAACTCTGGCAGGTCACCGAGGTTCGCCTGCGGTGGGAGCGGGCTTACGCGACCGCGTACCGGGTCGAGGTGTCCGCCGACGGTGGGACGTGGCGGACGGTCTACCAGACCGGGAGCGGTGCGGGCGGGACCGTCGACATCGCCGTCACCCGCACTCCGGTCCGGTACGTACGCATGGTCGGCACGGCCAAGGCGATGCCCGGGTACGGGTACTCGATCCACGAGTTCGAGGTGCGGTGAGGACGGCGGCTCACCGGTTGTTGCTGGTGAGGTTCTTGGTGTTCTGCTCTTCCACGTCGGTGTACATCGTGTGGGTGTGCTTCATCCGCCGGATCGCCTCGTTGAGGACGTCGCGCACCTGCCCGCTCAGACCGTCGACCTGATCGAGCAACAGCGCGAAGTTCTTGCCGGCGGGGCTCATCCAGTAGTCGCGCAGCGTGCGGAACTCCTTGTTGATCTCGTTCAGCTTGCCTTCCAGCGCGTCCCGTTCGGTGGCGATCTTCTTGGCGGCATCGGCCAGCTTGTCGAGCTCGACGGCGAAGGTGAACTGGGAGCCGTCCGGGTTGATCTGGGTGATCGGCGTACCGTCCGCGTTGGTGATCACGGTGATCGAGGGCTTGCCGTTGTCGGTGTAGGCCCACTTGATGTCGCTGCCGCTGCTGCCGTACTCGATGGTGACCGTCTTGGTGCCCTGGGTGCCGAACGTCGGTCGGCCCTCGGAGTCGAAGGTGGTGAACGTCCAGCCGTTCTGCTCCATGCTGGTGACCGCGCCGTCCGAGTTCCGGAAGATGGTCGTGCCACCGGAGTAGGTCCACTGGAAACCGCCGCCGGCCGTCGGCGTGATGGTCACCGTCTCCCGGGTCTCCGAGTTGACGCCGGACGTCGGCACCCCGTCCTTGTACGTGATGACCCACCCGTCGCCACGGTCCTCGGTGAGGATCTGGCCCTCCGAGTCGTACGTCACGACGCTCTCGTCGTCGTACGTGTAGACGGTGTTGCCGTCCCGGTAGCTGATGGTGGCGGTGACGCCGGGGCGTTCCTCGGTGGCGGGGATGTCGACGTAGTGCGGGCGGTTGTCGGCGTCGAACTGGCTGTAGGTGGTGCCGTCGGCACGTTCCTCGGTCAGGATCTTGCCGCCGGAGTTGTACGTGATGACGGTGTCGTCGGCGTAGGTGTAGCGGGTGTTGCCGCCGTCGTAGCTGATGTCGGCGCTGGTGGCGGGTCGTTCTGCGGTGGCGGGGATGTCGATGTGGCCGGGGCGGTTGTCGGCGTCGAACTGGCTGTAGGTGGTGCCGTCGGGGCGTTGTTCGCTGAGGATCTTGCCTTGGGCGTTGTAGGTGACGACGGTGTCGTCGGCGTAGGTGTAGCGGGTGTTGCCGCCGTCGTAGCTGATGTCGGCGCTGGTGGCGGGTCGTTCTGCGGTGGCGGGGATGTCGATGTGGCCGGGGCGGTTGTCGGCGTCGAACTGGCTGTAGGTGGTGCCGTCGGGGCGTTGTTCGCTGAGGATCTTGCCGTCGGCGTTGTACGTGACGACGCTGTCGTCGGCGTACGTGTAGACGGTGTTGCCGCCCTGATAGTCGATCTCGGCGCTGGTGGCGGGGCGGCCCTCGGTGGCGGGGACGTCGATGTGGCCGGGGCGGTTGTCGGCGTCGAAGTCGCTGTACGTCGTGCCGTCGGGGCGTTGCTCCTTGAGGATCTTGCCGTCGGCATTGTACGTGATGACGGTGTCGTCGGCGTACGTGTAGACGGTGTTGCCGCCCTGGTAACTGATCTCGGCACTGGTCGCCGGTTGGCCGCTGCGGGCCGGGATCTCGACGTACTGCGGCTGGTCGTTCGCGTTGAAGTCGGTGTAGAGGGTGCCGTCGGGTAGCCGCTGGCTGACCAGGTCCTGGCTGTGGCTGTCGAAGGTGAGCACCGACTTGTCGGCGTACCGGAAGATCGTCAGGTTGTCCTGGTAGCCGATGTGCGCGTACGTCGCCGCCTGCCCGTCCGACGGGGGGATCTCCACGTACCGGGCGCGTCCCGCGTCGTCGAACGAGCTGTAGACCCGCCCGTCCGGCATCACCTGTTGGACCGGCTGACCGTCGGCGTCGTACGTCACCACGGAGCCGTCGCTCTGCCGCTCGAACGTGTGCCCCTTGGTCGGCGGCTGCTCCGGCCCGGCCATCAGGCGGATTCCTCGGGGCCGCCGACCCGGGGGAGGGACTCGGGTGCGGTCGGCACCGTCTCGCCGAACGACTGCTTGTCGGCCTCGGCGTAGAACTGGGCGGCGTTGTTGACCCGGACGACGTACTGCGCCACCGCCTGGATCGAACCGCCGACCGCCTTGAGCAGCGAGAGTTGGGTGTCCACGAGCATCTGCGTCTGATCCGGATTGGGATCCTCGACCGGCGGGAGGTCCTCGCCCTTCACCGTGTGCCGCGAGATGTGGCTACCGCCGTCGTGGCTTCTGATCACGCGGTCGTTCTGCACGCCGCCCTCGTTCTCGGCGTAGAAGATCCAGCCACCCTTGCTGAGCACGTCCGCCTTGAACGCCTCGAACTCGTCGACCTGGGTGTTGAGTTCATTCAGCATGTGGTTCTGCGCCCCGCGAAGGTCGGCGGGCGTGACCCCGAACGCGCGGACGGTCGGCTCGACGAGTTCCTTCGTCTCGTCGCCCGCGTCCTTGGGCGGGTTGAACAGATTGTCGCCGGTGACCGATCGCGCCGTGCGCTCTTCCATGTGCAGTTCGGGTACGTGTTTAATCGACGCCTGTACGTAGGTGTCCAGCTCAGGGTCGGCCATCTTAGACATGTACCACGCGGGTCCTCGCGGACGGATGTCCCTCTTCGGGGGACGCCCACCGTCACCAACATTGAGATGGTCCGGTTGAGCTGGGCCGATGCTAGCGTCTCCGGCACGGAACCGATCGGCGCGCGGGCGGGGGGCTGAACATGGGGAGTGGTGCGCCCGCACACTACGACGACGGCCAGAGCATCAACGTCGACCCGCAGGGCATGTGGACGATCGGGTCGGAGCGAGTCGTCAAGCTCATGGGCGATGTCGTCGATTCGTGGGAACGGATCGGTAACACCTGGAAGAACCTCGAACTCAGTTGGGCCGGCGAGACCGCCGAGGAGGTCCAGCAGTTCAACTATCGGCTGCAGAAGTTGCAGTGGGATCTGTTCGGATCGCAGGAACAGGAGACCTACGGGCTGATCTCGCAGGTGTGCGGGATCGCGGCGGTCGCGGCGTCGAACTACGGCGAGGCCGAGAAGACGGTCATCAAGATGTTCGACGAGTTTACCGCCGCCATCCCCGCCGAGGACCTGCCGCCGGAAGAGGACGGCGAAGGCGACGGTGGCACCCCTCCACCCATCGATCTCGGAGACGCGTACAACACGACCGAGTCGCCGGTGCACACCCTCTACCCCAACAATCCCGACGCGAACAAGCAGCCGCCGCCGGATAAAGAGTGACGGATGGCGAGCGACACCCATCCGGATCCTGACAAACTCGATGCGCTCGCCGCGCAGTGGGAGGCCAAGGCCGAGGACCTCGATCGGTTGCGCCTCGTCCCGTCGAAGGCCCTGAACCAGGTCGGCAACTGGCAGGGAAGCGGGCGGGCGGCGGCCACCCGCACGCTGCCCAATCTCGAGAAGAACCTCCGCAACACCGCCGAGTTGTGTCGCCGCTGGGCCCGACGGTTGCGCAAGATGGCGGACGAGATCCGCAAGAAGCTCGAAGAGCTCCGCAAACAGTCCCTCGTCACGATCCTGAGCGTCATCTTCGGACTGCTCTTCGGTTTCATCGTCGGTTTCGCGATCGGCCCGGCGCTTGCCGCGCTCGTCGCGGCGATGGCGCGGGCGGTCGCCGGTCTCGCCACGGCGCTGCGGGCCATCGTCAACCTGTCGTTCCAGTTCGGTATCGGCGCGGCCGTGTTCGGTTCCACCCAACTTGCCGCCGAGGTCTTCGCCCAGGCGATCGCGTCGCACGTCGATGGCAAGTTCGAGATCACCAACGAGAGTTGGATCAGCGTCGGTGCCGCCGCCGGTCTGGGCGGTCTGTTCGGACTCTCCACCCGGGGCCTCGGCAAGGTCGGCGGCGGTGGGCCGAAGTCGACCGACGTGCCGACGGTCAAGGGCCTGGACGGCACGAACACCGGTGGCCGACCCGGCGACACCCCCACCCCGGACGTGCGGACCGGTCGCGGCGACATACCGGGCGTCGGCTCGCCGGACGGCCCACCGCTCGGCGCACCACCCCCGTACAGTGCCCTCGGTGGCCGGCCCCCGACACCGGGTCCGGTCAGTGCCAGTTCGACGCCGCCACCGGTTCGCCCAGCCGGTGGGCGGGCGACCGCCGGTGGTGGTGCCGCGCCGACCCGGACCACCCGCCCCACCACAGTCGACCAACCCCCGCCCTCGGCGCCCGGCGGCGCACCGGCGCGGACCACACCGCCGCCGGCCCGCCTCGACGGCCCGGTGACCACGCCACCACCAGCCCGACCGCAACCCCGAGCCGGGTTGTCGCAGCCCGATACCCGGCCACCGGCGGTCGGCAACGGCAACGCGGCCAGCAGCCTGCCACCGCCCGCCCGCACCACCCCACCGCCGAAGGCCGACGCGGGTGCGCCACCCGTCGGCACGCGGACACCCGGTGGACCGGCGATGGCCGGAGTGGACGCGCCCGCGCCGCCTCCGCGTGCCGTCACCGCCGACCCTCGGCCGCCGTCACAGTTGACGCCCGAGCCGGTGCCCGCCACGCCGGGCGGAGGACGGTCGCCTGCCGCCAGCCCCGACTTGCCCGCCACGCCGGGCGGAGGACGGTCGCCCGCTGTCAGCCCCGACTTGCCCGCCACGCCGGGCGGAGGACGGCCGCCGGCCGCCAGCCCCGACCTGCCCGCCACCCCGGGCGGAGCGCGGGACCTACCCGGCAACGGCCCTGTCCGGGACGTGTCCCCGAACGCTCCCACACCGACCCGGTCCGGCACGCCGCCGCCCGGTCCGGGCGTGACCGTCGACCCGCCCGTGGTCCGGCCGGGCGGCGGCTCGGTGGCGGACGTTCCGCTGCCGGGCGGCAGACCTGCCGGAGGTACTCCCGACCCCACCGTGTCCGTTCCGCCGCCCGCCCGCCCGGTCCAGCCGGGTGTCGAGGGGAACCCGGTGAACACGCCCGGCGGCGGCACCATCGGCGGGGCCCCGCGTCCAGGGCGCCCCGTCGAGGGAATCCCGGCCAACCAGGTGGTCGACGTCCCCACGCCCACCCCGAGACCGGCCACCCCCGAGCCGTCCACACCGGTGCCACCTGCCGGGCAGCCCGGCCCACGGGGCAACCTCGCCGCCAACGACCTGCCGGCAGACGTCAGGACCCCGGTCACCACGCGACCACCGCTGGACCGGGCAACCGTCTCCGGCGAGCCGCCGGCCGTCCGGCCGGACACTCCGGTCACGTCACCCCGACCCACCTCGCACGCGACGACCCGGCCGGACGCACCCGAACAGGTCCCGGGCGACGTCCCGCCCGGCTCCCGTCCGGGCGGCACCAACGGCGACCAGCCGCCGGTCGTCGGACAGGGCAAGCCGACCACGGACACCGCCCCGGTGGGCGCGTCCTCGAAGGGCGCGCCGGAGCCGGGCAAGACGAACCCGGTGCAGGCCAACCTCGACGCGCGGATCCGCGACCTCATCGCCGAGGGAGGCGGCGGCAAGGGTCAACCCGGGGTGTCGCAGTCCAGTCGGCCGGGCACGCTGACCGAGATGCGCGCGCTGCGCGAAAGGATCCTCGCCGACAGCCCCGGCGGGCAGCCCACCGGTGGCAACGCCCTCGTCGTGCAGCGCCTGGACGATCACATCACCGCCCTGACCCCACGGCGGCCCGTCGGCGGCGACGCGCAGGGGGGCGCGGGTCGGCAGTTCAGTGGTCAGCCGGGGGTCGATACTCCGCTCAAGCAGGTCCCGCTGCCGACGAAGCCCATGCCCGGTGGTCCGCGGCACACCGGGCCCGACGGCATCGACGCTCGGGCGCCCTATCCGGACCAGACGCCCGTACCCGTGGTGGGGCCGAAGGGACCCGGCGGTCCGCGACCCGACCTGGAGGCGAAAGCCCCGGTCCCGCCACCTGCCGAGGCGCCACCCCCCAAGACCTCGGGCCGCGACCAGTACACCGGCGAGTGGGACTGGCACATCCGACGGGACAAGTTCGGCACCGAGTTCCTGTTGTTGCAACGTGGACCGGAGCAACCGCCGGGTGTGCGGCTCGGCGGATCCAGCGGCGAGCCGCACGGCCCGGGAGGGCTCGGCCGACCGCCCCGGACCGATCCGGTGGATCCACCCGACCCCGGCGCCGGGCGTCGCCTGGGCGACGGCAAGGCGGTCCGGGACGACCAGTTCGGTGTCTCGTCGAGACCGGCCGGGAACAACCAGGTCAGCGAATATCCCGCCCAGGTCCGGGAGATCAACGGGGAGAAGTGGGTCCGTCTGCCGGACGAGGCGGTGCAGGGCCGGCCCGGTGCCGGCAACCAGCAGTCGTCGGACCGCTGGATGCGGATGCCCGACCGGGACAACCGCGTCCTGCCGGACTCCGGCGGGCGCGCCCCGGAGGGCAGCTTCTACTCCTGGCAGGAGCACACCCCCGGCAAGTCCGCCGTCTCCGCCCTGGACCGGGGCCGGGGGCAGATGGTCGACGTCAAGGGCCGCCCCGGGTGGCAACTCAACCCACCGGAGCCCGCGCCGCTCGCGGTGACCTCCCGGCCGACCCCGGACATGCCCGGTCCCGGAAACCGGCTCGGCGGCGGGACGACAGACCGCCTGATCAACTCGCTGAAGGACTTCGGGGGAATGTTCCGTCGGGGCGGTGACGCACCGGCCCCACAACCGCCCTCCGTCGTCATCAAGTCGGCGGGACCGGGCGGCAACACCGGCGGCGGGATCGCACCGGGGGGCAGGGGCACCACCCCGGACGCGCCGGCCTCCGGCGGAAGCTGGAAGGGGTACGGCGAGGGCCAGCAGCTCGGTGGCCGGGCACCCCGGCCGGACGCCGACGGCAGCCCGGTCCCGCCGGGACGGCGGGGCCTGGACGGCGGCGGAACGGGACCGGGCCGAACCGGGGAGGTCGTCACTCCGCCCCGGTCGACCGACACGCCGACGCCGAGGACCGACACCGGCAGCCCGCAACCGGGCCGCTCGGCCGGGGCGGAGGGCGGCGGCTCGTCGCGTACCGGTGGATCGCAGGGCCCGCTGGGGATGCGGGAGCCGCGCACCGGCAGCCGTACCGAGACGGTGACCCCGGACCGGTACATCGAGCCGACGGTGGACAACCCGGCCTGGGCCACCCGTGGCGTCCGCGATGTCGGTGACGCGCCCCGGGGCGTCGGGGGCGAGACCCGGGCACCAGCCGGGCAGGGCGGCCAACGCTCGCCCTCCGGGACCGAGGGGGCACCGCCGAGCGGTGCCAAGCGTGTCCCGGACCGCGTCACGACCACCGACACCCGGACGCCGGCCGGGTCGCAGCCGGGCGAGGTCTTCGGGGCGCGGTCCGGTCCGGCCACCGCACCGGGCCCGAGGTCGGCCGGACAGCCCGTTGCGGCCCGCGACAGTCTGCACGGACAGATGGCGGACCTGGTGGAGGGCGCGGCCAAGCGCGCAGAGGTCAAGCCCGGCGGCGGACCCAAGCCGGGTGATGACGTCAACCTGGGCACGGGGACGCGGGCGGGCGAGAGTTCCCGTACGCCTGGAGACGCCACCAAGCCGCCGGGGCAGTCGCGGCCGGGCGAGGCGTTCGGGCAGCGTCCGGAGTCGGGGACTCGACGGTTGGAGTCGTCCCCGGAGCCGGAGCAGGTCACGCCTGGGAAGTTGCGTAAGGACCGGCCCGTCGGTGACCAGGGACGGCCGGGCGAGACCTTCGGGCAGCGTCCCGAGTCGGGCACCCGGCGGTTGGAGTCGTCGCCGGAGTCGGGATCGGCCGGGCTCGGGAAGGTGCGCAAGGACCGGCCGGCGGGCGACGCGGGGCGGCCGGGCGAGGCGTTCGGGCAACGTCCGGAGTCGGCGAACCGGCGATTGGAGTCGCCGCCGGAGTCCGGGCCGGTCAAGCCCGGCACGTTGCGCAAGGACCCGCCGGCCGCCGACCCGGCACCGCGACCTGGTGAGCCGTTCGGGCAGCGCCCGGAGTCGGGCACGAAGCGTCTGGAGTCCGCGCCGGGGCCCGGCACGGGACGGACGGAACCGCCGGCCGGGTCGTCGACGCCGCCTACCGGAACGCCCGAGCCGACGACGCCGATCCGGGATGGTCGGCCCGCGTCGACGACCGAACAACCGGCCAGACCGACGCCATCCCAGGTCGCGCCGGCCGAGGGCGGGCCTGCCGCGACGGTGCAGCCGGAGTCGGGTCCCAAGCCCGAGCCGGGCATTAGACCCGAGCCGTCGACCGGGCAGGAACCCGCACCGGCCAGAGGCGACGCGCCAGCGCCCGGATCGGCTGCTGACCGGCGGGCGCAGGCATGGGCGAACGCGTCGCCTGCGGAGATCGAGGTGCTGCGGGGCGGGGGTGCGGGCGCCGGGCTACGCCCCGACCAGCGGGTGAACGTGGTGCTCAACGACCGGATCTCGGCCGAGTACGCGAAAGCGGCCGAGGACGCGTTGCGGACCGAGCTGGCGGATCTGCGGGGTCGGGTGCGGACTCCGGGTGAGCCGATCTCGGAGTGGGTGTGGCGGGAACAGCGGATCGCGGAGATCGAGTCGAGGCTGGGCGGACGCGCTCCGGAGCCGGTGGACGTGCCGGTGCCGAAGGCGTCTGCGGGTGAGTCGCCTGCTGACCGGCGGGCGCGGGCGTGGGCGAACGCGTCACCTGCCGAGTTGACGGTGTTGCAGGGCGGGGGCGCGGGTGCCGGGCTGCGCCCCGACCAGCGGGTCAACCAGGTGCTCAACGAGCGGAACTGGGCGCGGCAGGCGGCTGAGATCGAGGCGGGTCTGCGGGCGGAGCTGGCGGATCTGCGGGCACGGGAGCAGTGGGGGCAGAACCCGTCCGAGGCGGAGCAGCGAATCCTCGATGGTGCGGGGCTGGGCGCGGGCGTGCGGCCGGATCAGCGGGTGCTGGTGGTGGAGGCGCTGCGGTCGTTCGCGCAGGGCGCCGAGACCTGGCTGGCGGGGCCGAAGGCGGCTGCGGCCGGGACGGCGCGGCAGGCCGAGTTGCGGCGGCAGGTGGAGTTGGCGCGGCAGGGCCTCAACCCGTACGGGGATGGTGGAGTCCGGGTCGTGCTGCACCGGCGTGGCAACCCCGAACTGCGGGCACCTGAGATCGACACGCCCGGTGCCCCCGCCACCACACGGGTGGAGCCGGACAGGCTGGAGTGGTTGTGGCGGGATCAGCGCATCGCGGAACTCGAGTCGGCGTTGGGTGTGCGTGCCGAGGTGTCGTTGCCGAGGCTGCCCGCGGGTGAGTCGGCTGCGCAGCGCAGTACGCGGGCCTGGAAGGACGCGTCGCCTGCGGAGCGGGAGATCTTGCAGGGTGGTGGTGCGGGGTTCGGGTTGCGGCCGGATCAGCGCGTCAACCTGGTGCTCAACGAGCGGAACTGGGCGCGGCGGGCGGCTGAGGTCGAGGCGGGTCTGCGGGCGGAGTTGGCGGATCTGCGCGGTCGGGTGCGGACGCCGGGCGAACCCATCTCGGAGTGGGTGCGGCGGTCCCAGCGGATCGCGGAGATCAGGTCGGCGCTTGGCGAGCAACCGGTCGAGGCGTCGGTGCCCAGGCCGCCTGCGGGCGAGTCGGCTGCGGAGCGGACCGCCCGGGCGTGGGAGAACGCGACTCCCGCCGAGACTGAGATCCTGCACGGCGGGGGAGCTGGTTTCGGGTTACGCCCGGACCAGCGGGTGAACCTGGTGCTCAACGAGCGGGCCTGGGCGCGGCAGTCCGAGCAGCGGTTGCGGGCGGAGTTGGCGGACCTGCGGCGGCAGGTGCGCACGCCCGGTGAGCCGATCTCGGAGTGGGTGTGGCGCTCCCAGCGGATGTACGACATCCAGGTCGCGCTGGGCGACCGTACGCCGGAGCCCGCATCAGTGTCGAGGCCGTCCGGTGCCGGACCGCGTCGAGTGGAGAACCCGACGCCCGCCGAGCAGGAGGTGTTGGCCGGTCGGGGTGCCGGCTTCGGGTTGCGGCCCGACCAGCGGGTGAACCTGGTGCTCAACGAGCGGGCCTGGGCGCGGCAGTCCGAGCAGCGGTTGCGGGCGGAGTTGGCGGACCTGCGGCGGCAGGTGCGCACGCCCGGTGAGCCGATCTCGGAGTGGGTGCAGCGGTCGCAGCGGATCGCCGAGATCCAGTCGACGCTGGCCGGGCGTACGCCGGAGCCGATCGTCGTACCGGTGCCGAGGCCGCCTGCGGGAACGTCGACCGCCGACCGGAGTGCGCGGGCGTGGGAGAACGCGACACCTGCGGAGCTGGAGGTCTTGCAGGGCGGGGGTGCCGGCTTCGGGTTGCGGCCGGACCAACGGGTGGACCTGGTGCTCAACGAGCGGGCCTGGGCGCGGCAGTCCGGGGCGACCGGGGTCGAGACGCCGACGATGCTGCCGCCGGAGCTGGCCCACCTCCAGGCGCGTTCCCGACGGATCACCGACCCGTCCGAAGGGGAGCAGCGGATCCTCGACGGCGAAGGTCTGGGCGCGGGCCTGTCGCCGGGACACCGGGTGCTCACGGTCGAGGCGCTGCGGTCGTTCGCGCGGGGCGCCGAGACCTGGATGGAGGGCCCGACGGCTGCTGCGGCCGGCGCCGCCCGCATCACCGAGCTACGGCAGCAGGTCGAGCTGGCGAGGCAGGGCCTCAGCCCGTACGGCGACGGCGGGTTCCGGGTCGTCCTGGACCAGCGCGGACGCCCGAGTGTCCAGCCACGCGACAGCGCCACGCCTGGTACCTCCGCCACCCGGGTGGAGTGGGAGGTCCTGGAACACGGCCGCGAGCCGGCGCCGCCGCGACCGGAGACCGTGGTGGTCACCGAGCACGACGCGTTGCCGCCGGTGACCGAGGAACCGGTCCCGCCGGTGCGGCCGGTCGAGAGTCCGTCGGTGATCCGCGAGCGCCCGGCAGGCGGGGAGTCGGCACCCCCGGTGCGGACGGTGGAGCGTCCGCCGCCTCCGACGGTGGAGCGTCCGTCGGTGCCGGAGCGGCGGATCCTGGCGGGTCAGCGTCTCGGCGAAGGGCTGTCACCGGCGCGGCGGGTGCAGACCGTGGAGGCGCTGCGATCGTTCGTGCAGCAGACGCGGACCCGCATCGACGACCTCACGGCGGCAGGCGGTCCAGCAGACCTGCGGCAGGCCACCCGGCTACGGCAGCAGGTGGAGGCGGCCGAGCAGGGCCTCAGCCCGTACGGGGAGCGGGGCGTGCGGGTGGTGCCCGGCCGGGACGGCCGACCGGAACTGCTGCCACCGCGTGACGTACGCGGCCTGCCGCTGACCGGGGCCGAACGGAGGGTGCTGGCCGGACAGGGGGCGGGCGAGGGCCTGTCGTACGACCAGCGGGTCGGCCGGGTGGTCGCCGAGCGCAACGCGGCCTGGCAGACCGAGCAGTTGCGGGTCGAGTTGGCGGAGCTGCGGGACCGGGAGCCGCTGCCGGACGAGCCGCCGTCGGATCAGGAGTGGCGGGCGCAGCACATCGCCGACCTGGAAGCCCTGGTGGGCGACGCCTCGGCCGGTGACCGGCCGGCCCCGTTGGTGCGGCCGGTCGCCCCGGTGCGACAGCCGCCACCGTCGGACGTCCGCGACGAGCCGCTGACCGAGGCCGAGCGGGAGGTGCTGGCCGGTCGGGGCGAGGGCCGGGGGCTGCCGTTCGACCAACGCATCGACCTGGTCGTCGGCGAGCGCAACTGGGCCTGGCAGACCGCGCAGGTGCAGGCGGAGTTGGCGGAGCTGCGCGCCTGGGACGCCCTGCCGGGCGGCTCGGTCTCGCAACGGTTGTGGCGCGCGGACCGGATCGCCCATCTCGAAGCCGTGTTGACCGGCGAGGTCACGCACTCCCACGACGAGCAGCCCGCGCCACCGGTCCCGGCGTCGGACGGACCCCCGCCGGTGCCGCCGGTGGTCGCCCCGTCCGCAGGCGAGCAGCGGATCCTCGACGGCGAAGGGCTCGGCGCGGGTCTGTCGCCGCTGCGGCGGCGGGACGTGGTGGAGGCACTGCGGTCGTTCGCGCAGCGCGGCCGGGCGGAGCTGGACGAACTGGTCGCGGTCGGCGCGGACGATGCCCGGACCGGACAGCTCCGGCAGCAGGTGGAGGCGGCCGAGCAGGGGCGCAGCCCGTACGGTGACCGTGGGGTCCGGATCGTGCTGGACCGGGACCGGCAACCGGTGCTGCTGCCCCCGCGTGAGCTGCCCGGCCCGCTGACCGAGGCCGAGTGGACGGTGCTGCGGGGCCGGGGCGAGGGCCGTGGCCTGACGTACGAGCAGCGCGTCACGCTCGTCATCCACGAGCGGGAGGCGGCGCGGCAGGCCGAGGAGGTCCGGCAGGCCGAGGAGGTCCGGCGGCGGCGCGAGCTCGACGAGGCGTTGCGGACGCGGCAGGCCGAGCAGGAACGGCGAGCCCGTGAGGCGCAACTGGCCGTACGCGCGGCTGCCGTCCCCGAGGGATACCAGATCCGGCACGAGCAGGCCGACACCTACCGGCTCTATCGGGGCGCGGCCCCGACGTCGGCGGAGGACGCGGGCGCACCGCTGGTGGCGGGTCGGGAGGCGTTGCGGGTCGACCGGTCGGTGACCGACATGAGGGTGGTGGGCCGGTACCTCCGTGCCCTGGACCCGGCGGTCACCCGTCGGCAGCAGGTGGAGATGCCGCGCACCGGGCGGCGGGTGACGCCGGAGAAACTGCGGTCGCTCGTGGACCGGCACCTGCCGGCGGGGGCGGTCATGGCCGTACCGGTCGGTCAGGTGACCGCCGGAACGCCGGTGCCGTTCCCCCGGCTGCCCGGCGGCGCGTCGGCGGACGACGGCTGGTATCTGGTCGACGAGGACACCACCCTGAGCGACAGGGTCCGGACCCGGCCGATGGCCGCCGGGCACACCCTGGTGGAGTACCCGAACCTGATCTGGATTCGCCCGCCCGGCGCCCCGGAGTCGGTGATCACCGGGTTCCTGGCCCGCCCCGACAACGCGAAGACGCTGGTGCTGGTCGGTGCGCCCGGGGGCAACCCACCCGGCGAGGTGTGGGACGAGCTGAGCACGTATCTGCGCGGCCTGCCGGAGCAGCGGTTGAGCCGGCTGGAGATGAAGGATCTGGTCGCCGAGCGACCCGACCGCCACCTGCCGGAGGACCGCCGGTTGGTCGAGTACCACGAGGCGGCGCGCCGGATCGGGCACGGTCTCACCGGTAAGCCCAGCCTGGAGGCCAAGGAGGAGCTCTGGGCGTACCTGTCGGACACGCTCAATCCGGCCGGGCCGGGACACGTGCCGGTGCCGGCGTTCGACCCGACACTCAACGCCCCCGGCCGTCCTGGCGATGGTAAGGGCCATGATCTGCACGGTGGCTTCGAACATCGTCGTTGGCGTCTGCTGCTCTCCGACAAGCTGGACACCTGGCAGGCCGTGGTCACCACGATGCGCCACGAGTGGGAGCACGTCGAGCAGTACTTCCTGATGGCCCGCTACCTGGCGGCCACCCACCGCACGGTGGCGGACCTGCGGCGGCACCTCGCCGTCGAGGACGACCGGGTGCTCCAGGCCGCGCTGGACGACCCGGCCGTGCCGGGCACCGACGACCACGAGTACGGCGAGCAGTTGTACCGGGGTCGGCTCGGTGCCGATCGGGGGGCGACCGAGGCGGTGGAGGCGCGTCGGAGCGAGCTGTACCGGGTGTACAAGGACGCCGTGCAGCGCAAGCGGGCCAACGACGCAGACCCGGCCCGGACCCTGCGCGGTGGGGCCGAACTGGCGCTCCAGACGATCCGTGCCAACGCCGCGTACGCCTCCGCACGCGTCGACTACGCCGCGCTGCCGCTGGAGGGCCCGGCGATCGAGCGGGAACGGCAACTGGACCGGCTGTTCGCCTGGGACACCATGCCGGATGAGGCGCCGGTCACCGTCGCCACCCCGCCCCGGCCCGGCCGCAGGGACGACCCCGCCCTCGTCGCGGGGGCCGGATCGGCACCGGACGAGCCCGCCGAGATCACCGCCAGCCCGCCCGATCCGGCCGAGACGCCGGTGGCGGTCGGGACGTGGCCACCCGAACTCCTGCCCGCCGCAGCGCTTCCCCTCCAGCACGAGCAGCGTTCCCTCTCGGCACCGGACCCGGCCGTTCCGGATCCCGTGTCGGAGGCCGCCAGAGACGTGGTCGGCGCGTACGCGCCGAGACTCGTGCAGAGCCGCTGGAGCGTGATCGGTGCGTCGGGCCGGTCGACGGGGCGGTTGACCGAGCTGCTCTCCACCGAGCGCCTCAGGGCCGTCCCGGCCGCACAATTTCAGGCCGGTGTGATCATCCGCCCGGCCCGGTCCGGAAGGTCCGGGGACGACCGGTTCCGGTTGGTCGTGCGGGCCGAGTCGGCCGGCCCCTACCGGCACGTCGATTCGGCTGACGGTGCGCATCGCTACGACGCATCTCTGCTGGTGACGGTGCGGTTGGAGCACACCGGGCCGGTACCGCCGGGACTTCCGAGCCTCGAACCGGTCACTGATCTGCCACAGACCCGTGCGGTGCTGCTCGATCAGCAGGTGACGGTGCCGGACCAGATCCTGACGCAGCCGAAGCTGCGGATCGATCGCGACGGCGTCGCGCCGGTGCCGGCACTGCCCGGCGGTCCGCAGGAGACGCTCGGGGCGCTCGGCCTGCGGTCGCTGGCGGTGACCACGGACGCCGTAAGGAACGGACAGATCCAGGTCAGCGCGGTCGTCCCGACGTCGGTGCGTGCGCTCAACGACGCGGTGATGGCGGAACTCCACTCGGGCCGCTGGACCGGCCGCCGGTCGGCGAGTGCCCGGGGCGGCGTCCGGCCCCACCGGGCGGTGGCCGACCCGGTCATGGTGGACGAGATCCATCACGCACTCTCCGCGCCGGGGCTGACCGCGCTGCTGCCCGACGCGCTGCGTGGATCGGGTGTGGCGGCGGGTCCGATCCGGATCGAGCTGGCCATGTTCGGCGGCGTACGCCTCGGCCGGTCGGATCGGGACGGCACCAGCCGCGAGCGGATCCGGGTGGGGCTGCTCGCGCAGGTGACTCCGACGGGTTCGGCGGCAGCGCCGCCACTGGCGGTCCGGCTGGACGGTGCGGTGGAGCTGTCGGTGTCGCCTGGCGACGCCGACCGGATCATGCGCGACGCCGTTCCGCTGCGCGACGAGTTGCCCACCTACGAGCGGGCGGCGTCGACGCTGAGCGCCGAGCAGCGGAGAGCACCGTCGGCCTCGGGGCTGAGCGCCGACCAGCACCGGACGCTCACCGACGCGTTGGGTGGCCCCGACGGCTGGGACCGGTTGCTGAGGAGTCAGCCGAACGGGTTCGACGGTGCGGGGTTCTGGCGGCTGGCGAAGCTGCTGGAGGTCATCGGTGAAGACGACCTGGTGGTCGAGGATGCCCGGCTGACCCGGTTGCTGCGGTGGGTGCAGCTCATCGAGCGGGTGCCGGAGCCGGGCCGGATCGAGCCGTTGGTGGTGGCGGCGGTGCTAACCCACAAGCGCGGCGGGTTGGCACACGCGGAAGTCGAGCTGAACCGGGCGAAGCAGGCGCACTGGTCGGCCGAGTACCACCACGGCTACTGGCAGACCAAGGAGACCGCCCTCGACGGTGCGGCGGAACGCCTCCAGACCCGCGCGGACGACCTCCGGCGTCGGATGGAACACGACCGGGAGCGGCTGGCCGACCATGCGGCCCTGGTCACGGAACTCGCCGATACGCAGGAGGAACTGGCCAGGGCGGCGGCAGACGTCGACAGGATCCGCGACGCGCGGACTGCCGCCGCCGCCCGCGTACGTCATGCCGCGCGGGAGATCGCCTCGCAGCATGTCGAGATCGAAGGCCGTCGCCGGGAACTGTCGTCGCTCGGCGCGAACCCGACCGGTGCGGTTCCGGGACTCCTGCGGGCCTGGTACCTGCTCGCCGTGGAACTCGGGGTGGATCCGTACGCGCTGGAGGTGTTCGGTGGCGAGCTGGCCGCGACGGCGGCCGGACGCGACGACATCGCGCCCGACGAACTGCTGGCCGAACTGCGGTGGCGGCTGCGGCCGTACGGGGTGTACACCGACCACGATCTGGGCCTGCTGGCCGACATCGGCCGCCGGCTGATTCTGGACCCGGCCGACCTGCCGGTACTGCGGTGGCTCAACGCCCGGGGCGTGTCGTTGGAGTTGTTGGACGCGCTGCCGGCGCACCTGATGTCGCGGTCGTTCGACTGGGCCTGGGAGCAGCACCATCGGGGTGACGATCCGACGTCCGTGGTGGCGGAACTCGGTCTTCCCAAGGCCGACAAGCCGGAGCGAGTGGCCGACGATCTGAATCGACTGGTCGACGAGCTCCGGTCGGCGGCGAAGGCCACCGAGGCCGAACCACCGCCGTACAGTGCCGAGCCGCAGTCCCCGGCGCCCGTAGTGCCCACCGACTCCAGCACGCCTGGAAAAGCACAGTGGACGGATTCGGCAGCGGACAGTTGGTCCGCGCTGCTGATGATCGGTGACGTGGTGCGGGAGGGCGTGCGGCGTGCGACCGCGTCCACGCAGGGCGGTCCGCTTCGCTCGCTGGGGGAGGCGGTCCTCGACGTCGCCCGGGAGCACGGGTTCCGTACGCCGAAGCAACTCCTCCGGTACGCATCACTGAGTGGCCGACTCGGCTTCCCGGCCACCGCGCTGCTCGCGGAGCTGTCGTCCCGGCACCTACGGCTACAGCTCTATCGGATGCTCGGCGACCGGCCGCTGGACGACATCGCCGGCTTCCTCCGCGCGTTGACGCCGTACGACGTCGCAGGCTCCTTCGGCGCGTTGACGCCGTCCGGCCTGTACCGGCAGGTGCCTCCGGTCACCGAGGCGCAGGCGATCAGGTGGGCGACCCGGTTCGGGGTGTCCGCCGACGAGGTGCGGGCACTGGCCGCAAACGCCTGGGCCGACCTGCCCCGCCTGGTCGGTCTGGCCGAGCGGATGGAACTGGACGACGGCGAGGCGCACTGGCTGTTCGACCTGACCCGAAAGACCGGTCAGGTGCCCAGCTACCTGCCGAGGCTGGCATATCGGGCGGAGGTGCGGCCACCGGTCCTGCTCGAGTGGGGTTGGCGGATGAACGCCGCCCCGGCGGACCTCATGCCATTCCGGTCGGCGGCGCGCCTGCTGTCGGCATCTCCGCGGGTGCCGGTGCCGGAACCGGACCGGCTCTCCGTCGCGGAGCTGGTGACGCACCTTCGGAACAGCCTCGACGACGTGACCGGCGCGCCGTGGTGGGCGTTGTGGGTCGGCACGCACACCCCGTCGGACTTGAGCCCCCACGGCCTGACGCCGGTCGAGCTGTTCGACCTGATGGGTGCCGACATGCAGGATGTCCTCGCCCACCCGGGAGCGCTGAGCGCCGCTGGGCTCCTCGACCGCGTCAGGGACCCGGACCGGCCGCCCAGAGGCGCAGCGTCGATCAGCCCGCTGCCGGTCGAGCGCGCCGCTGACCTGTGGTTCGCCACGTGGTTCAGCGAGCGGTTCGAGTCCGAGGAGTGGGACATCCAGCGCGACATCATGACGCGCCCGTGGGTGGACCACCTCGCGGTGCTCGACGAGGCACGCAGGATGGAGGCACCTCCGGCGGACGTCCTCGACTACGCGCGATTGTCGGGCGGCCGGGATCTGGCGGCGACGCGAACCTATCGGGTGCCGTCCGGGACGCCGCAGGTCGGGCTGATCGAGTTGGCCATCCAGTGGGAGGTGCACCTGCACCAGTTCGCTCCGGTCGCCGACCTCCTGCCGCTGGAAACGGAATTCTGGGAACAGGATCTGGACTCGATCGCCACCGGTCTGGCGGCCCGGATCTGGGGCGATCCGGACCATGTTCCCGCCGATGTCTATCAGGCGGCCACGCTACCGCTGACGCTCCTGACCGATCTGGGACTCGGCGCGAGCGACTGGCAGTCGACGACCGACCGGAGCCGACTGATCGGCCGGTGGCTCACCTGGCAGTGGGGACTGGACTCCACCGCGCAGACGCGGGTCGTCGGGCTCCTCACCGACGACCACTTCCCGGAGCAGCGCGGCTACCTCGAACTGCTGTACGCGCTGGCCAAGCGGATGAACCTGTCGACGCCGGCACAGGCGGCCCTGGCCAGCCAGTTGGGTGTCAGCCGCGCCTGGGTGACCGCGTTCAGTCTCCGGATCGGGAAGGTTCCCGACCGGGTCGTCGATCAGGCCCGCCGCCTCGGGGTGCAGGATCCGGCGCGGTTGTTCGCGCTCGCATCCGTCCTCGGTGTCGACCCGGCGGTGCTCGGACCCGACGACGACCTCGACCGGCTCAACCAGACGCCCGACGGCGACCGCTTCAGCGTCGCGTACGACGTCGCCCAGTCGATCCGGGCCCGGCCCGGCTGGGCGGGGCTATCGTCGGGCGACACGATCACCGATCGACTGTTCCGGCTCGTACAGCGGTCGGGGACCGTCCCGTCGAATCTTCCGACGCTGCTCGACGACGGTAGTTGGCTCGGTATCGACCTGTTGTTGGAGATCGCGGAGCTACTGCACAGTGCGCCGGAGACGGTGGCGGTGTACGCGAACACCCGGCGGCAACCGACCGTGTCGGGCGGTGTGCGGCCCACGATCGAGCAGGTGGTCACGGACTACCAGGCATGGGCCGAGTCCATGTACCAGAGGTACGCCCTCGGCCCGAAGCAGCTCTGGCGGGTGTGGAACCGTGAGGGCTCGGCCGCGCTCAGCCGCTACAGCGATCGCGCCGTCCAGGCCGCCGCGCTGGCCTCCGCAGAGTCCAGCGAGGCCGCCGAGCTGTTCCATCGGTTCATCGGTGGCGCTGACCCGCTCGCAGTGGTCGAGGCACTGGCACGGGCACGTCAGCCCGGCGCATGGCTGGTGCCGTTCCTGCCGGAGGCCCCCGAGCTGACCGGTGTGACGATCCAGTTGACCCTGACCGAGCCCGGTCTTCTGCCGGAGACGGTCGCGGAACTGCGCGGGGCCAGCCTGGTGGACGGCGATCTGCGCTACGAGTTCGGGCCCGAACGTGGTGACTGGGCTGGACTGGCCCACCTGACGGAGAGCATCCCGCGCAGTGCCGCCGCCCTGCATGTGGCGATCTCCGTCCGGACCGGGTTCGGCATGGACGCGGCCGCCTACCTTCGATTGGCTCACCTCTACTACACGCAGGCCGACGTGTTGACGGTCGCCGGGCTCACTCCCTTCGACGGGGGGTATAAATACATACACGCAGACCTGATTCGGGAGTTCGACTCCTTCGAAGCATTTCTGCGGCACCACCGCACCGGTCCACTCGTCTTTCACGCGAACTGGCGTTCGGGCGACCACGTCTCGTTCTCCGTGACTCCCGGCCAGGTCTGGCCCGGCGCCCTACAGGCCCGCGTCCGGATCGCGGCGGAACTCGTGCGTGTCGCCCGGCAACCGCTTCCGCAGGAGATGTGGGAATGGCGCTTCACCGGCCCGGCCTTCCGCGACCCGTCACGGGCGGGCGGCCCACACCGGCTGGGAGACCGGGCACACCGACTGATCGGGCTGCTCGACGATCCAGCCCTTCGGGCCCAGACGGCCGGACTCGTGCTCGGTGGGAAGCAGGTCGACCACCGGGCCGGGCCGCAGGTGCCGGGACTGGGGCGGGTGCTCGACGATCCCACCGTCGCGCACACGGCGGTCGAGGAGCCACAGACACCGAGTGCGGACCGCGTACGTGAGATCCTGGCCGTCGACCTGTCGACGTCCGGCCTCGACGCCGAAACCCTCACTGCCCGGCTGAGCAATTCCGTCGACGTCCGGGGCGAGCGCGTGAGCTGGCAGGAGGCGGTGCTCCGGGCGGCGGTCCAGCAAGGCGTGGACTTCTCCGGCATGCTGGCCGAGCAACCCTGGCCGACCCTCACCCGCCAGATGATCACCGGACGGGTGGCACTGCCCGACGAGGTGATCCGGGCCGCGTACCGCTTCGTCGCCGGGATCTCGGACGCGGACTTGGCGAATCTGCTCTCCGCTCCGATGCCACTGCTGCCGTGGAACCTGAAGGTGCCGAACCGGGTGGACCGGGGCTCCGCGGATGGGCAGGGCGAGTGGCCGGACCTCGGTGCTACCGGCGCGCCCGCGCAGGATCTGGTGCGGTGGCTGGAGGAGCGTGTCTCGGCCGGTATGGAACCGCTGCCCTACCTCGTCGAGAACGCGTTGGGCGGCCTGGCTGGGCCGGAGACGGGCACCACCTTCGGCATGCGCATCACGCTCCGGCTCAAGGGTTTTCCCGAACGCTCCGACCGCCGGTTCTGGTCCGACTCGCGCGATGACCAGCGCTGGCTCGGCCAGATTCCGGAGATCATGTACGCGGTGTGGGAGGGGCTCGGGAACCAGGAGATCCGACGTAGACCGGTTGATCAGGACTCCGGCTCTGAGGAATATGACGTCGTTCTGACCGGGCTGGTGGACAGTCCGCCGGTGTGGCGGGCGCTCGGTCTGCTGATGGAGACACTGCGACCGTGGGCCGGTGAGGCATCTGTCCTCATTACTGCCCGCTCTCCCGGCCTGGAATCGGGCTCCTTGTCCCGTCCGTTCAGACACGTCGCGGAGACGTACGCGGACCTCCTGCTCCGTTTGTCGTCCAGTCCGGACCGCGCCGCCGTCAGCGGGCAGTCCGGTCGTCGGGCCAAGATCACGAGCATGTTGCAGTACGTGCGTACCGGGTGGATGCCGTTGTCTCTCGCGTTCGGGCTGGGGGGGCTACAGGCGCGGCTGCGACTCATCCTCGCGCTGATCCGGGCGGTGGAAGGCGGTGTCGGTAGCACCAGGCCCGTCCCGTCGCGTGGTGGCGGGTACGACCGGCTCGATCCCGAGCTGCGCTGGCTCGACGACTGGCTGCTCGATCTGTCCGGCTGGACGGACTTTCACGCGTTGCTGGACGTGCTGGACCTGGACCCACCAGGAGCCACGCAGATCGCCTCACTTTTCGTGTTGACGTCGTCACATCCGTCGGGCGAGCGACTGACCAGTCTGCCGCGAGGCGTCCGGTGGGGGCCGGACATGCCGTTGCTCGCTCCCGACGACGAGCACCCCGCCGCGTTCCTGGCCGAGATCGTCGAGGGAGACTCGGATCTCCCCGCCAGGGAGGCGGTGCAGCGGACCTACACGCGCCACCTCTCGTTGCGGTACTGGCATGGGCTCTACGCCCGGTTCCACGCCTTCGTCAGCGCACTACCACCCGGCACGGACCTCGACTCCGCACGCGCCGACCGGCGCCGAGCCGCCGCGAACCTGTGGAACCTACTGGACGACAGCGACGAGTCGGTGAGCGTCTGGCACGAGCGATTCCAGGCGCAGATGCCCCTGCCCGAGTGGACCTTGCCCACCTCCGTCCCGAGCGTCGCCGACCCGTACGAGACGGCCCAGTCGGTCTGGTTGGCCACCCCTGCCCGGCCGGAGAGCGCCACCGAAGAGGACGTCGCGATCCTGCGGACCGCAGCGGGATGGCTGGACGGCGTGCGGTCCGCACCCGCCACGAGCCTGTTGCACCGGATCGGCACGTGGCTGGCGCAACGGGAGCCGGGCCGGTTCTCCGTGTCGACGCCGGAGTTGCATCCGCGGCCGGGACGGTGGGCGCAACACGGTCTGCTGGGCGCCGTCATCGACGCCGCCGGGTGGCAGGGTGTTCGCCTTCCCTCCGGGGTCAGCGCCCCGGCAGGACTGCGCCGCCACGTGGTGGCGCAGATCGAGCAGCTCGGTGACCTCGATCGCGACCTTGCCAGCGCGGAACCGGTACGGCGTGTCGAATCGATGCCGCCCGGTGCGCTGCTCGAACTGGGGTCGCGGCTCCCGGCGCTGGCCGCAGCGCCCGAACCGACCGAGCACCGACGGGCCATCGCCGAGGACAACATCCGGCGCGAGCATCCAGGGGCCAGCGATCAGGAGTTCTCGCGTCTGGTCCAGGCAGCGCTCGACGGCTGGGCACGGGAGAGTCGGCGGCGTCTTCTGCGCGCGGAGCTGGCGCGTACGCTCCCGCCGCAGGAGTCCGCCGCCGCGCTCGGCAGCGCCCCGGAGGGCCGGTTGGACGCTCTGGTGGAGCACCTGGGGCAGCAGCAACCCCGCGACCCGACGGTGAGCCGTGACCTGGCCGTGGTGCTGGCTCGGGCACTCGACGTCGACATCGTGGTCCGCAGTGGTGTGCTCGCAGAGCACACCAATCCGGGCGAGCGTCCGGTCCTGTATCTCGACCGATCCACCGACATGGCGTACCGACCGCTGTCGCCGGTCGCGACCATCGACCCCGAGAGCCCGGTCCTGCCGCCTCTCGACGTTCTCGACCCCGAGTTGACCGCAGTCGTGCGTACCTGGGCTCGTGAGCACCACGCGACGCTCACCGCAGGCGGCGGCGCACGGGATCAGGCATGGACGGAGCTGACGAACCTGCTGACCGACTGGGTCGGCCTGCCGCAACTCCGCGTCGAGGTGGTGCCGGGAAGGCCCACCGCCCTGAGCTACGCAGAGTGGTCGTTGAGCATCAGCACGGAGCCGGTCGACCGCACCCTCGGCACGCTGTTCGCGGAGATTCTGCGCGCCGAGCAGCGGATGCTCGTGGAACAGGCGGGGCATGACGGGAGGGCTCTCCGGGAGTCGGTCGACCGTCCCGTCGCCGCCCCTCACGCCCGACGTCACCTCCCGCGGATGTCCGTTCCCGCCGGCGATCGTCGGATCGCCTCGGCCAGGAGTTTGCGGGATCCGGAAGCCGAAGGCATGCGGGAACCGTTGCAGCGCGCCCTACAGGCTGCTGACACATGGCTCGGCCTCGAAACGGACGTGCGCTCCGCCGAGGACGGCGAGCTTTCGACGCGACTGGACCGACGCCTCACGCGTGACAAGAGCAAGGTCTTGCGGTTCCGCGCCGACATGCTTGCCCTGATGCACAACCCGTCGGTCGAGACGCATGTGCGGGGCATCCACGATCGTCTGCTCGCCGACGGATCGGTCCGCGACTGGCGTGCGGAGATCGACATCCGGATCGACCCGGACTCGGGCGTCGAGGTGGCATGGTCGGGGCCCCCTGGCGTCCAACTCCGAGCGACGAACGGTGCCGCCGTCCCACCGCCGAGCCATCTCGTGCACCCCGAGCGCCCGATCGTGGTGGTGCACGCGGCCTCTGCGGAGGAGGCCGGACAGATCCTCCGCCGGGTGGCCACCGACCTACCGGCGAACGCCCTCGTCGATCTGGTCGTGCCCCGGGTCGCCGGGGCACGGGTGATGGCCCTTGCCGCTCTGTTGCAGGACCGTCAGAACCTGGCACTGCGGGCGGATCTGATCACCCGGGGTGAACGGGCCGACCATCTCGTCGGATACTCCCGCGCACACACTCGGGCGGTCGGACCCTTCGTCTCCTACTACACGGTCCATGCCGAGCCGCAGAGCGAGCCGTTGCCGGTGTCGCACGTGACGCAGTTGGCCAACCTGGGTGGCGGCCGATTCGCACTCGTGCCGGGCTGGGCGGTGCAGGTCACGCCGCACCGGATCTGGATCCGACCCGACGAAACCGTCAACATCGTGCCCTCCTTCGGGGTCGAGTCGGTCGCCATCAGTGCACCGGGGGTGGCGACACCGTGGTCGGTGGTCCGGCTCGGGATCTGGCTCACCGAATGGTTGGCGTCGCAGGCCGGCAGGCCCCTGGGCGACGATCTGTGGAAGGTGTACGGAGGCGTCGGTTCGCCACCAGCGCTCCGAAAGATCACCGACGTGATCGCCGTCGATCCGCGGGACGGGTTGTTGTGGAGCCACGCCTTCGGTGCTGAGGGTGATCTCCTCGTCACGGGTTTGCGGATGGCTAACACGGACGGCTACCTGCCGTTCATGCTGCTCGACCAACTGGTCGGTCTCGCCGGTGGGGACGCGGAGGCCGATCCGGACCGCGTCGTCGATCTGTTGACCGGGTTGGCGCGTCGGGTCGGCCTGCACACCGGTGGTCAGGGAGACGTCGTCGACGAGAGCGCCCGATCTGAGCTGCTGATTACCTCCATCAATGTATACGATCGTCACGGCCTGCTGGGCGTGACGGAGGACCGACTCCGGGCCGCGGTCGAAGAGGACCGCCTGCCGGACGCCGAGACGGACTCGGATCTCGGCTCGTGGGACGCCAGTCCTCCTGACCCGGCGGAGGCTCCGGTGTCGGTCGCCGGTGCCGGAGGTGCGGCGGCCCCCGAGGTGATGCCGTACCTGGTCGCGGTGGCCCCGGACGGCTCGTACGTGCTGGCGCGTCCGCCGTCGCAGGGCACCGACGGCCGGTACGGCTTCACCGGTTTCGACGTGTACCGGCCCGACGGCACCGCGCGGGGCAGCTTCGACACGCGCACGGTCGAGAGTGACGACTTCGTCGGTACCTCGTCGCTGGTGAACCACTCCGACGTTCCCGGAGCCCTGGACCTGGTCGCCTGGCACGCGACCCGGCACAGCACCCGACCCGACTTCCGGCTACTCAAGGTGATCAACCAGAAGGTGCAGCAACGCCTTCGCGACGAGTACCGGATGGAGACGCTGCCCTCCTCCGTCGAGGGGGCACCCGACTATCGGGGCTCGCGTGAGACGGTCAACCGGATCGCGCAGGAGCGGCTGGAGCAGGCCGGGTGGACACTGGCCCCGGATGGTGGGGCCGCGACGACGCCGACGTTCACCCACCCGTGGACCAGCGATGATGCGGCATGGGCACCGACGGCTCCGGACGGTACCCCGTTGGCGGTGGTCACCGAGACGCTGGCGGACGGCGGATCCCGTCGGGTGGCGGGCCGGCACGACGCTGCCGGTGACTTCCAGATCGTCGACCCGACGACCGGACGTGCCGCCTATCGCCTGACCGCCAGGACCGGTCCGGACGGCGCTCGCGCCTGGACGGCAGGCGTGCTGTCGGCGCAGGACGCGCGCCACTTCCACGCACTCGCCAGGGACGTCGGCTGGACGGCTGCCCAGGGCACCGCCGAGCGGGTCCGGCACCGGATGGAGCGGGTGCTGGGCTCGCGTACGGCCGAGGACAAGGCACGCGACTTCGTCACGCACATCGTGACCCATGGTGAGCCCGTCACCGGGGCCGTGGAGGTCGGAGCCGCCGGCCACCAGCTCTACCGGCATCGGGTGGGCGGACAGACCGTGCTGGTCCGGGCCAGGGTCGTAAACGACGAGGTGTGGTCGGCATATCGACCATCGCCGCTGGATTGGGTCCTGGACCGCTTCGCCGCGCACGATGTCGTGACGACGCTGCGCGACGCCGGATGGACCCTGAGCGCCGGTCACACCAGTGCCGTCGACCCGGCCGAGCGGCGCGTCGACCTGAACGCCTTCGACGGTACCGCCTGGCCGGTCCTCCAGGAGACCGCAGCGCTGGTCCGGCCGGTGGCGCTGGCCCCGGACGGCTCGTCCGTGCGGCTGCGGGAGCCGCTGGCGGGCACCGTGGAGGAGGGTGGCTGGATCATCCTCGACGTCTTCGGCCCGCGGGGAGACGCTCGCGGCAGTCACACCGTCAACACCATGCGGGCCGACGCCGACCACGTGACGACGATGGCGCTGTACAACAACTCCGACGTGCCCGGCCTCGTGCACCTGGCCGCATACCTGGTCACCGAGAACAGCGGCAAGGAGTACTACCAGTCGAGGTTCGTCACGAACGACCGGATCCGGCGGGTACTCGTCGACGAGTACGGCATGCGACCCGCGCCGGGGGTAGGGTCCTTCGCCGGGTTGTCGGTCGCCTCGCCCGGATTCGCCGCGGAGGACTACCGCGTGTCCAGGGTGATCGCCAACCGGGTGGCCCGCGACCGGCTGGAGCAGTTGGGATGGACGCTGCCGCCGACGGGCGGTGCCCCGTCGGCCCGCGTACTCCGCACGTCGTGGGTGGGTGAGGCGGGCGGATGGGAGCCGACCGGTCCGGACGGCACCCCGCTCGACGTGGTCACGGAGACGCTGGCGGACGGCGGAACCCGTCCGGTGTCGGGCCGCAGGATCGATCCGGAGACCTTCCAGATCGTCAGTCCGGAGACGGGACGCGACATCTACCGCCTCCGTGCGGTGGCCGACGCGGACGGCGGCCGGCGGTGGCGGGCACCCCTCATGTCCCCGTCCGACGAGAGGTATTTCGCCCGGTACGCCGAGGCCGCCGGGCTGGACTCGGCGATCGACCACGTCCGGCACGTCGTCGACGCCGGTACGCGGATCCGTGATCATCTGACGCTGCCCGGGGTCGGTCTGTACCGGCTCGTCACCGGACGACGTAGCGCCCTCGTCTACGCGCGGGTGGACGAGGCCGGCACGGTGACGAATGCACACCGTCCCACTCCACTCGACGCGCTCCTGGAGCGCTATCACGACCAGCAGGTCCTGACCGAGTTGGTCGACGACGGGTGGACGGTGCGGCCGGGCCACACCAACACCGCCGATCCGGCGACGCGCCAGATCCAGGTGGACGCCTTCCAGGAGCAGGAGGCCTGGCGTACGTTGCGGCAGGCCCGACCGCTGCCCGTCACGGTCGTCGGGCCGTCCGATCCGCTGCTGGACCACCGGCTGCTGGCGACCTCGGATCCGGCACTGCACGACGCCGTGCGAGCGCATGTACAGGAGCATCGCGCCCTTCTTGCGAATGAGGACAGGGAGGCGTGGCGGAGCCTGGCGAATGTGATCGCGGCCCACATCGGTGGCCCACTGCTGCTGCCGCAGAACCTCACCGTCGGTGGAAACCAGAGGGCCGGCGCCGCCGGTCTCTTCTCCCGCCAGGCGTGGCGGGTCAACGTCGACCCGAGTGCCTTCGACAGCATGGTCTCCACCCTGGTGCACGAGATGGTGCACTACGAGCAGGCGGTGGTGGCCGGCCAGGCGGTGGCCGGACTGGTCGGTGCCTTCGCCATCACGCCGCTGACCAACGATGCCCGGGTGCGCAACGAACTGGCCGCCAGTCAGGTGGCCGGCGACCTGCGCATCGGCTCGGGTGAGCGGTTGTGGACGGAGATCACGGTCGACAGCGAGCAGAGCCGCCGGGTCATCGATGCGATCACCGCCGCCGGGGCGCCCTACCGTGAGGCGACCGGCCTGCTCGACGTGGTGGATCGCATCGACGGATTCAGCCCTCGGCTCCGCCGCTGGTTGGGCCAGCGGCAGGCCGTGGCGATGCGGGAGATGGCCGACGCGGCCATCCTCTACATGGCTCTGCCGCTCGAGACGCAGGCGCACCTCATCCAGGTCGACTTCGAGGCCGGCGGCTCGGTACAGGACTGGCTGACGGACCCGAACGCCCAGGTCGTGCCGCCGGAGGGATACACCGCGCTGGCCATCCCGGCCGGCAGCTTCGTGTCTCCGTCGTCGTCAGTGGAAGCGGTGCCACCGGCCCGCCTGGCGAGCGCGGACCGGCCGCTGGTGCTGGTGCGGCTCGATGATCTGGATGATGCCGGGCCGGTGCTGGCGGCACTGGCCGCCGGTCTGCGGAGGCCGTCGCTGGTGGAGCTGGTGGGCGCGCCGGCCCGACGGCTCACCGTGCCGGAGGCGCTGGGTCTGGCCGAGATACTCGGCGGCTGGCACCTGCTGGCACTCGCTCCGGACCTGCTGGACGTGTCCGGACCGCACACCGCCCATCTGGTACCCCACGCTCGGAACCACGCCGTCACCCTGCCGCCCTTCGCCGGCTACTACACGGTCCACCTGGATCCACAGCGCCAGACGCTGACCCTCGCCAAGCCCTACCTCCTGCGCAACCTCGGAGACGGTGCCTTCGAGCTCTATCCGGGCTGGCAGGTGACGACCGTGGACGACCGGGTGTGGGTCGGCCCGGTCGACGCATCGCCGGACCTGACGGATGCCGGTGCCGCCCGCGTGGTCATCGGCACCCCGGAGCGGGAGACGCCCTGGACGGTCGTGGGCGCCGGGATCTGGGTGGCCCGAGTCCTGGCCAGTCACATCGGCGTCGGCTTCGACGACGGTTTCGTGCACGTGCACCGGCCGTCCCGCACACCGCCGGTGATCGACGAGGACGGCTACACCACGACCGACGACGTCGCGGCGGCCGACTGGGATCTGGTCCGCCGCGCGCTCGGGACCGGCTACTCGTCGGGCGACTTCCGAGCCAGGTTGAGTGCGTACGCCAACCCGAGCCAGGACGCCGACTCCCTTCGTCTCCTGCTCCATGCTCTGCTGGAGCAGGCCGAGGAGGCCGGGCTCACCGAGCCCACCGGTGTGCCGGTCGACCCGGCGGTCGCGGTACGCGCCCTGACCGCGCTGGCGGGACGGCTCGGCATGCCGACGTCCGACGAGGACGCTCTCCGCTCCCGCCGGGACCTGGTGCACGTGGCCGAGCTGGCGGCGATCGCCTACGGCGTGCACGGTCTCAATCTGCCGAGACTGAGCGCGGCGTACCGGCTGTGGCCGGCCGGGCCCGATCGGGGTGGATCCGTGGTCGACTTCGCGGAGAGCCTGCTCAGCCGCTACGGGTCGTTCTACGAGGATGCCGACGCACGGGATCCCGACTTCCCGCTACGCCTGCGGCGCGTGCTGGAGCCGTTGCAGTCCCCAGAGGTGGACACAGCGGCGGCATCAGACCGCTACCTGACCGCCAACGACTGGCTCGACCAGGTGTTCGCCACCACCACGACGGTGGATTGGCAGGAACAGATCTTCGGCTGGGACGGGGTACGGCCGGAGCATCCGCTGCCCTTCGCTGCGGGCGGGATCGTGGTCGGGTATCTGTCCGGGCCGGACGGACTGCCGATGGTCGACGGCCGGTCGGCGGCCGAGCAGGGGGTGACCGGCGGCGCTGCGCTGCTGGCGCAGCTCGGCGACCGGGTCCGCGCGGGGGTCGCGCCGCAGGTGCCCAGGGACGAACTGTCGGTCTGGTTGATCCCGTTGGTCGGCGACCAGGCCGCCGGGCCGAACCTGGCCGCGCTGCGAGCCGAGCTGCACGCGATGCACGAGTGGTTGGCCTGGGGGGTGCGGCTCGGCGACGCGGTGACGGTCGACGAGCCGGAGCCGACCACCACCACAGGCGACCGTGAGCACCTCGACGGGACCACGGAGCTGGACGCCAGTCCTCCTGACCCGGCGGAGGCTCCGGTGGCGGTCGCCGCCGTCGGTGACGACCTCGGGTGGCAGCGTGCCGCCGACGGCACGTACACGCATCCCGACGACGACGCCGCCGACGATCTCCCCGAAGCGCTGCGCGAGACCCGGTCACGGCCGCTCAGTAACGTGGAGTTCTTCACGTCTCTGTTGCGCCTGGTGATCGCCCGGACCGCGCCGGAGCGGGTCCCGACGCAGGACGAGTGGGTCGACTACCTGCTGCGGTGGACATCCCGGAACAGCGAGGGGCCTCTCGTCTCCCTCATGGACGGCGTTGGCGAGGCGTCGCGGAACCTGATGGACCGCGAGCCGGGGTTCCGGATGCAGGCATTCATGCGAACGCCGGAGAGCGATCTCGTCCATGTCCTGCCGGTGTCAGGCGACGGCGACGAGCTCATCGACACGTTCGTCGACGTGCGGAGCGAGGCGGTCGTGCACCGCCATTTCCTGGGCCAGGACGCTGCACGACTGGCCGGAGACACCGGGCGTCCCGAATCGGTGCCCGGACTCGTGCGCCGGATCCGGCAGACGCGACTCGGTATCCCCGACACGGTGACGCCGGGTGGTCGGTACGCGTCCGACTCCGCCACCGGCGTCGTCGAGACCCCGGTCGTCGCGACGGCCCGGCAGTGGCGTCGGAGCGTGCTCTGGCTGCGGTCGCTCGCCGTGGACGGGACACCCCTGGTCGAGCGGGAGATCATCGACCGGATCGACGAACTGCACGGCGAATCGCGAACCGTCATGGAAGCCGGTTGGTCCGTGCTGCGGCGGCGCATCGGCCAGGCGTGGCAGTGGGCTACCCGCCCGGATGTCGAGCGGCAGGACCCCGGCTCGGGCCAGCGGGAGCGCGCCAGCCGGTTGGCCGGCGGCCTGCACGCGGACCTGGCGACCTTCCGGGCCGAGCTGGCCGAGGCGGTCGAGGCGGCCGCGCAGGAGGTCTCGCAGAGCCATCCGAGTGATCGTCGTGAGTCGGTGATCAGCGTGTTGGCGCAGCAGCCGTCGATCGACATGTCGTCGGCTCTGGTGACACCGGTTCGCGGCACCGGCGGCTGGGACCTTCGCCCCGACGGCGCATACCAGGAAGGGGAGGTCGCCGGGCTGCCCACGGGGTTGTGGTTCGACGACTCCGGTGTCGCCGAGCAGGAGGACGAAGACCTCCTCCGGGTGGTGCAGGAACTGCTGGCTGCCGGGGCCCGACCGGCACGGCTGCCCACGTTGCGCCAGTTGCGGGACATGCCCCCGGCGACCTCGTCGGCGCCCACCGAAGCGGAGCGGTGGGACGAGCAGTTGTACACCTGGCTCCGGGCGGCGGCGGCCGATGCGGGCGGCGTCCCGTTCCGACTTCAGGGCTTCGAACGGCTGGATTCGGGCGACGTTCGGGCGTACCCGGTGCAGGGCGACTCCGGCGAGGTGGTGTTCGCGTACCTGGCGGGGCAGACGCTGCACCGGCTGCGCGGATGGCCGGTGACGTCGACCGGCGGCTACCAGGAGACGACCACCGCCGAACTCCCGCCGGGCCTGTCGACATTCGATACCCGGGTGAGCGGTCGGGCCGACCAGATCGTGTTCACGGTGGAGATGTTGCTGACGGAGGTGATGGGCACCCGGCGGTTGCCACCGCGCTCGGCACTGGAGGAGAAGTCGACGTTCTATGCGGACCTCGCCTGGCCCCGGCGGATCTTCCGGCTTCTGCACTGGGCGGCGAAACGATCTGCGGGCGCGGCACAGTCCGCGGAACCGGTCCCGTTCCGGTTGCAGGCGTTCGAGGACGTCGGCCAGGGCAGATACCGGGCGTACCCGATCGAGGGCGACTCCGGGCCGCTGATCTTCGTCTACGAGTCGGCGTACAACGGCATCGCCCCGCTGCGCAGGCGGGAGTGGGCGAGATCCGGAGACGGCGGATTCGCTCCGGTGCCCGGCGTGCGGGCCGTTCGCCTGCCCGACGGGCTGAACGTCAGCCCCGCCGACCGCGCCGACGCGATCGGACTGGCCGACGCGGTGGCCCGACTGATGACCGTGCACGGACACCCGGCGACCGCCGAGGGACTGTGGCAGCACCTGAGCGAGGCGGAGGTCCTGCCCGCCGGGACGGTGCCGGAGCACCCCGCCGACGCGGCTCTGCTCACCGTGATGGGGCAGGAACTCGGCTTCCGCGCGCAGGTCTTCGTGACCGACGGCGAGACCGTCGTCGGTGAGCCGGTCCGGGGCGACCTCGGTCCACTGTTCCACCTGGTCCACGACTCCCGCGACGGCAGCTACGCCCCGGCCTGGACCGGACCGGCCGAGGATCTGCTGCCGGCGACGGCAGGGCCACCCTCGGAAGACGGCTGGGAGGTGACCGCCGACGGCGAGTACCAGCGGGAGGGGGCCGCACCCCGACTGCCGGAGGCGCTGTCACCGGGCATGGGCGGGTCGTCCGTGCCGGCCGTGTTGCGGGCAGTGCGGGAGCTGGTGGTGGCCACCGGCATACGGCGGGTACCGACGTCCGCGCAACTGCTGCGGTTCACCGAAGCGGTCCCGGCCGGACTGGACTGGGACCAGGAGATCTTCGAGTGGCTGCACGGCGCCGTCCGTGGCCTCGGCGGCACCGGGGCGTTCCGGTTCCAGGCCTTCGACGAGGTCGAGCCCGGACACTTCCGGTCCTATCCGGCGTGGGGCGAGTCCGGTCCGATGCTGTACCTGCTGCGCACCGACGACAACCGGTACCACGCGCTTTGGAGCGACCGACCGGCGCAACTCGCTGTATCGCTCGACGCTCTCATACTCCGGAACCGTCCGGTGGCGACGGACGAGGTACGGGCCCGGCTGGCCCGCCTGGGCGGCGCGGACAGCGGCCGGTTCGGTCGCCGATGGTCGCAGCTCAGCGACCGGATCGAGCGGGCACGGCGGAGCCTGGGCGCACGCCAGGATTTGGCCTTCGGTGGCCAGGACGAATGGGCGCCCCTCGCCGGGCAGGCGATGGCCCTGCTCCGCGCGGACCTGGGCCGGTTCGACGTCGACCTGGACCGGGCGGTGGCCGACGCGGAGCTGACCTCATGGTTCGGGTTCGGGACGGAACTGTCCGACTGGCACCGGCAGATGTGGGAGCTGCTCAGTCGGTTGGCCGGTGTCGACGGAGGTTTCGGGTCCTGGTTGCGGGAGACCGCGCAGGCGGTCGGGCTGTACCACCAATCGAGCACCGCGCAGTGGGGACAGGAGATGTCCCGGTTGCGCCCCTGGGCCCGGCGTCCGGACATCCCGATCTGGGCCCGACGACGGCTGTTCCACATCGTCGGTCTCACCGAGGCGTTGTACCCGGGAGAACTCGTCGAGAGCGACGAGGCGCGGCGGGCCACGTTGTTGCGGCGGGTACGGCGCCTGGTGGACGCGGTCCGACGTGACCCGTTGTGGCGGCGTACCCCGGGTGCGCAGGATCGGATGCGTCCGGAGCTGCTGACCGACCTGCTGCGTGGATGGCGGGGCGCGTCCGCCGACCGGCCGATCACCAACGACGACCTCCGCGCGCTCGTGGACCTGGTCGACGAGATCAAACAGCCGGGGCACAAGGTGCGGCTGCACCGTGTGCTGAGCGCCTGGCAGGAGCGGTACCGGTCCGCTCCGGCACAAGCGGTGCCACCCTCCGCCGACGAGGCGCTCGCCCTGCCCGTCGACCGGGCCGCGGACCGCTGGGAGTTGCCGAGGCACCTGGTCGAGGGCCAGCTCCTCGGCCCGGCCGACGCGACCCTGCTCCCGGCCGAGGCCGCCCAGGTGTTGGCGCTGGTCCAGGAAGCGGTCGGGCACGGCGTCCCCGACCACGACCCCGGCATGGTGCGGCTGCGGTACGACCTCGAACACCGGTACCGCGGCTTCCTCGTCAACGGCAACCGGTACTTCATGCGCCGCGACGGCATCCCGATCGAGTTGCACGTCGGCTCGAAACTGGTCAACGCCCTGGTCGAGGAGAAGTTCCCGGGAATACCGAGCTCCCGGCGGCTGGACAGCGCCACCCTGTCCGCGCGCAAGCAGAAGTACCTCAAGAAGTTCCTCCGTCCGCGTACCGTCCACCTACCGTTCTCGGCGCTGTTCGGTGCTCTGACGGCTGGTTTCGTCGCCGTGCACGTCGCGATCACGCGTAACGAGCCGGCGAGCACCATGAGCAGGTCCGCAGGGGTCCTGCACACCCGGATGCTGCGCAGCGGCACCACCGCCACCGCCTTCCGCGCCGACAGCAGATGGACGGTGACCAGCATCGCCCCCGGTGCCGAAGCGGGACAGGCGGTACGCGGTGAACCGCACAGCCGGCTGCTGTCGGGGTCGGTGCTGCTCGACGTGCCGGTCTACATGACGCGTCCGTCGGCGAACGTGAAGGGCAAGGCCCGAGCCACCACCTTCTCGGCGTCCGATTCGGTCAGGTCGTCGAACGACGCCGAATCGGTGCTCGCCGACTCCGTCATCTCCGAGTCGAGCCACCCGTCGCCACAGTTCCGACAGGACATCTGGGGCAGCGAACCGAGCGGTGACAGGTCACCACCGACCATCTCCCGGCGCAGCTCCACCGACTCGTCCGCGTCGTCGGTCATCCGCCAGCCCAGCAGCTCGAGCAGGATCGAGTCGCGGCCGAGGCGCCTGGTCCGGTGGATGCGGTTCCGGAAGAAGAGCCATGAGCAGTCGGGCATCGACCTGAAGCAACTGCGGCGTACGCCCTCGGGTCGGCTGGTCCCGCAGCCGAGCGAGCGTCCGGTCGCCCGGGAACCGGTGACCGCCGGCGATCTTCCGCCGACGATCGACTTCCAGGGCGAACTGCCGCGGGCGTTCGTCGTCGACGATGTCGGCGACACGACGACGTTGGTCGACGCGATGGCCGCGGCGGCGGGCCGGCCCCTCGGGGTGGGCGGGTCGGCCCGAGCCACCCTGTACGACTTCTCCGACCGGGGCGAGGTCGGTAACACGATCCACGAGATGGTGGACACCTACCAGTACGCCCCGGTCCTGACCGACGACCGGAACGCCAAGCCCATCGCGGCGGAGCGGGTACGCGCGGAGTTCGGTGCCGCCCAGTTGCTCTCCGTCACCGAGATGGACGACGACGTGGCGATGCGGCACATCTTCGCCAGGTCGATCGAGGTGGCCGCCGAGACCGGCGTCATCGACGGCCTCAGCGGAACGGTGGGCGCCGGACCCGGATCGCGTTACCGGGGGTTCGGAATCACCGTGTCCGGCGGTCTGCGGTGGCTGTTCGGCAAGTCGTTCCGACGGACTCGCGGCGGTGCCGCCGGCAGTGGTGCGGTGAGCCAGAAGTTCGCCGAGACCGTCGGCCAGACCGCGCTGTACGCGGTCGACGTCACCTTCGACATCGAACCGATGGGTGACCAGCCGGCCCAGCACGCCGTGGTGACCCTGCTCGTCCGGATGCAGGTGGAAGAGGTCCGGCGGTTGGCCGACGCCGACCGGGTGGTCAACCCACAGCGGGTGACCGATCTGACGTTCCGCTATCCGGGCAAGTCCAGCGCACGAAGGGGAGTGGGCCGTACGCCCACCAACGGCGATCGGATCCAGCCGCCGAGGTACCTGTCGCGGGAGCATCCGACCACGATCGGCAGTTCGGTGGTGGCCGACCTCACCGGCCTGCGTGACCTGCACGACCGGTTGCTCGGCGAACTCGAATCGAGCAAACAGGAACTGTTCCCCGGTTGGCGGACGGTGCAGCCGTCCGACCGGCGCCTGAGGGACGTCTACGACATCGTGCAGAACTACCGCACGCTGGCAGCCGGCCTGGCGCGGACTGCGTCGATCAGCGGCGGCCTGTCCCCGCTGATCGGCAGCGGTACGCGGATGAACTTCCGGCAGTTCGGCGTGCTGCACTCCGACTACTACGAACTCGTGGTGAAGGGGACGTTGAGCAACCGGCGGCACGCCGGGAGCACCGGCCTGATCAAGCCGGTGGACGTCGCGGTCCTGACCGACCTGGTGAGCTCCACCCACGCCCGTGAGCAGGCGTACTCCACCGGGCCCGAACTCGCGGTGGCGGTGAAGTCGTTGGCCACCGAGATCGGTGGCCGGTTCGGTGTGGTCGGCAAGGTGAGCTGGCCACGGGTCAGATCCGGCGGTTTCGGCGCACCGGTGCTGACGTACCGCTGGGCCAATCGGGCGACCGGGGTGGAGGTGTTCGACTTCGACCTCGACTTCGACGCGCTCTGGCTGCACCACCGACGGCCGGCACGGTGGCGGCGTTCGGCGCTCGTGGCGTGGGCCAACAGCGGCTGGCGGATGCAGGTGAGCCCGCCGGAACGGCTGCTGACCGGGGGCGAGCCACCGCAGGGGACGGTGAGTCTGTGGACACCGTCGGACCTGTCCTGGCGTGTCGAGCCCGGCGTCACGCCGGTCACGATCGCGGCGGCGACGCACACCCCACCGGTCGAGATCGCCCCTGCGGACGCCCGAGAGGTGTTGGACACCGCCCGCCCGCAACTGCTGACCCGCGCCACCCACATCGACGCGATGGACGTGCAGCCGGGGGTGTTGACGACCCTCGCCGAACTGGCGATACGCGACGTCAGCAACGGTTCGCCGATCATGACCACCTCGGGAACCCCGGTCAACGAGGCGCTCAACGACGCGCTTGAGGAGTCGGTGCAGAAGGGGCACTTCAGCACACTCACCGCGCCGGGCGGATTCCAACTGGGCGGTCTGCTCGGGGACGGCAGCTACGCCGACTGGCACGCCGGGGTGGCGACGCGGGTCGTACCGGTCAACTGGCGGCTGGAGCAGTACATCGACGCGCTGTCCGTGGAGGACTACTACCGGGGCACCAGCGGCGCGTTCGTCTCACGAGGCAGGGGAACCAAGTGGACCGGCGGCGTGGTGACCGGACCCGGCTGGACTCCCGACCATCCCGCCGGACGCTTCGCCGGCCGTCTGTTCGGGAGCTACTACTACGACCGGGAGCGGATCCGGGCCATGCGCCAGGAGGTCACCGGCGCCCAGGAGCGCAACCGGTCGCACACCGGTCGCTACCTGGTGCTGAAGGCCGATCTGCAGTACCTCGCCCTGGCCACCGCGCGGTGGGGCAACCTGCTCACCGAACTGCCCGGCACCCGGGACCTGCTGGCGTTGCTGCCCAACCGGCGAGGTCCGCTGCTGCGGTCGTCGGCCTGGCAGGCGACGGTCCCCGACTCGCTCTACGTCTACATCGCCGAGTCGGACCTCCAGGATCTGGCTCTGCTGATCGATCCCCAGGATCCGGCGACGGCACGGCTGCTGGCGGGGCTGTTGCCGCCGCCACTCGGGCGGGAGCGGGCCTGGCGGGCGCCCGAGCCGATGCGGATCGGGCAGGGTATGACGGTCAACGTCCTTGAGGACAAGATCGACCTGGACGAGCTGAGGGCGTTGCTCCACGATCGGCTCGCCGAGCAGATCAGCGGAGCGCTGCCCGACGATCTCGCCGACGACGTACTCGGTGGTCTGCGGCACCTGCTGGCCGGGGTCCGCGCCGACGGGGTCAACGCCTTCCTCGACGACCTGCTCGAAGACGGGATCCCGTTGGCGCTGCGCCGACGGACCTATCTCGGGCGGCGGGTCGTCGAGGTGTCCGTGCGGCTGCGTCAGAAGGGCGAACCCGTCTTCCGGGACCTGCGACACGACGTCAGCATCGAGCACCATCACATCGCCCACATCCGGCAGGAGGAGAACGACACGGTCTCCCGCCGCCACCTGGGCATGGTGCAGGGACTGGCCGGCGACGGCACCTCGCACGGCCCGGTCTTCGCGCTGATGCCGGGGGCGGCGGTGGGCGGTGCTCGGGGCCGATCCACGTACCGTCACCAGGCGCGCCTGCTGCGCGTGCACACCACGGTGACGTCCACCGGGCCGACGGTGCGATTCGCGGTGAACCTCCTACCGGAGGCCGTTGTCGAGTACGGGGACGGCACCGTCGAGATCATCTCCGGTGTGCCGACACGGCCGCTGGTCCGGGTACCCGAGACGATGAGCACTCCGGCGCATCCGGGCGGCAGCGAGGTGCCGGACGTCTCGCCGGGGCCGACGACGATCCGCTTGTTGGCGTCCTGGGAGGTGGAGCCGGCCCGGCTGGTGCGGTGGAAGAACGACCCGCTCGCGGTCCGCCTGCCCGCGTTCTTCGGGCCCGGCCAGGTCCGGGGCACCGTGTCACTGCGGCTCGCGGCGCAGCGCCTGCTCGCCATGATGGTCAACGGCAGCACCGGTCTGCCGGGCAGCGACCTCACGGCGATGGACCGGATCGGCTCGTCCTACCAGGTGGCCGGATCGGACGCGAGCGCCACCCTGAAATCCCTCTTCACGCGAACCGTCCTGAGCAGCACCTTCTTCCAGATCAACGACGCGAGCGACCGGGACTCTGCCGGCCGCCTGCCGGACGTGGACGGCGAACAGGCCGGGTTGGCCCTGCCGACGGTGTCGGTGCTCTCGGTCCGGAGCGCGACGGAGGGTACGTGGCGGGACGTGGACGCGCGGCTTCTCGCCAACCTGCGCAACGTGCGCCTGCACTCGGTTTCCGGGTCCACCGGCGAGGTCGTCCGGATCGAGCGGCGCAAGGTGACGCTCACCCCCTCGGGCGTCGATCACCAGCACGCGGACAGCGGGATCCAGGACCTGCTCTTCCAGACCTCGTTCGACCATCGGAACCAGCGCGACGGCGAGATCAACGAAACGGACCTGTTCGCGCTCACCGGGGTGAACGAGACGTCCAACACCGAGGACGACGCCGTCGGTGACGAGGGTGAACCGGGCGGCTACCGCAGCATCCGCGACATCGGGCGCACCTACGAGTACCGGGCCGACGTCGTGTACCGGTTCGTCGCGACGCTCGACGGGCGAGCCGAAGGCGTCGAGGTGGTCGTCCCCGACGGCTTCTGGTTCCGGCTGCGCGAGCGGGAGGCGTTCACCACCCACCTGATCACGGTGCCCGTAGCCGCGAAGTTGACGCCGCCCATCGAGATGGTCGACACGGCCGCCACCACCTACCGCAGGGCCTCCCAGGAGGCAGAGGACGCCTGGCACCGGATGGTCGTCGCCGGGCAGGAGCTGACGCAGCGGATCGAGACCGAGCAGCAGGCATGGCAACGGCTTTCCGATGCGGTCGAGGCAGCCCGCACGAACGAAGAGTCTCCACTGCCCAGCGGTGTCGAGAGCGTGATCGAGCAATGGAAGAAGCATCGCGACAAGGGGTACCGGCCGCAGATCGAGAAGTTCCAGGAGGCCCGCCAGGAGTACGTCGAAGCCCTCCGAGAGGCATCCGCGGCCAACCGGTGGTTCCGCGAGGAGCAGGCCGCCAACATGTTCGACCATTTCACTGCCGAGCCGATTGCCGCGGGCGAGCTGCCGCCCGGGCAGGCGGCGGTGGAGGCGGCCGACGACGACGAGATGTTCCGGCGGGAGAGTCTCGGCACCGCCTTGACGTCGCTGTCCGAGCGGGTCGACCTCCCGGAGCTGCCAGGGCGGCTGGCGGACGACGCTGCCGGGCTGGGGCCGCTCGCCACGGCCTGGCTCACGGCGATCGATCGGGTACGCGTGGCGGCCGGCGAGGCGGATGACCGTCTCGATGAGTACCCGAGATTGCGTAAGAAGACCGACGAGTCCGCGAAGCAACTGCGGAACCTGCGGCTGTCGCTCAAGCACCAGGTCGAGCGCCTGGTGCCGGGCAACGTCTGGCCGGCCGAGTCGGGACCTCGATCGATCGACGACAGCGGCCTGCCGTCCGCGCCGACCGTCGTCGATCTGGACGCACCGGCCGGTGGAGAGTTCGCGGACGCGGGTGTCCGTTTCCCCGGCGGTCGGTACTGGCCGCCGGAGGCGGGTGGGCCGGAGTCGGCGGTGCCGGAGTCGTTGCCGGTCATCGCGGGTGCGTTCGTGGCCGCGCTGCACGGCGACCGCAGGGGTGTCCGGATCAACGGTCGGCACGTCTCGGTGGCCGGGTTCGCCGAGTTGGTGCGTCGGACGCCGGGATGGTCGGGGCAGCCGCTGGTGCTGGCGATCTGCGACTGCGCCACCGACACCTGGTCCACCCGGTTCGCCGACAGGTTGCGGCGGATTCTGCGGGTGGACGTGTACTCCAGCGACGGCTGGGTGGAGACCGACGACGAGCGGCTGCGGGCGTTCCGGGTGGGCTTCGCGCCGACCGACGGGCCGCCCTCCGGTGCAGCGGCCCCGGTCGTCGACGACGAGATCGTGGTGCGGCGTGACCTGGCGGTGTTCTGGCGGTACCCGGCCGACGGTGGTGATCCGGTGCGGGTCGGGTCGGACCTGGTCGCCGTTGGAGCGGGCGAGTCCTCCCCAGCGCTGTCGTGGTCGCTCGACCCGGACCCGGTGGGTGTGCTCGCCGTGGAGAGCCCGGAGACGCAGCGGGCCTCGCACGAGTTGGCCCGCACCCACTTCGAGGCGCTGACCCGCGCCTGGCAGAGCACGGCCGTCGCGGGGGCGGCCGATGCACCTGCCGGGTCGGTGTCGATCCCCGACCGGTCCGACCCGGGCGGCACCGATGCGGCCAGGTCCGCCGCCGAGGAGGCGCTCCAGGAAATTGCCGACCACCTCGCGGCTGCCGAGCAGATGCCGCCGCCCTCGGTCGAGCTGGTGCCGCACCCCGGCACGGCCGGCGGCCTCGACCCGGTCGCCTGGGCGGCGCGGGTGGTGGTGGACGAGCCGGACCGCATGCTGACGGAGTTGCGGCGGGCGGTCCTGGCGGCAGCACAACACTTCCTGGCGCACCGCCTTGCGGCGGGCATCGGTGACGAGCAGACCGGCTGGGACGCTGTCGGTCGGCAGGCTCTGGACGCGGCCCGCCGACACCCGTTGTCCACCGAGGACACCCGGTGGAACCTGGCCGTCGCACTCCGGCGGGATCTGTACCACCCCGAGTACGGCGACGCCGTCCGTCGACCGGTCCGGGAGCGACTGCACCGGGCCGCCCGCGACGCCGACCGGCGACTCCACCGTGCCCAGCGCATTCCCGGGTTCAGTCCGCAGGTACGCCAGCGGCTGGCGGCGGCACGAGACGAGGCGTGGCAGCGGTACACGTCCGCCGTGGAGACGTACCGCAGCTCCCTGACGCAGACCCGGGCCGACGCGCTCGAACTCGTCGCGTCGCAGCTCGGCTCGGCCCGGGACTGGCGCACGGACCTGCTCGGCGCCGACCTCGACGCACCGCCCGGCCAGTTACTGCTGCCCCGGCCCGGCGGTCTGTACGTCGGCCCTGACATGCAGCGGCTGGGTGAGCTACCGGACCGCCCGGCACATCCGTCGCGGCTGCGCCTGGTGGTGGACGCCCGGGACGCCGGGTCGCTCCGCAGGGCACGGCGGCAGGTGTGGGCGGCGGTGCAGGCACTGCCCGGTCACCTCGCGGACCGGGTGATGGTGGAACTGCTACCGCCCGCACCGCTGGACACCGCCAGGACGATCAAGCTGGCGAACCGGCTCGGCGGCTCCGGCCGGTCCCTGCTGCTCGGCCGGGACGCGGTGACCGGCGTACCGGCCCGGTCGGAGCGGGTCCGGCCGCTACGCGCCGGAGGTTGGGACAGCCTCGTCGCGACGGCCACCGAGTTCGAGTTCCGCCCGAGGGACGCCGCACCGCCGTCGACGCTGCGCCTCAGCCCGTCCCTGCACCTGCCCCGTCGGTCGGACGGGACCTACCGGCTCGCCGGTGAGCGCGACCGCTGGCTGATCCTGGACGAGGAGCTGTCGCTGGACGGCGCCGTGCCCGGCCCGGTCCCGTGGGCGGCGCTGGCGCAGGCCCGCCGCGTCGCGTGGGCACTGGCCGGGGGAGACGACCTCCACCCGGTGCCGCTGCGCACGCCGGACGAGGTGGCCGCACCGCCGCCGATGCCCACGTCGTCCGCGCCGGACGCCGTCGGCCCGGACCTGCTCGGCCCGGTCGACCCGGCACGCTACGCCTGGTCCGGCGCTGCCGGCGATCTCGGGTTCGCGCTGCCGGACCTGGTGTACGCGCTCGGTGACCTGGCCGGTGTCGCGCCGGATGCGCCGCCGGACACCGCCCGCGAGGCGTGGGCGCGGCTGGCCGAATCCGTCGGCATCGGCTCCGGCGACCCGCTGGCGCTGCTCGACGTCGGTTTCGTGGCCGCGCTCACGTACGGCATCGGCGGCCTGACCTCGGCCCGGCTGACCGCTGCCCGGCAGCTCGTCGCCCTCGACCGAGGGCTCTCCGCCGGTCCGGCGGACGCCTGGTATCGCAGCCCGGCTCAGCTCAACGCCCTGTTGCACGAGCTGTGGGGGCTCTCCGACCCGGACCCGGCCGCACCCCTGGCCCGGGACTGGCTGGTGGTCGCCGTCGAACTGGCTCCGGGCGCCGCCGATCTCGCCGAGCTGGGCCACCGCCGGCGGCAGCTCTACGCGACGGTCGACGCCTGGATCGACTCGGCCCGTCCCCTGTTCGGCGGTCGGGTGTGGTCGGTCGGCGATGCCGGCCCCGAGGACCCGTGGTCGGACGCGGTGGTGATCGCCTACCCGTCCCACGACGACGGTCGGCCACGACCCCTGGACCCGGCGATCGGTGTGCCTGCTGCGGCGGGCTGGCTGGCGGTCCTGCTCGACCGGGCACGCGCCGCCGATCCCGACCTGTTCGGCGGCCCGGTGGTGGTCCGGCCGGTCGGCATCGACGCCCGGTGGCTTCCGGAACTGCGTCGGCAGGCCGCCGCACTCGACCACCGGCTGTCGCAGGGCCTCCTGGTGCAGCCACCCCGCGCGCACACCGAGCCGATCCTGCGACTGCGGGGCGGACGGGGGGGCCGGGAGCTGGAGCTGCCGGTTCTCCTCAAACGCACCGACCCGGGCCGAGGGCGAGGCCGCCGGGACATCGCCCGCTCACCACACGGACTCCGGCTGGACGCCGACGGTGACGCCGGAGGCATCCTGGAGGTCGTCGAGCCGCCACTGCTCGTGCTCGACGACGAGGTGGTCGGCGCCGATCCCGCCCGGGTGCTGCCCGCCACGGCCGAGGCCATCCGGCGGGTCAACTGGCCGGGCCGGCTCGGTTCCGTCTTCGCCGACTACGCCGTCGAACCGGACATGCGGGAGACAGAGCTCAGCCCGCTGAACGGGCGGCCGTACGTGCAACACAACTACGGCTTCCCGGTCGAGGACATGCACGAGTTCCTCGGGGACCTGGTCGACTACCGCGACCAGGCCAGGAACGAGGCGTTCGCGAAGGCAGCCGCGCTGACCACGCAGGGCCTCGTCTTCGGTGAGCAGGTCGCCACCGCGTTCAACGGCGGCGTGAAGCCGGACCTGACCCGGCCGTCGCCCGCCACCACCCTGGCCGGTTACCTGGCGCAGGAGTACACCCGGGTGGGCGCGGTCGCGTCGGCGTACCACACCGAGGAACACCGGCCGAAGAACCTGCTGCTCTGGGCCACCCGGGAGACCTGGCGGGCCGCGCTCGCCGCGCTCCCGGCCGAGTTGCGGCGCTACCTGCACACCCACGCCGAGTGGGTGCAGGAGCAGTTCGTCGCGCGATACCGGATCCACCACGCCGACCAGTTGGCGAAGGCCGGACGCGGCGCAGACCTGCTGGACGTCGCGGTGCCGGGCAAGTCGTTCACCCTGCGCCAGGTGCTCGACAACGTGGTGCGCCCCAACCCCGACCGCGTGATCACCCCGGCCGAGGCGCTGAACATCCGGACCTACACCGACGAGATCGACTCCAACGAGGGCCACCTGCGCCATGTCGGGCTGCGCGTCGGCGAGGGGCGTAACTTCGGGCTGGCGCACTCGATGTTCTCCTCGATCCTCGAACGTGACGGCCGATGGCTGTGGCGGCGGGTACGCCGGGGATATCAGAAGGTCGCCTTCGCGCGTACGGCGTCGGCCGCTCCGCCCACCGTCGACCTGGCCGACCTGGTGGCGGACCTGCGACGCCAGGTGGCGTCCGGTGAACCGGCCCCGAGCGGCCCCACCGGGCCCGGCCCTGTCTGGCAGGGCGCGCTCTGGTTGCTGACCGGGTTGCTGGAACACCCGGACCGGCTCGACCTCTCGGCGGCCGGCGACGTGCTGGACCGGGTGCCGCCGCAGCGGCGCGTCGACCTGGCGACGGCAGTGCTGGAGAGCGTGCACCTGCGGCTCGACCCCGCACTGCGTCGCGGGATCCGGATCGTCGACCTGCTCGCGTTGGAACTGCCCGAGCGGTCGTGGCCCAAGATCCACCAGTGGTTCCCGAAGGCGGAACTGCGCGTCGTCGACGAGCCGGTCCAGTTCCCACCCACCTGGACGCAGGTCAGCGACCGGTTCGCTGGTGCCAACAGCGCGCCGGTCCGGGTGCCGGTGCGCGAGGTTGCCCGGCGCCTGGACGAGCTGGCCGGGGACCGACACCGGGTGGCCGGGTTCGCGCGCGGTCTGGGACTGACCGACGACCCGACCACCGGCGCCGACGCCCGGGAGGCGCTGCACGATCTGGCGTACCTGACCGCGGCGGTGTCCGGGTCCACGTTCGACCGGGCCGACCTGGAGCGCCTCGCCGAGCTGCTGACGGCGCTGCGCCCGGAGCGTCGCGTGGTGACCTGGGATGACCTCGAAGCGGCGGTCGGCCGGCTCTCCGCCGACCAGCCATGGACCGTGACCCTGTCGGTGCCGGACGTCCGCTGGTTGCTGAAGGTCCTAGCGGACGGCGACCGGCGGGCGGCGGACGCACTTCTCCGTACGGCGGTGGCGCTGGCCCGCTGGGTGTACGGCGCCGAGCCGCGCGAGGGCATCCTGGCCCGGTTGGGGCGGACCATCGAGGTCTTCACCGGGCGGACCTTCGTCGGGGAGACCGACCTGCGGCAGGCCGTCGCCGCCGTCACCGGCGGTGACCCGGCAAAGCTTCGCGGAACCGACGTCGCCCTGACGGCCACGCTCATCACCGACCTGGACAAGCGCGAACCGGTGACGGTCGACCTGCTGCGCGAGGTGCGGGCACTTTCCGCGCGGCTCTTCGACGACGAGGCCAAGGCGGCGGACCTCGTCGGTACGGCCCGGCTGGTCTCCGTGCTGCCGGACCGGCCGAGACTCGACGATCCGGCCGCCCTGATCCCACCGTTGCGACGGCTGGTCTTCGAGCATCTGCGGATCTCCGAGGTGCAGCCGCGACACCTGCGCTGGCTGGCCCGGACCCTGCATCACTTCCGCGACGAAGCGGTGGAGATGCTCCACATGCTGGCCCGGGACACCAGCGTCCTGTTCGGCCGGACGGCCACCGCCGACGACATGGTCGGACTGGGACGCCTGATCGGCCTCCTGGCCGGCCCCCGCCGATGGAACCTCAGGCTGGACGACGTCGTCGATCTGGTGCGTTACCTGGAGGCACCGGCCGGCCACGGGCCGCTCCGACTGGCCGACGTCGACCTTCAGGCGTTGACCCGGTTGGTCCCGCAGGCTGCCGACGACGGCGTCGTCGCCGTGCGCGACACCCTCCGGTCCGTCTGGTCCGTGTTCGGCTCGTCGGACGATCCGCAGCCGATGGAGGGGGACCTGGCCGGACTGGTGCACCTGGTCCAGGCACTGGAGATCGGTCGACCGCCGGTTGACCGGGATGAACTCGTCGTCGCCGTACGGCGGGAGATCTTCGCCGACGACCCGCTCTGGACGGGCAGCGTCGCCGAGATCAGGGCGGTGGCGCGGGCCATCCTCGCGCATGGCGGGACCGACGCGGACGCGCGGTGGCTCCGGCGCCAGGTGTGGGCGTTCGACCCGGCCGGCAACCCGGCGGCCTTGGAACTGGCGCAGAACTGGCGGCAGACACTGCGTGACTGGCTGACGGGTCTCGCCCCGTTGGACGCCGAACCGGGCTGGCTGGCGCAACAGACCGGTCTGCGACACGGGACCAGCCTGCGGAAGCGGTTCGGCCGGCTACTCAACGAGGGCCTGCCGGCGGACGGCGACGAGCAGGAGTCGTTGCTCATGATGGGCGTGTGGGCGCGGGCACTGTTCGGCGCGCGGACCACCGTCACCCATGTCGCGTCGGTGCGCCGGCTGTCGGCCGCGCTGTCGGAGGAGGACCGGTCTCCGGTCCGGTGGGGCAACCGCTTCGACCTTGCGGTGTGGGCGCTGCGCGCCGGCGACTCGGCAACGGTCACCCCCGACGAGCTGAGGCGGCTGCTGGCAGCCGTGGAGCACGCCAAGACCACGCGAGGCGACCGGCCGGTGCGGGCGGCGGATCTCCCGGCGGCCTGGGCGGCGGTGGGCAGCACGCCGGGCACGGCCGGGGACTCCGCGGCGACATCGCGCGGCAGCCGCAAGGACCGGGTCGGTGACCAGGTGTCCGGCGACGTGTGGGCGGTCGACGAGACGTCGCGCGCCTCGGACGACGGCGACCTGCCGGCCCCGTCCACGCCCGCGCGGCACGACGGCGTCGGTGCAGAGTTCGCCGATGCGGGCGTCGGCTTCCCCGGCGGGCGGTACTGGTCACCCGAGGCGAGCGGCCCGGAAGCGGCCGTGCCGCAGTCGCTGTCGGCCATCCCCGGCGCCTTCGTGGCCGCGGTGCACGGCGACGCCCGAGGCGTACGCGTCAACGGCCGGCACGTCTCGGTGGCCCGGTTCGCCGAGATCGTCCGGATGACGCCGGGGTGGCGGGGACAGCCGCTGGCGCTGGCGATCTGCGACTGCGCGACGGACTCCTGGTCGACCCGCCTCGCCGACACGCTCCGCCGCATCCTGGGCGTGGACGTGTACGCCAGCGACGGCTGGGTGCAGAGCGAGCCGGGGCGGCTGCGGGCGCTGCACGTCGGGTTCGACCCGACCGGCGAGTACACGCTGCGGCATGATCTGGCGGCGTTCTGGCGGTACCCGGCCGACGGCGGCGATCCGACGCGGATCGGCCCCGAGCTGACCGAGGTGCCGACCGCCGGGCAGCCGTCGGCACCGCCAACCTCGGTCGACCCGCACCCGGCGAGCGGGTTCCCGATGGCCGCTCCCGAGGTGCAGCGGGCCTCCCACGACCTGGCCCGGACCCACTTCGACACGCTGCTCCGCGCCGGGTTGGCGGCTGGCCCGCAGGTCAACGGCTATCCGACCGACATCACGGTCGCCGCCGCCGAGGACGTCCTGCGGGAACTGGCCGACCACCTCGCGACCACCGAGCAGATGCCGCCGCCCTCGGTCGAACTGCTGCCACCGGACACCGACGGCGTCCCCGGCGCGGTCTTCGACCGCCCCACCTGGACCGTGCGGGTGGTCCTGGACGAGCCGGACCGGATGCTCGTCGGGCTGCGGCGGGAGATGCTGGCCGCCGCGCAGCACTTCCTCGTGTACCGACTGGTCGCGGGCACCGGCGACGACCACTGGCAGCAGGTCACGCGGGGGGTGACCGACGATGCGGTGCTGGACGCGGCCCGCACCGACCCGCTGCCCGTCGACGACGTTCGGCACGGGCTGGCCACGGCGCTCCGGCAGGACCTGTACGACCCCGACCAGGGCGACGCGGTTCGTCGGCCGGCCCGGGAGCAGCTCCTCCACGACGGCCGCGACGCCGACCGGCGGCTCGCCGACGCGACGGAGACGCCCGGCTTCAGCCCCCGGACGCTGGCCTGGCTCGGTGCTGCCCGCGAGGAGATCTGGGAGCGCGCGACGACCGCCTCCGCCCTGCACCTCGCGTCACTGGCCCAGACGCAGGCGGACGAGCTGGAGCTGACCTCGTCGGCCTTCGGCTCGGCCCGGGACTGGCGGGTGGACCTGGCCGACGTGGACCTCACCGCACCGCCCGGACAGCGCCTGCTGGCCCGCCCCGACGGCCTCTACGTCGGCCCCGACCGCCAGGCCCTCGGTGACCTGCCGGAACGCCCGGCGCACCCGAGCCGCCTGCGGGTGGTGGTGGACGCCCGGGCGGCTGCCACCGCATCGGCGGTGCACGCGGCGCTGGACGTGCTGCCCGATCACTTCAGGGCACACGCGATGGTGGAGGTGCTGCCGGCGGCACCGCTGGCGACCGATCAGGCCGTGGAACTGGCCGACCAACTCGGCGGGAGCCGGTCGTTGCTGTTGGGCCGCGATGCGTTGGCCGAGGTGCCGGTGCGATCGGGGTGGATCCGTCCGCTGCGTGCCGGCGGGTGGGACAGCCTCGGTGCGACGGCCACCGAGTTCGAGTTCCGGCCGTCCCGCGCGGCGGCGTACTCGGAGTTGCGGCCCGGTCCGGGCCTGACCCTGTCGTCCAGCCGGAGTGGCGACCACCTGCTCACCGACCACAACGACTGGTGGCTGACGCTCGACGACGAGCTGACCCTGGAGACGGGACCGACGGACGAGCCCGCACCCTGGGCTGCGGTGGTGCTCGCCCGCCGGGTCAGCCGTGCCCTGACCGGGGGCGACAGTGTCCACCCGCACCCGCTGCGCGTGGCGAACGCAGTGGCCGGTCGACCGGCCTTCCCCGATCGACTCGCACCGACGGCGGACACCTCGGACCTGGTCGAGGCCCTGTTCGGAGCGGTCGACCCGGGCCGTTACCAGTGGCCCGGTGACGACGGTGGCATCGCCTTCGGTCTGCCCGACCTGGTACGCGCCATCGGTGACCAGGCGGGCACCACGTCGAGCGAGCCACCTGCGGTCCGCCTGGCCTGGTCGCACCTGGCCGAAGCGGTCGGTGTCGACCCGGACCGTCCCTCGGCGCTGCTCGACGCCGGGTTCGTCGCCGCGCTCGCGTACGGCATCGGTGGGTTGAGCTGGCCCCGGTTGGCCGCAGCGGGGCGGCTACTCGCGTTGGACGGGCCGACCGGCGGTGTGGAGCCGGCCCGCCTCACCGCCCTCGTGCACCGGCTGTGGGGCCTGCCCGCACCGGCACCGGACGAGCCGTTGGCGCTGGACTGGCTGGTGACGGCTCTGGAGCTGGTCCCCGGCGCGGCCGACGCAGACGAGGTGGCGCGGCGGGTGGCGCACATCTACCGCACCGTCGACGACTGGATCGGCTCGGCGCGATCCTTTTCCGAGGGACGGGTGTGGGCGCTCGGCGGTGTCGGTGCCGAGGAGCCGTCGCCGGACGGGGTGGTGGTCGGCTACCCGGCGGACGAGGACGGCAGGCCCCGGCCGCAGGAGCCGGCGGTGGGCGTGCCCGGTGGGGCGGCCTGGTTGACCGTGTTGCTCGACCGACTCCGGGCCGCCGACCCGGACGCGTTCGACGGGCCGGTGGTGTTCCGGCCGGTCGGCCTCGGCACCATCTGGTTCCCGGTGCTGCGGGCCGGGGCCCACGAACTCGACCACCGACTCCGCCTGGGTTTCGAGGTACAGCCGCCCCGGGCGGTGAGTGCCGTCGGCAGCAGCGAGAAGAACGACCCGGCGGCGTCGGCGACCGGTACGGCAGCGACACCGGCCCTCGCGCGGCACCGCGCACTGGTCGAGCTGACGCGTCTCGCGTCGGGCGCGAACGTGCTGGCCGCCGCAGCTCGCCGAGAGGCCGACCGGCTCCGGCGCAGGATGGCGGCGCAAGCGGAGGAGTCGCCGGACACCTCCGCCGTCATCTTCGTCGCCGACACGGGACCGGGCGGCACGACCTTCCGGCCGGTGCCGGTGGTGGTCGACGGGAGCGATCTGCACGGCCTCGATCCTGAGACCGGGCTGCCGGACCGGGACTACCGGTGGTCGGGCAACGGCCGGTGGGAGGCCCTCGGTCGGCTGCGTGGCGGGCGGGGCGGCAAGGAACTTGAGGTGGCCGAGCTCAGGTGGCCCGGTGACACGTCGCCTGGCAACGCCCGACGGATCGCGACGTCGAGGGACGGTTTCCGTCTCGACGCGGACGGACGGTGGGGCACGCTGCTGGAGATCGTCGAACCGGCGACACTCGTGCTGGACGACGAGGAGGTGGGTGCAGACCCGCACTCCGTGGCCCGGACGACTGCCGACGCGATTCGGCGAGCATCGCGGCGCGCCACGCTCGGCGAGGCATTCTCGGACTGGTCGGTCGACTCCTACTTCCGGCAACTGTCGATCGTTCCCGGCCGGCACTACGCCGTGGATGCGCAGCACAATTACGGTCTGCCGGTCGAGGACATGTTCCGCTTCCTGCAGGACCTCGTCGACTATCAACGACGGCACCATCCCGAAACGCCCGTCAGCATGCTGGCCCTGATCGACGAAGGTCTGGATTTCGGCGGGCTGATCGCCACGGAGTTCAACGGCGGCCTGCGCCCCGATCTGGACCTGCCCTCCCTGGCCACGACCCTCGCGGGTTACCTGGCCCACGAGTACACGCGGGTCGGTGCCGTCGCATCGAGGTTCTATCAGGTCACGAAAATGTCGAAGAACCTGCTGCTGTGGTCCACCCGGGAGACGTTCCATGCCGCGCTGATGGCGCTTCCACAGGAGTTGCGGCAGTACCTGGCGACGAACGCCGCACGGATCCAACGCCTGTTCGCCGACCACTATCGTCGGCACTACGGGGGCAAGCTGGACCTGAACGTGCCCCCGGGTGGGTTGCGGAACCTGCTGGACGACCGGATGCCGGGCGGAAGGTTCACGGTGCGGGATCTGCTGGACAACGTCCTTCGCCCGAATCCCGGCCGGATCATCGGAGTGGCCGAGGCGCTTGGCATCACCACGGAGTTCACCACGGTCGACACCAACGAAGGGCATCTGACCCACGTGGCGTTGCGGGTCGGGGAGGGCCGGGGCTTCGGCCATTACAGGCCATGGTTCCGCGCCGAGGTCGAGCAGGACGAGGAGTGGCTCCGACGGAGGGTGCGTAGAGGCTACCGGCGGATCGTCCTCGAACGCTCGGTGCAGAAGTTGTTCAGCGCGGTCGATCTCGTCGAGGTGGAGAGCGATCTCGTCCGTCAACTGGCGTCACTGGACCGTTCGGCCGAGGAGGCGGGCCGAGAGGCGACCGACCTGCGACGCATCTGGCAGGGCACGTTGCGGTTGGTGGAAGGCCTCCAGGACCAACCCGGCCGGCTCTCCCTGTCGGTGGTCGCGCCGTTGTTGGCGCAGGTCCCGGAGGAACGTCGACCGGTTCTGGCGATGGGCCTGCTGGAGAGCGTGAACCTGCGACTGGACCCGGCGCTACGACGGCGGATCACCATGGTGGACGTGCGCGGAGCAGACCTGGCCGGACCGGCCGCGTACAAGGTCCAGCGGTGGTTCCCGAATGCCTGGGTCCGGGTAGCGGACGACCAACTGTGGCCGCCACTGCGGCGGGCGCAGCCCAGTGACCGGTTCCGTGGGGCGAACACCGCACCGGAGCGGGTGCCGGTCCGGCAGGTTGCCGATCGGCTGGCGGACGTGGCCGGGGGCGCGCACCGGATCACGGAATTGGCCCGGAACCTGGGGGTGGAGGCCGATCCGCCCGGCGACGCGGATGCGGAACAGGTGCTGTACGACATCGCCTACTTCACCGCTCCCGTCTTCGGGCCTAGGTTCACCACGAACGACCTGGTGCGGATGAGCCGACTCCTGCTGGTGCTGGGCCGCGATCACCGTCCGTACACGTGGGACCAGGTCGAGGACTCGGTCGGTCGTCTGCTCGGTGTGCGTACGCCTCCGGTCACCTTGTCGTTTGGCGACCTGGCGGCACTGGAGGCGTTGATGAGCCCCACCGACTCGCCGAAACGGAATCGGGCAGCTCTCCGCAACCACGTGACCAGAGCCGAGATGATCTTCGGTGGCGAGTTCAAGGCGGGAGACATCTCGCGACTCAGCCGTGCCGTGCCGGTCCTGTTGGCGCAGGGACTTCTGGTCGGTGACCTGAATGCGGCCGAGGCCAGCCGAGCGAGGGTCGCCATCGACGTCGTCGCGACGTTCCGCAAACCCATGATGCCCACCGAGGTGAAGAGCCGATTCCTGCAAATGGAGCGGCTGAGTCAGGCCGTCTTCGGGACGTATCTCCGAGAGCCGGACCTGGTCGGTCTGGCGCGGTTGTTCACCGTCCTGCCGCAGGGGCTGCCGCTGGACCAGCCCTCCGCGTTGCAGCGGGCGGTCGTCGACCTGCTGCGGCGGCGTCTGCCGATGCTCGGCGAGATCCGGCCGGTACACCTCCGCTCGCTGAGTCGTCTTCTCATCCAGCCGCGGGGTGATGTCGCCGAGGAGATCGATTTCCTCGCCGATGACATCATCTTCGTCTTCGGGCACCGGGCGAATGCGGAGGACGTGTTCGGGGTGAGCCGCCTCACCCAGGTTCTCCGTCCCGTTGCCACCGCCCGCCAGCCCGTGCTGGTGGAGATGACCACACTGTGGGTACGGGCGAACGGTCTCGCCCTTACGGCGAATCACGTCGATCTGGAGGCACTCACGGACGTGGTAGGTGATGCCGACAGGCGCGATGCGGACGCCTATCCCGAACTGGTCGACCTCATCACCTTCGCCCGACAGGCACTGGGGAGGTCGGCGCGTGGCGGGGACCTCGCGACGCTGGTAGACCTCCGGGCAGCCTCGCCGACCCGGCGTCCCGTGTCTCCGACAGCCGCGGCGGGAACCGTCGCCTCCGTTCCCCGGTCCGGTTCCCCCGGGTCGGGGGATGCCGCAGCCCGCGCCAATCTGCTGGTCCGCTCCATCGGTGGTGGTGATACGGCCACGATCCGGATGCTCTCCGATCGGGTCCACGACGCGGGCCCGACGAGCGTCGAACGGGCAGCCGTCGCGTTGCTGGATCGGGTGGGTGCCATCCTCGACGGTCGGCCGGGCCTCCACGTCATGCCGGTCGACCTCGTCGTCGCTCTCGAACCGCACAAGCTGGACGCGAGCCGGTACCTCCGCACGCTGGGGTCACGCATGCCGGAGCACGACGAACAGTTGGCCGCGCTCAGTCGATCGCTCTTCGTCTGCCCGCCGGGGACGTCCCCGCGGCCATAACGGGGACTGTCGCGCGTCCCGTCCGGGATGCCACGGTGACGGGGAGACGATGAGGAGCCGTGGCGTGGTCACCCACCTTCCCCTGATCACCCGTCCGATGGCGGAGCTGTGCGCCGACGGACGTACGGTGTTCCTGCCCGGCGGGGCGATGGCGGTCGTAACCGACGAGATCCCCACGGCCGACGACCCGTTCCTCCAGTGGGCCGCTGCCGCTGCCAGGCTCTCCGGCCCGCTGGCCACACCGCTGTTCCCGCAGGAGGACTCGGAGCTGCTGCGTCGCATGCTGGCCCGGCAGTCGGCCGAAGACCTCGATCTGACTCCGGTGCACTGGCCGGAGTCAGCCGGGCCGGTGAACCTGCCGGCTCTGGCGAAGTGGGCCGACGACCTGCGACTACCGGCGCAGGTGCTGCGCACCCAGCTCCACGGCGACGGCACGACGGACGAGCCGGTGCCGTACGGCCCGCATCGCGTCGTCGACCTGGACGCCGAGGGCCGGATCACCGCCCCCGGCACCGGCGTCACGGTGCGGCTGGCGCCGATGTCACATCGCGAGCCGTCGCCCTGGGCGGACGTACCCGCCGAGGCGTTGGAGATGCTGTCGGGGAAGCCGTACCTGTCCGGGCGGATCGTCTTCTCCGCCGACGGTGTCGAGGTCGGCCTGCCGGCTGCCCTGACCAACCACCGGTACCGCGCGGCACTGCGTGCCCACGGCCTGCGGTTCGGCGGGTCCGGCGACGACGCCCTCGCGGCGACCGGCGCCGAGCGGGTGGACGAGCCGACCGGGTACGTCGACCTGGCCTACCGGATGGACCAGGCCGGTGCCGGCGCGCACGCCGTGGTCGTCGTGGACGGCCCGGACGGCGAGTCGATCCATCTGGCGGTCAACGATGAGGCCCGCAGCCTCTCGCTGCTCGGCCCGGACGGGTCGGTGCTGCTGCCCGCCACCGAATCCGGCCGGATCCGACTCGCCCGGTACCCCGGGGAGCCGATGAGCGTCGAGGAGCGACTGATCCAGATCGCTGCGGCTTCGACCGGTAGCTCGGCCGCGGTGTCCATCGGCCCCTCCTGGGCGGAGACCACCCGCAACGAGGTGACGCCCTACACCTGGCAGGCGGCCGACGGCACGGGCCGGGTACTGGAGATCATCGGCCCGGCGGCGGCGGTCTCCACGCCCCACCTGGGCGTACTGGCGGAGGCGGCCGAGTACCTCGACCAGCCGATCATCGTGCTGGCCACCGAACGGCCCGGTCGGAAGCCCTCCCCGGAGCAGGTGTCGCTGCTGAACCGGCGCCTCTTCGTGCACCTGGGTCAGTCGGTGCTGGCCGGCGGTCACGATCCGGTGCCGGTCGTCTACACCCGCGCCTCCGCGTCGCCGGAACTCACCCGGTTGCTGGACGAGTACGGCGCGCCGCTGGTGTACGAGGCGCCCGGGCTGTCCGCCTCCGGCGGCGGGATGCCGATGCTGAACCTGGGCAGTGCCTGGACCGTTCGGCGACCGGGTGGCAACCCGGCCGGGGACGGCCGGGCCGCGCCGCCCGTCGAGGACGCGCTCAGCGTGGACCTGATCGAGGCGGCCACCGGTCTGCGCCGGGCGCCCGCGTTCACGCCGCCGACCGTCCCGGTGGTGTCGTTCCTGTCCGCCTCGCTGACCGATCCGCAGGCCATCGTGTCCGGGCTGGACCGCGCCGGACCGGCCCTGCCCGACCAGCACTCCCAGTTGCGCGATGCGGTGAACCGGGTCCCGTCGCTCGCTGGCTACCACGCGGTGCTCAGCCTGACCAAGCCTCTGCTCCTCGACGGCCCGGCCCGGCCCGGCGGCGCGGCTGGCACCCGGGGTGCGGCCGGTGCCGGTGGCGCGGCCGGTGCCGCCGGCTCCGCAGCGCAGCTCGGCGCGATGGCACCGATGCTCGCCGACCTCGCCGGTGTGTCGTTCGACGACCGGGCCAGCCACGCGATCCTGGGCGCGATCGGCGACCTGATCGAGGGCAACCGGTCGGCCGAGGAGGTGACGACCGCCATCTGGGAGTTCAAGGACGACCTGCCGAGCACGGGTGGGGTCCGGCCGAACTGGATCCGCAAGATCAACGCGCTCGTGCCGTTGGTGTCCGAGGGGCACCGGGAACCCCTCGCGCAGATCCAGACAGCGATCATGACCTGTCCCGACCCGGACAGATGAGCCCGTCCCGGCGACTGAACGGGAGGTCACCCCGGCCCGTCGTGGAGGACATGAACGAGCGGAGCGTGGCCGGATGAGCCGGGTGGCCTTCCACCGTCCGGCCCGCCACATCCTGCCGGCGCTGCCGACGGACCGGATCGTGCTGCCCGTGCCTCCCGAGGTGCCGGACGCCTCGACCGGTTCGCACGCCTGGAACCTGGTCCTGCCGCTGATCAGCAGTGTCGGTATGGCCGCGTACATGGTCAGCTTCGGGCAGCCGGCGACCATCATCCTCGGCTCGGTCTTCTTCTTCTCCTCGATCGCCGCCGTCGTCTTCCTCTTCCTCGGGCAGCGGCGTACCCGAGGGGTCACGGCCCGCAAACAGCGCCGCCGGTACCGCAGCCACCTGCGGCTCGTGCGGGACCAGGCGCGACAGAGCGCCAACGCGCAACGCGCCGCCTCCGCGCTGGCCAACCCCGAGCCGGCCCGACTCTGGTCGATCGGCGTCGGCGGCCACCGCGTCTGGGAACGCCGTCGCGACGACGCCGACTTCCTCCAGGTCCGGCTCGGCCGGGGTACGGTCCGACTGACCACCCCGATCGAGCTCGACGCCAAGATCGACCCGCTCACCGACTACGACTGGGAGTCGCAGGAGGCCGCCGAACGACTGGTGGAACGACTCGGCGTGGTACCCGAGCAGCCGATGGTGGTCGACATCGGCCGGGCCGGGGTGATCAGCCTGCTCGGCCCGCCGCCGGCCACCGCCGAGGTCGCCCGCGCTCTGCTCTGCCAGGTCAGCGTCTTCCACGCGCCGGACGACGTGCTCGTCGCGGTGGAGGCCGGCGGGGACGACCAGTGGCAGTGGGCGAAGTGGCTGCCGCACACCATCGACCCGGAACTGCGCGGCGAGGCGGGGGAGCTGTCGCTGGTCGGGGAGAGCCCGGCCGCGCTCACCGACTACCTGGAGGCCGAACTCCGGCGGCGACTCGACCAGCAGGGCAACCGGCGCCCGACCACCGGCGGACCGACCCTGCCCCGGCTGATCCTGGTGTTCACCAGCTTCGACCCGTTCTCCGAGTGGGGGCGTGGCGAGCTGATGGCCGCCCTGCTGGCCGGGGCCGGTCCGCATCTCGGCATCACGCTCGTCTTCCTGGTCCAGCGCGAGTCCGACGAACCGAGCCGGGTCAACCTGCGGCTGCGCTGTGGAGCGGACGGCCAGCTCACCACGGAGGGCAGGGCGGAGCTGGTCGTCACGCCCGCCACCGACTGCCACGTCGACCGGGTGAGTCTGGGCATGGCCGAGCTGGTCGCCCGGACCCTGGCACCGCTACGGCTCAGCGACGAACGGGAGCAGGTCCTCGCCCGCACCGTCTCGCTCACCGAGATGGTGCTCGGCGGCGACCCGATGAACTCCGAGATCACCAGCCGCTGGATCGGTGCCGGCGACCCACGGCTGCTGCGCGCGCCGATCGGCACCGACGGGGACGGCCACCCGTTGGTGCTGGACATCAAGGAGTCGGCGCAGGGCGGCTCGGGCCCGCACGGCCTGATCGTCGGTGCCACCGGCTCCGGCAAGAGCGAGTTGCTGCGTACGCTCGTCACCGGCCTGGCCCTGACCCACCCGCCGGAGCTGCTCAGCTTCGTGCTGATCGACTTCAAGGGCGGTGCCGCGTTCGCCCCGTTGACCGGGCTGCCGCACGTCGCCGGTCTGATCACCAACCTGGCCGACGACGCCGCGATGATCGACCGGGTGCTCGCCGCGCTGATGGGTGAGCAGCAACGCCGGCAACGCATGCTGCGCGACGCCGGCAACATCGACTCGGTACGCGAGTACCAGAGCCGCCGCGCGGAGGGTGCCGTCGGCACCGACGGCCGTCCGCTCGACCCGCTGCCGTACCTGCTGATCGTGGTGGACGAGTTCGGTGAACTGCTCTCCGGTCGGCCGGACTTCGCCGAGCTGTTCGTGCAGATCGGCCGGGTCGGTCGAAGCCTCGGCATGCACCTGCTGATGGCCACCCAGCGGCTGGAGGAGGGGCGACTGCGCGGGCTGGACTCCCACCTGTCCTACCGCATCTGCCTGCGTACGTTCAGCGCCAGCGAGAGCCGTACGGTGATCGGCACCACCGACGCGTACAACCTGCCACCGATTCCCGGCTCCGCGTACCTCAAGGTGGACGAGTCGATCTACCAGCGGTTCCGGGTCGCGCACGTCTCCGCTGGCTACGTCTCGGCCGAGGAACGGGAACGGGCCAGCGGTGCGAAGCCCCGCAACACCGTCGCGCAGTTCCCGCTGCGGGGAATGACCCGGATGACCGAGGAAGAGCTGGACGAGCCGCCACCGGCAGCGGAGCGGGGTGGCCAGACCGAGCTGGGCATCGTGGTGAACCGGCTCACCTCGGTCATCAGCCCGGTGCACCAGGTCTGGCTGCCGCCGTTGCCGAAGGCGCTCGCCCTGGACCACCTGCTCGGCCCGGTCGCCCACCACCCCGGCCGGGGCTACAGCGCGAAGCACTGGCCGATGACCGGTTCGTTGGCCGTCCCCATCGGCCTGCTCGACCTGCCGCTGAAGCAGGAGCAGGAAACGCTGATGATGGACTTCGGCGGGGCACACGGCAACATCGCGATCGTCGGCGCACCCCAGACCGGGCGCAGCACGCTGCTGCGGACCCTGATGCTCGCCGGGATGCTCACCCACAGCCCCGACGAGATGCAGTTCTACTGCGTGGACTTCGGCGGCGGCACGCTGCACACGATGGCCGAGGCGCCGCACGTCGGCTCGGTGGCCGGTCGCAGCGACCGTGACCTGGTGAGTCGGATGATCGTCGAGGTACGGTCGCTGATCAGCGAACGGGAGCAACTGCTCCGCGCCCTCGGCCTGGACTCCATCGCCGACCTGCGCGACCTTCGCCGCGCCGGCAAACTGCCCGAGGGGGTACGCGCCGCCGACGTCTTCCTCTTCGTCGACAACTGGGGCGCGTTGCGGACCGAGTTCGACTGGGCCGACCCGGTGATCAACGAGATTGCCGCCCGGGGACTCGGCGTGGGCGTACACCTGATCATCACGACCGGCCGGTGGAACGACATCCGCCCCGCCCTGCGGGACAGCATCGGCACCCGGATCGAGCTGCGTCTCAACGATCCCGCCGAGTCCGAGGTGAACCGCCGCCTCGCCGCCCGGGTGCCGGCGAAGGTGCCCGGTCGGGGTCTGAGCCAGCCCGGCGTCTACTTCCAGCTCGTCCTGCCCCGGATGGACGGCCAGGACAGCGTCGACGGTCTACGCGCGGCCCAGCAGGACGTCCTCGGCAAGATCGCCGCCGGCTGGTCCGGCCCCCCGGCCCCGCCGGTACGCCTGCTCCCGGCACGGATCGACGCCGCCGACGTGCCTGCGCCGCCGGACGCCGCGCCGACCGCCGTACCCATCGGGATCGGCGAGTCCGACCTGAAGCCGGTGACCATCGACCTGATCCGCGACGACCCGCACTTCCTCGTCTTCGGCGATGCCGGTTCCGGCAAGTCGTCGGCCCTGCGTACCTGGCTGGCGGCGCTCTGCGCACGACAGTCCGCCTGGGACGCGCGGGTGGTGCTGCTCGACACGCGTCTCTCGCTGCTCGACGCCGTGCCGCAGGACCATCTGGCCGCCTACGCCGGTGACCCGGACACCGCCAGCGCCTACGTCCAGCAGGTGGTCGCGAAGCTCACCGAGCGGCTGCCACCGGCCGGGATCAGCCCGCAGCGGCTACGCCAGCGGGACTGGTGGGAGGGCCCGGACATCTACGTGGTGGCCGACGACTACGACCTGCTGCCCACCGGCTCCGCAGCCCCGCTCGCCCCGCTGTCCCGCTTCCTGCCGCAGGCCCGCGACATCGGCCTGCACCTGGTGTTGGCCCGCCGGGTCAGCGGCATGGCGCGGGCCATGGCCGATCCGTTGCTCAACCGGGTCAAGGAGATGGGTTGCAGTGGCCTGATCCTCTCCGGCGACAGCCGCGAGGGCGTCGTGCTGGGCAGCGAGCGCGCCGCCGCCCGCCCGCCCGGTCGGGGCACGCTCGTCGAGCGGGCCCAACCGGGCCGCCTGATCCAGGTCGCGCTCCCGCCGCCCGTTGCCGAGACCCCCGAACAGGACGAAACCGACACCGCCCCGGCGTGACCGCCCCGACGCACCCAGCCCGTGTTGCTCAACCGGCGGTGGCCGGACGCGTCGTCCCGGCGTGGACGGTCGGCGTGGCGTGGACGCGTGAATTGCCGGGTGTCGGCAGCGGCTCGTCGTCGGCCGACGACGAGCCGAGGGCGGATGGTCCCTCTCGCCGCCCTGTCGAGCTGATAGCGGCAACGAGTCACCCTGCCCGACGGCGTAGACGGTTCAGCTCGACAGGGCGACACCTGAAAGTGGACGTGGCGCGGTCGTCAGTGGACGTGGCGCGGCCGTGAGCAGACGTGGCGCGGTCGTCGCCGGATCTCGGCGTGAGACCGCGCAACTCGCCGGAGGTGTTGCGTGGGGTGAACCGGAAGTGTTGCGTGGAGTGAAGCAGGGCACAGGCGAGCCTCCGATCCCAGCCTCGGGCGCGAGAGCCGGGGAGGGGGAGGTCTGGCGTCCCCATTCCGGGACGTCGGCATAGCCCCCGGATGAGCGTGCGGTGCCACGCCTTGCCGGAGTGGGTGCCGGATGAGGGACTACCGGCTGCTCCGTGCGGCCTGCGAGGCTGGGGCCATCGTCGCCGACGGCCGTGCGCGGTCGTGCGGAGGCGGAACGGCGAGGAAGGGGTTGCTGTGGTCAGCGGGCAGGCGGATTTCAGCGAGATGTTGGCTCGGACCCAGGCGCTTGAGCACGAGGTCGCCGAGCTGGCGCAGTCGATGAGCAACTCCGAGGTGGTCGGGTCGGCGGTCGGCGGGGGCGTGACGGTCACGTTGGCCGACAACGAGTTCCAGGCGGTGCACATCGACCCGCGCGTGATGGAGACCTGCGACGCCGACGAACTCGGCGACCTGGTGCTGGCGGCGCTGCGGGACGGGACCGAGCAGTTGCGGGTGAAGGCTGCCGAACGGATGGCGCTGCTGACCGAGTCGATCAACAGGCTGGCCGGGTAGCAACCGATCGTGGACCCCACCGAGGCGACGCAGACGCCGGCCCGGCGGACGGTGCGGTGGCGATCGGACTTCGTCACCGCGTTCGTCGAGCACGCCGGGTCGAAGCCGGCCAGTGACCGGCTGTCGGTCAGTGTGCCGACGCTGATCACGGTGACTGCGGTGTGCGTGCTGATCTCCCTGGTGGTGGGGATCTTCTGGCAGCTCATCAGCCCGCGCTCCAAGGCCGGGGCAGCCGACCCGGGCTACACGGCGACTGCGGGCTGGGGCTGCGACACCAGCGACCGGCACGGGTTCGACGTGCAGGGTCGCACCGACCAGTGGCGTACGGTGGCGGACGGCGGATGGTCCGAGGGCGGCTGCCGGGGCACCTTCCAGACCCTGCCGATCAGCACCGGCACCGACCAGTTCGTCCAGTGGTGGTTCGTCCCGTCCAACGGCGGGCAGTGCCGCGTCGAGGTGTACGTGCCGCGTGACCTGTCCAGTGCCGGCACCTGGGTGACCAGCGTCCGCTACGAGGTGCTGGCCGGGCGCGGCGGTGCCGGGTACGCCGAGTTCGAGGTGAACCAGGCGCAGAACACCGGACGCTGGGTGGACGTCGGCGCGTTCCCGCTGCGCGGCAGCGAGTTGGCGGTACGCGTGACGGCGCAGGCGGCGGGAGAGGCCGACGCCCGGCTCGCGGTCTCCGCAGTCCGGGCCACCTGCGGCCGGTGACGGTCGCCTTCGGGCAGCGAGTCGGAAGAGGGAGGGGAACAGTGCGAGGGCTGCGTCGGATCGTCGTGGTGTGCCTGACCGCCCTGGCCGTGCTCGGACCGGTCGGGCCGGTCCACGCCGCCCCGGCCGATCCTCCGCCCGCCCCGGCCGGGTCCAAGTACTACATCGTCGGTGAGCCGGTCGCCGGCCAGCGCGAGTCGCTGTACGAGATCGCCGCCCGCACCCTCGGCACCGGCCGACGGCACCTGGAGATCTTCGAGCTGACCAAGGGCCGTCCGCAGCCGGACGGTGGGAACCTCACCGACCCGATGGTCCTGAAACCCGGGTGGATCCTGACGCTGCCCGCCGACGCCAGCGGCCCCGGCGTCTACGACGAGTACCCGGTGGCGACCCAGGCGGCGCCCCCGGCGGCCCGGGACTCGGCGACTCCGGGACGGCAGGGCGCCCCCATCTTCGAGGCCATCGGCGTGTTCGCGGCCGTCATGCTGTTCGCGGTGGCGGTGGCGGTACTCCGTGGTGGACGGGGCACAAGGGGAGTCACCGCGCAGGCGGTGTCCGCTGGGCCGCCGCCGTTGTCGGACCCGCCGCCGCTGTCCGACCCACCCGCGTCGTCGGATGCGCCACCGGCACCCGGTCGCCCGGGCCGGTCCGGCCCGCCGCCGACCGACGCCGAGCGCGAGCTGGTGCTGGCCGGTGCCCACTCCTCCGCGCCGCCGGTCGTGGACCCGTACCCGGCGACCGCCACGTCACGGGCACCGCACCTGCCGCCGACAGCGCCTGAGCGACCGGTGGCGCCGGAACGGCCGACGGCCCCCGAGCGTCCGGCCCGTCCCTCGCTGGGCGGTCGCCTGCGGCCGATGGGACCGCCCTCTCCCGAACTGCCGCGCCGGACGCCGACGCCGGCCCCGGTGCCGCTGTCGGAGCCGTCCGCCGGACCGGAGCGGCCGGAGGTCGGCGACGCCACCGAGCTCAGCGCCGACCTGCGGGTCGAGGGGCTCAACCTGAGCGTGTCCCTGAACGGGGCCCGGGACGCGGCGGCAGCGCCGTTCGGCTGGTACGGCCCGGGTGAGGCACCACCGGCCGCCACCCTGCCGCTGCTGCTCGGTGACCGCGACGGCTGGCGGCTCTACGTCGACCTGGTCCGCTGCCCGGACGTGCTCACCGTCGCCGGCAACATGCCCGACGGGCAGCGGTACGCACGTCGGCTGATCCGGCAGGCCCTGGCCGACGGCAACGAGGTGACCGTGGTCGGGGACGTGCTCGGCGACTCCCTCCCGAACGGCTGCAACCGGGCGGCGCAACTGTCCGACGTGGAGCCCTCGCCGACCCCGGGCATCGTGGTCTGCGCCCGGCTCGGCGGCGGCGACGCACGGGTGGCCCGCGAGTTGCGGACAGCCGGAGTCCAGGTGCCGGTGGTGCTCGGTGAGGTGACGCCGTCCCGCTGGTCGATCTCGGTGCGGCCGACGAGGGAGCCCGATGCCGAGCTGTCCTGAGTGGAGCGGGCTAGGAGGCGGCGCGCCAGCCGTGGCTCAGGTGACCGTGGGTCAACCGGCCGTGCGCCACGCGTCCCTGGGTCACGTGGCCCAGCTCGATCGCCATCCGGGTCAGCTCCGCCTTGTTGGTCACGTTGAGCTTGGCCCGGATCCGCTTGGCGTACGTGTTGACGGTCGCCTGGGACAGCCCCATCCGGGTGGCGATCTGCGCGTGGGTGAGCCCGAGCGCGATCCAGCGCAGCGTCTCCACCTCGCGTGGGGCCAGTCCGTTCTCGTCGGCGTCGGCCGGGCGCGACAGGTCCGCCGTGAACCGGTCGGCCAACTCCGCACCGATATGCAGCCCGCCGGTGGCGACCACCCGCAACGCCAGGCGCACGTCGGGTTGCTCGGCGTACCGGGTGATCACGCCGCGGGCCCCGGCCCGGACGGCGGAGAGCAGGCCCGGCGGCTGCTCCCAGGTGGCGCAGACCAGCGGGGCGCCACGGGTGGCGAGCTTCCCGATCAGCTCCAGCACGCTCGCACCGGGCAGCGCCGGCAGGTCGATGAAGATGACCCGGTAGTCGGCCGGTCCGGCCTGCTCCAGCTCACCGGCCGAGCCGACCGAGGGGCCGAGCGCGAGACCCGGCTCGTCCTGCACCAGACGTTCCATCCCGACCCGCGACAACGGCTGGTCGCACACGATCGCGACCGTACCCAGATCCTGTTCCATGGCCGTACCCCTTCTCTGCCCGGTGCATCACACGACGGACGCGGGACCCGCCGTGTTCAGCGGGGTGATGGCACGGACTCGCCGACGTCGGATTGAGAAAACCAGGCACCGCCGTCCGTTGAGAGGACGTGCAAGGGGGGACATCGAGGAACGGACGAGCGTCATGACCGGCAGGCTGCCGCCGACACCGGCCACCCGGGCCCGCCCGGAACACCGCCGAATCGACGGGCTCTACGACATCTGGCTGCGTACCGGCCCGGACGGTCTCCCGGTCGCGCTGCGCGGCAGTGGGACGCCGCTCGACGCCGGACAGCTCGCCGACCTGGTGCGCCGGGGCGGTGGAGCGGGCGACGACGTCCGGATCATGATGGACGGTGCCGAGGATCACGCGGAGATCTTCGCCGAGCTGGCCGGGATCCTCGGGCGGGATGTGCTGATCAGTCCGGTCGGCAGCATGCTGCGTTTCGACGGGGACCGGGAGCCGGAGCCCAGCCTGGTGGACGCCCGGACCGGGCGACCGGTGGAGTGGCTCGTCGTCCAACCCCCGGCGATGGCCACCGACCTGCCCGGCTGGTACGAGACGACCGGCGGCGTGCTGCGCCCCCGGTCCGGTGTCGTCGCCGCGCCACTGCCCGGTGGGCTGACGCTGGCCACCCGCGCCGACTTCGTGGCCCGCCGGGCCGCTGCGGTGGACCTGGCCCCGGGGCACCCGGAACTGACCACGATCGGGGTGTCGGTCCGGGGCGGTGGCTTCGTGGTCGGCGACTACACCGGCTCCTATCGGGTGACCGGTGGGCGTCAGCTCGCCGCTGCCCTTTCCGACGTGCCGTTGTACGGCAGCGAGATCCGGATGTGGCTGCACTGGCCCTCCGACCCGGAGGAGCGGCAGCGCCTGCACGCCAATCTGGCCGCGTTCGCGGACAACACCGGGGCGATCGTCTGGGCGCCGGAGCGTACCGCCGCCCTGGAGGTCCTGGAGAGCTGCCAGGACCTCAGTGCGGTGGACCGGGCCGGCGGCCCGGCCGAGTGGCGTACCTATCTGCCGCCGATGGCCGCCTCGCCGCGCTTCGAGCCGGACCAGGATGGTCGGCTGTCCCCGGCCGGGCGGATGGTCGTCACGCCCTATCCGGGCGCACCCCTGGTCAGCGTCGCACCCGCCCGCCAACGGGCGATGAACTCGCGGTACAGCAGCCTCCAGGCCCAGCACGGGCTGTTCCGGATCGACCTGACCATCCTCAACGACGGCCGGTGGGCGGTGCAGTACGCCGACTCCGGGCCGCACGCGCTCGGGCCACGGGTGCTGCAACGGATGCTGCGCACCGCCGGGTGGCAGGGGGAGGACCTGTTGCTGCTGGCGAGCTATCCGGCCTCCGCCGAGGCCGGGGTCCGCCACTACGGCAGCCGGTTGGTGGAGGGGCTGCGCGCCGAGGTGTGGGTGCTGCCGCCGGGGGCCGCCTTCGACAGCGTCGACGGTACGGCCCGCGCGGTCGACGAGCGGGGTCGTCCGGTCGACTGGCAGCGCCTCGACCAGGACGACTCGCAGCGCCGCTGGCAGAGCGACGACGGTGTGCTGGTCACGGCGGAGAGCAACAGCCGGAGCACCACCGTCGAGGTGACACCGTCGGTCGACCGGCAGCAGGCGGGTGAGCCCGGGGCGTCGGCTGTGGCCTCGGCCTCCGACGTCCGGGCGTACCCGGCGCCGTCGTCGGTGGGCCGCGTGCCGGCGGTGACGTCGGACCCGGTGCCCCCGGTCCCGGTGCACGCCGCCCTGCCCCTGCCCGTGCCGACGTCCCCGGCCCCGGAGCTGCCCCCGGCCCCGGAGCTGCCCCCGGCCCCGGAGCTGCCCCCGGCCCCGGAGTCGCCCCCGCCCCCGCCGCCGTTCACCCCACCTCCGCCGTCCACTTCTTCGCCTGCACCGACCCGGGCGGGCGGCTGGGCCCAGCCCAACCGGACCGAGCCGAGGCGCGTCGAGCGGCAGGTCGGGCCACCACGACCGCTGGTCGGACCGGTGGCGGGCCCGCGTCCGGCGAGCGGGCCGCGCGTCGAGGCCGGTCCGGTACGGGAACCCGATCCGCGAGCGGAGCGACGCCCTGGTCCGGTCGTGGAGCCCGGGCCGGGGACGCCGCGACGGCCCGGTAGCGGCCCGGTGATGGAGCCCGGGTCGGGGCGGCCCGACCGGCCCGCCCCGCCGCCCGGGCCGGAGCTTCCGGTCAGCGCCGCACCTAAGCTCGGCACGGTACGTCGGCCGGTGTCGCACGCGATCTACTGGATCGCCGAGCGACCGACCGTGAACGCCGATCCGGTCGAGCTGTACGTGGTCGCCGGCTGCTCGCCGACCGAGGCCACCGGCACCGGCGTACCCACCGCGAACCTGTTCCTGGTCGGCACGCTCCGCCCGCCGGTGCCCGCCGCGCTGCGGGCGGACGAACACCTGCTGCGGGTACGCGTCCTCGCCGGTGGCGCGGTGGACATGTCCTCGATCACCGTGCACGAGCCGCCGGCCCTGCACGAACTGCTCGTCGACCGGGACGAGTCGTACCTGCTCCCGGGTGGTCTGCTGGACCGAACCCAACTCGTCGCCGGGTTCGGTGTCGACGCGTCCGGGCGGTACGTGGAGCAGCCGGTCGCCCCGTCCACGCCGCCGTTGGCGCTGCGCTGCACCGGTGCCGGGCACGGCGTCGAGGGGTTGCCGGCCGACCTGCCCCGCTGGCCGTACGAGGCCGACGCGCTCGCCTACGCGCTGGTGCGCGATCCCGGGTCGACGATCCGGAACCAGGGACTGGTGCTGCTGCGCAACCGGCCGCGTGCCCGTCGGGGGCGGCTGCTGGTGCAGGTGCGGGTGCCGTGGCGGTGCGCGGTCGACGTACGGGCGACCGTGGCGCAGATCGGCGACCTGCCGCAGATCCGGTCGGCGGCCGGTTCGATGCTGGAGGCCGGCGCGGGCCTGCTGCTGCCCCGGGAGGCGAACGAGGAGGTCGAGGTCGTCCGGCTGCTCTCGGCGGGCCGATTCGGTTGGCGGACGGTGGGCGAACCGGAGATGTCGTTGGCCGACTTCCTCGCCAGCCGGGCCGACACCACCACCCGGCCGGGCAGCACTGCTGGGACCAGACCTGGGCCCCACTGAGTCCTTCGGCTCACGCCGCCCGCCGCCCGAATCACTAGCGTCCCGATTGAGCGGTGCGGGGCAAGGGTCCGGGTCCTGGGGAGGGCTGCAGCGATGGGTGCCAACGTTGGTGTGCAGGAGCGGGTCGAGACAGATGTCGACCTCGATCACCGGATGCGGCGTGTCTTCGCGGACAACGCCCAACCGTTGTACTACTACCTGCTGCGGCTGACCCGGGGGCAGGGCCAGCTCGCCGAGGACCTGTTGCAGGAGACCATGCTGCGGGCCTGGTCCCGGCTGAGCGAACTGCCCGCCGACGACGCCACGATCCGCCGGTGGCTGTTCATCGTGGCGCGGAACCTCTCGATCGACACCGCCCGTGCGCGGGCCGCCCGACCCACCGAGGTCTACGGGATGGACGTGAGCTGGGCCCACTCGCCGGACGACGAGTTCGACGGCCTGCTCGACCGGTTCGCCCTGGCCGACGTGCTGCGCAAGCTCACCCCCGAACACCGTGCGGTGCTGGTCGAGCTCTACTACGGCGACGTCTCGGTGGCCGAGGCGGCGGCCCGGATCGGCATCCCGGAGGGGACCGTACGATCGCGGTCGTTCTACGCTCTGCGCGCCGCGCGGGGCATCATCGGCGGGCCCGGCGCACTGGCGGCGTGATCGGAAACTCCCGACGCGGCGACTGAACGTCGTGGCGACCGGGACCGTCGTGGAGTCGTGAGTCCGGACCCGGACGGGCACGACGAGGGGGCGAGGGAGATGTTGGTCAGCCGGTACCCGTCACGGGTGGGACGGTACGTGGTGGTGGTGCTCGGCGTGCTGCTGGCCGCACTGCCCGTCCTCCCGGCCCGCGCCCAGGCCGCACCGTACGTCAAGTACTACACGGTGGAGTCCGCGTACGCGGGCAAGCCGGAGGGTCTGCGCGACATCGCCGAGCGTTTCCTCGGCACCCGGGACCGCGCGGAGGAGATCTTCAACCTGAACGTCGGCCGGGCCCAGCCCGGCGGCGGTGCCCTCACTGACCCGAGTCAACTGCGTGCCGGCTGGCACCTGGTGCTGCCGTGGGACGCGGTCGGTGACGGGGTGGAGCGCGGCTCGCTGCCGTCCCCGTCGTCGCCGTCGGCCCGTCCACCGTCGGGCGGGGCCTCCGCCGCACCACCCGCGACGAACCCGCTGCCCCGCCCCACCATTCCCAGCCCCAGCCCCACCCCGAGTCCGAGCGGGACCAACAAGCCCGGTTCGGGGGGCGCCAAGTGCGGCACTGCGACACGGGGCGACAAGGACCGCGCGGACTGGGCGGAGCGGCGGATGTCACCGGAGCGGGCGTGGTCCCGGAGCCGGGGCGAGGGCCAGATGATCGCGATCGTGGACTCCGGTGTGGACGGCAGCCTCGCCGAGCTGCGCGGCCGGGTCACCCAGGGCATGGACGTGGTGGCCGGTAGCGGCCGGGGCGACGTCGACTGCCTCGGTACCGGCACCGCGATGGCCGGTATCGCCATCGCCCAGTCCGGCTCGAAGGGCAAGGTGACGGGAGTGGCTCCGGAGGCGACCGTGATGCCGGTCCGGGTCGTCACCACCAAGGCCGAGTCGCAGCCGGCGGACCAGGCGGCCGGTATCGAGGTTGCGGTGGCCGCCGGTGCCACCGTGATCGCGCTCGGGTCGTACGTGGACCCGAACGTCCCGGCGGTCGCCGAGGCGATCGCCACCGCCGTCAAGCACGACATCGTCGTGGTCTCCGCCGCCGACCTGGAGTCGAGCGACCCGGAGTCGGGGCTGCCGGACCGGGGCATGCTGCGGGTCGGCGGCATCGACGGCGACGGCAAGATGGCGGCCAGCTACCGTGCCGGGGGCGTGGACGTGGTCGCGCCCGCCGTGGACGTGGCGAGCCTCGGCATCGGCGGTGCGGGCGAGTTCGTCGGCAGCGGCACCCAGTACGCGGTGGCGTACGCGGCGGGTCAGGCCGCGCTGGTCCGGTCCGCGTACCCGAACCTGTCGGCCGCTCAGGTGACCGAGCGGATCCGCAGCACGGCCAGCCGCACCGCGGAGACCTCGGAGGATCCCGCCTCCTACGGCGACGGCGTCATCGACCCCTTCACCTCGGTGAACGCGGCGATGGAGAGCGACGGCGGGGCGGCTGCCCCGAACGGCCCGCCGGCCGGTGACAGCGACTCGTCGACCAGCGGCGGCCAGGTGGCCATCTTCGTGCTCATCGGGTTGGTGCTGGTGGCGGTGACGGTGCTGTCGGTGATGCGGCTGCGGACCGTGCTGCGCTCCGACGACCGCAAGGACCCCGAACCGGAGCTCGACGCGCCCGCGATGCGTCCGGCCGACCCCTCCGATGCGCAGCGGTTGAGGTGATCGCCAAGTGACGGGGCAGCCAGCGGTCTCCGTCCCGGCCAGCGCGCCGTCCGGCCGCATCGAACGGGTCTCCACCCGCCCGTGGAGCCGGCACCGCACCATCTCCTCGGCGATCCGGGCGGCCCGTGACGGCGGCGTGGTGTCGGTGGTGGCCGGCGTGTACCGCGAGTCGTTGACCGTGGACAAGTCGGTGACGCTGGTGGCCGAGAACGACGGCGGCGCGGTCGAGCTGGTCGCGCCGCACGGTCCGGCGCTCGCCGTACGGTCCGGGTCGGCCACCGTCCGCGGGTTCGTGCTCAGCGGCTCCGGTGCCGTGGTGGTCGCCGCCACCGGCCGGATCGCGCTGGAGTCGACCACGGTCACCGGAGGCGCGGTCCAGGTCAGCGGGGACGCCTCGGCGACCCTGCGGGACTGCGCCATCCTGCGTACCGGGGCGGCTCCCGGGCTCATCGCCGCCGACCAGGCGACGGTGGAGGGCACCTCGGTCGAGATGACCGAGACCGGGGGCGCCGCCGTCGAGGCCGCCGGTAGTGCCCGGGTCACCCTGGCCGACAGCCGGATGGGCGGTGTCGGCGCCGGTGCGCTGGTGGCGGACAACGCCACGCTGACGCTCACCCGGTGCGAGATCGGGCCCAGCGGCGGGGTGGGTGTCGAGGTCAGCGGCGGCGGGCAGGCCCGACTGACCGACTGCCAACTGCACGACCTGGCCGCCGAGGGGCTGCGGGTCAGCGGCAGCGCGACCTTTGGTCCGGACTGGTGGCCGCCGCTGCGGCCCGAACACGCCGGGACCTCGGGCACGGGGGAGACCGGCGAGACCGGCGGGGTGCTCGTCCGGCGGTGCACGATCAGCCGTGCGGCCTCCGCCGGAGTGCTCCTCGCCGGGTACGGCCACCTGCACCTGGACGAGTCGACCGTGGACGCCGCCCGAGGTCCGGGCGTGCTGGCCGGCGGCGACAGCCGGCTCTCGATGGCCGGCAGCCGGATCAACCAGGCCGGTCAGACCGCGCTCGCCGTCCGGGACCGCGCCGAGGTCCGCCTCACCGGGGGCACCTTCGCCGACTCGGCCGCCAACGGGCTCTACGCCGCCGACGACGGGCGGATCCTGATGCACGGCAGCGAGGTGCGGCGCTCCGAGTACAGCGCGGTGCACCTCACCGGTACGGCCAGTGCCGCGCTGGTCGAGTGCACCATCGCGGACACCCCCGAGTTCGGGGTACGCGCCTCGGACCGGGCCCTGCTTCGGGTGGAGGGCGGCACCATCACCGGTGCCGGACTCGGCGGCGTGCAGATCGACGGTGGCGCCGACGCCGAGTTGCGCGGGCTGACCGTCACCGACTCCCGGGCCGGCGTACGCGTGGACACCCCGCACCGCCCGCTGCTGACCGACTGCGAGGTCCGCGACGTCGAGCAGACCGGGATCGAGGTCGCCCCGCACGCCGCGCTGCTGGCCCGGAACTGCCGGATCGCCTCCTGCGGCGCGGCCGGAGTGCTCGTCGACGCGTACGCCACACCGACGCTCGAAGAGTGCGAGATCACCGACATCGGCGGCAGCGGGCTGGTGCTCTGGGAGGGCGCCGAGCCGATGATCCGCAGCCTGACCGTGCGGGAGTGCCGCAAGAACGGCGTGTACGTCGGCGACGGCGCGCACGGCAGCCTCACCGACTGCGACATCTCCCGGACCGACTACCCCGCCGTGCACGTCGGCGCCGACGCCGATCCGGCGTTGTTGCGCTGCCACGTGCACGACGCCGGGGCCGACGTCGACCAGACCGACCAGGGCCGGGCGACCTTCGAGGAGTGCTGGAGCACCGACGTCGCCGAGGCGACCCTGCCGACCGAGCCGGTCGCCGCCCGCGCGGTGCCGGCCGGTCCCGGTCCGCGTCGCCCCGCCGCCGCACCCCGAGCCGGTGCCACCAGCAAGGTGCCGGAGTTGGCCGACCTGCTCGGCCAGCTCGACGACCTGGTCGGGATGGCCCGGGTCAAGCGGGACGTGGGCACCATGGTCAAGCTGGTGCAGACCGTCAAACGTCGTCGGGAGGCCGGTCTCGCACCGCCGCCGATGTCCCGGCACCTGGTCTTCGCCGGCAACCCCGGCACCGGCAAGACGACCGTGGCCCGGCTCTACGGGCAGTTGCTCGCCGCGCTGGGCATGCTCGAACGTGGACACCTGGTCGAGGTGGACCGGGGCACGCTGGTCGGCGAGTACGTGGGCCACACCGCACCGAAGACCCAGGCGGCCTTCCGCAAGGCCCTCGGCGGGGTGCTCTTCATCGACGAGGCGTACGCCCTGGTACCCACCGGGGGCGGGACGGACTTCGGCCAGGAGGCGATCTCGACGCTGGTGAAGCTGATGGAGGACCACCGGGACGAGGTGGTGGTGATCGTCGCCGGTTACCCGGACGAGATGCGGCAGTTCGTCGCGGCCAACCCGGGCCTGTCCTCGCGCTTCTCCCGGACGCTCAGCTTCGAGGACTACTCGTCCGTGGAACTGGTCCAGATCGTGGAGAAGCAGGCGAGCCGACACCAGTACCACGTCGCGGAGGGCGGCCGTGCCGCACTGCTCACCTACTTCGACGGCGTCCTGCGGGGCGAGGGCTTCGGCAACGGCCGGTTCGCCCGCAAGGTCTTCCAGATGATGACCGAGCGGCATGCCGCCCGGATCGCCGAGATGGACGCGCCCAGCACCGCCGAGCTGAGCACGTTGGAGGCCGACGACCTGCACGCCGACGACCTGGAGGTGGCCGGATGACACGGCTCGGGTGCCGGGAGGGCCGATGAGCGGCGAGCGGAGCCGGATCACGGTGGTCGGCACCCGCCGCCGACTGGACGTGTCGGTGCCGTCCGGGGCACCGGTCGGCGAGTACTCGGCCCGCCTGGCCGAGATGTGCGGCCAGGACCGGGCCGACGTGCTTCCGCCGGCCTGGTCCCTGGCTCCCGCCGGTCATCCGCCGCTGCCGCTGGACGCCACCCTGCTCGATGTCGGCGTGGTCGACGGCCAGGTGCTGTACCTCCGCGACGCCGCCCAGGAGCCGAACGACGCGCCACTGGTGGAGGAGATCGAGGAACTCGTCGCCGACGAGACCCACCGGCATCGCCAGCAGCGACTCCGGGGTGGCACGACCGTCCTCGGCCTTGGTCTGTTGTGGACGACGGTGGCCGCGATCACCGCGGGACTCCGGTTCGAGGGCGGTGCCGGCACCGCCGCCGGGCTCGTCCTGGCCGCGTTGGGCCTGCTCGCCGGAGCGTGGAGCCTCACCCAGCACCGCGAGGTGGTGCCGGACTGGCTGCGGATGGCGGTCGCGTTGACCTCGGTGCCGTGTCTGGCGGCGGCCGGCATGCTGGTGACCCGGGTGCTCGGCGCGACGGCGTACCGCTGGGACGGCGCGGTGTTCGGCGCCTGCCTGGCCGCGCTGATGGCGCTGGTGGTCATCCCGACCGCCGCATTGGTCGTGGTGCAGTTGCACCTGACCGTCGGCCTGGCGCTGGTGTCCCTGATCCGGGCGCTGGACACCGACCGCGCCGGTGCCGCCGCGGTGGTCACCGTGACGGCGATGGGGATCATCGCGGTGGCCCGGCGGATCGCCGCCACCGTGGCGTCGTGGGGACAGCGCCGACCGCCGGACCAGTCGGCCGCCCTGCCGGTCACGATCGGGCTGGTCGACCGCTCCCACCGACTACTCTCGGTGGTGCTCGTCGGTCCGGCGCTGGCGCTGACCGCCGCGCTTCCGGTGCTGGCCTCGAACGGCGGCGGCTGGGCGGTCGCGTTGACCGCGGTGGCCAGCATCGCCCTGATGGCCCGCTGCCGGCTGGTGGCGTTCTCCGCCGAACTGCTCCTGCTCGGCACCGCCGCACTGGTCGGCTGCTTCAGCCTGATCCTCGCGGTCGTCGGGATGCTCGGCGCGGGCCCCGGCGCGACCCTGGTCGTGCTCGTGCTGGCCGGGCTCGGCGTCGCCGGAGCCGGGGTGGCGCTGAGCCTGTTGCGTCCCTCGACACCCGAGCCGCCACGCGACGGGCCGATGGTGCACCCCTCGGCCCGTCGCCGCAGCCGGGCCGAGGTGTTCGGGGTGATCACCAGTCTGCTCATGGTGCCGTTGGCGCTGGGCGTGCTCGGCGCGTTCCGACACATGGTCGAGGTGGGTCGCAACATTTTCTGACCCCCAGGGGGACGGGACCACAGCCCGAATGGGGACTTTCGGGCATCCCGCTTAGGGGTGCCATGGTGTACGACGGGTGCGGCGTGCCGCAGTGGCGGCGACCCGCATGAAGTGGCGACGAGGCGAGGTATCAGGTGCCCGGCGGCGACGGTTGCAAGGAGATCATGGCCGTTCCGGGCCGATTCGTGCTCACCGGCGCGATGACCCAGCAGGAGCACCCCCTCGCCCGGGCGGTCGCGGTCGCCACCCCGACGCCGGACGACGGCACGCTGGTCTACCTGATCGAGGAGACGCCGCGCTCCGCCGCCGGCCTGAACTACCTGCGTGTACAGCCGTTCCCCGATGCCCTGGTGCTGGTGCCGTGGGAGCTCGACCGCTGGGCCACCGGGGGGCAGCCGCTTCCGGACGACCCGGAGGGCCTCGGTCGCCTCGCCGACCTCTACCGCCTCCAGGTGCAGGTGCCGGTGGGTGAGGCGCGTGGACCGCAACTGGTGCCGGTCGACGCGCACGGCCGGGAGGCGTCCTGGGACGACGCCACGTCGGTACGGGTGCTGCCGTGGTCACACGTGGCCGGGCGGGCAGGGCTGCAGAGTGCGTACGGACGGATCAGGGCCGGGGAGAAGCCGGGCCGCCAGCGGGTCGACGCCCTGTTGGCGGGCCTGGCGGAGATCCAACTGGCGCTGCGGGACACGATTCCGCCCGGGAGCCTGGCCGCTGCCGTGCACCTGGCCCGGGCGGGCAACGAGGCCGACGCGGAGACCCTGGCCCGGAAGGTGCTGCCGGTCGCCGCCTCGGACCTGCCGGATCTGGTCGGCGGCACCGCACAGCCGATCGCCGCCGACGTGCTCCTCGATGCCCTGCGCAACACCCCGGACTCGGCTGCGCTGGTGTCGTTCCTGGCACCCAACGGCGGGCCGACGGTGGCGTGGCTGCTGCCGGATGGCGAGGACGTGCTCTGGATCGGGTCGCCTGAGTCGGACGGAGCGCCGATCGTCACCCGGGTCACCGACGACTGGCGGATGGTGGCGCTGCGCGACGACGCCACCACGGTGGTGCTGCTCGACGCGGACCATCGGCCGGTCGGCGTGGACGTCGACACCTCGCCCGCACCTGCCCTGTCCGGCGACACTGTCGAAGAGTGGGCGGATCACCCGCCGGTGATCGCCCAGCGTTCCACAGAGGTGGAGGCGCGCCTGGCCGAGATGCGGCGCGTATTCATCGAGACGGGCACCGAGCTCCGGGAGTTGCGCTCCGCGCCGAGCGCCGTCGACCGGGGCCGCGACGCCGAGGAATCGACGACCTCCGCCGGAGCTGCCGACGTGGCGGCACGGGAGTGGAAGATCGCTGCCGAGGTCGATCGTCAGCGGACGCGAATCGCCGAGCTGACCAAGATCACTGAGCACGAGCCGATCGAGGAGACGTCGGACGGCGTCCTGCACGGCCACGTCTGGGTACGGCAGGCGGTGCAGGGCCGCCCCGGATACGTCCGGATCCCGGTGCGCGTCGACGAGGCGGGGGTGCACAGCATCCACCCGGACACGGGCGAGCTGACCGGTGACCTTCGCCTGGTCAACGGCGAGTGGATGCCCCGGGTGCTGGGCGGCGCGCCCGGCTCGTCCCAGCGACGGGCGGGTTCGTCGTCAACCCGGCGGGGATCGGACGTGGACGACTTCGACATCGATCCGTTCATGGTGACGGCCGCCCTGGTGGGTGCTCTGGAGTCGGAACCGCAGGCGATGTCGCAGTCCCAGATCGTCGATGTGCTGAACGGCCTGGCCGCCGGGCTCGGCGTCGACCGTGCGGAGTTGCTCGCGGTCGGCTTCGCCACGGCGTACGCCTTCGGTGTCGACCACGTCACCGTGCCGCGCCTGACCGTGACGAAGCGGGCTCTGCTGGCCCTGCCCGGTAAGCGGGCCGAGGATCCGATCGACCGCCGGCTCGTGGACGAGTTCCGCCGCCTGGTTCCCGACGGCGACGAACGTCGCGCCAAGCAGGGACTCATGCGGCTTCTGGAGTGGCTCGGGCACCCGGGCACGACCTGGCCGCCTGCGGGGTTGACCGCCGAGAACGTGAGCCAGATCTTCGGTATGGACCGGAACTGGATCGACCGGTCGCTGTCGCAGCCGGACGGTACCGGTGTCTGGTGGCTGGGGCCGGCGGTGCAGCGGCAGCTCGTGGGTCCGGTCGAGGGCGCTCTCGTGCTCGCGTACAAGGCCGAGGCTGATCTTCTTCCGGTGGGGTTGCCGGTTCCCGGTGGTGCGGCGCTGCTGGTGCGGGTGGGTCAACTGATGCGGCGGGCGCTGCCCGAGGACGAGCGCGAAGCGCCGGTGCTGCTGGTGCCGGTGACCTCGACGCCGGTCGAATACCACTGGTTGCGGGCGGACCTGGCGGAGATCGAGGACCGGCTGGGCCTCGGGGTGACGATGGCCGAGCCGGTCGTCCTGCCGGCCGCCGTGACCGGTGCGGGATCCGACGCGATGAGTCTCGACGAGGGTGTGGCCGATCCGGCGCTCACGCAGTCGTCCGAGAACGCCGGTGAGGTCGCCTTGGCGGCGTTGCGGCGGGATCTCATCGGGTGGGGTCAGCAACTGAGCGGACTGAATACGGCCGGGCCGAGCGGCAGCGCCGGTAGTGGGGAAGAGGTGGCGCGGGCCCAGTCGGAGATCGACCGGTTGCGGGAGCGCATCACCGAGCTGACCGAGGTCGTGGCGTACGGTCCGGTCACGGCGACGGGGAGTGGGCTTGTCGGTCGCGTCTCCGTGCGGCAGTGGATGGAGGGCCGCTTCCAGCGGGTCGAGATCCCGGTGTTCATCGACGGCTCCGGGGTACACGGCCTGCACCCGGAGACCAACGAGCTGACGGTCGACCTGCGCCTGGTCAACGGCGAGTGGATGCCCCGGGTGCTGGGCGGCGCGCCCGGCTCGTCGTCACGGCGGGATGGGTCGGGATCGCCTTCGGCGGAAACGGCTGAGGCCGACTCGGCACCGGACGTTCCCGAAATCGTGGCGCCTTCGGAGTTCACCGAGAGGCAACTACGCAGCGAGCTGCCGGACTTGTTTGCCGAGAGCCGGCGGCCGGGCTGGAAGACGGAGACGCTCTGGGCCGCCGTGCCGATCCCGCCGGAGCTTGCCTTCTCCATCGGCCTACAGCAACGGGTAGTCGACACTCCGGACGGCATCATGCCGGTGTTCGACGGCACTGCGGGCATGGCGGACGGGTGGGTGGGCTTCGGCGTCGACCGGTTGCACCGGATGCCAGCCGACGGCGAGATGGTGTACGCCGTGGTGGCGCACGGTGGCATCGACGCGAGGGAAAGCCGGGCCACCAAAGCGGCGTCACCGACTACCGCACCCGACGTACTGGGTCAGTTCGCGGGAGAGAACGTCGTCGCCGGGTGGCAGGTCTCGGTAAACCCGGAGACCGGTGAGGTCACCTTGCACAAGGTGGCGAGGAACCCCGGCTTCTCGGTGCGCGACAGGGGCGAGTACGTCCCCCGGGCATCCGATTCCGAGCTTGCCGAACTGGATCGTGCGCTGGCGACCATGGTCGGCGACCTCGCGACGAAACGTGGTGCGACGCTGGTTCGCGGCGGTGAGGAGTGGAAGCCGGGCAGGGTCGCCGCCGACTACGAGTTGCATCGAGCGGTGAGCCGGGACTACTGGGCCGATCTGCGACGTCAGGCCCGGGAGGAATACGACACCCTGGGCGCCGCGCGCGGCCAGACAGCAGCCTGGCAGCGTCAGACCGACCTGCTCTTCGCGCATCTCGGCACCGGCACCCCTTATGGCTTTTCGTCGGCTGTCACCGACGTCCGGAACACGTCGGGCGAGGACAGCCAGGCCGCCTTCCACGGCATGAGCTGGTCCATGTCGCTCCCACGGCCGGAATCCGTTGACGAGAAGCTCCGGCTCCTGTCGCACGAGGGGGTCCATGCCGAGCAGCGGGTGCTGATGGGCCGGCTGGTGGCCGGTGCCACCAACGACCCCAGTGCCATGGATCAGATCACCATGGCCGACCCCGTGCGCGACGATCTGTGGGACCAGCCACTTTGGCGCGATGATCCGCGCTATCCGTTGGCATTGCACCTGTGGTGGCTGATGCGCCTGGGCCTCGACGAGGAACTCCACCGCGAGGCCGAGCAGGCAGTGATGCTGGCCGTCAGGAGCTTGGACCAGGCAGTCAGAGTCAGAAAGATCGGGCAGTTCAGTCCGTCCGTGCGGGAACTGCTGGAAGCGCGGAGGATCGGCCGGGCGGCACCTGCGTCCTTACTGCACACCATGATCGTTCGGCTCGGTCTGGAAGGTCCGGCGTACCGTGCGAGTCTGGAGTTCCCGGCCGAGGGCTCCGTGCGGGACTGGGAGAAAGTCTCGTCCGCCCTGGTGCCGCCGATCTCCGGCTACCAGGCCCGGACGAGCGAGGTCGGCACACACCTGTGGCGGGAACGACAGGAGCCGCAGGACAGCGTCGCGCGACTGGTCCACCATTCCCGCCCGATCGTGGTGGCGGAGGTGGGCCGCGCCGAGAATGCACTGGCGCGTCTTGCCGGCATCGTGCCTCGACTGCCGGCGGACGCCCTGGTGGAGGTGGTGACCTCCAGCCCTCTGACGCTGGCGCAGGCCGTGGAACTGGCGGCGACGGTCGGCACGGGTCAGATGCTGGCTCTTCCCGTTTCGGCCGGCTTCCAGATCGATCCGGCCGATCCGCTGTTCGACCACTTCGTCCCGTACTCGCGGTGGCACACACAGTCGATGAGCCTCTTCGCCGACTACGTCACCGTGCACACGGAGCCGCGACGGCCCACGTTCCACCTCGGGGTCCCGGTCGCAGATCTGACCAATCTCGGGCGTGGTGTCTTCCACCGGCCGAACCAGGACGACTGGCGGATCAGGCCGGTGGGACGGACGCTCTGGGTACACGCCACCGATGAGCCGTCGGCGGCGGTGCCAGTGGCGGTGGAGCCCGATCGCGGCATGCCGAGGATCATCGTCGGCGCTCCCGACCGGGACACCCCGTGGGAGATCGCGCAGCTCGGACTGTTGCTGGCCGAGCGGCTCATGGCCATCCCGGACGGTCGCGTCGACCCGGATCTGGTGCAGATCCACCGGCCCGTCCTCGACCCACCCGAGTGGGTCGACCTGACCTCTGGTGACGCTGCCGAGCCATGGACGAGACAACTCCTGATCAACGCCTTCGGCGAGGGCGCCGTCGACGATTCGCAGCTCAAGCACAAATCGGGTGCTGGCGACTTCGACATCGACCCGTTCGTGCTGACGGCCGCCCTGGTGGACGCGGTGGAAGCGGCACCACAGGCGTTGTCGGAGGTCCAACTCGTCGAGGTGCTCGACGGCCTCGCCGCCAGGCTCGGCGTCACCCGTGCGGAACTGCTTCCGGTGGGCTTCGCCACGGCGTACGCCTTCGGTATCGGCCATGTCACCGTGCCACGCCTGGCCGTGGTTACGCGGGCCCTGCAGAACGTGAACGGCTATCGGTCCTACCTCGATTTCGGTGACGGATACCAGTCGAGCACGCCCTGGGCCACCGGGGGGCCGATCGAGAGCTGGCTCATCCGGGACTTCGAAGAACTGGTCACGGCGGGCGACGAGCGTCGCGCCAAGCAGGAGCTCGCCCGGCTCCTGGAATGGCTCGCCCATCCGGACACGACCTGGCCCGCCGAGGGACTGACCTCCGAGTACGTGCAGCAGGTCGTCGGTCAGGACACGAGCTGGGTCGACCAGGTGCTGTCGCGGCGTACGCCGGATGACAGTGGGGTCTGGTGGTTGGGGCCGGTGGGCCAGCGAGACCTCGTCGCTCCGGTCGAGGGTGCGCTCGTGTTCGCGTACGAGGCCGATGCTGATCTTCTGCCGTTGGGGTTGTCGGTCCCGGGGGGTGCGGCGCTGCTGGTGCAGGTGGGTCAACTGGTGCGCCAGCAGCTACCAGTGAAGAAGCCGGACAATCCGGTCCTGTTCGTGCCGGTGACCTCTGCGCCAGCCGAGAGCGACCGGCTGCGGGCCGAGTTGACGGAGTGGGAGAACCGGCTGGGCTTCAGGGTGACGATGGCCGAGCCGGTCGTCGCCGCCGTGCCGGGTGATGCGGCTTCCGCTCCGGCGGACCCCGACGAGAGCGTGGCCGGCCCGGCGACCGGGCAGCAGCCCGAGGACGTCGGTCAGGTGCGCCTGGCCGCGATGCGGGGCCTTCTCATCCGGCGGGCGGAGGATCTGACGCGGCTGCGTGCGGACGGTGCGGGCGCTGACGTGCCGCATCAGGTTGCGCAGGTCCAGTCGGAGATCGACCGGTTGCGGGAGCGCATCACCGAACTGACCGCGATCGTGGCCCACGCCCCGGTGGCGGCATCGAACGGAGGACTTCGCGGTCGGGTCACGGTGCGGCAGTGGGTGGACGGCCGCATGGATCGGGTCGACATCCCGGTTACCTTCGACGACTCGGGAGTGCACGGCCTGCATCCGGAGACCGGTGAAGCGACCGGTGACCTCCGTCTGGTCAACGGTGAGTGGACGCGCCGGCTGTTGGGTGGTGCGCCCGGCTCGTCGGGGCGGCGCGCGGCGTCTGGGTCCGCGTCGGCACGGTCTGCGTCCAGATCTGCGCCGAGTGCGCCCACGGCCCCTTGGGTGCCGTCCGGGCTGACGGCCGAGGCTCTGCTGCGCAGTCGGCCCGACCTGTTTCGGGAGAGACTGCCGTCGGACTGGGCGACGCAGATTCTCTGGGCCTCCGTCGCGATACCCCCACAGTTGGGCTTCACCACAGGTCTACAGCGGCGGGTGAACCGCAGTGACGATCCGAATGACATGCAGTCGGTGTTCGACGGTGCCGAGGGCATGTCGAACGGGCTGGTGGCGTTCGGTGCAGGCCGGTTGCGCCGGATGCCAGCCGATGGTGAGACGGTGTACGCGGTCGTGGCGGACGGCGGTGTGGACGTCCGGAACAGCCCCGGGCTCGCGGGGGTGTCTCAGACCGGGCCCGACGTGCTGGGCCAGTTCGCTGGGGCGAATGTCGTCGCCGAGTGGCAGGTTGCGGTGGACTCGGAGACCGGCACGGTCGCACTGGGACCGGTGGTCGCGAATCCGTTCTTCGAGGTGCGGGACCAGGACGGGGAGCCGGTGACGCCTCCCGATCCGGACGGTCTGGACAGCGCTCTCTCCTCGATGCTCGGGGACCTGGCAGCGAAGCAGAGAATGACGCTCACTTTGGATGGTGGTCCGGAGTGGCGCCCGAGTATGACCGCAGGCGATCAGACGCTACGGACCACCGACCCGATGTACTGGGACGAACTGCGGCGCCACGCGCGAAGTCGCTATCGCACCCTGACCGGCCAGCGTGGGACGGATCGGCAGCAGCGCGCCTGGCAGGAGATGACCGACCATCTGACGACGACACTGAACCGCAATGCGGACAGAGCGGGTCGCATGCCTTCCATCGACTTCGTTCCGGAACCTTCCGGCAGCGAGTATGAGGGCAGCTTCTCTTCCTACGCGTGGTCGATGGCCCTACGGCTGGATCGCACCGTCGACGATGTGCACGAGACGTTCGTCCACGAGGGCGTGCATGCCGAGCAGTACATGCTGGCGGCTCGGCTGGCCGCAGGATGGAGCAACTCTCGCGAGGTGCTCCGGTTGGTCACCGATCGCAACGATGTGTCGGAGAAGTGGTGGCGGCATCCGCTCTCGCCCGATGATCCGCGCTATGCCGTTGCGCTGGACGCCTGGTGGCATTTCAACGTCGATTTGACGGCGAACTATGGATCGATGTTCACGGTGGCGAAGCAGGCGGTGGGGGGAGGAGTTTTCTCGCTCGAGAAGGCGGACGCCCCTGGCTTCAGCCAGTCGGTGGCCGATCTGCTTCGCAGTCGGCTGTATCGGGACGCCTACTGGGCGAACGTGTTGCACATGCTTGTCTCCCACGTCGGAGTCGAGGCGCCGGCGTACCAGGCGGCGAGGATCTATGCAAGCGGCGGCTCGGTGCGGGACTGGCGTGCGGTCTCCGAGGCGAAGGTGCCGCGAATCTCCGGTTACCAGGCGGAGGGCAGCGCATCCGGGACGCATCTGTGGTCGGCCTCGCGTTCGCCGCGAGATGACGGCGAGCGATTCGCGCATCCCTCTCGTCCGATCGTGGTGGTGGAGATCGGTCGTGCCGCGACTGCTGCTGAGAAACTGACCGCTCTGGCGAGGCGGCTGCCGGAGACCGCAATGGTCGAGTTGGTGACCAGGGACCAGCTCACGCCGACACAGGCGGTGGAGCTGGCGGGACTTGTCGGGGCGGAGCGTGTCCTGGCGATTCGCGCCACACCGGATTTCTCGATCACCCCTGAAGAAATCCTCTTCGATCATTTCGTGCCGTACCTGTCGTGGCACAAGCAGTCGATGAGTCCCTTCGCCGATTACTACACCGTGCACCGTGACGCCCAATTCCCGAACATGCGGAATTTGCCCGGCCTACCGCATCTGATCAATCTCGGCGGCGGTGTCTTCGAGCGTGAGCGCCAGCCGGACTGGCAGATCGTCACGGTGGGCGAGACGCTGTGGATCCGTCCTCCGGATTCCGCCGACACGGCGAGCCCGGTCGCGACGAATGCCGAAGACGGCCTACCGAGGATCGTCGTCGGCAGTCCGGACCGGGAGACGCCGTGGGCGGTGGTCCAGTTCGGCTACGCGTTTGCCGAATACCTGACCGGCAGAGTTGACGCCAGATCCGATGCGAGCCTCGTGCAGGTGCACTGGCCGGCAGCACGGCGACCCGAACTGAGTGAGATGCCGCAGGACGGGGGTGTGGCCCCCTGGGACGCTGATCTGCTCAGCATCGCCTACGCCGACGAGCCCTATGCCTCCGAATATCGATACGAGTCGACACAATCCGATGTCGCTATCGACGAGTATCTGCTGACTGCGGCTCTCGTGGGGGCGGAGCAACCCCAGACGGACGGGCTGACGCGAGCGGAGATCGTCAACATTCTGCACCGGCTCGCCGGTCAGCTCGGGGTGACTCGCAGCGAGCTGCTGCCGATCGGCCACGTGACGGCGCTCGCGTACGGCATCGGTCATGTCACCGTGCCTCGACTGTTCGCCGTGACGCAAACCCTGCGCGCCCTGCCGCGGCTGGACGATGATCCGATCGGTCACTACGAGGTCTCGCAGCTCCGCGAGCTGGTGGACACCACAGACGAGCGCAAGATGAAGGAGCGGCTCGCCCGACTGATCGAGTGGAGCGAGGGTCTGGGACCGAGTTGGACTGCCAACGGCCTCACCGAGGACCTCGTCGAGTCGGCGGTCGATAGCGACGACATATGGATTGACGAGATGTTGTCCCGCCCCGGGCCGTCCCTCAGCGGCGGCGTGTGGTGGATCGGATCGGCTGTCCCCCCACGCCTGGTGGCTCCGGTCGCGGGGTCGCTCGTGGTCGCGTACGCGGCCGACAGCCGCCTGATGCCGGTGGAGCTGCCGGTGCCGGGCGGAGCCGCGTTGCTCGCGAAGTTGGTCAGGCGGCTGCGGCGTGAGGTTCCCCGTTCCGAGCGGCAGAAGCCGGTTCTGCTGGTACCGGTCACGGCCGGACCGGTACAGACCGACGTGTGGCGGTCCGGGCTGACCGAGCTCAGCGATCGGCTGTCTCTCGACGCGACGATGGCCGAGCCGGTCGTCCTGGATCCGACCGACGTCGACGTCGACGCGGCATTCGCGCAGATGAACCTGGACGAGACAGCGGCCACGGTGGGGCGGCCTTACGGTTGGCGAGCCCCGGACGAATCGATGTTTCCGGACTATCCGTCGGAGTGGACCGGCAGCCCGGTGGATCCCGATGAGGAGCCGGTGTCGGTCGGTGCAACCAGCCGGGAGTCTCGTCCGGCACCGACCGCCCCGCCGTCCGTTCCCGGCCGGACGAGCGGGGTCGAGGACGAGCTGGTCGTGACCCGGGCGCAGGCACGGCTGGTCAGTTGGGCGGTGCCGGACCGGCTCGTCGAGCTGCGGCGGTTGGCCGACGAGGGCCGCCCGGGTGCTGGCGAGGCGCTGGCCGACCTGGAGAAGTACCGCGAGGTGTTGGCGCGGACCACCGCACCGGATCAGCAACAGTCCGACAGCGCGCGGTGGGATGTCGCTGCGGTGGCGACCGCCTATCGGGTCGTGCACGACCGGTTGACGGCGTTGGCGTCGGCGCTGGACCTGCCGCACCTGGCACCGCCCGGCCCACCTTCCGTCGCGGCCGACGACGGCACCGTGCCGGTCGACGCGGTGCCCGTGCCGGCCTTCCCGGTGGAACTGGTGCCACCCGGTTCCAAGAAGGTACCCGGGTCCAAGAAGGCACCTGGGTCCGAGGAGGCACCTGGGTCCGAGGAGGCACCCGGGTCAGAGGAGGCAGCCGGTTCCAAGAAGGCACCCACGATCGCCGACCTGGTGGCCGACCCGGCGACGCGGGAGTGGCTGACCTCGAACACCATCCCACCCCACCAGGTCGCGCGCCTGGTGACCGGCGGACGTCTGCGCTTCGACCCGGGACAGGTCGACCAGGCGGTGCGGATGCTGGGCGCGGGGGCAGACGCCCGGCAACTGGTCGACCTGGTCGAGGTCCTCGGCACGGTACCGCTCGACCTGCGGGAACGGTCCGAGGCGGCGGGGCTCGCCGGGCCCGGTCCGCTGTTCGGTGTGGTCCGTGAACTGGCGGTGTCCCCCGCAGACGTAGCGGTGCTCGGCGACGTGCTGGCCCGGGTGGCGGACGGCTCGTCCACGGTCGATCCGGACGAGGGCACCTGGGTCGACCGGCTCCGGCCGGCACTGGCCGACGCGGGGGTCCGGACCAACAGCGACCTGGTGTGGCTGATGCGGCTGACCCGCCGGATGGGCCTGGCCCCCGCCGACCGCAGGTGGTTGGGCGAGCTGCGCGACCTCGGGGTACCGCTGGAACTGCTGCACGAGCTGCCCGACGAGTACGTCCGGGCGGCGCTGGACGGCCGGCGTCGGGCCGACACCGGTCTTGCGGGGCTGGTCGCCGACACCGGCCTCGGCGGCCCGGCCGCGGTGGAGGCGGCGGCCGAGCGACTCGGCGTACCCCCGGTCGACCTGGCCCTGGCCCTCGGCGACCGGCTGCGGGCGGCCGTGTCCGATGCTCCACCGCTGTCGGACGCGGGGCCGGACGACCTCCGGGAGCAGGGGCAGCAGGTCGCCGATCGCGTTCTGGCCCAGGTCGCGTCGACCGGACCCGGACTCGACCGGTGGGTGCGCTGGAGTGCGCGGCTCGGCTTCCCGGTGGACCGGCTCCGCCCGCTGGCCGAGATTCCGATGCTCGAAGGTCTCATCTGGGAGGCCCTGGGGGACGTGCCCGGGGGCCGGGTCGCCGAGGTTCTCGTCCCGCTGGTGCCGGAGGTGGCAGCCCCGGCGCCGATCGCTGCCCAGCACACCGCTGTGCCCACCCCGGACGAGTTGGCCGCGTGGTCGGCAAGACTCGGTGTGCCCGACTACTACCTGCGGCGGGTGCTGGTCATGCCCGGCGTCGACGGGCGAGCGCTGCCGGCGTTGGCCGACCGCCTCGCGTTGCCCCCGGACCAAGCCGCCGCACTGGTCCGGCTGGTCGAGGTCACCGGTCGGGTGTCGGCGGACGACCTGCTCATGTTCGCCCACCGGCTGGGCGTGCCAGAGGGTCCCTATCTGCTGGTCTGGCTCGCCAGCTACTGGGAGATCCATCCGCGCAGGCTGATGCCGTTGCGTCCGCTGTTCGCACGGATCGCGCAGATGCCCCGTCAGGGGCGACCGCCAATGCAGGAGATCGAGGAGCTGGTCGGTCGTTGGGCGGACCCGGGCCGCGCGGGCGCGGGGTACCACGCAGAGCCCGCTGCCGACCTCACGGACGGACTGCTGCTCGACCGGCACGACACCTTCGACAACGACGACCAGTTCCAGATGTGGCCCACCGCCGAGGAGACGGCGGCCAGCGTACGCGGGCCCCAGGCCGACACCCGGACCGCAACTGACAGCGACGACGACTCGGACCGCAGCTCGTCGTCCGAGTCGCACCGCTCACGTAGCCTCCTGTCCGACTTGGACGATGACGAGCAGCAGGTACAGCACACGAGCCTGGCCGCGCTCGTCTACAGCGGTCGCTCAACCTGGACCAGGACGGACGGTGCCGGCCGGAGTCGCCGGAACGCCTCCGCACTGTTCTGGGCAGCCGGTCTCGGGTCAGGCCCGGAGGGGGCCGGGCTGGCGGTCCTGGATCACCTCCGGACGTTCGTGCCGACGGCGGTCCGCGATCGTCGTGACAAGCTGCGTCGGTGGGCGGAGATCAGTTTCGTCGAGGCCGAGGAACTGTGGCGGGACACCGAGAAGGTCGCCGCCGACCCTGACCTGGGGACGCTGACCCGGCAGGCGACGATCGTCGCTTCGGCGGCGACGGCGGCAGTGCCCGCGCTGACCCGTCACATCACCTCACCCGACGTGGCGGAGGTGGTTCGGGGAGCCGTCCAGGCCGCCGACGCTGTGGTCGACGCCGTACGCGCCTGGACCGAACGGTATCCCGACCGGCCGATACCGTCGGCCGGAGACGATCCGGCACGGCCGGTGCGGGTCCCCGACCTGGTGCGGGCGCTGCCACCCAGCGGGGCGCGGACCCCGGTGCCCGCCGGTCGGGACGACCTGGCCGCGATGTTGACCGGGGTACGCGCACTGCTCCACGCGTTGACTCGGACGACCGAGGTGGGCCACGTCTATCGGACGGCTGCCATGGTGATCGAGGTCGCGGCCACGCACATCGCCCGTCTGGTGGTGGGGGCCGGCACCACCGCTCCGCCCGGGGCGGCGTTGATCGCGAACGCGGTCGTGGCCCAGGCGGTCGAGGCCGCTGCGCGGCTCACCGCGACTGTGGCGGCCTGGGACCGGCTGGCCGGTGGCCTCTCCGCGGCCGAACTGGCCGCAGCCGTGACCGACGGTCAGGCGGAGGCCCGAAGCCGAGCGGAGACCGACGAGCGGAGCGCGGACATCGTCCTCGCCCCGAAGTGGGCCACGCTCATCGACGTACCCGAGAGGGAGATCGAAGACGACAGATATCTTCGTCCCTGGTTGGACCACCTGGCAGTCCTCCAGACGGCTGACCGGATCCAGATGCCCCCCGCCGTGCTCTACGAGTACGCCCGGCGCAACGAGTACCTCTCCAAGCGTGTACCGGAGCTGCTGAGTACCTGGAACCTGGGACGGAAGCCCGAGGGCATCTACCGCCTGGCGAACGAGGAGTCGGTGCCGGTGCGGTTGCTCTCGCCGCTCCGGACCCTGCTGAACGCACGGACCCGGACCACCGATCCACGGCAGGTGAAGCGCTCCCTGGAACGCGTCGAGCTACCTGACCGGATCGCGAAGTCACCTCGGCGTCGGCTTGCCTTCCTCACCGACGTCGACGTGCGCACGACGGCCCTCGCCGAGCTCTCTCCCGGCCAACTCGAGGAGTGGGCTCACCGGTGGGAGGCCGACATCCTCGGCATGGACCCCGAGGATCTGGACGGCGCCGACGGGGTCTCGCTCCGGTCGCTTCTCGATCTCGTCGACCTGGTACGCCGCGAGTTCGCCGCACGGGAACCCGACGGCAACTGGGAACCACACGACATCGAGTCCCTGGCGGACGCGCTCGGACTGAGCAGGTACCTGGTCACCGGCCACAGTGTCCGGATGGGCCGGGTGCCGGTGGAGCTGGCGGCGAAACGCGACGGCGGCTACCTGTTCCTGCTCGCCAACGCACTCCGTGTGGACTCGCGTGAGGTGCCGAAGCCCGTCCGAACGCAGTTGACCGAAATGGTGGAGGGTTCGCGTTCGCTGCCCCGGCAGGTCGTGGTGGACCGGACGATCGCGCGGATCCGGGCGAAGGGGCAGAACCTGGCGCCCAGGGAGTCCCTCACCGGCAAACTGCTCCGGATCGGTGTGGCCTCGAACGACTTCGTACCGCGACACCTGGGACTCCTCGCGCAGCAGGCCGGTCTTTCCGCGATGGAGCTGGTCGAGACGGCATACCAGGCCGGCGAGGTCGACCTCTGGCTGACCGCCGACGCCATCGGACTGACGGCGGGCTCCCGTCCCGTACCCCAGGACCGGCCGGAGGCCGAGGTGCCCCGCATCACCGGCGACCTCGCGGTACTGCCACGCATGGTCAAGGAGTGGGTCGACTGGCTCGGCGGAATCGCCGCAGCGTCCCCACGCCTGTATCCGGCGATCACCGCACAGGCGCGGTGGGTCGGCTGGACGTTCGACGAACTGTCGGCGCTGCCCGCGGACGAACGGGCGAAGGTCCTTGAAGCCCTCGCGGCGTCCGCCACGGAGGCGGGGCTCATCGGGGACTACCACGACACCGTCTCGCGGCACGACCACGACGCCGAAGACCTGCTCCAGGCGCTGACCGGATTCGTCGACAGGGTCGCCGACGCTCGCATCGAGCTGCCGATGCCGCAATGGGCTGAGCTCTATTCCGGTGTGCGCGTGAACGTTCGCGTGCCACAACCGGTCGACGCTGACTTCGCTGCGTTCGCGAGTATCGAGACGCGGCGGGAATGGTTCCTCACCGATGAGCCCGACACCTGGAAGGAGATGGAGGAGGGCCTGCGTGCGCTCCAACGGGACGGGACCCGTGTCGCTGCCGCGACCGTCTTCGACTCCGATTTCTCCGAACCGGTCGCGCGGATCGCGGAACTGGACCTGACGCCACTGGCCGTCAGCGCGTTGCTCGCGGTGATCTTACGCCCGGGCGGCCTGACGAGGTACCCCGAGCTGCTGGGCTATCTGGGGTACGAGGTCGACCCGCACGACTCGACGCGACTGGATCGTCGGGTCAGCCGACCTGAGCCGATTCGCGTCGACCCGTTCTGGTCGATCGACCATCTGCCGACCGTTGCCGTCGTCATGGCGGCGGCGATCGCGCGCCTGCGGCAGCCGGGGCCCCTGGTCGCCGCTGCCCGCCCGACTACGACCCTCACCTGGTTCTTCGACGGCGAGGATCCCGCATTCGTCGGTGCCGACGAGCACCACCTGGTGCCGAAGGACGTGGGTGACGCACCCGGCAGCCTGGTCCGGGCCGTTCTCGACGGCGCCCGCGCCCAGGGGCTGCGGCTACCGTCGCAGGTGCGCGACGAGGACGACCTGATCCGGCACGTACGGCAGGTGGTCCAGGACGACCCGAGCAGGTTCCCGTTGCGGACCATCGGGGAGCTGGTCGCCGAAGACCTCGACGACCGGGCGCTCCTCGGCCTGGCGGAGGCACTGCCGGTCACGTCGAAGAGACCTCTGGATTCGGCCGTCCTGCGGCGGAGGATCACCCAACTGGTCAACGAGCGCGACCCGCGTCTACGGAGACTTCTCAGCACCGCCGTCGCCGTGCCGGGCAGCGGCGCGGCATGGATACTGCGCCGTGTGGGTGGGAACGGCACCACGGGTGCCAGCCACCTCGCACACCTGTTGCCCGAGGCGATCGGCGACCCGGCCCTGTGGGACTCCGCGCTGATCGACGAGGTCATCGGCGCGATCGCCGTCGCGCTGGAAGTCGACCTGGTCGTGGTGGAGGACGAGGTTGCCCGCCGGTTCTCGGGCGGACGACACTCCACCCTCCACCTGCTCCGGGTCGAGCGGGACCTGTTCCGGGCCTACCACCCCGCCCCGGTGCCGGCCCAACTCACCGCGATCGAACCCGCGCACGTGATCTTCGGCGAGTACGACGCGGCCACCGACTCGGCGCGTCTGCCACTCGTGGTGACGGGGCTGGACGGCCGGCGCCTGAGCGACCTGACCGCCGACCTCACCGGCCAGGAACTGATCGACCGCTGGGCGGTCCATCCCGCCGGGGAATCACCGCCGCTGCTCCTGGTCATGGGCGGGGCCGCCGACGAGTCCGGCCCGCACGGTGCGCTCGCCCGCCGCTTCCGGGACCGTTTCGCCACCCCGGTGATCGCCAGCACCGTCGACATCATCCTGGGTGCCGACGGAAGGGTCTCGGCAGCCTCCGTGGTCCGCGCCCCGGACGGAACCGTCGACCACGCTCGGACGCAGCCCGGCGAGTTCCGCTACTTCCCGCCGGTCGGAGACGGGTCGGAGCCGCTCGGAGACGACCTCGCGGTGGGTGGGGACTCGCTCGGGCTGCGAATCGTGGTGAACCTCCCGATCCCCGACGTCGGGGTGACCGTCCTGGCGGCCCGACCCGATCGACCGCCGGCTCAACCGGATCGACCGACGGCTCAACCGGCCAACCCGTGGCTTACGAGCGCGTCGCGGGACCAGTTCGACGTCGTCGCCTCGGAGGCCGAGGAACCGACGGCCCAACCGACAAATCCGTGGCTCACGAGCGGTTCGCTGGACCAGTTCGACGTCGTCGCCCCGAAGGCCGAGGAAGCGCCGGTGCCGCACCGCTTGGTGGACGCGGCCCCCTCGGCTGAGTCGACGAGCGCCGGTCGCATCCGCCTCGGCGAGGTGCAGCGTGCCTTGGTCGACAGGGCGAAGGCCTTCAGGAAGCTGAACGCCGACCGCGCGGCTCTTCAGCATGACGTCGACTCGGGAGAACTCACACTCACGGCAGTCGCTGCCCAAATGGCCGAGCTGTCGGACAAGATCGACCGCGCGCAGAAGGAGATCCGCAGCCTGCGGGAACGCGCGACCGAGCTGAGCGAGATCGTCCGGCACCAGCCGGTCGAGGCGACACCGGAGGGCTTGACCAGCCACATCTGGGTCGAGCAGTCGGTGTCGGGCGCCGATCGGTGGCTGCTCGTGCCGGTGCTTATCGACGACACCGGCGTGCACGGCCGGCACCCGGAGACCGGTGAACGGACCGCCGACTACTTCCTGACCGCGAGCCGGCAGTGGCTGCCCCGCCTGCGCGGTGGCGCACCCGGTGCGATCCGTGACGCGTCCGTCGAGGCGCCGACCGCGAGCCGGACCGACACGGCACCGGCCGGGACGAGCGCGCCCCCGGCGGCGCCCGGCGTAGTGGCCGATGCCGGCCCGCTGCCACCCCGTGGGGCGGCTGGTGCCGCCTCGCCGTCAGCGTCCGATCTGCCAGGCGCACTCGCCACGACCGAGGCCCAGGTGCGATTCGTCGCCTGGGCGATACCGGATCGGCTGGCGGCCCTGCGGCGGCTGGCTGCCGAGGGCCATCCCGGGGCCGGTGCGGCCTCGGCAGCCGTGGACGCACACCTGCGCGTGTTGTTCGGAGCTGCCCACGGCCCGGCCCCGCAGGTCTCCGAGGCGGATCGCACCACCAGCTACCAGCGCATGCACGAGCGGTTGGTGGCACTGGACCTGCCCTACCTGGCGCCGCCGACGACCGACCCGTCGGGGGGTGACGACGCCGTCGCGTCGCTGCCCGTCGTGCCCGAGACGGACTTCCCGGTCGTACTGGTCGCCCCCGGAGCGGAGTCCGACCCCGACGGCCGCGCGACGGCCACCGAGGACGACGGCCCCGACGGCCGCGCGACGGCCACCGAGGACGCGCGATGGTTGCAGGGTGTCGGGATCACCGGCCCTCAGGCGGCTCGCCTGCTGGACGACGGGGAACTGCCGTTCGACCGGGCCGAGGTCGACCGGCTGGCGCAGCGGCTGGCCATGGCGGGCGACGAGGTCGCCGAACTGGTGAACCTGGTCGAGGTGCTCGGCACGGTGCCGCTCGACCTGGGCACCCACGCGCGAGGGATCGGGCTCGCCGGACCTGGGCCGCTGTTCGGTGTGGTCCGCGACCTGGGGGTGCTGCCGGAACTCGTGGTGACGGTGGGGGACGCGCTGGCGCGCGTCGCGGCGGGCTCCCGCGAGATCGAGCCGGACGAGGGGTCCTGGGTCGACCTGCTGCGCACGGAGCTGGCCGGGGAGGGCGTCCGCACCGACAGCGATTTGGTGTGGTTGATGCGACTGGTCCGCCGGTCGAAGCTGTCCCCCGCCGACCGGTCCGCGCTGGGGGAGCTGCGCGAACTCGGCGTACCGCTGGAACTGCTGCACGAGCTGCCCACCGCCCACGTGCGTGCGGCGCTGACCGGCCGAAGCCGGGCGGCCGGGAGCCTGGCGACGTTGGCCTCGGAGTCGGGCCTCGCCGGCCCGGCGGCTCTGGAAGCGGCGGCCGAGCGGTTCGGCGTACCCCCCGTCGAACTGGCGCTGGCCCTGGGGGACCAGCTCCGGGTGGCCGCCGCATCGGTGCCCGTCGACAGCCCGGAGGACACGGCGCTGCTGCGCCGGCAGGGGCAGCGGGTCGCCGAGGCGGTGTCGGCGCTGCTGCCGGCGGGCGCCGACGTCGTCAGATGGGTGCGGTGGACCGCGCGCCTCGGGTTCCCCGTCGAGCAACTCCGTCCGCTGGTGGACTCCCCGGCGATCGCGGAGTCGGTCTGGGCCGCCCTGGGCGACGTGCCGAGCGAGCGGGTGGCCGATGCCCTTGTGCCGGTGGCACCCGAGACGGCGACCACGGCCGAGCTGACTCGGGCCCTCGCCCGGAAGCTGGACGTTCCCGCGCCCGACCCGACCGACCTGACACAGTGGGCGGAGCGACTCGGTGTGCGGGTCGCCTATCTCCGTCGGGTGACGGCACTGCCGGGAGTCGACGGCGCGCCCCTGTCGGGGTTGGCCGACCGCCTCGGGCTGTCGGCCACGCAGGCACCGGCGTTGGTACGACTGGTCGAGGTGACCCGTCGGGTACCGGTCGAGCTGCTCTGGATCGCCTACCGGCTCGGCCAGATGCAGCTCCCGTACGCGGTGGTCTGGCTGGCGGCCACCTGGGAGACGGACCCGCGCGGGCTGCTGTCGCTGCGCCCGCTGTTCGACCGGATCCGGAAGATGCCCTCCGAGGTATGGCCCAATCCGGGACAGATCGAGGAACTCGTCACCCGGTGGGCCGCGCTCGGCCGGCCGGGAGCGCGTGGCGACGGCGGCGGTGACGCGCAGGAGCGGCCGGACCGGAGCGACGCGTCGATCATCAGCGAGTCCGCCGCCGACGATCAGCGGCCACGGTACGTCCGGGAACTGCTGCGGTTCGCCGGCGCCGGCACCGGTCAGCAGGGCGGGGGACTGCACCTCGCCGATCGCCTCCGGGCCGTACACGTCGCGGAACTGACACGCGATGTCGAGCAGTTGCGCCGGTCGCGGGATGTCGCCGTGGCCGACCCGAGCGCGGTGTGGCAGGAGGTCGACGCGGTCGCGGACGATCCGTACGTCGGAGCGTTGACCCGGCAGGCGGCGATCATCGTCGGTACGGCCCGCTCCGTGACCCTGACGCTCCATCACCCCGTCGCCGACCCGGGCGACGTGATCCAGGCAGCCACCCGCGCGGCCGGTGCCCTGACCGCCGCCGTCCGGTGGTGGACGGAGCACCACGCCGACCGATCGATACCCGGCGTGGACGAGACGACCACGCCGGCTGGTCTCGCCGACCTGGCGGCTGCGCTACCCGGGCCGAAGCCGGGCGGGCGACGGGACGCGGCCGTGCAGATGCTGGCCGAGATGCACGCCCGACTCGAACCGCTGAGCCGACCCGGCCCCACCTGGCACAGCCACCGCAGCGCCGACCTGGTGATCCGTACGGCGGCGGTGCACGTCACCCGACTGCTGGTGGCGGCCGGTGCCGCCGCGTCGCCGTCGGCGTCGCTGATCACGGCTGCGGTGGCGGACCAGGTGGTCGAGGCGGCTCGACAACTCGCGACGGCGATGCGGACGTGGAACCGATTGACCGGCGGTATGTCGGCAGCGGAGGTGTCGGCGACGGCGGAAGCTCCGCCCGGTGCCGACGATCTCCCGCCCGCGCAGTTCGTGGACAACCTGCTGGCCGCGTCCTGGGCCACGCTGTTCGCTGTCCATCAGCACGACATCGAGGGTGACCGACGCGAGCGTTCGTGGCTGGACCCCGAGATGGTGTACGCGCTGGCAGTCGAGGAGCAGGTGCCGTCGGGGCTGGTCTACCGGCAGGCCAGGGCGCAGGAACATCTGTCCGAGCGGACCCCCGACCGGCTCCGGGCATGGGGTGTGCAGCCGCCGTACGAGGCGGTCTACCAGTCGGCCCTGGATCTGCAGGTGCCGGTGCGGCTGTTGCAACCCTTCCTGCGGGCCGGTGGGGTGGCGGCGCATTCCGATGCGGCCTGGATCCGGGGCGTTCTCAGTGACATGGCGCAACGGGCAGGAACGGTCATCGAGGAGCCGAGCCGGCACCTGGCCTTCCTGACCGACCTCGGCTTCGACGCCAACCAGCCGGTGACCGGGCGCGAACTGGACTCTGCGGACCGGCAGTGGACCGCCGACGTTCTGGGCATGGACCCGTCGGACCTGGACCGGATCGGCACGGCGAGCTTCGACGACCTCGCGCGGGTCGTCGAGAAGATCCGTGAATACCACGACGGGAGGACGCCCGGCGGTTCCTGGGGCCGACACGAGATCGAATCCCTGGCGGACGCGCTCGACCTGAGCTACCTGCTGGTGCTGGGACACAGCGTACGGGTCGGCCGGGTGCCGGTGGAGCTGTCGGACGACCCGTACGGGTCCTGGGTGTTCCTGCTCGCGAACCGGGGTCGGGTGGACGCGCGCGACCTGGCACCGATCCGTGGCGAGATCGCGGTCCACGTCGACCGTGGTGGTCCTCGGCACGTGGTGCTGGACGAACTGGCCGCCCTGCTGCGTGAGCACGTGGGCGGGGTGCCGCCGCGCGACTCGCTCACCCGTCGTCTGCTGGGAGTCAGCGACGCGGAGGAACTCAAGTTGCTCCACCTCAGGGAGCAGTACCAGCTCGTGGGTACGCCCATCGAGGACGCCCTCACGGTCGCGGAACTGGCCGAGGTCACGCTGGACGTGGCGCTGGAGTTCATCACCATGGCGGCGGGCCACCTCCAGTCCGGCGCGGACGGTGCGGCGGCACGCGGTGCCGCCGAGCTACCGTCGGCCCCTGAAACGCCCGAGGTGACGGCGACCCGGCTCCGGGAGTGGGTCGCCCGGTTGGACGGCATCCAGGACTTCGACGGCGACGTCGCTGAGGTCCTCTGGGGCGCGCGGGACGCCGGCTGGACCCTCGAAGACCTCTCGGCGCTGTCGGTCGACGACGCGGAGCGGGTGCTCACGGCCCTGTCGATGGCCCTCAAACTGGACGTCGAGTTCCGGAGCATCACCGTCGGGTACGGCCGCGACGTCGGGGCGATGTTCAGTCGGCTGAAAGAACTCGTCGAGTACGCCGCCGACAGCCGGTTCGACCAGCGGAACCTCATGTGGACGGACGTCGCACTGACCGGGGTCCGGATCGACGTCGACCTGCCCGGGGCCACCGGTGCGGAGCCGGAGTCCCGCGGCTGGGATCTGGAACGCGAGCCCGACCGGCGGTCCGTCAACGCCGAACTGAGCCGACTGCACGGCGCCGGGACCACGATGGTCTCCGTGTCCTTCAAGACCCCGGCCGGCGACGTCATCCGGGTGGCGGAGGTGGACACCGTAGGACCGGTCTTCGGTGCGTTGGCCGCGATCCACGGGCTGCCCGGCGGGCCAGCTCGTCATCCCGACCTGCTGGCTCACCTCGGATACGAGTTCGCCCCCTACGACCACAATCGACTGGACCGCCGGGTCAGCGCGGTGCCACCGCTGGCCCTCGCTTCCTTCGCGCGGGTGGCGAACCCGTCGATTCGCGCCGTGATCATGCTGGCGGCCATCTGGCGGGAACGGCAGTCCGCGCCTCTCGCCCCCGTGGGTCGGGTGGAGCCGCTCACGACCGGGCCGCTGGACGACGGCGATCCCACTGTCGCCGCCGAGTGGGAGTACCACCTGGGTGCCCGGGACCTGGGCAGCGAGCCGGGCAGCCTGATCCGGGCGGTGCTCGACAGCGCCCGCGCGCAGGGGCTGACGCTGCCGGCGCACGTACGGGACGAAGCCACCCTGCTCCAGCACGCCGGACAGGTCGTCCGCGCCGATCCGCACCGGTTCACGATCCGGTCCATCGGTGAGCTGATCATCGGCAGCCTGGCGGACGAGGCGGTCACCCTGCTCGCCGGGGCACTGGGCCTGAACGAGCCGTACCCCGGTGAGCCGTCGCTGCGCACCCGGTTGGTCACGATGGCGGACGAGGACACGACCCGCCTGTACCGGTTCCTCGGCACCACGTTGCTCACTCCGGACGCCGACGCGGCGGGGGCGCTGGTGCGAGCGGGGTCACCCGAGGCGAACCCCGCCCGGGATGCCGCCGCGCTGCTGGTCGCGGCGATCGGTGCGCCCCGGATGTGGAACTCCGCCATCCTCGACGAGGTCGCCGCGGTGTTCGCCGTCGTACTGGGAGTCGACTTGGTCGTGCTGGGCGACGAGGACGCCCGCACGTACCCCGGCGGCGGCCCGACACTGTTCGTACGCCGGGTGAGCGGAGACGTCTTCCAGTCGTACCGACCGACCGGCTCGTGGGGTCAGCCGGCCGCCTTCGGCCCGTCGCCGACCCTGCTCGCCGAGTACGACCCGACCACGGACGTGGCGCGCGTGCCGGTGGTGCTCGACGGCCGACGCCACCGGGACGTGACCGCCCGGTTCACCGGAGCAGACCTGATCGACCGCTGGGCGGCGCGGGCACCGGACACCTCGGCGCCGCTGGTCCTGCTGGTGGGTGGTGCCGCCCGTGGCGGCGGCACGCACGGCCCGTTGGCGGATCGCTTCCGGGACCGTCTGCGGCAGGGCGTGGTCGCTCCCCTCGACGACATCGCACTCGACCCGCAGGGACGGGTGTCGGCGGTGCGGGCGGACCGGCGTCCCGACGGCACGGTCGATCTCCACGACGCACAGCCCTCGGAGTTCTGGTACTTCCCCGCCGACGGCGGTACTGCCATACCGCTCGGCGGTGACCTGGTGACCGGTGCGGCCACGGTCGGCCTGCGGCTCATGGCGGGCCTGCCGACGACCGGCGAGGTGCGTACCGCGCTGGCGCTGCGGCCCGTACCTCCTCCCGGCGACGACGTGCCGCCCCCGAGGCTGTTCGTGGACGGCGACGGCGCGGTCCGGCTCGGTCGTTTCGCCTCGCCTCCGGAGGGCTGGTGGCCGCTCGGCGACGCGTCGCCGCTGCTCGCCCTGCGCTGGCTGATGGCCGGCGGACCGGTCGACGGAATCGACCCGTCGGCCCTGGAGCAGCCGGACCTCCAGGTCGCCGCCGAGCAGGCCACCCGGTTGCACGAGCAGCAGATGGCGATGATGGACGTGCCCTACCGGATGCGCTCGCTGCTCGCTGCGGAGTCTCCGCGCGCGACCACGGTGCACGACGGACTTCCCGCGTTGCGACGAGGCGACGGCGTCATCTTCGTCGGTGCCTCCGGGCAGGCGCAGGCAGCCACCCGACTACGCAACGGTGACCTGCTCACCTACCGGCCTGCTCGCAGCGACACCTCCACCGAGCGACTGTCCTGGGCCCGGTTCGTCGAGGAGGCGGGCGACGGCTGGTTCCTCGTGCAGCACCGCGCGGCGGACCCGGCGCCGGTGGTGCTTCCCACCGACGGACCCGTCGATCCGACCGCCTCACGGTGGTACGACCGGCCGGAGAACGTCGGAGCCGGCGTGGTGCCGGAGATCGAGCAGGCGCCGCAGAGCGGTGTGGTGCGGGGCGAGAAAACGGACGGGCTCGACGTCCGGCTCAACCCGTTGTGGATGCCGCTGGCCGACTTCACACCCGAGGTCTGGGCCGGGCGTCCGGACCACGACTGGCTCTTCCTCGTCCTGGAACGCGGGTCGTACGCCGAGGCCCAGGAGGGTGAGGACGCCCGCGACCTCCTGGTGTTCGTCGGCTCGGAGACCGCGACCGACGCGATGTCGCCGGCGCAGCTCGACGACCTGCTCACGTCGATGCGGAAGGTCGACCCGACCGTCACCCTGGCCGATGTCCGGGACATGCTCGACGGTCCCGGACATCCCTCGCTGGCCGCGCGGTTCGAGGGCGACGGCACCGCGAGACTGACCCGGGCCGGGGTGGCCGGGAACCTGCGTCGGGATCCGCAGACCGGCACCTGGGCGTTGGACGGTCTCTCCGGCCGGTACTCGTCAGGCCGTCTCGGCCTGCTTGATCATCTGGACCGGTGGTTGCGCGATGTGGCCCGGCTCATCGCCGACCAGGTGCGCGAACCGGTCAGGTCGAGCGTGTACAGCAGCCGGGGACGGATCGATTCCCGGTACGATCTCACCTCGAAGATCTACTACCCGCACCCTGCGGACACCCTGGACACGTTCCACGCGGTGCGGCGGATGCCCGACTTCCGGCCGGGGGTGTGGTCGGTCTACGCCACGCTGGATCCACAGACGGGCGAGGTGGTCACCCGCAACGGACGGTACGGCCCCCGGAACTTCACCCGCGAGTTGGCGCGCAGCAACGCCAGGTACGAGGGCGCGTTGCTGTTGGTGCTCTTCCTGCCCGGCGATGCGGAGGGCACCGAAGCAGAACTCAAGGCCCTGTCCCGCTTCGGGGAGCGAGTGCAGGAGGCGCGCCGCACCGACGTGACGGTGTCGGTCGGGACCGCCCACATCCTGCCCGGAGACGGGGACGTGCGGTTGGGCACGCTCACCGCCGACGTCGTGGGTGCGCCGATGGTCGAGCCAGCGGGTGCGTTCGTCCGGTTCCGGCAGCCGGAGCCGGGGAGGGAGTCGGACCCCAAGCCTCCGCCGGAGTTGCTCGACGCGTCGGCCGACGCGTCGATGATGGCGCTGCTGGTGATCGGCTACCCGTCGGGCGTGCACGATGCGTTCCAGCGGCACCCGGTGCCGTTCGGACCGCCACGGATCGACGCACCCCGGGGTGCCGCGTACGACGGCGGGTTGCTGGTGGTGGGCGACGTCGACAGGTGGCGGCAGCGACCGGTCGCCGAGGCGGTCGCGCGGGCGGCCCGCCCGGTGCGGCGTCCGGTGGTGGTGGTCGAGGTCGGTGCCGGAGTCGACGAACGAAGTGCCGTGCTGACCGTGCTCGGCATGACGCTGATCAAGCTCGGCGAACGGCACCTGCAACCGATCGTGGTCGCCACCGCGCCCAACGCGGCCCTGACCGCACTGGTGAACCGCTACGACCTTGCGCTGATCAGTCCAGAGACCACCGCCGCGGACGCCGGCTGGCAGGTCACCGGGCCGGACGGTGCGCAACGCTGGTCGACGTCGGCGTTCGTCCCGACGCTTCTCACCACTGCCGGTCAGGTCACCACGGGCCCGGTCGCCAGGTCCGGATCGGTGACCCTCTCCGAGTGGCTGGGGCAGCCCGACTGGCCCACCGCAGAGAAGTACCTCCGCGAGAACGTCGCAGAACTGCGGCACCCGGACCTCGTGGACGAGCTGGCTCACCTCCAGGCGCGGGACCCGGACAACCGACTGCTCTCCGCCCACAAGGCGGTGCTCGAACTGGTCGAGGCGGCGAACGGGGTGATCGACCCGGCCGAGTCCCGCTACCAGCCGAGCGAGCCGATCCAGAAGTTCGCCATGGAACCCCGCACCAGTGTGCAGGGTCCGATGACGGTCACCTTCGCCCTCGACTACCTCGAACCGAAGCCGGATGCGCTGTCCCGCAAACCCTGGGACGACCGCCTGCTCCGCCTCATGTACACCGACGACCGGGCCCGCGCGCTGGCCGCCGCCCTGGCCGCCGGGGTCGTCGGCGAACAACAGGACCGCGTCGACGACGGACGCTGGAACGCCACCGTGTTCGGCGCGGTCGCCCTCGTGCTGCGGATGACCCGGGAGGAAGCCGGCGTCGTCTACGCCTGGCGCAAGACCATGGATATGGAAGCCCGCACCGGCGTCGTCGACGCCTGGCTCAAGGCACTGGAGGACGTCGCCTGCTGCGAGGCGAACCCCACCCACCGCATGTACTGGGTGCCCCGCATGGACGAACTCCGCCGCGAGATCCACGACCACAATATCCTGGGCCACAGGGACGAGTCGGCGAAGCACTACGCGGATCTGGTGGAGGCGATCACCGACACCATGGCCAACTGCAACCCTGGCCAACTGCTGACCGGCCGTCAGGAGCCGGGCAGGATGCCGTAGCTGTTGCGGTAGACCTTGCCCGGCTTGGGGTGGGTGAACCTCAGGCCGGCCAACACCTTGTCCACCCGCAGGCAGGTGCTTTCGACCAGCCCGAAGTCGAAGGACCGGGAAACGGTGCCGCATCTCCTCCTGTGTGGTGACGAAGAGGTGCAGGTAGTCGAACTCCCGGTGCCGCCGCTGACGGACTCGCCACCAGCGATGACGACGGCCCGCCGCCACCGACGGCGACGGCGGGCCGTCCTTGGTCAGAGCGCGGTGCGGATCGCCTCGGCGAGGCTCACCGGCGGCCGTCCGATCAGGGTGGCCAGGTCGTCGCCCTCGACGTACAGCTCACCCTCGGCGGCACCCCGGTCGCCGTCGGCCAGCACCTCCGCGTACCCCTGCGGCAGCCCGGCACCGACCAGCACCTCCACGTACTTCTTCACCGGCAGGTCGAGGTAGCCCACCTCCCGACCACTCTGCCGGGACAGCTCGGCGGCCAGCTCGCCCAGGGTGAACGCCGGACCGCCCAGCTCGTACACCCGGTTGGTGTGTCCCTCGCCGGTGAGCACCACGGCGGCGGCCTCCGCGAAGTCCGCGCGGGCGGCGGCGCTGATCCGGCCGTCACCCGCCGCACCCGCCACCCCGTGCTCCAGGTACGTCGGCACCTGCGGGAGATAGTTCTCCAGGTACCAGCCGTTGCGCAGCAGGACGTACGGCAGCCCGGAGGCGACGATCTCCTGCTCGGTGGCGCGATGCTCGGTGGCGAGGATCAGGCTGGACGTGTCGGCCTTCGGAATGCTGGTGTAGACGACCAGCCCGACGCCGGCCTCCGTGGCGGCGGCGACCACGTTGCGGTGCTGCGCCACCCGCCGGCCCACCTCGCTGCCGGAGACGAACATCAGCTTCTCGGCACCGGCGAACGCGGCCCGCAGCGACTCGGGATCGTCGTAGTCGGCCTGCCGGACGGTGACGCCACGCCCGGCCAGGTCGGCGAGGCGGGCGGTGTCCCGGCCGAGCGCCACGATCTCCCCGGCCGGTACGCCCCGGTCCAGCAGCGAGGTGACGATGAGCCGGCCGAGGTGCCCGGTGGCACCGGTGACGACGATGGACATGGGTACTGCTCCTTCCACGGAAACTGCCTGACGTCGGAGGCAACCGGAAGATCGCCTGACCACTTCCCGTTGGAGAGTAGGCACCTTGAAGTGCGCCACATCCTGATGGAGAGTAATAGGGTGGAACCCGACCTGTACGACCGGAAGTGCGGCAGCCGACAGGTCCTCGACCGGATCGGGGACCGGTGGAGCGTCCTGGTGGTGCTGACCCTCGCAAAAAGCCCCAAAAGGTACGGCGAGCTGGCCCAGCGGATCGACGGCGTGAGCCAGAAGATGCTCACCCAGACGCTGCGTGGCCTGGAACGCGACGGCCTGGTCACCCGTACCGTGCACGCTACCGTCCCGCCCCGGGTCGACTACGAGCTCACCGACCTGGGACACGACCTGCGATCACTGGTCGCCGGCCTGGAAGCCTGGGCGACCGACCACCTCGCCGAGGTGGAGGCCGCCCGCGCCCGTTACGACGCCCGCCAGCAGGCGTAGCCACCCTTTCCGGCCCGCCGGTCCGCGTGGCCCTGCGCTCTCGACCCTGCCGACGGCGCAGCGCTAGCCGGCGGTCAGGGGCGTCGGGAGGTCGGTGGCGGCGCGGACCACCTGGTCGATCAGGCCGTACTCGCGGGCCTCGTCGGCAGTGAACCAGCGGTCCCGGTCCCAGTCGCGTTGGACCTCCTCCAACGGGCGTCCGCTGTGTCGGGCGATCAGCTCCAGCATGGTCCGCTTGACGTGCAGCATGTTCTCCGCCTGGATGGTGATGTCGCTGACCGTGCCGCCGAAGCCGCCGTGCGGCTGGTGCATCACCACCCGGGTGTGCGGCAGCGCGTACCGCTTGCCGGCGGCACCCGCGCAGAGCAGGAACTGGCCCATCGAGGCGGCCAGGCCCAGCGCCAGCGTCGCCACGTCGTTGCGGACGAAGCGCATCGTGTCGTAGATCGCCAGTCCCGCACTCACCGAGCCACCCGGCGAGTTGATGTACAGGTGGATGTCCCGGTCCGGGTCCTCCGCCGCGAGCAGCAGCATCTGGGCGTTGATCCGGTTGGCGACCTCGTCGGTCACCTCGCTGCCGAGGAAGACGATCCGCTCCCGCAACAGCCGCTCGTACACCTGGTCGCCGAAGGACCGCTGACCGTCGTCCAGCATCGTGACCATCTCGTCCACCTCCACCCGCCGGTGGGCGACGTCCGCGCTCGGGAACCGGCCCGTCCAGCGTGCGCCGGTCGGGTGGCCGGTCCCCAGCACTTCTGCCCCGGGCAGATCGGCCCACGGCAGAACGGACCGACCGTGCCCTGGCGAGCATGCGGCGCGGACCCTCGCCGATCTCGTGGATGCCACGCAGACGCCCATGAGGGCGTGGGCGGATCAGCTCGACAGCGGTTGCAGGTGACGTCCGGCCGGTTCGGATGTGGCCTGGTCGGGACCGTCGGCTCCCGCGTCGACCTCTGCGGTGTCGCCGAAGACGATGATGCGGAGACCGCCGCCGAAGCCGAATCCGCCGCTCGGTCCGGCAACGACACCACCAGCGCCACCGGCACCGACCTCGTCGGCCAGGTGCGTGAACCCACCGATCGTCGTCGTCCCGCCGCTGTGCCGGAACCCGCCGGCCAGGCCGTTGCCGAGTGACGCGGTGTCGACCAGGCTGCTGCCGAACCCGATGCCGCCGAACTGCGCGACCGGGTGGGCGGAGCCGTCCGTGCCGCGCGGGACGGAGACGGTGGGGTTGCCACCCCGGACGGCCGGGACGTAACCGCCCTGGGGGGTGGTCGGGGTCGGTCGCTCGACCCGGCGCAACTCGTCGCGTACCTCTCCGAGCAGGTCCGAAAGCGCAAGGCCGAGCGCCCGGGAGACGGCGCCGAGCACCTCGGAGGAGGCTTCCTTGCGCCCCCGCTCGACCTCGGAGAGGTAGGGCACCGACACGCCGGCGGCCTCGGCCACCTCGCGCAGCGTACGGCGCTGTCGTTGGCGCTGGCGGCGCAGGACAGTACCGATCACCCGTCGCAGCAACGTCATGCCGGGGCCTCACTCTCGCCGGTCTGCGCTGACCGTACCCATCATGCCGGGCCGCCGTCCGTCGCGCCGCCCCTCGCTGCGCCACCCGGCCGTGCGGATCGGCGAGCAGGGGCTATCTTGTGGGCGTGCAGTCGACCGAGCCGGGCCGGGCCCCGCGGTGATCCACTTTCCCGCGCAGCGGCGCGGCCCGCTCAGCGCGTTGAGCATGCGGCTGGCCGCCGCCGTCGGGCTGGTGCTCGCCGTGGTCGCGGTGGTCTACCTCGACCGCGACGGATACCGGGACGTCAACGAGGACGGCCTCACGCTGCTCGACTGCTTCTACTACGTGGTCGTCTCGCTCTCCACCACCGGGTACGGCGACATCACCCCGGTCAGCGACTCGGCACGGCTGATCAACGTCCTGTTCATCACACCGGCCCGGGTGCTGTTCCTGATCATCCTGGTCGGCACCACCCTGGAAGTCCTGACCGAGCAGTACCGGACCGGCCGCCGCCTGCACCGGTGGGAGAGAAAAGTGAAGGATCACGTCATCATCTGCGGCTACGGCACCAAGGGCCGTAGCGCGGTCTCGGCGCTGCTGGAGAACGGGTTCGAGAAGTCCCGGATCGTCGTGGTGGAGCGCAACAGCGCGGCGCTGCGGCAGGCCACCTCGAACGGGCTGGTCGCCATCGAGGGCTCCGCCACCCGGTCCTCGGTGCTCAACCAGGCGCACGTCCGGACCGCCAAGGCAGTGATCATCGCGACCGACAGCGACGACGCGTCGGTGCTGGTGGCGCTGACCGTACGGCAGCTCACCGCCGGTCAGGTCCGGATCATCGCCGCCGCGCGGGAGGCGGAGAACGCGCCGCTGCTCAAGCAGAGCGGTGCCCACCACGTGATCGTCTCGTCGGCGACCGCCGGGCGGCTGCTGGGTCTGTCGACCTCCGCGCCGCCGCTGATCGACGTGGTGGAGGATCTGCTGACCCCCGGTCAGGGGATGGCGCTGGCCATGCGCTCGGCCGAGCGGAACGAGGTGGGCCGGAATCCGCGCGAACTGGAATCCCTGGTGATCGCCCTGGTCCGGCGCGGCAAGGTGGTCACCCTGGCCGACCAGGCGGGCGCGGTGGTCGAGACCGGCGACATGCTGGTCCACGTACGCGACGACCGGCCCACCGCCAACACCCTGCCCTGATCGCCGATCCGGGTCAGCAGAGGACGTCGGGGTTGTCCTGGATGGCCTCCGTGCAGGTCGCCGGCCCGCCGCTGCTGGCCCGCCGCAGCAGGTCGTAGAGCGTGTCCCGCTCGGCGGGGTCGAGTGCGGCGAGCACGTCGTCCTCGGCTCCGGCCAGGGCACACTCGGCCTCGTTGAGCCGTTTCGTCCCGTGCTCGGTGAGGCTGACCACGTGTCGACGGCGGTCCTCGGGGGAGCGGCGACGCTCGACGAGCTCCGCCGTCTCCAGGTCGTTGAGCAGCCCCACCACGTTCGTGCCGTCGAGTTGCAGGCTGCCCGCCAACGCCTGCTGACTCATCTCGCCGGCCTCCCGCAGCACGGTGAGCGCGACCAGGTGGCGGGGGCGCAGGCCGAGCGGTGCCAGCACCGACTCGGACCGTAGGCGCATCCGGCGGGCCAGGAACTCGAGCAGGGCACCGGAACGGCGCTCCCTGTGCTCGGTCGGCCCGGCAGTCATGTGACCGAGTTTACCCTCACCGCGAAACATTGGCCTGCTATAAATGGTTGGCGCTACACAAACCATCTGTGAGGGGTTAGCCAATGCCGCACCTGTTGCACATCGACTCGAGCATCCGGGGAGAGCAGTCGGTCAGCCGCCGGCTCACCGCCCGCGCCGCCGCCGCGTGGCAGGCCGCGCACCCCGGCGGCACGATCACCTACCGCAACCTCGGCAAGGAGCCGCTGCCGCACCTCGACGAGGCCGCCGAGACGGCCCGCAGAACGCCGGCCGACCAGCGCACCCCGGCCCAGCACCGGATCTGGGAGCTGACCGAGCAGGTGGTCGCCGAGGTGCAGGCCGCCGACACCGTGCTGCTCGGGCTGCCGCTCTACAACTACGGCGCGCCGAGCAGCGTGAAGACCTGGGTGGACCTGCTGATCGCGCCCGGCCTGTCGTACGACCCGGCCACCGGCGCCGGGCTGCTCGGCGGCCGGGAGTTCGTCGTGCTGGCCTCCCGGGGCGGCGGCTACGGCTCCGGCACCCCGCGCGAGGGCTGGGACCACGCCGCGCCCTGGCTGCCGCACGGCCTGTCGATGACCGGCCTGGAGCCGAGGTTCATCGGCTGCGAGCTGACCCTGGCGCCGAGCGTCCCGGCGATGTCCGAGCTGATCCCGCTGCACGAGGAGAGCCTCACGGTGGCGCAGCGGAGCATCGACGAGCTCTGGGTGCCGGCCACGGTCTGACCCGGTCCGGACAACGGCCGGGCCGCCCCCTCAGGGAGCGGCCCGGCCGTTTTCGGTGACTCGGTGGGTCAGAGGATCGTCCAGGTGTCGCCGCTGCCCAGCAGACCGGCGAGCTGCTGCTCCGGCGTTTCGGTGACCGTGGCCCGCGCCTCGGCCACCTGCTCCTGGACCACGCTGTCGTACGACGGCCGACGCACCGAGCGGAACACCCCGATCGGAGTGTTGCGCAGGTCGAAGCCGGGCAGCCGGGACAGCGCGAAGGCGTACGCCGGGTCGTCGACCGTGGCGTCGTGCACCACGATCTCCTCCGCCGGGGTGGACGTGGTCTCGCGGACCTCCAGGCCGAAGCCGCGCGGCGGGTGCACCACGCAGAACTGCCCGTCCTTGCCGAACGTGATCGGCTGACCGTGCTCCAGCCGGATCAGGTGGTCGTCCCGGACACCCGGGTCCTTGAGCTGCTCGAACGCGCCGTCGTTGAAGATGTTGCAGTTCTGGTAGATCTCCACGAAGGCCGAACCCTCGTGCTCGGCCGCCGCCCGCAGCACCGACTGGAGGTGCTTGCGGTCCGAGTCGATGGTGCGGCCGACGAAGGTGGCCTCCGCGCCCAGCGCCAGCGACAGCGGGTTGAACGGCGCGTCCGCCGATCCGACCGGCGTCGACTTCGTGATCTTGCCGACCTCCGAGGTCGGCGAGTACTGGCCCTTGGTCAGACCGTAGATCCGGTTGTTGAACAGCAGGATCTTGAGGTTGACGTTGCGGCGCAGCGCGTGGATCAGGTGGTTGCCGCCGATGGAGAGCGCGTCACCGTCCCCGGTGACCACCCAGACCGACAGGTCCGGACGGGAGACCGACAGGCCGCTGGCGATCGCCGGGGCACGCCCGTGGATCGAGTGCATCCCGTAGGTGTTCATGTAGTACGGGAAGCGCGACGAGCAGCCGATGCCCGAGACGAAGACGATGTTCTCCCGGGGGATGTTCAGCTCCGGCATGAACTGCTGGACGGCCGCGAGGATCGCGTAGTCACCGCAGCCGGGGCACCAGCGCACCTCCTGGTCGGACTTGAAGTCCTTGGCGGTGAGCTTGAGAGCGACGGGCTCAGACATTCTTCAGGACCTCTTCCAGCATCGACTCCAGCTCGGCGGCGGTGAACGGCAGGCCGCGGACCTGGTTGTAGCCGATCGCGTCGACCAGGTAGCGGGCCCGGATCACGTGCGCGAGCTGGCCGAGGTTCATCTCGGGGATGACCACCCGGTCGTACGCGCCGAGCACCGTGCCGAGGTTCGCCGGCATCGGCGCGAGGTGCCGCAGGTGGGCCTGGGCCACCGGCAGCCCACGCTGGCGCAGCGCCCGACAGGCGGCACCGATCGGACCGTACGTGGAGCCCCAGCCGAGCACCAGCACCCGGGCGTCGCCGTCCGGGTCCTCGACCTCGACGTCCGGCACCGGGATGGTCTCGATCCGGGCCGCCCGGGTCCGCACCATGAAGTCGTGGTTCGTCGGGTCGTACGAGATGTCGCCGGTCTTGTCGGCCTTCTCCAGTCCGCCGATCCGGTGCTCCAGGCCGGGGGTGCCGGGCACCGCCCACGGCCGGGCCAGCGTCTGCGGATCGCGGAGGTAGGGCAGGAAGGTGGTGCCGTCCTCGCCGTTCGGCGCGGTGGCGAACTCGACCCGCAGGTCGGGCAGGGACTCCACCTCGGGCAGCAGCCACGGCTCGGAGCCGTTGGCGACGTAGTTGTCCGACAGCAGGATCACCGGCGTCCGGTAGGTCAACGCGATCCGTGCCGCCTCCAGCGCGGCGTGGAAGCAGTCCGACGGCGACTTCGGGGCGATCACCGCCACCGGCGCCTCGCCGTGCCGACCGAACAGGGCCATGTTCAGGTCGGCCTGCTCGGTCTTGGTCGGCATACCGGTCGACGGCCCGGCCCGCTGCACGTCGACGATGACCAGCGGCAGCTCCAGCGCCACCGCGAGCGAGATCGTCTCACCCTTCAGCGCGACACCGGGACCGCTGGTGGTGGTCACCCCGAGCGCGCCGCCGTACGAGGCGCCCAGCGCCGCACCGATCGCGGCGATCTCGTCCTCGGCCTGCATGGTGGTGACACCGAACCGCTTGTGCTTGCTCAGCTCGTGCAGGATGTCCGAGGCCGGGGTGATCGGGTACGCCCCGAGGAACACCGGCAGGCCGGAGCGGACCCCGGCGGCGACGAGGCCGAGCGAGAGCGCGGCGTTGCCGGTGATGTTGCGGTACGTCCCGGCGGGCATCTTGGCCGGCTTGACCTCGTACCGGACGGCGAAGTCCTCGGTGGTCTCGCCGAAGTTCCAGCCCGCCTTGAACGCGGCGATGTTGGCCGCGACCAGCTCCGGGCGCTTGGCGAACTTGCGCTCCAGGAACCGCAGCGTGGAGGAGTACGGGCGGGAGTACATCCAGCTCAGCAGCCCGAGGGCGAACATGTTCTTGGCCCGCTCGGCGTCCTTCTTGGACACGTCCTGCTCGGCCAGCGCACCGATCGTCATCGAGGTCAGTGCCACCGGGTGCACCGCGTACCCGTCGAGGCTGTCGTCGTCGAGCGGGTTGCTCGCGTACCCGACCTTGGCCAGGTTGCGCTTGGTGAACTCGTCGGTGTTGACGATGATGTCGGCCCCGCGCGGCAGGTCGGCGAGGTTGGCCTTGAGCGCTGCCGGGTTCATCGCCACCAGCACGTTCGGCGCGTCGCCGGGCGTGAGGATGTCGTACTCGGCGAAGTGCACCTGGAAGCTCGACACACCCGGCAGGGTGCCGGCGGGTGCCCGGATCTCGGCCGGGAAGTTGGGCAGCGTGGAGATGTCGTTGCCCAACTGCGCGGTCTCGGAGGTGAACCGGTCACCGGTCAGCTGCATGCCGTCGCCGGAGTCCCCGGCGAACCGGATGACCACCCGCTCCAGTTGGCGGATCTGCTTGCTCACGGCCGCACCCCGCTCCGTCGTGCGTGGCCCGCTCGGCTGAACTGGATGGTGACCTCGCCTTGCCCGGCCACGAGACCTCCTTGACGCGCCGCTGCACCGGCCGTCCGCGAAAGGTCCGGCCCGCCTGTCATCCCTCACCCAGAGCCTACGTCGGATCGAGGCTCCGCCTGCCCAGGAGGTCCGCCGACTGGGACTGGATTGTGGGGGTTTATGCGGCCCCTTGGGGGGTTTCGCCCGGCACGCCGTAATCCAGATCACCGCCCAATCCGGGCGGACCGCCAGGGATTGACCCGGCCCGCCGAGGGCTCTCGCCGGTAGGCTGACCGATCGTGACCGGTTACCTGGGCTCGTACGCGACGCTCGGGCTGTTGCTGCTCGTCGGCGTCCTCTTCCTCGTCGTCGCCTTCGCCGCCAACCGGGTGCTGCGCCCGGCCCGCCCGGCGGACCCGCCCGGCAAGCGGGCCAACTACGAATGCGGTGTCGACCCGGTCGGCGGCGACTGGGCGCAGATGCAGATCCGTTATTACGTCTACGCCTACCTCTACGTGCTGTTCGCGGTCGAGGCGGTGTTCCTCTTCCCCTGGGCGGTGGTCTTCGACCGGCCCGGGTTCGGCCTGGTCACGGTCGTCGAGATGGCGATCTTCGTGGCGGTCCTCGCGCTCGGCCTGCTCTACGCCTGGCGTCGCCGGATCCTCGACTGGACCTGACCCCGGCCGGGCCCGCACCGCCGCGGTCGGGTCAGGCCAACCCGCGCCGGGTGACCGTGGGCGGGCGGGTGCCCCGGATCGACGCCACCATGTCCAGCACCCGGCGGGTCTGACGCACCTGGTGGGCCCGGAAGACCCGCGCGCCCAGCCAGGCGGAGACCGCCGTGGCGGCGAGCGTCCCCTCCAGCCGCTCGGCGACCGGCAGGTCCAGCGTCTCGCCGACGAAGTCCTTGTTCGACAGGGCCACCAGCAGCGGCCACCCGGTGTCGGCCAGCTCACCGAGCCGCCTGGTGATCTCCAGCGAGTGCCGGGTGTTCTTGCCGAAGTCGTGCGCCGGGTCGATGAGGATCCCGTCGGGGCGTACCCCGAGGGATACCGCCCGCTCGGCGAGCCCGGTCACCGTCGTCACGACGTCGGCCACGACGTCGTCGAAGGCCGCCCGGTGCGGCCTGGTACGCGGACTCAGCCCACCCGCGTGCGAGCAGACCAGCCCGGCCCCGGTCCGCGCGGCGACCCGGGCCAACGCCGGGTCCGCACCCGACCAGGTGTCGTTGAGCAGGTCCGCCCCGGCGGCGACCGCCTCCACCGCCACCTCGGCCCGCCAGGTGTCGATGGAGATCACCACCTCCGGGAAGGCGGCCCGGACGGCGGCGATGGTGTCCACCGTCCGCCGGATCTCCTCGGCCACGTCCACCTCGGCACCCGGCCCGGCCTTCACCCCGCCGATGTCGACGATCCACGCGCCCTCGTCCACCGCGCGGGCCACCGCCCGCAGCGCGCTGTCCGCCTCGAACGTCGCACCCCGGTCGAAGAAGGAGTCCGGCGTGCGGTTGACGATCGCCATCACCACCAGCTCGTCGGGACCGAACGTCCGTCCACCGAGCCGCAGCTCCCCGGCCACGCCGCCTCCTCCATCGCCGCACGCCGCCGGTCGCTCGCCCGTCGGCCTCCACGACGCTATCCGGTGCCAGGTCACGGGCACCGTCCGGTACGGCGCGCCGGGTGGGGTCGCTCCGGGGCCGTCGACATGCCACGATCAGTGCTATGGGTCAGCTTCTGCTCCTGCTGGTCGTGGCGGTCGCCGTCGCGGCGGTGGTGTTCGGGGTGACGGTGCTGGTCACCGGCCGGGATCCCGGCCTGGTGCCGGTCGAGGCGGACGGACGCGCGCTGCCGCTGCCCGGGGACCGTCCACTGCGCGAGTCGGACGTGGGCGAGGTACGTTTCGACACCGCGCTGCGCGGATATCGAATGGCCCAGGTCGACCAGGCGCTGCGCCGGGCGGCGTACGACATCGGCTACAAGACCGAGCTGATCGGTGTGCTGGAGGCGGAGGTGACCGCGTTGCGCGACGGGCGGACGGCCGAGGCCGACGCCCTGCAGCGCGCCCGCGAGCAGTCCGCCGGTCTCGCCACCGGCCCTGCCGCCGACACCGCCCCGGCGGCCCCCGACGCGTCCACCCCGTCGGTCTCCGACATCTCCGTCACCCCGGCGAACGCCGCCGCGTCCACCGGCACCGCCGCCGCGTCCGGTACCGGCGGGTCTGCCGCGACGAAGGCCAAGGACGCGCCGACGACTGCCCCGGCGGCGACCGCGCCGACCGGCGGCCAGGGTGCCACCGCGACCGGTGGTGAGGGCGGCACGCCGACCGGCGATCAGCAGATCACCCCGCCCGTCGAGGCGGCAGGACGCACCTCCGACGACGCGCCGGAGGCCGAGCCGCGCGGGCCGGTGGTCCGCTCGGAGTCGGCGTGAGCGATCCGGAGGGGCAGGACGATCTTCGCCAGGCGGCTCAGCCGGGCGCCGGCGAGGTCACCGCGACCGTGATCGTCGACGCCCCGGCCGAGAAGGTCTTCGCGGCCCTGCTCGCCTGGGAACGGCAGTCCGACTGGATCCCGTTCACCAGAGTGCGGGTGGTCGAGGGCGACGGCGGCGAGGGCAGCCTGGTCGAGGCGGTCACCGCGCTCGGTCCGGCGGTGCTGCGGGACAAGATGCGGGTCGTCCGGGTGGACACGCCGTACGAGATCGGCGTGGTGCACTGCGGCACGCTGCTGCGGGGCCCCGGTGTACTGCGCTGCACGCCGCTGGCGGGCGGGCGTACCCAGGTGGTCTGGCACGAGTGGTTCCACCTGCCCGGTGGCACCGCCGGTCGGGCGGCCTGGCCGGTGCTCTGGCCCGGTTCGAAGTTCAGCCTCACCCAGGCGCTGCGCCGGTTCGCCCGGCAGGTCGAGCAGGGCCGCATACCCTGACCCGGTGCACCCCGCCGATCGCTGAGCCGCCTCACGGTGTCCGGCGGTGGGGTGGGCGCTCGATCTGTTCCGCTTTGGGCAGACCCGCGAGCACCACGAGCTTCCTCGTCAGCGGGCGGCGTGTAGATCAGATCGGGCGGAACGTGATGAGGTCTTCGAGCCCTGCGAGATCCTCGGCGTTGCGGGTGTACACGGCGGCGTCATGAGCGTGTGCGGTTGCCGCGATGAGCAGGTCCATCCCCCTCGCTCGCGGCTGGCGGCCGTTCTCGACGACACGTGCGGCGAGCCGTGCGTAGCTATCGGCGATCACTTCGTCGATGGGAAGTGGATCAAATCGACGTTGGATGGCACTCAACCGTGCCAACCGGAGCGCCCTCGTCGGTGGCGATAAGGATGCGGGTGTCGAGGATGCCGCGACTCACCGCTCGACCCACGGATCTGTGATGGCGTCGTCGAGCAGGTCCCGATCACCAATCAGTACCTCGCTGCGGCCGATCCTTCGGGCCGCGACGGTCACCCCCGCGACGTAGCCTGGGCGCCGTGACTGAACTGGTGATCGGTGCCGACGGGCTGCCCCGCTGCGCCTGGGGAGCGAGCACGCCCGACTACGCGGTCTACCACGACACCGAGTGGGGTCGCCCGCTGCACGGCGACGACGCGCTGTTCGAACGGATGACGCTGGAGGCGTTCCAGTCCGGGCTGTCCTGGTTGACGATCCTGCGGAAGCGCCCGGCGTTCCGGACCGCCTTCGCCGACTTCCGGATCGAGGCGGTGGCCGGTTACGGCGAGGCCGACGTGACGAGGCTGTTGGCCGACGCGGGCATCGTCCGCAACCGCGCCAAGATCGAGGCGGCGATCGCCAACGCGCGGGCCGCGCTGGAGCTGCCGGAGGGGCTGTCGGCGCTGCTCTGGTCGTTCGCGCCGTCCGCCGACCGGGCCCGTCCCACCGCGCTGACCGGGGTGCCGGCGTCGACCGACGCCTCCGCCGCGATGGCCAAGGCGCTCAAGCGGCGCGGCTTCCGGTTCGTCGGCCCGACCACCGCGTACGCGCTGATGCAGGCGACCGGGATGGTCGACGATCACCTGGCGGGCTGCCACGTCGTGGCGACCCGGGCGAACGTGATGAGATGAGGACATGACGACCGACACCGCGCACCGGCGCAGCGGCGCGAGCCACGCGGAGGGCACCGGAGCCTGGGCGGTGCTGCTGCCGCCCGGCAGGTACGACGCCGAGCGGCTCGTGCACCACGACACGCTGGAACTTACCGGGCTGGACGACCGTCTCCTGCCCGGACCCGGCGACCAGATCGCGGTGCTCGCCGACGAGCCGCCCCGGCTGGTGGCGCTGGGCCGGGTCGCCGTGCCCACGGGTCAGGGTCCCGACGATCCGGAGGATCCGCAGTCCGACCGGGGTCCCGACGCGCTGGTGGTCACGTACACCCGGCGGGCCTTCGACGAGCCGGTGCCGGCGGAGACACTGACCCTCGACGGGCCGGTCACCGCGCTCGACCCGGTGACGTTCCGCGAGTTGGCCGACCGGCTCGGCCCGGCGCCGCAGCGGCGGACCTGGCTGGTCAGCCTGGACCTGCCGATCGAGGCCGACTCGCCGGCCGAGGCGGTCCGGCTGTTCTGGGCGTACGTGCAGGAGTTGGGCCCCCGGGAGCTGCCCGCCTTCGTCTCGCCCTCCGGCGACGAGTTGGCCATGCAGGCCTTCGTGCTGGGCGCCGAGGCCAACCAGGACCCGGAGGAGGACGACTGACCCGCCCGGGTCAGCGTCCCTCGAAGACCGGCTTCTGCTTGTTGACGAAGGCCACGGTGGCCGCCCGGTGGTCGGCGGTGCCGCCGCAGATCGCCTGCGCCTTCGCCTCGGCGGCCAGCGCGTCGGCCAGCGTGCCGGCGTCGGCGACGGAGAGCTGACGCTTGATCGCCGCGTAGGCCACGGTCGGGCCGGCGGCGAGCCGGGTGGCGAGTTCCTGCGCGGTGGTGAGCACCTGCCCGTCGTCGTCGAGCAGGCGGGTGAGCAGGCCCAGCCGGGCGGCCTCGTCGGCGCGTACCGGCTCGGCCAGCATCAGCAACTCGACGGCCTTGGCGTGGCCGACCAACCGGGGCAGCGTCCAGGACGCGCCGGTGTCGGCGGCGAGCCCGACCTTGGCGAACGCCATCAGGAAGCTGGTCGACGGCCCGCCGACGCGGAAGTCGGCGAGGAACGCCAGCGAGGCGCCCGCACCGGCGGCCATCCCGCGTACCGCGGCCACCACCGGCTTGGCCAGGTTGGCCAGTCGGGCGGCGATCGGGTTGTAGTGCAGCGCCACCGTGTCCAGCGGTCGGCCCGCGCCGTCTTCCAGCGTGGTCACGTGTTCGCGCAGGTCCTGACCGGCGCAGAAGTTCCCGCCGGCACCGGCCAGCACCACCGCCCGGACGCTGCGGTCGGCCTCCAGCTCGGCGAGGGTGTCCCGGAGCGCCTCCTTGAGCGCCACGTCGAGCGCGTTCATCGCCGTCGGGCGGTTCAGGGTGAGCGTGGCGACGGCATCCGTGCGGTCGACGATGAGCGGCTCTGTCACGTGTGGCGACCCTTCTGTCGTGCGATCCGGTGTCCTCCGTCGAGGCACTGCTCGACGTACCGGTCGGCGGCCGGCCGGAGCCGGGCCGCGTGCCGGTCGAAGAAGCCGGCCGCGGCGGTGCCGGGCCAGCGTTCGGGGAGCAGCGCCGGTGGTAGCTGCGGGTCCCGGAACAGGAACGTACGCCACGCGTGCACCAGCCGGAACCGGGCCGCGTACGCCTCCTCGTCGCCACTGCGTGCGGAGACGCCGCCGAGCAGGGTGCGCTGCTCGGTGACGAACTGCTCGTACGCCCGGCCGATCTCGGCGAGGTCCCAGGCCCGACGGACCAGGCCCATCGCGCCCGGCGTCCCGGCGGCGTGCGCGGCGCTGAACCGCTCGAACCGGACGCCTGCCTCGCTGAGCAGCAGGTCGACGTCCTCGGCCGGGCGGGTCGCCACCCAGGTCTGCTCGTCGAGCGTGCCGTAGCCGAGGTACCGCAGGTTGGCGGCAAGCCGCTGGCGGTCGCGTCGTGCCGTGGGTGCGTCGAGCACCAACAGGTCGAACCGGCCGTCCCAGGTGACCCGTCCGGTGCGATAGATCCGGGAGGCCGCCTCGTCGAGTCGCCGGGCCGCCTTGGGTGTGATCGAATAGCCCGGCCCGGAGGTCAGTTTGACCGGTTCGAGCCAGCCCTGACGGACCATGCGGGAGACCGCCGTCCGTACGGCGGGTGGGGCGATCCCGAGCGGCGCCAGCAGCTTTACCAGGGCGGCAACGGGTGCGCGGCCACCCCGGGGCCGAAGGTGGTCGCCGTACAGGTCGAAGAGTGCCGACCGTGCCTGCATGACCGCACATTGTGACAGGCCAACTCGCGATAAGCTAGATGCTGTTACATCAATGCTGCTTCGGTTTGGGTCCGGCGGTGTTCATCAGGGAAAATCGTTGCTCGACACCTCCCGTGCACATCGCGGGTGGTCATGGCGAAGTGGCTGTGGGGCAACCCACCGACCCTGGTGTAGGTCTGAGGGGAGACAACATGGCGGCGATGAAGCCGCGGACGGGCGACGGTCCGCTGGAAGTCACCAAGGAGGGCCGGGGCATCGTCATGCGGGTCCCGCTGGAGGGCGGTGGCCGGCTCGTCGTCGAGATGACTCCCGACGAGGCGACGGCGCTCGGTGACGCGCTGAAGGCGGCCGCCGGCTGAGACAAGGCCGGTTCGTCGGCGACGCTCGCCGCCGCGGACGGTTCGTCAAGCCCTGAGCCACCGGCTTAGCCGGTGGCTCAGGGCCTTCACACCATCTCGCCGGGCACCCGACCCGCGAAAATCCCAGGAGGTACGGCTCCGCGTGCTCGCCATCCGTCTGACCGCCGAGCCGGACCGGCTCGACGTCCTGGCCCTGCCCGTCCGATCCGCTGCCGGCGACGACTCGTCGGCCGAGCCGGTGCCCACCGGGGCGACGCTGCCCACCGGGATCGCCGACGAGGCCGCCGCGCTGGTCGGGCCGGCCCGGGTCACCGGCCGCGCCGGTCAGGTCCACACCCAGGTACGACCGGGCGGCACCCCCGCCCGGCTCGTGCTGCTCGGTGTGGGTGCGGCGGACGAGGCGGCCTGGCGCGCGGCGGGTGCCGGACTGGTCCGGGCGGCCCGAGATGAGACTCATGTCACAGTGGCGTTGCCGACGCAGGTGACGCCCGACGCGGTGCGCGGACTGGTCGAGGGCCTGCTGCTCGGCTCGTACCGGTTCCGCCTCGGCGACGACCCGGACGCCCCGACGCTGACCGGGGTCGACCTGGCGGTCACCGACCCCGACGCGTACGCCCAGGCCGTCGCCACGGCCCGGACGACCGCCGAGATGACCCGGCTGGCCCGCGACCTGACCAACACCCCCTCCTCGGTCAAGAACCCGCAGTGGTTCGCCACCCAGGTCACCGACGCCGCCGCCGACCTGCCCGGACTCCGGGTCCGGGTACGCGAGCCGGAGCAGTTGGCCGCCGAGGGGTTCGGCGGGATCCTCGCGGTGGGCGGCGGCTCGGCCAGCGCCCCCCGCCTGGTCGAGATGGACTGGCATCCGGCCGACGCCCGGACCCACGTGGTGCTGGTCGGCAAGGGCATCACCTTCGACACCGGCGGCATCTCGATCAAGCCGGTGCCGGCGATGAAGCTGATGCGCAAGGACATGGCCGGGGCGGCGGCCGTGGTCGCGGCCACCCTCGGCGCGGCGGCCCTGAAGCTGCCGGTCCGGATCACCACGCTCACCCCGTTGGCCGAGAACATGGTCAGCGGCTCGGCGTTCCGCCCCGGCGACGTCATCCGGCACTACGGCGGCCTGACCAGCGAGACCACCAACTCCGACGCCGAGGGACGGCTGGTCCTCGCCGACGCGCTGGCGTACGCCGTGCAGGAGCTCAAGCCCGACCTGCTGATCGACCTGGCCACGCTGACCGGGGCGAACGCGGTCGCGCTCGGCACCCGCATCGGCGCGCTCTACAGCGACAACGACCAGTTGGCCGCAGACCTGCTGACGGCCATCGACGCGGCCGGCGAGTCCGCCTGGCGGATGCCGCTTGCCGCCGACTACGTCGAGCACCTCGGCAGCGACGTGGCCGACCTGCACAGCGCACCCACGCAGGGCGCCGGATCGGTGCTGGCCGCGCTCTACCTGCGCGAGTTCACCGGCGAGCTGCGCCCGCAGTGGCTGCACATCGACATGTCGGCGCCGTCCTGGTGCGACCGCGACGACGCGGAGCTGACCCGGGGCGCGACCGGCTGGGGCGTACGCGGCCTGCTGCGCTGGCTGGCGACCCTCTCCTGACCGGCGGCCCGGCGGCGGTGCGCCCGGTTCAGCAGCGCACCGCGGCCAGCAGCCCGTGGCCCACCGGCAGCATCGCCGGGACCCAGTGCTCCGACTCGCGGATGGCCTTGATCGTCTCGCGCACCGTCACCGTCTCCGCGTCCCGGGCGGCCGGGTCACCGATCCGGCCCCCGGCCAGCGTGCCGTTGAGGACCAGCACCCCGCCCGGCCGCAGCAGCCGCAGCGCCGCCTCCACGCAGGCGCTGAAGCCGGTCGCCTCGGCGTCGACGAAGACCAGGTCGTACGCGCCGTCGGCGAGCCGCGGCAGCACGTCCAGCGCGCGTCCGGTGATGATGCGGGTCCGGCCGGCGACGAAACCGGCCTCGGCGAAGATCCGGCGGGCGATCCGCTGGTGCTCCACCTCGACGTCGATGGTGGTGAGCACCCCGTCGGCCCGCATCCCGCGCAGCAGCCAGACGCCGCTGACCCCGGTGCCGGTGCCGATCTCGACCACCGCCCGCGCGTTCCCGGCGGCGGCGAGCAGGCGCAACGCGGCGCCCGCGCCGGGGGTGACCGCGTCGAGTCCGACCTCCCGGGCGAGGCTGCGGGCGGTCCGGAGCACGAGATCCTCGGTGACGTACGACTCGGCGAACTGGAGAGCCGGGTTCGTCGAACTGCCGGAACCGGCGACCGTGGCGATGGGACACCTCCGGGCGGCGAGCATGATGCGCAGGGCGGGTGGGCACTGTGACTCTAGAGGCGGCCCGCCACCGGCGCAGCCGCGCGTCCACCCGCAGTGACAACCGCTGACCCCATGCGGCACATCCGTGCAATCCTGGAAGCGGTATCCCGTCGACGGCATCGGGGCGGCGTCCGATCGCCGGATCGCGGGACACCGGGGGACGGACTGGGAGGCACCGAGTGACCGACGGCTGGGACTGGCGCCAGCCCGGCGCGAGCGGCGTACCGGCGGGACAGCCGGTGCCCGGAACTCCGCCGGCAGGCTCGTCGGCACGCGAGGGCGCCCCACCGGGCGCCTCACCGTGGTGGTCCGACGCGCTGAGCGACCCGTGGCGGGACCCGAACGCTCCGACGGCGGTGGTGGTGCCGGTGGCACCGGTCGCCGGTGCCGAGCCGGAACGGGTCACCGACCCGGACGCGCCCGGACGCCCGGGACTGCGCCAGATGCTGCTGGTCCCGCTGTTGGCCGCCCTGCTCGCCGGCACGCTCGGCGGTGCCCTCGGGTACGCCTTCGCGGTCCGTGGCGGCGCGGCCGGGCCGGTGCTCGGCGCCGCACCGGGCACCGCCCCCACGCTCGCCCAGCGCCCGCCGGAGTCGCTGGCCGGGGTGGCCGAGCGGGTCCTGCCCAGCGTGGTCACCGTCCGGGTGGCGGGGGTCGGCGGCACCAGCGAGGGCTCCGGCTTCATCGTCAGCACCGACGGACACGTGATCACCAACGACCACGTCGTCGCCGGTGGCGGCAAGGCGTCGGTGGTCTTCAACGACGGCAGCACCGACTCGGCGACCGTGGTGGGTCAGGACCCGGAGTCCGACATCGCCGTGATCAAGGTCTCACGTACCGGTCTGCGGCCGGTCGAGTTCGGCGACTCCGACGCCCTGGCCGTCGGCGACCCGGTGCTGGCCTTCGGCTCGCCGCTGTCGCTGGCGAACACGGTCACCTCGGGCATCGTCAGCGCGCTGGACCGGACCATGCAGGCCGGTGAGCCGGGCGGCCCGACCCGCTACTACGCCGCGATCCAGACCGACGCCGCCGTCAACCACGGCAACTCGGGCGGCCCGCTGGTCGACGCGGCGGGACGGGTGATCGGCGTCAACTCGACCATCAAGTCCCTGGTCGCGGACGGCCAGGAGGCCGGCAACATCGGTCTCGCCTTCGCCATCCCGATCAACCAGGCCAAGCGGATCACCCAGGAGATCATCGGCACCGGCAAGGCTCGGCGTACGGTGATCGGCGCACAGGTGGGCGGGCCCGGCGCGAACACCGGCGGATCGGGTGTCCGCCTCGCCGCGGTGGAACCGGCGGGGCCGGCGGCCGGTGCCGGACTCCGGGCCGGTGACGTCGTCCTGCGGCTCGACGGACGGCCGATGACCGAGCCGACCGACCTGATCGCCCTGGTCCGCAAGTACGCCCCGGGCTCGGTGGTGACCGTCGAGTACCGGCGCGGCAGTGACCGGCAGAACGCCTCGGTCACGCTGGCGGCGGACGCGAAGTGACCTCGCAGAACCCCTTCTGGCCGGGCCCCCGACGTGCGTACTCTGGGCTGCGGTAGCCGGGGGAGGAGGACGGGGTGTTCGAGAACCTGAACGTGTGGGAGGTCGGTGCGCTGCTGCTGCTGGCGCTGCTGATCTTCGGCGACCGGCTGCCGCAGGTGATCAGCGACGGCCTGCGGATGGTGCGCAACCTGCGGAACATGGCGCGCAACGCCACCACCGACCTCAGCAAGGAACTCGGCACCGACATCCAGCTCGAAGACCTGCACCCCAAGGCGTTCATCCGCAAGCACCTGCTCAGCGAAGAGGACGAGCAGGCGATCCGCAAACCGTTGCAGGGCGTCTACGACGACCTCCGGGCGGACGTCAGCGGCGTGCACAAGGACCTCAAGGACGTCGCCACCGCCGCCGACCCGAGGACTCCCGCCGCCACGCCGTCCGCAGCGCGTACCTCCGTACCGGCAGCGTCCCCGCCGGCCCCGCGCGCCGTCAGCTACGACGAGATCACCTGACGGCGCGCCGACCCGTCAGCGTCCGGCCGGCGTGAGACCGAGCGGCTTGCCCAGCAGCGAGTCCCGGCGCACCGCGAGCCGGTCGGCGACCTGACCCAGCGCCTTCGCCGCCGGGGAGTCCGGCGCGGAGAGCACGATCGGGTTCCCCTCGTCGCCCGCCTCCCGGACCCGGGTGTCGAGCGGCACCTGACCCAGCAGCGGCACCTGCGCGCCGATGGTCTGCGTCAGCGAGTCGGCCACGGTCTGCCCGCCACCGGCGCCGAAGACCTCCATCCGGGAGCCGTCCGGCAGCTCCAGCCAGGACATGTTCTCGATCACACCGACCACCCGCTGGTGGGTCTGCAACGCGATCGCGCCGGCCCGCTCGGCCACCTCGGCGGCGGCCGCCTGCGGCGTGGTGACCACCAGGATCTCGGCGTTGGGCAGCAACTGGGCCAGCGAGATGGCCACGTCGCCGGTGCCCGGGGGCAGGTCGAGCAGAAGCACGTCCAGGTCGCCCCAGTACACGTCGGCGAGGAACTGCTGCAACGCGCGGTGCAGCATCGGCCCGCGCCACACGACCGCGGCGTTGCCGGCGGTGAACATGCCGATCGAGATGACCTTCACGCCGTGCGACTCCGGCGGCATGATCATGTCCTCGACCCGGGTCGGGCGACCGTCCGCGCCGAGCATCCGGGGCACCGAGTGGCCGTAGATGTCCGCGTCCACCACTCCGACGGAGAGGCCCCGGGCGGCCAGCGCCGCCGCCAGGTTCACCGTCACGCTGGACTTGCCCACGCCACCCTTGCCGCTGGCCACCGCGTACACCCGGGTGCGGGAACCGGGCTGCGCGAACGGGATGACCGGCTCCTCGGACGCCCCGCCGCCGCGCAGCGTGGCCTGGAGCTGCTGGCGCTGCTCGGTGCTCATCACACCGAAGTCGATCTCGACGCCGGTGACCCCGCTCACCGCGCCCACCGCGGCGGTGATGTCCGCCCGCAGCTTGTCCTTCAACGGACAACCGGCCACCGTGAGCAGCAGCGCGACCCGGACCACCCCGTCGTCGCCGATCTCGGCGGCCTTGACCATGCCGAGTTCGGTGATCGGTCGGCGGATCTCCGGGTCGTTGACGGTGGCCAGGGCGGCCTGGACGGCGTCGTGGACGGTGCTGACGGGAGCTGACATGCCCGCAATGCTACGTCGGTCGAGATCCGCCCCCGGTGTCAGCGGCGACGGTGTGAGCCAGTCGATGACCAGGGGTCAGGAGTGGCGGGGGGTGTCGCTGTCCCGCCGCCCGTCCCCGAGAAGATCCCCGTCCATCTCGTCGCGCGGCTCGTCCAGCGGGTCCGCGTCGTCGCCCCGCGCCGCCGACTCCTGCCGGAGCCGCCGCTCCAAGCGCTGGCGCCGCTGCGCCGCCTCGTCCAACTCCTCGGCCATCCGGGCCAACTCGGACCGGAGGAAGTCCCGGGTCGCCACCTCGCCCATCGCGATCCGCAACGCCGCTATCTCCCGGGCCAGGTACTCCGTGTCGGCCTTCTGCATGCCCGCCCGGCGCCGGTCCTCGTCCAACGCCACCCGGTCCCGGTCGGCCTGGCGGTTCTGCGCCAGCAGGATCAACGGCGCCGCGTACGACGCCTGGATCGACAGGACCAGGGTGAGGAACGTGAAGGTGTACGGGTCGAAGCGCAGCGTCGTCGGGGCGAGAGTGTTCCAGACGAACCACAGGGTGATGAACAGCGTCATGTAGACGATGAAGTTCGCCGTGCCCATGCCCCGCGCGATCGCCTCCGACCACCGACCGAAGGTCTCCTGGTCGACCCGGGGCAGCTTCAGGCCGCGCGGCTCCCGGGGCAGGTCCAGGCGCTCGGTGCGCCGCTGCTCAGTCATCGACTCGCTCCGTGCTCACGTCGGCGGACGCCGCGTCGTCCGCGGCCTCCGGTGCAGGGCTCGGCACGGCGTCCCGATCCCGCCAGTCCGGCGGCAGCAGATGGTCCAGCACGTCGTCGACCGTGACCGCACCCACCAGCCGGTTGTTCCGGTCGATCACCGGCATGGCGACCAGGTCGTAGGTCGCCATCCGGCGGGTGATCTCCGGCAGCGGCGTGGTCGGCCGCAACGGGTCGATGTCGTTGACCACCACCCCACCGAGCAGATCGGCCGGAGGCTCCCGGAGCAACCGCTGGAAGTGCACCATGCCCAGGTAGCGGCCGGTCGGCGTGGCCATCGGCGTACGGGACACGAAGACCTGCGCGGCGACCGCCGGGGAGAGCTGCGGTTCCCGGATCCGGGCCAGGGCCTCCGCCACCGTCGCGTCCGGCGGCAGGATCACCGGCTCCGAGGTCATCACGCTGCCCGCCGTACCCGGGGTGTACTTCAGCAACTGCCGGACCGGATCGGCCTCGTCCGGCTCCATCAGGTCGAGCAGCACGTCCTGCTCCGGCGGCGGCAGCTCGCCCAGCAGGTCGGCGGCGTCGTCCGGGTCCATCTCCTCCAGCACGTCGGCGGCCCGTTCCCGGCCCAGCGCGGTGAGGATCTCCACCTGGTCCCGCTCGGGCAACTCGCTCAACACGTCGGCCAGCCGGGTGTCGTCCAACGCCGCCGCGACCTCGTTACGGCGCGCGTCCGGCAGATCCTGCAACGCGTTGGCCAGGTCCGCCGGGCGCATGTCCTCCAGCACAGCCAGCAGGTTGGCGGTCCCCCCGGGCTCGGCGAGGCCGCTGAGCCCGCGTACCTTCTCCCACTCGACCTGCTGGAGGTTGCCCCGGCGGGCCAACCGGCCGGCCTGCTCCCGGGCCGCCACCCGGGCCAGCGACCAGTCCCCGGCCCGGCTGCACTCCATCGCCACGTCCACCACCGTCGCCGCCCGGTTGTCCGGGGCGAGCTGCACCCGACGGTCGAGCAGCTCCTGGAGCACCAGCAACTCGTTCGGGCGCTTCTCGAAGCGGCGCAGGTTCAACGTGCCGCTGCCGAGCACCACCGCGTCCGCGTCGATCGAGATGATCCGGTTGATGGAGAGGAAGATCCGCCGTCGCATCGGGATCTCGGCGACCAGGCCCACCACCTCGGGCGGCCGTTGGCCGGTGCGGAGCCGAGCAACGGCGTCGCGGACCCGGCCCACCTGGTCGCCGTTCGGATCGAAGACGGCGACTCCGGCGAGACGGGCGAGGTAGACCCGGGTCGGCGTGCTCACGGGCACCAGCCTAGGGCGTACGTGTGAGTCGGCGCCCGGCTGTCACTTCCGGACAGCCCGGAGGGCCTAGTCTTTACCAACATGTCGACCTTGGCTTACGAGATCGTGGACGTCTTCACCGATCGTCCGTACGCGGGGAACCCGCTCGCGGTGGTCTTCGGTGCCGACGGGCTGGCCACCGAACAGATGCAGGCCCTGGCCCGGGAGTTCAACCTCTCCGAGACGGTCTTCGTGCTGCCCGCGACCCAGGTCGGCGCCACCTACCGGGCCCGCATCTTCACCCCGACCGAGGAACTGCCGTTCGCCGGCCACCCCAGCGTGGGCGCGGCGGTGACCGCCAGCCGTCGGGGCATGTTCGGGGCGGGACAGGTCAGCCAGGAGTGCGGTGCCGGGGTGCTGCCGATCGAGGTGACCGACGGCGGTGCCACGCTGACCGGCGGCAGTCCCACCCTCGGGCCCGAGTTCGATCCGGAGCCGCTGCTGGAGGTGGCCGGTCTGGCCGCCGACGACCACCTCGGCCCGGCACCCCGGGTGGCCGGCTGCGGGCTGGAGTTCCCGTTCCTGCCGGTACGCCCCGACGCGCTGGCGCGGGCCGAGGTCAATCCGGTGGCGGCCCGGCGGTACGGAATCGAACACGTGAGCGTCTTCTCCTGGAACGCCGACGCGCAAACCGCACGGGCCCGGGTCTTCGTCCCCGGCCTCGGCGTGCCCGAGGACCCGGCGACCGGCTCGGCCGCCCTCGGACTGGGCGTGTGGCTGGTCGCCACCGGCCTGCTGCCCGGCGAGGGCCGCTCGTCGTACACCGTCTTGCAGGGTGCCGAGATGGGTCGACCGTCGACCCTGACCTGCACGGTGACCGCCACCGGTGGGACCGCGCTGGGCGCCAGCGTGGCCGGTCACGTCATGCCGGTGGCCCGGGGCGAGATCCTGGTGCCGCCGTTCGTCGGCTGACCGGCCGGGGCACCCGTACGCAAGGATGTGATGGTGACCGACGAGCGTGACAGCAGCCCCCTGGTCGACGAGGCGATGAAGAAGGCCTCGGTGGCCTGGGTCGCGGTGGCGGACGGGCCGCCTCTCGCCCTGTGGTGCGTACCCCTGGAGAGCGCCCTGTTCGTGGTCGCCGGGCCGGGGGAGCAGTCCGCGCCCGGGCTGGCCGAGGCCGACGAGGCCCGGGTGACGCTGCGGGGCGACCACGGCGGTGCGATCGTCACCTGGCCGGCCCGGGTGACCCGGGTACGGCCCGGCACCGACGAGTGGGACACCCTGGCCCCACTGGTCGGAGCCAAGCGGCTGAACGCCCCCGGCACCACCGCCGACCTGGTCGCCCGGTGGGCTGCCGACGACTGCGCACTGGTCCGGCTGACCCCCGGCGGCACCCCGGTCCAGGGCACCGACCTGCCCGCCGACTCGCTCGCCGAGCCGCCCCGTCCCACGCCGGCCGTCCGCGCCGTCCGCAAGCCGTTCCGGTTGCACCGCGTCCGGCGGTCCTGACCCGCCACCACGCCGCCCCCGGAACGCCACGGCACACCGCTGCCTGCCGTCCCGGGTCCGCTACGGCACCGTCACCGGTGCGGCCCGCCCGGCCGGTACCGGCTCCCGCCGGTCGGCACCCGCCGACCCGACCAACTCGACCACCTCGCCGAGGGCACCCAGCACCCGACCGGTCCACTCGGTGTCGACGTTGAAGACCAGATGGTCGACCAGGTCCGGGGCGGCCAACCGGGCGGCCGTCAGCCCGGCCCGCCGCGCACCGGTCAGCTCCTGACTGCCGCCGTCGCCCACGTACAGGCAGTCCTCCGGACGCAGGCCCAATCTCGCGCACGCCGCCTGATAGAGCGCCGCATCCGGCTTGCAGCGCCCCACCTGCACCGAGTAGATCCGCACGTCCAGCAGCGGTGCCACGGCCAACTCCGGCAGGAGCACCGGCAGCTCGTGCGTGCAGTCGCTGATCACACCGGTCCGGATCCCCCGGTCCCGCAACGCGCGCAGCGTCGGGACGGCCTCGTCCCGCAACCGGGTGTCGCTACGCACGGCGTCCAGCCGGGCCGCAGCCGCCGCCCGCAACGCCTCCTCGGTCGGCCGTACCCCGGCCTGCTCGCACAACCAGCGCAGCGTCGCCTCGGCACTGCCGAAGCGCCCCGCAGCACGCTCGTAGAACGTGCGGTCGAGCAACTCGACGAAGGTCTCCGGTGGACAACCGAGCAACTGCGCGGTGGCGCGGTGACCGGGACCGCGCTGGACCGGACTGGTCAGCGTGCCGAAGAAGTCGAACAGCACCGCCTGGAACCTGGGCATGGGGAAGCGCCTCCGGGCGGGGTGAGGGGGTCCCGACGGGCTGCCCATGATCGTAACGGACCGCTGACGGAAAGTGGTCATCGCGGTCGTGTGAGGATTGCGTCTCGTGCCACCCGAACCACACCGTCCCCCGGTCGATCTGCTCACCACCGGCGCACTCGGCGTCGCCGTGGTGGCGGTCTCCTCGTCCGCGCCGCTGATCGCGTTCGCCGCCGCGCCCGCACTGGCCATCGCCTTCTGGCGCAACATGCTCTCGGTCGCGGTGCTGAGCCCGTACGCGATCACTCGCCGACGGACCGAGTTCCGCTCCCTGCTGACCGGCGCGCGCAGGCGCGAGGCCGTCTTCTGCGTACTCTCCGGGGTGGCCCTGGCCGCCCACTTCGCCGCCTGGATGCCGAGCGCGAAGCTCACCACGGTCGCCGCCGCCACCGCCCTGGTCGCCACCCAGCCGGTCTGGCAGGGGCTGATCGCCCGCCTCCAGGGCCGCCGACTGCCGCTGGGTGTCTGGGCCGGCATCGGGGTGGCGGTGTTCGGGGCGATCCTGGCCACCGGCGCCGACTTCACCGTCTCCGGCACCGCCTTCGCCGGTGACCTGCTGGCCCTGGCCGGCGGCCTGTTCGGGGCGGTCTACACCGCGCTGGGCGAGCGGGCCCGGGCCACCGTCAGCACCGCCACGTACACCACCGTCTGCTACGCGGTCTGCGCACTCGTCCTGCTGGTCGTCTGCCTGGTCGCCCGGGTGCCGTTGGGCGGCTTCGACACCGGGACCTGGCTCGCCGTGATCGCGCTGGTCGCCGGTGCCCAACTGCTCGGACACTCGATGTTCAGCTACGCGCTGCGACGGATCCCGGCCACCACGGTCAGCGTGCTGATCCTGCTGGAGGCGCCCGGCGCCGCCCTGATCGGCTGGGCCTGGTTGGGGCAACTGCCCGCCGCGTCGAGCGTGCCCGGCCTGCTGCTGCTGTTGGTCGGGGTCGCCGTGGTCGTGCTCGCCAGCGCCCGCGCCACCCGACCGCGCCCAGGCGGGCAGGTCTAGGCGGGCAGGCCGACCGCCGCCGCGCTGGCCGCCCAGAGTCGGGCCGCGAGTTGCGGATCGGACGCCTTGCGCAGCGGGCGACGCGGCCGGCAGTCGAAGTAGTAACCGCCGCCGACCAGGCGGGCCCGGTCCTGGTTGGCCAGCCACACCAGCGTCTGCGCCCCCTTGACCGGGCCACGCAGCGGCAACAACCGCATCCCCAACGCGACCAGCCGGCTGTCGCTGCCGAACCGGGTCCGCACCACCCCCGGATGGAAGCAGTACGAGTCGACCGCCGGCCACCGTCGGGCCGCCTCGGCCGTGAACAGGATGTTGGCCTGCTTGCTGGTGCCGTACGCGCCCATCGGGCGGTACCGCCGCAGCGGCCGGTTCAGGTCGTCCGGGTCCAGCGAACCGCTGCGGTGCGCACCGGAGGCGGTCACCACCATCCGTCCCACCCGGTCGGCCAACAGGTTGCTGAGCAGGAACGGGGCCAGATGATTGGCCTGGATGGACAGTTCGAAACCGTCGACCGTGGTGATCGGCTGGAGCACGATCGCCCCGGCGTTGTTGGCCAACACGTCGATCCGGTCGTACGCGGCGCGCACCTGCTCGGCCAACCGCCGTACGTCGTCCAGGGCCGCGAAGTCCGCGCGGAACGTCTCGGGACGTTCACCGGACGCCTCGCGTACCTCGTCGGCGGCCGTCCGCAGCCGGGCCGGATCCCGCCCGACGAGCACCAACTGGTCACCACGGCGCGCCAGGTCGATCGCCGCGGCCAGCCCGATGCCGGAGCTGGCCCCGGTCACCAGCACGAGCCGACGGCCGGTGAGATCATCCGCAGGTCCATCCACCCCGGTCACGGCATGAGATTACCGTGATCGCCGATCTCGCTGAACCTCGGCTTTCCCACCGACACGTCCGTCGGACCGGCCGCCCGCCCCGAGCCCGGGTCGGGACGGGCCGACCCGTTTCAGACGGTGGTCACGGCGGCGGCCCAGATGATGAAGATCGCCACGTAGACGAGCATCACCAGCGCGAAGAAGGCGGTGATGATCCAACCGACGATGATGGCCGCCTTCGCCATCCCCTCGCCCTCCTCGCCGGTCTCCCGGATCTGACGGATGGCGACATGTCCCATGATCGCGCCGATCGGCGCGGTGATGCACGAGCCGATCCCGATCAACGAGAGGATCAGGGCGACCAGGGCCATCGAGTTGGTGCTCCGCGGCGGATAGCCGTAGCCGTATCCGGGCTGCACCGGCGGCGGGTAGCCGGCGGGCGGGTACTGCGCGGGAGCAGGCGGATAATCGGACTTCACCGCGTACGAGTCGATCGGCGGGTAGGGATCGGCCGGCCGGTACGGGTCGTACCCGGCGGGCTGCGCGGGAACCGACAGGAGAGGATCGGCCGGCGGACTGGAAGGCTGACCGGCCGACGCGGGGTCGGGCCAGCCACCGGCCGGTGGGGGCTGTGTCATCGGGCTCACTTCCGTCGCGATGTGTGGCAGTCAGGGTAGCCATCGCGGGGTAGGGCGCGACGCGCCCGGCAGCGGGTGCGCGTTGCCCGGCACGGCGGCAGCAGGCAGGATCGCGGCATGGGGATTGACGCGCGCGCGGCGGACCGTTCCGGCAGCAGACCGAGGCGGGACGTCAGCCGCCCGGGAGTGGCCCGACGCCCCCGCCCGGTGACCACACCGAGCGCGTCGGAGGACGACGCCCCGGCATCGCTGCCCGAGCCGGTGACCATGCGGCTGGACGGCAGGGTCGCCCTGGTGACCGGGGCGGGTAGCGCGGACGGCATCGGGTACGCCACCGCCCGCCGGCTGACCGACCTCGGCGCCCGGGTGGCGATCGTCTCCACCACCCGCCGCATCCACGAGCGGGCCGGTGAACTCGGGGTGACCGGTTTCGTCGCCGACCTCACCGACGAATCGGAGGTCGGCGCGCTGGCCGATGCCGTCGCCGAGCAACTCGGCGACGTGGAGGTCCTGGTCAACAACGCCGGGCTGGCCAGCCGGGCGAGCCCGGAGGTGCTCCGGCCGGTCGCCCAGCTCAGCTACGAGGAGTGGCGCGCCGAGATCGATCGGAACCTGACCACCGCGTTCCTGTGCAGCCGGGCCTTCATCGGCGGGATGGCCGAACGCGGCTGGGGTCGCATCGTCAACCTGGCGGCCACCGCCGGGCCGGTCAACGCCCTGCCCACCGAGGCGGCGTACGCGGCGGCGAAGGCCGGCGTGGTGGGCCTGACCCGCGCCCTGGCCATGGAGATGATCGCCGACGGGGTGACCGTCAACGCGGTCGCACCCGGCACCATCTACACCGCCGCCTCCACCATGGCCGAGATCAAGCAGGGTCTGGGCACTCCGGTGGGCCGCCCCGGCACCCCCGACGAGGTGGCCGCGGCGATCACGTTCCTCTGTTCACCGGCGGCGTCGTACATCACCGGGCAGATGCTGGTGGTCGACGGCGGCAACAGCGTGCGGGAGTCGCAGTTCCGCTGACCGTCCTCAGGTGTTCGTACCGCTCGACCCGGCCCAGATGACCAACGCCAACCAGCCGCAGCAGAACACCAGGTAGAGACCGGTGAAGATGTAGCTGAGCACCAGCCCCCAGGTGGCGAGCTGATCGCCGTCCTCACCGCTGGTGCGGAGCTGGCGCTTGGCCAGATGACCGAGGGCGATACCGGCCGGGGCGAAGACGAACGCGAAGACCAGCGACAGGATGGCCAGCACGTTGGTGCCTCCACCGCCCCCACCGCCCTGGTGCGCCGACGGCGGCCCGTACTGCCCGTACGGGCCCTGCGGCGCGTACGGCGGCTGCTGCCCCCACTGCTGCCCCTGCGGCGACTGCCCCGGATGCTCGTACGACGGCTGCCCGTACGCGGGCTGACCATACTGTTCACCGGAGGGCTGGCCGTACTGGTCACCCTGGGGTGAGCCGTACTGGTCACCCGTCGGCCGGCTGTACGGCTGGCCGGACGGCGGCTGCTGACCGCCCGGCGGCGGCTCGTAGGGCGACGGCGGCTGGTCCGGCTCCGGTGGCTGGCTCACGTTCTTCGACGTTACCCGCAGTAATGGAACCTGTCCTCATGGTTGTCGGGAAGACCCACCGTCGAGCAGACGCTCGAAGCCCCCGTCGCCACCACCACCCCGTCGTTACCGCTCCGCCGTCTCCATCGTCCTTCGGGCCGGCTGTCGAGCTGAACCGTCTATGCCGTCACCGCCCTCGGCCGCCAAGCGGCCCGGACAGCGCGATTCGTCTTCGCTATCAGCTCGACAGGGCCCGAACCAGTGCGGTGTCCAGGGACTCCAGCGCCGCCGGTCGTCGTCTGGACCCGCCGCGGCCCGGTGACCGTTCCTGGACACCGCACTAGACACGGCAGTCGCGGGACACCCCGCTCCGACGGTGGCTTGCCCGATCGCCTCGCCCGGCCGTCGCCTACCTTTGCTCGGCGCCGGGCGGGGGCGAGCGAGGAGGTCAGGCGAGCCGGGTCAGGCCGGCGGCGGCGCGCTCGACGATCAGGCAGCGGTCCTCGACGTAGTCGACACCGGCCTGCTCGGCGATCTCCCGCGCCTGCGCGGAGACGATGCCGAGCTGCAACCAGACCGCCGGGGCACCGATCGCCACCGCCTGACGGACCACGTCGACGGCGTCCTCGGCCGGCCGGAACACGTCTACCAGGTCGACCGGGTGCGGGATGTCGGCCAGGGAGCGGTACACCGGCTCGCCGAACAGCTCGTCGGCGGTCGGGTTGACCGGGACGATCCGCCACCCGTGCCGCTGCATCTCGGCCGGTACGGCGTGCGCGGCCTTGCTCGGGTCGCGGGACGCGCCCACGACGGCGATCACGGCGGAGTCGGCGAGGATCTGCTGAGCGGTACGCACCAGCCGACTCTATCCGGGCCGGAGCACATCAGAGCAGGCTGAGCTGTACTGGGGCGGGCGGTGCGGGCGTCGTCACCTGACGGTGCTCACCGGGATCGGGTCGGTGCAGCCCGTGTCGGCGGGCGGCGATGCGGACCCGTGCGGTCAGCTCCCGCTGGTACGACTGCGGGGCGTACGCGCCCGCCCGGTACAGCTCCCGGTAGCGGGGGACCAGGTCGGGATGTTCCCGGGCCAGCCAGTGCGCGTACCACTCGCGGGCACCGGGACGCAGGTGCAGCGGCAGCGGCGTCACGCTGGCCGCCCCGGCGGCGGCGATGGCCGCCACGGTGCCGTCGATCGACTCGTCGGAATCGCTGAGGCCGGGCAGGATCGGTGCCATCAGCACCCCCACCGCGAAACCCGCGTCGGCGAGTTGGCGTACCGCGTCGAGTCGCCGACGAGGACTCGGGGTGCCGGGCTCGACCGAGCGCCACAGCCGCTCGTCGACGAAGCCCACCGAGAACGACACGCCGACCCGGGTGACCTCGGCCGCCTGCCGCAACAGAGGCAGGTCGCGCAGGATCAGCGTGCCCTTGGTGAGGATCGAGAACGGGTTGGCGAAGTCGCGCAGGGCCTCGATGATCGGCGGCATGAGGCGGTAGTGGCCCTCGGCCCGCTGGTAGCAGTCCACGTTGGTGCCCATCGCCAGGTGCGCGCCCCGCCAGCGCGGCGCGGCCAGCTCCCGCCGGACCAACTCACCGGCGTTGACCTTGACGACCACCTGCCGGTCGAAGTCCGCCCCGGCGTCGAAGTCCAGATAGGTGTGAGTATTTCGTGCGAAACAGTATCGACACGCATGGCTGCATCCCCGGTACGGGTTGATCGTCCACTGGAACGGGACGCGGGAGGTGCCGGGGACCTTGTTCAGGATCGACTTGGCGCGTACCTCGTAGAAGGTCATGCCGGCGAAGCCGGGGGTGTCGAAGGTGCGCACCACCGCGTCGGGCAGCGCCAGCGGCAGGGGTGGCGTCGCTGGCGCTGCCCTTCCGGGATCTCCCTCGACCGGGGGAGCGGCGAGGTTCTCCCAGCGCATGACCGTCATTCGAACACACGTACGACATCGCTGCAAGTGGCGCGCCGGACACCATGGTGTGCGCGGACCGATGACGGGGGAGGATGGCAGGTATGGAGAGGTCGACCTTCGTCTACGACGGGGACTGCGCGTTCTGCACCCGCTGTGCCGAGTTCATCGAGCGCCGGATTCCGACCGGTGCCACGGTGCTGCCCTGGCAGTTCGCCGACCTCGACCGGCTCGGGTTGACCGAGGCCGAGTGCGAGGAGGCGGTGCAGTGGGTCGGCGCGGACGGGCACCGGGCCGCCGGGCCGGACGCCATCGCCGCGCTGCTGGCGGGCAGTGGCCGACTCTGGCGGATCGCCGGGGCCGGGCTGCGGTTCCCGCCGGTACGCGCCACCGCCTGGCCGGTCTACCGCTGGGTGGCCCGCAACCGGCACCGGATGCCGGGCGGTACGGCCGCCTGTTCACTGCCCCAGGAGACGCGCGACCGCCTCTACGGTCCGTCGGCGGGCTGAGTCGCAGGACGCGCCGCTACGGTCCGTCGGCCGGCTGCGTCCCGGACGCCGTCGGTGTCGCCTCGGCTCGCGGCTGCGGTGGTGTGCTGATCCCTACGTCCGCAGCGGCGCGGTCGGGGCTGGTCCGGCGGTTCAGCAGTCGTCGTGCCAGCAGTATCGGACGGACCTTCTCCAGCGGCAGGAAGCTGGTCATGGCGACCAGGTGCGGCGCGAAGGAGATGGTGATGGTGGCGATGGTGACCAGGTGGAACGAGTAGAAGAAGGCGACCGTGGCGTGTCGCCAGCGCGCGGGTAGGACGAAGATCACCGGGCTGAGCAGTTCGAAGGCGAGGATGCCGAACTGCGCCACGAGCAGCAGGTGGGGTACCTGGGCGGCCAGGTCGGCCAGCTCGGTGCCCCGGCGGATGATCGCCTTGGCCAGCACCGAGCCGGTCGCCCAGTCCAGGCCACCGAAGCGGAACTTGGCCAGGGCGGCGAGGAAGTAGGTGCAGATCACCGCGATCTGGGTGACCCGCAGCGCCCAGCCACCGGCCTCGGTCAGCGTGCGGTCCCCGTGTCGGGCGCGGCCTGCGGTCGGGAGCACCGCGAGCGCGACGAGCAGGGCGAACCGGTCGTGGTCCACCTTCCCGTAGCTCATCGCGACGATCATCCACTGGAAGTAGAGGGCGAAGACCGTCCAGCCGAGCAGCCGGGGAGCCCGTCCGCTGGCGGCGACGAGGGCGAGCAGCAGCAGCGCCCAGAAGACGACGCCGACCAGCGCCGGGTCGGGGGTGGGCAGCGGCAGCAGGCGGCCGACGAACAGCGGTCGGTACATGTCGCCGGGTACGTCCACCTTGGCGCGTACCCAGGGGGTGAAGACGACCAGGTCGGCGGCGACGAAGAGGTAGATCAGGGTGCGGAAGGCGGCCACCCGGCCGCGGGGCACCGCCTCGGTGAGCCAACGGATCACGGGTTCACCTGCCAGCGGACGACCGTCTCGTCGGACCAGAGTCCGGTGGGTCGGCGGTCGGTGATGTCGTGCCAGCGGATCACGATCCGGACCTCGGTCAGCCGGGGCGCGTCGGGTCGACGCCGGGCGTACGCGTCGGCGACCTCGCGCAGTCGGCTCGGGTCGGCGACGTAGTGGGCCTGCTGGCCCTCGATCTCGGCGCGTCGGATGCCGGTCGCCCGCTCGCCGAGGTCGACCACGGCACCGGTGGTGTCCACGCCCTCCACCCGGGTGTCCGGGGCGTCGGCGTCGGCCGGGTCCGAGGTGGAGTACATCCGGAAGGGACCGAACGGGAAGTGGTCGTCGTCGCCCCAGGCCGTTCCGGCGAGCAGGAGGGTCAGGCCGAGTGCGGTCGCCGCCACCCGGATCGCGCGGCCGTGGTTCGTCAACGCATCCATCGGGTGCCGAAGATACGGCACGGATGCCCTGGTGAGGCTCCCGTCGACCGGCTCGTGTCACAGATGTGACGAGTCGGGAGACGGTGGTGGGCGCGGACGCCGACGGCCGGGCACCGATGCGGGACCCGGCCGTCGGCGTGGGAGATCAGTGGTTGTGCTCGGCGAGCTTCTTACGGACGTCGTCCATGTCGAGCGCCTGGACCTGCTCGATGAGGTTCTCCAGAGCGGACTCGGGCAGCGCGCCCGGCTGCGCGAAGACGATCACCCCGTCGCGGATTGCCATGATCGTCGGGATCGACCGGATGTCGAACTTGGCGGCGAGGCCCTGCTGCGCCTCGGTGTCCACCTTGCCGAAGGTGATCTCCGGGTGCTTGTCCGAGGAGCGCTCGTAGACCGGGGCGAACCGCTTGCACGGACCGCACCACTCGGCCCAGAAGTCGACCAGCACGATGCCGTCGCTCTCGGTCACCTGGTCGAAGTTGTCCGTGGTCAGCTCGACGGTTGCCATGTCTATCTCTCCGATCACGCGGAACGCCTACGCCTGGTGGAACCCGACCGTACCCCGACGCATTCCCGCCGGGGTGCCACCAAAACCCGGTCCTGGCCGCCTTGGGAGCCTTTGTCCGCATCGATCGCCATCGGTCTCGTGGTGCGTCCGCAGATCGCAAATGCACGTCGCAATTGCGTGACCGGTAGTGATGGGAGCGGTTCCAAGGAGATCAAGGCCGACTGTTGCTACGACACGGTAACTTTGGCGTTGACAAGGACCGATTCGACCTGCGGAGATCGCTTCTGGGCGGATGTTTGGTCACGTTGGGTGATGTAACGAAAAGGTAAATGTGACCTCGGTCTCTGTGCAGTCGGAGGGTCGTACGGCAGAATCTTGAAGCATCAGAGCGTGGGCGGCGGGTGCCGGGGAGGGCCCCGCCGCTCATTGCGTCCGGCCCCGGTTTCGACCACCGAGTCCGACCGGCGTGGCCGCTGCGGAACGGCCTTCCTCCTGACTCCGCACCGCCCCGGCACATATGCTCGAGCCGGAGGTCCCGCCATGAGCGAGCGCAGCGTGCAGGTCACGATCGCCGCGGGCTATTCCGCCACCGAGTGGGAGTTGCTCACCGGCCTGCCCGGCCAGGTGATCGTGGTCGCCGCCCGGTCCGGCCCGGGGGGCGCGTACCCGCCGGTGGCCGCCGGGCTCGCCGGTCTGGACGCGGTGGCGGCCGGCCGGGTCTTCGACAGCGATCTCATCCGGGCGGTGGTGGCCGCCATCTACGCGCGTCACGACGGGTCGCCGGACGCCGAGGCGGGTCCCGGCGAGCCGGGGGACCTGCTCGCGACGTGCCGGACGGCGGTACGGGTGCTCCAGCGGCGGGCCGACCCGGCCGACTCGGCGGCGTACCGGCAGTGGGTGCAGTCGGTGGGTGCCCGGGTGTGCCGTACCGCGTCGGCGGTGGTGCCGGACGCGGCGCTGGCTCCGGCCGACCGCCGCTTCCTCGACCGGCTCGGCGGTGCACTCGCCCTGCGCTGAACCTGCCGCCGCACCTGGTGCCGGGGTCGCGTCGGGGCCGGCGCGGTGACGCGTACCCTGCGTGGTCGTGACCGGTGAGCAGCTCGACGTCGGCGTGGGGCCGTGGCCCGGCGACCCGCCGGACGACCCTCGTTACGACCCGGAACTGCTCACCGAGGGCGACCGGCGCAACGTGGTCGACCGCTACCGGTACTGGCGGCGCGAGGCGGTGGTGGCCGACCTGGACCGGCGGCGGCACGACTTCCACGTGGCGATCGAGAACTGGCAGCACGACTTCAACATCGGCACGGTGGTCCGCAACGCCAACGCCTTCCTCGCCGCCGAGGTGCACATCGTCGGCCGCCGCCGGTGGAACCGGCGCGGCGCCATGGTGACCGACCGCTACCAGCACGTACGGCACCACGAGACGATCGAGCAGTTCGCCGGCTGGGCGGCCGGACGGGACCTGCCGCTGGTCGGCATCGACAACCTGCCCGGCTCGCGTCCGATGGAGACCACCACACTGCCCCGGCGCTGCGTCCTGCTGTTCGGTCAGGAGGGCCCCGGCCTCTCCGACGCCGCGCGGGCCGCCTGCGACCAGCTCTTCTCCATTGCCCAGTACGGCTCGACCCGGTCCATCAACGCGGGCGTGGCGAGCGGGATCGCCATGCACGCCTGGATCCGCGCGCACGCCGGTCCGCCGCCGGGCTGAACCGCCGTCGGGACGTACTCCGGCGGCCACTCCTGCGGTGGATCGCGCGGCGCGCCACGCCGGGCGAAGGTGCCGCTCCGCTTGACGGCTCGCCCGGACGGGGCGACGGTGGAGTGGTGACTGTTGCGGTGAGTTGTCCCAGATGTGGGGGGTCCGTGCGGACACCGGACCTGATGCACGCCGAGTCGCGCTGCCCGGACTGCGGACCGGTGGCACCGTTGCACGTACCCGAGCACATCGGTGCCGAGATCGTGGCCAGCGTGGTGGAGCGGATCCAGTCGACGGCGCAGCCGCCGGTTCCGCTGTGGTGTCCGTGGCCGCTGCCTCCCGGGTGGACCACCACCGGCGTGGCGTGGGCCGGTGACGACCGGATCGGGGTACGCGCGACCGCCGTCGCCTGTGCCGGCCCGGCGCCGCTCGGCGGTGGACCGGCCGATCTGGTCTTCGTGGCCGAGGAGCCGGGCGTCGGGCTGGGTACCAGGTACGCGGGAGTTCCCGGCCCGGACGCCGGACCCGAGTTGGCCGAGGCGTTGACCGAGCCCGGCCCCGGGCATCCCGGTCATGTCGGGCGCGCGGGAATCCGCGTCGGTGGTCATCCCACTCCACTGTGGCTCGTGAGTTCACTGACAGATCGAAGCGCGTACGCCGGCGAGGCTCGGGGAATGTGGCTGTATGCGATAGCCTGGCCGGCGAGTGCGGGGCATCTGCTCGCCGAGGACGTGGTCTTGCACGACCTGGTCGAGTGGACGCCATCCGAACTCGTGTACGGCGCACCATCTCCGTACCTGCACGGGAAGGCCTGACGGCCCCCCGGAATGTCGGAGAACGGACGCAGATATTCACGGTAAGACACCACGCTGATACTCTGAGTGCCGCTGCGGTAATCGGAACCCGGCGCCGTGCGAGAGGATGGCCCGCCATGGTCAAGAAGGTCCTCACCTGGGCCGGTATCGCTTTCTTGATCTTCTTCGTCGCCTACCGGCCAAATTCAGCCGCGGACGTGTTCAAGTCTCTGGGCGGCGGGATCATGGACATCGCGCAGGGCTTCGGCGACTTCTTCACCAGCCTGGTCGCCTAGCCTCCGATGGGAAGCCCCTCCGGCCCACCCTTCGACCCCGACGACCCGGACCGGGCGCGCCGGGAACGCGACACCGAGCCGATTCCCCGGATCGATCCTGACGACGGTCCGGGTTTCGGGTCCGGTGCGCGTCTCTCCGACGGGCCCGCCTTCTCCGACGACGCCGGCTACGGCGACGGCCCGGCCTACGCCGGCCAGACGCGCTCCGAGCGGGCCTGGGTACGGGACCCCGAGGGCGGCTACCAGCCCCCGCAGATCTCCGAGGAGGAACTGGCGGGGCTGCGCTCCGATGCCAGTGGCATGACACCCCGGCGGGTGCTGCCGCTGGAGGACGAGCCCAGCTCGCTGGTGGCCCGCTACCTCTTCCCGACCGAGCGCTACCGGGGCGAGTGGAAGCGGCACTGGATCCACCTCGTCACCCCGATCCTGGTCGGGATCGCCGCCACCTTCGTGCTCGGCTACCTCTCCGGCTTCCTCGCCGGGCAGAACGTCGGCGCGCTCACCACGATCGCCGTGCTGCTCTGGTTCGGCGTGATGGGCTGGGTGGCCTGGAAGGTCGCCGACTGGTGGTACGACCGGTTCATCCTGACCAACAAGCGGGTGATGGTCGTCAACGGCATCATCACCCGGCGGGTCGCGATGATGCCGCTGGTCCGGGTCACCGACATGAAGTACGAGCAGACACCGGCCGGGCGGGCGCTCAACTACGGCACCTTCGTGCTGGAGTCGGCCGGTCAGGAGCAGGCGCTGCGCGAGGTCAAGAACCTGCCGAACCCCAACGAGCTCTACCTGCGTGTGGTCGAGGAGATGTACGAGCCGCAGGCGGTCGAGGCGCGGTTGGGCAAGGAGCAGGACGAGGCCAAGGCCGACGACGGCGCCTGAAACTTTCCGACCGAACATCGGAGCCACCGCGCACCTTTTGCCCTCGACCCGCTACCCCGGGCCGTGGCAGGCTGCCGAGCAGGATCAGTTCGGGGGTGGCGTGTGGGCGGCAGCAATCCGTTGGAGGACGAGTTCCGTGACTTCGTCACGGCCCGCTCCGCCGCGCTGCTGCGCACCGCCTACCTGCTCACCGGTGACTGGGGCACCGCCGAGGATCTGCTCCAGACCGCGCTGACCAAGACGTACCTGGCCTGGAAGCGCCTCGGCGGCATCGAGGCGATCGAGCCGTACGCCCGGCGCGTCATGGTCAACACGTCCACGAGTTGGTGGCGACGCCGCTGGCACGGCGAACGCCCGACCGAGGTGCTGCCGGAGCGGGCCGCCGCCGACACGATCGAGCAACAACTCGACCGCGACGTGCTCTGGCGGCACCTGCGCGCGCTGCCCGCCCGGCAGCGCGCGGTGCTGGTGCTGCGCTACTACGAGGACATGTCCGAGGCGCAGACCGCCGCCCTGCTGGAGATCTCACCGGGCACCGTCAAGAGCCAGACCTCCCGCGCCCTGGCCACGCTGCGGCGGCGTCTCGGCGCGGAGGAGGCGGCCGTCCTTCCGGGCACCGCGACGCCCCCGGCCGAGCCGGCCGCCCGCCGGACCGGCCGCCCGGCCGCCCGGTCCACGTCGACCGCCCGGGCCGACGTGCCGCCCCCGACCGCCCGGGCCGATGCGCCGCCCGAAGGTCGACCCGACGCGCGGGTTCCGGCGGGCCGACCCGACGCGGAGGTCCCGGCCCTGCGACCCGGCGCGTCGCCCGGGGCGGCGTCGTTGCGGCACCCGGACGACGCCCTGGTCGGTGAGCACCGGTGAACACCGTTTCCCGAGGTCGTGACAACCGGACCGGGACTTCGGATCGTCTCGTCAACGTGTCGCAGGACGAGTTGGAGCGCGCCGTCCGGGAGACGTTCTCCCGGCAGGTGGCGACCCCACGCGCCCCGCACGACCCGGCGAGTACGGTGCTCCGCCGGGCCAACCGCGTCCAGCGTCGTCGCACGGTGGCCGGAATGAGCCTGGCCGCGTCCGCGATCGTGCTGGTCAGCGCCGGTGCGATGCAGCTTCGCGACGACCGCGCGCCGCACGGGGCCGACCGGGTGGTGATCGCCGACCCCAACCCCGCGCCGGACGCGTACCGCACCAGCCTGCCGCCGCCCGGCCCGAGCACCGAGACTCCGCTGGCCGAGGTCGATCTGCTGGTGAACCGGACGATCGCCACCGCGCAGGGCCGCCGGGTGACCCTGATCGGGATCGGTGCGGTGGAGCGCGTACACCGTCTCACCGACGGGCGGGGCTGGCTGGCCGTCGGCGAACCGTCGCTGTCCGGTCGGTCGCTGTGGGCGGTGGCGGCCGACGGGACCGCCCGGGCGCTGCTGGCGGGCGCCGACGAGATCGTCCTCGACCGGTCCGGCCGGCAGGTCGCCTGGAAGCAGGACCGGGTGTTGGCCGCCGCCGGCATCGTGGACGGCGAACTGACCGGCACCGTACGCGCCGACGCGCCGGCCACGGCCGTACCGCTGCGGTTCGTCGACGGCGCGGTGCTGGTACGACTCGACCCCGCCCTTCCCGGCCACGTGCTCTGGCCGCTGCGTCCGGGCCCACTCGACGAGGGCACGGACCGGACCAGCCAGCGGATCTTCGGTGCGCTGCCGGACGGACGCCTGGTCGGCGAGGTGCCCGCCGAGACGCCCGAGGACGCCTGCCTGACCCTGCTCGATCCGGTGGACCTTCGCCCACCCGACCCGCCGGCCTGCGGCCCCACGATCGAGGGCGACGGCCTCGGGGCGGTCTCCCCGGACGGGCGGTGGCTGCTGGTCAACGGGCGCGTCGGCGAGCAGGACCGGGCGCTGCTGGTCGACCTGACCCGACTCGATCCGACCGTCCCGGTCCAGCCCGCCGGACCGGCGATGACCGGCACGGTGTCCTGGAGCGTGCCGGACGTGGCGCACTACGCCGACGCGACCGGTGCGCTGGTCCGGGTGGACGCCGAGCGGGTCCGTGCCGGTCGGTCCGCCGTCCGGGTCACCGTCCCCGGCCTGCGCGACGACGAGCCGCTGGTGGTGGTGACCGGTGGCTGACCGCCGGCCCGGTAGCGTCGGGCGATGAGCCCCCGGATCGACCTGCACACCCACTCCACGGCCAGCGACGGCACGCTCGGTCCTGCCGAGCTGGTCCGCGCCGCCGCCGAGGCCGGGCTGGACGTGGTGGCGATCACCGACCACGACACCACCGCCGGCTGGGCACCCGCCGTGCGGGCGCTGCCGCCCGGACTGCGCCTGGTACGCGGTGCCGAACTGTCCTGCCGCTGGTACGGCGAGCAGCCGCCGATGTCGCTGCACCTGCTGGCGTACCTGTTCGACCCGGAGCATCCGGAGTTGGTCGCCGAGCTGGCCCGGATGCGGGCCGCCCGGTTGACCCGTGGCGAACGCACCGTGGAGCTGCTGCGAGCCGATGGTGTCGACGTACGGTGGCCGGAGATCCTGGCCACGGCGGGCGGTGGGACGGTCGGGCGACCACACATCGCGCAGGCGCTGATCAGGGCCGGGCTGGTCGCCACCACCAGCGCGGCGTTCGGGCCGGAGTGGCTGGGGGAGCGGTACCGCCTGCCGAAGGAGGACATCGACGTCTTCCAGGCGGTCCGGCTGGTCCGGGCGGCCGGCGGGGTGCCGGTGTTCGCCCATCCCCGGGCCAGCCGACGTGGCCCGATCGTGCCGGACACGCTGATCGCCGAACTGGCGGGGGTCGGCCTGGCCGGACTGGAGGCCGACCACGAGGACCACTCGCCCGCCGAGCGGGCCCACGTCCGCGGGCTCGCCGCCGACCTGGGCCTGCTGGTCACCGGGTCGTCGGACTTCCACGGCACGCACAAGACCGTCCGGCTCGGCGCCTTCACCACCGCGCCCGAGGAGTACGAGCGCCTCGTCGCCACCGCGTCCGGGGTGACCGAGGTCGCTTCGGGCTGACCTCGGGTTCGGTCCCGTCGGCCGCCGCTACGGTGACCGGGTGGATCTCAAGCTCTTCGGCGAGGTCTTCGTGACCCTGCTGGTGATCGTCGACCCGCCCGGCATGATGCCGATCTTCCTGGCGTTGACCGGCCCGCTGTCGGCGCGGGAGCGCAACCGCGCGGCCTGGCAGGCGGTCGCGTTGGCGCTCGGCGTGATCGTGGTCTTCGCGGTCGCCGGCCAGACCCTGCTCGCCTACCTGCACGTGGACCTGCCGGCGTTGCAGGCGGCCGGTGGGCTGCTGCTGATCCTGGTCGCGTTGGAGTTGCTCACCGGCAAGACCGACGACCCGACCAAGCAGGCCACCTCCAACATCGCCCTGGTGCCCCTGGGTACGCCGCTGCTCGCCGGTCCCGGCGCGATCGTGGCGACCATGCTCTTCGTCCAGCAGGCCGACCGGACGGCCGACTACACCGCGATCGCCGCCGCGATCGTCGCGGTGATGCTCGCGGTCTGGGTGGTGCTGCGCTTCTCCGGCGGGATCGTCAAGGTGCTGCGTCCGGGCGGCATCGAGGTGCTCACCCGGATCGCCGGCCTGCTGCTGGCCGCGATCGCGGTGCAGCTCATCGCGGACGCGATCGCCGCGTTCGTGACCCAGTACAGCGGGGGTGGCTGAGCGCCGCCGCTGCGACTGTCGGTGGTGGATGGCAGGATCGGGGCCGTGCGACGAGCCTCCCCAGCAGGACGACCCGCCGCCGGTGGCCGCGCGCCCCGGCCCCGTGACGGGCAGCCCGAGCAACTCGGTTTCGAGGGCATGCCGGAGCGGCTGTTCGTCTGCACCCCGAGCAAACTGGGTGCGTACGCGGACTGCCCCCGGCGCTACCGCTACTCGTACGTGGACCGGCCCGCCCCGCCCAAGGGACCGCCCTGGGCGCACAACTCACTCGGCGCCAGCGTGCACACCGCCCTGAAGAACTGGTATGCGCTGCCCGCCGACCGGCGTCGTCCGGAGGTGCTGCCCACCCTGCTCAAGGGCACCTGGGTGCGGGACGGCTACCGCGACGACGCGCAGGAACGGGACGTCTACCGACGGGCGCTGGGCTGGCTGGAGACGTACGTCGGCGGGCTGGACCCGGCCGACGAGCCGGTCGGCGTGGAGCGGGTGGTGGCGACCAAGACCGGGGTGCTGGCGTTCAACGGGCGCACCGACCGGATCGACTCCCGACCCGGGCCCGACGGCCCCGAGCTGGTCATCGTCGACTACAAGACCGGCCGCACCGGGATGGACGCGGACGACGCCCGGGGCTCCCAGGCGCTGGCGCTCTACGCGTACGCGGCCGAGCGGGTGTTCCGTCGCCCGTGCCGCCGGGTCGAACTGCACCACCTGCCCAGCGGCACGGTCGCCGCGCACGAGCACACCGTCGACTCGTTGGCCCGGCAGGTGACCCGGGCCGAGCAGACCGCCCAGGACATCATGGCCGCCGAGCGGTCGGTCGCCGACGGCGGTGATCCGGACGCGGCCTTCCCGACCACGCCCGGCCCACGCTGTGCCTGGTGCGATTTCCGGCGCACCTGCCCGGCCGGTGCCGAGCAGCCGGGCAAGGAGCCCTGGGCGGCCGTCGACCGCCCCGCCGCACCCCCGGCCGAGCCGGGCTGAGCCGCGCGCCGGGCTGAGTCGGGGTCGAGTCGCCTCGCCAGGCTCTCGACCCGAGCCGAGGGGCAGCCGTCCGGTCAGTCGGACAGGGCAGCAGCCCGGGCCGCCCGTTCCTCGGCGGCGCGTCGCATCGGCCCCTCCCGCCAGTCTCGCGGCAGCGCGGTGAGGGCGAGCCGCAGCGCGCGTGCCGTCACGCCCGCCGACAGGGCGGTGGTCGGCAGGCCCAGCCCGCCGTACAGTCGTTGGGCCCAGCCGGGCAGCAGCGCCAGCGCGGTGCCGGCCACGCCCAGATACGCCCACCTCAGCGGCCCCAGGTTGAGCCCGACCCGGGCGGGCAGGCTGAGCTTCCACGGCAGCGGCGGCGCGGTCAGGAACAGGGCCGTCTCGGCGGCCTCCTTGGTCATCCGCAGCTCCGGGCGGACCCGGCGGTAGTACTCGGCCACCTCGGCGGCGGTCCCCGGGACGGTCGCCGGGTCCAGCCCGACCAGCGCGGCCGAGCGCCGTTGCTCGGTGTAGTAGCCGTCCACCTCGGCGTCGTCGAGCGGCACACCGGCCCGGCGGGCGGTGTCGAGGAACGACTCCACCTCGGTGACGTGGACCCAGCGCAGCAGGTCCGGTTCGTCGATCCGGAACCGCTCCCCGGTGGCCGGGTCGACGGCCGTCATCCGGGCGTGCAGCCGGCGTAGCCGCAGCCCCGCCTCCTCCGCCTCGGCCGTGGTGCCGTAGACGGTGGTGCCGACGTAGGTGGCGGTGCGGATCAGTCGGCCCCAGGCGTCCCGGCGGTAGTTGCTGTTCTGGGCCACCCCGGCCATCGCCCGGGGGTGCAGCGCCTGGAGGTAGAGCGAGCGCAGCCCGGCGAGGAGCAGGATCGGTTCCGCGTGCAGTTTCCAGGTGACCGAGTCGGGACCGAACAGGCCGGTGTCAGTGGAATCCACCCGCCAAGCGTGCCACGGGAAGCCGGGACGTTCAGGAGTCGGCGGAACGGCGGGCCTGGCAACCGGGGCAGAGCCCCCAGAAGGTGACCTCGGCCTCGTCGACGTGGAAGCCCGCCGTCGTACGCGGATCGAGGCAGGGGGCCTCGCCGACGGCGCAGTCCACGTCGGCGATCTCGCCGCAGCCCCGGCACACCACGTGGTGATGGTTGTCACCGACCCGGGCCTCGTAGCGGGCGGGGCTGCCGGCCGGCTCGATCCGGCGGGACAGCCCGGCCCGGGAGAGCGCCCCGAGCACGTCGTAGACCGCCTGGGTGGAGACCGAGTCGATCCGCTCCCGTACCCGTCGGGTGATCTCGTCGACGTCCAGGTGACCGCCCTCCGCCAACACGTCGAGTACGGCGAGGCGGGGCCGGGTGACCCGCAGGCCGTGCGACCGCAGCAGATCCGCACCGCTGGACATGCGTCAATGACAGCACGGTCGCCCCGACCGGACAACAGCGCGCTGAGTTCGGTGGCTCGGGCCACAGGCCAGTCCGCCCGGATGACGTCTCGGTGAACCCCGGACGCCGCAGGGCCGTGTCAAGCAGGAGCGCACTGGGCGGGTCCACCCCCGGCCCGTACGCTGACATGTCACGATCACCTATCGCCGGAGGTGCCGATGTTCGAGAAGGCGCTGGGCCTGCCCATGCACGTGCTCGTCGTGCATGCGGTCGTGGTCTTCGTACCACTGCTGGTGTTGCTCGCCGCCGCGTACATCGCGCTGCCGAGATTCCGTTCCCGCCTGGACTGGGCGGTGGCGCTCCTCGCGGTCGTCGCGCCGATCACGGCGTTCGTCAGCGTGCAGTCCGGCGAGGCCCTTCAGGAGCGACAGATCGCCCGGGGCTTCTCCGGCGAGATCATCGACCAGATGAACGCGCACGCCGCCTACGGTGACGTGCTGTTCCTGATCACGCTGGGGCTCGCCCTGGTGACGATCCTGCTGCTGGTGGCCACCAGCAGCCACCCCCGGGCGCCGAAGCTGCCGAACTGGCTGACCCCGGTGCTGTCGGTGCTGGTGATCGGGGCGGGTGTGGCCGCGCTCGTCTACGTCTGGCTCACCGGTCACTCGGGTTCCGAGATGGTCTGGGGCAACACCTTCGACTGACGGCCCGCCGTCAGAAGAAGATCCGCGTGCAGAGCAGGCAGACCAACACCACGAGGACGGCACCCGCGATCCCACCGATCACCCAGGTCAGCCGCTGCGCGCGCTGTTCCTGCGCGTCCAACGCCGCCATGTCCTGAGTCGGTAGCCGCCGTGGTGGTGGCGCCTGGAGATGCACGGGCGGACGCCATCCGGGCGGCGGTGCGGTGGTGGGCGGCGGCCCGCCGTATCCAGCCGGTCCGTGACCGCCCGGCGCGCCGCCGCCCGGGTCGGTCGCGGCGCCCGTGGCCGTCGGTGGACGCCAGGGATCATCGGACGCGGGTCGGCGTGGCGTGGGCTCGGCGGGCTCCGGCGGCGCGCCGACGGGGGACTCGGCACCGGTGTCGGGCGTGGGCCCGCCCCCGGGTACGGGCCGGCGCCAGGGGTCGTCGGAGACCGGGCCGGGGTGGGGCGTCGTCACGTCGTCCGACGCTACCAACGACCGGTACGCCACGCCGTCGGCCGCGCCGTATCCGGCCAGCCGCGATCGGCCCGCCCCGGCGCGTGGTCGACGGTCCCGGGGGCGGTCCGCAGGTGCGTTAGCCTTGGCGCTCGTGACGAGTGGGGATCCGGGCGGGCGGCGCGACGAGGATCGCGCGGTCGACCTGAGCGAGGACGACTTCGTGGTGCTGCCCGAGCAGAGCACCGACGACACCGATCGTGGCTGGGGCGAGCGGACCGGCGGCAACGACGACTGGCTGCTCGCCGAGCGTCCGCCGCACTGGGACTGAACGCCGGGCCGTCGCCCGGCGACCGTCGTGATCGACGACGCGGGGCGACGCGGGCCCGGTCAGGCACCGTCAGGGGGTGCCGGCCGCCGCCGGGGCCTTGCTCGTGCCGCCGCCGGACGAACCGCCCGAGGATCCGCCCGAGGAGCCGGCGCTGCCGGACGACGAGCTGCTCGACGAGGAGGTCGAGCCGGTCGAGGAGGACGACGACTCGGACGAGGTCGACTTGCTCGGGCTCGACGCGGTGTCGGTGCTCGCCGAGCCGTTGGAGCGGGAGTCGGTGCGGTAGAAGCCGGAACCCTTGAAGACGATGCCGACGGAGTTGAAGAGCTTCCGCAGCCGCCCCTCGCACGCGGGGCAGTCGGTCAGCGGCTCGTCGGAGAAGGACTGCACCGCCTCGAGCTGGTGACCGCACGCGGTGCAGGCGTACTGGTACGTGGGCACGTTCTCCTCCGGGTCTGACACGGCCGGTTGGCACTCGACGTATTCGAGTGCCAATGGTGCGTCATCGGGGGCCGGTTCGTCCAGCGGAAGTGTGTGGCGCGACACCCGAGGAGGTCGCGAGCGGGTGCAGGCCACCGCTCGGCGTGAGTGCCGCGCGTACCGCGCGGTCGTGCGGCTCGGCCGGGACCTCGTCGAGCAGTTCGCCGTCGTACAGGGGCGTCACCGTGAGGGCGGTCGTGGGCACCCGGGCCAGCGCCCGGTCGTACGAGCCGCCACCTCGGCCCAGGCGTACGCCCCGACGGTCGACGGCGAGGGCGGGCACCACGACCAACCCGGCCGAGGCGATCGCGTCGACACCCAGCCGAGGGGTGTCCGGCTCACGGATGCCCCGTCCGGCGGCGACCATCGCGTCGGCACCCGCCCAGCGGGCCCAGTCCAGGTCCAGGTCGTCGCGGAGCACCGGCAGCAACAGGTCGGCGCCGGGCGGCAGCGCGTCGGCGAGCACCGCCGGCAGGTCCGGGCCGCCCGGCTCGCCGCCCACCGGCGCGTACGCGGCCACCCGGGTCGGCCGCAGCCGGCGTACCAGGCTCACCAGTGCGACCTGGACGGCCCCGGCTGCGGCCTCGCGTTCGGCGGCGGTGTACGCCCGACGGCGGGCCAGCAGCGTCACCCGTGCCGCCCGCTTCGCGTCATGCGTCACTTCCGCTCCTTCCGCAAATTCCGGCACGCAACACCCCTCACGCAACGCGTGTCGCGCCGTTGCTCTGTGTCAGCATCGCAGGCGACGGTCGCGCGACTTCCGGGGGGAAGGGGAGGCGTTGACGCTACGGGGGCGGTTGACCGCGGCGTTCCTGGCCGTGGCGTTCGGCCCGGTCCTGCTCGGTGCCGTCTTCGTCGCCTCCACCGTGGCGACGATGGACCGCAGCCGCGCCACCGAGCGACTCGCGGTGGCCGCGACCGCCGTGCGTACCTCGATCGACGCGCTCTGCCAGCAGCTCCGTGCCGCGGCGGACGCGGTCGCGCTCACCGCCGACCGGTCGGGTGCCGCCAGTCAGGTGGTCAGCCGGGGCCTTGCCTCGGCGGTGCTGGTCACCGACGTGGCCGGCCGGGTCAGCTTCGCCACCCCGGACGCCCCGCCCGCCCCCTGGCGGGACTGCGGCCCACCGGCGCCACCCACGGTCGGTCTCGGCCCGGCCACCGCCGGACCGGTCGGTGCCCTCGCCGTCCGGGTGGAACTGCGCGACCCGGGCGGCGCGGCGCTCGGCACGGTCTCCGCCGCCCAGCCGGTCGACCCCCGGTTCGTGGCGCGGCTCGCCGCGGTGACCGGCGTCGCGGTGACCCTGCTCGACGGCGGCGGCGCGTCGCACGTCGCGCACACCACGGAGTCGGCCACCGGCCGGGACGAGGTCCTCGCCGCAGCCCCGTCGCTGCGCGGCGAGCGGGTGACCGGCACGCCGGACGGCCGGTACCTGCGCCGCGCCGGTCCGATGCCCGGCCAACCGCTGCACCTGGTCCTCTCGGTGCCCAGTGACCAGCCGCCCGGCCTGCACGCCGTGCTGGTCGGCGTGGTGCTGCTGGCCGCCCTGGTGGGGGTCGCCGCCGCCTGGCGGCTGGCCCGGGTGACCACCCGTCCGCTGGTGGAACTCGCCGGTGCGGTGGACCGGGTGGCGGCCGGCGACCTGACCGCGCGGGTACCAATACGCAGCGACGACGAGATCGGCCGGCTGGCCGCCGCGTTCAACCGGATGGCCCAGGAGACCGGTGGCTACCTGGCGGCGCTGGCCGCCAGCCGCGACCAGCTACGCGGGCACCTCGCGGTGCTGGGGGACACCCTGGCCAGTACGCACGACCTGCAACGGATCCTGCGGGTGATCCTGCGCAGCGCGCTCGCCGCGACCGGCGCCCGGGCGGGTGCGGTGCTGCTCACCGAGCCGGGCGGCGTGTTGGTCGCCCAGTGCTCCGAGGGGCTCGACGGGCGCTGGCCCGGCACCGGGTCGGTGCCGGTGGGCAGCGGACTGCTGGGCGAGGTCGCGGCGACCGGCCGTCCCTGTCGGGGACGGGTGGAACCGGCCGAGGGCGTCGGCGAACCGCCCTGCCGGACGTACGTCGCGGTGCCGTTCACCGCGCCCGAGGCGGGCGTACGCGCCGACCCCGGCCCGCCGGAGACCGTGCTCGGCGTGCTCGCTCTCTACGACCGGCCGGGCGGGGCCGAGTTCGACGACGACGACCTGGCCACGCTGCGCACCTTCGCCGGGCACGCGGCGGTGGCGGTGGAGAACGTCCGCGTCCACGAGGAGGCGCAACGACTCTCGCTCACCGACCCGCTGACCGGGCTGTGGAACTACCGCTACCTGCGCGAGTCGGTACGTCGGGAGGTGGAACGGGCCAGCCGGTTCGGCCGGACGGTCAGCGTCCTCGTGCTGGATCTGGACCGGTTCAAGCGGATCAACGACACGTACGGACATCCGGCCGGGGACGCCGTGCTGGCCGAGTTCGCCCGACGCGTGCGGGGCGAGATCCGCGAGGTGGACCTCGCCTTCCGGCAGGGCGGGGAGGAGTTCGTGGTGCTGCTGCCGGAGACCGACGCCCGGGGTGCGACGATCGTCGCCGAGCGGCTCGCCGCGGCCGTCCGGGACAGTCCGGTCCACGTGGCACGGAACTCCGGGGCACCGGACAGCGTGCCGATGACGGTATCGATCGGGATCGCCGTCTTCCCGGACCACGCCGACACCGGGCCGCAGGTGCTCCAAGCGGCGGACGAGGCGCTGTACGCCGCCAAGACGGGGGGCCGGGACACCTGGCGGCTGGCTCCCGCCCGGGAGGCGTCCGCCACCCGGGAGCTACCGGTGCTGGTGGCGACCCGTACCCCGCAGGACGGGCTGCCCAGGGCCGGGCCCGAGGGCGATCCGGGCGAACCGACCACCGATGACGAACCGGCCGGGGCCGGCTCCGCCACGACCGGCAGAACTGCTCCGGCGGGCGGCGCGTCTTCCGGTCCTCGGCCGCCGCGTCACGGCCTCGGCCGATAGTCTCGCGACATGTCGGAGCACTCAGCGAACCCCTCAGCGACCGCCGCCACCGGTCGTCCCCGTGCCGTCAAGGCCGTCATCCCGGCCGCCGGCCTGGCCACCCGGTTCCTGCCGGCGACCAAGGCGGTACCCAAGGAGCTGCTGCCGGTCGTCGACCGACCCGTGTTGCAGTACATCGTCGAGGAGGCCGCCCAGGCCGGTATCGGCGACGTGCTCCTGATCACCGGGCGCGGCAAGACATCGATGGTCGACCACTTCGACCGTCGCCCCGACCTTGAGGAACGGCTCGCCGAGAAGCCCGAGTTGCTGGCCGCCGTCAAGCGCACCGAGGAACTGGCCGCCATCTACACCTGCCGCCAGCCCGAGCAGCTCGGCCTCGGCCACGCCGTCGGGTACGCCGAGTCCCACGTCGGCGACCAGCCCTTCGCGGTGATGCTCGGTGACGAGTTCGTCAACCTCTCCGAGCCGCTGCTGCCGGCCATGTTGGAGCTACAGGCGCGTACCGGTGGCGTGGTGCTCGCCTTCTTCGAGGTCGACCCGGCCGAGACCACGCGCTACGGCATCGCCTCGGTCGAGCCGGCCGAGTCCGAGCTGACCGACATCGGCGAGGTCGTCCGGGTCACCGGCATGGTGGAGAAGCCCAAGCCGGAGGAGGCGCCGAGCAACCTGGCCGTGCTCGGCCGGTACGTCCTGCCTGGCAAGATCTTCGACGCGATCCGGCGTACCAGGCCCGGCAGCGGCGGCGAGATCCAGCTCACCGACGCGATGGAGCTGCTGCGGACCGAGGGCACCCCGGTGCACGCGATCGTCTATCGGGGCATCCGCTACGACACCGGCATGCCGCTGGGGTACCTGCAGACCGTCGTCCAGATCGCCAGCGAGCGCGAGGACCTGGGCAGCGAGTTCCGCAAGTGGCTGGCCGAGTTCGTCAACTCCGACCAGTCGGGCGGTCCGAATACATGACCGCGACGGCCGACGCCGAGGCGGCCGAAAACGGGTTGACGCCGCTCGCCGACTACCTGGGCAGCGTGCTGCGCAGGTTACGCGCGCTGCCTCCGCTCGACCTCGACCTCACCCAGGCGCACGGCAACGTCCTCGCCGAGGACGTCGTCGCACCGCACTCGTTCCCGGCCTTCGACCAGGCGGCCGTGGACGGGTACGCCGCGCGCTGGGAGGACATCGCCGGTGGGGCCCGGGGCGTGGGATACGTCCCGGCCCAGTCCGGCCGTCCGGGTGGCCGCACGGTACGCCTCAACGTGGTCGGTGACCTCGGCGCGGCGAGCTGGCGGCCGGTCCGCCTCACCCCCGGCTCGTGTTTCTCGGTGGCCGCCGGAGCACCACTGCCGGTCGCCGCCGACGTGGTCGTCCCGGTCGAGTGGACCGACCAGGGCATGGCGGCGGTGGAGATCTTCCGCGCACCGAAGCGGGGCTACGGCGTACGCCGGGCCGGTGAGGAGGTGGCCGCCGGCACCCTGCTCGCCCGCGCCGGCACGTACGTCTCACCGGCGCTGGTCGCGGTCTTCGCCGCCACCGGCATCGGACACGTGGTGGTCCGCCCCAGCCCCCGGGTCGTGATCGTGGCCACCGGCGACGAACTGGTGGACGTGGGCCGGGGCAGCCAGCCCGGCCAGGTGGTCGACGCCAACTCGCACGCGTTGACCGCGGCGGCGGCCGAGGCGGGCGCCCTGGCGTACCGGGTGGGCATCTGCGACGACGACCCGGAGGGGCTGCGCGGCCTGCTGGAGGACCAGACCCTACGGGCCGACCTGATCATCACCACCGGCGGCACCGGCACCGGCCCCGGCGACATGGTCCGTCGCATCCTGTCCCGACGGGAGGGCAGCCGCGCCGGACCGGTCACCTTCACCGACGTGGCGCTCTATCCGGGCACCGCCCTCGGGTTCGGCACCGTCGGCGCCGAGGAGGTGCCGGTGGTGTGCCTACCCGGCGACCCGGGCGCCGCGATGATCGGTTTCGAGGTGCTGGCCCGCCCCGCGATCAACCTGCTGGCGGGCGCCGAACCGGTCTTCCGCCCCAGCGTGCGGGCACACCTGCTGGAGACGGTCTCCTCACCGGTGGGTCTGCGCGAGTTCCGGCCCGCGCACGTCGCCGAGCGGCGGGGTGGGGGTTACACTGTCCAACCGCTCAACGGCGGTCCGTTCACCCTCTCCGGCCTGGCGGAGGCGAACGGACTTCTCGTTCTCGGCGAGCGGGTCACCGCCGCCGCTGCCGGCTCCACCGTGGACGTGCTGCTGCTCGACCGTCGACGGTGAATCCGGGTGACGCTCGGGAGTGGAGGAGTGGTGCGGTTCCGACGCGCGCCCGGCTGGCCGGTGGTGCTCTCCGACGGTCCGGTGCTGCTGCGACCGTACCGGCGCTCCGACGCGGCGGCCTGGTCCGAGGTGCGCCGCGCCAACCGGGAGTGGCTGGCCCCGTGGGAGTCCACGCCGGCCGGTGACTGGGCCGAGCTGAACTCGCCGGCCACCTTCCGCTGGGTGTACCGCGACCAGCGGCGCTCGGCGCGTACCGGCGAGGGCATGCCGTTCGCGGTCTGCCTGTACGCCGACGGCGTGGAACGCCTGGTCGGACACATCAACATCGGCAGCATCGTGCGTCGGGCGTTCTGCTCCGGCTACGTCGGCTACTGGGTGGACCGGCGGGCCGCCGGCCAGGGCGTGATCCCCACCGCCATGGCGCTCGCCGTCGACCACGCCTTCGGCCCCGGCGGGCTGCACCGGGTGGAGGTCAACATCCGGCCGGAGAACGGGCCGTCCCGCCGCGTGGTGGAGAAACTGGGCTTCCGCGAGGAGGCGTACCACGCGCGCTACATGCACATCGACGGTGCGTGGCGGGACCACATCGGGTACGCGATGACGAGCGAGGAGATCGCCGCCGAGGGCGGGTTGCTGGCCCGTTGGCACCGGCTGCGCGCCCGTACGCCGTGAGCCGTCCCACGTGCGGAATCGGCGCGGCGCGGTTGTTCCGGCCAGCCTGACCCGTAACCTCAGGTAACTGCAAGCTGCGGCAGGCGCTGCCCGCTCCGCATGATTCACGTCGCCGATGCCGATCGGTGAAAGATCCTGCGGCCGGTCGGCGGTTGCTCCGAATCTTGGTGACGGGAGGGGTGAGGGTGCCGACCTCGGTGCTCCTCGCCGTCCTCGCCGCCGCCGGTCTGCTCGCTCTCGCTCCGGCGCTGGTTCGCCGGTACGACGCCGCCGAGCGGTTGGTGGCGGAGCGGGCGCAGTCGACGGCGCGGGTGCTCCAGCGCCGCCGACGACGCCGCACTGTCCCCGGCCGCAGACCGGTCAACCCGGCCCGTGCCCTCGTCGTCACCCTGAGCGAGGATCCCAGCTCGGGCCAGCTCGCCGCCCCCGTCTCCGGACCACCCGCACCCCACGCCGGCGACTCCCCGGACGACCGGTCCCCGCGCGGCGCGGTCCCGACCGCGCGCTCCGCTGACCCGGCATCGGCCGGCTCCGCCGAGGGCGCGCCCGCCTCGCGTCGGTCCGGCCGGCCGAGTCGGCTGCGGTCCGTCACGCCCGCCGGTGGCCGTCCGCGCCGCCGCCCCGACCGCCGACGACAGCACACCCCGGCCGTCTACCGACGCCGCCGTGTCCTCGCCGCCCTGGTGCTGCTCAACGCCGTCGAACTGGTCGGCGTCCTGGTGGTCGGCCCCGGCTTCTGGATCAGCTTCACGGTCACCGGCACCCTGCTCGTCGTGTACGTCGTGCACCTGCGCGCCCGCGCACTCGCCGATCGCCGCCGACGGCGTGCCCGGGCCCGCGAGGCCGCCTGGCTGGCCGCCCGGCAGGCCGAGGTGCGCCGCGAACAGGCACGCCGCGCGGCGGCCCGCCGGGAGGCGCAGCGTCGCCTGGCCGCCCAGCGGGAGTCCGTCCGGCGTTCCGCCATGGGCCTGGACCGCCCCGCCGACCTGCCACAGGCCGCCAGCGGCGGCTCGGTCTCCTACCGCCGCGCCGGTGGCCTGCGTGGCCGTCCGTACGAGGCCGGTCGGGGCTCCCACAGCGCCTGACCCGCCGTGCGTCGGGCGGGGCGGGGCGGTTCGCGGCGAAGGCGGCCGACCTGTTAGCCTTGTCGCCGGCCCGCCCGGTGAAAGCCGGATGGGACCAACGCCGGTGAACCGGCGGAGGGGCTGTGGCGCAGACTGGTAGCGCACCTCGTTCGCATCGAGGGGGTCAGGGGTTCAAATCCCCTCAGCTCCACCACGAAGCAGCAGATCAAGGGCGGGTTCTCGGATGATCGAGAACCCGCCCTTGATCATTTGTCCGGCTGGCGTCCGTCGGACGGAGCCCCAGGCCGTGGCACATGGCGGACGAAATCAAGCCGAACGGGTGGGATCGGCGCCAACGGTCCGTGCGGCACGTTGTGGTGACCGGACTCGGGCCGCAGCCACTGCGGACTCAGCCGCCATCCGAAGGGGCCGGACGGTCGAGGCGGAAATCCGGGGCGGTCGGGGTCAGCAGCGCCGTCCGCGCGGGCACCTCCCACGCCCGGCCCAGTTCGGCGGCGAGTGTGCCCAGCAGGCGCGGTACGTCCGTGGCGGCCGAGTCGTGCATCGCCTCGACGACCACCAGCACGGTGGAGGTCTCCTCGCGCACCGCCGACCAGCCGCTCTGTCTGTTGGTCCAGCGTCGGGCGTGGGCCCGTCCGTGCGGGTCGGCGAAGATCACCTCACCGGGGTCGGGCCGTTCCTCGGCACCGCCCAAGGTCAGGTAACGCTCGTCGCCCCGGGCGTGCCGTGCCTCGATGCCACCGCCGATGCGATCCACGTCGAGGATTCCGACCGGGATCGCGTACGCGGCCGAGACGGCGTTGCCGAGGTCGACGAGCGGGTGCACCCGGGGCAGGTCACCGGTGGTACGCAGCCGCCGCAGCAGGGACTCCGACGCGCAGCGGTACCTGGTCGGAGCCAGCCCCATCCGGGCGAATGCCCGACGCCACGCCTGGATCTCCGCAAGACCCGCTTCGCTGCCGGCGGCGAGCCGCTGTCGGGCCTGCGCCAGCAGGTCGGCCAGCGGCAGTTCGGTTCGCGGCTCACCGGCGACGCCCTCGGCGTACAGCACACCGGCGACCAGTGGCGGATGCTCGGCCCGGACCTCGGGAGAGTGCTGGAAGTACACGCCTCGACTCCTCACGCCTCGGCGCGGGCCAGCAGCAGGCCCAGCGCCAGGAACGACCCGGCGAAGCACCGGCGCAACCAGTCGGCCACCCGGGGGCGGTCGAGCACGCGTCGGCGTACGGCGGCGGCGCCCAGGCCATAGCCGACGAAGACCACCAGCGTGGTGGCGGTGAACACCGCGCCGAGCCCGAGCATCCGGCCGAGGGCGCCCGGCGTCTCCGGGTGGACGAACTGCGGCAGGAACGCCACAAAGAAGATCGTCAACTTCGGATTGAGCAGGTTCATCAGCACCGCCGAGACGATGACCTTGCCCGCCGGACGGGTGGGGGAGGTGTCGTCCACGGTGATCGCACCCCGGTCCCGCAGCGTGGCGAAGGCCAGCCAGAGCAGGTAGCCCACGCCCAGGTACTTGACCAGGTCGAAGGCGAGCGCGCTGGAGTGCAGCAGCGCGGCGAGCCCGGTCACGGCCGCCACCAGGTGCGGCACCGTGCCCAGGGTGCCGCCCAGCGCGGCGACCAGGGCGGCCCGGCGCCCGCCGGTCAGCCCGGCGGAGAGCGTGAACAGCACCCCGGCGCCCGGGGTGACGACCACGACGAGCGTGGTCAACAGGAACGCGATGCTCACGAGGTTGCTCCCTGGTCCGGTGATGGCACACCGGCAACCCTGCCGCCAGAATGGTCCGATGGACAGTGCCAAAACAGCCCCGCCCGACCGGTCCATAACCGAAAGGGCGGTCACGCCTCCGGTAGTGGCAGGGCCCCCGGTCAACGCCGGGTCGGACTTCCTGCACCTCGACATCGGGCAGGCTCCGGCGGGTGGGCGGGCGGCCTGGCTTGCCCACCGGCTACGCCGGGCGATCGGCGACGGGGTGGTACCGGTCGGCGCCAGGCTGCCCGCCACCCGGATACTCGCCGCCGACCTCGGGGTGTCGCGGGGGGTGGTGGTCGAGGCGTACCAGCGCCTGGTGGAGGAGGGGCACCTCGCCGGCCGGGGCCGTGCCGGGACCGTGGTGGTCGCCACCCCCGTCGCGGCGCCGCCGGACGCCGGGACGGGGCGCGGCGCGCGGACCTCGGGGACACCCGGTGTCCGATCGTCGGACGACACCGTCCTGTTCCCGCAGGTACCCGGCCCGGACGCCTTCGACGCGGTACGCACCGCCCCGGCGCGGATCGACCTGACACCCGGCGTACCCGATCTGGCGGCGTTTCCCCGCGCGGCCTGGCTGCGGGCCGAGAAGGTGGTGCTGGGGCGGCTGGCCGCACCGGACCTCGGCTACGGCGACCCGTGCGGGACGCCGACGCTGCGCCGCGCCGTCGCCGGGTGGCTGGCCCTCAACCGGGGGATCAGCGTCGACCCGGCCGAGGTGATCGTCACCACCGGGGTGTCGCAGGCGCTCGGCCTGCTCGCCCAGGTGCTGCCGGACGACGGCATCACCACGGTCGGCGTGGAGGACCCCGGCTCCCTCGGCGTCCGGCAACACCTCGACAACTGGCGGCTCGACACGGTGCCGATCCCGGTCGACGCCGCCGGACTGCGGGTGGACGAACTGGCCGCCAGCAGGGCACCCGCGGTGATGCTCACCCCCGCGCACCAGTTCCCGACCGGTGTAGTGCTCGACGGCGAGCGGCGCCGCCGGCTCGCCGACTGGGCCCGCAGCGGCGGTCTGGTCATCGAGGACGACTACGACGCCGAGCACCGCTACGACCGCCCGCCGGTGCCCGCGCTCCGGGCCACCCTGCCGGAGCGGGTCTGCTACGCCGGCAGCGTGTCGAAGCTGCTCGCCCCGGCGCTGCGGATCGGCTGGCTGCTGGTGCCCCGCCGGTACCGGAACCCCGTGGTGGCCGCCAAACGCAACGCCGACCTGGGCAACGCGATTCTGCCGCAACTGGTCCTCGCCGAGCTGATCACCTCCGGGGCGCTGGAACGGCAACTGCGGCTGCTGCGCCGTCGGCACGTACGCCGCCGGGACGCGATGATCGCCGCCCTGGCACGTCACCTGCCCAGGGCGACCGTGCACGGGGCAGCGGCCGGGCTGCACCTGACCGTCACCCTGGACGGCACCGTGATGGACACCGAGTTGGCGGCGGCGACTCTCGCCCGTGGGGTGAAGGTGCAGCCGCTGTCCTGGCACTGCCGCCGGCCGTACCCACCCGGCCTGGTCCTCGGCTACGCGGCCAACTCCGCCTCGGCCATCGAGGAGGGCATCGCCACCGTGGCCGCCGCGCTGCGCTGAGTCATCACGAACGGGGCTCGGGGAAGCGCTCGCCGCTCGACGGCGCCACCCATCTCGACGGGTGGCAAGGCAACGGCGGCCGGACCTGGGAGATCGAGTGGCAGGGCGACCCCTTCCCGGCCGAGGCCGCCGCGCGGCTGCTGAGAGCACCGGAGCCCGGTGGCGACGACAACCAGGGCGAGCACGCGGTACGCGGCCTGACCAGCAGGGCCGTACCGGTGAACTCGGCGCTCGCCCGCCGGGTCGGCGCGAGGCTCACCCGGTGGCCGCAGTGGCCGTGGGGATGTCCAGCAGTGCGCCGAGCTGGCGGAAGGCTTCGGGGCGGACCCGGTACCAGACCCAGGTGCCCCGCCGCTCGGAGTCCACCAGGCCCGCGTCCCGCAGCACCCGGAGGTGGTGGGAGATGGTGGGTCCGGACAGGTCGAACGCCGGGGTCAGGTCACAGACGCAGATCTCCGGTACCGAGGCGATCATCGACATCAGCTGGAGCCGGACCGGGTCGCCCAGGGCCTTGAACATCGGAGCGACCACCGCCGCCTGGTCGTCGTCCATCGGACGGGCCGCGATCGGGGCGCAGCAGGCCACGGCGTTCAGGTCGACCACCGGCACGGCTTGTTTCGACATGCGTCTAGGTTGACAGATTTCAAAACAAGGGGCAATGTGGGGGTCTGATTCGAAAGTCATCTAGACAGGGCGGATCGGAGACGGCGGTCCTGTCGAGAGGAGAACCCATGTCCCGCGTTCAACTCGCCCTGCGCGTGTCCGACCTCGACGAGTCCGTCTCCTTCTACTCGAAGCTGCTCGGCGTCGGACCGGCCAAGCGTCGCCCCGGCTACGCCAACTTCGCCGTCCAGGACCCGCCGTTGAAGCTCGTGCTCCTGGAGGGCGAATCCGGCCGGCCGACCGCGCTGGACCACCTGGGCGTCGAGGTCTCCACCACCGAAGAGGTCAACGCCGCCACCCGGCGCCTCACCGAATCCGGCCTGATCACCCTGGAGGAGAACAGCACCGAATGCTGCTACGCCCTCCAGGACAAGGTCTGGGTGCGTGGCCCCGGTGACGAACCCTGGGAGGTCTACACCGTCAAGGCCGACTCCGACCACCTGGAGAAGGCCACCGCGAGGACCTGCGGCACCCCCGCCACCGGCAAGGAGCCGGCCACCGCCGCAGCCACCGGCACCTGCTGCTGACGGCACCCGGCCGCAGCCGCAGACGTCCCGCCCGTAACGCCTTGACCCTCGCGGGAGGTGCGAGCCGGGCGGACGTCGCGGGCCGGCGATCATGCTTCGACGTCAGTCGAACAGCCCGTCGAGTGCCTTCTGTTCGAGGTCGCGCCAGCGCTTGGCGTCCTTGAGCGCTTTGGCGATCTCCTTGTCGTCGAGGTGGTGGGCGCCCTCCTCGCGGATGCACGCGACGCTGAACGGCCTGCCGACCGACGGCGAGGTCTGCTCCAGCGCCTCCAGCACCCGGACCACGCCGACCACGCCGTACTCGACGGTGCGCGTGGTCATTCGGAAGTGGGACAGCAGCGCGCCCGCCTGCTGGGCCATGGGCGCGCCGGAGCCGATGGCGTGGAAGCCGACGTCCTCGTAGCGGCCGATGAGCCCGTTGGGGTTGATCTCCACGATCCACGGCCCGCCCTGGCTGTAGCCGACCGCGAGCAGGTACGCCGACACCCCGCCGCCGCCGTCCTCGCCGGGCACGTCCGGGATGTAGTTCGCGTAGTGCTTCTTGAAGACGGGTAGGACGCGCTCCTGCAACTCGCCGCCGATGTCGGGTGCTTCGAGGATGGCGGTGGCCGACTCCTCAAGGAGGGGGCGCAGGTCGTTGAGTACGCCCCGCGCGCCGCTGCCGCCCCAGGCGGCGCAGGAACCCAGCGGGTGCAGCTTCTGGGCGGGGAAGCTCAGACCGCGGTCGCTCTCGGTGATCTGGGAGTCCGCGCCGATCACCACCCCGTCGCTGCAAACGATGGCGAGTACGACGGTCATGGGGTCCTCCTGGGCGGGCTGCGGGGTTGGGCGCGAGGTACCCGGCATCCCGTCCGCCTACACCCCGACAGGTGTCGGCCCGCTCGCCGGCGCAGACGAGAGCCCCATCCTGCCCGTGCAGCAGGTCAGGACGGTTTCCGTAGTTCGGCTGCGCCGAAGGACACCGAGAACCGCTTGCACCAGATCGAGACGCTGCGGAAGCCGTCGAGATCCGCGTCTGCGGGGATGTCGTAGACCTGGTCGCCCCGGTTCCCCTTGAGCCGGTCGAGTTCGAGCCATCGCCCGTCGTCGAATACGTGCCAGCCGGCCCGGCCGGGGAGCACCGGCTGGTCGGTGAGCCAGACTCGCAGGTCGGGGCCGTTGGAGGTGGCGAGGTCCTGTAGCGCCAACTGGTGACTGCCGTCCGCGAGCCGGATCAGTCGGGCGGTGCCGGTGGTCTCGTGCTCGTGCGTGACGAACTCTCCGCTGGCCAGCAACGCGTTCCTCGGACCCGGCGCGACGGACGGTTCGGCGGAGGGTGACGTGTCGGCCGAGGGGTCCACCGCTGCCGGCGTCGATCCCTCAGCCACCGGTGCGTCGGTGATCGGCAGTATCTCGGCGACCACCTGATCGGTGAACAGCTTCCACGGCTGGAACCAGTAGAGGCCGAATGTCACACCTCCGCCCAGAAGGGCGACCAGGAGCCAGGTGAGGGGTCTGCGCGTCATCGCCGGAGCCTATGTCGGCGGACGCCGCCCCGGTCCATTTCGGATTCTTACGTCACGTTGCGTGTGACAGGCCGTAGACGCAGCGTCCAGGTGTGGGTGCGGGGCGCGTGTCGGCTTGGGGTGAGCGGTGACCCGGATGATCGCGATCCTGAGTGAACTGTCAGGATTGCGCTATGACGGTCAGAACTGCCGGCAGGGTCGCCCTCGTCACGGGGGGAAGTCGGGGCATCGGCGCCGCCGTCGCACGCCGGCTCGCCGAGGACGGGATCGACGTGGCGTTCACCTACCGCAGCGCGGAGGACAACGCGAAGTCCGTGCTGGCCGACATCGAGGCGTACGGGCGTACCGGCGTGTCGATCAGTGCGGACAGTGCCGATCCGGCGGCGGTCGTCGGCGCGGTGGAGCGGACGGTGGCCGAACTTGGGCGGCTGGACATCCTGATCAACAACGCGGGGGTGTTCGCGGGCGGGTCGATCGAGTCGGTCAGCTTCGAGGTGCTGGACCGGGCGGTCGCGGTGAACGTACGCGGGGTGTACCTGGCCACCCAGGCGGCGGTGCGGCACATGGGCGAGGGCGCGCGGATCGTCAACATCGGCAGCAGCTTCGCCAGCCGCGTCCCCGCTCCCGGAGTCAGCGCGTACGCGATGACCAAGAGCGCGGTGAACGGGCTGACCCGGGCGCTGGCCCGCGAACTCGGCCCGCGCGGCATCACCGTCAACCTGATCCTTCCCGGCTCGACCGACACCGACATGAACCCGGCGGACAGCGCCGGTGCCGACGCGCAGCGGACGCAGATCGCCCTCGGGCGGTACGCGTCGCCGGCCGACGTGGCCGCGACCGTCAGTCACCTGGTGGGTGACGGTGGCCGGCACATCACCGGCGCGTCCATCGCGATCGACGGCGGTGCGACCGCCTGACCGGTGGCGTGGCGACTGCGCGGTGACCTAGACTCCAAACCCCGTTCGATCGAAGATTGTCGTTCTGCTCGGCGGTCTCGACGGACGTGTCCCGGCTACCGGCTGGAGCAGTTGTGGACGAAGGTCATCTGGTCGATCGGCGACGCCTGCTGGGCCTGATCACCGCCACCCTCGCCGTCGGCGTGATCCCGGAGGCGTGGCTCGCCGAGGCGGCGTACGGGGCGACGCCCCGCTGGAACCGGCCCTTCGACAAGTGGGTCCCGATCACCTCACCGTTCGGGGTACGCGTCGACCCGATCACCGGCGAGCGGCGACAGCACAACGGCACCGACTACAGCTACGGCGGCATCCTCGGCTATCCGGTCCGGTCGATCGCGGCCGGCACCGTCACCGGCGTCACCTACAGTGCCGCCGGACTCGGCCACCACGCCACGGTCAGCCATGCCGACGGGTGGCGCAGCGTCTACGGGCACCTGCGGGACGTACCCGTGGTGCGGGCCGGCACGCAGGTCGCCGCCGGGCAGCACCTCGGCGACGTCGGCTCGACGGGCCGCTCCACCGGGCCGCACCTGCACCTGGAGATCTTCCATCCGAACGGGCACCGCGTGGACCCGGAGTCGATCCTCACCGGCGCTCCCTACGCCGGGGCGCCCGGCCAGCCACCCGCGATTCTCACCAAGGACGGACTCATGTACCTCATCTGGAGCACCGGCGGCACCGGCTACCTGGTCACCCCCAACCGCGTCATCGGGTTGCGGTCGATGGCCCACTACAACCTCTTCAAGCGGATCATCAACTCGAACCAGGCCGCCGACCAGCCCGAGATCTTCAACCAACTGGAGATCGACCAGATCAACGCGTACCTGAACGGGCACGTCCCGGCCTGACCGGCGTCAGGTCGCCCCGCGCCGGTCGCGGGCGTCGCCCTCGCGTCCGTCGAGGACGGCGAGCAGGGCCGAGGCGACGAGCGCCACCGGCCGGTCGTCGTCGCGGGACAACCGGCGCAGCGTGTCCGCCGCCAGGGTGCCCGGCATCTCGGCGAGGGCCTGGGCCAGTCGCATCCGCGCCGCCGGGTCCGCCTCCGGGTCGGCGAGTTCGTCGGCCAGCGCCGTCATGATCCGTTCCGCCCACGCCGGATCCTCGGCGAGCGTGCCCAGCAGCTCGGCCGCCTCGACGTCGTTGGGGCCGTCGACCACGAGGCCGACCAGCGTCGGTACCGCCCGGGTGTCGCCCCGGGCACCGAGCGCGAGCGCCGCCGGTCCGCGTACGGTCGGCTCGGAGTCCGCGAGCGCGCCGACGAGGGCGGCGCCCGCCTCGTCGCCGGGCATCTCGGCGAGCGCCCGGACCGCGCGCCGCCGGACCTCGGCGTCACCCGAGGCCAGACCGGACGCCACCCGGGCCACACCGCCCCCGGCCGCCCGCGCGAGCGCCCACCGCAGCGCACCGGCGACGTGCGGATCCGACTCGTTGAGCACCGCCTCCGCCAGCAGCTCGGCGGGGGCCGACTCGTGCTCGGTCAGGACGGCCTGCTGACGCCGGGCGGCACTACCCGAACCGAGACCGTGCAGCAGTTCGATGAGGCGTGCCACCTCCGGCCAGTCGGCGGGCCCGGCGGCGTCGACGGTGCGGAGCCGGTCGAGCAACTCGCGCTCCCGGTGCAGCCGCTCCTCGGTCCGCCGGATCAGGTCGCCGACCAGCGCCGCCGGGGTGAAGCCGGGATCGTCGAGGGTACGACCGATCTCGCGCAGCGACAGCCCCAGCGAGCGCAGCCCCTCCACGTGGAAGATCCGCCGGATGTTCTCCGGGGTGTACTCCCGGAAACCGCCCACCGTACGACCGGTCGGACGGACCAGCCCGAGCGTGTCGTAGTGCCGGAGCATCCGGGCACTGACCCCCGAGCGGCGGGCCACCTCACCGATCAGCACCCGGCGCGTCCTCCCGGTCCGGGCCGAGTGCCGCGACCCGTTTCGCCTCGTGCACGGCGAGGTCGAATCCGGCGTCCGGATCGTGCAGCAGGCGTTCCGTGGCGCGGGCGTGCACCCGTACCGCCGGGTCCCGGTGTGTCGCCGCCGCCGCCAGGACCGGCTCGACCACGTCGGCCAGCGCGACGAGGGCCTGACTCAGGCTGAGCTGGACCTCCCGGTCGCCCCGGCCGAGCTGTGTGGCCAGCTCCGTGGCCAGCGCCGACCGCTCGGTATCGGGTACCAGGACGACCGCCGCCCGCCAGGCGGTCCGCGCCACCGTGTCGTCGGCGTCGCGCAGTAGTGCGGTCGTGATCGCCGGCCAGACGCTGCGGTCCCCGACCTTGGACAGGGTGTGCAGTGCCTGACTGCGCGACTGGGCGTGGGCGGAGTCGAGTTCCGCCAGCAGCCTCGGCACGGTGACCTCCGCCGGCAACCGGGTCAGTGCCCAGGTGAGCATGTCGCGCACGAAGAAGTCCGGCTCGACCCCGCAACGGGCCACGAGCGTGTCCACCAGGTCGGGGTCCGGGTGTGTGCCGACGGCCAGCGCCGCGTTGAGTCGTTTCGACGAGTCGTCGGCGGCCAACGCGGCGACCACTCGCGCGTCGGGCGTGGGCTTGCCTGTCGAGTCGATGGGAACCACCTCCGACCACCAGTGAAGACCTTGACACTGTGACAGGGTCAAGTTTCACGTGTTCCCTAGACTGCGGTGGTGCGATACGACCAGCTCGAAACAGCGATCCGTCGGCTCGTGGACACGGCAGGGGAGGACGAACTCCGGGTGTTCGGCGCCGAGACGGTGGCCCGCCTCGTACGCGACGAGGGGCTGGTCGACGTCGCCGCCGACGGGGAACTGGACGAGGACGCCGCGGCGGCGTTCGCGCTCGCCCGGGAGACCGTCGGGACGGCCGACGCCGCCACGTCACGTGCGCTGATCACCCGGATCGAGGAGGGCGCCCTCACCGACGGCGACATGGACCCGGACCTGCTCATCGCCCTCGTCGCGCTCGAACACTGGACGACGTACCTGGAGACCGGGCAGCGCGACGAGCTCTACGAGCTGGCGCTCCGCTCCGTCGAGGAGGTCGACCACCAGGTCTCCGCCGACCTCGACGACTTCCTGGCCACCCCCGAGATGGCCGCCGAGTACGAGCGGATCGCGCGCCTGTTGCGGGGCGGACCCCCGGACTGAGGAACGGTCGCCGTATGGTGGGTCGATGGCGACCGTGAAGCAGGTCCAGGTGACCTTCGACTGCGCAGAACCCGAGCGCGTCGCCCGTTTCTGGTGCGAGGTGTTGGGATACGTGGTGCCGCCGCCACCGGAGGGCTTCGCCGACTGGGCGGAGTTCGATCGCGCGTTGCCGCCCGAGCGGCAGGGCTCGGCGTTCGCCTGCGTCGACCCGACCGGCGCGGGCCCGAGGCTGTTCTTCCAACGCGTACCCGAGGGCAAGGTGGTCAAGAACCGGCTGCACCTCGACGTACGGGCCGGCACCGGGCTGGTCGGCGCGGAGCGCGTGGCCGTGCTCGAAGCCGAGGGCGCGCGGCTGGTCGCGCTCGGCGGGGTCCGCGTACGGCTGCTGGAAGCCGACGGCTTCAACGAGTCCTGCCTGGTGATGCAGGACGTCGAGGGCAACGAGTTCTGTCTCGACTGAGGAGCCGCCCACACCGGGCACACCCTGGAGATCATTACCCGGCACAGCGCCAGCCCACCCCGACCCGCGCCAACCGCCGGATCCGAATGGCCGGCACGGAGCCCTCGTACGACCGCCTGAACGTCCTGATGACCGCCTGACCCGCCGACATGATGGACGCTTACCGGCCGCCAAGCGACACGCGCATCCGAGGAGCGTACGTCGTGCGGTCGGTGATGCTCGCCGTGCCAAGGTCAGGAGCGAGTGGGCCGGCGGGACGTTGACCCGAGGCAGGGACTTGTCGCGAGTCGCGCGTTACCAGGAGGTCCGAAGTCAGCCGCTTCGACGGTTGCCGTACTGGCGAGGACTCTGCACCGTGCCGGAGCGGCCGTGGGCGCGGCTCGCGGCGCTCCCGGTGTGTTTGGCGGTGGCCTTGCCCTTGGACCGGCGTGCCGCCCGGTTCTCGAAGGGCTGCGGCTGCCCCTCGGTTTCCGCTTCGGCGTCAGCGGTGGGGTCGGCGTCGCTGGTGGCGTCGGCCATCGGTGTCTCCTCGTGCTGTTCAGGACTGGGCTGTTCGCTGCGGGTTTGCAAGCGTGGCCGCCGCGATACGCAGACGGTAGCGGGCAGGCCGACCCGAGTCGGGACCGGGTAAACCATCCAGCCACGCCAGAGCCCTCACCAGGGTGATCCAACCACGACATTGTCCGAGCGCCCGGATATCTGCCGCGAGTAGGCAAGACCGGACCCCCTAGGGTCGTCCGCCGGGACTCCGGCTGTGCGCTCGGCGCGAGAAGCCGGTTCTCCCACGTTGACCTCAAGGGAGGTTCAACTCCTAGCGTGGTCGACATGAGTGACGTCGATCAGTCGAACCCTGAGGTCGAGATCGAAGCGATCAAGCAGGTGATCGCCACGGTCGAGCACGCCCAGAACACCGAGTCTCCGGACGAGTTTCTGGGCCTGTTCCGCGCCGATGCGATCTACACCACGGCCGCGGGCACCCGCCTCTTCGGCCTCGATACGATCTCGGCGTTCACCCGCCAGGTGCTGCCCGGTGGGATGCAGGGCCTGACCGTGACCTTCGAGCTGGAGCACGTGCTGTTCGTCCGGCCCGATGTCGCTGCCGTCAAGGTACGTCAGGTCTATCGGTCGCCGGAGGGCCCCGATGTCGGGTCTCCTCTGTGGATCATGTCGAAGGAAGGCGGGCGGTGGCTCCTGGCGGCATGCCAGAACACCGCAGCGCCCGACGACGAGGTGCCCTCGACATCGCACCACCGCCCCGTCTCCGACCCCCGCTGACACCCACCCCCCACCCCCCACCCCCCCCCGCCCCCCACCCACCCCACCCCGCCGCTGTGTTGATCAAGAGATTTGGTCGCTCCGGGACGCCGTAGTGGGCGCAAACTTCTTGATCACCGCGCGGTGTGGGGTGGGGTGGGTGGTTGTTGACGCTATCCATGCGGTGCGGGTGTTCCTGTCGTGGCGGAAGGGCGGGGCTATGGTGCGACGTGGTGTTCGTCGGGTGGTGGCGACGGCGGCGGTCGTGGTGTTGGCGGCAGGCGCCGCGGTGGTGGGGGCGGTGCCGGCGCAGGCCGCTGCGGTCACCTTCACCAACCCACTGGCCGAGCAGCGTGCCGACCCGCACGTCTACCGGCACACCGACGGGTACTACTACCTCACCGCCACGGTCCCCGAGTACGACCGGATCGTGCTGCGCCGCGCTACCACGCTCCAGGGGCTGGCCACCGCCACCGAGCGGGTGATCTGGCGCAGGCACGCCAGCGGCGAGATGGGCGCGCACATCTGGGCTCCCGAGATCCACTTCATCGACGGCAGGTGGTACGTCTACTTCGCCGCCGGACGGACCGACGACATCTGGGCCATCCGGCCGTACGTGCTGGAGAGCAGTGCGGCCAACCCGCTGGACGGGCCGTGGGTGGAACGTGGCCAACTCCAACCGGCCCGCAGTGGCTTCTCGCTCGACGCCACCACCTTCGTCCACAACGGAGTGCGCTATCTGGTCTGGGCCGAGTACGCTGGCAGCAACTCGAACATCTATCTGGCCCGCGCGGTCAACCCGTGGACGTACGCGGGCACCCCGGCCCTGATCGCCACTCCCACGCACGCCTGGGAGACCCGGGGGTACCGGGTGAACGAGGGGCCGGCGGTGCTGATCCGCAACGGGCGGGTGTTCATGACGTACTCGGCCAGCGCCACCGACGCCAACTACGCGGTCGGGCTGCTCACCGCCTCGGCCACCAGTGACCTGCTCAACCCGGCCTCGTGGAGCAAGCGGTCCACGCCGGTGCTGGCCAGCGACGCCCGGACGGGCCAGTGGGGTCCGGGGCACAACTCGTTCACCGTCGCCGAGGACGGCAGCGACGTGATCGTCTACCACTCCCGCAACTACGAGCGGTACCTCGGCAACGGCTACGACCCGCTGACCGACCCGAACCGGCGTACCCGAATCCAGCGGGTCTACTGGAACGCCGACGGTACGCCGAACTTCGGCGTACCGGTGCCGGACGGCCTCAGCCCGGTGCGGCTGCGCGCGCACGACCTGCCGGACCGCTACATCCGGCACTGGGAGTTCCGGGCGCGGCTGGAGCCGAACGTGACCGCCCTGGCCGACTCGCAGTTCCGGATCGTCCCCGGCCTCGCCAACTCCTCGGCCGTCTCGTTGGAGTCGACCAACTATCCCGGCTACTACCTGCGGCACCGCAACCACCAGCTCTGGGTGGAGCGTGACGACGGCTCCGCACTGTTCCGGCAGGACGCCACCTTCACCCGGCGGGCCGGGCTCGCCGACGCGGCCAAGGTGTCGCTGGAGTCGGTGAACTTCCCCGGTCAGTACGTCCGGCACCGCGAGGGGCTGCTCCACCTGGAAGCCGTGTCGGACGCCCCCGGGCGCGCGTCGGCCACCTTCGCCCTGGACTAGGCACTGTCAGGGCCGAACCTCGACGGCCGCTGAACGGCGACCATGGCCCACGTGACGACGCTGCTCTATATTGATCGTCTCCGTTGTGGACGCCGGCGCGCCACGAGTGCGTGGGCGCAGCGGCAGCCGGGTGAACCCGGCCGCCCGGATCAGGAGGCGCAGTGAAGATCAGCAGCATGGTCCGTCAGGCCGTCGTCGGCCTGCTCGTCGTCGGCGCGACACTCGTCCCGGCCAGCGCCGGTCAGGCGCACGCCGTGGCCGACGCGGTCAACGTCTATCCGCCGATCCAGGGTGCGTCCACCTGGGACCGCTTCGGGCTTTCCGGGCCGGCGAGCCACCACCGCGTCTTCTCGAACTGGGGATACCTCAACGACTGGTCGGTCGACATCTACCGCAACCCCGGTGCGACGGTGGTCTCGCCGTTCGGCACGACGAGCGCCGCTGGCCACCCGATCTCGGTGCGCGTGGTCACCGTGCGGCCCGGGTGCGCGACCGGCAACCTGGCCGACGGCGGGTACCGCATCGGGCTGGAGGCCCGGGACGACCGGATCGGCGCGGTCATCGCCCGTGCCGACGTCATGCACGTCGCCAACAAGCCGGCCGGCATCGTGGTCGGCGCGACGGTCGGGCCGTGGACCAAGCTCGGTGAGACAGGACGGTTCCGTTACTCAAGTTGCTACCAGGTCAACGGCGACTCCGGCGCGCACATCCACCTAGAAGTGATCAACCAGCATCGGTACTCCTGCTACATCCGGCGATCTGCGAACACCGCGTTGACCGACCTGACGGTGATCGGCCGTGCCGGTGTCCACTACTCCGGTGCGCCCCAGGCCTGCTGATCGGAACCGCCGGCAGGTCACGCCCGGGCGCGACCTGCCGGCGGGGGTCACCGGACGGGTGGGGTCACGCGCGGACCCGCCGGGCGGACGGGCGGCGGGTCAGGGCGAAACCGACCACACCGGCCACTGCGGCGAGGACACCACCGGCGGTGGTCCAGATCCAGCGGGAGCCGGCCTCCGGGAGCCACCCGGTGAGGTCGATGTTCCAGCCGTCGTCGTCCTCGTCGACCGGTGCGACCGTCGGCTCCGTGGCCAGCACGGCACCGGCGTTGGTCGGTGCCACCAGCGGGGCTTCCAGCCGGCCGTCCTCCGGGGCGCTGCCGGCGTCCCCGCTGGCGGAGATCAGCAGGTCCACGTCGATCGGGCGGCCCAGATCGGGCTCGGGCACGTCGACCACCGACAGGCGCACGTAGTACGTGCCGGGCAGCGGGTCAGCGGACCACGGCTCCGCCCAGGGCCGCACGCGCCGCAGGGTGCAGCCGAGCGCCACGGTACGCACCGAGGAGTCGGCGGTCGGGGTCTGCGCGCCGGCCGTACATGCCTGGCGGCGGCGCAGCCCGTCGAAGACCTCGACGGTCCACGTCGACGTGCCGGTGCGCTGCTCGGCGAGGGAGACCGTGGCGGTGATCTCGTGGGTCTCGCCCGCCGTCGCCGGGAACGACCAGTACAGGTACTCGCCGGTGGAGGCGCCCACCCGCACCGGTTGACCCGCCGCGATCGGGGTGGCGCTGAGGAAGGTGGTGCCCGCCTTGGTCACGGTGGCGGCACCGGGCGAGGGGGTGGGTGCGGCCAGCGCCGCGCCCGGAGCCAGGGCGATGCCGGCGGCCAGCAGCGCGGCCACGGTTGCCGATCGGGTACGCATCAGTTCTCCCTCCAGGTGGCGACCCACCAGCGGGTGAGCAGGCCGGTGACGAGTCCGGTGAGCAGACCGGCCAGGGTCAGCAGGAGCAGCAGCACCCAGCCGCGACCCAGGTCCGGCCCGTCCGGGGCGGGGGAGGCGGCGACCACGTCGACGGTCAGCTCGACCGGCATACCGGGGTCCTTCGCGGTGCCGGACCGGGGCGAGAACATGTTGCTGACCACCAGACAGACGGTGGTCACGGCCGGGGTGGCGCTCGCCGTCGGGCTGGGGCTGGCGTCCTCGTCGCGCTCGTCGTCGCCGTCCTCGGTGGCCGACCAGCGCAGGCCGGCCGAGACGACGTCGGTGCGTCCGCTGCCGGCGTCCACGCCCCGGACCAGCTCCCGGCCGTCGGTCGCGGTGGCCCGCAGCAGTACGCCGTGGTCGGGGTTGATCGGCCGGTCCAGCGCGATGCTGACCGAGGCGCGTAGTTCCTGTCCCGCCCGGACCGGTACCCGGTACCAGCGGTGCTCGGAGAAGGTCTCCCGGTCGGTGTAGACGCCGGGGGAGAGCAGTGGCGCACCGTCGCAGACGTCGGTCCCGTCGACCTTGGCCGGCGTGGTCGCGTACGTGTCACGGGCCCGGTCGACGAGCTGCTTGAGCCGGTCGGTGAGGTCGTCGGCGCTGTTCGCCGCCGTGTACGTGCCACCCGTGGCGGCGGCGATGCAGAGCAACTGTTTGCGGACCTTCTCGTCGGGTGCCAGGCCGAGCGTGTCCACCACCAGCGTGGTGCCCTGGGCGGCCAGTTCCCGGGCCACCTGGCAGGGGTCCGGCGGGGCACAGGTGTCCTCGCCGTCGGTGATCAGCACGATCCGCCGGGCGGTGGTGCCGGTGCCGAGGTCCTTCGCGGCCTCCCGCAGGGCGAGCCCGACCGGGGTGAAACCGGTCGGGCGCAGGGTCGCCACCGCTGCCTTGGCCTTCGCGCGGTCCACCGGGCCGACCGGCACGATCTGCTGGGTGTCCCGGCAGCCCTGCTGTTTGTCCTGGCCCTTGTAGGTGGCGCCCAGCACCCGGATGCCGAGCTGGGTCTCGTCGGGTAGGGCGTCCACCACCTCGCCGAACGCCTGTTGCGCCACCGAGATGCGGCTGCGTCCGTCGATGTCGGTGGCCCGCATCGAGCCGCTCACGTCCAGCACCAACTGGACGCGAGGCGGCTCGGCGACGGGTTCTGCCTGGTCGTCGTCGGCCCGGGCCGACGCGGGGCCGGCCAGCGTGGTCGCCGCCAGCAGCCCCAACAGGGCGGCTGACGACCATCTCTTGTTGATCACCGGGCGGAGTGTAGCGATGTCCACTCAGGATGGTCACTCCGGTCGTCGGGCGAACCGACGATCTCGCGCGGCTCGCCCGACGTACCGCCGGTTGGACGACCTTACGTGCGCTACGGCCGCCAGGAACCGGCGGACCGGAACAACGGCTTGTACTCCACCACGCCGTTGGTGTCGGCGACGTCGAAGACGACGGTGCCGGTCCGCTTCGTGCCGGCCGGCAGGTTGTTGCCGGAACCGATGGACTCGCCGCAGCCGGCCAGGATCCCGGCCAGGCCGTTGACCGTGGTCCCGTCCGCCGCCACCCACTCGAAGTAGATCGGGTTGATGGAAGCCGTGCCCTTGGTCACCGAGGCGGTCACGTCGGCGATCAGGTAACGGCCCTTGCGCGGTTCGGGCGCGAACGACCGGCAGCCCTCGTTCACCGTCCGCACCCGGGTCACGGTGACCTCGACGGTGCCGTCGTTGTCGTTCACCACCAGGGTGGTGCCGATGCGCAGGTTGTACGTCTCGCCGCTGGGCGGCGAGTTGGTGGGCGGCGGTGGCGGCGGTGGCGCGGCCTCGGTCGGCGCGGCGCTCGGCGACGGGTCCGGTGCCGACGAGGTGGCCGACGGTATGGGCCGCGCGCCGGTGTCCCGGTCGTCACCCGTGCCGTTGAGCAGCGCGATGACGCCTCCGCCGCAGCAGAGCAGCGCCAGCGCGGCGACCACGGCCACCACGATCAGCGCGGTCTTGTTGCCGGAGCCGCCGCTGGGCTGCGGCGCCCCCAACGGGTACCCGGGCGCAGCCGGTGGGTAGCCGGTGCCGCCGGGCGGATAGCCACCCTGCTGGTAGCCGCCGGACGCGTACGGTCCGGGCTGCTGGTAGGCGCCGGCCGCCTGATAGGGGTCGTGCTGCGGGTACGCGCCGGCGGGCTGCTGCGGGTAACCGGCACCGGCCTGGTACGGGTCGTGCTGCGGGTATCCGCCACTCGCGGCCTGGTGCGGTGCGTACGGCGAGGCGGCGGCGGGCGGCTGGGGCGGCGCACCGGAGGCCGGGTAGTGCGGGGAGCCGGAGACCGGCGGCTGAGGCGCACCGGAGACGGGCGGCTGGGGGGCGCCCGAGACCGGCGGGTGGGGCGCACCGGACACCGGCGGCTGGGGCGGCGGCTGCGGGGCGGCCCAGGCACTGTCGGACTCGTCGGGCGGGGCGGGCCACGTGCCGTCGGGCTGCGCGCCGACCGGGGGCAGGGGCGCCCACGGATCGCTGGGCGGCTGCGGCGGCTGGTAGGGGTCCTGCGGCCCGGATGGGGGCTGGGGGTCGCTCACCGTACTCCTCGGGCACCTGACGTCGAACAGGAACCGCCTGACGCTACCTCGGGCGGGCAACACCGAGCGGCCACCGGTAGGGGTCCGAGCGGAGGAGGGCCGGGGGCCGTAACGGCCCGGTCAGGGGCGGTCACGCTCGGGCGCGGATCGGTGACGGCGGGCGCGGCGGGAACTTCAGGGCAGGAGGACGGCCGCGGTGCGGACCAGCTCCGTGTCGACCGCGAACCGGCCGGTCACCCGGGTGGGCGGCCGGTCGACCGGAGCGGCGTCGATCCGCGCCGGTGCGATCCGTGCGGTGAAGGTCCCGGCGTCCGGGTCGATCTCCACCACCGCGTCGTGGAAGTCCAGCCAGGTGCCGACGATCGGGTGCCACAGCTTGTAGACCGTCTCCTTGGCGCTGAACGCCACGGTCGGCCAGGAGACGCCGGAGGGCAGCCGGGCGTACCGGTCCTCCTCCTCGGGCAGGCAGATCAGGCGTCGTACGCCCGCGTTCAGTTCCCGGTGCTGTTCGGCGTCCATGCCCACACCGCGCACCTCGCTGCGCCGGGCGACCGCCGCCGCGCAGTAGCCCCGGGTGTGGGTGATGCTGCCGACCGTGCCCGCCGGCCAGACCGGCGCGCGGTCCTCGGCGGCGGGCACCGCGACCGGTGGCAGGCCCAGCTCCGCCATGGCCCGTCGGGCGCAGACCCGACCCGCGGTGAAGTCCCGTCGCCGGCTCTCCACCGCGCGTTCCCCGAGACCGGCCGCCTCCTCGGCGAGGAGTTGCCCGGACCAGTCCTGCGCCCGGGCCACCGCCACCGCCACCTGGGCCGGCAACAGGTCACGCACGCCCGGTCACCGGGTGGTGCGTTCGGCGGCCCGCCCCGGTACCGTCGATCGGCGGTGAGTGCTCTGCGTCGAGGTGGCGCGTACGGTGGGTCGCGGCGGTCATGGTTGGTCAACGTACCGCAATGACGTAACGCCGCCCCGATCCCGGGCGCTGTTGGGGCGCACGGTGCTTGTGGCGCGGCGGCGGGTGCCCACCCGCGGTCCTGTGTGGAGGCGGAGGGAGCGCGATGACAGGTGTGGCGGATCGCTCGGGGAGTGCGGTGACCGAGCCCGGCGGTGTGGTGCCGGCGCAGCCGGTGGCCGAGCACGCGCCGGTGACGCCCGACTGGACCTGTGGCACCTGCGGCGCGGACTGGCCCTGCGAGCCGAAACGTGCCCGGTTGCTGACCGAGTACGGCATGGACCGGCCGATGCTCAGCGTCTACCTGGGCGCGTGCCTGGCCGCCGCCGTCGAGGACCTGCACGCACCCGGGCCGACCTCGTTGCAGGATCGGTTTCTCGGCTGGTTGCCCCGTCGCCCGAGGGACGCGGCGAGTCCGCCGCCGACGTGATCCCGGCCAACGTGCCGCCCGGACCAGGCACGCCACCGGCCAGGCAGAATGTGAGCTGATTTCCGGTTCGGCGGACCGCTCGTCCGTCGGCGCCCGGGGGGTGTCGTTCACCGCGAAACGTCGCCGCGACAGGCCCCGGTCGGAAATCTGACCCGAGCCGCCCCGTTGTGCCGCTGGTCATGGGTGGTTAAGCTTCAGATGCGCGCCCCAATCGCCCGCTTCCCCCGTGGCAGGCGATCGGGGCGCGTCCTTTTGTCCGGACTGATTGTCCGGACCGACGTGACAGGGCCCGCACGCCACGGCGTGCGGGCCCTTCGCCGTCCCGGTCAGATCCAGCGACCGTCCAACCACATCCGTGCCGACCACTCCGCGTACGGCAGCGACTGCCCGACGAAGATCGGATAGAAGTACGCGAAGCAGAGCACGACGAGCACCATGTACGCCCCCGCGATCACCCCGCCCACCAGGCGGCGGTCCCGGGTGGCCTCGTCGTCGACGACCGGTCGGGTGCCGCTCAGCCCGGCGGGCGACGCTATCGCCCCGAGCACGTAGACCACCGCCAGCACGAGGAACGGCAGCGCGGGCGCGGTGTAGAAGGAGAACATCGTCCGCCCGTCCAGGGCGATCCAGAACCACGGCAGCAGACCGGCGGCCACGCTGAGCAGGATCGCACCGGCCCGCCAGTCCCGGCGGGCCAGGCCGAGCCAGACCAGCGCCACCAGCGCGGGCAGGAACGACCACCAGAGCAGCGGGGTGCCGAGCAGGAGGATCTCCTCGGCGCAGCTCGCCGCGCCGCAGGGGCTGTCGCTGGTCCAGTGGAAGGCGACCGGGCGGCCCAGCAGCAGCCACTGCCAGGGCCACGACTGGTACTTGTGCGGGTCGTCGAGTTGGCCGTGGAAGCCCAGCGCGGCCTGGTGGTACTGGATCAGGTTCCACAACGCCCCGATCACCGGCGTGTCACTGAGACCGGCGTCGGGGTAGCGCTCGGCGACCCGGTAGTAGCCCTCCTGGCTGCGCAGCCAACCCGACCAGGACGCCACGTAGGTGACCGCCAGCAACAGACCGGCGAGTGCCATCCACGGCACCCCGTCGAGCATGGCTGCCCGCCACGGGCGGGGCACGCCCGCCGAGCGGCGGACGCCGACGTCCCAGAGGAACATCAGCAGCGCGAACGCGGGCACGAAGAACAGCGCGCTCCACTTGACCGCGAAGGCGCAGCCGAGCAGCACCCCGGCGGCGAGCCGCCACCAGGGCCAGTTCCGCCAGCCGCCGGGCGGGCGGCCGGCGCGACCCCGGGCGGTCGGGTCCAGCCCTGCCTCCAGGGCTCGGGCCCAGCGTCGACGTTGCGCGTCCCGGTCCAGCACCAGTGCGCCGAAGGCGGCCAGCACGAAGAAGAGCAGGAAGAGGTCGAGCAGCGCGGTCCGGGACAGCACCAGGTGGAAGCCGTCCAGCGCGAGCAGCAGACCGGCGGCGCAACCGAGCACCGTGGAGTGGAACATCCGACGGCCGATGCGGATCAGCAGCAGCACCGAGAGCGTGCCGAACAGGGCCGCCGAGAAGCGCCAGCCGAACTCCGGCGAGGTGGTCGTCAGCGCGCCGGGCACCGAGATGCCGTGTTCGGCGTCGGCATAGCCGAAGGCCCACTCGCCGAGGCCGATCAACCACTTGCCCAGCGGCGGGTGGACCACGTACGACGGTCCGCCGTCCTTGTAGTTCCACTCGACGCCCTTGTCGATCAGCCCCCAGGCGTCCCGGGCGTAGTAGACCTCGTCGAAGATCTTGCCGGGCGGATGGCTGAGGTTGGCGAAGCGCAACACCGCCGCGATCGCCACCACCACGGCGGTGGCCCACCATGATCGACGGTCCACGCGGGCCTCGACGGTGGCCAGTCGGCGGCGGATCGCCGCCGGCACGCCACCACTGCCCGGGCCGCCGGTCCCGGCGGCCGGCCGCTCAGGTACCGGCTGGTCCGCGTTCGCGCTCTGTGCTGTCGACGCACTCGTCACCCGGCGATCGTAGGCTGCGGAGGGGGCCGCTGGCGTACATCGTCTCCGAATCCGGTACGCCCGTCGATGAAGGAGTGCCTACTCGTGGGTGAAATGTCCGAAACTGGTCGCCTGGTCCTCCTCGGCGCGCCGCTCGGCAACCCCGCCGACGCCTCCACCCGACTGCGAGACGTGCTCGGCACCGCCGACGTGGTCGCCGCCGAGGACACCCGACGGCTGAGCCGACTGGCCCGCGACCTGGACGTGAGCATCCCCGGCCGGGTCGTCTCCTACTTCGAGGGCAACGAGGAGCGGCGTACCCCCGAACTGGTCGACGTGCTCACCGCCGGATACCTCGTCGCGCTGGTCACCGACGGCGGCATGCCCAGCGTCTCCGACCCCGGCTACCGACTGGTCCGCGCCGCCCTGGACGCCGGGATCCCGGTCACCGCCGCCCCCGGACCGAGCGCCGTCACCACCGCCCTGGCGCTGTCCGGGCTGCCCTGCGACCGGTTCTGCTTCGAGGGCTTCCTGCCGCGTACGCCCGGTGCCCGCCGGGCCCGACTGCGGGCGCTGGCGACGGAGGAGCGGACCCTGGTGCTGTTCGAGTCCCCGCACCGGATCACCGCCGCGCTGACCGACCTGGCCGACGCGTTCGGCGCTGACCGACCCGCCGCGCTCTGCCGGGAGCTGACCAAGACGTACGAGGAGGTGCTCCGCCGCCCGCTCGGTGAACTCGCCCGATGGGCCGCCGGCGGCGATCCGCGCGGCGAGATCACTCTCGTGGTGGCCGGGGCGCCGGCCGCGCCGCCGATCCGGCCGGACGACGACGCCCTGCGCGCCGCGGTCGCCGAGCGGGAGGCCACCGGCCAGAGCCGCCGCGACGCGATCACCGAGGTGGCGAGCGCCTTCGGGCTGCGTCGTCGGGACGTCTACGCCGTCGTGCACCAGGTGTAAGGAAGGGCACCTTACTAACGCCTCGTGCATAGGAGGGGTCCCCTCCTTACCTCTCACCAGGCGGCGACGAGAAACCCCAGCGTCGTCACCAGCGGACCGGCGAACGCGGCGGTGACCGCCCAGCGCCGGCCCTGCGGATCGGGCAGCCGGGTCGCGCCGGTCCACCGGGCGATCCCGGCCGCACAGCCGAGCACCCCGAGCAGGCCCAGCAGCCAGCGCAGGTGGGCACCGACGCCGTGATCGGCGTACGCGACGGTGGCGTCCGCAGCGGTCACCCGGGCGGGTAGCGCCGCCCCGGCCGTCGCCTGTTGCTCCGGTACCCCGCTGACGCGTACGCCGTGGATGCGGAACCGCCCGTCGGAGGCGGTGAAGATGCCCCGGCAGCGCTGGGTCAACCCGTCACCGGTGCACGCGGTCACCACCGCCGTCCCCGAGGTGCCGTGCCCGGCGGCGAGCAGGAGCGGACCGGCGCTGACCCAGGCGAAGAACGCCGCCACCAGGCTCAACCCGACCAGTGCGGCCAGCCCCGGCAGCGGGTCCGGTGGGTGGCTGCTCCGCTCGCGGCGTACCGACCGGAGCCGACGCCACCGCGACCCGCGCTCGCCCGGCGCGTCCTTGCGCACCGGTGTGCCGTCCCAGTGCACCTCCTCGATCGGCGCCCAGAACGTGTCGTCGGCGTCGGCGTCGGCCGGGTCGGCGTACGGGTCCGCGCCCAGGTGTCGCGCCGAGCGCACCGGCACCCGGTGCGGCAGCGTGTCGACCGGGGCTCCGGTGGTCGGCTCCACCTCCACGCCCGGCGCCGCCGGGTCGCCGGGGTCGGACCCGTCCGGGGCCACCCCGTCCGGCGCGACCGTCCGGGGGTGCGGCGCCACGGCATGGGTACGCGCCGACGCGGCCGGGTCCGGCCGGGTCTCGGTGGGGAGGCCATCCTCGTGGTCGCGGGCGGCGCGGCTGCCAGTCACGCGGTTCATTGGACACCGGGGCGGGTGCTGGGACGCGCAGCTCAGACAGCGTGTCGGCGACAAATCGGACCAGCCTTCGGCCCGGAATGGCCGGAATGTCGAGCGGGCGGACCTATTGGTTCGCAGCCGTCCCAGGTGGGTCACTACGCTTGCTGGGCATGAGTCACGTTCTCGCGGCGGTCGCCTGGCCGTACGCCAACGGCCCGCGCCACATCGGCCACGTCTCCGGTTTCGGCGTTCCCTCCGACGTCTTCGCCCGGTACATGCGGATGGCCGGCCACGACGTGCTCATGGTCTCGGGCACCGACGAGCACGGCACCCCGATCCAGGTGCAGGCCGACGCCGAGGGGCTCACCCCCCGCGAGCTGGCCGACCGGTACAACCGGGTGATCGTGGAGGACCTGCACGGCCTGGGCCTCTCCTACGACCTGTTCACCCGCACCACCACGCGTAACCACTACGCCGTGGTGCAGGAGTTGTTCGAGGGGATGTACCGCAACGGGTACATCGTGCCGAAGACCACCATGGGCGCCATCTCCCCGTCGACCGGCCGGACCCTGCCCGACCGCTACATCGAGGGCACCTGCCCGATCTGCGGCTACGACAGCGCCCGCGGCGACCAGTGCGACAACTGCGGCAACCAGCTCGACCCGATCGACCTGATCGACCCCAAGTCGAAGATCAACGGCGAGACGCCGAAGTTTGTCGAGACCGAGCACTTCTTCCTCGACCTGCCCGCCCTCGCCGACGTGCTGCGGCAGTGGCTGGACACCCGGGACGGTTGGCGGCCCAACGTCCTGCGGTTCTCCCGCAACCTGCTGGACGACCTCCAGCCCCGGGCCATCACCCGGGACCTGGAGTGGGGCGTACCGATCCCGCTCGACGGCTGGCGCGACCGCACCGACAAGCGGATCTACGTCTGGTTCGACGCCGTGATCGGGTACCTCTCCGCCTCGGTGGAGTGGGCCCGTCGCTCCGGCGACCCGGAGGCGTGGCGTAGGTACTGGAACCAGAAGGACGCCGAGGGCAGCGCCGCAGTCGCCGCCGGAGCCGACGGTGACGCCCAGTCCTACTACTTCATGGGCAAGGACAACATCGTCTTCCACTCGGTGATCTGGCCCGCGCTGTTGGCCGGCTACTCGGGCGAGGGCGACAAGGACGGCGAGCCGGGCCGGCTCGGACGCCTCCACCTGCCCACCGAGGTGGTCTCCAGCGAGTTCCTGACCATGGAGGGACGCAAGTTCTCCTCCTCTCGCCGGGTGGTCATCTACGTCCGGGACTTCCTGGAGCGCTACGACGCCGACGCGTTGCGCTACTTCATCGCGGTGGCCGGCCCGGAGAACAACGACACCGACTTCACCTGGGCCGAGTTCCTCCGCCGCAACAACGACGAGCTGGTCGCCGGCTGGGGCAACCTGGTCAACCGGTCGGTGTCGATGGCGGCGAAGAACTTCGGCGCGATCCCGCCGGTCGGCCCGGACGGGCTCACCGAGGCCGACGAGGCGCTGCTCGCGGTGGCCCGCACCGGCTTCGCCACGGTCGGCGACCTGATTGCCCGGCACCGGCAGAAGCAGGCCATCGGCGAGGCGATGAAGGTGGTCGCCGAGGCCAACAGGTACCTCTCCGACCAGGCGCCGTGGAAGCTCAAGGACGAGGCGGACAAACCCCGGATGGGCACGATCCTGCACGTCGCCCTCCAGGTGGTCAGCGACGCCAACACCCTGCTCACCCCGTTCCTGCCGCACTCCGCGCAGAAGGTGCACGAGCTGCTCGGCGGCACCGGCGTGCACGCGCCGATGCCGGTGATCGAGGAGGTCGACGACCTCGACGGCGGGCCCGGGTACCCGGTGCTGACCGGGGACTACACGCAGGGCGCGCGGTGGGAGTCGGTGCCGCTGGCGGTCGGCCGGGCGCTCGCCGCGCCCAAGCCGGTGTTCCGCAAGCTCGACCCGTCCATCGTCGACGAGGAACTGGCCCGGCTGGAGAGCTGACCCGGGCCACCGCCCCACGACGGCCGTCGCGACACCGACGACCGGTGACGACACCAACGGCGGGCGCGACCCCGGCATCGGGATCGCGCCCGCCGCGCGTCGACCGGCGCGGCTACGCCCGCGCCGGGAGCCGGGTCAGGCCCGGACCATCGACGGCGACCCGATGAACTCCATGATCGCGTCGTTGACCTGGTCGGCGTTGGTCCACGGAATACCGTGCGGGGCACCCTTGAGGGTGACCAGCCGGCTGTCCGAGATCAGCGGCTGCAACCGCTGACCGGTCTTCGGGTACGGCAGGACCATGTCCTTGTCACCCTGCACGAGCAGGATCGGCACGTCGATCCGCGACACGTCGGCCCGGAAGTCGGTGCCCCAGGCGTCCACGCAGTCGTGCGTGGCCTTGGCCGAGGCCCGCGCGCCGATCTCCCAGTGCGCCCGGTACGCCTGCTCGCTGACCAGCTTGCCCCGGTTCTCGTCGTAGTTGAAGAACGAGTTGCAGAAGTCGGTGAGGTACGCGAACCGGTCCTCGGTGATGGCCTTCTTGAACCCCTCGAAGAGGCTCCCCTCGACCCCCTCCGGGTTGTCCGGAGCCTGCCGCAGGTACGGCGCCAGCGGCGCCAGCAGCACCGCCCGGTCCACCCGGTCCGAGCCGTACGCACCCAGGTAGCGGGTCACCTCGCCGGTGCCCATCGAGTGCCCGACCAGGATCGCGTTGCGCAGGTCCAGCTCGGTCATCAGCACGTCGAGGTCGGCGGCCAGGGTGTCGTAGTCGTACCCGAACGCCGGCTGGGCCGAGCTGCCGAAGCCACGCCGGTCGTACGTGATCACCCGATAACCGGCCGCGAGCAGGGGACTGACCTGCTTCTCCCAGGTCGCCCCGTTGAACGGGAACCCGTGGATCAGCACGATCGGCTGACCGGAACCGTGGTCCTCGTAGTACAGGTCGATGGGCGCGGAGTTCTCCGTCCCCACGGTGATGAAGGGCATGTCCACTCCTACGATTAGGACAACGCTGTCGCCCACGCATTCCCGCATGACCTGCCGATATGCCCGAACCGGCCCGGCGTCAGAGAACGTACGGGTGGTCCACCGGCACGGTCGTCGGTCACCTCGGCACCCGGTGTCCAGGTCTCGTGGACGCCCCGTTCGTGACACTGTGCCCCGGTCGCCCGCACCGCGTCCGGATTCGGGCGCAGCCGCGACCGCAGCCCGGCGTGACCGAGGTGAACCGCGGGTGGCGGGCGGGTGGACTCGGGCGGTGTGTGATGCTGTCGACTGATGAGCGAGCCCACCGAGTCCCGCCGCCAGCGCGCCTCCCGCCGTGCCGGCGAGTTCCCACCCGCGCCGGAGCCGCTGCCCCGGCCGGTGCTGGACAGCCACACCCACCTCGACATCACGGTGACCGAGGTCGGCGTACCGCAGGGCGGCGACGCCGCCGACCCGGTCGCCGCCGCGATCGACGTCGCCGCCGCCGTCGGCGTGGACCGGCTGGTGCAGGTCGGCGTCGACGTGCAGTCCTCCCGCTGGGGCACCGAGGTGGCCGGCGCGTACCCGGCGGTGGTCGCCACCGTCGCGCTGCACCCCAACGAGGCCCCGCGCTGCCGCGACCTCGACGCCTCGCTGCGTGAGATCGAGGCACTGGCCGCCGAGGACCGGGTCCGTGGAATCGGCGAGACGGGCATGGACTTCTACCGCACCGGCGACGAGGGCCGGGCCGCGCAGGAGGAGAGCTTCCGGGCCCACATCGCCATCGCCAAGCGGTACGCCAAGACGTTGGTCATCCACGACCGCGACGCGCACGCCGACGTGCTGCGGATCCTCGACGACGAGGGCGCACCGGAGACCGTGGTGCTGCACTGCTTCTCCGGTGACGCCGAGTTCGCCGCCGAGTGCGTCCGCCGGGGCTACCTGCTGAGCTTCGCCGGCACCGTCACCTTCGGCAGCGCCGGGGCGCTGCGGGAGGCCGCGGCGCTCACCCCGCTCGACCAGATCCTGGTGGAGACCGACGCGCCGTACCTCACCCCGATGCCGCACCGGGGACGCCCCAACGCGTCGTACCTGATCCCGCTGACCGTGCGGGCGCTGGCCACCACCACCGGCACCGACCTGGACGACCTCTGCGCCGCCATCTCCGCCACCGGTGAACGCGCCTTCGGGCCCTGGTCCTGACCGTGGCCGCAGACCTGCTCGGCCCGGCGGAGATCCGGGAACTCGCCGCCCGCCTCGGCGTCGCCCCCACCAAGAAGTTCGGCCAGAACTTCGTGCACGACCCGAACACCGTCCGCCGGATCGTCACCACCGCCGGGCTGGCCCCGGACGACGTGGCCCTGGAGGTCGGCCCCGGGCTGGGCTCGCTCACCCTCGCCCTGCTCCGCGCCGCTGCCCACGTGCACGCCGTCGAGATCGATTCGACGCTGGCCGGCGCGCTGCCCGACACCGCCGCCCGGCACGCCGGTCCGGACGCCGCCCGACTCACCGTGCTCCACGCCGACGCACTCCGGATCACCGCTGCCGACCTCGCCGACCCGGCACCCACCGCACTCGTCGCGAACCTCCCCTACAACGTCGCCGTACCGGTCGTGCTGCACCTGCTCGCCAAACTGCCCAGCCTCCGACACGGACTGGTGATGGTGCAGAAGGAGGTCGCCGACCGGCTCGTCGCCGGACCCGGCTCCAAGGTGTACGGCGTGCCCTCGGTCAAACTCGCCTGGTACGCCCGCTCCCGGGCCGCCGGCAAGGTGCCCCCGAACGTGTTCTGGCCGGTCCCCAACGTCGACTCCGGTCTGGTCGCGTTCGCCCGCCGCGAACCACCCCGCACCGACGTGTCCCGGGCCGCCGTCTTCGCCGTCGTCGACGCCGCCTTCGCCCAACGCCGCAAGACCCTGCGCGCCGCCCTCGCCGGCTGGGCCGGCGGTGCCGACCGGGCCGCCACGGCGCTCACCGCAGCCGGAGTCGACCCCGGCGCACGCGGCGAGTCACTCACCGTGGAGCAGTTCGCCGCCATCGCCGCGTCGGCCCCGAACCAGCCGCCGGGCGCGCAGTAGGCTGACGCGGACGCCGGTACGCCGTCGCCGACATCGCCGAGGAGCTGATCGTGGAGAAGCCGTTCGACATCCGGGTGCGTCCACGGGACACCCTCCGGTGACCGAGGCATGGCGACCGGAGGGTGAGGAACGGCGTGGTGCCGGCGGACCGGTCCGCGTACGGGTACCCGCGAAGATCAACCTGCACCTGGGGGTCGGCCCGCTGCGGCGCGACGGCTACCACGAGCTGAACACGATCTATCACGCGATCTCGATCTACGACGAGCTGACCGCGCGGCGGGGCGACACCCTCACCCTCACCATGGAGGGCGAGGGCACCGGGGAACTCGCCCTCGACGACTCCAACCTGGCCATCCGGGCCGCCCACGCCCTCGCCGGGTACGCCGGCGTGATGCCACACGCCCGGCTGCACCTGCGCAAACAGATCCCCCTCGCCGGTGGTCTCGCCGGGGGCAGCGCCGACGCCGCCGCCGCACTGGTCGCCTGCGACGCCCTCTGGGGCACCGGCCTGTCCCGCGACGAACTGGCCGGCATCGCCGCCGACCTGGGCTCGGACGTCCCCTTCCTGATCCACGGCGGCACCGCGCTCGGGACCGGCCGGGGCGAGGCGGTCAGTCCGGTGCTGGCCCGACCCACCTCCTGGCACTGGGTCGTCGCCATCGCCGACGGCGGGCTCTCCACGCCCCAGGCGTACCGGGAACTCGACCGGCTCCGCGACGCCGGCACCGCCGGAGAACCGCTCGGCAGCACCGACGCGCTGCTCGCCGCGCTGCGCCAACGCGACCCCCGGGTACTCGCGCCCACCCTCGGCAACGACCTGCAGGACGCCGCGCTGGCCATGCGTCCCGCGCTGGCCGACACGCTGAAGGCCGGCGAGGCGGCCGGCGCACTCACCGGCATCGTCTCCGGGTCCGGTCCGACCTGCGTCTTCCTCACCGCCGGCTCCGCCGACGCCGAACGCGTCGCCGCCGAACTGGAAGCCGCCGGAGTGTGCCGAGAGGCCCGTGTCGCCCACGGCCCGGTCCACGGCGCCCGCGTCACCTGACACCACCGGCCCGCCCTGCACAGGACCGGTCTCCTGCCGGACCGGCCAGGCGCGCGGCCGTGGTCCAGCGCGGCCCCTGTCGAGCTGACGGCGCGTCCGGATCGCGCTCGCCGTCAGACGCGAGGTCGTGGCCGTTCGCGGTGCCTGTCGAGCTGACGGCGAGATCGGATCGCGCCCGCCGTCAGGAGCGGGGCCGTGGCCGTTCGCGGCGGCTGTCGAGCTGATGGCGGGAATGAATCATGCTCGGGAGAGTGTCGCCCTGCGCCACGTTCCGCCGCGTCGAGGTCCGCGCTGGCATGGTCGCGCTGGACCCACTCGTGAAGGCCGTGCGGTCCGGGTGCGGCACCAGCGGAAGTCGACGCCGAACCAGCATCGGCGAGAGCACCGACGGATCAGGTCGACAGGGAGCCGACCAGAGACCGTGCCGGGCCCCGGGAAGCCACCCGCACGCCGAGGTCCACCCGTATCGCTCGCGTCGGCGGGTCGGTGCGGCTGCGCCGGCTGCCTGGGCGGCGGGCGCGGTCGGGCGGGCGCCGGGGGGTGGTGGCGTTCCGCGTACCCTGGAAGGCCAGGCGTCCCCAGGTGCCCGCCGGCACCGGGACGCCTTGATCATGAGAGGTGGGTTCGTGGCCAACATCGTCAACCTCGACCGGGTGTCCAAGGGCTACGGCGCTGCCGGGCCGCTGCTCACCGACGTCTCACTCGGTCTGGACGACGCCGACCGGATCGGTGTGGTCGGGCTCAACGGCGCCGGCAAGTCGACGCTGCTGCGGCTGCTCACCCGGACCGAGGAACCCGACGACGGGCGGGTCACCCACCGCCGTGACCTGCGGGTCGCCTGGCTGCCGCAGAATCTCACCCTCAGCCCCGAGGCCACCGTCCGGGACGTCGTGCTGGGCACCGAGTGGCTCGCCGAGAGCATGGGCGCCGAACACGAGTGGGCCGGTGACGCGGGCGTACGCGCCATCCTCGACGGGCTCGGCATGCCGCACCTGGGCCTCGATGCCCCGGTCGGGCCGATGTCCGGCGGCGAGCGCCGCCGGGTGGCGCTGGCCGCACTGCTGGTCCGCGACGCCGACCTGCTGATCCTCGACGAGCCCACCAACCACCTCGACGTCGGCGGCGTCGACTGGCTGGCCCACCACCTGCTCGGCCGCAAGGGCGCCCTGGTCGTGGTCACCCACGACCGCTGGTTCCTCGACGCGGTCTGCACCACCACCTGGGAGGTCGCCGACCAGACCGTCCGGGCCTACGAGGGCGGCTACGCCGCCTGGATCCTCGCCCGGGCCGAACGCGAACGGATCGCCGCCGCGACCGAGGCCCGGCGGCAGAACCTGCTCCGCAAGGAGATCGCCTGGCTGCGGCGGGGCCCGCCCGCCCGGACCTCCAAGCCGAAGTTTCGCATCGACGCCGCCAACGCGCTCATCGCCGACGTGCCGCCGGCGCGCGACACCATGTCGCTGCAACGACTGGCCACCGCCCGGCTCGGCAAGCAGGTGTACGACCTGGAGGGCGTCCGCCTGCACGCCGGTCCCAAGACCATTCTGGAGAACGCCACCTGGCAGGTCGGCCCCGGCGACCGGATCGCGATCCTCGGGGCCAACGGCGCCGGCAAGACCACCCTGCTGCGGATGCTCGCCGGCATCACCCACCCGGACGGCGGGCGGCTGGTCACCGGCTCCACGGTACGGCCCGCCTTCCTCTCCCAGGAACTCGCCGAACTCCCCAGCGAACTGCGGGTCCTGGAAGCCGTCGAAGAGGTCGCCCGACGGGTGCGCCTCGGTGACCGGGAGATCTCCGCCGCGCAGCTCGCCGAGGTGTTCGGCTTCGACGACCGGCGGCTCTGGACCCCGGTCGGTGACCTCTCCGGCGGGGAACGGCGACGGCTCCAGATGCTGCGCCTGCTCGCCGCCGAACCGAACGTGCTGCTGTTCGACGAACCCACCAACGACCTCGACACCGACACCCTGGCCGCGCTGGAGGACCTGCTCGACTCCTGGCCCGGCACCATCGTCGTGGCCAGCCACGACCGCTACCTCATCGAGCGGGTCGCCGACTCCACGTACGGGATGTTCGGCGACGGTCGGCTGGTGCACCTGCCCGGCGGCGTCGAGGAGTACCTGGCGCGTACCGCCGACCGGCCCGGCCCCGGGCGCAGCGTCACGCCCGCCGCCGCCGCGCCCACCGACGGCGCTGGGGCAATGAGCGCGGCCGAGGCCCGGCAGGCGCGCAAGGAGCTGACCCGCCTGGAACGACAGGTCGGCAAGCTGGAACAGAAGGAGGCGGCGCTGCTCGACCAGCTCGCCGCCAACGCCACCGACTACACCAGGGTCGCCGAGCTGGACGCCCAGTTGAGCCAGGTGCGCACGGAGCGGGAGCAGGTCGAGGAGGCGTGGCTCGCCCTGGCCGAGGAGATCCCCGCCGGCTGACCCTTGCCCCGCCCGCCCCGACCTGCGACCTCCGGGGGACCCCGTGTGCGGCGTCACACGGCCGGGTACGGGAGAATCGCCGTCGACCCTCACCCAACGGCGTTGGAGACACTGACATGGCGCACACTCCCGTCAACCACCCCGCGCGGCCGATCTACCGGGCGATCGGCGGGCTGACCGGTCTGTACCTGGTGGTCTTCGGTGTGCTCGGACTCGTCGGCAGCACCGGGGAGCCGGCCTTCGGCCTGAGCGACACCCGGGTCCTGGGGCAGGGCACCAACCTCGGCTTCTCGATCTTCTGCCTGGTGGTCGGCGGCCTCATCCTGTTCGGCACGGTGATCGGCCGCAACCTCGACGTGCTGATCAACCAGTGGACCGCGTACGTGATCATGGTGGTCAGCCTCGGCGGCCTCGCCTTCATCCGTACCGAGGCCAACATCTTCAACATGAGCGTGGCCAGCGTCGTCGTGCTGATGGTCCTCAGCCTGGTGCTGCTGATGGCCGGCATGTACGGCAAGGTCGGCAGCGACGACGAGCACGAGGCGTGGCAGAAGGCTCGGCTGGTGCTCTGATCCTCTCTGCTCCTTCGGCTGTGGGTTCTCGCCGGAGCCCGACCCGCTCCGGGCGGTCAGGCTTGATCCCTGCGCGGGTCGGGCTCCGGCGAGAACCTGTCGGGGTCCGGTCCGCCCGAGGCTGATTCTCTGGGCGTTCTGCCCTTCGGTTACTACTGCGTGGGGAACAATTGTCCTGATTGTTCCCTGTGCGTGGAGGACCGATGCCGCACTTCCCGATCAACCACCCGGCGCGGCCGATCTACCGGGTGCTGTCCGGCCTGATCGGGCTCTACATCCTGGTGTTCGGCGTCTGGGGCACCGCGCTCACCTGGGGTGAACCACTGTTCGCCCGAGGCAGCAACTGGGCCCTCGGGCTCCGCACCAACCTGGCCTTCTCGCTGGTCTCCATCATCTTCGGGATCGTGCTCATCGTCGGCGCGTCCCGGCGCGGCAACCTCGGCCACTACATGAACCTGACCGCGGGAATCGTCTTCCTGGTCACCAGCATCCTGATGATGTCGGTGCTCCAGACCGAGGCCAACTTCCTGAACTTCTCCATGTCGACCGTGGTCGTCTCGATGCTCTTCGGCCTGATCCTGCTCGGCACCGGCCTGTACGACAAGGTCGGCCCGCCCGAGCACGCCGAGGCCGAACGCAACCGCCGCTACCACCCGATCGCCGAGATCCACCGCCGCCACTGACCGCCGCCACTGACCGGCGTCACTGGCCGGCGTCACGCCCGACCGGGAACCTCAGCGCACGCGTGTCGTGGTCAGCCCCGGCTTCGCCTCCAGGTGCGACAACCCGTTCCAGGACAGGTTCACCAGATGCGCCGCCACCGTCTCCTTACGCGGCTTGCGCACCTCCAACCACCACCGGCCGGTCAACGCCACCATCCCGACCAGCGCCTGCGCGTACAACTCGGCCAGCTTCGCGTCGTACCCCCGGCTGGAGAACTCCGCGCCCAGGATGTGCTCCACCTGGTGCGCGACGTCGTTCATCACGCTACTGAAGTTGCCCGTCGCGGAGAGCACCGGCGACTCCCGCACCAGCACCCGGAAGCCGCTGGTCTCCTCCTCGATGTACCCGAGCAGGGCCAACGCCGCCTGCTCCAGCAACTCCCGGGGATGACCGGCGGTCAACGCGGTGGTGATCCGGTCCAGCAGTGCGCGGACCTCCCGGTCCACCACCACCGCGTAGAGCCCCTCCTTGCCGCCGAAGTGCTCGTACACCACCGGCTTGGAGACCTTGGCGCGGGACGCCACCTCCTCGATGGAGGTGGCGTCGAAACCGCGCTCGGCGAAGATCTGCCGACCGATCGAGATCAACTGCTCCCGGCGCTGGGCCGCCGACATGCGTACCCGGGACGGTGCCTTCGTCGACGTGGCGGGCACCGCGCGCCGACGGCGCTTGCCGCTCTCGTCGCCGGACACCTCGGCCATCCCGTCACCTCGCTGGCGCTCGGTGACGCCCTGTCGTGGGATCCTGCTCGCGCTCTTCCCGGTCACCCGAACATACTGCCAGGTAACTTTCCGGTCGGTGGCCCGCTCACCGTCAGGCCGCCCCGCGCTCCGCCGGCTTCACCAGCTTCGCCGCGAGCCGCTCCGGCTTCGGCCACCGGACGTCCCACGCGGCCCCCGTCTTCTCGAACAGCCAGATCACCCGGGCCGAGATGTCGATCTGGCCCCGCAGCACACCGTGCCGGGCGCTCGTCGGATCGGCGTGGTGCAGGTTGTGCCAGCTCTCGCCGAACGACACCACCGCCAGTGGCCAGAAGTTGGCGGCCCGGTCACCCTGCCGCATCATGAACGGCCGCTCGCCGTACACGTGACACACCGAGTTGATCGACCACGTGACGTGGTGCAACAGGGAGATGCGGACCAGGCCCGCCCAGAACAGCGCGGTCAGCGCCCCCTGCCAACTCCACGTCAGCAGCCCGCCCATCAGCGCCGGACCCAGCACCGAGGCGGCGGCCAGCAGCGGGAAGAGCGCGCTCGTGCGCCGGATGTCCCGGTCGGCCAGCAGGTCCGGCGCGAAGCGCTCCCGGTTGGACAACTCGCGGCCGAACAGCCAGCCGACGTGCGCGTGGAACAGTCCCTTGGTCAGACCGCCCAGCGTCGTCCCGAACCGCCACGGCGAGTGCGGGTCACCCTCCAGGTCGGAGAAGGCGTGGTGCCGCCGGTGATCGGCGACCCACTGGATGATGTCGCCCTGCACGGCGAGCGAACCGGAGACGGCCAGGGCGATCCGCAGCCACCGCTTCGCCTTGAACGACCCGTGGGTGAAGTACCGGTGGTAGCCGACCGTGATGCCCAGCCCGGCCAGCACGTACCAGAACGCCGCGATGCCCACGTCGACCCAGCTCAGCCAGCCGCCCCAGGCCACCGGCACAGCGGCGACCAGCGCCGCGAACGGAATCACCACGAACGCCCAGAGCGCGACCAGGATGCCGCGTGACTGGGTGCCCTCGGTGAGGGGTTTCGGACCGGTCGGGGAGTCGAGAACAGCGCTGGACATGGCACCTCGCAGGGGCGGAGAGACAGCAAACTACGCTTACGTCACCGTAACTTACGGGCCCTGAAGATCACATCATGCAACGACGGCTGCCGATGGTCCAAGTGTCACACCCCAGCCCTAGCCTGCACCGCATGACCGATTTCGACGCCGACGAGGTGCGTCGTCTGCGCACCGAGGAGCACCTCTCCGTCCGTGAGATCCGCGACCGAACGGGCCTGGGCCGCAACCGGGTCTACGACCTGCTGCGTGGCGTCCCGCCACCCGAGCGGACCCGGAGGCCCAACGCAAAGGACGAGCTGCGTGCCGAGGCGGTGGTGCTCCGCTCGGCCGGGCATTCGGTGCCAGACATCGCCCGACAGCTTGGCGTGAGCCGGTCCACGGCCTACCTCTGGACTCGGGATCTGCCTGCCGGGCAGCAGTCGGAGAGCGGCCTGGAGCGCCGTCGCGTCCGGTCGAGAGCCATGTCCGAGGCTCGGTGGGCGGCGCATCGCCGGACACGTGACGAGGCGCAGGCGGCGGTGCACGCGACGGCTGCCGACGTGGTCGGAGGTTGCCTGGACGAGCGCGACCTGCTGCTGCTCGGTGCGGCGATCTATTGGTGCGAAGGGGCCAAGTCGAAACCGTGGCGGCGCTACGACCATGTGCAGTTCGTCAACAGCGACCCTGGGCTGCTCGCCCTCTTCCTGCGTTTTCTCGAGACGTGCGGGGTCGATCGTGCGGCCCCGACCTACCGGGTCAGCATCCACGAGTCGGCGGATCCTGTCGCCGCCGCGCAATGGTGGGCGGCGGAGCTGGGGCTGCCGCTCGCCCGCTTCCAGCGTGCGAATCTGAAGAAGCACAACCCGGTGACCGTCCGGCGGAACACCGGAGAGAGCTACCGGGGTTGCCTTGTGATCAACGTGCCCCGGAGCCGCGAGCTCTATTGGCGGATTGAAGGTATGATCGCCGAGCTGTTCCGGTCTGCGGCAGACCGCACGAGCATGAGTTGATGTGGTGTCGCGACTTGACATGTAAATGGGGTGTGGGGTAACGGCAACCCGCAGGCCTTTGGAGCCTTGAGCTCCTGGTTCGAATCCAGGCACCCCAGCACTTCGGGTGACCGCCGATCCTCGTGGCCATGCTAACCAGGCCGGATTGTCTGGTTAGCATGGCCGCGAGACTGTCCGCGTTCCGACGGGAGCCACCTCGTGTCCGAGCCCCACCCCCGTACCGTCGTCGTCCTCGCCGCCGGGGAGGGCAAGCGGATGAAGTCCGCGTTGCCCAAGGTGTTGCACCCGCTGCTCGGCCGGACGCTGCTCGGGCACGTCCTGAACGCGGCGCAGCCGCTGGCGGCGGAGCGGACCATGGTGGTGGTCGGGCACGGCGCGGACCAGGTCCGCGCGCATCTGGCCGAGGCCGCGCCGGGAGCCGTCCCGGTGTTGCAGGCCGAGCAGCTCGGTACCGGGCACGCGGTCCGGATCGCGTTGGAGGCCGCGCCGGAGGCGTCCGGCACGGTGGTGGTCCTCAACGGTGACGTGCCGCTGCTGCGGCCGGAGACGGTGGCCGGGCTGGTCGCGGCGCACGAGGGCGAGCGGGCGGCGGCGACGGTGCTGGCCGCCGAGGTTTCGGACCCCACCGGGCTGGGGCGGATCGTGCGCGACGCCGACGGCCGGTTGGAGCAGATCGTCGAGCAGCGCGACGCCACCCCGGCGCAGCTCGACGTCCGGGAGATCAACGCCGGCATCTACGCCTTCGACGCGGTACGGCTGCGGGACGTGCTCGGCAAGCTCTCCACCGACAACGACCAGGGCGAGGAGTACCTCACCGACGTCTTCAAGCTGCTGGTGTCGGCCGGTGAGCCGGTGGGGGTGCACGTGGCCGGTGACCACACCGAGACGCTCGGCTGCAACGACCGGGTGGAGCTGGCGGCGCTGCGGCGGTTGCTGCGGGACCGGGTCAACGAGCGTTGGATGCGTACCGGGGTGAGTCTGCTGGACCCGGAGACGACGTGGATCGACGTGACGGTGGCCCTGGACCGCGACGCGGTGGTGGACCAGAACACCCAGTTGCGCGGCGGTTCGGTGGTCGGCGCGGGTGCGGTGGTCGGGCCGGACGTGACGTTGGTCGACACGGTGGTCGGGCCGGGCGCGACGGTGCTGCGTAGCCACGCGGTCGGTGCCGAGGTGGGCGCGGGCGCGAGCGTGGGGCCGTACGCGTACCTGCGGCCGGCGGCGCGGCTGGCCGAGAAGTCGAAGGTGGGCACGTTCGTCGAGGTGAAGAACTCCGAGGTGGGTGCGGGCGCGAAGGTGCCGCACCTGTCGTACGTGGGTGACGCGACGATCGGGGCGCGGGCCAACATCGGCGCGGCGACGATCTTCGTCAACTACGACGGGGTGAACAAGCACCGCACCGTGGTCGGTGAGGCGGCCTTCGTGGGCTGTGACACCAGTCTGATCGCCCCGGTCGAGGTGGGCGCCGGCGCGTACGTGGCGGCGGGCAGCGCGATCAGCAAGGACGTACCGCCGGGGGATCTTGGTGTGACGCGTGCGCCGCAGCGCAACGTCGAGGGGTGGGTGACCCGTCGGCGGCCGGGTACGGCGTCGGCGGCGGCGGCCGAGCGGGCCTTGCAGGGTGCTCCGGGTGTGACCTCGGCCGCAAGTGAAGGTGAGGCAATCCACGGCGCCGCCGAGTCGGTGGGCGGTGCGTCCGGGGCGGGAGATACTGCAACCGATTAGTCCCCGGCCGACCACCACCGTGGCCGGGTACCACCGACCAAAACGGGAGCAGACGGGCCCATGGGCAGCATCGTCGCCGAAAACCGCAAGAGCCTGATGCTCTTTTCCGGACGTGGGTTTCCGGAGCTGGCCAGGGAGATTGGTGAGGTGCTCGGCGTCGCGCCGACGCCGGCCGACGCGTACGAGTTCGCCAACGGCGAGATCTTCGTACGATTCAAGGACTCGGTGCGGGGGTCGGACGCCTTCGTGGTGCAGTCCGTCACGCACGGGGTGAACACGTGGGTCATGGAGACCCTGATCATGGTCGACGCGTTGAAGCGCGGGTCGGCGAAGCGGATCACGGTCGTGCTGCCGTTCTATCCGTACTCGCGGCAGGACAAGAAGCACCGAGGTCGGGAGCCGATCTCGGCGCGGCTGGTGGCCGACCTGTTGAAGACGGCGGGGGCGAACCGGATCCTCACCGTGGACCTGCACACGGCGCAGATCCAGGGCTTCTTCGACGGTCCGGTGGATCACCTGTTCGCGATGGACATCCTGGCCGAGTACGTGGAGCGCAAGTACGCGGGCCGGCCGATGACCGTGGTCGCGCCGGACTCGGGTCGGGTGCGGGTGGCGGAGCGGTGGACCGACCGGTTGGGCGGGTGCCCGCTGGCGTTCATCCACAAGACGCGGGATCCGCTGAAGCCGAACCAGGTGGTGGCGAACCGGGTGGTCGGTGAGGTCGAGGGTCGGGTCTGCCTGATCGTCGACGACATGATCGACACGGGCGGCACGATCTGCAAGGCGGCGGACATCCTCAAGGAGTCCGGCGCGGCGGACGTGATCGTGGCGTCCACCCACGCGCTGCTCTCGGACCCGGCGACCGAGCGGTTGAAGAACAGCCCGATCAGCGAGGTCGTGGTGACCAACACGCTGCCGTTGCCGCCGGAGAAGCAGCTCGACAAGATCACCGTGCTCTCGATCGCGCCGCTGCTGGCCCGGGCGATCCGTGAGGTGTTCGACGACGGGTCGGTGACCACCCTGTTCGGTGGCCTGAGCTGACGTGGTGCGGGCGGGTCGGTCGCTCGGACCGGCCCGCCCGAGGGCGCGGTGAGCGCTGCTCGCCGTGATGGCGGGCGGTCTGACGGGGTGCGGCGGGGACTGCCGAAACTCCGAGAATCCGCTCGGGTAGACTGGTGCGGTTGCCACGGCGAGGGTGCCCTGCGGGCCGCTGAAAAGCGCCGCACGGAGGCACCGTGATCGACGCGGTGCTCCGGGCAGTCGTTCTGACGCATGAGCCCCTGCGAGCCCCCCGCCCAGCACCGCCAGACGACAAGCTGCCGCAGCGAAGCATCAGGAGTTTCCCCGTGTCCGAGGTAAAGATCAGCGCCGAGCCCCGCACCGAGTTCGGCAAGGGTGGTGCCCGTCGTACCCGCCGGGCCGGCAAGGTGCCCGCCGTGCTGTACGGCCATGGCGAGAAGCCCAAGCACATCGCGCTCCCGGCCCGCGAGTTCGCGGCGGCCATCCGTAACGGTGGCGCCAACCAGCTCCTGGCGCTCGACATCAGCGACGGCACGCAGGCGCTGGCGCTGCCGAAGGCGATCCAGCGGGACCCGATCAAGGACACCTTCGAGCACGTCGACCTGCTGCTGGTGCGTCGGGGCGAGAAGGTCACCGTGGACGTGCCGGTGCAGCTGACCGGTGAGGCGGCGCGGGACACGCTGATCGTGCACGACCACGACACCCTCTCGGTGACTGCCGACGCCACCAAGGTGCCGGACCACCTGGAGGCGTCGATCGAGGGTGCCGAGGCCGGTTCCCAGGTCACCGCCGCCGACGTGCAGCTCCCGTCGGGCGTCGAGCTGGCCGCCGACCCGGAGATGACGGTCGCCACGGTGACCGCGGCGCCGACCGCCGAGCAGCTCGAGGCGACGCTGCCCGAGGTCGAGACGGCGGAGGCCGAGGCCGAGGCGGGTGTCGGCGAGGAGACCGCCGAGGCTGCCGAGCCGGCCGGCGAGGAGACCGCCGAGGCCAAGACCGAGGCCTGATCGGTCCGCAGGCTGTGCGACAGGCGTCCCCGTGCTTCGGGGGCGCCTGTCGACGTATCGGGGACGGCCGCCGGGTGGCGGTCCGCCGGGACGAGGGAAGGGGCGGGCGGTGACGGACGAGACCGGGCCCTGGCTGGTGGTCGGTCTGGGCAATCCGGGCCGGGAGTACGCGGGCAACCGGCACAACGTCGGTTTCCTGGTCGCCGACCTGTTGGCGGGTCGGCTGGGCGGCCGGTTCGGTCGGCACAGGCGGGCGGTGGCGGAGGTCGTCGAGGGACGCCTCGGGCTGGGCGGCCCGAAGCTGGTGCTGGTCAAGCCGCTGACGTACATGAACCTCTCGGGTGGGCCGGTGGCCGGTCTGGCCCAGTTCCACAAGGTGCCGCCGGGGCAGGTGATCGCGGTGCACGACGAGTTGGACATCGCGTACGGCCAGGTGCGGGTGAAGTGCGGGGGCGGCGAGGGCGGGCACAACGGTCTGCGTTCGATGTCGAAGTCGCTGGGCACGAGGGACTACGTACGGGTGCGGTTCGGCATCGGGCGACCGCCGGGGCGGCAGGATCCGGCGGACTACGTGCTGTCGGATTTCGGCGCGGTGGAGCGCAAGGAGTTGGACTTCCTGGTGGATCGGGCGGCGGACGTGGTGGAATCCGTGGTCATCCGAGGCGTCGAACCGACGCAGAACCTCTATCACGGTGCGTGAGGTACGGCTGTGACGACGGGAGTGCAGAGCATGAGCGGTCCGCCGGTGGCCGACGGTGCGTTCGCGCGGTGGTTGGCGGGCCGTGCCGGGCAGGCGTTGCTGCGTCTGCGGGCGGAGACGGGGTTCACCGACGCCGGTGCGTTGAAGGCGGCGGGGGACAAGGTCTCGCACGACCTGATCCGGACCGAGCTGGCGAAGTGGCGTCCCGACGACGCGGTGCTCTCCGAGGAGGACGAGGGTTCCCGGCTGGCGTGGACGGCCGAGGTGAACGAGGCGTCGATCTCCCGGCTGACCGCCGAGCGGGTGTGGATCATCGACCCGTTGGACGGGACCCGCGAGTTCAGCGAGGAGGGGCGCGCGGACTGGGCGGTGCACGTGGCGCTCTGGGCGCGGGACGCGTCGACCTCGCACGGTCTGGTGGCGGGTGCTGTCGGGTTGCCGGCACAGCAGCAGGTGCTGGCCACCGATGTGCCGCCGACGTACCCGGCGGAGGGGCCCGGGGGTGCGCACCGGAGGCTGCGTCTGGCGGCCAGCCGGAGTCGGCCGCCGGTGTTCCTGACCGACCTCGCCGAGGAGGTCGGGGCGGAGTTGGTGCCGATGGGGTCGGCCGGCGCGAAGATCGCCGCGGTGGTGACCGGCGAGGTGGACGCCTACATCCACGCCGGGGGCCAGTACGAGTGGGACTCGGCGGCGCCGGTGGCTGTGGCGACGGCCACCGGACTGCATGCTTCCCGGATCGACGGTTCTGCGCTGAAATACAACGAGGCCGACCCGCGTCTGCCTGACCTGCTGGTGTGCCGTGCGGATCTCGCCAGCCGGTTACTTGCAGCGTTGCACCGGCATAGCGGGTAGCCTGGCGCTACTTTCTGACATCCCCGACCGGAAAGGTCTGGAAATCGGATGACCGAGCGAATCGAGCCGGTGTCATGACCGCCACCGCTGCCTACCAGGTGACGCATCTCGACGCGTTGGAGGCGGAGAGCATCTTCGTGATGCGCGAGGTGGTCGCCGAGATGGAGCGGCCGGTCCTGCTGTTCTCCGGTGGCAAGGATTCGATCGTGATGCTGCGCCTGGCGCAGAAGGCGTTCGCTCCGGCCCAGATCCCCTTTCCGGTGATGCACGTCGACACCGGCCACAACTTCCCCGAGGTGCTGGAGTACCGGGACCGGCGGGTCGCCGAGCTGCACCTGCAACTCGTGGTGGCCAGTGTGCCGGAGGCGCTGGCCAGCGGGTTGGTCCGCGAGTCGGCGGACGGGATGCGCAACCGCATCCAGACGCCGGTGCTGCTGGAAGCGGTGGAGAAGCACCGGTTCGACGCCCTCTTCGGCGGGGCCCGGCGGGACGAGGAGAAGGCCCGCGCCAAGGAGCGGGTGTTCAGCTTCCGCGACGAGTTCGGCCAGTGGGACCCGAAGAACCAACGGCCGGAGCTGTGGTCGCTCTACAACGGCCGGCACCACCCGGGTGAGTCGATCCGGGTGTTCCCGCTGTCCAACTGGACCGAGTTGGACGTGTGGCACTACATCGCCCGGGAGCGGATCGAGCTGCCGTCGATCTACTACGCGCACGAGCGCGAGGTGGTCGAGCGCGACGGGATGCTCTACGCGGTCAACGAGTTCCTGCCCGCGCGGGCGGGGGAGGAGCGGTTCAAGGCCCAGGTGCGCTACCGCACCGTCGGCGACGCCTCCTGCACGGCGGCGGTGAGCTCGGACGCGGACACGGTCGAGAAGGTCATCGAGGAGGTCGCCGCGACCCGGATCACCGAGCGCGGGGCGACCCGCGGTGACGACCGGGTCAGCGAGGCCGCGATGGAGGACCGCAAGCGGGAGGGCTACTTCTGATGACCACCGAGACGCTCGCGCCGGGCGACGCCGAGGGCCGGACCGTCGGGTCGGAGGCCCGACCGATGGATCTGCTGCGCTTCGCCACCGCCGGCAGTGTCGACGACGGCAAGTCGACCCTGATCGGCCGGTTGCTGTACGACACGAAGTCGCTGTTCACCGACCAGTTGGCCGCGGTGGAGGCGGTCAGCGCGGCCCGGGGCGACGAGTACACGAACCTGGCGTTGCTCACCGACGGCCTGCGCGCCGAGCGGGAGCAGGGCATCACCATCGACGTGGCCTACCGCTACTTCGCCACGCCCCGGCGCAAGTTCATCATCGCCGACACCCCGGGGCACATCCAGTACACCCGGAACATGGTCACCGGGGCGTCCACCGCCGATCTGGCGCTGATCCTGGTGGACGCCCGTAAGGGCCTGGTCGAGCAGTCCCGCCGGCACGCCTTCCTCTGCTCGCTGCTGCGGGTGCCGCACCTGGTGCTCTGCGTCAACAAGATGGACCTCGTGGACTACTCGCAGGAGGTCTTCGACCGGATCGCCGACGAGTTCACCGCGTTCGCGGCGAAGCTGGACGTGCCGGACCTGACCGTGGTGCCGATCTCCGCGTTGAAGGGCGACAACATCGTCACCCGCTCGGAGAGCATGCCCTGGTACGAAGGCCCGGCGCTGCTGCACCACCTGGAGCGGGTGCACATCGCCAGCGACCGGAACCTGGTCGACGTCCGGTTCCCGGTGCAGTACGTGATCCGGCCGCAGTCGACGGTGGTCACCGACTACCGTGGCTACGCCGGTCAGGTCGCCTCGGGGGTGCTCAAGCCGGGTGACGAGGTGATGGTGCTGCCGTCCGGTTTCACCAGCCGGATCGCGTCGGTGGAGACCGCCGACGGGCCGGTGGCGGAGGCGTTCCCGCCGATGTCGGTGACGGTACGACTGACCGACGAGATCGACATCTCGCGGGGCGACATGATCTGCCGCCCGAACAACGCCCCGGCGGTGGCGCAGGACATCGAGGCGATGGTCTGCTGGATGGACGAGAGCCGTCCGTTGCAGGTCGGCGGCAAGTACGCCATCAAGCACACCACCCGGTCGGCGCGGGCGATCGTACGCGGCCTGCACTACCGCCTGGACATCAACTCGCTGCACCGCGACGAGGCGGCGACCGAGCTTCGGCTCAACGAGATCGGCCGGGTACGGCTGCGGACCACCGTGCCGCTGCTGGCCGACGAGTACCGCCGTAACCGGACCACCGGCGGTTTCGTCATCATCGACGAGACCACCAACCGCACCGTCGGCGCCGCCATGATCGTGGAGGCCGGCTGAGCGCACGGGCGGACCCGTCCCCCGGTACGCCCCGTCACCCTCACCCGATGGCCCAAGGTGCGGGGACTCGTCGCTAGGTCATGCTCGATCCAGGATCGAGTGGTCTCGGTGCCGCCACGAGACCACTCGATCCTGGATCGAGCGTGATCACGGAGCGATTTGCGGCGCGAGTGGGACCGCGATGCGGGCGTGTGCGGGGCGGGGAGCAAGAGCAAGTGGGGTCAGCGCGTCAGGCGGGGCGGGTCAGGAGAGGCGGGTCGCGCCGGCGGCCGGTAGCGCGGTGAACCGGGTGGGGGTGGCGTAGCCCCGGGCGGCGTAGGCCGCGCTGACGGCGTCGCCCACCTCGACGGCCCGGTCCGCCTCGACCAGGGCCAGGACGCAGCCGCCGAAGCCGCCGCCGGTCATCCGTGCGCCGATCGCCCCGGCGGTGAGCGCCGTGTCGACGGCGGTGTCGACCTCCGGGACGGTGATGGCGAAGTCGTCGCGCATGGAGGCGTGCGAGGCAGTGAGCAGGGGGCCGATCCGCCGGATCTCCCCGGCCCGCAGCAGGGCGACGGTGTCGCGTACCCGCTGGTTCTCGGTGACCACGTGTCGGGTCCGGCGGCGGGTCTCGTCGTCCGGCAGCCGGGCCAGCGCGTCGTCGAGAGCGTCGGCGGGTACGTCCCGCAACGCCGGGACCCCGAGCAGGGTCGCGGCCTTCTCGCAGGTGGCGCGGCGGGACGCGTACTCGCCGTCGGCGTGCCGGTGTGGGGCGCGGCTGTCGATCACCAGGATCGCCAGCCCGTCGCGGTCCAGTTCGAAGGGGATGTGCTCCACCTGCTCCGTGCGGCAGTCGAGGAACAGCGCGTGGCCGGACCGGCAGCGGATCGCGGCCGACTGGTCCATGATCCCGGTGGGCGCGCCGACGTAGTGGTTCTCGGCGCGTTGCGCCAGCCGGGGCTGGTGGGCGGCGGGCAGGTCCAGCCCGCCGAGGTCGACCAGCGCGGTGAGCACGGCGGCCTCCAGCGCGGCCGAGGAGGACAGGCCGGCGCCGAGGGGCACGTCGGAGGCGACGGCCAGCCGGGCGCCGGGTGCCGGGTGACCGGCCTCGCGCAGCGCCCACACCACCCCGGCCACGTACGCCGCCCAGCCGGTGACCCGGCCCGGGGCGGCCACCTCGTCGGCGCCGAAGTGGACCGTCTCGCCGGTCAGTTCGGACCAGACCGTCCAGTCGTCGGTCGGTCGGGGCGCGGCGGCGACGACGGTGCGCAGCGGCAGCGCGAACGGCAGCACGAAGCCGTCGTTGTAGTCGGTGTGCTCGCCGATCAGGTTGACCCGGCCGGGAGCCGCCCAGCGGCCGGCGGGTGGCTCGGCGTACACCTGCCGGAAGCCGGCCTCGGCGCGGGCGGCGACGTCGGTCACGACCGTGCCGGCACGTGCGCGCGGTAGAAGGCCCAGGCGTCGGAAACCATGTCGTGCAGGGTCGGTTTGCGCGGCTCCCAGCCCAGTTCGGCGCGGGCCAGGGCGGCGGAGGCGACCAGTTCGGCCGGGTCGCCCTCGCGGCGCGGCGCCACCTCCACCGGCACCGGGTGGCCGGTGACCTCGCGGACCACCTCGGCGACCTGCCGGTTGGTGAAGCCGTTGCCGTTGCCGAGGTTGTAGATCCGGTGTCGTCCGGGGGTGGCCGCGTCGAGGGCGAGCAGGTGGGCGCGGGCCAGGTCGGCGACGTGGATGTAGTCGCGGACGCAGGTGCCGTCGGCGGTGGGGTAGTCGTCGCCGAAGAGTTGCAGCTTCTCCCGCCGGTCGGCGGCCACCTCCAGCGCGATGGGGATGAGGTGGGTCTCCGGGTCGTGTCGTTCGCCGAGGGCGGTGTCGCCGTCGAGGTAGGCCCCGGCGACGTTGAAGTAGCGCAGCGAGACGGCGGCCAGGCCGTGCCCGATGGCCTCTGAGGTGAGCGCCATGTCGACGGCGAGCTTGGTCGCGCCGTACGTGTTGGTCGGGGCCTTGACGGCGGTCTCCGGGATGGGCAGTTCGGTCGGGTTGCCGTAGACGGCGGCGGTGGAGGAGAAGACCATCCGGGGTACGCCGGCGGCACGGGCGGCGTCGATCAGCGCCAGCGACCCGACGGTGTTGGTGTGCCAGTACTTCTCCGGGGCGGTCATCGACTCCCCGGCGGCGATCAGGGCGGCGAAGTGCAGCACGCCGTCGAATCCGGCCTGCGGCGTGAGCACCCGGGCCGCGTCGTGGATGCCGGCCTCGACGTGGGTGGCGTCGGGCGCGAGCGCCTCCCGGTGGCCGGTGCACAGGTCGTCCAGGACCACCACGTCGTGTCCGGCGTCGAGCAGCATCCGGGTCACCACGCTCCCGATGAAGCCGGCGCCGCCGGTGACGAGCAGTTTCACGTCGCTCTCCTCCTACCTGGACCTGTGGGGGTCACCCTACAACTCCACCACGACCGACCATTTCTTAACAGAGTCGAACACGGCGATGCCGCCCCCCGCTGACTACGATCCTTGTCATGCGGGCAGCGCGTCGGCGCGGACCCAGGCGACGGGGCGTACAGCGGTCCCGCCGCCAGCCCGGGCCGGTGGCCAGAGCCGTCGCCCGGGTGGTGGTGCGGGCCGCCGACGGCACCCTGCGGCTCGTCACCGACCTGCTCGGCACCGGGCCGGCCGCCGGGCGGGAGCGGATCAGCGAAGCCGAGCTGCGGGATCTGGTCGCCGCGAACACCGTGCTCGACCCGGTCGGCCGCCGCATCATCGACGAGGTGCTGGTGGCCGGTGCCAGCCTGGTCCGCGAGGTGATGATGCCCCGCACCGAGGTGGTGTTCCTCTCCGCGGCGCTGACCGTCACCGAGGCGGAACCGCTGGTCCGCGCCGGTACACACACCCGCTACCCGGTGGTCGACGGCACCCACGACGACGTGGTCGGTGTGGTGCACCTGCGTGACGTGCTGCTGCATCCGGACCGCGACCCGGGCACCACCGTCGGCGACCTGGCCCGGGAGGTCAAGCGGCTGCCGGCCAGCAAGCGGGTGCTGGCCGCGTTGACCGAGATGCGGCGGGAGGGGCACCACCTGGCGGTGGTGATCGACGAGTACGGCGGCACCGCCGGCATCGTCACCTGCGAGGACCTGATCGAGGAGTTGGTCGGCGAGATCCACGACGAGTGCGCCGACACGCCCATACCGGGGCTCGCCGGCCTGCCCACGGTGGTCGACGGCCGGCTCAACCTGACCGACTTCGCCGAGCGTACCGGCGTGCACCTGCCGCACGGCCCGTACGAGACGGTGGGTGGTTTCGTGATGGCGGCGCTCGGCCGGTTGCCCGGACCGGGCGACGAGATCCCGGTGCCCGGGGCGGGTGAGGATCCCGCCACCTCCGGCGGCTGGCTGCTGCGGGTGCTCACCCTGGAGGGCCGCCGGGTGGCCCGGCTCGCGGTCACCGTCGCCCGCCTGCCCGAACAGCGCCGCGATCCGGGCGGCGTCGTCGAGCAGGCGCGACCTGCCGGCCCGTCATGACGGACGCCGGGTGTTGCTGACAGAATCGGCGGCATGTCCGACGTTCCCGCCCGACCTCGCGTCTTCTCCGGCATCCAGCCGACGGCCGACTCGTTCCACCTCGGCAACTACCTGGGCGCGGTCCGGCACTGGGTGGCGTTGCAGGAGTCGCACGACGCCTTCTACTGCGTGGTCGACCAGCACGCGATCACGGCGGGGCACGAGCCGAAGATCCTGCTCCAGCGGTCGCGGACGGCCGCCGCGCAACTGCTCGCCGTCGGGCTGGACCCGGAACGCTGCACCCTGTTCGTGCAGTCGCAGGTGCCCGAGCACGCGCAGTTGGCCTGGGTGCTGGGCTGCATCACCGGTTTCGGTGAGGCCAGCCGGATGACCCAGTTCAAGGACAAGTCCCAGAAGCAGGGCAACGAGCGCGCCAGCGTCGGGCTGTTCACGTACCCGATCCTGCAGGCCGCGGACATCCTGCTCTACCAGGCGCACGCCGTGCCGGTCGGCGAGGACCAGCGCCAGCACCTGGAGCTCTCCCGTGACCTGGCGCAGCGGTTCAACTCGCTGTTCGGCAAGACCTTCACCGTGCCCGCGCCGCACATCGTGAAGGAGACCGCCAAGATCACCGACTTGCAGGACCCGACGGCCAAGATGTCGAAGTCCTCGTCGTCCCCGGGCGGCATCGTCGACCTGCTGGAGGATCCGGCCCGCTCGGCCAAGAAGATCCGCTCGGCGGTCACCGACACCGGCCGGGACATCGTCTTCGACGCCGAGACCAAGCCGGGCGTCTCCAACCTGCTCACCATCTACTCCGCGCTGAGCGGGCGCTGCATCGACGACCTGGTCGCCGCGTACGCCGGCAAGGGCTACGGCGACCTCAAGAAGGACCTCGCCGAGGTGGTGCGGGAGTTCGTCACCCCGATCCAGCAGCGCACCCGCGCGTACCTCGACGACCCTGCCCAGCTCGACAAGCTCCTCGCGGCCGGCGCGGAGAAGGCCCGGTCGGTGGCGGCACCCACGCTGCGGACCGCGTACGAGCGGGTGGGCTTCTTCCCGCCGGTGCGCGGCGAGTAGTCGCCTGCGCGAGGGCGAGCAGTCGGTGGCCGCAGAGGTGACGCGAGGCGTGGATCAGGGCAGCGGTGTCCCCCCGACCGGTGACATCGTCCAGATCGGCATCGCCGTCGACATCCCCGAGCCGTGGGGCGGCGAGCTGACCCGGCGCCGACTGGCCTCCGGCGACCGGAACACGGTGCCGGCCCACGTCACCCTGCTCGGTCCGACCGAGATCCCGGTGTCCGCGCTGCCCGAGGTGGAGCGGCACCTGGACCGGGTCGCCGCCGCGCACCTGCCGTTCACCCTGCACCTGCGGGGCACCGGCACCTTCCGGCCGGTGACACAGGTGGTCTTCGTGACGGTGGCGGCCGGCATCAGCGAGTGCGAACTGCTCGCCGCCGCGATCAACTCGGCCCCACAGCTACGCCGTGAGCTGCGTTTTCCCTACCATCCACACGTGACGGTGGCGCAGGACGTGGCACCGGAGGCCCTCGACCGGGCGTACGAGGACCTGGCCGACTTCTCCGCGATGTTCGAGGTCGAGGGATTCACCCTGTTCTCGCACAGCGGGCAGACCCGGTGGCAGCCCCGCCGGGACTTCCGGCTGGGCGGCTGACCGGTGAACCTGCTGGGGCGGGTCGAGGCGGGCGTCGACCGGGGACTGCGGACCGCCCGGCACCGCTCCCCGGCCTTCGGGCACCTGTGGCGGGCCGGGGTGCGCTACACCGACCTGCACGGCGGGCGGCTGGCCGCCGCGATCGCCTACTACGGGTTCTTCGCGGTCTTCGCGCTCGCCCTGGTGTCGTACGCGGCCTTCGGCGCGATCCTGGACGAGAACGACGAGGTACGCGCCGGGGCGGAGGAGTTCCTCCGGGAGAATCTGCCGTTCCTCGATCCGGCGCAGGTGGCCGAGAGCAGCGGCACGGTCGGCGTGGTGGGTCTGCTGATCCTGGTCCTGACCGGGATCGGCTGGGTGGAGGCGATCCGCTCCTCGCAGCGCCTGATCCACGGGCTGGACCAGCATCCCGGCAACCTGATCGTGCGCCGTCTGGTCGACCTCGGCGTCCTGCTCGTGGTCTTCGTGCTGCTCGGGGTCTCGGTGGCGGCGGTCGACGCGCTGGAGACGCTGCTGCGGTTCCTGCTGCGCAGCACCGGCTCGCTTGCGTTGACGGCGGTCAGCGCGGTGCTCAGCGTGGTGGTGAACGCGGTGCTGGCGACGCTGCTGCTGGTGGCGGTGCCCCGGCTGCGGATGAGTCGGGCCCGGCTGCGGCCGGTGGTGCTGCTCGTCGCGGTCGGCATCACGCTGCTCAACACGGTCGGGCGGTTCTGGGTGGGGCGGGTGGAGCACAACCCGGCGTACACGGTGGTGGCCACCGCCGTGGGTCTGTTGGTCTATCTCTACCTGCTCAACCAGTTGGTGCTCTTCGGTGCCGCGCTGGCCGCGACCAGCCGACGCGGCCAGGTGGTCGACCTGGCCAGCCGCCTCCGACCGGTCGACCTGGACGTGGAGAGCGATCCCGGTACCCCGGGCGGGGCCGGCTGACCTGATGTGAGGAACCCGCCCCGGCCTGCACGGGCACCGACGATGATGGGCCCGTGGGGGCACTCGTGACGTTGGACCTGCCGAGCGATTCACCGCTGCTCGACCTGCCGTGGATCATCACGTTCGGGCCGCTCGGCGACGCCGACGAGTGGGAGCCGGTGGTCTGCGGGCCGTACGAGCGACCGCACGCGCTGGCGCTGGCCGAGGCGGTGGTCGCCGAGGAGCAGTTGATGGCGGTGGTGGAGCCGCTGGTGCCGGCGGTGAACGTGGCGCAGATCCGTGGGGAGATCGCCGCCGCGCAGCTCGCCGCGACCGACGAGACGGTCCGGGTGGACGAGGCCGACCTGTACGGCGACTACGAGGATCTGGTCGACGAGGAGGAGATGGCGGCGGCCGAGCGGGAGGACGCGAGCGGGCCGTTTCCGGTGCCGGACGAGGCCGAGCTGCGGGCCGGGTTCGCCCGGATCGCGACGCGGCTGCCCGGGGGCTGAACACCACCCGGCACCGGTGCCCGAACGCCGTCGTCCGGGCACCGGTGCCGGCACCGCACCCCCACCACAAGGGGTAGTCGTCCCGGTCAATCCGGAGGGGACCGGGTCGTGGAGGTGATACCCCGGTCAGCGCCGTTCGAACCAGGCCGCCGTGTCACCGGGGAGCAGGTGGCCGCCGTCGCGTTCGGTGAGCGGCGCGCTGGACACCAGCGGGGTGCCGTACCCGTCGATCAGGACCGGTGCGTCCCCGGTGTTCACCACGCAGGTCAGCACCGTGGCGCCGGCCTCCCGGTGGAACGCGAGCACGTCCGGGCCGGTCTGACGCCAGGTGATGCCGCCGACGCCGGCCAACGCCGGGTGGGTGTGCCGGATCCGCAGCGCGGTCCGGTACAGCTCCAGCGTCGAGTCGGGCACGCCGGTCTGGGCGGCGACCGAGAGGGCCTGCCAGGTCGCCGGGGCCGGTAGCCAGCTCAGCGCGCTGCCGGCCGGTCCGAAGCCGTACGGCGCCAGGTCGCCGCTCCACGGGATCGGCACCCGGCAGCCGTCCCGGCTCTCCCCGGTACGCAGGAAGGCCGGATCCTGACGCAGCTCGTCGGGCAGGTCGAGGACCTCGGGCAGCCCCAGTTCCTCACCCTGGTAGAGGTAGGCGCAGCCGGGCAGGGCGAGCATCAGCAGCGCGGCGGCGCGGGCTCGGCGCAGCCCGACCTCCCCGTCGCCGTACCGGGTGACGTGCCGTTGCCGGTCGTGGTTGGAGAGCACCCAGGTGGTGGGGGCGCCGACGATGGTGGACTCGCCCAGCGCGGTGTCGATCACCTTGCGGAACGAGTCGGCCGACCAGGTGGCGTCGAGGAAGTCGAAGCTGAACGCCTGGTGCAGCTCGTCCGGGCCGATGTAGCGGGCCAGGCGCTGCGGGGTCTCCGCCCACGCCTCGGCCACCGCCATCCGGTCACCGGGGTAGCTGTCCAGGATGGGACGCCAGGCGCGGTAGATGTCGTGCACCTCGTCCTGGTCGAAGTAGGGCAGGCGGCCCTTGCCGAGCAGTTCCGACTGGCGGCGGCCGGTGGTCATCGAGCTGAAGCCGACGTCCGGCAACCCCTCCGCCTTGATCATGCCGTGGGCCACGTCGATGCGGAATCCGTCGACGCCACGGTCCAGCCAGAACCGCAGGACGTCCTCGAACTCGGCGCGCACCTCCCGGTGGCGCCAGTTCAGGTCGGGCTGGGCCGGGTCGAACAGGTGCAGGTACCACTGGCCGTCGGGGATCCGGGTCCAGGCCGGGCCGCCGAAGATGCTCTCCCAGTCGTTCGGGGGCTGCTCACCGTGCTCGCCCCTGCCGTCGGCGAAGAGGTACCGCGCCCGCTGTGCCGAGCCGGGGGCGGCGGCCAGCGCGGCCTGGAACCACGGGTGCCGGTCGGAGGTGTGGTTCGGCACCAGGTCCACGATGATCCGCAGCCCGAGCGCGTGCGCGTCGGTGATCATCGCTTCGAAGTCGCCCAGGGTGCCGAACATCGGGTCGACGTCGCGGTAGTCGGCCACGTCGTAGCCGCCGTCGACCATCGGTGAGGTGTAGAAGGGGGTCAGCCAGAGCGCGTCCACGCCGAGGTCACGCAGGTAGGGCAGGCGTTCGCGGATGCCCTGGAGGTCGCCGATGCCGTCGCCGTCGGAGTCGGCGAAGCTGCGGACGTAGACCTGGTAGACGACGGCGGACCGCCACCAGTCGGCGTCGGGGGTCAGCGGCGACGGAGGGCTGACGGTCATCGGGTGTTCCCCGTTCTGTGGCGCGGGACGGCGGCACCCGGGCATGGGCGAGATGGCGCGGGTGTCTGAGCAGGATGCCGCGCCAGTGCTGCAAGAGTCAAGCATTTCTTGCGCAAGGGAAGTGCCGGATGTGCGCCGCCGACGGAGGTGGCCGGGCCGGAGTCGGCCCGGCCTCACGGATGGAAGGGGGTGTCAGGTGTCCGGCGTCACGCCGGGACCGACAGCGCCGGTGACGCTGGCCGCCGACCGGGGCCGTGCTGCGGGTCGCCGTCGCCCCGGCGGGCCACCGCGGTCGAGCCACGGACCACCAACTCGGGACGGAACAGGTACTCCGAGTGTGGGGCGGCGTGGCCGTTGATCTCGTCGACCAGGGCCCGGACCGCGGCGACCGCCATCGCGGCCACCGGCTGGCGCATCGTGGTCAGTGGCGGGTCGGTGAAGGCCATCAGCGGCGAGTCGTCGTAGCCGACCACGGACAGGTCCTCCGGCACGGACAGGCCGCGCTGCCGGGCGGCCCGGATCGCACCGAGTGCCATCAGGTCCGAGCCGCAGACGATCCCGGTGGCGCCGCGCTCGATCAGGCGGCCGGCGGCGACCTCGCCGCCCTCCACGCCGAACAGGGAGAGTTCGGTCAGCTCGCTCAGCTCGTCGTCGTCGAGTTGCACGAGCCGGCTCATCGCGGTCTTGTACCCGCTGACCTTGCGCTGCACCGGCACGAACCGGTCCGGCCCGGTGATCAGGCCGATCCGCCGGTGGCCGAGGGCGCCCAGGTGCGACACGGCCAACTCCGCGGCCTCGCGGTCGTCGCAGGAGACGAAGGGCGCCGGGATGCCGGGGGCGTACCCGTTGATCATGACGATCGGCAGTGGCCGGGCGATCAGGGTGCGGTACCGGTCGTGGTCGGCGGCGGTGTCGGCGTGCAGCCCGGAGACGAAGACGATCCCGGAGACCTGCCGGTCGAGCAGCATCTCCACGTACTCGTCCTCGCGGACGCCACCGGGGGTCTGGGTGCAGAGCACCGGGGTGAACCCGGTCGGGGCCAGCGCCGACTCGATGATCTGGGCGAAGGCCGGGAAGATCGGGTTGTCCAACTCCGGCACCACCAGGCCGACCAGGCCGGCGCTGCGCTTGCGGAGCCGGGCGGGGCGCTCGTAGCCGAGCACGTCGAGGGCGGTCAGGACGGCCTGCCGGGTCTCGGGTGCCACGCCGGGTCGGTCGTTGAGCACCCGCGACACCGTGGCCTCGCTGACGTCGGCCTGCTGGGCTATGTCGGACAGGCGAGCGCGCATGGGCGCACTGTAGCTCACCCTCAACTTCTTGCGCAGTGCTCGGCAAGAACTTGCAGAACCGGGCAGCGGACGGCGGTTGGCCCCCGCAATCGCGCTCACGCACTGGCTGCCGCCGGGACCGTGGGTGCATTTGCGGTGTGCAGAGCGTGATCCGTGCGCCGTTCGGCATGGATCGGGCCGTCGCGAAATGCCGGTAAAGCCGCAGTTGTGGAGTGGTCGGGTTGCGGATCAGGCTTGGTTGTTGCGGTGATGTTCGCAAGGGGTTTCGAGTTACGAAAGTTCTTGCTAATGTCCCGCCGACACCCGGCAGGAATCTAGGAGCGAACATGCGTCGCACAGCCAGGGGGATCGCCGTACTCGCCTCCGCCACCCTCGCCCTCTCCGTCGCCGCCTGCGGCGGCGAGGACGACGCGGCTGATGGACAGTCCACCGTCGACCCCGCTTCCCTCACCGCCGAGCTGACCTGGTGGGACACCTCGGACCCGCAGAACGAGGGCCCCGCGTTCCAGGAACTGATCGCCAAGTTCAACCAGACGCACCCGAACGTCAAGATCAACTACCAGTCGGTCCCGTTCGGTGAGGCGCAGAACAAGTTCAAGACCGCCGCGCAGGCCAAGAGCGGCGCCCCGGACATCCTCCGCGCCGAGGTGGCCTGGGTGCCGGAGTTCGCCTCGCTGGGCTACCTCTATGCGCTGGACGGCTCCGAGCTGCTCGCCGACGAGTCCGACTTCCTGGAGACGCCGCTGGCCTCCAACAGGTTCGACGGCAAGACGTACGGCGTCCCGCAGGTCACCGACAGCCTGGCGCTGATGTACAACAAGGAACTGTTCAGCCAGGCGGGCGTCGCCGCGCCGCCGAAGACCTGGGCGGAGCTGAAGACCGCCGCGCAGGCGGTCAAGGAGAAGACCGACGCCGAGGGCGTGTACGTCAACCCGGCCGGCTACTTCATGCTGCCCTTCATGTACGGCGAGGGTGGCGACCTGGTCGACCCCGCGAGCCAGAAGATCGTCATCAACTCGGAGCAGAACGCGGCCGGGCTGACGATCGCCAAGGACCTGATCACCAGCGGTGCGGCTGCCAAGCCGTCCGCCAACGACGCCTACGGCACCATGATGACCCTCTTCAAGGAGAAGAAGGTCGCCATGATCATCAACGGCCCGTGGGAGGTCAACAACGTCACGTCGGCCCCCGGCTTCGGCGGCCTGGAGAACCTCGGCATCGCCCCGGTGCCCGGCGGTTCGGCGCGGGCCGGTGGCCCGGTCGGCGGCCACAACTACGTGATCTGGTCCGGCATGCCGCAGGAGAAGGTGGACGCCGCCGTCGCGTTCGTGAAGTTCATGAGCTCCGCCGAGTCTCAGGCGTTCCTGTCGGAGAAGCTCGGTCTGCTGCCGACCCGCACCTCCGCGTACGCCCTCGACGCGGTGAAGAACAACCCGGTCGTCGCCGCGTTCCAGCCGGTCGTGGAGGCCGGTGTGGGCCGCCCGTGGATCCCCGAGGCCGGTCAGTTCTTCGGCCCGCTCGACCAGATGGCCACCGAGGTCCTGATCCAGAACAAGGACCCGAAGGCCGCGCTGGACACCGTGGCCCGGAAGTACAAGGCCGAGGTCGTGCCCGGCTACGGGCTCTGACCATCCGCGCCGGCTCCGGCCGGTGACCTTTCGGCACCCGGCAGGGTCGCGTGGCCGTCGCGGTCGCGCGCCCTGCCGGACTTCTCCTCGGGAGCGCTGATGACCACCGTGACAGCCGACCCGGCGCCGTCGTCCACGACGCCGCCCGGCCGGTCCGCTCGAACGTCCCGGCTGCGCCGCAGTTGGGACAAGCACTGGTACGCCTGGGCGATGGTGCTGCCCGTCGTGATCGTCCTGGCGGTGCTGATCTTCTACCCGCTGTTCCGCGGGATCTGGCTGTCCTTCACCGATCTCACCGAGGCCAACCAGGTCGCCGAGATCTGCACCAAGTCGATCACCGGCAGCGAGGTCTGCCGGGACAACACCAACAAGTGGGAGTTCGTCGGCCTCGACAACTACGTCCGCGTCCTCACCGGCCAGGTCGGCGACTTCTGGCAGTGGACCGGCACCACGCTGATCTGGACGTTCGTCTGCGTGGCCTGCCACTTCGGCCTCGGTCTCGGCCTGGCCACCATGCTCAACCGGCCGATGTGGGGCCGCAGCATGTACCGGGTGCTGCTGGTGCTGCCCTGGGCGGTGCCCGCCTTCGTCAGCGCCTTCGCCTGGAAGTTCATCTTCAACGAACGCTTCGGCCTGGCCAACGCCCTGCTCTCGGCGGTCGGGATCGACCCGGTCTCCTGGTTCGCCGACCGGTGGACGGCGCTGCTGACCGCCATCGTCACCAACATCTGGCTCGGCGTGCCGTTCATGATGGTGGCGTTGCTCGGCGGGATGCAGACCATCCCGTCCGAGCTGTACGAGGCGGCCGAGATCGACGGTGCCACGCCGTGGCAGCGGTTCGTCAACATCACCCTGCCCGGCCTGCGTCCGGTCAGCATGACCGTGGTGCTGCTCGGCACCATCTGGACGTTCAACATGTTCCCGATCATCTTCCTGGTGACCGAGGGGCAGCCGGCGGGACAGAGCGAGATCCTGGTGACCGGTGCCTACCGGGCGGCGTTCGAGGGCATCCGCAACTACTCGCTCGCCTCCACGTACGGCGTACTGATCCTGTCGATCCTGCTGGTGTTCTCGGTGTTCTACCGGCGGGCCCTGCGCAAGCAAGGCGAGGTGTGGTGATGGCGCAGGCACGCAGACCCGCGCAGGCGCGCAGCCGCCGTTCTCCGGCGAGGTCGGTCCTGCTGCACGGCACGTTGATCCTGGCCTCGCTGATCGCGGTCGGCCCGATCGCCTGGGTGCTGCTGTCGTCGCTCAAGCCCGGGTACGCCATCCAGAGCAGCGAACTGACCCTGTTCCGGGACACCACGCTGGCCAACTACAGCTACGTGCTGACCAGCACCAACTTCCCCCGGTGGTTCCTCAACTCGGTGATCGTCGCGGCGTTCACCATGGGGATCGGCATCTTCCTGTCGGCCACCACCGGCTACGCGGTGTCCCGGTTCAACTTCCCGGGTCGCCGGCCGCTGATGATGGTCTTCCTGGTCACCCAGATGTTCCCGGTGGCGATCCTGATCGTGCCGATCTACACGATCATGGCGCGACTCGGGCTGATCAACACGATGCCCGCGTTGATCGTCGCGTACCTGACCATCGCGGTGCCGTTCTGCGCCTGGATGTTGAAGGGCTACTTCGACTCCATCCCGACCTCGCTGGACGAGGCGGCGGCGCTGGACGGGTGCGGGCCGTTCGCCACCTTCTGGCGGGTGGTGCTGCCGTTGGCCCGCCCGGCGGTGGCGGTCACCGCGTTCTACACCTTCCTCACCGCGTGGGGCGAGGTGGCGTACGCGTCGGCGTTCATCCAGACCGACAACAAGTTCACCCTGGCGTACGGCCTCCAGCAGTTCGTGCCGCAGTTCAACCCGCAGTGGGAGTACCTGACGGCCGCCGCCGTCCTGGTCACCGTCCCGGCCGGGCTGGTCTTCTTCTTCGCCCAGAAGCACCTCGTGTCCGGCCTGACCGCAGGCGGCACGAAGGGCTGACCGGAAGGCCCTCTACTACGAACCGTCGTTGATAGGGCAGGATGGGTCGGGTGGAAGCACTTCGACTCATCCTCCTCTACGGCCACCTGATCGGCTTCGCGCTGCTGCTCGGCGGTGCGATCGCCCAATACCTGACCGGCAAGATCCGGATCAACGCCGCGATGCTCTGGGGCGCGGTGATCCAGCTCGCCACCGGCATCGGACTCTCCGCCCCGCTGCGCGACGGCGACGAGCCGGCACCGGCGAAGCTTGTGACGAAGCTGGTGTTCGCGCTGCTGATCTTCGTAATGGTCTTCTTCTCCCGCAAGCGGGACGAGGTCAACCGTGGGCACTTCCTCGCCATCGTGGGATTGACCCTGGTCAACGCCGCTGTCGCGGTCTTCTGGCGGTGAGCGGCGAGCCTGTCGCTCACCTCTTGAAAAGGACATAGCGGACGCACCTTCGCCCATCTGTCGCCACCCTGAGTGATCTGCCCCACCGGAGCATTACGTACGGGTAACAGGCCTCCAACAGTCCTGCACGATTGTCGTTCGGCAGGTGGGCGCGGGCGTACGCTCTGCGTCCGTAACGTGGGATGCCGGCGGCACAGCGCAAGCCGGTTCAAGGGCAGCCACCGCAACCACGCGGTGTGCAGTGGGAAGGAGACGTCTTGCGCTCGGTGCGTGGGATGCGGATCGCCTCGGTCATCGCGGCGGGTGGGCTCGTACTGAGCGCCGCCGCCTGTGGCGAGGCCCCGGATGAGGACAACAACGCCGGTTCGGGCGGCGAGAAGTACGTCGCCTGTATGGTCACCGACGTCGGCGGCATCGACGACAAGTCGTTCAACGCCTCGGCCTGGAAGGGTCTCGAGGAAGCCAAGGCCGAGAACAGCAACGTCGACATCAAGTACGTCGCGTCCAAGGCCGAGGCGGACTACGAGCCGAACCTCACCCAGTACGTGAACCAGGACTGCGACTTCATCCTGGCCGTCGGTGGCCTGATGGGCGACGCCACCAAGAAGATCGCCGAGGCGAACCCGGACCAGCAGTTCGCGATCGTCGACGCCAACCCCGGGGTGGGCAACGTCTACCCGATGGAGTTCGACACCGCCCAGGCCGGCTTCCTCGCTGGATACGTCGCCGCCGGCATGAGCGAGAGCGGCAAGGTGGCCACCTACGGCGGCATGAAGATCCCGCCGGTGACCATCTTCATGGACGGCTTCGCCGACGGCGTCGCGCACTACAACCAGGCCAAGAGCGCCAACGTGCAGGCCCTGGGTTGGAACAAGGAGACCCAGAACGGGTCGTTCACCAACGACTTCATCAAGCAGGACGAGGGCAAGAAGGTCAGCGACGCGCTGGTCGCCCAGGGCGCGGACATCATCATGCCGGTCGCCGGCGGCGCCGGCCTCGGCACCACCGGTGCGGCCAAGGCCTCCGGCGGCAAGTACAACACCATCTGGGTGGACGTCGACGGCTGCGAGAGCACGCCGGACTGCTCGGCGATCATCACCACCGTGGTGAAGAACATCCCGGGCGCCGTCAAGGAGGCCGTGCTCAAGGCCGCCGGTGGCGAGAAGCTCAACGCCGAGGAGGGCTTCGTCGGCACGCTGGCCAACGACGGCGTCTCGATCGCCCCGTACCACGAGTTCGACAGCAAGGTCCCGGCCGAGCTCAAGGCCGAGGTCGACAAGCTGAAGGCGGACATCGCCGCCGGCACCGTCAAGGTCGAGTCGGCCGCCCAGCCGAAGTGACCCGGCACCGGTCGCCCCGGTGAGACGATCACCGGGGCGACCGGTACGCGGAGCCGAATCATGATCCGGCCGCTCCGGCGCGGGGAGACCCGTGCTCGGGGCGGCCGGTCCGTGCCCCCGGTCGGGTTCCGGCCGCACACCGTTCGCCAGCAGCTACGCTGCACCATCGCTTCGCACTCCAGGAGGTTGCGCTGAGACTCGAACTGCGCGGCATCACCAAGCGGTTCGGTGATCTGGTCGCCAACGACCACATCGACCTGACGGTGGAGCCTGGAGAGATCCACGCCCTGCTCGGCGAGAACGGCGCGGGCAAGTCGACCCTGATGAACGTCCTGTACGGGCTCTACCAGCCCGACGAGGGCGAGATCCTGGTCGACGGCACGCCGCTCAAGCTGCGCGGTCCCTCCGACGCGATCGCGGCCGGGATCGGCATGGTGCACCAGCACTTCATGCTCGTACCGGTCTTCACGGTCACCGAGAACATCATGCTCGGCGCGGAGCAGGTGCGCGGCGGCATCGCCGGATTCCTGGACCGGCGCCGGGCCCGCCGCGAGGTCGCCGAGGTCTCGGAGCGCTACAACCTGCGGGTCGACCCGGACGCGGTGATCGAGGACCTGCCGGTCGGCGTCCAGCAGCGGGTCGAGATCGTCAAGGCGCTGACCCGCGACGTCGACCTGCTCATCCTGGACGAGCCGACCGCGGTGCTCACCCCGCAGGAGACCGAGGAACTGCTCACCGTGATGCGGTCGCTCAAGGCCGCCGGCAAGTCCATCGTGTTCATCACCCACAAGCTCGGTGAGGTCAAGGCGATCGCCGACCGGATCACGGTGATCCGGCGCGGTAAGACGGTGGGCACCGCGTCGCCCGAGGCCAGCCGGGACGAGTTGGCCGCGCTGATGGTCGGTCGCAGCGTCCGGCTCACCGTGGAGAAGGCGCCGGCCACGCCGGGCGACCCGGTGCTGGAGATCTCCGGCCTGGTCGTCGACGACGACCGGCAGGTCCGCGCGGTGGACGGCGTCGACCTGACCGTACGCGCGGGCGAGGTGCTCGGCGTCGCGGGCGTGCAGGGCAACGGGCAGACCGAACTCATCGAGGCGGTCATGGGGTTGCGCACGGTGCTCGCCGGCACGATCAGCCTCGACGGCCAACGCGTCGACGGCTGGAGCACCAAGAAGGTGCTGCGCGCCGGGGTCGGCTACGTCCCCGAGGACCGCAGCGTCGACGGCCTGGTCAAGGAGTTCAGCGTCGCCGAGAACCTGGTGCTGGACATCTACGACCGGCCGCCGTTCGGCAGCGGACTGTCACTCAAGCCGGACGCGATCGCGAAGTCGGCACAGGAGCGGATCGACCAGTTCGACGTCCGGACCTCGTCGGCCCAGGCCCCGGTGGGTACGCTCTCCGGCGGCAACCAGCAGAAGGTGATCGTGGCGCGGGAGCTGTCCCGGCCGCTCAAACTCTTCATCGCCGCCCAGCCCACCCGGGGCGTGGACGTCGGCTCGATCGAGTTCATCCACAGCCAGGTCATCCGCGAGCGCGACGTGGGCACCGCCGTACTCGTGGTCTCCAGCGAACTCGACGAGGTGATCGGGCTGGCCGACCGGATCGCGGTGATGTACCGCGGCCGGATCATCGGCATCGTCGGCCCGGACACCCCGCGTGAGGAGATCGGTCTGCTGATGGCGGGCATCAGCCCCGACGCGACCGGCGGCTCCCCGGAGCGCACCGCAGCCGCCGACGGCACCGCCGTGGCGACCAGCGACCGGAACGAGGCGGCGGTGACCGACGCGGACTCGGCGACCGCCGACGGCACGACCGCGACCACCGACCGCGACGTCACGGCCACCACCGACGGCGTGGCCCCGGCCCCCGAGGGTCCCGGCAACGAGGACGAGAAGGCATGAGCGAGCCCAGCGAGCGAATCATCAGGCTCAGTGCGGTGGTGCCTCATGACGGTATGGAGCGAAGCGGAGTGCCGGCATGAGCGAGCCCAGCGAGCGAATCATCAGGCTCAGTGCGGTGGTGCCTCATGACGGTATGGAGCGAAGCGGAGTGCCGGCATGAGCGAGCCAATCCCACAGCCTGGCTCGCCGGACAAGGAACCGGCGAGCGAGGAGCAGGCCAACCGGACCGCGATCGGCGACACCGAGCGCGCCGAGACGGCCACCACCGGGCAGTCCCCGCAGGAGCGCCCCACCCTGGGCCGGCTGTTCCTGGAGAACCTGTGGGCGGCCAACACGTTCACCGTGACCCTGCTGTCGCTGGTGCTGGCGATGCTGGTCGGCGCCATCCTCATGATCATCTCTGATCCGGACGTGCTGGCCACCTACGCCTACTTCACCGCCCGCCCCGCCGACGCGCTGAACGCGAGTTGGACGCTGGTCAGCGAGGCGTACGCGAACCTGTTCAAGGGCAGCGTCTTCGACCCGGCCGCCACCACCGTCAACGCGGCGCTGAGCCCCATCTCGGAGACGCTCACCTACACCGCGCCGCTGGTCTTCACCGGCCTGTCGGTGGCGCTGGCCTTCCGGGGCGGCCTGTTCAACATCGGCGCCCAGGGCCAGGCCACCATGGGCGTGATCCTGGCCGCGCTGGCCGGGTTCCTGCTGCCGCTGCCGCCCGGCCTGCACCTGCTGGTCGCCGTGCTGGCCGGTGCGGTCGGCGGCGCGATCTGGGGTTTCGTCCCCGGCATCCTCAAGGCGCGGACCGGCGCCCACGAGGTGATCAACACGATCATGCTCAACTACATCGCGGTCTACTTCCTGACCTGGCTGATCGTGCAGAACGGCGTGCAGGACCCGAATCGCACCGACGCGATCAGCCGGCCGGTGGACGCCTCCGCCCAACTGCCGCGCCTGTTCGGCGACGGGCTGCGGGCGCACGCCGGGATCATCCTCGCCGTGCTGGCCACCCTGGCGGTCGCCTGGCTGCTCAACCGTTCCACGATCGGTTTCGAGCTGCGCGCGGTGGGCGCCAACCCGGACGCCGCCCGCACCGCCGGCATCAGCGTCACCCGGACGTACGTGCTGATCATGGTCTTCGCCGGGGCGCTGGCCGGGCTGGGCGGCTCGCAGATGGTGCTCGGCACCACCGCCGCCGCCCTGACCCCGCTGGTGGTCGCGCAGATCGGCTTCGACGGCATCCTGGTCGCCCTGCTCGGCCGGGTGAAACCGTGGGGGGTGGCGCTGGCCGCGCTGCTGTTCGGCGCGTTGCAGGCCGGCGGCAACCGGATGCAGTCGTACTCGGGGATCTCGCTGGAGTTGGTCACCGTGCTCCAGGCGCTGATCGTCATCTTCATCGCCGCGCCGGCCCTGGTGAAGGCGATCTTCCAGCTCCGGGCGGCCCGCGCCGCCCGGTTGCAGACGAGCCTCGCGAAGGGCTGGTGAGGCATGTCCACCACGGCCGTCCCCGACGTCGCGGTCGCGCAGGTCGACGAGGGCTTCTGGACCCGGACCCGCAAGGTGGGCCTGGTGCTGTCGGCCCTCGGCCTGCTGGCCACCGTGCTGTTCGGCGCGCTCGCCACGGGTGAGCAGGCCCGCTTCACGCTCAGCGAGGACTCCGCCGGGGCCGCGCTGGAGATCCACGGGACGGTCGGCGCGGTCCTCTTCGGACTGATCGCGCTGGCCACCGGGGCGGCGCTGCTGGTCGGCGTGCCGAAACGCTGGTTCGTCCCGCTGCTCGCCGTCGGACTGGTCGCCTTCGTGCTCTCCTTCCTCTGCTGGCAGGTCTCCGCCGCACCGACCGGGCAGAACTTCATGCCGCTGGTCAACATCGTGCGCGGCACGTTCCTGCTCGCCCTGCCGCTGATCTTCGGTGCCCTGGCCGGTGTGCTCTGCGAGCGTTCCGGTGTGGTCAACGTGGCCATCGAGGGGCAGTTGCTGATGGGCGCGTTCAGCGGCGCGCTGTTCGGCAGCATCAGCGGCAGCGTCTGGGTGGGGCTGGTCGCCGCCGCGATCGGCGGCGCGTTCATCTCGCTGCTGCTCGCCGTCTTCTGCATCCGCTACCTGGTCGACCAGGTGGTCATGGGCATCGTGCTGAACCTGCTCGCGGTCGGCATCACCGGCTTCCTCTACGAGCGGTTGATGCAGACCGACGCGGCGCGCTACAACAGCGCACCCCGGTTCAGCAACTGGGAGATCCCGCTGCTGTCCGACATCCCGGTCCTCGGGCCGGCGCTGTTCCGGTCCAGCATCTTCCTCTACCTCGCCCTGCTGCTGGTGCTCGTGATCCACATCGCGCTGTTCCGGACCCGGTGGGGTCTGCGGACCCGGTCGGTCGGCGAGCACCCGACGGCGGCGGACACCCTGGGCGTGAAGGTGCTGCGGGTGCGTTACCGCAACGTGCTGCTGGCCGGTGTGGTGGCCGGCATCGGTGGCGCGTCGTACACGCTGGCGCTCTACTCGTTCACCAAGAACATGATCGGCGGTAAGGGCTTCATCGCCCTGGCCGCACTGATCTTCGGACGGTGGAGCCCGACGGGGGCGCTGCTCGCGGCGCTCTTCTTCGGCTTCGCCGACCAGTTGGCCACCTACCTGGGCGCGATCAACAGCATCATCCCCGGCCAGTTCCTGGCCATGCTGCCGTACCTGGCGACGATCCTGGCCGTGGCCGGGCTGGTCGGCCGGGTCCGGGCACCCGCCGCCGACGGCAAGCCGTACATCAAGGGCTGATCCAGGGGAGCGCAGCATGGAGATCGACTGGGCGCGGTTGCGCGCCGCCGCCACCGAGGTCATGCGGCACGCGTACGTGCCGTACTCGAAGTTCCCGGTGGGCGCGGCGGCACTCGTCGACGACGGCCGGGTCGTGGTCGGTTGCAACGTCGAGAACGCCGCGTACGGGGTGGTGCTCTGCGCCGAGTGCGGCGTGGTCTCCTCGCTGCACGCCACCGGTGGCGGCCGGATCGTCGCACTGTCCTGCGTCGACGCCACCGGTGAGCCGCTGATGCCGTGCGGGCGCTGCCGGCAACTGCTCTGGGAACAGGGCGGGCCGGAGTGCCTGATCGAGTCCAAGGACGGCCCGCTGCGGATGGCGGAGCTGCTGCCGCACGCGTTCGACGTGGCCGACCTCGACGCGGTCACCCGGGAACGGCCGGTACCGGTGGTCCCCGACCGGCTGGCCGCCTGGCGGGGACGCGGCACCGTCTTCGTGCACCCCGACCTCTCCGCCGGCCAGCAGATCTGGACGGCCTACTGGGAACGGTCGGCCGGTGACGACGCGGGCGCCGAGACCGGGGTGCTGGAGGAGGCGCCGACCTGGGACGACCCGGCGGAGGCGATCACCTGGGGGTTGGCGCGCACGCCCCGGGTCGTGGTGGTGGACGCGTCGGGCACGATCTTCTGGGCCGGTGAGGGCGAGCCGCCGGTGGAGATTCCGGTGCGCTGGGGTGGTTGATGTTGGGGCCCCCGGCCCGACGTGCGTGCGGCTTGTGCGTCTGTTGCGGGATCGACCGGTGGGCGGGTGGTGACGTGTGGAGGGATGGGGTTCAGAGGTGAGTGTGTTCACTGCGGTTGACGTGATTCGGGCGAAGCGGGACGGGGGAGTGCTCTCCGACGCGCAGATCGACTGGGTGGTGGACGCGTACACCCGGGGGACGGTGGCCGACGAGCAGATGTCGGCGCTGGCCATGGCGATCCTGCTGAACGGGATGACCGGGCCGGAGATCGCCCGCTGGACGGCCGCGATGATCGCCAGCGGCGAGCGGCTGGACCTGTCGTCGGTGTCCCGGCCGACCGTGGACAAGCACTCGACCGGCGGCGTCGGAGACAAGATCACCCTCCCGCTCACTCCGCTGGTGGCCGCCTGCGGCGCGGCGGTGCCCCAGCTCTCCGGGCGCGGCCTCGGACACACCGGCGGCACGCTGGACAAACTGGAGTCGATCCCGGGCTGGCGGGCCGCGCTCAGCAACGAGGAGTTCACCGCCCAACTGCGCGATCTCGGCGCGGTGGTCTGCGCCGCCGGGTCGGGACTGGCCCCGGCCGACCGCAAGCTGTACGCGTTGCGCGACGTCACCGGCACGGTCGAGGCGATCCCGCTGATCGCCAGCTCGATCATGAGCAAGAAGATCGCCGAGGGCACCGGGGCGTTGGTGCTGGACGTGAAGGTCGGCTCCGGCGCGTTCATGAAGTCGGTCGACGACGCCCGTGAGCTGGCGCGGACCATGGTGGAGCTGGGCGGGGCGCACGGCGTCCGCACGGTCGCCCTGCTCACCGACATGTCGACGCCGCTCGGCCTGGCCATCGGCAACGGGATCGAGGTCACCGAGTCGGTCGACGTGCTGGCCGGCGGTGGCCCGGCCGACGTGGTGGAACTGACGCTGGCGCTGGCCCGGGAGATGCTCGACGCCGCCGGGCTGCCCGACGCCGATCCCGCCGCCGCGCTGCGCGACGGGCGGGCGATGGACGTGTGGCGGTCGATGATCCGGGCGCAGGGCGGAGACCTGGACGCGCCGATGCCCACCGCGCCCGAGGTCGAGGTGGTACGCGCCGAGACGGACGGCTACGTCGCGACCGTCGACGCGTACGCGATGGGGGTGGCCGCGTGGCGGCTCGGCGCCGGTCGGGCCCGCAAGGAGGACCCGGTCAGCGTGCCTGCCGGTGTGCTGCTGCACAAGCGGCCCGGCGACCCGGTCCGAGCCGGTGATCCCCTCTATGAGCTGCGGTCCGAGAGCCCGGAGAGGATTCCGGCGGCGTTGGCGGAGGCGGCTCGCGCGGTGACTCTCGCGGCCACCCCGCCGGCCGCGGTGTCGTTGGTGCTCGAACGGGTGGAGTGAGTCCACCCTGGTCGCGCCCCATGGTGCCGGGCCGGTCCGCCCGCTATCCTCGCAGGCCAGGGGGGACTACTCGGCGCCCGAGACATCACGACCAGACAGGGATGTTGCCGTGATCGTGCCTGCTCCCGACCCTCGCGAGGTGCGTGAAGCGAGCCTGGAGGAGCTGTCCCGGCTGCGGCTGCCACTGCCGCCGCCGCAGTTCCCGCTCGTGTGGGAACCCGGCGACGAGATCGAGTTGCGGCCCACCCCGGAGGTCGAGGCGCGGATCGCCGTCCTGCACCTGATCCAGGCACGGTGCTTCGGCATGCCCCCGCAGGCGGCGATGAGCTGGTTGCTGGCCTCGCACCTGCTGGAGATGGTCACTCCGCCGGAGTTCCAGTTCGTCTCCGGTGCCAAGGGCGACCACCGCTCGTTCGTGCTGCATCACGACGCGCTGTTCGCCCTGACCTGGGTACTCGGCCTGACCAAGCAGCTCGACCCCACGCTGCCGGTGGACGAGCGGCTGGTCGAGCGCCTGCCGAACATCGTCGAGGGGGAGACCTTCCGGCGCTGGCAGGCCCGCATCCTGACCGCGCCGCAGCATCCGGCCGACGCCGCCGCCCTGCTCGACCTGCACTACTGCCTGGACTGGGCGTACCTGGAGGTGAGCCGGGCCGGGCGGTTGTTGCCGGGGCTGGTCGACGCCAACGCCATCGGCCAGCGCCGCTGGGCGTTGGAGTGGGCGGTGATGCTGCGCGGGCCGTACCACGACGAGCCCCCCGGCTGGGAAGAGGTCGACCTCTCCACCTAGGACCCGAGGCGCGGGCGGTACACGCCGAGGCGGACCGCGACGGTCACCCGGACCGGCTCGCCGAGGGCGGCGATCCGGTCGGCCAGCCCGACCGGATCGGTGTGCCAGGCGCTCGGGCCCATCCCGACGAGCGTGGCGACCTCCGGACCGGTCAGGCTCAGCTCCTGCCGGTGCTCGGTCTGCGACACCTCGACGAAGTGCCCGCCGAGACCGGCGGCGACGCGGTCCGCCTTGGCCGGGTCGACCCGGAGCAGGTCGAGCGCGTCGACCAGCTCGGCGAGGTGGTCGACGACCGGCGTCACCACCAGCAGCCGCCCGGTCGGTGCGAGGACCCGGTGGAACTCCGCGCCGTTGCGGGGCGCGAAGACGTTCAGCAGCAGCGCGGTCGAGGCGTCCGCCAGCGGCAGGCGCTGCCAGGTGTCGGCGACCGCCGCGGTGATCCGGGGGTGCGCCCGGGCGGCCCGGCGCAGCGCGGGCTTGGCGACGTCCAGGGCGAGACCGACGGCCGCCGGCACCGCCGTCAGCACCGCGGCGAGGTGCCGACCGGTGCCCGCGCCCGCCTCCACCACCAGCGGGTACGCCCCGACGGCGTCGGTCGGGACACCCTGGTGCGGGCCATCCGGGCGAGAGCCGACGGTCTCGACGATCGTGGTGCCCGCGTCCGCCAGGGCGGCGGAGATCAGGTCGTAGTGGCCGGCGGCGAGGAAGTCCGCCCGTGCGGCGACCATCTCCGCGCTGTCCCCGCCGTGCGGGGCGCGACCGGCGAGCAGGTTGACGTACCCCTGTCGGGCGATGTCGAAGCTGTGCCGACGCGGACACGTCAGCGCGCGGGCGGCACCGGCGGACACCTCGGCCAGTGGCTCCGCGCAGACCGGGCAGCGCAGCCGCTCGACGACGCGAGTTTCCATCACCACAGCAGGTCGCAGGCCAGATCCACGCTCCCGAGCGTACCCAGCGGCCCGTTGCGCACTAGGGTCTGGTCATGGCCGCGAACATCGGGTATGAGGACATCGTCAAGGCACCGAAGGCGTTGCTGCACGACCACCTGGACGGCGGTCTGCGGCCCGCGACGATCGTCGAGCTGGCCGCCGAGGTCGGTCACGAGCTGCCCACCACCGATCCGGCGGCGCTGGGGGACTGGTTCGTGGCGGCGGCCGACTCGGGTTCGCTGGAGCGCTACCTGGAGACGTTCGCGCACACCGTGGCCGTGATGCAGACCGCTCCGGCCCTGCGGCGGGTGGCCCGGGAGTGCGCGCTGGACCTGGCCGCCGACGGGGTGGTCTACGCGGAGGTGCGCTTCGCCCCGGAGCAGCACCTGGAGCGCAACCTCAGCCTGGACGAGGTGGTCGAGGCGGTGCTGGCCGGGTTCGTCGAGGGCAGTGCGCTCGCCGCCGAGGTCGGTACGCCGATCCGGGTCGGCACGCTGCTCACCGCGATGCGGCACGCGGCGCGCTCGCAGGAGATCGCGGAGCTGGCGGTCCGGCACCGCGACCACGGGGTGGTGGGCTTCGACATCGCCGGTGCCGAGGCGGGTTTCCCGCCCACCCGGCACCTGGACGCCTTCGAGTACCTCCAGCGGGAGAACTTCCACTTCACGATCCACGCTGGCGAGGCGTTCGGGCTGCCGTCGATCTGGCAGGCGATCCAGTGGTGCGGGGCCGACCGGCTGGGCCACGGCGTACGCATCGTGGACGACATCACCGTCGGCGCGGAGCCGGTGCTCGGTCGACTGGCCGCGTACGTGCGGGACAAGCGCATCCCGTTGGAGCTCTGCCCGTCGTCCAACGTGCAGACCGGTGCTGCGGCGTCGATTGCCGAGCACCCCATCGGGCTGCTGCGTGACCTGCGGTTCCGGGTCACCGTGAACACCGACAACCGGCTGATGAGCGGCACTTCGGTGTCCCGGGAGATGGCGCTGCTCTGCGAGGCGTTCGGTTACGGCTGGCGCGAGGTGCAGTGGTTCACCATCAACGCGATGAAGAGTTCCTTCATCCCGTTCGACGAGCGGCTCCGGATCATCGACGAGGTCATCAAGCCCGCGTACGCCAAGCTGCTGGCCTGAGTCCGCGGCGTCGGTTCACCGGGCCGGTGGGTGACCGGGGCGGTGCAGACCGGCGACCTGACGCAGGATCTCCCGGGCGCGGGCGGCCTCCGCACCCAGCCCGGTCTGGCGGCGCAGCACCGCGGGCTCGGCCCGCAGCAGCGTCACGCCCCGGCGCAGCAGCACCCGGGGACCCTTGCGCTGTTCGGCGAGGTCGCGGGCCAGCCGCCGGAGGAAGGTCGCCCCGCGCGGTCGGCGCAGCGCGTACGCCCCGGCGAGCAGGCCCCGCGAGCGGCATTCCTCGACGATCTCCGCAGCGAAAATCCCTTCGGCCACGAAAAGTGGCGAACCGGCCAGCTCGAACGGCCGAGTGGCCACCCGCCGGTCCTCGTTGATGGCGTAGACGGGGACATCTGCCCGACCATGCCTCGCCAGTCGGGTTATCACCTCGACGGCCGTTTCGGCGTCCCAGGAAGCGGGCGACTCCCAGTCGATCTGGCCATCTCGGCGAGGTAACGATGGGTCATTGCCATTCTTGTAGAAATCGTCCAAACAGAGCACTGGCAGACCGGTTTGTCGTGCTACGTACGACTTTCCGGAGCCGGAGGGGCCGGCGAGGAGGACGACTCGGTGCGGGGGTTCCATTACCTTCAGTGACTCCGAACAGACGGACCGCGATCAAATTGCGTCAACATCTCATCACACCTTTGGCTGGGGCCAACCTGGGCTTTCTCTTTCCCGAGAGGCGTGATGGAATCTCGGATGGTCCGACCCGCCGGGTCGGCTGCTGGGCGTTGTCCGCAAGACAACGCGGACGCTGCAATCACGAGGGCGGTGACGTGAGCAAACGACCGAAGACGGCAGGCTCCTTCCTGTCGCGTATGGGCCGGCCGGTCGGTCGGCTCCGCGACATGCCGATCTGGTCCAAGCTCGGTCTCATCATGATCGTGCCGACCATCGCCACGGTCGTCGTGGGCACGAGTGGTCTGGTCGACCACCTGGACTCGCTCGGCGACGCCAACCGGGCTGGTGACCTCGCCGAGCTCATCGGGCACTCCGGTGCCCTGGTGGATGGTCTCCAGGACGAGCGGACGGCTGCCGTCCTGCTCCTCGGCGTGGCACCGCAGCCGGCCGGGCAGGGCGAGTCGGAGGCGAAGAAGAACGCCTCCGCGCGCTACAGCGACGTCGCCGGCGCCGTGGACCGGGCCGCCGACCCCTACTCGTCGCAGCGCTCCGACCTCACCGACCTGCCGCCCAGCCTCCAGGACCTGTTGACGCAGATCGACGAGCGCCTCGGTGACCTGCCGGGCACCCGGAGCCAGGTGATCAACGGCAAGTTCAAGATCACCGACACGCTCCAGTCGTACGACGAGCTGATCAACCAGCTTCTCTCCGTGCGGGACTCGGCCAGCCAGCTCGCCGGTGACAACGACCTGAGCGACCGGATGCGAGCCTCCGCCGCCGTCGCGCGGGAGAAGGAGTGGCTCTCCGTCCGTCGGGTGGTCGTGCACCGCGCCATGATCCAGGGCGGCATGAGCTCGACCCTGCGCACCGACTACATCTCCAGCGAGACCGGCCAGCAGCAGGCGCAGCAGAGCTTCAACGCGGTCGCCACCGAGGCCGAGGCGGAGTTCCACGCCCAGACCATCGGCGGTGGTGACCGCCGGCAGGCGACGATCTACATCAGCCAGGTCAACGCCGACACCTCGGACACCCTCAGCGGCCTCGACTTCACGCCGGAGGAGTGGGACACGGCGATGGTCGCCAACGGCCGACTGATCCGGTCGGTGGAGTCCAAGTTCGACTCGGACGTCGCCGCCGAGGCCGCCAACCTCCGCTCCGACGTGCAGCGGCAGGTGTTCCTGGAGACCGGCCTGCTGCTGACCACGCTGCTGTTCGCCATCTTCCTGGCGTTCCTGGTGGCCCGCTCGATGGCCCGCTCGCTGCGCGACCTCCGACAGGGTGCGCTCTCCATCGCCCAGTACGGCCTCCCCCAGGCGGTGGCCCGGCTGCGCGACCCGCAGGTCACCGGCCAGCTCTCGCCGATGCAGCTCGCCAACCAGATCGCCGAGCCGCTCCCGGTCCGCAGCAAGGACGAGTTCGGGCAGGTGACCGAGGCGTTCAACGCCGTCCACCTGGAGGCGGTCCGGACCGCCGCCGAGCAGGCCGCCCTGCGGGCGTCCGTCGCGACCATGTTCGTCAACCTCGCCCGCCGTTCGCAGATCCTGGTCGACCGGCTGATCGGCCACCTCGACCGGCTGGAGCGCGGCGAGGAGGACCCGGACCGGCTGGCCGAGCTGTTCCAGCTCGACCACCTGGCCACCCGGATGCGCCGTAACGACGAGAACCTCCTGGTCCTCGCCGGTGCCGACTCGACCCGTGTGCAGCGGGAGCCGGCTGCGCTGATCGACGTGCTCAGGGCCGCCCAGTCCGAGGTCGAGCACTACACCCGGATCGAGTTCGGCGTCATCGACCGGGACATCGAGGTCGCCGCGCACGCCGTCAACGACCTGGTCCACCTGGTCGCCGAGCTGTTCGACAACGCGACCGCGTTCTCCCCGCCGGACTCCCAGGTGCTGGTGGAGGCCCGCCGGGTCGGTGACCGCGCCACGCTGTACGTCGAGGACCGGGGCATCGGCATCAGCGCGGAGCAGTTGACCGACCTCAACGAGCGTCTCGCCACGCCGCCGCAGGTGGACGTCGCGGTTTCCCGGATGATGGGCCTGGTCGTGGTCGCCCGGCTGGCGTCCCGCCACGGCGTGCGGGTGGAGCTGCGTCCCGGCAACGACCGGGGCACCGTCGCCGACGTCACGCTGCCGCCGACCGTGCTCGTGCCGCGTGCGCTGTCCGGCCGTGGGCAGCAGCTCCCGGCGCTCCCGCCGGTCGCTCCGCCCCCCGGTCCGGCCCCCGCGTTCGGCGGCATGCCGCCGAACGGCCACAACGGCCACGGTCCCGGTGCTCCGGCGGCTCCCGAGCCGCGTTCCGGTGGTTCCGGCAACCAGGTCACGCTGGGCGGTCGGCCCTTCGATCCGGCCAGCCGCAACGGTGCCGGTCGGCCGGGCTCCATGGCCGGTGCGGGCAATCTGCCCGCCTGGTCGGACCTGACCGGTGCCAGTGGCGTCCAGGGCGGGAACAACTTCCCCCCGCGGACGTCCAACGGGTCACCGCACGACCCGCTGCCGCAGCGTCGGCACACCGACGAGCCGACCGGCCCGACGCAGCAGCCGCACATCCCGCGCCAGCTTCCGAGCAGCCCGGAGGCGTCGCCCTACGCGCCGCCCGCGGTGTCCGCCCCGCCGATGCCGCCGGTCTCGGGAACGCCGTACTCCGCGCCGCCGGTCTCCGGCGCTCCGGTCTCCGGTCACCCGGTCTCGGGCTCCCCGGTCTCGGGTGCTCCCGGCGGGCTGCCGCAGCGGCCCGTCTCGCCGGGCACCGGATACCAGCAGCCCTCGGCTCCGCCGGCCTGGCCGCCGGTCGCCGGGGAACCCGCCGCCCCGGCGGTGCCGGAGCGGCTGGCCGCCGCCCTGGACATGACCACCGAGCTGCCCCGGGTGTCGCGTCCGGCACCGCAGCAGCAGGCGCCGTCCGCCTGGCCCGCCTCGGCCCCGCAGCCGCAGCCGACCACGCCGACTCCGCCACAGGCCCAGAATCGGCAGCGGTACGCGGATGAGACGATGGAGCTGCCGATCTTCCGGGAGCTTGAGTCCGCGTGGTTCCGCACCCGTCGTCCGGGACCGGAGGAGTCGGCCGGGGCCCGCCAGCCGGCGGCCAACGGTGCCACGACGACCCAGCAGATCACCGCGATCGACCCGGGTCGGCCGGCACCGCAGACCCCGACCGCGACGACAGGTAACGCACCGATGGCAGACACTCCGGCGGCCGCCAGCGCGCCCGGCGGGAACGGCGCGAACGGTGGGCCCCGTCCGGGTGGCGAGAACAGGCCCTCGTACCGGCCCGCACCGCAGGATAGTGTGTGGCAGACCGCGGCCGACGACGGTTGGCGGGCCGCCAGCGCGGCCAGCCAGACGCCGGCCGCCGCCGCGACCACGCAGACCGGGCTGCCGAAGCGTACGCCGATGGCCCAGCTCGTGCCGGGTGCGGTGGAGAAGCCGGCGGCCACGGTGCAGAAACGCAACCCCGAGTCGGTGCGCGGTCTGCTCTCCGCCTACCACCGGGGTGTCCAGCGGGGACGTAACCACCCGTCGGACAGCAACCCGACCGGCCCGGAGGGAACTTCGGGCGGGCAGCAATCCTCGCAGTCTGGCTCAGGCCCGGTGGCCGGGAGCGGGCAGAAGGAGCAAGAAGGATGACTAGTACGCAGGATCTCGGTTGGCTGCTGGCCAACTTCGCCGATCGGGTACCCGGTGTCGCGCACGCGGTCGCCGTCTCGGCGGACGGCCTGCTCCTGGCGTCGTCACGAGACCTTCCGCGGGACCGGGCGGACCAGTTGGCGGCGATCGCCTCCGGCCTGGTCAGCCTGACCCAGGGTGCCGCCCGCTGTTTCGAGGGAGGGGCGGTGCTGCAGACCGTGGTCGAGATGGACAACGGCTTCCTGTTCCTGATGTCGATCTCCGACGGCTCGTCGTTCGCGGTCCTCGCCGCGCGGGCCAGTGACGTGGGACAGGTCGGGTACGAGATGGCCCTGCTCGTGGACCGGGTGGGCGATGCGCTGACCCCGGCCCCACGTACCGCTGTCGGGATGATGGGCTGATCGTCGCGCCAGCCGGTGGGGCGGGCGAGGCGCGAACACTACACACGAGGAGTAGCACCGGCGCGAGCCGGTGCCGGGGACGAAGGAGGTGAGCGGCGACATGGCCGATCGTGACGAGCCGACCGGCGCTTTGGTCCGTCCATACGCCGTTACCCGCGGTCGTACCCGTCCTCGCCTCGACATCGCCCTGGAGGCGCTGGTCGAGACCACGGTGCGCGGTCGTGCCGTTGCCACAGGCAACGGCGGGCAAGGCCGAGAGCACCAGTACATCGCCGCGCTGTGTGACGGACGTGTGCAGTCGCTCGCCGAGATCGCGGCGCGCATGCAACTTCCGCTCGGCGTGGCCCGGGTGCTCATCGCCGACATGGCGACGGACGGCCTGGTCGCGGTCCACGAGCCGACCATCCTGGACGACTCGGACGACGCGGTGGGCACTGAATTGCTGGAGAGGGTGCTGAGTGGACTTCGCAGGCTCTGACATGTCGCACCGTCCGCCGACCCCGAGCGGGCGCGTGACGTCGGCGAAGATCGTTATCGCCGGTGGATTCGGCGTCGGCAAGACGACGCTGGTCGGCTCGGTCTCGGAGATCACGCCGTTGACCACCGAGGCCATCATGACGTCCGCCGGTGTCGGCGTCGACGACACCCGGCAGGTGCCGGGCAAGACGACGACCACGGTGGCCATGGACTTCGGTCGGATCTCGATCGATCGTGACCTGATCCTGTACCTCTTCGGTACGCCGGGTCAGACCCGCTTCTGGTTCATGTGGGATGAACTGGTCCGGGGCGCGATCGGCGCGGTCGTGCTGGTGGACACCCGCCGCTTGGCGGACTGCTTCGCGGCGATCGACTTCTTCGAGCACCGGCGGCTGCCGTACCTGGTGGCCATCAACTGCTTCGACGGCATGCAGTACCACGATCCGCAGGACGTCCGGGAAGCGCTCGCTATCTCCAGCGACGTGCCCGTCGTGGCCTGTGACGCGCGGAACCGCGAGTCGACGAAGCACGTGCTGATCTCGCTGGTCGAGTACGTGCTCACGATGCGCCGCACCCGGGCCGTCGCTCCCGCCTGACGATCGGTCGACGCGCCCGGTGCCGCCCAGGACGGCACCGGGCGCGAAATGCTGTCCGCAGGCCCGGCCGGCGGCTCAGCTCAGGCGGGTCCAGGCAGCACCGTCGACGCGGTAGACGCCGAGCGAGTGACGCTCCATGCCGAAGGCCAGCGACACGAACGGCAGGCGCTGCTCCTGTGCCACCTCGATGACCGACATCGAGGTCTCCGCCAGCGTGCCCCCGCCAGGGCGTACACGTCCTCGCGGCCGGGTGACGGCGGTCTGCCGCTCCCGGCCCCGTCGACCCGACGTCGAATCATCCGGCTCTGGGTAGGAACACGCAGGTGAGCGGGGGCGCGGCGGGCGTCAGGACCGGTAGCCGGCGGAACGGTACTCGTACTCCCGGTCGTCGTCGCGCTCGCCGGTGTCCCGGGTGAAGTCCCAGCCACCGGCGGACTCCCGGCCCGGTCGGCCACCGACCGCGAAACCGCCGATCTCCTGTCCGCGACGCCAGCCGCGGAAGTAGCCGGTGGTGTTCTCGGCCAGGCTGGCCGCGTCCCGGACGATGCGCAGCGGACGCTCCTCGCGCAGCGGCGAGCCCGGCACGAGGTTGGCCTGCGGCACGCGCTTGGGCAGACCGGCACCGGTCTCGGCGCCGACCGCCGGACGGGCGGCCTGTTCGGCCGCCTCCCACCCGGTGTCGGCCAGGCTGGACCAGTCCAGGTCGGCGCTCTCGCCGTGGCCGACGAACCAGGCGGACCTGGCCTGGGCGAAGATCAGCAGGTCGCCGTCGCCCTCGTCGGGGACCGGCGGCGGCCGGTGCTCCACCGGCGGCTCCGCGTGGCGCGTCGGCGGGGTGAGGTCCAACCGCTCCACCGGGCGTCCGGCGCGTGCCGGGTCACTCCGGTCGACCAGCCGCAGCGGCGGGGTCTCCTGAGCCGACTCGGCGGCGTTGCGCAGTGCACGGTCGGCCAGCGGCGGCGGCTCGACCAGCCGCAGCACCGGCGGCTCCGGCGGCAGATCGTCGGCGAGCCACGGCGGGGTCACCCGACGCTCGACACCGAGATCGGCGGGCGGCTGTGGTGCCTCGTGCCGCTTCCGGTCGTCGTAGGCGGAGCTGACCACCGGGTTGAGCGGCGAGGTCACGGCCGCCGGGTTCTCCGGGTTGTTCACCAGCGGCCAGTTGGCCCGTGATCCCGGGGGCGCCGCCGGCTCCTGGTCGGGCCGGGGCGCCGGAACCGGAACGCTGAGGTCGGTGGCGCTGAACCCACCGGTCGGCGGTTCGCCGGTGGTCTTCGGGCGCGGCGGGATGATGGTGCGCTGACGCTCGGCCCGCGCGCTGTTGATCGCCGCGGTGGTGAGCGTCGGCCGGAACGGCTCGCCCGCCTCGGCCGGTGGCACCGTCCCGCGCTGGGTGGGCGCGATCGGCGTGATGCCGGGCGGCGGCGGGGGTGGCGTCGAGATCGGACGGTTCGTCGGGCCGTCGATCCGCGACGAGCCCGGCTCGGCGTGCGTCGGCGGCGCGGAGACCGGCGGACCGGCCATCGCGGCCGGGGTCAGCGGGTTCGGCGCGACGGGCGGCGGCGCGACCGGTGCGGGGGCCACCGGCGGCGGGCCGAGCGGGCGCGGCGACGCGGGACCGGTGCCGGGCTGCGGCTCGGGCCGGCTGCGGCGGCCACCGCCGGCCGGCTCGGGGCCGGTGGGTCGGACCGGGCGTAGGCCGGGCGCGGGCGTCGGTGCCGGAGCGGCGGCGGAGGGCAACTCGCCCACCGGCTCGCCACGTCGGGCGGCGGCCCGGCGTCCGGCGGCCGGCGCGGGGGTCGCGGTGCGGGCGTGCAGGGCGCCGACCAGCGCCTCACAGCCGGCGTCGCAGGCCCGGACCGAGGCCACCGCCTGTCGGATCGTCTCGGCGGCGGCGGAGGTGAGGGCCCGGTTGACCGTGGACCGGCGCGGCGTCTCGGAGATCGCCACCCGCAGCGCGGTGACCGCCTCGTCGATCGCCTCCGCCTCGCCCGCGCCCTCCGCAGCCAGTTGGGCGGTGACGGCGTCGGCGGTGACCGCCGCGTCGCGACCCCGCCCTGCGGCGTCGGTGAGCATGCCCGGCTCGGGCAGCGCGTCCAGCACCGCCAGCGGGATCGACTCGGCCGGATCCGGGTAGGCGCGCAACGCGGCCGGGTAGAGCTCGCGCAGCACCTCGCGGAGCGCGACTGCGGCGGAGTGCCGACCGGTGGCCAGGGCGGCGTGCGCCGCGAGCACCTGCTTGTAGCCGGCGAGGTCCCGGGGGGCCGGCAGGGTCACCGCGGACAGGGCACCCGCCTGGAGGGCACGGGCCAACCCGACGGCCCGTCGGACGGCCGGTGGCGCCTGCATCTCCTCCAGCGAGTCGTCGTCGGCGAACCGCTCGGCGAAGTCGTCGACCGAGTCGTCGTCGGCGATCGCCAGCGGACGACCGGCGGCGCTGAGCAGCGAGGTGACGGTGTGGTCGTCGCTGTCGGCCGCTATCGCCGCACCGCTCGGCCCGCCTGAGCGCTCCACGAGCAGCGTGACCAACAGGGCGTAACCCGCCGGGTCGTCGCTCACCTCGCAGACATGCAGCAGACGGCCTGCGTCGTCGACCACAGCGGACGTCAGCGTCGAACCGGCCGAGACCGGCCGGCCGGCCGGATCCGCCGAGGCCAGACCGCAGTACACGCGCACGAGCGCCACGGCGTCGTCCTCCTCCCGGAACACACGGTTTTCTCTGCCAGGAACTGATGCTCCCTGGTGCGCGTCAGTCGCGCCAGTCCACGACCGCAGAGATCTTTCCGACAATGGTCCGCCAACCCAGACTTGCGGTCTGTGCCCCGATTTTCTTCAGCTTACGTCGGCCGAGGAATCCACCGATCCCACCCTTGACAGAGGCGCGCAAAGCCTCGTCCAGATCGTCGAGGCTGGAACCGCTGGACAGCATGTCGAGCACGGCGGGCAGGCGCAGCGCGTACGACAGGTCCCGAGCGACCTCGCCCGCCTCGATGAGCAGCGTCGGATCCCAGGTGTCGTGGCCGCCCCGGAGGTTCTCCACTACCAGATCGAGCTCGTAGACGTCCTCGTCGAGCGGGGCGATGTCCGCCGGTTCCACCCGTTCGGACAATTCATTCCAGCTGTCTAGCTGGGACAGATCGTTGGGCGCGCCGGAACGGACGAAGCTGACCAGGGATTCCGGAGTCTTGAACAGCAGCAGCCGTCCCTGGTGGCTCAGGAAGACCGGCACCTCCTCGTCGCCGGCGTCGTCCTCCGCCTTCTCCTCGGCGTCGGTGTCGTCGGTGTCGCCGTCCTTCTTCGAGGCGGTCTTGCCCGAGGCGGTCTTGCCCGAGTCCTCGTCGGTGTCCCGCTTCTCGTCCTCGTCGCTCTCGGCGAACTCGCGGGCGACGTCCTCGTCGAGGATGACCACGTCCTCGTCGTCCTCGTCGTCGGTCTCGACGACCTGGCGACGGGCCAGGAACGGGTCGTCGGCGTCGCGTTCCGCCACGTCGGTGGGGGTCAGGTCACGGGCCGGCCGATAGGCCCGCAGGGTGAAGCCGGTGCCGGCGGGCAGAGCGACCTCGATCGGGTCGATCCGCAGCTCGTCCCAGAGCGCGCGGGCCGCCTGGGCCGACGCGGTGTCCGACTCCTCGACGTCCGACGACTCGTCGTCGGCCTCCCGCTCGGCGGGGTCCGGCTCGGCGACGGCCTCCGGCTCGGTGGCGTCCGGCTTGGCGGGGCCGGTGGTGTCATCGAGCTCGGGCTCGTCGGCGTCCGGCCGTTGGGGCGACTGGCGGGCCACGGTGACCTCCGTGTGCGTCGGGCTGCCCACTCACCGACTCGATGTCGATGAGTGACTCTGGGCACATACCCTAGTGGGCTGCTCTGGGTAATCGGTGCCCGCACCCCGGTGGCGGCACCCACAGCCGGTGCGCCACGCCACCGTCGTCCGCCTGGCCGGTCGGTGCCGGGCGTTCCGACACCGGCGACACGCCGTACAGGTCAGGGTCGGTGCGGTCCGGAGAGCGCGAGGTAGCCGTGCTCGGCGGCCTGCTGCACCACCCACTGGTCGCGGTACCAGCCGTCGGTGTCGACCAGTTCCGCGTGTGGTCCCCGCTGGACCATCCGACCGGCGTCGAGCACCAGCACCTCGTCGAGCCCGTCGAGCCCGGTGAGCCGATGCGTGATCAACAGCACCGAGTGTCCGGCCGGTGTGGCGGCCAGGGTCGAGGCGAGCACCTCGTCGGCGGCGACCGGGTCGAGACCCTCGGTCGGCTCGTCCAGCACCAGCACGCCGGGCGCGGCGAGCAGCGCGCGGGCCAGCGCCAACCGCTGACGCTGACCACCGGAGAGCTGCCCGCCCTCCTCGCCGACCACGGTGTCCCAGCCCGCCGGCTGTGCGCGTACCCAGTCCGCCAGACCGGCGGCCTCGGCGGCGGCGGTCAGCGCGGCCTCGTCGGCGTCGGGGCGGCCGAGGAGCAGGTTGTCCCGGACGGTGGCGTGGAACACGTACGCCTCGGCGAGCAGCCCGCCGACCGCGCCCGGCAGGTCCTCCGGCGGGTACGTCGACACGTCGCGTCCGGCCAGGCGCACCCGGCCGGAGTCCGGGGACACCGCACCGGTCAGCACGGCGGCGAGGGTGCTCTTGCCGGCCCCACTCGGACCCACCACGGCGACCCGGCGGCCGGGCGGCAGGTCGAGGTCGAACCGGTCGAGCGCGGCGGGCGCCCCGGCCCGGTAACGGACGGTGACCTCGTCGAACCGTACCCGGGGGACGCCGCCGTCGGACGCCGACCGCCCACCGGTGGCGTCCGGGCGCGGCGTGGCCGACGCGTCGGTGTCGCGGCGCGACGGGACCGGCGCGGCGGAGCGGTCCTCGGCCGGTGCCAGCAGCGGAGCGACCCGGGCCAGTCCGGAGCGCAGCCCGGTCCACTGTCGGGCGGCACCGACCAGCGCGAGGGCGATCTCCACGGCGGCCAGGGTGCCGACCGCCAGCACCCCGGTCAGCGCACCGGACACGTCGGCCCGCAGCGCCACGACCACCACGGCACCGGCGGTCAGCCCGGCCACCAGCATCCCGAGGCCGTCGACGGCGAAGCCGAGCGCGGCGAGCCGCCGCTCCAGCCGGGCGAGTCGACGCGCCCGCCCACCGGCGGCGTCGAGCGCACCGGCGGTGGCACCGAAGGCGGCCAGGTCGGCCGCGCCGTGGGTGAGGTCGACGGCGTCGGCGGCGAGCGCACCGCGCAACGGCGCCAGCTCGGCGGCGGCCCGTCGGGTCAGCGCGGTGGCCAGCAGCGGCAGGCCCACCCCGGCGACCAGCAGACCGACGGCGAGGACGAGCGCGGCCGACGGCGCGACCAGCACGGTCAGACCGACCGCCACCAGGCTCACCGTCGCGGCGGCGGCAGCCGGTACGAGCACCCGCAACAGCAGGTCCTGCACCGCCTCCACATCGGAGACCAGGCGACTGAGCGCGTCCCCGCTGCGCGGCGGGGCACCCCGTCGGGCGGCGAGGGTGGCGAACACCCGGGCCCGGACGTCGGTGACGAGCCGGAGCACCGCGTCGTGCCCGGCCAGCCGTTCGGTGTAGCGCAGCACACCCCGGCTCACCGCGAGCGCCCGCACCGCGACGATCGCCACGGTGAGCCGGTCCAGTTCCGGTCGACCGGCGGCGGTCATCAACAGCCAGGTGGCGGTGGCCATCAGGGCCAGGGCGGCGAACTCGGTGGCCGCCGCGAGCAGCCCCGCGCCGACCAGCCGCCGCAGGTACGGCCGGGCCAGCCGGAGTACAGCGGCCTCGGGTGAGGAGCCGACGCGACCGGTCGTGGTGGGCCGGGTGGCGCTCATCGGGCCTCCCCGGCCGCCTGCGGGGTCAACTCGGTGACCCGACCGTCCTCGACACGCAGGACCCGGTCGGCGTCGTCCAGCAGCGCGGGCCGGTGCGCGACCAGCAGCGCGGTCCGTCCGGTCACCAGCCGACGGGTGGCCGACAGCACCACCGCCTCGGCGGCGGCGTCCAGGCGCGCGGTCGGTTCGTCGAGCAGCACCACCGGCGCGTCCCGCAGGAACGCCCGAGCCAGCGCCACCCGCTGCCGCTGACCGCTGGACAGGCCGTGCCCGCGTTCGCCGAGCCGGGTGTCCAGCCCGTCGGGCAGGGACTCGACCACCTCGTCCAGCGCCGCGTCGCGCACCGCGACGGCGACCGCCTCCGGTGTGGCGTCGGAGGTGCCGAGGCGGATGTTGTCGGCCAGCGACGTGGCGAACAGGTGGGCCCGCTGCGGCACCCAGGCCACCTGGCGACGCCATCCGTCGACGTCGGCGTCGGCCAGGTCGACACCGCCGACGGTGACCCGTCCGGAGGTCGGTGCGACGAAACCGAGCAGCAGGCCGAGCAGGGTGCTCTTGCCCGCACCGCTCGGACCGATGATCGCCACCCGCTCGCCCGGCCGGATGGTCAGCGTGACGTCCCGCAGCGCGGTGGTGCGCTCGTACGCGACCGTCACCGCCTCGAACCGGATCTCGCCGCGCCCGTCGGGCGACGCGCCCTTACGCGGCGCGGGCGTCGGGGCGGACTCGGAGAGCGTGAGCGCCTCGTCCAGCGCGGTGAGCCCCTCCATGCTGGCGTGGAACCGGCTGCCGGCGGCCCGCAACGGCAGGTACGCCTCCGGAGTGAGCAGCAGCACCAGCAGCGCGGTCTGGAGCAGCAGGCCGCCGTCGAGCAGGCGCAGCCCGACCGGGACCGCCACCAGCGCCACCGACAGGGTGGCGACCAGCTCCAGCACCAGGGCGGAGAGGAAGGCGATGCGCAGGGTCTTCATGGTGGCGATGCGGTGCCCGTCGGCCATCCGTCGGACCGCGTCGGTCTGTGCCCGCGCCCGCCCGAACGCCCGCAGCGTCGGCAGCCCCGCCACCATGTCCAGGAAGTGCCCGCCGAGCCGGGACAGCCGCCGCCACTGCCGTTCCGTGGCGGCCTGGGCCTGCCAGCCGAGCAGCGCCCCGAAGATCGGGATGAGCGGCAGGGTCAACGCGATGATCACCGCCGAACTCCAGTCGGCGAAGAGGACCCGACCGAGCACCGCCACCGGCACCGTGACGCTCAGCACGAGCTGCGGCAGGTAACCGGTGAAGTAGGCGTCGAGCGCGTCCAGCCCACGACCGGCCAGGGTGGCCAACTGCCCGGCCCGCTGGCCGGCGACCCAGCCCGGTCCGTGTCGCGCGACTGCGCCCAGCAGGTCGGCCCGCAGCGCGGCCTTGACCGTGGCCGCCGCCCGTGCCGAGACCGCACCCTGCGCCCAGACCACCAGCGCGCGGGCCGCGACGGCGACCACCAGACCGGCCAACGCGACGCGGTCCAGCCGACCGGCGTACGCGGTCGCCAGCAGCGCCGCCAGGGCGGTGGCCTGCGCCACGACCAGCCCGGCGGCGAGCACCCCGAGCAGCGCGAGCAGCATGAGGTCGCGCCGGGCCGCGGGGACCCGGCGCAGCAGCCGCGGGTCGAAGGGGCGGCGGCTCACCAGCGCACCGGTGCCCCACCGTCGGTCCGTCCCCGGAGAATCCGCCAGCACATCGCCTGGCAGCCTAGCCGGGGCGCGACGAGCGCCCACGGGCGCGGAGCGGGTACGCGGGACACCACGTCGGTCGTCAGCTCAGGAACAGTGAGATGGGCAGGGCCGCCACGGTGGTGGCCACGGTCAGCGCGGCGGCACCGATCAGCCGGGCCGGGCGTTCGGCGACCATCAGCCGCTGCACCCGTACGTCCAGGTCCCGGTCGCCCAGACCGAGCGTGCCGGCCGGCGTGATCCGGTTGCCGGCGGCGGCGAACCGCCGCAGCGCACCGGCCAGCGGGGCCTCCGCGTGCAGTTCCCGGGCCTTGTCGTCGGCGCGCATCTCGACCAGCAGCGACACCCGCTCGTGCGCCTCGTGCACCCAGCGCAGCCAGGGCAGCGCCCGGCACAGCGCGGTGAACGGCAGCAGCACCAGATCGTGCCGTTCCTCGGCGTGCGCCCGCTCGTGCGTCAGCACCGCCGCCAGCTCAGCCCGGTCGAGCAGACTCAGCGTGCCGGCGCTGACCACCACCCGGGGCTTCACCCCCGGTAGGCAGTACGCCGCCGCGCCCGGATGGTCCAGCACCAGCGCCCCGGGGACGGTGGGGTCCCGCCGGGCCACCAGGGCCAGCAGGTCCCGGTGTCGACGCTGCGCGCGTACCGTGCCGTGGATGCTGCGTACCGTCGAGGTCAGCAGCACCGCGCCGATGCCGAACCCGATGCCGACCAGCCCCAGGTGCACCGGGCCGACGCCCACCGGAAGCGTGCTGTGCCACAGGTCGTTCGCGAGCGCGAGCAGCGCGCTGCCGGTGCCCCGGTCGTAGGCGGCCAGCCCGATCGCGATCGGCAGGCCCATCGCGGACAGCCCGGCGGCCAGGCCGACCGCCTGCCAGCACAGGATCGCGACCCGGGGGGTGCGCCACGTCCACGTCGAGCGGGTGAGCACCTGCGCGATCAGCCAGCAGGCCAGCATCGCGGCGGCGAAGTGCACGGTCTGCGCCACGTCGTCGCCCCTACCGCTCGGCGGTCTCGTCGGCCCGACCCGGCCGGGTCGCCCGGTCCCGGCGGATCGCCTGTTCCGGTGCGGGTGCCTCGACCTGATCGGCCAGCGCCGCGCCGTCACCGGGCCCGTCCGGCGTAGCCGACGTCATCCCGGCCTCGGCGGAGAGCGCGGCCCGCAGGACGTCCGCCTCGGTGCCGGTCACCGAGCGGGCGAACCGGACCAGCGCCGCGTCGCGGCTGCCACCCAGGTCCAGGGCGTCGAGCATGATCTGGGCGATGTACGCCTCACGGCTGGCTGCGGCCCGGTACCGCCAGGCCCGCCCCTCCCGCTCGCGCTGCACCATGCCCTTGCCGGCGAGCCGGTCCAGCACCGTCATCACCGTCGTGTAGGCCAACTCGCGCCCGGCCAGCGCATCGGCGACCTCGCGGACCGTCACCCCACCGGACGTGGCGGGCACCGTGTCCCACAGCACGTCCATCACCGCACGCTCAAGATCCCCCAGCCGAGTCACCCCTGAATCCTACCCCCGGTAGTAGACCCCCCGGTCCCCGCACCACCCCCACCCCCCGCCTCGCCTCAACATCCGCCCACGTCGAGCATCCGTCCCACGCCCGCACCCCGCGTCGGTCGTTCGGCTTACGGGGCTGGCGTCCGGCGTCCGGCGTTCGCTCCCGCTCCGGGTCTGGCGTCCGGCGTCGGTCGTCCGCGTTCCGCGTCGGCTGTCGGGGCCGTGCCCCGCGTCCGGCTTACGCGTCCGGCGTCCGGCATCTGGTTCCGCATCCGGGTCCGCGTCCGGCTTGCGCGCCCGGCGTCCGGCATCCGGGTCCGCGTCCGGCTTGCGCATCTGGGTCCGCATCCCGCTTACGCGCCCGGCGTCCGGCCCGCGTCCGGCTAATTCGTCCGGGTCCGCGTTCGGCGTCGACACAACTTCCTGGAAACTGCTGCCTCCCGACCACCCCGACACAGCAACATCCAAGAAGTTGTGCAGATCTTGACCGTCCACCGGCGATGCCAAGCGAGCGCGACGCACGAGCGGGCGCGATGTGCGTCAGGCATGCGTCAGGCGTGGCCCAGGCGTGCGCCAGACGTGCGCGAGAACACCCGCCACTCGCCCCGCTGACCCATCACTCAGCGAAAGGCGGCACCCGAAAGCCGCCACCGACCCTCGGACCGGACCACGAAAGGTTTCCGGGGGGAGCCCACCCGCGCAGGGATCAAGCCTGACCGCCCGGAGCGGGTGGGCTCCCCCCGGAAACCCCCACAGCGAGAAACCCAAAGAGCAAGAAAGGAATCACACCCCCTTGGGATGCCACACCGTCTTCGTCTCCAGCAGCGCCGTCATCCGCCCGAGCCCCGGGTCAGCGGACCAGTCGTGCCCGGAGCCCACCGGCCGGAGCACCCGCTTGAGGTTCTCCGCCGCCTTGATCTCCAGGTCGACCGCCAGGTCCGCGTCGGCGACCCCGGTCAGGTCGATCGCGTTGACGTCCATGTGTGCGGCCAGCGTGGGCACGGTCTCCGACAGCCGCCCGGTGAGGATGTTGACCACGCCGCCGGGCAGGTCGGAGGTGGCGAGCACCTCGGCGAGGGTGATCGCGGCCAGTGGCGCGTCCGGTGAGGCGGCCACCACGACGGTGTTGCCGGTGACGATCGCCGGGGCGATCACGCTGACCAGGCCGAGCAGGGCCGGGCTCTCCGGGGCCACCACGGCCACCACGCCGGTCGGCTCGGGTGCGGAGAGGTTGAAGTAGGGGCCCGCGACCGGGTTGGCGCCGCCGTACACCTGCGGCAGCTTGTCGGACCAGCCCGCGTACCAGACCCAGCGGTCGGTGGCGGCGTCGACCTCGTCGGCCCGTACGCCGAGACCGATGAACTGGTCGCGGCGGCCCTCCAGCATCTCGGCGACGCGGTAGAGGATCTGACCCCGGTTGTACGCGGTCGCCCCGGCCCAGCCCTTGACGGCGGCGCGGGCGGCGACCACGGCGTCCCGCGCGTCCTTGCGGGAGGCCAGCGACACGTTCGAGTCCTGCACGAGATACGACCGTCCCGACTCGCTACGCGGGAACTTCCCGCCGATGAAGAGCTTGTACGTCTTGCGTACCGCGACCCGCTCAGACATTGAGGTACGCCTCCAGCCCGTGCCGGCCGCCCTCGCGGCCGTAGCCCGACTCCTTGTAGCCGCCGAAGGGCGAGGTCGGGTCGAACTTGTTGAACGTGTTGGCCCAGACGACTCCGGCGCGTAGCCGGTCGGCCGTCCACAGGATGCGGGAACCCTTCTCGGTCCAGATCCCGGCGCTGAGCCCGTACGGCGTGTTGTTGGCCTTCTCCACGGCCTCGGCCGGGGTACGGAAGGTCAGCACCGACAGCACCGGGCCGAAGATCTCCTCGCGGGCGATCCGGTGGGCCTGGGTGACGCCGGTGAAGATGGTCGGCGCGAACCAGAAGCCACGGTCCGGCAGCTCGCACGGCGGCGACCAGCGCTGCGCGCCCTCGGCGGCACCGGCCTCGGTCAGCTCGTGGATCCGGGCGAGCTGGGCGGCGGAGTTGATGGCACCGACGTCGGTGTTCTTGTCCAGCGGGTCACCGACGCGCAGCAGCGCCATCCGGCGCTTGAGCGATTCCAGCACCTGCTCGGCGACGGACTCCTGCACCAGCAGGCGGGAACCGGCGCAGCAGACGTGCCCCTGGTTGAAGAAGATGCCGTTGACGATGCCCTCGACCGCCTGGTCGACGGGGGCGTCGTCGAAGACGATGTTGGCGGCCTTGCCGCCGAGTTCCAGGGTGAGCTTCTTGCGGCTGCCGGCGACGGCGCGGGCGATGGCCCGGCCGACGTCGGTGGACCCGGTGAACGCGACCTTGTCGACGCCGTCGTGTTCGACCAGGGCCCGGCCGGTCTCCCCGGCACCGGTGACGATGTTGACCACACCGGCCGGCAGGTCGGCCTGCTGGCAGATCTCGGCGAACAGCAGTGCGGTCAGCGGGGTGGTCTCGGCGGGCTTGAGCACCACCGTGTTGCCGGCGGCGAGCGCCGGGGCGATCTTCCAGGCCAGCATGAGCAGCGGGAAGTTCCACGGGATGACCTGCGCCGCCACGCCGAGCGGACGCGGGTTCGCGCCGAACCCGGCGTGCTCCAGCTTGTCCGCCCAGCCGGCGTAGTAGAAGAAGTGCGCGGCGACCAGCGGCAGGTCGACGTCGCGGGACTCCTTGATCGGCTTGCCGTTGTCCAGCGACTCCAGCACGGCCAGCTCACGCGAGCGTTCCTGGATGAGGCGGGCGATCCGGAACAGGTACTTGGCCCGGTCCCGGCCCGGCATCGGACCCCAGACCTTGTCGTACGCCTTCCGCGCGGCGCGGACCGCGCGGTCCACGTCCTGGCTGCCGCCCTCGGCGACCTCGGCGAGTACCTCCTCCGAGGAGGGGCTGATCGACTTGAAGCTGCCGCCGTCGGCCGGGTCGACGAAGGTGCCGTCGATGAACAGGCCGTACGAGTCCTTGATGTCCACCACCGAGCGCGACTCGGGGGCGGGTGCGTATTCGAACATCGCGTTCAGTCCAGGGTGAAGTAGTCGGGACCGGCGTAGACACCGGTCGTCAGCTTGGTGCGCTGCATGAGCAGGTCGTTGAGCAGGCTGGACGCGCCGAAGCGGAACCAGTCCGGGTCGAGCCAGTCCGGCCCGACGGTCTCGTTGACCATGACCAGGTACTTGACGGCGTCCTTGGTGGTCTTGATGCCGCCGGCCGGCTTCACGCCGACCTGTCGACCGGTGGCGGCGCGGAAGTCGCGGACCGCCTCCAGCATGACCAGCGTCACCGGCAGGGTGGCCGCGACCGGGACCTTGCCGGTGGAGGTCTTGATGAAGTCGCCGCCGGCCAGCATCGCCAGCCAGGAGGCGCGGCGTACGTTGTCGTAGGTGGCCAGTTCGCCGGTCTCCAGGATCACCTTGAGGTGGGCGTCCCCGCAGGCTTCCTTGGTCGCCACGATCTCGTCGTACACCTCGGCGTAGCGGCCGGCCAGGAACGCGCCCCGGTTGATGACCATGTCGATCTCGTCGGCGCCCGCCTCGACGGCCGCTCGGGTGTCGGCGAGCTTGATCTCCAGTGGCGCCTGACCGGACGGGAACGAGGTCGCCACGCTGGCCAGGTGCACGGCAGACCCGCGCAGCACCTCGGCCACGTACGGGACCATCGCGGGATAGACGCAGACCGCGCCGACGTGTGGGCAGGACGGGTCGGCCGGGTCGGGGCGCAGCGCCTTGGCGGCGAGCGCGCGTACCTTGCCGGGGGTGTCCGCGCCTTCCAGCGTGGTGAGGTCGACCATTCGGATCGCGAGGTCGATCGCCTGTGCCTTGGCGGTGGTCTTGATGGAGCGGGTGCCGAGTTGGGCTGCCCGCTGCTCCGCGCCGACCTGGTCCACGCCCGGTAGGCCGTGCAGGAAGGTCCGCAGAGCGGTCTCGGATCGTCCCAGCTCGGAGAGGTCCGACCGGGCCGACGTCGCTGTCGCCGTCATGCGCCGAAGTCTACGCAGGCGGGAGCCACCGGTCTTGATCATGACGGCGGGCGGGCGTCCCGGGTGAGCGACGTCGCTGCTGCGGGCCGGGGACCGCGCGTCGGGGTCCGGGGCGGGTAGGTTGAGCGATCGTGGACGTACTCGTCATTGACCATCCGCTCGCCCAGTCCCGGCTGACCGCCATGCGGGACGAACGGACCGATTCCGCCTCGTTCCGGGCGGCGCTGCACGAACTCACCACCATGCTGGTGTACGAGGCCGCGCGCTCCTTCCCGATCGAGCGGTACCCGGTGCAGACCCCCGTCACCGGCACCGAGGGCACCCGGCTGGCCAACCCGCCGCTGCTGGTGCCCGTGCTGCGGGCCGGTCTCGGCATGGCCGACGCGGCGTTGGGGCTGCTGCCGGAGTCGTCGATGGGCTTCGTCGGGCTGGCCCGGGACGAGGAGACCTTCGAACCGCGCGCCTACATGGAGTCGCTGCCCCGCGACCTGAGCGGCCTGCCGGTGCTGGTCCTCGACCCGATGCTGGCCACCGGCGGCTCGTTGGAGCACTGCTGCCGACTGCTGGCCGAGCGCGGCTGCACCGACATCACGGTGCTCTGCGTACTCGCCGCACCGGCCGGGATCGCCCGACTGGAGCGGTCCGGCCTGCCGCTGCGTCTGGTCACCGCATCGATCGACGATGGCCTCAACGACAGCATGTTCATCGTGCCGGGCCTCGGGGACGCCGGGGACCGCCAGTTCGGCGGCATGCCCCGGTTCTGATCCGTCTGTCTTCGTCCCACGCTCGTCGTGGCGGGTTTGTCGTGCGGGCGGTGGTGTCGAGCGGCTACCGTCTCGGGCCATGACTGGTGTTCCGCTCGCCGAGGAACTGCTCCTACTGGCGTACGACGACGAATCCGGCAAGGCGACCATGCCCCGGATCAGCCTCGACCTGGGCATGGCCGCCGCCGTGTTGATCGAGCTGGCCCTGGCGGGTCGGATCGCGTACGCCGAGGGCGCCCTGACGGTGGTCGACGCGACACCGACGGGCGAGCCGGTCACCGACGACGTGCTGTCCCGGATCGCGGCGGACACCCCGCACAGCCCGTCCTCCTGGGTGCAGCGGCTGCGGCACGGTCTGCGCGACAAGGTCCTCGGCGACCTGTGCGCGCACGGGGTGGTGCGGGACGTCGACGAGACGGAGTTGGGCTTCATCCACGTACACCGCTACCCGGTGCTGGATCCCTCGGTCGAGGCGGAGACCCGCCAACGGCTCGCCGCCGCGCTGACCGGCGAGGCACCCGACGAGCGGACCGCCGCGCTGGCGACGCTGGTCGCCGTACTCCGGATGGAATCGGCGCTGGGGGCACCCGGTGAGGACGCCACCGAGGCCCGCCGCCGGTTGGAGGAGATCGCCAGCGGAGCGGGCTTCTCCGGCGAGGTGGGCCTGGAGAGTTCCGTGGTCCGCCCCTCGGTCGGCCTGGTGGTCGCCGCCCTCGGCCGCGCCGTCCAGGCCGCCCTCGGCCCCCGTCGCTGACCCCACCCGCCCCCGCCGCCCTGCGCGCCGTCGCCGTGCCCTGTGCGCCGTCGCCGTGCCTCGCCGCTGCCCTGCGCGCCGATCATGGAGTTGTGGTCGCAAGATTGTGTTGATACGTCCACATCTGCGGCTGCCACGACTCCATGATCGACGCCGGACGCCGGACGCCGGACGCCGGACGTGGGGCGGGGGGCGGGGGGCGGGGGGTGAGGGGCGTGGGGTTAGGGGTCAGCGGGACAGGTGGGTGGTGCGGACGGCGGTGACGAAGGCGGACCAGGCGGTGGGCGTGACGGTGAGTGCCGGGCCGGTCGGGTCCTTGCTGTCGCGGATGCCGACGACGCCGGACAGGTTGTCGGCGACCTCGACGCACTCGCCGCCGTTGGTGCCGCTGCGGGTGCTGGTGCGCCACGTCGCGCCGGTCAGGTCACTCATAGCACTCTCCCAGGATGGCATCGATCAACTCCATCGATTGTCCCTCCCCGAGCGCGACGGTTTCCAGCCCCCGCCAGACCCGCACGTAGGCGGCGAACTCGTGCGGCTGGTCGAGGTAGAGCGCGCCGGTGAGCCCCTCGACATAGACGGTGGGCGGTTCGGTCGGGCCGCCGAGCAGGGCCTCCGGGAAGTCGAGCAGCACGAAGGTGCCCGCCTCGGCGGCGAGCGGTGGGCCGGCGGCGAGCGGCAGGATGCGGATCGAGATGTTGTGCCGCTGCCCGACGGCCAGCAGGTGCCGGAGTTGACCGGCCATCACCGGTCGACCGGGCACCGGGCGGCGTAGCACCGCCTCGCTGAGCATCACGGTCAGCTCCGGGGCGGGTGGGAGCCGCCGGGTGAGCAGCCCCTGTCGCTGGATTCGGAAGTTCACCACCTTCTTGCGTTCCTCCTCGCCCAAGTCGGGCCGGTTGAGTAGGAAGAGTGCGGTGGCGTATTCGGGGGTTTGCAGGATTCCCGGCACCAGCTCGGCGTTGTAGTACCGCATACCGCTGGCCACATTCTCCAGCCCGACGTAGAGCGAAAACCAGGCCGGGATGGAGCGGCCGTACGCGTGCCACCACCCCTCGGCCTTGCCGACCTCGGCGAGCCCGAGCAGCACGCTCGCCTGGTCGGGCGTGGCCCGGTAGAGGTCGCAGAGCACGCGTACGTCCGGGCCCCTGGCCGGGGTCAGGCCGCGCTCGATCCGCCAGATCTTCTGGCGCGAGCAGTCGAGCCGGTCGGCTGCCGCCTCGATGCTGACCCGGGCGTCGACCCGGAGTTGGGTGAGCAGTCTGCCGAGTTGCCGTCGGGGGACGGTCGAACCGTTCGTTGCATGCACCGTGCAACACTCCTCAGTTCCAGAATGCAACCAATTACCGCCATCGATGAAACGTATTGCGAGGGCGTTTCCGTCGAATGCAGAAATGGCGATGGTTGATGGAGTGATGCTATTTGTGGACGCTCATCGCAGGCAAGCGGTAGCGCTCGGTGATTGTGCTCGGGTGTTAGGAGGGGTCCCCTGCTATGCACGAGGCGTTAGTAAGGTGCCCTTCCTTACATCCCTAAAGCCCGCGCAACCTCCAGCCGCAACTCGCCGACGGCCGCCGCCGCGCGAGCCCGGGCCGCGGCGACGTCACCGTCGGCGACCTGTTCCACCACCTCCAGGTACGCCTTGAGCTTCGGCTCGGTGCCGGAGGGCCGGATCACCACCCGGGCCGCCCCGGTACGCAGGATGACCACGTCCGCTTCGGGCAGCAGGTCCGCTGCCTCGGTGACCGGCTGACCGAGCAGCATGTCCGGAGTGGCCGCCCGGATCCGGGCCATCGCGTCGGCGATCAGACGCAGGTCGTCGACGCGGACCGAGAGTTGATCGGTGTGGTGGACGCCGAACTCGGCGGCCAACTCGTCCAGCCGGTCGGTGAGCGTACGGCCCTGGGTCTTGAGGTCGGCGGCCAACTCGGCCACGGTCAGCGCGGCGGTGATGCCGTCCTTGTCGCGTACGTGGTCGGGGGCGACGCAGTAGCCGAGCGCCTCCTCGTAGCCGTACACCAGCGGCGCGGAGCCGTCCCCGGCCCGCACGATCCACTTGAACCCGGTCAGCGTCTCGCCGTAGGGCAGGTTCCGGGCGGTGCACATCGCCCGCAGCAGCGACGACGAGACGATGGTGGTGGCGTAGAGGCCGGTCACGCCTCGCCGCATCAGGTGGTCGGCGAGCAGCACCCCCACCTCGTCACCCCGCAGCATCCGCCAGCCCGAGCCGTCCGCGCCGCCCGGCGCAGGCGCAGCGTCCGGCCCGCTCACCGGGTTGCGGACCGCCACGGCGCAGCGGTCGGCGTCGGGGTCGTTGGCGATGGCGAGGTCCGCGCCGGTGGTGTCGGCGAGCGCGACCAGCAGGTCCACCGCGCCCGGCTCCTCCGGGTTGGGGAAGCTGACGGTCGGGAAGTCGGCGTCCGGTTCGGCCTGCTCCGGCACCACCCCGGGCGTCGGGAAACCGGCGGCGGCGAAGGCGGCGGTGAGGACCGCCGCGCCGACACCGTGCAGCGGCGTGTACGCCACGGTCAGGTCCCGGGGACCATCGGGCGGCACCACCTGCACCGCCCGCGCCACGTACCCGGCGACCAGGTCGTCACCGAGCACCTGCCCGGCGGGGCCGAGCGGCACCTGGGCCAGCGGGCCGACCGACCGGATGGCGGCCTCGATGCCGGTGTCGGCCGGCGGCACGATCTGTGCTCCGGCACCGGAGTCGCCGCCCAGTTCGGCACCGAGATAGACCTTGTAACCGTTGTCCTGCGGCGGGTTGTGGCTCGCCGTCACCATCACCCCGGCGACCGCGCCCAGTTGCCGCACCGCGTACGCCAGCACGGGGGTGGGCAGCGGGCGGGGGAGCAGCAGGGCCGGGCGGCCCGCCCCGGTGGCCACCCGGGCGGTCTGTTCGGCGAACGCGCGGGAACCGCGCCGGGCGTCGTACCCGATCACCAGCGGACCGGTGCCACCCTCGGCGGCGAGCCAGGCGACCAGCCCGGCGGCGGCCTGGGTGACCACGGCGAGGTTCATGCCGTTGGGGCCGGCGCGCAGCGGGCCGCGCAGCCCGGCGGTGCCGAAGGTCAGCGGCCCGGCGAAGCGGTCCGCCAGCTCGGCGGCGCTGTCCGGCAGACGGTCGAGCACCGCCCGCAGTTCCGCCTGGTCAGCCGGGTCGGGGTCGTCGGCGAGCCAGCGCTGAGCCTGCTCGCGGATGGTGTCGATGTCAGTGGTCTCCGCCGCCATTGCCTCTTGATAGCACGGCGGCGGATCACCATGGACGTCTCCCCGCTCAGCCTGCGGAGGTGAGCTGGAACGACTTGAGCATCTCGTCGTAGATCGGCTTGCTCTCGTCGAACCGGGCGTCGCTGACGGTCAGATAGAACGAGTAGATCCGGCCCTCGTGGGCCACCCCGTGCCAGACGCCGTGCCGCCTGGCATCGCCGTCACCGCAGGTGTACTCGAACTCGGCCGACGGCTTGCCGGCCAGCTCCCGGTCCGCCATCGAGATCTGCGTGTACGGCTTGGCGCAGGAGGCCGAGCGCGTCTTGAGGTTGTTCTCCGCGCTCTGTGCCCAGCGGGTCGAACTGCCGGCCCACTTCTCGTTGAGGATGCGGACCCGGCGACCGCTGTCGTCCGGGTCGGTGTAGTCGATGTAGACGGCGCCGGCCGGAGCGGTCCGCTTCCAGCCCTTCGGCACTAGCATCTGCACGCCGCGCGCCGAGTGCTCCTGCATCTCGACCGGGTCGCCCTCGTCGGAGGAGTTGCCGGGCGCGGCGACCGGTTCGGTGACCGGCGGGTCACCGCCGCCGCCGGAGAGCGCCACCGCGCTGATCAGCAGCACCAGCACCAGGCCACCGGCCGCCGCGAGCTGGACCTTGCGCGGCCAGCCCTTCACGGTCTCGACCGCGCGAGTGCCCGCGACCTTGGCCTTGTCCAGTGGGCTGCCGCCGCCACCGGTGGACGGCGGCGGTGGTGCGCCGTACGGCTGGCGGGGCGCCGCCGGCCAGCGACCGCCGTAGTCGCCGCCGAGCTGCTGGGTGGCCTCCGGCCGGGCACCGAACCCGTACGCTCCGGCACCGATGTGCTGCGTGGCGTCCGCGCTGATGCGCTGGGTGGTGTTCGCGCCGATGTGCTGGGTGGCGTCGGCCCCGATCCGCTGGGTGGCGTCCGCGCCGCCGATCCGCTGCGTGGCCTCCGACCCACCGATTCGCTGGGTCGCCTCGGCCCCGCCGCCGTAGGTGCGACCAGCGGACGAGGCGGCGTTCTGCTGACCCGGTCGGGCCAGCGCGTCGGCGCTGGTGTCCTCCATCGCTGCGGCACTGGCGGCGGCGGCCTTGCCGGGGCGCTCACCCCGGCTCAGCGCCGCCAGCCGGTCGGTCAGCGACTCACCGGGGGCGAGCATCGCCCGGCCGCCGATCTCGCCGGCCGGCTTGGACTTCTTCGCCGAGGCGGCCGGCGCGGTGATCGGCGCGGACTGCTGCGGCACCGGCACCACGGAGTACGGGTCGGTCATCGAGTTGACCGCGGACGCGGTGCTGCTCAGCGGACCGGCGAGCAGTTCGCGCAGCATGGCGCGGGCGGTGTGCACGTCGAGTCGACGGGCCGGGTCCTTCTCCAGCAGGCCCATCAGCACCCGGGTCAGTGGTCCGCTGCGCTGCGGCGGGGCCGGCGGGTCCTCGACCACCGCGTGCATCGTCTCGATCGGGTCGCCCCGGTCGAAGGGCGGTCGGCCCTCCACAGCGGTGTAGAGCGTCACGCCGAGGGAGAACAGGTCGCTGGGCGGGCCGAACTCCTGGCCCATGGCCCGCTCGGGCGAGATGAAGTGCGGCGAGCCCAGCACCATCCCCGGGGTGGTGAGCTGCACGTCGGTGGGCATCCGGGCGACACCGAAGTCGGTCAGTACGCAGCGGCCGTCGGAGCAGATCAGCACGTTGGCCGGCTTGACGTCGCGGTGCAGGACCCCGATGGCGTGGGCCACCTCCAGCGCGCCGAGCAGCGCGATGCCGATCTTGGCGACCACCCGCTGGGCGATCGGCCCGTCCTCGATCACCATGTCCGCGAGGCTGCGGGCGTCCAGCAGCTCCATCACGATCCACGGGCGTCCGGCCTCGGTGACCACGTCGTACACCTGAACCACCGCCGGGTGGGCGATGGCGGCTGCCGCGCGGGCCTCGCGCAGGGTGCGTTCGTACATCGCGTCGCGGTCGCTGGGTGCCAGTCCGGGCGGCAGGACGACCTCCTTGACCGCCACGTCGCGCCGCAGAAGTGTGTCTGTGGCCCGCCAGACCGTGCCCATGCCACCGTTGCCCACCGTGGAGCGCAACGAGTACCGGTCACCGATCACGGTGCCGGGTGTCGCGCGGCCGTTGGTGGGGATGCTGACTGGTCCGCCGCTCCACGTCGGGATCTGAGTCACAGAAAAGCCACCGGGGGAAGTCGAGGGGGCTGGGACACAACCTCCCTATCTTGCTGGTTCAGACGCCCGATGCGAAACCCGGCGCGGCGGACGTTTCCCGTCCGGAACCGTACGTGTGCAGATCCTCACGTCGGGTGGTCGCTATCGATGGCTCAGTGTGCGCTATCCCTCACCCGGTGACCAGCACATTCGTCCTACCATCCGGTGATGAGCGAACGGCGGCGGTCAAGCGAGTCCGGCTTCCCGATCGAGGGCGTCTACACGGCGGAGCACCTGCCGGGTGATCTGGACTCCCGGCTGGGCGCTCCGGGCGAGTACCCGTACACCCGTGGGGTCTACCCCACCATGTACACCTCCCGCCCGTGGACCATGCGCCAGTACGCCGGCTTCGGCACCGCAACCGAGTCCAACGCGCGGTACCACCAGTTGCTGCGGGCCGGCACCATGGGTCTCTCCGTCGCCTTCGACCTGCCCACCCAGATGGGGTACGACTCCGACGACCCGATCGCCTCCGGCGAGGTCGGCAAGGTCGGTGTCGCCATCGACTCCATCGAGGACATGCGGCTGCTCTTCGACGGCATCCCGCTGGACAAGGTCTCCACCTCGATGACGATCAACGCGCCGGGCTCGGTGCTGCTGCTGCTCTACCAGCTCGTCGCCGAGGAGAACGGGGTGCCGGGCGAGGCACTCAACGGCACCATCCAGAACGACATCCTCAAGGAGTACATCGCCCGGGGCACCTACATCTTCCCGCCGAAGCCGTCGTTGCGGCTGGTCGCCGACACGTTCGGCTACTGCCGGGCCGAGGTGCCGAAGTGGAACACCATCTCGATCTCCGGCTACCACATGGCCGAGGCGGGTGCCTCCCCGGTGCAGGAGATCGCCTTCACGTTGGCCAACGGCGTCGAGTACGTCCGCGCCGCGATCGCCGCCGGGCTGGCCGTGGACGACTTCGCGCCCCGCCTGTCGTTCTTCTTCGTCGCCCGCACCACGCTGCTGGAGGAGGTGGCGAAGTTCCGGGCGGCCCGGCGGATCTGGGCCCGCCTGATGCGCGACGAGTTCGGGGCGAAGAACCCGAAGTCGATGATGCTGCGCTTCCACACCCAGACCGCGGGCGTGCAGTTGACCGCCCAGCAGCCCGAGGTGAACCTGGTCCGGGTCGCGGTGCAGGGGCTGGGCGCGGTGCTCGGCGGCACCCAGTCGCTGCACACCAACAGCTTCGACGAGGCGATCGCGCTGCCCACCGAGAAGGCGGCCCGGCTGGCGCTGCGGACCCAGCAGGTGCTCGCGTACGAGACGGATCTGACCGCCACGGTGGACCCGTTCGCGGGCTCGTACGTGGTGGAGGCGATGACCGCCGAGATCGAGTCGGCGGCGGACGCGCTGATGGGCCGGGTCTTCGAGTACGGGTCGTCGGTGGACGCCATCGAGGCGGGCTTCCAGAAGCGCGAGATCGAGCAGTCCGCGTACCAGATCGCGCAGGAGATCGACTCGGGTGAGCGGGTGGTGGTCGGGCTCAACCGGTTCACCATCGACGCCGAGGAGCCGTACGAGCCGCTGCGGGTCGACCCGGCCATCGAGGCGGCGCAGGGCGAGCGGCTGGCCAAGCTGCGCGCCGGGCGGGACGGCGCGGTCGTCGAGCGGGCCCTGACCGAGTTGCGGGAGGCCGCCTCGGGGACCGGCAACGTGCTCTACCCGATGAAGGCGGCCCTGCGCGGGCGGGCCACCGTCGGCGAGGTGTGTGGGGCACTGCGCGAGGTGTGGGGCGTCTACCGCCCGACCGACCGGTTCTGAGGCCGTTCGGCACCCTTCCACGGTCGCTGTACGTGTCGAAGCGACCGTCTCCGGGTACTCCGCCCGAATGATCTCGTTGACGCACACCCTGTGCGGTCGGGGGCTGTCCGGACGTGTGAACGTCCACCGGTGCCGATCGCCGTGGGTGGTCGGGTAATTGTCGTACCGTCAGTTCATCGCGCCGACTAATGCGACAATTCGGAACGACGGGCAACGAGTTTCGACAAGATTCTCCGCCCGCAACCCCGATTACGCGTTGTAGGAGGTGGGGGGTGGATGGCTGCGTATGAACGCGATCTACCTGCTGTCCCGCCCGTCTACGGGCACTCCAACCAGGGCATACGTGACGCTGCGCGGTCCGATCATCACCGGAACGAGGTTGCGCAGAGTTACCGTCGGGGGTCTACGCTGTCTGCTGTCCCCGATGATCCATCCATTTCTAGTGATCGAGAATTCGACGTGACGAGTGCGTTGACTATGCCGACCGGCGAGCAATTGGCGTCGTCCTGGCCCGAGATGCCACCGACCGGTGGCCAGCCCCTGCCGTCCGAGCTGGACCATCTGCTCGCCCTCCGGGTACCGGGCCTGATCGCCACGCGCCGTCACATTCACGCGCATCCGGAGCTCTCCGGTTCGGAGTTCGACACCGCGGCCCTGATCGCCCGGGAACTCACCCTGGCCGGGCTCAGCCCCCGCATGCTGCCCAAGGGCAACGGGGTCATCTGCGACGTCGACGGCCGCCCCGACGGGCCGGTGATCGCGCTGCGCGCCGACATCGACGCGCTGCCGCTGACCGACGTCAAGGACGTCCCGTACCGCTCCACCGTGGACGGGGTCTGCCACGCCTGCGGGCACGACGTGCACACCACGATCCTGCTCGGCGTCGGCATGCTGCTCGCCCAGCTCGCCGACCTGGGCGAGCTGCCCGGCCGGGTCCGGTTGATCTTCCAGCCGGCCGAGGAGATCCTGCCCTGCGGATCGCTCGAAGTGATCGAGGCGGGCGGCCTGGACGACGTGGTGCAGATCTTCGCGCTGCACTGCGACCCGAACCAGCCGGTCGGCAAGGTCGGCCTGCGGGTCGGGCCGATCACCGCCGCCGCCGACAACGTCACCGTCCGGCTGACCGGACCGGGCGGGCACACCGCCCGCCCGCACCTGACCGTCGACCTGGTCGACGCGCTCGGTCGGCTGATCACCGAGGTGCCCGCGCTGATCAGTCGCCGGGTGCCGGCCAACAGCGGGCTGCTGCTGGTCTTCGGGCACGCCTCCGCCGGCACCCGCTACAACGTCATCCCCTCCGAGGCGTCCGCCTCCGGCACGCTGCGGGTGATGGACCGGGACGCCTGGGAACAGGCCCCGAAGATCGTCACGCAGGTGGTCCGGGACGTGATCGCCCCGACCGGGGCCACGGTCGACCTGGAGTACCTGCGGGGACGCCCGCCGGTGTGCAACGACGCGGCGGCCATCAACGTGCTGACCTCGGCCACCGTCGCCGCGCTCGGCCCGGAGGGCGTCGCCGAGACCCCGCAGAGCATGGGCGGCGAGGACTTCTCCTGGTATCTGGAGTACGTCCCCGGCGCGCTGGCCCGGCTCGGGGTCGGCCGCTCCGGGCCGAACGTGGACCTGCACCGGGCGTCGTTCGACGTGGACGAACGGGCCATCCCGGCCGGCGTACGACTCATGGTGCAGACCGCGCTCCAGGCACTGACGGCGGTTCGCTGACCGACGACGACCTCGGGCCGACCCCGGGTGGTGGCGGCGTGCCGACCGGCGCCGGCTCGGGGCGGACCCGGTGGCGTCGGCGACGGTTCAGCCACCACAGCGCCGCCAGCGGTACGCCGAGGACCAGCAGCCAGGGCAGCACCGCGCCGAGTACGGTGAGCAGCACCGTCATCGAGGTGAGGAAGACCGTCCAGCCTCCGCTCAGACCGGCCAGGAAGCCGATCTCCCGCTCCTCGTCGGGGGTGCTGGCGTCCGGACCCACCAGGCTGACGGTGATCGTGGAGAGCGCGGTCAGGTCGGCCAACCGGCGCTTCTTCGCCTCCAGCGAGGCGAGGTCGGCCTCCCGGCGGGCCAACTCGTTCTCCAGGCTGATCAGGTCGGTGATCGACTCGGCCCGGTCGAGCAGCCGACGCGCGCTCTCCACCCGGGCCCGCTGGGTGGCGATCCGCGCGTCGAGGTCGACGGTCTCCTCGGTGACGTCCTCGGTGTCGATCTGTCGGCGTTCCTGCCGACCGAGACCCGCCAACTCCTCGACCACCGGATAGAACCGGTCCGCCGGTACCCGCAGCGTCAGCTCCGCCACCGCGTCCGCGTCCGAGCTGCGGCGCTGGTCACCGCCGACGAAGCCGCCGGCCCGGGTGGCCGCGTCGGACGCCGCCCGCGCGGCGGCCTCCACGTCGTCCACCTTGACCCGGATCGACCCGGTGTAGACGATGGACCGCTGGTCGACCCGGGTGTCCGCCGCCGCGCCGGCACCACCTCGCTGATCCGCCGGTCCGGGCCGCTCACCCACCGGACCGGCGCCGTCCACCGCCTGCGGCGCGGCGACGCGGCCCGCCTCGTCGGAGGTCGCCGCCTGGTCGCCACCGCTGCCGCTGCCGCAGCCGGTGACCACCAGCAGCATCACCAGCGCAGTCATTCCCGTCGCCGCGTGACGGCGGGTTCTCCTCGGTGTCATCAACGTTCCCTTCCTCTGCCCGGAGCGGGTGATAGCTCGGACGTCGCGCGCTGTCCCCCGGGTTCCGGCAGACTGCGCTCAGGACGGTCACGATTCGATATGGGAGGCATCACGATGCGGATCACCAAGTACGCCCACTCGTGCCTGCGGGTCGAGCACGACGGGGGAGTGCTGGTCGTCGATCCGGGCGTGTTCAGCGAGGCCGCCGTGGCACTGGACGGGGCCGACGCGGTCCTGATCACCCACGAGCACCAGGACCACGTGGACGCCGAGGCGATCAACCGGCAACTCGCCCGGCGGCCGTTCGACATCCACGGACCGGCCTCGGTGGCCGGAGCGCTCGGCGACGCGGCCGAGGCGCTGCGCCCGGTCACCCCCGGTGACGCGTTCACCGCCGTTGGTGTCCCGGTCCGCGCCTACGGCGGGCGGCACGCGGTCATCCACCCCGACATCCCGCTCGTCGACAACCTCGGCTACCTGCTCGACGAGGTGGTCTACCACCCCGGTGACGCGCTGTTCGTGCCGGACGACATCCAGGTCGACACGCTCTTCGCGCCGATACACGCGCCCTGGTCGAAGTTCTCCGAGGTGGTCGACTTCATCCGGGCGGTGTCCCCGCGCCGGGTCTACGCGCTGCACGACGCCCTGCTCAACACCAACGGCCTCGCGGTGCTCGACCGGCAGTACACCGCCCTGTCCGGCAGCGAGTACCAGCGGCTGGAGCCGGGCAGCCGGATCGACGGCTGAGTCGATGCCCGAACCCCCGTCCGACCCGGTGGCGCAGCTCTACCGCACGCCGCCGGACCGGTTCGTCGCCGCCCGGGACGCCGCGGTGGCGCAGGCCCGGCGCGCCGGGGACGGGCGGGGAGCCCGCGAGATCGCCCGGCTGCGCCGCCCCACGGTGGCCGCCTGGCTGGTCAACCTGCTCGCCATCGAGCGTCCCGACCTGGTCGGCGACCTGGCGCAGTTGGCCGACGCGCTACGCGACGCCCAACGCGAGTTGCGCGGCCCGCGCCTGCGGGAACTGTCCGCGCAGCGGCGGTCCGTGGTCTCCGCCCTGGTCGCCGAGGTGCGCCGGCTCGCCGCCGACGTGCCGGGGGCGCCGTCGGCCGGCAAACTGCCGCTGGCCGAGGTCGAGGCGACCCTGAACGCGGCCCTCGCCGATCCCGGCGTGGCCGAGCAGGTGCGGTCCGGTCGACTGCTCCGCCCGGCCCACTACGCCGGATTCGGCGAGGTGCCCCGACCACAGTTGCGGCTGGTGACCGGCGGGGAGGAGCCGCCCGCACCGGCGCGGACCGCCGGTCGTCCGGACCGCAGCGCCATGCGGGCCGAACAGGCCCGCCGGGCCGCCCGCGCCGAGCTGGCCCGCCGCCGCACGGCGCTGGAGAAGGAGCTGGTCCGGGCACGTACCGACCGGGAACGGGCCGAGACGGACCTCGACGCGGCGCAGTCCGCCGAGCACGACGGCACGGCCGCCCTGGACGCGGTGGAGACCGAACTGGCCGAGCTGGAACGCCGTCGGGCCGTCGCCGAGCAGGAACTGAGCCGGTCCCGACTGGCCCGCCGGGCCGCCGAACGGGCCGTCGCCGTCGCCCGGCGACGCGCCGGAGAGGTGGAGGCCGCGATGGAGGCATTGACCGCCGAGGAGGAGGATGCCGACCGGGACGCGGGCGCGGCAGACTGATCCGTCATGGACGGACCCTCGGTCGGATCCTTCGTGGACGGCCCCCCGGGCGGCGGCGCACCGGGCGGGACGGCATGACCCCGGAACAGGTGGCGGCGGCCAGCAAACCGGCGGTGCTCGCGCTCGGTGAGGCGTACGGCCGGTGCCCGACCACGCTGCGCCGGGCCCGGCTGCTCGGCATCTCCGGCTGGGCCTTCTACATCACCGGACGGGCCGGGGCACTCGGTGACGTACGCGCCGAGACGGTCGCCGCCGCGCTCGGGTTCGTCGCCCCCGACGCCGTCGCCGACGGCTGGGACGCCGCCGCCCGCACCGTACGCCCGACCGAGGTGGCCGCCGCCAGCCTCGCCGAGTGCCGCCGCTGGGGCGAGGAGCGGCTGACCGCCCTGCCTCGCGCCGACCGGCTCGCCACGCTCGTGGAACGGACCGTCGCGGCGGCCGACGCCAGCGCCATGCCGCTCTTCGCCGCCTGGCGGGCCGTGCCGTCCGGGCCGGGCGGCCCGGGTGCCCGGGCCGCCGCCGGGCTGCGACTGCTCCGCGAGCACTTCACCGGCGCGCACCTGGTCGCCGTACGGGCCTGCGGCATGACGCCACTGGAGGCGGTGCTGGCCGGGCCGGAGGGGGAGAGCGGGGCGGTGGCCTGCGGGTGGCCGCCGCCGTACCCGCCGGTCGGGCCGCTGGTGCGTCGCCGGCTCTGGGCCGAGGCGGTGACCGACCGCCTGGTCGCGCCCGCCTTCGCCGCGCTCGGTCCGGCCGACGGCGCCGAACTGGTCGAGTTGTTGACCGAGGCGCGGGCGCACACGCAGTGCTGACCGCAGGTGCGCCGGCTGTGACCGGCGTCCGGCTCGGCGGGGGTGCCGGGCGGGACGCCGCCGGTCGGTAGCAGACTGGGGGTGTGGGAGACGCGCTAGGCCGACGCCGTGCCGGTGGGGCGGGACCGCAGCTCGACGACGTAGTCGTCCGGCGCGCCCGCCTTCTCGGCGGCGTTCGCGATCTCCGAGACGTACCACGAGGTGGGCAGGCCGCCCTCGTAGCCGTCGAAGACGTAGACCCAGGCCGTCACGTCGCCGTCGAGCGTCGAGACGCGGACGGTCAGCTTCCGGTACGTGCCGGCGGTGACGCCCTCGATCTCGTCGAGCTGGGCCGCGTCGTACGGATGGATGTCGTAGAGCGCCACGAACACCCGGTCGCCGGGCGATTCGACGACGGTGCTGACGGCGCCCTCCCAGCCGATGACGTCCTCACCGGCGAAGGTGAGCCGCCAGCCCTCCAGCCAGCCGATGCCCACCATGGGGGAATGCGGGCAGTAGGCACGCATTCGGGCAGGGTCCAGGTTCGAGCCGTAGGCGGCGTAGAGACGCACGGCGATGACGATAGCCCGGCGGGCGGGTGGGGGAGAATACGACGGTGCGTGTCGGACGCGTCGGGGAGAAGAAAGTCACTGTGAGCATGGACGAAGGGCGGTCGTGGTGAGCCAGATCGTGATCATCGGCGGGGGGCCGGCCGGTTACGAGGCCGCGCTGGTCGCCGCGCAACTGGACGCCGACGTGACCGTGGTGGAGGCCGACGGCGCGGGCGGTGCCTGCGTGCTGTCCGACTGCGTACCGTCGAAGACGTTCATCGCCAGCTCCGAGGTGGTGACCGGATACCGCGACACCGAGGTGTTCGGGGTGCACTCCGACGGCCTGGAGGCGGTCACCGTCGACGCCCGGGCGGTCCACGAGCGGGTCAAGCGGCTCGCCCTGGCGCAGTCCTCCGACATCCACGCGAAGCTGCTCAAGGCCGGCGTCACCTTCGTCTCCGGGCGGGCCCGGCTGGGCGAGGACACCCTCGGCCACACCCACCGGGTGATCGTCACGCCGGACGGCGGCGAGGCACCGTACTCGATCAGCGCCTCGACGGTGCTGGTCGCCACCGGCGCCACCCCGCGCCAACTGCCCACCGCCGTGCCCGACGGTGAGCGCATCCTCACCTGGCGGCAGGTGTACGACCTGCCCGACCTGCCCGAGCACCTGATCGTGGTCGGCTCCGGGGTGACCGGCGCCGAGTTCGCCAGTGCCTACCTGGCGATGGGCGTCGAGGTGACCCTGGTCTCCAGCCGGGACCGGGTGATGCCGCACGAGGACGCCGACGCGGCGCAGGCGATCGAGCGGGTCTTCCGTGCCCGGGGCATGAGCATTCTGAACAACTCCCGCGCCGAGGGCGTCCGCCGGACCGACGACGGCGTCGAGGTCGTCCTCTCCGACGGTCGCAAGGTGTACGGCTCGCACGCGCTGATCGCGGTCGGCTCGATCCCCAACACCGAGGAGCTGGGCCTGGCCGAGTACGGCGTGACGCTGGCCCGGGGCGGGTACGTGACCGTGGACCGGGTCTCCCGCACCAACGTCCCCGGCATCTACGCGGCCGGCGACTGCACCGGCGTCCTGCCGCTGGCCAGCGTCGCCGCCATGCAGGGCCGGATCGCCATGTGGCACGCGCTCGGCGAGGCGGTCCGGCCGCTGCGGCTGCGGACCGTCTCGGCGAACGTCTTCACCGACCCCGAGCTGGCCACCGTGGGTGTGTCGCAGGACGAGATGGACGCCGGGAAGGTGCCGGCCCGGCAGGTGATGCTGCCGCTGGCCGGTAACGCCCGGGCGAAGATGGACGAGGTGGCCGACGGGTTCGTCAAGCTGTTCTGCCGCCCGGCCAGCGGTCAGGTGATCGGTGGCGTGGTGGTGGCGCCGAAGGCGAGCGAGTTGATCCTGCCGATCACCATGGCGGTGGAGAACAACCTCACCGTCAACGAGCTGGCCCAGACCATCACCATCTATCCCAGCCTCTCCGGCTCGCTCACCGAGGCCGCCCGCCAGCTCATGCTGCACGAACTGGAGTAGCCGCCCGCACCCTGCCTCCGGCGGTGGCCAGGACGGTGAGCAGGGCCACCTCGGCGAGGATGAGGGCGCGTTCGATCAGGCCGTAGTACGCGCGGTCGCCGGGGTAGGCGGACCAGACCATCGCGGCGGCGAGGAGCAGGCTGGTGATGGTCAGCGCGCGCAGCCAACGGGCGGTGCGGGCGGTGGCGGGCAACTGCGTGGCGATCAGCCAACCGGCGAGCGGCAGAGCCAGGAAGGCGACCACCGAGGCGTACCGGTGCACGTAGGCGGCGGTGCCCATCTCGGTGCCGGGCGGGTTGGTCGGGACCAGCCCGGCCAGTAGCAGCCCACCGGCCCAGGCGGCGAGCAGGACCTGGGCCGTGCCGAGGCGACCGCGACCCGTACCGGTCGGGGCCCCGGATCGGCGCAGTCCCAGGACGAGCCCGGCGGACGCCACCGCGAGGGTGAGCATGGCGAGGTGGATGGCCCCGCCGGACTCGGAGACGGCGTAGTCGCTGACGGTGAGGCTCAGCGGGTCCAGGTCCTCGACACCCGCGTGGCCGATCACGGCGAGCAGGGCCGCGAGGGCGATGCCGCCGAGCACCAGCGTCGCGCTGTTCCGGGTTGCAGGCATGGCTCAGCCTGTCGCGGCGGGCACCTCAGACGGATCCGGGACGAGCACCGAAATCCGTCCTCGGGGACACCCCGAGTGGCGATCCGGCTTTCCCCGGTGAGCGGCCTCGGGGTGCCTGTCACCTCTGTCCGGTCACCGGGTGAGTTGACCGGAACATACCGAGAGTGACGGAGTGTCCGACATCACCCCGCCGGCCGTGGGCGCTGATGACCAGCCGCACCGTCCCCCGCGTCGGGGGCGACGGGCACCTTTCGGCGCCACTACCAGGGAGATCGGGCAGGGTCGTCGCCGATCGATGGTCGCGGGATCGGCTCAGGGACGCGTACCGTTGTCCGCGCGCGGCCCAGCGGGCGCCGGGTCCCCCGTTCCTGGCGCCTGGGTCGCCGCCGGGCCGCTGGCAGGTCCCGTGCCAGCGGCCCGGCCACTCTCGTCCGCCCGCCAGCGTCGATGACGGGTGAGGACCCGACAGCGTGACCGGTCACGGCCCGACGGCGACCGCGATGGCGGCGGCGAGGAAGACGACCTGGAGTGCGGTACGGACGCCGAGCGGGGTGACCGGGCGCCCGGCCAGGGTGAGTCCCCGGCGCGCGGCCGAGACGTTCGCCGGGAACATCGCCAGCATCAGCACGGCCAGTCCGGCAGCGGCCCAGCGGGCGGTGGCCGGCACCAGCAGCCCCGCCGCGCCCGCGAGTTCCAGCACGCCGGTCACCGTGACCAGCAGGTCCGGTCGGGGCAGTCGGGGCGGGACCATCTCGATCAGGTTGCGTCGCCGGCCGGTGAAGTGTGCGATCCCGGTCAGCACGAACATCACGGCCAGCCCGACCCGCAGGGCCGGATGCCAGCCGTCGAGCACGGAAATCCCGACCAGGCCGGCCAGTCGGGCGAGCGCGGTGCCCGCCACCAGGGCGATCAGCGGAGCCATCGGTACCTCCTCGAAAACCAATCTTGTCGCCGACAAGATTGGCTCGCGATGGCGCATCTTGTCAATGGCAAGATACGATCGGGTGATGACCGGCACCCGCGGCTACCACCACGGCGACCTGCCTCGCGCCCTGCTCGCCGCAGCGGAGGAGGCGATCAGGGAGTCGGGCCCGGCGGCGCTGAGCCTGCGAGACCTGGCCCGACGTGCCGGCGTCTCGCACGCCGCCCCGGCCCACCACTTCGGCGACCGGGCCGGCCTCTTCACCGCGCTCGCGGTGCAGGGCTTCGACCTGCTCGCCGAGGCGCTGGAATCGACCGGCGGCGAACTGCTCGACCTCGGCGTGGCGTACGTCGACTTCGCCGTGCGGCACCGGGCCCACTTCGAGGTGATGTTCCACCCCGATCTCTACCGATCCGATGCCGCCGAGGTCCAGGCCGCCCGTGACCGTGCCGGTGCCGCACTGCATGCCGGGGTGACGGCACTGTCCGCCGCTCCGACGGACGTCGGCGACGGGCGGGGCGGCGTGCACGGGCCGCTCGGCGACGCGCTGGCCGCATGGTCGATCGTGCATGGCTTCGCCACGCTCTGGCTGGCCGACGCGCTACCACCCGGTGTGGGTGACGACCCGCGAGAGGTTGCCCGGACGGTGATCGGGCGCCTCTTCGCCCCGGCGGCGGACCCCGGCTGACCGGACGCCGGCCGTCACCAGCTCGTCGGCAGCGGCATCCCCTCGGTGTAGCCGGCGGTGCTCTGCACCCCGACCAGCACCCGCTCGTGGAACTCGTCCAGGTTCCGGGCTCCGGCGTAGGTGAAGGCACTGCGTACCCCCGAGATGATCTCGTCGATCAGGTCCTCCACCCCCGGCCGGGTCGGGTCCAGGTACATCCGGGCCGACGAGATGCCCTCCTCGAAGATCGCCTTCCGGGCCCGGTCGTAGGGGCTGTCCTCGGCGGTCCGGGCGCTGACCGCGCGCGCCGAGGCCATCCCGAAACTCTCCTTGTACCGCCGGCCGTCCTCGTCCGTGTACAGGTCGCCGGGCGACTCGTAGGTGCCGGCGAACCAGGAGCCGACCATCACGTTCGACGCCCCGGCGGCCAGCGCCAGCGCCACGTCACGCGGATGCCGTACCCCGCCGTCGGCCCAGACGTGCCGGCCCAGCTCACGGGCCGCCGCCGCGCAGTCCAGCACCGCCGAGAACTGCGGCCGACCCACCCCGGTCATCATCCGGGTGGTGCACATCGCGCCCGGTCCGACGCCCACCTTGACGATGTCCGCGCCGGCTGCGACCAGGTCGCGTACGCCGTCGGCGGTGACCACGTTGCCGGCCGCCACCGGTACGCCCGGGTCCAGACTCCGGACGGTCCGCAACGCGCTGACCATCCGCTCCTGGTGGCCGTGCGCGGTGTCCACGACCAGGGTGTCCACGCCCGCCTCCAGCAGCGCCGACGCCTTGCCCGCCACGTCGCCGTTGATGCCCACCGCCGCCGCGATGCGCAACCGCCCCAGGGCGTCCACCGCAGGCCGGTAGAGCGTCGCCCGCAGCGCGCCCGGCCGGGTGAGCACCCCGACCAGCCGCCCCTCGCCGTCCACCACCGGGGCCAGCCGCCGCCGCGCGGTGCTCAGCCGGTCGAAGCCGGTACGCGGATCCGCGTCCACCGGCACCGTGTGCAGATCGGCCGACATCACGTCGCGCAACTGGGCGAACCGATCCACCCCGACCGTGTCCGCCTCGGTCACCACCCCCATCGGGCGGCGCTCCTCGTCGACCACGATCACCGCACCGTACGCCCGCTTGGGCAGCAGGTGGATCGCGTCGCCGACGGTGTCGGTCGGGCCGAGCGCGATGGCCGTGTCGTGCATCAGGTGCCGCTGCTTGACCCAGGCGACGACCTCGGCCACCACCTCGATCGGGATGTCCTGGGGGATCACCGCGATCCCGCCGCGCCGGGCCACCGTCTCGGCCATCCGTCGGCCGGCGACCGCCGTCATGTTCGCCACCACCAGCGGGATCGTCGTACCCGTGCCGTCGCCGGTGGACAGGTCGACGTCGAGTCGGGAGCCCACCTCCGACCGGGCCGGGGCCATGAAGACGTCGTTGTAGGTCAGGTCGTACGCGGGTGTCGCGCCATTGAGGAACCGCACCCGGCCATCATTCCCTCAGCCCAGCAGCAGCGCGACCGCTACCACCACCATCACCAGCGCGATAACGCCGTCGAGCACCTGCCAGACCCGGGCCCGGGCGAGCAGCGGCGCGAGCCGGTACGCCCCCGCGCCGAGCGCGCTGAACCAGACGACACTGGCCACCGCCGCGCCGAGACCGAACAACCACCGGTGCGGCTGCTGCTGCGCGATGCCGCCGAGCAGCAGCACGGTGTCCAGGTAGACGTGCGGGTTGAGGTAGGTGAAGGCGAGGCAGGCCAGCAGCGTCGCGCCGAGCCGGGCCGGGGGCCGCTGAGCCGGTGTGAGCGTGCTCGGCCGCCACGCGCGGCGGGCGGCCAGGGCCGCGTATCCGAGCAGGAAGGCCGCCCCGCCCCAGCGGATCGCGGTGAGCAGGTCGGGTCGGGCCGCCACCATCGAACCCACCCCGGCGATACCCACCCCGATCAGCAGGGCGTCGGAGATCGCGCAGGTCAGCACGACCGGCACCACGTGTTCCCGGCGCAGTCCCTGACGGAGTACGAAGGCGTTCTGCGCGCCGATGGCGACGATGAGGGCGATGGAGAGGGAGAAACCGGCGACGACGGAGGTGAGCACGCCGCCGACGGTAGGAGCACCGCGACGGATCAGTCCAGCTAAAGATTCTTCATCCGGTTAAGCTCAGCTGCATGGGCGGTCTGGACTCCACCCAGCTCCGTACGCTCGCCGCAGTCGTCGCCGAGGGCAGCTTCGAGGCGGCGGCGCGGCTGCTGCACGTCACCCCCTCGGCGGTCAGCCAGCGCATCAAGGCACTGGAGGAGGCCGTCGGGCAGGTGCTCGTCCGGCGGCACCGTCCCTGCGACGCCACCGAGGCCGGGCGACCGCTGCTGCGCCTGGCCGGGCAGCTCGCCCTGCTCGAACGCGAGGCGCTGGCCGATGCCCGGGGACCGCTCGGCGGCGATCGGGAGCGGACCCGGATCGCCATCGTGGTCAACGCCGACTCGCTCGCCACCTGGTTCCCCGCCGCCCTGGCCCGGCTGCCCGACCAGCCGGAACTCTCCTTCGACCTCCGGCAGGACGACCAGGACCACACCGCCGTCCTGCTCCGCGACGGGGTGGTGACCGCCGCCGTGACCGCCCAGCGTGAGGCGGTGCAGGGCTGCCGGGTGCGGCGTCTCGGCGCGCTGCGCTACCGGGCGCTGGCCGCGCCGTCGGTGGCCCGACGGTGGTTCGCCGACGGCCTCACCCGGACTGCTGCCGCCGCCGCGCCGGTGGTGGTCTTCGACCGCAAGGACCGGATCCAACACCGTTTCCTGCGTAGCGTGACCGGGCACGCGCTCGACCCGCCGGTGCACTACGTGCCGTCGGTCCCGGCGTTCAACGAGTCGATCCGGCTCGGCCTCGGCTGGGGACTGGTCGCCGAGCAGATCGCCGACGCGGACGTGGCCGCCGGTCGGTGCGTCGACATCGCTCCCGGTCGGGTGCTGGACACCCCGCTCTACTGGCAGCACTGGCGACTCGACTCACCGGTGCTGACCGCGCTCACCACCGCCGTCTGTGCCGTCGCCGCCGAATCCCTGCGCTGAGATGTAAGGAGGGGTCCCCTGCTAACGCCTCGCGTATAGCAGGGGACCCCTCCATACACCCGGCACTGCCTCAGCCGATGGTGCAGATGGCGGCACCGGCGGTGATCACCGCGCCGACCTCGGCGGCGAGCCCGCTGACCGTGCCCGCCTTGTGGGCGTGCAACGGCTGCTCCATCTTCATCGCCTCCAGCACCACGACCAGATCGCCCTCGGCCACGGTGTCCCCGTCGGCGACCGCGATCTTGACGATGGTGCCCTGCATCGGGGAAGTGAGCGCGTCACCGCCCGCCGCCGCGCCGGCCGTGGCGCCACCGCCCCGACGGGCGGGCTTCTTCGCGGCCGGAGCGGCACTCGCCGTACCCGCGCCGAGCCCGGCCGGAAGACTGACCTCCAGCCGCTTGCCGCCCACCTCGACCACGATCGTCTCGCGCTCGGCCGGAGCGTCCGCGCCGTCTGCGACAGCGGTGAACGGCGGAACCGTGTTGTCGAACTCGGTCTCGATCCAACGGGTGTGCACCGCGAACGGCTCGGCGGTGAACGCCGGGTCGCGGACCACCAGGCGGTGGAACGGCAGCGCGGTGGCCATCCCCTCGATCACCATCTCGTCCAGCGCACGCCGGGCCCGCTCCAGCGCCTCGGTACGGGTCTCCCCGGTGATGACGACCTTGGCGAGCAGGCTGTCGAAGTTGCCGCCGATGACGTCGCCGGCCGAGATGCCGGTGTCCACCCGTACGCCGGGACCGGTCGGCAGACGCAGCACGGTCACCGTGCCGGGCGCGGGCAGGAAGCCGCGACCCGGGTCCTCGCCGTTGATCCGGAACTCGATGGAGTGCCCGCGCGGTGTCGGGTCCTCGGTGAGCCGCAGCTTCTCCCCGTCGGCGATGCGGAACTGCTCGCGGACCAGGTCGATGCCGGCGGTCTCCTCGGTCACCGGGTGCTCCACCTGGAGCCGGGTGTTGACCTCCAGGAAGGAGATGGTCCCGTCGTTGCCGACCAGGTACTCCACCGTCCCGGCACCGTGGTAGCCGGCCTCCCGGCAGATCGCCTTCGCGCTCTCGTGGATCTGCGCACGCTGCTCGGCGGTGAGGAACGGCGCCGGTGCCTCCTCGACCAGCTTCTGGTGCCGGCGCTGCAACGAGCAGTCCCGCGTGCCGGCGACGATCACGTTGCCGTGCTGGTCGGCCAGGATCTGCGCCTCGACGTGGCGCGGCTGGTCCAGGTACCGCTCGACGAAGCACTCGCCCCGACCGAAGGCCGCGACCGCCTCCCGGGTGGCCGACTCGAACAGGTGCGGGATCTCCTCCATGGTGCGGGCCACCTTCAGGCCGCGCCCGCCGCCACCGAAGGCGGCCTTGATGGCCACCGGCAGACCGTGGTCGACGGCGAAGGCCATCACCTCGTCCGGGCTGCCCACCGGATCCGGGGTGCCGGGCACCAGGGGAGCACCGGCCCGCTGGGCGATGTGCCGGGCGGTGACCTTGTCACCGAGGTCGCGGATCGCCTGCGGGGTGGGACCGATCCAGGTCAGACCCGCGTCGATGACCGCCTCGGCGAAGTCGGCGTTCTCGGAGAGGAAGCCGTACCCGGGGTGCACCGCGTCCACACCGGCCCGAGCGGCGACGTCGATGAGTTTGTCGATGCGGAGGTAGGTATTCGCAGCGGTGTCGCCCTCCAGGGCGTACGCTTCGTCGGCGAGCGTGGCGTGCAGGGCATCCCGGTCGGAGTCCGCGTACACCGCGACACTGCCCAGGCCGGCGTCCTGGCAGGCGCGGATGACCCGGACGGCGATCTCGCCCCGGTTGGCGATGAGTACCTTGCGCACCTTGGTGGCTCCTCCCGGCGGGTTTCTGCCGGGGAGTTTATAGCTCACCGTGGTGCCCCGAACGATCGCTAAGTGTGGGATGACGCACTGTCTGGCCAGGTCGTGGGCGGCGTGGTGTCGGACCCATGTGGTGGAGTGCCGTGACGATGGTGGCCGGAGTGCGGCCATGAGCGGGGAGTGGAAATGATCGAGACCAGAGGGTTGCGGAAGTCGTTCCGCAGCCGGGCCGGTCGGGAGACGAAGACCGTCGAGGCGGTACGCGGCGTCGACCTGAACGTCCCGGCCGGTGAGATCTTCGGGTTCCTCGGCCCGAACGGCGCCGGTAAGACCACCACGTTGCGGATGCTCGCGACACTGATCGAGCCGGACGGCGGCGAGGCCACCATCGCCGGTGCCGACCTGCTGAAGAACCCGGGCGAGGTGCGCCGCCGGATCGGCTACGTCGCCCAGGGCGGCAGCACCTGGGACGAGTCGACCGCGCGTGAGGAACTGGTGCTCCAGGCCCGGATGTACGGCATCGGCAAGGCCGAGGCCCAGCGTCGGGCGGTACGCGCGCTGGAGGCGTTCCAGCTCACCGAGTTCGCCGACCGCAAGTGCAAGACGTACTCGGGCGGCCAGCGGCGGCGGGTCGAGATCGCGCTCGGCATCATCCACGAGCCGAAGATCGTCTTCCTGGACGAGCCCACCACCGGGCTCGACCCGCAGAGCCGGGCGCACATGTGGGACGAGATCCGGCGGCTGCGGACCGACGGCATGACCGTCTTCATCACCACGCACTACCTGGACGAGGCCGACGCGCTCTGCGACCGCATCGCGATCATGGACCACGGCGAGGTGGTCGCCGAAGGTACGCCGACCGACCTCAAGCGGGAGATCTCCGGTGACATCGTGCTGGTCGGCCTCGACCTCGTGGCCACCGGTGAGGCGGAGAAGCTGCTCGACGGCGAGGAGTACGTGAACCGGTTGGAGAGCCTGGAGGAGGGCGGCCTGCGCCTCTTCGTCGACGACGGTGCGACCGCCATCCCGCGGATCCTGCGCCGGGTCGACGGCGCCGGTCTCGACCTCAGGTCGATCGAGCTGCACCGCCCGAGCCTCGACGACGTCTTCCTCACCAAGACCGGCCGCTCGCTGCGCGAGTCCTGACCCGACCAGGAGAGAGTCCCATGAAGCTCGTCCGCGACACCTGGCTGATCTTCCAGCGGCAGTTCCACCTGCTGTTACGTAACCCCGTGTGGGTCTTCGTCGGCGTCTTCCAGCCGGTGATGTATCTACTCCTGTTCGCCCCGCTGCTCAAGCCCGCGCTGAACGCGCCGACCCAGGCCGAGGCGTACAAGATCTTCGTACCCGGCCTGCTGGTGCTGCTGGCCATCTTCGGCGGCCTGTTCCAGGGCTTCGGCCTGATCGCCGAGCTGCGCGCCGGAGTGATCGAACGCTCCCGGGTCACCCCGGTCAGCCGACTCGCCCTGCTACTCGGCCGCTCACTACGCGACGTGGTGTCGCTGATGGTCCAAGCGGTCATCATCACCCTGCTGGCGCTCCTGTTCGACCTGCGGGTCTTCATCGGCGACCTGCTGCTGGCATACCTGATGCTCGCCCTGATCGCGCTGATGACCTCGGCGGTCAGCTACGGCGTCGCGCTCAAGGTGAAGAGCGAGGACGCGCTGGCCCCGCTGATGAACACGGTCGCCCAGCCGGTGCTGCTGCTCTCCGGCATCCTGCTCCCGCTCGCCTTCGCGCCCGGCTGGTTGCAGGGCGTCGCCAAGTGGAACCCGTTCTCCTGGGCGGTGGACGGCACCCGCGCCCTGTTCAACGGCGACATCGGCAACGACCGCGTCTGGCAGGGGCTGACCATCATCGCGATCCTGGCCGCCGCCGGGGTCTACTGGGCGGCCCGCCAGTTCGCCCGCAGCGTCCGCTGACGCTTGCGGTGAAAGGAAGGGCACCCTGTTAACGCCTGCGGTAGAGCAGGGTGCCCTTGTTAACGCCCGCAGGTACCACCCGGCTGACGCCCATCGGACGCCGGCACCGGCTCGAACGCCCTGCCCGACAGCGGCGACGACCGGTGCCGGCGTACCGGTCAGTGCACCCGGGCGAGCGTCAGACCGTCGGCGATCGGCAACATCACCGCGTCCACCCGCATGTCGGCGAGCACGTCGTCGTTGAACGCCGCGATCGCCCGGTCGGCCTCGCTCTCCGGCGCGACCACCCGACCGTGCCGCAACACGTTGTCCACGGCGATCACACCGCCCGGCCGCATCCGGGGCACCAACTCGTCCCAGTACAGCGGATAGCTGGTCTTGTCGGCGTCGATGAAGGCGAAGTCCAGGTACCGCTCGTGCGGCAACTCCCGCAGTGTCTCCCCGGCCGGGCCGATGCGCAGCTCGATCCGGTCGTCCACACCGGCCCGCGCCCAGTACCGGCGCGCGATGCCGGTGTACTCCTCGGAGATGTCGAAGCAGGTCAACCGTCCACCGTCGGCCAGCCCCCGGGCGATCGCCAGCGAGGAGAGCCCGGTGAACGTACCCACCTCCACCGCGTTGCGCACTCCGAGCAGCCGGGTCAGGAACGTCAGGAAGGCGGCCTGCTCCGGCGCCACCTGCATGGAGGCGTGCTCCGGCAGCACGGCGAGCGTCTCCTCGGCCAGGTCGCGGACGATCTCGTCCGGCGGCGCGCCGTGCGCGACGAGGTACGCGTGCAGCTCGTCGGTGAGCGGAATCGACTTGAGCGTCATGCCCGGACGCTAGCCGAGCGGCTCGACGGTCTGGTTGCCGGGCGCGACTTTCGTCCACAAATCGGTGATCTGTAGGTCCAACTGGGCGAGCAGCCGCCGCAGCAGCGGCATGGACAGCCCGACGACCGTCCCCGGATCGCCCTCGATCCGCTCCACGAACGCCCCACCCAACCCGTCGATCGTGAACGCGCCGGCCACCGCGAGCGGCTCGCCCGTGGCCACGTACGTGGCGATCTCCCGGTCACTGATGTCGGCGAAGTGCACCACCGTGGAAGCCACCGCCTCGGCCCGACGCCCGCCCACGATGTCGATGAGACAGTGGCCGCTGTGCAGCACACCGCTGCGTCCCCGCATCCGCTCCCACCGCCGGGTGGCGTCGGCCGCGTCATCGGGCTTGCCGAAGATCTCACCGTCGAACGCGAGCACCGAGTCGCAACCCAGTACCAGCGTCCGCTGGCCGTCACCGGGCCGCAGCCGGGTCAGCACCGCCTCCGCCTTGAGCCGGGCCAACTCCAGGCAGAGATCCTCCGCCCGATCGGTCACCACCAGACTCTCGTCGACACCACTGACCAGCACGTCCGGCTCGATGCCGGCGGCCTGCAGGGTCTTACGGCGGGCAGGGCTCGCCGAGGCGAGCACGAGGCGGAGCGGAAGCGCATCAGACACGCGCACGACGGTACCGCCCCCCGACGCCAGGACCCGTCAGCGGCTGACGCGTGGCGGCGGGTCGCCCGAACGCCGTCGCCGCCGGACCCACCACAGCCCACCGGCCCCGACCGCCAGCAGCACCGCCAGCGTCACCAGGCCGCGCACCGCCGCACCGTCCTCATCGGCCTCAGGACCCCCGGCCCGCGTCGTGCTCGGCGAGGGCGTGCCCGTCCCGCTCGGCCCGAAACCCCTCGGCGGTACGTCTGCCGTCAGCGCCGCCACCAGATCGATCACGCCGTACCCGTACTGGTCGTCTCGTCCGGGAGGCCCCTTGTCGATCGCGGTCGCAGTCAGTCGGTGGGCCACCTCGTCCGCAGGCAGATACGGATACTTGGCCCGAACCAACGCCGCCGCACCAGCAACGATGGCAGTAGCTCCCGAAGTTCCTGACCCCTTGGAGTAGCCGCCGCCGTAGCTGGTGCTGTAAAGCTCGATTGCAGGTGCGGTAACGCTGACTTGTGGCCCAATGGCTGAAAGGGGCGCATGATTGCCTTTCCGGTCTATTCCTCCTACTGCTACGACGCCGACGTGAGATGCTGGATATCCTATGGTGGATTCTCTTGGTCGGTTTCCTGTGCCGGCAACCACTAATATGTCCGCCTCGATCGCGGAATTGATGGCGCGGACCAGTCGGGCGCTCGATCCTCCAACGCTCGAAATGCTTATGATGTCGGCCCGATGAGAGATTGCTAACTCGATGGCTCTCGCCAGTGCGTCGGGTTCGCCGGGGCGATTTGGAGGCGAGCTGCGAATAGGCAGAACCTTCGCCTTCGGGGCCACGCCGAGCGCCCCGTGTCCATCGGTGTTGCCGTGTGCCGCTACTAGTCCAGCCATTGCTGTTCCATGGCTATCTTGATCTTGTTTGCTTGTCCTGTCCTCGTTCGAGAGCAGGTCGATGCCTGGCAGTAGATTCTTCCGCAAGTCGGGGTGAGGGTAAACGCCGGTATCGGGGATGGCGACGATGACTCCTTCTCCCTGACTGATTTGGTGAGCCTCATCGACTTTCAAGAATGGAAGGTGCCACTGGTCGTTACGCACTTCGTTACCTAAGTGGCTTCGGGTATCTGCGAGTGGGTTGGTTGGCAATGAATGTGCAGCCAAGATGGCGCTAACCGTTATAATTCCAAGTGCCGTCGCGGCTTTGCTCGGTTCCTTAACGGTCAAGGCCAATGACTGGTCCAGGGTCGATTGGGCCATCATCGTCCGGTGGCTTTATGACTGGGGGATTTCCGCGTTCGATCGTCCACGGGTTGTCGGGATCCCACTGCTGCGGCCCGCCTTCCTGGCCCGTAGGCCGGTCTGGTCCGTGGTTGCCGTGGTTCGGGGGCTTGGATCTAGGACTCATCCCGGCGATGCTTGGGAGGCCTGCCGAAGGGTTGCCGAATGGTGCAGGTAGGTGTGGTGCTCCTGCACCTCGACCGCCTCCCGGTCTAGACCCGGCCGCCCCAGAGGGTGATGTTCCTGCTGCCCCGCGTCCAATTACTCCACCAATGGGATTTACCCTGCGAGGTGGTGTGGTGTTTGCTGTCGGCGCCCCAGCGCCCATGGCGGGTGGCCCGCCGATTAAGCCTCCTGGAGGCATCGCGTGTGCCGACTTTCCAAAATTTGGGCGCGCGCCTCCGCTTACGATCGAGTGAGGAATTTGTCCGTGAGGTGGTGGTGTGCGGAGTGGGCCCAAGGTGTCGGGAATTCCTCCGACGCCTTTGGATGACCCGTTATTGCTGAGGGGGAGAGAATTTTGAGGCGAGTTGACTGATGAGCCTTGAGTGGCTGGGTTTGAGAGCGCGGGCTCTCCTGCTTGAGCGGCACCCAAAACTGGTCCGACCTCTCCCCTGGGGGCGGCGGCCGATAAGGGTCTAGACGTGGGCGTATGCCAGGGCTTCTTGGCTTCGACAGGTCTTGGTGCTGGAATGACGGGAGGTGTCAGTAGTGCCTGTCCGGCTGTTCCGTATACGTCAGGGTCGTTTATCTGGATGAGCGAGCGTGGCGACGGCGGGGGTTGGCGGAGGGTTACCTGGGCCTGCTGGAGGTCGCTGCTGAGGCCGTACATGATGCCGCGCGCCTTGACGTTCAACTGTTCCAGGTCGGCCTCGGTGACCGGCGGTTGACTGTTGCGGCTCCCGGCGACTGCTTTGGGATCGGCGGCGGTCTGTTCCCATCCGCGCTTCTGTCGGAGCTTGTCCGCGTACTCGTCGTGGATCTTCTTGAGTTCGTCGCGGGTGCTGGTGAGGGCCTGGGTGGCGGCGGCGAGTGCGGTCTGGTTGGCGCTGGCGGCGTCGTGGGTGCGTTGCACCTGCGCGATCAGGTCGTCCATCTCGGCGAGGTAGGCGCGGGCGGCCTCGTTGGTCTCGGGGGGCCAGGCGTGGGCGAGGCGTTGGCGGTACGTCCGGAGGCGGTGGAGGTGTTGGTCGGCCAGCTCGGAGATCTTGCGCCAGCCGGCGACGTGCCGCCAGTGGTTGTCGGGGTGGTGGTCCTGGAGGCAGGCCCACATGTCGGCCACGTTCATCAGGTACCAGTCGGTGAGGCCGCCGCTGCGGCCTACTCCCGGGTCTCTCACGGCAGCATCACCGGCCCGTGGTTGTCGGGGCCGGTCGGATTGGTGGGCGACGGGGAGGGTGTGGGCTGGGCGGGTACGTCGCCGGGCCGCCCGAGTGCCTGCTGGACGTCGGCGACGCGCGCTGCGGAGAAGGCGTCGGTGTCGGCGTAGCGGTCGGCCACCTGTCTGGCGGCGTGCGCCAGGTGGCCGGTGGTGTGACCGAGGCCCCAGACGGTGTTCGTGGTGGCCTGCTGTGTCTCCCAGTGTGCTCGCATGAACTGCACCAGTTCGATGAAGGCGTCCGCCGGATTCGGCACCTGGGCGAGCATGTCGTCCGCGATGCGGGGCAGGTGTGGCGCATAGTTGCCGTCCACCTCGGCGCGGAGCATGTCGGCGAATTCCCGCATCTGGCGGATGTCCGCCTCGACGCCACGGTGACCGCCTGACCAGGGCGCTTGTCGACCATCCTCAGGGATCATCGGCCCTCCAAACTGTAACGGCCCGGTTCCCCTCTGTGAGGTTAATCCTTGGCCGCCTCCCCGGCAGCCCCGATTGCCGTCAGTGTGGTGCCGAGCGCGGGTCAGCGGGGCAGGCCGGAGGTGCGCCAGGCGCCGCTGCCCGGCAGCAGAGCGGCACCCACCGGTCGGGCGCTGCGGGCCCAGACGGAGACCGGGGCGGCGGCGGGCGCGGGCACCGGGCGGGAGCGTACGACGATCGCGCCCACCAGCGCGGCCAGCTCCTCGGCGGTCGGCACGCCGCGGACGACCCGGAACAGCGGCTCCTCGACAGACATGGACCCCAGCGTACGCGCTCGTGAACTCGACCTCCGGCACACAGTGGCGTGCCGACGGTGTGAGCGTCAGGGCTGCCGGGTACCGTCTCTGCGATGTCTGAGCCTTCCCCCCAACTCGTCGCCGACCGGTACCGGCTCCTCTCGCCGCTCGGTCAGGGCGGCATGGGTCGGGTATGGAAGGCGCGCGACGAGGTGCTGCACCGCGACGTGGCCATCAAGGAGTTGGTCCCGCCGCCGGGCCTGACCAACGACGAGCGCCGCGAGATGCGCGAACGCTCGCTGCGGGAGGCGCGGGCCATCGCCCGCCTCAACAACATCAACGTGGTACGCATCTTCGACGTGCTCCGCACCGACGGTGACCCGTGGATCGTGATGGAGTACGTGGCGTCCCGCTCGTTGCAGGACACCATCGCCGAGGACGGGCCGGTGTCGGCGGCGCAGGCGGTGCAGATCGGGCTCGGTGTGCTCAACGCCCTGAAGGCGGCGCACAAGGCCGGCATCATGCACCGCGACGTCAAGCCCGGCAACGTGCTGCTCGGCACCGACGGTCGGGTGGTGCTGACCGACTTCGGCCTGGCCACCATCCCCGGCGACCCGAACGTGACGCGCACCGGCATGGTGCTCGGCTCCCCGGCGTACATCTCGCCCGAGCGCGCCCGGGACGGCACCACCGGCCCGGAGGCGGACCTGTGGTCGTTGGGCGCCACGCTCTATGCCGCCGTGGAGGGCAAGTCCCCGTTCGCGCGCCCGTCGGCGATCAGCACCCTGGCCGCGCTCGCCACCGAACCGGTGCCCCCGGCCCGTAACGCCGGACCGCTCAAGCAGGTGCTCGCCGGGCTGCTCCGCAAGAATCCCGAGGAGCGGATCACCGCCGAGTCGGCCGAGCGGATGCTGCGGCGGGCCAGCGGTAAGCGGAGTCGGGGCATCTCACTGCTCGACGGTGTACGCCGACCGGGGCCGAACGGGCCGCGTGAACCGCGTCAGCCGCTGGTGCCCGCGCCGCGCCCGTCGGGGGAGCGGCCCACTCCGCCGGTCACCCCGCCCGGACCCCGTACGCCACCGGCCGTGGGTCCGCTCGCGGCGGGCGCTGCCGCAGTCGGCGCGGCCGGCTCCGGTCCGTCGGGCTCGGGTGCGGCGGCCGGGCGCTCGCCGGTCTCCGACGCCGCGCCGACGGCGAAGGTCGCGGCGCCCACCGGCGCGAGCGCCGATCCGACCACGAAGGTGGACGCCGACCTGACCGCGAAGGTCGATGCTGGTCAGGTCGCGGACCCGACGACGAAGGTGGACGCGGCGTCGACCGCCGGTGCGGAGTCGGCGTCGGGTACGGACGCGGCGTCGTCCGCGTCGGACACCGGCTCGGCTGTCGGGTCCGACACGTCCGCCACGGACACTGCGACGGGCCGCGACGACGACTCGACCGGCCAGGTCGACGAGGGCACCACCCCGGCCGGTACGCCGACGACGCCCGACGGTTTCGACGCGACCGTGCTGTCCGCCACGACCAGCGGGGCAGCCGCCGCATCGGCCGACGTCACCAAGGTCGACGGTCCCGCTGCGGAGGCGAGCGCGCAGGCCGACGCGAGCGGGACGACCGACCGGCCCGGCTCGGGCGAACCGACCCGTCGGGTCGATCCACCGGCTCCCGCGAAGGCCGCCACCCCCGTCGCGCCCGCCTCGACCTCGTTGATGCCGTCGGCGCCGGTGAGCCCGGCGGCACCGGCTCGCGGTTCGGTCTTCAAAGCCGGCCAACTGCGATCCGAGCGCACCCGCCGGGCCGTGCTGGTCGGCGCGCTGGTCGCGCTGCTGCTCGTCGGCCTGGTGGTGGCGGTTCCGCTGCTCACCAGCGGTGACGGCGACGGCGACGGCACCCCGCAGGGTGCGGCGGGCACCTCCGAGTCGTCCGCGCCGCCGACCTCGGCGCCGGCCGCGCCACCACCGACCTCCGCCGCACCACCGAGCGACTCCCCGTCGCCCTCGCCCACCCCGTCGGAGAGCGCCGCCGGTGGCATACCCGAGGGGTGGACGCTGCGGAACGACCCGGTGGGCTTCAAGGTGCTGGTGCCGGAGGGCTGGCGGCGCAGTTCCGGCTCCACCTGGGTCAAGTACCGGGACCCGAACGGTGTCAGCGAGCTGACCATCGACCGCACCGACACGCCCCAGCGGGACGCCGCCGCCACCTGGCGGCAGCTCGAACCGGGCCGGAAGAACGTCCGTGGTGTGCAGAACTACCGGCGGATCAACATCAGGACGATCGACTGCAAGTGGCGGACCTGCGCCGACTGGGACTGGTACCAGACCCGCAACGGGGTCGAGCTGCGGGTGCGCAACCGGGGCTTCGTCACCGCCAGCAACCGGGGCTTCGCCCTGCGCTGGGAGGTGCCGAACAGCGAGTGGGACGCGCAGTTGCCGAACTTCGAGACGGCGTTCCGCGAGTTCGTGCCGGACCGTCAGGACTGAGGGCGACCGGCAGCAGGGCGGTCGAGACGAGGCATGACCGTCCGTCGTTCGGGGTACCTGATCTCGAAGGACGGAAGGGAGGCCCGAGATGGGTTACCGACCAAGGGATGCCCGAACCCGACCGACACTGTGGACGAGCGCGGTGGTGGGTGTCGGAGTACTGCTGTTCGTCACCTTCGGAATCGCGTTGCTGGCCACGTTGCTGAGCGTCGTGACGCTCGCCGGGGCCGCGTACGTGGGGTGGGCCGTCACCCGTCGGGGCACGGTGGCCCGGCACAGTGGTGTCGGCGTACCCGTGGCACTCGCCGCGCGACGGCGGGCCTGAACCGGCGGTGGTCACGCCACGGCGGCGGGCCGACGTCCCGAATCCACTCGGTGGACGTCGACCCGCCGTCGTGACGTGTCTCAGGCGGTGTTGTTGGCCAGGGCGATCAGCCGGTTACGGTCGCCGTTCCAGTAGTTGCGGTCGACCGCGCCGCTGATGCCGGCGACGCTGCCCGAGTCGGTGTACTGCCAGAAGCTCCAGACCGGTGCGCCGGCCGGCAGCGCGCCGACCGAGGAGGACCAGCGGGCGACCCAGACCGGGTGGTTGGTCCACGGGCCGGTCCAACTGCCGGTGCACTGGTTCCAGAAGCTGGTGGTGGTGTAGATGACCGCGTAGCGGCCGGTGCGCGAGCGGTAGGTGTTCAGGAAGTCCTGCACCCAGTTGCGCATCCCGGTGGTGCTCAGGCCGTAGCAGTAGCCGCCGCTGTACGGGTTCGCCTCCAGGTCCAGCGCGGCGGGGAGCGTACGGCTGTCGGCCGACCACGCACCGCCGTTGGAGGCCAGGTAGTTGGCCTGGACCGCGCCGGAGGAGATGTTCGGCCGGGCGAAGTGGTACGCACCCCGGATCACCCCGGCGTTGTACGCGTTGACGTAGTTCGTGTTGAAGTTCGGGTCCTTGTAGCTCGTACCCTCGGTGGCCTTGATGAAGGCGAACTCGATGCCCGAGTTGCGGACGCTCGTCCAGTTGATGGTGCCCTGGTAGCGCGAGACGTCGATGCCCGGCACGGTGGCCGCCGAGGCGGGGGTCGCGGTGGCGACGAGCCCGGCCGCAGCGGTCGCGAGCACGGTGAGCGCGGCGGCGGTCAGCCGGCGCAGCGTTGGTCTGGTCCGACCCATGGCGTCCTCCTGAGACGACTGTCGATAGACAGACATCTTTGAAGGTGAATGCCTGCTAAGGCAAGAGATGCTGAGAAAACTTTCAATGCGGGACGGGTCGACTACGGACGGGCACCCCGGCCGGTACCGGAACGAGACAGCCCAGGCTGGGGCCGACCCGGCCTTCGGGCGTAGGCTGCCGCCCCATGGTGTCGATCGAGGGCATGACCGCGTTCTGGGACCGTCTGCTCGGCGCGCAGCCAGACCCGCCCCCGTTGCTGGTACTGCTGACCGGCCTGGTCGCGCTGGTGGTGGTCTCCACCCGGCTGCCGTGGCGGATCGCCCGCAACGCGATCACCATCGCGCACGAGGGCGGGCACGCGCTGGCCGCCGTGCTCACCGGACGCAAGCTGCACGGCATCCGGCTGCACTCGGACACCTCGGGCCTCACGCTCTCGGCCGGGCGGCCCACCGGACCGGGCATGGTGCTCACCCTGCTCGCCGGATACCTCGCCCCGCCACTGGTCGGCCTGGGTGGGGCGTGGCTGCTCGCCGGAAACCGGATCACGCTGCTGCTCTGGCTCGCGGTGGTCCTGCTGCTGGCGATGCTGATCATGATCCGCAACGTGTACGGGGCGCTCACACTGCTGGTCACCGGCGGTGCGGTGCTCGCGATCTCCTGGTACGCCAGCCCGCAGGTGCAGGCCGCGTTCGCCTGGACCGGTGTGTGGTTCCTGCTGCTCGGCGGCGTACGGCCGGTGGTGGAGTTGCAGCGGCTGCGGACCCGGCGCGGGATGCCGGCCTCCGACGCCGACCAGTTGGCGGGCATCACGCCGCTGCCGCCGTTCTTCTGGGTGCTCCTCTTCGGCATCGTCAACGTCGTCGTGCTGCTGGTGGGCGGCCGGATGCTGGCCGGGCCGCTGCTCACCGACGCCGGCATCGCGTTCTGGTGAGCCCTGCGGATGTAAGGAGGGGTCCCCTGCTATGCACCAGGCGTTAGCAGGGGACCCCTCCTTACACACAAACCCCTACAGCGGAATGTTGCCGTGCTTCTTGGGCGGGAGCGTCTCGCGCTTGGTGCGCAGCACCCGCAGGGCGCGGACGATCTGGGTCCGCGTCTCGTGCGGCGGGATCACCGCGTCGACGTACCCGCGCTCGGCCGCCACGTACGGGTTGGCCAGGGTGTCCTCGTACTCGGCGATCTTCTCGGCCCGGACCGCGGCCGGATCCTCGGCGGCGGCCAACTCCTGCCGGTAGAGGATGTTCACCGCGCCCTGGGCACCCATCACCGCGATCTGCGCGGTCGGCCAGGCGAAGTTGAGGTCCGCGCCCAGGTGCTTGGAACCCATCACGTCGTACGCCCCGCCGTACGCCTTGCGGGTGATCACGGTGACCTTGGGCACGGTGGCCTCGGCGTACGCGTAGATGAGCTTGGCGCCCCGGCGGATGATGCCGTCCCACTCCTGACCGGTGCCGGGCAGGAACCCGGGTACGTCCACGAAGGTCAGCACCGGGATGTTGAAGGCGTCGCAGGTGCGCACGAACCGGGCCGCCTTCTCGCTGGCCGAGATGTCCAGCGTGCCGGCGAAGTGCATCGGCTGGTTGGCGACCACGCCCACCGGACGTCCCTCGACCCGGCCGAAGCCGACCACCATGTTCTGCGCGTAGAGCGGCTGGACCTCCAGGAACTCCCCGTCGTCGAGGACGTGTCCGAGCACCCGGTGCATGTCGTACGGCTGGTTGGCCGAGTCCGGGACGAGCGTGTCCAGTTCCCGGTCGGCGTCGGTGACGGACAGGTCCGCCGGAGCGTCGAAGACCGGCGGCTCGTCCAGGTTGTTGGCGGGCAGGTGGGACAGCAGCGCCTTGACGTAGTCGACCGCGTCGGACTCGTCGGCGGCGAGGTAGTGCGCGTTGCCGCTGCGGGTGTTGTGGGTGCGCGCCCCGCCGAGGTCCTCCATGCCCACGTCCTCGCCGGTGACCGTCTTGATCACGTCGGGGCCGGTGATGAACATGTGCGAGGTCTGGTCGACCATCACGGTGAAGTCGGTGACCGCCGGGGAGTAGACCGCCCCACCGGCGCACGGACCCATGATGAGCGAGATCTGCGGGATGACGCCGCTGGCGCGTACGTTGCGGAAGAAGATCTCGCCGTAGAGGCCGAGCGAGGCCACCCCCTCCTGGATGCGGGCGCCACCGGAGTCGTTGATGCCGACGACCGGGCAGCCGATCTTCATGGCCAGGTCCATCACCTTGACGATCTTCTGCCCGAAGACCTCGCCGAGGGAACCGCCGAAGACCGTGAAGTCCTGGGCGAAGACACAGATCTGCCGACCGTCCACGGTGCCGTAGCCGGTGATCACGCCGTCGCCGTACGGGCGGGAGCGGTCCAGGCCGAAGTTGGTGGACCGGTGCCGGGCGAACTCGTCCAGCTCGACGAAGGAGCCCTCGTCGAGCAGCATCTCGATCCGCTCCCGGGCGGTCTTCTTGCCCCGGGCGTGCTGCTTCTCGACCGCGCGGGCCGACCCGGCGTTCACCGCCTCGTCGACCCGTCGTGCCAGGTCCGCCAGCTTGCCCGCGGTGCTGTGGATGTTGGTCCCGGTCTCGGTAGTCACCCTGGGAATATAACGATGGTTCAGGTCGCCGCCGCTGTGCAGTTCGCCTCACCGGGGGCCCGTAGGCTGGCCCGATGCCGGATTCGCCGTACACCGACCTCGATCGTCCGCCGCTGTCGGCGGCCCGGCTGCGTCGGGCGCTGGTGGCGCCGTACGGCCCGTGGACGCGCCTGGAACTGACGGCCGAGACCGGCTCCACGAACGCCGACGTCGCCGAGGCGGCCCGGTCCGGTGAGCCGGAGGGGCTCGTCGTGGTCGCCGAGCGGCAGAGCGCCGGGCGGGGGCGGCGCGGGCGCGTCTGGCAGTCACCGCCGCGCGCGGGCATCGCGACCAGCGTGCTGCTGCGGCCCGGCCAGGCGGTGCCGGACCGTGGCTGGTCGCCGGCTCCACCGTCCGGGTACGGCTGGCTGCCGCTGCTCGCCGGTGTCGCGCTGGTCGAGGCGGTGACGCTGTTGGCGGAACTGGACGCCACCCTCAAGTGGCCCAACGACCTGTTGCTGGGGGACGCCAAGTGCGCCGGGATACTCGCCGAGGCGGTGCCCGGCCCGGCCCCGGAGGATCCGCCTGCGATCGTGCTCGGTGTCGGGCTGAACGTCACGCTGCGCGCCGACGAACTGCCGGAGCATCCGACCGGCCTGCCGGCCACCTCGTTGCAACTGGCCGGTGCGGCGGCCACCGACCGGGATCCGCTGCTGCGGGCGCTGCTCCGGGCGGTCGCCGACTGGTACGCCCGGTGGCGGGCCGCCGACGGGGACGCGTCCGCCTGCGGCCTGCGGGACGCGTACCTGGCGGTGTGCGGCACCGTGGGCCGCGAGGTGCGGGCGTTCCTGCCCGACGGCACCGACCTCACCGGCACCGCCACCGGGGTCGACCTCGACGGTCGGCTTCTGGTCGGCACCGCCGCCGGGGAACGCTCGCTGGCCGCCGCCGACGTCCTCCACCTGCGCTGATCCCGGCCGCGCCGGATCGACGACGGGTACGCCGTCGAGGTCGGCCGCGTGGCGGATGTGAGGGGGTGGCACCGGGGGGTTACGGTCTGCGCGTCCGTTCTGCGAGGAGGTTTCCGTGGCGTTCCCCGAGGACGTGCTCACCGAAGACGAGCACGTCGTGTTGCACCTGCATCCGCACTGGAAGACGATGGTCCGTCCGGTGGTGGTGCTGGTGTTCGCCATCGCTGCGGTGGCGGCCGGTGTGCTGTTCCTGCCCGCCGGTGGGGGCGGCTCGATCACGCTCGCCGTGATCGGCGGCCTGGCGCTGCTGGCCGCACTGGTGTTGACCGTCTGGCCCTGGATCGGTTGGCGCACCACGCACTACCTGTTCACCAACGAGCGGGTGGTGCTCCAGCACGGCGTCTTCTCCCGTGAGCGGCGGGACATCCCGCTCAGCCGGGTCAACGACCACTCGATGAACCAGCAGTTCCTCGGGCGGCTGCTCGGCTACGGCACGCTCACCATCGAGTCGGCCGGCGAACGCGGACAGTCCGTGCTTCCCGACGTGCCGAAGGTGGACCGGGTGCAGACGAAGCTCTACGAGCTGGTCGAGGCGTTCCACGACAAGCACTCGCTCGGTGACGGCGAACTGCGCGAGATCCTCGCCGAGCGGGACAACAAGGCCGGGGACCTCTGAGGCTGGTCCCACCGGTCCGCGACCGCAACGCAGGAACGCCCGTCGGCGAGTGCCGGCGGGCGTTCTCGTGGTCGGGTCTCAGCGGCGTCGGAACCGGCGTGGCGCGGGGGCCGGCTGGAGCTGGGCGGCCAGCTCGTCCTCGATCTCCTTGTCCAGCGCCGTCAGCTCGGCCTCCCGGGCCACCGACGTGGGCCGGGGCGGTACCGCCAGCGGCGGTGCGGGTGGCGGAGTGGCCGGTGGTTCCTCCTCCTCCAGCTCCGTCATCGCCTCGGCGAGTTCGGCCACCGGGTCCATCCCGGCCATCGTGTCCCACTCGTCGCGCGGCAGCCCGGCCCAGGTCTGGGTGGGCTCGACCGCGACCGCCGGTGCGGGCTGGAAGACGAAGGTGCGGTACGACCAGAAGCGGAACAGAGTCGCCAGCAGCACACCGACCGTCTTGGCGACGTTCAGCGCCAGCAGGCCCGTGACGCCCAGCCCGTACTTGGCGGCGGCCAGCACACCCAGCTCGATCAGCAGGCCCACGCCGTTGAAGAGGAAGAACAGGGCGTATTCCCGCTGCATGGCCGATTTCGGCCGGTCGCGATACGTCCAGTGTCGATTCATCAGGTACGACGTGATCGTCGCCACCACGGTGGCCACGACGGTCGCCTTCAACTGACCATCGACGAAGACGGTGAGAGCGAGCGCATTGAACACGGCGTAGTTGATGACCGTGTTGACGCCGCCGACCAGGCCGAATTTGAGCGCCTCGTGGATGAACTTCTGCCAGCGCTCAGGCAGCAGACGGACGAGAGGCATGGGCAACACCTTAGGGCAGTGGGCTGGGTACGGCGGGCTGGGACGGATCGACTGACCTTGACGGGTCAGCAGGCTCTGACGGGACCGGAGGGCGGCAGGTCACGCGTCCCGGTCCGGGTTCGCTTCCGCACCGGTCGGGGTTCCCGCTTCGACGAAGACGAACCGTCGGTACGACCAGAAACGGAACAGCGTCCCGAGTCCGGTGCCGACGACGAAGCTGGCGATGTTGTCGGCCAGGCGGGTCTGGAAGATCTCCGGCCAGAGGGCGCCCAGCCCGTACCTGCTGACGGCCAGGCAGGCCACCGCGATGCCCAGGCCGACGGCGTTGAAAAAGAAGAACAGCGCGTACTCGCGCGCCGGGTGGGAGCGCTTGCGGTGCCGCCAGGTCCAGAACCGGTTGCCCAGGAAGGCGAAGGTCGCCGCGACCACGGTGGCGATGGTCTTGGCGGTGATCTGCTCGACGTTCTGGGGGCCGATCAGGTAGTTGAACAGGGCGAAGTCCATGAGGAAGGCGATGCCGCCCACGGTCGCGAACTTGCTCATCTCCCGTACGAGGTGACCGAACCGGTCGACCAGGGAGTGGACCAGACCCGTACGGGTCTGCGGGGAGCCGGGCTCCCCGGTCATTGTGGCGGCCACCGTGCGAGCGTACCGGTTGCCGGGGTCGCGATCGGGGAGCGACGGCCCTCGGGGCCCACCGGGGCGGCGGTGCAGACAGGCACGAACGGAGCGTAACCGGGCGGCTGCGATTCGGTGTTGTTTTCCTCTTCCGCTCACGAAGTCGAAAAGTGACCTGTGACTCTTTGCCGCAGGGCCGCCGACCTCAGGTCGGCCGCAGGATTTGCGTGAAACTGCGCGTGAAAGCGGGTAAAGGCTCGTGATGCCGCAGCGTGGCCGCACCTTGTGCAGTTCTTCACAACCAGTCCCACTGACTGGAGCTGTACATCGGTTTACGCTGAGCCCAATCCCATGTTTCCACGAAGGCGACGCATCGCGGCGCCGAGACTCGTGCACTCCATAGACCGGTCAGCGTCGACCACAAGGAGATGTGTCATGGTTGCTCCGGCCACCGTCAGGGGAATCGATCAAGCCCCGACGTCCCACCCCAAACTCCTCGCCTGGGTCCGTGAGGTCGCTGAACTGACCACCCCTGAGCAGGTCGTCTGGGTGGACGGCTCCGATCAGGAATGGCGTCGCCTCACCGACGAACTCGTCGATGCGGGCACGCTCATCCGGTTGAACCCCGAGAAGAAGCCCAACTCGTTCTACGCCCGCACCGACCCGACGGATGTCGCACGGGTCGAGGAGCGCACCTTCATCTGCTCCGTGGACGAAGCGGATGCCGGGCCCACCAACAACTGGATGGCCCCCGCCGAGATGAAGCGGACCATGACCCCGCTCTACCGCGGTTCGATGCGCGGACGGACGATGTACGTCATCCCGTTCGTCATGGGCCCGGTCGAGGCCGAGGAGCCCATGTTCGGTGTCGAGATCACCGACAGCCCGTACGTGGTCGCGTCCATGCGGATCATGACCCGGATGGGCGCCAAGATCCTGGAGGCGATGGGCGACGACGCGGACTTCGTCCGCGCGCTGCACTCGATCGGCGCGCCGCTCGCCCCGGGCCAGCAGGACGTCGCCTGGCCGTGCAACGAGACCAAGTACATCTCGCACTTCCCGGAGAGCCGGGAGATCTGGTCCTACGGCTCCGGGTACGGCGGCAACTCGCTGCTCGGCAAGAAGTGCTACTCGCTGCGGATCGCCAGCGTGATGGGGCGGGACGAGGGCTGGCTCGCCGAGCACATGCTGATCCTCAAGATCACCTCGCCGGAGGGTCGGGTCTACCACATCGCCGGCGCGTTCCCGTCCGCCTGCGGCAAGACCAACCTGGCCATGCTGGAGCCGACCATCCCGGGCTGGAAGGTCGAGACGATCGGCGACGACATCGCCTGGATGCGCTTCGGTCCGGACGGTCGGCTCTACGCGGTCAACCCGGAGTACGGGCTGTTCGGCGTCGCGCCCGGCACCGACTGGAAGACCAACGCCAACGCGATGCGGACGCTGGAGCAGGGCAATTCGGTCTTCACCAACGTCGCCCTGACCGACGACGGCGACATCTGGTGGGAGGGCCTCGGCGAGCCGCCGGCGCACCTGATCGACTGGAAGGGCAACGACTGGACGCCGGAGAGCGAGAACCTCTCCTCGCACGCGAACAGCCGGTTCTGCACGCCGATCACCCAGTGCCCGATCCTGGCCGACGACTACTTCGACCCGAACGGCGTCCCGATCGACGCCATCCTGTTCGGCGGTCGGCGGCGGGACACCGTCCCGCTGGTGACCGAGGCGCGGGACTGGGTGCACGGCGTCTACATGGGTGCCACGCTCTCCTCGGAGACCACCGCCGCCGCCTCCGGCGCGGTCGGCGTGGTGCGGCGTGACCCGATGGCGATGCTGCCGTTCATCGGCTACCACGCCGGTGACTACTTCCGGCACTGGATCGAGATGGGCAAGGGCGCCGACGGCGACGAGTCGAAGCTGCCCCGGGTCTACTACGTCAACTGGTTCCGCAAGGACCCGGAGGGCAACTTCCTCTGGCCCGGCTTCGGGGAGAACTCCCGGGTCCTCAAGTGGGTCATCGAGCGGATCGAGGGTCGTGCCGAGGCCGTGGAGACGCCGATCGGCATGGTCCCGACCCCGGACGCGCTCGACGTCGACGGCCTGGACATGACGCCGGAGGACGTCCGCATCGCGCTGAAGGTCGACCCGGCCGAGTGGCGCGACGAGTTGCCGCTGGTCACCGAGTGGTTCGAGAAGTTCGGCGACAAGCTGCCCGGTGTCCTCTGGGCCGAGTTGGACGCCCTGCGCGCCCGACTCGACGCGGAGCAGCCGCAGCGCGGGGTGTGATCGACGCCGGATCCGGGCATCATCGGATCCCATGAGGACGGCCGCCGAGACCGAGGTCCGGCGGCCGTCCGCCGTCCGGGCGCTGACCGCACTGCTCGCCGTGACCGCCGCGGCCACCGTCGTGGTCGAGGTGCTCAACTGGTGGTACGCGCCGGAGCAGGGCTTCGGCCTGGCGGTACGGACCGGGTGGGCGATGCTGCGCTCGTTCGGCTTCCTGTTGCTGATCGGCCACGTACGCCGGGGCCGGACGGTGGCCCGCCCACTCGGCCTGATCCTGGCGATCACCACGGTCTTCGCGGTGGGGCGGCTGATCGTGCCCCGGCAGGGCGTGCCACCGCTGCCCGGCCTGCTCGGCTTCGCCCTGCTCACCGTGCTCTGCGCCGCCGTGGTCTGGCTGCTGTACCGGTCTCCGGCGGTCGCCGGGCATCTGGTGCGGCACCGTTCCCGGCTGGTCATCGACCGTTCCGGCATCTCCTTCCGCGAAACCCCACCGCGCCGCCCGGAGGCGAACGCCTGGCTGCTCACCAGCCGGGTCGCCGCGTTCACCTACAGCCCGCTGATGCTGGTGCCCGCCCTGGTCGCCACCGCCGGGATCCTCGACGGTCGACTGCTCGCCGTGCCGGCGGTGCTGCTCTGGCTCGGCGCCGGCATCGCGACCAGCTATCTGGTGCTGTTCTGCACCGCCTTCCTGCTGCGCGGGAAGCGCTGGGCGGGCACCCTGCTCGTGGTGGTCAGCGTCGCCGTCCTCGCGGTCGACCTGCCGCTGTGCTGGTGGCTGCTCGGCGTCGACGGTCTGGTCCGGGACGGTGCCCCGCTGGTCGCCGCCGTGGTCCTCGCGGTCTACGGCGTGCGGCGAGCCGCCCGGGTCCCCGCCCCGACGCCCCCGAGCTAGCTCCCGCCGCGACGGCGACAGCCGCCCGCGTCGGCTGTCGGCGCAGGTGGTGGGCGGGGTGCGGGGCGGACGAGGAGCGGTGCGAACGGACTGCGGCGTGGTGTCGGCCACCGGCACCCCGATCCGGGTGAGGGCTCGCTACCCTGCAAGGTGATGACTCTGCGGAAAATTCTCTACTCCGTCTACGAGCGGCGGCTGACCGCCAAGCTCGCGGGCCGTCCCGTGCCGCAGCACGTGGGCGTGATGTGCGACGGCAACCGTAGGTGGGCCCGCGAGATGGGGTTGGTCGACCCCAACGACGGTCACCGGATGGGTGCGGAGCGCATCAAGGAACTGCTGCGCTGGTGCGACGCCGCCGGTGTCGGCCACGTGACGCTCTGGCTGCTCTCCACCGACAACCTGTCGCGGCCGGCGGAGCAGCTCGACCCGCTGCTCCAGATCATCGAGGATCTGACCACCGAGCTGGCCGAGCAGGGCAACCCGTGGCGGCTGCGGATGGTCGGCGCGCTGGACGTGTTGCCCGCGCAGCACGCCGCCGCGCTCAAGGCCGCCGAGGAGCGCACCCGGGACCGCAGCGGCGGCGCCCAGGTCAACATCGCGGTCGGGTACGGCGGCCGGCGGGAGATCATCGACGCGGTGCGTTCGCTGCTGCTGGAACAGGCGGCCAACGGCGGCACGCTGGAGGATCTGGCCGGCTCGCTGGACGTCGACGACATCTCCGAGCACCTCTACACCCGGGGGCTGCCGGATCCGGATCTGATCATCCGCACCAGTGGTGAGCAGCGCATGTCGGGCTTCATGCTCTGGCAGTCGGCGCACTCGGAGTTCTACTTCTGCGAACTCAACTGGCCGGACTTCCGCCGGGTCGACTTCCTCCGCGCCCTGCGCTCGTACGCCACCCGCCAGCGCCGGTACGGCGTCTGACCGCCGCCGTACCGGCGAAGGACCTCAGGTGAGGTGGTGGGTGGCCTGGGTGAGGAAGTCGCCCAGCGCGGCGGGGGAGTCGATGGTGAGGTCGGCGGCCTCGGCGACCTCGTCGCCGGTCTCCGGGTTGGCCACCGCGACGCAGACACCCAGGAAGTCGGGGTCCTCGGCGGCGCGGGCCCGCAGCGCGGCGAAGGCCTTGATGTCGGAGACGTCGTCGCCGAAATACCAGGCACCGCCGACGCCCTGCACCAGCTCGCCGATCACCATGCCCTTGTCGCGGTCGACCGGCGGCTTGATCTCCAGCACCATCCGCCCCACCTGCAACCGCAGCCCGAGGCGGTCGGCCTGCGCGCGACCCCACTCCTCGACGGTGGCGGCCAACTGCGGGGCGGTACGCCAGTGCAGCGCCACGGAGAGCCGCTTGTACTCGACGAGCGCACCCGCCGGTAGCTCGGCCCGGGCCAGCTCGGCCAGCTCGGCCATGGTCGGCACCCAGGGCAGCGCGGCCGGCTCGGTGACGGTCTCGCCGCCCGAGTGGCTGTGCTCCAGGCCGTAGAGGCCGTAGAGGTCGACACCGGTGAGCCCACCGAAGTGCTCGCGGAGGAACTCCACCGGACGCGCGGAGACGATCGCGATCCGGCGCACGACCGGGGCGAGTGTCTCGATCGCGGCCAGCACCTTCGGCGCGGCCTGCACCTGCGTCGGGTCGTCGGCCACTGGCGCGAGTGTGCCGTCGAAATCGAAGAAGAGGATGGTCTCGGCTGCCCGGTCGGCGGTCGTCTGCCAGGCCTGGTCGGCGTTCAACGGGGTCTTCGGCGGCTGGTTGCCCAGATTCAACGGCGGCACGCGCGTCAGCGTACCCCGGCATCGGCCGGTCATTCCTGGCGTGGATCCGGCGCGGGCGCCGGGCGGGGTCAGCGTTCGGCGGTTCCCCGTCCCCGACGTACGAAGGGCACCACGGCGGCTTCCCGGCCGTGGCTGAGCAGGTAGCCCTCCACGAAACCGGTGTTCCGGTCGCCGGTGTGCGCCTCGATCTCCCGGAGCCGCTCCACCAGGAACTCGGTGAGCGCGGTGAGCCGGTCGTCGAGCCGGTCGTGCAGCTCGGCGAGGACGGCCAGGACGATCGCGGTGGCCGCGGTGGTGAGCGCGAGAAGGTTCACGAGCAGGGGAAGCTGCCCGCCGTTCAGGGCCAGGGTGACCGCGTTCCCGGTGACGCAGAGCGTCAACGAGACCGTCGCGACCACGACCGCCATCCATTTCAGGGTCATCACAGACCCCCTTCTGTCCCGCAGGGCTGGGTTCGGCCTTGTCCCGTCCCCCCGCCGACGACGAGCCCAAGCAGTACGAATACGGACGCTAGCGCGCCCGTTCCGACCCCGTAGCGAAACGAATGAGGCTGACCTGGCGTTCTTTCGCCATCTGAGGAACTAGCTGGCGGCGTCGCCTCGTTTTCGGACACCGGCCGGCAGGGTCGGGCGATATGCGAGATAACGAATGGTTTCTCTAATGTGGAACTTCTCCGCGTCGGAGACCTCCGGGTCGACCAGTCGACGCAGCAGCGCCTCGACGTCGGGGTCCATCGGCGGCGCCGGCGGGGCGGACCGGCGCGAGGCCGTACGGTCCCAGCCGAGTGCCGTGAAGGCGGCGGCCGGGTCGAGCCCGAGCCCCTCGCAGAACGCCACCACCCGTTCCGCCTCCGGGTCGCTGGCCCAGTCGCCACGGACCCAGCGGTTGATGGTCTGGCGTGAGACGCCGGTGCGCCGGGAGACCTCGGTGCCGCTCCACGCCCGGGTGGCCCGGGCCTCCTCGATGGCGCGTCGGACGAAGGTGGCGAAGGCGATCTTCCGCGCGTTGGCCGTCTCGGTCACCTGGTGACCGTACGGCGAATGCGCCCGGGAAGACGTCCCGGGCACGCCTTTGTCACGCTTGCGTGACGCTGATCCTGGCCTGGCATTTCGGCGTGAAGCACTGTTCCTGAGGGGTGTCACCTGGGCAGGATAGATGTCCGTGGGTGTCGGGGCAAACGAACGAAAAGCTGATACTGTCACGCCCATGGGACAACCTACGGTGTGTCACGTGAATGAGACGATAGGTGCTCAGCTGCGTCACGCGCTCGGTGCAAGGGGGGAGTGGTGACCGAACTCGCGACCCGTGCCCAGGCGTTCGGTCTGATCGCGGAGGGGGTCGCCGCCGGACTGATCGCGCCGTGGCGGCTCTATCTCGCCCGGGGCTGTCGCTACCTGTCGCTGTCGGTCGGCGACCGGGCCGAGTGGAATGCCTGGCGTACCCACCTCGGCTGCCCGGAACTCAGCGTCCGGGTCTACGACGCCGGCGGGGAGATCCGTCGGTCCTCGGTGGCCGAGGTGGTGCTGGACGGCTGCCGGGTCAGCGTCGAGCTGGTCGAGGAGATCGGCACCGACGATCTCGACCGGTTGCTGATCGCCGACCCCACCACCGTCGAACCGGAGGAGAAGTGACCGGCGGGCGGGGAACCGGAGCCGCCGGATGAGCCCGTTCCTCGCGATCTTCCTCGTCCTGGTGCTGGCCGCCACCAGCTACGCCGCCGGTCGGCTGCACGGGCAGCTCAGCTATCGGATCGGCTACCGCTTCGGCTACCGGCAGGGGTACTTCGACGGTGACCGGGGAGCGTGGAACCGGCGTCGCCGGGACGCTCAGGCGGCGATCGCCACCGCGCTGGCGGTCACCGCGCCCGCCAAACGGGTGTCCGCCGCGGCCGTCCGGGCCGGCACCACGTACACCGGCTCGTCGTTCACCGAGCCGGCCGCCTCGGTCGTCGGGCGGCACCCGACCAGCACACTGGTCCGGCGACCCGGTTGAGCCGCCGGTCGACGGCCGGTCCGGCGCGCCGCCGGGCCCGCCGACCCGGTGGCGGTGGTCCACCGGCCGGGATGCGCGCAGGGGGCATGCATCCCGGCCGGTCCGCCACCCGAGGGTGCCCATGGCACCAGCAGTTAACGAAAGGCCACTAGCCGGGACGGGTGCGGGCGGCTAGCGTCTAGGCATGGCGCGGGATTGTCCCGAGCCAGCCGGCCCGCCCGGCCTGCGACCTCGCACACGGGGCCCGCATCCGACCCCGTGTCAAGCCGGGCACCGGAGGAGGCGGACCGCGGGTGGCCGGGTGCCCATCCGCCGGAGCAGGCCTGTGACGACTCGCCGTACTACCCCCGGTGCCGACCAGAGCCCGGCCTCGACTGCCACGACTCGCCGCACCACCCGCAGCCGCCGTACCGCCGCGGCCGGGTCGGCGGACACCAGGGAGCCCCGACCAGCGGGCCAATCCTTCGTCCTGGACACCTCCGTGCTCCTCAGCGACCCGGCGGCCTTCCACCGCTTCGCCGAGCACGAGGTGGTGCTTCCGCTGGTGGTGATCTCCGAGTTGGAGGGCAAGCGACACCATCCCGAGCTGGGCTGGTTCGCCCGCCAGTCGCTACGCATGCTGGACGAGTTGCGGGTGCGCCACGGCCGGTTGGACCGGCCGGTGCCCGCCAACGACGTCGGCGGCACGCTGCGGGTGGAGCTGAACCACACCGACGACGGGGTGTTGCCGCCGGGGTTCCGTAACGAGTCCAACGACGCCCGGATCCTCTCCGTCGCGTTGAACCTCGCCGCGGAGGGGCGGGAGGTGACCCTGGTCAGCAAGGACATGCCGTTGCGGGTCAAGGCCGCCTCGGTCGGGCTGCGGGCCGACGAGTACCGGCACGGCCAGGCGAGTGACCCGACCTGGACCGGGATGGCGGAGCTGGAGCTGGGCGAGGAGGACATCTCCCGGCTCTACGGCGGCGAGACCATCGACGTGGACGAGGCCGCCGGCCTGCCCTGCCACACCGGTCTGGTGCTGCACTCCGCCCGGGGTTCGGCGCTCGCCCGGGTGCTGCCGGACAAGACCGTACGGCTGGTGCGCGGCGACCGTGAGGCGTTCGGCGTGCACGGGCGTTCGGCGGAGCAGCGGATCGCCCTCGACCTGCTGCTCGACGAGTCGATCGGCATCGTCTCGCTCGGTGGCCGGGCCGGCACCGGCAAATCCGCCCTGGCGCTCTGCGCGGGGCTGGAGGCGGTGATGGAGCGCCGCCGGCACAAGAAGGTGGTCGTCTTCCGCCCGCTGTACGCCGTCGGTGGCCAGGAACTGGGGTACCTGCCGGGGTCGGAGTCGGAGAAGATGTCGCCCTGGGCGCAGGCGGTCTTCGACACGCTCGGCGCGGTGATCCACGAGAACGTCCTGGAGGAGGTGACCTCCCGGGGGCTGCTCGAGGTGCTGCCGCTGACACACATCCGGGGCCGGAGCCTGCACGACGCGTTCGTCATCGTGGACGAGGCGCAGTCGTTGGAGCGCGGTGTCCTGCTGACCGTGCTGTCCCGCATCGGGCAGGGCTCCCGGGTGGTGCTGACCCACGACGTCGCGCAGCGGGACAACCTGCGCGTCGGTCGGCACGACGGCGTGACCGCGGTGATCGAGGCGCTCAAGGGTCATCACCTGTTCGCGCACGTCACGCTCAGCCGATCGGAGCGATCTCCGATCGCCGCGATGGTGACCGACCTGTTGGAGGATGTCCCCCAATGACGCCCGTTTAGGGCGTTCTAAAGCTGTTATTTCCCGTGACCCATGTCACAATCGGGGCTGGCGGTTTCCCATCAGCCTCACCGTGCGCGATGGTGTCCAGCGGGCGCCCACGCACCTGACGCATCGTTGGTGATCGTTCGTCACCCCGCGAGGGGAGTCGGCCGATTCGCCGGGAAGCTGACGGGGTGCGTCTTCGGCCACCGGCCTCACCGGTGGCGGGCGCTCGCGGCGCGCCTCGGCCCGGTACGGCCGTGGTCACGCCGCGTCCCTGACCCCGACGAAGGGATCACCACGTGAGTCGGCCATGGAGCCGGTTCACCGCCCGCGCCACAGCCGTCGCGCTGCTGAGCATGGGCGTGGCCGGCGGTTTCTACCTCAGCGAGGACCGCCAGTCTCAGCGCCAGGGCCCCGGCGCGCAGGTGGCCGGAAGTGTCACCGAGTTGGACGTCGAGTACCGGCAGGAGCCGCAGCAGGTCTCCCGCCAGGTTCGCACCGCTCGGGAACAGGCCACCGAGACCAGGAAGCGGGCCCGTGCCGCCGCCGAGAAGGCCCGCAAGGCCGAAGAGGCGGCGCGCAAGAAGGCCGAGGAGGAGCGGAAGGCCCGAGAGGCCGCGGCGCGGGCCGCCCGGCCGTACGACGGCCCGATCCCCGCCTCCTGCGCGGAGTACGGCGGCAACCGCAAGATCGGTTGCGCGATGATGATCGACGCGGGCTTCGAGATCGACCAGTTCCCCTGCCTCGACAAGCTGTGGAACAAGGAGAGCGGCTGGAACCACAAGGCCCGCAATCCCTCCTCCGGCGCCTACGGCATCCCGCAGGCGTACCCGGGTAACAAGATGGCCTCGGTCGGCGCCGACTGGCAGACCAATCCGGCCACCCAGATCACCTGGGGGCTCGGCTACATCAAGGGCCGGTACAGCAACCCCTGCGGCGCCTGGGCCAAGTCGCAGAGTTCGGGCTACTACTGAGTCACCCCTGAGCACGTCGACGGCGGCGGTACGCGGCACTCGCGTACCGCCGCCGTCGTCTCGGTGCGCGGCGAAAAGTGGCGGCCGACCGCGATTGCTGATAGCTGTTGACGGGTGACCCTGCAGCCCGGAAGCGGCGACCCCCACCGGTTCGGCACCGAGGCCTTCTACTCCTCGATCGGCCGAGCCTTCGTCGCCATGTGCGCGGTGGTGCCGGTCCTCTTCCTGATCGAGGGCCTCGACCAGTGGCTGGGCGCCGGCTTCGACGCCGCCGCCGGCATCATCCCGCAGCGCATCGACGGGCTGGACGGCGTCTTCTTCTCACCGTTCCTGCACCACGGCTTCGACCACCTCTACAGCAACAGCATCCCGCTGATCCTGCTCGGCACCTTCGTGCTGGCCGCCGGAGCCCGGCGGTTCCTCTGGTCGACCCTGGTGATCGTGCTGGTCAGTGGCTTGGGTGTGTGGTTCACCGGCTCGCCCAACACGATCGTGGTGGGCGCCAGCGGCGTCATCTTCGGCTACCTCGGCATCCTGCTGACCCGGGGCATCTTCGAGCGGAGCTGGTGGAACTTCGCCGTGTTCCTGCTGGTCGGCCTGCTCTACGGCGGCCAGTTGGTCGGCGTCCTGCCCACCGACGAGCGGATCTCCTGGCAGGGACACCTGTTCGGGCTGCTCGGCGGCATCGTGGCCGCGATCATCTTCCGGCGTCGCCGGACCGACCTGGACGGGCCGTACCGCTCCGAGTCTCCGATGACGATGCCCTGACCTGGGCGGCCCCACGCCGTCGAGCCCGGGTGGTCGCGCCGATCCGCCCACCGAGCGCGGCGATCAGCACCGCGACCAGGGTGAGTGCCGCGCCGATCACCGTGCTCGCGGCCGGGCCGGTGTCGGCGGACGGCAGCAGCACGTCCAGCAGCACCGCGCCGACGATCTGCCCGGCGACCGTGGCCAGGGCGAGCAGCAGCACCCCGGTGAAGCGGACCACCGCCGCGGCCACCGCGATGAAGGTCACCCCGATCGGCCCGCCCAGATAGAGCCACGGCTCGGCGGGCAGGCCGCCGGTGGGCGCGCCGCGTACGACGAGGCTGACCGCGAAGACGGCCAGCAGGGCCGCCGTGCCGACGGTGAAGTTGACCAACGTGGCCGTCACCGTGCTCCCGGTCGCCTCGCGGACCCGTCCGTTCACCGCCTGCTGCCAGGCCACCCCGACGCCGGCCAGCAGCGGCAACAGGGCCAGGCCGAGGGCGGCCGGCTCGGCCAGCCGGTCCCTGACGGCCAGCAGCACCGCCGCCACGGTGAGCACCGCACCGGCGAGCCGGGCGAGCGTCACCGGTTGCCGCCCACCCGGACCGACCCCGGCCCGGTCCACGGCCAGGCTGCTGCCGGACTGACCGGCCACCACCGCCACGGTGAACACGGCGACGCCGAGCGCCCCGACCGTGGCGCCCTGGGTGAAGACGAGGAACGCCCCGCACACACCGCCGAGGCACTGCCAGATCCGCAGCCGGCCGGTGCCGAGCGCGGCGCGCAGCGCGGACAGACCCCGACGCCCGTTCGCGCTGGCGACCCCGAGGACCACCAGCACCAGCAGCCCCAGACCGAACGAGACCAGGGCGGCGGCGACCCCGTCGTCGAGCCGTACGCCCAGCTCGCCGTTGATCCGCGACTGGACGGCGACGGCGACCCCGGCGACGGCACCCAGCGCCACGGCACCGGCCCGCCGACCGGCCGACACCGTCGGCCCGGTCGCCGTCGCGCCCTGACTCAAGCCTGTTCGTCCAGCGGGCGGCCGTCGAAGTCCACCGCCGAGTAGAGCGCGAGCTTCTCCAACCTGTGGAACGAGTCGATCACCCGGATCGTGCCGCTCTTGGACCGCATCACGATCGACTGGGTGTACGCCCCACCCGAGCGGTAGCGCACGCCGCGCAGCAGGTCACCGGAGGTGACGCCGGTCGCCACGAAGAAGCAGTTGTCCCCGGTGACCAGGTCGTCGGTGGTGAGCACGCGGTCCAGGTCGTGCCCGGCGGCGAGCGCCTTCTCCCGCTCGGCGTCGTCCTGCGGCCAGAGCTTGGCCTGCATCATCCCGCCCATGCACTTGAGCGCGCAGGCGGCGGTGATCCCCTCCGGGGTGCCGCCGATGCCCATCAGCACGTCGACGTCAGACTCGCCCCGGGCGGCGGCGATGGCACCGGCGATGTCGCCGTCGGAGATGAACCGGATACCCGCCCCGGTCCGCCGGATCTCCTCGACCAGCCCGTCGTGCCGGGACCGGTCGAGCACGCAGACCGTCACCTCGTCGAGGCCGGTGCCCTTGACCTTGGCGATGCGGCGCAGGTTGTCGGCCACCCCGGCGTTGATGTCCACCACGTCCGCGTACGCCGGGCCGACCGCGAGCTTCTCCATGTAGAACACGGCGCTCGGGTCGAACATCGCGCCCCGTTCGGCGACCGCCAGCACCGCGAGCGCGTTCGGCATGCCCTTGCTCATCAGCGTGGTGCCGTCGATCGGGTCGACGGCGACGTCCACCTCCGGACCGGTGCCGTCGCCGACCTCCTCGCCGTTGAAGAGCATCGGGGCGTTGTCCTTCTCGCCCTCGCCGATCACCACGACACCCTTCATCGGGATCGAGTTGATCAGCTTGCGCATGGCGTCGACGGCGGCGCCGTCACCGCCCTCCTTGTCGCCCCGACCGACCCAGCGGCCGGCGGCCATGGCCGCGGCCTCGGTCACGCGGACCAGGTCGAGGGCGATGTTGCGGTCGAGGTTCTGTGGGGTACGCGTCCTGGTCGTCGTCACGTTCGGCTCCTCCTCGCGGCGGTGCGGGGTCGACCGGGCCGGGTGCTACCGGCTTCGTTCCTGATCCTCACACGATGGCGGACCCGCGACCGGGGCGGGGCGGTGATGGGCCGGATACCGCCGGTCGGGCGGCTGCGAGAATGGCCGGGTGGAACCCGCACAGCCTGCCGACCGCGTACCCGCAGACCAGCCGTCCACGGCCGAGCAGCCGACGCTCGACCGGGCCGCCGGACCGGACGTACCCGAGGACCGGCCGCAGCCGGCGCGGACCGCCGGGGAGCCACCGGCGGCGCAGACCGCACCGGGCCGCTCCGAGCGCCGCCCCCGTGACATGGCCATCTCGCTGCTGGTACTGCTGATCCCGATCGCCCTGCTGATCGCCTTCTCCCGGGGTTTCCTCGGTGGGGACGCGCCGAGCACGGTGAACCCGACCCCCGCCTTCGAGCAGGCGCGCTCGGCCGCCGCCTTCCCGGTCTCCGAGCCGACCGGGCTCTCCGACGGCTGGAAGACGGTGCGCGCGGCGTACCGGACCACGGAGGAGGGTGCGACCCTGCGGGTGGGCTATCTCACTCCCGAGGGGCGGGGTCTGCAACTCGTGCAGAGCAACGTGCCGCCGGAGCGGCTGCTGCCCACCGAGCTGACCGAGGAGGGACGCCCGCAGGGACAGGCCGATCTCGGTTCCGGCACCTGGCAGCGGTACACCGGGCGGGGCAACGAGCAGGCGTTGGTGCTGCTGGAGCCGGATCGGACCGTGGTCGTGGTCGGTGACGCCCGGGACAACGAACTGCGCGAGATGGCCACCGCCGTCGATTGAGTGGGCTTCGTGGTGATTGCGGGCGGCCTCGGCAGGGAACAGGAAAGGAGAGCCACCGGCGCGGCAAGCGTCGGGTGACCCGCTGGGAGACACCGATGACCATTCGCAGACTGAGCGCCGGTCTCATGGCCGCCGCCCTGCTCACGCCTGGCGTCGCCGCCTGCACGACCTCCGGTGACACCGCACCCGCCACCACCGCGACACCGTCCGCCACCGGCTCCGGCGCGCCCGCCGCCGACTCCGAGGCCAAGCAGGCGCTGCTGGATTCGACCAAGGAGATCAGCAACGGTAACTTCCGGTTCACCATGTCCGGCGTCGGATCGATCGCCGAGGGGCAGGTGCACCAGCCGAGTCAGAGCGCCGAGATCCGGGTACGCCTCGGCGAGCCGACCGACGACCTGGCGATCAGCCTCGACCTGATCCACGCCAAGCCGGACAGTTGGGTCAAGGTGGATCTCAAGGGCGCCGCGGCGTCCAGCGTGCCCGGCCTCGACCGGCTGAACCTCGGCAAGTTCCAGCACCTCGACCAGAGTCGGATCCAGGGCAACCGCAACCTCGGCTTCGACTTCGACAAGGTCGACCCGGCCGGGAGCGCCGCGCTCACCCAGGCGGTCACCGAGGTGCAGCGCACCGGCGACGGAAACTTCTCCGGCACCATCGACGTCTCCAGGGCCGCCGAGGCCGGGTCGCTGGACCAGGGCGTGATCACCGCGCTCGGCCCGGAGGCAAACGCGGTGCCCTTCACCGCCACCACCGACGCGCAGGGCCGACTCACCGAGATGGTGCTGCGGATGCCGCCGACGGGGGCGGCCGCCGGCCAGGAGATCAAGATGACGTACAGCGACTACGGCAACGCGACCGCCGCGCAGCAGCCTCCGGCCGACCAGGTCGTCGAGGCGCCGCCGGAGTTGTACAACCTGTTCAAGTAAGCGGCCCATCTCGGGGCAGCGACGAGACGCGGCGGGAGCCTGTCGGCTCCCGCCGCGTCGTGTCCGGGGCGGGAGCCGGACCCTGACCGCCCGGCGTCGCTGACGGACACCGGGGTCAGCCCGTCGACTCCTGGCGGGCGGCGTCGATCCGGGCCCGCGCGCCGTCGAGCCGACGCTGGCAGATCACCGCCAGCGCCTCGCCGCGCTCCCACAGGGCCAGCGACTCCTCCAGCGACGTCCCGCCGGCCTCCAGCCGCTCCACCACCGACGCCAGCTCGGCGCGGGCCTGTTCGTAACTGAGCCGCTCGTCCGACCCGTCGGTCTTCTCGTCAGTCATCGCTTCCTTCTCCAGCAGAGGGCCGACAGGTCAGGGGTTCACGGTGGCGGACAGCTCGCCGTCGGCGACGCGTACCCGCAGCGGGTCGCCGGACGCCACGTCGCCGGCGGCGCGCACCACCTGGCCGTCGGCGCGCTGCACGATGGCGTACCCCCGGTCCAGGGTGGCGGCCGGGGAGAGCGCGCGCAGCCGGGCAAGGGTGTGCCGCAGGTCGTCGTCGGCGGCGGCGATGCGGTGGTCCAGGCAGCGCGTGGCCCGTTGCCGCAGGGCGGCCAGGTCACCGGCCCGCTGCTCCACCATCACCTGCGGGCGGGCCAGCGCCGGTCGGGACCGCAGCGACTCGATCCGGTGCGACTCGCGGTCGACCAGGTGGTGCACCGCGCGCCGCAACCGGTGCCGGGCCTGGCCGATCAGGCGGACCTCCTCGGCCAGGTCCGGCACCACCCGCTTGGCCGCGTCGGTGGGGGTCGACGCGCGGACGTCGGCCACGTAGTCGACCAGCGGCGCGTCCGTCTCGTGGCCGATCGCGCTGACCACCGGCGTACGGCAGGCGAACACCGCCCGGCACAGGGCCTCGTCGGAGAAGGGCAGCAGGTCCTCGATGCCGCCACCGCCCCGGGCCAGGATGATCACGTCGATGCTCGGGTCGCCGTCCAGCACCTTGAGCGCGTCGACGATCTGCGGCACGGCCCCGGCACCCTGGACGGCCACGTTCACCGTCCGGAACTCCACCGCCGGCCAGCGGCGACGGGCATTGGTCAGCACGTCCCGCTCGGCGGCGCTGGCCCGGCCGGTGACCAGCCCGATCCGTTGCGGCAGGAACGGCGGCCGACGCTTGCGGGCCCGGTCGAACAGCCCTTCGGCGGCGAGGAGCTTCTTGAGCTTCTCCAACCGCGCCAGCAGCTCGCCGAGTCCGACCTGCCGGATCTCGTCGGCCCGCAGGCTGAGCGTGCCCCGGGCGGCGTAGAACTCCGGCTTGGCGTGCAGCACGACGCGGGCACCCTCGCGCAACTCCGGCGCGCCGGAGTCGAGCACGTCCCGGTTGGTGGTGACGGTCAGGCTCAGGTCGGCCGACGGGTCACGCAGCGTGAGGAACACCGTGCCGGCGCCGGGGCGGCGGCTGATCTGCGCCACCTGCCCGTCCACCCAGACCCAACCCAGGCGTGCCACCCAGGCGCCGATCTTCTGGCTGACCACCCGCACCGGCCACGGCTCCTCTGCCGTGCTGGCCGCCGTGCCGGCGGTCGTCCCGTTCCCGGTCGCCGTCCCCCCACCCGTACTCACCCGCCCACCCTAAGCCCACCCACCGACCGCTCCGCTGATCATGGCCGGGGCGGCGGCCGACGGGGTCGGTGGCCGGGGCGCGCGCGGTGCCGGGGACGCGGGCGGCACGTACGATGGGGGACGTGACTGTGAGCGAGAGGACTTCCGGGACCGGTAAGCGCGTGCTGCTGGCGAAGCCCCGTGGTTACTGCGCGGGCGTCGACCGGGCGGTGCAGACCGTCGAGGAGGCGCTCAAGCTCTACGGTGCCCCGATCTACGTCCGCAAGGAGATCGTGCACAACAAGCACGTGGTGCGGACGCTGGAGGCGCAGGGCGCGATCTTCGTCGAGGAGAACGAGGAGGTTCCCGAGGGAGCCACCGTCATCTTCTCGGCGCACGGCGTGGCCCCCGAGGTCTACGAGCAGGCGAAGGAGCGGTCGCTCAAGGCGATCGACGCGACCTGCCCGCTGGTGACCAAGGTGCACCAGGAGGCCAAGCGGTTCGCCGCCGAGGACTACGACATCCTGCTCATCGGCCACGAGGGGCACGAGGAGGTCATCGGCACCTCCGGCGAGGCCCCCGAGCACATCCAGTTGGTGGACGGCCCCGAGGACGCCGACCGGGTCACCGTGCGCGACCCGAGCAAGGTCGTCTGGCTGTCGCAGACCACGCTCTCGGTCGACGAGACCCTGGAGACCGTGGCCCGGCTCAAGAAGCGGCTGCCGCTGCTCCAGTCGCCGCCCAGCGACGACATCTGCTACGCCACCAGCAACCGGCAGCACGTGGTCAAGGAGATCGCGGCCGAGTGCGACGTGGTGATCGTGGTCGGCTCCCGCAACTCCTCCAACTCCGTACGGCTGGTCGAGGTGGCCCTGGACGCCGGTGCCCGCGCCGGGCACCTGGTCGACTTCGCCCACGAGATCGACGACGCCTGGCTGGCCGACGCCCGGACGGTGGGCCTCACCTCCGGCGCGAGCGTGCCGGAGGAGTTGGTCCAGCAGGTGCTGGCGCACCTGGCCGAGCGCGGCTTCGGCGACGTCGAGGAGGTGGTGACCGCCAACGAGCGCCTCACCTTCTCGCTGCCACAGGAGCTCAAGCGCGACATGAAGGCCGCCGCGGCGGCGCAGAGTTGATCCGTCGGCCCGCCCCGATGGAACGGCTGACCGTCCGGACACGTCAGACCGGCATGAGGACCATTCGGATCGCCGTCACCGCGTTGATCGTCTGTACGGCGCTCGTCGCCTGCGGTGGTCAGGACGCCGGGAACGGCCCCACCGCCCCGACTCCGACGGGAGCGTCACCCGTGACCGAGCTGCCGACCCCGGATCCGACCGGCCCCGTACCCCCGCCCTCCGACCCCGTGGACCCGACCGCTCCGGCCAGTCCGCCGCCGCCCGGCAAGACCCGGGGCGTGCCGACCCCGCCCCCGACCACGGGCGAGATGACGCTCACCGGCCGGGTCGAGGCCGGCGTGGAGCCCGGTTGCCTGCTGCTCGACGGCTACCTGCTGTTGGGCGGGCCACGGGACGTACTCACCGCCGGAGGCGCGGTGACCGTGACCGGCCGCCCCAACCCGACCCTGATGACCACCTGCCAGCAGGGCACCCCCTTCCAGGTCGCCACCGCCAAACGCGCCTGACCCATCCCCACCCGCGTTGCGGTACGTGTCCCCGGGGCGCGCCCGGCAGCCCCCGTCGATCATGGACTTGTGGTGAGGGTTTAGGTGTGATTTGAGCCTTCTGCCCTCGCCGCAAGTCCATGATCGGCGAGGGGGTGCCCGGTCGGTGCCGCTGGCGTTCGTCGCGCCGGTCGTCGACGCGGACCGCACGACGCCCGCCGACCCTTCCGGCGGGCGGCAGTGTTCCGCCCCGGGCCACCGGACCTGGACATCGCCTTCGACACGAACCTCCGCGCGACCTGGGCGGCGCTCGTCGTCGTCCTGGTGCTGACGCTGGTCGCGCTGGGCTGGTCTGACCACAGTCCATGATCGGCGGGCAGGCGGCGGTGGTGGAGTGGGCAGCGGAGAAGGCGGAAGCCCGCCTCCGGACGGGCCGGAGACGGGCTTCCTGGTGGTGCGTGGTGTCAGTTCACCGCGCCGACGGAGACCGCGCCGCGGCCGACGATCGCGCCTTCGGTGGTCACCACGGTCAGCTCACCGTAGAGCGCCCGACCCGCGGACGGGGCGGACTGGGCGGTCACCGAGCCCGAGAGGCTGCCGGTGGCGCCGTTGGCCAGGGTGAGCGTGCCGCCCGACGCGGTCAGCGTGCCGAGCGACGGGGACGAGAACGAGTCCCGGTAGTCGTACTCGGTGCTGCCACCGGCGCCGTCCACCGAGTACGCCTCCACGACGACCCGGTAGGTGCCCGCCACCGGGTTGGTGAGGGTCACGAACTCCTCCGAGTCACCGTCGGCGTTGTACCCCACCAGCGTGCTGCCCCGGTAGACGAACAGGTCCAGGTCGGCACTGGCGTTCGACGGGTTGCCGATGCGGGCGGTGAAGCTGGTGACGCCCGCCGGCACCTCGACGGTGAACTCCTGCTCGGCCAGCTCGACGATGGTCGGCCGCTCGGCGTGCACGCTGGACAGCGGGCCACCCTGACCGGTCACCGAGACCGGGCCGAAGGTGTTCTTCAGCGACCAGGTCACCGGGGTCGGGACACCGGCGGTGACCGCCGGCAGCTCGACCACGGCCGGCTCGACCGCGACGCCCTGCACCCGCGCCTGGAGCTGGTACGGGTTGTTCAGCGCCGGCGAGGTCCGCCGCGACTCCACCTCGATCTCCCAGACACCCGGCAGCGGGTTCTGGTAGTCACGCTCGAACGCGTTGCAGACGACCGTGCTGACGAAGTTGGTGTAGCAGGCCAGGCTGGAGGTGCTCTCCACCGGGACGCCGTACGGGTTGATGGCGATGAAGCGGGTCTGCGACCCGGTGGCGATGCCGGAGAGGTTCACCTGCAGCGCACCGGCGCCCGGCGGCACCGTCACGAAGTACGACGTGGTGTTGTTGCGCTCCACGGTGCCCCGCGCCGAGTAGGCGAAGGCGGGCTTGCTGACGTCGTTCGAGGCGATGACGACGGCGGAGAACTCGAAGTCGATCGTGTTGGTGCGCGGGTCGTCGACCGTGACGATCGTGCCGTGCGCCCCGGCGGTCTTCGGCTTCGCGGTGACCGTGATGGTGACGGTCTGGTTCAGCGGCAGCGTGACGTTCTTCGGCGCCGAGAAGGTGCCGTCGTTGCCGCGCAGCCCGATGTTGTGCTTCACGTTGCCGGTCGGGCCGCTGGTCCGGGTCAGCTTGACCTGGTACGACTTCGACTGGTTGACCTTGTGCCCGCCGTTGGCGGAGTCACACCGGTTGTACACGCCGGTGCCGCTGTTCGGCGTGGCGAGCTGGCCGGCGAGCACGGTGCAGACCGGAGCCTCGGCGGTGTAGTCGTTCGGCTCGCTGCTCTTGCGCAGCAGCTTCCACGCGCCCGGCACGTCGAACATGCCGTAGCCCTGCCCGAAGGTGGGGGTGTCCGCGATCGGCTTGGCCGAGCTGTAGATCGCCCGGCGCAGCGCGGCCGGGGTCACGCCCTGGTCGGTGGCCTTGGCGGCCGAGAGCAGCAGCGCGGCACCACCGGCGGCCTGCGGGGAGGCCATCGACGTACCGTTGAACATGCCGTAGCCCGAGGGAAGCGCGTAGCCGGCCTCGGCGACCGGGCTACCGGCCTGCCAGACCGGGGTGGTGGAGATGGCCGAACCCGGGGCGGAGATGTTCGGCTTGGCGCCACCGTCCTCACGCGGGCCGCGCGAGGAGAAGTTGAACAGCGCGTTCTTCTGCTTGACCACCGAGCCGTAGTTGGCCAGCCAGGTGTCCTTGCTGACGCTGGCCGCCACGCTGACCACGTTGGTGGAGGCGGACGGGTCGCCGATGGTGTTCACACCCGGGCCGGAGTTGCCGGCGGAGATGAACATCTGGACACCGTAGGTGGTGATCAGGTTGTTGTAGAGGACGGCGCGGGCGTTGTTGCCGTCGTTGAGCGCCGGCAGGCCGCCGATCGACATGTTGATGACGTCGACGCCACGGTTGATCACCAGGTCGGCCATGCCGGTGGTGAGCGCCGCGTACGTGCAGCCGCCGCCCCAGGAGCAGGCGCGCGAGGAGACGATCTTGGCGCCGGGGGCGGCACCGTTGAACGCGCTGTTGCCCAGCATGCTGTTCGCGGCGGTGATGCCGGCGACGTGCGTGCCGTGCGCGCCCTCGATGATGCCGATGTTGACGTAGTCCACCAGGCCGGGGCCGCCGAGCGGGGTGGTGTCGACGTTCTTGCGGTACTCGACCACGAACGACATCCGCTCGGTGATCGGAGTCGCCGGGTTGTCGGTGCCGAAGTAGTTGACGTCGAACTTCTCCTTGTACGGCCGCATCAGGGCCTCGTCGGTGAAGTCGCCGTCCTGGTCGGTGTCCACCCAGATGTTGTTGGTCACCGGGTCGAAGAGGACGCCGAACTGGTCGGTGGTGTCCCCGTCGCGGTTGACGTCACCGGCCGGCTCGCTGTTGGCGGTGATGCTCTCGCTGAACAGGTTGAACCGGTAGGTGCCGGCCGGCGCGGTCCAGGTGCGGCCCGCGACGGTGAACGTCGGTCCGGTGACCTGCGTGATCATCGGTCGCCAGGTGGGGTCCTCGAACGGGTCGGTGGCGGTGACCCAGTCGACGATCTTGCGCTCACCGGTGGTGGTCTTCTGCAGCGCCGGGTGCTCCAGGTCCACACCGGAGTCCATCACGCCGATGGTGACGCCACGCCCATCCCACTTGGGGTTCTGCTTGACGAACTTGACCGCACCGATCTCGCCGGTCGGCATGTAGGGGTTGTCGGCGGGCGTCTTGGCGCCGGGGCCGCTGAGCGTGGAGCCCTGCTTCTCGGCCTTCTTGGCGCCCTGGACGACCTCCGGCTTCGGGTCGGGAAGCTGGATCTTCTCGTCCAGGTCGACCGCGGCGACGCCGGGCAGCGTGGCGGCCTTGACCGCCTTGCCGGTCGGCACCTTCGCCAGCACGTACCCGATGGTGTCGTAGCGCTCGGTCACCGCAGCGCCGAGCTCCTTGAGGTCGTCCGCGACGTCCTTCGCCTTGCCCTTCTCGGTGGCGACGATCATCGTGACGGTGGGGGCCTTCTTCGCCTCTGCCTCGGAGAGCAGCTTGGCGTCGTGCTCGCCGAGCGCCTCGGCGGGGGTGGCCTGCGCGGCGTCGGGACCGGCAGGGGCGGCGCTCGCGGTGGCGGTACCGCCCACCACGGTCACGGCGCCCGCCGCCATGACCGAGGCGAAGAGCGCGGCAGAGGTACGCCGGCTCAGGATTCGGGGTTTACTCACGTTCTCTTTCCTCCAGAGAACAGGGCGCCCTCAGATGCAGGGCACGCGTGAGGCGAATCCTTCGTGGTGCCGACCATCGATGTCACTACCGACAGGTACGTTGTGACCATCTCGTGATACGTGAGACGCGCAATGTCACATCGAAGGTGGTAAGGGTCTGATTAGTCCGGCCGAATTCGACCATCCGTTGTGGAAACACCATCGACCAGTTCCGGCGCCTGCGGTTGGCGGGGCGCGATCTCGACCTGGTTCGGCACCGCCAGCTCCTGGTCGGAGACGCCCAGTTCGGCCAGCTTGCGCGCGCTGACCAGCACCCGCGCCTCCAACGAACCCACCGCCCGGTTGTACGCGGTCACCGCGCCGCCGAGCGACGCGCCGAGCTTCCCGACGTGGTCGCCGAGCGTGGACAACCGTCCGTACAGTTCCCGGGCCAGCGTGTGCACCGCCAGGGCGTTACGGGCGAGCTGCTCCTGCCGCCACGACCAGGCCACCGTACGCAGCAGCGCGACCAGGGTGGCGGGCGTGGCCAGCACGACGTTGCGAGTGAACGCGTGCTCCAGGAGCGTGGGGTCGCGCTGCAACGCCACGTCCAGGAACGGATCGGCCGGTACGAAGAGGACCACGAACTCCGGGCTGGACTCGAAGGCCGCCCAGTACGACTTGGCGGCCAACGCGTCCACGTGCCCCCGCAGGTGCTTGGCGTGCAGGTCGAGGTGGGTGTCCCGCCCCCGCTCGTCGCGCGCCTCCATCGCGGTCAGGTACGCGTCGAACGGCGCCTTCGCGTCCACCACCACACTCCGGCCCCCGTGCAACCGGACCACCAGGTCGGGGCGGACCGTCTGCTGATCGGTGGCGGCGGTGACCTGCTCGGAGAAGTCGCAGTGCTCCAGCATCCCGGCGGCCTCCACGATCCGCCGCAACTGGTGCTCGCCCCACCGGCCGCGTACCTGCGGAGCGCGCAACGCCGCCACCAACTGCTTGGTCTCGGTCCGCAGCTCACCCGAGACCATGCTCATCGACCGCACCTGTTCGCGCAGCTCCGCGTACGCGTCGACGCGGTCCCGCTCCAACTCGGCCACCCGCTGCTCGTAGCGGCGCAACGTGTCGTGCAGCGGCGCCACCGCCCGGGCCACCGCCTCCTGGGACTGGGCCGTCGCCTCGTAGCTCAACGCCCGCATCGACTGCTCCAGCCGACCCTCACCCTCCCGGGTGGCGCGCAGGGTGGCGTCCAGCCGGGCGATCTCGGTCGCCGAACGGGCCCGCGCGGCGAACCAGCCCACCGCACCGCCGGCACCGAGACACACGACGACGACCGCCAGAGTCGAGAGCTCCATCCTGACGAGCTTGCCAAAGATGAGCGCTTCGCGCCTCGACCGGCACCGCGTGCCGCGCCCCACCTCGTCGGGAGGTGGGTAGCTGGCAGACGGTGGGTACGTTTGAGAGGTGGAACTTCTGCTGGTCGTACTCCTCTTCGCAGGTCTCGTCGGCGCGTTCGTCTGGTGGCGGCGGGAGCGCGCCGCGCGCGACGCCCGGAGCCTCGCTGATGTCCAGGCCGACGCCCGACGTTGGTACGAACGTCTCGGTGGGCAGGTGATGACGCTCAGTGGCGACGATCCGGCGGTCCGTCAGGCGCTGGCCGACGCCGCCGAGCGGTACCACGCGGCCGGTTCGCAGTTGGAGCAGGCCCGGAGCATCACGCAGTACCGGCTGGCCCGGGAGACCGCGGTGGAGGGGCTGACCTACATCCGGGCGGCCCGGACGGCGCTCGGCATCGACCCCGGGCCACCCCTGCCGGCGCTGGCCGCCGCCAGCGGTGCCGGCGAGCTGACCGTGCCACGCCAGGTGCAGGTGCAGGGCCAGACGTTCAGGGCCGGTCCGCAGCCGGGCCGGGACACTCCGTACTACTACCCGGGCGGGCGGATGCAGGGGCGGCCGGTGCCGGCCGGCTGGTACTCCACCCCCTGGTGGAAGACGGCGCTGGGCGCCGGGGTCGGCGTGCTCGGCGGCATGCTGATCGCCGACGCGCTCTTCTCGCCCTCGTTCGGTGACCCCGGCTACGACGCCGGTGCGGCGGCGGGCCTGGACGACCAGGGCGGCGACTTCGGCGGCGGCGACGATCTCGGTGGCGGCGACTACGGCGGTGGTGATTTCGGTGGCGGTGATTTCGGTGGCGGAGACTTCGGTGGTGGTGATTTCGGCGGCGGCGACTTCTGACGTCGCGTTCTGACGTCGCGGCAGCGCCCGCAGATGTAAGGAAGGGTCCCCTCCTAACGCCTGGCGTATAGGAGGGGACCCTTCCTTACATCTCGGCTTTACGTCTCGGCGGTCAGCCGGTGTTGCGCATCCCGGCGGCGATGCCGTTGACGGTGGTGAGCAGCGCGCGCTCCAGAGCCGTGCCGTCGCTCGGGGCCCGTCGGCCGCCCGGTGCGGTGGCCACCGCCCGCCCGGCGGCACCGGAGTCGCGGTACTGCCGCAGCAGCGCCACCTGGAGGTGGTGCAACGGTTCCAGGTAGGTGTCGCGTACCGCCAGGGTGCGTTGCAGCACGGGGGAGTTCTCCAGCAGGTCCGGCGAGTCGGTGACCGCCAGCACCTCCCGCCGGGTCAACTCGTACTCCTCCTCGATCGTGGCGAAGATCGGGTGCAGCTTCTTCGGCACGAGGGTCTCCACGTACCGACGGGCGATGCCGAGGTCCGTCTTGGTCAGCATCATCTCCACGTTCGACAGGAACGTGCGGAAGAAGTGCCAGTTGCGGTTCATCTCGGACAGCACGTCGGCCAACCCGGCCTCGCGGGCGGCGGCCAGGCCGGACCCCACGCCGAACCAGCCGGGCACGATCTGCCGCGTCTGGGTCCAGCCGAACACCCACGGGATGGCCCGCAGCCCGCCCAGGCCCGCGCCGGTGTTCGGGCGCTTCGCCGGCCGCGAGCCGATGTTCAACGCGCCGAGCAGCTCGGTCGGGGTGGAGGCCCAGAAGTACTCCGGCAGGTCCGGGTTCTCCACCAGCGACCGGTACGACCGGTACGCCGACTCGGACACCACGTCCATCGCCGCGTCCCAGCGCTCCAGCATCTCGGCCGGCTGCCGGGGCGCGGTGTGCAGCAGGGTCGCCTGGAGCACCGCGGCCACGGTCAGCTCCAGGTTCTCCCGGGCCAGCGCGGGCAGCGTGTACTTGTCGGAGATGACCTCACCCTGCTCGGTCACCTTGATCGCGCCGTCGAGCGTGCCGTACGGCTGCGCCAGGATCGCGTCGTGCGTCGGCCCGCCGCCGCGACCCACCGTGCCGCCCCGGCCGTGGAACAGCCGCAGGTGCACCCCGTGCCGGGCGGCCACGTCCCGCAGCGCCCGCTGGGCCCGGTGGATGGACCACTGGCTGGTGGTGATGCCGGCCTCCTTGTTGGAGTCGGAGTAGCCCAGCATCACCTCCTGCACGTCGCCCCGAGCGGCCACCAGCGCCCGGTACGCGGGCAGCGACAGCAGTTCGTCGAGGAGTTCGCCACCGGCGTTCAGCTCGGCCGGCGTCTCCAGCAACGGCACGAACCCGACCCGTGCCCGACCGCTGTGCACGTCGACCAGACCGGCCTCGCGGGCGAGCACCACCGCGGCGAGCACGTCGTCCACGCCGAGGGTCATCGAGATGATGTACGACTCGATCACCTCGGTGCCGAACCGGTCCTGCGCCTCGCGGATGGCGCTGAACACGTCGAACGTCTTGCGCGCCGACTCGGTCAACGGGGTGTCGGCGGCGGAGAGCGGCCGACGACCGGTCAACTCGTCGGCGAGCAGCTTGGTGCGCTCCAGCCGGGTCAGCGCCGGGTAGTCCTCGACCTCGCCGACCGCACGGTAGAGCTGGATCAGCACCTCGTGGTGCTTCTCGGCGTGCTCCCGGACGTCCATGGTGGCCAGGTGCAGGCCGAACGCGGAGACGGTGCGGATGGTCGAGGCGAGGCGGCCGACGGCGGTGAGCTGCCCGGAGTTTCGGGCCAGCGAGGCGCGCAGCAGCTCCAGGTCGGAGATCAGCTCGGCGGAGCCCCGGTAGTCCCGGCCCGGCACGTGCGGCGTGCCCTGGCGCAGCCGGGCCCGCGTGTTGGCCAGCTTGGCGCGGACGCAGCGGGCCTTGAGCCGGTACGGCTCCTCGGCGTTGACCCGGCGGAACCGGGGTGCCACCTCGGGCAGCGCGTCCAGGTCGGCGGCGAGGCTGGCGGAGAGGTCCAGCGACACGTTACGCAGCCGACGGGAGACGGAGACCTCGTTGATCAGCTCCTCCATCGCCGCCTCGGTGGCGGTCAGCCCGTGCTCGTGCTGGATGGCCAGCACCTCACGGGTCACCGTCGGGGTGACGAAGGGGTTGCCGTCGCGGTCGCCGCCGATCCAGGTGCCGAAGGTCAGCGGGCGGGCGGTCGGTGAGGTCTCCACGCCGAGTGTGCGCAGCGTCTCGGCGAGGTCGTCGAGCACCTGCGGGGCCGCCTCGGCGTACAGGTCGCGCAGGTAGTAGATGGCGTTGCGTGCCTCGTCGGTCGGGTCCGGCCGATCCAGCCGCAGCTCGTCGGTCTGCCACATCAGGTCGAGCAGCTCGGCCAGCCGACGGTTGGCCGGGCCCTCGTCACTGGCCCCGTAGAGGATCGCGTTGGCCGTCTCGGTGTCCAACTCGTCGGCGATGGCGCGCAGCTTGGACAGGATCGAGCGGCGGGCCGCCTCGGTCGGGTGGGCGGTGAAGACGGGTCGTACCGCCAGGCGGCGGGCCACCGAGGCGATCTCCTCGGCCGGTACCCCGCGCTCGGCGATCATCTTGGCCGCCTGGTCCAGCCAGCCGCCCTGTACGGCGCGGCGACGCCGCAGGTCCCGGGCCCGGTGCACCTGCTCGGTGATGTTGGCCAGGTGGAAGTAGGTGGAGAAGGCGCGGGCCAGTTTGGTGCCGGTGGTCACGTCGAGCCCGCCCAACCGCCGGGCGGCGGCGGGGGCGTCGGTACGGACCTGGGCGCGGATCTCCTCGACGAGGTCGAGCAGGGGGCGGCCCTCCTGGCGGGCCAGGGTCTGCCCGAGCAGGGTGCCCAGCCGGCGGATGTCGGCGCGCAGGGCGGCGTCGGGGCCGTCGTGATCGTGCTGGTCGGTCACCATGCGCTCCTTACGTAGGTACGAAGGACAGCGCTGTCCGACTTCCCCGATCGTATCCGCGCACCCCCGGTTGTAAGGAGGGGACCCTTGCTATCGCCTTTTGCATAGCAGGGGTCCCCTCCTTACAACCGGGGTGGTCGTGAGAGACATCGGCGCTGGTGGCGGCCCATCCCGCGGGCGAATCCGGGGCTGAGCGTCCCCGCCCGCGGTGATCAAGGCCACGCCGTCCACGGGGCGGTACCGTCGGCCCATGCCGTCCCTGCGCTACCCACCGAAGCCACGCCCGGGGGACCGGGTCGCGGTCGTCTCGCCCTCCGCCGGGCTGCCGGGCCTCTTCCCGCACGTGTACGAGTCGGGCCTGCGCCGACTGCGCGAGGAGTACCAACTGGAGCCGGTGGAGTACCCGACCACCCGCGTGATGGGTGCCGACCCGCGTGACCGGGCCCGGGACCTGACCGACGCCTTCGCCGACCCGACGATCACCGCGGTGCTGGCCACCATCGGCGGGGACGACCAGATCACGGTCACCCCGCACCTCGACGACGACGTGCTGCGCGCCAACCCGAAGCCCTACTTCGGCTACTCGGACAACACCAACCTGCTCAACCACCTGCACCGGTTGGGGATGGTGAGCTACCACGGCGGGTCGGTGCTGGTGCACCTCGGTCGCCCCGGCGCGCTGCACCCGATGACCGCCGACTCGTTGCGCGCGGCGCTGTTCGGCACCGACTGGTACGACCTGTCCCCGGCACCGGAGTGGGGCGACGAGCCGGCCGACTGGAACGACCCGGACTGCCTGGCGGCGGAGCCGGTGATGTTCGCCGGTGCGGGCTGGCGCTGGCAGGGGCCTCCGACGGTGGTGACCGGCCGCACCTGGGGCGGCAACCTGGAGGTGCTGCACTGGCTGCTCGCCGCCGACCGGGTCGCCCCGGCGGAGTCGCTGCGCGGGTCGGTCCTGCTGGTCGAGACCTCGGAGGAGTTGCCGTCCGCCGTCGAGGTCTACCGCATGTTGCGCAGCCTCGGCGAGCGCGGCCTGCTCGCCGGGTTCCCCGCCGCGTTGGTCGGCCGCGCCAAGGCGTGGAACTTCGACCGCCGGCTCACCCCCGACGAGAAGGCCGGGTACGCCCGGGAACAGCGGGCCGCGGTGACCCGGGCGTTCGCCGAGTACGCCCCCGACGCGGTGCTGGTCTTCGACGTCGATCTCGGCCACACCGACCCGCAGTTGATCGTCCCCTACGGCGGGGAGGTCCGGGTCGACGCGGTCGACCGCCGCATCTCGGTGCGCTACTGACGGTCTTCGCCCGGGGCGGCGGCCGAACCGCCACCCCGGGAGGGCTCAGGTGAGCTGGCAGCGACCGGCGCTGTAGTGGGCGACGGCCGCCAGGATCTCCGCCTCCGGCTTGTCGGCGAAGTTGAGGGTGGCGACCAGGCCGGAGCCGTACAGGACGTTCAGCGGTGCGCTGTCGAACGCCGTGTAGCCGCCGAGGTTCGGCATCGTCGCCGGATTGTGCGGCTTGACCACCAGCATCTTCTCCAGGCTCCACCGGCGGCGGGAGATCTGCGCGACGGCCTCCCACGGCAGCCAGATCGCCTGACCACGGGTGGGCCGGCTGCGGATCCAGAGCCCCTCGTGGCTCAGCGCGAGCACCGGCCCGCCGGAGCCGATCAACCAGAGCTGGAGGCCGACCGGCAGGGCGACCAGGGCGAGCAGGCAGCCCAGCACCGCCGCCAGGCCGAGTCCGCCGACGCCGCGTTCCGCCGCGCTCATGGAGCCGAGGGCGAGGAATCCGGCACAGCAGGCGAGCGGGCCGAGGGCGGCCAGCAGGACACCGCCGATCACCAGACCACGCTTGACCAGGTTGGGACGTACGACGAAGGGCTGGTCCTCGGGGATCCGCTTGACCACGGGGGTCGGGTGCGGACCCGACGGCCAACCGCCGTGGGGCGGCTGACCGGGTTGTCCGCCGTACGGCGGTTGGGCGGGTTGCCCGCCGTAGGGCGGTTGGGGCGGTGGTCCGGGGGGCGGGTAGGTCACGGTTCTCCGGTCTCAGTCGATGCGGGCGTAGGCGCGGACGGGGAAGGTACCCATACCGGCGATCCTCGGCGGGGCGGCGGTGAATCGGAAGCCGTCGGGCGGGAGCTGGTCCAGCCCGGTGAGATGCTCCACGATCGGGACACCGGCGGCCAGCAGGATGCTGTGCGCGGGACGCGTACCGCCCGCTGCCGGGGTCATGTCGTCGATGTTGATCGAGTCGATGCCGACCAGGGCGACACCGGCGTCGACGAGCGACTGAGCGCCGTCACCGGTCAGGTACGGCGCTTCCGGTGCGGCGTACCGGTCGGTGCCGAAGTGCGCGTCCCAGCCGGTGTGCAGCAGCACGGCCTTCCCGGCGACGTCGTACGGCGTCAGCAGCCGGCGGTCCACCGCACGGGTGCCGGCGGGCAGGCGCACCACGAGCGCGGGCAGGTCGGCCAGGCGGTCCAGGCCGACGCCGGTCAGGTCGCTGCCGTCGGCGTACCGGTGTGCGGGGGTGTCCAGGTACGTCCCGGTGTTGGCGATCATGTCGATCCGCCCGACCTGGAACTCGGTGCCCGGTGCGTAGGTGCTCCGGGAGTCCTCCCGGGTCAGCCACTCGGTGATCCGGGGCGCCGGCCAGCCGGGCAGGGTGGTCATCCCGTCGGTGAGGACGTGACTCAGCTCGACGAACCGGTGTCCGCCGCTGGGGGCGGTGGCCGCGACGCCGCGACCGCCCTTGTGCGGCTCCTCGACGATCGTCGTGCCGGTGATCCGTACCTCGGCTACCATGAGCAGCCCGAGGTGCCGGACGAAGAGCGCCGCCAGGTCCTCGTCGGTGATGCTCCGGCCGGGGATGTCCAGCCGGAAGCCCTCGGTGCGCAGACCGCCGCCGTTGGCGAAGGTGACGTCCGCGTCGAACTGTGCGCGAAACTCCCCGTTCATGCCGGGCAGCCGACCACAGCGCCCGGCGGTCGTCAAGATCCTGCTGGTGGCCCCGACCGTACGCGCGGACCGGCGGGCCGCGAGCCTGCCCGGAGCCCGGACGTCGTGGACGGCGGTGGATCGTCCGACCGGAGAGATAGTGTCGACCGGTGGAACCCCCCGTCCGGACGGACGCGGGGTGATCGTCGTGTCCTCACCCGCGGAAGTGATCATGACTGCGCTCACCGGACTGTTCGCCGCCGCCCTGGCCGACCCGGGGCTGGCCCGTGTGCGCGACCTGGCGCGCTCCGGCGCGGCCCAGGTCGACGGCCTCGACCTGACCGCGCCACCGGCGCTGCGCCCGTTCGCGGTCGCCGCCGTCGCCGCGGACGCCACCGACCAGGGGCGGGACGCCGCCGTCGGCGGTGCCGGGCGGCCGGTGCTGGCGGTCACCGCCACCAGCCGCGAGGCGGAGGACCTGGTGGCGGCGCTGGGTGGGCTGCTGCCCGCCGAGCAGGTGGCGATCTTCCCGAGCTGGGAGACGCTGCCGCACGAGCGGCTCTCGCCGCGCTCCGACACGGTCGGCCGGCGGCTGGCCGTGCTGCGTCGGCTGGCCCATCCGGACTCGGCGGACGCGCACGGGCGTACCGGGCCGCTGCGGGTGGTCGTGGCACCGGTCCGGTCGATGCTGCAACCGCAGCTCAAGGGGCTCGGCGACCTGGAGCCGGTGCGGCTGTCCGCCGGGGACGAGGCCGACCTGGAGCAGGTGGCGCGCCGGTTGACCGACATGGCGTACGCGCGGGTCGACCTGGTCACCAAGCGGGGCGAGTTCGCCGTCCGCGGCGGCATCCTGGACGTCTTCCCGCCCACCGACGAGCACCCGTCGCGGGTGGAGTTCTGGGGCGACGAGGTGGAGGAGATCCGCACCTTCGCCGTAGCCGACCAGCGCACCATCGACCAGGTGCCGCAGCTCTGGGCACCGCCCTGCCGGGAACTGCTGCTCACCCCGGCGGTCCGGGAGCGGGCCGCCGAGCTGGCCGGGCAGCACCCGGAGCTGGCCGAGATCCTGGACAAGCTGGCCGGCGGCGTACCGGTCGAGGGCATGGAGTCCCTCGCCCCGGCACTGATCGGCGACGACTCGATGGAACTGCTGCTCGACTGCATGCCCGCCGGCACGCACGTGCTGCTCTGCGACCCGGAGCGGATCCGCACCCGGGCGCACGACCTGGTGCGTACCTCGGAGGAGTTCCTCCAGGCGAGCTGGGCCGCCGCGGCCGTCGGCGGCCAGGCCCCGATCGACCTCGGCGCCGCCGCCTTCCGCACCCTGGCCGACGTCCGCGCGACCGCCGCCACGCTGCGCCGACCCTGGTGGACGCTGTCCCCCTTCGGGCTGGCCGAGCCGGAGGCCACCCCGGACCGGCAGCCGTGGGAGGACGCGCCGGAGGCGGTCGACGTCACCCCCGACGACGCCATCGCGGTCAGCCTGAGCGCCCAGCCCGCGCCGCTCTATCACGGCGAGACCGACCGGGTGGTGGCCGACCTGACGCAGTGGGCCGGTGCGGGCTGGTCGGTCGCGCTGGTCTTCGAGGGCCACGGCCCCGCCCACCGGGCCGTCGAGGTACTCCGCGACGGCGGCCTGGGCGCCCGGATGACCGAACGGGTCCCGGACGCGCCGGTGCCCGGCGAGGTGCTGGTCACCTGCGGCAGCCTCACCGGCGGCTTCGTCGACGAGGCGGCCCGGTTCGTGCTGCTCACCGGCAGCGACGTCACCGGCGGCCGGGGCGTCTCCACCCGGGACATGCGCAAGATGCCGAGCCGGCGGCGCAACACCATCGACCCGCTTGAGCTGCGGGCCGGCGACCACGTCGTGCACGAACAGCACGGCATCGGCCGGTATGTGGAGCTGGTGCAGCGGACGGTCAACGGCGCGTCCCGGGAGTACCTGGTCATCGAGTACGCGGCCAGCAAGCGCGGCCAACCCGGCGACCGTCTCTTCGTCCCCACCGACCAGCTCGACCAGCTCAGCCGGTACGTCGGCGGTGAGCAGCCGACGCTGCACAAGATGGGCGGCTCGGACTGGCAGAAGTCCAAGGCGCGGGCCCGCAAGGCGGTCCGGGAGATCGCCGCCCAGTTGATCCAGCTCTACGCCGCCCGCAAGGCGTCCAAGGGGCACACCTTCGGCCCGGACACCCCGTGGCAGCGGGAGCTGGAGGACGCCTTCCCCTGGCAGGAGACGCCCGACCAGCTCGCCGCCATCGAGGAGGTCAAGCGGGACATGGAGCAGAGCGTCCCGATGGACCGACTGATCTGCGGCGACGTCGGCTACGGCAAGACCGAGATCGCGGTACGCGCGGCGTTCAAGGCGGTCCAGGACGGCAAGCAGGTGGCCGTGCTGGTGCCCACCACCCTGCTGGTGCAGCAGCACTACAACACGTTCGCCGAGCGGATGAGCCAGTTCCCGGTGACGATCCGGCAGCTCTCCCGCTTCCAGACGCCCAAGGAGGCCGAGCAGACGCTGGCGATGGTCGCCGACGGCACCGCCGACATCGTCATCGGCACCCACCGGCTGCTGGCGGCGGCCACCCGCTTCAAGTCCCTCGGGCTGGTCATCGTCGACGAGGAGCAGCGGTTCGGCGTCGAGCACAAGGAACACCTCAAGGCGATGCGGGCCGCCGTCGACGTGCTGAGCATGTCGGCGACCCCGATCCCGCGCACCCTGGAGATGGCGATCACCGGCATCCGGGAGATGTCCACCATCGCCACCCCGCCGGAGGAACGGCACCCGGTGCTCACCGCCGTCGGGGCGCAGGACGACCGGCAGGTGGCCGCCGCCATCCACCGTGAGCTGCTGCGCGACGGACAGGTCTTCTACCTGCACAACCGGGTCGAGTCGATCGAGCGGGCGGCCCGGCGGCTGCGCGAGCTGGTGCCGGAGTCCCGGGTCGCGGTGGCGCACGGCCAGATGGGCGAGGACGCCCTGGAGAAGGTCATGGTCGGCTTCTGGGAGAAGGAGTTCGACGTCCTGGTCTGCACCACGATCGTGGAGTCCGGCATCGACATCCCGAACGCCAACACGCTGATCGTGGAGCGCGCCGACCTGCTCGGCCTGGCCCAGTTGCACCAGATCCGGGGTCGGGTGGGCCGGGGCCGGGAGCGCGCGTACGCGTACTTCCTCTATCCGCCGGACAAGCCGCTCACCGAGCACGCCCACGAGCGGCTGGCCACCATCGCCCAGCACACCGAGTTGGGCGCCGGCATGTACGTGGCGATGAAGGACCTGGAGATCCGGGGCGCCGGCAACCTGCTCGGCGGCGAACAGTCCGGGCACATCGAGGGCGTCGGGTTCGACCTCTACGTCCGGATGGTCGGCGAGGCGGTGCAGGCGTTCAAGGGCGAGCGTCCCGAGGAGGAGACGGACGTCAAGATCGACCTTCCGGTGGACGCGCACCTGCCGCACGACTACGTGAGCGTGGAACGGCTGCGCCTGGAGATGTACCGCAAGCTCGCCGAGGCGCGTGACGAGGAGCGACTGCGCGAGGTGGCGGCCGAGATGACCGACCGCTACGGCGAGCCGCCCGCGCCGGTGCAGAACCTGATCGCGGTGGCGCGGTTCCGGCTGCTGGCCCGCCAGTACGGCCTCACCGACGTCAGCATGCAGGGCAAGCACCTGCGCTTCGGGCCGCTGCCGCTGCCCGACTCGAAGCAGATGCGGCTCAAGCGCTACCACCCGGACTCGGTCTACAAGGCCGCGCTGGACCAGGTCAGCGTGCCCCGGCCGACGACCCGTCGGATCGGGGGCGAGCCGCTGCGCGACCAGGCCCTGCTGGAGTGGTGCGCGCAGTTGCTCTCCGACGTCCTCGGCGCCCCTGCGGTGGCCGTGGGTGCTGGTGGCACCGGTGGGTAGGGGGCATGAGAGAGTGACGGGCATGCGTGCTCGCCGTCTTGTCGCCGTCGCCAGCGTGGCGGTCGGCCTCGTCGCCCTCTCCGGTTGCCGTTCCGAGCCCGGTGTCGCCGCGTACGTCGGTGACCACCGGATCACCGAGGACGCCGTCACCGAGGTCATCGACGACGCCCGGGCCAAGAACCCGGCCCCGACCGAGACGGCCGAGCAGGTGCCCGGACAGCAGGTTCGACTGCCCGGCCGCAGCGAGGTGGTGAGCACCCTGGTGCTCGGCCAGGTCTGCGAGCGGATCTCCGCCGCCGAGAACTACCGCCCCCAGGGGCAGGCCGAGGCCGCCCAGGTGGCTCAGCAGCTCGGCATCAGCCCGGAGGCCAGGTACGCGCGGCAGGTCGCCGAGCTGTACACCTGCCTGTCCGGCATCCCGGTCGGCTCGCCGGTGGCACCGACCGAGCAGGAGCTGGCCGACCTGGTGGCAGCGGGCAAGCGCGCCGGTGCGGTACCCGCCGACGTGACCGTCGAGCAGGCCGCCCCGCAGCTCGACGGCGAACAGCTCCGGCAGGCCCTGGCGACCCGCAACGCCCTGGCCGAGGCGGTCGACACGTACGACGTGACGGTCAACCCGCGCTACCGTCCGCTGGAGTTCCCGGTGCTCAGCTTCGCCGGTCAGGCGGTCGCGGTGGGTGTGCCGCTGGGTGAGCCCGGTTCCGACGCGGTCACCGACGTCTCCACTCCGAGGCCGGCGCAGACCGGCCCGGTCGACGGCTGACCGTGCCCCGGATCGTCCTGCTGGTGACCTCACCCCGGTTGCCGGCCGGTCTGCTGACGGCGACCGCCTGGGACGTCGTACGCGCCGCGCCGGTTTTCGCCGGGGCGGAGACTGAGCTGACCACGGCCCTGCGGGTGGCGGGCGCCGATCTGCGCGTGCTCGACGGGCCGGCGGTGCCGGTGTTGCTGGACGCGGCGTCGGCGCACGACACCGTGGTGTGGCTGGCCGGTCCGGCCGGTGACGAGTCGCTGGCCCGGGAGTTGGGGCTGCGGTTGGCCCGCGAGCCGGGGCTGGCGGAGCTGGAGCTGATGTACGGCTCGTGGGATCCGCCGGGTGCCCGGCTGCTCGACGCGGTGGCGGTGCTGGACCGACTGCTCTCGCCCGGCGGTGATCCGTGGAAGCGGGCACAGACCCACCGGAGTCTGGCCGGGTTCCTGCTGGAGGAGTGCTACGAGGCGTACGACGCGATCGCCGCCGGGGACACCGACGCGTTGCGTGAGGAACTCGGTGACGTGCTGCTCCAGGTGGTGCTGTACGCCCGGCTGGCCGAGGAGTTGCCCGAGGGCGAGCGGTGGACCGTGGACGACGTGGCCGGTGGCCTGGTCGACAAGATGGTCCGCCGCAACCCGCACGTCTTCGCCGACGCCGAGGCGGGCAGCCTGGAGGAGATCACCGCGAACTGGGAGCGGATCAAGCAGGCCGAGAAGTCCCGGGACTCGGTGCTCGACGGCATCGCGGTGAGTCAGCCCGCGCTGGCGCTGGCCACCAAGATCCTGGAACGCGCCGCCCGGGCCGGGCTCGGTGTCGCGCTGCCGTCGCCCGACGCCCAGCCGGATGCCGAGGCGGCCCTGGGTGCCACCCTGCTGACCGCCGTCGCCGAGGCCCGTGCCGCCGGCCTGGACCCGGAGACCGCCCTGCGCCGCGCCACCCTCTCCCACGCCGAGTCCATCCGCGAGGCCGAGTCCGCCTCCCGCCCTCCCACCTGACGCACCGCGCTCCCTGACGCACTCCCCGGATCGTGGCAGTGTGGCTGGCGCTGACCCGGCGTGTCGAACAGCTACGCTGCCACGCTCCTCTTGAGGGGCAGTGGGGCGCATGAGGAAGCCCCCAGCAGCGCGCTGGGGGCTTTCTGCGTACGGGTCAGCCCAGAGGGCCGATCTGCTTGGCCAGGTTGACGAACCCCTGCCAGTTGCCCGGGCTGCAGTGGAGGGTGCCGCCGTCGCGGTCCTTGGTGTCGCGGACCAGAACGACGCCGGGCAGATTGTCGGCCACCTCGACGCAGTCTCCGCCATTGGCGTTGCTGCGGCTGGACTTGCGCCAAGCGGCGTGTGTCAGGTCCATGTCTCCGCCACTTCCCTAATCAACTCGATCGACTGCCGGTGGGACAGGGCCTCACCGCGCACATTCTCCCACGCACCCATCAGGGTGACCAGGTCTCCTGGATCACTGACCACGTGGCCGTGCAGGGGTGTGTCCAGGTATCCGGCGGTGCGGTTGTCGGCGCTGGTGGCGAGCACGAACGGCCCCGACAAGCCAGCGTATATCCCGGCGGAGAGGGGAACGACATGGATGCGGACGTGCGGCAGCTCGGACATCTTGATCAGGTATTCGAGCTGTTCCCGCATCACATCAGGTCCACCTACCGAGCATCGCAGCACTCGTTCGTCGATGACCACAGTCAGCCACGGTGGGCCGTCCCCGGCGATCACAGACTTGCGAGCCATCCGGGCTGTCACCAGATGCTCTGTCTCCTCCGAGGTGTGTCGCCCGGACGAGATGAACAGCGCCCGCGCGTACCGCTCTGTCTGAAGCAGCCCAGGCAGTAGCAACGGTTGGTAGGAGCGCAGTGACCGCGCCTCGCGTTCGATCGCCTCCCAAGGGCGGAACCACACAAGGTCACGCTGCCGCTTTTCGGTGTCCGGCCAGATGTCCGACACCTGTACCCCGAGTGCCGTAGCTGCGGTGGCCCTAGTGGACGGGTGAGGGATGCGTCCCTCCCTGACCCAACGATCCGTCGTCTTGGGGTCTACACCGACTTCTTCAGCCAGGGATTCTGTGGTGTGGCCTGCTCTCTGAAGCGCAACCCGCAGCGCGTCATTCACCATGACACCTCCCAACACTGTGGATATTCGGACACCATACCGACACGCGGTGTTGTTGTCTCGTCACCTAATGGCAGGTTGGTTGCAGGGCGGCGCGGCTGGTGGAGGGCACACCCACTTCCCCGGCGGTCGCGTCTGCTGAGGGGCGCGCACCCAACACGGTGATCATGGACACGGGTGCGCGCCCCTCCCCAACCAGTCGAGGGGGCGAAATGTCGGGACGCCGTCGGCGCGGACGCGGCCACGCCTGCGTCTGCGACAGGTGCAAGCCGACGCGCGTGCCGCAGCGGCCCGACAGCGTGGTCTCCGGCCCGGTCCTGACGCCGAGTCGTGTACCCGGCCTGGCCACTCGGCTCACGCTGCGGCCAGGAGACGACTCGATAAAGATCATTTGGGGCCAGGCCGGGGACCTGCGGACCCTCGGTCAGACGCTGCGCGGCCTGGGGCGTGCATCGTGAGCCGCGAGCATGTTCCCAGTCGGCCGCTCTGGCGGTGCCGCGCCTGCGGGGCGCACTGGCCGTGCAGCCCGGCGAAGCTGGCCCTCCTCCATGAGTACGCGGGCCACACGTTGGCGCTTGTCTTCTACCTCGCGCTCTCGATGCGGGATGCCGTGGACGACATCGTCACGCTCGGCTTCACTCCCGATCTCGCCACGTTCAACGACCGGTTCATGCAATGGATCAACCATCCGATCGACCATAACGAGGAGGCTCCCCGTGGAAGCACAAACTCCTGCTGGCCCGGCAGATCCGGTCTGTCCGGGCTGGTGCGGTCTAAGCGAGAGCGCCGCCGCTGAGATGGCCACCCATCCAGGGGCAGGGTGATGTCGTTGAACGTGCGCAGGGCGAGGGCACCGCCGACGAGCACGCCTAGACTTGGCCCGGCTTGGGCAGTGGAGATCGGAGACGGAATGCAGGTGACCGAAGTTCTGGACGTCCTGGCGACCCTGTATCGCGCCAGTGATCACCCGGACCACGAGGCGGTAGAGCGGTACGGGCGAGACACGACCGCTGGTGAACAGTCGCCCCCCGGAGTACGGGTCACCCACCGGTCCGGCTCGTCAGCTCTGCTGGCCGCGACGTCATCGCCGCGCCCGGCACCGAAGTCGGTTCCCCTGCCGGCGGAGATGCCGCCCCCCGCTCAGCGGGCTATCCGGATGCTCGCCTTCACTACCCGGCTACTCGACTTCGCACGACCCGCCGCGTTCGCGGAGTGGGACACGTGCGACCTCCCCGGGGTGTGGCTGTCGCCCTCGGCGCTGAGGATCAAGTGCGCCGACGGCGCGACGGTCTACCTCCACGTAACGGTCGCGGCTGGTAGTGGTCGCGAGCCGGAGGTGGACCCGCACCCGGACTACCGCTTCCCTGAAGGAGTCCGTACATGCCTCCCGGCAGTCAGTGCAGCACATGCGGAGCGCGCGTAGGCGTTCCTCCAGGATCGGCCTGCCCACCGCACCAGGCGATGGGTAGCCGGGGCACCTGCCCCGGTTCCGGTCGACCCACCATGTAACTCCAACCTTGTGCCCGCCCCTGGTCGCCCATCTCTTCCGTGGTGCGCGACCCGGGGCGGGCCCGTCGCGCTACCGGCGGCATACCCCCGACCGCCTACCGGTGGCATGGCCCCGTGATCAAGAGGTTTGCGGCCGGGAAACCGTGTTGGCACGACGCGAACTCCTTGATCACCGGAGTGGGTGGACCGTTTGCGGCGGGCGGGGCTCACCGGAGTGGGTTGGCGGAGGTGGCGGACGGGTGGGGTGGTTAGGGTCGGGGGGTGGAGAAGTTCGAGGTGGTGGCGGAGCGGATCGTCGAGGCGTTGCTGGTCAGTCGGCCAGGGGTGGCCACCTCGGTCGGTGACCACCGGTACGACGACCGGTTGCCGGATCTCTCCGCCGACGCGGTGGCCGCCGACCGGGCGATGCTGGTGGACGCGGCCAGTGTGCTGTGCGAGATCGACCCGGATCCGGGCGACGTCGAGGAGCAGGTGGACCACGCCCTGCTCGCGGCGGCGGTCGACCGGGAACTCTTCGAGCTGACCGAGATCCGGGCGCACGAGTGGGACCCGCTCGCGCACAATCCCGGCCCGCTGCTGCACGCCCTCGTCGCCCGGCCGTACGCGCCGGTCGAGGAGCGGCTGACCGCGCTCGCCGGGCGGCTCGCCGCCGTACCGGACGCGATGTCGACCGCGCGGGCGACGTTGCGCGACATGCCCCGGATCCACGCCGAGACGGCGGTCGGGCAGTTCACCGGTGCCGCCGCGCTGGTCCGGGACGAGGTACCGGAACTGCTCGCGCAGGCACCGGCGCTGGCCGACCGGATCGAGCCGGCGGCCACCGTGGCGATCGCCGCGCTGGAGGAGTTCGTCGCCTGGCTGCGTACCGGCCTGGCGGCCGACGACGGGCCGGGACGGGACCCCCGGTTGGGACGGCGGCGCTGGGAGGCCCGCCTGTGGCACACCCTCGACACCGAGCTGGGCGCCGCCGAGATCCAGCGGCGGGCGTGGGCCAACCTGGACCGGGTCGGAGAGGAGATCCGCGCGGCGGCGGTCGAGCTGGTCGGCGGTCCGGCCGACGACGAGACGGTACGCCGCGCGTTGGACCTGCTCGCCGCCGAGCACCCGGACGACCACACCATCGTCGACCTGGCCTCGATCACCATGGACGAGGCGAGTGACGTCGTCCGCGCGTACGGCCTGGTGAGCGTGCCGGACGACCCCTGCGTGATCCAGGTGATGCCGCAGTTCGCGCGCGGGGTGGCGGTGGCCTACTGCGACGCGCCGGGCGGGCTGGAGACCGCCGACCTGCCCACGTTCTACTGCATCGCGCCGACTCCGACGGACTGGCCGGCGCATCGGGTGGAGTCGTTCTACCGCGAGTACAACGACCACATGATCAGAAACCTGACCGTGCACGAGGCTATGCCCGGTCACTTCCTCCAGCTCGCCCACGCCCGCCGCCACCGGGGCACCACCCGGGTCCGGGCGCTGACCCGGTCCGGTCCGTTCGTCGAGGGCTGGGCGGTCTACGCCGAGGAGTTGATGGCCGGGCACGGCTTCGGCGGCCTGCCGGTGCGGTTGCAGCAGCTCAAGATGCAGTTGCGGATGACCCTCAACGCGTTGCTGGACCAGTTGGTGCACGCCGAGGAGGTGCCCGAGGCGGAGGCGATGGCGTTGCTGACCGGGCGGGGCTTCCAGGAGGAGGGCGAGGCGGCCGGCAAGTGGCGCCGTTCGCTGCTCACCTCGGCCCAGCTCTCCACGTACTTCGTCGGGTACGCGGAGGTCGCCGACATCGCGGCGGCCCGCCCGCCGGAGGTGGCGCTACGGGACTGGCACGACGAGATGCTGGCGCACGACTGCCCGCCCCCGCGCCACCTGCGTACCCTGCTCGGGCTCTGAGCCTCAGGTGGCGGGTCGGCGGTCCACCACGCCGGCGCCCGGCGGCAGCTCGAACGCGGCGCCGTCGACCTGCTCCTGGTAGCGGCTCAATGCCAACTCCACCGGCAGGCCGTCGATCTGGCCGGTGAAGCTGCCGAGCACGCCTTCGGCGGTCACGCAGGCGTTGAAGCTCTCGGCGGTCTGCCGCACGTCGACGCAGGTGGCGTGGTGCCCGGCGATGGTGTTCTCGCGCTGGGTGATGACCGCGCCGGGATCCAGTGCCGCGCTGGTCAGCAGGCCCATCACCAGCGGGGGCGTGATCAGTCCCTCGCGTTCGGCGGCGGCGAAGACGACCACCGGTGGCTTGCTGTTCGGAGCGGGAGGCGGTTCGAGCGTGCAGACCGTCCGCCCCTCGTCGGCCGCGCAGCGGGTGGTCGCCTCGGCGGTCACGGTGAGCTTGCCGTCCGGCCACTCGTACGCCGACCGGGCCGGGTCCTGCGACTGGTTGATCGACGCGGTCCGTCCGCCGGAGAGTTGGTACTGCGCCGAGTAGGTCAACTCCAGCGCCCGGTCGATGCGGGCGGCCAGTTCGTTGACCACGTCGGCCCGTCCCATGGCCCGTCCGGCGTCGTCCAGAGCCTGACAGCCGGTGACGGTGAGCAACGCGATGACCGACACGGCGAGCGTACGGAGGGTGGTCGAGGCGGCGGGCATGGCGCCAAGCCTGATCGATCAGGTCCCGCTCGTGCAAACTCGTTGCCGGTTGACGCACGAGAATTCGGGAATGTCCGACCCGTCGGCGGTCACGGAGCGGGTCGTGGCCCGCCCGGTCGCGGTGCGCGGGAACGGGGACCGATACGCTGCGTTCAACACCTGCCTCAGCCGCACCGTCGCGGCCCATACCGCACGAGACGACACGAACGAGGAGCGACTCAGTGGCAACCATCGAGGTAATCGAGGCTCGGGAGATCCTGGACTCGCGGGGCAACCCGACGGTCGAGGTCGAGGTCGGGCTGGACGACGGCACGGTCTCCCGGGCGGCGGTGCCCTCCGGCGCCTCGACCGGCGCCTTCGAGGCGGTCGAGCTGCGCGACGGTGACAAGGGCCGCTACCTGGGCAAGGGAGTGGAGAAGGCGGTCGCCAACATCGAGGACCGCATCGTCGACCAGCTCATCGGGTACGACGCCAGCGAGCAGCGGGTGATCGACCAGAAGATGCTGGACATCGACGGCTCCGACAACAAGGGCGAGCTGGGCGCCAACGCCATCCTCGGCGTCTCGCTGGCGGTGGCCAAGGCGGCTGCCGGCAGCGCCGGGCTGAGCCTCTTCCGCTACCTGGGCGGTCCGAACGCGCACCTGCTCCCGGTCCCGATGATGAACATCCTCAACGGTGGGGCGCACGCCGACAGCAACGTCGACATCCAGGAGTTCATGATCGCGCCGATCGGCGCGCCGAGCTTCCGGGAGGCGCTGCGCTCCGGCGCCGAGGTCTACCACGCGCTCAAGTCCGTGCTGAAGAAGAAGGACCTGTCGACCGGGCTCGGCGACGAGGGCGGATTCGCCCCGAACCTGCCCACCAACGCCGCCGCCCTGGACCTGATCGCCGAGGCGGTGGAGAAGGCCGGCTACACGCTCGGCACCGACATCGTCTTCGCCCTGGACGTGGCCGCCACCGAGTTCTTCGCCGACGGGCGCTACACCTTCGAGGGCGTCGCCAAGAGCGCCGAGGAGATGAGCGAGTACTACACCAAGCTCGCCGACGCGTACCCGATCGTGTCGATCGAGGACCCGCTGGCCGAGGACGACTGGAGCGGCTGGCAGACGCTGACCGCCGCGATCGGCGACCGGGTCCAGATCGTCGGTGACGACCTGTTCGTCACCAACCCGCAGCGCATCGCCCGGGGCATCACCGAGCGGGCGGCCAACGCGGTGCTGGTGAAGGTCAACCAGATCGGCTCGCTGACCGAGACCCTGGACGCGGTCGACCTGGCCCACCGGGCCGGCTTCAAGTGCATGATGAGCCACCGGTCCGGCGAGACCGAGGACACCACCATCGCCGACCTCGCGGTGGCCACCGGCTGCGGCCAGATCAAGACCGGCGCCCCGGCCCGCTCCGACCGGGTGGCCAAGTACAACCAGCTCCTGCGGATCGAGGAGGAGCTGGCCGACGCGGCGCGGTACGCCGGTGCGGGTGCCTTCCCGCGTTACCGTTCCGCCTGACGGGTGGTGAACCTCGGGGGAGGGGTGTGATGCAGCAGCGCCGCACGCCGGGTGGTCAACGTCCGGCCCGCCGGCCGGGCCGCACCGGTCGGCCCGGCGTCGGCCGGGGCACGGTCCGGGACGGCGGAGGTGTCCGCGCCGAGTCGCGCACCACCGCCGGCCGGGCGCCGTCGGCCGCCCGCGGTGCCGAGGGCGTACGCTCCGCCAAGCGGCCCGCCGCAGCCCGGCGCGCCGCCGCAGGCGGCGTCACCCGGCTCTCCGCACCCCAATCCCGAGGTCTCACAGGCCGGGCCACCGTGCTGGTCGCGGTGCTGATCGCGCTCGCCCTCGCCTACACGTACCCGGTCCGGGTCTACCTCGACCAGCAGGCCGACATCGAGCGGATGGAGTCCTCGCAGGACGCCCAGCGCAAGCTGATCGCCGAGCTGACCGAGGAGGCCGAGAAGTGGCAGGACGACGCGTTCATCGAGGCCAAGGCGCGGGAGCGGTTCTTCATGACCCGGCCGGGTGAGAAGTTGGTGGTGCTGCTCGACGACCCGGCCGGCGCCGCCCGGGACGCCGGCACCGCCGAGCCCGGCACCCCGTCCACACCGGACCGTTGGTACGACACGCTCTGGTCCAGCGTGCGCGCCGCCGACGCCACCCCGACCGCCGACTGAGCACCGACCACCCCCGCACGAACGAGAGATGGCACCGTGACTGTCGTACCACCGCAGGAGCCGGCGGCGGCCTCCGTACCCCCACCGAAGCGGGAGCCGGCCACGGAGGCCGACCTCGCCGCGGTGGCCGCGCAGCTCGGACGCCCGCCGCGCGGCACCCGGGCGGTGGCGCACCGCTGCCCGTGTGGTCTGCCCGACGTGGTGGAGACGACGCCCCGGCTGGCCGACGGCACCCCCTTCCCGACGCTCTACTACCTGACCTGCCCCCGCGCGACCGCGGCGTGCAGCCGGTTGGAGTCGGCCGGGTTGATGCGGGAGATGGCCGACCGGTTGGCCGCCGACCCGGAGTTGGCCGCCCGCTACCGGGCCGCACACGAGGACTATCTGACCCGGCGGGACTCGATCGCCGAGGTCCCCGAGATCGCCGGCATCTCGGCCGGCGGGATGCCCGGCCGGGTGAAGTGCCTGCACGTCCACCTCGGTCACGCGCTCGGCGCCGGGCCCGGCGTGAACCCGTTCGGTGACGAGACCCTGGACCTGGTCGAGCCCTGGTGGGCGGCGGGCCGGTGCGTCGACGTGCCGGACGCCGAGTGAGCGGCGAGCCCGCTCCGGACGGGGCCGACGACATCCTGGTCCGGCCCGCCCGCACCGCCGACGTACGCGCCATCCGCCGACTGGTGGACACCTACACCGACGACCGGCGGCTGCTCAGCAAGGCCACCGTCACGCTCTACGAGCACGTGCAGGAGTTCCGGGTCGCCAGCCGGGTCGCCGACGGCGCGGTGGTGGGCTGCGGCGCGCTGCACGTGATGTGGGAGGACCTGGCCGAGATCCGGACGGTGGCGGTCGACCCGACCTGCCGGGGCCGGCGGATCGGGCACCGGATCGTGGCCGAGCTGATCGAGGCGGCACGGGACCTGGGCATCGCCCGGATCTTCGTACTCACCTTCGAGACCCGGTTCTTCGGCTCGTTCGGCTTCACCGAGATCGACGGCGCCCCGGTGCCGCACCCCGTCTACGAGCAGTTGCTGCGCTCGTACGACGAGGGGGTCGCGGAGTTCCTCGACCTGGAACGGGTCAAGCCGAACACACTGGGCAACACCCGGATGCTGCTGCGTCTGTGACGCCGGGTGGCCGACTGTAGGGTGACCGTCGTGACGACGCGTGTGGCCGCCATCGACTGTGGCACCAACTCGATCCGCTTGCTGGTCGCCGACCTGCCCGACCCGTCGGCCGGGCCGTCCGCGCCGCTGGTCGACGTGTCCCGGCGGATGGAGATCGTCCGGCTGGGCCAGGGCGTCGACGCCACCGGACGGCTCGCCCCCGAGGCGATCGAGCGGACCCGGGTCGCACTGGTCGACTACGCCGCCGAGATCGAGAAGTCGGGTGTCGAACGGGTGCGGATGTGCGCCACCTCGGCCAGCCGGGACGCGGAGAACGCAGCCGAGTTCCGGGCCATGGTGCAGCAGACGCTGGGCGTGGCGCCCGAGGTGGTCAGCGGCGACGAGGAGGCCCGGCTCTCCTTCACCGGTGCGGTCCGCGGACTGCCGTCCGACGCGCGGTCGCCGTACCTGGTGGTGGACATCGGCGGCGGCTCCACCGAGTTCGTGGTCGGCACCCGGGACGGCGGTGTCGACGCGGCGATCTCGATGGACATCGGCTGCGTCCGGATGACCGAGCGGCACCTGCACGGGGATCCGCCCGGGCTGGACGAGATCGCCGCCGCGCAGGCCGACATCGCGGTGGCGGTCGACCGCGCGCTGACGGTGGTGCCGGGACGCGAGGCGGCCACGCTGGTCGGGCTCGCCGGGTCGGTCACCACCGTGGTCGCGATCGCCCAGGGCCTCACCGGGTACGACCCGACCCGCATCCACCACGCCCGGGTGTCGTACGACCGGGTGGCGCAGGTGACCGCCGAACTGCTGGCGGCGGATCGGGAACAGCGGTTGGCGATCCCGGTGATGCACCCGGGCCGGGCCGACGTGATCGGCGCGGGCGCGCTCGTCCTCCGCGTCATCATGGAACGGGCCGGGATGGACTCGGTCGTCGCCTCCGAGCACGACATCCTCGACGGCATCGCGTGGAGCCTGGCGCAGTCCACGGCCTGAGGCCCGCGAACGGGAGGTGAACACCACTGCTCCCGCATCTTCCTAGCGATGGTCACCGCGTGGCAGGCTACCGACACGTACGACCACTGGGCGACCAGCCAACGATGACTGACCGCTAGGAGGATGGGCCGATGGGCGAGATGGTTACTTACCGTGGCGACGGAGGTGCCGGCGAGGGGTACCTCGCGGTGCCCGCCAGTGGCACGGCCAGCCCTGCGGTCATCGTCATCCAGGACTGGTGGGGGCTGGTGCCGCAGATCCGGTCGGTGGTGGACCGCTTCGCCGAGGCGGGCTTCGTGGCCCTCGCGCCGGACTTCCGGCACGGCGAGCCGGCCGGCAAGCCGAGCGAGCCCCGGCGGCTGTTGAACGGTCCGCAGATGGACGAGGCGGCGCGCGAGATCGCGGTGGCCGCCGAGTACCTCGCCGGGCGCACCGAGGTGACCGGGAAGGTCGGCTGCGCGGGCTTCTGCGCCGGAGCGAGCCTGGCGCTCTGGGCGGCCAGCCACTCCGAGCGGATCGTCGCCGCCGCCGCGTTCTACCCCCGGCTGCCCTGGGAGGGCATGCGTCCGGAGTGGACCGACTACGCCGGCAAGGACGCGCTCGTGCACTGCTCCGAGGCGGACGGCACCTCCACCGACCCGGGCGTCCAGGCGGTACGCCGGGCGATCGAGAACGCCGGTGGCACGTGCCAGTTGCACGACTACCCGGGCACCGCGCACGCCTTCTTCAACGAGGACCGGCCGGAGAAGTTCGACCTGCGTGCCGCCACCAGCGCCTGGGCCCGCACGCTCGAACTGTTCCGGGCCAAGCTTGGCTGAGTCGCGTACCCCGGCCGACGTGGTCGCCCGCGCCACACGGGCGGCCGACCTGGCCGACCTCGACGCGGCCGTCACCGACTGCTTCGCCTGCCCCCGGCTCGTGACCTGGCGGGAGGAGGTGGCGCGGACCAGACGTGCCGCCTTCCGCGACCAGGAGTACTGGGGCCGACCGGTACCCGGCTTCGGTGACCCCGAGGCCCGGATCGCCGTGCTCGGGCTGGCCCCGGCGGCGCACGGCGGCAACCGCACCGGCCGGGTCTTCACCGGCGATCGCTCCGGCGACGTGCTCTTCGCCGCGCTGCACCGCGCCGGTTTGGCGAACCAGCCGACCAGCGTGGCCGCCGACGACGGGCTGACCCTGCGGCACACCCGGGTCTTCGCGGCGGTGCGGTGTGCCCCGCCGGACAACAAGCCGAGCCCCGCCGAGCGGGACACCTGCGCGCCCTGGCTGCACCGGGAGGTCGACCTGATCCGCCCGACGCTGCGGGTGGTGGTGGCGCTGGGTGCCTTCGCCTGGGCCGCGTGGTGGCCGGTGGCACGCCACGTGTACGGCGTGCCTGCGCCCAGCCCGCGACCGTCCTTCGGCCATGGGGCACACTGGTCCGGCACGGCCGTACCGGAACTGCTCGGTTGCTACCACGTCAGCCAGCAGAACACCTTCACCGGACGGCTGACACCGGGAATGCTTGACGAGGTGTTCGCCCGGGCGAGACGACTGGCCGGGTTGGACTGACGCTGCGGGGTGGTGGAGATGGCGGACGTGACGCAGACGAGCCCGCCGTACGCCCTGGTGGAGCGAAGGTAGGTCGGAGTGGACCTGCTGCGCAAGTGGTGGCCCGTCACGGCGGTGATCGGTCTGCTCGCCGTCGTCACGCTGGCCGCCGCGCACTCGTCGATCGGCGCGAGCCGGATCCCGCCGGCCATGCAGGACGCCCCGTTCGTGTTGGAGTACCCGACCGACGACCCGCGTCCCTCGATCCCGGCCGAACCGCGCGAGGCCGCCGAACAGACCCGGACGGAGATCCCCTCCTGGCTCGGCACGGTGGCGCTGGCCCTGCTCAGCGCCGTTCTGCTGGTGGTCATCGGCTACCTCGCCTGGACGGTGTTCCGGGGTATGGCCCGCCGGGTCACCCGGAGACTGCCCGCCCGTCCGGCCCGCCGCAGCGCCGCCGGCACCGCCCGTGAGGTGGTCGCCGCCGTCGACGCCGGGCTGGTCGACCTGGACGACCGGGACGTCGACCCGAGGACCGCGGTGATCGCCTGTTGGGTGCGCCTCGAAGAGGCCGCCGCCGGTGTCGGGGTGCCCCGACTGGCCGGCGACACCCCCACCGACCTGGTCACCCGCCTGCTGCGCGGCGACTCCGCCAACGGTGTACCGGCGATCGTCAGCGCCGACGTGCTGGCCGAGCTGGCGCAGGTCTACCGCGAGGCGCGGTACGCGACCCGCCCGGTCGAGGAGCGCACCCGCGACCAGGCCCGCGCCGCCCTGCGACGGTTGCGCGGCGAACTCACCGCCACCGTCGAGCAGGACCAGGTGACGTCGTGAGTAAGACCAGTATCGACGACCTGCTCAGCTTCGAGGAGGAACGGCAGGTCCAGCAGGAACAGCCCCGTGGTGGGCGGCTGCGGAGCGTGCTCGGGTTCCTCGGCGTCACCGCCGCCGCGACCGTCGTCCTGATCGCCGGGTTGCGGGCGGTCGGGTTGCGGGTGTCCCTGGTGGTGCTGGTCGCCGGAGTGATCACCGTGCTCGCGGTACGCCGCATCGTCGCCACGCTCGCCCCGCCGCCGCGCTCCGGACGGGGTGCGTCGCGACCGCAGCAGCACGGGGAGGAGGAGGGGATGTACAACTGGGACGCCCGGGACGCGCTGCGGACCGCGGTCAACGGATGGGAACTCCCCCTGGAGTGGTCCAAGACCCGGCCCGAACGCTTCTCCCAGGTGATCCTGCCGCGCCTCGCCGAGCTGGCCGACGAGCGGCTGCGGCTCAAGCACGGCGTGACCCGCGAGTCCGATCCCGGCCGGGCCCGCGCCCTGCTGGGGCAGCGACTGTCGACGTTCCTGGACAACCCGCCCCGCCGTACCCCCTCGCCGCGCGATCTCGCGGCGATCGTCGCCGAACTGGAGAAGATCTGATGAACGACGTCGTCCGGACGATGCCCCCCTCCGAGGTCGGCCGCCTCGCCCGGGCGGTGCTGGACGCGGTGGGCCAGGTCGTCGTCGGCAAGCGGGACTCGCTGGAACTGGTCCTCGCCGGCATCCTCGCCGGTGGACACGTGCTGCTGGAGGATCTGCCCGGCCTGGGCAAGACGCTGACCGCGCGGTCCTTCGCCCAGGCGCTCGGGCTGGACTTCCGCCGACTCCAGTTCACTCCGGACCTGCTGCCCGCCGACGTCACCGGGTCGTTCCTCTATGACCAGCGCAGTGGCGACTTCACCTTCCGGGCCGGGCCGGTCTTCACCAACCTGCTGCTGGCCGACGAGATCAACCGGACGCCGCCGAAGACCCAGTCCGCCCTGCTGGAGGCGATGCAGGAGAAGCAGGTCTCGGTGGAGGGGGTCACCTACCGCCTGGACGAGCCCTTCCACGTGCTCGCCACCGCCAACCCGATCGAGTACGAGGGCACCTACCCGCTGCCGGAGGCGCAGCTCGACCGTTTCCTGCTGCGGGTGTCGTTCGGGTACCCGGAGCACGAGGAGGAGTGGGAGGTGCTGCGTCGGCGGATGGCCCGCCGCCGCGAGGAGGCCGAGATCGAGGCGGTCGTCGACGCCGCGACCCTGCGCGCCATGCAGGCGGCGTTGGAGGACGTGGTGGTGGAGGACTCGGTCGGCCGGTACATCGTCTCGTTGACCGCGGCCACCCGGGAACACCCGTCGGTGCTGGTCGGCGCCTCGCCGCGCGGCTCGCTGGCGCTGCTGCTGCTGGCCCGGGTGCGGGCCGTGCTCTCCGGCCGGGACTACGTGGTCCCGGAGGACGTCAAGGAGGTCGCGGCACCGGCGTTGGCGCACCGGATCACGCTGCGACCGGAGATGTGGCTGCGCCGGGTGGATCCGTCCTTCGTCGTCGGCGAGGTCCTCGACGGCACCCCCGCACCGGCCAGTGGCGCGCTGCCCAGTTACGCCGCCGGTGGACCGGGACACTGACCCGTCGTGACCGCTCCGGACCGACCGGCCCCGCCGAGCTGGACGCCCACTGCGGCGCTCGGCCGAGCGGTGCTGCTCACCGGCCTGTTGTTGGCCGCCGCGGTGCTGCTGGGCCGGGTCGACCTGGTCGTGCTCGCCGTTCCGTTCGCGCTCGGCACCGCGTACGCGTTGCGCCGTCGACCGACCGAGCTGCCCCAGGTGTGGATCACCGCCGACGGGGCGCACCTGGTGGAGGGCGGTGAGGTGAGCGGTACGGTCAGCGTCGGCAACCCGGGCAGCGTGCCGTACGACATGGCGGTGCTGCGTACCCGGGTCTCGCCGTGGCTGCGGGTGACCCGGGTGGCCCTCGCCGGTGCCGACACCTCCGGCGGCCGGCGGTCGTCGCCGACCGATCGGCCCTTCGTCACCTCCGTCGGTCCGGACACCGCGGTCGACCTGGAACTCTCCGGCACCGCGCTGCGCTGGGGGCGGCACCGGATCGGCCCGGCCGGTGCCCGGGTCGCCGCCGGACAGGGCCTGCTGACCTCCCGCGCGGTGTACGCCGAGCCGCTCAGAGCCAAGGTGTACCCGAAGACCGAGCCGTTCGAGGCGGTCGAGGCGATGCCCCGGGCCGCCGGCCTGGTCGGCGCGCACCATTCGCGCCGGCCCGGTGAGGGCGGCGAACTGGCCGGGGTCCGGGTGTTCGCGCCCGGCGACCGGTTGCGCCGGATCGACTGGCGGGTGTCGCTGCGGGCCCGGCAACTGCACGTCGCGTCCACCCTCTCCGACCGGGACGCCGAGGTGGTCGTGCTGCTCGACGTGCTCGCCGAGGCGGGCCGTTCCGGCGGGATCGCCGGAACCGCCTCGGTGCTGGACACCACGGTCCGGGCCGCCGCCGCCATCGCCGAGCACTACCTGCACCGGGGTGACCGGGTGTCGTTGCTGGAGTACGGCCCCAGCGCCCGACGCCTGCGCCCGGCCACCGGGCGTCGCCAGTACCTGACGGTCCTGGAGTGGCTGTTGGACGTGAAGGCGCAGTCCTCCCCGCACGAGCCCTACGACCAGGTGTTCGGGCCGCAGGTGCTCTCCGCCGACGCGCTGGTGGTGGTGCTCACGCCGTTGCTGGAGGAGCGGTCGGCGCAGATGCTGGCCCGGCTGGCCCGCTCGGGGCGGTTCGTGGTCGCGGTGGACACCCTGCCCGCCGACCTGACCCCGCCGACCGACCGGGGCTGGGCCGAGGTGGCGTACCGGCTGTGGCGACTGGACCGGGACACGATGATCGCCCAGCTCCGCGAGCACGGGGTGCCGGTGGTGCCCTGGGCCGGTGCGGGCAGCCTGGACCAGGTGCTGCGGGACGTGGCCCGGCTGGCCACCGCACCCCGGGTGGGTGGCCGGTGATCGCGCGGCTCAGGGCGGTACGCACGGCGGCCGGTCGGATCACCCTGGCCCCGATCCTTCTCCGTCTGGGCGTCTTCCTCGTCACGTTCGCCGGGTTGCTGCTGTCGTACCCCGTGCAGATGCTCCAGGGACAGACGCTCGGTGCGCTGGCCGTGGTCGCGGTGGCGCCCGCGGTGTCGCCGAACCGGTTCTGGCCGAGCTTCGCCGCGCTGGTCACGGTCGCCGGCTGGGTGCTCGCCACCGACCTGCACGAGCGGCCGATCGCGCTGTGGCGACTGCTGGTCGTGGCGGCGCTGCTCTACCTCGCGCACACGCTGACCGCCCTGGCGGCGCTGCTGCCGTACGACGCGACGGTGGACCCGGACCTGATCGTGCGTTGGCTCACACGGGCGGGCGCAGTGGTGCTCGCCACGTCGGTCCTCGGGGTGCTGCTGGTCGAGTTGGCCCGGGTCGGCAGCGACGGCACCGGCCGGATGCCGGTCACCATCGTCGGTCTGCTGGTGGTCGTCGGGTTGACCGCGATGCTGGCCTGGCTGCTGCGACGCAGGTGAGCGACGGTTCCGGCGGGACCGGCGAAGCCTGCGGGGCTCCTGTGATTCGTCCGGTTTCGTCCCTGCGGTAGCGCGGGTCACACTGAGGTTGTGCTCGGTCACAGAAGGGTGCCGCGAGCGGGGTTACCGGCGCTGGCGCGGGAAAGATGTAGGCGTGAATCCGAAGCGGATCCTTGTGGTGGGTGCCGGGCACGTCGGGCTCTACGCGGCCCTGCGCCTGTCGAAGAAGCTCAGCTCCCGTGAGGCCGAGGTCGTCGTCGTCGACCCGCAGCCGCACATGACCTACCAGCCGTTCCTCCCCGAGGCATCGGGAGGGAACATCTCGCCGCGGCACTCCGTGGTGCCACTGCGTCGCGAGTTGCGGCGGTGCACGGTGATGGCCGGTGCGGTGACCCGCATCGAGCACGACCGCAAGACCGCCACCGTGCAGCCGATCATCGGCCCGCCCCGCGAGATCGCGTACGACCACATCGTGGTCGCACCGGGTTCGGTCTCCCGGACCCTGCCCATTCCCGGCCTGCACGAGCACGGCATCGGGTTCAAGACCATCGGCGAGGCCATCTACCTGCGCAACCATGTGTTGGAGCAGTTGGACGTGGCGGCTGCGACGACCGACCCGGAGGTACGGCGTCGCGCCCTCACCTTCGTCTTCGTCGGCGGCGGGTACGCCGGCATCGAGGCGCTCGCCGAGATGGAGGACATGGCCCGGCACGCGCTGAAGTACTACCCGGAGCTCGAGCCGTCGGACATGCGGTGGGTGCTGGTCGAGGCCACCCAACGGGTGCTTCCCGAGGTCGACCGGGACATGGGCGCCTACACCGTGCAGCAGTTGCTGAAGCGGGACATGGACATCCGGCTGGACACCCGCCTGGAGTCCTGCGTCGACGGGATGGTCAAGCTCTCCGACGGGGACAGCTTCAGCTCGGACACCATCGTCTGGACGGCCGGTGTGAAGCCGGCGCCGATGCTGGACGCCACCGACTTCCCGCGCGACGAGCGGCGTCGGGTCACCTGCCGGCCCACCCTCCAGGTGGTCGACGGTGACCGGGTGGTCGAGGGCGCCTGGAGCGCCGGGGACTGCGCCGCCGTACCGGACCTGACCAAGCCGCCGGGCAACTTCTGCTCGCCGAGCGCCCAGCACGCGGTGCGTCAGGCGCAGCGGATGGCCGACAACATCGTCGCCGTGGTCCGGGGCGGGCAGCCGGTCGACTACAAGCACAAGCACGCCGGCAGCGTGGCCAGCCTTGGCCTGCACAAGGGCGTGGCCCAGGTCTACGGCATCAAGATGACCGGCTGGCCGGCCTGGTTCATGCACCGGACGTACCACATGAGCCGCATCCCCTCGTTCAACCGCAAGGTCCGGGTGGTGGTCGACTGGACGCTGGCGTTCTTCCTCAAGCGTGAGGTGGTCGCCCTCGGTCAGTTGCACGACCCGCGCGAGGAGTTCGCCGAGGCGTCCTACCCGGGCTCCAAGGCGTAGTGGTCCGAGCCCGCGCGGCCCACCGGCCGCGCGGGCTCAGACCCGCCAGATCCACGCGTCCGTCACCCGGGTCGACGGCCCGTAGAGCGCCTCCAGGGTCAGCCGCAGGCTCTCCGCGTGCGTGGTGGCGACCGCCAGCACCACGCAGGAGACGTTCCAGTGCCGCACGTCGTCGGCGGCCCGGCGGCGCTGGTTCTCACCGACCACCGGGCGGAGGCCGCTGCGGGCCACCTCGGCCAGCAGCGTGGAGGTGGGCCGTGGGGCCACCCCCATCGCGGCGCTGCCGCCCCGACCGTGCGGGCCGATGAAGAAGCCCTCCGGTATGCCGAACGCGGCGTCGGCCGCCGTCGACCACCGCATCGGCCAGGGGTCCTTCGGCGTCGCCGGCGGCACCGGCATCAGCATCCCGCCCGGTTCGACGCAGGTCCGCCAGTGTCCGCCGGTGACGAACTCGGGCACCGGCGTCCGCGCCGCGGTGGGCAGCGGCGTCGGAACCAGCGGTAGGAGCACCACACCGGCCGTCACCAGCGCCAGTCGTCGGGTGCGTCGGTCCGCGCGCAGCGCCCGGTCCAGGGCGATCACCAGGATCGTCGCCGCCAGCGGCGGCACCGCCAGGGCGAAGCGCATCGGCAGCGCGCCGTCCACCACCGGGAGCCCGGCCAGCAGTGCGTACGGCCCGGGCAGGCCGGTGCCCTCGCCCCGGTGCACCACCTCCGGACCGAGCGAGAGCGTGCCCATCACCAGGATGCCGGCGAGGCAGGCCAGCACCAGCGGGCGACGCCGCAGCCAGAGCGCACACCCGGCGGTCACCACCAGCAGGGGCCAGCCCAGGAAGGTGTTGTACTCCGCCGGTCCGGTGGTCAGCTCGGCCGAGCGCTCGTCACCGAGCAGGGTCAACGGCGAGACCGCCCACCAGCTCCGCAGGTCGGCCGAGAAGTAGTGCGGGCTGAACATGCCGTCGGCGACGCCCAGCGGCCCGGCGAACTGGAGCCACAGCGGGCGGGCGAGCACCAGCAGGGCAAGCCCGGTGGCGAGCGCCATCCCGCCGACGAAGGCGGGCAGCGCGCGGCGGGTCAGGTCCCGGTCCACGGCGGCCACGGTCACCGCCATCACCAGCAGCGTGACGGCGGTGAGGAACAGCACCTCCTCGCCGACGAAGACCTGGGCGCAGACCACGGCCGCGAGCCCCACGGCGGAGGTCACCAGCCGCCGCCGGCCCGGCCCGGCCCGCCCGGCAGCCTCGGCAGCCCGGAGCAGGCGCACCACCAGCCAGACCACGACCGGCAGCAGCCACTGGGCGGTCATGTGCAGGTGGCTGTTGGTCTGCGAGACCATCCCGGGGCCGAAGCCGCACGACGCACCGCCCAGGACGGCGGCCAGGCGGTGGACGCGCAGCATCCGGGCGTACAGCAGATACCACGCGGTCGCGGTGGCGGCCAGGTTGGCGGCGGCGAGCAGGGCGAAGGTGACCGGCGCGCCGAACGCCAGGGTGACCGGCGCGAACAGTAGGCCGAGGGCGATGACCGAGGTGTTGGCCATCAGGTTCACCCCGTCCGGGGCGTTGAGCCGGTCGGTGTGCAGCCCGAAGTCGCCCAGCAGGACCCGCGCGTCGACGGTCAGGAACCACTCGTAGAGGACCTGGTCCTCGGGGTTGAGAGCGAGTACCCGGCCGGTCGGGTCGGGCCAGAGCCCGTGCGTGAGCCAGCCCGCCAGCACCACGAACGCCAGTCCCACCAGCAGGTCGGCGCGATGCCGGGAGACGGCCGTCAGCAGCCGGGCCGGGCGTGGCAGGCGTACCCGATCGGTGGTGCGGATCGCCCTCTCGGACACGCCGTTTTCGCGTGCGGTGGGTGCGACGCTGCTCACGGCCTCGACCCTAGTGCGAGTGCCCGGCACGGGACGCCGCAGCGGGCGGGAAACCGCTACCGTGGCACTGCACCACGCGTGTCGTCGCGTCGGGGTCACCCGCCCGGGTGGTGGAACGGCAGACACGGCCGCCTTAAAAGCGGCTGCCGCAAGGCGTGCGGGTTCGACCCCCGCCCCGGGCACTCTCAGGGTTCCCTCAGCATTCCGATCGACATCGCGCTGCTCCGGCCGTCTACTCTTGTAGCGCGCGTTGACGTGCCACGACCCCCTTAGGGAGGCCAGAGAGTGAAGACTTCGAACCCGGTGCTCGCCCGGCTCGGCCAGGCGGCCGAGCGGGAGCGTGCCGCCGGGTACGCCCCGACCGGGCCGTACGGACAGCCCGGATACCCCCAGCAGCAGTACCCGCCGCAGGCCGGTTACCCCGGTGCGCCGGGTTACCCGTCCGCGCCGCCGGCGGTCACCCCCATGTCGATCGACGACGTGGTGGTCAAGACCGTCATGCTCCTGGCCATCGTCGGTGTGACCGGCGCGGCGGCCTGGGTGATGGTGCCCGACGCGCTGCTCGGCGTCGCCTGGATCGGTGCCGCCGTCGTGGGCCTCGTGCTCGGCATGATCATCTCGTTCTCCAAGATGGCGAACCCGGCTCTGGTCGTCGCGTACGCGGCGGTCCAGGGTGTGCTCGTCGGCGCGGTGAGCAAGTTCTTCGAGTCGCTGTACGACGGCATCGTGATCCAGGCGGTGACCGCCACGTTCGGTGTCTTCTTCGTGATGACCATGCTCTACCGGGCGAAGGTCATCCGGGCGACGCCGAAGTTCGTCAAGGGCATGGTCGCCGTGATGGCGGGTCTCTTCGCCGTCATGCTGATCAACCTGGTGCTGGCGATGTTCGGTGTGAACACCGGTCTGCGCGACGGCAGCCCGCTGGCCATCGGGTTCAGCATCGTCTGCATCGTGGTCGCCTCGCTGAGCTTCATCCTCAGCTTCAAGGAGGTCGAGGACGGCGTCCGGATGGGCCTGCCGCAGCGCTACTCCTGGGTCGCCGCCTTCGGCATCCTGGTCAGCCTGATCTGGCTCTACATCGAGATGCTGCGCCTGCTGAGCTACTTCCAAGGCGACGACTGACCATCGCCGCCCAGCGACCGACCGGCGCCCGCCCCTCCAGGGGCGGGCGCCGTCGTTCGTGCGGCACCCCCGCCCGGGCCTCCTCCGTCGGCGGCGGGCATGATCGCCGGCTCCCGGGTGGTGCGTACAGTGCGGGGATGGGCGATTCGCAGGGGCGCGACGAGGTGGGGCGAGGCGTCGAACTGCTGGTGCGGCAGGTGGGGCACTGGCAGCAGCCGCGCTGGGCGGCCACCGCCTCCCGGCACGACGTGTCCCGGGCCGAGCTGATGCACCGGCTGGTGCAGGCGATCGCCGACCTGGCCGCCGACGTGGAGGGGCGGCCACGGCGGACCGTGCCCCGGCTCGACAACGACCTCGTCCTGCCCGACCAGCTCCGGGTGGTCGCCGCCGACCTGCTGGCCGCCGGCCCGACCGACGAGGCGCTGGCGCGGGCCGCGACCGAGGTGGCCGCGACCCGCACCGCGCTCTAGACGTTTCCTTCCAGGTCCCGCGTCAGTTCAGGCGTTCGAGGACCATCGCCATGCCCTGTCCGCCGCCGACGCACATGGTCTCCAGGCCGATGGTCTTGTCGTGCCACTGCAACGCGTTCAGCAGCGTGCCGGTGATCCGGGCACCGGTCATCCCGAAGGGGTGCCCGACCGCGATCGCGCCGCCGGCCACGTTCAACTTCTCCTCCGGGATGCCGAGCTGCCGGTACGACGGGATCACCTGAGCCGCGAACGCCTCGTTGATCTCCACCAGGTCGACGTCGTCGATGGTCATGCCGGCCCGCGCCAGCGCCTGGCGACTGGCCTCGACCGGGCCGAGCCCCATGATCTCCGGCGAGAGCGCGGTGACGCCGGTCGAGACGATCCGGGCCAGCGGCGTGACACCCAACTCCTCGGCCCGCTGGGCGCTCATCACGACCACGGCGGCGGCCCCGTCGTTGAGCGGGCAGCAGTTGCCGGCGGTGATCCGACCGTCCGGCCGGAACACCGGCTTGAGCGCGGAGACAGCCTCCAGCGTCACCCCGGCACGCGGGCCGTCGTCGGCGGAGACCACGGTGCCGTCCGGCGTGGTGACCGGGGTGATCTCGCGGGCCCAGAAGCCGTCCGCGATCGCCTTCTCCGCCAGGTTCTGGCTGCGGACGCCGAAGGCGTCCATGTCGGCACGGCTGACATCGTGCACCTGGGCCAGGTTCTCGGCGGTCTGCCCCATCGCGAGGTAGACGTCGGGCAGGGCGCCCTGCTCGCGGGGGTCGGTCCAGACCGGTGCGTCGGCCTCCGTACGGCTCTTGGAGCGGTCACGCGCCTCGGCGAACCGGGGGTTCTCCCAGCGGCCCAGGAGGGCCTGTGCCTCCGGAGGGAGGACGTCGGAGTTGCCCCGGGCGTACCGGGAGACGGTCTCCACACCGGCGGAGACGAAGACGTCGCCCTCACCGGCGCGGATCGCGTGCATCGCCATCCGGGTGGTCTGCAGGGACGAGGCGCAGTAGCGGGTGGTCGTGGCGCCGGGCAGGCCGTCCAGGCCCATCAGGACGGCGACCACCCGGGCCATGTTGAAGCCCTGCTCGCCGCCGGGCAGGCCGCACCCCAGATAGAGGTCGTCGATCTGGCGGGGGTCGAGTTGGGGGATCTTGTCCAGGGCGGCCTGCACGATGGTGGCGGCGAGGTCGTCCGGCCGGACATCGCGGAGGGAACCCTTGTGGGCCCGGCCGATGGGGGAGCGGGCGGTGGCGACGATCACGGCGTCGCGGGACGACTCAATCGGCATGGGCCCACGCTAACTCGACGGTAACTTGCAGCGGAAGTTTTCCACCGTCGGGAAATGTCACCCCGCCGGGCCGACCGATCGACCCAGGTCAGCGACGCGGCTTGACCGCTGCCGCGGCCACCACGGCCGGCAGCAGGGCGTGCGCCCACACCCGGTAGCCGTCGGCGGAGGGGTGGTAGCCGTCGTGGCAGAACGTTCCCGCGTCGGCCCGGAACACCGGACCGGTCTCGGTGGCCAGGTCGACGACCGTGCCACCGGCGTCCAAAACCGCGCTGGTCTGTGCCCGCGCGACCCAACGTCCCACCAGGCCGACGACCTGACGCAGGGGAGGGGCGATCGCGCGCACCGCGCCCAGGTCCGGGCAGGTGCCGACGACGACCTCCACGCCCGCCTGGCGCAGCCGGTGCACGGCCGCCCCGAGGTACGCGGCGGCGTCGGCCGGTCGGCGCATGCTGGTCACGTCGTTCGCACCGACCAGGATGACCGCGACGTCCGGCCGTTCGCCGAGCAGCGCCCGCGCCACCTGCGTGGCCAGGTCGGTCGAGCGGGAACCGGAGACGCCGACGCTGGACAGGTGCACCTGCCGACCGGCAGTCCCCTCGGCGAGCAACTCGGCCAGTTGACCGCCGATGGTGTCGCCCAGACGGTCGACTCCGACGCCGAGGGCCGAGGAGTCACCGAGCAGCACCAGACGCAGCACCGGCGCGCCGCTGCGGCCGACCGTGGCCCGGAGCGCGAGCCCCAGCTCCGGCTGGGCGTACCGGCGGTTGCGGGCCGCCACGGCCTGTCCGGCCAGGACGGCGGCTCCGCCGAGCGTGCTGGCGAGCAGGGAGACGGCGGCGGTGCGGGCGACCCAGGCACCGGGAGACAGCCCGGTCATCGGGTCGCTCGCAGGCGCGTGCCGACACACCGTGGCCCCTGCTGCGGCCTGATCCGCTCGATCATCTGAATCCCTCCACTGCGGGTGAGTCGATCGCGGCGGCCGGCTGTGGTGTCGTGCCGCCTCCGAAGAAGCCCCGGCGGCGAAGCTGTGCCCACCGACCGGCCGGCCCGCTCTCGCTGCCGCGGACCTGCGCTCCGCTGACCTCCGTCCCCGGGTGCTGGACCGCTTCCTGAGCGGCCTTCGGCAATGACCGTACGCCTTCCGGACGCGTGCGCGAAGGCCCGCTTTCGGCGCCCGCCGAGAGCGCGGAGACCACCGTGGGCAACAGCGCCGCCGCGGCCGCCGCGTAACCCTCGGCGGACGGGTGGAACCGGTCCCAGGCGAACATCCGTCCCGGCTCGGCGTCGAACCGGGGACCGAGCAGGTCACCGAGGGAGACCGTCCAGCCGCCCGCCGACACGACGGCGACGGTCTGGGCGGCGGCGAGCTGCCGACTCCACCGGCGGGCCAGCCACCGCAGCGGCGGCTGGATCGGCCGGATCGCCCCCAGGTCGGGACAGGTGCCGACGATCACCTCGGCCCCGGCCGCCCGCAACGCGCGGACCCCCTCGGCGAGATGCCGGATGGCCAGCGCGGGCGGCGTCCGGTTGGTCACGTCGTTGGCGCCGATCAGGATCACCGCGACGTCGGGATCGCAGTCCAGCGCCGCCTCGACCTGGAAGCGCAGGCCCGCCGAGATGGCCCCGACCACGGCGAAGCGGTGCAGCCGGACCGGCCGTCGCAGCCGCCGGGACAGGCCGGTCGCCAGCAACGCACCGGGCGTCTCGCGGCGACGGTGCACGCCGTAGCCGGCGGCCGAGGAGTCGCCGAGCACGACCACGGTGATCGGGGTACCGGGGAACTTCGCACCGTAGACCCCGTCGCAGCGCGGTGGTGGCGCCTCGGCCATCGGAATGGTCCGCCGGGCCTGCCGGGCCTGGCCGAACAGCACACCGGTGGTGGCCGCCGCAGCGGCCACCGTGGCACCCGTGCCGATGGCCGCGAGGCGGGCCACCCGCCACGTACGCTGCCAGCGCGGACGCTCCGAGACGACGGAATCAACCACCCCCATGAAGCGACACTAGCGCGCGGGTACGACGGCTCGCTGTCGTCGAGGACTCTGCGCGGATGCCTGGAAAACGACCGATCTGGGTACTTGGCGACGCAGCGTCGTGTGACGGATCGTGGAGGTTGCGCCGGGTCGTCACGCTGCACGGTGGAGAGGAGCACGACGATGGCTAAGACGTTGAAGCGGGGTGCGGCGTTCGTTGCCCTGGCCCGGGCCCTGACGGCCGGATCCCGGGGCGGACCGACGCTCGGCGCGCGGATCGGGGCGTTGCCCAGGATGATCGCGGCCACCGCTCGCGGTCAGTACGACGGCGGGATGCGACTGGCCATGATGACGGCGGCCACCGCCTACATCGTCTCGCCGATCGACGCCGTACCGGAGATGTTCCTGACGGTGTTCGGGCTGATCGACGACGCGGTCATGGTGACCTGGTTGGCCGGGGCGGTGCTGGCCGAGACCGAGCGTTTCCTGGAGTGGGAGGCGCGCGGCGGCTCCGTGATCCCGGGGCACGTGGTGCCCTGACCCGACGTACCCTGGGCGCGGGAATCACGCGAGTCACCCGCCCGGCCTCCGGCGCCGGCGCCGCAGGAAAGGGCACAACGAGGTGCAGTACTACGACAACGTCGTCGAGATGATCGGTAACACGCCGCTGGTGCGGCTGCGTACCGTCGCCGAGGGCATCCAGGCGACCGTGCTGGCGAAGGTGGAATACCTCAACCCCGGCGGCTCGGTCAAGGACCGGATCGCGCTGCGGATGGTCGAGGACGCCGAGGCCGCCGGCATCCTCCGGCCCGGTGGCACCATCGTCGAGCCGACCAGCGGCAACACCGGTGTCGGGCTGGCCCTGGTGGCGCAGCTCAAGGGCTACCGGTGCGTGTTCGTCTGCCCCGACAAGGTCAGCCAGGACAAGCAGGACGTGCTGCGGGCGTACGGCGCCGAGGTGGTCGTCTGCCCGACCGCCGTCGCGCCCGAGGACCCCCGCTCGTACTACAACGTCTCCGACCGGCTGGCCCGGGAGATCCCCGGCGCCTGGAAGCCCAACCAGTACGCCAACCCGGCCAACCCCCGCTCGCACTACGAGACCACCGGACCGGAGCTGTGGAAGCAGACCGAGGGCCGGATCACGCACTTCGTCGCGGGGGTGGGCACCGGCGGCACCATCTCCGGCATCGGGCGCTACCTGAAGGAGGCGTCCGGCGGCACCGTCAAGGTCATCGGCGCGGACCCGGAGGGTTCGGTCTACTCCGGCGGCACCGGTCGGCCCTACCTGGTCGAGGGCGTCGGCGAGGACTTCTGGCCGGAGACCTACGACCGGGACGTGGCCGACGAGATCATCGAGGTGTCGGACAAGCAGTCCTTCGAGATGACCCGGCGGCTGGCCCGGGAGGAGGGGCTGCTGGTCGGCGGCTCCTGCGGGATGGCGGCGGTGGCGGCGTTGGAGGTGGCTCGCGCCGCCGGACCGGACGACGTGGTCGTGGTGCTGCTGCCGGACGGCGGTCGGGGCTACCTTTCCAAGATCTTCAACGACGCCTGGATGGCCCGCTACGGCTTCCTGGACAACTCCGGCTCCGAGCCGACCGTGGCGCAGGCGCTGGCCGCCAAGCCCGGTCAGCTTCCCGAGCTGGTGCACGTACACCCCACCGAGACGGTCCGCGACGCGGTCGACTACATGCGCGAGTACGGCGTCTCACAGCTCCCGGTGCTCAAGGCCGAGCCGCCGGTGGTGACCGGCGAGGTGGCCGGCTCGATCGCCGAGAAGGACCTGCTGGACGCGCTCTTCACCGGCCAGGCCCAACTGCACGACACGATCGAGCGGCACATGGGACCGGCGCTGCCGATGATCGGTGGCGGCCAGCCGGTCAGCGAGGCGGTGAACCTGCTGGAGAAGTCCGACGCCGCGCTGGTGCTGATCGACGGCAAGCCCAAGGGCGTCCTCACCCGCCAGGACCTGCTCGCCCACCTCGGCGCCCGCTGAGGCATAGGGAACCTGAGTGCAAGGAAGGGCACCCTGTTAACGCCTCGTGCATAGCAGGGGACCCCTACTAACGCCGCGAGCGGCTCCCGGACGTCGACATCGGGGAGCTGCGAGCCCGGTTGTCAGTAGGGGACCCCTGCTCTACCGCCGGCGTTAACAGGGTGCCCTTGCTTACACCCCGCGGGTGTAGCGCAGTTGGGGTGCCTGCGTGGTGCCGATCAGCTCGACGCGTTCGACTCCGGTGGGGGACCACCCGCCCCGCTCGTAGAAGCGGCGGGCGGGCCCGTTCTCGCGCAACACCCAGAGTGCCGCACGGCGCCAGCCCCGGGTACGCATGCCGGCCAGGGCGTCGACCATCAGTTCGCGACCGACGCCCCGACCGCGTTCGGCGGGGGCCAGGTGGATCGCGCACAGGAGTCCGGTGTCCGGGTCGTCCTCGTCGTCCGGGCCGGAGTAGCTGAAGCCGGCGAGGGTGTCGCCCCGCATGGCCAGGATCATCCGGTGGCTGTCGCGTTCCCAGATCCATCGTTCGGCCCAGTATTCACCCATGGCCTCCGGCGTCGGGTCGGCCAACGCCTCCGGCGGCAGGAACGACGAGTACGCGGCGACGCGCGAACGCTGGTGCAGGGCGCCCACCGCCATCAGGTCCTCGGCGGTCGCGGCACGCAGCGTGACAGTCACTCCGCCGAGGGTACCCGCCGGGGCGGCACCTGAACCGTGGTCAGATCCTCGGCGATCACCAGGTCCCCGTCGAAGTGTCGGCGCGCCTCCTCGGCGAAGCGGTGCGGGTCGGCGTAGCGCTGGGAGAAGTGGGTCAGCACGAGTCGGCGTACCCCCGACTCGGCCGCCACCCGCGCGGCCTGTCCGGCGGTCAGGTGCCCGACCTCGGCGGCGAGTGCCGCCTCCGACTCCAGGAACGTCGACTCGATCACCAGCAGGTCGGCCTGGTCGGCCAGCGCGTACACCCCGTCGCAGAGGCCGGTGTCCATCACGAAGGCGAACCGCTGCCCGGGGCGGGGCACGCTCACCTCCTCCCGGGTGACGCGACGCCCGTTCCGGTCGAGGTGGCCGACGCGCTGCAACTCGCCGACCGCCGGCCCGTCGACGCCGTACGCGGCCAGCTTCTCCGGCAGCATCCGGCAGCCGTCCGGCTCCACCAGCCGATACCCGTACGTGTCGACGGGGTGCCGCAGTCGGCGGGCCTCCAGCGTGCCGCAGCGCAGCGCGATGCGCTGCCCGTCCGCCTCGATGGGCGTGACGGCCAGTTCGGCGGTCTCGTGGAAGGAGCTGGCGTGCCGCAGTCGGGCGAAGTACTCGGCACCCTCGGCGGGGAAGTGCACCGCCACCGGATGCGGTACCCGGTCCAGCGAGAGGCGCTGGATGGTGCCGGGCAGGCCGAGGCAGTGGTCGCCGTGGAAGTGGGTGACGCAGATCCGGGTCAGGTCGGTCGCGGTGACCGTGGTGTGCAGCAGTTGCCGCTGGCTGCCCTCGCCCGGGTCGAAGAGGATCACCTCGTCGTCCCAGCGGAGCACGTACCCGTTGTGGTTGCGGGCCCGGGTCGGGGCCTGACTGGCCGTGCCCAACACCACCAGCTCGCGCATCGACACGGCGACCTCCAGCGAGGGGGACCCGGACAAAGGGCGACCCCCGGGGTTTCCGCGCGGACGCGGACCGACTGGACTGAGTCGGCACCCCGGGGGTCGGGTGGCTTGTCGTGGATTCGCCGCACCGCTGCCACACGGTCTCGACGCTTGTCACTGCCCGCCTGCGGAACAGACGGTCACTGTCGAGGACAGCGGCTAGCGGACAGCCACCTCACGAGTCCGATTGCTATACAAGTCTGGACCACCTCCTTTCACGTGTACCGCCACGTTATCCAGCGGCGGCCCCACCGGCAACGGATTTCGATCACATCCGTCTCCACGGCCCGTGCCGGGCGTACGGTCACTCCTGGGCGATGCCGATCGGACCCTTGCGGGGGCCGTCCGCGCTGGCCGGCTGCACCGCCAGCGACGGGAAGTCGGCCAGGTCGCCCTCCGGCTCGGCGTCCCACTCGGGGAACACCAGGTCGCTCTGGAGGTAGAGGCAGAGCAACTGGGCCAGGTGGTGCAGCCCGTCCAGGTGGGTGCGCTCGTGCCCGTGGGTGGCGTCGACGCCGAAGCCGAGCAGGGCCACCCGGGCGTGGGCGCCCGCCTCGACCGCCGCCGCCACGTCCGAGCGGTAGTAGTCGAAGACGTCGCGGACCAGGTCGACGTCGTGTTCACGGGCGATCGCCGCGAGATTCCGGGTCAGGTGGTAGTCGAACGGTCCCACCCCGTCGCCCATCGCCAGGGTGGCGGCGTTCTCCCGGGACTGCTGCCCGGGGGCGACGACGGCGGCGTCCACCGAGACGATCTCGGCCACGTCCGGGTCGAGCCCGTGCGACGCGCCGTGACCGATCTCCTCGGTGACGGTGACCAGCAGGTGAGCGGTGACGGCCGGCTTCACCCCGGCGTCGACCATCGCCTTGAGCGCCGCCAGCACCGCCGCCACACCGGCCTTGTCGTCCAGGTGCCGGGACTTGACGTAGCCGCTGGGCGTGACCGTCGGGTTGGGCAGGAACGCGACGAAGTCCCCGGCGTCGATGCCGAGCGCCCGCAGCCCGGCGATGTCCTCCACCGGCTCGTCGATGCGTACCTCGACCTGCTCCCAGCCGATGCCCTGCTCGTCCACCGCCTCGTTGTACCGGTGCCCGCTGGCCTTGAGCGGCAGCACCTGACCGGTGACCACGCGGTCCAGGTCGTCGGTGAAGACCCGGACGTGGGCGCCCTCGGCGAACCGCGCGCTGTGTGTACCGATCGGGTTCAGCTCGAGCCGACCGTTCTCCTTCAGCCGCTTGACCATCCCGCCGATGGTGTCGGTGTGTACCACGATCGCCCGGTCCGCCCCGGTTTCCCGAGGACCGGGCAGGCAGGCGCTGAGCGCGCCCCGGCGGGTCAGCGTCGACGGGATGCCGAGCGCCGACAGACGCTCACCGACGTACTGCTGCACGTGGTCGGTGCGTCCCGACGGGCTCGGGATGTCCAACAACTCCACCATCACCTGACGCAGGTAGTCGAGGTCGATGGGGAGCGGAGTGGTCTTGCGTACGGTCATGCCCCAGATGGTGCCGCACCGGCCGGCGTCCACAGCCGTTGCGGTGCCCGAGTCCCGGGGAAAAGCAGGTCCACGAAGCGTTCGGCGGTCGGCTGGGGCTCGTGGTTGGCCAACCCCGGTCGCTCGTTGGCCTCGATGAAGACGTGCTCGGGTCGGTCCGGAGCGGGAACCAGCAGGTCGAGCCCGGTGACCGGGATGTCCAGCGCCCGACTGGCCGCCACGCACGCCTCCGCGATCAGCGGGTGCAGTTCACCGGTGACGTCGTGGATGGTGCCCCCGGTGTGCAGGTTCGCGGTCCGGCGTACGGCCAGCACCTGACCCTCGGGCAGGACGTCGGAGAGCGTGTACCCGGCCTCGGCGACCACGTCCCGGGTCATCTCGTCGAGCGGGATGCGGGACTCGCCACCGGTGGCGGCGGCCCGACGACGGCTCTGCCGCGCGATCAGCTCGGTGATGTCGTGCACGCCGTCGCCGGTGATCGAGGCGGGGCGGCGTACGGCGGCGGCCACCACCTCGTGGTCGATCACGACGACCCGCAGGTCCTCACCGGTGCACAGCTCCTCCAGCAGCACCTCGGGACAGAACCGGGCGGCCACCTCGACGGCGGCGGCCAGCGCCTCGTCGGTGCGTACCCCGACGGTGATGCCGTTGCCCTGTTCGCCCCGGGCCGGCTTGACCACCAGTTGGCCCACCTCGGCCAGGAACTCCGCGTCGGCGGCGTCACCGGTGGCGGTCCGCCCGCGCGGCACCGACAGGCCGGCCTCGGTCAGGATGCGGCGGGTGACCCGCTTGTCGTCGCAGCGGCTCATCGCCACCGCCGAGGTCAGCTCGGAGAGCGACTCGCGGGTGAGGATGGTCCGGCCACCACTGGTCAGCCGCAGCTCACCCCAGGCGGCGTCGGTCACCTCCACCCGGATGCCCCGGCGCATCGCCTCGTCGGCGACGATCTTCGCGTACGGGTTGAGCTCGTCGTATCCGGTCGGCATGGCCGGCAGGAACAGCCGCTCGTTGATCGGGTTCTTCCGCTTCACGCAGAGCGTGGCGGTGCGATAGAAGCCGAGTCGCTCGTAGAGCCGGATCGCCCCGGCGTTCTCGGCGAGCACGGAGAGATCGACGTACGCCCGGCCCCGGGCCACCAGTCGGGTGGCCAGCTCGGTGATCAGCGCCTGGCCGGTGCCCGGCGGCGCCTGGTTGAAGTCGACCGTCAGGCACCAGAGGCTGGCCCCGTTGTCCGGGTCGTCGAAGACCGCCACGTGGTCGACGCCGGTGATGGTGCCGACGATCTCGCCGGTCGCCGCCTCCGCCACCAGGTGCAGGAAACGGTCCGTGGCGGCGTTGTCGACGAGGATGTCCACCGGGGCGGTGACCATGCCGTTGGCCGCGTAGATGCGGTTCACGGCGTCCGCGTCGGCGGCGTCGCGCAGCCGGCGGATGCGGACCCCGGGAAGCTCGCCGCGCCCGTTCACGGCGGCCGGGGTGTCGGCGTTGCCGGCCTCCTCGGTCGTGCCGTCGGCCCGACGCGGACCAGGCCGGGCTCCACCCAGCGGCAGCCGGAAGGTCAGCGACGGGTCGATGAACAACTCGTCGGGCAGCCGGGACACCAGCACGTGCGGGTCCCGCAGATAGATGCAGATGTCCCGGGCGCCGGCCGCCTCGGAGCGCAGCACGTCGGCGACGGCGGCCTGGTCGGTGAAGGTCTGGCCGAAGACCAGCCGCCCCCACCCGCAGTCGAGGATGACGCCCTCGTCGCCGCCGGCACGGTCGTCGTCGGTGGCGTCGCCGGTGTTCGCGGCGATCGGATCACCGCCCGGCCCGACCCGCTCGTACCGTCGTCCCGCGCCTCGACCTCGGTCGGTCCGGGCCACCCCTGTCGCCAGGGTGTCGGTCACGGTCAGTCGATTCCGTGGCTCTGGAGCCACATTTCCAGGAGTCCGAGTTGCCACAGCTTGTTTCCGTTCAACGGGGTCAGTTCGGCGTTGGGCGCGTCGAGCAGGGCGTTGACGTAATCGGTGCGGAACAGGTCGCGGCGGCGGGCCTCGGGCGCGGAGAGCGCGTCCCGTACCCGGTCGAGGAGCTTGCCCTCCAGGTGGGTGAGGCCGGGGACCGGGAAGTAGCCCTTCGGCCGGTCGATGACCTCGTGTGGCAGCACCCGGCGGCCGATCTCCTTGAGCACCCCCTTGCCGCCCTGAGCCAGTTTCAGCTCCGGCGGGCAGGCGGCGGCCAGTTCGACGAACTCGTGGTCCAGGAAGGGCACCCGGGCCTCCAGCCCGTGCGCCATGGTCATGTTGTCGACCCGCTTGACCGGGTCGTCGGTGAGCATGATCTGCGTGTCCAGGCGCAGGCCGGCGTCGACGGCGGTCTGCGCGCCGGGCCGCGCCAGGTGCGCGGCGACGAACTCCCGCGCCGGGTCGGCGTCGGTGAGCCACTCCCGGTTGAGGACCCGGGCCAGGCCGCTCGCGTCGCGGTCGAAGAAGGCCCGCGCGTACGTGTCGAGGGCCTGCTCGCGGCCGACCTCGGCCAGCGGCGGGTACCAGTGGTAGCCGCCCAGGATCTCGTCGGCGCCCTGACCGGACTGGACCACCTTGACGTGCCGGGAGACCTCCTGGCTGAGCAGGTAGAACGCGACGCAGTCGTGGCTGACCATCGGCTCGCTCATGGCGGCCACGGCGGCCTCCAGCGGCGGCACCAGGTCCTGGGCGGCGATCCGGAGCTGGTGGTGGTCGGTGTCGAAGGTCTTGGCGACCACGTCGGAGTAGCGGAACTCGTCGCCCTCCCGGCCGCCGACCGCGTCGAAGCCGATCGAGAAGGTGGAGAGACCGCGCTGCCCCTCACCGGCCAGCAGGGCGACCACCAGGCTGGAGTCCAGGCCGCCGGAGAGCAGCACGCCCACCGGCACGTCGGCGACCATGCGTCGCCGTACGGCGGTGGTCAGCGACTCCAGCAGCGCGTCCTGCCAGTCCTTCTCCGACCAGCCGGAGTACTCCTCCCGGCGGAGGAAGGACGGGTCCCAGTAGACGCGCTCGTGGGTGGCGCCGTCGGGCTCGTAGACCCGGACGGTGGCCGGGGGCAGCTTGGTGACGCCGCGCAGGATGGTGCGCGGCGGCGGCACGATGCTGTGGAAGCTGAGGTAGTGGGCGAGCGCCACCGGGTCGATGGCGGTGTCCACGCCGCCACCCGCGACCAGGGCGGGCAGGGTGCTGGCGAAGCGCACCACACCGGGCGACTCGGCGAGGTAGAGCGGCTTGATGCCGAGCCGGTCCCGGGCCAGCACCAGGCGGCCGGTGTCCCGTTCGGTGATCGCCACGGCGAACATGCCGATCAGGTGGTCGACGAAGTCGAGCCCCCACTCGGCGTACGCCTTGATGACGACCTCGCTGTCACCGCTGGAGAAGAAGTGGTGGCCCTTGGCCGCCAGCTCGGCGCGCAACTCGCGGTAGTTGTAGATGCAGCCGTTGAAGACGCCGGTCAGGCCGGCGGCCGAGTCGACGATGGGCTGGCCGCTGGCGGCCGACAAGTCGATGATCTTCAGACGCCGATGGCCGAGGGCGACCGGTCCCTGGGCCCACACACCGCCACCGTCAGGCCCCCGGTCGCACATCGTTGCGGCCATTCGCTCCACCGTCCCGACGTCGGCACGCGACGCGTCCCGTCGGAACTCCCCAGCTAGTCCGCACATGCGAGCCAATGCTGCCAGAGGTTGTTGCGATTCGCCTGTTGAGACCATGACGGTCGTGTAACAGCATTGCTAGAATCCGCGCCCGCACGATCAGCCGCGCGACATCTGCCAGCGAGGGCGGGTGAAAGATGCCCGGCTGCGGGGACTTTCCCGACTTGCCCCGCCTGTCGGGCTGTGACGAGCGCCGCAATTTGGATCATCGCGCCCGGTGCGTACCGGCCCGCCCGTCGGGCGAGCCGGTCGCGAGCGGGTCAGCCGGTGGTGCGTGCCACGCCGACCGGGCAGCTCAGCCCGTTCGGGCCGTGGTTGCAGTAGCCGTTCGGGTTCTTGGTCGGTGCCAGGTACTGCTGGTGATAGTCCTCGGCGAGGAAGTAGTCGCCGAGGCGGCTGATCTCCGTGGTGATCTCGCCCTTGCCCGCCCGGGCCACGATCGGCGCGAACGCCTCCCGGGACGCCTCGGCGGTGGCGTACTGCTCGTCGGTGGTGGTGTAGATCGTCGAGCGGTACTGCGTGCCGACGTCGTTGCCCTGGCGCATGCCCTGGGTCGGGTCGTGGTTCTCCCAGAAGACCTTGAGCAGGTCCTCGTAGCTGATCGTGGCGGGGTCGTAGACGACCTGGACCACCTCGGCGTGCCCCGTCCCGCCGGAGCAGACCTCCTCGTAGGTCGGATTCGGGGTGTAACCACCCGCGTATCCGACGGAGGTGGTGTAGACGCCCGGAAGGGTCCAGAACAACCTCTCGGCACCCCAGAAACACCCCATGCCGAACACGGCGACCTGGGAGCCCTCGGGGAACGGCCCCTTGAGCGGGGTCCCGAGCACCTCGTGCCGGTCGGCGACCGGCATCGCGATCGGGCGGCCGGGCAGGGCCCGGTCAGGGGAGATCATCTCGGCCTTCATGCTGCGGAGGAACACGGTGGAACTCCTTTCGTACCTTCCCCGCGTGCAACACCGGCGGACCCCACTTCCTTACCCGCCCCGCGCGCGCTCAGGCGCTGTCCGCCAGGGCGTGCCGCACACGCTCGGCGTACGCGGTCGCCTCGGCGTCGTCGGCGTAGCGGGTACGCGGCCAGAAGAAGCCCCGCAGGCCGTCGCCCTTGGTCCGGGGCACCACGTGGGTGTGCAGGTGGGGTACCGACTGGGACACCTTGTTGTTCATGGCCACGAACGTGCCGCCCGCGCCCAGACCGCTCTCCACCGCGACGGCGAGCCGCCGGACCAGCCCGAAGTAGCCGGCGAGCGACTCCGGCGGCAGGTCGGCGAGAGTGACCAGGTGGGTGCGGGGCACCACCAGCACGTGCCCCTTGAACACCGGACGGGTGTCCAGGAACGCCACACCATCGTCGGTGTCGACCACCCGGAACGCCGGCACCTCGCCCGCCACGATCCCGCAGAACACACATCCCGCCATCGGCTCAGATTATGGCCGTACCCACGTGTCCCGCTCGGCGCGACGCGGCGGGCTGTCGCATCGCGAGGTCGGAGGGAAGACCCTGGATCGTCGCGGCCGGACCTGGACACCCCGAATCCACCGAGTGACCGGGCCACGATCGGGTTCCACACGCTGGGACGAGGGGGAGGACTAACGTCTGCGTCATGACCCACGGCTTCGAGACGCTCGCGATTCACGCCGGCCAGGACCCGGAGGCCCGCACCGGCGCGGTGATCCCACCGATATATCAGACCAGCACCTACGCCCAGGACGCCGTCGGTGCGCCCCGGCTCGGATACGAGTACAGCCGTTCCGGCAACCCCACCCGGGACGCGCTCCAGGAGTGCCTGGCCGCGCTGGAGGGCGGGCCGGTCGGTCTCGCCTTCGCCAGCGGCCTGGCCGCCGAGGACACGCTGCTGCGGACCGTCTGCGGTCCCGGTGACCACGTGGTGATCCCGGACGACGCGTACGGCGGCACGTACCGGCTGTTCGCCAAGGTGGCGCAGCGGTGGGGACTGACGTACACCCCGGCGAAGGTCTCCGACCCGGACTCGGTCCGGGCCGCGATCCGGCCCGGCACCACGAAGGTGGTCTGGTTGGAGACGCCGACCAACCCGCTGCTCGGCATCGCCGACATCGCCACCCTGGCCGCCGTCGCCCACGACGCCGGGGCGCTGCTGGTGGTGGACAACACGTTCGCCTCGCCGTACCTGCAACAGCCGATCGCCCTCGGCGCGGACGTGGTCGTGCACTCCACCACGAAGTACGTCGGCGGACACTCCGACGTGGTCGGTGGGGCGTTGATCGCGGCCGACGCCGGGCTCGGTGAGGAACTGCGCTACCACCAGAACGCGATGGGCGCGGTCAACGGCCCGTTCGACGCCTGGCTGACGCTGCGCGGCATCAAGACCCTCGGGGTACGGATGGACCGGCACTGCGACAACGCCGAGCGGATCGTCGGCTACCTGGACGGGCACGCCAAGGTGGCCGAGGTCCTCTACCCGGGCCTGCCGTCGCACCCCGGTCACGAGGTGGCCGCCAAGCAGATGCGCCGGTTCGGAGGCATGATCTCGTTCCGGGCGGCCGGGGGTGAGGAGCACGCCGTCGAGATCTGCAACCGGGCCCGACTCTTCGTGCTCGCGGAGTCCCTCGGCGGGGTGGAATCCCTGATCGAACACCCGGGTCGGATGACACACGCCAGCGCTGCCGGCTCGCCGCTTGAAGTTCCCTCCGATCTCGTGCGACTGTCTGTCGGCATCGAGACGGTCGAAGACCTGCTCGGCGATCTGGAGCAGGCGCTGGGCTGACCGCTGGCTGGGGAGGGTGGCCGTGCAGGACATCATGCCGACCTGGGTCGGGGCGACCGCCAAACAGATCGCCCGGGGCGTACGGCGGGGCGACGTCTCCGCCACCCAGGTCCTGGCCGACCATCTCGACCACGTCGCGAAGGCCGACGCCGACCTCGCCGCGTTCCGCACGGTCCGCGGCGGGGAGGCGGTCACCGAGGCGGAGAAGGTCGACGAGCAGGAGGACCTGGGCAACCTGCCGCTGGCCGGGGTGCCGGTGGCGGTCAAGGAGAACACCCCGGTGGCGGGGGTGCCCACCTGGAACGGTTCGGCCGCGGTGCGTACCCCGGTGGCCGAGGCCGACCACGAGGTGGTCCGCCGGCTGCGTGGCGCGGGCGCGGTGATCCTCGGCGTCACCCGGATGCCCGAGCTGGGTCTGTGGGGGGTCACCGACGACGGCACCGCGGTCACCCGCAACCCCTGGGACCTGGGGCGTACTCCGGGCGGCTCGTCGGGTGGCGCGGCGGCGGCGGTCGCCGCCGGGCTGGTGCCGATCGCCCACGGCAACGACGGTCTCGGTTCGATCCGCATCCCGGCGGCCTGTTGTGGACTCGTCGGCCTGAAGCCCGGCCGGGGCGTGGTGCCCTGCCAGCTCGGCGCGGAGGACTGGTTCGGGCTGACCGAGCACGGCATGCTGGCCACCACGGTCGCCGACGCGGCGGTGGGTTTCCAGGTGCTCGCCGGCCGGGCCCAGGAGAAGCTGGTCCCGCCGCAGCGGCTGCGGGTCGGGGTGTCGCTGCGGTCCCCGGTGCGCGGGGTCTCGCCGGACGCACCCAACCGCGACGCGGTCGCCGTTGCCGGTCGACTGCTCGCGGCGGCCGGGCACGACGCCGTCCCGGCCGACCCGGTCTATCCGACCGCCCTCGGTCTGCAGGGCATCGCCACCTGGTTCGCCGCCGCTGCCGCCGACGTGCGAGCCGCCGGGATCGACCGCCGCGACCTGCAACCCCGCAGCCGTCGGCACGTCACCTTCGGGGACTGGGCCTGGCGACGCGGGTACGTCCGGGAGGCCGACCGGGCGGCCTGGCGTGAACGCTCCATCGGCTTCTTCGCCGACCACTCGGTCGACCTGCTGCTCACCCCGGCGTTGGCCAGCGCGCCGCCGCCGGCCGCGAGCTGGTCGGCCCGGTCCTGGCGGGCCAACATGCTGGTCAACATCCGGTACGCGCCGTACGCGGCACCGTGGAACATCGCCGGGCTGCCCGCGCTGGTGGTGCCGGTGGGCCGTCGCCCGGACGGCCTGCCGCTGGCCGTGCAACTGATCGGACCGCCCGGGTCGGAACTGCTGCTGCTCGGCGTCGCCGGCCAGTTCGAGATGGCGGCCCCCTGGCCCCGGCACGCCCCCGGCTACCCCCGCGTCGGAACGGGGTCGCCGGCCAGCGCCTGACCGCGCGGCTCCGGCTGGACGGTCGTGCCGCAGCCGACGCCCGTCGGACGCGGCGGTGCCCGCCGGATCGGACGCCAGGGTCGGCGTCCACGCCGGTCCAGGCGGCAGATGGCCCGGGTGGCACGATCGGGGCATGACGGAACTGGTCAGCCTGGACGACGTGCGGGCGGCGCGGGAGCTGCTCGCCGATGTCACCCGCACCACCCCGCTGGAACCCTCTCGCCCGCTGAGTGCGGCGCTCGGTGGGCCGGTCTGGCTCAAGTGCGAGAACTTCCAGCGCGCGGGGTCGTACAAGGTGCGGGGCGCGTACGTGCGGATCTCCCGCCTCTCCGCGCCGGAGCGGGAGCGGGGGGTGGTGGCGGCCAGCGCCGGCAACCACGCGCAGGGGGTGGCCCTCGCCGCCGGGCTGGTCGGCGCGCACGCCACCGTCTTCATGCCGGTGAACGCGCCGCTGCCGAAGGTGGCGGCCACCAAGGGGTACGGCGCCCGGGTGGAGCTGGTCGGCGCCACGGTGGACGAGTCCCTGGTGGCGGCGCAGACGTACGCCGAGCGCACCGGCGCGATCCTGATCCACCCGTTCGACCACCGGGACGTGATCGCCGGTCAGGGCACGGTCGCGCTGGAGATCCTGGAGCAGTGCCCCGAGGTCAGGACGATCGTCACCGGAGTGGGTGGCGGCGGGCTGGTCTCCGGGATGGCGGTGGCCGCCAAGGCGCTGCGCCCCGACGTCCGGGTGATCGGGGTGCAGGCGGCGGGCGCGGCGGCCTTCCCGCCGTCACTGGTGGCCGGTGAGCCGGTACGCCTGCCGGCCTTCTCCACGATCGCCGACGGCATCGCGGTCGGTCGCCCCGGTGACGTCACCTTCACCCACGTCCGCAAGCTCGTCGACGACATCGTCACCGTCACCGAGGAGGACATCTCCCGGGCGCTGCTGATGCTGCTGGAGCGCGGCAAGCAGGTGGTGGAGCCGGCCGGTGCGGTGGCGGTGGCCGCGTTGCTGGCCGGGGCGGTCGAGGTGGAGCCGCCGGTGGTGGCGGTCCTCTCCGGCGGCAACATCGACCCGCTGTTGATGCTGCGGGTCATCGAGCACGGACTGGCGGCGGCCGGACGCTACCTGCGGGTGACCGTCCGCTGCTCGGACCGGCCCGGACAGCTCGCCTCGCTGCTGCGGCAGATCGCCGAGCACCGGGCCAACGTGGTGGACGTGGAGCACCAACGGGCCAATCCGCACCTGCGCCTCGGCGAGGTCGAGGTGGCGCTGTCGGTGGAGACCCGGGGTGTGGAGCACTCGGACACGCTGATCAGCGCTCTGCGGGCCAGCGGCTACCAGGTCTCGATCGCACCAGAGGCGTGACACCGCCCGGTGTCACGCCTCTGGGTTCGTACGACGGCCGACCTCGGACGTTGCCGGGGCGGCGGGTGTTTCAGCCGGAGAAGGGCTCGAAGCTGACCACGGTCACCTTGATGTCCGCGCCGCTGGGCGCGGTGTAGGTGCAGGCCTGGCCCGCCTTGCCGCCCAGGATCGCCTGGCCGAGGGCCGACTCGGGGCTGTAGACGGTGAGATCGGTGGTGGAGGAGATCTCGCGGGAACCGAGCAGGAAGGTCTCTGTGTCGTCGGCGTCGTCGTCGAAGTAGATCGTCACGACCATCCCGGGCGCCACCGCGTCGACGGTCGGCGCCTCGCCGACCTGGGCCGTGCGGAGCAGCTCCTTCAGATAGAGGATGCGCCCCTCGGCCTTGCCCTGCTCCTCACGGGCGGCGTGATAGCCGCCGTTCTCGCGTAGGTCACCTTCCTCGCGCCGCGCGTTGATCTCGGCGGCGATCACCGGCCGGTTGGCGATCAACTCGTCGAGTTCGGCCTTCAGGCGGTCGTAGGCGTCCTGGGACAGCCAGGTGGCGGGCGCCTCGTTGCCATTGGACACAGGCGGTCCTCCTCGGTTGTGCGGGCTGGCTGACAGGTGAACCTCCAAGTTACCAGTGCCGTACGACAAGGAGTGTCGGTGATCACGCCGGGGAGCCGGTCTGCGCCGGGCGGCCCGGTGCCGCTCGCGCCGCAGGCCGGGTGGGTTGGGCTCGCCGTCGCGGCGGGTTCAGGCCGCCGGCCGGCAGCGGACGACCTCGCCGATGAAGGGGCGGGCGCTGGTGGCGAGCGCGTGTCGGACGGTGACGCTGCGCTGCCCGTCCGTGGCTGCCACCGGCACCTGCTCCCGGGCCACCTCGGCCCCGGCGTGGTCCCGGGCCCGCAACACGCAGACCGCCGAGCCACCCGCCGGCAGGTTCACCCGGAAGTCGACCACCACCTGTTGGTCGGTGATCTCGCCGTAGGTGATCACCTGGGCGTCGTAGGCCGGGTCGCCGTACTGCCGGTAGAGCCGGAACGAGACCGCGGTGAGTGCCACCAGCACGGCGACCACCAGCAGCGTGGTCAGCAGCCGCGTGCGGCGGCCCGGCGTACGGCGTCGGCCGTACCGTCCGGGCGGGAACACCGGCGAGGTCGATCCAGGTGTGGCGTGCGTCTCGGTCACCGGCGGGTATCTCCTGGCGTCGTTGTCGGGCCCATCGGCAAGAATGGCAGAGCGCCGTCGTTCCTGTCCGACCGGGCATTGCCGCCACCGACACCTCCTGTCGATGGGGTGCTGCTTCTCGATCGGGAGCACTGCTTCTCGACCGGGCATTGCTGGTTGCTGGGGTCAAATATGACAGGCCAGCACGGGCCGGGACCGCGACGGGGGAGGATTCCGGCAGGTCAGCGGTGTGGCCCGTGGCCCGCCGGTGGGCAGAGACGAGGAGCGCCGACCGTGGCAGAACAACTCCGGCTCATGGCCGTGCACGCGCACCCCGACGACGAGTCGAGCAAGGGCGCCGCGACCATGGCCAAGTACGTCGCCGAGGGGGTGGACGTGCTGGTCGTCACGTGCACCGGCGGCGAGCGGGGCAGTGTGCTCAACCCCAAGCTGGACCGGCCCGATGTGTGGGCCAACATCGCCGACATCCGCCGGGCGGAGATGGACGCGGCCCGCGCCATCCTCGGCATCGAGCAGGCCTGGCTGGGCTTCGTCGACTCGGGCCTGCCCGAGGGCGACCCGCTGCCGCCCCTGCCCGAGGGCTGTTTCGCGCTCCAGGACGTCGAGGTGGCCGCCGGCCCCCTGGTGCGCCTGATGCGGCAGTTCCGCCCGCACGTGGTCACCACGTACGACGAGGAGGGCGGCTACCCGCACCCGGACCACATCATGTGCCACAAGGTCAGCGTGGCGGCCTTCGAGGCGGCCGGTGACCCGGAGCGCTACCCCGAGCTGGGCGAGCCGTGGCAGCCGCTCAAGCTCTACTACGACATCGGCTTCTCCAAGGGCAAGATCCTCGCGCTGCACGAGGCGGTCCTGGCCACCGGCGCCGACGAGTCGCCGTACGCGGAGTGGATCACCCGCTGGGAGGACCGGCCGGACAAGGGCCCCCGGATCACCACCCGGGTCGAGTGCGCCGAGTACTTCCCGGTCCGGGACGACGCGTTGCGGGCCCACGCCACCCAGGTCGACCCGGACGGCTTCTGGTTCCAGGTGCCGATGGATCTGCAACAGCGGGCCTGGCCGACGGAGGATTTCCAGCTCGTGCGCTCGCTTGTCGATTCTCCGCTGCCCGAGTCGGACCTGTTCGCGGGCATCCGGGAGACGGCCCATGCCCGCTGATCCGGCCCCGGGCTACCCTGGTCGGACATCGCACTTCGGAGGAATCCCATGTTGACCGCTGCTCAGGTGCTCGCCCAGAACAATTTCGGGGACACCCGCACGGGGGGCCTGGCCGGTCCGATGGGCCTGTTCCTCATCCTCGTCCTGGGCACCGCCACCGTGCTGCTGATCCGGAACATGAACGCCCGGCTGCGCCGGTTGCCCGATCATTTCCCCGGTCAGGAGCCCGCCGCCGAGTCGGACATCGCGCAGCGAACGGTCGGTGATCCGACAGATGAGAACGTGATGCTGGATTCATCCGGTCACGCTCCCAACCGGCGCCAGCAGCGTCGCGACGGCTGATCGGGGCATGATTCACGCCGAACCGGATGGTCGCCCCCTGTTGCGACCATCCGGTTTGGCTTAGCCTTCCGCCGGGAGGACCCGACGTCCTCATGCCGTGCGCGGGAGGGGGCGCCGATGACCATCGCAGTCGTTTCCGCCCTCCGTGCGCCCTGTTCCCGCCGGACGGGAGTGGGTCGGTGACCTCCGGCAGGGCCGGTCATCCGCTCGATCGGCCCGAGGGCCGTCGCACCCCGATCCGGGTGCACCTGCTGACGGCCGCCGTCGTCCTCACCGCAATGGTCGCCGCCGTGGTGGGGTGGAGCGTGCCGGTCGGGCTGCCGGCCGACGACCCGTTCGGGCCCTACGGCGGGCTGACCCGCTTCGGCATCGCGATCGCCCTCTTCGCACTGTCCCAGTTGGCCCGGCTGCGGTTCCGGGCCGCGGCCGGGGTGGTCTCCATCACCTGGGCCGAGGCCGCGCTCATCGTCTGCCTCTATCTGGTACCGCCCGGATGGCTGCCCGGCGCGGCCCTGATCGGCATGATGCTGGCCTGGACGATCCTGACCGTGGTGGACGAGGGCAGGTCCACCTGGGACGTCGTCCGCATCGCCGCGTCGCAGACCGCTGCCGTCGCCCTGGCGGTGTCGGTCACCACCTCGTTGGGCGAGCCGTTGCTGGCCACTCCGACCCCGGCGCTCGCGCTCGCCGCCGCCGCCGGTGCCCTCACCTACCTGCTGGCCGGTGCGTGGCTGGGCGGGGTCACGTTGGCGCTGCGGCACGACATGCCGATCGGGCGCCCACTGCTGGCCGCGCTGCGGGGCAAACTGCTGATGTTCGTCGGCAACGTGGTGGCCGGCCTGCTCGTGGTGGCCCTGATCGAGTTCGATCCGCGGTGGCTGGTATTGCTGCCCGTACCGCTGTGGCTGCTCCACCAGACCTATCGGCAGCGGCTGCGCGACGAACGCGAACGGCGGACCTGGCGGGCGTTCGCGGAGGCGACGGCGGCGCTCAACCAGCTCGACGAGCGCGGCGTGGCGACCGCCGGGGTGACCGGCGTGCTCACCGTGTTCGAGGCGGAGCTCGTGGACGTGGAGGTGGCCCGGGGCGACGGTCGATGGCGCCGCTACCGGGGCGATCCCAGCGGTCAGGTGATCGACCGGGAGGTCGCGCCACCCGGCGACGACGGACCCGGGCCCGACGAACTGCTCCGTGACCTCTCCATCGGCGAGCACCGGGTCGGTCGGCTACGGGTCCGGCTGCCCCGCACGGCTGGACCCACCGGCCGGGAACGGCACGCGCTGGACGCCTTCGCCGAGGCGCTGTCCGCCGCCCTGCACGACGCGGCGACCCACCGGGAGCTGCGGTTGGTCACCGCGCGTTCCTCCTACGAGGCGGTGCACGACCCGCTGACCGGGCTGGCCAACCGGACGGCCATGCTCGGCCAGGGCGACCAGGCGTTGCGGCGACTCGGACACGACCATCCGGTGGCCCTGCTGCTGCTCGACATCAACCAGTTCAAAGAGGTCAACGACACGCTCGGGCACGCCGCGGGCGACCAGCTCCTGCGGTTGACCGCCAACCGGCTGGGCACCCTGACCCGCTCCGGCGACCTGCTCGCCCGGCTCGGCGGCGACGAGTTCGCGCTGCTGCTGACCTCGGTCCCGGTGCTCGGCGACCGCACCGCCCCGATGGCGTACGCGCTGCGCCAGGCCCGGGAGATCACCGAGCGGCTGGCCGCGCCGACCGAGGTGGCCGGGGTACGGATGTCCGTCGAGGTGTCCGTCGGCGTGGTGGTGGCGTCGGCCGGCACCGCCGACCTCACCGAGCTGATGCGCCGGGCCGACATCGCGATGTACCAGGCCAAGTCCGGTGGTGGCAGCGTGGCGGCGTACGACGGCTCCCGGGACGCGGCCAGCACCGACCAGCTCGCGCTGCTCGCCGAGCTGCGTGAGGCGTTGCTGGCCGACGATCAGCTCGTGCTGGTGTTGCAGCCGGCCGTGGACCTGGCGACCGGCGCGCCGACCGGGGTGGAGGCGCTGATCCGCTGGCGGCACCCGCGCCGGGGCTGGTTGGGTCCGGCCGACTTCATCCGGCCGGTGGAGAACAGCGAGCAGTTGGGCCCCTTCACCCGCTACGTGCTGGACAAGGCGCTCGGGGTGGCGGCCGGCTGGGCCCGGGAGGGCCTGGACATCCCGATCTCGGTCAACCTCTCCGCCCGCAGCCTGCTCGACCACCGCCTGCCGGGGGAGATCGCCGACGCGTTGCGCCGGCACCAGGTCCCGGCCGACCGGCTGGTCCTGGAGATCACCGAGACCGTGGTGATGAGCGAGTTGGAGGTCATCGACCAGGTGCTCAGCGCGCTGCGGTCGATGGGTGTGCAGTTGGCCGTCGACGACTTCGGCACCGGCTTCTCCTCCCTGGCCTTCCTGACCCGGATCCCGGTCGACGAGTTGAAGGTGGACCGGTCGTTCGTGCTCCGGATGGTCGACTCGCCGGAGGCGGCGGCGATCGTCCGCAGCACCGTCGGGCTGGCCCACGAGCTGGGGCTGCGGGTGGTGGCCGAGGGCGTGGAGACCGCCGCCCAGCGGTCGGCCCTGGCCGAGCTGGGCTGCACCGCCGCCCAGGGCTACCACTTCTTCAAGCCGATGCCCGCCGACAAGATCGGTGCCGTGCTCGGCTCGCTGTCCCGCCAGAGCCCCACCAACGTCCTGCCGCTGCGCGCCGACGGCGCCTCCTGACCGCGACCCGCCCGTCCGCCTCTCTGGACGGAGGACGGACGGGCGGCGGCACGGGCCGGTCAGGCGCGGGGGAGGGTCCGGGCGACCACCTGGGGGATCGCAGCCCAGTCGGCGGAGGCGATGGTGGCGTGCCGGGCGGCCAGCGCGGTGAGGCGGGCCAGGGCGGCGTCCGGATCGGTGTTGCCGATCGCGGGCGGGACCTGGTGCGCGTCGGTCATCACCAGCAGGTAGTGGTTGGCCGAGTACCAGGCGGTGTCGATGGACCCGGTGACGTACGCGGTGGCGTCGCCGTCGAAGACGACGAACCACGGACGCAACGCCGTCTCGGCGTACTGGCTGCGGGGGTCACCGGCCCGTGCCCGGTGTACGGCCGGGAACGCCTTCGCGCTGCTCAGCGTGCCCGCTGCGGCCAGCGCGACGAGGTGTCGGGCGTACTCCACGTCGGTGCGGAGCACGTCGGTCGGGTTGCCGTGCTCGACCGTGCCCGGGATCAGGTAGACGATCACCTTTCCGGCGAGCTGCCGTCGGGTCGGCCAGGCGTCGGCACGCGCGGCGGCGTCCAGTGAGGGATGGCCGCCCCGCAGGTCGGCCGGGCTGAACAGACGGTCGCCGAGCCGGGCGGCGAGGACCGCGTCGAGCTGGGTCGGCCCCTGGCCGGTACGGGCGCTGAAGCCGGTCTTCAGCTCGATCTTGAGCAGCAGCGGCCCGGCGTCCGGGTGCGCGGTCAGCCAGAGTCGGATGTTGTCCAGGCAGTGCTCCAGGTTGCGGTTGCGGGTGCCGGAGTAGAGCTGGCTCGCGCTGGTGGCGGCCACGCAGTTGTTGTCGTTGCCGAGCGGGTTGGAGTGGCTGACCCGCCACTGCCGGGTGAGGATGTCCGGCCAGACGTCCAACTCGATCAGTCCGGGGCGTGCGTCCAGGGACTGCGCCAGATAGGCGTAGGTCGCCTTCTCGTACGCGTTGTGCGTGCCGACGCCGGTGGTGGCCGAGATCCGGGCGTCCGGGTCGACGGCGGCGGCCGGTGACGCCGCCACCAGGACTCCGGCGGCGAGGGCCGACAGGGCCACACCGGCTGCGAGGGCGGACCGGAACCGGGATCTGCGCATGGGGTACCTCCTCGTCACCCGGCGGGTCGCCGGGAATATGCACAGATCTAAATGGATCGACGTGAACGGCGGAAGGCCGTCCGGCGCACGGCGTCCGACCGGCGGCCGGTCGCCCGGCTGGATATGGTCGTCGGGTGAACCGACTCGCGGATGCCACCAGCCCGTACCTCCTCCAGCACGCGGACAATCCGGTCGACTGGTGGCCCTGGTGCGAGGAGGCGTTCGCCGAGGCCAAGCGCCGTGACGTGCCGGTGCTCATCTCGGTCGGTTACTCCGCGTGTCACTGGTGTCACGTCATGGCGCACGAATCGTTCGAGGACGCGGGTGTCGGCAAGCTGCTCAACGAGGGCTTTGTGTCGATCAAGGTGGACCGCGAGGAGCGGCCCGACGTCGACGCCGTCTACATGACCGCCACCCAGGCGATGACCGGCCAGGGCGGCTGGCCGATGACGGTCTTCGCCACCCCGGACGGCACCCCGTTCTTCTGCGGGACGTACTTCCCCCGGGCGAACTTCGTCCGGCTGCTGGAGTCGATCGGCACCGCCTGGCGGGACCAGCGCGACGCCGTACTGCGTCAGGGCGCCGCGGTGGTGGAGGCGATCGGCGGGGCCCAGGCCGTCGGCGGGCCCACCGCCCCGCTCACCGCCGACCTGCTCGACGCCGCCGCCGACCAACTGGCCGACGAGTACGACGAGAGGCACGGTGGCTTCGGCGGCGCCCCCAAGTTCCCGCCGCACATGAACCTGCTCTTCCTGCTGCGGCACCACCAGCGCACCGGCTCGGCGCGGAGCCTGGAGATCGTCCGGCACACCTGCGAGGCGATGGCCCGGGGCGGCATCCACGACCAGCTCGCCGGTGGCTTCGCCCGGTACGCGGTGGACGAGCACTGGACCGTGCCGCACTTCGAGAAGATGCTCTACGACAACGCGCTGCTGCTGCGGGTCTACACGCAGCTCTGGCGGCTCACCGGGGACGCGCTGGCGCTGCGGGTGGCCCGGGACGTCGCCCGGTTCCTCGCCGACGAGCTGCACCGCCCCGGCCAGGGCTTCGCCTCGGCGCTGGACGCGGACACCGAGGGCGTCGAGGGGCTCACGTACGCCTGGACCCCGGCCCAGCTCGTCGAGGCGCTCGGTGAAGAGGACGGCCGCTGGGCCGCCGACCTCTTCACGGTCGTCGAATCCGGCACCTTCGAGAAGGGAATGAGCGTGCTGCGGCTGGCCCGGGACGTCGACGACGCCGCCCCGGAGGTCCGCGCCCGCTGGCAGGACGTCGTCCGCCGGCTGCTGGCCGTCCGCGACACCCGTCCCCAGCCGGCCCGCGACGACAAGGTGGTGGCCGCCTGGAACGGGCTGGCCGTCACCGCGCTCGCCGAGTTCGTCCGGCTGGTCGAGACCGCCGGCCGGATCGGCACCGAGGGCGAGGCGAACCTGCTCGACGGGGTCGCCATCGTCGCCGACGGCGCGATGCGCCAGACCGCCGAGCACCTGGCCCGGGTGCACGTGGTGGACGGGCGGCTGCGCCGCGCCTCCCGGGACGGCCGGGTGGGGGAGCCGGCCGGCGTGCTGGAGGACTACGGCTGCGTGGCCGAGGCGTTCTGCGCCATGCACCAGGTCACCGGTGAGGGACGGTGGCTGGACCTGGCCGGTGAACTGCTCGACGCCGCCCTGACGCACTTCGCCGCCCCCGACGGGGCGTTCTACGACACCGCCGACGACGCGGAACGACTGGTGGCCCGGCCTGCCGACCCGACCGACAACGCCACCCCCTCCGGCCGCTCCGCCATCGCCGCCGCCCTGGTCAGCTACGCGGCGCTGACCGGGGAGAACCGGTACCGGGAGGCGGCCGAGGCGGCGCTGGCCACCGTCGCGCCGATCGTCGGGCGGCACGCCCGGTTCACCGGGTACGCGGCCACCGTGGGCGAGGCGCTGCTCGCCGGCCCGGTCGAGATCGCGGTGGTCACCGGCGACCCGGCGAACGATCCGCTGGTCGCGGCGGCGTACCGGCACGCCCCGCCCGGTGCGGTGATCGTCGCCGGGCAGCCCGACCAGCCGGGGGTGCCGCTGCTGGCCGGTCGGCCGCTGCTCGACGGGGCGCCCGCCGCGTACGTCTGCCGGGGTTTCGTCTGCCAACGGCCGGTGAGCGGCGTCGACGACCTGGTGGCGCAACTGCGCTGACACCTCCGCCGACCGGCACCCCGATCGGCCCGGATAGGCTGGCGCCGCTATGGATTCCCGTACCGGTCTGCCTGTTGTCGGCATGGTGGGTGGCGGCCAGTTGGCCCGAATGACCCACCAGGCCGCGATCGCCCTCGGTCAGTCGCTGCGCGTGCTCGCCCTCACCCCGGACGACGGCGCGGCGCTGGTCGCCGCCGACGTGCAGTACGGCGACCACACCGACCTGGCCGCGTTGCGGACGTTCGCCAAGAGCTGCGACGTGGTCACCTTCGACCACGAGCACGTGCCCACCGAGCACATCCGCACCCTCACCGGTGAGGGGGTGAAGCTGTTCCCGCCCGCCGACGCGCTCGTGCACGCCCAGGACAAGCAGGTCATGCGGGAGCGGCTCGGCAGGCTCGGCGCGCCCAATCCGGCGTGGCGACCCGTCGCCGCCCCGGCCGACGTGGTGGCCTTCGGCGACGAGGTGGGCTGGCCGGTGATGCTCAAGGCGGCCCGGGGCGGGTACGACGGCCGAGGCGTGTGGCCGGTGGCCGACGCCGCCGTCGCCGACGACCTGGTGCGGACGCTGCTCGACGGCGGGACCACGCTCATCGTCGAGGAGCGGGTGGCGCTGCGCCGGGAGTTGGCGGTGCAGGTGGCCCGCTCGCCGTTCGGGCAGGTCGCGGTCTATCCGGTGGTGGAGACGGTGCAGCGGGACGGCATCTGTGTCGAGGTGCTGGCACCGGCGCCCGACCTCGCCGAGGAACTGGCGGTCTCCGCCCAGCAGCTCGCCATCGACCTGGCCACCGCGCTCGGCGTGGTCGGCCTGCTCGCCGTGGAGCTGTTCGAGGTGGCCGACCCGGTGGCCCCGGGCGGCAGCCGCGTCGTGGTCAACGAGCTGGCGATGCGCCCGCACAACTCCGGGCACTGGACCATCGAGGGTGCCCGGACGTCGCAGTTCGAGCAGCACCTGCGGGCGGTGCTCGACTACCCGATGGGCGACACCGCGCTGACCGCGCCGGTGGTCGTGATGGCGAACGTGCTCGGTGGCGAGCCCGGCGGGATGTCCATCGACGAGCGGTTGCACCATCTCTTCGCCGCCGAGCCGACCGCCCGGGTGCACCTGTACGGCAAGCAGGTCCGTCCCGGCCGCAAGATCGGGCACGTCACGGTGCTCGGCGAGGACCTGGACGAGGTGCGCGCCCGGGCCGCCCGCGCGGCCCGTTGGCTCCGGGACGGCGCGGAGTGACCGTACCGGCCGTCCGCCGGGAGCGCGCCGCCGCGAAGTGACCGTACGGGCGTCCGTTGCCGGCTCCGCGACGCCGTGGAGTGACCGTGCGGACCCCGCAGTTCGTGAACGAGAGGGAGAGCAACGTGAGCACGGTCGGTGTGATCATGGGTAGCGACTCGGACTGGCCGACCATGAAGGCGGCTGCCGACGTGCTCGCCGAGTTCGAGGTGCCGTACGAGGTCGAGGTGGTCTCGGCCCACCGCACCCCGGTGAAGATGATCGACTACGGTCGGGCCGCCGCTGGGCGGGGCATGAAGGTGATCATCGCGGGTGCCGGTGGCGCCGCCCACCTGCCGGGCATGATCGCCTCGGTCACGCCGTTGCCGGTGATCGGCGTGCCGGTGCCGTTGAAGCACCTCGACGGCCTGGACTCGCTGCTGTCGATCGTGCAGATGCCGGCCGGGGTGCCGGTGGCCACGGTGTCGATCGGCAACGCGCGCAACGCCGGGCTGCTCGCCGTACGCATCCTGGGCATCGGTGAACCGGCACTCGTCGACCGGATGTCGGCCTACCAGGCGGACCTGGAGCAGCTCGTCGCCGAGAAGGACGCGGCCCTGCGCGCCTCGCTGTAGGAGCGTGCAGCGTGAAAGGAGGGTCCCCTGCTAACGCCTGGTGCATAGCAGGGGACCCCTCCTAACACATTCCGTCAGAGCGGCTCACCGCATGCCGCGCAGCGCCGTCTGGAGGCGTTCCTGGGCGCGACGGCGGCGTTCGTTGCTGGCGCCGAGCACGAGCAGCAGGAGACCGACCGGGATCAGCACCAGCCACGGCCCGAGGCTGAACAGGGCGTGCACGGCGGCGATGGCGGTGACCACCGCGCCGACGATCACCGGTGCCTGCTGACGGGTCATCGAGCCGAAGACCAGCACCGCCACCGCGCCGAGCAGGAGCAGCACCTGCCGCAGCGTGCTGGAGTCGGTGGCCAGCACGATCGCCAGGGTGGGCACGAACGCGGCGACCAGCGCCGGGCCGTACGCGACCCAACTGCTCAGGTCGGCCCGCTGCCGCAACTCCAGCACGCCGACCAGCAGCGCCAACGCCGCGAACGGCAGCGTGTACGCCTCGGGCAGCGCCACGTCGGCGACCCACATCAGGATCCACCAGGCGGTGATCTCGCAGACCACCACGCCCCAGAACAGGATGCGGCGCTCCATCGGTCGTCGACCCGGCCGGGTGGCGGCGAGCCCGAGGACCGCACCCCAGGCGGCCAGCAGGGCGGCGATGTGCCGGGGCGAGTCGAAGGCCAGTGCCAGCGCGATCAGCGCGGCGGCGTACCCGCTCCACTCCACCGTCGACGCCTCGCGCCGTGCCTCGGGTCGCCGGAACCGGGGCAGCGTCGCGGCGAAGACCTGTAGGGCCGCGCCGACCGCGAGTACGCCGAACGCCGACCAGACCGGGGCGAGCCCCGCCACCAGTCCGGCGGTGAGCACCAGGAGCTGTGCCTTCAGCGAGGCGAACAGCCAGCCGAGGATGCGCGCCCGGGACGTGGTGCCGTACAGGGCGGCGACCACCCCGACCGCGACCCCGCCCGCGAGGGTGAACAGGGTCAGTTCCCGGGTGGCGAGGCTGCCGGCGAGACCCGCCCCACCGGCGGCCAGCCCGATCACGAAGACCAGGACCCGGGCCAGCCGGATCGACCGGGCCCGCTCCTCGATCGGGGGCGGCGGGGTCAGCGCCAGCCCCAGCATCGAGATGGCGAACACGGCCAACGCCGAGAGGGTGCTCGACGGCCAGCCGCTGCCGAGCGCGACCGGGGTGATCAGCAGGGTCACCGCGGCACCGGGCAGCACCACCGGCACCGCCCGGGAACGCCGACCGCCGCTGAACCCGGTGGCGGCCAGGGCCGCGGTCACGGTGAGCAGCAGCGCGGTGAGCACGTGAGTGGGGTTCACCGCAGCCGGCGGCGGGTTCAGCAGCTCCGGTGGCGGCCCCTGCCAGATCCGGCTCAGCGTGCGGTGCGGGTCGACGAGTGCGGCCAGCAGCGCCGGGGCGATCGAGACCAGCGCCAGGACGACCGGCAGGGTGGCGGCGGCCAGTGCCCCGGCGGCGGGGCTGACCCGCCACCGACGCCGTCTGCCGTCGTCGGGCAGCCGACGCAGGGCACCGTCCAGCAGGACCGTCCACCGGCGAACCGGCTGTGCCGCACCGACGGGTGGTTCGGTGGCCCCCCGGACCAGTTCGGCGAGCACCCCGAGCAGGGCCGCGGCGGCGGCGTACACGCCGATCGGCAGGTGCACGGGCACGGCGGCCAACGCGGTCACGCTCGCCCCGCCGACCACCCCGGCGCTCGCCCAGGGCAGGTACTGCGGGACCTGGCGGCGGACCGCGGCGATCGCGGCCAGGCCGAGGCTCGACGCGGCCAGGCCGGCGGTCAGCACCACCTCGGGCGGGTGCCCGAACTCCACGGCCAGGGCGGCGGTGGCACCGGGCAACGCGAGCAGCGCGGCACCGGTGCCGGCACCGCCGATCTGTGCCAGGTGCGGCGGCATCCCCTCGACGTGGACGTCGTCGACCAGCGGCTCCGCCATCGACCGGGCGAGCATCGCCACCACCGCACCGATCAGCACCACGCCGGCCAGAGCCAGCGCGGTCGTCCACGGCCGGACCAGACCGGCGCCGGTGGCGTGCAGCGCCACCACCCCGGCGGCGGTGATCCGGGACAGCCCGGCCCGGGGATCGACGGAGGCGACCGCCGCCATGCCGAGGACGGCGGCGACCATCGCACCGATCACCACCGGTGACCACCAGCTCAGGTGGAACGCGGCGGCCGCACCGATCGTGGCGAGCACCACCGCGGCGTTGGAGACGTCGTAGCGCCAGGGCGGCGGCAGCAGGATGCCGGCGGCCAGCGCGAGCAGCAGCAGCGCGATCGGCCCCTGCCACGTCGTACCGCCGGTCGGTGCGGCGGGCCAACCGGTGAGGTCGCCGTTCCAGATCGGCCCGGGGGTGGCCAGCACGCCCACCCCGCCGCGCAGCGCCATCCATCCGGCGAGCAGGCCGATCAGCACCCCACCGACGGCGAGGCCGAGCACCGGTCCGCGCCGCCACTGCTCGGGCATCGCCCGCGCGGCCACCGAGACCACCAGGACCAGGGCGGCGGCGACCGCGAGCTGCCCACCCGGTGCCAGCACCGTGCCGATCCGCAGCAGGGTGGCGACCAGCGCCGCGGTGACCGCGGCGGCGGCCAGGTCGGAGCCGTCCAGGGCGGCGTCGGCGCGCCGGCCGCTGTCGATCGACGGGGCCAGGAAGAGCAGCACGGCGGAGACCAGCAGCAGCGCACCCACCCAGGCGTCGGCCACGGTGGCCCCCGGCGCGCCGAAGCCGGCGGCGGCGACCGCCAACGCGCCGAGGCCGGTACCCACCGACAGCGGCGTCGGGAGGTGGCGCTGGGACACCTGCACGATGGCCGCGTAGCCGAGGGTGACGCAGACGGCGAGGAAGCTGGCCGCCAGCACCGGAACGGTCACCTCCCGCAGCGCGGCGGGGGTGAGGATCGGGTCGGTGGGCAGGGTCGCCGCGACGAACGCGGCCACCGCCCCGGGCAGGGCGAAGGCGGCACCTCCGGCCGCCCAGGCGGAGACGGTGTCGGCCGTCGCCGGAGCGAGCCGGATCCGGGGCGCGGCGGCGATCAGGATGCCAGCCAACACGAGGGCGAGCAGCACGGCGGCGGTCGACGCCGGTCGGGCCAGGGCCGCCCCGGCACCGGCCAGACCGACGCCGGTGGCGGCGATCGCGTGCGCCAGGGCGGCCCGGGGGGTACGGGCGGACAGCCCGACCGCCCCGATCCCGATCGCGGTCAGCACCATCGGCCAGGGTGCCAACGCCCAGGACAGCCCGAAGGACGCGGGTACGGCGAGCGCGGTCAACGCGGCACCGGTCACCGCGAACTCGCGTCGGATCTCCGCCGGCAGGGCCAGCACGGCGGCCACGGTCAACAGGAAGGCACTGGTGGCGAGCTGCCAGGCGGCCGGTCCCACCGCGCCGGCCAGTTCGGCCGGGTACCGGTCCAGGTCCGCCGCCCAGGCGGGCAGGGCGGCCTGGACGGGGGCGAGCCCGGCCCGGAGGGCGCTGCCCGCGACCAGCACCCCGGTGACCGTCAACGCGATCGCGGAGGCGAGCTGCGGACCGCGACGGGCGGACTCCGGCACCGCCCGGACGGCCAGACCGGTCACCGTGATGACGGCCGCGATCAGCAGCAGGGCCCGGCCCGGCAGGGCCACCGAGGCGATCCGGCCGAGCGCGCCGATGACGGCCAGGGTGAGCACACCCGCGCCGACGTCGGGCAGCGGCGGTCGTCGCAGCACCAGCGTCCCGGCCAGGCAGACGGTGGCGGCCAACAGCAGCACCAGGCCGGCCACGGTGGCGCCCGGCACGGCGGTGGCCCGCACCAGGGCGGTCACCGCGTACGCGAGGGCGACCGCGACCGCGACGCCGTGCAGGACCCAGGTCAGCTCCCGCAGCCCGGGTACCGGTCGGCTCGGCGCGACGGTACGCCCGCTGCCGGTCGGGTCCAGCAGCTCACCGGCCTCCTCCGGCGCTCCCTCGGGCCGCCCCTCTCCCTGCCGTTGGCGGGGCGGGTTCATCCGGCCGCCGGGCGGGGCCGAGGTCGGCGCGTCGGCGGGCGACTGCTCCACGGTGACCGGGGAGCGGGCCAGCCAGAGGTCGAGCAGGGCCATCACGGTCAGCACCAGCGCCCAGCCGACCGGTCCGCTGATCCGGTCGTACGCCAGCAGCGGCACCACCGGCTGCGCGGCCAGGACGGTCGCGAAGCGGGGCGCACGCAGTCGCGTCCATCCGGCGTACCCGACGGAGACGGCGGCCGTGACCGCGAAGATCACTCCGGCGAAGACCGCGCCGGAGGCGCCGCCGGCACCGATCGCGTCGACGGTCCAGAGTGCGTACCCGGAGAGCGGCACCAGGAGCAGGCCCACCGCGGCGATGGTCTCGGCGGTGGAGGTCAGTCCACGCCGGACCAGCACCGGCGGCGCGAGCAGCATGAGCACGGTGGCGAGCAGCAGGATGCCGAGCCGGGACAACGCGTCCATCGAGCTGGTCGCCACCACCGCGAAGACCACCGCGGCCACCCCGAGCAGCAGCGCGCCGAGCCCGAGCGGGATGTTCTGCACCTCGCGCGAGGAGGCTTCCGGCGGGTGCTCCGGGTCGTCGGCGTCCAGCCAGACCGGCGCGTCCGGTGGCGGGTCGCCCGCCCCGAAGGCGGCGGCCCCCTGTCGGGGCACCCGTGGCGGCGCGTCACCGCCGACCGGGCCGTTCGCCGACCGGGTGTCGCCGTCGCCCGGTGGCCTGCGCCGGCCGTCGACGGGTTGCTTGCGGGCCGTCGAGGTGCCGCCGTCACCGACCGGCGTCCGCGTCGACCGGGTGGCACCGTCCCCGGACGGCGCGCGCGTCGCCCCGGGGGAGTCGTCGGAGACGCGGATCGGTCCGGGGGCGTCGTCGCCCGGCGGCATCCGGGCCGTCGAGGTGGCACCGTCACCCGGCGGCGTACGCCTCGGTCCGGTGGCATCGTCGGCGGGCTGCCGTCGCGGCGGTGGGGTGGTGCGGTCGGTCGTGGGGGTGGTGGCGGTGGTGCCGTCACCGGGGGAGGTGCGCGGCGGCCTCCGGCGGAGCACGCGGCGCGACCGGCCGGACTGCTTGAGACGTTCGTCACCCGAGTTACCGGCGTGCGCGAGGATGTCCCGCTGGAAGATCGCGGCCTGCATCTTGGATGCGAGTTGCCGTTGCTCACTGGCGATGGCGGCCTCGCGGGCCTTCATCTCCGCGATGGACCGCTCGATGTCCGCCAGGTGCTCGGCCCATTGTGGCTGGTGGGCACCGCAGCGCGGGCAGCGGACGGCCGGCTTGATCTCCTGGCCGCACGAGGAGCACTGAAAGGTCGCCACGACACCCCTCCACCCGCAGTGTGGATTCCCACTGTCGCAGCATGCCGAATGCGGCCCAGGAATTCGACCGTTGTCGGCGGGTCACACACCCCCAAGATCGACCAACCTCGGACCGCCGGGCAAAGCGAAGGCCCCCGATCTCACCCCGCGCCGGGGATGGACCGGCTCACGCGGAATGCGGACAGTCAGGTCTGCCGAGCAAGCCAGATGATCTCACCCCCCCCCCCGCCGGGGATGGACCGGCTCACGCAGGCCGTGGACAGTCAGGTCCGCCGAGCAAGCCAGATGATCTCACCCCCCGCCGGGGATGGACCGGCTCACGCAGGCCGTGGACAGTCAGGTTTTCCGGGGGAGCCCACCCGCGCAGGGATCAAGCCTGACCGCCCGGAGCGGGTGGGCTCCCCCGGAAAACCACCAGCGCAACCAAAGATCAGGGCCGCCCCATCCCCCGATACTCCCACCCCGCCTGCGTCCACAGTGCCGAGTCGAGGCAGTTGCGCGCATCCACCACGCGCCGTCCGCTGACCAGGTCGCCGAGCGCGCTCGGGTCGGCGTTGCGGAAGTCCGCCCACTCGGTGAGGACGCAGACTAGGTCGGCGCCGGTGACCGCCGCGTTGACGTCCGGCTCGTAGGTCAGCTCCGGCACCGCCCGGCGGGCGTTCTCCATCCCCTGCGGGTCGAACACGTGCACCTCGGCACCGGCCTTGTGCAGCAGCGCGGCGACGGCGAGCGCGGGCGCGTCGCGTACGTCGTCGGTGTTGGGTTTGAAGGTCGCCCCGAGGACGGCGATCCGGGTGCCGGACAGGTCCGGACCGGCCGGGCCGGACCGGCGGCCGAGCAGGTCGGCGGCGAGATGCAGCACGCGGGTCCGGCGACGCAGGTTGATCAGGTCGACCTCGTGCAGGAAGCGCAGCGCCTCACCGGCGCCCAGTTCCTGCGCGCGGGCCTGGAAGGCGCGGATGTCCTTCGGCAGGCAGGCGCCGCCGAAGCCGAGCCCGGACTGGAGGAAGCGGTTGCCGATGCGGGGGTCGTACCCGATGGCCTTGGCGAGCTGGGTGACGTCGCCCCCGGCGGCCTCGCAGACCTCGGCCATCGCGTTGATGAAGGAGATCTTGGTGGCCAGGAAGGCGTTCGCGGCGACCTTGACCAGCTCGGCGGTGGCGAAGTCGGTGACCACCAGGGGCACCTCGCGGTCCTCGGTGGCAGCCAGGTCGAAGACGCCCTTGTGCGCGGCGTAGAGCATGCCGTTGGCCCAGTCGCTCTTGACGCCGACGACGATCCGGTTGGGCCGGAGCACGTCGTCAACGGCGAAGCCCTCCTGGAGGAACTCGGGGCTCCACGCCACCTCGACCCCCAGGTCGGTGGAGGCGTGCTTGCCCACGAGTTGCTCCACCCACTCGGCGGTGCCGACCGGAACGGTGGACTTGCCCACGATCAGGGCCTTGCGGGTCAGGTGCTGGGCCAGACCGGTGACCGACGCCTCGACGTACGACAGGTCGGCGCCCATGCCGTCGGCCCGCTGCGGCGTGCCGACGCAGATGAAGTGCACGTCGCCGAAGTCGGCGGTCTCGGCGATGTCGGTGCTGAACCGCAGTCGCCCGGCGGCCAGGTTGCGCCGGAGCAGCTCGTCCAGGCCCGGCTCGTGGATCGGCACCTGCCCCGCGTTCAGCTTGGCGATCTTGTCGGCGTCGACGTCGAATCCGAGCACCTCGTAGCCGAGCTCGGCGTAACAGATGGCGTAGGTCGCGCCGAGATAACCAGTGCCCAGGAAGGTCACCCGAGGTCGGGAGGCACCCGAGGGGGGTGTCACCGAGGCGATGGCGGGCATCGGCTGGGTGTTCGGGTACGGGATGGTCACGCCTGTCTCTCCGCTCGCACTGGCGGCGCGTGGTCGCGTCGCGGTCCGCTGCGGCGCCTGGCGGGGCACCGGAGGGGGGTGATTCTGCTGTCTGTGCTCCATCATCGCCGACCGGCGCCGATGCTCCGTCACGACTCAGCCTACGCGCCGGTAACATGACCCGAACGGTGGTGGCTATCCTTCAGTCTGCGCGATGGCCGTCCAGGTGACGCTACAGACTGCGCATAGTAGCGGTGAAGGGGAGGGGCCGGCATGCCCGCAGAGCAGTCGTTCGATGTGTATCGGTTGCCCGAGGAGCACGAGGCGATCCGGGAAGCCGTCCGTGAGGTCTGCACGGCGAAGGTGGCACCGCACGCCGCCGAGGCCGACGAGACCGGCGAGTTCCCCAAGACCTCCTACGACGCGTTGCGGGCCGCCGACTTCCACGCCCCGCACATCCCCGAGGAGTACGGCGGTGCGGGTGCCGACGCCCTCGCGACCGCGATCGTGATCGAGGAGGTCGCCCGGGCCTGCGCCTCGTCGTCGCTGATCCCGGCCGTGAACAAGCTCGGCACCATGCCGCTGCTGCTGGCCGGTTCCGACGAGATCAAGCGCCGCTACCTGACGCCGGTCGCCGCCGGTGAGGCGATGTTCTCGTACTGCCTCTCCGAGCCGGAGGCGGGCAGCGACGCGGCGTCGATGACCACCCGCGCGGTGCGCGACGGCGATCACTGGGTGCTCAACGGCGTGAAACGGTGGATCACCAACGCCGGGGTGTCCGAGTTCTACACGGTGTTCGCCGTGACCGACCCGACGGCGCGTTCCCGGGGCATCTCCGCCTTCGTGGTCGAGAAGTCCGATCCGGGGGTGAGTTTCGGTGCGCCGGAGAAGAAGCTCGGTATCAAGGGTTCACCGACCCGTGAGGTGTACCTGGACAACGTCCGTATCCCGGCGGACCGCATGATCGGTGCCGAGGGCACCGGTTTCGGTACGGCGATGCGGACGCTGGATCACACGCGGGTGACCATCGCGGCGCAGGCGCTCGGGATCGCGCAGGGTGCGTTGGACTACGCCAGGGGGTACGTGGCCGAGCGGAAGCAGTTCGGCAAGGCGATCGCCGAGTTCCAGGGTGTGCAGTTCATGCTCGCCGACATGGGCATGAAGCTGGAGGCGGCCCGACAGCTCACGTACGCGGCGGCGGCCAGGTCCGAGCGGGGTGACGCCGACCTGACGTACTTCGGTGCGGCGGCGAAGTGCTTCGCCTCGGACGCCGCCATGGAGATCACCACCGACGCGGTGCAGTTGCTCGGTGGGTACGGCTACACCCGGGACTACCCGGTCGAGCGGATGATGCGCGACGCCAAGATCACCCAGATCTACGAAGGCACCAACCAGGTCCAACGCATCGTGATGGCCCGCCAACTGCTGAAGGACTGACGACGGAGGGCTCCGCCCGGCGGCCACGGCCACCGGGCGGAGCCCTTCTCTCCTTCGATCAGTTGGTTGCGTCGTCCCGTCGCGGCAGGCTGCCGGGCGGCGCCGACCAGGGCGAGGTCCCACTGGTACGCCGGGGCAGCGGCTCGGTCGGCGTGTCGTCCGGGTCCGGGTAGCCGAGGCTCAGCGGCTCGGTGTCCCGTTCCGCCGACGGCGGCGGCCACTCGGTCACCGGCAGGTCCTGGGTCGTCGCCTCGGTCGGCGGCGGCACCACCGGTGCGGGCGTCGGCCAGCGCCGCCACCGCTGCCCGCTGAACGTCGCCATCACCAACAGCAGGCCGATCAGGAACAGGGTGCCGTTCTGCACCGGCAGCCGCAGCGGCAGCGGGTCGCCGAGGAACTCCCAGTCGGCCGGGATGCGCTCGCGGACCCGGAAGGGCGCCACGAACAGCCCGACGTACGGGGTGATCAGCAGCAGCCCGGCCACCAGCGGGCCGAGCGGTGAGATGCGCAGTGTGCCGAGCAGGCCCAACACGATTCCGCCGACGGCGAGATAAACGGCCGGTTCGATCAGGTTTGCCGTGTTCGAGGTGCCGATCTCCACCCACCGGTCGACCGTCCCGGCCGACCCGTCCTGGCCCAGGGTGACCAGCACCCAGGTGACCGGTGCCACCACCAGCCCGGCGAGGAAGCTCCACAGATGTCGCATCCGCGCACCGTACCGTTTCCGCCATGACCGAGCACCCCTCCGCCGCGCCACCGGGCAAGCCGACGTCGTACTCGCGCGTGACCCTGAGTCGGATCATGACGGCGGTCGACGTGAACCTCTACGGCACCGTGCACGGCGGGGTGCTGATGAAGTTCGTGGACGACGTCGCCGGTGCCGCCGCGGCCCGGCACAGCGGCGGTACGGCGGTCACCGCCGCGATCGACGAGATCGTCTTCTCCGAGCCGGTCCGGGTCGGCGACCTGATCCACGCGTACGCCCAGATCAACTGGACCGGATCGACGTCGATGGAGGTCGGCGTACGGGTGATGGCCGAGCGCTGGGACTCGGCCGAGGCGGAGGCGGTGCGGGTGGCCACCGCGTACCTCGTCTTCGTCGGTGTCGAGGTGGGCGGCGCGCCACGGGCGGTGCGGCCGGTGCTGCCGGAGACGCCGGAGGACGAACGTCGCTGGCGCGAGGCGGAGATCCGCCGTGCCCACCGGCTGGCCCGCCGCCGCGCCATCCAGCACGCCCGGGGCGAGTCGGGCTGAGCGGTCGCCGTGGGGCCGTGGCCGTGGGGCCGTGGCCGTGGGGCCGTGTGTTAGCAGGGGACCCCTGCTCTACCGCAGGCGTTAGGAGGGTGCCCTTCCTTGCAAGCTAGGGCAGGATGACGCCACGGCCCACCGCACAGCGTCGTGTCGGGCCAGGGGAGGAGTGGACCAGTGACGGACGTGTTGTGGACGCCGCCGACGGACGTGCTCCAGCGCTCACGCATCGGGACGTACCTGCGGTGGCTGGCCGAGCACCGGGGCCTTGAGTTCGCCGACTACGACGCGCTGTGGCGGTGGTCGGTCACCGACCTGGACGCCTTCTGGCGCTCGATCTGGGACCACTTCGAGGTCGTCGCGCACACCCCGCCGACCGCCGCCCTGGCCACGCGTGACATGCCGAGGGCGCGGTGGTTCCCCGACGCCACGCTCAACTACGCCGAGAACGTGCTGCGGATGCCCGGCCGGGCCGACGACGACCCGGTGGTGATCGCGCACTCGCAGACCCGTGCGCCGGTCACCCTGACCGCCGCCGAACTGCGCGAGCAGGTCCGCCGGGTGGCCGCCGGGCTGCGCCGACTCGGCGTGGGCACCGGCGACCGGGTGGCCGTGAACGCGCCGAACATCCCCGAGACGTACGTGCTGCTGCTGGCCACGGCGAGCCTCGGGGCGATTTTCTCCTCCTGCGCGCCGGAGTTCGGCACCCGCAGTGTCACCGACCGCTGGCAGCAGATCGAGCCGACCGTACTGGTCGCGGTGGACGGCTACCGCTACGGCGACAAGCCGGTGGACCGGCGTGCCGAGGTGGCCGCGATCCGCGCCGCACTGCCGTCGGTACGGCACACGGTGAGCATCGCCTACCTCGACCCGTCCGGCCCGACCCCGGCGGGTGCGCTCTCCTGGGCCGACCTGGCGGCGCCGACGGACGAGCCCGCGACGTTCACCCCGGTGCCGTTCGACCATCCGCTGTACGTGCTCTACTCGTCCGGCACCACCGGGTTGCCCAAGCCGATCGTGCACGGGCACGGTGGCATCCTGCTGGAACACCTCAAGATGCTCGCCCTGCACCACGACCTCGGTCCGGCCGACCGGTTCTTCTGGTTCACCACCACCGGCTGGATGATGTGGAACTTCCTGGCCTCCGGTCCGGCGGTGGGCGCGACGATCGTGCTGTTCGACGGCAACCCGGGCCACCCGGACCTGGGCGGGCTGTGGCGGCTGGCCGAGGAGACCGGCACCACGTACTTCGGCACCTCGGCGCCGTACCTGCTGGCCTGCCGCAAGGCGGGTCTGGTGCCGCGCGAGATCGCCGACCTGTCCGCGCTGCGCGGGCTGGGTTCGACCGGTGCGCCGCTGCCCGCCGAGGGCTTCACCTGGGTGTACGAGACCGTCGGCACAGACCTGCAACTCCAGTCGCTGTCCGGCGGCACCGACGTCTGCACCGGCTTCGTCGGCGGGGTACCGCTGCTGCCGGTGCACGCCGGTGAGATCACCTGTCGGGCGCTCGGCGCCAGGGTGGAGGCCCGCTCGGCCGACGGCACCCCGGTCATCGGCGAACTGGGCGAACTGGTGATCACCGCGCCGATGCCGAGCATGCCGGTGGGCTTCTGGAACGACGCCGACGGGAGCCGCTACCGGGAGGCGTACTTCGACGTCTACCCCGGAGTCTGGCGACACGGCGACTGGATCACCATCAACGCGCGCGGCGGCTGTGTGATCACCGGCCGTTCCGACGCCACCCTGAACCGGGGCGGCGTACGTCTGGGCACCGCCGAGTTCTACTCGGTGGTGGAGGGGCTGGACGAGGTCGTCGACTCGCTGGTGGTGCACCTGGAGGACGACCAGGGCGGTGCCGGTGAACTGCTGCTCTTCGTGGTACTCGCCGACGGCCTGACCCTCGACGACGACCTGCGCGCGGCGATCTCCCGCGAGCTGCGAACCGCCCTCTCCCCCCGGCACGTGCCGGACGAGATCCACCAGGTCCGCGCGGTGCCCCGCACCCTGTCCGCGAAGAAGCTGGAGGTCCCGGTGAAGAAGATCCTCACCGGTACCCCGGTCGATCAGGCCGCCGCCAAGGGCGCACTGGCCAACCCCGACTCCCTGACCGCCTTCGCCACCCTCGCCCAATCCCGCCCCACCCCCACCCCGCCCCCGTCCCGTTGATCAAGAGGTTTGCGCCGCGTTCGAGCGGGATTCTGACTCAAACCCCTTGATCAACGAGCTTCCGTGCCCGTCGCACGTGGCCCGACCCGTCGATTACGGGGTGGGGTGGGGTGAGGGTGTCAGGGGAGGGTGTGGGTGGCTTTCTCGGTGGTGGCTCGGGCGGGTAGGCGGGCGTGGTCGGGGTGGGCGCAGAGGACGGTGGTCGCGCGCGCGGTGAGCGGGGCGAGCAGCCAGTCGACCGGGTCGGGCAGGGCGTCCACGTCGATCAGGACCCGCTCGCCGGGGGAGATGCCCAACTCGGCCGCTCGGGCCGTCGCCCGCTCACGCAGCGTGACGTGGTCCGGCCCGCCTGGCGGGTACGCGCCGAAGTGGTCGCCGTGTGCGCGTACCTCGGTCACGTAGTCGGCGAAGCCGGCCGGCACCTCCCGCAGCGGCAGCGCGAACGGGTGCAGGGCGAGCGCGTACCGGTCGCCGGCCGACCAGGCGTCCGCCTCGGCGGCGCGGTCGGCGGTGGCGAACAGGACGTCCACGGCACCGGGTCGATCGGCCACGGTCAGCCCGGCCGACCAGCAGCCGAGCAGCACGGCGGCGGTCTGCCAGTGTGGTGGCAGCAGCACCGCCGCAGTGTCACCGGGGGCGAGTGACAGTTCGTCGACGAGCAGGTTGGCGGTCTTGGCCACCCAGTTCGTCAGCGTGGCGCCGGAGAGTTCGGTGCGCTCGCCGGTCGCGTCGTCGTACCAGGTGAGCAGCGGGCGGGTCGGGTCGGTCGCGATCGCGTCGGGCAGGACGCGGGCAATGTTGTCGGCCATCGGCGCGAACGATACGCCGCCGCCGCCCGTACTCGATGACAGTCACAAGTCGGCGAACCGTCGGGTCGGAGTCAGCGTCCGCACTCGGCACCGGCGTAGGCTTGCCCGAAGTGTTGTTCCCCACAGTCCCGCCACCACAAGGAGTCGCCCCGTGACCGCCGGTCGCCCGCCCCGCGTGCTCATCGACGCCACGAGTGTCCCCGCCGACCGCGGGGGCGTCGGTAGATACGTCGACGGTCTGCTCGGCGCCCTCGGCAAGGTGTGCGGGTCGGCGGTGGAACTGGTCGTGGTCAGTCTCCGCACCGACCTGGACCGCTATCGCCGGATGCTGCCCGGAGCCGAGATCGTCCCCGCACCCGCCGCCGTCGCGCACCGTCCCGCCCGGCTCGCCTGGGAGCAGACCGGTCTGCCCCTGCTGGCGCAGCAGGTCGGTGCCGAGGTGCTGCACTCGCCGTTCTACACCTGTCCGTTGCGGGCCGGCTGCCCGGTCACGGTGACCCTGCACGACGCGACCTTCTTCACCGAGCCGGAGCACTACGACAAGTCCCGCCGGACGTTCTTCCGCAGCGCGATCAAGACCTCGCTGCGCCGGGCCAACCGGGTGATCGTGCCGAGCAAGGCCACCCGGGACGAGCTGATCCGGCTGCTGGACGCCGATCCGACCCGGATCGACGTGGCATACCACGGTGTCGACCACGACGCCTTCCACGCTCCCGGCGACGAGGAGAAGGCCCGGGTACGCGCCCGGCTGGGACTGGGTGGCAGCAGCTACGTGGCCTTCCACGGCGCGAAGGAGCCGCGCAAGAACGTGCCGAACCTGATCCGTGGTTGGGCGCGGGCGGTCGCCGACCGGGAGGACCCGCCGGCGCTGGTGATCGCCGGTGGGCAGGGGCACGACGACGACATCGACCGGGCTGCCGCCGACGTGCCGTCGCACCTGCGGCTGCTGCGTCCCGGCTATCTGCGCTACGCCGACCTGCCCGGCTTCCTCGGTGGAGCCCTGGTGGCCGCCTATCCGTCCTACGGGGAGGGTTTCGGCCTGCCGGTGCTGGAGGCGATGGCGTGCGCCGCTCCGGTGCTCACCACGCCCCGACTGTCCCTGCCCGAGGTGGGTGGCGACGCGGTGGCGTACACCAGTGAGGACCCGGACCAGATCGCCACCGACCTGGCCGCGCTGCTCGACGACGAGCCGCGCCGGTTGTCGCTGGCCAAGGCCGGGTTCGACCGGGCCAAGGAGTTCACCTGGGAGTCGAGCGCCGAGGTGCACATCGCCGCCTGGTCACGGGTGCGGGCCTGACGTGGCAACCCGGCCCCCGGGACGGGCGGTTCGGGCATGATGTCCTAGTGATCTATGTCGTCATTCCGGCGGGTGGCAGCGGCACAAGGTTGTGGCCGCTGTCCCGCTCCGGCCACCCCAAGTTCCTCCACCCGTTCACCGGCACCCCGGCCTCGTTGCTCCAGGCGACGGTGGAGCGGGCGGCGCCGCTGACCACTCCGGAGCGGACCATGGTGGTCACCGGGGCCGCGCACGCGGCGGCGGTGGCCCGTCAGTTGACCGGCCTGCCCGAGGAGAACATCCTCATCGAGCCGTCGCCGCGCGACTCCTGCGCGGCCATCGCGCTCGCCGCTGCGGTGATCGCGGTACGCGACCCGGACGCGGTGATGGGGTCGTTCGCGGCGGACCACCTCATCGGTCAGCCGGAGCAGTGGGTGGAGACGGTCCGGGCGGCGGTCCGGGGTGCGGATCAGGGTCTGCTGATGACCGTCGGGATCACCCCGACCCGGGCGGAGACCGGCTACGGATACCTCCAGACCGGTGATCCGGTGGGCGACGGTCCGATGCGTCCGGTCGTCGAGTTCAAGGAGAAGCCGAACGCCGAGGTGGCCGAGGCGTACGTCCGGTCCGGTCGGTATCTGTGGAACGCCGGCATGTTCGTCTGGCGGGTGTCGGCGTTCCTCGCCGAACTGGCCCGCCAGCAGCCCGCCCTGCACACGGGGGTGACCGCGATCGCGGCGGTGTGGGGCACCCCCGAGCAGGACGACGTGCTCGGCGCGGTGTGGCCGACGCTGCCGAAGATCTCGGTCGACTACGCGGTGATGGAGGGCGCGGCGAGCGCCGGCCGGGTCGCCACCGTGCCGGGCGACTTCCGCTGGAACGACGTGGGTGACTTCCACACCCTCGGTGAGGTGCTGCCGACCGACGACGACGGCAACGTGGTGCTCGGTGGCGACGTCAAGGCCGAGGTGCTGCTGCGCGACAGCAGCGGGTGTGTGGTGGTGCCGCAGTCCGGGCGGATGGTGGCCGGCGTCGGCGTGCACGACCTGATCGTGGTCGACACGCCGGACGCGTTGCTGGTCTGCCCGCGTGGACGCGCCCAGGACGTGAAGGCGATCGTGGACGAACTCAAGGCACGGGGTGAGGACAGGCTCGTCTGAACGCGGCCAGCCCGGGTGTCATGAGCCGGGCGGTCCCGCCGGCCAGCGGTTGCGGTAGCTGGTCCGGCGGGAACCAGCCGAGCGCCTCGGACTCCGCGCTGACCGTCTCCACCGCGCCGGGCGGGGCGAAGACGGCGAAGCGTACGTCGTGGTGCAGCGACCCGCCCTGGCAGCCGACCTGGTGCACGTCCACGTCGATCGGCACCGGGTCCACCCGCAGGCCGGTGATGCCGGACTCCTCGGTCGCCTCGCGGAGCGCGGCCCCGGCCAGCGTCCCGTCGCCCGACTCGCAGTGCCCGCCGAGTTGCACCCAGCGGTGGAACTTGCGGTGCAGGCAGAGCAGCACCCGGGTGCCGGTCGCGTCGAACAGCAGGGCGCTGGCGGTGACGTGTCCGGCCCGGTGCTCGCGGCTCATCGCGACCGGTCCGGCGGTCAGCAGGGCGAGGGTCCGGTCCCGCGCGGTCGCGGCGTCCGAGCTGGTCGGCGTCCATCCGGTGAGGACCGTCGACGCGTCGTCGTGCAGCGCGGACCAGCCGCTCTCCGGGGCCTGCGGGTGCTCGTCGGTTGCATGAGGCGTCGACACGGCCCCTCCTTCCGTCCCGCACAGCGTACGGGCGGGCGGGAGGGGAGTTGCGGGGCGGGACGGTTGACGGCCGGGCGACACCTCTGCGGAAACGTTGAGCCGCAGACCCTCGTGTGGTGCCGCCCGGCCGTGCCTTCCCCCGGCCCCCGGACTCCGCAGGGGACGTGTGTCGTCCCTTGCGGCACGCAGAGCATGGCGGACCCGGGCGTCGGGAGTCGAGGTCTTTTAGCCCACGCTTAACGGACCAAGGCGATGTGCCCCAGGTAAAGTGCCAAGCGTCGCCGGACGTCCCTCAGCCGGGTGACGGGGAGTCGTTCCATGCTGAAGATCCACTTCTCCGGCGAGGACATCCTCCGGACCAGAGTCGCGCCGGCTGCGGACCCGATCTGGGAAGTGGTGCTGAGCCTGCACCTGCTGCCCGGACGCAGCCGGGACCCGCTGCTCGCCGGTTGGCGACGTGAGGTCATGCGTGGCCTGCGCCGGCAGGATGACGCCGACGGACTGCGGTTGCTGCTGACGTTGAACCCGCCGCGTGGCTACTTCCCGGACTTCCTCACCCCGTACGAGAGCGTGGGCGGGTTCGAGGCCGGGATGGAGGCGCTGCGGCGTACCCCGGCGACGTTGCTGCACCGCGACCTCAGTCGGCTGGCCAGCGGTCGGAGCCTGCCCACCGGGGCCGACGCCCTGGCCCGGGGTGAGCCGCGGGCGCTGGACGACCTGACCGACGCGATGAGCCGGTACCGCGACCTGGCCCTCGGCCCGTACTGGGAGCGGGTGCAGGCGGCGGTGGACGCCGACCGGAGCCGCCGGGCGCGGGCCATGCTGGACGGCGGGATCGAGGGCCTGCTGACCTCCCTGCGGCCGGGCGTGCGCTGGGAGTCCGGGGTGCTGCACATCCCCGACTATCCGAACAGCCGCGAACTGCACCTGCGGGGTCGGGGACTGCTGCTGGTGCCGTCGTTCTTCTGCGCGAAGACGCCGGTGGCGCTGGTCGACCCGGAGCTGCCGCCGGTGCTGGTCTATCCGGTGGACCGGCTGGGCGGACTGGCCGTCGAGGCCGACGCGACCGGCGCCGGGCGCACGGCGTTGGCCGCGCTGCTCGGCCGGACCCGGGCCGCGGTGCTCGCCGCCACCGACGGCGGGTGCAGCACCGGCGAGCTGGCCCGCCGGTTGCGGATCTCGGCGGCGGCGGCCAGCCAGCACACCACGGTGTTGCGCAACGCCGGTCTGCTGGTGAGCCACCGCGACCGCAACACCGTCCTGCACACCCCCACCCCGCTGGGGCGCGCCCTGCTCAACCCCTGACCGGCGGAAACCCGGCGTCGGGTGCTCAGAGGGCCAGGGAGGCGGCGGCGGTGGTGGCCGGTGGCGGGGGGAGGAGTTGGGAGGGGACGTGGTGGGCCGCGAGGGCGGTCCGCAGCCGCTGCACGTCGGTGCCGAACCGGACCAGTTGGACCGGACCGACCGGGGTGGGCGGGGAGCAGAGCACCAGGCCGGTGGCACGCTCCGGCCAGCCGGGCACGGTATGGACCAGTCCGGCGCGTACGTCGTCGTCGACGACCTGGGTGAACACCGTGCCGGGTGCGACGACGTCGATGACCGAGGCGATCGCCGCGGCGACCGTAGCCGGGTCGGGCCGTGCCTCGCCGGGGCGGTCCGGCAGGTGCGCGGCCTCGGCCAGCCCCGCCGCCCGGGCCTCGGCGGTGCCGAGCGAGAACAGGTCCATCGACGCGTCCCGCACCAGCACCCGGGCACCCTCGCCGTCGTCGTCCTGCCCGGCGGTCAGGTAGCCCCGGATCACCGCGACCGGCATCTGGTCGCACTTGCCCTTGATCAGTTCGCCCGCGCCGGCCAACTCGTCGACCACGGCCATCTGGGTCAGCACCAGCTCGTTGCCGTACGGGTCGACCTCGCCCCGGTGGTCCCGGATCGCGTCCATCCCGGCCACGCCGAGGGCCACGTCGGTGAGCCCGTTGCGCCACGGCCGACCCATGGTGTCGCTGATGATCACGGCGACGTTCACGCCGTGACGCGCCCGCAGCCCGGCGCGCAGTGCCCGGGCCGAGGCGTCCGGGTCCTCCGGGAGCAGCACCAGCCGGGTCTTGTCGACGTTCGAGGCGTCGATGCCGGCCGCCGCCATCACGAAGCCGTGTCGGGTCTGCACGATCCGGGTCGGGCCGCGCGACGCCACCACCCGGACCGTCTCCGAGGCCAGCACCTCGTCCCGGGCGGCCTGCCGATCCGGGCCGTCGGCGGGCACGTCCACCAGCCGACCCTCCGCCTTCGAGACGATCTTGCTGGTCACCACCAGCACGTCGCCGTCGCGCAGCCACGGTGCCGCGCCTCCGATGAGCGCCGCCAGGTCGTCGCCCTCGGTCACGTGGCCGATGCCCGGCACCGGCAGGATCTCCAGTCTCACGTCAACTCCACCGCGGCGCGGACCATCGCCGCCGTCGCCGCCTCGTCGGTCATCCGCAGCGGCACCGCGCGTACGGTCACGCCCGGCACCTCCGTGCCCGCATCCTCCTCGGCGACCAGCCATCCGTCGAGCAGGCCACCGGTGGCCCGGCTGCCGTACAGCCCGCCGACCCCGGCGGCGGTGCACGGCACGTCGACCACCGAGAGGCACCGGTCCGCCATGCCGCGCACCGGGGCGCCACCGATGATCGGCGACACCCCGACCACCGGTGCCGGACCGCCGGTCAGCGCCTCCCGCACGCCCGGTACGGCGAGGATCGGCGCGATGCTGACCACCGGGTTGCTCGGCGCCACCAGCACCACGTCGGCACCGGCGATCGCCTCCGTCACGCCGGGTGCCGGCTTCGCGGCCTCCGCGCCGACGAACACGAACCGGTGCGTCGGCACCTGGGCCCGGTACCGGATCCACCACTCCTGGAAGTGGATCGCCCGCTGCCCGCCGGTGCCGTCGCCGGTCTCGTCGGGCAGGGTCACCACCACGTGCGTCTCCAGGCGGTCGTCGGTCGCCGGCAGCAGGCGTACGCCGGGCTGCCAGCGGGTCGCCAACGCGTCGGTCACCTGGTGCAGCGGGTACCCGGCGTCGAGCATGGTGCTGCGTACCAGGTGGGTGGCCAGGTCCTTGTCGCCCAGCCCGAACCAGGTCGGCTCGGCACCGTACGCGGCCAGCTCGGTCTTGACCGTCCAGCTCTCGCCGGTACGACCCCAGCCGCGCTCGGGGTCGGCCCCGCCGCCGAGGGTGTACATGACGCTGTCCAGGTCCGGACAGACCCGGAGCCCGTGCAGGCGCAGATCGTCGCCGACGTTGACCACGGCGGTCACCTCGGCACCCACCTCACGGGCGTACGCACGCACCCCGAGCAGGAACCGGGCACCCCCGATTCCGCCGGTCAGAACCACGACACGCATCAGCCCATCCTCGCCTACGTGACGCCTCCGACGGCCAGTCGCCCAGGGAGACTAGGCTCACGTCGGCATCTGTCCGCTTTCGCCCCCAGGGAGAGTTCGTGACCAGCCCCGTGGAGCATCCGCCCTCCGAACCGACCCCGGCCCGTCAGGTGACCGGGCCGCTTCGGGAACTCGTCGCCCTCGTGCTCCTGGGCGCGAACGCCGTCTTCCTCTTCGTCACGCTGATCCGGTTGATCACTCCGCAGGGCGCCTACAGCACGGTGACCGGCCGGGCGGGCAGTGCGTTCTTCGGCTTCGTCGGGCTGGAGGCGATCGTCCTGCCGCTGCTGGCGGTGCTGCTCGCCACCCACCTCGCCCCGGTGGTCGGCAAGGCGAAGCTGATCACGCAGGTGGCCCTGGTCGAGTACGCGGTCAGCGTCGTGTTCGGCGGTCTGACGCTGCTGATCTGGACGGTCGGTCGGCTGGCCGAGGCGCAGATCTTCGACGCCCTGACCGGCGTCATCACCCGGGCGGCCTGGGTGGCGTTGTTCGGCGCGGCGGCGTACGTGGTCTGGACCGTCTGGCGGCGGCTCTATTACGTGCCCAAGCCCAAGCAGGAGCCCGGCCTGTACGGCACCCCGCAGCAGGGCTGGGCCCCGCAGGGCACCCCGGGACAGCCCGGTGGCTACCCGGGTGGGTGGCCGCAGCAGCCCGGTCCGACCGGTGGATGGCCCGGTGGCGAGCAGTCCGGTGGCTTTCCCGGCCAGGCCGGCTACCCGGGCGCGGGCCAGCCCGCCGGTTACCCCGGCCAGCAGCCGGGCGGTTACCCCGGCGCTCAGCCGGGCGGGGAGCAGCCGGGGTGGCCGGTGGCGGGTCAGGCGCCCGGCGGGCCGTCGTCCGCCCCGCACACCTGGCCGCCGCACGGCCAGCCGGTCGTGCCGGCGCAGCCACCGGCTCCGACCTCTCCGGCGGCACCGCCGTTCGGGCAGCCCCCGTCGGCCGACCCGACCCAGACCATCCCGCGTCAGGGCACCGAGCCGGGCCAGGCGGTGCCGCCGCCGGGCGAGGGCGACCGCACCCAGCGGATCGACCCGGGCGACAAGCCCGCCTGACCGCCGTACGACCAGCCGGGCGGCCGGGTGCGGTTGCCCACGTGGGGGGTGTGCGGCCGGCGACAGCGCCTAGGCTGGGCGGATGGTTGATCGCAGCGAGCCTGGCCCTGCGGAGGCGGCTGTCCGGCGGGCCCTGCGCCGGGCCGCCGCCGGCCGGGCGCTCGACGTCGACGAGGCGTCCGCACTGCTGAGTGCCCGGGGCACCGCCCTCACCGAACTACTCGACGTCGCCGGGGCGATCCGGGACGCCGGGCTGCGGGACGCCGGGCGGCCGGGCGTGGTCACGTACTCGAAGAAGGTCTTCGTGCCGCTGACCCGGCTCTGCCGGGACCGCTGCCACTACTGCACCTTCGCCACCGTGCCGCACCGGTTGCCGGCGGCGTTCCTCGACCGCGACGAGGTGCTCGCCATCGCCCGCGCCGGTGCGGCGCAGGGGTGCAAGGAAGCGCTGTTCACCCTCGGTGACCGGCCGGAGGAGCGCTGGCCGGCGGCCCGGCAGTGGCTGGACGAGCGCGGCTACGAGTCCACCCTGGACTATCTGCGCGCCTGCGCGGTGGCGGTGCTGGAGGAGACCGGCCTGCTGCCGCATCTGAACCCGGGCGTGCTCTCCTGGTCGGAGTTGCAGCGACTCAAGCCGGTCGCGCCCAGCATGGGGATGATGCTGGAGACCACTGCGACGCGGCTCTGGTCGGAGCCGGGCGGCCCGCACTTCGGCTCGCCCGACAAGGAACCGGCCGTGCGGTTGCGGGTCCTCGACGACGCCGGCCGGGTCGGTGTCCCGTTCACCACCGGCATCCTGATCGGCATCGGCGAGACGCCCGCCGAACGGGTGGACGCGATCTTCGCCATCCGGCGGGCGCACCGGGAGTACGGCCACTTCCAGGAGGTGATCGTGCAGAACTTCCGCGCCAAGCCGGACACCGCGATGCGCGGGATGCCGGACGCGGAGCTGCACGACCTGGCGGCCACCGTCGCGGTGGCCCGGCTGCTGCTCGGCCCGAAGGCCCGCATCCAGGCACCGCCGAACCTCATCGCCGGTGAGTACGACCTGCTGCTGCGCGCCGGCATCGACGACTGGGGCGGCGTCTCCCCGGTGACCCCGGACCACGTCAACCCGGAACGCCCGTGGCCGCAGCTCGACGAGTTGGCGGAGCGCACCGCCGCCGCCGGATTCGAGCTGCGCGAGCGGCTCACGGTCTACCCGGAGTACGTCCGGGCCGGCGAGCCGTGGCTGGACCCGCGCCTGCTGCCGCACGTCACCGCGTTGGCCGAGCCGTCGACCGGGCTCGCCGTGGCGTCCGCGCGGCCGGTCGGCCGTCCCTGGCAGGAGCCGGACGAGACCTTCGGTGGGCGGACCGACCTGCACGTCGACATCGACCGCACGGGGCGGACCGAGGACCGGCGGGGCGACTTCGACCACGTCTACGGGGACTGGTCGGAGGTGGCGGCCAAGGTCGCCGTACCGTCGTCGGAGGCCGACCCGTCCGGCCGGTCGGCTGCCCTCGGCTCCGGCGACGCCGACCTGCGGGCCGGGTTGCGGCTGGCCGCCGAGAACCCGGCGGCGCTGCTCGAACCCCGGCACGCCGACGCCGCGATGGCGTTGTTCGGCGCGGACGGTCCGGCCCTGGACGAGCTCTGCCGTAGCGCCGACGACCTGCGGCGGGACGCGGTCGGCGAGGACGTCACGTACGTGGTCAACCGCAACATCAACTTCAGCAACGTCTGCTACGTGGGCTGCCGGTTCTGTGCCTTCGCGCAGCGGGAGCGGGACGCCGACGCGTACCGGCTGTCGGTGGAGCAGGTCGCCGACCGGGCGCTCCAAGCGTGGGACGCCGGAGCCGGTGAGGTCTGCATCCAGGGCGGCATCGACCCGAAGCTGCCGGTCACCATCTATGCCGACCTGGTCCGGGCGATCAAGGCGCGGGTGCCCCGCATGCACGTGCACGCCTTCTCCCCGATGGAGATCGTCACCGCCGCCGCCAAGGCCGGGGTGCCGGTGAAGGAGTGGCTGACCGGGCTGCGCGAGGCCGGCCTGGACACCATCCCGGGGACGGCGGCGGAGATCCTCGACGACGAGGTGCGCTGGGTGCTGACCAAGGGCAAGCTGCCGACCGCCGCGTGGGTCGAGGTGGTCAGCACCGCCCACGAGCTGGGCATCCGGTCCAGCTCCACGATGATGTACGGCCACGTGGACCATCCCGGGCAGTGGTTGGCGCACTTCCGGGTGCTGGCCGGGGTGCAGGACCGCACCGGCGGGTTCACCGAGTTCGTGGCGCTGCCGTTCGTGCACACCAACGCCCCGATCTATCTGGCCGGTATCGCGCGACCCGGGCCGACCTGGCGGGAGAACCGGGTGGTGCACGCGATGGCCCGGGTGCTGCTGCACGGCCGGATCGACAACATCCAGTGCTCCTGGGTGAAGCTCGGTGACGAGGGCACGGTGGAGATGCTCCGCAGCGGCTGCAACGACCTGGGCGGCACGTTGATGGAGGAGACCATCTCGCGGATGGCCGGCTCCGGCAACGGTTCGGCGCGGACCGAGGAGCAGTTGCGGGCGATCGCGACGGCGGCCGGTCGTCCGGCGCGTAGGCGTACGACTGCGTACGGTCACATCAGCGCCTAGCGTCGAACCTTCACGCGTCCCCGGCCGTACCTGTCGATGCCGGCGGCGGGATCGGCGAGGACCGCCGCCGGCACCCGAGATTCGGGGGCCTTCGCGGTCCGTGCGGCGACCCCCGTCCGTCCTTGCGGGCGCGTGTGCGCCGCCGCCGGAAAGGTTGGCCATGATCACTGAGAGAAGGCGGACGCGGCAGTGGCCGCGACTGACCCGTCGGCAGACGTTGACGGCTGCGGCCAGTGCCACGCTCGGCGCGGCAGCCCTGGCGGTGCCGGGTCTCTCGGCCGCCGGTGACGACGACAAGGGCAGCGCGGCCGGTGCCGACGAGACGATCGTGGTGCACCTGCGCGACGCCCGCTCCGGCACGATGGACGTCTTCGTCGGCCAGTCCCGCATCGAGGTGCGGGATCGTGGTCTGGCGGACCGGCTGCGCAAGGCCGCCGCCCGACGCTGAGTCCGCCCACCCGACCTCCGCCCGCCACGCCGGGCGTCCCCGACCGCCGCGTCCGTCAGCGGCGCGCAGCGGTCACCCGCCACCGCCGTACCGGCGGTCGCGTCCCCCGGTCCGGCGCGGGCTCTCGGCGCCCGGCCGTCCGTCCAATGCACACTTTCGCCCAGTGAGGTGGGTTCGTCATGTCTTCACACCGCGAGGCGCCGGAGATCGCCAAGGATCCGGTCGCCGATTCGTCGGACCTGTACGCCTTCGTCACGCCGGACCGTCCGGACACGGTGACGCTGATCGCCAACTACGTCCCGTTGCAACTGCCTTCGGGGGGACCGAACTTCTTCGAGTTCGGCGACGACGTGCGCTACGAGATCCACATCGACAACAACGGTGACGGTCAGCCGGACGTCACCTACCGTTTCGAATTCACCACCGAAATCACGAACCCGAACAGTTTTCTCTACAACACCGGGCCGATCGATTCGCTGGACAGCGAGAACTGGAACCGGCGGCAGTTCTACAGCCTGACCCGGATCGCCGGTGGACGGGAACAGCGGCTGGCACGCAAGCTGCCCTGCCCGCCGTGCAACGTCGGCCCGCTCTCCACCCCGAAGTACGGCGATCTGGTCCGCCAGGCCACCTTCTCGCTCTCCACCGGGGAGAAGGTCTTCGCGGGGCAGCGCGCCGACGGCTTCTTCGTCGACCTCGGGGCGATCTTCGACCTCGGTACGCTGCGCCCCTTCCAGCAGTTGCACGTGGCCGGGAAGAAGATCTTCCGCGAGCCCGGCGAGCCGGTCAACGCCACCGACCGGCTGAACGTGCACAGCCTCGCCCTCCAGGTGCCGCTCGGCCGGGTGCGCCGCCAGGCGAACCGCTACCACTGGCAGGAACCCGCCTCGGTGATCGGCGTCTGGACCACGGCGTCCCGCCGTCAGGTGCGGGTGCTCGGCGACAAGGTGGCGGCGGACACGAACACCGGGCCGTTCACCCAGGTGTCCAGGTTGGGCAACCCGCTGTTCAACGAGGTCATCGTGCCGATGGCAGAGAAGGATCTGTGGAACACCCTGCCGCCGTCGGAGGACAAGCGGTTCGCCAAGTTCGTCGAGCGGCCCGAGTTGGCGGCTCTGCTGCCGGTGCTCTACCCCGGCGTCTTCCCCAACCTGGACAAGCTGAACAAGTCCGAGAAGGCGCGGGCGGACCTGGTCGCGATCCTGCTCACCGGCCTCCCCGAGGGTCTGATCGACGGCTTCACCAACGCCACCGGGGACGTGCAGGCCGACATGCTGCGCCTGAACACCGCGATCCCCCCGGCCCGTCGGCCGAACGCCATCGGCGTGCTCGCCGGTGACCTGGCCGGTTTCCCGAACGGTCGGCGGGTCACCGACGACGTGGTGACGATCGCCCTGCGGGCCATCGCGGGCCTGACGGTGCCGCTGGTGGACCGGCGGTTCCAGCCGGACGAGGCAGCCGCTGCGGTGACCCCGGGGCTGAGCGCCGCCGACGTGACCGCACCCTTCCTGCGCAACTTCCCCTTCCTCGGTACGCCCTACGACGGCTTCAACAACCCCGGAGTGTCGGCATGAGCGAGCGGAGCGAGCGAATCATCGGCGCAGTGGTGTGCCGGCGCGGAGCGAGGCGGAGGACGGCATGAGCGAGCGGAGCGAGCGAATCATCGGCGCAGTCGGGTCTCGTGCCGGCGCGGAGCGGAGCGGAGTGTCGGCATGAGCGGGCATGTGCACACATACGGTCCGACGGGGACCGGGACTGTCGTGCTCGACCTGGGCGGGGACACCGGTGCCCTGATCGTGCACACCGGACGCGACCTGCTCGGCCGGGAGATCGAGGTCAGCCGGCCGGAGCGCCAGGGTGAGCCCCGGACCCACTCGGCCGTACGTGAGCGGCAGGTCCTGGACGGCACCTTCCACAGTGCGGTCTACCCGGACCTACCGGCCGGTACCTATACCGTCTGGTGGGACGACGATACGCCCGCCGGGATGGTCCGGGTGGGCGGTGGTGTGGTCACCGAATTCACCTGGCCCACCAGCCCTTCCGGCTCCTCTGACTGACTGATCAGGCTTCCGCGCGACTGCGCCCCGTCCACGATGTGGACGGGGCGCAGTCGTCGTCTACCGGCTCGATGGGCGGTCCCGGCCAAGTCGGGCTAATCTTGCGGGTCAAGATCAACCGATCTTGACGGGTGGCCTCCCAGAGGCCGGCGCGGAGCGGGATCACCCCTGTCTCGGGCCGCGCGCCACGGGAGAAAACTCGGGCAACTCGCCGGAGAGGGCGTTACTCGGTCGGGGTCTGAATCGATAGGGCAGGGCGAGGCCGGGTGCGTGTCGGGAGGGCGACTCCATTATCAAGTTTGGCTTGACGCCGCACGCATTACACGCGTGTAATTTGAATGGGGTTGTTCGCACGAACCGCAGCAAAACGGGACCGGACGGACAAGCACGCCTTTCGCGTGGGGGGTTGCAGCGGCGATGGCGCCGGTGCGCGACAAGGAGGCAATTGATGGACGGCCAGCTCGAGGCGGCCGACCTGCTCGGAAACGCGCCGGAGTGGCAGGAGCGAGCGCTCTGCTCGCAGACCGACCCGGAGGCGTTCTTTCCCGAGAAGGGCGGCTCGACCCGCGAAGCGAAGCGCATCTGCTCGCGGTGCGAGGTCAAGACCGAATGCCTCGAATACGCTCTCGGCCACGACGAGCGGTTCGGGATCTGGGGTGGGCTCTCCGAGCGTGAGCGGCGCAAGCTCAAGCGGCGAGCAGCCTGAGTCGTCGGGAAGGGACGGTCGGGGGACGTCCCGCCCCGGGGGGTGACGACGCGCCGTGGGGGGTCACGGCGGTCGGTCAGGCCAACTCGTCCGGGTCGACGCCGAGCAGGTTCGCCACCTGCTCGATGATCACGTCGTGTACCAGGTCGGCGAGATCCTCCCGGTCCATGGCCCGGAACTCCAGCGGACGGCGGTACAGCACGATGCGGGGTGGCACCTCCTGGCGTCCCGGCCGACCCGGCAGCAGCCGGGCCAACGGCACCTCGCCGTCCTCCAGCACGTCGGTGTCATAGACGTTGAGGTCCGGCGGGACGTCCTCGACGGCGAACTCCACCCCGGCGAGTTCCTTGGCGAAGCGACGCTCCAGCGTCTCGACGGTGTCCAGCACCAGATCGTCGAAGATCTCCGCCTTGGTACGCGCCAACGGCACGGTGGCCGGCACCAGCCGCCCGCGCAGACCGCGTCCGTGCCGGTCGCGGTGCGAGCGCCGGCCGGGGCCGGGGCGGCGGTTCTCCGGACTCGTCATGAGCCAAAGGGTAGCCGCCACCACGCCCCTGCCCGCAGCAGCGCCGCCACCTGGCGTGCCGTGCCCCCGAGCCGAAATGTGATCACCAAGACGGGCGTGTCGTAACGCGAACCGGTGCGCCGGACCCGGTAATGGGGATACCCTGCGCCCGTGAGGTCACCACGGCGCTGCTCCCGTAACGGCTGCCCCCGGCAAGCGGTCGCCACGCTGACCTATGTCTACAACGAGTCGACCGCAGTGGTGGGTCCGCTCGCCGCCTTCGCCGAGCCGCACACGTACGACCTGTGTGAGCCGCACGCCCGCAGCCTGACCGCCCCCCGTGGCTGGGAGGTGGTCCGGCACGAGGGCGAGTTCGAGCCCCCGCCGCCCACCACCGACGACCTGGTCGCGCTCGCCGAGGCGGTCCGCGAAGCCGCCCGCCCGGCACCCCGCCCGCCACAGGACGACCAGACCCAGCAGGCCGCACCCCCCACCACCTCGTCCCGCCGAGGCCACCTCCGCGTAATCCCCCCCACCCACTGACCCACCCACCCCCCCTGGGCTGCGTTGATCAAGAAGTTTGGTCGGGCTGGGCGCCAGGAATCGACGCAAACTTCTTGATCAACGCGTCGAGGCGGGGAGGTGGAGGGGGGAGGCGGGGAGGGGGGAGTGGGAGCGGGGGAGTGGGGGTTAGTGGCCTAGGAGGCGGGTGAAGGTGGCGGCGCGGCGGGATGTCCGGCCGGTACGGGACTCGCGTTCGTCGGCGGAGAGCATCAGGCGCAGGCCGGCGTTGACCGCGAGCCAGCGTAGGGGCTCCGGCTCCCAGCGGGGCGAGCGGTGGTTGACCCAGGGCAGCCGGGTCAGCTCGGTCGGTTCGTTCCGGATCAGGTCGGCCAGCGTACGCCCGGCCAGGTTGCTGGTGCCCACCCCGTCGCCGACGTACCCGCCGGCCCAGCCCAGCCCGTCGGCCCGGTGGTAGCCGACCGAGGCCGCCCAATCCCGGGCCACCCCGAGCGGACCGCCCCAGGTGTGCGTGACCGGCACCTCCGGGCCGAGCACCGGGAAGAGATCCCCGAGCGTACGGCGGAGCGTGGCGAAGACCCGTGGCTCCCGGTCGTAGTCGGCGCGGACCCGAGAGCCGAAGTGGTACGGGGCACCCCGCCCGCCGAAGGCCAGTCGGCCGTCGGCGGTGCGTTGGCCGTAGATGATGACGTGCCGGTGGTCGGAGAAGGTTTCCCGCTCGGCCAACCCGATCTCGGCCCACGTCTCGTCGGACAACGGCTCGGTGGCGATCATCAGTGAGTAGACCGGGGCGAGGGCCCGCCGGTGCCCGGTCAGCCCCGGCGTGTAGCCCTCGGTCGCCCGGATCACCACGGGGGCGCGTACGGTGCCGGCCGGGGTGACCGCCGCGCGGGGCCGGATCTCGGTGACCGGGGTGCGTTCGTGGATCGTCACGCCCCGGCGTTCCACGGCGCGGGCCAGGCCGCGGACCAGTCGCGCCGGGTGCACGGCCGCGCAGTGCGGCGTGTAGGTGGCGGCGCGTACCCCGGTGGCACCGCACCGGGCCACGGCCTCGGCCGGGCCGAGCAGGTCCAGGTCGTCCGGGCCGAAACCGAACGCCCGCGCCTCCGCCACCGCCGCCCGGGCCCGCTGCACCTGCGGCTCGCTGCGGGCCAGCACCACGCTGCCGCCGTACGACCAGTGGCAGTCGATGCCCTCGGCGGCGACCACCCGGCCGACCTCGCGGACCGTGTCGTGCATGGCGTGCTGCATGGCGATCGCGGCGTCCCGGCCGTGTCGCCGGGCCAGCCCGGTCAGCGAGGTCGGCAGCAACGCCGAGCACCAGCCGCCGTTACGCCCGGAGGCACCGAAACCGGCCACCTGGCGTTCCAGGACCACGATCCGCAGGGCCGGCTCGGCCTCGGCGAGGTAGTACGCCGTCCACAGCCCGGTGTACCCCGCGCCCACGATGACCACGTCGGCGACGGTGTCACCGGCCAACGGCGGGCGCGGGGTCAACGGCTCGTCCACGGTGGACAGCCAGTACGACAGGTCCTGGTAGGCCACCACCGCCTCCTAGAGTCGTTTCCATGCCTCGGTGAGTACGCCCCGCAGGATCTGCTCGATCTCGTCGAACTGCTGCTGTCCCGCGATCAGCGGTGGGGCGAGTTGCACCACCGGGTCGCCCCGGTCGTCGGCCCGGCAGTACAGCCCGGCGGAGAACAACGCGCTGGACAGGAAGCCGCGCAACAGCCGCTCCGACTCGGCCTCGTCGAAGGTCTCCCGGGTGTCCTTGTCCTTGACCAGCTCGATGCCGTAGAAGTAGCCGTCGCCCCGGACGTCACCGACGATCGGCAGGTCGTGCAGCTTCTCCAGGGTCGACCGGAAGGCCGCCTCGTTGGCGCGTACGTGCCCGACGAGGTTCTCGCGGGCGAAGACCTCCAGGTTGGCCAGGGCCACCGCGCAGGAGACCGGGTGCCCGCCGAAGGTCACCCCGTGGGCGAACATGCCGGTCTCGGTGAGGAACGGCTCCATCAGCCGGTCGCTGGCGATCATCGCGCCGAGCGGGGCGTACCCCGAGGTGATGCCCTTGGCGGTGGTGATGATGTCGGGCTGGTATCCGTAGCGGGTCGCGCCGAAGTACTCGCCGAGCCGACCCCACGAGCAGATCACCTCGTCGCTGACCAGCAACACGTCGTACGCGTCGCAGATCTCGCGGACCCGCTCGAAGTACCCCGGCGGCGGCGGGAAGCAGCCGCCCGAGTTCTGCACCGGCTCCAGGAAGACCGCCGCGACGGTGTCCGGTCCCTCCCGCTCGATGGCCCGCCCGATCTCGTCGGCGGCCCAGCGGCCGAACGCCACCGGGTCGTCGCCGTGCTCCGGAGCCCGGTAGAAGTTGGTGTTCGGCACCTTGATGCCGCCCGGCACCAGCGGTTCGAAGTCCGTCTTGATGCCCGGCAGCCCGGTGATCGACAGGGCGCCCATGGAGGTGCCGTGATAGGCGATGTACCGGCTGACCACCTTGTGCTTGGTGGGCTTGCCGACCCGCTTGAAGTACGCCCGGGACAGCTTCCAGGCCGCCTCGACCGCCTCCGAACCGCCGGTGGTGAAGAAGACCCGGTTCAGGTCGCCCGGCGCCAACTCCGAGATCCGCTCGGCCAGCTCCACGGCGGTCGGGTGGGCGTACGACCAGAGTGGGAAGTACGCCAGCTCCCCGGCCTGCTTGGCGGCGGCCTCGGCCAGCTCGGTGCGACCGTGGCCCGCGTTGACCACGAAGAGCCCGGCCAGGCCGTCCAGGTAGCGGCGACCCGCCGAGTCCCAGACGTACGCGCCCTCACCGCGCACGATGGTCGGTACCTCACCGGCGGAGTAGCTCGCCATCCGGGTGAAATGCATCCAGAGGTGGTCGGTGGCGTTCGCCATGTCAGCCCCATCGGGTCTCGGGCCGGTCAGGGGTTCACCGGCCGCTCTGCTCACGGTTATCCCACAGCCCGCCGCCGCGAGGCAAGTGCAATCGGTTGACATTACGCCTTGAAGCAACGGATTTAGCGAGCTTATCCGACGTACTGCAACGGAATCCGCATCGCCGCCGCTTCGGCAGGTGGTCGGAGGTCGGTGGTGGTGCCGGAGGAGTGCGGCGGGGCGTGTCCAGGGCATTCGAGGGGCATCTCGATCGCACCTGAGATGCGCGAAACAGTCCCACCCACAACACGCCGCGATCGGGCGGACAGCGCCACCCAGAGTGGCTAGCGTGCGGCGCAACGTGACGCGCGGACGGAGGTCGGCAGATGAACGAGACACTGCGGTTGGCGATGGTGGACAAGGGCGAGACGGCTCAGTCGTTGGCCGGGAAGGTCGGCGTCGACCCGAAGACGGCGGGCCGTTGGGTGGCCGACGGGCGTACCCCGCATCCCGGCACCCGGGCCGCCGTCGCCGCCATCCTCGGCCGCCAGTCGAAGGAACTCTGGCCGGAGCCGTACCGTCGCCGGGACATGCCCTGGTTCCAGGAGTGGGCACAACTGGAGCAGAAGGCCAGCTCGCTCCGGTCGTACCAGCCGCTGCTGGTGCCGGGCCTGCTTCAGACCGAGGCGTACGCCCGGGCGGTGCTGGCGACCGGCGGCCTGGTCGCGCCGGCGCAGGTGGAGGAGATCGTGGCGGCGCGGCTGGCCCGGCAGCGGGTGCTGGAGCGCGAGGTGCCGCTGCAACTGGTGGCGGTGGTCGACGAGGTCGTGCTGCGGCGGCGGGTGGGCGGCGACCGGGCGGTGATGGCCGGGCAACTGCTCCACCTGGCCGAGTTGGGCGAGCGGGAGCACGTGCAGGTCCGGGTGATCCCGGCGGAGAACCCGTGGCACACCGGCCTGGCCGGGCCGTTCGTGCTGGCCCGGATGCCGGACGGCTACGAGGCGGCCTATCTGGACAATCAACTGCGCGGTCAGGTGGTGACCGAGCGTGCCGACCTTGCTAGCCTGGGCGCGAGATGGGAGAGCGTCACCGGTGAGGCGTTGCCACGTCGCCGGTCCATCGAGCTGATCCGGGAGGTAGCGGCGACATGGAGCTGACCGGTGCCCGTTGGCGCACCGCCACCCGCAGCAGCAACAACGGCGGCGATTGCGTCGAGGTGGCCGACAATCTGCCCGGCCGGATCCTGGTGCGCGACAGCAAGGACCGGGCCGGCGGCACCCTGACCTTCACCCCCGACGCCTGGCGCGCGTTCGTCTCCACGCCCCCGCGCTGACCTCCCGCACCGCCCCTTCCCCGCACCGTCCCTTCCCCGCACCGTCCCTTCCCCGCGCCATCCCTTCCGCACGCGCCGATCATGGAGTTGTGGCAGCGACAAACCAGGGCGATCGGCGCATTTCCACGACCACAACTCCATGATCGGCGGGGCGCGGGGCGCGGGGGACGGGGCGGGCGGGGCGCGGGGCGGGCGGCGGGCGCGGCGGGCGGTGGGACGGCGTGGGGGCGCCGTCAGGCGGTGCCCCAGCTATAGGTCTGTTTGCGGAGTTTGAGGTAGACGAACGCCTCGGTGGAGAGCACACCGGAGACGGCGCGCAGCCGTTGCAGGATCTCCAGCAGGTGCTCGTCGTTGCGGCAGACCACCTCGGCCAGCAGGTCGAAGGAGCCGGCGGTGATCACCACGTAGTCGACCTCGTCCAACTCGGCGAGCCGGTCCGCCACGCTCTCCAGGTCGCCGTCGGTGCGCAGCCCGATCATGGCCTGCCGGGGGAAGCCGAGCTGGAGCGGATCGGTCACCGCGACGATCTGCATCACCCCGGCGTCGAGCAGCCGTTGTACGCGTTGACGTACCGCTGCCTCGGAGAGCCCGACCGCCTTGCCGATGGTCGCGTACGGACGGCGGCCGTCCTCCTGGAGCTGTTCGATGATCTGCTTGGCCACGTCGTCGAGCAGGACGTGGCTGGCGCCCTCCCGCACGCTGACCCGGCGTCCGCCGGTGCCGTTGTCCTGCTGCCGGTTCGTCATCGAGCGCTCCCCATGTCCATCACGGCGCTGAGCCTAGTGCCACCGCGCAGTCTGGCGTAATTCGTCGTCCACGGCTATTGCGGCTACGGAATCCCTTGTGAGCGAGGTTTCCTCATGTCAGGATCAGTCGTCCATCGCCATTGACCCTCCCGTCGGCGCGCCCACCCCCGTCCCGCCGCCGACGATGACCTGTAGGAGTCGTCACATGCGAAACGCTTACCGGCCCCTCACTCGGCGTGGTCTGCTCACCGGCACCCTCGGCTCGGCCGCGCTGCTCGCGGCGGGTGGCACCCTCGCCGGTTGCGGCACCCCCGGCGCGCAGCAGACCGAGGCCGGTTGTGTCAGCGAGGACCTGTCCGGCACGGAGAAGACTCTCGCCTTCTCCAACTGGCCGCAATATATGGACGTCGATGACGATGACGCGTCGAAGCGTCCCAGTCTCGACAAGTTCGTCACCGACACCGGCATCCAGGTGACCTACACCGAGGACGTCAACGACAACAACGAGTTCTTCGGCAAGGTGCAGAACCAGCTCGCCGCCTGTCAGGGCACCGGGCGGGACGTCATGGTGCTCACCGACTGGATGGCCGCCCGGATGATCCGGCTCGGCTGGATCCAGCGGCTCGAGAAGTCGAAGCTGCCCAACGTCGAGGCGAACCTGCTGCCGTCGCTGCGGAACCGTCCCTTCGACGTGGACAACCACCTCGCCGTGCCGTGGCAGTCGGGCCTGGCCGGGCTGGCGTACAACGGGCGGGTCACCCGGGAGATCCGGACCGTCGACGAGTTGCTCACCCGCGCCGACCTCAAGGGCAAGGTGACCGCGCTGACCGAGATGCGCGACACCATGGGGTTGCTGCTGATGTCCAACGGTCACAACCCGGCCGACTTCACCGCCAACCAGTTCGACGACGCCCTCAACAAGCTCAAGAAGGCGGTCGACTCCGGGCAGATCCGCCGGTTCACCGGCAACGACTACGCCCCCGACCTCGCCAAGGGCGACATCGCGGCGTGCATCGGGTGGTCCGGCGACATCATCCAGCTCGGCTTCGACGACGACCAGATCAAGTTCGTGGTGCCCGACTCCGGTGTGACGCTCTGGTCGGACAACATGCTGGTGCCGAACAAGGCCACCCACAAGGGCAACGCCGAGGCGCTGATCAACCACTACTACGACCCGGCCATCGCCGCCCAGCTCGCCGCGTACGTCAACTACATCTGTCCGGTGCAGGGCGCGCAGGAGGAGATGGAGAAGATCGACCCGGAGTTGGCCGCCAACCCGCTGATCTTCCCGGACGAGGCGATCCTCTCCAAGGCCCGCGTCTTCATGGCTCTGGACGAGCAGCAGGAGCGCGAGTACGAGACCAAGTTCCAGCAGGTTATCGGAGCGTGACGATGGCGCGGGACACCCCGGCCGGCGACCTGAGGCTGGCCAACCTCACCAAGACGTTCGGCCCGTTCACCGCCGTCGACGACCTGAGCCTGACCGTTCCGCAGGGCTCGTTCTTCGCCCTGCTCGGCGCGTCCGGCTGCGGCAAGACCACCACCCTGCGGATGATCGCCGGGCTGGAGGAGCCGACCAGCGGTCAGGTGCTGCTCGGCGACCGGGACATCGCCCGGCTGCGCCCGTACAAGCGACCGGTCAACACCGTCTTCCAGAGCTACGCCCTCTTCCCGCACCTGGACATCTTCGAGAACGTCGCCTTCGGCCTGCGGCGGCGCGGCATCCGTTCGGTCGACGGGCAGGTCCGCGAGATGCTGTCGCTGGTGCAGCTCGACGGGTACGAACGGCGTCGCCCGGCCCAGCTCTCCGGCGGGCAGCAGCAGCGGGTCGCGCTGGCCCGGGCCCTGATCAACCACCCGCAGGTGCTGCTGCTGGACGAGCCGCTCGGTGCGCTCGACCTCAAGCTGCGCCGGCAGATGCAGATCGAGCTCAAGCGCATCCAGACCGAGGTCGGCATCACCTTCGTGCACGTCACCCACGACCAGGAGGAGGCCATGACGATGGCCGACACGGTCGCGGTGATGAACGCCGGGCGGATCGAGCAACTCGGCCCACCCGCCGAGATCTACGAGTTCCCGGCCACCGCGTTCGTGGCCAACTTCCTCGGCCAGTCCAACCTGATCGCTGGCGAGGTCTCCGGTGCCGACGGCGACGACCTCCTGGTCACCGCGCACGGCGCGCGGTTCTCCGTGCCGTCGGCGCGGGCCCGCACCGACCAGGGTCCGGTCTTTCTGGGCGTACGCCCGGAGAAGCTGCACCTGGTCGGTGCCGCCGTGCAGGTGCCCGCCGGCAACCAGCACCTCGAAGGCACCGTCACCGACGCCTCCTACGTCGGGGTGAGCACGCAGTACCTGCTGCGCACCGGCTGGGGCACCGAGCTGAGCGTCTTCGTCGCCAACAGCGGGGCGCAACAGCGTTTCGCCGTCGGCGAGCGGGCCGTGGCGTACTGGGATCCGCAGCACGCCTTCCTGCTCGGTCGCCGCGCCGACGAGGAGGACCGCACCACTCCGGTCCTGGACGAGCCGGTCGGTGCGTCCTCATGAGCCAGCGAAGCGAGATCACGGCGTGAGCGCGCTGGCTCACGTACCCACCGGCTCCGGGCAGCCGGCGTCGCCGCCGCCGGCTGCCCGATCGGGGCGGTACCGGCTCCTGCCGTACCTGCTGTTGCTGCCCGGCGGGGCCTGGCTGCTGCTCTTCTTCGCCCTGCCGCTGGTGCAGCTCGCCGCGGCCAGCCTCTACGACCCGAACGGCACGCTGTCCACCGGGTACGCGATGACCTGGGCGTTCGGGAACTACCCGGCGGCGTTGCAGGCGTACTGGCCGCAGTTCAGCCGCTCGTTCCTGTACGCCGGCATCGCGCTGGTGCTGGCGCTGCTGATGGGCTACCCGCTGGCGTACGCGATCGCGCAGAAGGCCGGCCGGTGGAAGAGCCTGCTGCTGGTCTGCGTGATCGCGCCGATGTTCACCAGCTTCCTGGTGCGTACGCTGGCCTGGAAGACCATCCTGTCGGACAACGGCTGGTTGGTGGGGCTGCTGCGGGACGTCCACCTGCTCGGTCCGGACGGGCGGCTGTTGGCCACCCCGATCGCGGTGGTGCTCGGCCTGACGTACAACTTCCTGCCGTTCCTGGTGCTGCCGCTGTACGCGAGCCTGGAGCGGCTCGACCACCGGCTGCTGGAGGCGTCCAGCGACCTGTACGCCAGCCCGCTGAAGACGTTCCGCCGGGTAACCCTGCCGCTGTCGATGCCGGGCCTGATCGCCGGGACGCTGCTGTTCTTCATCCCGGCCACCGGCGACTACATCAACGCCGAACTGCTCGGCACCCCCAACGAGTACATGATCGGCAACGTCATCGACTCGGCGTTCCTGGTCCGGCTGGACTACCCGCAGGGCGCGGCGCTGTCGTTCCTGCTGATGTCGGCGATCCTCGCGGTGGTCTTCGTCTATCTGCGTCGGGCCGGCACGGAGGAGGTTCTATGAGCCGCGTCTCCCGGTGGTTGGCCCAGCACTGGGTGATGGGCGTGGCCCTGCTGGTGCTCGGCTACCTGTTCCTGCCGATCGCCGTGGTGGGCGCGTTGTCGTTCAACCGCCCCTCCAACCGGCTCTCGTACGACTTCCACGAGTTCACGCTCGACAACTGGCGCAACCCGTGCGCCACCTCCGACATGTGCGACGCCGTGGTCCGCAGCGTGCAGATCGGCTTCATCGCCACCGTCGTCGCCACCGCGCTCGGCACGCTGATGGCGTTCGCGCTGGTCCGGCACCGGTTCCGGGGACGCTCCGGGCTCAACGTGCTGATCTTCCTGCCGATGGCCACGCCGGAACTGGTGATGGGCACCTCGCTGCTGGCGCTCTTCGTCGCCGGTGGGGTGCCGCTGGGCTTCTGGACCATCGTCATCGCGCACGTGATGTTCTGCCTGTCGTTCGTGGTGGTCACGGTCAAGGCGCGGCTGGCCGGGATGGACCGGCGGCTGGAGGAGGCCGCGATGGACCTCTACGCCAGCGAGTGGCAGACGTTCCGCCGCATCACGCTGCCGTTGGTGCTGCCCGGCATCGTGGCCGCCGCCCTGCTGGCGTTCTCGCTCAGCTTCGATGACTTCATCATCACCAACTTCAACTCCGGCACCACCGTCACGTTCCCGATGTACGTCTGGGGTGCCGCCCAGCGGGGCATCCCGCCGCAGGTCAACGTCATCGGCACCGCCATGTTCGCGATCGCGTTGCTGCTGGTGCTGGCCAGCATGCTGCGGGGGCGGCGGGCCCGCCGGGCGGCGATCGCGGTGCCGGTCGTCCGGGCGACAAGCCGGTCATGACCGGGCCGTCCACCGGTCGGGCGCTGGCCGACGCGGTACGCGCACCGTACTGGCTGGACCGGCCGGAACGCCCCGACCCGTTGCCGCCGCTGCCCGGCCCGACCACCGCGGACCTGCTGGTGATCGGGGGCGGCTACGGCGGGTTGTGGGCCGCCCTGCTGGCCAAGCAGGCCGACCCGGCACGCGACGTGCTGCTGGTGGAGGCGGGTACCTGTGGCTGGGCGGCCTCCGGTCGCAACGGCGGGTTCTGTGCCGCCTCGTTGACGCACGGGCTGGCCAACGGGGTGCAGCGGTTCCCGGACGAGATCGGGACGCTGGAGCGGCTCGGCCGGGAGAACCTGGACGCCATCGCCGCGACCGTGGCGGAGCATCGGATCGACTGCGACTTCGCGCGGACCGGCGAACTGTCGGTGGCGGTCGAGCCGTACCAGCTCGACGGGCTGGCCGCCGACGCCGCGCTGGCCGGGCGGTTCGGGCACGACGTCAGCCTGCTCGACGCCGACGAGGTGCGCGCCGAGGTGAACTCGCCGACGTACCTGGGCGGTCTGTGGGACCGTGACCGGGTGGCGATGCTCGACCCGGCGCGGTTGGCGTGGGGACTGCGTCGGGCCTGCGTGGACCTCGGCGTGCGGGTGCACGAGCACACCCGGGTCACCGGCCTGCACCGGGACACCAACGCGTTGCTGGCCCGCACCGTCGCCGCCGACGACCGCCCCGGGGCGGTCCGCGCGGCCAGGGTGGTGCTGGCCACCAACGCGTTCCCGCCGCTGCTGCGCCGCCTGCGCACCTGGATCGTGCCGGTGTACGACTACGCGCTGACCACCGAGCCGTTGACGCCCGCGCAACGCGACGCCGTCGGCTGGCGCAACCGGCAGGGCCTGGCCGACACCGGCAACCAGTTCCACTACTACCGGCTCACCGGGGACGGACGGATTCTGTTCGGCGGCTACGACGCGGTCTACCACTACGGCAACCGGATGACGCCGGCACTGGAACAGCGTGACGCCACCTTCAGCGCCCTCGCCCGCCACTTCTTCACCACGTTTCCGCAGCTCGCCGACGTCCGGTTCAGCCACCGTTGGGGCGGGGTGATCGACACCAGCACCCGGTTCTGCGCCTTCTTCGGCACCGCGTACTCCGGTCGTCTCGCGTACGCGGCCGGGTACACCGGGCTCGGCGTCGGGGCGACCCGGTTCGGTGCCCGGGTGCTGCTCGACCTGCTCGACGGCGTGGACAGCCCGCTGACCCGGCTCGACCTGGTCCGCAGCCGTCCGCTGCCGTTCCCGCCCGAACCGGCCCGCGCGGTCGGCATCGGGCTCACCCGCTGGTCCATGGCCCGGGCCGACGCCGCTCAGGGGCGGCGCAACCTGTGGCTCCGTACGCTCGATCGCTTCGGTCTGGGGTTCGACTCGTGATGCGTGTGCTGCTGATCGGGGCCGGAGGCGTCGGTTCCGCCGTCGTCGCCATCGCGGCCCGACGTGCCTTCTTCGACACCATGGTGGTCGCCGATCACGACGAGACCCGTGCCGCGCGGGCCGTCGCCGGACGGGACGATCGCTTCGTCGCCGCCGGTGTCGACGCCGCCTCGGCGGACGCGGTCGCGGCGCTCTGCCGCGAACACCGGATCACCCACGTGCTCAACGCGGTCGACCCACGCTTCGTCATGCCGATCTTCGACGGTGCGTACGCGGCCGGCGCCGACTACCTCGACATGGCTATGTCGCTGTCCCACCCGCACCCGACCCGGCCCCACCAGGAGACCGGCGTCATGCTCGGCGACGCGCAGTTCGCGGCGGCCGACCGCTGGACGGCGGCCGGGCGGCTGGCGCTGTGCGGCATCGGCGTCGAACCCGGCCTCTCCGACGTCTTCGCCCGCTACGCCGCCGACGAGCTGTTCCGCGAGATCGACGAGATCGGGGTACGCGACGGGGCGAACCTGACCGTCGACGGCTACGACTTCGCCCCCTCGTTCTCCATCTGGACCACCATCGAGGAGTGCCTGAACCCGCCGGTGATCTGGGAGGCCGACCGGGGCTGGTTCACCACCGAGCCGTTCAGCGAGCCGGAGGTGTTCGAGTTCCCCGCGGGGATCGGGCCGGTCGAGTGCGTCAACGTGGAGCACGAGGAGGTGCTGCTGATCCCGCGCTGGGTGCGGGCGAGGCGGGTCACCTTCAAGTACGGCCTCGGCGCGGAGTTCATCGAGGTGCTCAGGACGCTGCACAAACTCGGTCTCGCCGCGACCGAGCCGGTGCGCGTGGGCCCGGTGTCGGTGTCGCCGCGCGACGTGGTGGCCGCCTGCCTGCCCGACCCCGCCACCCTCGGCGACCGGATGCGCGGCAAGACCTGCGCCGGCACGTACGTCACCGGAATCGGCACCGACGGCCGGCCGCGCCGGGTCTACCTCTACCACGTGGTCGACAACGAGTGGTCGATGCGCGAGTACGGCCACCAGGCGGTGGTCTGGCAGACGGCGGTGAACCCGGTCGTCGCCCTGGAACTGCTGGCCGACGGCGCGTGGTCGGGCAGCGGGGTGCTCGGTCCGGAGGCGTTGCCGCCCAAGCCCTTCCTCGACCTGCTCACCGCGTACGGCTCGCCGTGGGGGATGGCGGAACGATGACCCGGTACGGCCCGATGTACGGCCCCGACGTGACGTTCCTCGGCGTACCGCCCTGCACGTTGGAGGAGCCCGTCACGTACGCCGACGCCGACGTGGTGATCATCGGCGCGCCCTTCGACGGCGGTACCTCGCACCGCCCCGGCACCCGGTTCGGCCCGTCCGCCATCCGGCAGGCGTGTTACCTGCCGCACGACGGCTCCCGCCCCTCGCTGGCACTGCGCGTCGACGCGCTGCGCGACCTGTGCGTCTACGACGCCGGTGACGTCGAGATGTTCTCCGGCGACATCGAACGGTCGCTGTCCGCGCTGGAGTCCGCCGTGTACGCGGTCGCCTCGGCCGGTGCGATCCCGGTGGTCCTCGGCGGCGACCACTCCATCGCCCAGCCCGACGCCACCGGGGTGGCCCGGCACCACGGGCTCGGCCGGGTGTCGCTGGTGCACTTCGACGCGCACGCCGACACCGGCGACATCGAGTTCGGTTCGTTGCACGGTCACGGCCAGCCGATGCGTCGACTGATCGAGTCCGGCGCGGTACGCGGTGACCGGTTCCTCCAGATCGGCCTGCGCGGCTACTGGCCGGGCCCCTCGACGCTGTCCTGGATGGCCGAGCAGCGCATGCGCTCGTACGAGATGACCGAGATCGTGGCCCGTGGCCTGGACGACTGCCTGACCGAGGCGTTCGGCGTCGCCACCGACGAGTGCGAGGGCGTCTTCCTCTCCGTCGACGTGGACGTGGTCGACCCGGGCATGGCCCCCGGCACCGGCACCCCCGAACCGGGCGGCTTCACCAGTCGTCAACTGCTCGACGCGGTCCGTCGGGTCTGCTACGAACTCCCCGTGGTCGGGGTGGACGTGGTCGAGGTCGCCCCGCCGTACGACCACGCGGACATCACCGCGTACCTCGGAAACCGGGTCGTTCTGGAGGCGCTGTCGGCCATCGCCCGCCGCCGTCGCGACGCCGCCGGTGGCCCACCCTGGGACCCCACCCAACCCCTCCTCGACCGCCGCTGACCCAGCACGACCTCTCGTCGGGTTTACCGCCCCCACTGCGCCGCGTCCCGCCCGGGCTCGTGTGCCCGCGTTGGGCCCCGACCGGTGTGCCGCGTCGATCATGGAGTTGTGGCCATAGGTTTGGGTATTTTGATCTGATTTCACCCTGCCACAAGTCCATGATCGACGCGGTCGGGTGGGCGGGGGGTTGGGGTTGGGGGGGCGGGGGTCAGTGGGCGAGGAGGGAGTGGATGGTGGTGATTATGTGGGTGGGGCGGCGATAGAGGTCATCGGCGGTGAAGTGGCGCATCCGCCAGCCCTGGCCGGCCAGCCAGTTCGACCGGGCGCGGTCGTAGTGGAACACCTGAGGGTCAAGGTGGGACTGCCCGTCGTACTCGATGCCGATCCGACGCTTGCGGTAGGCGAGGTCGATCCGGTACAGCGGTATGCCGTACCCGTCGTCCACCCACAGTTGAGGTTCCGGGGCCGGCAGTCCGGCGTCCACGAGAAGTAACCGCAACTGACTCTCCTGCCGGCATTCCGCCCGGGGATCCGCCAGGCCGATCAGTTCCCGTGCCTGGCGCACGCCGCGCAGGCCCCGATGGCGCCCTAGTTCGTCACGGAGAACGTCCTGGTGGCAGTCGGTCACCCGGAGGCAGAGGTCGAGCACCGCAATTGCCTCGGTCCGTCGAAGTGATCTCGCCAGGTCGACGGCACACCGGGCGATCGGGGCGCAGGGCAGTCCGCGTATCCGGACGGGATCGCGGACCGGCACGACGGACTCATGCGCCACCACTCCACGGATCTGCGGCACGACCGAGCCTGCCGGCACGATCACGTGGCACCTGGTCGAGCGGGCGTCGCCGAAGCCGTGCAGCATCGCCCCCGTGTGGAACCCCGCCACCGCGCCGTCCGGCAGTCGTTCGAAGATCGCCGCAAGACGGTCGTCGGTGTTGGCGGCGGGAGGTCCGTACACACCTCGGGTCAGCCGGAGCAGCGAACCCTGCGTGACCTGCCCGCGCACCAGCCCCCGACTCCACCCCGACGCCAGCAACTCGGAGTAACGACTCAGTCGTGCTGCCATCCCGTCACTGTTCCGGCCCGCCATGGCCGCCGTCCGCCCCTGTGGACGACAACCATCGCTGCTGTGGATGACTCGTCATCCCTCGACATTCCACGCCGATCATGGAGCCGTGGCTGGCTCGAAACGCCCTAAAAGCCCCAGATGGTCAGCCACAACTCCATGATCGACGGCGCGGAGGACGCCACGCGGCGGGGCGTGGCGGGGGAGGGGGCGGGGGAGAGCGGGGTGAGGTGGGTCACTGGGTGTCACGTGGTGGGGGTGGGAACGGGACGTAATAGCTGATGGGGCGCAGGCGGGCCCTCGGCGCACGCGGGCATTTGTGGTGACGTCGTCGACGTGGAGTATTGCTGCGGCGGGCGCTTACAAAAATCTTAACTTCCACCTGCGAACGTATGCCCGGCAACGACGGATCACGGGGGCGAAGAGCGTGCGGGTGTTGGTGGCGGACGACGAGCGGCTGCTGGCGGACATGGTCGCCGAGGGCCTCAGGCGGCTCTCGATGGCGGTGGACGTCTGCTACGACGGCGACGGCGCGTTGGAGCGGATCGGGGTCAACCGCTACGACGTGGCGGTGCTGGACCGGGACATGCCGGGACACACCGGCGACGAGGTGTGCCGCAGCCTCGCCGGGTCCGGTTCCGGTACCCGGGTGCTCATGCTCACCGCCGCCGCCGGTATCCGGGACCGGGTGGAGGGGCTCGGGCTCGGGGCGGACGACTATCTCACCAAGCCGTTCGCCTTCGCCGAGTTGGTCGCCCGGGTGCAGGCGCTCGGTCGGCGGTCCGCCCCGGCGGTGCCGCCGGTGTTGGAGCGGCACGGGGTGGCGTTGGACGTGGCCCGGCACTCGGTCACCCGGGACGGCCGGGCGGTCAGCCTGAGCCCGAAGGAGTTCGCCGTGCTGCACGTGCTGTTGCGCGCGGACGGGCGGGTGGTCAGCTCCGAGGAACTGCTGGAGCAGGCGTGGGACGAGTTCGCCGACCCGTTCACCAACACGGTGCGGGTGACTGTGATGACCCTGCGCAAGAAGCTCGGAACGCCCCAGGTCATCCACACCGTTCCCCGGGCCGGTTACCGGATCGGTGCGGCGTCGTGACCCCGCGTCGCAGGATCGTGCTGGTCGGCGTGGTCGCCCTGATCGCCGGGTACGCCCTGCCCGGGCTGACCGTGTCGATGGCGAGCGAGTTGTGGTGGCGGGTCCGGGGGCTCTGCTCCAGCGGACTGTCCGGCAGTGGGCTGGTGTGCGAGCCGGCGCGGGGTCTCACCGGTCTCGCGGTTCCGCTCCTGGCCCTGGGCGTGTTCGTGCTCGCGGTGGCGGCGATCTGGGCCGCCGCGGTCTGGTGTCTGCGGCCGATCCGGGACCTCGCCGGTCCGATCTCCAACGTCGGGCCGCAGAACCTCGGCTACCGGATCCGGATGCGCGGCACCGACGAGGTGGCCCGGCTGGCCCGCTCGATCGACGAGATGATGGAGCGCATCGCCGCCGGGTACGAGGGACAGCGGCGGTTCGCCGCGAACGCCTCGCACGAGTTGCGTACGCCGTTGGCCGTGCAGCGCACGTTGATCGAGGTCGGGATGTCCCGCTCGCTCAGCGGCGAGCAGTTGGAGCTGGTGACCGGCCAACTGCTGGAGACCAACGAGCGTAACGAACGGCTGATCGAGGGGCTGCTCGCGCTCAGCGAGAGTGACCAGGGGCTACGGTCGCGCCTGCCGCAACGCCTGGACGAGATCGTCACGGAGGTGTTGGCCGCGTACCAGGACCGGATCACCACGGCCGGGGTGACGGTCAGCACCCACCTGGTGCCCCGGACCGTGATGGGTGAGCGGGTGCTGCTGGAACGCCTGGTGACCAACCTGATCGAGAACGCGATCAAGTACAACCACCAGGGCGGGGCGATCAGCGTCACGGTCGGCCACAATCCGGCGCTGACCGTGGTCAACACCGGTCAGGTGGTGCCGGCCGAGGCGGTGGCCGGGCTCTTCGAGCCGTTCCGCCGGCTGGCCCGGGACCGCACCAACCAGAGCGGTGGTGCCGGTCTGGGACTGGCCATCGCCCGCTCGATCACGCAGGCGCACGACGGCCTGATCGCCGCCCGCCCTGCCGAGTACGGCGGCCTTCGGGTCGACGTCCAGCTACCCCGGGCGCCCTGATCCGGCGGGGCGCCGATCCGCGAGGCCCGATGCGAAGGCATCGGCACTGGTGACACCAATCTCTGGTCCACAGTGAACGCTTCGCTTCCGGCAACCGTCGTTTCGTCCGGAGCATCACCTTTCGCCTGCGCGAAATGTCCGCCCTTCGTCGGATGAGGAGACCCTGTGCGCACTCCTGAGCTCGTCGCGCCCACCACCGGAGCCCGCCCGACCGGCGGCCGGTTGGACTGGGCGGACGTCGCCAAGGGCGGCTGCATCCTGCTGGTCCTGCTCTGGCACGTGATCATGAAGGACTACCTCCAGATCGACTGGCGGTTGGACGTGCCGGTGGCCGGCGCGTGGGGGACGCTCGGCGAACTGCTGCTGCCGATGCGGATGCCGCTGTTCTTCACCATCTCCGGGATGTTCGCGGCCACCGCCGTGCAACGCCCGTGGCGGGCGGTCGGCCGTCCGCGCATCGCCAGGTTCCTCTACCTGTACGCGATCTGGCTGCTGATCCACACCGCCCTGCTGGCCCTCGCGCCGGGCTTCCCGACCGACCGGGCGACCAACCCGGGGGAGTTGCTGGCACAGTTGACGGTCACCCCGTCGAACCTCTGGTACCTGTACGCGCTGGCGCTCTACTTCGTACTCGCCAAGGCGTTGCGGCGGGTCCACCCGGCGCTGCTGCTGGCCGCGGCGGGTGCGCTCAGCGCGGTCGCCGCGGTGGGGCTGCTCGACACCCCCGGCAACCGGGGCGGGCTCTACCAGAACCTGGTGTTCTTCCTCGCCGGCCTGCACCTGCGCCGGTACGTGCAGCGCTGGTCGGCGGCGGTGACCACCGGACGTCTGCTGCTGGCGGTCGGCGGCTACCTCGCCGTGCTGGCCGCCGTCCGGGTGACCGGTGCCGGGCAGGTGCCCGGGGTGACGCCGCTGGTCTCCGTCGTCGCGGTGCTGGTGGGCGTCGCCCTGGCGGTGCAACTGGCGCGGTGGCCGCTGATCCGCGAGCCGCTCGCCGCGCTCGGTCGGCAGACGCTGCCGATCTATGTGATCCACATGCCGGTGCTGGCACTCCTGCACCGACTGATCGCCGAACCCATCGCCGACCTGGGCGACTCCGCCCGGCTCGCGTTGGCCTTCGGCTACCCGTTCTCGCTCACCGTCCTGGTGCTGGCGCTCAGCCTCGGCCTGCACCGGGCGCTACTGGCGGCGCGTGCGACCTGGCTGTTCGACCTGCCGGCCCGCCGCACGCCGATCGAATCGACAAGGGAGACGACATGGCCCACACCGACCCCGCCGACCCCGATCGGCCAACGGTCGACGTGACAGCGGCCGCGCGCTGGCTCGACGGGCAGGTGCTGCGTACCCCGCTGCTGCGGTCCCCGGTGATCGACCGGCTGGTCGGCGCGCGGGTGCTGCTCAAGGCGGAGAACCTGCAGAACGGTGGCTCGTACAAGATGCGCGGCGGGCTGTACGCGGTGGGGCGGCTCGCCGCCGCCGGTCACACCGGTGTGGTCGCGCAGAGCACCGGCAACCACGCCGTCGCGGTCGCCCTGGCGGCCAAGCGGCACGAGATGGCCGCCACGGTGGTGCTGCCGGTCGACGCCACGCCGTCGAAGGTGGCGCGGGCCCGTGGGGCCGGCGCCCGGGTGGTCCTCGCCGGGTCTACCGTGGAGGAACGGCTGGCGGTCGCGCGCCGGATCAGCGACGAGACCGGTCACCCGATCGTCGACGCGTACGACCACCCGGACGTGATCTCCGGACAGGGCAGCGCCAGCCTCGAACTGATCGAGGACGCCGAGCGGGCGGGCACTCCGCTGGACACCCTGGTCCTGCCGGTGGGTGGGGGCGGCGGCGTCGCCGGTGCCTGCCTGGCCGCGTCCGACCGGCCCATCGACGTGTACGGCGTGGAGCCGTTCGGTTGTGACTCCCTCGCGCACAGCCTGGTCGCCGGTCGACCGACCCCGGTCCAACCGGCACCGACGATCGCCGACGGTCTGCGGCCGTCCCTGGTCGGCGCGCTGCCCTTCGACATCCTGCGGACCCGCCTGCGCGGCGTGATCCGGGTGGACGACGAGGAGATCGCGTCGGCGTTCCGACTGCTCCTGATGGAGCTGAAGGTGCTGGCCGAGCCCTCGGGCGCGGCCGGGCTGGCCGGGGCGCTGTGCCTCGCCGCCGACGGCGCGACGCGGGTCATCGTCGGTGCCGCCGCACCGGCCGCCGCAGCGGACGGCGGCACTCGACAGCGCACGGTCGGCGTGGTGCTGACCGGCGGGAACGTGGAAGCGGACCTGGTCGCCCGGCTGGCGACCCCGGTCCTGTCAGGAGAAGGAGTGCGGGCATGAGCGAGCGAATCAGCGGAGTGGCGGCATGAGTGAGCGTGAGCGAGCGAATCATCGATGCGGTGTGGTGGTGCCTCGTGGCGGCACGCAGCGGAGCGGAGTGGCGGCATGAGTGAGCGTGAGCGAGCGAATCATCGATGCGGTGTGGTGGTGCCTCGTGGCGGCACGCAGCGGAGCGGAGTGGCGGCATGAGTGAGCGTGAGCGAGCGAATCATCGATGCGGTGTGGTGGTGCCTCGTGGCGGCACGCAGCGGAGCGGAGTGGCGGCATGAGTGCAGAGGTTCGGATCGGGATCCTGTTCGGTGGGCCGTCGGCGGAGCATGACGTCTCCTGCGCCTCGGCGCTCGGGGTGGCGCGGGCGCTGTCCGGCGGCGGGTACCGGGTCGTCGCCATCGGGGTGACCCGCAGCGGCCGGTTCCGGCTGATGCCCGACGACGTGTTACGCCAGTTCCTGGAAGGTACCGGTGGAGAGCGGGCCATCGACGACCGGTTCACAGTGACCGGTCCGGCGGTGGAGCTGCGGGCCGGGTGGCGGCGTGGCACCGCGCTGGTCACCGCGGCGGACCCGCCCGGCGCGGTGCAGGCCGAGCTGGACGTGGTCTTCCCGGTGCTGCACGGCCCGTTCGGCGAGGACGGCGTGGTGCAGGGGCTGCTCGAATCGCTCGGTGTGCCGTACGCGGGCTGCGGCATCCTCGCCTCTGCGGTCGGCATGGACAAGGTGGCCATGAAGCGGGCGCTGCGCGCCGAAGGGGTGCCGGTCACGCCGTACGTCTCCTTCGACGCGCCGACCTACCGGGCCACCGAGGACCCGGAGAAGCTGGTGGTCGAGCTGCGTCGGCCGCTGTTCGTCAAGCCGGCCCGGATGGGTTCCTCGATCGGGATCTCCCGGGTCGGTGAGGGCGACGACCTGGCGGCGGCGATCGAGGAGGCGCTGCGACACGACAACCTGGTCATCGTGGAGCAGGGGGTCACCGCACGGGAACTGGAGTGCGGCGTACTCGGTGGCAGCCGCCCGGAGGCGTCGGCGGTCGGTGAGGTCACGGTCACCGGCGGTTGGTTCGACTACCGGCAGAAGTACTTCGGCGACAGCGACCCGATGGTGGTCCCCGCGTCGCTTCCGGACGAGGTGGCCGAGCGGATCCGGGAGTTGTCGCTGCGCGCGTTCGCCGCGATCGGCGGCTGGGGGTTGGCCCGGGTCGACTTCCTCTATGACGAGGAGGCCGGCGAACTGTACGTCAACGAACTGAACACGATGCCCGGCTTCACCGCGCACTCGATGTACCCGAAGGTGTGGGCGGAGAGCGGCGTCGGCTACCGGGAGATCGTGGACCGTCTGGTCGCGTTGGCGATCAGCCGGCACGCGGAGCGTCCCGGTGGCACGGGGGACGTGCCGTGATCCTGCTCTGCGATCCGCGGGTCGCGGCGGTGCCCGGTGCCGACGACGGCGAGCCGCTGGTCGACCTGCGGGGGATCCCGGAACTGCGGTTGGACGGGCGGGCGGCCGACCCCGAGGGCGCGTACGCGCGACTGCGCAAGGGGGTGGTGGAGCGGTTGCTCGCCGCGCAGGACGCACTGCCCGACGGGCTGCGCCTGCTGGTGATCGAGGGGTACCGGCCGTACCGGGCGCAGTTGGAGATCTTCACCGGCTACCACGACGAGCTGCGGCGGGCGCATCCCGACTGGTCGCCGGAGCGGGTGTACGAGGAGACCACGAAGTTCGTCTCGCCGGTCGAGGTGGCGCCGCACAGCACCGGTGGTGCGGTGGACCTGACGCTCTGCACCGCTGACGGGGTGGAGGTGGACATGGGCACGGCGGTCGACGCCACCCCGGAGGCGAGCGGGAACGCCTGCTTCACGGCCGCGCCGACGATCGGGGACGCGGCCCGCCGTAACCGTCGTGTCCTGGTCGACGCGATGACCGGCGCGGGCATGGTCAACTACCCGACCGAGTGGTGGCACTGGTCGTACGGCGACCGGTACTGGGCACTGCTGACCAGGGCGCCGCACACCTGTTACGGGCCGGTCTGACCGGGCCGACGCGAGGTTCATCCGAAACTTTGTTTTCGATACGCGTCACGCCGGTGAACTGGGTAGCGCTCCCAGTCCGTACCGACACCCGAACGCAGGTGGGAGTACGGGAGGCGACAGGTGAGGCTGCAACGCAAGCACGTGTTGGCGGCGGGGGTGGCGGTGGTCGCCGCGGCGACCGTGGCGGTGGGCACCGGACTCGGGTTCGCCGACAGCGGCCCAAGTGGGCAGAGCGCCTGCCCCGGCTCCATCACATTCTCGGCGGAGGGCGGCGCGCCCGGCGCCACCAGCGACCGGTTCCCGGTCGGCACCCGGTTGCGGGTGACCAACCTGGACAACGACCGGGCGACCACGGTGACCGTGACCGGCCCGTCGGCGAGCTGCGTGCTGCTCAACTCCGCCGCGATGGAGCAGATCCGCGAGCCGGGCAAGAACCTCGTCCGCAACAACGTGGTCGAGGTGCTGCGCTGAGCTGAGATGTAAGGAAGGGTCCCCTGCTATACGCGAGGCGTTAGCAGGGGGCCCTTCCTTACACAAAGGCGGCGTCGAGGATGTCCAGGCCGCGGGTGAGGTCGGCGTCGGAGATCACCAGCGGGGGCAGGAAACGCAGCACGTTGCCGTAGGTGCCGCAGGTGAGGGTGAGCAGACCGGCGGTGTGGCAGGCGGCCGAGATCGCCGACGCGGCGGCCGGGTCCGGGGTCAGGGTGCCCGGCTGCACCAGCTCCACGGCGAGCATCGCGCCCCGGCCGCGTACCTCGGCGATCCGGGGATCGCGTGCGGCGATGCTCCGCAGCCGGTCCGTCATGGTCGCGCCGATCCGCCGGGCGGCGGTGGCCAGGTCCAGCTCGTGCAGGGTCTCGATGGTGGCCAGCGCGGCGGCGCAGGCGATCGGGTTGCCGCCGTACGTGCCGCCGAGGCCGCCGACGTGCACCGCGTCCATCAGCTCCGCCCGCCCGGTCACCGCGGCCAGCGGCAGCCCACCGGCGATGCCCTTGGCCAGCGTGATCAGGTCCGGCTCGACCTCCTCGTGCCGGCAGGCGAACCAGTCGCCGGTGCGGCAGAAGCCGGTCTGGATCTCGTCGGCCACGAAGACCACCCCGGCCGCCGTCGCCCAGGTGCGCAGCGCGGGCAGGAAACCCTCGGCGGGTACGACGAAGCCGCCCTCGCCCTGGATCGGCTCGATCAGCAGCGCGGCCACGTTCTCCGCGCCGACCTGCTTCTCCACCATCTCGATGGCCCGGGCGGCGGCGGTGGCGCCGTCGAGCCCACCGTCGCGCAGCGGGTACGACATGGGCACCCGGTAGACCTCACCGGCGAACGGCCCGAACCGGTGCTTGTACGGCATGTTCTTCGCGGTCAACGCCATGGTCAGGTTGGTCCGGCCGTGGTACGCGTGGTCGAACACGATCACCGCCGGCCGTCCGGTGGCGTGTCGGGCGATCTTCACCGCGTTCTCCACCGCCTCGGCACCGGAGTTGAACAGCGCCGACCGCTTCTCGAAGGCACCCGGGGTGAGTGCGTTGAGCTGCTCGCAGACCGCCACGTACGACTCGTACGGTGCGACCATGAAGCAGGTGTGCGTGAAACGTTCGACCTGGGCGCGTACCGCCTCGACCACCCGGGGAGCGGAGTTGCCGACGTTGGTGACGGCGATTCCGGCGGCGAAGTCGATCCACTCCCGACCGTCGACGTCGGTGACCGTGCCGCCCGAGGCACTGTGCACGTAGGACGAGATCACGCTGCCCACACCCCGGGCCACGGCGGCACCCCGCCGCTCGTGCAGTACGTGCGAGGACGGCACCGGCGGCACCGGCCCGCTTCCGACGCTCACCGGCTCAGCCCTCGATGTTGTGCATGACGTGCTTGAGCCGGGTGTAGTCCTCCAGGCTGTAGACCGAGAGGTCCTTGCCGTGCCCGGAGTGCTTGAACCCGCCGTGTGGCATCTCGGAGACGAACGGGATGTGCGTGTTCACCCAGACGCAGCCGAAGTCGAGCCGCCGGGTCATCCGCATCGCCCGCCCGTGGTCGCGGGTCCAGACCGAGGCGGACAGGCCGTAGTCGACGCCGTTGGCCCAACGCACCGCCTCGTCCTCGTCGGAGAAGCGCTGCACGGTGATGACCGGCCCGAAAACCTCGTCCTGGATGATCTCGTCCTGCTGGCGCAGGCCGGAGACGACGGTGGGCGCGTAGAAGTAGCCCCGCTCGCCGACCTGCGTACCGCCGGTCTGCACCGCGGCGTGGTCCGGCAGACGGTCGACGAAGCCGCGTACCCGGGCGAGCTGGTTGGCGTTGTTCAGCGGGCCGTAGAGCACGTCCTCGTCGTCCGGCGCGCCGGTGCGGGTGTTGCGGGCCTGCTCGGTCAGAGCGGCGACGAAGTCGTCGTGCACGCCGGGGCCGGTGAGCACGCGCGTGGCGGCGGTGCAGTCCTGCCCGGCGTTGAAGTAGCCGCCGGTCGCGATGGCCTCGGCCGCCGCCGCGACGTCCGCGTCGTCGAAGACCACCACCGGCGCCTTGCCGCCCAGTTCCAGGTGGGTGCGCTTGAGGTCGGGCGCGGCGGCGGCGGCCACCTCCATGCCGGCCCGGGTGGAGCCGGTGATCGACACCAGTTGCGGAGTGGGGTGCGCGACGAGCGCCCGGCCGGTGTCCCGGTCGCCGCAGACCACGTTGAACACGCCCGGCGGCAGGTACTCGGCGGCGATCTCCGCCAGCAGCAGCGTCGACACCGGCGTGGTGTCCGACGGCTTGAGCACCACCGTGTTGCCGGCCGCGAGCGCCGGGGCGATCTTCCAGACCGCCATCATCAGCGGGTAGTTCCAGGGCGTGACCTGGGCGCAGACCCCGATCGGCTCACGCCGCACGTACGAGGTGTGCCCGGCCATGTACTCACCGGCCGAGCGGCCCTCCAGCAGCCGGGCGGCCCCGGCGAAGAAGCGGAACTCGTCCACGGCCGGCGGCAGCTCCTCGTCGGCGGTGAGCTGCCGGGGCTTGCCGGTGTTGCGTACCTCGGCGTCGACCAGGTCGGCGGCCCGCGCCTCCACGGCGTCGGCGAGTTTCAGCAGCGCCTTCTGCCGCTCGGCCGGAGTGCTCTCCCGCCAGCTCTCGAAGGCGGTCGCGGCGGCCTTCATGGCGGCGTCGACGTCGGCGGCACCGGAGACCGGGGCCTGGGCGAACGCCTCCCCGGTACACGGATCGATCAGGTCGGCGTAGCCGCCGTCGGCCGGCTCGACGTACTCGCCGTTGACGAAGTTGCGCAGCTTCTGCTGGTCACTCATGACTGGATCACTCCGAGGGGTCCGGGGGCCGCGCTGCGGCGGTTATCGCAATCTTCGTGCCATCTTCGCTACTGAATTCGCGGCAGACAAGGTCTGACGCGACCGTTTCCGTGGGCGACTGCCGGGGTTACGCTGCGATACGTGGAACCCACCCCGTTCTTCGTGGCCGGCCGTCCCACCCACGGTGCCGGCGAGCTGACCGTGCATCACCCGTACGACGGCCGGGCGGTGGGTCGTACCACCCTGGCCACCGCCGAGCAGGTCGAGGCCGCACTGTCGGCGGCGGCCGAGGTGGCTGCGACCGCCGCCGAACTGCCCGCGCACGCGCGCGCCGCCGCGCTGGACCACGTCTCGCGTCGGCTCGCCGAGCGGGCCGACGAGGTGGCCGGGCTGATCACCGCCGAGAACGGCAAGCCGGTCAAGTGGGCCCGGGCCGAGGTGGGCCGCGCGGTCTCCACCTTCCGGTGGGCGGCCGAGGAGGCCCGGCGCTTCTCCGGCGAACTGCAACGGCTCGACACCGACCCGGCCGCCACCGGCCGCATCGCCCTGGTGCGGCGGGTGCCGAAGGGGCCGGTGCTGGGCATCACCCCGTTCAACTTCCCGCTGAACCTGGTGGCACACAAGGTCGCCCCGGCCGTCGCGGTCGGCGCACCGGTGGTGGTCAAACCGGCCCCGGCCACCCCGCTCACCGCCCTGCTGCTCGGCGAGATCCTGGCCGAGACCGACCTGCCGACCGGGATGTTCTCGGTGCTGCCGCTGCCCAACGACCGGGCCGCCGAACTGGTCACCGATCCCCGACTACCGGTCGTCTCGTTCACCGGCTCCGGACCGGTCGGCGCGGCGGTGCGCCGGGCCGCGCCGGACAAGCACGTCACGCTGGAACTGGGTGGCAACGCGGCGGCGCTGATCTGCGCGGACTGGGCCGAGGACGCCGACCTGACCTTCGCCGCACAGCGGATCGCCACCTTCTCCAACTACCAGGCCGGGCAGTCCTGCATCGCGGTGCAGCGGGTCTTCGTGCACGAGTGGCTCTACGACGGCTTCCTGCCCCGCCTGGTCGCGGCCGTGCGGGAACTGCGCACCGGTGATCCGTCCGAGGAGTCCACCGACGTGGGGCCGCTGGTCTCCGAGGAGGCGGCGCGACGGGTGGAGGCGTGGGTGGACGAGGCGGTGACGGCCGGGGCCGCTGTCGAGACCGGTGGCCGACGGTCCGGGGCGACGTACCCGCCGACGGTGCTCAGCGGGGTGCCCGCTCGGGCGAGGGTCCGCGCCGAGGAGGTGTTCGGGCCGGTGCTCGTGGTGGACCGGGTCACCGACGACGAGGCCGGCTTCGCGGCGATCAACGACTCGGCGTACGGGCTCCAGGCCGGTGTCTTCACCCGACGGCTGGACGTCGCCTTCGCGGCGGCGCGGACGCTGGAGGTGGGTGGGGTGATCGTCGGTGACGTGCCGTCGTACCGGGCCGACCAGATGCCGTACGGCGGGGTGAAGGGGAGCGGGGTGGGACGGGAGGGGCTGCGTAGCGCCATGGACGACTACACCGACCCCCGGGTCACCGTCCTCACCGGCCTCCGGCTCTAGGCCCCGCTCACCACGATCCGTCGTCGCGTACCCGGGCCGGGGCGTGGCCGGACAGCAGAGTCACCAGGGCGGCGTCCAGGTCCGGGCCGAGGAACCACTCGCCCGCCTGGTCCAGCGCGAAGACCCGGCCCTGCTCGTCCACCGCGAGGACGCTGTGCTGTTCCTCGCTGCCGATCGGGAACAGCCGCGCCCCGAGCACCGCCCCGAAGTCGGCGAGCGAGTCGGCGGTGTGCGCCACCTGCCGTGCCAGCAGGTCGAACGGGGAGATCCGGACCTGTCGCCCCGGTCCGCGCAGTCGGCTGGCCAGGTTCGGGAACGCGGCGAGGGCGGCGACGGCGGCGGGGAAGCCCGGGTGCGCGTACGCCCGGCCGCGGATCGCGCGGACGTCCCGGAGGGTCGCGGTCGCCACCGCCTCGTCGCGGTGCTGTGGACGCCAACCGGCGGCGACGAGAGCGTGCGCGACCTGCGGCGGGAACCGGCCCTGGGACGGGTCGGTCGGCGGATCGGGCGAGGTGGGCGTGACCTGCTCCCGGGTGTCCGGCAGGACGGCGAAGTCCGCCAGCAGGGTCAGGCACGAGTCACAGGGCCGCTCGGCCGGGCCGGCGTGCGGGTCGCTCGGCTCGCGAACCCGGAACATCTCGATGCGGGCGGACGACAGCAGGCCCTTGGCGTCGCCCAGGCTCATCGGGGCGATGCCCTCGGCGGCGCGTCGGTGGTCGTGGTCGTGGAGCACGTCGGAGACGACCACGGCCTCCGCGTGCCGCTCGGCCCCCCGGACCAGATGCCCGGCCGGCAGCCCGTCCAGGTACGCGTCGAGCAGTGGATGGGGGCGCAACGGCAGGTCGCCCTTTGCGCCCTGGGCGGTGAAGATCCGCCCGTCGACGGTGAGGTGGGCGGTGACCGTCGGGGTGGGCAGTCGGTGGATCTCCCGTATGAGCTGACCGGCCGGGTCCACGGTGCGTGGCACCGGTGGCCCGCTCGGGCGACTGCGTCGATAGAGCCGCTCGACCACCTCGGCTGCCACCCGGGGCCAGGTGCTCACCTCGCCGGTGCGTCTGTCGACCACCGTGCTCGGCAGGTCGCCGGGGAGCGCCCTGGTCGGTGTGGCGACCGTGGAGGTGATGACGTAGCCGAGGTCGAACTCGGTGACCGATGGTCGACACTCGTGCCCGAGGCGTATCGAGTCGCGACGGGCCCACACCGCGGCGATCTGCTCGGCCTGTTCGCGGTCGATCACACCGGGAACTTACCGGAGAAGCACTCTTTCGTGGCGCTGCGTGCGACGGTTTTCACTGAGGGTGAGCGGGATGTGCGGCGCTCGGTGGCGCCTGACGGGCCTCGGCGGACCGGCGTGGGCGTGATGCGGCACACCTGTGGGGTGCTCGCCGACCAGCCGAGGTCGTGCCCCGGTAGTAGCCTGACCGCGGTCCCTCGTCAGGGGGAAGAACGGTGGGTGATCATGTCGGTACGTCGTCACGCGGCGCGCCTCGCGACGCTCTGCGTGTTCCTGGGCGGCCTGGTGGCGCTCGGTGGCGCGCCGGCTCACGCCGGAGACGGGGCGCACTCCGTCCAGGCCGTCAACCAGTCCTCCGGCGGATCGCCGGTGATGTTCTTCGGCATCGGCATGGTCGCCCTCGGCGCACTGCTCATCGTGTTCCTGATCGTCCGGTCCCGGAGGGACCGGCGGCAGCGTCGGGACCGGGTCGAGATCCCGCAGCCGCGCAACCCGGGTGGCACCACCTACCGCTCCGGCGCGAGCCACGGTGCCGCGCCGGTGCCGCCGGGTCCGGGTGCCGTGCCGTCGGGCCCGGTCGTCGCGCCGCCGATGCCGCCGGGTGTGGTCGCCCCACCACCGTCGCCGTCCGGCTGGGGCGTCCCGCCGGTGCCGTCCGGCCCGGTGCCGCCCGCGGCTCCCGGACAGGTGTACGGCAGCGCCCGGCCCGCCGCGCCCCGGGTCTACGGTGCCCCGGCGTCGCCGCGCCCGTCCGGTGGTCTGTACGGCGCCCGGCCGGAGCCCGATGGCCAGCCCCGTACGTCACCACCGGTCGCCACCGGGTCCGCCGTGCCACCGGTGTCGGCGCCGCCGATGGTCCCGCCGGTCTCCGCGCCGCCGATGGTCCCGCCGGTGTCGGCTCCGCCCGTGATTCCCCCGGTCTCGGCACCTGCGGCGGTCCCGCCGGTGTCGGCTCCGCCGACGCCGCCGACACCGGGTCCGACCGGGTCCGCAGCGGTGCCGGGACGGCCGGCGGACGAGGACGGGGACGAACCGGGGCGCGGGCTCTCCGGCTGAGCCGGGACGCGGCCCGGCGCTCCGTTACGCTCAGGTGCGTTGACCGACCTGCGGCCGAGGAGTGGAACCGGTGTCTGATCTGTCCCAGATCGTGAAGGCCTACGACGTCCGTGGGACGGTGCCGGACCAATGGGACGAGCGGGTGGCCGGTGCCCTGGGCACCGCGTTCGCGCAGATGCTCGACGGTGCCGGCGCACCCGGCGAGGCCGTCCTGATCGGCCACGACATGCGTGCCTCCGGGCCCGGGCTGGCCGAGGCGTTCGCCACCGGCGTACGCGCCGAGGGCCGCCCGGTCATCGAGATCGGGCTCGCCTCGACGGACATGGTCTACTACGCCTCCGGCGCGCTCGGGTTGCCCGGCGCGATGTTCACCGCGAGTCACAACCCGGCGCAGTACAACGGCATCAAGATGTGCCACGCCGGTGCCCGCCCGGTGGGGCAGGACAGTGGGCTGGCCGAGGTCCGGGACCGGGCGCAGGCCCTGCTCGACAAGGACGAGCCGCTCGGCGAGCCGACCGCGCCGACCGAGCGTCGGGACCTGCTCGCCGCGTACGCCGCACACCTGCGCACGCTGGTGGACCTGGCCGACATCCGGCCGCTGACCGTGGTGGTCGACGCGGGCAACGGCATGGGCGGGCACACCGTGCCGAGCGTGCTGGGCGACGCCGCGTTGTCGGCGCTGCCGCTGCGGATCGTGCCGCTCTACTTCGAGCTGGACGGCACCTTCCCCAACCACGAGGCCAACCCGCTCGACCCGGCCAACCTGGTCGACCTGCAACGCGCCGTGGTGGCGCACGGCGCCGACCTCGGGCTGGCGTTCGACGGCGACGCGGACCGCTGCTTCGTGGTCGACGAGCGCGGCGAGCCGGTCTCGCCCTCGGCGATCACCGCGCTGGTCGCGGCCCGGGAACTGGCCCGCCACCCCGGCTCCACGGTGATCCACAACCTGATCACCTCGCGCGCCGTGCCGGAGATCATCCGGGAGCACGGCGGTGAACCGGTGGTGGCCCGGGTCGGGCACTCGTTCATCAAGGCCGAGATGGCCCGGACCAACGCCGTCTTCGGCGGCGAGCACTCGGCGCACTACTACTTCCGGGACTTCTGGTTCGCCGACACCGGGATGCTGGCCGCCATGCACACCCTGGCGGCGCTCGGCGAGCAGCCGCTGCCGTTGTCCACGCTGGCCGCCGAGTACGAGCGGTACGTCGCCTCGGGGGAGATCAACTCCACCGTACGGGACCAGGCGGCGAAGGTGGCCGAGGTGCGGGCCGCGTACCCCGACGCCGAGGTGGACGAGTTGGACGGGCTCACCCTGCGCTTCCCGGACGGGGCGTGGCTCAACCTGCGTGCCTCCAACACCGAGCCGTTGCTGCGGCTCAACGTGGAGGCACCGACCGCCGAGCGGATGACCGCCCTGCGCGACGACGTGCTGGCCGTGGTTCGCCGATAGGATCGCTCGCGCCGGTCGGCACCGTCGATCGGTGAAGCCGCACACGTGGAAGGAGCCGCGCAGTGGCCCTCGACCCGCAGTTGCTGGAAATCCTCGCCTGCCCGGACACACACCATGCCCCGCTGGACTACGACGCGCAGGCCCAGACGCTGACCTGCACGGAGTGCGGCCGGATCTTCGAGGTCCGCGACGACGTGCCGGTGCTGCTGCTGGACGAGGCGCGCGGCCCCGCGGGGCAGTCGTGATCGACGGGACGGCCGGGGTCAGCGGCCACCGCCACGCCGACGACCGACTCCTCGACGACCCGCAGGCGCTGGCCGAACGGGACCCGGGCGGGATGCTGCGGCACACCGCCTCGGCCGGCGCGCAGGTCCGTGAGTCGGCGGCCCTGGCCGCCGAGGCCAACCTCGGTGTGCTCGGCGACGACGGGCGTCCCCGGGCGGTCGTCATCGCCGGCATCGGCACGGCCGGTCGTACCGGTGACGTGCTGGCCACCGTCGCCGGACCACGCTGCCCGGTGCCGGTCATCGCGCACCGCAGCGCGGGCGTGCCCGGCTGGGTCGGCGCGGCCGACGTGGTGATCGCGGTGAGCGCCTCCGGTCGCAGCCCCGAGGCGCTCGGCGCGGCCGAGGCCGCCCACCGGCGCGGGGCCCGGCTGGTCGCGGTGGCCCCGCCGGACTCGCCGCTGCACTCGGTGGCCGAGCGGGCCCGGGCCCCGTTCATCCCGGTGCCCCGGCGGGCCCCGGCCCGGGCCAGCCTGTGGGGGCTCACCGTGCCGGTCCTGATGGCCGCGCGGGCCCTCGGCCTGGTCAAGGTGAACGAGGCCGACCTGGCCGAGACGGCGGCGCGGCTGGACGCCGACGCCGACCGGTGCCGTCCGACCGCCGAGTCCTTCGTCAACCCGGCGAAGTCGCTGGCGCTCGGCCTGGCCGGCTCGATCCCGATCGTCTGGGGTTCGTCGCCGCTGGCGTCGGTCGCCGCCCGTCGCTTCGGTGACACGCTCTCCGCGAACGCCCGGTACCCGGTGGTCACCGGGGCGCTCGGTGAGGCGGGCCGGGGACGCGTCGGTCTGCTCGACGGCGTGTTCGGCGGCCTCGCCGAGGGGGATCGGGACATCTTCGCCGACCCGGACGACGCCGAGGGCGGCGACACCCGCCTGCGGCTGGTCCTGCTGCGTGACGGTGGCCTGAACGCCGAGGACGACACCGACGAGCCGCTCGCGGTCGAGGAGCGACGCGCGGAGGCGGTGCAGACCCTCGCCGAGCGACGTGGCGTACGGTGCGACGTGGTCACCGCCGAGGGCGGCTCGGCGCTGGAACGGCTGGCCTCCCTGGTGGCGGTGCCCGACTTCGCGTCGATCTACCTCGCGCTGGCGCACGGCCTGGACCCGATGGCGGTGCCGGCGATCACGGAGATGAAGGAGCTGTCCAACCAGTGAGCGGGCGCAGCGTGCGAGCCGGCCGGCCCGGTGGTCCGGCCGCTCGCACCGGTTGCTCACGTCGCGGGAGATCCGCGGCGTGAGCAGCCAGGGTGGCACACGGGCGATCGTCGCGGCGCTGCTTGCCAATCTCGGCATCGCGGTGACGAAGTTCGTCGCGTACCTGCTGACCAGCTCGTCGTCGATGCTGGCCGAGTCGATCCACTCGGTCGCCGACACCGGTAACCAGGCGCTGCTGCTGCTCGGCGGCAAGCGGGCCCGCCGGGCGGCCACCCCGCAGCACCCCTTCGGCTACGGCCGGGAGCGTTACGTCTACGCCTTCCTGGTCTCGATCGTGCTGTTCAGCCTCGGTGGTCTCTTCGCGCTCTACGAGGCCTGGCACAAGTGGTCCGACCCGCACGGCATCACCAGTTGGCAGTGGGTGCCGGTGACCGTGCTGCTGGTGGCCATCGTGCTGGAGTCCTTCTCCTTCCGCACTGCCATCGTCGAGTCGAACCTGATCCGGGGGCGCGAGTCGTGGACCAGGTTCATCCGGCGATCCAAGGCACCCGAGCTGCCGGTGGTGCTGCTGGAGGACTTCGGCGCGCTCGTCGGTCTGGTCTTCGCCCTGTTCGGCGTGGGCATGACGCTGGCGACCGGGGACGGCCGGTGGGACGCGGCGGGCACCGCGATGATCGGCGTGCTGCTGGTGGCCATCGCGGTGGTGCTGGCGATCGAGACCAAGAGCCTGCTGCTCGGTGAGGGTGCGGAACCGGCCGACGTGGCCGCCATCGAGCAGGCGGTCACCGCCGGCCCGGAGGTGGAGCGGATCATCCACATGAAGACTCTCTACCTGGGCCCCGAGGAGTTGTTGGTGGCCGCGAAGATCGCGGTGTCGCGCTGCGAGACCGCCGAGGAGGTGGCCCGGAACATCGACGCCGTGGAGGCGCGGATCCGGGCGGCGGTGCCGGTGGCCCGGGTGATCTATCTGGAGCCGGACGTGTATCACGCGGATGCGGGGCCGGCGGAGGCGTCCGGTCGACGGGAGAGCTGACCGGTGGAACTGCTGAACGGACCGATCAAGGACTACGCCTGGGGCTCCCGCTCGGCGATCGCCGCGCTCCAGGGGCGGCCGGTGCCCAGCGACGGTCCGGAGGCCGAGCTGTGGCTGGGCGCGCATCCGGGTGCGCCGGCCACCGTGTCGCGTGCGGACGGTCCGGCCACGCTGACCGACGTGCTCACCACCGACCCGGCCCGGTGGCTGGGCGAGCCGGCGATCGAGCGCTTCGGGGTACGGCTGCCGTTCCTGCTCAAGGTGCTGGCGGCCGAGGCTCCGCTCAGTCTTCAGGCGCACCCGGACGCGGAGCAGGCGCGGGCCGGTTACGCCGCCGAGTACGCCCGGGCCGACGGCGTGCGCAACTACGTCGACCCGTTCCACAAGCCGGAGTTGCTGGTGGCGCTCGGGCCGATGGAGGCGCTGTGCGGGTTCCGGGACCCGTCGGTCTCGGCGAAGGTGTTGGCCGGGTTGGGCGTACCGGAGCTGAGGCCGGTGCTGGACGCGTTGGGTGCCGGGCCGGCGGGCCTGGCCGATGCGGTCCGCGCGCTGCTGACCTGGCCGGAGTCGGAGCGGGAGGGGCTGGTCACGGCGGCCCGGACGGCGGCGGTGACCGGCCCGGACGCCGACCTGGTGGCGATGCTGGCGCAGACGTATCCGGCCGACCCGGGGGTGCTGGTGGCGCTGCTGCTCAACCGGGTACGGCTGGCCGAGGGCGAGGCGATCTGGATGCCGGCCGGAAACCTGCACGCCTACCTGCGCGGTACCGGTGTGGAGGTGATGGCGGCCAGCGACAACGTGCTGCGTGGCGGCCTGACCCCCAAACACGTCGACGTGGCCGAGCTGCTGCGGGTGCTCCGGTTCGAGGTGCTCGACCAGCCGGTGGTGTCGTCCCGGCCGGTCGCCGACGGGGTGGTGACCTGGCCGGTACCGGTGCCGGACTTCGCGTTGCACCGGGTGACCGTGCAGGACGACCGGCCCGAGGTGACGCTCACCGTGCCGGGGCCGCGCGTGCTGCTCTGCACCGTCGGGGAGGTCACCGTCGCCGACGGTGTCGCGCCGTTGACGCTGGAGCGCGGGCGGGCTGCGGTGGGACCGGCCGACGGTGGTGCGTTGACGGTGCGCGGTGCCGGCGAGATCTACGTCGCCTCGACCGGCTCCCTCTGATTCCGACGGACCAGGATCCTGCCGCCTTCGCCTGAACCGGCAAGTCCGACTTTCCCGAAATCGCTTGACTCGCGTCTGACTCAGTGTGACTCTATGGGTGCGCAGCGTTATCGCGACATAGTCCGAGAACGCGCGGGGGAACCAAACCGGGGGGATGCACGGGGCGGGCGGGACTGGACGGCACACGTCCACGACCGGCCGCCCCGTGTGCTGTCCGCAACCAGGCCGTCCCGCATCGGGCGGCGCGCGTAAGGTGGGTGGTTGCGCAGCACCATCGTCCGACAGGAGCTTTCATGACCAGCACCCTCCCGGCGTCCGGCAACGGAACGTCGTCCGAGGCCCGCCCGCGTACCCTCGCCGAGGGTGACTACAAGGTGGCGGACCTGTCGCTCGCCGAGTTCGGGCGCAAGGAGATCCGTCTCGCCGAGCACGAGATGCCCGGCCTGATGGCGATCCGTCGTGAGTTCGCCGAGGCACAGCCACTCGCGGGCGCACGGATCACCGGTTCGCTGCACATGACGATCCAGACCGCCGTCCTGATCGAGACCCTGGTCGCGCTCGGCGCGGAGGTCCGCTGGGCGTCCTGCAACATCTTCTCCACCCAGGACCACGCCGCCGCCGCGATCGTGGTCGGCGCGGACGGCACCCCCGAGGCCCCTGCCGGTGTCCCGGTCTACGCCTGGAAGGGCGAGACGCTGGAGGAGTACTGGTGGTGCACCGAGCAGGTGCTGGCCTGGCCGGACGGGCACGGCCCCAACATGATCCTCGACGACGGCGGTGACGCCACCCTGCTGGTGCACAAGGGTGCGGAGTTCGAGAAGGCCGGCACCGTGCCGCCGGTCGAGTCCGCCGACTCCGAGGAGTACGCGGTCATCCTCGGCCTGCTGCACCGCACGATCGCCGAGGACGGCGGACGCTGGACCCGGATCGCGGCCGACATCAAGGGCGTGACCGAGGAGACCACCACCGGCGTGCACCGGCTCTACGAGATGCACCGCAACGGCACGCTGCTCTTCCCGGCCATCAACGTCAACGACTCGGTGACCAAGAGCAAGTTCGACAACAAGTACGGCTGCCGCCACTCGCTCATCGACGGCATCAACCGCGCCACCGACGTGCTGATCGGCGGCAAGATGGCGGTCGTGCTCGGCTACGGCGACGTCGGCAAGGGCTGCGCCGAGTCGCTGCGCGGCCAGGGCGCCCGGGTCGTGGTGACCGAGGTCGACCCGATCTGCGCGCTCCAGGCGGCGATGGACGGCTACCAGGTCGCCACCCTGGAGGACGTGGTCGAGCAGGCGGACCTCTTCATCACCGCCACCGGCTGCTTCGACGTCATCACCAACGAGCACATGGCCCGGATGAAGCACCAGGCCATCGTCGGCAACATCGGCCACTTCGACAACGAGATCGACATGGCCGGTCTGGCCAAGCGCTCGGACGTCACCCGGGAGAACATCAAGCCGCAGGTCGACCTCTGGACGTTCGACGACGGCCACTCGATCATCGTGCTCTCCGAGGGCCGTCTGCTGAACCTGGGCAACGCCACCGGCCACCCGAGCTTCGTGATGTCGAACTCGTTCGCCAACCAGACGATCGCCCAGATCGAGCTGTTCACCAAGACCGACGAGTACCCGATCGGCGTGTACGTGCTGCCCAAGCACCTGGACGAGAAGGTCGCCCGGCTGCACCTGGGCGCGCTCGGCGCCAAGCTGACCACGCTCACCAAGGTGCAGGCCGAGTACCTCGGCGTCAGCCAGGAGGGGCCGTTCAAGCCGGAGCACTACCGCTACTGATCGACGCGTACCGGGCCGGGTCGACCTCAGGTCGGCCCGGCCCGTTCGTGCGTCTCCGCTGTCGGCGGGGCGGACGGTTCAGCGGGGCCGGTCCTGGCGGCGGGCGGGCCGGACCCAGGTCCAGACGCACCAGACCAGCCAGGTGAGCGAGACCACCGCCGCCAGGGTGCGCAGCCGCAGCGCACTGAGCAGCAGCACCAGCCCGAGCACGGCCAACCACGGCAACAGACCTCTCATCACGGCCTCCCCGGTGTGCGATCGACCTCGGGCACCGGAGCCTGGTCGGACTCGGCGACCGGGGACGGTCGTACCGCCGGTCGGCCCTGGGCCGGCACCGGTGCGCGGGGCGGTTCCGGCGCCACGGTGCCCGGCTGCCCGGGAGCGGCGGGCCGTGGCCACGGTACGCCGAGTGGCGCGCTCGCCGGGCCGTACGTCCGGTCGGTCTCGGGCAGCAGACCGAGCCGGGGCCAGAGCGCGGCGGTGAGCACGCGCTCCTCGGCGAGCCGGTGTCGGGCCCGCCGATGCCGTTCACCGAGCACGGCGGCCAGGTAGACCGCCGCCGGATATCCGTCCGGTGCGGGCGGGGTGACGGCCGCGCCGACCTCCCGCCACAACCGCCGGGCCAGGTCGTCGGAGGCCGGACCGGTGAACAGATGTGCCCGGGCCAGGTACTGCCGGGTGGCCAGCGCCAGCTTCGGATCGAGTCGGCTCAGATCCAGCGTGTACGCCCAGTTCCGCAACGCCGGCACGGTGGCCGGGACCGGACGCCAGGACGTCGCGGTGCGGGTGTGCACCACCAGGGTGCCCGCCACCAGGTCACCGAGACGCCGCCCCCGGGAGTCGGTGAGCATCACCGTCACCCCGGCCACCCAGGACAACAGCGGCAGCACCAGACCGGGCCACTCGACGGCCACCCCGACCAGCGCCCGGGCCAGCGACTGGCGCAGCCCGACCGGGGCACCGTCGACACTGACCACCCGCAGGCCCACCGCCGCCTTGCCGGGGGTGCGGCCGTGGTTGAGTCGCTCGCACAGCACCGGGTAGCCCACCAGCAGCAGCACCACCCCGATGGTGAGCAGTGCCCGCTCGGTGGCGGCGTCGATCGCGCCGTCCGGCAGCGCGGCCAGTCCCAACCCGACCAGCGCGGCCAGCAGCAGACCGAACAGGAGTTGGATCAGCACGTCGAGCAGCAGCGCGAGCACCCGGGAGCCGATCCGGGCGGCGCGTACGTCCAGCTTCACCGCCTCACCGCTGACCAGCTCGGCATCGCCCCAGGCCGGGGCGTTCCACGGTCGCGATGCTGCTGTGCTCACCCGCACAGTGAACACTATGATCGCGCGGACGGGGGTGGACGGTGGATCTCGACGCGTACGTCGCCGAGCACGGCGGGGAGTGGCGCCGGCTGGACCAGCTCTCCGGCCGCCGACGGTTGACCGTGGACGAGGTCGACGAGTTGGTCGCGCTCTACCAGCGCGCCACCACCCAGCTCTCCATGCTGCGCAGTCGCTCGCCCGACCCGGCCCTGGTCGGCCAGCTCTCCCAGGTGGTGCTCCGGGCCCGGGCGCGTCTCACCGGTCGACCGCGTCCCTCGTGGGCGGTCGTCGGACGGTTCGTGCTGGTCGACTTCCCCGGGGCGGTCTGGCGCGCGGCCCCCTGGTGGTGCGCGGTGGCGACCGCCTTCACGCTGCTCACCTTCACCCTGATCGGGTTCGTGGCGGACAACCCGGAGACGGCGGCGGCGTTCGTCGGCGAGGCGGAGGCCGCCCACCTGGTGGAGTCCGGCTTCGCCGGCTACTACACCGAGTTCTCCGCACCGACGTTCGCCTTCCACCTGTGGACGCACAACGCCTGGCTGGCCGCGAAGTGCCTGGCGGCGGGCGTGCTGATCGTCCCGGTGGTGTACCTGCTGTGGCAGAACGTGGTGAACATCGGCGTGGTCGGTGGCGTGATGGTCGGGTACGGCCGGGGGGACGTGTTCTTCGGCCTGATCACCCCGCACGGGCTGCTGGAACTGACCGGGGTGTTCGTGGCCGCCGGAGTCGGGCTGCGCCTCGGGTGGGCGTGGATCGCGCCGCCCGAGCAGCTCACCCGGGGACAGGCGGTGGCCCGGTCCGGTCGCGACGGCGTGGTGGTCGCCCTCGGCCTGGTGGTGGTCTTCGCGATCTCGGCGGTGATCGAAGCCTTCGTCACCCCCGCCCCGGTGCCGACGGCCCTGCGCATCACCGTCGGCGCCGCGGCCTGGCTCGCCTTCCTGACGTACGTCTTCGTGCTCGGCTATCGGGTCCGTGGCGAGGGCGGCGATGCCCCGGCCGTGCCGAACTGACCGTCGGGCGGCAGCCGATCGGATCAGAGTCGACCGGTGAACTTAAGCCGCAGGTAGGCGTCGGTCAGCGCGGGGGCGAGGTCGGGTGCCGGAGCGTCGATGACGGTGACGTCGTGGCCGACCAGGGCTGCCGTGAGCCGGTCACGTTCGGCGAGCGTCCGCCAGGCCGCAGCAGCCGCGTAGGCGTCCTCGACCCGGTGGGGCGCTGCGGTGGCGAGCGTGGCGAGCACCGGGTCCTGGGCCGCCGCCACCACCACCCGGTGCCGGGCGGCCAGCCGGGGCAGCACCGGCAGCAGACCCTCACCGAGGGCGCCGGGCTCCAGCGCGGTGAGCAGGACGACCAGGCTGCGTGGGCGGTGCCGGCGCAGCAGTTCGCCGGCGATCAGGCGGAAGTCGGTCTCCACCAGGGCGGGTTGCAGTGGCGCGAGGGCGTGCGCCAGTCGGCTCCACTGCGCCGGCTGCTCCGCGCCACTGACCGACGCCCGGGTGACCGCGTCGGCGGCGAACACGTCGACCCGGTCACCCGCCCGGGTGGCCAGCGCGGTGAGCAGCAGTGCCGCCTCGATCGAGGTGTCCAGTCGCGGCTCGTCCCCGAGGCGCACCGCCGAGGTCCGTCCGGTGTCCAGCACGCAGACCACCCGGCGGTCCCGTTCGGGGCGCCAGGTGCGGACCAGCACCTCGGCCCGCCGGGCGGTGGCCCGCCAGTCGACGGACCGCACGTCGTCGCCGGGTACGTACTCGCGCAGGGTGTCGAACTCGGTGCCCGCGCCGCGTCCCCGGCCGACCTGGCGGCCGTCGATGACCCGCAGCCGGGACAGCTTCTCGGGCAGGTGCCGCCGCGAGTCGAAGCGGGGCAGCACCCGCAGGGTCCACGGCGGCGTCGCGGGTCGCCCGTTCCACTGCCGGAACGCCAGCCCGAGCGGCCCGAGCGAACGGACCGTCAGCGTCACGGCGGGCCGGTCGCCCCGGCGGGTCGGGGTCAACCGGCTGGGTAGCGCCACCACCGTCCCGGGGGCGACGTGCACCGCGCGGCTCGGCGACACGTCGGGCCGGGCTCCGGCCGAGGGCACCCAGGCGTCGCGGACCTGGGCCCGCAGTGGCCGACCGGAGAGGTTGCCCAGGTGCAGCACGACGGTGGCGGTCCCGCCGAGCCGGACGGCCCGTTCGCCGTCCCGCGAGGCGGTGAGCGACCGCAGCGGCGCGGCGAGCGCGAGGTCCACGACGAGCAGCAGCAGGACCGCGCCGACCATCACCGCCACCCCGACGAACGGGGCCGGCCACAGCGGCAGGGTCAGCGCGCCCACCGCGAGCAGCGCCGCCGCCCGCCAGGTCATCGCGGGGTCGGCACGGTGGCCAGCACCGTGTCCAGCACGGCGTCGACCGCGACACCCTCCAGCTCGGCCTCGGGGCGCAGCCGGAGCCGGTGCCGCAGGGTCGGCCGGGCCATCGCCTTGACGTCGTCGGGCAGCACGTGGTCGCGACCGCTGAGCCAGGCCCACGCCTTGGCGGTGCCGAGCAGACCGGTGGCGCCACGGGGCGAGGCGCCCAGTTCCAGCGCGGGTACGACCCGGGTGGCCCGGCACAGGTCGACGACGTAGCCGAGCAGCGGTTCCGCGACGTGTACCCGGCTCACCGCCGCGCGCGCCGTGGCGAGGTCGGCGGCTCCGGCCACCGGGCCCACCCCGGCACCGGCCAGGTCGCCCGGGTCGAAGCCGGCGTGATGGGCGCGCAGCACCCCCAGTTCCTCGTCCCGGTTGGGCAGCGGCACGGTCAGCTTGAGCAGGAAACGGTCCAGTTGGGCTTCCGGCAGCGGATAGGTGCCCTCGTACTCCACCGGGTTCTGGGTGGCCACCACGATGAACGGGTCGGGCAGTGCACGCCGCTCGCCCTCGACGGTGACCTGCCGCTCCTCCATCACTTCGAGCAGCGCGGACTGGGTCTTCGGCGGCGTCCGATTGATCTCGTCGGCGAGCAGCAGGTTGGTGAAGACCGGCCCTTCGCGGAAGGTGAACGCGGCGGTCCGCGAGTCGAAGACCATCGAGCCGGTGACGTCGCCGGGCATCAGGTCCGGGGTGAACTGCACCCGCCGGGCCGTCAGGTCCAGCGCGGCGGCGAGCGTCCGCACCAGCAGCGTCTTGGCCACCCCCGGTACGCCCTCCAGCAGTACGTGGCCCCGGCAGAGCAGCGCGACGACGAGGCCGGCGACGACGGCGTCCTGCCCGACGACCGCCTTGGCCACCTCGGCGCGCAACCGGTGCAGCGCGGCCCGGGCGGGGTCGGCGGCGAGCGGGTCGGCGGTGGTGGTGGCGGGTCGGGTCACCGGGGGTCTCCTTCGGTTCGGGGCTGCGGTACGGGGGGTGACGGTCGTGCCACGACAGGATCGGCGCAGGTTGCCCGGTCCAGACCGGTCGCCAGGTCCAGCAGATCCTGGTCGGTGTCCGGCGGCGGGCCGTGCAGCAGGCGGTCGACGACCTCCCGGGAGGTGCCGGTACGGGCCGCCACGGCGGCGGCCACGCCCTCGTGCCCGGTCTGCGCGGGCAAATGCAGTCGGCGGGCCAACCGGGTCCGGGCGGCGGCCCGCAGTGTCTCGGCGGTGCTCTCGTGAGCCTGCGCCCGCTGATAGAGGCGGGCCCGTCCGTGCACGGTCTCGGCGGCGGGGACGGTCACCGGCAACGGCTCCGGCGTCGGCGGACCGAGCCGACGGGCCCGCCACACACCGACCAGCAGGGCGGCCAGGAGCAGTTGCAGCAGCAGTGCCCAGAACCAGGGCGGGAAGGCGGACCAGAGCGGGTTGGTCGAGTCGTCCGGCCCGGACCGGCCGGGTCCGGAGGCGTCCCGCCCCGACCGGTCGCCGGGGGTGCTGCCCTCGCCGTCGCCGGTGCCCACGTCGGTGTCGTCCCCGGGCTCGCCGTACCCGGAGTCGGTCCGGTCCGGTGGTGGGGCGACTGGACCCGGGGGTGGCGCGGGCGGCGGTGGCGCGGGGCCGTCCAGGTCGAGCCAGACCACCCGGCCGGTGCCGGCGAGCAGGCCGGTGGCGAAGGCGCGGTTGTCCCGCTCGTCGATGCGGCTGTTGCGGAACGGGTCGCTGGCTCCCACCACCAGGCTCTCGCTGGGCCCCGGCAACCGGGCCAGACCGGCGGCGAAGCAGAGTTCGACCGGTTCCACGCGACCGGTGGGCGCGTACCGTGTCCGGGTGACGGCGGCGGTGTCGACGCCGGCCATCTCGGGCAGCGGGCAGGCCCGGCCGTCGTGGTGCGGTGCGACCGCCCCCGCCGCCCAGCGTCGCGCGACGGGTCGGATCGGCAGCCCGGCGGCGTCCAGCACCCGCCGGGGCGGATCGACCAGCACCAGCCGGGTGCCGGTGGGCAGCAGACCGAGATCGTCGACGGTACGCGGGTGCAGCAGTTCGGGCGCCGGGACGAACAGGGTGGCCGGTGCTCCCCGGACGGCCCGCAGCGCCTGCATCGTCTCGGTCTCCCGCTGCACCACGACACCGTCGCGGGTCAGGCTGGCCGCGAGCCGGCTGCCGCCGTCGTCCCCGGTGGACACCGGGGAGAGGAAGCCCGGGTCGGTCTGGTCGGGCTGGTCGAACTCGCGACTGACCAGGGTGACGGTGAGGAGCAGGGCGGCGAGGACGACCGGGATCACCACCCGGTGTCGGCGGCGGGTGGTCCGGGGCGTCACCACGTGGACCCCACCGACGCGTCGGCGGCGAGGATCTGTCGCAGCCGGTCGGCGTGTTCCCGCATCCGGTGGTCGTGGTCGGCGGTGGCGCCGCGTTGGGCGTACCAGAGCTCGGAGAAGATGTCCGCCGCGGCGGACAGCGGCGGACCGACGGGTGGGTGCGTGGCCCGGGCGTCGGTGACGACCTCGGCGACGGTCATGCCCGGCCGGATCCAGACCACCCGCCGGTCGGTGAGTTCGTGCAGCATGGCGCGGAGCCGTTCCCGGACGGCCTCGGCGTAGCGGCCGTCGGCGGAGAGCCGGTCGGCCAGGTCGGGCGCGGCGACCGGCGGCAGGGCCGGGGCCGGTACACCGACGACGGTGGACGTGGGCACCGCCCGGACCGTCTCGGTGCGTCCCGGTCGGCTCCGGGTGCGGCGACGCAGTCGGGGGATCCGTCGGGGCACCCAGCTCGGGAAGGTGTACCAGCCGACCGCCACCATGGCCGTGACCAGCGCCAGCACCAGCGTGACCAGCGGCAGCGGCACGTGGTCGCCGAGTGCCGCCGTGGTCTCGGTCCACCACCGGCTCGGGTTCATCCGCGCACCGCCAGGGCGGTCGGTGTCGCGTCGGCCGGTTGTCGGGACAGGTGGATGTCCAGCCCTTCGGTGCGGATGCGGGTCTCCAGGTGCAGGACCGCGTCCAGACAGGCCAGCGCGGCGTACGCGACGGTGTTGACCGCGGCCCAGAGCAGGGCGGCGGTCACGACCAGGGCACCCTCGCCCTCGATCAGGCCGAGGGTGGACAACCCGATGAACATGCCCCAGCCGAGACCGACCCGGATGATCCACCAGACCAGGTACCCGAGTGTCCGCAGGGCGGCGGCCCGACCCTCGACCCGCAGGGCGAGCGAGGCCGAACGGGTGAGCGCCCGCAGCGGGACGACCCGGTCCAGCACGAGGGCGGGAGCCACCGCGCCGAGCAGGGCCCATCCGACGAACCACGCCGGGCCGAACAGCGACAGGAACAGCATCACGGCACCCACCAGCAGGGCGAGCAGCAGGGTCGCGCCCCACCGGCCGCCGGTGGGGCGTACCAGGTGCCGGGCGGTGCGGCGGTGACCGAGCAGCGCGCCCCCGGCGGCTCGGGCGGCCGGGTTGCCGAGCAGGACGACGATCGTCGCCTCGGTCGCCGCGCCGAGCGCGAGCAGCAGCCAGAACCCGCCGAGGTTGTTGAGGTTCGGCAGCCACCACAGTGGTGGACCGACGCCGAGGGTGGTGCGCAGCGGCAGCAGGAGGAGTTGCTCGCCGACGGCGAGGACGGCGGCGAGAGGGAGCAGCGTCGAGGCGTGGTGACGCAGCAGGAGTACGGCGGAGTCGAGGAGTTCACCGACGGTGAGTGGGCGGCCGGGGAGCACGGCGGTGGGGCCTGCTTCGGGCACGCGTACTCCTGGGAGGCGTGGATGGTGGCGCGCGGCGGCGCACCCGGGGATCATGTTGACACGCGCGGTCCGCCCGGGTGCAGCCCCGGCCCGGGGTGGCGCGCGCGAGCGGTGCAACCGGCCGGTGTTGGGCACCGCGCGTCCTTCGGCAGTAGCGTGCCGTAGGACGCCGAGCCCAACCGAACTGACGGGATGGAAACATTAACCCCATGAGAGCCCGGGTACTGGTGGTCGACGACGACCCTGCGCTCGCCGAGATGCTCGGCATCGTGCTGCGCAGTGAAGGCTTCATGCCGTCCTTCGTGGCGGACGGGGAACGGGCATTGGCCGCGTTCCGCGACAACCGACCCGATATCGTCTTGCTAGACCTCATGTTGCCTGGAATGAGCGGAATCGACGTGGCGCGGGCGATCCGGGCCGAATCGGGCGTGCCGATCGTCATGCTCACCGCCAAGAGCGACACCGTCGACGTGGTGCTCGGCCTGGAGTCCGGGGCGGACGACTACGTGGTGAAGCCGTTCAAGCCCAAGGAACTGGTCGCCCGGATGCGGGCCCGGCTGCGGCGGGGCGAGGACGCGGCACCGGAGATGCTCACCATCGGCCCGCCCGGCAACCAGATCTCCATCGACGTGCCGGCGCACACCGTCAGCCGCAACGGCGAGGAGGTGAAGCTGACGCCGCTGGAGTTCGACCTGCTGGTGGCGCTCGCCCGCAAGCCGCGGCAGGTCTTCACCCGCGAGGTGCTGCTGGAGCAGGTCTGGGGATACCGGCACGCGGCGGACACCCGGTTGGTCAACGTGCACGTCCAGCGGCTGCGTGCCAAGATCGAACCGGATCCGGAGCGCCCGGAAATCATCCTCACCGTGCGCGGCGTGGGCTACAAGGCGGGTACCGGATAGCCTGGTCGCACTGTGACCAACTCCCCGCTACCGGATCTTGACACGACGTCCCACCGGCGAGGTGCCGGGTGGGAGCTGTGGCGTGGGCTCAGTGGCCGGGCCGCGCGGCTGTTCGCCGGACTGCACCAGACCTGGCGGCGCTCGTTGCAGGTCCGGGTGGTGACCATCACCCTGGTCGTCTCCAGTCTGCTGGTGGGCGGGTTCGCCTTCCTGATCGCCGACAAGATCACCAGCATCCTGCTGGACAACGCCAAGACCGACGTCCAGCTCCGGCTGACTAACGGCGCCGAGTACGCGGCCAAGCAGTTCAGCCTCTACGGCCAGCCCCAGGAGGCCCAGCTCCAGGAGACCATCGACGGCACGGTCAACTACCTGGCCGGCGGGGACCCCCAGCAGAACAGCGGTGTCGTGGTGGCCCTCACCGCGGACAGCTACCCCGGGGTGATCGAGCCCCGCACCTCGCCGTCGGTGAACGTCCGGCCGCTGATCAGCCCCGAGCTGCGAGCCGCGGTCACCGACGGCAACGTGGCCAACCAGATCGTCACCGGTCGCCTGACCAGCGACGACGACACGAAGTACCTGGTCTACGGCACGCCGGTGCCGACCCAGTTCGGCCAGGTGGAGCTCTACTACTTCGTGCCGCTGACGGTGCAGGACGTGACGTCCGGCCAGGCCCGGGCCACCGTGATCGGCACCGGCGTGGCGCTGGTGCTGCTGCTCGGCGTGCTGGCCGCGCTGGTGACCCGGCTCGTGGTGCTGCCGGTGCGGGTCGCCGCCCGGACCGCCCAGCGGCTCTCCGCCGGTCTGCTCGACCAGCGGATGGCGGTCAACGGCGAGGACGACCTGGCCCTGCTCGCCGCCTCGTTCAACCAGATGGCCACCAACCTGCAACGACAGATCCTGCGGCTGGAGGAGATGTCCCGGCTGCAACGTCGGTTCACCTCGGACGTCTCGCACGAGTTGCGTACCCCGCTGACCACGGTCCGGATGGCCGCCGACCTGATCTTCGCCGAGCGGGACGAGTTCGACCCGGCGGTGGCCCGCAGCGCCGAACTGCTCCAGGCCGAGCTGGACCGGTTCGAGGAGTTGCTGACCGACCTGCTGGAGATCAGCCGGTTCGACGCCGGCTTCGCGGTGCTCGACTCCGAGCCGACCGACCTGGTGCCGGTGGTGCACCGGGTGGTGGACCGGCTCTCCGGTCTGGCCGAGCGGGTCGGGGTGGCGATCGAGCTGGACGTGCCGTCCGCCCCGGTGATCGCCGAGATCGATCCGCGCCGGGTCGAGCGGGTGCTGCGCAACCTGGTCGGCAACGCCGTGGAGCACGGCGAGGGCCGACCGGTGCGGATCACGCTCGGGATGGACGAGACCGCGGTGGCGCTCACCGTCCGCGACCACGGCGTCGGGCTCAAGCCCGGCGAGGAGAAGTTGGTGTTCAACCGGTTCTGGCGGGCCGACCCGTCGCGGGCGCGGCAGACCGGCGGCACCGGGCTGGGGCTGTCGATCAGCCTGGAGGACGCCCGGCTGCACGGCGGCTGGCTGGAGGCGTGGGGCGCGCCCGGACAGGGTGCCCAGTTCCGGCTCACCCTGCCGGCGCGGGCCGGGGACCGGCTGACCACCTCGCCGTTGCGTCTGGTGCCGGCCGATGCGACGCTGCCGTTCGGCGGTGCCCCGGCCGGGAGCCTGTTGGCCATCGGCCCCGCACCGGCCGGCGGGCTCACCGTCGTTCGGACGGGCAGCGGGACCAGCGGGACCACGCCGCCGGTGCCCGAGCAGCGCGCGGAGGTGGGCTCGTGAGGCGCCGGGTGGCCGGCGCCGTGTTCGGCACCGCCCTGGCGCTGACTCTCACCGCAGGATGCGGCATCCCGGATCAGTCCGAGGTGCAGGTCGAGCAGCGTGGGCCGGCCGCCGAGGCGAGCTGGTCGCTGGGACGGGGCAGCGAGCCGCCGACCCGCACGGCCAGCGGAAGCGACGCCGAGGCGTTCGTCCGCAACTTCCTGGCCGCCGCCGCGGGCGAGCCGGACCGGGCGTACGAGCGGGTCAAGCAGTTCATCGCGGCGGCCGACAAACCCAGCCTGCAGGAGCGGCAGGGCAGCGAGGTGGCGCTGTCGGTGGTACGTCTGACCGACGACCCGGTGATCGAGCCGGACGTGGACAGCATGAAGGTCACCATCACCGTGCAGCAGGTCGGCCTGCTGCGGGCCAACGGCATGCTGGTGCCCCCGCTCGCCACCGAGTCGACCTACGAGTTCCGGCTGATCAGTGCCGGCCCGGCGGGCCAGGACGACGCCGGCTTCTATGTCAGCGACCCGCCCAACGTGCTGCTGCTCAGCGACGAGGCACTGCGCCGCTACTACCAGGCCCAGTCGATCTACTTCTGGAACTCCGACCGCACCCGGCTGGTGCCCGACCAGCGCTACCTCTCCTCTGCCGTGCCGCCCGAACGCCGGGTCAGCGAGGTGGTCCGCTGGTTGACCGCAGGCCCCTCGGAATGGCTGCGGGCCGGCGCCTCCGGCCTGCCCGACCGCACCGAGATGATCAACAATGCCACCGGCGCGGACGGCCGGTGGGAGGTCAACCTGGACATGCCCGGTGCCGACGACGGGCGTCTGGAGCAGCTCGCCACCCAGCTCGCCTGGTCTCTGCCGGAGCTGGAGGGCACCGTCGAGATCAAGATTCTGAACCAGTCCCGCAAGGTGGTCGACCTGGGCGGGCAGCGGTCGTCCAACCCGCTGTACACACTCGACGGCACCGCCCGGTACTGCGTCTACGACGGAGCGATCCACGGGCTGGCCGTGACCAGCGAGCCGAATCGGCCGGTCCCGGTCGCCGCCGAGGCCAACCGCGGAATCGTCTCCGCCGGGCTGCGCCGGGCCGGCCCCGACGTGCTGGCCGCGCTGGTGGTGACCGGCGAGGACGGGAAGCAGCGGCTGAGCGTGGGGCGGGGCCGGGACGTGGTGGAGAACCTCGTGACCGAACCGGCCCGTGGCCACACCGCGATCAGCCGGCCGGTCTGGCTGCGCAGCGACCACGGTCGCCCGTACGGGCTGGTGGTCGCCGACAGCCGGCTGTACCGCTTCGACGACCAGGCGGCACTGCGGCCGGTGCAGTTGGGCCTGCCGGGCCGGGTCAGCGCCGTCGCTGCGGCACTGGACGGGCACCGGGTCGCCCTGATCGTCGACGGTGCGCTGTACGTGGCGGCGATCAGTTGGGAGGGCGGCGTGCCCACGGTCGGCCCGGCGCGGCGACTGGTCACCTCGTTGACCCGGACGACGGCCGTCGACTGGGGCGCGGAGAACCGGCTGCTGGTGGCCGGCTCGGCGGGTCGACCGGCGATCTACGACGTCAGCGTGGACGGTGCCCTGGAGACCCCGCTGCGGGAGGACGCCGGAGCCGAGGTGAGCCACCTGGCCGCGTACCCGACGATGCCGCTGTCCCCGTACGCGGGCTCGTTCATGTACGAGGCGAACGGTGTCGCGTACCGCAGCAACCCGTTCGAGCGGATCGTCCGGGACCAGGTCCAGGACGTCACCCCGCCGCCGGCCGGAGTGCGCCCGGGCAACCCCACCGCGCCCTTCTTCCTCTACTAGGCGTCGCCGTGCTGGGCGGGCTCTGGGCGGACCTGACCGACCTGGTGCTGCCCGCCGACTGTGCCGGTTGCCGGGAACGCCGGTCGGGGCTGCGGCACGGGGTGTGTCCGGAGTGCGTCGCCACGCTCGGGGCACTGCGTCCCGGGCCGGTGCGGCCGGTGCCCGCGCCACCCGGGCTGCCGCCCTGTCACGCCCTGGGCCCGTACGGCGGGCCGTTGCGGGAGACCCTGCTGGCGTACAAGGACCATGGCCGGCACGGGCTGGCCCGACCGCTCGGTGCCCTGCTCGCCGAGGTCGTCGCGGCGGCGGTCGGCCCGGTGCGCCCGGTGCTGCTGGTGCCGGTGCCGGACACCCCGGCGGCGGCCCGGGCCCGGTACGGCGACCACCTCGCCCGGTTGACCCGCCACTGTGCCCACCGGCTCCGCGCGGCGGGCTGGCCGGTGCGGGTCCACCGGCCGCTACGCGCCACGCCACGGCCGGACTCGGTGACGCTGGACAGCGTCGGCCGGGCGGCTGCCGCCGTGGAGGCATTCCGGGTGCGACCCGGCCTCGGATCGGTGCCGGACGGGGCGCGTGTGGTGCTGCTGGACGACATCGTCACCACCGGGGCCACCCTGGCGGCGGTCAGTCGCGTGCTGACCGTCCACGGCTGGTCGCCGTCGGTGGCGACGGTGCTCGCGGCGACCGAGCGAAGGCGCCAACCGTAACCGATTGTGTTTCCGTTTCACCCCTTCGTGTATGAGCTGTGGAAATCACCCGGTGGTCTTGGCGACGGGGGGTGACTGCCGGGCGAACAGGAGTTAGCGTTTGGCTGTCGAGGGTAGGAAGGCAACTCCACCCACCCCCGGCGGTGAGAGGAGGCGTAGCCGTATTGACCGGTCGACGCCGAACGGGGCCGTCCCCACCACGCGCGACCGGGTTGCTCGGATCGAAGACCATCCGATCGAGGGAGGTCACGTGGACATCGTGGTCAAGGGCCGTAACGTCGAAGTGCCGGATCACTACCGGGTACACGTCGCAGACAAGCTCGCGAAGATCGAACGCTACGACCACAAACTTATTCGTGTCGATGTGGAGCTGTTCCACGAGCGCAATCCGCGCCAGGCCGATCACTGCCAGCGGGTGGAGATCACCTGCTACTCCCGGGGCCCGGTGATCCGGGCGGAAGCCTGCACCGACGACTTCTACAGCGCGCTCGACGCGGCCATCGCCAAGCTCGACGCCCGGCTGCGCCGCGCCGCCGACCGACGCCGCGTACACCGTGGCCGGCACACGCCGATCTCGGTCGCCGCCGCCACCGCCGGCCTGCCGGTGACCGACCTGCCCGCGCTCGCCGCGCCCGCGGAGTCCGGCACCGCCACCGCCGTGGCCGAGCGGCCCGAGGACGAGCACGAGCAGGACCAGCCCTGGCACATCGCCCGGGAGAAGGTCCACCCGGCCGAGCCGATGACCGTCGACGACGCCCTCTTCCAGATGGAACTGGTCGGCCACGACTTCTACCTGTTCCACGACAAGGAGTCCGGACGGCCGAGCGTGGTCTACCGACGGCACGCCTACGACTACGGCATCATCTCGCTGGACATCTGAGCGGCCCGCCGCCGCCTCCGGGTCGGGGAGCGCCCGAGCCGGAGGCGGCGCGACCGGTCACCGGCCCAGCGTCTCAGTCCACCGGGTCGGTGCGGAGCAGCCCGTACACCGTGGAGTCGGCCCGGGTGTCCTCCGCGCCGGGCAGCCGCCCGCGCAGCAGGCCCTCCCGGCGGAAGCCGGCCTTCTCCAGGACCCGCTGCGAGGCGAGGTTCTCCGGCAGGGTGCCCGCCCAGAGCCGCGCCAGCCCGACGTGGTCGAACCCCCACCTGGTCAGCAGCCGGACGGCGCGGGTGGCGTACCCGCGCCCGTACCAGGGCGGCAGCAGGCTGTAGCCGATCATGGCCTGGCTCGCGGGTGGCTCGTGGACCAGCGAGCACCCGCCGACGAACGCATCGCTGGCCGCGTCCCGGAGGACCAGGGCGGCGGTCCGGCCGACCAGCCACTGGCTCTGCGCGGCGGCGCACCTGCGGTCCACCGCGTCGCGCGCGTACGGCTCGGGTGGCACCATGCTGGCCACCACCTCCGGCGTGCTGTGCAGGCGGTACATGTCGTCCGCGTCGTCGGGGCCGAGCGGGCGCAGCACGACCACCCCGTCGGTGAGCCGACCGTCGGGCAGGTCCGGCAGCGGACGCGGGGACGGTCCGGGCGGATCGTCGGCGAGGCGTACCCAGACCGTCAGGTCCCGCCGGCCGCCACCGCGCACCGGCCCGCCGCTGCGGCGTACCCCCTCCGGTCGGAAGCCGGCGGCCAGCGCGACCCGCTGGCTGGCCGTGTTCTCGACGTGGGTGAGCAGTTCCAGCCGGGCGGTGCCGGTGGCGAAGGCCCGCTGCGCCAGGGCTCGGGTGGCGGCGGTGGCGACGCCCCGGCCGCGCGCCCACGGCGCCACCCAGTAACCGATCTCGGCCTGGGCGCGCTGCGGTACCGGATGGCTCAGCCCGACCGTGCCGAGCAACCGGTCGTCGTCGAGGTCGGCGACGGCGTAGGCGGCGCCGCCGGTGGCGAAGGCCGCCGGAGCCCCCTCGGTCACCCACCAGCGACCATCGGCCTCGGTGTACGGGCTGGGCAGCCCGTCCAGGTAGCGCCGGACCAGCGGGTCGGCGCAGCCGGCGACGACGTCGGGGACGTCGTCGGGGCGGAACGGGCGCAGCCGGACGTCCGCCGTCTCGATGGTCTCCGGGGTCATGCCAGATCCTCCGCGAGGAGGCCGCCGACCCAGGCGTCGACCCGGGTGCCGCGGTGGGTGAGTGCCCGCCGGGCGGTGCCCTCGACGGTGAAGCCGACCTTCTCGGCGACCCGCCGGGAGGCGACGTTGCCGACGCCGGCCCGCCACTCGACGCGGGCCAGGCCGAGCACGGCGAAGCCCCAGGTGCAGAGCGCGGCCAGCGCCGCGGTCTGGTGCCCCCGGCCACGGGCGTACGGCGCGGTCATGAAGCCGACGTCGGCCAGCAGCGGGTCGGTGGCGGACAGCCGCAGGTCGATCGTGCCGACGTAGCGGTCCTGCCGGTCGGCGAGCGCGTAACAGGCGGCGGTGCCCCCGGCCCACGCCTGGCGGCAGTACTCCAGGAACGACTCGGCGTCCCGTCGCCGGTAGTCCGTCGGGAGGCTGGTCCAGCGCCGTGTCTCCGGATCACGGCAGGTGGCCTCGATCGCGTCGAGGTCGTCCTCCTCCATGGCCCGCAGCCGCAACTCCTGGTCGTCGGAGGTGGCGAACAGGACGGGCTGCGGCCGACCGAAGACCGCCGCCCGCCGGGCCGGCAGGGTGCCCGGCCCGGCCGGACCCGTCTCGCCCGGTGCCGGCACCTCCTCGGGCGACAGCGACCCGATCCAGCCCTCCGGTCGACCCTCCGGTGCCGGATCGGCCAGCCGGAGTCGGCCCTCGACCCGGAAACCCGCCCGCAGCGCGACCAGCCGGGAGGCGTGGTTGCCCAGTTCCGCCTGCCAGATCAGGCGGCGTAGCGGCACCGCGTCGAACGCCCAGCGGGCGACCGCCCGGGTGGCGCGTACCGCCACACCGCGTCGCCGGGCCCACGGGGCGGTCCAGTAACCGACCTCGCCGGTGCCCTGGTGGATCGAGACGAGGCCGCAGGAGCCGAGCAGGGTGCCGGTGGTGGCGTCGCAGACCGCGAAGGGCGCCCCGGTGCCGGCCGCCCAGGCCGCCGGGGCGAGTTCGGCGACGAACCGTCGGGCGTCCACCGCCCGGTACGGGCGGGGTACGGTGGTCCAGCGCTGGATGTCCGGATCCTGGCAGGCGCGGTACACGTCGGCGGCGTCCTCGGGTTGCCACGGACGCAGCAGTACGCCGTCCTCGGCGATCTCCACGGGCTCCATCCGAGACATCGTGCCGGATCGTTCGCCCACGGCGTAACCGGAAGACCGAGCGGTGGGCGGCCCGTCGGAGCGTTATGTCGGTTTCGCGGCGGCCGACCACCGCCACCAGTGACCATCGGCCCGACGGAACGCCTACGATGGTTCGAGACTGTCTAGGGGAGCGTTGATCCGTGTCGATTCTGGAAAAGGTCCTCCGCGCGGGCGAGGGGCGCATGGTGCGCCGGCTCAAGGCGATCGCCGCCGCCGTCAACTCGATCGAGGACGACTACGTCAACCTCACCGACGAAGAGCTGAGCGGCATGACCGAGCAGTTCAGGGAACGGCTCGCCGAGGGCGAGACCCTGGACGACCTGTTGCCCGAGGCCTTCGCGGTCTGTCGGGAGGCGGCGGCGCGCGTGCTCGGCCAACGGCCGTACGACGTGCAGGTGATGGGCGGCGCGGCGCTGCACTTCGGCAACATCGCCGAGATGAAGACCGGTGAGGGCAAGACCCTGACCTCGGTGATGCCGGTCTATCTCAACGCGTTGTCCGGCGAGGGCGTGCACGTGGTCACGGTGAACGACTACCTGGCCCAGCGTGACGCCGCCTGGATGGGCCGGGTGCACGAGTTCCTCGGCCTGAGCGTCGGTGTGGTGCTGCCGAACCGTCCGGCCGCCGAGCACCGCGCGGCCTACGAGTGCGACATCACCTACGGCACGAACAACGAGTTCGGCTTCGACTACCTGCGCGACAACATGGCGTGGTCGAAGGACGAGCTGGTCCAGCGCGGCCACAACTTCGCCGTGGTCGACGAGGTCGACTCGATCCTGATCGACGAGGCCCGGACCCCGCTGATCATCTCCGGCCCGGCCGAGCACTCCGCCCGCTGGTACGGCGAGTTCGCCGCCGTGGTGGCCCGCCTCCAGGCGGGCAAGGACGGCGAGGGCGACTACGAGGTCGACTTCTCCAAGCGCACCATCGCCGTCACTGAGCGCGGGGTGGCCAAGGTCGAGGACCGGCTCGGCATCGACAACCTCTACGAGTCGGTGAACACCCCGCTGGTCGGCTACCTGAACAACGCCATCAAGGCCAAGGAGCTCTACAAGCGCGACAAGGACTACATCGTCAGCGACGGCGAGGTCCTGATCGTCGACGAGTTCACCGGCCGCATCCTGCACGGTCGGCGTTACAACGAGGGCATGCACCAGGCGATCGAGGCCAAGGAGGGGGTGGAGATCAAGCAGGAGAACCAGACCCTGGCCACCATCACCCTCCAGAACTACTTCCGCCTCTACGACAAGCTCTCCGGCATGACCGGTACGGCCCAGACCGAGGCGGGCGAGTTCAACAAGGTCTACAAGGTCGGCGTGGTGACCATCCCGACCCACCGGCCGATGGTCCGCGAGGACCGCGCCGACGTCATCTACAAGACCGAGAAGGCCAAGTTCAACGCGGTCATCGAGGACATCGCCGAGCGGCACCAGGCCGGTCAGCCGGTGCTGGTCGGCACGGTCTCGGTGGAGAACTCCGAGATCCTGTCGCAGCTCCTGCGCCGCCGGGGCATCCCGCACTCGGTGCTGAACGCGAAGTTCCACGCCCGCGAGGCGGAGATCGTCGCCCAGGCCGGTCGCAAGGGCGCGGTCACGGTCGCCACCAACATGGCCGGTCGAGGCACCGACATCCTGCTCGGCGGCAACCCCGAGTTCCTCGCCGCGAGCGAGCTGCGCCAGCGCGGCCTCGACCCGCAGGAGAACGCCGAGGAGTACGACAAGGCGCTCGAAGAGGTCATGCCGAAGTGGAAGCAGGCCTGCGACGCCGAGGCCGAGGAGGTCGCCGGTGCCGGCGGACTCTATGTGCTGGGCACCGAGCGGCACGAGTCCCGCCGGATCGACAACCAGCTTCGCGGTCGTTCCGGCCGACAGGGCGACCCGGGTGAGTCGCGGTTCTACCTGTCCCTCCAGGACGACCTGATGAAGCGGTTCCGCTCCGGCGCGGTCGAGGCGGTGATGGAGCGCTTCAACATCCCGGAGGACGTGCCCATCGAGTCGAAGATGGTCACCCGGCAGATCAAGGGCGCGCAGGCCCAGATCGAGGGCCAGAACGCCGAGATCCGGAAGAACGTCCTCAAGTACGACGAGGTCATGAACAAGCAGCGCCAGGTGATCTACGCCGAGCGGCTGCGCGTACTCAACGGTGAGGACCTCTCCGACCAGGTCCGCAACATGATCAACGATGTGGTCGAGGCGTACGTGCGGGGGGCCACCTCCGAGGGGTACGCCGAGGACTGGGACCTCGAACAGCTCTGGACCAACCTCAAGCAGCTCTACCCGGTCGGCCTCACCATCGAGGACATCGAGGAGGAGGTCGGCGGCTCGCGCGCCAGCATCGACGCCGACTTCCTGGTCGCGCAGTTCCGGGACGACGCGAACGCCGCGTACGACCGGCGCGAGGAGGAGCTCGGCGCCGAGGGCGCCCGGCAGCTCGAGCGGATGGTGCTGCTCCAGGTCATCGACCGCAAGTGGCGTGAACACCTCTACGAGATGGACTACCTCCAGGAGGGCATCTCGCTGCGCGCCTACGCCCAGCGTGACCCGGTGGTGGAATACCAGCGCGAGGGCTTCGCGATGTTCACCACCATGATGGAGGGCATCAAGGAGGAGACGGTCGGCTTCCTCTACAACCTGGACGTCCAGGTCAACGAGCCGGAGCCGGAGGCCGAGGAGGTCCAGCTACTGGACAAGCCGGTGGAGGTCCGGGCCAAGGGTCTGGGTCGGGCACCGCAGCAGCAGGGCCTGCAATACTCCGCGCCGACCATCGACGGGGAGGCCGGGGCCGGTGCGGTCGCCGTCCAGCGCGACGACCAGCGTGCCCCCGCCCTCGGTATCGGTGGCCCGGAGCCGGCGGCTCCGGCGACACCCGGTCGGACGGCTCCCTCGGCACCGCAGCGTTCAGCCGCCAACCGGGGTGCCGGTGTGGCCGCCAGCACGGCCCGCCAGTCGGCGCCGACCGGGCAGGCGAGTGCCGGCAACGGGCCGTCCCGCAACGCGCCGTGCCCCTGTGGCTCGGGTCGCAAGTACAAGCGGTGCCACGGTGCCCCCGGGGGCGGCTCGGCGGACTGACGCCGCAGTCGGCGGGACCTGACGGTCCCACCGCGACGGGTTCTCGACGGAGCCGTGGTCCTGGTGGCCACGGCTCCGTCGTGTCCGGCCCGGAAGTGTTCGCTCCTGGCCGCGGCCGTCGTGGCCGTGCCCGGCTCGTCCGGCCCGAGGCATCCCGTCCGGAGCCGACATGGTCCGTTCGGCCTCGTCTCCGCCGGGACGGCCTCGTCCCGGCCCGGACGGCCTCGCTCGGTCGGGGCGCTCAGAGGACGCGGAGGTCGGTGCAGAGCCAGGTGCCGCGCCGGTGTTCCAGGCGCAGCGCCATCGCCCAGGTGCGGCCGGCGGCACCGGCGAACACTGCGGCGACCTCGATGGCGGCCGGACGCGGCTCGCAGACACGTAGCCGGCGCAGCCGGAGACCGGGTCGGGTCGACCGGCGGCGGGTCGGAGCGCCCCGGGCGGCGGCCCGCGCCAGCTCGGGCAGCAGGTGGGCGGTGCGGGTCGGGTCGAGGTGACGCCGCAACTGCACCGGTGGCCGGAAGCCGTTGAACACCTCCAGGCAGGTCGCCACGAAGCGGTGCGCCACCCGGGTGGCTGCCGGTGTGGCCGTGGCGAGTGCCCCGGGGGGTAGTCGTCGGGCTCGCTCGGACCCCGGCCCGGACGGTGCCGGGTGGGTCTGCGGGCCGGGTTCGCCGACCGGCCGACGGGTGGGTGGCCGGTCGGGCTCGCGTCGGACGGGCCACGGTGCGGCCCCGGCGAAGAGGTCGAGGGCGAGCTGGCCGTGTACTGCGACGGGCCAACCGGCGGCGTCCTCGTCCAGGAACGGCGGGTCGATCGCGGGGGCGGGTCGTAGCCGTACGGGAGGGCGGGGTGGCCCGGGTCGCCGTAGGTCGGTCATCGCACTGCGCCTCGCCTCGGATGTCAGCGGTTTTTGCTTGTGTTTACCTTTGTTTACCTTCGACAGCCTCCATCTTGAGACATGAATCAGGGTCGGTCAATGGCGTGGCGGAATCAGGTGACTACTCCGGGTCGCGGTCGGTGAGCGGGTTGCCCCGGATCCAGTCGGCGGTCTCCGCGTACTTGCGCTGGATGTACTCCTCCAGCCGCGCACGCTCCACCCGCCACTGGCCCCGGCCGCCGATCTTGATCGCGGGTAGCTCGCCGCTGCGTACCATGTGGTAGACCTGCGAGTCCGACACGTTCAGCTCGGTGGCCACGTCGGACAGGAGCAGGAACCTCGGCTCCACGGAGACTCCCCGGGTTGGCGTCGTTTGCCTCAGTTTGCCATTGTCTACCTGGTCCGGCCCAGCCGCTGCGCCGTCCGTCGGCCGGCGACCCGGACACACCCGACCGGCGCGGAACTTCCACCCGAGCGGTACGGGGTGTATGACGGTGGTCGTACGGCAGACCGGCGGGGCCGGTCCACGAGAGCGGGGGAGACCACCGGTGACCGACGAGCTAGTGCGGGTCTACGTACCGGCGACCGTGCCGATGCTGGCCAGGCTCTCCGAGGACGGCCTCGGGATGACGCAGGCGCACGCGGTGACGCCGATGCTGCGCGAGTGGTACGCCGAGGGCGACGAGGAGGAGTTGGAGTACGTCGCCTTCACCCGGGCCGCCCAGGACGCCCTGCAACTGATCCGGCACGACCCCGCCGCCCCGCGTCGCCGGGTGGTGGTCTCGGCGGACCTGCCCGCGCGGGCGGTCGGGCGCGGCGACGGCGAACTCGGGTCCAGCGTGGTCGAGTTGGGCGGCGTGGTGCCGGCCGCCGCGGTCGCCGCCATCCACGTGGACGGCGCGGACGCCGCCAAGGACGTCGCCGCCGCCGCGGAGGTGGTGGCGGAGGCGTTGGCCGGCGACCCGGACGCGCAGTTCACCGTCGACAGCGCCGAGGACCACGAACTGGAGTGGTACGACCCGAGCGAACTGGAGGTGCTGCTGCGCGCGACCGCCGACGAGAGCTGAGTCGACGCGGGTCTCAGCGACCAGCGGTGGTCGAGTCGTCGGCGGTGGTGGCCTCGGTGTCGCTCTCCGGCTCGTCGTCGTGCGAGGCGGGGCCGAGCGTGCGGCCGAACGCGACCAGCGCGGTCAGCGCGCCCACGAACAGGACCCAGATCCCGTTGTCCACCCGGGAGGTGCCCAGCGAGGTCTGTGCCACCGCGTCGGCCTCGCTCAGCGCGGCGGCCAGGTCGATCAACGAGCGCCCGCCGATGCGGATGATCACCTCGGCGAGCAGCAGCAGGAGTCCCGGACCGGCCCCGGCGACGAGGTACGCCGGCCAGCGCGGCCCGGTGGCGCCCGGGTCGACCCGGGCGGCCCGCCGCCGGGCCCAGGCGAGGTAGCCGAAGGCCAGGGCACCGGCGATCAGCCCGGCGAGCAGCGATTCGGTACGCGAGACCCAGGCGGCGGCGTCGACCAGCGACTGCTGGCTGTCACCCGCGCCGAACAGGTTGAACAGCGGATCCCGGGCCGCGCTGAAGGCCACCACGAACAGCAGTGTGCCCAGCGTGGCGGTGGCCACCGCGCCGACGACGGCGCCGTTGCGCGCACCCGCCAGCGCGCCACCGATGACCGCTGCGGCGGCGGTGGTGCTCGCGATCGTGCGGGTGGTGGTGTTGCCGACGTAGGTCTGGTCGATCACGAGTGCGGCGGCGAGCCCGACCAGCAGACCGGCCCCGACCGCCGCCGCGAACCGCAGGGTCACCCGGTCCCGGTGGCGGGTCACCGGCTCGGCGGCGGCCAGCCCGACCGCGGCACCGGCCACCAGCGCGGCCGAGATCACCCCGGGCAGCGCGAAGGCCGACAGACTGACCGCGGTGACCCCGGCGGTGGCCGAGCTGATCGCCTCCCGGGTGGACCAGAGCATGGCGGCCAGCCAGCCCAGCGCCAGCAGCGCCAGCACCGGGGCACCCGGGGCGCGTAGGGGCCGACCGGCGAGGGCGCCGGTAGCCGCCGGATCGCCGGTCTCGGCCCGATCGGGCTGCGCAGCGGTCGCACCGCCGGGCTGGTCGCTCATCGTCTCCCCTTCACCACCGGGCCCGACGACCTGGCCCGGGTACGTCACCGGCAACCCAGCGTACGCGTCCCGCCCGGATACCGGCCCGAACCCCGAGCAGCACCCCGGCAGCCTTCTTTCCTTCGGTCGAACATCCCATCGGGGTACGAATCCATGCCGAGAGGGCGAGTCCGCCTCGCGATCGACGGCGATCGGGCGGCCGGGCTGTGATCGACGTGCGGTGGGCGTGGGAGGATTGGCCGAGGTCCCGCCACCGTGGGACGGTTTCGTCACCGCGTCCCGCCACCGCGGGACGGTTTCGCCACTGCCGTCGAGATCGCCAGGAGCCCTGATGGACGCCGTGTTCTCCGTACCCGAGCCACACAACGAGCCGGTACGCGCCTACGAGCCGGGCAGCACCGACCGGGAACGGCTCCAGCGGCGGCTCACCGAACTGGCCGCCGAGCGTATCGACCTGCCGATGACCATCGCGGGCGCGCAGCGGATGGCCGGCGGCGACCCGATCGACGTGGTGCAGCCGCACCGCCACGCGCACGTCCTCGGGGTGACCGGGCACGCCACCCGGGAGGACGCCCGGGCCGCCGTCACGGCGGCCAAGGAGGCCGCCCCCGGCTGGCGGGCCCTGCCGTTCGAGGAGCGCGCGGCGGTCTTCCTCCGCGCCGCCGAACTGCTCTCCGGCCCGTGGCGCGACACGCTCAACGCGGCCACCATGCTCGGCCAGTCGAAGACCGCCGTGCAGGCCGAGATCGACGCCGCCTGCGAGTTCATCGACTTCCTGCGGTTCAACGTGCACTTCGCCCGCAAGCTGCTCGCCGAGCAGCCGATCTCCTCGCCCGGGGTGTGGAACAGGTTCGACCACCGGCCGCTGGAGGGATTCGTCTACGCGGTCACCCCGTTCAACTTCACCGCGATCGCCGGGAACCTGCCCTCGGCGCCGGCCCTGCTGGGCAACACCGTGGTCTGGAAGCCGGGCCCGACACAGCAGTTCGCGGCGCACTTCACCATGCGCCTCTTCGAGGCGGCCGGGCTGCCGCCCGGCGTGATCAACATGGTCACCGGGCGGGGCGAGGAGGTCTCCGAGGTCGTACTGGCCGACCCCGACCTGGCCGGCATCCACTTCACCGGCTCCACGAAGGTGTTCCAGCACCTGTGGCGCACGGTCGGGGAGAACATCGCCGGCTATCGCGGCTACCCGCGGCTGGTCGGCGAGACCGGCGGCAAGGACTTCGTGGTCGCGCACCCCAGCGCCGACGTCGACGCCCTGCACACCGCGCTGATCCGGGGCGCCTTCGAGTACCAGGGCCAGAAGTGCTCGGCCGCCTCCCGGGCGTACGTGCCGCGGTCGATCTGGGAGGCTGGCCTGCGCGACCGGCTGGCCGCCACCGCCGACGGACTGGCCTACGGCGACGTCACCGACTTCCGCAACTTCGGCGGTGCGGTCATCGACGACAGGGCGTTCGCCCGGCACACCGCCGCGCTGGAGCTGATCTCCGGCGACGACAGTTGCCGGGTCATCGCGGGCGGTACCGCCGACGACTCGGTCGGCTGGTTCGTCCGCCCGACGATCTTCGAGTGCGCCGATCCCGCCCACGAGACCTTCACCACCGAGTACTTCGGCCCGATCCTCGGCGTGCACGTCTTCGACGACGCCCGCTTCGACGACGTGGTCACCCAGGCCGAGTCGATCGCCCCGTACGCCCTGACCGGGTCGATCTTCGCCACCGACCGCCGGGTGGTCGAGGCGGTGGCGGAGCGGATGCGGTACGCGGCCGGCAACTTCTATGTCAACGACAAGCCCACCGGCGCGGTGGTCGGGCAGCAGCCCTTCGGCGGGGCCCGGGCCAGCGGCACCAACGACAAGGCCGGCTCCTGGCACAACCTGGTCCGCTGGACGTCGCCCCGGACGATCAAGGAGACCTTCGTCCCGCCGACCGACCACACCTACCCCCACATGGGCTGAGATGAAAGGAAGGGTCCCCTGCTAACGCCTCGTGCATAGCAGGGGGCCCTTCCTTTCATCCGGGCGGTCGCCGGAGGGCGGAACGGTGCAGGTGGGGGCGGCTTGGGGGACCGTCGTGCGCCGACAGTGCACATAGGAAACCCCAATGGGTGGCGAAACGGTGAAATCCTGGACGCCGGCTCAGCAAAGTGGCAGCGTAAGCGGCATGGCGGAATCCGGAGTCAACCCCACGGCGGCGGCCCTACTCGGGCTGCTCCACGAGGGCCCCATGACAGGTGGCCAGTTGATGGCCGCCGCCGAGCGCCGACTGGCGCCGTACTGGTCGATGACCCGCAGCCAGGTCTACCGGGAGTTGCCGGTGCTGGCCGAGCGAGGCTTCGTCCGGCTGGGCAAACCCGGGCCGCGGATGAGTCAACCGTACGCGATCACGGCCGCCGGCAAGCGGACATTCTCCCGCTGGCTCGCGGAGGACCCCGGGCGGGACACCATCCGCAACCCGATCGCCCTCCGTATCGCCTTCGGGCAGTTGCACTCGTCGAGCCAGCTCAAGAACCTCCAGGCGGCGGCCAACGAATACCACACCGAGGCCCTGGCCCGGGTTCGTGAGCAGGTCAAGAACGCCAAGAAGGAAGGCGACAACTTCGACGCCAGCGCGTTGGAGTTCGCCGTGGCCTACCACAAGGCCGCCCTGAGCTGGCTCAAGAGCGCCCCCGTCGGCTGACCGCCCGCCGCCTGCCGACGAGGTGCGCAGGTCGGCTGCTCGGTCGAGCGGGGCGAATTTCGGCCCGGGGCTGCGGGGCTCGCACGCTCACTCCTCGCCCGAGCGGGGAGGTATTTGGCCCGGGACTGCGGGGCTCGCACGCTCACTCCTCGCCCGAGCGGGGAGGTATTTGGCCCGGGACTGCGGGGCTCGCACGCTCAACTCCTCGCCCGAGCAGTAGTCTTGTCTGTCGTGACCGCTGCCGACTACGCCGAACAGCTCAAGGACCTCGACGCCACCCTGCGCAACATCGAGGCGGTGCTCGACCTCGATCGCCTGCGCGCGGACAAGGCCCGCCTGGAGCAGGAGGCGTCCGCCCCGGACCTGTGGGACGACCAGGCCCGGGCGCAGCAGGTGACCTCCCAGCTCTCCTACGTCAACGGGGAGATCGACCGGCTCGGCAGCCTGCGCTCGCGACTCGACGACGCGCACGTGCTGCTGGAACTCGCCGAGGCCGAGTCCGACTCCGGTGTCCTCACCGAGGTCGAGACGGAGATCTCCGGGCTGGGCAAGGCCATCCAGGAGATGGAGGTCCGCACCCTGCTCTCCGGCGAGTACGACTCCCGGGAGGCGCTGGTGGCCATCCGCGCCGGTGCCGGTGGCGTGGACGCGGCGGACTTCGCCGAGATGCTGCTGCGGATGTACCTGCGCTGGGCGGAGCGGCACGGCTACCCGACGGAGGTCTACGAGACCTCGTACGCCGAGGAGGCGGGCCTGAAGTCGGCCACCTTCACCGTGAAGGTGCCGTACGCGTACGGCACGCTCAGCGTGGAGTCCGGCACCCACCGGTTGGTGCGGATCAGCCCCTTCGACAACCAGGGTCGGCGGCAGACCAGCTTCGCCGGGGTCGAGGTGCTGCCGGTGGTGGAGCAGACCGACCACATCGACATCCCCGAGAACGAGATGCGGATCGACGTCTACCGGTCGTCCGGACCGGGTGGACAGAGCGTCAACACCACCGACTCCGCGGTGCGGATCACGCACATCCCGACCGGCATCGTGGTGACCTGCCAGAACGAGAAGTCGCAGCTCCAGAACAAGGCGTCGGCGTTGCGGGTGCTCCAGGCCCGACTGCTGGAGCGCAAGCGCCAGGAGGAGCAGGCCAAGCTCCAGGGTCTGAAGACCGACGCGGCGGGCTCCTGGGGCGACCAGATGCGCTCGTACGTTCTGCACCCTTATCAGATGGTGAAGGATCTGCGTACCGAGCAGGAGACCGGCAACCCGAGCTCGGTCTTCGACGGTGAGCTGGACTCCTTCATCGAGGCGGGCATCCGTTGGCGTAAGCAGCAGCAACTGGCCGGCGACAGTGCGTGATCGATCGTGGGCGGATTGCAGCATCGATCTCCACCTGACGTGCTGATTAGATGACATGGCCCGCAACGGCGGGGCGTGGGACTTGGCACGACAGTTACACCGCGTAGACTCACCACCCGTGATTCAGCTTGAGCAAGTGACGAAGACGTACCCGAAGGCGTCGCGGCCTTCGCTCGACAACGTGTCCGTGTCGATCGACAAGGGCGAGTTCGTCTTCTTCATCGGCCCATCCGGCTCCGGCAAGTCCACGATCATCAAGATGCTGCTGCACGAGGTGGCCCCCAACAAGGGCCGCGTCGTGGTGAACGGCAAGGACGTCACGTCGATGCGGTCCTGGAAGCGCCCGCACTTCCGCCGCTCGATCGGCTGCGTCTTCCAGGACTTCCGGCTGCTGCCGAACCGCACCGCGTACGAGAACGTGGCCTTCGCGCTCGAGGTGATCGGCAAGACCAAGGCGGTGGCCCGCCGGGTCGTGCCGGAGGTCCTGGAGCTGGTCGGCCTCGGCGGCAAGGAGCACCGTTACCCGCACGAGCTCTCCGGTGGTGAGCAGCAGCGTGTGGCGGTGGCCCGGGCGTTCGTGAACCGCCCGCTGATCCTGCTGGCGGACGAGCCGACCGGAAACCTGGACCCGGACACCTCCATCGAGATCATGCGCCTGCTGGACCGGATCAACCGCACCGGCACGACCGTCGTGATGGTCACGCACGACTCCAACATCGTGAACCAGATGCGGCGCCGCGTCATCGAGATCGAGAGTGGGCGCATCGTTCGCGACCAGGCCCGCGGCGTCTACGGGTGACGAGCGCAACCCACCGCACCCCGATCTGACGACGAACACCTCACGCCGGAGAGCCGGAGGAAATCCCGATGCGGATGAAATACGTCATGTCCGAGGTACTGGTCGGACTGTGGCGCAACGTGACCATGACCATCGCGATGATCATCACGATGGGGGTCTCGCTGACCATGCTCGGCGCCAGCGGCCTGATCTACACCAAGGTCGCCGACATGAAGCAGTTGTACTTCGAGAACATCGAGGTTTCGATCTTCCTCGAGGCCGACGTCACCGAGGAGCAGCGGACCGCGATCGCCGGCCAACTGGACGCCGACCCGCTGATCTCGCAGGTCACCTACGTCAACAAGGACGAGGCGTTCCAGCGTTTCCAGGAGATGTTCCGCGACTCGCCGGACCTGCTCAGCGCGGTCAAGGCCGACCAGCTTCCCGAGTCGTACCGGCTCCGGCTGGTGGACCCGGAGCAGTACCGGACCATCGCCGACCAGTACACCGGGACGGCCGGGGTCGACCAGGTCGTCGACCAGAGTCAGGTGCTCGACAAGATCTTCAACCTGTTCACCGCCGGGCAGAACATCGCCCTCGTCGCGGCCATCGCGATGGCTGTCGCGGCGCTGCTGCTGGTGGCCAACACGATCCAGGTGGCGGCGTACAGCAAGCGGCGTGAGGTCGCGGTCATGAAGCTGGTCGGTGCCTCCAACTGGTTCATCCAGGCACCCTTCGTGCTGGAGGCGGTGGTCGCGGGTCTGATCGGCTCGGTCCTCGGCCTCGGGGCGCTGGTCGCGTTGAAGGTGTTCCTGTTCGACGGCGCGCTCAGCGCGCTCCAGGGACTCTTCGCGCCGGTGAGCTGGGGCGAGATCCTGCTGACCTTCCCGGTGATGGCCGGTGTCGGTGGTCTGATCAGTGCGGTCACCGCCTGGGTCACCCTCCGGTTCTACCTGCGGGTCTAGCTCTCCTCGACAGGGCCCGTCGGCGTCGGAATAAACGACGCGGGCGGGCCCTTGTCGTTCGGGTAGCATGATCTCCGCTCTGCGGCGGGCCACGTCGCCGGTCGGGGCGTTGACGAGAGAGGGGGCCGCCGATGCCACGGGAAAAGGGGCGCAAGATCGTCGCCTCCAACAAGAAGGCCCGACACGACTACGCCATCCTCGACACGTACGAGGCGGGCATGGCGTTGACCGGCACCGAGGTCAAGTCGCTGCGGGCCGGGCGGGCGTCGCTGGTCGACGCGTTCGCCCAGGAGCGCGACGGTGAGATGTATCTGCACGGCATGCACATCCCCGAGTACACCCAGGGCACCTGGACCAACCACGAGCCCCGGCGGACCCGCAAGCTGCTGCTCAAGCGGCTGGAGATCGACCGGCTGATCGGCAAGATCCGGGAGAGCGGTCTGACGCTGGTGCCGTTGCAGGTCTACTTCCACGACGGCTGGGCCAAGGTGGAGATCGGCCTCGCCAAGGGCAAGAAGGCGTACGACAAGCGCCAGGACCTCGCCAAGCGGGACGCAGATCGGGAGATCGCGCGGGCCGTCGGTCGGCGCGGTAAAGGGATGGATGGTTGATTTGTCCGGATTCTCCGGTTCCTGGTCGATCGACCCGGGCTCGGGATGAATCCGGTTGCGGCAGGCGTTAGGCTTGTCGGAGTCGCCGGAGATCCGGCGGCACGTCGAGGGGGTGACTGGTTTCGACTTCGTGTGTTGCGGCAGGGGAAGCGAGCCGAGGAAGCCGACGTCGTCTCGAGAATCGTTCGTCGGAAACCAATAAGCGCCAAGAACAATCGCGCTGACTTCGCTCTCGCCGCCTGAGGCGAGTAGCAAGTCTGTCGGCCTGGGAGCGCCTTCGACCCAGATAGCCGGCATCAGCTAGAAGGCTGGCCAACCGGACCCGGTCGCGGGGTCCGTGCGGCGAGATCAATCAGCGACTGGGCCCGTCACACCGACTCGCTCGCGTGATCGGAGGGGCCGAGTAGAGGCACAGCGAGCTGCGCTCGGAGAAGCCCTGACAAGGCAGCGAAGGACCCGGGTTCGATTCCCGGCACCTCCACCCCCGTACTGCGCGCCCCGGTCGTCACGACCGGGGCGCGCAGTCGTTCCCGCTCCGATTGCGGAACCCCGTCGGGCGTGCACCCGTCGAACCCGGTATGCGCCGATCACTCGCCCTGTTGGGCCTGCCCCTGATGATGATCGTGGCCGGGTGCGCCCCGGTGGGTACCGAGCCGGACGAGTCCGGTGCCGCCTCCGGCGGATCGGGTGGCCCGCAGGACCGTCCGGGGGCGTTCACCCAACGGGCGGCGGCCGTGGCGCAGGCGTGGCAGCCCGACGACGCGTGGACCACGGGCTTCGTGCCGTTGCAGGAACCCACCGTGCTCGTCGGCGAGCCCGACTTCACCCCGCAGACCAAGACCGCCTTCCAGGCCGGGTGGTACCGCGCCACCGTGGACCTGCCCGACCGGAAGCCGGCCGAGGGGACCGTACGCTTCCCGCACGGATCGACGCGGGTGCCGCTGGTCAGCGCGGCACAGGCGTACCGCGAACTGCGCCAGGGCGACCCCGGTGCCTGTCCGGGTCCGACGGACCCCGCCATCCCACCGGCGCCCGCGCCGGGTGGGGGACCGGACGGCGCGGTCGGCAGCCGGCCGCAGGGTGACTGTGTCGCGCTCACCGTGACCAGGGTCGAACTGGGCACCGCGCCGGTGCACACCACCCGGGGAGCGGCGCAGGTGCCGGCGTGGCTGTTCACCGTGCCGGAGATCGGCGCGGTGGTGGCCCGGGTCGCGGTCGCGGCCGAGGCCGTCGCCACCCCGCCGGCACCGGTGCCGCCGTCCGGGCCGCCGGAGCCGGGCCTGGTGGGCGCGCAGGACATCGAGGCGATCGAGGGGGCGACGCTTCGCTACCGGCTCGGGGTGGGTAGCTGCGACACCGAGATCACCCCGCTGGTCTGGGAACGGGACCACGTGATCGTGGTGGGCGGCACGGTCGTGCCGCCGACCGGCGGCTGCGACGAGATGCTCAACCTGCACCCGGCCGAGGTGACGCTGAAGGCTCCGCTGGGCGCGCGCCCCGTCCTGGACGTGCTCAGCGGTTCCCCGCTCCGCGTCGCCGCCGGCTGACGGGTGTGTGTAAGGAGGGGTCCCCTGCTAACGCCGTGTGCATAGCAGGGGACCCCTCCTTACGACACCGACGTCAGAGGATCGGGGGGATGTCGGTGCGGATGGGGACGGGCAGCACGGTCGGGCCGTCGGCGCGCAGCGCGGTGCCGAGGGCCGCGCCGAGTGCGTCCGGGGTGTCGACCACGGCGGCGGCGCAGCCGTAGCCGCGCGCGATCGCGGCGATGTCCAGTCCGGGCAGGTCCAGTCCGGGTACGCCGGGTGTCTGCTTGAGGTCGGCGAACGCCTTCAGGATGGCGTACTGCTGGTTCACCGGCACCACCACGGCCAGCGGCAGCCGCAGTTGGGCGGCGGTCCACAGCGCCTGCACGGAGTAGTGGAACGAGCCGTCGCCGATCACCGCGACCACCGGCCGGTGTCGGCCGGTGTCATGTTGCGCCAGCGCGATGCCGACCGCCGCCGGCAGCCCGTAACCGAGCCCGCCGCTGGCCATGGTGAAGTACGACCCGGGTCGGGTGAACCGCAGCCGCCGCCGGAGCGCGGCCAGGTTCGACGGGGACTCCTGCACCAGCACCCCGTCCTCGGGCCAGTGTGCGGCCAACGCGGCGAAGAGGGCGTCGGCACTGAGCGGGACGCCGTCCGTCATCGCCGGGGACTCGGCGCGGACCGGCGGCGCGGGCCGGTCGGTGGGCGGCACCCGGTCGGCCAGCGCGGCGAGGGCGAGCCCGGCGTCGCCGAGCAGGCTGTCACCGACCGGAGCCCGGGCCGCCTCCTCCGGGTCGTCGGTGACGTGCAGCAGACGGACGCCGTCGGGCAGCGTCTCGCCCGGTACGTGCGGGTAGTAGCGGAACACCGGGGCGCCGACCACCAGCACCGTGTCGTGCCCGCGGAGGCGCTCGGCCAGCGGGGCGATCGCGAAGGGCAGCACACCCTGGAAGTGCGGGTGGTCCTCGGGGAATGCGGTCCGTTCCGGTGCGGGTGCCGTCCAGACCGGGGCGGCCAGCCGCTCCGCCAGGGTGACGGCGTGCTCCCACGCCCCGGCACGGTCCACCGCCGCGCCGAGCACGATCACCGGTGACCGGCTGTCCGCCAGCGCCGTGGCGAACTCGGCGAGCCGGTGCGGGTCGGGAGCGAACCGGGTGGCCACCGTCCGGGCCTGGGGCGGCGGATCGGCGGGCTGGGCCCAGTCGTCCAGCGGCAGGGAGAGGAAGACCGGCCCGGTGGGCGGTTGGACGGCGGTGGCGTACGCGCGCATCAGCGCCGCCGGTACGTCCTGCGCGCGGACCGGTTCGTGGGCCCACTTGACGTACGGCTGGGGCAACTCGGTGGGGTGTCGGGCGGCGAGCCGGGGTTCGAGCAGCAGCATCTCCCGGGTCTGCTGGCCGGCGGTGACGATCAGCGGGGTCTTGTTGTGCCAGGCGGTGACGATGTTGCCCATGGCGTTGCCGGTGCCCGGCGCGGTGTGCAGGTTGACGTGGGCCGGTGCACCGGTGGCCTGTGCGTACCCGTCGGCCATGCCCACCGCCGACGCCTCCTGGAGGGCCAGCACGTAGTGGAAGTCGTCGGGGAAGTCCTGGAGGAAGGGTTCCTCGGTGGAACCGGGGTTGCCGAAGACGGTGGTCATGCCGAGGGCGCGGAGCAGCTCGTAGGTGGTGTCCCGGACCGTTGTCATCGCCTTCGAATCTATCCGGGCGACCGGGTTGTCCAGGGCTTTTCGCGTCTGCCCGGCGGCCCGTTCCGCTCGCTGCCCCGGCGCTCGGCCCGGTTTGGTCCCGCCCTGCCGGCACCGGTGTCGATCACCCGACGATCAGACCTTCGCGACCGCCGTGGACGCAGGCTATGGTGCCAGGCATGGCAAAGACAGCGGGGATGGTGCCGATCGGGACCGCCGTCCCGATGTGTGATCGCTTCCGCCGTCCGGTACACGGTTGACGGGTGCGGTGATGCAGGGAGAGGGGCAGGCGATCGGCGGACGGGCGACGGAGTCGATGGCGGGCAAGCTGATGGTGGCGACGCCGGCGCTGAAGGACCCGAACTTCGACCGCACAGTCGTGTTGTTGGTCGCGCACGAACCCGGCGGCGCGCTCGGCGTGGTGCTCAACCGGGCGACCGAGGTGGCGGTGGCCGACGTGCTGCGCGACTGGGGTGACCTGGCCCGCCACCCGGCCGTGTTGTTCGAGGGCGGCCCGGTGCAGCCCGACTCGGCGATCTGCCTGGCCCGGATGCGGCAGCCGGTCCGTCGACTCAAGGGCTTCCACCAGGTCTCCGGAGCGGTCGGCACCCTCGACCTCTCGGTCGACCCGCAGCGGCTGCGGGAGAGCGTGGAGAGCATCCGGGTCTTCGCCGGGTACGCGGGCTGGGGCGCGGGGCAGTTGGAGCAGGAGATCGAGGACGGCTCCTGGTTCGTGCTGGACGCGCTGCCCGGTGACGCGTTCGTCGACCGCCCGGACGACCTGTGGCCGATGGTGCTGCGCCGGCAGGGCGGCATGATGGCCGCGGTGGCGCACTTCCCACCGGACGTGGCACTGAACTGAGCCCGCCCGCGACGCCGTCTCGCGGGGGACCCCGCGAGATGACCATGCCGACGGCCGTGTGTATAGTTCTTCCAGTGCCCGGGTGACCGGGCGCGACAGCAAGGGGCCGTGGCGCAGCTGGTAGCGCACCACACTGGCAGTGTGGGGGTCAGGGGTTCGAGTCCCCTCGGCTCCACCCTTAAGTAGCAGGTCAAGGGCTTGTTCACCGAGCAGTGGTGGACGAGCCCTTGATCATTTGATCCCCGTTCGATCCCAGGATGGGCCGTACGGTCCGCAGAGCCGATGAGTGGCCGTCGCCACTGGTCCGGTGACGGGCGTGTGGACGGACGGGGGGCGCGGCCTTCGGTCGCCCGCCGCAGTTCGCCGCCCCCTTCACCGCTGCCGCTTCTCCTTCCCCGTCTCATTGGTCGGCCGATCGTGACGCTCGACCGTGCCGGCCCTCGACGGTTGGCGGCAACCGGCTTCGACACAGGTCCCCGCCGGGGTGGACCCGAGAGCAAGGTACTGACACTCGTCAATGTAGGGTTTCGTCGATATGAAGTGATGGGTCGCTGGTGACCCATCGGGGCAGCGCCGCCTCCACGGACGAGACCGACGATGTGTAGGGAGACAGCGCATGAACGACCATCGGGAGGGGCGGCTGCGGATGCGTTGGCGGCGGGCGGCCGGGGCCGCCGTCGCGGCAGCGGCCTCCGTCGGGATCACCGTGCTGGCCGTCGGGTTGACGGCGGGTGCGGCGACGGCGGGCGTCAGCTCCGCCGACCGGGGCACACCGAACGCCTCGGTTGCCGTTGCCGCGACGGTGTCCCGGGTCGCCGCGGGCGACCTGCACACCTGTGCCATCCGCTCCGAAGGAGCGCTCTGGTGCTGGGGCAACAACTTCTACGGCCAGCTCGGCGACGGGACCAACACGGAACGGACCACCCCGGTCCGTATCGGCGACGCCACCACCTGGGTGAGCGTCGACGCCAGCATCAACACCACCTGCGCGGTCCGCACGGAGGGAACGCTGTGGTGCTGGGGCAGCAACCACAACGGGCAACTCGGCGACGGAACGACCACGAAACGGAACAGCCCTGTCCGGGGCGGCGACGGGACCACCTGGGCCGGAGTCAGCGCCGCCGCCAATCACACCTGCGCCGTCCAGACCACCGGCACCCTGTGGTGCTGGGGCGAGAACCGCCACGGTCAGCTCGGCACCGGTCCGACTCCCTTTCTGGCGACCGCCCCGGTGCAGGTCGGCACGGCGACCACCTGGGCGAGCGTCGCGACCGGGTACGCGCACACCTGCGCCACGCGCACCGACCGGACCCTGTGGTGCTGGGGCAGCAGCTCGGACGGGCAGCTCGGTCTCGGCATCCGGGAGTATCGGACGACGCCCACGCAGGTGGGCACCGCGACGACGTGGGCCGGCGTGACGGCCGGGTACGTGCACACCTGCGCGGTCCGCACCGACGGGACGCTGTGGTGTTGGGGCGAGAACGGGTACGGCCAGGTGGGCGGCGGCGTCGGCTCCCAGACCACCCCACTCCAGGTCGGCACCACCACCACCTGGGTGCGGGTCGAGGCGAGCATCGACTCGTCGTGCGCGACGCGCACCGACGGCAGCCTGTGGTGCTGGGGCAAGAACTCGTCCGGGCAGGTCGGCGACGGCACCACCACCCACCGGTCGACCCCGACCCGGGTCGGTAGCGCCACCACCTGGGCGGACAGCCTGGGCGTGTCCTATCACGCCTGCGCGGTGCGCACCGATGACAGCCTGTGGTGCTGGGGCGACAACTCGTTCGGGCAGGTCGGCGACGGCACCACCACGCACCGGTCGACCCCGGTGCAGGCGGCCCTGGCGGGCTGACCGCCACCGGCGATCCAGCGGTGCTGTCGGTTCCCGCCGCTGCCGCGTGGGCGGCGGCACGGACCGACAGCACCGCACCCTCGGCTGGATCGTCCGCTAGGCGCCGCCGCCGCGACGCCGAATTCTGTAAGGCCATTGAACTAATCCGGGTGTCGGACGTAAAGTCGGGTCTCACCGAGCTACGGAGGCATCGCCATGAGTGGCGCCAGGACCCTCGTCGCCGGCGTCGATTCGTCAACCCAGTCGACCAAGTTCGTGGTCTGCGACGCGGAGACCGGCGAGGTGCTCCGCGCGGGCCGCGCCCCACACCCCGACGGCACCGAGATCGATCCACGGTTGTGGTGGACCGCGTACGAGCAGGCCAGCGCCGGTCTGCTGGACGGTGTGGCTGCGATCGGCGTCGGCGGACAGCAGCAGGGCATGGTCTGTCTCGACGAGGCCGACGAGGTGGTGCGGCCCGCCATTCTCTGGAACGACACCCGCTCGGCGCGCGCCGCCGTCGACCTGACCGGCGAGTTCGGTGGACCGAAGGCGTGGGCCGACGCGGTCGGGCTGGTGCCGGTGGCCAGCTTCACGGTCACCAAGCTGCGCTGGTTCTCCCGCGCCGAGCCGGAGCGCGCGGCCCGCACCAGCACGGTGCTGCTGCCGCACGACTGGCTCACCCACCGGCTGCGCGTGGACGGCGGGGAGCCGACGACCGACCGGGGTGAGGCGTCCGGAACCGGCTACTGGTCACCGGCCGCGGGCGCGTACCGGCAGGATCTGGTGCGGCTCGCCTTCGGTCGGGACGTGGCGCTGCCCCGGGTCGCCGGGCCGGCCGAGGTGGTCGGGGAGACCGCCTCCGGCGCGCTGCTCTCGGCCGGCACCGGTGACACGATGGGCGGGGCGCTCGGCGTCGGCCTGCGGCCGGGTGACGTGGTGGTCTCGCTGGGCACCTCGGGGTGCGTGTACGGACTCAGTGACGTACCGACCGCCGACGCGAGCGGGCTGGTGGCCGGGTACGCCGACGCCACCGGCCGGTTCCTGCCGCTGGTGTGCACTCTCAACGCGGCCCGGGTGCTGGTCACGGTCGCCGACCTGCTGGGCCGGTCACTGGCCGAGTTGGACGAGCTGGCGCTCTCGGCGCAACCTGGCGCGGGCGGATTGACCCTGCTGCCGTACCTGGACGGGGAACGTACCCCCAACCTGCCCGATGCGCGCGGTCTGCTCGCCGGCCTGACACGGGCGAACACGTCGGCGGCGAACCTGGCGCGGGCCGCGGTGGAGGGCACGCTCGGCGGAATCGCCGACGCCCTCCACGCGCTCCGTGCCCAGCAAGTCCCGGTCGACCGGGTCTTGCTGATCGGCGGCGCGGCCCAGTCCCGCGCGGTGCGGGCGGTCGCGGCGGGATTGTTCGGCGCGCCGGTGAGCGTGCCGCGCCCTGCCGAGTACGTGGCGCTCGGCGCGGCGCGACAGGCGGCCTGGGCGCTGTCCGGCGGCGCCGAGCCGCCGCCGTGGCCGGTAGAGGCCGAGGAGGTCACCGCCGCCGACACCCCCGAGGTGTACGAGCGCTACGTCGACGTCCGCCACCGGGCACTACCGCTGCTGACGTGACACCGACGGCGCGCAGCGACGGGTAGGACTCACCGGCCGTGGCCGTGGCGACGATGTTCGCGGAAACTGTTATCTCGTCCCGGCCTCGCCGTCTCCTGAGGGGAGGCAACGGCCGGATGTCTCGTCCGCCCGGAGTGCGGTGGCGGTGCGATCACGTGGAGGAGTGGCGGGTATGCGGGTCGGAGACCGGGGTGGCGCGGACGCGAGTCTGGTGATCGCCGCCCGTGCGGGCGAACCACAGGCGCTCGACGCCCTGCTCGCGGCCTCCCTGCCGCTGGTCTACAACGTGGTCGGCCGGGCGTTGCGGGGCCACGCCGACGTCGACGACGTGGTCCAGGAGACGCTGCTGCGCGTCGTGCGGTACCTGACCGAGCTGCGGGACCCGACCGCCTACCGGTCGTGGCTGATCGCCATCGCGGTCCGCCAGGTGCGCGATCGCGAACAACGCCGCCGGACCGCGCAGGAGCACACCTCGGACCTCGACGTCGCGTACGGCGTCCCGGACCCGGCGGCGGACTTCGCCGGGCTGACGATCCTCCGGCTCGGTCTGACCGACCAGCGGCGGGAGGTCGCCGAGGCGACCCGTTGGCTGGACCCCGACGACCAGACGTTGCTGGCGCTCTGGTGGTTGGAGTCGACCGGCGACCTGGACCGCACCGAGCTGGCCGCCGCCCTCGGTCTCACTCCGGCCCACGCGGCGGTCCGGGTGCAGCGGATGAAGGAGCACCTGGAGTCGGCTCGGAGCGTGGTGCACGCGCTGCGGACCACCGACTGCCCCGGGATGCAGGACCTGACCCGGGGCTGGGACGGCCGACCCCACCCGCTGTGGCGCAAGCGTCTGGCCCGCCACGTCCGCGAGTGCGGTCGGTGCGGTGGCTCCGGCGGCGAGCTGTTCCCGGTCGACCGGCTGCTCGCCGGGCTCCCGCTGCTGCCCGTCCCGCCCGGCACCGCCGAGCACGTGCTGGCCCATCTGCCGCTGGCACCCGCCCTCACCCCGAACGTCGCGCCGGTCACCCCACGGGCCGGCGCGGTGAACCCCCACGCTCCGACCTCGGATCCCACGGCGGTCGAGGCGTTCGGGCGCACCGCCGTCGTGCAGACCGGCGGCGGTGCGCCCGGGGGTGTGCACGCGGCCCGTCCGCGCGGGCTGGCCGGTCTCCTGCCGGCCGGCGCGGCGAAGGTCGTCGGGCCGGCCGCCGCCGCCGTCGCGGTGGCCGTCCTCGCCGTCGGGGCCATCGCGGTCGCGCAACGGACCAGCCCCACGTCCGCACCGGCGGCACCACCACCGCCGGTGGCGGCAGCGCCGTTCGAGGCGACCTCACCGTCGGCCTCCCCGGACTCCTCCGCCACGCCGTCGGCGACACCGACCACCCCGGCCGCCGGCACGTCGCCGTCGGCGGGCCCGTCGTCCCGTCCGACCCCCACCGCGGTACGCCCGGCCGCGCCGCCGCCCGCCGCCACCTCGACGAAGAAGGGTGTCGGTGTCTGGACGTTCGACGGGGTCGACCGGGCGCTCGCCGACTCCGGGGCGAGTTGGTACTACACCTGGAGCGTCGCGCACCCGGGCGTGACCACCCCACGCGGCGGCGAGTTCGTGCCGATGATCTGGGGCGCGGACAGCGTCACCGCCGCCAACCTGCGGCAGGCCCGGCAGAACGGGAAGTACCTGCTCGGGTTCAACGAGCCGGACCTGAACGGCCAGGCGAACATGAGCGTGGAGCGGGCGCTGGACCTGTGGCCGCAATTGGAGTCGACCGGCCTGCCGCTGGGCAGCCCGGCGGTGGCCTGGGGTGGGGACCGGCCCGGGGAGTGGCTCGACCGCTTCATGGCCGGTGTGCGGGAACGCGGTCTTCGGGTCGACTTCATCGCCCTGCACTGGTACGGCGGCGACTTCCGCACCGCCAACGCGGTGAGCCAGCTCCGCTCCTACCTCCAGGCGGTGCACGACCGGTACGGGCTGCCGATCTGGCTCACCGAGTTCGCGCTGATCGACTTCTCGAACGGGGTCCGCTTCCCGACCCAGGCACAGCAGGCGGCCTTCCTCACCGAGGCGACCCGGATGCTGCGCGGGCTGCCGTGGCTGCACCGGTACGCCTGGTTCGGGCTGCCCGCCAGCGACAAGGACCAGACCGGCCTGTTCCGTCCCGGTGGCCAGGCCACCGAGGTGGGGCGGGCCTTCCGGGCGGCCCGCTGACCACACCGGCCCGGCCGGGTGGCGGTGCGGTCAGCGCAGGACGAAGTCGAGGGTGGTGACCACGCCGGCCGTGACGGTGGTGGTCTGCGGCTCGCTCGTCCGCTCGCCGGTGTCCACCACGATCTCGTACCGGCCGGGTGGCAGGCGCCACTCGTACCGCCCGGTGTCGCCGGTGAGGACGCCGATCTCACCGATCGCCGGTGCCGGCTCGTCGAGCGGCTCGACCAGCACGGCGGCGCCCTGCACCGGGTCACCGGTGGCGGTGGCGGCGGTGCCGGTCACGATGCCGGTGGTGTCGCTACTGGGTGGCGGCGGTGCCGGCCCGTCGTCCGAAACCGACCGGTCGCCGTGCCACGCCAGCAGACCGGCCCCGATCAGCAGCGGCGCGGCCACCAGCAGGGCGAGCGCCCCGAGGCGCCCCCTGGTCACGCCGGAACCCCGCTTCGCTCGCACATAACTGTCTCCTCGCTTCTGGTGACGGACAGTTACTGGGACGTGCCGGAGTGGCCGTCGGTTCCGTGGGGTGGAGGCGTTCACCCCCACCCCACGTCCGATTCCGGTCAGCCGTTTCGCCAGGTGATCAGGTTGTTGAACACCGACTCGGTGATCCGGGTGCCGTGGTTGTTGGTCGAGTGCGGTGCGGAGCCGTGCACGCCGTACGCGTGGATGGCCATCACGCACTCACCGGTGCAGAACGAGCTGCCGGCCGCCCGGGTCTGGTAGACCGGGCTGCCGCTCTGGCAGCCGAAGGTGTCGTTCTGGTAGAAGAGCTGCTGGTCGTGGGTGACCTGGATGGTCTGCCCGGCGTGCCGCCACTGCTGCCCGAACGTCTTGTCGCACGGGTAGCCGCTGACCGTGCTGGCGGTGCCGGTCAGCGTGGCGCCCTGCCACCAGAAGCCGAACCAGCCGGTGGTGTTGCCGGCGGAGCAGTTGAGCCGGATAGCGCCGTAGTCGTTGGTCTCGTTGCCGCTCTGGGTCCAGCCGGTGACCGAGAGGAGCTGGGTCGCGGTGCAGGTGCCGTACGGGGTCGAGGCCCCGTTGCGGCCGGGGATGATCTGGAAGTCGCCGCGCGGGTAGAAGCCGTTGCCGCCACCGCCGTCGGCACCGCCGCCCGGGTGCACGCAGTGCCCGGCGGTGGCCACGATGCTGGGCCCGTACAGCCAGCCGGTGCATCCCCAGGTGGAGCCGCCGGTGGTCCGCACGATCTGCACGATCGCCCGGGACGGGAAGACCGTGGTCGGGTCGACGCGGACCCGGTTGTCGGTGCCGATCACGCTGAACACACCGGCCGAGGCTCCGCCCGTCTTCAGCGCCTGGCCTCCGGCGTCGAACCGGAGCCCGGGCTGGACGGCCCCGGTGCCGGCGGCACCGGCGCTGCCGGCGCCCCGGGAGCCGTCGATGCCCCGCTGCACGCTGCTGGGCAGGGTGGCGAGGGTGGGTACGGCCCCGGAGTCGGCGACGGCGCCGTGCGACCGGGCGGTGGTGGTGGGTGCCGCGGCGGCCGGCGCGGCGGCGACCACCGACGCCAGCACGGCGGTCAGGCCGACCGCGAGCATGATCCGCAGTCGGGCGGTGATGGACGGTGTGCGGGTCACGTGGGCCCTCCTCATCGAACGGTGACGCTGTCGATGGGGAAGCTATATCGGTCCGGATGATCCAGACTCGTCTCTGTCTGTCCGTCGACACCGTTACGTTCGGTTTCGGACAGAGGGCACACCGTAGCGGCGTGTCGCGTGGCGCTCCGTCACGGTGTGCCCTCGCGCTACCGGCCGGAGGTGCCCGCCGGTTCCAGGTCCGGAGCGTGCGGCGGTGCCGTGTCCCGGCCGCTCGGCATCGGGTAGAGCAGTTGCAGCAGCGGACCGGCCATCGCGGTCGTCACGAGCGCCATCACGACCATCGACGAGTAGAGCTGGCCGTCGAGCATGCCGAGTTCCAGGCCGACGGCGAGGATGATCAGCTCGGTCAGGCCGCGCGTGTTCATCAGGACGGCGAGTGCGCCCGCCGGTCGTGGGGCCACCCCGCCGAGGCGGGCGGCGGCGAAGGCACCGACGAACTTGCCGCCCACCGCGACCGCCAGGATGAGCGCCAGCTCGATCGCGTCACTGACGTCCATGGTGGACAGGTTGACCTTCAGCCCGGCGACCACGAAGAAGATCGGCAGCAGCAGCATGCTGTTGAGGTGTGTGATGCGCTCGCTGACCTGGGCGGTGACGCCCTGTTCGGGCAGGACGGAGCGGGGCATCACCACGCCGAACAGGAAGGCGCCGAAGATGAAGTGCAGCCCGATCCAGTCGGTGAACGCCGCTGACAGCAGCAGCCCGACCAGGGTGATCACCAGCGCTGCCGGTCGGGGTGGACCGCCCTCGTCACGCTCGGCCAGCAGCCGACGCAGCAGCGGCCGGACGACGAGGAACATGGCCAACACGTACGGGACGAACAACAGCACCCAGACGGACCCGGTGCCGGCCCCGGCGACCGCGACCACGACGGCGAGCAGGGTCCAGGCGAGCACGTCGTCGATGGCGGCGCAGGCCAGCGCCACGCTGCCCAGCCAGGTGCGGCTCAGGCCCCGGTCGATCAGGATGCGGGCCAGCACGGGGAACGCGGTCACCGACATTGCCGCACCCATGAAGAGCACGAATCCCGGCTTGCTGTCGGTGGGGTGCCGGGGGAACAGGTAGAGGGCCAGCAGCGCACCGAGCCCGAACGGCAGGGCGATGGAGCCGGCGGCGACCGTGCCGGCCACCATCCGACGGCCCCGCAGCAGACCGGCGTTCAGCTCGGCACCGACGGTGAACATGAACAGCACGACACCGATCGTCGCCAGGGCGGTCAGGAACGGCCGGATGTCGGTCGGGAAGAGGGTGTCGGAGATCAGGCCGTTGAACAGGGTCGGGCCGAGCAGGATGCCCACCAGCACCTCGCCGATGACGGGAGGTTGCCGCAGTCGCCGTGCCACCGCGCCCGCCCCGAAGGCGAGCAGCGAGATCAGTGCCAACGCGAGGAGGAGTGTCGGGACCTGATGCGAAGACATGGGCCTGTCTCCTGGTGAGAACGGTGGGTTGTCAGGCGCCGAGAGACGGCGGTCCGGGCGAGGGTGGGCGGTGCCTAGCGGTCCGAGGTCGGCGTCACGACCGGCTTGGCGGCGGCGGTCAGCACCTCACCGGCCTGCGCGTCGCCTGCCTGCTCGCCGGTCGGCTGTGCGTCGCCGGTCTGCTCGCCGGGTTCGGTGGGCTGCTCGGGCCGGGTGACCAGATAGACGGCGGAGACGGTGACGGCGGCGGCCACGATGCCCAGCAGCAGCCGGTAGTCGAGCAGGGCGATGAGGGCCGCGCCGACGGCGATCGACATGGTCTGCGGCACGGTCACCGCGAACTCGAAGGCCGCCGACGCCCGGCCGAGCAGGTGTTCCGGCGTACGGCGTTGCAGGGCGGTGGTGGCACCGACGACCAGCCACGGGACGCAGAGCCCGAGCAGGGCCATCGCGGCGATCACCAGCGGCGTCATCTGGACCATCAGCAGCATGCTGGAGAGGGCGACCATCGCCAGGCCGATGATCACGGTCATGCTCTCGCTGGTCCGGCGCAGCACCGCACCCGCAGAGACACCGCCGATGATGGTCCCGATCGCCTGCGCCGCACCGAGTACGCCGAGGAACGTCGGCTCACGGTCCAGCCCGGAGGTGACCACGGCCAGCCCGATCGCCTCGAAGAAGCCCAGCACGAGCATGGCCAGTCCGCAGGAGATGACGAGCTGGCGCAACGTCACGGTACGGCCGATGAAGCGCAGTCCGGCGGTGATCTCGGTGCGCCAGGGCTCGCCGGACGGCACCGGCTTCGCCTCGTTCACCTTGATCGCCAGCAGTGCCCCGGCGGCCAGCACGAACAGGGCGGCGTCGATGAGGATGACCGCCTCCGGGCCGAGCCAGGCGAACAGGCCCGCGCCGACCACCGGCGCGAAGACCCGGATCAGACCACGGACCGACTGGATCAGCCCGTTGGCGTCGCCCAACAGGTCCTTGGGGATGAGGGACGGCAGCAGGGCGAGCTGTGCCGGACCGGTCACGCTGCCCAGCGCGCCATAGGCGAACATCACCACGTAGACGAGCCAGACGTGGTGGGCACCGCCGACCAGGAGCAGCAGCAGGACGACGGCGGCGAGGGCGAGGTTCGCGCCGATGAGCAGCGGGCGGCGGCGTACCCGGTCGGAGAGCAGCCCGGCGGCGGGCAGGAGAAGGCTGCCGGCGGCGAAGGAGAACATCACCAGGGCGGCGGCCGAGGTGCTCCCACTTATCGTCTTGACCCAGATCGTCATGGCGAGGAACAACGCGAAGTCGCCGAGGTTCGACGCCGTGTCCGCCAATAGGTAAAGCCGCATCCGTCGCGTGGCAAGAATCCGTGACATGTCCTTCTCCTTGATAAAGGGCGCCGACGCGGGTGCGGCCTAAAGGCTGCCCCCAAGGGTCACACAAAAGACCAGTTGAGGGGACGGATCCGTTTCCACTTGGCACAGTTCTGCCAGCGTGCCGTCGGCCGGCTCGTTGGCGGGTGCGCTCCGGAATTAGGCAAAAACGGCCCGAAGATGACGAGGTAACCGGGGTATCTGCACCAATCCTCGGTGACATGTCCGATTGGTTCCGCCCGGCTGCGGCCGTTGACACCCCGATCCGGTCACTCCTAGCGTGCTGCCTCGTAACCCGGCGGGACCCGATCCAATTGCCGGACACGGACAGTAATTCGAGGATCACTCGTCCAGCACGAATGGGGTGGACGGCGGCGCGATGAATTGCTTTTCTCTGCCCCCGCCGGTATTAGGGAGTGCGCGATGACGCGATCGCTGGTGGCTTCGGGAAACGCCGCTGGAGCGAGTGCGTCGGTCAATGTCGAGACGGTGGCGGCCAGTCTGCTGGTGCTCGCGCACGCCGGTGCCGCGCCGACCGTCACCGGCGAGCTGACCGACCCGGCGACCGGGCGGTCGGTGACCGTGTCGGCGCCGTGGCGGGCCCGCCGGTCCGTCCTCGACGCCGTCGTCGGCAAGCAGATGGCGCGCCTCGGCGCCGACACCGCGATCCGGGTAGACCACGGCGACGGGCCGCACATCCTGGTCACCGGAGCGGACGTCACCCCCTCGGCCGACGCGGCGCTGCTGGCCGGGCGCGTCGAGCGCGTCCTCGCGGCGGCGGACGACGTACCGGTCGGGGCGCTCGACCTCTGCGGCGACGAGGACCTGCGGATCGTCGCCGCGGCCCACCGCCCGGGCCGTGCCCCCGGCGAGAGCGTGCCGGCCCTGGTCCGCGCCCAGGCGCACGCCCGCCCGCAGGCCACCGCGATCGAGGACGCGACCCGCAGCGTCAGCTACGCCGAGCTCGTCGCGTCGGCCGACCGGTACGCGCACGTCCTGCGCGCGGCGGGCGTGGCACCCGGCGACGTGGTCGCGGTCGGGTTGCCCCGCCGGGCCGAGCTGGTGGTCACCCTGCTGGCCGTGTGGTCGCTGCGGGCCGCGTTCCTGCCCGTCGACCCCGCGCATCCGCGTGCCCGGCTGGACACCCTGCTCGACACCGCGGACGCGCGGTTCGCGGTGCTGGCCGACCCGCAGGCGGTGACCCGGCCGGGTTGCCGGGTGGTGCCGCCACCGGACGACGCGCCCGCCGGTGACCCGCTTCCCGCCGGTGACCCGCTTCCCGCCGGTGACCCGCTTCCCGCCGGTGACCCGCCGAGCGGTGACGACCTCGCGTACGCGATGTCGACCTCCGGCTCGACCGGCCGTCCCAAGGTGGTCGGGGTGTCGCACGCGGCGCTGGCGCACTGCGTCGTCACCTTCGCCGACCTGCTGACACCCGGCACCCCGACGGTGGCCGGCACGACGGCGCTGACCTTCGACATCTCGCTGCTCGAACTCTTCCTGCCGCTGGCCACCGGCGGTCGGCTGCTGCTGGTCGACGACGCGACGCGCCGGGACCCGGCCCGACTGGGCGGGTACCTCTCCGAGGCCCGGCCCGACCTGATCCAGGCCACCCCGTCGGGTTGGCGGCTGATCCTGCCGCACCTCTCGGGCGACCTGGCCGGGCGGACGCTGCTCTGCGGCGGCGAGGCGGTCACCACCGACCTGGCCGACCGTCTGGTGGGGACCGGGGCCACCGTGTGGAACGTCTACGGCCCGACCGAGGCCACCATCTGGTGCACCGCCCACCGGCTCGACCGGCCGGTGCCCGACCCGGTGCCGATCGGCGCGCCACTGCCCGGCACCGTCGCCGTGGTCCGGAGCCGGGACGGGCGACCGGTGCCGGTCGGGCAGGTCGGTGAACTGCACGTCGGCGGTCCGCAGCTCGCCGTCGGATACCTCGGCGACCCCGAGCGCACCGGCGCGGTGTTCCGGCACGACGAGTACCGCACCGGTGACCTGTGCGCCTGGCGTCCGGACGGCACGCTGTCGTACCACGGGCGCGCCGACAACCAGGTCAAGATCCGGGGACACCGGATCGAGCTCGAAGAGATCGAGACGTACGCCGAGCGCCATCCGGCGGTGACCCAGGCGGCGGCGGTGGTGGTCGCCGCCGCCGAGGACGACCAGCGGCTCGTGCTGTACGTGCGCAGTGGCGGGGACGGTCCGGCGGTCACCGACGCGGCTCTCCGCGAGCACCTGGCGGCGTCGCTGCCCACCGCGTTGCTGCCGCAACGGATCGTCGCGCTACCGGAGCTGCCCCTCACGCCCAGCCAGAAGGTCGACCGGCGGGCGTTGCGGGAGGCGGCGACGGCACACATCCACCGTCGGGCCGGCTCCGAGGAGACGCCATCATGAAGGTTCTGGGCATCAGCGGGCTGCACAACAGCGTCGACTTCAAACGCCGCGAGCTGCCCGACCTCGACGCCCGCGAGTACCGGGTCGTGCAGGGCCTGGACTCGGCGGCGGCACTCGTCGTGGACGGTGTGGTGCGGGCCGCGGCGGCCGAGGAGCGGTACACCGCCGAGAAGGCGACCGGCAGTTTCCCGGCGCACGCGATCCGCGACGCGCTCCGACGTACCGGCGTGACCCCCGACGAGATCGACGTCGTCGCACACGGTTTCGCCCACCGCGCCGCCGACCTGGACCTGTCCGATCCCTACCTGGCCGCCCGGTACGCCGAGGTCTACGACCCCGACGTGCAGGTGACCTGGCTGCGGCGGGAGTTCCCGAGCGTGGACTGGGCCGCCAAGCTCGTGCCGGTACCGCACCATCTCGCCCACGCCGCGAGCGCCTACTACCCCAGCGGGTACGACGAGGCGCTGGTCCTGGTCGTGGACGGGATGGGGGAGACGGAGAGCCTGACCGTGGCGGCGGGCACCGGCGGCAAGCTGGAGATCCTGCACCGCATCCCGGCGCTGCACTCGATCGGCACGCTCTACGGCGTCTTCACCATGTACCTCGGCTTCGACATGATGATGGACGAGTACAAGGTGATGGGCCTGGCCGCCTTCGGGGACCGGCGAACCCACTTCGCCGAGATGTCGAAGCTGGTCAAGCTGCTCGACGGCGGCACGTTCACGGTGTCCGCGCTGGCCGCCGACCGGGACCTGCGGGAGCGGGAGACGCACCGGGGCGTGCTGGCCCTGCTCGTCGAGCGCTTCGGCCCGCCCCGGCAGCCGGGCACCCCGGTCGAGCAGCGGCACCGGGACGTCGCCGCCGCCCTCCAGGCGGTGGTGGAACTCTGCCTGGTGCACGTGCTGCGGCACTTCCGGCGCGAGACCGGGCTACGCGACCTCTGCTACGCCGGTGGCGTCGCGCTGAACTGCTCCGCCAACGGGGTGATCGCCCGCAGCCGACTGTTCGAGCGCATCTTCATCCCGCCGGGCGCGGGCGACGACGGCTCGGCCGTCGGCGCGGCCCTCTACGCGCAGGCCCAGCAGGAGCCCGCGACGCGGATCCCGGCGATGTCCATGCCGTACTGGGGCACCTCGTACACCGACGAGGAGATCGGCGCGGCTGTCGGTGGCCGGACCGACGTGGTGGTCCGGCACGTACCGGAGCGGGCGCGGCTGCTCGCCGAGACCGCCGAGGCGCTGGAGGCCGGTGAGGTCGTCTCGTGGTTCCAGGGCGGCATGGAGTTCGGCCCCCGGGCGCTGGGCAACCGCAGCATCCTCGCGGACCCGCGGGACGCGCGGATGCGCGACCACATCAACGCGCTGATCAAGCGCCGGGAGGACTTCCGTCCCTTCGCGCCGGTGGTCACCGAAGAGGCGGCGTCGACGTACTTCGAGATCGAGCCGGGCGACGAGGAACGCTTCCGGCACATGCTGTTCACCACCCGCACGCGGTCGGAGCACCGGGACTCGCTGGGCGCGGTCACCCACTTCGACGGCACCGCCCGGGTGCAGGTCGTCACCCGCGAGGGCAATCCGCTGCTCTGGGAGCTGCTGACCGCGTTCGCCGACCGGACCGGCATCCCGGTGCTGCTGAACACCTCCTTCAACCTGCGCGGGCAGCCCATCGTGCGGACTCCGGAGATCGCCGTCGACACCATGCTGCGCGGCGGCCTGTCCCGCCTGGTCATCGGGGCGTACACGGTCACCCCGCCGGACGCCGGGACGGACCGGCCATGACCGTCGAGGTCAGCCGCGCCCCGCTGGTGGCCGCGACCCTCGCCGCCGACGACGAGGTGATGCCCGGCCTGTCGTTCCGTCGCGGCGAGGCCAGCCGGGCGCTCGACGTCACCGAGGCGGACCTGACCGCCCTCGCCGTCGACCTCGGCAGCACCCCGGCGGCGGTGCTCGCCGCCGCGACGCAGGCCCTGGTGGCCGGTGACCGGGGCCGGACCGCCGCGACGACGGCGGTGGTCGGCGTGATCGTCGCCGACCCCACCGACGGCGTCGCCCTGCGCGCGCTGCACTGCGCGGTCGAACCGGAACTACCGTTGCGGCGGCTGGCCGAGCGCGCCGCCACGGCGCTGCCGACGGCGCGTCCGGCGGGCGACGGCGAGGCACGGATCGCCGTGGTGCCGCTCGGCGCGCTCGGTGACGGACTCGACGCCGATCAGGTCGCCGAACTCGAACACGAGACCGTCTGGTGCGACGCCGTCCTGGAGTTCACCGCCCGCGACGGGCGGCTCGTGCTGCGCTGCGACCACGACGAGGACCGGTACGGCCCGGTGAGCGTCGCCGCCCACCTGGACCGACTCGACGGGATCCTGACCGAGCTGGTGGCGGGCACCGGACGGCTGCCCGCCGCGGGTACGGCGGACGCCGTGGCGGCGGCCGTGGAGAGCCTGCCCACCGGCGAGCCGATCGAGCCCGCCACCCCGACCGAGCGGCTGCTCGCCGCCGTCTGGGCCGACGTGCTGCACCTGGACCGGGTCGGCGCCGACGACAACTTCTTCGCCCTCGGCGGGCACTCCCTGCTGGCCGCCAAGGTCGTCGCCCGGACGACGGCCGAGCGCGGGGTGGCGCTCAGCGTGGACCAGCTCTTCGCCCACCCGGTCCTCGCCGACTTCGCCGCGCTCGTCGACGCCGGTGAGCCGGCGGCCGTACTGCCCGCTCTCACCGCGCACACCGGTGACCCGGTGGTGTCGTTCGGGCAGGAGCGGCTCTGGTACCTGGACCGGCTGCGGGACGGCTCGGCCCTCTACAACGTCCCGGTGCTGGTGCGGCTGACCGGCCCGGTCGACCCCGAGCGGCTGCACGACACCGTCCGGGCGGTGGTGGCCGCCCACCCGGCGCTGCGCACGGCGCTGGCGACGGTCGACGGCCGTCCGGTCGCCCGCACCGCCGACCGGACCGAGATCGACTGGACGGTGGCGGACGCCCGCGCCGGAGGCGAGCCGGAGGGGCGGCGACTGGCCGCCGCCGGGGTCGCCCGACCGTTCGACCTGGCGCAGGCCCCGCTGTTGCGGGGTGGGCTGGTCCGGATCGCCGACGACGAGTGGTTCTGCTGGCTCTCCGTCCACCATGCCGCCTGCGACGGCTGGTCGCTGGACATCCTGCTCGCCCAGATCTTCGGTAAGGAAGGGCCCCCCACTAACGCCTCGTGTATGGAAAGGGCCCCCTCCTTTCGAGCACCCACGTACGTCGACTTCGCCGCCTGGCAGCGTGCGGTGCTGACGCCGCAGGTGATCGCCGACGAGGTCGCCTGGTGGCGGCAGCGGCTGGCCGACGCACCGAGCCTGCTGGAACTGCCCGCCGACCGCCGTCGCCCGGCGGTGGCGACCCACGTCGGGGCCACCCTGCGGCACCGGCTGCGCCCCTCGACCGTGGCGGCGCTGCGGGCCGCTGCCCGGACCCACTCGGTCACCGTCTTCGACCTGCTGGTGACCGCGTACCTGCTGCTGGTCGGCCGCTGGTCGGGCCGGACCGACGTGGTGGTGGCCACCCCGGCCGCCGGGCGCCCGCTGCCCGAACTCGACGACGTGGTCGGCTTCTTCGTCAACACCGTCGTGCTGCGCGCCGACCTGAGCGGCGCGCCCACCTTCCTGGACCTGGTCGACCGGGTACGCGCCGTCTCCGCCGCCGCCCAGGCGCACCAGCAGATCCCGTTCGCCGCCCTGGTGGACGCGCTCGACCCGGACCGGGACCAGAGCCGGGCCCCGCTCGCCCAGGTGGCCTTCGGGATGAACCAGCACGCCCGGGGCCGCTGGGAGTCCGACGGCCTGGTCGCCGAACTCGACTCGGTGGACACCGGCACCGCGAAGTTCGACCTCACCTTGGCGGTGGTCGACACCGGCGGGCCGGACCTCGGGGTGGAGGTCGAGTACGCGACCGACCTCTTCGACGAGTCCACCGCCGACCGCTTCGCCACACAGTGGACGGTGCTGCTGGAGCGGCTGCTCGCCGACGTCGACGCCCCGATCACGTCGGTGTCCGCGCTGCCCGCCGAGGAGGAGCGCCGACTCCTGGACTGGGCCGGGCAGGCCCGCGACTATCCCGCCGAGTCGACCGTGGACGCGCTGGTGGCCGAGTGGGCCCGGGTGTCGCCGGACGCGGTGGCGGTGGTGGACGGGGACGTGTCGGTGTCGTACCGGTCGTTGGTGTCCCGGGCCGACGCCTTGGCGGCGCGGTTGACCGGACTGGGGGTGGGCCGCGGCTCCCTGGTGGGGCTCTGTTGTCGGCGGTCGGCCGATCTCGTGGTGGGGATGGTGGCGGTGTTGCGGGCCGGTGGCGCGTACGTGCCGTTGGACCCGGACCATCCGGCGCAGCGGTTGGGTTTCATGCTGGCGGACACGGACGCGCGGGTGGTGGTCGGGCATCGGGATCTGCTCGACCAGCTCCCGCTCGGTGACCGGCACGCCGTGACCCTGCCGGAGGCCGCCGGTGATCTCGCCCCGATCGCCGGTGCCGAGCCGGACCGGTCGGTACGCGGTGGCGACGACGCCGCCTACGTCATCTACACCTCCGGCTCGACCGGCGACCCGAAGGGCGTGGTGGTGCCGCATCGCGGCATCACCCGCCTGGTGGGTGGGACCGACTACGTCGAGCTGACCCCACGGACCGTCCTCGCCCAGCTCGCCAACGCCAGCTTCGACGCCATCACCTTCGAGGTGTGGGGTGCGCTGGCCAACGGCGGGCGGGTGGTGATCGTGCCGACCGAGACGGTCCTCTCCCCGTCGGGTCTCGCCGCCCTGCTGCGTACCCGGGCGGTGACCACGGTCTTCATCACCACCGCGTTGTTCAACGCCACCGTCAACACCGTGCCCGACGCCTTCGCCGACGTGGACCAGCTCTACTTCGGCGGCGAGAGCCTCGACCCGGGGACGGTGGGTCGGGTCGTCGAGGGTGGACAGGGTCCGGCGCGGCTGCACAACATCTACGGCCCGACCGAGGTGACCACCTTCGCCACCTACACCCGCCTGACCGCGCGACCCACCAGCACGGGAGCCATCGGCACGGCGATCGCGAACACCTGGGCCTACGTGGTGGACGACGCGGGGCGGCTGGCCGGTGTCGGCGTACCCGGGGAGCTGTGGCTGGGCGGTCCGGGGGTCGCCTGGGGGTACTGGGAGCGGCCGGGGCTGACCGCCGACCGGTTCGTGCCGGACGGCTTCTCCGGTGTGCCGGGTGCCCGGCTCTATCGGACCGGGGACGTGGTGTTCCGCCGCCCCGACGGGTCGTTGGAGTTCGTCGGCCGCGCCGACCACCAGGTGAAGGTGCGGGGGTTCCGGGTCGAGCTGGGCGAGGTCGAGACGGCGCTGCTGGGGTACCCGGCGGTGGCCTCGGCGGTGGTGGTCGCGGTCCGGTCCGAGGGTGCCCCGGTGCGGCTCGTCGGCTACGTGGAGCCGGTGGCGGGCGCCCCGGTCAGCGTGGCGGAGCTGCGCGAGTTCCTGACCGAACGGCTGCCGGAGTACGCGGTGCCGTCGGCGTTCGTGGTGATGGACACGCTGCCGATCACCCCGAACGGCAAGATCGATCGGACGGCGCTGCCCGATCCGGACACCGACCAACGGGCCGACCAGGTCGCCTTCCGGGCACCGGTCGATCCGCTCGAACAGATCATCGCCGAGGTCTGGGGCGAGGTGCTCGACGTCGCCGGGATCGGCCTCGACGACAACTTCTTCGGCCTCGGCGGGCACTCGCTGCACGCCGTGCAGGTCTGTGGACGGTTGGAGCGCACGCTGCGCACCCCGGTCTCCGTACGCCATCTCGTCGAACAACCCACCGTCGCCGATCTGGCCCGACGCCTGCGCGTCGAGGGACCCGACGCCGGCCGGCTCGACCAGATCGCCGCCGTCGTCATGCAGGTCCGCCGACTCAGCCCCACCGAACGCGCCGCACGACTCGGCACCGCGTCCGCAACGAAGGAGAACACTGGTGACGACCACTGATTCCGCCGGGTCGCTGGGGCCGACCGAGGACGACCTCATCGACCACCTGCTCGCGCAGGCGGGGATCACCGACACCGCCGCCCGGCCGGTCATCGCCGCCACCGGCGAGCCGACGGTGCTGTCGCCGGGGCAGGAACGCCTGTGGTTCCTCGACCGCTGGCGGCCCGGACTGCCGCTCTACAACGTGCCGGTCGCCTTCGCGCTGACCGGCGCGGTGGACCCCGACGCGCTGGGCGCGGCGGTGCAGCTCCTGGTCGACCGGCACGAGTCGCTGCGGACCGCCATCGACACCGAGGTGGGTCGGCCCCGGCTGCTCCGGGCCGAGGCGGGCACGCCGGTGTCGTGGCGGGTCGACGACCTGCGTACCGCCGGGACGGGAGCCGAGGCGGCGGCGCTGGACGCGGCGCGGACCGCCGTCGCCGAACCGTTCGACCTGTCGCGGGCGCCGCTGCTGCGCGCCGGTCTGATCCGGCACGCCGACGACCGGTGGCTGCTCTGGCTGTCGATCCACCACGTCGCCTGTGACGGGCAGTCGCTGGAGATCCTGCTCGGTGAACTCGCCGAGGCGTACCGGGCGTTGGTCGCCGGTGCCCGGCCCCCGGCCCGGGACCGGATTCTCGGCTACGGCGACTTCGCCGCCTGGCAGCGGGACCAGCTCGTCGGTGAGCGTCTGTCCGACGGCGTCGAGTGGTGGCGGCAGCAGCTCGACGACCTGCCGCCGGTGCTGGAGCTGCCCGCCGACCGGGTCCGCCGCCCGGTGCAGAGCTACGCCGGACGCACCCGGCACGCCGAGCTGTCGCCCGAGGTGGCCGAGGCCGTCCGGTCGCTGGCCCGGCAGCGGTCCAGCACCGTCTTCGACGTCCTCTTCGCCAGCTTCGCGCTGCTGCTCGGGCGCTGGTCGCGCCGTACCGACGTGGTGGTGGCCACGCCGGTCGCCGGTCGGCCGGTGCCGGAGGTGGACGACCTGGTCGGGTTCTTCGTCAACACCCTCGCGGTGCGAGTGGACACGTCCGGCGCGCCGACCTTCGCCGACCTGGTCGGCCGGGTCCGGACCGCCTCGGCCGACGCGCAGGACCACCAGGACGTGCCGTTCGCGGCCCTGGTGGAGGCGCTTGCGCCGGAGCGCGAGCTGGCCTGGTCGCCCCTGGTGCAGGTGCAGTTCGTGCTGCAACGTCAGGACCCCGCCGGGTGGCGGCTCGGCGACGACGTCACCGCCGCCCCGGTCGGCATCGACACCGGTACCGCCAAGTTCGACCTCACCCTGCTGGTCTACGACACCGGCGCGGACGGCATGCGGGTGGAGCTGGAGTACGCCACCGACCTCTTCGACGCCTCCACCATGGACCGCTTCGCCGCGCAGTGGTTCACGTTGGTGCAGCGGTTGGTCGCCGACGCGGACCGGTCCGTCGCCGAGGTCTGCGGTCTGCCGGATCAGGAGCGCGACACGATCGAGGGCTGGTCGGGCATCACCCGGACCTTCCCCGTCGACGCGCCCATCGGCGACCTGGTCGCCCGGCACGCGCGGCAGCGCCCCGACCACGTCGCGGTGCTCGACGGCGAGACCCGCACGACGTACGCGGACCTGCTGGCCGCCGCCGACGCGGTGGCCGCCACCCTGCGGCGGGCCGGTGTCGGCCGGGGCGACATGGTGGGTGTCTGCTGCCGCCGCTCGACCGACCTGGTGGTCGGGATGCTCGGCGCGCTGCGGGCGGGCGCGGCCTACGTGCCGCTGGATCCCAACTACCCGGCCGACCGGCTCGACTTCATCGTGCGCGACAGCGGCCTGCGGGTCGTGGTGGCGCAGCGCGACGCGATCCCGGCCGACCTGACGCTGCCCGAGGACGTCCGCACCGTGGCGATCGAGCAGGCGGTACGCGCCGACACCGCCGCCGCCCCGGACCTCGTGCCCCCGGCGGTCGACGACCCGGCGTACCTCATCTACACCTCCGGTTCGACCGGGCTGCCGAAGGCGGTCATGGTCTCGCACCGCAGCGTGCTGCGGCTGTTCGCGGCCACCGAGGAGCAGTTCCAGTTCGGCCCGCAGGACGTGTTCAGCCTCTTCCACTCCGCCTCGTTCGACGTCTCCGTCTTCGAGGCGTGGGGTGCGCTGACCCACGGCGCGACGCTGGCGGTGGTGCGCTACTGGGAGAGCCGCGACCCGGAGGCCTTCTACGAACTGGTGGAACGCGCCGGGGTCACCGTGCTCAGCCAGACGCCGGGGGCGTTCCGGCAGTTCGAGGCCGTCGACGAGCGGCGTCGGGCGGAGCTGGCCGTCCGGGTGGTGATCTTCGCGGGTGAGGCGCTGGACCCCGACGCGGTGCGTCGCTGGTGGACCCGGCACCCGGAGACCAGTCCCGAGATGGTCAACATGTACGGCATCACCGAGACCACGGTGCACACCACGTACTGCCTGCTCACCGCCGATCTGCTGGCCGAACGGCACAGCCCGATCGGGCGGCAGGTGGCCGACCTGAGCCTGCACGTGCTGGACGAGCACGGCCGACCCGCCCCGATCGGCGTACCCGGTGAGCTCTATGTCGGCGGGGACGGCGTGGCGCACGGCTACTGGCGTCGGCCGGCGCTGACCGCGCAGCGGTTCGTCGCCGACCCGGAGATTCCGGGCGGCCGGCGCTACCGCAGCGGCGACCTGGCCACCTGGCGTGCCGACGGCACGCTGGAGTACCTGGGCCGCCTCGACCACCAGGTCAAGATCCGGGGCTTCCGGATCGAGCCGGCCGAGGTGGAGGCCGCGCTGCTGGCCCACCCCGCGGTGAGCGCCTGCCTGGTGATCGCGCACGGCGAGCCGGGCACCGAACGGCGGCTGGTCGCCTACCTGGTCGCCGACGGCGACCTGACCGTCCCCGAGGTGCACGAGTTCCTCGAACCGACGCTGCCCAGCCACATGATCCCGTCCGTGGTGACGGTGCTCGACGCCTTCCCGCTGACCGCCAACGGCAAGATCGACCGGCGTCGGCTGCCGGAACCGGGCGTCGACCGTCCGGCGTTGGCCCGACCGTACGTGGCGCCCCGCAACGAGACCGAGCAGGCGCTCGCCGAGATCTGGGCGACCGTCCTGGAACTCGACCAGGTCAGCGTGGAGGACAACTTCTTCCACCTCGGCGGCGACTCGATCCGCAGCGTGCAGGTGATCGGCCTGGCCCGCGCCAAGGGGCTCGACTTCTCGTTGCAGCAACTGTTCCAGCGCACCACCATCGCCGCGCTGGCCGGGGAGGTCACCACCGCGCAGGCCCCCGCCGCCGAGCGGCGGCCCTTCGCGCTGATCTCCGAGGCGGACCGGGAGCGGCTGCCCGAGGACGCGGTGGACGCGTACCCGATGGCGGTGCTCCAGGCCGGGATGATCTTCCACATGGAGGCCGACGAGGGTCGTCGGCTGTACCAGAACGTCGACAGCTTCCACGTCCGCGCGCCGTTCGACGAGGCGCTGATCCGGCGGGCCATCGGGCAGATCGTCGACCGGCACGACATCCTGCGGACCTCGTTCCACCTCAGCGAGTACAGCGAGATGCTCCAGGTGGTGCACCGCGAGGCGGACCTGCCGGTCGAGGTGTACGACGTCCGCGAGCTGGCCGAGCAGGAGCAGGACCGCCGCATCGTCGAGGTGATCGAGGGACTGCGCGAGGTCCCGTTCGACCTGGCCCGGCCGCCGCTGTGGCGCTTCGTCTTCCACTGGCGCAGCGCGGAGTCGTTCGAGTGGACCCTGGTCGAGCACCACGCCATCCTCGACGGCTGGAGCCTGCACTCCTCGATCACCGAGATCCTCCAGCGCTACATGGAGCTGATGCGGGATCCGTCGAGCAGCGCCGACCCGAAGCCCGCCTCGACCTACCGGGAGTTCGTCGAGGCCGAGCGGGAGGCGCTCGCCTCGGCGCAGGAGCGGGAGTTCTGGTCGGCGCGGGTCCGGCAGGCCAACCGGCTCCGGCTGCCGCGCTGGCCGCAGGGCGCCGAGGTGGAACCGCTGCCGCAGGCGGAGCCCGCCCCGGACGAGCAGCCGCTGCTGGAGTGGGAACTGCCGCCCGGACACTCCGACTTCTATCGGTGGCTGGAGACGAAGATCCCGGACGACCTCTGCGCCGGGTTGGAGCGGGTGGCCGCCGGTGTCGGCGTACCGCTGAAGAGCGTGCTGCTCGCCGCGCACATGCGGGTGCTGGCCCACCTGACCGGCAGCCGTGAGGTGTCCACCGGGATGGCCTTCAACGGCCGCCTGGAGGTGCTCGACGGCACCGAGTCGCGGGGTCTCTTCCTCAACTCGTTGCCGGTGACGGCGACCGTGGCCGGCGGCACCTGGGCCGACCTGATCCGGGCGATGCTCGACGAGGAGAACGAGCTGCTGCCGCACCGCCGCTTCCCGATGGCGGAGATCCAGCGCCTGGCCGGCGGGGAGTCGCTCTACGAGTCGCACTTCGTCTACAACCACTTCCACGTCATGCGGGGTCTGGCCGACCGGGACGTCCGGATCGTCGACCCGAAGATCAACTCGTTCACCACCATGCGGGTCGAGCCGACCAACTACCCGTTCGTCTGCGGCTTCCTGCGCGACCCGGGCGCCAGCGGCCTGTTGATGGGGCTCGACTACCACACCACCGAGTTCTCGCCGGAGCAGATCCGGCGGGTACGCGGCTACTACCTGGCCGCGCTGCGCTCCATCGTGGCCGACCCGGACCGGTCGCTGGTCGAGGTGGACCTCACCTCGCCCGCCGAACGTGCCCAGGTCGACGGGTGGAACCGCACCGCCCGGGAGCAGTCTCCGGAGCTGACCGTGGACGCGCTGGTCGCGGGCTGGGCGCAGTCGACGCCGGACGCGGTCGCGGTGGTCGACGGCGAGGTGTCGGTGTCGTACGCGTCGCTGCTGGCCCGCGCCGACGCGCTGGCGGCCCGGTTGGCGGAGTCCGGCGTGGGCCGGGGTTCGTTGGTCGGCCTGTGCTGCCGGCGCTCCGCCGACCTCGTGGTGGGCATGCTCGGTGTGCTGCGGGCCGGTGGCGCGTACGTCCCGCTGGACCCGGACTACCCGGCACAGCGGCTGGAGTTCATGCTGACCGACACCGACGTACGGGTGGTGGTCGGGCACCGGGACCTGCTCGACCAACTCCCGCTGACCGGCCGCGAGACGGTCGACATCACCGACGTGCCGACCCCGTCGCCCGGCCGGGCCGCCGCCACCGCGGTCGGCACGGTCACCGAGGACGCTGCGTCGCTCATCTACACCTCCGGCTCGACCGGTCGGCCCAAGGGCGCGGTCGTGCCGCACCGTGGCATCGTCCGCCTGGTCCGGGACACCGACCTGATCCGGCCCGAGGAGCTGCGCGCCGTCGGTCAGGTCTCCAACGCCTCCTTCGACCCGCTGCTGTTCGAGGTCTGGGGACCGCTGCTCAACGGTGGTCGGGTGGTGGTGGTCCCCACCGACGTGGCGCTCTCGCCGCCGCGCTTCGTCGAGCTGCTGCGCCGCGAGCAGGTCACCGCCGTCGCGATCGTCACCGCGCTGTTCAACTCCACGGTCAACGAGATCCCGGACGCCTTCACCACGCTCAAGCAGGTCTACATCGGCGGCGAGCGGATCAACCTCGGTGCGATCGACGCCGCGGTGCGGGCGGGCGGGGCCCGGATGAACAACATCTACGGCCCGACCGAGGTCACCAGCATCTCGACCTGCAACCCGCTGGCCGAGGTCCCGGCCAGCTCCGGCGCGATCGGTGCGGCGATCACCAACACCACCACGTACGTGGTGGACGAGTGGGGCCGTCCGGTCGGCGTCGGGGTTCCCGGCGAGCTGTGGCTGGGCGGCCCGGGTGTGGCCTGGTGCTACTGGAACCGGCCGGGGCTGACCGCCGACCGGTTCGTGCCGGACGCCTTCTCCGGCGTACCCGGTGCCCGGCTGTACCGCACCGGCGACGTGGTGTCCTGGCGTGCCGACGGGACGTTGGAGTTCGTCGGCCGCGCCGACCACCAGGTCAAGGTCCGGGGGTTCCGGGTCGAGCTGGGCGAGGTCGAGGCGGTGCTGGTGGCGCACCCGACGGTGGCCTCCGGGGTGGTGCTGGCGCTGCGGTCCGGCACCGGCCCGGTGCGCCTGGTCGGCTACGCGGAGCCGGCGGCCGGCGCGACGGTGGACGTGGCCGGGTTGCGCGAGTTCATGGCCGAGCGCCTGCCGGAGTACGAGGTGCCGTCCGCGTTCGTGGTGATGGGCGCGCTGCCGCTGACCCCGAACGGAAAGATCAACCGGACGGCGCTGCCGGAGCCCGACCCCGAGCGGCCGGAGGCCGCAGGTGCCCACGTGGCGCCGCGCGACGCCCTGGAGCGGGAGGTGGCCGCTGTCTGGGCCGACATCCTCGGCGTCGAGCGGGTCGGCATCGGCGACAACTTCTTCGCCCTCGGTGGGCACTCGCTCCAGGCGGTGCAGGTGGCGTTCCGCATCCGCACCACGTTCGGGGTGGACCTGGAACTGCGCCGGATCCTTGAGGCGCCGTACGTCGAGGACCTGGCCAAGGCCATCAACGAGGCGCTCGGCGAACAGGACGACCTCCTCGCCGAGGCGCTGGACAGCGTCGAGTCGATGTCCGACGAGGACGTCCGGGCGCTCCTGGCGAACTCCTAGCCGGCCACCGACGGCCCAGTTCCGAAGGGACCTCCATGTCTGACACCCTCGCCGAGCGGCTCGCCCAGCTCTCCCCGGAGCGCCGTCGGCTGCTGCTGGAGCGGCTGGGCCGCGGCGACGCGCGTCCCACCGGGATCCCCCGCGCCCCGCGCGACGAGGCACTGCCGCTGTCGTTCGCCCAGGAACGGCTCTACTTCCTGTGGCGGCTGGCACCGGCCTCGGCGGCGTATCACGCGCCGGTGGCGGTACGCCTGACCGGCCCGGTGGACGTGGCGGCGCTGGGCACCGCGCTGTCGGCGGTGGTGGCCCGGCACGAGGTGCTGCGGACCCGCTACGTCGACGGTGCGCAGGGCCCGGAGCAGGTGGTCGACGAGGCGGCCCCGGTGCCGCTGCCGGTGGTCGACGTACCGGCCGGGGCGGAGGCGATGCTGCGTGAGCTGATCGACGCGGAGACGCTGCGGCCGTTCGACCTGGCCGAGGGGCCGGTGCTGCGGGCCACGCTGTTCCGGCGGGCGCCCGAGGAGCACGTGCTGCTGCTGGTGATGCACCACATCGCCTGCGACGGTTGGTCCCTGCCGATCATGTGGCGGGAACTGTCCGCCGTCTACCGGGACGGTGCGGCGGCGGTCGAGCGGCTGCCCGCGCTGCCGGTGCAGGCCGCCGACGTCGCCTGGTGGCAGCGGCGCCGTCAGGCCGACGGCGGGTACGAGCCCGGCCTGCGGCACTGGCAGGAGCAACTGACCGAGGTGCCGGTGCTGGACCTGCCGGTCGCCCGGCCCCGTCCGACCACCCCCACCTTCGCCGGTGACCGGGTGCCGGTCCGGCTGCCCGCGTCGGTCGCCGACGGGCTGCGGGAACTCGGCCGGAGCACCGGCTGCACCCCGTTCGTCGTGCTGCTCGCCGCCTTTCAGGTGCTGCTCTCCCGGCTCTCCGGTCAGCCGGACATCGCCGTCGGTACGCCCGTCGCCGGCCGGGACTCCGACGCCGTCGCCGGGCTGGTCGGCTTCTTCGCCAACACCGTCGTGCTGCGCGGTGACCTCTCCGGCGACCCCACCTTCACCGAGCTGCTGACCCGGGTCCGGGGCGTGGTGCTCGACGGCCTGGCCCACCAGGACGTGCCGTTCGACCAGGTCGTCGAGCGGATCAACCCGGCCCGGGACGCCAGCGCCACCCCGCTGTTCCAGGTCATGTTCACCACCGACGGCGACGCGGCCGGTGCCAACGACGCCTGGGACCTGGGCGACGTGGACGTGCAGCCGTACTCGGGGGCGGCCCAGGGCGCGCAGGTCGACCTCACGCTCGGCCTGCGGGAGAGCCCGGAGGGGCTGACCGGTGAACTCGAGTACAGCGTGGACCTCTTCGACGCCGACGCGGCCGAGCGGATCGTGGAGCACCTGGAACAGTTGCTCACCGGCATCGCCGAGGCACCGGACCGGCCGATCGGCGACTACCGCCTCTCCACCAGCCACGAGCGTCGCCTGGTGCGGGACTGGAACAGCACCCGGCTCAGCTACTCGCCGTCGATCTCCGTCGAGCAGCATTTCGAGGCGTACGCGGACACCACCCCGGACGCGCCCGCGCTGGTCTGGGACGGGCTTACGCTCGACTACGCAGGCGTCGAGGACCGCGCGAACCGGATCGCGAACCTGCTGCGCGGGCTCGGCGTCGGCATCGACGACCGGGTGGCGATCTGTGTCGGACGAGGTCACGACACCGTGGTCGCGCCGCTGGCCGTGCTCAAGGCCGACGCCGCGTTCCTGCCGGTGGACCCGGAGCAGCCCGCCGCCCGCATCGCCGTGCTGCTCGACGACGCCACGCCGACCGTGGTGCTCTGCGACGCCAGCACCGCAGCCGACCTGCCCGCCGGTCCGTGGCGGCTGGTCCGGCTCGACGACCCGGCCACGCTCGCCGACACCTCGGCCGCCCGGCCACCCCGCACCGCGCCGCCGTCCGCCCTCGCGTACGTGATCTACACCTCCGGTTCGACCGGTACGCCGAAGGGCGTGATGGTCACCCGGGGCGGCACGGCGAACCTGCGCGCGGCCTGGACCACCTGGGATCCCGGACCGCTGCGCCGCTGGATGACGATCGCCAGCTCCGCCTTCGACGTCTTCGTCGGTGACGTGGTTCGGAGCCTGGCCTTCGGTAGCTGCCTGGTGCTCGGTCCCCGCTCGCTGGCCCGGGACCCGCAGGCGCTGGTCGACGCGTTGGCGGCCGAGCACGTCGACGCCTTCGACACGGTGCCCGCCGTGCTGACCGCGATCACCGCGCACCTCACCGAGAGCGGCCGACGGCTGCCGGAGGTCAAGCTGCTGATGGTCGGTGCGGACAGCTTCGCGGTCACCGACTACGCCGCCGCGCTGGCCGTGCTGCCGGACGGCGTCCGGATCGTCAACGCCTGGGGCGCCACCGAGACGTCGATCGACAGCACCATGTTCCCGGCCCGGCCCGGGGTGAGCACCGCCTCCGGCATCGTGCCGGTGGGCTCCCCGGTGGCCAACACCGCCGTGTACGTGCTCGACGAGCGGCTACGTCCGGTCCCGATCGGCGTGGTCGGTGACCTGTACGTCGGCGGCCACGGGGTGACCCGGGGCTACCTGAACCGGCCCGGTCTGACCGCCGACCGCTTCCTGCCCGACCCGTACGGCAGCGACAGCGGCAGCCGGCTCTACCGCACCGGTGACCGGGGCCGGTGGCTCGCCGACGGGGTCGTGGAGTTCATCGGCCGCAGCGACGACCAGGTGCAGATCCGGGGTCACCGGGTCGAGCCGGGCGAGATCGAGGCGGTGCTGCGCGGGCACCACGCGGTCAGCGAGGCGTGCGTGGTGGCGGTCCGGGACGGGGTCTCCCACCACCGGCTGGTGGCCTACGTGGTGGCCGCGACCGGCACCGCGCCCACCGGCGGTGACCTGCGGGCGTACCTGGACGAGCGCCTGCCGGCGCAGTTGCGGGTCTCGGCGTTCGTGCCGATCGACCGGCTGCCCCGCACGCTCAGCGGCAAGGTGGACAAGGCCCGGCTGCCGGCGGTCACACCCGAGGACGGCACGGTGGACCGGGTCGCCCCGCGCGACGACACCGAACGGGCCGTGGCGCAGGTGTGGCAGCAGGTGCTGGGCCGCACCGGGCCGATCGGCGTGCACGACGACTTCTTCGAGATCGGCGGGCACTCGCTGCTGGCCACCCGGGTCGTCTTCGGTCTGCGGCAGGCCCTCGGGATCGAACTGCCGGTGCAGGCGGTGTTCGACGCCCCCACGGTCGCCTCGATGGCCGCCCGGCTCGCCACCACCGTGCACATCGCCGGCCCGGCCCCGATACCGGTGCCCCGCCTGTCCGACGGGATGCCGCTGTCGTACGCGCAGGAGCGGCTCTACTTCCTCTGGCAGTACGCGCCGGAGTCACCGGCGTACAACATGCCGGTCGCGGTACGGCTGCACGGCGCGCTCGACGTGGACGCCCTGGCCGGTGCGCTCGGCGACGTGGTCGCCCGGCACGAGATCCTGCGGACCCGCTACGTCGCCACCGACGACGGCCCGGTGCAGGTGGTCGACGCCCCGTACCGGGTCGAGCTGCCCGTGGTCCCGGTCACCGGCCTCGCCGACGACCTGATCACCCGGGTCCTGCACGACGAGTGGGCCCGCTCCTTCGACCTCGGCACCGGCCCGGTGCTGCGCGGCTTCCTGCTGCGGGTCGGCGACCACGACCACGTGCTGCTGGTGGTGCTGCACCACATCGCCTACGACGGCTGGTCCCACCAGGTCGTCTGGCGTGAGGTGACCGAGTGCTACCGGGCCCGGCGGACCGGCACCGCGCCGGACCTCGACCCGGTGACCCTGCACTACGCCGACTTCGCCTGGTGGCAGCGGGAGCGGCGGGACAGCGGCCGGTACGAGGAGGCGCTCGACTACTGGCAGGGGCAACTCGCCGACCTGCCGGTGCTGCGGCTGCCGCTGGACCGGCCGCGCCCGGCGACGCCCAGCTTCGCCGCCGACCGGGTCCGGCTGGAGGTGCCGGCGGAGACCGTCCGGCGGCTGCGGGACCTGTCCGCGGCGCGGGGCGTCACGCCGTTCATGGTGCTGCTGACCGCCTTCCAGGTGCTCCTGGCCCGGGTCAGCGGCCAGCGCGACATCGCCGTGGGTACCCCGGTCACCGGCCGCGACCACCCCGAACTCGCCGACGTGGTCGGCTTCCTGGTCAACAGCGTCGTGGTCCGCACCGAGCTGGGCGACAGCCCGCACGGCCCGACCTTCGCCGAGCTGCTGGAACGGGTACGCGGCACGGTGCTCGGCGCGCTCAGCCACGCCGAGGTGCCTTTCGACCAGGTGGTGGAGCGACTCAACCCGGTCCGGGACCAGAGCATGTCGCCGCTGTTCCAGGTGATGTTCACGCTGGCCGGTGCCGAGGACGAGCCCACCGGGCTGGCCGACGTCGAGGTGCGGACGCAGGATCTGGCGCTCTCGTCGCTCCAGTTCGACCTGGCGCTGATGATGCACCTGGTCGACGACCGGCTCACCGGTGAGGTCTACTTCGCCACCGACCTGTTCGACCACACCACCGTCGAGCTGCTGGCCGACCGGCTGGTCCGGCTGCTGGACAACCTGGTGGCGGAGCCGACGGCGCCGGTCTGCGCGGTGGAGATCCTGGCCGAGCGGGAACGGCGGGATCTGCTCACCACCTGGGCGGGCAGCGCCGGTGCGCCGTCCACCCTGACCCTGCCGGAACTGTTCGAGGCACAGGTCGCGGCCACTCCGTCGGCCCCCGCTGTCGAGGCGGACGGGCGCACGCTGCGCTACACCGAGCTGAACGAGCGGGCCAACCGGCTGGCGCGGGCCCTCGTCGCCCGGGGGGTCGGCCCGGAGCGGACCGTCGCGCTCGCGCTGCCCCGCTCGATCGACCTGATCGTCGCCATCGTCGCGGTCGCCAAGACCGGCGCGGCCTACCTGGCGGTGGACCTCACGTACCCCGCCGAGCGGCTCGCCTTCCTGCTCGACGACAGCGCGCCCACGGTGGTGCTGACCACCCGGGCCGGGCTGGCCGTGCCACCCGTGGCGGCGGCGTCCGCGACGGTGGTGCTGGAGGAGATCGACCTGGCGGCGGCCCCGGCGAACCTGTCCGACAGCGACCGGCTCAGCCCGCTGCGGGTCGCCGACGCGGCGTACCTCATCTACACCTCGGGCTCCACCGGTCGGCCCAAGGGCGTCGAGGTGACCCACGCCGGTCTGGCCGGACTGTTGGCCAACCAGATCGTCCGGCACGACGCCCGACCCGGCGCGCGGGTGTCGCAACTGGTGTCACCGAGCTTCGACGTGATGGTGGCGGAGGTGTCGATGGCGCTGCTGACCGGCGGCTGCCTCGTGGTGTCGCCGACCACCGTCGCGGGCGAGGAACTCCACGCCTACCTGGCCGAGCAGCGGATCAGTCACGCGCACATCCCGCCGTCGGTGCTGGCCACCGTGCCGCAACGGGAACTGCCGCACCTGCGCACGATCATCACCGGTGGCGAGGGCTGCCCGCCCGACGTGGCCGCGTACTGGTCGACCGGGCGTCGCATGGTCATCGCGTACGGGCCGACCGAGGCCACCATCGACGTCAGCTCCCGGGTGTACGGCGCGGACAGCCCGCCCGACCCGCAGTCGGTCCGCGCCGACATCGGTCGCACCATCCAGGGCGCCCGGGTCTACGTGCTGGACGAGGGGCTGCGCCTGGTGGCACCGGGGGCGGCCGGCGAACTGTACGTGGCCGGTCCCGGGCTGGCCCGTGGCTACCGGGGACGGCCCGGACTGACCGCCTCGCGGTTCCTCGCCGACCCGTACGGACCGGCCGGGTCGCGCATGTACCGCACCGGTGACCTGGTGCGGTGGCGGCCGGACGGCGGGTTGAGCTTCCTCGGCCGCGCCGACGAGCAGGTCAAGGTGCGCGGGTTCCGGGTGGAACTGGGCGAGATCGAGGCGGTGCTGGCGGCGGGCCCCGGGGTGGGCCAGGTGGCGGTGGTGGTCCGCGAGGACCGGCCTGGCGACCAGCGGCTGGTGGGTTACGTCTGCGCGGCGGACGGCGCCCGGGTCGACGTGGAGGAGCTGCGGGCATCGGCGGCCGAGCGGCTGCCCGGCTTCATGGTGCCGTCGGCGATCGTGAAGCTGTCGGCGTTGCCGCTGACGCCCAACGGCAAGCTGGACCGGGCCGCGTTGCCGGCACCGACCCGCGACGTCGGTGGCGGACGCCGGCCGGTCGGTCCCCGCGAGTCGGTGCTGTGCGGGCTGTTCGCCGAGGTGCTCGGCGTCGACCGGGTCGGCGTGGACGACGGCTTCTTCGACCTGGGCGGGCACTCGCTGCTGGCCACCCGCCTGGTCTCCCGGGTGCGGTCGGTGCTGGGGGTGGAGCTGACCATCCGGGCGTTGTTCGAGAACCCGACGGTGGCCACCCTCGCCAAGGCCATCGACCCCACGGTGACCGCCCGACCGGCGGTCCGCCCGGTGCCGCGCGGCGAGCGCATCCCGCTCTCCTTCGGCCAGCAGCGCCTGTGGTTCCTGGACCGGATGGACGGCACCGACACCGGTGCCCGCAACACGCCGATCGCGTTGCGGCTGTCCGGCCCGCTCGACGCCGAGGCGCTCGCCGCCGCCGTCGCCGACCTGGTGGCGCGGCACGAGCCGCTGCGTACCGTGTTCGGCGAGGAGGGCGGGGTGCCCTTCCAGACGGTCCTGCCGCCGACCCGACCGCCGATGCCGGTGCGGGACGTCGCCGAGGCGGACCTCGCCGACGCGCTGGCCTCGGCCACCGCGCAGGGGTTCGACCTCGCCGCGCAGATCCCGCTGCGGGCCCAGTTGTTCCGGATCGATCCGGAACTGCACGTGCTGCTGCTGGTCATGCACCACATCGCGGTCGACGGGGCGTCGCTGGCACCGCTGAGCCGGGACCTGGCCGACGCCTACTCGCTGCGGCGGCAGGGCAAGGCACCACAGTGGTCGCCGCTGCCGGTGCAGTACGCCGACTACGCGGTCTGGCAGCGGGAGATCCTCGGCGACGACGGCGACCGGGACAGCGAGGTCAACCGGCAGCTCGACTACTGGCGGGCCAACCTGGCCGGTTCGCCGGAGGAGTTGTCGCTGCCCACCGACCGGCCCCGCCCGCCGGTGGCGAGTTACGCGGGGGACACCGTCGCCCTGCGGCTCGACGCCGACCAGCACGACGGGCTGTTGCGCCTGGCCCGTGACCGGCGGCTGAGCCTGTTCATGGTGGTGCAGGCCGGGCTCGCCGCGCTGCTGTCCCGGATGGGCGCGGGCCCCGACATCCCGATCGGCACCCCGTCGGCGGGCCGGAGCGACCCGGCGCTGGAGGCGATGGTCGGCTACTTCGTCAACACGCTGGTGCTGCGCACCGACGTCGGCGGCGACCCGACCTTCGTGGAGCTGCTCGACCGGGTACGCGACACCGACCTGGCCGCCTACGACCACCAGGACGTGCCCTTCGAACGGGTCGTGGAGGCGGTCAGCCCGACCCGTTCGCTGGCCCGGTTCCCGCTGTTCCAGGTGCTGCTGGCCTTCCAGAACAACGCCTCGGCGGCGTTCGACTTCGCCGGGTTGCAGGTCAGCCACGAGGCGGTCCGGCACGGTGTGTCCGAGTACGACCTGACGCTCGACGTCTTCGAGGACTACGGCCCGGACGGTTCCCCGGCGGGACTGCGCGGCTACCTGGAGTACTCGACCGACCTGTTCGACGAACCGTCGGTGACCGCCCTGGCCGAGCGCCTGGCGCGTCTGCTCTCCGCCGCCGCCGTCGACCCGCACCTGCCGGTCAGCGAGCTGGAGGTGATGTCGGCGCAGGAGCGTCGAGCGCTCACCGAGGACTGGATGGGCCCGGTCCGGCCCGCGCCGCCGGTACGGCTGATCGACCTGCTCGCCGAGCAGGTGGCGGCCACCGGTGACGAGGTGGCGGTGGTCCACGACGAGCACCGGATGACCTTCGCCGAGCTGGACGGGCGGGCCAACCGGTTGGCCCGGTTGCTGGTGGACCGGGGGGTCGGCCCGGAGCGGGTGGTCGCGCTGGCCGTACCGAGGTCGGTGGAGATGGTCGTGGCGCTGTTCGCGGTGCTCAAGGCCGGTGGCGCGTACCTGCCGCTGGACCTGGAGCATCCGGCGGACCGGCTGGCGTTCATGCTGGCCGACGCCGCACCGGTGGTCGTGCTCGGCACCGCCGCCGGACTCGCGGCGCTGCCCCCGCTGACCACTCCCGTGGTGCAGCTCGACGACGAGGCGGTCCGCACCGAGCTGGCCGCGCTCTCCGACGCGGAACTGGCCGACCCGGAGCGCCTCGTGCCGCTGCGACCGGAGAACCCCGCGTACGTCATCTACACCTCCGGCTCGACGGGCCGACCGAAGGCGGTCGTCATCGAGCACCGGGGCATGGTGAACCTGTACTGGAGCCACCGCAACACGTTCTTCCGCCCCGAGGTGGCGGCGGCCGGGGGCGGCCGACTGCGGATCGGCTTCACCGCGCCGCTGACGTTCGACACCTCGTGGGACTCGCTGCTCTGGATGCTCGACGGGCACGAGCTGCACGTCATCAACGACTTCGTCCGCCGGGACGCGGAGGCGTTCGTCGACTACATCGACCGGCATCGGATCGGGTTCGTGGACCTGACGCCGTCGTTCATGCAGCAACTCGTCGCGGCCGGCATGTTCGCCGACGGCCGGCACCACCCGACCGTGCTGATGGTCGGCGGCGAGGCCGTCACCGAGACGCTGTGGAACGCGATGCGGGCCACCCCGGACACGGCCAGCTACAACTTCTACGGCCAGACCGAGTGCTCCAACGACACCGCGGCGTACCGGGTCGCGGACGGGGACGTGCCGCTGATCGGCAAGCCGATCCTCAACTCCCGGCTGTACGTGCTGGACGAGGCGCTGCGGATGGTGGCCCCGGGCGCGGCCGGTGAGCTGTACGTGGCCGGCGCCGGGCTGGGCCGGGGCTACTGGGGACGGGCCGGGCTCACCGCGACCCGGTTCGTCGCCGACCCGTTCGGCCCGCCCGGTTCGCGCATGTACCGCACCGGTGACGTGGTGCGGTGGGGACTCGACGGCAACCTCAGCTTCGTCGGGCGCGCCGACGACCAGGTGAAGGTGCGCGGGTTCCGGGTGGAACTCGGCGAGATCGAGGCCGTCCTGGCCGCCGACCCCGCCGTCGGCCAGGTCGCCGTGGTGGTACGCGAGGACCGCCCCGGCGACCAGCGACTGGTCGCCTACGTCTGCCCGGTCGCCGGTGGACAGGTCGACCTGGCCGCGCTGCGGGCGCAGGCCGGGGAACAACTGCCCGGCTTCATGGTGCCCTCGGCGCTGGTGCCGATGGACTCGCTGCCGCTGACCCCGAACGGCAAGCTGGACCGCACGGCGCTGCCCGTCCCGGAGTCGACCGGCGGCGCCGGTGGCCGGGGGCCGGTGGGCCCCCGCGAGACGGTGCTCTCCGCCCTGTTCGCCGAGGTGCTGGGCCTGGACTCGGTCGGTGTCGACGACGGCTTCTTCGACCTGGGCGGCCACTCGCTGCTGGCCACCCGCCTGGTGTCCCGGGTCCGCGCCGCGCTGGGCGTGGAGCTGACCATCCGGGCGCTGTTCGAGAACCCGACCGTGGCCGGTCTCGCCGCTGCCGTCGAGTCCGGGGTGACCGCCGACCCGTTCGACGTGCTGATGCCGATGCGCGTGCACGGTGCCGGTGAGCCGCTCTTCTGCGTACACCCGGTCGGCGGTCTGAGCTGGTGCTACTCCGGGCTGCTGCGGCAGGCGGGCATCGACCGGCCGATCTACGGGTTGCAGGCGCGCGGCGCGGACGGCGGCGAGGTGCTGGCCGGCAGCGTCGAGGAGATGGCCGCCGACTACCTCGCCGAGATCCGGCGGGTCCAGCCGCACGGCCCCTACCACCTGCTCGGCTGGTCCTTCGGCGGTCTGGTAGCGCACGCCATGGCGACCCGCCTACAGGCCGACGGCGAGCGGGTCGCGGTGCTCACGCTGATCGACAGCTACCCGGCGATGGACGTGGAGGACGTCCGGGTGGAGACCGCGGCGGAAGCCCGCGCGCTCCTCTTCGACGCCCTCGGCCGACCGGGTTCGGCCACCGACGGCGCCGACGACGGGGACCGGCCCGATCCGGGCGACGAGCTGCTCGACGCCAAGACCGTGGCGGCGCTGACCGGGGTGGTGCTGAACAACGCCCGCCTGATGGACGCGTTCACGCCCCGGCGCTTCCACGGCGACGTGCAGTTGTTCGTGGCCACGCAGACCTGGGACGACCGCCTCGACCCGGCCACGGTCTGGCAGGCGTACGTCGACGGCCGGGTCGACGTGCTGCCGGTCGACTGCGAGCACGACCGGATGACGCAGGCACCGGCACTGGACACCATCGGCCCGGCGTTGGCCGACCGGTTGCGGCACGCCCGCGACCACGAGATCACCACGACATGAGAGGAACCACCGATGACGCAGCCGGATGACGTCCGTTTCAAGGTCGTGGTCAACCACGAGGAGCAGTACTCGGTGTGGTGGTCGGACCGGCCGAACCCGCCGGGCTGGCAGGACGAGGGCACCGGCGGCACCCGGCAGGAGTGCCTCGACCACATCGACCGGGTGTGGAAGGACATGCGGCCGCGCAGCGTGCGGACCGTTCGGGAAGCGATCCAGGGAGCGCAGGCATGATGATCCGTAACGTTGTCATCGTCGGTGGTGGGACCGCCGGCTGGATGACCGCCACCTACCTCAAGACCGCCTTCCAGGACCGGATCTCGGTGACCCTCGTCGAGTCGGCGGCGGTCGGCACGATCGGCGTCGGCGAGGCGACGTTCAGCACCATCCGGCACTTCTTCGACTACCTGGGTCTGGACGAGCGGGACTGGATGCCGCAGTGCAGCGGCTCCTACAAGCTGGCCATCAAGTACGACAACTGGCGCGGCGACGGCAGCCACTTCTTCCACCCGTTCGAGCGGCTGCGGACCTCCGACGGGTTCACCGCCGCCGAGTGGAACCTGGCCCTCGGCGACCCGACCGAGAGCTTCGACCGGGGCTCGTTCATCACGCCGTACCTGTGCGAGGCGGAGCGCTCGCCCCGGATGCTCGACGGGACCCTCTTCACCGCCAGCCTCGACGGTGAGCTGGGCCGGTCCACCCTGGACGAGCAACGGGCGCAGTTCCCGTACGCCTACCACTTCGACGCCGCGCTGATGGCCCGCTACCTGACCAAGCTCGGTGTCGCGCAGGGCGTCCGGCACGTGGTCGACGACGTGGTCGGCGTCGGGCAGGACGAGCGGGGCTGGATCACCCACGTCTCCACCCGCAACCAGGGCGACGTCACCGGTGACCTCTTCGTGGACTGCACCGGCTTCCGGGGCCTGCTGATCAACCAGACGTTGAAGGAGAAGTTCGTCTCCTTCACCGACGTGCTGCCGAACAACCGCGCGGTGGCGCTGCGGGTGCCCCGGGACATGGCCGAGCACGGGATCGCGCCGTACACCAGGGCCACCGCCAAGGACGCCGGCTGGATCTGGACCATCCCGCTGTACGGCCGGATCGGCACCGGCTACGTCTACTCCGACCAGTTCTGCGAGCCGGAGGAGGCCGAGCGCACGCTGCGCGAGTTCGCCGCCCCCGGGCAGGACGAGCTGGAGGCCAACCACATCCGGATGCGGATCGGTCGCAACGAGCGCTCCTGGGTGAACAACTGCGTCGCGGTCGGCCTGTCCAGTGGCTTCGTCGAGCCGCTGGAGTCCACCGGCATCTTCTTCATCCAGCACGCCATCGAGCAGTTGGTGAAGCACTTCCCGGACAACACCTGGGACGAGACGCTGATCCGCGGCTACAACGACAAGGTCGCCCGGGTCATCGACGGGGTCAAGGAGTTCCTGGTCCTGCACTACGTCGCCTCGCCCCGGCAGGACACCGACTACTGGCGGGAGACCAAGGTCCGCGCCATCCCGGACGGGCTTGCCGAGCGGCTGGAGACCGCGGCGGTGCGGCTGCTCGACGAGAGCACCATCTACCCGTACTACCACGGGTTCGAGGTCTACTCGTGGATCACCATCTGCCTCGGCATGGGTCTGGCGCCGAAGAGTCCCCGGCCGGCCCTGGCGCACATCGACCCCACCCGCGCGTCGGCCGAGCTGGCCAGTATCCGGGCCGACGCCGAGCGGCTGGTGAAGACCCTGCCCAGCGCCTACGAGTACCTCAGCACCATCCAACCGGCGGCGGAGGGGTGATGACGGTCGTACCGATGCGTCCCGGGTCGCAGCCGTCGCTGGCCGATGGCTGCCGCACCTTCATGAGCGGCTTCCCGACCGGGGTGGCGGTGGTGACCAGCGTCGACGGCGAGGGTGCGCCGTGGGGACTGACCTGCTCGTCGCTGATGAGCGTCACGCTGGAGCCGCCGACCCTGCTGGTCAGCCTCAAGGTGGGCAGCCGCACGCTGGCCGCCATCGAGGACCGGGGGCGGTTCGCGGTCAACCTGCTGCACGCCCGGGGCCAACGGGCGGCCGAGGTCTTCGCGACCGGCCAGGCGGACCGCTTCCACCAGGTGGTCTGGCAGCCCCGGGGCGACGACCGGCTGCCGTGGCTGGTGGAGGACGCCTGCGGGTTCGCCGCCTGCGCCCTCTCCGACGTCCGGGTCGTCGGTGACCACGCGCTGGTGGTCGGGCAGGTCTCCGACGTCCAGTACACCGCCGACACCCCACTGCTGTACGGGTTGCGCCAGTACTCGCGGTGGCAGCCCTCGATCGTGGAAGGGTCCACGTGCGCCAGCTAGTCCTCGTCAACATGCCCTTCGCCGACCGGCGTCGACCGTCGTTCGCGCTCAGCCAGCTCTCCGCGTTGGTCCGCCGGGACTTCCCGGACGAATTCGACGTACGGGTCTGCTACATCAACCACGACTTCGTCCGCTACTTCGGCGCCCAGGAGTACGACGCCATCGCCGGGGACATGGACTTCCACGTCGCCGGGGTGGGGGACTGGATGTTCCGGCAACTCGCCTTCCCGGAGCTGCCGGACAACGTCGACGAGTACTTCAGCCGCTACTTCACCGGCCCGGCTAAGGCCGACCTGCGGCGTACCGTGCTGCGTCGCCGCGAGGGTCTCCCGGACTTCCTGCGCTCGATGGTGGAGAAGTACCGGCTCGACGAGGCGGACCTGCTTGGCTTCAGCTCGATGTTCACCCAGAACCTGCCCAGTCTCGCGGCGGCCCGGATGGTCAAGGACCGCAACCCGGCGGTGACCACGCTGATCGGCGGCGCCAACTGCGAGGCGCCGATGGGCGCGGCGTTGGCGCAGAACTGCCCGCAGCTCGACTTCGTCTTCTCCGGGCCGGCGCTGGTCACGTTCCCCGAGTTCCTGCGCAGCGTGCTCGACGACGACCTGGAGCGGGCGCACCGGATCCGTGGCGTCGTCACCCGGCGCAACCAGATGGAGAGCCGCTACCGCAAGGGGATCGGCCCCAACGCCGACATCGACGACTACTTCGACCCGGACTACACCGAGTTCCGTGAGTCGTTCGACCAGATGGTGCAGCTTCCGGCCGCCGCGGCGGAGCCGATGCTGTTCTTCGAGACCTCGCGGGGCTGCTGGTGGGGCGAGCGGGCGCACTGCACGTTCTGCGGCCTCAACGGGCAGACCATGGCCTACCGGGCGATGCGACCGGAGAACGCGCTCAAGCAGTTCGACTGGCTGTTCTCGCACGCGCCGTGGGCCAAGAAGTACTGCTGCACGGACAACATCATGCCGATGGACTACCTCACCGAGGTGTTCCCGAAGCTCGACCCGCCCGAGGGCATCTCGATCTTCTACGAGGTGAAGGTCGGCCTGGACATCGAGGACATGACGGTGCTGGAACGCGCCGGGGTGAACGAGATCCAGCCGGGCATCGAGGCGATGGCGACACCGACGCTCAAGCTGATGCGCAAGGGCACGTCGTCGTTCCAGAACATCCAGTTCCTGAAGAACTGCCTGCGGCTCGGGATCAGCCCGGTCTGGAACCTGCTGATCGGGTTCCCCGGCGAGGCCGAGGAGACCTACCGGCGCTACGTCGAGGACCTGCCGCTGCTGTCCCACCTGCCGCCGCCGCAGGGCTGCTTCCCGGTGCGGTTCGACCGGTTCAGCCCGTACTTCAACAACGCCGCCGAGTACGGGCTCGACCTGGAACCGGTGGACCACTACCGGCTGACGTACCCGTTCGACCGCGACGGGCTGCGCGACGTGGCCTACTACTTCGCCGACCAGAACGTCTCCGACTACATGATCTCGTCGGCGACCTGGCTGCGTCCGCTGCGCGAGCGGGTCGGGCAGTGGAACACGGCGTGGGCGGCGGGCAGCGGCCCGGCGCTGACCCTGACCCGGACCGACGGTGGCACCACCGTCCGGGACACCCGCTCGGGTGCCGAGCTGGTGTACCCGATCGACGACGTCGACACCGAGCTGCTGCTGCACCTGGACAAGCCGGTCCGGGTGGACAAGCTGGGTGGCGAGCTGCCGCATCTGGCCGACGTGCTGGAGAAGCGGCTGGCCGGACTGCGGGAACGCGGGCTGCTCTTCTTCGAGGGGCACCGGGTGATGAGTGTCTGCGTCTCCGACAGCGACGTCGACCCGATGCCCCGCCCGCGCCGCACCGTGGTCGGCGGGACCCGGTCACTGCCGCTGACGCCGACCCGACCGGCCCGGAACCTGTCCCTTCCGGTGGCCTGACCCAGGATCTCGAAGGAGCCAGTCATGCCACTCGTCGTGGCCAACGGCACGAAGATCAGCTACGCCGAGCGTGGCACCGGGGAGCCGGTCGTCCTGGTGATGGGGACCGGCAGCCCGGGCAGCGTGTGGCAACTGCACCAGGTGCCGGCGCTGGTGGCCGCCGGGCACCGGGTCGTGACCTTCGACAACCGTGGGGTCGCGCCGCTGCCGCCGGGCACGGCCAAGCCGACCGTGGAGGATCTCGTCGGCGACGTCGTCGCCCTGGTCGAGCGCCTCTGCGGCGGTCGGGCCCGGCTGGTCGGCACGTCGATGGGCGCGCACGTGGTGCAGGAGGTGATGGTCACCCGGCCGGAGCTGGTGCAGCAGGCGGTGCTGATGGCGACGCGGGGCCGGACCGACACCTTCCGGGGCGCGCTCGCCACCGCGGAGGCGGCCATCGCGCTGGGGGAGGCGAAGCTGCCGCCGCAGGCGTACGCCGTGTGGCGGCTGATCCAGAGCCTGTCCCCGCACACGCTCAACGACGAGAAGCAGGCCCGCTCCTGGCTGGACCTGATGGAGTTCTTCCCACCCTCCCTCGAGGTGGCCGAGGCCCAGACCGAACTGGAGCGGATGGCGGACCGGCTCGACGCGTACCGGGCCGTCACACCGCCGCCGGACGGCACTCTGGTGGTCGGCTTCGCCGACGATCTGGTGACGCCGCCGCATCTGGGTCGGGAGGTGGCCGAGGCGATCCCCGGCGCCCGGTTCAGCGAGGTCGCCCGCTGCGGGCACTTCGGCTATCTGGAGCGGCCGGACGCCGTCAACGCCCTGCTCGTCGAGTTCTTCCGGTCAGCCGTGGGGTGACCGTGTTCATGCCGCATGTTCGACGCGATGAAAAGTGCGCTGTCCGCGCCGCGATCGGTGGCCCGGACATGGGCGAAAACGGCGTAAGAGAAGCGAATAGGAGGTAACTGTGGAAGCTTCTGTGGTGGATCCCCTCGCGAGACTCGCGGCGCACGAGGTCAGCTCGGCAGAGTTGACCGAGGCACGTGAGCACCTCGCGAAGTACGGTTTCACAAAAGTGTCCTTCATCGTTCCGCAGGAATTGAAGGAAACCGTCGCGACCGAGGTGTTGAACCTGGTCGGCGAGGCCGGGGTCCGCCGTGACCTGCGGTTCGCGGCCACCGGCAACACACTGCGCCGGATGCGCAACGTGCGACGGGACGAGGTGGCCGAGCGCAGCACGGTCATTCCGGCGGTGTACGAGTCGCAGGCCCTGCTCGCGCTGCTGTCCAAGGTGGCCGGCGAGGCGGTGCTGCCCTGCCCGTACGAGCCGGAGCAGTACGTCATCACCCGGCTCGAGGAGAGCGGCGACACGCACGGCTGGCACTGGGACGACTACGCCTTCGCGCTGGTCTGGATCATCGAGTGCCCGGCGGTCGAGCACGGCGGCTTCGTGCAGTGCGTGCCGGGGACGACGTGGAACAAGGAGAATCCGGAGATCCACCGGGCGTTTCTGGCCGGGCCGACCTATTCGGCCTCCTTCGTGCCCGGTGACCTCTATCTGATGCGCACCGACACCACCTTGCACAGGGTCTATCCGATCACCGGGGGAGTACGGACGATCATCAACATGGGTTACGCCGCCACCACCGATCTGGATCGACACATCTCACACGAGACGATGGACGCGTTGTGGGCTGAGTCGTCTCCGGCGGCGCCGCAGATCCGCTAAAGGAGGAACAAATGACCGACACCATCGTCGAGACATATTCGGTGGACGCTCCCTCGTACACGGTCGGAGCAGCCGCGAGCCTCTTCTCGTCCTACGTGGTCACTTCGGCGATCTCCGCCAGCCACCAGATCGGCCTGCTCGACCTGTTGCACGCCGAGGGCGGCACGGACGTGGCCACGGCCGCCGGCAACCGCCTCGACCACGGCGTGGTCCGTCGGCTGCTGGACACGCTGGTCTGGGCGAAGGTGGTCGAGCCCGACGGGGACCGGTACACCGTCGGGCCGGGCTTCGCCGACGTCTACGCCGCCCGGGGCTACTTCTACTGGGTGGTCAAGGGGTGTGGCGAGCTGTTCTCCATCGCCCCGGACGTGGCCGCGCCCGAGCAGCGGGTGGGCGACTTCTACCACCGCGACATGCGGGCCGTGGCGATCGGCTCCCGCCTGATCGGCGACAGCGAGGTGGAGCCGCTCTTCGACGAGATCGTCACCGGGCTCGACTTCGCCGCGATCGCCGACCTCGGCTGCGGTTCCGGGCAGCGCCTGATCCGGATCGCCGAGCGGGACCCGTCGGTCAGCGCGGTCGGCGTCGACATCGCCCGGGGTTCGGTGGAACTGGCCGAGAAGTCGGTGGCCGACGCGGGTCTGGAGGGTCGGGTCCACATCGTCCAAGGCGACGTGCTGACCCTGGAGCCCACCGAGGTCTTCGCCGACGTGGAGGTGGTGACCTGCGTCTTCATGGGCCACGACTTCTGGCCGATGCAGCGCTGTGTCGACGGGCTGGCCAACCTGCGTCGGGCGTTCCCGAACGTCAAGCGACTGCTGCTCTGCGACGTGGTCCGCACCCCGGGGCCGGCGAGCCCGGAGACGACCACCATCTTCACCCTCGGCTTCGAGTTGATCCACGCCCTGATGGGCGTCTACATCCCCAGTCGGGAGGAGTGGTTGGAGGCGTTCGAGGCGGCCGGGTGGGACCTGGTCCGCGAGCGTCACGTGGCCGCGCCTCCGTCCGGGATCCTCTTCGAGTTGGTCCCGTCGGCCCCCAGGAGCGCCTGAGATGTCCAACCCGTTCGACCGGCCTGACGGCACATACCTGGTGCTGGTCAACGCCGAAGCGCAGTACTCCCTGTGGCCCGAGTCGAACCCGGTGCCCGACGGCTGGACGGTGGCACACGGCCCGGCCGGGCGTGACGACTGCCTGGCCTTCGTCGAGGTCACCTGGACGGACATGCGGCCGGCGAGTCTGGCCCGGGCGATGGCGGCGGACTCCGGAGCGTCCCGGTGACCACCGACTGGCCCCGATACCAGCTCAGTGACGCCGACCTGACGGCGTTGCGCGCGATCGTCGAGACCGTCCGGTCGACCGGTGACGTGGATCCTCGGCAGCCGGACTTCTACGACCGCCACCGCTCCGCGGTGCGGCACCTGCCGGCCGGTCTGTGGGAGTTCCTGGACGAGTTCCGGCACGGCGAGCCGGCGGCGGCCTGCTCGGTGCTCGGCTTCCCGGTCGACGACCGGCAGGTCGGGCCGACGCCGACGCACTGGGACGCCGAGCGGCGGGGCGGCCACGTCACCGAGGTCGAGGTGTTCATGGCGCTGTGCGGCATGGCGCTGGGGGATCCGTTCACCTGGACCACGCTCCAGGGCGGCCGGCTCGTCCAGAACATCGTGCCGATCGCGGGCGACGAGGCGCGGCAGAACGGCCACGGCAGCGAGGCGTTGCTGGAGTTCCACACCGAGGACGCCTTCCACCCGAGCCGCTGCGACTATCTGCTGCTGTTCGGGGTCCGCAACGAGGACAAGGTGGCCACCACGGTGGCGTCGGTCCGGGAGTTGGACCTGGACCCGGCCGACGTCGAGGTGCTGCGGCAGCCGCGCTACCACATCCTCCCCGACGACGAGCACATCCGGCAGCTCACCCTGAGCCAGCCGGACCATCCGGCCCTCAGGTCGGTCGAGCGGATGCGGGACGACCCCGAGCCGGTCGCCGTGCTGTTCGGCGATCCGTCCCGGCCGTACCTGCGGATCGATCTGCCCTTCATGCGGTGCGTGGGCGGTGACGACGACGCGGTCGCCCGGCGGGCGCTGGACGCCCTGCACTCGCAGTTGCTCGCGCACCAGCACGACGTGGTGGTGGAGCGCGGCACGCTGCTCATCGTCGACAACTACCAGGCGGTGCACGGCCGCAAGTCGTTCCGGGCCCGGTACGACGGGACCGATCGGTGGCTCAAGAAGTTGACGGTCAGCCGCAACCTGCGGTCGGGCAGCGGGGTGCCGGCGGGTAGCCGGGTGCTGGTCTGACCGGGATCACCGGTGGTGGGCGCGGCCACCGCGCCCACCACGACCCACACGAGAACTGGGAGAGTTCGATGCGGACGGTAATCATCTCCGGTGCCTCCAGCGGCATCGGCTGGGCCACGGCCCAACGGTTCGCCGCGGGCGGGGACCGGGTGTTCAACCTGGACGTGCGGCCCTCCGCCGATCCGCAGAACCCGGCGGTCACGTGGATCGAGACCGACGTCGCGGACTGGTCGGCGGTCCGCGACGCGGTCGCGCAGGTCGCCGAGACCGCGCCGATCGACGTGGTGATCGCCAACGCCGGTATCAGCGTGCGACACGGGGTGCTGGAGTTGACCGAGGCCGACGCCCGACGCGTCGTCGACGTCAACCTGCTGGGTGTACTCGGGCTGTGGCAGGCGGCGGCCCGGGTGATGGTGCGGCGACGGGCCGGCGTGCTGCTGGCCACCGCCTCGGTCAACGGCGCGCGGGGTTATCCGCTCTACGCCGACTACAACGCGACCAAGGCCGGCATCGTGGCACTGTGCCGCACGTTCGCCCTGGAGCTGAGCCCGTGGATCCGGGTGGCCTGTGTCAGCCCGGGTGCGGTGCTGACGCCGATGCAACTGGCCGAGTACACGCCGGCCATGCTCGACGAGGTGAACGCGAAGATCCCCGCCGGACGGCACGCGTCACCGGACGAGATCGCGGCGGCGTTCCACTACCTCGCCTCCCCGGAGGCGAGCTTCCTCACCGGGCAGGAACTGGTCATCGACGGCGCGGAGACCGCCGGGGCGACCACCGCCGTGTTCGGTGCCGACACGAGCGAACGGAGTGAGCAGATCATCGAGGCAGACGCGCCCCGGCAGGGGACGACGCGGAGCGGAGTGCCGGCATGAGGAAGCAGGGAACGACGCGGAGCGGAGTGCCGGCATGAGGAAGCAGGGAACGACGCGGAGCGGAGTGCCGGCATGAGGAAGCAGGGAACGACGCGGAGCGGAGTGCCGGCATGAGGAAGCAGGGAACGACGCGGAGCGGAGTGCCGGCATGAGGAAGCAGGGAACGACGCGGAGCGGAGTGCCGGCATGAGGAAGCAGGGAACGACGCGGAGCGGAGTGCCGGCATGAGGAAGCAGGAGTCGGAGCAGACCAGGAAGACGGTGTTGATGGTGGTGGTCGGTGCGGTCGTGTTGCTGGTGCTCGCCGGGGCGGGTTCGGCCGTGTTCCTGACGGCACGCAGTGGTGGTGTCGCCAAGGACGTGGTGGACGACTACTACCGCGCGTTGGAGGAGCGACGCTTCGACGACGCGTACGGGTCGCTGTGTGCCGAGGTGCGCGCCGACCAGTCCCGGGAGGCGTTCACCTCGGCGGCCGAGGCGCGGCTGCCCAGTTCCCACGAGATGACCGGTGAGCTGCGGGTCAACGGTCTGCCGTGGAAGACCACCGGCACGGTCGGGGTCAGCGTCAGCTATGCCGACGGCACCACGCAGGCGCGGCTGGTGTCGATGCTGCGCGAGGACGGCGACTGGCTGATCTGCGAGCCGTCGGTGTGACCCGCCGCGTCCCCGCCCCGTGGCACCGCACCGCGGGACCTCCCGGGGCGGGGCGCGGACCGGATCACAGCCAGCGTTGCCGCACCGCGTTGGCGCCGGCCTGGAAGCGGCTCTCCGCACCCAGCCGGGTGGTCAGGTCGGACATCATCCGTTGCACGGTGCGGACCGACAGGCCGAGCTTGCGGGCGGTGGCCTCGTCGGTGTAGCCGTCACCGAGCAGTTGGAGCAACTGCCGCTCGGTCGGTTCCAGCCCGTTCTCGTCGGCGCTCGCGGCGGCGCCGAACGGTGTCGCGGTGGACCAGGCGTGATCGAACAGGGTGCTGAGGGCGGCGGTGATCCCTGGGTTGTGGATCTCGATGGCGCCCTTCCGGGCGTCGGTGGGGTCGACCGGCAGCAGCGCGATCCGGCGGTCCACGATGATCATCTGGAACAGCACCACCGGCAGGCAGCGGGTCTCGCCGCCGAGGCTGTTGAACCAGCGGGCGTAGGCCAGCGTGTCCGGGTCGTTGCGGAAGCTCTCCTGATAGATCGACTTGATGGTGACGCCCCGCTCCAGGGCCTCCTGGTTGACCGGCTTGCTGGCGGCCATCGCGTCCGGCCGGTGCGCCCCGCCCGGGTTGAACGAGAGGCACTCCACCTGGGTCAGCCGGGCGAGTTGCTGGAGTCGCTGGCGCACCGAGTCGAGCTGCACGATCTGGATCAGTTGGTCCTGCTGGTCCGGCTGGTCGACGTGGTGTGCCTCGGAGAGCGCGTCGATGGCCGCCTGGGTCGCCTCGATCTCGTACTGCTGTTGGGCGATGTCCGCCTTGGCGCGGGCGAGCAGCGCCGCGAGGCCGACCTTGGGGCTGGTCGGCGTGATCTTGCCGGGGCTGACCGGCGACTCGCGGACCAGGGCGAGTTCGATCAGCTCGTCGAGCGCGTCGTGCACCTTCCGCGTGTCGATCCGCAAGGACTCGGCGATCTCGGCGACCCCCCAGGTCGACTGCCGCAACATGGTCATGTAAACGGCCTCTGCGGTGGTCGATATGCCCAGGGTGCTGAACACTCTGCTCCCTCCCACTAGTGCTCCGTGCCCGACCGGTGGCGTGCCGGGAAAGAGATTGTCAGATGGCAAAGACGGCTGGCAAGATCCTGCCACCCTGACGGGATCCCGCCTGGCGCGATCCCGTCACTTGGATCTTGTTGACCGTATCCCGGCGTCGCAAGAGACTGACGTGGCCGACGGTGCAATGGGGGAAACCGTTAGGCAGGTTGCCTGATTCGGGAAGGAAAGTGACTGTATGTCTCGTCGCCTGAAGATCGCCCTTGCCGCCCTCGCGCTCGTGGTCGGCGTCTCCGCTCCGCTGCTCGGCGAACGCGTTCCCCTCAACAAGTACGACGGCCCGACCGCCGGGTTCTCCTGGGGAATGCCGCTGCGCTAGGTCGCGGATGCCGTTCGCTGAGCATGGGGGCGCGTTGGCGGGGGGATGTCTACGACACATTGGATGGAAACGTGCAGCTGTCAGCCGTAACGCTCATACCGGTGACGACGGCGCGGACGCCGCTGACGCCCGAACGGCTGAGGGACCTGATTCTCGGCTGTCGTGTGGATGGCGATCGAGTCGAACACGTCAAGGTAATAGAACGAGCGGGGTTGATGTGGATAGGGGCCTATGTCGCTATCTGTGACATGAGATCCGCCGAACTCAGTCTGGCCGATCTTTGTGTGCGGGCCGCCGCGCGACTCGACGGCTGGGAAGTGATCCGGCAGTGGGAGCTGTGATCATCGTCCGGTCGAGCGGCGACCGACACCCGCTCTGAATGGGGCGCGGAGCGTCTAATGCTGACTCTCCGTGGTCCGGTGGAAATGTAGCAGGACCGTGCCGGCCATTGGCCGGTCGGTGACGCGTGCCGTTATCGATGGGCATATAAGGTGATATACGATAGCCCAAGTTCAATACCCGTCCGTTCCACCATCACTGACAGAAACCTCGTGCAGCGGGCCGCCTATCAGGATCGGCGTGTGCTCAGCGCCGACATCAGCGCCCTGCTTCTCAGTGCCGAGCTGACCGATCTGACCCGGAACGAACTCCTGGTCGTGGCACCCATACCCGGTCAGATGCCGCTGCCGGCGGAGGTGTTCGGCGAGCTGCGGGCCCGCAACCTGACGGTCCGTCTGCTCTTCACACCGGGTCGGGAGCCGTTGGCCGAGCCGGTGGCGGCCCTCGCGCGGGAGGGGATCGCCCTACCGGCCCCGGTGGACCTGCCGTACTTCCTCGTGGTGCGGGATCGGGCCGTGGTCTATCTGCCGCACCAGGATCCGGTCAACCCGTGCAACGGTCGGCTGACGCGGATCCGCAGCGTGGTGATGGGTGACTCGATGGCGACGGTGTTCGGCCTGATGTGGGACACCGCGGTGCAGCGCACCCGGGTCGCCCGGACCACGGGCGCCCGGGTCGACGAGGGCGAGGAGCTGATCCGCGCGCTCGGCGAGGGCCTCACCGACGACCAGGCGGCGGCGACGCTGCACATGAGTCGACGGACCTTCGCCCGACGGGTGTCCGACATGATGCACCGGCTCGACGCCAACACCCGATTCCAGGCCGGTGTCCATGCCGCGCGACGCGGCCTGGTCTGATCAGACCGCCAGGTATGGCACCGGCCAGTGCCGCATCCGGAACGGGAGTACGAGCGTACGACCGTCGGCTTCGACGGCCAGACCTGCCTCGACCGCGTCAGCGACCAGCTCCGCGTCGTCGGCCTCCGGGCGGCCGTCCGCCGACTCGGCGAGATGCTCGAACCGGTCGGCGCCGTCCTCGATGACCATCCGGGAGGCCGGCTGGCCGGGCCGGACGTCCTTGATCGTGACGATTCCCGGGCCCCGGCGGTAGTAGAACGACCCGTACCGGTAGTCCCGCGCCCAGGCCACCGTGTGGGTCACGTCGTCCAACTCCACGCCCAGGCACGGTGGCAGCAGGTGCGAGTAGGTGTGCAGCGGGAACGACGGGCGACCACGCAGCGTCCACCGCAGCCGCACCGCGTGGCTGGTGACCGCGCGGAGCAGCCGCAACAGGTCGAGATCCTGCGCCGGGGACTGTCCGAACCGCAACGGCTCGGGCAGTTCGACCGCGAGCAGGCTGTACGCCGACGGGTCCGTCCGCAGCGCGTCGAAGTCGATCACCGAGCTCGTCGCCGTCGTCATGGGAATCAGCTCACCTTCAACGGTTCGGTGGGGGTCGCCAGGGTGATCCAGTGGCCCTGCTCGGTGAAGAGCAGTCCGTCCCCGGCCAGCTTCCCCAACCAGTCCTGCAACTCCTCGTCGGTCAGGCCGTACTCGGCGACCCGGGCGGCCAGGGCCTTCGCGGTACGCCCGTTCTCCAGCTCCCGGTACGCGGCCACGAACCCGGCCCCGCTGATCCGGTGGTCCTGCTCCGGCCAGCCGACCCGCCGGTCCTCGATCACGATCTCCTCGTCGTCGGCGTGCAGGATCCGCAGCGAGCTGGACGGGTACGCGTCGATCCAGATCCCGATCAGCTTGTGCAGCCCCTCGGCGTCGGTCTCGGAGAGTCCGGCCGGATCGGTGTCGAACAGATAGACCATGTCGGTCAGCCGTTCCGGCGCGAGCGCGTAGACGTGGTCGTACATCTTGGCGGGCCGGCGGTTGGGGAACCCCAGCAGCGGGTTCTCGAAGTACGGGCTGAAGCGCTCCAGCAGGATCCGCGCCGCACCGGCGGGCGGTTGCAGGTGCACCAGCGCCGGCAGTTGCCGCAGGACCGCCTCGTAGTCGGCGGTGGACTCGGTCGGGAAGCCGTAGAGCCAGCTCCAGGAGACGGTCAGCGAGGCGGCCTCGCAGTCGCGCAGCGTCCGTACGTTGCGTACCCCGGTGACGCCCTTGTCCATCAGCTTGAGCACCGGGCTGACCAGCGACTCGATGCCCGGCTGCACGTGGGTGACGCCGGCCTGCCGCAGCACGGTGATCTCGTCCGGGCGCAGGTTGGACTTGACCTCGTAGTGGATGCGCAGGTCCCAGTCCAGCGCGGCCACGCTCGGCAGCAGGTCCCGGTAGTAGCGGTTGTCGATGATGTTGTCGACCATGATGGCGTCCAGCGTCTGGTGCCGACGCACCAGCGAGGTCAGCTCCTCGATGACCGTCTCCGGCGCCTTGGCGCGGAACTGCATGCCGGTGCCGTTCAGGCCGCAGAAGGTGCAGTGGTGCTTCTCGCCCCACCAGCAGCCCCGGGCGCTCTCCAGCACCAGCTTCGGCTCGACGTACTCGCCGACCGGTGACTCGGCGATGAGGGCGAACCAGTCGTCGTAGTCCGGCACCGGCATCAGGGCCGGCGGGATCAGCTTGCCCTGCGGGTTGTCGTGCCGTCCGTCCTCGTCCCGCCAGCACAGCCCGGGTACGGCGGCCAGGCCGATGCGGCCGTCCAACGCGTCGAGCAGGGCGGGGAAGGCGATCTCGCCCTCGCCGCGTACGACGTAGTCGACGAACGGGAAGTTCTCGTGGATCGCCGCGCCCATCATCCCGTCGCAGTTGCCGCCGCCGAGCACGATGGGCACGTGCGGGGCCAGTTCCTTGATCCGCTTGGCGGTGGCGAGGCTCGGCGCGTTCTGCATGAACGTCGTGGTGAAGCCGACGAGGGTGGGCTCGGTGGCGAGGATCTCCCGGGCCGCCGCGTCGACGAAACCGGCGGCGTACTCGCGCATCCGGGTGACCCGGTCGATGTCGAGACCGTGCTCCTCGGCGTACCGGCGCAGCTCCGCGACGCCGAACGCGTCGTCACCGCGCAGCACCCCGGCGAACACCCAGTCGCCGAGCCCGTGGAACAGGCCCTCCTCCGCGACCTCGGTGTACTCCGGCGGCCCCAGCTCGCCGTCGCTGGCGTCGAGCAGGTACTCGGCCCAGCGGATGCCGCCGTGGTAGCTCAGTGGTTCCGGTCGGCCGGCGGCGACGGTGACGGCCTTGAGTAGTCCGATGGGCAGCGACGGGCAGTCCAGGGACTGCCACGGCATGGCCGCGAGGCAGATGGTCATCGTCTCGTCTTTCGGAAGATCCGGCGCGGGTGGCACGAACGGGTGGGGCACCGCAGGCTGCCGGTGGTCCGGGTGGGTCACCCCCACCCGGACCACCGGGATCACTCACCTGCCGGTCACAGGATGACGGCGTACTTGCAGGAGCCGTGCGTGACCTTCTTGATCGCCACCTTCTTGATCTTCATTTCCGTTCACCTCCTTCGAGGTCGAGAAAGGACAGACCGGCGGCCCGCAGTCGGGCCCGGTGCCGCCGGACGAACCAGGACCGCACCTTCTCGGGGTCGCGGCCGGTCAATCTGGCACAGGACGTCGCGATACTGTTCAGCGCCGTGACGTCGAAGCCGATGTCGTGCCACTCCTGGCCGTGCTCGCGCCAGAGTTCGGCGCCGGCCGGGGTGGCGGAGACCCGGGAGAGATAGTTCAGACCGATGGCGATGTGCTGGATCTCGTCGGTCCGCACCGCCTCGTAGAGGCGGGCCAGCGGATCACCGGCGAAGATCTCGCCGAACAGGATGAACTCGTCCGAGGCGAGTCCTTCGAGGATGGTGTGCACGAGTGCCCGGCCCATGTGCGGCAGACTCAGCAGCATCTCGTCGAGTGGCTCCATCGCCTCCTGCGCGTCCGGTTCGACGTCGCCGCCGATCGCGCGAGCGTACTGGTAGAAGGCGTCCGCGTGGCGGGCCTCGTCCGCCGTGGCCAGGGCCAGGCTGAAGCGGAACGGCGCGTCCTCGGTGCTCGCCGCCAGCGTGGCGGCGGCGACCAGACCGGCCTGCTCGGCGTAGTACCCGCGCGAGGCGGCCCGCCAGGCGATCTCGGTGCGGTCCCAGTCCTTGCGGCGCAGTCCGTCGCCGATGATGTCGCTCGCCCGCCACGCCTTCTTGTCCCGGGTCACCCCGAAGACGCGGTACGCGACGGCGTCGTTGTCGAGTTCATCGTGACGAATGAGGACCATGGCCAGCTCCACTACCGACAGGGGAAGGGATCTCGGCGCCACGTCCGGCAGGGCGGTCCGGCGGCGAACCCGTGGGTTCGGTCGGGGACCGGCCAGGTGCCTCGTGTCCTACCTGCGGCCGGTGCTACCAGCCACTTCTCCGCCCGGAGCTTGGCGAAACGGTAACGGCGGTGTGCACCATGGTCAAGGTTCCCGTCCGGCGGTGGCACGGAGATGCCACTCGGGCGGCATACCCTGCGCTGATGTTTGCGGGACTGGGGCGGCTGCGGCGTCGGGTGGAGGGGCTCGGCCCGTTGGTCGCGGCGCACGGGGCCGGTGTGGTCGGCACCGAGATCACCGCGCTGGCGCTGCCCACGCTGGCGATCCTCCACCTGGGAGCGTCACCGCTGGTCGCCAGCGCGCTGTTCGCGATCGAATTCGGTACGCACGCGCTCGCGTCCCCGATGCTCGGGGTCGTCGTCGACCGGGCCCGGTCGCCGCGTCGTCTGCTCGTCGGCGGGAGTCTCGGCTATGCGGCGGTGGTGGCCACGGTGCCGGTCGCCGGCCTGCTGGGGGTGCTCTCCATCCCGATGCTGGCCGTGGTCGCGGTCGTCGCCGGAGGACTCGGTGCCCTGGTCACGATCGGCCTCCAGGCCGCGATACCGCGGATGGTGCCGACGGAGCGGCTGGTCCAGGCGAACTCGGCGATGGCCGGGGCCCGGTCGGTCGGGCAGGTGGCCGGGCCCGCCCTGGCCGGATGGCTGATCCAGGTGGCCGGTGCCGCCGCCGCGATGGGTGTCGACGCGCTGGCCCGGCTGCTCAGCGTGGTCGCGTACGCCCGGCTGCGGATCGGCGCCCGCACCGGTCCCGCCGCCACCGCCGACGGCCCGGCGGGCAGCATGCTCGACCAGTTGCGTGAGGGCGTGGCGGCGATGCGCCGACGCCCGGTGCTGGTCCGGGTGGCGGTGACCGCGGCGGCCCTCAACTTCGGTGGCTCGGCGCTCGGCGCGCTCTATCTCGTCTACGCCTACCAGCACCTGCACCTGTCACCGGGGCTGATCGGGATCACCTACGTGGTCAGCAGCGTGGTGTCCATGCTGGCCGTCACGGTGGCCGGCCGGGTGATCCGTCGGCTCGGCATGACCCGGGTGGTGCCGGTGTTCGCCCCGCTGGCCGGTGCCGCGCTGTTCCTGATCCCGGCCGCCACCGTCGCCCCGCCCTTCGTCACGCTCGTGGTCTACGAGGCGATCTTCTCGTTCTGCGCCACCGTCTGGTTCATCGCGACCACCACGCTCCAGCAGTCCCTCGTCCCCGCCCACCAACTGGGTCGGGTGATCGCGCTCGGGCGGGCCGCGACGACCTTCGCGATCCCGGTCGGCGCGCTGCTCGGCGGAGCCCTGGCGCAGTGGTGGGGACTGGTGCCCACGTTGATCCTGTTCGCCTCCGCCGCGCTGCTCGGCGGCTGCGTGAGCAGCCTGCGCCCCACCGGCACCGACCTGCCCGGCCCGGAAGATGGCACGATCTCGCCAATCGACGGGTCAGAGGGCGACGACCAGGTTGGCAGCATCGCGCCATCCTCGGGGCCAGGCGTTGACGCCGCACCTCGTCGACCCGAAAGTTGAACCGGCATCACGTATGGCGCACCGCGTTCTGCGATCTCCGCCCGGGACCGCACTCGCTGAGAAGCCAACGACGGGAAGCACCATGGACCTGTTGTCCGCCTACCGTGACATGCTCACCATCCGACTGTTCGAGGAAAGCCTGCTGCGGTGCGCGGAGCAGGGCCTGGTGCCCGGCGCGATCCACCCGTACACCGGCCAGGAGGCGGTCGCCGTCGGTGTGCTGGGCGCCCGGGATCCCGCCGAGTGGGTGGTCAGCTTCTACCGCTGCCACGGTCACGCGCTCGCCGCCGGCTGTCCGCCCGAGCGGGTGATGCGCGAGGTCCTCGGTCGCGGTGGCGGCCTCTGCGGTGGCAAGTCCGGCTCGATGCATCTGGCCGACCGGGCGCACCGTCTGCTCGGCTCGACGTCGATCGTCGCCGCTCAGATCCCGATCGCGGCCGGTGCCGCGATGGCCGCCCGGCTCGACGGGGACGGGCGTGCCGTGCTGGTCTTCTGCGGTGACGGAGCGCTCGGAGCCGGTGGCGCGTACGAGACGCTCACCATCGCCGCCGCCCAGCGGCTGCCGCTGCTGGTGGTCTGCGAGGACAACGGCTGGCAGGACCAGACGGCCAGTGCCCTGGTCCGCCACCTGAGCCCGGTCGAACTCGCCGCCGGGCTGAAGCTGCCGTACGTCGAGGTCGACGGCAACGACGTCGAGGCGGTGCACGACGCGGCCGACACCGCGCTGGCGGCCTGCCGGGCCGGCACCGGACCTCAGGTGATCGTCGCGCACACCTACCTGCGGGACTTCCACACCCAGCTCGGGCAGCACCCGCCGCCGCAGTACCGGCCGGAGGAGGAACGGCGACGGTGGGCCGACCGCGACCCGCTGACCGTCGCCGCCGGACGACTCACGGCCGACCTGACCTCCCTGCACGCCGAGGTGGCCGCCGAGGTCGACGCGCTGCTGCGGGCGGCGCTGGCCGCCGGGGACCCGGATCCGGCGACCGCGACCACCGGCGTGACCGTCACCGCCGACCTGATCGGGGCGGGCCGATGAGCCGCCGCCACCCGATCGGCGAGGCGGTCCGCGAGGCGTTCACCGAGCAGCCGACCCTGAGCCACTTCAGCACCTTCCAGCAGGAGGACCTGGTCGCGCAGTACGGCCCCGAGCGGATGGTCCGGATGCCGATCGCGGAGAACGCGATGCTCGGCATGGCCCTGGGCATGGCCCTGGTGGGTCGGCGGGTGCTGTTCAGCGTCAACCGGGTGGCGTTCCTGTTCAGCGCGTTCGACCAACTGGTCAACCAGGTCACCACGTGGCGGTACATGAGCGACGGCCAGTTCTCGGTGCCGTTGGTGATCCGGGGCGTCACCCAGGGCGGCGAGCACCTCGGTGCGCAGCACGAACACGTGCCGTACGGCATGCTGAGCCAGATCCCCGGCCTGGTCGTCGCCGTACCCGGCTCACCGAACGCGGTCGGCGGCCTGCTGCGGACCGCGCTGCGCCACCCCGACCCGGTCGTCCTGCTGGAGTCACCGCGCCTGTTCGCCCCCACCTGGACCGACCTGCCCGAGCCCGAGCCGTCCGCGGACCCGCTGCCGTTCGGCGTCGCCGGTCTGGCCCGGCCCGGTGACGACCTCACCCTGGTCGGCATCGGCAACACGGTCATCGAGAGCCTGCTGGCCGCGCGGCGGCTGGCGGAGCACGGCGTCCAGGCCCGGGTGGTCGACCTGCGGACGGCGGCCCCCCTGGACAGGGACGGGGTCGCCGCGATGGTGGTGCCCGACCGGCCGGTGATCCTGGTCGACGAGCAACCCCGCGCCGGGTCCGTCCTGACCGACCTGGCCTACCACCTGGTACGCACCGGCACCGCCCGCCCCGAGCACGTCGAGCTGCTCACCGGCGTCCCGGTGCCCGCGCCGGTGAGCCCGGCGCTGCTCGACGGCCTGCTACCCGACGCGGACCGCATCGTCCGCGCGGCACTCGACACCTCGGCCCCCCTCACCCCGCGGAGATGACCATGACGAACAGCGAGTACGCGCTCTGGCACGGCCTCACGCCGATGGGGCCGCACCTGCGGGAGAACGGACCGGACCTGTTCCTGGTCAGCGGTGCCGGCAGCCACCTGGAGGACGCCGCCGGACGGCGGTACCTGGACGCCCGATCGTCGATGTGGAACGTCACGCTGGGCTACTCCTGCGAGTCGGTGAAGCAGGCGATGACCCGCCAGCTCGACGTGCTGCCCAGCGGCACCGTGATGCGCTACGAACACCCGCCGCAGGTCACCGTCGACTACGCCGCCGCGCTCGTGGCGCTGCTGCCGCAGCCGCTGCGACACGTACGCTTCGGCAACACCGGCAGCCAGATGACCGAGGCGGCGGCGATGCTGTCCCGGTTCTACCGCCGGATGACCGGCGAGACGGACCGGCACACCGTCATCGCGCTGCACGACGCGTACCACGGCACCGGACCGCTGGCCACCGCGCTGACCGACGAGCCGATCCTGCACGACTACTCCGCCCCGATCGACGGGCACGTGGTGCACGTGTCGACCCCGCCGCCGGTGACCTGCGACCCGGACGCGTGCACCGGCGAGTGCGTACGCCCGGTCCTCGACGCCATCGAGTCGGTCGGGGTGGACCGGGTGACCGCGGTGATGTTCGAACCGGTCTCCGGCACCTCGTTCCGGCCCGCGCCGGAGCACTACCTGGAGACGCTGATCGTCGAGTGTCGTCGCCGGGGCATCCACACCATCGCCGACGAGGTGACCACCGGCGCCGGACGGGTCGCCGCGATGACCTACGTCGAGCGGCTCGCCGAGGTGCCCGACATGCTGGTCCTCGGCAAGGGTCTGAGCGCCGGCTACTTCCCGCTCGCCGCGCTGGTCGTGGCGAGCGACATCTACCAGGCCCTCGCCGACCCGCCGGTGCGGCTCGGCTTCCCCAACGGATCGACCACCGACGGGCACCCGATCGGGGCGGCGGCCGGCCTGGCGGTGCTCGACATCCTCACCGCCGACGGCTTCCTCCCCGCGGTGCGCCGACGCGGCGCCGAACTGGTCGAGATGCTGGACGCCGCGTCGCAGGCGGATCCCCGCATCGGCGCGGTGCGCGGCGTCGGCATGATGCTCGGCGTCGAGCTGCGCGACGCCGACGGCGAACTCTGGTCGCTGCGCGACGTCCACGACCTGCGCGGGGTGTGTCGCGAGCACGGGCTGCTGACCAGCTACGCGGGCGGCGTGATGCCGCTGCTGCCGCACCTGACCGTCTCCACCGACGACTGCCGCGAACTGGTGGAACGGTTCGCCAAGGCGGTGGCCGCGTACCGCTCCTGACGCCGGCCGTCCGGCCGACCCGCCAGATCCGGGCCGCAGAGATCGAACTGTCGACGCCTGTGGCCCGTACTGGTGCGTGGGAGGTCGAGAACATGGCCGTACGTCGAGTTGTCGTCGTCGCGTTGGTCGCTCTCGTCGGGACGACGGCCGGTGCGCTGCCCGCCGCCGCACAGGGTGCCCCGACGTACCCGGCCAGCCGCTCGGCCGCGTGCGCGCCGGACGGGCCGCACGTGGGCACGTCCGCCTGCCTCGCGGCGGTGCGGGAGGGTGCCGCGCTGCGCGAGTGGGACAACATCCGGGTGTACGGCGTCGACGGCCGGGACCGGGACGTGATCCCCGACGGGGAGCTGTGCAGCGGCGGCCTGTCCGCGTACCGGGGGCTGGATCTGCCGCGCACCGACTGGCCGGCGACGCCACTGACCGCCGGGGCGGAGTTCGCCTTCCAGTACCGCGCCACCTCGGCGCACCAGGGCACGTTCCGGATCTACCTGACCCGCCAGGGCTATACCCCGTCGAAGAGGTTGACCTGGGCGGACCTGGACCGGCTGCCCTTCCTGCGGATCACCGACCCACCGCTGCGGGACGGGACGTACCTGATGTCCGGGCGGCTGCCGGCGGACCGCAGCGGTCGACACGTGATCTACACGGTCTGGCAGCACTCGGACACCGCCGACACCTACTACTCCTGCTCCGACGTGGACGTGGTGGCGGTCGACGCGCTCCGTCCGGGCACCACGCCGGTCGGCACGGCCGGTGGCACCCCGGAGACCGAGGACGGGCTGCCGGGCGTCGGTGCCGACGCGACCACCGAGGTCGCCGACAACGTACCGGTCGCCGCGGTCACCTACCTGGACGGCCGGCGCTGGCCGCTGGTCGCGGGCGGCCTGCTGGTCACGTTGCTGCTCGTGTCGATCGCCCTGCGGCTGCGCGGCTCGCGCGGCGGGCCACCGAAGGGACCCGCCTGCACGGTCCGCAACCACCGGGCCAACCCGCGCCCCTGGTGACCGTCGGGTGCGGCCTCGCCCGCCGGACCGGCGGCCGGGGCACGACGCGGCGGGTACGGTCGATCCCATGCGCTACGTGCAGCTCGACACCCCGAAGCCCCTGTCCAAGATCGGCCTCGGCACTTGGCAGTTCGGCTCGCGGGAGTGGGGCTACGGCCCCGACTACGAACGGTTGGCGGCGGACATCGTCCGGCGCGCGGTCGAGTTGGGGGTGACCGTCTTCGACACCGCCGAGATCTACGGCCTCGGTCGCAGCGAGCGGATCCTCGGCGCGGCGCTGGCCGCCGACCGGGACAAGGTCACCGTGGCCACCAAGATCTTCCCGGTGCTGCCGGTGGCGGCGGTGGTGCAGCAGCGGGCGGTCGCCTCGGCGGCCCGGCTCGGCGTCAGCAGCATCGACCTGTACCAGGTGCACTCGCCCAACCCGCTCGTCGCCGACGGCACCACCATGCGGGGCATGCGCGCGTTGCAGGACGTCGGCCTGGTCGGTGAGGTCGGGGTGAGCAACTACAGCCTGCGCCGCTGGCAGGTGGCCGAGACCGTGCTGGGTCGGCGGGTGCTGAGCAACCAGGTCCGCTACAGCATGGTGGACCGCAAGCCGGAGCAGGACCTGTTGCCGTACGCGGCGCAGGCGGGCCGGGTCGTCATCGCGTACAGCCCGCTGGCCCAGGGCTTCCTCTCCGGGCGGTACGACGCACACCACCCACCGGTCGGCGCGATCCGCCGGGCCAACCCGTACTTCCTGCCGGAGAACCTGGCCCGGGGCACCGCCCTGATCGAGACGCTGCGTCAGGTGGCCGCCGCCCACGACGCCACGCCGAGCCAGATCGCCCTGGCGTACGTGCTGCGGCACCCGAACGTGGTGGCGATTCCCGGGGCGTCCAGCGTGGAGCAGATGGAGCGCAACGCCGCCGCCGCCGAGATCGACCTGACCGACGACGAGTACGCCGCCCTGGTCAACGCGGCCCGGGCGTTCCGCCCGTTGACCGGCCTGGCCGCCGTGCCACGCATGATCAGGGCTCGCGTCGGCCGTTGACCGCCGCGTCCCCGGTGCCCGCCGCTGGCGCGGCGGCGGTGCGTCAGGGCAGGTCGCGGGCGTAGCAGACGGAGAGCGGCGCGTCCCGGTACGGGCCGAAGTTGTCGACGCGCCGGTAGCCCTCGCGTTCGTAGAAGCGCTGCGCGTCGGGCTGGGCGGTGCCGGTCTCCAGCAGCAGGGTGCGTACTCCGGCCTGGCGGGCCGCGTCCTCCAGGGCGCGCAGGACGGCGACGGCCACGCCGGTGCCCCGGGCCGGCGGGACGACGTACATCCGTTTGATCTCGGCCGAGCCGGGCCCGAGCAGGCGCAGTCCGCCGCAGCCGACGGCGGCGCCGGTCGCGTCGCGGGCGACGAGGAAGACGCTGATCGTCTCAGCGCTCGGCGGCGTCCCCGGTTCGTGGTTGTCGCTGCCGTAGCGGGCGTCGAGTTCGGCCCGCTGCGCCGTGCGCAGGCGGGTCGCGTCGGTCGAGTCCCACGGCTCGTGCTCGATGGAGATCATTCTCGTTCCCTCTCCCGCGTTCCGTAACAAGCGTTACCGTAACGTACGTTACGGTGTAGGACCGCGACCGGGGGAGGGGACGGATGCCCAGACGGCGGGACCTGGCGGACCAGCAGCACCGCCTCTCGGCGGCCACCTGGTCGGTGCTGGCCGAGCGCGGTCTGCCCGGCCTCACCCTGCGCGCGGTCGCCGAACAGGCCGGCTGCACCACCGGCATGGTGCTGCACACCTTCGCCGACAAGCAGGCGTTGCTGGTGCACGCCCGGGAGCTGTTGCACCGGCGTACCGGACAGCGCGCCGACGCCGCCCAGGCCGCCGCCGACTCGCCCCGGGAGGCGCTGCGGGCCGTGCTGTGGCAGGCCGCCTCGCCGACCGAGGAGAAGCGCGAGGAGGCGCGGGTGTGGGTCGGCTTCCTCGCCGCCGCGCTGGCCGACCCGGTCCTCGCCGACCTGCACCGCGCCTACAACCGGCGGTTCCTGGACCGGATCGGCGGCCTGGTCGCCGAGGTCCGCCCGGACTGGCCGCCGGTCGCCTGCGCGGACACCGCGATCAGCCTGGTCGCACTGGTCGAAGGGCTCAACGCGCTGGCGGCGGTCGATCAGCAGACCTACGCCGAGGAGTCGCAGCGGATCGCCATCGATGCCGCGCTCGCCCGGCTGAGCCGGGGATCCGACGGGGCGAGCTGAAAGCCATCCGAGCGCGCTAGCGTGGGGCGGGTGACTGCACCGACCTCGATGACCCCGGTCCCGCCGGCCGACCTGCCCGGCACGCTCGGCGCGCTGCGCGCCGCCGGCCACCGGTCCCGCAGCGTCAAGCAGGAGCTGCGGGACAACCTGCTGGCCCGGATGCGCAGCGGCACGCCCCGCTTCCCCGGCATCGTCGGGTACGACGACACGGTGCTGCCGGAGGTGGAGCGGGCGCTGCTGGCCGGGCACGACATGGTGCTCCTCGGCGAACGGGGCCAGGGCAAGACCCGACTCATCCGGTCCCTGGTGAGCCTGCTGGACGAGTGGACCCCGGTGATTCCCGGGTCGGTGCTCAACGAGCACCCGCTGCACCCGGTCACCCCGGCGTCCCGGACGCTGGTCGCCGAGTCCGGCGACGACCTGCCGATCGGCTGGCTGCACCGCTCGATGCGGTACGGCGAGAAGCTCGCCACCCCGGACACCAGCGTCGGTGACCTGATCGGTGACGTGGACCCGATCCGGCTGGCCCAGGGCCGTACGCTCGGCGACCCCGAGACGATCCACTTCGGGTTGGTGCCCCGGACCAACCGGGGCATCTTCGCCGTCAACGAACTGCCCGACCTGGCCGAACGCATCCAGGTGGCGCTGCTCAACGTGCTGGAGGAGCGGGACATCCAGGTCCGTGGCTACCAGCTCCGGCTCCCGCTGGACCTGCTGCTGGTGGCCAGCGCCAACCCGGAGGACTACACCAACCGGGGGCGGATCATCACCCCGCTCAAGGACCGGTTCGGCGCCGAGGTCCGTACCCACTACCCGACCGACCTGGAGCGTGAGCTGGAGCTGATCCGGCAGGAGGCCGACCTGGTCGCCGAGGTGCCGGAGCACGTGCTGGAGGTGCTCGCCCGGTTCGCCCGCGCGGTCCGCGAGTCGCCCTCGGTCGACCCGCGCTCCGGCGTCTCCGCCCGGTTCGCCGTCGCCGCCGCCGAGACGGTGGCCGCCGCCGCCCTACGCCGATCCGGCCTGCTGGCCGCGTCGCCGTCGGCCCTGCCGGGTGAGGTGAAAGGAGGGGACCCTTTCTCTACCGTAGACGTTAGTAGGGGGCCCTTCCTTTCTCCCGATGCGGTGGCGCGAGTGGGCGACGCCGTCTCGGTGACCTCCACCCTGCGCGGCAAGGTGGAGTTCGAGAGCGGCGAGGAGGGGCGCGAGGCCGAGATCCTCGGCCACCTGCTGCGTACCGCCACCGCCGACACGTTCCGGGCCCGCCTCGCCGGGCTGGACCTGTCCGGGTTCACCACGCTGGTCGAGGAGGGCGAGACCATCGAGACCGGGGAACTGGTGTCGGCGGCCGACCTGCTGCGCCAGGTGGGCACCGTGCCGGGGCTGGCCAAGGTGCTCGACCGGCTCGGTGTCGGCGACGCGCCCAGCCCCGGGCAGGCCGCTGCGGCGGTCGAGTTCGTGCTGGAGGGTCTGCACCTGAGCCGCCGGCTGGGCAAGGACGTGACCGACTCGGGGCGGACCCGGTACGGCGGCCGGGACTGACCATGGCCGGCAACCGGTTCCGGTACGGGCAGTGGCGGGGCGGCCCCGATCCGCTGGCACCGCCGTACGACGTGCAGGCCGCGGTGGACCAGGTCGGCCAGGAGGTGCTGGCCGGCGGCAGCCTGCGGGAGGCGCTGCGCGAGCTGCTGCGCCGGGGCCCGCAGGAGCGGGGCGGGCTGGACGCGTTGACCGCCCGCGCCCGGCGGCTCCGGCGCGAGGCGCTGCGCCGGGGTGACCTGGACGGCGCGGTGACCCGGGCCCAGGCCCTGCTGGACCAGGCGCTGGCCGCCGAGCGCGACGAGTTGTCCGGCCGCCCGGACGAGGCGGCCCGGTTCGCCGAGGCGATGCTGGACCGCCTGCCCCGATCCACCGCCCAGGCGGTGCGGGAACTCTCCGACTACCGGTGGGCCAGCGAGGAGGCCCGGCAGACCTACCAGCGGATCCTCGACGGGTTGCGGGACGACGTGCTCGGGCAGCGTTTCGCCGGGCTGCGCTCCTCGGCCCAGATGGCCGCCGATCCGGCCGTGCAGGAGCGGCTGGCCGAGATGATGCGGGACCTGAACGCTCTGCTCGCCCGGCATGCGCGCGCCGAGGACACCACCGACGCGTTCGCCGAGTTCATGCGCCGGCACGGCGACTTCTTCCCGGAACGGCCGGCCGACGTCGACGAGCTGATCGACCTGCTGGCCCGGCGGGCGGCGGCCGGGCGGCGGCTGATGAACTCGCTCTCCGACCGGCAGCGGGAGGAACTCGCCGACCTGATGCGTCAGTCGCTCGGCGACCGGCTGGCCGGGGAGTTGGCCGACCTGGAGGGCAATCTGCGGGCGCTCCGCCCCGACCTGCGCTGGGGCCGGGGCGAGCGGATGCGGGGCGAGCAGCCGCTCGGCTATGGCGAGGCGACCGGAGCGCTGGACGAGATCGCCGAGCTGGACGACCTGCTGGACCAGTTGGGTCAGGAGTACCCGGGCGCGACGCTGGACGACATCGACGTCGAGTCGGTGGCCCGTACGCTCGGCCGGGACGCCGCCGACGACGTACGCCGGCTCCGGGAACTGGAGCGGGAGCTGCGCCGGCAGGGCTGGGTGACCCGCGACGCGGAGGGGCTGACGCTCAGCCCGAAGGCGCTGCGCCGCCTGGGCGGCACCGCGTTGCGGCAGGTCTTCGCCGCGTTGACCGCCGGTCCGCGGGGAGAGCACGACCTGCGGTCGGCCGGAGCAGCCGGCGAGGTCACCGGCGCCTCCCGGCCATGGGCGTACGGCGACGAGCAGCCCATCGACGTGGTGCGGACGCTGACCCGGGCGGTACGTCGGGTCGGTCCCGGAGTGCCGGTGCAGTTGGCCGTCGAGGACTTCGAGGTGGTCGAGACCGAGCGACGGGCCTCGGCGGCGGTGGCGCTCTGCGTGGACCTGTCGTACTCGATGATCTCGCAGGGCCGCTGGGGTCCGATGAAGCAGACCGGCCTGGCCCTGGCCCACCTGATGGCGACCCGGTTCCCGCAGGATGCGCTCCAGATCATCGGGTTCGGTCGGCGGGCGGCGACGCTGACGCAGCAGGAGTTGGCCGCCGTCGAGCCGGACATGACCCAGGGCACCAACCTGCAACACGCCCTGCGGCTCGCCGGTCGGCACCTGCGCCGCCACCCGGACGCCGAACCGGTGGTGCTGGTGGTGACCGACGGTGAGCCGACCGCCCACCTGGACCCGGCCGACGGCGAGGCACTGTTCCACTGGCCGTCGTTGCCGGCGACCGTCGAGGCGACCATCCGGGAGGTGGACCGGCTCGGCCGGTACGGCGCGACGCTCAACCTGTTCATGCTCGGTGACGACCCGGGGCTGCGCCGCTTCGTCGACGCGGTGGCCCGGCGCAGCGGCGGCCGGGTCTTCACCCCGGACACCGAGGACCTCGGGGAGTACGTGGTCAGCGACTACCTGCGGTCACGACGCGGTCGCCGCTAGGCTCGGCCGGGTGGAGGTCGACGGGTTGCGGCAGGCGTACGACGCGCTGCTGGCCGAGGTCGACGCGGGCGGGTTCGGGCCGCCGCCGACCGGTTCCTACCGCGCCGAACAGATCGTGGCGCACGTGGTGACCAGCGACGAGCTGATGAGCGAGGCGACCGAGGCGGTGCTCGCCGGCTCCCCGTACGCCTTCTACGAGCTGGACGAGGTCCACCGGCCGGAACTGGACGCGCTGGTCGCCGAGGCCGGTGGCCTGGCCGGGCTGGCCGATCGGCTCCGCCTCAGCAGCGATCGCCTGGTCGCCCTGGTGGCCCGGCTCGGCGCGGGGGCCGACACGCCGGTGGAGACGCACCTGCGCGAGGGCTTCGACCTCGTCGTCGACGAGCCGTTGCCCTGGGGGCGCGTCATCGACCTGCACACCCGTGTGCACCTGCCCCGACACCTGACCGAGCTGCGGGCACTGCGCTCCTGACGCCTCGGGGAATCTGTTAGCAGGGGACCCCTGCTCTACCGCAGGCGTTAACCGGGTGCCCTTCCTTTGAATGTACGGCGGTACGCGGACGGCGCGACGCCGATGCGCAGGTGCAGTTGCTGGCGCAGGGCGGCGGTGGTGCCGAAGCCGCTGCGGTGGGCGATCTGGTCGACGGTCAGGTCGGTGCTCTCCAGCAGCAGCCGCGCGTGGTCGGTGCGTTCGTGCAGCAGCCACTGGGTCGGGCTGAGCCCGGTCTCGGCGCGGAACCGGCGGGTGAAGGTACGCACGCTCATCCGGGCCTGCTCGGCCAGGTCGCGCAGGCTCACCGGCTCGTGCAGGCGCTGCCGGGCCCACTCGCGGGCGGCGGCGGTGCTGGTGTCGGTCGTCTGCGGCACCGGGCGTTCGATGTATTGGGCCTGCCCGCCGTCGCGCCACGGTGGCATCACACAGCGCCGCGCGGAGCGGTTGGCCACCGCGCTGCCGTGGTCGGTACGGACCACGTGCAGGCACAGGTCGATCCCGGCGGCGACCCCGGCCGAGGTGAGCAGCCGGTCGTCGGCGACGAAGAGCACCTCGGGGTCGAGGTCGACGCGGGGGTGCAGGCGACGGAAGCGGTCGGCGTACGCCCAGTGGGTGGTGGCCCGGCGACCGTCGAGCAGCCCGGCGGCGGCAAGCACGAACGCGCCGGTGCAGATCGACATGATCCGGGCACCCCGGTGGTACGCGGCGCACAACGCGTCGAGCACCACGGGTTCGATCACGCCGAGGCGCAGCGTCGCCTCGCCGTGCACCCCCGGCACGATCACCGTGTCGGCCCGGTCCAGCAGCTCCAGCCCGTGGTCGGGCAGCACCCGGAACCCGGCGGTGCTGCGGACCGGACGGCCACCGGCGGTGCAGGTGTCGACGGCGTAGTAGTGCCGGTCGTCGGCGTCGCGCGCCGTGCTGAACACCTGGGCGGGAGTGCCGAGGTCGAGGCCGACCACGTCGTCGACGGCGAGGACCGCGATGCGATGCGCAGGCATGGCCCGATTGTTGCGCATCATGACCTCCGGGCCACTCGTCCCTTCGGTCCGTCGCGCCGCAGACTCGCCTGGTGAATCGTCCCTTCCGCCTGCACCCGGCCTGGATCGTGGCGGCCGTCGCCTTCGTGGCGCTGGTCGGCGCCGCCGGGTTCCGGGCCACCCCGTCGGTGCTCCTGCACCCGCTGCACGCCGAGTTCGGCTGGCCCCTGGCCACCATCTCCGCCGCCGTGTCGGTGAACCTGCTGCTCTACGGCCTGACCGCGCCGTTCGCCGCGGCCTTGATGGACCGCTTCGGCATCCGCCGGGTGGTGGCCGTCGCGCTGGCCCTGGTGGCCGCCGGCAGCGGACTGACCGTCTTCATGACCGCGAGCTGGCAACTCGTCCTCTGCTGGGGCGTGCTGGTCGGGCTGGGCACCGGGTCGATGGCGCTGGCCTTCGTCGCCACCGTCACCGGCCGCTGGTTCGTCGGCCGCCGAGGTCTGGTCACCGGGGTGCTCACCGCCGGTGGGGCCGCCGGCCAACTGGTCTTCCTGCCGCTGCTGGCCGTCCTGGTCGGGGCGTACGGGTGGCGTGCGGCGGCACTCGTCGTCACCGGGGCGGCGCTGCTGGTCGTCCCGCTGGTGCTCTGGCTGCTCCGCGAGCACCCGGCGGACCTCGGGCTGCCCCCGTACGGAGGCAGCGAGGTCGTCGCCCCCGTCGCCCCGGCCGGTGGGGCCGCCGCGCGCGCGGTCGGCGCGTTGATCCGGGCCGCCCGGACCCGGCCGTTCTGGCTGCTGGCCGCCGGGTTCGCGATCTGCGGCGCGACCACCAACGGCCTGGTCGGCACGCACTTCGTGCCCGCCGCGCACGACCACGGCATGCCGCAGACCACGGCCGCCGGGCTGCTGGCGCTGGTCGGTCTCTTCGACATCGTCGGTACGGTCGCCTCCGGCTGGCTCACCGACCGGTACGACCCCCGCCTGCTGCTCGGCGCGTACTACGCGCTGCGGGGTGGATCGCTGCTGGTGCTGCCCGGCCTGTTCGCGGCCACCACCGAGCCGAGCATGCTGGTCTTCGTCATCTTCTACGGGCTGGACTGGGTCGCCACCGTGCCGCCGACGGTGGCCCTGTGCCGGGAGTACTTCGGCACCTCGGGCGCGGTCGTCTTCGGCTGGGTCTTCGCCTCGCACCAGCTCGGCGCGGCGGTCGCGGCCACCGGCGCGGGCCTGGTCCGGGACCAACTCGGCACGTACACGCTGGCCTGGTACGTGGCCGGGGCGCTGTCGGTGGGCGCGGCGGTGCTGTCGGTGATGCTGGTCCGCCGCCGGGGACCGGCGGTCACCGATCCGCTCCCGGTCGCCACCGCACCCCGTGCCTGGAGCTACCGGGACTGACCGCCGGTCACTGCAACGACCAGCGCTGCGCCGGACTGCCGTCGCACGGTGCCTGGACGACGTCGTTCCCGGCCTCGCTCCCACCGTCGCGGACCTGGGCGCACTTGCCGCTGTGCACGGCCACCACCAGCACGGCGCCGTCGCCGGCCGGCTGGAGACGCCACTGCTGGTTGTCCTCGCCGTGGCAGCCGAACTGCTGCAACCGGGCGCCGTCGTCGCCGCTGCGCCCCTCCACGTCGAGGCACTGGTTGTGGGCGGCGTTGGTCAGCGTCACCGTGTCCGGGCCGAACGGGTTGACCACCCACTGCTGCTCCGGCCCACCGGTGCAGCCGGCCAGCTTCGCCACCGCCCGCTCGCCGTCACCGTCGAGCCCGATGCAGAGGCCGGAGCCGACGCCCCGGACCACCTTCGGCCCGGTGTTCGGGTCGGCCTCGGTGGGCGTGGGCGACGGGGTGGGTGTCGGCTCGGGACTCGGCACGGTCGGCGGCGCGAAGCTCTCGCTCGGGCTCGGTGCCGCCGACGTCGGGCCGGCGGCGACCGGGGTCGGTGCCGGTTCGTCGCCGCCGCCGAGCAGGCCGGTGGCGAACAGCACCCCGGCCAGTACGCCGACCAGCCCGACCGCACCGGCCACCACCAGCACCGGATCCCGGGGCGGTCCGGAACGGCGGGTGCCGTAGACGGTGCCCGATCCATCGGTTTCCGACATGCCGGCATCCTGGCCCACCCCGCGCCGGTACGCCATCGAGGGTGCGGTAACTCTCGCGTGGACGGCCCGCCGACGGCGCCGCTGACGCGTAAAGTGACCACATGCACGCTTTGCGTGATCATGACGTGGCGGTGGCTCAGCTTCGACGGTCGTACGCTGCGGTGCCACCGGGCCGGCCGGTGCGGCTGGCCAAACGGACCTCCAACCTGTTCCGGCCGCGCGACGCCCCGCGCGCGACGGGCCTGGACGTCAGCGGGCTCGGCGGCGTGCTCAGCGTCGACCCGGCCGCCCGCACCGCCGACGTGCAGGGCATGTGCACCTACGAGCGGCTGGTCGAGGCGACCCTGCGGCACGCCCTGATGCCGCTGGTGGTGCCGCAGCTCCGCACCATCACCCTGGGTGGGGCGGTCACCGGGCTGGGCATCGAGTCGACCTCGTTCCGCAACGGCCTGCCGCACGAGTCGGTGACCGAGATGGACGTCTTCACCGGGGCGGGCGAGCTGGTCACCGCCCGGCCGGAGGGCGCACACGCGGACCTCTTCGCCGCGTTCCCCAACTCGCTGGGCAGCCTCGGCTACGCCACCCGGCTGCGTATCGAGCTGCAACCGGTCCGGGGGCACGTGGCGCTGCGCAACGTGCGGTTCACCGACCTGACCGCGTTGACCGAGGCGATCGCGGAGATCACCGCCGGCCGTGCCTGGGCGGGGGAGGCCGTCGACGCGATGGACGGGGTGATGTTCAGCCCCGACGAGGCGTACCTGGTGCTGGCCCGTTTCACCGACGAGCCGGGCCGGGTCTCCGACTACACCGGCCAGGGCATCTACTACCGGTCGCTGCGCCGACTGCCGCACGACACGCTGACCGTCCACGACTACCTGTGGCGCTGGGACACCGACTGGTTCTGGTGCTCGGCGGCGTTCGGCGCGCAGCATCCGCTGGTCCGGCGGCTGTGGCCGGCCCGCTGGCGGCGCAGCGACGTCTACCACCGCATCGTGCGGCTGGAACACCGGCACCAGGTGGCCGCCCGGATCGACCGCTGGCGCGGCCAGCCGGCCCGGGAACGCGTGGTGCAGGACGTGGAGATCCCGCTGGACCGCACCGCCGACTTCCTGCACTGGTTCGCCCGCCGGGTCGGGATGACCCCGGTGTGGCTGTGCCCGCTGCGGCTGCGTGAGCCGTCGGGTGGGGGATCCGCGCGGTCCTGGCCGCTGTATCCGCTCCGGCCGGGGCAGGACTACGTCAACATCGGGTTCTGGGGGAGCGTGCCGATCGCCGAGAGCGCCGCCGACGGCGACGTCAACCGGGAGATCGAGCGCGCGGTGTCGGAGTCGGGCGGGCACAAGTCGCTCTACTCCGACGCGTACTACGACCGGGATTCGTTCGACCGGCTCTACGGCGGCGATACGTGGCGCGCCGTGCGGGACCGGTACGACCCGGAACATCGGCTCACCGGACTGTACGAAAAGGCGGTAGCGCGCGCATGAGCGAGCGTAGCGAGCGAGTCATGAGGTTCAGTGCGAATGAGTCTCATGTCGGCACGGAGCGAAGTGGAGTGCCGGCATGAGCGAGCGTAGCGAGCGAGTCATGAGGTTCAGTGCGATGGAGTCTCATGTCGGCACGGAGCGGAGCGGAGTGCCGGCATGAGCGAGCTTAGCGAGCGAGTCATCAGGCTCAGTGTGTCTCGTGGCGGCACGGAGCGGAGCGGAGTGCCGGCATGAGCCTTATCGATCGAGAGCAGGGGGCGGCCGGTGTTCCCGCCACCCCACCGGCCGGGAGCGGCCGACGTGGTCCGAGTGTCGCGGACGTGGTCCGGGCCCTCACCGCAGGCCCGCTGCCGGTCCGGGTCACCGGGTACGACGGCAGTCGACTCGGTCCGGCCGACGCCGGGATCACCCTGTCGATCCGATCCGAGCGGGGCCTGTCGTACCTGCTCACCGCGCCGGGCGACCTGGGCATGGCACGGGCGTACGTGAGCGGGGACCTGGCGCTGGAGGGGGTGCACCCGGGCGACCCGTACGAGGCGTTGCGGGTGCTCAAGGACGAGCTGCGGGTACGCACTCCGACGGTGGCCGAGGGACTGGCGTTGGTGCGCGGGCTGGGCTGGGAGCGGCTGCTGCCGCCACCGGCGCCGCCACAGGAGGCGCTGCCCCGCTGGAAGCGGATCGTGGGCGGCCTGCGGCACTCCCGGGTGCGGGACAGCAGTGCGATCTCCCACCACTACGACGTGTCCAACGCCTTCTACGAGAAGGTGCTCGGGCCGTCGATGACGTACACCTGCGCGGTCTTCCGCAGTCCCGACGACACGCTGGAGCAGGCCCAGGCGAGCAAGTACGACCTGGTCGCCGGCAAGCTGGCGCTGCGTCCGGGCATGCGGTTGCTGGACGTGGGCTGCGGCTGGGGCGGCATGGTCCGGCACGCGGCCCGCGAGTACGGCGTCAAGGCCCTCGGGGTGACGCTGTCGCACGCCCAGGCGCAGTGGGCGCAGGCGGCGATCGCGCGCGAGGGACTGACCGGGCTGGCCGAGGTGCGGCACATGGACTACCGCGACGCGCCCCGGCGGGAGTTCGACGCGGTCTCCTCGATCGGGCTGACCGAGCACATCGGGGTGCGCAACTACCCGGCCTACTTCGGTTTCCTGCGGGACCGGCTGCGCCCGGAGGGCCGTCTGCTCAACCACTGCATCACCCGGGCCGACAACCGGGCGCCGCACCGCTCGGGCGCCTTCATCGACCGGTACGTCTTCCCGGACGGCGAGTTGGCCGGTCCGGGGCGGGTGATCAGTGAGCTGCACGACGTCGGGCTGGAGGTGCACCACGAGGAGAACCTGCGGCGGCACTACGCGCTGACGCTGGCGGCGTGGTGCCGCAACCTGGTGGAGCACTGGGACTTCTGCGTCGCCGAGGTGGGTGGCGGTACGGCCCGGGTGTGGGGGCTCTACATGGCCGGTTCCCGGCTGGCGTTCGAGCGCAACGGCATCCAGTTGCACCAGGTTCTGGCCACCCGCAACGGCCCGGACGCGGTCAACGGCTACCCGTTGCGACCGGACTGGCTGCCCTGACCCGCTGACCTCGTCGGCGGAAAGCCGCGCCGGATCGATCGGCGCGGCTTTCCCCGGATCGATTGACAAAGAAGATTTGTACGTACAAGCTGATTTTTGCCATGAGAGACGTCCTGTACCTGGAGCAGATCGAGCAGGCCGAGGTTCTGCTCAAGCCGCAACGCGTCGAGATCCTGCGGCAGTTGGCCGAGCCACGCACCTGCACCGAGGTGGCCGCCCGGCTGGAGCAGACCCCGCAACGCGTCTACTACCACGTCAAGCAGCTCGTTGCGGCCGGGCTGGTCGAGCAGGTCGACCAGCGCCGGGTCCGGGGCATCACCGAGGGCATCTACCGCGCGGTCGCCCGGTCGTACTGGCTCTCGCCCCGTCTGGTCGGCCGGATCGGACTGCGTCGCGCCCGCGACGAGCTGAGCCTGGGCTACCTGCTCGACCTGATGGAGGAGGTCCAGGCCGACGTCGCCGCGCTGGACCGCACCACGCAGGAGCTGCCCTCCATCGGCGTCTCCGGGGAGATCCGGGTGCCGGCCGAGCGTCGGCAGGAGTTCCTACACGACCTGCAGTCCGCGCTACAAAACCTGTTCACCCGCTACGGCGGCGCCGAGGGAGACGCCTTCAAACTCGCCGTGGCCTGCTATCCGAAGGGAACCGACCATGACTGAACCGATGATCATCGCCGCCCGCCTCGACGCCCCGATCGCGCGGGTGCGCCAGGCCCTGACCGACCCGGCCGAGCTGCGCGTCTGGCTCGCCGAGCACGCCGAGGTCGAGCTGCCGCACCGGTACGAGTTCTGGGGCCGCTACACACCCGAAGGCGACGCACCGCACCAGCGCTTACTGCACGTCGACGACGAGCGGCTGCGTTTCGCCTGGCTGCTCGACGGCGTGGAGACCACCACCGAGATCACGCTGAGGCCCGACGGACCGGACGCCACCGTGCTGAAGCTGTCGCAGACCCACTTCGACTTTAACGACGTGATCAACGGCACCAGCATCCGGGGCGTACTACAGACCTACTGGAGCCTGGCGATCGCCAACCTCGAAGCCCACCTGACCGGCGACCCGCTGCTGCCGAAGACGGACTTCACCGGCACCGACTTCCGTGGCGAGATGGTCATCGCCGCCCCGGCCGACAAGGTCTGGGAGTCACTGACCGACTCCGAGCAGGCCAGCGCCTGGTTCGGCTACCCGATCGGCATCGAACCCTGGACCGGCGGCCGGTATGCCATGGGAGGCTTCGAACACGGCTTCGCCGCCAAGGTGGTCGACCTGGAGCCCGGCCGACGGATGTCCGTCGACTGGGGAGCGCCCGGCGTCACCACCTGGGAGCTGGCCGAGTCCGAGGGGAAGACGAAGCTCACCTTCGTGCAGAGCGGCTTCGACGAGCAGAACCCGCCCTACGCCGCCTGGTCCGGCTCGGTCAGCGGGTTGGGCGAACTCCGGCGCTTCCACGAGATGCCGAACTGGCAGCCGATCTGGCTTCCCGAGGAGTCCACGGTCGGATGACCGGCTGAGCGATGAGCAGGGCCGTGGATGCCGGATCACCCCGAGCGGGCGAGTGCGTCGAGTCGGGCGAGCAGGGCGATGGTGGCCGGGTGGTCGGGGACGAGCGCGGTGAGAGCGGAGTCGAGGGCCTGCCAGCCGTCCAGGTGGCGGTAGCGCCACAGCGTGCTCAGCATGCCGATCAGCTCCAGCCGGGCCACCGGACTGCGCGGCAACTGCTCCTGGACGGGTCCGGGCAGTAGCGAGTAGAGCTGCTGACGGAACGACGGATCGTGGATGTGTGGCAGGTCGAGCAGCAGCCGGACGAGTTCCGCGTATTCCGCACCGGTCGGCTCCGCCGTCGGGCCGACCACCCGTACCGGCGAATCCGAGTGGCCGGTGGCGGCCGGGCCGCCGGTCGCGGACGGCGTGACGGTGGCGTCGGCTGTGGTGGCGTCGGGCGGTGACGAACTCGGGAGCACGACTGGAGCCGGCGTATCCGGGCTGGCCCCGGTCGAGGACGCGGGATCGTCGAGGGCGAGCAGAGCGCGCCGCAGCACCACGTAGGAGCGGTGTTCGTGCGAGTCGGGCTGGATGATGGAGAAGTGGTCGCCGGGGAGTACACCGGCGTCCGGGAAGACGCTGCGGGCCGAGGCGGGCGGGACCACGCCGTCGCTGGCGCCGGCGTAGACCTTGACCCGGATGGTCGGCTGCGGCGCGTGGACGATCTGGCGGAGCACCACCCGTTGGGCGTCGAGGACGGCGGCGCGCAACGGGCGCAGGTCCGCCTCCTGGGGGTGTCGGCGCAGGAAGGTGCGGCGCAGCGGCAGGGCCAGGTCCGAACCGGCGTTCGGGCAGGCGTACATGAGCACCAGGCGGAGGCGGTCGAGTTCGCCCGGGTTGTCGGCGAGCATCCGGGCCAGCGCCCGCTGGACCACCAGCCCGCCCTGGCTGTGTGAGACGAGCGCGAGGCGGGAGTGGTCGGCCAGGTCCTGGGCGAGATAGGTACGCAGGTCGTCGGCGATGTCGTCGAGGTGCGGTATCCGGCGCAGCGGATTGAGCGAGACCAACGGCGATTCGTACCCGAAGGTGTGCACGTGAAGGCCGGTCAGGGCATCGTCCTGGGCAACCAGTCGGGTGAATTCCGCCCAGGTGTCGGCCGAGGACAAGAAACCGTGTACGAACACGACGGCTGTTCCGGACACGACGTCACGCTAACACCACTGCGCCACCGCATGCGGAGCACGGTCCATTGTGGTGAGCAGCGCATTTCGCGCTCCGCTGCCGATATCGACACGACCGGTGATCGTGAGAGGGAGAGGCGGCGGTGGTCTGACGTGCGCAGATGACCTGACCGGACCGTGGAGGACCGCGCTGACCTGCGACGTCGTCCATCGTGAAGGGGTGGCGGCGGCGACATCCCGGGTGCTATCGGTCTATTCACCGACGAATGCTTGTTCTGCCGCGTCCATTACCGTCATCGGGTGCGGAGTGTGGTAATGGTATGCCGGTGAATCAACCGTTCGCTGTCGAGGTCGACTCGGAACTCGTCGATCTCGCGGATGTCTCTCTTGATCTCCTGGTCGACTATGACCAGGAGATTCTCGGCCCGATCATGCGGCGACTCCTCCGTCGTGTCGACGATCCCGAAAGTATCACCAGTGGCTACAATCCCCAGCGTCTCGACTGACGGGGCCGGCCTTCCTTGGAGAAGTTGTGACCGCTCAACATCTGGCGGCGGAGCCGGTCGGTCGACCCGCGCGCCATCGTCTGGAACCGCGCCACTTCGGGGCCCTGGCCACCGGGTCCGCTGACGCCGACACCATCGCCGAACTGCTCGCCGCCGAGAGCAGTTGGCGCAAGATCCAACTGCGGGCGGTCCTGGACGCCGCCGCTGCCGTACCCGACGCCACCGGCCCGCTGCCGCCGGTCGCCGAGGCATGGCGGCTGCTCGTCGCCGCGCAGCGACGCGACCGCGAGGCCGTGGAGAAGCTGATCCTGCATCCGCAGGTCGGCACCTGGGCCGGGTACGCGCTGCGCCGGATGCGGGGCACCACGGTCTCCGCCACCGGTCCGCTCTGGGTGGACCTCGGGTATCTGCACGCGCTGGCGGTGGCCGCTGCCGTCCGTACCGGATGCGACTTCACCATGCGGGTGCCGGTGCGGGACGGCTTCGTCGTCCTGCCGACGCTCGGTGGTGCCCAGGTCCCGAAGGCCCACGAGTGGGATGAGGCGGAGGTCGTCGGCGGGGACGGGCGGGCGACGTTGACCGTGGCCGGCACGGTCATCGAGTTCGACGCGAACGGCGCCGGCACCGACGGCTGGGTGCCGTTGCCGACCGTCCGATCCACGGCGGGCGGGCACACCCTGGAGGTCACGCTCGACTTCATCGACCCCTACCGCAACCTGCGTACGCCGACCGCGCCGCACCTGGACATCGCCGCCGACGTCCAGCGGTGGCGGGAACTGCTCGACCAGGCGTGGGCGCTGCTGGTGCGGGCCTGCCCCGACCTGGCGCTGCCGATCGCCCGTGGCCTGACCTCGGTGGTGCCCCAACCGGCCGCCGAACGGTTCCGGACCATGAGCGCCTCGGCGGGGGACGCCTTCGGCAGCATGATCGTCTCCGAGCCGGAGGACGCCCCCGAACTGGCGGTCACGCTGGTCCACGAGTTCCAGCACATCAAGCTCGGCGGACTGCTGCACCTGGCCCCGCTGGTGAACGGTGAGCCGCCGCACCGGCTGTACGCGCCGTGGCGCGACGACCCCCGCCCGCTCGGCGGGCTGATCCAGGGGGTGTACGCCTTCGTCGGGATCGTCGAGTTCTGGCGGGCGTACCGGCAGGTGGCGACCGGTACCACGGCCGGGCTGGCGCACTTCGAGTTCGCCCGCTGGCGGGAGCAGGTGTGGGCCACCCTGCGGATGATGCGCGAACTGCCGCAGCTCACCGACGTGGGACGGCACCTGGTGGCGGGCCTGACCACCACCGCCGTGAGCTGGCAGGACGAGCCGGTGCCGGCGGACCCGCTCGCGGCGGCTCGGGCGGCGGTGGCCGACCACCGGGCGCGTTGGCGCACGCACCACCTGACGCCCGCCCCGGAGGTGGTGTCGGCCCTGGTCGCGGCGTGGATCGCGGGACAGCCGGTGCCCACCGCAACCGATGTCGCGCCGACCGTGGCGGCGGACGCCACCGCCCGCCGCCTGGACACCCGGGCGGTGCTGGAGTTGTGGCGGATCACCGACCCGGAGGGCTTCGACCGGCTCCGCACCGACCCGTCGGCGGTCGGCGCGCGGGTCTCCGGCGCGGGACCGGCCGAACTGGCCCACGTCTGCGGCGAGACGGCCCACGCCCAGGCGGGCTACCTGGGTGCACTGTCGACCGAGCCGGGCTCACCGGCCGCGTGGGCCGGTCTCGGCCTGACCGTCGCCGCCCTCTATCCGGGACCGGCCGCCGACGCGTTGCGGGACCGGCCGGAACTGGTCCGCGCGGTCTACCTCGGGTTGCGCGACCAGGGCACGCCGGTGCCGGAGCCGCTGGAACTGGCCGCCTGGATCGGCGTCGACACGGCCTGAGAGCCGGGTGCCGGGGTGGCGGCCTCTCCGAGGTCAGGCACCCCGGCTCTGCGCCGGACGGCGACGGGACTCCCGACGGCGGCGCTACAACGGCATCGGGTCCAGGTCGCAGTCGCCCCGGATGGTCAGGTCGGTGCCGGCCACGGTGGCGGGGTGCTGCTCGCCGAGCACCGTGGCGAACTTCTGGGTGATCTCGGCGTGCAGGCCGGCCGCATCCTCCTCCCGCCCGAGCGAGACGAGATCCTGGGCGAGATTGCCGAGGCAGATCAGCGTGGTGGGATGGTCCGGCCCGAACACCGCGGCGCACCGGGCGGCGGTGCGTTGGTCGAGGTCGTACGCGGCGGCGTGCTCGCCGAGGTGGTAGAGGTCGTTGCCGAGGTTGATCAACGCGGCCAGCGCCAGCGGGTGATCCGGGCCGAGCCGTCGGGTCAGCACCGCCAGCCCCTGCTCGTTGGTGCTGCGGGCCCGCGCCACGTTGCCCCGCAGCCGGTCCACGATCGCGCCGTTGAGCTGCGTCGCCACCGTGTACGGGTGGTCGGAGTCGAAGAGTTCCCGATACCAGGTGACGAGTTCGGCGGTGAGCGTGGCGGCGGCGTCCAGATCACCCGTGGCGCGCAGGTCGACGGCCAGACCGAAGGCGGCCAGCAGGGTGTCCGGGTGGTGCTCGCCGAAGCGGGCCGCGAAGCCGTCGCGTACCTCCTGGGACAGTGCCAGGGCCGCGCGGTGGTCGCCGGCCTTGCGGATCGCGGAGGCCAGTCGCCGTCGCGCGGTCAACGTCTGGGTCTGCGCCGAGCCCCAGACCCGGGGCAGCCGGTCCACGACGTTCTGCATCTCGACCCGGGCGGGGAGGTACTCGCCGAGTTCGCGACGGTCGATGATGAGGTTGAGGTGCGACTCCAGCGTCTGCGCGTGGTCCTCGCCGAAGAGCAGGACCCGGTGGGCGTACGTCTCCCGGTCGACCTCGTACGCGCGCCGGATGTCTCCGGTCAGGCGGAGGCTGACGGCCAGGTTGTGCGCCGCGTTGAGCGTGTTCGGGTCGTCCTCGCCGAGCGCCTGGATGTGCCGCCGGTAGAGATCCTCGTCCATCTCCAGGGCGCGTCGGAAGTCCCCGGACGCCCGCAGGTCGGCCGCCACCTGGCCGATGGCGCGCAGCAACTCCTCGGTGTCCTCGTCGGTGCTGCGTTGGTAGAGCTCCAGGATGCGGGCATTGTGCTGGGCCGCCTCGCGGTGCCGACCCAGGCGGTAGAGCATGAAGCCGAGCCAGTGGCCGATGGTGAGCGTCATCGGCGCGTCCTCGCCCAGGCTGCTGCTCCAGGCCCGCCACGCCTGCTCGGCCAGTTCCAGGGACGCCGTGAAATCGCCCCACCAGTAGAGGTAGCGGGCCTCGTTGAAGACCAGTTGCTGCACCCACGGCTGGTGGGAGTGGACCGCGTCGGAGGCCATCACGTGCGGGTACAGCTCGGCGTAGCTGCCCCAGTTCGCCGGCGAGTCGGGGTCGTTGCGGTCACCGGAGGCGAGCAGCAGGTGTGCGCTGTTGCGGACGGTCTCCCGGTCCGGTCCGGCCATCCGGTCGATGAGGACGGCCTGGATCAGCCGGTGCATCTGGATCGAGTTGGTCCGGTGGATGACCCGGGCCAACGCGTACCGGTTGATGTCGCGGATCGCGCGGTTGAGTCGCATCGGGTCGCGCAGCGCGGCGTTCAGCTCCGGGTGGATGTCGTCGTTCTGCGCGCCGCTGAACAGGGTGCGGGGGATGGGCTCCGGAGCGAGGAACGAACAGACCTGCAACAGCCGGAAGGCGGCCGGATTGGAGACGACGAGTCGATCCAGCGACACGTTCCACGCGGCGGCGACGGGCAGTTGGTAGTCCATCGGTGGTGCCTGTTCGAGCAGCTCGATGCGCTTCTCCTCGAACAGCCGCAGGTACTCCTCGGCCGGCATGCCGGTCTCGGCCCGCCACGCCGCCGCCTGCTCCAACGCGAGCGGCAGGTCACCGAGCGCCTCGGCGAGCCGGTCCGCCTGCTCGGAGGTCAGCTCCGGACCCCGGCGGCGCAGCAGCTCGATGCTCTCCTCCCGGGGGAAGACGTCGACCTCCAGCGTACGGGCGACGTTGGCCCAGCCCGGATTCCGTGAGGTGATGATGATGTCGCCGGACCCGCCGGTGGGCAGGTACGGCACCAGCGCCTCGGGGCTCTCGGCGTTGTCGAAGACGAGCAGCCAGCGAGGGTACGGCCGACCGATCCGCAGGGCCTCCTGGACGGCGACGCGGGCGCTGCCGATGTCCGGCCCGGAGGCGAGGTTCATCCGCGCGGCGAGTTCCACGATGGAGGCGTTGATCTGGGTGGGCCGTTCGGCCGGGATCCACCAGATCAGGTCGTACTCGCCCTGGTGCTGGTAGACGTACTCGACGGCCAGATGGGACTTGCCGACGCCGCCCATCCCGTGCAGGGCGTGCGGCAGGACCGCCGTGGTGCCGCCGCGTACCTGCCGGTGGAGCTGGGCGAGCGGTTCCTTGCGGCCGGTGAAGTTCGGGTTCCGCGGCGGGATGTTGCCCCAGACGGCCGGGGTGCGGGTCGGGGCGGTGGCGCCTGCGGGAGTGCTGGACGTCAAGCCGGCTCCTTCGGTACCTACGCTACGGTCTGCGTCGGCATCAGCGCCGACAGCTATCATCGCATCCCGATCGGCAGGTACGGGAGTCCTGACGACCGGGTCGGCACCGCCGTCCGGGTCGACCGCGGCCAGCGCCTCGCCGAGTCGTCGCGCCCGGGGGAGATACCGCCCGGACAGCGCCCGCAGCACGTCCTGCTCGATCCGGACCAGCGCGACGTCGGCCGGGGTCACGGTCGGAATCTCGACACTCGTCGGGTCGTCCAGCACCCGTCCCCAGTGCGCGATCGCGGGGCGGAACCGCCCGAGCCGGGCCGACAGGAGCTGCCAGACCCGTACGGTGTCGGCGCGGCGGCCGGCTGCCAGCAACTCGGCCCGTACGCCGGGAAGGAACTCGAAGGTGCGGTCGTCGCCGGTGCCGACGGTCCGCACCAGCGCACTGGTCAGCACCTCGGCCAGGTGCAGGGTGGTGGACCGGGGCAGCAGCATCCGCTGCACCACCCGGACGGCCGACCGGTCCAGCGGTGCTGCGGCCAGGTGGGTGGCCAGCCGCAGCGCCTCCGGCGAGGCCCACGAGATGAACTCACGTACCCGCCGGGCGGCGCCGGGCCCACCGGTGGGTGCGACGGCACGGTGCGGGCCCGCCCGGTCGGTGGCGAGCAGGGCGGGCATGTCGATCCATCGTGGCGCGCGGCAGGCGAGCAACTCGACCCACGCCCCGAGCCAGCGCGGTCGCAACTCCACCACCGGCACCGGCACCCGGTCGCCGGCCGGTGCAGGCTCCTGCGCGAGCAGCGCCTGGAGAGTGTTGTGGTGCCGCCACTCCCACCGCGAGTTGGCCGCCGCCGGCGCGGCGGCCCGCAGCCGCAGGCGCAGCGGCTGCACGCCGGTGCGGTGCCACATCTGCTGGGGCAGCAGGTGCACCAGCGCCACCGGCTGTCGGCCCGCCCACTCGTGCAGGTGCGGCAGGACCGCGCCGGAGTGCCAGGCCGGACCGGCCCCGTCGCTGAGTACCAGGACCAGACGGCGGCGACCGACCGGCGGCAACGCCGTGGACGGGCCGGTGACCGGTCCGCCGCGCCGTCCGCGCAGCACCACCCCGGCCGGGTCCGTGACGTCGGTGACCAACCGGCAGACCCGTACGTCGTGGAAGGCGACGTGTCGGCGCAGCAGTTTGACGAAACTGCGGATCCGGCCGGACCAGACGGCCATCGACAGGTGGTCGTCGACGACCACCACCGCGTCCCAGCCGGCGCGCGGCGTCCGGCGCAGGACCGGCCAGGCCACTCCCGCCGCGAGATGCTCGGCGGTGGCCTCCTCGTCGAACTCGTACCGCTCGCGCCCCGGAACCAACTGCCGGAACGGGTGCAGGACCTCCGACAGCGGTGGGCCGCTGTCCGGGCGGGACGGGTCGGTGGTCAGCGCGGTGCCGGGTGGCCCGGCGAGCCCGGCGCCGGGCCCGAGCCGGGCGGCCAGCCAGATCGAGTCGGCCAGTTCGGCGCGGGTGAGCCCACCGCCGGGACCGGTCACTCGGTGCCGTCCGGCGGCAGCCGGCGCCACAGTGCCTCGATCAGCCGCCGCCACTCACCCCGGTCCCGTGGGGCGAACGCGCCGGAGGTACGCAGGTGTACGGCGTCGAGCAGTTGGTCCACCGCCGGTGGATCCCACTCGCCACGCCGGGAGAGGTATTCCTGGATCAGCTCGGCGGACCCCTCCGCGCCGTCCGGGAAGTGCGCGGCGACCATCGAGGCGAGCCCGGCCTCGCCCGCCTCGGGCAGGCGCAGGCGCAGGCAGTGCCGCAGGAACGCGGCCGGGAAGTCGCGGTCCTCGCTGCACGTCATCACCACCAGCGGGAACTCGTGGCAGGTCACCCGGCCGCCGCGTACGGTGGCGGTCCGCCCCGGGTCGGCGGTGTGCACCACCGCCTCCGGCGCCCGGCCGGCGACCCGGACCAGCTCCGGGATCTCGAACCCGCCGTCCTCGAAGACGCTGCGCAACTGCTGCGGCAGGTCGATGTCGCTCTGGTCCAGCTCGTCGATCAACAGCACCCGGGGCAGCCGGTACGGCAGCAGGGCGGTGCCGAGCGGCCCGAGGCGTACGTAGTCGCCGACCTGCGGCGGTGGCGCGTCGCCGCCCTGCGCCGCCGCCTGGCCGGTGGCCTGGACCAGCCCGACGGCGTCGTAGTCGTACAACCCGTGGCGCAGGCCCACCTGGGTGGTGACCGGCCAGCGCAGCACCCGGCCGAGCCGCAGCTCCCGGGCGATCCGGTAGGCCAGGCTGGACCGACCGGTCCCCGGGCGTCCGGTCACCAGCAGCGGTCGCCGCAGGTGCAGGGCGGCGTTGACCACGTCGACCTCGTACTCGTCGACCAGGTGGGAGACGATCGGCTCGCCCAACCGGCGGACCAGCTCCGGGTCCTCCTGGGGCGGTGCCGGCTCGTCCGGACCGCCGTCGAAGGCCCGCCAGCGCGGCGGTGCCGGCCACCGCAGGTCACGCTCGGCGTCCTCGACGGCGCGTCCGGTGCCGGTGTAGATGCGCCAGCCGGTCGACCCGGTGGTCTCCGGCGAGCTGGTCGGGTCCGTCATCCGGTCACCTCCGGGGTGCCGTGGGGCGTGTCCAGTTCCGGCGTGCGGTACGGGTCGTCCCAGAGGACGACGAGGTGTCGGCCGTGGTGGCGGTCCTGCTCGGCGGCCGGGGCCTGCAACGCCGACAGCCGGGACCGTTTGGCCGACTCCGGCAGGCGCACCACACCGGCGCGCGCGGTCATCGACCGGATCTCGTCCCAGAAGTCGGTGTCGGTCGGCGCGGTGCGGTGCCAGACCACCACGGGCAGACCGGCCCGCAGCGCGGTCATGATCTCTTTGACGGTCGCCTCGGCGTCGGTCGTGGGTGGTGCGCTGAGCACCACCGTGGCCAGACTCGGGTCGGAGTTCAGCTCTGCCTCCATCCGGGTCAGGTAGCCGGGGCCGTCCGGCACGCTGCGATAGAGCCCGCTGTTCCACGGCTCGGCCTGGAGCCGGTCCCAACGCAGTCGCCAGGCGCGACGCCAGGAGGTGGTCCGCAACCGGTCCAGGCTGCGCACCACGACCGGGTAGTCCATGGCCAGCACCTTCTGGTCGAGGTACTGGCTGGCCCGCTCCTTGCGCCACCAGGGCACGTCCTCGTTGAGCAGCTCGATCGGGAGCACCAGCTCCACCGCCACCTCGGCCGGGCGGTCCGCCCACTCGACCTCCATCTCGTGGACGATCCGTTCCACGGTGGACTCCAGGTCGTCGTAGGCGACCTCGGGGATGCGCCCGCGCAGCTTCGAGTTCCACTCGCCGCCGCCGTGCCACTGCCGGTAGTGCGACACCGTGTACCGCTCGCTGCCCGGCTCCAGGTCGTTCTCGATCTGGATGACCAGGTACGCATACCGGGTCGTCGCCTCGCCCCCGGCGTTGACCAGGGCCCGACGCCGGTCCAGCTCCTCGGTGAGGTCGAGTGCCGTGGCCTCCCGCTGGTTGCGCCGACGGATCAGCGTGGCCGTCCCGGTGTCCACCTCCTTCTCCAGCAGGGCGAGGAACAGCATCCCCGGCGGCAGTCCGCGGGGCGGGGCGTTCTGGCCGGTGAGGTAGACGAAGACGTCCCACGCGTTGGCGCACCACGTCGGCAGGCTGGCGAGCTTGTGTTCACTGGCCCGCTGCAACAGTCGCGTCAGCGGGGCCAACCGGACGGCCAGCAGGGCGGTCCGCAACTCGGCCCAGTCGCTGTCGGCGAGCACGCCGATCGCGTCCGCCTCGTAGCGCAGCCGTTCCAGGGTGGGCAGTTCGTCGGCGGCGGGATCGAACAGACGCACCAGCTCGACCAGCGTCTCCATCTCGGGCGGCTCGCCGAGACAGGCGCCCGCGATCTCCAGGCTCTGCCCGCGAGGGTTGGCCACGTCGTCGAGCCGGTCGCCGTGGTGCAGTTCCCGGCGCAGACGCTGCACCAATTGCCGGCGACTATCCGCATGCCCCACCAGCGGCATCGCGGCGAGCATGTCGACCAGCTCCCTCTCGATGCGGCGGCGCTGATTATCGCCCGGCAGTGGAAGATGGGTCATGGACCATCCGGTCTGTCGAACGTTTCCGACTGTTCGGTAAAGGTCAGGTTACCGGCCGACGCAAGGGTCGAGTGACCCTTTGTTTTCCGGACGGAGCCGGTATCGCAGGCGATAGGTCACCGATGTCCGAAGTAGACGATCCCGCGGCGGCTACTCCGCTGTCTCCTTTCCGACATCGGCGGCCGGGCGGGGTTCCGGAACGCCCGCCGGGATCGGTGTCGTCGGGGCGGTGGCCTGCGCGATGTCGATCAGCGTACGGGTCAGCAGCGTGGCCAACGCCAGCAGGATGCACCCGCAGACGAGCACCCGCAGCGTCGGTACGTCCGGCAGTGCGCCGGCCAGCACCAGGACCGCGAGAGCCGTGCCGAGCACGCTCGTGGTCGCCACGAAACCGGCATAGAGGCCGACCCGTCGTTTGGTCCAGAACCGCACGCCGTGCACCGGGTCCTCACTGCGCGGCCGTCGCGGTTGCGTCTGAATTCGCTCCAGGAATCGGGACTCCCAGAGTAAGGCGAGCATCAATACCGGAAGTACCTGCGCGGAAGTTGCGTACAGATCGGAGAACACGACGTGGGGCTCCTCGGATCGCGACGCCTCGATACCGCTGACAGTGTCGCAAACACCACGTAGCGCGACGGTCCCGTCCGGTCCTGGCGGGTCGGCCGGGCCAGTGCGTCGGCGCGGCTATCGTGGCCTGTCGTGACGAGCAGCGAGCAGCGACTGGCCGCGATCCGCGGCGGCATCCCCCCGCGTCGGCACAACGCCCGGACGATCGCCGCGCTGACCGGCAACCCGGGCTGCACCCGGCGTGCCGTGCTGGACGGGGCCGGGGTGGACAAGCCCCTGCTGGCCGAGCGGATCGGTTTCCCCGCCCGGTTCGGGCAGTCCCGGTTCGCCATCACCCGGGGGAACGCGTTCGAGGCGCAGGTGAAGGCCGACGACGGCGCCGAGTTGCTGCGGCTGGTCGCCGAGCGGTTGGGCGTACCGGTGCCGACCTCGGCGCGGTGGACGGCGCTCGGTGACGGCGACGACATGGCGGCCCGCCAGCGGCGCTCGGCCGCGCTCCTGACCACCGTGCCGGACGGCCCCGACGACTCGGCCGCGTTCTTCGACCACCCGATGCTCGCCCTGGATGTCGCCGGTCAGCGGGTCCACCTGGAGCCGGACCTGGTGGCCGCCCGACTCGGTGGCCGGTTCCACGTGGTCGAGGTCAAGTCCTTCCCGGTGATCGACGGCCAGGCCGACCCGGCGAAGCTGGCCGCCGCCGCGATCCAGTCCGCGGTGTACGTGCTGGCGCTGCGGGACCTGCTCGTCGCCGCCGGTCGGCCGCCGGAGTCGGTGTCGCACGAGGTGGTGCTGGTCTGCCCGCGCGACTTCACCAACCAACCCGTGGCGCACCTGCTCGACGTGCGCAAGCAACTGCTCGTGGTACGCCGCCAACTCGACCGGATGGACCGGCTGGACACGCTGCTCGACGACGTACCGGCCGACTTCACCGCCGACCCGGGCGCCGACCCGTCGGCGCTGCTCGCCTCGCTGGGTCAGGTGCCGGCCCGCTACGCCCCCGACTGCCTGGCGAGCTGCGAGCTGGCGTACTTCTGTCGGCACGAGGCGGACGGGCACACCGGTGCGCTGGGTCGTCCGGTGCGGGAGGCGCTCGGCGGCATCGAGGACGTCGACCGGGTCCTGGCGCTCGCCGCCGGCGAACCCGCCGCCGATCCGGAGCAGGAACAGGCCGCCGCGCTGCTGCGAACCGCCGCCCGACTGCGCGCCGACGCCCTGGCCGGGTCGGCGTGAGCCCGGCGCGCGGCCGGGCCGCGTCCGCCGGAGCACCGGCATGAGTACGCTGCGCGCGCTCGCGGCGGCGCAGGCGGTGGCCGCCGGGGTGGCCCAGCCGGTCGCCACCGTCCGGCACGTGCACCTGTCGGCCCGGCCGTTGGTGCTGGTGCCGCTGACCATGGCGGGCGAGGCGAACGCCCCGCTGGCGGCGATGGTCGGCACCGCACCGGGGCGGGGCCACCTGCTCGTCGTGCCGCAGCCCCGTAACCGCGACCAGCGGTTCGGGTTCGCCGCCGCGCTGGCCGACATCCTGCTGCCCTACATCGACACGCACCGCCTCGGCTCCGAGACGGTCGCGGTGGACCGGGGCAAGGACGTCCGACAGCGGTACCTCGACGCCCCGCAACTGGTCGTGCCGAATCCGGCGGGCGTCACGTTCCTGCGGCTGCTCGGTCGCGCCACCCGGTTCCGCCGCATCGACGGCGATCACCCGGTGCACCCGTCGGTGCCGCTGCTCGGCCGATGGCTGACCTTCCTCGCCGAACGCGCGGAGCATCCGGGCTCGTCGACGCTGCTCGCGTTGAGTTCGGCGCTGAGCCTGCACTGGGCGACCGGGCAGAGCGCGGTGGAGGACCTGCATCTGCCGGCGCTGCTCGGCTGGATCGACCCGCCGTCCGGCCTGACCGGTGCCGAGGCGGCGGCCCGAGCCGAGGACCCCGCCGTGTGCCCGCCCGCCGGACCGGCCACCGACCCCGACTTCGACAACCGACTGCTGGCCCCGGCCATCGAGGCGTACGCCGAGGCCGACACGGACGCCCCGGCTCGCGCCGACGCGTACGCGGAGCTGGAGAGGCTGCTGCGCGACCAGCTCACGCCCACCTGGGACCTGATGTGGCGCGGCCTGGGGCTGCTGCGTGCGCTGCCGCCCGGCGCCCGGGTGGCGGGCCGGTGGACAGGCGACCGGGACGCCTTCACCGCGCACGCCGCGCACGTCGACGAGGGTGGCGCGCCGCAGCCCAGCCGCGACGGCGCGGTGGCCGCCGCCACCCGGCTGCACCGGCTGGAACGGGCCGCCGCGAGCTACGCCGTGCAGCGCGCCTACGACGACCCGCTGGTGATGGCGGAGTACCGGCTGACCGGTGAGGCGTTCGTCGGCGAGGTGGTGCTGGCCGACCCGACGCGGGTGGACGACACCGGACGCCGGCCGGTGCTGCGCCCGCGCCTCCAACTGGTGACCACCGAACCGGTGCTGGTGCCGGCCGGCGCGAACCTGTACAACCCGGCCCGGCCGGGACAGAAGGCCCGGGTCGTCCACGTGACCCCGACCGCCGACGGAAAGACCGAGGTGGTGCTGGAACTCTCCGGCGGGATGGGCCGAGGGCTGACCGCCAGCCCCGGCAGCGTGCCCGAGGTGGGGCAGCGGCTCTGCTACACCACCCTCAGCGAGGCGTACGTGCCCAGCGGCACGTTTCCGACCGTCGAGGAGACCCCGTGGACCCACGGCGGTCCGCCCACCTACGACCCGCCGGTCGCCCCGGACGCCGCCGAGATGTAAGGAAGGGACCCTTTCTATACACGAGGCGTTAGAAAGGGTCCCTTCCTTTCACGCCACCCCGGCGTGCGTGAAGATGTTCGTGGATGTACGGATGGGCCGTCAGGTTGCCGACTGGCGTCCGCGCGGCTCTGGCGGGGCGCTCGTCCGCGTGGCTACGCTTTCGGGGTTTGCCGGGACCGGTCCTCGCCGTCGAGGGTGCACGTGCACGTACGAGAGAGAGCCGGAGCGAACGCTGTGTCGCGAGAGGACGTCGGGCGGGCTGCCGCGCGGTGGCCCGGGCGGGACCGGGTCGGCTGGGCGGGGCTGATCGCCGCCGGTCTGGTGGTGCTCGTCGAGGCGGTCTGGCTGCTGCTGAAGCTGCCCGCCGGTGCACTGGTCAGCGACCTCGGCGCACTGACCACGGCGGGTCTGGCCGGGGCGGCCTGCCTGGGTGCCGCCCGCCGACAGCCGGCGGTACGACGGTTCTGGCTGCTGCTGGCGGCGACCATGGCACTGGCGATGGCCGGACGGGCACTGTGGACGGCCTTGCGGCTGGTCGGCGAGGACCTGCCGCACATGCTGCCGGTCGGGCTGCTCTTCGTCGCGGGTCTGGTCACCGGGACCGCGGCCCTGCTGTGCTCGGTGACCGCCCCGCAGACCACGGTGGGTCGGGTCCGGACGCTGCTCGACGGCGTGATCGTCGGGCTGGCGCTGATCCCGGTCGGCTGGATGCTGATCTTCCGCAACGTCGCGATGGCGGATCTCGACGAGCCGCTGCGCACCGCCGGGCTGCTCTATCCGATGTTCGACCTGATGCAGTTGACCATCCTGGTCGCGGTGATCGGCCCGAGCCGACCGGTGTGGTCGGTGCTGACGGTGCTCGGCGCGAGCCTGACCGTCCGCGCGGTCGGCGACGCCGCGTACGTGTCACTGGTGGCTGCCGGCACCTACCAGCCGGGCCGACTGGTCGACGTGCTCTGGCCGGTGAGCTACCTGCTGATCGCGGTGGCCACCCGGCTCGGGCCACCCCGCTACCGGGCCGATCCCGACGAGGCGGTCGAGTCGCCCCTGCCGCCCTGGTGGCGGGTGGCGCTGCCGTACCTGCCGGTGGGCGGGGCGATCGTGGCGGTGGTGTGGGCCAGCCGACCCGACGGCTACATCCCGCAACCGATCTTCGTCGCGCTGCTGGCGCTGCTGGCCACGCTCGCCCTGCGGCAGGGGCTGGCCGCCAACGAGAACCTGCGGCTGGTCGGTCGGCTGCGGCAGCTCGCCTACAAGGACCAGCTCACCGGGCTGCCCAACCGGTTGGCGTTCACCCGTCGGCTGCGCGCGGCGCTGCTCGGCACGAACCGGGTCGCCGTACTCCTGCTGGATTTGGACGGGTTCAAGCAGGTCAACGACAGGTTCGGGCACACCACCGGTGACACGTTGCTGACCGGGCTGTCCCGACGGATGCGGCGGGCGGTCGGCGACGACGGGATGATCGCCCGGATCGGCGGTGACGAGTTCGCCGTCCTGGTCACCGGCAGTCCGCCCGCCGAGCCGGAACGCCTCGCGGAACGGTTGCTGGCCGCGCTGCAACCGTCGCCCGGCGAGGAACTGGTCGGCGTGCACCCGTCGGCCAGCATCGGCATCGCCGAGTACGGGCCACAGCACATCTCCTACACCGACCTGCTGCGCGACGCCGACATCGCGATGTACGCGGCGAAGGCGGCGGGCAAGTCGGCATACCGGCGGAGCACACCGGCGCTACGGGAGTCGGCGGTGAGCCGGGCCGAGTTGATCGCCGACCTGCGGCGGGCCGTCGACGAGGAGCAACTGCACCTGGAGTTCCAGCCGATCGTCGACCTGGCCACCGGGGCGGTCCGCAGTGCCGAGGCGCTGGTGCGCTGGCGGCATCCCCGACTGGGGGTGCTCAGTCCGGCCCGGTTCCTGCCGTTGGCCGAGGAGACCGGGCTGATCCTGCCGATCGACCGGTGGGTGATCAAGGAGGCGTGCCGGGCGGCGGCCACCTGGCAGGACCGGGGCCCCAGCGCGACGGTGGCGGTGAACATCGCCGCCGCGCACCTGCGCCGCCCGGATCTGATCGCCACGGTCACCGAGGCCACCGCCGGGGCGGGTCTGGCACCCCGGGCGCTGACCCTGGAGCTGACCGAGTCGGCGCTGATCGAGGGCAGCGACGCGGTGCTCGACCGGCTCGGGCAACTGCGCGAACTCGGCATCCGGATCGCCATCGACGACTTCGGCACCGGATATTCCTCGCTGAGCTACCTGCACCGCATCCCGGCCACCGAACTCAAGATCGACCGCTCGTTCGTCTCCCGGATCTCCGACGACGCGCGGGCGTACGCGACCGTGGAGATGGTCACCCGATTGGCCGACGCGTTCGATCTGGGCGTGGTGGCCGAGGGGGTGGAGACCGAGCGGCAGCACGACGCGGTGGCCGCCATCGGCTGTGTTCAGGGGCAGGGCTACCGCTACGGCCGTCCGGCGGCGCTGGCCGAGTTGCGGACCGTTCTGGCCGGGCCGGTCCGCCCCGCCTGAGCGGTGTCGCAGAATCGCACTTGACCCTCACGTAACGGCAGGCGGGAGCGTGGTTCCCAGGAAGGGAGGGAACCGTGGCGTACCGCGTGGGCGAGGTGGCCCGGCTGGCCGGAGTGACGGTCCGGACGCTGCACCACTACGACGAGATCGGGTTGCTGTCGCCGAGCGGGCGCAGCGGCGCGGGCTACCGCAGCTACTCCGAGGCCGACCTGGAGCGGTTGCAGGTGGTCCGCTACTACCGCGAGCTGGGGTTCCCGCTGGAAGAGATCGCCGCGATCCTCGACGACCCGGCGAGCGACCCGGAGGCGCACCTGCGTCGGCAGCACGAGCTGCTGACCGTACGCATCAAGCGCCTGCAGGAGATGGTCGCGGCGATCGAGTTCGCGATGGAGGCGAGCAAGTTGGACATCAGACTGACCCCGCAGGAGCGGTTCGAGGTGTTCGGGGACTTCGACCCGGAGGCGCACGCCGAGGAGGCGGAACAGCGTTGGGGCGGCACCGAGGCGTACCGGGAGTCGAACCGGCGCGTGTCGCGCTACACCAAGGAGGACTGGCTGCGGATCAAGGCCGAGAGCGAGGACTGGGGGCGGCGGATCGTCGCGCTGATGGAGTCCGGTGCACCGGCGGACGGCCCGGCCGCGCGGGAGTTGGCCGAGGAACACCGCCGGCAGATCAGCCAGTCGTTCTACGAGTGCTCGTACGAGATCCACACCGGGCTGGCCGACATGTACCTGGCCGACGAGCGGTTCACGGCCCACTACGAGGCGATCGCACCGGGACTGACCGCGTACCTGGCCGAGGCGATCCACGCGAACGCGATCACCCGGGCCTGAGGCGGGGGTGGGGTTTGCCGGGCGGAATCCGGCGGGCCGGGGGAGGATGACTGACATCGTTCGACCCTCATGATCTCCGGAGGCACCGTTGTTGATCGTCGCCGGCACGCTCTACGTCGATCCGGCCGAGCGGGACGACTACCTGGCCACCTGTGCGGAGATAGTCCGGGCGGCCCGCTCGGCGCCCGGCTGCGTCGACTTCTCGATCAGCCCGGACGTGGTCGAGCCGGGACGGATCAACGTCTACGAGCGCTGGGAGTCCGACGACCAGTTGTTGGACTTCCGTGGCGCCGGCCCGGAGCCGGACCAGCAGGTCGCCATCGTCGGTGCCGAGGTGCACAAGTTCCGGATCAACTCCGTCGAGTCCCCCTGAGCGGGGCAGCGGACGGGCGGCGGGCGGCGGCGCGGAAGGCCGCCACCGCCGCCTGCTCTCCCGCCAGTTCGTCGCGCCGGGCCGGGGCGCGGGCCGCGCGCAGCGGCGCGGCGAGTCGGCCGGCCCGGCGCAGGGCGACCGGATCGCCGTCGAGCAGCCGGTCGACCACGTGTCTGTCCCTGCGGCGCGGTGGTGCGGGGCTCATCTCGCGTTCCCTGGCGTAGGACCGGACCCCGGGGTCGCCGGGTCCGGGGCGGACGGGCGTCCACTCGATTGATTGGCGTCACCGTCGCCGGTGGCGTCACAGCGACCCGCACGACGCCGTACGGCCACGTCGCGAAACCGCCATCTTGTCCTTATTAGTCCACCGATCGGGTAATTCACCCGCTCTTGGCCGTGTCCATGGTGGTTCCCGAGGTCGTTAACACTGTGACACCCCACTTAGGTGGCCTGCGGTTGGTGGCCTGCGCGGCGAAGGAGTCGGCGTGGCAAGGACTGATTCGACGGGTTCGACATGGCGGTACCGGTGGGCGCGCCGGCAGAACGAGCGCCGGCTGCGGACGTTCCGCAGCGCCGAGGGGGAGTGGCGGCGGTGCGGCGACGATCTGCGTCGTCTGCGGGCGCTCGCGGAGCAGTGTCACGGATCCACCGGGGCGGGTCACGGCCTCCCGCTCGAACTGGACGCCGACGAGGTGGTGCTGCGGGTGGTACCCGCCGCCCAACTGGTGGAGGTGCGGCACAACGCCGTCCTGCCCGCGCCCGACCTGACCGTGGCCCCGCAGGTCGGCCGGTTGCGCCAACGGCTCCCCGAAGGCGTGCGCGCCACCGACGCCGGCATGGCGGTGATCACCAGCCGTCGGCTCGTGCTGCTCGGCGGGCGGGGCCGCCGGGACTGGGCGTACGCGCGGATGACCGGGCTGGCCCACGACCCGCACGCACCGGTCACCCTGATCCAGGTGCTGGACCGCCGACGCGGCTCCGGGGTGCTGCTACCCCCCGACGCGGCACCCGACTTCCGCTTCGTGCTCAGCCTGGCGTTCGCCGACGCGATCGAGCAGCGGGCCACGGTGATCGCGCAACTCGACGAGCTGATCGCCGAGCACGCCCGGCTGCGCCCGTCCCGGCCGGGCATCGCCACTCCCGGTCAGGCCCGGCTGTCGGCGCTGATTCCCGGTGGTCGACGTACCGCCGTGGTCGCCGCCGCGCTGGTCGTGATGGTGCCGGTGGCGTTGGCGAACTCCGGCCCGGACCCGGACGGCACGGACACGGCGGTCGCTGCCACTGCGGCACCGGTCGCCGCCACCGGCGTGTCCAAAGCACCCCGTCCCGGCTCGGCCAAGCCGGGACGGGACGCCCCCACCCCGGAGCGGCGCTGCGGCGCCCCGGTCAACCCGATGGGGTACGACTTCTGCGGCGGCGAGCGGATCAGCGAGCCGGCCCGTGACGTCTGCGAGCACTTCGACTGCGTACCCGGGTTCTGGAAGGGCCGGGGCTACCTGGTGCAGTGCGCGGACGGCAAGGTCAGCCTGGCCGGTGGCAGCCCGCGCGCGTGCGGCACGCACGGCGGTGTCCGCCGTACCGTCTGGGGCTGAGACCTCCGGCGGGTCGTGGGCGCGGGTCCGCCCACGACCCGCCGGTCTCGTCGGTCGGCTCAGCGCTGCGCGGCGGCGAGGTCGGCCAGGCGGGACAGAGCCGGTGCGGCGGCGAGCAGCAGTTCCCGGTCGGCGGCGTCCAGCCCGGCCAGCGCGGCGGCGAGCAGGTCCCGCCGGTGTTGTCCGGCGGCGGCGATCCGCTCCCACACCACGTCGGTCAACGTCAGCCGGACCGTCCGCCGGTCGTCCGGATCCCGTTCGCGGTGCAACAGGCCGGCCGTGGTCAACTCGCCGACCAGGGTGCTCACCGTGTTCGGAGCGATGCCGAGCCGCTGGGCGGCCTCCCGGACGCTGATCCCCGGTTGCCGCTGCACCAGTCGCAGCACCTCGACCTGCGTGTCCGGTAGGGCGGCCCGGCCGGTCCGCTGGGTGACCGTCCGGCGCAGTACCCGGTGCAGGTCGCCCAGGGCGTCACTGAGCTGCCCGAGCGTCTCTTCCGTCACAGAACGGCCCTCTCCACGGGAATGGCTCTGTAAACAGAGCTATCGTAGCCCGGCGCAACCGACCGCCGAGGGGGCAATGATGCCGCAGACCGCCGCGCCGACAGTCGGGCAGCCGGAGCGGGTCGCCGCCCCCACCGGTCGGGCCGCCGTCGGGTTACTGGTGCTGCTCGGCGCGCTCACCGCGATCGGGCCGCTGTCGCTGGACACCTATCTGCCGGCGTTCCCCGAGATGGCCCGTGACCTGTCCGCCAGCCAGGCGCAGATCCAGCTCTCCCTGACCACCTGCCTGGTCGGCATGGCCCTCGGGCAACTCGTCACCGGTCCGCTCAGCGACCGCTGGGGGCGTCGACTGCCGGTGCTGATCGGTGTCGGCGCGTACGTGGTGATGTCGCTGGCCTGCGCGTTCGCGCCGTCGGCGGAGACGCTCGCCGCGCTCCGCTTCGCCCAGGGCTTCGCCGGGGGCATGGGCACCGTCGTCGCCCGCGCCGTCGTCCGCGACCTCTACAGCGGACGCGCCGCCGCGAAGTACTTCTCCCGACTCGTACTGATCTTCGGCATCGCCCCGATGGTGGCCCCGGCGCTCGGCAGTCTGGTGCTGGGCGTCGGCGGCTGGCAGACGATCTTCCTCGCCCTGGCGCTGACCGGCGTGCTGCTCGCCGCCGCCGTCACGTGGCGGCTGCCGGAGACGCTGCCCGCCGCCCGCCGCAACACCGGTGGCCTGGCCGCGACCGCCGCCGCCGGGCGCGCCGTGCTCACCGACCGCGTCTTCCTCGGGTACGCGTTGACCCAGGGCCTCGCCTTCGCCGGCCTGTTCGCCTACCTCTCCGGCTCCTCGTTCGTCCTCCAGGACGTCTTCGGGCTCTCGGCCGGTGCGTTCAGTCTGCTGTTCGGGATCAACGCCCTGGCCTTCGTCGCCGTCGGCCAGCTCAACGCCCGGCTGCTGGACCGCCACGACCCCCGTCCGTTGCTGATCGGCGGGCTGGGCCTCGGCCTGCTCTCCGCGCTCGGCCTGCTCGTCGGGGCACTGCTCGGCGCCCTGCCGCTGGTCGTCGTCGCCCTCTTCCTCTTCCTCGGGTCGCTCGGCATGGTGATGCCCAACGGCACCGCCCTCGCCCTCGAACGACACTCCGCGTACGCCGGCACCGCCGCCGCCCTGCTCGGCAGCCTCCAGGCCCTGATCGCGTCCGGCGCCGCACCGCTGGTCGGGCTCGGTGGCGAGGGCAGCGCGGTGCCGATGGCCGTGGTGGTCAGTTGCGCGGCGGCCGGTTCGCTGCTCGTCGTACTCACCCTGGCCCGCACCCGCCGCTGACCGGGGAGCAGACGCGGCGCATGGTCATCGTGGTGGCCCGAAGTCCGGCACCGTGATCGTGCCGTCGGCGGCGATCGGGAAGCCCGGGTTCCAGGCGATCTCCCAGAGGTGGCCGTCCGGGTCGGCGAAGTAGCCGGCGTACCCGCCGTAGGACGTCTCGCGGGCCGGTCGGGTGACGACCGCGCCCGCCTCGGCGGCGACGGCCATCACCCGGTCCACCTCGTCGCGTTCGCGGACGTTGTGCGCCAGCCCGATCCCGCCGAAGCCACCGGCGGGGCGCGCCTGCACACCGGCGTCCTCGGCCAGCGACTCGCGGGCCCAGAGCACCACGGCGATCCCGCCGGCCTGGATGAACACCGTCCGCTCCACCTCCTGGCCCCGCCAGCCGAGCCGCCCGTAGAAGGCCCGGGACCGGGCCAGGTCGGTGACGCCCAGGGTGATCAGGCTGAGACGCTGCTCCATCCGGGCAATCTAACCCGGCCCGGGTCGCCTCGCCGCCTGCCGCAGGTGCGACGGAACGCAGAACTCCCGGTGCCGCGACCACGGCACCGGGAGTCCTCGTCAAAGGTCGGTCAGCTCAGCGGCGCGCCGCCGGGCTGCACGACCTTGTTCACCGTCAACTGGTACGGCGCGTACTGCGTGACCTGCTCGGTCGGCTCGTCGTAGGCGACGATGGCGACCACCGTGGGGAAGGCGGTGAGCAGTGCCGTCTGCACCACCCCGAGGGTGAAGCTGGTCTTGCCGTCGACCTCGAACTGCACGGCCGTCCGGAGCTTCTCGTCGTAGCCGACGAAGCGGACGTTCCAGTTCGCGACCGGCGTCGGGAAGATCTCCGACGGCGAGGCGAAGGCGTCCAGGTTCGACCCGTCGCTGACCGACGTGCCGCCGACCGTGATGTCGTCGACCAGCAGACCGCCCTCGTTGACCCCACCGTCACTGACGTAGCGGAAGCTCAACAGGACGTCCTGCCCTGCGTACGCCGACAGGTCGAACGAGTGCGGCTCGAAGCCGCTCGTGGTGCCGTTCAGCGACGGCCCGAGCGGCCCGGGGACGGTCTTGTCACCCTCGATCGCGGTGTAGCTCTTGCCACCGTCGGTCGAGACGCTGACGTAGCCGTAGTCGTAGCCGGCCTCGGCACCGTACTTGGCCAGGAAGGTCAGCGTCGGGTTGCCGACCGGCACGCTCACCGGCGTCACGGCGGCGGCGTCGGTGCTGTTGCCGTTGCCGGACCACAGCACCGGGTTGCCCGGACGGTCCGGGTCGTTGGTCACCGTCGTCCAGGCCAGCGGCACCGCCGGCAGGGTCTTGGCGCCCTTGAAGCTGATCGACCGCAGCTCGCCGCGGCCCAGCGGCTTGCCGTTGGCCTTGCGCAACTGGACGTAGTCGGCACCGTTCGGTGCCGCGCCCGGCGTCGCGTGCGTGGCCGGGTTGGCCAGGTTCACCGTGGCGTTCAGGCTGGCCGAGGTGACCTTGCGCTTGTCACGGCCGAGCATCACACCGAGCTTCGAGTTGCCGACGATCCGGTCCACCAGGTTCATCGTCTGGTAGTCGTGGATCACGCCGTAGAGGTCCGTCACCCCCTCGGCGGCGAGCGCCGCCTTGATGCTGGCCAGCCCCTGGGTGTCACCGTCGCGGTGCAGCCGGGAGATGAAGTCCAGGCCGTACCGGTCGTAGAGGAACAACATCAACGAGTACGCGTTGCCGTAGTCGGCGAGTACCGCGTTCGGGTTACCGCCCTCGTCCCACAGGTTCAGCGAGTTCTCCGGCCCGCCGCAGTCCCGGGGATTCGTGTTGTAGGCCGTCTGCACCGTGCCGAAGCCCTGGAAGCAGTAGATGTGGCTGTCCGCGCCCGGCTGGTCGACCCGGGCCGAGGCGTCGGCATAGCCGCCGAGCGTCTGGGCGAAGTCGGAGAGCCCCTCGTTGATCAGGATGCTCTCGAACGGGTCGGTGTAGTAGTGCGCCAGGTGCTGCCACTCGTGGATGAACGTCGACTCGTACAGGTTCGGGCGCGCCGGCCGGCTGGTGCACAGGTCGTCGGTCGGCTCGTTCGGCGGGGCGACGCCCGTCCGGTGCGCCCAGTCGAACGCGTCGATCGTCATGATGTTGCGGTCGAGCAACTCGTTGAAGAGCGAGAAGAAGAACCCGGCGATGTACGTCGGCGCGGCCGGGAAATCGTAGAAGTTGTCGTCCCGGACGTTGTCGACGAGCGTCACCGTCCGGTTGCCGGCACCGGTGTAGTCGCCGTCGATCTGGGCGTTGCTGCCGTCACGGTCCGGCGGCGTGCTGAACGCGGCCGTCGACTTCGGATACATGTTGCTGTCGAACTCGTCGACCAGGCGATTCACCTGCGCGTCGGTGACCACCGTCGAGTTCGCGATCTGTCGGCGGCAGTCACCCTCCGGGAACTCCGTGTCGTTGGCGACCCAGACCTCGATGTTGTCGCCCACACCCCGCAGCGTGTAGTCCTTGAGGTAGATCACGCCCTGGTAGTCGTCGAGCGCGAGCCACTGTCGCACCGTACCCACCGGCGGCGTCTCGGCGGCCTGCGCCGACCGGCGCTGCGCCTGCGGCTGGTACTGCCGGGGCACCTCGACCGGCTTGCCGTTGAAGGTGAAGTCCTTCCTGGTGAGGTCGCGGACGTCGCTCGCGATCCCGGTCGCCGGAGCCGGAGCGGGCTGGGCCGCCGTCGTGCTCGGGCTGGCCGCCGCCGACTGGGCGACGACGAAGAATGGTAGGACGATGGCGCAGGCTGCTATCCCCGCAAAGCGGCGTCGAGCCACAGAACCTCCTCATAGCCGACAGACCCACTCAACCCTGGGTGACCAGGGGTTATGGATCTACGCGCGCTGATCGAGCGTCCTCGTATCCTTTGCACAAGTGCATCGATCAATCAAGCCTTGACAGGATCGAAGTCGATGATCGGCCTCGTTGTCGCGTGCGCATCCCCGATGCGATCGGGTGGCGCGGCGGGATCATGATTTCGCCATGACCAAGACGGCCGGGCGTCGGCAGCGCAAGGATCGATCCTGCGTGGAGCCGGGATGCTATGCCTGCGACTGTTCCCTGTTCACCATTCTGTTGACGCTCGGCTCGGCGTCCGCCCGGGTGGTCCCGGCGCCCCTGGCCGACCGCTCCGGGCGGGTGGCGATCCTCGGCTACCGCCGGTGGCTGTCCCCCCGCTGGCCGGGGCGGTGCCGCTTCACGCCCACCTGCAGCGCGTACGGCCTGACGGCCGTCGAACGGTACGGCCTGGCGGTCGGTGGTCGGATGGCCGCGGACCGGCTGCGACGCTGCACCGCGCACACGCCACCCGGCACCCACGACCCGGTGCCCGACTCTCCGCGCGCTTCCCGGGGCGTCGGCCCGGTCAGCTCCGGCGGTTGATCACGGCGAAGGCGACCCCGCCGACGACGATCTCGGCGAAGAGCAGCAGCGCGAACACCATGCTCGGCTCGGCGCCGAGTGCGACGGCGACGGCCGCCACCGAGGTGAGCGGGAACGCGGCCAGACCCAGCACGGCCAGGGCGCGGGTCAGCACGGCGTCGTCGCGCTCGTCCCCGGTCTGCGACCAGGCCCGCTCGAACGTGGTGACGCGGTCCGGCCGCTTGCTCAGCCGCCACACCATCAGCAGGAAGGCGAGCAGTCCGACCGCCGCTCCCTGGAGGAACCCGACACCCATGTTGCCGGGGCCGTGCTCCCGCAGCAGCAGCCCCACGGCGACGATCAGCGCAGCGACCGCCGTCAGGATGGCGGCGACCGACAGCTTCCGCAGGATGCTGCGACCGTCGGTCGTACGGTGGCCCTCAGGTGCGCCGTGACCCTCAGGTGTGTGGTGGTCCGCTGGCGTGCCGCGACCCTCAGTCGACATGGAAGATCTCCTCTACGGGGCGGTGGAAGTGACGGGCGATGGCGATCGCGAGTGGTAGGGACGGGTCGTAGCGGCCGGTCTCGATCGAGTTGACCGTCTGCCGGGAGACGTTCAGGGCCTCGGCCAGTTCCCGCTGGGACAGCCCGGCAGCCTGCCGAAGCTCGCGGAGATCGTTCCGCAACCAACACCTCCGATGTCAAGCGACCTTGTCACGTCAAGGATGCTTGACATCGGACTCGGTGTCAAGCGTGCTTGTCTACAGGGCGGCGTGCGACATGCGGGTGGCCGGGATCGTGGCAGTGCAACTGTTGCGGGCCCGGCGTGTCGAACAGCTACACCGCCACGCTCTTCTGGTCAGGCGGCGATGGTGCGGGCGGAGGCGTACACGTCGGCGGGAAGCGGGTGTTCCAGTTGCCACATGATGCGCATCGGGCGGTCGCCGGTGTGCTGCTGGTAGGTCATCGGCCCGGCGTACAGGTAGGCAGGTGCACCCAGGTCGCGGTCCGGCACCCGGGTCTCCCGCACGAACAGGTGCACCGTGGAGCCGCGTGCGGCGTGGTGGACGTAGCGCTGCCCGGTCGGTGAGGCGGACGAGGTGGTGCTCTGCGACTCCCACTGGAACAGCGACTCGGTGACGGCCCGGTCGGCGTACATGGTGGTGGGGGAGTAGTGCTGCGCCGACTTGATCAGTGTGACGAAGAAGAGGTCGGCCTGGGCGTCCGGAAGCCACTTCACGCCTTCGCGCAGCGAGCCCGGGTTCGGCATGCCGAAGGCGGCGCACGCCTCGTTGCGGCTGTATCGGGCGTGTACCCGCAGCGGCAGCCCGTCGACCGGCACGGTGACCCGGTGGATGCGTTCGCGCAGGACCTCGGCGACCTGGCGTAGCTCGGCACAACGCGTCGGCTCGGACCAGAGGCGGGACAGCCGTTCCTCGCGCTCGGTCAGCGGGGCGTTCGGCCCCCAGAGGTCGAAGTGCAGCATGTCCCAGAGCTGTCCGGCCTCGGGCCGCTCACCGGCGGCCACCCGGGCCAACAGGTCGAGCCGGTCCGGGTCGTCCAGGTGCAGCATCCGCCCGATCGCCCGGCCCAGCTCGCGGTCGTCCGGTCCGCCCGGCGAGGTCTCCATCTCGGCGAGCCGCCGCAGCCCGGTCCACCCGCCGATGCTCGCCGACCGGTAGACGTCTTCGATCTCCACACCCACCTCGTGCAGGAACTCGGCCAGGCGCACGTCCCCGAGCTGGCGCAACTCGGCCAGCAGGCCGGGCTTCGACGTGGGCAGTGCCGAGCGCAGGTTGCGCAGCACGATGTCCTTGGCCACCCGGTCGAGCTGGATGTGGCAGCCGCTCGGCAGAGACGGGAAGTCGTCGCGTACCGCTTCGGTGATGGCGCGGCGGCTGACCCCGGTCAGCGCCCGCCAGCGCAGGTCGAAGCGGAAGTTGGCGTGTTGCCCACCGATGAAGTCGAGCACGGTCAGGCAGGGCTTGTCGTCGTCCAGGCGCAGTCCACGGCCGAGCTGCTGAAGGAAGATCGTGGCGCTCTCGGTGGGCCGCAGCATCAGGATCGTGTCCACCATCGGCAGGTCGACCCCCTCGTTGAACAGGTCGACGGTGAACAGCACCCTGACCGCGCCATCCCGCAAGCCTCTGATCAGAGCCTGGCGCTCGGCGGGAACGGTCCGGGAGGTCACCGCCGCCGACGGCACACCGTGCCGACTGCACCAGTCCGCCATGAAATCGGCGTGCCCGATGCTCACGCAGAACCCCAGCGCCCGCATCCGCGCGACGTCCACGGTGTCACGTACCGCCCGCAACACCATCCGTGCCCGCGCATCGTTGCCGGTGTAGACGCCGTCCAACTCCGCCGGGTCGTACCCCTGCCCGCGCTTCCACCCCAACTGCGACAGGTCCACATCGTCGTGCAGGCCGAAATACTGGAACGGCGCCAACAACTGCCGTTCCAGCGCCTCCCACAGATGCAGCTCCACGGCGGCGCGGCCATCGAACCACCGCCGCACGTCGCCGCCGTCACTGCGGTCGGGCGTCGCCGTCAATCCCAGGAGTACTCGCGGACGCAGCCGCTCCAACAACCGGGCGTACGTCGGTGCCTCCGCGTGATGGAACTCGTCGACGATCACCATGTCGTACGCCTCGGGGGCGATCTCCCGCCGGTGCAGCGACTGAATGGAGGCGAAGACGTACCGCCAGTTCTGCGGCTCGCGGCCCCCGACGAGCGTCTCGCCGAAGCTGCCGTCCCCCATCACCTGCCGGAACGTCGCCAGGCTCTGCCGCAGGATCTGCTCCTGATGCGCCACGAAGAGCAGCGAGTCGACGGCCTTCTCCCGGTGCAGCCGACGGTAGTCGAGCGCCGCGACCACCGTCTTGCCCGTGCCGGTTGCCATCACCACCAGATTCCGCCAGCGACCATGGACCCTGCGCTCGGCGTCGAGGTCGGCCAGGACCTCCGACTGGTACGGGTACGGCCGCACGTCCAGGTTGGCGATCTCGGTCGGTGCCTCGTCGCGACGCTCCCCACGCAGCGCCGTGCGTAGCCGCTCCGCATCCTGGCCCGGGTCGTAATCTTCGAACGCGGGATCGTGCCAGTAGTCCTCGAACGTCGCGGTGAACGTGTCGATGACGTACGGCTGCTCGACGTTCGAGATCCGGACGTTCCACTCCACGCCGTCCATCAGCGCGGTCCTCGACAGGTTCGAGGAGCCGACGTACGCGGTGGTCATGCGGTTGTGGCGACGGAACAGCCACGCCTTCGCATGCAGGCGGGTCGTCCGGGTCTCGTAGGACACCTTGATCTCGGCACCCAGCTCGGCGAGCCGGTCCAGGGCACGCTGGTCGGTCGCGCCGAGATACGTCGTGGTGATCACCCGCAGTCGACCGCCACGGCCGATCAGCTCACGGATCGCCCCCTGCACCTGGAGTAGACCGTGCCACTTGATGAACGCGCAGAGCAGGTCCACCTGCACTGCCGAGGCCATCTCGTGGGTGACCTCGTGGCCGATACGCGGCTGGTGCCGACCGTTGACCAGCAGCGCGCCGGTGGAGAGCGGAGTGGTGGGCCGCTGCGGAAAGTCGGGCGCGGCCGGCGGGGTCGGTGGTGCGGCGATGGCGTGCAGCAGGTGCTTGGCGTCGGTGACCTGGTCACCGATGGTGGCTGCCTGCGGGCTGAGAGTGGCGATGGCGTCCGCGATGCGGTTCGCCAACTCGACCTGACGGTGAAGCTTGTCGTCACCACCGCCGACGGCGTGCAGGGCGCGGTGCGTCAGGGTGGCGATGTGGCGAGCCAGGGCATCCGGGGCGTCTGCCGGGTCGAGCTTCCCGTGCTGGATCAGTGCAGGATCGACGCGTCGGAGCCGGTCGGCGAGTTCACGGGTGACGACGTGCTCGTAGACGCCCCGCTCAAGGTCAGTCACCCGGTGATCCTGCCAATTCTCGGGGCTGTTGTCTCTCGCTGCCTATCGGGAGCGAAGAGCAGCACTCGCACGTCGGGAAGCTCGGCGAAGGCTCGCTCGATGGCCGGGTGGACCTCGGCCCAGGCAAGTCCGCCGTGGCCGCAGCCCAGCGCGGGCACCGCGATCGAGGTGATCTGTCGTTCGCGCACCACCCGACCGAGGTCAGCGAGGCCCGCGTGGACGTCGGAGAGCTTAGAGGCGGCGCGCCAGTGGCCCTTGGTGGGGAAGTTGATCACGTATCTGCGGGGGCCGGGACGGGCCGCATCGTGAACGAACATCCGACCCAGGTGGACCTCGTTCTTCGCGCATGCCGCTCGGTAGGCGGCGTAGTTGGCCGGGTAGGCGCGCTTGAACTGGAGAGCGATGCCCTTGCCCATCACTCCGACCGTGTTCACGGCGTTGACCACCGCATCGACCTCGGCGGCCAGCAGATCCCCATGACTCAAGGTGATCATAAACCCACCTCCTCCCGCTTGAACCCGTTGTACCAGGAGGGCCTGACGTATGGGCGGAGGGCGGCCGTGAGGGGGTAGGACTGCACCAGCTCACGGTTCGTCGGGCGGGGCGCGGCGTCAGTCACTCGCGCCGGATTCTCTCGCCCCCCACCGCAAGATCACGCTCGATCCGGGATCGAGTGGCATCAGAACCGGACGATAGCCACTCGATCCCGGATCGAGCGCGATCTTCACTGAGACCCGGGGGGATGAGGAGGAGGTCGATCGGATCATGGTCCGCCGTTCACTGTGCTGGTTCCTGCGATCCGTCGATGCCGTCAGCTCGACAGGCCCCGAACCCGAGTTGGTCACCCACGGGTCCGGTCGCACTGTGCTCATCGGACGGTCGGGGTGCGACGGGTGAACTGATCAACCGGGACGGTCCGTACTGATGGTCATGCGGACGACGGAGTTGGTGGCCTGCTCGCGCAATGCGATCGACTGGCTCGGGCCGGCCGGGGTACGTGGGGTGGTGCACCGCTGGATGCGTCTGGTGGCGGCCGACGCGGAGCTGGCGCCGTACCTGCTGGGGATCGACCGACGGCGGCTCGCCACCCATCTCGCGGCCCAGCTCACCCCGGCCCTGGGTGGTCCGGGCAGGGCGATCGGGTCGGTCGGCGGGGTGTGGCGGCGGCTGGGCCTGACCCCGGAGCAGCACTGGCGCGTGCTCGACTACCTGGCGGCGGTGCTGTGGCGACTCGACCTGCCGACGGACACGATCATTGCCGTGCAGCGCGTCGTGGGCGCGGAGCGCGGGTAGGGCGACGCCCTCTCGCCGCGGGTGACGAGAGGGCGTCGGGCCGGGTCAGCCGCGCCTGAACAGGCGCAGGGCCAGGCGGATCGCGATCACTGCGGCGATCAGGGTGCCGGGCAGGGCGACGCCGTACGCGGCCCAGACGTGACCCTCGTCGGTCCAGGCGAAGAAGGCGGCGACGCTGAGCTGGACGGCGACCAGGGTGGCGATCAGCTCCGCCCAGGTGGTGCGCCAGAAGGGTACGCGTCGCTGCGGCTCGTGTTCGGCGAGGTCGCGGGCGTACTCCTCGACCGGGCCGAACTCGGCGGTGGGGGTGCCACCGGCGGCGGTGAGGTGGTCGCGGGCCTCGCGGGCCAGGTCGGTGGCGCGCTCGGGCGGAAGGTCGTAACGGCCGACCAGCAGGCCGGACAGGCGGCGGTACCAGGCGTCGGGGTCGTCGTCGGGTGCGGTGCGCGGGGTGGGCGGGACGTAGTCGACCGGCTGCTTCGGCGTGGCCGGTCGCCGGGTCATCAGCCAGAGCAGGAGCAGCGCGACCACGACGATGCCGAGCACGGGGACGCGGGCGGCCGGCTCCTTGGGCAGGAGTACGAAGCACGACGCGCCCAGCCCGACGAAGAGGCCGACCAGCGCGAACGACCAGGTGGCCAGTCGTGGGCGCCCGGCGGCGCGCAGGGCGTCGGGGACGGCGCAGGCGGTGAAGGCGAGGCAGGCCATGATCAGACCGGCCAGCCCGGCGGGTGTGGTGGTGAAGGTGAGGGTCCGTTCCAGGATCGCGTAGAAGATCATGGCGCCCAGGCCCAGCAGGACCAGGGCGAAGACCGAGCCGGTCAGGTAGTCGGCCGGGAGCATGCCGTTACGGTCCACGTTCTGTCGCAGGTGCGCCGGCTGCTCGGCCGCCGCGGTCAGGGCGAACTCCTCCGGGTCGCCGAAGGCGTCGTACGGGCTCTGGCCGCTGAGTTCGCAGTGGGTGCGGACGTCCGCGATGATCGGGTTCGCCAGGTGGTGGCCGACGCCCTGGTCGCTGAGGGCGAGTCGGGTCGGCAACTCCCAACGCTCGAACGGCTCCGTCATTTCGTGTCCTCTCGGGTTGCGGTCAGGAGTCGGTCGAACGCCGTGGTGAACTCGCCCCAGCGGGCGCGCTCCGCCGCCAGCCGTTGCCGGCCCGCCGTGGTGATCGAGTAGGCCTTGCGTCCGGGGCCGCGGTCGCCGGGCAGCCAGTCCGAGCGCACCGCCCCGTCGGCCTCCAGTCGGCCCAGCACCGGATAGAGCGCACCACCGCGAACCGCGCCGAAGCCGTGGTCGGCCAGCCGTTGCGCCAGGGCGTAGCCGTGGCGCTCGCCCTCGGTGAGGACGGCCAGGACGGCCAGCCCCAGGCTCGCGCGGAGCCAACCTGTCGCCGGGTCGACTGTGGCACCCATCGTTGGTAGCACCGCCTTCGGACTAGTTGCATCGACGAGGTATTTCCGATCCTTGACTAGTTCTATCTCAGACTAGTCGTCTCCGGCAAGTGGCCGTGGAAGCGGACGGTGACGAGGAACACCGGTCTGCCGGCCGCTAAACGGGCGGCGGAGTGTCGGGGTTGGGGGCTAATGTGCGCTGCGGGCATCGCCTCCTCCGCACGTCGGGCCGGTCTTCCGCCGGCACCGCGTCGGCCACCACCACTCGTCCTTCGGCCAGATCCGACAACAGGAGACCCTCGTGGCACAGCAATCTGTCGCGGCATCGCAACCTGTCCCGACATCGGACAAACTCGACGCCGCGGTGCTCAAGGTGGCCGGCGTCGTCGTGCTCGGTGCGATCATGTCGATCCTCGACGTGACGGTGGTGAGCGTCGCGCTGCCGACGTTCCAGAGCGAGTTCGACGCCTCGTACGCCCGCGTCGCGTGGACGATGACCGGCTACACGCTGGCGCTGGCCACGGTCATCCCGCTCAGCGGATGGGCCGCCGACCGGTTCGGCACCAAGCGCCTCTACATGATCGCGTTGGCGCTGTTCACCATCGGGTCCGGCCTCTGCGCCACCGCCGACACCATCGGGCAGTTGATCGGGTACCGGGTGCTCCAGGGCCTCGGCGGCGGCATGCTCATGCCGATCGGCATGGCGATCATGACGCGGGCTGCCGGCCCGAACCGGATCGGCCGGTTGATGGCCGTGCTCGGCATCCCGATGCTGCTCGGCCCGATCAGCGGCCCGATCCTCGGCGGCTGGCTGATCGACGTGGCGAGCTGGCACTGGATCTTCCTGATCAACCTGCCGATCGGTGTGGTCGCGCTGATCTACGCGCAGCTCGCCCTGCCGAAGGACGCCGCCCAGCCATCCCAGTCCTTCGACTTCGTCGGCATGCTGATGCTCTCGCCCGGTCTGGCCCTGTTCCTCTACGGCGTCTCCACGCTGCCCGAGACCGGCACCTTCGCCGAGCCGGAGGTCTGGGGTCCGATGCTGGTCGGCGCCGTGCTGGTGGTGGCGTTCGTGTTCTACTCCTTCAAGCCCCAGCACCCGCTGCTGGACCTGCGACTGTTCCGCAACCGCCGGTTGACGATCGCGGCGGTGACGATGTTCGTCTTCATCATCGCGTTCATGGGCGCCGGTCTGCTCTTTCCCAGCTACTTCCTCCAGGTGCGCGGCGAGTCGACGCTGCACGCCGGTCTGCTGATGGCACCGCAGGGCCTCGGTGCCATGGTCACCATGCCGATCGCCGGCATGCTCGCCGACAAGGTGCCGGTCGGCCGGACGGTGCCGTTCGCGCTCGTGCTGATCCTCGCCGGGTTCTTCACCTTCACCCAGCTCGACGCGGACACCTCGTACGTGCTGCTCTGCGGCTCGCTGTTCGTGATGGGCCTGGGCATGGGCGGCACGATGATGCCGATCATGACCTCGGCGTTGAAGACGCTGACCGGGCACGAGGTCGCACGGGGCTCCACGCTGGTGAACATCCTCCAGCAGATCGGCGGCTCGGTCGGCGCGGCGGTGATGTCGGTGATCCTCACCAACGAGTTCAACAAGTCCCATCCGATCCCCGGCCTGACCGGCCCGAACGGCGAGCCGGTTACCGAGGCAGGGTTGGCCGTCGCCGCCCAGCAGCGGCCGGAACTCGCCGAGCAGTTGCCCGACCCGTCGATCATCGAGCGCGGACTCGACTTCGCCGCCAACTCCTTCGCGACCACCTTCTGGGTCGCGTTCGCCCTGGTGGCGGCGACGTTCATCCCGGCCGCGTTCCTGCCGAGGCGGCGCGAACGGTCGCACCTGCTCGACGACCAGCCGGGGGAGCAGCCGGGCGAGGCACCCCGCGCCCCGGTCATCGTGCACTGAGCCCGCGCCCGCACTGCCTGCCGCGCAAGATCACGCTCGATCCAGGATCGAGTGGTTTCGTCGCGCTCGTGACGCCACTCGATCCCGGATCGAGCACATTCTTGGGTGGTCAACCCCGGCGGTCGAGGTGCGGCGCGCCGGGGGGTGGTGTGTACGGCGGTAGGGTCGCGGGACGCCGAATGGGGGTGGGGACGATGCTGCCGCAGTTGGCGGTGCCGCCGGGCATCGAGGCGGAACGGGTGATCACGACCGTGTTGGCGGACCTGCGGTCCGGCGAGCATCGGGGCGTGGTGGTCGACTCGCCGCCCGGGGCGGGCAAGTCCACGCTCGTGGTGCGGGCCGCCGTCGAGCTTGCCGGCACCGGCGAGCCACTGATGATCATCGCGCAGACCAACGAGCAGGTCGACGACCTGATCGACCGGCTCGCCCGGAAGGCTCCCGAGTTGCGGGTCGGTCGGCTCTCCGCCGGGGACTACCGCCCGTCCGAACGGGTGCGCGCGCACGAGCAGGTTCGGATCGCCGCGAAGGTCACCGACCTCGCCGCCTCGGCCGTGGTCATCGGTACGGCCGCCAAGTGGGCCACGGTCGCCGAGGGCTCGTGGCCGTGGGCGATCGTGGACGAGGCGTACCAGATGCGCTCGGACGCGTTGCTGCGCGTGGCCGGCAGGTTCGAACGCGCGTTGTTCGTGGGCGATCCCGGGCAGCTCGATCCGTTCTCCACGATCGAGACCGGCCGGTGGGCGGGGTTGACCTGGGATCCGATGCAGTCGGCGGTGGCCGTGCTGCTGCGGCACAACCCGCAGTTGCCGGTGCACCGGCTACCGGTGTCCTGGCGGCTGCCCGCCTCGGCCGCCCCGGTCGTGTCGCGCGCGTTCTACCCCTTCACCGAGTTCCGGGCCGGCACGGTCGCCACCCAGCGGGCGCTGCACCTCACCGAGCCGGGGCCGGGTGACGCCGTCGACCGGGCGGTGGAGCTGGCCGCCGCCGACGGTTGGGCGCTCTACGAACTGCCGGCCCGGCACACCCTGCGGACCGACGTGGAGGCCGCCGCCGCCTGCGCCGCGCTCGCCCTGCGGGTACTGCGGCGCGGGGCGGTCGCGATCTGCGAGCAGTCGCCCGCCGGCGCGCCGGTGACGGCGGACCGGATCGCCGTCGGTGCCGCGCACCGCGACCAGGTCGCGGTGATCCGGTCGCTGCTCGGCGAGGCCGGGGCGGGCGTCACCGTGGACACCGCCAACCGGCTCCAGGGGCGCGAGTACGACATGACGATCGTGCTGCACCCGCTCTCCGGACGCCGCGACGCGACCGCCTTCCACCTGGAGTCGGGGCGACTCTGTGTGCTCGCCTCCCGGCACCGGCAGGCGTGTGTGGTGGTGGCGCGGGCGGGCATCGGCGAGCTGCTGGACGCCCACCCGTCGACCGAGGCGCCGCAACTGGACGTACCGGTGAAGTTCCCCGACGGCTGGGAGGCCAACCAGGCCGTCCTCGCCCACCTGGCGGCGCTCGGGCCGGTGGGCCCGGACGCGTGACCTCGGGCGCCCCGACCGGGCGGCCGGTCCCGTCCGGCGTCGCCGACCGGTGCGGGTCTGTCGGTCGTGTCGGCTACCGTCGGGTGCCATGAGGGCGCGGCCCAGCGGCGTGATGATCGGACGGGACCATCCCGCCGGTCTGCTGCGCGCCGAGGTCGACCGGGCCGCCGCCAGTCACGGCGGGCTGGTCCTGGTCACCGGCGAGCCGGGGATCGGCAAGAGCACCCTGGTCACGTCCGCCGCCGACGAGGCCCGTCGGCAGGGCGCGCTGGTGCTCGGGGCGGCCTGCTGGGATTCGGCCAGCGCGCCCGGCTACTGGCCGTGGGTGCAGGTGCTGCGCGGTCTGCGCCGGTCGCCGGAGGACTGGGCGGTGGCCCGGGAGTCGGCCGAGCCGGCATTGCGGCTGCTGCTCGGCGAGGTGAGTGCCGCGCCGAGGTCGCACGGCTCGTCGCTGATGACGCCGGCCACCCCGGGCGGGGACGGGCTGCTGCCACCGGGGATCGGGCCCGCTGACGGTGACGCGGCCGACCGGGAGGCGTTCGCGCTCTACGACTCGGTCACCGCCGCCCTGGTCGCCGTCTCCCAGCGCCGGCCGGTGCTGGTGGTCCTGGACGACCTGCACTGGTCCGACGCGGCCTCGGTGCGGCTGCTGCGGTTCGCCGCCCAGCACACCTGGTTCGAGCGGCTGCTGCTGGTCGGCACGTACCGGGACGCGGAGGTGGAGGCGGAGGACCACCCGTTGCGGCCGCTGCTGATGTCGCTGGTGGCCAAGGCCACCCCGATCGTCCTCACCGGGCTGTCCCGGGACGAGGTCGGCGCGTTGATGACCCGTACCGCCGGTCGGGAGCCGGATCCGCACTGTGTCGACGACGTGTACCGGCGGACCGGCGGCAACCCCTTCTTCGTGGAGCAGACCGCCCGGCTGTGGCACTCCGACGGGCAACTGGCCGGCATCCCGCCCGGCGTACGCGAGGTGGTGCGGCGGCGGCTCGACCGGCTGCCGGCCGAGGTGGTCGACGTGCTGACCGTCGCCGCGGTTCTCGGGCGGGAGTTCCACGCGGCCGTCCTGGCGGCGAGCGCCGGTCTGCCGGCGGCCCGGCTCGACGCCCTGTTGGACGTGGCGGTGGCCGCACGGTTGGTGCTCTCCGGCGGCGACGGCCGGTACACCTTCGCGCACGACCTGGTCCGGGAGACCCTGTACGACGGCCTCGCCGACGCGGAGCGCCGGGTGCGGCACGCCGCCGTCGTCCGTGCCGTCGACGCGCACGCCGCGCTCGCCGAGCGTCTGATCCCGGCCGACCTGGCCCGGCACGCCTGGCTCGCCGACGCGCACCTGGAGGCGTACCGGCGGGCGGAACTGCTGCTCGCCGCCGCCCGGGACGCGGCCTGCCGGTTGGCGTTGGAGGAGTCGGCCGTGCACCTGCGTCGGGCGGCGACGGTGGCGACGGACCCCTCCCAACGCGTCAAGATCATGATCGAGTTGACCGACCGTCTCTTTCACACCGGTGGCCGGGACGAGGCCGACCAGATCCTCGCCGACACCGCCGCCCTGGCGCTGAGCACCGACGATCCGGCGCTGCTGGCCCGGTTCGCGCTCAACGTGTACCGGCACCGCCAGACCAACGCCCGGATCGCCGTCGACGCCGAGGGGCTGGTCCGCGAGGCGTACCGGCGGATGGTCGGCGAGCCCGCCGACGTGGCCCCGCTCCGTCGGCTGGAAGCCGACCTGATCACCGCCACCGAGGCCCTGGCCCGCCGGGTGCACGACGACGACGCGCTCGCCTTCAGCCTCTGGGCCCGGCACGACGCCACCTGGGGGCCGGGCACCGCGGCCGACCGGGTCGCCATCACCGCCGAGATCCGGGAGGTGGCCCGCCGGGGCGGCGACCGGGAGACCGAGCTGTGGGCCACCTCGCTGCGCTGGGTGGCGTTGCTCGAACTCGGCGATCCGCGCTACCAGGACGAGCTGAACGCGTTCGTGACCGAGGCCCGGCAGACCGGCAGACCCCGTCACCAGATGGCGGCGGCCATCGACGCCGGTATCACCAGCGCCTTCCGTGGCGACTTCGCCGCGGCCGAGACCTGCTACTTCGAGCTGGGCGACCTCGACGAGTGGGAGCACGCCGACCACAGCTTCCTCGGCCATCACCTGCGCTGGTCGTACCTGTCGCTGCGCGGCGACCTCGACGCGGCGGACGACCTGCTGGACCGGCTGAGCGACGGCGGACACCCGTACCGGACGCTGCTGCGGGGCATCACCGCCGCCGAACGCGGCGACCACCGCACCGCCGCCCGGATCGCCGCCGAGATCGAGGCCGCCGGGGCCGCGTACTCCGGTCCGGTGGCGCCGCTCTGGCTGCGACTGCGTGCCCAGGCCACGGTCGCTGAACCGGGGCGCTGTGCCGAGGCGCGAGCGGCGCTGCTGCCGTACCAGGGTCAGTGGCTGGTCTCGCTGTTCGGCTGTGACCTCAGCGGCCCGGTGGAGCACTGGCTGGGTGTGGTCGACGCCGCCGACCGGCGGTGGGACGACGCGGTCACCCGGTTCACCGCCGCCCGCGACGCCGCCGAGCGGATGGGCGCCCGGCCGTGGTCCCTCTTCGCCCGGGTGGCGCTCGCCGACGCTCTGGTCGCCCGCGGGTTCTCCGGGGACGTCGTCACCGCCGAGGCGATCCGCGCGACGGCCCGGAACGAGGCTCGCGGGCTCGGCCTGCCACAGGTGCTCGCCCGACTCCCCGAGGAGACCCCGGCGCCCCGGACGGCGCCCACGCCGCCGGACCCGACGCCACCGACTCCGGAGTACGAGTTCCGCCGCGACGGGGCGGTCTGGCGGCTCACCTACCAGGGCGTCACCGTGCACCTGCCGGACGCCAAGGGGCTGCACGACCTGCGGCTGCTGCTCGGCCGACCCGGGGTCGACGTGTCCGCCGTCGAGCTGCTGGACCCGGCGGCCGGCCCGGATCTGGTGGCGGCCCGGCGCATGGGCGGCGACGAGGTGCTCGACGAGGAGGCGAGGAACCGCTACCGGAGTCACCTGACCCGCCTCGACGACGAGATCGACCGGGCAGCCGGCCGGGGCGACACGTCGAAGGTGGCCGCGCTGGACGCCGAACGTGGCGCGTTGATCGCGCAGTTGCGGTCGGCCGCCGGGCTGGCCGGACGGACCCGCCGGCTGGGTGACGAGGCGGAGCGGGCCCGCAAGACGGTCACCGCACGGATCAGGGACACGTTGCGTCGGCTCGACGAACGGCATCCGCCGCTGGCCGCGTACCTGCGCGCGACCGTCTCCACCGGTGCCGCCTGCCACTATCTCCCCGCCGCGCCGCTGCCCTGGCGACTGTGACCGGCCCGGTCCCGGGCGCACCCTCTCAGGCGGGGGCGCTGCTCGGAACCGGGCCGCGGTGGTCGAGGGTCAGCGGCGGTTGTAGCGGTACATCGTGAGGCTGCCGAAGACCACCACGAACAGCACGCTCCAGCCGAGGGTCCACATCATGGCCGACGTGTCCGTGGTGCCGGCCATCGCGGCCCGCACCGAGGACACCAGGTGGGTGATCGGGTTCGCCTTGACGAACGCCTGGAGCCAGCCGGGCATGGTGGACGGTTCGACGAAGACGTTGCTCAGGAAGGTCAGCGGGAACAGCACCATCATGCTGACGCCCATCACCGACTTCTCGTTGCGCATGATCAGCCCGAACAGCGTCCAGACCCAGGAGAACGCGAACGAGAAGACCACCAGCAGGCCGACCCCGGCCAGCACGCCGAGTGGACCGCCCTCGGGACGGAAACCGAGCACCAGTCCCAGGGTGAGGATCACCGTGGCGGCGAGGACGTAGCGCAGCACGTCCCCGAAGATCATGCCGACCAGGGCGGCCGGCCGCCAGACCGGCAGCGTCCGGAAGCGGTCGAAGATGCCCTTCTCGATGTCGGTGTTCAGCCCGACGGCGGTGTACATGGTGATCATCACGACGCTGGTCACCATGATGCCCGGCAGGAAGAACTGCAGGTAGTCACGTGGATCTCCGGCGAGCGCGCCGCCGAACAGGTACGTGAACATCAGCACCATGATGATCGGGAACATGGTGACGTCGAAGAGCTGCTCCGGCACGTGCTTGATCTTCAACAGGGCGCGCCAACTGAAGGTCAGCGATGCCGCGAGCGGACTCGGGCGTGGTGGGCGTGCCGCCGGTGCGAGCACCGTCGCCAACGCCTCCGAGGAGGGTACGTAGACCGACGGCGACGGTCCGGTCGAGGTGGCGGTGTCGCTGCTCATCGGGCTGCCTCCAACTCGTCGTCGCGTTCGGCGGTCGGCTCGGCGGGACGGTCGGTGAGAGCCAGGAAGACCTCGTCCAGGCTCGGCTGACCGAGCGAGAAGTCGTCCACCACGATCCCGGCGCGGGACAGCTCGCCGAGTGCCCGGGCGGCCTGTGCGCTGGCGTCGAGGTCGCTGCCGGCCTCGCCGACCCGCGCGGTGATCGCCACCGGGTCGCCGTCGAGTTGCACCGCCACGCCGAGCGTGGCCTCCAGCAGCCGCCGCGCCTCGGGCCGCTGGTCCGCCTCCCGCAGCCGCAGGTGCACGGTGCCGGAGCCGACCGAGGACTTGAGTTCGCCCGGGGTGCCCTCCGCGATCACCCGGCCGTGGTCGACCACCGCGATCCGTCCGGCCAACTGGTCGGCCTCGTCCAGGTACTGCGTGGTCAGCAGCACCGTGGTGCCGTGTGCCACCACCGCCCGGACGATCTCCCACACCTGGTTGCGGCTGCGCGGGTCCAGCCCGGTCGTGGGTTCGTCGAGGAAGAGCAGATCCGGGGTGCTGAGGATGCTCGCCGCGATGTCGATGCGGCGGCGCATACCACCGGAGTACTTCTTGACCTGTCGCCCGGCCGCCTCGGTCAGCCCGAACGCGGCCAGCAACCGTTCGGCCCGCTCCCGCGCGGCCGGCTTGCGCAGACCGAGCAGCCGGCCCAGCAGGACCAGGTTCTCGGTGCCGGTCAGGTCCTCGTCCACCGAGGCGTACTGGCCGGTCAGGCTGACCCGGGCGCGGACCGCGTCGGCCTCGGTGACCACGTCGTGCCCGAAGACCCGGGCCCGCCCGCCGTCCGGCCGCAGCAACGTCGCCAGGACCCGGACCGCGGTGGTCTTCCCGGCGCCGTTCGGCCCGAGCACCCCGTACACGGCACCTGCGGGCACCTGGAGGTCGAGTCCGGCGAGCGCCCGCGTCTCACCGAACGACCGGGTCAGGCCCTCGGCCTCGATGGCGAGGCCGGTGGTGCGTCTAGTCATGATCTCGGTGCTTCCTTCCGTTCGTCCCGTCGCCGTCCGCCTGCTACAACGACGTCGTCGTGGTTCAGGCGCGAGACGACGGACAGCCGCCGCTAGATCGGATCTAGCGGCGGCTGTGGTCGGTACCTCGGGGTGGCGGAGCCCCGGGGGTCAGGACGGGATGTAGTCGAAGGTGTCCGGATGGGCGCCCTGCCGACCGGCCTCGCCCCGGCCCAGCAGCGTGATGCGTTCCATGGTGGCGTCGTCCAGCTCGAAGTCGAAGATGTCGACGTTCTCCTCGATCCGCTTCGGGGTGGTCGACTTCGGGAAGATCACGTCGCCCCGCTGGACGTGCCAGCGCAGCACCACCTGGGCCGGCGTCCGGCCGACCTGCTCGGCGATGTCGGCGATGGTCGGGTCACCGAGCACCGCGCCCTGGGCGATCGGCGACCACGCCTGGGTGACGATGCCGTTCTTGGCGCCGTACTCGCGCACCTCGTCGTTGGGGAAGTACGGGTGCGCCTCGATCTGGTTCACCGCCGGCACCACCTCGGTCTCGGCGGCCAGCCGTTCCAGGTGCGGCACCTGGAAGTTGGACACGCCGATCGACTTGGCCCGACCGTCGGCGCGGAACTCCTCCAGCACCTTCCAGGTGGAGACGAAGTCGCCGTCGTAGCGGGTCGGCAGCGGCCAGTGGATGAGGAAGAGGTCGATGTAGTCGGTCCGCAGCGCGTCGAGCGTCGCCTGGAACGCGGTGCGCGCGTCGTCGGGGCGGTGGCAGGCGTTGCTCAGCTTGCTGGTGACGAAGACGTCCTCCCGGGCCACCCCGGCGGTGCGTATGCCCTGGCCGACCTCGGCCTCGTTGCCGTACATCTCGGCGGTGTCGATGTGCCGGTAGCCGACGTCCAGTGCGGTGCGGACCGCGTCGGCGGTGTCCTTCGGGGCGATCTGGAACACCCCGAACCCCAGTTGCGGGATCGAGTTGCCGTCGTTGAGGGAAATGTCCGGAATCGTGCTTGCCATGGGATCGACATACCCGCTGACCGGCCTCTTCTCACGCGCCGCGTCCGGCCTCAGAGTCGGCGCAGGGCGGTGGAGTTCAGGCGGTAGCCGATGGTGGCATCCACGATCCGCTCGACGAGTTCCGCCTTGCGCAGCCCGCCGAGGCCGCGCAGCCCGATCTGCGCGGCCAACTCCCGCAACTCGCGTGCCGACCGCTCGGACAGGAACGTCGTACCGTCGGCGCGGCTGGTCATGGCCGCCAGTCGGACGATCGACCGCGCCGGGTCGGTGGCCTCCGTCGCCCTCACGCGGGTTGCAGGTGGTCGAGGAACTCGGTGGCGAGCTGGCGCAGTTCCGCGCGGACGGCGGGCACGGTGACCCGGTCGCGCAGCACCACCGGCACCCCGCGCGGGGTGTTCGTGGCATAGAGGGTGACGTTCTCCCGCAGCGCCGTCGGGAAGACCGGCAGCCCCAGGTTGCGGACCTGGTCCATGTAGCCCTGGTGGGTGGCGATCGGCCGCTGTGCGAGCAACTGGATCATCGTGAAGACCACGCCGGCCACGCCGGGGGCGACCTTCTGGTGTCGGCGTACGGTGGCGAACCGCCGGGCGTCGGCGTTGTACTGGTCGACCAGTTCCCGCACGTTGCCGTGCAGATAGTCGATGCCGAGGGTGGACAGGTAGTCGGCCTTGGCCGGGATCACCAGATGGTCGCTGGCGATGATGGCGGACTGGGTGACCACGTTGAAGTTCGGCGGACAGTCGATCAGCACCATGTCGTACGGCTCCAGCCCGTCCGCGAGCAGCCCCTCGGCGAGCGAGCCGCGTACCCGGAACAGCTCGGCGTCGTACTCCTCGCCACCGGCGACGCTGCGGGCCAGGGCCAGGTCGATGTCGACCAGTTGCAGGTGCGAGGCGATCAGGTCGAGTCGCCCGGCTCCGGAGAGCCGGCTGTTCGCCGGACCGGGGGAGACCACAAGGTCACCCAGGGTGATGGCGGTGTCGCCCTCGCGGAGGCCGTCGTACCACCGCTTGATGGTCCGGGAGTCGCGCAGCCGCTCCCGCCAGTCGTCCGGGTCGTAGAAGCCGAAGGTCAGGCTGGCTTGCGGGTCGAGGTCGATGAGCAGCACCTTCAGCCCTCGGTTGGCCAGTTCGGCCCCGAGGTTGGCGGTCACCGTGGTCTTGCCGACCCCACCCTTGTAGTTGATTACGGACACCACGTACATCGACGTACCTCCCCAGACCTGGGAACGGTAGTCGGCCACCCTGGGTGAATTCGATCATCCGCGCGACTTTTCCGTGTAGCACGTAACTACGTATGTTCGTATTATCGAGCCATGGCGGATGTGGAGGAGCGGCTGGCGGCGCTGGAGGCGCAGGTCGCGGCACTTGTCGAGCGGCTCGGTGTGCCGACCGAGGCGGCCACCCCGGCGGAGGGCGCCTTCTGGGCTCTCGACGGACTCAAGCAGCGCCTGCCCGCCGAGAGCGCTGGCGCCGTGCTCTACACCGGCACCGTCCGGGCCGCCGGGCGGTCCTACGACTGGCAGTACGGCCGAGAGGTGGACGACCTGCTCGCCGGTGACTGGGCCGAGCTGCCCGGCATCCTCGCCGCCCTGGGCCACCCGGTGCGGCTGCGCCTGCTGCGGGAGATCCTCACCGGCCGGCAGAGCACCGCCGAGCTGGCCGACATCGAGGAGCTCGGCACCACCGGCCAACTGCACCACCACCTGCGCCAGCTCACCGCGGCGGGCTGGCTGCACAGCACCGGGCGCGGCCGGTACGCCGTCCCGGCCGAACGGGTGGTGCCGCTGCTGGCCGTCCTCAGCGCCGCCCACCGCTGACCACCCCCGGACCGCCGACCACCCCGCACGGAAGGACCACCCCCATGCGTAAGCCGACCGCCGTCGCGCTGGTCGCCGGGATCATCGCGGGTCTCGCCGGCCTCGCCGCGCAACCCCGGGAACCACGGCTGACCGCGTCGACCACCGGTGACGCCGGCCTCGCCGCCTCGGCCCGCGCCGCGGTGGCCGACCCGGACGGATACCGCGGTCTCGCCGTCGCGCTGATCGACGACGGCCAGGTCCGCACCGCCGGCCTCGGCGACCGTGACCGGGACGGCGCGCCGGTCGAACCCGGCACCCCGTTCGAGATCGGCTCGGTGTCGAAGGTGTTCACCGGGATGCTGCTGTCCCGGCGGGCCGAGGCCGGCGCGGTACGGCCCGAGGACACCCTCGGCGCCGTCTGGCCGGCGGTGGACGGTCCGGCCCGCGAGGTCACCCTCGCCGAGCTGGCCAGCCACCGGTCCGGCCTGCCCCGGCTCGACCTCGGCTCGGTGGGCGCATGGGTCCGGATGCTCCGGGCCAACGTCGCCGCCGGCAACCCGTACGCCGGACTGGACACCGACCGGGTCCGGGCCGCCGCCGACGCGCACGCGCCCGGCGACGGCCGGGGGAGCGTCGGCTACTCCAATCTCGGTTCCGCGGTGCTCGGGCAGGCGCTCGCCGCCGAGGCCGGACTCGGCTTCCCCGCGCTGGTCGACCGGGAACTGCTCACCCCGCTGGGCCTGACCGCGACCGTCCACGCCGCCGATCCCGGTGCCCTGCCGGCCGGGCACGCGCAGGGTACCCGTGGCAACGGACGGGTCGCGGACCCGTGGACCGGCACCGGGTACGCCTCCGCCGGCATCGGCTACTGGTCCACCGCCGAGGATCTGGCCCGGCTGGTCGCGGCCACCGCCGCCGGTACCGCGCCCGGGGCCGACGCGCGCGACCCGCGCTTCGACGACGACGAGCGCACCCGCATCGGGTACGGGTGGTTCACCACCCGCTACGGCGACCAGGAGATCACCTGGCACAACGGTGCCACCGGCGGCTTCTCCTCGTACGTCGGGTTCGACCGGGTCACCGGGCGAGGGGTGGTGGTGCTGGGCAACACCGACAAGCGGGTGGAGCCGATCGGGCTGCGGCTGCTCGGCGTACCGCCGGATCAGGCCGGCAGTCCCGCCCCGGCGCTGCCGGTCTGGGCCGGGGCCGGTGTCGCCCTGCTGTTCACCGTCATCGGCGGGCTGTCGCTGCTCGGTGTCGCTCACCGCCCGGCGCTGGACCGGTTGACCGTGCTCTCCGCCGGGGCCTGGGCGGTGGTCTACCCCGCGCTGGGGCGTGCGCTCGGTGACTGGTCGGCGGTGCCCGGCTGGCTCTGGGCGGTCGGTCCGGCGTTGAGTGCCGCCGGGGCGGCGTTGGTCGTGTACCGCTGGCGTGGGCTGCCGACGAACCGGGCCGCCGTGCCGTGGCGGCGGGTCGTGGTGACGGTCGCCTCGCTGGTCGCGGCGGCGGTGGTGACGGTCGTCGTGTTCGGCTGAGCATGGCCGGCGGTCGATGCGCAGCTCGGCGGCGTTCAACCGCTCCGCTTCGAGCTTGATCAAAGCTGTTAAAGTCCGCCCAGTCCAGGCCGGCTGGGGAGGCGAGGATGGCACTGTCGTTCCGGGATGCGCTGTCGCAGATGCTCAAGGCGCGGTTCCCGATCCTGTACATCGAGTCCGCCGAGGAACAGCGCGCCGTCGCCGAGGTCGCGGCCGTGGCCCACGACGCGGCGCTGGTGCGTACCCCGCGTGCGGTGTGGACCTGGTCGCTGACCACCGGTCTGGTGCAGCCGGACGGCGTCTGGCGGACCGGCACCAACGAGCCGGCCGACGCCCTGGACGCCGCACTGCGGATCGACCAGCCGAGCGTGGTGATCTTCAAGGATCTGCACTCCTCGCACGGCGACGGCGAGCGGCCCGGTAACGCCGGGGTGGTCCGCCGGCTGCGGGACCTGGCGGCGGCGTTCAAGTCCGGCGCGGTGCCGCGCACCCTGATCCTGGTCTCGCCGGTGCTGCGCATCCCGGTCGAGTTGGAGAAGGACGTCACGATCGTCGACTTCCCGCTGCCCAGCGAGACGGAGATCCGGCAGGTGCTGGAGGCGATCATCCACGCCAACTCCGCCGACGGCCGGATCCAGATCGCCCTCGACGAGTTGGGGCGCGAGCGGTTCGCCAAGGCCGCCCTCGGGCTGACCCTGCACGAGGCGGAGAACGCCTTCGCCCGGGCGATGGTCAACGACGGTGTGCTGGACGGTCGCGACCTGGACGTGGTGCACGAGGAGAAGCGACAGACCGTACGCAAGTCCGGGCTGCTGGAGTTCGTCGAGGCGGACGTGAACCTCGCCGACGTCGGCGGTCTGGAGAACCTGAAGCGGTGGCTGGCCAAGCGGGACGGCTCCTGGCTGGCCGAGGCGGCGGCGTACGGCCTGCCCGCGCCCCGGGGCGTCCTGATCACCGGCGTGCCCGGCTGCGGCAAGTCGTTGACCGCGAAGGCGATCGCGGCGGCCTGGGAGCTGCCGCTGCTGCGGCTGGACGTGGGCCGGGTCTTCGCCGGGCTGGTCGGCAGCAGTGAGCAGAACATGCGCACCGCCATCCGGACGGCCGAGGCGACCGCACCCTGCGTGCTCTGGGTGGACGAGATCGAGAAGGGCTTCGCCGGGGGCGGCGGCGACTCCGGCACCTCCACCCGGGTCTTCGGTTCCTTCCTCACCTGGATGCAGGAGAAGAACCGGCCCGTCTTCGTCATCGCCACCGCCAACGACATCGAGAAACTGCCGCCGGAACTGCTGCGCAAGGGGCGCTTCGACGAGATCTTCTTCGTCGACCTGCCGACCCGGGCCGAACGGGCCGCCATCTGGCGGGTCCACCTCGCCCGACGGCTGCGCAACCCGGCCGTCGCCGGTGGGCTCGCGCTCGACGAGTCGCTGCTCGCCGAGCTCGCCGACCTCAGCGAGGGCTACTCCGGTGCCGAGATCGAGCAGGCCGTCGTCGCCGGGCTCTTCGACGCGTTCGGCGAACGCCGCCCGCTGCTCCGCGACGACCTGGCCCAGGCGGTGGTCGGTATGGTCCCGCTCAGCGTCACCCAGGCCGAACGCATCGACGCCATCCGCGCCTGGGCCGACGCCCGCGCGGTGGCCGCCACCGCCGCCGAGGACTGGGACAGCGGCGCGCCCACCGACCGGAGTGCCCGGCACACCGCGCCGATCCAGCGCGGTGGACGGGCGGTCGAGTTCTGATGGCCGAGCCGACCGGAAGGAGCCTGCGGTGAGCATCTCGCTGGTGCTGCTACCCCTCGCCGTCGCCGCGGTGGCCGCCGCCCACGGCGTCACCTCCCGTTCCGAACAGGAGGGCCGGATCGTCTGCGAGGTGCAGACCCGGATGCGCGACGAGAACCTGCTCGCCGCCGCACTGCACGACACCGCTGCCGTGGTCGCCGTCGCGCCGGACTCGATCACCGCGGACTGGGCCGGTGTCCGGGCGAGCTTCCAGCGGGACGAGGCCGGCATCTGGTCGGCGCACTTCACCGGCGACATCGACGAGCCGAGGGCCGTGGAGGTGGTCCGCGCGGTCGACGTCGCGTACGGCCGGCAGGTCCAGCGGGCGGTGTTGGAACGGCTGCGGCAGCAGGCACCGGCCGCCGGGCTCCGGCTGGAGTCCGAACAGGTCACCGAGGACGACGCGGTCCGCCTGGTCTTCGCCGTGCAGGAAGCCCGGTCGTGACCGCCGAACAGCCACGACTCGTGGTCACCGTGAGCAGCGAGGGTGTGGTCAGCGCCGAGACCAGGGGCATCCTGGGCGACCGCTGCCTGGACTACGTCGCGGTGCTGGAGGACCTGCTGGCCGCCCGGACGGTCAGCAGCGCCTACACCGCCGACCACGCGCGAACCCGGGACGTCGTACGACAGGAGGACCGAGATGTCGACCGCGCCTGACCCGGGCTGGACGCAGCAGGGCGTACCGGCGGCACAGGCGGCGAACCCGGCCGCGAGTTGGAAGTGGCGGATGCTGCACAGTTGGTGGCTGCTGCTGCCGATCGTCGGCATGAGCTGCCTCGGCGGCTTCGGGTTCCTCTTCGTCGGGCTGAAGGCGCGGCGGGCGGCGTGGTGGATCTCCGGCATCGCCTACCTGGTGCTCGGCTGGACCGCCTTCATCCTGGTCGGCGAACTGGGTGAGACGGTCACCGACTGGGCGGTCGGGGGCGTCCTGGCGATCTGGGTGACCAGCATCGTGCACGCCCTCGTGATCAACCCGGCCTGGCTGCGCTGGCGGGCCGGCTTCCGCCCCTGGTACGCCGAGCAGCAGGGTGCGTACCCGCCCGGCACGCTGGCACCCCCGCCCGGGGCTCCCGCCCCGACCGCCTACCCGCCGCAGGGCGGCTGGAGCGCACCGCCCGGCCAGGTCTTCCCGCCCACTGCGGCATACCAGCCGGTCTCGCCGCCGTACGCGCCGTCCACGGCCACACAGCCGCCGGTGTCACCGGCGCACCCGCCGGCTTCTGGTGCGTATCCGCCGGACACGGCGGCACAGCCGTCGCTGGAACTCCCGCCGCCGCTGCCGGACCATCCGTCCGCACTGGCCGACCACCCGCCGCCGTTGCCGGGGCAGCGGTCGGGGGCGACGACCGTCGACCACGGCGGCGTGCCCGGACCGCTCGACGTCAACACCGCCGGGTGGGAGGAGTTCGCGGCGCTGCCCGGCTTCGACCCGGGACGGGCGCGGCAGGTCGTCGACGCGCGGGACCGTCGGGGCGGCTTCGGCGGGCTCGCCGAGTTCACCGCCGCCGCCCACCTGGCCCCGCACGAGTACGCCCGGCTGCGTCACCGTCTCACCTGCACGCCGCCCGGCGGCCATCGGCCGGGGTACCCGCCGTCCGGTCGCGTCCTGGATGTCTGAGCGCGGTCCGGCTCCGCCGCGCGCGGCGGCGACCGTCGCGCTGGCCCGGTTCCTGGCCGCCACCCGCGCCGAGGGCCCGGGGCTGCGGACCGCCCTCTGGGTCCAGGGCTGCGCGGTGCGCTGCGTCGGCTGCTTCAACCCGCACCTGTGGAGCTTCCGGGGCGGCGACGAGGTGGACCCCGCCGACCTGGTGCGGCGCGTGCTCGACGCACCGACCGAGGGGCTGACCCTGCTCGGCGGCGAGCCCTTCGACCAGGCGGCTCCGCTCGCCGAGGTGGCCGCCGGGGTACGCGCCGAGGGCCGCTCGGTGATGACGTTCAGCGGCTACACGTACGCGCGTCTGCGCGCGGCGGCGGACGGCGGCCGGGACGACGTCGCCGCCCTGTTGGCCGTGACCGACCTGCTGGTCGCCGGGCCCTTCGAGGCCGACCGGATCGACCGGCGGCGCCCCTGGGTGGGCTCCACCAACCAGGAGTTCGTGCTGCTCAGCGACGCTTTTCCGGACCTGCTCGACGAGGTGTCGGCCAGCCCGGACCGGGTTGAGATCACTGTGGACACCAGCGGGCGGATCGCGGTGAACGGGTGGGCCGAGGCGGACGCCCTCGACGAACTGCTGGCCTCGGTGAGCCGTCCGCAGCCGGGACGACACGGCGTGATCGGCTGGCCCGACCGGGCCTGACGGCGGCCTGAGGTGGCCGAACAGTCCCGTTGCCGTTGTCATCGATGTGTATCAGGATGGCCGCAACATCCGGCACACGGGGGTCGGGGAGCCGGATTACCGAAGAGGAAGGACGTGGCACATCGTGGTGCCTTTCTCCGGCAGGAGGGTGATCGCCGCCATCGCGGCGGGCACCCTGGTGGGCACGGTGGCGCTGGTAGGACCGGCGACGGCGAGCCCGAACAACAACACGGTCAAGAAGCTGACCAAGGCGGTGACGGTCAAGGGCGTCATCAAACACCTCGACCGGTTCCAGGCCATCGCCGACGCCAACGACGGCACGCGCGCCTCCGGTACGCCGGGCTACGACGCGAGCGCCGACTACGTGGCGAAGCTGCTCAAGAAGGCCGGCTACCAGGTCACCCGCCAGCAGTTCGACTTCGCTTTCTATGAGGAGTTCGGCTCCTCTTTCGCCCAGGTGGCGCCGAACGCGACCGACTACGCCGAGGGCGTCGACTACGAGCTGATGGACTACTCCGGCGACGGGGTGGGCCAGGGCCAGGTCGTCGCGGTGGACCTCAACCTGACGCCGCCGCGCGCCTCCACGTCCGGCTGCGAGGCCAGCGACTTCGCCACCGTCGACGTGGTCGGGAAGATCGCTCTGATGCAGCGCGGCACCTGCGGGTTCGGCGACAAGGTGGCCAACGCCGAGGCGGCCGGTGCGGTCGGCGCGATCGTGATGAACCAGGGCAACGGTACGCCGGAGGCCAACCCGGACCGCTACGACCTGTTCGCCGGCACCCTCGGTGCACCGGTCGGCATCCCGGCCGTCAGCGTCTCGTACGAGGCCGGGGCGCAGTTCGCGGCGACGGCGGGGCTGGTCCTGCGCATCGAGGCCGACACCACCTCGGAGGTCCGCAGCACCGAGAACGTCTTCGCGCAGACCCGGCACGGCCGCACCGACAACGTCGTCATGGCCGGCGCGCACCTCGACTCGGACCCGGCCGGACCGGGTTACAACGACAACGGCACCGGCAGTGCCGCGCTGCTGGAGGTGGCCCTCCAGATGGCGAAGGTCAAGCCGGCCAACGCGGTCCGGTTCGCCTGGTGGGGTGCGGAGGAGGCGGGCCTGGTCGGCTCGCAGTACTACGTGGACAGTCTGACCGAGCAGCAGGTCGGCGACATCGCCCTCTACCTCAACTTCGACATGATCGGCTCGCCGAACTACGTGTTCGGGGTCTACGACGGTGACGACTCGGCGCAGCAGGGCGCCGGACCGGGACCGGAGGGGTCGGCGCAGATCGAGCAGGTGTTCGAGCGGTTCTTCGCCTCCCGCAAGCTGCCGACCATGCCGTCCGACTTCACCGGTCGCTCGGACTACGGGGCGTTCATCGCCGTCGACATCCCGGCCGGTGGCCTCTTCACCGGTGCCGAGGGCATCAAGACGGCCGAGGAGGCCGCCCTCTTCGGCGGGCTGGCCGGGGAGGCGTACGACCCCTGCTACCACCAGGCGTGTGACAGTCTGACGCCGGTCGCCGACGGTGCCGACCCGGTGTTGTACCGGGCCCTGAACAAGAAGTACAAGCTTCGGGGCAACGTCAACGTGCACGCGCTGGACGTCAACTCCGACGCGATCGCCGCCTCGGTGATCACGTTCGCGTACGACACCTCGGCCGTGAACGGCGTACCGGGCAAGGCTCCCGGCAAGGGGAAGGGCAAGGGCAAGGGCAAGGGGCACGGCCCCAAGCACGGTCACCCGCACGGGCACTCCTGGCGGTGACGTCGACCGGGCCGGGCTCCCCCGTGGGGCCCGGCCCGGACCGGCTCACTCCGGCGGCGCGGCCGACCGGGAGAGCCGCCAGTGCTGTCGCCTGCCCTCGTCCCGGACCACCACGCCGTACCGGGTCAGCTCGGTCCGCAACTCACCGGCCTCGTCGCCCCGGTCGTCGTCCAGGGCCCGCTGCCGGGCCTTCAGCAGCGCGTCCGCGCCCGGCGGCAACCCGGGCAGCTCGGGCACCCAGAGCCGGTACGCGGCCCGGTGCGGGTCATCGTCCGCCCAGGGCCAGCCGTGTTCCCGGAACGCCCCGGCCAGGTCGGCGGCGGGAAGGTCGGAGCGCCGCCGGAGGAGTTCCTCGTCGTCCGGGCCGAGCAGCACCAGTTCCTTGCCGTCCAGGTGGGCCATCCGGACGTCGCGCCGTGCGAACTCCCGCTCCTTGCCGCCGTGCCGCACGCGTACCCGGTCCACGGCCACCTCGACGGCGACCCGATCGGCGGCTGCGACGGCACCGAACACCAGCCCGGCCAGGACGCCGACCGCCGCCCCGGCCGCCAGTGCCTGCTGGTCGGGCATGCCGTCGAGCAGGCGGAACAGCCCTTGCGCGGGGGCCCAGGACAGGCTGGCGATCCAGCCCGCCCCGGCCGCCAGCCCCGCCCCTGCGGCACCACCGGCCAGCGGGAACCCGACCCAGAGCAGCAGCGTCTCCAGGCGACCCCCGCTGACCACGGTCGGCGTGCCGTACGCCGTCACGCCACCTCCCGACGCATCGTCCGCACCAACCCGACGGCCAGCGGCACGGCCAGCCACACCAGCAGCGAGACCGCCAGCCGGGCCCACTGCCCGGCGGTCACCTCGTTGGTGAACAGCGGGCCCATGGTGCGCCCGGTGTCCAACCACTCGGCGCTGCGGTTCAGCGGCCGGATCAACCCGCCGAGGATCATCCAGACGTTCGGCAGCACCAGGTAGGAGACGATGGCCAGCGGCGTGTGCAGGAACAGCAGGCCGAACGCGGCACCCATCAGCACGGTGGACACCAGGAACACGACGGCGTGCAGGATCAGCGCCCCCTCGATCCGCCAGGTCCCGGCACCGCCGGTGGCGTTCGCGATCAAGTTCGCCACGGCGGACACGGCGAGGCTGACCAGCACCGACGCCAGGGCGGCCAGCACCACCGCGACGAGCTTGGCGGTGATCACCCGGGCCCGGCGGGGCACCAGGGCGAAGGTGGTCAACGCGGTCCGCTGCGACCATTCGCTGGTGATCGACAGGATGCCCAGCACCGGCAGCAGCAGCCCGATCGGCAGCAGCGACGGGATGAAGAAGTCGACGAAGGTCTGCTCGGCGTCCTCGGCGTACACCAGTTGGATGCCGGCGATCAGGGCGGCGACCAGCGCGATGGTGATCAACAGCCAACGACCGGCCCGGGTGTCGACGAGCTTGCGCAGCTCCACCCGGGTCAGCCGGGCCAGGGACGGTGCCCGTTCGGCCGCCCGGCTGACCGGCCGGAGTGCCTCGGGGGCGGCGGTGGTGGTGGTCATCGGACGGACTCCCTGATCGGCTCGGTGGCGCTGGTCGTGGCGCTCGGTGCGGCGCCGGTCGCGGTGAGGGTGAGGAAGAGCTGCTCCAGGCCACCGCTCCCGGCGGGCCGCAGCTCGGTGAGGGCGACGCCGGCCACCAGCGCGGCCTCGCCGACCACGTCGGCGTCGGCGCGGACCACCAGCCCGTCGGTGCTCTCGCTGACCGGCAGGCCGGCGCGCTCCAGCGCGGCCCGCAGCGCGATCCGGTCGCGGGAGCGCACCAGCGTGCCGCCGTCGGCCAGCAACTCCTGCTTGTCGCCCTGCGCCACGATCCGGCCGCCCCCGATCACCACCAGCCGGTCCGCGACCGCCTCGACCTCGCGCAGCAGGTGGGAGGAGAGCAGCACGGTGCCGCCCCGGTCGGCGAAGTCGCGCAGCAGGCCGCGCATCCAGAAGATGCCCTCCGGGTCGAGGCCGTTGGCCGGCTCGTCCAGGACCAGCACCCGGGGGTCGCCCAGCAGCGCGTGCGCCAGGCCGAGCCGCTGACGCATCCCCAGCGAGTACGCGCCCACCCGCCGCCGGGCCGCGACCTCGCCCAGGCCCACCCGGTCGAGCACCTGGCCCACGGCGTGACGGTCCACGCCCATCGTCGCCGCCGCCACCGCCAACGCCTCCCGGCCGCTGCGCCCGACGTGCTGGGCGGAGGCGTCCAGCAGGACACCGACGACGCGACCCGGGTTGGGCAGCCGGTGGTAGGGGTGTCCGGCGACGGTGGCGGTGCCGGAGGTCGGTGTGCTCAGCCCGCAGAGCATCCGCATCGTGGTCGACTTGCCGGCCCCGTTGGGCCCGAGGAAGCCGGTGACCGTGCCCGGTTCGCAGCGGAACGACACGTCCTCGACGGCGGTGTGCCGTCCGTACCGTTTGGTGAGCTGGTCTACGACAATCATGCCGATCAGGCTGCCGAGGCCACCCGGCTGTCCGCAGCGGCCACCGGTCGGCACCGGCTAGACCAAGGTCGACCCCTGAGGGCCGACTTTGGTAGCTGGTCCGAGCCCTCGGCGACTGCCTACCATTACGGCTGTGACCAGCCCTGCCGTCCCCGAGCACCCGTGGTTGTTGCCCGGGGCGCTCGGCGCGACCGACCGCCGCCCCCGGCGCACCATGCGGGACTGGCTGATCGACAGCACCTGCTTCCTGGTCTCGCTCGGCTGGGTGGTGCTGGCCACCGTCGACGCCGCCTCGCCGACCCCGACCTTCGCCGAGCGGCTGCCGTACTCCTGGATGATCGTCGCGGACGCGGTCCTCGGGCTCGCCTGCACGGTGGCGCTGTGGCTCCGCCGCCGCTGGCCGCTCGGGCTGGTGCTGGTGACGTTGCCGCTGACCATGGTCTCGATCACCTCCATCGCCGCGTTGCTGATCATCTACTTCACCGTGGTGCTGCACCGGCGGACCGCGGTGGCGCTGGCGGTCACCTCGGCCGGGCTGGTCTGCAACATGTTCTTCGCCCTGTTCCGACCCGACCCGCACAGCAGCTACTGGCTCGCCACCATCTGGGGCCTGGTGATCACCCTGCTGGTGATGGCCTGGGCGATGTTCGTGCGGGCGCGTCGGCAACTGGTGGTGTCGCTGCGGGAACGCGCCGAACGGGCGGAGGCCGAGCAGCAGCTCCGGGTGGCCCAGGCCCAGCAGGTGGAGCGCACCCGCATCGCCCGCGAGATGCACGACGTGCTGGCCCACCGGATCTCCCTGCTCAGCCTGCACGCCGGAGCGTTGGAGTTCCGGCCCGACGCCACCCCGGAGGAGGTCTCCCGGGCCGCCGGGGTGATCCGAGGCAGCGCGCACGCCGCCCTGCAGGATCTACGTGAGGTGATCGGCGTGCTGCGGGCCGACACCTCGCTCACCGCCGAGCCGGAACGTCCGCAGCCCACCCTCGACGACCTGCCCGCGCTCGTCGCCGAGTCCCGGGCCGCCGGCATCCGGGTGGACCTGTGGGACCGGGTCAGCGACCCGGAGCGGCTGCCCGCCGGGCTGGGGCGCAGCGTCTACCGGATCGTGCAGGAGGGGCTGACCAACGCTCGCAAGCACGCCGAGGGTGCGGCCGTCACGGTCGGGCTCAGCGGGGCGCCCGGTGACGGGCTGGCCGTGGAGATCCGCAACCGGTGGCCGGTGGGCGAGGCCGTGCCGTCGATCCCGGGTACCGGCACCGGGCTGGTCGGGGTCGCCGAACGGGTCACCCTGGCGGGTGGGCGGTTGGAGCACGGTCGTGACGACAGCGGCGACTTCCGGCTCGCGGCCTGGCTGCCCTGGCCGGCGTCGTGACCGAACCGCAGCAGGCACCGCCGGTGACCGATCCGGGTCCGATCCGCGTCCTGATCGTGGACGACGACGCGCTGGTCCGCGCCGGGCTGTCGATGATCCTCGGCGGTGCCCCCGACCTGGAGGTGGTCGGCGAGGCGACCGACGGCGGCGAGGTGGTCCAGGCGGTCGCCACCTGCCGGCCGGACGTGGTGCTGATGGACATCCGGATGCCGAGGGTGGACGGGCTGGCCGCCACCGAGTCGCTGCGGGCGCTGCCCCAGCCGCCGGAGGTGCTCGTGCTGACCACCTTCGACGCCGACGAGCACGTGCTGCGGGCGCTGCGGGCCGGTGCCGGCGGGTTCCTGCTGAAGGACACCCCGCCCGCCGAGATCGTGCAGGCGGTACGTCGGGTGGCGGCCGGGGAGGCGACCCTGTCACCGACGGTCACCCGGACCCTCATCACGCACGTCACGGTGGGTACCGCCACCGATCCCCGACAGGAACGTGCCACCCGACTGCTCGGCGGTCTCACCGACCGGGAACGCGCGGTGGCGATGGCCATCGGCCAGGGGCGGACCAACGCCGAGATCGCCACCGAGCTGTTCATGAGCGTCGCGACCGTCAAGGCGTACGTGTCGCGGCTGCTGACCCGGCTCGGTCTCAACAACCGGGTGCAGGTCGCGCTCCTCGTGCACGACGCCGGGCTGGTCTGATCGGGCCGTCCGGCACTCTCGGTTAACGGCGGGCCGAGGAGGTTTGAACTTTCCCGCTCGCCCGGCCGTATCAATGGGCGAGGTGCGGTGCTCAGGCGCATCGCCACCGAACTGCGGGAGGCCTGCCGTGCGAGTTGATGGTCAGTCGACGGATCCCATCGATCAGATCCTGGGCGAGTTGCCGGTCCCGACGCCGTTGACCCCCGAGGATGTCCGCCTGGCGGTACGGGCGGTAGTGGTACACGCGGCGGAGGAATGGCCCACCGGGGCGCTCTGCCGCAACGACGGCGCGAGGTTCCCCTGCCGGCTGCATCGCTGGGGCCGGAAGGTACTGCTCGACCACGGGCTCAACGAACGACAGCTCGATGCGCTCATCCGGCACGGGAATCCGTTCGTCCACGTACCGTTCCCGTTCCTGGTGAACGGGCCGCAACAGGGCCGTCCCCCGGCCGCCCGCCCGGCGGGCGCCGACCGGTCCACCGGTCACCAGATGCGTGCGGGCGCGGCCGGGTATCCGCCGCGGACGAACCCCGCCGGTTACCCGGCGCGGGGCCCGGTGCCGAGGGTGGCCGCACCGGCCGCCCGCGCCGGTGTCCGGACCCCCGGCCGGCCGGTGGCACCCCCCGCCACCGCGCCGCGCTGGCCGCGGGCGAGCTGAGCGGGCTCGCCGGTACGACGCCGGCCCGGGGGCGGTACGGGCATCCCCCCGCCCACGCCCGGGCCGGCGTCGCGAATCAGCGGTAGCCGGGTGTGATCCCACAGTCGGGTGCCGCCCAGTACGTGTTGTTCGTGCTCCCGTCGCGGTTGTTCTCGCGGCGTGAGTCCACGTGCACGTGCGAGTTGTGGCCGCTCACGCCGGGGCCGATGATGCCGCTGAAGCCGTGGTTGCGCGCGGCGCGCGCGATCTGGCACAGCGAGTGGTTGTCGGAGACGAGGTCGGCCGCGTTGCCGTAGAGGTGCTGGCTGTTCGAGGCCCCACCCACCTGGCTGTTGCAGGTGCGGCTGCGGAATCCGCTGGTCACCTTCAGTGGCTGGTCGCCGAGGCCCTTGCGCAGCGCCTCCAGCTTCCACATCGTGCGCAGGGCGTTCTGCCGGGTCTGCGCGGTGGTCAGCGGACCACCGGTCCAGCCGCCCCGGCCACAGCCGTCGTCCATCTCGTTCCAGGTGAAGTGGCGCGGGGTGCAGTCGTTGTCCTGGATCTGGTACAGCTTCGCGAATGTCTGCGGCCCGGCCACCCCGTCGGAGCGCAGGCCGTACGCGGACTGGAAACGGCGTACCGCGGCAGCGGTCTTCGGGCCGTACTGGCCGTCGAGTTCCACCACGTTGTTGTTGCCCGCCCAACCGGCGATCCGCAGTTGCAGCTCGCGGACGTCGCCGCCCGAGCTGCCCCGGGACAGGGTGCGGTTCCAGGTGTAGCAGCCGTCGGCGTGGGCCGGCGGCGCGGCGACCGCCGAGGCGATCGCGGCACCCGGCACGGCCAGAGCGAGGGCGAGGACAGCCCGCTTCATCAGATGTGCGCGCACAGAGAGTCCTCCTGCTAGGAGAGCGAATGGGGTGGCATTCCGGGACGTGGATCGCCGTCCCGTGAATCCACACTCGCACCTCGACAGCCGGTTGGTGACGGTTAACGCGAATTCCTCTCGGGATGATGCGTACTTGCCGGTTGACCCGGAATTAATCCGATTCCGGGAAACGGGCATTCACGTCGGCCACGCCGCAAAGCCGCCGTCCCGGTACGGAAAGTCGCAGCGGACCGCAGGACGGGTGATGTCGCCGGGCCGAGGTGGCCCGGTAACCTCAGCGCGGGCGACGACGGGGAGGCGGGCGTGGCACGCGGAGGCATCTTCTGCGTCGAGGGCCAGTGGCACCGGGACCTCAACGAGCGGGGATCCGTGCTGCCCACCCTCGAACTGCTCGAACGGCTGGGCAAGGTCCGCTTCATCCACAAGGACGCGGCCACCCGGGACGAGCTGTTCTACTTCGTCGACCGTTGGCTGCTCAAGCAGTACGCCGACCACCGGCTGGGCTTCTTCGCGATGCACGGCGAGCCGAACCGGCTGTGCCTGACCGACTGGCAGTCGGTCGAGCTGACCGAGGTGATGGAGCTGATGGCCGGGCGCTGCGAGGGCCGCCGGCTCTACTTCGGCAGTTGTTCGGTGCTGCGCGCCCCCGAATCCGTGCTGCGGGAGTTCCTCGAGGTGACCGGCGCGGCGTTGATCTGCGGGTTCACCCGCGAGGTCGACTGGGTCGAGTCGGCGGCGTTCGAGACCGTCCTGCTCGACGTGCTGGCCAACGGCCGACGGCACAACGCCGCCGAGCTGCGGATGGGCTCGGCACACTGGGCGCCGCTCGCGTCGTACCTGGGCTTCCGGGTGATCTACGCCAACGGCCGCGCCTGGCGGCCCTCGGTCCGTACCCGGGTGCCCCGCCAGCCGTCCGCGGGCCGGATCGGCTGACGGCTGGTACAAACGAACGATGCCACGCACGATCGCTCGCAACACCCGCGTCGACCGCGACGACCTGCTCGACTTCGTCCGCCCCCGGCACCGGGTGGTGCTGATGACCACCCGCCCCGACGGCCGCCCACAGTCCTCGCCGGTCAGCGCCGGGGTGGACGCCGCCGGCCGACTGGTGATCTCCACCTATCCGGAACGCGCGAAGGTCGCCAACATCCGCCGCGACCCCCGGGTCTCGGCGTGCGTGCTCTCCGACGACTGGAACGGACCGTGGGTGCAGCTCGACGGCACCGCCGAGGTCCTCGACCTGCCCGACGCGCTGGAGCCGCTGGTGGAGTACTTCCGCAGCATCTCCGGGGAGCACCCGGACTGGGACGAGTACCGGGAGGCGATGGTGCGGCAGGGCAAGTCGCTGATCCGGGTGACCATCACCTCGTGGGGGCCGATCGCCACCGGCGGCTTCCCGGCCCGTCTGGCCGACTGACGCCGACGGGCGGGGTACGGCTCCCGCCGCGCCCCGCCCGCCCCGGTGGTGGGTGTCAGTGTCCGGCCGTCGCGTACGTCGCGCAGCCGATCAGCTCCATTGACACCTGCAACCGCTCCAGGCTGATGTTCTTGGCGATGGTGTCCTCCGGGCTGTGGTACGGCGGCTCCAGCAGCGCCGGAGACTCCTCACCCCGCCAGGAGAAGTTCGCGCTGGCGATGCCGACCTCCTGGAACGACTGGTGGTCGCTGGCGCCGCGCTGGGTGACCGGGGAGATCTGCGGCTGGTAGCCGAGCCGCAGTGCCGCGGCGGAGACCTCGTCGGTGGCCCGGTTGGCCTCGCCGGTGAAGGAGAGCAACCAGTAGCGCGTCGCCGGGTCCCAGCTCGTGGCGACCATGTCGTTCTGGTAGACGGCGAGGATGCGGTCCCGCTCCACCTGCGGCAGCTCCCGCACGTAGTAGCGCGACCCGATCAGGCCCTGCTCCTCCGAGCCCCAGAGGCCGAACCGGACGGTGGCGTTGATCGGGATCGCCTTGAGCACCCGGGCCAGCTCCAGGCAGAGCACGGTGCCGGAGCCGTCGTCGTTGGCCCCCGGCGCGCCGATCACCGAGTCGTAGTGCGCGCTGACCATGACCACCGGGCCGTTGGCCCCGGACCGTCCACGCCGTTCGGCCAGCACGTTGTACGAGGTCAGGCCGCGATGCGCGGTGGTGGCGATGGTGAGGGTGAGCGGTCCCGAGGCGAGCAGCGCCCGCAGCCGGTGCTTCTGTGCCTGGGCGACGCCGACCACCGGGATGCCCAGCGGCGCGGCGGCGGAGCCGGGCAGGGTGGGCGAGAACGCCGACGCCCGGCGCGGCTCGACCAGGTCGGCCGGAAGGAACACCACACCGGCCGCACCGGCCGCCACCGCCCGGGCCGCCAGCGCCTCGCGCTGGGCGGCGACGTAGTCCACCAGCACGATCCTGCCCGCGACGTCGGCGGTGAAGTCGGCGGCCGTACCGGCCCGCACGTCGATGACCGCGGCAGTGACCGAGGTGTCCAACGCGGCGTGGGCACTGGCCCCGACCTGCCAGTTCAGGTCGGTGGGCAGGCCGGCGGGGGAGCTGAGCTGGGCGAGGAACTTGTCGGCCACCGGGAACGGTTGCAGCGTGGTGTCGTACCGCAGCTTGTCGAACTGGCCCGCCAGGTAGTTCGCGGCCCGGCGCTCGGACTCGGTGCCGCCGATACGCGGGCCGATGTCCTCGGAGAGGACCTTCAGGTGCTCCAGCGCCCGGCGGGGGGAGAGCTGGGCGATGACCTTGCGGTCCTGGGGGGTGAGCTTGGGCGGGCGGTGCGCGCCCGGCCGCGTGTCGTCGGCGGCCCAGGCCGGTGCCGGGAGCGCCACGGTGGCGGCGCCACCGAGCGCGACGGTCAGCATGCGCCGACGGTTGAACACAGTGGAGCGGGACGATTCGTGTGAGGGTGTCACGGCGTCGTCGAGGGATGACAAGAGCAAGCCTCCTGATTCGAGGTACGGACCCGGGAGTCAGGGGTGAACACCCCGGGTCACTGCGGCTCGAATCTAACCCGCTAGCTGCTCGTTCTCAAGATCGAGGAATTAGTACGCGGCAGTGAAACGCATATTCCGGAAACGTGGGCTTTCGATTTCGTCGACCACCGCGACCGCCAGATCCTCGTAGCTGAGCGCGCTGCGGCCATCGTCGTCGGTCACTGGCTGGTCGGTCCCGGTGCGGTAGTGGCCGGTGCGCTCGCCGGGATGGAACTCCAACGGCGGCGGGGACAGGTAGGTCCAGGTGACCCCGTCGGCGGCGGACCGGTAGACGTCCAGCGCGTCGGCCTGGCCGAGCGCGGCCTCCCGGTACTCGGCGGGGAAGTCCGGCTCGTCGAGCAACCGGCGTCCGCTCGGCGTGAGCAGGGTGGACCCGCCACCGACGTGGATCACCCGGGGTGCGGCCGGCATCCCGCTCAGCACGTCGAGCAGAGTCCTCGCCGCATCGGGCCACAGCGTACGGTCACCGCCGCCGATCGCCACCACCAGCGCGTCCGCGTCCGGCGCCACCTCCCGTACGCTGCGCTCGCTGGTGGCGTCGCCGGTGACCACCCGGACGCCCGGCGGCAGGTACGAGACGGCCTCCGGTCGGCGTACCGCGGCCACCACCCGGTGTCCCCGCTCGAACGCCTCGACGACGATCCGCGAACCCGCGGTGCCGCCCGCCCCGAACACGACGATGTTGCTCACCACCCCAGGCTATGGACCCGCCCCGGCGCACGTCGGCGGAACGGCGATCCTTCCGCCAGCGGTGCGACCGTCCCTCAGTCCAGCAGTGCGGAGTAGACGAGCTGCCGGAGCTGCGCGCGCAACGGCCAGGTGCTCGACGGCATGAGCTGGGTGAAGAGCAGGGCGGTGAGCTGCTCCGACGGGTCGACCCAGAACGCGGTGCTGGCCACCCCGCCCCAGTAGTACTCGCCGACGCTGCTCGGCAGCCGACTCGGCACCGGGTCGTCGACCACCGCGAAGCCGAGGCCGAACCCGATGCCGTCCAGCGTGGTCTCGGCGAACCCGCCGGTGGACAGCGTGCCCAGGTCCGCGCCGCCGGGCAGGTGGTTGCGGGTCATCAGGCGCACCGTACGCGGGCCGAGCAGGCGTACCCCGTCGAGTTCGCCGCCGCGCAGCAGCATCTGGGTGAACCGGTGGTAGTCGGCGGCCGACGAGATCAGACCACCGCCGCCGGAGAGCAGCGCCGGCTTCGCGTACGCCAGGTCGCCGAGCCGGTCGTGGCGGACCGCCCGACCGGTTGCCGGGTCCGGCACGTAGAGCGCGGCCAGCCGCTCGGCGTCGGCCCCCGTCACGTGCCAGCGGGTGTCGGTCATGCCCAGCGGACGCAGGACCCGCTCGTGCAGGAAGGTGTCCAGGCTCTGCCCGGAGACCACCTCGACCAGTCGGCCGAGCACGTCGGTGGCGACCGAGTAGCCCCAGGCGGTGCCGGGCTGGAACAGCAGCGGCAGCTCACCGAAGACCGTGCAGGCCTGCGCCAGGTCCACGTCCGACGGCGGGTACAGGTCGTACCCGGCGGCCCGGTAGAGGCCGTCGACCACCGAGGTCTGCATGAAGCCGTAGGTGAGCCCGGAGGTGTGGGTGAGCAGGTGCCAGACCCGGATCGGCTCGATCGCCGGCACGGTGTACGGCTTCAGCGTCGAACCCTTCGAATAGACCCGCATGTCGGCGAACTCGGGCAGCCAGCGCCCGATCTCGTCGGTCAGTTCGAAGCGGCCCTCCTCCCAGAGCAGCATCGCCGCCACCGAGGTGATCGGCTTGCTCATCGAGTAGATCCGCCAGAGCGTGTCCGCCTCGACCGGCGTACCGGCCTCCCGGTCCCGCAGCCCGTACGTCGTGCTGTGCGCGATCTCGCCGCGCCGGGCGACGAGGACCTGGAACCCGGCGAGCCGACCGTCGTCGACGTACCGGCCGAAGTGCGCGTCGATCCGGGCCAGCCGGGCCGGGTCGAGACCGACCTCGGCCGGCTCGATGCGGGGTAGCGTGCTCATCCGATCGAACCTACCGGCCGGTACGGGTGCCGGGAAACGGAAGGTTGTCGGTGTCACTGGTTACGCTCCGCCTCATGCCGGAGCCGATCGAGGGCGTCACCTTCCACGACGAGGACTGGTACGCCGAGGAGCTGATCGACCGGCACTACGTCGGGTGCACCTTCCACCGGGTCGACCTGACCGAGGCCACCAGCCGGGGTGCCGTCTTCGACGCCTGCACCTTCGGCGACGTGCTGTTCAACGTCTCCCGGCACGTCGACTCGGCCTTCACCCGGTGCGTGTTCACCCGCTGCAACCTGTTCGAGGCGGAGTTCACCGGCTGCAAGCTGGTCGGCAGCAGCTTCGACCGGTGCGACCTGCGTCCGCTGACCGTCGACGGCGGCGACTGGTCGTTCGTCACGCTCGCCGGTGCCGACCTGCGCGGCGCGCGCCTCACCGGCGTACGCATGCGGGAGACCGACCTGTCCGGCGCCGATCTGACCGGGGCGACCGTGAGCGGCGGCGACCTGTCCGACGTGCAGTGGCGTGGGGCCCGGCTGTCCGGTGCGGACCTGCGCGGCAGTGACCTCTCCGGGCTGGATCCGACCGCGGTGCAGCGCTCCGGCGCGATCGTCGACGCGGTGCAGGCCGTCACGATGGTCCGTGCCCTCGGTTTCCAGGTCCTCGGCTGAGTCGTCCGGGCGACGAACCGGACACGACACCCGCACTAGCGCGACGGGTGTCGGTGATGCGAATGTGAGACGGCCCCGCGTCCGGGTCGAGCGTGCCGGCGCGGATCCGGTCCGGCAGAAGTGGAGAGTCGGTGGCGGAGGAGAAGCCCGCGCGGCCGGTCGAGCCGGTGTCGCGCCGCACCCGGTCGGACCGCCGCCGCGCGGAATCGACCCGGTCCGCGCCATCGCCGGTCGAGGGGACGACCCGGGCCGCCGCCCGCAGGCTCGTCCGTGCCCGCCGACGTCGGCGTACCACGGTGGAGGCCGTCGCCGCCCTCGCCGGCCTGCTGGCCCTCGTCGGCTACGTCCACTGGTGGTCGGAGCCGGCCCCGGACGACCAGCCGGACCCGGACGGCCTGCCGGCGGTGGTCGGGCGTCCGGCGCTGCCCAGCGGCAGCGCCACCGCCGAGGCCGTGCCGGGTCTGCGGCCGAGGGACCGCAGCCCGAGCCCCTCGCCGAGTGCCACCGTGGCGCCCACGCCCACCCCGTCGGCCCCGTCACCGACGCTCACGGTCAGCCGGTCCGACATCCCCGCGACAGTGGACCTGACCGAGGCGGGCGTCCGCGACTGGCTGCACTGGGGCCTGGCCGGTGCCACCAGCCCGGTCCGCAAGCGCGGCGGCTCCGCCGACCTGCGGGACCTGGGCGGCCGGGGCGACCGGCGGACCTGGGACGGCAACCAGGAACTGTTCCGGTGGCGCGACGGCGCGCCGGTGGACTCGGCCGGCGACGTCGCGGACGGGGTCTACACCTGCGGTGCCGGCAACGGCTTCCGGCTCGCCGTGGTGTCCGACGGCCGGCCGCGTACCGCCACCGTCTATCTCGGCGTCTGGATGGCCCGGGGTCGCCTCGACGTGCGGGTGGGTGACGGCGGACCACGCCGGACGCTGCACCTGGAGGAGCGACACACCAGCCTCTCCTCGGGCGTGGCGGTCCGGTTCCAGGCGCCGCAGGGCACCCGCGTCCTGCTCACCTGGACGGTGGAGGAGGCGTTCACGCCGCACTGCGGCAACGTCGGTCTCCAGGCCGCCACCCTGCGCTGACCTGCCGGCGGCCCGGTTCTTCGGTAGCGTGGTCGGTGACCGATCATGATCGAGGAGGACCGATGACCACGGGCGAGCAGGTAGTGGACAGCCCCACCGACTGGGTGGCCGACCACATCGACCGGTACGTCGAGACCGACGGTGCCGAGGGGCACGAGTGGCAGCCGGGCGTGTTCACGTTGCTGCTGACCACCCGGGGCCGGCGCAGCGGCGCCCTGCGGCGGACCGCGTTGATCTACGGGCGGGACGGCGACGCGTACGTGGTGGTCGCCTCCCAGGGCGGCGCGCCGAGGCACCCGGCCTGGTATCTGAACCTCCTCGCGGACCCGGAGGCCCAGGTGCAGGTCGCGGCCGAGCGGTTCACCGCGCGGGCCCGCACCGCCACGCCCGAGGAGAAGGAACGGCTGTGGCCGGGGATGGCCGCCATCTGGCCGGCCTACGACGACTACCAGACCAAGACCGACCGGGACATCCCGGTGGTGCTGCTGGAACGCGTCTGACGGCAGCCGTACCCGCCGTCGGGCAGTTTGTCCGTCGGGCTGCCTCCACCGGACCGTACCGTCCTGCTGTCCGAGTTCGACTGTCCTGTGTGGAGGCCAGGCCGATGAGCAGCAGCAGTACCCTCCGTCCGTCCCCGCCCACCGGCGAGCCGGCCGGAACGGCGTTGCGGGAGATCCCGCTGCCGCCGTACGTGACCGCCGAGGATGCCCAGTTCGCCGTCCGCGCCGTCGTGGTGCACGCGCCCCGCCGATGGTCCGGGGGCACGGTCTGCCGCAACGACGCCAGCCCGCACCCGTGTCGTCTGCACCGCTGGGGCACCCGCGTCCTGGCGCTGCGCGGCCTGCGCGACTCCGAGATCGCCGCCCTCATCGAACGCGGCGATCCCACCGCGCCCATCCCCGCGCCCCGGATGCAAGGAAGGGCACCTTCCTAACGCCTGGTGTATAGGAGGGGTCCCCTCCTTACATCAGTAAACCTCGTGGGGTACCCGTTTCCGAGGCTTTCACGCCGGGAGAGTGCATCGACGAACGCCTACTTGACGGATCTCCCGTCAGCGGGCACCGTGGGCAGTGGAGGGGCCTTGAGCTGCCCCGATGCGGCGGTGGGCGACCGTCGCCCGGCGAGCCGCGCCGGGTGTGGTCGGCCTGGGAAGGCCGCCGAATCCGTACCCGGTGCGCGGGCCGACTGCCGGTCCCGCCCACGGACTGGCCGGCAGTGTGCGTCCGGCACCGGGAGTCGAGAACCCACGAGGAGTCCCGCCATGCTCACGATGACCGACAACGCCGTCCTGGTGATCCGTGACCTCGCCAACCAGCAGGACGTGGCCGAGGGCGGTGGGGTACGCATCGCCGCGGACACCACCGCCGGATCGCTCACCGTCGAGCTGGTCGCCGCCCCGGTCGAGGGGGACCAGGTGGTCGACAACCAGGGCGCCCGGATCTTCCTCGACTCCGACGCCGCCGACCTGCTCGGAGACGCGGCGGTCGATGCGACCGTCGACGACGAGGGCGTGATCCAGTTCGGGTTCACCGACAAGCAGTAGCCGTCGGCTCAACCCGCGCGCCGGCTCTCCCCACCACGGGCCCTCGGGGGTGGAACGATCCCCGGGTGCCGGACCCCACCACCGCTGGTGTGTCCCAGCGCGGCCAGCACGTGGGCCAGGTGGTGTGACGTGCTCCAGGCCACCCAGTTGGTCGCCGACCCGGCTCCGGCGACCCGCCGCGCCCGACGCACGATCTCGTGGTCGCCCCAGGAGAAGCCGGCGCCCGTCGCCGGCCAGTGCGGCGCGGACACCAGTTCGCGGCACAGGTCGGCGACCCGCTCGTCGCCGCGCCGGCCCCGACGCGACCACCGGTAGAGCCACCAGACGTCCGCGTCGGTGTAGCGGACGGTCGGCAGCCGGTCCACCGGCTCCCCGCCGGGCGCGGCGGAGCCGACCCCGTAGTCACCGAATCCCACTCCGAGGTCCGCCAGCCGCCGCCAGAGCAGCCAGTCCCAGCGGTCCAGCCGGACCGGCTCGTCGGTGGGCAGCCGTGCCAGTGCCGGCGGCATCCCACCGGCCACCACGCCGACCGAGCGCCAGGCGTGTCGGCGGGCCCAGTCCCAGGCCCGGCGTACCCGGGGTTCGGTGGTGCGGACGTCCGCCGGGCAGCACACGTCAGCGCAGTCGAGAATCAGGTCGCACTGTTCGGGGGCCAGTCGCGCGTACCGCCAGATCCGCTCCAGCGCGGTGGTGGCGGCGTCCGGTCCGGCCCGGTCCAGTCGGATCCGCAGTCGCACCACGGCCCGGCCGCAGTACGCCCGCGCGGTCACGCCGTGTGCCGCGAGCCGCTGCTCACCGTCGGTCAGCCCGATCACCGGCACCAGCGGTACGCCCCAGCGCAGCGGCTCGGCACCGGCCGGGTCGGGCAGGGCGCCGACGTCGACGGCCGGGACCAGCCCCGGCGGGAACCGGCTGACGGCTTCCACGATGGATCTGTCGAGTTCGGACACGTGCAGGATCGGGGCGATCAGTGGGGCGAGGGCGTCGTCGAGGTGGCCGAGCGCGTCCAGTTCCCCCCGCCGTGCGGCGAGGACGGGACGGTAGACCGGTTCCGTCGCCCAGCCCCGGTGGGCGGGCACCATAATTAAATGTAGCCAGGTGATTACCCAGCTCACAGGCCATGCAGCCGGAAATTCGGCGGATCGCTGTCAGCTCCGCGACTGTCATCGCGGGGTGCCCGGGGCACCGACAGCGCGACACCCCGGGCGGCGGGTGCCGCTCCGGGGTGTCCATCGGCCGTCACCGGCCCGCTGTCGACCGGTCAGTCGTCGTCCCGGTCGTCATCGTCATCGTCATCGTCATCGTCGTCGCGGTCGTCGTCGTCGCCGTCGTACCGCTCCTGCTCGGCCTTGAGCACCTGGCCGGTCTCCCGGTCGACGTCGACCTCGTGCTCGACGTCGCCGTTGACGATCTCGACCTCCCAGACCGGACGCTTGTTCTCCCGGTCCCGATCGACCTCGGTGATCCGACCCCCGCCCACGTGTGCCAGGGCGATCTCACCGGCCCGCTCACGGCTGACCTTGTCGGCGGCGTCCGGCGAGGTGCCGGCCGGCGGGGCGGCCGTGCTCGGGTCGGTCGGCGGGGCCACGCTGCCGGGGTCGCTCGGCGGCGCGACCGTACCGGGGTCGGCCGGCGGCGTGACCGCGTCGGGAGCGGCCGGGGCCGTCTCCTCCGGCGCGGCGGTCGCCGCGGTCAGCGTGGTCTGCCGCGTGCGGTCGTTGTCGGCCGCCGTGACGCCCAGGAAGATCCCGGCCGCCGCGAGGACCGCCGCGGCGCCGCCGACCGACGCCAGGATCAGGGGGTTGCGCTTCATTGGTGCCACCTCTCATCGGTTGATGCACACAGCATCGGTCGTGGTGGGATAGCGGCGCGCTGTCCGAATGCTAAGGCCGGGTTAAGGCCGTTCAGACCTTCGGCGTGCCGAGGCGGAGCACCACCTCGGCCCCGCCGCCGGGACGTTCGCCCAACTCCAGTCGGCCACCGCTGGCCTGAACGGCCCGGCGGGCGATGTCCAGCCCCAGTCCGGTCGACCCGGCCTGGCTGGCTCCGCGCCGGACCGACTCGGCGGCGATGCCGGGGCCCTCGTCGGCCACCGTCAACACCACCTGGCCGCCGTCGGGCGTGAGCCGTACGGCGAAGGCGGTGCCGTCGGGGGTGTGCGCGAAGACGTTGCCGAGCAGGGCGTCCACCGCCGCCGCCAACTCGTCGGCGGGGACGCCGACCGGCAGCGGGCCCGGTGTCAGGTCGAGGTCGACCGCCCGTCCGGTGTCCTCGGCCAGCACGGACCAGAAGGCCACCCGCTCGGTCACCGTCGCCACCGCGTCGGTGACCGCTGCGCCCTCGGCGGGCGTACGCCAGCGGGCCTGCCGGATCAGCCCGGTCACCGCCCGTTCCAGCCCGTCCACCGCACCGGCGATCCGGGCGGCGTCCTGCGGGTCGGCCAGCGACTCGGCCTCCAGCCGCAGCGCGGTCAGCGGGGTCCGCAACCGGTGGGACAGGTCGGCCACCTGCTCGCGTTCCTGGAGCAGCAGTTCCTGGATCCGCCCGGCCAGGTGGTTGAGCGCGCCGCCCACCTCGCGTAGCTCCGCCGGCCCGGACGGCTCGACCCGAGCATCCAGTTCGGCGTTGGCCAGCCGGTGCGACACCGCCGACAGCTCGCTGATCGGGCGGACCAGGGTGCGGGCCAGCCGGTCGGCCACGGCCAGACCGATCAGCACCAGCAGCAGGCCGAGCAGGGACAGCACCAGCCAGGCCCGGTCCACGCCACGGGTCAGCTCGGCGTTGGGCACGAAGGTACGGATCACCGCGGTGCCGTCCGTACGGCCCTGCACCGCGATCACCACCTCGCGGCCCTGCGGTGTCTCGGCGGTCAGGCTCTGCCCCCGGGCGGCCAGCTCGACGGCGGGCGTACGCGGGGCCGGTGCGCCGAGTTGGTCACCGTCGGGCAGGAAGACGCTGACCGGTCGACCGTTCTGGACGAGTTGGTCGACGGTCAGCCGGACGGTCTCGGAGTCGGCGGTGCCGACCACCGGGGCGAGACCCTGCGCGTCGGCGGTGGCCCGTGCGGTCGCCCGGTCCTCGGCGGAGGTCCGCAGCAGCAGCGCCAGGGGCACCAAGAAGGCGATCACGATGAGCACGCTGACGGCGGCGACCAGCAGCGCCAGTCGCGCCCTCACCGCTGTGCCTCGGGTGCCACCAGCCGGACCCCCACCCCGCGTACGGTGTGCAGGTAGCGAGGCTGCTGGGCGCTCTCGCCGAGTTTGCGGCGCAGCCAGGACAGGTGCACGTCCACGGTCTTGTCCGCTCCGCCGTACGGGATCTGCCACACCTCGGTGAGCAGCTCGCGCTTGGTCACCACCTCGCCGACCCGGCCGGCCAGGTGCCGCAGCAGGTCGAACTCGCGCGGCGTCAGATCGACCGACACGCCGTCCAGGCTGACCTGACGCGCCCGGGGGTCGATCCGCAGCCCGCCGACGACCACGGTCGGATCCTCCTCGGCCGGTCCGCCCGGCCCGCGTCGCAGCACCGCGCGGACCCGCGCGTCGAGCTGGGCGGCGGTGAACGGCTTGATCACGTAGTCGTCGGCCCCGGCGTCGAGGACCCGGACGATCTCCGTCTCGTCGTCGCGGGCGGTGGCGACGATGACCGGCACCGCGCTGACCGCGCGCAGCATCCGGAGCAGCTCGCGGCCGTCCAGGTCGGGCAGCCCGAGGTCGAGCACGACCAGATCGGGGCGGTCGTCGAGCGCGTCGCGGAGCCCGGCCATCGCGGTGGACGCCGCCGCCACCGCGTGTCCCCGTTCGCGCAGCGCCCGCACCAGCGGGTTGCGGATGGTCAGGTCGTCCTCGATGAGCAGCAGGCGGGCCACAGCAGGCAGGGTATATGCGCCCCGGCGCGACGGCGGCGTCCGTTAACCCTCCCTTAGCCTTCCCCGAAGGTCGCCCCAACCTGCGATCAGGGATAGTCGGGTGATGGGACGTCGTACGCTCCTCGCCGTCGCCGGGTGGCTGGCCACCGCGGTGGTCGCCACGCTGATCGGAGTCGCCGCCATCCGGCTGGTGGGGGAGAGCCTCACCGGCACGCCGGGCGGCGTCCGCAGCCAGGAGGAGGTCGCCCGCGAGCTGGCCGCGCCGCCCCGCACGACCACACCGACGACCGGTACGCCCGGCCCGTCGGAGCCGACGGCCGCGGCTCCGGCGAGCCCGACCGCGTCGACGAGTCCCACGCCTGATGCGCCGCACCGGCGCAGCTTCTCCAACCAGGGCGGCAGCGTGGTGGCCGAGTGCGTGCCGGGCGGGGTGTGGCTGGCGTCCTGGTCGCCGAAGCAGGGCTACTCGGTCGAGGACGTGGACCGGGGCCCGGACGACGACGCCGAGGTGAAGTTCGTCGGTCCGAGCGGCGAGCACGAACTGTCGGTGCGGTGCGCCGGTGGCGTACCGGTGCTGGACCCGGACGACTGACGACACACCCTACTGGCGGAAGTTCCGCCGCAGGTCAGAGGCATGATCGAGATGTCGACTGTCCATGATCGGACAGCCTGTCGTGTGGCTGTCGACGGGGAACGCGACATACGTTCGATGCACAAAGGGTGCTGATCGGTGCTGATCCTTCTTAGCCGCCCTAATCAACTCAACACGCCTCGGCCGCCCGGCCGGCTGGAGAGGAGAACGATGTCCAGCGCGAGAGTCAGGAGCAGGCGGGCGGCCCAGCCAGCGCCGGAGGAGGAGTCCACGGCCCGCGCCGAAGCCGCGCACACCACCTGCGGCGGCGCCGGCATGCCGTCCACCGCGAGAGTGCTGTTCGCCGTGGTCAGCGCGAACGGTGACCTGGTCCGGGGGGTGGGCGCCGCGACCGCCGACCGGTTGAGCACCGGGATGTACCAGGTGGTCTTCGACCAGGACGTGACCGCCGCCGGATGTGTCGGCACGGTCGGGCTGTCGGGCAGCGCGGGGCTGGCGCCGTCCGGTCAGATCGCCGTCGCCGGGCGTACCGGCATCCCGAACGCGGTCTTCGTGACCACCTTCGACAGCGCCGGGGCCTTCGCCGACCGGCCGTTCCACCTGGCCGTCCTGGCCTAGTGCGAGCCGTCCCGGCCCGGCCGCACGGACGGGCACCGAACGGGACCCGGACACGAGCGCACGGCGCCGTTCGATCCCCGAGGACCCGAACGTCGCCGCGCTCAGCCGTCTCCCGCCACCGCAGCCCGTACGGCGGTACGTCGGCGGGGACCTGGCATGGCCGACCAGTGCCGGCTGGTCGTGTCGATCCCCGTTCCGCGTGCCGGCAAACCCTCGGATCGTGCGCAATTCCACTATCTGCAAGTCCCGGCGTGGAGCGGGTCGCAACGGGGTATGTGCCGGGCATGGAGCACTTCACTATCGCCACGGTCGCCGAGAAGAGCCCGGACTTCCGGCGCGTGCTGTGGACCGGGAAGCAGACCCAACTGGTGATCATGACGATTCCGGCGGGCGGTGAGATCGGCGAGGAGGTCCACGAGGACATCGACCAGATCCTCACCTTCGTCAGCGGCACCGGCGAGGCCCGGGTGGCCGGCGAGAAGCGCGAGGTCGTCCAGGGTGACCTCGTGGTGGTGCCGGCCGGGACGAAGCACAACTTCGTCAACACCGGACCGAACCCGCTGGTGCTCTACACCGTCTACGGGCCGCCGGAGCACGCCGACCAGGCGGTGCACAAGACCAAGGAGGAGGCCGACGCGGCCGAGGCCGCCGGCGAGGACGAGCCGCCGACCTCCTGACCCGTCCCGCCGGCCCGGGGCCTGCGGGCCGGCGTGATGTGGTCGAGGATCCGGGTACGCGTACCGGATGGTGCAGCCGCCGATCGCCGACTACGCGTTCCTCTCCGACTGCCGATCGGGCGCGCTGGTCGGGCGGGACGGCTCGGTCGACTGGTGGTGCCCGAACCGGTTCGACTCGCCCGCCGTCTTCGCGCGGCTGCTCGACGCCGACGGCGGTCACTGGCGGCTCGCGCCGGTCGCCGCCGGGAGCGCCGGGCACCGGGTGCAGCGGGCCTACCGACCGGACACCCTGGTGCTACGGACCGTGCACCAGACCCCGGAAGGCCGCGTCGCCGTCACCGACGCGCTCGCCGCCGAGGCCGGTGCCCGGGGCCACGAACTCGGCCTGCGGTCGCCGGCCGTGCTGCTGCGCGTCGTGGAAGGGCTCTCCGGCCGGGTACGGATGGCGCTCGACTTCCGGCCCCGACCGGAGTACAGCCTGCTCACGCCCTACCTGCACGAACTGGACGACGGCGGGGTGCGGGCCGTCGCCGGGCCGGTCGAGCTGACGCTGCGCGGCGCCGGGATGCGGCTGACCGCCGACCACGACCGGGTGCGGCACGTCTTCGAGATCGACGAGGGGCAGGTGCTCGGCTTCGAGGTCGCGTACGCCCCGACCTACGGCGCGAGGCCGCCCGCGCTGGACCCGGTCCGGCGGCTGGCGGACACCGTACGCACCTGGCGCTCCTTCCGCGACACGCACCACTACGACGGTCGATACCCGGACGTGGTCCGGCACAGTTCGACGGTGCTCACCGGCCTCACGTACGCCCGCAGTGGCGCGGTCGTCGCGGCACCGACCACGTCGTTGCCGGAGCGGATCGGCGGTGACCGCAACTACGACTACCGCTTCTCCTGGCTCCGCGACTTCGCGATGACGATGCGTGCGCTCTGGGTGGCGGCCTGCCCCACCGAGACGTCCCGGCTGTTCGACTGGGCGGCCCGCTCGATCGGTCGGATCGGCGCCGAACCGGTGCCGGTGCTGTTCGGCCTGGAGGGCGAGCGGGACGTCACCGAGCACCACTGCCCCGGCCTGGCCGGCTACGCGGGCAGCTCCCCCGTGCGGATCGGCAACGACGCCTGGCGGCAGCGCCAACTCGACGTGCCCGGCGAGATGGTGTCGGCGGTGTGGCGTCTGCGCGACCACCTCGGCGAGTCGTTCGGCACCGAGGTGCGGGAGATGGTGCTCGGCCTGACCGAACAGGTGGCCGCCACCTGGCACCTGCCGGACCGGGGCATGTGGGAGACCCGGGACACCGACCGGCACTACGTGGCGTCGAAGGCGCTCTGCTGGGTGGCGCTGGACAAGGCGGTACGGCTGGCACCCCACCTCGGTGAGCGGGCCGACCCCCGGCGCTGGGCGGGCGTCCGGGACGAGATCCGGGCCACCGTGCTCCGCGACGGCTTCAGCCGGGAGCGGGGCGTCTTCACCGGCGCGTTCGGCTCGCCCGAACTGGACGCCGCGGTGCTGTACCTGCCGGTGGTGGGCTTCCTGCCGGCGACCGACCCCCGGATGCGCGCGACCATCGCCGCCGTGGAACGGGAACTCGGCGGCGAGGGCGGCCTGGTCCGCCGCTGGGACACCGACCCGGCGGGCTTCCTGCTCTGCTCGTTCTGGCTGGTGGAGTGCCTGGTGCTGGCCGGTGAGCAGGACCGGGCCGCCCGGCTGTTCGAGCAGGTGGCCGGGCACGCCAACGACGTCGGACTGCTCAGCGAACAGATCGACCTGACCACCGGGGCGCAGCTCGGCAACACCCCGCAGGCGTTGTCGCACATCGGCCTGGTCAACGCCGCCTGGCGGCTGACCGACCCGGCCGCGCAGTGACCGTCCGGAGACGTCAGGCGGGCAGCAGCGGTACGCCGCTCACGTCCACCGTCTCCGGGTACTTCAAGCCAGACCCGGTGTTGAGCACCACCACCCGCTCGCCCGCGCGGATCCAGCCACCGGCGCGCAACCTGCGGGCGGCGGTCAGACAGGCCGCCCCCTCCGGGCAGAGCAGCAGCCCCTCACGAGCCGCGAAGTCCCGCAGGTCGGCGAGGATCTCGGCGTCGTCGACCGCGATCGCGGTCCCGGCGGTGGCGCGCAACGCGGTCAGGATCAGCTCGTCGCCGAGCGGCGCGGGCACGGTGATGCCGAACGCCACCGTGTGCGCGTCCGCCCACGGCTGCGCCCGGTCCTCGCCGGCCGCGAACGCGCGCACGATCGGCGCGCAGCCGGTGGACTGCACCGCCACCAGCCGGGGCAGCCTGTCCTCCACCCAGCCCAGCTCGCGCAGCTCACCGAGCGCCTTGTGGATGCCGATCAGCCCCACTCCGCCGCCGGTCGGGTAGATGATCACGTCGGGCACCTGCCAGCCCAACTGCTCGACGATCTCGTACCCCATCGTCTTCTTGCCTTCGAGCCGGTAGGGCTCGCGCAGCGTACCGGCGTCGAAGATCGAACCGGCCGAGGCCGCGACGAGCCCGGCGACCTGCCGCCCAGCGTCGCCGATCAACCCGTCGACCAGGCGCAGGTCCGCACCGGCGGCCACGCACTCGCGGCGGCAGATGGTCGGCGCGGACAGTGGCATGACGATCGTCGCGCCCATTCCGGCGCGGGCCGCATAGGTGGCCCAGGCGGCGCCCGCGTTGCCGTTGGTCGGCATGGCGATCCGTCGCACCCCCAACTCCCGCGCCCGGCTCACCCCCACCGCGGCCCCGCGCGCCTTGAACGAGCCGGTCGGGGTCAACCCCTCGTCCTTGACCAGCAGGTCGTCCACACCGATCTCCGCGCCGTACGCCGGGGCGCGCAGCATCGGCGTCCAGCCCTCACCGAGCGTGGTCACGTACGTCGGATCCGCCACCGGCAGCAGCTCCCGGTAACGCCACAGGTCGGCCGGGCGCAGCCCGAACCGTTCCGGCTCGACCGTCCGCCGCACCGCCGCCAGGTCGTAGCGGGCCAGCAGCGGCGAGCCGCACACGCAGAGGTTCTGTGGTACGTGCGCGTCGTGCTCGGTGCCGCAGCGCGGGCACTCCAGGTGGGTCAGGTGCACGATGGTCCCCTCAGCTCGCGTCGACGCTGCGCCACGCCGGGCTGCGTCGTCCGGGCTCGTAGCCGGCGTCCAGCCGCTTCGCCACGACCCCGGGCAACCCCTGCTCACGGGCGGTACGCAGGGCCTCGGCGCCGGTGCCGGGGAACCACGGCGGAGTCTGCCAGTGCGGCCCGGCCAGCGCCAGACCGTCGAGCAACTCCCGGCGCTGCGGATAGGGCAGGTCGACGCTGCTCACACCCTCCAGCCAGAGCAGGTCGACCAGCAGGTACTGGGCGTCGGTGGTGCTCCGGCCACCCCGGGCGGGTCGGACCCGACCGGCCCGGTCGATGCGGACCAGGACGCCGTCGAGCACCGCCTCGGTCGGTGCCATCGCCTCGGCCATCGGGCGCAGCCAGGGATACGCGCCGGTGATCTCCGAACCGTCCTCGGCGAGCAGCCGCAACCGCCCGCCCGAGACGTACGCCGTCGCGCGTACCCCGTCCCAGCGCAGCTCGTACCCCCAGGCGGCCTGGTCGGCGGGGAGTCGGCGGGCCGGTGTGGGGCGCATCGGCGCGACCTGCTCGGGCATGCTCGTCCAGCCGGGCGGCGGCGGATCGGTGCGCCGCACCATCCAGTCCCGCCCGTCGCGGCCACCGGCGGCGAACAGTACGTACCGCCCCGTGGTGCGCTGCCCGCGCAACTCCACCACCACCTCGCGCTCCTGCCACTTCTCGCAGCGGTAGGTGCCCCGGTCGTGGATGATCATCCGGCCGCCGCCGTACTCGCCGGCCGGGATCTCACCGGCGAAGTCCAGGTACTCCATCGGGTGGTCCTCGGTGTGCACGGCGAGATGGTTGCGGCCCGGCTCGCGGGGCAGCCCGCGCGGCACCGCCCAGGAGGCCAGCACCCCGTCGTGCTCCAGCCGCAGGTCCCAGTGCAGGCTGCGGGCGTGGTGCTGCTGGATGACGAAGCGGGCCCCGTCCGCGCCGGTCCGGCCGGTCCCGGTCGCCGGCACCGGTTCCGGGGTACGCGCCGCGTCCCGCCTGCGCCGGTACTCCTCCAGCCGGTCAGCCACGATGACATTCTCCGGCAAACCGGGCCGACGTGCCCAGGTCCGGGAATGGCGGCAACGATCAGGGGTAGAACGGTCGGTATGGACCACGTCGACCAGCCCACCGCCGTCCTTCCCGGTGACGTCCGGATCCCCCTGCTCGGCTTCGGCACCTGGCAGGCCACCGGCGAGACCGGCTACAAGGCGGTGCTCGCCGCGCTGGACGCGGGCTACCGGCACATCGACACCGCCACCATGTACGGCAACGAGGCGGAGGTCGGCCGGGCGGTCCGGGAGAGCGGGCTGCGTCGCGAGGACGTCTTCATCACCACCAAGCTGCCGCCCGACCAGGTCGGCCGGGAACGCGAGACGATCGAGGAGAGCCTGCGCGCGCTCGGCGTCGACTACGTCGACCTGTGGCTGCTGCACTGGCCGCCGAGCGACCCCGGTGACCTGATCCCGACCTGGCGGGAGATGCTCGCCGCCCGGGACGCGGACCTGGCCCGCGCGGTCGGCGTGAGCAACTTCAGCACCCCGCAGATCGACGAGCTGATCCAGGCCACGGAGGAGAACCCGGCGGTGAACCAGATCAAGTGGAGCCCCCGGCTGTACGACCGGCAGCGGCACGCCGAACACCGCGACCGGGGCGTGGTGCTGGAGGGCTACAGCCCGTTCAAGAGCAGTGACCTGTCGGACCCGGTGCTGACCCGGATCGCCGGCGCGCACAACGTCTCGCCCGCCCAGGTGGTGCTGCGCTGGCACCTCGACCACGAGATCGTGGCGATCCCCAAGTCGGTGACCCCGGACCGGATCCGGGTCAACGCCGACGTGTTCGGCTTCTCCCTCAACGCCGAGGAGATGCGCGACATCGACGCGCTCGGCACCACCTGACCCGCGCTGCTCGCTCGCGCCGGTCGCGCTGGTCGCGCTGGTCGCGCTGGTCGGGGTGAAAGGAAGGGCACCTTCTTAACGCCTCGTGCATAGCAGGGGACCCCTCCTAACACGCGGCGGGCGAGCGGTCCGCGCCGCGTTCCCAGCGGTGCAGCACGAGCCGGCGCCGGCCCTCGTCGACCACGACCGGCTCGCCCCCGGTCGGCCGGTAACCGACCGCTCGGGCGGTGGCCATGCTGCCCGCGTTGTCCGCCTCGATCTCCAGGTACGTCGGGGGCAGCCCCGGGGTCGCCTCGGCGTACGCGCTCAGCAGTCGCAGCGCCCGGGCGGCCAACCGCTCGCCCCGATAGGGCGGCCCGACCGCGTACCCGATGCCGCCGGTGACCAGGTTGAGCACCACCTCGCCCCGGGCCAGGTCGTCGGCGCCGGTGACCGCCAGTAACAGCCGGTCGCGGGAGGCCCGCGCCTTCGCCAGGTACGCCTCGGCCGCAGATCGGTCGAAGGGCGTGGCCACCGGTAGCCGATGGGCCATCTCCGGATGATCGAAGATCACGACGAGCTGGCCGAGGTCGCGGTCGGCCCACGGGCGCAGCACGAGCCCGTCGCCGTCGAGGCGTACCTGCGCGGACACCCGGCCTCCCATCGTCGGCTCCGCCAGTGTGCGGGCCCGCGGCGATCTCGGCAATCACGGCGGCCGACGAGGTTCCCAGGACTTCGCGCGAAGGGTACCCCCAGACCAGCTCGAATCGTCGTTCGACGATCTCAGTGAAATGCGCACTTGCCTCGTGGCCCCGGGGCGTCGGGCAGCACCCCGTGGACCGCCACCATCGCCAACGGCACCGCCGGTGGGCAGACCGCAGTTCGGAGGTGGGACCTGTCCTCGTACTCGGACGACTCCATGGCTGCTGCTGGACCGGCAAGCGGATGCGCTCCGTAGGTGACATCTTGACTGCGCGCAACCCCCTGAACGACTCATTGACGGCCTCGAAAGTCCCTCATATCTTTTCGCTGATCATCGATGTTGGTCACGGGGGATCACATGTTGGTAGCTCGCTGGCACCTGCCCGGATTTCTCTCTCACCGTGGCAAGAGCCCTGTTTCGTCCGTGTCGTCTGCCGGACGGCTCGAGGGTGGAGTCTTCCGTAGACGGCTGCTGGGAGGAGTCGCCACAGGCGTGGTGATGGTGGCGACGGTGTCGGTTGGGGCGGTCGTGCTGACCGCCGTACCGTCCCCGGCGGCGCCCTCGTGCGGTGCCACCGAAGACTCCGAGCGGGCAGCGATCGCGACGGCGGCCGCCTGCGAACAGCCGGTTGCGGTCGAGCCCTCCCGCAGCGAGTACGTCCAGGTGGTAGCGCAGCCGGACGGGCGACTTCAGTTCGAGTCTGCGGTGGAGCCGCAACGTACCCGCCGTGACGACGGATCGTGGACCGATGTGGATCTCACCTTGAGGATCGGTGCGGACGGACAGGTCCGTCCGGTGGCCTCAGTGGCCGACGTCGCCTTCTCCGGAGGTGGTGATCGGCCGATGGTAGAACTGCGCCGGGGTGGCAAGTCACTGAGCTTCTCCTGGCCAGGCCGTTTGCCCACACCGAGGATCTCAGGCGACTCAGCTACGTACGTCGACGTCTTCGGCGATACCGATCTGGTTCTCCGGGCCACCCGGACCGGCTTCACGCATGTGCTGGTTCTCAAGACCAGGCAGGCCGCCGCCGATCCAGCGGTCCGTGCCATCACCCTGCGGCGGGCCGGCGACGCCTCGATCAGCCGGTTGCCCGGCGGTGAGCTGCAGGCGACAGTCGACGGCACGATCTTCGCCCAAACCGAACCTGCCATCATGTGGGACTCGTCGTTGCCGTCAGGTGTGGCGCCTGCTTCCACGGAAGCCCGAATGGCGAGCTCTGACGCGACGACGGCGGGTGACGGTGCTCGTATCGCCCCGGTGGAGACCGAGGTGACGGAGGACGGCCACCTGCGCCTACTGCCGGACGCCGAGCTGCTCGACTCCAGCGAGGCCACATTTCCGATCTTCGTCGATCCAGCTTGGGACGTCGCTCGGACGAAATGGGCCTATGGCACCAGCAACAACTGCACCAACACGGACTACTCCACGGCGCGGGTGGGTTACAGCCCCGAGGGTCCGTGCACTGACGTGCGCTTCCGTTCGTACTTCCAGTTTCCCACCACCAACGGCAAGGTGTCGCTGAAGAAGAAGTACATCCATGCTGCCTATGTCAGGATGACGTTGGAACATTCGTGGTCCTGTGACAGCACGCGCGTCAACATGTACCTCACGCCGGTGATCAACGCCACCATGAAGGCTTCCTTCTCGTCCATGGCGTTGAAATCGCACCTTGCTGCCGCCTCGGGACATGCCAACAAGGGCAGTGGTTGCAGCGACTCACCGCAAGCCGATATGCCGATGAACTTCGAGTCCGGTACCTTCCTCACTCAAGTGAGAACCGCAGCAGACGACGAGTGGAACTCGATCACGGTCGGTTTTAGCGCACGCGACGCGGACGGCACCGATGAGAGCGCGCAGGGCCGCTGGAAGAAGTTCGCACCCGGCAAGGCGAAGCTGGTCGTCGACTACGACTCGAAACCGGGGAAGCCGACTGGCCTGCAGGTTGCGCGAGTTGCCTGCCCCACCTCCGGAGTGATCTCCATCGGCACGCTGACGCCGACCTTCGGGGCGGTGTACCCCGACGCGGATGCCGGCCAGACCCTCACTGGCACCTATGAATGGATCGAGGTGCCGGCCAGCGGAATGGGCAGCGTGACGGACACCTCCCCGACGCGTCGGACACCACCCAATCGGGCCTCCGCGACGGCCGGTGGTCTGGGCATCACGACTCAGGTGAGCGTCGTGAAGGACAAGACGTATGCGTTCCGCCTCCGTACCACCGACCCGGCGCCGTACAACCGCACGAGCGAGTGGAGCGGATGGTGTCAGTTCAAGGTCGACACGACGCGGCCGCCGGTCGAAGTGTCGGTGCTGACACCTCCTTCGGGGCCGGGTACACCCGTGACCGTCCGGATCACCTCGTCCCACACCGATGTCACTCAGTTCAAGTACGGCTGGACCGGTCCCACCACGGTCGTGGCGGCCAGCGGTAGCCCGAAGAGTGCCACCGTCACCCTGACCGTTCCCAAGTACGGGCAGAACACCCTGTTCGTCTCGGCGGTCGACGTCACTTTGAACGAGGGTTCTGGCAGCCACGACATCGTCGTGGCCCGCCCCAGTCCGCCGGTGGCGCACTGGGGCTTGGAGACCTACCCCGGGCAGACACAGCCACAGGCACTGGAGGACAGACAGCCCGCGCTCAGCCTGAACACTCCTCTGAGCCCCAGCAACCTCACCTGGACGGAGGGGAGTCGTCTGGTCGGTGGGCAGGTCGCTACGTTCAACGGCACCTCCACCCAGGCGATCACCTCCCAGCCGGCGGTGAACACGGCAGGATCCTTCAGCGTCGCGGCCTGGTTAAAAGTTGATTCCTACCAGGGCTGCGCGAGCCTGTCGGCGATCTCTGCTGACGGGACGATCAGCAGCGGTTTCGTGCTCGAATACGACTGCGCGGCCGACCGATTCCGGATGCGAGTCCCTGACAAGGACGGCGGAATCCTGGTCGATGCCACGTCTACCGTCCCTACGGCGATACAGCGTTGGACTCACGTCGCGGGGGTGTGGGATGAGGTCGAGCGCCAAGTGAAGCTCTACGTCGATGGCAAGCTTGTCTCCACGGTGACCCCGTCTGCGGCATGGCTCACAAGCCGTGGTGGCGGTTACACCGCTACCGGCGCTCTCGTTGTGGGGCGAAGCCGCTCGAACAGTGCCAACCAGCACTTCTTCAAGGGCGAGATCGCGGACGTGCAGATCTTCGATCGGGTCTTGTTGGAACAGGACTTTCTCGGCGCCATGAAGGACGACCCCTTCGCGGGCGGCGTGGACGAGCCGGGTTTCCTGGCGCCGGTCCTGGTCGGTCGCTGGGACTTCGGCGTCGCCCGGTCCTGCTATCTGCAGGACCTCCCGGATACCTGCGACGCAATGGACGGTACTGGCTTCGGCCGCTGGCTGGCTTTACAACGAGGGGCCGAGATTGGTGCCGGTAACCGCGACAACGGGCTTCGCCTTGATGGCTTCTACTTCCCTGAGGAGAACGCCGAGCCCTGGGAGGTCACCCGCGAGTTCGGTCGGAGCGCCTACAAGACCGGTGTGACCGTTGACGGGGACGGCAACGAGAAGACCGTCTGGGCCAACACGCCGGTGCTGCGGACCGACCAGTCGTTCACCGTCTCCATATGGGCCAACCTCGACCGTACGGATGTGAACCAGGTCCTCTTGGTCCAGGACGGAATCGGCACCGCCGGCTTCTACCTCTACTACAGCACCGACAACGGCGGTGTGTGGCGATTCAAGATCCTTAACACCTCAGGCACGCCGGACAACGGCAGTGGGGCGAACTTCGCCAACGCTCCCGCCCAGGCCGCCGCCGACAGTTGGCATCACGTGGTCGCAGTCCTCGACGTCGGACGTCGGCAGATGCGGATGTACGCAGACGGGGAACTGAAGAACACCACCTCCCTATCGTCCAGCTGGCAACCCTGGCAGGCTACGGGTCCGTTGGCGGTCGGCCAGAGCTTCAACGGCTGGGATCCCCTGTATGGCGCGGTAGATGACATCAGTGTCTACCAGGGCGCAATGACGGATGCACAGGTAAGTGCGATCTACGCCGCTGAGGCGGTCGAAGTATCGAGTTCGTGACGGGGGCGACGTCTGCCCACGTACGACCGTTGGGGCAGACGTAGGGCCAACGTCTTTCGAGTCCTTCTCTATTTGGTTCTCCGGCGTTTGGGATCAACCGTTGCCGGACGGCCGCGGCATGAACGAATTCCCATCGGTCTAGCGCACCCTCGCCCGCTGGAGGCCATTGTGAAATCTGATTCGAGCGCACACCTGCTCCAGGGCCGACGATCGAGCCCGCACACCACCAGCCGACGCGTGCTGCATGGGCTGCTGGCGGTCGTGATGGTCAGCAGCACGGTGGTGGGATTCCCAGGGACGTCTGCGGCGCAGGCGCCTCAAGGAGCGGAGAAGTTGCCGCCCCAGGTCGAGAAGCTCGACGACGATGGCGGCGAACTGCGGACCAGAGCCTGGCCGTACGAGCCGCCGAGGAGAGTCCCGCCCCCGAAGCCGGACTGGCCGGCAGCCGGCAGGACGCGGGTGATGCTGCCGGATACCGCGCGAGCGGCCGGCGGAACGGTCAAGGCCGACTCTCTCCCAGTCCACATCGGCCGCGCCGAGGGTCCAGCCGGAGAGCAACTCGAACGGATCGACGTCGAGGTGATCGACCGCACGACCGTGCCTTCCGAATGGCGCGACGGAGTGGTCCTGCGCGTAGCGACGACCGATGGCGGGTCGTCGGGTACCGCCAGGCTGGCTGTCGACTACTCCGGCTTCCGCTGGGCATATGGCGCAGACTGGGCCTCCAGGCTGCGGCTGTGGCAACTGCCTGAGTGTGCGCTGACCGTTCCGGGGGCGCCGGACTGTTCCGCCGAGCCCCTGCACTCGGTGAACGAGACAACCGCATCGCGGGTGACCGCTGAGGTGCCGATCGAGGCTCTGGCATCCGGGCCGAGGTTCGGACGTCTCGCTCAAGAAGCCGACGCACCCGGCACGCTGGTGGCACTCGCCGCTGATGCTTCGGGACCGAGTGGTGATTTCGGCGCCAGCCCGCTGTCCTCATCAGCGACCTGGAGCGCCGGCGGCAACTCGGGTGACTTCTCATGGAGCTATCCGATGCGGGTTCCACCGGCCATCGGGGACCTCTCGCCCTCGTTGGGCATCTCGTACTCCTCGACCAGCGTCGATGGTCGATCGGAGGTGACCAACAACCAGCCCTCGTGGCTCGGCGAAGGGTTCGATCTCTGGCCGGGACACATCGAGCGTCGTTACGTCCCGTGCAGTGACGACATGACTGGAGGCAACAACGGTCGCAAGACGGGTGACCTCTGTTGGCGCACGGACAACGCCGTCCTCAGCCTCAACGGTAAGGGGGGCGAACTCGTTCACGAGGCCGGCAAGGGTTGGCACTCTCGCAACGAAGACGGCGCGAAGATCGAGAAGCTGACCGGCGGCGGTAACGGCGACGACAACGGAGAGTACTGGAAGGTCACCACGACCGACGGCACCCAGTACTTCTTCGGACTGCATAGTCCGCCAGGGCAGTCCTCAACGACCAATTCGACCTGGTCCGTGCCGGTGGCGGGAAACAATCCCAACGAACCGTGCTACAACTCCGGCTCCTTCACCAGTTCGTTCTGCTCCCAGGCGTGGCGATGGAATCTCGACTACGTGGTGGATCCACATGGCAACACGATCTCGTACTGGTACGCCAAGGACACGAACAAGTACGGCCGGAACCTGACCGCAACCGACGCCGTCTCGTACGATCGTGGTGGCCGACTGACCCGAATCGACTACGGCACCTGGGACCGAGGAGCGAGCGACCGCTCGGTCGCGCCGAAGGCGCAGGTCCTCTTCACTGTGGCTGACCGCTGTAGCGGGTCCTCCTGTGGCACGAAGGACGCTGCCAACTGGCCAGATACTCCCTGGGACCAGGAGTGCACCGGTAACAACTGTGACCGCAAGTGGTCGCCGACGTTCTGGTCGACCAAACGGCTTTCAAAGATCACCACACAGGTCTGGGACACCACGAAGGCGGTTCCCGCCTGGCAGGCGGTCGACTCGTGGACCCTCGGTCACTCGTATCCGTCAGCCGGCGACGGCTCGGAACATTCGGGACTGTGGTTGGACCAGATCGTTCACGCGGGTCACGTCGGTGGGACGGTCACCATGCCGGCAGTGACCTTCACGCCGACCTCATTGCCCAACCGGGTCCGTACCCAGAACAACACCAGCAACAATTGGCAGCGCATCGATTTCATCATCACCGAGGCCGGTGCCAGGATCGATGTCGAGTGGGATCTTCCCCAGTGCAGTTCCGGAAATGTGCCGACCGACGAACACTCCAACACCATGCGCTGTTATCCCGTGCGGGTGATCGACCCCGATGATCCAGCGGGCGAGAGAATGGTGACTGAGTGGTGGCACAAACACCGTGTGAAGTCCGTGTCCGAGTCGGATCTCCCGACGGATGTGACCGGACGCCAGGCACCACCGGTGTTCACCTACTACGAGTACGTCGGTGGCCCTGCCTGGCACTATGCCGACGACGACGGGTTGACCAAGCCGAAGCGTAAGACCTGGGACCAGTTTCGTGGCTATGCGACGGTCAAGACCCGGGTTGGTGACGTCACCGGTGCCCAGACCCTGAACGTCGCCACCTACCTGCGAGGGATGCACGCCGACCGGGCTGCACCCTCCGGGGGTACTCGCACGGTGACGGTGCCCGCTTCACTGGGAAGTGAAACCGTCCATGACCATGACCAGTTCGCCGGGATGGTGCGTGAGGAAACCGTCTACAACGGCAGCGAGTCGAAGCCGGTCAGCAAGATCGTCAACGTTCCCTGGCGGTCCACGCCCACCGCATCACGGACCATCAACGGGGACACCGTCATGGCCCACTACACCAACACCCGGGTCTCCTACAGCGCGACGGCTCTGGGCGTCGACGGTGCGGCCGGGTGGCGTACGACTCGGACCGAATGGAGCTACGACGACACGTACGGCACCGTGGACTGGACTCAGTCCGACGGTGACGTCGGCCGGACGGGCGACGAGAAGTGCACCACCTACCGCTACAACCGTGACCTCGACCGTAACCTGACCGGGACCGTCAAGCAGACGACGACAACGACCCTCACCTGTGGTCGGGCGCCCACCAGCCAGGACCACATCTTGTCCGACACCCGCAACTACTACGACGGGGCCGACAACCCCGACGACAAACCGATCTACGGCAACGTGACGCGCTCGGAGGCGCTGAAGGACTGGAGCGCTGCCGCCGGGACGGTCTGGCAGACCACTGCGCAGAGCACGTTCGACGCCTTCGGTCGGGTCGCCAGCACGACCGATCTCAAGGGTAACGTCGTCACCACCGCGTACACGCCCGCTTCGGGTGGTCCGGTCACCAAGGTCGCGACCACACGGCCAGCACCGTTCAACTGGACCGAGAGCACGCAGCCGAACCCCTACTGGGGCTCCACCGACGTCAGCACGGACCAGAACAACGGTCAAACGAAGATCGTGTACGACGCTCTGGGCCGGGTGTCGAAGGTGTGGCGACTCGGCTGGAGCTACACAGGTCACGAGAACTCGCCGTCAGCCGAGTACACCTACCACTTCGCGTCGAATCGTGGCTCCTACCCGTACGTGCAGTCGAAGGTTCTGAACGCCGGTGGCGGTTACCTGACCTCGTACCAGATCCTGGATTCACTGCTGCGGCCGCGCCAGACCCAGATGGCGGGCGTCGGCGGCGGACGGGTGGTGACGGACACCATCTATGACCGCGTCGGACGGCCGAGCAGCAGCTATCGGCCGCACGTCGAGCCGGGCAGCCCCTCTGGGGCGCTTTGGTTTGAGCCAGAGTGGTCGGTGCCAGCCGTCAACACGACCGTTTATGACAACGCAGGCCGGCCGACCGCCGAGATCCTGTTGGCTGGTAACGACGTCGACAGCCTGGTCGAGAAGTGGCGGACCACACGGTCCTACGAGGGCAACCTGACCCGGATCACACCACCGGAAGGGGGCACCGCCACCACCAGTGTCGTCGACGTCCAGGGTCGTACGGTCGAGCTGCGTCAGCACACCACCGCAGCCGGTGTGAGCGGTCCCTTCCAATCGACCTGGTACACGTACAACGGGAAGGACCAACTGACCAAGGTCGCCGATGACGTCGGCAACCAGTGGACCTACCGATACGACGTCAGAGGACGGCAGGTCGAGACCGTCGATCCCGACCGGGGTGCGACCGTCAACTCGTACAACGACTTCAACGAGTTGGAGAAGGTTCGCGATCCGAGGGGCGAGGAACTCTGGTACGTCTACGATGTGCTCGGCCGGAAGACGGCCCTGCGTGACGACTCGGCCACCGGAGCGCTACGGGCGCAGTGGAAGTACGACCGGCTGTACACCGGCTCGACCGTCGGCGCGAAGGGCAAGCTCACCGAGGCGTACCGCTACGAACCGGCAGGGTCGGCCAACATCTACAAGTGGATGGTCGGCGGCTTCAACAGCCGGTACCAGCCCACCAATGTGAACTACGTGGTCCCCGCCGTCGAGGGCGACGGACTGGCGAAGACATGGAGCTTCGGCTATGGATACTCGCCCTACGAGGGCAGTCCGACGACGATGACGTACCCCGAAGGCGGCGGTCTGACCAACGAAACCGTAACGACCGTCTACGACCAGGTCACCGGACTTCCCACGCAGTTGAATACAACTGGGATCGGTGTCGGCCACTATGTCGCGTCGCAGACCTACACGGTCTACGGCGAGCCGAACGTCACCACTCGGAAGACCACGAACAGCCTTTACGTCGAGGACGCCCGCTACTACGACGAGGCGACCCGTCGCATCAAACGAGTCTCCGTCAAACCGGAGTCCGCCACGGGCACGGTGTCCGACCGTCGCTACGACTATTTGCCCGCCGGCAACGTCACTTCGATCGCGGATGCTCCGGGGGCCGGGTCAGCCGACACCCAATGCTTCAACGAAGACCCGTTGGGCCGGCTGATCAACGCTTGGACACCGAAGGACGGTGTGAACTGTAAGGCCGTACCGTCGCTCGCCAACCTCGGAGGACCTGCGCCGTACTGGTTCGACTGGACGATCGACGCGGTCGGTAACCGTACGAAGGAGGTCGCTCGGAACCTCACGAGCGAGATCACCCGGGACTACACGCTGCCCACCGGAGGCACGAATGCGACGCGGCCACACGCCGTGACCGCGGTGACCACCAAGATCACCGGTGCTGCGGACGTCGTCACCCGCTACGCCTACGACAACGCCGGCAATACCGTCTGCCGGCCCACGTCGACCGGGGCGAACACCTGCCCGGCGGGCGGCGGTTCGCAAACCCTGGCCTGGGACGCCGAAGGACGACTCAGTTCCGTCAGCGTGGCGGGCAACACGGTGGCGACCAACATCCATGACGCCGACGGCGCACGATGGATCCGTCGGGACGCCACTGGCACCACTCTCTATCTGCCGGGCCAGGAACTACGGCGTGACTCCGGCGGTGGACTGACCGGAACGCGCTACTACAGCTTCAGCGGACAGGTCTGTGCCATGCGTACCGCAGCAGGCCTGACCTGGCTCTATGTCGACCACCAGGGAACCCAGCACGCGGTGGTGGCAGCCAGCACCCAGCAGGCGACGATCCGGCGGCAGCTTCCGTACGGTGCGCTCAGGACGAGCCCGGTATGGCCGAATCAGAAGGGCTTCGTCGGCGGCGACATCGATCCCACCGGTTTGACCAGTATCGGCGCGCGCCACTACGACCCGTCACTCGGCCGGTTCGTCTCGGTCGACCCGGTGATGGACCTGGCCAGCCCACAGCAGCATCACGGGTACTCCTACGCCAACAACAGCCCGATCAGCCTGTCCGACCCGTCTGGCCTCGACCCCGGGGGCGGCCAGTGTGTAGACAGCCCGTCGTGTAACCCGAATCCGAACTGGGGAAGCCCGCCGGGCGGAGGCAGCCCCGGTGGTGGCAGGCCAGGAGGCGGCAACCCTGGAGGCGGCAACCCTGGAGGCGGTGGCAGACCAGGCGGCGGCAACCAGGGTGGCGGCGGCAACTCAGGGCGAGGCGGCGGTAACCAGGTCACCATCGAACAGGTCATCAACAAGTACGGGTGCGACGAATTCGACACGTGCTGGAATGGTTGGCGCAGGGGCCTAACCTTCAACCAATTGCAAGAATCTCAGCAGATCGACGTGTTGCGGCGGACCATCTGCATCAACGACAAAGCCCTGTGCGACAAGATCCGAGCGGAGGAGAGTTCCGCTGCGCACGGTTTCCTTCTCAACCTGGGGCTTGAACTCTCCGGCTACAACGACGCTCGGGCATGCCTGGGTGGCGAGGTGAGCGGGTGCGCGTGGACGGCCGTGGGATTAATCCCAGTAGGCAAGGGGAAGGGAGCTCTCAAACTCGGCGACGAACTCGTCGACCTCGCCCAGGCCAGCCACCACAATCCGTTGAACCAACTCATCGCTTGCGGGCTGAAGAGTTTCAGTGGTGACACCGAAGTGTTGATGGCTGACGGCAGCACCAAGCCGATCAGGAACATCAAGGTCGGCGACATGGTGCTGGCAACCGACCCCGAGACCGGGGAGGACGGGCCGCGTGAGGTCACCCATGTCTGGGTGCATGAAGACCAGTTGGTCGACCTCAAGGTCGAGGGCGGCTCCCTCGCGACCACCGACGACCATCCGTTCTGGAACGAGACCGACCGGGAGTGGCAGGACAGCCAAGACCTAGACCGGGGCGACCACCTGCGCACCGCCTCCGGCGAGACGATCGCTGTCGTTGGCCTCGATCCGCGCACCACTGCACCGGGCCAGGCCTACAATCTGACCGTCGCGGGCATCCACACGTACTATGTGCTGGCCGGCACCACACCGGTGCTCGTCCACAACGACGGTGGAGAGCTCACGCCGGAGCAGTTGAAGTCCATCAGGTCACTTGAGGCGAGGATCGCTGAGCACCAGGCAAAGCTCGACGCCTACAGGGCTGACCCGTGGGCCTATGACAACCAAGGGTTGTTGAAGAATGCGCCGAACGACGAGGTCAGACAGCGTATCATCAATGGCCGAATCAACCACCTTGAGAAAGAAATCGGGGGCTTCCAGAAGCAGGTGGACAACCTAAAGTCACTTGGCGGTATGTGCTGATGTCGGAACCAGTTGTTCAGGTGAAGGTGGATGAGCTGCGGCGAGTGTTCGAGCTGCTCATGGCTCATATCGCCAAGAGCGGTGACGGGCGGTTGGCAACCTCTCGGGACTACTTTTGGTCGATACCGGCCGCCGACCGGTACGACGTCTATAAAGAGCCGAATGAGTTCACGATTGGGCAGGTTTCCGAGTCCTGGGATAACCTTCGGGAGATGCTTGAAGGGCGATCTGAGGCGCTAGGCTACGGGCTCGTATGGCTGGCAGACGTCTTGCGGGCAATTGGCGATGAGGCAGTCGGGTAGCGATTCTGCGACAAGGCGACCCTGGGCACCTGGCGGCATATCGACAGTCGTTTCCTGATTCGTGAAGTGTCATGGAACGCGGGCCTGGTGATCACGCCCCGTAGCGGAGGGATGTCAAAGTCTGCCGGTGTCCACTCGGGTTGCCGTCACGGGTGCCGTCACGCGAGCGGCTGCATCGACATATTTCGATGAGTTCTTGCCGGTTCAGGGTGGATGGGTGGATCTTCGGTGGCGTGCCGCGTAGCGGCGCGGCGTCGATCCCCGGGGCCACTTGCCGAGGGTGATCGGTGAAGGGATCGTCGCGGCCTCGGTTGGCGGGTTTGCCGTACTCCTGGGTAGCGGCCCGGTGTTGATGGTCGTGCGCGCGGGGCCGTAGACCGTAGCGCGTGCGCGCGGTCCGGCGTAGCCGGGTGCTTGATCCTGTAGAGCAGTTTTGAGCCAGTCGGATCTTGGTCGAGGGCCTTGGTCCGGCTGGCTTACTGCTTCGATGCCTGGAAGTGGGCCGAGAAATCTAAGTTCGAGGACTGAGTTACGCCGGATCACATTCGCAACTGGGCGAAGCTGGCGATGAGGAAGCCGATGGATGACATGAACCTCGGTACCGGTGCCGCACACCGGCACGTCCTGAACATTAAGAGTCGGCACCCGATTGGTTATGACGCGGACGGGAATGACCTACATTCAGTGGCAGTGTGGGTTAAGAATGGTGAGGTGGAAAGTGTCCACCCATACTGAGGTGCTCTGATGATAAACATGCAGGTGCGCTCTGAAGGGGGTGAGATCGTGGCGCGGGGTTCTACTCCGGGGTATCCGCTGGTCAGAGGCTCTAGCACAGATCGATCGAGAGAAGTTCCCCTGTCTCGGTGGACTGCTCCCATATGCGGACACCATATTCAATGAGCGACAGGCAGAAATGCTTAGGATGGAGGTGGCAAGTCAATCTGTGCGCGACGTCCTGGGTGGGGAAACTGCGTCAGACATAGAGGCGCTTTGTCGGCAGGTCGAAAACGGCTCCAATTTCTATCTATGGTTCCTCGGGGATTAGGTCAGAATGGGGCTGATGCGACCTCTTCGGCGCCGCCTTCATCGAAAGGTGAATCGGATGACTCGGCCACCGTCGTGTGCGTTTCCGGTGGGTGGGTCGATGAAGTAATGGAAGCCCAGCTCGACGTGCGGCGCCCATAACTGGATAGGTGTCTCGCGACGGAGTGGTGCTATCGCGTTGGGTGATGGCGTCACTCCGTCGTGCGCTTGAAGGTTGTAGTTGTGCGTCCCGGTTGATGTCAGATATATAGTACAAATGTAGATGCATCGATGTCATCGCGGCGGGCGTCACGGGGAGTGGCTCGCCGAAGGCTGCGCCCGCACCTCGACCACGACGCCGCCCGCCACGCCCTCGACCAGATCGACACCAGCGCCGCCGACGCCGCATCGACACCGTCGTCCGCTTGACCACCACCGGCAGCCGCTGACCCCTCGGGTCCTCGGGCCGGGCTGGATCGGAAGCGCTGCTGCGCGTGCACGTATGCTCCGGTTGCTGTCACGGCTGCTGTCAAAATCGATGTTCATCGATGCGTGGCGGTCAGTAGAGTTGATCATCTCCCAGCTCGGGGCCGCGATCCATACCGTGCTGCTGCCGCGATGGTCGTAGCCGCTCCACACGTACTATGTGATCGCCGACAGCACCCCGGTTCTGGTTCACAATTGCGGTGCTGTGGGCCGGCATCGGATTGACGGCGAAGCTCAATATCACATCATTGCCGGTAATCGAACAGGCGGCGGCCATAAATGGCCGGGGCGGCCAGGAAAGGCGCGCGTTCGGGTCGGTAACCGTGCGTAGTCAGCGACCGGGCCGGGTCGTCGTCGTTCGCTGGGGTTGCCGTCGCGGTTGCCGTCACCGAACCTTAGACCTCGATAGTCACCGATGGTTCTGCTTGCGTGTCGGGGCAGCCAGTTCTGCAGGCCCGACCGAGGTGGCAGAGTGACTCAGGTGGGCTGGATGTTAGGAAGGGTCCCCTCCTATGCACGAGGCGTTAGGAGGGGACCCTTCCTTGCATCAGGTTAGGAGCGGGAGCAGGTGGCGCCGTTGAGGGTGAAGTTGGTGGGGGAGGAGTACGACCCGCTCAGTGAGCCCTGGTAGCCGAAGCTGGCCGTGGCCCCGGGCGCGAGCGTGCCGTTCCAGTTGATGTTCCGGGCGGTCACCGAGGATCCGCTCTGGCTCACCGTGGCGTTCCAGGAACTGGTGATCTGCTGTCCGGCGGGCAGTGAGTACGCCAGCGTCCAGCCGTTGACGGTGCTCAACCCGGTGTTGGTGATCTGCACGTCGGCGGTGAAGCCGTTGTTCCACGAGTTGGCGGTGTACTTGACCGCGCACGCGCCGCTGCCCGAGGGCGGCGGGGTGGTGGTGGGCGGCGGGTTGGTGCCACCGCCGTTGACCGCGGCCGAGAAGTTGGTGACGGCCAGGCCGGTGCCGCCCTGCCAGGGCTCGAAGCCGGCCTGGATGCTGGTCAGGTACCAGGAGTTGGTGATCGCCCCCCGGTTGCGGGTGTCGTTGATGAAGGCCAGCAGGTTGAGGTTCGCGCTGCTGATGGCAGACGGCGACAGGTACGAGATGACGTTGTTGGAGCCGTTGCTGCCGCGCCAGACCTCCCAGTTCCGGCCGTCGATGTTCGCGTTGCCGACGGGGGAGCCGATGGGCTGGATGGAGCCCTGCCGGTTGAGCCAGATCATGATCTCCATCTGGTTCACGCCGTCGCGCTTGGGCGACGGGTCGAGCCAGATGTCGTACGAGGCGTTGTAGGTGGCCCCGCTGACGTACCGGTAGTTGATGCTGCTGGTCGCGCTGCTGATCTGGCTGACCTGGATGGGCAGGTTGGTGCCGGGGGAGCAGTTGGTGTAGTGGCAGCCGACGAAGACCGACGGGTACGCGGTGGGGGCACCGTTGGTCGGGCTGCTGCCGTTCTGGGTGGTGATCTCGAATCCGCTGCTGGTCACGTTGATGCACTGCTGGGCGGTGGTGCCCCAGCGGTTGTTCTGCACCACGTACCGGTTCTGGATCACCGTGCTGCCGTACTGCTCGCAGATCAGGGTGTCGGCGGAGGCGGTGCCGCCGAGGGCCACGGCGACGGTGGAGCCGGCGGCGAGCAGGCCGACGGCCGTGATGGCCCGCAGGATACGTCTCATGATGCTCCTTGCGCTGCGGCGTCAGGGACGCCGGGACGGTGTGCGAGTGGAGCGGTGGGGGTGCTCGCCGCCGGGGGTGGGTGGGCTCCGGGAGCGCTCCCATGTGCTCATCGTCACATTTACATACATGAAACAACGGGCGCAACTGGCCGGGGTGATTGAGGTGAATTATGACGTGTGTCACGTACGCGCCGATCGGGCGCCCGTAGACCCTCCAGCCGGGCGGTGGGCAGCGCCGTCGGGAGATGCGCCTGCGCCGAGGGATGTCCGTCGTGGGCTAATTGCCTCTGGCGTGCACCGATTGCGCCGAGTAGTGTCTTGCCTCCAACGCGTGCCGACCCCTCCGGAGGCGTACAACCCCATGCGTAGCTCCCCCCTGCGCATTCTCGTCGTCGGCGCGGGCATCGCCGGTCTGGCCGTGGCCCGGGCGCTGCGCCTGGCGGGCTTCCGGCCCGACGTGACCGACAAGGCGCCGCCGGGCGAACTCGCCGACGCCGGTCTCTATCTGCCGGGCAACGCCGCCCGCGCGCTGCGCCGACTCGACCTCGACGACCCGGTACGCCCCTACGGGCAGCTCATCCACCGCCAGCGCTTCCTGGACGCGGGCGGTGTGCCGCTGTGCGAGGTCGACCTCGACACGCTCTGGGCCGGCGTCGGCGAGTGCCGGGCCATGCCCCGTGCCGACCTGCACCGGGTCCTGCTCAGCGGCGCCGGTGGCGCGGTCCGGCACGGCGCCGAGGTCCGCACCATCGACCTGCTGACCAACACCGTCGGCGTCACCTTCGTCGACGGCACCCAGACCGAGTACGACCTGGTCATCGGTGCCGACGGCCCGCGTTCCTCGATCCGGGCGCTGGCCGCGCTCGGCGGCCCGCCCCGTCCCGCCGGTCAGGTGGTCTACCGGAGCGTGGTGCGGGACGGGCCGACGGTGCGGGACTGGACCGCGCTGCTCGGTCAACGCAGCGGGATCCTGGTGGTGCCGATCGGGGCCGGTCGGCTGCACTGCTACGCCGACGAGGCCGGCACCGCCCCGCCGGCCGACCCGAGGGCCCGGCTGCGCGAGCTGTTCGGCGACTACGGCGGACCGGTGCCCGAGGTGCTCGACGCGCTCGGCACGGTGCACGCCAGCGTCACCGACGAGGTCGAACTCGGGCGTTGGCACCGGGGCCGGGTACTGCTGGTCGGTGACGCCGCGCACGCCACCGCGCCGACGCTGTCCCAGGGTGCCGCGATGGCCCTTGAGGACGCGGTGGTGCTCGCCGAGTCGCTGCGCGCCGCCGGGAGCGTCGAGGCGGCGCTGACCGCGTACGAGAGCCGCCGCCGGCCGCGTACCCGGTGGGTGCGGGACCGGACCCGGGACCGCAACCGGACCCGCGACGTGCCGCCGGCGCTCCGCGACCCGCTGCTGCGCGGACGCGGCGACCGCATCTTCGGCGAGCATTACCGGTTGCTCCTCGGCCCGCTGTGATCCACGCCCGGTGACCCCACGCGGCGCTCTCACCTGCCGGGGACTATCCTCCTTGCGGATGACGGCCCGCAGAGACACGCGTGCCGAGCGGGACAACCCAGGAACCGGAGGCCCCTCGTGACCACCGTCGCACCGAAGCCGGTCGTGACCCGGCCCTGGCCGGTCCGGGAGCCGGTCAAGGGGTCGGCCATCGCGCGGCTGTTGCGGTCCACGGACGCGAAGCAAATCGGGATCATGTACATGGTCACCGCGTTCGTGTTCTTCATGATCGGTGGTCTGATGGCCCTGATCATGCGGGCCGAGCTGGCCCGGCCCGGGCTCCAGTTCCTCTCGCCCGAGCAGTACAACCAACTGTTCACCATGCACGGCACGATCATGTTGCTGTTCTTCGCGACGCCGATCGTGTTCGCCTTCGGCAACTACATCGTGCCGATCCAGATCGGCGCGCCGGACGTCTCGTTCCCGCGGCTGAACAGCTTCGCGTACTGGCTGTACCTGTTCGGTGGCACCATGGCCACCGCCGGTTTCCTCACCCCGGGTGGCGCGGCCGACTTCGGCTGGACGGCCTACACCCCGCTGAGCACCACCGAGCACGCCCCCGGTGTCGGCGCCAACATGTGGGTGGTCGGTCTGGCCATCTCCGGTCTGGGCACCATCCTCGGCGCGGTCAACCTGATCACCACGATCCTGACCCTGCGCGCGCCCGGCATGACCATGTTCCGGATGCCGATCTTCACCTGGAACATGCTGGTCACCAGCCTCCTGGTGATCCTGGTCTTCCCGTTGTTGGCCGCCGCGCTCTTCGCGCTTGCCGCCGACCGCATCCTCGGCGCCCACGTCTACAGCCCGGACACCGGCGGCCCGATGCTGTGGCAGCACCTGTTCTGGTTCTTCGGGCACCCCGAGGTCTACATCATCGCGCTGCCGTTCTTCGGCATCATCAGCGAGATCATCCCGGTCTTCTCCCGCAAGCCGATCTTCGGCTACAAGGGTCTGGTCGCCGCCACCATCGCCATCGCCGGCCTGTCGATGAGCGTGTGGGCGCACCACATGTTCGCCACCGGCCAGGTGCTGCTGCCGTTCTTCAGCTTTTTGAGCTACCTGATCGCCGTGCCGACCGGTATGAAGTTCTTCAACTGGATCGGCACCATGTGGCGCGGCCAGATCAGCTTCGAGACGCCGATGCTCTGGTCGGTCGGATTCCTGGTCACCTTCCTGTTCGGTGGTCTGACCGGGGTGCTGCTGGCCGCTCCGCCGCTCGACTTCCACATGCACGACTCGTACTTCGTGGTGGCGCACTTCCACTACGTGCTCTTCGGCACGATCGTGTTCGCGGTGTTCGCCGGCATCTACTTCTGGTTCCCGAAGATGTTCGGCCGGATGCTGGACGAGCGGCTCGGCAAGATTCACTTCTGGTTGACCATGATCGGTTTCCACACCACGTTCCTGGTGCAGCACTGGCTCGGCAACGAGGGCATGCCCCGGCGTTACGCCGACTACCAGGCCATCGACGGCTTCACCACGCTGAACATGATCTCCACGATCGGCGCGTTCATCACCGGTATCTCCACGCTGCCGTTCATCTACAACTGCTGGAAGGCGTACAAGGCCGGTCCGGTGGTCGAGGTCGACGACCCGTGGGGCCACGGCAACTCGCTGGAGTGGGCGACCACCTCCCCGCCGCCGCTGCGCAACTTCGACCGGATGCCGCGAATCCGCTCCGAGCGTCCCGCCTTCGACGCCAAGTTCCCGGAGTTGGCCGCCGGGCAGAGCCTGGCCGGCCCGCCCGAGGGCGGCTCCAAGCCGCTCACCAGCGAGTCCGACGGCGGTGCCAGCTACCAGGAGGACACCTCCAGCGACCTCGATCGCCGCTGACACCACCGCACACACCACGACGGGCGCCACCCCACACCCGGGGTCGGTGCCCGTCGCCCTTCCCGCCCGCCCTCTGGCCGCCGCCCCTGGCCGTCCCTCAGGCCACGCCGGCCACGTCGATCATGGAGATGTGGTCGCCGGTAGGCCCCGGATGCACCTTGTGCCCCTGCCACAACTCCATGATCAACCGGAGCCGGGGCAGGGGCTAGGGGCGGGGCGGTGGGGGGAGAGGGGGTAGGGGGTCAGGCGTCGGGGATCACAGGGGCGCCGTGCACGGTGATGCCGGCTCCGTCGAAGGCGCGCAGCGCGACGTCGGTGGTGTCCGGTGCGACGGCGGCGGTCAGGTCCAGCAGCACGGTGGTGGCGAAGCCCTCGCGGGCGGCGTCCAGGGCGGTCGCGCGGACGCAGTGGTCGGTGGCGATACCGACCACGTCGACCCGGTCGACCCCGCGTCGGCGCAGCCAGTCGGCCAGTCCCGCGCCGTCGGGGGCCTGCCCCTCGAAACCGGAGTACGCGGCGGCGTACTCGCCCTTGTGGAAGACGGCCTCGATCCGGTCGGTGGCCAACTCGGGGTGGAACTCGGACCCTGGCGTGCCGACGACGCAGTGCCGGGGCCAGGTGCTGACGTAGTCCGGTGCGTCGGCGAAGTGGTTGCCGGGGTCGACGTGGTAGTCCTTCGTCGCCACCACGTGGTCCCAGCGGTCCGGCTCGGTGGCCAGCAGCCGGGAGATCCCGGCGGCGACACCGGCTCCGCCCGCGACGGCCAGCGAACCGCCCTCGCAGAAGTCCTTCTGCACGTCGACGATGATCAGCGCGTTGCGCATCGACGCGCTCCTTTCACTCGGCGGGTACGAGGGTCATCCGGCCGGTACGACCGTGACCGGGACGGCAGGGTCGCCCGCGGAGAGCTTGAGACCCTCCCACGGGATGGAGATCAGGCACTGGCGCAGGTGTTCGCGTGACTCGTCGAGCGTCGGCAGCGTCACCGGCTCGCCGTCGGCCACGTACGACCGTTGCAGCAGCCGGTCGTTGGGGCGGCGGTCCGGCACGCCCTGCGGGACGACGATCTCCTCGGTGGCGGTGCCGGTGGGCTTGTGCCGGCGGACCGCGACCTTGCGCCCGCCGATGGTGGCCTTGTGCTCGGAGCGCTTGACGACCGGCCGCCCCTCGACCTCGACCAGCTTGTAGACCAGCCCGGCGGTGGGTGCGCCGGAGCCGGTGACCACGGCGGTGCCGGCGCCGTACATGTCCACCGGTTCGGCGGCCAGCGAGGCGATCGCGTACTCGTCGAGGTCGCCGGAGACGATGATCTTCGTCTCGGTGGCGCCGAGCGAGTCGAGCAGTTCCCGGGACTGCTGCGCGATCACGGCCAGGTCGCCGGAGTCGATCCGGACCGCCCGCAGCTCCGGCCCGGCCACCTCGATCGCGTTACGGATGCCCTGGCTGATGTCGTAGGTGTCGACCAGCAGCGTGGTCTCCTTGCCCAGCGTGGCGACCTGCGAGGCGAAGGCGGCCCGCTCGTCGTCGTGCAGCAGGGTGAACGCGTGCGCGGCGGTGCCCGCGGTGGGGATGCCGTACCGCTGACCCGCGGCGAGGTTGGAGGTGAACCGGAACCCGGCCAGGTACGCGGCGCGAGCCGCGGCGACGGCGGCCTCCTCGTGCGCCCGCCGGGAGCCCATCTCGATCAGGGCCCGGCCCCGGGCGGCGGTCACCATCCGGGCCGCGGCGGCGGCCACCGCGCAGTCGTGGTTGAGCACCGACAGCACCAGCGTCTCCAGCACCACGCACTCGGCGAAGCCGCCGGAGACGGTGAGGATCGGCGAGCCGGGGAAGAACAGGTCGCCCTCGGGGTATCCGTCGATGTCGCCGGTGAACCGGTAGTCGGCGAGCCAGGCGGCGCCCTGCTCGTCGACCACGCCGGTGCGGCGCAGGAAGTCCAGGTCGGCCGGGTCGAAGCGGAACTCGCGGATCATCTCCACCAGCCGGGCGGTGCCGGCGACCACGCCGTACCGTCGGCCGATCGGCAGCCGCCGACTGAACGCCTCGAAGACGCAGCGGCGGTCCGCCGTACCGTCGCGCAGGGCGGCGCTGACCATGGTCAGCTCGTAGTGGTCCGTCAGCAGAGCGGGACTGAGGCTGTGCACCACCCCAGCCTAGGGTTCAGGCGGTCGTCGTGCCGTCGTGCCCCGGGATGGTCCGCAGCGCCGAGCGGAGTTCGGCCCGCCCGGTCACCCCGAGCTTGGTGTATATCCGCTGGAGGTGGTTCTCCACCGTCCGCGCGGAGAGAAAGAGCTGCTCAGCGATGGCGCGGCTGGTCTCGCCGTGTGCCGCCAGCCGGGCCACCTGCCACTCCCGGTCGCTGAGCGTCGGGGTGGCCGCGCGCAGTGCCGGGGTGTGCACCATGTCACAGCAGCCGAGCATCACCGCGAGCCGTTCGCCGGCGCTGGCGAGCTGCGGCGAACGACGTCGGCGCAGCAGGTGCACCGCCTCGGCGGCGGCCTCCGCGGCCGGCAGCGCCAGCCCCAGGTCCAGGAAGCCGTCGGCGGCGGCGAGCAGTTGGTCGGGTGAGCTATCCGCCGCGGCGCGGGCGTGTCGGGCCAGCAGCGGAGGCAGGTCGCCGTCGACCTGCTCGGACAGCTCCGTCAGCCGCTGGGCGACCGTGCGGCGGCTGCCGTCGGAGCAGATCGGGCCGGTCGGCGCGGCGGCCTCGCCGAGGCGGACCAGGTCGTGCAACACCAGGGTCTCGTGTCCGGCGAAGCCGTCCACCCGCAGCCGGTCGACCAGCCCGTGCAGGTGGGCCGTCGCGCCGGCCAGGTCACCACCGGCCGCGAGCGTCGCCGCCCGGGCCTGCTCCAGCCACGGGTACAGCACCGCCATGCTCGGTGCGTGGATGCGGTCCGCCTCGGCCATCGCCTCGGCCGCCTGTCGGGCGTCGCCGCGCAACGCGGCGGCCTGCGCGCGTTCGGCCTGGGCGAGGCCGGCATAGACCCGGCTGGTCGCCAGCACCGCGCAGGCGCCGAGCGCGGCCTGCAACGCCGCGTCGCTGCGCCCGCGCAGCCGGGCCGCGTACGCGCGCAGGATCGACAGGTAGCCGCTGCCCAGCCGGAAGTCGCCCGCGTCGGCCAGGTCGGCGAACTCGTCGGCGACCAGCGCGTCGATGCCGGACAGGTCGCCGGAGAGCGCCAGCCGGGTGCCCCGGGCCAGCTCGACGGCGAGTTGCAGGTACGGCATGTCCGACCGCCAACTGGCCACCTTCGCCTGCACCAGGTCGACCGCGGTGGCGCTGCGGCACAGTTGCCCCTGTACCGCCTGGAGGTGGGCGATGGCGCACCGGGCCAGTTCCCGCGCGGCGATGCTGGCCGCCGGGCGGTCCAGCACGTTCTGGGCGAGCCGCAGCGCGGTCGGTGCGTCCAGCCGGTGCAGCCGCATGATCGACTCGAAGGCGCGTACCCGGGCCTGGGCAGCGTGGTCCTTGAGGTCGCCGCCGCGCTTGGCGATCTCCTCCACCGTCGAATGCTGACTGAGTCCCCAGTAGCTGACCATGCCGCGGACCGTGAGCCACCGACTGAGCCGTTCCTCGTCACCGGTGTCGGTGGCGACGGCGTCGAGCACGCCGAGCGCCTCGGCCGGGCGGTCGGCGAACATCAGGATGGTGGCCAGCAACTCGGCCGCGTCGAAGCCGCCGTCGGCGTCGAGCGCGGCCCGCGCCAGCCGGGTCGCCAGCGGTACGTCGTAGCGTGCGAACGCCTGACCGGCCGCGTCGACGAGCATCGCCGGGTCCTGCGCGGTGCCGGAGTCCAGTCGCCACACGGCGACCCGCAGCAGGTCCTCACGGCGTCGCTTGCCGACCCCCTCCAACAGTTCGGCGAGGTGCGCCTGCAACCGGCGGGTCCGGCTGACCGGGCACTGCCGGCGTACCACCTCGCCGTAGAGCGGGTGGGCCAGGCGTACGTCGACCCGCCGGTCGGAGGGGGCCACCGTGATCAGGCCCCGCTCCTCGGCGGTCTCCACATCGGCCTGTTCCGCCGCCCGGTAGAGCAGTCGCAGGCCCAGCGGTTCGCCGAACGCGACCAGCTCGACGACCGTGCGCACGCCGGGCGTGAGCTGGGTGATCCGGATGTCGATCAGCTCGGTCAGGTTGGGGGCCAGCTCCAGCCGGCCGGTCCAGGTCCAGACGCCGTACTTCGTGGTGGACTCGCCGCTGTTGGTGACGGCGTGCACCAGTTCGCGCAGCAGCAGGGGGTTGCCGGAGCTGAGTCGGCCGAGCCGCTCCGACGAGGCGTGGTCGACCTGGCAGCCCAGGATCTCCCGGAGCAGTCGGGCGGTCTCGGCCGGTGGCAGCGGGCTCACCTCGGCGTGGTCCACCAGCCCGTCCGTCCACAGTGCCCGGATCGGCAGCGGGATCTGCTCGCCGTCGCGCAGGGTGCCCACCACGGAGGCGTTCTCGGACCGGGCGACCAGGTGCACGAGCGCGGCCGACGGCGGGTCGAGCAGGTGGGCGTCGTCGACGGCGAGCACGATCCGCCGGCCAGCGGCCTGCTGCTGCAACACGTCCACGGCCCAGCGCAGGATGCCGGCCGGGGAGAGCCCCTGTGGTTGTTCGACGGGTAGGACCTGCACCAGGCCGCCGAACTGCACCGCCTGGGTGGTGGCGCTGGCCGCGATCCACCAGACCGCGTACTCCTCGACGGGAAGCGCGTCGACACCTTCCCGGAGCAGACGGCTCTTGCCGATACCCGGGGTTCCAGCGAAGAATATGCCTCGCCGGCCCTGGGCGCCGGTCACCGCCGCGTGCAGACGGTCGAGTTCCGCCGTGCGGCCCACGAACTTCCACCGACTCATTCGCGCAGCATATCGATGGAACTGTGCCCCGGCCGGTAGCCCGAGCGGATGAAGTTGAGTAGTCGCGGAGTTACCCAAGAGTACTTTCGTTTGTCCCATTCCCGACGTCCGCGCCCGTACTCTTCCGAAATCCGGGTGCGTCCCCGGATGCTCACCGCGACCGGCTCCGCCGGCCGCCCAGCCTCGGAGGCCGCCGCCTGATGAAGCCGGGCCCTCTCCACGACCTCGGTACCCCCGACGATGCCACCGGACCGCCGGGTCGTCGCCCGTTCCCCGATCGGCTCGGCGTGACCGTCGATCCGCGTGAACCCCTCGGAGTGGTCGCCGTGGGACCGGCCGGTGCCGGCCGGGCTGACGTGCTGGCCGCCCTGCTGGACCTCGATGCCGCGATGTTCACCGTGCCGGCCGGGAGCTGGTTGGTGGTGCGGCACGCGACCGAGGCGAGCCGGTCCGCCTACGTGCCCGGCTACCGGGCGCCGTTCTCGTACCGGACGGACCTGCCGGAGGTCGGGCCGGCGCTGGCCCGGCCGCCCCGCCGGGTCGAGCTGAGCCTGACCGATCCGCTGCTCAAGCGGTACCGCCTCGTGAACACGCCGGACATCGCGTCGCTCGGGCGGGCCGGTGCCGGGGTGGTGCTCGACGCCGCCGGTCGGGCCGGCGCGCTGCTGTTCGTGATCGCGGCGGACCAGTCGTTCAGCGCCGCCGAGCTGCACCTGCTCGCCGAGGTGGTGGACAGCCCGGTACAGGTCTTCTTCGCGGTCACGCCGGGCGCGAGCGGTTGGGCGTCGGCGGAACCGGCCGAGGCGCCCGCCGGTGCGGCGGTCGATCCGATCACGGTCATCGTCGAGGCGCAGCGGGCCACGCTGCTCGCCGCCGTACCCGGCCTGGCGACGGCCCGTTGGTTCCCGATCGTCGAGGGCGACGCGCTGGATCTGCGGCGGGCACTCGTCGGGTGGGCCTCCGACGAGGAACTGGAACGTTCCAGCCTCGACCCGCCGGACGTGCCCGGCCTGCACGGCCGGGTGCCGGTGCTGCCGGAGGCGGGCGAGTGGTCCGAACGACTCGACCGGCAGGTGCGGTCCGAAGGCCGGCGCATTCGTCAGCATCTGGCGCTGGAACTGGCCAAGCTGCACCTGCGGGTGGTCCAGGAGATCGTCTTCGGCACCGGCTGCGCCGGTCTGCCGCGGTTGCTCGACCGGGAGCTGGAGGCGTTGTCCCTGCTGGCCACCGTGCAGTGCGACCACGCGGTGCGGGAACTGGTCGAGGACGTCGCAGGCCGGCTCTTCGGCGCGCCGCTGCCGGAAGGTGTGCGTCGCCGGATCACCAAGGCGGTCCGCTGGGGGATGTCCGACCACGTCACCGGCCCGGAGTTGGAGCGGGTGCTGTTGGTCACCAGCACCGCCGGGGTGGCGTCGTTGACCGGCTCCGCCGCGATCGACGGGCTGGCGGCGTACCCCACCGTGCCGCGGACCGAGATCCTGCCGCCGGTCGCGGTGTCCCTGGCCGGTGGCTGCTGGCAACACTGGCGTACGCCCGCCAACGCCGACCAGAGCGCCGCGCGGGCCTGGTCGCAGCGGGCGCTGCGGGAGATCGAGCTGGAGTTGTCCCGGGAGATCGCCCGGCGGTTCGAGGCGGTCGGCCTCTCGCTCGGCATGGTGCTGTCCGATGCAGCCGAACACGGCATCCTGCTCGCCTGACCGGCACGCGGCGCACCCCGGCGGCCCCGCCACCGGGGTGCCCGGGTGCGCGCTCAGGACGACCGGCCGTGGTCATCGTGCGGCGGTCGGTGGCGATCCCGACCGGTCCGGCGTTCCGGTTCCTCGGTTCCGCCGATCCGGTGGCACGATGGGAGGCATGGCGGCTCCGCAGGTTGCACCGGCGCAGACCCCGGACACCGATGAGGTGCCGGCCTCCGATCGGCCGTGGGTGACGATCGTGTGGGACGACCCGGTCAACCTCATGACGTACGTGACCTGGGTCTTCCAGAAGCTCTTCGGGTACAGCCGGGAGAAGGCCGAGCAGTTGATGCTGGACGTGCACCACAAGGGCAAGGCGGTGGTCTCCAGCGGCGCCCGCGAGCGCATGGAGCACCACGCCTCACAACTGCACGCGTACGGGCTGTGGGCGACGGTGGAGCGCTCGTGAGCATGTTCCGCCGCCGGGGCGACCGGTACGTCGCCACGTTCGCCGTCGACGAGGTGCGCGTCCTGCGCAAGGTCGCCTCCGAGGTGGTCGGGCTGTTGACCGACGGGTTCGACCACTCCGACCCGGTGGTGTGCCGACTCTTCCCCGAGGTCTATCCCGACGACGGGGCGGGGACGGCGGAGTTCCGCCGCTACACCGAGGGTGACCTGAAGACGGCCAAGATCGACCAGGCCGGCGCGATCCTGGCCGCGCTGCCCGACGACGGTGACGGCGGCGAGGAGGTACGCCTGGACGCCGAGGCGGCCGAGGCGTGGCTGCGGGCACTGAACGACGCCCGGTTGGCGATGGGCGTACGGCTGGAGATCAAGGACGGCACCGATCTGGGGGCAGAACTGGACGATGCGGTCGCCGAGGATCCGTCCTCCAGCCGGGTGTTCCAGCTTTCGGTCTACGCGTATCTCGGCTATCTCCAGGAGTCCCTGCTCAACGCCTTGATCGAGTGACTGTGACCGGCGCGACCTCGCGGTCTTGGGGCGCTGGGCGCTAGTCTTGGCGTCGTGCTGAGCATCGACCGGTCGATCGTCGACGCGATCGTCGCCCACGCCCGTCGGGACCACCCCGACGAGGCCTGCGGCGTGGTCGCTGGCCCGGTCGGCAGCGACACCCCGACCCGGCACATCCCCATGGAGAACGCCGCCCGCTCGATGACGTTCTACGAGTTCGACTCGATGGAGCACCTGCGGGTGTGGCGCGAGATGGACGACCGCGACGAGGAACCGATCGTGATCTACCACTCGCACACCGCCACCGAGGCGTATCCCTCGCGGACGGACATCTCCTTCGCCGGTGAGCCCGGCGCCCACTATCTGCTCGTCTCCACCCGTGAACCCGACACGGAGGAGATCCGCTCCTTCCGGATCGTGGACGGGGTGGTCACCGAGGAGCCGGTGCGGATCCTCGACGCCGGGGTGGATCCGCACGCCGTGCAGTCGTACATGTTCGGGCAGAGCCCGGCGACGGTCGACTACGAGTGTTCGGGCCGCTGATTCCCGTCAGCACCCGCGCACCTTTCCCGTCACCGAGACACCCGATCGAGGAGTACGACAACATGGCCATCGAGGTTCGCATCCCCACCATCCTGCGCAGCTACACCGGCGGCGTGAAGGTCGTCGAGGGCAGCGGTGACACGCTGGACGACCTGCTCACCGACCTGGACTCCCGGCACGCCGGGCTGCGGGGCCGGCTGGTCACCGAGGCCGGTGCGCTGCACCGCTTCGTCAACGTCTACGTCAACGACGAGGACGTCCGTTTCCTGGGCGCGCTGGACGCCAAGCTGAACGACGGCGACAGCGTCACCATCCTGCCCGCCGTGGCCGGTGGCGCGTTCGGCTTCGCCGCTGCCGCGGCGATCAGCCAGCACAGTGCCGCCGCTGCGGCGATCAGCCAGCACAGCGTCGTCGCCGGGGGCACTGTGCCCCGCGCCGGGCGTCGCGCGCCCGTCGCCACGAGCTGAGGCGGCCGCGATGACGCGGTACGACAGCCTGCTGGACGCCTGTGGCGGCACGCCCCTGGTGGGGTTGCCCCGACTGTCGCCGACGGTGCCCGACGGGGCACCGCCGGTGCGGCTGTGGGCCAAGCTTGAGGACCGCAACCCGACCGGCAGCGTCAAGGACCGGGCCGCGCTGTTCATGGTGCGGGCGGCAGAGGAGGCCGGCCGACTCCGGCCCGGCGACACGATTCTTGAGCCGACCAGCGGGAACACCGGCATCTCGCTGGCCATGGTGGCGAAGCTGCGCGGCTACCGGCTGGTCTGCGTGATGCCGGAGAACGTCTCCACCGAGCGGATCCAACTGCTCCGGATGTACGGTGCGGAAATCATCTTCTCGCCGGCGGCGGGCGGCTCCAACCAGGCGGTGGCGACCGCGAAGCAGATCGCCGCCGAGCATCCGGACTGGGTCATGCTGTTCCAGTACGGCAACGAGGCGAACGCCCGGGCGCACTACGAGACGACCGGTCCCGAGCTGCTGCACGACCTGCCCACGATCACCCATTTCGTGGCCGGGCTGGGTACCACCGGCACGTTGATGGGGACCGGGCGCTACCTGCGCGAGAAGGTCGAGGGCATCCAGATCGTCGCGGCCGAGCCGCGCTACGGCGAGCTGGTCTACGGCCTGCGCAACATCGACGAGGGGTACGTCCCGGAGCTCTACGACGCGACCGTGCTCAACCGGCGGTTCTCCGTCGGCACCCGCGACGCGGTGCTGCGTACCCGGCAGTTGGTGGAGGTGGAGGGACTCTTCGTCGGCTTCTCCACCGGGGCGGTGCTGCACGCCGCTCTGGCGATGGCACACGAGGCGGTGCGCGACGGCCGCCGTGCCGACGTGGCGTTCGTGGTCAGCGACGGCGGCTGGAAGTACCTCAGCACCGGGGCGTACGGCGGCACGCTCGCCGACGCGGAGGACGCCCTGGACGGGCAGCTCTGGGCCTGAGCCCAGCGACATCGACGAGGGTCATCGGCGTGGTGCCGGTGGCCCTCGTCGCGTCGGACGCTCCGGATCGGCCGGTCCGGTAACCCGGCCTCGATCGGATGGGCGGAACGGGTGTCACGTTGGTGACAACTTCCAGCGGATCATTCTTGCCTCCAGGTGGGCGGGCGTAGGCTGCGCAGCGTGGCGTACGCGTCGGTATTGATCATCTCCGGAGCGGCGACCGGCTCGATCGCTACCTATCGTGACAGCGAGACAACTCGATGCGACTGACCGTCCTGGGCTGTGCGGGCAGCTTCCCCGGACCCGAGTCCCCCTGCTCGGCCTATCTGGTCGAGGCCGAGGACTTCCGGCTCCTGGTGGACTTCGGCCCGGGCTCGTTGTCCACCCTCCAGCGTTACGCCGGGCTGCACGCCCCGGACGCCATCCTCCTGACGCACCTGCACTGTGACCACATCCTCGACGCCGCGTCGTACGTGGTGGTGCGGCGCTACGCCCCGGACGGCCCGTACCCGCCGCTCCCGGTGTACGCCCCGGCCGGTGCTCCGGACCGGCTCGCCACCGCGTACGGGCAGGAGGACAGCACGGTCGAGGACGTGTACCAGTTCTACGCGCTGGAACCCGGCACGTTCCCGATCGGCCCGTTCACCGTCACCGTCGACCGGGTGCTGCATCCGGTCGAGACGTACGGCGTGCGGCTGGAGCACGGCGGCCGGACGCTCTGCTACTCCTCGGACACCGCCCCCTGTGAGGCGTTGCTGCGGCTGGCCCAGAACGCCGACGCCTTCCTCTGCGAGGCCAGCTATCTGGACGGCGTGGACAATCCACCCGACCTGCACCTCACCGGCCGGGAGGCGGGCGAGGCGGCGGCCAAGGCCAACGTGGGGCGGCTGCTGCTGACCCACCTGGTGGCCGCCTGGGGTAGCGAGGCGCACACCGTGACGTCGGCGGCGTCGGCGTACAGCGGCCCGCTGGACGTGGTCCGGCCGGGCGCCAGCTACGACATCTGAGCCTGCCCCGGGAGCGGGCAGCGGGGGTGTCGGTCGGACTCTAGGATCGCGCGGGTGAGCGACCCCTCCGCCGGCCCACCCGACCCGCGCCCCGCCGACCGACCGGCATCCCCCGCGCCGGGCCGGCCACCCGCCGGGCCGTACCCGCCGACGTTCGCGCCACAGTCGCCGGGCGTCTGGCCACCGCCGCCCGGACCGTACGCCCATCCGCCGCGTCCGGGACCGTTCCCGCCGGCACCGGCACCACGCAGGCGGCCCCGCACCGGCCTGGTGGTGGGGCTCCTGCTCGGTGTCGGCGCGTTGCTGCTCATGCTCTGCTGCTGCGGCGTGCTCACCTACCACCGCTGGTACAAGCCACGCCAACTCCAGGAACAGCGGGAGGAGATGGTCGAGACGGCCGGCGTGCCCACCGGGTTCGACCGCGTCGACCTTCCGGTGGGCGAGCGGTCGGCGCCCGGCAGGCGGTCCGTGGACGGGTACGTGGCGGTGACCCTGGTCCTCGGTGGGCACGCCTGAGCCGCCCGACGGCACCCGGGGACACTCCGATCGGGGCACCGCATAGGGTGCAGGCATGGCGCGACCTGACGGGCGGGAGCCCGACCGACTCCGACCGGTGACGCTGACCCGTGGCTGGAGCAGCCACCCGGAGGGCTCCGTGCTGGTGGAGTTCGGCGCGACCCGGGTGCTCTGCACGGCGAGCGTCACCGAGGGCGTGCCCCGCTGGCGCCGGGGCTCCGGGCTGGGCTGGGTCACCGCCGAGTACGCGATGCTGCCCCGGGCCACCAACACCCGGTCCGACCGGGAGAGCGTCAAGGGGCGGGTCGGTGGGCGTACCCACGAGATCTCCCGGCTGATCGGCCGGAGCCTGCGTGCCGCCATCGACCTCAAGGCCCTCGGCGAGAACTCGATCGTGCTCGACTGCGACGTCCTGCAGGCCGACGGCGGCACCCGCACCGCCGCGATCACCGGCGCGTACGTGGCGCTGCACGACGCGGTGAGCTGGCTCGCCGACCGCAAGGCCCTGGCCGGCAAGCCGGAGAAGGTGATGCACCGGTCGGTGGCGGCGGTCAGCGTCGGTGTGGTGTCCGGCGAGCCGCGCCTGGACCTGTGCTATGACGAGGACGTGGCCGCCGAGGTGGACATGAACGTGGTCTGCACCGGCACCGGGGACTTCGTCGAGGTGCAGGGCACCGGTGAGGCCGGCGTCTTCGCCCGCGAGCAACTGGACGCGCTGCTCGACCTGGCCGTCGCCGGCTGTCTGGACCTGGCCGAAGCCCAGCGCAAGGCCCTCCTGTGAGGTTCGCGAGCGATCGACCGGTGAGTTTGCGAGCCCCGCAGTCGCGAGCAAAGGAAAGGTGACTCGATGAACAAGGTCCTGCTCGCCACCCGGAACCAGAAGAAGCTCGTCGAGTTGCAGCGGATCCTCGACGGGGCGCTCGGCGCGCACCGGGTCGCCCTGGTCGGCCTCGACGACGTCGAGGCGTACCCGGAGTTGCCGGAGACCGGGCTGACCTTCGGTGAAAACGCGCTGATCAAGGCGCGGGAGGGCTGCCGGCGTACCGGTCTGCCCACCGTCGCCGACGACTCCGGGCTGGCCGTGGACGCGCTCAACGGCATGCCGGGCGTGTTCAGCGCCCGCTGGGCCGGGCGGCACGGCGACGACCAGGCGAACCTCCAGCTCGTGCTGGACCAGATCGCCGACGTGCCGGACGAGCACCGGGGCGGGTCCTTCGTCTGCACGATCGCGTTGGTGCTGCCCGGCGGCAAGGAGCACCTGGTGGACGGCCGCCAGGTGGGCCGGGTGCTGCGTGCCCCGCGCGGTGAGGGTGGTTTCGGCTACGACCCGATCTTCCTGGGCGACGGTCAGGACCGCACCAACGCGGAGCTGACTCCACAGGAGAAGGACGCGGTCAGCCACCGGGGCAAGGCCCTGCGCGAACTGGCCACCCTGGTGGCGAAGGTGCTCCCCGCGACCACCTGACCCACCCCCGGATCTTGGTGCGGATCGGCTGCGCCGTCAGGGGAGGGGGCCGAGTTCGGCCTCGATGGCGGTGCGCAGGTCGGGGCCGGAGATCACGGCCCGGGCCGCCTCCATCAGCGGAGCGAGGAAGACGTCCGGGCCGGGTGGACCGGCGACGGCGCCGAGGGCGGCGATCGCCGCCCGTCCGGCCGGGGACGGCGTCAGCGGGGCGCGGAGCTGGAGTCCGCGTACGGCGGCGAGCAGCTCCACCGCGAGCAGGCTGGTCAGGTTGTCCAGCACGGTCCGCAGCTTCTTGGTCGCCGCCCAGCCCATCGAGACGTGGTCCTCCTGCATGCCGCTGGTGGGCAGCGAGTCCACCGAGGCGGGTGCGGCCAGCCGCCGGTTCTCCGCCACGATCCCGGCTGCGGTGTACTGGGCGATCATCAGCCCGGAGTTGACGCCCGCGTCGGGGGAGAGGAAGGCCGGCAGGTCCCGGGAGCGGGTCACGTCGAGCAGCCGGTCCACCCGGCGTTCCGAGATCGCGCCCACCTCGGACGCGGCGATGGCCAGGTAGTCCGCCGCGAAGCCCAGCGGTGCGCCGTGGAAGTTCCCGGTCGACTCGACCCGCCCGTCCGGCAGCACCACCGGGTTGTCCACCACGGACAGCAGTTCCCGGCCGGCGACCGTCCGGACGAAGTCCAGAGTGTCCCGGGCCGCTCCGGCGACCTGGGGCGCGCAGCGCATCGAGTAGGCGTCCTGCACCGCGTGGGCCAGGTCGTCGCGGTGCGAGTCCATCACCGCCGAGTCCTGCAACAGCCGGTGGATGTTCGCCGCCGAGACGCCCTGCCCGGGATGCGGGCGGATGGCGTGCAGCTCCGGTCGGAACGGCCGCTCCGAGCCGAGCATCGCCTCGATCGCCAGGGCGGCGGTCACGTCGGCCATGGTGAACAGGTGGGCCGCGTCGTGGACGGCCAGCAGCAGCATGCCGAGCATGCCGTCGGTGCCGTTGATCAGCGCCAGGCCCTCCTTGGCGGCCAACTCCACCGGTGCGAGACCGGCCTGCCGCAACGCGTCGGCGGCGGGCCGCCGCTCACCGGCCGGACCGAGCACCCAGCCCTCGCCGAGCAGCACCAGCGCGCAGTGCGCCAGCGGCGCCAGGTCACCCGAGGCACCCAACGAGCCGTGCTCCGGCACCCACGGCGTCACGTCGTGGTTGAGCAGGTCGACCAGGGCCTCGGCGACCAACGGCCGTACCCCGGAGTGGCCCAGCGCCAGCGACCGGACCCGCAGCAGCATCATCGCCCGCACCACCTCGCGGGGCATCGCCGCGCCCACCCCCGCCGCGTGCGAGCGGATCAGCGCGTGCTGGAGTTCGGCGCGCCGCTCGGGGGCGACGAACGTGTTGGCGAGCGCCCCGAAACCGGTGGAGACGCCGTACACCGGGCGGCCGTCGGCCTCGATGCCGTCCACGATGGACCGACTGGTGGCCATCGTGGACAGTGTGGCCGGGGCGAGGACGACCTCGGCGGCACCGCGCGCCACGGCGAGCACGTCGGCGGGGGAGACCCCGGTGGGTTCGATGGTGACGGTCATCGTGGCACTCCGTTGCGCAGGACCTGGCGGATCAGGGGAACCCCCGGCCGGTAGGCCAGGTGCAGGTGGGACGGGGCGTCGAGGATGGTCAGGTCGGCCCGGGCGCCGGGCCGCAGCACCCCGACGTCGGTGCGGCGCAACGCCCGCGCGCCACCGGCGGTGGCCGCCCACACCGCCTCCGCCGGGGTCATCCGCATCTCGCGTACGGCCAGGGCGACGCAGAACGGCATCGACGACGTGTACGACGAACCGGGGTTGCAGTCGGTGGCCAGGGCGACGGTGACCCCGGCGTCGAGCAGCCGACGCGCGTCGGGATACGGCGACCGGGTGGAGAACTCGGCGCCGGGCAGCAGCGTGGCGACGGTGCCGCCCTCGGTGGCCGCCAGCGCGTCCACGTCGGCGTCGTCCAGGTGCGTGCAGTGGTCCACACTGGCCGCGCCGAGTTCCACGCCCAGGCGTACCCCCGGACCGGGGCCGAGCTGGTTGGCGTGCACCCGGACACCCAGCCCGGCCGCCTGCCCGCAGGTCAGGATCGCCCGCGCGTGGTCGGCGTCGAACGCGCCCCGTTCACAGAACACGTCGATCCAGCGGGCGTACGGCGCGGCGGCGGCCAGCATCGGCCCGCAGACCAGTCCCACGTACTCGTCGGGCCGGTCGGCGTACTCGGTCGGCACCACGTGCGCACCGAGGAACGTGGTCTCCCTGGTCACCTCGGCGGCGATCCGCACCGAGCGGGCCTCGTCGGCGACGGTGAGGCCGTACCCACTCTTGATCTCGATCGTGGTGGTGCCCTGCCGCAACGCCTCGTCGTGCAGCCGCCGCACGGTGGCGCGGAGCTGCCCGTCGGTGGCCGACCGGGTGGCGCCGACGGTGGTGCGGATGCCCCCACCGGTGTACGGCTGCCCGGCCATCCGGGCCGCGAACTCCGTCGCCCGGTCCCCGGCGAAGACCAGGTGCGCGTGGCTGTCCACGAAGCCGGGCAACACCGCCGCCCCGTCGGCGTCGATCCGCCGGTCCGCGGGCGGCGCGTCGGCGGCCGGACCGACCCAGACCACCTCGCCCGCCTCGACCAGCAGGGCGGCCCGGCGACGGATGCCGAGCGGCCCGGCCTCGCCCGCGCCGGGCTCGTTGGTGACCAGCTCGCCGATGTTGTCCACCAGCAGGCTGCCCGCCCGCGCGTTCGGCTCACTGGGCACCGGTCACCTCCACGATGGCCGTGGCCAGCTCGCGGGGGACGTCGACGCGGACGTGTCGCCCGTCGCGGACCAGCACCCGGCCGTCGACCACGACCTGGGTCACGTCGGCGGCGCTCGCCGCGAACCAGACGCCCGCCGGGGCCACCCCGGCGGTGCGGACGCTGTCCAGCCGCACCGTGACCAGGTCGGCGCGGTCACCCACCGCGAGCCGACCGGCGTCGGTCCAGCCCAGCGCCGCGTGCCCGGCCTCGGTGGCGGCGGTGAGCAGCTCGGCGGGGGCGAAGTGGCCGCGCCGACGGGTCCGCAGCCGCTCGTCCAGTTCCATCGCGCGTGCCTCCTCGAACGGGTCGATCACGGCGTGACTGTCGCTGCCCAGGCTCAGCGGGATCCCCGCGTCGGCCATCCGGCGGGCCGGTCCGAGACCGTCGGCGAGGTCGCGTTCGGTGGTCGGGCAGAGACACACCCCGCTCCGGCTCTCCCCGAGCAGCGTCAGGTCGGCGCTGGTCGGGTGGGTGGCGTGCACCGCCGTGGTGGCCGGTCCCAGCACGCCGTGCTCGGCCAACAACCCGGTCGGCGTCAGCCCGTGCACGGCCCGGCAGGCATCGTTCTCGGCGGGCTGCTCCGACAGGTGCACGTGCAGCGGCGCGTCCCGCTGTCGGGCCCAGTCGGCCACGGTGGCGAGCTGGTCGGCCGGGACGGCCCGGACCGAGTGCACGGCCGCGCCGACCCGGGCGCGGTCCCGGTCGGTGGTGAGCGCAGCGGCCCGTTCCGCCCACCGCCGGGCGTCCCCGTCGCCGAAACGCTGCTGCGGCCCGACCAACGGCGCACCGTCCACCCCGGCGCTCAGGTAGCAGGTGTCCAGCAGGGTCAACCGGATCCCGGCCTGCGCCGCCGCCTCGACCAGCGCCGCGCCCATCGCGTTTGGGTCGGCGTACGGGGTGCCGCCCGGAGCGTGGTGCAGGTAGTGGAACTCGCCCACGCAGGTGACCCCGGCCAGCGCCATCTCGGCGTACACCGCGCGGGCCAGCGCCAGGTACGTGTCCGGGTCGAGGCGACCGGTCACCGCGTACATCCGGTCGCGCCAGCTCCAGAAGTCGCCGCGCCCGCCGTGGGTCCGGCCGCGCAGCGCCCGGTGGAACGCGTGCGAGTGGGCGTTCGCCGACCCGGGCAGCGTCAACCCGGGCAGCCGCACCGCGTCGGCCAGCACGTCCACGCCCGCGTCCGGGTCGCCGCCGGGCGTCAACGGCGTCACGCCGGTGATCCGGCCGTTGACCGTCTCGATCAGCACGTCCGGGGTCGGCTCGGCGTGGGCGGGCAGCCAGGCGTACTCGGCGAGCCAACGGGTGGCGGTCATCCGGCACCCTCCGCGTCGGGCCGGCCCGCCTGCGTCAGCTCCGCCAGCACCCGGGCCAGGGCGCGCACGCCGGCCGCGCAGTCCGCGTCGGTGGCCGACTCGGCGGGGGAGTGCGACACCCCGGTCGGGTTGCGGACGAAGAGCATCGCCGTCGGTACGTGCGCCGCCAGCACCCCCGCGTCGTGTCCGGCCCCGGTCGGCAGCACCGGCGCGGCCAGCAGCCCGGCCAGCCGGTCGGCCAACCCACCGTCGAAGGCGACCAGCGGCGTCGCCGACTCCTCGGTCATCCGCACCTCGGTGCCGTCGCGCCGGGCCCGTTCGGTGGCCTTGGCGCGTACCGCCTCGACCAGCCCGGCGAGCGTCTCCGGCTCGGCGGCGCGGGCGTCCAGCCACCCGGTCACCCGGGACGGGATCGCGTTGGTGGCGTTGGGCTCCACGGTCACCCGACCCACGGTGGCGTGCGCGTCGCGCAGCCGGGCCTCCTTGTTCGCGGCGAGCACCGTGAACGCGTACGTCAACATGGGGTCACGGCGGTCGGCCATCCGGGTCGTACCGGCGTGGTTGCCCTCGCCGGTGACGTCGAAGCGCCAGCGGCCGTGCGGCCAGATGGCGCTGGCCACCGCGACCGGCGCGTCCCGGTCGACCAGCGCGCGGCCCTGCTCGACGTGCAGCTCCACGAAGGCCGCGAGCCGGCCCAGCAACGCCGGATCGGCACCCGCCGGGAGGTGTCCCAGCGCCTCGGTGAAACTCACCCCGGCCGCGTCCCGCAACGCGCCCGCCCGGTCGGCGCTGATCTGCCCGGTGAGCAGCCGCGAGCCCAGGCACGGTACGCCGAAGCGGGCCCCCTCCTCCTCGACGAAGGCGGCGACGACCAGGGGTCGGGCCGGGGTGACCCCGGCGACCCGCAGCTCGTCCACGGCGAGCCAGGCGCTGACGATGCCGAGTGGCCCGTCGTACGCGCCGCCGTGCGGCACCGAGTCGAAGTGGCTGCCGGTCAGCACCGCGCCACCGGCGTCCGGGTCACCCCACCAGGCGAACAGGTTGCCGTTGCCGTCCTGCGCCACCGGCATGCCCCGGGCGTCGGCCTGCTCCCGGAACCACGCCCGCAGCCGCAGCTCCGGCGCGGTGAGCGCGTACCGCAGGTAGCCGCCGCTGTCCGCGTCCCGCCCGACCGGCGCGATCTCGTCCCACAGTTCCCGGAACCTGAAAGGAAGGGACCCGTCCTCTACCGTATGCGTTAGCAAGGGACCCTTCCTCACTCGGACATCGGCACGTGGACGCCGGTCCGGGCGGCGACCTCACGGGCCGCGTCGTAGCCGGCGTCGACGTGCCGGATCACCCCCATCGCCGGATCGTTGGTGAGCACCCGCTCGATCTTCTGCCCGGCCAGCGGGGTGCCGTCGGCCACGCAGACCTGCCCGGCGTGCAGGGACCGGCCGATGCCCACCCCGCCACCGTGGTGGATCGACACCCAGGATGCCCCGCTGGCGGTGTTGACCAGCGCGTTCAGCAGCGGCCAGTCGGCGATCGCGTCGGAGCCGTCGGCCATCGCCTCGGTCTCCCGGTAGGGGCTCGCCACGCTGCCGCAGTCCAGGTGGTCCCGCCCGATCACCACCGGGGCGCTCAGCTCTCCGGCGGCGACCATCTCGTTGAACCGCACGCCCGCGACGTCCCGCTCGCCGTAGCCGAGCCAGCAGATCCGCGCCGGCAGGCCCTGGAAGGCGACCCGCTCACCGGCCATCCGGATCCAGCGGGCCAGCGGCTCGTTCTCCGGGAACAGCTCCAGGATCGCCCGGTCGGTCGCCGCGATGTCGGCCGGGTCGCCGGAGAGCGCCGCCCACCGGAACGGCCCCTTGCCCTCGCAGAACAACGGCCGGATGTACGCCGGCACGAAGCCGGGGAAGTCGAAGGCGCGCGGGTACCCGCCGAGCTGCGCCTCGCCCCGGATCGAGTTGCCGTAGTCGAAGACCTCCGCACCGGCGTCCAGGAAGCCCACCATCGCCTCGACGTGCTTCGCCATCGACGCCCGCGCCCGGTCGGTGAACTCGGCGGGCTCGGCCGCCGCGTAGTCCCGGGCGTCGGTCGGCTCCACCCCCTCCGGCAGGTACGACAGCGGATCGTGGGCGCTGGTCTGGTCGGTGACCACGTCGATCGGCACCCCCCGGCGCAGCAACTCGGGAAAGACCGTGGCGGCGTTGCCGACGACGCCGACGCTGAGCGCCCGGCCGTCCCGCTTCGCCGCCAGCACCCGTGCGACCGCGTCGTCCAGGTCGTCGCCGATCTCGTCCAGGTAGCGGTCGTGCACCCGCCGTTCGAGCCGGGTGCGGTCGACGTCCACGACCAGGCAGACGCCGCCGTTCATGGTGACGGCCAGGGGCTGGGCGCCGCCCATCCCACCGCATCCACCGGTGAGCGTCAGCGTGCCGGCGAGGGTCCCGCCGAACCGCTTCTCGGCGACGGCCGCGAAGGTCTCGTAGGTGCCCTGCAGGATGCCCTGGGTGCCGATGTAGATCCACGAACCGGCGGTCATCTGGCCGTACATGGTCAGGCCGAGCTGTTCCAGGCGGCGGAACTCCGGCCAGGTCGCCCAGTCACCGACCAGGTTGGAGTTGGCCAGCAGCACCCGGGGCGCCCACTCGTGGGTCCGCAGCACCCCGACCGGCCGACCCGACTGCACCAGCATCGTCTCGTCGTCGCGCAGGTCGGTCAGGGTACGCACCAGGGCGTGGTACGACGGCCAGTCCCGCGCGGCCTTCCCGGTGCCGCCGTAGACGACCAGGTCGTCGGGGCGTTCGGCCACCTCCGGGTCGAGGTTGTTCATGAGCATCCGCAGCGCGGCCTCCTGCGGCCAGCCACGCGCCGTACGCGCGGTGCCGCGGGCGGCCCGAATGGGTCCGGGCGCGGTCGAGATGGACTGCGTCATGTGCGGATCTCCTCCTAACCGAGGAACAACTGACGACGGGTGGCCGAGGCCTCGAAAGCCTCCAGCCGCCGCTGGGTCTCGGCCGGTGCGGCGTCGCAGATCGCCTGGAGCAGCACCATGGCCAGGGTCATCGGAGCGGTGTGCAGGTCGAACACGAGCTGCGCGCCGACCGCCGCGGCCAACACCACGTCGGCGTGCTCGGTCGCCGGGCTGACCGGCGAGTCGGTGATCGCCACCACGGTCAGCCCGGCGGCCCGGGCCTCGCCCAGCGCGTCCAGGGTCTCCCGGGGATAACGAGGCAGCACGAACGCCAGCAGCGCCCCGGCCCCGGCCTCGGCCGCCTGTTCCAACCGGTCGGTGAGCAGGCTGCCGCCGTCGTCGAGCACCCGCACGTCCGGGTGCACCTTGGCGGCGAAGTACGCGAAGTACGCGGCCAGCGGCGCGGCGGCGCGCAGCCCGAGCACGGGCAACGGTCGGCTGGCGGCCAGCAGCCGCCCGGTCTCGGCGATCCGGTCCCGGTCGGCGAGCTGCCCGGCCAGCCGGTCGAGGTTGCCCATCTCGGCGCGTACGGCCTGTTGCAGCTCGTTGCCAGCGGTGTCCGGACCGGGCGCGGCGGCGGTCAGCTCGCGTAACCGACGGCGCAGCGCCGGATAGCCGTCGTGGCCGAGCGCCACCGCGAACCGGGTGACCGACGGCTGGCTGACCCCGGCCATCTCGGCGACCTCGGCGGCGGAGAGGTAGCCGACGGAGGGCGCGTGCTGCACCAGGCAGTGCGCGATGCGCCGCTGCGTCGGGGTCAGCCGCACCCCGTCGAAGAGGCCGACCATCCGCTCGGTCGACCCGACGGTGGCTCCGTCATTCATTCGCTGACTCTATGCATGAAAACTTTCACGAAGCAACCCTTCCGTTTCCGTACCCGGTCGTGACCTGCGGCTTCGGGCCGGGCGAGGAACGGCCACGACCGGCGGGCGGGGCGAGGTGCGGCGGGTCGATAGGATCCGCACGGCGGTCGACTAGAGGAGTTGTCATGCAGCCGGACGGCCCCTACCGGTACACCCACCTGCTGGGCGGGTCACCGGTCGGCAAAGCGTGGGCGGCCATTGACGGGCAGGGCCGCTTCGTGACGGTGGCGGTGCTCGACGCCGCAGTGGCCGCTTCTCCCGGCTGGCGTGAGGCGTTCGCCGGGATCGTCAACAACCTGGCGCAGTCACCCGGCGGACTGCCCTTCACCTACGCCGATTTCTCCGCCGCCGCGCCCTGGGTGGCTTATCCCGCCGAGACCGGACCGGCCGCGGAGAAACTCTTCCGGGCCCTGGGGGTCGACTACCAGCCCGTGACCACGCCCGCTCCGCCGCCGGTGTCGGGTCCGCCCGCGCCGGTGTCCGGTGCGCCCCACCCGATCTCCGGGCCGCCGCAGCCGACTTCCGGTGCGCCGCAGTCGGTCTCCGGTCCGCCACAGCCGATCTCGGCTGCTCCGCAACCGGTCTCCGGCATGCCGGCGCAGCCGATTCACGCCGATCCGGTCTCCGGCGCGCCGACCTCGCCGGGCCTCGGTCCGTCCCTCGACGACCCACCGCAGCACGATCCGTTCACCGCCCCGGCGCGCCGGATCCAGCCCTCCGCACCGCCCAAGCGGCAGACCGGCCTGTTGGTGGCGGTCGCCGCGCTGCTCCTGGCCGCCTTCGCCGGTGGCGGCGCAGGCGTCTGGGCGATCTCGGCGGGCGGGGTCGATCCTTCGACGCCGGCCCCTGCCCCGACCGCCACTCCGCCCGCACCAGGACTCAAACCGTGGGCGGAGACCACGCCACGCAGCGCGGAGGAGCGCACCCTTGCCACCGCGGCGCCGTCGATGGTCTTCCTGGAGGCCGTCCTCACCGGCTTTGTCCGCAACCGGCAGGACGACGCACTGCTGCACCCGGAGCCGTTCACCTTCAGCCGTCGGTGCACCGGGGTCGTGGTCAACAACGACGGCCACGTGCTCACCAACGGGCAGTGCGTGCAGCCCACACCGGACATCCTGCTCGAACACGCGCTCGGCTCGTTGGCCGACACCCGCGTGGCTGACGGCGAGCTGAAGGCCGCCGAGGTCCGTGGCTTCGTCCGGGCCCGACTGGCGAGCAGTGTCTTCACCGGACCCGAGGCGGGTACGCCACCGGCGGCGACCCTGCACGGACAGTTGAACGTGGCGAAGGGTGACCTCAAGGACGGCGCGGCGATCCCCGGCGCGGTGGTCCGTGTGCTCGGTCTCGACGAGGGCAACCTGGCGCTGGTCAAGCTCGACCAGGCGAACCTGCCCGCCGTCGAGCTGAACACCTCGGCCACCGTCACCGCTGGGACGGCGTTGCACGCCCTCGGTTACGGTACGACCGACACCGACTACCGCTCCGCCGCCTACCAGGTCCTGGCCAAGCCGGTGCAGGTGACCGAGTTGGACGTCGAGTCGTCGACCTACCGCATCAACGAGGACATCGGCTCCTCGTCCCGAGGCGGCATCGTGGTCGACGGGCAGGGCCGGGTGGTCGGGATGCTCGACAACGACCTGTTGCAGCCCGACCGGCCGAACCGCCTCGTGGTCCCGGTGTCCCGGATGACCGGACTCCTCGACGCCGCCGGTGTCGAACACGCTCTCGGCGCCCCGGACCGGCTCTACCGCAGCGCCCTGGACGCATACTTCGGTGACGACGAGGCCGAGGCTGCCGCCCGGTTCGCCGAGGCGGCCGAGGCGGCACCGACGAACGCGTTGGCGCAGGCGTATCGGGAGGCGTCCGTCGCCGCCGGCGGCGAGACGCGGTCCCGGCCCGGCTGGGCGGTACCGCTGCTCGTCGCGGCCGGAGTCGCTCTGATGGGTGGGATCGCGGTCCTGGTCCTGTTGCGGCGGCGACCGAACGCACGGTAGTGCTCAGGGGCTAGTCGGTCGACGGCGGACCGAGGACCGGAGTCAGCGCGTCGTCGAACAGCGGTGCCAGTCGGCGAGCGTAGTCGGACGTGACGTGGTTGCCGTCGCGTCGGACGATGACTCCGCCGATGAAGATGGGGCAGCGGCCGGAGAGACAGAACCAGTCCGTGGTGGGGACGTACCAGGATCCCTTCGCACCCCAGACCCGGCGGTCGGCCTCGGCGTACGACCGGTACTCCGCCGAAATCGTCGAGACGCAGTCGCGGGGCGCGGAGAGCCGGGTGATACAGGTCTTCGGGTCAGGGCCCAGCGGCGGTGGTTGCAGGGCCACCACCCGGCTCGCCGGAGCGAGCCACCTCTGCTTGGCGTCACGGGTGGCCTGCTCCCATTCGGCCAGTGACGGGTTCCCGCCGGTTTCGGCGAACCGCTGCCGGTAGGCGTTGCTGACGATCACCAGATCGGGCCGGCTGTTCTCGATGACCGTGCGTACGGCCCGCCGGTGACCAGGGCACGCTTTGGTGATGCTCGCGGTCGGTGACACCGTGTCCGAGGCGAGGAAGGGGCAGCCGGCGTAGGTCAGGTCCCGCACCTGCCATCCGTCCGGCTCCAGTACCCGCCGCACCAACGGCAGCCAGGCGCTGCCGATCGAGTCCCCGACGACGACTGCCAGCCTGCGGGGACGCGGCGTGACGGTGCAGTCGTTGCCGTCCGGCACCGAGGGCGCACAACCCTGGCCGTCTCCCCGCGTGAAGCCCAGAGTGCCCAGTTCGCCCGGCGGAGGGGTGAGCACCGGCCAGTCGGATGCGCCGAGTGCCGCCTCGATCTGCTGGGACAGTTCCCGCTGCGAGGCGACCACCGCCACCTCCGGTACGACCGGCGGCGACGACGAGGTACGGACCGCGACCGTGCCCACCGTGACCGTCACCCCGGCCAGCGCCACCAGACCGGTGGCACGGCGGAACCGGGCCACGCCGGTGAGCTGCCGGGACGTACCCTGAGGCCGGCGCTCCAACCAGGACGACCGGCGGATCGGATTCTCCACCAGATGGTAGGAGAATACCGAGAGCACCGCCGTGCCGCCGATTGTGAGCAGCGCGACGACGTGTCCTCCGGTCGGCAGGGCGGCGCCGATCAGGATGAGCAGCGGGAAGTGCCAGAGGTACAGCGAGTAGGAGATGTCGCCGACGTAGCCGACCGCCCGGTTGGTCAGCGGGAACATCAACCGCTGGCCGCCGACGCCACCGGCGATGACCAGGGCCGTCGAGATCACCGCCAGGAAGGCGCCCGGGACCGGGAAGGGCGACTGCGCGGTGATGACGAGCACCGAGACGACCAGGCCGGTCAGCCCGAGCCACTGGTATGCCGGGCGGGCCGGAGCCGGTATCCGCGCCAGCAGCGGCACCGCCACCGCGAGCAGTGCCCCGACCCCGAGTTCCCAGGCGCGGGAGAGGGTCGAGAAGTACGCGACGGCCGGGCGTTGGCCGACCTCCCACAGGGCGAACGCGATGGAGGCGACGACCACGGCCGTCAGCACCACACCGACCGCCCACCGGGACCGGCTACCGTACCGGCCCCGCCGGGCGGCCAGGCCGAGCACCGCCACCAGCAGTACCGGCCAGACCAGGTAGAACTGCTCCTCGACGGAGAGCGACCAGTAGTGCCGTAGCGGTGAGACCGGTCCGTCGGTCTGCCAGTAGTCCGTGCCGGTGGACGCGAACCGCCAGTTGGCCGCGAAGAGACCGGCCCAGAGCGCGTCCCAGGCCGTCGCCCGGACCCGCTCGCCGAGGAACAGCAGCGACGACGCGAGGTACGTGCTCACCAGGACGAGCACCGCCAGCGGCAGGATGCGGCGGACCCGTCTCCGGTAGAAGTCGGCGAAGGAGATCCGCCCTCGTCGATCGTGCTCGTCGAGCAGCAGGCCGGTTATCAGGAAGCCGGAGACGACGAAGAAGACGTCGACGCCGACGAACCCGCCGGCCGGCCACCCGACGACGTGTTCGAGGATCACCACCACGACCGCGAACGCGCGCAGTCCCTGGATGTCCGGGCGGAAACCCGACCCGGGCGCCGACGGCCGCCCAGCGGCGGCGCGACGAACCGGCGCCGTGAGGGAGCCTGACGACATCGGGTCCTTCCTCACACCAGCGGACGTGCGGCCCGCGAGGACCGGGGCGGAGACCGGTCCGGTGCCCGGTCAGTCACGCGCCTCGGTGCGGGCGCGGCCGAAGGAGGGCCGGCCGGTCCTCTGGCGGAGCCTGGCGAGCACTCCCGGCCGATGGTCGACCGTCACGTCGACCGGGACGGGGTCGGTCGATCCTAGCGCGGACACGGTCAGCACCATCAGGACGAAGATCCAGGTGAGTCCGTCGACCGAGAGTGGATTCCAGACCACCTCGGTGAACGAGTAGATCACGAAGAGCGCCACCGGTGCCTTGGCCGAGAACGCGCGGCCGTCGACGACGGGCGCGCGAAGGAGCGTGGCCAGCAGCAGGCCCCACAGCGTCAGCGCGACGAAGCCACCAGCGAAGATGGCGAGCACGTACCCCGAGTGGAAGAAGTGGTGCGGTGCCTCGCCGATGTCCCGCAGGTGGTACCACTTGGAGACGCCTACCCCGGTGCCCTCCGAACCGGCGATGTACTCCCGCACGTGGATCCAGATGTTCCCCCGGTTGCTCAGGGTGCTCTTGGAGGCGCTCCAGGTCAGATACGTGGCCACGGCGGCGGCACCGACGACCAGCGACACGCAGAGGGCGACGTGGATGTGCTGGTACGGCCGGCGCCACTGGAGCACCCATGCGCCGAGCACCCAGATCCCGACGGCGGCCAGCGCCAGGTAGCTCGTCCGGGACCCGGTCGCCACGATGACCAGTAGGCAGAACGCCACCACCGCCCACCGTTCGGCCCGGCGCAGCCCGCAGACGGCGGCGACCAGCGTGAACGAGGTCAGTAGGGCGATGTAGTTCTCGGAGTCGTAGAAACTCTTGAACAGCCCGCCCGCCACCGAGCACTTCTGCAACTGCCCCTCGGTGCAGGCCCGCCACGCCTGCCCGTAGACGGCCGTCGGAATGGTGAGCAGAGCCAGGACGGCCAGCCCGGTGTAGGCCATCGCGGCGAGGCTCACCGGGGCGCCCGCCGCCAGCAACCAGACCGCCACCAACAGCAGACCGGCGGCGGCGTACGCCGGCAGGCGTGACCCGTACACGCCGTCACCGGTCAGCACGTCGACACCGACGCACCACACGAGCACTGCCCCGGCCAGCACCAGACAGATCCGTCGCCAGATCTCGGGCGGACCGGCCAGCCGTCCACGACGTACCACGAGCAGCCAGACGACCAGGGCGAACACCAGGACGCCGATGAGCGCCGACGAGTGGTCCCCGGCCAGTACGGGCGCGGCGTTCGCGAGCACCGCGAATCCGATGAGCGCGACCGCGGTCGACGCGTCGCCGAAGCTGTCGGCGACCGCCTTCCGCGCGTACAGCAGCCAGCCGGCCACCGCGAGACCGGCGGCGCTCAGCAGGACACCGAAGAGTGTGGTCACCTCAGACCCTTTCCATGGGACGTGGTGCACCGGGCGTGCCTGCCGGGTCGCGGCGGACCGCGACGACGAGACATCCCCAGAGCAGTACGGCGAGCAGCGCGTCACAGGCCAGGCTGGAGTAGACGGCGCCCTGCCAGCCGTACGCCGGAATGAGCCACAGGTTGAGCAGAACGTTCAGTACGCCGACGCCGATCTGGCAGACCGTCCGGCGCCCCTGCATCCGGGCTCCGGACAACGCGTCTGCGGCGAGGTAGTGCAGTGACTTCAGCACGAGCAGTGCGCTCAGTCCCTGGAGCGCCGGCACGGCTGCCTCGAAGTCGGCACCGAACACCAGCGGCATCATCCAGGAGAAGGCGACCAGCAGCAGGCTCACCGGCACGCTGAACGCCAGGAAACGCGGGAGCAGGCCCCGGGCCATCCGCAGGGCCGCCCGGGGTCCGTTCCGACCCGCCTCGAAGAACCGGGGGTAGGCGATCGCGCTCATCGACCGTGCCGGGGTGTACGCCAGATCGACCACCCGGTAGGCCGCGGCATAGATGGCGGCGCTCTCGGGGGTGCCCAGACGCGACAGCATGACCTTGTCGACGTCGTTGTAGACCGACTGTGCCGACAGTCCGACGGCGAAGAGCATCCCGGTTCGGGCCTGCCCGAGTGAACCTCGGACGCTGATCCCGTGCCGGCCGCCGCCAACCAGGCCGTACAGGATCACCGGCACGCACACGACGACGGACAGCGCCACGGACGTCACCGCCCAGTCGTGCAACGTGATCGGTTCCGCCGCTATGGCCAGCACCACGGCACCCGCCAGCCGACAGACGTGCAGCAGGGCCGGGATCAACGCGGCGAGCAGGATCCGACCGCGTACCTGGATCGACGCCGCCACGGCCTCGATGAGCCGCCACGCGACCAGATCGGCGAAGGCCAGACAGAGCAGATCCACCAGCCCGACGTCGGCGCCCCAGATGACCAGCCCCGCAGCGGCGACCAGGACGGTGGCCGCGCAGCCGAAGACCGTGGACAGGAACAGCCCACGAACGAGGTGACGGGACCACTCGCCCGGCGAGTCCGCGTAGTTCTGCATGATCAGGCTCGGCGCGCCGGCCGAGGCGAAGGGCGAGACCACCGCGACCAGAGCGGTTACCCCGACGAAGAGGCCGTAGGTGCTGATCGGCATCTCCCGCGCCAGCAGCACGAAGAGGGCACCCTGGGCGAGGGTGCGCAGCAGTGTGCCGGTGAAGAAGGTGCCGGACTTGCGCAGGAAACCGTCGCCTCGCCCGACGCGGAACGGCGTCCGCTGCTCGGATCGTGGGCGTTCGTCGGCGCCCGGGCGTGCGGCGTCCTCGGGCAGCGCCGTCACGTCAACGCCTCCACCCACCGGCCACCGACCGCGGCCGGGTCCAACTCGCTGCGCCGGGCGTGCCACGCCTTCTCGAAGTCCGTGACGCCTGGACGCCCGTCGCCGGTCGACCGCACGATCGCGGCGGCGAGCGCCTCGGCCGAGGTGTCCGCCGCCAGCGTGCCCGGAACGAAGGTCGGGATCATCTCGTCCAGGGCGGGCACGGGCAGCGCGGCCACCGGCAACCCCGCCTCGGCGGCCTCCACCAGACTGAAGCCGAACGTCTCGGCGCGGGACGGGTGAACCAGCACATCAGCCTCGGCGAGGAGCCGGGCCACCGTCGGGACCCGGCCGAGGAAGGTCGTCCGGTCCTGCAACCCGAGCCGGCGCGCCGTGTCGTGCAGCAGGTCGCGCTCCTCTCCGTCCCCGGCGAGCGTCAGGTGGTAGTTCGCGGGCAGCAGGGCGAGCGCTTCGAGCGCGCAGGAGTGGTTCTTGTAGGGCCGGAAGGCGGCGGTGGTGAGCAGACCGATCCGCGTCCGGTCCACGACCTCGCGTGGTCCGACGAACGGCTTGGTCGGCAGCGGGTTGGGGACCGTCACCACCCGCTGCTCGGGAGCGAGTCGCCGGACGGTCCGCGCGACACCGTCGGAGACGGCGACGACGAGTCGGGGCCGCAACGCACGGGCCCGGGCCAGCCGGGCGAGCATCCGGACCCGGCCGTCGATGCGCAGCCGCTCCGGCAGCAGCGAGTGTTCCCAGGCGACGTAGCCGCGACCGGTCCCGGTCAGTGCGGCACCGACCGGGACGCTGCCCCAGAGACCGCTCGCCACGATCTGCGCGTCCGCCGGGAGCCGTTGCAACCGGCGCCGTAACGGCGGGACCGCCTCCATCAGGCGGGTGATCCGGGTGCCGAGCCCGAGCGTGTCGACCGCCAGGTCGCCCAGGGCGGCCGGGACGGACCCCGACAACGCGGTCGCGGACACCTCGACGCCCTGGTCCCGCAGGCCCCGCATCAGCAGCGCGGCGGCGAGTTCCATCCCGTACAGCGGTTCCAGTTGGGGGAGCACGAAGTGCAGACGCATCACTGCTGCCCACCCGTCGGCACGTCGCCGGTGGCCCGGGACCCGCGCATCGCCACTCGTTCGAGCGCGGCGCGCGGCACGAGACCGAGCGCCGCGAGAACGGTGTTGCTCGCCGACGGGACGGAGTTGCGACGGATGGCACGCACCATCTCTCGTACGCCCTCGCGGTCGCGGGCCTGGAGCGCGTACCGCAGGGTCTGTGCGGTGACGAAGTCGGCGAAGGTCTCCGGTGCCCAGACACCCTCCCATCGTTGGACCCAGGACCAGGAGGTGCGCCAGTCGGCACCGGCCGAGATCGAGCCGGGGCTGCCCACCGTGTAGACGGCGGTCGCCTCCTCGATCTGCACGATCTTCGCACCCGGCAGTCGGGCCGCCCGGACGAGCCAGTCCCAGTCCTGATGCCGGGGCAGCGACTCGTCCCACGGGCATTGCAGGGCCAATGCCATGGTGGTGAGCAGCGTCGAGGTGGGCAGCGACTGGCGTGCCACCCCGAGTTGGCGTCGACGGAAAAGGTAGTCCTCCGGTAGCTGGCCGTCGGCGATCAGCGTGCTCGGCACGGCGGAGGGGAGCGGGCTGCCGCCCGCCTTGCGCTGCAGCGTCCGCGACGACACCACCGGCGACCAACCCTCGCCGGCCAGCCGCTCCAGGACGGGCAGTTGGGCGGCGAGCTTGCCGGGCAACCACGCGTCGTCGTCGTCGAGGAACGCCACGTGGCTGTCCGGCGCGGCGTGCCGTACGCCCAGGTTGCGCGCGTGTGAGCCGCGTCGTCCTCCGCCGGTGCAGACGATATCGTCGATCTGGCCACGCAGCTCGGATACGTTGGCGGGTATCTCGGCCAGATCGCAGACGACGACCACGTGCACCGAGACACCCTGTTGCGCGCGGGCGGTCGCGACCGCCTCGGCGAGGCTGGGTCGACCCGTCGTCGGGATGACTACCGAAACGTCCGGCATCGGGAGATCTCCAAGCGGTTCGGCTGCGCGCATCGGAGGCGGAGCCGGTGGGTTCAGGGGCACGTCGGTCGGGCGTCGCCGGTCGGGGGCGAGGTGATGAGGTCGCCGGTCCGGTCCGGCGACGGCACGGCTATGACAGATCGGTCAGCGACCACCACCGCGGAACACCTCGGCCACGGTCCGCAGGAGCACCTTGGCGTCCAGCCACAGCGACCAGTTCTCGATGTAGTAGTTGTCGAAGCGGGCTCGATCGGAGATCGGTGTATCGCCTCGCAAGCCACTGACCTGGGCGAGGCCGGTGAGGCCCACCGGCACCCGGTGACGCATGGCATAGCTGGGGTACTCGGCGGAGAACTTCTCCACGAAGTACGGGCGCTCCGGGCGCGGCCCGACCACACTCATGTCGCCCTTGAGGATGTTCCAGAGTTGTGGCAGTTCGTCCAACGACGTACGCCGGAGGAAACGTCCGATCGTAGAGACCCGGCGGTCGTGCGCGATCGACCAGTTGGTCTGCGACTCCTGCTCGTCCAACGGCCGCATGGTGCGGAACTTGATGATGTCGAAGGGCCGGCCGTGCCGGCCGACGCGTTCCTGCCGGAAGACGACGCCGCGTCCGCCGTCGACGAAGGCGAGCGAGGCGCAGAGCAGCAGCAGCGGGCTGAGCAACAGCAGGGCCGAGCCGGCGAAGAGCACGTCGGAAGCGCGCTTGAGCGCCCAGCGCGGCCCGGACAGGGTGGTGTCGCCCACCTTGACGATCGGTATGGCGCCGATGTGGTCGCCGTGGGACCGGGAGCCCCAGAGGCGAGGGGCCGCCCACAGGTCGCAGGTGGCGACCGCCGGCTGCCGGAGGATCTCCATCAGTACCAGTTCGGGACAGTCCGGATCAGCGATGATCAGTACTTCGCACTCGGTCAGCCGGACCAGGTGCCCGAGCTGGTCCAGCGTCCCGATCACGGGCACCATGGACGAGGTCGCCGGTGACGGGCTGTCGACATGCCCGACGAACCGCAGACCGTAGCGGGGGTAGCGACGCAGCAACCGGGCCAGTTCCACGGCGGTGGGTCCACTGCCGATGATTATTGCGTTGTGCTCCACCCATCGGCGACGGCGGGCCAGGGTGGCGATCTCCCGGGTGAGCAGGCGACCGGCCAGCACCAGGAGGGCTGCGACGGCCATGCCGCGGATGAACCCGACGAGGTACTGCGGGGAGTCGTGGCGCAGCGCCGCGATGATCACGACGATCGCCGAGGAGGCCAGCAGTCGGCCGCAGAGGCTCGGCAACTCGTCGAGGATGCTCACGTGGCGGCGGGCGCGGTAGAGCCCTCCGGCGGCGAAGACGGCCACCGTCAGGACAGTCATCGCGAGGGTGCCGCGCCAGTGCTGCGTCGTGACGGCGAGCGGCGACAGCAGCGCGGCGACGTCGACCGGTGCGGTCAACATCCAGGCACGCAGCGCACGGGTGCGGGCCGAAGCGCGGGAACCTGCGTACGGCAGCACCGTGGTCACGTCGAGACCGGGTCCCGGGTCGGTGTTCTCCGCCGCGAACGCGGTCGGGGTCTCGGTCACCTGCGGAGCGCGGTCCTCGTGCTCCGGATCCACTGCCGGGGGCTGCTCGTCCAGGATCGACATCCCCACGTCGTCGGGCACGTTCGTGGTCGGACAGCCCACGACAGGTTGCCTCGACATGTCCAGTTCCTCTCCCCCGCGGAGTGACCGCCGTTGGCGTCGCAGCCACCGGAGCGAACGCAGGATACGGGGGCCCTGGTGACAGCCGCCAGACCCGGTGGGCCAATAGATGAGCTACTTTCCGGCTACCACCGGGGATACGGTGCGGCCTGTCTGTTCGACGAGGATCTCCGTCCCAAACCGGCGTACGCGGCACTCGTCGACGAGCTCGGCCGGCTGACCGAGCCGACCGTGACCCCCACCGAGACACCCTGAACCTTCGTCCATCGTGCACCGTACGGTTGGGCACTCGTGGCGTTCGTTATCGTCACGGCTGACGAGGCTGGTGAAAGGAAAGTCGTGTCCGCGCACACCCAGTTCCTCAAGACGGTGGGGCCGGTACCGGCCCCGCGCTTCGACCCCGACCTCGGGGTGATCACACCTCCGTCCAACGGTATGCCCCGGTCGGTCTTCGGTCGCCCGGTGGCGCCCAAGGCGAAGTGGCGACGGCGTTACATGGCCTGGCTGATCGCGCTCGACTTCCTCGCCGCGTGGGCCGCCAGCCAGACGGTCGTGCGGGTGTTCGAGGAGGCGGACGCCGGCTTCTGGGACGAGCGGGTGCTCGGTGTCAGCACCTTCGCGCTGGTGGCCAACGTGGTCGTGCCGCTGATGTGGTTGACGATCCTCGCGGGTGCCGGCGCGTACGACCGGCGGGCGCTCGGCCGGGGCACCGAGGAACTCAAGCGGGTGGTGCGGGCCAACGTGGCGATGGCCGCCGCCGTCTCGTTCCTGGCCCTGGGCTTCAAGAAGGACCTGTCCCGGGCCACCGTCGCCGCGATCATCATCGGCCTGCTGGTGTACACCGTCTTCGTCCGGTTCGTGGCCCGGGTGGTGCTCCGCCGGATCCGCCGCAGCAGTCAGCGGGCCTCGCAGAAGGTGCTGCTGGTGGGTCGGCTCTCCGACGCGCTGGCGGTGCACGAGGTGGTGACCCGCAACGCCGGTGCCGGGTTGCGTCCGGTCGCCATCCACCTGCCCCGGTTCCCGCAGGCCGGTGAGCGGGTGGAGGCACCGGTGCCGGTCTACGTCGGGTGGGATCTGGTGCCGCTGGTCCAGCAGTTGGGCGCCGACACCATCGCGGTCTGTGGCCCGGCCAGCCTGGAGTCGTACGAGCTGCGCAAGCTGGCCTGGCAGTTGGAGGGCACCGGCCTCGACCTGGTCGTGGTGCCGCAGGTCACCGACATCACCGGGCCTCGGATCCACGTCCGCCCGATCGAGGGCCTGCCGCTGCTGAACGTCGAGGAACCGACGATCTCCGGCCTGTCCCTGCTGGCCAAGAGCGTGATGGACCGGCTCTCGGCGCTCGCCGGGCTGATCCTGCTGAGCCCGCTGCTGATCGGGATCGCGGTGGCGATCAAGATGACCGACCCCGGTCCGGTGATGTTCCGGCAGAGCCGGATCGGCCATCAGGGCAAGGCGTTCAAGGTGTGGAAGTTCCGCACCATGTACACCGACGCCGAACAGCGGCTGGAGGCGCTGCGGGACCGCAACGAGAGCGACGGTCTGCTTTTCAAAATCAAGAACGATCCGCGGGTCACGCCGATCGGTCGGCATCTGCGTGCCCTCTCGCTGGACGAGCTGCCGCAGTTGATCAACGTGCTGGTGGGGCAGATGTCCCTGGTGGGCCCGCGCCCGTTGCCCACCGAGGACGACGACTACCGGGGCGACGTCCGGCGTCGGCTCCTGGTCCGTCCGGGCATCACCGGTCTCTGGCAGATCTCCGGCCGATCCGACCTGACCTGGGAGGACGCCGTCCGGCTGGACCTGCACTACGTCGACAACTGGTCGCTGGTCTACGACCTCGGCATCCTCTGGCGTACGGTCCGGGTGGTGCTGGCCCGGCGCGGCGCGTACTAGGGGACTGCGTGGTGCGGTGCCCCGGGCGGGACACCGCACCACGTCCGGTCACTTCTTGTCGGCCCCGTCGATGATGTCCTGCACGGCGTCCCGGCGCACCGCCGCATAGAACGTGTCGACCCGCTTGTCGTCGGCGAACACGACGCTCTCCGAGCCGACCCGTCCGGTGCCCTTGGTCGGGCTGGTCACGAACGTGAGGTTCCGGCCGCGCAGGTTGCGGTTCTCGGTGGCCATGTCGACCAGGGACAGGTCCTTGTCCATCGAGAGTGAGCCGGAGGTGGCCTGGAGGAAGGAGTTCAGCCGGGCCGGGTTGGTGAGCAGACCGCCGGAGGTGGCCTTGTCCAGGATCGCCTTGATCACCTGCTGCTGGTGCCGGATCCGGGAGAAGTCGCCGTCGGCGAACTGCTTGCGCTGACGGGAGTAGTCCAGAGCCGTCTCGCCGTCCATCTTCTGCGGGCCGGCCTGGAAGGTGCGGAACGGCGGATGGATCGAGGTGAACTGCTTCTCCGAGTTCACCTCGATCCCGCCGAGCGCGTCGATGATCTCCTTGAATCCGGCGAAGTCGACCATCACCACGTGGTCGACGCGGACCTTGGTGAACTGCTCCACGGTCTGCACCATCAGCGGCACCCCGCCCCAGGCGTACGCGGCGTTGATCTTCGCATCGCGGCCACCGCGCCCCTCCTTGGACCGTGGCACGGCGACCCAGGTGTCGCGGGGGATGGAGATGAGTTGGGCGCTGGACCGGTTCTTCGGCAGGTGCGCCAGGATGATGGTGTCCGTCCGTGAACCGCCGGTGCTCTCCGGATCGCGTGAGTCGCTGCCCAGCACCAGGATGTTGAGCGCGTCCCCGGCGACCACCTCGGGCCGGGTCTCCGCGGGTACGCCGTCGAAGGCGTCGACCCGCTCGATGTCCGACTCGACCGACTTGAGATAGAAGCCTGCGGCCACCACACCGCCGACACCGACCAACGCCAGCACCAGCACGCTGATCAGCGTGATCCGCAGCCATCTGCGGCGGGGTCTGCCTGCGGTCGCCGGCTGCGGCCCGTCGGTGCCCCCCGCCGCGAGGTGTTCCGCCGGGGGGACGGTCCCGGCCTGCTCTCCACTCGACATGGCGGAGATGCTACTGATTTCACGTTCTCGGGGAATCCCCGCCCGGTGCCGACTTTCGCCTGGCCGTTCCGTCGCGTCCCCCACGGGTTTCCGTCAGTCTGGTACAACCCAGCCGTGGACGCCGTCAAGCTGCGTCGGGCCATCGCCCGTACCCGCCTCGCACCCGTTGCCGCCTTCCCGAAACGACTGGCCGCGGTCGCCCGTCATGACGCCCGGGTGCTCCGTACGTCGGCCCGCTGGTTGGTGACCTCGCGGGAGCACCACAACTACACGTACGAGCTGACCAAGCTCAGTCGCAGCCACCTCGCCTGGTTCGTCAGCGTGGTCTGTGACCTGCCGGTCAAGCAGGTGCGCGGCTATCTGAGGGAGATCGAGTCGGACGACGCGCTGCGGCGGCACATCGCCGCGGCCACCGCCGGTGCGGCCCGTCGCGGGCTGGCCGACAAGCAGGTCCGGTACGCCCGCCGGATCGGCTGGTACGCGATCGTCCGGGCCCGCAGACCGGCGCACATCGTGGAGACCGGTGTGGACAAGGGCCTGGGCAGTTGCGTACTCGCCGCCGCCCTGCTGCGCAACGCCGCCGAGGGCCACCCCGGCCGGGTCAGCTCGATCGACATCAACCCGGAGGCCGGCTACCTGGCCCGGGTCGCGCCCTGGTCGGAGGTGATCGACCTGGTGGTCGGCGACTCCGTCGAGTCGATCGCCGCCCTCGACCGGCCGGTCGACCTGTTCCTGCACGACAGCGACCACAACCGCGCCTACGAGAAGCGCGAGTTCGACGCCGTCGAGCCGAAGCTGGCGCCGGGGGCGATGCTGCTCACCGACAACGTCACGCACACCACCGTGCTGGCCGACCACGCCGAGCGGACCGGCCGCCGGTTCCTCGCCTACCGGGAGACGCCCGCCGACCACTGGTACCCCGGCGACGGCATCGGGGTGGCATGGTGACCGGGTGCGGTTGACCGAGATCAGCACCTATCCGATCAAGGGCTGTCAGCGGATCGGCCACGCCGAGGTCGGGGTGGCACCGTGGGGCCTCGACGGCGACCGACGCTGGATGGTGGTGGACGCCGAGGGCGTCGGCGTCACCCAGCGCGAGGTCACCGCGCTGGTCCGGGTGCACGCCCGGCCCGGCCCCGACGGGCTGCTGCTGCGCGCCGACGGGCAGCCCGACCTGCCCGTCGCCGAGCCGGTCGGTGTCGACCCGGTGCCGGTACGCACCTTCCGCCGACGGTTGTTGCGGGTCGACGCGCTTCCCGCCGGCCCGGCCGCCGACGCCTGGCTCAGTGCGGTACTGGACCGACCGGTCCGGTTGGTCTGGCTGGCCGAGCCGGCCCGGCACATCGAACCGGGCCGCAAGAAGCACGACCCGGGCGACCGGGTCAGCTTCGCCGACGCGTACCCGGTGCTGCTGACCAGCACCGCGTCGCTGGCTGCGCTCGGCGAATGGCTCACCGCGGCGGGCGCGGACCCGGTGCCGATGGCCCGGTTCCGGCCCAACCTGGTCGTCGACGGCGCCCCGGCCTGGGCGGAGGACGACTGGGAGGGCCGAGGGCTGCGGATCGGCGGGGTCGCCTTCCGCGCCGCCGGCCCGTCGGCCCGCTGCCTGGTCACCACCACCGACCAGGAGACCGGGGTACGCGGCCGGGAACCGCTGCGCACCCTCGCGCGGCACCGCAACATCGGCCGCCAGTTGCTGTTCGGGCTGAACGTCGTACCGCTGGAGTTCGGTCGACTCACGGTCGGTGACCGGGTGGAACCGGCCGGTCGAGCAACGCCACCCGGGTCCCGCTGATCTTCGTCTTAGCTTTGGCTTAGGTGGCTTGTCCGATCCGGTGGCCGTCCGGCAGCATCGGTCCGCGTGACCGACGGAACCGACGGCCCCGCCGACCGAGCCCGTACCCGGCGTCCGAAGCTGGGCCGCTGGCTGGCCGGTGGGGCCGTGGCGACACTCGCCACGGTCCTCGGCCTCACCCTCGCGCTGCGCTCGGGCGCCGCACCCGCCTGCGCCGCGCCGCCCCGAGCCGCCGCGCCGGTCGCCGCCGCGCTGCTCGCCCCGCCCGCCGCCGGCACCCTCAACAAGGGAAAGTCGACCTTCTACGACTCCAAGGGCGAGGGCGGCAACTGCTCCTACCCGTCCGCCCCCGCCGACCGTCTCTACGTCGCCCTCGGCCCCAGCGAGTACGCCGACGGCGCGGCCTGCGGCGGCTACCTCGACGTGACCGGGCCGAAGGGCAAGGTCCGCGTCATGATCATGGATCAGTGCCCGGAGTGCGCACCCGGCCACATCGACCTGTCCCGGGAGGCGTTCGCCCGGATCGCCGACCCGGTGCAGGGCATCGTGAACGTCAGCTACCGCCTCGTGGTGGACCCGCCGTTGGCCGGTCCGCTCACCTTCCGGATCAAGGAAGGCGCGTCGCAGTACTGGTTCGCCGTGCTGGTCGCCGGACACGGCAACCCGCTGCGCTCGGTCGAGGTGCGTCAGGGCGGCTCGGGGAACTGGCGGGCGGCCACCCGGGAGAGCTACAACTACTGGCTGATCGACTCCGGTGCCGGCCCCGGGCCGTACCAGGTGCGGGTGACCGACACCCGGGGACACCGGGTGACCGCCACCGGCGTCCGGATGGCGCCCGGCCAGGTGCAGCGCTCCACCGTCCGGATGTACGGCGGCACCACGGGCGGTACGACCACCGCGTCCCGGTCACCGTCGGCCAGCCCGAAGCCGCGCGCCAGCGCCACCCCCGGCCCGACCCCGTCCGCCTCGACCACCCCACCGGCCGAGACTGCGAGCCCGGCCGCGCCGACCAGCGACCCGGCCGCCCCGCCGCCCGTACCGGTGGCCGCCACCACACCGGGCTGCGGTTCCTGACGTCCGGCTCGTCCGTCAGCGACCGGCCGATCCGCCGGTCAACCCGAGCCACATCAGGATCTCGTCGCGGTCGTCGCCGGGGCCGACGCGCAGCGCGGCGGGCCAGCGGCCCACCTCGCGGTAGCCGAGTCGCCGATAGAACCGGTCCAGTCTCAGTCCGTCGCGCACCGTGACGTGCAGGGCCGCCAGCCCCAGGTCACGGGCCACCCGCTCGGCCTCGCGCATCAGCGCGTCACCGACGCCGTGCCCCTGCGTGTCCGGGTGCACCATCACGCGGGTGAGCACCCTCAGGTGTCTCTTGAGGTGGAACCGGGGATCGGTGAGGATCGCCATGGCGACCAACCGGTCACCGTCGTATCCCAGCAGTAGGCGGTCCGGCCCGTCCGCGATCCCGGCCAGCGTCGGGTCGGCGATGGTACGGACCTCGTCGCCGGTGACCGGGGCGACGAAGCCGACCGCCCCGCCCGCGTTGGTGACGTCGACCCAGAGCGCGACGATCCGGGTACGCAGATCGGGGGTCAGCTCGGGATCCAGGACGAAGCGCAGACTCACGGTGCCCATCGTCATCGACCCGCGCCCCGATCACCTGCGATCGTGACCAAGGCGACGGACCGGTCGGTGCGGGAGGGGGGATTCGAACCCCCACGTCCTTTCGGACAATAGGACCTAAACCTACCGCGGCTGCCATTACGCCACTCCCGCCAGCGCCACCGAGTCTAGAGCGTCGCGCCGGGACCGTGTCGAGTCGGCGGGCGGTACGACCGTGTCAGTCCAGGCCGAGATCGCGGCGGAGCTTGGCGACGTGGCCGGTGGCCTTGACGTTGTAGAGCGCCCGCTCGATCTTGCCGTTCTCGTCGATCACGAACGTCGAGCGGATCACCCCGGTCACCGTACGGCCGTAGGACTGCTTCTCGCCGTACGCGCCGTACGTGGTCAGCACCGACTTGTCGACGTCGGCGACCAGCGGGAAGGTGATCGCGTCGCGCTCGCGGAACGTGGCCAGCTTCGTCGGCTTGTCCGGCGAGATGCCGATCACCTCGTAGCCAGCGGCCTGGAGCGAGGCGAGCGAGTCACGGAAGTCGCAGGCCTGCTTGGTGCAGCCGGGGGTCATCGCGGCCGGGTAGGCGTACAGGATGACCTTGCGGCCGCGCAGGTCGGCCAGGGTGAGCTGCCCTCCGGTGTCGGTGGGGAGGGTGAACTCGGGTGCCGGGTCACCGGCGGCGAGGCGAGCGGGTGCGGTCATGGCACGACCCTACCGCCGTCGCGGGCCGACCCGGCCGGCACGCCGCACCCGCGATCACACTCCTGCCAGGTATTGGCAACAGCCTATGTCGGGAAATACGCTCACCCTGCCGGCGAGCGTGGGCCCGCCGTCACGTGGGAGGTCACGTGGAAACCCTGGCCATGCACATCTCCAACGGAATCATCAACGGTCCGGTCGCGGCGGTCTTCGGAGTGCTGGCCCTGGCGGCGATGGCGTTCTGCGTCCGGCGTGGACGACAGGACCTGGACGACCGGCTCGCGCCGATGGCCGGTCTGGTGGCGGCGTTCATCTTCGCCGTGCAGATGCTCAACTTCCCGATCCTCATCGGGGGAGTCAGCGGTCACCTGCTCGGCGGCGCACTCGCCGCCATGCTGGTCGGCCCCTGGGTCGGCGCGCTCTGCGTGGCGGTGGTGCTGGCGGTGCAGGCGCTGGTCTTCGGCGACGGCGGGGTGGCGATGCTCGGGCTCAACGTCACCAACATGGCGGTGATCGGCATCGCGGTGGCGTACCTGACGATCGCGCTACTGCTGCGGGTGCTGCCGCGTACGCCGACCGGGCTGGCGGTGGCGGCCTTCGTCGCCTCGGTGGTGAGCGTGGTGGTCGCGGCGATGGGCTTCGTGCTCCAGTACCAGCTCGGCGGCACCACCGACCTCGGCGGCAACCTGGCCGGGCTGGCCGGCACGATGGCCGTCTCCCACCTGCTCATCGGCGTCGGCGAGGGGCTGATCACGGCGACCACGGTGGTCACCGTGGCGAAGGTCCGACCCGACCTGGTGTACGCGCTGCGGGCCCTGTCGCCGGCCGCGTCGAGGTCCGTCCCGGCTACCGGAGGTGTCCGATGAGCACCCGGTCCCGGAGTTTCCTCGTCGGCGGTCTGCTCGTCGCGTTGCTGTTGGCCGGGCTGGTCAGCAACGTCGCCTCGGCCCATCCGGACGGGCTGGACTCGTCGCTGCGGGAGGGCTGCGTCTTCGACGCCGACGACGAGATCGTCGGCGGGGACTGCCCGGCCCGGCAGGAGAAGGAGCACGAGATCGGCGGCCCGCTGGCCGACTACGGCATCGCCGGGCTGGACAACGAGATCGTCTCCACCGGCCTGGCCGGCGTGCTCGGCGTACTGCTCACCTTCGCCGTGGCCGGTGGCGCGTTCTGGCTGGTCCGTCGTCGTGGCCCCGGCCCGGACGACGAGTCGGGCCGGACCGACGTCACCGCGTCGGGCCGGGGGTAGCAACGGGGATGGCCAGCGCCCACGTGCTGTACCGGGAGTGCGACTCGCCGGTGCACCGGCTGCCGCCGGAGGTCAAGATCGCGGCGATGGTGGCGTTCACCGTCGCCGTGGTCGCCACGCCGCGCGTGGCGCTCTGGGCCTCCGGGGTGTACGCCCTGCTGGTGGCCGCCGTCGCCGCGCTCGCCCGGGTGCCCGCCGGATGGCTGCTCCTGCGTTCGACGATCGAGTTGCCGTTCGTGCTGTTCGCGGTCGCGCTGCCGTTTCTCGGCACCGGGGAGCGGGTCGACGTGCTGGGGCTGGCCCTGTCGGTCGACGGGCTGTATGGCGCGGGGAACATCCTCGCCAAGGGGACCCTGGGCGTGTGGGCGTCGCTGCTGCTGGCCGCGACCACCACCACCCGCGACCTGATCGTCGGGTTGGACCGGCTGCGCTGCCCGCAGATCCTCACCCAGATCGCCACCTTCATGCTGCGGTACCTGGAGGTGCTGGTGGGTGAGGCCCGACGGATGCGGATCGCCCGGATCTCCCGGGGTGACGACCCGCGTTTCCTCTGGCAGGTACGCGGGTTCGCGGTCGGGATCGGTGCGTTGTTCCTGCGCGCCTTCGAGCGGGGGGAGCGGGTGTACCTGGCGATGCGCTCGCGCGGGTACACCGGCCGGATGCCGGTGGTGTGGTCCGGGGCGGGTGCGGCGACGCCCGGTCAGTGGCTGCTCGCGGCCACGGTCCCGGTGCTGGCGGGCACCGTGGCGGCCACCGCCGCCGTGCTGACGTGAGCGCCGGTGGGCCCGCGCCCAGCCTGCACGTGCACGGTGTCCGGTACGCCTACCCGGACGGGCACGTCGCGCTGCGCGGCGTCGACCTGACCGTGGCCCGGGGTGAACGGGTGGCCCTGCTCGGCCCGAACGGCGCCGGCAAGACCACGCTGGTGCTGCACCTCAACGGGATCCTGGTGCCCACCGAGGGCGGCGTCGTTGTGGGTGGCCTGGCGGTCGGACCGGACCGGGCCGTCCTGGCGGAGATCCGTCGCCGGGTCGGCATTGTCTTCCAGGACCCGGACGACCAGCTCTTCCTGCCCACCGTCGCCGAGGACGTGGCCTTCGGGCCGGCGAACCTCGGGCTGCGCGGCGCGGAACTCGCCGCGCGGGTGGACGAGGCGCTGGCCGCCGTCGGCATGTCGGCGCACCGGGACCGCGCCCCGCACCATCTCTCGTTCGGCCAGCGCCGCCGGGTGGCGGTGGCCACCGTGCTGGCCATGCGTCCGGAGATCCTGGTGCTCGACGAACCGTCGTCCAACCTGGACCCGGCGGCCCGGCGGGAACTGGCCGGCATCCTGCGGTCCCTGCCGGTGACGGTGCTGATGGTCACCCACGACCTGCCGTACGCCTACGAACTCTGCGACCGTTCGGTGATCCTGGACGACGGGCGGATCGTCGCCGACGGCCCCACCCCGGCGCTCCTGGCCGACTCGGACCTGCTGGCGCGGCATCGGCTCGAACTGCCCTATCCGTTCCGCCCCGTCCCGCACCCGGTCACCGAGTGACCGGCGCGGTGTCGGCCGGTCTGGTGTCGGACGGTTCGGTGTGGGCGGGCGCGATGGCCCGCCCGGTGGCGTGCAGGCGCAGCACGGCGGCGGCGAGTGCCCCGGCCCCGGCGACGAGGACCACCACGACCAGGATCCGGGTGACGGTGGCCGACCACGGCACCGGTGGGACGGCGCGGGACAGCACGGCGGCGTTGGCCACCCCGGCGAACAGGGCCAGGCACGCCCCGGCCAGCGCCAGCACGAAGTCCACGCCGTCGCGCCGGGTCACCGCCCAGCCTCCGGCGACGATCGCGCCGAGCCCGGTCAGCAGGGTCCAGACCGGGCCGGTCAGCAGCCCGGTCAGCACCGCGCCTACCCCCTCTGCCCCGGCGTCGAGCACCCGACCCACGGCGAGCACGACCGCCGCCACCCCGCCGACCGCCAGCAGCGCGCCGAGAGCGGTCCGCGCCCGCCCGCCGGGCGACGAGGCGGCCGGCAGCAGCCCGGCCGCCCCCACCGCGAGCGCGCCGAGCGTGATCGCCACCCACCAGGGGTACGCGTCCGGCGGCGGTACCCAGTCCAGGGTGCCCCGGATCTCGGCGCGGCCGTCGGCGTCGCGCAGCGGTACGACCCAGTCGCGTACCCGGTGCTCGCGGTCGGGGGCGGCGCGGACCTGGGCGGGCGGACCCGCCTCGCGCCACAGCGCCCGCTGGTCGTGCCAGCGGGCGGTGGTGCCGGTGTCGATCCGTCGCCACTGCGGTGCGGCGGCCGGATCGACCTCGTCGGGCAGCGGGGTGTCGGCGAGGATCGTGCGGTTCAGGTAGGTCGCCGGTGAGCGGGTGTTCTCGAACACGCCGTCCGGTCCCACCCGCAGGTAGGGCTCGCCCGAGTAGCCGATCACCTCGACCGGCCCGTCACCGGTGTTGGTCAGTTCCAGGCGCGCGCCCGCCTCGACCACCCGGACCCGCAGGTCCGGTCGGCCCTCGACCGCACCGACCGCCACCCGGTAGTCGGTGCCGTCGGGCGCGTCCGCGCCGTGCGCGGCGGCCGGGGCGGCACCGGCCAGGAGCGCGACGGCCACGCCGGTGAGCAACAGCCCGGTACGGGCCGCCATGGGCAACAGCCCGGTACGGGCCCAGACGACTCGGATCACTTTCCGGCCGCCTCCACCGCGGCGGTGATGTTCTCCGGCGTCCACTGCTGCACCGGCTGGCCGTCGACCAGGACGGTCGGCGTGCCGGTGACGTCGGCGCGGCCCGCCTGCTCGGTGAGGTGCGCGGTCCACGACTTGTACCTGCCGTCCCGGACGCAGGTGCCGAAGGCGTTCCGGTCCAGCCCGACCTCGGCGCCGATGTCGACGAGCTGGTCGTCGCTGAGGCCGGCGCCGCCCTCCGGCGGCTGGCGTTCGAACAACGCCGCGCCGAACTCGCTGAACCTGCCGCCCTCGGCGGCGCACCCGGAGGCGGCGGACGCCCGGGTCGAGTACTGGGTGCTGGAGAAGCGGTTCAGGTAGGCGACCGGGTGGTACACCACCCGTACCTTGCCCTCGTCGACGAGCTGCTCGAGGGTGGGCCCGCTGGTCTGCTCGAACTGCTTGCAGGCCGGGCAGAGGTAGTCCTCGTACACGTCGACGGTGACCGGTCCGGAGCCGACCACCACGCCGGTGCCGGCGTCGTTGGCGCCCGGTGGCGGGGTGAAGTCGCCGGACCGCTGGCCCGACCAGACACTCCATCCGATCAGCCCGGCGATGACCAGCACCACCACCGCGCCGAGCGAGATCCACAGGGTCCGTTTGCGGCGCCGCTCCCGGGCCATCTGTTCCCGGACGACCCGGGCCGCGTCCTTGCGTCCCTTGCGACTACTCATCCTCGTCCTCCACCCCGTTCGCCCGTCAGGACGCCGTCCAGCGAGACGGCCGTCCGGGGCCAGACCAGCAGGAACCCGGCCATCGCCAGGAAGGCCACGTCCCGGAGGATCTCCGGGAGGTAGCTGGGGCGCTGCCCGGCCGGCAGCTCGCCGCCGCTGCCGAAGCAGCCGCAGTCGATCGCCAGGCCACGGGCCCAGGCCGAGGCGATGCCCGCGACGAAGAGCAGCAGCAGGACCACCGAGACCCCGGCGGTGAGCCGGGTGGCCAACCCGAGCAGCAGCAGTACGCCCAGCGCCAGCTCGACGAAGGGCAGCACCGCACCGATCACCACCGCCAGGTCGTACGGCATCACCTGGTACGCGTGCACGCTGCGGCCGGAGGCGGCCAGGTCGCCGACCTTGGTGGCACCGGCGTAGAGCCAGACGGCGGCCAGCCCGAGCCGGAGGGCGAGCCCGAGCCAGGGCCGCCACCGCGTCCACCTCGCCGTCGCGCCCGGCCCGTTCACCCGGCCAACGCCTCACCGACCGCGTCGACGAGTTCGGCGCGGGCCCGGGCGACCCGGGACCGGATGGTGCCCACCGGCACACCCTCCACGGTCGCCGCCTCGGCGTAGGACAGGCCGAGCAACTGGGTGAGCACGAACGCGCCGCGCCGCTCGGCGGGCAGTCGACTGACCAGGTCGGCCGTGCCGAGTTGCCCGGCCGGGTCGGGGTGCGACCGGTCGGTGTGCGCGTGGGCGGTGAGCCGCTGGTCGAGACGCCGCCGCCGGACCACCGTCCGGAGATGGTCGGCGCAGGCCCGCCGGGCGATGCCGAGCAGCCAGGTGCGGGCGCTGGAGCGACCCTCGAAGGCGGGGAGCGCCCGGAAGGCCCGCAGGTAGGTTTCCTGGGTCAGATCGTCCGCGCTGTCCGGGTCCAGCAGGGCCGCCGTGAACCGCCACACCTCGGCCTGGGTGGCGCGGACGAAGGCGGACTGGGCGGCCGGGTCGCCGTCGCGGGCGGCGAGCGCCCAGCCGGTGGCCGGGTCCGGGCCGGCGTGCGCGTCGACACCGCCGAGGTCGGCGGCGGCGCGGGTGTCGCGCGGGGCGGGGATCACGACAACCCAGGTTACGCGGCCCCACCGTCGGCAGCAGGGTCCTTCGGCCCTTCATGGGCTGCGCCACGCCGGGAACTTTCGCCGGGGCCCGACCGACTACCCCCTCATGACCTCGGCCGGGTACCTGCGCGTCTGCGCACGATCGCGGATGATAGCCGTCAATCGATGGCCGCGACTCGCCGGAAAGGGGTCCGGTCGGAGACGATGTGGGTCATGACTGCCGTCCCTCGCCGCCGATCCACCCGCTGGGCCGCCGCTGCCGGCCTGCTGGTCACCGTCGTCGCCCTGCTGCTCGTTCCCAGCGGACCGGCCGCCGCCCACGCCGTGCTCTCCAGCAGCAGCCCGGCCGCGTCGGCCGTGGTACCTGCGGCACCGGCCGAGGTGGTGCTCACCTTCAGCGAGCCGGTCCGCCGGGTGCCGGACCGGATCCGGGTCATCGCGCCGGACGGATCCCGCGTCGACCGGGGCGACCCGACCTTCACCGACAGCGTGGTCAACATCGCGGTCGACACCTCCGGCGGCAACGGCACCTATCTGGTGACCTACCGGGTGATCTCGGCGGACAGCCACCCCGTCTCCGGTGCGTTCACCTACTCCGTCGGTGCGCCGTCGGAGCCGCCGGTGGACAGCGGCGACGACGGCCGGGCCGACCCGCTGGTCACCAACGCGATCAAGACCGCGAAGTTCGTCGGGTACGTCGGTCTGCTGCTGCTCGTCGGTCCCGCCCTGGTGCTCGCGCTGCTCTGGCCGCGTCGGCTCTCCCGGCAGGGGCCGGCCCGCCTGGCCTGGACCGGCCTGGGACTGGTGGCGGCGGCCACCGTCGCGGTGGCGTTGTTGCAGGTGCCGTACACCAGCGGGGGCGGGCCGTTGGACATCACCGGCGAGGGACTCAGCCTGGTGCTCGGCAGCACCTTCGGCGCCGCCCACCTGATCCGGCTGGGACTGCTCGCGGCGGCGGCGTTCCTGCTCCGGCCACTGCTGGCCGGGCCGGTCGGCCGGGCCGACCTGATCATCCTCGGCCTGCTCGCCGGTGCGGCGCTGCTCACCTGGCCGCTGTCCGGGCACCCGGCGGCCTCGCCCGCCCCGGCGGTGTCGGTGATCGTGGACGCGGTGCACCTGGGCAGCATGGCGGTCTGGCTGGGCGGCCTGGTGATGCTCGCGGCGTTCCTGCTGCCCCGCGCGGACGAGCGGGAACTGGGCGCGATCCTGCCGATCTGGTCGCGCTGGGCCGCCCTGTCGGTCTCCGCGCTGCTGCTCGCCGGCATCGTCCAGGCGCTGATCGAGGTGGCCACGCCGACAGCGCTGGTCAACACCACGTACGGCCGTCTGGTGCTGGCCAAGGTCGGGCTGTTCGCCGTGGTGATCGTGTTGGCCGCGTACTCGCGGAACCTGATCCGCAAACGGGTCGCCGCCAGCCGTCCCGCGCCGGTACGCCGGGCCGTCTGGGCGGAGCTGGCAGTCACCGCCGTCGTGCTCGGCGTCACCGCCGTGCTGGTGCAGACCACTCCCGCGCGGACCGCCTCGACGGACGTCGCCGCCGTCGACGCCGGCTACTTCACCACCCGGGTGGAGAGCACGCTCTACTCGTTGCAGATCGAGATGTCCCCGGCCCGACGGGGCAACAACTCCGTGCACTTCTACGCGTACACGCCGGACAACCGGCCGCAGCCGGTCGTGGAGTGGAAGGCCACCATCGCGCTGCCGTCGGCCGGGATCGAGGCGATCGACATCCCGCTGCTGCCGCTGACCGACAACCACGCGACCGGCGAGATCACGCTGCCGGCTCCGGGGGAGTGGGAGCTGCGGGTCACCGCCCGGACCACCGAGATCGACCAGGCCACGGTGACCGCCACCGTGCCCGTTGCCTAGAGAGGTTCCATACCGATGATCCGTCACCGGCGTACCGTGGGTGCCGCCGCCGCCCTGGCGCTCGGCGCCGTCGCCGTCTTCGGCTTCGCGACGCCCGCGTCGGCCCACGTCACGGTCGACCCGGAGCAGGCCGAGCAGGGCGGCTACGGCCGGTTCACGTTCCGGGTGCCGAACGAGAGCGACACCGCGTCGACCACCAAGCTGGAGATCTTCCTGCCGGAGAACGCCCCGGTCGGCTCGGTGTCCACCATGCCGGTGCCGGGCTGGACGGTGGCGGTGGAGAAGCGTCAGGTCGACCCGCCGGTGCAGGTGCACGGCAGTGAGATCACCGAGGTGATCTCGAAGATCACCTGGACGGCCGGCGGGGACGCGGCGATCGCACCGGGCACCTTCCAGGAGTTCCCGGTCTCGATGGGCCCGCTGCCCGAGGTCGACCAGATGGTCTTCAAGGCGTTGCAGACCTACTCCGACGACGGGGTGGTGCGCTGGATCGACGAGCCGCAGCCGGGCGGCGAGGAGCCCGCCGCCCCGGCACCGGTGCTCACCCTCGCCGCCGCCGGCAGCCCGACCGAGGGACCGGCCGGGGCGCCCGCGCCCGAGGCGGTGGCCGACGAAGATGACGAGGACGGCGACGGGCTGGCCGTCGGGCTGGGCGTCGCCGGGCTGGTCGCCGGGGTCGGCGGCCTGGTGTTGGGCGGGCTCGCGTTCTCGCGTACCCGCCGGGCCGCCGACCCGACCGACCGCGGCGGCGAGGCGACCCCGGCCTCCTGACCGCTCCGCGTCGCGGGCCCGCCGGGTGTTCCCGGCGGGCCCGTCCGCTTTCCCACCCCGTGCCGTGGATATCCGCAGATCAGCCGTTCGGCGTAGGTAAGGTCGGCCGGGTATCTCGCTACGGAGGGGGACAAGGCGGATGCGTTTCGTGTGGGCGTTGGCCGGCATGGTGCTGCTGATCACCGGCACCACCGCGCTGCTCGGTGCCACCGGGCTCGGCCTGTTGACCAGTCACGCGGACCCGGGCGGGGGGTTCACCGCCCGGGTCGAGACCGTGCGGACACCGGGGCACGCGGTGGTGGTGACCGACCTGGACGCGCTGTTGCGGCAGGAGGTGCCGTTCAGTCGGTTCGGGCAGGCGCGGCTGCGGCTGGACGCGCGTACCGCGGACGGTCCGGCGTTCGTCGGGCTGGCCCCGGCCGACGAGGCGAATCGCTGGCTGGCCGGGGCACCGCACGCCGTGGTGCAGCGGACGGCGCTGGCCCGGGGGCCGCTGCCGGTCCGGCTGGAGCACCGTACGCCGGAGACCGGCACGCCGCCGACCGTGCCGGCGGCCCCGGCCGCACAGACCTTCTGGGTGCGCGCGGGCACCGGTGTCCTCGAATGGAGCCCCGGGGAACTGGCCGGTCAGCGCCTGAGTCTGGTGCTGATGCACCCCGACGGTCGGGCCGACCTGGCCCTGGACCTGCGCGCCGAACTGCGGGCCGGCTGGGTCGCCCCGGCCACCTGGGGTTCGCTGGCCGGTGGCATCCTGCTGGTGCTCCTCGCGGCGTTGGTGCTGCTGCGCCCGGTGCGCCCACGCGAGGTGGTCTTCGTGGTCGAACCCGATCAGGTGCCGGTGCTCGCCGGCCGGTTGGGCGTCAGCTCGCTCAGCGGCCTGGGCGCTCCGCCGTCGCCGCGTCCGAGGCCCGAGCGGCAACTGGTGTCGGTGGCCGCCGCGCCCCGGGCCGCGATCGCCCCGGTGCCGCGTCCGGAGACCCTGGCCGACCTGCCCGCCCCGCATCACCCGCTGCGTCCACCCGCCCCGCCGTCCTGACCACCCGCCGTCCTGACCACGACTCGGCCAGCGCCGGGGCCGGGACGGGTGGGGCGGCCCTCCGCGCTGCCGACGTGGAGGGCCGCCCACCACCGGGGGATATCGGTGCCCATCGGAGGATGATGCCTCTACGGGAAGATTACCGGTGAATGGTCGTCTCGGGAAGAGTGTCCGCTTCGTGTGACTCGGTCGCCGGCCGGTCCACCCGGGGACGCACCGGCAGCACGACCAGCAGCACCAGACAGAGCAGCACGTACGCGTTGCGGAACACGAACTCCCAGGGCGTCTGGGTGGGCGTCGGAGTGACACCCCAGTCGTAGAACGACACCACGCCGTACACGATGATCATCGAGGTGCCGAGCGCGAGACCGCCCAGTCGGCGTCGTCGCCGTGCCCCCTCCGGCGTACGCGGATCGGTGCGCAGCGTCGCGTCGATCAGGATGATCACCGCCGGGACGAACCAGTAGATGTGGTGCGTCCAGGTGATCGGGCTGATCAGGGCGGCGACCAGGCCGGTCAGTGTCAGTGCGCTGAGCGCGTCACCGGCCTGGGTGGCGCGGACCGCCCGCCACAGGCCGTAGCCGACGACGGCCGCGACCAGGGGCAGCCAGATCAGCCGGCTCGGCTCCTCCGGCGCGGTCAGCCGGCTCAGCAGCCCGAACAGCGACTGGTTGCCGGTGTAGTCGGTACGACCGACCCGGTCGGTCGCCCACAGCTCGTGCGTCCAGAAGCGCCACGAGTCGCCGGGCGCCACCGCGGCGGCGAGCAGAGTCGCCCCGGCGGCGGTCGCGCTCGCCACCACCGCCGCCCGCCACCGGCGGGTGGCCAGCAGATAGACGATGAAGATGCCCGGAAAGAGCTTGAGTGCCGTGGCCAGCCCGATGCCCACCCCCGCCCACCGGCTGCCACGGGGTACGGCGAACAGCAGGTCGGCGAGGATCAACACCACCAGCAGCATGTTGATCTGTCCGAAGGTGATCGTCTCCCGGGTGCTCTCCACCCCGAGGACCAGCAACGCGCCCACGGCCAGGGTGAACGCGTACGGCAGGTGGTGTCGGCGGATCACCGGGTCGAGCAGCCACTTCGTGGTGACCACCACGCCGAGCACGGTCAACCCCGTGAAGATCGCCACCGTGACGCCCAGTTTCAGCAGGGAGAACGGCAGCAGCAGCAGCGCGGCGAACGGGGGATAGGTGAAGAACAGCTCGCCCTGCACCCGGTCCGGCTGGGCGTAGTCGTAGAGCGGATTGCCGGCGGCCCACCAGTCCATCGCCGCCATGTAGATCTTGAGGTCGAAGAAGTCGTGCACCGTGCCCGGCAGGTAGAGCACCGGTAGCACCGAGGCGAGCGCCAGCGCTCCGACGATCCGCCGTGCGGTGCGGCTACCAGGGTCTTCGAGGTCGACGCTGGACGGTGTGGCAGGTTCGGCGGGCACGGGAAAGACCCTAGCGGTCGGTCGGGCCGGCGGCGCGCAGCCACGGTGCGTGGGCTGCGCGTAGGCTGTGCCGATGGCTGATCTTCTCGTCTGGATCGACTGTGAGATGACCGGGCTCGACCTCGGCGGCGACAAGCTGATCGAGGTGGCGGCGCTGGTCACCGACCCGGATCTGCGTGTGCTCGGCGACGGCGTGGACGTGGTGATCCACGCCGACGACGCGGCGCTCGACGCCATGCCGGAGATCGTCCGCACGATGCACGGCAAGTCGGGGCTGACCGAGGAGGTCCGTCGCTCCACGGTCAGCCTGGCCGAGGCCGAGGACAGGGTGCTCGACTACATCACCACCCACGTGAAGGACCCCCGGACCGCGCCGCTCTGCGGCAACTCGATCGCCACCGACCGGGGCTTCATCGCCCGGGACATGCCCCGCCTCGACGCGCACCTGCACTACCGCATGATCGACGTCTCCTCGATCAAGGAACTGTGCCGCCGGTGGTACCCCCGGGTGTACTTCGGCCAGCCGCAGAAGGGCCTCGCCCATCGGGCGCTGGCGGACATCCGGGAGAGCATCCGCGAGTTGGAGTACTACCGCCGCACCATCTTCGTACCGCTGCCCGGGCCGGACGTGGAGAGCGCGAAGGCCATCGCCGCCGACCTCTGAGCGGCCCCGGCAACCCGCTGGACGCGAACGGTCGTGGTGTGGGTATGATTTCCCCGCACCCGCACGGGCGGTGAGTCCGGGCGCGGCGGCATGGTGGCTGTAGCTCAGTTGGCAGAGCACCGGGTTGTGGTCCCGGTTGTCGTGGGTTCAATTCCCATCAGTCACCCGGCTTTTGGATCTTTGTATCCGCAGCTCAGGCCCCGTCCTCGGACGGGGCCTGAGTCTTTCTAGGGCGTTGGTGGGGCACCACGACCACGGCGGCGGTCCCCCGTACGGGGGACCGCCGCCGATGCCGAACCTCAAGTGGTGGGTGCTTCGGGCTCGCCCGACGGGGCCTCCTGGTCGGTGGCGTCCGCCTCCGCCGGCTCGTACGGCAGGGCACTGCCCTTCACGTACTCGTCCCAGCTCAGGTTCCAGTCCGTCCAGCCGTTGCCGTTCTGGAGCTTCCGCTCGGTGCCCTTGACCACGATCGGGTCGCCGACCTTCGTGTTCTCGAACAGCCAGGCGCCGTTGGCCATCGAGACGTTCACACAGCCGTGCGAGACGTTCGTGGTGCCCTGCTGCCCCTCGGACCAGGGCGCGGCGTGGATGAACTCGCCACCCCAGGTCAGCCGCTGGGCGTAGTCGATCTTCGTCCGGTATCCCTCGTCGGGGCCCAGCTCCTCGAACGTGTCGAAGACCGTCTTGCGCAGCTTCTCCATCACCACCATCGTGCCGCTGGAGGAGGGCGTGCTCTTCTTGCCGAGGCTCACCGGAATCGTCTTGATCGTCTCGCCGTCGCGGGTGACGACCATGCGCTTGGTCCGGTTGTCCACCGTCATGACCAGCTTCGGGCCCACCGTGATGTCCACCGACAGGTCGGCCCGGCCGTACCAGCCGTCGCCCAGCGGCAGCCCGCCCGCCTGCACCCGGTAGGAGACCTTGCTGCCGGCCTGCCAGTACTCCTTCGGCCGGTACCGGACCTCGGTCGGGCTGACCCAGTGCCAGACGCCCTCCTGGGCGGGCGTGGACTTCACCGTCATCCGCCGCTGGAGGTCGGCGCGGTACTTCTCCGGGATCTCCCGACCGAACTTCACGATCAGCGGCATCGCGACCCCGACCGTCTGGTCGTCGCCGAGGAAGCTGGTGATCCGGACCTGGTTGCCCGGCTGCTTCATCACGGTGAACGCGCTGGTCGCGGTCACCGGGACACCGTCGTCGCCGGTCGCGGTGACGGTCGCGGTGTACGACTCGCCGTACGTCAGCGCCGCGGCCGGAAGCCAGCTCCTGCCGTCCGCCGCCAGGGTGCCCTTGACCGGCTCCCCACCGGCGTCGGCCAACTCGACAGTGGTCTTCTCGGACTGCTCGGCGGCGAACGTGATCGCCGTCGAGGCGGGAACGTCCTTCGCGTCGGCGGCCGGCTCGCTGATGCTCACCGTCGCCTTCGGCGCCGGCTGGTCGGCGCCGTCCTGCCAGCCCGGCCCGTTGTCGCCGCCCTTGCCGCCGGTGCAGGCGGAGGTCAGCACCATCACCGCGGCGAGCATCCCCGCGGCGAGCACCCCCCGCCGGCGGTTGCGCTGGTCCCGAACTCGCATGGTGTCCTCACAGTCGTGGTCCGCTGCCCGTCCACATCACAGACGCACCGGAACACGTACCCGTTGCGGAAGGTGAACCGAAACACGTGGAGCGGGATGTCCGGATAGTGACATATCTGGCACGGTCACAGGGCCGGACCCGCGCCACCGTCCGGAACCGGCAGCGCGCTGCCCTTGACGAACTCCGACCAGCTCAGATCCCACGCCGTCCAACCGTTGCCGGCGGCCAGCTTCCGTTCGGTGCCCTTGATGCTGATCGGATCACCGACCTTGGTCCGTTCGAAGAGCCAGCGGGCGTTCGCCAGGGACACGTTCACGCAACCGTGTGACACATTCTGCCGTCCCTGGACGTGTTCCGACCAGGGTGCCGCGTGGATGTACTCGCCACCCCAGGTGAGCCGCTGGGCGAACTGGATGTCGGTGACGTAGCGGTTCTCCGGATCGGGATCGTCCATCGTGTCGAAGACCGTGGCCTCCTTCTTCTCCATCACCACCAGCGTGCCGCTCGACGACGGGGTCTTCTTCTTGCCCAGGCTCACCGGCAGCGTCTTGATCAGCTTGCCGTCCTCGTACACCCGCATCTGCTTGTCGGCGTTGTCCACCTTCATCTCGAAGGCCGAGCCGATCTTCGCGGTGGCGGTCCGGTCGACGTTGCCGAACCGGCCGTTGCTCAGCGGAATGCCGGCCAACGCGATCCGTACGGACAGCTTCGTGCCGGCCTTCCAGTACTCCGGGGCACGGTAGAACGCCTGAGTGCCGTTGCTCACCCAGTGCCAGGCACCCGGCTGCGGCGGGTCGGTCTGGACGAACATGCGCTTCTGCACGGCGGCCCGGTCCTTCTTCGGGATGCCCGGGTGGAACTCCGCCACCACCGGCATCGCCACCCCGTACGTCCGGTCGTCGAAGAGGTAGAGCCCCGAGGTGATCATCGAGCCGGGCTTCGCCATCGTGGTGAACGTGCTGGTCCCCTCGCTGACCGAACCGTCCGGCCGGTTCGCGGTCACCGTGGCCGTGTACTCGGTGGACCACTTCAACGGCGCGGACGGCACCCAGGACGAGCCGTCGGTACGCAGCTTGCCCTTGACCTCCTTGCCGTTGGCCGTGGTCAGACTGACCTTCGACACCGTCGCGCCGTCCGGCAACTCGGCACCGATCTCCAGGCTCACCGGCCGGTTCTTCGCCCCGTCGGCCGGCTTCACCGCCAACGGCGGCCCGCTCGACGGTGATGTGTCCGGCGTCACCGCCCCGCTGCTCGACGGCCCCGGAACGAACTCGGCAGCCGAGCCCTCCTCGCGACAACCCGACAATGCCAGCGACGCCACCAGGCCCAGGGTGCCCACCAACGCCCCGGCCCGCGCGAACCTGCCCATCCCCACCCCTGTCCTAGCGCACCTGGCGCACATCGTGCCCCATCCGTGCCGCCCAACATGAACCCGTCCCACGCCTTGTGCGTGCTTGTTGCCGAATGTCCGGAAAGCTCGACCGAAGGGAGGACCCGGGTATCGGATTGGAACCCGCCTCAGGGGCCGTGCTAGGGTTCTCCCCGTTGCCACCGAGCGCCGCTAGCTCAACTGGCAGAGCAGCGGACTCTTAATCCGCGGGTTCGGGGTTCGAGTCCCTGGCGGCGCACCACCAAAAAGGCTCTGACCTGGGGTTTCACCCTGGTTCGGAGCCTTTTGGCGTTTCTGCCGGTGGTCCGGTGTCTCGGTGGGTGCTCGGGAGCCGTTGGACCGGTCGCCGTTTGCCGGGACGTGGCGCGGTCATCGTGGACGGCCTCGGTCAGGTTCCCGGCTTGTTGCCCGTCGTGTGTGGTCGATGAACCGGTTGGCGTGGCGTCGGCTGGTGAGGGTGATCAGCCGGACGTGTGGCCCGTGATCATGGAGCAGCCTGCGGATGCGGGGTCGCATGGTGCGCCGGTAGCTGAGGATGTAGCGGATGAAGTTCCAGGTGATCCGGTCGTAGACGCCGTCGGCTCGGTGTTGGCCGCCCCGGTAGCGCCATCGGCGTTGGAGGATGCCCCGCAGGCATGCGGCGGCGGGTAGGTCGAGGAAGATCACGGTGTCGGCGGCGGCGAGGCGGATGGGCAGGGTGGCGGCGTAGTTGCCCTCGATGATCCAGCGGTCGCGGGTGACGAGTTTCTCCTGTTGGGCGGCGAACTCGGCTGTGGGTAGCGGCGTCCAGTGCTCGTCGTAGTAGAGCGTGTCCAGGTGGGTGAGCGGGATGTCGAGGATGCGGGCGAGTTCCCGGGCGACGGTGGATTTGCCGCTGCCGCCGCAGCCGATGATGGCGATCCGGTCCACGGCTTCCACGGTAGGGGGAGCGGGTGCGTTCCGGCGGAAGGGTGAGGTCGCGGTGCTCGGGCCCCGTGGGTTGGTCTTTTACGGAACATGGTGGGGTCCCATCGTGGGGGTTCCGGATGCCGCGGCATGCCTCGACTCTGTGGTGAGTCCGTCGAGCCGACCCGTCTTTGACTTGTCGTGACGGTGCCGATGCGCTGTGCTGGCAAGCTGGGTCGTCGTGCGATCGGGGTGGTCGTGGGTTTGCAGGTGGATCCTGACTGGTGGAGTTCGGGGGTCTGGAACGGTCGCCCGATCGGTGAGTTCCTGCGGCGGCGGGACGTCACGGCGATCTTTCGCTTCCTTCACGCTCGGGGCGTGTCCTACGGCAGGATTGCGGGTCTCGTGGACATCTCGGCCAACCGTGCCGCCGAGATCGCCAAGGGCGTCCGTCAGGTCACGGCCTACGAGGTACTGGAGCGCATCGCGGTCGGACTGAGCATCCCGCGTCCTGCGATGGGCCTCGGCCGCGATGAGGACACCCCCGCTACCTGGGGCCCTGACCTCGTGGCCGCAGGTGGCGGGGCTGGCCTTCCACCGGCCGGTGCGGGGGCCGGCGTGGAGGTCAGCGGCCTGGCGAGACTCCGGCTGGGACTGGATGAGGCGCTGGCGTCGGCAAGTGTTGCTCCTCGGCAGCTTGAACTGGTCGAGGAGTCCGTCGGCGAGCACATGAGGGTTTACCCCTCGGCGTCGCCCCAGGTCATGCTGTCGTTGCTGGTCGCCGACTGCCGGGAGGTTCAGGCTCTGTCACTTCGGCGGCAGCCGGCGGCGGTCCAGTCCCGGCTGTCCGGGGTGGCGGCGCTGCTGGCGACGATGTGCGCCGACGCGTTGATGCGGCTCGGGGATGTGGCCGAGGCTCGACGGTGGTACGGCACGGCGATCCACGCGGCGGATGACAGCGGGCAAGCTCCGCTTCGGGTGCTGGTGAGAGCGCAGGCGGCGATGCTGCCGTACTACTTCGGGAATCCAGGCCAGACCGTCGCTCTGGCGGAGGCTGCCTTAGCCGTCACCTCGACGGCCTCGTCGGCGGGCGCGCTGGCGGCGGCGGGCCGAGCACGGGCCCTGGCCCGTCTTGGCGCCATCGAACAGGCACGATCGGCCATCGACCAGGCGCGCCGGATGTTCGACCAGGCCGGCGACGGGGACACTGATGTGGCGTTCCGGTTTCCGGCGAAGCGTCTGCTGTTCTACCTCTCCGGGGCGCACACCTGGCTCGGCGACACGGGTGAGGCGTACCGGGTCCAGGACGAGGCGTTTCGGCTGTACGGCGTGGCCCCGACCGTACCGATCGATGTGGCGCTCATCGCCCTGGACAGGTCGCTGTGCCTCGTGCGGGACCGTCGGGCCACCGAAGCGGCGGTGACTGCCCGCGATGCCGTCGCGGACCTGCCCGAGACTCAGCGGACGGAGATCATCCTGACCAGAGCCACCGACGTGGTCTCGGCGATCCCCGAGGGGAACCGGCGCAGTGAGGTCGCCGCCTTGACGGACTACGTACGGGCGTGCCGCGAGCGCGCCCGTAGTCTTGGGACCACAGCCGTATCCGGTCCCTAGGAGCCCCATGTTCGTCGAGGCGCGCACCCGGCCGGTGCTCGCCGAGGTATGTCGTCTCCTCGGCTACCCCGACTCGAGCGCGATCCTGCTGCGGCACCACACCAACGCCGTCTACGCAGTCGGCGACGTGGTCGTCAAGATCGCCCCCGGCGACCATGGCCTGGAACGGGTGCGCGGAATGGTGGCCGTGGTCAACTGGCTGGTGGCCCGAGGATTCCCCACGGTGGGCCTTCACCCGGGCCTGTCCCAGCCGTTGCAGGTGGGCGGGCACGCCGTAACGGTCTGGCAGCGACTGGACCCGGCACACGACGAACCCATCACCGTCTCCGAGCTCGGAACGCTTCTCCGGGATCTGCACGCCCTGCCCGCTCCGCCGGTGTCGCTGCCTGTACTGCGACCGATCCATGGCATCGAGCGGTCCGTCGCCCGTTCGGAGATCCTGAACGGCAAGGAACAGGATCTGCTGATGGGCCGGCTCGAGGCGCTGGCTGCCGGCTGGAACGCGATGCGGTTTCCCCACAGTACGAGCATGATCCAGTCAGATCCGCAGATCCGCAACGCGCTCCGACGCTTCGACGGCACGCCCGTACTGGCCGACTGGGACGGCGCCGCCCTCGGCCCTCCGGAGTGGGACATCGCCACGGTCGCTGTCCACTGCCGCCGCTTCGATCCACCCGGTCCCGAGGCCTTCGCTGGCTTCACCGCCGCCTACGGCTGGGATGCCACATCCTGGCCTAGGTTCGAGGAACTGTGTCAGCTCCGCGAGCTGCAGATGATCGCCACCAACGCACGCAAGTCCCGACCCGGAACCGAGGCCGCCAACGAGGTGCACCGCCGGATCGCGGGTCTCGTTGACGACGGCGCGGAACTCCGCCGCTGGCAGATCCTCTGAGCCGAGTCTCATAGGGGCCGGCACCTCCTGTCCTCTTCGCGTTGACCCAGGCCGGGCACGGTGAGGCCCATCGTGGCCCACCACGCTGGGTCTATCTCCGGCCAGCGCCGCCAGCGATCGTGGACGTCAGGAACACGTCGGCGGAATGGTCCAGGATCATCCTGACCCTCATGGCACGCCGGCGGGCCAGCGGCAATGTCATGCCAGGGAGATCCAGATGGACGTGCCGATCGGCGGCAGGTCGGAACGCGACCCGATGCACCGGCAAGTGCTCGCGCCGGGCGCTCCGTCGACCGTACGGGTGACTCCCCGTTCGCGCACCGCCACGAGGGCTGCGGGGACGGGTGGCCGGCGGTCTGCTCCCAGCCGTAGGTCGACTGCGGTGGGCTTACCGGCAGCTCGGCAAGCCCACCGCACTCAGGTAGCAGATCCGACCGGGGGCCGGCCGTGACCGTGTACATCTCGCGCAACGTAGAGATCGCCGACCTGTCGCGAGACCGGGCGACAACTTCTCCGCCGGTAGGGACGGGACCGGCCGATCCGCCGCTCCTGACGCACGTTTGGCGGAACGTGTTCGAACGGCAGGCGGGGGAGCGGGATCCTCGATGAGCAGCGACGGAGACTGCCTCCCGGGGGCCGCCCCGCCCGTGCCGATGGAGCACCTGCCTTTGCCAGGACGATCGGTGGTGACGGCCCATGACGAGCCGCCCCGACCGCACTTGCCGATGCGGCCGCTGTGGCTGTGCCGCCCATGCGGCCAGCCATGGCCGTGCGGCGCGGCGAAGATCGCCCTGCTGGGGGAGTACCGGGACAGCCGGGTGAGCCTCTTTCTCTATCTGGCCAGATGCCTGTATGACGCGATCGGCGATCTCCACCAGCTACATCCCAGTGACACCAGCAGCACGGCCAGTGTCTTCGACCGCTTCCTCGGCTGGCCCGCCCGCTCCTATCCGATCGTTACCAGGGCCTCTCTTGATCAGGGGGAATCTTCATGAGCAGCGCTGACGTCACCAATGCGCCGTCGCAGACGGTCCGGGTGAGGATCCCGGCAGGCGCGGCAAATGCACTGTGCCAGGCGAGGCCGGCCCGCAGCGGCATGCTCTCGGCCGAGTTCGAGGTGCGAGGCCGGCGGGCCCGGATCGAGACGCCGGACGACGGGCCGGTTCTCTTTCCGACCGACGTGGGGCTCACCCTGCTGAGCGCGCTGAACGCCGACCCCGACCTGCCCGTGGCAGGTACCCGCGTGCTGGACATCGGGTGCGGCTCCGGCCTGTACACAGTGGCGCTGGCCTTGGTTGGCGCGGCACACGTGACGGCGCTCGATATCAACTCGGCGTGTGCGGACGTGACCCGCGACAACGCGGCCCGCAACGGTATCCAGCAGGCCCAGGTGGCCACGATCGTCGGGGACCTCGCCGAGCTGGCAGTCGTCGAACCGTGGGACCTGGTGGTCTGCAACCCTCCACACTTTCCGCACGATCCGGCCTACGCCGCTGACGACGGCATCGAGACGGCCCTTGTCGGCGGCAGTGACGGGCGGGCGTTGTACGACGTCCTGCTCGCCCGCCTCGACGAACTACTCGCCCCGGGCGGGACGCTGCTGCTGACGCACTCATCTCTGACCGACATCCCTTGCACCCGTCAGACGCTGCGACGCAACGGATACGAGTACCGCACTGTCCAGATCTGTGAGCTGGACATCCCCTTGCGCCGATACGCGACGCACCGTGACGTGCTGCTGTCGCGGCTGTACCTGCTCCGGGCGGCTGAGCGGGCAGCGTTCTGTGGCCTCCGGTTCGAGGTGCACACCCTCGCCGCCACCCGCATCGATTCCCTGAACGGATCAGGTGAGTGACATGAACCAATTCGTGACCGACGTCGTGGTGGCCGGCTCCGGCCTGCTCGGGCTCGCCACCGCGTTCGAGTTGCTCAGCCGGGACCTCGACGTCACCGTGATCGGCCCTCGCACGGGCGACCACGCGGGGCAGGCGTCCCGGGCCGCCGGCGCGATGCTCACCGTCTTCAGCGAGGTCGAGGCAGACCACGATCCCCAGCGGGTCAGCCTCGAAGTCGGCGAACGGTTGGCCGCCCGGACCGGATACGAAGCCTGGCTGGACCGCGTCGGCACGGCCAGCAAGCAGGCGGTACGGCTTGTCCCGGGCGTGTGGGTGATCGGTAACGGCTACGGGCCGGACGACACCGTGAACCTCCGGGCCATCGCGAAGGCCGCCGAGACCCACGGGTGCCGCGCCGAGTTCGCCGCACCGACCGACGTGCCGGGGCTGGCACCGCAGGTGCGGGCGCACGAGGCGCTATGGCTGCCGGACGAGGCCAGCGTGGACCCCGCGCTCCTGGTCGAGGCGCTGGCCACGGTGCTGAGCGCCAATCCTCGCTGTCGATGGCTCAACACCATCGTGAGCACCGTCAACGAGCGCGGCGAGCATCTGGCCGTCGACGCGGCTGACGGCAGCACTGTCCTGGCCGCTCACCTGGTGCTCGCCGCCGGTGCCGGGACGACAGGGCTGCTCGCCCCTGCGCTCGCCGAGCAGGTCGACGCACCTCCGCTGCGGTCCGGGCGAGGCGTGTCGCTGCTTGCCCGCGTCCCCTTCTCGCTACCCGCTGCCGTGCGAACCCCGAACCGGGGCTTCGCCTGTGGCAGCCACATGGTCCCGCGCGGCGACGGCACGATCTACCTGGGCGCGACAAACCGGCTCTCCACCGAACCCGACTATGGCCAACCCGCCACCCTGGACGAGATCGCCACCCTGGTCCACGACGCGAGCGCCGAGCTCAACACCACCATTCGCGAGGCGGGGTTGGTCGAGGTCCGGGTCGGGCACCGGCCGGTCACCCTCGATCACCTGCCGCTGTTCGGCCGCACCGGACACCCGATGGTCCACCTCGCAACGGGCACCTACCGGTGCGGGGTGCTGCTGGCCCCGCACGCCGCCGGCATCGTCGCCGACGGGATCACCGCTCCCAGCTCCGCCTCCGCCCACCCCTACAGCCCCCGGCGTGCGATGCACCTTCCGGCACTCGACGACCTCATCAGCGGTGGGACCCGCGGGCTGGTGGACATGCTGTGCCAACCGGGTGGCAGCCTTCCGTCTGGCACGCGCGAGATGCTGGAAAGGTTCCTCGAGGCGGCGTTGCACGAGATCGCCGCCGGCACCTCGACCAGGGCAGTCGCCATGCGCCGGCTTTGGCAGCGTGCACCGATGGTCGAATGCCTGCCGCTGCTGCTCGACGCCATCGGGCGGATCCGATGAGCACGCATGCTCTGGGCTGGCAGACCGTAGCCCGGCAGATCCTTGCCGAGATCAGCGGCCGGGCCGTCGAGACCATCATCATCTCCACCCGGCTGTCCGATCTCGGTCTGGACTCGCTCGGCCGGCTCACGCTCGCGGTGCTACTGGAGGAACGAACCGGCCGTCCGTTGCCCGACGACGAGCTGATCAGCGTCAGGACGCTGGACGATCTTGAGCGGCTGCTGAGACCCACGGAGCGTTCGGCATGACCAGATTGCCAACACCGACAGCCGGACACATGTTGGACGCGCCCTTCATCGCCGAGTCGGCCGAGGTCGCTGACGAGGCCCACGTCGGCGCGCGAACCAGGATCTGGCACCACGCCCAGGTGGACGCGGACGTCCGGGTTGGTGAGGACTGCGTACTCGGCAAGGGCGTTCACGTGGCCTCGGCAGCGATCATCGGAAACCGGGTCAAGATCCAGGATGGGTGCGGAGTGTTCGGGGCGACTCTGGAAGACGGCGTGATGCTTGCCCCCGGCGTATATCTGCTGGAGGACCCGGCACCCCGAGCCATCAACCCCGCCGGTCACTTGAAAGGTCGCAACGACTGGCAGCGGGAACCGGTGACGATCCGCTACGGCGCCACCGTCGGCGCCAACGCGGTCATCGCCCCGGGCGTCACCGTCGGCCGGTACGCCATGGTCGGCATCGGCACCGTCGTGGGACACGACGTGCCGGACCACGGCCTCGTCATGGGCAACCCGGCCCGGCAACTCGGCTGGGCCTGCAGGTGCGGCCACCGCATCGACGACAACCTCACCTGTCCCACCTGCGGACGGTTCTACCGCCGAGGGCCGAACGGCTTGTCCCTCGCCACGTGACCGCCGCACACCACCGGCGACTGTCCCGCCCGTGCGTGCTCAACCACCTCAACTCCTGCTGAAGGAACGTCAGATGAACAGAGTTCGCTATCGCGTTCGCCCTGCCGGGCCGCTCAACGGCACCGCCGTCGTCCAAGGCGCCAAGAATGCGGCTCTGCCCATGATCGGTGCCGCGTTGCTCGCCCGACACGGCCAAACGGTGTTACGCAACGTCCCCGCGATCACCGACGTCCAGCGCGCCGTCGACCTCGCCCGGCTACTGGGCGCTCACGTCGAGTACCACCCGGCCGACCGGCTGCTCGTCATCGACGCCACCGAGATCACCAGCTCACGGCTGCCAGCCGATCTCACCCGCCTGTTCCGAGGCAGCGTGTTGTTCCTCGCACCGGTGCTGCACCGCCGCGGCGAGGTGATCTTCGAGGGCGCCGGCGGCTGTGCCCTCGGCACCCGAGGTCTCGACTTCCACTACCGGGGCATGGCCCGCCTCGGCGCGCACATCGAGGAACAGGGCAGCACCATCAACATCAAGGCCGGCAACCTGCGCGGCACCGACCTCTACCTCGACACGCCCTCGCACACCGGCACCGAGAACCTCATCATGGCCGCAGCCCTCACGCCGGGCCGGACCGTCATCGAGAACGCCGCGCTGGAGCCCGAGGTCCTCGACGTAGTCGCGATGCTCACGGCCATGGGTGCCCAGATCCGCGGCGCGGGAACCGGTCGCATCGTCGTCACCGGAGTAGCCGAGCTAAACGCCGTGGAATACACGATCATGCCGGACCGCATGGACGCCGGCGTGCTGGCCATCGCGGCGGCCATCACCGGTGGAAGGGTCAACCTCGTCGGTGGCGCGGTGCTGGATCACTTCGGAGTCGCCGCCCACAAGCTCCACCAGATGGGCGTCGAACTCGACGCCGCCGGGGCGGTCACCAACGTCACCCGCCCCGGTCAACTGCATCCGATCAACGTCATCACCGACACCCACCCCGGGTTAGCCACCGACCTGCAGCCCCCACTGATGGCCCTCGCCACCCAAGCGCCCGGAACGAGCTACTTCCGTGAGCGCATCCACGACGCCCGCTACGCCCTCGCTGGTGAGCTGAGCAAGCTCGGCGCGGACCTCACCGTAGAAGGTGAGAAGGCCGTCGTGCACGGCGGTAAGCCACTGCGCGGTACCGAGGTCGTCGCCCAAGACCTGCGGACCGGCATTGGGCTCGTCCTGGCCGGACTTGTGGCCGACGGCGAAACGGTCATCGGCAACGGCGCGATGATCGATCGGGGCCACGCGGACCTGGCCAGCCGTTTCACCGCCCTCGGCGCTGACATCACCCGCGATGAGACATGAGGACCAGCTTCCCGCGACGCGGGCCGATGCCGAGCCGTTGGCAAGAACCGAGGAGGTGACCATGGGGCGCCTGATCACACTCGCCCATCCGCACGTCGGTGACGCCGAGGTCGCCGCCGCCGTCCGCGTCCTGCGAAGCCGAAAGCTCGTTCAGGGCACCGAGGTCGCCGCGTTCGAAGCCGAGTTCGCAAGCCTCGTCGCCGGTCGGCATTGTGTGGCGGTCAGCTCCGGTTCCACCGCTCTGCACCTTGCGCTACGCGCCTGCGGCATCGGGCCCGGAGATCAGGTGATCCTGCCAGCATTCACCTTCGGGGCTACCGCACACGCCGTTGCCCACGCTGGCGCTGCGCCGGTCTTCGCCGACATCGACCCGGAGACCTTCACCCTCGACCCCGATGCGACCGCCGCCGCCATCACGCCCCGCACCGCCGCCATCGTCCCGGTCCACCTGTTCGGCCACCCAGCCGCGATGGAACACCTGACCGTCCTGGCCGCCCGCCACGGCCTCGCCGTCATCGAAGACGCCGCCCAGGCCGTCGGTGCCGCACTGGATGGCACCTCGGCCGGGGCGTTTGGTCACGCCGCAGCCTTCAGCTTCTATCCCACCAAGAACATGCACGCCATCGAAGGTGGCATGGTGGTCACGGGTGACGAGCAGGTGGCCAGACGACTACGGTTGCTGCGCAACCAGGGCATGTCGGCCCGCTACGAGTACGAGCTGATCGGTTTCAACGCTCGGATGACCGACGTCTCCGCCGCTGTTGGTCGCGTTCAACTCCGATCGCTGGCACCGTGGACCGCCCGCAGACAAGCGCATGCCGCCGTGCTCACCGAGCAACTCGACGGCGTTGTCACCCCGTCGGTCCGGCCGGGCGTCGTCCACGTCTACCACCAGTACGTCATCCGCCACCGCAACCGGGACGCCGTACGGCAACGGCTCGCCGACGCCCTAATCGAGACCGGAATCCACTATCCGACGCCCCTGCACCGCAGCTCCGCCTACGACCAACCCGCCGACCTTCCGCATACGGAGCAGGCTGCTGCTGAGGTGCTCTCCCTGCCTGTCCATCCGTACCTGACGCCGCCCGATCTGGCTCGAATCGTGGCGGAGGTGATTCGATGAGCGCGCCACTGCGAGCAGGACTCGTCGGCTTGGGCATGATGGGCCGCCACCACGCCCGCATCCTCGGCCAGCTTCCCGGCGTCCAGCTCGTCGCCGCTGCCGACCCGGGCGGGGACCGATATCGGGCCGCCAGGGGCATCACCCTCTCAGCCACGCTGGAGCAGCTTCTCACGCATCGGCTCGACTACTGCGTCGTCGCGGTGCCCACCGCCCACCACGCGGCCATCGGACACCGACTCGCCGAGGCAGGTGTATCGGCGCTGATCGAGAAGCCCCTCGCTCCGGACCTGGCTACCGCACGGGCTCTCGCCCAAGCGTTCGACACCGCCGGACTGATCGGGGCCGTCGGCCACACCGAGCGGTACAACCCCGCACTGGAAGCCATGCAGGTCCGACTCGCCGACGGGGCTCTCGGCGACCTTTACCAGATCACCACCCGGCGCCAGGGGCCCTACCCGCCGCGAATCCGGGATGTCGGCGTCGTGCTCGACCTCGCCACCCACGACCTGGACATCACCACCTGGGTCAGCGGCATGCCGCTGACCCAGGTCACCGCCCGAGCCATGGCCCGCAGCGGCCGGATCGCCGAAGATCTCGTCCTCATCCTCGGCGAGCTCAGCGACGGCACCCTCACCAGCCATGTCGTCAACTGGCTATCCCCGCTGAAGGAGCGCATCACCATAGTCACCGGCGCTCACGGCTGCCTTGCCGCCGACACCGTCCACGGCGATCTGACCTTCTACGCCAACGGCTCCGCGCCCACCGAATGGGCCGCCGTCGAGGTATTCCGGGGCGTCACCGAAGGAGCCGTGACCCGATTCGCGATCCCGAAACGCGAACCCCTGCTCAGCGAACACGAAGCCTTCCGCGACGCCATCCTCGGTCGAGAGGCACCGATCGTGACGCTCTGGCAGGCCGCCGCGACCATCGCCGCTGTCGAGGCCGTCCTCACCTCGGCGGCGACCGGGAGCTCCGCTGCGCCTGACCTGCCACGAACGCCGCGTCCACGGCTCAACCCGGCCGACTACCTGCTTGAGACGGTGACTCCATCTTCGAGGTAGACGCCGCCATGCCCGATCGCGGCGACGGCTGCGGCAACCCGTCGAGCCAGTCGTGGGATCAACACCTCGTCCAAGCGTTCCGGCTCGACGAAGTCGAACCGGTCGAGTTCGTCCGGGCACAGTCGTATCGCCGTGATCTGGTCCGCTGTCAGTACGCCTCCGTCGAAGACGAACATGAGTCCGCCGTCCCAGGGTGGGTTCGCCGGTACCCAGTCGACGCAGAGCAGCGTTCCCGTGGGCACGGGAAGACCCAGTTCCTCCTGGATCTCGCGTACACAAGCATCCGCCGGGGACTCGTCCGGCTCCACCATTCCGCCGGGAACTTCCCACATGTCCTTGTAGGTCGGGTGGACCACCAGCACCCGGCCGACCTGGTCCCGGAGGATCACGCCGGCGGCAGCGCGGACCCGCGTCACGCTGGCGATGTAGGAGAGGTCGGGTTCGGTCTGTGTCTCGGCCACGCGACAGACCCTACGGGCTCGCCCCTGACGAATGGCGCGTTACCAAAGGAGGGATGCCCGAACCGCAGCAACTGGGCCCGCTCTGATACGGGTCTGCTGCACCTATCGGTGCAGCAGACCCCCTTCACCGTCCGCGAGACCAACTTCTGCCGCACCACCCGACAGGCCCTCGTCCGCGCCACCGCGGACCACCTCACCCCGACCTGAGGACCAGCATGACCGACGCCCTCGCCGCCTTCGTCAACGCCCCGCCGCACCACCTCGACAGTCTCGGTGTCGCACCCTCCCGGGCGGTAGCGTCGATCGACGCCGCGAAGTTCGACAACCGGCCCACCTGGGACAAACGTGGCAAATTTGACAGCCGCCCCGGCTGGGACAACTGGAACAAGAAGAAGCGCTGACAGCGAGCCCCCGACACTCGGCGGTGCGGCGGCCGGCCCGTCTCGCACCGCCCTCGAAAACAGGTAAAGGACCACATGCGGACCACGACAGTCGGCGAGCTCCGGATACTGCTCCCGGAACTCGACCCTGACGATCTCGACATCATCAGCGACCCGACCGACGACTTCAGCGACGCCACCATCGAGAACGTCTCCTGGCGTGGCGTCACCCTCGACGGCGTTACGGTGCGTGGGAGCCGGCTCGTCGGTGTCGACGTGAGCGAGAGCGGTTGGGAGGGTGGGTCCCTCTTCGGCTGCGAGATCACCCGTACCGACTTCTCCGGCACCACCATGTCCGGCGTCAGCATCGAGCGTTGTGCCGTCACCGGCTCCCGGTTCACCGGCACCAGGCTCAGCGACATCCGGCTCAAGGACGTGCTGTTCGAGGGATGCCGCTTCGACTACACGTCCCTCACCCGTGTCACCGCAGCCGGAGCCGTGGCCTTCGTGGACTGCGTCCTCACCGATGCCAGCTGGTCGTCCTGCCGCCTCCCCAACATCGTCCTGCGGTCCTGCCAACTGGCCCGCCTAAAACTCGACTCCTGCCACCTCCATGGCGTTGACCTGCGAGGCAACGGCCTGCACGACCTGAAGACCGGGCTCGGCAACCTGTACGGGGTCACCCTCGACGAGGGTCAGCTACCCGATCTCACCCACCTGGCCGTTCAGGATCTCCACCTGACCGTACGCAAGCGTTGACGAAGCCGGTCGTCGTCCCCGGTCCGTCGCCGGGTACGAGAGCACACGAACACATCGGGAGAACGACGTCGTGGCCTATCACCCAGGGCCGAACAACCTGCTACGTGCGGCTCGGCCGGCGCTGCCGTCTCCATGGGGTTTTGGGCGGCCGATGTCCCGACAGGAGTTGGCCGACGCGGTCAACGCCCACACCCACACGCACGCGGGTTGCCGCAGCGCCGTGGACGCCCGCTACATCGGCAAGCTCGAACGAGGGGAGCATCGGTGGCCGTTCGAGCCTTATCGCACGGCGCTGCGGGAAGTCCTCGGTATGGCGGCCAACGCCGACCTGGGGTTCTTCATCATTCAGGGACACGCCCAGGATCCTGAAGTGAACCCGGGAGAACCAGGACCAGAAGGTAGCCGGACATCACCGGTTCCCGGTGCCGACCCACGCCGCACGGTATCGGTATCGGCATCGGCGGACGGTCCGGTCATCATTGCCCGCGCGGCGGTGCGGGTGACCGTGAGCGTTTACGCCGAGACTGTCACGGCGCTGGTCCGTCACGACGTCACGACCGGCGCTGTCGCGGTCCTCGCGGGCCCCGTCGAGGTGATGATCGAACCGTCGGATGTCGCGCGGGACCGCCTCGCGGCTGGACCCAGTGTGCCGTCTCCTGCGGCCGGCCTTCGCCAGGTGTCCCGGCTTACGGGCTGGCGGTACCGATGACGAATGTGCGGGTCACGCCGCCGCCCACGGACGGCCGACATGCGTCGGGTCTGCGCTTTCCAGGCCGGATTAGTCAGCAGCAGGTGGCCGAGGCGCGCAGGGACCTCGGTCGGCGGTTGGCCGCGTGGCGTGCCGAGCAGGGGCTGACGCAGGTGCAGCTCGCCAATAGCATCTGTTACTCCCGCAGCTCGGTCGCCAACGCCGAGATCGGCCGGGACATCAGCGTTCGCCGGTTCTGGCAGGACGCCGACCGGGCGGTTCACGCACAAGGGGCGCTGCTCGCGGCGTTCGACCAGACGGCCGCACTGGTACGGGACTTCAACACCCAGCGGGCGCAGGCGCGTGACGAGGAACGCCAGCGACGCGCCGGCCGGACCGCCACCCGGGCCACTCACGCGGCGACGGGTGACTGCGGGTGTGGGACGGTGGTCGTCGGCCGGTGGACCGGACACGAAACCCGGGCGCTCCGCGAGGCCCTCCGGATGACCGTCCACGACTTCGCCCGCCACCTCGGGGTGGCACCCGAGTCGGTCTCCGGCTGGGAACACCACCACACGCCCACACCGCCACCGACGATGGCCACACAAGCCGCCCTGGACGAAACACTCACCCTCGCCGACAGCAACACCAAAGCCCGGTTCCTGCTGATCCTCGACACCCCGAACCACCACACGTAAGCCAGCCGGACATCTGGTGCGGGCTGCACGGCACGACCGCCACGCCGCGTGATACAGCAAGGCTTCCCCACCGCGCCCGGTTGGCGGCAAAGTAGTGCTTGTCGGACTGCCGTCTCATAATGCCGCAGAAGGCAATCTCGCAAAACGGCTCAGTCCGCGCTACCAGGACCCCACCGTCGGCTCGTTGGATGGGCCGCGAACGGGCTTCGGTGTGAGCAGGCAGGGACATGTCATTATTTCTCGGTGGCTGTCAATGAGAACGTCGACGTCGAAGCGCGGGTGGCGGCTGCCGAGGTGTGGATCGCCGCGACGAAACAGGCGCTCATCATCGGCGACCTGACCTGGGATGCAGCCTGGCCCGACCTTCGCCGCATTGCGGTCAACTACATCCTTCGGCGTCAACTCGAAGCGCTTGACGCCACTGTGGTGCTGGCCAAGGTCGGGCTAGGTCATCTGGCAGTCGGATTTGTCCGGCCCGCGCTCGATGAGTTGCTTTGGATGCTGTGGGTGAAGGATCTGCCGCAGCAGGACGCCCAGAATTTACTTATGGCCATGGGGCGGTCCGACGCTATCCGCTCACTGCTCGCACAACGTGCCTACGTCGGTGACGCTGGGATGCAGGAGCTATGGTACCCGGTAACGTTTCTAGACGCCCAGGAGCAGCAGCTAACTCGTGTCAACGCCGAGCTGGCGAAGATTCGGGAGCAGTTCAATTGGTCGGGGCGCCCGCTGCCGAGCGCGAGGTGGGTCGCAAAGCAGACCGGCCATGAGGACCTGTACGACTACTTGCATGCCGCCGCGAGTCGGGCCCTGCACTTCTCGATGGGCGAGGTTTTGCGCAACGGTTGGGGCGAGCCAGGCGGAAAGCTGGTAACCCTGCAACCAGAATTTCGCGAGTACCGGACCAACTTCGCGCTTTACCAGTTACCCTTGTTATTCCTCGAAACCGCGGACGCTTGCCAGAAGTTCTTCGAACATGCGGGAGTTAAAGGGTCAGAGGACGAGATCGTAGAGAAGCAGATTCTCGCCGCAGCCCAGGCCCTCGGAAAGTTCGGGCGCGTACCGCTCGTCCACGCTCACGAATGGAACCTGACGCCGAATGGCCCGCTGCGCCATGCTGAGAATAATTGACGAAGCCTGAGGTCGCGAAACGCATGAGCCGGGCAAGCCGGCGAGTGGGTGAACACACGCCTCCGAGCCAACGAACGAAAGTCGATCAAGCCCGACCTCAGTTCCCGGCCAGCTTGACAGCTCGATCCTTCGGAGTTCGCCAATCTGCGGGAGCCCGATCGTCAGCGATACCTGGATTGGGGGACGGCAGGTGCCGTTCCTCGATTCGCACCACGTAGCGGTGCCACCCCGACTCTGCTTGAAACCTTGCCAACCATAGTTCCCAAACGCCCAATGGTTGGTCACTATCCCGCCGTGCCCGACCACGGAACCAGACGTCCGAGATGCCGTGTGGGAGGACAATATCAGCGATGTGCTCGATTGTTCCGTCGTCATAAGAATCGGACAGCCGGTAGAAGTAGTGGCCACCTTCCTTGTGACCCCGCGCCAAGAGGAAGAGGTGCCGCTCATCGGCTGGTTCAGCCAATAGTTTGTCGAAGTTCTCGCGGGCCCAATCCTCCGCAAGCATCTCAGAACAGACCTGCGCCAGCTCGTTCAAGCGCAAGGGGATCGATCCACCCTCGGTCTGGGGCTGCCCTGCCCTCTTCGCGCGTGCCCATTCACCCATCAGGCTTGTGGCTGGTGGTGAGGTGACCTCAACGATGCCCCGGCGCTCCCGGCCATCGACGTACACCCAAGAACCGTCAGGCTTCTTGTCGCCAGCGCCAGCATCCGCGAGCTTGATGTCGACCCCGAGCACCTGCTCTAAAGCCAGAAATGCGATCTCTTCCTCACGGTTTGCCTTCGCACCGGCCACGTTGCTCATGGCTTGGAGAGTAGCTGGGGCGGGCACGTGAAGCGATACCGGTGGAACCGGTCGACGATATGTCGCAGGAGCGGGTTCCACGAACCCCGCCGTCCGCTCTAGGACGAATTAGATGGGCCGGCACACACTGGACGCGCCAGCTATGGATGCCGATGGAGTTGGACACTGCCAGCCGGGTCACCGGTGGGGATCGGTGCGGACAACTCCGGTGGAGTCATCCCATCGGCCGAGCTGCATCTGCGCGGCCGAGACTAGCGAGCCTGGGATGCCGAACGCCGGGCGCCTCCGGGGCCGCCGACCGGCTGGCTGGTTGACGCACTCAATTCGGCATGAGAGGGCGGGTGGGCGTGACTTCGCCTGCTCATGGATCTCGCCATCGGCGCGTGGGAGGTGTCGGATAGGTGGTGCTCGATCAGGTCGAGGTCGAAGGAATGTCGGCTGAGCGCGCCTTCGCGCTGTAGGTGGGGTGCTGTCGGGGCGGGGCACGTCCGCCGGTCTGTCCTTGCTGTCGCTGTCCGGCATGCGGTTTCGGCTACTGGTGTCAACGGCGGACTGTCTCAGCGCGTCGTCGACAACTGGGAGGCGGCGCCGTGGCTCTGGCTGGTCTGTCGGCGAGAGCCCTGTCTCGCAATGTGAGATAGTAGATCCGGCTGGTCAAGATTTTTCTGCTTGTTTCGGGCGTGGATTTGTGCCGCTGGGGTCCAGTGCGGGTTGGTGGGTGTCGGTGCGTCCGGCTGGGTCCGGAGACGTGGTGAACGTCTGCTGGTGGCGTTGGTTGACAGGGTGCTGCCGGGGAGGCGTACTGATACGGACATGACCGCGTGGCGGTCTGTCTGCCGGGTCCAATCGGCCAGGCTGGCGGCGTTCCATGGAGGAGCGTCGCGGGTCGTTCGAGGCTCGGGGTGGGCGGATCGTCGTTGGTTTTGAGTGGTAGGGGGTTCGCGATGAAGGGTCTTTCTCCGGCGGGTTGAGTCGACGCCCTACCGGGCCGTGATGTCGACGGCTCCCGGGGCAATCGTCTCCTGCCGCGTTGCGCCGCCTGCCGGTGCGGGTGTGCCGTCCTGCTTCCGTAGCTGCTGCCGCCGTTCTTGCTGCCGCGACCGCCTTTCTGGTGGTCGTGTCGGTCGTTGCTGTCCTCATCCGCTCTCGGGTCGACCGGATGCCCGGTCGGCGTGTTGGTTGGTAACCCCACCGTGCGCTTGTCCGTAGTCCGTCGCACTGGCTGTGGCTGCGTGTCCCTGCGGCGTCGTGGATGTCGTCGCGCATTCTTATTGTTTTCGATCAAGGAGTTGTTGGGTTCGTGGTTCATCTCGTTTCTGTGCGCTCCGGCTCGGTGCCGGTGGCTGTGGCAGATTCCGTTTCGGTGCCCGTTGCGGGGTCCGGATTGGTGTCGGTGTTGAGGTCAGTCTTGAACCGGACGCCCCGACGGACCCCCTGTCGTGTCTCACATCGCTGGTCAGGTCGGCTGTCAGCGCTGTTGGCTTGTCCTGCGACAGACCCTGCGTGGTTTCGGGTCTCTCCCCCTGGGGCTGGCATTCCCTACAGGAGGGGAGGTGGTGGCTGGTGGATGATCCGGTCCTTCGGGTCCAGTCCCAGCTGACCGCCCGTGACCGTGTGCTGCTGGGCTGGCTCTACGACCACGGGGTGTTGACGTCGTTCCAGCTCGCGCATGCCCTGTTTTCGTCTCTGGATTTCTGTCAGCGGCGGTTGCGGACGTTGTACCGGTTGCGGTTGGTGGCGCGGTTCCGTCCGCAGCGCGCTGACGGTGGCTCGTACCCGTATCACTACGTGATCGATCAGCTCGGCGCGGAGGTCGTGGCCGCTGGTCGTGATGAGCGTCCGCCTCGGCGTGATCATGCCCGGGTGGAGCGGCGCCGTTGGACGTCGAGCCGCACCCTGGAGCACCGCCTGGGGGTGAACGGTTTCTTCACCGACCTCGCCGGCTACGCCCGCACCCATCCGGATGCTCGGTTGGGGGAGTGGTTGTCGGAGGCGGCGTGCCAGCGGTCGGGGGTGTTCACCCGGCCGGAGGATCCGGCTCTGGTGCGCGCCTACCAACCTCGGGTACGTCCGGACGGCTACGGCCTGTGGGTTACCGGCGGCAGTGGGGTGCCGTTCTTCGTGGAGTACGACACCGGTGGTGAGCCGTTGTCGGTGTTGACCGGGAAGCTGGTCGGTTACCGGGAGTGGTTCGCCGCGTTGGGGCGGGCGTGGCCGGTGTTGTTCTGGCTGCATTCCGCCGCCCGGGAACGCAACCTGCGCCGGATGTGGGCCGAGACGCCTCTGCGGGTGCCCGTGGCTACCGGTGCCCGCGACCACGCCACCACGGCGGGCCTGTGCCCTGCTGAGGCGGTATGGGCGGTGGCCGGCGGTGACGGGCGACGGTCCACGCTGGCTGACCTGTCGCTGTGGGTCCTCGACGACCGGGACCCGACCGAGGAGGCGGCATGACCGACGACACCTCCCCGGACCTCTTCATCGTGCGGCCGGCGTGTGCGACGGCGATGGTCCCGGGCCCGTTCTGTCACTGGTCTGTCAGCGTCTCACCGGAGGCTGCTGACAGACCGGTGATAGCACTGGCCAGCCCTGACAGCGAGCGGACGGAGGTATCGTCCCGGCCTCCGCGGGGCCGGTCCGCGGACCGGCCCCGGACCGGTCCATCCCCGGTCCTGGTCCGGCACGCCGGGACCGTCCGCCCCCTGGTCCGGTCCGCACGTACGGGCGGGCCGGGCGTGTTGGTGGTCCGGCCGGGGGAGGTGGTTGCCCACGACCGCACCCGGTGATCCGAACGCTGGTCCGGGACGGAGCCCGGTGGAGGGGTTCGTTCAGGTCGTGATCATGTTGGCGATTGGTGGGGCGGCTGGTGCGGCCAGCTTCACTCACGTCCACAACGTGGCCGCCGCTCATGGTCAGCCGGGGTGGTTGGCGTGGGCGGACGCGATCGTGCTGGAGCTGATGTCCATCGCTTCCGGTCTGGAACTGCGCCGCCGTAAGCGGGCGCAGGTGTCGGTGGTGTTTCCGGCGGCGGTGTTGGCCTGCGCGGTGGCGTTGTCGCTCGCGGCGCAGGTCGTGGAGGCCGAGCCGTCCCCGATCGGCTGGACCGCTGCGGCCGTGCCCGCGCTCGGGTTCCTGGTCATGGTCAAGATCGCCCTCGGCTACACCAACACCCCACCCCAACCCACACCAGCCCGCACGAACCCGTCCACCACCCGGCCAGTGGACCAGCCCATCGCCACCGCAAGCCAGCTTCCGGCGGACCGTACCGAGGCCCAGCCGTCCCTGCCGACCGGGGACCGGCGTCTGCCCGCGCGGACCGTCCACGACACCAGCAACGACAACCCGCACACCGGACCGGACCACCCCCGGACCGGGAGACCGGTCCGCCAGCATCGGCCGTCGCGGCGCGGACCGTCCACCCACCCCACCGACACCGACGTCCTGCTCCTCATCGCCAGGCGCGCCCAGGAGGACCTCGCCGCCGAAGGCCGGCCGCTCACCCGCGCCGCCCTGGCCACCGCGCTGCGCGCCACCGGTCACACCGTGTCCAACATTCGCGCATCCCAGCTACTGAAGATCCTCAAAGCCGACCAACCCCCACCAGCCCCACCCACCGGCCAGCAGACTCCCGAACCCGCCGGCCACAGCACCCCGCCGACAGCACCGGAACCCGCCACGCCTACCACCTCGCGTACCTCTGCACCGCATCCACCGCAGTCAGGAGACCCGACACCATGAACGCCCACACCACTCCCATCCGCGACACCCAACCGACCAGCCCATCCCCGTCTACCAACGTGCCGTGGACCGTCGAGCGGATCCGCGCGCTCGGCGCCGCCACCACCCTCCCCACCGCCGCGGCGGTCCTCGGTATCAGCCGGTCCCAGGCCTACCGCCTCGCCGCCACCGACACCTTCCCCACACCACTCATCCGCGCCGGCACCCGCATCATCGTCCCCGTCACCGGCCTCCTCCGACTCCTCCTCCTCGACAACCCCGCCCCGAACCCCCACGACGGCCGGCGACTTGATCCCGTGACGGTGTCGAGCGTGGATGCAACAACCCCGCCACCAGCGGACTACCAACGCCACCGCTGGCGGCACCACGCCGAGCACCCAGGAGACAACCCGTGAAAGGCTCCATCTTCAAACGCTGCGGCTGCCGCGACACCACGGGCCGCCGCCTGGGACGCTCCTGCCCCGATCTGCGCCGCCCCGGCGGCGGCTGGTCGCGCACCCACGGACACTGGCACTGGCAAATCGAAATCCCCGCCCGCAACGACGGCACCCGCCGCCCACTCCGCCACGGCCCCTACACCACCCAAACCGACGCCGACACCATCCTCGACCGCATCCGCGCCGCCCTCGCCGTCCCCGACCCCACCGACCCGCACGTAACCGTCAAGACCGGTGACCTCATCGAAACCGCCGTCAAGAACGGCGCACCCATCCCCACCCCCGACCAGATCCGCAGGGCGCTGCACCTGGACATCACCCCCACCGAGCTACCCACCATGGAGGCGTACCTGACTGACTGGCTCGCCGGGCGCAAGAACATCAAGGCAGGCACCCTGCGCTCCTACGAAGGGCACATCCGGCTGTATCTCATCCCGCACCTCGGCCACCTGCGCATCGACCGGCTCCGCCCCGGCCACATCGACGCCATGTACGACGCCATCGCCGAACGCAACACCACCATCTCCACCCTGCGCGCCAGCCGCGACCCCGCGAAACGCGACCAGGTCAAGAACCAGCGGATCGTCGGCCCCAGAACCATGCACGTCATCCACGCCACCCTGCGCAAAGCCCTCAACGACGCCATGCGCCGCCACCGCTACCTCGACATCAACCCCGCCCTCCTGATCGAGCTACCCCGCGCCCGACCACCCAAGCCCACCATCTGGACCGACCAACGCATCCGCACCTGGCGCGACACCGGCAAAACCCCCAGCCCCGTCATGATCTGGACCCCCGAACACACCGGACGATTCCTCGACCACACCCACGACGCCGGCGACCGCCTCTACGCCCTCTACCACCTCATCACCTTCACCGGCCTCCGCCGAGGCGAAGCCTGCGGACTGCACTGGGACGACCTCGACCTCGACGCCAAAACCCTCACCGTCCGCTGGCAACTCGTCCAACACGGCTGGGCCACCACCATCGACACCCCCAAAACCACCGACAGCGAAGCCACCATCGCCCTCGACACCGAAACCACCACCGTCCTCCGCACCCACCGCGCCCAACAGAACCGCGAACGCCTCGCTGCCGGCACCACCTGGACCAAGACCGGACTCGTCTTCACCACCCCCACCGGCGAGCGGCTCCACCCCGCCGACGTCACCGACCACTTCCACCACCTCGCCACCCAAGCCGGACTACCACCAATCCGACTCCACGACCTCCGCCACGGCGCCGCCACCATGGGCCTCGCCGCCGGCGTCCACATGAAAGTCATCTCCAACCGACTCCGCCACTCCAGCCCACACTTCACCGCCACCTTCTACGGCGACGTCCTCCCCGAACTCTCACACGCCGCAGCCGAAGCAACCGCCGCCATCGTCCCCCGACGCGGTAGCACCGCAAGGCCGGCATAGTTCGCAAGTTCACCACCTGATACTGCGTAGGGCCAGCCGGCGAAGTTCCCGGCCGGCCCTACGCAGTATCAGCGCCTTGACCTCGTCAGAGAGGAAGCCGTCGATCATCCGAGCCGTCCCCGATGGCTGCGTGCCCTGTGGTCAGGAGATCGGCCGCCCCGTCTACGTAGAGGCGGATACTGTCTACGCTGGCGTCCGGAACCGGCTCAGGCTGCGCGACTGGTCAAGCAAATCTGCGGCCAGTTGACGCGCTTCTGCGCGTGGCATCCGCTTCTGGCGGCGTATCACCTTGGTCAGGCGCTGGATCACGACATCTTCCCATCGGTCCCGGAAATCGTCGTTGGGCGTCTCGATGAGGATCTTCGGTCGGTGTGGGTCATGCTTCAGGCGGTCGCCCGGCCGCCCCGGCTGTAGGTAGAGGGCCCGGCTGTTGAGAGCGGCGTCAACGATGATGCCCTCGTGCTCGATGCTGAACAACAGGGTCGCGCGGACCTCGATCGGCCGGGTGAACTGTAGCGAGAGGGCTACCTGATCGTCGTCGCGGTCTACCTGGCCCCACCTGTATGTGACATCACCAGGTGACAGGTGATCGTGTAGTCGTACCAGTTCATCAAGGTCAGGCCGGGTGGCGGTATCTATGATGACCAGTGGCACCATCCGGCCGTCAGCGATCGGGCAGGCAATCGATCCGTCTGCGACGACGGGCACGATGTCGGCAGGATCAAGGCTCCGTCTCGTCGGACGTTTCTTGGTCGTCCGCTTTCTAATCATGACCCACCTCTCGTAGAACGGACGCGCTGACCGTCGCGGCGATACCCCGGCTGTCCTGCAGAACAGCGTCATAACGATGAATCCCCGCGCCCGCGGGGAGCAAGTTGGCAGGTAGCCGGAACGTCAGCCAACCGGCGACCGCGCCGTTGGCCTGCAGCCGCGCAGGCAGGTCCAGAGCATCCACCTCACTCGGGAACGCATCGCCGGTGGTCTCGTGGCGAACCTTGACCGTCATCGCATGACCGGACTGCAGGGTGTAGGCAATGTGCAGATCAGCGCTGAGAACGGCGGCATCACGGTCAGTGGGGTTGACCGCGAGGATCTTCATGCCGACCCACCGTGGCGCGTCCCGACAACGCCATGATGCGGAGTCATCAAGGGTGACGGTCAACCGGGCCCCTCGCCGCTCTTCCTGCTGCAAAGAAAGGGCCAACGCGCGCCGTGAAGTGTTGCGATTCGACAGCGCAACCAGCAGCGCGAACACTGCGACGACGGCTGACGCCATGGGCATCCACTGGAACCAGCCAGAGTCCGAGGAACCCGATAGCGGGGTCATAACCAGGAGCATCCGCACAGGATGCCCGACCGCCGTGCCCCACGCGATACCGGAAACAGTGGAGTCGCGCACCCCAGGCTCCAGCGGCGGATCAGCGTCGCCGTTGCCCTTCTTCGCCTCACCTCGCTACCCGAACTGGTGCCTGTAACGACCTCCTGCACGCTTCACGCCAGCGCGAGCAGCACTCTCACCTCATCGAGCACTGGTTCGCCGACCTGACCAACCGCCAACGCCCGTGGCCGCCCAACCAAAGCATCAGAGACCAGCATATTTTACCAAAATCGCTCACCCGTTCGAAGTCGACGAATCGGAAAACTAGAAGGGAGGCTCGTTTGTCGACCAGGAGTCCCTTGCGTTAGTTCGGGCCTCGAACTTCGCCTGTTCAGCGGCCCGCTGCTGCGCCCGCTCGGATCGAGTTCGGGGGATGTCCGGCATGGGCGCCTCGTCTACCGCCTCATTCCAGCAACGGTGAAAGCGTTCGATGTGGGTCAAGGGCGGGTTCCAGCGGTCGACGTCGTCGTCCTCGGTGTCCTCCGGGTCAACATCGGCTATCTCACATAACGCTAGGAAAATCATCTCGACTGTCTGCCACGCGCCTACGGATTCACCACGCAGGGCCCGGCGCACTGTCTCGTGGTTGGCCGTTCCGCGCCGCCGGTCGTCGTCCCACGCCTCGATCGTCTCAGCGATCCGCCTTGTTGTGGGGCGACGGGCCGCAACGTAGAACCTCCAGAGCATGTCGACGAACGGCTGACGTGGCTGAGGCACATCCATGGGCTTGGTCAAGCGTGGGGGCACTGGCACATCCCTTCTCAAAGTCTTGATAATTCTAGGGAATCCACACTAGGTCTAGCTTCAGCACCCGTACGGCCATCGTTTGCAGCGCCTCGTCGCAGTCGCTGCGCAGCATCGTCTCGCTACGAATAGGACCTCAAGCCGCAGGCCAGCATGGTGGTGCGGCGTCACGAAGACGTTGCCCGTGCTTGACGCCGTGGAGCACGGAAGAGGTGCGGCGTCCCGACCCCTCTGGCCCGAATGCGGATCGGCAGGGACTCGCGAGCGTAAGGAGAACCGATGCCCCGACGTCCCTCGCCTACCCGCCGACGCGCAAGCGTTATGCATGTAATGGTCATCACCCTGGTGGCCGGGGGTGTGCTTGGTCTGGTGCTGTGCTTGCCGATCGAGCGAGCCAGTCTCGTCAGCGGCATGGTTGTCTCTGTGGTGGCCAGTGCCGCCCCGTTATGGCTGAACCGCAGCGAGGGTGGCGTTGGGAAGCGGCCCACCGGCCGCAAGAACCGATGATCTTGCGAAGTCACTACTACGCGAGCAACAGCGAGGCCCGACCGACACGGCAACCCTGTGCTGGTCGCGCTGTTCAGCCGCAGCGTGATCTGGCTGTCACGTTGGAGCACGTCGTAGTTGCCGTTGACGAGGATGGCCTCGTCACGATTGCGCATTGACGCACGGTTCGGCGGTGGGGCCAACCCTGCCTGTCCACGGCCTGCGAACCCAATCGATGCTGTCGTACGCAGGCAGTACTATGGCGCACCGTCGTGCAACCTCCACTGAGCTGAGAGGGGGAGATGGATGTTCATCTCTGCTGTCTACATCCGCTTCTACCGCTCGTTCAACTACGACTACCTCCGCAAGGCGCATGAAGGCTTCTCTCCGGACCCCTGGGACCTTCTCGAGCCGCGCGAACTGCAGTACCCGTTCGTCCGGGTTTCGTTGGAAGACGGGATCACCACTGTGGTCGGCGCCAACGAGTCCGGTAAGAGCCAGCTCCTGGCCGCTGTCAAGCACGCTCTCACCGGCCTAGAAATCGAGCGCAGCGACTTCTGCCGCTACTCGCAGTTCTTCGCCGTCGACAAGTCGATGGCCTTCCCCGACTTCGGCCTGGAGTTCAAGCACTTAGACGACGACGACCGTGCCGCCGTGGCGAAAGCCGGCAGGATCAGCACCCTCCACGACAGCATCGACAGCTTCCTGCTGTTCCGCTTCAATGGCAAAGATCCCGTCCTCTACCTGCCGGAAGCGGAGGGTTGGCAGCAGGTCGCGGTGAAGGACAAGAAGACCCTGGACACCGTCCTGCCCCGCTCGTTCGAGATCGATGCCAAAGTTGCGTTGCCCGAGAGCGTGCCGATCACGTACCTGGCCGAGGCCAAGACCTCCATACAGACAGGCCCGCGCAAGGAGCGGTACGCGTTCCTGACCATGGTCATGGAGAACGCCGCCTCGCTGTTCGGGAACGCCGACACCGTGCCAACGGCCACTCCCCATCTGGTCAGCGCATTCACGGCGGCGAACACCCAGACCGTGAAACACGAACGTCAACTGGCTCTGGCCGACGACCTACTCCTCAAGGTCGCGAAGATCGACCGCATCGCCTTCAAGGAGCTCCTCAAGGCCGTCGAGGACGGCCGTGACGGGTTCGCCAACGGCATCGTGGAACAGATGAACCGGGCCTTGGCCGCATCGCTGAACTTCCCGAAATGGTGGTCACAGGACCATGAGTTCAAGCTGCTGTTGACCCTGCGCGACCAAGACTTGGTCTTCACCATCCGTGACCGCACCGGCACCGAGTACTCCGCCGACGAACGCAGCGGCGGACTCAAGTACTTCCTGAGCTACTTCGTGCAGTACCTCGCCCACGAGCCACCCAAGTCGGGCAACCCGGAGATTCTGCTTATGGACGAGCCGGACGCCTACCTGTCGAGCACCGGTCAGCAGGACCTGCTGCGCATCTTCGAGGACTTCGCCAATCCGCAGGACCCTGACCGGCAACCGTGCCAGGTGGTCTACGTGACCCATTCGCCGTTCCTGATCGACAAGAACCACGGCGAACGCATCCGCGTCCTGGAGAAAGGCGAAGGCGACGAGGGCACGCGTGTGGTCCGCAACGCCGCCCGCAACCACTACGAGCCGCTGCGCTCGGCGTTCGGGAGCTTCGTCGCCGAGACCACGTTCATCAGCAACTGCAACCTGATGCTGGAAGGAGCCTCCGACCAGGTCCTGCTTGCCGGTATGTCCGCCCGGCTCCGGCGTCAGAAGACCGCCGACATGGACAACCTCGACCTCAATACACTCACCTTGGTCCCCGCCGGATCAGCCCAGCACATTCCGTATATGCTGTACCTGGCCCGAGGCCGTGATGTCGACCGCCCGGCAGTCATCGTCCTGCTTGACAGCGACACCGCCGGAAACCAGGCGGTCAAGTCCCTGAAGAAGGGCCCGAACGGCAAGCCTGTCATCGACCCAGAGTTCATCCTGCAACTGGGAGATATTTCTGCCGACACCGTCACCAGCTCAAACCCGGCCAGCGTCATCGCCATCGAAGATCTTATCCCCGTCCCTATCGGCATCGCCGCAGTCAAGCGCTACGCCGCCGAGTTCCTCGACCCCCAGCAGGCACAGAAACTCCAGGCGCTCAAACCAAAAGACGTCAACTTCGATGATTGCAAGGGCGCCCACGACGCGCTCGAACGCGCGGCAGCAAGACTGGTCGAGGGCCTCCACCTCGACAAGGTCGGCTTAGCCCGGAGCGTGCTCGACGTCGTCCGCTACGAGGAGGCCCCCGCCCAAGCGGCGGAGACCATGGACGCCAACTTCCGTGTCCTCTTCCGAGAACTACGACGGCTCCAGCGGCGCGCACTGCGGGAAGCCACCACAGAGAAGGCCAGCGCGAAGATCAAGCGGCTCAAGCGCTCCTTCCTACTTGATCATCCCACCTGGGCCAGCCGCGAGGCCGCTCTCCTGCTGTTAGACGATATCGAGACCGGACTCGACAACTCGATCGACGCCGAGGATCTCAGGAGCCAGATCCGTAGCGTACGCCGCGACTTCACCCTTGACGACGAGCCCACCGAACCGATCCCTGACTTCCCCGGCTTCCGGGGCGCCCTCGACAAGCTGGTATACCGCGAGATCAACGAGGTCCAAGAGGCATAGCCGACGCCCGAGGGGTGAGTGAGGGCTGTGCTCATGTCGACCTTTGCCGAGCGGCTTGGTTTCGGGCGGTGACCGATCTAGTCTGCTGCGATGACCGACCGTGTCCGTCCGGTAGATCTCGTCCTTGCCATCGCCGAGACGTTGCACCAGGTTCACCATCAGGAGCTACCGGAGGTGTGTGAAAGGTACGGCTTGGAGTCCGGTAAGCCGGGCGAGGCGTATGATGGTAAGAAGTGGTATGTCCATCGACGCATCAAGTCGTGGGAGTTGCATCGCTTGGTTGTGCTGGGCGGGCGCGTTCTCGACGACTTTCGCTCGGAGGAGCTTGAGGAGCTGATGCGTCGGTGCGGCACTCGCGGCGTGACCGGCGACTTCAAGAATCTGATCTTCGCGGCGAATGGACCTAAGCCCGAAATCGTGCTCCGCGATGCGGTCAACAATCAGGTCGAGATCGTCAAGAACGCGCAATTCTGCCTGGTTTACGACCGGGTTCTACCCAACGAAGGTCTCAGCTGGGCGGCTTTGGTCCGCTGGTGGAGCGAGAGTCAGGGTCGCCCGACCGACGACCTGGTTCATCCCGGGCGTCTGCTATACGCGCGGCTCGCGGAGGCCTTGGACCCCAACTCGCCGCCGGAGCAGTTGTTTTTCAAGGAGTACTGCGCGCTGTACGGCACCCATCCGATCGACAAGATCCCGGCGCTGATTCCTCAGGTCTACCTGCACTACGACCCGTACACCGCTCGGGAACGACGGCCCCCGGGCCACTGCCACGCCAACGCATGGATTTCCTCTTGCTGCTACCTCAGAACCAGCGGGTAGTCATCGAGATCGACGGCAAGCAGCATTACTGCGATGACGAAGGGCGTCCTAGCCCTCGCAAGTACGCCGAGATGATGGCCGAGGACCGGCGGTTGCGCTTGGCTGGCTACGAGGTCTTCCGATTCGGCGCAGCAGAACTCGCCGCCGATCCTCATAGCTCGAGCACGACGGTCCGCGCCTTCATCACTGAGTTGTTCCTGCGGTATCACCTTCGCCTGTAGCCCAACCGTGTGCCGTGGTGTCGGCCACGAACGGGTCAACGCTGCGGCAGCATCGGTGACGGCCCGGTCACGCGGGGGTATGCCGCCTGGTCAAGGTGTCGGACGGTCCGCATATGCTGCGTGGCCCGGGCGGGACAGCGCTGTCGTGTGAAGCGCTCGGGCAGACGGAGATGGTCCAGCGCTGAGAGGAGTTCGCGGGTGCGGCGAACGGGTCCGGAGGAGGATGTCTTCGGCGCGGATGCCTGGCAGTTGGGCGGGATGCCCGGCGGCCTACTGCAGGCCAGCTATCTGACACCGGGCAGGTACGCCGCCCAGTACCGGGCGATTGTCGATGTGCTGCTCGCGCAGCAGCAGCACACTCTGACCGGTGTCGCCGCCACGGATCTTCCCGACCTCATCAAGGCGCACTTGGCCGCCTCGGGGGCGGACCCCGCCCTGGTCGACGAAGCCGGGTTCGACCTGCCGGCGCGGATGACAAGCCTGGAGCGGTGGGGTGTCGTCGACCGGTTCCAGGACCGAGCGCTGCGGGACGCGGACTTCATCCGAAACTTGGACCGGTACCAGCTGACCGAGATCGCTGCGCAGCTGCATCAGGCGGTCACGAGTCTCGGGCAGGATGCCGCGACGGCAGCCGCGGCCACGCTGGCGCCTGGCGTGTTGACCGCGAACCTGACGCAGCTGCGTGATCTCGCCGAATCGGATCCGGGCGAGGCGGCGAACGCCTGGTCGATCATCTTGAATACCCACCAGTCGATGGCGCGGGCCGCGGCCGGGTGGCAGGCTCGGCTGGCGTCCGCACTGGCCGGCACCCCGACGCTCGACAAAATCACGGTGGTGCAGGAGACCCTGCGCCGGTACGTCGACATGTGGGGTGCCGGCGTCGACGTGCATTCGGAGACGATCACCCGTGGGGTGAACGAACTGGGTGCGGTCTCGGACGGGGTGTGGCGGGCGGTCGCGGCCCGCATGCTCGGGCCGAGCGCGGACGACCCGGCGATCGTGGACCTGGTCGGGACGTACCGGCAGACCTTGGAGACCCTGCGCTCCTGGTTCGATGGCCCGGACTGTCAGGCCCGGCGGCTGCGGCGGCAGATGCGCGACACGATCGGTCCGCTGTTGCGTGGGCAGCGGACTCTAGCCGCAGTCGGTGGGCACATGTCGCGGCGTGCCGAGCTGCTCGCTTTGGCGGCCCGGATCGAGGCCGCTGGCGATGACGAGGCGGGCTGGCAGGTGTGGTGCAACGCGACCGGCCTGTACGCGGCCCGGCACCTGCCAGGGGTGGCACCGGCACCGGCTGGTAACCCGTCCGCGTCGTCATGGTGGGAATCCGACACGGTGCTGGTCGAAGCCCGGCTGCGTAAGCAGGGCCCGCGCGGCACGACTGGGGCGCCGGCGCGGCTGGCCGACAACACCGGCAACCGGAAAATCGCACGGGCGAACGCGGTGGCGCAGCAGTCCTTGGCGGCGCAGACCGAGGCAGCGGTCATGGCCCGCTCGGGGATGCGGTTGTCGGACTGGCCGCCGATCTCGGAGGCGGAGACCACGCTGCTGCTGCAGTTCCTGACCGCGATGCTGCGGGGCAGATCAGCGACGTCCGGGACGCGGACCGCGACAACCGGGGACGGCCGCTGGTCGTTGCGGACCGAACCGGTTCCGGGTGGTGTAGACGCGGTGATCCACACACCGGCGGGCCGGCTCGTGCACCCGGATCTGATCTTGCACATCTCCGCCACCACGACCGGGAGCATCGGATGAGCGCCAGAACGTCGGCGCAGCAGGTCGCGGCGCAGCATGCGTTCGTCGGCCTGCTCGCCCAGCCGATGATCACCCCGGCTACGAACCGGGAGTTGTTCCGGCTGGTGGTTCGCCATCAGCAGCCGCTGTCGGAGGCCGCGCGCCGGCTCGGGTACCGGATCCAGCGGGTCGGTCAGGCGGCCCGGCTGATCCGGGTACCGGTCGGCGGAACGGCGACCATTCCGCCCCGGCCGTCGGACGCCCCGTCTCGGCGGCTGCTGGCGCTGATGTGCCTGATCGCGGCGTGCTGCGAGGAAGTGTCCGGGACGGTCACTTTGCAACGGTTATCCGACATGGTCCGTGACGTGTGCGCTGCCCCTGGCGTGCAGGTGTCGCCCTACGATCCGGACATCAAGTCCGAGCGCCGGCAGTTGCGGGACGCGGCGGCGTTGCTGGCCCGCTGGGGTGTGCTGAATCGGCGGACCAGCGACGAGAGGATGTTGGAGGAGTGGACTGAGGACGGGTCCGGCCCTGGCGCCGGCTACGAAGTCGACCGGGACGCGCTCCTGCTGATGACCAGCCCGGACGTGCTCGCCGCCGCGTTGCAGCCGGAGCCGGCGGACGCGGACGCGACCCGCACGATCCGGCTACTGCGGGCCCTGGTCGAAACCCCGGCAGTGCTCTACGCCGACCTCGATCCCCCCGACGCGGACACGCTGCGCCGACACCGGTCCCGATACGCCGGCTATGTGGCGCAGATGACCGGCGGTGCGATCGAGGCCCGGCAGGAAGGGATCCTGCTGGTCCTCTACGACGGCGACGGCCGTCCGCCGACGGTCGCCGATTGGCCGCGGGCGAAAGCCGCGGACTGGGTCGCGCTGCTCGCCGCCGACCAGGCCGGCCGCGACGGCGTCCGCCATGACGACGGCACGGTCCACCTGACCCGGGTCCTGGTCGACGAGCTGATTGACGACCTGATCCGGTCACGGGGTGCGTACATGAACGACCGGCAGAAAGCCGACCCACAGGTCGTCCTCGACGACGCGCAGCGGGTCCTGACCGAGCTCGGCCTGCTGCGGGTCAACGGTGACGGCGGCTGGGTGCTTCTGCCGCCCGCCGCCCGCTACCGCGACCCGGACGTGCTCTATCCCGAAACCACCAGCCGCACCTCGTCTGCCGCTGACCTGACCGTTGTGGAGATGGCCTGATGACCGCCCTCGCCGGCCTGACCGTACCGTCACCGGGCCCGCACCTGTCCGATGCCCAGCTCGCCGGATGGCGCGACGCCGTAGCGCACGGCCGGCTGCCGGATCCGGTCCGCGGCCGGTGGCAGATTCTGCGGGCCGGGGTCATCGGTTTGTGGGAGTTCGACGTCGCCGAGTATGTGTTCGCTGACGGCCGCGCCCAGTTCGTTGGCGCGAACCAGTCCGGCAAGTCGACGCTGATGACGTTGACGACGCTGATCATGCTCGCCGGCAACCTCGAACGGCAGAACATCGACACCTTCGGTGACTCCGGCAAAGACTTCCGGTACTACGTCGAGCCGTCCGGCAATGACCAGGACCGCCGCGACGACTCCGCGACCGCGCATCGCGGCTGGGCGTGGGTCGAGTACGGCCGGATCCGTGACGAAGGCACCCCGGAGTTCTTCACCACGCTGCTGTACGCGCAAGCCAAACGGGGCGTGTCGCAGCTGACCCGCACCTGGATGATCTGCCACGGCACCGCCCGGGTCCGCGCTGGCCTCGACCTGGTGAGCGGGCAGGCGGTCACCGAACCGAAACACCTCGACGGCATCGACGGAGTCCAGGTCTTTCCCACCGGTACGCACTACCGGCGCAAGCTGACCACCGCACTGTTCGGGTTCACCGATGAAGATCGGTACGCGACCGTGCTCGAGCTGCTCAAGACCCTGCGGACCCCGCATCTAGGGCAGAAACTGAATCCGGACTGGTTCACCAACCAGATCCGCTCGGCATTGCCACCGCTGGCCCGCGACGAGATCGAAGGGCTCGCCTCTGGCTGGCAGCAGGTCGAGCAGGTCGGTGCCGACCGTACCGACGCCGAGGAGGCCCGGTCCGCGATCGTGGAATACGTCACCAAGGCGTGGCGGCCGTGGGCGGATGCCGTGCTGCGCCAGCATGCCGACGCCCTGGTCGAAGCCGACGCCGCGCTGAGCGCGGCGTCGGCGGCCGTGGACGTTGCCGCCGCGACGCTGGATCAGGCCCGGCAGGCTCTCCACGCTGAATCGACCAAGACCCAGCAGCTCACCGACGCCGCCGAGCGTAATCGCGGAGCGCATCAGCAGCTGCTGGAGTCTGCGGCGTACAAGAGCGCGACCGGCCGGGCCGAAGCTGCGACGTTCGCCCGCCGCGCGGCCAACCAAGCCGCCACCCGCGCCAATGAGGCCAAGGCGGCGCTGGTCACGCTGGGCAGCCTGCACGAGCAGGCGCTGGCCAAGCAGACCAAGGCGCAAGCGGACCTGGAGACCGCCCGCACTGGCTACCAGGCGGCGGTGTCTGCCACCGTCACCGCCGCCGGCACGGCGATGCTCGGGGACCTGGCGGCCCAGTGGGCCGTCGACGCGGATACTGCCCGGTTGGACGCGGCCGTTGCCGCTCGCAGAACTGCGGTAGCCACCCTTCGGAACCTGCTGCGGGAGACGGCCAGGCTGGCTGCAAAGTACCGCACTGCCGACGACCTGGCGAGCGCCGCAGAAGCGGACCTCGATACCCGTAACGCCGATGCGGAGTCCGCCGCCAGCAGGCTCAGCGACGCGGTACAGCAGTTGTCCGACGACATGGAACGGTGGGCCGCCTCACTTACCGGACCCGCACCGGAGCAGGCCCTTCGGCAGCGCTGGCTCGAGCAGGTCACGACGGAGTCGATCGCCGCCAGCCCCCGTCAGGTGCTGCAACAGCTACTCATACGGGACTGGCTGACCCCAGCCGTCGACCCGCGGACCACCCGAGTCGCACAGCTACGTAACGAAGCCGAACAGCAGCAGTCCGCGGCGACGGCCGCTGACCGGGAAGCCGACGAGCTGGCGATGCATGGTGACCCGATCCCGCCGGCTCCGGCTGGCTGGACTCGCCGTCCGCGGCCACCGTTTCCGTCCGCCGACGGGGCACCACTGTGGCGGCTGGTCGACCCGGCCGACGGGGTCGAGCGGGACGTGCTGGACCGGGTTGAGGCCGCCTTGACCGCCGCAGGCCTGCTCGACGCATGGGTCACCGTCGACGGCGTGTACACCGCCGGCCGCGACGGCACGGACGTGGTCGCCACGAGCCTGCCCGCAGCGACTGGGCCGGCGCTGTCGACGTTGCTCGCCCCGGCCGGCGACAGCGGCCCACTGACCGCGACGATCACGGCAATCCTCGACGGGATTGGGTTCACCCCGGCCGGACAGCCGCACGCCAGCGCTGTCGCGGTTGCCGTCGACGGCCGCTGGCAGACCCCGACCGCCGCCGGACAAGCAGGCCCGGCCGAACACGGCGCCGAACTGATCGGGGCCGCCGCTCGCGCGGCCGCCCGGCAACGCCGGATCACCGAGCTGCGCGAGCTGGCCGAGCAGCACCGCGCCCGAGCCGATGACGCGAACCAGGCCGCGGACACCCTGATCGATGAGATCGCCGCGCTGAGGGCCTCGGCAGAGCATGCACCGTCAGACAGCAACACGGTCGCCGCCGCATTGGCGTTGACGGCCGCCAACCGCGAACGTGACACCGCCCAGCGCAAGCACATGGCCCTGGCCGGCAAAGCCGACGCCGCCCGCCAGGTGTGGGAGACCGCAACTGCGGACGCGACCACCCATGCACTCGAACACCGGCTGCCGAACTCCGACGAGCACCTCGACGCCGTCACCACAGCGCTCGACGATGCCGCAGCCGCGACCGGCCAGCTCCGGCTCGCCGTCCAGGGCCGCGACACCGCCGAGCAGGCCAGCGTGGCAGCGGAATCGAAGACCACCGAGTCCAAAGCCCAACTTGACGCCGGCGTTGAGGCGAAACGGAAGGCAACGGCCGAGGCAGCACTGCTCGACGAGCGGGCCACCGAGGCGGAGAAGGCTGTCGGGCGCGGCGACGAGGAGTTGTTCGACCGGGCCGCCGAACTCGATCGTGAGGCCGACGCTCTCAGATCGGCGATCGCCGACTCCCACCGTGACGGTCTCGCCCTGGCCGGGGCCGCCGCGACCGCGAAGAGTGACTGGGAACAACGCTGCCGGCAGCAGACCATAGCCGAACAGGATCGCGCCACCGCCGCCTTCAGCTGGTGGATTCCGGTCGACGCAGGGCTCGCCGCAGCCCGCAACCTACCCGAGCCGTGTGGGCGCACCGTCGACGACGCGTTACAGCAGTCCCGCACCGCGATCGCCAACCTTCGGCCGGCGAACTGGCCGGCGACGCGCACCGGACGCGAGGACCGGGTCCGGCAGGTGACAGCCCGGCTGTTCGCCGGCCCCTACACCGAGCTGCAGACCAGCCTTGAAGCCAAAGGCGGCCGCGCCGTGCACGCCGCCGAAGCCGACGACGCCCGGCCACTACCGGAGATCACCATGGTGGTGGAAGCCTCCGGCAAGCAACTCACCCCGGCCGCGGCGATCGCGCACCTCGACGACCAGATCGCGAAGCTGTCCGCCACCCACGACGAGAAACTGCACCAGATGTACGCGCAGATTCTGTCATCGACCTTCATCAACCACCTGCGCGACCGTCTCAAGCGTGTCCTGAGCCTGTTGAGCACCGTCAACGACGTCCTCGAACGGCACCCGACCGGAGCGAACCGAACCACGCTTCGGCTGCGCCGGCATCCCCGCAACGAACAGCAGGCCGGCTACAAGATCTTGCGCGCTCTGGAGTCCGGTAGCTTCGAATCCGACGCTGCACAGGAGCAACTGCAGGCTTTCCTCATCGAACGGCTCCAGCAGGTTCAGGAATCCGGCCTGCCCAGCGTCGACGACTGGACCGACCGTCTCGCCACCCTGCTCGACTACCGTGATTGGTTCGACATCGTGTGCGAGTTTCGGGTTGGGGCCGCCCCCGACCCGAAATGGAAACCGCTGACGAAACAGGTCCACGCTGTCGACTCCGGCGGCGGCAAGGTCGTCACCTTGATGCAGCCGTTGCTGGCCACCCTCGTCGCCCTGTACTCCGACAACCCGGCGGGGCCCCGCCCGCTGTGGCTCGACGAAGCGTTCGAAGGCGTCGACACCAACAACCGGGCGATCATGCTGCGGATGCTGTGCGACTTCGACCTCGACTTCCTGCTCGCCGGCCCCGGTGCCCTCGTCGCCGCGGCCCAGGTCCCCGCCGCCGCGATCTGGACCATCACGCGGGCACCGGCGCCGCTGCCCGGCGTCGACTTGTCCCTGATGCTGTGGGCCGGGAACACCCTGCAGATCGTGCCGGTCGCCGACACCGCCGCGCCGCTGCTGGCCACCCCGCGACCAGCCGAACAGGACGGACCGGACCTACTCTCCACGCTCACCGCCGAAGCCGCGGCCACCGGCAGCCAGGAGATGCGGTGAGCGCGGCCGCGGACCGCTGGGCTTCTCTTTCCGGCCCGGCGAAAGTCCTTACCGCCGCCCGAGAGTTACTGGAGAACGGCAAGACCGGACCCGGCGTCACCCTCCGGGTCACCCTTAACGTGGCTGAACGCGACCAGGTTGGACGGATCCTCGGTATGGCCTGGGAAGCCTCCAGAGCTCCGGTCACCCTCGGCCGGCTACGCAAAGCCCTGCACGGCCTGGACGACACCCTGGAAGACCTCCTCGTCCGGCTCGGCGGTCCACTCGACGACCGGCTCGCCAAGCGCGAACTTGCTCGGCAAGCCGCCCGCGACCATCTCGACAACGCCTACGCCGTCCTGACCAGTGCGGGCATCCCGGAGCATGCGGTCGCACTCGCGCGCACCCGACGCTGGCTCGAGCACACCAACCTCGATCTGGCCGACAGCCGCGCCCAGGCTCTAGCCACGCTCTGGCAGCACCTGCCCGCTGCGGATCGTCCGTTGCCGGAACTCGCGAACTCGCTTTTCGGCAATCCGCACCATCTCGACCGCGACGCCGACATCGGCCGGCTCGCCGCTCGTCTGCTCGCCGCTGCACACACCACGGACCTCGGCGCCGCTGCGGCCGCGGCCGGTACCGCGTTGAGCGCCGACGCTTGGCGACAGTTGTGGGCGAGCGTCGGCGTCAGCTGCGACGAAGTCTCGGCGACCGTCCTCGTCCTCAACCTCCCTCTGGCAGGCTCCGCCGCCGCAGCGGCAATCACCGCCGCAGCCGCCGCGACCGGTGAACCAGTCTGGCTGACCGCCCGGTCACTGCGCCGCGCGTGGGAACCCGGACCCGGCCTTCACACCGTCCGGGTGTGCGAGAACCCGGTCGTGGTCGAAACCGCAGCGGCACGGCTAGGCCCCCACGCTCTGCCGCTGATCTGCGTGTACGGGCGCCCGTCGATCGCGGCATGGCTGCTACTGGAGGGTCTGGCCGCCGCCGGAGTCCGTCTGCTGATGACCTGTGACCGTGACACGGCCGGGCAGCAGTTCCTTTCGGAACTCCTGTGCCTGCCCGGCGCGGTTGAATGGCTGGCCGAGGCAGAAGGCGTCTACGAGGAATCGAGGCTACCGAACCTGCTGGCCGACCTAACCCTGCACCGCTACAGATCTTGAATGGTCAGGTTCGTCCGATGTGGTCTGTGTGACGGCTTGGGGCTGGGGTAGATCCGTGGGATGAGGTATCCCGATGGAGGTGGGTTGTCCGCGCGGGGGCGGGCGAAGCGTGAGGCGGTACGACGGCAGGCGGCCGGGTGGTTCGCCGAGGATGTGTCGGTGCCGGAGATCGCGCGTCGGCTGCGGGTGTCGCAGACCGCGGTGGACGGCTGGCGCAAGCGGTGGCGGGCTGGTGATGAGCGGGCTCTGGCGTCGAAGGGGCTGGTGGGTCTCGGTGCCGTCTGGATTATGGTCGGTTGCGGCGGCTGGCCGATGCCCTGGATGAGCGTCCGGCGGCGTACGGGTTCGGTAGTGATCAGCGGTGGCCCCTGGCGCGGGTGTCGGACCTGATCGCTCGGATGTTCCGTACCCGGTACACGCTGCGCGGGACGGCGAACATCTTGTACCGGTTGGGCTGGTCGGTGCAGGTTCCTGCGCATCGTGCGGTGGAGCGGGACGAGGCCGCGATCATCACGTGGCGGCGGGAGACGTGGCCGGCGGGAAAACGGTAGCGGCGCAGCGGCAGGCGTGGCTGGTCTTCGAGGACGAGGCCGGTCAAACGCTGCGCCCACCGAGGGCACGCACCTGGGGACGACGCGGGAACACCCCGGTGGTTCCGGTATCGGGCAAGGGCTCCGGCCGCGTCTCGATCGCCGGGCTGACCTGTTACCGACCCGGGCAGCGGTCCCGGTTCATCTACCGCACGATCACCCATCGCGGTCGCAAGAACGAGCGCCGCAGCTTCAGCGAACGCGACTACATCACCCTGCTGGACGCCGCCCACCAGCAACTCGGCGGCCCGATCGTGTGCGTCTGGGACAACCTGAACACCCACGTCTCCGCCGCCATGCGGCAGATGATCGACGCCCGGGACTGGCTAACCGTGATCCGGCTACCCGCCTACGCCCCGGACCTGAACCCCACCGAGGCGGTGTGGTCCCACCTCAAACGCAGCATCGGCAACCTCGCCGTGACTGGCGTCGATCACCTCCTCGCGATCATCAAGAACCGGCTCAAGAGCATCCAGTACCGCACCGACCTGCTCGACAGCTTCCTTGCTCACACCGGACTGACCCTCGAACCCAACACAACCTGACCATTCAAGATCTGTAGCAGGCACTTGACCAGGTGTCCAGTTCAGGATGAAAGGCACGCTGCTGTAGCGGCTGCTATCGGGGTACGGCTTGGGCTATCCGCGTGGGGTTCGTCAAGCAGCGATCGGCGTGGTCGGGCGGGGCTGGTAGGGAATCTTGTCGCAGACCATGGCGAACAGGAGGTCGAAGCGGTGTCGGGCGAGGTAGATGAGGGCGGCGTTGTGGCATTTGCCTTCGGCCTCTTAGGAACGCCGGTGGTGAACTGCCAATTTCTGTCGGCAACCAGACTGAAGTCCTCGCTCGGGTATCCGTGGTTGGCTGGATGGTTGCTCTGCTGATCTGAGTCGTCGATGTCCGGTCAGCGGCTACGGCGCTACTTTCGTCGGGCAGTCATGATGCCTGGGGAGAGCAATGGGATATCGCTTCAACGCGCCGCCGAACTGGCCGACGCCGCCTGCTGGGTGGATGCCGCCTACGGGTTGGACTCCGGATCCTGCCTGGGGCCCTCCTCCGTCGGGGTGGCAGTTGTGGATTCCGGACTTGCCGGCTCCGGCACCGGTGGCACCCGTTACGGCCGCCGCGCAGGCCGCTGGCGCTCCTGCCGTCGTCCCGCCACAGCGCAATGGGAGTCCGGACATTCCTTTGTTCGGTGCTCGGGGCAAGGCGCGCGAACTGGCCGTGGAGAACGCGCAGCTCCGCAGCGAGCTGGACCAGTTGCGCGTCGAGCGGACGGGCTTACGGGCGGAGATGTCCCGGCTCGGTGTGCTGTCAGCGATGGAGTTGGAGCAGCACCGAGACCGGCTGACCCGTGAGGTTGCCGACCTGACAGCCAAGGGCGAAGCGCGGAAGGTCGAGCTCGATCGGCATCTGCGCGAGCTCCGGCAGCAGATTGTGGTTACTGAGGAGACGGCACTGCTGCAGGAAGCCGGTGTCTACCAGTATCGACATCCCCTGTCGGACGCGGTCGCCTATCAGAGCCAGCTCAGCCGGCTTCAGGACCAGATCAAGGCGATGACCAAGAAAGACGGGGGCGCGGTCAAGGCCGCCACCGGATGGACGGTCAACGGCTCGGCCGCCGAGGGGCGGGTCATGGTCCGGGATTTCTCCAAGCTGATGCTCCGTGCCTACAACGCCGAGGCAGACAATCTCGTGCGCGGGTTGAAGCCGTACAAGCTCGACTCGGCTGTGGACCGGCTGGGGAAGGTGACGGTCACCATTGCCAAGCTCGGTAAGACGATGCAGATCCGGATTGCCGGAGAGTACCACCGCCTGCGGGTCAAGGAGTTGGAGCTCACCGCCGATTACCAGGAGAAGTTGGCCGAGGAGAAGGAGCGGGACCGGGAGGAGAAGGCCCGGCTGCGCGAGGAGCGACGCGCGCAGCAGGAGATCGAACGCGAACGCACCCGGCTCGACAAGGAACGCCAGCACTACGCCAACGCCCTGGCCGCTTTGCAGGCCAAGGGCGATGCCGATGGGGCCGCCCAGATGCAGGACCGGTTGGCCCAGATCGACACCGCGATCCAGGACGTGGATCATCGGGCCGCCAACGTCCGGGCGGGCTACGTGTACGTGATCTCCAACCTTGGCGCGTTCGGCGAGAAGATGGTCAAGGTCGGCATGACCCGTCGCCTGGACCCGCTAGATCGGGTGCGCGAACTCAGTGACGCCTCGGTCCCCTTCAACTTCGATGTGCACGCCCTGTTCTTCTCCGACGACGCTGTCGGTATTGAGGCGCAGATGCACGCACGGCTGGCTGACCGGCGGGTCAACCTGGTCAACCACCGTCGTGAGTTCTTCTACGCCACGCCGGAGGAAGCCAAGGAACACCTGCTGGCGTTGACCGGAAGCCTGCTGCAGTACGAGGAGGTCCCGGAAGCCCTCGAGTACCGGCAGAGCCTCACCCAGGCCCAGGAACAGCCGGTCACGATCACATGACATGCAGAGGTTGGACGGCGGGCACCCGCTGAGCCGGTGGGTCAACGGATTAGTCGCGTCCGCAGCCGTTCTGACAACTGTCACCAGCAACGGTCGCCGGCCAGCCGCCTTCACCATGATCAACTGGGATAGTCGAGATGGAGAGATTCGTATGTCGTCGGTCGGACTGTTCGCCTACGGGTCAGCGGGCGGACGTGCAGGTGTCGACCTGGGTGAGGTGCCGTTCGTGGTAGTGGACGTGGAGACGACCGGGTTGTCGACGACGTCCGACCGGATTGTGGAGATCGCCCTGGTTCGCGTCGAAGGAGGCCGGGTGGTCGACGAGTGGGCCACCCTCGTGGACCCCGGCCGAGACCCCGGACCAACCTTCATCCATCACATCACTGCGGACATGCTGTCCGGAGCGCCCACGTTCGCCGACGCGGCGGGCGAGATCCTGTCGAGGCTCGACGGTGCCGTGGCGGTGGCGCACAACGCCCGCTTCGAGGAGGGATTCATCGCGCAGGAGTTCGCCCGGGTCGGCATCAGCACCTCCCCCCTGCCGGCGGTGTGCACCCAGCGGCTGGCCCGACAGGTCCTGGCCGCGCCGAACTTCCAGCTCGTTTCCTGCTGCACCGTGTGCGGTATCGAGTTGCACGACGCCCACACCGCTCTCGGTGACACCCGGGCAACCGCTCAGCTCCTCATCAGGCTCCTGGCGAACGCGCCCGCCCTGCGGTTCCCGTCCGCCCCTGCCCCGCTGCCGCGGTATCCGCGCCTCGCTCAACCCCGTACCCGGGTCACCGGCCTACGCAAGGGTACGGACGGCTGGATCCATTCGCTGCTGGGGAAACTGCCTTACTCCACCGGCGACGCCGAGCCCGCCGCTACCGAGGCGTACCTCTCTGCCGTCGGAAGCGCGCTCAGCGACGGCAAACTGACCGGAGTCGAAGCCAAGGTGCTGGCGCGACTGGCCGGACAGGCCGGCATGGGCGCCCAGCAGGTACGGGCCCTGCACCACCGCTACCTCGACGGACTGCGGGACGCCGCACTCGCTGATGACATCCTGACCAGCACCGAGTACCGACAGCTCGTTACCGCCGCACGACTTCTCGGGGAACCGGACTACTTCGCGGACCTCACCGCGCCAGGGGGAGAGACCACGGACCACACCCTGGCCGTCAAGCAGAAGGGACAACGCGTCTGGTGCAGCCCATCCGTGGCTGCCGATGTCCGTGACCGCCTCACCCAGGCCGGCTTCGTCGTAGCGCTGAACCTGACCCGCAACGTCGTCACCGCCGTTGTCGCCACCGCTGACCAGGACACCACGAAGGTCGCGCGAGCACGCGAACTCTCCATACCGATCCGCTCCGATCTGGCCCTCGACGACATGCTGGGGACCGTCGCCACGTCTTCCTCGCCATCGCAGCAGCCCGACACCACAACCGTCGAGGGCGTCGAACCGACCGAGCCCCGCATCGAGCCGACTCCGGTCGCTGTGGCGTCCGTGCCCACTCAACGAATTCCGCAGGTCATCGCTGGCTGGTACCTGGACCCGTCAGGGCGTTGGACCTATCGCTTCTGGGACGGCCAACACTGGACCGAGAAGGTCAGCGCCGGGGACGGCCGCACGTGGTCGGACAGCACCGGCCTGCCGCTGTGGTGTATACCCACGACGGATGGCCTGGTCGACGGCCATCAGCCACACAGCCTCACGGACCAGATCATGACGACGCAGAAGACCGACGTCCACGCGGCACTGCTCCTGACCGTCCGATGCATCGACGCGGTGGAAAACGACTCACGTACAAACGGATACGGGGTGGCTCCCTGGTACTACGAAAGGGCCGCCATCATCTTCGCCCGGCTGGGCGACCCCGCCGCCGAAGTTGCCGTGCTCGAACGATTCGCCCGACAGACACATGCTCCAGGGGCCACGCCTGCCCGACTCCTCGATCGCCTTCGCAGACGGCGCCAGGGCACCGCCACTGCACCCAGCAATCATCCCGATGGCAGCGCTTGAACCCGAGCCGGCCAGCGCTCTTGATCCTCGCCCACCTGCCTTCGGCGACACCAACTCTCGGTTGGCCGCCGAGTCCGAGCCGTGACCGGTCGCAACCCGGGCCGGATCGTCCACCATTTATGCGCGACCCCGCTGCCCAGAATCCTGCTCACCTACCTGGCCGCCGCAGGCTGAAACCAACGACCAGACCGGCGCAGAAACCGCGGGCACCGCGTCAGTGCAGTAGCGACCGATGACCTCGATCTTCGTGCTGAAGGATGCTGACGAGAAGGTGGTGCCCGACCGCCGTGCGGCTACTGCTGAGCGCGGCACGCGCCTGTCAGCAGCGGGCTGACACCTTGCACGAAATTCCGACCCGTGTGCATGAAACCGCCCCAGGCCCGGACGCACCCCGGCAACCGCGACGACCGGGTACTCAACACGATGGCCGTGTCCAGGCCCGCCGGCAGATCTGGGGCGATTGTGTGCTCGCCGGTTGAGCATGGGGGTCACGTCGCTGACCACGTCCGCGCCCTTGGGCTGCTGCCGACCCACCTGCGAGACATGGTGTTCCGGTCTATGCGCAGGTGGCCTTGACGCGTGGAGTTGTTCGAATCGGCGTCATGGCCGCGGCGGCTCTACCTGCCAACATCGCAGAAACATGAACGATCCTCGTATCTTACCGAGTCGTCGACCAGCTACAAACGCCCTACGCTGTTTCATCTGCCCACCGCAAGGAGACCCCATGGCGAAACCCCTCACCATCGGCGCCCGACACTTCAAAACCAAGAAGGCCGCCGAAGACGCCTGCCGATCAATCCTCTACGGCTACCCACAGGGCAGCATCGTCACCGACCCCGACCACCGTCAGTTCCTCGACGACCTTCTCCTCCGCCACCACGACCCCGTCGGCAAGATTGGATGCGGGGTATTGAGGTACGAGGTTCGACAGAACCCGGCCTACCCCAGCCAAACCAGCTTCTACCTCGTCCGTGTCGACGGTACCGAAACCGACTTCTCCTTCATCCGCTGCATCACCCCCACCAGCCAGCGGTACTCGGCCCTCGAAGCAATGCGACAAGCCATCGCCCCGCAGGTCATCGCAGTCGTCGAACGCGCCTTCGCCAAGCAGAGAACGGCGACCTGCGCCCTCACCGGTATCCCGCTCGGGTCACGGCAAGAGGCCCACGTCGACCACGCGCAACCGACCTTCTTGGACCTTGCTGCAGCCTTCGCCGAGAACGTTGGCGGATGGGACATGGTGCAGGTCGCCAGCGGCGACGGGGTCATCGGGACCCAGATGGCTGACGACCGGCAGCGGGAAGCATGGTGTGCTTTTCATGCCGAGCGCGCCAACCTGCGGGTGGTGTCGATCCAGGCGAACCTGTCGTTGCTGCGGCGTGGTCAAAGACGCGCCACGGGCGGCGTCGAAGATCAGGCATGACATTTGCAGCGTTACAAGAATCGTGACAAAATGCAGTACAAGCAGTTGCTGGGTCAGTCAGCCATTTTCATCGTGACAGGCCTGGTCACGGTGGGTGTGGTGGAGGCAGGTGTCGACATAGGACGAGGCTCCCGGTAAGACAGCAGTCGACCAAGATCCGATGCCCCAACCGGGAGCCTCGCTGTGCTGTCTTACCCGTCTGCGGTCGCGCTGTCCAGCCGCACCCTGAACCACCTTGCCGACCTCGTCCGCGCCGAACGCACCCGCCGCCGAGGTCGGTGGTGGCGTCTCGACGCCGACCGGCAGGCCCTACTCGCCCTGGCCCATCTCCGCAACGGCGACACCATCGCTCGTCTGGCCTGCGGCTTCGCGATCAGCGTCACCACGGCCTGGCGATACGTCCGGGAAGCCATCGACCTGCTCGCGGCACACGCCCAGGACCTGAACGCGGCCATCCGGCACATCGGCCGGCTCGCGTACGCGATTCTCGACGGCACCCTCATCCCCATCGACCGGATCGCGGATCAGCGGCCGTACTACTCCGGGAAACATAAGCGCCACGGAGTGAACGTCCAGGTCATCGCCGACTGCGCCGGACGTCTGATCTGGGCGTCGCCTGCCCTGCCTGGTGCGGCACATGACCTGACCGCCGCCCGCACCAACGGCCTGATCGAGGCGCTGAACAGAGCGAACGTGATGACCTTCGCCGACAAGGCGTACCAGGGCGCCGGCGGCAGCATCCGCACCCCGTTCAAGCGGCACCGTCACCGGCCCCGACTGTCCCGCCGGCAGAAGACCGTCAACCGCCACCACGCCAAGATCCGGGCCGTCGGCGAACGCGCCGTCGCCACCCTCAAAGGCTGGAAAGTCCTGACCAAACTCCGCTGCTGCCCCCGACGCGCCACCGCGATCGTCCAAGCCATCCTCGCCCTACATCACGTCCAGACCAGCCGAAACCCAGGATGAAAAGAGCTCAGTATGAGTGCCGGATCTTCGAGGAACCACAACCCGCCCGTACCCAGCCCTCGCAGCCCGGCAAGCAGTGAGTGATGCACCATGGCAGCTCCATCCACGGGCGGGCGTTGGTGCTCGACGGGTGCTCGGGCGCCGTGGACGGAGCCATGGTCGGTTGGACTGACTGGGACGTTGGCCCGACTGAATCAAGCCACAACCGCGAACAGGTGGACTCACGCGACTTGGTGGGACGTAACGACTCGATCAAGACCAGTCTCTTAATCCGCGGGTTCGGGGTTCGAGTCCCTGGCGGCGCACCAGCAGCAAGGCTCTGACCAGGGGTTTCACCCTAGGTCAGGGCCTTTCTCGTTTTCGCGTCGGTGGCCCGGTGCTCGGTGGGTGCTCGGGAGCCGTTGGACGGTTCCGGCTTCCGCTGGACGGGTGGAGTGGTGGTGGACGTCCGGGCCGGTTCGGTGAGGGGGTCTGGTGTCCGGTGCTTGATGCTCTCAAGGGCGAGCGCGGGCATTCAGCAGACCCGAAGGGGTGCCCCGAGGCGGACACCCCGTGGGTGCCACACGAGCGTGCACCCATGCCAAGATCGATACCCTCGGGCACGCTGTTTAGCCTCGATCGAACTCCCGATCCTTGGCTCCCTCGATGAAGGCCACCCACTCTCGAGACATGAACACCAATGCTGGTCCCGACGGGTCTTTGCTGTCACGCAGTGCAACTGCGTTGTTGAGCTGAGCGAATTCCACGCAGTTGCCGTTTGCGCCGCTGCGGGTGCTCGTCCGCCACGTCACGGCACCCAGATCTGGAGCGTTCACCTTTCCCTCCCCTCACAGTCAGTGTATGTCGATCAAGCGGCCGAGGAGCTTCCGCGAATCGGCCACGTTCAGGGCAGCCGCTCGAAGTTGGTCGAACATCTCGGCGTACCGCCGGATGTCAGCCTCTTTCTCCAGGTACAGCGCGCCAGCCATGTTCTCGATGTAGACGAGTTCGGGGTCGGCGGCGTCCGGGAAGTCCATCACGGCGAACGCGCCGTGCATACCCGGATGTGCGCCGACCTTGTAGGGCAGCACCTGGAGCGTGATGTGCGGCCGTTCGGTCAGGTCGAGCAGGTGTCGTAGCTGGTCGACCATGACGTCCACGCCGCCAACCTCACGGTGCAGCACGGCCTCGTCAACGATGGCCCAGAGCTTGAGCGGATCGTCCTTGGTGATGGATGCCTGCCGCTGGGCGCGGGTTTCGACGCGCTGTTGGATCTCGTCTTCGCTGGCGTAGGGCAGGCTGGCCGTGACCACGGCGCGGGTGTAGCCCTGCGTTTGGAGCAGGCCGGGCACGAACAGTGACTCGTAGTTGCGGACGCTGCGCGCCTCGCTCTCGAAGCTGATGTAGGTCGTGTACTCCTCGGGCAGTTCGCTCTCGTACGCCTGGAGCCACCCCAGTTGCGATGCCTGTTTGGACAGCTCGACCAACGCCGCGCGGCGGGCGGGGTCAGTGATGCCGTACTTGTCCAGCAGTGAGCCATTTTCATCGTGCGTGGCGGTCGGCTTCGACGTGGTGCAGGGCGAGGATGGCTTGCACGATCGCGGTCGCTCGGCGTGGGCAGCAGCGCAGCTTGATCAGGATTTTCCAGGTCTTGAGGGTGGCGATCGCGCGTTCGCCTCGAGCGCGGATCTTCGCGTGGGCCCGGTTGACGGCTCTCTGCCGGGATGACAGCTTCGGCCGGAAGCGGCGCCGCTTGAACGGGGTGCGCACGCTGCCGTGGGTGCCTTGATAGCCCTTGTCCGCGAAGGTCATCACGTCGGCGCTGGTCAAGGCGTCGATGATGCCGTGGGCGCGGGCGGCGGTCAGGTCGTGCGTCGAGCCGGGTAGCGCGGCCGAGGCCCAGACGAGACGTCCGGCCGCGTCGGCGATGACCTGCACGTTCACTCCGTGACGCTTGTGCTTCCCGGAGTAGTACGGCTTCTGGTTGGCGACCCGGTCGATCGGGATCAGGGTGCCGTCGAGGATCGCGTAGGCGAGCAGCCGGATCCTGGTCATGGCCGTGGCCAGGTCGCCGGCGGTCGCGGCGAGCAGGTCGATGGCCTCGCGGACATAACGCCAGGCCGTCGTGACGCCGATCTCGAATCCGACGGCCAGGCGGGCCAGGGTGTCGCCGTTGCGCAAGTGGGCAAGGGCGAGCAGGGCTTGCCGGCCGGGGGCGAGGCGTCGCCACCGGGACCGTCGCTGCTGGCGGCGGGTTCGGATGAGGGCGGCGAGGTGGTTCAGGCTGCGGGTGGACAACGGAATCGCGGCAGGGTAAGACAGCACAGCGAGGCTCCCGGTTGGGGCATCTGATCTTGGTCGATTGCTGTCTTACCGGGAGCCTCGTCCTACCTGGACACCGGCCTCCCGCACCACCCGCGACCTGCACCGTCACGATGAAAATGGCTCAGTGTCAGCAGCGTGCGCCGCTGCGGGCGAGCCTTGGCCGTCTCGATGCGGTACAGGGTGGCGCTGTTGATGTTCGTTTGCTCGGCCGCGTCTTCGCGGGTGAGGCCGGAAGCTTGTCGGAGGCTGCGCAGCTCGCCGGCCAAGCGTCGAAGCCGAACGGTTGGTGGCTGACGACGTGTTGCCAACTTCGATCCCCCTTGCTCCCGGCCTCTCTCAAGTCTGCCGGTCGTGTGAACGCGCCATCGTGACAGGGCGAGCCAACCCTAATCTTGCGAACGCAAGTCTTGCGTTTTCACTCCAGGCGAGCGCAGGATAGGCGAAGGAGCGACGCGGTGGGAGGGGTTGGATTTGATCTCGGTCGCAGCGGCGACCCGCGACTCGTGCGGATCCGCGCCGCCCCACCCCAGCTCAGGTCTACCTGCGGCTCGAATGTCGCGCAGTGGCCAACATCAGCACGATCGGGCACCCATCGATGTGATGACGTGCGCTGCGCATGCGTCTCGGCAGCGTGGCCAGCACTGGGAACGTCGAATGGCTCCCCGCTTCTACGTGACGGATGGCTCCGTAGTGGCGGGTGAATCGGGCCGGGCGTGCCGCGCGGTGCCGCTTGTCAAGCTCCCACGCGGAGCCGCGCGGCGCGCCTGTCCCATCGGAAACGCAAGGACGTGTGACATGGCGACGACTTACCACGGCGGTCAACAGCTCGATCGAGCGCAGGCGACATTGGACCGGCACGCGGTGTCCAGTGGCGACGGGTTGTGTGTGGAGTGCAAGGTACTCGGCCCCTGCCGCGTCAACGAGGAAGCCGCCAAGGTGTTCCTGCTGTCGGCCCGCCTACCTCGGCGGCGGCCTGGTGCCACGCGGCCGGAGTTGATGGGTGCCGGGCGAGGCGGCTTCGGTTGGCTGTCGGCGCGAGCGGCAGGTTGAGATGTCAACCGTGGCGGCGGAGCCGAGCGGGCCGCTTTACGGCGTTCGCCCTTTTCAAACGCGGGCCGGCGACCGATCCGCACAGCCTTTGTGTATCGGCGGCGAGCGCCGTCTCGGCGCGGCCGGTGCGATCACCCGGGATCACCTGGACGACGCGCGCAGGAACCTCGGCCGGCACTTGGCCCGGCGGCGCAATGCTGTCGGGTTGAGGCAGGTCGATCTTGCCAAGCTCATCCGCTACTCGCGAAGCGCGATCGCGGGCGTCGAGGCCGGTCGGGATAACACCACCCGCATCTTCTGGTACAACGCCGACGTCGCCCTTGGCGCACGCGGCGCCCTGTTGGCCCTGTTCGATCAACTGGACGCGCTCGTGCGGAGCCTCCACGCACAGAAAGCTCGCGCGCGCGACCAGGAACGTCAGCAGTTCGGGCTGCCTCCCGCCCCGCTCATCCCCGAGCAGGCAGCCGGTCCGGCGGCCTGCGCGGGCTGCGGGCCGGTCGTCGTCGGCCGATGGACCGGGCGGGAGGTTCGTGCGTTTCGCGAGGCGCTGCGGATGAGCGTGGATGGATTCGCCGAACACCTCGGCGTGGACCCATCGACGATCCACGGATGGGAGCACAAGCGCGTGGCACCACCCACGCGCGCGGCGCAGTTGGCGTTGGACCAAGTTCTCACCCTGGCTCACACCGACGTCAAGGCTCGCTTTCGGCTGCTTCTCGACTTGCCTGACGACAGCGCCTCCTGGGCTCTCGGCGGCCAAGCCGCGCACGCCGGTTCATCTCTCGCCATCCCCGTCGCTCCGGCGGGCCATACGTGTCCGGCCTGCTGGCACCCGCCAACGACCGAGGCGACAAGAGGAAGGAGGCGGGCATGACCAGATCACATGATCCGTAGCGGCGAGAACGACCACATGCCAGCCCGGCCAGCGACCACCTGGGCCGGCTTCCGGGGTGACGCTTCGTTGGCGGCGTCCCTCTGTCCGTCCGCTTCTGGGTTGACGGGCCTTTGCACCTCCCTTTCGTGCCACCGCGCTCGATGAAGAGGAGATTCCCGTGCTCGACGAACGCGACATCCGCGCCATGCTGATGGTGCAAGGATCCGAGCGAGAAGAACTGTTCACGCAAGCCCGTGCCGCCCGCGCCGGCGTGTACGGCGACCGGGTTGTCGTACGCGCGGTTATCGAGGTGACGAACCTGTGCCGGGTCGACTGCGACTTCTGCCCGATGCGTCGCTCCAACACCCGAACCAATGACGTGTTCCACCAGACACCGGCTGAGATGATCGAGACGGCGATCGGCGTACACGCTCTCGGCGTCGATGTGATCTGTTTTCAGGGCGGCGAGGTGCCGCAGACCACCACGTCGGTCGGGGCCGCGCTACCCACCATCGCTGAGCTGTACGGCGGCCGGGTGGAGCTGCTGCTGAACCTGGGCAACAAGACCCGCGCCGAGTACGCCAGACTGCGCGAGCAGGGTGCGACGAGTTACATCATCAAGCACGAGACATCGGATGTGGACCTGCACCTACGGATGCGGCACGAGGCGCTTGACCGGCGGCTCGCGTGCACGGCGGACCTGCTGGACCTCGGTTACCGCGTCGGCTCGGGAATGATCATCGGCCTACCCGGCCAAAGCCCGGACAGCATCGCGCGGGACATCGTCCTGTGCCGCGACATGGGCGTGCACATGATGTCGGCGGCACCGTTCGTGCCTGCACCGGACACCCCCTTGGCAGGCGTTCCTGCCGGCGACGTCGAATTGACCCTGAACGTGCTCGCCGCGATGCGACTCGCCCAGCCCGAGTGGACGATCCCCTCGGTCAGCGCCATGCGCGCCAGCGTCGAAGGCGGCCAGCGTCGCGGATTCGACGCCGGAGCGAACGTCATCGTCTTCAACGCCACCCCCGCCGATGTCCGCGACAAGTACCTGATCTACGGCAAGGACCGAAAGGTCTCCGACTACGAGTACGTCATGGACGTCATCGCCCAGGCTGACCTGACACCAGGCGGCTCGGTGTTCCTGACCGAGACCGGGAGGCCCTGATGGCGCTTCCTGTCCTGACGGTCGACCATCCGGTGGTCATCCTCGCGCGCGGGCTCGGCACCCGCCTTCAGGAGGTAGCACGAGGCAAACACAAGACCATCGAGATGGTCGGGGACCGCCCGATCCTCGGCTGGATCCTGCAGGAGCTTCGGGCGGTCCGCCCTTCACGGCTGTACTTGCACCTGCGCGAACCCGACGCGGAGGCCGCCGCGCTCGCGGCCGGCCACGTCCAGCCCGTGGAGATCAGCATCGGTCCGCCGACCGGCTACCTGCCCGACGTCGTGGACTGCGCCCGCTACGGCGAACGGTTCAGCGTGATCGAGGCAGACACCATCACCCATCCAGGATCGTTGCGGAACTTCCTGATTCTCGCTGACCAACTCGGCCGGCACGCTGAGCTGTGCGTGGGCGTCGCACCGTCCAGCGCCAATCCGAACGGACCGGCGGTCGTGGTCGATGACAGCGGGCTGGTCACCGTCGTGAGCTGGAAAGCCCAGCCGTCCGGCCTCGTGCCGCTCGGTGCGTGGCACTGGACGCGACGCATGCTCGCCGACGCGCCCGGCTTCGCAGCCCGATCGACCAGCATCGCCGACTACATCACCTGGAGCATCCCGCGCGGCGCGCTCGTCGCACCGATCGGACTCCCCGCCGGGCACAACATCAACACCCCGGCCGACCTCGACCACGCCCGGCAGCAGATTCGGGCATGGACCACTCTTCACGAACGGAGCACCACCGCGTGAGCGTCGCCATCGTGACCGGCTCTGCCGGACTCATCGGGTCGGAGACCGCCCGTCACTTCGCCGCCCTCGGCCTGGACATCGTGGGCATCGACAACGACATGCGCCGGTACTTCTTCGGCAAGGACGGCACCACCCTGCCCAACGCCATCAAGCTGATCAACGAACTCGGAGACCGGTACACCCATCTGGAACACGACATCCGCGACCGCGACACCCTCGGCAAGGTGTTCGCCCGCTACGGCAAGGACATCGCCGTGGTGGTGCACGCGGCCGGGCAGCCAAGCCACGACTGGTCGGTACGCGAACCGCTGACCGACTTCGACGTCAACGCCGTCGGCACCGTCAACATGCTCGAACACACCCGCAACCACTGCCCCGACGCGGCGTTCATCTTCACCTCCACCAACAAGGTCTACGGCGACCGCCCCAACCAGCTCCCCCTCACCGAGCTGGACACCCGGTGGGAGGTCGAACCCGGCCACGAATACGCCGACGGGATCACCGAAGCCATGCCCATCGACTCGTGCCTCCACTCGATCTTCGGCGTCGGCAAGGTCGCGGCGGACATCGCCGTGCAGGAGTACGGCCGCTACTTCGGCCTCAACACCGCCACCTTCCGGTGCGGCACCCTGACCGGCCCCGCGCACGCAGCCGCCGAGCTACACGGGTTCCTGGCCTACCTGATGCGCTGCGCCATGGAGCAACGCACGTACCGAATCTTCGGGTACAAGGGCAAGCAGGTCCGCGACGCGATCCACTCCCACGACCTCGTCACCGCGTTCGAGGCGTTCCTGCGCGCCCCGCGCCAAGGGGAGGTCTACAACATGGGCGGCGGCCGGCACTCCCACGTCAGCCTGATGGAGGCGACCACCCTCGCCGAGAAGATCACCGGCCAGCAGATGATCACCGAGTACCACGAGGACAACCGGATCGGCGACCACATCTGGTGGGTCGGCAGCACGGCGAAGTTCGCCAATCACTACCCGAACTGGAAGTACAACTACGACATCCCGGCAATCCTGACCGAGATGTACGAGGTCAACCGGGAGACGTGGATCAGCCGGCGCTGACCAACTCCCGGTACTGCGGGGAGTCCAGGAAACGCGGGACAATCTCACCGTAGGCTCGCCCGAACTCCAAGGCGCGCACGTCAGTTCCGTCGACGAACCGCATCGCGGCACCTTCTCCGCACACCACATCCTCGTCCCCGGCGTCGGTCGGCGCGTAGAAGATCGAGAACTCGCCGACCGCGCCGGGGAACTTCGCCGAGGGAGCGATGCCCTGCCAGAACAGGCGCAGTTCCTCGACCTTGAGGCCGGTCTCCTCCAGCAACTCCCGGTTAGCGGCCGTCAGCGGGTCCTCACCCGGATCGACGTTGCCACCAGGCAGACACCAACGGTGCGGATCCACCCGGGTGTTGCCGTCGCGCAGTTGCAACAACAAACGGCCCTCCGGATCGACCAAGATCACACCGGCGATTCGCGCATCTACTCGCACAGTCACGCACCGCAGCCTAACTCGAAAATCGACCGTAACTTGACGTGCGGCAGCATCCCGAACCAGAGCGTCGCGGACCTGCTGCTGCCAGACATGGCTGAAAAAGGGAGGTTCAGCGCGCGGGAGCTCCGCTCGTTCGCGGGATAGGCAGCCCTCTCTGGCGGCGACCACAGCGAAGCCGCCGGTCAGCTCAACCAGGCACTCGCCGCGCTTACGGCCACTGGCGCCAAGCAGCGCAGTGTCGTACTCGCCGGCCTCGCCACTGCCCACGGCCAGGACGGCGACAAGGCCGCCGACTACCTCAACCAGGCCGTCGACGCCCTGCACAACGACTGGTACGGCGTCGGTCTCGACCGCGTCCGAGCCGTCCGTCCCATGCTCGGCGGCAGCCGACATGGCGTTCACTGCTGGATGAACGCGTCGCCACTTTCACCGCCAGCCACGCCGCCCTGCTGGGCAGCTAACGCGCCGACTCGTTGTGCTTACGTACGAGGTCAGGCAGCTCGGCCAGTGAGTCGAGCTGGAACAGGCACCGGTCGCTGATCGCCTTGTTGCCGAGGATGTAGCCCCACGGGCCGCGGCGGATCAAGGCCGTCGCGATACCCGCCTCTTGTGCGGGCCGGATGTCGTTGTCCAGTCGGTCCCCGACGTAGAGCACATGGTCGGCTGGGCATCCCGCCTCGGCGATCACTAGGTCGAAGAATGCGGCGGAGGGCTTCTCCACGCCCCAGCCGTCGGAGGTGCCGATGACGTCGACCGGTAGGTCCAGGGCGCGCAGGATGGTCTCCGCCCGTGCCGTCTGGTTGCCGGCCAGGCCGACCTGTAGCCCGGACTCGCGTAGCGCGGCCAGACACGGTCGAGCGTCCGGATAGAGGTTCTCCTCGGTGAAGGACTCGGGCTGTCCCGCCGCCGTGCGGCGCTTTCGTTCCTCGGTCAGGTCGAAGCCTGGCCGGAAGACCTGGAACGTTTCCCGGTAGTCCAGGCCGCGAGCGATGATCGCTCCGAAGACGGCCGAGAAGGTGTGGCGTGGCACGCCGAGCCAGTCCGCCCAGGTGCCGTACTCCCGGGACTCGTCGACGATGGTCTCGCCCACATCGAAGAACACGCTCGCGATCACCCGGCGATTGTGTCCGGTGCTCCCATCGGGATCAACGTGCACCGCGACCCGGGCCGCCCGGTGGGCCAGTGCTGAGCCGTCGCCACACCGAGTGCAACCCGGTTGTGGAAGCCATGCGGGTCCGACTCGCCGACGGGGACCTCGGCGACCCCTGCGCGGGCCTGCTCGGTCAGCGAGAGGACTGTCTCACAAGGTGAAATGGCTGAACAGGTAGGCCAAGATTTTTCGGCAGGGAATTTGTCCGGCTGGGGGCCCTGTGCGGGTTGGCGGGTGCCAGTGGGTCCGGCTGGGTCCGGAAACGTCTTGATCGATTGCCGGTGATGCTGGTTGACAGGGTGCTGCCGGCGGAGGCGTACTGGTACGAACGCGGCCGCGTGGCGGTCTGCCGCCGGGTCGGATCGGCCGGTTTGGTGGCGCTCCTTCGGAAGCGTCGCCGGTCGTTCGAGGCTCGGGAGTGGACGGGCCGTCGATGGGTTCGAGTGGCAGGGGGTTCGGCATGAAGGATCTTTCTCCGGCGGGTTGAGTCGACGCCCCGCCGGGCCGTCGTGGTGTCGACGGCTCCCGGAGTATCTGCCCCAGGCTGAGTCGAGCCCGCTACCGGCGTGGCACGGTGCCGCCCTGCCCTCCGCAACTGCTACCGCTGTTCCCGCTGTCGCGACCGCCTTACTGGTGGTCGTGTCGGTCGTTGCTGCCCTGATCTGTCCTCGTGTCGGCCGGTGCGTCGGTCGGCGTGTTCATTGACAACTTCACAGTGCGCCTTGCCGCAGTCTCCCGTGCCCGCATGTGGTTGCGGCGCACACCTACGGCGTCGCGACCGTCGACGCCACCATTCTTTTCGATCAAGGAGCTTTCGTGTTCTCTGTACATGCCATCTCACCGAGTTCCGGTCTTCTGCCGGTGGCGGTGACAGATCCCGTGTTGACCCCCGTTCCGGGGTCCGAGTTGACGTCCCCGTTGGGGTCGGTCTTCAGCCGGACGCCCGAACGGACCCCTTTTTCCCGCTCACACCGCAGGTCAATCCGTCTGTCAGTACTGGCTGGTTGTCCTGCGACAGACCCGTCCTGGTCTCGGGTCTCTCCCCCTGGGGAGCCCACATGCGTATCGGAGTGGAGGTGATGGTGGATGGATGATCCGGTTCTGCGTGTGCAGTCGCAGTTGACCACCCGTGATCGGGTGCTGCTGGGCTGGCTGTACGACCACGGTGTACTGACCTCGTTCCAAATCGCCCAGGCGCTGTTCCCATCGCTGGACTTCTGCCAGCGGCGGCTGCGCACCCTCTATCGGCTGCGGCTGGTGGCGCGGTTCCGGCCGCAGCGCGCCGACGGTGGCTCGTACCCGTATCACTACGTCATCGACCAGCTCGGTGCGGAGGTCGTGGCCGCCGGCCGCGATGAGCGGCCACCGCGTCGTGATCATGCCCGGGTGGAGCGGCGCCGGTGGACGTCGAGCCGCACCTTGGCGCATCGGCTTGGTGTGAACGGCTTCTTCACCGACCTCGCCGGCTACGCCCGCACCCACCCGGACACCCGGCTGGGGGAGTGGTTGCCGGAGGCGACGTGTCAACGCTTGGGGGTGTTCACGCGGCCGGAGGATCCTGCTCTGGTGCGCGCCTATCAGCCTCGGGTCCGTCCGGACGGCTACGGCCTGTGGACGGTGCGGGGTGTCGGGGTGCCGTTCTTCGTGGAGTACGACACCGGTGGTGAGCAGCTGTCGGTGCTGACCGGCAAGCTGCTCGGCTACCGGCACTGGTTCGTCGCGTTGGGGCGGGTGTGGCCGGTGCTGTTCTGGCTGCACTCGGCCGCCCGGGAACGCAACCTACGCCGCCTGCTGGCCGATATGCCGCTGCTGGTGCCGGTTGCTACCGGAGCCCGCGATCACGCCGCCGCGGCGGGCCTGTGTCCCGCGCAGGCGGTGTGGGCTGTGCCCGGCGGTGACGGCCAGCGGTCGACGCTCGCCGACCTGGCGGTGTGGGTCGCCGACGCCCGTGACCTGAACGGGGAGGCGGCATGAACCTCGACAGCTTCCCGAACACCGTCACCGCACGGTCCGCGTACGACACCGCATCGGGGTGGTTCTGTCATCGGTCTGTCAGCGTCTCACCGGAGGCGGCTGACAGACCGGTGACAGAGCCGGACCGTCCTGACAGTGCGATGGCGGAGGTATCGTCCCGGCTCCCATCCGGTCGGTCCGCGATTCCCGTCCGGACCAGTCTGTTCACGGTCCCGGACCGGTGTGTCGGGGCCGTCCGTCCGCTCGTCCCGTTCTGGCGACCGGGACCGGGACCGGGGGCGGTCCGGTCCGGGGAGGTGGTCCGCCACGACTGCAGCAGGTGATCCGGATGCCAGTTCGGGGCGTAGCCGGGCCGAGGGTGTCGTCCAGGTCGTAATCATGCTTGCTATCGGTGGGGCTGCTGGTGCGGCCAGCTTCACCCACGTCCGCGACGTCGCCGCCGCTCACGGCCAGCCGGGTTGGCTGGCGTGGGCGGACGCGATCGTGCTGGAACTGATGTCGGTCGCCTCCGGCCTGGAACTCCGCCGCCGTAAACGATCCGGCGTGTCGGTGGTGTTCCCGGCGACGGTGCTGGCCTGCGCGGTGACGTTGTCTCTCGCGGCGCAGGTCGTGGAGGCCGAGCCGTCACCGATCGGCTGGATCGCCGCAGCCGTGCCCGCTCTCGGCTTCCTCGTCATGGTCAAGATCGCCCTCGGCTACACCGCCGCATCCACGCCCACGCACGCGGACACCGCCCCGTCCACCGCCGAGCCGGCGGACCAGTCCACCACCGTCATCCTGGCCGAGCCGGACGGGGACCGCGACGGCCGGTCCACCCCACCGGATCCCGACCGACCACCCAATGCGCGGACCGTCCACGACACCGGCAACCATCACGATCACCACGAGCCGGACGGTCCCCGTGCTGGTGGACCGGTGCAGCGACGCCGGTCGTCACGACGCGGACCGTCCGCCCACCCCACCGACACCGCCGAGCTGCTCGCCGTCGCCAGACGCGTCCGGGAGCAGCGTGCTGCCGACGGCAAGCCGCTGACCCGCGCCGCACTGGCCGCGGCGCTGCGCTCGACCGGGCACACCGTGTCCAACACCAGGGCATCGCAGCTGCTGAAGATCCTCAAAGCCGACCAACCTGCGGCGTCCTCGTCTCATGACCGTCAGGCCGAGACAGAGACCGATGACAGCGCACCACCGGCACCGCCCGCCGCTCCTACGCCCACCACCTCACTCGCCTCGCATCAGCGTCAACCGCAGTCAGGAGAACCGACACCGTGAACACCAACATCACCTCAACCCGCGACACCGCAACGACCAGCCCACACCCGCCAACCGCCGGTACGCCGTGGACCGTCGAGCGGATCCGCGCGCTCGGCGCCGCCACCACCCTGCCCACCGCCGCAGCCGCATCATCGTCCCCGTCGCCGGCCTCCTCCGACTCCTCCTCCTCGACAACACCGCCCCGACCCCCGACGACGGCCGGCGACTTGATTCCGCCCCCGTGACGAGCGTGGATGCAACGACCCCGCCACCAGCGGACTACCACCGACACCGCTGGCGGCACCACGCCGAGCACCCAGGAGACAACCCATGAAGGGATCCACCTTCAAACGCTGCGGCTGCCGCGACACCACCACCGGCCGGCGACTCGGACGTTCCTGTCCCCAGCTTCGTCGGCCCGGCGGCGGCTGGTCCCGCACCCACGGCCACTGGCACTGGCAGATCGAGATCCCCGCCCGCGCCGACGGCACCGCCGCCCACTCCGCCACGGCCCCTACACCACCCAGGCCGACGCCGACGCGATCCTCGACCGCATCCGCGCCGCCCTGGCCGTGCCCGACCCCACCGACCCGCACGTCACCATCAAGACCGGCGACCTCATCGAGCGCGCCGTCAAGTCCGGCGCGCCCATCCCCACACCGGATCAGATCCGGCGGGCGCTGCACCTGGACATCACCCCCACCGAGCTACCCACCATGGAGGCGTATCTGACGGACTGGCTTGCCGGACGGAAGAACATCAAGGCCGGCACGCTGCGCTCGTACGAAGGGCACATCCGGCTGTACCTGATCCCGCACCTCGGCCACCTGCGCATCGACCGACTCCGCCCCGGCCACATCGACGCCATGTACGACGCCATCGCCGAACGCAACACCACCATCGCCACTCTGCGTGCCAGCCGGGACCCGGCTAAACGTGACCAGGTCAGGAACCAGCGAATCGTCGGCCCGAGAACGATGCACGTCATCTACGCCACCCTGCGCAAGGCCCTCAACGACGCAATGCGCCGCCACCGCTACATCGACACCAACCCCGCCCTCATGATCGAACTACCCACAGCCCGACCGCCCAAGCCCACCGTCTGGACCGCCCAACGCATCCGCACCTGGCGCGACACCGGCAAGACCCCGAGCCCCGTCATGATCTGGACACCCGAACACACGGGCAGATTCCTCGATCACACCCACGACGCGAACGATCGGCTCTACGCCCTCTACCACCTCATCACCTTCACCGGCCTGCGACGAGGCGAAGCCTGCGGCCTGCACTGGGACGACCTCGACCTCGACGCCGCCACCCTCACCGTCCGCTGGCAACTCGTCCAACACGGCTGGGCCACCGCCATCGACACCCCCAAAACCACCGACAGCGAAGCAACCGTCGCCCTCGACACCGAAACCGTCGCGGTCCTACGCGCCCACCGCGCCCGGCAACACCGCGAACGCCTCGCCGCCGGTGCCGCCTGGACCAAGACCGGACTGGTCTTCACCACCCCGACCGGTGAGCGGCTCCACCCCGCCGACGTCACCGACCACTTCCACCACCTCGCCACCCAAGCCGGACTACCACCCATCCGACTCCACGATCTCCGCCACGGCGCCGCCACCATGGGCCTCGCCGCCGGAGTCCAGATGAAAGTCATCTCCAACCGACTCCGCCACTCCAGCCCACACTTCACCGCCAAGTTCTACGGCGACGTCCTCCCCGAACTCTCACACGCCGCAGCCGAAGCAACTGCCGCCGTCGTCCCACGTCGACGTGGGACGACGAGGCCGGCATAGCCCGAAGGCTGCCCACCCGCCGCCACAGGATCAGCGCCCGCAGCTGGCGTCTGCCCATTGATCCAGGCAGCGCCAATAGATCTGAGGCACCGCAGCGTGCTACCGAGGATGTCAAGCCCCCTCCCGTACATCTTCTCTGGAAGTAGAGCCCCGGTGTCCTGACCTTTCACGGGATCCGGGCACGGCTTCTAATCTGCTGAAACCCTGCGTCGACTTCCGCCGTCTCTCGTCGTTACTCGCGCTCGGTTGTGCCGGATCCGTGCCCGGCCCTGAACCCGTCGGTTGCCGACGTGGCGTCCGCTGGCGGCGCGGTTCGACTGGCCGCGAGCGTTGGCCCCGTCGGTCGAAGCCAGCTGCTTTCAGGAACTCTGCGCCTTGACCCGGCCTGCCGGCACCTCGTCCGTCGTGCCCGAGCTGCTTCATGCAACCCGGCGGCGATGTTCTCGCTGCCCTGAGCAGCGCCGACAGGCAGTGGCAGCCCGAGACACCGCAACCTCGTTGCCAGCCCTGACTCGATCCTTTTACTACGAGCAGGCAGACTGAGCGCATGACAACCACGCCCGACGACCTCATGGCGCGCGCGGAGCAACGCCGGCTCACGTGCGGTGCACAGCTGACCGACGTAACGCGCGCCAAGCTCGGGCAGTTCTTTACGCCAGCGCCAGCCGCTGACCTGATCGTTGGTCTCGCCGAGTTTCCTGATAAGGTGAGCATCCGCAGCCTCGACGCGGGTGCCGGTACGGGGTCCCTCACCGCGGCGCTAGTCGCGCGAACCGCCCGCGAAGCTCCTGATCTGAAGCTGCACCTGACGACGTTCGAGGTTGATCCCAATGTCAACGCCGAGCTGGCTGCCACACTCGCGGATTGCGCCGATGCGCACCCCGTCACTTTCGATCAGTACACCGACGACTTCCTTGTTTGGGCCTCCGAACAGCTACGGACTGGTGCAGAGCCGCAGTTCGATCTGGCGATCTTGAATCCGCCATACCGCAAGATCCGCGCCGACAGCCCTGAGCGTGCCGTGCTGGACTCCGTAGGCGCGCCCACGACGAACCTCTATACGGCATTTGTCCTGCTCGCGTTGCGGCTGCTTGCACCTGGCGGTCAGCTTATTGCTATCACCCCGCGTAGCTTCGCAAACGGCACCTACTTCCAGAAGTTTCGGGAGGAGCTTCTGAGTACCGCTGCGTTGCGTAACCTGCATGTCTTCGGCAAGCGCAACGTCGTGTTCGCGGACAGCGAGGTTCTTCAAGAGAACGTGATCTTCCGGGCAGTCGTTGGAGACGTGCCGAGCGCCGTACGGATCTCGACCAGCGAGGGGTACACCGATCGCCCGATCTCGCATGAGGTGCCATATGGGCAGGTGGTAAGCCCGACCGATCCCAAGTCATTCATCCGGATCACGACTGACATCACCGGCCTCAAGCTGGCTGAGAGGGTGGCTGAGCTGCCCGCCTCGCTTGCCGATCTTGAGCTGAAGGTAAGCACGGGCCGCGTAGTAGACTTCCGGACTCGGGACAACCTGCGGGCTGAGAATGGTGTGGGCACGGTACCGCTGCTCTATCCAGGGCACTTGAGCGCCGGGCGGATCAGTTGGCCGATGCCTACGGGCCGCAAGCCGAACGCCCTGGCCGACAACATCGACACCGCGCCACTTCTGCTTCCATCAGGAGCGTATGTGCTGGTGAAGAGGTTCAGCGCCAAAGAGGAGCCAAGGCGGATCAGCGCAGCGCTGCTGCTGCCCGAGGACCTACCAGGCGCGACCGTCGCGATCGAGAACCATTTGAACGTCTTCCACGCGAACAAGGCTGGCATGGATCCCCAGGTCGCGGCCGGTTTGGCGGCGTTCTTGAACAGTGCGCCGGTCGACCAGTTCGTCCGCCTGTTCAGCGGCCACACACAGATTAATGCGGGCGACCTGCGCAGCCTTCGGTACCCGTCGCTGGAGCAGCTGCGCCTGATCGGATCGAGGATCGGGCAGCCGGTCAATAGCGACTCCGTGGATCCAGTCGTGCATGATGTGTTGCCAGGCCTGTACCTGTGACCTTGGAGCACCCCTGTGTCTGCGGAAGATGAGCAGAATGCCCGTGTTCGAGAGGCGCAAAGCGCGTTGAAGCAGCTGGGGCTACCTACGCCGCAGCAGAACGTCCGCACAGCTCTTGTGCTTCTGAGCATGCTTGACCTGGACGCCGATAGGCCGTGGGCAACAGCGCGACAGCAAACACTCGGTATCACTGAGAGCATGAACTGGATGGTGGCGCGCTACCCCTGGGTGAAGAAGGGGCGGAAGGACCCAGCTCGATATGCCCCCAACAGTCGGGAAAGCGTCCGCAAGGACAGCGTTCACCAGCTCATGGCTGCGGGAATCCTTGAGGCCAACAGCGACGCGCCGGACCGGGCGGTGAACAGCGGCGACTATTCGTACCGGCCGACGGAAATCGCGCTTGCCGCGCTTCGGACTTTCGGCACGCCGGATTGGCCTGCCGCTCGGGCCAGGTTCGAGCAGGAACTCGGGTCGCTCCGGGACCGGTGGGCCGCCGAGCGGGAGAGGCACCGGGTGCCGGTGCGGCTGCCGGACGAGTCCAACGTGACGCTCAGCGCCGGTAAGCACAGCGCTCTGATCGCGGCGGTAGTAGAGGACTTCGCGGCCTATTACACCCCGGGCGCCAAGGTCGTGTACCTGGGCGACACAGGTGCCAAGTGGGTCGTGAACGAAGAGACGTACCTCGCCGACCTCGGCATCAAGGTCGACCCGCATGGCAAGATGCCCGACGTGCTTCTGCATGACGTCGACCGGGACTGGCTGGTCTGCGTCGAGGCATACCAGTCAGTCGGCCCAATGGATGCAAAGCGAGTCGATGAGCTGCGGAAGCTGTTTGCCGGCTGTCGCCCCGGTTTGGTGTTCGTGACCGCCTTCCCGGACAGAGCCACCTTCCGGGCCGCCGCCGTCGATATTGCCTGGGAGACAGACGTGTGGATCCGGGACGCTCCTACGCACTTGATCCATTTCAACGGCGAGCGTTTCCTCGGGCCCTACGAGGCACAGCCAAGACCAGAGGTCAACTGATCTTGCGAGGGCGTCGCGGTCGCCTCCTCGGTGAAGGCGGTGGCGGAGCGCCCCTCCGGAGCTGGCCGGTATAGGAGCTGCTCCGGCAGGGGCGCGTGAGGGCGGCTTCGGAGTGAACTCGGTAGGACGAGATCGACTCGCTGTCGAGTCAATCTGGCGGAGGAGCTAGCCAAACCCCCCGCAAATCGGGCTAGCGCGGCAGTCCAGTCAATTTTAGTTACCGTGCTATTTCCGGCAAGCGTCGATGTTCTTGCCGTCGTCACTGTCGACACGCCGTGCGACTCTGCTGACAACGGCTTGTGTCAGCGGCACACTCAACAGGTGATCAATGAGGACGAGAAGCGCCAGCGCATTGCCCGGGTTTTAACCGCCTTGGGCCAGTATTCGCCGGAGCGCGAGGCGGCCATTCTCGCCTTGGATGACGAGAACTTGCCAAACCCTATCAAAGCGATGGCGAAGCTGGGCTTCAAGTTTTCGGACGGTGCGCCAAACAGGAAGCTTCTAGAGGAAGTGGCCCGTCGAATAGGGCGCTCAACTCCCGATCGCGAGAATCGGGATTATGTCCAATTGCCCCTACGCGAAGCCGGGATCCTGATAATAGGAACAGCCGATCCCGGCCAGCGTCAGTTCATTCGATATTACTGGAAACCCAAGAGCCCTTACGATTCGTACATGCTCGACGACGAGTTTCGGTCCCTTCTGCACAGCGATACAGGCGAGGAGTTTGAAGCAGCGCTCTCAGAGTGGATTAGGGGGACGGACTCACGGAGAGCGCGAATGAAGACGGCAGAGGCCGCTGCGTGGGCCGCCAACGAGGGTGGGAGGCTTGTTCCCACGACAGTGAGTCTCTACTGCGCTAACTTCCTTGCAGACTACGAGGTGGTATACGTCGACGATCGGGATGGCGACCGTATTGGCGAGGCCTTCCGAGATGATGTTCATCGCCTCGGTATACCACTGAACCTGGGTTCTCGTTGGCCAGATATCATCCTTCGCAATCCAGTATCGCGGCGCTTCTGGGTCGTGGACTGCGTGGAGAACGACGGTGAACTCGACTATTTACGACGGGACGAGATCGCCACCTCCTTCGCAGCGGAGGGTCTAGAGATCGCTGGCTTCACGACCGCCTATAGGAGTATTAGAAAATTCGCCGAACGCCAGCGCCGGCATGACAACATCGCGAACGGAACCTTCGTCTGGATTATGGAGATCGGGGGGAGTCACTGGCATAAGTTGTTGCCCAGAGTAGCCCAATGCCCGATGTGACGAGTGGAGAGGTGATCAAATGCGCTTCGTGCGGGAAAGCGGAATATCTCTTTGAGGAAGACGATACGGTTTATTGCTCTCAGTGCATGAGTAGGACATATGTATATAGTGGTCAGCTGTATGTGAGGAGGAAATGTCCTGAATGCAAACAAATTGCTGATGGTGGAGCGGCGTATTGCAAATGGTGTCATGCATGGAATTCAGAAATTCCGTAAGTTGGCTCTCGCGATCAGGGGTGTAGTTGCAGTCTGAAGCCGCCGGTCTCGAGCAGGCGGGGCATCCCTCATCAACTGGATCGCGAAGTCCCACCTCGAGCAGTGGAGGGCGAGTTTGTGTTCGGCCGGGCCGGTGGGCCGTGCGGAGGCGCAGAAATCGAGTTCTCATCTGTTCAAAGTCGCCGAGTCGGGGTCCCGACACAGTTGCCGACCTGTACAAGGCACACTCACCGACTTACTCTAAGGAACCCCCGCTGCTGGCTAGCAGGCAGAGACACGTCCTCATGGGAGCCAGTTAGATGACCAAGGTCAACCTTCGTTTCTCGCCCGAGATCTTGCGCCGGCTCGGCGAGGAACTTGTTCCGCACCCTGACCTCGGAGTCGTCGAGTTAGTGCGCAACGCCTATGACGCCGATGCGACGATGTGTACGGTCGAGCTAGATGGTGTTGATGTGGCAGGCGGGCGTGTAACCGTTGCTGATAACGGCGACGGTATGACGGGCGACGAAATCATTAGTGGCTGGCTCCTCCTCGGGAAGTCGTCCAAGGCTCAAGCCACCCACAGTCGTACTGGTCGACGAAAGGTCGGCGAGAAGGGCTTAGGCCGGCTAGCGGCCCTCCGGCTCGGTCGCGCTGTCACGCTCACTACTCGCCCGAAGACCCAGCCTCATACCGAGTACATCCTCCGCATTGACTGGACCGCGTTCGATGGTGCCGAGGCGGTCGAAGACGTTCCGCTGGCGCTGGATAGGCGTCCCACAACGCAGCCTTCAGGTACGGAAATCGAGATTGTTGACCTAAATGCGGGGTTCGACTCGCAGGACGTTGAACGCCTCGCCCGGGCGTTTGTTCTGCTGACAGGACCATTTCCCGGACCAGAGGGCTTCCGAACCACCCTCGATGCACCCGAATTTAGGATGCTCGAGAAAATCGTGCGAACTACTTATTTTGAAGAAGCCGAGTATCGGGTTGTAGCAGAACTGGACGATAACGGGCAGGCCTCTGCGAAGTTGGTGGACTGGCGTGGATCAGAAGTGGCGACGGGCGACCACTTCGCGATCAGCTCGGCGGGTGCGGAGCGAGGCCAGCAACCCGCCCTGGCGTACCTCGCGCCAGCGGCCACGTTCGAGCTTTGGGCTTTTGTGTTGAGTAACGAGGCTTTTGTCGTGCGCAACACGAAGCGCACGGTGACCGAGGTAAAGAAGTGGCTCCGTGCAGTCGGCGGTGTGCACCTCTATCACCGCGGGCTTCGCGTTCACCCCTACGGGGACGAGGGTCACGACTGGCTTGACATGAATCTGCGGCGGGTTCGCAGCCCGGAACTCCGCCCCGGCACCAACACAGCCCTGGGTCGAATCTCTGTCGTCGACGAGGCTCAACTACTCATACCTAAGACCGACCGGACAGGCTTCCTCGAGACTTCGAGCTTCCGGGAACTCGCTCGATTTGGCCGTAACGTACTCGATTGGGCGGCCAATGAACGCCTACGAATTCGTGAGGCGCGTAAAGCTGAGCGGAAGGCGGAGAATCGAGACCGAATGCGGTCGGCACTGACTCGCCTTGAGAACGCAATCCAGTCGCTACCTCCGCGCGAGCGAGCCGAGGTCCGTGCCGCAACGGACGATCTCAAATCGGCCTACGACGAGAAAGTAAGCTCGGTCGAAAGTGATCTGGTCCTCTATCGGACCCTGAGCACGGTGGGCACGACGACGGCGGTCTTCGCCCACGAGACGAAGCAGCCGGTAGATCTCATCGAACAGGCAGCGGGCGTGATCGCCCGCCGTGGTGCATCTTTGATCGAGGATTATCCCCGGCGGCTCGGCGACCAGGTTAGTGCGATCCAGGCTGCCGCTACGTCTCTGAGGACGTTCGCTGAAATTCCCCTTCGATTACTGCATCGCAGAAAGCGTAAGCCTCAGATCGTCAGTGTTAACGATGTGGTCGATGGTCTTCTACCGATCTTTCAGCCACATTTGGACAGCGCAGCTATTTTGGTCGAGCGTCAGCTTTCCGAGATGGGGACCCCTGTTCAGGCAAGCGTCTCAGCCATCGAGGCAATACTCGCGAACTTGCTGGCGAACGCAACCTACGCGTTTCTTCACCCTCATAGCGGAGGCGCGGATCAGCGAACGATCGTGATTCGAACAGAAACGACCGATGACCTGGTCATCCTAAGCGTGCTCGACAATGGGCCGGGTATTGACACAGGGAAAGTCGCTATTGGGGATATATGGTTGCCTGGCGTCACAACACGGGAGGATGGGACCGGCCTCGGCCTGACAATCGTCAGCGACGTGACACGTGATCTGGGCGGCCGGGTCAACGGCAAGGCGGAAGGCGAGCTTGGAGGAGCGGAGTTCAACATCGAGATTCCTCGCGTTATTTCGCGTATCTAGTTTTTAGGAAACAATGATTCCGCAGGGAGCACCTTTTGCCAGCGATGGTCGCAGAACTTCGCGCCGGAGACCGTATCGCCGTGGTGGAGGATGATGAGGCAAACCTTCGCGCCGTCGTCTGGACATTAGAAGACCTCGACCTCAAGCCGATCTGGGTCCCACCGGACCCGCGGGGCGTTGATTTCTTGATCGAGGAAGTCCGCGCCGTCGCTGGCGCAGTGATTAGCGACCACCGCCTGGGTAAGAAGAAGAGCATACCTTACTACGGCGCCGAGTTTGTCGCACGAAGCAATCAGCGAAAGATTCCGGCAGTTCTCATGACCAGTTATGCCAATAGCGACGAAAGCACCTCGATTCGCGCCTGGCGCGCCGATATCCCTCGCCTCTTGAACCGAGGGACGGATGTTGGTGATCCAGCAAAGATTCGTGGGGCCCTTGAGCAAGCGAGAGCGGAATGCCTCGGTGAATTCAGCCAAGAGCGTCGTGCCTACCAAGCCGTGGTTCGGGTCAAGGGGCTTCGGGCCGGCCCTAGCGGCACGGTTGCTGAAGTTTTAGTGACTGCATGGCGGCCGAATGAAGCCGTTGACATGCCAGCATCGATTGTTACCGACGGTCTTTCGATTGATGGCGTCGTTCTTAGGGGGACTCGCTTCGTTGCAGAGGTGAATATCTACGCGGAAAGTGGTGGAGACCTGTACTTCAAGAATATTAGGCCCGCGCCCGGGCTTCCGGAGGGCTGGAAGTGAAAGGGCATGACAAGGTGCAGCCAGCTTCCAGTCCGGATATGCTAGAACTCGTGGTCCTGGACGTAGGGCACGGAAATTGCACAGTGGTCCGGGATGGGGCCCGGTCCGCACTGATTGACGTTCCGCAAACGAAACAACTCATCCCTGCTTTGACCCGCAACGGCTGCGAACAGGTAGTCCATCTTCTTCTTTCGCATGCAGATCAGGATCATATTGGTGGAGCGGCCAAGATGCTGGCAGACCCGGCAGTGACGATCGACAACCTGTGGTGTAGTCCTACAGCAATTCAGGACACCGAGACCTACTTAGACCTCCTTCACCAAGCTGCACTACGTCATGAACAGCGGCTCTTGCGCTACCACAGCAACTTGAACGTTGGGGTCGACCGAGACTTGGACTTCGACCGAGTCTCCATTGATGTCTTGCACCCCGATATCGTGATGGCTGGAATCGGTCCGACACCTGCACGACACAAACTCGGACCAATTACTAGCAATCGCATGTCGGCTGTGATTCGTGTCCAATTTGACGGGACTCCTGTCGCCCTGCTGCCAGGGGATCTAGATGACGCAGGGTTCAGGTCCCTTCTTAGCCGGGGTGTTGACCTGCGCGCTCCCCTCCTAGTGTTTCCGCATCATGGCGGCTCCGGTGGCAGGGACAACCGAGCTTTCGCACGGGACCTATGTAGCGCGGTCCAACCGGAAGTGGTGGTCTTTTCACTCGGTAGAAGCAGGTTCGCGAATCCATTGCCGCAGATTTTAGAGGGCGTGCGGGAGGCAGCTCCCGCTGCACGCGTCGCCTGCACCCAACTCAGCAAGAATTGCCACTCATCGGACGAGCTTCCTGCAGGGAGGGGGCATCTATTGGAGTCATGGCCGTCGGCTGGGGCGGGGAAGGGCCGCTGCTGCTCAGGATCAGTGGTCGTGCGCTACTTGGACGGGGCGATCGTGTATGAACCGTCCGCAGCTCGGCATCTTGAATTCATTCGGGGCTCTGTACCCACACCTCGATGTGACGTGGTGATACCGGCTCCGCGTCTCGCGTCGACTCTGAATTGACGCCGTGCCGCAACTGTGGCTCGGACGGGGCGGCGTGGGTCGCGATGTCGTGCACATCGGGTCGACGCATGACGATGCGGAGCTTGAGGTGCTCAAGGCAGTGGCGCGGCAGTGACTGGCCGGGGGCAGCTTGAGCTTGACTTCGGCGGAGCGGCGCGCTTTGCGGTCACGGCATCGAGGATGGGGTAGCTGCGGGACGCGCTCGGCCACGCCTTCGACATGCTCGGGTTCGACGAGGCGGCCGGTGGTGACGAGGTTCGGCGTAGGCGCGCCGGCGGATGTACAGCGGCGATATGTAAAGGTCGCGGGCCGCCGCCGGGTGGTCGACCTCTTACCCTACAACTCAGCCAGCGATCCCGGCCCAGCTCCCAAACGGGCACTCGAAGCCGGCCGAGCCCGGCGAGATGCGGGTCGACATCGCGCTGATCGGCTGCGTCAAGACGAAAGTCGATTGGCTGCTGTCGGCGATCGTGTACCGGCCGCGCCCGACCCGAATGAGCGGCGTCCCGCACGGGCTCGGCGGGCCGCCGGTGGTATACCGGGTCATTCCTTGGATGACCGGGCCTAGCGACTGTGGGTGCCGCGTGGGGTCGCGCCGTTGGACCTCGTCGATCAGCTCCGCTCGGCTGAAGTCGAGCTTGTGTTTCGCGAGATGGCGCGCTGCGGTGAGGATGAGCTGCGAGGCTGGCTGGTCGGTCACTGTCGCTTCCATTCAGGGGCCGGTCGCAGATCCAGGATGTCGGGTACGCCCGCCGCGCCGGTCTCCCGCCGTCGCAGCAAGTTCAGCAGGTCCTCCTGCCTGGGTTGGCCGAACGCCAGCCGGTACATTGCCAGGTCGGATTTGAGCCGGTCGAGTTTCGCTTGGTCGCGGCTGAGGGGGTACGGCAGGACGTGCCGTTCGATCTTTGCCCGGCCGGGGAACACCCAGTACGGGGCGAAGTCGCCGAGTTCTCCGGATTTTGCTCGTGCCGCGTCGTACAGGGCCTTCCATACGTCCGGCCCGGGGGAGCGCAGGGCAGCGGCGCGGTGTGCGGCGGCGACGTTGCGGCGTACGGCGTGTCCGCCGAAGCGGTGCACTCGGCCCTCGCGTTGTTCGAAGTCGACGGGGTTGGCGGGGGTGTTCCAGTGCACGACGGCGGAGCACCACTGGTGGAAGTCGATGCCTTCCTGGCCGGCGCTGGTCGTGGCGACAACGAACGGCCAGAACGGGCTGTTGAAGGCCCGCCGTACGACTGCTTTGCGGTCGGCCTGGGATTGTTCTTCGCCGCGGCCGCCGTAGCGCAGCGCGAACCGGCCGGGCAGTTTGATCCGCTCTTCGGGATGACGCGGGTCGAAGGCTTCGTACGTCGATGGTCGGCTGGTGATTGCTTGCCGTGTCTCGTCGGCCAGCCGGCAGAGTTCCTCGTCGTCGAGGCGGATGTCGGCGGCCCCGCTGCGCAGGGTGTGCAGGTGCTCGTCGAGGACGGCTTGCAGATCGCCGGCGGCGCAGTAGCGCAGTACCGCCTGCCAGTAGACCGGGCCCATCGACAGGCTGTCGAGCAGTTGGGCGGATTCCGGCCGGTTGAACAGGGACCGCAGTCCGTTGGCCAGTACCGCCGCGGCGCGCCAGTGCCCTGCGGAGGTGACCGCGTCGTCGGGGTGGATCAGTCGGGACAGGGCCCGCCAGGCGATGTTGCCCGGCCCGTGCATGCCGATCTCCGCGACGCTGCCGAGCAGACCGTGGAGATGGTCTGCTGCCGGGTAGCGGGCGTTGCTGGCCAGTTCACGAGCTCGCTCCACGTGCCGATCTAGGCCGGTGGCCGTTGTCTGCTCGTCGGCGGTGGTACCCAGGGCGGCAGCGGCGTCGTCCGGGCCGGGGTCGGCGCCGGGCCACCGGAAGACCAGTTCCCACGGCTCAGCCGGGCTCGCTTCGGCGACCGCCGTATCGGTGGAGACGTGAGCGAGTAGCCGTTCCCGCACCTCGCGTTCGAACACGGCCAGCGGGGCGGTCTCGTCCGGTCGCTGCCGGGCCAGGGCCAGCGGATCGCACAGCGCGGCGAGGGCGGGATGGGGCCAGAAGATTGCCAGGGCGCTCATGGCTGCTGGGCGGTTGTGTTCGGTGCGGTAGTCGAGGTGCCGGCTTTCCTTTCCGTGGCCGCCGAGCCGGCGTTCGGCTTCGTAGCTGAGTAGTCCGGCCACCGCGGTGGGGGTGGCGTTCCAGGAGGAGAACAACAGTCGCTTGGTGATGCCTTCGGCCGCTGCGGTGGTAAACGGTTCGTCGAGGGTGTGGTAGGGCAGGGACGGGGGCAGCCACAGCAGTCGCCACCAGCCCCGGTCGACGGTGTCTGCGGCGAGTCGCCGTAGCCGGCCGTTGCCGAGATCGACGGGTTCTCGTCGGTTGATCGTGTCGGCGTCGAGTAGTTGCGCGGTGGCCAGCAGCGCGGTGACGTCGGGTTCCGGTTTGCCGTCGAGCGCTTTTCGGACCTTGTCGCCGAGTTGGTAGCCGTCGAGGAAGTTCAGGAAGTAGGGGGCGGACTTCCAGTACTCAACCGACATCCGTGCGTCGACGGCGTCGGCGACCCGGCGCATCGCCACGTAGCCGCGCACGTCACGGGGGTCGAGGTCGTCGGCCAGGTCGAGGTGTTCGCTCAGCATCCCGTCCTGGCCCAGCGCGGGCCGTTCGGTGCGGCACATGACCCGCAACAACAGGGCGCGCAGCCGGTCGCGTAGGTCGCCGCAGGGTTCGCCGCGGACCAGGGCGTCCCGGTACGCCTCGAAGGTCTTCGTCACGTCGGCGTGCCAGCACTCGTCGTCGGTGAGGAAGCGCAGGACCTGCCGGAAGTCGCGGTAGTGGTCCTCGCCGGCACCAGCCTCCTCGGCGAAGGTGAACGGTTTGTACGGGGTGGCCGACAGCAGCAGCACTCGGGCGGCTCGATGGTCGAACAGGTGCCGGGCGAGTTCCGCGCTATCGCCACCGTCCGGGTCGAGGAGCTCCCGGAAGCGCTGGAACTCGTCGAGGATGACCAGGTCCGGGTCGAGGACCTCGACTCCGGCGGTGGCCAGCGCCGTTCGCAAAGCACCGGTGAGTGTGCGGGCCTTCTCCCGCAGCGCGTCGGGCAGGGCGGGGCGTCGACCGATGCCGTCGAGTAGCGCGTCGAACTCGTCGAGCAGGCCGCCGTGGCGGGCACGACGCAGGAACCCCTCGGCGATCGTCGGGTCGATCTCTCCTTCGAGCTGCTCCCAGAGCTTGTCGCACTGCTCCTCGAAGCGTTCAGGGGTGGCGACGGTCGCCTGCAACGCGCGCAGCGCGGCTCGGGTTCGCCAGCCGCCCCATGAGTGGGCCTGTTCGAGGAGCAGGAAGATCAGCGCCCGCTCCTCCACGGCACCGGTCCGCCAGCCCTGGTCGAAGGAGGTGCCAGGGGTGAACGCGATCAGATTGATCGGCTTGCCGGTGGTGGCGGTCGCCGCGTTGAGCCGATGTGCGTGCTTGGCGAGCAGGGTGAGCCGGCTGGACAGGGTGACGGTCTTGTCGGCGGTGACCCGCAGCCGGTCGATGTTCTGCCGGGCGACGTCCTGGTTGGAGCAGACGTAGATGACGTCGACCCGTTCCACGCTGTCGTCGTCCTGCAGCCGTTGCAGGGTCTGGGCGATGACGCCCCGGGCGACGACGCTCTTGCCGAGTCCGGTCTCGTCGGCGACCAGGAACCGGCGGGTCGGGTCGGCACCGAAGTACCGGTCGACGATATGCGCGACGGTGGCGCGCTGGAAGTCCTTCAGGCCGGCCATGACCGGCCCTGCGTCGTACCGCTTCACCGGCCCATCTCCTCTGCGCTCACGTCCCGTGCCTGGTCGATGACCCGCCACAGCTCGGTGAATCCGGGCGGCAGCAGCCGCCTGCTGTCGCCGTCGGCTTCGATACGGGCGACCAACCGGGCCAGGTCGTCGAGCTGCTCCGGGCGGTCCACGAGAGCATTGAGTAGCAGTTCGAGGATGCCGGTGCCGCCGGTACGCCAGACGCCCTGCCCGCCGGCGTCGCCGCTCACGGCGGCGGCAGCCTCGGTGCCGAGGCCGAGCATCAACAACAGGAACCGCAGGAACTTCTCCGGCGTGTCGATCTGCTGGGCGAGGACGTGGTCAAGCCGATGGGCCGGGTCACCGATCAGGGTGGCGAGAACAACGGTCTGCTCCCGGCCCGTACGGTCTTCGGCGACCACCAGGACGAAAGGGGTGATATCGGCCAGCGCGAGCCCGACGAACACCGCGGACACCGGCTGCCCCGGAACCAGCGACACCGCTTCACCACGGCGCGTGTGCAACTGCACGGTGATCCGTACACCCGTCACCTCAGGAACGGATTCCTGCGAGTCGAGCCGGATTTCGTACCCGACGGCTGAGGTCGTGACGGTGGCTGACATGGGTAATGCGGCGATGTCACGGATGAGGTCGCGTAGCAAACCGGTGTCGGGTTCCGGCTCGGTGACGTCCTGGCGTTCGTGCCGTTCGAGGATCTCCCGGAAACCCGCGTCGGGCCCGAGGAGGGCGTTGATCCCCCACCGGTTCCGGCTGCCGCCCAACTCCACCAGCAACTCGACGTTGCCGCCGAACGCCGCGTCGGTGGCGTTCGCCGAGCCGAGCAGGACCCGCGCCTGGTGGCCCTTCTCCACCACGTACACCTTCGCGTGCAGACCGTGCAGCACCTCCTGACCCGGCGGCGCCTCCTCGGCGGGCAGACCGGCCAAGGCGCTGACCACGAACGCCTCGGCACCTGTCAGGCTCTCCTCGGGCAGACGGTCGAGCGCCTCCTGCCGGCTCACCACCGACAGCATGCCGCTGGGCGCGCACCGGTTCAGGCCACCCGGCGTGCAGAACGGCGATATAACCAGGTGACGCGTCCCCGCGAAATCCGGCGGGCGGCTACCAGGCACCCCGAGGGCGTGGAAGACCATGCTTCGGGCGTCTTCAGGTAGTTCCCAATCGGCGCGCCGCAGGTCCTCGCACAGCGCCTCGATCGCCGCGTGCCGGGCGGCCGGTAGCGGCGTGACCGCCAGCCGCACCGCATGCCGCAGAAGGTCAGCCAGAGGCCGGTTGTCCGCCCTCGGGCGGGTGCCGGGCACGCCATCCAACCGAAGGCACACGTCCCAGCCGCGATCCTTGGTCAGATTGCGGCTGAGCACCAGCAGCCGCAGCGACATCTGTCCCGTCGTGTCGTCGATGAACCGCAGCGCCCACAGCTTCGGGTGGAACAGGTGACCCGGCTTGGGCCGGTGCACCTGGTGCACCATCGGCTCGACGAACGCCAACAGCGCCGACGCCCCTGACGGCACCACGATCTGCCCCGCCTGACAGAACACGTCGATGCGGTCCGCGCAGCGCCGTACACCCTCCATGACCGCGATCGGGTCCGCCGACTCCCGCAGGCCATGCGCGGCGAACGCCAACGGTGCGACCAACAGACTTTCCAGGTCCAGGGTGAACGTCAACGCCACGGCCCGGGACAACCGCGCGCCCGGTGGCGGGCGCAAGGAGTCGAGCAGCAGCGCGCGGGAGTCAGGCGCGAACACCGGCAGCCTCCGAAGGACCCGCAGCGCAGCCGTCGTGGATGTCCGTGAGGATCTGGTGAACCTGCGGCCAACGGAACACCAGCCGTCGGCTGCCCGAAGCGCCGCTCCACGTGCGCAACAGCTTGTCGTTGATCAGCCGCGACTGGCCCTTCTTCACCGACTGTTCCCGTTCGCCGACGAGGTCCCGCAGGGCCAGGTCAACGGCAGCGTCGCCAGCAGCTCCGCTCGTCACCGCGTCGAGCCACCGCTCGATGAATTGCCGTGCCTTGACGTTCGTGCTGATCCGCGGATTCTTCTTGACGAGCAGCGTCCACATCCCCGACCGATCCCAGCCCTTGAGGCTCTGCTCCGCCGACACCCGATCGGTCCACTCCGACAGCCTGTCGCGGTACCGGTCCGCCGGTTCCTCGTGCTCGGACAGGCCCGCCTGCTCGTACCGCTCGGCGACGAGCAGGTTGTACAGCAGCGCCGCGCCGTGCATCGCCAGCGAGAATCGCTGCGCATCCCGCAGCAGGGAGCCGATCGGCTCCGGCGCGGTGAGCGCGATCGGCGCGTCCCACGGCGCCTCGCCGTCCGAACCCGGGCGATGCTCGGGCTCGAGCAGGTACGCCAACAGGGTGCCAGGTGCCGCGTCGAGGATCCTCTCGCGCAGCCAACGGGCCTCGTCCGGGCGTAGCCTGAGCCCGCCCTCGACCTCGTTCGGGAAGTTCGCCGGTGCCCCTGGCAGGGTCGGGTGCCAGCTGCCGCTCGACCGCTCGGTCAGTTCGTCGGCTTCGGTCAGCCGGGATGCCCGTCGTCGGTCTGGTGCGTCGTCATCGCTACCGGTGCGGATGCCGTACTTCAGCAGGGCTGCTGCGTAGATGTTCGATGGCAGGGTGCGAACCCCGACTCCGGCCCGTCGGCCGATCACGCCCGCCGTGTCCTCTTCGCGAAGCAAAGCGGCGATCGCCTTCCGCTCGTTGCGGTCGACCTGCGCGGCGAGGCGGTCACCGCGCAGCCCACGCCGCTGCGCCTCCTGAAAGCACCAGGGCACGATCAACAGGTACCGCGCCCGGTTCTGCAGGACCGAAGTACCGGGGAACAGCAGGTCGCTGAACGCGTCGCGTACCTGACCGATGCCCAACTCGTCCCGGCTTTCCGTGTCGCTGAAGAGCTTGAGCAACTCGCGCATGCGTTGCTGGTCGTCGCGAGAACTGTCCAGCCAACTCAGCCCTGAGGTCATGAACGCCTTTCGCCTGCTTCCGCACCGGCGACAAGGCCGCTGAGCGGGCCGGTGGGCAGGGCGATCCAGCCCTCGACACGTGCGACCTCCCGCTGCTCGTCGTCTGGTCGGGTTGCCATGCCGATCGCTGCGGCACGCGCGTTCAGGGCCGCGACGACCGAGTCGAACGCGTCATGGCTGCGCCGACACAGCGCCTCGAATGCGCCCAGTTCCCGCCAGGGCGCGGCCCCGCAGAGTGCGGTCACGAGGTCGGCATGCTGCACGTTCTGACCTCGTCCCTTGTAACCGCGGTAGGACAACCCCCAGCGGCACAGAGCCGCAGCCGGGTACACCTCGACGATCCGGCCGGCGCCGCACCGGTCGACGTCCTGTCCGGCGGCGGCCAGCATCGCCAGCAATCCGGCGCAACGGAAGGCGGCATGAGCGATGCGGTCTGCGGCCACACTGAGCGGGATGATGCCGGCTTCTCCGCGTACCACCTCGTCCGTCAGCCGGTAGGCCAGGCGGCGCCGCCACTGAGCGCCGTCGCCCTCGGCGACGGTGACATGGCCGGACCGATGGGCCGTCACGAGCGCGACGAAAGACTCGGGCCAGCCGAACGGCAGTCCAGCCCGACCTTGTCCGCGTGCTGGCTTGCCTCGACGATAGGGACATCGCCCACGTCGAGGACCAGGTCCCGCACCATCGCGCGGTCCGGCAGCCACTCGATCGAGGCCATCGCCGTACGCTTGTCCGCCGCTGCGAGGTCGACGCCGAGGGTCAGCACCGCACCACTTTAGGTGCCGCCCACTCGGGTGGGACATGACTCGACCGACCGTCGTTACAGGACGTTCAGTCAAGCCCCGCCTGCCGATTTGGTGAGCCGGAGCGGGCCTTGTCCATGTGAGTGTTGCCCGCGTCAAAAGCCCGGGTGGTCAGGCCCTGGTTCGATGGCCGGCGGGCGGGGGTCGTCAACTGTACGGCCTACATCGTCGAAGAGGCCCTCATCACCTGCCGTCAGGCGAACCCCTAAGAACACTGGCCGCGCCAGCAACCCCGGATGGGCCTCCGGCGTCCGCCGCACCAACGTGGCCAGCTTCGCCTGCCGGCGCGCGACCAGGAACCGCTTCCCGTCTCCGAACACGTCGATCGCCAGCCAGAACCGCAGGTCGGATGCCGATCGGGCAGCCAGCACCCACGGATGGTCCTCGTCGCCATCGATGTAGAAGTCCAGACGGCGACGAGGACCCTCCCTGCGATATCCCAGGTACGTCTGCACCTGCCGCCACAGGTCCGTCTCGCGACTGGAGTTGATCTCTCCGACCTCGTCCCAGCCGGACGGCCCTTCGCTCCCGAGCACGAACCGCAGCGACGGCTGCTGTGAGATCCAAACCTTGGCTGTCATGGCCGCCATTCTGCCCACCGCGTCCGACAAACTACCGCCCCGCCGTCCTGCCCGTAGGGCGCAACGGTCAGGCAGACCCCACCGCTGCTGGACCGAGGCCCAAGCCGTCGCCGCCGGCTCTGGGAGACCCCGTTCGTACCCGAGATCCGCCGCCAGAACCGGGCACTCGCGACCGTGATCGTCGACCCGCCGCTGCCACCCACCACCAGGATGCGACCTACCCGCCGGCCGGATCGATGTAGCGCGCCACCGCCGCCGCAGAGCTGGCCGCCCGAATACGCACCGCGGCGGCCGCGCAGGCTGCCACGCCGCACCCCGAGCGCTGCCAGTTCAGCGGCGCTCCCGGGTGCACCGCGCCGGCCGAGATCAAGGTCGCCGATTCGTGGGGTGACGCGGCGTGGGACTGCGCCGCGCACGTCGAGAAAGCCACCCACGTACGGTCGGTCTTCATCGCCAGCGAAGAACTCGGCGGCCTGACCGCCTACCTCAACCGCTAACGTTCTCCCCGCCTCTTTCGCCGGCGCCGTGGCCCTCGCTCGACGCCGTGTCTGTCAGCTGCGCGGGCGGGGGCGATCCTCGCGAACAGCGAAACGGTTCCTCGGCCGCATCCTCACGACCGCGGGTGTCAGCTCCGCCGCAAAACGGTTGAGGCGGCGTTGCCAGCCGGGGCAGAAGCCACTTCGGGTAGGTCGGCGGGAGGCGACGCAGCGTGCGTCCTGACGGCGTCCGCCCCAGGACAAGTCTCTCAGCGCGATTCTGCTTGACTCCAGGCTGATGATCAGACTGTGACGTCTGGAAAATTCTTCGGGCAGGATTTCGTTGCCCGCCACCGACAACAGTTCGGCAGCCTGCCCCCTGACCGCCGCCGGCTGACCTTCGACATCGCAGTGGAGCCGGATTTTGAGCATTGGCGGGACTGGTACGACGAGCAGCTCGCCCTGCTTCCTTTCTCTGACGCCGAGCAGCTAGCCGGCAGGCTCTGGAAGGACGAGTTCTTCTGGCCGGTCACGATGGAGTTGGCGGCGGGCGCTGCGCTGCGGTCGGCTGGGTACCTCGTAGCGTACGAACGCCAGTACGGTGGCCTGACTCCGGATTGGACCGTGCTATCGCCCGACGGCAGCCCAGTCATGTTTGTCGAGGTTCACACCGACCAGCCGCCGCGAGAGACGTTTGCGCGCCAACGAGCCTGGAAGGCGCTTGAACAACGCATCGCGAAGATTCCTGTCGGTGTCGTGCTCGTCCTGAAGGCCGGCAACATGCCGCCCAAGGCGCCCGACGCGGGCACGGCTAAGAAGGTCGCCCAAGAGGTACGCCGGCGCCTACTGCAGTCCCCATCGGCCTCCAGCGTCACCGCCTACGGATACACCTTTCTCGTGCTCGCTGATCGCTTCGGCCAGGTTGCCTCAAACAATGGACTATTCGCACAATTTGCAGCGCCGAGTGGAGTAGCTGGTCCTGTCGATGCCGCCCGGCTGACGCGGGCGGTCAACGACAAAGTGCGCAAGTACGCGGAACTGGCGGACCGCTACGAAGTTCCCCTCGTGGTCGCCGCCGGTGCTCACCGCTTCACCAGGGTAGACCTGGACGACGTAGACAGGTTGATGGCGGGCGAGCCGACGATTAGCTTCCAGTTCAACATCGGTGACGCTTTCATTGGCGCGCAAAAAATTAACTTGGCCCACCCGCCGCGATGGGTCATGCCCGCTGATCTCTCCGCGTTGCTGTGGATTGACAACCAGCCGCCCTTCGCAACAACAGTGCGGCCTAACGCTCAGGCTCGCCGGGCGTTGCCCGACCGCCTTGCCGAACTCGTGAGCCCCAGTCCTTGAACCTCGCTCGCATGGCGCTGACCTCCCCGTCAACGAACTGGTTCATCAGTGGGTGCTCCCTGGGTGCTCGGGCGCTAGGGACAGGCTCGCAACGGGCGGACTGAGTGGGACGCCGTCTAGAGAAATCACCGCCATGAACGCGAACAGATGGAATCCAGCGACCGACTTGGACCGAATTGCTCGACCAAGGTCAATCTCTTAATCCGCGGGTTCGGGGTTCGAGTCCCTGGCGGCGCACCAGCAGCAAGGCCCTGACCTGGTAGAACTCTGCCGGTCGGGGCCTTTTTCGTGTCCGCCGGAGGCTCGTCGGGTGCTCGCGAGCCGTTGGACCGGGTCGGCGTCGGTGTGACGCGGTGTGATGCCAGCGGTCAGGCTCGAAGATCAAATGGCTGTGTAGCCCGCCAGGGGATTCCGTCGGGTGTGGATAGGGTCGGTCGTGCGTCGGATCGTGCGTAGGTCGGTGCGGGCGATTCTGCTGGACGGGGACGACCGCAGCTAGGCCAGAGCATCCTTGCTTGGAGTCGGCGTCGCCCCGTCGCCTCACAACCCCTACGCTGGCGGCATGAGGGAACCCAGTGCGGACCGGACCTACGCCACGCCGGATGACCTCCCGATCTCGGCTCTGCTGCCTGAGCTGCTGCGGAGTGTTCGTGAGGGGCAGGTCGTCTACCTCAGCGAGCAGGATGAACCGGTCGCCGCTGTCGTGCCGCTGGAGGTAGCGAGGGCGGGCCTGGCGGCACTGGGCCGATCCGACGAGGGGCTGCGGTGACGGTCCGGCCTGGTACCTGTTGATGAGTCAGCGCCCGGCGGCGCCTGCCGAGTCGATCCCCGACGAGATCCGTGTCGATGTGGAGACGCTGTGGCGCTACCACGACATGGGCCACGAGCTGAGGCCGTGTGACGTGGGGATCGGGCTGGGCAGCCATGACCTTGGTGTCGCGGTGATCGCGACGCGTCTGTTCCACCAGGGATTGTTTCCCTGGATCGTGTTCACCGGGGCGAACGCGCCGACGACGGTGGAGCGGTTCCCTCGCGGCGAGGCTGTGCACTACCGAGAATACGCGATGGAGCAGGGCGTACCGGCGGATTCGATTCTCGTGGAGCCACGGGCGACGAACACCGCTCAGAACCTGGAGTACACCCGGAAACTGCTGGCCGAACGGCGTATCCCGGTGCAGTCAGTGCTGATCATGTCGCGGCCTTACCAGCAGCGTCGAGCGTACGCCACATGCAGGCTGATGTGGCCGGAGGTCGACGTGGTCTGCGCGTCGAACCCGTTGGCACTCGACGACTACGTACACAGCATCGGCGACCCGCGGCGAGTGGTGGAGATGCTGGTCGGCGACACCCAGAGGATCGAGGTGTACGCCGAGCGCGGGTTCGCGATCCCACAGGAGGTGCCGGACGAGGTCCGGGCCGCCTTCGAGCGACTGGTGGCGGCCGGTTATACGAGCCGGCTGGTCTGACGACGGCTACCAGCGTGGTCCACCCGATCGGACGCCCATCCGTTCGCTGAGTTCGACGGCCAGTCGAGGCGGCCGGGGGCGGATGAGGATGTCGCGGACAAGGTCGCGGGAGAGCCGGTGGTAGCGCACCTGGTCTGGGCCGATGACCTCCGCGTCCAACAGCGCGCCGAGGGCATCGTCGATGCGGTTCCAGCGCGCCAGTGCTCGCGCGGTCTCGATGGCGTGGCGGACCTGCCGCTCGACGGGCAGGACACCGGTATCGAGTGGGGCACCTATGGCGATGGCGCGTTGCACGTCGCCGAGTTCCATCGCCACGGTCGTCTTGTGGATCGACACATTGGTCGGCCCGAAGGCGGTCCACACGTGGTTGGCGTCGGCGCCGAGCTGAGTCGCTGCGGCGTCGGCTTCGGCGATGTGGGTGTCTGCGGAGGCGCGGTCGTCGTCACGGGCGGCGGCCAGCGCGCACACGAGGTGCAGGCTGCCGTAGACCGACAGTAGTTCTGGTGTGGGCTTGGTCAGCCGTGGTTCGAGGAACTGTGCTGCGGTGGCGGCGAGACCTCGGGCCTGCGCGTATTCGCCGATAGAGACCAGGGAGTGCGCGGCGGAGCGGCTGAGCGAGCCGATGACGACGTGGTCGTGGCTGGCGTTGGCGGCAGCCAGTCCTCGGCTGGCCGCGGTCCAGGCGAGGTCGCCCTCGCCGAGCTTGGTGAGGAACAGCGCGGCGAGCTGGTGGGCGTAGGCGGTCATCGCGTGTGCGCGCTGGCCGCCGTCGCCGTCGTAGGCCTCAGTGGCGGTCAGGCAGTCGTGGATGAGGTACGGAAGCCGGCGAGCGAGGGTGCCGTATCGCGAATGTTGGTATGCGGTCCAGATCTCGGCCACGTCGTTCTCGATCTCACGCAGGGCTGGCGCATCGACAGCAGCGGGGCTGGCCAGAGCGGGCGCGAGGTGCCGGTAGTCGTGAAGCGCGGCGCGCAACGCGGGAATGGTTTCACGCCCTGAGTCGTCGGACCACTCGAACAAGCTCGGTGTGCCGATGAGGTCCCCAAGAGAGACATCGAGGGCCTTGGCGATTGCGCGAATCACCGAGAGGCGGTCCAGGTCGGCGCGGTTCGTCTCGACCTTGCGTAGCCACTCCTGGGTCTTGCCGACCAGTCCGGCCAGCACCTCCTGGGAAAGCCCTCGCCGCCGCCGATAGAAGGCGACGCGCTGGCCGATCGTCATGTCGTCCGTCATTCCTCGCACACCATCACCCTGCCCGCTGATTTCCGCCTGACCCGGTACGAATTTTCCCGGTCCCTTCTACAGATCGCCCCTACGTTCAGTGCACCCCAGGTCACCGTCGCATGTCGATGCCTAGGCCTGGATCGCCTGGCAGAGAGCTGCGAATGGAGGAATCGATGACCGGCCTACCAAAGAGCGGATCGAATCGCCGGCTCGGACTGTCCTGGAGCGCACCGTATCGGAGTCTTCCTCGCCTGCGTACCGCCATCGGGGCTGCGCGGGTGAGTGATCGGCGGTCTGCCCGAGGCCGCCGTGCGGCGGCGGTGGGCTCGCCCTTCCCCCGGCGAGCCCACCGCCCACCGTCTCGAACGGAAGTGCTGGCATGACGGTGTACGTCTCACGTCACGCGAAAGCCGACCACCTTTGGCGAAGGACGTTGACCACCGAGGGCGCTGCGCCACAAACGACTCGCCCGGCTGATCCACCGCTGCTCACCCATGCCTGGCGTCAACTGTTCGAGCAGCAGGTCCGGGAAGCCGGCCGCCGATGACCGGCGACCGGGACCAGGGCCCGGCCCGAGCGAATGGTGCAGGCGTATACCGGCAGGAGCATCTGCCAATGCAGCCACTGTGGCTTTGCCGACGGTGCGGGCAGCCGTGGCCGTGCGGCGCGGCGAAGCTCGCCCTCGCGGCCGAGTACCGGGACAGCCAGGTGAGCCTGTTTCTCTACCTGGCCAGCTGCCTGCACGACGCGATCGATGACCTGCACCGGCTCAATCCCAATGAGGCGGGTGGTACCGCCTCACTGTTTGACCGGTTCCTCGGGTGGCCTGCCCGCACCCACGCCTACCGAGCCAACACCGCCACGGCGATCGGGAACGAGGCTATCAGCCTCGCGTCCGTGCGGACGGCTACGGCCTGTGGACGGTGCGGGGTGTCGGGGTGCCGTTCTTCGTGGAGTACGACACCGGTGGTGAGCAGCTGTCGGTGCTGACCGGCAAGCTGCTCGGCTACCGGCACTGGTTCGTCGCGTTGGGGCGGGTGTGGCCGGTGCTGTTCTGGCTGCACTCGGCCGCCCGGGAACGCAACCTACGCCGCCTGCTGGCCGAGATGTCGCCGCTGGTGCCGGTTGCTACCGGAGCCCGTGATCACGCCGCCACGGTGGGCCTGTGTCCCGCGCAGGCGGTGTGGGCTGTGCCCGGCGGTGACGGCCAGCGGTCGACGCTCGCCGACCTGGCGGTGTGGGTCGCCGACGCCCGTGACCTGAACGGGGAGGCGGCATGAACCTCGACAGCTTCCCGAACACCGTTCCCGCATGGTCCGCGTACGACTCCGCATCGGGGTGGTTCTGTCTCACCTCAGGGAGAGCCAGATGGACGTGCCTCACGGCGGTAGGTCGGAATGCGGCCCGATGCACCGGCAAGTGCTCGCGCCGGGCACTCCGTCGACCGTACGGGTGACTCCTCGTTCGCGTACCGCCATCGGGGCTGCGTGGGCGGGCGACCGACGGTCTGTTCCCCGCCGTTGGCCAATGGTGGTGGGCTCGCCGGCAGGTCGGCAAGCCCACCACCAACCAACAGCGGGTCCGAGTGGGGGCCGGCGGTGAGTGTGTACGTCTCGCGCAACGCGAAGTTGGGCGATTTGCCGCGAGACCGGTCGACATCGGCTCCGCCGGTACAGCCGGGACCGGCCGACCCGCCGCTGCTGACACACGTTTGGCGGACTGTGTTCGAGCGGCAGGCACGGAAGCGCGGTCCGCGATGAACAGCGACGAAGACCGTCCCGTCGGCGCTGGATCGCCCGCGCCATCGGAGCAACCGCCGTTACGGCCGATGGCGCTGCCAGGGCGGCCGGTCGAGGCAGTCCGCGTCGAGCCGTCCCGGCCGCATCTGCCTATGCGTCCGCTCTGGCTGTGTCGGCGGTGCGGCCAGCCGTGGCCGTGCGGCGCAGCGAAGGTCGCCCTCCTGGCGGGGTACCGGGACAGCCCGGTCAGCCTCTTTCTCTGCCTGGCCAGTTGCCTGCACGACGCGATCGATGATCTGCGTCAGCTCCACCCCCACGACACCGGTGGCACCGCCGATGTCTTCGACCGGTTCCTCGGCTGGCCCACCCGGCACCGCAGCCGCCGCCCGCCTACGGACGATCCGCAGACACCGGCGAGGACATGAGCGTGCGCGACATCGGAGTCATCACCGCACTGAGGGATTCGCTCCGGGACAGGGCTGATCCTTCGATGTCGACGTTCGGCAGTGCCCGGTCGAGCCAGGCCGGCAGCCACCAGGCGCGGTCGCCGAGAAGATGCATCAGTGCCGGGACCAGGACCAGCCGGACGACGAAGGCGTCGAAGAGGACTCCGGCCGCGAGGCCGAAGCCGAGTGGCCGGATCATCGTGAGGTGGGAGAAGACGAATCCACCGAAGACGGCGATCATGATGATGGCTGCGGCGGTCACGACGACGCGTCCTCGGCGGTGCCCGATGGTGACGGAGAGTCGGGCGGGTCGGCCGTGTACGAAGGCTTCGCGCATGCCGGAGACCAGGAAGATCTGGTAGTCCATGGCCAGGCCGAACAGGATGCCCATGATGACGATCGGCGCGAAGCTGAGCACGGGCCCCGGTCTGTGCATGCCGAACAGGTCGGCCAGCCAACCCCACTGGTAGATGGCAGTCACCGCGCCCAGTGCGGCGCCGAGGGAGAGGACGTACCCGGCGGTGGCGACGATGGGCACGAGCAGGGACCGGAACACCGCGATCATGATCAGGAGTGACAGCCCGATCACGACGAGCAGGTAGACCGGTAGGGCGTCGGCGAGCTTCCGGGAGATGTCGATGTTGCCGGAGGCCTGGCCGGCCACGCCGATGGTCATGTCCGCCGCGAGTGGTGGTAGGGCACGGAGGTCGTTGACGAGTTGTTCGGTCGTCGTGCTGTTCGGTCCTTCGGCCGGTACGACCTGGAAGGCGAAGGTCTTGCCGTCGGCGGCGACCGCGACGGGTGCGGCGGCGACGACGTTCGGCTGTCGCAGGATCGTCGTGACGATCTCGGCCTGGGTGGCGACCTGGTCGGCTTCGGCGACCGGCGTGGGAGATTCCGCGACGACGAGCAGTGGCCCGTTGATTCCCTCGCCGAAGCCCTGAGCGACCTTGACGAATGCGCGGTACTGGGGGCTGTCCGGAGGTTCCGAGGAGCCGTCCGGCAGGCCGAGACGCAGGGACATGACGGGTACGGCGATGATCGTCAGGACGGCGACGACGAGTACCGTCGCGGCGACGGCCCGTCCCGTGCGCATGGGCTGTGGCGGCTTCTGTCGCCGGACGGTGGCCCGGCTCCGTCCGGGCAGGACGCGCTTGCCCATGAGGCCCAGCAGTGCCGGGGTGAGGGTGATCGACACCAGGACCGCCACCATGACGCAGAACGCGGCGACCGCGCCCATGACCGCGAGGAACGGGATGCCGGTGACCGCGAGGGCGACCAGGGCGACGACCACCGTGGAGCCGGCGAAGACGACCGCCGTTCCCGCCGTGCCGTTGGCGACACCGATCGACTCGTGCACCGGCATGCCGTCGCGGGCCTGACGGCGGTGCCGGTCGAGGATGAACAGGGAGTAGTCGATGCCGACGGCGAGTCCGAGCATGACGCCGAGGATCGGTGTCCCCGACGTCATGTCCACGACGTCGCTGAACGCCATCGATCCCACCACACCGACGCCGACGCCCACGATCGAGGTCAGCAGCGGGGTGAGGGCGGGTATCAGCGCACGTAGCAGGATGAGCAGGACGATCAGCGCCACGGCGAGCCCGATCACCTCGCCGATGCCGAACGGGCTGCCGGCCGTCGCGGCGATGGTCGAGGAGTAGTCGACCGCGACTCCGGGGATATCCGCCTCGTCCAGCGCCGTGGCGATGTCGCGTTGCAGCTCCGGTGACAGGTTGAAGATGCCGTCGCGGAACATGACGGCGGCTACCGCGACGGTTCGGTCCTCGCTGACCGTCCGGATCGACGAGGCGGCACCGCTCAGCGTGGTGGCGTCTTCCATCTGGCGGAGTTGGGTCTCTTGTTCGGCCGTCAACGGCCGAGGGGCGCTCTCCAGGGCGGCGAGACCGGCATCGAGCCGCCTGGACTGTTCGGCGCGCTGCTGCGCGGCGGTGAACGGGTCGATGACCGCGGCTACGCCGTCGCGTTGCCCGATGCCCGCCAGCACCTCGCCGATCCGTGCCTGCTGAGCGGGGGTGAACGCCCCCTCGGCACTGGTGAACACCACCGAGCCGGTGGCGCCGGTCAGTTCGGGAAACGCCTCGACGAGCCGTTCGTTGACCTTCTCGGTCGGGGTGCCCGGGATCGAGAAACCGGTGGCGAGCGAGCCTCCGAAGGTCACCAGCCCGCCGACGGCGAGTGCCAGCACGGCCAGCCATCCGACGATCACCATCCCGGACCGGCGAGCGCCGAAACGCCCCAGACGGTGCAGAAGTATTGCCACGAAGTCCTCCCCTGACAGCGGCTCCGGGCAGGTGGCCCGCCCGGCCACCAGACAGTAAACCAACACTCGTTGGTTATCCAACATATGTTGGTTAAGTCGCCGCCGAGAAGGACGTGACAGGATCGAGCCATGGATCCACGGGTGGCGCGAACACGGACGAGCCTGCAGGAAGCGCTACTGGCCCTCGCCCGCGAACGCCCCTTGGACGAGATCGCCGTCGGAGACATCACCGGCCGGGCGGGCATCAACCGCAGCACCTTCTACCAGCACTACGACGACAAGGAACAACTCCTGACGGCCGCACTCAAGAGCGCCGTCGACCAGGCCTCCGCCGGAATCCACACCACCAGGCGGGACCCCCTCGTCCCGGGTACCGCACCCGAGATGAGGCTCTATCTCGAACACATCGCCGCCAACGCGACCGTCTACCGGCAGGTCCTGCAGAGCAACAGATCCTCGATCGTCGCCGCAGCTCTCCGCGAGCGGATCGAGGAACTGATCACCAGCGGCCTCGACGCGCCGACCGCCCTCGACGAGGACGACCTGCCCCGCGACGTCCTTGCCGCCGCACTGTCGGGCATGACGATCGGCATCATCACCGCCTGGCTCCGACGCGACCCACTCCCCGATGCGGCCGTCGCGGCAAGATGGCTCTGGCGCAGCCTCACCCGCCCGGCGGCGCCACAGACTTGACCGACAGGTCCCTTCGAGATCCGCCACGGTTCAGTAGCGTCACAATCCACCTCGACGCGCGGTCGTGTGGAGGTCCGGCGCAGTACCCAGGCTCCGGTCGGCGGATCCCGCCCATCTCTGGAGGAACGATGAGACGACGTGAACTGTCCGGTGGCTCGGGAATCCAGGTCAGCCAACTCTGTCTCGGTGCGATGTCCTTCGGGACCGTGATCGACGAGGCGACCTCGTTCGCGATCCTGGACCGGTTCGTCGAGGCCGGTGGCACCACCATCGACACCGCGAACTGCTACTCGTTCTGGGTGCCCGGTGGGTCCGGCGGCGAGAGCGAGACGGTGCTGGGTCGCTGGCTGGCCAGCCGGGGCAACCGGGACGATCTGGTCCTGGCGTCGAAGGTCGGCTCCGGGTTGGCGGCCGGCGGAGGGGCCGAGGGACTCGGCGCGTCGGTGATCCGGGAGCAGCTCGCCGGCTCGCTGAAGCGGCTCGGCGTCGACCATCTCGACGTCTACTATGCCCACCGGGAGGACCGCGTGACCTCCGACGAGGAGACGCTGGCCACGTTCCACGAGGCGGTGACCGAGGGCAGGGTACGGACACTGGGCGCCAGCAACCACGCGGCCTGGCGGCTGGCCGAGACGCGGGCGTTGGCCTCGGCGCGGGGCTGGACCCCGTACACGGTCGTCCAGCAGCGCTACTCGTATCTGCTGCCGCGTCCGGCGACCGTGCTGCCGGAGGGTGGGCACGTGCACGCCGGGGACGAGCTGCTGGACCTGGTACGCAGCCGCGATCTGACCATGTTCGCGTACAGCACGCTGTTGTGGGGCACCTACACCCGGTCGGACAAGCCGTTGCCGGAGCACTACGCGCACCCGGGCACCGAGCGCCGGTTGCGGGTGCTGGGGGAGGCGGCGGCCGAGTTGGGCGTCACCCCGAACCAGGTGGTGTTGAGTTGGCTGACCGGTGGCGATCCGGCGATCGTGCCGATCGTCGGGGTCAGCTCGGTGGCGCAGCTCGACGAGTGTCTCGCGGCGGCCGACCTGACGTTGCCGACCGAACTGCGCCGACGCATGGACGAGGCTGCCTGAGCTGCGCTGACGCCTGGACGAGGCCGCCTGAGCAGGAACGCAACGTGACGGGCAGGGGACACGCGCGACGTCCCCTGCCCGGCTCAGTCGGCGGCGCGGGCGCGGGCCTCGTCCCAGAGGGGCATCTCGCCGGGGTCCTCGCCCGCCTCCGCCGCGTTCCACCAGCCGGTGTCCTCGACGTAGTGGGTGAGCCAGGCGTGCAGGCTCGGCGAGTCGACGAACCAGGCGGCGTCGGGGTCGCCCGGGTTGGGTTCGAAGAGCAGCACGGTGCCGTCGGCGGATCGACAGTCCACACAGGCGTACATGCCGCAGCCCCAGTCGAGGATGGGCAGGACGCCTTCGGGCCAGGCCCACTCCGTACCGGCGGCGTCGGTGCGGGCGGTGAGGTAGACGTCGACGGCCTGGTCGCCGTCGGCTCCGTCGACCAGGCCGAGGAGTTGGTAGTCGGGGCCGAAACCGCCGTTGGCCAGCTCGCCGTAGAGCTGTGCGAGCAGCGGGTGCAGGCGGAAGCCGAGCCGCTGCTCGGCGCGGGCGATGGCGTCCGGAGGCAGGGGCACCGGCAGGTCGTCGGCGATGTCGTCCGCACGGATCCGAGCGGTGATCCGGGCCAGCAGGGCGTGGTGGTCGTGCACGGGTGGGACCCTGCCACAGCCCACCGACACGATCGCGCTTGACGCAGCGGCGGGAGGCGGTAAGCCTTGTCACGCCTGCGATGCCGGTCGTCGGCGGCGGGCCGAAGGGGTGACCGATGAGGCGCTGGACGTACGACGATGTTCCCGACCAGCGGGGACGTACCGCGATCGTGACCGGCGCCAACACCGGCCTCGGGCTGGAGACCGCCCGGCTGCTGGTGGGCCGGGGTGCGCGGGTGGTGCTCGCCAGCCGCGATCCGGGCAAGGGCGAGGCGGCCGTGGCGCGGCTCCGGGCCGAGTTCCCGTCGGGTGAGGTGCGGTTCCTCCGGCTGGACCTGGCGGATCTCGACTCGGTGGCCGAGTTCGCCGCCGCGTACCGGGCCGCGCACGACCGGCTGGACCTGCTGGTCAACAACGCGGGCGTGATGTATCCGCCGCTGCGGCGCACCCGGCAGGGCTTCGAGTCCCAGTTCGGGGTGAACCACCTCGGGCACTTCGCGCTGACCGGTCGGTTGCTTCCGGCGCTGCGGGCGACCGAGGGGTCGCGGGTGGTCGTGGTGGCCAGCAACGCGTACCGCACCGGGCGGATCGACTTCGACGATCTGAACTGGGAGCGGCGGCGCTACGGGCGGTTCGCCGCGTACGCGCAGAGCAAGCTCGCCGTGTTGCTGTTCGCGCTGGAGTTGGACCGCCGGTTGACCGGGGCGGGTGCGTCGGTGCGGGTGACCGCGGCCCATCCGGGGTGGACGTACACCGGCCCGGGCCAGGGGCGGGACCGGTTCGTCGACGTCGTCAACGCCGTCGGGCGGTACGTGGCGATGAAGCTCGACGACGGGGTGCTGCCGACGTTGCGGGCCGCGACCGACCCGGAGGCGGAGAGCGGCAGTTACTGGGGGCCGGCGCACCGGATGGAGAACTCCGGTCCGCCGGTGCGGGCCCGCCGCAGCGCGCGGGCGCTGGACGTCGCGGTGGCGGCGCGGCTGTGGACGGAGAGCGAGCGGCTGACCGGCGTGCCGATCACCGTGGACCCGGTCGAAAGTACCGGGCACTGAGAGGCGCGGCTCGCCGCCCTCGTGAAACCGGCCATGGACCGGCGACAGTCGATATCGTGTGACGTCGTGCCCGGCGGGACCCGCCCGTACGACACGGCTGAGGCGGTGCGGTATGACGATCACTGCGGACCACGCCGCGTTGGTCGTCGCCGCGCAGGCGGGGGACCGGTCGGCGCGCGACCAGCTCGTCTCGGCGCACCTTCCGCTGCTCTACAACCTCGTCGGCAGGGCGTTGAGCGGGCACCCGGACGTGGACGACGTGGTGCAGGAGACGCTGCTCCGGGTGGTCCGTGACCTGCCGACGCTGCGGGCGCCGGAGAGCTTCCGCTCGTGGCTGGTGGCGATCGCGCTGCACCAGATCGCCGGGCACCGGAACCGGGTCCGCGGTGCGGTCGACCGGCTCGCCGTGGTCGCCACGGTGGAGCACCTGCCCGGTGGTGGTGACGTCGAGGGCGAGGCCATCCTGCGGCTGCACGTGTCGGACCAGCGTCGGCAACTGGTCGAGGCGACCCGGTGGCTCGACCCGGCGTACCGGCCGTTGCTGGCGCTGTGGTGGCAGGAGTGCGCCGGGCGGCTGAGCCGGGCCGAGGTCGCCGCCGCGACCGGCCTGACCGTCGCGCACGTCGGCGTACGCCTGCATCGGATGCGGGAGCAACTGGAGTCCGGCCGCAGCATCGTCGCGGCGCTGTCCCTCCGTGCGCCCTGCCCGGACCTCTCGACGGCGGTCCGTGGTTGGGACGGGCGGCCCACACCGGTGTGGCGCAAGCGGATCGCCCGGCACGTCCGCGACTGTCGGTACTGCGGGGCCGGTGCCGAGGACCGCGTCCCCGCCGAACGGCTGCTGCTGGGCATCGCGTCGCTGGCGGTGCCGACCGGACTGACCGCGGCGCTGGTCGCCAAGGGCCTGCTGACCGGTGCGGCCGGGGGCACTCCGGCCCTGGCGGCGCACACCGTCGCCGGGACTACGGCGGCAGGTGGAACGGCGGTCGCCGGTGGGGCAGCGGTCAGCGGCGGGGTGGCCGCCGGGCAGGGCGGGTCGGTGCTGGGCATGCTCACCCAGGCGGTGGTGGCGCATCCGGTGGCGAGCGTCGCGGCCGGTGCCGTGCTGATCGCCGGCACCACCGTCGGCGTCGCGCTACGGCCGGACCCCGTGCCCGCGCCGCCGCCGGCCGTGGCGGCGCCGGTGACGTCGTCGGCTGCCCCGCCGCGCCCCACCCCGACTCCGGCCGCCACCACCCCGGCCCGCACCCCGGCCGCAGCACCGACGGCGGTACGCCCGTCCGTGCCGGCCGGCACCATCCCGCTGGGCACCTGGTCGTTCGAGTCCGTACGGGCACCGGGCCGGTACCTGACCGTCGACGGTGACCTCGCCGGGCTCGACGAGGTGACCGGGGCCAGCAGTACGCCGGTCCGACGACGCGCCACCTTCACGGTCAGCCGAGGGCTCGCCGATCCGGGCTGCGTCACCCTGCGCAGTGCCGACGGGCGTTACCTGCGGCACGCGAGCCTGCGCCTGCGCCTGCACCCGGACGAGGGCACCCCGCTGTTCCGGGAGGATGCGACCTTCTGTCCCGAACGAGGAGCGACGGCCACCTCGGTGACGATGCGCTCGCACAACTACCCGCACCTGGTGGTGCACGAGCGTGACGTCGGGTTCTGGATCGACTTTCCCGACGGTTCGGAGACGTTCGCGCGGGCGAGTTCATTCCGGGTCCGTACCCCCTGGGCCTGATCGCCGGGCCCGGACTCGCGCGACCGGCGACGCACGATTTCGGCGACGCACTTTTCGTAACGCCGGACCGGCTGCCGGGCCTCCTACTGCGTGGGGCGTCGGCGGCTCACGGCCGGTCGTACGCCGCACGCCGTTCGTCCGAGTCGGCGGGAGTCGCATGCAGGTGAGGCCACGGTCATGACCGAAGAACGTCAGCCGCCGACTCCGCACCAGGTCGTGGCCGAGCCGGCCGAGCATCCGCCGATGCGTCCACTGTGGTTGTGCCGCCACTGCGGTCACCCCTGGCCGTGTACCCGCGGCAAGCTCGCCCTGTTGGCCGACTACGAGGGTGCCCCGGTCAATCTCTTCGTCTATCTGGCGGGTTGCCTGCACGAGGCGATCGACGACCTGCACCGGCTGGATCCCTGTCAGACCGGCAGCGCCGCCGACATGTTCGACAGGTTCCTGGGCTGGCCGAACCGACTGAACCGGCGGTACCGGGTGACCCGGACGGGCGGGCGCGGCGACCGGCCACCGACGGGAAGTCGACCGATGCCGGTCGATCGCGCCGAACGTGCGGACGAGAGCGGTCGACAGGAGCAGGATCGGCTCGGGTAGCGACGAGTCCGGTGTTCGCGCGGTCACCGAGAGATGAACGTCGCCCCGGCGCGGTCCGTCGTGAAGGTGCCGGGCCACCGCCCACCCGAGTTCCGGGGTGTACGGCGGTCGGTCCGGACCTGTCTCGTCCCACGATCAGGAGATCACGCCTTGAGGGTAAATCTGAAGAAGGTCGCCGCCGGAGCTCTCGCCGCGGTCGCGGTGACCTTCGCGCTGCCGGCAAATCCCGCGTACGCCATCAACCGCGTCGACTGTGCCGGGCGGACCGATCTTCTCGCCGTGAGCTATGAGACCAGCAGCGGGATCGGCTCCACCCAGTGCTTCGCGAACGCCGGAGCCGTCGCGGTGAACATCGGCAAGGTGCACCGCGTGAACTCCGGCAACAACAAGGTGACGGTCAACTACGAGTACGCCGGCCGCTACCACTCGACGACGTTGGAGAAGCAGCGCTACCTCAACTTCGCCGCCGTCCGGGTGTACGAGCTGCGGATCTGGTGACGGCCGCCGGTTGCCGTCGGTAGTACGTCAGCGGGGACGGCCGACACGTCGGCCGTCCCCGCTGACGTGCCCGTCTCGGCGGTTACCCGTTCATCAGTCTCAGCATCTGCTGGATCCCGCCCTGCCGGGAGGCGCGGACCCGCTCGCCGAAGGCCTTGGTCTCGGCGTTCTCGCCGCCGTTGCGGACCAGGTTGGCCAGCTCCATCGCGTTGTGCTGGTGGGCCAGGAAGAGGTTCAGGAACGCGGTGTCGAACTCGGCGTCCTTGACCGTCGTCAACGCCTCGATCTCGGCGGGTCCGGTGCCGGGCAGCCCACCGTGGTGGGCGTGCAGGTTGGGCGCGGTGTCGACCTCGGTGGACTTGCCCCAGCTCCTGAGCCAGCCCTCGATCATCTTCAGCTCGTCGGACTCGGTGACCTGCACCGCCTGGGCCAACGTCTTCAGCTCCGGGTCCTGGGCACGCTGCACCGCGGTGGCGGTCATCTGCAGGGCCTGCCGCTGGTGGTGCACGAACATCTGCAGGAACATCACGTCGGTGTCGTTGTACTCGTCGCCGGCCTTGATCTCGGCGACCGTGGTGTCACTCGTCGCGGCGGGCGGCTGCTGCGTGGTGGGCGATCCGCACGCGCCGAGCAGGAACGGCACGACCAGGGCCGCCGCGACCAGTCGGCGCCTCACAGCGGGAGCCACAGCGCGAGGGTGTAGATCGAGGGCTCCCAACTGTTGATCGCGGTGTGGCCCTGTCGGCACTCGTACCGCTTGCCCTCGAACGTCACCACGTCACCGGTGCGGTAGCTGACCCCGGCCGCCCAGGCGTCACCGCCGGCTGCCGGCGGCGGGGCTGCGCTGGTGGGTGCGGCGCTGGTGGGTGCGGTGGTGGTCGGCGCGGTGGTGGGCCGGGTGGGTGCGGTGGTGGGCGCGGCCGTGGTCGGTGCGGTGGTGGGCGCGGCGGTGGTCGGCCGGGGTGCGGGCGCGGCCCCGCCGCCGCCGACGACCAGGTCGACGCAGTTGTAGAAGGCCATCGGGGTGTCGCCGATGTTCCAGACCGCGAGCAGCCGCTGCCGACCCGGGAACTTGCTCAGGTCGATCGTGTGGGACACGGTCGCGTTCGGCTGGGCGTTGCCCTCGTCGATCTCGGCGACCAGGTTGCCGTCGATGAAGTACTGCCAGTCGGCGGTCCGGTGTCGGGCGGTCAGCACCCAGGTGAGCGTCACCGAGTTGCCCACGTTCCGGGCCGGCCAGTCGCGGGACTCGTCGGAGAGCACGGACCACTGGGCCACTCCGCCGTCGCATCGCTGCGAGCCCTTGGGCGCCTCGACGCTCTGCGGCTCGAACTGGATCGGGCCGCAGTCGGTGACCGTCCCGGCCGCGCAGAGTGCCTGCCGGCTGGGCGGGTTGGACACGTATCCGTGGGCCTGGGCGGGCGAGGAGACCGCCAGTGACGAGGCGACCATGCCGAGGGCCACCAGTGGGTAGCTGATCTTCCTGCGCATCTGAACTCCGTACGGCTCGCTGCGGCTGTGACGGCGAGGACGCTAATGCGCGGTTCCATAAAGGAGCCTTAACGGCTCCGGAAAGGATCATGAAAGCCGGTGGCTGCTCCCGAGCCGCTCCGGAGTGTGGTCGACCGGTCCGAGCAGGATGCCGACCCGGGCGCCGCCGAGCGGACTGCGGGTGACGACCAACTTACCGCCCGACGTCTCGGCGGCGCGCCGTACGATGTCGAGCCCCAGACCGGTGGATCCGGCGGCACTCACCCCCCGCTGCACCGCCCGGGTCGGGTCGGCGATGCCCGGCCCGGCGTCGTCCACCACCACGCCGTCGGGCGACACGCTGACCCGGAAGGCGGTGCCGTCCGGCGTGTGCGCGAAGACGTTGCCGAGCATCGCGTCCACCACCAGGATCAGCTCGCTGCGCGGCATCGGCAGGACCACCGGCACGTCGCCGCCGGTCACCTCCCACGGGCGCTCCTGGTCCTCGGCCAGCACCGACCAGAACGCCAACCGGTCGGCCAGCACCTCGACCAGGTCGGCGCTCTGCCCGTCCCGCCCGTCGGTGCCGCGCCGGACCCCGCGGATGATCGAGTCCAACTCCTCGTCGAGCAGGTCGCAGGCCTGCCGCATCCGCTCGCCGATCGGGCCCGGCGGCATCGCCTCGGCGTCGAGACGCAGCGCGGTCAACGGCGTCCGCAACCGGTGGGAGAGGTCGGCGGCCAACTCGCGTTCCCGGTTCATCAGCAGCCGGAGGTCGTCGGCCATCGTGTTGAACGACCGGGCCGCGTCCTGGAGTTCACGCGGACCGGCCGGCTCCGCCCGGGCGGTCAGGTCGCCACCGCCGAGCCGCCGCGCCGACGCGGACAGGTCCCGGGTGGCGCGCACCAGCCGCCCGCCGAGCCGGTCGGCGAGCAGCGTCGAACCGGCCACCAGGACGATCGCCAGGCCGCCGAGCACGAACCAGGCGGTCCGTACGCCCCGGCGCAGTTCGGTCTCCGGCACGAACACCTCGACGATCACGGTCCGGCCGTCGGCGAGCACGGTGGGTTGCAGGTACGCGACACCGTCGCCGGCCGGGGCCAGCACCGAGCGGCGGTCCCCGGCGGCGCTGCGTACCTGCGCGTCGGTGACGTGGGTGCTGCCGATCGGCGCGCTGTCCGGCAGGTGCACGGCGAGCCGCCCCGCGCTGCCCGCCGTGGTGCTGGCCACCGCGTTGGTGAGCAGCGTCGGGTCGGCGTCCATGCCCAGCACGGTGACCAGCGCGGTGGCCTGCTGGCGGGCCTCGCTGACGGCCCGGTCCCGGGCGATCTGCCCGGTGGCGATCGCCAGCGGCACCAGGAAGGCCAGTGCCACCATCGAGGTGATGGCGATGGCCAGCCGGTTCAGCGCCCACCTCATCGCGGGTCGACCATCATCACGCCCACCCCGCGCACGGTACGCAGGAAACGCGGTCGGGCGGCCGTCTCCCCGAGCTTGCGCCGCAGCCAGGAGATGTGCACGTCGATGGTCTGTTCCTCACCGATCTGCGCCTGGTGCCACACCTCGTTCATCAGCTCCCGACGGCTGACCACCTGACCGACCCGTTCGGCCAGGTACGCCAGGACGTCGAACTCGCGTCGGGTCAGTTGCAGCGGTTGCCCGCGCAGTTCGGCCAGGCGTTGCCGGGGACGGATGGTCAGCTCGCCCACGCTGATCGACTGTGGGGTCTCGTTCGCGGTGGGCCGGGCCCGGCGCAGCACCGCGTCGATACGGGCCAGGATGTGTCCACCGGAGAAGGGTTTGGTCACGTAGTCGTCGGCACCGGCACCGAGCAGGCTGATGATGTCGGTCTCGGAGCGGCGCGCGGTCGCCACGATGACCGGTACGTCGGAGACCGAACGGATCATCCGCAGCGCGTCGGCACCGTCGATGTCGGGCAGTCCGAGATCGAGGATGACCAGGTTCGGTCGCTCGGTGGTGACGATTCTCAGCGCCTCGGCGGCGTGCCCGGCGGGCCGTACCACGTGACCGGCGTCGGTCAGTGCACGGGTGAGGGCGGCCGCGATGTTGCGGTCGTCCTCGACCAGCAGGATCATCGCCATGGCGTACACCATATGGGTAGATGAGACGATGTCCTCGTGCGATCTTCCTGGTGGGCGCCGATCACGGGATGGTGCGTCGCCACCGCGTCGAGCATCGTGCTCGCGTCGATGGCGATCCTGCCCGTGTTGCGGGAGCCGGTTGCCCAGGACCAGGCGCTGAGCCCACCGCCTGCGGTGGAGACGCCCGGACCGCCGACGCCACTGCCCTCGTCGGCACCGCCGTCGACGCCGGCGGCACCGCGACCCAGCGTGAGCCCGACCCCCACCCCGAGCGCCACGCCGGAGCCGGTGGAGAGCCGCCGCCCGACGACGAGCCCGAGCCGGACCACCGCCCCGACCGTGACCACCGAGGACGGTTGGACGGTGACGGTGGGCGACGACGGCGTCCGCAGCTACGTCCGCTCGTTCCGGGTGGAGGGCGGCCAGGCCGTCGTCCGGATGACCTCGACGGGCGTGGTCGAGCTGGTCACGGCGACCCCGGCGGACGGGTACGCGGTGCAGAAGGTGCAGAACTCGCCGGACAACATGGCGGTCTACTTCAACGCGCCGGGACGCAGCTTCATCATCCACGCGATCTGGTGGGACGACCGCCCGTTCGTGCAGGTCAGCAAGGTCGGCTCGTAGCACGGGCCGCCGACCGGCGGGTCAGAAGAGCGTCGTGGGCTCCACCGGGATCGGTTCGGGCAGCGGTGCCAGCTCGGGCACGCGGGCGCGGACCTCGTCGTGGAAGCGGCGGGCGAGCACGGGAGCCTCCGCGTTGTCGGGGGTGTGCACGAACATCGTGGGGGAGCGGCCCTCGCGCAGCCAGTCGACGGTGACGTCGACCCAGCGCTGCCAGCCCTCGACCGTCCGGTCGGTGTCGTCGCGGCCGAGATACCGCACGATGGGCCGGTCGGTCAGCGCGCGGGTGCGCAGTGGCATTCGTGGCTTCTTGGTCCAGGCGTCACGTTCGGCGTCACTGGTCGGCGGGTCGGCGAAGAAGGCGGTGGTGTCGAACGGGACCCATTCGGCGTCCGCCTCGTCCAGCGCCGTCTCCAGCAGCCGGACCGCGTGCGGCTCGGTGAAGAAGGCGGGGTGGCGGACCTCCACCGCGGCCCGGTGGGTGGCGGGCAGCCGGCGCAGGAAGCGGGCCAGCGTGGGTACGTCGTCCGGGCCGAACGAGCCGGGAAGCTGCACCCAGAGGGCGTGTGCGCGTGGGCCGAGCGGTGCCATCGCGTCCAGGAAGACCCGCATCGGCTCGGTGACGTCGGTGAGCCGACGTTCGTGCGTCACCACCTTGGGCAGTTTGACCACGAACCGGAAGTCCGGGCCGGTCTGCTGCGCCCAGGTGGCCACCGTGTCCCGGGTCGGGGTGGCGTAGAACGTCGTGTTGCCCTCGACCGCGTCGCACCACCCGGCGTAGTGGCGCAGCCGTTCGGAGGTCGGCAGCGGGTGCGCCAGCAACCGACTCTGCCAGGACTTGTGTGTCCACATCGCACACCCGACGTGCAGCCGCATGGCCGCGACCACCTCCCCTGCGACGACGTCCACGCCGCCGACGTACGGTATCCGGACCGTCGGTGCGGGCCGGTGACCGGGCGGGGAGTGCCCGGCCCCCGGCGGATCGTCAGCCGTCGGCGTCGGTGCGGTCGACGGTCAGGCTGGAGACGCCGGAGGTGGCGTCGATGTCGTACCGGTCGGTGGCCGACTCCCACTCCGGTGGCGTCAGCACCGTGCCGCCGGCCACGCCGGACTGGGTGGACCCGTCGACGGTGACCGAGCCGGCACCGCCGCCCGCGCGTACCCGCACCGGGGCGGAACCGGCCAGGCGGACGACGACCTGGTTCGCCCCGCCGCCCAGGACGGTGCGTTGGGTGCCCTCGGCCGGCGGCAGGGTCAGCTCGATCCGGCTCGCCCCGGCGGTGAACTCGACGTCGCCGAGCTGGGCGTTCCGCAGGTCGAGGTGTTGTTCCTTGGCGCCGCCGCCGAGCCGGAGATGCCAGCGTACGGAGTGGTGCAGCACCACCTCGACGATGGCCGGCCCGTCCTGGCCGGTGCCGCGCAGGCTGGTGAGCACGCTGCCGTCGGTGAGGGAGACGGCGGGCCGCACACCCGCGTCGCGGGGCGTCGACACCCGGTACGCGTCCGCGCCGAGGTCGTCGGTGCGCAGCCGGACCACGTCGGCGCCGTCGAGCAGGACGAAGGTGGCCTCCCGCAGGTCGTCGGCGCTGCCGGTGACGACGTGTCCGGCCCGGCCGTCACCGCGCACCGTGACCCAGGTCCAGGTGGACACCAGCACCACCACCAGGACCAGCAGCACCCCGCCGAGCCACCACCAGAACCGTCGCCCGTCGGCCGCTTGAGCGTTCTCCACGTCGCCTCCCGTACCTCGGTGCCCGCAGAGGGCTACTACCCGCCGGGCCCGTCACCGACTCTTACGGCTGGGAAGGCGTGTGGGCTCACCGCCGACGGCGGTGAGCCCACAGGAACTGCGCTCAGACGCGGGACCACTTCTGGTTGGCGGTGCCGGCGCAGTCCCAGAGTTGCAGCCGTCCGCCGTTGTTCGGGTTGTTCTCCCGGACGTCGACGCACCGGTTCGCGCTGAGGTTCACCAGGTCACCGGCGGGGCTGAGGGTGAACCGTTGGGCCGGGTTGCCGTTGCAGGTGACCAGGTTGACCTCGGTGCCGTTGGCGGTGCCGGCCCAGGCCGGGTCCATGCACTTGCCCATGGCGCGGACGGTGCCGTCGGCGGCGAAGGTCCACGCCTGGGCGGCGGTGGTGTTGCAGTCCCAGATCTGCAACGGTGCCCCGTCGTACGGGTTGGCGCTGGGGATGTCGATGCACCGTCCACTCTGCTGGCCCCGGATCCGGGTGGTGCCGGTGTTGCCGTCCGGGACGTAGCCGTGGACGCGGACGTAGTCGATGAGCATCTGCTGCGGGAACTGGGTGCTGCCGTCGGGGTAGCCGGGCCAGTTTCCGCCCACCGCGACGTTCAGGATCATGAAGAACGGGTGGTCGAACACCCAGCGGTTGCCGCCGAGCCGGCTCGGGTCGATGCGGAAGAACTCCTGGCCGTCGAGGTACCAGCGGATGCTGTTCGGTTCCCAGTCGACCCGGTAGGTGTGGAAGGCGTCGGCCAGCGGCTGTCCGATGACGCGGCTGCCGGTGATCCCGCCGCCGCCGGAGTAGCCCGGCCCGTGGACGGTGCCGTGCACGGTGTTCGGCTCGCGACCGATGTTCTCCATGATGTCGATCTCGCCGGAGGCCGGCCAGCCGACGTTGCCGAAGTCGTTGCCGAGCATCCAGAAGGCGGGCCAGATGCCCTGGCCGCGAGGGATCTTGATGCGGGCCTCGAAGCGGCCGTACGCCTGGCTGAAGGTGGCGGCGGTGAGCAGCCGGGCCGAGGTGTACTCGCATCGACCGTAGTGGCACTGGTAGTTGGCCGGGTTCTCCCGGCGTGCGGTGATGACCAGGTTGCCCTGCCCGTCGTGCACCGCGTTGCTGGTGCTGTTGGTGTAGTACTGCCGCTCGTTGTTGCCCCAGCCGTGGCCGCCGATGTCGAAGCGCCACTTGGACTGGTCGACCGGCGTGCCGGCCGGGGCGTTGAACTCGTCCTGCCAGGTGATTCCGCCGATGGCGGCGGCGGCCGGTGCGGCGGTCACGGGTACGACGAGCAGGCTGGCGACGACGGCCGCGGCGAGGACGGCGGCGCCCCGTCGGAGCCTGCGGGAGATGGTGGACACGATGGGTCTCCTTGGGGTGGGCGGATGAGGCTGGCGCCCCGGCGAGCAGGGGAGAGCGCTCTCCATATCGCAGTCTGTCTATTTCAACAGAATTAGTCAAGGTTGTTAACAGCGATCATGGGGTGGGGCGACGCTCGGTGATCGTCAACCAGTGGTTGACGGCAATGGCCCGTCAACCTATGGTTGACGCATGACGAATCCCGTCCAGATGAACAACCCCGTCCGGCTCGACGACCTGATCCAGGCCATCAAGCAGGCCCACCCCGACGCGCTCGACCAGCTCACCGACGCGGTCATGGTCGCCGACCACATCGGCGAGGTCGCCGACCATCTCATCGGTCACTTCGTGGACCAGGCCCGCCGCTCGGGCGCCTCCTGGACCGAGATCGGCCGCAGCATGGGGGTGACCAAGCAGGCCGCGCAGAAGCGTTTCGTGGCCAAGAGCGACGCCGAGCCGATCGACCCGCAGCAGGGGTTCAACCGCTTCACCCCGCGTGCCCGCAACGTCGTGATGGCCTCGCAGAACGAGGCCCGTGCCGCCGGCAACACCGAGATCGGCCCGGTGCACCTGGTGCTCGGCCTGCTCGCCGAGCCGGAGGCGCTGGCCATGTACGTGCTGGCCGCCGGAGGCGTCACGGCCGAGGCGGTACGCGAGGCGGCCACCGCCGCGCTGCCGCCCTCCACGGGCGCGTCCCCGGACCTGATCCCGTACGACGCGGCCGGGAAGAAGGCGCTGGAGCTGACCTTCCGGGAGGCGCTGCGCCTGGGACACAACTACGTGGGCACCGAGCACATCCTGCTGGCGCTGCTGGAGCAGGAGGACGGCGAGGGTGTGCTCACCGGCCTCGGCGTGGACAAGGCCGCCGTGGAGACGGCTACCACGGCGGCCCTGGCCAAGCTCCAGGTGAACGAGTAGCGGATCAGGACTCGGTGGGGAAGCCGTACCGGGCCGCGTGCTCCGGGTCGTCCGGCTCGATCTGGCGCAGTCCGGCGTCGGCGAGGCGCTTGTTGACCTCGTCCAGGTGCTCGCGCACCAGTCGGGCCTCCTCCTCGGTGACCCGCCCCCGGTGCGGCTTCCCGGCATGCTCGACGGTGCCGTAATCGATCTTCTCAGCGGCGCGTCGCGCCTTCGGCGGGCGTACCCGCTCGGCGGTCTTGAGCAGTTGGGCCATCGGCATGTCGGTGGCCATCGCGTCGAACTCGCTCGCGGTCAGCACCACCCGGCGCGGCTCGCCGTTGCCGTGCCGGTCGTGGATCTCGACCACCGCCACGTCCAGCGCGGCGTCGTCGATGGTCTCCACCTCCACCGGCGTCGCGTCCAACTGCACAGGCCCGGCCACCAGGTCAGGGTGCTCGACGACGACGACGCGGACCGCCTCGTCGTCGGGACCCAGCACCGTGCCGCTGAAGTCGGAGACGCGGATCGTCTTCTTGCCCATGTGCGCAGTTGCTCCCGTCGTGACCTGTCGGAGGACCAGCAGACGTTACCCGAAAGGTGTGCGAAAGGACGCGCTGGCTCGCCGGGTCGCCCCGGGCGCCGGGGCCCTCAGAGGGTGTTGAGGTGGCGACGGGGAGAGCGGCCCGCCGGCAGCTCGTTCAGGTCGTGCCAGGAGAGTGTGCCGAGGTCGGCGCGGTGGCCGCGGTACGAGGGCTGGCCCGGGAACTGTTCGGCGCACCGTCGTGACCGTCTGGTGTCCTGCGCGGATCGATCGTTCGGCTGAATCGGCATGTCCCCCACCGTCCCAGAGAAAGTTGTCCATGTATGGAAATGGATATGACGGCTGGTCGATGGCTCGGGTTCCCGGACGAGGCGTTGGTCACCTGATCGGTACCGCCGCGCGTGGCGGCCGACGTACCGTGATCGGCGGAAGCCGGAGCGACGGTGCGGAGGTGGACGATGCTCGACCGGCGACTCCACCTGCACCTGGCGACCTGGCTCGGACAGTGGCCGGCGGGCCCCGGGCTGCACGTGGTGTGTGCCGGCCGGCGTGCCCGCCCGGCCTGGGACGGTCGGCTGCGGCCGGCCATCGCGGTCACCGCCGGTGCCAGCACCGTGCTCTCGGTGGCCCCGGACCGGGTCGCGGCGGTCCGCGAACTGGCCCGTCGGCCGGAGTCGCTGCCCCACGCGTTGCCGGCTGCGGTCGGCCATCCGCGCTGGGTGGTGCACGACGACGTCTTCCGGTGGAGCGTCGCTCCCGCACCCCTGCCCGACGTCGGTGAGTGGGTGCCGCCCGGCTCCGCCGGGCTGCCGTCCTGGTTGCGCCTGTTCGACCGGCCGGTCCTGGTGGTGCGCGACGACCGGGGCCGCTACCTGGCCGGCGTCGGCGTCAAGCGGCACGACCGGCACGGCCACGAGCTGGCGGTGGGCACGGTCCCGGCCGCCCGGGGGCGCGGGTTGGCCCGGCGGCTGGTGGCCCAGGCCGCGCGTCGGGTGCTCGCGGACGGCGCGGTGCCGACCTATCTGCACGCCCGGGACAACGCCGCCTCGGCCCGGGTGGCGGAGGCGGCGGGCTTCCCCGACCGGGGCTGGCGGTCGTACGGCGTCTATCCCGGCTGACCGTCGACCTGACGGCAGGGCGCGGACCGTGGATCCCGGGCCGGATCCACGGTCCGCAGCCTCCCCCCAGGCCCACGTGCGGCTCGCTGCGATCACGCTACGTATCCGAGTGGTGGTCGGCAAGTAGCCACCGCGTGGTCCGTGCTGTCGAGAAGTGGACTTGACCTGGCCGGACGCCTCGGTGTGGAACCGGCGGCGGGGTGACTCAGCGTGTGGTTTTGGGGTGCCCGGTCAGGCCCAGCGCCTCGGCGGCGGCCCGCCCGTTGGCGTGGCTCGCACCGAAGGTGGTGACGAAGGCCTGGACGCCGGCCGGTCGCCAGGCGGCCGGCCACCCCATCTCGACCACCGTCACCGGGTGCGTGGCGGCCAGGGCGGTGGCCAGTTCCCGGCCCCCCGGCAGGCGGTGCAGGTGGCGGCCGACCAGCACGATCGGGCGGGTGCCGGCGCGGCGGCGCAGGGCCTCCGGGTCGGCCTCGGCGGCGACCACCCGGATCTCCTCGGTGCCGTCGAGGTGTGGGCCGAGCCCCCACGGCACCCGGCCCTGCGCGACGGTGGAGCGGGCGTACAACTGGACCACCAGTGGCGTGTCCAGCCCGGCCAGCACGCCCTCCACCCGTACCGCCCGACGTGCGGCGGCATAGCCCAGACCGTCGGGGACGACGCTGCTCCCGGGGCGCGCGCTGCGGGTCCAGGCGGCGAGGGCGGCGACGCGGTCGGCGGCCTGCTCCACCCGGGCACGGTCGAGCCGGCCGTCAGCGAGTGCGGTGACGATCTCGGCCGCGACGCTCTCGACCAGGTCCGCGTCGACCGCGGCGCCGATGCAGAGCAGGTCGGCGCCGGCGGCGAGTGCGCGCACCGCGCCGGGTGCGACGCCACCGGCGGCCAGGGTGGCGCCCCGCATCTCCAGCGCGTCGGTGATCACGACGCCGTCGAAGCCGTACTCGTCGCGGAGCAGGTCGGTCAGGACGGCGCGGCTGAAGGTGGCCGGCAGGTCGCCGGTGAGTGCCGGGACCCGGATGTGCGCGGTCATCACCGCCTTCGCCCCGGCGGCGATCACCGCGGCGAACGGTGGCAGGTCGCGTCGGCGCAGGAGATCCGGCGACGCGTCCACGGTGGGTAGTTCGTGGTGGGAGTCGGCGATCGTCGCGCCGTGGCCGGGGAAGTGCTTGGCGCAGGCGGCCACCCCGGCGGCCTGGAGTCCGGTGGTCGCCGCCGCCGAATGGGCGGCCACCCGGACCGGGTCGGCGCCGAACGAGCGGGTGCCGATGACCGGGTTGTCGTCGGCGCTGTTGACGTCGACCGTGGGGGCCAGGTCGACGGTGATGCCCAGGGTGGCCAACTCGGTGCCGATGGCGTGGTAGACCCGGCGGGTGAGGGACACGTCGTCGATCGCGCCGAGCGCCGCGTTGCCCGGGTACGGGCTGCCGGTGGCGTGTGCCAGCCGGGTGACGTCGCCGCCCTCCTCGTCGATGGCGACCAGTACGTCCGACCGCCCGTCCCGCAGTGCCGCCGTGGCGCTCGCCACCTGCTCGGGTCGGTGGACGTTGGTGCCGAACAGGGTGTGTCCGGCCAGACCTTCGGCGACCGACTCGACCGCCCAGTCGGGCGGGACCGGACCCGGGTACGCGGCCAGCAGGGTGCCCAGCGCCAGTCGGCGGAGTCCTGGATCGATCCCCACGGGGGTGTCTCCTCTCGGTGCCGGCCGGTGCGGATCTCGTACCGGGTCGGCCGAGAGCCCTGCCTCCACCCGGCCGATACGCTACGGCTACCCGTTCCAAGGTCGGTTTACTGTTACCAAAGCAAGATAGTTAGCAAAGTTTACTAATGCATGAGGACATGGCATGAGTGCGACCCGGTTGCCCGGCACCCCACGTCTGTTGCGCGCCCTCAACGACCGTGCGGCCCTGGAACTGCTGCTGGAGCAGGGGCCGCTGACCCGGGCTCGGCTCGGCGAGCTGACCGGCCTGTCCAAGGTCACCGCCTCCCAGCTCGTGGAGCGGCTGGAGGAGCGTGGTCTGGTCGCCCGGGTGGGTGAGCAGGCCGGCGGGCGGGGGCCCAACGCCCAGCTCTACGCGGTGCGGCCGAGCAGTGCGTACGTGGTCGGCGTGGACGTCGGCCCGGAACGGGTGGTGGCCGCCTGTGCCGACATCACCGGCGCGGTGATCGGCCGGGTCGAACAGTCCACCCAGGACACCGACGACCCGGTCGGTGTGGTGCACAACGCGGTGGTGCAGGTGGCCGGCAGTGCAGGTGCGCAACTGTCGAGCGTACGGCGGATCGTGCTCGGCACCCCCGGCCTGGTGGACCCGGGCACCGGCGACATCACCTTTGCGTTCAACCTGCCGCGCTGGCACCGTGGCCTGCTCGCCGCGCTCCGCGACGACCTCGACACCCCGGTGGTCTTCGAGAACGACGTGAACCTGGCCGCGGTGGCCGAGGCGCAGTCCGGCGCGGCCCAGGGCCTGTCGGACTTCGTGCTGGTCTGGGTCGGTGCCGGTGTCGGTCTGGCGATCATGCTGGGTGGTCGGCTGCACCACGGCAGCAGCGGCGCGGCCGGCGAGATCGGCTACCTGCCGGTGCCCGGCGCGCCCATCCCGCGCGATGTCTCCCGACGGGCCAAGCCGGCCTTCCAGCAGGTGGCCGGCGCCGACGCGGTCCGCGCGCTGGCCCGTGAACACGGCTACCCGGACACCGAGGCGGCCGACGCGGTCCGCGCCGCGATCGCCGACGGCACCGCCGGGGGGCCGATGCTCGACGAGGTGGCCCGGCGGCTGGCCCTGGGGGTGGCGAGCACCTGTGTGGTGCTGGACCCGCCGCTGGTGGTGCTCGCCGGTGAGGTCGGTCAGGCGGGCGGGGCGGCGTTGGCCGAGCGGGTGCAGCACGAGGTGGCCGCCATCACGCTGGTCCGTCCCCGGGTGGTGTCCACCGGGCTGACCGAGGAGCCGATCCTGCACGGCGCGTTGCGTACCGCGCTGGACGCCGTCCGGGACGAGGTCTTCGGCTCCACGGTCGGCTGAGCAGCCGTCCATGTGAAGGAATTCTTCAGCATTGGCCCGAAGGTGGCAAGGAGTTGCCGCCTCCGGGTCGGTGCTCGGGTCAGGTCGCGGCGTCGGAACAGCACGAAGGCCGTCACGGTGAGCCGACGGTGAGCGACAGCAGCACGGCCAGCGCCGGCCGCCAGGTCAGGACGTACAGGCCGTCGCAGTAGCCGGACAGCAGGTTGGTGCAGGCGCTGTTACGTCCTCGACCCGGGCGATCGGTACGCCACCGCACCTCCGGCGACTGCTCGGGGGGCGGAGGCGCCCAGCACCCGCCCCTGGGGTGAGGAATGACACGGCGCCTCACCCTACGGCGGGCGCGTACGCCCGTGGGGGCGGCCCGCTGCTGCGTGGTTGGATGGGCGGGTGACTGGTGACCTGATCCCTGGCGCCGGTGGCGCCACCCCCGCCCCCTCACCCGTGGACGCGGATCTGGTGGTCAGCCTCGACGGCGTCGCCGTACGCCGGTCCGGCACCGCCCTGCTGCACGATGTGGACTGGCGGGTCGAGTTGGACGAACGCTGGGTGGTGCTGGGCCCCAACGGTGCCGGCAAGACCACGTTGCTCAACCTCGCCGCCGGGCGGCTGCACCCGACCACGGGGACGGCGCACGTGCTGGGCGAGCGGATCGGCCGTACCGACGTGACCGAGCTGCGTACCCGCATCGGGCTCACCACCGCCGCGCTCGCCGATCGCCTGCCCGCCGACGAGCGGGCCGTGGACGTGGTGATGACGGCGGCCTGGTCGGTGGTGGGCCGCTGGCGGGAGAGCTACGACCCGACCGACGAGTCCCGCGCCCGGGCGCTGCTCGACCAGCTCGGTGTCGGAGCGCTGACCGACCGGACGTACGGCACCCTGTCCGACGGGGAGCGCAAGCGGGTGCAGATCGCCCGGGCGCTGATGACCGACCCGGAGCTGCTGCTGCTGGACGAACCGGCGGCCGGGCTCGACCTCGGCGGGCGGGAGGACCTGGTGGGCCGCCTCGCCGAGCTGGCCCAGGACCCGGACGCCCCGGCGCTGGTGCTCGTCACGCACCACGTGGAGGAGATCCCGCCCGGCTTCACCCACGCGCTGCTGCTGCGCGACGGTGCCGTGATGGCCCAGGGCCTGCTGGAGCACACCCTCACCGCCGACAACCTGACCAAGACCTTCGGCCTGCCGCTGCTGGTCGAACGTCACGGCGAGCGGTACACCGCGCGCGCCGCCTGACGGCGTGAAAGGAAGGGCACCTTTCTCACGCCTGCGGTATAGCAGGGGACCCTTCCTTTCATGCCATCGATCCAGCCGCAGGAGGCTTCCGTGCGCCAGACCCGGATCGTCGTGGTGGGCAGCGCGAACATGGACCTGGTCGCCACCGCGCCGACCCTGCCCCGGCCGGGGGAGACCACGCTCGGCACCGACTTCGTCATGGTCCCCGGCGGCAAGGGGGCCAACCAGGCCATCGCCGCCGCCCGCGCCGGTGCCGCCTGCACCTTCCTCGGCGCGATCGGCTCCGACTCCTTCGGGGTGACCCTGCGGGGCCGGATCACCGCCGCCGGGGTCGACGCGAGCCAGCTCCGCACCAGCTACGGCGCCTCCGGGGTGGCCCTGGTCATGGTCAATGCCGAGGGTGAGAACGCGATCCTGGTGACGCCGGGCGCGAACGCCTCGATGAGCGCGCTCACCGAGGCCGAGCTGGCCGCCGTACGTGATGCGGACGTGCTGGTCGCACAGTTGGAGACCCCGGTGGAGACGGTGACCGAGGCGGCGGTGGCCGCCCGGGCCGCCGGCACCCGGGTGGTGCTCAACGCCGCGCCGGCCATCGCGTTGCCGCCGGAGCTGCTGGCCGCCGTGGACCTGCTGGTGGTGAACGAGAACGAGGCGCAGACGTACACCGGGCGGGGCCGGGACGAGCCACGGGCGTTGCTCGACCTGGTGCCCCGGGCGGTGCTCACCCTCGGTGGGCAGGGCGCCTGGTACGGCGACCGGGAGGGCACCGCCGTGCACGTGCCGGCCGTGCCGGTGGACACGGTGGACTCGACGGCCGCCGGAGACGCGTTCACCGCCGCACTCGCGGTGGCCTGGGGCGAGGGGCGGGACCTGGTCGACGCGGTCCGCTGGGCGGCGGCGGCGGGCGCGGCCTGCGTCCGTCGGCTCGGCGCGAGCGTGTCGCTGCCGCACCGGGTCGAGATCGACCAGCTCTACGTCCCGGGACCCTGACCGGGAGGCCCGTTGCGGCGTCCGTCGCCGGGGCCGGTCGCGCGCGTCGTCGTGGCGTCGCCGTCGGCGCGGAACGCCCGGCGGTACGCCGACGGCGAGGTCCGCATCGTCCGCGCGAAGTGGTGGCGGTAGGTGACCGGCGTGTCGAATCCGACGGCGGCGGCGATCTCGGTGACCGGTGCGTCGCTCGTCTCCAACAGCGCCAGGCTGGACCGGATCCGCTGATCGATCAGCCACCGGATCGGGCTGGTGCCGGTGGCCCGGGCGAAGTGCCGCAGGTAGGTGCGGGGTGACATGTGCGCCTGCCGGGCCAGCCGCGCCACCGTCAGCGGCTCGCTCAGGTGGGCCGACGCCCAGGCGAGGCTGCCGGCGATCCGGTCGTCGTCCGGGCCGGTGGTCACCGGCGCCTCGATGAACTGCGCCTGACCGCCGTCGCGGTGCGGTGGGATCACCAGCCGTCGGGCCACCGCGTTCGCGACCGCCACCCCGTGGTCGAGGCGGACCAGGTGCACACAGAGGTCCAGCCCGGCGGCACTGCCCGCGCTGGTCAGCACGTCCCCGTCGTCCAGGTACAGCACGTCGGGATCCACCGTCACTTGGGGATAGCGGCGGGCCAGCAGGTCGGCGTACCGCCAGTGGGTGGTGGCCCGACGCCCGTCGAGCAGGCCGGCACCGGCCAGCGCGAACGCGCCGGAGCAGAGGGAGACCACCCGGGCGCCGGCCCGGTGCGCCCGGCGCAGGGCGGCGACCAGTGCGGGCGACGGTGTGCCGTGCACGTCGGGCACGCCGGGCACGATCACCGTCTTGGCGGCGGCCAGATCGCCCAGGCTGTACGGGCTGTGCAGACCGGCGCCGCCGATCAGCGGCACCGGGCCGGGACGCTCGGCGCAGAGCCGCAGCGTGTACCAGGGCACGCCGAGTTCGGGCCGGGGGAGCCCGAAGACCTCGGTGACGATCCCGGTCTCGAAGACCGACATCCCCGGGTACGCGAGCACGGCGACGGTGCGGTCCGCCGGAGCCATGGCGGGATGTTAGCGCAGTACGGCGTGACCGCCACTGGTCGTCGTCCCGTCAGCGGTCGAGGATCGAGACCATGACCCGTGCCTTCGCCGTACCGGCCGCCGCGCCGGACGCCGCCGTCACCCACTTCCTCGCCCGCCTGCGGTACGAGACCGACGTCTCCGACGTGTACGCCGACCTGACCTCCGGGGTGCCCGACCTGGTGGTGGTCGACTCCCGCTACGACGACGCCTGGGCGCAGGGCCGACTGCCCGAGGCCGTGCACCTGCCCACCGCCCGGATCGCCGCCGAGGCGGTGGCGACGGTGCCGCCGGGGGCGCGGGTGGTGACGTACTGCTGGGGTCCCGGCTGCGACGGCGCCACCCGGGCGGCGTTGGAGTTCGCCCGGCTCGGCTACCCGGTGAAGGAGATGCGCGGCGGCTACGAGTACTGGGTCCGCGAGGGACTGCCGGTCGTCACCGGGACCGGGGTGACGCGCCGGCCGGTGGACGAGCTGACCGCGCCCCGTCGGGCCGCCTGCGGCTGCTGACCGGGACCCGGGCGGGATCAGCCCGCGTCGTCGCTGAGCTTCTCGCCCCGTCGACGCAGCATGCCCAGGCCGGGGATGCCGGCCACGGCGAGCTTGAGGTCCCGGGTGACGTCGAGCAGGTCGTGCAGGTCCGGGCCGACCCGGTCCAGGGTGGCGAGGATCGGCAGGACGTCCGAGGTGAGGTGTTCACGCAGCCTCGGCAGCTCGTCGACCAGGCGTACGGCGGCGGTGACCTCCTCCTCGCTGAGCTGCTCCACGAAGTGGTTGGCCATCGGGGCGGCCCGGCGCAGCGCCGGCTCGTACGCGGCCAGCAGCTCGGCCGCGGTCGCCGCCGCCTCGGCCGCCGCGCCCACCGTGCCGGCGGCGCGCCCGGCCACCGACGTCGCGGTGTCGACAGCGCCCTCGGCGGCCTGGGCCACCCGGTCGGCGTTGGCCACCACCGTGGCGGCAGCGGCCGACACCCGCTCGGCCTCGCCGATCACCCCGGCCGCCGTGGTGGTCAGCTCGGTGGCCTGCCGGACGGCGGTGGTGGCCGCCGCGCTGATCACCGCCACCTCGCGGACGGCCCCGTCGGCGTCGGCGAGCATCTGGTCGGTGCGGTCCAGGGTCTGTTCGACCCGGTCCACCACGCCCTCGATCCGGTCGACCACGCCGTTGATCCGGGTCAGCAGCTCCTCCACGCCGTCGAGCACCGCGAACGCGCGGGTCGGGACCGCCGCGAACGACGCGGCCTGGTCGAGGGCGGAACGGGTGAGACCGACGACCGAGGTCGGCCGGGGAAGAGGGATCGCCATGGAGTCAAGTGTGCGTCGTGCCGGCCAGCGGCACCGCGCGGCCGGTCACCAGTGGTCGCCCTGCTGTTCGACGGCGCGCTGCACCGCCCGGTAGATCTGCCCGAACCGCAGCGCGTCGGGGGTACGCAGCACCATCACCTCCTGGCCCCGGTACTGCACCCACAGCTCGTTGACCCGGTTGCCGCGCTCGTAGGAGCGGTCCAGCCAGCCGAGCGGGATCTCCAGGAACGGCACCAACGCCAGCGCGATGACCACGCAGGCGGCGAAGACGATCAGTGCGGGCATCCACTCGCCCCGGTCCGAGGCCGACCAGGCCAGCGAGATCACGCAGATCAGCCCGACCAGCGGGGGCAGGGACAGCAGCAGGACCAGGACGCCGCGGCCGAGCACCCGTCCCCGTACGGCGAGGGTGGTCTGTCCCTTGGCGTGCCAGACGTAGGTCACTTCGGCCATCGGGATGACGTGTCCTGCGGCCCGGATCGACTCCGACGTCACCTGCACCGTGTCGTCCCGGTAATAGAGCGCCATCACTAAGCCTAACCACCTCCGGGCGTCCCGTGTCTGTCACGCGGAGGTCAGCCTCCGTCACCCGGAGGTCAACTCGGTCAGCGACGGCGGGGCGGCCGGGCCGGTTCGGTCGCCTCCATGGCCCGTTGCACGGCACGGTAGATCTGCCCGAACCGCAGCGCGTCCGGCGTCTGGAGCAGCCGGACCGGGTGTCCGCGCCAGCGGATCCACACCTCCCGCTGGCGGCTGCCCCGGGCGTACGAGCGGTCGAAGTACTCGAAGAGCTGGTCGGCGATGGGTCCGGCGGCCAGGCCGATCAGCACGGAGGTGCCGATGACGGCGACGGTGACGGTCGGGGACTTGTCGAGCCAGATTCCGATGACGATGCCGATGACGGCGAAGACCAGCGGGACGACCATCGCCGCGCCGAGGGCGCCGCGCCCGGCCAGCACCCGCCAGGACAGGGTGCCCCGGTGGTGCCAGACCTCGCTGATCTCGGTCAGCGGGTATGAGTCGCCGTCGACGGTGACGGCGCGGGAGGTGACCTGAACGGACCTGTCGTCGTAGTACGTGACCATCGCGGGAACTCCGGGTGGTGGGACTGGCGGCCAGACTACGTGTCCGACCAGGTGCGCCGTAAGGTTGGCAGGCGACTTCGACGAGGAAGTGAGGGCCAGCGTGGGTGAGTTCGTGCGGCTGGAGACCAGGGACGGCATCGGCACCATCCGGTTGGACCGGCCACCGATGAACGCGCTCAACACCCAGGTGCAGGAGGAGTTGCGGGCCGCCGCGTCGGCCGCCACCACCGACCCCGAGGTCCGCGCGGTCATCGTGTACGGCGGCGAGAAGGTGTTCGCGGCCGGCGCGGACATCAAGGAGATGGCCGACATGTCCTATGTGGACATGGCCGACCGGGCGGCCGACCTGTCCAGCGCGCTCGGTGCGATCGCCCGGATCCCCAAGCCGGTGGTGGCCGCGATCACCGGGTACGCCCTCGGTGGCGGCTGCGAGCTGGCGCTGGCCTGTGACTGGCGGGTGGTGGCCGAGGACGCCAGGCTCGGCCAGCCCGAGATCAAGCTCGGCATCATCCCCGGTGCCGGTGGCACCCAGCGGTTGGCGCGGCTGGTCGGGCCGGCGCGGGCCAAGGATCTGATCATGTCCGGCCGGATGGTCGACGCCGACGAGGCGCTGCGGATCGGTCTGGCCGACCGGGTCGCTCCGGCCGGTGAGGTCTACGACGCGGCGGTGGCGCTGGTGCAGCCGTACCTGCGCGGCCCGGTGCAGGCGCTGCGGGCGGCGAAGCTCGCCGTGGACGGCGGCCTCGACATGGACCTGAACTCGGCCCTGGCCTGGGAGAGTCAGCTCTTCGCGGGGCTGTTCGCCACCGACGACCGGCGGGAGGGGATGGCGGCGTTCGTGGCGAAGCGGAAGCCGGACTTCACCGGCCGGTGAAGATGGTTCACATTCCAGCTACCGGCCAGTAGCGTGTGACTCCGGTCGGCCGACGAGAAGGAGCGGGAATGACGGAGCGGATCGAGGGGCACGGCGGGGAACTCGCACTCGCGGCGCTGCGCGCGTACGGGGTGCGGGAGATGTTCACCCTCTCCGGCGGGCACGTGTTCCCGCTCTACGACGCCGCGTACAAGTCCGACTTCCCGATCTACGACGTACGGCACGAGCAGTCCGCCGTCTTCGCCGCCGAGGCGGTGGCGAAGCTCCAGCGTCGCCCCGGCCTGGCCGTGCTCACCGCCGGGCCGGGCGTGACCAACGGTGTGTCCGGGCTGACCAGCGCCTACTTCAACGCCTCACCGGTGCTGGTGCTGGGTGGCCGGGCCCCGCAGTTCCGCTGGGGCTCGGGCAGCCTCCAGGAGATGGACCACCTGCCGCTGGTCGCCCCGGTCACCAAGCACGCCGAGACCGTGTTCACCGCCGACGACATCCCCCGGGCGGTCGCCGCCGCGTTGCGCACCGCGCTCACCCCGCACCGGGGTCCGGTCTTCCTCGACTTCCCGCTGGAGGCGATCTTCTCGGTGGGCGACGCCGAGCTGCCCACGGCGGCGGGCGTCGAGGCGGTCGAGGCCGACCCCGACGAGGTGGCCGCCGCCGCGCGGCTGATCGCCGGTGCGGCCCGCCCGGTCATCGTCGCCGGTTCCGACGTGTACGCCGGTGACGCCGTGGACGCGCTGCGCGCCGCCGCCGAGGCGCTCACCGTGCCGGTCTTCACCAACGGCATGGGTCGGGGCGCGCTGCCGCCGGAGCATCCGCTGGCCTTCGCCAAGGCCCGCCGGGTCGCCCTCTCCGGCGCCGACGTGGTCGTGGTGGTCGGCACCCCGCTGGACTTCCGGCTCTCCTTCGGCGACTTCGGCGACGCCACGGTGGTGCACGTGGTGGACGCGCCGAGCCAGCGCGCCTCGCACGTCGAGACGGCCGTCGCTCCCGCCGGTGACCTGCGGGCGGTGCTCACCGCGTTCGCCGAGTACACCGGCGAGCGGGCCGACCACGGTGACTGGGTGGCGCAGTTGCGCACCGCCGAGGACGCCGCCAAGGCCCGCGACGCCGAGGAGATGGCCGCCGAGACGGACCCGATCCGGCCCGCCCGGGTCTACGGGGAGCTGCGCAGGGTCCTCGCCCGCGACGCGGTCACCATCGGCGACGGCGGCGACTTCGTCTCGTACGCCGGGCGCTACCTGGAGCCGGCCCAGCCCGGCACCTGGCTCGACCCGGGCCCGTACGGCTGCCTCGGCACCGGCCTGGGCTACGCGATGGGGGCCCGGATCACCCACCCGGACCGGCAGGTCTGCGTGCTGATGGGCGACGGCGCGGCCGGGTTCTCGCTGATGGACGTCGAGTCCCTCGTCCGGCAGAAGCTGCCGGTGGTGATCGTGGTCGGCAACAACGGCATCTGGGGTCTGGAGAAGCACCCGATGCGGGCCATGTACGGCTACGACGTCGCCGCCGACCTCCAGCCCGAGCTGAGGTACGACCACGTGGTGAGCGCGCTCGGCGGTGCGGGGGAGACGGTCGCCAAGGCGGCCGACCTCGGGCCTGCCCTGGCTCGGGCGTTCGACGCCGGAGTGCCGTACCTGGTCAACGTGCTCACCGACCCGGCCGACGCGTACCCGCGCTCCTCGAACCTGGCCTGAGCGCGGACCCCGCCCCGGCCGGTCACACCTCGGGGCGGGGTTCCTCGCGCGGCGGGTCGCCCTCGCGTCGGCGCAGGTCGTCCTCGCGCCGACGGAGGTCCTCCTCCCAGCGCTGGAAGAGTTCCTGGTCCTCCTTGCGGGACCGTTCCTCGATCGAGCGCAGGAACTCGGGATCGTCGTCCGGGGCGAGTGGCCGCTGGGGCCCCCGCTCGGCCGGTCGCGCGCCCGTCGACCACATGCCGCCACCGTCGGCCTTGCGCTGGCGCCCGGCGACGAACCAGGCGATCGAGCCGATCAGCGGGGCGAAGAGGATCATCAGCAACCAGGCGATCCGGGGTAGGTGACGGATGTCGTCTTCCTCGGCGGACAGGCAGCTGATCAGGGCGCAGACGGCGAGGACGACCTGCACCACGAAGAGGAGGATGTACAGCCGGGCCATGTACCCATCATGTCCTACCGGACGAGATGGTCACACCCCGCGCAGCACCAGCAACACGCCGAGCAGGGCGAATCCGGCCGTCCCCAGCCCCACCAGGGCGAGCGTACGGCCGCCGCCGGCAGCCGCGCCGACGGTGCTGCTCCGCCGCCAACAGAGCGTGACCACCGCCACCCAGCCGAGCACGGCCAGCGCGGCCGGCAGCGCCCCGACGGGGCCGCCGGTGAGGGCGAGCCGGACGGCCAGCAGCACCACCACGGTCATCGCCAACGCGGTGCGCCGCCAGGCCAGCCGGGTCCGCTCGGGTTGCAGCCCGGGATCGCGGACGGCGCTCATCGGCCCACCGCGCCGACCAGCACCGCCACCGTGAGCAGCAGCGCGCCGAGTGCGACGACCAGGGCGAGCACCGCCGGGAACCGGGACGCGGGCAGTTCCCGGCCGAGCCGGATGGCGCGTTCGCTGCGCGCCCAGTGGTCCACCGCCCGGAGTGCGACCACCCCGCCGAGCAGCAGCAGCGCCACCGAGATCACCTCGCGCAGGTGGGACGCGGGCATCTCCGGCAGGAACTGCGCGGAGGCGAGCCCACCGGCGATCAGCGCCAGCCCGGTACGCAGCCAGGCCAGGAAGGTCCGCTCGTTGGCCAGCGAGAAGCGGTAGTCGGGGGTGCGCCCCGCCGACCGCATCTCCTGCGGGTCGAACCAATTCTTGATCAACTGCCACACGCAGGTGATTATCCGGTTCCGGTCGGGCATAACTGGAAACATGGCGGATCTTGACGCGATCACGTTGCGTACGGCGTACGACACCCATCTGCGGCCGGGGCTGCCCGATCCGGTGCCGGACGGGGTCCTGGTCCAGCGGGACGGTCCGGTGTTCCGGGTGCTCGGTCTGGACGGCCGGGGCCTGGTGACCTATCGCGATCTCGACGGTCTGGGCGGCGCCGAGCTGGACGAGTTGATCGCCCGGCAGGTGGCGGTCGCCGTCGAGCGGGGCGAGCCGGTGGAGTGGAAGCTGCACGGCCACGACGAGCCGACCGACCTGCCGCAGCGGCTGCGCGCGGCCGGGTTCACCCCGGAGGCGGAGGAGTCCGTCATGGTCGGGCCGGTCGCGCCGCTGGCCTCCGCGTTGCCGGTGGTGCCGGAGGGCGTACGCCTGCGCGAGGTGACCGGCCGCGCGGACCTGGAGCGGATCGCGGAGTTGGAGACGCAGCTCTGGGGCGAGGACCTGTCCGGCCTGGCCGATGGTCTGGCCCGGGAGATCGACGCCGACCCGCAGTCGATCACCGTGGTGGTGGCCGAGGCGGACCAGACGCTGGTCAGTGCGGGCTGGGTGCGGTATCCGGCGGAGACCACCTTCGCCACGCTCTGGGGCGGTTCGACCCGGCCTCGGTGGCGGCGGCGGGGGATCCACCGGGCGCTGGTCACCTACCGGGCCCGGTCGGCCGGTCAGCGCGATCGGACGCTGTTGCAGGTCGACGCCGCAGTGGAGAGTCGTCCGCTGTTGGAGCGGCTCGGGCTCGTCGTGGTCACCACCACCACGCCCTACGTCTACACTCCGTGATCATGACGCAGCGGCTGACGGACGAGGAGAAGCTGACCCTCAAGACGGGTGCCTTCGGCGCGGTCCTCATGGTCTCGAACGCCGAGCCCGGCCTGTTGGCGGTCTTCCGGGAGAGTTTCGCCGCCTCCGGGGCGATCTCCGACGCCAGCGGGGTGGTGAAGGAGGCGCTGACCAGCGGACCGCTGCCGAAACTGCCGCGCGACTCGGCGCTGGAGATCGAGTCGGTGGTGCTCCCGGCGCTGCGCCGGGCGGTCGGCATCCTGGCCGAGAAGGCGCCGCAGGACGTCGGGGTCTACCGCGAGGTGGTGCTGACCGCCGCGGACCGGACCGCCCGCGCCCATCAGGGGGTCAGTCCGGCCGAGGCCGAGGCGATCGGTCGGATCAAGGACGTGCTGGGCGAGTCGTCCTGACCGACGCCTCCTCCGGTGAGCTGCGTCACGTCCGTCGCGCGGGGAAGCCTATGCTACCGACAGGTAACATCGCCTCGTGGGCAACTGCACAGCAGCCCACAGTTGACCTGACGGCAACAGACACGCAAGGCTGCGCCCCAGACCAGGGGCGATTGAGCACACCACCACAGCAGGAGGGTCGTCGAAGCGCGATGAACATCGTCGTACTCGTCAAGCAGGTGCCCGATTCGGGCGCGGACCGCAACCTGCGTACTGACGACAACACTGTCGACCGCGGTTCGGCGAACAACGTCATCAACGAGATGGACGAATACGCCATCGAAGAGGCGTTGAAGATCAAGGAGGCGCACGGCGGCGAGGTGACGATCCTGACCATGGGTCCGGACCGGGCGACCGAGTCGATCCGCAAGGCGCTGTCGATGGGCCCGGACAAGGCGGTGCACGTGGTGGACGACGCCCTGCACGGCTCCTGCGCGGTGGCCACCTCGAAGGTGCTGGCCGCGGCGCTCGGCCAGCTCGGCGCGGACCTGGTGCTCTGCGGTGCCGAGTCGACCGACGGCCGGGTGCAGGTGCTGCCGCACATGCTGGCCGAGCGGCTGGGCGTGGCGGCGCTGACCGGCGCCCGCAAGCTCACCGTCGACGGCGGCACGTTGACCGTCGAGCGCCAGACCGAGGAGGGCTACGAGGTGGTCACCGCCTCGACGCCGGCCGTGGTCTCCGTCTGGGACACCATCAACGAGCCGCGGTACCCGTCGTTCAAGGGCATCATGGCCGCCAAGAAGAAGCCGGTGCAGACGCTGGGCCTGGCCGACCTGGGGGTCGCCGCCGACGAGGTGGGCCTGGCCGGGGCGACCAGCACGGTGCTGGAGCACAGCAAGCGCCCGCCGCGTTCCGGTGGGGTCAAGGTCACCGACGACGGCTCCGGTGGCGTCCAGTTGGTCGAGTTCCTCGCCACCGAGAAGTTCGTGTGAGGGGTGCGGGATATGTCTGAGGTTCTCGTCGTCGTCGAAGCCACTCGGGAGTTCGGCGTCAAGAAGGTCACCCTGGAGATGCTCACCCTCGCGCGCGAGCTGGGCACTCCGGCGGCGGTGGTGCTCGGCGGCGCCGGTGCCGCCGACGCGCTCGCCGGCAAGCTGGGCGAGTACGGCGCGGAGAAGATCTACGCCGCCGAGGGTGAGGAGATCGACGGCTACCTGGTGGCGCCCAAGGCCACCGTGGTCGCCGACCTGGTCAAGCGGGTGCAGCCGGCCGCCGTGCTGCTCGCCTCCTCGCAGGAGGGCAAGGAGATCGCCGCCCGGCTGGCGGTCAAGCTGGACAACGGCATCCTGACCGACGTGGTGGGCCTGGCCGCCGACGGCACCGCCACCCAGGTGGCCTTCGCCGGCTCGACCGTGGTCACCTCCAAGGTGACCCGTGGCCTGCCGCTGGTCACCGTCCGGCCGAACTCGGTCACCCCGGCCCCGGCCGCCGCCACCCCGGCGGTGGAGCAGCTCACGGTGACCGTCGGCGACACCGACAAGCTGGCCAGGGTCGTGGACCGGGTGGCCGAGCAGAAGGGCTCGCGCCCCGAGCTCACCGAGGCCGGTGTGGTGGTCTCCGGCGGTCGCGGCGTCGGCAACGCCGACAACTTCAAGCTGGTCGAGGAGTTGGCCGACCTGCTCGGCGGCGCGGTCGGCGCCTCCCGGGCCGCCGTCGACTCCGGGTACTACCCGCACCAGTTCCAGATCGGCCAGACCGGCAAGACCGTCGCCCCGCAGCTCTACGTGGCGCTCGGCATCTCCGGTGCGATCCAGCACCGGGCCGGCATGCAGACCTCGAAGACGATCGTCGCGGTCAACAAGGACGGCGAGGCGCCCATCTTCGAGCTGGCCGACTTCGGCGTGGTCGGTGACCTGTTCAAGATCGTCCCGCAGGCCGCCGAGGAGATCCGCAAGCGCAAGTGAGGCGTGACCGCGAAGCCGCCGCCCGCAACACCGGGCGGCGGCTTCGTCGTCTGCGCCGAGGGAGCTGATCGGCGGGCCGGGGAGCTGAACCGGCCCGCCGATCAGCCCGTCAAAGAGCCCCTCAACAGGCTGTCCCCGGAGTGGGCGGTGTCGTTGTCGAACCGTTCGGCGGAGACGTCGACAACAGAGTACTTCCCCAGGTCGACGTTGGGCGGTAGCGGCAGCAGCACCTCGCTGCCGGTGCCGAGCACGCCGATCGAGAACATCTCCATGGTGTTCGGGTTGATGAGCCAGACCTCGTAGTACCCCGGCACGGCCGGGAGATTCGCCACATGCGGGTGCAGCTCGCCGCTGTCGAGCACCCGCGCGTCCCCCCCGGGCCCGAGCCGGCGTGCTGCCGTACGCGTCGAGCCGGGCGCTGGCCACCACCGTCTGGGCCGGTGGGGCCGGGTCGGTCGCGCAGGTTCTCCCACTCGCCCCGGCAGTGTGGGCAACCGTCGAGGTGGGTGCGGTCGGTCTCCTCCGCCTCGCTCTCGCCGAGTGCCGGAAGAGACCAGCCGATCGTGCTCCAGGTGCGGCACCGGTCAGCGGTGCCGACGGCGAGCCGCGCGTCGTGGTGACGGCGGTTCCGGCGTGAGCCCGGCGGCCGGTACTCCGGACTGCGGCCGAGGCGGGCACGGTCGTTAGGCTGAACCGTGATGGCTTACCTGGATCATGCCGCGACCACTCCGATGCTCGACGAGGCACTGGAGGCGTACGTCGCGACCGCCCGCGAGGTCGGCAACGCGTCCTCCCTGCACGCGTCCGGCCGGCTCGCCCGGCGGCGGGTCGAGGAGTCGCGGGAACGGGTGGCCGCCGCGCTGGGGGCCCGGCCGTCCGAGGTGATCTTCACCGGAGGTGGCACGGAGAGCGACAACCTCGCGGTCAAGGGCATCTTCTGGGCGCGCCGGGACGCCGACGGTGGGCGGACCCGAGTGGTCTCCAGCGCCGTCGAGCACCACGCGGTGCTCGACGCGGTGGACTGGCTGGGCGCGCACGAGGGCGCCGAGGTGGGCTCGTTGCCGGTCGACGGGACCGGCCGGCTGCACCCCGACGCGCTGCGCGCCGAACTGGCCGCGCACGGCGACCGGGTGGCCCTGGTCACCGCCATGTGGGCGAACAACGAGGTCGGTACCGTCCAGGGGGTCGGCGACCTGGCCGCGGTCGCCGCCGAGTACGGCGTCCCGTTCCACACCGACGCGATCCAGGCGGTCGGCCAGGTGCCGGTCGACTTCGCCGCCAGCGGCGTCGCCGCGCTCACCGTGACCGGCCACAAGCTCGGCGGCCCGGTCGGCATCGGTGCGCTGCTGCTGGGCCGGGACGTCGCGGCGGTGCCGCTGCTGCACGGCGGCGGTCAGGAGCGTGACGTGCGCTCGGGCACGCTGGACACCGCCGGCATCGTCGCCTTCGCGGTCGCCGTCGAGGCGGCGGTCAAGGGGCAGCAGGAGTACGCCACCCGGGTCGCCGCACTCCGCGACGACCTGGTCCAGCGGGTACGGCAGGCGGTGCCCGAGGTGGTCTTCAACGGCGACCCGACGGACCGGCTGCCCGGCAACGCACACTTCTCCTTCCCCGGCTGCGAGGGCGACGCGCTGTTGCTCCTGCTGGACGCCCAGGGCATCGCCTGCTCGACCGGTTCGGCGTGCTCCGCCGGAGTGGCGCAGCCCTCGCACGTCCTGCTCGCGATGGGCGCCGACGACGACCGGGCGCGCTCGTCGCTGCGCTTCTCGCTCGGTCACACCAGCACCGCCGGTGAGGTCGACGCGCTCATCGCCGCCCTGCCGGCGGCCGTCGAGCGGGCCCGACGGGCGGCGGCGCTGCGGACGCCCCGCTGACGTAGCACGCGTGGCGGTGGGACCGGCTTCGACGCCGGACCGGGACGACCGCCGACCGGCGGCACGGAGATAGGCTCGGCGGGAAGGGAGCGTGGTCCGGGTGAGGGTGTTGGCGGCGATGTCCGGCGGGGTGGACTCCGCCGTGGCGGCGGCACGGGCGGTGCAGGCCGGTCACGACGTCACCGGCGTGCACCTGGCGCTGGCCCGCAACCCGCAGACCTACCGCACCGGAGCGCGGGGCTGCTGCACCCTGGAGGACTCCCGGGACGCCCGCCGCGCCGCCGACGTGCTGGGCATCCCGTTCTACGTGTGGGACATGGCCGACCGGTTCCACGCCGACGTGGTCGACGACTTCGTGGCCGAGTACGCCGCCGGGCGTACCCCCAACCCGTGCCTGCGCTGCAACGAGAAGATCAAGTTCGCGGCGGTGCTGGACCGGGCGGTGGCCCTGGGCTTCGACGCCGTGGTCACCGGCCACCACGCCCGGCTCGGCCCGGACGGGCTGCTGCGGCGCAGCGTCGACCTGGCCAAGGACCAGTCGTACGTGCTGGCGGTGCTCACCCGCGCGCAGTTGGACCGGTCGATCTTCCCGCTCGGCGACTCGACCAAGGCACAGGTCCGGCAGGAGGCCGCCGACCGGGGCCTGGCGGTGGCCGACAAGCCCGACTCGCACGACATCTGCTTCATCGCCGACGGCGACACCCGGGGCTTCCTGGCCCAGCGGCTCGGCGAGACGCCCGGCGACGTGGTCGACGCCAGCACCGGCGCGGTGGTGGGCACGCACGCCGGTGCGTACGCGTACACCGTGGGCCAGCGACGCGGCCTGCACCTGGACCGCCCGGCCCCGGACGGCCGACCCCGGTACGTGCTCTCCATCACGCCGACCACCAACACCGTGACCGTCGGCCCGGCCGAGGCGCTGGAGGTGGCGCAGGTGCGGGCCACCCGTCCGGTCTGGACCGGTGGCCCACGCCCGGACGGCCCGATCGACTGCGAGGTGCAGTTGCGGGCGCACGGCGTCGTGGTGCCGGCCGAGGTCACCGTGGACGGCGACGCGCTCCGTGCCGACCTGCGGCAGCCGGTCCGGGGCGTCGCCGCCGGCCAGGCGATCGTCGCGTACCGACCGGACCCGGCCGGTGACATCGTGCTCGGCTCCGCCACGATCACCGACTGACCGGTACCCTTCGGCCGTGAGTGATCAGGTTTGGCCCTGGCCGGCCGGCGCGGCGACCGGCATCGGATCGCTGCCCGGCACCGACGTCGCCGAGGCGCAGCGGATCGTCCTCGGCGAGCTGCCCGCCCTGCCCCACCTGCCGGAGCTGCCGGCCCGTGGCCCGGGCGCGGACCTGATCGGGCGCGGTGCCGGCCTGCTGGTCGAGTTGCCCGTGGAGTTGTACGCGGCCCGCTGGCGGGTGGCCCTGCGCCCCGGTCGGGACCTGCGCCGCGCGCGGGACCTGATGGAACGCGACCTCGACCAACTCGCCGAGCAGGCCGAGGAGTACGCCGGCCCGATCAAGGTGCAGGCACCCGGTCCGTTCACCCTCGCCGCCTCGCTGGAACTGCCGGTCGGCGGCCGGATGGTGCGCGACCCCGGCGCGGTGCGCGACCTGGCCGGCTCGCTCGCCGAGGGACTGCGCGCGCACGTCGCGGCGGTGGCCCGCCGGGTACCCCGGGCCGCCGTCCTGCTCCAGGTGGACGAGCCGTCGCTGCCGGCGGTCCTGGCCGGACGGGTGCCCACCGAGAGTGGCCTCGGCACCTACCGGGCGGTGCTGCCGGAGGACGCGCGGGCGTTGCTGGGCACGGTGGTCGAGGCGGTCGGCGTACCGACCGTGGTGCACTGCTGTGCTCCGGACGTACCGCTGGATCTGATCCGGTCCACCGGCGCGGTCGGTGTCGCCCTCGACCTGGACCTGGTCACCGACCTGGACGCGCTGGGCGAGGCGATCGACGCCGGGCTGGGCCTGTTCGCCGGTGCCGCGCCGACCACCGCACCGGCCGGTCGCGCGCCGACCTCGGCCCAGGTCGCCGACCGGGTCCGCACCGTCTGGGACCGGCTCGGCTTCCCGCGTCGCCGACTCGCCGAGCAGGTGGTGGTCACCCCCGCGTGCGGTCTGGCCGGCGCCACCCCGGCGTACGTCCGCGCGGTGCTGTCCGCCTGTCGCGACGCGGGTCGGCGGATCGTCGAGGAGTGAGGTTTCGGCACGCTGCTCGGGGGCAGCATGCCGGGCATGATCGGACGACTGCGTTCCACCGTGATCGACTGCCCCGACCCGCGTGCCCTGGCCGCCTTCTACGCCGAACTGCTCGGCCTGCCGCTGATCGAGGAGGACTGCGACGGCGACGAGTGGGTGGTGCTGGGCGGGCATCCCGGCCACCAGCCCCGGATCGCCTTCCAGCAGGCACCCGACCTGCGTCCGCCGACCTGGCCCGACCCGGAACGGCCGCAACAGTTACACCTCGACGTCACCGTCGACGACATCGAGGTCGCCGAGCGGGCCGCGCTGGCGCTGGGCGCGCGGCGGCTGCCGGGGGAGGGCGAGGGATTCCGGGTCTACGCCGACCCGGCCGGGCACCCGTTCTGCCTGTGCTGGGAGGTCTGACCGTCGCGCCGGCCCGCCCGAGCGGGCATGATCGTCACCATGATCAGCCCCTCGCGCGGGTGGGCCGCCGGCTCGCTCCTCGGACTCGCCTACGGTGACGCCCTGGGCAAGCCCACCGAGTTCCTCAGCGTGGCCGAGATCGAGCGCCGGTACGGCCCGACCGGACCCCGGGACCTGGTCGGTGATCCGGCGTTGGTCACCGACGACACCCAGATGGCGCTCGCGGTCGGCTGGGCGCTGTACGACGCGCCCGCGTACACCCCCGACGCGGTCGAGCCGCTGCTGCGGCAGCGCTTCCTGGCCTGGGCGGCCAGCCCGGACAACGACCGTGCGCCCGGGATGACCTGCCTGCGGGCCTGCGGCGAGCTGTCCCGTGGGCTGCCGTGGCAGCAGGCCACCCAGGTCGAGTCGAAGGGCTGCGGGGCGAACATGCGGGTCACCCCGGTCGGTCTGCTCGACGTCGACCTCGACACCCTCGCCGGGCTGGCCCAGCTCCAGGCCGGGCTGACCCACGGACACCCGACCGCGCTGGCGGCCAGCGAACTGACCGCGTACGCGGTGCGGCTGTTGGTCGACGGCGCGGCGCTGGCCGACCTGCCCGGCCTGCTCACCGCCCGCGCCCGGGACCAGCGCGAGGTCTACCGGGGCGACTGGCTCGGTGACCTGTGGCAGCGCGCGGGCGCGCGGACGCCCGCCGAGTTCGCCGCCCTGGGCTGGGACGAGTGCCTGCGTGCGCTGTCCCGGCTCGACGCGGCGCTCGCCGGAGCGGACGACGGCGGTGACCCGTGCCGGTGGACCGGTGAGGGTTGGATCGCCGAGGAGGCGTTGGCGACCGCGCTGCACTGCGCCGTCCGGCACCCCGACGACCCGGTCGGGGCACTGGCCCGGGGGGCCCGGACCGCCGGTGACTCCGACTCGATCGCCGCTCTCGCCGGGGCGTTCGTCGGTGCCGCCGTGGGGGTCACCGCCTGGCCCGCCGACTGGGCCGGTCGCATCGAGTACGCCGACCAACTCGCCGCCCTCGCTGCCGCCTGGCAGCGCTGACCCGGCGGCGCGGCGGCGCTGACCGGCGGGAACCGGTGGGGTTGTCGGCGAACTGTCCGACCCGCCGGATACCGTGCCGGGGTAGCCATCACAGGAGGTCGCGGGGTGTCCGAGGAAGCCATCGGCGAGCAGGTCAGCGCGGCACAGGAGGCGGCGGCCGGCGCCGAGCCCACCCCGCAGGCACGGGACCGGCACGCCACGCTGAGCCAGGAGCTGACCGAGCACCAGTACCGCTACTACGTGCTCGACACGCCGACGGTCTCGGACGCCGAGTTCGACCGGCTGCTGCGGGAGTTGGCGGCGCTGGAGGAGGAGTTCCCGGCGCTGCGCACGCCGGACTCGCCGACCCAGCGGGTCGGCGGCACCTTCTCCACCGACTTCGCCCCCGTCGCGCACGCCGAACGGATGATGTCGCTGGACAACGCGTTCGCCGACGAGGAGTTGGCGGCGTGGGCCGAGCGGGTCGAGCGGGACGCGGGCGGCCCGGTGCCCTACCTGTGCGAGCTGAAGGTCGACGGGCTGGCGATCAACCTCACCTACGAGTCGGGCCGGCTGGTGCGGGCGGCGACCCGGGGCGACGGTCGCACCGGTGAGGACGTCACCGCCAACGTGCGCAGCATCCGGGACGTGCCCGGCCGACTGACCGACTCGGCGGAGTTCGGGCCGGTCCCCGAGCTGATCGAGGTGCGTGGCGAGATCTACTTCCCGGTCGCCGCCTTCGCCGACCTGAACGCGGGCCTGGTCGAGCAGGGCAAGGCGCCGTTCGCCAACCCGCGCAACGCCGCCGCCGGCAGCCTGCGCCAGAAGGACCCACGGATCACCGCGTCCCGGCCGCTGCGCCTGGTGGTGCACGGCATCGGTGCCCGGCACGGTTTCCAGCCGGCCACCCAGTCCGAGTCGTACTCGGCGTTGCGGGCCTGGGGGCTGCCGACCAGCGACCGCTGGCGGGTGGTGCCCGACCTGACCGGCGTCCGGGACTACATCGCGCACTACGCCGCGCACCGGCACGACGTGGAGCACGAGATCGACGGCGTGGTGGTCAAGGTCGACCCGGTGCCGATCCAGGGCCGGCTCGGCTCGACCAGCCGGGCACCCCGCTGGGCGATCGCCTTCAAGTATCCACCCGAGGAGGTCAACACCACCCTGCTCGACATCGAGGTCGAGGTCGGACGGACCGGTCGGGTCACGCCCCGGGCGCTGCTCCAGCCGGTGAAGGTGGCCGGCTCCACCGTCGCGTACGCGACCCTGCACAACGCGCGCGAGGTGGAGCGCAAGGGGGTGCTGATCGGCGACACGGTGGTGATCCGCAAGGCCGGCGACGTGATCCCCGAGGTGCTCGGCCCGGTGGTCGAGCTGCGTCCGCCCGACGCCCGGGCCTTCGTCATGCCCACCGTCTGCCCGGCCTGCGGCACCCCGCTCGCCCCGGCGAAGGAGGGCGACGTCGACATCCGCTGCCCCAACTCGCGCAGTTGCCCGGCGCAGTTGCGCGAGCGGGTCTACCACCTGGCCGGGCGCAAGGTGTTCGACATCGAGGCGCTCGGCTACAAGAGCGCCGCCGCGCTGCTGGACGCCCAGGTGATCACCGACGAGGGGGACCTGTTCTCGCTCGACGCCGAGCAGTTGGCCCGCTCGCCGTTCTTCGTCAACAAGGACGGCAGCCTCGGCAGCAACGCCGTCAAGCTGCTCGACAACCTCGCCGTCGCCAAGGAACGCGAGCTGTGGCGGGTGTTGGTGGCCCTCTCCATCCGGCACGTCGGGCCGACCGCCGCGCAGGCGCTCGCCCGGCACTTCCGGTCGATCGAGGCGATCGACGCCGCCTCCGAGGAGGAACTCTCCTCCGTCGACGGTGTCGGCCCCACCATCGCGGTGAGCATCCGCGAGTGGCTCGCCGTCGACTGGCACCGCGAGGTGATCCGCAAGTGGGCCGACGCGGGCGTACGGATGGCCGAGGAGGCGCAGGGGGAGGGGCCTCGACCGCTGGAGGGGGTGACCGTGGTGGTCACCGGCACCCTGTCCGGCTACTCGCGGGACCAGGCCGCCGAGGCGATCCAGTCCCGGGGCGGCAAGGTCAGCGGCTCGGTGTCCAAGAAGACCGGTTTCGTGGTGGTCGGCGACAACCCCGGCTCCAAGGCGGACAAGGCGGCCGGGCTGAAGGTGCCGATCCTCGACGAGGAGGGCTTCCGGGTGCTGCTCGACTCCGGCGCGGACGCGGCGCGCGCGGTGGCCCGCGTCGACGAGTGACGCGAGACGTGCCGATCTTGCGGGCACTCGCCCGGATACCAACTTAATTACGACTACGACCGATTCGTGGCTGTCGTACCTGGTTTCCGGCCGTCGGGGGCGTTTCATTGGGACACGGCGCGTGAACCCACGCGTCGCGGCCCGTAGCGGGAGGTGTGATGGAGCCGCCCGATCCGCGCAACCTCGTCCCGCCCGGGCGCACCACGCCCTTCGCGGTCTTCGTCGGCCTCGTGCTGGTCGTGGCCGTACTCCTCACCGTCGGGCCGCTGGTGTCGTTCGCCGGGACGCTGCCGGACCTGCCGGCGGCGTTCTGGACGATGGCCGTGCTCGCCGTCGCCTGCGACGCGCGTCCGTTCCTGCCACCCGGCCGGCGGCCCTCCTCGTCCGCCGTCTTCCCGTCGACCTGCTTCACCTTCGCCATCCTGCTCGGCTGGGGTCTCGGCCCGGCGGTCGCGGTGCAGGCGGTCGCGGTGCTGGTCTCGGGGATCCGGATGCGGCACGCCCCCTGGCGGGTCGCCTTCAACGCCGGGCAGTACGCCGTCGCGCTGGCCGCCGCGTACGCCGTCACCCGACTCGGGCCGGGCGGCATCTTCGACGGTGGCCGTCTGGGGTGGACCGACATCGTCGCCATCGGCGGGGCCGGGGTGGCCTGGTTCGCGATCAACTACGGACTGGTGACCACGGCCGTCCGGCTGCGCTTCGGCGAGCGGTGGTGGCCCAACGCCCGGCACGGCCTGCCGTTCGAGCTGCTCTCCACCGGGGCGCTGCTGCTGCTCGCGCCGGTGCTGGTCACCGCTGCGCGGGCCAGTGCCGCCCTGGTGCCGCTGGTGCTGGTGCCGTTGTTCGCGGTCTACCGGATGGCCCGACTCACCGTCGAACAGCACCAACTCGCCGCCATCGACCCGTTGACCGGGCTGCCCAACCGCAAGGCACTGCTCAGCGAGGTCAACGAGCAGGTGCACCGGCACGCCGAGCGCGCCGCCCGGGGTGAGCCCGGCGCCCGCCTGGCCCTGCTCCTGATCGACCTGGACCGCTTCAAGAACGTCAACGACGCGCTCGGGCACGCCGTCGGCGACCGGCTGTTGGTCGAGGTGAGCGCCCGGCTGACCGACCTGGTGCCGGCGCCGGACCTGGTGGTCCGCCTCGGCGGCGACGAGTTCGCCATCGTGATGACCGGGGTGGACGACGTCACCCAGGCCCGCGCCCTGGCCGACCAGGTGGTGCGGGTCCTCGCCGAGCCGGTGGCGCTGGACGGGCTGCCGCTGGACGTCGGCGGCTCCATCGGCATCGCGCTGTACCCGGAGCACGGCGAGGACTTCGCCACCCTGATGCGCCACGCCGACGTGGCGATGTACGACGCCAAGCACCGCAACGACACGGTCGCCGTCTACACCGCCGAGTCCGATCACAACTCGGCCGAGCGGCTGGGCCTGCTGGCCGACCTGCGCCGGGTGCTGGACGCGGGCACGGCGGGCCGGCCCGCCGGGCCTGACGGGTCGGGTCACGGGTCGGGCGACGCACCGGGCGGCGGGTCGGGAGACGCGCCGGTGGTGCGGGGCGGGGACGGGGCCGCGTTGACCGCGACCCCGGTGGTGCGGCAGCGCGGCGCTGGCCGCTGGTTCCGTCGTCGTCACCGGCCTCCCGTGGTCGCGTCCGACGACGAGCTGATCGCCCGGATCGTCACCGGTGCCGACCCGATCCTGCGCCGTTCCGTCCGGCCCGCCGACCCGGCGGCGGTCCCCGGTGAGCCCTGGTCCGGCCCGGTCGGCGCGCACCGGCCGGGTGACGAGGGCCCGTCCGCCGCCGGTGCGGTGTCCGGCGGCGATCCGGCCGGGGACGCGGGCGAGATCACCATGTACTACCAGCCGCAGATCGCCATCGCCACCGGCGAGGTGGTCGGGGTCGAGGCGCTGCTGCGGTGGCGGCACCCCCGCCGGGGCATGGTCGACCCGGAGGAGCTGATCCGGGTCGCCGAGCAGAGCGCCGTGATGCGCCTGCTCACCCGCCGGGTGGTGGACGACGTGGTCGAGCAGTTGGCCAAGTGGTCGGCCGCCGGTCTGGGCCTGCGGGCGGCGCTCAACGTCAGCGTGCGGGACCTGCACACCGGCGAGATCGCCGACCAGATCGCCGACCGGTTGACCCGCTACGGCGTGCCGCCGGAACGGCTGCAACTGGAGATCACCGAGGGCGCGCTGATGGCCGACCCCCGCCGGGTGCTGACCACCATCACCCGGTTGCACCGGATCGGGGTCGGCATCGCGCTGGACGACTTCGGCACCGGCTACTCGTCGCTGCAACACCTGCGTCGGCTGCCGCTGTCGGAGGTGAAGGTCGACCGGTCCTTCGTCCTCGGGATGACCGAGGACTCCGACGACGCCGCGATCGTCCGGTCCACGATCGAACTGGGCAAGGCGCTCGGGCTGCGGGTGGTGGCCGAGGGCGTGGAGGACGAGAAGACCTGGCGGATGCTGCACGCGGCCGGGTGTGACGCCGCGCAGGGCTGGTTCTACGCCCGGCCGATGCCGGCCGAGGAACTGGTCGCCTGGCTGGGTCGGTACCGGCCGGTGCGCCCGATCGGTGGCCACGAGGAGCCGGACGTACCCCGCCGCAGCCCCCGGTGACCGCAGGGCGGGACCGCCGCGCGTCGCCCGCCCCGCGCGTACCCGGCTCCCCGGTCCGGACGCCCCGGGGAGCCGGGGGCGGCGGGCCGGGCGCGGAACAATAGACTCGCTCCGGTCACCGCGCGTCGCGTCGCACGCCGCGCGGTGGGCGTACGCAGACGCAGGACAGCCACGAAGGGGGCACCGATGGCCGCCATCTCCCGCGAGGAGGTCGCGCACCTGGCGCGACTGTCGCGGCTCGCCGTGACGGAGGAGGAGCTGGACACCTTCGCCGGCCAGCTCGACGTGATCCTCCAGGCGGTCGCCCAGGTGGGCGAGGTCGCCGCCGCGGACATCCCGCCGACCTCGCACTCGGTGCCGTTGACCAACGTGCTCCGCGAGGACGTCGTGACGCCGTGCCTGACCCCCGAGGAGGCGCTGTCCGGCGCGCCCGACGCCGAGGAGCAGCGGTTCCGCGTTCCGCGGATCCTGGACGAGGATGTGGCATCGTGAGCGAGCTTCAGCGAGCGAACAATCAACTCAGCGTGGTGCCTCATGACACTACGCAGCCGAGCGGAGTGGCGTCATGAGCGACCTGACCAGACTCACCGCCACCGAGATCGCCGGGCTGGTCGCCTCCGGTGAGACCTCGGCGGTCGAGGTGACCCAGGCGCACCTGGACCGGATCGCCGCCGTCGACGACCGGGTGCACGCCTTCCTGCACGTCGACACCGAGGGTGCGCTCGCCGCCGCCCGCGAGGTGGACGCCCGGCGGGCCGCCGGAGCGGAACTGGGTCCGCTGGCCGGTGTGCCGGTCGCGGTCAAGGACGTGCTGACCACCCGGGGCGTGCCGACCACGGTCGGTTCGAAGATCCTGGAGGGCTGGCGCCCGCCGTACGACTCGACGATCGTCGAGCGGCTGCGTGCCGCCGGCACGGTGATGCTCGGCAAGACCAACATGGACGAGTTCGCGATGGGCTCCTCCACGGAGTACTCGGCGTACGGGCCGACCCGCAACCCGTGGGACACCGGGCGTATCCCGGGCGGCTCCGGCGGCGGCAGCGCGGCGGCACTGGCCGCGTACGAGGCGCCGCTGGCGATCGGCTCGGACACCGGCGGCTCGATCCGCCAGCCGGGCGCGGTCACCGGCACCGTCGGCGCGAAGCCGACCTACGGCGGCACCTCCCGGTACGGCCTGGTGGCGTTCTCCTCCTCGCTGGACACGCCCGGCCCGTGCGCGCGTACGGTGCTCGACGCCGCGCTGCTGCACGAGGCGATCGGCGGCCACGACCCGCGTGACTCCACCTCCATCCCGGCCCCGGTGCCGGACGTGGTGGCCGCCGCGAAGCTCGGTGCGACCGGTGACCTGACCGGGGTACGCCTCGGCATCGTCTCCGAGTTCGTCGGCGAGGGCGCCGAGCCGGGTGTGATGGCCGCCTTCAACGAGGCCGTCGACGCGCTGACCAAGCTGGGCGCGGAGATCGTCGAGGTGTCCTGCCCGAACTTCGCGTACGCGCTGCCGGCCTACTACCTGATCGCCCCGAGTGAGTGCTCCTCCAACCTGGCCCGCTTCGACGGCGTGCGGTTCGGTCTGCGCATCGGCGACGACGGCAACCGGTCGCTGGAGGAGGTCATGTCGCTGACCCGGGAGACCGGCTTCGGCCCCGAGGTCAAGCGGCGGATCATGCTCGGCACGTACGCGCTGTCGTCGGGTTACTACGACGCGTACTACGGGCAGGCGCAGAAGGTCCGTACGCTGATCACCCGCGACTTCACCGCCGCGTTCGAGCGGGTCGACGCGCTGATCTCGCCGACCACGCCGTTCGTGGCGTTCCCGCTGGGCGCGCGCACCTCCGACCCGTACCAGATGTACCTGGCCGACCTCTTCACCATCCCGACCAACCTGTACGGCGGTCCCGGCATCTCGGTGCCGTGCGGCCTCTCCGACGGGTTGCCGGTCGGGTTGCAGGTGATGGCCCCGACGATGGCCGACGACCGGATGTACCGGGTGGCCGCCGCGCTGGAGAGCGCGGTCGGCACTCTCACGCCGCCGACGTTGTGACGCCGTGCGGGGCGGTTCCGCACCGCCCCGCCGCGCGTCGCCCGGCCCGTCCGGTGACACGAGGTCACCGTTCGGACTCATAACGCATGGTGACGTGCGCGGGTTGGATAGAGTCCGAGCCGCTGGTGAAACGCAAGCATGGGCTTCTAGCCGACTGGAACTGCGATGAAGACGCTGCGGCCGATCACGATTGTCTCGGTGCTCACGATGCTGCTGTTCGGCAGCGCCGCGCCCGTCGTCGCAGCACCTGCCGCCGTCGATCCGGTGATCGCGGATCCGGTGATCGTGGATCCGGCGGTCGTCACCATCTCCGTCACCTCCGACCCGCCGCCGTCCGGGGTGACCGCCCACGAGCCGTACCCGGGTCACACCTTCACCGCCACCGGTGACGACGAGATCCGGTTCGCGCTGGTCGCCGGTGCGATCCCGCCCGGTCTGGCGCTCTCCTCGTCCGGCACCCTGACCGGTACGCCCACCGTGGCCGCCCGCTTCGCCTTCACCGTCCGGGCCACCGGATCGCCGAGCGGGGAGTTCGCCGACCACCAGGTGACCGTGGTCGTGGTGCAGCCGGTCGTCACCGTGACGTCGCCGGAGCCGGTGTCGCCCTGGTACGTCGGGCAGGTCTATCCGACGCACCGGTTCACCGCGTCCGGCGGCACCGCCGGGCACACCGTCGCGCTGGGGTCGGGTGCGCTGCCGCCGGGCCTGTCGCTCTCCTCGGCCGGTGTCCTCGCGGGTTCCCCGAGTCAGGCCGGGCGTTACCGCTTCGCGTTGCTGGTGACCGACGCGAACGGCTTCCAGGGGCAGCAGGACGTCACGCTGGTGATCGCCACGCCGGCCGCCGTGGTCACCTCGGCCGCGCCGCCGCGCGGCACGGCCGGGCAGGCGTACTCGTTCCGGTTCACCGCCGAGGGTGACTCCGACATCCGGTTCGGGCTGGCCGCCGGGGCGCTGCCGGACGGGCTCGTGCTCGACGCGGACGGCGTGCTCGGCGGCACCCCGACCGTCGCCGGCACCTTCGACTTCACCGTTCGTGCCACCGGCACCGCCACCAGTGACACCGAGGAGGTGTCGCTGGTCGTCTACCCGGACCCGACGGCCACCCCGTCGGTCTCGCCGACCCCCACCGAACAGCCGACCGCGTACCCGACCACGCCGTCGCAGAGCCCGACGCCGACCGCCGCCGCGCCGTCGCCGTCCCGGACGACCGGGGCCTGGCTGCCGGTCACCGGGGAGAACTCGGCCCTGGTGCTGATGCTCCTCGGTGTCGTGGCGTTCAGCATCGGCGGCATCCTGCTGGTGGTGGCGTACCGCCGTCGGCAGGGGTTCACCGCGGGGTGACGCCCGACCGAGGCCAGGCGGGCGGAGCGGCTAGGCTGGGCGGCGTTGTGTCCGGATGCCGGCGCGGGCCGGCCACCGCCCGAAAGCTGGAGTTCTCATGACCACGACGCTGCCCGCGTACGACGAGGTCGTCGCGCGATTCGAGCCGGTGATCGGCCTGGAGACCCACGTCGAGCTGGGCACGAACACGAAGATGTTCTGCGGTTGCCCGACCGACTTCGGCGGCGAGCCGAACACCCGGGTCTGCCCGGTCTGCCTGGGCCTGCCCGGCTCGCTGCCGGTGGCCAACAAGGCGGCCATCGAGGCGACCATCCGGATCGGCCTGGCGTTGAACTGCTCCATCGCGCAGTGGTGCCGGTTCGCCCGGAAGAACTACTTCTACCCCGACATGCCGAAGAACTTCCAGATCAGCCAGTACGACGAACCGCTCTGTGTGGACGGCTACCTGGACGTCGAGGTGAACGGCGAGACGGTACGGATCGGCATCGAGCGGGTGCACCTGGAGGAGGACACCGGCAAGACGCTGCACGTCGGTGGCGCCACCGGCCGGATCCACGGCGCGACGGAGTCGCTCGTCGACTACAACCGGGCCGGCATCCCGCTGGTGGAGATCGTGACCAAGCCGATCCCCGGCACCGGCGCGCTCGCCCCCGAGATCGCCCGGGCGTACGTCACCGAGCTGCGCGACGTGCTCCGCTCGCTCGGCGTCTCCGACGTGCGGATGGAGGAGGGCTCGCTGCGGTGTGACGTGAACACGTCGCTGAACCTGCCCGGCGAGGAGTGGGGCACCCGCACCGAGACCAAGAACGTCAACTCGCTGCGCTCGGTCGAGCGGGCGGTGCGTTCGGAGATGCTGCGGCAGGCGTCGGTGCTGGACGCGGGCGGACGGATCACCCAGGAGACCCGGCACTTCCACGAGGACACCGGCGACACCACCCCCGGCCGGTCCAAGGAGACCGCCACCGACTACCGCTACTTCCCCGAGCCGGACCTGGTGCCGCTCGCGCCGGACACCGCCTGGGTGGCCGAGCTGAAGGCGGCGCTGCCGGAGCTGCCCCGGCTGCACCGGCGTCGGCTCCAGGAGGCGTGGGGACTCTCCGAGGCGGACATGCAGTCGGTGCTCAACGCCGGTGCGGTGGAGCTGATCGAGGCCACCATCGCCGCCGGTGCCACCCCGGCCGCCGCCCGCAAGTGGTGGCTGGGCGAGCTGTCCCGGCGGGCCAACGAGACCGGCGTGGAGCTGGCCGACGTGGGTGCCACCCCGGCCCAGGTCGCCGAACTCCAGGGTCTGGTCGACGCCGGCAAGCTCAACGACAAGCTGGCCCGGACGGTGCTGGAGGGCGTGGTCGCGGGCGAGGGTTCGCCCACCGAGATCATGACCAACCGGAACCTGGAGGTCGTCTCCGACACCGGTGCGCTGACCGCCGCGGTGGACGAGGCGATCGCCGCCAACCCCGACGTCGCCGACAAGGTACGCAGCGGCAAGGTCGCCGCGGCCGGTGCGCTGGTCGGCGCGGTCATGAAGACCACGCGCGGGCAGGCCGACGCCAAGACCGTCCGCGAGCTGATCCTGGAGCGCCTCGGCGCCTGAGGTGTAAGGAAGGGACCCTTCTTACCGTCTGGTGTATAGGAAGGGTCCCTTCCTTGCATCCGCACCACCACCCCCCCCGTCCCCCGACCGGGCGTCAACGACGACGCGCCGGACCCCTGGAGCGCACCGTGAACCAGCACGACATCGACGTCCTCGACGACATCCAGCGCCGGGTGCTCTGGCTCGCCACCCGGATCGTGGACGCGGCCAACCACGACCGCAGCACCGGGGACGGGGTGAAGGTCGGCGGGCACCAGGCGTCCAGCGCCTCCCTGGTCACCGCGATGACCGCGTTGTGGTTCGCGCACCTCGACGCCGAGGACCGGGTCGCGGTCAAGCCGCACGCCTCGCCGGTGTTCCACGCCATCCAGTACCTGCTCGGCAACCTGGACCGGTCGTACCTGACCACGTTGCGCGCCCGGGGCGGACTCCAGTCGTACCCGTCGCGGACGAAGGACCCGGACGGTGTGGACTTCTCCACCGGCTCGGTGGGCCTGGGCGCCGCCGCGCCGCTGTTCGCGGCGGTGACCCGGCGGTACGTCGACGCGCACTTCGGGGCGCGCCCGCACTCCCGGTTCGTGGCGCTGATCGGTGACGCGGAACTGGACGAGGGCAACATCTGGGAGGCGGTCGCCGACCCGGCCACCACCGGTCTCGGCAACGTCATGTGGGTGGTCGACTTCAACCGGCAGTCGCTGGACCGGGTCGTCCCCGGCGTCCGCATCGACCAGTGGCGGGGCCAGTTCGAGGCGGCCGGGTGGCACGTGGTCGAGGTCAAGTACGGTCGCCGGCTCGCCGAGGCGTACCAGCGGCCGGGCGGCGCGGGTTTGCGCGACTGGATCGACGCGATGCCGAACGAGCAGTACCAGTCGCTGTTCGGATTGACCGGGCCGACGCTGCGCGAGCAGTTCCTGGACGGCGCGCCCGAGGGCATCGCCGCGTTCATCGCCGACATCACCGACGAGGACCTGGGCCCGCTCGTCACCGACCTGGGCGGGCACGACCTGGCGGCGCTGCTCGACGCGTACGCCCAGTGCGACGCGGTGACCGACCGGCCGAGCGTGGTGTTCGCGTACACGGTCAAGGGGTGGGGTCTGCCGATCGCCGGCAATCCGCGCAACCACTCGGCGTTGCTCTCCGGTGAGCAGGTCGACGCGTTGCGGGCCGGGCACGGCCTGACCCGGGACACCGAGTGGGACCGCCTCGACCCGGCGTCCCCGGCCGGCATCCGGGCCGGGCAGCGTCGGGAGGCGCTGTCCCGCGCGCCCCGCGAGCGTGCGCTCGGGGTCACCGTCCCGCAGGCCACGAACGTACGCGCCAACAAGCCGATCTCCACCCAGGAGGTCTTCGGTCGGGTGCTGGTCGACCTGGCCCGTGATCAGCAGGTGGGGAAGTACCTGGTCACCACCGCGCCGGACGTGGCCACCTCGACCAACCTGGCCGGGTTCATCAACCGGACCGGGGTGTTCGCCCCGACCGCCCAGCGCTCCTGGGCGTCGGAGTCGATGCTGCGCTGGACGGAGAGCCCCGAGGGGCAGCACATCGAGCTGGGCATCTCCGAGATGAACCTGTTCCTGCTGCTCGGCCAGCTCGGGCTCGCCTGGGACCTGTCCGGCCAGCCGTTGCTGCCGGTGGGCACCGTCTACGACCCGTTCGTGCTGCGCGGGCTGGACGCGTTCCTGTACGGCACGTACTCCGGTTCCCGGTTCGTGGTCGCCGGCACCCCGTCCGGCATCACGCTCGCCCCGGAGGGCGGCGCGCACCAGTCGACCATCACCGCCAGCGTGGGGCTGGAGCTGCCCGGCGTGACCTTCGTCGAGCCCGCGTACGCGGTCGGCCTGGACTGGCTGCTCTGCGACGCGCTCGGGCACATCGCGGGTGCCCCGCAGCCGGTGCCGACCGCCGCGCCGACCGAGGACGGGGCGTACTACTTCCGGCTCAGCACCCGCCCGCTGGACCAGGCGCCGTTCGAGGCGGCCCGGGCCCGGCTCGGTGACGCGGTGCTGCGCCGACAGGTGCTGGCCGGGGCGTACCGGCTGGTCGACGCCCACCAGGCGTACCCGCACCTGGCCGACGCGCCGACGGTGCAACTGGCCGCCTCGGGCGCGGTGCTGCCCGAGGTGCTCGCCGCCGCAGCCGAGTTGGCCGACGAGGGCGTCGCCGCGCACGTGGTGGACGTGACCAGCCTGGACCGCCTCTACCGCGCGTGGCAGCGCACCCTGCGGCAGGGCGTACGCACCGCCACCGTGCCCAGCGTGCCGGGCGCGCTCCGGTCCGCCTTCGCCGACCGGGTGCCGGTGGTCAGCGTGCACGACGCCGCCTCGCACGCGATGGCGTGGCTCGGGTCGGCGGTCGGTGCGCCGGCGGTGCCGCTCGGCGTGGACGAGTTCGGCCAGTCCGGCAGCGTCGCCGAGCTGTACGAGCTGCACGACCTGCTGCCGGGCAGCATCGTCAACGCCGCCCTGGCCGCGCTCGCCCTGCGCTGAGCTGGGCCGGTGCCGGTGCCGGTGCCGGTGCCGGTGCCAGAGCTGGCGCTGGCGCTGGCCCCTGGGCCTGAGCCTGGCCTGAGCCTGAGCCTGGGCCTGGGCCTGGGCCTGCGCCCGGGTCGCTGGAGCGAGTGACGGGAATCGGACTCGTGTCGCCGGTTCGGAGCCCGGTCGGTGCCTGTATCTGTCGCTCCATGTCGGGCTGGGGTAGGCGTGCGTGCGTAGGTCGCGGTATGGGGTTCGGGCCCTTTCGAGCTGACAGCGTCGACGGATCGCGCAGGCTGTGTCGGCAGGTCGCTCACGGCGGATCGCGCAGGCCCGCCGTGAACAGGTTGCCCTACGACGGATCGCAGAGGCCGCCGTCGGCGGGTCGCCTCGCGACGGATCGCGCAGGGTCGCCGTGGACAGGTCGCTCACGACGGTCAGCGACCGGCCGGGTCGGTCCCTCTTCACCGCCGCTGCCGAGAGAAGCTTCTCGGACCGTTCGAGAACCGCGACAGCATGCGCGGATCAGCTCGACAGCAGCCGAGGACGACACCATCGAGCCCCGCGCCCGAGCCGGGTCCCTGCCTCAGCGTGCCGGGGGGCTTTCTCCGGCGGTAGTCGTCAGCGGGTCGGTGTCGGGGTGGGGGTGATCGGCGGGGTCAGCAGCGGCGTCGGCGGCTGCACCACGGTGCGCTCCAGGTTCACCTGCGCCTGGCCGGTGCCGCCGACGGTGATGTCGTCGTACGCCTGGAGTTGCTTGTCCTGGTCGAAGTAGAGGACGGTCATCGCCAGCGGGGTCGGCTCCTCGCCCTCCAGTCCCCGCAGCCCGGCGCCGCCGGTGGAGCCCTGCACCATCAGCGTCGTCGGCTGCTCGCCCGGCACCTCGGGCAGCGTGTTCACCCGCCGGTCGTGGGTGTGCCCGGCGAGCACCAGCGGGCAGGTGCCGGAGAGCGGACCGGCCGAGGCCGGGTCGTGCACCAGCGCGATGTTCACCGGTCGGGGGGAGCTGCGGATGGTGGCGGCGAGCTTGTCCCCGGTGGCGATCAGCTCGTCGGCGGTGGGCTGGTTGAGCCCACCGCTCGCCGGTGAGGTGCTCTTGTCCGGGGTGAATCGCGGGTCGCCGATGCCGGCGATGGTCAGCCCGGCGACCGTCGCGGTGGTGTTGTCCAGCACGATCGCGTTCGGCTGCCGGGCCACCGCCGCGGCGGTCCGGGGCGAGTCGTGGTTGCCGCGGATGTAGACGTAGGGCTTCTCCAGCAGGCTGATCGAGCCGACGTAGGAGGCCTCCGGCTCGCTGCCCCAGTCGGTGATGTCGCCGGTGTCGATCACCACGTCGATGCCGAACTGCTCGGTCACCGTGCGGATGAGCTGCCAGGCGGCCGGGTTGAGGTGCATGTCGGAGATGTGCAGCACCCGCGTGGTGCCGGGCTCCGGCTCGTACACCGGCAGGGCCGACACGGTGGTGTAGAGCTGGGTGACGTTGCCGATGAGCCGCTGGAGCTGTTCGGCGTACCGGCCGTAGTCGTTGGCGATCTTGCGGACGTCACCGACGATCGCCGGGGCGTTGACCAGCAGCCCCTCGTACGTGGGCTCCTCGATCGCCTGCGGCCGGACGGTGGCGGCGGCGGTGCCCAGGCTGCCGGCGCTGATCGCCAGTGCCAGCGCGCCCGCCCAGGCGGCCCGCCGGGTGTCCCGGAACGCCAGCAGCGCCAGCACCAGCGTGGCCAGCACGGTCGCGCCGACGGTCCGCAGCCCGAGCCGCAGTACGCCCTCCTGGACGTCGTCTACGGCCGACTGGGTGGCCCGGTTGATGCTTGCCGGGTCGTCGATCAGGGCCTCGGTGCGGCCCTGGTCCAACGCGCCCAGTTCCACGGTCAGCCGGGTCGGCCCGTCGTGGCTGTCCAGCAGCAGCGCGCCCAGCGGTGGGATGTCGACGGTGGTGCTGCCGTTGACCGCCGGCGAAACGGACAGCCGGGCCTGGAACGGGCCGATGTCGGTGTTGACGTGCCCTCCGGCGAGGACCCCGAGCAGTACCCCGGTCAGTGTGACGACCAGCAGCGCCAGGCCGGCACCCAACCGGCGCAGCCCACCGCGCCGCCCGGCGCGGGGCGAACCGGCGGCGGCGCGCCGTGGCGAGACGAAGCGACGCGGGCGACCGGTCGGGTCGTCCCCGTCCCGATCGCGGTGCGGCTTCTCGTTCTCGTGATCGTCCATGCTGAGATTCTGACCTGCCCGCCTGAGGATCTTGGCAAACCCGAGGTGCTGCGTGTCGAGAATGCCTCAGCTTCGCCCGGCGCCGCCACCTGCGAAAACAAGCCGCAACAAGCGATCATCCTCGGGTGCGGGTCGGCCGCGTCCGTCGTGGTTCGAGGTGCCCACCCAGAACGAGCCGTCCGGCGCGGCGGCGATCGCCCGTAGCCGCCCGTACTCTTCGGTCAGCAGCGCCTGCGGCTGCCCGAGCACGGTGCCGGTGTCGGTCAGCTCGACCAGCCAGAGGCGCTGCCCGCGCAGGCAGGCGGTGGCCAGCAGCCGCTCACCGGCGGCCAGGCCGGAGCAGGACGCCTCGTCGGTGGACCACTGCACGATCGGGTCGACGTACTCCTTGTCGCCGCCGCGTCCCTCGACCTCGGGCCAGCCGTAGTTCTTGCCCTTGGTCACCTGGTTGATCTCGTCCCAGGTGTTCTGGCCGAACTCCACCGCGTACATCCGGTCGCCGACCCAGGAGATGCCCTGCACGTTGCGGTGGCCGAGGGACCAGACCGGGGAGTTCGGGAAGGGGTTGCCCGGGGCGGGCTCGCCCTCGGTGGTGATCCGCAGGATCTTGCCGCCGAGCTTCTTGACGTCCTGCGACTGGTCGGTGTCCCCGGCGTCGCCGGTGCTGGCGTAGAGCTGCCCGTCTGGGCCGAAGGCCAGGCCGCCCCCGTTGTGGACCCCGGCCTTGGGGATGCCGGTGAGGATCGGGGTGGGCTTCTCGCCCAGCCGCATCCGGGCGATCCGGTTGTCCCGATCGGCGGTGTAGTAGACGAAGACCGTGTTGTCCTGCGCGAACTGAGGCGACACGGCGATGCCCAGCAGGCCGCCCTCGCCGGAGGCGACCACGTCGTCGACGGTCTGCCGCTCGGTGATCCTCAGCCCGTCCGGGCTCGACTCCGGGCCGACCTGGACGATCCGGCCGCTGTCGCGCTCGGTGACCAGGGCCCCGCCGTCGGGCAGGAAGGCGATGCCCCACGGCACCCGCAGGCCCTGGGCCAGCACGGTGGCGACCACCTCCTGGCCGCCGCCCGCGGCGCTGGCCGACGGGGTCGGCAGGTTCGGCGGCTCGCCGGCCGGGTCCGGTTCCGGTTCGCCGAGACTGCACCCGGAGGCCGCGAGCAGCAGCGCGGTGCAGGAGGCCGCGAGGAACCCGCGGACCCGACGGGCCGGAGAGTACGGGGGAGCGCTCACCCGCCCGAGCCTAGCCCGCTGTGTCTGTCGGCGTGGAGGTCGGCGGACCCCCGCCCCGGTGGCGGTACGGACGACGGGTCTATCGTCGGCTGGCGTGAAGGTATGGATCCCGCACGAGTCCGGTCACGCCCTGCTCGGTGAGCTGCCGCCGCAGATCACCGTCGAGACGATGGAGGACCCGGCGAGACCGCCCTCGTCGGTGGCGGGTGTCCGGTTCTGGGTGCCGCCCTTCCTCGCCACCCGGGAGACCGTCCCGTTCGCGCACGAGCTGCCGGACCTGGCCGTGGTGCAACTGCTCTCGGCCGGTGCGGACGCCTGGGCCGGCCGGGTGCCGGACGGCGTGATGCTCTGCGACGCCCGGGGTGTGCACGACCCGTCCACCGCCGAGTGGGTGGTCTCGGCGATCCTGTCCCGACTGCGGGCCTTCCCGGAGATGATCCGCGCCCAGGCCGAGCGGCGGTGGGCGTACGACGAGGTGGCGCCCACCGACGAGCTGGCCGGCAAGCGGGTCCTGATCGTCGGTGCCGGGTCGATCGGCACCGCCGTACGGGACCGGCTCGCGCCCTTCGAGGTGGAGTTCACGCTGGTCACCCGGACGGCCCGCGCGGAGCAGGGGGTGCACGGCGTCGACGAGCTGCCCGAGCTGCTGCCGCACGCCGACGTGGTGGTGCTGCTGGTCCCGCTGACCGATCGGACCCGGGGCCTGGTCGACGAGAAGTTCCTGGCCGCGATGCCGGACGGCGCGCTGCTGGTGAACGCCGCGCGAGGGCCGGTGGCTCGCACCGACGCCCTGCTCGCCGAGCTGTCCACCGGTCGGATCTCCGCCGCGCTGGACGTCACCGACCCGGAGCCGCTGCCCGCCGACCACCCGCTGTGGGGGCTGCCCAACGTGCTGATCACCCCGCACGTGGCCGGCTCGGTACGTGGACTGCTGCCCCGGGCCTACCGGCTGGTCGGCGCGCAGATCCGTCGATTCGCCGCCGGTGAGCGGCCGGAGAACGTGGTGGTCGACGGCTACTGAGCCGTCTCCGGCGCACCCCGGCCGGCGGCGGCCACCAGCCGGGGCAGGTCCTCCCGGCGGACGGCCGGCAGCAGGAGCTGCTCACCGTCGTCGAGCCGGGCGACCGCCCGGCCCTGAGGATCGGCACCCAGCTCGGCCACCTGGTCCCAGGGGATCCGACGCTGCCCGGCCAGCGCGCGCAGGCGCAGCCCGGCGAGGTCGGCGTCGGTGCCGGCCCGCCACGCCCAGACCGCCACCGCCAGCGGCACCAGCAGCACCGGCAGCAGGTAGGAACGGGCGCCGGCCAGCGGCAGGGCACCGATGGTGGCGACGATCGCGGCCACCAGGATGGCCTGGTTGTGCCGGAACCGGGTGGTGTCGGAGCGAGCCATGTCCCGATGATCGCACCAGGCCGGACGCCGCCCGCAGCGGGTCGTCCCCGCCGGCGGGGCACGTGACCGGACTCACTGTCGACTGGCCGTCACTCGCGTTGAACTGACTCGTTCATCGATGTTGGGCGGTGGACCTCACCTGTCGCCGCCCACGCACCGCCGCACCGCCCCAGTGCCCCCTCACGAAGGCGACCGTCGTGCCCGTCGCGTCTGTGTTCCGAGCCGCCGTGTTCCGTGCCGGCGTCCGCTCACCGTTCCTGCCGGAGTCCTGCGTACTCGCGTCGGTCGTGCTGCTGGTCGTGGCCGGCGCGGCCGGTGCGGTGCCGGCCCTGGCGGTGGTGGCGCTCGCCGGTGCGGCCGGGTCCACGCTGGCGGGCGTCCGCCTGTCCCGGCTCGCCACCGGCACCGACGTGTCGTCCGGGCCCAGCGACGGCGGCAGGCTGGCCCGTCGTCGTGCGGCCCGGCCCCGTCGCGCCGCCGCCCTGCTGCACGGTGCCGTGGTGGCCGCCGGTCTGACCGCCGCGGTCCTGCCGCTGGTCTCCGTGGGGCAGCGGCCGACCGCCGCGACGGTCGGACTCCTCGGCACCACCGTCCTGTTCGTCAGCGGCCTGTGGAGCCTGCCCCGGCCGCCGCGACCTCCGTGGCGGGTCCGGCTGCTGCGGGTGCTGGACGCCGCCGCGCCCGGCGTCTGGCTGGTGCTCGTCGCCTGGCTGCTGTTGCCCTACGCCGGCACGGCACCGTCGGTGCGGCTGGTCGCGTCGGTGGCGTCGGGCGTGCTGGCGGTCGACGTGCTGCTCGTGCTGGCCGGTGCCCAGCGTGCGGGTGGTGTCAATCGTTGCCGGGCCGGTGCGTCGGCCGTGCTGTTCGCGCTGGTGCTGTTGACGGTGCTGCCGGCGGGTGCCGGCCGGGTGGCGCTGTTGGCGGTCGGCCCGCTGGTGGCCGGGGCCCTGCTCGTCGCGGCCGGCATGCGGCAGGTGGTGCGGGCGGGAGCCGAACCGGAGAATCGCACGGCCCGGGCCTGGCCGGTGGTGGTGGTCCCGGCCACGGCCGTCGTGCTCGCCGTGGTCCACCAGTTGCAGGCCGGTCTCCTGCTGGACAACACGGCGGTGCTGCTCGCGGTCGCCGCGGTGCCGCCGCTGGTGGCACGGGAACTGGTCCGCAGCGCGCAGAACCTTCCGGCGTCGCCGGAGCCGGCCCCGCCCGCACCGGAGCCGGTGACCGCCGAGAGCCGGGGGCCGGACGGCCGGGCCGGTCTGCTGCGGGCGCTGGCGAACTGGCCGGATCACGGTGCTCTGCTGGTGGTGGACCTGCACCTGAGCGAGTTGCCCGCAGTGGCGCTGCGCGACGACGTGGCGGCCGAGGCGGTCCGCCGGGCACGGACCGTGGTGACCGCCGACGACGAGGTGTTCGACCTGGCCGGCAGCGGACTGGCGGTGGTCACCGCCGCCGGGCCGTTGTTGGCCTACGCGCTGGGCAGCCGCCTGATCGCCGAGCTGCGCCGCCCGTACGAGGTGGCCGGTGCGGTGCTGCGGGTGCGACCGAGCGTCGGGCTGGCCGAACTCACCCCCGGCCGTGGTGAGGACATGCTGCGGCAGGCGGATCTGGCCCGGCGGCGGGCCGCCCAACTCGGTCGGGAGCGGGTCGAGTGGTACGACGCCTACCTGGAGGAGCAACTGGTCCGCCGGCTGGACCTGGAACGGGAGTTGCCGGGCGCGGTCGCCCGGGGTGAGCTGGACCTCGTCTACCAGCCGGTGGTCGATCTGGCGGACCGCTCGCCGGTCGGCACCGAGGCGCTGCTGCGGTGGCGCAGCCCGGTGCTGGGCACCGTGTTCCCGGCGGAGTTACTGCCGGTCGCCGAGGACCTCGACATCGTCGGCGAGCTGGGCGTCTGGGTGCTGGACCGGGCCTGCCGGCAGTTGGCGCACTGGTCCGGCGGCGGTCGGCGGCTCTGGATGTCGATCAACGTCACCACCCGGGAGCTGACCTCGCCGGACTTCGTGCCCCGCACGGCGGCGGTGCTGGACGCGTACGGGGTGGGGCCGGACCAGCTCGTGGTCGAGGTGTCCGACCCCCGGGTGGGTGCCGAGCTGTCGACGGTGGTGGCCCGGTTGGCCGGCCTGCGGTCGATGGGCATCCGGACCGCCCTGGACGACTTCCGGGCCGCGCACGCCTCCCTGGCCCAACTGCGGCGGCTCCCGATCGACCTGCTCAAGGTCGGTCCGGAGCTGGTGGTCCCGAGCGGGGACCAGGCCGGGCCGCTGCTGGATGTGGTGGTCACCGTCGCCGACCGGCTCGGGCTGGAGGTGGTCGCGGAGGGACTGGAGTCCGCCCACCAGGTCGACGGGGCGCAGCGGGCCGGGTGCCGCTACGGCCAGGGCTTCGAGCTCGCCCGCCCGGCGACTGCGGAACGGGTGGAGGCGTACTTCGAGGAGTTCCCGTCCACGTCGCGTTGACGATGGATGTTGCTTAACCGGTTCATGTGCGGGACGGGGGTGGGCCGGTGCTGCCGCGCGGGGTCAGGTGCGCGGTCTCGTCCTCGACGACCACCGCCGCCGCGCCCTCGATCGCCTGGAGCAGGTGTCGGGCGGCGTGCGCGCCGTACGCGGGGATGTCCCGGCCGAGCGCGGTCAGCGGCGGGTGCACCAGCCGGCACAGTGGCGAGTCGTCCCAGGCCACGATGGACAGCTCGGCCGGGACGGTGAGCCCCATCTCCTGGGCCACCGAGAGCCCGGCGATCGCCATCACGTCGTTGTCGTAGATCACCGCGGTCGGCCGGACCCGGGAGCTGAGCAGCCGGCGGGTGGCCCGGGCGCCCTCCTCCCCGGTGTAGTCGGAGGAGACCGTCACCGCCTCGGCCAGCCCCAGGCGCTGGCAGACCTCACCGAACGCCCGGGTGCGGGTCGCCGTGTGCAGCAGGTCGGGCAGGCCGCCGACCCGGGCGATCCGCCGGTGTCCCAACGCGTACAGGTACTCCACGGTCTCCACCAGCGCCGCCGCGTCGTCGGACCAGACGCTGGTCAGCCTGCCGGTGCCCGTGGGGCCGCCGATCACCACGGCGGGCAGGCGCAACTCCTCCAGCACCGGCACCCGTCGGTCGTCGGTGCGCAGGTCGCAGACGAGCACGCCGTCGACCCGCCGTTCGCCCCACCACCGCCGGTAGACCGCGATCTCGGCGTCCTGGTCGGCCACCACCTGGAGGGTCAGCGCGTACGAGCGGGCGGAGAGTTCCACCTCGACGCCGCTGATCAGCTCCATGAAGAACGGCTCGATGCCGAGCGTCTGCGCCGGTCGGGCCAGGATCAGCCCGATCGCGCGGGCGGTCGCGCCGGACAGTGCCCGGGCGGCGCTGCTCGGGCTGAAGCCGATCTCGGCGGCGATGGCGAGGATGCGTTGCCGGGTCGCCTCGGAGACTCCCGGCTGCCCGTTGAGCGCGTACGACACCGCGCCCTTGGAGACCCCCGCCCGGCGGGCGACGTCCGCGATGGTGGGCCGCTTCACCGGCGTACTTCCTCCTGGTCGCTCTGACTGCCCGCCGGGCGGGGGCGCGGGCGTCGGGCACCAACGCTACCGGTCGGCCGCTGCTGTCCCGGTGTCGGTCCGACAGCGGCGCGTTCGGCCCGCCGGCGCGGTCACTCGTTCGATCCAGTCGACGGGCGGATCACCGGAAGACGCTGTCCGTAACGGGCCGTTGACACCGTAAGGGTGCGCCCTTACGGTGGCCTGGCTTATCCGGTTCAGGCGGACGCAGCACCATCGGCAGCTCCAGCAGTGAGATCACCCTGACGATCAACTTCTGGGGCGACATGGAAGGCGCGGTGAAGTCTTGAGCGACGTACGGGGAAACCGGCCGGAGCGCCTGCCGTTGCACGACGGCTGGACCCTGCGTCCGCTGCCCGGCCCGCAGGTGCCGCCGGAGGTCGACGGCCGGGTGGTGACGGCCACCGTCCCCGGCTGCGTGCACACCGACCTGCTGGCGGCGGAGCTGATCCCCGACCCGTACCTGGACGACAACGAGACCGCGCTGGCCTGGATCGGTCGTACCGACTGGGTGTACGAGACCACCTTCGACCGGCCCGACGGCGACCACCAGCGGCTCGACCTGGTCTGCGCGGGGCTGGACACGGTCGCCACGATCACGCTCAACGGCGTCGAGGTCGGCCGCACCGAGAACATGCACCGCGCGTACCGCTTCGACCTGACCTCGCTGCTGCGCGGGGAGGACAACAACCTGGTGGTCCGCTTCGACTCCGCCTACCGGTACGCCGAGGCGCAGCGCGACCGGCTCGGCGACCGGCCCAACGCGTACCCGGAGCCGTTCCAGTTCATCCGCAAGATGGCCTGCAACTTCGGCTGGGACTGGGGCCCGACCCTGGTCACCGCCGGCATCTGGCAGGAGATCGGCCTGCACGGCTGGTCCACCGCCCGGCTGGCGCGGGTACGTCCGCTGGTCACCGTCGAGGACGGTACCGGCCGGGTGGAGCTGCACGTCGAGGTCGAACGCGCCACCGACGTGCCGGTCACCGTGCACGCCGAGGTGGCCGGTGTGACGACCGAGGCGACGATCCCGGCGGGGGAGCGGTCGGCGGTGCTGACCGTCAGCGTCGACGAGCCGGAGCTGTGGTGGCCGCGCGGCCACGGCGGTCAACCCCGCTACGACCTGACGGTGACGTTGCGCGGGCCGGGCGGTGCGACCCTCGATGACTGGCACCGGCGCGTCGGCTTCCGCTCGGTACGCCTGGACACCACCCCCGACACGCAGGGCGCCCCCTTCACGCTGCACGTCAACGACCTGCCGATCTTCGTGCGCGGGGTGAACTGGATCCCCGACGACGTCTTCCCCCACCGGGTCAGCCGGGACCGTCTGGCACACCGCTTCGACCAGGCCGAGGCGGCCAACGTCAACCTGCTGCGGGTCTGGGGCGGCGGCCGGTACGAGTCCGACGACTTCTACGACCTGGCCGACGAGCGGGGCCTGCTGGTGCAGCAGGACTTCCTCTTCGCCTGCGCGGCATACCCGGAGGAGGAACCGTTGCGCACCGAGGTGGCCGCCGAGGCCGCCGAACAGGTGACCCGACTGGCCGGGCACCCCTCGCTGGTGCTGTGGACCGGCAACAACGAGAACATCTGGGGCTGGCACGACTGGGACTGGCAGCAGCCGCTCGCCGGACGCACCTGGGGACACGGCTACTACCTGGACCTGCTGCCCCGGATCGTCGCCGAGCTGGACCCGACCCGTCCGTACTGGCCCGGCAGCCCGTACTCCGGCCGCGAGGACGTCCACCCCAACGACCCGGCGTACGGCACCACGCACATCTGGGACGTCTGGAACACCGACGACTACACGAAGTACCGCGAGCACCTGCCCCGGTTCGTCGCCGAGTTCGGCTACCAGGCCCCACCCGCGTACGCCACGCTGCGGCGGGCCCTGTCCGACGAGCCGCTGGCCCACGACTCACCCGGCATGGCGCACCATCAGAAGGCCACCGACGGCGACCTCAAGCTCCGCCGAGGACTGGACGCCCACCTGCCCGCGCCGCGCGACTTCGACGACTGGCACTACCTGACCCAGCTCAACCAGGCCCGCGCCATCCAGCTCGGGGTCGAGCACTTCCGCTCCCACCGGGGCTACTGCATGGGCACCATCGTCTGGCAGCTCAACGACTGCTGGCCGGTCACCTCGTGGGCCGCCGTCGACGGCGACGGTCGCCGCAAGCCCCTCTGGTACGCCTTGCGCCGGGCCTACGCCGACCGCCTGCTCACCGTCCAGCCCCGCGACGGTGGCCTGGCCCTGGTCGCGGTCAACGACGGCGACCGACCGTGGCGCGCGTCGACCACCGTCACCCGGCTCACCCTGGCCGGCGAGCCGCACGCCAAGACCACCCTGGAGCTGGAGGTTCCCGCGTACGCGACGGTGACCGTGCCGTTGTCGGCGGAGCTGACCCGGCCGGACGAGGTTCGGGAGGAACTGCTCGTCGCGGACGCCGGCACCGACCGGGCGCTGTGGTTCTTCGCCGAGGACCGCGACATCCGCTGGCCGACCGCGTCCTTCGACGCCGTGGTGGAAGAGGTCGACGGCACCCAGCGGGTACGCGTCACCGCCCGCACCCTCCTGCGCGACCTGACCATCTATCCCGACCGGCTCGACCCGTCCGCCGAGGTCGATGAGGCCCTGGTGACGCTGCTGCCCGGCGAGTCGACGACGTTCGTGGTGCGGTCGTCGGCCCCCCTGGACGCGACCGCCCTCACCCGCCGCCCGGTGCTCCGCTGCGTGAACGACCTGGAAGGAAGGGGCCCTTGTTAACGCCTCCGGTAGAGCAGGGGTCCCCTTCTAACACGTGCCGCGCACGCATCCGGCACCGTCGCCATCCCACGGAAACTGTCCATGATCTCTAACGTCCGCCCGGCATGGCGAGACGAACCTCGGTGACCATGACGCGCTCGCCGTCGAACGATGACGTGGACGGCGATGACCTGCCGTGACATCGTGTCGAGTGGAGACGGGAAGCAGATGAGCAGGGCGGTCGAGCAGACGAACCGGGCGATGCTGCGCGCCCGGGACGCGATGGACCGCGCGTACGCGCAGCCGCTGGACATCCCGGCGCTGGCGAGGATCGCGTACGTCTCCGAGGCGCACTTCATCCGCACCTTCCGGGCGACCTTCGGTGAGACACCGCACCGTTACCTGCAACGGCGTCGGGTGGAGCGGGCCATGTACCTCCTCCTGCACACCGCGCAGGACGTGACCGAGGTGTGCCACGCGGTCGGGTTCGGCAGTCTCGGGACGTTCAGTCGTACCTTCCGGCAGATCGTCGGCGAGTCGCCCACCGACTACCGCAAGCGGCGCACCGCACCGACCGCGCCGGTGCCGGACTGCTTCACCAAGGCGTGGACGAGGCCGAGCAGTTTTGGATAAGCAGCAGGTCAGAGCGTTGCACTAGCGTTCCGGGCATGACGATGAACGCAATCAGCCGCTCCCAGGTCTATGTCCTCGACCAGGATGAGGCGCTCGACTTCTACGTGGGCAAGCTCGGCCTGGAGGTGCACACCGACCAGGATCTGGGCTTCATGCGGTGGCTCACGGTGAACGTCCCCGGTGACCGCCAGCGCGAGGTCCTGCTGGAGAAGCCCGGCCCGCCGAGTCTCGACCCGGCCACCGCCGAGCAGGTCCGCGAACTGCTCACCAAGGGGGCGGCCGGCGGCTTCCTGTTCATGACGACGGACGACGCCCACAAGACGTACGAGGAACTCGTCGGCAAGGGCGTCGACATCACCGACGAGCCGATGGAACGGCCGTACGGGATCGACTTCGGCATCCGTGACCCGTTCGGCAACAAGATCCGCATCGGGCAGATGTTCGACCAGGGGTGAGGCGCGGGCCGGGAGCACCCATGTCTATTTGAAGAACTCTTCAAGTGCTAAAGTCTTCAGTGCGCCGACGGGGCGTGGAGGAGGCTGAGGCATGTCCGTGCCGCTGTACCAGGCGAAGGCCGAACTGTTCCGCACCCTCGGGCACCCCGTCCGCATCCGGGTCCTGGAACTGCTCCAGGACGGTCCCAAGCCGGTACGTGACCTGCTCTCCGCCATCGACGTCGAGGCGTCGAACCTCTCCCAGCAGCTCGCCGTGCTGCGCAGGGCCGGGATGGTCACCTCGCACCGCGACGGCGCCCTGGTGATGTACGCGCTCAGTACGCCCGACGTCGCCGACCTGCTGGCTGCCGGACGCCGGATCCTCGGCGCGGTCCTCACCGACCGGGACGCGCTCCTCGACGAACTGCGTGCCGGCGGACCGGCGGGATGAGTAGCCCTTCGGCCGCGCCGGCTGCCGCGATCCGTTCGGTCGTGGCGGCCGGCGGGCGTCGCCTCGTCGAGCTGCTGCCCGGACGGGCGGACTGGTCTGCGGTCCGTCGCGCGCCCCGCCGGGACCTCGTCGCAGGGCTCACCGTGGCCGTGGTCGCGTTGCCGTTGGCTCTCGCCTTCGGCGTCACCTCGGGGCTCGGCGCGGAGGCCGGCCTGGTGACCGCGGTGGTCGCCGGTGCGGTGGCGGCCGTCTTCGGTGGGTCGAACCTCCAGGTGTCCGGCCCGACCGGCGCGATGACGGTGGTGCTGGTGCCGATCGTGCAGCAGTACGGGGCCACCGGTGTGCTCATGGTCGGTGCGCTGGCCGGGCTGATCCTGCTCGCCCTGGCTCTCGCCCGCCTCGGCCGGTTCGTCCGGTACCTGCCGGTGCCGGTGATCGAGGGCTTCACCGCGGGTATCGCCGTGGTCATCGCCCTGCAACAGGTCCCCGCCGCACTCGGGGTCACCGACGTCCACGGTGAGCGGGTCTGGGCGGTGGCCGCCGACGCGGTCACCCGTTTCGTCGTGGCGCCTCGGCCGGCCACCCTCGCGGTGGCCCTCGGCGTCGCCGCGGTGATGCTGATCGGCGCGAGGTGGCGGCCCGGTCTGCCGTTCTCGCTCGTCGCGGTGGCCGCCGCCACGCTGCTCGCCGAACTCGCTCCGGTCGACCTGCTCCGGATCGGCGCGCTGCCGCAGGGGCTGCCGGCGCCGTCACTGGACTTCCTCGACCTCGGCGCGGTCGGCGTCCTGCTGCCCGCCGCGCTGGCGGTGGCGGCGTTGGCCGCGCTGGAGAGCCTGCTGTCGGCCACCGTCGCCGACGGGATGACGGTCGGCCAGCGGCACGACCCGGATCGGGAACTGTTCGGGCAGGGCCTGGCGAACCTGGCCGCCCCGCTGTTCGGCGGCATTCCGGCCACCGCGGCGATCGCGCGTACCGCCGTCAACGTACGCGCGGGTGCGGTCTCCAAGCTGGCCGCGCTCACCCACGCGGTGGCCCTCGCCCTGATCGTGCTGGTCGCCGCGCCGCTGGTCGGCCGCATCCCCCTCGCCGCCCTGGCCGGTGTGCTGCTGGCCACCACCGTGCGGATGGTCGAGGCCGCATCGCTGTGGGCGCTGGCCCGCGCCACCCGGGGCGACGCCCTGGTGCTGGTGCTCACCTTCGTCGTCACCGTCGTCTGGGATCTGGTCACCGCCGTGGCCGTCGGCGTCGGCGTGGCCGTCGTCGTGGCGCTGCGCGCGGTCGCCCGCAGCGCCCGGCTGGAACAGGTCCCACTCGACCCCGGTGAGCACACCGCCGAGGAACAGGAACTGCTCGCGGAGCACATCGTGGCCTACCGGCTCGACGGGCCGCTCTTCTTCGCCGCCGCGCACACCTTCCTGCTCCGCCTCTCCGACGTCGCCGACGTCCGAGTGGTCATCCTGCGGATGTCACGGGTCTCCACCATCGACGCCACCGGCGCGCACGTTCTCGGCGATGCGATCCAACGGCTTGAGGGGCGGGGCATCACGGTGCTGCTATCCGGCATCGTGCCCGGTCACGACCAGGTGTTGGACACCCTCGGCGTGGCCGCCCGACTACGCGGCGACGGCCTCGTCTTCCCGGACACACCGGCCGCCATCGCCCACGCCCGCACCCTCGTGCCGGTCAGTCACTCCGGGACGCGGCGGTAGGCGCCGTCGCTGGCCGAGGTGGCCATCGAGGCGTACGCGCGCAGGGCGGCGGAGACCGGACGCTCCCGGTCGACCGGGGTGTACGGGCGGTCCCGCTTCTCCTGGGCGATCCGGCGGGCCTCCAGCACGTCGGCCGGCACGTTCAGGTCGATCGACCGGTTCGGGATGTCGATGACGATCTCGTCGCCGGGCTCCACCAGCGCGATCAGCCCGCCGGAGGCGGCCTCGGGGGAGACGTGCCCGATGGAGAGCCCGGAGGTGCCGCCGGAGAACCGGCCGTCGGTGAGCAGCGCGCAGGCCCGACCCAGCCCCCGCCCCTTGAGGAACGAGGTGGGGTAGAGCATCTCCTGCATGCCCGGGCCGCCCTTGGGGCCCTCGTAGCGGATCACCACGACGTCCCCGGCGACGATCTCCTTGGCCAGGATGGCGGTCACCGCGTCGTCCTGCGACTCGTAGACCTTCGCCGGACCACGGAAGGTCAGGCACTCCTCGGGCACCCCGGCGGTCTTCACCACGCAGCCGTCCGGCGCGAGGTTGCCGTGCAGGATGGCCAGCCCGCCGTCGGCGGAGTACGCGTGCTCCCGGTCGTGGATGCAGCCGTTCGCGGCGTCGGTGTCCAGGCTCGACCAGCGGTTGGTGGTGGAGAACGGCTCGGTGGTCCGCACACCACCGGGCGCGGCGTGGAACAGCTCGATCGCCTCCGGGGTGGCCGAGCCGCCGCGCACGTCCCAGTCGGCCAGCCACTGGTCGAGCGAGGGGGAGTGCACCGCGTGCACGTCCCGGTGCAACAGCCCGGCCCGGTCGAGTTCGCCCAGGATGGCCGGGATGCCACCGGCCCGGTGCACGTCCTCCATGTGGTACTGCGGCGAGTTCGGGGCGACCTTGGCCAGGCAGGGCACGCGACGGGAGATCGCGTCGATGTCGGCGACGGTGAAGTCCAGCTCGGCCTCGCGGGCGGCGGCCAGCAGGTGCAGGATCGTGTTCGTCGAGCCGCCCATCGCCACGTCCAGCGCGACGGCGTTCTCGAACGCCGCCCGGGAGGCGACGACCCGCGGCAGCACCGAGGCGTCGTCGTGGTCGTACCACCGCTTGGCGATCTCCACGGCGGTGCGGCCGGCCTCGACGAAGAGCGACCGGCGTGCGGCGTGGGTGGCGAGCGTGGAGCCGTTGCCCGGCAACGCCAGCCCGATCGCCTCGGTCAGGCAGTTCATCGAGTTCGCGGTGAACATGCCGGAGCAGGAGCCGCAGGTCGGGCAGGCGGAGCGCTCGATGGCGTCGAGCTGGTCGTCGGTGACGGCCTCGTTGGAGGAGGCGACCATCGCGTCGATCAGGTCGATCTTGGAGTGGACGACGCCCTCGATCGCCACCGTCTTGCCGGCCTCCATCGGGCCGCCGGAGACGAAGACCGTCGGGATGTTCAGCCGCAGTGCGGCCAGCAGCATGCCCGGGGTGATCTTGTCGCAGTTGGAGATGCAGACCAGGACGTCCGCGCAGTGCGCGTTGACCATGTACTCCACCGCGTCGGCGATCAACTCCCGGCTGGGCAGGGAGTAGAGCATGCCGGCGTGACCCATGGCGATGCCGTCGTCGACCGCGATCGTGTTGAACTCCCGGCCCACCCCGCCGGCCTCGGCCACCGCCTCGGCGACCAGCCCGCCGAGGTCCTTGAGATGGACGTGGCCCGGCACGAACTGGGTGAAACTGTTCGCGATGGCGACGATCGGCTTGCCGAAATCGTCGTCGGTCATCCCGGTGGCCCGCCACAGGGCCCGGGCGCCGGCCATCGTCCGACCGTGCGTGGAGGTCTTCGACCGCAGCTCAGGCATGCGTACCAGTCTTGCACCGCGAACCCGGTGTCGGACAGGCACACGGACCGTGTCCCAACAGATGCACACCCGATCCCCACGGCGGAAGCCGATCCGGCAGAGTTGACGAGGTGCACACACCCCCGGCCATGATCGGTGTCGCGGTGTCGAGCGCGCTGGTCGCCCTCACGGCCGGTGTGCTGTTCGCCCTGGCGGTACGCCGCCGCTCCGCCCCGCACCGTCCGGCGTACGCGTTGCTGGCCGCGGGCGGCGTGATCGCACTGCTGACCCTGCTGCTCGGGGTGACCGAGGCCCTCACCGTGGGCGGGCACTGGGCACACGAGCAGGCGGAGCGCACCGGCTGGGCCACGCTGGTCGCGTTCGGCACGGCGGCGAGCAGTCTGCTCTTCGGCGCCGGTCTGCTCCGGATGCCGGGGGTCGCCGGCTCGCTGAGTTCCGCCGCCCGGCTAGCCCTGGACGGGGTGATCGTCGGCGCCGCGCTCTGGTTCGTGGGATGGGTGCTGCTCTCCGAGCCGACCCGACTACTCGGCGCGGCCACCCCGACGTCCTGCCCGGCGATCCTGGTCGCGTCGGCCAGCGCGGCGTTGAGCACCGGGTTGGCCGCGATCATGGTCTTCCGCGCCCCGCCGCCCCGAAGTCACCTCGCGGTGCTCGGCGGCGGGATCACCGTGGCCACCGGTGGCGGGCTGGCCATCGCGGCCGGGCTCTGCCAGGGCGGGCCGGGCGTGACCTTCACCGGTGCGGCGGTGCTCGCCCTGGGTCTGCTCGCCGCCGCCCTGGCGGTACGTCGGATCGACCCGCCCGACCAGGTCGCCGTCGACGTGATCCGCCGCGACAGCGAGTACGCCGTGGTGCCGATGGTCGCGATGGCCGCCTCGGCGATGTACCACCTCCTACAGGACGGCCGGTTCGACGGCTCGGCCATCGTCGCCGGCAGCATCGAGGGCTTCGCCCTGGTCGCCCGGCAGTACCTCACCCTGCACGACGTGCGGGCCTACGCCCGGCGGCTCGCCGAGCGGGAGGCGCACTTCCGCCAGCTCGCGCACACCGACGCGCTCACCGGGCTGGCCAACCGGCGGGGCCTGTCGCAGGCGCTGCACCGGTCCGCCGAGGCCCGGGTGCCCTGCGTCCTGCTCGGGCTCGACCTGGACGGCTTCAAGAACGTCAACGACATGCGCGGTCACGACGTCGGTGACGCGGTCCTGGCCGAGGTGGGCCGGCGGCTGCGCGGCAACCTGCGCCCCGGTGACCTCGCCGCCCGGCTCGGCGGGGACGAGTTCGCGGTGCTCGTGCACGGCGGCCCGGCCGAGGCGGGAGTGGTGGCCGAACGGCTGCTCAGGGTGCTCGGCGGCGCCTACGAGCAGTCCGAGGGGCCGGTCTTCCTCTCGGTCAGCATCGGTCTGGCCGGCTGGGCCGAGGAACCCGACGTCGAGCTGCTGCTGCGGCACGCGGACGCGGCCCTGCGCTACGCCAAGCAGCGCGGCAAGAACCGCATCGAGCGCTACGACGGCGCGTACGACCGGTTGCTGCGTCGCCGGAGGACGCTGGAGCACGAGCTGCGCGGCGCGATCGAGCGCGACGAGCTGCGACTGGTCTTCCAGCCGGTGGCCTCGTTGCCGTCGGTGCGTCCGGTCGGTGCCGAGGCGCTGCTGCGCTGGCGGCACCCGGAGCTGGGCAACGTCCGGCCGGACGAGTTCATCCCGCTCGCCGAGGAGTGCGGGATGATCGCCAAGCTCGGCGCGTGGGTGCTGCACCAGGCGTGCTACCAGTTGTCCCGCTGGCTGGCCGAGGGGCACGACGTCTGGGTGTCGGTCAACGTGTCGCCGCGCGAGCTGCACGCCGCCGAGTACGTGGGGCAGGTCACCGAGGCGCTGCGCGCGCACCGCGTACCGCCGCAGCGGCTGGTGCTGGAGGTCACCGAACACGCGGTCGCCACCGACCTGGACGAGCTGATCCGACGGCTGACCGCGCTGCGCCTGACCGGCGTGCGGATCGCGCTGGACGACTTCGGCGCCGGCTACTCCTCCCTGGGGCAGTTGCGTCGCCTCCCGATCGACATCCTCAAGATCGACCACAGCCTGGTCGCCGAGCACGAGCCGGTCCGGCCGGTGGGGCGCGACGGCCCGGCCTTCGCGCCGATGGTCGACATCGTGATGCGGTTGGGCCACCAGCTCGGGCTGGAGGTCATCGCCGAGGGCGTGACCAACCCCACGGAACTGGCCGCGGTGGTCGCCGCCGGCTGCCGGTTCGGTCAGGGCGCGCTGTTCGGCTGGGGCGTACCGGCCGAGCACCTGGAGGCGATGCTGGAGGCGGCGACGTCGCCGGGTGCCCGTCCGGCCCGTCCGGTACCGGTGGACGGGACGCCCGCGCGCCCCTTCCCGGCACCCCTTCCGCGCGCACCCGAGGGAGCGTCCGAGCACGTCGGGCCGGGTGCGAGCGGCGTGCCGGACAGGACGCGCCGAGATCCGTGAACCAATATGTGGGATCAGTTGACTCATCGCGTGAGATGCGTCAGGCTTGGCCCATGTCGTCGAACCGGTCGCTGCGAGTACTTACCTGAGCGCACTCTCCTGACCGAGAGTGCGCTGGCCCCGTGCATCTGGCACGTGGGCTTTTTTCTTGCCGTCGAACCCATCGGACGCCGCCGGATCGCCGCGTCCACCCGTGAGCAGCCCCACCCACTCCAGCCGAAGGCAAACCGCCATGACGAGACCCACGCCAGAGACCCTCGCCCATTCCGCCCGGCGGGCCCGTAGCGCCGCCGAGACCACCGACGCCGCCCGCGCCGCCACCCCCACTCCGGCGGTACGCCCCACCCAGGCCCAGGCCCAGGTCTCGGGTGCCGGTTCGCTGGTGCGTTCCCTTGAGGCGCTCGGCGTCGACGTCGTCTTCGGCATCCCGGGTGGCGCGATCCTTCCGGCGTACGACCCGCTCTACGACTCGACCGTCCGGCACATCCTGGTCCGGCACGAGCAGGGGGCCGGGCACGCGGCGACCGGTTACGCACAGGCCACCGGCCGGGTCGGGGTGTGCATCGCCACCTCCGGGCCGGGCGCGACGAACCTGGTCACCCCGATCGCCGACGCGTACATGGACTCGGTGCCGCTGGTGGCGATCACCGGTCAGGTGGCGCGGCCCTCGATCGGTACGGACGCCTTCCAGGAGGCGGACATCCAGGGCATCACGCTGCCGGTGACCAAGCACAACTTCCTGGTGCAGAACGCCACCGAGATCCCCCGGGTGCTGGCCGAGGCGTTCCACCTGGCCTCGACCGGACGTCCCGGCCCGGTGCTGGTGGACATCCCCAAGGACGTGCTCCAGGCGCCGACCACCTTCGCCTGGCCGCCCACCCTGGACCTGCCCGGCTACCGGCCCACCCTGCACCCGCACGGCAAGCAGATCCGGGAGGCGGCCCGGCTGATGAGCAACGCCCGCCGCCCGGTGCTCTACGTCGGCGGCGGTGTGCTCAAGGCCGGCGCCACCGAGGGGTTGCGCAAGCTGGCCGAGCTGACCGGCATCCCGGTGATCACCACGCTGATGGCGCTGGGCGCCTTCCCCGACTCGCACCGGCAGCACCTCGGCATGCCCGGCATGCACGGCACCGTCGCCGCGGTCTACGGCCTGCAGAAGGCCGACCTGATCGTGGCGCTGGGCGCCCGGTTCGACGACCGGGTCACCGGCAAGCTGGACTCGTTCGCCCCGGACGCCGCCGTCGTGCACGCCGACATCGACCCGGCCGAGATCGGCAAGAACCGGCACGCGGACGTGCCGATCGTCGGCGACGCCCGGCACGTCATCGACGAGCTGCTGGCGGCGGTCAACGCCGAGCGCGCGGCGGGCCGTGGCACCGACATCACCGACTGGTGGGCGCAGCTCGACGACCTGCGTGAGCGGTACCCGCTGGGCTACGAGGAGCCCGGCGACGGCACCCTCTCCCCGCAGTACGTGATCAAGCGGCTGGGCGAGATCGTCGGGCCGGACGCGATCTACGTCGCCGGGGTGGGCCAGCACCAGATGTGGGCATCCCAGTTCATCTCGTACGAGAAGCCGCAGACCTGGCTGAACTCCGGCGGCCTCGGCACCATGGGGTACGCGGTGCCGGCGGCGATGGGAGCCAAGGTCGGCATGCCGGACACGGTGGTCTGGGCGATCGACGGCGACGGCTGCTTCCAGATGACCAACCAGGAGTTGGCCACCTGCGCCCTGGAGGGCATCCCGGTCAAGATCGCCGTGATCAACAACGGCAACCTCGGCATGGTCCGCCAGTGGCAGACGCTGTTCTACGGCGAGCGCTACTCCAACACCGACCTCGGCACCCACAAGCACCGCATCCCGGACTTCGTCAAGCTCGCCGAGGCGCTCGGCTGCATCGGGCTGCGCTGCGAGAACGCCGAGGACGTCGACAAGACCATCGAGGCCGCGATGGCCATCAACGACGCGCCCGTGGTGATCGACTTCGTGGTCGGCAAGGACGCCATGGTGTGGCCGATGGTCCCTGCCGGCACCAGCAACGACGAGATCATGTTCGCCCGTGGCGTCCGCCCGACCTTCGACGAGGATGACATCTGATGAGTGAGCGAAGCCAACGAATCATCGAGCGCAGCGAGGTCGTGGCATGACCATGCACACGCTCTCCGTGTTGGTGGAGAACAAGCCGGGCGTGCTCGCCCGGGTCTCCGGGCTGTTCTCCCGGCGGGGGTTCAACATCGACAGTCTCGCCGTCGGTGAGACCGAGAACCCGGACGTCTCCCGGATCACCATCGTGGTCAACGCCGAGTCGTCCCCGCTGGAGCAGGTCACCAAGCAGCTCAACAAGCTGGTCAACGTGCTCAAGATCGTCGAGTTGGACCCGTCGACGTCGGTGGCGCGCGAGCTGCTGCTGGTGAAGGTGCGCGCCGACCGCAGCGCCCGCGCCCAGGTCCTGGAGACGGTCAACCTGTTCCGGGCCCGGGTGGTCGACGTGGCCTCCGACACGCTCACCGTCGAGGCCACCGGCACGCCGGACAAACTCGACGCGCTGCTGCGCGACCTCGAACCCTTCGGGATCAAGGAGATGGTGCAGTCGGGTCTGGTGGCGATCGGCCGCGGCTCGCGCGCCATCACCGCCGGCCCCGCGCTGCGGGCCGCCTGACCCGAGACCGTCGGCCCGTCGCGCGGGCCCTCCGAACCTAACCGCCGGCCCGGCTCCTCCGGCCGCGGCAACCACGAAGCCACGACGGGCCACTGCGGCCGCCGTACGAAAGGGAAGTCATGAGCGTTGAGGTGTACTACGACGACGACGCCGACCTGGGCCTGATCCAGTCGAAGAAGGTCGCCGTGATCGGGTACGGCAGCCAGGGCCACGCCCACGCGTTGTCGCTGCGCGACTCGGGTGTCGACGTGGTGGTCGGTCTGAAGGAGGGCTCGAAGAGCCGGGCCAAGGCGGAGGAGCAGGGCCTGCGGGTCCTCACCCCGGCCGAGGCGGCTGCCGAGGCCGACGTGATCATGGTGCTGGCGCCGGACACCGCGCAGCGGCACATCTACGCCGAGTCGATCGCGCCGAACCTCAGCGCCGGCAAGGCGCTGTTCTTCGGGCACGGCTTCAACATCCGGTACGGCCTGATCACGCCGCCGGCCGAGGTGGACGTGGCGATGGTCGCCCCGAAGGGCCCCGGTCACCTGGTCCGCCGGCAGTACGCCGACGGCAAGGGCGTGCCCTGCCTGGTCGCCGTCGAGCAGGACGCCAGCGGCAGCGCGCTCGCGCTGGCCCTGTCGTACGCCAAGGGCATCGGTGGCACCCGGGCGGGCGCGATCAAGACCTCCTTCAAGGAGGAGACCGAGACCGACCTCTTCGGTGAGCAGGCGGTGCTCTGCGGCGGTGCCGCGGCGCTGGTGCAGACCGGTTTCGAGGTGCTCACCGAGGCCGGGTACGCCCCCGAGGTGGCCTACTTCGAGTGCCTGCACGAGCTGAAGCTCATCGTCGACCTGATGTACGAGGGCGGTATCGCCCGGATGCGGTACAGCGTCTCCGACACCGCCGAGTACGGCGACCTGTCCCGGGGCCCGCGGGTCATCGACGGCCGGGTCAAGGAGGAGATGCGCAAGATCCTCGGTGAGATCCAGAACGGCGAGTTCGCCCGCGAGTGGGTCGCCGAGGACGAGGCCGGCCGCCCCAACTTCGGCAAGTGGCAGGCGGAGGGCGCGGCGCACCCGATCGAGGAGACCGGCGCCAAGCTGCGCGGCATGATGAGCTGGGTCGACCGGCCGATCACCGAGACGGCCTGAGATCTCGGCCACCTGAGAGCACTCTCACCGACGGCACCCGGTCCCGACGTTCTCCCCGACGTCGGGATCGGGTGCCGTGCTGTTCACCGAGGTGGCTAACGATCGTTAACACGCACGTCACGTCCGGTTTGTGAGGGCACTCACCCCGTAGTCCGGGGCACGCCGGCCTACCCGCCCCCTACGATCGCGGGTAGGTGCTCCAGGCGGCACCTGACGGCCATGGCCCCGCCCGCGCCGGGCGCAGCGAAGCGTCCCCGCACCGGCCGACCGCTCTGACGACATCTACGAGGACCAATGACTCCTGTCGTACTGATCGCCGAAGAACTCGCCCCCGCCGCCATCGAGGTGCTCGCCCACGACTTCGACGTCCGGCACGTCGACGGCACCGACCGCCCGGCCCTGCTCTCGGCGCTCTCCGAGGCCCACGCCGTGATCGTCCGCAGTGCCACCCAGATCGACGCCGAGGCGATCGCCGCCGCTGGGCGACTCAAGGTCGTGGCCCGGGCCGGGGTGGGTCTGGACAACGTCGAGGTGCCCGCCGCCACCGCGCGGGGTGTCATGGTCGTCAACGCCCCCACCTCCAACATCGTCTCCGCCGCCGAGCAGGCCGTCGCGCTGCTGCTCGCGGTCGCCCGGAACACCGCCAGCGCCAGCGCCGCGCTCAAGGCGGGGGAGTGGAAGCGGTCCAAGTACACCGGCGTGGAGATGCAGGGCAAGACCGTCGGCGTCGTCGGCCTGGGCCGCATCGGCGTGCTGTTCGCGCAGCGCATCGCCGCCTTCGGCACCCGCCTGATCGCGTACGACCCGTACATCCAGCCGGCTCGCGCCGCGCAGCTCGGCGTACGTCTGGTCGGGCTGGAGGAGTTGCTGCGGGAGAGCGACTTCATCTCCATCCACCTGCCGAAGACCCCGGAGACCGTGGGCCTGATCGGTGAGAAGGAGCTGTCCATCGTCAAGCCGGGCGTGCGGATCGTCAACGCCGCCCGGGGCGGCCTGGTCGACGAGCAGGCGCTGGCCGACGCGCTGGCCGAGGGCCGGGTCGCGGGCGCCGGGGTGGACGTGTACGCGAAGGAGCCGTGCACCTCCTCGCCGTTGTTCGCCTTCGACAACGTGGTGGCCACCCCGCACCTGGGCGCCTCCACCGCCGAGGCGCAGGACAAGGCCGGTCTGGCCGTGGCCAAGAGCGTCAAGCTGGCCCTGCAGGGCGAGTTCGTGCCGGACGCGGTCAACGTGCAGGCCGGCGGCGTGGTCGCCGAGGACGTACGCCCGCTGCTGCCACTGGCCGAGAAGCTCGGCCGGGCCTTCACCGCGGTCGCCGGGGGGATCGCCGCCAGCGTCACCGTCGAGGTGCGCGGCGAGATCGTCGACCACGACGTCACCGTGCTCAAGCTCGCCGCCACCAAGGGTCTGTTCAGCTCGGTGGTGGAGGAGCAGGTCACCTACGTCAACGCGCCGCACCTGGCCGCCCAGCGCGGTGTGGAGGTGTCGCTGACCACCCAGACCGAAACCGTCGAGCACCCGGTCCTGGTCACCGTCCGCGGCGCGCTGCCCGACGGCCGTACGGTGAGCGTCTCCGGCACGGTGACCCACGCCGGCACCCGGGACGTCATCAAGCTGACCGAGGTGGACGGCTTCGACGTGGAGATCGGTGCGGAGGGCATCCTGCTGTTCCTCCGGTACGCCGACCGTCCGGGCGTGGTCGGCACCGTCGGCACCCTGCTCGGCGAGGCCGGCATCAACATCGCCGCGATGCAGGTGGCCCGTCGGGAGGCGGGCGGCGAGACGCTGATGACCCTCACCGTCGACCAGGCGCTCGGTGCCGAGCTGCTCACCTCGGCCGCCGACTCGATCGGCGCGACCGCGGCCAGCGCGGCGGACCTGCGCGACGAGTAGTCCACACACGACCGACAGGGGCCCGGCCGTCGGCCGGGCCCCTCGTCGTGTCACCGTCACCCGAAGGGACCGACGGGTGTCGGTGCGCGGCCGGGCGGCGCGGTCAGCCGGGCAGCCGGACGGCCGGCGGCGGGTAGACCGAGCCGTCCTGTGCGTCGAACAGCATCAGCCGGTATTCGCCGGCCAGCCGCTCGATGTCCAGCAGGACCTGGTCGGGGCAGCCCGGATCCAGGTTCATCTCCACGTGGTCGGCCGCCGCGTGCAGCGGCATCGCCGCCCAGGGCGTCGGTCGGCCGTTCGGCCGGTCGGGGTAGCTGGCGGTGATCGCCCGGTAGAAGGCCACCACCCGTGGGTCCGGTTGGCGTTCGCCGTGCCGGCCGTTCCGGCACTGCTGCACCGCCGCTCGTACGTCCTCGGGCGTCGCCCCGTCCGGCAGGGCCCACACGCTCAGATCGAAACTCACGGCGGACAGCGTGCCATCCGATGTGCACCTTGTCGAAAACGGCCCGGTTGCAAATGCGTTCAGCGTGCCGCTGGAACCATTCCAGATGCTCCCCTGTGGAGCCCTTGCCGCGAATCACGTCAATTCGATAGCGTACGGGGGCGGTTACCGGCCGAGTTCGTGGCAGCGGCCCGTCTTCGGGTGGCGAGGTCGACGTCCGGCCGACCGGCCCGCACCCCTCGATTGCGTGAGCCATGCGCATTCGTCGCCGACCGGCCTCCACGGTCGTTGCCGCGGCCGTGGAGGCCGATCGCTGCTGTCGCCCACACTCGACGCTCCCGCCCCGGGCCGATGTGGGGCCTGCCCGGCCGCTCAGCGCCGGGTGGCGGACAACGCGTGGTAGTCCGAATCGGCGCGGAACCAGGCGAGTCCGGCCGACCCGGCGGCGTACAGGGCGGTGGCGTACGCGTCGGCCACCGAGAGGTCCGGGCCGACCACCGTGGCGGCGACCAGTTCGTCGGCCGGCTCGCCGGTGTGCGGATCCACCACGTGCCCCTGCCTTCCGGTCACCCCCGAGGTGCCGATCGCGCCCGCCGTCATCTCCAGCACCAGCGGTGCCCGGCGCCGGTCGGTCGGGTGGTGCACCGCGATCCGCCACGGCCCGCCGTGCGCGGCGTTGCCGCGTACCACCAGGTCGGCTCCGGCGAGCACGGCGTAGTCGTGGATGCCGGCGGCGCGCAGGCGGGCTGCCGCCCGCTCGACCGCCCATCCGCCGAGCAGGCCGCCCGGGTCGAATCCGCCGGGCACCGCCCACGCGTCGAACCAGCCGTCCGTGGCGGCCCGCATGGCGGCGCACCGGTCGACCAGCTCCGCCAGCGGCGGGTACGACTCGGCGCTGATCTCGCCCCGACGCAGCCGGGACACCAGGCTCTCCGGTCGGTGCGGGCTGTAGGTCAGGTCGATGGCGCGTAGCTCGGCGACGGCGTCCCGCAGCGCTTCGCCGACGCCTCGGCGGCCGAGCCACTCGGGGGCGTTCAGCAGCAGGCGGTACTCCGCGGTCGAGGTGCGGACGGTGTGCGTGACGGCGATCCGGTCACCGGCCACCGTGCCGGTGCGGTCCGGCTTGGGGTCGCGGGTGCCCAGCCGCAGGTCGGGCCGGCGGTAGCGGAAGACCGACGGGTCGATCCAGCGGGTCCTTGGCTGCTCGTCGGTCCACATCGTGTCCGCCCCCTCCTCGACGTCCGCCGCGCCGTTACGCCGACCGTCCGGACCCGGTGGCCCGTTGGAGATCACCGTAGGCAGCGGACATGACCGCCCCATGAATGCCTCCTGGGAAGGTGCTGTGCGTCGGAGATATCCCGAGGATCGGAGATTTCCCGAAAAGTGGAACAGTCGTACCGGGAGGCGGGACGGCAGCGTACGGTCGACCCGATACGAGCGAAGGAGCTGACGGTGGCACGGATCGCGGTGGTGGCCGGGGACGGGATCGGACCCGAGGTGGTCGCGGAGGCCCGCAAGGTCATCGACGCGGTGCTGCCCGGCGTCGAGGCGACCGAGTACGACCTCGGCGCGGCACGTTACCACCGCACCGGCGAGGTGCTGCCCGACTCGGTGCTGGCCGAGCTGGCCGAGCACGACGCGATCCTGCTCGGCGCGGTCGGCGACCCGACCGTCCCGCCCGGCGTGCTGGAGCGGGGCCTGTTGCTCAAGCTGCGTTTCGCCTTCGACCAGTACGTCAACCTCCGCCCGTCGCGCCTGTGGCCGGGCGTGGCCAGCCCGCTGGCCACCGTCAAGTCCGGCGAGGTGGACCTGGTGGTCGTCCGTGAGGGCACCGAGGGTCTCTACGCCGGTGCCGGTGGCGCGCTGCACCGGGGCACCCCGGCGGAGATCGCCACCGAGGAGAGCCTGAACACGCGGCACGGGGTGGAGCGGGTGGTCCGGGACGCCTTCGCCCGCGCCCGTCGGCGCGAGCGGCGCAAGGTGACGCTGGTGCACAAGACCAACGTGCTCACCCACGCCGGATCGTTGTGGGCCCGCACCTTCGAGGCGGTGGCCGCCGAGCACCCGGACGTCACCACCGAGTACCAGCACGTCGACGCCGCCGCGATGTTCCTGGTCACCCAGCCGCAGCGGTACGACGTGGTGGTCACCGACAACCTCTTCGGTGACATCCTCACCGACATCGCCGCCGCGGTCACCGGCGGCATCGGCCTGGCCGCCAGCGGCAGCATCAACCCGGACGGGACGTACCCGTCGATGTTCGAGCCGGTGCACGGCTCCGCGCCGGACATCGCCGGCCGTGGCGTGGCCGACCCGGTCGCCGCCGTGCTCTCCGGCGCCCTGCTGCTCGACCAGCTCGGGCATGCCGACGCCGCCGCCCGGATCACCGCCGCGGTCAGCGCGGAACTGGCCGCCCGGGGCCCGGACGTAACCCCGCGTACGGCCGAGGTAGGCGACCGGATCGCCGCCCAGGTAGCCGCCTGAGGTTGCCGCTGCGTCCCCGGTGATCCCGGTGACGAGGCGTTCGAGGTGCGCGCCGGGCGAATTCCCGGACCTCGGCCCGGCCCCGCGTCGATCAGCGCGTTCTGTGGGCTCCGTACCGGTTGTCGGCTTGCTATCCGTCGGTCGACCTACCCGCTGAACGACCGTTCGGGGTAAGTTTCTGGCACAAAAGTTTTCCGGCATGCGGTCGGCGCATGTCGTCGTCCCCCAGGGAGGTCAGCGCAATGAGCGGTGGTGACAAGCTCGACTTCGAGATCCGTCCGAATCCCGCGCCGGTATCCGCCGCCGATCGGGCCGCGCTGCTGGCCAACCCCGGATTCGGTCGGGTGTTCACCGACCACATGATCACTGTCCGCTACGCCGAGGGCAAGGGCTGGTACGACGCCCGCGTCGAGGCGCGGGCACCGATCCCGATGGATCCGGCCAGCGCCGTGCTGCACTACGCGCAGGAGATCTTCGAGGGGATGAAGGCGTACCGCGCCGCGGACGGCGGGGTGACGATGTTCCGCCCGTACGCCAACGCGGCCCGGTTCAACGTCTCGGCGACCCGGATGGCGATGCCGACGCTGCCCGAGGAGACCTTCGTCGACTCGTTGCACCGGCTGATCGAGATCGACCGCGAGTGGATTCCGGAGGGCGAGGACGGCAGCCTCTACCTGCGGCCGTTCATGTTCGCCAGCGAGGTCTTCCTCGGTGTCCGGCCAGCCAACGAGTACCTCTACTCGGTGATCGCCTCGCCGGTGGGGGCGTACTTCTCCGGCGGGGTCAAGCCGGTGACGGTCTGGGTCTCGCCCGACTACACCCGGGCCGGTCCCGGTGGCACCGGCGCAGCCAAGTGCGGCGGCAACTACGCCGCCTCGCTGGCCGCCCAGGCGCAGGCCATCGAGCACGGCTGCGACCAGGTGGTCTTCCTGGACGCGGTGGAGCGCAAGTACGTCGACGAACTCGGCGGCATGAACGTCTTCTTCGTCTACGACGACGGCTCGGTGGCCACCCCGCCGCTGACCGGCACCATCCTGCCCGGCATCACCCGGGAGTCGGTGATCATGCTCGCCGAGGCGGCCGGACACCGGGTCGAGGAGCGTCCGGTGACCTTCGACGAGTGGCGGGCCGACGCCGCCAGCGGTCGACTGCGCGAGGTCTTCGCCTGCGGTACGGCGGCGGTGATCACGCCGATCGGCGTGGTGCGGTTCCCCGACGGGGAGTTCGCCGTCGGCGGCGGTGAGCCCGGCACGGTGACCATGGGCCTGCGTCAGCAGCTCGTCGACATCCAGCGCGGCAAGGGCGTCGACCCGGCCGGTTGGGTCCACCGCGTGCTCTGAGGCGCACTGAGATGCTCTGAGATGCAAGGAAGGGTCCCCTGCTAACGCCTACGGCATAGCAGGGGACCCTTTCTTACATCCGAATACCGCAGCGCCACGGGCGCGGCGGCGGCGTCGGGGTGCGCTCGCTCAGGCGAGCAGGTGGGTGCGCAGGGCGGCGAGCTGTTCGTCGGTGACCCCGGCGTGCCGCAGGTAGTCCTCGACCGAGCCGTGACCCGCCCGGATCTCGCTGAGGAACAGCAGCATCGCCTCGGCCGGCGAGGACAGGAACGGTGCCGGCAGTGGCGCGGCGTCCGGCAGGGTGGCGGCGATCCACTCGCCGAACCGTTGCGATGCCTCGGTGCTCAGCGCGTAGTCCGACGCGATCTCCTCGTCGTCGACGCCGAGCACGGCGAGGGTCAGCCCGCAGACGATGCCGGTGCGGTCCTTGCCGGCCACGCAGTGCACCACCACCGGGCTGTTGGCGGCGTCCGCGATCAGGCCGATCGCCTCGGCCACCCCGGCCGTGCCGGTCCGGGCCAGGTCGGCGTACCGGTCGGCGAGGTAGCGGGCCAGGTCGGTGTGGGACTCGTACAGCCCGGCCCACTCCGCGTGCTCGGGGTGGATGTTGCGGTAGGTCAGCCCGTCGAAGTCGGGGACCCGGCCGTCCCGCTCGACCTCGTGCGGTCGACGCAGGTCGATGACGGTGCGGACACCGAGCGCCGCGAAGGCCTCCCGGTCGCCGTCGTCGATGCGGTGCAGCGAGTCGGAGCGGTAGAGCCGGCCGGTGCGTACGGTGCGGCCGTCGTGTCCCCGGTAGCCGCCGACGTCCCGGAAGTTGAACGTCGTGGTGAACGGGATCCTGCGGTTGACCTCGATGGCGTCCACCCTGTCACGGTAGACGGCCGGCGGGCGGATGCCCACCGGCCGTCAGGCCGTACGCCCACGCGGGGCAGTCGTCAGCGCAGCGGACCGGGCGGAGTGGCCGCGTACGTGTCGTTGTAGTAGCCGCCGAGCTTGTCCCGGTACGCCGGGTCGGTGGCCGTCTCGTCGTACTCGGGAGCGGCCTTGATCTGGTCCTTCTCGCGGTCGACGTAGACCTTCTGCTCGTCGTGGTCGACGTGGTTGACGGTGCCGGCGGGCAGCATGACCTTCTTGCCGAAGATCCACGGCCCGGTGTCGACCACCAGGTAGCTCGCGTTGATCTCGGCGCTGTTGCTGTCGATCTTGCCGATCGACCCGTCGGTGGCCTCGACCTTGTAGCCGACCATGTTGGCGCCGGCCACTCCGGCCTCGTCCCGGTAGGTCCACGGGTCGAAGGCGCCGGCGGGGGCACCGCCGGGCACCGTGCCCTGGTCGCCCTGGATGGTGACGTCCTCGCTCGACACCGCGCGCAGCGTCGGGTCGGACTGGGTGCCGTGCAGCCCCGGGTCGGGCGTGGCGTGCGTGCTGTCCGGGTTGAGCCTGTCCATGGGATCTCTCCTGCCCCGACTGTGACCAGTCGTCCTCGGAGGAAGGGGTTCGCTGTCCCGGAGACACGTACCCGGCGCGACGTCTTCTACACCCGCTGCGGGGAATCCACCTCGATGTCCCGTCCCGGTATGTGGATTGTCCCTCCCACAGGCTGTCCGAGAGTGGCAGAGTACCCACCGTGACCAGCACCGCCCTCATTATTGGCAACTAGCGCGCCGGCTTTCCCTCTGCCGAGCGCGCAGACCTCCCGCATCCGCGGGGGGTCTTTTTGTTGCGTCGGCCGGTGCCTGTACGAAGGGATCCTCCCCATGACGTTCCAGGTCTACGACACGACCCTGCGCGACGGTGCCCAGCGCGAGGGGGTCAGCTACTCGGTGGTCGACAAGCTCGCGGTGGCCCGGCTGCTCGACGAGTTCGGCGTCGGCTTCATCGAGGGCGGGTGGCCGGGTGCGGTGCCGAAGGACACCGAGTTCTTCCGCCGGGCGCGTACCGAACTCGATCTCAAACACGCGGTGCTGGTCGCCTTCGGAGCCACCCGCCGGGCCGGGGCGGTCGCCGCCGACGACCCGCAGGTGCGTGGCCTGCTCGACGCGCAGACCCCGGCGATCGCCCTGGTCGCCAAGGCCGACCTGCGGCACGTCGAGCGGGCGCTGCGGACCACCGCCAAGGAGAACCTGGCGATGATCCACGACACGGTGACGCACCTGGTCGCCGAGGGACGGCGGGTCTTCGTCGACGGCGAGCACTTCTACGACGGCTACCGCCACGACCCGGCGTACACCGCGTCGGTGGTGGAGACGGCGCTGGCGGCCGGCGCGGAGCGGTTCGTGCTCTGCGACACCAACGGCGGGATGCTGCCCTCCTGGGTCACCGCGGCCATCTCCGACCTCACCGACCGGATCGGTGTCGCGCCCGAGGTGCTCGGAATGCACGCGCAGAACGACACCGGCTGCGCGGTGGCCAACACCATCGCCGCCGTCGAGGCGGGCGTCCGGCACGTGCAGGGCACCGCCAACGGGTACGGCGAGCGGCCGGGCAACGCCGACATCTTCGCCGTCGCGGCGAACCTCCAACTCAAGCTCGGGCTGCCGGTCCTACCGGAGGGCTGCCTGGAGCAGATGGTGCGGGTCTCCCACGCCATCGCCGAGATCGCCAACATCGCCCCCGACACCCACCAGGCGTACGCCGGGGCCGCCGCCTTCGCCCACAAGGCGGGGCTGCACGCGAGTGCGATCAAGGTGGATCCGCTGCTCTACAACCACGTCGAACCCGCGGTGGTGGGCAACGACATGCGGATCCTGGTCACCGAGATGGCCGGCCGGGCCAGCATCGAGCTCAAGAGTCGTGAGCTGGGGCTGGATCTGGCCGGCCATCCGGAGACGCTGTCCCGGGTCACCAACCGGGTCAAGGAACTGGAGGCCGGTGGCTGGTCCTTCGAGGCCGCCGACGCCTCGTTCGAGTTGCTGGTCCGCTCCGAACTGCCGGACGCGGCCCCGGCCCGGCCGTTCGCGCTGGAGTCGTACCGGGTGCTGGTCGAGCACCGCGAGGACGGCGCGGTGGTCTCCGAGGCGACCGTCAAGATCCGGGTACGCGGCGAGCGGGTGATCGCCACCGCCGAGGGCAACGGCCCGGTCAACGCGCTCGACGAGGCGCTGCGCGTCGGCCTCGGGCGGCACTACCCGGAGTTGCGTAACTTCGAGCTGGCCGACTACAAGGTCCGCATCCTGGAGGGCAGCCACGGCACCGGCGCGGTCACCCGGGTGCTGGTGGAGACCGCCGACGGCCGGGGCGGCGGCTGGATGACCGTCGGCGTGCACCCGAACGTGGTCGAGGCGAGCTGGCACGCCCTGGTCGACGCGCTGACGTACGGCCTCGACCGGGCCCGCGTATAGCACCGGGCGCGGAGGTAAGGAAGGGACCCCTACTAACGCCTGGAGCACTAAGGGGGTCCCTTCCTTACCTCACATCCGGTGCGGTGCGGAGGGCAGGCGCAGGTCGGCGAGGACCATCCGGTGGTCGCTGCCGGGTAGCGGGTGCACCTCCACGGCGCGTACCGCGATCCGGCGGTCGACCAGCACGTGGTCGATCACGACCGGGGGGATGGGGTCGCCGTCGTACGGTCCCCAGGTGCCGGTGAGTCCGGCGCCCACCGAGGCGGCGGCGTCGACGTACCCGGTGCGCAGCAGGGCACGCAGCGGACCGTGGTCGAGGGTGGCGTTGAAGTCACCGGCGAGGATGCCCAGCGGTCCGTCCGGGGTGGCCGCCGGTTGGGCCGCCAGGTCAGCGCGCCAGCCGGGCACCTGGTCCACCGCGTACGGGGCCGCCGGGTGGACCGACTCGACGCGGACGGTCGGCGCCCCGGGCACCGCCACCGTCGCGTACGCCTGCGTGAAGCTCCATCCGCCACGGAGCTGCCGGACCCCGCCGTCGCCGATCGGGTGACGGGCGTAGAGCCCGGATCCCGGGGTGCCGTCCATCGGGTTGAGCTGCCGGTGGGGGAGCAGGTCGGTCAGGCCCAGCCGATCCATTTCGGTCCGGGCCTGCGGCGTGAACTCCTGCACCACCAGCACGTCCACCCGCGCGTCGCGGACCAGCGCGACCACCGCCCGTGGGTCGGCGGCACCGGCCAGCAGGTTGGCGGTGAGTACGCGGAGCTCCGGCCCGTCGACTGTCGGCTGCGGCGCGGGCAGCGCGCGGGGGACGACCGCCGCGAGCAGCGCCACCGTGGTCACCGCCGCGACCGCCGCCGGCCAGCGGCGCCGCAGCGCGACCGCGAGCACCAGCGGGATCAGGCTGCCGAGCAGCGCGTACGGCGTGAAGGCCAGCATCTGCACCAGCGGTCCCCGGTCCAGGCCGGCCAGCCGGACCACCGCCCATCCGGCCCCGGGGGCGACGGCGAGCCAGCAGAGCACGGTACGCCCGGACAGCGCCGCAGACCGGCCGAAAGTGATCGTCACAGCAGGCAGGGTAGCCGTCGCCCGCCGATCGGCGGTCGGTCGAGATCCGGTGCGTACGCGACCCGCCGAACAATTCTCACGCCCGATTCGTGAATGCGTCTCTCACATTTCGTGGCGATGATCCGACATCGCCGAAAAGGGTGAAGGGTTATTGACCGGCAGTATTTTCCGGTGTTACGTTCCTGCTGGTCGGGTGGTTGCGATCGGGGAGATATTCCCAGCTCAGAGTGCATGTGGGTCATCGAGTGCAGCCGTTTGCGGGATCGAAAAAAATGGCGCGTCCGGCCTTCGGAAGCCATTGCGGCCCGACTTGGAAATAGGCAACATCCGCCCCGCGTGTCGCGGGTCGGCGTATCCCCACGGTCACCAAGGGAGACCTGTCATGACCAGATTTTTCCGACGGAAAGCGGCCGCGGTGTCGATCGCGGCCCTGGCACTGGCCCTCGCCGGCGGTGGTATCGCCGCGGCGAAGCCCACCGTGGCGGGCAACCAGCCCACCGCCCGTGCCGCCGCGCAGCAGCCGGCGGTCACCACCGCCTCGATGAACAGCGCCCGGGCCCTGCTGTCCAAGGGCGAGGTCGCCGCCGCCAGCGCCTCCGGGTACGCGACGGCGGTCAACGCCAACGGCACCAAGGCCCGCGGCGACGGGGTCGTGATCAAGTACGGCGTCGGCCAGTACGAGGTGCAGTTCGGCAGCAGCGTCACCACGGGCATCTACGTGGCGACGATCGGCCAAGCGGGCTCCTGCTGCATCCCGCCCGCCGGGGAGGTCTCGGTGGCACCCCGGCTGCTCACCCCGAACGGGGTGTTCATCCAGACGCGCAACTCCGCCGGTGTCGCCGTCGACCTGCCGTTCTTCCTGATCGTGCACCACTGAGCGTGGCCCGATCACCGGCCCCCACCCGAACGGACGGGTGGGGGCCGGTGCCGTTGTGTGCCGACCGACCCCTTTCGGGTGGTCCGGGATGGTCCACGTGGTAGCGGTAGCGCTGGGCTGGTCTGGTGCTACTACGTCCGGTAATTCCGACGTTTGTCCGAGGCGCCGTTCGGGAAGCAAGCACCGTGACGGACATCTCGGACACCATGGCCAGCCTGCCCACCCCGGTCGATCCGGACGCGAGCGCTGCCGAGCTGGACCAGACGCTCTTCGAGGTCAAACGCGTGATCGTCGGGCAGGACCGGCTCGTCGAGCGCCTGCTCATCGCGCTGGTCGCCGACGGGCACTGCCTCCTGGAGGGCGTCCCGGGAGTGGCCAAGACCCTCGCCGCACAGACCCTCGCCACGGTCGTCGGCGGCAGCTTCTCCCGGATCCAGTTCACCCCCGACCTCGTCCCCTCGGACATCGTCGGCACCCGCATCTACCGGGCGTCGAAGGAGAGCTTCGACGTCGAACTCGGGCCGATCATGGCCAACCTGGTCCTCGCGGACGAGATCAACCGGGCCCCGGCCAAGGTGCAGTCCGCGCTGCTGGAGGCGATGGCCGAGCGCCAGGTGTCGATCGGCGGACGCAGCTACCGGGTGCCGGAGCCGTTCCTCGTGCTGGCCACCCAGAACCCGATCGAGTCGGAGGGGGTCTACCAGCTCCCGGAGGCGCAGCGTGACCGCTTCCTGATGAAGATCCTGGTCGACTACCCGGACGGTGCCGACGAACTGGCCATCCTCTACCGGATGAGCGCCGACCGCCCCCGGGCGCACCCGGTGCTCGACCCGGACCGGTTGCGCGCCTACCAGCGGCAGGCGGCGCAGGTCTTCGTGCACCACGCCATCGCCGAGTACGTGGTCCGGCTCATCCTCGCCACCCGGGACCCGATCCGGTTCGGGCTGCCGGAGATCGCCCCGCTGCTGGCGTACGGCGCCAGCCCGCGCGCCACGCTCGGCCTGGTCGCCGCCGCGCGGGCCCAGGCGCTCCTGCGCGGCCGGGAGTACGTGCTGCCCGAGGACGTCCGGGAACTCGCGGGCGACGTGCTCTCGCACCGGCTGGTGCTCTCCTTCGACGCGGTCGCCGACGGGGTGACCGCCGAGGCGGTCGTACGTCGCCTGATCGAGGTGGTCCCGCTGCCCCGGGTGGCGGCCACCGGCCAGCCCGAGTACACCCCCGACCTGGCCGCCGCCTGATGGCCCGCCGGTCCGCGCCGGTGCCCGTACCGGCTGATCCGGTGCTCGCCGACCTGACTCCCGACCAGCGGCTGCGTCGGCTGGAGCTGACCGTCACCCGCCGTCTCGACGGGATGCTGCACGGCGAGCACCGGGGCCTGCTGCCCGGCCCGGGAAGCGAACCCGCCGGCAGCCGGGAGTACCGGCCCGGCGAGGACGAGGTACGCCGGATGGACTGGTCGGTGACCGCCCGGACCACCGTGCCGCACGTCCGGCAGGTGGACGCCGACCGGGAACTGACCACCTGGCTGCTGGTGGACGCCACTCCCAGCATGGAGTACGGCACCGCCGCGCTGGACAAACGGGAACTGGCGGTCGCTGCGGTCGCCACCGTCGGGTTCCTCACCACCGGCCCGGGCAACCGGCTCGGCGCCCAGGTGCTCACCACCTCCGGGCTGCGTCGGCTGCCGCCGCGCGGTGGGCGTACCCATCTGCTCGGGCTGTTGCGCGGGCTGCTGGCCGAGCCCCGGGTGGGCGGCCACGACGGGCCGGGTGGGCTGTCGCCGGGCGCGGCCGACCTGTCCGACGCGGTGGCGGGGGTGCACCGGGTGGCCCACCGGCGTGGCCTGGTGGTGGTGGTCTCCGACTTCCTCGACGGCCTGCCCGACGATCCCCGGCTGCCGGCCACCTGGGAACGCCCGCTGCGTCAACTGGCCGTGCGGCACCAGGTGCTGGCGGTGGAGATCACCGACCCGCGCGAGCTGGAGCTGCCGGACGTCGGCCTGATCACCCTGGCCGACCCGGAGACCGGCGAGCGGCGCGAGGTGTGGACCGGCGACCGACGGCTGCGCGAGCGGTACGCGACCGCCGCCGCCGCCCAGCGCGAGCAGGTCCGCGACGCGGTACGCCGATCCGGTGCGACCCACCTGAGCCTGCGCACCGACCGGGACTGGGCGGCCGACATCGTGCGGCACGTCCACGCGCAACGTCGGCTGGCCGCCGCCGGTGCCGGACCGAACCGGCGAGGTGCGGCATGATCTGGCAGTCACCGCTCCGGCTCTGGCTCCTGCTCGGCGTGCTGGCCCTGGCGCTCGCCTACCTGGTGGCGCAACGGCGACGCAGCCGGTACGCGGTCCGCTTCACGAACCTGCGGCTGCTCGACCGGGTCGCGCCGAAGCGCCCGACCTGGCGTCGGCACCTGCCGGCGGGCCTCTTCCTGGCCATGCTGGCCCTGCTGGTGGTGGGTTTCGCCCGCCCCACGGCCGAGGTGCGGGTGCCCCGGGAGCGGGCCACCGTGATGGTGGCGGTGGACGTGTCCACCTCGATGCTCGCCGGTGACGTGGAACCGGACCGGCTCACCGCGGCCAAGAGCGCCGCCCGCCGGTTCGTCGACGGCCTGCCGGACGAGTTCAACGTCGGGTTGGTGGCCTTCGCCGGCAGCGCGGCGGTGCTGGTGCCGCCGAGCACCGACCGAGAGTCCCTGCACGACGGCATCGAGCGTCTCGCCGAAGGGGTGACCGGCGTGCAGGGCACCGCGATCGGCGAGGCGATCAGCACCTCGCTGGGGGCGGTGAAGGCGTTGGACGAGGCCGCCGCCACCCAGCCGCCACCGGCCCGGATCATCCTGCTCTCCGACGGCGCGAACACCTCGGGCATGGACCCGATGGAGGCCGCCGCCGACGCCGTCGCGGTCGAGGTGCCGGTGCACACGATCTCGTTCGGCACGCTGAGCGGCTTCGTGGACCGGGGCGGCCGACCGATCCAGGTGCCGGTGGACGGGGAGACGTTGCAGGCCGTCGCCGAGCAGACCGGGGGCGTCTTCCACGAGGCCGCGACGAGCGACGAGCTACGGGCCGTCTACGACGACATCGGCAGCTCGGTGGGCTGGCGCAAGGTACGGCAGGACGTCTCGTCCCGGTTCATCGGGCTCGGACTGGTGTTCGCGATGGGTGCGGCGTACGGCTCGATGCGGTGGTTCTCCCGCCTGCCCTGACCCGACCCGGCGACCCGACCGGACCGACCCCGGCCGCCACACGTGAGGAGCGTACGAATGGCAGTGCAGACCGGACTCGGTGAGCCACGCGGACCGTGGTTCGTCTCGCCGGACCTCGGCCCGGACGGGCGGGGTGGGCCGGACGGGCCGAGTGGGGGCGGGGCGGAGTGGAGTTGGCGCCGTCGGCTGCTGGCGGGGCTGGCGGTGGTCACGCTGTCCACCGGGTCGGGGGCGTTGGCCGGTGGCTGGGTGGCCGGTCGTGACGGTGTGTCGGGTCCGGCTGCGGCCTCCGCCGCGCCGGTGCCGGCCGAGCTGGTCACCGCGGCCGAGAAGACCGTGCCCGGCGTCGTGTCGGTGCTGGTGGGCGGCTCCGGCGGCGCCTCGGCGACCGGCTCCGGGTTCGCCGTCGACTCCGAGCAGCACATCATCACCAACGACCACATCCTGGCCAAGGGGCGCGGCGAGGTGACCGTCGAGCTGCCGGACGGCCGTCGGCTCGCGGCGGAGGTGGTGGGGCGGGAACCGGGCAGTGATCTCGCCGTGCTCCGGGTGCCGTCGTCCGCCGGGCTGACGGCGTTGCCGTTGGCCAAGCCGGGATCGACCCGGGTGGGCGAGCCGGTGCTGGCGGTCGGTTCGCCGCTGGGGTTGCCGGGCACGGTCACCGCGGGGATCGTCAGCGCGCTGGACCGCCAGGTGCGGCTCGGCGACAACCGGCACCGGGCGGTGCAGACCGACGCCTCGATCAACCCGGGCAACTCCGGGGGCCCGTTGGTCAACGCCCGGGGTGAGGTGGTCGGGGTGAACACCGCGATCGCCACCATCGACGGCAACGGCTCGATCGGCATCGGGTTCGCCATCCCGATCGAGCAGGTGCAGCAGACCGCCGACACGATCATCGGCAAGGGCGGCTGATGTCACTCAGGGCTACTGTCCAATTACGAATGGATGCGTGGTCTGTCGGATTTCTGGCGGTCGGTGATCGGAGAATGGAAATATTACGCTGAGTATGGATACTGGCGTGGGTGGAGCGTCCTCTCATCGCGGTCCTCCTGCTGGTGGGCCTCATCATCGGAAGTGGTGTCGGGTCGTCGTACGCGCGGGCCCGGCGCGGCTGGAACGACTACCAGGCGGCGAAGAAGACCGTGCCCGGCGCGCGTCGCGCCGCCTGGCTGCTGATCAAGGTGGTCACCACGAAGGTCGGCGTGATCGCCCTGCTGCTGGTCGGTGCGGTCGCGTACGCGGCGGTCGGCGGCGACGAGTCGAACCGGCCGGAGCCGAATCCGAGCAGCGCTCCGAAGTGACGCCCGACGCGTTAGCCTCGGTGCGTGGACGACGGACTGCGGGTGACCGACCGGTGGAGTGTCCCCGCAGCCGAGCTGCGGGAGCGGTTCTCCCGGTCGTCCGGGCCCGGCGGTCAGGGGGTCAACACCACCGACTCGCGGGTCGAGCTGAGTTTCGACCTGGCCGGGTCGCCCAGCCTGCCGGAGTCGTTGCGGGCGCGGGCACTGGAGCGGCTCGCCGGCCGGCTGGTCGACGGCGTGCTGACCGTCGCCGCCAGCGAGCACCGGGCGCAGCTCGCCAACCGCGAGGCGGCCCGGGAGCGGCTCGCCGCACTGCTGCGCGAGGCGGTCGCGCCGCCGCCCCCGCCGCGCCGGCCGACCCGCCCGTCGCGGGCCGCCAAGGAGCGTCGGCTCGCCGAGAAGAAGCGCCGCTCGCAGCGCAAACGCGACCGCCGGGTGGACGGCGAGTGACGCGGCCCGCGCATCACGGGACGAGTTGACGGCGAGCGGGTGGCACGGTGCTTCCGGCCGCGAGATGACTGTCCGTAGTGGAGCGTCAGGCAGGGATCGCCGCCAGCAGCCGGTCGCGGAGAACCCCGGCCCGCTCGGCGAACTCCCGCTGCGCCCCGGCGTACGCGGCCCGCCCCTCCGGCGTCTCCACCCGCACCGGCGGGTAGCCGAGCGCCGCCAGATCGTACGGCGAGGCCCGCATGTCCAGCGTGCGGATGTCCCGGGCCAGCGCGAACGCGTCGGCGACCAGTTCCGACGGCACGAGCGGGGAGAGCTTGTACGCCCACTTGTAGAGGTCCATGTTGGCGTGCAGGCAGCCCGGCTGCTCGTGCTCGTGCTGCGTGTCGCGGGTCGGCCGGAGCACGTTGAGCGGACGGGCCGGCGCGGTGAAGAACCGGTACGCGTCGAAGTGGCTGCACCGTACACCCCGCTCCTCGACGACCTCGGCGGTGCGTTCCGGGCTCAGCCGCAGCGGCCAGGCGCGGTGCCGGACCTCCTCCTGGGTCTGCCGGTAGACCATCGCCCACTCGTGCATCCCGAAACAACCCAGGTGGGCGGGGCGTCCCGCGGTCGCTGTCAGCAGGGCGGCGATCCAGCGCACCGACTCGGCACGACGCGCCAGGACGGCCTGGACATCGAGGGTGAGCGCGCCGTCGACCTCCCGGTGGTCCGGGCCGAAGTCGGCCGGGTCCGCCCCGCGCAACAGCACCCCCGCGCCCGGCTGCCACCGGCGCAACTGCGCCGGTCGACACGAGTAGTAGGTGAAGAGGAAGTCCTCCACCGGATGCTTCTCACCCCGACGGCGTCGCTCCAGGTGCCCGGTCAGCCAGCCGTCCACCCGTTCCTCGTGGGCGCGGCGACGGGCCTGCCAGTCGGCCGCGTCGAGCACGACGGGAGCGAGGGCGGCGGTCATCGTCCCAGGGTACGACCGCCGCCCGCGCGCCGGTCAGGGCACGTCCACCCGTACGCCGGCGGAGAAGACGCCGCTACGCAGCTCCAGGTGTCGCAACGCCTTCGCGTCGTCGACCGTGAAGACCAGCGGCAGCACCGTCCGGCTGCCCGCCGCCACCGGCTCGGCGAAGACGTCCCGCCCCCGGTTGGCCCGCCGGGTGGCCTGCTCGTCGGTGGTGACCCAGTTGCCGTCCGCCAGGTACGCCCGCTGCAACTTGCCGTGCCAGCTCTGGTGTTCCGGCGTGAGGTTGCGCACCCCCACGGTCGCCTGGCACTGGCGGGCGCCCCGGCCCGGCTCACAGGCCATCCGGTAGACGGTGAACTCGAACGCGTCCTCGCGCAGCGGCACGCCCAGCCCACCACTGATCCCGGTGCCCTTCCAAGCGCCGCTGGTCGGCTGGCTGTCGGTGTCGATCGCGGCGACCCGCCGGGTGGCGGTCCACGCCGCCACGCCGATCGTGACGATGAGCACCGTGGCGGCCACCGGCACCACCAGCCAGACCGGTGGCGTACGGCGACGGGTCGGGGGCCGTGGGGTGGCCGGGCGCGGATAGACCGTCCCCGGTCCGTCCGACGCCAGCGCGGCGGCGACCGGCCGCTCACGCCGACGCCAGGTGATGAAGCCGATGACGCCGAGCACCAGCACCGCGACCGCGCCGGCCAGCAGCGCAGGGGCCTGATGCCGCCAGCCCGACTCCGTCGCGCCGGCCGCCGGTGCGTCCGGCGACGTCCAGGTGGCCGACGCGCAGTCGTACGGCTGCTGGTCGTCGCTGCCGAAGGCGCAGGCGGGCGTGGTCAGCGGGGCTTGCGTGGAGGTGGTGGCCAGCGTGGTGTCCAGTGTCCGGGTGCTGTGCGGCGGCAGGCTCAGACGCCAGGTCACCTCGGTCGCCGCCGACCCGTCGGGGCGTACCTCCCGGCCGCCGCCGCTGATCGTCGTCGCCGTGGCGCCCTGCGGCAGCTCCTGGCGTACCGTCGTGGAGACCGGCGAGTCGCCCCGGTTGCGGACCTCGATGCGGTACCCGGGCGCGGCGGTGTTCTGCGGTCTCACCGCCACGCTGACCTCGGGTTTGGCCGCCGGTGAGGCGACCCGGGTCGGTGTGGGCACCGCCGGCGGGGCCGACGGCATGGTGGGCTCGGGCGTGGCGGCTGCCGCGTACGGCCGTCCGGGCGCCGGAGCGTCCGGGGCGGTCGCCACCGGCAGGACCGGCAGCGCCGTGAGTAGACCGACGCAGTGCACGATCGCCGCGAGCTTGCTGTGGTGTCGTGTCGATGCAGGCATACGAACGAACCTCCGGAGCCGACGCTAGGCGCGCGCGCACGTCGTGCGGGTACGAAGCGACGATTCCCACCCCGACACCGACCGTCGCGGGTAAGCTGCCCCGCCCGAACCGCCCGGGCGGGGTCGGTCCGGACGGGCCGGTCCGTGGACCGGACGGGATCGGCTCGGGCGGTCCGCTCCGGGACCGGACCAGATTGCGCTGGCGGGGCCGGTCTGCGACCGGACTAGATTGAGCTGGTGCGTATCGCTCGTTTCGCTCATGCCAAGGGAATGTCGTTCGGTGTCGTCGAGGGGGAACCGGAGGCGGGTCCGCAGGGGCTGACCGTCGCCGAGATCACCGGACACCCGTTCGGCCAGATCACGTTCAGCGGTGTCCGGTGGGCGCTGTCCGACGTCCGCCTGCTCTCACCGATCCTGCCCAGCAAGGTGGTCTGTGTCGGCCGCAACTACGCCGAGCACGCCGCCGAACACGGCAACGAGGTCCCGAAGGAGCCGCTGCTCTTCCTCAAGCCCTCCACCTCCGTCATCGGCCCCCGGGACGCGATCCGGCTGCCCGAGTTCAGCAAGCAGGTCGAGCACGAGGCGGAGCTGGCCGTGGTGATCGGCGCCCCGGGCGCCCGTCGGGCCGACCGGGCCGCCGCCGAACGGGCGATCTTCGGCTACACCTGCGCAAACGACGTCACCGCGCGGGACCTCCAGCGGTCCGACAGCCAGTGGACCCGGGCCAAGGGGTTCGACTCGTTCTGCCCGATCGGCCCGTGGATCACCACCGATCTCGACGTCACCGACCTGGAGATCCGCTGCGAGGTGGGACGCGACCCGGAGGAGATGGAGGTCCGTCAGCTCGGCCGTACCCGGGACATGGTCTTCGACGTGCCGGCCCTGGTGTCGTACGTCTCACACGTGATGACGCTGCTGCCCGGCGACATCGTCCTGACCGGCACCCCGGCGGGGGTTAGTCCGCTCATCGAGGGGGATACGGTGGCCGTCCGGATCGAGGGGATCGGCGAGTTGGCGAACCCTGTCGTGTCCGCGACCTGATCGCCGTTTGTGCAGCTCAAGGGCGGTTTGGGGAAGTCGATTTGGCCTGTCGGTGCCGGGAGGGTAGAGTTTGTTCCCGGCGCCGCAAGGGGCCGATGGGGTATGGGGTAATTGGCAGCCCGACTGATTCTGGTTCAGTTAGTCTAGGTTCGAGTCCTGGTACCCCAGCGCAGCCGCGATTCGCAAGAATCGAGGTCGCTGGATTCTGGTGGAGTTCAGCGCCGATGCTTCCGCGAGGGGGCTCGGCCTCGGGTTCTGTTAGAGTGTGGCGGCACCACCGCGAGGTGGTGTCGCAATGTGTTCTGGCCCCGTCGTCTAGCGGCCCAGGACGCCGCCCTCTCAAGGCGGTAGCGCCGGTTCGAATCCGGTCGGGGCTACAGATTCAGGTGACGGCTCGTCCCGCTCAGCGGGTCGGGCCGTTTCGCTCTGTCCCGACAGTCGATGCCCGCGCTCCCGGGATGCGTCGCCGACGGGCGCTGGCACTGGCCTGCTGGCCGCCGGTGGGGCGGGCCTCGTCGGCAGCCTCGCCGCCCGGTGCGCCCGACTCTCCGGTGCCGCCGTGCCGACCCCCGGGGCGTCGACGGCGACAGATCTTCACCCGATCGGGTGAAAACCTGCCCCGGCCTGGCCCGACGACTTCGTCCCACCCCAGATTCCGGCACTGCGGAGGACGCCGCTAGACTACTGCCGCACCGCCCGCAGGGGCGGTGAACCAGGAAAGTCTTGGCCCCGTCGTCTAGCGGCCCAGGACGCCGCCCTCTCAAGGCGGTAGCGCCGGTTCGAATCCGGTCGGGGCTACCACACCCGAAGCCCGTCTCGCCCTTCGCGAGGCGGGCTTCACCCATCCCACCCCCCCCACCGCCCCGGTGAGTTGACCAAGAAGTTCGCGTCCCGATCGGGTCTTGTCGGTGACCAGAACTCCTTGATCAACCGCGATCGTCGTGGGGTGGGGGTTAGAGGCCGGAGAGGCGTTGGCCGGCGCGGACGACCGCCATCGCGTGGCGTTCGCCGGGGCGGCGGCCGAGGCGTTCGATGGGGCCGGAGATGCTGATCGAGGCGATGACCCGGCCGGTGCGGTCGCGGATCGGCGCCGAGACGCTCGCCACGCCCGCCTCCCGTTCGGCGACGCTCTGCGCCCAGCCCCGGCGGCGTACCTCGGCGAGGGTGCGGCCGGTGAACTTGGACCGGGGCAGCAACGGCATCACCGCCTCGGGCGGCTCCCAGGCGAGCAGGATCTGCGCCGCCGAACCGGCCGTCATCGGCAGCACCGAGCCCACCGGGACGGTGTCCCGCAGACCGCTGGCGCGTTCCGCGGCGGCCACGCAGATCCGTTCGTCGGCCCGGCGCAGATAGAGCTGCGCGCTCTCACCGGTGGCGTCGCGCAGGGCGGCCAGCAGTGGCTCGGCGGCGGTCAGCAGCACGTCCGGAGCGGCGTTCGCCAGCTCGCCCAGACGTGGACCGGGACGCCAGCGGCCCTGGGTGTCCCGGACCAGCATCCGGTGGATCTCCAGTGCCTGTGCCAGCCGGTGCGCGGTGGCTCGGGGCAGCTTGGTGCGTTCAACGAGTTCGGCCAGGCTGGCGCCGTCGACACAGGCGGCCAGGATGACCACCGCCTTGTCGAGAACGCCGACACCGCTCATACTGTGTCCCACAAGCCGAAATTTACCTCCCAGAATTTAGGATGTCCAGATGGTGGGAGTCACTCCTGAGCCGAGGACCCTGGCCGAGAAGGTCTGGGACGCGCACGTCGTCCGGTCCGCCGATGGTGAGCCCGATCTGCTCTTCATCGACCTGCACCTGCTGCACGAGGTGACCAGCCCGCAGGCCTTCGACGGGCTGCGGCTCGCCGGTCGCCAGGTGCGCCGTACCGACCTCACGCTCGCGACCGAGGATCACAACACCCCGACCGGGTACGCCGATCCCTCGTTCCGGCAGCGGCGTGGTGACCTGCTCACCATCGCCGACCCCACCTCGCGTACGCAGATCGAGACGCTGCGCCGCAACTGCGCCGAGTTCGGCGTGAAGCTGCACCCACTGGGCGACGAGAACCAGGGCATCGTGCACGTCATCGGGCCGCAGCTCGGGCTCACCCAGCCCGGCATGACGATCGTCTGCGGCGACTCGCACACCGCCACCCACGGCGCGTTCGGTGCGCTGGCCTTCGGCATCGGCACCAGTGAGGTCGAACACGTCCTGGCCACCCAGACGTTGCCGCAGGCGCGGCCCAAGACGATGGCGGTCACCGTCACCGGCCGGCTCGGGCCCGGCGTCACCGCCAAGGACCTGGTCCTCGCGCTCATCACGAAGGTGGGCACCGGCGGCGGGCGCGGGCACATCGTGGAGTACCGGGGCGAGGCGATCCGGGCGCTCTCCATGGAGGGCCGGATGACCATCGCCAACATGTCCATCGAGTGGGGCGCCAAGGCCGGCATGATCGCGCCGGACGAGACCACCTTCGCGTACCTCAAGGGGCGGCCGAACGCGCCGGCCGGCGCGGACTGGGACGCCGCGGTCGCGTACTGGCGGACGCTGCCCACCGACGAGGGCGCGACGTTCGACTCCGAGGTGACGCTGGACGCGGCCGAGATCACGCCGTTCGTGACCTGGGGCACCAACCCGGGCCAGGGCGCTCCGCTCGGCGCGACGGTGCCGGACCCGGACGACTTCGGCACCGAGCCCGAGCGGGCCGCCGCCCGTCGGGCCCTGGAGTACATGGACCTGCGGCCCGGTATGCCGTTGCGGGACCTCTCGGTGGACGTGGTCTTCGTCGGCTCCTGCACCAACGGCCGGCTGGAGGACCTGCGGGCCGCCGCCGACGTGCTGCGCGGCCACCAGGTCGCCGACGGCGTACGCATGCTGGTGGTGCCGGGCTCCGCCGCCGTACGTGAGGCCGCCGAGTCCGAGGGGCTGGACAAGGTCTTCACCGACGCGGGTGCCGAGTGGCGCTTCGCCGGCTGCTCGATGTGCCTGGGCATGAACCCCGACACGCTCTCCCCGGGGCAGCGTTCCGCCTCCACCTCCAACCGGAACTTCGAGGGCCGGCAGGGCCGGGGTGGGCGTACCCACCTGGTGAGCCCGCCCGTCGCCGCCGCCACCGCCGTGGCCGGTCGGCTGGCCGCCCCCGCCGACCTGTAGAGAAGGGCTGCGACAGATGGACAAGTTCACCGTGCACACCGGCACCGCCGTGCCGCTGCGTCGGTCCGACGTGGACACGGATCAGATCATCCCGGCCGTGTACCTCAAGCGGGTGACCCGTACCGGATTCGCCGACGGGTTGTTCAGCGCGTGGCGGGAGGACCCGGGATTCGTACTCAACGATGAATCATATTCGGGTGCCTCGATTCTGGTGGCCGGTCCGGAGTTCGGTACCGGGTCGTCGCGGGAGCACGCCGTGTGGGCCTTGCGCGACTTCGGCTTCCAGGCGGTGATCTCGCCGCGCTTCGGTGACATCTTCCGCGGCAACGCCCTCAAGGAGGGTCTGCTCCCGGTCGAGCTGGAATTGAAAGCCGTCGAGGAGATCTGGGCCCTGGTCGAGTCCGACCCGAAGGCCGCGATCACCGTCGACCTCACCGCCCGGCAGGTCCAGGCGGGCGGTTCCACGTGGTCGTTCCCCCTCGACGACTTCAGCCGCTGGCGGCTGATGGAGGGCTTGGACGACATTGGACTCACCCTTCGCCACGAGGCGCAGATCAGTGCCTTCGAGGGCACCCGGTCGCCCTTCCTGCCCCGCGTCGCCTAGCCCGTTCACCCGGCTCCGTCGCCGATTTCGCCCCCACCGGTGCCACCGGTGGGGGCGAATCCGTTACGACACAAGGGCTTTTTTCCACCGAATGTTTGTGTCCGGGCAGCACAGGGCATACCGTGCGCGCAGAATGGCTCGCGTCGAGTCAGTTGCACAATCAGGAGGAAGTAGTGAACAAGGCCGAGCTCATCGAGGCGCTCGCCGTTCGCCTGGGGGACCGGAAAACGGCGACGGCCGCGCTCGACGCGGTCCTCGCTGAGGTCCAGGCGGCGGTCACCAAGGGCGAGAAGGTGGCGATCACCGGATTCGGAGCGTTCGAGAAGCGCGTACGGGGCGCGCGAACAGCCCGCAACCCGCGTACCGGGGAGGCGGTGAAGGTCAAGAAGACCTCGGTGCCGACCTTCCGTCCGGGCGCCGGGTTCAAGGAGATGGTGGCCAACGGCAAGGTGCCGAAGGCCACGGCGGCGGCGAAGAAGACCGCCGCGGCCACCGCCAAGACCACCGGTGCGAAGGCGACCGGTGCGAAGGCGACCGGTGCGAAGGCGACCGGGGCGAAGGCGACGGGTGCCAAGGCGACCGCCGCCAAGAAGACGACCACGGCGAAGGCCACCGCGGCCAAGAAGACGACCGCCACGAAGACCACGGCGGCGGCGAAGAAGACGACCGCGGCCAAGGCGACCAAGACCACCGCCGCGGCCAAGAAGACGACCGCCACGAAGAAGGTCGCCCCGGCGAAGAAGACCGCCACGGCGTCCAAGGCCACCGCGGCCAAGAAGACCGCGACGGCCAAGAAGGCACCGGCGAAGAAGGCGCCGGCCAGGAAGAGCGCGACCCGGCGCTGAGCCGGTCGTACGACGAGGGCGTCCGCCGCACGGCGGGCGCCCTCGCCATGTCCGTCCGGTCCGCCCCCAGGCCCGGATCCGGCGGACGTTGACGGGGCGGGGCACGACGCCCAGAATCGCCGGACCACCTCTCGGCGAAAGAGGAATCGTGCTGCGTCAGCGCCATCTCGGTACCGCCACCCTGGCCCTCGGTCTCGTCGTCCTGACCGACGTGCTGCGGGTCTTCCTACCGTCGGTCATCACCATCTTCGGGCAGGCCGCGTCGACCCCGGCCGAGCTGCTCGGGGCGTTCGCCCTCGGCTGGTTCGTGTTGGCGCTCGCCGCGCCGCCGCTCGTCCGGCTGGTCGGCAGCCACGTCGTCGGCGTGGTCGCCGTGGCACTGCTGGGCGTCGCCCGGCTCGCCCTGACCGCCGGCCCCGGCGGCGCCGTGCAGCTCTGGCTCGCCGGTGTCGGTCTGCTCGCCGGTCTGGTGTGGCTCGCCGCGACCGCGACCCGGGGCGCGCGTGCCGTACCCGGACTGGCGCTCGGACTGGCCGCCGCGGCGCTCGGGCACGTGCTGGTCGGCACGTACGACCTTGCCTGGCGGGGGAGTTGGGCGGCCTGGGCGGCCAGCGGTGTGATGGTGGTGGCGCTGCTCGCCGGTGAGATCCAGCTCGCCCGTCGTTCCGCCGTGGCCGGGCCGGTGCCGGACGGCCGGGCGTGGTTGCTCGTCGGACCGGCGTCGGTACTGGCCGGCATGGTGGCGCTGTCGCCGGCGGTGGTGGGCACCGCGACGTCCTACTGGTTCGGTGCGCCGGGCACCGCCTCGACACCGCTGTTCGCGTTCGCGCCGCTCGGTGTGGCGTTGGCGGTGTTTCTGCTCGCCGCCCTGACTCCGTCCCGGCCACGTGCCCGGCTGGTGTGGCCGGTTCTGCTGCTGGTCGGAGCGCTGCTGTTCGGGTACGGCCCGCCGTCGCTGCTCACCGTCGCCGTGCTGCTCAGCGCGACCGGTCTCGGCGGCTGCCTGGCGCTGGCCGACGGCGTCGCCGGTCCGTCGGCGCGGTCCGCGACCCGGCGGGGATACGCGGCGGTGGGCGGCATGCTCGTCTTCGCGGTCGTCTCGGTGCTCTACTACGCCGCCTACGACCTCGGTTATCCCAACGGGTGGCTACCGGCCCTGGTGGCCGCGCTGACCGGCCTGATCGCGCTGGAGGGCCGTCTTCGGCCCGGTCCGGTCACCGCACCGGCCACCGGGGATCTCGGCGCTCCAGCGGCTGCTCCGGCCGCCGGGGAGCCCACCACGTTCGCCCGGCTGCCCAGGGTGCCGATCGCCGTGCTCGCCGCGCTGACCGCCTTCGCCGCCGCCGTGGTGCACGAGCCGTGGCCGGTGGCGACCAACCGGCCGGGCCCGCCGGAACAGATCCGGGTGGTGGCCTACAACATCCGGATGGGCTTCGGCATGGACGGTCGGTTCGACCTGCCCGCCCTGGAGCGGGCGGTCCGGGAAGCCGACGTGGTGGTGCTCAGCGAGGTGGACCGGGGCTGGCTGCTCAACGGCGGCCACGACACCCTGCATCTCTTCTCCGACCGGCTGGGCCTGCCCTACGTCTTCGCGCCGGCCGCCGACACGCTCTGGGGCGACGCGGTGCTCAGCCGGTGGCCGGTGGACCGGGCCCGGACCCGGGCGCTGCCCGCCGTGGGCGCACCCACCGGCGCGCAGGCGCTCGGCGTCACGGTGGACTTCAGCGAGGGCGTACGCCTGGCCGTGGTGAGCACACACCTGCAACCGCCGCCCGGCGCGGATCCGGTGGTGCAGGCCCGGGCCGTCGCCGAGTTCGCCACCGGGTACGCCGACGGCCTGCCGTTGGTGGTCGCCGGTGACTTCAACACCGAGCCGGGCGACCCGGCCTTCACCGCGCTCACCGACGCCGGTCTGGTCGACGCGTTCGCCGCCGCCCGTCCGGTGCCGACCAGCCCGGCCGACGATCCGCGCGCGCAGATCGACCACGTCTTCGTCTCACCCGACCTGGTCGCCTCGGACGCCGTCGCGACACCCGGCACCGCCAGTGACCACCTGCCGGTCGCGGTCACCCTCACCCTGCCCGGCGGTGCGGGCTGACGGCGCAGCGGGTCAGAGCCGATCGGCGGCGACGAGGCGGTCGCCGCTGAAGGCGAGCAGCCAACCGGTGCCCTTGTCGGTGGCGTAGTCGCCGTTCTGCCCGGCGAGACGTTCCAGCGCGCCCGGGATCACCTTGCCCTGGCTGCACACCGCCGTACGCGCGCCGGAGGCGGCCAGCGCGGCCATCCGCGCCGCCGCGGCGAGCACCCGTTCGTCGGGCTGCTGACCGGCGAGGGGCTCGTCCAGGTCGCCGCTGATCTCGATCGGCAGGTCCAGCGTCTCGGCCGCCGGGTCCAGGGTCTGTACGCAGCGGCGCGGTGACGCCGACAGCAGTCGGCTCGGCCAGGTCAGCGCGATCAGCGGCGCCACCGCCCGCGCCTGCGACCAGCCACGGTCGTCGAGCGGCCGGGCGGTGTCCGGGCCGGACCAGGTCAATCGCTTACCGGCGTGGCCGTGCCGGACCAGCACCATGGTGGCGGTGACCCGGGGCAGGGCGGCGAACGCGGCCAGCACCTCCGCGTCGTGCGGGTAGCTGGCCAGCGCCACCGCGTCGTCCACGTCGAGCCACCGCACCGCGTCGACCTCGGTGCCGGGCTGGAAGCCACCGGTGCCCATCGCCCGCATCGACCAGTAGTCGACCTCCTTGAGGCTGCCCTCGCTGCGGTACCGCACCGAGGGCAGGCGCACCTCGGGCGCGGCCCGTACGTCCGCCTCCTCGGCGACCTCCCGTACGGCCGCCTCCAACGGATGCTCGCCCGGCTCCAACTTGCCCTTGGGCAGCGTCCAGTCGCCGTACCGGGGGCGGTGCACCAGACAGACCTGGACGTCGTCGTGGGGTCCGGGCCGCCACACCACGCCGCCGGCCGCCCGGATCTCGATCACGTCGGTCATCCGGTCCGTCGCCGTTCCTCCTCGATCATCCGCTCAGCCTATTCCGGTGCCGCTCACCCGGCGGTGCCACCGACCCGACGCAGCAGCATCCCCTGGAGGTGGGCCGGGGGAGTGTCGGTCGTGTCGGTACGCCGGGTCCAGCTCCCGTCGGCGGCCAACTCGAACGCGTCGATGTCGGGGCTCATCGCGGCACCGAGCACCTGGTCCAGCTCGGCCCGCGCCACCGGGTCGCTGACCTGCACCAGTGCCTCGACCCGCCGGTCCAGGTTGCGGTGCATCAGGTCGGCGGAGCCGATCCAGAACTCGGCGTCGCCGTTGTTGCCGAACCGGAAGACCCGGGAGTGCTCCAGGAACCGGCCGAGGACCGAGCGGACCCGGATGTTCTCCGACAGCCCCGGAACGCCGGGCCGCAACGTGCACATGCCCCGGATGATGAGGTCGACGTGGACGCCGGCCTGGGAGGCCCGGTACAACGCGTCGGTGATCTCCTCGTCGACCAGCGCGTTCACCTTGAACTGCACGAGTCCCGGCATGCCCAGCCGGACGTGGGCGATCTCCCGCTCGATGCGTTCGATCAGGCCGCTACGGATGCCCTGCGGCGCCACCAGCAGCCGCCGGTACGCGGTCTGCCGGCTGTAGCCGGTCAGCACGTTGAACAGGTCGGTCAGGTCGGCCCCGATCTCCGGGTCGGCGGTGAGCATGCCGAAGTCCTCGTAGAGCCGGGCCGTCTTGGGGTGGTAGTTGCCGGTGCCGATGTGGCAGTAGCGGCGGATCTGGTTGCCCTCCTGGCGTACCACCAGCGCGGTCTTGCAGTGCGTCTTGAGGCCGACCAGGCCGTAGACCACGTGACAGCCGGCCCGCTCCAGGGTGCGGGCCCAGCCGATGTTGGCCACCTCGTCGAACCGCGCCTTCAACTCGACCAGCACCACCACCTGCTTGCCCGCTTCGGCGGCGTCGACCAGCGCGTCCACGATCGGCGAGTCGCCGCTGGTGCGGTAGAGCGTCTGCTTGATGGCCAGCACCTGCGGATCGGCGGCGGCCTGCTCCACGAAGCGCTGCACGCTGGTGGCGAAGGAGTGGTACGGGTGGTGCACCAGTACGTCGCCGTCGCGCAGGGTGGCGAAGACGCTGCGCGGCACCTCGCCCTCGGCGAGCCGGGGATGGGTGGCCGGCACGAACGGCGGGTCCTTCAGGTCGGGCCGGTCGGCCTCGCCGTACAACTGCCACAGCGCGGAGAGGTCGAGCAGCCCCCGGACCCGCAGCACGTCCTGGGCGTCCATGTCGAGTTCCCGGACGAGCAGCTCCAGCATGTGGTCGGAGATGGAGGCGGCCACCTCCAGCCGGACCGGCGGGCCGAAGCGGCGCCGGGCCAGTTCCCGTTCCAGCGCCTGGAGCAGGTCCTCGTCGCGGTCCTCGTCCACCTCCACCTCGGCGTTGCGGGTGACCCGGAACAGGTGGCACTCCACCACCTGCATGCCGGAGAAGAGTTGGCCGAGGTGCACCGAGATGACGTCCTCCACCGGCACCATCCGCACGCCGGGCCGGTCCCGGTCGACGCGGACGAACCGGGGCACGTTGTTGGGCACCTTCACCCGGGCGAACAACTCGGGCCCGCCGTCCGGGTCGCGGACCGACACGGCCAGGTTCAGCGACCGGCCGGAGATGTACGGGAACGGGTGGGCCGGGTCGACCGCGAGCGGGGTGAGCACCGGGAAGATCTGCTCCCGGAAGTAGGCGCGCAGCCGGTCCCGCTCGGTGTCGCCCAGGTCGGACCAGCGCAGGATCCGGATGTCCTCGTCGGCCAGCTTGGGCAGCACGTCGTCGACGAAGCAGGTGGCGTGCCGGGTGACCAGGGTGGCGGCCTTCTCGGCGACGAGCGCCAACTGGGTACGCAGCGGCATCCCGTCGCCGCCGCGGACCGGCAGGCCGGCGGAGAGTCGGCGTTTGAGCCCGGCCACCCGCACCATGTAGAACTCGTCGAGGTTGCTGGCGAAGATGGCCAGGAACTTCGCCCGCTCCAGCAGCGGGGTGCGCGGATCCTCGGCCAGCGCCAGGACCCGGGCGTTGAAGTCGAGCCAGGACAGCTCCCGGTTGAGGAACCGGTCGTCCGGCAGCGGCCGGGCCGGCGGCTCGTGGCCGGACGGGGCCGTCTCGCCCGGTTCGGACACCGGGTCGAGAACCTCCTCCAGCCCGGTGGAGGCGTCGGCCGGGTCGGTGCCAGCCGGGTCGGTCGGGCGCCGGGTACGGCGGAAGCGCCCGTCGGATCCCCGGGAGCGACCTGCGTCGCGGCTGGTGTAATCGTCGATGCCGGCGGGACTGGCGTTGCCTTCGCGAGGGGTGCTCACCTGCTCATAATCACCCGATCCGGGTTAACGCAAAATGAACTTCCGCTGGGTTGCGTCAGGACATCGTCGGCAGGGTCACGCGGATCACGTCCCCGGCGGGGTCGGTCTCGACGCGGACCCGCTGGCCGAGTCGGAGCAGCCGCAGTCCGGAGGCGTCGAAGGCGCGGGCCGGGAAGGCCAGCTCCGTGCCGTCGTCGAGCAGCAGCAGTCCGCTGCGGGTCGCCGCGTCGAAGGTCGCCACCGTGCCCTGCATGCCCAGCACCGTACACCGGTGGGGGCGCTCAGCCGGTGAGGCAGTCGGCGGCCAGCCGCGCGGTGCGCGGACCGAGCCCGAGCGCGGCGGCGGCGGCCAGGTCGTCCGGGGTGTCCACGTCCCGCCGCAGGCTGGGCCAGTCGCCGGCCAGCGGTCGGGCACCGCTCGCCGCGTGGGCCACGGCCGAGCCGGGCCCGAAACACGGCCCGAGGGGTACGCCGGCCGGCGCGGCCAGCATTACGGTGCCGGTGCCCGGCGCGTCGGCCACGAAGCAGCGGACGCCCGGTGGAGCGTCCCGTGCCGCGCGCAGCGCCGCCGCCAGTTCGGCCGGGCGCAGCGCCGGAAGGTCGGCGGTGATCCCGGCCACCGGGCCGGACACCTGCGCCGCGCCCTGCCGGAACGCGCCGTTGAGCCCCGCGTCCGCGACGTCCGCCAGCACCCGCGCCCCGGTCGCGAGCGCCTCGGCCCGGACCCGGGCGTCGTCGGTGACCACGAGCACCTCGACCACGTCGGGACAGGCCCGCACCGCGTCGAGGGTGTCGGCGACGAGCGCCAGCGCCAACTCCTCGTGGGGTACGCCGGGCAGCCCACCACGCAGCCGCGACTTGGCGGCGACCAGGCGTTTGACCGGCACCACCATGCTCCAGGGCTGACTCACACCCGTCATCCTGCCAGCCCGGCGGCGGTACCCTCACTGGCCGTACCAGGGGCGAACAGGCATGATTTCGGCTGCGGGCGTCACCGGATCTCTCCGGTGGGCGGGTCGGGGTGGGCACGAGGAGGCACGGTGGGTCGGCGCAGGCTGGGGTTCTGGCGGAGGTTCGCCGTGGTGCTGGTCAAGCCGGTGATGACCGTCTGGACCCGGCGTACCTGGCGGGGCATGGAGCACCTGCCGCAGGACGGTCCGGTGATCATCGTGGCGAACCACATCTCGCACGCCGATCCGCTGGTGTCGGCGCACTTCGTCTACGACGCCGGCCGGTGGCCGCAGTTCCTCGGCAAGGCGAGCGTCTTCAAGGTCCCGGTGGTCGGCTGGATCCTGCACCGGTGCCGCCAGATCCCGGTGGAGCGTGGCTCGGTCGACGCGGCCAAGTCGCTGGAAGCCCTGGTCAAGGCGCTGAACGAGGGCGCGGCGGTGATCATCTACCCGGAGGGTACGACCAGCCGGGAGCCGGACCTGTGGCCGATGAAGGGCAAGACCGGCGCGGCCCGGTTGGCGCTGACCACCGGTGCCCCGGTCGTGCCGGTGGCGATGTGGGGGCCCGAGCAGATATTCGATCCGCGCCGGGCCCGGCTCAACCCGCGTCCCCGCATCCCGGTGACCGTGGTGGCCGGGCCACCGGTCGACCTGAGCCGCTGGGCCGGGGCCGCGCCGAGCCGGGCGGTGCTGGAGGAGATGACCGACGTGATCATGCTGCGGGTGCGGGACCTGCTCGCCGAGATCCGGGGCGGCACACCTCCGCCGCTGTGGCAGCGCGCCTCCCGTGCCAACACCGACCGCCCCGAGGCGACGTCATGAGCGAGCGTCTGCCTCGTGGCGGCACGCAGCGGAGCGGAGTGCCGGCATGAGCGGGCATGTGGCGGTGCTGGGGGCCGGGTCGTGGGGCACGGCGTTCGCCAAGATCCTCGGTGACGCCGGGCGGGACGTCACGATCTGGGCGCGGCGGCAGTCCATCGCCGACGTCCTGCGGGACGAGCGGTGCAATCCGGAGTACCTGCCCGGGATGGTGCTGCCGCAGCGGGTCACCGGCACCGGTGACGCCGCCGAGGCGATCGAGGGCGCCGAGATGGTGGTGCTGGCGGTGCCGTCGCAGACGCTGCGCGGCAACCTGGCCGAATGGGTCGGTCACCTGCACCCCGACGCCACCCTGGTCTCGCTGATGAAGGGCATCGAGCTCGGCACCACCAAGCGGATGAGCGAGGTCATCGTGGAGACCGCCGGGGTGGCGGCGGACCGCGTGGTGGTGGTCTCCGGGCCCAACCTGGCCCCGGAGATCGCGGCCGAGCAGCCGGCCGCCACCGTGGTCGCCGGCACCGACGCCGACCGCGCCGCCCAGGTGCAGCACTCGATCACCACGCCGTACTTCCGGCCGTACACCAACGACGACGTGGTCGGCTGTGAGCTGGGCGGGGCGGTGAAGAACGTGATCGCGCTGGCGTACGGCATCGCCACCGCCATGGGGTTCGGTCACAACACCCGGGCGATGCTGGTCACCCGGGGACTGGCCGAGACGGCCCGGCTCGGGGTGGCCCTCGGTGCCGACCCGCTCACCTTCGCCGGCCTGGCTGGCATGGGTGACCTGGTCGCCTCCTGCTCGTCCCCGTCGGCCCGCAACCGCACCTTCGGCGAGCACCTGGGTCGGGGTGCGACGCTGGAGGAGGCGCGGGTGGCGACCCGGCAGACCGCCGAGGGTGTGAAGAGCGCGCTGGCGATCCGGGACCTGGCCCGTGCGCACGGCGTGGAGATGCCGATCACCGAACAGGTCGAGCTGGTCTGCCACGAGGGCGTCGACCCGCGGCGCGCGGTCCGGGCGCTGATGAGCCGCACCACCAAGCCGGAGTGAGTCGCGTGGACGAGACGCGTTCGTTGTCCCCCGAGGAGTACGCCGGGACGTTCGGGTCGGCCGGTGACGGCACCCGGTGCGTACACGCGGGACTGCCCGAGCCGACGCCCGGCGCGCCCTTCCTGCCCGGGCCGGTCTTCGCCGCGCCGTACCACCTGGATCCCCGGCAGGGACCGGCGGCGGCGCCGAACGGCTACGGGCGGCCCGACAACCCGACCCGCCGGCTGCTGGAGACGGCGATCGGCGAACTGGAGGGCGGTGGCTGCCGGGTCTTCGCCAGCGGCCAGGCGGCGATCACCGGCCTGCTGCTCGCGGTGCTGCGCGCCGGAGACACCGTGGTGCTGCCCGCCGACGGCTACTTCCCGGTGCGCGCCTTCGCCACCGACACGCTGGCCGGCAACGGGGTCCGGGTGGTGTTCGCGCCGACCGCCGGGCCCTACCCGGACTTCACCGGGGTACGCCTGGTGCTGGTGGAGACGCCGGCCAACCCGGGGCTCGACGTGGTGGACCTGCCCGCCCTGGCCGAGCGGGTGCACGCGGCCGGCGCCCTGCTGGCGGTGGACAACACCACCGCCACGCCGCTCGGTCAGCGTCCGCTGGACCTCGGCGCGGACCTGGTGGTGGCCTCCGGCACCAAGGCGTTGACCGGGCACTCCGATCTGCTGCTCGGCTACCTCGCCACCCGCTCCGCACCGCTGCTGGAGCAGGCCACCGCCTGGCGGACGGTCACCGGGGCGGTGCCGGGGGCGTTCGACGCCTGGCTGGCCCACCGGTCGCTGGCCACTCTCGACCTGCGGCTGGCCCGGCAGACGGCCAACGCCCAGGCGCTGGCCGGGCTGCTCGTGGCCCGGCCTGACGTGTCGGGGGTGCGCTGGCCGGGGCTGCCGGACGATCCGGCGTACCCGGTGGCGTCGCGGCAACTACGACGGATGCCGGGCGTGCTCTCCTTCGACCTGGCCGACGCCGACCGGGTCGCCCGGTTCCTCGACGCGGCCCGGCTGGTCGGGGCGGCGACCTCGTTCGGGGGCCTGCACACCACCGCCGACCGGCGGGCGCAGTGGGGCGACGACACCGCGCCCGGCTTCGTCCGGCTCTCCTGCGGGGTGGAGGACACCGTCGACCTGGTCGCCGACGTGACGGCCGCGTTGGACGCGGCAGCCTGATGGGGCCCGTCTCCCCGGCCGAGCGCGATGCCCTGGTGCGCCGGCTACGGGAGGCGGGTTGTGTCTGGGCCGAGGACGAGAGCCGGCTGCTGGTGGAGGGCGCCGACGGCCCGGAGACGCTGGCCGGGCTGGTCGACCGGCGGGTCGCCGGTGAACCGTTGGAGTACGTGCTCGGCTGGGCGGAGTTCTGCGGCCAGCGGATCGACGTACGACCGGGGGTATTCGTGCCCCGGTCGCGTACCGCGCTGCTGGTCTCGGCCGCCGTGGCGGTGACCGGACCGGGCGCGGCCGTGGTGGAGCTGTGCTGTGGTTCCGGCGCGGTGACCCGGGTGTTGGCCGGTCGGCTCGCCGCACCCCGACTGGTGGCCGCGGTCGACCTGGATCCGGCGGCGGTGGCCTGCGCCCGACGGAACCTGGCCGACCTGGCGGTGCCGGTGCTCTGCGGTGACCTGTTCGCGCCGTTGCCGGCCGCCTGCCGAGGTGCCCTGGACCTGGTGGTGGCGAACGCCCCGTACGTGCCGACGGCCGCGCTGCCGTTGCTGCCGCCCGAGTCCCGTCGGTACGAGGCGCCGGTGGCGCTGGACGGCGGCACGGACGGCCTGGCGGTGCTGCGCCGGGTCGCCACCTCCGCCTCGCGATGGCTCGCACCCGGTGGGCACCTGGTGGTGGAGGTGGGCGAGGACCAGGTGGACGAGCTGTGGGCGGTGCTGACCGGGGCGGGGCTGGTGCCGGAGGTGGTCCGTGACGACGATCTGGGGGCCACCGCGATGACCGCCTGCCGACCGGTCTGTGCCGGGCACCGGGGCGGGAACGGCCCGGTGGGCATGGCGGGCCGGCGGACCGAGAACTAACCTCGCGTCAGGTTCGGACGGCGGGAGGCGGGTTTCGGGTGGATGGCGCAGCGGTGCCGGTGGTCGTCGGGATCGACAACGGGGGTACGAGCAACAACACCACGGTCCTGACCCTCGACGGGCGGTTCCTGGTGGACGAGTTGGTGGAGACGCCCAGCGAGGTGCAGGCCGGGCCGGAGGCGGCGGTGGCGGCGATGGCGCGGGCCTTCGACGGTGTGCTGAACCGGACCGGGGTGCCCCGCGAGTCGGTCCGGGCGGTCGGGCTGGACACGCCGGGACCGGCCAGCGCCACCGGGGTGATCTCGTCGAAGGGGTCGACGAACTTCTCCCAGCCGGCCTGGCGCGGGTACGACGTGCGCGGCGCGTTGGCGCGGCGGCTCGGGCTGCCGGTGGTCTATCACAACGACGGCAACGCCGCCGCGCTCTACGCCCACCACGTGCACTTCGGTGCCGACGCGATGCGACGGTCGTCGGTGTCGGCGATCGTCGGCACCGGGTTGGGCGGCGGCGTGGTGGAGAACGGCCGGGTGGTGTCCGGCGCGGCGGGGATGGCCGGTGAGCTGGGGCACGTGCAGATCCCGTTGACCGCTGTGTTGGGACCGGAGCAGCCGGTGCCGACCTGCGCCTGTGGTTTCGCCGGTGACGTGGAGAGCGTGGCCTCGCTGACCGCGATCGGGCGCAACCTGTTGCCGTACTGGCTGACGCGCTTCCCGGGGCACCCGCTGGCCGACGAGCCACCGGCGCGGGCGGCCAAGCTGGTACGCGGGTACGGCGAACGCGGTGACGAACTGGCCCGGGAGATCTTCGCGCAGCAGGCGCGGGCGCTCGGCGCGCTGTTCACCATCGCGGCGAACTTCACCGATCCGCACGCGTACTTCATCGGTGGTGGCGTGGTGGAGACGGCTCCGGAGTTCCGCGACTGGTTCCTCACGGCGGTACGCGAGCACACCGCGCTCCGCGCGGAGCAGGCCGCACTGGCCACGTTCGCGCTGGTGCCGGAGCGGGACATGGCCGGTGCGCGGGGGGTCGCGCTCGCCGCGCTGGAGGCGGCCCGGGACCTGCCGGCACCGCTGCCGCTGGTCGGCGACTGACCCGTCTCCGCTGGTCGGCGAGAGCCCGGCCGGCGGTCAGCCCAGTCGGACGCCTTCGAGGACCGGGAAGTCGTACCAGCTCAGCGAGAAAGGCTCGGTGGGGGCGGGGGAGACCGGGAAGACGCCCCACGTGTCGGTCGACTGTCCCGGTGCGACGATGATGTTCTCGCCGGCCCGTTCCGCGGCACACCAGGTGTCGGTGGGGCGTACGGTGCGGCCGTCGGCGAGCGTCAACGCCGAGGAGCTCAAGTCGTCTTCACGGCTCGGGCAGGTCAACGGCCACGGCAGCAGCGAGTCGTTGCGGTAGCGGAAGGTGAGCCGCATCGTGCCGTCGGAGATCTCGGCACCGGTCAGCGTGAGGCGAAACGACGACTCCTGGTAGATCTGCCGGTCCAGCCGGTACGTCTGCCGGTCGGTGTCCGGCGGGGTGTCCTCGGCGTCCCGGGCCGGGGTGCCGCTGCGGTCCGTCGCGTTCTGCGGGCTCTGGTCCGACCCGGCCTCGACCGAGGGCGACCGTGGATCGGCCAGGTGGTAACCGACGAGGGAACCGACGATGGCGAGACTGGCCGTCGCCACGACGACGGCGATCAGGACGCCGTACTTTCTCTCCACACGGACCCCCTGGCTGCTGGGCGGCAACGTCGGCCGTGAAGGTAGCACCGGCGGGGAAGGACGTGGGCATCCGAGCCGGGGCTGACCGGGCCGGCGGTGCCCTTACCGGCCCGGTCAGCGGTCCTGGGTGTGGTGGTACGGCTCAGGGGGTGCGGACCCGGTTCAGCGGGTCGGGGGCGACTGGGCGAAGGCGGTCCAGGCGGTCGGCGGGAAGTGCAGCAGCGGGCCGTCCGGGTCCTTGGAGTCGCGTACGGCCACCGTCCCGGGCACGACCGCCACCTCCACGCAGGCTCCCTCGTCGCCGCTGTGGCTGCTCTTGCGCCACCCGGCCACGGCCACCACGGTGTTGGTCGTCGGTGTCATCCTCTTACCGTCCCTTCAGGGTCTTCAGGAGTAGGTCGCGGCTGTCCGCCGGGCTGAGCGCGACGGTCCGCAGGTGTTCCATGATCTTGGTGCAGGTGCGCAGGTCACCGGGCCGATCCAGGATCATCTGGCCGGCGACGGTCTCCACCGAGGCGATGATCGGGTCCTCCGGGTCGGCGAACTCGAGGATGTGCAACGACCCTCGGGTGCCCCGGTGGTAGCCGGCGACCAGTGGGATCACCTGCACCGTGATGTTCGGCAGATCGCTCATCTTGAGCAGATGGTTGAGCTGCCCCTGCATGGCCGACTCGTCGCCGACCGGGCGTAGCAGCGCCGCCTCGTCGAGAATCGCGTCGAAGATCGGCGGATCCTGCTCGAAGACCCGCTGTTGCCGGTCGAGCCGCAGGTGGACCCGCTCCTCGACGTCGTTGTCGCTGAGCGTGTGCGGTCCGCCCCGCATCACCGCGCGGATGTAGTCGGCGGTCTGCAACAGACCCGGCATCACCGACGGCTCGAAGTTGGCGATGCCGGTGGCCTCGGCCTCCAACGCGATGAAGTCGATGGTGCGCCGGTCGAGCAGGTACGAGTACGAGACCCACCAGCCCGGCTTGCGCGCGTCCTTGGCCAGCGCGACCGCGGCGGCGACGTCCTCGGCCTTGACGCCGTAGAGGGTGAGCAGCGCCCGCACGGTGGCGGGGCTGACCAGTGTCTGCGCGTTCTCGTAGCGGGAGAGCGTGCTCCGGGTGCTGTTGATCTCGTCGGCCGCGGCCTCCAACGTGAGGCCGGCGGCTTCCCGGTGGTGGCGCAGCGCGAGGCCCAACCGGCGAGCGCGAGCGGTCTTCGGTGCCATGCATTGATGGTCGCACGTATTTGGGACTCTGTACATGAGAGAACGTCGGTGAGAGTTGCATTCACGCCCATGGACCTGTCAGTCTGTTAGTGCGTCCTCACCGCCGGTTGTCGTGGCGACGGTGGTGGTGAGCGACCGGAGGGGATGGGGCGCGCGGCGGTCGGGTTATTCCCCCGTACCCGACCGCCGCGTGCCGCGCCAGTTGTCGGCCACCGGAAGGGAATCGACGTGCGAACTGGTCAGCGGGTGTGCGCCGAGCGCCTCGGCGGCCGGCGATGACACGTTTCCTGGTAGTCCTGACCGACGTCCGTCCGTACGAGATGGACGGACGCAACGAGCGGGTCGCCCCGGAGCGCCGACGTCAGGTCGTCGGGGCGAGCAGCCGGGAGGCGGCGGACCGGATCGCCGGCGCGTTCATGGCCCTGGGCATGGTGCGCGCGGGTCGTCAGCGGGTCAAGGTGATCGCCATCGGTCGGCGGCACGCGTTCGGCGAGCGGGAACTGGTCGGTTGACCTGGCCCGGTAACGCACCGTATATGATGCGTTGACCGAATGCGGCCATCCCGCGTTCCCGTCGGGTATCGGTCACCCGTCGCCGCCACCCACAGTAAGGTCATCCGGGAGAGCGCCAGCAGTGCGTCCCGGAAAGGTGACCGCAGTGACCACCCCAGGCAAGACCCGCGTGGCGATCGTCTTCGGCGGCCGCAGTCCGGAACACGGCATCTCCTGTGTCAGCGCCGGGAGCGTGCTCGCCGCGCTGGACCCCGACGAGTTCGAGGTGGTGCCGGTGGGCATCACCCGGGCCGGGCAGTGGGTGCTGACCAACGGCGACCCCGCCCAGATGGCGATCACCGCGCGTCGGCTGCCGGAGATCACCGCCGCGTCCGGTGTGGACGTCGTGCTGCGCGCCGACCCGACCGGCAGCGGCCTGCTGGTGCTCGACCCGGCCGAGGGGACCCGCGCGCTGGCCGATGTGGACGTGGTCTTCCCGGTGCTGCACGGCTCCTACGGCGAGGACGGCACCATCCAGGGCATGCTGGAGATGGCCGGCATCCCGTACGTCGGGGCGAAGGTGTTCGCCTCGGCCGCCGCCATGGACAAGGAGTTCACCAAGAAGCTCTGCGCCGCCGAGGGCATCCCGGTCGTCCCGTACGCGGTGCTGCGCAGCGGGATGACGCTCAGCGAGGCGGACAAGGAGCGGCTCGGTCTGCCGGTCTTCGTCAAGCCCTCCCGGGCCGGATCGTCGTTCGGCGTCAGCAAGGTCAGCGACTGGGCCGACCTGGAGGCGGCGATCGCCTTCGCTCGCGAGATCGACAACAAGGTGCTGGTCGAGGGCGCCATCGTCGGTCGGGAGATCGAATGCGGCGTGCTGGAGGGCGAGGCCGGCGGGACGCCGGAGGCGTCCGTGCTCGCCGAGGTGCGGGTGGTCGGTGACTACGAGTTCTACGACTTCGAGGCCAAGTACATCGACGCGGAGTCCGCCTGCGAGTACGACCTCCCCGCCGACCTGCCCGACCGGGTCACCCGAGAGGTGCGCGACTACGCCGTCCGGGCCTTCGACGCGCTGGACTGCGCCGGACTGGCCCGGGCCGACTTCTTCGTCACCCCGGAACTGGACGTCTACCTCAACGAGATCAACACGATGCCCGGCTTCACGCCGACGTCGATGTTCCCCCGGATGTGGGCGGCGGCCGGCCTGGAGTACCCGAAGCTGGTCGACCGGCTGATCCGCACCGCGCTCACCCGGGGACCCGGGCAGTACTGAGTCCCACCGGCGAGGCGGGGCCCGCCCCCGTCGGCGGCCCGCCGCCGACGGGTGGGTCAGGCGGTGCAGCCGGTGGGCTTCGTGTCGGCCGACGGGATCGACTCGACGACGGTCTCGGAGATCGGGGCGGCCCACTGCAACGCCTCGCCGTAGAAGTGCGGCACCCGCAGGGTCACCTCCGTCTCCCGGTCGACCGTGGTCAGCTCCGTCGCGTCCGGGCCCTCCACCGCATACCAGCAGACCGAGTTGACCAGGTAGAGGTGCGCGTCGCGGGCCAGGGCGGGCCGGTCGGCGCCGCAGGCCACCGTCAGCGCCGGGTCGCCGTACGCGGCGTTCTGCTCGGGACCGGCCGATACCGGCCGCTGCGGCAGGTCACGGACGGTGTCCGGCAACTGTGAGAGCAGGGCACGACACACCACGGTCGGTCGTTCGGCCAGCTCCGGGGCGGCCATCTCGACCGGGGCGGTGGACCGGGGATCGGCCGTGCTCGGCGACGCCGTGGGCGCGGCGGTCGGCTCACTCGACGGCAGGTTGGCCCAGGCGACCGCGCCCACCAGCAACGCCACCGGCAGCGCCACGGCGGTGGCGATCAGCGCGGCGGAGCGGGTGGTCCGGTCGGGCTTCTCCGCGTCCTCGGCGCGGTCGCCGTCGGCCGCCTTCTCGGTGGTCTCGTCCACTTACAGTCGCACCACCGAACAGGTCAGGGTGCGGGTGATGCCCGGCACCATCTGCACATTGCTGACGATGAGCTTGCCCAGCTCATCGACGGTGTTGGCCTCGGTGAGCACGACCACGTCGTACGGCCCGGTGACGGCGTCGACCCGGACCACACCGGCGAGATCCGCGATGAGACCGGCCACGTCACGTGCCCGACCGACCTCTGTCTGGATGAGGATGTACGCCTGTACCACGCTCGACCTCCCTCCGTCGCCGCCGTCAAGCGGCCCGAAGGGAGAAAGTACCTTACGGACCAGGGGTGATCCCTATCGGTGGCCAAGGAGAAGCAGTGAGCGAGCGAGCGGAGCGGCTCCACGCGACGACGTCCCGTGTCGGCACGGGGCGTGACGGAGCAGTGGCGTGAGCGTGGCGGGTGTCGGCGAGTTCGGACTGATCGACCGGGTGACCTCCCGCCTGTCGTACGGCGACACGGTGCTGCTCGGCCCCGGTGACGACGCGGCGGTGGTCGCCGCGCCCGACGCCCGGGTGGTCGCCTCCACGGACGTCCTGGTGGAGGGGCGGCACTTCCGCCGGGACTGGTCCGGCGCGTACGACATCGGGCGCCGGGCGGCGGCGGCGAACCTCGCGGATGTGGTGGCGATGGGCGCCGACCCTACCGCGCTGCTGGTGGCGCTCTGCGTACCCGCCGACGCGGACACCGGCTGGGTCGAGCAGCTCGCCGACGGGCTCGGTGCCGAGGCGGCCGAGGTCGGCGCCAGCGTGGTGGGCGGGGACATGTCGGCCAGCCCCACCCTGACCATCGCGGTCACCGCCCTCGGCGACCTGGGCGGCCGTGCCCCGGTGACCCGGGGCGGCGCGCGGTCCGGGGACGTCGTCGCCCTGGCCGGCCGCACCGGGTACGCGGCGGCCGGGTTCACCGTGCTCTCCCGAGGGTTCCGGACGCCCCGGCTGCTCGTCGAGGCGTACCGGCGGCCGGAGGTGCCCTATCCGGCCGGACCGCAGGCCGCCCGGCTCGGCGCCACCGCGATGATCGACGTCTCGGACGGGTTGCTCGCCGACCTCGGGCACGTGGCGAGGGCCAGCGGGGTGAGTGTCGACCTCACCCGGGACGCCTTCGAGGTGCCGCCGCAGATGCGGGACGCCGCCCAGGCGCTCGGCGTCGACCCGTACGCCTGGTTGCTGGCCGGTGGTGACGACCACGCCCTGGTGGCGACCTTCCCGCCGACCACGGCGCTGCCCGCCGAGTGGCGGGTGGTCGGCCTGGTGGGGGAGGGTTCCGGGGTGACCGTGGACGGGCGGCCGTTCGACGGTCCGGGCGGCTGGGATCACTTCCGGTGACCCCGCCCGGTAAGGGGCAGGAGGGGTCGTACCCTTTACCTGTGCAGCAGATCGAGATCCACGTGGTGCCCTTCGACTCCCCGGTCGCGCAGCGGTTGATCACCGCCGCACTGGCCGACCTGGGCGCCCGGTACGGCGGCAGCGGCGACGAGACCCCGGTCGACCCCGCCGAGTTCGTCTCTCCGGCCGGGGCGTTCCTGGTCGCTCACCTGGACGGGCAGCCGGTCGGCTGCGGCGGCTGGCGCAGCCACGGCGACCAGGGCGACACCGCCGAGTTGAAGCGGATGTACACCGCGCCGCAGGCCCGTGGTCGAGGGGTGGCCCGGACCGTGCTCGCGGCCATCGAGCGCTCGGCCCGCGAGCACGGCCGCAAGCGGCTCATCCTGGAGTGCGGCGACCGGCAGCCCGAGGCGATCGCGATGTACACCGGTGCCGGCTACGAGCGGATTCCCAACTTCGGGTTCTACGCCGACGCGCCCGGCTGCCTGTCGTTCGGCCGCACACTCTGACGGTTGCTTTGTAAGGAAGGGTCCCCTGCTAACGCCTGGTGTATAGCAGGGGACCCTTCCTTACACCGTGCGACGCGCGTCTTCCGGGCGCGGACACGACGATGCCGGTGGGCCATCGGCCCACCGGCATCGAACGACAGTGTGATCCCGCGTCAGGCGCGGGCGACCTTGCCCGCCTTGATGCAGGACGTGCAGACCTTCAGCTTCTTGGTCGTGCCGCCACCGGCGGGGGTACGCACCGACTGGATGTTCGGGTTCCAGCGGCGGTTGGTCCGCCGGTGCGAGTGGGACACGTTGTGGCCGAAGCCCGGTCCCTTGCCACAGACGTCGCACACGCTAGCCACGGGATACTCCTGGGTTTGAAACGTTCATGAGGTCGCCGGCAGGTGCTGCCCGGGCAACCTGGCCAGGGTACCCGATGGTTGATCGGGCTGCCCAATCGCCCCCGGCGGGCACCGTCGGCCGCCCTCGACGGCGTCGGGAGCGGCCGGCCGGGATCCGGCAGACTCGCCCGCAGGGCGGCGGCCCGACGGTGCGGGTGGGTCGGCACGGAGATCCCGACCGCGACGTGACACGCCCGGCGACTGTCAGCCTACGCCAGTAGGCTTCCACCGTGCTGGACACCCTCGATGCCGCCGCCGTGCGCCGCTGGTGTGCCAGCGGGCTGGCCACGCTCAAGCGGCACCAGCGGGAGATCGACGACCTGAACGTCTATCCGGTGCCCGACGGTGACACCGGCACCAACCTGGTGCTCACCCTCACCTCGGCCCAGCAGGCCCTGACGATGGACCTCGACACCGGTGCGGACGGCACCTCGACCGCGCACGGGCACGCCCTGCGGTTGCTGGCCCGGGGCGCCCTGCTCGGGGCCCGGGGGAACTCCGGCGTGATCCTGTCGCAGATCCTGCGCGGCCTCGCCGACGCGCTGGGCCCCGTCCCCGAGGTGCGCGGCCGGGAACTGGCCGTCGCCCTGCGCGCGGCGAGCGACGCGGCGTACGCGGCGGTGGCCCGGCCGGCGGAGGGCACCCTGCTGACCGTGGCGTCCGCCGCCGCCGACGCGGCCGAGCGGGCCGCCGACGGCGAGCTGCCCCGGGTGACGCGGGCCGCCGCGTCCGGCGCGGCGACGGCCCTGGCGCGTACGCCCGAGCAACTGCCGGCGCTGGCCCGCGCCGGAGTGGTCGACGCCGGTGGGCGGGGGCTCTGCCTGCTGTTGGACGCGTTGGTCGAGGTGGTCACCGGGGAGCGCCCGGTGGCGGGCACGCCGACCGCCCGGCCGGTGCCGTCGGTCGCCGCAGGGGAGAGCACGTCCACCGGGTACGCCTACGAGGTGCAGTTCCTCCTCGACGCCGAGCCCGAGGCGGTCCGCCGGATGCGCGCCGAGTTGGCCGCGCTCGGCGACTCGCTGGTGGTGGTGGGGGACGGCAGCCCGACCGGTGGCACCTGGCAGGTGCACGTGCACGTCGACGACATCGGGGCGGCGATCGAGGCGGGCGTGGTGGCCGGTCGCCCATATCAGATCTCGGTGACCCGCTTCGCCGACCAACGGGCCCCCGAGGCGACCCCGGCCTCCGCCGCCGCCGCAGCCCTCGACCACACCCCGGCGCCCGGCGCGACTCCGGTGCCCGGCGCGACCCTGGCCGCCGAACCGGTCTCGGCGCACGACGCGGTCCGGGCAGCCGCGCCGGGCCCGGCGCCGGACGGTCGGGGTGCCGTGGTGGTGGCCGCCGGACCGGGCATCGCCGAGCTGCTGGCCGGGGAGGGGGCGGTGGTGGTGCCCGGCAACCCGTCGACCGGCGAACTGCTCGACGCGGTCCGGGCGACCGGGGCGGCGCGGGTCGTGGTGCTGCCCAACGACCCGAACGCGCAGGCGGTGGCGAACCAGGTCGCCGTCCGGGCGCACCGGTCGGGCGTGAAGGTCAGCGTGGTGCCCACCCGGTCGCCGGTGCAGGCGCTCGCCGCGCTCGCCGTCCGTGACCCGGCCCGTCGCTTCGAGGACGACGTGATCGCGATGGCCGAGGCCGCCGGGGCCTGCCGGCACGCGGAGGTGTGCCGGGCCGGACGGGACGCGCTCACCGTCGCCGGTCCGTGCCGGGCCGGTGACGTACTCGCCCTGGTCGAGGGAGAGGTCCACCTGATCGGCACCGATCTGGTGGAGACCAGCGTCGCCCTGGTCGACCGGATGCTCGGCGGCGGCGGCGAACTGGTCACCCTGCTCGTCGGCGCGGACGCGCCGGACGGGCTGGCCGAGGCGGTGCGTACGCACATCGTCGGCCGGTGGCCCTTCGTGGAGGTGCACACGTATCCGGGCGGACAGCCGCGTTTTCCCCTGTTGGTAGGTGTCGAATGACCTCGGACGCGTCCACCGTGGACACGCCGCTCAAGAAGCTCGTCGGTGACCGGACCGCCAAGGCGCTCGCCGGTCACCTCGACCTGCACACCGCCGGGGACCTGCTCTACCACTTCCCGCGCCGGTACGACGAGCGCGGCGAGCACACCGACATCCGCGCGCTCGACGTCGGCGAGCAGGTCACCGTGCTGGCCCAGGTGCAGCGCACCGCGGTCCGTCCGATGCGCCAGCGCCGGGGCAACCTGCTGGAGGTGATTGTCGGCGACGGTTCCGGCGGCACGCTCACCCTCACCTTCTTCGGCAACCAGGCGTGGCGGGAACGGGAGCTGCGCCCGGGGCGGTGGGGCATGTTCGCCGGCAAGGTCACCGAGTTCCGTGGCAAGCGGCAGCTCAACGGACCGGAGTACGTGCTGCTCGGCGACCAGACCGACGGGGAGGCCGCGGCCAACGAGCAGGTGGAGGAGTTCGCCGGTGCGCTGATCCCGGTCTACCCGGCGGCTGCCGCCGTACCGACCTGGGTGATCGCCCGCTGCGTACGGGTGGTGCTGGACACGGTCGAGCCGCCGGAGGACCCGCTGCCCGCCACCGTGCGGGCCACCCGCAACCTGATCGGCCTCGGCACCGCCCTGCGGGAGATCCACCGGCCGTCCAGCCGCGACGACCTGTACCGGGCCCGACGCCGGTTGAAGTGGGACGAGGCGTTCGCCGTGCAGTTGACCCTGGTACGCCGCAAGCAGCAGGCCGCCGCCTGGCCGGCCCGGTCCCGCCCGGCGCGGCAGGGCGGGCTGCTCGACGCGTTCGACGCCCGGCTGCCGTACGACCTCACCGGTGGTCAGCGCGACGTCGGCGTGGAGATCGCGGCCGACCTGGCGACGAACCACCCGATGCACCGCCTGTTGCAGGGCGAGGTCGGTTCCGGCAAGACGGTGGTGGCGCTGCGGGCCATGCTCCAGGTGGTGGACGCCGGTGGACAGGCCGCGCTGCTGGCCCCGACGGAGGTGCTCGCCGCCCAGCACCACCGGGGCATGCTCGACCTGCTCGGCCCGCTGGCGCAGGCGGGTCAGCTCGGTGCCGCCGAGCACGCCACCCGGGTGGAACTGGTCACCGGCTCGCTGGGCGCGGCGGCGCGACGGCGGGCGCTGGCCGAGGTCGCCAGCGGGGCGGCGGGCATCGTGCTCGGCACCCACGCCCTGCTCTACGAGGGTGTCGACTTCGCCGACCTGGGCCTGGTGGTGGTCGACGAGCAGCACCGGTTCGGCGTCGAGCAGCGGGACGCGCTGCGGGCCAAGGCCGACCAACCGCCGCACGTGCTGGTGATGACCGCCACGCCGATCCCTCGGACGGTGGCCATGACGGTCTACGGCGACCTGGAGATCTCCACGCTGTCCCAGCTTCCGCAGGGCCGCTCGCCGATCGCCTCGCACGTGGTGCCGGCCGCCGAGAAGCCCGCCTTCCTCGACCGGGCCTGGCGTCGACTGCGCGAGGAGGTCGGCAAGGGGCATCAGGCGTACGTGGTGTGTCCGCGGATCGGGGAGGCGGACGCGAAGTCCGGCGGCGAGGAGGAGCCGCCGGAGCTGGACGACAACGGCCGCCGTCCGCCGCTGGCGGTGACCGAGGTCGCCCCGCTGCTGGCCGAGGGACCACTGCACGGGGTACGCATCGGCGTCCTGCACGGTCGACTGCCCGCCGACGAGAAGGACGCGGTGATGCGGTCCTTCGCCGCCGGGGAGCTGGACGTCCTGGTGGCCACGACCGTGGTCGAGGTCGGGGTGAACGTGCCCAACGCGACGATGATGGTGGTGCTGGACGCCGACCGGTTCGGCGTCTCCCAGTTGCACCAGCTCCGGGGACGGGTGGGCCGGGGCAGCGCACCCGGGCTCTGCCTGCTGGTCAGCGAGGCGACCGAGGGCAGCAGCGCCCGGGAGCGGTTGGACGCGGTCGCCTCGACCACGGACGGTTTCAAGCTCGCGGAACTCGACCTGGAGCAGCGGCGGGAGGGCGATGTGCTGGGCGCGACGCAGTCCGGCCGCCGTTCGCACCTGCGGCTGTTGTCGCTGCTGCGTGACGCGGACCTGATCCGGGACGCGCGGACGGAGGCGATCGAGATGGTCGAGGAGGACCCCGACCTGGCCCGGCACCCGGCCCTGGCCGCGTCGGTCGCCGCCCTGGTCGACGAGGACCGCGCCGAGTACCTCGAAAAGGGCTGAACTCCCGCGCTGCACGCCCGCGCCACACGCCTGCGCTGATCACGCTCGATCAGGGATCGAGTGGCCTCGGCGCGGCTGGAAAGCACTCGATCCTGGATCGAGCACCATCACCGGGCCGCGACGTGTGCCGGGACCGGGCAGGGGCGCCTACGCCGAGGGCGCGCCGACCGGGTGGTCGACGCGCCCTCGGGACTCACACCTCGTCGGGGTCCCGCCTCAGTCGCGGGAGGGGCCCCTCAGACTCGGCTCAGGCGGTGAAGTGGATCCGACGCCGCCGGGCCATCACGAACAGCACCGCGCCGACCGCCAGCAGGGCGATCGCGCCCGCGGCGATGCCGCCGGCCGCCGCACCGGTCACCGGCAGGCCCGGGGGCTCCTCGCCGCCACCGCCACCGCCGCAGTCCTCGGGGGCGTAGACGACCTCGAGCTCCAGGTCGAGTTCGGGCAGGACGACCAGCGCGGTCTCCTCGTCACCGGCCTTGAAGGTGACCTTCTCCGAGGTGCCCGGCGCGACGGTCCGGGTCTCGGTCTTGTCGCCGTAGGTGAACTCCACCTTGACCGGCACGCCACCCTCCGGGTTCGAGGCGGTCAGCGCGAAGGTCTCGCAGTCGGCGTCGGTGGTGACGGTCGGCAGCGGGCAGTCCTCGGGGCGCTGCCACGTGTAGGTGCCGCCCTCGATGACCGCACCGTCGACGAGGACCTCGATCTTGCCGGCGTTCTCGGCGGGCACCACGGTCTCGTTGTCGGCCTTGCCCGGCTCGACGGTGACCTTCTTGGACCAGCCGTTCTCGCCGCGTACCTCGAACTCGACGGCGTAGCGGGAGAGCGAACCGTCGTTGCTCAGCGAGACGGTCACCGTGCCGTCGCAGGACGAGGCGAAGGTGGAGGCCGGGGTGGTGCAGTTCTTGTTGCCGCCGTTGTACCAGCCGGGCGGGCCGGACGAGCGGTTGCCGGGGGCACCCTTCTCGCCGAGCTTCTTGTTGCCGTAGCGCTTGCCGTTCTCGACCAGCGGGTCGATGACCTCGTCCAGGCCGCCCCAGATCAGGTCGACCTGGGTGTGGCACTCCGGGACACCGACGTTCAGTTCGATCTCGGTCTGGGTGCCGCCGAGGAAGTCGCTGGCCGGCGTGCCGTAGACGTACTGCGGGGTGGCGAACTGCGGGCGCGGCGCGAAGTACGACACCAGCGTGAAGTACTGCTTCGCGTCACCGCAGAGCGGCAGGTCGCCCTCCAGCTTCACGGTCGCGGTGCCCTTGGGGCCGTCGAACGTGTGGCTGTACTTGGCGTCGCTGGCGGCGACGCACTTGGGCGCGGGGGCGCACGCAGCGTCGGCGGCCAGGTTGATGCTGCCCTTGTTGGTCTGCTCCCGCCGGTTGTCCCAGCGGCCCTCGACGACGAGCTCGGCGGTCGCGGTGTCGCCCGGCACCCGCTGCACGGCCTCGACGAAGCCGCCTCGTGGGATCGCCACGCCCTGCAGGTCGACGGCCTCGGCGCCCGGCACGAGCACCTGGACCTTCGTCGAGGGGGAGGCCGTCACCTTCTTGATGGTGGCGGCGGTCCTGCGCTCGCTGTTGACCACCTTCCACGTGATCACCCGCTCGCCACTGAGCTGGTCGCAGACGGCGGTGGCGGTGATGGTGGTGTGGTGGGCGGCGGCCGGGGTGGCCACAGCCGCTGCTCCGGTCATGCCGATGAGGGCGGCTGCCAGGACAGCCAGCGGTCGCCGGAGCGACAGCTTGGGTCGGATCACGCGTACTCCCGGGGTGAAGAAGCGTCGGGGTCGGCACAGGTGGACGGACGGCGCCGGCGGAGGCTGCCGCGCCGGAGGAAGGTGCCACCCGTGTCGATGGCCGGCGATGATATGTGGCCGGCACCGGGGCAGACCCTAGCGAGATCGTGTGGAACGGGACAGTCCTCAGCGGGGGCTAAGGATGATGTTATGAATGCGAGATCATTGATATACGGCGGGTGATGGATCGAGGGCTGTTCGCGTCCGGATCGGACGGTCGACGGGTGTCCAGAGCCGCGTACTCGTCGCCACGGTCATCGCGTCCTCGCGTAGCGTCAGGGGCATGAGCAGGAGCGAAGGGTGACCCGGATCGTGGCCGGGAGCCTCGGTGGCCGGCGGATCGCCGCGCCGCCGGGTGCCGGCACCCGGCCGACCTCGGACCGGGTACGGGAGGCGCTGTTCAGCGCGGTGCAGGCGGAGGTCGACCTGGACGGGGTGCGCTTCGCCGACCTGTACGCCGGTTCCGGCGCGGTCGGCCTGGAGGCGCTGTCCCGGGGTGCCGCCCACGTGTTGCTGGTCGAGTCGGACGCGCGTGCCGCGCGGGTGATCCGGGAGAACATCGCGGTGCTGCGGGCCGGGCCCGCGGCGCGACTGGTCGCCGGTAAGGTCGCCACCGTGCTGGCCGGCGGGCCGGAGGGCGACCCGTACGACGTGGTCTTCGCCGACCCGCCGTACGCGCTGCCGGACGACGGCGTCACCGCGATGCTCGCCGGTCTGGTCGACGGCGGCTGGCTCGCGCCGGACGCCCTGCTGGTGGTCGAGCGCTCCAGTCGCGGCAACCCGGTCGAGTGGGTGGAGGGCGTCACTGGCCTGCGCAGTCGCCGGTACGGCGAGACCACCCTTTGGTACGGTCGCCGATCATGAGACGTGCGGTGTGTCCCGGCTCGTTCGACCCGGTCACCAACGGTCACCTCGACATCATCGGTCGGGCCAGCCGGCTGTTCGACGAGGTGATCGTCGGTGTGCTCATCAACCAGTCGAAAACGGGCGTGTTCACTGTCGAGGAGCGGATCGAGATGCTCCGCGAGGTGACCGCCTCCTACGACAACGTGCGCGTGGAGTCGTTCCGCGGGCTGCTGGTGGACTTCTGCCGGACCCAGCGGGCGACGGTGTTGATCAAGGGCATCCGGGCGGTCAGCGACTTCGACTACGAGTTGCAGATGGCCCAGATGAACATCGGCCTCGCCGGGGTCGAGACGTTGTTCATGCCGACCAACCCGCTCTACTCCTTCCTCTCCTCCAGCCTGGTCAAGGACGTGGCCAAGTGGGGCGGCGACGTCAGCCCGCACGTCCCCGACCTGGTCCGTGAGGCGTTGAAGGCCCGCCTGACCCCGCCGACCTGACGCGTACCCGCCGAGAACCCGGCGGCCCTCGGCGTCGCGCGCCACCCGGGACACGGGTGCCGGACGGGGTCGCGCGCGACGCGCCGGGAGAGGGGGTGGGGTGTCGTGCGGGTGCCGGGACGACATCATTGGATGAAGCGGGAACTTGGCCGCAGCCCGCATGATGTAGGTCGGCCCGACGAACGACAGGAGTGAGGTACCGGTGGACCCGCTCGACCGCATCGACGAAATGATCGCCATGGTGGAGCAGGCGCGCTCCGTGCCCATGTCGCGCAACAACTGCATGGTCGATCGGGGCGAGATGATCGCGGCCCTGGACGAGCTGCGTGCCGAGCTGCCCGCCGACCTGCGTCGCGCCGCTGCCCTGCTGGAGGAGCGGGACAAGATCATGGAGGCGGGCAAGCGGGAGGCGGACCGGATCATCAGCGAGGGTGAGGCGGAACACGCCCGCCTGGTCTCGGTGAACGAGATCACGGTCTCCGCCGAGCACGAGGGTGCCCGGATCATCGCCGAGGCGCGTGCCGAGGCGCAGCGCCTGCGCGAGGAGGTCGACGACTACGTCGACACCGCCCTGGCCAACTTCGAGCAGTTCCTCACCCGGGCGCTGGCCTCCATCGAACGCGGCCGGGACAAGATGCACGCGCTGCGCGAGATCGGCACCTTCGGCGGTGACGAGGCGGAGCGCCCACTGCCCTTCTGACCCCACGGTCGGTACCCGCCGGTGCGGGCGTACCGCCGCCGAGCCTGTCGCTGACGCGGCCCGGCGGCCAGCCCGTCCCGGCCGGTGCCGCCGATGGCATCCCGCCGACGCCGGGGTAGCCCAGGCCGGCCCCGGTTCGACGGTGGGCCGCCGGTGCAGGTAACCTCGTTTGTCGGCCTCTCACCGGCCGGAGTCTGACTATGCCCAAGAATTCACCCATTTCACTCGACCCCAGGTCGCCGCTGGTCCTCGACACGAGGGAGCTACCGCGCCGGCCTGGTGCGTTGCGTACCGTCAAACGGGTGGTCCCGGCACCGGCGGACCTCGGCGTGGAGTTGATCGGCGTGCCGGAGGGCGCGGACCTCGACCTCGATCTGCGGACGGAGTCGGTGTCCGAGGGCGTGCTCGTCTCGGGGACCGTCAGCGGTCCGGTCCGGGGCGAGTGCGGGCGCTGCCTGCGCGAGATCAACGACTCGGTGTCGGTGACGATCCAGGAGCTGTACGCGTACGAGAACAGCACCACGGACGTCACCACCGAGGATGACGAGGTCGGCCGGATGCAGGGAGATCTGATCGACCTGGAACCGGCGGTGCGGGACGCGGTGGTGCTCGCGCTGCCGACCAACCCGCTCTGCCGCCAGGACTGCCCGGGCCTGTGCCCCGACTGTGGGGTGCACCTGGACGATCTGCCGGCCGATCACAGCCACCAGCAGATCGACCCGCGTTGGGCGGGCCTGTCGCAACTGACCCGTACAGAGGAGTAAGAACCGTGGCCGTCCCCAAGCGCAAGATGTCGCGCAGCAACACCCGGTCCCGCCGGGCGAACTGGAAGGCCGCGGCGGTCGCGACCGTGGCCTGCCCGCAGTGCAAGTCCGCGAAGCTGCCGCACGCCGCCTGCTCCGTCTGCGGCACCTACAACGGCCGCCAGGTCCTCGAGGTCTGACCTGGACGCCGAGTGACGTCTCCGACCACGGGTCGGGCGACGCGCACACCCCGGCGATCGCCCGGTACTCCCGCCGACGCCGGCCGGCTCGCGCCGGCCGGCGTCGCGACGGAGCCGGGCACCGCACGGATCGCCGTTGACCTCCTCGGCGGGGACGACGCTCCCGCCGTCGTGGTGGACGGCGCTCTGCGGGCGGTGCGCGCCGACCCTCACCTGCATCTGCTGCTCGTCGGCCCGACCGAGGTGGCCGGCGTGCTGATCCATGCCCTCGACCCGGCCGAACGCGCCCGGGTCACCGTCCGGCCCGCGCGGACCGCTGTCGACATGGCCGACGAACTGGTCACCGCGCGGACCGACTCCACCGTCCGGGCGGCCGTCGCGGCCGTGCGCGCCGGCCAGGCCGACGCGCTGGTCTCCGCCGGGTCCACCGGCGCGACCGTCGCCGCCGCCGCACTGGGCCTGGGCCGGTGGCCCGAGGTCCGCCGTCCGGCGCTCGCCGCCGTCCTGCCCGCCGTCTCCGGACCGGTGGTGCTGCTCGACGTCGGCGGTTCGCTGGAACCCAGCCCGGCCACGCTGGTCCGGCACGCCGTGCTCGGCGCCGCCTACGCCGGTGCCGCCCACGGCGTCGTCGCACCCCGGGTGGGTCTGCTCTCGGTGGGCACCGAGGCGGGCAAGGGCGACCGGGCCCGCCGGCTCACCGATCCCGTGCTCAGCACCGTGACCCTGCCCGCCGACGCCCGCTACGTCGGCATGGTCGAGGGGTACGACGTCTGCGTCGGCACGCGTGCCGATGTGGTGGTCACCGACGGGTTCACCGGTAACGTGCTGCTCAAAGCCATCGAGGGCGCGTACGCCATGGCTGGTGGACCGCCGCCCGGCGGGGGTGCGCCCCGGGCGGCCGCCCTGCTCGGCGTGGGTGGGACGGTGGTCGTCTGCCACGGTGCCGCCCGCCCCGACGACATCTCCTCCGGCATCGCCCTGGCCGCCCACCTCTGGCGTCGCGACGCCACCGACCGGGTCGCCGCGCTGCTCGCCGGCCACCGCACCGACCGCACCACCGACACCGAGGTACGCACATCATGAGCAACGACAAGCGGCGGAGGCCCTCCGTCGGCCACCTGGAAGCCGCCTTCGGCGTGACGCTGGACCCGGACCTGCTGGAGCGCGCACTCACCCACCGCTCCTACGCGTACGAGAACGGTGGTCTGCCCACCAACGAGCGGCTGGAGTTCCTCGGCGACTCGGTGCTCGGCGTGGTGATCACCACTGCGCTGTTCCACAACCATCCGGACCTGCCCGAGGGGCAGTTGGCCAAGTTGCGGGCCAGCGTGGTGAACATGCGCGCCCTCGCCGAGGTGGCCCGTGGTCTGGGCCCGGACGGCCTCGGCCCGTACCTGCTGCTGGGCAAGGGCGAGGAGACCACCGGCGGTCGGGACAAGGCGAGCATCCTCGCCGACACCCTGGAGGCGCTGCTCGGGGCGATCTACCTCCAGTACGGCCTGGACACCGCCGCGATCGTGATCCACCGGCTGTTCGACCCGCTGATGGCCGAGTCGGCCGGCCGGGGGGCCGCGCTGGACTGGAAGACCAGCCTCCAGGAGTTGACCGCAGCCCTCGGGCTCGGGGTCCCGGAATACCGTATCGAGGGCACCGGCCCGGACCACCTCAAGACCTTCACCGCCTGGGTGGTGGTCGCCGGGAACCGGTACGGCGGCGCCGACGGGCGCAGCAAGAAGGAGGCCGAGCAACGGGCGGCCGAGTCCGCCTGGCGGATGTTGACCGCCGACGCCGAGGCGGAGTCGAGCCCGGACGAGGCCACCGACCCGGCCGGCGAGCCGGACGCGGTGACCGTCGACGGGCGGACCGAGACCGTCGGCGAGGTCCAGGCGCACCGTGCCTGAGCTGCCCGAGGTGGAGACGGTCCGGCAGGGCCTGGCCCGCTGGGTCATCGGCCGCCGGATCGACGTGGTCGAGGTACGGCATCCCCGGGCGGTCCGCCGGCACCAGCCGGGCGGCGTCCACTTCGCCGACGTGCTGGCCGGTCGGACCGTGCTCGACGTCCGGCGGCGGGGCAAGTACCTGTGGCTCCCGCTGGACAGCGGCGACGCCGTGATCGGGCACCTCGGGATGTCCGGGCAGTTGCTGCTGCAACCGGCGGGCACCGCCGACGAGGCGCACCTGCGGGTGCGGTTCCGGTTCACCGACGACGGCCCGGAGTTGCGCTTCGTCGACCAGCGGACGTTCGGCGGTCTGTCGGTGAGCGAGGGCGGTGCCGCCCTGCCGACCGAGATAGCGCACATCGCCCGGGATCCGATGGACCCGGAGTTCTCCGACGACGAGTTCGTGGCCGCGCTGCGGCGACGGCGTACCGAGGTGAAGCGCGCGCTGCTGGACCAGACGCTGATCTCCGGTGTGGGCAACATCTACGCCGACGAGGCGTTGTGGCGGGCGGGCCTGCACGGCGCCCGGCCCACCGACGCTCTCACCGGACCGGCCGCCCGGCGGCTGCTCGGCCACGTCCGGGACGTGCTCGCCGAGGCGATCACCGCAGGTGGCACCAGCTTCGACGCGCTCTACGTCAACGTCAACGGCGAGAGCGGCTACTTCGACCGGTCGTTGAACGCGTACGGCCGGGAGGGGCAGCCCTGTCACCGGTGCGGTGCGCCGATCCGGCGGGAGGCGTTCATGAACCGCTCCTCGTACAGTTGCCCCCGCTGTCAGCCGCGCCCCCGGGGCTCGCTGCGCGGCTGACCGTCGGGGAGCCGCACGGGTTGTCGGTTCAGGGTGCCGGGGTCAGGGCGCGGGGCAGGGCAGTCGCCAGGCGTCCAGGGTGCGGTTCTTGCGGATGGAGGCGAATCCGTAGCCGACGCTGGTGACGCAGAAGTCCGCGGTGTCGCCGGTGTACTCGACGTGGAACACCGGCTTGCCGGCGTCGACGAGGGGCAGCAGCTTCTCACACCGCGCCAGCCGTACGCACTCCTCATCGACTGCGAAGTCGAGCTCGGGTGCCAGCGCGGCGACCTGCGGCAGGGCACCGAGCAGGCCGGGGGAGAGGTCGAGGGTACGGGCCAGCGCCGCCACCTGACGGTTGAACCGGAGCTGGTGGTCGAAGTCCAGCGGGAACCCGGAGCGCTGGGCGTACCCGTCGGCGTCGGCCAGCAGCACCGCGCCGAAGCCCTTGCCACGGCACAGCCGGAACCGGTCGGCCAGCACCGGACGCAGCACGTCCCACCGGCGTACGTCCAGCCAGGTGCGGTCGGTGCCGGTGGAGGTGGTGCCGCGTACCTCGGCCGGGTAGCGGCTGGCGTCCGGATCGACGGGGTGCACCGACCCGACGTGCACCTGGCAGACCAGCCGGCTGTCGCGGGCGCGTAACGCGGCGGTCTGCGCCGAGGTGGTGCGGACCGGATCGAGCACGAACACGTTCGCCGGGACCTCCGCATCCAGTTCGCCGCGCAGTTGCCACTGCCACTGCCAGTGGCGCGCCGAGGCCACCGGCCAGCTCGTGGGCGCGCCGGGCGGGGGGCGCGGAGGCCGGCAGGCGGCCGGGGCGGCGAGCACCGTGAGCGCCAGGCCGGCCGGTAGCAACCGGCGTACCCACCGCGTCCGGCCCGCCCCGATCCGCATCGCCGTCTCCGCACCTCGCGGGGCGGCGTCACACCGCCCGGGTGAGGTACGCGACGGCGTACCTCACCCGGTCAAACGAGGACAGACCCGATCAGGACTCGCAGTCCGGCCGGGACCGGCGGGTCGGGTCAGCGCGGGGTAGGTCAGCGCGGCGCGGGTCAGCGCGGCGCGGGTCAGCGCGGCGCGGCGAAGACCTGCGTCCAGTACAGCCCGTTGCCGTCGGCCACCCCGACGCCGATCTCGGTGAAGGCGCAGTTGAGGATGTTCGCCCGGTGACCGTCGCTGTTCATCCAGGCGTCCATCACCGCAGCCGGGGTGCGCTGGTTCCACGCCACGTTCTCGCCGTAGGTCCGCCAGGTGTAGCCGACGCGGTCGATCCGGTCTCCGGGGTTGCTGCCGTCACTGCCGGTGTGCGACATGTTCCGGGTGTCGGCCTGGTCCTGGCTGTGCCGCTGGGCGGCGGTCATCAGCTTGTCGTCGATGCTGAGCGCGCCGCAGCCGGCCTCGGCCCGCTCGACGTTGACCAGCCGTACCACCTCCGCCGCCTGCGAGTCGGTGCCCGCCGAGGGGGAGGTGCTGGGCGTACTGGCCCGGTTCTGGCTGCCCTGACGCTCGGTGTTCTGCCGCGAGGGCGCGGTGGTCCGTGACGCCGCCGGGGTGGGGCTGCTGCTGGCCCGGCTCGGTGACGGCGACGGTGACGCGCTGCTCGGCGAGACGCTCGGGCTCGGGCTGGGGCTCGGGGAGTCGCTCGGGTCCAGCACCGGGTCCACCGGGTCGTCCGCCACGGCCGGTGCGGTGGCGGCGGGGATGTCGGCGGCGGTGCGGTCGGTCGTGTCGTCGTCGCCGGGCAGCGCGAGGGCCGCGACGCCGATGCTCACCACGAGGGTGGCCGCCGCGGCGGCGCCGCCGAGCACCAGGGGCCGCCGCAGTCGGCGGCGCTCCCCGCGATCGTCCGGGCCGGCCGGTTCGTGCGGCTGGTCGGCGGTGCCCCGCTGCTCCGTCGGCAGGCCGTACCGGCCGTGGTCGCCGGTGCCGGCGTACGGGCCGTGCTCGCCCTCGACGGTCATGTCGTACCGGTCACCGGCCGTGTCGTACCGGCCGTGGCCGGCGGTCGGGGCGTACCCGTCGTAGCGGTCCGGGGCCGGGCCGGTCGGGTAGCCCGAGGTGGGCCCGGCCGGGACGTCGTACCCCCGGACCTGCGTGTCCCAGTCGGCACCGTGGTGATCGGTCTCCGGTGCGGCGTGCCGGGCCGGCCGCTCGGGGTCGGCCGGTGCGGGCCACCCGGGGATGTTCTGCCCGCCGGGCCCGTCCGGCGTCCAGCCACGGCCGGTCGGGTCGTGGTACCCGGCCGCCGGCTCGACGGCCTGGTGCTGGCCGGCCCGCCAGTCGGTCTCCTCCCGCCGCAGGGAGTGCGCGGCGTCCGGTCGCCACTGCTCGGTCGGCTGGTCGTCGTACCACCGGTCGGCCGAACCTCCCGGTTCGTCACCGAACAGGTAGGCAGACCTCGGTGCGGGCCGGTCGGTCAACCAGGCCGGATCCTCGGTCGGGGCTTCCGGCCGCCGAGGGTGGGCCTCCGGCTCGCGCGAGTCGTTCCAGCCGTGCACGCCTGTCGCCTCCACGGGTCGGGTACGGGCCGTCGTGACGCTACGTGTCGCCCCTGGGGGCAGCAATCCGGCTAAGGAAGAGTTAAGAGGACCCTGTACATCCGGGTGAGGTAATCCACCGGACCGGAGCGTAGAGTCGAGGCGTCCGGACAGAGCGTGTCCGCGCCTGGTGGCAGCCGCCGGTGATCGGTCGGGCCGACGTAGAGATGATCTACGGCCTGCGAGAACTTGACGAATCAGGGGCTCCCGGCTCAATATGTAGGTGTCGCCAGTCGCGCCCGGCCATGCCCAGATCTCGTGGGAGTGGTAGTCGCGTACACCAGGGCGCGCGTTGGCCGGCCTCTCCGGCAGCGCATATCAAGGAGTCAAAATGGCGAAGGCCCTCTATGGCCACGTAGGTGCGGCGCCCGACCGGCGTCTGCTCGACGAGGTCACCCGACTGCGTTCCAGGGTTCAGTCACTGGAGTTCGAGGTCACCCGACTGCGTGCCGAGAACGATCGGCTCGCGGCGGCGGCGGCGGAGGCGGACGATCTGCTCCGTCTGGCCGAGCCGGCACTGACCTGACCCACCTGGTCGCCACAACCGAATAGCACCACCGCACAGCAGCGCGCCGACACGATGTGTGCCGGCGCGCATCTCTGCCCGGCCCCGGACGCCGGCAGGCGGGTCGCGTGGGGTGGGCCACCCGGTGCCGGGTTACCCTGCGGGTTTACCAGGGTCCGCGCAGCCGGGCGACGGTACGGCGGCCACCGGACGAGGATCGGGACGTGCATCTCAAGAGCCTGACGGTGAAGGGCTTCAAATCCTTCGCCTCCGCGACGACGCTCAAGCTGGAGCCCGGGATCACCTGTGTGGTGGGCCCCAACGGCTCCGGCAAGTCCAACGTCGTCGACGCCATCGCCTGGGTGCTCGGCGAGCAGGGCGCGAAGGCCCTGCGGGGCGGCAAGATGGAGGACGTCATCTTCGCCGGCACCGCCGGTCGGGCCCCGCTCGGCCGGGCCGAGGTGACGCTGACCATCGACAACACCGACGGTGCCCTGCCGATCGAGTACACCGAGGTCTCCATCACCCGCCGGATGTTCCGCTCCGGCGAGAGCGAGTACGAGATCAACGGCGACTCCTGCCGGTTGCTCGACATCCAGGAACTGCTCTCCGACTCCGGCATCGGCCGGGAGATGCACATCATCGTCGGCCAGGGTCGGCTCGACGGCATGCTGCACGCCAAGCCGGAGGACCGGCGGGCGTTCATCGAGGAGGCGGCCGGCGTCCTCAAGCACCGCAAGCGCAAGGAGAAGGCGCTGCGCAAGCTCGACGCGATGCAGACCAACCTGAACCGGCTGACCGACCTCACCGCCGAGCTGCGCCGCCAGCTCAAACCGCTCGGGCGGCAGGCCGAGGTGGCCCGGCGGGCCGCCGTGATCCAGGCCAACCTGCGGGACGCGCGACTGCGGCTGCTCGCCGACGACCTGGCCACCCTGCGCACCACGTTGGACAAGGAGATCGCCGACGAGACGGCGCTGCGCCACCGCCGCGAGCAGGTGGAGGCGGAGCACGCCGAGGTGCAGTCCCGCCTCGGCGAGTTGGAGGAGGCGCTGGCCTCCGACGCGCCGCTGCTGGCCGCCGCACAGGACACCTGGTACAGGCTCTCCGCCCTCCAGGAGCGGTTCCGCTCGATCGAGCAACTCGCGCTGGAGCGGCTGCGACACCTCAGCGCGACCCCGGACGACGAACGTCCCGGCCGCGACCCGGAACAGTTGGAGGCCGAGTCCGAGCGGATCCGCGAGCAGGAGGAGGACCTGCGCGCCGCGCTCACCGACGACCAGATCCGGCTCGCCGAGGCGGTCGAGCACCGCCAGGAGCTGGAGCGGCAACTCGCTGCGGCGGAGCGGGAACTGGTCGCCGCGGCCAAGGCGATCGCCGATCGGCGGGAGGGGCTGGCCCGGCTCACCGGGCAGGTGAACTCGGCCCGGGCCCGGACCACCAGCGCCGGTGAGGAGATCGAACGGCTCGCCGCCGCACACACCGACGCGCTGACCCGCGCCGAGCGTGCCCAGGCCGACCTGGACGCGGTCGCCGAGCAGTCCACCGAGGCGGACCGCGACAACGCCGACCTGGACACCCGGCACGCCGAGGCGGTCGGTGCCCAGGAGCAGGCACAGGCCACCGTACGGTCGCTCGCCGACGCCGAACGGGCGGCCGAGAAGGACGCCGCCACCTGGAAGGCGCGGGAGGAGGCGCTCGCCCTGGGGCTGCGCCGCAAGGACGGCGCCGGCGCGCTGCTGGCCCGCGCCGACCAGGTGCCCGGGCTGCTGGGCAGCCTCGCCGGCCTGCTCACGGTCGCCCCCGGCCACGAGGCGGCGCTGGCCGCAGCGCTCGGCGGGCTCGCCGACGCGGTCGCGGTCAGCGGGGTCGACGAGGCCGTCGAGGCGATGCGCCTGTTGAAGATCTCCGACGCCGGGCGCGCCGGCCTGCTCGTCGGCAGCCCCGCCGGGCCGGGGATGTCCGGTGCGGCCGACACGTTGCGCCCCAAACTGCCCGACCGCGCCCACTGGGCCCCCGACCTGGTGGACTGCGACGCACAGATCCGTCCGGCGGTGCACCGGGCGCTGCGCGACGTGGTGCTGGTCGACGACCTCGCCGCCGCGGCCGAGGTGGTCACCGTCAACCCCGAGCTGCGTGCGGTCACCCGGGAGGGTGACGTCGTCGGGGCGTACGCGGCGGCCGGCGGCTCGGCGAAGGCGCCCAGCTACATCGAGGTGCAGGCGGCGGTCGAGGAGGCCCGGGCCAACCGGCTCACCGCCGAACGGAGCAGTGCCGACCTGCGTGAACAACTCGTGCAGGCGCGAGCCGAGGTCGCCGCCGCCAAGGAGGTGGTGCAGCACGCCGCCGCCGCCAAGCGGGAGGCGGAGAGCCACCGCAACGCCGCCGCCCGACGTCTGGCCGAACTCGGCGCCGCCGCCCGGTCGGCGAAGGCGGAGACCGACCGGCTCGGCGAGTCCCGGTCACGTGCCGAGGCGGCCCGGGAACGGGACCTGACCGCGCTGGCCGAGTTGGAGGAGCGGCTGCGGCTGGCCGAGGCGACCCCGATCGACGCCGAACCGTCCACCGAGGAACGCGACCAGCTCGCCGCGATGGTCCCGCAGGCCCGGCAGAACGAGATGGAGGTCCGGCTCGCGGTGCGTACCGCCGAGGAGCGGGTGGCCTCGATCGCCGGGCGGGCCGACTCGCTGCGTCGGCAGGCCGCCGCCGAGCGGGCCGCGCGGGAGCGGGCGGCGGCGCGGCGGGCGGCGCGTACCCGGGGTGCGGGTATCGCCCGGGCGGTGGCCGGCGGCGCCCGGGCGGCCCTGACCCGGCTGACCAGCAGCATCGCGCGGGCCGAGGAGCACCGCGACGCGGTGGCGCGGGAACGGGCCACCCGCGAGGCGGAGCTACAGGAGGTGCGGGCCGCCGCGAAACGGCTCGGTGGTGAACTGGAGCGGCTGACCAGCCAGGTGCACCGGGACGAGGTGGCGCGGGCCGAGCAGCGGCTGCGCATCGAGCAGTTGGAGGCCAAGGCGGCCGAGGACTTCGGCCTGACCGTGGAGACCCTCATCGCCGAGTACGGGCCGGAGCAGCCGGTGCCGCCGACCGAGGCCGAGGTGGCCGCCGCCGAACGGGACGGCCTGCCGGTGCCCGAGCCGGTGCGGTACGAGCGACCGGCGCAGGAGAAGCGGGCCGCCAAGGCGGAACGGGAACTGACCCTGCTCGGCAAGGTCAACCCGCTCGCGCTGGAGGAGTTCGCCGCGCTGGAGGAGCGGTACAAGTTCCTCTCCGAGCAGTTGGAGGACCTCAAGGCGACCCGCCGTGACCTGCTCACCGTGGTCAAGGACGTGGACGACCGCATCCTGGAGGTCTTCGCCAGCGCCTTCGCCGACACCGCGCGCGAGTTCGAGCAGGTCTTCGAGGTGCTGTTCCCCGGTGGCGAGGGCCGGCTGATCCTCACCGAGCCGGACGACATGCTGACCACCGGTGTCGAGGTCGAGGCCCGGCCACCCGGTAAGAAGATCAAGCGACTCTCGCTGCTCTCCGGCGGCGAGCGGTCGCTGACCGCGGTGGCGATGCTGGTGGCGATCTTCCGCGCCCGGCCCAGCCCGTTCTACATCATGGACGAGGTCGAGGCGGCGCTCGACGACGTCAACCTGGGTCGGCTGATCACGCTGATGGCCCAGTTGCGGGAGAAGAGTCAGCTCATCGTCATCACGCACCAGAAACGGACCATGGAGATCGCCGACGCGCTGTACGGCGTGACAATGCGTGGCGGGGTCACCCAGGTGATCAGTCAACGGCTCAACCGGGCCGACACCGACGACGAGCGGCATGGCCGCGGCGAGGAGAACGGGTAGTGGCTCGGGAACGCGCGACGGCGCTCCTGCTGGACTTCGACGGCGTACTGCGGCGCTTCGATCCGGCGGTGGCCGCCGGGGTGGAGCGGGAGTACGGCCTCTCCGAGGGGGTGCTCGGTGAGATCGCCATGCACTGGGAGGGGCTGCAACCGGTGCTGACCGGCCGGGTCAGCCACGCCGAGTGGGTGTCGAGTGTGGCCGGCGCGCTGGCCGACTCGGCGGGCGGACCGCAGCGGGCCCGGGCCGCCGTGGAGCAGTGGCAGCGCTACCGGGGCGAGGTGGACCCGGTGGTGCTCGACTTCGTCCGCGAGGTGCGGGGCCGGGGCATCCGGGTCGGGCTCGCCACCAACGCCACCGACCTGCTCGACGACGACCTGGCGACGTTGGGGCTGACCGACGAGCTGGACGTGGTGGTCAACTCCTCGGTGGTGGGGGTGCACAAGCCGGCCCGCGAGTATTTCCAGGCCGCCTGCGAGGCCCTGGAGACCGCGCCGGGCCGGGTGCTCTTCGTCGACGACGAGGACCGGGCGATCAGCGGCGCCCGGGTGGCGGGCCTGTCCGCGCACCGGTGGAGCGGCCCCGAGGACCTGCGCTACCTGCGGGCGGCGCTGGACACCTGAGTGGGCCCTGCGGCCGGGTGCCCGGCGCCCGGTCGCCCGCCGTGCACGCCGCCGCGTCGTGACGTGTTGGGAGGGGCCCTTCCGCTACCGCAGGCGTTGGCAGGGGCCCTTCCTTTCAGGGGGTGAGCCGCTGCCGGGCCACCTCGCGCAGGGTGCCGTCGCTGGTGGTGCCCTCGATCACCACCTCCGACCCGCGACCGGCGTTGGTCAACGTCGACACCGCGTTGCCGAAGTACGGCCCGGCCAACTTGCGCCACTTCACGAAGGACCGGCGCACCCCGGCCGTACGGGCCAGGGCGCGGGCCGCTCCGGCCGGACCACGCGCCCAGCCCATCCGCATCACCGGGCGCATCCCGGCCGGCACCTGGTTGTGGATCGGCGAGCAGGTGAGCTGGTGTACGGGCGTGCGGACGTCCGGGTCGGCGAACCGGACCCGGGCCACGTACGAGTGGTGCACGTCGCCGGAGAGCACGCTGATCGAGGCCGGAGCCGGGTACGCGGGTCCGGCACCCTTGCGGTCGTCGGGCCCGCCCGATGCGCCGCTGCCGAGGCGGGCGAACAACTCGGCGAGACCCTCGAAGGACCGCCGGAACGCGCCCCAGTGCTCTAGGTCGAGGGCGCGGCGCAGCTTCTCGGCCAGCCCGGCGACCCACGGGCGGGACGAGTCGGCGAGCTTCTCGTTCCACGCCTCGACGTGGTGGATGCCGGGCGGCAGCAGCCACGGCAGCGAGGTGCCGACGACCAGGTGGTCGTAGCTGCCGTGGGCCTGGTCGACGAACCAGGCCCACTCGGCGGCCGGCAGCATCGTCCGGCGCCCGGGCACCAGCACCCGGCTGCACCGGCTGTCCAGCATCACCAGCCGGGTCCGGCCCAGGTCGAGCGCGTAGCTCCACTGGTACTGCACGGCGCTCCAGCGCTCGGTGTCGTGCGACAGGTCGGCCTCGGTGTCGACCCGCGCGCCGAACTCGCGCAGCACCTCGGTGGCGTCCTCGGACGCGCGGACCTTGGCGTAGACCGGATCGGCGTCGATCTCGTCCGGGGACAGGTTGCCCAGGTGCTGGTAGACCCAGTACGACGCCAGTCCGCTGGCGATCCGCTCGGCCCACCAGGGCTGCTCGCGCATGTCCGCCCGCCAGGACGCCGAGGTGTTCCAGTCGTCGATCACCTCGTGGTCGTCGAAGATCATCACGCTCGGCACGGTGGAGAACAGCCAGCGGATCTCCGGGTCGCTCCACGATTCCAGATAGAGCTTGGTGTACTCGTCGAAGCTGACCACCTGGTCGCTGGGGGCGTCCTTGGGCCGACGCCGCCGACGCCGCAGCAACCGTTTCATGGTGGGCGAGGTCTCGTCGGCGTAGACCTGGTCGCCGAGGAGCACCACCAGGTCGGGCAGCGCCGCCGGGTCCGGGTCGGCCAGCACCCGCCGGGTGTACGCGTCCAGCGCGTCCGGCGGGAGCTTGCGGGTGGTCGCGTGCTGGGTGGTCTCCCGGCAGGACCCGAAGAGCAGCCGTACCGGCTGGTCCCGGTCGTCCTCCGCGCGGGTGCGGATCACGCTGGGCGGGAAGCGGCCCTCCGGCGGCGGCCAGGCGACCTCGTCGTCGATCAGCACCTCGTAGGTGGTGGCGCTGTCCGGGGTGAGCCCCTCCACGACCACCAGCGCGTAGTGGTGCTCGTACGCGGAGAAGGTGGCGGCCGTGCCGGAGGCCCCGCCCGGCGTGCGGACGGTGACCGTCGCGGGGGCCGTGGTCTCGACCCACACGGTGGCCCGGGTGCCGACGACCCGCCGGAGAAGCGGACCGATGAGCAGTCGGGCGGTGGGCATGGCGAACCTCCGAGGTGAGGGGGAAACCTCTTCTTCTTACCCCGCCGGCGGCCGTGGCATTGCTGGCTGGGCGAGCCTACCGCTGCGGGAGCGGACGACCGGGGGAGCGGTGGATGAGACGCCGTCGCGGGCATCTGACAGGATTTCGGCATGATGGATTACCTCCTCGTCGCACTCGCCCTGCTCGGCGTGCTGATCCTCGCCGGAGTCGGGCTGGTCGTGCCGCGGCTGCGCCGACGGCCGGAGCCGCCGCTGCCGCGTACGGAGGTCGACACCCGGGCCGAGGAGGACCTGGCCGGACCACCGGTCGAGGCCCCGGAGTCGGATCTGTCCACCGGCGTCCTGGTGGAGCCACCGGTCGTCGAGGCACCGGCCCCGACCGTCGAGGTGCCCGAGCCGACCGCCGGGCGGTTGGTCCGGCTGCGTTCCCGGCTGTCGCGCTCACAGAACGTCTTCGGTAAGGGCCTGCTCGGCCTGCTCAGCCGTGACCGGCTGGACGAGGACGTCTGGGAGGAGATCGAGGACAGCCTGATCACCGCCGACGTGGGTGTCGACGCCACCCGGGAGATCGTCGACCGGCTGCGGGAGCGGACCCGGGTGCTGGGCACCCGGTCGGTCGCCGAGCTGCGTACCCTGCTCGCCACCGAGCTGGTCAACGCGCTCGACCCGGCGCTGGACCGCGCCCTGCACACCACGCCCGCCGACGGCGTGCCGGCGGTGCTGCTGGTGGTCGGCGTGAACGGCGCCGGCAAGACCACCACCTGCGGCAAGATCGCCCGGGTGCTGATCGCCGACGGGCGTACCGTGCTGCTCGGCGCGGCCGACACGTTCCGGGCCGCCGCCGCCGACCAGTTGGAGACCTGGGCCGGCCGGGTCGGCGCGGAGACCGTGCGCGGCCCGGAGGGGGCCGACCCGGCCAGCGTCGCCTTCGACGCCGTCAAGCGCGGCATCGACACCGGCGTGGACACCGTGCTCGTGGACACCGCCGGCCGCCTGCAGAACAAGGTCGGCCTGATGGACGAGCTGGGCAAGGTCAAGCGGGTGGTGGAGAAGCACGGCCCGATCGACGAGACACTGCTGGTGCTCGACGCCACCACCGGCCAGAACGGTCTGGAGCAGGCCCGCGTCTTCACCGAGGTGGTCAACGTCACCGGCGTCGTGCTCACCAAGCTCGACGGCACCGCCAAGGGCGGCATCGTGATCGCGGTACAGCGCAAGCTCGGCATCCCGGTCAAGCTCGTCGGGCTCGGCGAGGGGCCGGACGACCTGGCGCCGTTCGACCCGGCGCAGTTCGTCGACGCGTTGCTGGGTGCCGAATCCTCCGGTCCGACCGCGTAACCTCGGGTGACCAGAGACGATCGCGCGTACGCGGGCTGGCGCGACCCGAGCCACCCGTCGCAGCGCCTCGGGAGACCGTACGTGACTTCGCAGGAGATCCCGCTGCACGGCGGGAACGTGAGCACCGTGGTGCGGGTGGGCGACACGGTCCGGCGCAACGCCGGCCCGTGGACACCGGCGGTGCACGCCCTGCTGCGTCACCTGGAGTACGTCGGGTTCACCGGCGCGCCCCGCGCCCTCGGCATGGACGAGCGCAACCGTGAGGTGCTGTCGTACCTGGAGGGGGAGTGCGGGGAGTACCCGCTGGCCCCGCACTGGGTCACCGACGAGGCACTGGTCACCGTCGCCACCATGTTGCGGATGTTCCACGACGCGCAGTACGGCTTCGCCCCGCCCCCGCAGGCGGTGTGGCGCTCGTTCGGCCCGCCGCCACCGGACACCGAGGTCATCTGCCACCACGACGCCGCCCCGCACAACGTGATCTGGCGGCCGGACGGCACCCTCGGGCTGATCGACTTCGACCTCGCCTCGCCCGGCGCGCGGATCTACGACGTGGCGTACGCGGCCTGGACCTGGGTGCCGATCTTCTCGGACCGGGACTCGATCACGCTCGGCTGGAAGCACCCGGACCGGCCGCGTCGGCTGCGGCTGTTCGCCGACGCGTACGGGTTGATCCCACGGGACCGGCACCGGCTGATCCGGACCATCCGCAAGCGGATCGTGGACCACGTGGAGGGCATCCGCCGGATGGCCGCCGCCGGGGAGCCCGCCTTCGTACGGATCGTGCACAAGGGCCACCTCCGTCGGCCGATGCGGGACCTGCGGCTGCTCGACTACGAACGGCACGCCCTCGAGTACGCCCTGCGCTGATCCATCGGGGGAACGGGGTACGCCGGACGGCCGATCCGCCACCCGCCGTGTCACCGAGGCGTCCGACGTTCTTCACACGTACGAAACAAGCCGTCACGGTTCGGAAACCACTCGGGGACCCTGGGCGAAACAGCCGACAATCAGGCTTCCGCGCAACCGGCGTACGGGCGATGCTGCGCGATGCCGGGAGGGAGGGAATACAACCCGAGAGGAGGCAGCGTGCCGGAGCTAGATTCTGGTGCCACCGCCTGGATTTTGACTTCTGCCGCGCTGGTGTTGCTCATGACGCCCGGCCTGGCGCTGTTCTACGGCGGCATGACGCGATCCAAGTCCGTGCTCAACATGATGATGATGAGCTTCGGAGCGATCGGCCTGGTCAGCCTGTTGTGGGTGTTCTACGGCTACAGCATCGCATTCGGCGACGACATTGGCGGGATCACCGGTGATCTCTCCTACGTGGGTCTTCGCGGGATGTTGGAGAGCGGCACCGAGGGCGGCATTCCCGACCTTCTGTTCGCCGGTTTCCAGTTGATGTTCGCGGTGATCACCGTCGCCCTGATCAGCGGCGCGATCGCCGACCGGGCCAAGTTCGGCCCGTGGCTGCTCTTCGCCGGCCTGTGGGCCACCCTGGTCTACTTCCCGGTCGCGCACTGGGTGTGGGGCGGCGGTTGGATCGGCGAGCTGGGCGTACTCGACTTCGCCGGTGGCACCGCGGTGCACATCAACGCCGGTGCCGCGGCCCTGGCGCTGGCACTCGTGCTCGGCCGACGGGTCGGCTGGCCCAAGGACAAGTTCAAGCCGCACAACCTGCCGATGGTGCTGCTCGGTGCGGCGCTGCTCTGGTTCGGCTGGTTCGGCTTCAACGCCGGCTCGGCGGGTGCCGCCGACGGCGCCGCCGCCGTCTCGCTGATCAACACGCAGGTCGCCACCGCCGCGGCGGTGCTCGGCTGGATCGTGGTGGAGTGGCTCCGCGACGGCAAGCCGACCACGCTCGGCGCGGCCTCCGGTGCGATCGCCGGCCTGGTCGGCATCACCCCCGCCTGCGCGTTCCTGGAGCCGCTGGGCGCGATCGCCCTCGGCCTCATCGCCGGTGCGGTCTGCGCGCTCGCCGTGGGTCTGAAGTACAAGCTCAAGTACGACGACTCGCTCGACGTGGTGGCCGTGCACATGGTCGGCGGCATCATCGGCTCGCTGCTCATCGGCTTCCTGGCCATCGAGGTGCTGGCCGGCGAGGGCAACGACGGTCTGCTCTACGGCGGCGGCATCAAGCTGCTCGGCCTGCAGGCGATCGGTGTGGTCGCGGTGCTGGCGTACTCGTTCGTGGTGGCGTACATCATCGGCTTCGCGATCGAGAAGACCATCGGCTTCCGGCTCAGCCCCGAGGCCGAGGTCGAGGGCATCGACAACGCCGAGCACGCGGAGAGCGCGTACGAGTTCAGCTCCACCGGTGGTGGCGGCGCGTTCGCCGCCGCGGGCCTCACCCCCTCGGCGAAGCCGAAGAGTGAGCCCACCGAAGCGGTAAGCGAAAAGGTCGCCGGCTAACGTTCTCGGAATGGAGGGGTTGGACATGAAGCTGGTGACCGCGGTCATCAAGCCGCACCAGTTGGACGCCGTCAAGGAGGCCCTGCACACGCTGGGCGTGGCCGGGTTGACCGTGAGCGAGGTCCAGGGCTACGGACGGCAGAAGGGCCACACCGAGGTCTACCGGGGTGCCGAGTACACGGTCGAGTTCCTGCCCAAGATCCGGGTCGAGGTGCTGACCGACGAGATCGACGTGGACAAGATCGTCGACGCCGTGGTCGGTGCCGCCCGGACGGGCAAGATCGGTGACGGCAAGGTCTGGGTGACCGGTGTCGAGGAGGTCGTCCGGGTCCGCACCGGCGAGCGCGGCCTCGACGCCCTGTAGAACATCATCGATGACCTCGTCGACCGGGAGGGCAGCCGTGGGAACCGACGGCACAACGGCACTCCCGGTCGACGAGGTCGTCGGCGTACCGGCCGGGATCGGCGCCGCCGCGCGCCGGGCCCGGGCCGACGCGTACGACGCCTGGCTGGCCCGGCTGCTGCCGGACCGGCCGGGCGTCGCGCTGCTCGCGGTCGGCGGGCTGGGGCGACGGCAGTGCGCCCCGTACGGCGACCTCGACCTGGTGCTGGTGCACGCCGGGGTCCCCGGCGTCGACGAACTCGCCGCCTCGCTCTGGTACCCGATCTGGGACGCCGGGCTGCGGTTGGACCACTCGGTACGCACCGTGGCCGAGGCGCTGTCGGTCGCCCAGGACGACGTGAAGGTGGCCCTGGGCCTGCTCGACGCCCGTCTGGTCGCCGGTGACCCGGAACTCGCCGACACGCTGGTCAGCAGCGCCGTCGACCACTGGCGCCGCACCGCCGTACGCCAACTGGCGCCGCTGCGCCAGAGCGCGGCGACCCGCTGGCAGGCCCACGGCGAGCTGGCGTTCCTGCTCGAAGGCGACCTCAAGGAGGCGGCCGGCGGCCTGCGCGACGTCGGCATCCTCAAGGCCATCGCGCTCGCCGGCATCACCGACGCGCTGCGGCCCGCCATCCACGCCGCGCACCTGCGCCTGCTGGACACCCGCGACGCCCTGCACCAGCAGCTCGGTCGTCGGGTCGACCGGCTGCTCGCCCAGGAACGCGCCGGGGTGGCCGCGCTGCTCGGGCTCCGGCCGGCGCCGGCCGAGAGCGAGTCGCGCCCGACTGGGGCCGACGGTGCGGCGCACCCGGATCGGCCCGATCCCGGGCCGGACCGGCGGGCGCAGGCCGAGGAGGGTGACGGCGACGCCCTGTTGCGCCGGGTGGCCGGCGACGCGCGCACCGTCAGCCATGCTCTCGACGACGCGTTCCGCGCCGCCGACCGGCTGCGTTCCGGTCGCCGTCGAGGTGCCGACGGTCGCCCGCTCCGTCGGCCGGTCGCCCGGGACGTGGTCGAGCACGACGGGGAACTGGTGTTGGCCCGCACCGCCATCGGTGCCCGCCCCGACGCCAGCCTCTCGCTGCGGGTGGCCGCCGCGGCGGCGGTCACCGGGCTGCCGATCGCCCGGGCCACCTGTGAGTGGCTGGCCGCGTACTGCCCGCCGCTGCCGACGCCGTGGCCGGTCGAGGCACGCGCCGCGCTGACCACGCTGCTGGGCGCGGGCGCGGGCCTGCTCGCGGCCTGGGAGACCTGCGACCGGTACGGGCTGACCGAGGGCTGGCTGCCGGAGTGGACCCGGCTGCGCAGCCTGCCCCAGCACAACCCGGTGCACCGCTTCACCCTGGACCGGCATCTGGTGCAGACCGCGTACGAGGCCAGCCGGCACACCCGCGACGTGGACCGGCCGGACCTGCTGCTGCTCGGTGCGTTCCTGCACGACATCGGCAAGGGCCTGCCAGGCGAAGGTGCCGCCGGGCGGCCCGGCAGGCACGAGCCCGCCGGCACCTTCGCAGACCACTCGACCGTGGGCGCGCCGATCGCCCGGGCGATGGCCACCCGGATCGGCCTGCCCGAGGCGGAGGCGGCACTGATCGGCACGCTCGTCCGGCTGCACCTGGTGCTGCCCGAGGTGGCCACCCGGCGGGACCTCGCCGACCCGGTGACCATCTCCCGGGTGGCCGAGGCGGTCGGCGACGTGACCACCCTCGACCTGCTGTACGCGCTGGTGCGGGCGGACGCCGCCGCCACCGGACCGGGTGCCTGGTCGGACTGGAAGGGGCGGCTGGTCGCCGAGTTGGTGGCCCGGGTCCGGACCACGCTCGACACCGGCACCGTGCCGCAACCCCCGGCACCCGATCCGGCGCTGGTGGTGGGGCCGCTGCCGGTCGTACACCTGACCGGGGACCGGGTGGCGGTGGCCGCGGCGGACCGGCGGGGCCTGCTCGCGACGGTGGCCGGTTGCCTGGCGCTGCACCGGCTGGAGGTGCTCGCCGCCGACGCGTCGACGGTGGACGGCCGGGCGTTGGTGGAGTGTCGGGTGCAGCCGCGGTACGGGTTGGCGCCGGATCCGGTCGCGCTCACCGCGGACCTGCGCCGGGCGGTCGGCGGCGACGTGTCGGTGACACAGCGTCTGCGCGGCCGGGCCGGGCGGGGCACCGGGGCCGAGCCCCGGGTGGTCTGGCACCGGGAGGCCGCCACCGACGCCGTGCTGCTGGAGTTGCGCGCCGCCGACGCGGCGGGCCTGCTCTACCGGGTGACCACCGCGCTGGACGCGGCCGGTGCGCAGGTCCGGGCGGCCCGGATCGCCACCCTGGGCGGGGACGTGGTGGACGTCTTCTATCTCGTCGGCTCGTGGCCCTCCGACGCCGAGCGCGACCGCCTGGAACGCGCCGTGCTCGCCGCGGTGTAAGGAAGGGCACCCTACTAACGCCTCGTGTATAGGAGGGGTCCCCTCCTTACATCCAAGGCGGCGTGGAGCGGGGGTACCGGTGGCCGGATACGCTAGCGGTGGTCGGAGCGCTCATTCGGCCCCACTCGTGCTCGCCGGAACACTGACAAACGGGATGTTCGTGTGTTTGACACCTTGAGTGACCGCCTCTCCGGGATCTTCACCAAGCTCCGCGGCAAGGGACGCCTCACCGACGCCGACATCGATGCGACCGCGCGCGAGATCCGTCTCGCGATGCTGGAGGCCGACGTCGCCCTGCCGGTGGTCAAGGGCTTCATCGCGAACGTCAAGGAGCGGGCACGGGGGGCGGAGGTCTCCCAGGCGCTCAACCCGGCGCAGCAGATCATCAAGATCGTCAACGAGGAGTTGGTCGCGGTCCTCGGCGGCGAGGGGCGTCGGCTCCAGTTCGCCAAGCAGCCGCCGACGGTGATCATGCTCGCCGGTCTCCAGGGCTCCGGCAAGACCACCCTCGCCGGCAAGCTGGCCCGCTGGCTGCGGACCCAGGGCCACCAGCCGCTGCTGGTCGCCGCCGACCTCCAGCGCCCCAACGCCGTCGGGCAGCTCCAGGTGCTCGGCGGCCGGGCGGGCGTCGAGGTGTACGCCCCGGAGCCCGGCAACGGCGTCGGTGACCCGGTGCAGGTGGCGAAGGCCTCCATCGAGCACGCCCGGCGGTCGGCCCGGGACGTGGTCATCGTCGACACCGCCGGTCGCCTCGGTATCGACGCGGAGATGATGCAGCAGGCCGCGGACATCCGGGACGCGGTCGAGCCGGACGAGGTCATCTTCGTCATCGACGCGATGGTCGGTCAGGACGCGGTGCGGACCGCCGAGGCGTTCCGGGACGGCGTCGGCATCACCGGCGTGGTGCTGTCCAAGCTCGACGGCGACGCCCGTGGTGGTGCCGCGCTGTCGGTCCGCGAGGTGACCGGGCAGCCGATCCTTTTCGCCTCCACCGGCGAGAAGCTGGAGGACTTCGACGTCTTCCACCCCGACCGGATGGCCAGCCGGATCCTCGGCATGGGCGACGTCCTCACTCTGATCGAGCAGGCCGAGGCGGCCTTCGACACCGATCAGAAGGAGAAGATGACCGCCAAGCTGATGGGCGGCGAGCAGTTCACCCTGGAGGACTTCCTCGACCAGCTCATCGCGGTGCGCCGGATGGGACCGATCGCCAACGTGCTGGCCATGATGCCGGGCATGGGGCAGGTCAAGGACCAGCTCGCCGAGCTGGACGACAAGCACTTCGACCGGATCACCGCGATCATCCGGTCGATGACCCCGGCCGAGCGCACCAACCCGAAGATCATCAACGGCTCGCGGCGGGCCCGGATCGCCAACGGCTCCGGCGTCACCGTGATGGACGTCAACCAGTTGCTCAACCGCTTCACCGACGCGCAGAAGATGATGAAGCAGATGGGCGGCATGATGGGCCTGCCCGGCGGTGGCCGACGCAAGGCGACCAAGAGCCCGAAGAACAAGCGCAAGGGCACCAAGGGCGGCAACCGGCCGCGCAGCGGTGCCGGGATGCCGGGTGGTTTCCCGGGCGGCATGCCGCAGCTCCCGCCGGGGATGAGCCCGGACGACCTGGCCGCCGGCCAGGGCCTGCCGCCGGGCTTCAAGCTGCCGAAGATCGACTTCAACAAGCTGGGTAAGCGGGACAAGCCCTAGGTCGACCGGGCCGGGCCGGGGAGCCCGGCCACCGGTCGAAGTAGGACGGCAGCCACTGCGTGCAGTGCCGCGCGAACGGTGTGGCGGCGGGACAGACGCGCCGGCTGAAGCCGGACAGCCGTACGGCGTCCGGGGGACCGGTCCGGTGGAACAGGCCGACCGTGATGCTGAACACGCCGCGCCGGATCGCCGCCTCGACGCCGGCGGCCAGCACGTCGGAGTCGAGGGCGTCCTCGTCGGCCCCCCGGTGGATGAGTTCGCCCGCCACGGCGGGCAGCACGTTGTGGCACAGCACGGTGACGAGCTTCGGATTGGGCGACAGGTCGATCACCGGGGACCGGTAGCCGGTCCGGTTGACGTACGCCTCGGTGAAGGGCAACAGGACACGCGTGGTGCCCCAGGCGGCCACCAGCCGGGCCGCCGTCGCCGACGCGTCGGCCACCAGCCGCAGATGTGTGGCGAGCAGCGCGTACTGGAGGCGGGGCCGGCGGGCCAGCCGCTGTGCCAGGCGCAGCTCCTCGTCGGAGAAGCAGAGCCGACCGAGCAGGTAGAGGCGTGCCAGCTCCCCGACCTCGGCCTCGGTGAGGCGGGCATCGCCGTGGGTCGGTCGGCCGTCGCTGTCGCTGGTTCGTGCGTCGGTGTCGGTCGGTCGGACGCCGCTGTCGCGACGGCGGGCGTCGGTGTCGCCGCTTCGGGCGTCGGCAGGGGGCGGTGCGTCGGGCCCGGACCGCGGCCCACGGGACCTGAGGCGGCCGGAGGCGAGGGCCTCGTCGAACGCCGCCAGGACGGTGCCGACCCCGGGGCATACGCCGTCCGGCCCGCCCCGGCACTGTCCGACGAGATCCCGCCAGTGCGTCGAGAGCAGGTGCAGCACCTGCCGACACGACTCGGCCGGCGACGTTCCCGGCTCGGTCCGGCGGTCGATGCCGCGGAGCAGGTGACCGGCGGGGGAGTCGGGGGCGATCGTGGCGCGGGCCCGCGCCATCGCGGCGAAGGTGCTGCGCTCGGCGGACACGGTGAAGTAGTCGTCCAGCTCGTCGTGGTCGGCCGCTCCGAAGTGCACCGCCATCGGCTTGGCCCGGGTCACCCGCTGCCAGTAGTACGACCGGAGTGCCGCCGGGTCGTCCAGGAGCGGGCCGAGAGCATCCGGACCCGGACCGCCGCGCGGCAGGGCACTGCGGACGAGCGACCGGACGAACCGGTCGTTCTCGGCGACCAGATGACCGGGAGCGCTGCGCAGCCACACCTCGGAGGCCAGTTTGGCGGTCTGCATCTCCTCGTTGACGTGCCGCAGGTAGCCGTCGAGTCGCCGCCGGTCAGGTCGCATCGGTGTCGCGATCCGTCGGTCCGGCCGCATCGGTGTCGCGATCCGCCGACCTGGCCGCATCGGCGTTCCGGTCCGCCGGTCCGGCTGTGTCGGCGTCCCGTAGGAACTCCGGCGCGACCAGAGCGGCATACCGCGCGTACAGCCGTGCCGTGACCTGACGCGCGCCGTCGTCGAGCACGAGCAGGTCAGCGGCGAGTGCGGCGCCGAGCGCGCCGAACGCGGCAGCGGTGACCAGCGAGTCCGGGTCGTCGACCCGTCGCGCGGTGCGTTCGAGGTCCAGCACGAAGCGGTGCAGCGAGTCGGCCACCCGGCGCCCGTCGGTCGGCCCCCAGGCCGGGTGTACGCGCCCGGACGGCGCGGCCTGCGGCATGGCCGCTTCGAGGACGCCGAGACAGCGGCACAGCTCCGTCACCGCGTCGTCGTCCTCGGGTGCGGGTGCGCCCTGCCGGACACAGTCGGCCCGCAACCGCGTCAGGCAGTCGTGGATCTGCTCCGGTGCCATCTCCCGGATGACGATCCGGGCGCGCTTGCGGATCTCCTCGCTCATGTCCGCGTACAACGGCATGTTCAATGGGCCCTGGAGGTCGTACCGCATCCGCCGCACCAGGCGCTCGTCGGCGGACACGGCGCCGTCGCCGGCCAGGTCGGCCTCGCGGAGCCGGTTCAGCGTGACTCCCGCACTCTGGCGGGCGTACCAGGTGCGGAGGGCCTCACCCGTCAGCAGCCGACGGTCGGTGTCGACCACCAGGCCGGGGCGGGTGAGCGACAGGCGCAGAGCGGCCACGATGCGGGTGACCTCGCCCCGGAGGACCTCCAGGAAGCTCGACCCGGCCGGTCCCGCCAGCAGGAACCGGTCGAGTTCCGAGCCGGTCAGGTCCGGTACGCCGAGTTGGTCGGTCCCGTCGTCGACCCGGTGGAAGGACGCCATGATCGCGCTGCGCGGCGCGCCGGTCGAGGTCCGGTAGCGGTGATGGACCACCCGGCTCGCGGCGAAGATCGTGTGACAGGGCGCGGTCAGGTTCTCCAGGTGGACGACGCGCGGCTGCCGGTCGTCGAAGAACCGGGCCTGGGCGGCCAGCGCCTCGTCGACCCGGGCCCGGGACGGGAAGATGCAACTGTCCTCGTCACTCGACGCCGCACCGTCCGCGTCGACGGAACACTGCCGGAAGAGCCGGTTGGTCCGGGGCAGATAGGTGAGCCCCTGCCCGGCGGGCCCGCGATCCGTGCCCAGCGTCCAGGTCACGATCACCTTGAACTCGTCCATGAACGGGTTGTTGTCGATGTGCAGGGTGTTGTCCCGGGCGACCACGTCGAGCGGCTGCGTGTCCTTGGCCCGCAGGTCCACGATCTTCACCGGTCCACCGAGGGCGTGGGCGACGAGCGCGACCAGCAGCGGGTGGGCGAACGTCTCCCGGAAGTGCGGATCGTCGAGCAGCCGCCGCGAGTGGCTCGCGTTCAGATAGTTGTGCAGCGTGCCCCGGCTGCCGCTGGTGCTCATCTCCGCGTCGTACGCGGTGCGGGCCGCCGCGAAGCGGGACGCGGACAGCAGACCGGCGAAGCTGAGCGCGCCCTCACCGGCGAGGTCGCGGCTCATGGCGACGAACGCCTCGGCCAGCCGCACGCCGTCCGCCTCGCCTCGACACGCCTGCCCGACGAGCGCCTCGACGGCGCGCCGGAAGTCCTCGGCGACCTCCGGCCGGCGCAACTGGCGGTACGCCTGCGGGCGCGCCAACTCGGCGGCCGACACGAGCGGCGCGTACCTGGTGCTCACGGCGTGGTCGTCCCGACCGTGAGCGTCGACCGGGTCAGGTCGGGATGGCGCTCCAGGCGGGCCAGGGCCCGTCTGACCTCGTCACCGGCGCTCTCGTCACCGAGCTCGGCGTAGGCGTGCGCCAACTGCGCCAGGATCGTCCGCACCGACCGCACGTTGCCGAGCGAGTCCTCCACCCGCCATGCCCGCTCCAGCCAGGTGCAGGCCTGCTCCAGGTCGCCGGAGCGCAGGCCCACGTCCCCGAGCAGGCGCAGCGCCAGGGCCCGGCCGTAGGCGTTCTGCGCGTCCTCGCAGATCGACAGGCTGCGCAGCCCGAGGGCGTGCGCCCACCAGTGGTGACCCGTCTCGGTGAGCGCGCGGGCGGCGTCGTACAGGCCGCGCGCCTCGCGTACCGGCTTGCCCGTCCGGCGCGACTCCCGGGCCGCACGCAGACCCCACCGCAGCGCCTCGACGTACTCGCCGGAGCGCAGCGCGAGTTCGGCCATGGCGTGCTGGGCGGAGGCCACCCCGCTGTCGTCGTGCTGGGCGGCGTCGAGCGCCATCGAGGCCCGCAACTCCGCCTTCGCGTCCGCCAGCCGCCCGACGTCGGCCAGGGCCCGGCCCAGAGCCCGCCGGGAGAACGCCTCCATCGCCGGGTCCCCGGCGACCGACGCGGCGACCGCCGCCTCCTGGACGGCGAGTGTCCTGGTCACGTCCTGTCGCCAGTACAGGAACGTGTTCACCGAGCGGGCGAACCGGGTGACGAACGTGAAGTCCCCGGCGGCCGTCGCCTCCTCGACGAGGAAGGTCAGCGACGGTGTCAGCGACTCGAACCAGGCCAGCGCCTCGGTGACGTCGAAGCGGGCGGCGTCGGCCAGGTCGGCCGTCTCCCGGTCCACCGGCGACGGATGCCGGTTCGGGTCGATGGCCCGGTCGGCGGCGTAGCTGAGCGCCAGGTGGACGACGCGGATCCGGCGTGCGTACGCCTGCTGTTCCTCGTCGCTCATCACCCGGGAGCGCGTCTCGGTCAGGTACGCCTTGATGATGTCGTGCATCCGGTAGCGCCCGATGCCGATCTCGTCGACCAGGGAGGCCAGACAGAGGGACTGGAGCAGGCGGTCGCAGTCGCGCCGGGGCAGGTCGAGGATCAACGAGAGCACCGACAGCGAGCACTCGGTGCTCGGCAGCATCGACGCGACGTAGAGGACGCGCCGGGCCGGTGTGTCCAGGTCCTCGACCGACCAGGAGATCACCCGTCCCACCTCGATGCCGAGCCCGGCCCCGTCGAGGAAGCGCAGCGGGTTGCGGTCCGACTCGATGCCCAGCATCGCGTCGCGTACGGTCCAACTGCTGTGGATGGCGAGCTTGGCCGAGACGATGGCGAGCGCCAACGGGTGTCCCTCCAGGAGTTCGACGATGCGGCGGGCGCTGCGGTCGCCCTGCTCGACCCGGACGAACCCGACCCGCTCGGCGAGGAGTTCCACCCCCTCCTCCGTGGTCAGCAGCGGAAGCTTGAGCACCCGGGCCTCGTGCCGGACGCTCATCTCCGGGATGGCGCGGCGGCTGGTGACCACCAGTCCCGACCCGTACCCGGGGACCAGGTCGCGCACCTGGTCGTAGGAGCCCACGTTGTCGACGATGACGAGGCAGCGCCGGCCGGCGGTGGCGGACCGGAACACGTTGCCCCACTCGTCCTCGTTGTCCGGCAGGTCGCCCCGGGTGATCCCGAGCGTGGCCAGGAAGGTGCGTACCGCGTCGCGGGCCTCCATCCGGGGGGTGCCGGAGTACGCCCGCATGTCGACGAAGAACTGACCGTCGGGATAGTTGTCGATGCGCGAACTCGCCCAGGCCAGGGCGAGCGTGGTCTTTCCCGAGCCGGCCAGTCCCCAGAGCATGCAGGAGCGTGACCCCGGTTCGCCCATCGCCTCGTCCATCGCCTGGAGGAGATGGTGCCGGCCGACGATTCTTCCGATCCCACCGGGAAGCATGCGTGGAATTTCCGCCGACCACATCGTCGAGCGTGATTGCTGGACGTAGATCGCCCCGGACGTACCCACCTGGAGCACCTGGTTGGCAGTGAGTTCCCGGGCGACGTTGCGTGGTGTGTTCTCGTCAGCGGGGACCATGTCTTCGCCCTTTCCGGCAACGGATTCCTGGCGGAGATCGGAGCTTCCGATCGGGTCCGCCGGTCACATGGTGACGTCGCCGACGTGCTGGGCCTGGATGAGCTTGCCCACCGTGCTGGAGGTGACCGAGTTGACCGCCCCGCCCGACACCGACACCTGCCGGAGCGCCTCCAGGAGACGGGGATCCTCGGCCGCGTACGCCGAGAGCACCTCGACCAGTCGCGCGGTGTCCTCAGCGGACGGGATCCGGTCCGCGGTCCGCTCCAGCGCCCCGACGACCTCGTCCGGCTCGTTTCTGCGCAGGAATCGTTGCCGAATGGCGTCGACGACCGCGGCCCCGGACCCTTCTGCGATCTTGAGTAGTGCGGCGGAAACGATGGCCTCGATCATTTCGCGACTCCTACCGTCTAAGAACGGCCCACCCGTGTGCGGCGAGGCAAAGATTACCGATCGACGTGACCGCGAGAAAGCCTCTTTCGTGCCGATCATCGCTCGGAAGAAACAATTCTGCGGGCTCTCCACCTGCCCTGACGGCCGCGAGGAGGTGGTGATCGGGTAGGACTGTCACATGGCTCTGCACGTGCGTGGTGTGCTCCTGCCCGACGACGAGGTCCGCGACCTGTGGTTGGTCGGCGACCGGGTCACCTTCGAACCGGTGCCCGGCGCCGAGACGGTCGTCGACGGCGGCTTCGTGCTGCCCGGTCTGGTCGACGCGCACTGCCACATCGGCATCGCCCGGGGCGGCACGCCGATCGCCTCGCTCGACCACGCCCGCGCGTTGGCCCGTACCGACCGGGACGCCGGTGTCCTCGCGATCCGGGACGCCGGTTCGCCGTTCCCGTACCCGGAGCTGGAGGACGAGCCCGACCTGCCGCGCCTGGCCCGCGCGGGCCGGCACGTCGCGCCGCCCAGGCGCTACCTGCGCGACATCGGGTTGGAGGTCGACGCGGCCGAGGTCACCGCCGCCGTGACCGCGCAGGCCGCCGCCGGCAACGGCTGGGTCAAGCTGGTCGGCGACTGGATCGACCGGGGCGTCGGTGACCTGGCCCCGGCCTGGGACGCGGAGACGATGACCGCCGCGGTGGCCGCCGCGCACGCCGCCGGGGCCCGCGCCGCCGTGCACACCTTCAGCGAGTCCGCGGTGGAGATCATGGTGCGGGCCGGGGTGGACTCGGTGGAGCACGGCACCGGGCTGAGCCTCGACCTGATCGACCTGATGGCCCGGCAGGGGACCGCGCTGATCCCCACGATGATCAACATTCGGACCTTCGGCGGCATCGCCGACCAGGCCCGACCCAAGTTCCCCGGGTACGCCGACCACATGCTCGCCCTGCGTGACCGCTTCCCGCAGGTGGTGCGCGCCGCCTACGAGGCGGGGGTGCCGATCTACGTGGGCACCGACGCGGGCGGCGGGATCGACCACGGGCTCGCCGTCGAGGAGATGTTGCTGCTGCACGAGCAGGCCGGCATGTCCCGTACGGACGTGCTCGCCGCCGCCTCCTGGGGTGCCCGTGCCTGGCTGGGCTTCCCCGGCCTCGTCGAGGGCGGCCTGGCCGACCTCTCCGTCTATCCCGACGACCCCCGCCGCGACCTGAACGCCCTGCGTACCCCCACCCGCCTGATCCTCCGCGGCCACCCCCTCCGCTGACCCACCCCACCCCGCCCGGTCGCGGTCGAGTTCGCGGTCGATCAAGGAGTTCGGGTCGGGTTCCGCGCCTGACGGCGACCCGAACCTCTTGATCAACTCGGGAGGGTGGGGTGGGAGCGGGGGAGGGGACGGGTGGGGCGCATAGGATGTGCGGTCATGGCGCGTGTGCTGACTCCCCGGGCGGAGGACTTTCCCCGCTGGTACCAGGACCTCATCGCGAAGGCGAAGCTGGCCGACAACGGGCCGGTGCGGGGGACCATGGTGATCCGACCGGCCGGCTATGCCATCTGGGAGCGGATGCAGGCCGAGATGGACGACCGGATCAAGGCGGCCGGGGCGGAGAACGCGTACTTCCCGCTGTTCATCCCGGAGAGCTACCTCAAGCGCGAGGCCGAGCACGTCGAGGGCTTCTCGCCGGAGCTGGCGGTGGTCACCCACGGTGGCGGCAAGCAGTTGGCCGAGCCGGTCGTGGTGCGCCCCACCAGCGAGACGGTGATCGGCGAGTTCATGGCCAAGTGGATCGACTCGTACCGGGACCTGCCGCTGCTGCTCAACCAGTGGGCCAACGTGGTCCGCTGGGAACTGCGGCCCCGGGTCTTCCTGCGTACCAGCGAGTTCCTGTGGCAGGAGGGGCACACCGCGCACGCCACCCGCGCCGACGCCCGCGCGTACGCCCGGCAGATCCTGCACGAGGCGTACGAGGACCTGATGGTCAACGTGCTCGGCATCCCGGTGGTGGTCGGGCTCAAGACGGCCCGTGAGCGCTTCGCCGGGGCGACCGCCACGTACACCTGCGAAGGCATGATGGGCGACGGCAAGGCGCTCCAGCTCGGCACCAGTCACGAGCTGGGACAGAACTTCGCCAAGGCGTTCGACATCAGCTACTCCTCCGCCGAGGGCGGCCGGGAACACGCCTGGACCACCTCCTGGGGCACCTCCACCCGGATGCTCGGCGGCCTGATCATGTGCCACGGCGACGACAACGGGCTGCGGGTGCCGCCGAAGCTGGCGCCGGTGCAGGCGTACGTGATGGTGGTCAAGGACGGCGACGGCGTCGGCGCGGCGGCGACCAAGCTCCGCGACGCGCTGCGGGACGCCGGTGTCCGGGTCACCCTCGACGACCGCACCGACACCCCGTTCGGCCGCCGGGCCGTCGACGCCGAGCTGCGCGGCTATCCGGTACGCGTCGAGGTCGGTCCCCGTGACCTGGCCGCCGGCAACGCGGTCGTGGTGCGGCGGACCGACGGGTCGAAGGCGCCCACGCCGGTGGCCGACGTGGTCGGTGCGGTCCTCGCCGCCCTGGAGGCCGACCAGCAGTCCCTGCACGACCAGGCGCTGGCCTTCCGTCAGTCCCGCACGGTCGAGGTGGCGACCCTGGACGAGGCGCTGGAGGCGGCGGGCACCGGCTGGGCCCGGGTGCCGTGGTCGGCGGTCGGGGTCGAGGGCGAGGCGAAGGCCAACGGGCAGGGTGTCACGGTCCGCTGCCTGGTCCGCGCCGACGGCTCGGTGCCGGACACCGAGGACGAGCCCGACCTGGTCGCCATCCTGGCTCGCGCGTACTGAGGCGCCGGTCGCGACGGTGAGATTCCAACCGGGCCGCCTGATCGTGCACCGCAACGTCCGGCGGGGCCGGATCGGATGGGTGCGCCCGATGCGCGTGGTCAGCGACGACGACCGGGGCCTGCTCCTCTGGCTGGCCCGGGACACGGCGGTGGCCAGCGAGGTGACCGAGGCCGGCGTGGGCATGCGGGGCGTCCCGTTCGCCGAGTGGGTCGTCTCGACGTACCGGATGGCGACCGGCCGGTGGGTGGGACCGCCGCTGCTGAAGTTCCTGCCGACGGGCGCCGCCCACTCGGTCTGGTGGTTCCAGGACGCGCAGGGGTGCTTCGCCCACTGGTACGTCAACCTGGAGGAACACGGGGTCCGCTGGGACGACGGCGACCTGGCCGGCGTCGACATCGTGGACCAGGATCTCGACGTGGTGGTGCGTCCCGACCTGAGCTGGGAGTGGAAGGACGAGGACGAGTTCACCGAGCGGCTCGCCTTCCCGGAGCACTACTGGGTGTCGGACGAGGCGGCGGTCCGGGCCGAGGGCAAGCGGGCCGTCCGGACCGCAGAGGCGGGCGGGTTCCCGTTCGACGGCACCTGGTGCGACTTCCTCCCGCCGGCAGAGTGGACCGTCCCGCCGGAGTTGCCGCCCGGCTGGGACCGCCCACCGGCCCGCTGACCCCGCCGGTCGGGTGTGATCCGGGTCACCTTCGGATGTCGGTCGGTGTCGCAGGGCAGGTCCGGTGTGAGGGATCCGGGACCGATCTGGCAGAATGGCTGGCTGGTATCCGGCGCGTGTCCGGCGCCCTCTAACCCGGGCGCGTCGCCAGTCCACCCGAGCGGTCTCCGGCCCAACCCCACTGTGCCGGTCGGCGTTCACCCATGCACACCGCCCATACCGGGCCGGTGATATCGCAACAGGAGCGAAACAACCGTGGCCGTAAAGATCCGGCTCCTGCGGATGGGCAAGATCCGCAACCCGCAGTACCGCATCGTCGTCGCCGACTCGCGCACCAAGCGCGACGGCCGGGCGATCGAGTTCGTCGGGATCTACCAGCCGAAGGAAGACCCTTCGGTGATCGAGGTCAAGTCGGAGCGGGTCCAGTACTGGCTGTCCGTCGGCGCCCAGCCGAGCGAGGCGGTGCAGCGCCTGCTGGAGCTGACCGGTGACTGGCAGAAGTACAAGGGCCTGCCGGCCCCGCCGCCGCTGAAGGTCGCCCCCGAGCGGGCCGACCGCAAGGCGGCGTACGAGGCCGAGGCGAAGGCCGCCGCCGGTCTGGCCGAGACGCCGGCCAAGCCGGCGAAGAAGGCCGCCAAGGCCGCCGAGGCCGAGGCCCCGAAGGCCGAGGAGCCGGCCGCCGCCGAGTCCGGCGAGCAGGCCTGACATGGCGCTGCGGCCGGCGTTGGAGCACCTGGTCAAGGGCATCGTCGACCACCCCGAGGACGTACGCGTCCGGATGGTCGACTCCCGTCGGGGCAAGCGGCTCGAGGTCCGCGTGCACCCCGAGGACCTGGGCACCGTGATCGGGCGGTCCGGCCGGACCGCCAAGGCGCTGCGCCAGGTGATCGGCTCCATCGGTGGGCGCGGCGTGCGCGTCGACATCGTCGACTCGTACTGATGCTGCTCATCGTCGGCAGGATCGGCAAGCCGCACGGCATCCGTGGTGAGGTCACCGTGGAGGTGCGGACGGACGAGCCCGAGACGCGGTTCGCCCCCGGCATGGTGTTGACCACCATGGCGGGGGCGAACGCCGCGAACGGTCGAGGCGCGGCCCCCGCCGGTCCCGGGGTGCCGTTCGAGGTGCCCGACGAGCTGACCGTGGAGTCGGCCCGCTGGCACCAGGGGCGGATGCTGGTCGCCTTCGAGGGAGTGCTGGACCGCGACGTCGCGGAGGCGTTGCGCGGCACCCTGGTCGGAGTGGACAGCGCCGGGGTCGCCCCGCCGGAGGACCCGGAGGAGTTCCTCGATCACCAGCTCGTGGGCCTGGCCGTGGTCACACCGGACGGCGAGCGCCTCGGCGAGGTGGCGCGGATCGACCACGCTCCCGCCTCCGACCTGCTGGTGCTGCGTCGTCCCGAGGGGCGTACCGCGCTGATCCCGTTCGTCAAGGAGATCGTCCCCGAGGTCGATCTCGCCGGTGGTCGTGTGGTGGTCGACCCGCCCGGCGGCCTGCTCGACCTGTAGACCCGGGAGCACCCTGATGCGCGTCGACATCGTGTCGATCTTCCCGGAGTACTTCGCCCCGCTGGACCTGTCACTGGTCGGCCGGGCCCGGACCAACGGCACGCTGCGGCTGGCCGTACACGACCTGCGGACCTGGACGCACGACGTGCACCGCACCGTCGACGACACCCCGTACGGCGGTGGTCCCGGCATGGTGATGCGGCCCGAGCCGTGGGGCGACGCGCTGGACGCGCTGGCCCCGCCGGAGCTGCCCGCGCCCCGCCTGCTGGTGCCGTCCCCGGCCGGGGTGCCGTTCACCCAGGCGCTGGCGCACGAGCTGGCCGCCGAGCCGCGCCTGCTGTTCGCCTGCGGCCGGTACGAGGGCATCGATCAGCGGGTGCTCGACCACGCCGCGACCCGGATGCCGGTCACCGAGGTCAGCCTCGGCGACTACGTGCTCTTCGGTGGTGAGGTCGCGGTGTTGGTGATCCTGGAGGCGGTGACCCGCCTGCTGCCCGGCGTACTCGGCAACGCCGGCTCGCTCGACGACGAGTCGCACGCGCACGGGCTGCTGGAAGCGCCGATGTACACCAAGCCGGCGACCTGGCGCGATCTGGAGGTGCCGGCGGTCCTGCGCTCCGGTGACCACGGCCGGATCGCCCGTTGGCGTCGGGACCAGGCGCTGGCCCGGACCGGTCGGCGTCGTCCCGACATGCTCGCCGCGATCGACCCGGGCAGCCTCGACAAGCGGGACGTCGCGGCGCTGGACCGGGCCGGATTTCAGGTGCCCGGGGCGGATGTGGCAAAGTAGGGGGGTTGCCGCAGTCGCCCACGCCGTGGACGGCTGCGAGGATCCCCGACCGGGGTCGGTTCCGGCCGGCCACCACCCGGGGATCAGTATCACCCATCCGCGCGCCGAGTGACGGTGCGCCGTGAGCCTCACGAGGACACCACGATGAACATCCTGGACGCCCTTGACGCCCAGTCGAAGCGCACCGACCTGCCCGACTTCCGTGCCGGTGACACCGTCAAGGTGCATGCGCGGGTCGTCGAGGGCAACCGGTCCCGGGTCCAGATCTTCCAGGGCGTCGTCATCCGCCGCCAGGGCGACGGGCTGCGCGAGACGTTCACCGTCCGCAAGCTCAGCTTCGGTGTGGGTGTCGAGCGGACCTACCCGATCAACAGCCCGGCGATCGACCGGATCGAGGTCGTGGTCCGTGGTGACGTGCGCCGCGCCAAGCTCTACTACCTGCGGGAGCTGCGGGGCAAGAAGGCCAAGATCAAGGAGCTGCGCGAGAAGCAGCCGAGCTGACATCGCGCTACGCCACGCCGCCCGAGCTGCGCGTATGCCGTACCGGCCAGACCGCACTACCCTGGTCGGTACGGGCGCAGCCAAGCGGTGATCCGCCGGACAGGCGGATGGACGCCACTGCCGCCCGGGAGGTCTCGACGAGACTTCCGGGCGGTAGTCGTTTCTGCGGACCGGGGAGTGGGCGTGGTACAGGCGCTTGACGACAGCGGCGCGGTCGATCCGTGGCGACGCCGCACCCGGCGCACCAGACCGCAGATGCCGCTCTGGCAGGAGCTGCCGCTGCTGCTCGTCGTCGCGTTCTGCCTCGCGGTGCTGATCCGCACCTTCCTGCTCCAGGCGTTCTTCATCCCCTCCGGGTCGATGGAGGACACGCTGCTGGTCAACGACCGGGTGCTGGTCAACAAGGTCGTCTACACCATGCGCGACCCGGAACGCGGCGAGGTGGTCGTCTTCCGTGGCACCGAACAGTGGGTGCCGCAGGTCGACACACAGCCGCCCACCGGTTTCGCCGACAAGCTGGGCCGCACCATCGGTGATCTGGTCGGCCTCGGCCGGCCCGGCGAGAAGGACTTCATCAAGCGCGTCATCGGGCTGCCCGGCGACCGGGTGAGCTGCTGCGACGACGAGGGCCGGGTGCTCGTCAACGGCACCCCGCTGGACGAGTCGGCGTACGTGCTGCGGGACTCGCCGCTGGAGTTGCCGCCGAACCCGGAGGAGTGCCGCTCCCGGCGGTTCGAGGAGATCGTCGTACCGCCGGGGCAGATCTTCGTGCTGGGTGACCATCGACTGGTCTCGCAGGACGCGCGCTGCCAGGGCCCGGTGCCGATCGACAACGTGGTGGGCCGGGCGTTCGCGGTGGTCTGGCCGTCGAACCGCTGGCACTCGCTGCCGATCCCGGAGACGTTCGCCGGTGTCGCCCCGCCCGCCGGGGCCGGCGGTGCCGCGCCGCCGGTCCGGCCCACACCCGTGGGGGACGTCGTCCTGATCCTCCCCATCGCGGCCACGCTGACCGTTCTCGCGCGTTCCGGACGGTGGTCCTCGACCCGGCAACGTAGGCTCCTTCCGTGATTGACGAGCAGACCGACAAGTCGCGCCACTCGTTCTGGAAGGAACTGCCCATCCTTCTGGGGGTGGCGATCGTGGTCGCGGTACTGGTACGTGCCTTCGTACTGCAGACCTTCTTCATCCCCTCGCCGTCGATGGAGAATACGCTCAAGATCGACGATCGGGTGCTGGTCAACAAGCTGGTGTACAACTTCCGGTCCCCGCACCGCGGCGAGGTGATCGTCTTCAAGGCTCCGGTCGAGTGGAGCGGCAACCCGGCGGGAGAGGACTTCATCAAGCGCGTGATCGGCGTCGGCGGCGACCGGATCGTCTGCTGCGACGACCAGGACCGGCTGGTGATCAACGGTACGCCGCTGGACGAGCCGTACATCTTCTCCTTCGACGGGCGGCGCGACAAGCCGGCGGACCAGGAGTTCGACGTGCAGGTGCCGCCGGGCCGACTCTGGGTGATGGGTGACCACCGCTCCGCCTCCGGCGACTCGCTGGAGCACTACCAACAGTCCGGGCAGAACATCGACACGGCCACCATTCCCGAGCAGGACGTGGTGGGCCGGGCCTTCACGATCTTCTGGCCGGTCGACCGGGCCACCCTGCTGACCGTGCCCGAGCAGTTCGAGTCGATCCCGCAACCCTGATCCCGGCCGCCCGGCAACGGGTGGCGTGGGAGTTGTCGGCCGGGTCTGGCAGTCTGGTGCGGTGACGGTCTACACCCCGAGGCGCGCCGCCCGCGTGCTCCTGGTCGACGCGGCGGGCAGGTTGCTGCTCTTCCGTGGTGCCGACCCGGCCCGACCGGAGCACGGCCGCTGGTGGTTCACCGCCGGTGGTGGCCTCGACCCCGGGGAGACCTACGCCGAGGGCGCCGCCCGTGAGTTGGCCGAGGAGACCGGGTTGCGGCTGTCCGTGACCGAGATGGGCGAGCCCGTCCACGCCGACCTGATCGAGTTCACCTTCGACGGGGTGTGGTATCGGCAGGAGCAGCGGTTCTTCGTCGTCCGGGTGGCGGCGCACGAGGTCGACACCGCGGGCTTCAACGAGGTCGAGCGAGGCAGCGTGGACGGCCATCGCTGGTGGTCGGCGGCGGAGCTGGCCGGCACCGACGAGCGGTACTACCCGCAGGACCTGCCGCAGGTGCTGGCCCGGGTGCTCGCCGACGGCCCGGCCCGGACCTCGGGTGCGGCATGCTGACCCCGCCCCGCACCGTGGTGCGCCGCGACGCCGGTCTCTACGCGCTGGAGCGCGCCCTGCAACGACGGGGCTTCCGACACGTCGCCGGTGCCGACGAGGCCGGTCGGGGCGCCTGCGCCGGGCCGCTGGTGGCCGCCGCCGCGATCCTGCCCGAGGGGCGGCGCGGCGAGATCGACGGGTTGGCCGACTCCAAGCTGCTCACCCCGGCCAGCCGGGATCGGGTGTACGACGAGGTCGTCGCGCGTGCCCTGGCGTACGCGGTGGTGGTCGTACCGGCCGAGGAGGTCGACGCCCGGGGGCTGCACGTGTGCAACCTGGCCGCGATGCGGCGGGCGCTCGCCTCACTGACGGTGCGCCCGGAGTACGTGCTGACCGACGGGTTCGGCGTGGACGGTCTGGGCGTGCCGGGCCTGGCGGTGTGGAAGGGCGACCGGGTGGCCGCCTGCGTGGCGGCGGCGAGCGTGCTGGCCAAGGTCACCCGGGACCGGATCATGGTGGAGTTGGACGCGGTGCATCCCGGCTACGGCTTCGCCGAACACAAGGGGTACGTCACCGCGGAGCACAGTGCGGCGTTGCGTGACCGTGGGCCGTGCCCGCAGCACCGGTTCTCGTACGTCAACGTAGCCGCCGCCTCGGGGCGGGACGGTCGGCCGCCACGCTCCCGGCGACCGCTGGGTGCAAGCCCGGACGAGCCGATGGAGCGCTCAGCCGCCGCAGGGGGTACCGTCGGCGTGGCGTTGGGCGAGCAGCCTCGGCCTCCGGCGTCGGTGGGGGAAGATGTGGTCATGGAAGGCGGAGTGCGATGAGCGCGGAAGATCTCGAGAAGTACGAGACCGAGATGGAGCTCCAGCTCTACCGGGAGTACCGCGACATCGTCCGTCAGTTCTCCTACGTGGTGGAGACCGAGCGCCGGTTCTACCTGGCGAACCAGGTCGACCTGCACGTGCGCAACTCCGACGGCGAGGTCTACTTCGAGGTCGAGATGCACGACGCGTGGGTGTGGGACATGTATCGTCCCGCCCGGTTCGTGAAGAACGTTCGCGTGATGACGTTCAAGGACGTCAACGTCGAGGAGCTGGAGAAGCCGGACATCTCCCTCCCCGCCGACTCCGGCTTCGGCGGCTGACCCGCACGTCCCCGCCCGGACGGGCATCGTCGGTGGCCCCCACCGCCGCGATCCGTCCACCATGTCCGGTCAGCGGTCGACCTCGTCGGTCGGCCGCCCGGTGAACTCGAACATCGTCACCCCGCCCGGCACCGGTCGCGGCGTACGCGTCGGTGCGACTGCCCGCAGTGGTCCGGGCCGCGCCCCGTCCAGCGCCGCGACGAGGCGGGTCCGCACCTCCGTCACCCGTCGGGACAGCGACGAGGCGGGGTCGGTGTACCGGTCGTGCCAGGCGTACCAGTCACGTGTCACCCGGTCGAGCCTAGGCGCGGTGCCATAGCAGATCGGCTCCCTCCGGCGCGGCTTGTCCACAGGACGCTCCGCTGTCCACAGGCGAGGCCCGGGGGACGGCGGACAACGATCCGTCGAGTCAGGATCGCCGACATGTCCCTCCGGTCGCTGATCAGACCCGTCCCCTCCGCCGCCCCGGCGTCGCCTGTCTCGGCATGGCCCGCCCTGGTGTGGTCGGCCCTGGTGGCCCGTGCATCGGCGTGGCCTGCCCTGCTGCGGTCCGGATCGGTGGCTGTCCCGGGCGGGCGCGTATCGCCGTGGGGTGGCGAGGTTGTGCCATCTCTTGCCGCGCGTGCGCGCCTGACGGTCACTCCGTGTCCCCTTGCGTGCCGGTGTCCCGTCGTCCCGCCCGCCGATGCGGCACGCCTGCGATCGGCGGCCCGCAGAGGCGGTAGGCGGGGCGTGCTGCTCGCCGGTCCCGTCGCGCTGCTGCCGGTCCTGGCATCGCCGGCGGTCGCGGTCATGCCGCACACCGGTCCGGTGCGAACCGGGCGTGCGGCCGTCCAGCCCGCTGTCGCGCCGCGTCCGGACGTGCCGCTTGCGACTGCTGCATCGCCCTCGCCCGCACCAGCCGCCTCGTTCCCGGTCGTGCCGTTGCGAGTCGCGCCGGAGCGGTCGGTGGAGGTCGAGCGGTTCAGGTGGCCGGTCGACGGCCGGCCGCATCCGGTCCGTCGGTTCGATCCGCCACCCCGACCGTGGCTGCCCGGTCATCGCGGAGTCGACCTGCTCGTCCCGGCCGGGACGACGATCCGGTCCGCCGGCACCGGCACGGTCCTGTTCGCCGGCATGGTCGCTGGCCGTCCGGTGCTCTCCGTCGGGCACCCGGACGGCCTGCGCACCACCTACGAGCCGGTCCAGCCGGACGTCACGGTCGGCACGTCGGTGTCGGCGGGCACCGCGCTGGGCACCCTGCTGCCGGGCCACGCCGGCTGCCCCGAGGCGGCCTGCCTGCACTGGGGTCTGCGCCGGGGAGACGACTACCTCGATCCGCTGGCGCTGCTGGGTCTCGGCCGATCCCGGCTGCTGCCGCTCGACCCGGACCCGACCGTGTCCCACTCCCCGACGACCCGGGACGAGGGGCGGCGCAGCGGCGGGACGTGGTCAGCGTTGGGCGAGCAGGGCGGGCAGGCGGACGGCGAGCCGCTCGTACTCGTCCGGCGAGTTGTACACCTGACCGCAGAGTCGCAGCAGTCCCCGTCCGCCGAAGGTCATGACCGCCACCTGGGTGGCGAGCCGCTCGAAGATCCGGGCCTGCAACGCCCGCGCCGCGTCGAGGTTCGTGGCGAGGCCCGCCGGCAACGGGACGATCCGCATGGCGACGGTCGGTCCGCCGGGATCGAGCAGCTCGGCCGGCGGCACCGCCAGCGCGTCCCCGACCACCCGCTGCCCGTACGCGGCCAGTGCGGCGTTGTGTGCGCGTACCCGGTCCACGTCGAGGCTGCGCAGCGTGTAGAGCCCGGCCGGTGCGCTGAGCCACGCCGTGTAGTCCGCCGTCCCCTGCCACTCCAACCGGCCGGGGAAGCCCGACTCCTGCTCCCAGGAGACCACCAGCGGCTCGATCCGGTCCCGCCAGTCCGGTGACACCACGAGCACCGCGGTGCCGCGTGGCGCGTACCCCCACTTGTGCAGGTTGCCGACCCAGAAGTCGGCACCGATGCTCTGCACCGACGCGGCCAGCATGCCCGGTGCGTGGGCGGCGTCGACCAGCACCGGTACGCCCTGCTCCCGCGCGATCCCGACGATCGCGGCGACCGGGAACAGCCGGGCCGTGGCCGAGGTGACCTGGTCCACCACCAGCAGCCGGGTACGCCCCGGACGCAGCCCGGACCGGACGATCTGCAGGATCTCCTCGTCGGTGGCGGCCAGCGGCACCCGCAGCACACGGTGGGTCACCCCGCTCCGGCGGCATTCCCGCTGCACCGACAGGGTGACTGCGCCGTAGCCGTGATCGGTGGTGACCACCTCGTCGCCGTCGCGCAGCCCGAGTGACTGGAGCACCACCGCCACGCCGGTGGTGGCGTTCGGGGTCAGCGCGGTGCCGTCCGGGTCGGCACCGAGGAAACCCGCCAGGTGCCGGCGGGTGTGCGCGATCCGGTCGGCCAGTCCCTGCACGAAGAAGCGCAGCGGGTCGGACTCCATCTCGTCGCGCAACCGCTGCTGGGCCCGTTGCGCGACGATCGGCACCGCCCCGAACGAACCGTGGTTGAGGTGACTGGTCGCCGGATCGAGGGAGAAGAGCAGACGGGCGCCCGAGATCGACTCGGGCGGCGGCGGGACGCTCACCTGATGATCGTAACCGCTGACCGGCGTCGCCCGGCCCGCTCCGGTCAGGCGCGGGGGTGGGCCTGCCGGTAGGCCGCGCGCAGCCGCTCCACCGAGACGTGGGTGTAGACCTGGGTGCTGGCCAGCGACGAGTGCCCCAGCAACTCCTGCACCGCCCGCAGGTCCGCGCCACCTTCGAGCAGGTGGGTGGCGGCCGAGTGGCGCAGTGCGTGCGGACTGGTCGGGGGCAGGTCGACGGCGTCGGCGTACCCGGCGACGATCCGGCGGGCGGTCGTCGGGTTCAGGCGCCCGCCCCGAGCACCGAGCAGCAGCGCGTCGCGCGAATCCGGGACCGCCAGCACCGTCCGCCCGTGCCGCAGCCAGTCGTCGAGGGCACGCTGGGCGGGCAGCCCGTACGGCACGGTCCGTTCCCGACCACCCTTGCCGAGGACCCGTATCACCCGCCGGGCGTGGTCGACGTCGGCCACGTCGAGCCCGCACGCCTCGCTGATCCGTACCCCCGTGCCGTAGAGCAACTCCAGCAGCACCCGGTCCCGCAGCCGCACCGCCTCGGCGGCCGGATCCGGCTCGCCGGGGCCGTCGGCGGGCGGGCGGTGTCCCCGATCCGTCCGCCCGACGTCGGTGTCGGCGGCCTCTGGCACGGCATCGGTGCCGCTGGTCTCCCACGCGCCACCGTGGCCGGCGGTCTCCGGCGCGGTGCCGTGGCCGGTGGCCTTCGACGTGGTGCCGGGGGCGGGGGCGGGGGCGGTGACGCGGGTCGGTGCCTCGACGAGCTGGGCGGCCTGGTCGACGCGGAGCACCGTGGGCAGGGTCCGCTGCGCGCGGGGACTGGCCAGGGTGGCGGCCACGTCGGTGGGCAGCAGCCCCTCCCGGTGCGCCCAGGCACTGAAGGTCCGCGCCGCCGCCGCACGCCGGGCCATCGAGGTGCGGGCCGCGCCCGTCGTGCGTTGCCGGGCCAGCCAGCTACGCACCGTGTCCAAGGTCAACTCGGCGACCTGGGTGCAGCCCATCCGTCGGGCATGCTCCATCAGGGACACCAGATCCGCGACGTAGGCCCGCACGGTGTGCGCCGACCGGTTGCGGACCGAGGCGAGGTGGCGGGCGAAGTCGTCCACCGCGTCACGCAGCGGCTCCGGCAGCGCCGCGTGCACCGCCCGGGTGCCGCGGACGTCCCGGCCCTGCCCGCCCGTACCCCGCACGGCTGCCAGCGTACGGTGGCTCGGCACGGCCCGCGACCAGGCCGACCCGGCGGGACGCTCGCGTCGGGTGGGGACGGCCTCGCCGGCTCACCGGGACCGTGGCGTCCGGCCAGCCGGGTGAGCCAGGGCGTACCCGTCCTCGCGTCGCACCACGAGGGACAGCTCCACAAGCATCGGCAACGTCCGCAGCACCGTGCGGACGGCCAGACCGGCCCTCGCGGCGATGTCGTCCACGCCGACGGTGCCGCGTCGGGGCAGTGCCTCCAGGATCGACCTGGCGTCGTCGTCGAGCGCGTCGGCGGGGTGCTCCGGACCGCGCGGCACCGGCGCCAGGTCACCGATCGGGCCCACCTCCTCCAGCACCTGGGCCAACCCGGTCACCAGCCGGGCCGCCGGATCCTCCCGCAGGATCTCGTGCGCGCCGACCGACATCGCCGAGGTGACCGGTCCGGGCACCACCATCGCGCGCCTGTTCAGGGCGAGCGCGCGCCGGGTGGTCTGGGTCGCACCGCTGCGCGCCGCCGCCTCCACCAGCACGGTGCCCCGGGTGGCTGCGGCGATCACCCGGTTACGGATGAGGAAGCGCGGACGCAACGGTTCGGCCCCCGGCGGCCACTCGCTCACCAGCAGGCCGGTCTCGGCGATCCGGTCGAACAGCGCCGTGTTGCCCAGCGGGTACGGCCGGTCCACCCCGCACGCGAGCACCGCGACGGTCAACCCGCCGGCATTCAGGGCGCCCCGGTGCGCGGCGGCGTCGATGCCGTACGCGCCGCCGGAGACCACCGTCCACTCCCGGTCGGCCAGCCCGTAGGCGAGGTCGGTGGCGACGTGCATGCCGTACGGCGTGGCCGCCCGTGCCCCCACCACCGCCACCGACCGCTCCAACGTCTCGTCCAGCCGCCACCCGCCGCGTACCCAGAAGCAGAGCGGCGGATCCGTCTCGATGTCGACCCGACGCTGCTTGCCGGGCAGCTCCAGCCGGAGATGGCGCAACTGTTCGACGGTCGTCGGCCACTCGTCGTCGTCGGGCGTGACCAGGCGGGCACCGAGCCGGTCGGTGCGGTGCAGCGCCTCGGCGGCGACGGCCCGGGGATCACCGGCCCGGGTCCGCGCGGCCACGGCGTCCCGCAGGCCCTCCTGCGGTGCCCCGCCGTCGAGCAGCAGGTCCAGTGCGGCCACCGGCCCGATCTCGGCGACCAACCGGTAGACCGAGCGGGTGCCCGGTTCGGCCAGCCAGGTCAGCGCCACCCGCGCCAGCCGCGACTCCTCGTGCGTGTTCACGTGCCCTCTCCCGTCCTGAGTGTGATGGCCTCGGCGATGTCCTTCCGGTCCGGCTGGGCCCGCCCGTCCAGGTCGGCGATCGTCCAGGCGAGCCGGATCACCCGGTCGAAGCCCCGGGCGGACAGCGACCCGGAGTCCAGTCGTGCGCGCAGGTCGGCGGTGACCGGGTTGGGCAGCCGCCACGGTGCGCGGCGCAGGGCCGGCCCGGGTATCTCCGAGTTGAGTCGACGCCCCACCGCCGCCCACCGTCCGGCCGCGGCCTGCCGTGCGGCGGCGACCCGCGCGGCGACGACCGCCGAGGACTCGTGCGCGGCCGGTTCCATCAGCTCGGCCGCCCGCATCGGTGGCAGGCGCACCTGGAGGTCGATCCGGTCGAGCAGCGGACCGGAGAGCCGGGCGAGGTAGCGGCGGCGGGCCACCGGCGCGCACTCGCACCGGTCGTCGCCGGCCGGGTTCGCACACGGGCAGGGATTGGCGGCCAGCACCAGTTGGGCCCGGGCCGGATACTCGGCACCGCCCCGGCTGCGGGTCAGCAACACCCGACCGTGCTCCAGCGGCTGGCGCAGCGCCTCCAGCGCCGGCTTGCTGAACTCGGGTGCCTCGTCGAGGAAGAGCACCCCACGGTGGGCGAGGGAGATCGCGCCGGGCCGGGCCAGCCCCGCGCCGCCACCGACGATGGAGGGCACGGTGGCGGTGTGATGCGGGGCCTGGAACGGTGGCCGACGGATCAGCCGCCCGCCGGTCGGCAGCAGGCCCGCGACCGAGTGCAGCGCGGTCACCTCCAACGCGGCGTCGTCGTCCAGCGTGGGCAGGATCGACGGCAGGCGTTCGGCCAGCATGGTCTTGCCGGCGCCGGGCGGCCCGATCAAGGCCAGATGGTGTCCACCGGCGGCGGCCACCTCCAGCGCCCGTCGGCCGAGCCCCTGCCCGGCGACGTCGGCGAGATCCGGGCCGGTGACCGTCTCCGGTGCGTCGTCGGCCGGCGGTTCGATCAGTGGTCGGCCGTCGCGGACGAAAGAGACCAGCCGGTGCAGGCTGTCCACCCCCCGCACCCGCAGGCCGGGCACCACGGCTGCCTCGGCCGCGTTGCCCGCCGGCACGATCACCCGGTCGACACCGGCCCGGGCCGCCGCGGCCACCATCGGCAGGACGCCCCGGACCGGGCGTACCGTGCCGTCGAGCCCCAACTCGCCGAGGATCGCCACGCCGTGAAGCGGCAGCAGCGGCAGTTCGCCGGAGCCGCCGAGCAGCGCCACCGCGATCGCCAGGTCGAACGCCGAGCCGAACTTGGGCAGGGTGGCCGGCAGCAGGTTCAGGGTGATCCGCCGGTTGGGCCAGCGCTGGCCGGAGTTCACCACTGCGGCCCGGACCCGGTCACGCGCCTCGTGCAGTGCGGTGTCGGGCAACCCGGAGATGACCACTCCGGGCAGGCCCGGTGCGAGATCCGCCTCCACCTCCACCAGGTGTCCCGTCACCCCGACCAGGCCGACGCAGAGCACCCGGGCGTAGCTCATCGCAGACCCACCGGAGACGTGCGCGCCATCAGAAGGCGCCCTTGAGGTGTTCGACCCGGGCCCGGCCGGCTGCGGGCAGCCGGACCGAGAGGACGTCGAAGCGGATCTCGTCGGCGGTGGTGCCGGTGCTCGCGAGCCAGGCGGCGGCGAGCCGGCGCAGGCGACGAGCCTTCTTCGCCACCACGGCCTCGGCGGGACTGCCGAAGCGGGTGGTACGGCGCGTCTTCACCTCGCAGAAGGCGAGTACCGGCCCGTCCCAGGCGATGATGTCGATCTCTCCGGAGGGGCAGCGCCAGTTCCGCTCCACCGGCCGTAGGCCCGTCTCGATCAGGTGCCGGACGGCGCACCGTTCCCCGTAGCCGCCGACCGCCTGGTTCCGCTTGGTCATGCCGGCACCCTGCGCCCGTACGTGCTGCCGGGGCGACCCCGTCGCCGCGGCCTGTGGACAACCGAGGGGGCTGTGGACGACCAGACGATCATGCCTTTCGTGTGCTAGGCGTGCGCTAATCCACGAATCCGGCCGTTACTCTGCGTACCTGGTCGAAATGGCACATGGCCTCTGGCCAGGCGCGGGACGGGAATGGCGTACACCCGGTCGGTCGCATACGGTGCCGACGTGGACGGACGACGCAGCTTTGCCGACGACCAGGAGTCGCGCTGGTACCCGGGTGAACGCGACCGCGGCTACGGCGACCCGGATTGGCGCGGTACCTCGGAGTCGCGGTACCGCGACGACGATCCCCTGACCGCTCCCGAGCAGCGGGCGGACGACGACGACCGGTACGGCTCACCGCGCCGCTTCGGCACCCCTGACCCGCTCGGCGACGCCCCGGCCGAGACCGAGCGTTACCGGGCGTCACGCTTCCGGCGGCCGGACGCCGCCGTCGACCCGGAGATCTCCGGTGAACTGCCGTCCGACCGTCCCGGTCGCCGGGCCGCCCGGGAGGCGACGCCGACCTCCGGCGGAGCGTTGCCGGTGACCGACCCGACCCGGCCGGCACCGCTGGGCGGGTACCCGATCGTGGAGGCCAAGCGGTCGGCGGAGGCGGCGAACCCGTTGGAGATGCCGACCGGGCCGATGCCGCCGGTGGCGGCCCGGACGGACCTGCCGAACACCGAGCACCCCTACCCGATCGGCGGTGCCGCCGAGTCGCTGGCCGACCCGGCCGCCGCACACCAGACCGTCGGTACGGGCACCAACTCGCCGCCTGGCGGCACGGGCACCGGCTTCCCCGCCGGTGGTGCGGGGTCCGCGTACCCCGCCGGTGGTGCGGGGTCCGGTTTCCCGGGCGGCGGTGCGGAGTCCGCGTACCCGGTCGACTCCGCCACCGCCGGCTACCAGGCGCTGGCGACGCAGCCGGGGCTGCCGGCCGGTGACGGTGTCTACCGTTCGCGTCGTCCGGTGCTCGCGGTGCTGTTCGCCGTGCTGGTGGCGGTCTTCGAGGTGCCCGCCCTGCTGGTGCTGCTGCACGGCGTCACCGCCGATCCGGTCTCCGCCGCCGACGTGCTGACCGGCATGGTGCTGATGATCGGCCTGCCGATCTTCGCGGCCGGCCTCTACGGGCTGCGGACCACCGGCTTCTCGCTGAGCGACGGGGCGCGGGGCTGGCTGCGTCCGCCCACCGCCTACCTGACCGTCGGCCTGGCGCTCTTCCTCACCGCCGCGCTGGCCGCCGCCTGACGGGTGCGGGGAGGGGTGTAAGGACGGGTGTAAGGAGGGGGCCCGTCCTATACCGGAGGCGTTAGCAGGGGGCCCTTCCTTGCACCCGGGCGTGGCGGGGTGGGAAGGGCGCGTACACTGAGCGACTGGCGACCGCCTCGCGCGGTCGACCTCGCGTGCCCTCTCCACGAATCGTCGTGGGGCGACGGCCTCCCTGGTCCCGACCGTGTCGGGCCCGTCATGGCCGGCGACCGGGCGCCAGGATGCCCGACCGCCGGTCGGGCGGAACAACCAGGGACCGCAAGGAGTGCGAACCATGGCCGTCGTGACCATGCGTCAGCTGCTGGAGAGTGGTGTTCACTTCGGGCACCAGACCCGGCGCTGGAACCCGAAGATGAAGCGCTTCATCTTCACCGAGCGTAACGGCATCTACATCATCGACCTGCGTCAGACCCTCGACTACATCGAGAAGGCGTACGAGTTCGTGCGCAACACGGTGGCCGAGGGCGGCAGCATCCTCTTCGTCGGCACCAAGAAGCAGGCCCAGGAGGCGATCTCCGAGCAGGCGACGCGGGTCGGCCAGCCGTACGTGAACCACCGCTGGCTCGGCGGCATGCTGACCAACTTCCAGACGGTGTACAAGCGGCTGCAGCGGATGAAGGAGCTGGAGGCCCTCGGTGACCTCAGCGGCACCGCCGCCGGCTACACCAAGAAGGAGACCCTGCAGCTCTCCCGCGAGAAGATCAAGCTGACCCGCACCCTGGGTGGTCTCCGGGACATGCAGAAGCTCCCGGCCGCGGTCTGGGTGGTCGACACCAAGAAGGAGCACATCGCCGTCGACGAGGCCCGCAAGCTGGGCATCCCGGTGATCGCCGTGCTCGACACCAACTGCGACCCGGACGAGGTCGACTTCCCGATCCCGGGCAACGACGACGCGATCCGCTCGGCCGAGCTGCTGACCAAGGTCGTCGCCGCCGCCGTCGCCGACGGTCTGATCGCCCGCTCCGGTCGTCGCCGGGGCGGCGACGAGAAGCCGGAGGCCGGCGTGGCCACCGACGAGCCGTTGGCCGAGTGGGAGCGTGAGCTGCTCGAGGAGCCGAAGAAGGCCGACGAGCCGCAGGCGGCTGCCGAGCCGCAGCAGCCCGCCGAGCAGCCGGCCGCCGTCGCCGGTCAGTGACCGCACCGCCGCCGGCCACCGTCCGTCCCTGACGGCGGTGGCCGGCGGCGGGCAGACCGGGCACGAACCTCTCGGAACCGGGTAATCGTCACCTCAGTCCATTTCACCCGCAGTCCCAACACCGAAGAGAGAGCCATGTCCCAGATCACCGCGGCGGACGTCAAGAAGCTCCGCGACCTGACCGGCGCCGGCATGATGGACAGCAAGAAGGCCCTGACCGAGGCCGAGGGCGACTTCGACAAGGCCGTCGAGATCCTGCGCGTCAAGGGCGCCAAGGACGTCGGCAAGCGGGCCGGTCGGACGGCCGCGAACGGCCTCATCGCCCACTCCGGTCAGGCCCTGCTGGAGCTGAACTGCGAGACCGACTTCGTCGCCAAGAACGACGCCTTCATCGCGCTCGCCCAGCAGTTGGTCGAGCACGGTGAGCGTTCCGGCGCGAGCAACGCCGAGGAACTGCTGGCCAGCGAGATCGACGGCCGCTCGGTCGCCGACCTGGTCCAGGAGCAGTCCGCCAAGATCGGCGAGAAGCTGGTGCTGAACCGCTTCGCCAAGCTGGACGGCACGGTCGCGGTCTACCTGCACCGCAAGGCCCAGGACCTGCCTCCGGCGGTGGGCGTGCTGGTGCAGTACGCCGGCAAGGCCGACGAGGCCGGCGACGCCGACGCCCGTGGCGCCGCCATGCAGATCGCCGCGATGCGCCCGCAGTACCTCACCCGGGACGAGGTGCCGGCCGAGGTCGTCGAGTCCGAGCGGCGCATCGCCGAGCAGACCGCCCGCGAGGAGAACAAGCCCGAGGCCGCGCTGCCGAAGATCGTCGAGGGGCGGGTCAACTCCTTCTTCAAGGACTTCGTGCTGCTGGAGCAGTCGTCGGTCACCGACAACAAGAAGACGGTGAAGCAGGTGCTGGCCGAGGCCGGCATCGAGATCACCCGCTTCGTGCGGTTCGAGGTCGGCCAGTCCTGACCTCCGGCCGGGCGTACGCGCCCGGGCTGGGCAACGACACGACGAGGAGGCCGCCGGTGTACGCGAGACACACCGCGGTCTCCTCTTCCCATAAGGTCGGCAACGGCAGATGTGCGCACCCGGGCGCGGCAGTGGGGGAAGGACGGGCGGATGACGCAGGTTGTGAGTGACCCGACGCTGGCGGTGGAAGACCCGACGGCACCGCCGCCCGGTCGGGCCCGCCGGGTGGTGCTGAAGCTCTCCGGCGAGGTTTTCGGCGGCGGCGAGATCGGGGTGGACCCGGACGTGGTCCAGGCCATCGCCCGGCAGATCGCCACCGTGGTCCGCCGCGGTGTGCAGGTCTCGGTGGTGGTCGGTGGCGGCAACTTCTTCCGCGGCGCGGAGTTGCAGAAGCGCGGCATGGACCGCGCTCGGGCCGACTACATGGGCATGCTCGGCACCGTGATGAACTGCCTCGCGTTGCAGGACTTCCTGGAGAAGGAGGGCATCGAGACCCGCGTGCAGAGCGCGATCACGATGGCGCAGGTGGCCGAGCCGTACATTCCGCTGCGGGCGATCCGGCACCTGGAGAAGGGCCGCGTGGTCATCTTCGGCGCCGGAGCGGGCATGCCGTACTTCTCCACCGACACGACCGCCGCGCAGCGTGCGCTGGAGATCCACGCGGACGTGGTGCTGATGAGCAAGAACGGGGTGGACGGCGTCTACAGCGCCGACCCCCGGATCGATCCGACCGCCAGCAAGTTCGACGCGATCACCTTCTCCGAGGTGCTGCGCCGCAACCTGCGGGTCGCCGACGCGGCTGCCTTCAGCCTCTGCATGGAGAACGGACTACCGATGCTGGTCTTCGGCGCGCAGGGCGACGACACCATCGTCCGCGCGGTGGGCGGGGACAAGATCGGCACGCTGATCACCACCTGACCCGACCGTCGACGGTGACCTCGGCGGTCCGTCCCGGTGACCCGACAAGCCCACGACGAGCACAAGAAGGAGGCGAGGAGAGCGGTGATCGACGACACCCTCCTCGAGGCCGAGGAGAAGATGGAGCGTGCGGTCGAGCACGCCAAGGAGGAGTTCGGTGCCATCCGCACCGGTCGCGCCACTCCGGCCATGTTCTCCAAGATCATCATCGACTACTACGGCAGCCCCACGCCGCTGACCCAGATGGCGTCCGTGGGCGTTCCCGAGCCACGCATGGCCATCATCAAGCCGTACGACAACTCGCAGATCAACGCCATGGAGAAGGCGATCCGCGACTCGGACCTCGGGGTGAACCCGAACAACGAGGGCAACCAGCTTCGCATCCTGCTCCCGCAGATGACCGAGGAGCGCCGCCGCGACATGATCAAGGTCGCCCGGAACAAGGGCGAGGAGGCGAAGATCGCCATCCGCAACATCCGTCGCAAGGGCAAGGAAGAGCTGGACCGGCTCGTCAAGGACGGCGAGGTCGGCGAGGACGACGGCCGTCGCGCGGAGAAGGAGCTGGACGACGTGACCCAGCGCTACGTGGCACACGTCGACGAGTTGGTCAAGCACAAGGAAGCCGAGCTGCTGGAGGTCTGATCCGCAGCCGCCTCCGGCTCGTACGCCCGGCCTCGTCGATCGTGGGGTCGTCGCCATCCGGCCCTCCGACCGGTACGACAAGCTCATGATCGACGAGGCGGCCGGTGGGTACTGGTGCGTCCTGCGGAGCCTCCCGGTGCAGTAGGCTCGGCACGATTCCCGGCGACCCGGGGGTGAACGGTGGAGATCAACCGGCTTACCGGCCGGCGAATCAGACGGAGCGCCTCGCGCGGGTAGGGGATGGTAGTGGCTGTGCGTCAAGTGGTGGATCTCGTACCGCTGTCGTCCGGTGCGTGATGTCCCACCTCGACCCCTACGGTGGCGCCGAGGCCCGCGGCTGGGACAGCCCCGATCGGCCGACCTCGTTGCCCTGGCCCGATCCGGATCTCGAACCCGGCCCCTGGTCGCGCGGCCCGCGCCCCGGAGCTGAACTCTCCGCCGAGCCGCGCACCCGCCCGCGCCCGCCGGCCGACAACCCGTACGCCCGGCCCGTCGAGGACCGGGGCCCGGCCGGGACCGGGTTCGCCGGCCGACCCGAGCCGTACGACGACCGTGACGTCCCCGGCCGGTACGACGAGTCGGCCGACCCGTACGACGACCCGGACCACGCGCGTGACGGTTCCCCTCGCCGGGCCGACGGGAACGGACGCCGCGACCTGGAGCACGAGGACGCGCCGACGACCCAGCTCGCACCGGTACGCCTCGGCGACGGTCCGGCGCACGACGACGCGCCGACCACGCAGCTCGCCCCGGTGCCGGCCGACGAGGCACCGGAACCCGACGCGGACCCGGCGCAGGCCCGACGCCACCGGGGGCGGCGGCGAGCCGGCGCCGGCCGTCCGGCGAGCCAGCAGACGCCGAGCCGCGCCGGCCGGAACCTGCCGGCCGCGATCACCGTCGGGGTCTGCCTCGGCGCCGCCGTCCTGTTGCCGCTGTTCCTCTACACCCCGGCGTTCCTGCTGCTGATCGCGGCGGCCTACGGCGTGGGCATCTGGGAGATGTCCCGGGCGGTACGCCGGGGCGGCGCCCGGGTCCCGCTGGTCCCGATGATCGCCGGTGGCGTGCTCACCGTCACCCTGGCCTGGTTCGCCGGCCTGGACGCGCTCCTGCTCGGCCTGCTGGTCACGCTCGCCGGCACCCTGGTCTGGCGGCTCGGTGACGGCGTCGGCGGTCTCCGGCGGGACATGACCGCGGCCACCCTGATCGCGGTGTACGTGCCGTTCCTCGGCGGCTTCGCCGCGCTGCTGGCCTCCTCGCCCGGGGACGGCCCGCTGCGGGTGCTGGTGACCCTGGTCGCCGTGGTGCTCTCCGACACCGGCGGGTATGCCGCCGGCGCCAACTTCGGCAAGCACCCGATGGCACCCACGATCAGCCCGAAGAAGTCCTGGGAGGGCCTGGTCGGCTCGCTGGGTGCCGCGGCCCTGGGCAGCGCCGTGCTGCTCTGGCTGCTGTTCGACGTGGCTCCCTGGTGGGGTGCGGTGTTCGGGATGGCGATCTCGGTGGCGGCTGTCGTCGGTGACCTCGCCGAGTCCATGATCAAGCGGGATCTGGGCGTGAAGGACATGAGCAACCTGCTGCCCGGGCACGGTGGTCTGATGGACCGGCTCGACTCGGTCCTGTTCGCGGTGCCGACCGCGTACCTGCTGCTCGTGGTCTTCGTGCCGGCGGTGAACTGAGGCATGGACCAGGCCGGCGTGCCCGGGTCGCGCAGGGGGTCGCAGCGGATGCGCTGCCTCCGGACGGGTGCGTTCCTCGGCGGGCGTGCCAGACTGGACGGGCCATGACGAGTCTGCCCCTGATCCCGGTCGACCCGGACGCGCCCGGCGCGCGCCGGGCGGCGATGCCCCCGACACACCTCGCCGACCTCGACCTGACCGGTCGCAAGGAGTTGGTGACGGAGCTGGGTGAGCCGGCGTTCCGCGCTCGCCAGATCTCCACCCACTACTTCGGTCGCCTGGTGCGTGACCCGGCACTGATGACCGACCTGCCGGCGGCGTCCCGTGACCGGCTGGCCGACCGGCTGCTGCCCCGGCTGCTCGACCCGGTGCGCGAGATGGCCTGCGACGACGGGGCGACCCGAAAGGCGCTCTGGCGGCTGCACGACGGCTCGCTGGTGGAGAGCGTGCTGATGGGCTACCCGGACCGGGTCACCGTCTGCATCTCCAGCCAGGCCGGGTGCGGTATGGCCTGCCCGTTCTGTGCCACCGGCCAGGCCGGGCTGACCCGCAACCTGTCCACCGCCGAGATCGTCGACCAGGCGGTGTACCTGGCCGGGGTGGCGGCCTCCGGCGTGGTCGCCGGGTCACCGCCGAGGCTCTCGCACGTGGTGTTCATGGGCATGGGGGAGCCGCTGGCGAACTACAACCGGGTGATCGCGGCGATCCGTCGACTGGTCGCGCCGGCTCCCGAGGGTCTCGGCCTGTCGCAGCGTCACATCACCGTCTCCACGGTCGGCCTGGTGCCGGCCATCAACCGGCTGGCCAGCGAAGACCTGTCGGTGACCCTTGCGTTGTCGCTGCATGCGCCCGATGATGAGCTTCGCGACGAACTCGTGCCGGTCAACCAGCGCTGGAAGGTGTCCGAGGTGCTGGCGGCGGCCTGGGCCTACGCGGCCCGGACAGGGCGTCGTGTGTCGATCGAATACGCGATGATCAAGGACGTGAACGACCAGCCGTGGCGAGCGGACCTGCTCGGGCGGTTGCTGGCCGGCAAGCTGGCCCACGTGAACCTGATTCCGCTCAACCCGACTCCGGGCAGCCGCTGGGACGCCAGCCCGAAGCCGGTCGAGCGGGAGTTCGTCCGGCGGTTGCGCGACGCCGGGGTGTCCACCACGGTGCGGGACACCCGAGGTCGCGAGATCGACGGGGCGTGTGGGCAGTTGGCTGCCGCTGAGGACAGGGGCACCGACCCGGCCGGGGAGATGTCAGCGTGACCGGGCGTGGCGAACGAGACCAGGAGACATAGTGGCGAGTCAGGGTCAGCGTTTCCGGCGTAAGGCGCTCCGCCGGGGCTACAAGGTTGACGAGGTGGACGCTTTCCTGGACCGGGTCGAGGCGACTCTCGCGGGTCAGCCCGTCGGTGCCCCGGTGGTCTCGCAGGAGGTCCACGACGTCGTCTTCCGGGTCCGCTTCAACGGCTACGACGAGTGGCAGGTCGACCTGCACCTCGACCGGGTCGAGCGGCAGCTGGCCGAGTTGGAGGAGCGCGGCGGCACGGGTGGCGTCCGGGGCAGCGACTCCGGGATGGGCCCGTCGGATCGGATGAGCCCGTCGGATCGCATGGGGCCGTCGGATCGCATGGGGCCGCCCGACCGGATGGGCCCGCCCGACCGGATGGGCCCGCCGGATCGGATGGGGCCGCCCGACCGGATGGGCCCGCCGATGCGTGACGAACGGAGCATGGCGCCGGTGCCGCAGCCGCCGATGCCGCCCCGGTCGATGCCGGCGCAGGCCGGCCCCTACGGTCGCTACGACGAACCGACCGGCGCCTTCGCCGGCGGGTACGACTCGCCGCGTGGCGGGTACGACGGACCGCGCGGTGGCGGTCCGACAGGGCCCGGTGGCCCGATGGGCCCGCCCGGTGGTCAGATGGGTCACGGCGGCCCGCCGTCGCGTGGCCTGCCCGCCGGTCCCGGTGGCTACGGCCCGCCGGAGGGGCGCGGCGGCTACGGTCCGCCGGACGGCCCGGGTGGGTACGGCTCGCCGGACTACGGTCCGCCGGACGGTCCGGGCGGATACGGTCCGCCGGAGGGCCGGGGTGGCTACGGCCCGCCGGACCAGCAGCGGTTCGACGGCTTCGAGGCGGGACGCCACGGCCGGACCGACATGACCGCGGAGATCCGGATGCCGGACCGGGAGCCGCGTCGTGGCCCGCAGGGTGGCCCGCCCGGGCTTCCTCAGCAGGCGATCGGCGGCCCGTCGATGGGTGTGCCGTCGCTGGGTGGCCCGCCGGCCATGGCCGGTCCGCCGATGGCCGGACCGCCCGGCAGCGACCTCTACCGGGTGGACGAGATCCGGCGCAGCTTCCAGGTGCGTCGTTTCGGCAGCGGGTACGACCCGGACCAGGTGGACCGCTTCTTCGACACCCTGCTCGGTGGCATGGCCGGCCGGAACCCGATGCCGGTCAACCCGAAGGACCTGGACACGCTCCGGTTCGGGCTGGTGCAGGGCGGCTACTTCGAGGCCGAGGTCGACGCCGCGCTGAAGAACGTGCAGGACATCCTCTTCGGCCGCTGAGGCCCCCCGACACGACGAGGGCCCGTCCCCCGAAAGGGGCGGGCCCTCGTCGTACGTCGTGTCGACCGGACGCCTCAGGAACGCAGGCCGTTGCGCCGCAGCACCGCGTCGCCGATCACGATCAGCAGCAGGAGCGCGGCGACCCCGACCAGCCACAGGTCCTCGACCCTGCCCTCGTGGTTGCCGCAGAGCATGGCCAGCATCGCGAACGCGGTGAGGACCGCGCCGATCCGCCCGGCCTTGCGGTGCCCGGGCTTGTGCTGGTCTGGCGACGTTACCGGCTCGCTTCCCGCCACTGTCGGTCCTTCCTCGCGTTCGGATCTCCGGTTAGTCTGGCACGCCACCCGGGAGGGGACCTGCGGTGGGGCGGATACGCGGAGCCGGACGCCTGCTGTGCCGACCTCGGGACCTTCGGCCCGGCCGGGTGGGGCGGGCGACTATGGCGGCGTCGCGGGGCGGAGACCAGACTGCCTCCGGTAGCGTTCTGACGTACACCTTGATTGTCGTTTTTGAGGGGGAACTGCGGTGCGAGTGACCGGTACCGGCCACGCCAGCATGCGGATCGACACGGCTGCGGGCAGCATCCTGTGCGACCCGTGGGTCAACCCGGCCTACTTCGCCTCCTGGTTCCCGTTCCCGGACAACTCGTTGCTCGACTGGGAGACCCTCGGCGACGTCGACTACCTGTACGTCTCGCACCTGCACCGGGACCACTTCGACGCGGCCCACCTCAAGCGGTACGTGTCGAAGAAGGCCACCGTGCTGCTGCCGGAGTTCCCCACCTCGGAGATGGAGGACGAGTTCCGGGCGCTGGGCTTCACGAAGTTCCTGAAGACCCGTAACGAGGAGGTGTACGAGCTGGACGGTGGCCTGAAAATCATGATCCAGGCGCTGACCAGCCCGACCGACGGCCCGATCGGTGACTCCTCGCTCTGGGTGGAGTACGACGGCGTCCGGCTGCTCAACCAGAACGACGCCCGCCCCACCGACCTGAGCACCTTCGCCGAGCTGGGGCACGTGCACGCACACCTGCTCCAGTTCTCCGGCGCGATCTGGTACCCGATGGTGTACGAGCTGCCGCAGTCGGCGAAGACCGCGTTCGGCAAGCAGAAGCGGGACCGGCAGTTCGACCGCACCTGGCGCTACATCGACGACCTCAAGGCCGACCACGTCTTCCCGATCGCCGGCCCGCCGTGCTTCCTCGACGACGAGCTGTGGCAGTTCAACGACATCTTCGGTGACGAGGGCAACATCTTCCCCGACCAGTCGGTCTTCCTGAGCGAGTACGCCAAGGTGGGCGGCACCAACGGCATCGTGCTGCTGCCCGGCAGCGTCTCCGAGGTGACCACCGAGGGTGCGACCACCACCCACCCGGTGCCGGTCGAGGAGTTCTTCGCCGGCAAGGTCGCGCACCTGGAGGAGATGCGCGAGCGCAAGCGGCCGGTGATCGAGGCGGAGAAGGCATCCTGGCGGCACCCCGAGGTGGACGTGCTCAAGGAGATGAAGCGCCGGATTGAGCCGCTGCTGGACGAGTCGATCTATCTCGCCAAGGGTGTCGGCGGCCCGGTCCGCTTCGACCTGGTGGGCTACGACGGCGAGAGCATCGAGTCGATCGTGGTCGACTTCCCCGGCAAGCAGGTCCGGCCGTACGCGGACGAGAAGGTGCGCTACCGGTTCCGCACCGAGCGGGCGCTGGTCGAGCACCTGCTGCACATCGGTGAGGTGGACTGGGTCAACTCGCTCTTCCTCTCCTGTCGTTTCTCGGCCGCCCGGATCGGCCAGTACAACGAGTTCGTGTACGCCTTCTTCAAGTGCCTCTCCACCGAGCGCCTCCAGTACGCCGAGGGCTGGTACGACGAGCACGAGCGGGCGGTGGACGCCGAGGACATCACCCTGGGTGACTGGGTGGTGCAGCGGCGCTGCCCGCACCTGAAGGCCGACCTGAGCCGGTTCGGCATCGTCGAGGGCGACCAGCTCACCTGCCAACTGCACGGCTGGCGTTTCGACCTGCCGAGTGGCCGTTGCCTGACGAGCGTCGGGCACAAGGTCCGCGCCCACCGGGTCGGCGAGGAGACCCCGGAGAGCGTCCAGCCCGCAAGCTGACCGATGTAAGGAAGGGTCCCCTGCTATACACGGGGCGTTAGCAGGGGACCCTTCCTTACACACCTCAGACCGGCGGCCGGGCGGCGTAACTGCCGAATTGCGACGATGACTACGATTCCGGGATGCAACCGTCCTCCGGCGTCATCGTGCCCGAATCCGCGCTCGGCTCAACGATCTCCGCGTACCGCACCTGTGAGCTGGCGACGCTCGCCAAGGACGGGACACCGGTCGCCTGGCCGACGTCCGGGCTGCTCCGTCCGGACGGCACCATCCTGCTCACCACCTCGTTGGGCTATCCGCAGAAGGCGTTCAACGTGCGCCGCGACGGCCGGGTGGCGCTGCTCTTCTCCGACCCGACGGCCAGTGGGCTGACCGAACCCGAGCAGATCCTGGTACGCGGCACCGCGCACTGCCCGGACGAGGTGCACACCGAGCCGACCGGGGATCTGGCCGAATTCTGGACCCGGATGTTCCAGCGTCAGCCGAACTGCCGCAAGTACCTCGACTGGCCGGCGACCATGTTCACCGACTTCTACTTCATGCGGCTGCTGATCACCGTCACCCCGACCGAGGTGACCACCCGCCCGCTGCCGAGCACCGAAGCCGGTCGTCCGCTGTCGAGCACTCACGTCGGCGAGGCGTCGGCCGAGGACGGGGACGGGGACGGGGCGCTGATCGGGGCCGAGGTGCTGGCGGCGTACCCGAGTGTGGTGCTGGCGGCCCGCGACGCTGCCGGCGCACCGCTGCTGGTGCGTACCACCGCGACCGCCGGGGCCGACGGCTACCGGGTGGTGGTGCCGGACGGGGTGGACCCGGTCGAGGGCACCGCGTCCCTGCTGGTCCATCGGCACGACGCACAGTTGTGGAACCTGCACAACGCCAACGTGCGCGGTGAACTGGTCCGCGGCGCCGACGGCTGGACGCTGCGACCCCGGAGACTGATCGAGCCCGCCGCCCGGCACAGGGCCCGGATGACGGATTCGCTGCGCACGGTGCGTACCACCCGGGCCGCGACCCGTCGTTACCTGGAGCGGCGAGGCTGGCAACGGCCCAGCGTCCCGTGGGCGGCGTACCGCGCGCTGCGCCCGACGGACTGAGCCTGAGTGTGAGGAAGGGCCCCCTGCTATACACCAGGCGTTAGTAGGGTGCCCTTCCTTGCTCAGCGGCCCAGGTCGGCGAGGATGCGCTGAGCGGCGTTGTGGCCGGCGGCCCCGATCACGCTGCCCGCAGGGTGACAGCCTGCACTTCCCGCGTACACCCCGTCGACACCGGTCGCGTACGGCATCCGGTCGGTGAACGAGACGGTGTTGTCGACGTGGTGGATGTGCCCGCCGGTGATGCCGAAGTGCGCCTCGATGCCGGGCGGCGGCAGCGGCACCGCGTCGGCGATCAGGTCCCCGGTGCCGGGGGCGTACCGTTCGCAGATCTCCACCAGCCGTGCCACGTACCCGGGCAGCGCCGCGTCCCAGGTGGTGTCGGCCAGGTCGTACGGCACGGACTGCACGAACAGCGCCGACGAGTGGTGCCCGTCGGGGTCGGCCAGGGACGGGTCGACGGTGGTGTGCAGATACCACTCGATGGTCGGCTCCTGCGGCAGCCGCCCGGCCTGCACGTCGGCCCACATTGCGCGCAGCGCCGCCATCGGCGACTCGCCCCCGCCACCGGCCAGCGACGCCGATCCGGGCAACAGGTGGATGGTGGACCCGAACGGACTGGGCGCGTCCGGCGGCAGGCAGGAGAAGCGGGGCAGATCGCGCAGCGCCAGGTTGAGCTTGAGCGTGGTGCCGGTGCGTCGGACCGCCGTCATCCGCTCGCCGAGGGCGACCGGCAACGCGCCGTCGGGCAGCAGCGCCATCAGCCGGTACGGGTCGCAGGCGCCCAACACCACCTCGGCGTCGACCTGCCGCCCGTCGGCCAGGACGACACCGGAGGCGGCACCGCCGTCGAGCGTGATCGCGGTGACCGGGGTGCCGGTGACGATTCGGGCGCCGGAGGCCCGTGCCGCGTCGGCGAAGGTCCGCGAGACGGTGCCCATCCCACCTTCGGCGATCATCCAGGTGCCGTCCGAGCCGGGCAGCCGACACATGTTGTGCACCAGGAAGTTGTGCCCGGTGCCCGGGTCGTCCGGTCCGGCGTTGAGCCCGGACAGGCCGTCGGTGACCGCGTACATGCTGACCAGCAGCTCGGACTGGAACTCGAAGCGGGCCAGGTAGTCGGCGACCGAGCCGCGTACCAGGTCGACGAAGACCTGGCGCAGTTCCGGCCGGACGTAGCGGTCGGCGGTGTCCTCGGCGGGCAGCGGCTCAGCCAGCCAGGCCGGGGCGAGGTCGGCGCGCAGGGCGGCGAGCTCCGCCTGCAACGCGTCGTCGGCGGCCACGTCGGCGGGGGAGAAGAACTCGGCGAGCTGGGCCCGGGTGGCGGCGGCGTCGGTGCCGAAGAGGAGGTACGGCGACCCGACGCCGCCCGGGGTGGGCAGGAAGTAGTGCGGGTCCCGGCGGCGCACCGGGATGCGGACGTCGAGCGCGGCCAGCAACTCCGGCGGCATCAGCCCGAGCAGGTAGGACCCGGTGGAGTGGCGCAGCCCGGGCACCTTGGGGAAGGGGTTCTCGGTGCGGGTGGCGCCGCCGATCACCTCGGCGGCCTCCAACACCAGCACGTCCAGACCGGCCCGGGACAGCAGGATGGCGGAGACCAACCCGTTGTGTCCGGAACCGACGACCACCACGTCCGCGCGACCCGGAACCTCATCCCTCATCCCCGCACCCTAACCCGTCCGTACCTGGTCCGGGCCGAGCCGATCATGCTGCCGGCGACACCTCGGTGCGGGTGGCGCGGCGGGTACGCCAGTCGGCCAGCGCCAGGGTGGCGGAGTAGCCGGCCAGCACGATCACGTGGAAGAGATAGAGCCAGAGCAACACGGCCACGGCGGCACCGACCTCGACCAGGCCGCCGAAGGGCACGCCCAGGTCGAGCGGGAGCGATGCGAACAGCACGAACCCGTGCAGGAAGCCGGAGAGGTTGGCGGCGGTGAACGACCCGACCGCCAGCGTGGAGAGCCAGTCCGGCGAGGCCGGACCGACCACCCGGAAGACCCACAGCAGCACCGGGGTGAGCACCAGCCAGACCGCCAGGAAGGACAGCACCACGCCGAGCGCCCCCGCCCAGCCGCCCCGCCGCACCAACTCGGTGGTGGTCGGCAGCGCCAGCAGGATCGCCAGCAGCAGGGCCGGAGCCGGGGCGAGCAGCGGCAGCAGCAACAGCCGGCCCCGCCAGCCGACCAGGTGCTCGTCGGTGCGGGGTGCGGCGACCGAGACGAACGCCCGGCGCAGCCCCTCGCCGTAGAGCGATGCGGGCAGCAGCGCGGCCAGCGCCAGCCACGGTGTGAGACCCACTCCGGCGTCGACCAGGGCGGCCACCGCGTGGGGTGCGCCGATGGCGTCCGGCAGGGTCTCCACGGCGTACGAGGTGAGCCGGCGTACCCGGTCGCCTCCGGCGAGCAGCGCGGTGAGCCAGATCGCCAGCAGCGCCACCGGCACCACCGCGATACCCCCGTAGAAGGTGATCGCGGCGGCATGCAGGGACAGGTCCCGTCCGCGTACCGGGCGGAAGGCGGCCCGGGTGATCCGTCTGGTTCGTCGCCACGCACCGCCCATCCCGCTTCTCTTCCCCCTTGCGACCTCGCCCACGCCAGGTGTCACCGGCAGCACACCCAACGCGTACCGGCCTGCGTCGTTACGATCGGCGGCCATGACCGTGGATGTGACCGAGCGCCTGCTGTTGCGCGAGTGGCGGGACACGCCGGAGGACCTGCGCCGGCTCTACGACCTCTACTCCCGCGAGGACGTGATGCGCTGGCTGGGCGGAGGAGCGGGGCGACTGACCGAGCCCGACCAGGCGGCCCCCCGGCTCGCCGCCTGGCGGGAGCGGTACGCCCCGTACGCCGGCCGGTACGGCCTCTGGGCGATCGAGGTCCGGGGGACCGGGGTGGTGGCGGGCAGCGTACTGCTCAAGCCGTTGCCCGGGGCCGACGGCCTGACGCCGACCGACGACATCGAGGTGGGCTGGCACCTGCACCCCGACTCGTGGGGGCGCGGCTACGCCACCGAGGCGGCCCGGGCGGTGCTGTCCCGCGAGTTCGCCACCGGCACCGAGCGGGTGTACGCCGTGGTGATGCCGGGCAACGAGCGGTCCACGGCGGTCTGCCGCCGGCTCGGCATGACCCACCTGGGCCGGCGCACCGACTGGTACGGCGGCACCGAGGTGGAGACCTTCGTGCTGACGCCCCACGAGCTGTCGACGTAGGCTGTCTCCCCATCATGGCGATCCTCCCCCCGCGCCGGCTGCTGCGAGACCGGGTCGAGGTGCGTACCGTCGCCGAGGCCGAGCGCGTCCAGCAGGAGTTGCGCCGGCACCTCGACCTGACCGACGGCCCGGCGACCGAGCCGACCCTGGTGGCCGGCGTCGACGTCTCCTACGACAAGACCTCCACCCGGGTCACCGCCGCCGCCGTGCTCGTCGACCTGACCACCGGCGTCGAGCTGGAGACCGTCGTCGTCCCCGGCGAGGTGACGTTCCCGTACGTCCCCGGGCTGCTGGCCTTCCGCGAGGTGCCGATCCTGCTCACCACGCTGGGCAGGCTCAGCCGCCGCCCCGACACCGTGGTCTGCGACGGGTACGGCATCGCCCACCCACGGCGGTTCGGGTTGGCCTGCCACCTGGGCGTGGTCACCGGCCTGCCCACCTTCGGCGTGGCCAAGACCCCCTTCGTCGGCACGTACGCCGAACCCGGCCCGCGCCGGGGCGACCGGTCGGCGCTGCGCGACGGCGACGAGGTGCTCGGCCACGCCCTGCGTACGCAGACCGACGTCAAGCCGGTCTTCGTCTCCGTGGGCCACCGCACCGGCCTGGACCGGGTGACCGCGCTGACGCTGACGTTGAGCCCGCGCTACCGCCTGCCGGACGTGATCCGACGCGCCGACTTCCTGTCCCGCGAAGCCCTTCGCCGAGGCGAGGATCCTCGACGACCCGGGTGCCGGACTCCGCAGTAGTGACAGGTCAACCGAAGGCCCGTAACAAGTGGTAGTTCATGGAGAGGACGATCTGCACCGACGCGTCGATGTTGGTCAAGGACGGTCGATGCAGTTGGATCTTCCCGTCCACACCCGCCCGGACCCAGAGGTCCGGGATCCCGTCGCCGCTGACGTCGGGGATGCCAACGACCGCGTTGTACGTCGTCTCGGTCCAGCCCGTGCCGATCTGGACGTCGCCGTCGCGGGAGTTGGCCGCCTGCTTGAGCGAGTCCAGGTTGACGCTGTTCGGGCCCGACCCGGGTCGTCCGTGGCGGACGTAGAGCGTGCCGGCGTCCAGGTTGCGCCAGAGCAGGTCCGGCGTGCCGTCCCGGTCGAAATCGGTGATGTTCAGGATCTCCCGACGGGCCCAGGCGGTGCCCTCCATCAGCGTCGCCTCCTGGAAGCTTGCCCCGGTGTAGCCGGAGAGCACCCAGAACTGGGCCCCGGAGCGCAGCGCCAGGTCGGGTTTGCCGTCACCGGTGATGTCGCCGAGCGCCTTGATCTGGGTCCAGGTCGACGGGGCCGGCACATGGGCGGGCAGCAGGATCCGCAGTCGCTTGTCCACGTTGAAGCTGCCGTACCCGTCACCGGGGTAGAGCCAGAACCCACCGTCGGGGGTGCGGGCGAACAGGTCGGTGAGCCCGTCTCCCGGGTACGCGTCGGAGTGCTTGCTGATCAGTGCGGCCTGGCCGGTGGCGGGGTTGTACCAGTGCCCGGGCGGGTTCTGCTCGCCCTTGTCGTTGTAGGAGGCGGCGAGGTGGTCGTACAGCTCACCGCCCTCGTCGCCGACGTAGGTGCGCAGGTTTCCGTCGCCGTTGATGATGAGCAGGTCGGGTCGGCCGTCACCGGTGATGTCGGCGGGACCGTCGGCCTCGTCCCGGGGTGGCACGAAGAAGGTGTAGTCGGTGCGGACGCTGCGGTTGCCGACCGCGTCGTAGGCGTACACCTGCAGGGTGGTGGGTCCGGCGTGCCGTGGTCTGAGGTCGGGCACGGTGACGGTGCCGTTGGTGGCGTTCACGGACGTGCTGCCGATGGACTCGAAGGCATAGGTGAATCGGACCGCGCCGGTGGCGCTGAAGGTGATCGGACCGGTCCCGCCGAACTTCACCGTCGCCCAGGTGTCCCCGTCGTGGCTGCCCTCCAGCCATACGTCACTGGTCACCGTCGGGGCGGGGGGCGCGGAGGCGTCGACGTTCAGTCGGCAGGGTTCGCTGCCCGGCGGGAAGTACGTCGACGTGGCGCCCACGTGGTCCTCGGCCTGGACGTCCCAGGAGTAGGTGGCCTTGTCCTCCAGGCTGCTGGACGGGATGGTCAGCCGTGCCTCACCGCTGCTGGTGGCGGTGACCAGAGTCCCGGCGGGCACCGTCGAGCCGGTCTTCCAGAAGCGGAACCGCAGCGCCTTGAGGTTGTTGTCGGGGTCGGTGGCCCTCGCGTACAGCTCCAGGTTGGTCCTCGCGACCGTGACTCCGCTGCCGGGGCCGGGCACACAGTTGCCGCCGGGGGCGCTCCTGCCGCCGGTCGGCTCCTTGGGCGGCGAGTTGTACTCGACCGTCAGTTGGGCGGTGCTGACCCGGAACCGGCGCCAGGTCAGCGTGTCGGTCTCGCTGGTCGCCTGCATGCCCAGGGTGAGGGTGGAGTCGCTGCTGTCGGCGGCCGACCGGGCGGCGGCGAGGACGTTGAAGCGGGCGTAGTCGTTGTCGCAGCTGCCGTCGTAGCCGTAGGCGAAGGACTTCCGGTCCTGGACCGAGCGCCAGGTCGGCTGCTTCTTCCAGGTGGTGCCGGACGAGATCGCCGCAGTGTGCCACAGCTCCATCTGGCGGGGCGTGCAGTTCCAGGAGTGGACGTTGAGCACCCGGAATGTGGCGGTATCGATGTCCGGGCCCTTCAGGGTGCTCTTGAAGCCCATCCGCCAGAAGGAACGAGCCGTCAGCGGCGTGTTCTGCTCGTGACCGACCCGTGCGTCCGTGCTGCCGGAGTTGAAGTTGGTGCCGTTCCAGGTGTTGGTGCTCGGGTGCTGCTTGTAGACGGTGGCCCAGGCCTGTGTGGTGGTGTTCAGGGTGGGGTCGAGGAAGATCGGGAAGACCGCGTCGGCGTCGTCGAGCAGCCCGCTGGCGGCGGCGTCGAGGTGCAGGCGTACCTGCCCGGAACCGTCGCCGTCGAGGCGGGTGGGCATCCGCGCGTGGCGGGCGCCCGGCTCGACGCCGCTGAGACCAGAGAGGTTCAGCACGTCGGCGTTGGTGGCTATGGCGGTGCGGGGCGCGGCCGGGGGCGCTTCGGGTTCCTGACCGGCGGAGTCCCAGGCGAAGGGGGTGGGGATCGAGCCGATCTCCGCCCCGTCGACGGAGTCGAGGATCCGGACGCCGCCGGTCTCCCGGTCGTGGCGGAAGGTCGCGGTCGGGGACTCAAGGCCGTAGACGAGGGACCGGACGGCGTCGATCGTGCTGCTCGCCCGGGTCTTGACGATCAGCAGTTGGCCGAGGCCGCCGTCGTCGCGGGCGACCAGGAGCAGGTCCACGCCGGGCCGGACCTCGGGATAGAGGGCGCGCGGGCCGTCGAGCACCGGTTCCGGCAGCGCACCGGGCCACAGGTAGGTGACCTTGTGGCCGCCGATCTCCACTTCGGCCAGCGGCGTGTCGGCCGGTTCTGTCCCCGTGTTGGCTACCAGCCGCAGCGCGTGGCGGGAGGGGCTCGGCTCGGGGCTGGCCTCGGGGCTGTTCGGTTCGCTGCCGCCGGCGAACCGTACCGGCACTGCGGCGTTGACCGGGCGGATACCGAGGCCGTCGGGGGCGGCGCCGGTACGGGTGAGCGCGGTGTCGATCGGTGCCCACTGCCCGGTGGCGTCCTTGGCGCGCTGTGGGACCGCGTGGGACGTGGAGCGCCAGCGACCGCTCGGCAGTGCCCAGGTCAGCGAGGTGGGCGTGGTGGCGGTCTCCACCAGCACCTCCTTGCCGGTGCGCAGCGCCTCGGCCATCGCGGTGGCCTCGTCGACTGGGGGAGTGGACACCGGAACGGCCGGGGTGGCGGTGGCCGGCCGGGAATCGGGTCCGTCGAATCCGGGCCACCACGGCAGCGTCGCCGCGACGACGGCGGCCAGCAGAAGGCCCATGGTGCACAACAGCCGGGTGCGCGTACGCACGAGTGGGCTGAGCAGGCGAGGCACAGTCACGGCGGTCTACTCCCGTGGGGCCGGGCGGACAGGAAGACGGCGTGCAGAACCGCCCCTGTCGGCGGGCCGTGGGGCAGAAATGCGGGCACACGATCGCACGCCACTGGTACGTCCCGTCTATCCCGTCAACGTTATCGATCCGTGATCTTCACTCCTTGAGTATGTGCCGTAACGCCGGAATTTGATCTTGTGTCTAAATTTGCGGGTCCGGCCTGTCGGACATGGCGTATCTGTGCGTTTAGATGATCTTCGGGATGTTCAGAGATTCACTGCGGCAATAGTGGCGTGACGGGGATCACTCAAACCCGATGTTGATCACCCTAGGTGACCTTGAGCTACTCAGCGCTCTGACGGAAGGTGCTCACGCACGGGCCGCACCTGGCATGTGCCCGGTGCGGTTTCCGCACCGTCCTCTTTCGTCTTGACGCCTGGGTGGGAGTCGACGCGCATGCGTGGTACCGGTTTGCTGGCTCGGCGGTGGGGTCGTCCCGCCCGTACGACCTTCGTCCTGGCGCTCACCATGACCATGGCGGTGACGACACTGCCCGCGCCCGCCTTCGCGAAGCCCGGACCAGGTATGAGCCGTGGCGCCATCGAGCTGCCGGAGATTCCGGAGGTCGATCAGGTCTCGCCCGACGAGGAGGCGGTGACGAACCTGCTCACCGACGAGCCGGAACCGTCGGAGCTTTACGAGCCCACGGCCGTCGAGGCATGGGAAGAGGGCAGCGGCACCGTCGACCTGACCGGGGTGACGCCCGGTGAGACGCTGCCGGTCGACGACCTGCCGGTCGCGCTCGGCGTGCCGGACGGCGGCGATCCCGCTGCCCTCGCCGGCACCTGGGCCGTCGACCTGGCCGCACCCGAGGCGTCCCACGACGCCGGGGTGTCCGGCCTGATCATGAAGATCACCCCGCCGGCCACTGCCGACCCGGAGGCCGAGGTCGCCCTCACCGTCGACTACACGCCCTTCGCCGACTTCTACGGCCCGCAGGCCGCCGACCGGTTCGGCGTCATGCTGCTGCCCGACTGCGTCTTCGACGACCCCGACGGCGGCGACTGCGCCCCCGACGACGCCGCCCGAGGAACGGCGGACCCCGCGACCATCGCCGGTCAGACCGTCTCCAGCGAGGTGGAGCTGGTTCCGGTCGCCGGCTCCTCCGCCCGCAGCGCACGGGTCGCCGGGGTGGAGGAGGGCGCTCCCGCCCGCCGCATGGTCACCAGCAGCCTGCCGGTCGGCGCGCTGCTCGGTGACGCCACGCCGGTGGCGGGTCGATCGGCGATCGGCGCCCAGTCCGCCGCGTCAGGCAGCAGCGTCGTCGGCGTACTCGACACCGGCGCCTCGGCAGCCGGTGACTTCACCGCCACCCCTCTGCTCTTCTCCGGCTCGTGGGCGGCGGGTTCGTCCTCCGGCGCGTTCACCTACTCGTACCAGGTCCAGGTGCCCGAGACGGCCGGCGGTCCGACGCCGAAGGTCGCTTTGTCGTACTCGTCGCAGTCGGTGGACGGGCGTACCTCGGCGACCAACAACCAGGCGTCCTGGATCGGCGACGGCTGGGACTACGCCGCCGGCTCGATCACCCGGACCTACGTCAACTGCCGTCAGGACTCCAAGAAGGCCGGCTCCAACAACGCCACCCACCGGACCGCCGACCTCTGCTGGGGTTCGAAGAACGCGACGCTCTCCCTCGGCGGCATGACCACCGAGCTGGTTTGGAGCGAGTCGGCCGAGACGTGGACCACCGCCAACGGCGACGGCTCCAAGGTGCAGTTGCTCAAGAACGAAGACCTCGACAACGGCGACGAGGACGGCGAGTACTGGGTCGTCACCACCAGGGACGGCACCAAGTACCACTTCGGCCTGCACCGCCTGCCCGGCTGGACCTCCGGAGCGCCGGTCACCAACTCGGTCCTGGCCGTGCCGGTTTACGGCAACCACGCCGGTGAGGACTGCTACAAGGCGGGGAACTGGGCCGGCTCGGCCTGTGAGCAGGGGTGGCGGTGGTCGCTGGACTACGTCGAGGACATCCACGGCAACGTGATGACCCTCTGGTGGAAGAAGGAGAGGAACCGCTACGCGCAGAACTTCAACTTCACCAAGCCCGTCCCGTACGACCGCGGCGGCCACCTGCTGAACATCGACTACGGCCAGCGCAACACCAACAACAACGTTTTCGCGACCCCGCCGTTGGCCCGAGTCAAGTTCGACGTCGAGGAACGCTGCTACAACCAGGGTTCGCTGACCTGCTCCGACGAGAACTTCAACAGCACCATCCCGCACGACTACCGTATCTGGTACGACACCCCGGCCGACCTCAACTGCCCTGCGGGCAAGAAGTGCTGGAACGCCTCGCCATCCTTCTTCACCCGTGTGCGGCTCGAGAAGATCACCACTTTCGCGCAGCGCCGCAGCGGCTCCACCGCCCTGCAGAAGGTGGACGAGTACCAGCTCAGGCAGTCCTTCCCGGTGGAGTGGACCGGGACGAACACCGCGCTGTGGCTGGAGTCCATCGAGCGCACCGGATACGGCGTCGGCGGTGACACCGAGTCGCTCAACCCGGTGCGGTTCGTGCACAACTCCGAGGACATGCCCAACCGGGTCCGCAAGGACAACCGGCCCGGCTTCTCCCGGCTGCGCATCGCCCGGGTCGTCAACGAGTACGGCGGCGAGACCGTCGTCACGTACAAGAAGCCCACCGGCGCCTGCGCGGCCGGCACCGGCCTACCCGGCAAGACCGACACCGCCGGGCTGAGGTCGAACACCCGGCTCTGCTACCCCAACTTCTGGCACCCGGACCCGGCCAACGACGACGAGATCGACTGGTTCCACAAGTACGTGGTGGAGTCCGTCGAGGAACTGCCCGCCATCGACGGCGCCGCCGGTTCCACCGTCACCACCTACCAGTACGCGAACGCCGGCTGGAAGCTGGCCGAGGCGGAGTTCACCAAGAAGTCCAGCCGCACCTACTCCCAGTTCGCCGGCTTCGAGCAGGTCACCGTGCTCACCGGCCCGCCCGTCGCGGAGCTGGGCAGCGAGCGGACCAAGTCCGTCACCCGCTACTTCCGGGGCATGGGTGACACCGTGTCTGTCAAGGACAACGTGGGCAGCGGCGAGGAGATCGCCAAGGACCGGGAGCCCTTCGCCGGCCGGGTCGCCGAGGAGCTGACCTACGCCAGCGCGGGTGACGCTGACGCCAACTGGCTCACCCGCAGCGTCACCTACCCGACGGCGACCGAACTCGCCTCCCGTACCCGCGACGACGGCCTCAGCCCGCTCAAGGCGTGGCGGGTCACCGACACCCGGCAGAAGGCGGTAGCCCGGTCGTCCGGCACCGGCGACGACACCCGCACGTTGCGGACCGTCGAGACCAGGACCACCTACGAGAGCACCCACGGCCTGCCGGAGCGGATCGAGTCCCTCGGCGACACCGGCCGCACCGGCGACGAGTCCTGCACCTTCGTCGAGTACGCGCACCACACCAACAAGCACGTCATCGGCCTGACCCGGCAGATTCGCAGCAGCGCCACGACCTGCGCCGCTGCCACCTTCGACGACCTGACCTCGCTGGCCTCCGCCGGCCGGGTCGCCTACGACGGCACCGCCTACGGCGCGGCGCTGCCCGCGAGCGGTCGCGGTCTGGCCACCCAGACCTGGTCGCTGAGGGCCGACGGCTCCGGTTTTCAGAACGACGGCACCACCAGCTTCGACGCCGTCGGCCGGGTGCTGACCCGCACCGACCCGGACGGCAAGGCCTCCCGGATCACCTACACCCCCGCCAGCGGACAGGCGTACTCGGTTACCGAGGAGAACTCCCTCGAGCACAAGCAGACCCGTGAGCTGGACCCGGGCCGGGGCGTCACGCTCAAGACCACCGACCCGAACAACCGCGTCAGCCACGCCGAGTACGACGGCCTGGGCCGTCTGGTCGAGGCGTGGGGCGCCGGGCGTGCCCCGTCGACCTCGTCGGTGCCGGACTTCCGCGCCGAGTACGCCCTGCCGCAGATCGTCCCCGATCCGGAGAACCCGGGCGAGAGCATCCGCAGGCCCCCGTACGTCACCACCTTCGCCCGTGGTCACGAGGACCGCATCCAGACCTCGGTCACCATCTACGACGGACTGGGCCGGGAACGGCAGTCCCAGGTGCAGGCGACCAACGGTGGTCGGCTGATCACCGACACCCTCTACAACTCGGCCGGCGAGGTCTGGCAGACCAACAACGCCTACTTCGCCGAGGGCTCGCCGATCGGCCAGCTCTTCACGCCGCTGTCGGACACGGTCATGCCCAACGCCACCCGCTACACCTACGACGGCCTCGGCCGGGTGGTCAAGGAAATCCCGCTGCTCAACGGCGAGCCGAACGAGGAACGCGCCACCAAGTACAGCTACGGCCTCGACCACTCCACCGTGACCAACCCCGGAGGGGCCGCGTCGTACCGCCTCTTCACCGACGGGCTCGGCCGCACCACCCGGGTCGACACCTTCCGCGACACGGCCCAGACCGACTTCACCTCCATGCGCTACGAGTACGACTCGCGCGGCCAACTGGTAAAGGCGAACCACTCCGCCAACCCGCTGCCGTGGACCTGGACGTACGACCAGCGCGGCCGGCTCACCCGGACCACCGACCCGGACACCGGCCTCACCACCATGACCTACGACCACCGGGACCGGCCGCTCACCACGACCAACGCCCGTGGCGTGACGGTGTGGAACGGGTACGACGAGTTGTCCCGCCCCACCCAGCAGCGCCTCGGCGGCAGTGGCGGCACCCTGCTCTCCCAGTTCACCTATGACACGGTGGCCGGCGGCAAGGGACTGCCCGCGACGTCGACCCGCTACACCGACGGCCTGCCGTACACCCAGTCGATCGGCGGCTACACCCAGGACTACCAGCCGACCTCGACCACGCTGACGCTGCCGCAGTCCATCGCCACCACCTGGGGCCTGAGCCAGCAGTACCGCTACGACTACACGTACACCGACACCGGTCTTCCCGAGTCGAGCACCATGCCGGCGGTCGGCCCGCTGCCCAGCGAGAAGCTGCTGGTCCGCTACACCGCCGACGGCCTGCCGCTGTCGGTCTCCGGCAAGGACTGGTACGGCTCGGAGACGATCTACTCGCCGTACGGACAGGTGCTGCGCTCCACCCTGGGCACCCAGCCCTACCGGGTGTGGACGATGGCCGACTACGACGACGCCAGCGGCGCCCTCACCCGCCAGCAGGTCTTCCGCGAGGTCACCGGCAACCACCTGGTCTCCAACCGCTCCTACGGTTACGACGACGCCGGCAACGTCACCTCGATCCGCGAGCACGCGACCCCGATCGCGGAGCGCCAGTGCTTCACCTACGACCCGCTCGGCCAACTCCGTAACGCCTGGACGTCCAACAGCCAGACCTCCTGCGACGCCGGCCCCGGCACCGCGACCGCGCCCAACGCGGCGGTCGGCGTCGACGGCACCGGCTACTGGCAGGAGTACGAATACGACCTGCTCGGCAACCGCACCGAGCTGGTCGAGCGGGACCTGACCGGCCGCACCTCCGCCGCCCCGCTGGAGACCACCTACGGGTACGGCCGGGAGGGCGGGGCCCAGCCACGGACCCTCGCCGCCGTCACCAAGACGTACACCACCCCGCAGGGCGCGGCGATCGTCTCCGAGGCCGCCCGGCTGTACGAGCTGACCGGCGAGACCAAGTCGGTCACCTCCACCAGCAACGGCGACCAGCAGGAACTGACCTGGACCTACGACGGCCAGATCGAGCGGATCACCGGCTCGGGCAGCAAGGGCCGCAGCCCGTACGTCGGCCTGGCCGCCAAGTGCATCGACCTCAGTCAGCGACTCGCTCAGCCCCACCAGCCGATCCAGTTGTTCACCTGCAACGGCGGCGCATGGCAGAAGTGGGGCTTCACGCCGACCCCGGGCCAGAACAACGGCAACCTCGGCACGCTGTCCGTCTACGACGACAAGTGGTGTGCCCAGCCGGCCGGTACGTCGGCTGGCTCGGTCCTGCGGCTGCAAACGTGTGACGGCACCACCAACCAGCAGTTCGAGCGGCTCTCCACCGCGCAGTTGAAGCACACGTCTTCCGGCCTCTGCCTGGCCGCGAAGGACGGCGCGTCGGCGGACAACACCCCGATCGTGCTGGCGACCTGCGCCAGCGGATCGGCCGCCCAGCAGTGGAACGCGCAGGACGAGACCCGGCACATCTACGGACCCGGCGGCACCCGCCTGCTGACCGTGCAGGGCCAGCAGGCCACGCTCAACCTGGGCGAGGCGCAGTTGACCGTGCAGCCGGGCGGTATGCCGGTCGACGCCCAGCGCACCTACTCCACCCCGGGCGGCGCGGTCGCGCGGCAGGTGGCCGGGACCGCCGGGCAGGCCCTCACCGCGTTGGCCTCCGACCATCAGGGCAGCCCGTACGCCGAGGTCACCCTCGCCAGCGGCATGGATACCCGGATCCGCAAGCAGGACCCGTTCGGCAACGTGCGAGCGGCCACCACGAGCGGCGCCCTCCGCACCAACATGGGCTTCCTCGGTGCGGTACGCGACGACTCGTCCGGCTTCGTGCCGCTGGGCGCGCGCCTGTACGACCCGGAGGTGGGTCGGTTCATCTCCGCCGACCCGGTCCTGGACCTGACCGACCCGGTCCAGAACAACGGCTACACGTACGCCCACAACAACCCGGTGACCCACTCGGACCCGTCCGGCCTGTCGGTGGCGTTGACCGCGTCGGAGACGGCGGCGGCCCTGGCCGGTGCGGGACTGTCGGCGGCGATGATCTCTCAGGCGCAGGCCAACATGGGCCGGTCGCTGATGTCGGTGGTCCTCGACTCGGCCTGGTACATCCTCAAGGAGTTCATCGGCATCAACGACGCCATGAACTGCTTCGGCGGTGACATGTGGGCGTGCGGCAGCCTGATCATCGGGGCGATCCCGTGGGCGAAACTGGGCAAGATCCCGGCGGTGATCCGGGCGATCGACCGAACGATCGCCGCGATCCAGGCATGGCAGGCCGCGAAGCGGGCCGCGGAGATCGTGCTGGCCGCGGCGCGGGCGGCGGAAGCCGCCGCGTTGCAGGCCAAGAAGCTGGCCATCGAGCGGGCCAAGAAGGCCGCCCAGGCAGCCAAGAAGAAGGCCGCTGACAAGGTCAACTCGACAAGCAACAAGGCAACGCAGTCGGCGAAGAAGACGGGTAACCCGGCACAGAAGCAAGCCCAGGCCAAGTCCAACCCGAAGGGCTCGTCCGCAGCCTCCGGCGGTGCCGGTGGCAAGGGCACCGGTGGCGGCGGTAAGGGCGACTCGAAGCCGGGCGGCTCGTCGGGCGGATCGAGCCGCAGCAACGGCGGCACCAGCGGCAACAGCGGTGGCGGTGGAGCCGCGAAGGAATCGTGCCTGGACAACAGCTTTGTCCCGGGCACCAAGATCCTCATGGCCGATGGGTCGAACAAGCCGATCGAAGACGTAAAGCCGGGCGACGAGGTTGTCGTTACCGACCCGGAGACCGGTCGTACCGAGGTGGACACGGTCACCGCCAGTATCACTGGCGACGGCGTCAAGCGGCTGGTGAAGGTCACCATCGACACCGACGGCGACCACGGCTCGGCGAGTGCCGAGGTGACCGCCACCGACGGTCACCCGTTCTGGGTGCCCGAACTGGGTGAATGGATCGACGCCACCGACCTCCAACCAGGCGAGTGGCTCCAGACCAGCGCCGGCACCTACGCCCAGATCACCGCCATCGACCGCTGGACCGTCTCCCGCGCCACCGTCCACAACCTCACCGTCGCCAACACCCACACGTACCATGTGTTGGCCGCCGAAACGTCGGTACTTGTACACAACTGTGGCACAGACCCCGACGCAGTTCACCTCAACCTGCACTACAAGGAAAGCTGGGGTCCCACTCAAATCGCCGAGGCCGATGGAAAGGTTGCCTACTTAAATGATCTTGCTCAGGACGGGCTGCTCGTAAAGACGCCGTCAGTGCGTGTCGTGTCGGGCAGCGCGGCAGGCCGTCTACGCAAAGCAGGTGAGACCGTCCCGCGTGGCTATCATGGCGACCATATGCATGATCTTCAGCTGGGCGGTGCGGACACCTTAGATAACCTCGGCGCGCTTGATGGTAGTGTAAACACTAGTCTTGGGCCGCAGATCGATGCCCAAATCAGGAATCTTGCCAACGGAACTAAAGTTTGTGGCGTATCGATTTGTAAGAGGCCGTGATGTTCGAGAGATTTCTTAGCAGCTTTCCTGCCGATGGTCGTGGCGCCCTGGAGCCCTATTGGGAGGCGAAGCTGGAAGGGGTTGCCGGGTACCGTGAGCTGGCCCGTATGGGCTCCGGCAGATCTTTCGGTTCAGGGATTATGCGAGTGCATTCTTCGGAAGAGGCGCTGCGTGCTCGCGGCCTTGTGCTGCATGTTTTTCCCGGCTACGTTGACATTGTTCCTATCGCCAAAGATTGGCTTGGCCGACAGTTCGCGCTCGACTTTGCCGGCGTTGATCCGCAGTCTCCCCGTTTGCTGCTATTTGAGCCGGGATCTGCTGAGGTGTTTGACGTCGAGTGTGGCATTGAGCAGCTATTCGATATGGAGATCGTGGACGATCCGGTTACTTTTCTCGCCTCCGACTTATTTAGCGAATGGCTTGATGGCGGGTATTCGGTTCCTCAGGGTTGGCAATGTGTAGGGTTCAAGGTGCCACTCTTCCTTGGGGGGGCGGGTTCCCTCGAAAACCTAGAAGTAGGAGACGAGGAAGTGTATTGGTCAATCATGGGTCAGCTTAAAAGTGGATCGGCATAGACGTTAATCGCATGCCCTTGTGTGTAGGTTTCGATGTTGGGTGATTCGATCGGCCTCCTCATGGTGGTTGTGCTTAGCGCAAGGTCATGTGTAGATGGTCGGCGATAATGATTCATCGGAGAATGCGCACTGGCCTCTATGCTCGGTGGGACGGTGGCAGCGGGCGCCGTTGTCGAGTGGGGTGTCGCACCAGACTCGGTGGCGGAGGAACTGGCGGTCTTCTTCGCTGAGTGTCGTCTCGCCGAAGTCGATGGTCGTGAGGTGACCGAGGGAGTCGCGTAGGGCCACGGCGAGGGTGGTGGCATCGTCCAGGGTGGTCAGCCTGGTGGGCAGGTGGATGATCCAGAATGGCGCGCTCATCGTGGCCCCCGATGGTGAGTGGTGTCCGCGTGGCGGCCGACGCTCTGTCGGGACTGCCATTGGCGTAGTGCCTGGCGGATGCGCTCCGCTTCGGTGGTGGCGGTGGTGAGTTCGCGGCGTAGGCGGTCCATCTCGTCGGCGACTCGGTCGAGGTAGGCGTACACCTGGGCGGGGTCGAGGCCGCGCCGACGGGTGTCGAAGGTGGCCGCACGGACCTGTTGGGGGAGCGGTCGCTCTCCGGTTTTGTGAATCATGGGCGTGACGTCTCCTGCTCGGCGAGCATCGTCTGGATGTCGTGGTCGGTGAGGCCGCGCTCGGCGAGCACCCGGCGGCCCCAGCGGTGTAGCCGGCACGGATGTGGTGCCCGGTCGTTGCGGCAGCGCGGTCCGTCGGGTTGTTGCTCGGCTGCGTGCACCCGGACGGCTCGGAACGCGAAGGTGACATCCTCGGCGGTGACGTACGGCGGGAGCGGGATCTCGCCGAGGCTTTCGTCGATCGAATCCACGGGCCAGTCCTCCCTCTGCTGATTGGTGACGTGCCGGGGCGGACGCCGGGATGAGGTTTTGGGGAGGCGTCCGCCCCGGTCGTGACCGGCGAAAGGGGGTTCGACCGGTTATCTACGATCGTCATTTCGCTATTGGCTGCGCGCAATCATCTGCGGGAGAATGCGGCCCAAGGGATGAGGTGCCTTACGCGACAACAGCGAGGGAGATGACGTGGACGACCCGGGAAGCACCGTCCCGCGTAGGCAACTCGGTAGGTATCTGAGAGAACTTCGGGAAAGCGCGCACGTGACGGCGGTCGCGGCGGCCAAGGAACTGGAGTGGTCGGCACCGCGCGTCTGGCGGTACGAGACCGGTCAGGTCCCGATGCATCCGAACGACGTGGAGGCCATGTGCCGGCTGTACGGCGCGACGCCGGAGACCATCCAGACCATGCGGGCCCTGGCCAGGGAGACAAAGGCGCACGGTTGGTGGCACAGCTACGGGGCGGCGATCAAGGACTGGTTCAAGGTGTACGTCGGCCTTGAGGCCGCCGCGACCAGGATCCGAAAGTACGAGTCCAATCTGGTGCCCGGCCTGTTGCAGACCGTCGAGTACATGCGCGAGGTGATTGCCGTTGACCACCCTGATCTGAGCGAGGCGGAACGGCAGGCCAAGGCCGATGTGCGGCTGCATCGGCAGCGGTTGCTGGCGCGGGCGGTGCCGCGAGCCCCGTACTACGACGTGATTCTCAACGAGGCGGTGCTCCGTCGGCCGCTGCGCGACCCGGCGGCGATGGCACGGCAGCTCGACGCTCTGGTGGTGGCCGGTGCGCAGCACAACATCACCATCCGGGTGTTGCCCCTGCGCGCCGGGCTGTTTCGCTGGGCTGAGACCGGCACCTTCACTGTGCTCGACTTTCCCACCGACGTGCGGGAGCCGGAGCCGACCACCGTCTACATGGATGGTCCGTGCGGGGCGGTCTACCTCGACAAGACGCACGAAATTCAGACCTACGAGGACGCCTGGCGTTCGCTCGGCGAGCGGACACTCGACGTCGACGACTCCCGTGAGCTGATCACGGCGATTGCGAAGGAGATGAACCATGAAACGTGACGGAGTGTGGCGTACGTCGTCCCGGTCCGGCGGTAACGGCGAATGCGTCGAGGTGGCGGGGTTCGCTGACGCGGTCGGCGTTGGTGACGCGGTCGGCGTACGCGACAGCAAGGACCGGCAGGGCGCGGAGCTGGCCTTCGACGAGACGAGCTGGACCCGGTTCGTCGCCGCCACCCGCGCGGGCCGCTTCGACACCCAGGCCTGAGCGCCATCGCCGAGGACCTGGACGGCGCGACTACCGCCCGGTCGACGCGCCCGACGTGAACGGTTCCGGTGCCGACCCTCGACGGGTCCGCACCGGAACCGCACAACCCCTTGATCTGCCCGGTCCGAGTCGTCGACCGTCCCCGGCTTCACATCGGCCCCGGACCCGGCCGCTGGGTCGACCGTCCCCGGCTTCACGTCGGCCCTGGACCTGTCCGCTGGGTCGACCGCCCCCGGCTTCACGCCGGCCCTGGACCCGCGACCGCCCCCGGCTTCACGGCTCTGGACCCCGCCGCTGAGTCGACCGCCGACCACACTTCGCCGAATACCCGCGAAGCACCCTGAAGCGGTCAGCCCCCTCCGGCGCGAACCCCCGCTCCACCCACCGCACCCGCCACGGACCCGCTCATGATCACGCTCGATCCCTGATCGAGTGGTATCCGGGTGCACGGGAAGCCACTCGATCCTGGATCGAGCGCGACCGTTAACGCTGGTCGCGGTACCCCGCCACCGCCCACGCTCGATCCTGCATCCAGCGTGATCGTGCCGCCGTTTGCGGCACTCCGCCGCCACCCGCACGCGATCCTGCATCGAGCGCGACCGTTAACGCTGGTCGCGGCACCTCGCCACCACCCGCGTCGATCATGGAGTCGGGCACGCACAAAAGCCGTGAATTAGTGCGAAGTGTCGCCTAGGACTCCATGATCGCGTGCCAACACAGCTTCGTGAGCGCCGGACCTCTGATCGGCGGGCTTACCGGAGGCGTCGTCGGGGTGGGGTGGGTAGATTTGTTGTCGCTAGGACGACAACAAATCTACCCACCGCCCTTCGCGGCTCGAGTCTCCTCGTCGTAAGCACGCCCGGCGGGCCGCACCTACGTGACGCAGTTCGGGTGCCGGACGGTCGAGCGTCGGATCGTCGGTGGTCGGACCGATTGTGCGACGGCCTGCGGTGCGACGGCCAGCCTGTGTGATGGCCTGTGGCGCGGGCTGTGACGGCCAGCCTGTTCTGATGGCGTGCGGTGCGGGTTGCGGTGGTCCGGCCGGGCGGAACGGCGAGCGGTGTACTCGGGGTGCAGGTGTTAACAAGGGACCCCTGCTCTACCGGAGGCGTTAGCAAGGTGCCCTTCCTTGCACCGAGGGGGCGTGGGGAACAATGGCGGCGTGAACTCCCCCCGCGATCTTGTGTTGTTGGGCTGTACCGGGTCGATCGGTACCCAGGCCATCGACATCGTGCGGCGTAATCCTGACCGGTTCCGGGTGGTGGCGCTCGGTGCTGGTGGCGGCAACGTCGCGCTGCTCGCCGCCCAGGCCCTCGAACTCGGTGTCGAGGCGGTCGGGGTGGCCAAGGCGTCCGCCGCGCAGGATCTCCAGCTCGCGTTCTATGCCGAGGCGAGTCGACGGGGCTGGACCAGCGGCGAGTTCAGGCTGCCCAAGATCGTGGCCGGGCCGGACGCGATGAGCGAGCTGGCGCAGTGGCCGTGCGACGTCGTGCTCAACGGGGTGGTGGGGTCGCTGGGGCTCGCGCCGACGCTGGCCGCGCTGCGCGCCGGGCGTACGCTCGCGCTGGCCAACAAGGAGTCCCTGGTCGCCGGCGGCTCGCTGGTGAAGGCGGCGGTGACGCGGCCGGAGCAGATCGTGCCGGTGGACTCGGAGCACTCGGCGCTGGCGCAGTGTCTGCGCGGCGGCAGCCGGGGTGAGGTGCGGCGGCTGGTGGTCACCGCCAGTGGCGGGCCGTTCCGGGGGAGGCGGCGCGACGAGTTGACGGCGGTGACGCCGGAGCAGGCGCTGGCGCACCCAACCTGGAACATGGGGCCGGTGGTCACGATCAACTCGGCGACCATGGTCAACAAGGCGCTGGAGGTGATCGAGGCGCACGAGCTGTTCGACGTGCCGTACGCCGACATCACCGTGATGGTGCACCCGCAGTCGGTGATCCACTCGATGGTCGAGTTCGTGGACGGCTCGACGCTGGCCCAGGCCAGTCCGCCGGACATGCGGCTGCCGATCGCGTTGGGTCTGGGCTGGCCGGATCGGGTGGCCGACGCCGCCGCGGCCGTCGACTGGACCACGGCGCACACCTGGGAGTTCGCGCCGCTGGACGACGAGGCGTTCCCGGCGGTGGCGCTGGCCAAGGCGGCCGGGGAGGCGGGCCGCTGCCGACCGGCGATCTACAACGCGGCCAACGAGGAGTGCGTCGCGGCGTTCGTCGCCGGGCGACTGCCGTTCCTCGGCATCGTGGACACGCTGAATCGGGTGTTGGAGGACGCTCCCGATTTCGACGAACCGGGTACCGTCGAGGACGTACTCGAAGCCGAGTCGTGGGCGCGCGGGCACGCGCAGGAGATCATCGCTGCTGCGGTGGAAGGAGCTTGATGTCGTTCGCGTTCGGGGTGGTGCTGTTCGCCCTCGGCATCCTCATCTCGGTGAGCCTGCACGAGGCCGGGCACATGGTCACCGCCAAGGCCTTCGGGATGAAGGTCACCCGCTACTTCGTCGGTTTCGGCCCCACCATCTTCTCCTTCAAGCGGGGCGAGACCGAGTACGGCCTGAAGGGCATTCCGCTCGGCGGCTTCTGCAAGATCGTCGGTATGACGCCGCAGGACGACGACGTCGAGCCCGGTGACGAGAAGCGCGTGATGTGGCGCTACCCGGTGTGGAAGCGCACGATCGTGATGTCCGCCGGCTCGATCACCCACTTCGGGTTGGCGATCTTCGCGGCCTGGCTGGCGGCGATGACGTTCGGCCTGCCCAACCCCAACTTCCCGAGCACCGAGGAGCAGATCCGCGCCGAGCCGGCGGTGATCGCGATCCAGGAGTGCGTCCTGCCGGACACCACGTACCGGGCCTGCGAGGCCGGTGACGCCCCGAGTCCGGCCGGTGCCGGCGGCCTGCGGAACGGCGACCGGATCACCTCGATCAACGGCACCCCGGTCAACAGCTACGGCGACCTGCTGACCACCCTGCGGGCCACCACTCCGGGCAGCACCGCCACCCTCGGGTATGTCCGCGACGGTCAGCCCGGCACCGCCGAGACCACCCTGGCCACCACCAAGCGCCCGCCGATCGAAGACCCGAACGGGCCGGTCACCGAGGTCTCCGCGCTCGGCGTCGGCCTCGTCGTCTCCACCCCCGGCCTGGTCTCCCACGGCCCGATCGACGCCATCGGCGCGACCAGCACCTTCATCGGTGACATGGCCGTCGCCACCGCGCAGGCGTTGCAGCGGCTCCCGGAGAAGATCCCCGCCCTCTGGACCGCCATCACCGGCGGCGAGCGGGACATGGACACCCCGATCAGCGTGGTCGGCGCCAGCATCCTCGGTGGCGAGGCGGTCGCCAACGACGCCTGGGAACTGTTCATCATGCTGTTCATCTCGTTGAACTTCTTCATCGGGGTGTTCAACCTGCTGCCGCTGCTGCCACTGGACGGTGGGCACATCGCCATCGCCTGGTTCGAACGCGTCCGATCCTGGGTGTACGCGCTGCTGCGCAAGCCCGACCCGGGCCGCGTCGACTACTTCAAACTGATGCCCGTCACGTACGCGGTGATCCTGATCGGTGGAGCGTTCACCCTGCTCACTATCACCGCAGACGTCGTCAACCCGATCTCGATCTTCTCAAGGTGAGTGCTTGAAGTGACCGCTGTCAGTCTCGGTATGCCCGCCGTGCCGCCGCCACCGCTCGCGCCCCGGCGGGCGAGCCGTCAGATCATGGTCGGCTCGGTGCCGGTCGGTGGTGGGGCGCCGGTCTCCGTGCAGTCGATGACCACCACGCTCACCTCCGACGTCAACGCGACGCTCCAGCAGATCGCCGAGCTGACCGCCTCCGGTTGCCAGATCGTCCGGGTGGCGGTGCCCAGCCAGGACGACGTGGAGGCGTTGCCGGCGATCGCGCGCAAGTCGCAGATCCCGGTGATCGCCGACATCCACTTCCAGCCGAAGTACGTCTTCGCCGCGATCGACGCCGGGTGCGCGGCGGTGCGGGTGAACCCGGGCAACATCCGGCAGTTCGACGACAAGGTCGCCGAGATCGCCGCCGCGGCCTCCGCTGCCGGTACGCCGATCCGGATCGGCGTCAACGCCGGCTCGCTGGACAAGCGCCTGCTGGCCAAGTACGGCAAGGCCACCGCGGAGGCGCTCGTCGAGTCGGCGCTGTGGGAGTGCTCGCTGTTCGAGGAGCACGGCTTCCGGGACATCAAGATCTCGGTCAAGCACAACGACCCGGTGGTGATGATCCGGGCCTACCGCCAGCTCGCCGAGCAGTGCGACTACCCGCTGCACCTGGGCGTCACCGAGGCCGGACCGGCGTTCCAGGGCACCATCAAGTCGGCGGTCGCCTTCGGGGCGCTGCTGGCCGAGGGGATCGGCGACACCATCCGGGTGTCGCTCTCCGCGCCGCCGGTCGAGGAGATCAAGGTCGGTGCGCAGATCCTGGAGTCGCTGGGGCTGCGCGAGCGCGGCCTGGAGATCGTCTCCTGCCCGTCCTGCGGCCGGGCCCAGGTGGACGTCTACAAGCTGGCCGAGGAGGTCACCGCCGGGCTGGAGGGCCTGCCGGTGCCGCTGCGGGTCGCCGTGATGGGGTGCGTGGTGAACGGCCCCGGCGAGGCGCGTGAGGCGGACCTGGGTGTCGCCTCCGGCAACGGCAAGGGGCAGATCTTCGTCAAGGGCCAGGTCATCAAGACCGTGCCCGAGGGGCAGATCGTGGAGACCCTGATCGAGGAGGCGCTGCGACTGGCCGACGAGATGGGTGCCGAACTGCCCGAGGAACTACGCGGCCTGCTGCCCGGCGCAACCGTCAGCGTGCACTGACCCCCGCGACGGCGGGGCGTGCAGCCCCGCCGATCGGGCGCTGCCGGGCAGCGGCGTCCGGTTGCCTCGGGAAGGCAACCGGCACCGCCGGGCTTGTGCTGGCAACCGGGGCATCGCCGGGCTTGTGCTGGCACCGGCCCCGCTGAGCTGCCTGTGCATCCGCACGGGCATCCGAGACCGCTGGCACGAGGGCGGCCACCGCGCAACCTGGGTGGTCGCCCTCGGCGCGTCCGGCGATCAACGCGCCGGAGTCCCCGCGTAGCTCGCCGCACGTCACCCCGTGGCACGTGATGCCCGCTCGCCATGCCTCCGCCGCCGCCCCGTCGCCGCATGTCGCCGCACGTCAGCGTGTCGTCGCCGGGTAAGGCCCCGACGCCGGCCGAGATCGTGCTCGATCCAGGATCGAGTGGCTTCATGGGCCGGACGAGACCACTCGATCCTGGATCGAGCACGATCTTGGGAAGCGCCCCGGGGGCATGGACGGTCGCGGTCGTGTCCGTGCTACTCGTCGGCTGCCCGAGAGCAGTTCTTTCGGGCAGCCGACCGGCGGCGGGCCTGGAAGGACTGTTCTCTCGGGCAGCCGTCGGGCGAGGGATCCGGGAGGACAGTCCCGGGGCGGACGCCGATCGGTGGATCCGAGGGGACGCCTCCCGGGCGGGTGCCGGGCGCGGGTGCCCTGAAAGGGGGACGCCTACCGGGACGGCTGTCGGAGGGCGGATCCGAGGGGACGCCTTTCGGAGTGGGTGCCGGGCGGGTGCTCCGAGAGAGGGACCGTCCCGGGGCGGACGGCGGGCACCGGCCCTGAGAGGGGTCCTCCCAGGGCCGGTGCGGGCGCGTGACGGGGTGGGGACTGTGGCGGCCGACGGGGCGGTGGAACCGCGCCTGGTCGGGCGGGGTTGGGGTCACTCGGATTCGGCGAGGATGGCGTACAGCTTGCGGCGGGTCTCGTCGAGCACCTGGGCGGCCCGTTCGCGCTGATCGTCCGTACCGGTCATCATCACCTGGCGCAGCGCGTTCATGGCCTGCGCGCCGGCGTCCCGGATGTCGTGCCAACTGTTGATCGTGTCCTCGGCGACCTCTGCCCAGGGGGGCGTCTGCGCCGCCGTCTCGGCCTCGGGCCGACCCTGTTCGGTGAGGGTGAACCGCTTGCGCCCGCCGCCGGACTCCTCGGTGGCGGCGATGACTCCCTCGTCCTCCAGGAGTTGGAGGGTCGGGTAGATCGAGCCGGGGCTGGGCCGCCAGCCGCCCCCGGTGCGGGAGTCGATTTCCTGGATCATCTCGTAGCCGTGCATCGGCCGCTCGGTGAGCAGCGCGAGCACCGCGCCACGGACGTTCGGGCGGCGTCCCCGCCCCCGGCCGCGTCCGCCCCGGCCGTGGCCGCGTCCGTCGCCGCCGTGCGGGAAGGGGGGACCGGGCGGGAAGGGCGGGAAGCCGAAACCGCGCATCCGGGCCTCGTGTAGGGCGTGTGCCCGTCGGTGGAACCTCATCAGACTGTCTCCTTCGTAGAACTGTCGCTGATGCATCGACGATATATCGGAAACACATCGCCGACAAGTCACCGGCAGGGTGGCGGGGGGTTTTGCGACACACCGTCCGGTAGTGGGTGGTCCCGCCGTCGGGCACCGGTCACTGTCCGCCATCGCGCTCCGGTCGCATCTGGCAGGCTGTAACCGTGTTGACGGCGCCGGTGCGGCAACTGGGGGAGTCGGAACGTCGCGCGGTCGAACGGTTGCTCGACTCCGACCCGTACGCGAGCGCGCAGGTCGCGGAGCGGGTCGCCGCGCGTGGACTGGCGTGGTGGCGGGCCGAGGGCCGGGTACTCGGCTACGGCTCCCGCCGCCAGCTCGAATCGGTCTGCTGGCTCGGCGGCAACCTCACCCCGGTCCTCGCCTCGTCGCAGGCCGTCGCCGCCTTCGCCGAGCTGCTCTCCGGCGAGGAGCGGCTCTGCTCCTCGATCGTCGGCCGCGCCGACGCGGTCCTGGAGCTGTGGGACCGGCTCGCCGGCACCTGGGGACCGGCCCGCGACGTCCGCCCCAACCAACCGCTGCTGGCCACCGAGGCGATGCCCGAGGTACGCGTCGATCCGCAGGTGCGCCTGGTGCGCGGCAGCGAGGTCGACCTGCTCTTCCCGGCGGCGGTGGCGATGTACACCGAGGAGGTGGGCGTCTCGCCGCTGGCCGAGGACGGTGGTCGCGGGTACCGCCGCCGGGTCACCGAGATGATCCGCTCCGGTCGGGCGTACGCCCGCTTCGTCGACGGCCGGGTGGTCTTCAAGGCCGAACTCGCGGTCGTCACCCGGCGCACCGCGCAGGTCCAGGGAGTCTGGGTGGCACCGGAGTGGCGCGGCCGGGGGATCGCCACGTCCGCGATGGCGGCGGTGGTCCGTGACGCGCTGAACCGGGTCGCCCCGACCGTGAGCCTGTACGTCAACGACTTCAACCTGCCCGCCCGGCGGGTCTACGAACGCTGCGGATTCCGGCCCGTCGGCACCCTGGCCACCGTGCTGTTCTGAGGCACCCCGCCGCCCCGGCGATGCCGTCACCCGGCAACCCGGGAGTGGCCTGGTGGTCGCGTCACGCCGCAACCGGGGTGGCCTCCGTCACCGTGTTCCGGCACCCGGTCGGCCCGCCGCCGCCCCCTGGGTCTGCCCCCGGCGAAAATGCGTTGAGCTGCGCGGGCGCTCGGCGCAGTCTGGAACCTTCGCCACGACTCCGGAGGAACCGACCCATGCGCCTGCTCCGTGATCTGTGGGTCACCTCTGCGCGCCGGATGACCCTGGTGGTGGTCCTGATCGTCCTCGGCGGGATCGGCCAGGCGGCCACCGCCGCGCTCGCCGGTCCGGTGCTGGTGCACCGGTCCGGCGGCTTCTTCGTGCTGCTCGCGGTGGCCCTGGTCGTGGTGGTCGCCAGCGATCTGGTGGTCAGCCTGGTGATGGCCGGGGTGACCGCCGACTGGGCCGCCGACCTGCGCCGCCGGCTGTGCCGGGTGGCGATGGGACAACCGATCCCCGCCCTGGAGACCACGCCGGTCGGCGAGATGCTCGACCGGATCGACGGTGACGTGTACGACGTCGCCTCCGGTGTCCGCGGTCCCGGCGTGCGCCTGGCCCAGTCGCTGGCGGTGGGCCTGCTCTCCACGCTGGTGGCGATCACCGTCTGGTGGCCCGCCGGGATCGGCATGCTGCTGCTCTGCGTCCTGCTCGCGATCACCATGCGCCGGCCGGCGAGCCGGATCGCCCCGGCCCGGATGCACGAGGAGGCGGCCTGGTCGGACCTGGCGGCGGTGATGGAGGAGTCCATCCACGGCCAGGACGACGTACGCACCAGCCTGGCCCGCCCGTACGTGTTGCGGCTGTACGCCGGACGGGCGGCCGAGGTGCTGCGGCGCGGCTGGCGGGTGTGGCGGTTGTCCGCCCAGGTCAACACCGTGGCCGCCGGAGTGACCCGGGTCGGTGTCGCGCTGGTCGTGCTCGGTGGGGTGTGGGCGCTGACCACCGGCCGGGTCGACTCCGCCCGACTCACCGCGATCTGGCTGCTCGCCCTCTCACTCGGCATGACCGTCGAGCACGTCAGCCGGATGGTGCCCGAGGTGCAGTACGCCCTCGGCGCGTGGGGCCGGGTCCGACTGCTCCAGGGCGCCGCCCAGGAACCCGTCGGCGGAGCCGCCCCGGTCGACGGCGACCTCGTCATCCGCGACCTGACCTTCCACTACCCGTCGGCCGACGCCGAGCGGGGTCCGGCGTTGCGCGAGATCGATCTGACCTTCGCCCGGGGCCGCTCGTACGCGCTGGTGGGGCGGACCGGCTCGGGCAAGTCGACGCTGGCCAAGCTGCTCACCCGGGCGGTGGACGTACCCCCGGGAACGGTGCTGCTCGGCGGGCGCGACGTGCTCGACCTCGACGTCGACCTGCTGCGCCGGTGGATCGCCGTGGTGCCGCAACGCACCGAGATCCTCGCCGGCACGCTCGCCGAGAACGTCGCGTTGTTCGACCCCGAGCTGCTCGACGCCGCCGCGCGGGCCCTGCACGAGCTGGGTCTGGCCGGCTGGATCGCCGAACTGCCCGCCGGGCTGGACACCCGGCTCGGTGAGGGCGGGCACGTGCTCTCCGCCGGGCAGGAGCAGCTCGTCGCGTTCGCCCGCATCCTGGTCCGCGATCCACACGTGGTGATCCTCGACGAGGCCACCGCCCGACTCGACCCGGTCACCGAGGCGCGGGTGCAGCAGGCCACCGAGCGACTGCTGCGCGACCGTATCGGCATCGTCATCGCGCACCGGCTCTCCTCCGTGCGGCAGTGCGACGAGGTGGTGGTGCTGGCCGACGGCGCGGTCGTCGAGGCGGCCCCGCTGGCCCGGTCGCGTCGCTTCGCCGAACTCCTCGCCGCCGGTGACGCCGACCTGCTCGCCGACCCGGACGCCGACCGTGCCCGTGGCGAACCGGCACTGGTCGGCGTCACCGCTGCGGTCACGGAGGTCCATCGCTTCACCGGGTCGTCCGGGCTGACCGCCGTGGTGGATCCCGCGCCCGTCGTCGGACCCGAGCCGGTCGTGCCGACCGACGGCCGGGAGGTGACCGCCCGGGAGGTCGGTGGCCGCGAGTCGGCCCCTACCACCACCGTCGCCGGGGGCGCGGACAGCACCGACGGTGCCGCCGTCGACCGGCGGCCGGCGTCCCGGGCGCGGACCCTGCGGGAGATCTTCCGGCTCTGCCTCAACGACCCCCGCTACGGCGCCGCCGCGGTGGGCATCTTCGCCGTGCTGGCCGTGCTGAGCCTGGACGGCCCGGTGCTGGCCTGGCTCTGGGCGGACGTGGTCGACGGCACCGGTGACCCGTGGCTGCCCGCGCTGGGCATCGCCGCCGGGTTGGTCCTCGCCATCCCCGCGCACTACTGGACGCACCTGTGGTTCCCGGCCTGGTGGGTCCGGCAGATGCTGCGGATCAGCGCCCGCCTGGTGTACGGCCAGACCGGCCCGCGCCGGGTCAGCCGGCACACCCCGGCCGAGGTGGTGGCGCAGGGCGGCGACACCGAGCGGGTGGTGCAGCTCGCCGACAACGTGCTGGACCAGGCCGTCGGCGTGATCCTGCTGGTCAGCATGACCCTGATCACCGGCAGCGTGGTGCCGGGGCTGTTCTTCCTCGGCACGATGGTGCTCTCCGGCTTCGCCGCCACGGCCTTCGGCCCCCGGCTGGAACGCGCGGCACGGGAGACCGTCACCGCCCGGGCGGCGTTCGCCACCGCACTGGTCTCGGCACTGTCGGCGGCCCGCACGGTGAAACTCGCCGGGGCGACCCGGCCGGTGCTGACCCACCTCGCCGACCTCGACACGGTGCGCAGCGACCGGCAGCGCCGGGAGATCGCCGTCCAGGTCTGGGCCCGCTCCACCCCGTCGATGGCCAGCGGTCTGCTGCCGATCGCCGTCTGGGCGCTGTTCCTGGCCGGCACGATCTCCGCCGGGGCGGCGCTGGTGTCGATCGCCACGCTGGGCGCGGCGCGCTGGTTCGCCTGGACCACCGCCTCGCTGATCTCCCAGGTGCCCTCGGCCCGGGTGTGGACGCGGCGGACGGCGGAGATGACCGGGATCGAGGCGTACTCGGCGCGGGTGCCCGGGATGGACCTGGTGGCGGGCACGGCCACCGCCCCGTCGGTGGCCCCGCGTACGCCGTTGCGGCGGCTGGAACTGGTCGGATTCGGCGTCCGGCACACCGACGGCACGGTCGCCGTACGCGACGTCGACCTGACCGTGACGCGCGGGCAGTTGGTGCTGGTGGTGGGCCCGGTCGGGGTGGGCAAGTCCTCGCTGCTGCGCGCCCTGGCCGGGATCGCCCCGCACACCGGGTCGATGACCTGGAACGGGGAGCCGGTGACCGAGCCGGAGCTGTTCCTGCGCCCGAACCAGGTCGGTTACGTCGGCCAGTTGCCCCGGGTGCTCTCCGGCACCGTGGCCGACAACATCACCCTGGGCCACCCGGTGGACCCGGCCCACGCGGTGGCGACCGCCCAGCTCGAACACGACCTGGCCGCCACCGGAAGTGGCCTCGGGCTGCTCATCGGGCACAAGGGCACCCGGCTCTCCGGCGGGCAGTTGCAGCGCCTGGCGTTGGCCCGGGCGCTGGCGCCGCGTACCGAACTGCTGGTTGCCGACGACGTCTCGTCCGCCCTGGACGTCACCACCGAACTGGCCCTGTGGCAGGCGTTGCGCGAACGCGGCGTGACCGTGGTCGGCTCCACCTCCAAACGGGCCGCCCTGGTGCGGGCCGACCACGTGGTGGTGCTCGTCGACGGTGCGGTGCGGGCCCAGGGGCCGTGGCGCGAACTGGCGTCGCGCTGGGGCCACCTGGCCGGTTGATCCCGGTGCGGACGGGCCGGATCGCTCGACCCGGCCCGTCCGCACCGAGCGCGGCGGAGGCCGAGTCAGACCGCCCGGCGGTACGGGGGCGGCCACTCCGCGTCGACGCCCAGCTCGGCGGCGGCCCGGCGCGGCCAGTACGGGTCGCGCAACAGCTCCCGGCCGAGCAGCACCAGGTCGGCCGCACCGTCGGCGAGCACCGCCTCGGCCTGCGCGGGGTCGACGATCAGACCGACCGCGCCGGTGGGCACCCGCGCCTCGCGGCGGATCCGGGCGGCGGCCGGCACCTGGTAACCGGGGCCGACCGGGATGTCGGCGATCGGCGCGGCGCCGCCGGAGGAGCAGTCGACCAGGTCCACCCCGGCGGCGGCCAGCTCGGTGGCGAGCACCACGCTGTCCTCGACGGTCCAACCGCCGTCGACCCAGTCGGTCGCCGAGATGCGGGCCAGCACCGGCACGTCCGGCCCGACGGCGGCGCGGACCGCGCGGACGACCTCCAGGGCGAGCCGCATCCGCCCGGCCCGGTCCCCGCCCCAGCCGTCGGTGCGCCGGTTGGTCAGCGGGGAGAGGAACTCGTGCAGCAGGTAGCCGTGCGCCGCGTGCACCTCGACGGCGGCGAACCCCGCCTCCAGAGCGCGGGCGGCGGCGGTCGCGAACGCCTCGACCACCCCGGCGATCCCGGCCGGGTCGAGCGCGGTGGGTTCCCGGTATCCCGGCACGAACGGCTCGGCGGTGGGCCCGACCGGCGTCCAGCCGCCTTCCGCGTCGGGCACTCCGCCGCGCTGCGGCGCCCACGGCCGGTACGTCGACGCCTTGATCCCGGCGTGTGCGAGTTGCACGACGGGCACCGCGCCGTGCGCGGTCAGGAACCGGGTCACCGGACGCCACGCGTCGACGTGTCGACCGGACCAGAGCCCGGTGTCCTGTGGGCTGATCCGCCCCTCCGGCACCACCGCGGTCGCCTCGGTCATCACCAGTCCGGCCCCGCCCACGGCCCGGGTGCCGAGGTGCACCAGGTGCCAGTCGGTGGGCAGGCCGTCGGGCCCGGCACTGTACTGGCACATCGGGGCCATCGCGATCCGGTTGGGCAGGGTCACGGTGCGCAGCGCCAGCGGAGTGAACAACGTACTCATCGCGCCATCCTCTCCCGGCCGTCGGGTGTGCGGCCCGGGCGCGAGCTGTGGGGTGGCACACTCCCGCGCCGTGCGGATCGCCGGTCAGCGCCGTGCGGATCGGCGGCCGGACACCAGGGCGAGGGCGGTGGTCAGGCCCCACACCACGGCGACCGCCAGCAGCAGCCGCTCCAGCACACCGACCAGCGAGCCCCGCCCGACGAGCAGCATGGCCAGACCGACCGCCCCGGCGAGCGGCAGCGCCACCGCCGCGGCGATCGTGGCCGGCCCGCGCAGCCGTCGGTCGGCCTGCGGGGCGAGGGCGATCGCGATCATCGCGAAGACCACCGCCGCGGTCGCGGCGATGCTGGCCCCGCCGTGCACCAGGTCCGCCACGCCGGCCGGCTCGAACGGCGGCAACGGGCAGCCGGCGCTACAGGTCACCGCCCCGGACAGCAGCGTGCACAGCGCACCCGCGCCGAGCAGCGCCACCGCGCCGGGCAGCGTCGCCACCTGCCGCAGCACCGCCGCGCCCCGGTGTCCGGCGAGCCGCCGCACCAGTGCCAGGGCGGGGTGCTCGGCCCGTGCCGAATCCGGCGAGCGGACCTCGCCGCGCAGCGCGACCGCGAGCAGCAGCAACGCCGTGGCCAGGCAGAACACCCCGATCCGGTACGTCCACGCGTAGTCGCTCTCGGCCACGCCGGCCTCGCTGACGTACCCGGTGAGGCCCGGTCCCGGACCGGCGACCACGGCGAGGACCACCAGGGTGGTTCCGGTGACCACGCCCAGCGCGGCACCCGCCGCCGCGCGCCCGGCCCGTCCCGACGCCCGGCGGTACGCCGTCGACGGCTCAGCCACGTCCGTGCGGCGTGGTCCAGCCGTGCAGGTCCGGACCGAGCGGCACCACCCCGGTCGGGTTGATCTGGTGGTGGGTGGCGTAGTAGTGCCGCTTGATGTGGTCGAAGTCCACCGTCTCGCCGAAACCCGGGGTCTGGAACAGGTCCCGCGCGTACGCCCACAGCACCGGCATCTCGGTCAGCTTCTGCCGGTTGCACTTGAAGTGCCCGTGGTATGCCACGTCGAAGCGGACCAGCGTGGTGAACAGCCGGACGTCCGCCTCGGTGATCGTGTCGCCCATCAGGAAGCGTCGGTCGGTCAGCCGTTCCGACAACGCGTCCAGCCGGGCGAACAACGCCTGGTACGACTCGTCGTACGCCTGCTGGGAGGTGGCGAAGCCGCACCGGTAGACGCCGTTGTTGACGTCGCGGTGGATCTCCGTCATCACCGCGTCCATCTCCGGGCGCAACGGCACCGGGTACAGGTCCGGCGCGTCCGGTGCGTGCAACCGTCGCCACTCGGTGGACAGGTCGAGGGTGAGCTGCGGATAGTCGTTGGTGACCACCCGACCGGTGAGCGTGTCCACCAGCGCCGGCACGGTGACCCGACCGGAGTAGTCGGCGTCGGTCGCCAGGTACGCCTCGGACAGGAAGCCGATGCCCAGCACCGGGTCGAAGCCGTCCTGGTCGAGCGTGAACCGCCAGCCCCGGTCGTCGCGGATCGGGTCGACGGTGCCCAGCGAGATGGCGTCGCCGAGCCCGAGCAGGTTCCGCACGATCAACGCCCGGTGCGCCCACGGGCAGGCGCGGCACCAGATCAGCCGGTAGCGGCCCGCCTCCAGCGGCCAGCGGTCCTGCGCGTCCGGCCCGCCGCCGGGCGGCGAGGTGGAGTGCGGGGTGACCCGCCCGGTGAACCGGTTGGGCTGCCGGACGAACGCGCCACCGTCACTGGTCTCCGCACGGAACTGGGGTCGGGCCATGCCGACAACCTATCGGGATACGCCGGGGATATCCTGGCCGCCGGACGTCCGGCGGGACCCGACGGGCGGCCGGTGCCCGCCCTTCCCACCCCCGAAGGACTCGCGATGACCGTGGCTTACCTGGTGGCCGGTGTGCGCACCCCGATCGGCCGCTACGCCGGTGCCCTGGCCGGCGTACGCCCCGACGACCTGGCCGCGCACGTGATCCGCGAGCTGGTGGCCCGCCATCCGGGGGTGGACTGGGCGCGTACCGACGACGTGATCCTGGGCTGCGCCAACCAGGCCGGCGAGGACAACCGCAACGTGGCCCGGATGGCCGCGCTGCTCGGCGGGCTGCCCGAGCAGGTCTCCGGCACCACCATCAACCGACTCTGCGGCTCCGGCCTGGACGCGCTGGCCACCGCCGCCCGCGCGGTGGTCGCCGGTGAGGCCGACCTGGTGGTCGCGGGCGGCGTCGAGAGCATGAGCCGGGCCCCGTTCGTGATGCCGAAGGCGACCACCGCCTACTCCCGGGCCGCCGAGATCCACGACACCACCATCGGCTGGCGGCTGGTCAACCCGCTGATGCGGCAGGGTTGGGGCGTCGACTCGATGCCGGAGACGGCCGAGAACGTGGCCGAGGAGTACGGCGTGGACCGGGCCGCGCAGGACGAGTTCGCGTACCGGTCGCAGGCGCGGGCCGCCAAGGCCCAGGCCGACGGGCGGCTGGCCGAGGAGATCGTGCCGGTGACCGTGCCGGCCGGGCGGCGCGAGACGCGGCTGGTGGAGGTCGACGAGCATCCCCGGCAGACCTCGCTGGAGAAGCTCGCCGCGCTGCCGACCCCGTTCCGCGAGGGCGGCACCGTCACCGCGGGCAACTCGTCCGGCGTCAACGACGGCGCGGTGGCGCTGCTGGTCGCCTCCGAGGCGGCCGTCGCCGCGTACGGCCTGACGCCGCAGGCCCGGGTATCCGGTGCGGCGGCGGCCGGGGTGCCGCCCCGGACCATGGGCGTGGGCCCGGTCCCGGCGACCCGGCGGCTGCTGGACCGGCGCGGGTTGGCGCTGGCCGACCTCGACGTGATCGAGCTGAACGAGGCGTTCGCCGCGCAGGCCGTCGCGGTGCTGCGCGAGCTGGGCCTGCCGGAGGACGCCGAGCACGTCAACCCGAACGGCGGCGCCATCGCGCTGGGACACCCGCTGGGTGCCAGCGGCGCCCGGCTGGCCCTCACCGCCGCGCTGGAACTGCGCCGCCGGGGCGGTCGGCGGGCCCTGGCCACCATGTGCGTCGGCGTCGGGCAGGGCATCTCGCTGCTGCTGGAAGCCGCCTGACCGGCCGCGTCGCCAGACGCGACACGACGCGAACGGGAAAGGTGTTCGTGGATCTGCATCGGGCGTGACCGACCGGCCTAGAGTGGTCAGCATCACGCGACGAGCTGAGGTGCCAGTGCAGACCCCCGACGGACTCCCCTCCGAGATCGACCTCTCGCGGCCCAGCGCGGCCCGGGTGTACGACTACTTCCTGGGCGGCGCTCACAACTTCGAGATCGACCGCCGGTTGGCCGAGCAGATCGCCGCCACCACCCCCCACCTGCCGGCGACCATGCGGGCCGGCCGGGAGTTCCTGCGTCGGGCCGTACGCGTGCTGCTCGACGCCGGCATCGACCAGTTCCTCGACATCGGCTCCGGCATCCCCACCGTCGGCAACGTGCACGAGGTGGCCCGCGCCGACAACCCGAAGGCCCGGGTCGTCTACGTCGACATCGACCCGGTGGCGGTGGCGCACAGCCGGGAACTGCTGGTCGGTGACGAGCTGACCGGCGTGCTCCACGGCGACCTGCGCGACCCGGAGCGGCTCCTGGCCGACGCCGGGGCGTTGGGTCTGCTCGACTTCGACCGCCCGCTGGGCGTGCTGCTCGCCGGGGTGGTGCACTTCGTGCCGGACCCCGACCGTCCCGCCGACGTCCTGGCCACCCTGCGGGCCGCCGCCGCTCCCGGCAGCCACCTGGTCCTCTCGCACTCCACCTTCGAGGACCAGCCACCGGAGATGTTGGACGCGCAACGGCTGTCCGCGCGGACCGCCACCGAGATCACGCTGCGCTCGCGGGCCGAGATCACCGGCTTCTTCGGTGACTGGACGCTGCTCCCACCCGGCGTGGTGCACATGGAGCTGTGGCGTCCCGACGCGCCGTCCGACGTGGCCGCGAACCCGCAACGGTTCGGCGCCTTCGGTGGCGTCGCCCGGAACGACCGGTCCGCCGGCTGACCTGATGTCCGCCGTCGGCGACTCCGGCGGGAACGCCGTGGACCAGACCGGTGCCCAGCGGTACGCGGCCGACTGGGCCCGTGCCGTACGCGGGTTCGGGTTCGTGCCGTTGAGCCCGGCCGAGACCGAGCGGCTGCTGCTCGGGCACACCGTGCGGCTGGCCCGTGCGCTGCTGCACGGCGAACCGGTGACCCCGGCCGCCGAGGAGGTCGGGCGGGCACTGGTGGCGGCCCATCTGATCGCGCCGGGAGTGATCGGCTGGGCGGTGCGTACGCTCGCGGTCCGGTTCCCCACCGAGGTGCTGGACGTCCGGGCGGACCGGTCCGACCTCGCCGACCGGGTCGCGGCGGCGCAGGCGGGCCTGGCCGCCGGTTTCGCCGGTGCGCTGCGCGACCGCACCTTCGACCAGCAGGAGGGGATCGCGCGCTCGGCGTGGCAGGCCCGGGACGACGTGGAGCGGGCGCTGCGCGACAGCGAGGCGCGGTTCCGGGCGGTCTTCAGCGGGGCGGCCATCGGCATCGGCATCGCCGGGATCGACGGCACCATCCTCGACGTCAACCAGAGCTTCGCCGAGATGCTGGGCTACGAGATCGAGGAGCTGCGCCAGACGAACGTGGCGTCGCTGTTCCACACCGACGACGCCGCCGGGATGTGGGAGCTGTACCAGGAGCTGATCGAGGGCAAGCACGAGGCGGTCCGGGTCGAGAAGCGCTACTACCGCAAGGACGGCACCGCCGTCTGGACGGACCTGGCGGTCTCGCTGATCCGGCACGACGACGGCCGCCCCCGGTTCACCGTGGCGGTGGTCGAGGACATCACCGAGCGGTACGAACTCCAACAGCGGCTGCGGTTCCAGGCGCTGCACGACCCGCTCACCGGCCTGCCCAACCGGACGTTGTTCTTCGAGTCGCTCGGCCGGCTGGTGAACCGGACGCACCCACCCGGCCGGGTCGGCGTCTGCTTCCTGGACCTCGACGGTTTCAAGGCGATCAACGACAGCCTGGGCCACGACCTCGGTGACCGGCTGCTGGTGCTGATCGCCCGGCGACTGGCCGACTGCGTGGCCGATCGCGGCTACCTGGTCGCCCGGATGGGCGGCGACGAGTTCGTCATCCTGGTCGACGGCATCGCCCGGATCGAGGACGTGACCGCGGTGGCCGAGACGGTGCTGGCCGCCGTCGCCGCCCCGGTGCACATCGGCGACCAGCAACTCGCGGTCTCGGCGAGCATCGGCATCGTCGACTCGGACCTGGCCGGCACCAGCGCCACCGAGTTGATGAAGGCCGCCGACACCACGCTGTACTGGGCCAAGGCGGAGGGCCGAGGCCGGTGGGCGGTGTACGACCCGGAGCGCAGCGCCCGGGACATCGCCCGCTCGGCGCTCGCCGCCGAGCTGCCCACGGCCCTGGACCGGGGCGAGTTCGTGCTGCACTACCAGCCGATCGTGTCCCTGCTGGACGGCCGGATGCTGGCGGTGGAGGCGCTGGTCCGCTGGCAGCATCCGGAGCTGGGTCTGGTCGGACCGGACCGCTTCATCGGGCTGGCCGAGGAGACCGGGCTGATCGTCCGCCTCGGTGAGTGGGTGCTGCGGCAGGCATGTCGGGACGCCCAGCGCTGGCACCTCGACTTCCCGGAGGCCCGATTGGTGGTCAGCGTCAACCTGGCGGCTCGCCAGGCCGACGCCCCGGCGATCGTGGACACCGTGGCCGACGCCCTGGCCCAGAGCGGGCTGCCCGCCGCGCTGCTGCAACTGGAGCTGACCGAGAGCGCGGTGATGGGTTCCGCCGGTGAGCCGTTGCGGACGCTGTACCGGCTCGCCGCGCTCGGCGTACGGCTGGCGGTGGACGACTTCGGTACCGGGTACTCGAACCTGGCGTACCTGCGCCGGTTGCCGATCACCTGCCTCAAGCTGGCCGGTCCGTTCGTGGAGGGCCTGCGGGGCGACGAGCCGTCCGCCACCGACCACCGCGACGTACGGATCGTCGACGCGTTGGTCCGGTTGGCACACGCGTTGGAGCTCTGGGTGACCGCCGAGGCGGTGGAGACCGAGGCGCAGGCCGAGCGGCTGCGGTCGCTGCGCTGCGACTCCGCGCAGGGGCGGCTGTTCGGCGCGCCCGGCCCGGCGGAGGCGATCGTCGCCCGACTGCGCGGCGAACCGTCGTGAGCAGAGACGTCCTGCACGCGGTGTCGCGGCGTCCTGCTCGCGGCTTGGTGGCTCGGCGCGGTGTCCTGCTTGCGTGGGCGACGGCTGGGCGCGGTGTCCTGCTGACGGTTCCGCGGCCCGGCGCGGCGGCTCGGTGGCGGTGCTGGGGCACGATCTCAGCCGACGTGACGTGGGCGAGACGAGCTGATGGGGAGTCGACGTGGAGCTGACGGACACCAACGGCGTGGTGTCGGTGGTCGCCGCCCTGGCCATCCTCGCCGGGCTGGCCGGGGTGGTGGTGCCCGGCCTGCCGGCGCTGCCGCTGTGTTGGGGCGGCGTGCTGGTGTGGACGCTGTTCGGCGGGGCCGGTGCCGGCCGGTGGCTGGTGCTCGGCGCGGCCACCCTGGTCGCGCTCGGCGGCACCGTGGTCAAGTACGCCTGGCCGGGCCGCAACCTCAAGCGGGCCGGGGTACCCACCACCTCGTTGCTCGCCGGTGCGGTACTCGGGCTGATCGGGTTCTTCGTGATCCCGGTCGTCGGGCTGGTGATCGGATTCGTCGGCGGCATCTTCGCGGTGGAACGGCTGCGGCTGGGCGACACCCGGCTGGCCTGGCCGGCGACGAAGCAGGCGGTGGGTGCGGCCGGTCTGTCGATGCTGATCGAGTTCCTCTCCGGCATGGTGATCGGCATGCTCTGGGTGACCGGCCTGGTTCTGACCTGAACCGTCCAGTTCGCGTCGTTCCCACCTCTGCCGTGCGCCCCGCACCGGGCTCGGGTGGGCCGTCGGCGCGGCGCTCGCTGAGCCGTCGGGCCGTCGGGCTGTGGCGGGTCGGTGGCGGGCCGGTGGTGAACCAGTGGCGGGCACGGCGGTGGGTGCCGGGTGGCGGGGACGAGTCGATGGGCACGGCGGATGGGCGTACCGGTGAGAGAGAGGTGACTCGCCCCGCGCCACCGCGGCTGCCGGGCCGGCCGAGGGCCCGGCGGTGGTCCCGTTCCGGACCAGGTCACCGCCCCAGGATGCGTCCGGCCGGACCTGTCGGGCAACGCATTTACCCAGCCGCCCGCCGCCGCATGTTAGGAAGGGTCCCCTTTAGTGCTCCAGGCGTTAATACGGGGCCCTTCCTTGCACAAGGGCGGGGGCGGTGGTTCGGTGATGCTCATGAAGAGAGCCCCGCTGACGCTGGAGCAACTGCGGGTCGCCGTCGCCGAGGGCGAGATCGACACGGTGGTGCTGGCCCTGGTCGACATGCAGGGCCGGCTACAGGGAAAACGGTTCCACGCGCCGTACTTCCTCGACCAGGTGGTCGGGCACGGCAGCGAGGGCTGCGACTACCTGCTCGCGGTGGACGTCGACATGAACACCGTCGACGGGTACGAGATGTCGAGCTGGTCGCGCGGCTACGGTGACCTGGCGATGAAGCCGGACTTCGACACGCTGCGCCGGGTGCCGTGGCAGCCCGGCTCCGCCCTGCTCCTGGCCGACCTGCACTGGCCCGGCGACACCGGCCCGGTGACCGTCTCGCCCCGACAGATCCTGCGCCGACAACTGGACCGGCTGGCCGCGCACGGACTGACCGCGTACGCGGGCACGGAGCTGGAGTTCGTGCTGTTCCGCGACTCGTACGAGCAGGCGTGGCAGCGCGGCTACCGGGAGCTGACCCCGGCCAACCAGTACAACGTGGACTACTCGTTGCTCGGCACCGCCCGGGTGGAGCCGCTGCTGCGGCGCATCCGCAACGAGATGGCGGGCGCGGGGCTCACCCCGGAGAGCGCCAAGGGCGAGTGCAACCTCGGCCAGCACGAGATCGCCTTCCGGTACGACGAGGCGGTGCGCTGCGCCGACCACCACGTGATCTACAAGAACGGGGCGAAGGAGATCGCCGCCCAGGAGGGCATGTCGATCACGTTCATGGCCAAGCCGAACGCCCGGGAGGGCAACTCCTGCCACATCCACTTCTCGCTGCGGGACGCCTCCGGTGGGTCGGCGATGCTGGGCGACGGGCCGGGCCACCTGAGCGTCACCGGGCAGCGGGTGCTGGCCGGGCTGCTCGCCACGATGCGCGAGTTCAGCCTCTTCTTCGCGCCGAACATCAACTCCTACAAGCGGTACCAGCCGGATTCGTTCGCCCCGACCGCGTTGCGCTGGGGCACCGACAACCGCACCTGCGCGTTGCGGGTGGTGGGCCACGGTCAGGGGATGCGGGTGGAGAACCGCGTGCCGGGGGCGGACGTCAACCCGTACCTGGCGATCGCGGCCCTGGTGGCGGGCGCGCTGCACGGCATCGAGCAGGAGTTGAAGCTGGGTGAGGAGTGCACCGGCAACGCGTACGACGACGCGGCGGCCGACCGCGTCCCCGGCACCCTCCGGGACGCGCTGACGCTCTGGGAGTCCTCCACCGTGGCCCCGGCGGCGTTCGGCGACGACGTGGTCGCCCACTACACCAACATGGCCCGGGTCGAGTTGGCCGCCTTCGACGCCGCCGTCACCGACTGGGAACTCGCCCGTGGCTTCGAGCGCCTCTGACCGGCCCCAGACCGTCAGCCTGGGCCTCGGCCTCCCGCTGCCCCCGCTGCTCCCGCTGCCCCGCGCCGATCATGGAGTCGTGGCACCCGACCTGTCCTCTTTCGCGGCTTTCGCTGCCACCACAACTCCATGATCGGCGCGGAGTTCACGGGTGGTGCGGAGTTCACGGGTGGCGTGGGGGCGCGGGTGGCGGGGACGGCGGCGGGGGCGGCGGGGAGCCGTGCCCGCAGACGAGGCGAGGGGAGTGTGGGTGGGCGTGGCTGAGGTGCGGGATCCGGCCAGCGGGAAGCTGCTGCGCGAGGTCGCGGGGGTGTCGGCGGACGAGGTCGACGCGGCGGTGGCGCGGGCGGCGGTGGCGTACGAGCGGTGGCGCCAGGTGGCGCCGGGGGAGCGGGCCCGGCTGTTGCGGCGGTTCGCGGCGGTGGTCGACGCGCACGTGGAGGAGTTGGCCCGGCTGGAGGTCGAGAACGCCGGGCACACCATCGGCAACGCCCGCTGGGAGGCGGGCAACGTGCGCGACGTGCTGGACTACTACGCGGGGGCACCGGAGCGGCTGACCGGACGGCAGATCCCGGTGGCGGGTGGGTTGGACGTCACGTTCCACGAGCCGCTGGGCGTGGTCGGGGTGATCGTGCCGTGGAACTTCCCGATGCCGATCGCCGCCTGGGGACTGGCGCCCGCGCTCGCCGCCGGCAACACGGTGCTGCTGAAACCCGCCGAGCTGACCCCGTTGACTGCGCTGCGCCTCGGCGAGTTGGCCCGGGAGGCGGGGCTGCCCGAGGGCGTGCTCACGGTGCTGCCGGGGCGGGGCGACGTGGTGGGTGAACGCTTCGTCGGGCACCCGGCGGTACGCAAGATCTGCTTCACCGGCTCCACCGAGGTCGGCACCCGGATCATGGCCGGCTGCGCCGCACAGGTGAAGCGACTGACCCTGGAGTTGGGCGGCAAGTCGGCGAACCTCGTCTTCGCCGACGCCGACCTGGAGAAGGCGGCGGCGGCAGCCCCGTCCGGGGTCTTCGACAACGCCGGTCAGGACTGCTGCGCCCGGTCCCGGCTCCTGGTGCAGCGCCCGGTCTACGACCGCTTCCTGGAACTGCTGGAGCCGGCCGTGCGGGCGTTCCGGGTCCGTCACCCGGCCGACGAGGCCGCCGAGATGGGTCCGCTCATCTCCGCCGGGCACCGGGACCGGGTCGCCGGGTACGTCGACGGCGCGCGGGTCGCCTTCACCGGCTCCTGCCCGGACGGCCCCGGCTACTGGTATCCGCCGACGGTGCTGCTCGCCGACTCGCCCGCCGACCGACACTGGCGCGAGGAGGTCTTCGGCCCGGTCGTCTCGGTGCTGCCCTTCGACGACGAGGCGGACGCGATCCGGCTGGCCAACGACACCGAGTACGGCCTGTCCGGCTCGATCTGGACCCGTGACGTGGGCCGGGCGGTGCGGGTGGCGCGGGCGGTGGAGGCGGGCAACCTGAGCGTGAACTCGCACTCGTCGGTGCGGTACTGGACGCCGTTCGGCGGGATGAAACGCTCCGGTCTCGGTCGCGAGTTGGGCCCGGACGCCCTGCACGCGTTCACCGACGTCAAGAACGTCTTCATCGGCACGGAGGAGTGAGGCGATGCAGCGGTTGCAGGACCGGGTGGCCGTGGTGACCGGCGCGGCCAGCGGGATCGGGCTGGCCACCGTCCGGCGGTTGGCCGCCGAGGGGGCGCGGGTGGTCTGCGTCGATGTCGACACCGAGGGGGGTCCCCGGGCCGCCGAGGAGGTCGACGGGACCTTCGTCGCCGTGGACGTGACCGACGAGGCCGCCGTCCGTGACCTCTTCGACGGGGTGGTCGAGCGGTACGGGCGGGTGGACGTCTCGTTCCACAACGCCGGCATCTCACCGCCGGACGACGACTCCATCCTGGAGACCGGGCTGGACGCCTGGGAGCGGGTGCTGCGGGTGAACACCACCAGCGTCTACCTGTGCTGCAAGTACGTCATCCCGCACATGCGCCGGCAGGGCCGGGGATCCATCATCAACACCGCCTCGTTCGTGGCACTGATGGGTGCGGCGACGTCGCAGATCGCGTACACCGCGAGCAAGGGCGGGGTGCTGGCGCTGAGTAGGGAGCTGGGCGTGCAGTTCGCGCGCGAGGGCATCCGGGTCAACGCCCTCTGCCCCGGCCCGGTGGCCACGCCGCTGCTGCGGGAGCTGTTCGCCGCCGATCCGGAGCGGGCGGCCCGCCGGTTGGTGCACGTGCCGATGGGGCGGTTCGGCGAACCGACCGAGATCGCCGCTGCGGTGGCGTTCCTGGCCAGTGACGACTCGTCGTTCATGACCGCCGCGCAGTTCGTGGTCGACGGCGGGATCACCGGTGCCTATGTGACACCACTGTGATGTAGCCGACACTTCCGGTCATCGGTCGGGCGATTCGTATCGGTTGATCGACAACTGTCGTGGGCTAATCAGCGTCGCGATCGACTGATGCGTTACGTTCCTGGTTCGGCGGGGTAGAAGTCCGGTCACGGCAGCGATGATCAGGGCACGTCGCGAACAGGCCGGGGAGGCTGCATGAACTCGGCCCAGGGGGGCGTGGACGGGGGTGACCCGTCGGCGACACACGGTGTGGTACCACCGCTGCTCGCGGCGGCGTTCGCGGCCGGTGGCGAGATGGGCACTCTGCTGCGTGACCGCGACTGGTCGGCGAGTCCGCTCGGCGCGCCGGAGCAGTGGCCCACCGCGTTGGGCAACGCGGTGAGCACGATGCTCGCCTCGAAGGCGCAGATCGTCGTCTTCTGGGGTGACGAGCAGCACGCCTTCTACAACGACGCCTACCGGCCGACGATCGGAGACAAGCATCCGGCGGTCCTCGGGCAGCCGGCCCGCGACCACTGGATCGAGACCTGGGACGTGCTCGGGCCGCTGCTCACCGGCGTGGTGCGGACCGGCGACTCGTACCAGGCGCGGGACCACCACTTCCTGCTCGACCGGCACGGCTTCGTGGAGGACGTCTACTTCGACGTCTCGTACGACCCGATCCGGGACACCGACGGCTCGATCGGTGGGGTGCTCTGCATCTGTAGCGAGACCACCGGTCGGGTGCTGGGCGAGCGGCGGCTGCGTACGCTCGCCGAACTCGGCTCCGAGTTGGCCGAGGTGAGCAGCAGCGCGGAACTCGGCCGGGTGGCCGCGGCGGTGCTCGACCGGCACCGGCAGGACGTACCGTTCGGGCTGCTCTACCTGTACGGACCCGACGGCGGCCTGCGGCTGGCCGGCACGAGCGGCCCGGTGACCGGTGTCGAACAGCTTGCCGCCGGGGCGGCCGGTGCTGCCGCCGAGGGCGGCACGGTGCCCACCGTCGACCTGTTCGGCGAGGTGCCGGCCGACGCCGCCGACGAGGCGCTGCTGCTGCCGATCACCGCCACCGCGGAACAGGCCGGCGTGCTGGTGCTGGGGGTGGCCCGCCGGTTGCCGCTCTCCGACGACTACCGCACCTTCCTCGAACTGGTCGCCGCGCAGATCTCCCGGGCCGTCGGCAAGCAGCGCGCGTACGAGCAGGAGCAGGCACGCGCCGCCGAACTGGCCGCCCTGGACCTGGCCAAGACCAACTTCTTCGCCAACGTCAGCCACGAGTTCCGTACCCCGCTGACCCTGGTGCTCGGCCCGCTGGAGGACCTGCTCGCCGACCCGGGCCTGCCGGAGACGTACACCGCGCAGTTGACGATGATGCACCGCAACGCGCTGCGGCTGCTCAAGCTGGTCAACACGGTGCTCGACTTCTCCCGGCTGGAGTCCGGGCGGCTGGCCGCGCACTACGAGCCGGTCGATCTGGCCGACTACACCGCCCGGCTGGCCAGCACGTTCCGCTCGGCCACCGACCGCGCCGGGTTGCGGCTGACGGTGGACTGCCCGCCGCTGCCCGAGCCGGTCTACGTCGACCAGGAGCTGTGGGAGAAGATCGTCCTCAATCTGCTCTCCAACGCGGTGAAGTTCACCCTCGACGGGGAGATCCGCATCGAGGTGCGGGCGGTCGACGGCGTGGCCCGCCTGGAGGTCGCCGACACCGGCGTGGGCATCGTCGCCGAGGAACTGTCGCACGTCTTCGAGCGGTTCCACCGGGCACCGGGGGTGCCCTCGCGTAGCCACGAGGGCACCGGGATCGGCCTGGCGCTGGTCCGGGAGTTGGTCGAGATGCACGGCGGTCAGGTCAGCGCGACCAGTCGGGTCGACGAGGGCAGCCGCTTCGTGGTCACCGTCCCGTTCGGCTCCGCGCACCTGCCGACGGACCGGGTGGCCGAGACCTGCACCGAGCGCGAGCCGGTGCAGAGCGCACTCTTCGTCGCCGAGGCCGAGCGCTGGAGCGACGACCGGGCCGACGTGGGCGAGGTCCGTGGCCCACGCGCGGCGGCGGGCCGGATCCTGGTCGTCGACGACAATCGGGACCTGCGTGACCACGTCACCAGGCTGCTGGCGCCGACCTGGGAGGTGCGCACCGCCACCGACGGCGTGGACGCGCTGCGGCTGGCCACCGACACCGACTTCGACCTGGTCCTGACCGACGTGATGATGCCGCGACTGGACGGCTTCGGCCTGGTCGCCGCGCTGCGCTCCGACCCGCGCACCCGGTACGTGCCGATCGTGCTGCTCTCCGCCCGCGCCGGCTCGGCCGAGGAGGTGGCCGGCCTGGCGGTGGGCGCCGACGACTACCTGACCAAACCCTTCTCCGGGCAGGAGCTGGTCGCCCGGGTGCGGGCCAACGTCGAACTCGGCCAACTGCGCGGCCAGCTCATCCGGCGGTTGGCCGCACTCGCCGACGCGGCCGTGGCGGTGAACACCGCGCGCTCCACCGACGAGGTGCTCCAGGTCGCGGCACGGCACGCGTTGAGTCTCGCCGAGGCGGTCCGGGTGTCCGTCACCGCCGGAGACGCCCGGTTCGAGGCCGACGGCGGCGGCACCAGCGCCGCCGATCCCGCCTTCGTCCTGCCGCTGACCGGGGTGGGCGGCAAGCACCTCGGTGAACTGCGGGTGTGGCGGGCGGTGGCCGAGGCGGCCGGCACGGACGAGGCCGCGTTGACCCAGCTCGCCCGGCTGGTCGGCGTACGCCTGGAGAACGCCCAGCTCTACGAGGTCGAGCACCGCATCGCCACCACCCTGCAACACAGCCTGCTGCCGCGTACCCTGCCCCAGTTGCCGGGTGCGGTGGTGGCCAGCCGCTACCTGCCGGGCAGCGACGACGTCGAGGTGGGCGGCGACTGGTACGACGTGGTGACCCGCGAGGACGACGAGATGGTCCTGGTCATCGGGGACGTGGTCGGCAAGGGGGTGCCGGCCGCGGCGGCGATGGGGCAGTTGCGCAACGCGCTGCGCGCGTACGTGTTGGAGGGGTTCGACCCGGGGGAGTCGTTGACCCGGCTGAACCGGTTGGTCGGCTCGACCGGGTCGCGCTCCTTCGCCACGGTCTTCTGTCTGTGGTTCAGCCCCCGTACCGGTCGGCTGCGGTACGCCAGCGCCGGGCATCCGTCCCCGCTGCTGATCCGAGGAGGCGACGTGGCGTTCCTGCACGACCGGGCGCTGGGCCCACCCGTCGGCGCGATTCCGGGGACGGAGTACGAGACGGTCACCGGCGAGCTGTCCGCCGGCGACCGGCTGCTGCTCTACACCGACGGTCTGGTCGAGGACCGGCACGTCGACATCGACGAGGCGCTGGAACAGCTCCGGGCCGACGCGGCCCGGCCGGGGGAGCACGTGGTGGACCTGGTCGACGCGGTGGTGCAGCGGGTGGTCGACCGGCCCCGCCGCGACGACGTGGCGGTGCTCGCGCTGGAGGCCGCCGAACTCGACCGGTTCGCGCTGCGGCTGCCCGCCGACCCGACCCGGCTCAGTGTGCTGCGCAAGCGGCTGGAGGACTTCCTGGTCGCGCACGGGGTGAACGAGACCGACCTGTTCGACCTGACGGTGGCGGTCTCCGAGGCGGCGGCGAACGCCATCGAGCACCCGGTGGATCCGGTGGAGCCGACGATCGGTGTCGAGGTGACCGTGGAGGGCCGGACGGTGACCGCGACCGTACGCGACACCGGACGTTGGCGGGAGTCGACCGGGTCGGGCTTCCGGGGCCGGGGACTCTCCCTGATCGAGGCACTCGGGGAGCTGTCGGTCAGCCGTACCCCGGAGGGCACGGAGGTGACGCTGCGTCGGGAACTCGGTGCCTGAGCCGTCCGGCGCGGCGGGTCAGACCGGCCGCAGCCAGTGCTGCCCGCCCAGACCGGCGATGTGCAGCACGCGGCTGACCTGTCGGGACGGCAACACCGTCAGGGTGTCCGGATAGTGACCGGCGAGCCGCACCACCGCGTGGATCGCCGCCGAGTCGAAGAAGGTCACCGCGCGCAGGTCGAGGGTCAGCCGGGTGGCTGGCTCGCGCAGCGCGGTCTGCGTCATGGTGTCCGCGGTCGCCATGTCGACCTCGCCGGTGACCACCACGCGGAGGTGATCACCGTCGATCTCCGCGCTGGCGGAGAAGACGGGCGGTGCTCCCCCTTGATCCACGCTGACACCTTGACACAGCAGTTGTGGTAGGGCAACAACCGTGGGCCACCGACGGTGACGGGGGCCACCCGGGGCGCGGCGATAGGCTTGCCGCATGACCGTCCGTGCGCCGTTGACCCCAGGCACGCTCTCCCCGTGGCGGCCGGTGCCCGCCCACATCGTCCGACCCGAGTACGTCGGCAAGAAGTCGCCCCGGCCGTGGCAGGGGTCGCACGTGCAGACGCCGGAGACGATCGAGAAGATGCGGGTCGCCGGGCGGCTCGCCGCGCAGGCCACCCAGCTCGCCGGTGAGCACTGCAAGCCCGGTGTGACCACCGACGAGATCGACCGGGTGGTGCACGAGTTCCTGGTCGACCACGGGGCGTACCCGTCGACGCTGGGGTACAAGGGCTTCCCGAAGTCCTGCTGCACCAGCCTCAACGAGGTGATCTGCCACGGCATCCCGGACTCCACGGTGCTGGCCGACGGCGACATCATCAACGTGGACGTGACCGCGTACATCGGTGGGGTGCACGGCGACACCGACGCCACCTTCTGCGTCGGCGAGGTCGACGAGGAGGTCCGGCTGCTGGTCGAGCGGACCCACGCGGCGATGACGCGGGGCATCAAGGCCGTCGCGCCGGGCCGGCAGATCAACGTCATCGGGCGGGTCATCGAGTCGTACGCGAAGCGGTTCGGCTACGGCGTGGTCCGCGACTTCACCGGTCACGGCATCGGCGAGGCGTTCCACAGCGGTCTCTACGTGCCGCACTACGACAGCCCACGGCCCACCGACGTGATGGAGCCGGGCATGACGTTCACCATCGAGCCCATGATCACCCTCGGCACCCACCAGTACGACATGTGGGAGGACGGCTGGACGGTGGTCACCAAGGACCGGAAGTGGACCGCCCAGTTCGAACACACCGTGCTGGTGACCGAGGACGGGTACGAGATCCTGACGCTGCCGTGACCGACACTCCTGCGGCACTGCGGGAACACCACCACGCGGACGTCTCGGGCGGGTGGCTGCGACCCGCCGTCTTCGGCGCGATGGACGGGCTGGTGACCAACATCGCCCTGATCGCGGGTGTCGGCGGTGGCGGCGTCTCGCCGCAGGCCATCGTGCTGACCGGCACCGCCGGTCTGGTCGCCGGCGCGATCTCGATGGCGCTCGGCGAGTACACCAGCGTCCGCTCGGCCAACGAGCAGATCGCCGCCGAGGTGGCCAAGGAACGGCGCGAGCTGGAACGCCACCCCGAGGAGGAGGCCCGGGAACTCGCCGAGATGTGGATGGCGCGGGGGTTGCCCGAGGACCTCGCCGTGCAGGTGGCCGAGGCGGTCCGCCAACACCCGGAGCAGGCGTTGCGGATGCACGTCCAGGAGGAGTTGGGTGTCAACCCGGACGAGCAGCCCAACCCGTGGGCGGCGGCGTTGTCGTCGTTCCTCTGCTTCTCGGTCGGCGCGCTGGTGCCGCTGTTGCCGTACCTGCTCGGCGCGACCAGCCTGACGCTGGCCCTGGCGGTGGGCGGGATCGGGCTCTTCGTGGCCGGCGCGATCGTCTCCCGGTTCACCAACCGGCGTTGGTGGACCGGCGGAATGCGGCAGTTGCTCCTCGGTGCCGCCGCGGCGGCGGCCACCTACCTGGTCGGTGCGCTCATCGGCGTGCAGGGCGGCCTGGGCTGAGCCGACGCGCGGTCACCCACTGAGCAGGTCGTCGACGGTCCCGTCGACCGGGCGCCCCCGGGCGGTCAGCTCCGCCGACTGACGGGCCAGCACCGCGCCCACCTCGGTCATGTCCGCCCCGGCCAGCCCGGTCCGCCGGACCGCGTCGCCGGGGTCGCGGAAGTAGGTGCGGCTGAGCAGCCCGTTGACGGTCGCGGCGGCCAGCCGCGCCTCGCCGAGCATCAGCAGGGCCTGGTCCGTCTCGTACCACTCGGCCAGCCGGGCCGCCCGCGCGTGCGCGGCGCTGCCCCGGTACCACGCCCGGCGGGCGGCGCCGCTGAACTCGGCCGGACGGGCCCGGGCCAGCCGCCCGAGATGTTCGTCGCGCTGGGTACGCAGCCATCCGGTCGGGTCGTGCAGCGCCCGCGTCGTGACGTACCGGTCGGCGGTCAGCGGCCATCGCGAGGTGAGCTGCCGGGCCTGACGCAGGCGCTCCTCGGCGGAGGCCACGGTCAGGTCGACGAGCACCCCGTCGACCCGCCGGGTGGCCGAGGGCGGCCCGGCACCGGGCCGGTAGGTGACCACCAGCAGCCCGACCTCGCCGTCCCCACCGCCGTCGTCGTCGCCGTGCGCGAGCGGTCCGTGCACCGCGACGGCGAGCACGTCGGCGGGGAACCGTCGGCGGACCGCCTCGGCGACCCGATCGGCCACCTGCCACCGGGGATCGTCCCGGTGTTCCGGGACACCGTCCACACCGACCACCCCACGATCGCGCCACCGTGCGGACCGTCGCGGGCAGCGACGGCCCGGTCACCGCACACCCTAGTGCGGCGGGGGCGGCCCGTCCGGCGCGTCCGTGCCGTCGGGCGTGCCGGAGACCGTCGGCACCAACCGGAAGACCCGGATCTCCCGGTCACCGGCCCGGCGCACGTACGCCTCGTACGCGGGCCAGGCGTCGACCAGCAGCCGCCACAGGCGTTCGCGTTCGGCACCGGTCGCGGGCGTACCGCGTACCGCGATGCGGCGCCCGGCGACGTCCACTTCGGCGCGCGGCTCGGCGAGCAGGTTCACCGACCAGGCGGGCTGCTGGGTCTGGCCCCAGTTGGAGCCGACCACCACGAACCCGTCGCCGTCCGGCACATAGAGCAACGGGTTGCTGCGCGGCTTGCCGGAGCGGCGGCCGGTGGTGGTGATGACCAGGGACGGCACCAGCCCGAGCGCGACCACCCGGCCCTTGGTCAGCCGACCGACCGCCCGGTCCAGCGGCACCAGCAGCCGGGCGGTGGCACCGAACCAGGGGTGGTGACCGATCCGCCGGGTCACGTCTCGCAGTACGGACATCGGGACATTCTGCATCCACCGGCGTCGGTACGACAACGCTCGCCGACCGTCCCGCCGACGTCCCGTCAGTCCAGGCGGCGCTCCACCGGCAGCCGGGACCGGGTCAGCAGCGCCGCCCCGGCCATCGCCACCAGCGGCACCACCACCAGCACGCCGAGCGTGATCCAGGGCACCACCAGTGGGTACGGCGACTCCACCGGCCACCCCTCGGTCAGCCGTCGGTTGGTGAAGGTCAGGATGATCGCCGCCGAGCCGAGCCCGGCGACGATGCCCAGCAACGAGCCGAGTCCGGCGATCACCCCGGCCTGGCAGAGCGACAGCAGCCTTCGCACGCCCGGACCGGCACCGACCGACGCGAGGGTGGACAGGTCGGCCCGCCCCTCGGCGGCGGCGAGTCCGGTGGCGATCCCGGCGGCCCCCACGGTCACCAGCGCCGAGACTCCGGCCAGCAGGAGCAGGAGCGGCTCGGTGCTGCCGAAGCCCCTGCCGACCTCGAACTGTGCGCCGACCGGACCGAGGGACTCCAACGCGTCGACGAACCGGTCGCGTTGCCGCTGCCCCGGCGGCTCGTCGGCGGCGACCGCCCAACCGACCTGCCGGACGGCGAGGCCGAGGCGGTCGGCCGCGGCGGGCGAGAGCAGCAACCAGGGTGGTCGCAGGTCGCTCCCCGTGGCGTACCCGGGCACGGTCGCGGTGGCCGCGTCCACCACCCGGTCGTCGTCCGGTTCGACCCGCAGGTGCAGGCGGCCGTCGGCGAGGTAGCGCGGGTCGGTCACCACCGCGCCACCCGCGCGCAGGACGGCCGTGGCGTCGGCGACCTCGGCCGGCGTCGCGCCGGTGAGCATCGGCAGCGCCGCGCCGTCGTCGACCGCCACCTGGAAGTAGCCGTCGAGGTGGTCCTCCGACGGCCTCTGACAGCGCTGGTCGGCCCGGGCCCGCCGCTGCTCGGCCTCGCTCATCGCGTCGTAGGGGCGCCACGGGCAGACCTGGTCCGGCGGCGGCACCGCGCTCACCAGGCAGGCGTCGAAGACCGGCCGGCAGCCGGCCTCGACCAGCGGGGCGACCGTCGCGGCACCGAGATGGTTTTGGGCGGCAGCGGTGACGGCGGCCCGGCCGAGTGGACCGTCGGCCGCCGGGTCGTCGGCGGTGACCAGCACCGTCCGGTCCGGCAGCAGCGGCCGGTACCGCCCGTCGGAGCGGATGTCGTCACTGGCCAGGAAGGCACCCAGGGCGACGCTGCCGGCGACCGCCGCCATCACCGCCGAGATGGCCGGCGCGGTCGAGGAACGGTTGCGACTGGCGTCGCGTACCGCGATCCGGGGCGCCAGCGGGAGGAACCGGCCGAGCCGGGCCAGCAGCCCGACCAGCGTCGGCGTGGCGAAGACCAGCCCGAGTTCGCCGAGCACCAGCCCGGCGAGGATGACCGACGAACGGACCATCGCCGCACCGATCCCGGCGATGACCAGCCCGGTGGCAGCCAGCAGCACCCCGAGCGCCAGCCAGAGCCGCCGGTGGGTGGGTGCGCCGCGTCGGCCGGCGAGCCCGGCGACCACGTCCTGCCGGGCGGCGGTCCAGGCCGGCGCGAGCGCGGCCAGCACCCCGGCGAGTACGGCGACCAGTGCGATCACGCCCAGCGCCGCCGGCCAGACGCGGTACCCGGCGAAGCGGTGCTGGAAGACGAACTCCTCGACCAGCGGGCGGGCGGCGAACGCGGAGAGCACGCCGAGCGCCACCCCGACGGCGGCACCGAGGCACCCCAGCAGCACGCCGTCGGCGAGCACCACGCGGCGGAGCTGGGCCGCGTCGCCGCCGGCCACGGCGACCAACGCCAGTTCCCGCCGCCGTCGCCGGACCCCCACCGCGAAGGCCGGGCCGACCAGCAGGACCACCTCCAGCAGTCCCAGTCCGCCGATGAGCATCCCGGTGCCGATCGCCTCCGCGCCCAGACTGTTGCCGAGCGGACGGACCGCCTCCACCGGGCTCGACGGAGCGGAGACGCGGGCACCGACCACCACTCCGTTGCGGTTGAGGTGGCGGAACAGGTCCTCGGTGACCGGCCCGGGCAGGTCGACCAGGAACACGGTGTCGTGGTGCAGCGAGCCCGACGGTTCCCCGGCGGGACGGAGGAACGCCATCGGCTCCAGTGACTCCGGGAGTTCGACCACACCGACGACGGTCCGGCTCCCGGTGCCGTCCCCGGCGCTGAGCACGCCCCCGACGTCGACGCCGAGGGTGCGCCGGGCGGCCCGGTTCAGCGCGACCTCGTCGGCGGTGGCCGGCACCCGGCCCTCGTGGACCCGGACGAGACCGGCGGCGAGCGGATCGGTCAGGTCGACCTCGGTGGCGGGTACGTCGTCGCGGATCCGGGTGCCGTCCCGTACCGGCATCGGCACCCCGCGGTGTACCGGGAGGGCCCGGCTGCCCTCCGGGAGCAACCGGAGGACGTCGTCCACGGTGACCGTCTCGGGGATCCGGTCGTCCGGCGCGTCCCATCCGCTGCCGTCGGCGTTCTGGGCGAGCTGCCCCGTACTGACCACCCGCAGTTCCGCGTCGGCGTCGCCGAGCCGCTGGTCCATCTTCTCGGCGGGATCGAGCTGGGCCATGTCCGCGCTGACCGCGATGAACGACAGGGCCAGTACGGGCAGGACGATCATCGCCAGCACCAGGGCGGTACGTCCACGGGCCCGCGTCGCCTCGCGACGGGCGATCCGCAGCGCGGCGCGCCACGACCCGAACGTCTCCGCCAGCCGGCTCCGGCGGGGCTGACCGGGTGGGAGTTCGTGCGACGGCCGCGACTGGGGGAGCAGGCTCACCGGGAGCTGCCGGAGAGCAGTGCGTCGATGCCGACCAGCGGGGCGGTCGAGTCGACCTCCACGCCGTCGCGCAGGAACACCACCCGGTCCGCCCAGGCGGCGTGCCGTGCCTCGTGGGTGACCAGCACCCCGGCCGCTCCGCCGTCGACCCGGCGGCGCAGCAGCCGCAGGACGGCCTCACCGGTCTGCGAGTCCAACGCCCCGGTCGGCTCGTCGGCCAGCACCAGACGCCGTTCGCCGACCAGTGCCCGGGCGATCGCCACGCGCTGCTGCTGGCCGCCGGAGAGCTGGTCGGGGAACCGGTCGCCGAGTTCGGCGAGACCCACCTCGGTCAGCGCGTCGAGCGCCAGCCGACGGGCCCGCCGTACGCCCGCGCCGTCGAGTTCGAGGGGGAGGGCGACGTTCTCGGCGGCGGTCAGGCTGCCGATGAGATTGAGGTTCTGGAAGATGTAGCCGATCCGGCGACGACGCAGCCGGGCCAGGCCACGCCGGTCCAGGGCGTGCAGCGGCTGTCCCTCGACGAGCACGTGGCCCTCGGTCGGGCTGTCCAGCCCACCGGCCAGGGTCAGCAGGGTGGACTTGCCGGAGCCGGAGGGACCCATCACGGCGACCAGCTCGCCGGGGCGGACGACCAGGCTCACCCCGCGCAGGGCGTGCACCGCGGCCGGGCCGCTGCCGTGGGTGCGGTGCACGCCCCGCAGCTCCAGTACCGCCTCCGGATCTGCCCCGGTGCCGTCGTCCGGTCGGCCGGGTGTGGTGGCGGTGTCGCGGGTCGCCGACGTGGGCCGGTCGTCCGCGCTCACCGCCAGGCCTCCTCAGCACTGCGGCCCGCCGCCTCGGGCAGTGGCGTCGGGCCGGCGGCTGGGGGGCGATGCCGCACCAGGCTGCTTTCGCAGTGGTCGAGCCAGCGCACCTCCGCCTCGGCCTGGAAGACCATCGCGTCGAGCACCAGCCGCCACGGCAGGTCCTCGGGCCGGTCGCTGGAGTACTTCAGCCGGGTCAGTTCCTGGAGAGTCCGCATCGTCGCGGTGCGCTGGGTCTGCACCACGGCACGGACGTCCACCCCCGGTGTGGTCAGCGCCAACGCCAGCTTGATCGCCAGTTCGTCACGGGGTCGGTCGTTGCGACTGATCGGGGTGGCGAACCACAGCGTCAGGTCCGCCCGCCCGGCTTCGGTGATCTCGTACGGCCGCTGCCCGGCCTCGCTCTCCGGCAAAGACCGCACCAGCCCGTCCCGCTCCAGCCGGGACAGGGTGGTGTAGACCTGCCCGATGTTGAGCGGCCAGGTGGAGCCGGTCGACTCCTCGAAGGCGGCCCGGAGCTGGTAGCCGTACATCTGGCCGCGTTCGAGCAGGGCGAGCAGGCCGTGACGGATGGACATGGAACCGGAGTATGCATACCTGGTATGCCATCCGCAACCGGTGCGGACCGTGACGCTGCCTACCCATCGACGGGCATGTCCACCTCAGGCGGGTCGACCCGGGAACGGCACGGTCAGCGGGGTGGTGCCGGCGCTGCGTCGCCACCGCGTCGCCCGGACCGCGTACTCGATCAGGGCGGCCAGGGCGCGCTCCCGCTCGGCGCCGGTGCTGACCGGCAGTGCCGCCCGCCAGAACGCCGCGGTCCGTTCCTCCACCTCGATCGCGAGCCGCAGCGCGCTGGCCCGGTCGGTGACCGGGTAGGGCAGGGCGTAGCCGGCCCGATCCGGCGGCACGGTCCCGCCACCGGTGCTGATCTGCATCACCAGCGCGTCCCGTCGGCCCCGGTGGGCCGCCTCCGCGTCGGCGGCGGCCTTCCGATCGTCGCCGGTGAGGCGTACCCCGATCGGGCCGTAGGCCCAGATGGCCGCGTATTCGGCGGTCAGCGCCCCGGCGAGCGCCTCATCCGGCCCGGCCGGCGCACCGCGCCCGGTGGTCCATCCGCTCATCGCAACGCCTCCAGGTGGCTGGCGCGGGCGGCGGCGACCGAGCCCAGCACCGCGGCCCGCTCGGCCGGCGCGGCGGCGCAGGCGGCCTTGGCCGACTCCCGGCCGGAGCGTTCGGCCTGGCGCAGCGCGGCCAGCGCGGCGGCCGGTTCGCCCGGCGGGACGGCGGGGGACCAGGACGCCCCGGTCGGTACGGCCGAGCCGGACGGCGTCGCGGCACCGGTCAGCCGGGCCAGTTCGGCCGCGTGCGCCTCGTGCGACTCGGCGAGTGGGACGAGCCGGGCGGCCAGGTCGGGGTGGGCGGTGGCGGCGGCGCGCAGCCCCGCGGCCAGACTCCACGCCTCGTCGACCAGCGGATCCAGCGGATCCGGCTCCGGTGTCCGCTCGTCCCCGCCGAAGAGACCGCAACCGCTCAGCGGCACGGCGGCCCCACCCAGCGCCAGCAGCGCACCGGCCCGCAGAACCGTGCGCCGGGAAAGCTCGGCGGACCCGTCCGGCCGACTCGTCATGCCCATCACCACCGGACAAGTCAACACCATCGGCGTGGGCCGTGTGGCGCGGTGGCGCCGGTGCGCCGCCCGGGCTCTCCTCCGCCGGGCGCGTTACGCTCTGCGCAACCACCGGCGCGCCCGCACCGGTGGCGTACCGGCATGGCGGCCGACGAGCAGTGGAAGGTCCAACAGATGACGCAGCGTGGCCGTGCCACCAGAACGACGGGGCGACCCCGTGGCGGCCAGGCTCCGCGAGGTGGTCCCGCGCCGCGCAGCGCGCCGGGTGGTCGGGGCGACCTGTCCGCCCGCCGCGAGCGGCTGCGCGAGGTGATCGCGCCGGTCGTCGCCGAGGCCGGCTACGACCTGGAGGACCTGGCCGTCTCCCGGGCCGGCCGGCGGCACGTGGTACGCGTGATCGTCGATGCCGACGGCGGCATCAACCTGGACGCGGTCGCCGACGTGTCCCGGGCGGTCTCGGCGGCGCTGGACGCGGCCGAGGAGACCGGCGGCGACATCGTCGCCGGGGAGTACCAACTGGAGGTCAGCTCGCCGGGGGTGGACCGGCCGCTGACCCTGCCCCGACACTGGCGGCGCAACGTGGGCCGGTTGGTCCGGGTGACCGTGCGCGGCGGCGGGACGGCCGGCGACCGGCAGGTCACCGGGCGGGTGGTCGAGGCCGACGACGAGCGCGTGGTGCTGGAGACCGACGCCGAGCGCGCCGGGTGGGCGTACCCCGAGTTGGGACCGGGCCGGGTGCAGGTCGAGTTCAGCCGCCTCGACGAACTGGCCGAATCAGAAGACCTCGACGACGATGACGACGACGATGTGGAGGACGAGGAGAGGTGAACATAGACCTCGCGGCGCTGCGCGCACTCGAGCGCGAGCGGGAGATCCCGTTCGACACGATCCTCGCGGCGATCGAGACCGCGCTGCTGACCGCGTACCGGCACACCGAGGGTGCGCAGCCGCACGCCCGGGTGGAGATCGACCGCAAGACCGGCGTGGCCCTGGTCTACGCCCAGGAACTGGGCGACGAGGGCACGGTGGATCGGGAGTGGGACGACACTCCGCACGACTTCGGGCGGATCGCCGCCATGACCGCCAAGCAGGTCATCCTCCAGCGGTTGCGGGAGGCCACCGACGAGGTGCACTTCGGCGAGTACGCCGGCCGCGACGGTGACCTGGTGACCGGTGTGGTGCAGGCGCACGAGGCCCGGGCCGAGAAGGGCATCGTCACGGTCGACCTGGGCAAGCTGGAGGGGGTGCTGCCCCAGTCCGAGCAGGTGCCCGGGGAGCGGTACACCCACGGCGAGCGGATCCGCTGCGTGGTGGTGCACGTGGCCAAGGGGATGCGCGGGCCGCAGATCACGCTCTCGCGTACCCACCCGAACCTGGTGAAGAAGCTCTTCGCCCTGGAGGTGCCGGAGATCGCCGACGGTACGGTCGAGATCAGCGCGATCGCGCGTGAGGCCGGTCACCGTACGAAGATCGCGGTGCGGTCCACCGTCGCCGGGGTCAACGCCAAGGGCGCCTGTATCGGGCCGATGGGCCAGCGGGTCCGGGCGGTGATGAGCGAGCTGCACGGCGAGAAGATCGACATCATCGACTGGTCCGACGACCCGGCCACCTTCGTCGGTAACGCGTTGTCACCCGCCAAGGCCCTGCGGGTCGAGGTGGTGGACCTGGCCGCTCGGGCGGCCCGGGTGACCGTGCCGGACTTCCAGCTCTCCCTGGCGATCGGGCGGGAAGGGCAGAATGCCCGACTTGCTGCCCGGCTGACCGGTTGGCGGATCGACATCCGGTCCGACGCGGAACAGTCCGGCTCCGGCGGTCGGCCCGGGGCCGATCAGGTCCGGGAGCCAGGCGGAGCGGTCTCGGGTAGCTAGGGGTAGACTCTTTCCAGTGGCACGACGCGCGCTGCCGGAGCGCACCTGTGTGGGTTGCCGGCGGCGAGCACCGGCCAGTGAACTACTGCGGATCGTCGCGGTCGGCAACGAGGCTGGGTTCAGCCTTCGACCCGATCCGGCCCGCAGGATGCCGGGTCGGGGAGCGAACATGCACCCAGATCCGGCCTGCTTCGCGCAGGCAGTGCGGCGTCGCGCCTTCGGGCGCGCGCTGCGCCTCGCCGGGGTTCCGGATGACGGCACCCTCGCGGAGTACCTGACGCGTTAACCACCACGTCCGGTCATCCGACCGGGTGTGGCCGCTAGCAAGGTAGGACGACCGACATGAGCACACGATGAAGTCCCAGAAATGACCAGGCTTCAAGTGCACGAGTGAGGTCGCTGCGGGTGCTGCCCGCACGACCTCGGAGTGAGGAGTGCAGTGGCAGGCAAGGCCCGCGTACACGAGCTTGCGAAAGAGCTCGGGGTCGAAAGCAAGACCGTTCTCGCCAAGCTGAAGGAAATGGGCGAGTTCGTCAAGTCCGCGTCCAGCACCGTCGAGGCGCCCGTCGCCCGGCGACTGCGTAACGCGTTCGTCGCCTCCGGCGGCTCTGGTGCCCCGGCGGCTGCGCCGTCGGCCGCACCGGCTCCGGCGGCAGCACCCACCCCGCCGTCGACCCCCGGCGAGCCCCGGGTGACCGCCAAGCCGACGCCGCCACGGCGTCCGGCGATGCCCGGGCCGAAGCCGAAGGCACCGGTTCCCGGCCCTCCGCCGTCGGCGACCCCGGTCGCCAAGCCGGCGAGTGCCCACGACATCGAGGTGGCCGCCGCCGAGGCGCGCGCCGCCGCGCTGAAGGCCGAGCAGGAGGCCGCGGTCAAGGCCGCGCAGGCCGCCCGCCAGCAGCAGCGCGAGAACGTCCGCCGGGAGCCTCCGGCCGACGGTGGCGCTCGTCCGGGTCCGCGGCCCGGTCCCGGCACCATGCCGCCCCGCCCGGGTTCCCCGGCCGCGGGTCGTCCCGGTGGCCCGAACCCCGGCCCGGGTGGCCGGCAGGGTCGCCCGCCGGCGCGCGGCGCCGGTAACAACCCCTTCGGTATCCAGGGCAGCCAGCAGCAGCGGCCTCCGGCCGCCGGTGCCGGTGGTCCGCGGCCCAGCCCGGCCTCGATGCCGCCGCGGCCGAGTCCCGCCTCGATGCCGCCGCGGCCCAGCCCGGCCTCCATGCCGAGCCAGCGTCCCGGTCGTCCGGGTGGCCCGGGTGCCGGTCGCCCCGGTGGCGGCGGTGCCGGTCGTCCGGGTGGCGGCGGTGGCGGCGGTTACCGTGGCGGCCCCGGTGGTGGCGGCGGTGGCGGTGGCTACCGTGGCGGCCCCGGTGGTGGCGGCGGTGGCGGCGGTTACCGTGGCGGCCCCGGTGGTGGCGGCGGTGCCGGTGCTGGTGGCGGCTTCCGTCCGGGCGGTCCGGCCGGTGGCGGCGGTCGTCCGGGTGGCGGCGGCCGTGGCCGTGGCGGCGGTGCCGCCGGTGCCTTCGGGCGTCCGGGTGGCAAGCCGACCCGTGGTCGCAAGTCCAAGAAGCAGCGCAGACAGGAGTTCGACAACCTGTCGGCCCCGACCATGAGCTCGGGTGCTCCCCGGGGTCAGGGGCAGACGGTCCGGCTCTCCCGTGGCGCCTCGCTGTCGGACTTCGCCGACAAGATCAACGCCAACCCGGGTTCGCTGGTCCAGGAGATGTTCAACCTGGGCGAGATGGTCACCGCGACCCAGTCGTGCTCCGACGACACCCTGCTGCTGCTGGGTGAGCACCTCGGCTTCAACGTGCAGATCGTCAGCCCGGAGGACGAGGACCGCGAGCTGCTTGCGCAGTTCAACATCGACCTCGACGCGGAGGTCGCGGAGGACCGCCTGGTCAGCCGTGCGCCGGTGGTGACCGTCATGGGTCACGTCGACCACGGTAAGACCAAGCTGCTCGATGCGATCCGCAAGGCGAACGTGGTGGCCGGCGAGGCCGGTGGCATCACCCAGCACATCGGCGCCTACCAGGTCCACGTCCCGCACGACGGCGAGGACCGGGCGGTCACCTTCATCGACACCCCGGGTCACGAGGCGTTCACCGCCATGCGTGCCCGTGGTGCCCAGGTCACCGACATCGTGATCCTGGTGGTGGCGGCCGACGACGGTGTGATGCCGCAGACCATCGAGGCGCTCAACCACGCCAAGGCGGCGGACGTGCCGATCGTGGTCGCGGTCAACAAGGTCGACAAGCCGGAGGCCAACCCGGACAAGGTCCGCCAGCAGTTGACCGAGTACGGCCTGGTCGCCGAGGAGTACGGCGGCGAGACCATGTTCGTCAACGTGGCCGCGAAGCCCGGCATCGGCATCGACGAACTCCTTGAGGCCGTGCTGCTCACCGCCGACGCGTCGCTGGAGCTGACCGCTCCGACCGACGGGCCGGCGCAGGGTGTGGCCATCGAGGCGCACCTGGACAAGGGCCGTGGTGCGGTGGCGACGGTGCTGGTGCAGAAGGGCACCCTGCGGGCGGGCGACTCGATCGTCGCCGGTGGGGCGCACGGCCGGGTCCGGGCGATGCTCGACGAGAACGGCAACCAGGTCACCGAGGCCGGCCCGGCGCGTCCGGTCATGGTCCTCGGTCTGACCGCGGTGCCCGGCGCCGGTGACACCTTCCTCGCCGCGGCGGACGACCGCACGGTGCGGCAGATCGCCGAGCAGCGTCAGGCGCGGCGGCGGGCGGCGGCGTTCGCCAACTCCCGTGGCCGGGCCACCCTCGAGACGCTCATGGAGCAGCTCAAGGAGGGCGAGAAGACGTCGCTCAACCTCATCCTCAAGGGCGATGTCTCCGGTTCGGTGGAGGCCCTGGAGGACGCGCTGTTCAACCTCGACATCCCCGAGGAAGTCCAGCTCAAGGTCCTCGACCGGGGCGTCGGCGCGATCACCGAGAGCAACGTCATGCTCGCGAGCGCCTCGTCCGAGCCGGTCACGATCATCGGCTTCAACGTGCGGGCCTCGAACAAGGTCCGCGAGATGGCCGACCGCGAGGGCGTGGAGATCCGGTACTACACCGTCATCTACCAGGCCATCGAGGAGATCGAGGCGGCGCTCAAGGGCCTGCTCAAGCCGGAGTACGAGGAGGTTGAGCTGGGCAGCGCGGAGATCCGCGAGGTCTTCCGCTCGTCCAAGATCGGCAACATCTCCGGTTGCATCGTCCGGTCGGGCATCATCCGACGCAACGCGAAGGCGCGCCTGCTGCGCGACGGCACGGTCGTGGCGGACAACATCACGATCAGCTCGCTCAAGCGCTTCAAGGACGACGCGACCGAGGTCCGCGAGGGCTTCGAGTGTGGTCTGACGCTGTCCGGTTACAACAACGTGCAGCCGGGCGACATCATCGAGACCTTCGAGATGCGGGAGAAGGTTCGCGCCTGATCCGGTAGTGACGCACTGATCGAGGGGTTTACGCCGGATGGCGTAAACCCCTTGATCATGCGGGGTGGGGTGCGGGTAGTGTCCGCAGCGATGTTCACCGCAACCGCAGTGTTCGACCTGCTGCTGCCGGGCGACTCCCGGTCGCTGAAGGCGAAGAGATCGTATGTTCGGCCGATCGTGGCGGCGCTGCGCCGCTTCGAGGTGTCGGCCGCCGAGGTGGGTGCGCTCGACCTGCACGGGCGAGCCGAGATAGGAGTGGCGGTCGTGGCCGCGGAGGCGGCGCACGCCCGTGAGGTGCTCGACTCGTGCGAGCGCCTGGTGGCCGGTCGACCGGAGGTCGAGTTGCTGTCGGTACGCCGCCGGCTGCACGGCGCGGACGAGTGATCGGCGGCGGGTGCGGTCACCCGCCGCCCCGCGCACCGGAGCACGTGGCGCGGGTAGGGTTTCCAGTGTTGGGGTCGGTGCGGGCTCCGGTGACGGCGTCGCCGGTCCCGGCCGGCAGCGGGACGCCGTGGAGGTGGCGGAGATGACGGATCCGGCCAAGGTACGTCGGCACGCGGAGCGGGTGCGGGAACTGGTCGCGTCGGTGGTGCGGAGCCAGATCAAGGACCCGCGGCTCGGCATGATCACTATCACCGACGCCCGGATAACCGCAGACCTGCGCGACGCCACGGTCTTCTACACCGTGCTCGGTGACGCCGCGGCGCAGGCGGGCACCGCCGCCGCGCTGGACAGCGCCAAGGGCATGCTGCGCAGCACCGTCGGCAAGGCGCTCGGGCTGCGTCACTCGCCGACGTTGACCTTCGTCCTGGACGACGTACAGGACCAGGTGAAGCACATCGACGACCTGCTCGCGGCGGCCCGGACCGCCGACGCGGAGGTGCAGCGCCTCGCCGCCAAGGCCGAGTACGCGGGTGAGTCCCAGCCGTACCGGCTGGAAGACGAGGAGGACGAGCCCGAGGCCGAGAACGGCACCGGCACCACCGACACGGACGAGACCCGGAGCGGGGAGCGGCGATGACCGCCCCCTCCGGCGGTGCGCTGACCGAGTCGGGCCCGGGCGCGGCGCTGCCGGGCCCGGCCCGCCCCGGCGCGGCCGAGGGGGCGGCGGGTGCCGCCGCCCCGGACGCGGCGACCACCGGAGGCACGACGGGTACGGCGACGTCGCCGGACCCGGGCGGGTCCGCGCCGAGCGAGACCGACTGGGTCGACGCGGTGGCGGCGGTCCGCCGGGTGGTCCCCGACGGCCGGGTGCTGCTGATCTGCCATGTCAACCCGGACGGCGACGCGCTGGGCACCATGCTCGGCTTCGGGCTCGGGCTGCGGCAACTCGGCGTACGCCGGTTGCAGGCGACCTTCCCGGGGCCGCCGGAGGTGCCGGAACCCTTCCGTGGTCTGCCCGGACTGGAGCTGCTGGTGCCGGCGACCGAGGCCGACCCGGAGCCGGACCTGGTGATCTGCTTCGACGCGGCCAGCGAAACGCGCCTCGGTGACCTGGCCGACCGGCTGGCCGGGCCGGGCACCGCGCTGGTGCTCGACCACCACGCCTCCAACGCCGGTTTCGGCGACGTCAACCTGGTCGACCCGGCGGCAGCGGCCACCTCGGTGGTCGCGGAGGAGTTGCTGGCCCGACTCGGGGTGCCGCTGGACGCGGGCATCGCCGAGTGCCTGTACGTGGCGTTGAGCACCGACACCGGTTCGTTCCGGTTCGACGCGACCACGCCGGCCGTGCACGAGATGGCGGCCCGTCTGCTGGCCACCGGCATCCGGCCGGGGGAGATCTCCCGGCGGGTGTTCGACAGCCGGCCGTTCGGCGCGGTACGCCTCTTCGGCGAGGTGCTCGGCCGCGCCCGGTTGGAGCCCGAGGCGGCGGCCGGGCACGGCCTGGTCTGGACGTACGCGACCCTGGACGACCTGGCCCGGCACGACCAGCGGCCGTACGTCCTGGAGGCGCTGATCGACCCGGTGCGCTGCACCGCCGAGGCCGACGTGAGCTGCGTGGTGAAGCAGACCGGGCCGCAGGAGTGGGCGGTGTCGCTGCGCAGCAAGGGCGCGGTGGACGTGAGTCGGGTGGCGGTCGCGCTGGGCGGCGGCGGGCATCGACTCGCCGCCGGGTTCACCGGCCGGGGCAGCGTGGACGAGGTGGTCGACCGGGTACGCGCCGAGTTGGTGGTGCCCGGGCCGGGAAGCGGTGTCGACCCCGAGGGGTGATTTCAGGGCCGGCTCGGGGGAGTGTTGCCATACCGCCGCCGGGAGATGACGGGGAGAATCGAGTGATGGAGCAGCCCCACGACCTCACGATCGACGCTCCCCGGACCTGGGAGAGGCCAGTCGTCTGCGTACCGGTGCTGGTGGCCCTCTCGCTGGTCGGCGGCCGGTTCCCGTCGTTCTCCACGGAGGCCAACCTCTACGTCTTCGGCACCGGCGGGCTGCTGATCTGGCTGGGCCTGACCAAGCGGGTGCAGGCCCGCCCGGCACCCGAGCGTCTGGGTTCCGGCGCGGTCTGGTGGACGCTGCCGGTGGTGGTGTTCGGGGTGTTCGAGGGGGCGACCTTCTTCGCGGCGGCCGGTGACGACTTCCCGACCTTCTCGCTGCTGGCCGACCCGTTGCTGGAGGACCGACTGGTCCGTTCCGCCGCCTGGCTGGTCTGGCTCTCGGCGTTCTGGGGGTTGGTGCGCCGATGATGCGTTATCTGGCGATCGGCGGGTTCCTGGTCGGTCTGGTGTTGTTCGCGGTGGTCGAGTGGATGGCACGGCGGGAGGGCTCGCGCATCCCGACGCTCGGCGAGATGTGCGCCTACGTGATGCGCTACGAGGTCGGTCCGGTGCCGGTGGGCCGGATCGGCATGTTCGGCTTCTGGTGGTGGGTGGGCTGGCACTTCCTGGCCAGGTGACCGGGATCCGACCGGTCCAGATGGCGGGAACAGCACGCACCATGTGGACCTGAACGATAACTTGGGAATAGACCGGTGCTGCTGTGGCGCGGGTCACGGGAGCGGAGCCCTACCCGGCGTCGCTTCCCCTCCAGGGTCGACCGACCCGGGCCAACCACCACACCACCCGTCCATAGCTCCGGTGATCCTGGGGCCGGTTCCGGGTGCCTGTCGTACACCGCCCGTGATGCCGTCGCGCCAGTCGGCGCGCGCCCTGGAAGGGGTCCGCCATGCCCGCCAAGCCCAAGACCGAGACCACCGACGAGGCCCGTGAGCAGGCCCGCCGCGCCCTGCAGACCTCGATGGACACCCGTCAGTGACCGTACGCGCCCGGCGGTGACGCCGAGCCGCATCGCGCGTGAGGCGTCACCGCCTCGGACCGGCTGACGGTCCCGGGGCGGCCTGTGCCACCGTCCGCGTACCGACCCGTCGCCTGTGCTTCCACCGTCCTGGCGGACGCCCCGCTCGGGTAAGTGCCGCAGGAGCTTGCTCTCCTTACACATCGCGTGCCAGGATCGGCGGCGATGAGCCAGACCTCCGTAGCCGGCCGTGTCGCCTCACCGCGCCGGTTCGCCGCCCTCGCCCTGCCGGCTCTCGTCGTGCTGGCCGCCGAGCCGATCTACGTCCTCGTCGACACCGCGGTCGTCGGTCACCTGGGCCGCGTGCCGCTGGCCGCGGTGGCGGTCGGTGGCACCGTGATGACCCTGACCGCCTGGCTGGGCACCGTGGTCGCCTACGGCACCACCGGCCGGGCCGCCCGCCGCTTCGGCGCCGGTGACCGGGCCGCCGCGGTGGCCGAGGGCGTGCAGTCCTCCTGGCTGGCGTTCGGGGTGGGGCTGCTGGTCGTGGTCGCCATGCAGTTCGGTGGCGGCGCGCTGGCCGGCGCTCTCGCGGGCGGCGGTGAGGTGGGCGAGGCCGCCGGGCAGTGGCTCCGGGTCGCCGCGTTCGGTGCGCCCGGCCTGCTGCTCGCCGCCGCCGGCAACGGCTGGATGCGGGGCGTCCAGGACACTCGACGACCGCTGATGTTCGTGGTCGGTCCGAACCTGCTCTCCGCGGTGCTCTGCCCGGTGCTCGTCTATCCGGTGGGGATGGGGCTGACCGGCTCGGCGGTGGCCAACGCGATCGCCCAGACCATCGGTGGCGTGCTCTTCGTCGGCGCGCTGATCTCCGAGCGGTCGCCGCTGCGCCCGAACCTCCGGGTCATCCGCCAGCAACTCGTGCTCAGCCGTGACCTGCTGATCCGGGGCGTCGCCTTCCAGGTCAGCTTCCTGTCGGCTACCGCCGTGGCAGCCCGGTTCGGTGCCGCCGTGGTCGGCGCCCACCAGATCGCGGTGCAGCTCTGGTTCTTCGCCGCGCTGGTGCTCGACGCGTTGGCCATCGCCGCGCAGGCGCTGGTCGGTGCGGCACTCGGCGGTGGTGACGCGGCGGTGGCGCGGGCCCTGGCCCGCCGGGTCGCCTGGCTGGGCGCGGTCTGCGGCACCGCGTTCGGGGTGCTGGTGGCGGCCGGTGCCGGCGTGGTGCCGGCCCTGTTCACCCCGGACACCGCCGTGCACGCGCAGGCGATGGTGGCGTGGCCGTGGTTCGTCGCGATGCTGCCGCTGGCCGGGGTGGTGTTCGCCCTGGACGGGGTGCTGATCGGTGCCGGTGACATCCGCTATCTGCGCAATCTGACCGTGGCCGGTGCGCTGGGCGGGTTCCTGCCGGCGATCTGGCTCGCCTACGCCTTCGACCTCGGCCTCGGCGGGATCTGGGCGGGCCTGATGCTGTTCGTCGTCGTCCGGCTGGTCGGTCTGGTGCTGCGGCTGCGCAGCGGCGCCTGGGCGGTGACCGGCGCGGTCCGGGACGAGAAGCGGCCGGTCGACGCCGTCGCGTGAGCGTCGACGGATCGGCCATCCGGTCTCCGGCCGGTCGTCCGGTGTCGGGCGGACGCCGGCGGTCTGGCAGGCTTGCACGTCGTGAGCATTGAGGGTCTGATCGTGGTGGACAAGCCCGGCGGCATGACGTCGCACGACGTGGTGGCGCGGATCCGCCGGTTCGCGCGGACCCGGCGGGTCGGCCACGGCGGCACGCTCGACCCGATGGCCACCGGGGTTCTGGTGCTCGGTGTGGGCCGGGCCACCCGGCTGCTGACGTACGTGATCGGAGCGGACAAGAGCTACACCGCCACCGTCCGCCTCGGCCAGTCCACGGTCACCGACGACGCGGAGGGCGACGTGATCGCCACCACGCCCGCCGGCACCCTCACCGACGAGGCGATCCTCGCCGCGCTGGCGGACCTGACCGGCGAGATCGACCAGGTGCCGAGCGCGGTGAGCGCCATCAAGATCGACGGACAGCGGGCGTACAAGCGGGTGCGCTCGGGGGAGAACGTCGAGCTGCCGGCCCGGCGGGTCACCGTAGCCCGCCTCGCCGTGTCGGCGATACGTCGCGACCAGCCGGACGTCGTCGACGTGGACGTCGACGTGTCCTGCTCCACCGGTACGTACATCCGGGCGATCGCACGCGACGCGGGCCTGGCGCTCGGGGTCGGTGGGCACCTGACCGCGCTGCGCCGGACCGCGGTGGGCGGCTTCACCCTGGCCGAGGCCGCCACCCTCGACGAGTTGGAGCAGCGCGCGCCCGACGTGGTCGGGGTGCCGCTCGCGGTCGCCGCCGCCCGGTTCTTCCCCCGCCGGGACGCCGGCGCCGACGAGGCGAAGGTGCTCTCCCACGGCGGGCCGCTGGAGCCGGTCGGGCTGGCCGGACCCTACGCGGTCTTCGATCCGGCCGGTGGGTTGATCGCTATCGTCAGCGAGCGGGGTGGCCGGGCCCGTGCGGAGATCGTGCTCGCCCCGGCCTGACGGCGGTGCCGGCCCGGTCGGTGCGGGCGGGCGGACTAGCGGAGGAACAAGCATGCAGCGGTGGCGGGGCTTCGACGCGGTGCCCGGCGGGTGGGGGCGGTCCGTCGTCACCATCGGCGTCTTCGACGGCGTGCACAAGGGGCACCAGGCGACCATCGGCCACACCGTGGCCCGGGCCCGCGAGCTGGGCGTGCAGTCGGTGGTGGTCACCTTCGACCCGCATCCGGCCGAGGTGGTCCGGCCCGGCTCGCACCCGGCGGTGCTCACCGAACCGGCCCGCAAGGCGGAGCTGATCGAGTCGCTCGGCGTGGACGTGCTCTGCGTGGTGCCGTTCACCGCCGAGTTCTCCCGGCTGCCCGCCGAGGCGTTCGTGCACGACGTGCTGGTGGCGCACCTGCACGCCGCCCTGGTGGTGGTGGGGGACAACTTCCGGTTCGGGCACCGGGCGGCCGGGGACGTGGCGCTGCTCGACCGGCTCGGGCGTACGTTCGGCTTCGCCGTCGAGGACGCTCCGCTGGTCTCCGAGGCGGGCACGGTCTTCTCCTCGACCTACATCCGCTCCTGCGTCGACGCGGGGGACGTGCCCGCCGCAGCGGTCGCGCTGGGCCGTCCGCACCGGCTGGAGGGGATCGTCGTCCGGGGTGACCAGCGCGGTCGGGAGCTGGGCTTCCCCACCGCGAACCTGCTCTGCCACCGGTACGCGGCGGTGCCGGCGGACGGCATCTACGCGGCCCGGTTGATCCGTCGGGGGCAGCCGCACCCGTTGGCCGCCGCCGTCTCGATCGGCACCAATCCGACCTTCTCCGGCCGGGAGCGGCGGGTCGAGGCGTACGCGCTGGACTTCGACGGCGACCTGTACGGCGAGCGACTCGCCCTGGACTTCGTCGCCCGCCTGCGCGGGCAGGTCCGGTACGACGCGATCGAACCGTTGGTCGCGCAGATCACCGAGGACGTCGCGCAGACGCGCCGGGCGCTGGGCTGAGGGCTCGCCAGGACGATCCGGACCAGGTGCTGGTAGGCTGGCGTGGACGTCGGCTGACCGACGTGGGGCCTCGCTGCCTGCTCGACGCCGCGGACGCGAGGGCCGTTCGTCGCCGGTGCCCTAGCCCGGCCCGACGAACCGTATCGACAACCCATCAGAACAGGGAGAACATGGCGCTCGACCAGCAGGCCAAGGCCAAGATCCGCGAGGAGTACGCGACCGCCGAGGGTGACACCGGGTCGCCCGAGGTGCAGGTCGCGGTCCTCACCAAGCGGATCGCCGAGCTCACCGAGCACCTGAAGGTGCACAAGCACGACCACCACAGCCGCCGTGGGCTGCTGCTGCTGGTCGGCCGTCGCCGTCGGCTGCTCAACTACGTGCAGAAGAAGGACATCAACCGCTACCGGTCGCTCATCGAGCGACTCGGTCTGCGTCGGTGACGTGACGGGGGGAGTGGCCCAGCGGGCCGCTCCCCCCGTCGGCGTCCCACCCGAGACACGGGCCGCGCGCACCTGAGACAAGGGGAGCCGTCGGCGTACCGGTCTCCGGTAGTGGCCTCCGGAGGCCCCGGCAGTTCGCCGGTGGTACCGGGCGCTTCGATCGAAGACCGGCCGTCCGTACAGCTCCCGCGTCGTGGCCCCCGATGCGAAGGAGCACCACAGCACCATGACCGAGACCAAACTCGGCACCGAAGTCCGCACCGCCGTGATCGACAACGGGTCGTTCGGCACCCGTGAGATCACCTTCTCCACCGGTCGGCTGGCCCGTCAGGCTGCCGGCTCCGTCATCGCCCAGCTCGGCGAGACGGTCGTCCTCTCCGCCACCACCGCCGGCAAGCAGCCGAAGGAGCAGTTCGACTTCTTCCCGCTGACCGTCGACGTCGAGGAGCGGATGTACGCCGCGGGCCGGATCCCCGGCTCGTTCTTCCGCCGTGAGGGTCGCCCCAGCGAGGACGCCATCCTCACCTGCCGCCTGATCGACCGGCCGCTGCGTCCCTCGTTCGTCAAGGGCCTGCGCAACGAGGTCCAGGTCGTCGAGACCATCCTCGCGCTCGACCCGCAGCACCCGTACGACGTGGTGGCGATCAACGCCGCCTCGATGTCGACGAAGCTCTCCGGCCTGCCGTTCTCCGGCCCGATCGGGGCCACCCGGATGGCCCACGTCGACGGCCAGTGGGTCGCCTTCCCGACCCACGAGGAGCTGAGCCGCGCCACCTTCGACATGGTCGTGGCCGGTCGCGCCCTGGCCGACGGCGACGTCGCGATCATGATGGTCGAGGCCGAGGCCACCGAGCACACCGTCAAGCTGGTCGCCGACGGTGCCCCGGCACCCACCGAGGAGGTCGTGGCCAGCGGCCTGGAGGCCGCCAAGCCGGCCATCCGTGAGCTGTGCCGCGCGCAGAGCGAGCTGGCCGAGGTGGCCGCCAAGCCGGTCGCCGAGTTCCCGGTCTTCCTGGAGTACCAGGACGACGCGTACGACGCGGTCGCCGAGTTCGCACGCGCCGACGTCGCCGAGGCTCTGCAGATCGCCGGCAAGGCGGACCGCGAGGAGGCCCTGGACGCGGTCAAGGCCCGCCTGCTGGACGAGGTCGGCCCGCGTTTCGAGGGTCGGGAGAAGGAGCTGTCGGCCGCCTTCCGTTCGCTGACCAAGTCCGAGGTGCGCGGTCGCGTGCTGCGGGAGCAGGTCCGCATCGACGGACGTGGCCCGCGCGAGATCCGTCCGCTGAGCGCCGAGGTCGGCGTGCTGCCCCGGGTGCACGGCTCGGCGCTGTTCGAGCGTGGCGAGACCCAGATCCTCGGCGTCACCACGCTGAACATGCTGCGCATGGAGCAGGCGCTGGACACCCTCTCCCCGGAGAAGTCCAAGCGCTACATGCACAACTACAACTTCCCGCCGTACTCGACCGGTGAGACCGGCCGGGTCGGCTCGCCGAAGCGCCGCGAGATCGGGCACGGCGCGCTGGCGGAGCGGGCGCTGATCCCGGTGCTGCCGTCGCGCGAGGAGTTCCCGTACGCGATCCGGCAGGTCTCCGAGGCCCTCGGCTCCAACGGCTCCACCTCGATGGGTTCGGTCTGCGCCTCGACGTTGGGCCTGCTCTCCGCCGGTGTGCCGCTGAAGGCGCCGGTGGCCGGCATCGCCATGGGCCTCATCTCCGACGAGGTCGACGGCAAGACCCAGTACGTGACGCTGACCGACATCCTCGGTGCCGAGGACGCCTTCGGCGACATGGACTTCAAGGTCGCCGGCACCCGGGACTTCGTCACCGCCCTGCAACTCGACACCAAGCTCGACGGCATCCCGTCGGACGTGCTGGCCGCCGCGCTCCAGCAGGCGTACGAGGCCCGGCAGACCATCCTCGACGTGATGCAGCGGGCGATCGAGGCCCCGGCCGAGATGTCCGACTACGCGCCCCGGGTCACCACGGTGAAGATCCCGGTCGACAAGATCGGCATGGTGATCGGCCCGAAGGGCCAGACCATCAACGCCATCCAGGACGAGACCGGCGCCGAGATCTCCATCGAGGACGACGGCACCATCTACGTCGGCGCCACCAACGGCCCGTCGGCGCAGGCCGCGGTCGAGCGGATCAACGCGATCGCCAACCCGACCCTGCCCAAGATGGGCGACCGCTTCCTGGGCACGGTCGTCAAGACCGCGCCGTTCGGCGCGTTCGTCTCGCTGCTGCCGGGCCGCGACGGTCTGCTGCACATCTCCAAGGTGGGCGACGGCAAGCGGGTCGAGAAGGTCGAGGACTTCCTCAACGTCGGCGACCGGGTCGAGGTCGAGATCGCCGACATCGACCAGCGCGGCAAGATCTACCTCGACAAGGTCCGGCCGGAGGGCGCTGAGGCGCCCGCCGCCGAGGCCGGTGGCGAGCGGCCGGCCGGCCGCGACCGGGGCGACCGGGCTCCGCGTGACCGGGGCGACCGCGAGCGCGGTGGCGACCGGGGCGGGCGTGGCCCGGAGGGTGGCGAGGGCGGCGGGGACTCCCGTCCGCGGCGCCGCACCCGGCACAGCTGATCGCCGTTTAGGAGTACCGCAGCGCTGACCGGCCGGGCGACACCGTCGCCCGGCCGGTTCGTGATCCACCACCCCTCGTCGTACTTGGAAGCAGGTTGCCGTGAGTCGGACCCGCCGTTCGTCCCCGCCCACGGCGCGACCGGGAGGGACACCGTCCGGCGTCCGGCACGCCGCCGCGACCACCCGGGCGGTGACCAGGACGTTGAGTGACGACCCACTGGGCGGTACGGTGCGCCGCACGGTGCTGCCCAGCGGGCTGCGGGTCCTCACCGAGGCGATTCCGGCGATGCGCAGCGTCTCGTTCGGCATCTGGGTGGCGGTCGGCTCGCGGGACGAGACGGGGCCGCAGGCCGGTGCCGCCCACTTCCTGGAGCACCTGCTGTTCAAGGGCACCCACAAACGGGACGCCCTGGAGATCTCCTCGTCGATCGAGGCGGTCGGCGGGGAGACCAACGCCTTCACCACGAAGGAGTACACCTGCTACTACGCCCGGGTGCTGGACGAGGACCTGCCCCTGGCCATCGACGTGATGTGCGACCTGGTCGCCGACTCCCTGATCGAACCGGCCGACGTGGAGACCGAGCGGGGCGTCATCCTCGAAGAGATCGCCATGCACGACGACGAGCCCGGCGACGAGGTGCACGACCTGTTCACCCGGGCCGTCTACGGCGACCACCCGCTGGGCCGGCTGATCTCCGGCACGGCGGAGACGGTGACGCCGATGACCCGCTGGCAGATCCAGGGCTTCTACCGCCGCCGCTACGTCGCGCCGCAGATCGTCATCGCCGCCGCCGGGAACCTCGACCACGCGACCGTGGTCCGGCTGGTCCGGTCGGCGCTCAAGGACAGCCCGCTGGACACCGACCCGGCGACGCCCGCGCCGCACCGGCCGACCACCCCGGCGGTACGCACCGAGACCGCCACCGTGGTCGTCCATGCCAAGGAGACCGAGCAGGCGCACGTGGTGCTCGGCAGCCCCGGCATCGACCGGCTCGACGAGCGCCGCTTCGCCCTCGGCGTGCTCAACAACGTGCTCGGTGGCGGCATGTCCAGCCGCCTGTTCCAGGAGATACGCGAGCGACGCGGCCTGGCGTACTCGGTCTACTCCTACGCCAGCCAGTACGCCGACACCGGCCTGTTCGGCGTGTACGCCGGCTGCGCCCCGGGCCGGGTGCAGGAGGTGCTGGAGCTGACCCGGGCCGAGTTGGCGCGTACCGCCGCGCAGGGCGTCACCGAGGCCGAGCTGGCCCGGGGCAAGGGGATGAGCAAGGGCTCGTTCGTCCTCGGCCTGGAGGACACCGGCTCGCGGATGAGCCGGCTGGCCAAGGGGGAGCTGCTCTACGGCGACCTGGTCCCGGTCGACGAGTTGCTGCGCCGGGTCGACGCGGTCACCCTCGACGAGGTCAACGCGCTCGCCGCCGACCTGCTCAGCCGACCCATGTCGCTGGCCGTGGTCGGTCCGTTCGGCGAGGCGGACTTCGTCGCCTGACCCGGCCGCCCGGGGGTGCGACCGTCGTACCCCCGGGGTACCGCCGTCCCGATTGGGATAGGTTGTGCCGCGTGACTGACGAGCAGGAGAAGGGCGCGACCGGGCCGATCCGGGTCGGTGTGCTGGGTGCCCGGGGCCGGATGGGCCTCGAGGTGTGCAAGGCCGTCGACGGCGCCGCCGACATGGAACTGGTGGCCACGGTCGACCAGGGTGACCCGCTGACCGCCGTCGCGGAGGCCGGTGCGCAGGTGGTCGTCGACTTCACCACCCCGGACGTGGTGATGGACAACCTGCGCTGGTGTGTGGACCAGGGCGTGCACGCGGTCGTCGGCACCACCGGCTTCACCGGGCAGCGGCTGGACCAGGTGCGGGAGTGGCTCGGCGGCAGGCCGGAGCTGGGCATGGTGATCGCCCCGAACTTCGGCATCGGCGCGGTGCTGATGATGCAGTTCGCCACTCGTGCGGCCCGGCACTTCGAGTCCGTCGAGATCGTCGAGCAGCACCACCCGCGTAAGCTCGACGCGCCCAGCGGCACCGCCACGCACACCGCCCGCCTGGTCGCCGCGGCTCGCGCCGAGGCCGGGTTGGGCCCGATGCCGGACGCGACCACCGACGAGGTGCCCGGTGCCCGGGGCGCCGACGTCGACGGGGTACGCGTGCACGCGGTCCGGGCCACCGGCCTGCTCGCCCACCAGGAGGTGCTCTTCGGCACCACCGGCGAGACGCTGACCATCCGGCACGACTCGTACGACCGGGTCTCGTTCATGCCCGGCGTGCTGCTGGCCGTGCGCGCGGTGCCCAGCCGACCCGGGCTGACCCTCGGCCTGGACCCGCTGCTCGACTGAGCCCGGCCCGGGCGGCCGGGACGCGCGACGCGGGCCCCTCCCGGACGGAGGCCGTCGTGACGGACCGAGGCCGTCGTGACGGACCGAGGCCGCCGTGACGGACCGAGGCGGTGTCCTACCCCTGCGTCGGGCCCTGTCGAGCTGAACCGTCTGCGCTATCGCTGCCCGGTCGGCCGCCCGTCACCGTCGGTCGGCTACGTGTGATCGGTCGCTGCCGGGCGAGCCGTCGCTGCCGGGCGAGCCGTCGCTGCCGGGCGAGCCGTCGCTGCCGGACGGGCCGTCGCTGGCTGCTCGCTGCCGAGTGGGCAATCGGTGATCCGTCTCTGCTCTCAGCTCGACAGGCACCGGGGTGGCAGTACGTCTCCGTCGGGGGGGGGTGTCCCTATGGGTTTGGTCAAGCCGCGATCGGCGTGGCTGGGCGGGGTTGGTAGGGGATCTTGTCGCGGAGCATGGCGAACAAGACATCGCAGCGGCGGCGGGCCAGGCAGATGAGGGCAGCGTTGTGGCGTTTGCCCTCGGCTCTCTTGCGGTCGTAGTAAGCCCTGCTGGTGGGGTCGGCGAGGGCGGCGAACGCGGCGAGGAAGAAGGCTCGTTTGAGGTTCTTGTTGCCGCCGCGGGGTGGGTGTTCGCCGCGGATGCTGCTGCCGGATCGTCGGGTGACGGGTGCGAGTCCGGCGTAGGCGGCGAGGTGGCCGGGGGTGGCGAAGGCGGTGCCGTCGCCGACTTCGAGCAGGATCCGGGCGGCGGTCCTGACACCGATGCCGGGCATCGAGGTCAGGACCTCGGCGAGAGGGTGCGCATCAAGCATCCCCTCGACCTGAGTGGCGACCTGGTCGCGTTGGCGCAGGACGTCTCGCAGGCTGTCAGCGAGGCGGGGCAGGATCGTCTCCGCCGCCTGGGTGCCGGGAACGGTGACGGTCTGCTCGTCCAGCGCGGTCATGATCTGCTCGACGAGGCGTTCGCCCATGCGGGGTGCGTGGACGGCGGCGATCGACAGCAGCTTGCGGCGGCCGGCCTTGCGCAGCCCGACCGGACCGCCGCACCGGGACAGCAGCTCCAGCACCGCCTTGTGGTGGACTTTCGGGCCGAGGACACGTTCCAGAGCGGGGTGGATCTGGGTGAGCAGTCCCCGGATCCGGTTGGACACGCGGGTGGCTTCGCCGGCGAGGTCATCATCGAAGCCGACCAGGACCTCCAGTTCGGCCAGGGTCTCGTCGCCGACGTCGACCCGCCGCAGCGTGTGCGGCAGAGTGCGGGCCGCGTCAGCGATGACGTAGGCGTCGCGGGCATCGGTCTTCGCCGAACCGGGGTGCAGGTCAGCGATCCGCCGCATCGCCAGGCCGGGCAGGTAGGCCACCTGATGCCCACACGCCCGAGCCACCGCGACCGGCAAGGCACCGATCGACGCGGGCTGGTCGACCACCACCAGAACCGCACCGTGACGGGCGAGCTTGTCGAACAACTGCCGCAGCCGCGCCTCCGTGTTCGGCAACGCCGCGTCATGCAGCCGCCTGCCGTCCGGCGCCAGCCCCACCGCGTGGTGACCCTCTTTGCCGACGTCCAAGCCGAGGTAGACGCCGTATCCGTCGTGCACCACACCCGCCTCCACGCATCGCCTCGTGGCCCCGGCCGCTGGTCTGGGCATCGGACTGCCGGCAGCCACGTTACGAAGAGACCAACCCACAAAGCGGGCGGCCGTGTCCCTATCAGCGGTCCACCGACGCCACCCGACCCGGCGACAACACCCCCCGGATCATCCAAACGACAGGGGCAGGAAGTCATACCGGGCCGAGCGACCGAGAGTCCCCGACTGGGGACGATCAAAAAGGTAACCGGGGGGGGCACCGGCGGATCGTGGCCGGTCGGAATAGGGCCGGCGACGGTCGAGCGACGGTCGCCGGGGTAGCGGTGCGTCCGAGCGACGGTCGCCGGGGTAGCGGTGCGTCCGAGCGACGGTCGTCACCGGGCCTGGCCGTCCGAAGGCCGCTCAGTCCGCCTCGGCGGGCGGGGCTGCGGGAGCGTCGGCGGGAGGGGCGGCCGGTTCGCCGGGTTCGCCCGCCTCGGTGGGCACCGCCACGTGCAGGCGGAGCTGCGGCACCAGCATGTCGTCCACGTCCAGCGCCCGGCCCGCCCCGTCGGGCTCCCAACCGGCCGCGCCGAGGAACTTCCGGGACGCCTCGTCGCCCTCGAAGACCCAGGCGAGCGCCCGGGTGAAGCCGGACTCCCGCCACAGGTCCACACTGGCGGCGAGCAGCCGGCTGCCGTGCCCGCGCCGACCCCAGCGCGGCTCCACCAGCAGGTCCGTCACCGCCACCACGCCGGTGCCGAGCGCGTCGGCCGGCTCGTTGGGGGCCAGGGCCTCCGCGTCGACCGGCCCGGAGGCGGCGAAGCCCACCAGATACGATTGCTCGGCCTGTTCGACGGCGACCAGCACCCGATGGGTGTCGCCGGGCGGCTGGCGCACCGCGGCGTCCCACCGCCGCGCGAGCCACGCCTCGTCGAGGTTCTCCAGCACGTGCCGGGGCAGCAGCCGCCGGTAGGCGACCCGCCAGGTCGCGAGCTGGATGCGGGCGATCTCGGCGGCGTCCTCCGGACGCGCCGGGCGGACAAACCCCAGAGCCATGGGACGACAGCCTACGCAGGGTGAGGGAGGCGACGGTGGCGCAGGGTGCCAGGCGGACGGTCGGACAGGTCGTCGCAGTGGTCGTACTCGCCGTCGCGGTGACCGCGTTCCTGTCCGTGGCGGCGGTCCGGCACGGCTTCTTCGACCTGCACGTCTATCGCGGCGCGCTGGTCTGGTGGGTGCACGACGGCGGTGAGATCTACGACTACCTCAAGCCCGGCACCCAGTACGGCTTCACCTACCCGCCGTTCGCCGCGCTGGTGATGCTGCCGATGGCGTACCTGCCCTGGCACGGGGCGATCGCGGTGAGCGTCGCCGCCGGGGTGGCCGCCGCCGCGGTGCTGATCTGGTGGCTGCTGGACCCGGTGTCCCGGCGCGCCGGCTGGACCCGCTGGTTCGCCTTCGCGGTGGCGCTCTGCCTGGCCGCCGCGTTCGAGCCGATGCGCGAGACCATCAACTTCGGTCAGGTCAACACGCTGCTGCTGTTCCTGGTCGCGGTGGACCTGCTGCGGCTGCTGCCGCGCGACAGCCGGTGGGCCGGTGTCGGCATCGGCCTGGCCACCGCGATCAAGCTCACGCCCGGCATCTTCCTGGTCTACCTGCTGGTCACCGGCCGCTGGCGGGCGGCGCTCACCGCCACCGGCACCGCCGCCGGAGCGACCGTGCTGGCCGCCGCGCTGTTCCCGGACGCCTCCCGCGAGTTCTGGACCTCCGCCCTGTGGAACACCGGCCGGGTCGGCGAGCTGGCCTTCGTCTCCAACCAGTCGCTGCGCGGCGTGGTGGCCCGGCTCGACCCGCAGAGCCCCAGCACGCTGGCCTGGCTGGCGCTGGTGGTCGCGACGGTCGTGGTGTGGATCTGGCGGTCGCGGGCCGCCGTGGCGGTCGGTGACGAGGCGGCTGGCCTGGCCCTGACCGGAGCGGTGATGTGCCTGGTCAGCCCGGTCACCTGGGTGCACCACCTGGTCTGGCTGCTGCCGGGGCTGGTGCTGCTGGTGGATCACGGCATGGCCGCTCCGTCGCGTAGCCGCCGACGCCGCCTGCTGCTGGCCGCCGCCACCGTCGGGTACGGCTTCCTGACCAGTCGGATCGTCTGGGCGTGGGAGCAGGACTTCAGCGGGGTCGACGGCTTCCTGTTCGGCAACACGTACGTCTGGATCAGCCTGGCGCTGCTGGCCTTCCTGCCGTTGGGCCGCCGGGACGGAACGCCGGGCCGGGGCGGACCGTCGACGCCGGTCGCGCGGTCAGCCGTCGAGGCGACCGGTGTACCGCAACTCGACCAGCCCGATCGGCGGACGCCCGCCGGACAGTGGCACCGGATAGGTCGACTCCGCGCCATCCGGTGACAGACCGGCTCGTTGGTAGAACCGGCGGGCCCGGTGGTTGTCCGCCAGCACCCACACCCGGTACTCCGACCAGCCGCGTTCCCGCAGGCCGTCGTGCGCGGCCGTGAACAGCGCCGCAGCCGTGCCGTCGCCCCAGTGGGCAGGTGCCACGTAGAGCGCCAGCACCTCGCCGTACGTCGGGTCGAGGTCGCCCCGGTCCTGGTCGTTGCGGTACGGCCCGAACGTGGTGAACCCGGCCAACGCCCCGTCGACCTCGGCGAGCAGGGTGGTGAACGGGTGCTCCGGGTCGGCCGTGCCGAGGGCCCGGCGGCGCTGCGCCCAGGCCACCGGGTTGAGCCGCTCCAACACCTCGTCCGGCATGATCCCGGCGTACCCGGCCTGCCAGCCGCTCACGTGCACCCGGGCGATCGCCTCGGCGTCCTCGGGTTCCTCCCGACGGATGGTGGGCATGGCTCCAGTTCTAGGCGGCGCGCGGCGTCAGGTCCAGTGTCCGCACCGGTGTCGTACGGGTGACGTAGCCTGCGCTGCGATGGTCGCACCGGAATCGCTCTCGCTCGCCCAGGCCCGCCGGGTGGCGCTGGCCGCACAGGGCTTCGCCGACCCGCCGCCCACCGGGGTGCCCACCCGCCGTCACCTGCGGCGGGTGCTCGACCGCGTCGGTCTGATCCAGATGGACTCGGTGAACGTGCTGCAACGCGCGCACTACCTGCCGCTCTACAGCCGGCTCGGGCCGTACCCGGCCGCGCTGCTCGACACCGCCGCCTACCGCCGGCCACGTGACCTGTTCGAGTACTGGGGGCACGAGGCGTCGTTGGTGCCGGTCGGCCTGCATCCGGCGCTGCGCTGGCGGATGGCGCGGGCACACACCGACGCCTGGGGCGGGATGCGCCGCATCGCCCGGGAGCAGCCCGCCCTGGTGGCCTGGGTCCGCGACGAGGTGGCCGCACGCGGCCCGCTGACCGTCGCCGAGATCGAACACGACGCGCCCCGGGAGACCGGCAACTGGGGCTGGAACTGGTCGGCGGTCAAGCAGGCGTTGGAATACCTCTTCTGGGCCGGCGAGGTGTGCGCGGCGGACCGCACCACCTCCTTCGCCCGCCGCTACGACCTGCCCGAACGGGTGCTCCCCGCCGAGGTGCTGAACGCACCGACGCCGAGCGACGCCGAGGCGTACCGCACGCTCGTCGGCGTCGCCGCCCGCGCGCTCGGGGTGGCCGCGGAGGTGGAGCTGCGCGACTACTTCCGCCTGCCGGTGGCCGGTGCCCGGCAGGCGGTCGCCGAGCTGGTCGAGGCCGGGGAACTGCGCCCGGTGACGGTGCCGGGCTGGCGGCAGCCGGCCTGGCTGCACGCGCAGGCCCGGGTGCCCCGCTGGGTCCGCGGCAACACCCTGGTCAGCCCCTTCGACCCGCTGGTCTGGGAACGAGGCCGCACCGAGCGGCTGTTCGGCTTCACCTACCGCATCGAGATCTACGTGCCCGCGCCGCAGCGGGTGTACGGCTACTACGTGCTGCCGTTCCGGCAGGGGGAGCGGTTCACCGCCCGCGTCGACCTCAAGGCCGACCGCAAGGCCGGGGTGCTGCTGGTGCCGGCCGCCTGGGTCGAGCCGGGCGCCGACCCGGGGGAGACCGCCGTGGCCCTCGCCGCCGAGCTGTACCGGCTCGCCGGTTGGCTCGGCCTGGACGCGGTCGCTCCGCCCTCCGCCGGTGACCTGGCCGCGCCGCTGGCCGCCGCGCTGCTGGGCGTGGCAGGTGTACGGTGAGCAACGTGACGAGCGTTGACCGACCGGGCGCCCAGCCACCCCCGCCCGCCGGCCATCCGGGGGACCACCCCGGCGGTCATCCGGGGACTTATCCCGGCGGCTATCCGCCGGGCTACTACCCGCCGATCGCCGAGCCCGACCGCCTCACCCGCTTCGTCACGCGCCTGCACGCGCGCACCCCGCGCTGGGTGGTGCCGCTGGCCGCCGTCGGGTGCGTCGCCGCCGGCATCGGGTACGCGCTGATCAGCGACCCGACCCGCTCCGCGCCGGACGCGCTGCCCAGTTGCCTGCTCAAACTCACCACCGGCCTGGACTGTCCCGGCTGCGGCGGCACCCGAGCACTCTGGTACGTCCTGCAGGCCGACCTGCCGGCTGCCGCGCGGCACCACTTCCTCTTCGTCTTCGCGCTGCCGTTCCTGGCGTACTTCTTCGTCGCCTGGGCCGGCAAGCAGGCGTTCGGCTGGCGCCTGCCCGAGCTGCGCGTCGGTCCGAGGCTGATCGGTGGTTTCCTCGCCGCCTGGCTGGCCTTCACCGTGGTCCGCAACCTCCCCTGGCCCCCCTTCACCGCCCTCTACGTCTAACCCCCACCCCCACCCCCACCCCCACCCCCACCCCCACCCCCACCCCCACCCCCACCCCCACCCCCACCCCCCACGGCCTGCACCCCTGCCCCGCGTGATCAAGAAGTTTTGGTCGTTAACGCCGTCGTCCGTGACCGAAAGCTCTTGATCAACGCGGCCGGCGGGGTGGGACGGCGTGGGGCGGTGGGGGTGGTGGGGGTGGGGGTGGGGGGTGGTGGGTGGGCCAACTACAGTCGCAGGAATGCCGGAGATGGTGCAGCCCCAGGTCAAGCTGATCGCGTGGACCCACTTCGACCCGCCGGAGGACGTGCCGTGGTCGACCGACGCGGACGGGGGACAGGCGCTCGCGGAGTTCGCCGGGCGGGCCTGCTACCAGAGCTGGAAGAAGCCGAACCCGGCGACCGCCACCAACGCCGGCTACCTCGCGCACATCCTGGAGGTCGGGCACCTCTCGGTGCTGGAGCACGGGTCGGTCAGCTTCTACTTCAGCGGGGTCTCCCGGTCGTTCACGCACGAGCTGATCCGGCACCGGCACTTCTCGTACTCGCAGTTGTCCCAGCGGTACGTGCCGGAGCGGGACGCGGCGATGGTGGAGCCGAGGGTGATCGCCGAGGACCCGGAGCTGCACAAGCGGTTCGTCGAGGCGGCCGAGGCGAGCGTGCGGGCGTACAACGAGTTGTTGGCGGGGTTGGAGCAGCACTTCGCCGACGAGCCCAACCCGACGTTGCGGCGTAAGCAGGCCCGGCAGGCTGCGCGGGCGGTGCTGCCGAACGCCACCGAGACGCGGATCGTGGTGACCGGCAACTACCGCGCCTGGCGGCACTTCATCGGTATGCGGGCCACCGAGCACGCCGACGTGGAGATCCGGGAGCTGGCGGTGGAGTGCCTGCGGCAGTTGCAGCGGGTGGCGCCGAACGTGTTCGCCGACTTCGTCGTCTCGACCCTCGCCGATGGCACCGAGGTGGCGGCGAGCCCACACATCGCGGCATCCTGAGCGGGAGAGCCCTTCCGCTCACCGAGGGGTCCTGAGGCCTTCCCCGGCGGCCGACCGCCGGCCGTCCGCTAGGTTGTCACCATGACGCACGACCACCTTGACACACCGGTCCGGGCGGCCTCCCGCCCCTTCGGACGAGTGCTCACCGCGATGGTGACCCCGTTCACCGCCGACGGTGCGCTCGACCTCGACGGCGCCGCGCGACTCGCGGACCACCTCGTGACCGAGCAGGGCAACGACGCGCTGGTGGTCAACGGCACCACCGGCGAGTCGCCGACCACCACGGACGCGGAGAAGGAACGCCTGATCCGGACCGTGGTGGAGACCGTCGGTGAGCGGGCCCGGGTGGTGGCGGGGGTCGGCACCAACGACACCCGGCACACCGTCGAGCTGGCCGCCACCGCGGAGAAGGCCGGTGCGCACGGGCTGCTGGTGGTGACCCCGTACTACAACAAGCCGCCGCAGGCCGGGTTGCTGCGTCACTTCACCGAGGTGGCCGACTCCACTGGCCTGCCGGTGATGGTCTACGACATCCCGCACCGCTCCGGGGTGCCGATCGAGACCGAGACGCTGGTCCGGCTCGCCGAGCACGGCCGCATCGTCGCGGTCAAGGACGCCAAGAACGACATCACCGCGACGAGCTGGGTGACCAGCCGTACGGACCTGGCGTTCTACAGCGGCGACGACGCCTTCACGCTGCCCGCGCTCGCGGTCGGGTGCGTCGGCGTGGTCGGCACCTCGACGCACTTCACCGGGGCCGACACCAAGCGGATGATCGAGGCGTACGACGCGGGGGACACCGCGACCGCGCTCGCCCTGCACCGTCGGCTGCTGCCGCTGTTCACCGGGATCTTCCGTACCCAGGGCACGATCCTGGTCAAGGCGGGTTTGAACGCGTCGAAGCTGCCCGCCGGGCCGGTCCGGTCGCCGCTCGTGGAAGCCACCGAAGACCAGCTCGCCCAGCTCCGCGCCGACTGCGCGGCGGCCGGGCTACCGCTGCCCGAATGATCAAACGACACGACGGACGCCGGGTGACGGCGTCGCAGAATGAGGTGAACGCGTGACCGAGGCGCACAACGAGGAGGCCCAACTTCCCCCGCCGCTGCCGGAGGGCGGACTGCGGATCATTCCGCTCGGCGGGCTCGGCGCCATCGGCCGGAACATGACCGTCTTCGAGTACGACGGCAAGCTGCTGGTCGTCGACTGCGGCGTGCTCTTCCCCGACGTGGAGCAGCCCGGCGTCGACCTGATCCTGCCGGACTTCGGTCCGATCCTCGACCGGCTCGACGACATCCAGGCGATCGTGCTGACCCACGGCCACGAGGACCACATCGGCGCGGTGCCGTACCTGCTCGCCCACAAGCCGGACATCCCGTTGGTGGGCTCCCAGTTCACCCTCGCACTGGTCGAGGCGAAGCTGGCGGAGCGGCGGATCCAGCCGTACACGTTGACGGTGCGCGAGGGCGGCCGGGAGCGGCTCGGTCCGTTCGAGTGCGAGTTCTTCGCCGTCAACCACTCGATCCCGGACGCGCTGGCGGTGGCCATCCGTACGCCGGCGGGCCTGGTCCTGCACACCGGCGACTTCAAGATGGACCAGCTTCCGCTGGACGGTCGGATCACCGACCTGGCCGGGTTCGCCCGGCTCGGCGCCGAGGGTGTGGACCTGCTGCTGTCGGACTCCACCAACGCGGAGATCCCCGGCTTCGTCACCCCGGAGCGGGAGATCGGCCCGGTCCTCGACTCGATCTTCGCGAAGGCGCGCGGCCGGATCATCGTCGCCTCGTTCGCCTCGCACGTGCACCGGGTGCAGCAGGTCTTCGACTCGGCGCTGGAGCACGGCCGCAAGGTCGCGCTGATCGGCCGGTCCATGGTCCGCAACATGGGTATCGCCCGTGACCTGGGGCTGCTCAACATCCCGGCGGGTCTGGTGGTGGGTCTGGACGAGGCCACGTCGATGCCGCCCGAGCAGATCGTGCTGATGTCCACCGGGTCGCAGGGCGAGCCGATGAGCGCCCTGGGCCGGATGGCCAGCGGCGACCACCGGCACATCACGATCGCCCCGGGCGACACGGTGGTGCTGGCCTCGTCGCTGGTGCCGGGCAACGAGACCTCGGTCTACCGGGTGATCAACCGGTTGGCCCGGGCCGGTGCGGTGGTGGTGCACAAGGACGTGGCCAAGGTGCACGTCTCCGGTCACGCTCCCGCCGGTGAGCTGCTCTATCTGCTCAACGTGGTGCGGCCCAGCAACCTGATGCCGGTGCACGGGGAGTGGCGGCACCTGCGGGCGCACGCCCGCCTCGGCATCGAGTCCGGGGTGGCGGCCGACCGGGTGGTGCTCTGCGAGGACGGCGACGTGGTCGACCTGGTGGAGGGGCGGGCCAGCCTGGTCGGGCGGGTCAAGAGCCGGTACGTCTACGTCGACGGTCTGGCCGTCGGTGACGTCAGCGAGTCGCTGCTCACCGAGCGTCGCATCCTCGGTGACGGCGGGTTCATCGCCGCGACCGTGGTGGTGGACTCGGTGACCGGCAAGGTGGTCGCCGGGCCGACCGTGTCCGCGAAGGGCTTCTCGGAGGACCAGCAGGCGTTCAACGCGGTGATCCCGCTGGTCACCGAGGCTCTCAACCGGGCCGCCGCGGACGGCATCACCGACCCGCACCAGCTCCAGCAGATCGTCCGCCGCACCGTGGGCCGCTGGGTCAACGACGCCTACCGGCGTCGGCCGATGATCGTGCCCACTGTCGTCGAAGTCTGAACCGTTCGGTCCATCCGCCCGTACTCCGATCCGGCAGGCGTGCCCCGCGCCCGCCGGGAGGAGCATGGCGGATGGACCGCAGACGATTGACAGCCATCGGTGTCGTGGTGGCGGCGGTGGGCGCGGCGGCGGCGGTGGCCCTGCCGTCCTTCGCCGGTGACGGCAGCGCGCCGAGCACCGCGCCGACCGGCCAGGCCGTGGCGGGCGCCGACGCCGAGGTGGTCGAGGCCATGCGTCGGGACCTGGGGTTGGACCAGGCGCAGGTCGCGGCGCGGCTGAAGACCGAGCGTTGGGCCAGCGGGGTCGTCGACCAGCTCCGGGCGGACCTCGGCGGGGACTACGCCGGTAGCTGGCTGAGCGCCGACGGCGGCCAGCTCAACGTCGCGGTCGCCGACGCGGCCCAGGCACAGCGGGTACGCGCCACCGGCGCGGTGCCGAAGGTGGTGGAGCGCGGCGTCGGCCAGCTCGACGCGATCAAGACCCGGATGGACCGGACCGCCGCGCGGGCCGAGGACGTCTCCGGCTGGTACGTCGACGTCGCCACCAACAGCGTGGTGGTGCTCGCCGCTCCGGGTGCCGAAGCGGCCGGCTGGCGTTTCGTGGCCCGTGCCGGCGTACCCCGCCAGGCGGTCCGGATGGCCACCGAGGAGCAGCCGCGCCTCTTCGCCGACGTCCGTGGCGGTGAGCCGTTCTTCGTCGGCGCAGGCCGCTGCTCGGTCGGCTTCGCGGTGGTCGGCGGCTACGTGACCGCCGGGCACTGCGGCCGGGTCGGTGCCCGGACCTCGGGTGCTGACGGCGAACTACAGGGCGTCTTCCGGGCCTCCTCCTTCCCCGGCGACGACTGGGCCTTCGTGCAGGTCAACCAGAACACCCGGGTGCTGCCCGAGGTGACCGACTTCCGGGGCGGCATCGCCCGGGTCGCCGGTTCGCAGGAGGTGCCGGCCGGGTCGTCGATCTGCCGGTCCGGCTCCACCACCGGCGTGCGCTGCGGCACCGTGCAGGCCCGCAACGCCACCGTCCGCTACCCGGAGGGTCTGGTCAGCGGTCTGGTCCGGACGAACGTCTGCGCCGAGCCCGGTGACTCGGGTGGTTCGTGGATCTCGGGCAACCAGGCGCAGGGCGTCACCTCCGGCGGCTCGGGCGACTGCGTACGCGGTGGCACGACGTTCTACCAGCCGGTCAACGAGATCCTGCAACGCAACAACCTGACGCTGCTCACCACGCAGAACTTCGCCACGTTGGGCAGCCGACGCTGATCCCCCTTCGGCCCGGTCGGACGCGTCACGTCCGGCCGGGCCGTCGCATGTCCGCTCAGGGCAGGGCGGCGACCGCCTCGGCGTACGCGACGCCGGTGCGGACCGCCGCGTCGACCAGCACCGTGACCTGTGCCGGGGCGACCCCGTACGCCAGGTCGGTGGTCACCTCGCCGGCCAGCACCAGCTCACCCCCGCCCGGATCGTGCACGTACGCGCTGGGCAGCAGCCGGTCGCGGTTCCACCCGTTGCAGAACGCGTACGCCTCGGCGCGCCGGGCGGCCGGCAACCGCCGACCGGCGACCACCCGGGCGTGCAGGATCTCGCCGCGTTCCCCGGCCCGCCGGAACTGGATCACCGCGTCACCCCAGCGCCCGAGCACGGTGCCGGTCGGATCGAGGGCGTACCCGTCGCCGCGCCGGTCCAGCGCCTCGGTGATCATCCCCACGGTCAACGCGCCGATCTCGTCCGCCGGACCGGTCCCGTCGCCCGTCGTGACCTCTACACCGGTCGTGTCGCCACCGGACCCGGCCGGTGGAGGGGCGCCGGGCCACGGCTCGTGGTCCGGCTCGATCTCGTCCTCGCCGGGCAGCGGCACCGGCTCGGCCAGCGGGCGTTCGGCCAGCCAGGCGGCGATCCGGCCGGACTGGTGCCCGGTGCCGTTGCGGGCGTCGAAGCTGCCGGCCAGCGCGGTCGCGACGGCGAGCAGCTCGGCGCCGAGCGCACTCACCGTGACCTGCGCCGCCGGCCGTCCCCGGTACGCCGGTCGGTGCACCGGGCCGTCGCCGTCGTCGGCGGCACGGGCGCAGACCAGCGCGCCGGCGGCGGTGAACTCCATCACCGACCGGTCGTCGTGCGGCTGGTCCAACCGGGGCAACTGCTCGACCAGGATCGCCAGTCCGCGCCCGGGGTACCCGCCGAGGGCGCAGAAGCGCAGGTGGGTGGCGAGGTGACCGAACCCGTCGGGTTCGACCCGGTGCCGCCGGTACGCGTGCACGTGGGCGCGGGCCGCCCGCTGCGTCTCACCGGCCCGCAGCCAGGGCAGCAGGGCCCCGGTCAGGGCCGCTTCGGGCTGGGCGGTGCAGCCATGCGGACCGTCCAGGACGGACGCGACGACGGCGAGCGCCGCGGTCCAGTCGCCCCAGCCGGCGAGCAGGTCGGCCTGGCGTACCGGCAGACAGTCGGGGCATCCGGCGGCCGGGTCGCCGGTCGCGGCCTGCCACCGGCGTAGCCAGTGCCGGGCGGTGGGCTCGTCGCCGAGGTGGTCGGCGATCCGGCAGCGCACCTGCGCCACCACCGCGTCCGTGTCGTGGCCGTCCAGCGCCGCCGTCGCGACGTCGGTGTCGGTGCCGAGCAGGTGTGCGGCCTGGTCCAGGCCGATGCGGGGGGTGCCGAGCAGGGCTTCGGCGGCGTACCGGCGGTAGCGGCGCAGCGTCTCGTCGTCCGGGCCGCCGCGGTCCGGCCGGGTGCGGGCGGCGGCGTCGAGGCAGCGCCGGACGGGCTCGAACAGCCGCCACCGCTCGCCGCCGCGCAGGTGTGTCTCGACCAGTTCGGACCAGGCGGTCCGGGCGGTGGCGGGGTCGCCGACCGCTTCGGCGAGGGCGGCGACGCGTTCCAGTTCGGCGATCCGCGCCTCGCCGTCGGGCATGTCCCGGGCGTCGTGCAGCGCGTCGGCGGGCCGTTCGCCGGGAGCCGGCGCGCTGCTCCGGGTGCGCTGTCGACCCCGTCCGGGGCCGGTCGGCCAGCCGGTCACGACCGCGCCGACCCGACGAGCCGGCCCACCTCGGCGGCCAGCCTGCGGCCGGTGGAGATGCCCCGGCCGAGCAGCCGGTCGAGCTGGTGCGGGGTGACGCCGCGTTCCAGGTCGGTGATCACCTCTCCGCAGACCCGGGCCCGGCCGGCGTCGTCGACGTGGACGAACGCCTTGGGCCAGAACAGGTCGTGGTTCCAGGTGTTGCAGAACCCGTGCAGCCGGGGCACCTCCGCGACCCCGAAGGCGGGCGTGGCCACCGTGCGGACCTGGAGGATCTCGCCGTCGTCCCCGGCACGCAGGAACCAGATGTGGCCCTCGGCCCACCGGCCGACCAGCGCGTCCCCGTCGGCGGTGACCGGGTGTCCCCGGTGCGCCAGCACGGCCGAGACGAGGTCGTGCGTCAACGGCCGCAGTGCCGACGGGTGTCCGGCCAACGGTCCGTCCTCGAACTCCGGCGACGCCATCGGGCACCCTTCGGTCCGGCGATTATCACGGCAGGTGGCGGCGTCCGTGCTGCGACACGCGGACGCGACCAGTAAGACCGGCGTATCCCCGGGACCGCCGTTACGGTGATGCTATGGCGGGCCGTACCTCTCAGGCGAGCCGCCGACGCGGCGCGTCGCCGCGCGGTGGCACGAACAACAGTCGTGCCCGTCAACCGGCGAAGAAGACCCGGGCGCCGGTCCGGCGTCGCACCACCACCCGGGGACCGGGCCCGGCGGCGTACGTCGGGCGGGCGGTCCGTGCGGTGTGGATGGGCCTGGCGCACAGCGTCGGGTGGGCGGTACGCGCCACCGGTCGACAGGCCGCCTCCGCCGCCGACATCGATCCGGAGCACCGTCGCGACGGTGCCGGACTGCTGGTGATCGGCCTCGCTCTGCTCACCGCAGGCGCACTGTGGTTCTCCGGGGCCGGCCCGCTGGGCGCCCAGCTCGCCGACACGATCCGGCTGTTCCTCGGTGCCATCTCCATCGTCGTGCCGGTGCTGCTCGGCATCGGCGCGTGGCGGCTGATGCGGCAACCCGGCGACCCCGAGCACCGGGGCCGTGGCCTGATCGGCTGGGGCTCCATGCTGGTCGCCACCGCCGCGATGCTGCACATCGGCCAGCAGCCGGCCGATCCCGGCGAGCGGGACTTCGCCGGTGGCCTGGTCGGCGCGGGCGTGGGCAGCCTGCTGGAGCGTGCCGTCACCGCCTGGGTGGCGGTGCCGCTGCTGCTCCTGCTGCTGGTGTTCGGGCTGCTGGTGGTGACCGCGACCCCGATCAACAAGGTGCCCGAGCGGCTCGGCCTGCTGGCCGGGACCGTGATCGGCCGCACCGAGGAGGAGGACGAGGCCGGGACGCCCGCGACTCCACCGAGGCGACGGCCGGCGAAGCGCACGCCTCCGCCGATCGACCCGGACGACTTCGAGGACCTGGACGGGGTGGACCTCCAGGAGACCGTCGTCCTGCCGCGCAAGGCACCGTCCCGGGTGCCGGCCAGCCGCAAGCCGGCCGAGCCGCCGGAGCACTCGCCCGCGCCGACCCGGGCCGAGCAGCTCGCGCTGACCGGGCTGGCCGGGGACTACGCGCTGCCCCCGGCGAACATGCTGAGCACCGGTGCCGCGCCGAAGAGCCGCAGCAAGGCCAACGACGAGGTGATCGCGGCGCTGACCGGCGTCTTCGACCAGTTCGACGTGGACGCGGCGGTGACCGGTTTCACCCGGGGGCCGACGGTGACCCGGTACGAGGTCGAGCTGGGCCACGGCGTCAAGGTCGAGCGGATCACCCAGCTCTCCCGCAACATCGCGTACGCGGTGAAGTCGCCCGACGTCCGCATCCTGAGCCCGATCCCGGGCAAGAGCGCGGTGGGCGTGGAGATCCCGAACACCGACCCGGAGAACGTGGCGCTCGGCGACGTGCTGCGGTCGCGGGCGGCCACCAGCGACCACCACCCGATGGTGGTGGCCCTCGGCAAGGACATCGAGGGCGGCTTCGTGGTGGCCAACCTGGCCAAGATGCCGCACATCCTGATCGCCGGTGCCACCGGCGCGGGCAAGTCGAGCTGCCTCAACACCCTGCTGATGTCCATCCTGACCCGGGCCACGCCGGACGAGGTGCGGCTGCTGCTGATCGACCCGAAGCGGGTCGAGCTGACCGGCTACGAGGGCATCCCGCATCTGGTCACCCCGATCGTCACCAACGCGAAGAAGGCCGCCGACTCGCTGGAGTGGGTGGTCCGCGAGATGGACATGCGCTACGACGACCTGGCGGCCAACGGGGTCCGGCACATCGACGACTTCAACCGCAAGGTGCGCAGCGGCGAGATCAAGGCACCGCCGGGCAGTGAGCGGGAGATGCGCCCGTACCCGTACCTGCTGGTGATCGTGGACGAGTTGGCCGACCTGATGATGGTCGCGCCGCGCGACGTGGAGGACTCGATCGTCCGGATCACGCAGCTCGCCCGGGCCGCCGGTATCCACCTGGTGCTGGCCACCCAACGGCCCTCGGTCGACGTGGTGACCGGTCTGATCAAGGCCAACGTGCCGTCCCGCCTGGCGTTCGCCACCTCGTCGCTGGCCGACTCCCGGGTCATCCTGGACCAGCCCGGCGCGGAGAAGCTGCTCGGGCGCGGCGACGGCCTGTTCCTGCCGATGGGCGCGTCGAAGCCGGTACGGATCCAGGGCGCCTGGGTGACCGAGCGCGAGATCGTCGACGTGGTGAAGTTCTGCAAGGACCAGCGCGAGCCGGAGTTCCGCTCCGACGTGCTGACCGCCGCGCAGGAGAGCAAGAAGAAGATCGACGAGGACATCGGCGACGACCTGGACCTGCTGGTGCAGGCGGTCGAGCTGGTGGTCACCTCGCAGTTCGGCTCGACCTCGATGCTCCAGCGCAAGCTGCGGGTCGGGTTCGCCAAGGCGGGCCGCCTGATGGACCTGATGGAGACGCGGGGCGTGGTCGGGCCCTCCGAGGGGTCCAAGGCCCGCGACGTGCTGATCAAGCCGGACGAGTTGGAAGAGGTCCTGGAGGGGCTGCGGGGCACGGAGGGCTGACCTCGGTGCCGCCTGGCCGGTCGGTCGGTGCCGTCGCACCAGACCGACCCGCAGACGTGGAGGGGCCCGCCGGACATCCGGCGGGCCCCTCCACGTCTGCGGCGGCGCGGGTCAGCTCGCGAGGGCTGCCGCGAGGACCAGGTTGAGCAGGATCGCGGCCACGCCCGCCCCGGCGGCGTACCAGCCGAGTGGCTTGTCGCCCTGCACCGCGCCGGCCACCCCGAGCCCGACGGCGACCAGGCCGAACAGCAGCGGGAACAGGAACAGTGCGAGACCGGCGAAGACGAAGCCCAGGATCGTGCAGATGCGGGCGGCGTTGGTGCGCGGGCGGGTGCCGGCGTGCATGTTGGCCATGATCTCCTCCGGTGGTCAACTCGTCGTTGATCGGCCAGTACCCATGTCGGGGCGCCGTCCAAACGGCACGCCGGGACACGGGTCAGTGGTAGACCTTGAGCCCGATCACTCCGGCGACGACGAGCAGCAGGCAGAGCAGCCGGGGCACGCTTGCCGACTCGCCCAGCGCGAGCATGCCGACCAGGGCGGTGCCGGTCGCGCCGATCCCGACCCAGATCGCGTAGCCGGTGCCGACCGGGATCTCGCGCAGCGCGTACGCCAGTCCGGCCATGCTGAGCACCAGCGTGACCGCGAAGATCGCGGAGGGGACGGGTCGGGTGAAGCCGGCGCTGCGGTCCAGGGCGATCGCCCACGCCGTTTCGAGAAGTCCGGAGATCACCAGCGCGATCCAGGCCATCGGGTCACCTCTTCAGGTCCGCCCGGGCCGCCGGGGCGCCGGGACGAGTCGGTCCATCACGCGGGGCGTCTTGGCTCACCGGGTACGCCCACGACTCGTCCGGGACGGCCACGGGGGCCGTCGGGACCGACCGTAGCACCGGACGTGGCGGACGCCGCGGGTGAGAACGCTCACCGGGAGTGGACTTCAACCTGACTTCACCTTGCACGATGGCGCCATGACGGTCCTCATCTCCGATCCGGAGGTCGCCGCCGCGCTGGACGCCGCGACCACCGTGGACGCGATGCGCCAGGCCCTGCTCGCCGCGTACGGGGGACGGCTGGTGGCACCGCCCCGGGCCGCCGCGTCGCTGGGCGGGGGCCGGATGGTGCTGACCGCCGGACACCTGCGCGACGAGTGGTACGGCTACCGGTCGTACGACACCTTCGGACACCCGGGCGCCGAGCAGGTGGTGGTGCTGCACGACGGGCGTACCGGGGCGGTGCGGGCGGTGGCGGTGGGGGAGGAGTTGGGGTCCCGGCGTACCGGTGCGACCGGCGGGGTCGCGGTGGACGCCCTGGCCCGCCCGGACGCCACCACGCTGGGCGTGATCGGGTCCGGCCGGATGGCCTGGGCCCAGGTGTGGGCCGTCGCCGCGGTACGACCGCTGCGCGAGATGACCGTGCACAGCCGCTCGGCGGCCCGCCGGGAGGCGTTCGCCGCCCGGGTCCGCGCCGAACTCGGCATCCCGGCCCGCGCGGTGGACACCGCGCGGGCCGCCATCCGGGACCGGGACGTGGTGGTGCTGGCCACCACGTCCACCACGCCGGTGCTGACCGCCGCCGACGTCTCACCGGGAACGCACGTCAACGCCGTCGGTTTCAAGCAGTGCGACCGGGCCGAGTTCGGTCCCGACCTGCTGGACGCCGCCGCCGTGCTGGCCAGCGACTCCCCGGAGCAGGCCGGCGCGTACGTCCCGCCGATGCTCGCGGCCCAGCCGCCGTACGCCGCCCGCCTGCGCGACCTGGGCGCGGTGCTGGCGGGCACGGCACCCGGCCGCACCGGCGCGGAGCAGATCTCGGTCTTCTGCGCGGTCGGCCTGGCCGGCGCCGAGGTCTTCCTGCTCGACCGCCTGGTCTCGGTGCTCGCCCCGGCGGCCTGACGCCCGCCCGTGCGGCCCGGTGGGGTCCGCCGCCCGGTCCGGCCCGGCTGGTCGGGTCGGCCCGGTCGGTCGGGGTCCGGCCGGGCTGTCGGGCGGGAGCCGGTGGCCCGGTACCCTCGGATGGTGTCTGCCACCTCTCCTGTCGACGACTCCCAGGCGGTGCGTCCGGCGTCGCCCCGCGACCCGGAGCAGCCCGCCGACGGCCGCCGGGTCGCCCTGCTGACCCTGGGCTGTGCCCGCAACGAGGTCGACTCGGAGGAGCTGGCCGCCCGCCTGCACGCCGACGGCTGGCAGGTGACCACCGACGGCGAGGGCGCCGACGTGGTGGTGGTCAACACCTGCGGCTTCGTGGAGAAGGCCAAGCAGGACTCGATCCAGACGCTGCTGGCCGCCGCCGACACCGGCGCCAAGGTGGTGGCGGCCGGCTGCATGGCGGAGCGGTACGGCCGGGAACTGGCCGACAGCCTCCCCGAGGCGCAGGCGGTGCTCAGCTTCGACGACTACCCGGACATCGCGGCCCGGCTGGACGCGGTCGTCGCCGGGCGGGAGTTCGCCGCGCACACCCCCCGCGACCGGCGGGAACTGCTGCCGCTGACCCCGGTCGCCCGGCGGGGCAGCGCGGTGTCGCTGCCCGGCCACGGCACGGTGGCCGAGGTGGACGAACACACCCCGGCGCACCTGCGGCCGGTGCTGCGTCGCCGCCTGGACAGCGGCCCGGTGGCCTCGCTCAAGCTGGCCAGCGGCTGCGACCGGCGTTGCACGTTCTGCGCGATCCCGGCGTTCCGGGGCGCGTTCGTCTCGCGGACCCCGGACGAGCTGCTGGCCGAGGCCGAGTGGCTGGCCAAGAGCGGTGTCCGCGAGCTGGTGCTGGTCAGCGAGAACTCCACCTCCTACGGCAAGGATCTGGGCGACCCCCGTGCGCTGGAGAAGCTGCTGCCGCAGCTCGCGGTGATCGACGGCATCGTCCGGGTCCGCGTCAGCTACCTCCAGCCGGCCGAGACCCGGCCCGGCCTGGTCGAGGCGATCGCCACCACGCCCGGCGTGGCGCCCTACTTCGACCTGTCGTTCCAGCACTCCAGCGAGCCGGTGCTGCGCCGGATGCGGCGCTTCGGCTCGACCGACCGCTTCCTGGAACTGCTGGCCTCGGCGCGGGCCCTGGCCCCGGAGGCCGGCGCGCGGAGCAACTTCATCGTCGGCTTCCCCGGCGAGACCCGCGCCGACTACGACGAGTTGGTCCGCTTCCTCACCGAGGCCCGGCTCGACGCGATCGGCGTCTTCGACTACAGCGACGAGGACGGCACCGAGGCCGCCGGGCTGCCCGGCAAGGTCTCCGCCGCCACCATCAAACGCCGGTACGACAAGCTCAGCGCCCTCGCCGACGAGCTGTGCTCGCAGCGCGCCGAGGACCGCCTCGGCAGCACGGTCGAGGTGCTGGTGGACTCGGTCGACGGCGAAATGGTCGAGGGGCGGGCCGCACACCAGGCGCCCGAGGTGGACGGCTCCACCACCCTGGTCGCCCCGGACGGCGGCGGGGTCGACCTGGCCGCGCTGCGCCCCGGTGACCTGGTCCGGGCCACCGTCACCGACACCGAGGGCGTCGACCTGGTCGCCGTACCCGATGAGATGATCTCGGCGGCGCCCGGCGCGACACGGTGACCGCCGGCCAGGACGAAGCGGGAGAGCGACCAGGTGTGCTGCCGGAGAACGCGCCGATGACCGAGGCGACGGAGTCCACCCCGCTGCCCGTGGTGGCCCGGGTGGTCCCGGTGGTCAACGCCGCCAACGCGTTGACCGGGCTGCGGCTGCTGCTCGTACCGGTCTTCGCCGCCTGTGTGGTGGTCTCCGGCATGACGCACGCCGGGTGGCGCAGCGTCGCCTGCGTGATCTTCGTGGTGGCGTCGGCGACGGACCTGGTCGACGGCTGGATCGCCCGCCGGTTCTCGCTGGTCACCGCGTTCGGCAAGGTGGCCGACCCGATCGCGGACAAGGCGCTCACCGGTGCCGCCCTGCTGCTGCTCTCCTGGTACGCCCAACTGCCCTGGTGGGTGACGGTGGTCATCCTCGCCCGCGAGCTGGGCATCACCGCGTTGCGCTTCTGGGTGATCCGGCGTGGGGTGATCGCGGCGAGCCGGGGCGGCAAGGTCAAGACGGCGCTCCAGATCCTCGCCATCACCTGGTACCTCTGGCCGATGCCCGACACCCTGGCCGCGATCGGCCCGTGGATCATGGCGGCGGCGGTGGCGGTGACGGTGGTCACCGGGTTCGACTACATCGCCCAGGCTCTGCGGCTGCGGCGCGCCCGCTGACCGTCCGCCCGGCGCTGCGGCGAGTAGACCGTCCACTTGTCGGGAAGGATGCAGGGCGTGGGTGTCAAAGAGGGCGAAGGACAGATGGGCAGCGCGGCGGCCGGTGTGGTGCACCGCCTCACCGAGCGACGGGAGACCCTCGCCACCGTCGAGTCGCTGACCGGTGGACTGCTGGCCGCCACGATCGTGGAGATCGCCGGGGCGAGCGCGGTCTACCGGGGTGGACTGGTGGTGTACGCCACCGAGCTGAAGGAGCAGCTCGCCGACGTACCGGCGGATCTGCTGACGGCGCGCGGCCCGGTGGACGGCGACGTGGCCGCCGCCCTGGCCGAGGGCGGGCGGCGGCGCTGCGGTGCCGACTGGGGCCTGGCCACCACCGGCGTCGCCGGGCCGGAGCCGCAGGACGGCAAGCCGGTCGGGCTGGTCTACGTCGCGGTCGCCGGTCCCTCCGGCAGCGAGGTACGCGAACTCCACCTGGTCGGCAGTCGGGACAACATTCGGGGCGAAACGGTCACCGAGGCGCTTCGGATGCTCGCCGCCCACACCCACCGGGACGTCGCCGCCGCAAGCTAGGAGGGCGGGGCGGGATGTCGTGGCGGCCCGCAACGGGTACGGTTGCGGGAAAGCTCCGACAGTCGGAGCCGGTGCGCACCACCGGGCCGGCGGCCGGGCGAACTGTGTCCCTCAGGGGAGGTGCGATGGTCCTGCTACGCCGGGTGATCGGTGACGCACTACGGGCGCGCCGGCAGGGGCAGCACCGCACGCTGCGCGAGGTCTCTTCCGCCGCCAACGTCAGCCTGGGCTACCTGTCCGAGATCGAACGCGGCCAGAAGGAACCGTCGAGCGAACTGCTCGCGGCGATCTGCGACGCGCTCGGCGCCCGTCTGTCCGAGCTGTTGCGCGAGGTCAGCGACACCGTGGCCCTCGCCGAGCAGCTACCGGGCGTGCTGGTGCCGGTGCAGGACGAGCCGGTCGAGGCGACTCCCGTCGGCGCGACGGCGGTGCACAAGGCCACCGGCCGACCGGTGCGTCAGGTCAGCTCGGACGGCTCCGTCGCGGTCGCGGTGCGCCAGGAGTCGCCGCTCAAGGCGACGCTGCGCAGCACCCGGGTCCGCTCCGCCGAACGCACCGACCGGGACGTGGTCTGCGCCGCCTGAGCGTGTTCCACACCGCCTGAGCCGCCGGCCGATGGTCGAGGTGGCGACCGCCGCGTAGGGTTGATCGCAGCGTCCCCCTCGCGCCGGTCCGGATGTCGTGCCGGCGCTCGGCTGGGACGATGGACCCACCATCGCCGGTGGCCGAGCTGGGCCGGCCGGACATGGCGGTTGGCGCAGCGACGTGACTGAGGGGATACGGCGGAGATGGCGAACCCGTTCGTCAAGGGTTGGAAGTACCTGATGGCGCTCTTCGGCGCCCGAATCGACGAGCACGCCGATCCCAAGGTGCAGCTCCAGCAGGCGATCGACGAGGCGCACCGGCAACACCAGGCGCTCGTGCAGCAGGCCGCCGCGGTGATCGGCAACCAGCGGCAACTGGAAATGAAGCTCTCCCGGCAGATGTCCGACGTCGAGCGGTTGCAGAGCAACGCCCGACAGGCACTGGTCCTCGCCGACCAGGCCCGCGCCAAGGGCGACGAGGTCGAGGCCGGCCGCTACGAGCAGTCCGCGCAGACCCTCGCCAGCCAGCTCGTCTCGTCCGAGCAGGCCGCCGAGGACCTCAAGACGCTGCACGACCAGGCGCTCGCCGCCGCCGGACAGGCCCGCCGGGCGGTCGAGAACAACTCGATGATCCTCCAGCAGAAGCTCGCCGAGCGGGCCAAGCTGCTCAGCCAGCTCGAACAGGCCAAGATGCAGGAGACGGTGGCCTCCTCGCTGGAGTCGATGTCGGCGCTCACCGCCCCCGGCAGCACGCCCAGCCTGGACGAGGTCCGCGACCGCATCGAGCGCCGCTACTCCACCGCGATGGGCCGTGCCGAGCTGGCCGGCAACTCGGCCGAGGGCCGGATGCTGGAGATCCAGAAGGCCACGCTGGACGTGGCCGGGTCGGCCCGCCTCGACCAGATCCGCGCCAGCATGGCCGGCGAGCAGCTCGGCGGCGCCGCCGACCAGAACGCCGCCGCCGGTGGCCAGCAGCAGGCGGCACAGACCAACGACCCGGGTGTGGCCCGCCTCGACGAGCTGCGGGCCAGCATGAACCGGGATCGCAACACCGGCGACGCCAGCGCCGCCGGCTGAACCGAGGCGTCAAGGAGGCGACGGTGGCAGCAGACGAGCGCACCCGCTACTTCCGCCGGCTGGGCAAGCTCCGTCGCTCCGCCCGCCGGTGGAGCGTACTGGCCGGCGGGCTCGGCGGTGCCACCGTCATCCTGACCCCGTACGCCGGAATCGGCCTCGCCGACGCCGTCTGGGCCGCCGCGGCCGGCGCCTCCACCGCGCTGGCCGCCTGGCGCTGGGTGGACCTGCGGGCGCTGTCGGCCCAGCCCGCCCCGCCCGCTCTCGATCCCGCTCAGGCCGCCGCCCGCAGCCGTGCCCGCCTGGTCGCCGCCGTGGAGCGGCTACCGGTCGGTGCCGGGGTGGTGGCCGAGGTGCGCCGGGTCCGCTCCCGTGGCGCCCTGCGCGGCACCAGCGCGGCCCAGCCGTGGGAACGACTGGACCGGGCGGCGTCGACCCTGGCGTCCATGGGCGGTCGGCTGACCGGCTTCGCCGAACCCGCCGTCGCCGAGGCCGCCGTGGCCGAGCAGTCACTGCGCGAGCTGGCCAACCGGGTGGCGAGCGTGGAACGCGCGGTACACCTCGCGCCCCCGGACGCCCGTCCCGCACTGACCGAGGCGCACGAGGCGCTCACCGGGCAGTTGGACGCCGGTGTGGGGGCGTACGAGCGACTGGTCGTGGCGGCGGCCGGCTACCTGGCCGAGGAGTACCGCCCCGACAGTGAGCACCCTTCCGCAGCCCGTCTGACGGAGGCCACGGACATGCTGCACGGCTTCGCGTCGGCGCTGTCGGAGCTACGGGCCGTCGGTCGCCCCGCCACCACCTCCTGACCGCCGGACTCCCGTCGTCCCCACCGGCCGCCGTCTCCCTCGACGCGTCGATCATGGAGTTGAGGTCGTGGTTACGCGATGATGTGCACCTTTTGTCGCTGCCACAACTCCATGATCGACGGGGCGGGAGGGGCATGCGGGGGTGGTGGGGTGGGCGGGGGTGGCGGGTTTACTTTGGGGTGGTCACTGGGATGGGGCCGGTGTACGGGGACGCGGCCACCACGTTGAACGAGCGGATCCGGTAGTGATAGGTGACGCCACGGGCCAGGCCGGTATTGGTGAAGCCGCGTCCGGTGACGGTGAACGTGGCCAGTTCCCGGGTGAACGCGGCGTCCAGGGCCCGTTCCACAGTGAAACCGGCTCCCGGGCCGGTGGGGGTGCTCGCCGCCCAGCCGAGTACGACCGTCGCGGTGTCCGGGTCGGGTGTGCTGGTGGCGACGCTGACCGCGGTGGGTACGCCGGGCACCGGCGGGGTGATCACGGTGGCCACCGTGGACCAGGGCGAGGCGACGCCCAGGTAGGTGGTGCGTACCCGGTAGTAGTAAGTGGTGTCGGGGGCGAGCGCGGTGTCCAGGTGGTGGTCGCCGACGCCGATGGCGGTGGTGCCGGGGCCGCTGGTGAAGGTGGGGTTGGTGGCCCGCTGCACGTCGATGCCGGTGGCGAAGGAGCGGTTGGCCCAGCGCAGCGCGGCCCGCAGCGGGGCGGCCGGTGGGATGGTGGCGGTCAGGCCGGTGGGGGCGGTGAGCTGCACCGCGGCCGGGACGCTGTTCGACCAGGCGGAGCAGCTCACCGTGTTCTCCGCGCGGAGGCGGTAGTGGTACGTCACGCCGGGGGTGATGGTGGCGTCGGTGTAGCGGGTGGCGCTGCCGGCCACGGTGATCTCGGTGAGGCCGCCGGTGAAGGTGGAGTCGGTGGCCCGCTGTAGCAGGTGGCTGGTGGCGGCGGGCTGACCGCCGTTGCCGGTCCAGGTCAGGTTGATCGCCGGTAGGGCGGTGGCCGAGCCGGGGGCCGGAGTGGCGTTCAGGCCGGTGGGGGAGCGGGGTGCGACGCGGACCACCAGCGGGCGGCTCATCCCCTGGTCACGCAGGCCCGCCGCGGCGCTGCCCCAGCGGTACTCCCAGCCCAGGTTGACCAGGCGGTTGACCACCGAGGCGGGACGTCCGTCGAGCGGGCTGATCTCGGTGGAGCCGGTGGGTACGCCGGCCGGTCGGGTCGGGTCGAGCAGCCGGATGCTGTCACCGAGCTTGAACGGCAGCGGCGGGGCCTCGGGGCGCAGCGCGATCAGCACGTCCTCGCCCGGGTCGACGCGGACGACCTGCTTCCAGCCGAGTTCGCCGGGGTGTGGTGGCCGGATCCGGCCGTCCCGGCCGACCCGGCTGACCACCTGCACGTCGAGGCCGTCGAAGCGGACCGGGTGGGTGTGTCGGCCGGTGCCGCGTACCCGCCAGAGCTGGGTGCCGTCACCGGGTGCGCCGACGGGTACGGCCGGGTCGCTGACGTGCAGGGTCTCGGTGGCCGGGTCGGCGGGGCCGAGCGGCAGGGTGGGTTCGTCGAGCGGTCCGGCGTGTGGGTGGCCGACGCCGAGGCGGCCGGTGGCGCGGCCGTACTCGGGCTCGAAGACCTGCCGGACGGCCTTGATCGCAAACGGCAGCGTCACCGGTGCGGCGCCGCCGGTCGGCGTGAACGTGACGGCGGCGGCGTGCACCGGGATCCGGGTCGGCGCGGAGACCGTGCCGAAGCAGGCGTCGTAGGCGGGTTGCGGCACGATCGGCGGACGCTGGCCGGCGGCGTACGCGCCGGGCAGCCGCTCGCGCAGCCGGTCCAGGTCGTACGGGGAGGCGGGGGTGCCGGAGACCCGGAACTGCATCAGGGTGCGCGTGTTCGGGCCGTACCCGGGGCGGGTCGGTGGCGCGCCGCCCTCGGCGCTGCGATCCGGGCCGCCGGTGTGGTGGTCGTGTCGGGGGTCGAGCGCGGGCAGCGGGGCCGGGGCGTCGTTGTAGAGGATCAGCGTGCTGCCCGGCGCGACGGTGGCGAAGTCCACCAGCACGTCGGCGCGTTCGCCGGGCGCCAGCAGCAGGGCGTGCCCGTCGACGTTGAGCACGGTCGCCTCGCGCCGGTCGTACCGGAATCCGATCGGCCGGTTCGGGATCACCACCGGCTCGGGCAGCAGGCCGCCCTCGTTGCCGATCCGGATGAGTTCCGGTCCGGTGGCGGCCGGGTCCGGTACGCCTCCGGGGCGCCCGTCGGTCGGCCAGCCCGTCGGTCGGTCGGGTGCCCGGATCGCGTCGACCATCGGCACCTCGCCCGCGTCGGCGTCGGACAGCCGGCCCTCCGGCGTCCACATCGGCGCGTCCGAGGCGGCCCGGTAGAGCTGGAGGTTCAACCACCGGTCGGCGCAGGCGTTCAGGATCCGCCACCGGTAGACCTTCGGCTCCACCTCCAGGTACGGGTACGCGGCACCGTTGACCAGCACGGTGTCCCCGTAGGCGGCGGGCACCGCGCTCGGGTGCGGCACGCCCGGTGCCTCCGGCGGCTCGTCCGGGTCGGTGACCGGGTCGTGGTGCGGGTTGGGCACGGTGGCGGCGGTGACCTCCGGTCCGGCCGACGCGGCGGTACGCGACCACGGGCCGTAGTCCCAGCGGCCGGTCGGGTTGACGCCCTCCGGGCGGTGCGGGTCCTGTTGCGGCTGGTAGACGTGCGGGTGCCAGAGGCTGCCGCGCGTCCCCCACCGACTGCGATCCCAGGTCGGGTCCTGGGTGGCGAGCTGCGCGTCGTCCGGCACGAAGGTCTTGTCCTCGAAGACCAGCGGGAGTTGGTCGCACGGCAGCACCCCGTCGTCGACCAGCCGCTCCTGTGCCTCGTCGGTGAGCAGACAGAGCGCGACCTGTCCGGAGTAGACGGTCAGCCGGGACAGTCCGGCGGTGTTGTCGTGGAACCAGAGCAGTCGTCCGCTCTGCTCGTTCGGGAAGTACAGCGTGGTGGCGCCCTGGCCCGGGGGTGGCATGTCGGGGACGTGCGCCAGCCCGACACCGGTCGGGTACGGGGTGATCTCCCCGGCCGGAGTGATCCACTGCCACGGGTTGCCGGCGCTGGCCCAACCGGTCGACGCGCCGCTGAGGTGCAGCACCGCCCGGTTCTGTGGGTACGGTGCCGGTCCGCCGAGCGGCCCGGTCCCGGCCCCCGGCACGGTCGGGTCGACGGGCAGGAAGAGGTCGCCGGCCGGTCCGGCGGGAAGCTGGTTGATGAACTTGATCCGTACGGGTCGGCCGCGCCGGGCCAGCACCACCGGCCCGAGGTGCCAGGGCTGCCGGGGCGGTGCCACGGTGTTGTGTCCGTCGACGTCGGTGCCGAGGTTCAGTTGCCGGTAGCCGCGCATCCGGGTGGCCGGCAGGTCGCTGTGCAGGCGTTGGGTGTACTCGGCGAGACCGATCTCGTAGTAGTCGCAGCCGGGGTAGCTGATGGTGTCCGGCACGGCGACCGGCAGGTGCGCGCCGAGCGGCGTTCGCCCCAGCGGGCCGAGACCGGGCAGCGGGTCGACGAACTTGCGGATGCCGGTGCCGCCCACCACCGTCCCGTCGGAGTCGACCACCGGCAGCGGGCTGTACGCGTGATTCGGCACCGTGCCGAACAGCCGGGGCACCGCCGCCGGGTCCAGACTGGCCGGTGTCGACGGTCGTCCGGCGGGCGCGCTCCGGGTCGGCGGGGGCGGTGCCTGGGCGGGCGGCGCACCCTGCGGTGCCTGCGCGGGCGGCGCGCCGTGCGACACCGGGGCGGGCGGCGCGTCCTGCCGCATCTGGGCCGGCGGCGCGTCGTGGGGTGCCTGGACGGGGCCGGGGTCCGCGTGGTCCGGGTCGGTGCGGGCTTCGGGGACGGCCCCCGGGCTCGACTCGCCGTCGCGGGTGGCGCGATCCCGCCAGGTCGACCGGAATCTGCGGAACACGGCCATGGCTCTCCCCGGGGTCGGGGCGCGGCGGCCACCACTGCGATGTGGCGTGCGCAGCGCACGACTTTGACTTTCCGTGAGCGCTCAATCGCAGCATGCGATGGCCGGGGGGTGGTTAGGAAGTACCCAATCGTCCCTATCTGGTGACCGCCCGGCGTGTCGGCGCCGCCACTCCGAACCGGCCCGCCACCTGCGCAGACTCCCGTGGAACTTGCGTCCGAGTCGGCGGAACTTCCACGTCGGCCGGCTCAGGCGGCGGGCTGGCAGGCCGGGCACCAGTAGGTGACCCGTTCGCCCAGTTCCTCCTTGCGGATCGCGGTGCCGCAGCGGCGACACGGCTGCGCCCGACGCCCGTACACGTAGCTGGTCTGGCCCCGACGTAGCGAGCCGGTGCTGCTCTGCGTCCACCGTCCCCGGTTCGCGGCCAGCAGGTCCTGCGCTAACCGGACCAGGCCGTCGAGGTCGGGTACCTCCCGGACCGGGGTGCGCGGATGCACCCCGCGCAGGAACAGCACCTCGCACTTGTAGAGGTTGCCGATCCCGGCCAGGTTGCGCTGGTCGAGCAGCGCGACACCGATGGCGGTGTCCGGATGCGCGGCGAGCCGGCGGACCGCCTCCACCGGATCCCAGTCGGTGCCGAGCAGGTCGGGGCCGAGGTGGCCGACCAGGCGGTCCTCGTCGGCGGTGGGCACCAGCGCCACGTCGTGCAGGTGGTAGCCGACGGCGGTCGCGGCGGCGGCTCGCAGCACCACCCGGATCAGGTGCGCCGGGCGGGCGGTCCAGCGTTCCCCGGGGGCGTACGTCCGCCAGGTGCCGTCCATCCGCAGGTGCGAGTGCAGCGTCCAGTGCACCGGGCCGGTGGCGGTGGGAGTGCCGGTGTCGGTCGGGGCGGTCAGGCGGAGCAGCAGGTGCTTACCCCGGCTGGCGCACTCGTGTACCGCCCAGTCGGTCAGGTCGGTGGTGGCCAGCCGGGGCACCCGGAAGTCGCTGCCGGTCAGCCGGGCGCCGGCCAGGGCGCGGTCCAGGACGCGGGCGGTGTTCCAGACGGTGTCACCTTCGGGCACGCCACCATTCTCCCTCACCCGAACCGAATTCGCATGTATCGCTATTTGTATGTCACTTCGGTTCGATCTTCATATATGAGCATTATCGGGGAGATCTGAGGAGGAAAACGAATGAATCGCATTCGTCTATCACGGTCGACGACCGCGTCGGCCGCCGTCCTGACCGCCGTCCTGGCCGTCACCCTGGCGCCGCCTACGCCCGCCTCGGCCGCTCGCGCCGACACCTGGAACGCCAGCCTGTCCACCGTCGACGCCGACGACGTCAACGTCCGGCACACCCGGTCCGGGCTGCGGCTGGCCGACGCCCGTCCGCCCGGCGTACCGGCCCGCCGCAGCGCTGTCGCCGAGGGGATGCTGGTGGCCGCGCCGCGTACGTTGACCAGCCCGGCCACCCGGGTGCGGGCCGAGGTGACGGCCACCGCCCGGGCCGGTGCCACCGCGAGCGTCCAGGTGCGCGGCTGGCACGGCAGCGGCTGGACGGAATGGCGCGACGCCGTCCCGGCGGTGGTCTTCGACCGGCCGATCGGGCGGGTGCAGACCCGGGTGGTGCTCACCGGAGGCCCGGCCGGTGCCACCGCCGAGGTCCGCGCCGTCCGGTTCACCGCCGACACCGGCGGGGTGGCCGTCGCCGCCGCCACGCCCGGCCGCGTCTACCGGGTCTTCACCACCCGGATCGGCCTGGTCGGCGAGGTGACCGCCAACGGGCACACCGTCGCGCCCCGTGACCATTTCGTGGCGCTCCCGTCGCGGCGGAGCCTCTCCCCGCGCAACAGCGGTGACTACACCGTCCGGGTCTGCACCACCAGCGGCACCCGCTGCACGTACGCGCCGGTATGGGACGTCGGACCGTGGAACACCCGGGACGACTACTGGAACCCCAGCGCCGTCCGGGAGAACTGGAAGGATCTGCCGCAGGGCCGTCCGCAGGCGCAGGCCGCCTACCAGAACGGCTACAACGGCGGGCGGGACCAGTTCGGCCGTACGGTGCTGAACCCGGCCGGGATCGACCTCGCCGACGGGACGTTCTGGGACGGGCTGCAACTGACCACCAACACCTGGGTCGACGTGGCCTACCTGTGGACCGGCACCGGCAGCCGGGCCGTGATCGGCGACGGGCCGCTGAACATCCGTGCCGGAGCCGGCACCGGCTACGCCAGCCGGGGCCTGGCCGCCCGCTACTCCCACGTGCCGGTCGAGTGCTACGTGACCGGGCAGACGGTGACCGGGCCGTACCGCACCACCAACCGATGGAACCGTCTCGCCAGCGGGCAGTTCGTCAGCCACGCGTACGTCTCGGCGGTCTGGGGCCCCACGGTGCCGCGCTGCTGAACACCGCGCGCGGAGCCGGGCCGGTGTCCTCCCACGCCGGCCCGGCCTGGGCTCAGGGCACCTCGTCCGGGCGAGGTGCCCGGACCGCGTCCTGGTAGCGGGGGTGGCAGGCGCCGTACACGGCGAAGTTCAGCCGGGCGTGCGACAGGCTCAGATCCCCGTTCGGGCCACCACGGACCACGTCCGCGTCGGCGTCGCCCTGACCGTCGTCGGTCCAGAAACAGACCGGACAGGTGCCGCCGCCGGTCCGGTACGCGCAGCAGGGGCAGGCGGCGGGAACCCAGCGATCGTTCACCGGAACAGCTTTCCACAGTAGACGTTACGGGTGTGTGGCGCGGGGCACCTCGTCGGCGCGTTCCGCCCACACCCGCAGCAGCCTACCCGGTGCCACCCCGAGCAGGTCCACAGCGCGTCCACCGTTCACCGACAGCGCCACCAGACCCGCCGAGTCGGCGTGCACCACCAGGCCGCCGACCGGCGCGTCACCGAACGTCCGCCCGTGCACGGCAGCCCACAGCGAGTCGGTGTCCGGCGGCCGTACCCGCAACCGGGCCGGAAGCGGGGCGAGCAGCTCGGCTGCGGCGGCCACCTGCACGTTGCCGAAGTGGTCCACGGTCAGCACCTCGGCGACGAAGCCGTCCGGTGTGGACTCGACCACCGGGGTCGGCAGGCGTACCAGCGTCGCCGGATCGACCGCCGGACCGGCCTGCGCCATCGGCGCTCCCGTGGCCAGCCGGGCCGCGACCGGCGCGAACACGTCCCGGCCGTGGAACGTGGCGGAGACCCGGGCGGCCCACCACGCCGGATCGGTCAGCTCCACCGCCGCGCGCACCCCGCCCAACGCGTCTGCCGCGTCGCACAAGAGTCCGTTGTCCGGCCCCACCAGCAGGCCCCCGGGAGTGGCCAGCGCGATACCCCGTCGGGCCGTGCCCACACCCGGGTCGACCACCGCCAGGTGCACCCCGCCGTCCGGCAGGTACGGCACCGTCTGGGCGAGCACCGTCGCGCCGCGCCGGACGTCGCCCGGCGGCACCAGATGCGTCACGTCGATCACCCGCACCGCCGGGGCGAGCCGTGCGATCACCCCGTGGCAGGCCGCCACGAATCCGTCGGTCAGGCCGTAGTCGGTGGTGAACGAGACGACCCGATCCACGCTGCTGGTCACGGCACCGCATCGTACGGTCCGCCGCGGGTGCCGGATAGGTGACAGGCCGCCTGACCGACCGGCCACTGCACAGCGCGCCGCCCGCCCGGCAGACTGCTCGGAGTGAGCCACCGGATCTTGCCAGCCCTCGTCCTCGTCGCGGTCACCGCCGCCCTCACCGCCTGCGGTGGTGGCGAGAAGGAACAGTCGTCCGCCGGCGACCCGACGAGCGCACCGCCCCCGGCCAGCGCACCGGCCACCGCACCGGCCCCGTCACAGACCCCGTCGAGCGCGCCGCCCGCCGCCGAGCCGACCGTGACCGGCAGCACCGAACGCCGCCCACCCAGCCCGCCCCCGGTGAAGCTGCCGCCCCGCAAGACCGGCGAGCCCAGCGCACGCGAGGTCGTCGCCGCGTTCCGGGCCGCCGGCCTCAAGGCGGGCAAGTCCAAGGACCGTTCCGTGGACTGCGGGCCGGACGGACTCGGGCTGGGCTGCTCGGAGATCGTGGTGACCGACGGGGTGGCCGTCTACGTCTTCCCCGACGAGGTCAGCGCCAGCGACATGGCCGAGGTGTGGGCCGGTGCCTCGTTCCGCTCCGGCACCGTCGTGCTCAACTACCTGGAGGCCAGGACGCCCCGCGCCGACCGCCCCGGCTACGAGAAGGCGCTCACCGACCTCGACTGATCCGAGCACCGATCGCGCGGACGTGGCGGCGATCGTGCACGCCGGGACCGGGCGCTCCGGCGTCAGGCGCGCAGCCGCAGACCGCGCGGGGTGGTGCGGAAACCGGCGGCGGTGAGGGCGTCCCGCAGCGGTGACGAGCGGACGGCCGCACCGTCGGCGCGTTCCACCGACATCGGGCCGAGCGCACCGGAGTGGACCGCGTCGGCCAGCGCCTTGCCGGCGGTGGTCAACGCGTCGGCGTCGTCGGTGAAACTGAGGATCGTCCGGCCGCCGCGCTCGACGTAGAGCACCAGGTCACCGGCGACCACCACGACCAGGGCTCCGGCCTTGCGTCCGGCCCGATGGCCGGTGGGTGCCGGGGTGGTGGCGTCACCGGAGTCGACCACCCGCTCCGGCCAGGGCAGCGCCGCCCCGTACGGGTTGGCCGGGTCGGTGGCGGCCAGCACCACCGCCGGGGCGCCCCGGGCCGCCCGCCCGCCGTCGAGCGGCTCGGCCAGGGCCCGGATCCGGTCCACCGCGCCGGGCACCGCGAACTGCGCCGCGCCCAGCCCGTCCACGAAGTACCCCCGCCGGGCCGCGCCGCGCTCCTCCATCGCCGCCAGCACCGGATACACCGCCGCGAACCCACCCGGCACCTGCTCGGCGACGACCGCGCCCCGGGTGACGACGCCGTGTCGCTCCAGCAGCACGTCGGCCAGGGCGGCGGCCCGGCGGGTCGGATCGGTGTCCCGCTCCGGCAGCCGGGACCAGCGCCCCGCCACCGTCGGCGGGCCACCCCGGGCCGGCAGGGCCACCCGGCCCGGACGCCGGTAGCGGCCCCGCGCGGCGGTCGGCCGGGACCGGTGCGCGCCACCGCCGCCGAGCAGCGCCCGCAGCGGTGCCAGCGTGTCGTTGGTGAGACGACCCGACCACACCAGGTCCCAGATCACCGCCGTCAGCTCGGCGTCGTCGGTGGACCCGACCCGATCGGCCAGCGGACGGAAGAACATCGCCTGGCCGTCGCCGAGCGCGCCCAGCACCGCGTCGTGCAGGGGCGTACGCGCCGACGTGTCATCCGTCGGCGGCAGTAGCAGCGCGGCGGTGTCCGCGTACGCCAGGCCGACCCAACCGTCACCGCTGGAGATCGCGCCCGCCCCGGCCCACAGCACCTCGCCGCTGGCGCACAACTCGTCGAGTTGGGCGGGGGAGTAGTCGGCCACCCGGGCCGGCAACACCAGCCGTTCCAGGGCCGAGGCGGGCACCGACACGCCCTGCAACTGCTCCACGGCCGCGGCCACCGCCTCGACTCCGCGCGCCGACGAGCCGACCTGCTGCCAGCGGGGCAGGAAGGTGGCCAGCGCCCGGGGCGGCACCGGCTCGATCTCGCGGCGCAGCGCGGCGAGGGACCGGCGGCGCACCATGCGCAGCACCTCCGCGTCGCACCACTGGGTGCCGACCGACTCCGGGGTGAACTCGCCGGAGACCACCCGGCCGGTGGCCCCCAGCCGACGCAACGCCTGCTCCATCACGAACACGCCCAGCCCGAACCGCGCCGCGCAGGTGCTCGCCGCGAACGGCGCGTGCGTGCGGGCGTAGCGGGCCACCAGGTCGCCGAGCGGATCGGTGACCGGTTCGAGGTACGCCTCGGCGACACCCACCGGCAGCGCCACGCCCAACGCGTCCCGCAGCCGACCGGCGTCCTCCACCCCGACCCAGCGGTCCTGCCCGGCGATCCGGACCCGCAGCACCCGCCGGGCGGCGGCCAGCTCGGTCAACCAGTCCACCGGCACGCCGCGTGCCGCCAGCTCGTCGTCGCTCAGGTCGCCGACCTGGCGCAGCAGCTCGACCACGTCCTCGGCGTCGCGGGGACGACGCTGCGGGGTGAGCCAGCGCAACTGCCGCTCGGTCTCGGCGAGCACCTCCGCGTCGAGCAACTCACGCAGGTCGACCCGACCGAGCAACTCGCCGAGCAGGGCCGAGTCCAGCGCCAGCGCCGCCGCCCGGCGCTCCGCCAGCGGCGAGTCGCCCTCGTAGAGGAAGGCGCCGACGTACCCGAAAAGCAGTGAGCGGGCGAACGGCGACGGGCGCGGCGTCTCCACCTCGACCAGCCGGACCCGGCGACCGGCCAGGTCCCGCATCACCTGGGCCAGCGCGGGCAGGTCGAAGACGTCCTGGAGGCACTCCCGGGCGGCCTCCAGGGTGACCGGGAAGTCGGCGTACTCGCGGGCGACGTCGAGGAGTTGGGCGGCGCGTTGCCGCTGCTGCCAGAGCGGCTGGCGGCGACGGGGGTCGCGGCGGGGCAACAGCAACGACCGCGCGGCGCACTCCCGGAACCGGGCCGCGAACAGCGCCGAGGTGCCGACCGACTCCTCCACGAGCTGGACGATCTCCTCGGGGTCGAAGGCCACCACGTCGGCGCCGGGCGGCGTGTCGGCGGTGTCCGGCAGGCGCACCACGATGCCGTCGTCGGCGGGCAGCACCTGGGCGTCCACGCCGTACCGCTCGGCCAGTCGTCGGCCGACGGCCAGTGCCCAGGGCGCGTTCACCCGCGCGCCGAGCACGCTGTGCACGGCCAGTCGCCAGTCGCCCAGCTCGTCGCGGAACCGCTCGACCACCACCGTCCGGTCGTCGGGCAGCGCGCGGGTGGCGGCCTGCTGCTCGCGCAGGTAGGCCATCAGGTTGCCGGCGGCACAGTCGTCCAGGCCGGTGGCGCGCAGCGCGGCGGTCGCCTCGTCGTCGCCCTGGCGCAGCAGGCCGCGTACCCGGGCGCCGATGGCCCGGCCGAGTTCGACCGGGCGGCCCGGCTGGTCGCCCTTCCAGAACGGCATCTTGGCCGCCTGCCCGGGCGCGGGGGAGACCAGCACCCGGTCCGGCGTGATCTCCTCGATCCGCCAGGACGAGGAGCCCAGCAGGAAGACGTCGCCCACCCGGGACTCGTAGACCATCTCCTCGTCCAGCTCGCCGACCCGGGCGGCGCGTTCGGCGCCGGCCAGGAAGACGCCGAACAGGCCCCGGTCGGGGATGGTGCCGCCGCTGGTCACCGCGAGCCGTTGGGCGCCCGGCCGACCGGTCAGCAGGTCGGTGGCGCGGTCCCAGACCAGACGGGGACGCAGCTCGGCGAAGGCGGTCGACGGATAGCGGCCGGAGAGCATGTCGAGGACGGCGTGCAGCGCGGAGTCGGGCAGTTCGGCGAAGGGCGCGGCCCGGCGCACCACCGTCGCCAGGTCGGCCACCGGCCACTCGTCCAGCGCCACCATCGCGACGATCTGTTGGGCGAGCACGTCGAGCGGGTTGCGCGGATGGTGCAGCTCCTCGATCGCCGCGTCGCCCATCCGCTCGGCGACCACGGCGCAGGAGAGCAGGTCGCCCCGGTGCTTGGGCAGCACCACGCCACGGGACACCGCGCCGACCTGGTGCCCGGCCCGGCCGACGCGTTGCAGGCCGGCGGCCACGCTGGGCGGCGCCTCGATCTGGACCACCAGGTCGACCGCGCCCATGTCGATGCCGAGTTCGAGGCTGGAGGTGGCGACCACGGCCGGGAGCTGACCGGCCTTGAGTGACTCCTCGATGTGCCGGCGCTCCTCCCGGGAGACGCTGCCGTGGTGCGCGCGGGCGATCACCGGTGGGACTCCCGCCACCGCCCCGGCCTGGGCCATCATCTCCGCCGGTGTCCGGACCGGCCGCCCGGTCGGCGGTGTCGCTCCGTCGGAGGTCTCCTCGGCGCCCTCCTCGACGGCGAGTTCGTTGAGGCGGGCGCAGAGCCGCTCGGCGCTGCGCCGGGAGTTGGTGAAGACGATGGTCGAGCGATGGGCCCGGATCAACGAGTAGACGCGTTCCTCGACGGCGGGCCAGATCGACGCCGACCGGGGGCCGGCGAGGTCGTCCGCCGGCTGCTCCTGCTCGTCGAGGCGGGTCATGTCCTCGACCGGGACCTGGACGCTGACCTCGATCGTCTTGGCGCCGGCCGGGGCCACCACGTCGACCGGGCGGGCGCCGCCGAGGAACCGGGCGCACTCGTCGACCGGCCGGACGGTGGCGGAGAGCCCGATCCGCTGCGCCGGAGCGGGCAGCAGCTCGTCGAGACGCTCCAGGGAGAGCGCCAGGTGGGCGCCGCGTTTGGTGCCGGCGACCGCGTGCACCTCGTCGACGATCACCGTCTCGACGCCCCGCAGTGCGTCCCGCGCGGCGGAGGTGAGCAGCAGGAACAGCGACTCCGGAGTGGTGATCAGGATGTCCGGTGGGGTCCGGGCGAAGGCCCGCCGCTCGTCGGCCGGGGTGTCGCCGGTCCGCATGCCGACGGTGATCTCCGGCGGAGGGAGCGCCAGCCGGGTGGCGGCCTGCCGGATGCCGGCCAGGGGCGCGCGCAGGTTCCGTTCGACGTCGACCGCGAGCGCCTTGAGCGGGCTGACGTAGAGCACCCGGCACCGGTGTCGGGGGTCGTCCGGGGCCGACTCGCGGGCCAGCCGGTCCAGCGACCAGAGGAAGGCGGCGAGGGTCTTGCCGGAACCGGTCGGCGCCACCACCAGGGCGTGCCGCCCGGCCGCGACCGCCGTCCAGGCACCGGACTGCGCCGCCGTGGGCGCGGCGAAGGCCGCCCCGAACCACTCCCGGGTCGCCGGACCGAAGCGGGAGAGCACCCCGGTCGACCCGCCGCTGGAATCCGCCACGACCCCATACTGCCCCCGGGGACCGACATCCTCCCCAGACGGCGACGGAGAGGTATGTCTGTTTAAGGCGTTGCAGGCGTCATGCCCGTAGAATCCGTTAAGTCTTACTTAACTGCTTGCTTGCATCCTGCAACATAAAGTAACTTCACTCGCGGTGTAGCGCGCGGTGAGGAGGTCGGATGGACGTCGAGGAGCGGAGTCCAGGGTCCGGCACCGACGTCCTGGTGCGCAAGGTCGACAGTCATGTCGCCACTCTCCGCACCGGCCTGCACGGCCCCGATCTGGAGTTGGCCGAGCGCCTCGCCGGCTGCCTGCGGGAGTTGATCGCCTCGACGGCCCAGGCCAGTGCCGCCGACCGGGCGCGGGTACGCGTCGCCGTGCACTACTTCGTACTCCGACGGGAGAGCCGCGGTCGACTACTCTCCGTCCGCTCCCTCGCCGCTGCGCAGCGACTCGTCAACAAGGCGGCGCGGCAACTCGGCCGTCCGGACCTGATGGTCGAGACCCGCGCCGGGTAGGACGGGAACACCCTCGCGGTCTGCGGTGCCGGCAGCGGCCCCGCCGCGCCCGAGCGTCACCGGATCCCATTCGGTCGACCGGGCCTGTCGTACCCCCTCGCGCCAGACGAAGGTGAATATGGGCTTTTTTCGGCAAAACCGCCTAGTACGCCCCGGAGATGTCGTCTGATCGCAGGTAGGCGCCGCGCACGCGGAACGGGCGCCGCTGCCACCTCGACCGGGAGCGCGCGTGCTCGTACTGCTGATCCTGCACCTCGTGGCGGCGCTGGCGGCACCGCTGCTGGTCCGTCGGTGGGGTGCGCGCGCCTGCTACCCGCTGGCGCTGGCGCCGGCCGCCGCGCTCGGCTGGGCGGTGTACCGGACCCGCGACGTGGTCGACGGCGGCGCGGTGGTCGAGACGTACCCGTGGATCCCGAAGCTCGGGCTCGACCTGGCCTTCCGGACGACCACCCTGTCCTGGGTGATGACGCTGCTGATCGGCGGCGTCGGCGCCCTGGTGCTGGTCTACAGCGCGCGGTACTTCCCGCCGCCGGCCGTCGGCACGGCCCAGTTCGCCGGGGTGATGGTCGGCTTCGCCGGAGCCATGCTCGGCCTGGTCTTCGCCGACGACCTGCTGCTGCTCTACGTCTGCTGGGAACTCACCACGGTCTTCTCCTACCTGCTCATCGGGCACAGCGCCGAGCGGCGTTCCGCCCGCTGGGCCGCCGCCCAGGCGTTGACCGTGACCACCTTCGGCGGCCTGGCCATGCTGGTCGGGTTCATCATGCTCGGCCACCACGCCGGCACCTACCGCCTGTCGGAACTGTCGCAACACCCGCTGCCCGGCGGGGCGTACCTGATCGTGGCGGTGGTGCTGATCCTGCTCGGGGCGCTGTCCAAGTCGGCCCTGCTGCCGTTCACCTCGTGGCTGCCGGTGGCGATGGCGGCGCCGACGCCGGTCAGCGCGTACCTGCACGCGGCGGCGATGGTGAAGGCCGGCGTCTACCTGCTCGGTCTGCTCGCCCCGCTGCTGGCGCAGGTGGGCCCGTGGCGGCCGGTGGTGCTGGTCGCCGGGCTGGCCACCATGGTGCTGGGCGGCTGGTCCGCGCTGCGGCAGAACGACCTGAAACTGCTGCTGGCGTACGGCACGCTCAGCCAACTCGGCCTGGTGGCGGTGGCGGTCGGGGTGGGCACCCCGGACGCCGCGCTGGCCGGCGTGGCGATGCTGGCGGCACACGCCCTGTTCAAGGCGGCGCTGTTCCTCGTCGTCGGCATCATCGATCACGGCGCGCACACCCGCGACCTGCGCAAGCTGTCCGGTCTGGGGCGGCGAGCCCCGTTGCTGGCGGTGGTGGCCGGGCTGGCCGCCGCCTCCATGGCCGGGGTGCCGCCACTGTTCGGTTTCGTCGCCAAGGAGGCGGTCTTCGCCGCCTTCACCGATCGGCCGGTGGCGCTGGCCGTACTGGTGGTCGGCACCGTGCTCACGGTCGCCTACAGCATCCGGTTCCTCTGGGGCGCGTTCGGCACCCGTCCCGGGCCGGCCCCGACCGAGTGGGCCCGGATCCCGGCGGCGATGCTGTGGCCCCCGGCCGTGCTCGCCGGGGCGGGGCTCGTCGCCGGGCCGGCGGCCGGCGCGCTCGACCACCTGATCCGCCCGTACGCGCGCCTCCTCGGACCGGTGCACGCGCACCTGACGCTCTGGCCCGGTGTCAACCTCGCGCTCGGCCTCTCCGCGCTGACCCTCACCGGTGGCGCGGCGCTGTTCGTGCTGCGCGGTCCACTGGCCCCGGTGCTGGCCCGGCTGCGCTCCCCGACCACCGGCCAGCAGGGCTACGAGTGGCTCATCCACCGCTTCGACCGCACCGCCGTGGACGTCACCAGCGTCACCCAGCGGGGTTCGCTGCCGCAGTACCTCGGTCTGATCCTGATCGTGCTGTCCGCCGTGCCGGGCGGGGTGCTGCTGGTCGTCCGGCCGTGGGAACAGTCCCTGAAGCTGTGGGGCTCACCCGCGCAACCGGTGGTGCTGCTGGTGATCGCGATGGCGGCGCTGCTCGCCGTCGGGGCCCGCCGTCGGCTCACCGCGATGCTGCTGGTCGGAGTGACCGGCTACGGCACCGCGATGTTCTTCGTGCTGCACGGCGCGCCCGACCTGGCGCTCACCCAGTTCCTGGTGGAGACCGTGACCATCGCGGTCTTCGTGCTGGTGCTGCGTCGCCTGCCGGAGCGGTTCTCGGTCCGCCCGCTGCGCCGCAGTCGCTGGATCCGCCGCTCCATCGGGCTCCTGGTCGGCCTCACCGTGGCCGGGCTCGCGCTGACCGCCACGGCGGCCCGGCACACCCGCACCATCTCCGAGGACTTCCCCCGGCTCGCCGTCGAGCAGGGGTACGGCCGCAACGTGGTCAACGTGACGCTCGTCGACATCCGGGCCTGGGACACGTTGGGCGAGTTGGCGGTGCTGGTGGCCGCGGCGACCGGGGTGGCGAGCCTGATCTTCCAGCAGTCCCGCACCGGTCCCCGTCCCCGGCGACTGGACGCCGACCGGGGGGAGAGCCTGGCCGGGCGACCGGTGTGGCTGCGCGGCGGCGCCACGCTGATCGAACGCAACCGCTCGATCGTGCTGGAGGTGGTCACCCGGCTGATCTTCCACACCGCCGTGCTCTTCTCGTTCTACCTGCTGTTCTCCGGTCACAACGCGCCCGGCGGCGGCTTCGCCGGTGGCCTGGTGGCCAGCCTGGCGCTGACCATGCGCTACCTCGCGGGCGGCCGGTACGAGTTGGCCGAGGCCGCTCCGGTCTCCGCGGGCACCGTGCTCGGCGCCGGGCTGGGCTTGGCGGTCTGCGGCGCGGTGACCTCCCTGCTGGCCGGTGGCGCCGTGCTGCAGAGTGCGCGGATCGACCTCTGGTTGCCGGTGATCGGCGACTTCTACCTGATCACCTCGCTCTTCTTCGACGTCGGCGTCTATCTGGTGGTGATCGGGTTGGCGTTGGACGTGCTGCGCAGTCTCGGCGCCGAGGTGGACCGGCACATCGAGGCGGCCGGTGGACCCGAGGGCGGGCTGGCCGTCGAGCGTCGGGGCGGCACCCGATGAGCGCCGGGGCGAACCTGGTCTCGTTCGTGGCGATCGGGGTGCTGGTCGGCTGCGGGGTGACCCTGCTGCTGGAACGCAGCCTGAGCCGGATCCTGCTCGGCATCATCCTGATCGGCAACGGCGTCAACCTGCTGATCATCTTCGGCGGCCGGTCCGGGCGGGCCCCGGTCGTCGGGGTCACCGAGCCGGATCGGATGAGCGACGCCCTGCCCCAGGCCATGGTGCTCACCGCCATCGTCATCACGTTCGGGTTCACCGCCTTCCTGCTCGCCATCAGCTACCGGAGCTGGTATCTGACCGGCGACGACGAGGTGCCCGACGACCTGGAGGACCAGCAGATCGTGCGCCGGGCGGCGCGCCGGGAGGTCTCCACCGCAGACCTCGGCGGGGAGCCGCCGGAGACCGACCCCGAGCAGGTCGACGCGCCCGCGCCGTGGCAGCCCCGCCGCGAGGGAGGTCCGGGATGAGCCGGTACGCGCCACCGCGCCGGGAGCACCGATGACCGCCCTGGTGCCGTTGCCGGTGCTGCTGCCGTTGCTGGGCGCGGCACTGACCCTGCTGCTGGTGAAGTGGCCGGTGCCGCAGCGCATCGTCAGCGTGTTCTGCCTGGCCGCCACGCTGGTGGTGGCGGTGCTGCTGCTGGTGCACGCCTACCGGCACGGGCCGCTGGTGGTGCAGATCGGCGCCTGGCCGGCTCCGGTGGGCATCGTGCTGGTCGCCGACCAGTTGGCCGCCCTGATGCTGGTGGTCTCCTCGGCGGTGACCCTGTGCGTGCTGCTCTACTCGATCGGCCAGGGCCAGGCGGAGACCGGGGAGTCCGCGCCGCTGGCCATCTTCCACCCCACCTACCTGGTGCTGACCGCCGGCGTGACGAACGCCTTCCTCGCCGGTGACCTGTTCAACCTCTTCGTCGGCTTCGAGATGCTGCTCGCCGCCAGCTTCGTCCTGATCACGCTGAACGGCACCCGGCTGCGCATCCGCACCGGCTCGACGTACGTGGTGGTCAACGTGCTGGCCTCGATGATCTTCCTGATCTCGGTGGGCCTGGTGTACGCGGCCACCGGCACGCTCAACCTGGCCCACCTCGCCGCCCGCTTCGACGGACTGCCCGAGGGCGTACGGCTGAGCCTGCAACTCATGCTGCTGCTGGCCTTCGGCATCAAGGCGGCGGTCTTCCCGTTGTCGGCCTGGCTGCCGGACAGCTACCCGACCGCCCCGGCCCCGGTCACCGCCGTCTTCGCCGGACTGCTCACCAAGGTCGGCGTGTACGCGATCATCCGCACCCAGACCCTGCTGTTCCCCGGCGAGCAGGCCGACCGGGTGCTGATGGTGGTGGCCGGGCTGACCATGCTGGTCGGCATCCTCGGCGCGGTGGCCCAGTCGGACCTGAAACGGCTGTTCTCGTTCACGCTGGTCAGCCACATCGGCTACATGATCTTCGGGGTGGGGCTCAGCACCGTCGCCGGGCTGGTCGGGGCCATCTTCTACGTGGTGCACCACATCACCATCCAGACCACCCTGTTCCTGGTCGCCGGTCTGATCGAACAACGCACCGGCAGCACCGACCTGCGTCGGCTCGGCGGGCTGGCCCGGCTGACGCCCCTGCTCGCCGTGCTCTTCTTCGTCTCGGCGATGAACCTCGCCGGCATCCCGCCGTTCTCCGGGTTCCTCGGCAAGCTCGGGCTGCTCCAGGCGGGGGTGGCCGTCGGTGGCGCGCTGCCCTGGACGCTGGTGGCGGTGGGGACGCTGACCAGCCTGCTCACCCTGTACGTGGCCAGTCGGGTGTGGAACCTGGCCTTCTGGCGTACGCCCTGCCAGACCGTCGAGTCGACCGCACCGCTGCCCGCGCTGACCATCGGGGCCACCATCGCCCTGGTGGTCCTCGGGGTGTCGCTGACCGTGGTGGCGGGTCCGCTGTTCGACGTGACCACCGGCGCCGCCGTCGACCTGCGCGAGCGGACCCCGTACATCCACGCCGTACTGCCGGACGGTCCACCGTGACCCGCACCGACGTCGACGGCGGGTCGGCCGACGGGCCGGGCCGGGACGTACGCGGCCGGGCGGGCCGATGGCGGGACCAGGCCATCGCGGTCGGCTGGCTGGTGCTGGTCTGGAACCTGCTCTGGGGCGAGTTCACCTGGGGCAACCTGCTGGGCGGGATCCTGGTCGGCGCGGCGGTGCTGGTGTTCTTCCCGCTCCCGCCGGTGACCTTCGCCGGGCGGCTGCGGCCCCGGGGACTGTTGGTGTTCGGGGTCCGGTTCGTCGTCGAACTGGTCCGGGCGAGCGTGCACGTCGCCCGGATCGCGGTGCAGCCCGGGTACGTGCCCCGCTCGGCCATCGTGGCGGTCCGGCTACGGGTGCGCACCGACCTCAACCTGGCTCTCACCGCCGAGGCGCTCTCGCTGGTGCCGGGCACGTTGATCGTGGACGTGGAGCGGGAGAGCGCGACGCTCTACGTGCACGTGCTGGACGTACGCCGACGCAGCGACCTCACCGACGCACGCGAGCAGGTACGCGCCGTGGAACAGCGGATCATCGAGGCGGTGGGGTCGACGGCCGAGGTCCGCCGCCTGCGCGCCGACCCGGCCGACAAGGAGTACCCGTGAACACCGTCCTCATCGTCGTACTGGCCGGTCTGCTGTCGGTGACCGCGCTGCTCGCCCTCGCCCGGCTCTATCGTGGGCCGTCGCTGCTGGACCGGGTGATCGCCGCCGACATGCTGCTGGCCACCATGATCGGCGCGGTCGGTGCGGAGGCGGCGATCAACCGGCACGCCACCACGTTGCCGGTGCTGGTGGCGCTCGGCCTGCTCGGCTTCGTCGGCTCGGTGTCGATGGTCCGCTTCGCCGTCCGGGAGAAGCCGTGACGGCCGCGTGGCCGGCCGGCGGGTCGGCCGTGAGCCGGCCGACCGGGTTGTCGATCGTGACCTGGCTCGACGGGGTGTCGCCGGGGGCCGCCGCCGACTGGCTGGACGGGGCCACGCTGGGTGTCGTCGCCGACTGGCTGGGCGCGACCAGCCTGATCGCCGGTGCACTGCTGAGCCTGGCCGCCGCGATCGGGGTGGTGCGCTTCCCGGACGCGCCGACCCGGATGCACGCGGCCACCAAGCCGCAGGTGCTCGGCGTCCTGCTCCTGCTGCTGGGGGTGGGCCTGCGGCTGCGGACCGTCTCCGACCTCGGGATGATCGCGTTGGTCGGGATCTTCCAGTTGGCCACCGCGCCGGTCGCCGCACAGATGATCGGCCGGGCGGCGTACCGCAGCGGGCGGCTGGACCGGCAACTGTTGGAGGCCGACGATCTCGCCGACCGGTGACACGCCGGAATTCGGGCGGAGCGATCAATCCGGCACCTTGCGTCTTGCCCGTCGGGGCGGCGCGCAGCAACCTCTCGCAATGACGGACATCGATCAAGTGGCCGTCCGTCGGCCACCCGTGCACCCACGGTCGGCCGGTGTTCGCCCCCGAACCGGGAGGATCCATGAGACCCCGCACCCTCCGTACCGCCGGGCTCGCCGCGGTCGTCGCCACCGCGACGCTCGCCGCGTCGGCCGTCGCGGGCGCGCCCGTGGCCGGCGCCGCGCCGATCACCGCCGCCGTGGCCGCGCCCGACATCTCCCTGACGAACGTCAAGGGTCACCTCACCCAGTTCCAGTCGATCGCGACCGCCAACGGCGGCAACCGGGCACACGGCCGACCCGGCTACCTCGCCTCGGTCAACTACGTCCGGGCCCAGCTCGACGCGGTCGGCTACACCACCGCCGTCCAGTCGTTCACCTACAACGGTGCCACCGGCTACAACCTGATCGCCGACTGGCCCGGGGGCGACCCGAACGCGGTCGTGATGACCGGAGCGCACCTGGACAGCACCACCACGGGGCCCGGCATCAACGACAACGGCTCCGGCTCGGCCGCGATCCTGGAGGTGGCGCTCGCCGTGGCCCGGACCGGGTTCACCCCCGACCGGCACCTGCGGTTCGCCTGGTGGGGCGCGGAGGAACTGGGGCTGCGTGGCTCGCAGTACTACGTCAACAACCTGCCCACCGCCGAGCGGAGCCGGATCAGGCAGTACCTGAACTTCGACATGGTCGGCTCGCCCAACGCGGGCTACTTCGTCTACGACGGGGACAACTCCGACGGGGTGGGCGCCGGGCCCGGCCCGGCCGGCTCGGCCCAGATCGAGCAGACCATCCAGGCGTACTTCACCTCGATCGGCGTACCGACCCGGGGCACCGACTTCGACGGGCGCAGCGACTACGGCCCGTTCATCAGCGTGGGCATCCCGGCCGGCGGCACCTTCACCGGCGCCGAGGGCACCAAGTCCAGCGCCCAGGCGTCACTCTGGGGCGGCACCGCCGGGCAGGCGTTCGACCCCTGCTACCACCGGGCCTGCGACACGCTCACCAACATCAACGACACCGCGCTGGACCGCAACGCCGACGCCATCGCGTACACCGTCTGGACGCTGGCCCAGGTGGCGACCCCACCGCCCGGCACCACGGTCTACAGCGACACCTTCGAGACCGCCACCGGCTGGACCGTCAACCCGGCCGGTACGGACACCGCCACCGCCGGCCGGTGGGAGCGCGCCGACCCCGCCGCCACCAGTAGCTCCGGTGTCGCCACCCAACTCGGCACCACGGTCAGCGGCAGCTACGACCTGGTCACCGGCCCGCTCGCCGGCAGCAGCGCCGGGGACCACGACCTCGACGGCGGCGTCAGCACCGTCCAGTCCCCGACGATCACGCTGCCGTCCACCGGCACGCTGACGCTGTCGTTCTCCTGGTACCTGGCCCACCTGAACAACTCCAGCAGCGCCGACTACCTGCGGGTGCGCGTGGTCGGCAGCAGCACGGTCACCGCGCTCAGCGCGACCGGTGCGGCCACCAACCGGGCGGCGTCCTGGCAGACCGGCGGCGCGGACGTCTCGGCCCTGCGCGGACAGACCGTCCGGATCGTGATCGACGCCGCCGACGCAAGCACCGCCAGCCTGGTCGAGGCCGCCGTCGACGACGTCCGAATCGTGCAGAGCTGACCGCCGACTGGTAAGGAAGGGTCCCCTGCTAACGCCTCCGGCATAGCAGGGGACCCTTCCTTACCTCAGTGCCTCCACAGGCCGCGAGCCGGGCGTCCCCGCCGGTAGAATGACGGGATGATCGACTCTTCTGCCCAGGAGGGCAGCAGTAGCCAGCCGGGTAAGCCCCGGCATCCACACGACCCGGCGACCCCGGGAGCCCTGAGCCTCCCGTGTTGATCACCGTCGGTCTCGTACTGATCATCGTTCTGACCATCGCGACGGGCTACTTCGTCGCGCAGGAGTTCGGCTACGTCGCCGTCGACCGGGGCAAGCTCAAGCAGAGCGCCGAGGAGGGTGACCAGGCGTCCGCGCGCGCCCTGGAGGTCACCGGCCGGCTGTCGTTCATGCTCTCCGGCGCGCAGCTCGGCATCACCGTCACCACCCTGCTGGTCGGCTATCTCGCCGAGCCCTACCTCGGTGCCGGCCTGGCCGAGCTGCTCGGCGTCTCCGGCGTCTCCACCGCGGTCAGTCTGCCGCTGTCGGTGGCGCTGGCCCTGGTCATCGCGACCGTGGTGCAGATGGTGGTCGGCGAGCTGGCCCCCAAGAACCTGGCCATCGCCCGGCCCGAGCCGGTGGCTCGGGCCCTGGCCCGCTCCACCCTGGTCTACCTGGCCGTCGCCGGACCGGTCATCAAGCTGTTCGACCGGGCCGCGGTACGCCTGCTGCGCCGGGTCGGCATCGAGCCGATCGAGGAGCTGCCCAGCGGCGCCACGCCGGAGGACCTGGAGCAGATCATCGCCGAGTCCCGGCAGGGCGGTCACCTCGACGCCGAGATGTCCGAGCTGCTGGACCGGGGGCTCGACTTCCGGCAACTGACCGCCGGTGAGGCGATGGTGCCCCGGGTCGACGTGCACACCGTCCTGGCCCACGAGCCGATCAGCCGGGTGGTCGAGCTGCTCGACACCGGCCGGTCCCGTTTCCCGGTACGCGGCACCGAGGGCGTCGACGACCTGGTCGGCGTGATCGGCATCGCCGACGTACTCGGGGTGCCCCCGGCGCAACGCGCCACCACCCCGGTCAGTACGGTCGCCGGTCCGCCGCTGCTCGTACCCGAGACGTTGCCGCTGCCGATCGTGCTGGACCGGCTCCGGTCCGGGCACCGGCAGCTCGCCTGCGTGGTCGACGAGTACGGCGGCTTCGCGGGTGTCATCACGCTGGAGGACATCGCCGAGGAACTGGTCGGCCCGATCCGCGACGAGGACGATCCGCCGGAGCGGGCCCCGGCCCGGCAGGAGGACGGTTCGTGGGTGGTGCCGGCACGCTGGCGCATCGACGAGGTCGCCGACAGCACCGGCATCGCCCTGCCCGAGGGCCCCGAGTACGACACCCTCTCCGGCCTGGTGATGCGGGAGCTGGGCCGGGTACCCGAGGTCGGTGACCGGCTGGAGATCAGCCTGCCGGCCGACGGTGAGCACGGGCCGGGGCCGCGTGCCCTGGTCGAGGTGCTCGCGGTGGACCGGCACGTGGCCGACTCGGTCCGGCTCCAACTCTCCGACGGGCCTGCGGAGGTGGGCGCGTGAGCACCGGATTCGCGCTGGTCACCTCGGTGGTCCTGCTGGCGCTCAACGGGTTCTTCGTCGCCGCCGAGTTCGCCCTGGTGGCGAGCAAGCGCTACCGCCTGGAACAGGCGGCGGCCGGTGGCGGTCGGGCGGCGAAGGCCGCCCTCGACGGCGTACGCGAACTGTCGCTCATGCTGGCCGGCGCGCAACTCGGCATCACCCTGTGCACGCTGGGCCTCGGTGCGTTGGCCGAGCCGGCGATCGAACGGCTGGTCGGGCCGCTGCTGCACGCCGTCGGCCTGCCCTACGGCGCCAGCCACGTGATCGCGCTGATCTTCGCGCTCAGCCTGGTCACCTTCCTGCACCTGGTGGTCGGCGAGATGGCCCCGAAGTCCTGGGCGATCACCCACCCGGAGCGGTCCGCGTTGCTGCTGGCCCTGCCGTTCCGGGCCTTCGCCCGGGTCGCCCGGCCGGTGTTGTCGGTGCTCAACGCGGTCGCCAACGCGCTGCTACGGCTGTTCAAGGTCAACCCGCAGGACCAGTTGGCCCAGGTGCACGGCCCGGACGAGTTGCGGATGCTGCTGGAGCAGTCGCACGAGCACGGACTGCTCGGCGCCGCGCAGCACGAGCTGTTGACCAGCATGCTCCAGTTGCAGGCGACCACCGTGGCCCAGGTCATGGAGCCCTTCGACCGGATGGTGACGGTGCGCCGGGAGGACCCGGTGGACCGGATCGAGCAGGTGAGCCGGGACAGCGGCCGGTCCCGGATGGCGGTGCTGGACGCCGCCGGTGACGTCTGCGGCCTGGTGCACGTACGCGAGGCGGTGCGGGCCACCGCCGTCCGGCCGGACGCCCGGGCGGTGGACCTGATGAACGAGGCGATCACCCTGCCCGGCACGGCCACCGTGACCGAGGCGGTGGCCGTGATGCGGGCCCGCCGTTCGCAGCTCGCGTTGGTGCGCAACGGCGGCGGCCCGGCCCGGCCGGTCGGCTTCGTCGCCCTGGAGGACCTGTTGGAGGAGGTCATCGGGGAGTTCGACGACGAGACCGATCCGATCCCACGTGCGGTACGCCGCCTGAGGTAGGAGCGACACGGATGCGGCTGACGGGGGTGTCACCGGAGTCGGGCGGTACGGGCCTGACGGTGCAGACCGCGCTGGCCAATCCGAGCACCCGCCCCGGCCTGCGTCTGCCGGGGCGGGTGAACCTGATCGCCGGTGCGGTCGACGTGCCGGTCCTGCACGTCCGGCTCGGCCTGGTCAGCTCGGTCGAGCCGGACGACCCGGAGGCTCCTCGGCGGCTGGTGCAGTTCCACCAGGCACAGGTGGCCGACGCGCTGGTGCTGCGGGCCAATCGGGCGCGCTCGATCCCGTTCGAGTTCCCGCTGCCGTGGGAGACGCCGGTGACCACGTACGGCGGGGTGCCGCTGCTCAGCCTGCGGATGGGGCTGCGTACCGAGGTGGCGATCGACCCGGCGCTGGACCAGGGCGCCATGGTGCCGGTCTTCGTCCATCCGCTGCCCACCCAGCAGCACGTCCTGGCCGCGTTGGACACGCTCGGGTTCAGCGTGCGTCAGGCGGGTCTGGTCGACGGGCGGCTGCCGGGGGTGGAGCAGACCCTGCCGCTGCACCAGCGGTGGGGTTTCTGGGTGGGGCCGCTCTACGCCGGGCCGATCACCGAGTTGGAGGTGATCTTCGTGGCCAACTCCGCCGGCCTCGAAGTGATCCTCTGGTGCGACCGCCGGCTGGCGCTGGCCGGGATCACCCATACCAGCATCAGCCGGTTCCGGATCTGGCACGTCAACGCCGACCAGCGCGACTGGGTCTCCGTCGTGGACGGCTGGCTGCGCGAGACGATCAACCGGCATGCGGCAGCCGCCGCACAGGCCGACTGGTCGGCCACCATCACCGAGTCCGCCCACGTCAGCCGACCGCCCGACCGGCCGATCGTCCCCGGCTTCGGCCTGGGCGGCACCGCCGGTGGCGCGGGTGTCGGTGGCGGTGGAGGCGGCGACGGCACCTGACGCCCGCCGCAGTACCCCGCGCACCTTCCCGCGTTGCGGCACCTCGCGCCCATCGGTGTAAGGAGGGGTCCCCTGCTATACCTCAGGCGTTAGCAGGGGACCCCTCCTTTCACACAAGCCGCAGCCGCCCTCAACCCTGCGCGAGCTTGAAGCCGAAGCCGAGGAACAGCGCGCCCACCGCGGTGGTCGCCCCCGCCGACAGCCGGCGGCGACGACGGAACTGGGTGGCCAGGAACGTGCCCGCGAAGATCAGCGCGGTCAGGTACAGCAGGCTGGTGACCTGCGCGATCAGCCCGAGCAGCAGGAAGGACAGCGCCGGCCAGGCGTAGGTCGGGTCGACGAACTGGATGAAGAACGAGACGAAGAAGAGGATCGCCTTCGGGTTGAGCAGGCTGATCATCATGGCCTTGCGGAACGGGCTGCGCATCTCCGCCGGCTTCGCGGCGTCGATCAGCCGCGGCGTGCCCGGGTCGTTGCGGTTTCGCCAGCGCCGCCAGGCGCCGCGCAGCATGGTCACCCCGACGTAGCCCAGGTACGCGGCACCCGCGTACTTGATCACGAGGAAGACCGGCGGGTACGCCTTGAGCAGCGACGCCACCCCGGCGGCGGACAGGATCATGAGTACCGCGTCGCCGACCAGCACCCCGCCCGCGGCCCGGTACCCGACGCCCACCCCGCGCCGGGCGGCGGTGGAGAGGACGAAGAGCGAGTTCGGTCCGGGCAGCAGGATGATGGCGACCGTGCCCAGCACGTACGTCCAGATGTCGGTGATCCCCAGCACGCCCGACATCATCCGGCCGCGTCGGCCCTGGAGAGAAGCCTTTCCCGCAGCCTGACCTGTGCGTTCGGCCACTCGTCGGCGGTCATCGAGTACTGCACCGTGTCCCGCCACGAGCCGTCCGGCCGCTGCCGGTGCTTGCGCAGCACGCCCTCCCGGATGGCGCCGAGCCGTGCGATGGCCCGCTGTGAACGCTCGTTGCGGATGTCGGTGTGCCAGACCACCCGGACCGCGCCGAGGTCGTCGAAGGCGCGGCCGAGCAGCAGCAGCTTCGCCTCGGTGTTGATTCCGGTACGCCACCAGGGCCGCCCGAGGTAGGTGTAGCCGATGGCCACCGACCGCCGGTCGTCGTCGATCTCGTAGTACGAGGTGGAGCCGACGACCACCCCGGTGACCGCGCACCGTTGCGCCCACGCGACCCGCTCGCCACGGTGCTGCGCGGCCAGGGCCGTGGCGATCTCGTCGCGCAGCGCCGCCGGGTCGGCCGGCTGGGGGACGCCCAGGTGCCGCCAGACCTCCGGGTCGGTGGTGGCCGCGTACAGCTCGTCGGTGTGCGACAGGTCCAACGGTTCCAGCCGGACGTGCGCGCCGCGCAGCTCGGCCGGCTCGTGCCAGGGCGTGCCGACCGGCCGCAGGTAGGCCGGTACCGGCGCGGTGACCCCGGCGTCGGGCTGTGGCGGTCCGGCGGTCAGCCGCAGCGGTACGACTCCGGCCCAGTGGGGAAGCGTCAGGTCGTCGGGTTCGTCGCGGACGCCGCCGGTGCGCGTACGCACGGACACCTCGCGCAGCGGCAGGGCCAGCAGCGCGGTCTCGGCCAGTTCCCGCCGGTTCGGTGGGCGGCTCTGGGCGGCGCGGCCGGTGCCGGTCTTCTCCATCAGGGCGGTGAAGACCTCGGCACGCAGGTCGGTGTCGGTGACCAGGTGGGCGGTGCCGTGCGCGATCACCGAGCGGTAGTTGGCGCTGTGGTGGAACTGCGACCGGGCGTAGACCAGCCCGTCGAGCAGGGTGACCGCCACGCAGACCGGCAGACCGTCGCCCCGGGCGGCGAGCAGCGGCCGGCTGCCGGTGGAGCCGTGCAGATAGAGCGTGTCGCCGACGCGCACGTGCAGGGTGGGCAGGACGCGGGGCGCACCGTCCACGGTGAAGGCGAGCGCGCAGTGGTACGCCTCGTCGAGCACCGCGTGCGCGGCGTCGCGGTCGTAGCTCATCCGCTCCCGGGAGCGACTGGCGGTGGTGCGGGCGGTCGGCGAGTACATGCTCCCACCTTTGTTCTAGTACAATCTCTTGTTTGTGTCAGCACGCTATCAGGTGACCGGTGCGACGGCCGTCGAGATCTCGGCCAGCATCGAGTCGGGCATCCGCCACGCCGCCCTCGTCCCCGGCGACCCGCTGCCGCCGGTCCGCACGCTCGCCGCCGACCTGGCGGTCAGCCCGGCCACCGTCTCCCGCGCCTACGCCGACCTGCGCCGACGCGGTCTGGTCGCCACCGCCGGCCGACACGGCACCCGGGTGCGCCCCCGCCCGCCGGTGGCCGCCCGCCGCGCCGCGCTGCGCCCACCTCCCGCCCCGGGGCTGCGCGACCTGTCCGCCGGTGAGCCCGACACCCGGCTGCTGCCCCCGCTCGGCCCGCACCTCGCCCGCCTGGCCGAATCCGCCGGTACGCCGGTCGGCTACCCCGACGTCGGCGTGCTGCCCGAGGTGGCCGAGGCCGCCCGGGCGCGACTGGTCGCCGACGGGGTCCCCCCGGCCGAGGTGACCCTCACCGGCGGCGCGCTGGACGGCATCGAGCGCCTGCTCGGCGCGCACCTGCGCCCCGGTGACGCGGTGGCCGTGGAGGACCCGGGCTGGGCCAGCCTGCTCGACCTGATCGCCGCGCTCGGGATGCGGCCGATCGGCGTACCGGTCGACGACGACGGGCCGATGGTGGCCGGGGTGGCCGCCGCGCTCGCCGCCGGAGCGCGGGCGCTGGTGGTGACCAGCCGGGCGCAGAACCCCACCGGCGCGGCCGTCTCCGCCGACCGGGCCGCCGCGCTGCGCGCCCTGCTCGCCGAGTACGCCGACCTGCTGCTGATCGAGGACGACCACGCCGCCGAACTGGCCCGGGTGCCGCTGCACCCGCTGGCCGGCGCGACCGCCAGTTGGGCCTTCCTCCGTTCGGTGAGCAAACCGTTCGGCCCCGACCTGCGGCTGGCCGTGCTGGCCGGGGACGAGACCACGGTGGCCCGGGTGGCCGGACGGGCCCGCGTCGGTGCCGGCTGGGTCTCCACCCTGCTGCAACGCCTGGTGCTCTCGCTCTGGCACGACCCGGCGGTGGCCGCCTCGATCGAGCGGGCCGCCGACAGGTACGAACGACGGCGCACCGGGCTGATCGCCGCACTGGCCGCCCGGGGCCTGCCCGCCCACGGGCGCAGCGGCATCAACGTGTGGCTGCCGGTGGCCGACGAGACCCTCGCCGCGACCGTGCTGCGCGACGCCGGCTGGCTGGCCGCCCCCGGCGCGCTCTACCGCATCGCCGGCCCGCCCGCGCTGCGGATCACCGTCAGCCCGCTGGACGAGGCGGACCTGCCGGCACTGGCCGACGCGCTGGCCCGCGCCGCCCGCCCCGCCCCACCCGCCGGTTTCAGCGCCTGAGCCCTGTTAGGTTCCGGAAATGGAGATCCTCCGACTCGACCACCTCGTCCTCACCGTCGAGTCCGTCGACCGCACCACCGCCTTCTACGCCGACGTGCTCGGCATGCGGGTGGTCCGCAACGGGGACCGGACGGCGCTGCACTTCGGCGACCAGAAGATCAACCTGCACCAGGCCGACCACACCTTCGACCCGAAGGCGGTGGCACCCACCCCCGGCTCCGGTGACCTGTGCCTGGTCAGCGCCGGCTCGATCGACGCCGTCCTGGCCGACCTGACCCGCGCCGGTGTCCCGGTGGAGGTCGGGCCGGTCCGCCGCGACGGTGCGCTGGGCGAGATGACCAGCGTCTACGTACGCGACCCGGACCGGAACCTCGTCGAGATCGCCTGCTACTGAGGCCCACGCCCGGGACCTGCCCGTACGGTCGAACTGCCGGCCTCGTTCGCGTGGCCCGCGCCACACGGGGTAGAACAGTCGACATGTCCGACACCGACACCGCGCCCGGCGCCCAACGGTTCATCCCGCCACAGGCCGACACGCTCGACGACCTGCGCGCCGCCGCGGCCGGCTGCCGGGGCTGCGAGCTGTACCGGGACGCCTCGCAGACCGTCTTCGGTCGGGGCGACGCCCGCGCCCGGGTGGTCTTCGTCGGCGAGCAGCCCGGCGACCTGGAGGACCAGAAGGGACTGCCGTTCGTCGGTCCGGCGGGTCGGCTGCTCCGCAAGGCGGTCGACGACGCGGGGCTGGACCCTCGACATCTGTACATCACGAACGCGGTGAAGCACTTCCGGCATTCTCTACGAGGCAAGCGCCGCATCCACCAGACGCCGGACCGGGTGCACATCACCGCCTGCCGGCCGTGGCTGGTCGCCGAGTTCGCCCGCCTGCACCCGGAGATCGTGGTGGTGCTCGGCGCGACCGCCGCCAAGGCGCTGCTCGGCCCGACGTTCCGGGTCACCCGCCAGCGGGGCGAACTGCTGCCCTGGCCGGCCGCCGCACAGCACCCCGAGGACTTCCAGCGGGTCCCGACGGACAGCGCCGGGCACACCACCGACGCCCCCGCCGCCCGGCTGCTGGCCACCATCCACCCGTCGGCGGTGCTGCGCGCCGACAACCAGGACATCGCCTACGACGGTCTCGTCGCCGACCTGACGGTGGCCGCCCGCGCGCTCACCCGGTGACCGTCCGGCGGTGCCACACTTGCCGCCATGCGGCAGCATCTGCACGAACGCGACCACGACGAGTCCCGGGTGGCCTCACCGGCGCCCGTCGACGTCGTGTCGCTCCAGCGGCGTACCCTGCGCCTGCTCTGCGGCACCCAGGTGCTCGGCGGGATCGGGGTGACCATCGGCTTCGCCGTCGGGGCACTGCTCGTCGCCGAGATCGCCGGCACCGCCGCGGCCGGTCTGGCGCAGAGCGCCGCCGTGGTCGGCGGTGCGCTGTTGGCCGTGCCGATCACCCGGATCATCACCGGGCACGGCCGCCGGCCGGGCCTGGCCGTGGCGTACGGCGTCGGCGCGCTGGGCGGGACGCTGATCGTGGTGGCTGCGGCGACCCGGTGGATCCCGCTGATCTTCCTCGGCATGTTGCTGTTCGGCGGCGGGTCGGCGGCCAACCTCCAGGCCCGCTACGCCGCCGTCGACCTGGCCGCGCCGGCCCGCCGTGCCCGGCACCTGTCCCTGGTCGTCTGGGCCACCACCGTCGGCGCGGTGGCCGCCCCGAACTTCGCCGCGCTGGCCGACCGCGTCACCGGCGGCTGGGGGCTGCCGGCGCTGTCCGGCCCGTTCGCGTTCAGCGCCGCCGCGTTCGTGCTCGCCGCCGGCGTACTCCTGGTGCGGTTGCGGCCCGACCCGCTGCTGACCGCGCGCCGTCTCGCGGCGGCCGTCCCGGACGCCCCCGGTCGCGGGGGGTCCGCGCCGGCCGGTGAGCGACCCGTCCCCGCGCCGCCGCCGGGCGACCCGGTGGCGGCCGAGCCCGTGCCCGTGCCGCCGGCCCGGCGCGGTGCGGGGATGCGCGCCGCCTGGTCGGTGGTACGCACCCGACCGGCCGCCCGACTCGGCGTGGCCGCCGTGGCCGTCGGTCACCTGGTGATGGTGGCCGTGATGGCGATGACCCCGGTGCACCTGCGGGAGTTCCACCCGGTGGACGAGGTGCTGCCGGTGGTGGGGCTGGTGCTGAGCCTGCACATCGCCGGCATGTACGCGCTGGCGCCGGTGGTCGGCTGGCTCGCCGACCGGCTCGGCCGCCGGGCGGTGATCCTCGGCGGTGCCGGCACGCTGCTCGCCGCCTGCGCGGTCGCCGGCACCGCCGGGCATGACACCCCCCGGCTGGTCGTCGGGCTGGTGCTGCTCGGGCTCGGCTGGTCGGCGACCATGGTGGCCGGTTCCACGCTGCTGTCGGAGTCCGTGCCGGACGCGGTACGCCCCAGCGCCCAGGGCCTGTCCGACCTGCTCATGGGGTTGGCCGGTGCGCTGGCCGGCGCGATCAGCGGGTTTGTCGTGCAGGTGTCGGGATATCCCGTGCTGACCCTGCTGGCGGCGGTCGCGGTGGCCCCCCTGCTGGCGCTAGCGTTGCGGCCGGTGCCGGTGGGCGCACCGGACGAGGAGGACTGATCGACGTGCGGCTGACCGACTTCTGGACGCGGCTGGAGGAGGCGTTCGGCCCCGGTTACGCGGCCAGCATCGCCCGTGACCAGGTGCTGGCGCAGCTCGGCGGGCGGACCGTCGAGCAGGCGCTCGCGGCCGGTACGGAGACGCACGTGGTGTGGCGCGCGGTGGTCGCCGCCTATCCGGACCGGGTGCCCGCCCGGCTACGCTGAGCAGCCGATTCGTTACTTCCGCGTGTCCCTTGCCGACTCGTACACCTGTTCGGCTATTGTCCACAGCGGGGCGCTCGTCCACAGATCACGGCCCGTCGGCTGGTTTTCTGTCGGACCCAGCGCCTAGCGTGTCCCGCGTGACGCGAAGCTCAGGAAAGACGCCGGCGAAGGCAGGGGTGGCAACGATGGCGGCAGGGCCGGACCGGGAGAAGGCACTCGACCTTGCTCTCGCTCAGATCGATAAACAGTTCGGCAAGGGCTCGGTGATGCGGCTGGGGGAGCGGCCGGTCATCCAGACCGCGGTGATCCCCACCAGCTCCATCGCCCTCGACGTCGCGCTCGGTGTCGGCGGCCTGCCCCGGGGCCGGGTCGTCGAGATCTACGGCCCGGAGAGCAGCGGTAAGACCACGGTCGCCCTGCACGCGGTGGCCAACGCCCAGCGGGCCGGCGGCATCGCCGCGTTCATCGACGCCGAGCACGCGCTCGACCCGGAGTACGCCAAGGCCCTCGGTGTCGACACCGACGCCCTGCTGGTCTCCCAGCCGGACACCGGCGAGCAGGCGCTGGAGATCGCGGACATGCTGGTCCGCTCCGGCGCCATCGACATCATCGTGATCGACTCGGTCGCCGCGCTGGTGCCGCGCGCCGAGATCGAGGGCGAGATGGGCGACAGCCACGTCGGTCTACAGGCCCGGTTGATGAGCCAGGCGCTGCGGAAGATCACCGGTGTGCTCAACAACACCGGCACCACCGCGATCTTCATCAACCAGCTCCGCGAGAAGATCGGCGTCATGTTCGGGTGCATGTCGTACTCGACCCGGGTCACCCTGGCCGACGGCACCCAGGAGAAGATCGGCAAGATCGTCAACCAGCGGATGGACGTCGAGGTCCTCTCCTACGACCCGGAGACCGACCGGGTCGAGCCGAAGCGGATCGTCAACTGGTTCAACAACGGTCCGGCCGAGCAGTTCCTCCAGTTCACCGTCGCCAAGTCCGGCGGCAACGGGCGGGCGCAGTTCGCCGCTACCGCCAACCACCTGATCCGCACTCCCGGTGGCTGGCGCGAGGCGGGCGAGGTGATCGCCGGTGACCGGGTGATGTTGGCCGAGGCGCGGCGCCTCAGTGAGCAGCAGTGGCAGGTGGTGCTCGGTTCGCTGATGGGCGACGGCGCTCTCTCGCCGAACCGCCGGGACCGCTCCGGTGTCCGTTTCCGCCTCGGTCACGGCGCACAGCAGGTCGACTACCTCGACTGGAAGGTCTCGCTGCTCGACAACATCGGGCACTCCCGCCGCAGCGACTCCCGAGGCGCGGCCTTCGTCGACTTCACGCCGCTGCCGGAGCTGGACGAACTGCGTCGGGCCGTCTACCTGGGTGACGGTAAGAAGCACCTGAGTTGGGACTACCTCAAGGCGCTGACCCCGCTCGCCCTCGCGGTGTGGTACATGGACGACGGCTGCTTCACGGTCCGGTCCACGGGTGCGCAGACGCGCACGGCCGGCGGTTCCGGCCGGATCGAGATCTGCGTCGAGGCGATGGCGGAGGGCAGCCGCGACCGGCTGGTCGAGCACCTGCGTGACGCGTACGGCATGGACGTGAAGCTGGTCTCCCGTGGGGCGCGGCAGACGGCGTCGATCATCTTCACCACCGAGTCGTCGGCGAGGTTCCAGGAGCTGGTCGCTTCGTACGTGCCGGTGGCGATGGAGTCGAAGCTGCTGCCGCGTTTCCGTGGCCGGTACGCCGTCGAGCCGCAGTTCGTCGCGGAGGAGCTCACGCCGGTCCCCGCCCGGGTCATCGACGTCCGGGTCAAGCCCAAGGCCCGCTCCATGAACCGGTTCGACATCGAGGTGGAGGGCAACCACAACTACTTCGTCGACGGGGTCATGGTGCACAACAGCCCCGAGACGACGACGGGTGGTCGGGCGCTGAAGTTCTACGCCTCGGTCCGGCTCGACGTGCGTCGCATCGAGAGCCTCAAGGACGGCACCGACGTGGTCGGTAACCGCACCCGGGTCAAGGTCGTCAAGAACAAGGTGGCCGCGCCGTTCAAGCAGGCCGAGTTCGACATCATGTACGGCAAGGGCATCTCCCGTGAGGGTTCGCTGATCGACGTCGGCGTCGAGCAGGCGATCATCCGTAAGTCCGGCGCCTGGTACACCTACGACGGTGACCAGCTCGGCCAGGGCAAGGAGAAGGCCCGCGAGTTCCTCCGGGAGAACCCGGACGTGGCCGCCGAGATCGAGAAGAAGATCCTGGAGAAGCTCGGTGTCGGGGCCGGCGTGGGCGATGCCGCCGGTGGCCCGGAGCTGCCGCCGGTCGACTTCTGATCTGACTCATGGCTGGACGACGCGGGCGTACGGGGCGGGGCTGGGATGCCAGTCCGCCTCGTACGGCCGATGGCACCCCTCGCCCCCGCCGAGGTCGCCGCGCCGCCGGGTCCGGCCCGGCCGCCGGTCCGCCCGACGACGGGACGGGCTCCGGCACGCCGTCGACCGACGGGGCGGCGGGTGGTCGAAGAGCGGGTCCACCCCGGGACGAGGCCGAGGTGGCACGGGAGATCTGCCTGCGGCAGCTCGCGGTGCGTCCGCGCACCCGTGCCGAGTTGGCCACCGCGCTGGCCCGACGGGGCATCTCCGAGGAGACCGCTGTCGGGGTCCTCGATCGGTACGACGAGGTCGGCATCATCGACGACGCCGCGTTCGCCCGGGCCTGGGTGAGCAGCCGGCACGCCGGCCGAGGGCTGGCCCGTCGGGCGCTCGCCAACGAGCTGCGTCGACGTGGCGTGGACGGTGACACCGCCAGCGAGGCGCTGGACGAGTTGGATGAGACCACCGAGGCGGAGACCGCGCGGGCCCTGGTCGAGCGGAAGCTGCGGACGGCTCGGGGTGAGCCGGATGCGGTGTTCCGGCGGCTGGTCGGCACGTTGGCCCGCAAGGGCTATCCACCGGGCGTGGCGATCCGCGCGGTGAAGGACGCCCTGGCGGCGCAGAGCGCCGAGGCGGCCGAGTTCGCCGAGCACCTCGACGCGGACGCCCTGATCGACGCCGAGGGGGACGCGGCGGGCGGTTCGGGCGACTGACCGGAGGCCGGTCCGTTCACCGGTGGCGTTTGTCCGCTGAAGTCCGACTCTGCGGTGGCGCAGAGTGACTGCACAACTTCTCTCCGTCCGGGTGGTTTGATCATGACTTCTTGACCGGAGGGCGTTGGAGTCCTAGCCTCGCCATAAAGGCTCACATTGCCCGACCGGCGCAGGCTAAGCGCACAACATAGATCTCGTAACAGAACAGCATCACTTTGGCCGGTTCGCCGGCTGCATACGTCGAGCACGGACAGGCCGGTCCGGGTCCGACGGGACAACTGCACCCGGCCCGCCGACGGTCCAGCGACCGGTCGGCGGAGGAAGCCATCCCACGGCCAGGCGCTCCGGTCGGGCGTCCAGAGCCGTAGGAGCGTGCCCACCGGCATGCTGCCTGCGGCGCGACGTTCAGGGGAGGCGCGCCATGTCGAGGCGGTACGGGTCCATCGGGTGGCCGACATGAGCGGGGGGACTGGTGCACCCGCTGCGGGGGGTGCGGAGGCCACCGACGACGGTGAGCAGAGTTCAGGGTCGCCGGGAGAGCACCCGGCGGCGCCGTTGCGCCGCACCGTGACGACCGGTGCCGCAGCCCGGGGAGCCGCCGTATGAGGGGCCTGGACGTGGTGCTCCTGGTCGCCGTCCTGCTGCTGACCGTGGTGGTGCTCGGCGCGGCCTTCCTCGGGCTGCGGGTGCTGCGCGGCATGCAGTCCCGCCCGGCGCCCGAGGACCCCGCGTACATCGCGGAGAAGGACCGTCAGGAGCAGTCGCTGGCGGCGTTGCGGTCCGCCGCCGACGAGGTGAACAGCACCATCGACGTGGCCAAGTCGGCGGCGTCCGCGGCGCGCGCCGAGGCGGCGGGAGCCAAGGCGGAGGCGAAGTCGGCCCGGGCGGAGGCCCGCCGGGTGCTCGACGACGCCCGCGCCGAGGCGGACGCCGTGCTGGAACGGGCACACAAGCAGGCCGAGGCGGACGCCGAACAGTTACGCACGGCGGCCCGGCGCAGCGGTGAGCGGGAGGTGGCGGTGCTCGCCGCGACCACCCGGGAGCAGGCCGCCGAGGTCGAGCGGCGGGCCACCCGGATGGACGAGCGGGAGCGGCTGCACACCGAGGAGGTGGAACGGCTCGCCGAGCGGGAACGTCAGCTCACCGCCGCGAACGCGGCGTTGGCGACGCGGGAGGCGGCGCTGGCCGTCCGGGAGGCGGAGCTGGCCGAGGCGGAGAACCAGCGGCGCCGGGAGTTGGAGCGGGTGGCCGGACTGACCGCCGACGCGGCCCGTACCGAGCTGGTCGAGGCGATCGAGACCCAGGCCAAGCGGGAGGCGGCGCTGCTGGTGCGGGACATCGAGTCCGACGCCCGGTCCACGGCCGAGCAGCGGGCCCGGCACATCGTGGTCGACGCGATCCAACGGGTGGCCAGCGAACAGACCGCGGAGAGCGTGGTCAGTGTGCTGCACCTGCCGGGCGACGAGATGAAGGGCCGGATCATCGGTCGGGAGGGCCGCAACATCCGGGCATTCGAGTCGGTCACCGGCGTCAACCTGATCATCGACGACACCCCTGAGGCGGTGCTGCTGTCCTGCTTCGACCCGGTACGCCGGGAGGTGGGTCGGCTGACGCTGGAGAAGCTGGTGCTCGACGGGCGGATCCATCCGCACCGGATCGAGGAGGTGCACGACCTGGCCCGCCAGGAGGTGGACCAGCTCTGCCGACGGGCCGCCGAGGACGCCCTGGTCGAGGTCGGGATCACCGAGATCCACGACGAGCTGGTCACGCTGCTGGGACGGCTGCGTTACCGCACCTCGTACGGGCAGAACGTGCTCAAGCACCTGGTGGAGACCGCGCACATCGCCGGGGTGATGGCCGCCGAGCTGCGTCTGGACGTGCCGCTGATCAAGCGGGCGGCGTTCCTGCACGACATCGGCAAGGCGCTCACCCACGAGGTGGAGGGCAGCCACGCCATCATCGGCGCCGACGTGGCCCGCAAGTACGGCGAGAGCGAGGACGTGGTGCACGCCATCGAGGCGCACCACAACGAGGTGCCGCCGCAGACCGTCGAGGCGGTGCTCACCCAGGCCTCCGACGCCTGTTCCGGGGGACGGCCGGGGGCCCGGCGGGAGAGCCTGGAGGCGTACGTGAAGCGACTGGAGCGGATCGAGGAGATCGCCGCCGGCAAGCACGGCGTGGAGAAGGTCTTCGCGATGCAGGCGGGCCGGGAGATCCGGGTGATGGTCAAGCCGGACGACGTCGACGACATCGGCGCGGCGGTGCTGGCCCGCGACGTGGCCAAGCAGGTCGAGGAGGAGTTGACCTACCCGGGGCAGATCCGGGTGACGGTGGTCCGCGAGTCCCGGGTCACCGAGATCGCCCGCTGACGCCGATGGCCGGTCGGTGGCTTCTCGCCTCCGACCGGCCATCCGGTTGGGGTGTTGCGTCCTGATCGAGGTCAGGTGGTGGTGCCCGCCACCGCCTCGGTCTCCTGAGGGGTGGCCGATCCCGTCATGGGGGCGGCCTGCGTCGGCTCCGGCTTCTTGATCGTCCGACGGCCCTGGGCGAGGCGCCGCTGGGCGTACTCGGCGAGCTTCGACAGCAGGTAGTTGACGGCGATGTAGATGACACCGACGACGAAGTACACCTGGATCGGGTTGTCCAGCACCTGGATGATGAAGCTGCTCTTCCGGAGCACCTCCTCGTAGCTGATGATGAAGCCGAGCGAGGTGTCCTTGAAGACCACGACGAGCTGGCTGATCAGCGCCGGGAGCATGATCCGGAACGCCTGCGGCAGCAGGATCATCCGGGTCGCCTGGAACGAGGTCAGACCGATCGCGTCGGCCGCCTCGCGCTGGCCGCCGGGCAGGCCCTCCATGCCGGAGCGGAGGATCTCACCGATGACCACACCGTTGTAGATGGTCAGGCCGATCACCAGATACCACAGGATGCTGCCCAGGTCCACGCCGAGCACCGGCAGGCCGCTGGCGCAGAAGAAGATCGTGATGACGACCGGCAGTCCCCGGAACACCTCGACGAAGAACTTGGTCACGCCGTTGAGCACCCAGCTCAGCCCGCGTACGACCAGGGCCACCGGCGGCGCCAGGGTGGTGAAGCGACGGCGCATCAGCGCCTTGAGCTGCACCCGCAGGATGGCGAGCAGGGTACCGAAGATCAGCGAGCTGACGATGGCCAGCGCGGCGGCGATCAGCGTGGCCCGGAAGCCCTGGCCGAGCTGGGTCCACACCTGGCCGAAGACCTCGTTGCTCGGGTCGACCAGCGGTCCCCACTTCTCCATCGCGAACTGCTCACGCTCGTCGAGCGGCCGGTAGATGAGGAAGTAGGCACCGGCGACGGCCGCGACGGCGGCGAGCACACTGGAGATGATGGTGATCCGGCGGGCGCGCGGACCGGGGGCGTCGTAGAGGACGGACATCGTCTGGTTGCTCATCGGGCCACCGCCTGACGGCGCTCGATCCGGTCCAGCATCAGGCCGAGGGGGACCGTGAGGATCAGGTAGCCCAGGCTGATGCCGATGAAGACGGGGATGATCGGCAGGCCACCCACGCTGGTGAGCGCCTGGCCACTGGCGGAGAGGTCTCCGGCGACGCCGAAGAAGCCGGCCAGCGCCGAATTCTTGATCATGGCGATCAGCACGCTGCCGAGCGGCACGATCGCTCCTTTCCATGCCTGGGGCAGGACGACGAAGCGCAGGTTCTGCGTGAAGGTCAGCCCGATGGCCCGAGCCGCCTCGGCCTGGCCGCTCGACACGCCGTTGACGCCGCTGCGGACCGCCTCGGCCACGAACGCGGCCGTGTAGACGCTCAGCGCGATGAACGCGAACCGGAAGTACGGGAGGTCGGTGCCCATACGCTGGAAGACCGCGTCGAGCCCCGGGATCCGGAGGAAGTCGGCGTTGGACCCGAGTGCCGGGAGACCGAACGCCGCGAAGAACATGACAATCGTCAGTGGACAGTTGCGCAGCACCGTGACATACGCTCCGCCGAGCCACCGCAGTGGCGGCACCGGCGAGATCCGCATGACGGCCACGAGGACGCCGAGGATCAACGCCCCCGTGGCCGACAGGATGCAGAGCTGAAGAGTGACAAAGAATCCACTGCGAAAGACGTCGAAATTGTCGACGAGGACGTTCACGAAATCACCCTTCAGCTAAGGGATCAGTAGCGGTCGACGGTCGGGATCTTCGGGTCGGTCGAGTCGACCTTGCCCGCGGTGTCCTTCCAGGCCTTCAGGTAACGGCCGTCGGCGAAGGACGCCTCCAGGGTGTCGTTCAGGAAGGTGCGGAAGTCGTTGTCGCCCTTCTTGAGGCCGATGCCGTACGGCTCCTCGGTGAAGGGCTCACCGGCGAGCTTGAACTGGCCCTCGTTCTGCGACATGTAGCCGGTCAGGATCACGTTGTCCGTGGTGATCGCGTCCACCTGGCCGCCCTTGAGGGCGTCGAGGCACTTGGTGTACACGTCGAAGACGACGAGCTGCTCGGCGACGTTGCTCAGGTACGGCTCGATGTTCTTGGCCGGGGTCGAACCCTGCACCGAGCAGATCTTCTTGGTGGTGGTCTTGAACGAGTCGGGGCCGGTGATCTCGTTCTCGTCGGCCCGGACCAGGATCGTCTGGCCGGCGATGTAGTACGGCCCGGCGAAGTCGATCCGCTCCTTGCGGGTGTCGTTGATCGTGTAGGTCGCGATCACCAGGTCGACCGCCGACTCCTCGATCCGCTGCTCGCGAACCGCGGACGGGGTCTCGACCCACTCGATCTTGCTCTCCGGGATGCCCAGCTCGGCGGCGATGACCTTGCCGATCTCGACGTCGAAGCCCTGCGGGGCGCCGTCGAGGCCCTTGAGGCCGAACAGCGGCTGGTCGAACTTGGTGCCGATCTTGATGGACTGTGCCTTGTTGAGGCGCTCCATCGTGCTGCCGGCGGCGAAGTCCTTGGTCTCGCCGGCGGCGTCGTCGGCGTCGTCACCGCCACAGGCGGTCATGCCGAGGGCGAGGGTGGCTGCCGCGGCAAACGCCGCTATGCGCTTAATACGCATTTTTCATCTCCTTCTGCGACAAAGCTCCGCCGCCGGGGGGACGGCGTGCTCCTATTCGGTCGGAACTAGTGAGTGAGGATCTTGGAGAGGAAGTCCTTGGCCCGGTCGGTCTTCGGGCTGGCGAAGAACTCGTTCGGGGTGGACTCCTCGACCAGCTTTCCGTCGGCCATGAAGATGACCCGGTTGGCGGCGTGCCGGGCGAAGCCCATCTCGTGGGTCACCACGACCATGGTCATGCCGTCCCGGGCCAGCGAGGTCATCACCTCCAGCACCTCGCCGACCATCTCCGGGTCGAGTGCGCTGGTGGGCTCGTCGAAGAGCATCGCCTTGGGCTGCATGGCCAGCGCCCGGGCGATCGCCACGCGCTGCTGCTGACCGCCGGAGAGCTGGGCCGGGTACTTGTCGGCCTGGTTGGCGATGCCCACCCGGTCGAGCAGGGCCAGACCCCGCTCGCGGGCCGCCGCCGGCTTCTCCTTGCGCACCTTGACCGGGCCAAGGGTGACGTTCTCAAGGATCGTCTTGTGCGCGAAGAGGTTGAAGGACTGGAACACCATCCCGACCTCGCTGCGCAGCTTCGCCAGGGCCTTGCCCTCGGCCGGCAGCGTCTGGCCGTCGAACGTGATGGTGCCGGAGTTGATCGGCTCAAGTCGGTTGATCGTGCGGCACAGGGTCGACTTGCCGGAGCCGGACGGGCCGATCACTACGACCACCTCACCCCGGTTCACCGACACCGAGACGTCGTCCAGTACATGCAACGGCCCGAACCACTTGTTGACCGAGTCCAGCACGATGAGCGGTTCGCCCGTCGTCACGTCGTCCACCGTCCCCCTCATTGCTTTGAGGGCCGGATGACCCTCGGTTAGCGGCCACTGTAGGCGGGGCGACATGTCGGTAGACAACTCAGTTGGTCACGGAGCGGTAACACCGACCCGGATCCTGACCTGAAGTCCGAGTTTGCCGGTCAGCGATGGTGCTCACGCGCAGTGACGGAGATCATGGGCTGATGACTGAACGGACACGGCTGACGAGGTACGCCCGCGGCGGCGGATGCGCCTGCAAGATCCCACCCGGCGAGCTGGAGGAGATGGTGGCCGGGCTCGGTCCCGCCGCCGGCGCGGCCGACCTGCTGGTCGGGCTCGATCACGGGGACGACGCGGCAGTGGTCCGGCTGGACGAGCGGACCGGCGTGGTGACCACCGCCGACTTCTTCACGCCGGTGGTGGACGACGCGTACGACTGGGGTCGGATCGCCGCCACCAACGCGCTCTCCGACGTGTACGCGATGGGCGGCACCCCGTTGGTGGCGCTGAACCTGCTCTGCTGGCCCCGTGACGTACTGCCGCTGGAGTTGGCGCGCGAGGTGCTGCGCGGCGGCCGGGACGTGGCCCGGGAGGCCGAGTGTCACCTGGCCGGCGGCCACAGCGTCGACGACGACGGCCCCAAGTACGGGTTGGCCGTCACCGGTCTGGTCCGGCCGGAGGAACTGATCACCCTCGACGGCGGGCGGGCCGGGCTGCCGCTCTCGCTGACCAAACCGCTCGGCGTCGGCGTGCTCAACACCCGGCACAAGAACACCGGGGAGAGCTTCCCCGAGGCGGTCGCCGCGATGACCACCCTCAACCGGGAGGCGGCTCGGGCGGCGGTGGCGGCCGGTGTGCGCTGCGGCACCGACGTGACCGGATTCGGTCTGCTCGGCCACGCGTCGAAACTGGCCCGGGCCAGTGAACTGACCGTGGTGATCGACGTCGCCCGGGTGCCCTATCTGACCGGCGCCGTCGAGGCGGTGCGGGACGGGTACGTCAGCGGTGGCTCCCGCCGAAACCTCGAATGGGTCACCCCGTGGACCGACTTCGGCGCCGTCGGTGAGGCCGAGCGACTGCTGTTGGCCGACGCGCAGACCTCGGGTGGCCTGCTGGTGGCCGGTGAGGTGCCGGGTGCTCCGGTGATCGGCGAACTGCGGCCCCGCAGCGAACACCGCATCGTGCTGCGCTGACCCGCGTCGTGGCCCTGCTGGAGGCGGCCGGCGCGCGGGACGATGCCTCGGCGAGCCGCTGCGTGGGAGCGCGGACCATACCCGATAAACTGTCACCTTCCCGCTACCCGCAGCGATGTGGCGTCGGGAAATTTTGCCCAGAATGGTCACAGACCGGTAACTTGCCCCCGGCTTGGGGCAAATGCCCCCCACCATCGTCAGTAAGGCCCGATCCGGAGGCCGGTGGAACGAGCACAGCGAGGAGGCGGCGTGACCGAGCTGTGGAACTGGAGAATCGACCAGGTACGACCGGTGGAGGTCTACCCGGCACTGGCCGAGGCACTCGGTCGGGTGGTGATGCCCCTGGCCGTGGCCGATCCGGCCCGTCTGCCAACGTACGCGGTGATCTGCGACGTGTGGCAGGCACCGGGGGAGTTCGCCACGATCGTGGACTGTTACGGCGTACCCGACGGGTTGCCCGAGCTGCCCAGCGTCGCGGCGCTGGCCCGGCTGCTCGACCGCAACTGCCTGCTGCGCGACGACACGCTCGACGAGACCCGGCACCTGCTGGTCGCACCCGACGGAAGTATCCGCCCGGTGCACTTCGACGTGCGGGAGACCGACGACGGTGAGGTGCTCAGCGAGCGTCGCCTCTGCACCGAGGCCGACGCGCGCTGTCGGGGCTGGTCCCGGTGCCGGGGGTCGCGGTGGACCCCGGACTCGGTGAACCCCGCCCTAGCCGCCGCCTGAGGTGCAAGGAAGGGCCCCCTGTTAACGCCTCGTGCAGAGCACGGGCACCCTCTTAACGCGGTACGCCTCCAGCCGGCTCACAGCGGTACGCCGCCTGCCGGTTCGGCGACGGGACGAGCCGCGGACGCGAGGTTGCGGGTTAACAGGGGGCCCTTGCTCTACCGCAGGCGTTAGTAAGGTGCCCTTCCTTTCACCACGGCCGGCCACGAGGTGCGGCGTCAGCTCGGGCGGGCACCACGGACCACGAGTTCGTCGAGCAGGGTGCGGGTGGCGGCGGCGACCGCGGCCACCGCGGCGTCGAACGCGGCGGCGTTGTGCGCCGCCGGGGCCCGGAATCCGGAGATCTTCCGGACGTACTGCAACGCCGCTGCCTCCACGTCCGCGTCGGTGACCTGTGGGGTGTACGGCTCACGCAGGGTCTTGATGCTCCGGCACACGGCTCCTCCTCGTTCCGACCGTTCCACGGGTCCGGCTACGCTTTGCACGTCATGACTACCGCAGCGGCGGGCGGCCCGCGCACCTACCAGGTGCGCACCTACGGCTGCCAGATGAACGTGCACGACTCCGAGCGCATTTCCGGCCTGCTCGAGCAGGCGGGCTACGTCCGCGCGGGCGAGGCCGACGACAACCCGGACGTGGTGGTGTTCAACACCTGCGCGGTCCGCGAGAACGCCGACAACCGACTGTACGGCAACCTCGGGCACCTGAGGCCGGTCAAGGACCGGCACCCGGGGATGCAGATCGCAGTCGGCGGCTGCCTGGCCCAGAAGGACCGCGGTGACATCGTCCGCAAGGCGCCCTGGGTCGACGTGGTCTTCGGCACCCACAACATCGGCTCGCTGCCGGTGCTGCTGGAGCGGGCCCGGCACAACACGGCCGCCGAGGTGGAGATCCTCGAAGCCCTCGACGTGTTTCCGTCGACGCTGCCGACCCGCCGCGAGTCCACGTACGCCGGGTGGGTGTCGATCTCGGTGGGGTGCAACAACACCTGCACCTTCTGCATCGTGCCGTCGCTGCGGGGCCGGGAGAAGGACCGCCGGCCCGGCGACATCCTCAGCGAGGTCCGCGCGCTCGTCGACGAGGGCGTGCTGGAGGTGACGCTGCTCGGGCAGAACGTCAACTCGTACGGCGTGGAGTTCGGCGACCGGTACGCCTTCGGCAAGCTGCTGCGCGCCTGCGGCGAGATCGACGGGCTGGAGCGGGTCCGGTTCACCAGCCCGCACCCGAAGGACTTCACCGACGACGTGATCGCCGCGATGGCCGAGACGCCGAACGTCTGCCACGCGCTGCACATGCCGTTGCAGTCCGGCTCCGACGAGGTGCTGCGGGCGATGCGCCGGTCGTACCGGTCGGACAAGTACCTGGGCATCATCGAGAAGGTCCGCGCCGCCATGCCGGACGCGGCGATCACCACGGACATCATCGTCGGGTTCCCCGGCGAGACCGAGGCGGACTTCGCGCGCACGCTGGACGTGGTCCGCGAGGCGCGGTTCTCCTCCGCCTTCACGTTCCAGTACTCCAAGCGCCCCGGCACGCCCGCCGCGACCATGGACGGCCAACTGCCCAAGCAGGTCGTGCAGGAGCGGTACGAGCGGTTGATCGCCTGCGTGGAGGAGATCACCTGGGCGGAGAACCGCAAGCTGGTCGGTGAGACCGTCGAGGTGCTGGTCGCCGTCGGGGAGGGCCGCAAGGACGAGCGCACCGGCCGGATGTCCGGCCGGGCCCGCGACGGCCGCCTGGTGCACTTCGCGACCGGTGCGGTCGAGCCGGGCTCGATCCGGCCGGGCGACATCGTGCACACCGCGATCACCTACGCCGCCCCGCACCACCTCAACGCGGACGGGGAGCCGCTGTCGCACCGGCGTACCCGGGCCGGTGACGCGGCCGAGGCGGGTCGCTCGCCGCGTACCCCCGGGGTGTTGCTCGGGTTGCCGTCGGTCGGCGCGCCGGCCGTGGTGCCCGCGCCGACGAGCGGCTGCGCCGTCGCGACCTGAGAGCCGGTCGGGGCCCGGCGTGCCGCGCCCCGACCGGCCCGCGCGGTCAGACCGAGATCCGTCCGGCGCCCGCGCCGCCCGTCACGATCGACTTGACGTTGCTCGGCGTGTCCAGGGTGTACGCGTACGGGATTCCGGCCACGCTGCCGCCACTCTGTCCGCTGCCCGAGTTGACGAAGTGGTTGTTGCGGGCCACCAGTGAGCCGGGGCCGGAGTCGCCCTCACCCCGGTGGAACGGGTCGGGGGTGTTCTCGAAGTAGTTGCCCTCGACCAGCACACCGGCGTTCATCGTGGACGCCACGCCGTAGCCGCGCACGTTGCTGTAGAAGTTGTTGTAGACGTGCACCGGGTTGCCGAAGCGGACCCGGGGGTTGCGCTGGTTGCTGCCGTCGAACCAGTTGTGGTGGTACGACACCCGCAGCCTGCCGACGTCCTGACCGGCGTTGTCGTCGCTGTGCCCGAGCAGCATGGTCTTGTCGTGGCTGAACACCCGGTTCCACGACACGGTGATGAAGTCGGAGCCGCGCTTGATGTCGACCGCGCCGTCGTAGCCGGCGCTGAAGGTGTTGTGGTCGACCCAGATGTTGGTGGCCGACTGCTCGATGTTGATCGCGTCGTCGCCCCAGTTGCGGAATGTCAGGTTCCGGATGATCACGTTGCGGTCACCGTTGATGGTGAAGCCGCACCCGACGATCGTCGCGCCCGCGTTGCCGAGGATGGTCTTGTTGGACCGGACCCGCAGCATGCCCGAGCAGTTGATGGTGCCGGAGACCCGGATCACCGCCGCGCTGCTGGAGCCGAGCGCGCTGGTCAGCGCCGAGGCGGTGGTCACCGTGGTGGTGCCGGCGCTGCCACCGCCGCTGGTGCCGCCGTTCTGGGTGGCCCAGCCGACCAGTCCTGTCTGCGGGCCGGGGTTCGGCGGGGGAGTGGTGCCACCACCGAGCCGGACCAACTGCCACCGTTGGTTGGCGCCGTCGATGTCGGCGTACTGCGAGACGATCCCACCGTCGGCGGTGGACCACTGCCACACTTCGAGGGCCTTGTTGCTGTGCCGGCTGATGAACCGGACGTCGCCGTTGGCGGAGTCCGCGAGCCGGAAGTGCTGCTTGGTGTCGCTGCTCGCGGTGACCTGGGTGACCTGTACGCCGTCGTTCGAGTTGGGGATGCTGACGACCTTGCCGGAGTGCCGGTTCCGGAGCTGGTAGTAGCCGCTGCCCACGTCGACGAACTGGAACTGCTGGTTGTTGCCGTCGGCGCGGGTGAACTGCCGGATCTCGCCGCCGTCGGCGGTGGACCAGTTCCACAGGTCCATCGCCTTGCCGCTGTTGCGGTTCACGAACACGTAGTACGCACTGGTGTCGACGGTCGCCGCCGTGGCGGGGGCGGCCGTCACCGCGACGAGCGCCGTGGGCAGCGCGACCGCCGTGGCGGCCAGCGCCGCGAGTCGCCGGGTCAGGCGACGCGTGACGAATGCAAGCACGGAGATTTCTCCTCATCCTCGGGTACGCGGAACGGGCCGGACGACGCGTGGTGTTCGCGGACCGACTGTCGCTGCCCGGACGCGTCCGCGATGCGGCCCGCCACGATCGGGTGCCGGTGGTGCGTCCCGTGGCGTCGGCCTCGATGCGTCATCCGGTCGGCAGGGGGTACGCTCCGGCGCCGGTGACTGCCCTGCCCAGGGGCGGCGGTGCCGGGGTGTTCGCGGAGTGCGGCCTGCCGTCGGACGGAGTGGGTCGGAGTGGCTCGGCGTGTCTGGCCCCGGAGGGCAAACGCTTTCCCCAGGTAACCATAGAATCGGCTCGATGTAAATGTCGTACGTTCACATCGTGCTGACCAGGGGTTTCGGCGACGGAAAAACCCCGGCTCCCACACGGGAACCGGGGTCGTCCGGGGTGCGCTCAGCCAGCCTGTTCGGCCAACTGGAGGAACTGCCGCTTCGAGGCGAGCGCCTGCTCGGCCTCCTTGATCCGTCGGGCGTCGCCGGCCGCCTGGGCACGGGCCAGCCGCTCCTCGGCCTCGGCCACCTGGGACCGCATCTGGGCCAGCAGCGGGTTGTCCTCTCGGGTGGTCCGGCGCCAGGCCGAGTCCATCACCTCGCGGACCTTCTCGTCGATGGTCCGCAGCCGGCGCTCCAGCCCGGCCGCCGCCTCCCGGGGAACCCGTCCGGCCTCGTGCCACTGTGCCTGGATGTCGCGCAGCTTGGCCTGCGCGCCCTTCGGGTCGCCCTCGACGTCGAGCGCCTCGGCCTCGGCGAGCAGCGCCTGCTTGCGCTCCAGGTTGGCGCGCTGCTCGTTGTCCCGTGCCGAGAAGACCTCACTGCGCCGGGTGAAGAAGGCGTCCTGCGCGGCGCGGAACCTCTCCCAGAGCCGCTGCTCGGCCTCCTTGGAGGCGCGCGGGGCGGCCTTCCACTGGTTCATCAGCTCCTTGAGCTGGTTGGCCGTGGACGCCCACTCACTGGAGTCCTTGATCTTCTCGGCCTCGGCGACCAGTTCCTCCTTGACCGTCTGCGCCTGCTTGCGCTGCGCGTCCAGGGAGGCGAAGTGGGCGCCCCGGCGGCGGGTGAAACCGTCCCGGGCGGCGGCGAACCGCTTCCACAGCTCGCCGTCGGTCTTCTTGTCGACCCCCCGGATGGTCTTCCACTCGTCGAGGATCTCCTTGAGCCGGTCGCCGGCGGTCTTCCAGCCGGTCGACTCGGCGGCCAGCTTCTCGGCCTCCTCGACGAGCGCGGTCTTGCGCGCCAGAGCCTCGGTCCGGGCGGCCTCCTTGGCGGCCCGCGCCTCGCCGGCCTTCTCCTCGGCCACCGTGGCGAGCTTGTCGAGCCGGGCGGCAAGGGCGTCGATGTCGCCGACCACGTGTGCCTCGGCCAACGAGGCACGGATGCGCCGGATCGTGCTCAGCGAATGGTTGGCGTCCGCCGCGCCGGAGTTGAGCCGCGCCTCGGTCAGATCCACCTCGGTCACCAGGTCGGCGAAGCGGCGCGCGAAGTGCGCCAACCCCTCCTCGGGTGCTCCCGCCTGCCAGGATCCGACCACCCGCTCGCCCTCGGCGGTCTTGACGTAAACGGTGCCGTCCGCGTCCACCCGTCCGAAGGCAGTCCAGTCGCTCATGTGCCCATCCTCGATCTCCCGGTGCCCAGGGAGCAGCCTCCCGGGCCCGCCACGGCGCAGTCAAAGTTCTCCGGGCATTGTCACAGGTCCGCCCCGGTCCGCGTCGAGCGCCTATCGCCGACCGTGACCATACGGTGTCCTAGCCCTCTGTCGTCACCGTCCGAACCGGCGTGCCGCTTTTCGCCGAACGGCGTACGACCGAGGGGCCCGCCGGCCGGTGCTCGGCGCCACCTGCCCGGCCGCCCGATACGGTTGCCGGGTGCCACTGGTCGCCGCCGCCGTCTGCCCCCACCCACCGCTGCTGGTCCCCGAGGTGGCCGGTGCCGCCGCGCCCGAACTGGACGACCTCCGCGCCGCCTGTGACGCCGCCGTCGCCCGGCTGCTCGACTCGGGCGCGCACGACGTGCTGGTGGTCGGGGCCGCCGAGCGCACCGCCGCGCTCGATCCGCCGTTCCAGGGCAGCTTCGCGCCCTGGGGCCTGCCGCTGGAGGTACGCCTCGGCGACCTCCCCGGTGACCGGCCCGGCACCGACCGCCTACCACTCGGCCTGCTCGTCGGTGCCTGGCTGCTGAATCGTCACCCGTCGCCCGCGTCCGGCGACGCGACGTGGCGCATGTCGACCGTGGCGGCCGACGCGTCGGTCGGAGCGTGTGCCGACCTCGGTGCCCGTCTCGTGTCCGGCCGACCCTGGGCGCTGCTGGTGATGGGGGACGGGTCGGCCTGCCGGGGCGAGAAGGCGCCCGGCTACGCCGATCCGCGCGCCGAGGCGTACGACGAGACGGTCGCCGAAGCCCTCGCCGACGCGGACGTCGACGCGCTGTTCGGCCTGGACCCCGTCCGGTCGGCGCAGCTCCGGGTCGCCGGGCGGGCGCCCTGGCAGGTGCTCGCCGGTGCGGCGCGGGCCAGCGGCGGCGACTGGCACGGCGAACTGCGGCACCACAGCGCCCCCTACGGCGTGGCCTACCTGGTGGCGAACTGGGAGCGGGCATGAGCGCCCCGGGCACGGTGGTCGCGGTGGTCGGGCCGACCGCGGCGGGCAAGTCGGCGCTGAGCATCGCGCTGGCGCACGCGCTCGGCGGTGAGGTCGTCAACGCCGACTCGATGCAGCTCTACCGGGGCCTGGACATCGGCACCGCGAAGCTCACCGTCGCCGAACGCGAGGGCGTGCCGCACCACCTGCTGGACCTCTGGGAGGTGACCGAACCGGCCAGCGTCGCGGAGTACCAACGACTGGCCCGCGCGGCGATCGACGACATCCTGGCCCGGGGCCGGGTGCCGCTGCTGGTCGGCGGCTCCGGACTGTACGTGCGGGCGGTGCTGGAGCGGTTCGAGTTCCCCGGCACCGACCCGGCGCTGCGCGAACGCCTGGAGGGCGAGCTGGCCGCCGTCGGCCCGGCACCGCTGTACGCGCGGCTGCGCGCGGCCGACCCGGTGGCAGCCGACGGCATCCTGCCCGGCAACGGCCGGCGGATCGTCCGGGCGCTGGAGGTCATCGAGCTGACCGGTCGGCCCTTCACCGCCGCCCTGCCGGAACCGACGCCTTACTACCCGGCCGTCCAGCTCGGCGTCGACCTGGACACGGCCCGGCTCGACGAGCGCATCGCCCTGCGGGTGGACCGGATGTGGGCCGACGGTCTGGTCGCCGAGACCCGCGAGCTGGTCGGCCACGGCCTGGCGCAGGGGCGTACGGCCAGCCGGGCGCTCGGCTACCAGCAGGTACTGCGCTTCCTCGCCGGTGAGCTGACCGAGACCGAGGCACACGACGAGACGATCCGGGCCACCCGACGTTTCGTCCGCCGCCAACGGTCCTGGTTCCGCCGCGATCCGCGCGTACGCTGGCTCGACTCGGCCGATCCGGCACTGATCGAGGCCGCCCTCGGAGCGGCCCGCTCCGCTGCGCCATGATGGAAGGCGTGGAGTTCACCAAGGGACACGGCACCGCCAACGACTTCGTGATCCTGCCCGACCCGGACGGCGCGCTCGATCTGACGCCCGACCTGGTGGCGACGATCTGCGACCGGCGACGCGGCCTCGGCGGGGACGGCGTGCTGCGCGTGGTCCGTGCCGCCAAGCACCCCGACGGCGTGGCCCTGGCCGGCGAGGCCGAGTGGTTCATGGACTACTGGAACTCCGACGGCTCCTTCGCCGAGATGTGCGGCAACGGCACGCGGGTCTTCGTCCGGTACCTGCTGGAGAACGGGCTGGCCACCCCGGGCGACGGCGACCTGCCGGTGGCCACCCGCGCCGGCATCGTGCACGCCCGGGTCGACGGCGACACCGTCGCCGTCCAGATGCGGCGTCCCCGGTTGTACGCCGCCTCGACCGCAGCCCTGGGCGGGCTAGCCCTGCCCGGCACGGCGGTGGACGTCGGCAATCCGCACCTGGTCTGCCCGCTGCCCGCCGGCCTGGACCTCGCCGGCCTGGACCTGACCCGGGCGCCCCACGTCGACGAGGAGCTCTTCCCGCACGGGGTGAACGTCGAGTTCACCGCTGCCGGTGAGGGCGCCGCCGACGGTGACCCGCACGTGCTGATGCGCGTCTACGAGCGCGGCTCGGCCGAGACGCTGTCCTGCGGCACCGGCGCGTGCGCGGTCGCCGCCGTCGCTCTGCACGACGTCGGGCGGGAGACCGGCACGGTCGCGGTCGACGTGCCCGGCGGCCGTCTCACGGTGACCGTCGAGGAGGACTCCTGCTGGCTCTCCGGCCCCGCAGTCCTGGTGGCCACCGGCACCCTCGCCCTCACCTGACCACTCCCGGCACCCCGCCCCCGCCCCCGCCGCACCCACCGACCGCGCCGAGCATGGAGTTGTGGTCGGCGATATGCCCTATTCAGAGGGCTTTGTCTGTGCCACAACTCCATGATCGGCGGTGCCGGCGGTCTCCGGGGCTACCCGACGGTGTGCAGGGCCGGGTAGCCCGGTCTGACGCGTCCAGAGTGCCGGGCGCGGCCGGAGCCGGGCGTCAGCGTCGGGCGTCAGGGGGTGGCGGAGGCGTTGGCGGCGATCTCGGGGAGGTCGGCCGGGCCCGGGTCGGCGGCGGGGGGCGGGGTGACGGCCGGGTTCTGGGCGGCGGCGCGGACGGCGGCGGCCACCGCCGGGGCCACCCGGGAGTCGAAGACGCTGGGCACGATGACCGTCGGGTTGATCTTCTCCTCGCCGACCACGTCGGCGATGGCCCGGGCGGCGGCCAGCGCCATCTCCTCGGTGAACTCCTCGGCGTGCGCGTCGAGCATGCCGCGGAACACGCCCGGGAAGGCGAGCACGTTGTTGATCTGGTTCGGCTGGTCGGAGCGGCCGGTGGCGACCACGGCGGCGTGCTTGCGCGCCTCCCGGGGGTCGACCTCCGGGTCCGGGTTGGCCAGCGCGAAGACGATCGAGTCCTTGGCCATGGTGGCGACGTCGTCGCCGGTGAGCAGGTTCGGCGCGCTCACCCCGATGAAGACGTCCGCGCCGTTGAGCGCGCCGGCCAGGTCACCGGAGTAGCCGTCCCGGTTGGTGTTCTCGGCCAGCCACTGCCAGGCCGGGTTGAGGTCGGTCTGACCGCGGTGCAGGGCGCCCTGCCGGTCGTACGCGATGATGTCGCCGACGCCCTGGCGCAGCAGCAGCTTCATGATCGCGGTGCCCGCCGCGCCGGCTCCGGAGACCACCACCCGCACGTCGGCGAGCTGCTTGCCCACGACGCGCAACGCGTTGGTCAACGCGGCGAGCACGCAGATCGCGGTGCCGTGCTGGTCGTCGTGGAAGACCGGGATGTCCAGCGCCTCGCGCAGCCGGGCCTCGATCTCGAAGCAGCGCGGCGCGGCGATGTCCTCCAGGTTGATCCCGCCGTACGCGGGCGCGATCGCCTTCACGATGGCGACGATCTCGTCGGTGTCCTGGGTGTCCAGCACCACCGGCCAGGCGTCGACCCCGCCGAACCGCTTGAACAGCGCCGCCTTGCCCTCCATCACCGGCAGCGAGGCGGCCGGCCCGAGGTTGCCCAGCCCGAGCACGGCCGAGCCGTCGCTGACCACGGCGACCGTGTTGCGCTTGATGGTCAGTCGTCGGGCGTCGGCGGGGTTCTCCGCGATCGCCTGGCAGACCCGCGCCACCCCCGGGGTGTACGCCCGGGACAGTTCGTCGCGGGTCCGCAGCGCCACCTTCGAGCTGACCTCGATCTTGCCGCCGAGGTGCAGCAGGAAGGTGCGGTCGGAGACCTTGCGCACGTCCACGCCGTCCAACGTGCTGAGCGCGTCCACGACCTGGTCGGCGTGCCCGGCGTCGGCGGTGTCGCAGGTGAGGTCCACGATCACGTGGGTCGGGTCGGAGTCGACCACGTCCAGCGCGGTGACGATGGCGCCGGCCTCGCCCACGGAGGTGGTCAACCGCCCGATCGAGGACGCATCGGCGGGTACGGCGATCCGGATCGTGATCGAGAATCCGGCACTGGGCAGTCGGGTGGTGGGCACGCGGATCCCCTCCGTCGGCGCTGAACGGCTGGCCCATTTCTACTCGCCCTGCTCGGGCCGCTGGCAGCCGCCCCCGCTTTTGTCGGTTCCGACGGTGGGCATATAGCAGGTGCACCCGGCGTTGACACATGTCAGGATTGCTCGGTACATGCACAGAACGGACAGGAGAGACGCTTGCGCGACCAGGAGACCCACGTTCCATTTCCCGACGACGAGCCCGACGCCACCACCGGCGATTACGAGCTCTCCGAGCGGCAGGCACTGCGACGGGTCCCCGGCCTCTCCACCGAGCTGACCGACGTCACCGAGGTCGAATACCGCCAGCTCCGGCTGGAGCGGGTGGTCCTGGTCGGCGTCTGGACCGAGGGCAGCCAGACCGACGCGGAGAACTCCCTGACCGAGCTGGCCGCGCTGGCCGAGACCGCCGGTTCGCAGGTGCTCGAAGGGCTGATCCAACGGCGTACCCGGCCGGACCCGGCCACCTACATCGGCCGGGGCAAGGTCGACGACCTGGGCGCGGTGGTGCTCTCCGCCGGTGCCGACACGGTCATCTGTGACGGTGAGTTGTCCCCGTCCCAGCTCCGCAACCTGGAACAGCGCACCAAGGTCAAGGTGGTCGACCGGACGGCGCTGATCCTCGACATCTTCGCCCAGCACGCCAAGAGCAAGGAGGGTCGGGCCCAGGTCGAGTTGGCCCAGCTCGAATACCTGCTGCCCCGCCTGCGCGGTTGGGGTGAGACGCTGTCCCGCCAGACCGGCGGTTCCGGCCGTGGCGGCGGCGCCGGTGGCGGCGTGGGTGTGCGTGGTCCCGGTGAGACCAAGCTGGAGACCGACCGGCGGCGCATCCGCCACCGCATCGCCCGGCTCCGCCGCGAGATCAAGGCCATGCGGACGGTACGCGAGACCAAGCGCGCCCGGCGTACCCGTAACGCGGTGCCCGCCGTGGCCATCGCCGGTTACACCAACGCCGGCAAGTCGAGCCTGCTCAACCGGCTCACCGGTGCCGGCGTGCTGGTCGAGGACGCGCTCTTCGCCACGCTCGACCCGACCACCCGCCGCGCCACCACCGCCGACGGGCGCGTCTACACCCTGTCGGACACGGTCGGGTTCGTCCGGCACCTGCCGCACCAGATCGTCGAGGCGTTCCGCTCGACGCTGGAGGAGGTCGCCGAGGCCGACCTGGTGGTGCACGTGGTCGACGGTGCCCACCCCGATCCGCAGGAGCAGGTCCGGGCCGTCCGAGAGGTCCTCGGCGAGGTCGGTGCCGACCGGCTGCCCGAGCTGTTGGTGGTCAACAAGACCGACGCCGCCGACGAGGAGACCCTGCTGCACCTCAAGCGGCTCTGGCCGGAGGCGATCTTCGTCTCCGCGCACCGCGGCCGTGGCATCGACGACCTGCGGACGGCGATCGAGCAGCGCCTGCCACGCCCGGCGGTGGAGTTGCGGGTGGTGCTGCCGTACGAGCGGGGTGACCTGGTGGCCCGCCTGCACCGGCAGGGCGAGGTGCTCAGCACCGCGCACCTGGCCGAGGGCACCATGCTGCACGTACGCGTCAACGAGGCGCTCGCCGCCGAACTGACCGCGTACATCGACGCGTCGCAGGCGGTTCGTGCCGCGCGGTGACCGTCCAGGCGCGTCACCCGAAGGAAACGTGGGGCGTGCGACACTTCCTTCCATGCACCGCACTGTCTCCTCGGTCACGGTTGCGCTCGGCCTGTTCGGGGCCACCGTGGCGGTCACCGGCGTCACTCTCGCCGCGCCCGGGTCGTCGCCACCCGCGTACGCCGCATCGCCGGTGACCGATGTCGCCCCGCCGGTCGCACCGACCGACCGAGGTTCGCTGCTCGCCGCCGGTGCGGTCGCGCCGGTGGCGGCGGCACCGGTGGCCGGCGCGCCGCTGGCGGCGGCCCCCAAGAAGCAGTGTTCGGTCACCGACTCCCGGCTGCGGGAGATGTCCGGTCTGGTGGTCACCCGTAACGGGTACATCGTGATCAACGACAGCACCGACCAGGACAGCCGCAAGCGGGTCTTCTACCTCAACAAGGACTGCGACGTCACCCGCGACGTCCGTTACTCCGGTGCGGGGCCGTTCGACACCGAGGACCTCGCCGTCTCGCCGGACGGCAACACGTTGTGGATCGCCGACACCGGCGACAACATCACCAGTCGGCAGCGCCGCGAACGGGTGGCGGTCTGGAGCATGCCGATCAACGGCAGCAAGTCGCCGGTCCTGCACCGGTTGGCGTACCCGGACGGCAAGCCCCGCGACGCCGAGGCGCTGCTGATCGGCAACGACAACCTGCCGTTGATCATCACGAAGGTGACGTCCGGCAAGGCGGAGATCTTCACCGCCGACGGCGCGCTCAAGACCGGCGACACCGAGCCGGTGCCGATGAAGAAGCTCGGCGACATCGAGTTGCCCAAGACCGACACCGAGAACCCGCTGAGCACCTTCGGGCGAGTGGCGATCACCGGTGCGGCCCGGTCGCCGGACGGCGCCCGGGTGGTGCTGCGCACGTACGCCGACGCCTTCGAGTACGACGTGCAGAACGGCGACATCGTCACGGCGCTGACCACGGGCACGCCCCGGGTGACCCCGCTGGCCGACCCGTTCGGCGAGGCGATCGCGTACTCGCTCGACGGGAAGACCTTCCTGACCGTCTCCGACGCGGGGCACCTCGACGACAACGAGCCGGTCGACATCCTCAGCTACACGCCGTCGACCGAAGGCCCGAAGAGCCTGGCCGACGACCCGGACGCGGTGAAGAACGCGGCCGGTCGGTCGTGGTTCGACGGGCTGACCCTGGACGACATCACCTACCTGATCGCCACCGTCGGTGTGCTCGGCGCGTTGCTGGTGGGCGCCGGCATCGTCGGCATCCTGCGGGCCCGCAAGCGTCCGGTGCCGGCGGGCAAGAGCCGCGACGGCGACGATGACGACGGCCCGAGCCGCACGGACGACGGCTTCGGCCCGAAGGACCGGGGTCGGGGCGCGGTGTACGGCGGGGCCCCGTCCGGTGCCGTCTACGGCGGGTCGGCGAAGGGCGACCGGCCCGAGGGCGCCCGGTCGGGTGCGGTCTACGGCGGTGGCCGTCCGGCGGGTGCCAACGGTGCCCGCCCGGCTCAGAGCGGTGGCGTCTACGGCGGCGGAGGTGGCGGTGGCCGCTCCGGCGACCAGGGTGGCCGGTCGGGTGGCGAGGGCGGCCCGGTCTACGGCGGCCGTCCCGGTGGCGGTGGCCGCCCGTCGCAGGGCGGCGGCGGACGCCCGGCTCAGGGTGGCGGTGGCCGTTCCGGCGGTGGGGTCTACGGCGGTGGCGGTGGCCGGGCCGGCGGGCCGCCCGGTGGCGGCGGGCGCGGTGGCGGTGCCCCGGGTGGCGGTGCCCCGGGTGGCGGTGCCCCGGGTGGTGGCCGCGGCGGCGGGATGCCCGGTGGCGGCGGTGGACGCGCGGGCGGGCCGCCCGGCGGTGGGCGGGGCGGACAGCCCGGTGGTGGCGCTGGAGGCCGCGCGGAGCCGCCCCGGCGGGGTGGACCCGGCGGCGAGCCGGACTACCGGGGTCGGCGTTCCGGTCGGTACCGCGAGGACGGCAACGAGCCGTACGGCCAGATGCCGGGCGGCAACTACGGCTACCGAGGCGACCGGTACTGACGGCAGCCATTGCCGACGGCGGCCGGTGCTGACCTCGGGTCAGCACCGGCCGCGTCGTCGTTCAGATCCGGCGCAGCACCGCGACGACCCGGCCCATGATGGTGGCGTCGTCACCGGGGATCGGGTCGAAGGCCGGGTTCTGCGGCATCAGCCAGACGTGGCCGTCGCGCCGCCGGTAGGTCTTCACGGTCGCCTCGCCGTCCAGCATGGCGGCGACGATCTCGCCGGAGTCGGCGGTCGGCTGCTGCCGGACGACCACCCAGTCGCCGTCGCAGATCGCCGCGTCGAGCATCGAGTCGCCCTTGACCTGGAGCATGAAGACCTCACCCTCGCCGACCAACTCGCGAGGCAGCGGGAAGACCTCCTCCATCGACTGCTCGGCGAGGATCGGCCCACCGGCGGCGATCCGGCCGAGCATCGGCACGTACGCCGGGGTGGGTCGTTGCGAGCGGGCCAGCTCGTCGTCGACGCTGGGGGAGCGGACGTCGACCGCGCGCGGCCGGTTCGGGTCGCGCCGCAGGAAGCCCTTCTTCTCCAACTCCTTGAGCTGGTAGGCGACGCTCGACGGGGAGACCAGCCCGACCGCCTCGCCGATCTCCCGCACGCTCGGCGGGTAACCGTGCCGCTCCACCCAGGTGCGGATGAAGTCGAGGATGCGCCGCTGGCGGGCGGTCAGGTCGACGGTCGCCGGGTCGGGGAAGCCACTGACCACCGGGGTCACCGGGCGCACGGCGGGCTGCCCGGAGCGGGTGCGGGTGACGCTGCGGCGACGGGCGGCCGGCGGACCCGCCTCGATGCTCTGCTGCGGGCTCTGCGGCCGGTTGGCCCGGTCCTCGGTCACGTCCGTCCTCCCTGGTCGGCGCTGGGGTGCCTCGGCGGCTCGTGGTGCGCACGGTGATCTGTCGGCCGGTGCGGCGACCATGGTCACCTCCGGCTGTTCATGACCGTATCGGTGGGATCGGTCATTTTCAAACATCTGTACGACCTATCTCCGCGTGTCGGGCCGGAAAACCGCGACAGTCGTACGCCCGTTCTGATAAATGGTACGCGGGGTCGAACGCGTGTTCGACCCCGTACGGATTGTCGGTGATCCTGTCCGGCCGGACGGTAACCCCCGCCACCGGTCCGCGTTGGTTCTCAGGTCGGGTGGAGAGGGGAGGGTGGGTGACGCGCCGGACACGCCGGTCAACTTGACCTCGGATCGCCAGCGGCATAGGTTCGACCCCTAGATGTAGTAGTCACATGGGCGTAAGTCGCCTACAGGTTGGGTTCGACTACCCACCGCACTTTCCGCGCCGCCGAGCCGGCGGCCGTCCTGCGGGACGGCTCCGCCGTCCCTGCGTGTGCCCGGAGGCGGATGGGGGCGTACCCGAAGTCGATCAAGGAGGTCGGGCGATGCGGTGTCCGTACTGCCGGCACGCCGACTCCCGGGTGGTCGACTCGCGGGAGGCGGACGACGGTCAGTTGATCCGTCGGCGGCGCTCCTGCCCGGAGTGCGGCAAACGGTTCACCACCGTCGAGGAGGCGGTGCTGGCGGTGGTCAAGCGCAGCGGGGTGACCGAGCCGTTCAGCCGGACGAAGATCATCGGTGGGGTGCGCAAGGCGTGCCAGGGGCGGCCGGTCGACGAGGACTCGATCGCGATCCTGGCGCAGCGGGTCGAGGAGACCATTCGCGCCAAGGGGGCCGCCGAGATCCCGAGCCACGATGTCGGGCTGGCCATCCTGGGTCCCCTACGGGACCTGGACGAGGTCGCCTACCTGCGGTTCGCCAGCGTCTACCGGTCGTTCGACTCGCTCGCCGACTTCGAGCAGGAGATCGAGACGCTGCGGGCCGCCGCGCGCGCCCGGGAGGGCGCCGGGGCCGAGACGGCCCACGCGCAGTGAACGTCTGAGCAGCAGTAGTGACAGTCGGATCGCGCGGGGTGCCCGCGTGAGCGAGGGGGCGGATGAGATGCCGGGGGACGGTGTGACAACAAGCAGGTCACGGAACAAGACGAACGCGGGCCTCAAGGTGGAGCGGGTCTGGACCACCGAGGGCGTGCACCCGTACGACGAGGTCGCCTGGGAGCGCCGCGACGTCGTGATGACCAACTGGCGGGACGGCTCGATCAACTTCGAGCAGCGCGGGGTGGAGTACCCGCAGAGCTGGAGCGTCAACGCGGCCAACATCGTGACCACCAAGTACTTCCGGGGCGCGGTGGGCACCCCGGAGCGGGAGTGGTCGCTCAAGCAGTTGATCGACCGGGTGGTCACCACCTACCGCACCGCAGGCGAGGAGTACGGCTACTTCGCCTCCCCGGCCGACGCCGAGGTCTTCGCCCACGAGCTGACCTGGATGCTGCTGCACCAGGTGTTCAGCTTCAACTCGCCGGTCTGGTTCAACGTCGGCACGCCGTCGCCGCAGCAGGTCAGCGCCTGCTTCATCCTCGCCGTCGACGACTCGATGGACTCCATCCTCGACTGGTACAAGGAGGAGGGGCTGATCTTCAAGGGCGGCTCCGGCTCCGGGGTGAACCTCTCCCGGATCCGCTCCTCCCGGGAACTGCTCTCCTCCGGCGGCACCGCCTCCGGCCCGGTCAGCTTCATGCGCGGCGCGGACGCGAGCGCCGGCACCATCAAGTCCGGCGGCGCGACCCGGCGGGCCGCCAAGATGGTCATCCTCGACGTCGACCACCCGGACATCGAGGAGTTCGTGGTCACCAAGGCGCGCGAGGAGGACAAGATCCGCGCGCTGCGCGACGCCGGGTTCGACATGGACCTGGGCGGCGCCGACATCGTCAGCGTGCAGTACCAGAACGCCAACAACTCGGTCCGGGTCTCCGACGAGTTCATGGCGGCGGTCGAGCAGGGCGGCGGTTTCGACCTGCGCGGCCGGCTCGACGGCGCGGTGATCGAGACCATCGACGCGCAGAAGCTGTTCCGCACCATCTCCCAGGCCGCCTGGGAGTGCGCCGACCCCGGCCTGCAGTACGACGACACCATCAACGACTGGCACACCTGCCCGGAGACCGGCCGGATCACCGCGTCGAACCCGTGCTCGGAGTACCTGCACCTGGACAACTCCTCGTGCAACCTGGCCTCGCTGAACCTGATGAAGTTCCTCCGCGCCGACGGCGGCTTCGAGGTGGAGAAGTTCGTCCGCAGCGTCGAGCTGGTCATCACCGCGATGGACATCTCGATCTGCTTCGCCGACTTCCCGACCGAGAAGATCGGGGAGACCACCCGGGCGTACCGGCAGCTCGGCATCGGGTACGCCAACCTCGGCGCCCTGCTGATGGCCTCCGGCCTGCCGTACGACTCGGACCAGGGCCGTTCGCTGTCCGCCGCGATCACCTCGCTGATGACCGGCACGGCGTACCGCCGCTCGGCCGAGCTGGCCGGCATCGTCGGCGCGTACGACGGGTACGCCCGCAACGCCGAGCCGCACAAGCGGGTCATGCGCAAGCACGCCGCCGCCAACGACCAGATCAAGCCGGCCGGCACGGTGGCCACCGCGGTGGTGCGCGAGGCCACCAGGCAGTGGACCCAGGGCAACAAGATCGGCGACAGGAACGGCTGGCGGAACTCGCAGGCCAGCGTTCTCGCGCCGACCGGCACCATCGGCCTGATGATGGACTGCGACACCACCGGCGTCGAGCCGGACCTGGCGCTGGTCAAGTTCAAGAAGCTGGTCGGCGGCGGCTCGATGCAGATCGTCAACCAGACCGTGCCGCGTGCCCTGCGCAGCCTCGGCTACCCCGAGGAGCAGGTCGAGGCGATCGTCGAGCACATCTCCGACCAGGGACACGTGGTGGACGCCCCCGGCCTCAAGCCGGAGCACTACCCGGTCTTCGACTGCGCCATGGGTGAGCGGTCCATCGCCCCGATGGGCCACGTGCGGATGATGGCGGCGGTCCAGCCGTTCATCTCCGGCGCCATCTCCAAGACGGTCAACATGCCGGAGCAGGCGACCGTCGCCGACGTCGAGAAGATCTACTTCGAGGGCTGGAAGCTCGGCCTCAAGGCGCTGGCGATCTACCGGGACAACTGCAAGGTGGGCCAGCCGCTGTCGGCGGCGAAGAAGAAGACCGCCGAGCCGGAGGCGACCGTCACCGCGGTCGAGCCGGTGGTGGAGAAGGTCGTCGAGTACCGTCCGGTGCGCAAGCGGCTGCCGAAGAAGCGCCCCTCGGAGACCATCTCCTTCTCGGTCGGTGGCGCCGAGGGCTACCTCACCGCCTCGTCCTACCCGGACGACGGCCTCGGCGAGGTCTTCCTCAAGATGTCGAAGCAGGGCTCCACCCTGGCCGGGGTGATGGACGCCTTCTCGGTGGCCATCTCGATCGGCCTGCAGTACGGCGTCCCACTGGAGACGTACGTCAGCAAGTTCACCAACATGCGCTTCGAGCCGGCCGGCATGACCGACGACCCGGACGTGCGGATGGCCGCCTCGGTGATGGACTACATCTTCCGTCGCCTGGCGCTGGACTTCCTGCCCTACGAGCGCCGCGCCGAGATCGGCATCTTCACCGCCAGGGAGCGGGCCGCCCAGCTCGCCGCCGAGGCGGAGGCGGAGGCCAACGGCACGGACCTCACCGCGATGGCCGCGTCCGCTCCGGTGGAGGCCAAGCCGGAGGAGCCGAAGAGCGGCCCGGTCGCCCAACCGGCCCAGGAACTCGCCGACGCCGCCGCGATCAAGCCGGCACCGTCGGTCGGTTCCAGCACCGAGCTGCTGGAGGCCGTGATCGGCAAGGCCGCTGATGCACCGCTCTGCTTCACCTGCGGTACGAAGATGCGCCCGGCCGGTAGCTGCTACGTCTGCGAGGGCTGCGGCTCCACCAGCGGTTGTAGCTGACCCGCCAGTACGTACGGGAGCCCCGGGCGCGTCCGCGCGCCCGGGGCTCCCGCACGTCGCGGCCACCCCCAGCCCGACCGACTTCCCCGGCGTTCACCCGTCCCCGTGCCGTCGATCATGGAGTTGTGGCGGTGGCAAAGTAGGCCATCTCGGCGCTTTCCGAGAGCCACTAGTCCATGATCAGCGCGGAGCGGTGCGGGTGTGGCAGGTCGGGTCTTCATCCTGTCGTGGGGGTGGGGGCGGCGGCTGCCTAGACTGCGCGGGATGAGTGGAGAGCGACGGCCCCTGGCGGCACGGCCCCTGAGCGAGCCGCATCCGTCGCGGCTGTCGCCCGGGCACCCCGGCCGTGCGCGGATCATCGCCGCCCACGACGCGGCCCTGGCCGCCGGGGACGCCGGTTACCTCGACCCGGACACCGGGCTGTTCGTACTCAGCGCCGGCTTCCTGGCCCGCCGCGGAACGTGCTGCGGCCGGGGTTGCCGGCACTGCCCGTACGTCGAGTGAACGGTCAGGCGGCGGCGGCGACGAAGACCCGGGAGGCGACCTCGCGGGGCAGCCGGACGCTCTCGCCGGAACGGTCGATCGACACGCCGTCCCGCTCCTGCGCCACGGTGACCGTGGCCCCCGGGTCGACCCCGGCGGCGTGCAGTTGGCGGAGCACCTCGGCGTCGGTCTGCACGCTCTCGCAGATCCGCCGGACGATCACCTTGCCGCTCAGACCGGGGAAGGCGAGGTTGCGCTCGCTCTCGGCGGTCTCCGGCTCGCTCTGGGTGGGCGGACCCAGTTCGTCCAGGCCCGGGATGGGGTTGCCGTACGGTGACCGGGTCGGCCGGTTGAGTAGGTCGTAGACCCGCTTCTCGACCGCGTCGCTCATCACGTGCTCCCAGCGGCAGGCCTCCTCGTGGGCCTCCTCGTAGGGCATCCCGATCACGTTGACCAGCAGCAACTCGGCGAGCCGGTGCTTGCGCATCACCGAGACGGCGGTGGCGCGGCCGAGATCGGTGAGCGTGAGGTGCCGATCGCCCTCCACGGTCAGCAGGCCGTCGCGTTCCATCCGGGCGACGGTCTGGCTCACGGTGGGGCCGCTCTGGCGCAACCGTTCAGCGATCCGGGCGCGTAGCGGCGGCACTCCCTCCTCTTCGAGTTCGAGGATGGTGCGCAGGTACATTTCGGTCGTATCGACCAAGTCGTGAGACTTCATGGTGTCAGCGGCCCTCCGGGTATCGATGGTACCCTGCCGCACCCCGATCGACGGTTGCCGAACCGCCGCCGTCGTCACTGATGGTGTTGACTGGTTGCATGTCCGGTACAGACGATCTTCTGGTCGACGCGCGGTCGCTCGCCGCCGAACTCGACGCTGCCGAACCGCCCATCCTGCTCGACGTGCGGTGGCGCCTGGTCGGCCCACCCGGCCGGGACGACTACGCGGCCGGGCACGTGCCGGGCGCGGTCTTCGTCGACCTGGACACCGCGCTCTGCGGCCCGCCCGGTCCGGCCGGCCGGCACCCCCTGCCCGACCCCGAGGCCCTGCAGACGGCGCTGCGGGCCGCCGGGGTGCGCGACGGTCACCCGGTGGTGGTGTACGACGGCGGCGACGGCATGGCCGCCGCCCGGGCCTGGTGGACGCTGCGCTGGGCCGGGCACCGGCCGGTACGCCTGTTGTCCGGCGGCTACCCGGCGTGGCTCGCCGACGGCCTGCCCACCAGCGACGACGTGCCGACGCCCGAGCCCGGCGACGTGACCGTCCGCCCGGGTGCGCTACCGGTGCTCGACGCCTCGGCCGCCGCGCGCCTGGCCGCCGGTGACGGGGTGCTGCTCGACGTGCGGGCCGCGCCGCGCTACCGGGGCGAGCAGGAGCCGATCGACCCGGTGGCCGGGCACGTCCCCGGTGCGGTGAACGTGCCCGCCCCCGAGTACGTCACCGAGGGCAGCTTCGCCGCCGTCGAGGTGCTGCGGGACCGCTTCGCGTCGGCCGGGGTGGTCGCCGGGTCGCCGGTCGGCGCGTACTGCGGCTCCGGGGTGACCGCCGCGCAGGCGGTGCTCGCGTTGCACCTGGCCGGTCGTCCGGACGCCGCCCTCTACGTCGGATCGTGGAGCGAGTGGGTGGCCGACCCGGACCGGCCGGTGGCCACCGGCCCGGGCACGGACGCCTGACCAGGCCCACTGTGCGGTCGCGTGCGACCATGGGCAGATGTCCGACGACACGGTGGTGATGTGGGACGAGTCGCTGCTCGCCTACGACCTCGGCGACCACCCGCTCGATCCGGTCCGGGTGGAGTTGACCCTCGCGCTCGCCTGGGAACTCGGCGTGCTGCACCGGCCCGGCGTCCGCATGGTCAAGCCGCACCCGGCCGACGACGAGTTGCTCGGCCGGGTGCACGACCCGCGCTACCTGGGCGCGGTCCGGATGGCGCCGCGTGAGCCGTTCTTCACCGGCTTCGGGCTGGGCACCTCGGACAACCCGGTCTTCGAGGGCATGCACGAGTCGAGCGCGTTGATCGCCGGGGCGACGGTGGCCGCCGCCGAGGCGGTGTGGCGCGGTCAGGCGCGGCGCGCGGTCAACGTGGCCGGCGGCCTGCACCACGCCATGACGGACCGGGCGGCCGGCTTCTGCGTCTACAACGACCCGGCGGTGGCCATCGCCCGGCTGCTCGACCTGGGCGCGGAGCGCGTCGCGTACGTCGACGTCGACGTGCATCACGGCGACGGGGTGCAGCAGATCTTCTGGGACGACCCGAGGGTGCTGACGGTCAGCCTGCACGAGACGCCGCTCGCGCTGTTCCCCGGCACCGGGTTCCCCGACGAGACCGGTGGCCCGAACGCCGCCGGTACGGCGGTCAACGTGCCGCTGCCGCCGGGAGTGGAGGACGCCGGCTGGCAACGCGCCTTCCACGCGATCGTGCCGTCGGTGCTGCGCGCGTTCCGTCCGCAGGTGCTGTTCACCCAGTGCGGCGCGGACGCCCACCGCGTCGACCCCCTCGCCGACCTGCACCTGTCGGTGGACGGGCAGCGCGCCACCTACCTGGCTCTGCGGGCGCTCGCCGACGAGCTGTGCGACGGCCGGTGGGTGGCCACCGGCGGCGGCGGGTACGCGCTCGTCGAGGTGGTGCCCCGGGCCTGGACGCACCTGCTCGCGGTGGCCACCGGCGAGCCGCTGGACCCGGCCACGCTGACGCCGCCGGGCTGGCGGGACCTGGCCCGGTCCCGGCGTCCCGGCACCGACATCCCGCTGCGGATGACCGACGACGTCGACCCGAGCTACCAGCCATGGCAGCCCACCGGCGAGCCGAACCCGGTGGACCGGGCCATCGCGGCCACCCGGAAGGCCGTCTTCCCGCTGCTCGGCCTCGACCCGCACGATCCGCGCGACTGAGTCGGCCGGGGGAGGGCCGCCCGAGGTGACGACAACCGAACCAGCCGTGGACGTGCTGCTCAGCGACGGCAGCACGGTCCAGTTGCGACCGATCAGTCCCGCCGACGCGCCGGGCATCGTGGCGATGCACTCCCGGTTCTCCGAGCGCACCCGGTACCTGCGGTACTTCTCGCCGTACCCGCGGATCCCCGAACGCGACCTGCACCGCTTCGTCAACGTCGACCACCGCGACCGGGAGGCGTTCGTGGTGCTGGCCGGCGACCGGATCGTCGCCGTCGGCCGGTACGAGCGGCTCGGCCCGGCCGCGCCCGACGCCGAGGTCGCGTTCGTGGTGGAGGACGCCTACCAGGGCCGGGGCATCGGCTCGGTGCTGCTGGAACACCTCGCCGACGCGGCCCGCCGCAGCGGGATCGTCAACTTCGTGGCCGAGGTGCTCCCGGCCAACGGCGCGATGCTGCGGGTCTTCGCCGACTTCGGCTACCAGATCCAGCGCCAGTTCGCCGACGGCGTGGTGCACCTGACCTTCCCGATCGCGCCCACCGAGGCGACCCTGGAGGTGCAGCGGGGACGGGAGCACCGCACCGAGGCCCGGTCCATCGCCCGGCTGCTCGCCCCGCGTGGCGTGGTCGTCTACGGGGCCAGCGCCACCGGGCAGGGCGTCGGCGCGGCGGTGCTCGGGCACCTGCGCGACGGCGGGTACACCGGGTCGGTGGTGCCGGTGCACCCGACCGCCGCCCGCGTCGCCGGGCTGCCCGCGTACCCGTCGGCGGTCGACGCCGACCTGCCGGTCGACCTGGCCGTGGTGGCGGTGCCGCCGGAGTCGGCGTCCGAGGTGGTCGCCGACGCCGCCGCGGCCGGCGTACACGGCCTGGTGGTCATCTCCGCGGGCTTCGCCGAGGCCGGGATGGCCGGTGCCGCCGCGCAGCGCACGCTGGTCCGCGCGGCCCACGCGGCGGGCATGCGGGTCATCGGCCCCAACTGCCTCGGCGTGGCCAACACCGACCCGGCGGTACGCCTCAACGCCACGCTCGCGCCGCGACTGCCGGAGCCCGGGCGGGTCGGCATCTTCAGCCAGTCCGGCGTGTTCGGGGTGGCGCTGCTGGCCGAGGCGGACCGGCGCGGGCTGGGCGTGTCCAGCTTCGTCTCGGCCGGCAACCGGGCCGACGTCTCCGGCAACGACCTGTTGCAGTACTGGCAGGACGACCCGGACACCGACGTGATCATGTTGTACCTGGAGACCTTCGGCAACCCGCGCAAGTTCGCCCGGCTGGCCCGGCGGATCGGCCGCGACAAACCGGTGGTGGCGTTGGCCTCCCCGGCCCGTCCGCCCGGGCTGGGCGACTCCGCCGGCCCGGACGAGACGGCGGTGAGCGCCCTGTTCGCCCAGTCCGGGGTGATCCGGGTGGACACCGTCGCCGAGCTGCTCGACGTCGGGGCGTTGCTGGCCAACCAGCCGCTGCCGGCCGGGAACCGGGTCGGCGTGGTCGGCAACTCCTCGGCGTTGACCGGGCTGGCGGCCACCGCCTGCGCGGCACAGGGGCTGCGGGTCGCACCGGGGTACCCGGTCGACGTCGGTCCCCGGGCCGGTGCCGCCGAGTTCGGCGCGGCGCTCGCCGGGGCCGCCGCCGACGACTCGGTCGACGCGCTGGTGGTCCTCTTCGCACCGCCGTTGCCGGGGCAGCTCACCGACACCGAGGCGGACTTCGCCGCCGCGCTCGCCGCGCCCACGGCCGACAAGCCGACGGTCGCCACCTTCCTGGTCGGGCAGGCTCCGGCGGGAACACCGGCCTACCCGAGCGTGGAGGAGGCGGTACGCGCGCTGGCCCGGGTCGCCGCGTACGCGCACTGGCGGCGTGGTCCGGCCGGTGTACTGCCCGAGCTGCCCGACGTCGATCCGGTGGCGGCGCAGGCGGCGCTGCGGGCGGACGGGGGCGATCCGGAGGCGCTGCTCGCCGCGTACGGCATCGAGGTGGTCGAGTCGGCGCGGGTCGACTCGGTCGACGCGGCGGTCGACGCGGCCACCCGGCTGGGTTTCCCGGTGGCGCTCAAGGCCGCCGCCGGTGGGCTCCGGCACCGACTCGACCTCGGCGCGGTCCGCCTGGACCTGCCCGACGCCGACACCGTCCGCCGCGCGTACGCCGAGCTGGCCGCCGCGTTCGGCGCGGACGTGCTGGTGCAGCCGATGGTGCCGCCCGGGGTGGCCTGCGTGGTGGAGCTGGTCGAGGATCCGGCGTTCGGGCCGGTGGTGGGCTTCGGCCTCGGCGGGGTCGCCACCGACCTGCTCGGCGACCGGGCCTGGCGGGCGGTGCCGTTGACCGACCGGGACGCCACCGAGCTGGTCGACGCCCCCCGGGCGGCGCCTCTGCTGCGGGGCCACCGGGGTGCCGCCCCGGTCGACCGGGCGGCCCTGGCCGACCTGCTGCTGCGCATCGGGCGGCTCGCCGACGAGCAACCCCGGGTCCGCGCACTGACGCTGAACCCGGTGCTGGCCCGCCCGGACGGGCTGGCCGTGCTGCACGCCTCGGTCCGTACCGGCTCGGCCGCCCCCCGCCCCGACACCGGCCCCCGCCGTTTGTGAAAGGAAGGGCACCCTACTAACGCCTCGTGTATAGCAGGGGACCCCTCCTTACATCCCGGTCGCACACCAGTCACGTCAGGAGGCGTACGCCTCCAGCCGCTGCGCCCGCTCCGGGGCCCGCAGCTTGAGCAGCGTCACCTTCTCGATCTGCCGGATCCGCTCGCGGGACAGTCCGAACTCGCGGCCGACCTCGTCCAGGGTGCGCTGTCGGCCGTCGTCGAGCCCGAACCGCAGCCGGATCACCGCCTGCTCGCGCTGGGAGAGCGTGGCCAGCACGATGCTCACCTCGTTGCGCAACTCGCCCTGGGCGGCGGTGTCGCCCGGCCCGCCGGCCGGGTCGGCGGCGGCGACGAAGTCACCCAGCGCGCTCTCCCCGTCCTGGCCGACGGCCTGGTCCAGGCTGACCGGCTCCCGGTCGTACGAGATCAGCTCGATCACCTGGAACTCGGGTACGTCCAGCGCGCGGGCGACCTCAGCCACCGTGGGTTCCCGACCCAGCGAGACGGACAGCTCGCGGCGGGCCCGGACCATCCGGTTGACCTGCTCGACCATGTGTACCGGGATGCGGATGGTGCGGGCCTGGTCGGCCATGGCGCGGGTGATGGCCTGGCGGATCCACCAGGTGGCGTAGGTGGAGAACTTGTAGCCCTTGGTGTAGTCGAACTTCTCGACGGCGCGGATGAGGCCGAGGTTGCCTTCCTGGATGAGGTCGAGGAAGGCCATGCCGCGGCCGGTGTACCGCTTGGCGATGCTCACCACGAGGCGCAGGTTCGCCTCCAGCAGGTGGTTCTTGGCGGCCCGGCCCTGCTGCGCGACCACGTTCAGGTCGGCGTGCAGGTCGGCCGAGAGCGGGGTGCAGGTGGACAGCTTCTCCTCGGCGAACAACCCGGCTTCGATCCGCTTCGCCAGGTCCACCTCTTCGGCCGCCGTGAGCAGCTTGGTCCGGCCGATCCCGTTGAGGTACGCGCGAACCAGGTCGGTGGAGACGCCACGCTCGTCGGTGGCGTCCAGGTCGGTAAGGGTGTCGACGCCGTGCTCCGCCTCGGTGCCGGCGCGCATCCGGTGCTCCATCATCTGCAGGGCCATCTCTGTCTCTCCCCGTGTCCGCGTCCGTGCCGTGTCGCCCCGGCCCCTCTGGCAGCCGGTGACACACAGCTTGGCGGGTGAGGCGTAAAACGGGAGTGAGGCGATCGGAGAACCGACAGTGACCGTTCCGTTACCCCCACCTTGCGGGCGGCTGTGCTGGTTCGGCAGATACGACTTGGCGGCGCCGGTTACCGTGCCAGCGGTCGGCCGACGGGCCGACGCAACCCCGTACCCCGGGTGCCGGGGTCGGGCGGACATGCGACGGAGGCAATGGTGGTCTTCAAGCGGCTCATGCAGGCGATGGGAGTCGGCGGCCCGTCCGTGGAGACGGTGCTGACGAACCCGAACTGCCGGCCGGGCGGTGAGCTGACGGGCACCATCGCGGTGACCGGAGGCGAGCACGGGGTGGACGTCTCGTACGTGGCTCTGGGGCTGATGACCCGCGTCGAGGTGGAGAGCGGCGACAACGAGTACGCCACGAACCAGGAGTTCCACCGGCAGCAGGTGACCGGCCCGTTCCGGCTGGAGGCCGGGCAGCGCTACGACGTGCCGTTCCGGTTCCCGGTGCCCTGGGAGACCCCGGTCACCCAGTTGTACGGGCAGCACCTGCACGGGATGACGATGGGGCTGCGTACCGAGTTGGAGGTGGCCCGCGCACTCGACAAGGGTGACCTCGACCCGGTGGCGGTGCACCCGCTGCCGGCGCAGGAGAAGCTGCTGGAGGCGTTGCTGCGGCTCGGCTTCCGGTTCGCCCGGGCCGACGTCGAGCGGGGGCACATCTACGGCGTGCACCAGACGCTGCCGTTCTACCAGGAGATCGAGTTCTACCCCGCGCCGCAGTACGCGGGTGCGATGAAGCAACTGGAGGTCACCTTCGTCGCCGATCCCCGGCAGATGCAGGTGGTGTTGGAGCTGGACAAGCGCGGCGGCCTGTTGACCGAGGGCCGGGACGTCTTCGGTCGGTTCACCGTCGACTACGCCACGATGGACCGTACGGACTGGGCGGCGCAGCTCGACGGCTGGCTGCGGCAGTCCCTGCAACGTCGGGGACTCTTCGGCTGACCGGTGACCACGAGGTGGGCGGGCGCCGTGATCCGGGCCCGTCCACCTCGCGAGGCGTCACAGGTCGAGCAGGATGGTGCGCGGCCCGACGTTGACGCTCTCGACCAGCATGTGCGCCCGGAAGCGGCCGGTGGCCACCGTCGCGCCGCGCTGGCGCAGCGCCTCGACCACCGCGTCGACAAGCGGTTCGGCCACCTCGGCGGGGGCCGCGGCGGTCCAGCTCGGCCGGCGTCCCTTGCGCGCGTCGCCGTAGAGCGTGAACTGGCTGACTACCAGGATCGGCGCGCCGACGTCGGCGGCGGACCGCTCGTCGTCGAGGATGCGCAGCTCGTACACCTTGCGGGCCATCGTCCGGGCGGTCTCGACGGTGTCCGTGTGCGTCACCCCGACCAGCACCAGCAGCCCGTCGTCGACCGCGCCGACCACCTCGCCGTCGACGGTGACGCCGGCCCGTCCGACGGTCTGCACCACCGCCCGCATCAGGACCGCACCGGCTCGATGAGACCGCGTTCGACCAGGTGCGCCACGATCGGTCCGGCCGCCTCGGCGAGTTCGTCCGGCGTGACGTCGTGCGCGACGGCGAGCAGCGCGATCTGGTCGCGTAGCGGCAGACGCCCGTCGGCGCCACCCACCAGGGCGAGGACCAGTGGATCGATCTCCTCGGTCCAGCGCAGCCCGTGCGGCATGGCGAGGACCTGTCGGTCGACGCCCCAGCCCTCCGGGCCCATGGTCGCCTCCTGCCGCAACTGGAGACCGTCGGCGGCCCGGTAGCGGGCGTCCAGCAACCCGTCGCCCTGCCGGCGCAGCCAGTCCTGCCGGTCGAACCAGGCCGCGACCCGGTCGCCCATCGGGGCCTCCACCCGTTGCCGCAGGTCCTCCACCCGCAGCACCGGGTCGTCGTGCCCACTCCGGCGCAGCGAGACGATGCCGAAGCCGATCGCCTCCACCTTGTGCGCGTCGAACCAGTCCAGCCAGTCGGCCATCCGCTGCGGGTCGGCCGACTCGCCGACGTCGGTGAGCCACAGGTTGACGTACGCCATCGGGTCGGCGACCTCGCGCTGGATCACCCAGGCGTCCAGACCGGTCCCGGCGAACCAACCGGCCACCCGCTCGCCCCAGTCCTCCCCGGCCACGTGCACCCAGTTCGCCAGGTACTGCATGGTGCCGCCCTCGGTGAGCAGCCCGTCGGCCGCGGCGGCCAGCTCGGCGCCGATCGCGTCGCCGACGCGGCCGGAGTCGCGGTAGACGTGCGTGGTGGTGCCCGGCCCGACCACGAAGGGCGGGTTGCTGACCACCAGGTCGAAGCGTCGTCCGGCGACCGGCTGCACCATGTCGCCGTGCAGCAGTTCCCACCGCTGGCCGTTGAGCGCGGCGGTGGTGGCGGCGAACCGCAGCGCCCGCCGGGAGACGTCGGTGGCGGTCACCTGCCGGGCGTGCGTACTCAGGTGCAGGGCCTGGACGCCGGAGCCGGTGCCCAGGTCGAGCGCGCTCTGCACCGGCTGCCGGACGGCCGCGCCGATCATCGTCTGGGTCGCTCCGCCGATGCCCAGCACGTGCTCGGCGTGCAGGGGCCGACCGGGGCGGGCGCTGCCCGGCACGTCGGCCAGCACCCACCAGTCGTCGCCGTACGGTTCGAGGTCCAGCCCCATCCGCAGCCCGTCGCCGTACCGTTCGACCAGCCCGGCGGCGAGCGCCTCGTCGATCGACAGCGGCGCGAGCGCGGCGGCGACGGCGGCCTCCGGCTCGGTCTGCTCGCAGATGAAGACCCGGATCAGGGTGTCGAGCGGCTCGCCGTCGGCGGTGGCGCGCAACGCGGCCCGGAAGTCGTTACGGGCCACCCCGCCGGTGGCCTGCGGTCCGAGCCGGGTGGCGATGCCGTTGGCGGTGAAGGCGGCTCGCGTCAACGCGGTCCGCAGCGCCTCGACGCCGGCAGGGGAGAGCAGCATGTCGTGTCCGTCCACACCGCCATCCTGCCTGGTGACGTCGGGGCGGGGAGCGGGTGCCCGTGACAATCTCAGTCAATCGAAGAGCGTCTCTGTCATATTCATCGATCTAACGCTAGCATCTCATCCATTCGAGTCCATGGGACGCGCCGTCCGGCCATGACCCGGTCGGCCGTTCCGGTTAGGGAGGCAGACGATGTCCTCAGGGTCCACCGCGCGACGGCACGTCATCCGGGCGCTCGCCGTCGTCGCCACCGCGGCGGCCGTCTCGGCGGCCAGCACCACCGCGGCGGTCGCCGCACCCACCGGCGAGATCCGCGGCGCCGGCGCCGCGAACGCGATCAGCGGCAGCTACGTCGTCGTCCTGCGCTCCGACGCAGTCGGCGCCGCCGGTTCGTCGGCGGCTCGCACCGCAGTGCCGGACCGGGCCACCGCCCTGGTCCAGCGGTACGGGGGCAGCGTCTCCGACACCTACTCCGCCGCGCTGACCGGCTTCGCCGCCAAGATGACCGCGAAGCAGGCGGCCCGGCTCGCCGCCAACTCGGCCGTCGCGTACGTCGAGCAGGACCAGGCGTTCACCGTCCAGGCCACCCAGACCAACCCCACCTGGGGCCTGGACCGTATCGACCAGCGGAACCGCCCGCTGAGCGGCACCTACACCTACCCGAACACGGCCTCGAACGTGCGGGCCTACATCATCGACACCGGCATCCGCCTCACGCACAACGAGTTCGGCGGCCGGGCCACCTGGGGCACCAACACGGTCGACACCAACAACACCGACTGCAACGGCCACGGCACCCACGTCGCCGGGACCGTCGGCGGCGCGACGTACGGCGTGGCCAAGTCCGTCCGCCTGGTCGCGGTGAAGGTGCTCAACTGCTCCGGCGGCGGCACCACCGCCAGCGTGGTCAACGGCGTGAACTGGGTGACCGCCAACGCGGTGAAGCCGGCCGTGGCGAACATGAGCCTCGGCGGCGGGGCCAGCAGCACGATCGACAACGCGGTGGCCAACTCGATCGCCTCCGGCATCAGCTACGCGGTGGCGGCCGGCAACTCCAACGCCAACGCCTGCAACTACTCGCCGGCCCGCACCTCGACCGCCATCACCGTCGGCGCGACGACCAGCACCGACGCCCGGTCGTCCTTCTCGAACTACGGCTCGTGCGTGCACATCTTCGCGCCCGGGTCGAGCGTGCTGTCCGCGTACCACACCAGCAACACCGCGACCAGCACGCTGAACGGCACCTCGATGGCCTCCCCGCACGTGGCCGGCGCCGCCGCGCTCGTGCTCTCGGCCAACCCGTCCTACACCCCGGCCCAGGTCAAGAGCTACCTGACCAGCAACGCCACCACCGGCGTGGTGACCAGCCCGGGCAGCGGCTCGCCGAACCGCCTGCTGTTCGTGGTCAACTGACCCTGACGCACACCGGCCCGGCGGACGGCACCACCGTCCGCCGGGCCCGCGCGTGGGAACCGCACACCGGGGGCCGCCCGCCGGACCGGACGAGGTCAGGCGGCCAGGTCGACCGGAGCGCTGCGGTCGGCGCCTGCCGGGAAGACCCGCGCCACCCCGTCCACCCGTACCCCGACCTCGCCGTCCATCGGCACGGCGGCCCCGTCGAGCACCCGGGCGGTGATCGCCGTACCGTCACCCAGCCGCAGGCCGACCAGCGCGTCGTGACCGTGGAAGTCGTGCCGCAGCACGGTGCCGGTGACCCCACCGGGCCCGGCGGCGAGGCGGATCTGCTCCGGCCGGAGCAGCACGGTGACCGGACCGTCGGCCACCGCACCGGCGACCGGCAGTACCCCCAACGCGGTCCGGGCGGTCCCGCTCTCGACCACCGCCGGCAGCAGCACCGCGTCACCGACGAAACCGGCCACCCAGGGATCGGCCGGCTCCCGGTAGACCGTGGTCGGCGCGGCGGCCTGCACCACCCGACCGTCGCGCAGCACCACCACCGTGTCGGCCACCGACAGCGCCTCACCCTGATCATGGGTGACCAGCACACCGGTCGCCCCGTCGGCGCGCAGTGCCTCGCGTACGTCGTGCCGCAGCCCGGCGCGCAGCCCCGCGTCCAGGGCGCTGAACGGCTCGTCCAGCAGCACCACCGACGGCCGGGGCGCGAGCGCGCGGGCCACCGCGACCCGCTGCTGCTGCCCGCCGGAGAGCTGGTGCGGCATCCGGTCGCCGTACCCGGCGAGCCCGACCAGCGCCAGCACCTCCTCGACCCGGTCGGTGCGTCGGGTGGCCCGGTCCAGCCCGTAGCCGACGTTCTCGGCCACCCGCAGATGCGGGAAGAGGGCACCCTCCTGGGGGACCACCGCGATGCGTCGTCGGTGCGCCGGCAGGTGCCGGCCGCCGCCCGCGACCACCGCGCCGTCGATGCGGATCTCCCCCCCGTCGAGCCGCTCGAAGCCGGCCAGGCAACGCAGCAACGTGGTCTTGCCGCAGCCGGACGGCCCGAGCACCGCGGTCAACCGCCCGGACGGCACGCTGAGGTCGGCGCCGGCCAACGCGGTGACCCGCCCGTACCGCTTGACCACACCGTCGAGCACGACCTCACTCATGCCACCCCTCCACTTCGTTGCGGGATGGCATGGCTTGCTGAGCTGTTGATTCGTTCGCTGCGCTCTCTCATGCCACCCCTCCACTTCGTTGCGGGATGGCATGGCTTGCTGAGCTGCTGATTCGTTCGCTGCGCTCTCTCATGCCACCCCTCCACTTCGTTGCGGGGTGACATGGGCTGCTGTGTTGCTGATTCGTTCGCTGTGCTCTCTCATGCCACCCCTCCACTGCGCCGTCGTCATGTATCGCGCTCCCGGTCGAGCAGGCCGCTGCGGGCGACCAGCAGCCAGGTGGGTACCGCCGAGATCAGCACCAGCAGCGCGGCGTAGGGGGCCGCCGCCGCGTAGGCGCCGACGGCCGTACTCGTCCACAGCTCGGTGGCGAGGGTGTCCGTGCCGGTGGGGCGCAGCAGCAGGGTGGCCGGGAGTTCCTTCATGCCGGTGAGGAAGACCAGCGCGGCCCCGGCGCCGATGCCCGGCAGGGTGAGCGGCAGGGTCACCGTGCGCAGCACGGTCCAGGGGCCACGACCGAGCGACCGGGCCACCTCCTCCAGGCCGGCGGGGGACTGGGCGGCCGCGCCGGCCACCGCGCCGACCGCCAGCGGCAGGAAGAGCGTCGCGTACGCCAGGGCGAGCAACCACCGGGTCTGATAGAGCGGGTACGCCACGTTGATCCCGAAGAAGATCAGCGAGAGTCCGATCACCACGCCGGGCAGGGCGTGAGCCAGGTACGCCAGCCGGTCCAGTGCGGTGGTCAGCGGACCCGGCGCCCGCGCGACGAGCAGCCCCAGCGGCAGCGCCAGCAGCATGGTGAGCGCGGCGCCGGCCAGCGAGACGGTCAGCGAGTTCCCGGCGGCGGTGAGCACCTCGGGCAGGGCGCCCGGGCGGGACACCCCGGCGGCGAGCCGCCGCCCGAGGCTGACCGCCGGTACGCCGAGCGCCAGCGCGGCGACGCCGGTCAGCACGGCGATGGCCGGCCAGCGGGCCGACCCGAGCGCCAGCCGGGGTGCGGGACGGCGGGTGCCGCCGAGCCGCGCGTACCGGGCCCCCCGGCGGCGGGTGGCGGTCTCGCCGGTCAGCAGCACCACCGTGAGCACCACCAGCACGCTGGAGAGCACCAGCGCGCCGGTGCGGTCGAAGCCGAGGTCGAAGGCGACGAAGATGGCCCGGGTGAAGGTGTCGGCGCGCAGGATGGAGACCGCGCCGAAGTCGGAGAGCACGTAGAGGGCGACCAGCAGCGCACCGGCGGCGGTGGCCGGGCGGACCTGCCGCAGCGTCACCGCGGTGAAGGTCTGCCACCCGCTGCGCCCGAGCGACCGGGACACCTCCTCCTGCGCCGGGTCCGCGCCGCGCAACGCCGCCGCGACCGGCAGCAGCACGTACGGGTAGGAGCAGAGGGTGAGCACCAGCGCCGCCGGCCAGAATCCCTCCAGCCGGGGCAGCGCGGAGACCCAGGCGAAGGCGGCGATGTAGGTGGGTACGGCCAGCGGCAACGCCGCCAGCACGGCGAAGGCCCGGCGGCCGGGCAGGTCGGTCCGGGTGACCAGGAACGCGGTGCCCACGCCGAGCAGGACGCACGCCGTGGTGACCACGGCGGCCAGTCCGAGACTGCGCAGGGCGAGCAGCGCGACCCGTTCGGTCCACAACTCGGCGACGACCGCGTCCCAGCCCGCCTCGGCGGTGCGTACCCCGAGGTAGGCCAGCGGGATCAGGGCGACGGCCACCGCGGCGGTCGAGGCCGCGAGCAACGCCGGCCGTGGGGCCAGTCGCCGGAACCCGCCGGGTACGCCGGACAGGGCCGACCCGGATCGGGACGGCCCTGCGACGGAGGGTGGTGCGGTCAGGGCACCAGGCCCGAGTTCTTGATCATGGTGACGGTGGCGTCGAGGGTGTCCAGGTCGTTCAGGTCGATCTGCGGCACCGCCAGCTCGGACAGGGCCGGCACGTACGCCGGGGACGGCACGCCGTCGATCACCGGGTACTCGTAGGTCTGCTCGGCGAAGAACGTCTGGGCCTCGGTGCCGAGCAGGAAGTCCACGAACTTCTGCACGTCGGCGTTCTCGGCGGCCCGCTTGAGCACGCCGACGCCCGCGACGTTCACCAGCGCACCGGTGTCACCGCCGGAGAAGAAGTGCAGCTTGACCTTGAGCGCGTCCGGCGTGGTGCCCTGCTCCTTGGCGATCTCACCGAGGTAGTAGTGGTTCACTAGGCCGGCCGGGATCGTGCCCGCGCCGACGTCTTCGAGGATCTTGCCGTTGCCGTCGCGGATCTGCGGGTCGTTGGCCTTGAGGCCGCTGAGGAACTGCTCGGCCTTGGCGTCGTCGTGCTGCACCCGGATGGCGGTGACGAACGCCTGGAACGAGGCGTTGGTCGGGGCGACGCCGACCTTGCCCTTCCAGGCCGGGCCGGTCAGGTCGAACACCGAGGCGGGCAGCTCGTCGGCCTTCACCAGGTCGGCGTTGTACGCCAACACCCGGGCACGGGCGCTCACGCCGACCCACTGGCCGTTGCCGGCGCGGTAGGACGCCGGCACCTTCGCCGTGGTCTCCTCGGCGAGCGTGGTGAACATGCCCTGCTTGGCCACGGTGCCCAGGGCGCCCGCGTCCTGCGCGAAGAACACGTCGGCGGGGGACCGGTCGCCCTCCTCGACGAGCTGGGCGGCGAGCTGCGCGGTGTTCGCGTACCGGGCGTTGACGGTGATGCCGGTCTGCTCGGTGAACTTGTCCAGCAGCGGCTTGACGAGCTGCTCGTTGCGTCCGCTGTAGACGGTGATCGACTTGTCGGTCGACTGGCCCGAGTCTGCCGCCGCGTCCTCCTCACCTGATCCGCAGGCGGCCAGCCCGACGGTGAGCAAGCTGGCGGCGAGCAACGCGCCGGTGGTACGGCGGGTGAGAAGCACGATGAACCCTTTCCTCTGCGGCCCGGGACGACCGAGCGCCGAAGTTAGCACAGCCTAACCTAATCCGGAATCAAGCTGAGTGTTGGATCACCTGCTGCCGGCCGGGGCGGGCAGGATGAGGGGCATGACACTCGCACTGCCCATCGACCCGGAGGCGAACCGGCTGCTCACGCAGAGTCCGCTGGCGCTGTTGACGGGGATGGTTCTCGACCAACAGATCTCGATGGAGAAGGCGTTCTCCTCGCCGTACGTGCTGGCCCAGCGGCTCGGTCACGACCTGGACGCCCGGGAACTCGCCGAGTACGACCCGGAGGCGCTGGTGGCCCTCTTCGCCCAGCCGCCGGCGCTGCACCGGTTCCCGAAGGCGATGGCGGCCCGCGTGCAGGAGGTCTGCCGGGCGCTGGTCGACCGGTACGACGGTGACGCCGCCCGACTCTGGGCCGACCCCGCCGACGGTGCGGAGCTGCTCGCGCGGATCACCGCCCTGCCGGGCTTCGGCCGACAGAAGGGGCAGATCTTCCTCGCCCTGCTCGGCAAGCGGTTCGGCGTACGGCCGCCGGGCTGGCAGGAGGCGGCCGGTGGCTACGGCGAGCCGGAGGTCCACCGGTCGGTGGCCGACGTCACCGACGCCGAGTCGTTGCGCCTGGTCCGGGAGTACAAGCAGCAGCAGAAGGCGGCGGCGAAGGCGAAGGCCACCGGGGGCTGAGCGGTCCGGCGAGGGAGCTCAGGCGGAGGCGCTGGGCTGGGCTAGGGAGGCGATGGCCCGGCGGACGTCGGCCAGCGAGAGCCGCCGAGCTGAGCCTCGACGAGCTGCTGGCATTCCTGGCGTTCTATCAGACCAACTACGCCGACAACGCGCTCAGCTTCACGGCCAACGTTCCGCCCGGCCTGGACGTGGGTGCCACCGCCGAGAGCATCCGGCGGTGGCTGCGCCACCTGAAGGGCACGACCATCATGGTCAGCGGCAGCCGGCCGCAGCCCTCACGAGGCGATCATCGAGGCCGAGTGCGAGGCGGCCAGGCGTCCCTGGTGGCCGATGGCGTGGACGAGGACTGCACCTCGGGAGCATGCCCGGGTCAGATGGCAGGCAGCACGAAAGAGCCCCCAGCATCGCGCTGGGGGCCTTCTGCGTCGGAGGCGTCAGCCCACGGGGCCGATCTGCTTGGCCAGGCTGACGAAGCCCTTCCAGTTGCTCGGGCTGAAGTGGAGGGTGCCACCGTCACGGTCCTTGGTGTCGCGGACCAGGACGACGCCGGGGAGATTGTCGGCCACCTCCACGCACGAGCCGCCGTTGGCCCCCGAGTAGCTCGACTTACGCCAGTTGGCTCCGGTCATGTCCATGTCTGCGCCGCTTCCTTGATCAGGTCGAGTGACTGCCTGCGCGAGAGCGCTTCGCCCCTGATGATCTCCCACACGCGCTGGAGAGTGGCGATCCGATCCGGCGTGGACACCACCTGCGCGTCCACCTGATGATCGAGATGCGCCACCGACGAGCCGTCGCGGAGAGTCGCCAGGATGAAACCTCCCTGAAGTCCAGGGTAGATCCCCGCGTCCTCTGGCACCACGAGGATCTGCACGTACGGCAGCTCCGCCATCCTCGCCAGGTGCTCGACCTGCTCACGCATGACGCCGGGGTGTCCATGAACCGGACGGCGCAGCACCATCACGTCGAGGACGGCCAGAAGCAGTGGAGGGTCGTCGCGGTCCAGGATCTCCTGCCGCTTCAGCCGCGAATGCACTCGCTGCTCGATCTCGTCAGGCAGGAGTAGCCCATCGGCGAGCGTGGCCCGCGCGTACGCCTCGGTCTGAAGGATGCCCGGCACGTACGCCGGCTCGTACCACCGAATGGCGGTCGCTTCGCGCTCCCAGTCAACCCAGTCGCGCAGCCAGTCGGGCTCGCCGCGAACGGCACTCGGCCACAGATCCGCGACCTCCCGCTCAAGGATGGCCGCCACGGCGGCACGGCACCGGGGGCGAGGCGTGCGCCCCGGCGACACCCACCGCCCAGCAGTCTTCGGGTCGACGCCAACGCGGGCGGCAAGACTTTCGGCGGTCTCGCCAGCCTGCATCATGGCCTGCTGAAGTGCGTGGTTCATTCCCACCTCCTCACGGACGTCCCGAACGTCCCCAGAGATTAACGAACGTCGTGTACCGGTCCCATCACTCATTGGCAGTGTGTCCCCAGGACGGCGCGGCCGGTGGAGGGACATCCACAACCCCGGCGGTTGCGTCTGCTGAGGGACGCGCATCCAACGGGATGATCGAGGCACGGGTGCGCGTCCCTCCCCCAGAAACCTTTCGAGGGGGTTCAATGTCGGGACGTCACAGGCGGCGGCGCGGGCACAAGTGCATTTGTCCCGGCTGTGAACCGCCGCGAATGCGGACGGTACCTGGCATTCCAGCCCCCGGCCCGGTCCCAAGGATGAGTCCTCCGCCCGACCTGGCCGCGCGACTGACGCTGCGGCCAGGGGATGACTCGACGGCGATCCTCTGGGACCGGGCCGGGGAGCTACTGACCCTCGGCCAGACGCTTCGCGGCCTCGGAGGTGCATCGTGAGCCGCGAGCACGTTCCCAGCCGGCCGCTCTGGCGGTGCCGGGCCTGCGGAGCGCACTGGCCTTGTGGCCCCGCGAAGCTGGCCCTCCTCCGTGAGTACGCGGGCCACACGCTGGCGCTGGTCTTCTACCTCGCGCATTCGATGCGGGATGCCGTGGACGACATCGTCATGCTCGGCTTCACTCCCGACCTCGCCGCGCTCAACAACCGGTTCATGCGATGGGTCAACCAGCCGATCGACCTCAACGAGGGAGCACCCCATGGACGCGCGACTTCCTGCTGGCCCGGCAGGACCGGCATCTCCCCGCTGGTGCGGTCCAGACGAGAACGCCGCCGCTGATTCGGCCGCCGCTGCGCGCCTACCCGAGCGGCGGGTGAGGGGCCCTCCGGTCCGCCGCCGCCCGTGAGTCGCCCAACCGATCGCTACACCGAAGGACAGGCACAGACGCAGCATCCCCAGCAACACAGCTAGGAGGACAGACGTGACTATCACCGCCGACAGGTCGGCCACCACCGCCGCCGACCCCCGGACCCTCGTCGACGCCGAGACGTTCGGCAAGCTGGTCGACTACTTCGCCGCCGACCGGCACGTCACCCGCGCCTACTCGGAGCGGGCCGTCGAGCAGTTCCTCGTGTTCCTGAAGGCGCACGCCGACAACGTCGGCAACGCCGACTTCGGGATGCCGCTGCCGGACGGGTCGATCGGCCGTGTCGTGCCGACCCTCCCGGTCGACGCGGTGTGGCACTCCGTGTTGCAGCACACCGTCCCGTACGCCGCCGCCTGCGAGCAGATCGCCGGGGGCTTCGTCCACCACATCCCGATCCTGACCGAGGGGATGATGGACGGCACCGCCGTGACGTTCACGCTCGCGGCGCTGCACCGGACCGGCTTCCGGGTCGACATGGAGTTCTGGCACGGTGAGGCCGAGTCCTGCTGCCCGCCCAACCCGCCTCAGCCGGGCGTGCAGTAACAGCGAGAGGTGATCCATGCGTAGTGACTGGGCGTCCTTGCCCGACGCCGTGACGGCGAGGATAGCCGCGCGAGTCGGCGGCATCATCGACGTGTGCCCGGCTCCGCGTGGCGACCATGCGGAGATCGCGTCAACCGTCACGGGCTCGGCCGGCAAGGTCTTCGTCAAGGCGGCCTCGGGCGAGTTCGGCGTCCAGTCACTGCGCTACGAGCTGTCGGCAACCGAGGCAATCGACTGCGCACCGGCAGTCCTGTGGTACGTCGAGGACGGCGGCTGGTTGGCGGTGGGGGTCGAGCACCTTGACGGCCCCCACCCCGATCTCTCGCCCGGCAGCGCGGACCTGGGAGTGCTCGCCGTGGCCCTGAAGGGGCTACAGACGGCCCCTGCACCGGGCGGAACCTGGTTCACCCCGGAGGCGCGGCTCGGGTTCTCGCATCCGGCGATGGCCGGCAGGTCGCTCATCCACACCGACCTGAACCCGGCCAACCTGATCAAGACTGCGGGCGGTCTGCGGATCGTCGACTGGGCCTGGGCGACGAGGGCTGCCCCGTGGGTAGAGCTGACGCTGCTCGTGCAGTGGCTCATCGGTGCCGGCCACACCCCGGACCAGGCGGAGGCGTGGCTGTCACAGTTCCCCGCATGGGTAAGCCTCGACGGCGCGGTCCTGGACGAGTTCGCGTCGAAGAACGCCGCGAAGTGGTCGGCCAAGTCCCGGCGCACCGCCGCCGGGTGGGTCCACGACCTCGCGGCCTGGACCGGCGAGTGGGCAGCCCACCGACGCAACGGGCTGTAGCCGTCGGAAAGGGGTATTGGGTACTGACTGGGGTACCGGTACGGGTACTGCCGGGGTGCTGGGTACCGGTACCGCCTGGAGCGAAGCGAGGGTACTGGCCGGTGCCGGTACCTCCGCCAAGGGTTTCACCGACGCCGAGTCGTTGCGCCTGGTCCGGGAGTACAAGCAGCAGCAGAAGGCGGCGGCGAAGGCGAAGGCCACCGGGGGCTGAGCGGTCCGGCGAGGCGACGGCCCGAGGAACGTCGTCGTGGGCCCGGTCGAGGTGACAGGATGGGAGCGACCCCTCGAGGAGGTACACGGTGAAGCATCAGGCGTACCGGCCGATCCTCATCACCGACGCCTCGCGCAGCCAGAACGACCAGCTCACCACCCGGCAGCGGCGGTACGTGGCGATGATGGGCGTCCGGGTGGCGTGCGTGATCGCCGGCGCGATCCTGGTCGGCACGCGGGCACCCCTGCTCTGGCTCTGGCTGCCGCTGGTGGCGCTGGGCATGATCGTCGTCCCGTGGCTCGCGGTGCTGCTGGCCAACGACCGGCCGCCGAAGGAACAGCACCGGCTGATCGGCCGGTCGGCACGGCGGCAGCAGCAGGAGGCCCCGCCGATGAGCCTCACCGCCGAGGAACGGCCGCACAAGGTCATCGACGCCGAGCCCTGACGCAGTCCCACCCGGGCAGCACTGGCCCGGCCCGGGCAGGACTGGTCGTCGTGAGCGGTTCAGCCGACCGGCCGGGCACCCACCTGGGAGACCGCCGCCGCGCCGAGGTCGGTGGCCCGGTTCAGGGCGGCCTCCGGAGTCGCCCCGGTCAGCCAGGCGGCGAGCAGCCCGGCCGCGAAGGCGTCACCCGCTCCCGTCACGTCCACCACCGCCACCCGGCGGGCCGGTGAGGTGACGAGCGTGCCGGTCCGTTCCACCCAGGTGGCGCCCGCCCCACCGCGCTTGACCACCACCCGTCGGGCGGTGGCGGCCAGCGCCCGTCCCTGGGCCGCCGGATCCAGTCCGCCGGCCAGCACCGTCGCCTCGTCGGTGTTCACCAGCAGCAGGTCGACCCCGCGTACCCAGGACAGGAAGACCGCCGCACCGACGGCCCGCAGCGGCGCCGCGGAGGCCGCGTCCACGCTTGTGGTGAGGCCGCGCTCGCGGGCGGCGGCCAGCGCGTGCCGACCCGCCGGGCGGGACTCCGGGTCCAGCAGCGTGTACCCGGACAGGTGCAGGTGGCTCGCCTCCGGCGCCTCGGCCAGCGCCGCGTCGACCTGCTCGGGGCGCAGCCCCACGTTCGCCCCACGTTCGGTGACCATGGTGCGTTCGTCCCCACCGGCCAGCACGATCACCGTGCCGGTGCCGATCCCGGCCACCGTCCGCACCGCGCAGTCGACGCCCACGGCGGTCAGCTCCGCGATCCGGTCCCGTCCGGCGGCGTCGTCGCCGACGGCGCCGACCAGCGTCACCGGCACGCTCTGCGTGGTCAGCCAGGCGGCGGTGTTCGCGGCCTGCCCGCCGCCGGTGAACCGGATCTGGGCGGGCGTGTCCGTGCCCCGGGTCAGCGGGGCGGTCAGCACCGCCACCACGTCGGTGATCACGTCACCGACGACCAGCACCCGGCCGGCGGCGCTGCCCCGGCGTGCTCCGGTGCCGGTCCGTACGCCGGATCCGCTCACGCCGTGGCGCTGTCGCGCCGGGTGGCGGCGGCCACCGCGATCCGGGCGGCGAGATCGGCGTTGCGCAGGATGATCCGGACGTTGACCGCCAGGCTGGCGCCTTCCGTGGCGGAGTGGAAGTGGGAGAGCAGGTACGGGGTGACCGCCTTGCCGCTCACCCCGTCGCGCTCCAGCCGGGCCAGTCCCTCGGCGAGAGTCCGGTCGTGCAGGTCCGGGTCGAGTTGCTCGTCGACCGGCAGCGGGTTGGCGACGACAAGACCACCGTGGTGCACGCCGTGCGCCTCGCGGGCGGCCAGCGCGTCCGCGATCAGCTCCGGCGAGTCGACCGACCAGTCCAGGTCGAAGCCGCTGTCGGTGATGAAGAAGCCCGGGAACCGGCGGCTGCGGTAGCCGACGACGGCCACCCCGAGGGTCTCCAGGCGCTCCAGCGTCGCCCCCACGTCGAGGATCGACTTGACCCCGGCGCAGACCACCGCGATCGGCGTCCGGGCCAGGGTCACCAGGTCGGCGGACTCGTCGAAGGTCTGCGCGGCCTCCCGGTGCACCCCGCCCAGGCCGCCGGTGGCGAACACGCCGATCCCGGCCCGGGCCGCCACCGCGCTGGTCGCGGCCACGGTGGTGGCGCCGTCCGCGCCGGTCGCGGCGGCCACCGCGAGATCGCGTACGGAGAGTTTGGTCACGTCCTCGGCGGTGGCCAACCGGGTCAGCTCGGCGTCGTCGAGGCCCACCACGAGTTCGCCGGAGACCATCCCGATGGTGGCCGGGACCGCGCCCGCGTCCCGGACGGCCTGTTCGATCTCCCGGGCCACCCGCAGGTTGTCCGGCCGGGGCAGGCCGTGCGAGACGATGGTGCTCTCCAGGGCGACCACAGGACGCCGCTCGCGCAGCGCCTGGGCCACCTCGGTGCCGTGGCGAAGGTGAAAGTGGGTCACAGTCGCCCACCGTACTGCCGCCGCCCCGGTCACCTCAGGTGGACCGGGGCCACAGTGACCTGCCAGACTTGTCGGTTGGAGGTGCAGACGTGAGCACAGAGGTCCTGGAGCGTCCGGAGCTGAAGGACGCCGACACCGGCCCGGAGATGTTCCACTACGTCCGGAAGGAAAAGATCGCCGAGAGTGCCGTCATGGGCACCTTCGTCGTGGCACTGTGCGGAGAGACCTTCCCGGTGACGAAGACCCCCAAAAAGGGTTCGCCGGTCTGCCCCAAGTGCAAAGAGATCTACGACTCGTACCGCGAGTGACCCCGGGCCGACCGCCCGTACGCCCGCGTAGCCTGCGGCGGTGACCACCTCCACCGCCCTGCTCCTGGCCGACCTGGCCGGGGTCGCGGTCTTCGCCGCCTCGGGAGCCTCCGCGGCGGTCGCCAAGCGCCTCGACCTGTTCGGCGTGGTCTTCGTCGGTTTCGTCGCGGCCCTCGGTGGCGGGATCTTCCGTGACCTGGTCATCAACGAGGCCCCGCCGCTGGCCTTCGGCGACTGGCGGTACGCGACCACGGCCGCGCTGACCGCCGGAGCGATCTTCTGGCTACACCCGCAGTTCGCCCGGCTGCGGACCACCGTCCTGGTGCTGGACGCGGCCGGGCTCGGCCTGTTCACCGTCGTCGGCACCCTCAAGGCCCTCGAAGCCCAGGTGCCGGCCGTCGGCGCCTGCCTGATCGGCATGCTCACCGCGATCGGCGGCGGCCTGGTCCGCGACCTGCTCACCGGCGAGATCCCGGTGGTGCTGCGGCGGGAGATCTACGCGCTCGCGGCGCTGGTCGGCGCGATCGTGGTCGCGGTCCTGTTCGCCCTCGACCGCACCGGCCCGGCCCCGCTCACCGCTGCGGCGGTGCTGGTCTTCGGCGTACGCGTGGTGGCGCTGCGGCGACGCTGGTCGGCGCCGGTGGCGACGCTGCGTCAGCCCCGCACGGAGGCGTCCGGACCGCCGCCGGAGTGACCGTGACCGTCGCCGCTGCGGCCGTCACCACCCGGTGGACGCGGCGTCACGTCGCGGACCCGGTGCGGTGGCCGACGCGGCGCGGTGACCTGGCGCTGTGGTCGTTGCGGTCGGGCAGTGGCGAAGGGCACCGGACGCCCGGTGTGGCGTCGCGTGGGGCCGGTCGCCGGTCCTGGTTATGCTGAGTCGGCCTTCGCGGCTTGTTCTGCGCGGAGGCGTTTTCGTGGGGCGACTACCGCGCCCCCGGCCCGGGTCCGCCGGCCTGCGGTCGGGACACTGCGGTCGGAGAGGAGCGAGCCGTGGCACCCCGGACGCCGGCGCTCGAGACGTTCCCGCCCCTACGGGCCTGGCAACGCAAGGCGTTGGTGGAGTACCTGCGCCGACGCAGCGAGGACTTCACCGCGGTCGCCACCCCTGGCGCCGGGAAGACCACCTTCGCCCTGCGGATCGCCGCCGAACTGCTCGCGGACGGCACCGTCGAGGCGGTGACCGTGGTGGCGCCGACCGAGCACCTGAAGACCCAGTGGGCGACTGCGGCGGCCCGGGTCGGCATCCAGCTCGACGCCGCGTTCCGCAACGCCGACCTGCACTCGTCGGCGGACTTCCACGGCGCGGTGATCACCTACGCGCAGGTCGGCATGGCGCCGCACGTGCACCGGCGGCGCACCATGACCCGGCGCACCCTGGTCATCCTCGACGAGATCCACCACGCGGGCGACTCGCGTACCTGGGGCGACGGGGTGAAGGCCGCCTTCGAGCCGGCCGTACGCCGGCTGATGCTGACCGGTACGCCGTTCCGCTCCGACGACAACCCGATCCCGTTCGTCGAGTACGAGCGGGGCGGGGACGGGCTGCTGCGGTCCCGGGCCGACTCCGTGTACGGCTACAGCGACGCCCTGCGCGACGGCGTGGTGCGGCCGGTGCTGTTCCTGGCGTACTCCGGGGAGACCCGGTGGCGCACCAACGCCGGGGAGGAGCTGTCGGCGCGGCTGGGCGAGCCGATGACCCAGGATCTGATCGCCCAGGCCTGGCGTACCGCCCTGGACCCGGCCGGCGACTGGATGCCGCAGGTGCTGCGGGCCGCCGACGCCCGACTGACCGTGCTGCGCGAGGCGGGCATGCCCGACGCGGCCGGTCTGGTGATCGCCACCGACCAGCAGTCCGCCCGCTCGTACGCCAAGCTCATCGAGCAGGTCACCGGGGAGAAGGCGGCTGTCGTCCTCTCCGACGACGTGGGCGCTTCGGCCCGGATCGCGACGTTCGCGGCGTCCGAGCAACGGTGGCTGGTCGCGGTGCGGATGGTCTCCGAGGGGGTCGACATCCCCCGGCTGGCCGTCGGCGTCTACGCCACCAGTGCCAGCACCCCGCTGTACTTCGCGCAGGCGATCGGGCGGTTCGTCCGGGCCCGTCGCCCGGGGGAGACCGCCTCGGTGTTCCTGCCCAGCGTTCCGCACCTGCTCGGGCTGGCCAGCGAGATGGAGGCCGAGCGGGACCACGTGCTCGGCAAGCCGAAGGACCGCGAGGGCTTCGACGACGACCTGTTGGAGCGGGCCCAGCGCGACGACCAGGCCAGCGGCGAGCTGGAGAAGCGGTTCGCCGCGCTGTCCGCCACCGCCGAACTGGACCAGGTGATCTTCGACGGTGCCTCGTTCGGCACCGCCGCCCAGGCCGGCACCCCCGAGGAGGAGGAGTACCTGGGCCTGCCCGGGCTGCTGACCTCGGCGCAGGTGGCGGAGCTGCTGTCCAAGCGGCAGTCCGAGCAACTGGCGGCCCGTAAGCGCCGTGCCACCGAGCGACCGGCCGAACCGGCGGCACCGCCCGCGCCGGCGCCGATGAACGCCGCCCAACGCCGAGTCGCGCTACGCCGCCAGCTCAACGCTCTGGTGGCTGCCCAGCACCACCGCACCGGCCAACCGCACGGGAAGATCCACGCCGAGCTCCGTCGCCTCTGCGGTGGCCCGCCCAGCGCCCAGGCCACCATCGAACAGCTCGAAGAGCGCATAGCCACCGTCCAGACCCTCTAACCCCACCCCCCACCCACCCACCCCCCTCCCCGTCGGGTGATCAAGGAGTTTGCGTCGGGGCGAGTCGGCGATCGTGGCCCAAATCTCTTGATCACCCGCGTCAGGCGGGGTGGGGGTGGGGGGTGGGGGTAGACGGAGCCGGCCGGAGGCCCGTGTGGGGCCTCCGGCCGGCGGTGTGTCTCGTGGGTTCTAGTTCGCCATCAGGTCGGCGCCGCGCCAAGTGAACTCCGGGTCCGTCGCGAACCGTACGGTGATCTTCACGAGATCCTCCGCGTACTTGTTGGCGTGGTGCCCACAGAACACCAGCTCACTGCCACCCGAGAGGGTGATCCGGAGCTTGCCGGCGGCATTGCAGCGGTCGCACCGTTCATCGGCGGCCGGGGGGCTCACCGTCTCGGGCGGCGGCGTGAGGGTCGGGGTCATCGCCTTCCTCCTCTGGTCGTCACCGATGAACACTCTCTTCGGTCTTGGTCACCTATCGTGCAACACCCTTGTAGGGCCTCGCCTTCCCTGTGTGCCCGCGGGGGACCGAGGTCACACCTGGCACGGACAGTGTGCCGTGCACCCAGGGTGCCACGTCAACGATCACATTCGTGCAACCACCTGATCACCATCCGGCGTTGACGCCTGGTGGTCAAAACGACACGATCAGTTGACGCGAGCTGATCAGTCGAGATAATCCCGGAGTACCTGGGAACGCGACGGGTGCCGCAGCTTGGACATCGTCTTGGACTCGATCTGCCGGATCCGCTCCCGGGTCACCCCGTAGACCTGCCCGATCTCGTCCAGCGTGCGAGGCTGGCCGTCGGTCAGGCCGAAGCGCAGGCGGACCACGCCCGCCTCCCGCTCGGACAGCGTCTGGAGCACCTGCTGGAGCTGGTCCTGCAGCAGCGAGAAGGACACCGCGTCGACCGCGACGACCGCCTCCGAGTCCTCGATGAAGTCACCGAGCTGGCTGTCACCCTCGTCACCGATGGTCTGGTCGAGCGAGATCGGCTCCCGGGCGTACTGCTGGATCTCCAGCACCTTCTCCGGTGTGATGTCCATCTCCTTGGCCAGCTCCTCCGGAGTGGGCTCACGGCCCAGGTCCTGGAGCAGCTCGCGCTGGATCCGGCCCAACTTGTTGATCACTTCGACCATGTGTACCGGGATGCGGATGGTGCGGGCCTGGTCGGCCATGGCGCGGGTGATGGCCTGGCGGATCCACCAGGTGGCGTAGGTGGAGAACTTGTAGCCCTTGGTGTAGTCGAACTTCTCGACGGCGCGGATGAGGCCGAGGTTGCCTTCCTGGATGAGGTCGAGGAAGGCCATGCCGCGGCCGGTGTACCGCTTGGCGAGCGAGACGACCAGGCGGAGGTTCGCCTCCAGCAGGTGGTTCTTGGCACGCTCGCCGTCGCGGGAGATCCAGAGCAGGTCGCGCTGCATCTCGCGGACGAGCTTCTCCTCGCCCTCGTCGGCCGCGCGCAGCCGCTCGGCGGCGTAGAGCCCGGCCTCGATCCGCTTGGCCAGCTCCACCTCCTGCTCGGCGTTGAGCAGCGGCACCTTGCCGATCTGCTTGAGGTACGCCCGGACGGAGTCGGCCGACGCGGTCAGCTCGGCGTCCCGGCGCGCCTGCTTGAGCGCCTCGGACTCCTCGTCGTCCCACTCGAAGTCGTTGTCGGTGGCCGAACTCGCCGCGTCGGCCTCGGCGGCCTGGGTCAGCTCGGCCGGCTCCTCGACCACCACGTCCTCGATCTCGGCGGCGAGTTCCTCGGGGTCGACCTCACCCTCGGCGCCCTCGCCCTTGGCCTTGCCACCGGCCTTGGCCGGCTTGGCGCCGGTGGCGGCGGCCACCGTCGCCTTGGTGGCCCGGGTGGACTTCTTGGCCGGCGCGACGGCCTTGGCCACGTCGGCGGTGGTGCCGGCGGCCTTGCGCGCGGTCGCCTTGCGGGGCGCCGGAGCCGGTGCCTCGTCGGCCGCGGCGGCCTGCTTCGGAGCGGGCGCCGCCGCCTTCTTGGTGGTCTTGGCGGTGGTGGCCCGGGAGGCGGGAGTGGCGGAACGGGCGGCGGCGACCCGGCGGCGGGTGCTGGCCGAACCGTCGACCACCACGGTCACCCCGGCCTCGGAGAGCGCCCGCAGGATCTTCTTGGCCTGGGCCGGAGTCACCTCGGCGGACTCGACGGTGCGCGCGAGCTGGGCCGACGTGAGCTGGCCGCCGGCGCTCTGCGCGTGGGCGATCAGGGTGTCGGTGAGCGAGCGAACGTCGGCGCCGGTCTGGCGGGGTTCTGTCACGAATGACCTTCCGGAGGCGAAGAGCGAGCACGGCCGGGATCGTCCGGCGCAGCGTGGGGCACCACGCCGGGCGATGTGGTTGAGGAACCCCCGTGTCCCCGGCCGACCGGTCGTCCGGTCGCCCGTGGCGGTGGGCAGGGGTGAATTGTAACGCCGTCTGCGGCGATCATCCTGCGCCGCACGGCTGACCGGCGGTCGAGACCGCCGATTCGGTGCACTTCTGGACTTTGTAAGGATGATACCCGCGCAGGACTCGGAAACCCGGTCGTGCGGGAAGGGGACGGACGATGGACCGCTCGGCGCCCCAGCCAGGGCAGTTGTTGGAGATCGCGATCGACGTGGCACGGGAGGCGGCGGCCACCGCGCACCGGATGCGGGTCGAGGGGGTCTCCGTGGCGGCCACCAAGAGCACCGCCACCGACGTGGTGACCGCGGCCGACCGGGCGGTGGAGCGCCAGATCATCGAGGCGCTGCGTCGGCGGCGGCCGGACGACGCCGTGCTGGGCGAGGAGTACGGCGCCACGGAGCGCGCTCCGACCGCCAGGGTGCGGTGGATCGTGGATCCGATCGACGGCACGGTCAACTACCTGTACGGGCTGGCGCACTGCGCGGTGTCGATCGCCGCCGAGGTGGACGGCGAGGTCGTGGCCGGTGTGGTGCGCAACATCCACACCGGCGAGGAGTGGACCGCGACGGCCGGTGGCGGTGCCTGGCGGGACGGCCGGCGACTGCGCGGCTCCGCCGAGACCGAGCTCGGGCAGACGCTGGTGATCACCGGATTCGGCTACGACCCGGCCCGCCGTGCCCACCAGGCCCGGGTGGTGACCGAGCTGATCGCGCACGTCCGGGACATCCGTCGACTCGGTGCCGCCGCCGTCGACCTCTGCCTGGTCGCCGAGGGGCGGGCCGACGCGTTCTACGAGAAGGGCCTGGCGGACTGGGACCGGGCCGCCGGTGGGCTGGTCGCCACCGAGGCCGGGCTGCGGATCGGCGGGATCGACGGGCAGGGCCCCGGGCCGGACATGGTCATCGCCGCGCCGCCGGACCTGTTCGCGCCCCTGCACGACCGGCTGGCCGCGCTGGACGCCTCGGGCGGCCCCTGATCGTCCGGCCGGGTGACCCGTGGTCGGGCCGCTCGGCCGATCAGATCGACCCGCCCGGCTCGTCCGGTCCACCCGGTCGGACCGATCCGTCGGTCAGTCCTCGACCGGCAGGGGACAGGTGCCCGGCGGGGCCACCGGCGAACCGAGGTCGCCGAGGGACTGGTTGACCTCGGTGGTGGTCGCCAACTGCCGGAAGCCGTTGCCGAGGACCACCTCGACCACGTCGTCCTCGCGCTTGGCGTCGTACTCGTACTCGGCGCTGTTCAGGAAGTACGCCCGCAGCAGGTGGGCCGAGCCGACGCCCTTCGGGCCGTACCGCAGCACCGCCACGTCGTCGACCTGCTTCTTCTGGTTGCCTTCCTTCTGGACCTGGAAGTCGCGGTTGCGGAACTCGTCGCCCACGCTGCCGGCCAACCCGGGTCGGTCGGTGGCGTTCAGCACTCTGATCTTGACGTCCTTGCGCTCGCGCAATGTCACGTCGGCACGCGGCCAGTCCTCCGGGCAGCCCTGGGCGGAGCCCGCGTTACTCTGGGTGTCCTTGACGAGGGCGACGACCACGAAGACCAGGGCGACCACCGCCAACATGCCGACGACAACGAGTGCTCGCACTCGCGCAAAGCTCATCAGGGCGCTCCCGGGCGATGGATGGGTGGCAGCGGCCGTCGGCGTGCGGGCCGTCCCGCCGGCCGCCGGGTACGCCGCTGAGGTTAACGGTTGTCCGACCGTGGCGTGGAAACAGTCCGACATACCGGCGCGCCACCCTGGAACGGGGTACTACTACCCCTATCTTCGTGTCGCCTGAGTCACATTGGGAACAACTTCCCGTGCAGGGGCGTACATCTCAGCCACGAGGGCGGTATACATGCCTCGCCCAAGGGGGGGTAGGTTCCGCGCTCGTCGGGGAGATCCTCTGGCGGTCTGGCCCACACAGACGTCGGGTCGGGTGGCCGACACTTGCGGTGGCCGGCCAGCGGAACCGAAACAGCGTCGTCCGGCGTTACAACCGGAAGCGACAACATCGAAATGGGAGAGTGAAACCGATGGCCACCGACTACGACGCCCCGCGCCGCGACGAGGTCGACCTCGGCGAGGACAGCCTCGAAGAGCTCAAGGCCCGGCGCGTCGACTCACAGTCGGGTGCCGTGGACGTCGACGAGGCGGAGGTGGCGGAGAGCTTCGAGCTGCCCGGCGCCGACCTCGCCGACGAGGAGCTCACGGTCAAGGTGCTACCGATGCAGCAGGACGAGTTCCGCTGTGCCCGGTGTTTCCTGGTGCACCACCGCAGCCAACTGGCAGTCGAGCGCAACGGCGAGTTGATCTGCCGTGAGTGTGTCTGACCGACGGCCCGACACCACCACCACAGCGGCGGCTCCGGCATGGAGCCGCCGCTACCCGGCTCGACGAGCGGTGACGCCCGAGACCTGATTCACTCGTGGGGTGACGCGCCACGCGGTGGCCGTCAGCCGGGGGAGGACAGGCATGGGCGCGCGGCGGCGGTCGAGGCATCGGCCCGGTGCCGCGGCGCCGCGTGGCGGCACGGAGGGCAGCGGAGTGGCGGCATGAGCGAGCCGAACGCGAACGAGCCGAACGCGAGCGGGCGGGACGCGAACGAGCAGGGCACGGACGAGCTGGGCGCGACGGTGGTCGCGCTGACCGCCGACGACGTCGAGCCGGCGACGCGCCGCCAACTGCTCGGGCGTCTGGTGGGGCAGGCCCGGGCCCGGGGCATCGGTGACCTGTTCAAGCCGAAGGCGGCCGTCCGCTGGATGGTCGACACCGTCGCCGAGGTCGCCCCGCACGTACCGATCCGGGACCTGGCCACCCTGCGCCGGCACTTCCCGGGCTTGGACGACGAGCAGTTGGCCGACCGGCTGGTGCGCAACGCGTCCCGGGCGACCGCCGGGATCGGCGCGGCCGGTGGCGGCGCCTCCGCCGTGCAGTGGACGGTCACCCCGAGCCTGCTGTCCGCCCCGGTGCTGCTGGCCGCCGAGACGGTCACCGTGGTGGCGATCGAGCTGAAGCTGACCGGCGAGCTGCACGAGATCTACGGCGCGCCGCTGCCCGGCGGAGGCACCCAGCGCACGGTCGCCCTGGTGCAGGCGTGGGCCAACCGGCGCGGCGTCAACCCGATGATGCCGGGCGTGGGAGTGGGCGCCGTGCTCGGCACCGCCGCCCGCCACGAGCTGCGGGACACCCTGCTCAAGCGGTTCGGCCGCAACCTGACCACGCTGGGGCCGTTCCTGACCGGCGCGGCGGTGGCGAGCTTCCTGAACCGGCGCGCCACCCGGGCGCTGGCCGACGAGCTCCGCGCCGATCTGCGTCGGCAACGGCGGGCGTTGCCCGGCGGGCCACCCGGGCCACCGATGCCCGGTGGGCCGCCTGTGCTGCCCGCTTCCTGACCGACCTCCCGGCGGCTGAGCCCCGGGACAGCGTCGGCAACGGCCCTGAGAGCGCCGAGGAGGCCCGAGGGTGCCCGGGAAGGGGTGGGAGTCAGCGTGTCGCGTCCCGGGCGGCCAGGATCGCCTCGGCGAGCTCGACCGGGCGCCGGGAACTGACCACCCAGAACGGGGTGGGGTCGTCCGGGTCGTCGAGGACCACCTGGACCGCGCCGGATACCCACGGCCGCTGCACCACGAACGCCAGCGGGTCGGCGGCCACCCCGAGCACCTCACGCCGCCCGTCGGCGTCCAGCGCGACGGCGTCGGCGACGAAGCGCACCGGCAGCCGGGCGTCGTCGACCTGCAACTCCCCGCCGGTCACCGCGATGCGGATCCGGCCCAGCCACGCCATGGTCGCCAGCGCGAGCGGGACGAACACCGCGAACGGCAGCCAGGCGCGTACGCCGTCCGCGCCCATCCAGACCTCGACCGCGAGCAGCGCGGCGACCGCGATCCCGGCCGGCCACAACCACCAGGGCAGACGGAGCCGTTCGGCGTACGTCGGGGTGGTGCCGGTGGTGGCGGGGGACGGTGACGTGCTCACTCGTGCCAGGGTACGGCGCGCGGCGGGCCGGGTACCGGGCAGGATGGCAGGGTCACCCCCAGCGGAACGGACGAAAGAGGTAGACCGTGACCGACCTGGTGCCCGTGCCGGTACGGCAACTCGACCCCGAGCTGCCGCTGCCGGCGTACTCGCATCCCGGTGACGCCGGTGCCGACCTGGTGGCCGCCGCCGACGTCGAGTTGCCGCCCGGCGGCCGGGCGTTGGTGCCGACCGGCGTGGCGATCGCGTTGCCCGAGGGGTACGTGGGCCTGGTCCACCCCCGATCGGGGCTCGCGGCCAGACTCGGCGTGACGGTGCTCAACGCGCCCGGTACGGTCGACGCCGGCTACCGGGGTGAGATCCTGGTCAACCTGATCAACCATGATCGGGACGCACCGGTGAAGATCTCGCGGGGCGACCGGATCGCGCAACTCGTTGTGCAGCGGGTGGCACGGGCGGCCTTCCGGCCGGTGGCCGAGCTGCCCGCGTCCGGACGCGGGACCGGCGGGCACGGCTCCACCGGCGGACACGTCGGGCTGGTGCCGCCGCCGCCCACGGACGGCGTGGACGGAAGAGATGGCACGGTGAGTGCGAACAGCGGAGGGTGGACGCAGTGATCTTCTCCCGAAAGCGGGCCGCGGGACGGCACGCCCGTGACGAGCGAGCCACGGACGCGCTCCAGACCGTCGACGACGCCGGTTCGGCGTCGGAGGCGCCGGCGCGTGGGCCGTACGACGTCTCCGAGGCGCCGGACGGGGTGCAGCGACTCGACCTGGGCAGCCTGCAGATCCCGGCGGTGCCCGAGGTGGAGGTGCGGGTGCAGGCCGACCCGCAGGGGGTGATCCAGCAGGTCGTGCTCGTGCACGGGCCGAGCGCCCTGCAACTCGGCGTCTTCGCCGCGCCGCGCTCCGAGGGCATCTGGGACGAGGTGCGGGAGGAGATCCGCAAGTCGTTGTTCAACGACGGCGCCGCCGCCCAGGAGGTCACCGGCGAGTACGGCGTCGAGCTGCACGCCCGGGTGCGTACCGACGACGGGCTGACGGACCTGCGGTTCGTCGGCGTCGACGGGCCCCGGTGGATGGTCCGGGCGGTGTACCAGGGCGCCGCGGCCACCGACCCGGCCGCCGCCGGTCCGCTGGCCGACTGCCTCGACGGACTGGTCGTCGACCGGGGACAGGAGGCCAAGCCGGTGCGGGAGCCGCTGCCGCTGCGTCTGCCCCGCGAGGCGGCCGGCCAGGTCGAGGCCGAGGCCGAGACGGCACCGGCACCCGGTACGCGCTGAACCCGGCTCCGTCGAAGACGCCGGGACGGCCCACACCGGCGTACGCTGGCGTGAGCCGTTCCGGCGCCGCCGGATCGCGGCGGGTGCCGGCGACGTCCCGGCCGGCGTGGATGGGGTGACGCGGAGGTCATGAGCACCGGCGAGGGTCGGGGTTCGCTGCGGCGCATGCTGCGACGGCTCACCGCCAGCGAGGCCGAGATCGAGGCCCAGCAGTTGCAGCGGGACAGCGCCCGGTGCGGCGGTGTCCCGGCGGCACAGTGTGCCCGGGGCCAGGTGGCCTCGGTCACCGGCCGTCTGCGTACGGTGGTCTACACGCCGCGCACCAACCAGCCGGCGCTGGAGGCCGACCTCTACGACGGCAGTGACGTCGTGACGCTGGTCTGGCTGGGGCGACGGCGCATCACCGGCATCGAACCCGGGCGACACCTGACCGCGAAGGGGCGGATCGCGGTGCGGGACGACCGTAAGGTGATCTACAACCCGTACTACGAGTTGGAGCCGTCGACGTGACTACGCGGGCGCGGCGGATGAAAGGCGGGCGATGACCACCGGACAGCACCCGGCCACCCAGCCGGAGACCGAGCCGACCGACGAGGAGCGGCTGCCGACCGTCGCCGAGCAGATGGCCGACCAACTCGGCGGCTGGCGGGGGCTGGTGGAGTCCAGCATCCCGGTGGTGGTCTTCGTGGTGGTCAACATCCTCGGCGAGCTGCGCCCCGCGGTGATCGCGTCGGTGGGTGTGGCGGTTCTCATCGGCGTGCTGCGGCTGGCCCAGCGTCGGCCGGTGCGGCACGCGGTCAACGGGTTGTTCGGCATCGGCATCGGTGCCGCCATCGCCTGGCGGACCGGCGAGGCCCGCGACTTCTATCTGCCCGGCATCCTCTACGGCATCGGCTACGGCGTGGCGTTGCTGGTCTCGGCGGTGATCCGGCAGCCCCTGGTCGGCTGGCTCTGGTCGGTGCTGGTGGCCAAGGGCAGCTCCGAGTGGCGGAACGACCCGAAGCTGGTGCGGACCTTCACCGGCCTGACCGTGCTGTGGGGCGTGGTCTGGCTGGCCAAGGTCGGCGTGCAGGCCGGGCTCTACCTCGCGCAGCAGGACACCGCGCTGGGCGTGGCCCGGCTCGCGCTGGGCTACCCGCCGTACGTGCTGCTGTTGCTGATCACGGTCTGGACCGTCCGCCGGGTCATGCGGGAGTCCGAGCCGACACCGCTGCCGAGCTGACGGCTCAGCGCGACTCGCGGGTGCGCTCGACGCTGTCCGGGCCGAGGACCACCGCGCGTACCGCGTCCTCCATCTCGGCGGTGCACACGAAGATCAGCTCGTCGCCGGCCTCGACCGGGTCGTCGGGGGTGGGCACCAGGACCCGCTTGCCGCGCAGGATCGCCACCAGGGCGGCGTCCCGGGGCAGCGGCACCGCCCGCAGCGGCTGCCCGACGTAGGGCGCGGTCGGCGGCAGCGTGATCTCGACCAGGTTGGCCTCGCCCTGCCGGAAGGTCATCAGGCGGACCAGGTCGCCGACGGTCACCGCCTCCTCGACCAGGGCGGCCATCACGCGTGGCTTGCTGACCGCCACGTCCACGCCCCACTGCTCGGTGAAGAGCCACTCGTTCTCGGCCCGGTTGATCCGGGCGACCACCCGGGGTACCGCGAACTCGGTCTTGGCCAGCAGCGAGACCACCAGATTGGCCTTGTCGTCGCCGGTGGCGGCGACCACCACGTCGCAGCCGGCGAGGTCGGCCTGCTCCAGGCTGGTCAGCTCGCAGGCGTCGGCCAGCACCCACTGCGCGTCCGGCACCCGCTCCGGCCGTACCTTCCGCCGTTGCCGCTCGATGAGCATCACCTGATGGCCGTTCTCGATCAGCTCCTGGGCGATCGAGCGACCCACGTTGCCGGCGCCGGCGATGGCGACCCGCATGTCACTGCCCCCTTTCCGGTGCCGCCGCTGTCGCGGTGACCGTGGCCACCATGTCGTCGGTCACCAGCATGAAGACCTGGTCGCCCTCCTGCACCACGCTGGACCCGGTGGGCAGCGTGCCGATGCCGAAGCGGATCAGGTACGCCACCCGGGCCCCGGTGGCCTCCTCCAGTGCCCGGACCGGCCGACCGATCCACTCCTCGTGCACCGGCACCTCGACGATGGAGACCGTGCTGGTCGGATCGCGGAAGATCTCGACGTTGCCCTCGGGCAGCAGGTGCCGCAGCATCCGGTCGGCGGTCCAGCGGACGGTGGCCACGGTGGGGATGCCGAGGCGCTCGAAGACCTGGGCGCGGCGCTGGTCGTAGATGCGGGCCGCCACCCGGGACACGCCGAACGTCTCACGGGCCAGCCGAGCCGAGATGATGTTGGAGTTGTCGCCGCTGGAGACGGCGGCGAAGGCGTCGGCCCGCTCGATCCCGGCCTCGCGCAGCACGTCGCCGTCGAAGCCGGCCCCGGTGACCGTGATCCCGGTGAAGTCCGGCCCCAGCCGGCGGAACGCCTCGGCGTCGTGGTCGATCACCGCCACCGAGTGCCCGCGGCCTTCGAGGCTCTGCGCCAGGGTCGACCCGACCCGGCCACATCCCATGATCACGATATGCACGCTTCCTCCCACGGTGCGTACCGCCGCGCCTCGTCGCCTGTGAGCCTGTCACGTCGGCGTCGCGGACGGGGACCGACGGTACTCCGGCCTCGGGAGCGGCTGCGGGCGACCACCGCGCGTCCCGGCTGGCAGCGGTCGTACGCTTGGCGGTTGTGGCCCGATCCACCTCCCTGTTGAAGCGGCTGCTCGTCGGTCGACCGTTCCGGTCCGACCGCCTCAAGCACACCCTCCTACCGAAGCGCATCGCCCTGCCCGTCTTCGCCTCGGACGCGTTGTCCAGCGTGGCGTACGCGCCGGACGAGATCCTCCTGATGCTCTCCATCGCGGGGGCCTCGGCCTTCGTGTTCTCGCCGTGGGTGGCCCTCGGCGTCGTCGTGGTGATGCTGACCGTGGTGGCCAGCTACCGGCAGAACGTGCACGCCTACCCCTCGGGCGGCGGCGACTACGAGGTGGCCACGGTCAACCTCGGCCCCCGGGCCGGGGTGGGGGTGGCCAGCGCCCTGCTGGTCGACTACGTGCTGACGGTCGCCGTGTCGGTCTCCTCCGGGGTGGCCAACCTCGGCTCGGTGATCCCCTTCGTGGCGACCCACAAGGTGCTGATCGCGGTCTGCGCGGTGGTCCTGCTCACCGCCGTCAACCTGCGCGGGCTCAAGGAGGCGGGCAGCGCGTTCGCCATCCCCACCTACGGCTTCATGATCGTCATCATCGGCATGATCCTCACCGGGCTGGTCCGGATCGTGGTGCTCGGCGAGGACCTGCGCGCACCCAGCGCCGACCTGGTGATCGCCGCCGAGTGGCACGACACCACCGGCTGGGCGATGGCGTTCCTGCTGCTGCGCAGCTTCTCCTCCGGGTGCGCCGCGCTCACCGGCGTGGAGGCGATCTCCAACGGGGTGCCGGCGTTCAAGTCGCCCAAGAGCCGCAACGCCGCCACCACGCTGCTGATGCTCGGCCTGGTCGCGGTGACCATGCTGGTCGGCATCGTCTGGCTGGCCCGGCTCACCGGGTTGCAGTTCGTCGAGGACCCGGGCCACCAGATCGTCGCGGGCCCGGATGGGTACGTACAGAAGACCGTCACCGCTCAGCTCGCCGAGACCATCTTCGGATCCGGCTCGATCCTGGGGTTCCTGGTGGTCGGGGTGACCGCCACGATCCTCTTCGTGGCCGCGAACACCGCCTTCACCGGCTTCCCGGTGCTCGGCTCGATCCTGGCCCAGGACCGCTACCTGCCCCGGCAACTGCACACCCGGGGCGACCGGCTGGCCTTCTCCAACGGCATCCTGTTCCTGGCCGCCTTCGCGATCGTGCTGATCATCGGCTTCCAGGCCGAGGTGACCAAGCTCATCCAGCTCTACATCGTCGGGGTCTTCGTCTCGTTCACGCTCTCCCAGGCCGGCATGATCCGGCACTGGAACCGGCTGCTGCGCACCGAACGCGATCCCCGGGTGCGAGCCCGGATGGTCCGTTCCCGGGCGATCAACACGTTCGGCATGGCGATGACCGGAACGGTGCTGGTCATCGTGCTGATCACCAAGTTCCTGCTGGGCGCCTGGATCGCGATCGTCGCGATGGGCGTGATCTATCTGCTGATGCTGGCCGTCCGTCGGCACTACGACCGGGTCGCGGTGGAACTGACCCCGGACGACGGTCGCCCGGTACTGCCCGCCCGCAACCACGCGATCGTGCTGGTCAGCAAGCTGCACCAGCCGACCCTGCGGGCGGTCGCGTACGCGCAGGCCACCCGGCCGGACACGCTGACCGCGTTGACCGTCAACGTGGACGACACCGACACCCGGCAGTTGCAGGCGGACTGGGAGCGGCGGGAGATGCCGATCACGCTGACCGTGATCGACTCGCCGTACCGGGAGATCACCCGCCCGATCCTGAACTATGTGGCGGGGGTCCGTCGGGAGTCGCCGCGCGACGTGGTCACCGTCTTCATCCCCGAGTACGTCGTCGGCCGCTGGTGGGAGAACCTGTTGCACAACCAGAGCGCGCTGCGGCTCAAGGGCCGCCTGCTCTTCGAACCGGGAGTGATGGTGACCAGTGTGCCGTGGCAACTCGCCTCGACCGCCGGCAAGGACCTGGACCGGATGGACGCCACGCTGAGCCGGGGACCGGCGAGGGGGCCCCGGGTGACGCCGCGCAGCACGCTGCCGCCCGGCGCCCCGCCGGCCGGCTCGGTGGCGTCCCGCGACGGCGAGACGCCGGGCGGTGAGCCGCGATGAGCGGGACGACGTCGCGGACCCCCGCCGAGCGTCGGGCCGACACCGCTGCCGGGCCGACCGCGGGCGGGCTGGAGGAGGCCCAGCGGGTCGAGTTGACCGTGGCGGCGGTCGCTCCCGGCGGCCACTGCGTGGCCCGGGTCGACGGGCAGGTGGTCTTCGTCCGGCACGCGTTGCCCGGCGAACGGGTGGTGGCCGAGGTGACCGAGGTGCACCGGGGATTCGTCCGGGCCGACGCGGTGACCGTGCTGGAGCCCGCCGCGCAGCGGGTCACCCCGCCCTGCCCGTACGCCCGGCCGGGCCGGTGCGGCGGGTGCGACCTGCAACACGTCGCCCCGCAGGCCCAACTCGACTGGAAGACCACGGTCGTCCGCGAGCAACTCGTCCGGATCGGCGGGCTCGACGAGGCCGCCTGCGACGCGCTGGGCGTCCGCGTCGAGGCGCTGCCCGGCGGGCCGCTGGGCTGGCGCTCCCGGGTCCGCTACGCGGTCGACGCGGCGGGCCGGGCCGGGCTGCTCAAACACCGCTCGCACGAGGTGGTGCCGATCGACCGCTGCCTGATCGCCCACCCGGCTGTGCAGGACCTGCCGGTGCTCACCTCCACCGGCACCCGGTGGCCGGACGACGAGGCGGTGGAGACGGTCGCCTCGACCGGCGGGGACGTGACGGTGACCGCCGTCGCGGCCGGGCGTACCCGGATCGTCAGCGGCCCGGAGCGGGTGCGCGAGCAGGCCGCGGGCCGGGAGTGGGTGCTGCCCGCCTCGTCCTTCTGGCAGGTGCACCCGGCGGCGGCGGACACGCTCGTCGACGCGGTGGTGGCACTGACCGACCCGCAGCCGGGCGAGATCGCCTGGGACCTCTACGGCGGGGCCGGACTCTTCGCCGCCGCACTGGCCGAGCGGGTCGGCGGGTCCGGCCGGGTCACCCTGGTCGAGTCGGCCGGCGACGGCGTCGCGGCGGCCCGGGAGAACCTGCGCGACCTGCCCCGGGTGGAGGTGGTGGCGGCCCGGGTGGAGACCGCGCTGGCCCGTCGCCGGATCACCGGACCGGTCGACGTGGTGGTGCTCGATCCGCCCCGGTCGGGCGCCGGTGCCCGGGTGGTGCGCGACGTGGTCGCGGCCGGGCCGCGGGCCGTCGCCTACGTGGCCTGTGACCCGGCCGCGTTCGCCCGTGATCTGCGGGCCTTCACCGGGGCGGGCTGGCGGTTGGCGGAGCTGCGCGGATTCGACCTCTTTCCCATGACCCAGCACGTGGAGCTGGTGGGACTGCTGGTGCCCGGCCCGGCCGCCGACTGACCGTCCGGCCGCCTAGCCTGGGCCGATGAAGATCGTCGGGCTGATGTCGGGGACCTCCTACGACGGGGTGGACGTGGCGGTGGCCGAGTTCACCGCCGAGGGCGACACGCTGTGGCTGCGGCCACTCGGACACCGGAGCCTGCCCTACGACGACGAGCTGCGCGCCGCGATCGGCGCGGTGCTGCCGCCGAGCACGACCACGATCGAGGACGTGTGTCGGCTGGACAACCGGTTGGGCGAGGTGTTCGCCGAGGCGGCGGCCGTCGGCCTGGACCTGGCCGGCGGCGGTGTCGACGTGGTGGTGTCGCCGGGGCAGACGGTCTTCCACTGGGTCGAGGGCGGCCGGGCCCGGGGGACCCTGCAACTGGGCGCGGTGGCCCGGGTGGCCGCCCGGGTCGGCGTACCGGTCCTCGCCGACCTGCGCTCGGCGGACGTCGCCGCCGGTGGGCAGGGCGCGCCGCTGGTGCCGGCCTTCGACGCCCTGCTGCTGGCCGGCACCGATCCGGCGCCCCGGGCGGCACTGAACCTGGGCGGCATCGCGAACCTCACCGTGGTCTCGGCCGCATCGCCGGTGCTCGGGTACGACGTGGGACCGGCCAACGCCCTGCTCGACGCCGCCGCCGAGCGGCTGCTGGGGGAGCCCTGCGACCGGGACGGTGCCCAGGCGGCGGCCGGACGGGTGCACGCCGGGCTGCTCACCGAGCTGCTGGCCGAGCCGTACTACGCCGCCCCGGCACCCAAGTCGACCGGCCGGGAGCTGTTCCACGCCGGGTACCTCGACCGGCGGCTGGCCGCCCTGGACGGGCCGGTGGCCGTCGACGACGTGTTCGCCACGTTGACCGAGCTGACCGCCCGGACCGTGACGGACGCCTGCGACCGGCACCGGGTGATGGAGGTGGTCGCCGCCGGTGGCGGGGTCCGCAACCGGACGCTGTGGCGTCGGCTCGGCGAGCTCGGCGCCGGGCGGCGGCTGCGTACCACCGACGAGCTGGGCGTCCCGGCGCAGGCCAAGGAGGCGTACGCGTTCGCGCTGCTGGGCTGGCTGTCCTGGCACGGGCTGCCGGGCGCACTGCCCTCGGTGACCGGTGCGGACCGGGCGACCGTGCTCGGCTCCTGGACACCCGCCGGTCCGTCGGCCCGGTCCACCGCCTCCGCCGGGGTGGTGCCGCCACGCCGCCTACGGGTGCGGGCCTGACCTGGCGGTCAGGGAACGGGCGCGGTGACCCGGGCTGCGAGGTGTGCGGAGGCCGATAGACTCTGCGGTCATGAGTGTTGAAGAGGACACGGCCAACCAGGGCCGGCTGCTGGCCACGGTGCACGGTCCCCAGGACGTCAAGCGGATGTCCGCCAGCGAACTGGACATTCTCAGCGCCGAAATCCGTGACTTCCTGGTCGCCAAGGTGTCCCGCACCGGGGGTCACATCGGCCCTAACCTGGGCGTGGTCGAGCTCACCCTCGCCATGCACCGGGTCTTCGACTCTCCCCGGGACCGGCTGCTGTTCGACACCGGTCACCAGGCGTACGTTCACAAGATCGTCACCGGCCGCCAGGAGGGCTTCGACCAGCTTCGTCAGCGCGGCGGGCTCTCCGGTTACCCGAGCCGGGCCGAGAGCGACCACGACATCATCGAGAACTCGCACGCCTCCACCGCCCTGTCGTACGCCGACGGGCTGGCCAAGGCGTACGCCCTGCGGGGCGAGGCGCGCAGCGTGGTCGCCGTGGTCGGCGACGGGGCGCTGACCGGCGGCATGTGCTGGGAGGCGCTGAACAACATCGCCGCCGCCGGCAACCCGCTGGTGATCGTGGTCAACGACAACGGGCGCTCGTACGCGCCGACCATCGGCGGCCTCGCCGACCACCTCTCGACGCTGCGGCTGAACCCGGGCTACGAGAAGGTCCTCGACACGGTCAAGGACGCCCTCGGCTCGACGCCGCTGGTCGGCAAGCCGATGTACGAGGTGCTGCACGCGGTCAAGAAGGGCATCAAGGACGCCGTCGCGCCGCAGGCGATGTTCGAGGACCTCGGCATCAAGTACGTCGGCCCGGTCGACGGGCACGACGTGGCCGCCGTCGAAACCGCGCTGCGCGCCGCGAAGAACTTCGGCGGCCCGGTGATCGTGCACGCGGTCACCCGCAAGGGCTACGGCTACCGCCCCGCCGAGGAGGACGAGGCGGACTGCTTCCACGGGCCGGGCGCCTTCGACATCGCCACCGGCAAGGCCACCGCCGCGCCGTCGGTGAAGTGGACGAACGTGTTCGGCGACGAGCTGGTCGCGATCGCCGACGAGCGGCCCGACGTGGTGGGCATCACCGCCGCGATGGCCGAGCCGACCGGCATCGCGAAGCTGGCCCGCAAGTACCCCGAGCGCACCTACGACGTGGGCATCGCCGAGCAGCACGCGGTCACCTCGGCGGCCGGCCTGGCGCTCGGCGGGCTGCACCCGGTGGTGGGGGTCTACGCGACCTTCCTCAACCGGGCCTTCGACCAGGTCCTGCTGGACGTGGCGATGCACAAGCTGCCGGTCACCTTCGTGCTGGACCGGGCCGGCATCACCGGCCCGGACGGGCCGAGCCACTACGGCATCTGGGACATGTCGGTCTTCGGGGTGGTGCCGGGCCTGCGCATGGCGGCTCCCCGGGACGCCGCCACGCTGCGCGAGGAGCTGCGCGAGGCGGTCGCCGTCGACGACGGACCGACCGTGCTGCGCTACCCGACCGGTGCCGTCGCCGCCGACCTGCCCGCGCTGCGCCGGATCGGCACGGTCGACGTGCTGGCCGAGTCGGCGCGTACCGACGTGCTGCTCGTCGCGGTGGGTGCCTTCGGTCAGCTCGGCATGGAGGTAGCCGCCCGGGTCGCCGAGCAGGGCTACGGGGTGACCGTGGTGGACCCGCGCTGGGTGCGCCCGGTCCCGGCCGAGTTGGTCGAGCTGGCCGCCGGGCACCGCCTGGTGGTCACCGTCGAGGACGGCGTCCGGCTGGGCGGCGTCGGGGACGCGCTCGCCCAGGCCATGCGGGACGCGGGCGTCCAGGTGCCGCTGCGCGACCTGGGCGTACCGGCCGACTGGCACCCGCACGGCTCCCGCGCGCAGATCCTGGCCGACCTCGGCCTGACCGCGCAGGACGTGGCGCGCGACGTCACCGGCTGGATCTCCCGCCTGGAGACCACCCCGGTCGACCCGGCCCGGCTGACGCCCGAGAACACCCCCACCCCGTCCGCCAACTGACACCCCGGGGCGCCTCGCGCTCCCGTCGTGGACTCTCCACCCGCACGCCGCCGTCGTCGGCGTGCGGGTGCCTCGCCCCGTCGATCAGGCAGTCGTGGTCGAAGCTCCCTCGATCATGGAGTCATGGTCGGCTTCGGTGCCGATCATGGAGTTCGGGCTGAGCTTTTGGCGTGTTGCGCCCCTTTTGTCAGGGCCACAACTCCATGATCGCGGGCCTGTCCCGCTCGGTGGCCTCACCGGGGTGCGCGGTGTGAGGGGTGCGAGGGCCTGTGGGGGTCAGCGGCGGTGACCGGCGGAGCGGTAGTGCGTCTTGTCGTCGGCCGCGAGGCTGAAGGTCTCGCTGCGCTCCGGAAGCGGCGCCACCACCAGGCCGGGACGATCGAGCAGGCGGGTCGTGTCCGGCGGCACCGACAGTGTGGTGTCCTTGGTGGCACGCCAGCTCAGCACGACCAGCGGCTGACCGGGCACCGGCAGTTCGTAGACCTGCAACGGGGTGGTCCGGTCGGCGGGGGAGAGCACCGTCGGGCCGCCGTCCGCCGGCCGGTAGACCAACGCGGTCATCGTGCCGTCGGCGGTCTCCCAACTGAGCTGCTCCAGCTCCGCCGGTTCACCGCCGTTGAGTGCCAACTCGCCGAGGGTCCGCACGGCGACCTTCGACTTCGGCCAGGACGCCGGCACCGAATCCGGGGTGTCCCGGTCGCCGACCCGTCGGGTGACGCTACCGAACGGACCGTCCTCGCCGGCCAGCGCGCAGGTGTCCAGGTCGGCCAGGGCCCGTCGGCCCGAGCCGCTGTCGTCACGCACCAGCGGGTAGCGCGGGTTCGCGGTGCCGGTGCCGAGATCCAGCAGCCGGTCGGCGGCGCGTCCCCGGGGCAGCGACTCGGTCGAGCGCAACGTGGCGGTCACCGGCACCGCCTCGCACTGCGGGACCTCCACCGGGTCGGTCAGGCCGTCGGTCGCCGGTACGGGCCGGCCGTTCGGGCCGACCAGCCGCCGGACCCGCTCCGAGGTGAGGTAGCGCCGCCCGTCGGCGGTCTGTACCGGCAGCACGTCGGAGTAGACGAGATAGCCCGGGTCGGTGTACTCGGTGGCCTGACTGACCTCGTACCCGCCGTCGCCGCCGCTGAGCTGGAGCAGCCAGGACGCGGCCTGGCCGGGCACCGACGCGGCCACCAGGGCCAGCGGTGCGCCGTCGACCTCGCCGGAGAAGAGGATGCCGGAGGAGGGCACGTGCACCCGGTCGTCGATCGGTGAACGCCACTCACGGACCGCCTCGGTCACCGCGGCGGTGGTCGCCGCGTCCTCGGCCAGCGAGCCGCGAGGCGGCCACACGGTCAACGACCCGTCCATGCTGTCGTAGCCGACCCGGAGGTCCTGCGGCCGACGCTCGGCGACCGGGCCGCAGGCGGTGAGGGCGACCAACAGACTGGACAGGCCGGTGGCGGTCAATCCGCGCCAGCGGGCTGGAGCCACCTGTCACGCCCCCGATCACATCGGCCGTCGTTCGGAGGGCAATAGTACGAGACGCCCGGCCGTCGGCTCGCGCCGCCTCACGCTGCGTCGCCCGGGCGGTACACCGGCCACAGGGGACGCCGCGTCGACTTGGGAGCTATCTCCCCACTCGGGTAGACTCCGCCGACTGTGACGCCTGCTGAGACCCGCGCCGCATCGCCGCCGAAATCCGACGTCGTCGCAGGCTCGCCGTCCGAACCCGTCACGCTGGGTGAGGGTACGCGCGACCCCGCGCCGACCATCGACACCACGGCCGACTCCGGCACCACCACCAGCGACGCCCCGGCCCGGTCCGGGACCGCGTCGGCCGTCGACGCCCCGGCCGACTCCGGGGCCACGCCGACGCCCGGCGCGCCGACCGGGGACGAGGACCCGCCGACGGGTGATGCGGCGTCCGGTTCGGCGCCGTCGCGGTGGCGGCGGTTCCGTTGGACCCGCCGTCGGCTGGACCTGGCCGTCTTCGGCGGCTTCCTGCTCACCGCCATCTGGGTGACCAGCCAGATCTGGATGGACCCGGCCGGTCGGGTGGCCTCGCTCTACAGCAGCGACCCGGCACAGGTGCAGTTCTTCCTCGCCCACTCGGTCCGGGTGGTGCTGCACGGCGAGTTCCCGTTCTTCACCGAGCAGTTCAACTACCCCGACGGTGTCAACCTGATGGCCAACACGGCCATCCTGGCGCTGGGTATCCCGATGGTGCCGGTGACCCTGCTGTTCGGGCCCGCCGTCACGTTCGTGGTGCTGGTCACGCTCGCCCTCGCCGGCACCGCCTCGGCCTGGTACCACGTGCTGTCCCGGCACGTGGTCAGCTACCCGCTGGCCGCGATCGTCGGCGGCTGGCTCTGCGGGTTCTCCCCGGCGATGCTGTCGCACGCCAGTTGGCATCCGAACATCATCAGCCAGTTCCTGCTGCCGTTCATCGTGTGGCGGGTCATGGTCATCACCCGCTCCACCCGCCCGTACCGGGACGGTGCGCTGCTGGCCCTGCTGGTCACCGTGCAGGCGTTCATCAACGAGGAGATCCTGCTCTTCACCGCGATGGGCTGCGGCATCTTCCTGATCGCGATGGTCGTCCAGCGTCCCGGACTCTGGTCGGCGGCCTGGCGCCCGCTGGGCAAGGCGGTGGCCACCTGCACGGTGATCGCCGGTGCGCTGCTGGCGTACCCGCTCTACATCCAGTTCGCCGGGCCGATGGCGTACCACGGGCTCAGCGACGCGGTCCGTGACTACGGCAACGACATCGCGGCGTACTTCGCCCCGGGCTCGCCGACCATCGGCGGCAACCAACGGGCCAACGTGAACCTCGCCCCGAACTACTCCGAGGAGAACGCCTTCTTCGGGTGGAGCCTGGCCCTGATCGCGGTCGGCATCGTGCTCTGGCTGCGGCGGGAACTGCTGGTCCGGGCGCTGGCGGCGACCGCCGGGTTCTATGTGATCCTCTCCCTCGGTGAGCGCATCACCTGGTGGGACCGGGAGCTGATCGTCGGCCCGTGGGAGTGGCTGGTCCGGCTGCCGCTGCTCGACGCGGTGGTGCCGACCCGGTTCGGCATGATCGTCAGCGTGGTGGTGGCGATCCTGCTGGCGCTGGCCATCGAGCGCAGCCGCACGTTGGACCTGGACCGGCGGGTGGTGCGGACGCTGACCGTGGCCGGTCTGGTGCTCGCGCTCCTGCCGATCGCACCGATGCCGCTGCCGATGACCTCCCGACCGCCGGTGCCCGACTTCATCACCTCGGACCGCTGGCGCGCCTACGTCGGGCCGGACCAGACGCTGGTGCCGATCCCGGTGCCCAGCATGGGCAACACCCACGGGATGCGCTGGGCCGCCTCCACCAACCTCGACTTCAAGATGCCCGGCGGCTACTTCCTGGCCCCGCGCAACGCCACCACCGGTGACCCGGGCCGCTTCAACGGGCGGCCCAGCGGCGTCGGGAAGCTGCTGGAGGAGGTCGCCACGACCGGCCGTACGCCGGAACTGGACGACCGTCAGCGGCGTCGCTCGCTGGACGAGCTGCGGCACTGGAAGGCGGCCGTGCTGGTGCTGCCGCTGCGCCAGCCGCACTCGGAGCCGCTGCGGCAGACCGTCGAGCAGTTGGTCGGCCCGGCCCGGCAGGAGCTGGACGTCTGGGTGTGGGACGTACGGCCGTTGACCGCTCCGACGGGCTGATGGCCGTCGGCACGGCCGACCGTACCGCCGAGGTGGCGTCGCGCCGTCGCCGGTGGTCGCCCGCGCGTGCCCCGGACGTGGCGGTGCCGGTCGGCTACGTCGCGCTGGCGGCGTGGTTGACCCACCGCCAGTGGGGTCGCCCGGACCGGCTGTTCCACCAGGCCGGTGACCAGATCCTCTTCGAGTGGATGCTGGCCCGCGCGGCCCGTGCCGTGGCCGGGTGGGAGAACCCGCTGTGGAGCGACGCGTTGAACGCGCCCGGCGGCGTGAACCTGATGGCGAACACCTCGGTGCTCGGCCTCGGTGTCCCACTGTCCCCGGTCACGCTGCTGTTCGGGTCGCAGGCCGCCTTCGGTGTCGCGGTGGTGCTCTGCCTCGCCGGCACCGCCACCGCCTGGTACGTGCTGCTGCGCCGCCGTCTGGTCGACACCTGGCCGGCCGCCGCCGTCGGTGGCCTGGTCTGCGGCTTCGCGCCCGGCATGGTCGCCCAGGCCGGTACGCACCTGCACATGGCCGCCCAGTTCCTGGTGCCGCTGATCCTGGCGCTGGTGTTCCGACCCGAGCCGGACGGCCGGGTGTGGCGGCACGGTGTGCTGCTCGGGCTGGTCGTGACGTACCAGGTCTTCCTCGGCGAGGAGGTGCTGCTGTTCGTGGCGCTGGCCTGCGGCGTGTTCGTCGGCGCGTACGCGATCGCCGACCCGTCGGCGGCCCGTCGGCTGGCCCCGTCGACGGCCGGTCGGATCGGGGTCGGCGCGCTGGTGGCCGGGGCGCTGCTGGCGTACCCGCTGTGGTTCCAGTTCTTCGGTCCGGGCCACTACCGGGGGATGCCGTTCCACGCGTACAGCTACCAGTTGGACGCGGCGTCGTTCACCGGCCTCGCCCGACAGACGCTGTTCGGCGAGGACCGCCCGCCCGGCCTGCTGGCGCCCAACCCGACCGAGGAGAACTCGTTCTTCGGCGTCGGGCTGCTGGTGCTGGCCGTGGTGGTCACGGTCTGGCTCCGGCGTCGCCCGCTGGTCCGTGCGCTGGCCGCCTGCGGCCTGGTGTTCGCCCTGCTCTCCCTCGGTGCCCGGGTACGCCTCGACGGACGGGCCACCGACCTGCCCGGGCCGTACCGGCTGGTCGCCGAGCTGCCGCTGCTCGACCACGTGGTGCCGGCCCGGTTCGCGCTGGTCTGCACCCCGGTGCTCGGTGTCCTGGTCGCGCTCGCGATGGACCGCTGGGCTCAGCGGGCGGCCGTCGACATCGCGCCCGCCCGGGACCGGTGGCACGGACCGGTCCGCCTGGTCGGAGCCGCCGCGCTGGCCGTCGCCCTGCTGCCGCTGGTGCCGACCCCGATCCGGACCGTGTCGAGTCGGCCGGTGCCGGCGTTCGTGGCCGACGGCACCTGGCGGGCGTACGTGCCGGCGGGCCGCACGCTGGTCCCGGTGCCGCCGGTGACCAACGCCGGCCGCAGCCCGGGCATGCTCTGGTCGGCCCGGACCGGGCTGGCCTTCACCGCTCCGGGTGGCTTCTTCATCGGCCCGCACGCCCCGGACGACCCGACGGCCCGGTGGGGTGCCCCGGACCGGCCCACCTCGGCGCTGTTGCGGCGGGTGGCGGACACCGGCGTGGTGCCGCCGATCACCGAGGCGGAACGCCGGCAGGCGGTGGCGGACCTGCGGCACTGGCGGGCGGCCGTGGTCGTGCAGGGCGGGCTGCACCACGGCGACCCGGTCCGGCACACCGTGGAGGCGCTGCTCGGCCCGCCGAGGGAGATCGGCGGCGCGCTGGTCTGGGACGTCCGCCCACTTGTCGGTTGAGTCGCGCCCGCACCGGTCGCCCGTGGGCCGGATGGCAGACTCGTCGGGGTGAGCGACGTGGCCGCGACGCCGATGGACGGTGAGCTGGAAAGTGTCAGTCTGGTGGATCTCGCCGTCTCCCGGTTGACCCGGGAACTCCTCAGCGGTCGGAGCGAACCGGGTGAGCGCCTGGTGGAGGAGCAGTTGACCCGGCGGTTGGGGATCAGCCGGGCACCGTTGCGCGAGGCGTTGCGGCTGCTGGCGCAGCGGGGGCTGGTCGAGCACGTGCCCCGGCGCGGGGTCCGGGTCGCCACCCTCTCCGCCCGGGACGTCCAGGAGCTGTACGAGGTGCGCGACGTGCTGGAGCGGTTCGCGGTCCGGTCGGCCATCCCGGTGGGACGGGAAAGCGACCTGGTCGGGTTGCGGGCGGCGCTGGACCGGATGCGGGAGGCGACGCGCGCCGGTGACCGGCTGGCGGTCGCCGAGTCGCACCGCACGTTCCACGTCGCGCTGGTGACGCTGGCCGGTAACCGTCAGCTTTCCGGGGTGTACGACTCGATCCTGGTGAAGTTGCAGCTCTACATGGCCATCAACCTGCGCCGCGAGGCGGAGCAGGCGCAACCCCTCGACGGTGTGCACCGGCACGAGCGGCTCTTCGAGGCGGTGGCCGGGGGAGACCCGGAGACGGTCCTCGCCGCCCTCTCCGGGCACGGGGCACGAACGTATCTGGAGTAGCGGATCGGCGGCGGCGTCATGTCGTCGTTACGTCCGGCGCCGGTCCCTGAAACAGAACGGTCGACAATCGACTGTATGCCAGAGCGCATCGGATCGATCTCGGAGTTGCGGTCCGCGTACCGCGAGCATCGCCTCACCCCCGCCGAGCTGGCCGAGACCGTCCTGGAAGGACTCGCCGGGCGAGCCGGTGAACCGGTCTGGATCAGCACCGTCTCCGCCGAGGAACTGCGGACCCGGGCCGCCGCGCTGACCGACACCGACCCGCAGACGCTGCCGCTGTACGGGATCCCGTTCGCGGTGAAGGACAACATCGACGTGGCCGGCATGGTCACCACTGCCGGCTGCCCCGACTTCGGGTACCGGGCCGCCGAGGACGCGCCGGTCGTCCGCCGACTCCTCGACGCCGGAGCCCTGCTGGTCGGCAAGACCAACCTCGACCAGTTCGCCACCGGCCTGACCGGCTCGCGATCCCCGTACGGCAGCGTCGAGAGCGTCTTCGGCGGAGGTCTCGTATCCGGCGGGTCCAGTTCCGGCTCGGCGGTCGCGGTCGCCGCCGGTCAGGTCGCCTTCGCCCTGGGCACGGACACCGCCGGCTCCGGCCGGGTTCCGGCCGCGCTCAACGGGATCGTCGGCGTCAAACCCACCCGAGGGCTGCTCAGCACGGCCGGTGTGGTGCCGGCCTGCCGCTCGCTGGACTGCGTCTCGGTCTTCGCCGTCGACGTCGCGGGCGCCAGCGAGGTGCTGCACGCCGCCCGCGCGGTGAGCACAGCCGACCCCTGGGGGCGTGCGCTCCCGGCCGAGCGGTTCACGGCCCGCGCGCCGGGGACGCTCCGCCTCGGCGTACCCCGGACCGTGGACCTGGAGTTCTTCGACGACGCCGGGCAGGCGGTCCGGTTCGCGGCCGGCGTGCACCGCCTGCGGGAGTTGGTCGGCACCGTGCGGCAGGTCCCGCTGGCTCCCTTCCTCGCCGCGGGGGACCTGCTCTACCAGGGTCCGTGGGTGGCCGAGCGGCTCGCCGGGCTGGACGACTTCCTGCGTACGCATCCGGAGGCGGTCCTCCCGGTCACCCGGACGGTGCTGGAGACCGGGCGGCGCTACGACGCCGTCGACGCCTTCCGGGGGAGGCACCGGCTCCGCGAGTTGCGGGCCGAGGTCGACCGGTGGTGGCAGGAGATGGACGTGTTGGTCGTGCCGACCGTCGGCACGACCTTCACGCTCGACGAGATCGCCGAGGACCCGATCGGACGCAACGCCGTGCTCGGCCGGTACACCCAGTTCGCGAACCTGCTCGACCTGGCCGGGGTGACCGTGCCGAACGGGTTCACCGCCGACGGTCGCCCGGCCAGCCTGACCCTGGTCGGCCCGGCCTTCAGCGACACCACACTGGCCCGGCTCGGCGCCGCCTTCGCCGAGGCCGATCCGGCAACGGCGACCACGTCGGGCACGGTGGTCGCGCCGCCGATCCGGCGCGACGGCACACCGCCGGGCCGCACGGAGGTGCTGATCGCCGTGGTCGGGCGGCACCTGACCGGGGAGTCGCGCAACGCCGAGCTGACCGACCTCGGAGCCACCCTCGCCGGGGCGGCCCGCACCGCGCCGCTCTACCGGCTGTACCGGATGCCGACCCCGGACGGCAAAGGGCTGCCCGGACTGGTCCGCGTCGCCTCGACCGCCCCCGACGGCCACCCGATCGAGGTCGAGCTCTGGTCGCTGCCGGCGTCGGCCGTGGGCGGGTTGCTGGCCGAGGTGCCCGCTCCGCTCTCGCTCGGCTGGGTGCGGCTGCACGACGGGCGGGACGTGCTCGGGTTCCTCTGCGAGGCGTACGCGGCCGGCCCGGACGCCGAGGACATCAGCGCCGCCGGTGGCTGGCGCGCGTACCGGCGCGCCGCATGTAAGGAGGGGTCCCCTGCTAACGCCTCGTGCATAGCAGGGGACCCCTCCTAACACCGCCAGCCGACCGTGAACGGAGAAGACAGGAGGAGCGATGGCAACGATCGGTCCGGTACCCGCGAACCCCTACCCGTGGCCGTACGACGGCACGGTCGACACCGTGCGTACCGCACTGCTCTGTGTGGACTGGCAGACCGACTTCTGCGGGCCGGGCGGCTACGTCGACGCGATGGGCTACGACATCGGCCTGACCCGAGCCGGCCTGCCCGCCACCGCCCGGCTGCTGGCGCACGTCCGGTCGCTCGGCATGCTGGTGGTGCACACCCGGGAGGGACACGATCCCGACCTGTCCGACCTGCCGGCGAACAAGCGATGGCGCTCGGCGCGGATCGGCGCCGAGATCGGCGGGGCCGGTCCGTGCGGCCGGATCCTGGTCAAGGGCGAACCGGGCTGGGAGATCGTGCCCGAGGTCGCCCCGGCCCCCGGCGAGGTGGTCGTCGACAAGCCGGGCAAGGGCGCGTTCTACGCCACCAACCTCGACCTGGTACTGCGTACCCGGGGCATCACCCACCTGATCCTCACCGGCATCACCACCGACGTCTGTGTGCACACCACGATGCGCGAGGCGAACGACCGGGGCTACGAGTGCCTGATCCTGTCGGACTGCACCGGCGCCACCGACAAGGGCAACCACGAGGCCGCCCTGCACATGGTGACCATGCAGGGTGGCGTCTTCGGCTGTGTGGCCACCTCCGACGACGTCATCGCCGCCACGACCGGGTGAGGTGGACCATGCCGACCATCGCCGCCGCGCGACCCTTCCCGTACACCTTCGACCTCTCGACCACGGCGCTGCTCGTCATCGACATGCAGCGCGACTTCCTGGAACCGGGCGGTTTCGGCGAGAGCCTGGGCAACGACGTCGACCAGTTGCGGCGCACGATCGGGCCGCTCGGCGCGCTGCTGGCCGCCGCCCGCGCCGCCGGCCTGACCGTCGTGCACACCCGCGAGGGCCACCTGCCGGACCTCTCCGACTGCCCACCGGCCAAGCTCCAGCGGGGCGCCCCGCGCATGCGCATCGGCGACCCCGGACCCAACGGCCGGATCCTGGTCCGCGGCGAGTACGGCCACGACATCGTCGACGAGTTGGCGCCGCTGCCCGGCGAGCCGGTCGTCGACAAGCCCGGCAAGGGCGCCTTCCACGCCACCGGCCTGGCGGAACTGCTCGCCGAACGGAAGATCGACAGTCTCCTGGTCACCGGCGTCACCACCGAGGTGTGCGTGCACACCACCGTCCGGGAGGCGAACGACCGCGGATACGAGTGCCTCGTGCTCGCCGACTGCGTCGGGTCCTACTTCCCGGAGTTCCACCGGGTCGGACTCGACATGATCGCCGCCCAGGGCGGCATCTTCGGCTGGGTGGCCGACTCGACGGACGTACTCGCCGTGCTGCCCAGCGCCCCCTCGTCGCCCGCCTCCTCCTGACCGGGAGCCGCTCATGGACCCCACCACGACCTCCGCGCCGCGCCTGCCGTACTGGGTGCGCGGCGACACCAACGCGTTCTTCGGCTTCGGCGTCAACGTCCTGGTCAACGTCCTCACCCTGACCGGGCTCTGCATCTTCGTGGTGAACCTGCCCGAAGGCGAGGTGTTCGGCACGATCCTGCCGGCCCTCGGCATCGCCCTGGTGGCCGGCAACGTCTACTACACCCACCTGGCCCGGCGGCTGGCACGACGGGAAGGGCGTACCGACGTGACCGCCCTGCCGTACGGGCCGAGCGTGCCGCACATGTTCATCGTCATCTTCGTCATCATGCTGCCGATCTTCCTGAGCACCGGAGATCCGAGGCGGGCCTGGGAGGCCGGGCTCGCGTGGGCGTTCATCATCGGTGTGATCGTGCTGATCGGTGCGTTCGTCGGCCCGTACATCCGCCGGTACACCCCACGCGCCGCGCTGCTCGGCACGCTGGCCGGCATCAGCGTCACCTTCATCTCGATGAACCCGGCAGGACAGATGTGGCGGATGGCCTGGATCGCCCTGCCGGTCCTCGCGTTGCTCCTGATCGGGCTGCTCACCGACGTGAAACTGCCGTTCAACTTCCCGATCGGGCTGGCCGCCCTGCTGCTGGGTACGGCGATCGGTTGGCTCGGCGGGGCGATGTCGGTGCCGGACGTGACGGCGGCGGCGCGGGACATCGCCGTCGCCTTCCCCACGTTCCAGCTCGACCTGCTGGGGCGCGGCCTGTCCGACATGGCGCCGCTGCTGGCGACCGCGATCCCGCTCGGGGTCTACAACTTCACCGAGGCGATGACCAACGTGGAGAGCGCCGCCACCGCCGGGGACAACTACAACCTGCGCAGTGTCCTGCTCGCCGACGGTGCCGGGGCGGTGGTCGGTGCGGCCCTCGGCTCCCCCTTCCCGCCCGCCGTGTACGTCGGACACCCCGGTTGGAAGGCCGCCGGAGGGCGGACCGGTTACTCGATGGCGACCGGGGTGGTCATCGCGCTGCTCTGCTTCCTCGGGATGTTCTCCCTGCTCGGTGCGATCTTCCCGACCGCGGCGATCGTGCCGATCCTGCTCTACATCGGGCTGCTGATCGGCGCGCAGGCGTTCCAGGCCACGCCCCGGGCCCACGCGGCAGCGGTGGTGGCGGCGCTGATCCCCAACATCGCGGCCTGGGCGACCGGGCAGATGAACAACGCCCTGGCGGCGGCCGGCACCACTGCCGCCGAGGTCGGCAACGAGGCGCTCGCCGGTGCCGGGGTGGTCTACGACGGGCTGCGGATACTCGGGGAAGGGGCCATCCTCGCCGGTCTGGTGCTCGGCGCGATCGTGGCGTTCATCATCGACAAACGCTTCGTCCACGCGGCCGTGTTCGCCGCGTCGGGTGCGGTGCTCGCCTTCATCGGCCTGATCCACGGCGAGGAGGTCCGGTGGAACGCCAACGGGCAGGTGGCCCTCGGGTATCTCTTCGTCGCGGTGATCTGCGGGATCTTCGCGCTCGGGGCGCACCCGCCCCGGGTGCCCGCGCCGGAGGAGGCCGAACTGGATCGCCTGCACAGCGGCGCCACCGCGCCCGGGACCCGGGACACCCCGACCCCCTCGGTCTCCGCGCCGGGCCGTCCGACCGGTGCCGCCCCGGCGGACGACGACACCCGCGAGGCGGCGGTGAGTGGCTGAGGCGGTGTCCCGGTCGGGCGGCAGGTTCCGCCGCCCGACCGGGACGCCCCGCCGCCCGCTGTCGTTCCGACTGGAGAGGACGAACCCGATGGAGATCGACCGCGCCGACGTGGTGGCCGAGGTCGCGGCCGTGTTCGCCGGCTACGAGCAGGCCCTGGTCGACGGGGACGCGGAGCGGATCTGCGGCTACTTCCGGGATTCCGACCGGACGGTGCGCTTCGGCCTCGCCGACCACCAGTACGGCTTGGAGGAGCAGCGGAAATGGCGGGCCGCACAGCCACCGCTGCCACCGGGTCGCCGGTTGGTCGACACGGTGATCACCACCTTGGGCCTGGACCTCGCGGTCGTCACCACCCGGTTCGGCTACGCCGGTACGGTCGCCACCGGCCGGCAGACCCAGACCTGGGTACGCCTGCCCGTCGGCTGGCGCATCGTCACCGCGCACGTCTCCGAGCCGCTGCCCGCTGCGCCTGAGGTGTAAGGAGGGGTCCCCTGCTATGCACGAGGCGTTAGCAGGGGGCCCTTCCTTCCAACAAGGCCGGAGCGCGTCAGACGCGGTCGCGGACGTCCCAGAGCCAGACGTCGTCCACCCGCTGCGGCTCGCCGAGCAGGCCGGTCAGCAGATCCCGCAGCACGGCCTCCCGGGGGTGGGCGCCGAGCACCACCACCGAGGCCCGCCAGAAGCGCAGGTCCTCGACGGCCTGCTGGCGGTTCTCGTCGGTCAGATCGGGCACCTCACCGGCGTCGATGGTGCGATAGACGAGGGTGCTGGTGGGCCGGTTCGGCGCACCGAAGACGCCCTCACCGTCGAGGTTGGGGCCGATGAAGTACCCCGCCGGGATCGGGAACTCGTGCTGGGTCAGCGCGCTCCAGCGCAACGTGGACAGACCGTGCACGTTGCTCGGGATGGGCACCGGTACCAGCGTCCGGCCCTCCGGCACGTACGGCCGCCAGGCGCCCGAGGTGATGAAGGTCGGCGGCGGCGGAACCTCCTCGGCGGGCAGCGGGGTGGGGAACAGCGGCAGGACGGCGAGCGAGATGGCCGCGTACCCGACGCCGCGCTGCCAGCGCGGCCGGTTGCGGGCGGCGGGCGCGGGTTCGCCGGAGCGCGGTGCCGGCACCGGCGACCGGCGGTTGCCGGCCACCGCGTCCCATGCCAGGGCGAGCAGGACACCGAGCGCGGCGGTGGTGACCAGGGCCAGCCGCGTCGGCATCATCATCTCGACCAGCGGCAGGTCCTCCGAGATGTACGACCACGGACCGGCGATGCCGGTCAGCTCGCCGTTGAACCGGATCTCCGGGCCGAGCGAGCCCACCGAGAAGAGCACCACCAGCACGGCGAGGATCCGGGCCACCATCGACCGGCGCACCAGCAGCGCCAGCGCCACCACCGTGAACAGCACCATCGGCCAGCCGAACCAACTGTTCTGCTCGGTCAGTCCGATGGTCGCCTCCACCGCCTCGGTGCCGGCGATGGTGTCGCGGGGGAAGGTGACGAAGGCGACGACGTCCTCACCCCAACTGTGGAACACCCCGCCCTGTAGACCCCGGTAGGACTGTGGGCCGTTGAACTGGTACCAGATCGGGTAGGCGGTGAGCAGCAGGGCGACGACGCCGCCGAGGCCCAGTCCGGCACCGAACGTGCCGGCACGGTCGCGCGCCTGGCGTGGCCGCATGACCGCGTACGCGATCACGATGACCAGGCAGGCCAGCGCGGTGAGCAGCAGCATCTCCTCGTTGATGAAGATCTGGTACGCCACCAGCAGGCCCAGCACCAGCCCGTTGCGCCGCCACCGGCCGGGTTCGGTCAGCCGGAACACCCGCACCACGATCAGTGGCAGCAGGAAGTTGGAGACGAAGTTCGGCTGGCCGTTGGCGTGGTGCACGATGCCGGGGGCGAAGCCGAGGAACGCGCCGCCGACGAAGGCGGCGGCCCGGGAGCGCACCAGGTGCCGGGAGAGCATCCAGTACGAGGTGGCGGCGGTGGCCGCCAGCGCACCGCCCAGGTAGAGCGCGTACACCACCTGCGGGCCGAGCAGCCAGGTGAGCGGGGCCAGCGGCAGGGTCACCCCGAGCAGCGAGGTGTTGGCCATCATGTTCACCCCGTCCGGGGCGTTCTGCCGCGTACTGAACAGCGGGTTCTCCAGGTGCATCACCGAGTACGCACCGTGCGAGAACAACCACTCGAACCAACTGTGGTCGGTGGGCAGATGGGACGAGACGCGGTTCTGCACGTCCACCCAGTAGTAGAGGCAGACGAGGACGCCGAGCAGGACGTAGGCTCCGATGGCCAGTACGTCGACGCGCGTCGGCCCGCGTCGGCGACGTCTTGTCGCTGACTCCGCCTCGACGGTCTCGGGGACGGGGTTCAACGAGGAATCAATCACCGGCACAGCCACGACGGGCCATCGTACAGGCGGTCGCCGGGGCGGCCGACGGCTGTGAGGGGCCGTGTCGGCGCACCGCAGGAAGGACGACCGTGACGTTGATCGACCTCGGTGAGATCACCGAGCCGACCGACCACCCGCCGAGACGTCACCGGACCTTCGCCGGCTCGCGCCGCTGGGCAGCCGCGCTGCTCGCGGTGGTCGTGCTGGTGACGATGGCCGGCGCCGCACCGCCGCCCCGCCGGGTGTACGCGACGGTGCCGGTGCCTCTCGGCGCCAGCCTGCTCCTCTCGGCGGACCAGATCTTCGCCGTCATCCCCGGCACCGAGGCCACCGGCGACCGCCCCGAGTTGCTCGCCTTTCCCCATCCCGAGCCGGCCACCGGCACGCCGCCGAAGCTGACTCCGTCGTGGCGGGTCGCCCTGTCGCACGGCCATCGGGTCTTCCGGGTGCAGCCCGTCGCCGAGGACGGGGTGCTGGTCTCGATGTCCGCCGAGGAGACCGAGACCAGCCAGAGCGTGCTGCTCGATGCCCGTACCGGTCGGGAACGCTGGCGCGAGCCGGGCGTGGCGATGTTCGACGACCCCCGCCGCGCACTGCTGCGGACCCATCGCGAGAGCATGCCGAACACGCTGCGGATGATCGAGCTGCCGAGCGCCCGCGAGCTGTGGTCCATTCCGCTCTCGGCGTCCAGCGTCGACTACCGGCTCCGCGACGGAGCGGTCGACGCGGTCGTGGTGTCCACGCTCGACGGCGGCGTCGAGGTGCGCGACCCGGAGACCGGGGAGGTCCGGCACCGCCTGCCGCCGCCCGCCGACGACCCGGCCGGCTACCAGTCGGCGTGGGTGGTCGGCGACCTGGTGGCGGTGGTCCGGAACTCGAACACCGTCGCCGCCTACACGGTCGACGGGCTGGTTCCGGTCTGGCAGACCACCGTGCCGACGGTCTACCACGTCACCGACTGCGCCGCGCTGCTCTGCGCCTTTCTGGCCAGCGGCGGGGTGCAGGTCCTCGACCCGGCCACCGGCGCCATCCGGTGGGACAACCGGGACATCGCCGACCTCCTGCTGGTGGGGGAGCGGCGTGCGCTGGTCCTGTCCAGGTGGGCCGAGGGGACGATGGAATTGGCCACCTTCGACATGACGACCGGGGCGGCGCTCGTCGACCACGGGCCGTGGGAGCAGGTCCACCGGTACGAGTACGCGCCGCACCTGCTCGCCGTACGACCGGTGGCCGATGTCGGCCTGGTGCTCGCCGAGCTCCACCCGGACGCCGACCGGGCCCGGCCGATCGACGTGCTGGTCGGGGGGCGTGGCGAATGCCAGGCCCGCCAAGACCTCGTGGCCTGCCGTCGGCAGGACGGCGACTTCGGGGTCTGGCGACTGCCGGAGTGACACCGGCCCGGGGTGGCACGCCCGACTTGGCGGCCGGCGCTAGGTTGTCGGGTGGTCACCGGCGGAAAAGGGGCGTGACATGCGGGTACTGGTGGTCGAGGACGAGCGCAACCTCGCCGACGCGATCGCGCGCGGCCTGCGCAAACGCGGCATGGCGGTGGATGTCGCGTACGACGGTGACAGCGGACACGAGATGGCCTTCGTCACCCGGTACGACGTGGTGGTGCTCGACCGTGACCTGCCGGGCATGCACGGTGACCAGATCTGCGCCGAGCTGGCCGCCTCCGGCGCGCTGACCCGGGTGCTGATGCTCACCGCCAGCGGCACCGTCGCCGACCGGGTCGAGGGCCTGCAACTCGGTGCCGACGACTACCTGCCCAAGCCGTTCGCCTTCGACGAGTTGGTGGCCCGGGTGCAGGCGTTGGGCCGACGGGCCACTCCGGCGGCACCTCCGGTACTGGAACTGGCCGATCTGGTCGTCGACCCGGCCCGGCGGGTGGCCACCCGGGCCGGGCAGCCGGTGGAGCTGACCAACAAGGAGTTCGGGGTGCTCTGCGAGCTGCTCAAGGCGCGCGGGGCGGTGGTGTCCAGCGAGGAACTGCTGGAACGGGTGTGGGACGCGAACACCGACCCGTTCACCACCATCGTCCGGGTCACCGTGATGACCCTGCGCCGCAAGCTCGGTGATCCGCCGCTGATCGAGACCGTGGTGGGGGCCGGTTACCGCACCGCCGAGGGGCCGGCGTGACGCCCGCCCTGGGGATCGGGCCGGTCACGCGACTGCGACCGCGGCCCACCCTGCGACTGCGACTGACCCTGCTCAACGGCGTCCTGCTGATCGGCGCCGGGGCGATCCTGCTGCTGCTGGCCTGGTTGCTGGTGCGCGACGCGTTGCGCCCCACCGACGAGCTGTTGCCCGGCACCACCGTGGTGCTGGCCGACGGCAGCACCCTGGAGGCCGGGGCGTGGCAGCGGCAACTGGTCAGCGCGGCCTCCGGCGAACTGCTGGCGAAGGGGCTGGCCGCGCTGCTGGCGGTCGGCGCGGCCGGCGTGGTCGGGGCGTACGCGGTCGTCGGGCGGGCACTGCGACCACTGCACCAGGTGACCGCCACCGCGCGGCGACTCGGCGAGACCACCCTGCACCAGCGCATCGGCTACTCGGGGGCGGACGACGAGGTGGCCGAGCTGGCCGACACCTTCGACGCGATGCTGGACCGGATCGGTGCCGCCTTCGAGTCGCAGAAACGGTTCGTCGCCAACGCCTCGCACGAGTTACGCACGCCGCTGGCGGTGATGCGGACCGAGATCGACGTGACGCTCAGCGACGACGACGCGGACGCGGCCGAGTACCGCCGGATGGCGACCGTGGTGCGCGACGCCTCCGAACGGGCCAACGGGCTGGTCGACGCCCTGCTGGTGCTGGCCCGCAGCGAGGCGCAGACGGGCCGGCGGCTCGCTCGGCGTACCGAGTGCGACCTGGCCGCCGGCACGCTCAACGCGCTGTCCGCGGTGCGCCGCGAGGTGGACCGGATCAAGCTGGACGTGCGGACCTCGCTCCAGCCGGCACCGGTGGTCGGCGACCCCGGTCTGCTGGACCGGTTGGCCGGCAACCTGATCGAGAACGCGGTCCGCTACAACCACCTGCACGGGCGGCTCTGGGTGCGGACCGGCTCCGACGGCCAGCGGTCGTGGCTGGTGGTGGGCAACACCGGCTTCGAGGTCGACCCGGCCGACGTACCTGGGCTGTTCGAGCCGTTCCGGCGCGGCGGCCGGGAACGGACCGGTGCCCGCGGGTCCGGCCTCGGCCTGTCCATCGTGCGGGCGGTCTGTGACGCGCACGGCGGCACGGTGACGGCGGTGGCACAGTCCGGGGGCGGCCTGGAGGTGACGGTCAACCTGCCGGCGGCCGACTCCGCGCCGACCGTGGAGCAGGGCACACGCTGACCCGATGCGCTGATAATCGCTTGATCCCGGTGAGAGGTTGGGGTCATGACTTCCCGAGTGCGTTGGATCGACGTCGACTGTGCCGACCCGTACACCATGGCGACCTTCTGGGCGGCGGCCACCGGGCTGCGTCCCGACCCGGACGACCGGCCGGGGGACGAGGAGTGCGCGTTGCTGTCCGGCCCGGACACGGCCGGCGGCGGGATGCTCTTCCAGCGGGTGCCCGAGGGCAAGACCGTGAAGAACCGCATCCACCTGGATCTCCAACCGACCGACCGGACCCGGGACGAGGAGGTGGAACGCCTGCTCGGCCTGGGCGCCACGCCGGTCGCCGACCACCGTCGGCCGGACGGCAGGGGATGGGTGGTGCTGGCCGACCCGGAGGGCAACGAGTTCTGCGTGGAACGCAGTCTGGCGGAACACGCCCTGATGGACGGGTGATCGCCCGCCACCGGCCGCAGCGACGCGACGGCCGGGCGGGGGATTCACCCCGTCCGGCCACCGGTGCGTCCGTCAGGACCGTTGTTCGACCTGGCCACGGATGGTGAGGAACTCGGATGCGGCGTCGTCGCGGGAGGACCAGAACAAGACGATCATGCCGACGCTGCCACGGTCCGCCCAGACGCAGATGCCCAGCGCCACGTCGGCCCGGCCGTCGCCGCAGCGGGCCTCGCCGCCGAGCGGGCCCGGCTCGACCGACGTCATGTTGCTGACCGTCAGCTCGGTCGAGATGGCCTGGACCGCCTCGTCGAGTTCCCGCTTGGGGTCGGCCATCAGCCCGGAGACGGCCACGATCATCACGAGGTTCTCCTGCGACGGGTTGCCGTAGAAGGCACCCACCGCACCCGTCTCGTTCTGGATCGAGGACTTGAGTTCCCGGACCATCGAGTCGGAGAGCTGCTGCAACTCCGGTTCGGTGACCTTCTGTCGGCCGGCCAGGGTCTCCGGCGCCACCACCCGGGTCCGGCTGGCGTCGACCGCCTCGCCGACGGTGTCCCGGACCACGAACCAGACGACCGAGCCGCCGCCGACGCAGAGCACCACGAGGACGGCGAAGACGATCAGCACGATCTTCCCCGCGTGGGACTTCTTCGGCGGAGGGGGCGGCGGGAAGGCGCCGTACGGCTGACCGGGCGTGGGATACCCGCCGGCCGGTGGGGGCGGGGGATAGCCGGTCCCCGGCGGCGGGTAGCCGCCGGCCTGCGGATACGACCCGCCCGGCGGGTACTGGTCGCCGCTGCGCGGTGGGTAGCTGCCGCCCGGCGGGTACGGGCCGGCGCCGTGCGGATTGTGGTGCTGGTCCGGGTGGGACATGCGGTCGGCTCCTGACGAGGGGTGGAACCGGGATGGTAGCCAGCCGCCGCTCGTGCCGCTGGCCCCGACCGCCGGTCACGGTGGTCACCCCGGGTGGGCGACCACCGTGACCCGGCTCGACTCAGCCCGCCAGGCCGGCCACGCCGCGCGGCAGGAAGCGCTGACCGGTGACCTGCTCACTGGTGCCGGTCCGGTCCAGGTACGGCGTGACGCCGCCCAGGTGGAACGGCCACCCGGCACCGAGGATCATGCACAGGTCGATGTCCTGCGCCTCGGCGACGACCCCCTCGTCCAGCATCAGCCGGATCTCCTGGGCCAGCGCGTCGAGCGCCTGCTGGCGTACCTGCTCCTCGGTGAGCGGCCGGTCGCCGACCACCAGCAGCTTCGCCACCTCGGCGTTGATCTCGTCGTCCACCACGATCGGCTGGCCGGAGTCCGCGATCCGCTTGAGGTTGTCGCTGACCGTGAACCGGTCCGGGTAGGCCGCGTGCAGCGTGCCGCCGACGTGGTGGGCGACGGGCGGGCCGACGAGCTGGAGCAGTGCCAGCGGTCGCATCGGCAGACCCAGCGGGTCCAGCGCGCGGTTCGCCACCTCCAGCGGGGTGCCCGCGTCCACGGCGGCGAAGACGGTGCCGAGGAAACGGGTGAGCAGCCGGTTGACCACGAACGCCGGGGCGTCCTTCACCAGCACCGACGACTTCTTGAGCTGCTTGCCCACCGCGAAGGCGGTGGCCAGGGTGGCGTCGTCGGTCCGCTCGCCACGGACGATCTCCAGCAGCGGCAGTACCGCGACCGGGTTGAAGAAGTGGAAGCCGACCACCCGCTCCGGGTGCTCCAGCTCCTCGGCCATCGCGGTGATCGACAGCGAGGAGGTGTTCGTCGCCAACACCGCCTCCGGCGCGACGATCTTCTCCAGCTCGGCCCAGACCTGCTTCTTGACGGACAGGTCCTCGAAGACGGCCTCGATGACGAAGTCGGCGTCGGCGAACGCGCTCTTGTCGACCGTGCCGCTGACCAGGCCGTACAGCTTGGCGGCGGTGCCCTTGTCCATCCGGCCCCTGCTGACGGCCTTCTCGATCTGGGTGTGCACGTAGCCGACGCCGGAGTCCACCCGGGCCTGGTCCAGGTCGGTGAGCACCACCGGGACCTGGAGGCGGCGGGCGAACAGCAGCGCCAACTGGCCCGCCATCAGGCCCGCGCCGACGATGCCGACCTTGGTCACCGGACGGGCCAGCCCCTTGTCCGGCGCGCCGGCCGGTCGCTTGGCCCGCCGCTGGACCAGGTCGAAGGCGTACAGGCCGCTGCGCAACTCCTCGGAGAAGACCAGGTCGGCCAGGGCCTCGTCCTCGGCGGCGGTGCCGGTGGCGAAGTCGGCGTCCTTCGCCGTCTCCAGCAGGTCCAGCGCCCGGTACGCGGCCGGGACCGCGCCGTGCAGCCGCTGGTCCAGCGTCTGCCGGGCGAAGTAGAGCACGCCCGCCCACATGTCCTTGTCGACCTCGGGGCGGGTGACGGTCACCTCGCCGCGTACCACCCCGGCGGCCCACTCCAGCGACCGCTCCAGGAAGTCGGCCGGCTCCAGCAGCACGTCGGCGATGCCCAGCTCGGCGGCCTGCTTCGGCTTGAGCATCTTGTTCTGCATCAGCGGGTTCTGGATGATCACCTGGGTGGCCGCGGGGATGCCGATCAGGTTCGGCAGGAGCTGGGTGCCGCCCCAACCCGGGATCAGGCCGAGCGACACCTCGGGCAGCGCCAGCGCCGCCGCGCCGCCGGACAGCGTCCGGTAGTGGCAGTGCAACGCCAGCTCCAGGCCACCGCCCATCGCCGCGCCGTTGACGAAGGCGAAGGTCGGGACCGGGCTGTCCTTCAGCCGGGCGAAGACCCGGTGCCCCAGCCGGCCGATCTCCAACGCCTGCGCCCGGTCCGCCAGCAGCGGCAGGCTGGTCAGGTCCGCGCCGACGCAGAAGATGTACGGCTTGCCGGTCACCGCGACGAACGCCGGGTCGGCCGCCAGCGCGGCGCTGATCGCCTCGTCCAGGCTGGTCAGGCCGCCCGGACCGAAGGTGTTCGGCTTGGTGTGGTCGAGTCCGTTGTCGAGGGTGATCAGGGCGGCCGGACGGTCCAGCCCCGGCACGTTCACCTGACGCAGCAGCGCCCTGGTGACCACCTCGTTGGGTGCCGCGAGGCTCATTTGTCTCCACCCTCCCGCTGCGCTGGCTGGCCGGACTCCGTCCAGTGTGGGTTCTCCCAGATGACCGTGCCGCCCATGCCGATGCCGATGCACATCGCGGTGAGGCCGTAACGGACCTCGGGGTGCTCGGCGAACTGCCGGGCGAGCTGGGTCATCAGCCGTACGCCGGAGGAGGCGAGCGGGTGCCCGATGGCGATCGCGCCGCCCCACTGGTTGACCCGGGGGTCGTCGTCGGCGATGCCGAAGTGGTCGAGGAAGGCGAGCACCTGCACGGCGAACGCCTCGTTCAGCTCGAACAGGCCGATGTCGTCGATGGTCAGGCCGGCGATGCGCAGCGCCTTCTCGGTCGACGGGATCGGGCCCACGCCCATCACCTCGGGCTCGACGCCGACGAAGCCGTACGACACCAGCCGCATGGCGATCGGCAGGCCCAGTTCGCGGGCGACGTCCTCGGCGACCAGCAGGCTGGCGGTCGCGCCGTCGTTCAGCCCGGCCGCGTTGCCCGCGGTCACCTTGCCGTGCGGGCGGAACGGGGTCTTCAGCGTGGCCAGCTTCTCCAGGGAGGTGTCCCGGGGGGCCTCGTCGACGGTGGCCAGGCCCCAGCCGGTCTCCGGGTCGCGGATCGCCACCGAGACCAGGTCGTCCTGGAACTTGCCGTTGGCGTACGCCTTCGCGGTCTTCTGCTGCGAGGCGAGCGCGAACGCGTCGGTGCGCTCCTTGGTGATGTGCGGGACCCGGTCGTGCAGGTTCTCCGCCGTGGAGCCCATCACCAGCGCGGACGGGTCGACCAGCTTCTCCGCGACGATGCGCGGGTTCGGGTCGACGCCCTCGCCCATCGGGTGGCGGCCCATGTGCTCGACACCGCCGGCGATCGCGACGTCGTACGCGCCCACGGCGATGCCGCTGGCGACGGTGGTCACCGCGGTCATCGCGCCGGCGCACATCCGGTCGATGGCGAAGCCGGGAACCGTCTTGGGCAGGCCGGCCAGCAGCGCGGCGGTACGGCCGATGGTCAGGCCCTGGTCACCGATCTGGGTGGTGGCGGCGATGGCCACCTCCTCGACCCGTTCCGGGGGGAGCTGCGGATTGCGGCGCAGCAGTTCGCGGATGCATCGGATCACCAGGTCGTCGGCGCGGGTGTCGGCGTACATCCCACCCGCCTTACCGAACGGGGTGCGGACGCCGTCCACGAAGACGACATCCCGAACTTCACGGGGCACTTGAGCCTCCTAGCCAGCACTGGCGTTTCCCTCGAATGCTACTCGCCAGTAATAACCCGTGCCCGCGACCCCGCTGTGGCCCACCCCACACCCCCGCTCGCGCCGACGGCCCGCGCCGACGGCCCGCGCCGACGGCCCGCGCCGACGGCCCGCGTTGATCAAGAGGTTTGCGTCGGCTACCGGCCGCCTATCGGACGCAAACCTCTTGATCAACGCCGGATCAGGTGGGTGGGGAGGGGGAGGTGGGGGGTGGGGTGGTTAGGGCTTCGGCCAGGTCGGGGAGGAGGAGGTTGATCTGCCAGTCTCGGGCGTGGTGGCTGCGGAGCGCCTCGGCGACCGTGTGTTCGGTGATCTCCTCGGGCGGCTGCCAGGCGACCCGACGGATGGTGTCGGGGGAGATCAGGTTCTCCGGCGGCAGGTGGTGCGCGCCGGCCACCCGGAGCACCACCTCGCGGGACCGGGTCAGCCGGGCCGCGGCGGCCGGGTCCCGTTCCGCCCACCGGTGCGGCGGGGGCGGTCCCTCCACCGTCGGCGTCACCGGCAACTCGTCGTCCGGCAAGTGCCGGGCGTCGTCCAACGCCGCCAGCCAGGTCCGGGCCAGCCGGCGTACCGACCGACCGCCGAAACCGGGCAGGGTGAGCAGCGTCTTCTCGTCCTTCGGGTCCAGCTCGGCGGCGGCCACGATGGCCGAGTCGGGCAGCACCCGCCCCGGCGCCGCGTCCCGCCGGGCGGCGATCTGGTCGCGGGCGTACCAGAGCGAACGCACCCGCGCCTGCGCCCGCGCCCCGCGAACCCGGTGGATGCCGGAGGTGCGCCGCCACGGATCGGCCCGGACCCGGGGCGGACGGTCCCCGCTGGCCACCAGCGCGGCGAACTCCTCGGCCGCCCACGCGGACTTGCCCTGCCGGGACAGCTCCGCGTCGAGCGCGTCGCGCAGGTCGGTCAGCAGCTCCACGTCCAACGCGGCGTAGGTGAGCCAGGACTCCGGCAACGGCCGGCTCGACCAGTCCGCCGCCGAATGGTGCTTCTCCAGGCTGAACCCGAGCAACTGCTCGGTGAGCGCGGCCAGGCCGACCCGCTCGAACCCGGCCAGCCGGGCGGCCAGCTCGGTGTCGAACAGTCGGCGTGGCCGCAACCCCAGCTCGGCGAGACAGGGCAGATCCTGGTTGGCCGCGTGCAACACCCACTCGGTGTCCGCGATCGCCGCGTCGAGGCTGCTCAGGTCGGGTAGCGGCAACGGGTCGATCAGCACGGTGCCGGCGCCCTGGCGGCGCAACTGCACCAGGTACGCCCGCTGGCTGTAGCGGTAGCCGGAGGCGCGCTCGGCGTCCAGGGCCACCGGGCCGGTGCCGGCCGCGAAACGGGCCACCACCTCGGCGAGCTGGTCCGGTGTCGCCACCGGTTCGGGAGTGCCCTCACGTGGGGCGGTCAACGGCACGGACTCGCCGCCGGTGGGTTCGGTCCCCGCGTCCGACGGTTCCGGCCGCGCCGACGGCTCGTGGTGCGTGTCGTTTCCCGTACGGCTTGCGGCGGTCCGACGGCGCAGGGGTGGTTCGTCGGTCACCTGGCAACCCTAGTGCGCCAACGGATCGTGCCGCGCGCACCCGCCCCGCCGCGTGTCGGCGGTTCGTCGCCGGGGGGCCGTACCCGCCCCGTCAACCGGCGGCCGCGGCGCGACGCTCGTCCAGCGCGGTGACGCCGGGCGGCGGCAGGCCCGCCGTGGAGGCGAGCAGCGTGCACCAGGCGTACAGGTGCGGGGTCAGCTCCACACCGGTCGGGGTCCACGACGCGCGGATCTCGATGTCGCAGGCGGCCGGCGGCCCGGCCAGGTCACCGAACCGGGTCGACGCGGTCTGGGTGACCGTGCCGCCGATCGCCCGGTGCCCGGCATCGTGCGCCTCCAGCGCGTCGGTGAGCCAGGTCCAGGCCACCCCGGGCAACAGCGGGTCGGCGGCCAGGTCGACCTCCAGCTCGGCGGTCACGTAGGTGACCAGTCGCAGGGTGCCCTGCCAGCCCTCGTGCCCGGCGGGATCGTGCAGCAGGATCAGCCGGGCGGTGGCCACCTCGTCGCCGTCGCGCAGCACCGCCGCGGAGAGCGCGAACGAGTATGGCGCCAGCCGCTGCGGCGCGCCGGCCTCCTCCAGCACGATCTCCGGTCGAGGCGCCGTCACCCGGAGCCCGGTGACCGCGCGGGCGAAGGTGTCCGGAAGCGCGATCGGGGCGGCCATGTTTGCAGCCTAAGCCGCCGCCCGGTTCCCGGCTCGGACGGCGCGCCGACGATCTCCCCACACCGCCGCTCCCGCGCGCCGTGCGCGGGCTTCGTGCGCGCGTCGCGCGCGGGCTTGCTGCGTCGCGCGCGGGCTTACTGCAAGGAGGGGTCCCCTGCTATACCGCAGGCGTTAGCAAGGTGCCCTTCCTTTCACGTCACAAAGCCGGCGGTGGGCGCGGAGCGGGCACCGGGCGCGTGGCACGATTGCCGCGATGGCCACCGACACCACGGGCGATGCTGCCCGAGACGACGCAACCCGCCCCGACGGGCCGACCGACTCGCCCTTCGTGCGGGCGTGCCGCCGCCGGTCCGTCCCACACACCCCGGTCTGGTTCATGCGCCAGGCCGGCCGCTCGCTGCCGGAGTACCGCCAGATCCGGGCCAACGTGGCGATGCTGGAGTCCTGCCGCCGCCCCGAACTGGTCACCGAGATCACCCTCCAGCCGGTACGCCGGCACAACGTGGACGCGGCGATCCTGTTCAGCGACATCGTGGTGCCGGTCGCCGCCGCCGGGGTCGACCTGGACATCGTCCCCGGAACCGGGCCGGTGGTGGCCGAACCGGTACGTTCCGCCCCCGACGTCGAGCGGATCCGGCCGATCGACCTCAGCGACGTCGGGTACGTCGACGAGGCGGTTCGGATGCTGGTCAAGGAACTGGGCGACACGCCGCTGATCGGCTTCGCCGGTGCCCCCTTCACGTTGGCCAGCTACCTGGTCGAGGGCGGTCCGTCGCGGACCCACGCCAAGACCAAGGCGCTGATGTACGGCGAGCCCGACCTGTGGCACGCGCTGGCCGGCCGCTTGGCCGAGGTGACGTTGGCGTTCCTGCGCGTACAGATCGAGGCCGGGGTCTCCGCCGTACAGCTCTTCGACTCCTGGGCCGGTGCGCTCTCCGAGGCCGACTACCGCCGTTTCGTGCTGCCCCACTCGACGACCGTGCTCGGCGGGCTGGCCGACGCCGGTGTGCCCCGGATCCACTTCGGGGTGGGCACCGCCGAACTGCTCGGCGCGATGGGCGAGGCCGGCGCCGACGTGGTCGGCGTGGACTGGCGTACGCCGCTGGACGTCGCGACCGGCCGGATCGGGCCGGACAAGGCCGTGCAGGGCAACCTCGACCCGTGTCTGCTGTTCGCCCCCTGGCCGGTGATCGAGGCCGAGGTGCGGCGGATCCTCGACGAGGGCCGGGCTGCCCCCGGGCACGTGTTCAACCTCGGCCACGGCGTACTGCCGGAGACCGACCCGGAGGTGCTGACCCGGGTGGTCGCGCTGGTGCACGAACTCTCCGCCCGGAACTGACCACCATGGCGACGCGGTGGCGGGTGGCGGTGATCGGCGGCGGCATCACCGGGCTGGCCGCCGCGCTGCGGTTGCGCGACCGGGCCCCCGAGGGCACCGACATCACCGTGTACGAGCAGTCCGGTGCGCTCGGCGGCAAGCTGCGCACCGGCGAACTGGCCGGCGGACCGGTCGAGTTCGGCGCGGAGTCGTTCCTGATGCGGGACCCGGCCGGCGGCGAGTCGGCGGCGGTGACCCTGGTGCGCCGGCTCGGGCTGGCCGACCGGATCGTGCACCCGACCGTCGGGCAGGCGGCCCTCGCCGTCGACGGCGGGCTGCGCCCGATCCCGGGCGGGACGCTGGTGGGCGTACCCGGGGATCTGGCGAAGGTGGCGGCGGTGGCCCGGCCGACGCCGGAGGCCGACCACGACGGCGGACGGCCACTGCTCGGCCCGGACGAGGACGTCGCCGTCGGCGCGCTGGTCCGCGCCCGCTTCGGCGACGAGGTGGTGGACCGGCTGGTCGACCCGATGCTCGGCGGTGTGTACGCCGGACGCGCCGACGACCTCTCGCTGGCCACCACCATGCCGGCGCTGGCCCGGGCGGCCCGGACGGAGCACACGCTGCTCGGTGCGGTACGCGCGGCGCAGGCCGCCGCCCCCCGCGCCCCCGGTGAGCCGGTATTCGGCACCCTGGCCGGTGGACTGAGCACCCTGGTCGACGCCGCCGCGACGGCCGGCGCGGCGACCGTACGTCGCAACGCGGCGGTCCGCGAACTGACCCCGGTCGGCCCCGGCTGGCGGCTCACCGTCGGACCCACCCGCGACCCGGAGCACGTCGACGTCGACGCGGTGGTGCTGGCCGTCCCGGCCCGCCCGGCGGCCCGCCTGCTCGCCGAGTCGGCCGCCGACGTGGCGGCGCGAATCGGCGACCTGGACTACGCCAGCGTCGCCCTGGTCACCCTGGCCCTGCCGGAACCGGCGCTGCCGGCGCTCTCCGGCTTCCTGGTGCCGAGCACCGAGGGCCTGCTGATCAAGGCGTCCACGTTCTTCACCACCAAGTGGGGACACCTGCGCCGGTCCGACGGGCTGGCCCTGGTCCGCGCCTCAGTGGGCCGCTACCGCGACGAGGCCCAGCTCCAGCGCCCCGACCAGGACCTGGCCGCCACCGTGCACCGGGAGCTGTCGGGGGTACTCGACACGCCACTGCCCGCCCCGGTGGACGGGCACGTGCAGCGGTGGGGCGGCGCGTTGCCGCAGTACACCCCCGGTCATCTCGACCGGGTGGCCGCCGCGCGGGCCGCGCTGCGGGCGACACGCTCGACGCTGGCCCTGGCCGGCGCGGGTTACGACGGGGTCGGTATTCCGGTCTGCGTCCGCTCCGGCGAGGCGGCGGCCGAAGAGATCATCACAGCACTGGGAGGACCGGGGAGATGACCGAGCAGACCAACGCGGCCCGGCTGCGGGAGCTCAACGACACCATCCGCTACACCATGTGGTCGGTGTTCCGGGCCAGCGCGCCGCTGCCGTCGCTACGCGACAACGTCACCGGCGAGGTCGAGTCGCTGATCGAGGAGTTGGCCGGCAAGGACGTCGTGGTGCGCGGCACGTACGACGTGTCCGGCCTGCGCGCCGACGCGGACCTGATGATCTGGTGGCACTCCTCGTCCAGCGACGACCTCCAGGACGCGTACCTGCGGTTGCGGCGCACCACGCTGGGCCGGGCGTTGACCCCGGTCTGGTCGCAGATGGCGCTGCACCGACCGGCCGAGTTCAACAAGAGCCACATCCCGGCGTTCCTGGCCGGCGAGGAAGCCCGCGCCTACCTCTGCGTCTACCCGTTCGTCCGCTCGTACGACTGGTATCTGCTGCCCGACGCCGAGCGGCGTGAGCTGCTCGCCGAACACGGCAAGATGGCCCGGGGCTACCCGGACGTACGCGCCAACACGGTCGCCTCGTTCGCGCTCGGCGACTACGAGTGGATGCTGGCCTTCGAGGCCGACGAGCTGCACCGCATCGTCGACCTGATGCGTGACCTGCGCGGCTCGCGGGCGCGCCTGCACGTCCGCGAGGAGGTGCCGTTCTACACCGGCCGTCGTCGCCCGATCGCCGACATCGTCTCCGCGCTCGCCTAGCTGCTGGGCCGAGGTGTAAGGAAGGGCACCCTGCTAACGCCTCGTGCATAGCAGGGGACCCCTCCTAACGCCGACAGCCGACAGTCGACAGCCGACGCCCGCCGCCCAACGTCGACGTGCCGCGTCGATGGGAGTGTGCCGGGCGGGGCCGCGCCCGAGGGAGGTAGGCGCGGCCCCGCTCGGGGTCAGGTGGTCGCCGTGCAGGTCAGCGCCGGCGCGCTCGACCCGCTGCCGGAGGCCAGGAAGCCGAAGGTGGCGCTGGCACCGGCCCCCAGACCGCCGTTGTAGCCGACGTTCTGGGCGGTCACCGTCGACCCGCTGGACGTGACGGTGGCGTTCCACGCCTGGCTGACCTGCTGGCCACCGGCGTACGTCCAGGTCACCCGCCAGCTCCGGATGGCCGCGCTGCCCGCGGTCACCTGCACCTCACCCTGGAAACCACCGGACCAGGTCGAGGTGACCCGGTACGTCGCCGAGCAGGCACCCGTCGCGGGCGGTGCGGTGGTCGGCGGGGGCGTGGTGGGCGGGTCGAAGGTCGGCGTCGGCGTCGGCGAGGCCGGCGGGGTGGTCGGAGGCGGCGTGGTGCCGCCACCGAACTGCACGTCGCTGCAGATGTAGTACGACTGGTCCGTGTGGCTGGCCTGCCAGACGGTGAACAGCACGTGCCGTCCGCTGCGTCCCGGCGCGTTCACCGGGATCTCGGTGGACACCCCGTCGACCTCGCGCTGCCACTGCGAGGCCGGAGTGTTGCCGATCTGGCCGACCAGTTCCAGGTCGGACCAGGCCAGCGGCTTGGTCAGCGCGTCGTAGCCCTGCCGGGTCGCGTACACCCGGATGTAGTCGGCACCGTGGCTGGCCTGGTCGAAGAACTTGAGCCGGAAGCTGTTGGCCACCGAGGTGGTCCGCCAGGCGCCGACGGCGTCCAACGCGTTGTAGCGTCCGCTCTCGGTACGGCCACCGGAGCAGAGCTGGCCGTTCGGGATGGCGCCCTGGTGGTTGCCGGCCACCCCCTCGCGGAACAGGCCGTTCCAGTTCCACATGGCGTTCGGGTTGGCCTGCCAGGCCTGCCAGCACATCGGGTCCTCGGTGGCCATCCGCGGGTTCTGGAAGTCACCGCCCCAGCGCTGCCAGCAGCCGTAGTTGCGGGAGACCGGGTTGGCCACGGAACCGTGCGCGGACACCGGAGCGACGAGCGCGGTGGAGAGCAGCAGCATGGCACCGGCCGCCACACCCAACAGCGACAGTGCCCGTGATCTTCTGAGTAGCTTGGACATGGAGCCCCCAGGGGGAGTCGTCGGATCGCGACATCGCCCGGATCGCTCGGGAGTTGCCCCTCCCGGCCTGATCACGTTGCCCTGGCTTCGCCCGAAGGATGGCACACACCATCGCCACTGGTCAATGCGGTGGCGGGGTCGGCGGTGCTCGTGGCCGGAGCCGATGTGAAGCGGTTCAGCTCGTACGGCGCATCGGGGTGTGCGAGATGCCGTCCTCGACGTACTCCGGTCCGCTGGTCGTGAAGCCGTACCGGGCGTAGAGCGCCACCAGGTGCGACTGGGCGTCCAGCACGCAGGGCCGGTCACCGATCCGGGCCAGCGCCTCCGTCATCAGGCGCCCGGCGTGCCCGCCGCCGCGTGCCGCCGGGGCCACCACCACCCGTCCGATCCGGGCCACGTCGTCGGGGTCGGCCAGGATCCGCAGGTACGCGACGGGAGCGCCGTCGTGGGTCAGCCAGAGGTGCCAGGTGTCCGGCTCGACGTCCCGCCCGTCGAGTTCCGGGTACGGGCACTGCTGCTCGACCACGAACACGTCGGCGCGTAGGCGTACCAGGTCGTGGAAGGTTCGGGCGTCCAGGTCGGCGAAGCGCGCGACCCGCAGTTCGGTGCTCGACACCCGGCCAGGTTAGGCCGTGCCCAACCGGCGGACCCGGCGGGGCCTGGTGTGAAAGGAGGGGTCCCCTGCTATCGCCTCGTGTATAGCAGGGGACCCCTCCTTCCACCGCGACCAGGCGGTCAGGCGGGTCGGGCGCCCACGGCGTCCCGGATCTGTGCACCCTGCTCGGTCTCCACGGCGCGCGCGCAGTGCCCGCAGCAGAAGAAGCGGCCGGAGACCTCCACGCCGTGCCCGAGGATCTTGACGCCGCAGTGTTCGCAGATCGGGGCCAGCTTGTGGCCGGCGCACTCGAAGCTGTCGAACGTGTGCACGTCGCCGCTGACCGTACGCACCTCGAACGCCAGCCAGTAGTCGTTACCGCAGACCTCGCACGTCGCCACGACACTCACCTCCACTGATAGCCCTTTTGTCCAATCTTGCCCCTGTATCGGGTTTTCTCGACGGGAAATCTCGGCGACTCCTCCGGCCGGTGCGGCGTGTCGGCGGTGGCGGGTCGCCCGTTGTACGAGGTGTCCTGGCCGAACGGGGGCGATCCGGCGGCCGGTGGCGTCGACGTACCGGTGGTCGTCAACCGGAGGAATCATGATCAAGCGCAGTCGGCTGTTCGGCAGTCAGACCCGTGTCACCTTCTGCCTGCCCCGGGACGCCCCGCCGGGCGCGGTGAGCGTGGTCGGCTGCTTCAACGACTGGCGGCCCGGCCGACACGAGTTGATCGCACGCCGCGACGGCACCCGGACGGTGACCGTGCGCCTCGGCCCGGGCCGGTACCGCTTCCGCTATCTCGCCACCGGTGGGCTGTGGTTCGACGACGAGTCGGCCGATCGGATCGACGAGCGGGGGAGCCTGCTGGTCCTCTGATGTGCGGACCGCGCGTTTTATCGATAGCGGTCTTTACTGTTAACAAGGTTTAAATTATGTTGGTGGCACCTCACCAGGCAACATGCCGAAAGGGATTGCCGCCATGCGTCGAAGAATCACCCTCCCGCTCGTCGCCGCCGGGGCCATGGTCTCCACCCTGGCCGTCGCCACCCCGGCCCAGGCCCACGGCTACGTCTCGTCACCGCCGAGCCGCCAGGCGCTCTGCGCCCAGAACCGCGTCCCGGACTGCGGCCAGATCCGCTGGGAGCCGCAGAGCGTGGAAGGCCCCAAGGGACTGCGCAACTGCCACGCCAACATCTCCCACTTCGCCGTCCTCAACGACGACAACCGGGGCTGGCCCGCCACCTCGGTCGGCACCACGGTCACCTTCACCTGGGTCAACACCGCGCAGCACGCCACCCGTGACTGGGAGTACTTCATCGGAAACACCCGGGTCGCGGTGTTCAGCGGCGGCGGTCGCCAACCGGGCGCCACCGTCTCGCACACCGTCAACCTGTCCGGCTACCCGGGTCGCCAGAAGCTCCTCGCCGTGTGGAACATCTCGGACACCGCCAACGCCTTCTACTCCTGCGTCGACCTGCAGGTCGGTGGCGGTACCGGCAACCCCACGCCGAGCCCGAGCCCGACCACCCCGCCGGCACCGTCGCCGACCCCGACGGCCGGCCCGACCACCAACCCGCCGGTCGGAGGCACCTGGACGGCCGGCCGCGCGTACACCGTCGGGGACCAGGTCACCTACGGCGGTCGCACCTACCGCTGCCGGCAGGCGCACACCGCCATCGCCGGATGGGAGCCGCCGAACGTACCGGCGCTGTGGACCCAGGTCTGACCAGCGTGAGGTGCGGTCGGGCCCGGCCCGCACCGCACCTCACGCCGGCTCCCCGACCGGCGGTACGCGCTGTCGTGTCCCGCCCGCGGCACCACCGGCGTACCGTGCCGTCCGTCGTGCCGCATCGCCGACCTGCCGCACTGTCCGTGCAGCCCGCGCTGTCCGCCCTGCTCGTCGTGCTGCTCGCCGCCGGATGCGGCCCGTCCGTGCCGACCGCGGACCGTGCGCCGAGCGGTACGCCGGCAGCGGTCGCCGCCCCCGCAGCGCCGTCCGCCCCGACCGAGATGACCGGCATCGACCTGCTGTTCCTGTCGATGATGGCCGGGCACACCGAGCAGACCCTGGAGATCGTCCGGCTGGTCCGGGACCGGCTTGTCGACACCGAGCTGCGGACCCTGGTGGCCGCCGTCGAGGTGACCGAGACCGACGAACTGGCCGACGCCCGCGCCTGGTTGGCGCAGGCCGGACGTACCGCGCGGGCCGACGACCACGCCGGGCACGGCACCGGCCCCGACCAGTTGGCCCGCTTGCGCGACGCCGCACCCGGCGAGGTCGACGCGGTCCTGGTCGAGGTGCTCGGCGCGCACCAGCAGGCCGCCGCCGACCTGGCCCGGGCGCACCTCGCCGCCGGCACCGACGAGCGGGTACGCGACCTGGCGCGGCGCGTCGCCCAGTCGCGTACCGCCCAGGTGGCGATGCTGACGGCGCGCCCGGCAGCCGACGGCTGACCGATCCCGGCGCGGTCTCGGCGTGGTGGCTGGCCGGTCTCGGCGCGGTGGCTGGCCGGGACCGAATGCGGCGCGGGGCTGGCCGGACGCGGCGCGGTGGCTGGCCGGGACCTAACGTGGCCCGGCGGCTGACCGGGACCGGGCTTGGGTTGACGTCTGACGGGGACGCGGCCTGGGCCGACGTCTGACCGCCAGGCGGCCTGGGCCGACGGGGACCGCCACGCGGCGTGGCCCGGCGGTGGCGCGTCGCCGGGTCGGGGAGCGCTCGCGGTCAGGCGGTGCCGGGGTCCAGGCGGATGGAGATCGAGTTGACGCAGTGCCGGGTGTTCTTCGGGGTGAAGCCCTCACCCCGGAAGACGTGCCCCAGGTGACTGTCGCAGCGGGCGCAGCGGATCTCGGTGCGCCGCATGCCGTGGCTGTCGTCCTCGATCTCGGTGATCGCACCCGGGATGGCGTCGTCGAAGCTCGGCCACCCGCAGTGCGAGTCGAACTTCGTGTCGCTCGGGTACAGTTCCGCGCCGCAGGCACGGCAGCGGTACATCCCCGGCGTCTTGGTGTCGACGTACTCGCCGGTCCATGCCCGTTCGGTGCCGGCCTCGCGCAGCACCCGGAACTCCTCGGGGCTGAGCCGGACCCGCCACTCGTCCTCGGTGCGGGGCAGTTCGCTGTCGGGAAGACTCACCGGACAACCGTACGTCGAAGGTCGGACCCATCGCATATGGTCGCGCCATGGCAGGTGCGAAGGCTGCGGCCGAGGAGATCGAGGTCGCCGGGCACCTGGTCCGGCTGTCCAGCCCGGATCGGGTGATGTTCCCCGAGCGCGGCTTCACCAAGGCCGACGTCTTCCACTACTACCGCAGCGTCGGCGACGGCATCATGCGGGCGCTGGGCGACCGCCCGACGACCCTGCAACGCTTCCCGGACGGCATCGAGGGCGAGATGTTCTTCCAGAAGCGGGTGCCGACGCGGGGCGTGCCGCCCTGGGTGCGTACCGCCGAGATCAGCTTCCCCAGCGGACGCAAGGCGGCGGAGCTGTGCCCGGCGGACCTCGCCCACGTGGCCTGGGCCGCGCAGATGGGCACCGTGGTGTTCCACCCCTGGCCGGTACGCGCCGCCGACGTCGACCGTCCCGACGAGCTGCGCGTCGACCTCGACCCGCAGCCCGGCACCGACTTCGCCCACGCGGCCACCGCCGCCGCCGAGCTGCGCGTGATCCTCGACGAGCTGGGGGTGCCGGGCTGGCCGAAGACGTCCGGCGGCCGAGGCGTGCACGTCTACCTGCGTATCCAGCCGCGCTGGAGCTTCGTCGAGGTGCGCCGGGCCACCATCGCGCTGGCCCGGGAACTGGCCCGCCGCCGCCCCGAGCTGGTCACCACCGCGTGGTGGAAGGAGGAACGCGGCGAACGCGTCTTCGTCGACTACAACCAGATGGCCCGGGACCGCACCATCGCGTGCGCGTACTCGTTGCGGGCCAACGCCCGGGCCACCGTCTCCACCCCGGTCACCTGGGACGAGCTGCCCGACGTCGACCCCGACGACTTCGACCTGCGGACCGTGCCGCAGCGGTTGGCCGAGCGCGGCGACCCGCACGCAGGCATCGACGACGCCGCGTGGGACATCACCCCGCTGCTGGAGTGGGCCGAGCGGGACGCCGCAGCCGGCGAAGGCGACCTGCCGTACCCGCCGGACCACCCGAAGATGCCCGGCGAACCCAAGCGGGTCCAACCCTCCAAGGACCGCGACCGCCCCCGCTGAGCGCGACCCCCTCGGATCACCGCCCGCCGCGTCGTCACACGCTCCGTCGTCGGTGCGTCGCGCCGTGCCCGGTGCGCTCGGCAAGGTCACGCTCGATCCTGGATCGAGTGGCTTCGGAGCGCGCGGACAACCACTCGATCCAGGATCGAGCGGGATCTTGAGCGGTTGGCGGGACCATCGGCCGAGGGGAGGCTCAGAGACTGAGCTTCATGCCCTCGTGGCTCGGGACGAAGCCGAGGCCGAGATAGAACCGGTGCGCGTCGTGGCGGCTCTTGTCGGTGGTGAGCTGCACCAGCCCGCAGCCGCGCTGCCGGGCGCGGTCGATCGCCCAGGTCATCATGAGGCTGCCCACGCCCCGCCCGCGTTGGTCCGAGCGGATCCGCACCGCCTCGATCAACAGCCGTTCGGAGCCGTGGCGGCCGAGCCCGGGAATGAAGGTGAGCTGCATGCATCCCAGCACCTCACCGTCGGCCTCGGCGACGACGAGGTGGTTACGCGGGTCGGCACTGATGTCGGCGAACGCCTTCTCGTACGTGGCGTCGACCTCTCCGACGTCACGGGTACGCCCCAACACGTCGTCGGCGAGCAGGTCGAGGACGGCGGGCAGGTCGGCCCGGACCGCCTCCCGGAAGAACACGTCGCTCATCCCGCGAGCGTCCCACAGCGGCGCGAGCCGATGCGCGGCGGAGCGGCGTCAGCCGTCGCTCTGACGGGTGACGCCCTGCATCACCGCGATCGGTGCGCCGGCGGGTCCGCACTCGACCGGCAGGGGTGGCAGGTGGCCCGGCGGCTCGTCCTCGGTGAGTGGGGCCTCGACGTGTCCGCCGCCGCCCTCGACTCGATCACCCACGACGATCGGGCCGCCATCCGGCACGTGCACACCGATCCGTCCGTCGTCGAGGATCGTGGTTCCCGGTGGCCAGACCACCACCGCTCCAGGGTGCGCCGCGTCGGAGTTTGACCACGCTGCATGGCGTGAGTGGGGACCGGAGCTGATGGGCCCCGTCCGGACCTTGGCGGGGACGTGCCCCCGAAGGGCGCTTTCGTACCGAGATCCAGTGGGGAGGAATGGCAAGATCCGCTCGGGTCGCTAACGGGCGGGGCAGCGCTTGCCTTCGGCGGGCACCGTCAGGTCGATCAGGTACGCGTCGACGGCCTCGGTGATGCAGGGGGTCTGCGGGTACGCGGTGTGTCCCTCGCCCTCCCAGGTCAGCACGCGTCCGACGCCGAGCATCTCGGCCAGGGCCGGGGTCTGCTCGTAGGGGGTGGCCGGGTCGCCGGTGGTGCCGACGACCAGGATGGGCGGGGCACCTTCGGCGCGTCCGGTGGGGTAGGGGTCGGTGCCGCCGGGCCATTCGGTGCAGGAGACCAGGCCGGTGGCCAGCGCCGGACCGAACAGTGGGTACTGGGTACGCCACTGGGACTGCAACTGGCGGATCCGTTCCAGGCTGGGGCGTTCCTCGTCGTCGGCGCAGTTGATCGCGGTGTTGGCGTCGAAGAGGTTGGTGTAGCGACCGTTGTCGTCGCGGTCGGTGTAGTTGTCGGCGAGTTGGAACACCGCTTCGGGGTTGCCCTGCGCCAACTGGTCGATGGCGCGGGCGAGCTGCCGCCAGCCGGTCTCGTTGTACAGGGACGAGATGACCGCGTAGAAGATCCAGCCGGAGGTGGCCTCGCGGCCGTCGGCGGAGCGGACGGGGGAGGACTTGGCCTTGTCGATGGCGGAGACGACCGCGGCCCGGGCGTCGGGGGCGATCGGGCAGTTGCCGGCGTTGGCCGCGCACCAGCGGCCGAAGTTGTCGAAGGCGCGCTCGAAGCCCTTGGCCTGGCTCTCCGAGCCGGCGATCAGATTCTGTCGGGGGTCGACCGCGCCGTCGAGCACCAGCGCCCGCACCCGCTGCGGGAAGAGTTGGGCGTACGTGGCGCCGAGCAGCGTGCCGTACGAGTATCCGAGGTAGGTCGTCTTGTCGTCGCCGACCGCCGCGCGGATCGCGTCCATGTCCCGGGCGGTCTGCTCGGTGGAGTAGAGCTTGAGCTGGTCGCCGTACTTGTCGCCGCAGCTCTGGCCGATCCGCTTGGCCATCGTGACGAGGACGTCGAACTTCTCCTGGCTCTCCGGGTCGGGGTCGTAGCCGAAGACGCCGTCCAGGTCGGCGTCGGAGATGCACTCGACCGGGCTGGACCGGGCCACGCCGCGCGGGTCGAAGCCGATGACGTCGAACCGTTCCAGGATGCTGTCGGGCAGGCCGCCGAACTGCTCGCCGAAGGAGAGGTAGACGGCGGTGTCCACGCCCGAGCCGCCCGGGCCGCCCGGGTTGATCAGCAGGGAGCCGATGCGGTTGCGCTGCTTGTCGGAGCGGACCCGCAACAGGGCGATCTCGAAGGTCTCGCCGACGCCGGGACCGCTGGTGGCGGCGGTGCCGCCGGCCCAGTCGCGCGGCACCTGGATGCGGGCGCAGTCGTACCGGACGCCCGCGGCGCTGCGTCCGACCAGGTCGTCGGGCACCTCGGGGCAGGCCCGCCAGTCGGGTGCCGTGCCGGGCGGGGCGGCGGACCCCTGGGTGTCGACGTCGGCGCGCGGCGCGAAGGCCGGCAGCGTGCAGCCGGTGGTGACGAGCACGACGGCGGTCAGGCCGGCCAGGGTGAGCCGCAGGCGGCGGATCCGGTCGGAAGTACGGGTCACGAGCTGGGCCTCCGTGATCGGGTCGACGGCCGCGGGTCAGTCGGGCGCGGATCCCACCGGCACCGCCGGGTCGCCCCGCAGGACCTGGTCCACGTCGAACCGCACCGGCCGGTCGAGTTGATCGTATCGGCAGGAGCGCGGGTCGCGGTCGGGCCGCCAGCGGACGAACCGCGCGGTGTGCCGGAACCGGTCGCCCTCCATCGCGTCGTACGCCACCTCGACCACCAGTTCCGGGCGGACCGGCTCCCATTCCAGGTTCTTGGTGCCGGTCCACCGGCTGACCCCGCCCGGGATGCGCTGGCCCCGCTCGTGGTCGCCGTGCACCCACGGGTGCTCGGCGCCGACGTCGCGGTAGGGTGCCAACTCCTCCAGCAGCTCGGCCCGGCGGGCCATGGTGAACGAGGCGCTCACCCCGACGTGGTGCAGCACGCCCGCGTCGTCGTAGAGCCCGAGCAGCAGCGAACCCACCACCGGGCCGGACTTGTGCCAGCGGAATCCGGCCACCACCGCGTCGGCGGTGCGCGCGTGCTTGACCTTGAACATCAGCCGCTTGCCCGGCTCGTACGGCAGGTCGGCCGGCTTGGCGATCAACCCGTCCAACCCGGCGCCCTCGAACACGTCGAACCAGCGGCGGGCGGTGTCCGCGTCGGTGGTCACCTGCGTGACGTGCACCGGTGGCCGCACCCCGGCCAGCGCCTGCTCCAGCCGGGCGCGGCGGGTCGGGTAGGGCGCGTCGAGCAGGTTCTCGCCGTCCAGCGCCAGCAGGTCGAAGGCGACGAAGTCGGCCGGTGTGGTCTCGGCCAGCAGGGCGACCCGGGACGCCGCCGGATGGATGCGCTGGGCCAGCAGCTCGAAGTCGAGCCGGGGCTGGCCGTCCGGCCCGTCGCGGCGGATCACGATCAGCTCGCCGTCCACCGCGCAGCGCTCCGGCAACTGCCGCCGGGCCTGCTCCACCACCTCGGGGAAGTAGCGGGTCATCGTCTTGCCGCCCCGGCTGGCCAGCTCCACCTCGTCGCCGTCGCGGAAGACGATGCAGCGGAAGCCGTCCCACTTGGGCTCGTAGGTCATCCCCCGCGCGATCGGGATCGACGCCACGCTGCGTGCCAGCATCGGCTCCACCGGCGGGTTGATCGGCAGGTCCACGGCGTCAGTCAACCAGACCACACCGACAACGGTGCGGCAGATCACTGTCGCGCCGTGGGTGTGCTGTCCGCCCGTACGCCCTGCCGTCCCACCCGGGCGAATCAGAAAAGTGCAGGTCAGAGCTACTTTCGCGGGGTGTCGGAGTGGGTGTGCGGGTGCTGTGGGCGGTGGCGGGTCAGCGTCGAGCTGATCCGGCAGCGGTACGTGTACCGGCTGGTCCACCACTATCCGCGCCGCTTCGGCGGGGGCAAGAACGTTCTCGGCGAGGTGGGCTCGGTGCCCGAGCTGGCGGAACTGCTGCGTCGGCGTACCCCGGTAAGCCTGGCCGACCTGCGCGAAGCCGCGTGATCCGCTCAGAAGCGGGCGAAGGAGCGGATCGGTGCCCGGGGGCCGAACCTGGGTGCCTGGATCCCGGCGACCTCCAGCAGCCGGCAGACCCGGCCCCGGTGGCCCCGGAACGGCTCCAGCAGCTCCAGCAGCCGCGCGTCGTCACCACGCGGCTCACCGGCGAGCGCCCAGGCCACCGTGTTCGGCACGTGGTAGTCGCCGACGCTGACCGCGTCCGCGTCGCCGTAGGCCACGCGTACCACCTCGGCGGCGGTCCACGCGCCGATGCCGGCGACGGCGGTCAACCGGCGGGTGGCCTCGACGGTGTCGGCGCAGCGCTCCAGCCGGTCGGCGACGGCGGCGGCCCGGCGCAGGGTCTCGGCCCGACGCTGTTCGACGCCGAACGGGTGGAACACCCAGTACGGGGTGGCCGCGACGGCGGCCGGCTCGGGCGGCAGCAGCAACGACACCGGCCCCGGCGCCGGTTCGGCGAAGTGACGGACGGTGGCGGCGTACGCCCGGTACGCCTCCTTGCCGGTCACCTTCTGCTCGAAGACGGCCCGGAGCACGCGGGGGAAGACCAGGCCGGTGGCGGGCATCCGCACCCCGGCGTGGCGGGCTGCGAGTCGCGCCACCACGGGATGCGACCGAGCCAGGTCGGCGAAGCCGGTGAGGTCGTCACGCAGCCCGGCGATGGCGTCGGCGTGCGCGACCACCCAGTCGCCACCCGGCCCGTACCCGTCGGCCCGCACCTCGCCGCCGGTCGGATCCAGCGCGAGGGTGGCGGGTCCGGTCGGGGTGCGGGTGGCCCACCACAGGGTGCCGTCGACGGTCCGGGCGCACGGGTCGTACGGGCTGAAGGTCAGCGGCCGGATCGTGGCGGCCAGCCGGTAGCCGGGTGGCGGGCGCAGCGTCCGGCTCGCGGTCGGCGCGGTCCCGGTCATGGGGTAACTCTGCCACTTCGGTCGACCGCTCGACGGGTGCGTCCCCACGTGCCGACGGAACGACCGTGGCCGGCCGCGCCCGTAACGGGCTGCGACCGGCCACCGGTGCCGGATCGGATCAGTAGTCCGAGCCGCTGTCCGACTTGGTCTTCGACGGCGGCGAGACCGCCTTCGGGGTGCCCTTGGGCAGGCACTCCAGGTTCTTGCTGCCGTCCGGGTTCACCACGAACCAGGTGCCGCCGACGCCCTGGCCCTTCCACTGACCGGCCTTCTTGTCACCGATGTAGGTGTAGAGCGGCCAGCCGTCGAGGGTGATCTGACGGGTGCCGTCGGGGCGGGTGATGGTGCCCACCGCGTCGTCCGAGACGCCCTTGAGCTTCGGGTTGCCGTCGGTCAGCGCGGCCGGCCACACCTCGATGCACTGGCCCTCGCAGTTGCTGGCGGGCGGGTCGTTGGTGTCGTTGTCGAAGCGGTACAGGAGGAACCCGTCCTGGTTGACGACGGCGCTGCCCATCCGGGGGAACTTCTTGCCGGTGAGACTCTCGGTCAGCTCGACGCCGTCGGGCAGGGGAACGTCGTTGTCGTCCCCCGCTCCGGGTGATGCCGAGGCACCTGGGGTGGCGCTCGCCTCCGGGTTCGCGCTGGCCTCCGGGTCAACGGTCACGGTGGGTTCGGCCGCGGCAACGGCGACCGGCTCGGCCGCACCGGCGTTCGTCCCGTCGTAGCCCGCGGGAGCGCAAGCCGTAAGTGCGACCATGGCGCCCACGGCGCTCACAGCGATGACGGTCCGCTTGATCTGTGCCACGTGCCCTCCTCATGCTTGACAGTCACCGGGATATACGGGGTCGGCAGTGTCAAGGTTGAATGCCAAACGGTGGCTCATTTCACAGCGGCCCGTTGAACCGGACGGCCCGAACCTGCGTAGGAGTGCGTATCCGCAGACCAGCGCCATGAAGGCCCGCCTCCGAACGGAGACGGGCCTTCGATCACGCGGTACGGATCAGGGGGCGGGCACGGTCAGCAGCGGCCTGGTGGCGCCTCTGCCGTTCACCTCCTGCACCTCGATGTGTTTGATGTCGTCCATCTGCACCGATGTGGTCGCGGAGAGCGCGGCCCGGGTCGGGTTGCTGGTGGTGCCGTACCCGGACGTCGGCACCGTCCAGGTGGAGACGACCTCGGTGCTGTCGTCCTTCTTGACCACGACCAGGCGGCAGGTGCGCGGCCCGGGCAAGCGGCCCAGGCTGAAGTCCATCTTGGTGCCGAAGTCCTTGCCGATAAGCCAGAACGTGCCCTCGACACCGGTGCTCGGGTCGGTGACGTCGACCTGCTCGCCCTCCTGCTCGTTGCCACCGACGCCGGGGCCCGGGTTACCGGGGCCGCCGCCCGACGGGTCGAACGGGGCGCTGCTCGGGCCTCCGGCGATCGGCGGCGCGCCGCTCTCGCCGGCCAGGTTGCTGAAGACCACACCGGTCAGGCCGCCGAACACCACCACGGCCGCTGCGGTCGCCAGGATCTGCCGGAACCGGGCCTTGCGCCGGTGGCTGCGCAACGCCACGAGCGTACGGTCCAGCAGGACCGGATCCGAGTGGGTCTGCTCCAGCGCCGTCACCGACTCCTCGTCGATGTCGGAGAGGAGCCCCACCACCGGCACCATCGATTCCAGTTCGGCGGCGCAGGCCCAGCAGGTCGCGAGGTGTTCCTCGAACCGCTCCATGTCCTGTTCGTCCAGTACGCCGAGCGCGTACGCGGCGACGTCCATGTGGTCTACCCGGCTCATTCCGTCACCCCCCGTTCCTGCAGAGCTGTGCGCAGCGCGCGCAGCGCGTAGTAGACCCGCGACTTCGCGGTGCCCAACGGCAGCCCGAGTTCCTCGGCCGCCTCCGGCACCGTCCGGCCCCGGAAGTACGTCGCCACCAGGATCTCCCGGTGCGACTGACTCAACGTACGCAGCGCGTCCGCCACCGTCATCGAGCGGAGCACCCGATCGGTGCTGTCCGACTCGGCGAAGGCGGTCAGGTCCCGGTCGTACGTCTCGGCCGGGCGGGCCTGCTCGCTGCGGTGTTCGTCGATGGCGATCCGGCGGGCGACCGTCACCAGCCACGGCCGGAGCGACCCCTGTCCCTGCGTACCCAACCGGTGCGCGTTGCGCCAGGCCCGCAGCAACGTCTCCTGGACGATGTCCTCCGCGCGCTGCCGATCCCCTCCGGTCAGCCGCATCACGAACATCAGCAGCGGGCCGGCGTGCTCGGCGTACAGCGTGCGGATCAACTGGTCGGAGTGGGCGGCCTCGGTCGTCGTGGCCTGGTGTCGGCCCGGGGCAGGTCGCGGCGTCACCGGGCTATTCTGGCGAGACGTCGCGCGGGAGTCGACCCCACGGTCGGACGTGGTCGGCCGCGACTGGGATCGAGCGGACATCCAGTCCACCCGCACCCGGTCGCCCTGCCAACCGACCGCCAGTGCATGCATGCAGACCTCCGGATGTCCATGGACAGAAAGCCGTCCCCCCACGGGCATGGCTGCCGAGTAGTACGGAGGGCCCCGCCGAACGGATCAACGGCGGACGGAAAAAATCCCCGGCGGAGGCGGTGTGGAGTCGGCGGCGTCGCTGTCGCGCACCACCGGGGCGCCTCCGGCGAACCGGTCGAGGTCCGCGCCGGCCAGCACCCGGCCCGGGAACCAGTCACCGGCGGCCCGCCGGGTCAACGCCGCCACCGGCGGCTCCTGACGGCCCGCGACCAGCACCAGGTTGCCGTAGCGCCGCCCCCGCAGCACCGCCGCGTCGGCCACCAGGCAGGCCCGGGGCAGCAGCTCGCGGACGGTCGCCACCTGCCCCCGGGCGTACCGTAGCGGCGGCCCGTCGGCCAGGTTCGCCAGATACCAGCCGCCGGGCCGCAGCACCCGGGCCACCTCGGCGGCGTACTCGACCGAGGTCAGTCGGGCCGGTGTCCGGGAGCCGGCGAAGACGTCCGCCACGATCACGTCGTAACCGGCGTCCCGCCCGCCGGCCAGCACCGTTCGTGCGTCGTCCACCCGGACCCTGAGGCGCGGATCGGGCCGCCAGGGCAGCTCCCGGCGGACCAGGTCGACCAGCGCACCGTCCACCTCGACCACCCGCTGCACCGAACCCGGGCGGGTGGCGGCGACGTACCGGGGCAGGGTGAGCGCGCCGCCGCCCAGGTGCAGCACCCGCAGCGGCGTACCGGCGGGCGCGACCAGGTCGATCGCGGCGGCCAGCCGGCGCACGTACTCGAACTCCAGGTGGGTCGGGTCGGCCAGGTCCACGTGCGACTGCGGCGCGCCGTCCAGCAGCAACGTCCACGATCCGGGCCGGTCCGGGTCGGGCACCAGCTCGGCCTGCCCGGTGTCGACCCGCGCGGCGATCCGGTCGGTGGTGCGTCGCCGACCCATCAGCGGCCGGTCCGCGCGGCGGCGGTCAGCGCGCGGTGCAGCAGCCGGGAGTCGCCCAGCCGCGAGCGCAGCAACCGTTCCAGCCCGGCGATCGGGACCAGGTTCTGCGGGGCCCGGGGGTCCTTGTAGGGAGTGGACGCGAACCGGGGCAGGGTGACCAGCGACAGGTCGGCCAACCGCACCACCTCGGCGATCTCCAGGTCCGCCGAACACTCCAACCGGACGATCCCGGCCCAGGGGGCACCGGCGGCCACCGGCAGCCGGACATACCACGACCAGCCGCCCCACGCGGTGCCCAACCGGAACACCGGCGAGCGGTGACCGGCGGCGAGCCCGGTGACCACCGCGGTGAGCCGGGCGTCGAGGTACTGGCTGTGCTGAGTCTTGATGTAGCCGAGGGTGCGCGGCAACTGCCGCCGGTTACGCAGCGGTCCGTCCACCACCAGCAGGTCGTCGTCGGTACGGGCGGCGGCCGAGACCTCCACCTCCAGCGCGGTCAGCGGCCCCTGCACGGCGGCCGGCAGCTTCGCCAGCTCCCCGGTGCCGTTGACCCGGTGCACCGGATAGCGGACGGTGCCGGCGACCACGTCGGTGGCCGACGGGCTGGCCGTGAAGAGTCCCCGGCCCACCTTGGCACCGGCCAGCCGGGCCGCGCCGCGCTCCAGGTCGCAGCGGACCACACCGGCGGCGTACGAGGCGGCCAGACCGGGGAACGAGGTGCCGTCCTCCTCCGCCGTCCAGACGCTGGCGTCGATCCGGCGTACCCCGTCCACCAGCAACACCACGTCCGGGGCGCGGACCCCGGGCCGGGGGCCGATCGCCCGCCAGTCCACCACCGGCACCTCGTGGTCCGCCTCCACCCGGGCGCTGCTCGGCGCGGCCGGTCCGGCCGCCGACGCCTCGAACGAGGCCCCGTAGGCGGGATCCCACGCGTCGACGAAGAACCGCCCCGCGCTCACGGCCCGGTCCTGCCGTTCGCGACTGCGGGGCTCCGTTGCGCTGCACTCCTCGCGCTCACCGGCCACGTCCTTCGTTCGCGACTGCGGGGCTCCGCTGCGCTGCACTCCTCGCGCTCACCGGCCGGTCCGTTCGATGCGGGCCGAGCGGGCGTCCTTGCGGACCTCGAAGCGGACCGGGATGCGTTCGGCCAGGGCCGGCACGTGGGTCACCACGCCGACCATCCGGTCACCGCGGGCGGCCAGGTTCTCCAGGGTGGCGGCGACCGTGTCGAGGGTGGCCGCGTCGAGGGTGCCGAAACCCTCGTCCAGCACGATCGACTCCAGACTGGCCGCCGTGGTGGACATCCCGGCCAACTGCTCGGAGAGCGCCAGTGCCAGCGCCAGGGACGCCTGGAACGTCTCGCCGCCGGAGAGGGTGCGTACGCCCCGGCGCAACCCGGCGTCGTAGTGGTCGACGACGAAGAACTCGCCCTTGTCGTGGACCAGGTCGTACTGCCCGCCGGAGAGTTCCCGCAGGATCCCGGAGGCGCCGTCGACCAGCAGGTCCAACGCCTCGGCCAGCAGCCACCGCTCGAAGTTGTTGGCCCGCAGGTGCCCGGCCAGCGCGCGGGCCACCTGGGCCCGGTGTTCGTGCTCGGCCCGCTGGGCGCGCAGCTCCTCGGCCTGGGCACGGCGTTCGGTCAACCGGCGCAGGTCGGCCTCGGCCCGTTCCACGGTGACCGTGGCGGCGCGTACCGGATCGTCGGGTGCGGGCAGCCCGGCGGCGGTGAAGATGCCCGCGATCCGGGCCGCGACCTCGGTGGCCACCGCCTCGGCCACGGCGACCGACTCCGCCGACCCGGCCCGCTGCGCCTGGCGTTGCCGGGCCTGCTCCCGGGCCCACTCCGACAGCGTGCTCCACGCGGCGGCGACGTCGTCCCGGTCGGCTGCCGGCGGCCCGAACCGGGCCACCCCGTCGCGTACGCCGTCGAACCGCCGCCACGCCGACCGCAGGCGCTCCTGCGCCGCGTCCAGCGCACCCCGGGCCCGCCGGGCGGTGTCCCGACCGGCCCGGACCGCCGTCGCCGCCTCGTCGAGTGCCTGCCGCAGCCGCGCGTGCTCGGCCAGGGTCGCCCGCACCGCCTCGGCGGAGGCCGCCCCGGTCAGGCGGTCGTCCACCTCGGTCAGGCGGGTCCGCAACCCGTCCTGCTCGGCGCGGGCCCGCAGCAGCACCCGTTCCAGGTCCCGCGCGGCCGAGTCACGCTCGGCCAGCAGCCGTTTCGCCGCCTCACTGGCCGCCCGGGCCGCCTTGCCGGTCGCCACCGCGTGCGCCACCGCCGAACCGGCGGGCATCGCCGGCACCCGGGCGACGGTCTGTTCGCAGACCGGGCAGGAGTCACCGTCGGTCAGGTGCGCCCGCAACGCCGCCGCCTGGTCGGCCGCCTTCGCGTCCTCGTGGGCCTGGAACGCCGCCGCCAGGTCCGCCTCGGCCCGGTCGGCCGCCGCCCGCGCCTCGGCGACCGCACCGGCCGCCGCCTCGTGCTCGGCACCGGCGGTCTGCACCACGGCGCGTACCCGCTCGGCCTCGGCGGCGAGCCGGTCCCGGTCGGCGTACGCCCGCAGCAGCATCCGCAGCGCGCTCTCGTCACCGGCGGCGGCCAACTCGCCGCGCAGCTTCTCCTCGCGCTCCTCGGCCAGCGACACCGCGCCCGCCGCCGCGTCGGCCTCGGCCCGCGCGGCGTCCACCGCCCGCGCCACCTCGGCCACCCCGTCCGGTGCCCGGACCTCGTCCAGCACGGTCAACTCGGCGTCCAGCGCCGCCAACGCCGCCCCGGCCGTACGCACCGTCGCCCGAGCCGCGTCCAGTTCCGGTACGGCCTCGGCCACCGCCTCGGCCAGTTCCCGCATCCGGTGCACCTGGTCGGTGACCTGTGTGACTGTGGCGTCGTCGGTGTCGGCGAGCCCGGCCAGCAGGTGGTCGACTGTCTCCAGTTTCGCCTCGGCCTGCCCGGCGCGGGTGGTGGCCCGCTGCTGGACCTGCTCGTAGACACCGAGACCGAGCAGGTTGACCAGGATCTGCTGCCGGGTCGCGGGACGGGCGTGCAGGAAGTCGGCGAACTGCCCCTGCGGCAGCACCACGCAACTGGTGAACTGCTCGTACGGCAGGCCCACCGCCTCCAGTACGGCGGTCTCCATTTCGGCCGGCGTACCGGCGACCACCTCGCCCAGGTCCTCCGGGCTGAGCCCGGTGTCCAGCTTGGTGACGTCGAACCCGTCGGGCATCAGTTGCAGACCGGCGTTCGCGGTCTTCGCGTTGCCCCGGCTGTCCCGGCGCACCACTCGGGTGGCCACGTAGCGGGCCCCACCGGACTCGAAGACCAGCCGGACCCGCGCCTCCGTCGACGACGGGGCCAACGCGTTGCCGAGGCCCCGCGCGCCGCCCCAGCGCGGCACCGTGCCGTAGAGCGCGAAACAGATCGCGTCGAGCACCGTCGACTTGCCCGAACCGGTCGGCCCGACCAGGGCGAAGAAGTCGGCGTCGGTGAAGTCGACGGTGGTCTCGTCCCGGAAGACGGTGAAGCCGGCCATGTCCAGCCGCATCGGCCGCATCAGTGATCGACCTCCTCGATCAGCTCGTCGAAGAGTTCCCGCACACCGTCGTCGGCGTGCCCCCGGCTGTCCAGGTAGTCGGCGAAGAGCTGGCGGGGCGACCGGCCGGCCCGCTGGGCGATCCGGGTGCCGCTGCCCGGCGCGGGCACCAGCTCCGGATCGATGCGGATCTCCAACGCGCGGGGGAGCAGTTCCTGGACCTCCTCCCGCAGTCCGGCCCGGGGCTGCTCGCGGACGTACACCCGCAGCCAGCCCTCCGGCGGGGTGATCTCGGCGAGCTGCGTCAGCGTGCCACGCACCGTGCGCAGCGCCGTCGCCTCCGCGACCGGCACCTCCCGGACCCGTGCCGCCGTCGTCGCGGTCACCTCCACCAGGGTCACCGACGGCACGTTCTCCTGCTCGCCGAAGTCCACCGCCAACGGGGCGCCGCTGTAGCGGATCGGGCACGGCCCCTGCACCCGCTGGGCGCGGTGCAGGTGCCCCAACGCCACGTAGTGCGCGGTGCCGGGGAAGACCGTGGCGGGTACGGCGTACCCCAGCACGGTGTGCGCGTCCCGTTCGCCGCCGCCGGTGGTCGCGCCCACCACGGTCAGGTGCGCGGTGACCAGGTGCACCCGGTCCGGCTCGTCGAAGCCCTCGGTCAACCGGGCGAGGATGCGGCCCAGGTGGTCGGCGTACGTCTGGTTGGTCTCGGCGGCGGTCAGCTCGTACATCTCCACCGCGCGGATCGCGTACCGCTGCGACAGGAACGGCAACGCCGCCAGCCGCCAGCGTTCCCCGCCCGCCGTGGTGCCGTCCACCACGTGCTCGGCCGGATCCTCGCGGACCGCGCCGCGCAGCGTGATGCCGGCGGCCTCGGCCCACGGCCGCAGCGCGTCCAGCGCCGCGCCGTTGTCGTGGTTGCCACCGATCGCCACCACGTCGGCGCCGGTGCGGCGCAGCGCGGTCAACGCCCGGGTGACCAGGCGGGTCGCCTCCGCCGTCGGCGCGGCGGTGTCGTAGAGGTCACCGGCGATGACGACCAGGTCGGGCCGCTCCTGGCGGGCGATGTCGATGACCCCGGCGAGCACCTGCTTGTGCTCCTCGGCCCGGGACTGCCCCTTGAGGACCTTGCCCACGTGCCAGTCCGAGGTGTGCAGGATCTTCACGGGTAGCCCTCTCCTCGTGGCGAATCAGATCGTCTAGAAGGGGATGTCGTCGTCGGCGCTGCCGCCGCCGGACCCCACCACGGCGAACGGGTCGGCGGACTGGGTGATCGAGCGCAACGTCTGCGAGGGGGCGGCACCGGCCTCGGAGACCCGGGTGGCCCAGGCCGGGAACGGGAACTCCAGGCAGAGCGGCACCGGGATGTCGGGCTGGTTGACGAACATGGTGCCGGGCTTGGCCAGCAGCGCCCGCTGCCGTTGCGCCGGTGGCAGGAAGCCGTACTCGGGGCGGGACGCCTCGGCCGGGTCGAGTCGACCGACCACCCGGATCGCCGAGTTGGTGACGATGCGCCGCTCCACCTCACTGGCGGTCTGCTGCGCGCCGATCAGGATCACCCCGAGCGAGCGGCCCCGCTCGGCGATGTCCAGCAGCACCTCCTTGATGGGGGAGGAGCCCTCGCGGGGGGCGTACTTGTTCAGCTCGTCGAGCACCACGAACAGCAGCGGCTTGGCGCCCTGCTTCTCCTTGTTGTCGAACTCGGTCTTCAGGGTCACGCCGACCACGAAGCGCTGCGCGCGATCCGGCAGGTTGTGCAGGTCGACGACGGTGACCTGGGCCGACTCGGCGGTGTTGATGCTGTGTGGGCGGCGGGTCGCCAGGTCGCCCCGGATCAGCCGGGACAGGTCCTTCTTGCTGCCGATCAGCCGCCGGGCGAAGGCGTTCACCGTGCCCAGGCCGACCGCGCTGCCCGCCCAGTCGCTGCGCGTCTCGTCGTCGCTGAGCTGCTCGACGATGTGGTCGACCAGGTCGGCGTAGGTGCCCAGGCGCACCCCGTCGACGCTGACCCCGCCGTCGGCGGGCTGGGCGTACCGGGCCAGATGGGCGGCGACCGAGTGGACCACCATCGTGTACTGCTGCCGCTCGTCGTCGGCGTCGGCGAAGACGTACGGCAGCAGCCGCTTCTCGCAGAACTCGGTCAGCGTCCAGTAGAAGCTGTCCACCCCGGTCAGTCGGTTGTGCACGTCCGGGGTGCCGGAGGAGTCGCCGACCCTGGGCGGGGCGTACACCCGGACGTCCGGGAAGGCGTCGGCGACGAGACCGAGCCGGGCGTACGCGGCCCGGGTGGCGTCGTCCAGCCGGGCGTTCGGATGGTCGAGGAAGAGCAGGTCCTCGCCCTTGACGTTGAAGATCAGCGCCTTGGCGTTGACCGCGTCCCCGCCGAGCTGGCCGGAGCGGAACACCGAGTAGAGCAGGAAGGTGGCGAAGCTGGTCTTGGTGGCGACCCCGGAGATGCCGGAGATCGACACGTGCGCGCCGCGCGTGCCGTCGAGGAAGTCGGCGTTGAGGTAGACCGGCACGCCGTCGCGCCCGGTGCCCATCGGGACGCGTCGCTCCATCCGGTCGAAGTGCAGCGCCCGGGCGCGGGCGTCCCCCTCGGCCCGGTGCACCACCGCGCCCGGGTGCGGCGGGACGTAGAACTCCGGGTCCACCCGGGTGGTGGTGATCTCGGCGGCCTCCTGCACCTGCGCCGGCAGTGTGCCGTCGGCGATGGCGAACACGTCGGAGTCGAACTGCGCGCCCTCGTGCCGCGCGCGGACCTGGGTGACCACCCCGGCGATGGTCACCGGCTCGCGGTCGGGCAGCTCCCGCCGGGTGACCACCACGTCGTCGAGCTGGAGGTAACTGCCGGGGGAGACCGCCGTCCAGAACTGCAGCGGCGTGGCGTCGGCGGTGCCGAGCACCCGGCCGACCCCCTCGCCCGGGCTGTCGATCCCGCCCGGGCCGACCCCCTCGCCCTGGCCGTCGATCGCGCCCGGGCGGTGGATCCCCTGGTCAGTCATCAGGCAGCTCCGGTCGGCAGGTCGTCGCGGTCGGCACACACGCCCTGCATCCTGCCGGAGGAGTACGACAGGCCGCCACGCGACGCGGCGGAGACCACGCCCCGGCCGTCCGTCGCGCGCGTACCGCGACCGACCGTGGACCCTGCGTGGCGGTGGTCGGGACGAGCTACCGGCGGGACGAGCTACCGGTGCCGCCGCGGCGGCTGCCCGCTCGGGTCGAGCCGCCCGGTCAACTCGTGCACGGCCGCCTCGTACCCCCGGTCGGTGTGGTAGGGCCAGTGCTGGTCGATCGGTGGCGGGACGGTGTCGTCCGGGTCGACGACGACCGCGCGGGGATCGCGCAACCGCCGGTCGACCGTACCGGCCGGCCCCGACACGCGCGGGCGCTCGCCGGGGTGGTGGGCGGAGAAGATCGGCCCGCCCACCGGGTCGGTGTTGCGCCACAGGTTCACCCACCGCCAGCCGATCCGGTCGCCCAGTTCGTACAGGGTCGCGTCGCCGAGGAAGGCGGGGAAGAGCCGGGCGTAGAGCCGGTGCAGCGGGCTGCCGTGGGTCAGCAACGCCACCCGCCGTCGTACCCGGTCCGGCAACTGGAGCAGCGTGGCGGCGGCGAGGACCGAGCCGTGGCTGTGCCCGGAGAGCACCACGTCGCCCCGAGCGGTCAGCGCGGTGACCCGCTTGGCCAGCTCCGGCACGGCCCGTTCGGCATAACACGGCGGCGCGAACGGATGCACCGTACGCGGCCAGAAGGTGCCCAGGTCCCAGATCACCGCCACCGTGCGCCGGGTCTCCTCGGACCGGTACGAGAGCACCCCGAGCACCAGGATGCCGAGGCCGACCAGACCGATGACGTACATCCCGACGTCGGTGGCGATGGCCAGGTTCATGGTCGCCTCGCCGTCGGTGTCGATCAGTCGCCGGCTCAGATCCGACGGTCCGATGCCGATCAGGTCGAGCCCCACCACGGCCACGCCGAACAGCGAGAGCACCAGGAACACGATGAAGGCCGGGGTGAGCTGCTCGGCGATCGCGGCCCGGGCGACCACCTCACGGACGACCCGACGTCGGGGGACCGCCTCCGGTGGTACGTCGGGGAAGTCCCGCCGGACGACCTCCTCGGCCATCCGGCGTCGGCGTCGTCGGCTGCTCAGCACCCGCCACATCGTCGTCGCCGCCACCACCACGATCGCCACCAGCCCGGCCAGCGCGGCCCACCGGTAGGAGACGGGCGGCTCCAGCGGTGGCGCTCCGGGCAGGTTCGGCCGGGCCGGGTTCGGGATCTCGCCCCGGTCCAGGAAGTCGGCCACCCGGTAGACCAGGGCGGCGGAGAACCCGTAGGCGGCGGCGACGGCCGCCGCGGCGAACACCGGCGCGGCCAGGCCGCTCAACCAGGACGAGTCCTTCCCCGCGCCGTGTCGCCGCTGGTGCAGGGTGGTGGCGGTGAGCACGGCCAGCAGGGCGGCCTGGACCGCGATCAACGCGGCCACCGCCCCCTCGAATCCGGGAAGCTGTTCCCGGGGCGGGGCCGGCTCCAGCGGGATCATGGTGTAGACCAGCGCCAGCACGGTGAGCCCGGTGGCCACCAGCCGCAGCGGACGGATGCCCCGGAAGTCCACCGGTCCGCGGCCCGGCCCCTCGTCGACCCGGCGGGAGGGTAGACAGAGCAGCACCACGCAGGCGGCGAGCAGGAACCAGGCGGTCACGAACAGCACGTACGCGACCGGGGTGGGACGGATCTTGATCTGTGCGCCGAGCAGGATGGCGTCCAGGGTGCCCAGCCCGACCGCCACGTGGACGGCGCGCAACCGCTGCACCACGAGTGCGTCGTTCCAGAAGCCGGGGCTGTCGATCCGGTCCTCCCCGCCGCCGCCCCGGTCCTCCCCGCCGCCCCGGTCCTGCCCGCGCGCGGCCGGGAACGCCTCGAACACCCGGGCGGAGCGCTCGCCGAGCCACCAGAGCAGCCGCAGCGCACCGATCGGCAGCAGCGCGAGCAACGCCAGGCGTGGTCCCAGCGGCAGGTCCGAGAGCCAGGACAGGTACGGGCGGTTGTGCACGCAGGGCTGGTAGGGCGTGCACTGCCAGCCGACGATGTCCACGGTCACCCCGACGATCGACAGGACGAACGCGGCGGTCAGGGTGGCGGCGAGCAGCCGACACACCGGGCCGATGGGGCTGCCGCTGCCGCCGGTCGGCGGCCGGGCCCACACGGCCAGGTTGACCAGCATGAACGGCAGCAGGAACAGCAACGAGAGGGTACGCACCGCGCCGCCCGCGGTGAGCGCACCCCAGCGGTACGCCTCCACGTGCATCCCGCTCGGGCGGTCGCTGATCCCGAACCCGGGACGGGGGCGGTAGAACCCGGCGTTGGTGTCGCCGGCCACCCGGATCACCACGGGATGGTCGAGCAGCGACTCGGCGGAGGTGCCGGAGACGCCGTGCACCCGCAGCTCGACCACCTCGTGTGCCAACGCCCCGCCTCCCGGCCGTTGCCGATCCCGGTTCACGGTAGAGAGCCGAGCAGCGGCCGGGTGGCGGATTACCACAACTGGATCCGGTCGGGTCAGCCTCTGGCGTAGCGCAGCAGCAGGGTGCCGTCGTCGGCGTGCAGGACGTGCCGCAGCGGCAGGTGGCGCGCCGGACTCGGGTCACCTGCGGTGATCCGCCCGGCGCCCGCACCGGCGAGCAGCGGGGCGACCGACAGGCAGATCTCGTCGACCAGGTCGTCGGTGGTGAGCGCGCCGAACAGGTGCGGGCCGCCCTCGCAGAGCACCTGGTCGAGGCCGCGCCGACGCATCTCGGCGAGGCCGGCGACCAGGTCGACCCGCTCGTCACCGCAGTGCACCACGTCGGCCACGCTGGACAGTCCGGGCGGCGGCGAGGCGTCGGCGCAGGTGAGCACCACGGGGCGTACCGGGGCGTCGGCGAGGGCGGCCTGGTCGGGGTCGAGTCGCCCGCTGCCGGAGACCACCACCAGGGTCGGGTACTCGGCCAGCCCGTGCGCCCGCCGCCAGGCACGACGCCGCTCGTCGAGCCGGATCGCCCGGTAGCCCTCGTGGCGCAGCGTGCCGGCGGCCACCAGCAGCGCGTCGCAGAGCATCCGCAGCAGCCCGAACACCCGCTTGTCCGGTTCGCCGGAGAGCCCGGCGGAGTAGTCGTCGAGGCTGACCGCGCCGTCGACGCTGGTCACGAAGTTCATCCGCAGGTGGGGTCGGTCGGCACGCCGGTAGAGCGCGGTGAGCGTGTCGTCGTCGACCGGACCGGGTGACGGGTCGGGCCAGAGCGCGCGAATCGGAAGTCCGACGGTCATTCGCCGGCCGGACCGGTGACCGGAGGGGTGCGACGAGGGGTACGGTGCTGGCAGTCGCACCAGTTCCGGCCCGGACACTCGTCGTGCCGCCGTGTCCGGCACGCTCGGCAGATCATGCTGGCAGCCTATGCCGAGGAAGGATGACGCAGCATGTCACGTCAGATCTTCGCGCTGCGGATGTCCCTGGCCGGGCTGCGTCCCACGATCTGGCGGCGGGTCCTGGTGCCCGCCGGTTACACCCTCGACCGGGTTCACCGGGTGGTACAGCACGCGATGGGGTGGCGCGACTGCCACCTGCACTCGTTCGAGATCGACGGGGTGCAGTACGGCGAACCCGACCCCGACGGCGAGCTGAGTGTGCACGACGAGTTGGACGTACGCCTGGACGCGGTGGTGGGCAAGGGCAGCCGGATCCACTACACGTACGACTTCGGCGACTGGTGGGAGCACGATCTGGTGGTGGAGGACGCCTTCGCCGCCGACCCGGACGAGCGCTACCCGACCTGCCTGGACGGTGAGCGCGCCGGGCCGCCGGAGGACGTCGGCGGTCCGCAGGGCTACCTGTTGCTGCTCGCCGCGCTGAGCGATCCCGGCCACCCGGAGCACCGGGCGATGCGGGAATGGGTGGGTTCCGGATTCGACCCGGAGGCGTTCGACGCAGGTAGGGTCAGCACGCTGCTGCGCCGACTCTGCTGATTCGTTACTCAGCGATCACGTTGAGCTGCCCCGCGGTCCGTATCGGAGCGCGGGGTAAACATTTTCGCGGTAACGATCTGGGAACGCTCCCAGCGGGCTATTGACACTCCGGATACCTCCCGGCAATCTCATGGGAGCGTTCCCAAGATGGCGTGGATCACAGTCCCGCCCCGGGCGCCCGAACCCGACCGACCAGTCGGGGCGGATGGCGCTGCGGCACCCCCCACCACACATAAACCAGCCTCACCACTGAAAGAGGGGTCAGGATGAGCCTCACCACGCGGCGTACCCGCCTGGCGGCAGGCGCGCTGGCGGCGGTCACCGCTGTCGGCGGTCTCGCGGCCTGCGGTAGCGATGACAGCAACACCGGCGAGGGCGGCAAGCCCGCCAAGCTGGTCGTCGACACCTTCGGCGAGATGGGCTACGACGAGCTCGTCAAGCAGTACGAGCAGCAGAGCGGCATCAAGATCGAGCTGCGGAAGACCGCGCAGCTCGGCGAGTACCGGCCGAAGCTGGTCCGGTACCTGGCCACCGGCAAGGGCGCGGCGGACGTCACCGCGCTGGAGGAGGGCATCCTCAACGAGTTCAAGGCCAACCCGCGCAACTGGGTCGACCTCACCCCGCTGATCGACGACCACTCCACGGAGTACCTGCCCTGGAAGTGGGAGCTGGGCAAGGCTCCCGACGGGCGTCTGATCGGCCTGCCGACCGACGTCGGCAGCCTCGCGGTCTGCTACCGCAAGGACCTGTTCCAGGCGGCCGGCCTGCCCACCGAGCGCGACCAGGTCTCGGCGCTCTGGCCGGACTGGAACGGCTTCCACCAGGCCGGTAAGAAGTACAAGGACGCGACCGGCAAGGCGTTCATCGACTCGATCACCGCGGTCTCGAACGGTGTGCTGTTCCAGCAGGGCAGCGACCTGTTCTACGACAAGGAGAACAACATCATCGCGGACTCCAGCCCCGCGGTGAAGGCCGCGTGGGACACCGCGACCTCGATGTCGGACATCTCCGCCAAGGCGGCGACCTGGTCGCCGGAGTGGTCGGGCGGCTTCAAGCAGGGCACCTTCGCGGCGACCTTCTGCCCGTCCTGGATGCTCGGCATCGTGGCGGACAACTCGGGTGAGGCCAACAAGGGCAAGTGGGACGTCGCGGCCGTGCCGGGCGGCGGCGGCAACTGGGGCGGCTCGTGGCTGGCCGTGCCGGAGCAGAGCGCGCACCAGAAGGAGGCGGCGAAGCTCGCCGAGTTCCTGACCAACGCCACCAGCCAGGTCGAGGCATTCAAGGCCAAGGGCCCGCTGCCCACCAACCTGGAGGCGCTGAAGAACGAGGCGTTCCTCAGCTACACCAACGAGTACTTCAGCGGCGCGCCGACCGGCAAGATCTTCGGTGAGAGCGTCGCCAAGATCGAGCCGGTCCACCTCGGCCCGAAGCACCAGGCGGTCAAGGAGAACGCGCTCGAGCCGGCCCTGCGGTCGTTCGAGAACGGGCAGGCCAACAAGGACAAGGCCTGGGAGCAGTTCGTGAAGGACGCCGGCATCCAGGGCGCCTTCTGACAGTGATTTCCCACCGGTGGCGTCCGGGGACTACCCCGGGCGCCACCGGTCGGTCCCCGTCTGGGTTGCACCCTGCGCGTGGGCCCCCTCGGAAGGGCTCCCGCCGGGAAAGGAAAATCATGAGCCTCTCGGCCACGACGGCCCCCCCGTCGAACGTCACACCACCGGGCTCCGAGCCCCCGCGTCGGCGCGGGTTCCTGCTCAACCGCCTGGATCTGAAGTACTCCCCGTACCTCTACATCGCGCCGTTCTTCCTGATCTTCGGCATCTTCGGGTTGTACCCGATGCTGCGGACCGCCTGGATGTCCCTGCACGACTGGGACATGATCGGCGACCAGACGTTCATCGGGCTCGACAACTACGCCGCCCTGATCAAGGACGACTACTTCTGGAACGCGCTCTTCAACACGTTCGGCATCTTCGCGCTGTCGACCATCCCGCAGTTGCTGCTCGCGCTCTTCCTGGCGAACCTGCTCAACAGCACCCTGCTGCGCGCCAAGACCTTCTTCCGGCTGGCGATCTTCATCCCGAACGTGGTCTCGGTGGCCGCCGTCGCGATCGTCTTCGGCATGCTGTTCCAGCGGGAGTTCGGCCTCATCAACTGGGTGCTCAGCTTCGTCGGCGTCGACAACATCGACTGGGACGGCCAGCGGTGGAGCTCCTGGACCGCGATCGCGACCATGGTCAACTGGCGCTGGGTCGGTTACAACACCCTGATCCTGCTTGCCGGGATGCAGGCCATCCCGAAGGACCTCTACGAGGCGGCCTCGATCGACGGCGCCGGCCCGTGGCGGCAGTTCTGGCAGATCACCATCCCCATGGTCCGCCCCACCCTGATCTTCGTGATCATCCTCTCCACGATCGGCGGCATGCAGCTCTTCACCGAGCCGCTGCTCTTCGCCAACGGCAGCATCCTCGGCGGCAACCAGCGGGAGTTCCAGACCCTGGCGATGTACATGTACGAGAAGGGCATCGAGAACCTCAACACCGCTGGCTACGGTGCCGCCGTCGCCTGGGCGATCTTCCTGATCATCGCGTTGATGTCGCTGCTCAACTTCGTACTCGTCCGCCGTTCGGCCAAGTGAGGAGAGAGCTGTGACCTCGGCCTCCCGGCGCCTGTGGCGCACCAGTCCGCTGACCTACATCGCGCTCGTCCTGGCGGCGCTGCTGTCGATCTACCCGTTCTACTACATGGTCGTGATCGGCACCCGCACGCTGGACTCGATCAACGACGTACCGCCGCCGCTCACCCCGGGTGGTGCCTTCGGTGACAACTTCGGGCGCGTGCTCGACAACGACGCGGCCAACTTCCTCACCGGCCTGATGAACTCGATCATCGTCTCCTCGGTGGTGACCCTGTCGGTGGTCCTCACCGGCTCGCTGGCCGGCTTCGCCTTCGCGAAGCTGCGTTTCCGGGGCCGCAACATCCTGCTGCTGATGATCGTCATCACCATGATGATCCCGACCCAGCTCGGCATCATCCCGCTCTGGGGCATGATGCAGGAATTGAACTGGTACGGCACCCTGTACGCCGTCACCGTGCCGTTCCTGGTCAGCGCGTTCGGCGTGTTCATGATGCGGCAGTACGCCAGCCAGGCGATCTCCGACGAGCTGATCGAGGCCGGTCGGGTCGACGGTGCCAGCACGTTCCGGATCTACTGGAACATCGTGCTGCCGGCGCTGCGTCCGGCGGCGGCCGTCCTCGGCCTGCTGACCTTCATGGAGACGTGGAACTCCTTCCTCTGGCCGTACGCGATCCTCACCCCGGAGAACCCGACCCTCCAGGTCTCGCTCTCCTTCCTCTCGTACGCCTACTACACCGACTACTCCCAGGTCTTCGCCGCCACGGCGGTCGGCACCCTGCCACTGGTCCTGGTCTTCATCCTGTTCGGCCGCCAGATCATCGGCGGCATCATGGAAGGTGCTGTCAAGTCGTGAGCAACCCCGCCATCCCACCCGCGGTGGGTGTCCTCGACGAGCGCGCCCCGTTGACCTTCCCGTCCGACTTCCTCTGGGGCGCGGCCACCGCCGCCTACCAGATCGAGGGCGCGGCGCGCGAGGGTGGCCGTACCCCGTCGATCTGGGACACCTTCAGCCACACCGAGGGCCGGACCGTCGCCGGGCACACCGGCGACGTCGCCTGCGACCACTACCACCGGCTCGGTGACGACGTTCGCCTGATGGCCGAGCTGGGGTTGAAGTCGTACCGGTTCTCGGTGTCGTGGCCGCGGGTGCAGCCGGGCGGCTCGGGCCCGGCCAACGCCGAGGGGTTGGACTTCTACCAGCGGCTGGTCGACGAACTGTTGTCCAACGGCATCGAGCCGTGGCTCACCCTCTATCACTGGGACCTGCCCCAGGAGTTGGAGGACGCCGGTGGCTGGCCGGCCCGCGACACGGCCGCCCGGTTCGCCGACTACGCGCAGCTCGTGGCGGGTGCGTTGGGCGACCGGGTGAAGTACTGGACGACGCTCAACGAGCCGTGGTGCTCGGCGTTCCTCGGCTACGGCTCGGGCGTGCACGCGCCCGGTCGGCAGAACGGCGCGGACGCGGTCCGCGCCGGACACCACCTGATGCTCGGCCACGGGCTCGCCGTCCAGGCGCTGCGTGCGGCCATTCCGAGTGCCCAGCTCGGCGTGACCGTCAACCTGTACCCGGTGACCCCGGCCAGTGACGCGCCTGGCGACCTGGACGCCGCCCGGCGCATCGACGGGTTGGCCAACCGGTTCTTCCTGGATCCGATCCTTCGCGGGTCGTACCCGGAGGACCTGGTCACGGACCTGGCGAAGGTGACCGACTTCGGGCACGTCCACGACGGCGACCTGGCGGTCATCTCCAGCCCGCTGGACGTGGTCGGCATCAACTACTACAGCCGGCACGTGGTGGCCGCGCCGGTGCCCGGCGAGGACCCGGAGGAGTACTGGCGGGCCCCGTCGACCTGGCCGGGCAGCGAGAACGTCCGGTTCGTCACCCGCGGATTCCCGGTGACCGACATGAACTGGGAGATCGACGCTCCCGGCCTGGTCGAGACCCTGCGTCGGGTGCACGAGGAGTACACCGACCTGCCGCTCTACGTCACCGAGAACGGCTCGGCTTTCGTCGACGCGGTGGTCGACGGTCACGTCGACGACGCCGACCGGCTTGCGTACTTCGACGCCCACCTGCGCGCCTCGCACGAGGCGATCAGCGCCGGCGTGCCCCTGCGGGGATACTTCGCCTGGTCGCTGTTGGATAATTTCGAGTGGGCCTGGGGTTATACCAAGCGGTTCGGGATGATCTACGTCGACTACGACAGCCAGACTCGTATCCCCAAGTCCAGCGCCAGGTGGTACGCGGAGGTGATCCGACGCAACGGTCTGGCCGCACAATAGGGCGACGGCCAGCCAGTAACGGGTGGCCCGGCACCAACGCTGAACCAGGTGCCGGGTCCGCCCATGTCGGAGGAGCAGACGATGACAACGCAGCGCACCCGGTCGCTCGGGCGCCCGACCCTCGACGCGGTCGCCGCCCGCGCCGGAGTCGGCCGCGGGACGGTCTCCCGCGTGGTCAACGGCTCCCCCCAGGTGAGTCCCGAGGCCCGCGCCGCCGTGCAGCAGGCAATCGCCGAACTGGGGTACGTGCCGAACCGCGCGGCCCGGGCCCTGGTGACCCAACGCACCGACTCGGTGGCCCTGGTGGTCAGCGAGTCCGGTGAGCGCATCTTCGCCGAGCCGTTCTTCGCCGGCATCGTGCGCGGGATCAGCTCGGTCCTGCTGGAGACGCCGTTGCAGCTCTGGCTGGCGATGGCACAGTCGCCGCTGGAGCGGGAACGGGTCGAGCACCACCTCACCAACCAGCACGTCGACGGGGTGCTGCTGCTGTCGCTGCACGACTCCGACCCGCTGCCCACCCTCCTGGAGGAGCGGGGGCTGCCCACGGTGCTGGGCGGACGTCCGGCCCGGATGCTGCACCCCGAGGCCCAGCCCGCCTCCTTCGTCGACGTCGACAACGCCGGTGGTGCGCGGCAGGCCGTGGAGTACCTCGCCGCCCGGGGACGTCGCCGCATCGCCACCATCGCCGGCCCCCAGGACATGGGCGCCGGCCTGGCCCGGCTCGCCGGCTACCGGGACGCGGTCCGCACCGCCGGGTTCGGCGTCAACCCCGACCTCATCGGGTACGGCGACTTCAGCGAGGAGAGCGGGTCGACCGCGATGCGGCAACTGCTGGACCGCTGCCCCGACCTGGACGCCGTCTTCGTCGCCGCCGACCTGATGGCCTTCGGCGCCATGCGGACGCTGCGCGAGACCGGCCGCCGCGTACCGGAGGACGTGGCCGTGATCGGCTTCGACGACGCGCCCATCGCCCGACAGGCCAACCCGCCGCTCACCTCGGTGTTCCAGCCGGTCGACGAGATGGGCCGGCAGATGGCCCGCCTGCTGGTGGCCCGCATCCGCGGTGACGAGATCCCCGACCCGCACATCGTCCTGGACACCCAGCTCGTCGAGCGCGCCACCGCCTGACGCACACCCTCAGAGCCTGCCCTGCGGCTGATCACCAGCGGCGGGTAGGTGCACGACACCTCAGAGCGGGTCGGCAGCGAGGGCTCGTCGCGAGCCCCTATCCGGGCGGAGGCCGCCGCGACGGACCGAGGCCCTGACCTACCTCTGCTTCGGGCACTGTCGAGCTGACCCGTTTTTGCCATCGCTCGGTCACATGCGATTGGTCGCCGTCGAACAGGCCGCCGCTGGCTGCTCGCTGCCGTGCGAGCCGCCGCTGGCTGCTCGCTGCCGAGTGGGCGACCGGTGACCCGTCTCTGCTCTCAGCTCGACAGGCGCCGGAGCGGTGCAGTACTGCTCGGTCTGGTGCCGCCGGAGCATCGGCGCGTGGTGGCCGAACGGAACAGGGCCGGCGACGGCGGACCGGGCGGCGGGTCAGGCGGGGTGGGTCCAGCGGCGTAGTTCGCGCTTGGCGAGGCTGGCGCGGTGCACCTCGTCGGGGCCGTCGGCGAGGCGGAGCGTACGGGCGTGGGTCCAGAGTGCGGCCAGGGGAGTGTCCTGGCTGACGCCGGCCGCGCCGTACGTCTGGATCGCCTTGTCGATCACCCACTCGGCCATCGCCGGGGTACCGATCTTGATCGCCTGGATCTCGGTGTGTGCGCCCTTGTTGCCGACGGTGTCCATCAGCCAGGCGGTCTTGAGCACCAGCAGGCGGGCCTGCTCGATGCGGACCCGGGACTCGGCGATCCACTCCCGCACCACGCCCTGCTCGGCGAGGGGACGGCCGAACGCGACCCGGTCGGCGGCTCGACGGCAGAGCAGTTCCAGGGCCCGTTCGGCCATGCCGATCAGACGCATGCAGTGGTGGATGCGGCCGGGGCCGAGCCGGGCCTGGGCGATGGCGAACCCGCTGCCCTCGGCACCGACGAGGTTCTCCGTCGGCACCCGTACGCCGTCGAAGTCGATCTCGGCGTGACCACCGTGCGGGGCGTCGCTGAAGCCGAAGACGGTCATCCCCCGGCGGACCGTGACCCCGGGGGTGTCCCGGGGGACCAGGACCATGCTCTGCTGCCGGTGCCGGTCGGCGCCCGGGTCGGTCTTGCCCATCACGACGAGGATCTCGCAGGCCGGGTCCATCGCCCCGGACGACCACCACTTGCGGCCGTCGATCACGTAGTGGTCGCCGTCGCGGCGGATCGCGGTGGCGATGTTCGTCGCGTCGGAGGAGGCGACGTCGGGTTCGGTCATGCAGAACGCCGAGCGGATCTGGCCGGCCAGCAGCGGGCCGAGCCACCGCTCCTGCTGGGCGGGGGAGCCGAACTCGGCGAGCAACTCCATGTTGCCGGTGTCCGGCGCGGCGCAGTTGAGCGCCTCCGGGGCCAGGTGCGGGCTGCGGCCGGTCAGCTCGGCCAGCGGCGCGTACTGGAGGTTGGTCAGCCCGGCGCCGTGACGCGGATCGGGGAGGAAGAGGTTCCACAGGTTGCGCCGACGTGCCTCGTCCTTCAACGTCGCCAGCACCGGCGGTCGGGCCCACGGATCACCGGCGGCGGCCACCTCGGCGGCGTACACGGCCTCGGCCGGGTAGACGTGATCAACCAGGAACTCGGTCAGCTCCCCGCGCAACTGCTCGGTGCGGTCGTCGTACCCGAAGTGCATCATGCCTCCCTCAGCGTGGCCAGCCCGTGGTCGACCAGCGGGGCGACCATGCCGCCGATGGTGTCGAAACCCTCGCCGAGGGTCTGCCCGAGGGTGTGCCGGTAGTGGATGCCCTCGCAGATCACCGCGAGTTTGAAGCAGCCCAGCGCCACGTGCCAGTCGAGCGGGCCGACGTCGACGTCGCTGCGCGCGGCGTACCGGTCGATCAGCTCCGCGCCGGTCGGGAACCCGGCGCGCGGGCCGATGCCGTCGGCGACCGGGTTGTCGACGGGCACCACACCGCCGCCCAGGACGTCCCAGTACGTCAACAGCAGCCCGAGATCGGCCAGCGGATCGCCGAGCGTGGCCATCTCCCAGTCCAGCACCGCGGTCACGCTCATCGAGCCGGTCGCCGGTTCGACGGCGGCGAGCAGGTTGTCCAGCCGGTAGTCGCCGTGCACGATGCGGCCCGTACCGGTGCTGTCGCGGGCCGTGGCGGCGAGCCGGTCGCGTAGCTCGTCGATGCCGGGCAGTGGTCGGCTGCGGGACCGGTCGAGCTGCCCGGCCCAGCGGCGTACCTGCCGGGCCAGGTAGCCGTCCGGGCGGCCGAAGTCGGCCAGGCCGACCGCCGCCGGGTCGACGGTGTGCAGCGTGGCGAGGGTGTCCATCATCGCCATCGCCAGGTCGTGCCGCTGCCCGGCGTCGAGCCGGTCGGTCTGTGCGCGACTCCGGTACACCTCGCCGGGAACGCGCTCCATCAGATAGAACGGCGCGCCGAGCACGTCCTCGTCGGCGCAGAGCAGCAGGGCGCGGGGAACCGGCACGTCGGTGCCGGCCAGCGCCGAGATCACCCGGAACTCGCGGGCCATGTCGTGCGCGGTGGCCAGGACGTGCCCCAGCGGCGGTCGCCGCAGCACCAGGTCACGGCCACCGACCCGGACCAGGTAGGTGAGGTTCGACCGCCCACCGGCGATCAGGTCGGCCCGCAGCGGCTCCCCGGCCGACTCCGGTCGGTGCGACGCGAGGTACGCGCCGAGCCGGTCCAGGTCCAGTCCGGCGGGGAAACGGGCAGCCGGATCGGTCATTCGGACAGTTGATGGCAGCCCCGACGGGTTGTCAAGGTCAGGTTTTGCCCAGGGGACATGCCGCAGCAACAGGGACGAAATGGTCAACTGCCAGGCTCTGGGTCAGCCTGCCGGCATTGTGCCGGCCCGCCGAGCGGAGGGTTCAGATGTTGCTGCGCGTACGGGTCACCCTGCCGGACCGTCCGGGCACCCTCGGCCAGGTGGCCCGCACCCTCGGTGTCTCGGGTGCGGACATCGTCCAGGTGGTCGTCCTGGAACGGCTCGGCGGGCGGGCGGTGGACGACTTCACCGTGGTCTGGCCGGGCGCCGCCCGGGTGGAACGGTTGCTGGCCGGTCTGGCCGCGATCCCGGGCGTACGCGTCGACGGGGTGTGGCGGGCGATCGGCGCGCCCACCACCACCGGGCAGGACGCCGAACTGCTGGCCCAGGTCGCCGCGAACCCGGCCGACGGGCTGGCCACCCTGGTCGACGCGGTACCCGGACTGCTCGCCGCCGAGTGGGCCGTGGCCGCTGTCGTACCGGTCGACTGGGCCTCCCGCACCGGAGGCGGCGGCGCGACGGTCGGGCACGCGAGCTGGCGTACGCCGGTGCCGCCCCGGCTGCCGGAGGTGACCCCGCTGCGCGCCCGGTCGATGACCATGCCCGACGGCAGCCACTTCGCGGTCGCGCCGTTCGGACGCGCCGGTCTGGTCCTGGTGGTCTCCCGCGAGCACAACGAGACGCTGACCCCGGCCGCCTTCCACAGCACCGAGGTCGACCGGCTCGCCCAGCTCGTCCGGGCCAGCGCGGTGATCCTCGGCGACCGACTCGACCTGGTCGGCCCCCCCGGCCGTCACCGCCAACCCCTGACCGCCCGCGACCTGGTGTGACGCAGACCGCAGGGCCCGTCGCCGCCGGACACGACGGGGCAACCGCCCCGCAACAGCCGCAGGCCAGGGTGACAGGTGAAAGGAGGCGACCATGACGCTGTGGCGGATCCGGGCCACCGTGGACGACCGGCCGGGCTACCTGTCGGTGCTCACGGCGAGCCTCGCGCTGCGTGGAGTCAACATCCTCACCGTGCAGGTGCACACCACCGAACGCGGCGCCGTCGACGACTTCCTCGTGGACGCGCCGGACACCCTGGACGAGGCGGGTCTGATCGCCGCCGTGGAACGCGGCCGGGGGCGGGACTGCTGGGTGGCGCGCAGCGAGGCGCGTGGCCTGGCGGACCAGCCGACCCGGGTACTCGGGCTGGCCACCCGGCTGGTCCACGACCCGGACGCGACCGGCCAGGTGCTGCGTGCCCTGCTCGGCGCGGACGAGGTGACCTGGCGTCCGGCGCTCGCCGTGACGCGCGTCGGAGTCGACGAGTCGACGATGCTGCTGGCCGACCCCAACGGCGGCTCCTACCTGCTGCGCCGGGTCGCGCCGAGCTTCACCCCCGCCGAGTACGCCCGCGCGCAGGCACTGCTGGAGCTGGGCGCCACCGCAGCCCGCCGCACCGCCGAACAGGTCACCGTGGTCCTGCCCGACGGCGCCGAGTTGACCGTACGCCCGGCCGTCGCCGACGACCTGGCAGCGGTGACCGAGTTGCACGAGGCGTGCTCGGCGGAGACCCGCCAACGCCGCTACCTGGGCGGTGCCTGCCTGCCCACCCCGGCCCGACTGCGCCAGATCCTGGAACCGGCGCGCGGGCAGACCCTGATCGCCGTGACGACCGGCTCCGACGGGGAGGCGGAGTCGGTCGTCGCGATGGCGAACCTGCTCGCCGAGGGCGACGAGGCCGAGGCGGCCCTGCTGGTCCGCGACGACTGGCAGCGGCGCGGGCTCGGTTCGACCCTGCTGCGCCGGTTGACGCGGCAGGCCGAGTCCGCCGGGTACGCGGCGATGGTGCTGCACATCCAGGCGGACAACACGCCCATGCTGCGTACCCTGCGTCGGCTGGCGCGACCCGCCACCGCCGAACGCGACGGCTCCCTGCTCACCATGACCGTGCCCCTCGGGGCCGAGGTGTCGGCGGCGACGGAACGCGCCGGCTGACAGCACAGACGACCGACCTCCGGTGCGGAGGACGGTGAGGTGGGCGGGGCTCCCGGTGCGGGAGCCCCGCCCACCGCCCTTTGCTGTCCCGCACGCTCTCGTGTGCCGGGTCGCGCGCCTCGACGTGGGGCACGCCTTGCCGCGTGGTGCCGCGTGGCGCGGTGGACCCCGTCGATCATGGAGTTGTGGTGAGCGTTCTCCGCTGAATTGCCCCTGTTCGTCCGTGCCACAACTCCATGATCGACGGGGAGTCAGGCTGGAGAGCTGTGCCGGGCGGCTGCTGGGGACGGTGAGAGCGCCCGGCCCCGGTGGGGCGAGCGCTCTCAGGTGTCCGGAGAGGTAGGTCAGGCCCGCGTGGGGGGCTGGGCGACGAACGCCCGCCATGCGGTCGGGGCGAACGCCAGCGTCCCGCCGTCACGGTCCTTGGTGTCGCGGACGAGGACGGTGCCGGGGAGGTTGTCCGCCACTTCGACGCAGGATCCGCCGTTGTTACCGCTCTTGCTGCTCTTGTGCCACCGTGCACCGGTCAGGTCCATGATGCTGCTGCCTTCCTGATGACATCAAGGGATTGAGAGCGAGAAAGGGCCTCGCTTCTGATGCGCTCCCACCTGCGATTCAGCGTAGCAACGTCGGCCGCTTCTCCGATGATCTGCGCAGGCGCCTGGCCGTCGACGTGAGCGACGTGCTGACCGCTGGGCAACTCGGCGATGATGAAGCCGCCGCCGAGACCCGGATACATGCCCACGTCCCTCGGCACGATCAACACCTGCACGTTGGGCAGGGCGGCGCATCGGGCGAGATGCTCACACTGGTCGCGCATCAGCTCGCGGTCGCCGTAGGCGGACTGGAACAGCACCAACTCGTGAATGACCGCGACCAGCAGGGGCGGACGCTCACGCCGGAGAATCCCTTGCCGATCGAGGCGGGAGGCCACGACGTCTCCCACCTCCTCGGCCGTGAGGGCCTCGCCGGTCAACGTCGCCCGGGCGTAAGCCTCGGTCTGGAGCAAGCCCGGCACCCACGAATGCTCGAACCAGCGCAACGAGACGGCTTCGCGTTCCCAGTCGATCCACTCCCGTAACCACTGCGGCTCGCGACGCTTGAGGACATCGGGCCACAGGTCACCAACGTCCCGGCCGAGGATCGTGGCTACCTTTGCGCGCCGAGCAGGTTGCGGAACGCGTCCCGGACTGATCCACCTGGCCGCCGTCTTGGGATCAACGCCCGTCTGAGCTGCGAGGCTTTCGGTTGTCTCGCCTGCCTCTGCCATGGCCACTCGAAGTGCATCATTCATCCTGCCTCCCCATGAATGTCCCGGACGTCCCCAGGGAACACTCCTTCGTCGTGTACTGATCCCATCACTCTCGGCAAGGTTTTGGTAGATGGCGCGTTCGGTGGAGGTCGATTCCCCCTGACCCGGTGGGCGCGTTCGTCCCGGGGGTCGCCGCCGGGCGAGCATCCGCGGCGACCCCCGGTCCACCGAGACGACGAGGGAGGCTTTCGTGTCCACACCGCGACCGACGAACAATGTCCCGCCGTCACGCTGGTCGGCGCCCATTGTCCTGCCGGGGGAGACGCCGATCGGGCCGGCAGGGGAGAGGTCCGCCGGTGACCGCGCCGGTCGGCCGTCTGCCGCGGCGGTCGGTACGGGTACGACTCCGGCTGCTGCGGCCGTCCATGGCTGTCCGCCTGCTCCGTCGTTCGCCGACGTGCTCGGTGGGGAGGCGGTGGGCACCGTGGCGGTGGGAGACGTGATCCGGGTGCCGGAGGGGGCGTACCTGCCCGGGGTGGGAGAGTTGCTGCTCTACGTGGCCGAGGTGATCGGCCGGGCGCAGCAGGCGGACGGCCACGTGTGGGCCGAGGTGAGCGGGCACGCGGTGCAGCGGGACGGGTCGCTCCAGGTCCGTCGCCGGTACGCCCGGGTGCGGGTGGACCAGGCTGTGGTCGTACCGCGTCGTGCCTGGTGAGCGGCGTCGGCCGGACGGGACGCCGGTGGTCGAGCCCGGTGTGTACCTGTTGACTCGCGAGGCGGGTCCGCAGTTTCGCACGCCGATCGCGGTGCGGGTCGTCCGCGAGCAGGCCGACTGGCATCCGCCGTACGGCTGGACCTGGATCCAGTGTTACCAGCTCGACCGGTACGGAGACGCGGTCGAGAAGCGGCAGTTGTTCGTGATGCCCGCCGGGTTGCGGCGACTCGTGCTCGCCCCATCCCCGCACACCCGACCACACCGCCACGGTCGTGCGGTACGGATGTCTATCTTGGACAGTTTCCGTTAGGAGCTAACGGAAACTGTCCAAGATTGCCGTCGCCGCAGCACGGCCGCCGCCGGTCCGTCGGCGGTGTGCCGCAGCGGCGCGCCGCAGATGGAACCAGCCGCGAGGTCAGCGGGGTACGTCGGCGGTGGCGCGGGTGGCGGCGAAGCGGGTGGCCTGGGGGTGGAACCCCTGGTAGTTGACGTGTGCGGCGAAGCTGAATCCGCCTTGGCAGAAGCGGTCGTTGGCGTTGCAGTACGACTGGATGCGGTCGGCGAAGCCGTTCAACCGGCCCGCGCCCCGGGGGAAGATGCCGGAGCGTCGACCGTCGGTGACGTTGAAGGGTTCACCCGCGGTGAAGGAGGGGTCGCCGAAGAGGAGTACGGAGGAGACTCGCGCGGCGAGGTCGGCGGAGAGACCGGCACGACTGCCGGTGCCGGCCAGCGCGTCGCCCATCACGTCGGCGCCCTGGGAGTAGCCCATCAGGACGAAGCGGGTGTCGGGGCACTGCGCGGCGGTCGCGGTCATCACCCGCTGCACCTCGGCGACGCCCTGACGGACGCTGGCAATGTAGTTGCCGGAGGCGGGGTAGGCCAGCGGCGTGGTGCGGACGGTCTGCGGCAGGTCCCGGGTGATCTGCCGGGCCAGCGGCGTCAGCACGATGCCGAGACCGGGGCGTTCGGTGGTGCCGCGTGCGCCGATGACCTCCAGGTCGGGGCAGGTGTTGCGGGGTGCCTCGGCGGCGAAGGTCATCGGGGCGATCGCCAGTCCGGCGAGGGCCACCACTCCGACCGCCACCAGGGCCAGCAGGCGTGTCCGACGTGTCCGACGGTGCCGTCCGCTCATTGTTCAGCTCCTTTTCCCAGGTCGACAGGGGTGCCGATGGGTACGGGAGCGGTCGGCGTACGGGTGGATCTTATGGATGTTCACACAATCTGCACTGAGGGTGAACCGATCGGGGTGTCGGCGCGTGCTGGAGGGGCGGTGTGGCCGCGCACGTCGGCCCGGCCACACCGCCCCGGGATCAGGCGACGGTGCAGGTCGCCCCGTTGACCGTGAAGCCGGTCGGGCGGGGGTTGCTGCCGGTGTGCGTACCGTTGAAACCGATGCTCGTGGACGCGCCCGGCGCGAGAGCGCCGTTGTAGGACAAGCTGCTCGCGGTCACCGACGCGCCGGTCTGCTGGAAGGTCGCCCCCCAACCCTGACCGACCCGCTGGCCGCTGTTCGGGAAGGTGAACGCCAGCGTCCAGCCGTTGATGGTCGAGGTGCCGGTGTTGGCGATGGTGATGTTCGCGGTGAACCCGCTGCTCCAGTCGTTGGTGCCGTAGGTGACCCGGCAGGGCGTCGTCGGCAGCGGTGCCGACGTGGTCACCGAGACCCTCGCGGTGGGCGGCGAGACGTTGCCGCCCGCGTCCACGGCCACCACGTGGAAGCGGTACGTGGTCTGCGCGGTCAACCCGGTCGCCGCGTACGTGGTGCCGGTGACGGTGGTGACCAGCACGTCGTCCCGGTAGATCCGGTACCCGGTGACGCCCACGTTGTCGGTGGCGGCACCCCACGTCAGCGTGGCTCCGGTCGCCGTGATTCCGGAGACGGTCACCGCGCCGGGAGCGGTCGGCGCGACGGTGTCGTCCGGGTCCGGCGGCGGCGGGTCGGTGTCGCCGCTGGGCTCGACGCCCCACACCCGGACCCCGCCCGCATACAACGGCACGGTGCGGTTCGGTCCGGCGGCGGCCTGGAACGACGGGTCGTTGCCGGTGTTCCAGGTGCCGCCCTCCGGCACTCCGACCTTGAACTGCACCTCCATCCGGTGCTGCGACTGACCGGCCGGCGCGATCGTGTGGCCGGTGCAGTCGACCTCCACGTACCAGAGGTCACCGCCGGCCTGCTTCGCCGTGCTCGGTGCCGGGCAACCCTGGGTGTAACCGGGGGTGACCTGCACCGCGCCGGTGCCGTCGGGGCGGAAGTAGTAGCGGAACTTCGCGTCGGTCAACGCCCGCGCCGGGAACGCCGACTTGTTGTAGATCATCACCTTGAGGCCGGTGGCCCGGGTCTCGTTCTGCATCACCGTGGTCTCCACGGTCAGCTCGTCGATGTCCGGCCGCTCGACACCCGGGAAACCGGCCAGCGGCGTACCCCCGTACTCCTGGGAGAGCCGGGCCAGCGCAGACGTGAAACCGGCGTTGTAGTCGGTGGCGACCTCGTTCATCACGTAGTCCGACCGGTTGTCGGTGTACGCGTCGTTCGGCGACGACGGCCCGCCGACCAGCGCGCCGAAGAGGGTGTGCCGAGTCTCGGTGGGTACGGTCATGCTGTCCCACCAGGAGCCGTGCGCGGTGCGGTGGTGCGGGTTCTTCGGCGGATTGGTGCCGAAGCCGATCACGTAGCTGGAGTTGCGCGGGTTGTCGCCGAGCGCGTAGTTGATCTGCCGGACGGCGAAGTCGTGGTAGCGGGCCTTGCGGGTCGCGTCGGTGGTCTTGTCGCTGTAGACCAGCGCCGCGAACGCGGTGTTGGCCGCGTACCGCAACGCGCCCCAGGAGTCGAGCACCGCCATCCCGCCGGGGGAGTAGCGCACCCGTTCCCCGTTCACGCCGACGGTCCAGAAGTCCAACCACCGGTTGGCGTCGTCCACGTACTTCTGCTTCCCGGTCAGGTTGGCCAGCAGCACGTACGCGCCGAACTGCTTGTTGTCCCAGGCCACCGTCCACTTGTAGGAGCGGGTGGTGGTCTGCGGCTCGGTGCCCAGCCTGTCGTACTCGCTCTCCGCCTTGGCCAGGTAGGTGGCGTCGCCGGTGGCCCGGTACAGCCAGATCGCGCCCCACACCAGCTCGTCCTGGTAGCCGCTCCACGACCGGTAGAAGCTGGTCGCGTCGGTGATGCACTCGTGGTAGCTCTTACGCACCGTGTCGGCGAACGTGTAGAGCTGCCGCGCGTGGGTGAGCAGCCTGTCGGCGTACGCGGCGTCGGTCGGCCGGAACACCATGGACGACGCGGCCATCGCCGCCGCCGTCTCACCCGCCAGGTCCGCGCCGCCACAGCTCGCATCGATCTTGTACGCGGGCCGCGCCATCGGCATCACCTCGGCCGGACCCCACCACTTGTGGTCGTCGTCGCCCTTGCCGACCTGCCCGTACAGCACGTTCGGCGAGGGGTGCGCCTTGATGAAGTAGTCGTTGACGAACCGCAGATTGTTCAACAGGTGGGTGAGCTGACCCGACGCCACGTAGCCGGCCCGGTACTCGACCGCGCCCCAGGCCAGCATCGTGGTGGTGAACGCCATCGGGAAGCCGAACTTCACGTGGTCACCGGCGTCGTACCAGCCGCCGGTGAGATCGAGCCCCACGTCCGCGCCGTCCCGCAGTGCCGAGTCGTCGCGCCAGGAGACCCGGTTCCAGTCCGGCAGCTTGCCGGACTGCTGCGCCTCGTAGAACAGCAGCGACTTCTGCAACGCCTCGGCGTAGTTGAACGCCGGTGCGGCGGCGCTGCTTGATGCGGCGCTGCTGGTGGTGGCGTTGATCGATGCGGTGTTGCTGGTCTCGGCGTCGCTGGTCTTGTTCGGGGCGGTGGTGTACGGGGCGGCGGCGGCTGCCGCCGGGACGCCGACCGCCAGCGCCAGGCCGGCGGCGATGACCGTGCCGGTGCTGCGGAGACGACGTGACCAGTGGCCGCGTCTGCCGTGACCGTCGCCGCGCGCGCGGCCCGGCCGTCTGGTGTGGTGCATGCGGCTGCTCCTGTCGGTGCGGGCAGGCAGCGTCGACGCGGACGCGTCGGGGTGGACGGCTGCCGGCGGTGGTGGCAGAGTGGCTCCAGCAGGGCCGGGAGCGCTCCCATGGATGAGTAGCAATGTAATCTGGTGTTCACCGGTTTGGGAAGGCCGAGCGGCACCATAGGAGCGAGCGTTCCGGGAAGGCCGATCCGGAACGGCGCGAGCGTCTCGTCGGGGTGCAGACGGCAGGCGCCGGGGCGCGGGCGAGTCCGGGCCGGTGGGGTAGCGTCGGCGGGCCGAATCGCGTTACACCGACACGCCGCTGGCGGCCCCGGATTCCACCCCGACGTCCCGACACGGGACCCGCCCGTCTGCCCAGGTCGGACCGTTCGCCTGAGATCGGTGGGCCCCATCCGCAGGCAAGCTTGTGCCATCTCCTCCGGCTGATCGGGGGAGACCCGATGACCAACCACCCGAGAACGGCCGCCGGTGTCCCTCCGGCGGCCGTTCTCGCCGTCACCACCCGATCCACCCCGGCGCCCTCGCCGTCACGACCCGTCCGACCGCGGCGCCCTCGCCGTCACGATCCGTCCGACCCGGCCACTTTGCCGTAGGCGGGATGCGGCATCGCGGCACTCACCGCGTGGAGTGACTGTCAATCTTGGACAGTTACCGTCAGCGTCGAACGGTAGATTTCCAAGATTCACGACTCCGGTCGCCAGCCGGCGGTGAGGAGAGCGCGGCGGACCGTGTCGGCGACCTGGTCGGGGTGCGCGCGTACCAGCCAGGCGGGAAAGCGCAGGATGCGGTCACCCGCTGTCCAGACGTCGTTCTGCCGCTGCATGTCCGCCGCCCACTGGCGTACGTCCATGTGGTGCGCCCCGTCGATCTCGACGTGGATCCGCCACTCGCGCCAGTACGCGTCGAGCCAGCGCGTACGACCTGTCGTGTCGGTTCGTCGCTCCTGTAGGTCCGGTGCCGGCAGCCCGGCGCGGCGGCAGAGCCGGACGAAGTCGATCTCGCTGAGCGCCTGGGCGCCTCCGGCGATGTCGTCGACGGTCTGCCGGATGAGACTGCGCCGAGGTGCCCGGGGCAGGATGTCGAGCACGGCGGCCACCTCCTCGGGCAGTACCCTCCGCTGCTGGCAGCCGGCGGCCAACACCTCCTGTGCCGCCCGGGTCGAGGGTGCCCAGCCCGCCGCGTCCACCAGGGCACGTGCCGTGCTGGTCCGGGGCGGCCGGCCGACCTGGAGGTGGTCGGCGGGTAGCAGCGACGTCCGGTGCACCACCACGGCTGCCATGTCGAGCGGCAACCGGCGCAGGGTGGTACGCCCGACGCGGCGGGTCGACGGCACGAGGACGTGCAACGGCTCGGGCCGCAGGCCGCGCACGCCGGCCTCGGCGGCTGCGGTGGGGCCGGCGAGTACCGCGCCCCGTCCGCAGGCGAGGACGGCCACCCAGAGTTGCTGGGCCCGGGTGAGTCGACCGTTGCCGGACAGCAGGATGCCACGACTGACCGAGCGCCACCGGCCGGACCGCACGAGACCCCGTAGCGTGCCCTCGGTCAGCACGGACCGTGCCTGGGCGGTGGTGAGGACTCCGGCCTGCGCGAAGGCCAACCACTCCAGGGCATCGGCACGATCATCGGGAACGGACATCGTCCGACTCTGGGCACCCGATGGGCGGGGCGCCACCGAATTTCGCGCGGTGTGTTCGGAGCCGCGACGTCCGCGATGTTAGGAAGGGTCCCCTGCTATACACGAGGCGTTAGCAGGGGACCCTTCCTTACACCGAACCCGGCGCGGCTACGGCGTGAGCGTCGCGGCTCGGGTGGGGTCAGCGGAGGTCGTCGGCGAGCAGGTCCATCAGGAGGCCGTCGTGCCAGCGGCCGTCGGCGCCGCGTTCGTACCGGCGCAGGACGCCGACGGTGCGGAAGCCGACCTTCGCGTACGCGCGGATCGCGGCGGTGTTGGCCGCCGCCGGGTCGATGGTGAAGCGGTGGTGGCCGTGGGCGTCGATCAGGTGCCGGACCAGGGTGCGGATGGCGTCCCCGGCGAGGCCCCGGCCGCGTACCGACGGGTCGAGGAAGATGTCCAGGCCGGCGTGGCGGTAGTCGGGGTCGTTCTCGGCGTACCACTGGATCGCGCCGACCACCCGGTCGTCGTGTTCGACGACGTACACCTCCAGGTCGCCGTCGGCGAGGTCGGCCTCGACGGCGGCGGTCAGGTCGTCGTCGCCGCGCCACCAGCGACGGACCTCGGGCTCGGCGCGGATGGCGGCGAGCGTGGGCACGTCGTCGGCGCTCACCGGCCGCAGGGTCACCGCCTGTCCGCGCAACGTCACGTCTCAGCCTCGCTGTTCGCCGTGTTCGACGCAGGTCGCGGCCCAACCGACCGGCAGCACCTGCACCTTCATCCGTCGTCGGCATCCGGTGCAGTAGCGGGGCGGTTCCAGGGTGCGGGCCGCCGCGCAGCCCTGGTGGTCGCCGACCGCCACGGCCTCGCCGCAGCGGTCGCACCACGTCCCGACCAGCTCGCCCATCGGCATCAGAGCGTCGCCGACAGCGCCTTGACCGGCATCTTGAGGTCGTCGAGCAGCTTGAGGTCGTCGGTGGCCGGTCGACCGAGGGTGGTCAGGTAGTTGCCGACGATCACCGCGTTGATGCCGCCGAGTAGACCGTCGCGGGTGCCCAGGTCACCGAGGGTGATCTCCCGGCCGCCCGCGTACCGCAGGATGGTGCGCGGCATGGCCAGCCGGAACGCGGCGATGGCGCGCAGCGCGTCCTTGCCCTCGACCACCGGGCGGTCGCCGAGCGGGGTGCCCGGCCGGGGGTTGAGGAAGTTCAGCGGCACCTCGTGCGGGTCCAGTTCGGCGAGCTGGGCGGCGAACTCGGCCCGCTGCTCGACGGTTTCGCCGAGCCCGAGGATGCCGCCGCAGCAGACCTCCATCCCGGATTCGCGCACCATTCGCAGCGTCTCCCAGCGTTCCTCCCAGGAGTGCGTGGTGACCACGTTCGGGAAGTACGACCGGCAGGTCTCCAGGTTGTGGTTGTACCGGTGCACACCCATGTCGACCAGTTCGTCGACCTGCTCCTGACTGAGCATGCCGAGCGAGGCGGCGACCTGGATGTCGACCTCGGCCCTGATCGCGGCGACGCCCTCGCGCATCTGCGTCATCAGCCGGGCGTCCGGGCCGCGTACGGCGGCCACGATGCAGAACTCGGTCGCTCCGGTCGCGGCGGTCTGCTTGGCGGCCTCGACCAGCGACGGGATGTCCAGCCAGACCGATCGCACCGGCGAGGTGAACAGGCCGGACTGCGAGCAGAAGTGGCAGTCCTCGGGGCAGCCGCCGGTCTTGAGCGAGACGATGCCTTCGACCTCGACCTCCGGGCCGCACCAGCGCATCCGCACGTCGTGGGCGAGCTGGAGCGTGGCGGTCAGGTGCTCGTCGGGCAGGTTCAGCACCGCGAGGACACCGGCCTGGTCCAGGCCGACGCCACCCTCCAGCACCTGGGTACGGGCCTGGTCGAGGATCTCTGGCATGGCACGTACCCTACAAGGCCCCCCGACGGGCGGAAACGCGCGCGGCCCCGCCCCGGTGCCCTCCGGCGAGCCGTACCGCGCCACGCCGGGACGGCCCGGACGGGTGGTAACTTCGCCCGGCGGAAGCGCCCGGGGCGACAGCGTGTGGCCGGGCGACGACGCCTGACGGTGGCAACCGGCGGGGAAGGGGCGTGGTGGTGGCGGACTGGCTGGCGGCCCTGGCACGCCGCGCTGACCTGCGGGCGAAGGCGGGACTGACCCGTCGACTGCGCCCACGTACCGCCGACGACGCCGTGGTGGACCTGGCCGGCAACGACTACCTGGGGCTGTCCGCGCATCCCGAGGTGGTCGCCGCGGCGACCAAGGCGCTGTCCGAGTACGGGCTGGGCGCGACCGGCTCGCGTCTGGTCCGCGGCTCCACCGACGCCCACCACGCGCTGGAGGACACCCTCGCCGACTGGCTCGGCACCGAGCGGGCGCTGGTCTTCTCCTCCGGCTACCTGGCGAACCTCGGCGCGGTCCGGGCGCTGGTGCGTCCCCGCACGCTGCTGGTCTCCGACGCGCACAACCACGCCAGCCTGATCGACGGGTGCCGCATCTCCGGGGCGGAGACCGTGGTGACCCCGCACGCCGCCGTCGACGCGGTCGCGGCGGCCCTGGCCGGGGCACCCGACCGGCCGGCGGTGGTGGTCACCGAGTCGGTCTTCTCCGTCGACGGTGACCTGGCCCCCCTGGTCCGGCTGCACGCGACCGCCCGCGCGCACGGGGCGCTGCTGCTGGTCGACGACGCGCACGCGCTCGGGGTCGTCGGCCCGGCCGGGGCCGGTGCGGTGGCCGCCGCCGGGCTGACCGGCGAGCCGGACGTGGTGGTCACCGCCACCCTGTCCAAGGCGCTCGGCGGTGCCGGCGGGGTGGTCGCCGGTCCGGCCGAGTTCGTCCGGCACCTGGTGGAGACCGCGCGGACCTTCATCTACGACACCGCACTGCCTCCGGCCGTGGCCGCCGGGGTGCACGCCGCCGTCGGGCTGGCCCGCGACGGCGACGCCCTCCGCGCCGAACTGGCCGCCCGCGCCACGCTCGCGGTGGATCGCCTGCGCGCCGCCGGCCTGGACGTCTCCGCGCCGGACGCCGCCGTCGTCTCGGTCACCGCGCCCGGCCCGGAGGCGGCGACCGACTGGGCTGCCGCCTGCCGGGACCGGGGCGTGGCGGTCGGCTGTTTCCGGCCGCCCTCCACCCCGGACAGCCGGTCCCGGCTGCGGCTCACCATCGGTGCCGGGCCGTCCCGGGCGGATTTCGAGCGGGCCCTGGAGGTCATCGTGGACTGTGCCCCATGACGGATCAGTGGCGCGGACCGGTGCTGGTCACCGGCACCGACACCGAGGTCGGCAAGACGGTGGTGACCGCGGCGATCACGGCCGCCGCGCAGGCGGCCGGGCTGCGGGTGGCGGTGGTCAAACCCGGCCAGACGGGTACGGCCACCGGCGAACCCGGCGACGTGGAGGCGGTCACCCGGCTCTCCGCCCCGATGACCGCCCGCACCCTGGCCGCCTTCCCCGATCCGCTCGCCCCGCTGGCCGCCGCCCGGGTGGCGGACCTGCCGCCGCTGGAGCTGTACAACGCGGTCGACGCGATCCGTGAGGAGGCGGACAAGCACGACCTGGTGTTGGTCGAGGGGGCCGGCGGGCTGCTCGTACCGATGGGGCTGCGACCCTCAGGCGAGCCGTGGACGGTGGCCGACCTGGCGGTGTCGTTGGGTGCCCCGGCGGTGGTGGTGGCCCGTGCCGGGCTGGGCACCCTCAACCACACCGCGCTCACCCTGGAGGCGCTGGACCGGCGCGCGGTGCCGGCGGGCGTGGTGCTCGGCGCCTGGCCGGCCGATCCGGAGCTGGTGCACTGGGCCAACCTCAGCGACCTGCTGCCGAACATGCTCGGTGCGCTGCCGGCCGGGGCCGGGGCGATGGACCCGGGCGTGTTCCGGCGGTCCGCGCCGGGCTGGCTCACCCCGGCGCTGTACGGCGTACTCGACGACTGGCGCGCCTGGGCCGACGAGATCAACTGAGCGGTTCGCGCGTCACGACCAGGGCGTCCGGCATCCGGAAGGTGAGGTTGTCGGGGTAGCGGGGCGCACGCAGCACCCGTACCCGGGCCAGCAGCGGGGCCACCTCGGTCAACACCGTGGTCGCCTCCATCCGGGCGAGCTGGTCGCCCACGCAGCGGTGCACGCCCGCGCCGAAGGCCAGGTGCCGGCGTGACCCGGGCTGCCCCGGCCGGAACCCGTCCGGCGACTCGACGACCGCTGGGTCGCGTCCGGCGCGACCCAGCCAGAGCACGATGCTGGTGCCCGCCGCCACCGCCGTCTGGCCCAGCGTGGTGTCCAGGGCGGCGACGCGCCGCCAGGTGACGATCGGCGGTTCCAGCCGCAGCCCCTCCTCGACCACGTCGGCGACCGGCACCGAGCCGTCGCGCAGTCCGGCGAGTACCGCCGGTTCCCCGATCAGCCGGTGCATCAGCAGGGTGAGGAACTGCGAGGTGGTCTCCTGGCCGGCGACCAGCAGGAAGAACAGCGCGCCGACCACCACGTCGGGCGGGTGCCCGGCGTCCCGCAGCGACGCGGCGAGCCCGCCGCCGGTGGCCGCGAACTCGCGCAGCACCCGGTGGAAGCGACCCACCTCGGCGGCGAGGAACTGCTGCCGGTCGGCGTCCAGCGGTGCCCAGAACAGCTCCAGCGCGGCGCGGGCGAAATCCTTCACCGCCGCCACCGGCGCGTCGGGCAACTCGACCAGCCGGGCCAGGACCAGCAGCGGCAGGTCGGCGGCGAGCCCGGCGTGCAGGTCGACGGGTACGCCGCCGTCCAGCGTGGCGTCCAGACCGGCCACCCGTCGGCGGACCAGTGCGGCCAGCCAGTCCCGCTGGTCGGCCACCCGTTTCGGGTGCAGCGCGTCGGCGACCAGCGCGCGGATCCCCGGGTGGTCGACGCCGCCGTTGTTGGCCAGCGTGGGCGGCAACCGGAACCGGTGCGCGGCGAGGATCCGCAGCGCGGCGACCGGGATCGGGGTCACCGCGTCCAGGGCGTTGTCCGGGCGGTACGTCACCGGGTCGGTCAGCACCTGCCGCACCAGCGCGTGCCGGGTCACCAGCAGGTGGGCGACGCCCACGTGGTCCACGACCCGGGCCGTGTCGACACCGGCCACGGCGGCACCGGCCCCGGCGCTTCCGGTCGCCTCCGGGGCCTGCTCCCAGGCGCGGAACAGCACCGCGTCACGCTAGCGGGCCGCCGACGGCCGTCCCGCGCGCAGCCGCCACACCGTGGTGCGCTTCACCCGTACGCTCTCCAGCGCCTCGCTGACCGGCACGTCGTAGGCGGCCACCTCGTCGAAGCGATCCCGGGGCAGGAAGGCGCGTCCGGGATCGCCGACCAGCACGGTGGCCCCGGAGCGGGCGGCGCGCAGCAGGAACCGCAGGACCCGGTTGGCCATCGCCTCGCTGTAGAACACGTCCCCGGCGAGCACCACCTCGGCGTCCCCGGCGTCCCGATCGAGGACGTCGCCGAGTTCGGCGTCGACGCGTACGTCGTTGGCCTCGGCGTTGAGCGCGACCGCCGCGACGGCCAGTTCGTCGATCTCCACCGCGCGCACGGCGGCGGCACCGGCCCGGGCGGCGGCGATGGCCACCAGGCCGGAGCCGGAGGCCAGGTCGAGGACCCGCCGGCCGGCGACGAGGTCCGGGTGGTCGGTGACGTACCGGGCGAGAGCCTGGCCGCCCGCCCAGGCGAAGGCCCAGAACGGCGGCGGCCGGTCGCTGCGGAACTCACCCTCGGTCAGCTCCCACAGGCCGATCGGCTCGTCCGCCTGGTGCAGCCGCACCTCGGGCACGAAGGCGACGGGGCCGAGTCGGGCGTGCAAGCGGACGAAGGCGGTGGAGATCGCGGACACCCGGTGATTGTCCATCGTGACCCGGCTCGGCGTGTCGCGGGTCTCGCGTGACCGGTTCAATACCGTACGTGAAAAGGGGCATCTTGCTTCACACCACGTGCGAACACGCCCGTCTACCGGCTGGCGTCCGGCCCTCATAGCGTGGCCGATGGAGGCGACCAACAGGAGGACGGATCGTGAGAAGGCTGTGGCGGAACACGCTACGGATCGGGGTGGTACTGGCCTGTGTCACCGGAGTGCACCTGGCCCTGTCCGCGCCGGCACAGGCGGCGTTCGCCACCGAACTCAGCGGCCTGCCGGACCGGTTCACCGCAGGTGGGCGGGTGGAGACGGTCTCTGCCGTGGTCTCCCGCTCGGACCAGGGCGGCTGCATCAAGGTGCGTTGGTCGATGGTGGTCGGTGTGCAGGGCGTACGGCTGGACCAGGTGCGGATCGACCGGATCGAGGAGACCGGTTCGTTCCCGGTGCAGGTGCGCACCGAGGGCAATGCGGCCCGGTTGACGGATCGGCAGCTCGACCCGGGCACGCTCTGCCCGGGGCGTACGGTGACCGCCCAGTACCGGGTCGCGTTCGCCCGTGACGCTGACCCGGGGCGGGTCCAACTCACCGTCGAGGCGTACGACCAGAACCTACAGTTGCTGTCCCGCCAGACGGCCAACCGCGACGTGGTCGGCCGAGGGGCGGCCCGCCCGACGGCGGCACCCACCCCGACCGAGGCGACCCCGAGCGAGTCGCCCCGGGAGTTGGCGCCGCAGCCGACGGAGGACCCGCCGGAGGAGGGCCCCGGGGAGCGGGTCGACGCCGGTGCCGCCGGTGGTGGTGCCGCCGCGCCGGAGGCCGGAGCCGCCGGCAACGTCTCGCAGACCGGGGCCGGGCTCGGCCTGACCGAGGTCGCCTTCCTGCTCGGCGGGTTGCTGCTGTTCCTCGGCGTCGGCCTGCTGATGCGGCTGCGGCAGTTGACCAAGGATCCGGAGCCGGTACCCGCCGACGGTGTCGCGGTGAGCGCCGCGGACCGTTGGGAGCGGCAACCCGGGCCGCGTCAGCGGTGGCGGACGGTACCCCGTGACGGTGGTCGGCTGGGCTGACCGCTCGCGTACTTCACACACCGGGGGTGCGGCCGGCGCGGGTGCTCCCGCGCCGGCCGCCGTACGTGTCGAGCCGTCGCGGTCCCCGAGCCGTCACGGTGCCCAGCCGGGATCACGGCCGAAGGCGGCGATCAGGCGGTCCTGCTCGTCCGCCTGCGGCGAGACGTCGACCCGGTCGTGCACCAGCCCGTTGCTCCGGTAGTCGCCGACGGCGCGGCTGAACCAGCGGGCGCACTCGGCGACCGCGTCGGCGTCCATCCTCGGGTCGGCGCCGATGGCCACGGCCAGGTCCCAGCCGTGCACGAGATGCTCGGCGAGCAGTTGGTGCAGGTACTCCCCGGCGGGCGTGTCGCCGGCCGAGAGGTGCACGGTGCGCTCCAGAGCGCCGGGGGAGGCGGCGGCCACCTCGGCCTGTGCCGCCGCGTCGCGCGCCGCCACGACCGGGTCGGCACCGAGCTGGTCGCCGTCGTAACGGTCGCCGACCTGCGCGATGGTCCGGCCGGCGAGCAGCGCGACACTCCAGTGCTGTTCACCGACGACGTGGTTGACCAGGGTACGGACGTCCCACCCCGGGCACGGGGTCACCGCGGACCACTGCCCGCCGCCGACCTGTTCCACCCGGTCGGTGAACTCCGCCAGGCTGCGCCGGTACACCTCGAGCAGATCCATGGCGTCATTGTGGCCGTCGCCCGGCGACTCCGGTGCAGGTTCGTCCGCCTCGGCCTCCGGCAGAGCTCGTCCGTCCGGCCTCCGGCGGAGTGCTCAGTCGAGCTGTGCGGGGTCGAGGCCCAGTTCCCGGGCGGTCACCAGGCGCACCCACTCGGCGAACTGCCGCCGGGAGATCACCCGGTCGTGCACCGCGAGCTGGACCGCCAGGCCGTCCATGACCGCGCTGATCCGCCAGGCCGCACCGGCCGGGTCGGCGCACTCGAAGACGCCCTCGCGGACCCCGTCGGAGATCACCGTCGCGAGGTCCTGCCGCCAGCGCAGGTCGAGCTTGCGGGAGGCCTTCTCCAACTCCGGGGTGCGCAGCGACTCCGACCAGCCGTCGATCCACATGGACCAGGAAGTGGGCCGACCGGCCGGGGTGTAGAGGCGGAGGATGCGGCGGAGCTTGGTCAGCGGCGGGGCACTGGACCGGGTCACCGTGTCCAGACGAGCCAGATCCTGCTCGACCGCGTACGCGAAGGCCTGCGCGAGCAGCCGTTCCTTGGTGGCGAAGTGGTAGAAGACCAGGGCCTGGCTGACCCCGGCGGCCTGCGCCACGTCCGCCGTTCGGGTGTTCGCCAGACCACGCTGCACGATCACGTCACAAGCGGTGCGCAGCAGGGCATCCAGGCGGATCTCGGCCGCACGTCTCGTCACGCCCGTCACCGTAGCCCATCGAAGCGGACACGGCGTGTCACCAAACCCCTGGTGATCCGGCTTGCGACAGTCGGAACCCGGACACTCGTCGCCCGCCGGGCCGCCCCGGTCGCGCTGCCCGCCATGCGCCCCGCCCGGCCCGAGTTGGCCGTCCGACCTCCCGCCGCCAGATCTTCCGCCCGCCGCCACCCGACCCGCCGGCGTCGGGTCGGACAGACCCCAGCGCAGGTTCCTAGGAAGCCTGTGGAGTAGGGGCGGCCCCACGCGGCGGAACCAGACGTATCGGATGGGTGGGGCTGGAACCGGGCATGCTGGGCGGGCCCGAGTGGAACCGGACGCGCCGGGCGGGGCCCGATTTGGCAAGCGTTCCACCGCTCGGCTAAAGTTCTCATCCGTCACCGGAAAACCGGGGACGTGCGGACGTAGCGCAGCTGGTAGCGCATCACCTTGCCAAGGTGAGGGTCGCGGGTTCGAATCCCGTCGTCCGCTCGGAGCTGCCGCCACGCGTGACGGGGGCAACCTCGGTGGGGTGGCCGAGAGGCGAGGCAACGGCCTGCAAAGCCGTGTACGCGGGTTCAAATCCCGTCCCCACCTCGGCGTAACAAGAGCACGGGCGATTGGCGCAGTGGGAGCGCGCTTCCTTGACACGGAAGAGGTCACTGGTTCAAACCCAGTATCGCCCACCATCGATCGCAGATCGACCGGCCCGCTATCGATCCTGATGGCGGGCCGATTCGTGTCCGGGTGACCGGTGGTGCCGAGCCCGGGCATCCGCGCGGTCGGCCTGCCCCGTACTCCGGCCCCGGCGCCGCGACCTCATGGGTGTCGCCGCCTCGGCCCGGGTCGGTGGAAGCCCTGAGGAGGTCGGTTGACCCGGCTGGCGTCCCCTCTCCGTGGTCGTGTCGCGTCCCGGGAGCCGGGGCGTCCTGGCGCGGAAGCGGGGGCGCGGGGACGGTGGGGCGCGGGGACGGTGGGGCGCGGGGCGTCCGGCGCGCGAGGGTGGCGGCGCGGGAGTGCTGCCGTGCGTGCCCTCCGGGGCGTCGAGCAGCACGGACGCGGTCGCGGTGGGAAAAGCGATCTCAGGAAATGCGTGTCACATTCTCGGTCCTCAATTCGTGGCCATGTCGGGCCGTTGCGGTCGGCTAATATGCACCGATGCGCGTCGCTTCACCGTCCATTCCGTTCGGGTGCATTCGCCATGTTTCCAGTTGATCTGCCAACTGTCTGGGCCGGACGGGAAAAGGAACTGGCCGTCCTGCATACCGCCGCCGAGGCCGCCGGCCACGGGCGTGGCTCGGTGCTGTGGGTGGAGGGTGAGGCGGGCATCGGCAAGTCTGCCCTGGTCGCGACCGGTCTGACAGGTGGTGGGAGCGGCGACCGCGAGGTGTTGTGGGGGACTGCGGACCAGTTGTCCCACCGCTTTCCGCTGCGGGTGATGCTGGACTGTCTCCAGGTTCGGCTGCGCTCGCCGGACCCGCGCCGCGCACGGATCGCCGAGTTCCTGCGGGACCGGCGGCCAGGGCTTTTCGCGGTGGACGACATCGCGATGACGGCCACCGAAATGCTCGTCTCGCTGGTCGACGAGTTGTGTACCGACGGACCCACCGTGCTGGTCCTCGACGACCTGCAATGGGCCGACGAGGCGTCGTTGATGCTGTGGCACCGGCTCGCCCTCGCGGTGGAGGAACTTCCACTGCTGTTGGTCAGCGCGACCCGTCCGGTGCCCACCCGGCAGGACGTCCAGACGTTGCGCGCCGCCACCCTGCGCCGGGGCGGCACCCTGCTGTCGCTCGGCGCGCTCAGTCCGGACGACGTCCGCACGATGACCACCGGGGTCCTCGGTGCGCCCCCGGGGCCGGGGCTCGACCGTCTGCTCGGGCGGGCCATGGGCAATCCGCTCTATCTGCGTGAACTGCTCGACGCCCTGGCCCGGGAGCAGACGGCCGGCGCGCTGCCGAGCGGTGGGGAACTCACCGACGCCGCGCTCGACCGGGTGCCCGCCTCCTTCGCGGCAGCCCTGACCGACCGGCTCAGCGTGGTGTCGGCGGCCACCGCCCAGATGTTGCGGACCGCGTCGTTGCTCGGCGGGGAGTTCGGCGTCACCGACCTCGCCGCGGTGCTCCGCCGGACCGTGTCGGACCTGGCCGAAGGGTTGCAGAACGCGGTCACCGCCGGGATCGTCGTCGGCGTCGGCGACCAGCTCGCCTTCCGGCATCCGCTGATCCGTCAGGCGCTCTACGACAGCATGCCGGCCGCGTTGCGCGCGGCGCTGCACTGCGAGGCGGCGCGGACGCTGGCCGGCGCGGGCGCCGAACCGCTGCGGGTGGCCCAGCAACTGTTGGCGGCCGGCCACACCGGTGACGAGTGGACCCGTACGTGGGTCGTCGAGGCGGCACCGGCGTTGGCGGCCCGCGCCCCGGACATCGCGGCGGAGCTGCTGCAACGCGAGTTGTCGGTGAGCCCGCTCGACCGTGCCGACCAGGCCGCGCTGTCGGTGGAGTTGGCCCGGGTGCTGCTCGACGCCGGGCGTCACTCCGAGGCCGCCGCCCGGGCCCGGTCGGCGTTGACCCTGCCGACCGGGCCGGGACAACAGGCCGAGATGTCCTCGATCCTGGCCCGCACGCTGTTCGGCCAGGGTCGCAACGAGGAGGCGCTGGACGTCCTGGGCGCGGCGCTGCGCCGTCCGGGCGTACCCGCGGTGTGGCAGGCCCGCCTGCTCGCCTCGCTGTCGATGGTCAACCGGGCGAGCAGCGGCGACCTGGACACGGCGGACCGCACGGCGCGGGAGGCGTTGCGGGTGGGTGAGGCGGCCGGGGACGCCTTCGCCGTCGCGTACGCGTTGACGGACCTGTGGCTGACCCACTCGGTCCGCCGTGACCACGAGGCCGCCCTCGACTTCGCCGACCGGGCGCTGGCCGTGCTCGGCGACGCACCCGAGCACGCCGACCTGCGGACGTTCGCCTTCGACGGCCGGATCTTCAGCCTGCAGAACCTCGACCGGTGGCCGGCGGCGCAGGAGACCCTGTGGCGGGCCCGGGCCGTGGGCCAGCGGGACGGTGGGCCGGGTCAGGGCGTCTCCACGCTCACCGCCGCCGTGCTGCTCTACTGGCTCGGTCGCTGGGACGACGCGCTCGCCGAACTCGACATCCTCCAACGGGACAGCACGGCGATCACGTACTCCGGGCTCCGCGAACGCGGTCCGGCGTTGCTGTGGCGCGGTGTCGCCGCGATGATCGCCGGGCGTCGCGGGGACAGCGCCACCGCGACCGCGCACCTGAGCGCCGGTCTGGAGCTTCCCGTGCGTACCGTCGCCGACCGGGAGAATCGCGATTTCCTGCTCGCCGCGCGGGCGCTCGCCGCCGAGCAGGACGGGGATCCGGCACGGGCGCTGGCGGAGCTGTCGGTGGTCCTGGAACGGGGGCCCGGTGAGATGACCCTGCTCCACCAGTGGACGCCCGAGTTGGTGCGGCTCGCGGTGGCGACCGACGACGCGGCGGCGGCCCGGGCGGCGGTGCAGGCGTGCCGGGCGGAGACCGCGGCCGAGTCCCGGCCGGGTCGGGCCGCGGCGGCCCTGCGCCGGTGTCAGGGGCTGTTCGACGACGATCCGACGCCGCTGCGCGAGGCGGTCACGTACTACCGGTCGGTCGGGTCGCCGGTGGAGTTGGCCGGCACGATCGAGGACCTGGCCGCGGTGCTGGCCCGACGCGGCTCACCGGCCGAGGCGAGGACGCTGCTGGGCGAGGCGGTCGACGGGTACGACGGCCTCGGCGCGGTCTGGGACGTGCGCCGCGCCGAGCGGCGACTGCGACGTCTCGGTGTCCGCCGGGGTGTCCGGGGCCCCCGGCCGGCCCGCGCCCGGGTCGGTTGGGACGCGCTCACCCCGACCGAGGCGCGGGTGACCGCACTGGTGGCCCAGGGACGATCCACGCCGGACATCGCCCGGGAGATGTACCTGTCGCGGCGGACCGTGCAGACCCACATCTCGCACGTCCTGGGCAAACTCGGCGTGCGGAGCCGGGTCGAGATCGCCCGCGAGGCGCTGCGCCGCGAGGCGGTGTCCGGCGCCGAGTCCTGACCGGGCGGCTCCGAGATCGGTATGCGTCAACTGACTGATGTCTACGCGCGGTGATCGGCGCAGCATCTGTGGTGGGCACGGCGACCGATGGGGGACGGAGGAGTTCCGGAAGATGAGGTATTCGAGCCAGCAGCCGCTCCGGGGACGGGCGGTCGAGGAACCGGGACCGTCGACCGTCACGCAGCCGGACACGGGCGCGCCACTCGTGGTCCGCTGTTTCGGCGGGTTCCATCTGGAGATCCCGGGGCGTCGGCTGGAGTGGACGACGGTACGGCCGAGGGTGCGCGCCCTGCTGCGGTTCCTGGCCGCCCACGGTGGTCGGCCGGTGCACCGGGAGACCATCCTGACGGCGCTCTGGCCGGAGTTGCCGGTCGGGTCCGGCATCCGCAACCTGCACGTCGGTGTCTCCACGTTGCGGGCGTTCCTCGAACCGGGCGTACGGCGTGGCGAGTCCCGGTTCGTGCGACGTGACGGCGAGTCGTACCTGTTGGATCTGCCGCGCAGTGCCCGCTGCGACGTGCGCTCGTTCGAGAACGCGGTGGCGGCGTGGCGGCGCAACGTGGGCGCGGGGCAGCGGGGCGTCGCGACGGCGGCGCTGCGGGAGGCGCTCGCCCAGTACGCCGGTGACCTGCTGCCGGAGGACGGCCCGGCGGAGTGGGTGGTGGCCGACCGCGACCGCTACCGCACTCTGGCGGCGGAGGCGGCGGTGACGCTCGCCGCGTTCGAACTGGAGGCCGGTGATCTCGCCGGGGCGGCTGCGGCGGCCCGTCGCGGACTGGAGATCGACGGGTTCCGGGACGACGCCTGGCGGGTGCTGGCCGAGGCGCACCAGCGGTCCGGGGACACGGCGGCGGCGGCGCGGACACGCTGCGCCTACGACCGGGTGCTGCGCACACTCGGGGTGCCCGGCCCGGCCCGCGCCGCCTGACGGCGGTCAGAGCGCCGCCTGAGCGCCGTCAGGGGCGGCGGAAGAACTCGACCTCGGCGACGGCGGTACGACGGTCGGGGGCGGTGCCGTAGCTCTGCCGGACGGTGAGCCGGGCCCGCACCACGTCGTCGACCACGTGGTGGAAGGTCTGCGGGCCGGCCTGGTCGGCGAGCTGGAGTACGCGGCTCTCCGAGGTGCCGCCGCTGGTCCAGAGCGTCAGCTCCAGCTCCGCCGGGCGGGCCTGCCGCAGGAACTCGTCGCGCTGCGCCGACACACCGGCGTGCACGATCAGGTCGAGCAGCCGGAACGGTGTGGCGAAGGTGAGTTCGACGTACTCGCCGCCACCGGCGCCCTCGGAGGCGGGGGCCCAGTAGCTGTTGCTGATCCCGTCGACCACCGCCTCCGCCGGGTGGCCGCCCGCCTGACTGGACGCCTGGACCGACACCGGGCTCACCGGCTGCGGATCGGCGAGGCGGTCGCGTACGGCGTCGCCGGCCTGCGGACCGAACCGGGCCACGCCGTACGCGAGACCGGCGAGCAGGGCGACGACGAGCAGCAGTGCGGCGATCCGGCGTACCAGACCCGCGACGCCGGAGCGGGGCCGGAACAGCCAGTTCGCCGCCCGGCCCACGGCTCGGCGCAGGCGCCGCCACCACGACTCCCGGGCGGACGGGCCGGTCCGGGCGTCGAGGGCGTTGCCGCACCGGCGGCAGAACCTGCGGTCCGGCGGGTTGCCCGTCCCACACACCGGGCAGGTGACGCCGCCGGCACTCTCCTCGGTCGAGGATGGGCGTTGCCGGACGACCGGCCGACGGATCGACGGGCGGGCCGGTTGGACCGCCTCCACGACCTCCACCGGTTCGCCGGTCGGAGTCACCGGGGCCGATTCGGCGGCCGTGCCGGTCGGTGTCCACGTGGCCGGGCGCGCCGGTGACTGCACGGTGGCCGGGTGCGCCGGAGTCGGTTCGGTAACCGGGGTCGGTGCGGCGGTCGGTGTCGAGGTCGGGGTCGGGGTCGGGAAGTCGAACCAGGGCGTCGTGTCGTCGGGGGCGTCCGCGGTTCCCGGGTCGACCGGCCGGGCCGTCACCGGATCGTCCGGGGGCGGGGCGGGGCGGGGCCCGGTCGACGGCCGGACGGGCGGCGGCGCGTCCGGGGACTGCTCCCAGTCGAGGAACGATCCGCAGACCCCGCAGAAGGCGCTACCGGGTTCGGCCGGTACGCACCGCTCACACCGCTCCATCGTCGTCACCCTCCGCCGGTTGCCCGTCGGCGACGACCCGGACCGTGCACGGTACGTGCGCCGGCCGGTTCGCCTCCACCAGCGCCCGTAGCGCGTCCAGCGGCACCCGGTCCGGCTCGGGTACCCGTACCGTCACGGTCAGGGCGGGTACCGCCGTGCCGGGAAGCGGCCCGCCCGACTCCGACGACCAGGCCGTACCGCCGTTCTCGGTGATCTCCGGCCGGACCCCGAAGACCATCTGCACCTGTTCCGCCAGGCCCTGCGCGGTACCGCGCACCCGGTGCCGCGCCACCGCCCCGGCGACCGCCTCGCGGCGCTGCGCCAGGGTCCACCCCGGTGCCGTCTCGGCGGCCACCCACCCGGCGAGCCAGTCGACGAAGTCGGCCGGGGCCAGCCGGGGGTCCAGATAGGCGGCGAGGCTGTCCAGCGTCGCGTGCACCGGGGCCAGCACCTCGTCGAAGGCGGCGAGCAGCCGTCCGGCCACGTCGTCCGAGGCATAGATCGCCGGCAGCCGTGGGCCGAACGGATGCGGTGTGCCGAGACCCGCCACCGTGCCGCGCATGGGACATCCCTCTCCGGTCCGGGCGGACCTAGCGTTCCTCCACCCGGACCTGGTGTTCGTAGGAGAAGGCCAACGCGTGCGGGTCGAGGTCGACCCGGGACGTGGCCGTGCCGCGCCGGCCGGTGAGCGGGTCGGCGGGGAAGAGCAGCACCTCCTCCAGCAACGCGACGCCGGGCAGGTGCTGGAGCACCCCGAAGAGTTCGCCGGACTGCACCGGTCGGCCGAACGGCCAGCCCGTCCCGTCCGGCCCGCCGCGCAGCGGGTTGAGGTAGCCGTAGAGCGCGTCGAGCACCGCCGTACGGACCCGTCCGGCCTGCGCACCGGGCCGGGCCCTCAGCCGGACCGCCACGGTGACGCCCTGGTAGAAGGGGGGTTCCACGCTGAGTCGTACGCCGATGGGGCGGCGCGCGTCCAGGTGCTCGGCGATGGTGGCGAGCATGTCGTCGGGCGGGATCAGTTGCTCGAAGCGGAGCTGCTCACCGGCGTCCGCGACCGCTTCGGGCACCACCAGCAGGCGTACCCCGCCGGGGTCGGCGCCGTCCCCGGCGGACAGGCAGCGGATCCGGGCCGCGGCCGGTACGGCCTGCCCGGCGATCAGCTCGTAGTCCCGGGCGGTCACCGCCCGGTCCTGTGCCCGCAACTGCACCGGGCCCCGCTGGCGGGCGCTCTGCACCGACTCGCCGTCCACGCCGCCGAGGGCGGCCTCCCGGTTCTCCACCCGGCTGACGTACGGCACCGAGCTGCGCAGCATCGAGATCGCGCCCCGGGCCACGTTGCCGCGCCGTCCACCGCCGGTGCGGTACCGCCTTACCCGCAGGCGGGCGCCGTTGGGCGGCACCGCGCCGTAGCGGCGCAGCGATCCGTCCGGTTCGCGGACCGCCGGCCCGAACTCCACCTCGCCGGTGGTCCGGTCCACGGTCACGCACCGGTCGTCCGGGCCGGTGGCGCCGAACGCGTCCACCTCGGTCCACTCCTGCCAGCCGGTGCCGTCGGAGACCTCGACCACGAACGGCTCGTCGTCGGGGAGCACCGGCGGGCGGGCCACCCGAAGGCGCAGGCCCGGTACGCCCTCGGACTCGCCGAGGAACTCGCCCACCACCGTCTCGGCGTGCACCGCCTCGACGGTGCCGCCGATGGTGAAGGCCGTCGCGGCGCGGATCGTCGGGGAGGCCGAGTAGAACGGCTGGCCGGGCTCGGCGGCGACCAGCCGGCACCGCAGCCAGGCGGCCCGCTGGCCGCCGACGGTGGAGGTGGTGTGTCCGGCCGGTACGTGCAGCACCACGTCGCCCGGCCGGTTGAGTCCACCGGTGGAGTCGCTGTCCACCTCGCACTCCGTCCAGCCTGCGCCGTCCCATGCCTCCCAGCGCACCGGCGGCTGCCGGGGGTCGACGCCGATGCCCTCCACCCGGCTCTCCAGCCGCAGCACCACCACGCAGGACGGGACCGCCGCGTCCAGGCCGAACAGCACCGCGTCGCCGACCGCGGGCGGGGTGGCGAAGCAGGCCACGTCCCGGCCGTCGAGCACCTGGTCGGTGCGGTCGGCGGCCGGACCGTCGGCGGGATGCACGCGCAGGTGGGCCAGCTCGCACGGCACGATCGCCAGGTCGGTGTCGGTGGCGAAGACGATGGCCTCCTCCGTCTCGGTACGCACCGTGCCGGCCTCGGTCCCGGCCCGCAGCAGCACCGTCTCGGCCTGCGGGGCGGCGAGCCAGAACGTGAGCGCGGACCGTGCCGCGGTCGGTGGGAACAGGCGTACGCCGATCAGGTCGAGGAAGGCCAGGTAGTTCTTCTCCGGCACCCGGTTCAACCGGTACAGCAGCTCGTCGGTCATCTGTGCGAACGCCTCGACGAGCGTGACCCCCGGGTCGGAGACGTTGTGGTCGGTCCACTCCGGGCAGCGCTGCTGGATGAAGCGTTTGGCGTCGTCGACGAGGTGCTGGAAACGTCGGTCGTCGAGGTTGGGTGCGGGCAGGGCCATCAGTACGTCGCCTCCACCTCGGCCCCGTCGTGCGACGGGATCACATAGAACGGGAAGACCAGGTTGCGGGGGTCGTTGGTCCCGCGCAGCACGTACCGGAGGTCGATGTAGAGAGTGCCGGCGGTCACCTCGTCGAAGCCCACCAGAACGTCGGTGACCTCGATCCGGGGCTCCCAGCGGTCGAGTGCGGCGCGTACCTCGAAGGCGACCTGCCCGGCGGTGTTCTCGTCGGCGGGCGCGAAGACGAAGTCGTGGATCGCGCAGCCGAACTCGGGGCGCATGGGTCGCTCACCGGGTGCGGTGCCGAGGATGAGCCGGATCGCCTCGACGATCTCCCGCTCCCGGTTGACCAGCGCGATGCCGCCACCGGCGTCGAACCGCAGCGGGAACGCCCACCCGGCACCGATGAACTGCTCCGCCACCTCGCTCAGCCCCCGATCGAGACGTTCAGGGCGCCGGTCAGGATCGTCGCCGAGCAGGTGGTCCGGTCGCCGACCCGGGCGGCGGGGAAGCCGCCGATCAGCACCTGCCCGCCCGCCCGTGGCGGGCTGGGCACCACCACGTTGCCCGGGCCGAGGGCCAGGTGCGGTGGCGGCACCGGGCAGGTGCACACAGTGCCGACCACCGCCGCCGGTCGGCCACCGATGAGCACGCTGGCCACGCCGAGCAGGGGACCGGCCGGCGACGCGGCACCCCCGGGCAGACCTGCGGCGGGCGGGCCGACGCTTCCGGTGGGTGCGCCGTGGCCGACCCTGTCCCCGATACGGGCTGCTGCTGGCATCGCGTTTCCCTCCTCAGTTGATCCGGACGATCCGGCCGGAGATCGACACGCTGTCACCGGTGAGCTTCAGCTCGCCGGTCCCGGCGTCCACCGACACGCCTCGACCGGTGACCGAGACCGGCCCGCGCGACTCGACCGAGACGCCCCCGGTGCCGCGGACGGTGAGGTCGGTCTTGGCCTCGATCACCACGCTGCCGTCGCTGCGGACCACCACCGACGTGCCGGCCCGGTCCAGGTGCACCAGCAGGTTGTCGGTGCCCTTCTGGGTACGCAGCCGAACCCCCTGCGCCGCGGCGGCGACGGTCGGCCCGTCCAGCAGCTCGACCCAGTTGCCGGTGGTCCCGCCGCCGGTCGCCCGGCCGTTGCGGGAGGCGAACGAGAGTCGGTTCACCGCCCCGCTGGTCGGGTCGACGAGTGGACCGTCGTGCGGCGAGGGCTGGTCGACGCCGTTGTAGAGCCCGCCGATCACGTACGGCCGGTCGAGCAGCCCCTGTTCGAAGCCGACCAGCACCTCGTCACCGACCTCGGGGCAGCACACCCCGCCGCCGCCGGTTCCGCCCAGTTGCACCGTCCGGACCCAGTCGGTCTCGTACTCGTCGTCCAGCCAGGGGAAGCGGAGCTTGACCCAGCCCCGGTCCCGGCGTTCCGGATGGTTACGGTCCCGGACGGCGTTGGCGTCGGTGACCACGCCGACGGCCAGCCCCGGCATCCGCGACCGGAGCGCGACCGGGTTGCCGCCGGTGAGGCCGCCCAGCGACCGGTCCTGGGCGCCGCTGACCGTCAGCCAGGTCTCGTAGAACCGCGCCGGCCCGAAGAGGTGCCGACTGGCGGTCACGGTGTACTTGCCGACGAACGGCTTCCCGACGCCGCTGAGCGTGAACGGCACGCCGGTGCGCAGCAGCGGGTTCCCCCGGAGCGCCACCTCGAGTTCGGCGAAGCCACTCGCCACCTGGGCGGCCAGCGACCGGGACACGGTGTCGACCTCGGCCGCCGTCTCGTACGGCACGTCGGCGACCAGCATCTCGGCGTTGCCGAACCGCTCCGCCAACTCCCCGGCGGTCACCGGCAGTCGTACCTCGTCGCTGTCGCGCACCCGGGTACGACCGATCACCGGCTGGCGGGTACGGCGGTCCCAGCCGCGTACCTCGACGTCGGTGAACTGGCCGGCCGAGGTGACGGTGGCGTGCATGGAGAGGACGTTGCCGTTGACCTCCGCCACGAAGTCGCTGCGCTCGGCGGGCGTCTGCGTGCCGGGGGCGGAGGCGGCGCGGACCGGCCGGCGGAACACGAACCGTCCGTCGACCATCGCCACCTCGGCGTCGTTGTCGGCGGCCAGCATCCGGAGGAACTCCCAGTCGCTGACGTTGGGCTGCGCCACCACCTCGTAGACCACGGTGGTGGGATCGATCCGGCCGATCGGCAGACCGGCGAACCGGGCCAGTTCCCCGGCGATGTCGGACGCCTTCCGGTTGAGGTAGCGGGCCACCCGTCGGCCGCGCCGGAGGCGGTGCGACAGGTCCAGGGCGCGGATCGTGGTGTACGTGCCGGTGCCGTCGAACTCCGTCTCGACGGTGATCACCTCGCCGGTGAACAGCGGTGTCTCGCCGTTGCGGTCGCCGGGCCGGACCGCCACGGTCAGCTTCTGGCCGATCGTGATGCCGACCTTCTCCACCATCAGCGAGCCCGGATCGCGGTAGCGCAGGGTCGCCACCGCCGGCATGTTGACGCCGTCCTCGACGCAGCCGTACGTCAACTCCTCCGGCCAGGGGGCGGGGATCTCGTCCGTGGGCAGGCCGACCTTGAGCAGGTTGGTCAGGGTTCCGGTGGGCACGTGAGCTACCTACCTTCCGCGGCGGCACCGGACCCGACGGATACGCGGGACAGGGCGGTCGGGACCTCGTCGGGCGCGGGCAACAGCAGCTCGGTGCCGGGTGGCAGCCGGCTCGGGTCGTCGAGGTCGTTCGCCTCGGCGATCACCCGCCAGAGGGTCGGGTCCCCGTACTCGCGGTGGGCCAGCAGCGGCAACGAGTCGCCGTCCACCACCCGGTGCACCCGACGCGCCGAGCGGGTGCCCGAGGTGGGGTTCTGGGCGGGCTTGCTGCCGTTGATCTCGGTCAGGTTCACCGCGCAGGTCGCCCGCAACGGGGTGCCGGAGCTGTCGAACAGCGTGTACGTCGCGGTGACCTGGCTGACGTACGAGTAGAACGAGACGGTCTGGAACTGGCCCCAGGTGAACTTCACCCACGGTGGCGAGGGCGCCTTCGCGGCGATGCTGGCCGTGGTCGGCGTACAGCAGGACAGCAGGCTCTCCACGCGCTGCTGCACGGTACGGCTGTGCGTGTCGGTCACGTCGAGGAAGACCGTCAGCGCGAGGTTGCGCGGCTCCGAGCCGGTGAACTCCGGGATGCCGACCTGCTCTGCGCCACGGACCACGTGCGGGATCCAGGAGGCCGACTTGGTCAGCGTCAGCTCGTTCGGGTTGAACATGAAGGTGATCGGGCCGCCCAGCGCCCCGCCGGGACGGTTGCCGCCGCCCAGCGGCGGGTTGTAGCGCTGGAGGAACGCGGAGACCTTGCCGGTCGGCATGTCAGCCCACCTCCAGGAAGCCGTGGTAGGCGAGTTCGATGCTCTCGGTGGCCGTCTCGGAGCGGGCCGGGTCGAAGGACGGGCCGGTCCAGCGGACCAGGACGACGTCGGCCAGTCCCCACTGGACCAGCAGGGCCCGGTTGGGCTGTAGTGCCGCGATCTGGGCGGTGCCCCGGGTGACGCCCTGTGGGAGTTTGGCGAGCAGCCGGGCCACCTTGGCGGTGTCCGGGATCAACGGTCGGGTGAGCGTGACGTTGGTGTAGCGCACCCGCGACGGCAGTTGCCAGACGAAGCCGTTGTTGCCGCCCTCCTGGTGCTGCTCCACCTCGACCTCGCAGCCGAGCCCGTCGCAGGAGTTCCAGTTGCCGAGGTCGATGCCGTCGATGCGGAGCCGGAAGTGGACGCTGGTGCCGGGGTCGACGTCGCTCACCGGCCACCGTCCAGCCACCGGCCGGAGCGTTCACGTCCGCGCCGGAGCTCGGTCCGCAGCAGCCGGGAGATCGGTTCGAAGAGCCGGTGGGCGAGTTCGTCCAGGGCCCTGGGGTCCAGGTGGTGGAACCGTTCGGCGCTGTCCCGGTCCTCGTGTCCCCCGCCTGGCGACGTCCGGGTGGGGGCGTCCCGGGTCGTGCCGGTCGTGGCGCGGTCGGAGCCGCCGGCCGTCTTGGCGCGGGTGGTGGTCGAGGTTCCGGACGCCACCGGTCCCGTCCGCTGGACCACGGTGGCGGGGCGCGGCGCGGTGGACGTGCCGCCGCGCGGTGTCCGCTGGATCTGCGGTGCGGCACCGATCGGCGTGGTGGCACCCGCGGCGCGGGTCACGACCGGCGGGCGCGGCGCCGGGCCGGCGGGCGCGGGTGCCGACACGGCGGCCGTGGCGGTCGCCCGGACCGGTCCGGTGACCGGTCGGGCCGGGTGCGGCCCGGCACCCGGACCGGGCCGGGTGCCGGAACCTGCGACAGACGCTTCTGGTCCGGTCATCGTGGGGGCCTCCCTGGTGCTCGCCGAGGTTCGGCTGGTCGTGGTCTCCGGTGCACTGCCGGTCGACCGGACCCACCGGACCGGCACTGCGGACCCGGCCGGGGTGCGGGCAGCCGCCGGTGTCCTGGATCCCGTGCCACGTCGGGGCGTCGCGTCGAGCCCGGACCGTTGCAGGACCGGCCTCAGGGGCCGCTCGCCGAGCAGCGGGGCGCGCCCCGTCCGCCGGTCGGCCGCCGTGCCGCGCGGCGTCGGCGCCGGGCCGGCACCCCGCACCGTCGGCCCCCTACCGGCCGCCGCAGCGGCGGCCGGGGAGTGCGGACGGACGACCGGCGTGTCCGACCGGACGGTCACCGATCGGGGCCGCGGTGACGCTGCCGCCGGGGCGGACGGCTCGGCGGGGTACGTCATCGGGCGCGGGGCCTGCTGCGGGGCGGCGGACCGGGTCTGCACCACCGGGGCCGCGTCACCGGTCTGCGTCGAAGACCCCGGAGGTGTGCCACCGGCCCGGGGCACGGACGCCGGGCCTCCGGTCCGCACCAGTGGTGCGTTGCCGCTCCCGGCCGGGACCGGACCGTCGGCCCGGGTCGGGGCTGCGCTGCCGGTCCCGGTCGAGGTGTGGCCTGCGGCCCGGGGCCGGGACGCGTTGCCGGTCCCGGCCGGGGTCGGGCTCGCGGTCAGGGGCGGGAACACGCTGCCGGTCCCGGTCCGGGATATCGGGGTCGGGCTCGCGGTCCGGGGCGACGGGGTCGCGCTGCCGTTGCCGGTCGGGACCGGACGGTCCGGGTGTGCCGGGAGCATGGCCGTGGGCGTCGGGGCGGCCGGTGCCCTGTCGAGCGGGCGGACCCGGGCCGGACCCGTCGGCGGGGAGACCGTCGGCGGCGCGGGCCGGTGGGCGGCGTCGCCGGGGTGGGGCGAGGTGTCGGCGGTGGTGCGTCGGGTCGGCACCGGACCGGTGGCGGCTACCGGCCGGGCCGCGACTCGTGGCGGGGCCGCGTCCGGGGTGAGCGGGGCCCCGAGGCCCACCAGCGGGTTGGGGGGAGGTACCGGCGGACCGCTCCGACCCGCCGGTACCTCCCGGAGCGGTGACCGGCCCGGGCCGGACGGCCCCGCTCCGGCTTCCGACCTCGACCCGCCGGCCCCCGGTGGTCGTACCACCGGAGCACTCTCCGGTCGACCGGTGACACCTCGCGGTGCGGAGGTCGGGGAGTGCGGACCGGCACCGGCACGTCCAGCCGGGCCACCGGACGGGGCGCCTCCGCCGGGTGCGGCCGGAGTGGCACCGGTCGACGTCCCCCCACCATGGAGGCGAGTGGACCGCTGCACCGGTGCCGCGTCGCCCGCGCCGGACGTGCCGCCGCCCGCGCCACGGCCGGAGTACGCGTCCGTGGGCCGGGTGCGCGCCGGGCTGGACCCAACGGATCTGGGCGAAGGCTGGTCCGGGGCCGGACGACGGGCGGACAGCACCGCCGGTGGCGAGTCCGGGTCGGGTGGCGGCATCACGACGGGCTCGCCGAGACCGAGTCGCGGTGCGGCGCCACCGATCCGGGGCGCCCGCGACACCGGAACCGACCCGTTCGACGTGGCGGGCGGCGGGTCGCGGCGGGTCGGCGTGGTGCGGGCCGGGGCACCGGTCGAGGTCGGCGGCACCGGCCCACCGGTCCGCGCGGCGTCGCCGGTCGACGGGGCCGGGCGGTCCGACGTCGTCGGCACCGGGGCGGTCCGGACGGCGGGCAGCGGATCGTGCCGGGTCGGTGTCGGGGCGTGCCCGGTCGACGTGGCGGGCAGCGAAGCGGGGCCGGTCGGTGCGGCGTTGATCGGTGCGGGGCCGGTCGGTGCGGGGCCGGTCGGCACGGCCGGACCGGGAGCCGTCGGACTGGACGCGGCGCGGTGAGCCGGTGCGGCGGAACCGGAGGGGTTCGGGCCGGACGGGGCCGCGGTGCGCGGTGTCCAGGCTCGGTCGGCGGGGCCGGATCGGTGGGCGGGTACCCGGCGCGGCGGCGCGCTGACCTGGGCGAGCGTCAACGGCGTACCGGCTCGGCGGGCCGGGGCGGGACGGACCGGTCGGGGCGTCACGGCCGCTGTCGGGGCCGGATCCTCGGGAGCCGGGCCGTCCGCGTCGGTCAGGGGGCCGGTGGGGGAGGCCGACGGCGCACGGAGGGCCACCGGGAGCGTGGGACCCGGCTCGGCCGGGGTGGCGGTGGCCCGGCGTTGCACCGGCAGGGCGGAGTCGGGAACGGTCGAACGCCGCACCGGCCGGGCGGTGGCACGGTCCGGCGTCGCCGCCGGTGCGGACACCGGGCGGAGCAGGTCGTGTGCCAGCCCGCTGGGCGCGTCCGGGCTGACCAGGTGGTGCAGGGGACGACGGGCGGTGGGGTCCTGCCAGGTGGCCAGCCGGTGCCGGAACCCGACCGGGTCGCTGATCGGCACCTCGACACCGGCGAGCAGACCGTCCATCGGCGGTACGCTCCGCCAGCCCCGGCCGTCGACGACCGGGGTGGGAGCCGGGTCAGCGGCCGGGGTCGGGTCGACCGGGAGGGCGTCGGGCCGGACCGGTCCGCGCCACCGCCGGAGCAGGTCGCGTACGCCCATCGTCGATCACCGCCCCTCGTTGACGCGGGTGTTGATGGCGGCGATCTCCGCGACGTAGCGCCGCCGTTCGTCGTGGCGCAGGTCGAGGATCTCGTCGCGGGACCAGTGGAAGTGGTAGGCGACGTACGCGACCTCCTCGTAGAGCCGGTCGGTCGCGTACGTCACGATTCCCCCGGGCGACCACCGGCCAGGTCCACCTCGAAGTCCGAGGTGCAGTGCGGGCAGGTGACCGCGGCACGGGTGTGCCCCTCCGCGTTGATGCGGCGGTAGAAGTCCTGCAGGAAGGTCAGGTCCGAGGCGAACAGCCGTTCCACGTGTTCGGCCCGTACGTCGGTGATCGTGCCCAGCCGGGTGACGACCATGCTGAGCAGCACGACCGACAGGTAGGCGGGGTTGTCCTTGACCCGCAGGTCGACCAGCGGACCGAGTTCGTCGCGGGCGGTCGCCAGCCGCATGGTGCCGTGCCGGTGCAGGGCGCCCGCCTCGTCGACGTACCCCCGGGGGAGTTCGAAGGAGAACTCGGTCTGGAGCCTCGGCGGCTCGGGCGTCGGTGCGGCCCGGCCGTTCGGGGCGGCCCCGGCGTCGGTGTCCGGGCCGTCGAGCGGCTCCTCCGGGGCGGTGTACGAAACAGTGCGTCGTCTCATCGACCTCACGGCGTGCGGACCCGGCCCGAGTCGGGCCGGGAGTGGCCGCCGCTACCTCCCTTCGCGCGGTCCGTGGCGATGTGGCTCAGGAACTGGTGATCTCCTCGAAGACGATGGTGATCTTCTCGGTGGCCGGGGAGGTGTCACCGGCCCGCAGGCTGGGTCCCTCCCACCGGCTCACCCAGGCGTTGGTCAGGTCCCACCGGCGCTGTTCCGAGTTCTCCGCGTCCACCACGATCACGCTGATGTTCTGCCGGGCGGTGTTGATCGCGCCCTTCTCGTACGTGTCCTTGATCCATTCGGTGAAGGCGCTGCTCTTGTCCAGGCCACGGGTGATGGTCACCTCGCCGCCCTTCCGGGCCCCCGGGATCTTGCGGATGATGTACTCCCCGGTCGGGGTGACCTGGGTGACCTCGATCGCGTCGAGTTCCACCGTGAGGCCGCTGACCTCCTGGACCGATTCGACCCGTGCCTTGCCCAGCTCCACCTGGAACCGGTGGGTAACGAAGGTGTCGCCCGTCTCCGCCATCGCTGGCTACCGTCCTTTCCTAGCCGTCACATGTCTGTGCTGGGTACGCTTCGGGTCACTCGGAGACGAGGCTGGTGCTGTCGGAGTACTGCGACATCCGGAACACGACGAACTCGGCGGGGCGTACCGGGGAGACACCGACCTCGCAGACCACCCGGCCGAGGTTGACCGACTCCGGCGGGTTGGTCTCCCGGTCGCACTTGACGTAGAACGCCTCGGCGGCGGTGCTGCCGAACAGCGCCCCGCTGCGCCACTCCTCGGTGAGGAACGCGGCGATGTTGCGCCGGATCGTGCCCCAGAGCCGCTCGTCGTTCGGCTCGAAGACCGCCCACTGGGTGCCGAGCAGGATCGACTCCTCGATGTAGTTGAACAGCCGACGCACGTTGATGTAGCGCCAGGCGGGGTCCGAGGAGAGGGTCCGCGCGCCCCACACCCGGATGCCGCGACCGGGGAAGGTACGGATGCAGTTCACCCCGATCGGGTTGAGCAGGTCCTGCTCGCCCTTGGTCACCGAGTTCTGCACCTCGATCACGCCCCGGAGCACGTCGTTCGCCGGTGCCTTGTGGACCCCGCGTTCCGCGTCCGTCCGCGACCACAGACCGGCGACGTGCCCGCTCGGCGGCAGGAACCGGTGCTGCCCGCTGGCCGGGTCGAACACCTTGATCCAGGGGTAGTAGAGGGCGGCGAAGCGGGAGTCGTACCCCGCCTCCTCCTGCCGCCAGGTCAGCACGCCCCGGGCGGTCAGCTCCGGCGGCGGGTCGAGCAGCGCCATCCGGTCGCCCATCTGCTCGCAGTGCGAGATGACCGCCAGTTGGACCGCCTTGACGTCCTCCAGGCTGATCCGGCCCTGCTGGTAGGCGCTCATCAGGTCGGGCACCGCGACCATGGTGATCTCGTCGACCGCCTCCAGCCCGCCGAAGCCGGTCCGGGCGTCGGCGTCACCGACGTAGTCGTCGGCGGAGATCCGGGCGGGCAGGCCGGCGTCCTCGGTCGGCACCGGCGGCACGGTCACCGACTGCTTCGAGGGCCGGGCCAGCGAGCTCGCCGGTGCCGCCTCCTCGACCGCGATCAGCTTCGACCGTTCCCGCACCTGGTTGACCACGTACGCCTTGGTGTTGCGCTTCGCGGAGACGTCGAACGCCTCCCGTTCCGTGCCGCCCTGTCGGACCACCAGCCGGAACCGGTCCTCCGGCACGGACTCGCCCTCGACGTCGGCCACCTCCACGGTGAGTTCACCGCCGTCACCCGAGCCGGGCAGGGCGGTGACGGTGAAGGTGCCGAGCGACACCGACGGCCCGGTGACCGTGCGGTCCGTCCTGGTCGCGCCGGTCGCCTCGGTCGCAGTCTCCGGGGCACCGACCCGCACCACGTAGCAGATGCCACCGCCGTTGGCGAAGTAGCCGTACACCGCGTGGGCGAGGTAGGCGTCGTCGAGCGCCTCCCCGAACGTCTGGACGAACTGGCTCCAGTTCGTGACCAGAGTCGCGGTGTGGAACGGCCCCCTGGCGGCGAAGCCCACGAAGGCGGCGACGGCGGTACCCACACCCTCGATCGGGCGTGAGCCGCTCGGCACCTCCTCCACGTACACCCCGGGTGACAGGTACGACGGCATGACACGCTCCCTCGGGCACGACGGCGATCCGTGAGGAGAAGTCTGGTCAGGCCCGGTGCCGGCAACCATGACTCGACGGGCGGGCGGCGGGGAAGCGGCCACTACCCGAAGGGGCAGTCCACCGACAGTGCCGTCAGATGGCGGATGTCTTTCCGGACGGGGGCCGGAGAGGCTCCGCGTACCCGGGGGACACCTCGGTGTGTCTCCGCCGCGTGCGCGGCCCGGATTTCCGGAGTGGTCGGATGCCTGTCCCCGGACGACACGTTCCCGCCGGGATCGTGCTGGAACCCGCCGCCCGACGGTTCGCCGAGGCGACCGCGCGACCGCCGTACCTGCACGAGCTGGGGCCGGAGCGGGGCCGGCGGCTCCTGGACGACCTCCAGTCCGGGCACCTGGCCCGGCCCGACGCCGACCTGGACGAGCGGGTGGTGCCCGGTGGGCCCGGCGGCGAGATCGTGGTCCGGGTGGTCCGGCCGTCCGGTGCCATCGGCCGGTTGCCGGTGATCCTCTACCTGCACGGCACCGGCTGGGTCCTCGGGAACTGCCGCACCCACGACCGGCTGGTCCGGGAACTGGCCGCCGGCACCGGCGCCGCGGTGGTCTTCCCGTACTACAGCCTCGCGCCGGAGGCGTGCTACCCGGTGGCGGTCGAGGAGTGCCACGCGGTGCTGCGCTGGCTCGCCGACGCGGGTGCGGCCGACCTGGACGGTGAACGGATCGCCGTGGCCGGTGACTCGGTGGGCGGCACGCTGGCGACGGCGGTGACGCTGCTGGCGAAGCGGCGCGGTACGCCGCGACCGGTCGGGCAGGTGCTGTTCTACCCGGTCACCGACGCCGGCTTCGACACCGCGTCGTACCGGATGTTCGCCGAGGGATTCCACCTGCGCCGGGACACCATGCGCTGGTTCTGGGACCAGTACGCGCCGGACGCGGCGGTACGGGCCGAGGCCGCCGCCTCGCCGCTGCGGGCGGCCCCGGAACACCTCGCCGGGCTGCCGCCCGCGCTGGTCATCACCGCCGAGGCCGACGTGCTGCGGGACGAGGGAGAGGCGTACGCCCACCTGCTGCGCTCGGCCGGAGTCCAGGTCTCGGCGACCCGCTACCAGGGGATCGTCCACGACTTCGTGATGCTCGACGCGTTGCGCGGCACCGAGGCGGCCGAGGCCGCCATCAACCAGGCGGTCACCTTCCTCAAGCGGACCCTGCGGCTGGCCTGAGCGGTGCGCCGCCGATGCCCGCCCGCGTCGCCGGCATTTCCCGATCCGCCCCGCGTGCGTTACCCGCACGTGTGCCCTCGCGGTCACCGTCGACTGCCCGCCCGGCCGCGCAGACTTGCCGGACGGCAGGAAGAGCCAGCGGGCCGGAAGGAGCACGATGCGGGCCGGAGAGTGGCGTCAGGACCAGGGCGAGCGCGGTACGGGAGGGTCGGTCCGTCGCGGTGGCACCGCGTCCGGTGCCCGGCCGGAACATCCGATCATGGCGCTTCAGCACGCCGCCGGGAACGCGGCCGTCGCCGCCGCACTCTCCGGTGAGCACGGCGGTTCGCCCGCCCTGCCGGTGCAGCGGGCACCCGGCGGAGCCCAGTCGACCGCGACCGAGCAGGCGGCACCGGACTACACCTCGCGTCTGTCCCGGGGGCCGCTGCTCAGCACCGCCGAGCGGGACGAGATCGATCGGGCGGGTCCGGGCAGCGCGGTGCAGGCCGAGACCGGGTCGTTCGAGGAGGCGCAGGCGTACCTGGACGCGAGCAAGTACTACGACTGGCTGCAACTGCCGCCGGGGAAACGGCTGTACGTCGCGACCCTGGCCTGGGAGCGGCGGGCGGAGTCCGGCGGCATCCGCGACACCCCCGCGTACGTGCTGGCCCGGGGCATCATGATGCGGTCCGCGCCCGAGGGCGACCCGCTGCGCGAGGAACTGGAAGCCGAACTGACCACCGACGTACGCGACACGTTCGCCGCCACCCTCGCCGCCCAGGATCTCCAGGCCGGTCAGGAGGGCACCGAGGCACTCAGCGCACCGCAGATCGAGGAGTTCAACCGGAAGAACCAGCGGGCCAACACGCTGCTCCGGCGGCTGTTCGTGATCATCCAGCAGGGGCTGGAGGTGGCCGGGGCCGAGGGCAAGAACTCGGCGGACCGGCAGTGGCGTCGCCACACCGGAGCCGTGGCGCGGGCCCTCGCGCACGGCGGGCGGGTCAACGTCCGGGTGGAGATCCCCCGGGAGGAGACGGCGGAACCGATCGGTGGCAGGTCGCTGCCGGACTGGTTGGGGATGCGGAACCTGCCGAAGCGGGCGTTCAGCACGCACGACATGACCGGCGGCAGCGAGGAGACGCTGCGCGAGGTCGGCGGCGTGAAGGCGACGGCCGGCAAACTCGTCAAGTACCCCCGGCGCGACGAGCGTGGCGCGGACATCGCGGCCGGTGGCATCGGCAGCCGCGACTTCAACGGTGACGTGGTGCTCCCCGACGGCGTGCACGGCCACATCCTGCTCGTCTACAAGCCGCCCACCGCCAGCGACATCGGCTGGCTCCAGATCGGCCTGGAGACCACCGCCCCCGAATCGGTGAAGGACACCGTGCTGCACGCGATCGGCCTGTCCAAACCGGATCCGAACGCCCCGAGGAACCCGGTCGGATACCGCCACACCGCCAAGTCCACCGAGGCGACCGCCAACCCGGCCTCCAGCGTCGGCGGGCTCAAACAGGACAAGATCGGGGTGGGCAAGCTGGACACCATGCGGGTCACGCTCGGTGGCGACTGGCTGCGCAAGCTCAAGGCGGAGGACGCCAGGCTGACCGAGCAGATCAACCGGGCGGAGCGGGACGAGAACAGGCTGCGGGAGATCTTCTCCGCGCTGGTCGGCACCGGCGACGACTACGCACAGCTCGTCGCCGACGAGCAGCCCACCGTCGCGCCCGACCCCGGCGGCCCGGACGAGATCGGGCCCGCCCCCAGATGAGGACGACCTCGGCCGCCGTCCGACGGACACCATTCGTGGCCGCCGTCGGCCACTATCCGGCGACACCTCTCTGTGACCACTCACCCGGCATACCTCGCACGGTAAATTCATCAGGTGCTTCCGATGACCCTCGAAGAGATCGCCGCCGTTGTCGGCGGAGCCGTGCACGATGCTCCTCACGGCGTCACCGTGACCGCCCCGGTGGTATTCGACAGTCGGCAGGTGGACACCGGGGGAATGTTCGTGGCGCTGCCCGGTGAGCGCGTCGACGGGCACGACTTCGCTGCCCGCGCAGTCGAGGCCGGGGCGGTGGCCGTGCTGGCCTCGCGCCCGGTCGGAGTACCGGCGGTGGTCGTCGAGGACGTGCCGACGGCGTATGGGCAGCTTGCCCGTGCTGTGGTCGACCGGCTTTCGCGCACCACTGTCATCGGAGTCACCGGCTCGGTAGGCAAGACATCGACCAAGGACATTCTCGCTCAGGTGCTCCCCGCTTGGGGTGAGACGGTGGCCAACCGGGCATCGAACAACAACGAGCTTGGGTTGCCGTACACGGTCACCCGCGCCACCGCCGACACGCGCTATCTGGTGCTGGAGATGGGTGCACGCGGTATCGGACACGTCGCCTACCTCACCCGCATCGCTCCGCCCGCCGTCAGTGTCGTCACCCGCGTCGGGCACGCGCACATCGGGGAATTCGGGTCGGTGGCGAACATCGCCCAGGCCAAAGGGGAGATCGTGGAAGCGCTGCCTGACGCGCACCACGGCGGGTTGGCAGTGCTCAACGCCGACGACGCGCGTGTGGCGGCGATGGCGGAGCGGACTCGCGCGCGTGTGCTCACCTATGGCATCGACAGCCCTGCCGACGTGCGGGCTGAGAATGTCGTCATGGATGAGTCGGGCCGCGCCGGATTCCGGCTCGTGTACGACGGCCAGGCCGCCGAGGTGCGGTTGCGGCTCTACGGGCTGCACCAGGCGTCGAACGCCCTCGCCGCCGCCACCGTCGCCCTTGGGCTGGGACATTCGATCGACGCCGTGGCCGAGGCGGTGTCGCAGGCGGAGGCGGTGTCTCCGGGGCGGATGCAGGTGACCACTAGGGTTGACGGCGTGACGGTCATCAACGACGCCTACAACGCGGCACCGGACGCCATGCGCGCCGCACTACGGGCATTGCATGCGATGGCGGGAGACGGTCGCCGTGCCGTCGCCGTGCTGGGTGAGATGACCGAGCAGGGCGACTACGCCGCGCAGGTTCATCGTGAGATCGGGGAGCAGGTTTCGGAGATCGGTGCCGGGTGGCTCGTCGCGATCGGTGCCGCGAACGCTGACCAGTACGCGGCCGGAGCCTCCGGCACGGCGGTAGATCGGGCAGCGGACATGGAACAGGCGTGGGAGCTGCTACGTGCAGGGCTGCGGCCCGGTGATGTCGTGTTGGTGAAGGCAGCCAACAGCGCCGGACTCCTCAAACTGGCCAACAGGCTTGCCGAGGAGCCCGACGCCGTTACCGCCGAGGCGTAGCGGTTACGCGGACAGCGCGACCTCGGGCCGACTGGTCAGGCTGTCCAGGATTGCCGCGCCGTAGCCTGCCACGTCGCCGGTGCCCATCGTCAGCACCACGTCACCGCGGCCAGCCATCCGCGCCACGACCCGGGCGGCGTGCTCCGGCCCGAGCGGCAGGCAGTACGAGCCCTCACGCAGTCGCGCGATGATGGCCGTGTTGTCCGCGACCGGTCGTCCCTCCGGCACGGTGCCGTGCACGTCGAGAAGCAGCACGTAATCGGCCTTGTCCGCCAGCACCCGCCCGATCCGCTCTCCGAAGGCCAGGACGCGGGCGTGTCCGGACGGCTGGAACACCACGAACACCCGCCCACGGGCCAGCGTGTGGGCCGCTTCCAGATCGGCCGCGATCTCGTTCGGGTGGTCGGCGTAGGAGTCGACCACCATCACGCCGGCCCTGCTGCCGAGCTGTTCGAATCGGCGGCGCACTCCGGCGAAGGTGCACGCCGCCCGGGCCACGTCGGCGGGATCCAGGCCGAGGGCCACCGCACACGCCATGGCTGCCGCCGCGTTGTCCAGGTGGTGCCCCGCCGGAGTCGGCAGGGTCAGCCGTACCTCCGTGCCATTAGCAACGCGCAGCGTTACGGAGGCCGACCAGCCCTCGGCGTGCACGTCCAAAATCCGTACGTCGGCCGTCCGGTCCCGGCCGTACCGCAGGACCGTCAGGTCCGGACGCTCGTCGGCGATCACATCGGCCGCCACCGTCGCGCCCACACAGTCCGCGTTGACGATCAGGAACCCGGACGGAGCGATCCGGCCACCGAAACCGACGTAGGCCCGCATCACGTCGGCGTGGTTGACGAAGTTCTCCGGGTGATCGTCCGTCACGTTGGTGATGACCGCGATCGACGGAGCGAGGAAGTGGAAGGACCGATCCGACTCGTCCGCCTCCGCGACCAACAGGCGCGATCGGCCGAGGTGCGCGCCCGAACCCGGGCCGGTGAGGTCCGCCCCGATCAGATGCGTGGGGTCCTCACCGAGGGTGCGCAAGATGTGGGCGAGCAGGCCCGCCGTGGTGGACTTCCCGTGCGATCCGGACACCGCCACCAACTGCCGCTCGGCGGAGAGGGCGTGAAGAACCTGCGCCCGATGCACCACCGGGATTCCGGCAACCCGGGCCGCCCGCACCTCCGGCACGTCCCGCGCCACAGTGGTGTAGACGACGCAACTCGCGCCCTCGATGTAGGCGGGGTCGTGACCGAGGTGCACCCGCACGCCCGCCGCGCGCAGGGTCGCCAGGGTGGCCGAGTCGTGCAGGTCGCTGCCGCTGACCTCGTGTCCCAGTTCGGCCAGGAGCCGGGCCAGGCCGGACATCGCGGAACCGCCGACGCCCACGAAGAGGGGGCGAGACAGATCGATCGAGCCGGTGTACGCCTCGATGGTCGGGTTACCAGTGATCGTGTCGGTCATGATGCTGTGTCTCCTTCGAGAGAACTGATCGGGTCGGCACTACGAGCTGACGTACGAGGCACACGCCTCCTTTCAATCGCCGTGACTCCTTGCGCACAGCCGAACTGGCTCCGGGACACCGCCTCGGCCGTGCGAGTCCAGTCGCTCCGCAGAAGGGCGGAGCGAGTCATCCAGGGCGCTGCCGCCGAACCGCTCCGACGACGGTCGGACGGCCGGGCTGCGCCGACGCAGCCACCTCACTGAGCAGGCGTTGAAGATCGCGGCACACGCACCTCGGCGGCGACTCAGACAACCGCAGCCGGATCCGCTCCATCGCTACCTGGTCGCGCAAGCGATTCGACAGCGCCTCGGTCTCCACCCACGCGGCCACCAACAGCCCACGAGCGCCCAGAGCAAGATCACACCCCAACCAGAACTCCCGTGGAGCTGACTGCCGTCCCGTCTCAACGTTGGCGACTGTGCTGCGGGACCACCGCACCATCCGAGCGAGGTCCACCTGCCTGACACCGGCAGCCGTACGCACGTCCGCTAACCGAGCCCCCAGCAACCGACGAGCCTCCGCCACCGTCTCCGGGGTCACCTGCTCCAGAGCCGGGCGTAGCGGGATCAACGCGGCGGTGGCACCTGTCATCACGGCGACCTACCGCGCCGCGAGCAGCATGGGCACACCGACACGACGTGCGCCGATCAGCTCCGGGCGAGTAGCCCCGGGCCGCCGGCTGGGCAGACGTAGTGATCGCGTGAACACCAGAACCGCCGCCTCACGGGGGGCGCACGGCCCCGCCGTTTCGCAGCTCAAGCACCTGCCGTCCGCGCTCGACACCGCGTGCCGCTCAAGCGCAACTTGCGCGGCATCGACCTGTTCGCCGCCGGGGTACATGCCCATCCGTAACCGCCTTCCACGCTGCATGGCCGAACGTGCTGTGAGAGGACAGGCCGGATGTCGCGTCCGGCCTAGCGCAACGCGCCGACTACCTGCCCGCGCCGACTGAACAGCGCAAACAGGAGCCGCAGCGCCGTAATCGACTTGTCGCTTATCGTTACGACACGATGCCGGAGGTCAGACCTTCGGCAACATGACAGAGGACGGATGTCAATATGCGTCTGATGCATAGGCACAACCGGCACTCGGATGGGATCTTGGAGAGGCACTGCCTACCATCAAGGCTCGGCAGCCACGCAAGGACGCCAAGATGACACCGACCCGCCGGAACCGCTATTGCCGCTGCGGCGCACGGCTCGCACGCGACAACACCGGTGGCCGTTGCTCGCCCTGCGCATCCCACGGCCGCCAGCACCCAGGGGTGGCACCGGAGATTCCGGCCGACTTCTGGAACGAGGTCGTCCTTGACCAAGCACTACAAGACCGCCACATGGGCCGGGTAATCCGGGCCTGGCGAACGCACCCCTACCATGGCCGCCAACCGATATCTCAAGATCAGGCCGCTTCCTGGGTCGGTATGAGCCAAGCTCAACTAAGCCGGATCGAGAACGGTCCCCCCGTCGTCCATCTTGACCGTTTGGCGCAGTGGTCAGCAGTGCTACACATACCGGAAGACCGATTGTGGTTTGCCCTGCCCGCCGCCAGCCGAAAGCTGGACGAGAAAGAGGGCACAGTGAACCGCCGCCAGTTCTTCGCCTCGACGGCAGCCACCGCCGCCAGTGGATTTCTGCACGACTCATCAATGCCAGGGCAGCCGATTGGCGACCACGAAGCCGCCGAGTGGCTCGCATGGCACCTTTGGCAGAACCGCAAAGACGAGCTGCACTCTTCTCAAATCTCGCAGCCGGTTGCTCATCGCTTGAACACACACCCACACGTTGTACGCACAGCAGGCGGAGCATACCGATTCACGGACCCGGCACTGACTGACGTTCTGGTTGCTCACCGCGTGTTCGGCGACATCGCACAAGGCAGCGGACATCTGCTCGCCACAGCGCAGACGAGCCACGCCACCGACCTGACCATCAGCGCACTGGCAGCCGAGAACGAGGGCGCACGCCGGGGCCTGACCGCATGGATGCGAAGCGGTGCCACCGCAGTGCTGAGAGTCAACTCCGCCGGCATCCTCGCTAAGATCGGAGCGGCAGACTTGGGCGACGCGGCAATCTCGGCCATCCGCAGCGACCAGGACGCCCGACACCTCTACGTCACAGCCGTCGCCAGTCGAGTCCTAGAACTGCCGTGGGGGCGAGCAGTCGAGCTTTCCGGTGCAGCAAACACGCAAGCGGCCGTCTGGAGACTCGGCGAAGGCGACGACACCAAAGCGTGGGCATCACGCCGCCTTGCAGATGAACTCACGAACAACCGAGACGCCGCCGCCCGATGGTGTAGCGCCGTACTGCTCGCGAATTTCGTAGACGCCAAGGACACGGGGATGCGATCGGCTCTGATGTCGGCCGTCAAGAACGAACCGTGCCGCGAGAACCTGCGCGCCTATGCAGCAGTGTTGGCCGGTGCTACTCCTCTAACGATTGGATAAGCAAACGATGAAGCTGTTGAGCGTCAAGCCCGGGGAAGAAGTAATCGACACGCTCGCCCGGCGCGCAGCCGAAGAGGGCATAGCGAATGGCGCAATCGTCTCTCTGATCGGTGCCGTCGACGCATGCGCGATCAGCAACATGCCAACGGACGACGCAAGCACGGATATCGTCAACGAGTACCGGCAGCCGTTCGAGCTGAGCGGCACCGGCGAGATCCGAGACGGCAAGATCCATGTGCATGTAGTCCTCGGTCGGGAGGGCGACCTTGCCCTTGCCGGTCACCTGCACTGGGCGCGCGTCGAAAACTTCTTCGTGCACGCGTACACGCTCCCGTTGTAGAGGGATGAGACAGGCTGTTGGCTGGAGCCCGCGTGATTCGGGACGAGATCAGATGGCGCGGAAACCCTTCCTGCCATCCATGTTGTCCTCCAGTCGTACGGCGGGCACGTCGAGCAACTCGTCGATGCCGGGGAACCGGTTGGGTAGGGCCACGCCACCCGCGATCGCCGAGGTCGGCGCGCGGTTGGTGTGTGTACCGGCGTGTGACTCGCCGGCCTGCATCAGGTACTTGCCCGGATCTCCGCCCGAGGCGACGGTCTGCGCCCGGTCTCGCCGGACCACCTGCTCACCGTAGGTGTTCAACAGGACGGCGCGATTGTGGATGTTCGTGCCGACCTGGCGCGCGGGCCGACCGCCGGTGCCCTTGACCCGCATACCCGCGCTGCGGGCCTCGGCCAGGAATCCGGCGAGGTCGACGGCGTGTGACCGCTGGTAGGTGTTGCAGAAGTTGGTCAGCTCCCGACTCATCACGCCGCCGGCGAGGTACTCGTCGACCAGGCGCTGGTGCGCGTCCTCCCGGAGTGACTCCAGATAGAGCGTCCGTACCCCGTTCTGGTGCAACCGCGCCATGTGGTCGACGGCCCAGGCGAAGAACGGTTCCGCACGGTGTGCTCCGCCGATGACCAGACCGTCGTTGAAGGTCAGCAGCATGTCCGTCGCGTCGGCCGCCGGCATCTGGATCCCGCGTAGCAGGCCCACCGTGACATCCCGTCGGGCCTGCGCGTTCTCGGGCCCGGATTCGTTCTGGTACTGCGCCTCCCGGTTCACCGCGTCGGCGGCAAGCTGTTGGTCCCGGGCGTCCTGGGCCTGCCAGTACGGCAGGGAGGCCGGATCAAGACGACCCAGCTCCTCCATCATCTCCGCGTTGCTACGGGCACCTGTGACCCCGCCCGCCAACGTGATACCCACCTGTTGCGCCACGTTGGTAAGCGCGGTGCCGAGCTGGTATCCCGTTCCCGGTGGACTCATCTCGCTCAGCGAGGTGAGGTCGGTGTCGAGGCGGATCCGCTCCTTGTACGGGGCCTGCTCGGTGGCTGCCTGGTAGGCGGTGGCCAGTTGGTTCCAGGCCGCCTGGTCCACCTGGGTGGCGGGGCGCCGGTTCGAGCGTGATCGGCGTGGCCCGCGAACCTGCACCGAGGGGCCAGTTGGCTCCCGGTGCAGCTCGTCGGCGCCGACCCGCTGCACCGCGGCACCCGCCGCCGACCCGATCGGTGCTGACATGGCCGCTTGCGGCGCCTGGTGGACGTCGTGCGCCGGTGGCGGTGTGCTCAGTGCCCGGTGGGCGTTCGCCTCGGCCGCCCGCTCGAAGGCGTCACCCGGGTCGGAGACCCGCTGGCCGTGACCGTTGTCCGTGCCGGCGACCGGGCCGGAGCGCTGCTGGATGACGTGCGTGAGTTCGTGGGCCAGGGTGTGCCGGTCGCTCCCGCCCCGGCCGAGCACCACGTGCGATCCCGACGTGAAGGCGCGGGCGTCCACCTCCGCCGCCGAGCGTTCGGCGAGCGCGCCGGTGTGCAGCCGTACGTCGGAGAAGTCCGCGCCCAGCCGGGCCTCCATGTCCTGCCGTACCGGCCCGGCCAGCGGGCTGCCCGACGAGCGCAACACCTGGTTCACCGCCGACCGCTGCACCGGCTCCGACTCGTGGCCGTGGTCCGGGTCGGCGCAGCGCATCCGCTGCACCGCCAAGGTGGCGGCGGCGTTACCGGCCCGGTGTTGCAGGTCCAGGATGGTGGCCGCCGCACCGCCCGGTCCGACGCCGGTCGGTCCGACGGACGCCGCACCCGCCTCCGGCCGGACCTGCTCGGCGCCGGTGGTCTCCGGTCTGGTCGGCGTGACGGGGCGGGCCGCGACGTCGCGGCCGGCCGGATCGTGTGCTCGCATCGCTGCCCTCTCGTCAGTGGATCCGCGCGGGCTCCCCGCGAGGTTGGTGCGCGCCGAACTCGCTCTCCAGCAGCAACCGGCCGAGCTTGCGGTACTCCCGCTGCACCGCGCCGACCAGGTCCGCCATCCGGACCGGCCGACCGGCCTCGGCCGCCAGGTACGCGGCGGTCACCACACAGGCCCGGATGCTGCCACCGGCCAGCTCGAAGCTGCGGGCGCAGAAGTCCAGGTCCAGGTCGGGATCGCGGGGCAGTTCGGTGCCGAGGCAGCGGTCCCAGAGCGCCCGCCGCTGCGCCACGTCCGGCATGGCGAAGTCGACGATCAGGTCGAGCCGCCGGGTGAACGCCTCGTCCAGGTTGGCGCGCAGGTTCGTGGTGAGCACCGCGACGCCGTCGAAGGACTCCATCCGTTGCAGCAGGTAGGCGCTCTCCAGGTTGGCGTACCGGTCACGGGCGTCCTTGACCTCCGACCGTTTGCCGAAGATGGCGTCCGCCTCGTCGAAGAGCAGCAGGCCGTTGACACCGGCCGCCTCGGTGAAGATCCGTTCCAGGTTCTTCTCCGTCTGGCCGACGTACTTGTCCACCACCGTGGACAGGTCCACGACGTACAGGTCCAGGCCGAGGTCGGCGGCGACCACCTCCGCCGACATCGTCTTGCCGGTGCCCGAGTCACCGGCGAACAACGCCAGCACCCCGCGCCCGCGCCCGCCGCCGGGACGCATCCGCCACCGGCCCAGCACCCGGTCCCGGTACCGCACCCGCAGGGCCAGCTCCCGCAACTGGTCGTGCACCTGCTCGGGCAGCACCAGATCGGCCCAGCCGACGCCGGGTTCGATCCGCCGGGACAGCCGGGCCAGGCCACCGGCGTTCTGTCCGCGTACCCCCGCCCGCAGGTGCCCGGCGTCCACCCGGTCCGCGCCCTCGAAGAGCGCGAGCTGGTCGGCGGCCTGCGCGGCCCGCCGGATCTGGTCCGGGCCGAGCAGGTACGCCGCCAGCTCCCGGGCCGCGTCCACGCCGTCGGCCCAGCCCGCGGGCCGGTCGGCGGCCCGCGCGGCACCCGCCGTGCGCCACAGCCGGGCCCGGCCCTGCTCGTCCAACGGCGTGGCGGTCACCAGCAGCGGCGCCTGCCGGCTCCAGTGCGGATCCCACTCGACGGTTCCGGTGAGCAGCACCGGCACCGGTTGGTCGGCGACCCGGCGCAGCAACCGGGCGTGTGCCGGCGTTCCGGTCGGTTCGAGCGCCTGGACCGGCCCGACGACCAGTCCGGCGCCGCGCAGCCGGGCCTCCCGCACCGCCACCGCCAGCACGTCGACCGGGGCCGGATCGACGACCAGCGCGTCCAGGTCGAGGCGGAGGACCGCCCAACCGGCCGACACCAGCGCGGCGACCCCCAGATCGTCGGCGACAGCACCGGGCTGTTCCCGCAGGTACGCCAGGCGCACCCCGGCCCGCACCGCCGCGCCGAGGCGGTCGGCGGTGTCGGACGGCGGGGCCGTGTCGTCCCCGACGGGCCAGGCCAACTCGGCGAGCCGGGCGTCGACGGTGTCGTCACCGAGCAGGTACCCGGCCACCCGGTCGGGCACCCGCAGTGGCCGAGACAGGTACGGCTGGTCCGGCTGCTCGACCAGCAGCAGCCCACCGCCGACCAGGGGAGCGGAGCCGGCGAACCGGGACCGTCCGGCGACCGCCGAGGCGGGCGTCCCGCACAGCTCCAGGGCCAGCCCGATGGTGGCCCGGCGACGGCTGACGTCGTCGTGGAGGTAGCCGTACAGCTTCTCGTACCGGGACTCGACGTCGGGCAGCAACGCGACCAGCAGAACGTCGACGTCCAACGGGGTGAGTCCGAAGCGGCGCGCCAGCCGCAGCAGGCGCGGCTCACCCGCGTCGGCAGCGGTCCGCTCCGCCGGGCCGAGATGAAAGGAGGGGTCCCCTGCTATACACGAGGCGTTAGCAGGGTGCCCTTCCTTTCGCCACGGCGCCGGTTCGGCGGCGGCCAGGCGTTCGGCGTGGTCGGCCGACACGTACAGCCCCCGGAAGGCGTCGTCCGGGTCGGGGTCGTCCCGGCGGCGCTCGGCCACCGCCCGGCGTACCCGCGCGGCGACCAGCCCGAGCCGCTCCGACAGGTACGCCGTGTCGTCCGCCCCGCTCACCGCAGACCGCCCGGCCCGGGGGACCGACCGTCGTCGTCCCGGCGGGGGGCGGCCACCGTGTGCGTACGTCGACTCACCCGCGTTCCGGCGATGTCGCCGACCCGGACGGTCCGCTCCCGCACCGGCGGGGCGGCCGGCGACCGGCGGGTCGAGACCGGGGCGGTGACCACCAGGTCCAGCGACGGTTTGAGCTCGCCGCCGAGCGCGGTCCAGACATCGGCCAGCGCCCGTCCCTCGCCGGGTGGCGCGGCGACCGACATCGGCACGGCCAGGCCGAGCGCGGCCAGCGAGCCGGTCATCCGCTCGGTCGGCACCTCGTCGTAGCGGATCAGACCGGCCAACAGGCTGGCGAGCAGGCGGTGCTCGTCGGTGGGTCGGTTGGTCCAGGCGGTGACCAGGTAGGACAGCGCGAAGAAGTGCGGCGAGTCGTGCCAGGCCACCGTCTGGCCGGTCTCGTCCCGCTCGGCGACCCGCCCCTGGAAGTACCGGGACCGGTCCTCGCGGATGTCGTAGAGGAACAGGTTCACCGTCGGTGCGTTGCGGCGGGTCGCCCAGTCCCGGGTGGGCGCGTCGAACGACACCTCCACCCCGCTACCCGTCAGCGCCTCGGTGGCGACCAGCCCACGCAGGGCCTCGTCGATCTCGTGTATCACGCGCCCGCTCCCATCGTCGTCACCAGCTCCGGCGCAGCAGTCCGGGGGGTTGCTGGGCCGGCAGCACCACCAGGAACGGTGTGTTGACCGGGCGGAACCCGGTGCCGGTGGCCACCGCCCGACGTTCACCCAGCCGGTCCTTCGGCAGCACCAGCACCTGGGCGGCGAAGGTGCCGTCGGCGGCCGGGCGTACCGGCGCGGCGGTCGCGGTGATGCCGACGTCCCAGGCCAGACGCACGGGTTGACGCGGTGGGAAGTCGATTCCCCGGATGGTGGCGACGAAGCCGGGCGGCCCGATCTCCGGCACCGCCACGATCCGCGGCTGGAGTACCCGCAGCCGCGCGGTGGCGGTGTCGTTGTCCGGGTCGGCGTTGCCGCCGGTGGTGGAGACGGTGCCCCGGACGATCGTGTCGAGGGCCGCGCCGGGGGCGAGTGTGCCGCCGACCGTGGCGGCGGCGCCGGGGGCGAGGTCCGGCACCGGGCAGCCGTCGTCCCGGCAGTCGGGCAGCAGCCCGCCGGCCGGTACCCCGTCGGGCAGGCCGGCGCGGATCCGCAGGCCGGTCGCGGTGGTCCCGCCCGCGTTGCGCACCGTGTACCGGACGGTGACGACGCCGCCGACGTAGCCCGGCTGCGGGTCGACCGAGACGGTGATCGTCGGGTCGGCCGGGCTGCCCGGCGGTGCGGGCACGACCCGGACCGTGGTCGCCGTGGCGTTGTCGGCCGGGTCCGCGTCGGTCGGGCTGGTCTCGACCGACCAGCCCACCTCGAAGTTGCCGGCCGCGGTCCCGACCAGGTCGACCCGGACCTCGACGGTACGTCCCACCTCCAGGCGACCCAGCGCGCAGCGCAGCGTGGCGAGCACACACTCACCGGCCGGTGTGTCGAGGCCGGTCACCGACAGCCCGGCGGGTACGCGCAGGACGCCCTGCACGTCGTCGGCGGCGGTCGGCCCCTGGTCGGTGACGGCGAACCGCAACGAGGTGGGGCCGCCGACCGTGGTGGTGGGCGCGGGCACCGACACGGAGGTGGCGACGTCGACGCGACGCTGCCAGCTCGGCTCCTTCTGCCGTCCGGGCAGGTGTCCGGTCAGCGGGCCGACGGTGCCGGCGGCCAGGTCGTAGCTCCACAGTGCCTCGGGTGAGTTGTTGCCCTCGGCACGGCGGGCCGAGAACGCGAGCCGCTGGCCGTCCGGTGACCAGGCCACGTCACGTGGCTGGTGCGGGGCGTCCTCCCGGTCCGGGACCGGCAGGGCGCAGGACCCGCCACCGGCGGGCAGCAGCAGGCGACAGTCGCCGTCGTCCAGGTCGAGCAGGACCAGACCGTCGGCCTCCCGGTTGAAGACCAGTCGGGTGCCGTCCGGGGAGAACGCGGCGCTGTCGTCGACGACCGGGCATCCGACACCGCAGATCGTCTCGGTCAGGTCGGTCTGGTCGAGGCCGTTGCCGGCGTTGGCGGTCCAGATGTGGGTGGACACCTCACCCCGGTAGGTGCCCCGGGTGAAGGCGATCTGGGTGCCGTCGGGCGACCAGGCCGGCTGGGTGTCGTCGAGTCCGGCCAGCGGGGCCGGGACCGGCAGGTCCAGCAGGAGGTCCCCGTCGACGGCGTCGACCACCTCGATCCGGGACGGCGAACGCGTCCCCGGGACACCGCCCGGCGAGTTGCGGACCAGGGCAAGCCGGGTGCCGTCCGGCGACCACGCCGGGTCGGTCTCCCGGTCGCCGCTGCCCCGCCCGGCGATCGGCAGCAGCCGGGGCCGACTCCCGTCGGCGTCCACGATCCACAACCGTTCGGTCCGTACGCCGCCGACCGTCTCGAACCGGGTGACCGCGATCTGCCGCCCGTCCGGTGAGTACGCCTGCCGCTCGAACCACGGATCACCGTCCACCGGCTCCCAGAGCAGCAAGGAGTTGTCGAACGCCCCCGGGTCCTCGCGCAGCACCGACACGCCCAGGTCACGCGGGTCCACCCCGTCCGGCCGGATGTCCTGGAGGGTGGCGGTGGTCCGGTCCAGGGCGCTGGTCCGGCCGACCAGCAGCGACTCGGTGCCGCTGCCCGGCGCGGTGTACCAGGTGGGATGGCTGACGTCGCGGTTCTCGTCGAGTCGTTGCACCACCACGCACTGGCACACGTCCTCCTGCACCAGCACCGAGTAGAGCCGGTCGACGTCTCCAGCCGATCCGCCGTCCGGCAGCGTCCGGCTCACGAACGCCACGGTGGCCCCGTCGGCGGTCCATGCCGGTTGCCGGGCCTGCCAACCGCCGGGCAGCATCTGGGTCCGCGCGGTGCCGTCCGGGGCGATCAACCACACCTCGGGGGCCGGTTCGGCCGGCCCGACCGTGTAGGCGAGACGGCCGTGCGCCGGGTTCGGATCCCAGGCCGGCTCGGCGGCACCGGTCGCCTCGGTGGTGACCTGGGCGACCGGGCCGCCGTCGACGGAGATCCGATAGATCTGCGGAACCGTGGCGTCGCCGCGCTGCCCGGCGAAGGCCAGCGTCGTACCCTCCGGTGACCAGGTCGGCCACCTGTTGTCGCCGGTGCCGTCGGTCACCCGTCGGCTGTCGCCGCCCGCCACGTCGACCACGAACACGTCGTGCGCGCCGTCGGCCCGCCCGGCGGCGGAGCTGTACGCGATCCGGGAGCCGTCGGGGGAGAGCACCGGCCGGGACTCGTCGGCCGAGTTCTCGGTGACCCGCTGCACCGGGCCGGTGCCCCGCCGCAGGTAGACCTCGGTGGTGCGGGTGTCCCGCCGACCCACCCAGGTCACCGTCGACCCCCGGGCCGAGACCTCGTCGTCGAAGTGGCCCGGGCCGGGGCCGAAGAACGGTGCCGCCGTCGCCGCCGAGCCCTCGCCCGTGACGACACCGACGCCGCGGTGCCCGGTGCCGGCGTACGCGATCCGCTGGCTCAGTTGGTCGTTCGGAGCCGGTGCGGGTGGTGTGGTCGGGGCCGGCGCGGGCGCGGCGACGGCGACCCCTGTGGTGGGCGGCGGTGCGGCCACGAGCAGCACGGCCAGGACGACAGGGAATCCGATCATGCGTCGCACGTGGACCTCGCGAGGCGGACGTCGTACGGGATGGCCACCGCCATCCTCCGGTGCTGCGGCGTCCGGCCGCCTCGACCAGTCGGGCACCCGAGGGGGCAGCCCACCCCGCCCGTTGAGGCAACCTCCGCCTCAGATCAAGCCGTTGCGCAGCGCGTACGCCACGGCGTGCGCCCGGTTGCGCAGTTGCAGCCGACTGGTGACGTCGTGCAGGACGTTCTTCACGGTCCGCTCCGAGTACGACAGCTTGCCGGCGATCTCCCGGGTGTCGAGCCCGTCCGCGACCAGCCGCAGCACGTCCACCTCCCGGGTGCTCAGCCCGAGCAGGGTGAGCCCGCGTGGTTCGAGGACCTGCCGCTGCAACCGCCCCATCTGGGCCATCAGCCGTCCCAGCAGGTCGGCCGGGAGCGCGCCCTCACCCCGGGCCACGGCCAGCACGATGTGACTGAGTCGTTCCGCGCTCGCCTCGGTGCGACGGACCAGGCCCACCACGCCGTGCTCCACCGCCTGGGACAGCCCGGCGTCGTCGATCCGGGCGGGCACCAGCACCAGTTTGGCCGGGCCGGTGCGGTGCAGGCGGCGCAGCAGCCGGATGGCCGACTCGTCGAGGACGTCGACGACCACCAGCGAGACGCTCTCCGAGGTCTCCCGGCCCGGTTCGATCACCCACAGGTCCGGACGGGCACGCAGTTGGCTCTCCACCCCGGACCGCGAGATCGGGTCCTCCGCGTGGACGCTCACCGTGACACGCTGCATCTCCAGCCTCCCCCACACCTCGACGCCCGTCCCGGTCGTCCGGCCCGGACGGCCCGGCACGGCGGGTACCGCGCCGGTACGCAGAGCATGACGAGCGTGACTTCGCGTGCACCTAACGTGGACCTAACGGGCAACGGTTCTGCCCGTGCCGGTTCCCCGCCGGACGGTCGCCAGGCGTCGCCGCACGCCTACCGTGGGCGGACATGAGCGTCTCGTTGGGCCTGGTGGACACCCCGACGGTGGTCGTGCCGGGAGAAAGCGTCGACATACCGGTGACGATCCGCAACTCGGGTGACGTCGTCGAAGCGTACGACCTCACCATCGTCGGCGTGCCCGACGCGTGGGTGACGTTCACGCCACCCCGGGTGTCCCTCTATCCCGGGGCCGTCGAGACCGTCGTGCTCACCGTCCGGCCACCGCGCTCCTCCGAGGTCCGCGCCGGTGACCTGCCGTACGGTGTGCGGGTGGTGCCGTCCGAGGCGCCGGAGACCGCGACGGTCGAGGAAGGCGTGCTGACCATCGCGCCCTTCTCCGAGGTGGCCGCCGAACTCCGGCCGCAGGTGCGGCGGGCCCGACTCGGTGCGCGCTACCGGATCGCCGTGGTCAACGGCGGCAACATCGGCGAGGAGTTGACCGTCGCCGCGACCGACGGCGCGGAGCAACTGCGCTTCACGGCCCGCCCGACGGCGATGATCCTGGCCGCGGGCGAGCAGTACCAGGCCGGACTCCGCGTACGGGCGACGCGGCTGCTCTGGCGCGGCACGCCGCGCCACCTGCCGTTCCGGGCGCTGCTGACCGACCGGGACGGCCGGGCGATCACGCTGGACGGCACGCTGGTGCAGCAGCCGGTCCTCTCCGGGTGGCTGCTCAAACTGTTGGCGCTGCTGCTGGCGTTGCTGCTGCTCCTGCTCGCGCTCTGGTTCGGTCTGCTGCGTCCGGCGGTGCAGTCGGCGGCCCAGGAGGCCGCCGACGAGCGGGTGGCGCAGGCCGCGACCGAGATGCAGGCGTCCGCGAACGAGGCTGCCGGCGAGGCGGCCCGGGAGGCCGTCGCGCAGGACCGCGCCGAGAATCCCGTCGCCCCGCCATCGAGCCCCTCGCCGACGCCGGCGGCGGCCCCCGGCGGCGGCGGACAGTTCGCCACCGCGCTGACGCTGCGGACCAACCCGGGCAGCACGGCGTCGCGCAGCTACACCGTGCCCCGCAACCGGGTCCTGCTGCTCACGGACTTCCTGGTCGACAACCCGCAGGGGGACACCGGCACCCTGACCATCACCGCCGACGACGTGCGGGTGGTCACCTACGGCCTGGAGAACTTCCGCAACCAGGACTACCACTCGGTCACCCCGATCCGGATACCGGCCGGGGCGCGGGTGACGCTCACGGTCGAGTGCCGCCAACCCGGCACCCCGGTCGGTGCCGCCACGCCCGGGACCTGCCAGGAGGGGCTCTACCTGAACGGCATCCTGAACCGCACCCGGCAGAGCTAGCCACGACGTTGGCGGCCACCGTGCACGGTGGCCGCCAACGTCGTGTGCCGGACGACCGATCAGCTCCGTCGGCCGCCGACCAGTCCGCCGTACGCCGTGTTCACAGCGGCGGCGCGACGTCCCGGCGCTCCTCGACCCGGCGGTACTCCGCCGGCTGCTCGGTGGTGACCACCTGACGGCGGCGGCCCCAGACCAGGGTCGTCATGATCAGACCGAGTACGCCGGCGGCCATCAGGATCCAGCCGACCACGTCCAGGTCGAGACCACCGATGCTGGCGTTGACCGCGAAGGCGAGGATCGCGCCGAGCGCGAGCAGGAAAACACTGGTTCCGATACCCATGACAGCCTCCTTCTTCCAGGGGCGCGGTGTGCTGTCGTAGAGGTCTGTACCCCGACGGTGAGCGGCACAATCACGCGGGGAAGCGGGGTGGCCGGCCGGGCGATCTTGTCATCGGGTAGAGTGGGCGCGTCCCCGGCACTTCACGGGGTACGCGGACGTAGCGCAGCTGGTAGCGCATCACCTTGCCAAGGTGAGGGTCGCGGGTTCGAATCCCGTCGTCCGCTCGTAGCCTGCCCGCACCCTCCGGTGTCGGCGGTCTCCACGGGCGATTGGCGCAGTGGGAGCGCGCTTCCTTGACACGGAAGAGGTCACTGGTTCAAACCCAGTATCGCCCACCAGTCCGATCGCGTGTCAGCCGGTGACGGCCAGTGCGAGCAGTCCCTGATCAAGCCCCACCAGCAGCGTGTCCTCGACGGTGCAGCAGGCGAGCGCCGGGTGGTAGACGGGGATGGTGCGCACCAACCGGCCGGTCGTCGGTTCCCAGATCCGCACCGTACGGTCCCTGCTGGTCGAGGCGAGCAGATCACGACCGTCGACCCGGACGAGGCTCAGACCGGTGACGGCTGCGGTGTGTCCGGTGAACCACCGCACCGGCTGGCCCCACTCGGCGTCCCACATCCGGATCGAATGGTCTGCGCTGGCGGAGACGAGCATCGGACGATCAGCCACCGGGACGGCGCAGAGCGCGGTCACCGCGTCCTGGTGACCCTGCTGGGTCCAGATCGGGCTGTCCCCGCCGGCCCACAGCATCACGGTGCCGCTCTTGTCGGCCGAGGCGAGTGCCTCGATACCCGGCCAGGTCACCGTGGTCAGGGCCGTCACCCAGGCGCGGGTGACGTGTCCGAGCAGAACCCCACGCACCGAGCCGGTGTGCGGGTGCCACAGCCGGATGGCCTGGTCGTCGCCGGCCGAGGCGATCACCGTCTCGCCGTTGACCACGAGTGGGCAGACCGCCGCGACGGAGGCGTGGTGTTCGCTCATCACGTGCGTCGGTTGATCGTCGTGCGACCCCCACGACCCGACGGTGGCGTCGTCCTGAGCCGTGAAGATCAACGGTTCCTCGTCGTCCGGGATGGCGCACAGGGCGTTGACCGCCCCGCCCGACGTGCTGAACTCCCGCACCCGCTCGCCGGTGCGGGCGTCCCAGACCCGCACCCGGCCGTCGGCACCGCCCGAGGCGACCAGCGCGCCTCGCGTGCCAGGCACCGGGCAGAGGGCGGTGACCGGCCCGAACCGGTCCTGGTCGGCGACCGTGTCGGGTTGGCCGCCGGCCGGGTCCCACAGCCGTACGGTGCCGTCGTCTCCGGCGGTGGCCAGCATCCGGTCCTTCGCCGTGCGCAGCTCACACACCGCGCGGACCCAACTCGCGTGCCCACGCAGGCTGGGGCGGCCGGTCCAGGTCGACACCTCCCACAGTCGGATGAGTCCGTCCTCGCCGGTGGACGCCAGCAGGAGCCCGCTGTCGACCTCGACCGTGCAGAGGTCGGTGAGGGGTCCGTCGGTCTCCAGGACCTGCACCTGGCGGCCGGTCAGCGGATCCCAGAGGCGCACCGTGCCGTCGTATCCGGCCGAGGCGAGCAGCGTGCCGTCGGGTGACCGCACCGCATAGAGGGTGGTGACCCAGCCGGTGTGACCGGTGAGGACCAGCATCGGGCGGTCGTCGACGGTCGGCTCCCAGATCCGGATCACCCCGTCGTAGCCGGTCGAGGCGAGCAGGTGGCGGCCGTCGGCCGGCACGTACGTCACCGCGGTCACCCAGCCGGCGTGGCCGGTCAACTCGTACCGCTGGGTGCCGCTCACCGGGTCCCACACGCGTACGGTCCGGTCGTCGCCGGCCGAGGCGAGCAGGTCACCCTCCGGCAGTGGGATGGCGCAGATGTTGCGTACCCAGTCGTCGTGTCCGCGCAGCTCGTGTCGGCGATGACCGGTCCGTGGCTCCCAGAGCGCCACCGTGCCGTCATGCCCGGCGGTGGCGATCAGCACCTCGCCGAGGGCGGTCCGGACGGCGCACACGCCCCGGACCGTGTCGTCATGACAGGTGAAGACCGACTCGACCTGGTTGGTCAGCGGATCCCAGAGCCGGAGGGTGCCGTCGTCACCGACGGAGGCGAGTAGCCGCCGGTTGTCGATCTCGATGGCGGCGACGTCGTAGACGGCCTGGGAATGGCCGTCCAACACGCTGCGTTCCTGGCGCGGCGGGGTGTGCGCCCACCGCGCCTGATAGGGGGCCCGTGCGGCGGTGACACCGCTGCGCAGACCGTCGAGGCGGTCGACGACCGAGAACAGCGCGGCCCGTTCGGCCGGCTCCGCCGCGACCGCCAGCGGGGTGCGTTGCAACAGCCTCGCTCTGGCCTGCGGTAGTGGCGCCGTCGGGAGCTGTTCCGTGTCGACCACCGTGAGCAGCCGATCCAGGTGCGCGTGGAACAGGTAGTCCTCGTCGAGGAGCAACCGGTCCACGAGCCCGGCCCGGGCGGCGTGTTGCGGCAGCGACCGGAGCAGGTAGTCGGGAGCGTGCGCCCAGCCGTCGGTGTGGGCCTGGTCCGCCCACGCGGACACCAGTCGGCGTTGGTCCTCGCGTCGCGCCGCTCGCGCGTCGCGCTCGGCGAGCAGCGCGTCGTTGAGCGCCTGATGGAACAGTCGGTAGGCGGGCTGGCTGCCGCCGCCGGTCTCGACCAGGAAGTTCGCCGCCGAGGTACGGGCGAAGGCGAGAAGCTGCGCCTGCGTGACCGCACCGCCCAACGCCGTCACCGCGGTCTGCCACAGGGCGAGCGGCAGCCCGGGTGTCTCGGCGTACGCCAGGGCGGTGAGGGCCAGTCGAGCCGAGGTCGCGCCGGCCGCGGGAAGTCCCGCCAGGTAGGCGTCCAGCGCGTACGCCACGGTCGCGGTGAACGACACGGTGGCCGGGTCGACGGGCTCGATGTCGCGCAACGCGTGTGCCCGCGCGACGAGACCGGCGACGAGGAAGTTCCCCTTGGCCAGGGTCGCGATGCGGTGGGCGAGTGGTGCGGCGGCACCGGGTGGGGCGTACGGGTTGGCGGGACGCTCGGCGCCGAGTAGTCGCAGCGTCGCCTCGGCGTAGTTGACCAGGTCGGACTCGGCGAAGTACTCGGGTGTGTCCAGGTCGATCAACTCTGCCCGGTCGCCGAAACAGGCGATCAGGTCACCACGGTCGTCGGAGCGGCGGGTGCCGACCACGACCCGGACCCCGTACCGGCCGCATTCCTCACCCATCGGCAGCAGGATCTCCTCGATGATCCGTCGGGCGTGGTCGGGGTTCACCGCCTCGTCGAGCGCGTCGATGACCAGAGTGAAGCGGGTGGACCGACGGGCCAGGCGTCGGCGTACCGCCGGCACCAGGTCGGCGGGGGCGGCGGGCAGGTCGACGGCGACCGCGCGGGCGATCTCGGTAGCCACCTCGTCTGCGGTCTTGCCCTTGACGTGTACCGCGCACGAGACCGAGCCGACCGTGGCGGTGACGGCGACGTCGTCGGCGGGAAGCGTGGCGCGGATCTGCCGGTCGGCGGTGGTGACGACCCGCCCCAGCACCGCCGACTTGCCGACCCCGGGCGACCCGGTGACGATCAGTGGACGGGTGACCGCCGTCGCCCCGTCGAGCCAGTCGACGACGCGACGGAGGGCGGTGGTCCGTCCTCGGAAGCGGGCGCCGCCTTCGGTGTCGACCGCCACCCCACGGGCCCGGGGCAGCCAGTGCCGACCGGCCTCACCGTCGCTGCTGAGCGTCCAACCCCAGGCGGAGAGCGCGGTGTCGTCGGCGTCCTCGATCCGCCAGGCCGACAGCGTCTCCAGCTTCATCTCGGGTATCTGCTCGTCGGCGTGGTGGAGGGTGACCGCCTGTCCCCGGCCCGTGCCGTCGGCGGAGACGACGACGCCGATCACCGCCTGGTACTCGGGAGACCAGACGGCAGCGCCGCTGAACCCCTTCCTCAACGCGCCTCCGGCACCGCTGTCGATCATCACGTGGCCGTATCCGCCGAGTTCGGTGACGGTGCCGGTGGCCGAGGTGCCGCCGATGACCTGGGTCGGGAACCCGAACGCCCAGAAGGGGCGGTCCACCAGGGGCTTGGGTTCGAGGCAGCGCAGCCGCGCGGGGACCACGGTGGTCGGCACCGGCTCGACGAGTTCGAGCAGGACCAGGTCGACGTGGGCGGTCTGTTTACCGTCGTGCAGGCACTGCCCGACCTTGCGACGGTCGAAGTAGGTGACCTTCGGCGCGAGCGGGAAGGCGACATACAGGTCGTCGTGGAGGGTGCCGTCGGTGGAGAACGCCACGTGGTGACAGGTGAGGACGAGGTTCGTGTCGATGACGATGCCGGTGCCGACCGGGGTGTCCGGGTGGGTGCCGCGATGGAGGGCGGCGACCCATGGGCTGTCATCGGGGGCTGTCGTCACGGGGTCGCCCGTTCGTCAGGGCCGGAGACCGGTGCCGCGATCCGGGGCGTCGTCCGCGTGCCAGGCGAGGGTGACCTCGAAGTTCGCCTCTCCGGTCGCCTTCGCCACCACCCAGTTCGCCGTGCCGGTCGCCTTGATCCCGAACCGGACCTCGACCGAGTCGGGAGCGACGGACTTCACCTGTTCCAGCAGTTCCTTCGCAGCGGCGACCGCAGGTGCGGCGGATTCCCTTACCCGACCGGCGACATCGCCGATCCCGGCGGGCTGGAAACCGGCGAGCGGTTCGACCTCGATCAGTGCGATGGTCTGGTCATCGACCTGGTAGCGGACCACTTCAGACTGCACAGGTCACCTCCGTTGCCCTCTCCCCGGAACGGCAGGAGAGGTCGCGGCGCCACCCAATTGCCGGCGGGCCTCTCGCCGAACCGCCATGCTGCCTGTTGTGCTGGACATTTGGCAACGGTCGTTTAGTCGATCACCACTGGCGGCTCCGAACGGGTGTTCCAGTCACACCGTCCACGCTGCCCGACTGAAGATCCACTCAACGGTGTTGTCGGTTATTGGCAGCAGGATTGGTGACCTTGCGCTCGTCGGTCGCCGTCGGCAGAATCGGCCCGTGCGCGGGGCCAACCCGTTGCGGAACCTGAACCACGGCCACCCCTTCCGAGTCTTCGATCATCACCGTCAACGTGGTGAAAGCTCGTGCCACAGAGGAGCATCCGCATGCCGGAAAAGGAACTGACCCTCGTTGACCGGTGCATTCTCGTCACGCTTATGATCAAGGCGACGCCGCTGCCGCAGACCTACTTCACCAATGTCGCCGGGATCGGCCTGAAAGCGGATCACCGGCGTCGACTTCTCTCGCTCGATCTGATCGAGGTTTCCGAGAAGCCGATCACCCTGTCCCTGACCGACAAGGGATGGAGCCGGGCCGCCGAGGAGTTGGGGGCCGAGGCGCCCAAGGGCGCCGGGACGGCGGGCGGCGCGCTCTATGTCGCGCTGGACTTCCTGCGGCGGCTGATCGACCACTCGGGCAGCCGGGCCGACGACCTCTTCCGGTTGCAGATCAAGGAGGACGACGTCGTCTCGGCCGTGGCCGTGCCGCCCGTGGACGCGGCACGGGCCGGCTCTCCGGTCGATGCGGTCGCACTGATCCGACAGGCATACCACGGGTTGGCGGCGCGTCCCGGCGACTACGTCATGCTGTCCGACCTGCGCGCCGCGGTCGCGGACCTGCCCCGTCCGGAGGTCGACGCCGCGCTGGTGCACCTCAACCGGGACCGCAACGTCCACCTGGTGCCGGAGTCCAACCAGAAGGTGCTCCGGTCCGAGGAGCGCGCCGCCGCGGTGAGTATCGGCAACCAGGACAAGCACCTCATCGCCATCTCGTCATGATGGCCGCCGAGCAGCGGCGGGCCCTGGCTGCGTTGAGGTTCAACTGGGCGCCGACACCGGACGACGTCTGGAAGCCGACCCCGTTCCATGTGGAGGGACTGCACCACGACGTGGTGCAGACGGTGCTGGACAGCTTCGCCGAGGCGGAGCAGAGCGCCGATTCCAGCCCGGTGGGTGTCGCCATCCTCGGCCAACGCGGCACCGGCAAGACCCATCTGCTCGGCACGGTGCGTCAGGAGGTGCAGCAACGCGGCGGGTTCTTCTTCCTGGTGGAGCTGCTGGAGGCCCGGGCGTTCTGGCACAGCACCGCGATGTCGATGTTGACCGGCTTCGCCAGGGCGATGCCGGACGGGACATCCCAACTGCGGACGTTCCTGCGTCGGCTGGCGGACCGTGTCGACGCACCGCGAACGGTGCGCCGGGCGGTCACCGGTGAGACCGAGCTCAGTCGACCGGCGCTCGACGCCTTCGTCGACCTGATCCGCAAGAGCAGCCGCCAGATCGGGACCGAGTGCCAGGACACCGCCCGAGCGTTGGTCCTCTATGCCGCCGAGCAGTCGGCCCTCCAGGACATCGGCTTCGACTTCCTCTGCTCCAGCGACGAGGAGGAACCGGGTCTCCGCGCCGGCTGGGGTCTGCGACGCACCCGGCGGGCGCCCCAGGAGGTGGTCCAGGACACCTCCCGCCTGCTGGCCATGGTCGGTCCGACGGTGATCGCGGTCGACCAGATCGACCTGATGGTCGCGCAGTCGGTGAAAGCGACCAACCACGACGTCCGGGGCGAGACCGACTGGCAGACCTCGCTGTTGCTGGAGCAGGTGGCCAGCGGGCTGATGGCCCTGCGGGAGACCACCCGCCGCTCGCTGTCCGTGGTCTCCTGTCTCCCGCAGACCTGGCAGAACGTCAAGGAGCAGGCCACCGACACGGTGCAGGACCGGTTCCGGGAGGCCGCCCCGCTCAAGGAGATCCCCGCCGCCGAGGTCGGCCGGGAACTCGTCGAGAAGCGTTTCGCGATGCTGTTCGACGAACTCGGCTTCGCGCCGCCGTACCCGTCCTGGCCCATCCATCCGTCCGCGTTCGACGAGGTGGAGGGCTTCACCCCGCGCGAGTTGCTGCGTCGCATCGACGCGCACGTACGGGCCTGTCTGTCCGCCGGCGAGGTGCGGGAACTCCGGCATCTGCTGCACCCGACACCGGACCGACCCGTCGTGACGACCGGATCCCCGTCGGACCGGGCACCCGGCGCGGCGGGCCACGCGGACGAGTTCGGGAAGATCGACGTCAGGTACGCGGAACTCGTCGCCGGGGCGGACCCCGAGCCCGCCGTCCGCCAGGACTCCGAGGACGCCCGGGTCCCGGAACTGCTCAAGGCCGGGCTGACCGCGTGGATCGCCGGGCAGGGCCCGGCGGTGGAGGCGTTCAGCCTCGATCCGATCCCGGCCGGCGGGAAGCCGGCCCTGCACGCTCGGCTCCGACACAGCCTCGACGAGGAGAGCGAGGACGAGGAGCACTGGTCTTTCCGGGCGATCTGCGCATCACACCACATCGCGGCACTCAACCGGATACGCAATGCCGTGACCACCGCAGGTCTCACCGAGGGCGTCGCCAAGCGTCGGCTCTTCCTGCTGCGCAGCGCGGCGTGGTCGACGGGGGCCCGCACCCGGGAGGTGCTGGAGGCGTTCGAGCGGGCGGGCGGGCGGACGCTCACCTTCCCGGCTGCGGACATCCGCCGGCTGGCCGCCCTGGAACAGCTCATCCAGACGTACGGCCTGGAGACGTTGCGGCCGTGGTTCGCCGACCGTCGACCCGTGGCGGACATCGGCTGCCTGCGCGAGGCGCTCGGAGCCGGGCCGGGCGGTGCGCACGACGGCGACGCGCCGGTTCCCGCTCCGCCCTCCGGCGTCCTGCCCACCGTCGAGGTGTCGGCGGGAACGGCACCACATCCGGAGGCGCCGCCGACCGATCGGGTCGTCGGGCGGGCGCCTGTCCCCGCGACACCGCCCACGGACGTACCGGTGACCGCAGTGACGTCGTACCCCCCTGTCACCGGTCTCGCACCCGTCGCCGGAGTCGACCCGCACCATCTGGTGCTCGGTGTCGTCCCCGGACGGCCCGACCCGGTGCGGATCGGTCTGGAGTCGCTGCGCCGGCACACCGTCGTCTTCGCCGGATCCGGCTCGGGAAAGACCGTGCTGATCCGCCGGCTCGTCGAGGAGTGCGCCCTGCGCGGTGTCTCCGCCATCGTCCTGGATCCGAACAACGACCTCGCCAGACTCGGCGATGCATGGCCGGTGCCCCCGAACGGGTGGGCGCCGGGCGACGCGGACCTGGCGGCGGCCTACCGATCCGGGACCGACGTGACGATCTGGACGCCGGGCCGGCAGGCGGGTCGTCCGCTGGCGTTCCATCCGTTGCCCCGGTTCGCCGATGTGCTCGACGATCCGGACGGTTTCACGGCGGCGGTGAACGCCGCCGTCGCCACGTTGGCCCCGCACGCTCGGGTGGACGGCGGTACGGACAAGGCGCGACTCGGACGTGCGGTGCTCCGTGAGGCGCTGATCAGCTATGCCCACACCGGTGCCAACGACCTGCACGCGTTCACCGAGGTGCTCAACGAGCTACCTGACGGGGTCAGTCAACTCGACAGCGCGCCCAAGCTGGCGGCGAGCATGGCGCAACTGCTCAAGGCGGCGCTGATCAACGACCCGTTGTTCGGTGGGGCCGGGACCCCTGTCGACCCCGGCGACCTGCTCACGCCACCGCCGGGCCGACGGGCCCGGATCTCGGTGATCAGCTTCGTCGGGCTTCCCGACGACCAGCAGCGGCAGAGTTTCGTCAACCAGCTTCAACTGGCACTCTTCACCTGGATCAAGCGCCATCCGGCCGGTGACCGCCCCCTGGGCGGGCTCCTGGTGATGGACGAGGCCCAGACGCTGGCCCCGTCCGGTGCCGTCACCGCCTGCACCCACAGCACCCTGGCGTTGACCTCGCAGGCGCGTAAGTACGGGTTGGGCCTGGTGTTCGCCACGCAGTCGCCGAAGGCGTTGCACAACCAGATCCCGGGTAACGCGGCCACCCAGTTCTTCGGGCTGTTGACCGCGCCGGTCCAGATCGAGGCGGCGCGGGACGTGGCCAGGGCGAAGGGCACCGATGTGCCGGACGTGGGCAAGATGCGCACGGGGCAGTTCTATGCCGCCGTCGAAGGGGCTCGGTTCGTCAAGATGCAGGCGCCGATGTGCCTGAGCCACCATCCGCCCAGCCCGCTGACGACGGAGGAAGTCCTTCGCCGTGCGGCTGCTCCGAACTCCGCCGCCTAGACCGCACAGGTCGTGGGCTGCCGCACGGTACTGCTGAAGTCAGCGACGTCCGCCGCCGTCGGGCAGCGCGAAGGTCCACCCTGCGGTCCGGGCCGACGGTACGAAGCGGTCGACCGCGTCGACGGTCTGGCTCCGGTCTCCGCCGCCGTCGTGCAGCAGCACCACCGCGCCGGGTGCGGCGCCGTCGGTGAGTCGCCGCAGCAGTTCCTCGGTGCCGGGCGGCTCCCAGTCGGTGACGGCGAGCCGCCAACCCATCGGCCGCATGCCGAGAGCGGCGGCGACGGTGGGGGTCTGACCCCAGGCGCCGTACGGGGCGCGGAAGTAGCCGACCCGGGTGTACGGCACGGCCTGCCGGATCACCGCGTTGGTCTCCAGCAGGTCCGAGGCGATGCGACCGGCGGCCCAGCCGCTCATGTCGTCGTGCCGCATCCCGTGGTTGCCGAGCACGTGCCCCTCGGCGGTGATCCGACGGACCACCTCGGGGTACCGGACGACCTGGTCGCCCCGGAGGAAGAAGACCGCCCGGACGTCGTGCCCGGCCAGCACGTCGAGCAGGCGCGGGGTGTGCACCGGATGCGGTCCGTCGTCGAAGGTGAGGCAGAGGACCCGCCCGGTGTCGATCACCTCGACCGGGCGTGCCGGTGGGAGCCCGATGCCGGTGCGGAACGTGACGGCGGGGTAGGGGGCGTGACGTGGCGGGGTGGACGGTGGCATCACCGGTGGCCTTCCGACAAGGTGGTGCGGCGAGTGGGTCGCGTGGGGCGCGGACCCGCCCCACCCGGCACGGCGACGATGCTGCGGTGGCGATGCGGTCGTTCCGGGAGCGTCCGGTAACTTGGTCGAAACGTTACGGCCATCGATGCCGAGGCGTCAACCGTCGATACCTCATGCTCTCGGCATATTGCCTGTTCATAGCGCTGTAAAGCGATATCGAGAACGTTCCGGACGCGGCACCGGTCAGTGTTCGAGGTAGGTGGCGTGGTCGAAGTCCGCGTACCGGCCGTCACCGCCGATGTCCTGCACCCAGAGACCGAGCAGCGATCCGGTGAAGCCCCAGGCGGTGAACTCGCCGTCGACCATCTCGGTGGCGTGCTCGTCGGAGAGGATGGTGGCGTCCAACTCGACCGGCATCTGCTGCCAGCCGTCGCCCAGGTCGTAGGCGAAGCGCAACACCGGGCCGTCGAAGGTCACCCGTAGGCCGACCCGGCGGGCGCCGCCGGTGTCGACGGTGAGCTGCGGGTACGCGGTGCGCCGTCCCCGGTCGCAGCTCAACACCTCCAGCACGACGCGCCCGTCGTCGGCCCGGGTCAGATAGAGGTGGTGCCAGTTGCGGGTGTTGTAGTACCCGGTCACGCCGGCCAGGTGCCGGTGGTCGCGCGGGTCGAACTCGACGACCGTCTCCAGTGAGCAGTGCGGCGTACCGACCCGGCGGGCGACCAGGCTCGGGGTCTGCCTGCCGGTCGGCGACTGCCCACCACGCACCCGCAGGTGTCCCGGCCGCGAGCGCAGGTCGATCCAGTCGTCGTCGGCCGGTCGGCGCAGCGTGGACCAGCACACCGCCAGTTCGGGCGCGTCGAAGTGGTCGAGGGCCGGTGCCGTCGGCCAGGGCTGGGCCGGCAGGTCGGGTGCCGGGATCTCGTCGGCCGGGATGCCGCCGTCGACGCGGGGCCACCCGCCGGACGGCCAGTCCACCTTCTGGATGGCGGTTTCCCGTCCCAGCACGCACCTGCCGAGCGGGGTGTACGGGCGTCCGACGAGGTGTGCCAGGTACCAGTCGCCGCCCGGGGTTTGGACCAGGCTGCCGTGTCCGGCCTTCTGCAACGTGAGGTCGGGGCGGCCGACGGAGGTGAGCAGCGGTCCGGCCGGGTCGACCTCGTACGGCCCGAACAGCTCGCGCGAACGGGCCACCGTGACCTGGTGCTCCCAGCTCGTGCCGCCCTCGGCGGTGACCAGCCAGTACCAGCCGTCGCGGCGGTACAGGTGCGGTCCCTCGGTCAGGCCGACCTCGGTGCCGGTGAAGATGATCCGCGGCTCGCCGACCATGCGCTCAGCGACCGGGTCGTACTGCTGGATCTCGATGCCGCCGAAGCGGTCGCGGCCCGGCCGCCACTCGGCGCTGAGCGCGAGCACCCAGGTGGTGCCGTCGTCGTCGTGGAACAGGGCGGCGTCGAAGCCGTGCGCGTGCAGCCGGACCGGTGCCGACCACGGGCCGGTGATGCTCGGCGCGGTGGTGAGGAAGTTCTGCACGTCCCAGTAGCCGCCGGTGAAGCTGGCCACGTCGCTGTAGACCAGGTGGAACAGTCCATCGTGGTAGGTCAGGTCGGGCGCCCAGATCCCGGCGGCGTCGTCGCAGCCACGCAGGTCGAGCAGGCGGCGGTCGGTGACGATCCCGCCCAGGTCACGCCAGTGCACCAGGTCCGTGGAATGGTGCACGCGTACGCCCGGATACCACTCGAAGGTCGAGGTGGCCAGGTAGTAGTCGTCGCCGACACGCAGGATGGACGGATCGGGGTGGAAGCCGGCGAGGACCGGGTTCCGGATCGACCGGGTGGTGTCCACGTCCGCGGTCTCGGCCGACATGCGCTGCTCCTTCAGGCTTCGATCCCGGTGGATTTCCGGAAGTGGGCTGCGGGAACCCCTCGAGATTCGGATCACCGTAGCGGGTAGTGTCTGCTTGCGACAGCCTCTTGACCGGGTACGTCGACGCGTCGTAACGTGCCGGCCATCACGTCGAAAATGCCGGCAACGGGTTGAAACTTTCGAACTGCCATTCGCGGCCTGTCGCCGATCGCGGTGCCCTATGCGTACGTCACCGGTTGTCGAAGGGATACAGATGACAGCGCCCGTCTCCCGCAGGTCACTGCTCGGCCTGGCCGGCCTCGGCGCCGGTTCCTTCCTGCTCGGAGGATGTGGTGGGGGCGAGTCCGAGAGCCCCGGCGCGCCGCAGACGATCAAGTGGTGGCACATCCAGAACACCGAGCCGATGCTTCCGGTCTGGGCCGACCTGGCGCGGGTGTACTCGGGCCGGCACCCGAACGTGACGTTCGAGATCGAGCCGCTGGAGAACGAGATCTTCAAGGGCGAGCTGGCCGAGATCACCAAGAAGGGCACGCCACCGGACCTGTTCCAGTCGTGGGGCGGCGGCCTGTTGCAGCAGCAGGTGGAAGCGGGCCTGGTCAAGGACATCACCGCCGAGGTGGAACCGTGGATCGGGCAGTTGCTCCCGGCGGCGTTGCAGCCCTACACGATCAACGGACGGATCTACGGCATCCCGTTCGACGTGGGCATGACCGGCTTCTGGTACAACCGCGACCACTTCTCCGACGCCGGCATCACCTCGCCGCCGACCACCTGGGCCGGGCTGCTGGAGGCGGTCGGCAAGCTCAAGGCGCGCGGCATCACCCCCATCGCCCTCGCCGGCAAGGACAAGTGGCCGGGGCACTTCTACTGGGCGTACCTGGCGATGCGCGTCGGTGGTGTGGACGCCCTGCGCCGCGCGGGCGAGACCGGGAACTTCGACACCCCGGAGTTCGTGGCCGCCGGTGAGCGCCTGAAGGAACTGGTCGATCTCAAGCCGTTCCAGCGCAACTGGCGCTCCGCCGAGTACGGCACGGCGGACGGCCAGGGCGCGACGATGGGCAACGGTGAGGCCGCCATGGAGCTGATGGGCCAGTGGGCGCCCTCGATCCAGGCGTCGTCGTCGAACAGCAAGCGCGGCATCGGCAACCAGCTCGGGTTCTTCACCTTCCCGACGGTGGAGGGCGGCAAGGGCGCGGCCACCGACGCGTTCGGCGGCGGCAACGGTTTCGCGGTGGGCCGCGACGCACCGCCCGCGACGGTGGACTTCCTGCGCCTGCTGCTGCGGTCGGAGAACCAGCGCCGGGCGGCCGAGACCGGGGCCGTGCTCCCCACCAACCTGGCCGCCGTCGGGCGGATCAAGGACCCGAACAACCAGGTGGTGGCGGCGCACCTGGCTGTCGCGACCGGTTTCCAGCTCTACCTCGACCAGGCGTACCCGCCGGCGGTCGGTCAGCAGGTCAACGACAGCGTCGCCGAGCTGATGATCGGTCGTAAGCGGCCGGATCAGATCCTCAAGGACATCACCGCGGTGGCGAAGAGCCAGCAGTGACGTCCCCGTCGGCGGCGTCCCTCGAGCGAGGAGATGGAGGCGCCGCGTGGCTGCCAACGACAACCGCACAGTGACCATCGCGGCGATCGCCCGACTGGCCGGCGTGTCCGTGCCGACGGTCTCTCGGGTGATCAACGGGCGTTCGGACGTGGCTCCCCAGACGCGTCAGCGGGTGGAGGAGTTACTGACCCGGCACGGGTATCGACGGCGTCCGCCGAGTATGCGGGCGAGTTCGGGGTTGGTGGACCTAGTCTTCAACGACCTGGACAGCCCGTGGGCGGTGGAGATCATCCGGGGTGTGGAGGACGTGGCGCACGCCGCCGGGGTGGGCACCGTGGTCTCCGCCATCCACCGCCGCACCTCCTCGGCCAAGCAGTGGCTGGACAACATCCGCACCCGCTCCACCGAGGGCGTCATCTTCGTCACCTCGACGCTGGAGGGGCCGCAGCAGGCCGAGCTGCGTCGTCTCAACATCCCGGTGGTGATCGTCGACCCGGCCGGCGTACCCGCCCAGGACGCGCCGACGATCGGTGCCACCAACTGGGCCGGCAGCCTGCGGGCCACCGAGTACCTGATCGGGCTGGGACACCGGCGGATCGGGTTCATCGCCGGACTACCGCAGTTGATGTGCAGCCGGGCCCGGATGGACGGTTACCGGGCGGCGCTGGAGACGGCCGGCATCCCCATCGACGACCGGCTGATCCAGGTCGGCAACTTCTATCACGAGGCCGGCTTCTCCGGCGGTGTGCGGTTGCTCGGGTTGGCCGATCCGCCGACGGCGATCTTCGCGTCGAGTGACCAGATGGCGTTGGGGGTGTACGAGGCGGTCCGGCAGCGGGGTCTGCGGGTGCCCGACGACGTCAGCGTGGTGGGCTTCGACGACCTGCCGGAGGTCCGCTGGTCCTCGCCCCCGTTGACGACGGTGCGTCAGCCGTTGGCCGAGATGGGCATGTTGGCGGCGCGGACGGTGCTGCGGCTGGCCAAGGGGGAGAAGGTGGAGAGCCCCCGGATCGAGTTGGCCACCGAATTGGTCATCCGGGACAGCGCGGCGGCGCCGAGGAGCTGACCGCCCGACGGGCCGAGGGATCTGCCCCACCTCCCGGTATGCGCGTGAAATTTCCGGCACTAGGGTGGGTGTTGTCGGCTGCCTCGCCGGGTGGGTCGCCGTACCGGGTTGGGTGGGTGGAGCTGTGGTTGCCAGAGAGACCCGCAGGGTCACGATTTCGGCGATCGCCGATCTGGCCGGCGTTTCCGTGCCGACCGTGTCGCGGGTGATCAACGGGCGTTCGGACGTGGCTCCCCAGACGCGTCAGCGGGTGGAGGAGCTGTTGACCCGGTACGGGTACCAGCGCCGTCCGCCGAGTATGCGGGCGAGTTCGGGGTTGGTGGACCTGGTCTTCAACGACCTGGACAGCCCGTGGGCGGTGGAGATCATCCGGGGTGTGGAGGACGTGGCGCACGCCGCCGGGGTGGGCACCGTGGTCTCCGCCATCCACCGGCAGACCGCCCCCGCCGAGCAGTGGTTGACCGGCCTGCGCGGGCGGGGCACCGAGGGCGTCATCTTCGTGACGTCCATGGTCGAGGCGCCCATGCGGGCCGAGTTGCGCCGGATGGACGTCCCGGTGGTGATCGTGGACGCCGACGGTCTGCCGCCGCAGGACGCGCCGACGGTCGGCGCGACCAACTGGGCGGGGGGCCTGCGGGCCACCGAGTATCTGATCGGGCTGGGGCACCGGCGGATCGGGTTCATCGCCGGTCCGCCGCAGTTGATGTGCAGCCGGGCCCGGATGGACGGCTACCGGGCCGCGCTGGAGGCCGCCGGGCTGGGCTTCGACGACTCGCTGGTCTGCCCGGGCGACTTCTATCACGAGTCCGGGTTCGTGGGCGGCACCCGCCTGCTGGGGTTGGCCGATCCGCCGACGGCGATCTTCGCGTCGAGTGACCAGATGGCGTTGGGGGTGTACGAGGCGGTCCGGCAGCGGGGTCTGCGGGTGCCCGACGACGTCAGCGTGGTGGGCTTCGACGACCTGCCGGAGGTCCGCTGGTCCTCGCCGCCGATGACGACGGTGCGTCAGCCGTTGGCCGAGATGGGCATGTTGGCGGCGCGGACGGTGCTGCGGCTGGCCAAGGGGGAGAAGGTGGAGAGCCCCCGGATCGAGTTGGCCACCGAGCTGGTGGTCCGGGACAGCGCCGCCGCCCGGTCGACCACCGGTTGAACTACCGATAATTTCCGGAAGTTGTTGACGCCCGTCTCGGTCGAGACGACGATTTAGCGTGCCAACCTTCGATGAAGGAGCCGGCCAGGAGTGCCCGCCGTGCCCGCGGCACCGCCCTGCCGAAGCCCGTGCCCGGCGCACGCCTGAGGCGTCCGCCGGGCACGGCACTCAGCGCTTCTGCCGAGGGCAGATCCGCTGACGGTGAACGAGGTGCCTCGCCGAGCCCGACACGCGGCAGGGTGGACCGCATGAGAATGCTCATGCTGGGCGGCAGCGGATTCGTGGGCCGGGCGACCGTCGCCGAGGGTGTCCGTCGTGGATGGACGGTGACGGTGTTCAACCGGGGGCGGCACGGGGCTCCTCCGGACGGCGTACGGCAGTTGGTCGGCGACCGCACCACCTCGGACGGGCTGGCCGCACTGGCCGACGGCGAGTGGGACGTGGTGGTCGACACCTGGGACGGCGCGCCCCGGGACGCCCTGGCCGGTGCGCGGATGCTCGCCGGGCGGGTCCGGCACTACGTCTACGTCTCCTCCGGTTCGGTCTACGCGCCGCCGGTGCCCGCCGGGGTGACCGAGGACGGCGCCGTGGTCGACGCCGACCCGGCCGCCGCCGACGGCGACTACCCGACGCTCAAGCGCGGTAGCGAACGGGCGGTGCAGGCGGTCCTCGGCGACCGGGTGCTGCTGGCCCGGGCCGGGCTGATCCTCGGCCCAGGCGAGGACATCGGCCGGCTGCCGTGGTGGCTGACGCGCATCGCCCGGGGTGGGGACGTGCTCGCACCCGGCCCCGCCGACCTTCCGTTGCAGTACGTCGACGTGCGCGACCTGGCTGTCTTCCTGCTCGACGCCGGGGTCTCCGGGCTCGGTGGCGCCGTCAACGTGATCGGCCGTCCCGGGCACGCCACCATGGGTGACCTGCTCGCCGCCGCGGTCGCGGCGACCGGCGCCGACGCCTCGTTGCGCTGGATCGCGCCGGACCGGCTGCTCGACGCGGGCGTGGCCCCGTGGAGCGAGGTGCCGATCTGGCTGCCGCCCGGCCACGAGTACCGCTGGATGCAGCAGGTCGACGTCGCCCGGGCGCACGCAGCCGGGCTGGTCGGCCGACCGGTGGCCGACACCGTCGCCGACACCTGGGAGTGGTTGCGCCGGGTCGGCACGGTGCCGGGCCGGGCGGGCCGCCCGGCCCGGGAGCCGGTGGGTCTCGACCCGGCCCGCGAGGCCGCCCTGCTCGCCGAGCTGGCCACCGGTGACCCGGTCCCGGCGGCCCGCTGAGCGCCACCCCGGCCCACCCGGCCTCGCCGGTCAGCCGAGGCGCACCGGCAGGTCCAGCGTCTCCTCGACCGGGCGGCGCGGGGTGGGCCGACCGGGGCCGCCGAAACCGATCCGCATCACCATCTGCGGGGTGCCGAACCGGCCCAACGACATCCGGAGCTGATCCCGGGCCGAGGGCACCTCGATCGGCTGGGACAGCATCGACACCGACAGCCCGGAGTCGGTGGCGGTGAGCAGTACCCGCTGCAACGCCTGACCGGCGACGACCTGGTCGACGGCGGTGTTGCCGGCCGAACCGAGCACCGCCACCAGCGGCTCCGGCTCGAAGTCGCGGCCGGGTGCGCGTCGGGCGGCACCGAAGCCGCGCGACGGCAGCAGGTCCTGCGGTTCGGCCTGCGGTCCACCGGCCGTGGTCGGCACCCCGTCGGGCGCGGGCTCGGCGCGTACCCAGGTGAGGCGTTCGGCCCGGTAGGCCGGGTCGCGTTCGAGGACGCGGTGCGCGCCGCGGGCGATCTCGGCGAACGCGGTGACCGCGCTCACCCCGATCAGCAGTTCCAGCCAGCAGTGTTCGGCGCGCGCCGCCTCGCCGAGGCGCCAGCGGGTGTCGGCGGGTACCGGATCCGGCCAGAACGGTGCGCGGTTGCTGAACCGGCGGCGGATCGCCCCGTGCAGGCTCTGCTCGGCCGGAGTCGGTCGGCGCGGCAGGTCCGGCACCAACCGGGCCAGCACGGTCGGTTCCGCCGGGTACGGCCGCAGCCGGACGGTGGCCGGAGCGCCCGCCACCGCCAGCGCCAGCCGCAGGTTGAACAACGCCGCGCCACCGGCGACCCGGGCGCCCCAACCGCTCGGGTCGGTGGCGGGCAGCCGCCGCTGCGGGTCGAGCAGCACCTCGATCCCGCCCTCACGCAGCCGGAACCGCCAGGGCTGGACGTTGTGCAGGGACGGCGCGCGGATCGCGTCGGCCGCGGCGACCCGAAGCTGCTCGACGGTGTAGCCGGTCTCCATGGTCCTGCCCCCTCACGCTCGCCGGTACCTCCCCACGGTGCGCCTCGGGGACCCCCGTCGAGCAGGGCCACACGTCCCGAACCACCGGGACACCCCGCCCCTGCCCGGGCACCGCCGACGTCGGACCGCGCGTCCGATCGGGCGACGGGTGGTGGGACGGGACCTTCGGCCCCTGCACGCGGCGGGGGAGAACGGGTAGAAACGAGGGATGATCCGGGTGTTCCTGCTCGACGACCACGAGGTCGTCCGTCGTGGCCTTGCCGACCTGCTCCAGGCCAGCGGCGACATAGAGGTGGTCGGCGAGTCCGGCTCCGCGCCGGAGGCCGCCCGCCGGATCCCGGCCCTGCGCCCCGACGTGGCGATCCTCGACGCCCGGCTGCCCGACGGCAACGGCATCGACGTGTGCCGGGACGTGCGGGCCGTGGACTCCTCGATCAAGGGCCTCATCCTCACCTCGTACGAGGACGACGAGGCGTTGTTCGCCGCGATCATGGCCGGTGCCTCGGGATACGTGCTCAAGCAGATCCGCGGCACCGACCTGGTCGACGCGGTACGTCGGGTGGCGGCCGGGCAGTCGCTGCTCGACCCGGCGATCACCACCCGGGTGCTGGACCGCATCCGCAGCGGGGTGGAGCAGCCGCGCGAGTTGCAGTCCCTCACCGAGCAGGAGCGGCGGATCCTGGAGTACGTCGCCGAGGGCCTGACCAACCGGGAGATCGCCGGCAAGATGTTCCTGGCCGAGAAGACGGTCAAGAACTACGTCTCCAGCGTGCTCGCCAAGCTCGGTCTGGAACGGCGTACCCAGGCCGCCGTGCTGGCCACCCGGCTGCTCGGCAAGCCCCGCTGACCGTACGCCGACACCCGGCCGCTCAGTCCCGTAGCGGGATCGACCAGCACAGCTCGGTGCCGCGCGGTCGGGCCGGGCGCACCTCGAAGGTGCCGTCGTGGCGTTCCGCGCGTTCGCGCAGGTTCACCAGCCCGCCCCGGGCGGCGGCCGGGTCGCAGCCCACCCCGTCGTCGGTCACCAGCACGGTCACCCGCCCGCCGTCGACGCGCACCGACACCGTCACCGCCGACGCCTCGGCGTGGCGTACCGCGTTGGACAGGGCCTCCCGGAGCACGGCGGTGAGATCGGGACGGACCGCGTCCGGGACGGCGCTGTCGACCGGACCGGTCAGTTCCAGCCGGGGCCGGAAGCCCAACGACCCGGCGGCCACCTCCACCGCCTCGCGGATCTCGGTGCGCAGCGCCGCGCTCACCGGACTGCGCAGCTCGAAGATGGTACGGCGGATGTCGGAGATGGTGGCGTCGAGGTCGTCGACGGCCGCGTTGATCCGTTTGGTCAGTTCGGGCCGTGCGGCCAGCGGCACCGCGCTCTGCAGGTGCAGGCCGGTGGCGAACAGCCGCTGGATGACCACGTCGTGCAGGTCCCGGGCGATCCGCTCGCGGTCCTCCAGGACCACCAACTGCTCGCGCTCCTCCTGGCCGCGTGCGCGTTCCATGGCCAGCGCGGCCTGCCCGGCGAAGCTGCCGAGCAGCGCCACGTCCTCGTCGGTGGCGCCACCGTGCTCCGTGGCGTGCGCGATCACCAGGACGCCGTGCAGGGTGTCGGCGGTGGCCAGCGGCGAGATCACCGCCGGCCCGGTGTGCAGCACCGCCGGCCAGGGCGCGGCGTGGGCGAGGTCGTCCACCGAGTCGTGCCGGCGCTGCGCGACGGGCCCGGCGAAACTGGTGTCCGCCGCCGGCAGCACCGTGCCGACCAACGCGCGTGCCTGAGCGCCGGCACCGTCGACGACCTCGACCGTGAAGTGGTCGGCCTCGTCGTCGTAGAGCAGCACCAGGGCCAGTTCGGCCTCGGCGACCTCACGGGCACGCCGTGCCACCAGCGTCAGCGCGTCGGTGCGGCGTACCTCGCCGAGCAGCAGCGAGGTGATCTCGGCGGTGGCCGCGAGCCAGCGTTCCCGCCGGTGCGCCAGCGCGTACAGCCGGGCGTTCTCGATCGCCACCCCGGCCGCCGCGGCGAGCGCGACGACGATCTCCTCGTCGTCCTCGGTGAACTGCGTGCCGCCCTGCTTCTCGGCCAGATAGAGGTTGCCGAAGACCTGGTCACGGATGCGGACCGGCACGCCGAGGAAGGTGTGCATCGGCGGATGGTTCGGCGGGAACCCGTACGAGCGCGGATGCTGGGTGATGTCCGGCATCCGCAGCGGCTTCGGCTCGTCGATCAGCAGACCGAGCACGCCCCGGCCGTGCGGCAGGTCACCGATCCTGGCGTGCAGCTCGGGGGAGATGCCGTGGGTGATGAAGTCGTGCAGCGTCCGGTCGGTGCCGATCACGCCGAGCGCGCCGTACCGGGCACCGGCCAGGTCGCAGGCGGACTGCACGATCCGTTGCAGGGTGCTGCGCAGGTCCAGGTCGGTGCCGATGCCGACCACCGCGTCGAGCAGGGCCCGGAGCCGTTCCCGGCTGGTCATCACCTCCCCGACGCGGTCCAGCATCTCCTGGAGCAGCTCGTCCAGGTGGACACGGGAGAGCGGACTGAGCCCGAGGGACGGTGGCCCGTGCCGGGGGTGGGGATCGCCGACGGTCACCCGGCGATGCTAACCGGCCGCCGGCCGCCGGCTCATCCCGCTGTTCCGTCCACCGCGGAGGTGTCCACCACCTCGGCGCGGTCCCGTCGCGGCGTGTGCGGCGGGCCGGCGTGCGTCGGGTCCGCGACTCCGAGACGCAGGACGAGGTACGGGTGGCCGAGCCCGGCCAGCACCCCGCGCAGGACCTGCCGGGTCGCCGGCACCTCCACCACCCCGCTCAGCGGCACCACCGAGACACCCAGTCGGGTGGCGGTCAGCCAGGCGGCCGAGAGCGCCTCACCGGCGCGCAGCCAGTCCACCGGCTCGTCCTGGTCGCCGTAGAGCACCGCGTACGACGCGGCCCGGTCGTGCCCGGGCCCCACCGGCAGCGTCCCGGGGCGGCCGAAGTCCCGGCCCGGCACGGTGGTCTGCGGGGCCTGCTCGGGCAGCACCTCGGCGGTCAGCCCGGTCCCGGCGGCCCGACTGGTCCAGTAGGCCAACTCCTCGCGCAGCCGGGAGTCGTCGGCCTCGACGGTGGCGGCGTGCGAGGCGGCGGCGGCCAACTCCAGCACCTGGTCGCGGTCGAGGATCTCCAACCGGGCGCCCTCCCGGCGGGCGGCCGTGCCGACCGCGTCCAGTCGTTCGCCGCCGACCGGCTCGTCGCTGACCGGTCGACGGTCGGTGTGCCGGACCTGCATGCACTGGACGGTCCGCATGGCGTCCGGGTCGGCCCCGCCGGGCCGCAGGTCGGTCAGCCGGGCGAGCAGGTCCGGCTCCGCCGGGTCGGGCATCCGCCGTACGGTCCCCGTCCAGCCCTCGGCGGCCAACGCCAGCCGGGCGTGGTGCAGCGCCGCGCCGCAGCTCAACCGGGCCAGCTCGCCCTCCGGGTCGGTGGCCGCCAACTGCGGGTCGTGCACCATCCGCAGCTCCAGCGCGTCGGGCAGGACCCGCCAGCGCCACGGCTGCGCGTTGTGCACCGAGGGCGCCCGACCGGCCATCGTGGCGGCCTCCGCGAGCGCGGTGGGCAGCGGGCGGTGCGTGGCCGGCGTCTGGTGGCTCATCGTCACGACCTTTCGTCTCTGCTCATCGTGCCGCACCTCGGTACGGCCGTGGGCCGGGTCTGGTCCATCCTGCGGCATCCGCCGGGGGACCCGCAGGGGCCCAGGGACCCGGCGTCGACGGGTAGTTCGGCCCGGAATCTGGCCCGAGTGCCCGACGGTGGGGCACGGTGCCTGCGACGATCCGCGCATGGCGGAACCGACGTCGGACGCGCCGGACCACGGTCCCCGCGAGTGCCTGCCGCCGCGCCCCGCGCCGTCGGGTGGACCACGCTGGTGGTGGCTGTGGGCGCCGCTGACCGCACTGACCGCGCTGGTCCTGGCCGGAGCGGCGGCACGACTGGCCGGACGGGCCGGGATCGCCGACGTGGTGTGGGCGGCGGCGACCCTCGTCGCGTTGCTGCCGGCGACCGCCTCGATGCTGCGTGAGCTGTGGCGACGACGCTTCGGCGTGGACGTGATCGCCGTCCTGGCGTTGGCCGGGGCGCTCGTCGTCGGCGAGTACCTGGCCGGTGCCGTGGTCGCGCTGATGTTGGCGACCGGCCGGACCCTGGAGGCGTACGCGCACCGACGGGCGACCCGTGACCTGCGATCCCTGCTCGCCCGCGCCCCGCGTACCGCCCGTCGGCGTACCGCCGACGGTGACATCGAGGTGGTGCCGGTGGACCGGGTGACGGTCGGGGATCGGCTGCTGGTGGGCCCCGGTGACGTGGTCGCCGTCGACGGCGTCGTGGAGTCTGCGGCGACCCTCGACGAGTCGGTGGTGACCGGGGAGTCCCGGCTGGTCGAGCGGGCGGCGGGGGAGCGGGTGGCCAGTGGCGTGGTCAACGCCGGGGCGGGCTTCGGGCTGCGGGCCACCGAGAGCGCCGCCCGCAGCACGTACGCGGGGATCGTCCGGTTGGCCGAGGAGGCGACCGCCCGCAAGGCCCCGACCGTGCGGCTGGCCGACCGCTATGCCGTCGCGTTCGTGCCGTTCACCCTCGTGCTGGCCGGTCTGGGCTGGACGCTGTCCGGGGAGTTCCTGCGGGCGGTGGCGGTGCTGGTGGTGGCGACCCCGTGCCCGCTGCTGCTGGCCACCCCGATCGCCATCGTCAGCGGGCTGTCCCGGGTGGCCCGGCGGGGGATGCTGGTCCGCGACGGCGGGTCGCTGGAGGTGCTCGGTCGCGCCCGCACCCTGCTGGTCGACAAGACCGGCACGCTCACCCTGGGCCGACCACGGGTGGCCGACCTGGTGGTGGCCCCCGGCGGCGACGCCGACGAGATGCTGCGCTCGGCCGCCTCGGTGGAACAACTCTCCCCGCACGTGTTGGCGGCGGCGCTGGTCCGGGATGCCCGAGGGCGCGGGATGCGTCTGCTGGCGCCGACGGAGGTGACCGAGGAGGCGGGCCGGGGAGTGCGCGGGCGGGTGGGTGGACGTCGGATCCGCGTCGGTCAGCTCGATGCCGACCCGCCGCCGTGGGCGGTGCCGGTCCGTACCCGCGCCGAGCAGGCCGGACACAGCGTGGTGTGGGTGTCCGACGAGACCGGGCCGTTCGGCGCGGTGGTGCTGGAGGACCCGGTACGCCCGGACGCCCGCCAGGTGGTGGACCGGCTGCGGACGGCCGGGATGACCCGGATCGTGATGGTCACCGGAGACCGCCCGGAGACGGCGCGCCGGGTGGCGCGCGCCGTCGGCGTGGACGACGTGCTGGCCCGGTGCACCCCGCAGGAGAAGGCCGCCCGGGTACGCGCCGAGGCGGGGCGGGCGGTCACCGTGATGGTCGGCGACGGCGTCAACGACGCGCCCGCCCTGGCCGAGGCGCACGTCGGGGTGGCGATGGGTGCCACCGGGGCGACCGCCTCCGCCGACGTCGCCGACGCCGTACTGAGCGTCGACCGGCTCGACCCGCTCGCCGACGCGGTGGAGGTGGCGCGCCGGGCCCGGCGGATCGCGGTGCAGAGCGCCACGGTGGGGATGGGGTTGGCGGTCGTCGCGATGGGGTTCGCGGCGGCCGGGAAGCTGCCGCCGGTGGCCGGTGCGTTCCTTCAGGAGGGCATCGACGTGCTGGTGATCCTCAACGCCCTGCGGGCGCTCGGTGGCGGGCCGCGCCGACCGGCCTGACGCCGGTCGGCGCGGATCGGATCAGCGTTCCCGGACGACCGCCACCGGGCAGTGCGCGTGCTGGATGAGCTGCTGGCTGACCGAGCCGAGCAGCATGCCGCGCAGGCCGCCCCGGCCCCGGGTGCCGACCACCACCAGTTGCGACTGGCGGCTGGACTCGATCAACAGCCCGGCCGGTGCGGCGGTGCCCGTCTCGACGCTCACCTCGACGTCGGGGAACGTCTCCCGCCAGCGGCGCAGCACCTCGTCCAGCTCCGCGCGGTCCTCGGCCAGGGCCGCGTCGCGGCCCTGCTCACCGGTGAGGTTCCACTGGTCGCCCTTGGGCTGCCAGGCGCGCAGCACCCGCAGCGGCACCCGGCGCAGGGCGGCCTGCTCGACCGCGTAGCCGAGGGCCACCAGGGAGGGTTCGGAGCCGTCCACCCCCACGGTGACGTGCCCGGTCCGTGCGGCGTCGGCGGTGTCGCGGCGGACCACCACCACCGGGCAGTGCGCGTGCGCGGTGACGCTGACCGCCGTGGATCCGGCGAGCAGGCCGGCGAAGCCGCCGTGTCCCCGGCCGCCCAGCACCACCAGGTCGGCCTCCGCCGAGCTCTCCTCCAGCACCAGGGCCGGCGGGCCGTCGCGGACCTCGCCGCGTACGGTCAGCTCGGGGTTGGCCGCACCGGCCTCCTTCGCGGCCCTGCCCACCAACTCCTCGACCTGCTGACGGGCCTGCTCGTCGGGCCACATGCCGGGCGTGACGCCGGGTCCGACCCAGCCGGCCACGGTGAGCCACTCGAAGACGTACACCAGCCGGACCGCGCGGCCGTCACGGCGGGCCTGTTCCAGCGCCCAGTCCAGGGCCGCCGCCGCGTCCGGTGAGCCGTCGTAGCCCACCACGATCTCCGCGCCGCTCGTACTCCTGGTCATGGCTGCTTCCTCCTCAGGGGTTGGTGGGGTCGGTCTCGCGGACCCAGCGCCACTCGGCGACCCGGGGGTCGTCCTCGCCGTACCGGCGGGTGTGGTCGCGGGCCGCGTCGCGCGCGTCGCTCATCTCCTGCCGCAGGTACGCCACCCGGTCGCCGAGCCCGGGTACCCGGTCGATCACGTCGATGACGAGGTGGAACCGGTCCAGGTCGTTGAGCATCACCATGTCGAAGGGCGTCGTGGTGGTGCCCTCCTCCTTGTACCCGCGTACGTGCAGGTTGTGGTGGTTGGTGCGGCGGTAGGTGAGCCGGTGGATCAGCCACGGGTAGCCGTGGTAGGCGAAGATGATCGGCTTGTCGCGGGTGAACAGCGTGTCGAACTCGTTGTCCGGCAGGCCGTGCGGGTGCTCGCTGGACGGCTGGAGTCGCATCAGGTCCACCACGTTGATCACCCGGACCTTGAGGTCGGGCAGGTGCCGGCGCAGCAGGTCCGCCGCCGCCAGCGTCTCCAGGGTCGGTACGTCACCGGCGCAGGCGAGCACCACGTCCGGCTCGCTGCCGCCGTCCGTACCGGCCCAGTCCCAGATGCCCACCCCGCGTCGGCAGTGCTGCACGGCCTCGTCCATGGTCAGCCAGTTCGGCGCGGGCTGCTTGCCGGCCACCACCACGTTGACGTAGTGCCGGCTGCGCAGGCAGTGGTCCATGGTGGAGAGCAGGGTGTTCGCGTCCGGCGGCAGATAGACCCGGACGACCTCGGCCTTCTTGTTCATCACGTGGTCGATGAAGCCCGGGTCCTGGTGCGAGAAGCCGTTGTGGTCCTGCCGCCAGACGTGGCTGGAGAGCAGGTAGTTCAGCGACGCCACCGGCATCCGCCAGGGGATGTCCCGGGTCACCTTGAGCCATTTCGCGTGCTGGTTGACCATCGAGTCGACGATGTGGATGAACGCCTCGTAGCTGGTGAAGACGCCGTGTCGGCCGGTCAGCAGGTAGCCCTCCAGCCAGCCCTGGCACAGGTGCTCGGAGAGCACCTCCATCACCCGCCCGTCGGGGGAGAGGTGGTCGTCGCCCGGCACCGTGGTGCCCATCCAGGCCCGGTCGGTGACCTCGAAGGCCGCCTGGAGCCGGTTGGAGGCCACCTCGTCCGGCCCGAACAGCCGGAACGTCTGCGGGTTCGCGGCGATCACGTCGCGGATCCACCGGCCCAGCTCGCCGGTGGCGCCGGTGGCCGTGGCACCGGGACTCGGCACGTCCACCGCGTAGTCGCGGAAGTCCGGTAGGTCCAGGTCGCGCAGCACCGATCCGCCGTTGGTGACCGGGTTGGCGCTCATCCGCCGGTCCCCGGTGGGCGGCAGGGCGGCCAGCTCGGCGACGGGGGCACCGGTGGCGTCGAACAGTTCCTCCGGGCGGTAGCTGCGCAGCCAACGCTCCAGCTCGGCCAGGTGCTCCGGGTTGCTGCGGACGTTCGACAACGGCACCTGGTGGGCGTGGAACGTGCCCTCGACCTGCTTGCCGTCGACCTCGCGCGGGCCGGTCCAGCCCTTCGGCGTACGCAGGATGATCATCGGCCAGCGGGGACGCTCGGTGGTGGCACCGGATCGGGCCCGACGCTGGATCTCGGCGATCTCGTCCAGCGCCCGGTCGAGGGTGGCGGCGAGCGTCTCGTGCACGGCGGCGGGCTCGTCACCGGCCACCACGTACGGCTGGTAGCCGTAGCCGCGCATCATGGCGAGCAGGTCGGACTCGGGGATCCGGTCCAGCACCGTCGGGTTGGCGATCTTGTAGCCGTTCAGGTGCAGGATGGGCAGCACCGCGCCGTCCCGGGCGGGATTGAGGAACACGGTCGACAGCCAGCTCCCGGCCAACGGGCCGGTCTCCGCCTCGCCGTCCCCGATGACACAGGCCACCAGCAGGTCGGGATTGTCGAACGCGGCACCGTAGGCGTGGCTGAGCGCGTACCCCAACTCGCCGCCCTCGTGGATCGAGCCCGGCACCTCCGCGGCCACGTGGCTGGGGATGCCACCGGGGAAGGAGAACTGGCGGAACAGCCGGGCCATCCCGGCCTCGTCGCGGCCGACGCCAGGGTACCGCTCGCTCCAGGTGCCCTCCAGCCAGGTGTTCGCGACGACCGCCGGACCGCCGTGGCCGGGACCGGTGACGAAGAGAGCCGACAGGTCGCGGGCGACGATCACCCGGTTGAGGTGGGCGTAGATCAGGTTCAGGCCGGGCGAGGTGCCCCAGTGTCCCAACAGCCGGGGCTTGACGTGTTCGGCTGTCAGCGGTTCGCGGAGCAGCGGATTGTCGAGCAGATAGATCTGCCCGACGCTGAGGTAGTTCGCCGCCCGCCAGTAGGCGTCCAGGCGGCGCAGGTCCTCGTCGGTCAGGGTGCTCGGGATGTCCACGGCCGTGTCCATACTGCTTGAGCCTCTCGCGGGTCGGTGGATTCTGCATCCGCAGCGCGGGTTTCCTGCCTCCAGCTTCGCGGTATCGGCGGGCGTGGATCAGGGCCGTTGGTCCCGCCCACCCGGGTGTCCCGGCCCGTCGTCGTCGGGCGGCCCGGTGACACCGCGGACCACCAGCACCGGGGCCGGGGCGTGGTAGAGCAGCGACTGGCTGACCGCGCCGAGCATGCCGCGCCACGGTTCGTCGCCGCGCGCGGCGACCACCACCAACTGCGCGGTGCGCGACTGCTCGACCAGCACGTCACCCGGTTCGCCCCGGAGGACCCGGCACTCCACCGCTACGTCGGGATGCCCGGCGCCGTGCCGGGCCACCAGTGCGGCGAGCCGGTCGGTGGCCTCGCCCACCGCCGCGTCGGACTCGACCACCCACACCGCCAGCAGGGGCGAGCGGTGCCGACCGGAACAGGCGTACGCCCAGGTCAGGGCGATCTCGGCGGAGGTCGAGCCGTCCACCCCGACCAGCACCGGCCCGGCCGGTGGAGGTTCCTGACGGGCGACCAGCACCGGACATTCGGCGCGGGCGGCCACCTGGACGGCCGGACTGTCGGCCGGGATACAGCGGTCGCAGTGGGCCATGCCGCCGTCCCCGACGGCCACCAGGAAGGCCGACTCGGACTTGCGGACCAGCGTCGACACCGCCGAACCCTCGATCACCTCGGCGCTGACCGGGACGTCCGGCTCGCTCTGGTTGGCCGCCACGGTGGCCTCGGCGAGCAGCTCCTCGGCGTGCGAGCGGGACGCGGTGACCGCGGGCGCCTCCAGCGCGGCCCAGTTGAACGCGTGCATCAGGTGCAGCGCGCGGCCGTGGGCGGCGGCCACCCGAGCGGCGGTACGGGCCACCGGCAGCGCGCCGTCCGGACCGACGCCGACCAGCACCGGCGTCTCGCCGCCTGGGGCCATCCGCGATCACCCCCGCGCTGCGCTCGGCCTGCTGTTGAGGCTAGTCGCGCCGATGCGTCGCCGGGGCGTGATCGCCGGACGCCCGCCCTGGTCAGGGCGTTGAACGTACCCGGAGCACGACCGCGCTGGCGGGTGGCGGCGGGCCGACGCCGGGTGTCAACCGGGGTTGACAGGGTCGGGTGTGTCAATGTAGGTTGACGGCATGAGTCAGGCGACGGAACTCGCGGCTGCGGCCGGCAGCACCGACCCCCGGGTCGGCCTACGCGCGGTCCGCGCCCTGCGCCGGCTGCTCGAACGGCTCGAGGTGGTCCAGGTCGACAACGCCCGACGACAGGGCTGGTCGTGGCAGGAGATCGCCGACGCGCTCGAGGTCAGTCGGCAGGCGGTCCACAAGAAGCACGCCGGGCGACCGGCGGTCGGATCCTCCCGGGAGGCGTGATGTTCGAACGGTTCACCGACCGCGCCCGCGCCGTGGTGCGGCACGCACGCGACGAGGCGCGGGCCGAGGGGCGAGGACCCGTCGGCACCGAGCACCTGCTGCTCGGCCTCCTCGCCGACGGCGACGCGCTGGCCGCCCGGGTGCTCCGCGACGTCGGAGTCACCGGTGACGACCTGCGGGAGCGGGTGCGCCGGCACACCGTACGCGGTGCGGACGGGCTCGCCGAGGCCGACGCCGCCGCGCTGCGGGAGATCGGTATCGACCTGGCCGCGATCGTGGCCCGGATCGAGGAGTCCTTCGGCCCCGACGCGCTGCGTGAGGCCGTCCCGGCACCGCGTCGCCGCTGGGGTCGGCTGCGGCGGCAACCGGGCGGGCCGTTCTCCGCCCGGGCCAGGAAGGTGCTGGAGCTGGCCCTGCGCGAGGCGATGCGGCTGCGCCACCGGCACATCGGCACCGAGCACATCCTGCTGGGGCTGCTGCGCGAGGGCAACGGGCTGGCCGCGCTGGTGCTCACCGAGGCCGGAGTGGACCTGGCCGACGTGCGCCACCGGGTGGAGAGCGCCCTGCGGGCCGCCGCCTGAGCCGCCACGCCGCAGGTCGGCGTCACACCTTCCGGCCGGGTGAACCTGGTCACCCGGCGTCGGGTCGCCGAACCGTCGACCGTGCCGCACACTGACGCCGTGGAAGCTGGACGGCACGGACAGGCCCTACGCAGTGCGGTCGTGGTCAACCCGGTCAAGGTGGACGACATCGATACGTTCCGCCGCACCGTCGTCGACGCGCTCGCCGCCGCCGGCTGGCCCGAGCCGCTGTGGCTGGAGACCACCGTCGAGGACCCCGGTCGTGGCCAGACCGAGCAGGCCCTGGCCAAGGGCGTGGACGTGGTCTTCGCCTGCGGCGGCGACGGCACCGTGATGGCCTGCGTGAGCGCCCTGGTCGGCACCGACGTCGCCCTCGCCGTGCTTCCGCAGGGCACCGGTAACCTGCTCGCCGCCAACCTGGGACTCTCCAACGACCTGGCCGCCGGCATCGAGGTGGCCCTCGAGCGCGGACGGCGACTGCTCGACGTCGGCGAGGTCGACGGACAGCACTTCGCGGTGATGGCCGGCATGGGCTTCGACGCCCAGATGCTGGCCGCCACCAACGAGACGACGAAACGGCGGATCGGCTGGCCGGCGTACGTCGTGGGCGCCGCCCGCCACCTGCGGGACCGCCCGATGCGGGTGTCCGTCTCGCTGGACGACCAGCCGCCGCTGCGTCGCCGCGCCCGCTCGGTGCTGGTCGCCAACGTCGGCCGCCTCCAGGGCGGGGTACGCCTGCTCACCGAGGCCGAACCCGACGACGGCTACCTCGACGTCGCCGTGCTCACCCCGCACCGGTTGCGGCACTGGCTCTCGCTCGGTTGGGCGGTGGTACGCCGCCGTGACCGGGTGCCCCGGATGGAGGTCTTCCGGGCCCGTCGGGTGACCATCACCAGCAACCGCGCACAACCGCGCGAACTGGACGGCGATCTGATCGAGCCCGGCCGTGAGCTGAACGTGCAGATCCGTCGACGGGCCCTGTGGCTGTGCGTACCGCAGCCCGACCGCACACCCGACCTGGCCGAGGACGCGTCCGGTGCCGCCGAGCGGGGTGAGCGGCTCATCGAGGAGGGTCGGGGTGAGTAGCACCAAGATGGTGCCGGAGACCCGGCTGATGTCCGACGAGCAGCTCTGCGCCGACCACGCCTGGCAGACGCTGCGCCGCGAGGGCGGCTGGCACCTGCTCCACGACGCCTTCGTCCGGTTCCGCTACGGCGACGGGTTCAGCCACGCCCGTGCCTTCGCCTTCCAGCTCTGCCTCGCCGTGGTGCCGTTCCTGATCGCGCTGACCGGGCTCATCGCGGAGCTCGGGGCGGCCGAGGGCGGCGAGGTGGTGGCCGACACCGTGCTGGCGCTCACCCCCGGCGCCAGCGAGGCGGTCGTCGCCGAACTGCTCGGCGAGGGTGCGGGCGGCGAACGCGTCGAGGACATCGGGGAGGTGGCGCTGGCTCTCGGCCTGGGCACCGGGCTGGTCGCGCTGACCAGCACGATGGCGCAGATCGAGCGGGGCGCCAACCGCATCTACGGCGTCGAGCGCGACCGCCCCGCCCTGCGCAAGTACCTGCGCGCCGCGGCGCTCGCCGTCCTCGCCGGCATCCCGGCGCTGACCGGGTTCCTCATCCTGGTCGGCGGCGGCCCGATGGGCGACTCGGTGGAACGCCACTACGCCTGGGGTGAACTGGCCGCCACCGTCTGGGACGTGGTGCGCTGGCCACTCAGCCTCGGGCTGACCGTGCTGGCCGTGGCGGTGCTGTTCCGGTACGCCCCGCGTCGCCGCCAACCCGGCCTGTCCTGGCTGTTCTTCGGCGCCGGCATCGCCACCGTGCTGTGGTGGCTGGCCAGTCTGCTGCTCGCCGGCTACGTGGCGTTCAGTGCGGACTTCGGCCAGACGTACGGCGCGCTGACCGGCATGATGGCGTTGTTGCTCTGGGCCAACCTCACCGGCATGGCGCTGTTCGGCGGGCTGGCCTTCGCCGCCCAACTGGAGGCGGTCCGCATCGGCGTGTCCGAGCCCGCCAAGCCGGACCTGTGGAAGCCGAACGCGCCCCGCGCCGGTCTGCTCGACACCGGCGAGATGACCGCGCTGTAGCGCCCCGCCGCCCGGACGGGTGTACGCAGGCATCGACGCGGGTACAGCGCCACGCCAGAAGGCGTCGCCGTCGGTCGGCGCCACCTGAGGAGGAGGCTGCCGTGGGCGCGGTCCGGGACGTACTGCGACGACCGCTCGGTCACTTCACCGAACGGACCCTCGCCGGGCTGCTGCTCGTCCTCGGTGCCGGGGTCGGGTTCGGGCTGCTGCTGGTGCTGGTCCGCGTCCAGTGGGCCCCGCTGTACGACGTGGACCACGGCGTGGCGCAGTGGCTCAACGAGCAGATCTCACCCATCGGTCCGCTGGTGACGGTGCTCAACGCGATCACCGACCTCGGCGGCCGACCGGTGATCGTCTGGCTGGTCACCGTGGCCGTGGTCGGGCTGCTGATCCGTCGGCAGGGCCGGCTCGCGGTCTTCTTGATCGTCACCGGCGCCGGGGCGCTGATCCTCGACCCGTCGCTCAAGACGCTCGTCGACCGGCTGCGCCCCGAGGTGGACGTGCCCATCGGCACGTACGCCGGGCAGAGCTTCCCCAGCGGGCACGCGCTCGGGTCGATGGTCGCCTACGGCGCGCTGCTGCTGGTGTTCCTGCCGGCCATGGCGCCCCGCTGGCGCAAACCGGCGATCGCCCTGGTCGCCACCGTGGTGGTCCTGATCGGATTCACCCGGGTCGCGCTCGGCGTGCACTTCCTCTCCGACGTGCTCGGCGCCTGGCTGCTCGGCGCGGCCTGGCTCGGCGTCACCGCGTACGCCTTCCGGCTGTGGCGGTTGGAACGCGGCCGACCGGCCGCCCCGCTGACCGACGGACTGGAACCCGAGGCGGCGCACGAGGTGGCCCTGGCACCGGACGAGGAGAAGCTGCTGCCGCACGCCCGCGCCGGCATCGCCGAGATCGTGGTCGGCTGGGTGCTGGTCTTCGGCGCCCTCTACGGCTTCGGCATGTTCGTCAGCTACCACGCCGACGGCACCTTCCTGGCCCGGCTCGACGAGACCGTGCCGCGCTGGTTCGCCGAGCACGGCACCCCGTTCCTGGACGACGTGAGCTGGTGGTGGAGCAAGGTCGGCGACACCCACGCCATCCTGCTCATCTCGATGGTCTTCTGCCCGCTGGTGCTGGCGATCTGGCGACGCTGGCGGCCGGTGCTCTTCGTGGCGCTGACCATGTTCGGTGAGCTGACACTGTTCCTCGCCTCCGCCGCCGCCGTGGACCGGCCGCGCCCGCCGGTGGAGAACCTGGACGGTCCGATGCCGACCTCCTCCTTCCCGTCCGGCCACATCGCCGCCACACTCTGCCTGTGGGTGGCGATCGCGGTGGTGGTGTTCCCGCGTACCGACCGGTGGTGGCGCTGGCTGTTCGCGGCGGCGGCGGTGATCATGCCGGTCGGCGTGGCCATCTCCCGGATGTACCGGGGCATGCACCACCCGACCGACTTCATGGGCGCGATCATGCTGACCGCGCTCTGGATCGGGTTGCTCTACTGGGTGGTACGCCCCAACGAGGACGTGCGGGCGGGCAACCGACCCGAGATCGAGTCGGAGGACGTGGACACCCTGGACGACGAGCTGGCCAAGGCCGGCCAGCCGGGCTGAGGTGACCGTGCTGCGGGTGATGACCTGGAACATCCGCAACGGCGGACGGGACCGGGGCGGCCCGGACCGGCGTATCCTGCTGGCCCGGGTCGTCGCCGCGTACCGGCCGGACGTCCTCGCCCTCCAGGAACTGCGCGGCCTCGACGTGGCCCGCTTCGCCGCGGACGCCGGTCTGACGCCCCACCTGGCCCGGTCACCCTTCGGCCAGCCGGTCGCGATCCTCGTGCACCCGCGCTGGCCGACCGTGGCGTCCGGGCCGGTCCGCCGCCCGTTCCACCACGCGGCGCAGCGCGTGACACTGTCCACCGACGCCGGGCCGCTGGCCGTCCTGAGCACCCACTTCTATCCGTACCGTGGCGGTCGCCGTCTGGTCGAGGCCCGTTGGGCGGCCACCGCGCTGCGCCGGGCCCGCGCCGACCTCGCCCTGCTCGCCGGGGACCTGAACACCCTCGACCCGTACGCCGAACCCACCGACCACGCCGGTGACCTCGTCCAGACAGGTGGCGGCGCCCATGCCCGGAGCCTGGCCCGGCTGGCCCCCGCGTACCGCCGTCGGCACCTGCGGCGCGACGGACGGACCGTGGACACCCGGGCGGTGGCCCGCCTGCTCGCCGCCGGCCTGGTCGACCTGGCCGCCACCGCCGGCCCGACCGTGCCCACCGGCTACGGACACACCCCGGAGTTCGCCGAGATGCGCCTGGACTACCTGCTGGCCACCCCCGCCCTGGCCGCCCGCCTGGTCGACGCCCGGGTGATCCGCAGCCCCGACACCCACCAAGCCTCCGACCACCACCCCCTAACCGCCACCTTCACCCTCACCCCACCCCACCCCACCGCCCCCACCTCCTGAGTTGATCAAGAGGTTTCAGCCACGGAAGGCGGAGGCGGAGGACGCAAACTCCTTGGTCAACTCCTTGGCCTGGCTGGTGCGGGTCCTCGTGCTGGTGCCGTCGTACTACCTGGTGTGGCTGCCGCTGGCGTGGACCGTACGCGTGCTCACCCCGCCCGCCCGACTGCTGGGCTGATGGCTCGCGGTGCTGGCCGTGCTGGGCTGGGCCTGGCGTACGGCGGGGCGCATCCTCCGCTGGGGCTGGGTGTGGACGCTGCGCCCGGTGTTCCGGGCCGGGCTGTGGGTGTGGACGCACCTGCTGCTGCCCGTCTGCCGAGCCGTCGGTGCGGTCTGGCAGGCGACGGTCGGCTGGCTTTGTCGCGCCCTTCTGGAGCCGATCGGCCACGCCACCCGCGACGTTCTCGTCGGCCTCGGCCTACGCCGCCGACCGGGCAGGCGGACCGGCAACGCCGCGTGATTCTGCGCTCGGCGGCACCTGGATGTAAGGAGGGGACCCTTCCTATACACGAGGCGTTAGCAGGGGACCCTTCCTTGCATCCACGCCCTTCCCTTACAACCACGCCTTCCCTTACAACCACGCCCTTCCTTGCATCCGCGTTCGTGCTGCTACGCCGACGGTCAGAGCACCAGGTTGAGTAGGACGGTCAGCACGATCGAGGCGACGATCGAGAAGAGGATCATCAGTAGGCAGCCGAGGCCGCCGCCGGCCGGTCGGATCTCCGTGTTGCCGATACGCATGGTCGAGTCATCTCCTGCCGGTCACAGTTCGCGTAGCCGGGGCAGCAACTGCTCCTGCGCCCAGTCCAGGAACATCGGTTGGTTGTCGCCGCCGACCTGCACCAGCGCCACGTGGGTGAACCCGGCGTCGACGAACCTCTTGAACGCGTCCACGTGCCTGTCCACGTCCGGGCCGCAGGAGATGCCGGCGGCCACGTCCTCCTCGCGTACCGACTGCGCGGCGGCCTCGAACGCGTCGGTGTCGGGCAGTTCGGCGTTGACCTTCCAGCCGAGCCCGAACCATCGGAACTGGTCGTGCGCGATCTTGCGGCATTCCGTCTCGTCCGGGCCGTAACAGATGGCCACCTGACCATAGCGGGGTCGTCCGGCGCCACCGGCCTCCTCGTACATCTCCACCAGGTGCGCCTGCGGCTCGGTGGCGATCATGCCGTCGGCGTACTCGGCGGCGAGGGTGGCCGACTGCCGTCCGGACGCGGCCACCGCCATCGGCACCGGCGTGTCGGGCCGGTCCCACAGGTACGCGTCGGGCACGTCGTAGTGGTTGCCGGAGAAGGTGAGCGTCTCGCCGTCGAGCAGCGGCCGGATGATCTGTAGGGCCTCCTCGAACATCTCGTGCCGTTGCTGCACGTGCGGCCAGGCGCCGACCACGTGTTCGTTGAGGTTCTCCCCGGCGCCCAGGCCGAGGGTGAACCGTCCGTCGGAGAGGAGCCCGACGGTGGCGGCCTTCTGCGCCACCACGGCCGGGTGGTAGCGGCGGATCGGGCAGGTCACGAACGACATCAGCTCCGCCCGGGAGGTGGCGTGGGCGACCGCGCCCAGGACCGACCAGGCGTACGGCGAGTGGCCCTGCGACTCCAGCCAGGGGTAGTAGTGGTCGGACATGACGAGCTGGTCGAAACCGGCGGCCTCGGCGCGTACCGCATAGTCGACGAGTTCCTTGGGGCCTGCCTGTTCGCACATCAACGTGTATCCGATGCTGACCATGCTGTCTCCTTCGCTCCCCGGCGGTCCGTTTGCGGATACCCGGGCCCGGATGGGTCAACCCTGGTCGACGCTTGACGGGCTCTCCGGCGGCTGCCTACCGTTGCCTGAACCGGTTCAGCGCCGGCCTGGAGCCCATCCTGTGGTGGGGATGGTCCGCCCGTGACGGCCCACCAGAAACCGGGCCGCCACGGGTCGCCGGCCGTCGGCCGCTCTACTGAACCGGTTGCTTCCGAGGCTCCATCGGCCTACGCTGATGCCTGCCTCGCCGGGCCTCTCGCCGTGCGGCTGCCGGGCACAGCCGCCGCACCTGCCACTCACCGCACTCCCTCCTGGGCACGGAGGGAGAGAACTCCTGCGAGGAATCGATGAAGAGACTGTTCGGGGCCGTCGGCGCCGTGCTGCTGGCGACCGTCGCCGCAGTGTTCGCCTTCGGCCCGTCGGCGCACGCCGCCACCGGTTTCACGGTCAGCGGCGGCAAGCTGTACGACGCCAACGGCAACGAGTTCATCATGCGCGGCGTCAACCACGCGCACACCTGGTACGCGAACCAGACCAGCTCCTTCGCCAACATCAAGGCGCTCGGCGCGAACACCGTCCGGGTGGTGCTGTCCAGCGGGGACCGGTGGACCCGCAACAGCGCCGAGGACGTGTCGAACGTGATCCAGCTCTGCAAGACCAACCGGCTGATCTGCGTCCTGGAGGTGCACGACACCACCGGCTACGGCGAGCAGAGCGGCGCGGCCACCCTGGACCGGGCGGTCGACTACTGGCTGAGCATCGCCAGCGCGCTCACCGGCCAGGAGCGGTACGTGATCGTCAACATCGGCAACGAGCCGTACGGCAACCAGAACTACTCGTCCTGGGCCACCGACACGTCGAACGCGATCCGGCGGCTGCGTACCGCGGGTTTCGCGCACACCATCATGGTGGACGGCCCGAACTGGGGCCAGGACTGGTCCTTCACGATGCGAGACAGCGCGCCGACGGTGTTCAACGCGGACCCGGCCCGCAACACGGTCTTCTCAATCCACATGTACGGCGTCTTCGACACCGCCGCCGAGATCAGTGACTACCTGGGCCGCTTCCGCAGCCGTGGTCTGCCGATCGTGGTCGGCGAGTTCGGTCACTACCACTCCGACGGCGACCCGGACGAGGACGCCATCCTCTCCTACACGCAGGCCAACGGCATCGGCTGGCTGGGCTGGTCGTGGAGCGGCAACGGGGGTGGCGTGGAGTACCTCGACATGGCCACCTCGTTCAACCCGAACCAGCTCACCACGTGGGGCCAGCGTCTGTTCAACGGCACCAACGGCATCCGGCAGACCGCCCGGGAGGCCAGTGTCTTCGGCGGCACCCCGCCGCCGACCACGCCTCCGCCGACGACGCCACCGCCCACGACGCCTCCGCCGACCACCCCGCCGCCGGGGGCCGGCTGCACGGCGACGTACTCGATCACCGGGCAGTGGCAGGGCGGCTTCCAGGGCGACGTCCGGGTGACCGCCGGCAGCAGCGCCATCACGGGCTGGACGGTGCGGTGGACCCTCGCCGGTGGCCAGTCGGTCAGCCAGTCCTGGAACGCCACGGTCACCAGCAGCGGTACCACGGTGACCGCACGCAACGTCTCCTACAACGGTCAACTCGGCGCCGGTGCCAGCACCAGCTTCGGCTTCCTCGGAAGTTGGAGCGGCAGCAACCCGGCTCCTGCGGTGACCTGCACCGCGAGCTGACGACCGCACCCTGACGGTGGCCGGGCCCGACCTGGGCCCGGCCACCCGGGTCACCGCCGGTGCCGAGCTCCACCGAGGCGGACGGCGCGGACGAGAGGCGGACGAGCAGGCGGTCCGGGCTCAGGCCAGACGGGCGGCGCGCATCAGCAGGTAGCGCTGCTCCGGCAGACTGGCGGTCAGGCCGGCTGCGCACCGGTACTGGTGCACCGCGCGTTCGTGGTCACCGGCCATCTCGTACAGGTGGGCGCGGGCGGCGGGAAGACGGTGGTGACCGGCCAGACGGGCCTCGCCGTCCAGCGCGGCCAGGGCGGACAGCCCGGCTTCGGGGCCGTGCACCATCGCGGTGGCCACGGCCCGGTTGAGCGCCACCACGGGACTGGCCGACACCTGCTCCAGCACCTGATAGAGCGCGAGGATCTGCGGCCAGTCCGTCTGCGCGGCGGTCGGCGCCTCGTCGTGGAGCGCGGCGATGGCGGCCTGCACCTGGTACGGGCCGACCGGACCCCGGGGCAGCGCCCGGGTGACCAGCGCGACGCCCTCCGCGATCGCCGCCGGGTCCCAGCGGGCGCGGTCCTGTTCGGCCAGCGGGATCAACTCGCCGGACGGGCCGGTGCGCGCCGCCGCCCGCGCCTCGGTGAGCAGCATCAACGCCAGCAACCCGGTCACCTCGCTGTCGCCCGGCAACCGGGTGTGCAACATTCGGGTGAGTCGGATCGCCTCCTGCGCCAGGTCCACCCGGTGCAGGGTGTCCCCGGCGCTGGCCACGTGTCCCTCGGTGAAGACCAGGTAGAGCACGTGCCGTACCGAGGTCAGCCGGGCCGGCAACTCCGCCGCCGCAGGCAGCCGCAACGGCGTACCGGACTCGCGGATGCGCTGCTTGGCCCGACTGATCCGCTGGGCCATGGTGGACTCGGGCACCAGGAACGCGCGGGCCGTCTCGGCGGTGGTCAGGCCGCCGACCGCCCGCAGCGTCAGCGCGATCGCCGAGGCGGACGACAACGCCGGATGGCAGCAGAGCAGGAACAGCTCCAGGGTGTCGTCACGGTCCGCGTCCAGGTGCGCGTCCACCGGCGGTACGCGGTGCGCGTCCCTCGGCTCGCGCCGGGCGACCAGGTCCTCCCGCGCCCGCCGGGCCTGCTCGGCGCGGATCAGCTCGACCATCCGCCGGTACGCGACCTGGATCAACCACCCACGTGGATTGTCCGGCACACCCGCCCCGGGCCAACCCGTCGCGGCGGCCAGCAGCGCCTCCTGCACGGCGTCCTCGGCGGTGGCGAAGTCACCGAACCTGCGGACCAGAACGCCGAGGACCTGCGGCGCCAGCTCGCGCAGCAGGTCCTCGGTCCGTCGATCGTCCGTCACAGGTCCTCTGGTGGCGCGGACAGCACCGGGTGCACCTCGATCGGCATGTTCAGCGGCGCACCGCCGGGGCCGGGGGCGGTGGAGATCCAGGCGGCGATCTCGACAGCCCGCTCCGGGGTGTCGGTGTCGACGATCCAGTACCCGGCGAGGAACTCCTTCGTCTCGGCGAACGGCCCCTCGGTCACCACCGGCGCGCCGCTGGACCCGGCCCGTACGATCTTCGCCTGCGCCGGCCCGGCGAGGCCCTGCCCGTCGACCAACTCGCCGTCGGCGGCCAGCTTCGCGCCCACCTCGCCCATGAAGCCGATGTGCGCCCCGAGCTCCTCCGGAGCCCAGGTGTGGATCGGCGGGAAGTCCATCCCGGCGACGCTGGACTGCATGAGCAACATGTACTTCACGACTGTCTCCTCACGGCCTCGGGCACCATTGTCGGTGCCCGCACCCTCTGGTCGAAGCCGCCGGGCCGGATCTCGACATCCGTCCGACAGGAATTCCGCGACCGGCTTCCCAGCGACCTTTCAGGGCCGCCCGATACGGTGCCGCCGTCAGCGTCCGTTCCTAAAGGGAGCCCGGGCACCAGACCCCGCAGGAGAACTGAATGGTCTTCAAGAAGATGTTGAGCGCGTTGGGCGTGGGCGGTCCGAGTGTGGACACCGTCCTGGCCAACCCGAACACCAGACCCGGGCTGGCCCTCGACGGTCAGGTCAACCTGCTCGGCGGGGAGGCGGCGGCGAGCATCGAGCAGATCGTGATCGGCCTGGTCACCCGGGTCGAGGTCGGCGAGCAGGCCGGGGTGATGGAGTTCCACCGGCAGGTCGTCAGCGGCCCGCTCCAGCTCGCCGCGAAGCAGGCGCTGTCCATCCCGTTCCAGCTTCCGGTGCCGTGGGAAACCCCCATCACCGGGCTGTACGGCCAGCGGCTGCACGGCATGTCGATGGGTCTGCGTACCGAGCTGGCGATCGCCAAGGCCGTCGACAAGGGCGACCTGGACGAGATCAACGTGCACCCGCTGCCGGTGCAGGAGCGGATCCTGGAGGCGTTCCTCCAGCTCGGCTTCCGCTTCAAGAAGGCCGACCTGGAGCGCGGCATGATCCAGGGCGTACGTCAGACGCTGCCGTTCTACCAGGAGATCGAGTTCTTCGCCGCGCCGCAGTACGCGCAGACCGTCAACGAACTCGAAGTGACGTTCGTGGCCAACCCGCACGGCGTGGACGTGGTGCTCGAGTGCGACAAGCGGGGCGGCTTCCTCGCGCCCGGCCAGGACGTGTTCGGCCGGTACCAGGTGGCCCACTCCGACGCCGAGCGGTCCGACTGGGTGGAGACGGTCGACGGCTGGATCCAGGAGACCATCGGGCGGTTCGGCGCGCTGCGCGCCCAGGCGTTCGGCCCGCAGGGCTACGGCGCTCCGCAGGGCTACGGCGCGCCCGGCTACGGGCCGCAGGGCTACGGCCCCCAGGGGTACGGGCCGCAGGGCTACGGGCCGCAGGGCTACGGTGCGCCGCACAAGTACGGCCCGCCGCAGCGGCGGGGCGGGGTCGGCATGGGTGGCGTGGTCGCCGGTGCGGCGCTCGGCGCGGCCGGTGGCATGCTCGCCGGTCACATGATCGGCAACGCCTTCGACGGTGCCGAGGAGGAGGTCACCGAGGCGGCCGGCGACTTCGGCGGTGACTTCGACGGCGGCGGTGACTTCGGCGGCTTCGAGGAGTTCTAGGAGACGATGCCGCACCCCCGCTCGGCGGGGGCGTGACCAGACAGGACGGTGGCCCTCCGGGAGACTTCCCGGAGGGCCACCGCACGCAAGGGGTCAGCGCCGCCCGCGCTGCTTGCGCTCCGCGGCCGAACGCCGCTGGCTACCGGCCTTGGCCAGACCACGGCTACCCAGGTAACCGATGGTCAGCAGCGTGATGAAGAACCACGCCTGACCGGGGTTGTTCAGGTTCAGGCCGTTCGCGGTGGTCCCGCGCCAGAAGGCAGAGATCACCACGAGGGTGACGGCTGCCGCGTAGATCCAGAACTCCGTCGTCAGGAACGACTGCTTGGTCTCCGTACCCGGAGACGGCATCTCCCCCCGATGCCCGTCGTGCATCATCGGCATCGGGTGGGTGGCGGCCTCCTGCATGGCCTGCCGGTTCTGGGCGTCCTGCGCCGGACGGTTCATCGGCCTGGTGGATGCAGCCTGCGTGCTCATCTGTCCTCCTCAGGATTTGATGAGTCGTCACCTGCGGCCCTCGCCCCGCTACCGCGTGTCGGCCACGGCACGGTTCGCGCACATGGCGGGGGCACCCGCCGTCTACCCCGCCGCCGGGGGGCAGTAACACCCCGCCACCCGGCCGAATCCGTCCGGCGCGGGGATACCTGCCCGGCCTGGCGAAAACCACCCGAGCCCGCCCGATGTCCCGTTCCGACCGTGCCCCGCACCACCACCTGCGGCCACGGCTCTCCGCACCACCTGCGGCCGGCTGCACGCGCGACCGGAGGCCGGCGCGGGCCTGGTGGACCGGTGGACCGGGTTTGCCGGGGCGGTCACCGGGCACGCCATCAGGACCGACGCTTCTGCGAGGTGATGGATCGTGCGTGAGGACGACATGCGACAGGACGCCGCCCGCCGGGCCGAGGAACGGATCGCCGGCGGCGTGTACGGCGAGGGCGCCGTGGACGAGGTGACCGTACCGCCCACCGATGTGGAGAGTGCCATCCAGCGCGACGACCGGGACGATCCGGCGCACGTGCCGATCGACCCCACCGTGCTGCGCGACGGCGGTCCCACCCGGGGGCAGGGCGCGCTCACCACGACGGGCGGTACGGCCGGACCGGCCAGCGCCCGACGGGTGGCCCGCCAGCCGGAACGGCACCGGGGCAAGGTGGCACCGACCACCACCGGCGACGCCACCACCGGCGGGATGAGCACCCCGGCCGGCGGCAGCACCAGCGACCAGTCCACTCCGGCCACCCACGTGGGCAGCTTCGAGTGACCCACCCAACCACCGGCCCGGCCCCAGGTGGGGCCGGGCCGTCGCCACATCCTGGTGCGGGTCAGGGGGTGGGGGTGAGGGTGGTGAGGCGTTGGGTGGCGCGGGTCAGCGCGACGTAGAGGTCGCTGCGCCCACGGGGCGACTCGGCGACGATGCGGTCCGGGTCGACCACGATCACCGAGTCGAACTCCAGGCCCTTGGCCTCGGCGACGGTCAGCACCACCACCCGGCTCTCCAGGTCGGGCTGCTCGCCGACGGTCGCCTCGGGCAGCGCGGTGGTCAGGGCGGTACCGAGGTCGTCGACGCGACCGGCCGGCACGATCACCCCGAGCCGTCCGTCGGTGAGCCCGGCCGCTTCGTCGGTGGCGACCCCGATCAGCTCCGCCGTCAGCCGGTCCGCCGGTACGTCCCGCGCGGCGGGCGGGAAACCGCTGGCGCGTACGGCGCGGGGCGGGCGCAGGGCCGGGTCGATCTCGGCCAGTACGCGGCCGGCCACCTCCATGATCTCGGCGGGGGTGCGGTAGCTGACGGTCAACTCGGTGAGCCGCCACCGGTCGGCCACGTACGGTGCCAGCGCCTCGGACCAGGACGGGGTGCCGGCCAGCGCCCCGGTCTGGGCCACGTCGCCGACGATCGTCATGGAGCGGCTCGGGCAGCGACGCATCAGCAGCCGCCAGGCCATCGGGGACAGTTCCTGCGCCTCGTCGACGATCACGTGGCCGAACGCCCAGGACCGGTCGGCGGCGGCGCGCTGGGCGGTGGTCAGCCGGTCGGCCTCCTCCTGCCGTTCCAGCAGTCGGTCGGCGTCGAGCAGGTCGGTCACGCCGAGGATCTCACCGCCGTCGGCCTCGTCCTCGACGTCGATGGACCGGGAGCCCCGGGCGATCTCCAGCACGCCCTCGGCGTACTCGCGTTCCAGGGCGCGGATGCGGTCCCGGCGGGCGGCGGCGGCCCGGTCGTCCTCGCCGATCAGTTCCGCCGCCTCGTCCAGCAGCGGCACGTCGGCGGGGGTCCAACCGCCGGGCTCGCGGTGCAGGGCGGCCCGCTCGTCGGCGGTGAGCATCGGCGCGGCGGCGGCGATGCGGTCGGTCGAGGCGTACAGGTCGGCGAGCAGGCGTTGCGGGGTGAGGACCGGCCACAGCTCGTCCAGTGCGGCGGTGATCTCCGGTTCCTCGCGCAGTTCCCGGCGGATCTCGGCACGGTCGGCCTCTTCGAGCAGGTTCTCCCCGCCCAGCGGGTCGGCGCCGATCCGTTCGGCGACCTGGTCGGCCAGGGCGTGGATGATCTCGACGTCGAAGAGGGCACGGGCCAGGTTGTGCGGGCGGTCGCTGTGGCGGGCGCGGTCCCGGGCGGCCCGGACGGTCGCCGGGTCGAGGACCAGGATCTCCTGCTGCGGCAGCTCGATCTCGACCGGCTCGTCGGGCACCTGCTGCCGGTCGCGGACCGCGTTGGTCAGCACCTCGGTCATGACCGACCGTCCCTTGAGCGCCGCGGTGGTGGCCGGTTCCGCGCGTCTGGCGCTGACGCCGGGGAAGAGGTCCCCCTGGGTACGCAGTAGCACGCCGGTCTCGGCCAGCGCGGGCAGCACCTGCGAGATGTAGCGCAGGAAGGTGATGTTCGGGCCGACCAGCAGTACGCCCCGGGTGGAGAGTTCCCGGCGGTGGGTGTAGAGCAGGTACGCGGCCCGGTGCAGCGCCACCGCGGTCTTGCCGGTGCCGGGGCCACCCTGCACCACCAGCACACCGGACAGGTCGGAGCGGATGATCCGGTCCTGTTCGGCCTGGATGGTCTCGACGATGTCGCGCATCCGGCCGGTACGCCCGGCGTTGAGCGCGGCCAGCAGCGACGCCTCGCCGGTCAGTTCCTCGTGGGCGGTGGGGGAGGCGGTGTTCAGGTCCAGCACCTCGTCGTTGAGGGCGACCACCTTGCGCTGCCGGGTACGCAGGTGACGCCGCCGCCGGATGCCCTGCGGGTTGGCGGCGGTGGCGAGGTAGAAGGCGCGGGCGGCCGGGGCCCGCCAGTCCATCAGCAGCGGGTCGTAGTCGCCGTCGGTGTCGAAGATGCCGATCCGGCCGATGTAGCGGCGCTCGTCGTCGTCGGTGTCGAGCCGACCGAAGCAGAGGCCGTTCTCCACCGCCGCGAACTGCTCGACCTGTTCGGCGTACATGCGGACCGCGCTGTCGCGTTGGGAGCGGGCCTGGAGTGTGCCGCCCGCCGTCCGCAACTCCTCGGTCAGCCGCCGTGACGCCTGGTCCCGCAGGTCGTCGAGGCGGTGGTAGAGCATCGAGACGTACTCCTGCTCGCGGCCGATCTCGTCGTCGGACGGCGAACCGCCGGAGTGCCTTGACAATCCGTCTCCCGGTGGGTTAGAGTTCGATTAGGAACGGCTTTTCGAGCCGTTCTTTTTTGTTTCCTGAACTGCCGAAGATACCGCGCGACGACCGCCGGAGCCAAGGCGGTCGAGCCCCGTCACACCCCCGGGTGCGACGTCCGCGTCCCAACTCCGGGCGGTGCGGTCAGCGGCGTTCGGTGCAGACCTCGTCGGATCGCGCGACCGTGTCCGTGGACCAGGCGACCGCGACGGTGAAGCAGTAGTCGAGGCTGCGATTGAGGCCGTAGACCACGAAACTGTCGGTGCCGGCGGGCAGATCGGCGAAGGGGTTCTTCGGCTGCCCGGTCCGACCACCCGAGATGATCACCGGTCCCTCCGCCCCCGCCGGGTACGTCCAGTTCAACGTGACGCTGTCCCGGTTGTCGCGCAGCGAGAGCTCGCTGGGCGGCGCGCCGGGGGAGGCCGGTGGGGCCTCCGGTGCCGACGCGGACGGGGGAGCCGCCCCGCTCGGGGTCCCCCCGGCGGTCGGGGCGGCGGGTTCGCCCGAGTCCCCGACCCTCGACACTCCGGCGATCACCGCGGCGGCACCCAGCAGCACCACGACCACGCCCGCCACGATGATCGGCACCAGCCGGTTCGGTCCGGGGGAGGGCGCGGCGGGCGTGCGGCGTACCGGCACCGGCAGCAGCCGCGACGACGGGCCGGTGCGTTCCGGTTCCAGCCGCCGCAGCCGGTACACCCCGGGTGCCTGCGGCGCCGGACCGGTCAGGCCCATCACGCTCGGCGGTACGGCCGCTCCGCTCGACTCGGCCGACGGGGTGGGAGTGGGCCGGTGCGGAGGGGCGGGATCGGGCGAGGGCGGGTCGGTCGGTTGTCCGGTCCACCAGTCCTGCGGTGGCCCGGCCGGACCGTCCACCGGCTGCCGTGGGGTTGGCACCGGCGACGCGGCCCCGGCGGGCGGCTGGCCGCCCGGGTGGCCCTGACCGGGGTGGTAGCCCTCGGGCGGGTGCTGCTCCTCGGCGTACCGGGGATCCGTCGGGTCGCCCGCCGCCGGCCAGCCCGTCTGGTCGGGCGCGTCCACGGGCCAGCGCGGGTCCCCGGCGGTCTCCGCCGGCCAGCTCGGCTGACCCGGGGCGTCCGTGGGCCAGCCCGACTGACCGTCGGTGTCGGCGGGCCAGGACGCCTGACCGGGGGTGTCCGTGGGCCAGGTCCGCCCGTCGCCGGTCCCGGCCCACCCGGCGTCGTCGGCGGTCGACGCCGTCCAATCCGGGGTGGCAGCCGCCGCCGGGACTCCCGTCGGCGCGGACCAGTCCCGGTCGGCGTCGTCCGGGTCGGGCCACCCGGCTGCGCCCGACCCCGCCGGACCGAACCCCGCCCAGGTCGGCGTGGTCCCGGCTGCCGGGGCCGAGGATTCCGCCCAGGTCTGGGTGCCCCCGGCCTCGGCAGCCGGGGACTCCGGCCAGGTCGGGTCGGTCCCGTCGCGGTCCGCTCCGGGGTCGTCCGGCTGGTCGCCGGTGTCGTGGTCGGGCCAGGCGGGCGGTACGGCGGCGGCCTGGGCGGTCCAGTCGCCGCTGGGCGGGGCGTCGCCCTGTGCCGGGGTCCGCGCGGCCGGTACGACGGGGCCCTCCGCGCCCACCGGCGGGGTGTCGGCGCAGACGTGGTCGGGGTTGGCGGGGGCCCGGGACAACGAGGCCACCTGGGCGGTCAGCGGGTCGTCCGGGGCGAGGTGTCGACGGGCGAGTTCCCGGGCGAGCGCGAGGTGGTCCTGCGCCTCGGTGAACTGCCCGCAGTCGCGTTGCATCGAGCCGAGTCGGGCGAGCATCTTGATGCCGCTGGGCTGTCCGTCGCCGTACACCTCGCGGTGCAGCTCCCAGGCGTCCTGGAGTCGGTCGCGGGCCACCTGGCACTGGCCCCGGGCGTACTCCACGGTGGCCAGGTCGGCGTGCGCGGCGAGCACCCGCAGGGACTCCGGCCCGTCCGAGGCGGTCAGCTCGATGATGACCTCCTGGTACAGCCGAGCGGCCCGGGACCAACTGCCCACCCGGTGCAGCACCGCGGCGAGGGTGGCCGCGGCGGCGACCGTACGCGGGTCGGAGCGGCCGTGCAGGCGGCTGGTGGCCGCGTACGCGTACGCGGCCCAGCCTCGTGCCGAGTGCGGTTCGCCGAGGGCGACCAGCACCCGCGCGTGCAGGCCGGCCGCCTCGGCGATCTCGGGTGTCGCGTTGGCCGGGCGCGGGTCGGCGCCGGTCAGCGCGTCGGCGAGGAGCCGCTGGGCACCGGCGAGGTCGCCGGAGGAGACCAGGTCGTGCGCCTGATCAGTCAGTTCACCGAAGCCGGAGGGCACGCCCCATCGTGCTCATCCGACGACGTTATGTACAAGCCCCGCGCCGGAGTGGTTCGGTCAGGATCCGGTCAGGGGCGGGTCAGGCGATCGGCCACTGCCTCGCTGATCCGGCGTAACTGGTCTACCTGGGCGGGGCTGAGCGCGTCGAAGAGGTGACGGCGTACCCCCTCGACGTGGCCGGGCGCGGCGGCCTCCAGTGCGGCGAAGCCGTCGTCGGTGAGCAGGGCGATCTGCCCGCGCCGGTCGGTCGGACAGTCCTCCCGGCGGACCCAGCCGGCCGCCTCCAGGCGGGCCACCGCGTGCGAGAGGCGGCTCCGGGAGGAGCCGCTGGCCTCGGCGAGGTCGCTCATCCGCAGTCGACGCTCCGGCGCCTCGGAGAGCCGGACCAGGATCTCGTAGTAGGCGTGCGGCATCCCGGCGTCGCGTTGGAGTTCGCGGTCGAGCGTCTCCATCAACGCCCGGGAGGCGGTCAGGAACGCGCGCCAGGTGCGCTGCTCGTCCGGGTCCAGCCAGCGGGTCATGACCGCCATCATAGCGACATTAGTTGAGCGCTCAACTAGAACGCGCTAGCCTCGGTGGCATGGGAATCCATCGCCTCAACCACGCCGTCCTCTACGTCAGTGACCTGGAGCGCAGCGTCGCCTTCTACCGCGACGTGCTCGGCTTCCGCCGGGTGCCGATGACCCCGGAGGGGTTCCGGGGCGCGGCCTTCCTCCAGGCCCCCGACTCCACCAACGACCACGACCTCGGCCTCTTCGAGATCGGCGCGGGAGCCGGCCCGTCGGCCGCCGGTCGGGCCACCGTCGGCCTCTACCACCTCGCCTGGGAGGTGGACACGCTCGACGAGCTGGCCGCCACCGCCCGTCGGCTGGCCGGGGCCGGTGCGCTGGTCGGCACCTCCGACCACGGCACCACCAAGAGCCTCTACGGGCAGGACCCGGACGGGCTGGAGTTCGAGGTGGTCTGGCTGGTGCCGGCCGACCGGCTGGACGACGCCGCGCTCGACGCCCGTACCCGGATCGGCCGTCTCGACCTGGCCGCCGAGATCAGCAGGTACGGCGGCGACACCCGGGGCGGCATCGGCATCTCCGTCCCGGCCGGCTCGTCGCACTGACCCGCGCCGCCGGACTGCCGAGGGTGCCCGCGGCGCGGCCGGGCGGTGCGGTACAACGGCAGGGTGGCAGACGAGGTGGGGCGGCAGGTGGTGCTCCGGCACCTGAGGTTCTGGGTGCCGGGGGCGTTGCGGCGTGCCCGCCGGGCGACGGTGGTTCTCGGGTACGACGGACGCGACCCCGCCCTGGCCGAGGAGATTGTCCGGGTGGCCGGCGAGTGCGCCGGGGACGTACGCGGGGCTCGGCTGACCGTGCTGGTGCTGGCCGGCGGCACCGAGGAGCTGCCGGCCCGGCTGGGTGCCGCCGAGGCGGGACTGCCGGCCGAGGTCACCGTGCACCTGATGCCCGGCCCGACGGCCCTGCTGCCGGTGGCGCTGCGCGCGGCCGGGGCGTCCGGTGCGCCGGTGCTGTCCTACCTGGAGGTGGACGGTGCCGTCGATCCGGTGGCGCTCTCCGCCGCCGCCTCCGGCCGACCCGGTGAGGTGCTGGTGCCGGCCGGTCCGGACACCCCGCTGCGGGCGGCGCTGGTCGACGCCGGGTTCCCGCTGGTCGCCGAGGTCGAGTCGCCCTCCGGTCGACGGATCGGCTTCGGCACCGCCTCGGACCGCAGCCTGGAGTCGTTCAAGGAGAGTCTCTGGGACTCGGGTGCCGCTCAACCGGACCCGGCACTGCTGGGTGAGGCGCTGCTCGCCGAGCTGTCCCGTTCCGGCCCGCGTACGGTGACCGAGCTGCGCCGGTACGCGGTGACCGACACGGCGTACCGGGCCGTGGACGCGGTGCGGGCCCTGGACGCGCTGCTCGACACGGGCGCGGTGCGGCGTGACCCGGAGCAGGGCCGGCTCGGCGGGGACGTGCTGATCACGGCCGCCGCCCGCTGACCGTTCGCGCACCGGGGACGGGCATGCGAACGGGGCGCCGGATTGCTCCGACGCCCCGCGCGACTCACGGGCTCACGCCCGGGACTTGTCCTGCTTCCAGGAGAGCGGGCCGGGCAGGTCGACGCGGTGCGCCTTGGCCCGCGAGTTCCACGACCAGCGACCGATCTTGATGCTCCAGGACGAGAAACCGTTCTCGGTGAAGTTCAGGATCAGCGGCCCGTACTTCTTGCGTTTGCGGAACATCAGACCCATCGTGGGCCTCCCTTCGTCATCCCCGCGCGGCATCGAAGATTCCCGTATCGGAGATCCGTCAAACCACGCGGTGCACAGTGGAGATCAGAGGTCCGCAGTGGCCCGAATATCCTATTCATCAGATGGGTGTTGTCGGACTCAAGATCCTGGTTGAATCAGGGGTGCGTGGAGTGAAAGTGCGTTCATCTCACCTCATGGGAAGGGCGTGCTGAGTCACCGGCTCCACCTGGCGTTTCGGAGAGGACCCCGCATGCACCGCACCCCTCACCCCATCGCACCGGCCACGCCGCCCCGCCTCTGCCCGTCGGTGACGGCATGACCACCGCGCAGCACAGCCGCACCGACGAGCTGCGGCCGGTGGACCCGGACCTGTTCCGTACGCTGCTGCGCCGTCAGGCCAGCACGGTCACCGTGGTCACCGCCGTGGCCCGGGGGACCCGACCCGCCTGCCTCGGTGACGTCGGCGCGCCCCTGCGGGCCGGGTTCACCGCGACGTCGTTCACCTCCGTGTCGCTGGACCCGCCGCTGGTGTCGTTCTGCGTCGGTGCGACCTCGTCCAGCGCCTCGGTGCTCGATCGGGCCGAGCACGTCGCCGTGCACCTGCTCGCCGAGAACCAGACCGAGGCCGCCCGGATCTTCGCCGCCAGGGGCGTCGACCGCTTCGCCGCGTACCCCTACTGGGAGGCCGGGCCGTTCGGGCTGCCGCTGCTGACCGGGGTGCTGGCACGGCTGCTCTGCCGGGTGGTGCACCGGGTGCCGGCCGGCGACCACGCGCTGGTGATCGCCGAGCCGCTGGCGCTCGCCGAGGGAGTGGACGGCCCGCCGCTGCTGCACCACCGGGGCGGATACACCACGGCCGCGTGACCGTGTCCACCCGTGACGGGCGGGTGGGTCAGCGAGGTTCCCAGGCGTCGGGCGCGGTGGTCAGTCGACGGACGTGGGCGGGCAGCCGTCCGCCCACCACGTCGGCCAGGCTCACCTCGTCGACCACCCGGCGCAGCGAGGCGCGTACCGCCACCCACAACCCGGGCAGGTGCTGCGCCACCCCGTCGTAGCTGGTCTCCTCCGGACGAAGCCCGCGTACGCCGGCCAGCGGTCCCTCCACCGCGCGCAGCACCGCCCCGATGGTCACCTCCCGGGGCGGCCGGGCCAGGGCGTACCCGCCCTCGGCACCGCGCTGGGCGCGGACCAGGCCGGACCGGCGCAGGTCGGCCAGGACCGCCTCCAGGAATTTGCGAGGCATGTCCTGCTCCGCGGAGATGGTCTGGGTGGACAGCAATGACGGGTACGCGGCGGCCAAACTCAGCGCCGCTCGTACCGCGTAGTCGCCACGCGCGGAGATCTGCACCCTGCCATCATGCCCAACCGCCCCGGGTCTGGGCGTCGCCGGGCTGACGGAGTGACCGACCGGACCGGCCGGGTCACGCCCGACGGGCCTCGATCGACGGACGGGATCGCAGCATCGGGGCCGGTTCGGCGGGCGGCCGGGGCCGGACGACCGGGCTCGGTCCGGGCTGCTCGCGGGCGGCCCGGAAGGCACCGGGGCTGACCCCGACCTCACGGGTGAAGAACCGGCCGAAGTTGGTCGGCTCGGTGAAGCCGAGCAGCCGACCGATCCGGGCGATGGGCTCGTCGGTGGCGGCGAGCAAGCGGCTGGCCTGGAGCGCGACCCGCTCGTCCACCACCTGCTTGGCGCTGCGCCCGGTCACCGCCAGGCAGGCCCGGGTGAGGGTACGTACCGAGCAACCCAGCCGCTCGGCGTAGTCCTCGACCCGACGAGTGCGCTGGTAGCCGCGCTCCACCTCACGGCACAACCGGCGGAAGGTCTCCTCCTCGGGGCGGCCGGCCCGGCGCAGCTCGGACGGCAGCATGCTCAGACGCAGCAGCAGCACGGTGAGCTGATAGCGCAGCAGGCTGCGGCCGGCGGGCACGTCCTGGTGCCGACGAACGTCCACGGTCAACTGGCTGACCTCGCTGATGACCGCGTCCTCGTCCTCACCGGCGAGCTGCACCCGGGTGGGTACGTGGTGCACGTCGACGTCGAGCCCACGTAACGCGTCCGGATGCCAGCGGACCACGGTGGCGTCGAGACGGGGCAGCGGACAGCGCAGCACCTGCCCGGCGCGTACGCGCAGTAACGTGCCGGGGCGGCAGGGCTGGGCGCGGAAGTCCACCTCGGCGACGCCGTGGCCGCCGGTGCCGAGCACGATCAGCTCGCGGTCCAGCAGGACCGGGCGGCGCCACGCGGTGTCGGGCGTCAGATCGCACAGCGTGATCGTGTCGATCTCGGCCGGGCCGGAGGCAGCGTCGGGTAGAACCCTGTCGAGGTGACCGGAAGGGACCATCACCTGCGACGTTAGCCCGCGACCGGCCGGTACGCACCTCTGGTGACGGGCGCGTCGCCGAGCCGGCGCCGTCGGCGTCCACGCCTCGATCGACCGTGCTCTTGTCGGCGTACCGCCCGGCGGTTACGTTACCGGGCGGTAGTCATCTGGTCGCCGTGGCGGGCGGACGGTCCGCGTCGGTGGCGCCGACCGCCCGGGGAGCCACGGCCGGCTCGCGAGGGGATGGGCATGCAGGATCTGTTCTCGGTCGACGGCAAGAATGTCCTGGTGACCGGCGGTTCGCGGGGGATCGGGCTGATGATCGCCCGAGGGTTCGTGGCGGCCGGCGCGCACGTCGTCATCTCCTCCCGCAAGGCGGCCGTCTGCGCGGCGGTCGCCGAGGAACTGTCCGCGCTCGGCCACTGCACCGCGATCCCCGCCGACCTCGGCAGCGACGACGGGGCACGGCAGTTGGCCGCCGCCGTGCGGGACCGGGTCGACCGGCTCGACGTCCTGGTCAACAACGCGGGCGCGACCTGGGGCGCACCACTCGCGGAGTATCCGGAGAGCGCCTTCGACAAGCTCTGGGCGGTCAACGTCAAGGCCGTCTTCCGGCTCACCACCGAGCTGCTGCCGGTGCTGCGCGCCGCCGCCAGCGCCGACGACCCGGCCCGCGTGATCAACATCGGCTCCGTCGACGGACTCCGGGTCCCGGCCATGGAGGTGTACGCCTACTCGGCGACGAAGGCGGCACTGCACATGCTGACCCGCAGCCTGGCGCACCAACTCGTCGGCGAGCGGATCACCGTCAACGCGGTCGCCCCGGGGCCGTTCGAGAGCAAGATGATGGCGTTCGTCCTGGACGACCCGGAGGCGCGGGCTGCCGTCGAGGCGCAGGTGCCACTCGGTCGGATCGGTCGACCGGAGGACATGGCCGGCGTCGCGATCTTCCTGGCGTCGCGGGCCGGCGCGTACCTGACCGGCGCGGTGATCCCGGTCGACGGGGGCATGACCACGCACGGCTGACCGTCCGTGGGACGCCCTGACGTGCCGGGGCCGGGTGCGGCCCGGCACCGGGCCGGGCGCGTGGCACGGGTGGTGCGGGTGGTGTGCGTACCGCCGGACAAGCCGGGGCCGCGCGGACTCGGCAGATCCGCGCGGCCCCGCCTGGGTCGGTGGTCAGCGACCGGCGAGCAGCCGGTTCACCGCCGTGTCGACGTCCAGGTGCTCGGCCTCCCGGCCGCGCGGGACGACGACGTAGGTCCGCCGCAGGAAGCGCACCAGCACGCTGCGCGGCACCTCGAACAGGGCGTTGCCGTCGGGCGACGACAGCGCCAGCGCGACGAAGTCGCCGCGCGGGGTGGCCCACGGCCAGACCCGGACATCGCCGATGCCGGCCGGTTCGTCGAGCCCGGTGACCAGCAGCTCGCGAGCGAACGACCAGCTCACCGCCTCGCCACCGGCCGATTCGGCGTGGAACAGGACATGGACCGCATACGGGTCAGCAGGGTCGTAGCGCAGACTGGCGCGCACCGGCAATGCGGTGGCGTCAGGCGCGACTAGCCTTAGCGACGTCTCGACCTCAACGGTCGTCGGTCGGATGACACTCATGGACGTTCTCCCCCCGGCACCGCGTGCGGAACGCGCGTGTCCCGCTTTTCCCATACTCAGGCGCTACCTCTGCCTACGCTCCGCCATACGCTGACTTCACCCAGTGGTGGGAGAGGGTTCGGAAAGGCCGCGAGAATGTGAAAATTCATCTAGGATTTCCGGTTCTGCCCAGTGCCTTGATCCCGCCCGATCATCGGGTAGCTCAGTCGTCGACTTACTCCGGTAACGTCCAGTCGGCCGTTGCAGTGACGGTCCCGCGCCACACTGGGCGTGAAATGATCGGTGAGCGATCCTCAGTGGATCAGCTGGCGAGGCGGGACCCGTCGAACGGCGCGGCCCGCAGAGCCGAACAGCGGGGGTACGGGTGCCGAACGAACAGCACGACCGGCACGGTCGGTCAGCGGTCGACCACGAACCGGCCGACAATCGCCGAACCGGCCGCAACGAACGAGGCTTCACCGACGGGAATAGCCCCGCCGGACGGGGAAACCCTCACCGCATGCGCAACGAGCGAATCGAGGCCGACCGGGCCGACGACGGACCGGACGCCACCGCCGTGGACGAGCGGCCCCGCTGGCGGCAGCGCGTCTCCACCACCCTCGCGCTGGTCCGCGCCAACCCCACCGGCCGCCTGGCCCTGCGCGTCGTCATCGGCGTCCTCGGTGCCCTCGTGGTCACCATCGGCATCGTGCTCATCCCGCTACCCGGCCCCGGCTGGCTCCTGGTGATCGCCGGCCTCGGCATCTGGGCCGTCGAGTTCCACTGGGCCAAACGCCTGCTCGCCTTCACCCGCCGCCACGTCCACGGCTGGACGGCCTGGGTCAAGCGACAGTCACTGGTGCTGCGCCTGGTCATCGGCTCGGTCGGCCTCGTCTTCGTCGCCACCGTCGCCCTGCTCTCGATCAAGTACAGCCTCGGCATCGACGTGATCGCCCAGGTCCTGCGCTACCTCGCCACGAACTGACCCCGGGTTCGCGGGTCGGCCGCCCGATCGGGTAGAGTCATCCGCGCTGAGGGCGATTAGCTCAGCGGGAGAGCGCTTCGTTCACACCGAAGAGGTCACTGGTTCGATCCCAGTATCGCCCACGCAGCTCAGGCCACTTCCCGGCTTCGGGAGGTGGCCTTTCTGCTGCCCGTACAGCAGCGAAGTACAGCAGTTCGTCATCGCGTCAGGGATTCGCCGAGACGCTTGAGGGCGTCTCTCGTCGCCTGCGAGGACACCTGCGTGTAGATCTCCATCGTCACGGAGAAGCGGGCGTGCCGGAGGATCTGCATGGCGACTCGCGGGTGCACGTCGAGGTCGGCCAGGAGGGTGGCGCAGGTCCGTCGCGCGTCGTGGACGGTGATCGGCTTCGTTGCCGCCTTGTCGCAGCGGGTCTGCCAGGAGCGCTGGAAGTTGCGCGGCTCGATGGGCGTGCCGTAGCGGGTGGTGAACACCAGGTCGTTGTCGTGCCACGCCTTACCGGCCGTCGCGCGGGCCTCGTCGCGTTGGTGTTTGCGCAGTCGCAGTGCGGCCAGGCAGATGTCGGGCAGGGGCAGGGTGGCGTCGGATGCCTGGGTCTTGGTGTCGCGGTGCAGGAGCTTGCCGCGTACGCGTTGCAGTTGCCGCCCGATGGTCAGCTCCCCGGCGTCGAGGTCGACGTCCGCCCAGGTGAGGCCGAGGGCTTCGCCTTTGCGCAGGCCGGTGACGAGGACCAGGGCATACGCGGCGTAGAGCGGATCGGCGTCGCCGCGAGCGGATTCGAGGAAGCGGCGTGCCTCGTCGCTGGACCAGGACTTGCCCCGTCGACGGCGGACGGTGGCCAGGGTGACCGGCACGGCCGGATTCCTGGTGATGAGGTCCTCGGCCTGGGCGTGGGTGAGGGCAGCCCGCAGTGCGGCCCGGATGTCGCTGACCGTGCGCGTCGACGGGACCGCCTGGCAGCACCGACCGACCGCGCAGCAGCGCCGCTTCTCCTTGCGGCGGGCGGCGTCCTTGCCCTGGGCGCAGCACTGGCAGGTGCGGGCCACCTGGTTCAGCCAGGTCTGCACGTCGCGCGCCTGGAGCCGGTCGAGCCGCTTGGTGCCGAGGCCGGGGGAGAGGTAACGCCGGACGAACGTCTCGTAGGTGGCGTAGGTGAGCGGCGCCCGGTTCGGCTCGATGATCTCGGTCAGCCAGTGGGCGAGGAAGCTGCCCACGGTCGGCACACTGGTCGCCACCGGTCCGGCCTTGGCCTGTTGGTGCAGTTTGATCCACTTGTCGTGGACGGCGTCGCGGGTCTTGCCGTAGACGTACTTGCGGGTGCGCTTGCCGTCCGGCTTGGTGACCCAGACGTACGCGGCGAAGCCGTTGCGGTACGGGAAGATCGAGCCTTCGCCGTTGGCGCGGGCACGGGCGGGCATCAGGCGGCCTCCTGCCGGTCGATCTGGTCGCGGATGTAGTCGTCGACCCATTCGGGCAGGATGCGGCGGTACTTGCCGTCCTTGATGGAACGCAGCTCACCGGTGGCGATCTTCATCTTGACCTTGGAGATGCCGAAGCCGAGCAGGACGGCTACCTCGGCGGGGGAGTACCAGCGCGGGGCGAGGGGGCGGGTCACGCCGCCACCCCCGACCACATCTCGTGGGCGAGTTCCTCCCGGCCGACGCGGCTGCGTTCCCGGTGCTGGGCGGCGGCGGTGTTGGCGAGCAGCGCGTCCCCGTCGGTGAGCCACCCGGAACCGACGAAGGCCAGGGTGCCGACGCTGACGGAGCTGTCATCGGCGCGGCGGTAGGTGGCGCGGGTGTCGCGGAGCAGCCCGAAGGTGACCGAGTACCGGCGGGCCTTGGTGAGGAAGTGCCCGCCGTAGCCGAGCATGTGCGCCCTGAGGGTCGGCGGCAGACGGGTTGGAAGGTCGACCGACTGCTGTCAGAGCGGTCGAGGCGTGCGCGTCTCCGCTGGATGTTGGTCGTTGACGTGATCAGCAGCCCAGGGCTTGACTCTGTGGGATTGCTCGGCTTCAAGAAGTAGTGGGCTTCCCATGGAAAATGTCGTACCCGCGTGTCATGGTTGACGTACACCAAGCCGGGGAGGTATGCGATGCAGCCCCTCAACCAGCACGGGGAAGTGGCGCCGCCCAGTGGCTGCCGTTGGTGCGGCGTCGCTGAGCGCGAGCATGTCCAGCTGTGGACGCCGGGCCAGGGCTGGCACGGGTGGGAGCCCCCAACGGCCCTCCAGCGCCGTCATCGCATGCTCGCTCGAAGAGCCGCTTCTCAAGCTCAGGCGTCTAGTGCTGCCATCTCCAACAGCTTGCGGAAGATCTCGTGAATCGGCATAGGAACCTCAGCGGGCTCGTCGAAGCCTTGGACTAGGGCAAGCATCGTCGCTGGCTTTCCGCTTGGTCCAGATTCGCTGTTCGTTCGGAAGGTATCCGCCAGGCCGGCACTGAATTTTTTACCTTCTCGAAGGACTCGGATGTCGTCGGGCGTCCACGTCTGCTCGTCAACTCGGGGCCAATTCTCATTCGCTGCTCGGCACCATTGCTCATCGGTAAAGAGGTGCTCTAGTTCCTTGTCGGGTTTGCCGACAAGGTGAACATGCTCGCGCAACTTTAGCCCGGCATCCGCCAGTCGTCCTTCGTTGTAGAACTTCTGTTTGATGGTATCGCCATCAACAACGAAGGCTACTTGTCTGCCGTGTTGGACTAGATGGCCTGCAAATAGGATTGCACCCTCATTCTTGTTGCAGGCCACCAGCGCTATTCCTGCTTGCTGAAGGGTCTTGCCGGTTGAGAGCTTAAACAATATGGGAAAAGATTGCATCTCGGTGTCGCCCTCTACGGCGAGGAAGAATCGCTCGTGCAGAAGGACGGTATTCCGTAGGCCCAGCGAGATGGCGACGTTCATCAAATGTCGATCATGCTCATGGTGGGAACCCGTCGAAAGCAGGCAATCCACCTCGGTTCGGCGGCTATCATTAAGCCTCAAGTGAACCAGCTCGTGCACGGCGGCACCGTCGATTAGATTCATCGAATGTGTTGCGAGAACGACGACGATATTCGGGGCATCTGACTGCTCCTGAATAATTTTCATTATGCGTCGCTGTTGAAGGTAATCCAGGTGGGTGTCTGGCTCATCGTAAAGGACAACGGCGTCTGGTGGCTGGGCGTCGAGCAGGCTTTCTTGGTCTGGTGGGTCATCCAGGTGCTGCGGGCGAGGGAGGGAGCTGCGAAGGGTCTCGCTCGCCCATTCCCAGATTGCGAGGCTCACTCGACGGGCGCGGCCTGCGCCAAATCGGCCAATGTCGACCTCCTCACCGTCGGTGGTGGCAAGATTCAGGCGAGTGGCCCGCAGCGCCTTGCTAAAGCTGATCTCGGGCTCGATCACCACAGACTTTAAATCACGGCAGCGGCCCTCGACGTGCCTGACCAATTCCTTGGCATCCTCTTTGACTCTGCTGCTCAGCTCGTCCCTGAGATCGTCTATCCTCGACTTCAGCGCTGGATCATCGAGATGTTGCTGAAACCTGGTATTTAGGGCGGCTTTGATGGCTGTCTCGGCAGAGTCCTGATCGCCAAAATTGAGTAGATGGGGAAGCGTTGTTTTTGCGTCCGGAAGCGAGACCCAATCGGTTATTGAAGGGGCAGCCTTTTCGTGGAGGCTGATACGCTCCACCAGGTCGTCCTTCTTGGTGATTCCTCGAATGTCGATGTCATGTGCCTTTGCCAGGTCTCGAAGCTCGTCATTCCTCTTGGCCGTCAGATCCCGGAATTCTAGGTCCTCCGGAACTTTGGCCTCGATTTCGAATCGTCCTTGGCCATCCGCCGTAGCGCGACGGCGGATTCGCACTCGCTCCAGAAGTCCGTATTCCTTCTGCTCTTGCGGTGAGAGCACAAACTCGCCCGTTACGGTAGTCGTCTCCACGCGAGCTGAGCGGCCGCTTAATTCGCCAGAGGTCGGTACAGTCGGCTCTCTGAGGTATGTTCTGTCCTCCTCGCTGAGGGTGTACCTGTTGAGTAGATACGCGATCGCGTCGAGGAGTGCGGTTTTTCCGCTGTCGTTGTGGCCCACCAAGATCGTCGGGCGAGTGATCTCGATTGGGCCTACGTCGGCCAAACTGCGGAAACCCTGTACGTGTATCGACGCGAGGCGCACTGATCAGCTCCAGCCTTCGGAGGGGCTCCACCCTCACGACAGCAGGTGAGGGGTACGTAAGAGTAGTCCCGTAGGCGGGATTGCGTCCCCGAAGGCACCAATCCGGGTGGGTCCGACGCGAGACGGTCCTATCACCTGAAAAATTCGATATCGGTGGTTACCCGATCAGAACGGGTGTTTCCTGTCTGACTCCCTGAGGGCCACAGACTTAAAGGCGGACGATGGATCAGAAGGTGGTTGTATACCCCTCTGTGCAGCTTCGCTGGCAGGTGGCACGGCCTTGGGTCGACGACAGGCGACGCGACGTGCACGTCAGCGCGGCGTGATCCAACGCCGAACCGACAGAGGTGCGGGCAGGGGTGGACTTGAACCGCGCTACGGACTGCCCTGCGGGCGGCCTGCGGCCGTCCTCAGGCGCCCGCAGCCAGCGGAACGTCAGCGAAGGCCCTGCCGTATGGCAACTCCCGATCATGCTCGAAGCAACAACCAGTACGTCAGACCACGCGGTATAGCACTCGATCACACTCCACTGCTACGTGAGGCCACTCTCCCTCGACGGGGGTCGGTGTTTGGGTTGTCGTCTGGGAGGTGCGTCCAGCAGATGCCGCTTGTGGGGCGGGTATGGTTCGCGTGGATACTGGCGGGGTGGTGGAGAAGCAGGCGACGGAGTTGACCCGGTGGACCATCCACGGCGAGCGGGTGGTGGACGACACCCGGCGTGCGCGGCTGAGTATCGCCGAGGTGGAACTGCCGGACGGGGTTCGCTTCGAGCAGTACGTGATTCGGGCTCCCCGGTCAGCCATGGTCGCCGTGCTGGACGATCGGGAGCGCCTGCTGTTGATGCGGCGGCATCGGTTCGTGTTCGACCGGTGGGTGTGGGAACTGCCTGGTGGCTACGTCGACGATCACGAGCAGCCGGCTCAGTGCGCGGTGCGGGAGGTCGAGGAGGAGACCGGCTGGCGGCCCCAGGAGGTCGAGCCGCTCCGGTCCTTTCAACCCTGGGTCGGCACCGCCGACGCCGAGAATCTGCTGTTCCTGGCCCGGCAGGCTGAGCACATCGGTGCCCCTATGGACGTGAACGAGGCCGAGCAGGTCGCCTGGATCCCGCTCGACGAGGCGTACGAGCTGGTGTCTCGGGGTGAGATCGTCGGTGCCGGCACGGTGATCGCGGTGCTGGAGCTGGTTGCGCGTAAGGCCCGGGGAGAGCTGTAGGTGTCAGCGACGGGGGCCGAGGGTGGCGTCGATGCGGCCGGTGAAGTGCCGGACGGCGGGTAGCCGCCGGTGCGGGGCGAGGTGTGTTTGCAGTTCGCGCAGGTAGCGGACGGCTCTGGCTGAACGTAGCTGAGTGGTCAGGGTCAGGGCTTCCGCGCCGATGGTGCAGGCCCGTTCGGGTTCGTCCTGCCGGGCGTGGACGCTGGCGAGCAGGGCGAGGTTGAAGGCCCTGCCGCGCACGTATCGGTTGTCCATCCGTAGCGATCGGGCGGCGAAGCGTTCGGCGTGGGTGTTGTGGCCGAGGGCGTGGAAGCAGTGGCCGAACTTGGCCGACAGGTACGCCTCGTCGAAGTAGCTGAGCCACTGCGGGTCGGTGCTGCGATCGGCCCGGTCGAGGGCCTGTTCTGCCTGGTGTAGGGCGGCGGCGCAGGCTCGTTCGTCCTTGGCCTTGGCCAGGGCGTGGGCCTCCATGACGTGGGCTTCGGCGGTCAGGACAAGAAGGCCGGCGCGGCGGGCGGTCTGCCCGGCGGCGCGGGCGAGGTCGAGGCCGGTGGCGGTGTGGCCGAGGTAGGTGGCCTGGTGGCTCATGGCGGCGAGGATTTCCGCGCCGAGGCCGTCGTCTGCGGCGGCGTGGGCGAAGTCCAAAGCGAGGGTGAGGTACCGCTGGGCGATGCCGTGCTCGGCGGTGTCGTACGCCTGCCAGCCGGCGAGTTGGGCCAGTTCGGCGGCGGCGCTGAGCAGTCGTTGGCCGGTGGGGTGGTTGTAACGGCCGTTGGTGAGCAGTGGGGTGACCTCCTGGTGGAGGTAGCGGGCGACGGTGTCGCGGGCGTGGCCGCCTCCGTACTGGTTGTCCAACTGGCGGTAGGTCACCGTCATCGCGCGGATGGTGTCAATCTCCGGTTGACCGACCGTGCTGCGGCCGGGCTGGGTCACCGGGGCCGGGTCGGGTGCGGTGAACCAGCGCAGCGCCGGCAGGGTGTAGCCGGCGGAGCTGAAGGCCACCTGCCGGAGTACGTCTCGACGGTTCACGTCACCTCGCCAAAGCTCTGCGGCACTACGTATGTCCTCCTGCCAGGTCCGAATGGCCGGCGGTTCGCTGGGAGTGCGCCGGCCGAGGTCGGTTGGTGGTGCGGCCTGTCTTGGTGCCAGGCCCATCGTGGTTCGCGCCTGGTCGGGCATCCGGCATCCGTCGGCGATCCGTTCCAGGACCTCGATCGAAGTGACCTTGCGTCCGGCCATGATCCGGCTGACGTAGCCCTGTTCCAGCCCGACGGCGGCGCCGATCCGGCTCTGACTCGCCCCGGTGAGACTCGTGATCCAGCGGAACAGCCCGCCGATGTCACGGGCCGCCAGGGCGGCCAGCACCTCACCGTGCGACCACGCATCCTCCGGAATCCGCAGCGGATCGAGCAGCACGGCAGCTCCCAGCGTCGCGTTCCGACTACTCAAGGTGTTCAGATCGAAAGCCTAGAGCGACTCGATCGCGCTGGTCGACCCGTCCCATGTCACCGTGACATGACCGCTGGCCATGGAACGGCTCGCCGCCGAACGGGATGGTCGGCGCATGTCCTTCGATATCGACGATCCGCCCGTGGAACCACCCGACGAGTGCCGGCACCGCCTGCTGTGGCGACTGGCCCGTGCCCTCTGGGAAACTCACCGACCCGGCAGCTCCAGCTTCTGCGTGGCCACCGGCACCTGGCATGAGATTCAGCCCGGACCGTGCCAACCGGCCCGACTCGCCCAGGAGGGAATGCGCACCGCCTGCGGTGAGCCATGCCTGGAAGATGTCCGGCGGGTCGTTGCTCAGCAGCGCGGCTCTCCGCGCGTACACGTCGGATCGGTCCACCGCTCATGTCGTGGGTGGATCGGATGACGGCCGGGCCGTTGGAGACCCTGCCGGTGGGGCGGCGGGTGGCGTACTGGCGGGGGCGGCGGAAGCTGTCGCAGCAGGTGTTCGCCGATCGGTTGGGGAAGTCGAAGAGTTGGGTGGACAAGGTCGAGCGGGGAGTCCGCTCGCTGGACAAGGTGTCCACGCTCCAGGAGGTCGCCACGGTCCTGCGTATCGACTCGGCGGTGCTGCTCGGCCGGGAGGTCCAGCCGACGGATGTGTCCGACCGGACCGCAGACGTCGAACGGATCCGCGCGGCCTTGTCCCGGTACGCGATTCCTCTCGGCCGACCTCTGGGCAATCGTCCGCTGCCCTCCGGCGCGCAGGTGGACCGGCAGGTCGCCTACGTGTGGACGACTTTCCAACACGCCCGCTACGACCGGGTGGCCGACCGACTGCCGGAGTTGCTCGCCCACGTCGAGCACGCTCATGCGGCGGACCCGGTGGCAGGTCGGGGGCCGCTGGTGGAGGCGTACCGGATAACTGCGTCGCTGTTGATGAAGATGGGTGAACCGGACCTGGCGTGGCTGGCGGTCGATCGGGCCATGACCGCCGCCACCGGGGACCGCATCCTGGTCGCTGCGGCAGCGGTGCAACTCGGTCAGGTGCTGCGCGGGTGTGGGCAGGTGCGGGCGGCCAGGTCGGCCATGTTGGCCGCCGCCTACCGGATCGTGCCGCCGACCATCGAGGACGGCGCACCTGAGGAACTGTCACTGGGCGGGACCCTGCTGGTGCAGGCGGCGTTGGCTGCCGCCCGATCAGGCGACGAGACGGCGGTGGCTGATCTGCTCGACGAGGCGGCAGCACTGGCCGCTCAGGTCGGTGACGGGCATGACCACCACCGCACCGGGTTCGGGCCGACGGCGGTGCAGACGGCCAGGGTGACCGCAGCCGTGGAGTTGGGCGACGGCGGCGACGCCGTGGCCTGGCACGAGAAGGCGACCGACCGCGACGGCTGGCGGTGGCTGCCCGTCGAGTACCGCGCCGCGCACCTGATCGACGCCGCCCGCGCGTACCTGCACACCGACGATCCGATCAACGCCGGCCGGACGCTTATGGAGGCCGACCGTCTCGCGCCGGCCGAGATCCGGCACCGTCCGGCGGGCCGGAACGTACTCGCTCAGATCGTCCGCGACCCCACCGCCCCGACCACGCTCGTGCACCTCGCCGCCACCATCGGGGTGGGCTGAAGATGACCGCGCCGTTCCTGTCCCTCGCCCAGATCCGCAACCGACTGATCCTGACCGCCCGCTGGGTACTGCGCGACCACCGACCCGGCCCCGACGGCTGCTGCCCGATCTGCCGAGCGGCGGACTGCCCGGTAGCTGCCGCAGCCCGAGACGTCCTCCGTGTAGCCAAGAAAGTACAACTGTGGAGTGCAGCAACCGTGCCACCCGCACCGGACCGGAACGAGCGCCACCAGCCCGGACGACCTCGTACGACACCTGATCCGACCGGCCTGCCGTGAGTTGACAGCGAAGAGATCAGTGGTCCGATTCACGTGTTGGACGCCGTCCGGTGACTGCCTCGGCGAGATCGAACCAACGCCGTGCGCGGAAGTATCTGGTGTCCCGAGAGATGAAGACGTGAGGGCGACCGCCGTCGGAGAGCTGGAAGCGCAGGCCGTTGTGGATGACTGGTCAGGCTGCTGGGCGGTCGGCGATCGGGCGACGGCGGAGCGCCGGGTCGGTCAGCGCCGGTGGGCGCCAGGCACCGTCGGCCTGGTACAGGTTGGTGCCCGGCGGGACGATCTCGTCGATCCGGTCAAGTACGGCATCGTCCAGGGTGAGCGCGGCGCCCTTCAACGCGGCGTCGAGCTGCTCCATGGTGCGCGGCCCGATGATCACCGAGGTGACCCCGGGATGCGCCACCGGGAAGGCCAGCGCCAGTTCCGGCAGCGTGCAGCCGATCTCCGACGCCAGCTTGACGAGTTGCTCCACCACGTCCAGCTTGCGCACGTTCTCCTCGATCGCCGGGTCGAACCGGGCGGGGGTGAGCGCGGCCCGGCCCGTGGACAGGTCCACCGGCTGCCCCTTGCGGTAGCGGCCGGTCAGGAAGCCGGAGGCAAGCGGACTCCAGGTCAGTACGCCCATGCCGTAGCGCTGGGTGACTGGGAGCAGGTCGGTCTCGATCCCCCGGGCGAGCAGCGAGTACGGTGGCTGCTCGGTCCGGAACCGGTGCAGCCCGCGCCGCTCTGCGACGTGGTGCGCCTCGACGATCTGCTCGGCCGGGAAGGTCGAGCAGCCGAAGGCGCGAATCTTCCCCTGGCGTACCAGGTCGGTCAGGACCGACAGGGTTTCTTCGATGTCGGTGGTGGGGTCCGGCCGGTGCACCTGATAGAGGTCGATCCAGTCGGTGCTCAGCCGGCGCAGGCTCTCCTCGACCTCCCGGACGATCCAGCGCCGCGAGTTGCCGCCCCGGTTCCGGCCCTCACCCATCGGGAAGTGCACCTTGGTGGCGAGCACCACGTCGTCCCGGCGGCCTCGCAGCGCCTTGCCGACGATCTCCTCGGACTCGCCGGCGGAGTACATGTCCGCGGTGTCCACGAAGTTGATCCCCTGGTCGAGGGCGGCGTGGATGATTCGCGCGCAATCGTCGTGGTCGGGATTGCCCACGTAGCCGAACATCATGGTGCCGAGGCAGTGGACGCTCACCTCGATGCCGGTACGGCCGAGGACGCGGTAACGCATGGTGGTGCTCCTTGTGGTCGTCGCGTGCCGGGCGGTCGGCCCGGCCGGCTCTGCGTGCGAGCACCCTAGGAGCTGGAGTCGACTCTAGGTCAACCCGTACGCTGGGCGTCATGTCCGAAGTCGTCCCGGGCCTGAGCATCGGCGAGGTCGCCGAGCGCACTGGGCTGAGCGTGCACACGCTGCGGTTCTACGAGCGGGAAGGCATCCTGGCCGACCCGATCCGGCGCGATCCCGGCGGGCGTCGCGTCTACCACGAGAACGATGTGGACTGGCTCCACCTCTGCATGATCCTGCGCGCATCCGGCATGCCGCTGCCGGCTATCCGGCGCTACACCGAACTGGTCCGCGCGGGCGACGGCACCGAGGCGGAACGGCTGGTGCTACTGAGAAAGCACCGAGAATGGGTGCTGGACCAGATGGACCAGCTTCGGAAGTGTCTGGACCTGGTCAACTTCAAGGTCGGGGTGTACGAGGATGCGCTGGACCGAGTCGCCGTCTCGTCCGCCACCGGTGCCGATGCCCGCCGGTGATCCAACGGCCCGGCCGCGACCGGCACTGCCGTGATGGAGATGGCTCACCGGTATGCGCGACGCCCGCGCGCCGTTGGCTGACGGGAGCGCCCGCCATCAGAGCCACCCGGCGCACTTGCTGGGCGTGCACTCTCGGGCTCGCCACCATGCGGATGCAGGCGACGCGGAACGGCCTGCCGACCGACGGCGAGGTTCGTTCCAGCACCCGCATCACGCCGATCACGCCGTACTCGACGGTGCGCGTGGTCATCCGGAAGTGGGACAGCGGCGCGCCCGCCTGCTGGGCCATGGGCGCGCCGGAGCCGATGGCGTGGAAGCCGACGTCCTCGTGGCGGCCGATGAGCCCGTTGGGGTTGATCCCCACGATCCACGGCCCGCCCTGGCTGTAGCCGACCGCGAGCAGGTACGCCGACAGGCTGGCCGGCGTCACTCAGCGCGCGGTGTGGCGGAGTCCGGCGAGCACGAGGGTGACGACCTGGTCGGCGTTGGTGCGGAAGCTCGGGTGCTCGTAGGCCGCGCAGATGCCGTTAATGGCGATCATGACGGCGTCGGCGCCCACGTCGTCGCGGACGGTGCCGGCCTCGGCGGCGTCGGTCAGCAGGTCGGCGATGACCTGGTGTAGGGCCTGGGCGCCCTCGGCCATGGTGTCCGAGCGGGTGGCCATGAGCGTGGCGAGGGTGCGGGCGAGCCCCTCGTGGGCGTGCAGATGGGCGACGAAGCCGCGCAGGAAGGACTCCAGCGCCTCGTCGGCGGGGAGCGTGGCGTGCAGCTCGCGGGCGCGGTCGCACAGCGCGGCGAGTTCCTCGCGGTAGACCGCCTCGGCCAGGGCTTCCCGGGTGGGGAAGTGGCGGTAGAGCGTGCCGGTGCCGACGCCGGCCAGCTTGGCGAAGTCGTCGAAGCGCAGGTTGAAGCAGTTCTTGGCGAAGAGTTCGCGGGCCTTGGCGATCAGGGCTTCGCGGTTGCGGCGGGCGTCGGCGCGGAGCGGCTTGGCATCGGTCACGTGAGGTCCCAGATTGACAAGTGGAGACTGTCTCCATATTTTGAAAGTGGAGGCTGTCTCCAATTATAGGGTACGAGGTGGCGCGTGAAGATCTTGATGTTCGGTCGGGGCGTGATCGGTGCAGCGTACGGGTGGGCCCTGGAGCGGGCCGGGCACCACGTCGAGTTCTACGTCCGGCCGGGGCGCGCGGCGGCGTACGGCGATGCGATCGACCTTGATCTGCTCGATGCGCGACGGCGGCCCTGGGGGAAGCGTCTCGCGGAGAAGTGGCCGGTGCGCCTGCGCGAGTCGCTGGAGCCGGACCACGATTTCGACCTGATCGTGCTGAGCGTGCAGCACTACGGCTTCGCGGAGGCTGCCGCCTTCCTGGGGCCGCGCGTGGGCGGGGCCACCGTGCTCGTCTTCAACAACCTGTGGGTCGAGCCGCTGACCGCGATCGAACACCTTCCCACCGAGCAGGTGGCCTGGGGCTTCCCCGGAGCCGGCGGCGGTTTCGGCGACGACGGGGTGCTGCGCGCCTCGCTGCTCCCGGTGGTCTTCCTCGGCACTCTCAACCGGCCACCGACCGAGCGCGAGCGGGCCGTGCGCGAGGTGTTTCGCGGGGCCGGGTTCCGGATCCAGGAGAACTCCGACTTCCGGGGCTGGTTGGCGCTCCACTTCGTCCAGAACGCGGGTCTGCACACGCAGAGCCTGCGTCGGGGCTCCCTGTCCGCGCTGACGCGCGGTGACATACGCGAGGCGATCCTGGCCATCCGCGAGCTGCTGCCGCTGGTCGAGGCGCGGGGCGTCGACCTGCGGCGGCATCGGTCCTCGCTGCTGCCGTTCACCGGGCCCGTCTGGCTGGCCGCACCGGTACTCGCCTGGATGTTCGCCCATTTCCCGCCGGCACGCAGGGTGACGACGGCGCACGCCAACCTTGAGGAGTTGCGCGCGGTCTGCCGCGACACGCTCGCGGAAGCGCGTCGGCTGGGGGTGCGGGTGCCTCGGCTGGAGGCGGCCGAGCCGTACTTCGCGGACGCGACTGCGGCCGGGGTGTAGGGCTGTTGTGGTGAAAGGAAGGGTCCCCTGCTAACGCCTGGTGCATAGCAGGGGACCCCTCCTTACATAACAGCCGACATCGCGCACTGCCGAGCCTGGAGCTGCCTACGTCGCCGGGTTCGGCGCGGGCTGGAACGCCACGTCGGTCACGTCGGCGACCAGTTCGGTGTAGTCGGTGCCGTACGCGGCCGGCTCGATGATGCGCAGCACCAGCGCGAACGGTCGGTCGGCACCATAGGTGCGGGCGAGTTCCGGGTGGTGCCTGGCCAGGTAGCGGGCGGCGGCGAGGTTGCTGCCCGCCGTCAGGCCGCCGATGAAGAACACCGGGCGTCCACCGACCGGCCCCCAGAACCGGGCGAGCAGGACGTAGCTGATCTCCGGGCTGAAGACGTACTCGGTGCCGCCGACCGTGAACGACCTTCGACGCTTCTCCTCGTCGAAGGTCTCGTACGTCACGCCGCGAAGGATCGCGCGTACGTGGGTGGCGCTGCGCGGGCTCGCGCCACCGGGGCCGCCGACGCAGAACTCGGTCAGCCGGCCGATCTCCCCGGTCGGCTGGTCCTCGCCGACCCGGTCGGCGTGCGCGCCGCACTCCCGGGCGATGGTCGCCAACTCTACCAGCGCGGCGACGTCGCGGCGGTGGACGCTGAACTCGCGCGGCGACGACGCGTGCCGGGACACCACCAGGAGACAGCTCGCTCCGGCGGTCAGGCCGAAGAAGGCGCGGGACCGATTCAGCCTGCGCCGGCGTAACAGAAACCCGGAGAGCCAGACGGCCGTACCGGCGATGACGCTCGCCAGCAGATTGATCACAAGGTCACCCACGCCTCGATCATGTCCGATGCCGTCATGCCGGGCGTCAGCGGCGGGGTAGCACGCCCAGGAGGGTCGCGGTCAGGGCCAGCTTCAGGGAGTCCCGCAGCTCCATGTGGAAGCGGGCCAGGTCGGGTTCGGCCTGGTAGGCCGCCTCCAGGCTGGGTGGCGGTGTGCTGTACGCCGACAGCGCGCCGGCCATGACCATGGTCTGCAGGCTGAACAGCGTGGCGGTCTCGCCCAACTCCGGCAGGTGCTTCTCGATCAGGGCGGTCATGGTGGTCAGGTGCGCCTTCGAGGCGCGCTTGTGGCGCAGGGCGACCTCGACGGAGACGTTGTGTTCCAGCACGGCGACCTGTGCGCCGAAGAGGTCGCAGAGCACCACTCGGGCGGCCAGGGAGCGGCTGAGAACCTCGGCCACCGCCGTCGCCCGCTCGACCATGGGCAGGTCGTCGTCGATGGAGTCGGCCAACTCGTCGGCCAGGTCGGTGAGCCACTCCTGGAGGTGGCGGTCCAGCAGTTCGAGCAGCACCGCCTCGCGGGACTCGAAGTAGCGCAGCACGTTCGGCTTCGCCAGACCCACCCGGCGACTCAGCTCGTTCAGGGTGACCGAGGCCACGGGCATCTCGTCGAGCATCGCCGACGCCGCGTCGAGGATCGCCCGTCGGCGGATCTCGCGCTGTTCCTCGGTCCGGGCCCGCTGGAAGGTCACGATCGCCAGCCTAGCTTAAGTACCTTCGGTACGTTGACAACGTACCGCGAGTACTTTAGCGTTGTCGTTACAAAATACCTCCGGTACTTAAGTCGATGGGGAGCTCTGGCATGAGCGAGAAGTGGACGACGGCGAACATCCCGGACCAGCGCGGGCGGGTCGCCGTGGTGACCGGCGCCAACACCGGACTGGGGTACGAGACCGCGAAGGCGCTCGCCGCACGCGGCGCGTCCGTGGTGCTCGCCGTACGCGACGTCGACAAGGGCGCGCAGGCCGCCGCCCGGATGACCGGCGACGTGACCGTGCAGGCGTTGGACCTGACCTCGCTCGACTCCGTCCGGGCCGCAGCGGGACAGTTGCGGTCCCGGTTCGACCGGCTCGACCTGCTGATCAACAACGCCGGGGTGATGTACACCCCGAAGCAGACCACCCGCGACGGCTTCGAGCTGCAGTTCGGCACCAACCACCTCGGGCACTTCGCGCTCACCGGGCTGCTGCTGGACCTGATGCGGCCGGTGCCCGGCTCACGGGTGGTGACGGTCAGCAGTGTCGGCCACCGCATCCGGGCCGACATCCACTTCGACGACCTGCACTGGGAGCGGTCGTACGGCCGGGTCGCCGCCTACGGTCAGTCCAAGCTGGCCAACCTCATGTTCACCTACGAGTTGCAGCGCCGCCTCGCCCCGCACGGCACCACCGTCGCGGTGGCCGCGCACCCCGGAATGTCCAGCACCGAACTCGCCCGCAACAGCCCGGCGGCACTCCGACTCCCACTCACCTGGCTCGCACCGCTGATCACCCAGACCCCGGCGATGGGCGCGCTGCCGACCCTGCGCGCCGCCACCGACCCCGCCGTGCTCGGCGGCCAGTACTACGGCCCCGGCGGACGCAACGAGGTCATGGGCCACCCCCGGCTGGTCACCTCCAGCCCCCAGTCGTACGAGGTGGCCCTCCAGAAGCGACTCTGGGCTGTCTCCGAAGACCTCACCGGCGTAACGTTCCCGACCGTTCAACCCACGCGAGACCCGACCGTCGCCGGTCGACGCGCTGCCTGATCGCCCGTCCGGCCGGTCAGGAATCGCGCGAGGCGTCGAGCGTCGGGGTGCGGATCCGGTCGCAGGCGGCGAGCAGCGTGCCGAGACGGCGACGCGCGTCAGCCGCCAGCGGATCTCCGTCGCGGCGCAGCACGCGTACCGCCGTCGCGGCGGCCTCGGCCGCCCACACGGTGAGCTGCGCCGCGGCGAAGGCGTCCGCGACCGCCAGCAACCCGGCGCCGTCCTCGGCGGCGCACGCCCGCGCGTGCCGGGCCAACAGCGGCGACAGGGTTCCGTCGGTACGCTCGGCCAGCTCGGACAGGCGTTGGGCCACCGACCGCTGTGCACCGTCGGCGCAGGTCGGGCCGATCGGAGTGGCCGCCCGGCCCAGCCGGACCAGGTCGTGCAGGGCCAGCCCCTCGTACCCGGCGAGCCCGTCGCGGCGCAGCCGGTCGGTCAGCGCGACCAGGTGTCCGACGGCGGCGGACAGGTCACCGGTGGCGGCGATGGCCCCGCCACGGGCCAGTTCCAACCAGGGGTAGAACACCGCGAGGCACGGGGAGTACGACGCGTCTGCCGCCGCCATCGCCGCCAGGGCCGCGTCGGGGTCGCCGCGCCAGGCCGCCACCTGCGCGCGCTCGCCGTGGGCGAGACTGCCGTAGAGCCGGCTGGTGGCCAGTATCGCGCCGGCCGTGTCGCTGAACGTGATCGCCTGGTCGGTGCGCCCCCGCAGCCGCGCCGCATAGGACTGGAGGACGGTCAGGAAGCCGCTGCCGAGCCGTAGGCCACCCGAGCTGACCAGGTCGGCGAACTCGTCGGCCGCGATCGCGTCGATGCCGGCCAGGTCGCAGGTGAGCGCCAGCCGGGCGGCCCGGGCCGACTCCACCATCGCCTGGAGGTAGGGCACGTCCCCCCGCCAGCCGGCGACCTCCGCCTCCACCTGGGCGATCGTGTCGGCGTTGCGGCGGAACAGACCGCGTGTCGCGTCCACGTAGGCGACCACACACCGGGTCAGTCCTCGGGCACCCGGACCGGCTGCCGGCTGGGTCAGCACCGCCTGGCTCAACCGCAGCGCGGCGGCGATCTCCATCCGGTGCATCCGCATGAGCGCCTCGAAGGCCCAGACCCGCGCCTGGTGACCGGGGTCGGTCATCGGGACGGCAGCCTCGGCCAGGGTGTCGGCGGTGGACTCGTCGCCGAGGCTCCAGTACGTCACCATGCCCCGAACGGTGAGCCAGCGGCTCCGCCGCCGCTCGTCGGCGGGTTCGTCGCGGACCTGGTCGAGCACCTGGAGGGCCTCGTGCGGGCGTTCGCAGAGCATCAGGATGGTGGCCAGCAGTTCGGCGGCGTCGTGACCACCACCGGCGTCCAGCGCGGCCCGCGCGAGTTGCACCGTCAGCGGTACGTCGTAGCGGGCGAACGCCTGCATGGCTCCGGCGAGCAGCAGCCGGGGATCCTGCCCGGAGCCCGCGCCGAGCCGCCAGAGGGCGACCCGCAGCAGGTCACCCGGGCGGCGGGCGCCGGTGGCCTGCACCAGGTCGGCCAGCTCGGTCTGCAACTGCCGGGTCCGGGCCGGCGGACAGCGGCGGCGCAGCAGCTCCCCGTACAGCGGGTGGGTCAACTGCACGTCGACCCGACGGTCATGCCGGACGACCGCGATCAGGCCGTTCTCCTCGGCCTGCCTGACGTCGGCCGTGTCCGTCGCGGTGGTGAGCAGACGCAGGCCCAGTTGCTCGCTCAGGGCGACCAGCTCCACCACCTTGCGTACGCCGGGAGTGAGGTGCTCGATCCGGGTGCCGATCACGTCCGTCACGTCGAGGGGCCGCGTCGAGTGGCCGTTCCACTGCCACCCGTCGTCGCAGCACGCCCACTCGCCACTGCCCATCGTGCCGTGGAGCAGCTCGTGCAGAAGCAGCGGATTGCCGGCCGAGAGGCGGAGCATCCGGTCGATCGACCGCGCCTCGACCGGCCCGCCGAGAACGGCCGTGAGCAACTCGGCGGTCTCGTCCCGGCCGAACGGAGTCAACTCGACGCGCTCGACCAACTCGTCGACGCACAGCGGTCGCAGCGGCAGCGGCATCTGCTCGCCGTCGTGCACCGTCCCGAGCAGGACCACGTCCTCCTGTCGGGCGAGCACCTGGACCAGCGCCGACGACGGCGGATCGAGCAGGTGGGCGTCGTCGACGGTGAGCACGATGGACCGACCCATGGCCTGCTCGTGCAACGAATCCACCACCCATCGCAGCACTCCGGCGGGGGTGAGACCTGCCGGCTGCGCGACGGGAAGCACCTGGGCCAGACCGCCGAAGGGCAGAGCCGTACTCGGATGGGCCGCGGTGATGGGCCAGACGACGTACCGGCTCGCGGGAAGCTGCGCCACGGCCTCGCGGACCAGCCGACTCTTACCGACGCCGGCCCCGCCGCTGAGGATGACGCCGCGTCCGCCGACGCCCGCCACCACCGATCGCAGGTGCTTCAGCTCACCGGTCCGGCCGACGAAACTACTCCGATGCACTGGATAAGCATATCGATATCGATTTCGCCTCGGTGGTTGCACATGCGGTGAAATGACATCGACCTCCGCCGAATTCGTCTCCGTCCCGGCCGGCGCCAGAGCCTTCACCGCGGCCGGTCGCTGAGGCGACCGAGTGGCGGGCGGGTGAGAGCGACCTGCCGCGGGCAGGTGCGGCGTCGTCGGCGGGGGACAACGGCCGTGCCGGAGGGGGTGTCCGCGCCCCTCGAAGCGGGGGGTGTCCCGGTCCCGGCCGGTTCTCGTAGGGTGCGCTCACACGTACCTGGAGGAGTTGGCTCGATGGGATCGAAGCGCAGGCGGGCCCGGGTGGGGCTGACGGCGGCGGCGGTCGCCGTCGTCGTGCTCGGTGTCGGCATCGGTGCTGCCGGTGCGAGTGGCCGGCAGCCCTGGTGGGGCCTCGGGCAGCAGCAGGTCTCGCCCACGCCGAGTGTGACTCCGAGCGCCGCGCCGACGCCCGACGCGCCGTCGGCGCTGGGCGCGGCGGTGAGCAGCGGGCCGACCACGGCGACGCCGTCGGCGAGTACGTCTCCGAGTGTGCCCGCGACCACGCCGCCGCCCTCGCGGACCCCGGCTGCCTCCGGTGGTCCGGCCGCGTCCACCCCGGCGACGACGCCGCCGGCCGGGAACCGCACGACCGCGCCGACGTGGGCACCGCCGCCCGCCAACGCCGGGTTCGACTACCAGATCGGCGGGGTGTACGCGCCGCCGTCCGGCGTCACCGTGGTCAGCCGTGACCTGGAGGCGTCACCCGCCGCCGGGCTGTACAACATCTGTTACGTCAACGCCTTCCAGGCGCAGCCCGGTGCCGAGTCGTGGTGGAAGACGAACCACCCGGACCTGCTGCTGCGGGACGCGCAGGGCAACCTCGTGGTCGACGAGGACTGGAACGAGTTGATGCTGGACTACTCCACGGCGGCCAAGCGGACGGCGCTCACCACGATCGTGGGCGGGTGGATCGACCGGTGCGCCGGCAAGGGGTTCAAGGCGATCGAGCCGGACAACCTGGATTCGTTCACCCGGTCCAAGGGGCTGCTGACCGAGTCGCAGGCGGTCGCGTACGCGGCGTCGCTGAGCGCGTACGCGCACGGCAAGGGATTGGCCGTGGCGCAGAAGAACCTCGCGGAGCTGAGCACCGCCAACGCCCGCAAGGCCGGGTTCGACTTCGCCGTCGCCGAGGAGTGCGGCACGTGGAACGAGTGTGACGCGTACACCCGGACCTACGGCGCGAACGTGATCGTGATCGAGTACACCGAGAGCGGGTTCAGCAAGGCGTGCGGCTCGCACGGCAGCACCCTCTCGATCGTGCTGCGCGACCTCGCCGTCTCGGCACCGGGCTCCCGCACGTACGTCCGCAAGGCGTGCTGAGCGGGGACCTCAGCTTCCGGCCACCACCTGGATGACGCTCTCGCCACCGACCGCGTTCCCCTGGTCGGCCATGGAGCTGACCAGGTTGTAGTAGCCGGGACCGGCGTCCGGGGCGATGGCGATGGTGCTGACCGGGCGTCGGTCGGGTGCGTCGGCGGGGCGGACCGGCTCGGCCGGGTAGGTGACCAGCCCGGGGACGGTGAGCGTGCCCATGGCGTGTGCGGTGAGCTGCTCGACCGACTCGAACGGGCCGATCAGGTGGGCGGTCAGCTCGACGTCGGGCCCGGGAGTCGGCGTCACCGGTGGGTCGTCGGGCGACTCGACGATCCAGTTCAGGGTGAAGGTCTGCCCCGGCTGGTACACCTGCTCGACGTCGGCGCGCGCGCAGCAGGTGTAGGTGACCGTCGACGCCGCGACCTCCTCCACCGGGCTGACCACGCACGCGGCCAACAGGGGAAGCAGGGCGGCCAGCGGCCAGGCGCGGTGAGCCTTCATGCGCCGGATCGTATGCCCTGGTCGCAACCCCTCACCGCCGTCTCGTGACAGGTTCGGACCCACGTAGCGTCCCTGCGACGTGTGGCACGGCAGGCCACCGCCGGGGTCGGTGGCCTGCCGTCGTCGCCTGCGGTGCTGCTCGGGTCAGCCGTTGTCGATCAGGCCGGCGATCTCGTTGTAGATCAGGTGCGCCTTCGCGCCCTGGTTGGACGGGCAGCCGCCGAGGTGGTGCAGGGCGATCACCCGGTGGCTGCTGTTGAGCACCGGCGAGCCCGAGTTGCCGCCGGAGGTGTCGCAGCTGTAGCTGATGTTCCAGGTGCTGTAGTTCGCGTTCCGGACGGTGCAGCGTGCGCCGTTCTGGGTGTCCTCGAAGATGGACAGCCGCTTCGGGCTGCCGTCGCCGTGGCCGGGGATGTACATCTGGGCGCCGGTGGTGGTGGCGGAAGTCGCCAGGTAGAGCGTGCCGTAGCCCTGGATGGCGGCGAAGTTGTTCACCGAGTAGAGGGCGTAGTCGAGTTGGTTGGAGCCGCCGCTGCTCACCTGGTAGAGCGTGGCGCCGCTGACCTTGGTGCCGGGGCCGGGGTTCGCCCCGCCGCAGGTGGCGCACTGGTAGTTGAACTGCATCTCGCTGCCGCTGACCGCCGACTGCGTCGAGAAGCAGTGCTTGTTGGTCAGCATCCGGTTGGTGTTGCCGACGCGCCAGGTGGTGCACGACCCGCCGCCGCTGATCAGCAGTCGCGCCACCGCGTTGCCCCGGGCGAACTCGGTCGGGTGGCTGCTCTGGTAGCAGACCACGTCGCGACGGGCGTCGGTGCTGCACACGGACTGGGTCGAGAAGTTGTGCGCGGCGATCTCGGTGCGGTCGTAGCCGCGCCAGAACCGGTCGATGGTGGCGGCGCTGCCCCGGCTGGCGCGGGTGCTGTGCAGCGTCACCACGGCGGTGTCGCCCTCGACGGACATGGCCCAGAAGCCCGGCTGCCCGTCGGTGGTGTAGTCCGAGCCGGTGGCCCGGTTCAGGTGGCGGTCGTACCGGTGGCTCTCCCGGCCGTCGGGGCTGGCCACGGTGACGTACTCGCCGGGGCCGAGTCGCAGCGAGGCGAAGTGCACCTTGACGTAGGTGGCGCCGGGGTGGTGGATGACCTGGGTCCGGCCGTCGCGGGCGTACGACAGCGCGCCGTCGAGCGTGCGCAACTCGCCGACGGTCGTCACGCCCTCGGCCACGAACTGGTCGGACTCGGGGGCGCGCTCGGACTGCGGCGCGAGAGGTGGCGCCGAGTACGCCTCGGCTGGTGCCGACAGCAGGCTCAGCCCGAGTGTGCAGGCGCTGAGCATGACCGCCAGCGTGCGCAGACGGCGCGGGGCGTGTGTCATCGTCGCTCCTCCCAGGAGACCGGAACCTTAACGATTGCTCAGTCTTCATACACGAGCCTCGTCAACATATGCAAGACTGTCGATGTATTGACGGGGTGGGATCCGGCCCGACGGCACCGTCGCGTAGGGTCCTGCCCGTGTCCGACCAGCCGAGGCGCAGCCGCGCCTCCACGTACGCCCTCGTCCTGGCCGGGCTGAGCCTCGTGCTGTCGGTGATCTCCTGCGGCGTGGTGGCGGTGACGCAACTCGGCGACACCGACGCCGCGCTTCAGTCGCCGCCGCGACCGGCGACCGCGTCGGAGGTGGAGGCCGTCGCCCACGTCACGTTCCCGCCCGGCACGGTGTTCCTCTCGGCCGTCAGCAGCAACGGGCTGGAGAGCCACCTGTCGGCCAGGTTCCGGATTCCCCGCGACGCCCTCGACACCTTCGTCCGTGACGGGGACTTCGGCGCGGAACTGACCCCCGGGCTCCGCGCCGTCACGCGGGAGGACGACGTGGGCGGCGGGGACACCTGGCACCCCGAGCGCGCGGCCCGCGTCTCCGGGCTCGCCGAAGGGGCACCGGGGCCGAACGGTACGTACCGTCGCCTGCTCGTGGATCTCGACGCGACGGACGCCGTGACGATCTACCTGCGCGCGACCCGGCCCTGACCCGCGTCGGCCCCGCCGATCGTCGGTGGTCCGGCGCGGGCGGCTCCGCGACCGCCTCAGACCGTGCCGGACAGGTAGTCCTTGCGGCGCTGCGGCGGGAACTTCTCGATCGCGTACCGCAGCATGACCCTCGGCATCACCCGGTAGTGCCGGACCAGGAACTCCTCCTCCGCCGCCAGATTCCGGTTGCCCACCTCGCGCAGCATCCACCCGACCGCCTTGTGCACCAGGTCGTGCGGGTCGCGCAGGAGTCGCTCGGCGAGCCGGAACGTCCACGCGTAGTCGTCGGCCTTGATGAACGCGAGAGTGGCCATCACCGCGATCCGCCGGTCCCAGACCAGGTCCGAGCCGGCCAGCCGGTCCAGGACGTCACGGTCCCTGTCGAGCAGCCAGGGCCCGAGGACGTACGGCGCCCAGGAGTCCACCAGGTCCCAGTTGTTCAGGTGGGCACTGTGCGTCAGGACCAGCTCGACGATCCGGCCGCGTTCCCGCTCGTCGGCCCTGCCGAACTTGCGCACCAGGATGAAGACCGCGGTCAGCCGCTCCTCGTGCACCTCGCTGGTCAACAGCGTCCCCGTGTCGGCCAGGTCGAGGCCGCGCCAGTGCCGGCCGGCGACCCGGCGCTGCTGCGGCACGGTGACGCCGATGGCCCGGTCACCCTCGCCGTACCCGCCGGGAAACATCTTGAGGTACCGGCTCACCCCGGCCGCGCGGGTCGGATCGGCGAGCTGGGCGAGGTCGCGCCGGACGTCGGCGGCGGTGGTGGCCATGACTCGGCAACCTACCCCGAGCGGTGCGCCGCGCGGGGTCGTCCGTGCCGGGCGGCCGGGCTCGGCGACGTTTCGAATCCGTCACGCAGTTTCGACGGGCGTTGCGGGAAAGCGCCGGGTGGGTGAATTCGAAGAATTGGTCGCCCTGTGACGTCCACCATGTTGACAGTCCTCGGCGGTGCTTCGTTCACGCCACTTCCGTGACTTCCGCGACGGCGGTGACCTCACCATTCACGTCGGTGAGCCGAAATGGATCACAAGCGGCTGCGGATCATTGTCGGCCGGGGCTGTCCGAACGGTATTGCCGCTGACACTTTCCGGTAACCCCGAGCCTCGGCGGATTCGCTAACTTCAGCCTCGCCCGGCAGGGGGCCGGGAAAGTCGTGGGGGAGAGGGCACATGCGCAAGAAAATGATCCGGCAATTACTCGCCGGTATCGCGGTGGGGGCGGCGCTGGTGCCGGCCGTGGTGTCGCCGGCCTCGGCGGCACCCGTGTCACAGGTGCAGTGGGAGCCCTGTGAGCAGGATGACAGCGCGCTGTGCGGCACGCTCGAAGTGCCGGTCGACTGGGCCGATCCGAACGGTCCCACGATCGAGGTGGCGCTGGCCAAGCGGCCGGCGACCGATCCCGATGTACGGCGCGGATCGCTGCTGGTGAATCCGGGCGGCCCGGGTGGGTCGGGCGTGGACTCCGCATTGTGGGCCACGTACGGCGAAGAATTGCGTCGTCATTTCGACATCATCGGTTTCGACCCGCGTGGAGTGGCCCGCAGCGCACCTATCATGTGCGCCGTCGACAAGTTGTCGGCCCTGCCGGCCGACGCCATCAAGACGGCCGCCGACTTCACCCGAATGGTCACCGCGAGTCGGGCCCTGGCCGACGACTGCCGCTCCCGGAGCGGCCCGATATTCGACCACGTGAACACGCTCCAGGTGATCCGGGACATCGACGCGATCCGGGCCGCCGTCGGCGACCCGCAGTTGAATTTCCTCGGAATGTCGTACGGCACGCTGATGGCCCAGCAGTATGCGGAACTGTTCCCCACCCGGGTACGCGCCATCGTCGCCGACAGCACCATGGACCACAGCCTGGACGCCCGGGGCTTCGCCGTCACCCAGGCTGCCGCCGGGCAGGACTCGTTCAACGAGTTCGTGGCCGGCTGCGCCCGACTGCCCCAGTGCGCGCTGTACGGGCGGGACATCCGCAGGTTCTGGCAGCGGCTGCTCGACCGCGCCGCCCGGGGCGAGTTGCCGGACCCGGACAACCACAGCTACAAGATCACCAAGCGGGATCTGGTCAACTTCGTGCTGGGCAACGTGAACTACCAGCCGTACTGGCTCGACATCGCCGCCGAGTTGGAACGGGTCGACGCCGGCCGTCCGTGGGGCGTACCGGCGGCCCGCCGGTCGACCGAGGAACAGCCACCGACCGTGGTGCCCTTCGCGTACCAGGCGGTGCTCTGCGAGGACTGGAACCTCGGGGCGCAGAACATCGGGCAGTGGCGGACGATCGTGGACGCGGCCCAACTCGCCTCGCCGGACCTGCCGGACCTGCCCCGGGCGGCCATCGGTGCCATCTGCCTCGGCTGGCCCAGCACGGCGGACAACCCGCAGCGGCCGATCACCCCGACCAACCAGGCCGAGCTGCTGTTCGTCAACTCGTTGCACGACCCGGCGACCGGCTACAACTGGGCGCTCGGCGCCGCCGCACAGTTCGGCGACCACGCCGAACTGCTGACCTACGAGGGCTGGGGACACATCGTCTACGGCCGGGTGGCCTGCGCCGACGAGGCGATCGAGGCGTACCTGATCGACCTGGTGGTGCCGGCGGACGGTACGCGGTGTGCGGCAGCGCCGCCGCCGGGCACGGAGTCCGACGAGTCCCGGGGCCGCTCGGCCGGTCCGGCCGTCGACGAGGCGCCGCCGCTGGTGCCGCTGCGCAGCGACCCGAAGCTGCCGACCTGGCTGTTCTGATGTTGTGGTAAGGAAGGGTCCTCTGCTAACGCCTCGTGCATAGCAGGGGACCCCTCCTCACAATCGTCAGCGGTTCAGGTGCCGCCGCCAGTCGCGGGGCACGCGGTCGGTGGGGCCGGGTACGCCCTGGTCGAGGGGGCGGTGGGCGGGGGCGGCGAGTTCCGGACCCTGTTCGTACATGGTCTGCTCGGTGTAGTCCCAGAACCATTCCTCGCCCGGCTCGTAGCTGCGGACGATGTTGTGGCCGGTCGCGGCGGCGTGCGCGCTCGCGTGCTGGCTGGGCGACGAGTCACAGCAGCCGACCTGCCCGCACCGGGCGCAGCGCCGCAGGTGGACCCACCAGCCCGGTGGGTCGGCGGCCTCGCAGTCGGCACATCCCGGACCGCTGGGTGGGACCGAGGGGTCGATGCCGTCCATGGGGTTTCCTCCGTGAGAGAAGTGTGCGGTCACCGTCGGGCGCGGCAGTTCAGGTCTCCGGCTCGTGGGCGGGACGTCGCGCGGGCTGGGCGGAGCGGGCGGGAAATGTAAGGAAGGGTCCCCTACTATGCACGAGGCGTTAGCAGGGTGCCCTTCCTTACACCTGGGCCAGGAAGGCGGCCAGGCCGTGCAGGACGCGGGTGACGTCGCTGTCGTCGTTGTACGGGGCCAGGCCGAGCCGGAGCGCGTGCTCGTCGTCGAGATCGAGCCGGCGGAACGGCTCGTACGCGTAGAAGGAGCCGGCCGGGGCCAGGACGTCGTGGTCGAGCAGGAACCGGTAGGCGTCGCGGGTCTTGCGGCCGGGCAGGGTGAGCAGCAGCGTCGGGGTACGGTCGGCGGCCCGGGAGTGGACCACCACGTCCGCGCCCAGGTCCGCCAGTCCCTCCTCGATCCGGTGCCGCAGCCGGGTCTCGTGCGCGTCGACGGCGTGCAGCGAGGCACGCAGCCGCTCCCGCCGGGAGGTGTTCGCCGGGTCGTCACCGGGTGCGATGTCGGCGAGGAAGTCGACGGCGGCGGTGGCGCCGTCCAGCATCTCGTACGGCAGGGTGCCGAGTTCGAAGCGCTCGGGCACGACGTCGGTGGCCGGGATCAGCTTGTCCGGTCGCAGCGTCTCCAGCAGACCCGGGTCGGCGGCGAGTACCCCGCAGTGCGGTCCGAGGAACTTGTACGGGGAGCAGACGTAGAAGTCGGCACCGAGCGCGGGTACGTCGACGAACTGGTGTGCCGCGTGGTGCACACCGTCGACGAAGACCTGTGCGCCGACCGCGTGTGCGGCGTCGGCGATCGTCCGGACGTCGGGTCGGGTGCCGAGCAGGTTGGACGCGCCGGTGACGGCGACCAGCCGGGTCCGGTCGGTGACCGCGTCGGCCACCGAGGCGGGGTCGAACTCGGCGGTGGCCGGGTCGAGGTCGATCCAGCGCACCTCCGCGCCGGCCCGTTCGGCGGCCAGCACCCACGGCCGGACGTTGGCGTCGTGGTCGAGCCGGGTGACCACCACCTCGTCACCGGGACCCCAGTCCTGGGCGAGGATCCGGGAGAAGTCGAAGGTCAACTGGGTGGCGCTGCGGCCGTAGACGATCCCGGCGGCGGGTACGCCCAGCAGGTCGGCGTAGGCGAGCCGGAACGCGCCGACGGCGGCGTCCGCGTTGGTCTCCGAGAGCGCGCCGGTGCCCCGGTTGGAGATCGGGGCGGTCATCGTGGCGGTGACCGCGTCGGCGACCGGGCGCGGCGTCTGCGTGCCACCCGGGCCGTCGAAGTGCGCGATGCCCGAGGCCAGCGAGGGGAAGTGGGCGCGGAGCGCGGCGACGTCGAACCCGGTCGGTCCGGCGGGTGCGGTGGAGGTCATCATCGGTCTCCTGGCGGTCGGGCGGGTGGTCGGGCGGGCGAGGGCGCGGCGCCTGCAACATAGTGCAGACGGGCGGGGTTCGGCAGGATGGGCGCGGGGCTAGGCTGACGCCCGGTAGACGACAATGGTCCTAATGAGACTGAGGGTGCGAACGTGGTGGACGGCACGACCGTGACCGGCGGCGAACAGGACAGGCCAACTCTGGACACCGGAGTGCCGCAGACCGCGCGGATCTGGAACTACCTGCTCGGCGGCAAGGACAACTTCGCCGCCGATCGCGAGGTCGGCGACCAGATCATCGCCAACCTGCCGCAGCTCGCGCAGAACGCCCGGTTGTCCCGCGCGTACCTGGCCCGGGCGGTGCGCCACCTGGCCGGCACGGCGGGCGTCCGGCAGTTCCTGGACGTGGGCACCGGCCTGCCGACCGCCGACAACACCCACGAGGTGGCGCAGTCCGTCGCTCCGGACGCACGCATCGTGTACGTCGACAACGATCCGCTCGTGCTGGCACACGCCCGCGCCCTGCTGGTCGGTACGCCCGAGGGCGCCACCGACTACGTCGACGCCGATCTGCGCGACCCGGACCGGATCCTGCGCGAGGCGGCCCGGACGCTGGACCTGGACCAGCCGGTCGCCGTGATGCTGATGGGCATCCTCGGTCACGTCGAGTCCGACGACGAGGCGAAGGCGATCGTCGACGGACTCGTCGGCCGCCTGCCCTCCGGCAGCTACCTCGCGATGTACGACGGCAGCGATACCAGCGAGGCGGTCACCGAGGCGGTCCGGATCTGGAACGTCTCCGCCAACCCCCGCTACCACCTGCGCAGCCCGGAGCGGATCGCCGGCCTGTTCGCGGGCCTGGAACTCGTCGAGCCGGGCGTGGTCTCGGTGACCCGCTGGCGGCCCGACGGCGACCCGGCCGAACTGCCCGAGGAGATCGACCAGTACTGCGCGGTCGGACGGAAGCCCTGACGGCGGTAGCGTCAGTTATCAGTCGTACGGCATCTAGCTGGCAGTCCATCTCGTTGGTACTGTCGCCCGATGCCGACGGATTTCGAAGCTGAGGGCGTCGACCGCACCCGCTTGGGACGGCTGCTCGCGCGGGAGCGGTCCACGTTCGTGGACCGCCACCCCCGCTCGGCCGCCGCGTACGCCGACGCCGGGCACCTGTTCGGCAGGGTCCCGATGACCTGGATGAACAAGAACGCGGCCGGCTTCCCGGTCTATCTGGACCGGGCGCGCGGGGCCCGGGTCACCGACGTCGACGGCCACGAGTACGTCGACTTCTGCCTCGGCGACACCGGTGCGATGGCGGGCCATTCCCCGGCACCGGTGGTCGAGGCGGTCACCCGACGCCTGGCCGAGCTCGGTGGGGCGGCCACCATGCTGCCCACCGAGGAGGCGGCGGCGGTCGGTGCCGAGCTGGCCCGGCGTTTCGGGCTGCCCGCCTGGAGCTTCACGCTGACCGCCACCGACGCGAACCGGTGGGCCGTCCGGCTGCTGCGCGCCGTCACCGGCCGTCCCCGCATCCTGGTCAACAGCTACTGCTACCACGGATCGGTGGACGAGTCGCTGATCGTGGTCGGGCCGGACGGGCGGCCCCGCAGTCGGGCGGGCAACGTCGGCGCTCCCGGCGACGTGACCGCCACCAGCCGGGTCGCCGAGTTCAACGACCTGGACGGGTTGGCCCGCGAACTCGCCCACGGCGACGTGGCCGCGGTGCTGATGGAACCGGCGCTGACCAACATCGGCATCGTGCTGCCCGAGCCCGGCTACCTCGACGGGGTACGCGCGCTCACCCGTCAGTACGGGACCTACCTGGTCAACGACGAGACGCACACGTTCTCCGCCGGGCCGGGCGGTGCGACCGCCGCCTGGGACCTGGCGCCGGACGTGGTCACCATCGGCAAGGCCATCGGCGGCGGCATCCCGGTCGGCGCGTACGGCCTCTCCGCCGAACTGGCCGCCGCGCTGACCGACCGGACGGACCTCGACCTGGTCGACATGGGCGGGGTGGGTGGCACCCTGGCGGGCAACCCGGTGTCGATCGCAGCCACCCTGGCCACCCTGCGGGAGGTGCTCACCGACGAGGCGTTCACCGGCATGGCCGAGACGGCGACCCGCTTCGCCGAGGGGGTGGGCGCGCTGTTCGCCGAGTACGCGTTGCCGTGGTCGGTGAGTCGGCTCGGCGCGCGGGTGGAGTACCGCTTCGTCGACCCGGCTCCGCGTACCGGCACGGAGTCGGCCCGGTGCGCCGACGGCGACCTGGAGGACTACCTGCACGTCTACCTGCTCAACCGGGGGATCCTGATGACCCCGTTCCACAACATGGCGTTGATGTGCCCGCAGACCACGGTCGAGGACGTCCGCCGGCACCACGAGGTGTTCGGCGACGCGCTCGGTGAGTTGATGGGGTGACCGGTCGGGGTGGTAACGGTCGAAACCTATTGACTTTCGATAGGTGGCGAGTGATAGTCGATGCATGCTGGTGACACGTTGGGCGGTGGCCGCCCTCAGAGTCTTCCTCGTGGTGCTGTTCGGGATCCTGGTCGTGTTCCAGACCCTCTCGCTGCCGGGGCAGTTCGCCCACATGGCACAGGAGTCACCGGACCAGGCGTACCTGCGGTGGCCGTTGACCGCCGTCACGGTCTTCTGGGTGCTCTGCGTCCAGGTGGTGATCGTCTCCACCTGGAAGTTGCTCACCCTGGTCAAGAACGACCGGATCTTCAGCCCGGTCTCCCTGGTCTGGGTGGACGTCATCGTGTGGGCCGTCGCCGCCGCCTGGGTGGTGCTGGTGGCCGTGTTCCTCTACGTAGGATTCAGGGCCGACGACCCCGGAGTCCCGTTCCTGCTGCTCCTGCTCTCGACCGGCGTCGCCGTGCTGGGGCTGCTGATGGTGGTGCTGCGCGCGCTGCTGCGCCAGGCCACCACGCTGCGGACCGACATGGAAGCGGTGATCTGATGCCCATCGTGGTACGCATCGACGTCCAGCTCGCCAAGCGCAAGATGAGCGTCGGTGAGTTCGCCGATCGGGTCGGGCTCACACCGGCGAACGTGGCGGTGCTCAAGAACGGCCGGGCCAAGGCCGTCCGGTTCAGCACCCTGGAGGCGATGTGTCGGGTGCTCGAATGTCAGCCCGGTGACCTGCTGGAATGGGTCGAGGAGTGAGTCCTGCGGGGCCCGGCCGCCGGGCCGAGCCCCGCAGGGTGTGGCCTATCTCGTGCAGCAGGATGTGCATGTTCTCGGCGTCCAGGTTGGTCATGTCGTACTCGTGGCCCGTGCGTTGACCCCGGTCGCCGCCGGCACCGCCGCCGAACCCGTCGGCCAACCGCAGCGATGGTCGTCGTGGCGGGCCACCCCGCCGGGGCAGTTCGGGTACTGCCCACCCTGGCTGAAGAAGCGACCGCACTCGGGCGCGCACTGCGGGGCGTTCGGCCGCGGCTGGCCATGACCTGGTCCCAACCGTGGTTGCGGAACCCGTACAGGTTGCCGTTGTGGTGGGTCCGCGCCACGTGCTGCCACACCGAAATCCAATGATCTCCGAAGTGAGTTTCGCCGGAGATCTCCTGAGAGGGATTGCCGAAACGGTTTTCGAGGTTCATTGTCGGAGATCGGACCACCGAGGTCTTCGCGCGTGCGCTGACCATCGGTCCTGGCGGCACGGGCGACGCGTCGGGGACCTCTGGGCGAGGAGAGCAGACGATGATCGAGAAGAACGGCGGGTCACGGGGGCGGGCGGCGAACACCCGGGCCGCTGCCGGACGGTCCAGCGGTCGATCGATCATGCGTGACGTCGCCGCGCGGGCGGGGGTGTCCGCCCAGACGGTCTCCCGGGTCATCAACGGCCACCCGTACGTCGCCGACGACACCCGCCAACGGGTGCTGACCGCGATGCGGGAGCTGGACTACCAGCGCAACCCGGCGGCCCGTGCCCTGGTCACCCGGCGCTCCGGCACGCTCGGGATCATCGGGTACGAGAGCCCGCTCTACGGGCCGACGTCGATGCTCTACGCCATCGAGGGGGCGGCCCGCTCCGCCGGCTACTTCGTCAGCGTCGCCAGCGTGCGGCACCTGGACCGGCGGTCGGTGCTCGACGCGGCGGACTGGTTGCGCCGGCAGTCGGTCGAGGGGCTCATCGCCATCGCGCCCAAGCCCGCCATGGCCGGCGCGCTGGCCGAGGCGGCGGGCGGGCTCGCGGCGGTGACGGTCGGCGGTGGGTGTAGCGACGAGATCGCCAGCGCACAGATCGACAACGTGGCGGGGGCCCGACTCGCCACCCGACACCTGCTCGACCTCGGGCACGCCACCGTGCACCACGTGTCCGGCCCGGACGACTGGCCGGAGGCGGCGGAGCGGATCCGGGGATGGCGGGAGGCCCTGCGGTCCGCCGGTGCTCCGGTGCCCGCCGTCGTCCCCGGGGACTGGAACGCCAGCACCGGATACCAGCAGGGGGAGCGGCTGGCTGCCGACCCCGACGTCACCGCCGTCTTCTGCGCCAGCGACCAACTCGCCCTCGGCCTGTTGCGCGCGCTGCACGAGGCGGGTCGGCGGGTGCCGGAGGACGTCAGCGTGGTCGGCTTCGACGGCACGCCGGACGGCGCGCACTTCCTGCCCCCGCTGACGTCGGTCCGGCAGGACTTCGCCGAACTCGGCCGACGCAGCCTGGGACTGCTGCTGGCGCAGCTCGACCCGGCCGGGCAGACGCCGGTGCGGCGACGCGACCTGCTGGTGCCGGAGTTGGTCAGCCGCCGCAGCGCCGCGACGCCGGGGAGCGTGGGTCGACCGCTGCGCGCGCTGCGACCGGCCAGCCTGATCGGTTAGCGCCCCCGGCCGAGAAGGATTCTCCCGGCCCGGTGGGTCGTCGGCTCCGGCGACGCCGCCCGGCTCAGCGGTGCACCGCCGGTCCGGTCGACTCGCGGACGACGAGGCGGCCGGGTTGCCGGATGACGCCGCTGCCGGGGTTGCCGTCGAGAGCGGCGTAGAGGTGCTCGACCGCGGTCGCACCGAGCCGCTCCAGGTTGAGGTCCACGGTGGTCAGCGGTGGACGGCAGTCGGCGGCGAAGAACTCCCAGTTGTCGTAGCCGACGATCGCCACGTCGTCCGGGATGCGTCGGCCGAGGTCACGCAGTGTGTCGGCCGCTCCGGCGGCCAACTGGTCGTTGCCGCAGAAGATCGCGTCCACGTCCGGGCGGGCGGCCAGCAGCAGGCGGGCGGCGTGCCGACCCCACCGCTGCGACCACTCGCCGAAGAGTGGGTCCCCGGCGGGATCGAGGCCCGCCTCGGTGAGCACCGCCCGCAGCCCCGCCGCCCGGTCCCGGGCGGAGCGGTAGCCGTCCGGACCGGTGATGTGCCCGATCCGCCGCCGTCCGTGCAGCACCAGGTGCTCCGCGGCGAGCCGGGCGCCGCCCTCGTCGTCGGCGATGACCGACAGGTCCCGGGGGTCGGTCGACTCGGCGTAGGCGTAGACCACCGGGACCGGGATGTCCTGCGTCAACGAGGGTCCGGCCTCGTTGCTGTCGCCGACCACGATGAACCCGTCGACCTGCCGTGCCAGCAGCGTCCGGATGTAGTGCTGACGCCGGATGGCGTCGCCCCGGGCGTCGCAGAGCAGCACCGACATCTGCTCGTTGCCGAGGGCGTTCTCGGCACCGAGCAGGATGGACATGGCGAACCGGCCGCCGAGTTCGTCGGTGAGCAGCCCGACGGTGCGGGTGCGTCCGTTGATCAGCCCGGAGGCCAGCGCGTTGGGCTGGAAGGAGAGTTCGCCGGCCGCGCGCAGGACGCGTTCCCGGGTGGCCTGGGCCACCTCGGCGCGTCCGTTGAGCGCCTTGGACGCGGTCGCGACCGAGACGCCGGCCCGGCTGGCCACGTCACTCAGCGTCACTGACTGTGATCGTCGTCGCCCCACCGAAAGCCTTTCGCAAAAGTTTCAGGACGGCCGGCAGGTGGTCGCCGCCCCCGTATTCGGGGCAAGCGTAGAGCGCAGAGTGCATGCAGGGGAAGGCGAAGACCGCACCGAAACAGGTTCAGGTTTTACCCGTCCGACATCTTGCCGAAACCGTTTTCGTGGGACACGCTAGCGGCGGAAAGTGATACCGACCACCTCGGCGGCGGTGCGGCTTGCCGTGCCGATCCCGTCGGAACCGGCGGGAGGCGACACCGATGAGGACGGACGAGGCATCGCCCACGAAGGCGGCGCGAACGTCCTCACCGGTGCATCGGTCCCGCGCGAGACAGCAGTACGACGGTGCCCCCGTCGGACCGTCCCCACGACACCTCGGCTCGGCGGAACACCGCCGACGACCCGATGTCCACACCCTGACCCTGCCCGGCCGGCCACTCGTCGGCCGTACCTGATCATCCGGCTTCGCCGATCACGTCCACGGGGGCGCCACGGTCGACGGCCGGGGCGGCGGCTCCCGTCCCACCCGATCGCGCGGAACCGTCCGCTACCCGGCTCACGGGAACCGCCTCGCGGCTCCCCGGCGAGCTTCGATGCGACTAGGAGAGGAATCATGAGGAAAACCCTGGGCAGGCGTACTGCCCTGCGTTCGCTGGCCGGAGCCATGGCGGCGACGATGGTCCTCGCCGTGGCGGCCTGCGGCAGCGACGAGCCGAGCGGCACCAGCGCGGCCGAGGCCGGGCCGACCGGCGTCGACGACGGCAGCGAGCTGACCCTGTGGACCCGCGCGCCCCTGGAGAAGCAGGCGAAGCTGCTGGTCGACGCGTACAACGCCAAGCACCAGAACCAGGTCAAGCTGACCGTCGTACCGAACGACGACTACGTCGCCAAGGTCGGCGCGGCGGCCGGTTCCGGCGGTCTGCCCGACCTCTTCGCCGCGGACATCGTCTACGTGCCGAACTGGGTGAACCAGGGCCTCTTCCAGGACATCAGCGCCAACATCGACGGCCTGGACTTCAAGGACCAGATCAACAAGGGACACCTCTCGGCGGGCACCGTCGACAACAAGGCCCACGTCCTGCCGTTCGTGCTGGACCTGTCCATGATGTTCTGGAACAAGCAGTTGTTCCGGGACGCCGGGCTGGACCCGGAGAAGGCGCCGGCGTCGCTCGCCGAGTACGCCGCCGCCGCCAAGGCGGTGCAGGCCTCGGGCAAGGAGGGCGTCTACGGTACGGCCGCCGGGCTGAACTGCGGCGGCTGCCTCGTCTTCACCTGGTTCCCGTCCGTCTGGGCCGGCGGCGGCCAGGTGCTCAGCGAGGACGGCACCGAGTCCAAGCTGGGCGACGAGACCGCGCAGAAGGTCTTCAACACCTGGCAGGACCTGTGGCGCTCGGGTGCCGTGCTGCCCGCCTCGGCGGGGGAGACCGGTCCGACCTGGACCGCCGCCTTCACCGAGGGCAAGGTCGGCCTGATGTTCTACCCGGCGACGCTGCTCTCCTCGACGCCGTTCGACGTCGGTGTCGCCGGCATCCCCGGTCCCGACGGCGGTGCCTCCACCTTCGTCGGTGGCGACGGCATCGGCATCTCGAAGGACTCCAAGAAGGCAGCCCAGGCGTGGAACTTCCTGAGCTGGATGATGTCCGAGGAGGCCCAGGTCGAGGTGCTGGCCAAGAACAAGGACGTGGTCTCCCGGGCCGACCTGGCGAACAACAAGTACGCCGCCGAGGACCCGCGCCTGGTGACCATCAACGAGGTGGCCGGTCAGGGTGACACCCCGGTCGCGCTCAACTTCCAGCAGGCGTTCAACGCACCGAACAGCCCGTGGCTGACCCTCGTCCGTAACCAGGTGCTCAACGGCAACGGCGACCTGCAGAAGGACAACGGCGAGATCAGCGCCGTCCTGAAGCAGTAGGTACCCGGCGTGGGCGTGTGCCGCCCGAGGAGTCCCTACCGGTCGGCACACGCCCGCGTCGCGCCCACGTTCGGTCCGCCAGCGAAGGAAACGAGAGGTTCCCATGAGCGTCACCGCACCGTCTCGCCCGCCCCGCGCGGCGACACGGCGCCGCGCCCGTCCCCGAGGTCGTCAGGCCCTGCTCGGCTGGCTCTACGCGACACCCACCGCGGTCTTCGTGGCGCTGCTGTTCGCCGTGCCGCTGGTGCTGGTCGTCAAGATGTCGCTGTCGCGGTGGCCGCTGCTCACCGGTGACCAGGGGTTCAACGCGCCCGACAACTTCGTGAAGGCGGTCGAGCACCGGTTCTTCACCGACTCGGTGGTGTTCACCCTCAAGTACACGGCGCTGGCGACCGCGCTGCTGCTGGCGCTCGGCCTGGGACTCGCCCTGCTGGTGCAGGAGTCCAGCCGGTGGAACAACCTGCTGCGGGCCTCGTTCCTGATCCCCAGCGCGCTCGGTCTGGCCTCGGCGTCGCTGCTGTTCTACGTGATCTACTCGCCGTACGCGAGCCCGCTGGCCCCGCTGATGGACCGCCTGGGCATCACGTTCCTCGGCTCCCCGAACGCGGCGCTGTTCTCCACGACCTTCCTGATCGTGTGGCGGTACGCGGGCTTCTACATGGTGCTCATGCTGGTCGGCCTACAGGGAATCCCCGCCGACGTGTACGAGGCGGCGCGTACCGACGGTGCGAGCCGTTGGCAGACCTTCCGCAAGGTCACCCTGCCGCTGCTGCGCCCCACGCTGGCGCTGACGACCGTGCTCTGCGTGACCGGCTCCCTGCTCGCCTTCGAGCAGTTCTACATCCTGACCAAGGGCGGCCCGGACAACAGCACGATCACCGTCGTGCAGCTCATCTACATGGTGGCGTTCCAGGGCCAGAACGACCTGGGGGTGGCGGCGGCCATCTCCGTCATCGTGCTGGTCGCCCTGATCCTGATCAACGCGTTGCAGATGCGCGCCTTCCGGTCCGAGGAGAACTGATCCGATGGCCGTCGTTTCCCGCACCACACCGACCGTCGCCGACCGGACCCCGCCGTCCGGGTCGCAGCCGTCGAGGCCGAAGAAGCCGGCCGGCACCACCATCGCCGGGATCGCGCTGCGGACGCCGTACTGGGTGTTCACCGGGTCGGTCGCCCTGATCTTCCTGGCACCGCTGGTCTGGACCGCGATCGCCTCCGTCTCCCCGCAGCCGGGCACCAACCAGGTCGACGGTTGGGGCATCGGCAACTACCAGACGTTGGCCGCCTACCAGGCCGGCGTCTGGCGCTACCTCGGCAACTCGGCGTTCGTCTCGCTGCTCACGGTGGCGCTGACGCTGCTGATCTCGTTCCTCGGCGGGTACGCCTTCGCCCGGTTCCGCTTCCCCGGCAAGAACATCCTGTTCCTGCTCACCCTGGCCATCCTGATGGTCCCGTACGCGACGCTGCTGATCCCGCTCTATGTCCTGCTCAACCAGGTGGGGTTGCAGAACTCGCTGGTCGGCGTCGCGCTCGTGCTGACCATGTTCCAGTTGCCGTTCTCCACCTTCCTGATGCGCATCTCGTTCGAGGCGGTGCCCCGCGAACTCGACGAGGCCGCGATGGTCGACGGGTGCTCGTCGTTCAGCGCGCTGTGGCGGGTGCTGCTGCCGGCCGTGAAACCGGGCCTGATCACCGTCGGTCTCTTCGGTTTCCTCGCCGCGTGGAACGACTTCATGGCCCCGCTGATCCTGATCAACGACACCGAGAAGATGACGCTGCCGCTGGCCGTGTCCAACCTGCGCGGCCAGGTCCAGGGCGTCGTCGACTACGGGGCGACCGAAGCGGGCGTCGTCGTGCTCGCCCTGCCGTGCATCGTCTTGTTCCTCCTGCTGCAACGACACTACGTGCGCGGCTTCATGTCCGGCGCGCTGAAAGGATGACCATGAGCGGCAACGCACATCCGGCCGCACCCGTCCTGCCGGTCCGGGGTCGCCTGCGCCCCCTCGACCTGCGGGAAGTCCGGATCGTGGGCGGATTCTGGGCCGAGCGCCAGTCGGTCAACGGCGGCGTGACCCTCGACCACATCGCGCACTGGCTGGAACGGGAGGGCTGGGTCCGCAACTTCGACCTGGCGGTGGACGGCGACCTTTCCGGCGAGCGACGCGGACGCGAGTTCTCCGACTCGGAGATCTACAAGTTCCTGGAAGCGATGGCGTGGGAGATCGGCCGGACCGCCGACCCGGACCTCGAAGCGCGGTTCCGCGCCCTGGTGCGGCGGGTCGGCGCGGCGCAGGAGCCCGACGGTTACCTGAACACCAGGTTCGGCCGCCCCGGACAGCAACCGCGCTGGTCGGACCTGGAATGGGGGCACGAACTCTACTGCGTCGGCCACCTCGTCCAGGCCGCCGTGGCCCGGGCCCGGACCCGGCCGGACGCCGACGACGGCCTGCTCCAGATCGCCTGCCGGGCCGCCGACCACGTCTGCGAGGTGTTCGGCGTGGACGGCATCGACAGCGTCTGCGGCCATCCGGTGATCGAGACCGCCTTCGTGGAACTGGCCCGGACCACCGGCCAGGACCGCTACCTGACCCAGGCCGCGCTCTTCGTCGACCGGCGTGGTCACGGCCGGTTGGCCGACATCGAGTTCGGTCGGGAGTACTTCCAGGACGAGACCCCGGTCCGGCAGGCCACCGTGCTGCGCGGGCACGCGGTGCGGGCGAACTACCTGGCCGCCGGGGCCGTCGACGTGGCGGTCGAGCTGAAGGACGCCGGCCTGCTGGACGCGGTACGCGGCCAGTGGCAGCACACGGTCACCCGGCGTACCTACGTCACCGGTGGGCAGGGTTCCCGGCACCAGGACGAGGCGTTCGGCGAGGACTGGATGTTGCCGCCGGACCGGGCGTACTCGGAGACCTGCGCGGGCATCGGCTCGGTGATGCTGGCCTGGCGGCTGCTGCTCGCCGACGGTGAGTCCCGCTACGCCGACCTCATCGAGCGGACCCTGTTCAACGTGGTGTCGACCTCGCCGTCGACCGACGGGCGCAGCTTCTTCTACACCAACACGCTGCACCGGCGGGAACTCGGCACGGTGCCCGACGCGGACCGGCCCAGCCTGCGCGCGGCGGCCTCGCTGCGCGCGCCGTGGTTCGAGGTCTCCTGCTGCCCGACCAACGTGGCCCGCACCGTGGCCAGCCTGGGCGCGTACGCCGCCACCTGCGACGACGAGGGCCTGCAACTGCACCAGTACCTGCCTGGGACGGTGGCGCACCGCCTCCCCGACGGGCGGGAGCGCTGCCTGGTGATCAGCACCGACTACCCGCACGACGGCGAGATCCGGGTACGCGTCGACAGCGACGACGACCACCCGTGGTCGCTGTCGCTGCGGGTGCCGGACTGGGCCGTCGACGGGGCCACCGTCACCGTGGCCGGAGCCACCCGGCCGGTCGCCCCCGGCATGGTCACCGAGCAGCGCACCTGGCGACGCGGCGACGAGGTCGTCCTGGCCCTGCCGATGGCGCCCCGCTTCACCTATCCGGACAGTCGCATCGACGCGGTGCGGGGCTGTGTCGCGGTGGAGCGTGGCCCGCTGGTGTTCGCGTTGGAGTCGGTGGACGTGCCGGAGGTGGCGACCGTCGACGAGCTGCGCGTCGACACCAGCCGACCGCCCCGGCTGGTCGACGGCCGGGTCGTGGTGCGGTGCCGCCGGGTGCGCGCGGACGACCACGAATGGCCCTACCGGGCCGACGCCGCCGAGTCGTCGCCCGCGTCCGTCGAGGTGTTCGACGAGGTGACGCTGGTGCCGTACCACGCCTGGGCCAACCGTGGCCCCTCGACCATGCGGGTCTGGATCCCCGTCGACGGTGACCTGCCGGAGCAGGGCCAGGGGCGGAGCTGATGTTAGCGCTCACACCGAGCTTCCCGGCCCGCGCCGCCCGCACCACCACGAGCCGCTCGAATCACCACCTAGGTGCGACGTGGGGGACCGCCTCACCCGCCCACCCGCGCCGATATCAAGGAGGAAGAAGATGATCCGCAGACGCGTGCGGAGGGTGCCCCTCTGGGGTGCCCTTGCCGCGCTCGTGGTGTCGGGGACGGTCGCCGTATCGTCCCCGGCCCACGCGGCCGGCCCCGTCCTGCCCGGCAACGAGGGCGACGTCGGGGTCCACACCAACGGTCAGAACCACGTCATGGACATCGGCGACCCGGTCTACAGCAACGTCGGCAGCGTCGCCGACCAGCTTCGGCCGGGCGTACCGTTCACCGCCGGCAGCATGCACCAGTCGATCTTCGAGAAGGACCTCGCCGCCGGCGGTACGGACTACTACCTCGACCGCATCCTCGGAGTCAGCGGCACGCTCGGGTCAGCGGTGCTGATGACCCGAGGGCGCACCCTCTACATGCGCGGCGCGAGCAACAACAACTTCACCGTGATGGGCTTCGCCGGCAACACGTTCGTCGGCGGCCCCAACAACCTCGGCAACCTCTACACCGTCACGGTGCCCGGGCAGACCGTGTCCGAGGTCAACGCCAACCGGTTCAACGCACCGAGCCACGCCAGGAGCCGCTACACCATCGGCAGCACCGGCGTCACCGCCGACCTGACGAAGTTCATCACCTACGACAACGTGGCGGTCACCGCCATCCGGTTCACCAACCCCGGCGGCTCGGCGGCCAGCTTCACCGTGCGGGCCGCGTCCCCGCTGGCCACCCAGGCGGCGGGCGACGCCGCGCTCACCGGCACCCGCACCATCACCAGCGGCTCGAACAACGGGCTGGTCGACACCCCGTGGGACACCGTCCGGGTGGACCTGACCGGCTCCGGCTTCACCCGCAGCGGCAGCAACCTGGACCGGGAGATCACCGTCCCGGCCGGTGGCTCGCTGTCGCTCTCGGTGGTCGGCGCGGTCTCCTCGGCCACGCTGCCCGAGACGGTGGAGAGCTACCAGGAGTACGCCGACCTGTCGCCGACCACGGCCGTGCGGACCGGCATCACCGCCTTCCACCGCCGCTGGGCCCAGGACGTGCCGTACATCAACGTGCCGGACCCGGCGCTGGAGAAGGCCATCGTGTACCGCTGGTGGGGCGAGCGCTACAACTCGCTCGACGCCAACGCCTCCGGCCACGTCTACCAGTACCCCACCACGATCGAGGGGGTGAACCTCTATCAGAACTCGGTCGCGCTGACCCAGCCGATGCACCTGCAGGACACCAAGTGGCTGCGGACGCCCTATCTCGGCTACGGCCAGATCCTCAACATCGGTGAGCTGTCCGGCTCCTCGGCCTTCCTGGACAGCCCGGGACACACGAGCTGGAACAACCACTACTCGCAGTACCTCGGCACGGCCGGACTCGAGGCGTACAACGTGCACGGCGGCGGCAAGCAGGTCGCCCGCAAGTTCGCCCAGTACTTCGAGGGCGACGGCGTCGGCCAGTTGGAGCACTACGACGGCAACGACGACAAGCTGATCGCGTACGACACCAACTACATGCCGGGCAACGACGCCGACGCGATCACGTTCGGCTTCCCGAAGGTGAACACCGGGGCACCGGGCGCGCGGACGATCGAGCGGCCGGAGTCGGCGTACGTGTGGGGCGCGTTCGACGCGGCCCGTCAGCTCTACCAGATCTCCGACGCCGACCAGGCCAAGGTCGACGCGATGGGGACCAGCGCCGACGAGATCCGGGACGCGATCCTGACCCGGCTGTGGAGCCCGGACATGCGGATGTTCCTGGCCGGCACGTCGCACGGCGCGAGCAGCGCGGCGACCGCGAACGGGCGGGCCAACCCGCTGCCCGCCTCGGCCCGGAACCTGATCCCGGCCAAGGAGACGAACCTCTACGACATCTACGCCGAGAACCTGATCCCGACCGACCAGTGGGAGAAGTACGTCGACGGGTTCCGGTTCCTGACCTACGGCGACAACTTCCCGATCTTCCCGTTCTACACCGCCAACCAGTACGACCGGTCGGTGTACGGGATCGGTGGCTCGAACAACTTCTCGAACATCAACTTCACCGTGCAGTACCGCGGTGTCCGTTCGGCGCTGCGCCACTACGACCCGGAGCAGAAGTACATCACCCCGGAGTACGCCAAGCGGCTGCTGGACTGGATGGCGTGGAGCATCTACCCGAACGCCGACATGCGGGTCGCGAACCAGGCCGAGTACTACTCCAACTGGAACCCGACGACGCGCTCCTACAACCGCAACAACCAGAACCACATCATGCTCGGCAACATGAACTACATCTTCATCGAGGACATGGGCGGCATCCAGCCGCGTTCCGATGACAAGATCGAGTTGTGGCCGATCCAGTTCGGCTACGAGCACTTCATGGTCAACAACCTGCGGTACCACGGTCAGGACGTCACCATCGTCTGGGACCCGGACGGCAGCAAGTACGGCCTGGGCGCCGGCTACAGCCTGTTCCTCAACGGCGAGAAGAAGGTCACCACCGACAAGCTCGGCAAGGTCACCTACGACCCGAACACCAACCAGGTGCAGGCCGAGGACGGGGTGACCGTCACCTTCACCGCCACCACCGGCACCGACTTCCCGAGCGCGGTGGACACCCCGATCTCCGACGACCGGGTCGTCAGCTACCTCAAGACGGCCGGGATCGACCTCACCGAGGAGGCGCCGAACCTGGCGCAGGGCGCCCAGCTCAGCTCCTCGTACACCCAGCAGGGTGTGCGGCCCACGCCGTGGCGGCAGTTCCACACGCCCGGCTGGAGCACCACCTCGATGAACTACACGCCCGGCGCGATCTCCGAGACCGAGCGTCCGGTGTCGCTGGCGGCCGTCACCGACGGGATCACCGCCAACGAGCCGTACTGGGGCAACTACGGCACCACCGAGCGCAACGGCTACATCGAGCTGAACCTGGGCTCGGCCAAGAGCCTCGACAACGTCAAGGTCTACTTCGTCAGCGACCGGCAGGCCGGTGGCTACCGCGAGCCGGCGCGCTGGTGGGTGCAGGTGCCCGACGGCAACGGCGGCTGGAAGGAGGTGCCGGACCAGTTCAAGAACCCGGTCGTGCCGTCGGCCAAGTTCAACGAGGCGCTGTTCGACACCGTCACCACCGACAGGCTCCGGGTCACCTTCACCAACAACCCGACCCACTTCACCGCGATCAGCGAGATCCAGGTGTTCGAGTCCGGGCGGGACGTGCCGGACGTGACCAACCAGGCGCCACAGGTCACCGCCGACCGGGACGGCTCGGCGGACGGCAACCTGTCCACCCGGCTCGTCGCCACGGCCGCCGACGACGGCATCCCGTACGACAGCGAGCTGACCTTCGGCTGGGAGACCGTCTCCGCGCCGCAGGGCGCGGGCGTCATCTTCGCCGACGCGCGGGCGCTGAGCACCCGGGTCACCGGCACCGTCGCCGGTGACTACGTGTTCCGGTTCTGGGCCGACGACGGCGATAAGCGGTCGACGGCGAACGTGTCGGTCACGCTGACCGAGCGCGAGGTCACCGCGGAGTTCGGTGCCTCGGCCACGATCAGCACCAGCGGCACGGCGTCCTGGGAGAACCACTCGCGGGTCAACGAGCCCACCACGCCGAACAACTCCAACCCCGGTGCCGGCAACGGCTGGGGCAACTGGGGTCAGCCGCAGAACGGCACCAGCACCGCCCGGGAGGCGTGGATCCAGTACCGCTGGGCCGCACCGGTGCGACTCTCCTCGACCGACATCTACTGGTACGACGACAACGGCGGCACCCGCCGCCCCAACGCCGGCACGTACGCCATCGAGACCTCGGAGAACGGCACCACCTGGACGCCGGTGACGCTGGCCGAGGGCTCCACGTACGCCGGTGGACTGGCGACCAACCGGTTCAACAACTTCGAGTTCGAACCGGTCAGCACCAGCTACCTGCGGATCCGCATCTGGGGCGTGCAGGGCAGCGGCGCCGGCACCGGCGTGCTGCGCTGGCGGGCCAACGGCGAGACGGTCGACTCGGTGCGGTCCCCGGTGCTCATCCGCACCGGCGTCGGTGACGTGCCGACGCTGCCGAGCACGCTCGACGCCGTCTACGCCAGCGGCGAGCGCGGCCAGGTCGCGTTCAACTGGCAGGAGATCACCCCCGAGCAGGTCGCCGAGCCGAACGTCGACCCGTTCGTGGTCTACGGCACCAACGACGCGTACGGGCTGATCGCCGAGGCGCGGATCTACGTACGGCCGGAGATGTCCACCGGCGGTATCTCGATCCAGGGCGCCGAGAGCTTCGAACAGTCCGTCGAGGTGGGCGAACTGCCGTTCCTGCCGGACAAGGTGGAGGTCTCCTACAACGACGGATCGCGGGACAACCAGGCCATCGGTGTCGACTGGGACTTCGACGAGCGCATCGTCAACACCCCCGGCCGCTACACCATCATCGGTGACCTGATCCTGCCCCCGTACGTCAGCCAGGCCGGGGCCACCCGGACCACGCTGACCCTCACCGTGGGCGACCCGCCCCAGACCCCGGTCTGGGACGTCGAGGTGCAGGCCAGCACGCGCTGCACCGGCAGCAACGTCTACGTCTCCGTCAACGCCCGCAACGCCGGGGACGTGCCGCTGCGCATCGAGCTGGTCACGCCGTACGGCTCGCGGACGGTCGCCGACGTGGCCTCCGGGAAGTCCGCCTTCCAGGCGTTCAACACCCGCGCCAAGTCGGTGCAGGCCGGGACCGCGACGGTGAAGGCCACCGGGACCGTCGACGGCGAGCCGGTGACCGTGGAGTTCGAGGCGCCGTTCGGCGCGCTCACCTGCGGCTGACCCCCTCGTGGTGGCGGCGTCCGACCTGGGCGCCGCCACCACCCCCGCGCACGAGTGAGGAGATCGACACCGTGAACACCACCGTGGGGCGCGGCGCCGCCCCACCCTCCACCCGGCCGTCGCGCCGCTGGCGCAGGACGATCGCCGTGGCCGCGTCCGTCGGGCTCGTCGCCGGTGGCCTGGCCGGCGTCGCCGGTCCGGCACAGGCCGCCGAACCCCAGTCGTACACCTTCACCAGCACGGTCAACCCGATCCTCGGCGACGGCAGCTACTACTCCGCCGACCCGGCCCCGATGGTCGTGCGGGCCGGTGCCCCCGGCAACGACACCGACGCCGACCAGCTCTACGTCTACACCGGCCACGACCAGGCCGGACCGTCCACCAACGACTTCATCATGAACGAGTGGGGCGCCTTCCGGACCACCGACGTCGAGGCGGGGGAGTGGACCCACTACCCGTCGCTGATGCGCCCGGAGGCCGTCTTCGCCTGGGCCACCCCCGGCCGCGCGTACGCCGGCCAGGTGATCCAGGGCGTCGACGGACGCTACTACTGGTACGTCCCGATCCACGAACGCAACAGCACCGCCTCGGACCGGTTCGCGATCGGGGTGGCCGTGTCGGAGAGCCCGACCGGCCCGTGGACCGACCACGCGGGCGGCCCGATCATCTCCCAGCGGGTGCCCACGCCGAACACCATCCACAACATCGACCCGACGATCCTGGTCGACGGCGAGGCCCCGAACCAGCGGGTCTACATCTGGTGGGGCTCCTTCAGCCAACTGCGGATGCTCGAACTCCAGCAGGACATGAAGACCCCGATCGGCGCCCCGCGCACCGTCACCGGCCTGACCGGCTTCTTCGAGGGCGCCTGGATCTTCCAGCGCAACGGCACCTACTACATGGCGTACGCCGGCAACAACGCCGGCCCGACCTCGCAGTGCACCCCGGCGAACTACCACGCCTGCCTCGCCTACGGCACCGCCGCGTCACCGGAGGGACCGTGGACCTACCGGGGGACCTTCCTGCGCCCGGTCTCCTCGACCACCAGCCATCCGGGCGTCCTGGAGTTCAACGGCACCTGGTATCTGGCGTACCACACCGCCGACGCCGTGGGCGGCGGTCACTTCCGGCGCTCGGTGGCGATCGACCCGGTCGAGTGGGACGACTCGCTGACCCCGCCTCGGATGAAGCTCGTCACGCCCACCCCGGCCAAGGGACGTGACCTCACCCCCCGGCCGAACATCGCCCAGGAGGCCCGGGTCACCGTCTCCAACGAGCCGGTCCCCGTGCAGTACTGGGTCAAGGCGCTCAACGACGAGATCGTCCGGTCGAACCCGCTGCCGCCGGACATGTGGGGCACCTGGACCGGCAACAACCCGCCGCAGCAGTGGGTGCAGTACACCTGGGACCAGCCGATGCGGATCTCCGGTTCGCAGATCGACTTCTGGAACGACCAGCCGCAGGGCACCGGCGTCGGTGTCGCCGCGCCCGCCCGCTGGCGCATGCAGTACTGGAACCTGGACACCGGGCAGTGGGCCGACGTGCCGAACCCGACCGGATTCCCGACCGCGACGCAGGGCTTCCAGAACACCACCTTCGACCCGGTGACCACCACGCAGGTGCGCGCGCTGTTCGACGCGTCGACCAACGGCAGCACGTACTCCGGGGTGGCGGTCGAGGAGTGGAAGGTCCTCGCCGCGCAGCCGGAGTCGGTCACCGCCCCGGCGATGACCGTGGAGGTCGGCGAGACCGACCTGCCGGACACGCTGCCGGTGTCGTTCGGCGCGCAGACGCTGCGGGTGCCGGTCTACTGGGACGAGGTACGGCCCGCAGACGTCGCCGCGCCCCGGACGTTCACCATCGACGGGACCGTGCTCGGGTACGCCGCCGACCGGGTCTCCGCGCAGGTCACCGTCATCTCGCCGGACGACACCGAGGGTGACGTGACGCCGCCGACGGTGACGCTCACGCCCAGCGGCAGCGCCGGCAGTGACGGCTGGTTCCGGTCCACGGTGCGGGTGCGGGCCGCCGGTGTCGACGACCGGGGCGGCCGGATGACCATCTCCGCGCGGGTCGGATCGGGCACGCCGGTCGAGGCCACCGACGTACGGTCGCTCGACGTCACCGTCACCGGGGACGGCCGACACACCGTCACCGCGACCGCCACCGACCGGGCCGGCAACGTCTCCGACCCGGCCACCCTGGAGGTACGCGTCGACGCCACCGCCCCGGTCAGCACCGCCACGGTGCACAGCACCACCCGGGCGGTCACGCTCGCCGCGACCGACGCGACCTCCGGCGTCGCCCGCATCGAGTACGCCATCGGCACGGGCGACTGGACCACGTACGACGGCGCGATCCCGGCCCCCGACGCGAACCGGCACACGCTGTCGTACCGGGCGGTCGACGTGGCCGGAAACCTGGAGACCGCCAAGACGGTCGCCATCCCGGCCGACCTGTCGGGGCCGCTCACCGGCAACATCGGGCCGATCGGCACCCCGACCGCCTCGTTCACGGCGGGCTGGAACAGCCTCACCGCGCTCAACGACGGTGCCGACCCGGCCAACCCGGGCCAGGCGCAGATCTGGGGGACCTGGTCGGGCAGCCGCCCGGCCACCCAGTGGATCCAGTACGACTGGAGCCGCCCGGTGCGGATCACCGGCACCGAGCTGAAGTTCTGGCGGGACTCCAACCAGGGCACCGGGGACGGCGTCGCCCAGCCCGACGGGTGGGTGCTGCAGTACTGGGACGCCCCGACCTCGGCCTGGCGTGACGTGACCGGCGCCTCGCCGTACGGCACCAGCACCACCACGTTCAACACCGTCTCCTTCGACCCGGTGACCACGTCGAGGGTGCGCGCCACCATCCGGGCCAACGGCAACGGCACCACCTACTCGGCGGTCGCCGTCACCGAGTGGCGGGTGTTCGCCGACGATCCGGGTGTCCGGCCCGAGGTGCCGGTGACGGTCACCGTGCAGGCGCGGTGTGTGGCCGGGAAGGCGTACGTGGCGGTGCAGGCGCGTAACGACCATGACGGTCCGGTGGACGTGGTGTTGGAGAGCGCGTACGGGCAGCGGTCGGTGTCGGCCGTGGCTCCGGGCGCGAGCGCCTTCCAGCAGTTCACCACCCGTGCCGCGTCGGTCCCGTCCGGCACCGCCACGGTGCGGGTCACCGGCTCGGTCGACGGCACGGACGTGACGACCGTCGTCACCCGGGACCATCCCGGCGCTGATTGTGCCGCCGACCCTCGTCAAGCCCAGTAACCACGAGAGACAACGGAGAATCGCATGAACACATGGAATCGGAAGCGGTTGCTGGCGGCGGGTGCTGCCGGGGCCTTGTTGGTCGGGTCGGTGGTGGCGGCTGCGCCGGTGTCGGCTGATCCGGGTGACAGTGGTGACGTGAGGGTCACCGTGGAGATCGAGGAGTTGGTGGAGCCGGGTGTGCTGGCGATGTCGATCGCGGGTGACTCGGTGACGTTGACCGAGGACGGGTCGACGTTGTTGGTGCGGCAGTTCGTGGGTGGGTTGCCGACGGTGACGGTGACGGATACGCGTACCGCTGACGAGGTGCCGTCGGGTGCGGCGTGGGCGGTGTTGGGTAGTGCCACCGACTTCACCGGGGCGGCGGGTCAGGAGCCGATCGGTGCCGGGCACCTGGGGTGGAGGCCGCGGCTGGTCGACGGTGGTGACACCGGTCTGGTCAGCGAGGGTGAAGAGGTCGTGACGGTGTTGGACGAGCCGACGCAGCCGGGTAACAACGTGGGTCTGGTCGACCAGGAGTTGCTGGTCTCGACGTTCGACTCGGGTGCGGTCGCCGGTGGGGCGTACTCGGTCGACGCGGACCTGTTCCTGCGGACCCCGGCCGACGTGGCCGCGGGTGAGTACACCTCGACGCTGACCCTGTCCCTGTTCGAGTGATCCACGCAGGTGGGGGCCGCCAGAGTTCGGCGGCCCCCACCCGTATCCCCTGCGGTGTGAAGGGCTGGTCATGAGAGTGCCGAGTGTCCCGTGGCGACCGCGTACGGCGGCACGGCTGTCCGCCGTACTGGCCGTGCTGGTCCTGCTGGTGGCGACCGGCCCGGCCGGGGCGGTCCCCGCGCGGGCGGAGCCGACCGCACCCACCGTCACCTGGGCGGTCCAACCGGCGAACCCGCTCGGCCCCGACGGCCGCCGCTGGGTGGAGCGCACGCTCGACCCCGGCGAGGTGGTCACCGAGCACCTGGCGGTCCGCAACTTCAGCGACGCCCCGGTGGTGTTCTCGCTCCAGGCCGCCGACGGCTACCTCACCGACAAGGGGCGGTTCAACATGCTCCCGTCGCACCAGTCCTCGGTGGACGGCGGCACCTGGATCACGGTGCGCGACACGGTGAGCGTCGGGGCGAAGTCGACGCGGGTGGTGCCGTTCACCATCGAGGCACCCGCCGACGCCAGCCCCGGCGACCACCCGGCCGGCATCGCGGCGACCGTCACCAGCACCGGCGGAACGGTGGCGGTGGAGAGCCGGGTCGGGTTCCGGGTGATGCTGCGGGCCAGTGGCACCGCCGTCGCCGCTCTCCGCATCGACGACCTCACCGCCACGCACCACCGGTCGTGGAACCCCTTCGCTCCGGGCGACCTGCGGATCCGGTACACGGCCGGCAACGACGGCAACGTGGCCGTCACCGGTGCCGGTCGAGCCACCGTCCGCGACCTGTTCGGGCTGCTCGACACCGAGGGGCCGGCCGAGGTGGAGGAACTGCTGCCCGGCGGCGACCGCCCGGCCGAGGCGCACGTGGACGGGGTGTGGGGCTGGGGTCGGCTGACCGCCACCGTCACGCTCACCCCGGACATCCTGGTCGGCGACCCGACCGACGCCGAGATCCGGCGCACCACCGCCACCGTCACGGTCTGGTCGATCCCGTGGCCGCAGCTGGCGCTCGTACTCGCGGTCGTGGTGCTCGTACTCGCCGGGCGGACCGTGGTGCGCGGACGCCGCCGCCGACTCGCGCGGCTGCTCGCGCAGGCCCGCGACGAAGGCCGTCAGGAGTCCCGGACGTCCGCGTGACCGCTTCCCGTCCCGCCGTGCGGCATGTCCGGGCGTGCGGGGCCGCCTGGTGTGCGGCGTGGGACTGCCGGGCGGGTGGCGTGGGACTGACTGCCGGGCGGGTGGCGTGCGCGGCGCGGACGTCACACACGTAGCGGTAGCCCGTCGTGATGTAGGCGGAACGCGTCCAGGTCGGTGGCGTCGACCGCCAGCCGCAGGCCGGGCAGGTGCCGTGCCACGCGGTCGAGCAGGATCCGGCTCTCCAGCCGCGCCAGGTGCGCGCCGAGGCAGAAGTGGATGCCGTACCCGAAGGCGATGTGCCGACGGACGTCGCTGCGGGCGATGTCGAACTCGTGCGGCCGGTCGAAGACCGACGGGTCCCGGTTGGCCCCCCAGATCGACAGCCCCACGCGGTCGAAGGCGGGGATCCGCCCACCGGCCAGCTCGACGTCCGCGAAGGCGAACCGGGGCGGCACGATCTCCACCGGCCCCCGGAACCGTAGCGTCTCCTCCACCACCGCCTCGGCCAGCGCGGGTTCGTCGCGCAGCGCCGCCCACTGCTCGGGATGGGTGAGCAGCAGGCGGAGTCCGTTGACGATCAGGTCGACGGTGGTCTCCTGCCCGGCGATGAGCAGCAACTGCACCAGCGCCACCAGCTCGTCGCGGTCCAGCCGGTCCGCCCGGTCCTCCGCCGCCACCAGCTCGGAGATCAGGTCGTCGGCGGGTTCGGCACGGCGGCGCGCCGCCAGGTCGTCGAGGTAGGCCGCGAACTCCAGGGTCGCCGTCGGGCCGTCGAACCCGGCCGACACGATCGCCGCCGACCAGGCCCGGAACCGCGCCCGGTCCGCTTCCGGTACGCCCACCAGCTCGGCGATGACGTTGACCGGTACCGGATCGGCGAGGTCGGCCACCGCGTCCACGTGGCCCTGCCGGCGCGCCCGCTCGACGAGTCGGTCGGCGAGGGCACCGATCCACGGCTCCAACCGGGCCACCGCCCGGGCCGTGAATCCGCCGCTGACCAGCCCCCGCAGCCGGGTGTGATCGGGAGGGTCGAGGCTGATGAGCTGCCGGGACTCGATCCTGGCGATCTCGGACGTCTGGTACGGGGCCGGGGTGGAGCCGTCCGGGCGGTGCCGGTGCACCTCGTGCCCGAGCATCGGATGCCGCAACCCGTCCAGCACGTCGGCGTGCCCGGCGACCACCCACAGCCGGTTGCCGGCGGGGTCCACCTGGAGGACCGGGCCGCCGCTGTCGCGTACCCGGTCGTAGAACGCGTGCGGGTGGCGTCGGACGACCGGATCCCACAGCTCCGAGAGGCCGAACGCGACCGCCACCTGGCCTCCTCGGACGAAAGGAAGGGTCCCCTGCTAACGCCTCGTGTATAGCAGGGGACCCTTCCTTTCATCACTACGTGTGCGGCCAGCGAACGTTTCGGCGGGGTTTCGGGAAGGGGGCACCGAGGGGCCTTCCTGAACCGCGTCGACGGGACACTTCGGTGTAGTGTTTCCGCGCAGGTACGGGTGACACCGCGAGCCGGGCAACGACACCGAAACAATGCCGAAAACCTTTACAAGGTCACTTCCGTCGGGAGTGCCTGTGCGGGCTCCCGAAGCAGCCTGTCGCCGCGCACCGCATCCATGCCGGTCGCTGGGAGGGAGCACCGCATGACGACCGAGCCAGAGGTCCCCGCCAACCGCACGCCCACGCTCACCGACGTCGCCAAGCTGGCCGGGGTCTCGGTCGCCACCGCCTCCAAGGCCATCAACGGGCGGGGCGAGGTGCGGGCGACCACCCGGGTACGCGTGTTGGAGGCCGCGGAACTGCTCTCCTTCGCTCCGAACGCCCTGGCCCGAGGGTTGCTCAGCGGCCGGACCGGGACCGTCGGCCTGCTCACCAGCGACCTGGAGGGGCGGTTCTCGATCCCCATTCTGATGGGCGCCGAGGACGCCTTCGGCGCCGGGCAGGTGTCGGTCTTCCTGTGTGACGCGCGCGGCGACGCGATCCGGGAGAAGCACCACGTGCGTGCGCTGCTGTCGCGCCGGGTGGACGGGCTCATCGTGGTCGGTTCGCGGACCGACCCCCGGCCGCCGCTGGCCGGCAACATCCCGGTGCCGGTGGTCTACGTGTACGCCCCCTCCTCGGACCCGGCCGACATCTCCATCACCGTCGACAACGTCGGGGGCGGCCGTCTCGCCATCGAGCACCTGCTGGCCTGCGGCCGACGCAACATCGCCCACATCACCGGCGAGCCGGGCTTCCAGGCGGCCCGCGACCGTGCCGAGGGCGCGGCGGCGGCGCTCGCCACGGCGGGACTGGGCATGGTCGGCGACCGGCCCTACTACGGTTCGTGGGACGAGTCGTGGGGGCGGGCCGCCGCGTACATGGTCGTCGAGCAGCGGCCCGAGGTCGACGCGATCTTCTGCGGCAGCGACCAGATCGCCCGAGGCGTCCTGGACGCCCTGCGTGATCTCGGCCGGGACGTGCCGTCGGCGATCTCGGTGATCGGCTTCGACAACTGGGAGGCCATCTCGGCGGACTCCCGCCCGCGACTGACCAGCGTCGACATGAACCTCCAGCACCTCGGCGCGGTGGCCGGGCAGCGCCTCTTCGCGGCCATCGACGGTGCGACGACCCGCTCCGAGGAGTTCGCCAGCCGCCTGGTGATGCGCGAGTCGACGCTGCCGGTGCGCTGAGGCCGCCGCGCCGGGCTCGGGCTGCCCAGATCATCGCCCCGCCGAGTCCGACGGCCCGGATGGAGCGCATGCTGCGGCGGTGTTGTCGGTCAGGAGTCGGTCCGGTTCCCGTCGCCGCGTTCGCGCAGGTCCCGCTCGGCGGCGGCGACCACGACCGGGTCGGCGCAGCCGGCGGCGTAGCCGGCGATCCGGCGGCGGATGTCCCGGCCGAGCAGCCAGGTGCCGATCCGGTCGGCGACCGGTCGCAGCAGCGCCGGACGGCAGCGGAAGTGGTAGCGCCAGGTCGCGACGGTGTGCCCGGGTTCGGCCGCCGGCGCGAACCGCCAGCCGCCGGCGAACATCTCGAAGAACCACGGGCCGCGCACCATCTTCATGCCCACGTTGGTCGGCGGGGCGTAGGAGACGTACTCGCTGACCATCGAGAGGCCGTGCCGGGACCGGGTGAACGTGCGGACGCCCCGGTCCGGCCGGACGGCGCCGTCCACGAAGTGCTGGCTGCGGACGAACGGATCCCACCGCCGCCGGACCGGCATGGTGGTCTGCGAGATCGCGAACGCGAGATTCGGGGGTACGGGGACGACGGCCACCGCCTCAACCACGGGCATCGCCCCATTCTCCCCGGGCGCGGCCCGTCCGGCTCGGGTGGATCGGCTGGTCGTCCGTTGTATCGACCGCTGTCGAATGAAACACTCTGCTCAGTCGCGTCCGGGGCCGGCGTGCGAACGATCGTCAGGGCGCGCGGGACGCCACCCGCGCAGGGCAGCCCGCACCGCGGGCACCGGTCGCCGCTGCGTGCCCGGTGCCCCCGCCACCTGCGGAGGAGACACCACATGTCCAAGAAGTACGCTCTGGCGACGATCGTCGTCGCCACACTGACCCTGGTCGGCGTGACCGGCCTGGCGAGCGGCGCGGGCGCCGCCACGTCCCCGCCCGCCCCGCTCACCACCTCGCCGCCTGCCTGCCCACCCGCGCTGCCGTTGTCCGCGTCGGCGGACAGCACCACCGCTACGAGCGTGACCTTCCGCTACTCGCTGCTGTTCCGTCCGCCCTGCGGGTACGCCACGCCGCTCACGGTCCACCTCTTCACCAGCCGGGAGGACGCCGCGCAGTGGCGCGATCCGGTCGCCTCGGCGGACACCGGGCTGGAGAGCTACGGGTACGTGGTGGTCGACGGGCTCACGCCGGACACCGAGTACTGGTTCCGGTTCGGCGACTCGGAGGGTCGACGGGACCCGTACATCGTCGGCGGACCGGCGCGTACCCAGCCGTCGCCGGTGTGCGCCGCGACGGCGACGATCGGCAGCGGCTGGGAGAGTGGCTTCGTCGCCACGGTCACCGTGCGCAACACCGGGACGGAGGCGCTCGACGGCTGGCAGGTCTCCTGGACCTGGCCCGGTGACCAGCGGATCCAGTCGATCTGGAACGGGACGCCGACGGAGGCGGGCGGCGAGGTGACCGTCCGCGACGCCGGCTGGAACAGTCGACTCGCCCCGGGTGGGACCACGACGTTCGGCCTGCTCGCGTCGACCACCTCGGTGCCGGCGGGCTTCACGCTCACCTGTGGTCGCTGAGCCGGGCGGCGTACCCCGGCCACATGGAGGATTGTGAGTGCGTTACCGGGTGGTAACGATGTCGTGTCATGGACTCCGCCCTGACCCTGATCGGACTGCCCATCGCCCTCGGCATCATCATGCTCGGTCTGGGTCTCGGCCTGACCGTCGCCGACTTCCGGCGGGTGGCCCAGCACCCGAAGGCCGCCGTCATCGCGCTGGCCTGCCAGGTGCTGGTGCTGCCGCTGCTCTGCTTCGGTCTGGTGCTCGCCTTCGACCTGCCGCCGGAACTGGCCGTCGGGATGATGCTGCTCGCGGCATCGCCCGGCGGCACCACGGCCAACCTCTACAGCCACCTGTTCGGTGGGCACGTGGCGCTGAACATCACGCTGACCGCGATCAACTCGGTGCTCGCCGTGCTCACCCTGCCGATCGTGGTCAACCTGTCGGCGGGCTACTTCCTGAGCGACGCGACGAGCATCGGCCTGCAGTTCGACAAGGTGGTGCAGGTGTTCGCCATCGTGCTCGTCCCGGTCGCGATCGGCATGCTGGTCCGGGCCCGGGTGCCGGGCGTCGCCGACCGGCTCGACCGGCCGGTCCGGATCATGTCCGTGGTGGTGTTGGTCGCGGTGATCCTCGGCGCGGTGCTCGGCGAGCGGGAGAACATCGCCGACTACTTCGTCGCGGTCGGTCTGGCGGTGCTGGCGTTCAACCTGCTCAGCCTCGCGATCGGTTACGGGGTGCCACGGCTGGCGGGGATCGACCGGACCGCCGCGAAGGCGGCCGGATTCGAGATCGGCATCCACAACAGCACCCTGGCCATCACGATCGCGCTCAGCCCGGCGCTGCTGAACAACACACAGATGGGGATCCCGGCCGCCGTCTACGGCATTGTCATGTTCTTTACCGCAGCGGCCTTCGGTTACCTCGTCAACCGCGTCGACGCGGGCCCGCGAAGCACCCGCGACGGTGCCGCGACGACCTGAGAAGGGGGTGCTGAGCAGCCAATACGCGACGATCGCCGGTGCTCGTGCCGGCACCGTCGCGAGGTGGGGGCGCACCGATCATCGGATTTGCCCTCGCGTTCCCTGGCTGTGCAACGATCGTTGAGCGTCATGTTGACCGCCCGGTTCCGGCGGCCTGCCTGTGCCTCGATCACCGGCCGGGCCCGGCGGAACGGCGCCACTCCTCGCACCCCTTGGAGAGCACGATGTCCTTCTCTCCGGCTCAGGTCTTCGCCGCGCTGAACGCGGTGCGACCGCCCGACCAGCCGTCCCCGGTCCTCGGCACGGCCGTGGTGATCGGCGGCAGCATCGCCGGCCTGCTGGCCGCCCGGGTGCTGTCCGACCACGCGGCGAGCGTCGTCGTGATCGACCGCGACGACCTGCACGTGCCGGGCGGACGGCCGGGAGTGCCACAGGGGACGCAGTTGCACGCGCTGCTGCCCGGCGGCTTCCTGCAACTGGAGCGCCTCTTCCCCGGGTTCCGCGAGCAGGCCCTGGCCCAGGGGGCCGTCGAGGCACCGCCCGGCGCCCGGCGCAACTACCTCGACGGACGCCTCAAGGTGGTGGTTCCCGACGACGCGGACAGCCTGGCGGGCAGCCGGCCGTTGCTGGAGGGACTGATCCGACAGCAGGTCCTGCGGCTGCCCAACGTCAAGACGGTGACCGCCCGCGCCACCGGTCTGGTGCTCGACGGCTCGTCGGTGACCGGGGTCCGGTGCGACGTGAACGCCGCGTCCGGGGTGGAGAACGCCGACCTGGTGGTCGACGCCATGGGTCGGTCGAGCCGCCTCTCCGACTGGCTGGCGGAGGCCGGCTGGGAGCGGCCCGCGTTGCGGCGCATGCCGGTGCACCTCAACTACGCCACGGCCCTGTTCCGTCGCCGCGAGGCGCACCCGGAGCACACCGTGGTGATGGCGCTGAACAGCGTCAAGGCGTCCTCGGACGTCGCCGGGGCGGCGTACTTCGCCATCGAGGACGGTCGGTGGATGGCGATGATGGCCGGCTACGGCGACAACCGGCCCGGCCGCACCGCCGAGGACTTCGTGCGTCGGCTGCGTGAGCAGTTCCCGCCCGAGTTCACCGAGGTCGCCGACAGCGAGATGCTCGGCGAGGTGCAGACCTACCGGCACGCCGACAGTCGACGGCGGGACTACCACGCGCTGCGGCGGTTCCCGGGCGGCCTGGTCAGCGTCGGGGACGCGGTCGCCTCGTTCAACCCGGTCTACGGTCAGGGGATCACCGCCGCCGCGCTGCACGCGGCCTGTCTGTCGGCGTACCTGCGCTCCGGGCCGGACCTCCGGTTCCCGGCCCGGCGCTTCTTCGAGCTGCAACGGGTCGTGGTGGACGCCGCCTGGTCGATGTCGACCTCCGCCGACCTGGCGCTGCCGCACGTCGACGGTCCCTATCCGCGCGGGTACCGGCTGTCGAGCTGGGTGGGTGGCCAGATCGTCCGGGCGACCATGACCGACGTGACGACGGCCCGCCGTTTCAACGACGTCGTCTCGATGCGTGAGCACCCGCGCGCGTTGGCCCGGCCCGGCCTGGTGCTGGGCGCGCTGTGGGCGAACTGGCGGGCGCGCTGACCCAGGGCGCAAGTCGCCCCTCCTGTCCGATTCGGCGATTCCGGCACCTCACTTGCACTTATTGCAATGTCCGCATATGTTGCTGGTGGCGAGCGGAAGGAGTGCCGGATGGGTGCCGGGCACGATCACGGGCAGCAGGTCCTGCGCGCGGGGGAGAAGCACCGGGGGCGACTCTGGGCCGCTTTCGCCCTGCTGGCCGTCTTCATGGTGGTGGAGGCGATCGGTGCCTGGGTGACCGGTTCGCTGGCGCTGCTGTCGGACGCCGGGCACATGTTCACCGACGTGCTCGGCATCGGCATGGCGCTGGCCGCGATCACGGCGGCGAGCCGGGCCTCCCGGGACGGACAGCGCACCTTCGGGCTCTATCGGATGGAGGTCCTGGCGGCGCTGGCCAACGCGGTGCTGCTCTCCGGGGTGGCGCTCTTCGTGCTGGTCGAGGCGGTACGCCGGCTCGGCGAACCGCCGGAGGTGATGGCCGGGCCGATGCTGGCGGTGGCGGTGGCCGGGCTGGTCGCCAACATCGTGGCGTTCCTGCTGCTGCGCTCCGGAGCCCAGGAGAGCCTCAACGTGCGGGGCGCTTACCTGGAGGTGTTCGGCGACCTGCTCGCCTCGATCGGCGTGATCGTCGCGGCCGGGGTGATCGCACTGACCGGCTGGTGGTACGCCGACCCGATCGTCGCGGTGGCGGTCGGCTTGTTCATCCTGCCCCGCACCTACCGGCTGGGCCGGGCCGCACTGCGGGTTCTCGTCCAGGCCGCGCCGCCGCACCTGGACGTCGCCGAGGTCCGCGACGCGCTGCGCGAGGTCGAGGGTGTCGCCGACGTACACGACCTGCACGTCTGGACGCTGACCTCGGGCATGGAGGTGGCCTCGGCGCACCTGACCCTGGCCGCCGGGGCGGACCTGGCCCGGGTGCTGGCCGCCGCCCGCCGGCTCCTGCACGACCGTTTCGAGATCGAGCACGCCACGTTGCAGGTGGAGCCCGAGGACGCCGAGGGCGTCTGCCACGGCGCCCATTGGTGACCGCCGGGAACCCGGAGCCCCGCCGCGCCGACTACCTGGGAAACCACCCGCACCGGGAGTCGTCGTTGAACCGCCCGCACCACCTCGTCCCACCCCTGGTCCTGCGCCGTCCGGTGCTGGTGCCCGCCGCCCTGGTCCTGGTCGCCGCCGCTGCCGCCGCCGTGCTGCTGCGGTGGGGCGGCGGCAGCGTACCGCCGACTCCACCGGGGCTGCCCGACCCGGACCCGACCGCGGCCTGGCTGTTGCCGGCCGCCCGGCTCGGCATGCAGATCGGCGCGGTGGCCACCGTGGGGCTGCTGGTGGCGGCCACCGTGCTGTCCCCGCGCGACGACGGCGGCCGGCTCTCCGTGCTGGGCTACCGCCGGCTGCGCGCCGCCGCGTGGACCGCTGCCGCCTGGGCGGTGTCCGCCGGGGTCGCGGTCTGCTGGACGCTCGTCGACCTGTTCGGGCTGCCCGCCGCACAGGTGTTGTCGGTCCGTGCGGTACTGAACTTCGTCGGCACCGTGTCGCTGGGCCGGTCCCTGGCGCTCAGCGGAGCGCTGGCGCTGGTCGCGGCCGTCGTCGCGGCCCGCAGCCTGCGTCCGTCCGGGGCGGTGGTGGCGCTGACCGCCGCCCTGGCCGCGGTGGTGCCGCCGGTCTTCACCGGGCACGCCGCCTCGGCCAGCAACCACCAGGTGGCCGTGTCCGGCCTGCTGCTGCACGTGGTGCCGGTCACCGTCTGGGCCGGTGGGCTGCTCGCCCTGGCGGTCACCGTCCGGGGCGCCGCCGCCGACCTCGCGGTCGCGGTGCGCCGGTTCTCCCCGCTGGCGCTGGTCTGTCTGGTCGCGGTCGGGGTGTCCGGAGCGCTGTCGGCGAGCGTACGGCTGACCGGCCCGGCCGACCTGACCGGCACCGGGTACGGGCGGCTGGTGCTGGTGAAGACCGCCGTGCTGGCGGTGATCGCGGTGCTCGGGCAGTGGCACCGGCGGTCCACGATGCTGGCCCTGGTCGCCGGTCGGCGACGCCCGTTCGTGCGGGTCGCCGTCGTGGAGACGCTGCTGTTCGGGGCCGCCGTCGGTGCCGCGGTGGCGCTGTCGCGTACCCCGGTGCCGGCAGTCGGGGCCGACGGGGACGTGGCGACCGCGTTGCTCGGCTTCCCGATGCCGCCGCCGATGAGCGTGGCCACGGTGACCCGGCTCTGGCTGCCGGAACCGCTGGTCGTCGCCGCCGTCCTGGGCGCGGCGGCGCTCTACCTCGCGGGGGTGTGGCGGCTGCGGCGGCGTGGCGACGCGTGGCCCGCCGCGCGTACCGCGTTCTGGCTGCTCGGCTGCGTGGTGATCGTCGTCGCCACCTCCAGCGGCCTGGCCCGGTACGGTCCGGTGCTGTTCAGCGTGCACATGGTGCAGCACCTGCTGCTGATGATGGTCGCGCCGATCCTGATGGTGCTGGCCGGGCCGGTCACGCTCGCGCTGCGGGCACTGCGACCGGCCGTCGACCCGCGTTGGCCGGGTCCCCGGGAGTGGCTCCAAACGGGCCTGCACTCCCGGGCCTCCCGCGTGCTGACCCACCCGGTGGTGGCGCTCGTCGTCTACGTGGCCAGCCTCTACGTGCTCTACTTCACCGGCCTGTACGAGCTGGCGGTCCGCTCGCACGCCGCCCACCTGGCGATGGTCGGGCACTTCCTCGCCGTCGGATACCTCTTCTTCTGGGCGGTCATCGGGGTCGACCCGGCACCACGCCGGGTGCCGTACCCGCTGAAGATGGTCCTGGTGCTGATCAGCATGGTGCTGCACGCCTTCCTCGGCGTCGCGCTCATGCAGTCCGCGACCGTGCTGGCCGCCGACTGGTGGATCGCGCTGGACCGGCCGTGGGGGCCGACACCGCTGGCCGACCAGCAGGCCGCCGGAGGCATCGCCTGGTCCTTCGGTGAGCTGCCCACGGTGATCGTGATGGGTGCGCTGATGTACCAGTGGATCCAGGCCGACCGGCGGGAGGCCCGCCGCCGTGACCGGGCCGCCGACCGCGCGGAGGCCGAGGGACGCGAGGACCCGGAACTGGCCGCCTACAACCGGATGCTCGCCGAGCTGGCCGAACGTGACCGGCGGGTACGCGGTTGAGTTCCCGTCCAGGCTGCTCTCAGCTATCTGCCAGCCGACCGGTGCAGCATGGGCTGCTCCCGCAGAGAAGGTTGACGCCCGCATGACGAGGAACCTGCGACTGACGTTGGCGATGATCCTGGTGGTGATCCTCGTCATGATCGGCCTGACCACGATCAACCGGAACGCCGGCTCGCGCGCCGACGGCCAACCGGTCGATCCGGCCGTGCTGGTGCGCGACGACAGCCACCGACTCTCCACCGCGACCGACGGCAGGGTCACCCTGGTGGAGTTCCTCGACTTCGAGTGCGAGGCGTGCGGCGCGGTCTACCCGGCGGTGAACGAACTCCTGGACGCCTACCAGGACCGGATCACCTTCGTGGTGCGGTACTTCCCGATCCCCAGCCACCCCAACGCCGAGCTGGCCGCCCGGGCCGCCCAGTCCGCCGCCAACCAGGGCAGGTTCGCCGAGATGTACACCGTGCTGTTCGAGAACCAGGAGGCGTGGGGGCACCAGCGGACCCCGCAGACCGAGACGTTCGTCGGGTACGCGCGCACCCTCGGCCTGGACGTCGAGGCGTTCCGGCGGGACCTCGACGACCCGGCCACCGCCGAGCGGGTGGCCCGGGACCGGGCCGACGGCGAGACCGCCGGGGTGCAGGGCACGCCGACGTTCTTCCTCAACGGGCGGCAGTTGACCAACGTCCGTACCCAGGCGGACATGATCGCCGCCATCGACGCCGCGCTCGCCGGATGAGCGCCGACACGGCCCGTCGGCCGGCGGACACCGACGCACCGGGGGCGACCTTCCTCGCCCGGGTCACCGCGTGGGTGCTCACCGTCGGCGGCGCCGTGGGTCTGCTCGCGGCGGCGACCCTCACCGTCGAGAAGATCAACCTGCTGGGTGATCCGGACTACGTGCCGACGTGCAGCATCAACCCGATCCTGTCCTGCGGCTCGGTGATGACCACCCCGCAGGCCGCCGCCTTCGGCCTCCCGAACCCGCTGCTCGGCATCGCCGGCTTCGCGGTGGTCACCACCCTCGGCGTCGTGCTGCTCGCCGGGGTACGGCTGCCCGGCTGGATCTGGGCCGGTCTCCAGGCCGGTGCCACGTTCGGCGTGATCTTCGTGCACTGGCTGATCTACCAGAGCCTGTACGTCATCGGCGCGCTCTGCCCGTACTGCATGGTGGTCTGGGTGGTGATGATCGCGATCTTCGTCTACACCACGCTGCACCACCTGCGTCGGGTGCCGCCGTCGTCACCACCGGCCCGGCTGGCCGGACTCGCCGGCTACCACAGCTTCATCCTGGTCGCCTGGTACACGGTGATCCTGTTGGCGGTGCTGGTGCGCTTCTGGGACTACTGGTCGACCCTGTTCTGACGCCGCCTGCGCCGCCTGCGCGCCAGCGCGAGCAGCCCGCCCAGCACGACCAGGCCCAACAGCGCCTCGGTGCCGATGCCCAGTTCCCGTTCCAGGTAGCGGTAGGAGGCCGCGCCGAGGTAGCCCAGCACGGAGACCGCCGCCGCCCAGAGCAGCCCGCCGGTCACGTTGGCCCACCCGAACGTGGTCCGGCGCATGCCGCTGGCCCCGGCGGTCAGTGGGACCACCACCCGAAGGACCGCCACCCACCGGCCGACGACCACCGCCGCCGCACCCCGCTCGGCCACCAGACGCCGAGCCTGGTCCAGGTCGAGGCGCCGCCGTGCGGCGGCGGGCGCACGGGAGAGCACCGCCGGCCCGTATCGCCGTCCCAGCAGGTAGCCGACCTGGTCGCCGAGGCACGCCCCGGCTGCGGCTGCGGCGACCACCGCCGACAACGGCAGGTGACCCTCGTGCGCGACCACACCGCCGACCAGGACGGCGGTCTCACCCGGGACGACCAGCCCGAGCAGGGTGGAGGACTCCAACGCGGGCAGGGCGAACACCAGGACCAGGACGACCACCGGCGGAAGGGCGGCGATCACCGTCAGCACCCGATCCACGCCTTGATTGTGGCCGTCCCGACCCGGCGTCGAGCAGGGAATCGTTACGGCGCGGGGACGACCTCCTGCCCGAGCGGCCAGATCGCCGCCGGCACCAGCTTGAAGTTGGCCACCCCGAACGGGATCCCGATGATGGTCAGGCAGAGGCTCACCCCGGCGACGATGTGCGACAGCGCGAGCCACCAGCCGGCCAGGACGACCCAGATGACGTTGGCGACGCCGGAGGCCACGCCGACATTCGGCTTGGGCACCAGGGTCCGGCCGAACGGCCACAACGAGTACGACGCCAACCGCAGCGACGCGACGCCGAACGGGATGGTGACGACGAGCACGAAGCAGATCAGGGCCGCGATGCCGTACCCGATCGCCAGCACGATCCCGCCGCCGAAGATGAGCCACAACACGTTCAGCACGAATCGGATCATGATTCCATCATGACCGGTGGGTGCCACCGGCCGCGAAGGGCGGCCGGTGGCACCGTCGCTCAGCCGGTGACGCCGGTGACCGCCGTGCCGGACCTGGTGACGCGGTAGGTCGCCCGGGCACCGCTCCAGAAGTGGAAGGTGAGGGTGACCGGGGCGCCGTCGCGTACCTCACCGAAGAAGGTGGAGGTCAGCGTGATCCGGTTGGCGGCGTAGTCGGGCGCGAAGGCGACGTCGAACTCCTTGTACGACGTCCAGTCGTGCGGGCCGGCGTTGCTGCCGTCGGCGTACTTCGCCTCCATGGTGGCGAGCTGGTCGCCCCGGAACTGGGTCGGGATCGCGAACGCGGCGGTCGTGCCGGTGGAGTTGGACAGCACCGGCGGGTCGTACGTCACGATGTCGATCCGCCACGGCACGCCGGTGGAGAAGCGGGCGTGCAGGGTGGCGTTGACGCCGTACGCCCGGCTGCCGACCAGCCGGGTCAGCGCGCTCGCGGTCAGCGTGAGCTGGTTGCCGGAGATCGTGTAGTCGGTGCCCTGCGCCAGGGTGGTGGTGCCCTGCCGCAGCCCGGAGAAGGTGGTGCCGTTCAGGTTCAGCGTCAGCGACTTGGCGGTGACCGAGCCGGTACGCGGCACGTACACCTGGTCGGCGGAGGCGGTGCCGGAGCGGGTCGTCCAGCTCGACTTGATCTGGGCGAACAGCTCCGCGTCCCTCCACTGGAAGGTGATCCGGTCGAAGTGCTGGCCGTTGTCCCAGAGCTGGGTGGTGAGTCGCTTGGTGCGGGCGTAGTGACCGAGGAACTCGAAGAACTTGAGCTTCTCGCCCTGCTGCACGGTGCCGGTGTGTCGGTCGAAGCCGAGCAGCCCGTACTCGCCGATGACGACCGGGATGTCCCGGGCGACGAAGGCGTTGTGCACCCGGTCGAACCGGTCGATCAGATCCTGCTGGGTGACCGCGTCGAACCGGGTGCCGCCGGCGACGTTCACGCTGAACGGCCAGTAGCCGTAGAAGTGCACGGTGGCGATCAGGTTGCGGTCGCCCAGTTGGGTGAAGGTGCTCACCAGTTCGTCGATGCGGGGCTGGTCGGAGGAGGTGTGCAGGGTCGGCAGGACCAGCATCCGGGTGGCGTTGTTGCCACCGGAGGCCCGCACGATCCGGTGGAACGAGGTGTTCAGCTCGTGCAGGAGCTGCGCGTTCTGGGCGTCGCCGGAGCTGTTCGCGAACTGCGGCTCGTTGACGCTCTCGAAGTGCAGCCTCGGCGAGGCGTCCCGGAACGCGGCGGCGATCTGGGTCCAGAGCGCGTTGTAGCGGTTGAGGACGGTGGTGCGGTTGGTCGGCATCTCGTGGATCCACTGCCACGAGTCGTGGTGGATGTTGATCATCACGTAGAAGCCGTCGTCCAGCGCCCAGCCGACGACCTCCTTGATCCGGTTCAGCCAGGCCGCGTCGATCGTGTACGAGGGTGCCGGGCCGTGCCGGTTGCTCCAGGTCACCGGGATGCGGATGCTGTTGTAGCCCTGGGCCCGGATGGCGTCGAGTTGCGCCGGGGTGACCCGGGGGTTGCCCCAGGCGGTCTCGTCGGCGCCGACCGCGTCGAAGGTGTTGCCGAGGTTCCAGCCAGGCTGCATCGCGGCCACGTACGCCATCGCGTCACCGACCGGCGGCGGGGTGGTCGGGGGTGGCGTGGTGGGCGGTGGCGTGGTCGGCGGCGGCGTGGTCGGGCCGACGCTCCCGGTGCAGGTGACCCCGTTGAGGGCGAACGAGGTCGGCGCGGCGTTGCTGGTGCCGGTGTAGGTGCCGTTGAAGCCGAACGAGACGCTCTGGTTGGTGCCCAGGGCGGCGTTGTAGCCGACGTTGGTGGCCGTCACGTCGTTGCCGGTGGCGGTGACGGTGGCGTTCCACGCCTGCGTCACCCGCTGGCCGGAGGGGAACGTCCAGGTCAGCCGCCAGCCGTTGACGGGGTCGCCGAGGTTGGTCAGGTCGACGTTGGCGGTGAAGCCGCCGGGCCACTGGCTGGGGGCGGAGTAGACCACCCGGCAGCCCGCGGCGGCGTACGCGGCACCCGCGTTGACCAGGCCGACGCCGGCCAGTAACACGGCTATCCCGCTGGTGACCAGGCCGAACCGCCATCGTGTCCTGCGTAGTGTGCCTCTCAGCCCGGCCATGACGCTCCTCGGTGTGGTGATGGTGTCGACGGGATGCTGGCCGAGCGCCGCCGGGACCACCGGAAACGTCCGGCCGGCTCGCACCATAAGTTGGGATCAACAACTTTGTCAATCGACCAAAGCTGATATTGAGTGCTTCTGCGCAGGTAGGGGCGTTGTGTCACGGCAAGGCGGTCGTCGGTGCCCGTACCGAGTCGGGTGGTCGGACGCGTACCAGCGAATGAGGTCAGCCCGGGCGGGTAGTCGGCGGCGTGACGGCGACGGACGAACGGGACCGCGGATGGCTACGGGACGCCGTCGGGAGTGTGGTCGGGGTGGTCGCGCGCGCGGTCGGCGGCTTCAGCGGACGGATCGGCTGGCAGGAACGGCGCCGGACGCTGGAGCTGTACGCCATCCTCGCGGTGCAGGCCGGGGTCGCCGCCGCCGTCGCCTGGACGGTCGCGCACCAGGTTCTCGGGCATCCCTCGCCGGTCTTCGCACCCAGCGCGGCGGTGGGCACGATCGCCGCCGCGATCGGTCGGCGGACCCGACGCACCGTGGAGCTACTGATCGGCGTCCTGGCCGGGATCGTGGTCGGTGACGCCCTGATCTGGGTCATCGGCACCGGGCCCTGGCAGATCGGCACCGTCGTCACGCTGGCCATCCTGCTCGCCCTCACGCTGAGCCGGGGCGGCCAGGTGGTGACCCAGGCCGGCGGCACGGCCGTCCTGATCGCCACGCTCGCGCCGGTGCAACGGGGGCTGGAGGTGCCCAGGATCATCGACGCCACCATCGGTGGACTGGCCGCCGTGCTGGTGGTGGCGGTGCTGCCGGTGAACCCGGTCCGGCTCGTGCAGCGGGCGGCCCGTCCGCTGTTCATGGTGCTGATGGAGCAACTGCACACCGGCGCCGACGGCATGTCGTCCCGGGACGCCGAGGCGGTGGCCCGGGCCCGGGACGCCCTGACCGCCCTCGACCCGCAGGTCAAACTCATCGCCGACGCCGTCGCCGGGGCACAGGAGGCGGTGGCGATCTCGCCGGCCCGGTGGCATCGCCGGTCCGAGTTCGAGCACTACGAACGCGGCGTGCGCTATCTCGACCTGGCCGTGCGGGGCTGCCAGGAACTGTTACGTCGGGCCGCCACGGCGGTCCGCGACGACGAACCGGTGCCGACCGGTCTGCCCGCGGCGGTGCACTACTTCGGCGACTCCCTCGCGCTGATGCAGATCACCGCGGAGAGTGGGCACCACACCGGCCGCACCGAGGGGCTGATCCTCAAGGCGGTGGACCGGGCCGCCGAGGCGTACCAGGAGGGGGTCGGTTTCTCCGGCAGCGTGGTGGTGGCGCAGATCCGGACCGTCGCCACCGACCTGCTGCGCACCCTCGGCTGCCCGGAGGAGCAGGCCAGCGAGTCGGTCCGGCAGCGATTCGGGCGGCGGCAGGAGGAGGGGCCCCGGGACCCCGAGGCGCAGCCCGATCGCGCGTGACCGGGCTGCGGACGGGTCACAAGCGCCCGGCCACCGTCCGGGCCACGTCGGTGAGGCGCGTGACGTACCCGGCCGGGTCGTCCAGCCGGACCAGCCGGACGGCCACCCAGGTTCCGGAGACGCTGACGAAGACCGCCCCCTCCTCCAGGTACGCCTCGTCCCCGATGCCGGAGAGCGTCTCGAACTCGTGATCGAGGTCCCGGTCGACGTCGAGGATCTTCTTCGCCCCGTCGCCGACGAAGACCTCCACCTGGGCCAACGGCCCCGAGACCGGCCCGGTGTACGTGCAGGTGTCCCGCACCGCCACCGGGTCCTCCAACGGTGTACCGGCCAACTCCTCGGCCTCCGCCTTGGTCACCAGCGCGCAGGCGTCGACCTCGGGCGCGTCCGGCGGCGCGGGCGGCTCGCTCGACGGCTCCGGCCCGGGTGTCCCGGTCGGTGCCGCCGGTGGCGGTGCCGCCGCCGGCTCGGCGGTCCCGCCACAGGCGGCGAGTACGGCCGTCACGAGCGCCGTCACGGTGAGCCGGGCGGCGGTGGACAGGTGCCTCATCGTCGTCTCCCTCCGCCGCGCCGTCACCGGGGCAGGGCGTCGAGCAGCCGACGCAGCGCCTGCTCGTACCCGTCGGGGCGGGCACCGAGGCGGGCGAAGCTGCTCAGCGTCACGGTGTAGGCGCCGCCGTCGCCGACCAGCACCGCCTCGGCGCCGATGTCCTTGACCGCCAGGTAACCCTTCGCGCCGTCGCCGACCTCCGTCACCGTCGGATAGATCTGCCCGGCCTGCTGACGCTGGTAGTCGTAGGTGCTCTCGCCGGCGAGCCGGGAGGCGGTGGTCACGGTCAGTTGGGCCACCCCCTTGCCGTCGCCGAAGCTACAGGTGCCCTGGTCCTCCATCGGCTCCCCGACGAACTCGGAGATCTGCGCCGCGGTGAACGGGCAGGGTGGGCGGACGGTGTCGGCCGTGTCGACGGGCAGGTCGAAGTCGGTGTCCGCGCCGGCTCCCGTGTCCGGCGTCGCCGGCGCCTCGGTGCCGCCGTTGTCGCATCCGGTGAGAACGAGCACCGCCACGCAGAGCGCCGGCAGGATCTTTCGCCGCACGTGTCCTGCTCCCTTCTTCGGCCGACCGTCGGGTGACGTCTCGACGCTACGGTCGGCGGACCGGGAAGGAATCCGGTGTTTCCCTAGCTTTCGACGCCCGCCACCGGATCCCGGGCGCCGGTCGCCGTCCGCGCGAGCGCGGCACCGAGCTCGGCCCGGCGGGAGATGCCCAGCTTGCGATAGACCCGGGAGAGGTTCGTCTCGACCGTCTTCGGGCTGACGAACAGTTCGTCGGCGATGGCCCGGCTGGTGCGGCCCAGGGCGGCGAGCCGGGCCACGCGTTCCTCGGTCGCGGTGAGGTCCGACGGGGCGGGCGGGCGGCCACCGAGGCGGCCGGCCTCGGCCCGGGCCCGCTGCGCGAACGCCGCCGCCCCGAGCGCGTCGAACTCGGCCGCCGCGACCTGCAACGCCTCCCGGGCCTGTCGCTTACGACGCGACCGGCGGTGCACCACCCCGGCGACCAGCAGACACCGGGCGCGATCCAGCGGCAGGACGTCCGGCGGCACCGCGGCCCGCGCGGCGTCGATCTCCGCCAGCGCGGCCGACGGGTCGATCCCGTCGGCGCTGTCCACCAGCGCCCGGCTGCGCGCCAACCCGAGCAGCGTCCAGGGACGCGGCAGCCGCCGGTGCCGCTGGGCCAGCCGTGCCAGCGTCGCCCGCGCGGTGACCAGGTCGCCGACCCCGACACACGCCTCGATCCAGTCCGGCTCGAAGCGTTGGGCCAACGGCTCGGCCAGGCCCATCCGGTCGAATATCGCGGCGAGCCGCCGGAACCCGGCGGCGGCGTCGACCGTCCGCCCGGCACTGAGCGCGACGAACGCACCCAGGTGCAGGTGGATCCGACGGCACCAGTCGTCGTCGAGTTCGTCGCCGAGTCGGGCGCCCGCCTCGGCCACCCGGGCCGCCGTGTCGAGCCGCCCCCGCAGCGCGTCGAGCAGCGCGGCCAGCCAGGTCTCGGCGGTGAGTTCGGTGCCCAGCAACTCGCCGAGTTCGCGGGCCGCCGCGATGTGCCGCTCGGCCGCCGCCCAGCGACCGGCCAGCAGCTCGGTCTCGCCGAGGTGCTTGAGCAGCTCGTACTGGGACGGCTCGTCCCCGCGTGCGGTGGCCCGGTCCAGTAGCCCGGTCAGGCGCTCCCGGGCCCGGTGCAGGTCGTCGATGCCCTTCCACCAGACGGCCGGGATCGTGCCGGCCAGCCAGGACGGCTCCGCCCCCTCCATGGCCAGTGCCCGGTCGAGCAGGTCGGTGCGGGGCGGCGCTCCGGCGCGTACCTCGTTGAAGAACAGGTTCATCAGCGCGGCGGCCAGCAGCGCGGGGTCGCCGCCGGGCCCGGTGAGCAGACCGACCGCCGCCTCGGCGTGCGTACGGGCCGGATCGGGCAGATCGACGAAGAGCGCCAGGTGGGCGTGGATCCGACCGGCCAGGGGAGAGTCCGGTCGGGTCGCGGTCAGGGCCTGCCCGGCGGCCTCGACGGCGGTGCCGCCCGGCTCGTCGGCGCTCCACGCCACCACGGCCCGCAGCAGCAGGGCCTCGGCGCGGACGTCGCCGGTGAACTCGTCGGCCACCGCTTCGGCGGCGAGCCGGGCACCCGGATGGTCTCCGCAGTCGAACCGGCACCGGGCCGCCGCCAGCCGCCGCCGCCCCTGGGCCTGACGGTCGTCGGTCGGCGTGAGGCGCGCCGAGGACTCGTAGAGGGTCGCGGCGGCCTCCGGCGCCCCACGCGCGTGCTGCCGTGCCGCGGCAGCCGCCAGGGCGTCGGCCACCACCGGGTCGGCCGTGGTGGCGCAGAGCGCCAGATGCCGGACCCGCTCGTCCGGGTCGGCCACCGCCTCGGCCAGTCGGCGGTGCAGGGCCCGCCGTACGCCGGGCGGGATGCCGGCGCGGACCGCCGCCGCGTACACCGGGTGGGCGAACTCGACCCGCTGCGGCGTCACCACCAACAGCCCCGCCTCCTCGGCGGCGTCGAACGCGCCGGGACCGACCCCGGCCGTCGCCAGATCCCCGAGCACCGGTACGCCGAGCAGGGCGGCCAACCGCACCGCGTCCCGACAGCGCGGCGGCAGCCCGGCGAGAACCTCGCCGAGGAGGTGGTGCATGGAGGCGGTCACCGGCAGGTCCTGTCCCGGCTCGGGAGGCTGCGGCAGGCGCTGTACCGCGCGGGCCACCTCGATGGCGACCAGCGGGTTGCCGGCCGCCTCGCGGGCGATCCGGGCGAGCAGCGGGCGACTCAGCGGGGCGTCGATCCGGTCCCGCAGCACGTGGTGCAGCGCGGCCACGTCGAGCGGGGCCAGGGCCAGCCGGGTCAGCCGGCGGGGGCCGGTGTCGAGCCCGAGCGGAGCCGCCCAGGGCGCCGGTCCGGCCGGGGTGCGGCAGCTCACCAGCGTGGCCGGCGCCGGGTCGAGTCGGCGCAGCGCGAACCGCAGCGCGCGCTCGCTCGGTCGGTCCAGCCAGGGCGCGTCGTCCACCGCGACCAGCACCGGTCGTCCGACCGCGAGCGCCGCCTCCAGCAGCGTCCGGGTCGCCGCACCGACCACCCGTTCGTCGAACGTCTCGTCGCTGTCCCCGGTGAGCAGCACCACCTCGGCGGCCACCCGCTGGGGACGCGGCAGGTCCACCACCAGGTCCGCCAGCGGGCGGAGCAGGTCGGCGAGAGCGGCGAACGGCAGGTCGGTCTCGCACTCGGCCGGCGCGCAGGAGAGGACCGACCACCCGGCCCGGGTCGCCTCGGCGACCAGGGCTCGCAGCAGGGTCGTCTTGCCGATCCCGGCCGGGCCTTCCAACAGCACCGGGCCGGGCTCGCCCAGCGCGCGCCAGGCCAGGTCGAACAGGGCGTCCCGGCCGACGAGCGAACGCGGCATGTGGCGATTCTGGCACCGGCCGGAGTCGATGGGGATCAGGCGGTCGGCGCGCCGTGGCCGTCGCTCAGGGAGACACCGACGCCCGTGCGGCCAAATGCAAGGAATCCCACCTACGGCATCCACATAGGAAGGAATCCCAGAGATTTCTCATCGTGTATGCGTCGCGTCGACCGGTGCTCGATCGTTGCCGAAGACGGGGGACTTCGTTCTCGGACCGGTCGACCGGGCACCCGGGCGTGCGCGCGACCAGCCGGAGAGCGACTTCCACGATCTCGCGACGAGTGTCCGAAGGAGAGGTAGCCGCGCGACGCGTACGGACGGGAGGGGTGGGGTGTTGGAGGGTAGGGATCCGACTGACATCGTCCGCCGGGCGACGGCCGAAGCGCTTCGGCGGATCACCGGGGAGACGATCCTGACCAGCATCGTGGGGAGCCGGCTGGGGGCACTGGGGGACGGGTTCCGTGACGTGCTGCGCTCGGCGCTGGTGACACAGCGGGTGACGGCGCCGCTGCGACTGATCGGGCTGTGTCGGGAACTCGACCTCGGGCCCGACGCGTTCGACCTGCTGGGACATCACCTGCTGGGGGCGCTGGTCGGGCACCGGCCCGGCCCGGACGCACTGGTCCGCACCGGCGGCGCGCTGGGGTTGGCCCGGCGGGAACTGTTCGCCACCCGTCCGCCGGAGGTGGACGACACGGTCCGGGGGGCGCGTCCGCACACCGGGCGCGGCAACAGCGCGAACGCCCGCTACCGCTCGACGAAACCGCCGGAGCACCTGCCCTCGCCGCCCGCCTGGACCTGCACCGGCTGCGGTCAGGAATGGCCGTGCGCGGTGAAGCAGAGCCAACTGCTGGCGGAGTTCGGCGGAGCGCGCGCCGCGCTCGCGGTCTATCTGGGCTCGTGTCTGCTCGCCGCCGCCCGGGACCTGCCCGGGTTGCCGCCGGCCGACGCCCGCGACCGGTTCCTCGGCTGGTTGCCGCGCCGACCGTGCTGAGCACGGTCGGCGGGTGAGCCGGTGCGGGGACGCGCCCCGCACCGGCCCGACCCGGTCGACTCAGCGCGCGGTGGGCTCGGGCGCGGTGCCGTTGGCGGCGACGACCGGGTGCCCGGCCTCGTCCTCGGTGACCGGCGGACCGGCGAACCAGTCGATGCCGCCCTTCCCGCCGGCCGCGACCACCGCCGCCGCCCGCGCCACCGGGTCCGCCAACCCCGCCACGTCGTTCGGTGCCACCGGACCGGACTGCGCCGGGCCGGTGCCCTCGGAGCCGGTCGGGGAGGCGGTGCCGTCCGGGCCAGATGAGGTGCCCGCCGCGCCACCGCTGCCCACCGGGTCGCCGGAGGCGGTGTCCGCCGAGCCGACCTCGGTGCGGGTACCGTCCGGGTCCTCGCCGGAACGCAGGACGTCGGCGTCGGGACGGGACGCGTCCGGACCGGCGGTGGTGCCGTCCGGGCCCGCCGCGGAGCCGTCGACCGCCGGCCGCTGCGGACCGCCCGGCCCGGGACCGGCCGCCTCGGCGCGAGGGTCACCGGTCGCCGGGGAGTGGTGCGCGCCGGTCGCCGGGGCCGGTTCGCCGTTGACCCGGGCGGACGGGCGTGCGCCCACCACCGGGTACTCGGCGGTCTCGGTGCCGCCGGCCGCCGCCGCCATGACCGCCGCCGCCGCCAGGTCGGCGACCCGCTTGGCCTCCCGCTGCACCCGGGCCCGGGTCTCCTTGGCGTGCCGTTCGGCCGCCTCGACGGCCCGACGCACCTCGTCCAGCCGCTGGCTCTCCGCCGCGAGGTCGCGGCCGGTCTCCTCCAGTTGCCGGCGCAGCCGCGTCAGCTCGGCGTCGGTGGCCTCCTTGTCCCGCCGGGTCTCGTCGAGCTGCTGCCGGGCGCCGTCCAGCTCCTCCTGCAACCGGGCCAGCGCCTCCTGCTGCTCGCCGACCTGGAGCTGGACGGTGTGCAACTGCTCCTCGGCGGCGGCAGCCTGCTCGTCGCTGAACTTGCGGGTCTCGGCCGCCTGCTCGTCGGCGCGCTTGCGGATCTCGGCCGAGTACTGCTGCGCGTCGGCGATCATCGAGCTGACCCGCTGCTCGGCGGCGGACCGCTGGGCGGCCAACTCGCGCTCGACCGACGCCCGCTGCTCGGCCAGGTCCTCCTCGGCGTTGGACCGCCGCTCCGCGAGTTCCTCCTCCACGGTGGTCCGCCACTGGGCCAGTTCCTGCTGGCTCTTGGTGCGGGCCGCCTGGATCTCCTGGTGGATCTGGGTACGCGCGGAGGTGGTCAGCGCCTCCGCCGCCGAGCGGGCCTGCTCGACCTGCTGGCGGCACTGCTCGCCGATGCGCTGCGCCTCCTGCTGGGCGCGTTCGTGTGCGGCCTCACCCTCGGCACGCAGCTTCTCGGCGCGTTCGCGGATCTCGGTCAGCTCCGCCTCGGCCGTGGCGCGCTTCTCCTCGTACGTCTTCTCGTGCTCGGCCCGTCGGCCGGCCAACTCCTCGTCGAGGTCGGCCAGCGCCTTGACGGTCCGTTCGCGCGCGTTGGCGAGCGTCTTCTCGGCCTCCGCCTGGAGCTTGGTGGCCCGGGACGTGTGGGTGTCCACGATGGCCGTCGCCTGCTTCTCGGCCAGGTCCAGGATCTGGTCGACCATCGGGCCCAGGTCGCGGAAGGACGCCCGGTCCATCTGGGTCGGCCGCTGGCGCAGCTCGGTCACCTCGACCTGGAACGCCTGGAGCTTGCCGGTCAGGTCCCGTACGTGCGACGTGGCCCGGTCCCGGTCGGCGGCGACCGCGGCGATGCGGGCGTCGGCCTGTTCGACGTAGCGGTCGACCTGCCGTTTGTCGTACCCCCGCAGGGTGACCTCGAAGTTCGGCCGCGAGGCCAGGTCGTCGCGGGCTGCGAACGGTTCCTCGCCGATGGACATGCCCCATCCTCCGTACGATCGCGAGCGCCACACCGGCCGCCCGGCTGCGATGACGCGCAACGCTACCGCTGCTCGCGTTCGTCTGTCCTCCCACCCCGGTACCGATTCGGCACCGGCTGACGGGTGGGTGCGGTCCGCGGTCCCGGGTGCGGCCGGCAGGGGTCCGGGTGACCTGGGTGGGCGGTGTCGCGCCGGCCTGCCATCGAGTCGCGTCGAACCGGGCCGGTGCGCCGACCGGTGTCGGGGGCCCCGTCTTGACAGCGAGTTAGGTTAGGTTAGCCTAACCGCATGTCGAGCGTACTGGCGTCGGACGGCGTCGAGCAGAGCCTGCGTGGAGCCGACCTCCACCTGGGCTACCACGGCACGCCGGTGGTGCACGGTGCCGGGATCACGCTCCGCCCCGGTGCGGTGACGGCCCTGGTCGGGCCGAACGGCAGTGGTAAGTCGACCCTGTTGCGGGCACTGGCCCGGCTGCACCCGATCGACAGCGGCGCGGTGCTGTTCGCCGACGGGTCCGCCGCCGCCGGCCTGCCCGCCAAGGAGTACGCCCGCCGGGTGACCCTGCTCGCCCAGAGCCGACCGGTCCCCAACGGGGTCACGGTCCGTGATGTAGTCGGCTACGGTCGGCACCCGTACCGGGGGCGTTGGCGCGCCGACGACCCCGACGGTCCCGCCGCGATCGGCCGGGCGATGGAGGTCACCGGGGTCACCGCGATGGCCGACCGGCCGGTGGACGAGCTGTCCGGCGGCGAGTTGCAGCGGGTCTGGCTGGCCACCTGCCTGGCCCAGGACACCCCGGTGCTGCTGCTCGACGAGCCGACCACCTTCCTCGACCTGCGCTACCAGGTCGAGATCCTCGACCTGATGCGGGACCTCGCCGACGACCACGGTGTCGCGGTCGGCGTGGTGCTGCACGACCTCAACCAGGCCGCCGCCGTGGCCGACGAGGTGGTGCTGCTGCACGGCGGCAGGGTCCGGGCCACCGGCACTCCGGCCGAGGTCTTCACCGAGGACGACCTGACCGAGACCTACGGCATCCGGATCGAGGTCGTCGTCGACCCGCTCAGTGGTCTGGTCACCACCCGCCCGGTGGGCCGCCACCTCACCCGCATCCCGGTCTGATCCCGGACCGGTCCGTACAACCCATCCCGAGAAAGAACATCATGTCCCGTACCCGTGTCACGGCCCTGGTCGCCGCCGCCACCGCCCTGGTGCTGGCCGCCTGCGGCACCACCGAGAACACCTCCGAACCCGCCTCCACCCCCTCCGCCACGGGCGGGCCGGTCACCCTGACCGACAGCCGGGGCAAGGAGATCACGCTCGACAAGCCCGCCACCAAGGTCGTCGGCCTGGAGTGGGGCGAGGTCGAGATACTCGTCAGCCTCGGTGTCATGCCGGTCGGTGTCGCCGACCCCAAGGGTTACGCCACCTGGGTCACGGCCGCCAAGCTGGACGCCGACGTCAAGGACGTCGGCACCCGGGGCGAACCGAGCGTGGACTCGATCGTCGCGCTGGAGCCGGACCTCGTGGTGATGACGGACGACCGCGGTGCCGGCACGATCGCGCAGCTTGAGAAGTACATCCCGGTCGTCGTCACCAAGGGCAGCGACGCCACGGACAACCTCGGCCGGATGCGCGCCGACGTCAACATGATCGCCGCCGCGGTCGGCAAGACCGCCGAGGCGGAGAAGCTGCTCGCCGACTTCGACACCGCGATCGCCGACGGCAAGAAGAAGATCGCCGACGCCGGTGCCGCCGGCAAGCCGTTCGCCATCGCCGACGGTTGGAAGGAAGGCAGCACGGTCAGCATCCGGATGTTCGGCCAGGGCGCGCTCGTCTCCCAGATCGGCATCCAGCTCGGCCTGACCAACGCCTGGCAGGGCGAGGTCGACGAGGCGTGGGGCCTGGGCCAGACCGACGTCGAGGGCCTGACCGTGCTCAAGAGCCCGGACCTGCACTTCTTCTACAACGCCTCGGACGGCGAAGACGTCTTCGCCGACGGTCTCGCCGACAACGCCATCTGGAAGTCGCTGCCCTTCGTCCAGCAGGGCAACCTGCACCGGATGCCGGACGGGATCTGGACCTTCGGCGGGCCGCTCTCCGGCAAGCAGTACATCGACCAGTTCGTCAACACCTACGCGGTGTGACCACCCTGTCCGCACCCCCGCGTACGGAGCCGGCCCGAGGGCCGGCTCCGGCCGGGCGCGTCTCGGCCCCTCGCGTCGTCGGGGCCTTCGTCGCCGCCAGCGCACTGCTGCTGGTGGTCGCCGGTGTGCACCTCACCCAGGGCACCTCCGCCGTCGGCGCGCTCGACCTGCTGCGGCTGCTCACCGGTGGCGACGACGAGACGGTCCGGGTCCTGGTCGCCTCCCGGGTGCCCCGGCTGCTCGCCGGGCTGGCCATCGGTGTCGCCCTCGGCTTCGCCGGCGCGGCCCTCCAGTCGATCGCCCGCAACCCGCTGGCCTCGCCGGACACGCTCGCCGTCAACGCCGGCGCGCACCTGGCCATCGTCTCGGTCTCCGCGTTCGGCATCGCGCTGCCCGCGCTGCCCGCCGGTGGCCTCGCCTTCTGCGGCGGGCTCGCGGCGGCCGGACTGGTGATGGCGATGTCCTCCGGCGGGCAGGCCGGCACCACCCGGCTCATCCTCGCCGGTTCGGCGACCGCGATGGCGCTCAGCTCGGTGACCATGCTGCTGCTCCTGCTCTTCGAGCAGGCCACCATCGGCCTGTTCGCCTGGGGCAACGGCTCGCTGGTGCAGAGCGACCTGAACGCGCTCACCCAGCTCGCCCCGGTGCTCGGCATCGCCGTCGTGGCACTGATGCTGCTCGGGCACCGCCTCGACATCCTCGCCCTCGGCGACGACACCGCCACCGTGCTCGGCCTGGACGTACGCCGTACCCGGCTGATCGTCACGGTGCTGGCCGTGCTGCTCGCCGCCTCGGCGGTGACCCTCACCGGGCCGGTCGGATTCGTCGGTCTCTGCGCGCCGGTGATCGTCCGACTGCTCGGCTCGGTGGTGCCCGGCGTGCACCGGCACCGGGTGCTGCTGCCGCTCTCCGGCATCGCCGGGGTGATCATCGTGCTCGGCTCCGACGTGCTGCTGCGGGCCGTCATGGGCGGCCAGGCCGGGGTGGACATCCCCACCGGCGTGGTGACCACCCTGCTCGGCGCGGCCGTGTTGATCTGGCTGGCCCGGCGGCACCGCGACGCCGGACCGACCCGTCGTCCGCCGGGCGGTCACGCGGCCGTACGCTCCGCCGCCTTCCACCGCACGGTGCTCGTCGTGGCGGCCACCGTCACCGGCGCGGCGGTGCTGCTCGGCATGCTGTTCGGGGACACCTGGGTGCTGTTCGGCGACATCGTCAACTGGATCAACGGCAACACCGGGCCCGCGTACACCTTCGTGCTGGACCAGCGCTGGCCCCGGGTCGCCGCGGCGATGCTGGCCGGCGCGGCACTGGCCGTGGCCGGCACCACCGTGCAGGCGGTCTGCCGCAATCCGCTGGCCGAGCCCGGCATCCTCGGCATCACCGCCGGAGCCGGCCTGGGCGCGGTCTCGCTGCTCACCTTCGTGCCGCTGGCCGGGGTGTGGGCCGTCTCCGGGGTGGCCGGGCTGGGCGCCATGCTCGCGTTCGCCCTGGTCTACGGTGCCGCGTGGCGCGGCGGGCTCAGCTCCGACCGGTTGGTCCTGATCGGGTTCGGGGCCTGGCAGGGCGGCATGGCGATGATCACCTTCATGATCGTGGCCTTCGACCCGTGGAACACCGGCAAGGCGCTCACCTGGCTCTCCGGCTCCACCTACGGGCGCACCGCCGCCCAGGTGCTGCCGGTGGCGATCGCGCTGCTGGTGCTCACCCCGGCGGTGGTCGCCGCCCGCCGCGAGCTGGACCTGATGACGTTGGACGACGACACCCCCCGGGTGCTCGGCGTCCGGCTGGAACGGACCCGGCTGATCGCCCTCGGCGCGGCGGCGCTGCTCACCTCGACCGCCGTCTCGGCCGTCGGTGTGATCGGCTTCGTCGGCCTGGTCGCCCCGCACGCCGCCCGCGCGCTCGTCGGTGGACGGCACAGTCGGGTCCTCCCGGTCGCCGCGCTGCTCGGCGCGGGACTGGTCAGTCTCGCCGACACCCTCGGCCGCACCGTGATCGCTCCGGCACAGATCCCCGCCGGCCTGGTCACGGCCATGATCGGTACCCCGTACTTCGTCTGGCTGCTGTGGCGTTCCCGCGCCGCCGCGCCCCGATCCCGGTGACGCGCCGCCGCGCCACCGGTCCGCACCAGAGAGGCACCATGACCCACACCCTGCCGATCACGCCCTGGCGGCTGTTCGCCGTCGAGGTCCGCGCGGTAACCCGGCTCAGCCCCTCCTTCGTCCGGGTCACCTTCACCGGCCCGGACCTGGACCGCTTCGCCGACAACGGCTACGACCAGCGGATCAAGCTGGCGTTGCCGCTGCCCGGCCAGCGTGGGGCGGACCTGCCGCACGGGCCGGACTGGTACGCGCAGTGGCGGGCCCTGCCGGAGCACCTGCGCAACCCGATCCGCACCTACACCGCGCGAGCGGTCCGGCCCCATCTCAACGAGGTGGACGTCGACCTGGTGCTGCACGGTGACTCCGGCCCGGCGACCCGGTGGGCGCGGCGGGTACGCCCCGGCGACGAGATCGCCATCGCCGGCCCGGACGCCGGGTACGACGGCGACCACGGTGGACGGGAGTTCCGTCCGCCGTCCACCGGTCGGCTGCTGCTCGCCGGGGACGAGACGGCGGTGCCGGCGATCGGCGGGATCTGCGAGCGGCTGCCGTCCGACGCCCGGGGCCGGGTGCTGCTGGAGGTGCCGTCGGCGGCGGACGCGCTGCCGCTGGTGGTGCCGCCCGGCGTCGAGGTGACCTGGCTGTCGCGCGACGGTGGGCCGTACGGTGCCCGACTGGTCCCCGCGGTGGCCGCTGCCGCCGAGGACCTGCTGGCCCGGGCGCTGCCGGTCGGGGCGGGCGTGTCCGGGGCGTACGCGTCGGGCGGTCAGCTCGTCGACGACGTGGACGTGGACCGCGCGATCCTCTGGGAGGTGCCCGACGCGCTGCCGTCCGCGCCGCTGTACGCGTGGCTGGCGGGGGAGGCGGGTGTCATCCGTACCCTGCGCCGGCACCTGGTCACCGAGTGCGGCCTGGACCGGCGGGCGGTGGCCTTCATGGGCTACTGGCGGCACGGCCGCGCCGACCCGTCGAGCTGAGCCCCGGCGCGTCAGGACAGCGGGTGCGAGATGCCCCGGGCGTGGTCGGTCAGCGCCGCACCGATCACGGTGGCCTCCAGCGGCAGAACCTCCAGGCAGCGGCGGACCGCGATCGCCATCAACGTGTTCGGCACCCGCATGGACAGCGTGCAGTGCGGCACCCAGCGGTCCGGCCGGTAGTGCTCGACCAGCCCGACACCTGCGGCGGTGAGCCGGTCGTGCACCAGCCGGTGGTGCGCCAGCAGGTCCGTGGTGGGCACCGGCCCCAGCCAGAGCACCCGGCCGACGAACTGGCCGGCGTGCTGGAACGACAGCCGCAGCGGCGCCGCCACGACGGTGCCGGTCAGCGCCGCCGCCACCTGCTCCGGGTCGAGACGCGGCGCGACCGCCAGCGAGACGTGCGGCCGGTGCCGCTGCTCCAGCAGGGACCGCATGCTCTGCACCCCCTCGGCCTCCAGGGCGTCCCAGAGCACCCGGATCCGGCGGGTGGCGACGGTGTCCAGATAGAGCTCCAGCGCGGCGACCACATGATCACTGTAGGCGGGCCGGCCCTCACGGCACGATGACCGCCCGGCCCTCCAGCGTGCCGTCCTGCATCCGGCGGTACGCCTCCAACGCGTCGGTTAGCCCGAACGTGGTGGTCTTCGGGCGGACCAGACCGCGTGCCCCCAGGTCGAGCACCTCGATCAGCTCCGGTCGGCTGCCCCAGTAGGTGGTCTGCACGCTGGCCTCGTACGGCACCGTGAAGAAGCCCACGGTCAGCGAGCCGCCGCCGATACCCACGATGGTCAGGTCGCCGACGGTCCGCACCACCGAGACGGCGAGCTTCAGGGTGGGGTCCGCGCCGACGAAGTCGAGCACCACGTCGGCACCCCGGCCGCCGGTCAGCGTCCGGATCTCGTCGGCAGTGCCCGCCCCGGACTTCAACGCCAGGTCCGCGCCGCACTCCTGCGCGAGCCGCAACGCCTCGTCCCGGGTGTCCACCGCGACGACCCGGGCGGCGGTGGTGGCCTTGAGGATCTGCACGCCCACGTGCCCCAGGCCGCCGATGCCGATCACCACCGCCGTGCTGCCCGGCACCAGCTTGGGCCAGGACCGACGGATCGCGTGGTACGGGGTCAGCCCCGCGTCGGTCAACGGCGCCGCCTGCACCGGGTCCAACCCGTCCGGCAACGGCACCACGTGCCGGGCGGCCGGCACCAGCTCGTACTCGGCCATGCCACCGTCCAGGCCGAGACCACCACCGCCACCGGGCACCGGCGCGGCGGCCGGGTTCTCGCAGTAGTTGTCGGCGCCGACCCGACAGCGGGCACACACACCGCAGCCCCACGGCCCGTACACCGCGACCGGCTGGCCCACCTCCAACCCGGTCACCCCGGCGCCGAGAGCGTGCACCCAGCCGGCGTTCTCGTGCCCCAGCACGAACGGCGGCCCCCAGGGCAGCGTGCCCGAGTCGAAGTCGTGCATCAGGTGCAGGTCCGAGTGGCAGGCCCCGGCACCACCGATCTTCACCACCACCTGGCCGGGGCCGGGTGTCGGCTCGTCGATCTCGACCAGTTCCGGTTCGCTCTTCCAGGCGGGCAGCCTCAACGCGCGCATCTGTCGCCTCCTTCGTCCACCGGCTGCCTCCCCGGCCGACGCCCGGACAAACCCGAGGGCGGACGGCGTGCCCCATCGGTTGCCGATCCGGGCGACCGGTCCCGCTGGCCACCGCCCGGCTGGCGATGATCCGGTTTCACGGGCACAGCACCGCCTGGGACGGCGGCGACAAGGAGGAACGTTTCCGCTACGCCTACGGCGACGAGGAACTGCGCCGCTGGTCGGAGCTGCTCACCGACCTCGCCGGTCAGGTCGACGAACGCACGTGCTGTTCAACACCTGCTGCGCCGGCCAGGCCCAGCGCCGCGCTGCTCGGCGTGAAGGCGGCCCGGTCCGTGCCGTCCTGACCGGACGGCACGGACCGAAACTCAACCGTGCCAGGAGCCCTCGGTGTGCATACCGGTCGCCTCCTCCAGCGCGTTGTCCGGCAGATCCTCGCCGGCCACGTCGTCTGGGAACGGCCGCCTCGCCGGGGCCGGGTCCGGTGGTGCGCCCGGTCCGGCCTCGGGCGTACGGGTCGGCTCCACCGACCCGAACCCGTGCCGTCCCTCGGGCCGCTGCGGCGACCCGTCCGCCGCCCGCCGCTCGCCCCGTCGTCCCTCGGGCACCGCGGTCTCCTCGCTGCCCTCGTCCATCGGCGAGTGCTCGCCCGCACCCCACGGCGGGTCGGCGTCGAAGCCGTCCGTGGTGCCCCAGGGCGCGACGCTCTCCGGTCCCCGGTCCTGCCTGTCCCTGTCGCTCATGGCCACCTCGCCTGTCGGTACGCCGGCGGTCGCGGTCGGTGCGCGCGTCGTGCCGGTCGGCCGTCAGCGGCCGTTCATGGCCATGTGCCGCCGAACCGCGTGCATGGCCGCCATCCCGCCGGCACCCTTGCCCATCCGGCCCGGCGCATGTGCCAGGCCGTTGGCCCGGCCGAGGATCCCGCGCAGCACCTGCCCGGGCTTCTGCTGCTCACCCATGTACGCGGTGACCACGATCAGCGCCCCGGTCAGCGCCGGGATGGCCCACTGGAGCATCCGCAACTGGCGCTGGCTGGCGGCCACGTGCGCCGGGGTCTGCCCGTTGGGCTCGGTCACGCCCTGCACCGACGTCGTGCCGGCCTTGGCCAGACGCATGCCGAGCAGCCGGCTGTAGCCGGTCACCGCGAGCGCGCCGACGGTCAGCGCGGTCTTCACCGTGCTGGCCCGGCCGACGCCCCGCTGGGCGGCCATCCGCGGGCTCTCGGTGACCAGCTCGCCGACCGCACCGGCCAGGTGCGCGCCGATCGCGGCGGCGTTGACCGGGGTCCACCGGGTCCAGCCGGTCGAGGCCGTCGAGAGCCGCTTGGTCGAGTCGTCGATGCGGGCCGCGGCGCCGTTGACGCCGAACGCTCCCATCAGGGAGCCGCCGAACCAGGCCGCCAGGCCCAGGTCGTGCATCGATCGCAGTGCGGTGTGACTGTCAGACATCAGGTCCCCCTCCACCGTGTCGGGCGCTGCGGCTTACCCCGGTCCGCACCGGCTAATCCACGCAGGGCGCGGGGCCGCCCCGACGCGCGGGTGGTCGCGTCGGGACGGCCCCTCGGGGGTGGTTCAGGAGACGCTGATCGTGCCGTTCGAGGCGCGTACGCAGGCCACCGATCGGGCGGCGGTGGTGGCCGCGCCGGTCAGGCACTGCCCGAGCACCTGGTGTCCGGCGGCGTTCGGGTGCCACGACTCCTGGCAGGTCTGGAAGTAGGTCACGCAGGTGTTGGCGATCCGCTGAATGGCGATCTTGTCCTTGCCGGAGAGGCTGGTGACGAAGGTGCCGTTGGGCGGGTTGTCCTGCAACCGGATCGGGGTGGCCAGAGTGCCCGTCGGGCTGTTGGTCCGCTCGCAGAGCCGGGCGCCGTCGAAGGCCCGCTGCACGTTGAGGTAGACCAGGTCGACGTCGGGGAACTCGGCGGCCAGCGTGCTCCGGGCGGAGCTGACGATGGTGCCGAGGCCCTGCGAGAACCGGTGCCCGGGCGCCAGGCTGGCGCGGTGGATCGGGCAGCCGGCCGCGTACCGCTCGGCACCCAGCGCGCGGAACTTGTCCCGGGTGTCGTCCCGGCTGTCCTCGGAGTGGTATCCGGCCTCCAGTTCCAGCGGCAGCGGGTTGGTGTAGTCCTGCAACACCACGCGGTGCTGGCCGTCGGCGTCCACCTCGCGCAGCGTGGTCAGGATCTGCCGCACGGCCGCGGTGGTCTCGGCGGTGGCGGCGGCGAGTTGCGCCGGGGTCGCCAGGTCGGCGTCGGTGCACGGCTTCTGCTCCACCGGCCCGTTCAGGTACGCCCAGAACTCCCACCAGCCCGTCCAGGCGTCGGCGATGAACCGGTTGGCGCACTTCTCGGCGACCCCGCCGAAGGTGAACGAGCTGTTGTTGGAGCCGAGACCGATCAGCACTAGGTCGATGTCGTGGGTCTGGGCGACCGTCCGGAGCTGGTCGAGCTGCGCGGCGACCTGACGCCCGTTGGCGCGGGCCGACGAGGCGGCGGCGATGTCGTGCGGCTGCCCACCGGAGCAGGCCAGGTTGAACCGGGCCTGGATGCCGGGCAGCGACGCCTGGTGCAGCGAGGCGTTGCCGGACCGGTGGCAGAAGAAGGCGTCACTGTTCGGCGCCGTCCACCCCGGGAAGCCCCGCGCGACGCCGGTCGAGTCGGCCACCGGCTGGTAGGCCCCGGCGCCTTCGCCGCTGATGAAGCTGTCGCCGAGGGCGACCGCCGCGGTGGGTGGAGCCGCCCCGGCGGGGGCGGACGCGGCGACGGTGGTGGTGACGGCCGCTGTGGCGATGGCCAGGGCCAACGCGGCGGTACGACGCAACCCGGACATGGCTTCCCCATCCGTTCATGGAAATATGAAAGATCCTCTAGAACGTGATGACATCACGCGGGTGTGACGCACGTCAACCATGGGAAACATGAGTGGCACCGGGACGCCAGGGACGCCGGAGGCGTACGCCCGCACCACGCGCACCGGGGGCCGGGCATAACGCCGGACACCCGGACGTTGACCGCGGCAAGGTCCACCAGCAGCGCCGCCACGCGGCGTGCCGCGTGGGTGTCCGCTCGGCTTGTCGGGGCGTGCGGCTACGCTCGCTGCGGCGTGCCCGCGCCGGGCCGACCGCCGACGGTGCGGTGCAGCACATCGCCGAGACCGGGGAGTACGACCAGTTGACCGCAGAGCCTGAGACCCTGTATGGGGCCGACGACCTCACCCACCTCGAGGGGCTGGACGCCGTCCGCAAGCGTCCCGGCATGTACATCGGTTCCACCGACAGCCGTGGCGTGGGCCACCTCGTCAACGAGATTCTCGACAACTCCACCGACGAGGGTGTGGCCGGTCACGCCACGAAGATCGAGGTCATCCTGCACCCCGACGGCTCGGTGCAGGTCGACGACGACGGGCGCGGCATCCCCACCGACGTGCATGCCCGCTCCGGCATCTCCGGCGTCGAGCTGGTCCTCACCCGGCTGCACGCCGGGGGCAAGTTCGGCGGCTCCGGCTACAAGACCTCCGGCGGCCTGCACGGTGTCGGCGCCTCGGCGGTCAACGCGCTGTCCCGCCGCTTCGACGTCACCGTCCGGCGGGGCGGCAAGGTGCACACCATGTCGTTCCGGCACGGTGTGCCCGGCATCTTCGACGGCGACGGACCGGACGCCTCCTTCGCCCCCGGCCCGGGCCTCCAGATCGTCGGCGCGGTCAAGCGCAACCAGCGCACCGGCACCTCGATCCGCTACTGGTACGACCCCCGCTACTTCGAGACCGGCGCCGCCCTCGACCACGACGCGGTCCGGGCCAAGCTGCGCCACACCGCGTTCCTGGTCCCCGGCGTCAGCTACACCCTGCGCGACCTCACCGGCGAGCAGCCCACCGAGGAGCGGTTCCACTACCCGAACGGGCTCACCGACATGGTGGAGTTCCTCGCTCCGGGCGGCGACCGACCGGTCTCCGGCACCCTGCTGGTCACCGGCGAGGGGACCTACCGCGAGAACGCCGCCGACGCCAACGGCGTGATGCAGTCCAACGTGCAGCGGCGCGCCGAGATCGAGGTGGCCTTCCGCTGGGGCACCGGCTACGAGCGCACCGTCGAGTGCTTCACCAACACCATCCGCAACGCGCACGGCGGGACCCACCGCAAGGGCTTCGAGCGGGCGCTGGCGCGTACCCTCGCCGACGCCGTCCGCAACACCCGGGGCCTGCTGAAGGCCAAGGAGGACGCGCCCACGCTGGACGACGTCCTGGAGGGCATGACCGCGGTGGTGCACGTGCGGGTGCCCGAGCCGCAGTTCACCTCGCAGACCAAGGACGAGCTGTCCACCGCCGGTGTGGTCAAGGTGGTGCAGGGCCTGGTCGAGCAGCACGTCAAGTCCTGGCTGGACGACCGTAGGACCAAGACCGAGGCCCGGACGGTCCTCCAGAAGATCGTCGACGCGGCCCGGGTGCGGCTGACCCAGAAGCAGCAGAAGGACGCCGCCCGGCGCAAGACCGCCCTGGAGGGCGCGTCCATGCCGCCCAAGCTGGTCGACTGCCGGGCCGCGGGTATCGACAGAAGTGAGCTGTTCATCGTCGAGGGCGACAGCGCATTGGGCACCGGGCGACTTGCCCGTTCTGCGGAATATCAGGCGCTTCTGCCGATCCGGGGCAAGATCCTGAACGTGCAGAAGGCCAACCTCCAGCAGGTGCTGGACAACGCCGAGTGCGCGGCGATCGTGCAGGTCCTCGGCGCGGGTTCGGGGCGTACCTTCGACCTGTCGTCGCTGCGCTACGGCCGGGTGCTCATCATGGCCGACGCGGACGTCGACGGCGCGCACATCCGGACGCTGCTGATCACCCTCTTCGCCCGCTACATGCGCCCGCTGATCGAGTCGGGCCGGCTCTACGCCGCGATGCCGCCCCTGCACAAGATCACCACCAAGGGGCGCAACCCCGAGACCATCTACACCTACACCCAGGCGGAGATGGAGGCGACGGTGCGCAAGCTGGCGTCGGCCGGCAAGCAGATCGTCACGCCGGTGCCGCGCTTCAAGGGTCTCGGTGAGATGGACGCCGACGAGTTGTGGGAAACCACGATGAACCCGGCCACCCGGTCGGTGCGCCGGATCACCATCGACGACGTCGACGCCGCCGAGCGGATCCTCGACCTGCTGATGGGGGAGAAGGTCGAGCCGCGCCGCAACTGGCTGATCGACTCCGCCGACCGCGTCGACCGCGACGCCATCGACGCCTGACCACCGGTTCCGGAAGGAAAGCTGAGCCATGGCACGCCGCAAGGACACCAAGGTCGACCACTCCGCGTTCGACCGGGCGGGCGCGCGGATCGTCGACAACCCGCTGGTCACCGAGGTCTCCGACTCCTACCTGGAGTACGCCTTCTCGGTCATCCACTCGCGCGCCCTGCCGGACGCCCGGGACGGCCTCAAGCCGGTGCACCGGCGCATCCTCTGGTCGATGTACGAGCAGGGCTACCGGCCGGACCGGGCGCACGTGAAGTCGGCCCGCATCGTCGGCGACACGATGGGTAAATACCATCCGCACGGCGACAGCGCCATCTACGACGCGATGGTGCGGTTGGCGCAGGACTTCTCGCTGAACACCCCCCTCATCGACGGGCACGGGAACTTCGGGTCCCCGGACGATGGACCGGCAGCGGCGCGTTACACCGAGGCGCGGATGTCACGGGAGGCGATGCTGCTCGTCGGCGAGTTGGGTGAGGACACCGTCGACGTCGAGCCCAACTACGACGGCTCGCTGACCCAGCCCACCGTGCTGCCGGCCGCCTTCCCCAACCTGCTGGTCAACGGGGCCTCCGGGATCGCGGTCGGGATGGCGACGAACATGATCCCGCACAACCTCGGCGAGGTCGTCTCGGCGGCCCGCTGGCTGATCCGGCACCCGACCGCCACGCTCGACAAGCTGATGGAGTTCGTGCCCGGTCCCGACCTGCCCACCGGTGGCCTGCTGCTCGGCCTCGACGAGGTGCGTCGGGCGTACGAGACCGGGCGTGGCGTGGTGCGGATGCGCGGCAAGGTGGAGATCGGCCCGCTGGAGGGCAGCCGGGGACGGCAGGCGATCACCGTGGTCGAGCTGCCGTACGGGGTGGGCGCGGAGAAGGTCATCGCGGCGATCACCAACGAGGTGAACAAGACCAAGCGGCTGACCGGCATCGCCGACGTCAAGGACCTGACCGACCGGGAGAGCGGCACCCGCCTCGTGGTGGAGTGCAAGGTCGGGGTCAACCCGCAGGCGCTGCTCGCCGACCTCTACCGGCTCACCCCGCTGGAGCAGTCCTTCGGCGTGAACAACCTGGTGCTGGTCGACGGCCAACCGCGCACCCTGGGGCTCAAGGAGCTGCTGGAGGTGTTCCTGGCGCACCGCTACGAGGTGGTGACCCGGCGCAGCTCCTACCGTAAGCGCAAGCGGGAGGAGCGCCTGCACCTGGTCGACGGCCTGCTGATCGCGCTGCTCGACATCGACAAGGTGGTCAAGCTGATCCGGGCCAGCGAGGACGCCCAGGCGGCCAAGAGCGGGCTGATGCGGCAGTTCAAGCTCTCCGAGATCCAGGCGACCTACATCCTGGACACGCCGTTGCGCCGGTTGACCAAGTACGACCGGCTGGAGCTGGAGGCCGAGCAGGAGAAGCTGCGCGGGGAGATCGCCGAGCTGTCCACCATCCTGGACGACGAGAACGTGCTCAAGAAGGTCGTCTCCGACGAGCTGGCCGCGGTGGTGAAGCAGTTCGCCGCGCCGCGCCGGACGACCCTCGTCGACGGCGACCTCAAGGAGGTGCTGGCGGCGTCCGTGCCGGCCGGGCCGCTGGAGGTGGCCGACGATCCGTGTCAGGTGATCCTGTCCGCCACCGGGTTGGTGGCGCGTACCGCCGCGGAGTCGGAGGAGGCCGCCGAGGGGCGGCGTCGGCACGGCCGGGTCAAGCACGACGCGGTACGCGCGGTGGTGCACTCCACCGCCCGGGGCCGGGTGCTGCTGGTGACCAGTGCGGGGCGGGCGTTCAAGGTCGACGTGCTGCCGCTGCCGGTGTTGCCGGAGCAGGCGGGCACGGTGTCGTTGCGTGGCGGGATGTCCGCCGCCGAGCTGGTGCCGCTGGCGCCGGGGGAGACGGTGGTGGGGCTGGCGCCGCTCGGTGCGACCGCCGAGGGCTCGTCCGGTCTGGCGTTGGGCACCCGGCAGGGTGTCGTCAAGGTCTGTGCCCCCGACTGGCCGGTGCGTTCGGACGAGTTCGAGGTGATCGGGCTGCGCGCGGGCGACGAGGTGGTCGGGGCGACCTGGCTGACCGACGGCGCCGAGACGTTGGCGTTCCTGACCAGCGCGGCGTCGCTGTTGCGTTTCCCGGCGGGCACGGTGCGTCCACAGGGGCTCAAGGGTGGCGGCATGGCGGGCATCGCGCTGCCGGGTGACGCGCAGGTGGTCCACTTCGGTGCGGTACGCACCGACGATCCGGAGCACGGCGAGCCCATGGTGGTCACCTCCACCGGGGCGACCGTGAAGGTGACGCCGTTGGCGGCGTACCCGGTGAAGGGGCGGGCGACCGGCGGGGTGCGGGCGCAGCGGTTCCTCAAGGGGGAGACCGACGTGGTCGTGGGCTGGATCGGTCCGCGTCCGGTGGGCTCCACCGCGAACGGGGAGCCGGTGGAGTTGCCGGCCGCCGATCCGCGTCGGGACGGCTCCGGTTTCGCCGTGATGCTCGGCCCGACGGTGGTCGGTCACCAGATCGACCGCGACTGACCGCGTCCCGGTCGGGCCCGTCGCGTCGGCGGTCGGGCCCGTCCCGGGGGTCGGTCAGGCGACGCCGGCCGGGCGGAACTGGACGCTGACCCGGGGGCCGACCGGTCGGGCGGTCTTCGGCACCGCGTGTTCCCAGGTGCGTTGGCAGGAGCCGCCCATCACGACCAGGTCGCCGTGCCCGAGCGGGAAGCGTAGGGCGGTGCCGCCGCCGCGCGGGCGCAGCAGGAGTTGGCGGGGCGAGCCGAACGAGACGATGGCGACCATGGTGTCGGTGTGCGCGGAGCGGCCCAGGGTGTCGCCGTGCCAGGCCACGCTGTCGCGGCCGTCGCGGTAGAGGCACATGCCGGCGGTGACGAAGGGTTCGCCCAGCTCGTCGGCGTAGTGCCGGGTCAGCGTCTGGCGGGCGGTGGTGAGCACCGGGTGGGGCAGTGGGCGGTCGGCGGCGTACCAGCAGAGCAGGCGGGGCACGTCGACCTCGGTGTCGTACATGGTGCGGCGTTCGGCCCGCCACGGCACGTCCCGGCGGAGCACGTCGAGGACCTGGTCGGAGCCGTGCACCCAGCCGGGCAGGTGGTCGACCCAGGCGCCGTGGCTCAGCGGGTGTCGGCGCAGCCGCCCGGCCAGCGGGCCGAGGGCGGGGGGCGCGTCGGTGACGTCGAGCATCGACGGTTGGTACGCGGCCTGCGACATGAGGCCACCCTAGCAGGGGTTTAGTACGCCTGTGCGATCCACTGGTGGTCGAGGGCGTCGAGCACCGCGTCGACCACCCGGCCCCGGCCGCGCCCGTCCACGGCCGCGTGGGCGCGGGCCGAGAGGGCGGCCCGGCGGACGTCGCTTTCGAGCAGTTCGTCCAGGAGTCGGACGGCGGCGGTTTGGGCGGTGTCGTCGGCGACCAGGTCGGGCAGTTCGCCGAGCCCGGCGGCCAGCCCGGCGGCGACCACCCGGTGGTAGGACTCGCGTTGGTTGTCCACCACGCAGACCAGCGCCGACGGCGCGCCCAGGCAGCACAGCTCCCAGGTCGACGTGCCGGCCGCGCTGACCACCAGGTCGGCGGCGGCGATCAGGTCCGGCAGGGCGTCGGTGGGCGGCACCGGCCGCAGCGACTGACCCGGTCCGGTGCGCAGCGCGGTGAGTCGCCCGGTGATCTCGGGCCGCCCGACGACGGCGGTGAGCGTCATCGGCCGCCCGGTGGCGATCAGCAGTTCGGCCAGGACCGGTGCCGCTCCGGCCGCGTCGGTGCCGCCGAAGAAGGCCAGCACCGAGGGCCGGTCCACCCGCGTCGGGCGGGGCGTCGCCGGGCGGGCGGTCAGCACCGAGTCGCCTAGCAGGGTGTACGCGCTGCCGGCCAACAGCCGCCCGGTGCGTACCGTGAGGTCGGCGCCGACGTTCTGGTCCAGGAACAGGTCGGCGTCCTGTCCCCGGGTGTCGCCGTCCACGACGGCCAGGGTCAGCACCCCGGCCTCGCGGAGCGCACCGGCGCAGGCCGGGTCGAGGTCGTACGAGTCGAGCACCAGCACGTCCAGGTCGTGCCGTCGGGCCGCGCGGACCAGCGCGTCCGGGGTGTCCGGGCCGGGGTGCAGCGGGATGCCCCGGGCGGCGAGTCGACCGGCCGCCCAGTCGACGCCGGTGACCGTGCCGAAGACCTCGACGGTGGCGCCCCGGGCCAGCAGTTCCTCGCCGAGGGCGAGACAGCGCACCAGATGCCCGACGCCGCGTTGCGGGTCCGCGTCGCAGCGCAGACCGACCCGTACCGTGCTCAGCATTCCTCCAACCGCTTCTGCCGCACCTCGGCGTTGAGCGCCCGCAGCTCGGGTCGTCCGTCGAGCCAGTCGGCGAGCGTGGCCAGCGGCACGGCGACGTCACCGAAGTGTGCGGCCACGGCGCTGACCACCTGCCAGTCCGGCTCGGTGTCGAGGGTGAGCCGCAGCCCGGACCGGTCCGGTGTGAGGGTGACCCCGAGCACCCGGAAGCGCTCCGGATGAGCGTACGCGTACGAGGTGACGTGCACCCGGTCATGGCCGGTGGCGAGCTTGTCCACGGTCCGTAGCGCCTCGGCCCGAATGATCTCGACGTCCAGGCCGCGCGGCAGCGTACGGGCGATCGACGTGCTGGCGTAGTCCAGGCCGGGCACGGCCCGGTACACCGAGGCGACCAGCCGGACGATCTCCGGGTCCAGCAGCGGGCAGTCGGCGGTGAACCGCATCACCGCCTCGCCCGGGTGCGCGTCGAGCGCGCCGACGAAGCGGGACAGCACGTCGTCCACCGGTCCCCGGTGCCAGGCCACGCCGAGCCGCTCGCACTCGGCGACCACCGCGTCGTCGCCGGGGTCGACGCTGGTGGCCACCACCAGGTCGGCGAGGACGCCGCTGTCCTGCGCGGCACGGACCACCCGACCCAGCACACTGCGTCCGGCGAGTGGGCGCAACACCTTGCCGGGCAACCGTGTGGAGCCCATCCGGGCCTGCACCACGCCGACGAACCGTTCGGTCACGACCGCTCCGTCCGCTTCGGTTCCGGCTGCCGGGGGGCCAGCGCGGCGCGGGCCCGTCGCTTGGCGGCCCGTGCGCCCCGCCGGGCCAGCCGGGCCGGGGTGATGGCGAGGCGGCCCACCTTGTAGCTGAGCGAGCCGCTGAGCAGGTTGACCGTCGCCTCGGCCCGACGCAGCGCGCGTTCCCGCGAGGTGAGCAGTTCCTCGGTCCAGGCCAGCAGCGCGGCCATCCGGGTGTTCTCCTCGCGCTGGCGTCGCCACGCCTCGTGGAGCTGCTGGTAGCTGCGCGGGCCGGACGGCGGGTCGGTCGGGGTGACCGCGCGCAGGTGGGCGTCGAGGTCGGCGCGCCCGGCGGCGTCCAGGCCCCGCTGTGCGGCACCGAGGGCGGCCTCGGTCTCCACCGCCGCGTCCACCACCGTGCGGTCGAAGTCCCGCCCGGCCACCCCGCCGAGCACCACGGTCAGGCCCGCCACGTCGAGGGTGGAGGTCCACGGGTGGGCGTACCCGCCGGTGACCAGCTCGGTGGCGAAGCGCCACAGCGTGCGGGCGAGCACCACGTCGACCGGCAACGGGTCGTCGGCCCGCCAACTCGGATCGAGCACCGCGAAGCGGTCACCGGCGACGACCAGGTTGTCCGCCCCGGCCAGCGCCGCCGCCCCGCCGAGCCGACCCTGCTCGGCCTGCCCGGCGAGCCAGTCGGCGTATCCGCGCAGCAGGTGACGCAACCGGCCGGTGTCGCGACGCAGACAGCCGTCGAGCAGCAGGGTCCGCAGCAGCCGCCCGTCGGGGACCGGCCAGTCCGGTGCCGCCGGGTCGCGGTGGGCGGCCCGTCGGCTCGCGTACGGCGCGGTGGCGGGTGTGGTCCGTCCGGTCGGTGCCGTGCCGTGCCACCGCCAGCCCGGTGGACCGTCGAGCACCTGAAGGACCGGGCCACCCGTGCCGTGGGCGCGCACCAGCGCCACCGGCAGTCCGGCGGGGGCCGGACCGCTCCCGGCGGTGTCGGTGACCCGTTGGGCGAGCACCAGCCAGCACGGGGCCAGCTCGACCGCCCGGCCGGCGTGCAGCGCGTCCACGGCCAGCCGGGCCGGGTCGGCCAGCACGAACCGGCCGTCGAACCCCTCGGTGCAACTGCGCTGCAACAGCGCGTCGAAGAGTCCGGAGTCGGTGTGCCGGGTGAGTCGGTCGGTCGCCAGCAGCGCGGTGGTCAGGTCCGGGCGGGGGTATCCGGCGTAGCAGCCGCCCGCTCGCAGCCCGGCGTCGGCCAGCCTCGTCCGGAGTTGGTCCAGGGCGGCCGGACGGTCGGGGTCGAGTGCCCCGCCGACGGTCCACGCGGCGTCGGCGCGGTCGGCGTACCAGGGGGAGTCGGCCACCAGTCGGTGTACGCCGAGCGGGTTGTCCAGCCGCAGCAGCAGCGTCCCGCCGGGGCGTACGGCCGCCGCCAACCGCCGCAGCCGGGCGTCCCACCCGAACCGGGGGCCCTCGACCGACTCGATCGCGTCCAGCCCGGCGGCGGCGAGCACCAGGTCGTACTCCTCGTCGGCGGGTAGCCCCGCCACACCGGCCACCACCACCCGGTCGACCTGTCCGGCGAGCGCCGCCGCGTCGGGGTAGCCGCGCAGCAGCGCGGTGACCCGGGTGTGTGCCAGCGCGTCCAGGACCGCCGGGTCGTGCGGCCCGGCCAGCAACACCCGCGCGTCGTCGGGCACCAGTCGGGCCACCAGCGTGGCGAGCGGGCCGGCGTCGGCGGCCTCGTCGGACCAGGTCGGCATCTCGCCGCCGGGCAGCGTCACGGCCGTCTCGGTCGTCACGTCGTCTCCTCGTCCGGGTTCGCCCAGCCCAGCAGTTCACGCAGGGCGGTGGGCGGGTAGCGGTGGTCGGTGCCCAGTTCGGCGCGGGTGATCTCCACGGCGGTGGCCAGGTGCAGGTGTTCGCCGTGCAGCTCCGGCCACTGGCGGCGGATGCGGGCGGTGCCGCCGAAGGTGGGGTCCTCGTCGGCCAGCGTCATCGGGTCGCCGTACACGGCCGGTTCGCACCCGGCGGCGATGCCGTAGAAGATGGCGCTGGTCAGCCGGTTCGACGCCACGCGCCGGTGGCGGCGTAGTTCGTCGAGCTGCCGGTCCAGGAACAGCGGATCGGTGTCCTTCCACCAGTGCCCCCGGTAGCCGTGGCAGACGACCCGGAACCCGGCGTTCTCGTAGAGTCGGCGGACCCGACGCATCCGGTGCTCGTGCCAGTACAGGCAGACGGTGACCGGGCCGGGCTCGGTGTCCCGGATCCGGGCGATCAGCTCCCGGTGGTCACCGGTGACGTGCTGCCCCTCCCAGCCGTGGAACGGGTACCAGATGGTGCCCTCCCGTTCGGGCGCGGGCTCGGCGGCCCGCGTCGCCAGCAGGTACGCGAAGGGCGCCCCGATCACGGTGACGTTGCGTCGCCCCACCGACCAGGCGCGTCGCCGGGTCTGCTCGGACCAGAGCAGGCTGGGGGCGCGGTCGGCGTACGGGTGGCCGGGTGCCAGCCCGTCGCCGATGTTCCAGCCGTGCTGCACGTACCCGTCGATCCGGGGCGGATGCCCGTCACCCAGTCCGGCGTAGCGGGCTAGCACGTGCGCGTGCCCGTAGAAGTGGTTCGCGTGGTGCATCGGGTCCTCTCAGGCGGCCGACCGGACCCGGGCGCCGCGCAGCGCCGCGGCGAGCGTGTCCACGACCCGGTCGACATCGGCGTCGCGCAGGCCGGGATGGAGCGGCAGCGACAGTTGCTGGGCATAGAACGCCTCCGCGACCGGGTGTGCGCCGCGCCGGTGGCCGAGGTCGGCGAAGACCGGGTGCCAGTGCACCGGGATGTAGTTGACCTGCACGCCGATGCCGGCGGCGCGCATCCGGTCGTACACCTGTCGACGGCGACCGTCGCGCACCCGGATCGGGTACAGGTGCCAGGCCGGTGCGGCCCAGTCCCGCCGACCCGGGACGAGCACGCCGGGCAGGTCGGCCAGGGCCTCGTCGTAGCGGGCCACCAACTCGGCCCGGCGGGCCAGGAACGCGTCGAGGCGGCGCAGTTGGCTGCGGCCGAGCGCGCAGAGCACGTCGGGCAGCCGGTAGTTCAGCCCGTACGAGTGCACCTCCTGGTGCCAGCCGCCCTCGTCCGGCCACCGCTGCTCGTCGCGCTCCCGGACCAGCCCGATGTTGCGGAACCGGCGGGCCCGGGTGAGCAGCTCCGGATCGCCGGTGACGACCGCGCCGCCCTCGGCGGTGGTCATGTTCTTGGTGGGGAAGAACGAGAACGTGGTCACATCGGCGAGCGTGCCGACCGGCCGACCCCGGTAGGCGGCCCCGATCGAGTGCGCCGCGTCGGCGAGCAGCGTGGCACCCGTACCGTCGATCGCGGCGCGCAGCGCGTCGTAGTCGGCCGGATGGCCGGCGTAGTCCACGGCGGTGACGACCTTGGTCCGCTCGGTGACGACGGCGGCCAACGCCGCCGGGTCCAGCGTGTACGTCTCCTCCTCGACGTCGGCGAAGACGATCCGCGCGCCCAGCGCCAGCGCGCTGCTCGCGGTCGCCACGAACGTCGTCGGCGGCACGACCACCTCGTCGCCGGGGCCGACACCGGCCGCCGCGTACGCCACGTGCAGCGCCGCCGTGCCGTTGGAGACCGTCGCCACCCCGGCGCCGCCGGCCCACCGGGACAGCTCCGCCTCGAACGCGGCGACCTCGGGGCCGGTGGTGAGCCAGTCGCTGCGCAGCGCGGCGACCACGGCGGCGACGTCCTCCTCGGTCACCGACTGCCGACCGTACGGCAGCATCGCACCGGTGTGGTGAGACGTCATGCCGCGAGGGCGGTGAGGCCGAGCATGGCGCGCACCTGCGGCACGGTGAGCCACTCGTCGTTGGTGTCCGACTGGTACGCGAACCCGTCCGACACCGGCTCGCAGCCGACCGGCGGCTGGTAGCCCCAGGTGGCGATGGTCGGCTGCACGATGAAGCGGTCCTTGGCGATCAGCGTCCGGCGACTGTCGTCCGGGGCGATCATCTCCTCGTGCAGCTTCTCGCCCGGGCGGATGCCGACCTCGTGGGTGGTGGCGTCCGGGGCGACCGCCTCGACCAGGTCGAGGATGCGCATGCTGGGGATGCGCGGCACGAACAGTTCGCCGCCCTGCATCTGGTCGAACGAGTCCAGGACGAACTGCACCGCCTGGTCCAGCGTGATCCAGAATCGGGTCATCCGCTTGTCGGTGATCGGCAGGCTGCGGCCCTCGGCGGCGAGGCGGCGGAACAGCGGCACCACCGAACCCCGGCTGCCGACCACGTTGCCGTAGCGCACCACCGAGAAGCGGGTGGGGTGCGGGGCCGCGTAGTGGTTGGCGGAGACGAACAGCTTGTCGCCGACCAGCTTCGTCGCGCCGTACAGGTTGATCGGGCTGGACGCCTTGTCGGTGGAGAGCGCGATGACCTTACGTACGCCGGCCTCGATCGCCGCGTCGACGACGTGCTGCGACCCGGTGATGTTGGTGGCGATGAACTCCGACGGGTTGTACTCGGCGGTGTCGACCTGCTTGAGCGCGGCGGCGTGCACCACGTGGTCCACCCCGTGCATGGCCCGGGTCAGCCGGTGCCGGTCCCGGATGTCGCCGATGAACCAGCGCAGTCGCGGGTCGTCGCCGAGCTGCTGACGCAGCTCGTACTGCTTCAGCTCGTCACGGGAGAAGACCACCACCCGGGCCGGGTCGACCTCGTGCAGGAGGTGCCGGAGGAAGGTCCGGCCGAAGGAACCCGTGCCCCCGGTGACGAGGATGGACGATCCGTTCAGCTCGCTCAATGTGGTGCTCCCGTGGTCGTCGGTGAGCCGGCGACGCCACAGCCGGCCGGGTGGGAACGCTAGGGGCGATGGGTTAACAGGTCGACGCCCTGCGGTTAACCCGGGCCGCTCGGGCCGTGAATGGCGGGCACTCTCGGGCCCGTTTCCGCCGAGGTCGGGAACAATTGTCGAACGTCTCGTGAACGCGACCTGGACGGCGCGTCGAATCAGCGCCGACGGCGGTTGTCGCGGTGCAGTGAAATGGGGATTACGATGATTTCCCGACCGTCGTGCACCTCGACGCGCCCGACGCCCTCCACGAACCGGAAACGACGGTTCATCCGACGTACCACGGTGTTGTGGGCGAGTACCTCGCCATCGAGCCGGTCCAGGGCCAGCACGTCGAAGGCGTACGCGACGGCCGCCCGCATCACGGCCAGCCAGGCGGGCAGGGTGGCTCCCCGCCCGGCCAGCCCCTCGGCGTCCAGAAAGAACCCCCACGACCCGGTACGCAAACCGTCGAACCGCAGGTCGAAGAAGGTGACCGTGCCGGCGGGCACGCCGTCGTGCAGGTAGGTCAACACCCGTCGGGCGGGGTCGGTGCGCACCGCCTCCCACCACCGCCGGTGCTCCTCGGCGCTGATCACGTGGTCGGTCTTGCTGACCTGTCGATTGACCGGGAGATTACGCCAGGACAACATCAGGTTAACGTCGTCTCCGGTGGCGTCTCGCAGCACGTACCGCTCACTTTCTGTTCGTATTTCCGGGGTCATCGGGCACCCTAATCACGATTCGTCGGGCTGTACACTCCGCCGCATGACGGAATTGAGTCGCGCGCAGATTCGCGACCTCATGGGGCAGGTGCTGGCCAACCAGGGCAAGGCGCTGCCGGACGACGACGCGGCGGATCTGCGGGAGATCGGTTTCCGGTCGCTGGACTTCTCCGAGCTGGCCCTGCGGGTCGAGGACGTCACGGGGGAGGAGTTGAACTTCGACGCCCCCGGGTTGCGGCGCATCGCCACCGTCGGCGACGTGCTGGACTTCCTCGCCGACCTCGCGCGGCAGTGAGCGTCCGCGTCCCCGCGCGCCTCGGGTCGTGCCCGGCCGGCGTGGACAACCGCGTGGTGGTCGGCGGCAGCGTGCTGACCTGGCGGGACCTGCCCGAGCCGGGGCTGCCGGACCCGGTGGCGGTGCTCGCGCACTCCGCCCGTGACGCGCTCGCCGCAGCCCGGCACCACGCCGTGCACGGCACCGAGCTGCTGCTCGCCGGGGCCGGGCGGGTCGACGCCGGGCTGCGGGACGAGCTACGGGCCGCCGGGTTCGCCCTGACCGCCGCCGATCCGACGGTGTTCGGAGACCAGGCCGTCGTGGGCGGGGACGGGACCGTCGTCCTCGTGCCGACCCGCCCCCGACCGGCCGAGCCCGGTCGGCTCTGGCTGCTGACCTCCGGCACCACCGGTCGACCGAAGCGCGTTGGGCACACACTGGAGTCGGTGACCACCGTCCGGGGCGCCCAACCGGGCCGCACCTGGCTCTGCCCGTACGCTCCCGGCACGTACGCCTGGTGGCAGGTGGTGACGCTGGCGCTGACCCAGCCCGGACAACACCTGGTGCTGGTGGAGCCGGAGCAGCTCGACGACTGGCCGGCGCTGGCCGCCGCACACGGTGTGGACGCCGCCTCCGGTACGCCCACCTTCTGGCGTCGGGCGTTGCACCGCGACCCCGAGGCGCTGGCCCGGGTGCCGCTGCGTCAACTCACCCTCGGCGGGGAGCCGGTCGACCAGGCGGTGCTGGACCGGCTGCGGGAGGTCTTCCCGGCCGCCCGGATCTCCTGGATCTACGCCTCCTCCGAGGTCGGCGCGGCGATCGTGGTGCACGACGGACAGGCCGGGTTCCCGGTCGAGTGGCTGGACCGCGCCGCCCCCGGACGCCCCACGATCGGGCTGCGGGACTCCGAACTCGTGGTCACCTCGCCGTACCACGGGGTCGGTCTGGCCGGGCCGGTCCGCACCGGGGACCGGGCGCAGGTGGTCGACGGACGGGTGCTGATCACCGGGCGGCTAGACACCGACGAGATCAACGTGGGCGGCAGCAAGGTCTCCGCCGGACTGGTCCGCGACGTGCTCACCGCCCATCCCCGGGTGGCCTGGGCCCGGGTCACCGGCCGACGCGCCCCGCTGCTCGGCCACATGGTCGTCGCCGAGGTGGTGCCCGCCCCACCGGTGCCCGACGCGACCGGACCGGACCTCGACGAGGCGGCGTTGGTGCGGTGGTGCACCGACCGGCTGCCCGAGTACGCCGTGCCCCGCCGGATCCGGTTGCGCGCCGAGATCCCCGTCAAGGAGACGCTGAAGAGCGATGTCTGACACCCCCGTTCCCGTCCCACCGTCCACCGTGGTCCTCGTCTCCGGCGGCTCCCGGGGGCTGGGGCTCGCCATCGTCACCGACCTGCTCGACGCCGGGATGAGGGTGGCCGCCTTCGCGCGTACCGTCACCCCGGAGCTGGCGAAGCTCGCCGAGACCCATCCGGACCGGGTCCACGCCGACTCGGTCGACCTCACCGACCGGGCCGCCACGCAGGCGTTCCTCCGGGCGGTGGAGGCCCGGCTCGGGCCGGTCGACGGCGTGGTCAACAACGCGGCGGTCGGACAGGACTCGCTGCACGTGCACACCGCCGACGCCGACATCGCCCGGATCGTCGAGACCAACCTGACCGCGCCGTTGCAGCTCACCCGCCTCGCGGTGCGGCGGATGCTGGCGCAGGGGCGGCGCGGGCGGATCGTCAACGTCACCTCGATCTGCGCGCAGCGCGGCTTCCCCGGCCTGGTCGCGTACTCCGCCACCAAGGGCGGGATGGACGCCGCCACCCGGTCGCTGGCCCGGGAACTGGGCGGCCGGGTGCTGGTCAACGCCGTTGCGCCGGGCTTCTTCGCCTCGGAGATGTCGGCGGTGCTCGGGCCGACCCAACTGGACCAGATCGTGCGCCGCACCCCGACCGGTCGTCTGACCGAGCCGCACGAGGTGGTACCGGTGGTGCGGATGCTGCTGCGCGACCAGACCAACATCAACGGCCAGGTCATCGCGGTCGACGGTGCGGCCTCGATCTGATCCGGGCACTTCCTCCGCCCGCGTCGCCGTCGGCGCGGGCGGACCGTCGGTGGCCGCGCTCCTCGCCGCCGCGCCGCGACACCTACGCGTCGCGTCGGTGACCGATTCGGGCGACGCCGTCACCCGCAGCCATCTCGCCGACGGACGCTGCGTCGGCTGGTACGCGCCGCCTATCCCGGGCTGGCGGGTCGCGATCGACGCCGAGTACGCCGCCGCCGAGGTGCCGCCGATGCTGGCGCACCGCTTCGGCATCTCGGACTTCTGGGCCCGGTGGACCCGCACCGAGTGCGTGGCCAAGCTCGCTGACGTGCCGATGGTCGCCGTGTGGCGACGGTACGGCCTGAACATGCCGACCGGCACCGTCCGGCTGTGGCGCACCCTGGTCCTCAGCCCCTCGGGCTTCGCCGACGAGGCCGGCTCGGCGGACCGGGCTGCACTGGCCGACCTGGTCGTCACCGTCGCCTTCGCCGTCACCCCGGGCCTGCCGTCTCCCGGCTTGGGCTTGCCGTCTCCCGGCTTGGGCCTTTCGAGCTGAACCGTCTGTGCCGTCGACGCCTGCGACCGCCTCGCCCCATCCGATCGAGTCCAGGCGGCCTGCCGGGTCGCGGCATGTCGCCCGCCATCGCTCCGGGGTGGGTAGATCTGCTGTCGCCCCAGCGACAACAGATCTACCCACCCTGCGTGGTGCGGGCCGCCGGGCGCCGCGCGTGGTGCGGGCCGGCCGTGGCGCGGGCCGGCCGTGGGTGGGGCGTGGTGCGGGACGCTGCAACGGCCGCGCCGGGTGCCGAACGGTGACGGCCGACTGTCAGATCAGGTCCCAGCTCAGCGGCGTGCCCCGGGCGACGTCGGTGGTGAAGCGGCGACCGAGGACCCGGTCGATCTCCACCGGGTGCAGTCCGCCGGTGGGCCGGATCGAGCGTACGGTGGCCGCCGTGACCTCGTCCCCGGCGCGTACGTCGGCCACCACGTAGAGCGAGCGGCGGAACCGTAGGCCCTCCCGCTCGGCGGGGGTGGGGCCGACGGCGGTGCCGCCGAGTGCCGCGTACGCCCGCTCCGACTCGACCACCAGCGCGGCCAGCTCGGACGGGTCGAGGGAGAAGTCGGAGTCCACGCCGCCGTCGGCGCGGTCCAGCGTGACGTGCTTCTCGACGAAGCAGGCCCCGAGCGCCACCGACGCGAGGGGCACGCCGATGCCGGGCGTGTGGTCGGAGAGACCGACGGGCACCCCGAACGCCTCGGCCAGCACCGGAATGCGGCGCAGGTTGCTGTCGGCGGGCGGCGCCGGGTACGAGGCGGTGCAGGCCAGCAGCACGATCCCACCGGCACCACCGTCGCGGGCGGTGCGGACCGCGGCGTCGATCTCGGCCAGCGTGGCCATACCGGTGGAGATGACCATCGGCTTGCCGGTGGCCGCGACGAGCCGGATCAGCGGCAGGTCGACCAGCTCCGACGAGGCGATCTTGTACGCGGGGGCGTCCAACTCCTCCAGCAGCTCCACGGCCGAGGGGTCGAAGGGGGAGGAGAAGACCGTCAGGCCGTGCTCGCGCGCCCGCTCGAAGATCGGCCGGTGCCACTCGTACGGGGTGTGTGCCCGCTCGTAGAGCCGGTAGAGGTTCTGCCCGCCCCACAGCTCGTGCCCGCCGGAGATGCGGAACGCCGGGGTGTCCACGTCGATGGTGATCGTGTCGGGTCGGTACGTCTGAAGCTTGAGCGCGTGCGCGCCGGTCGCCGCGACCGCGTCCACGATCGAGAGTGCCCGGTCCAGGTCACCGTTGTGGTTGCCGGACATCTCGGCCACCACGATGGGGCGCTCTCCGGCGCCGACCAGGTGCGGGCCGATCTTCAAGGTGGTCATCGTGATCCGTTCTGGCGGCTCCGCACCAGCGCGCGGGGCGGTGTGGGGTCCGGCGTGCCGTCGGGCGGGGCCGGGGACGCGGCGGACGCCGCGGCGGTCGGGGTCGGTGCGGTGGGCGTGGCCGGGGCGGCGGGCGCCGCAGCACGCAACCGGGTGGCCAGCCGGTGGGCCCGGCGCAGCGCGGCGTACGCCAGGTAGCTGTCCCGGCCGACGAGGCGGTGTTTGAACCCGGCCACCCCGCCGGGGCGGGGGTACCCGCGCTCCGGCAGGTACCGGCGGTAGTGCTCGGCGACCCGCCGGAAGAAGTCGCGCCGCAGGTGCGGGTGCAGTCGGTCGTCGTTGCCCACCACCACCAGGAAATGGTTCACCATCAGGTCGAACAGCTCGCTGTGCCAGCGCCCGTCCGGAAACCGCTCCTGCCGCCAGGCGAAGAGCCGGTCGTACTGGTCGAAGGCGTCGAAGTGCCGACCGCTGCGGGTCGAGGTGATGGCGCCCTGCCGGCCCTGGCGGTAGAGGTAGCAGACCCGGTCCAGCACCGAGATGCGCTCCGCGCCGATCAGCAGCGGGTGGCTGAACGGGATGTCCTCGTACCAGCCGGGGTGGAAGCGCAGCCGCAGCGCGGCCAGGAACTCGCGGCGGACCACCTTGTTCCAGGCGGTGTGCTGCACCCGCAGCAGCCGGGGCCGGTCGGCCAGCCGCAGCACGCCGGGGGTGTCCCGCAGCAACCGGCTGCTGGGGTCCACCTCCTGGCGGCCACAGTCGTGCACCCGCAGGTGGTCGATCATCATCGCGTCGGGGCGGTCCGCCCGCAGCCGGTCCAGCACCGCCGGGATCGTGCCCGGCGGCAGCCAGTCGTCACTGTCGACGAACCACACGTACCGGCCGGTGGCCACGTCCAGCCCGGCGTTGCGGGCCGGGCCGAGGCCGACGTTGGTGCTCAGGTGCCGCACGCGTACGCCCGGATGCTCGGCCGCGTACGCGCGCAGCAGGTCGCCGCACCCGTCCGGCGAGGCGTCGTCCACCGCGACCAGTTCCACCTCCGCGGCCCGGTCGGCCGGGACGTCGCCACGGATCGAGTCGAGGCACTGTCGCAGGTACGCCTCGACGTCGTAGACGGGTACCACGATGCTCAACAGCGGCGCGTGCGTCGGCGCAATGACCACGCCGCAACCTTCGACGGCGCGGATGGACGGCCCTGGAACCCGACGTGGCCGACGGTGGTGGAGTGTTTGAACAGCCGAACAGCGTCGGGTTAACGGTTGAGCATGCGGCGCACCGAGCCGGGGACGGCCTTCTTGATCCGGGTGCGGATCCGCTCCGGCCGAGGCATCGCCTGCGACGCCTGCTCGCGGAGTACGGCCTCCTGGTCACGAAGCCACTCGATGCGCTTGACGAGCACCTCGGGGGAGGTGGCCAACGCCGGACGAACGGCCGGCGGGAAGGCGGTCGCCTGCCGGGTGGCGTCGAACACCGCCGCGCTGTCGGCGTCGGCGAAGGAGTTGCCCAGGTTGTGCTTGGCCAGGAACTGGAGCATCGTCTCGTACCGCTGCTTGTGGCCGTTGACCATGCCCGAGTAGTCGGCCTCGTCGTAGAGCTGGGCGGCGTCCACGTCGGCCGGTACGTCGCGCATCACCCGGTGCGGGATCTCGAAGTAGCGGGCCAGCTCCAGGGTGCGCGAGTCGTGTGCGAAGAGGAAGCCCGGCGTGCCGGCGAGCAGCGAGACGATGGTGCCGTGGATGCGGGTGCCGAAGTTGAAGTCGAACCCGGAGAGGTAGTCGATCCACGTCCACGGGTCGACGAACATCCGCACCTTGTCCTCGGTGAACAGCGGGTGCGTGGTGTGGATCGGGATCTCGCTGGTCTTGCCCCGGTCCTCGGGAGCGTCGCCGAAGAGCAGGGTGCCCAGCGTCTTGAGGTCCTGCGGGATGTAGCGCAGGTTCTCGTAGCGCTGGTGGTGCGTCTTGATGATCTTCGCCATCGACTTCACGTACGGTGAGACGGTCAGCGCGATCTTGTCGTACGGGCCGATGAAGGTCTTGCGCTTGTCCACCGGCAGGGTGTCGCCGTGCAGGAACATCGACGGGCAGCCGATCACGTCGACGTTGGAGAAGCCGATCGTCCGCAGGTAGTCGGCGGTGATCTCGCCCCGGACGCCGATGCTCGGCGAACGGTCGAGGACGGCCCGGCAGAAGCGGCTCACCTGGTCGTCGATCGGCCGCAGGTACTCCCGGTCGCCGTCGACGTTCGTCTGCACGCCCACCCCGAGCACCACGACCGGGATCTTCAACCGCTCGATCAGCCGGCTCATCGCGTCGAGCCGGTGGGCGTAGCTGCGCCGGAACGCGTTCGCCAGCGGGACCACGAAGACGTCGTACTCCTCGTTGATCCGGTCGCTGTCACGCATGTTGACGGTGAAGCCGTTGGGCGTGATGGTGGCGGCACGGGTGGCCAGCAGCTTGTTCGCGGCGTGACTGAAGACCAGGTTGCCCGCGTTCTCACCGATCAGGTTCCGTTCGAACGTCTCCTCGGGCGAGTTGACGTCGAAGGGACCCTTCCGGGCCCGCATCAGGATCCGCTGGTGCATCGCTGACTCTGCCTCTCGTCGGTGTGCCGGCCCCCGCCTCGGCACTGCCCAGCGCACCACCGGGCCGGATGGCGGGGTGGGTGCTCATCCAAGTCCCGGGAATAGTAGGCCACCGGAGGACCAGTTGACACCTGAGCCACTTCCGCCCCCGGATGCCCGGTTCGAGGGGGAGTGCCCACACCGGTATGGTGCCCGGAATGACCAGCACCACCGTCGTCGATAGGCCGCCCTCCACCACCCGACGCGGTGACGCCAGCCGATTGCCCTCGTTGACCGGATTACGGTGGATCGCCGCGCTGCTGGTCTTCGGTTTCCACGCCGGCACCATGCGCATCATCGCCGAGCCCGGCCACCAGGCGGTGGTCAGCGAGATCTTCACCCTGGGCCTGTCCGGGGTGCAGTTCTTCTTCATCCTCAGCGGCTTCGTGCTGGTCTGGTCGGCCCGGGTGGGCGACTCCCGCCGTCGGTTCTGGCGTCGACGGATCGCCAAGATCTATCCGAACCACCTGGTGATGTGGGCGCTGGCGATGCTCGCGGCGCTCTGGTTCGCCGACCCGATCAACCCGGTCGCCGCGCTGGAGAACCTGTTCCTGCTCCAGGCGTGGGACCCGCGACCGGGTTACTTCTACAGCGTCAACAACGTGAGCTGGTCGCTCTCCTGCGAGCTGTTCTTCTATCTCTGCCTGCCGCTGGCGTTGCCGCTGGTCCGCCGGGCCAGGCCGTGGATGCTGTGGACCGTGGTGATCGCCATGCCACTGCTCATCCTGGCGCTCTGGCCCGGCCAGTTGCTGGTGCCGGAGCAGAGCCGCTGGTGGTTCGCCCAGATCTTCCCGCTGGTGCGGTCGCTGGAGTTCTGGATGGGCGTGGCCGCCGCCGAGCTGATGCTGCGCGGTCGCTGGCGCGGCCCACGGCTGCCGCTGGCCACCGTGATCTTCGTCGCGACCTGGGTGGCGGCCTCGCAGTGGATCCGGGCCGAGCTGTGGGCGGCGCTGCTGTCCGTGGCGTACGTCCTGGTGATCGCGGCGGCGGCGGACGCCGACGTGCACGGCCGTCGGTCGCCGCTACGCTCTCGTTTGATGGTCTGGCTGGGCGAGGTCTCGTTCGCCTTCTATCTGGTGCACGTCTTCGTGATCATGACGATCCTGCGGCTCACCGGAGACTGGGGCACCGGCCTGCCCGGCTGGTGGGGAGTGCCGGCGGTGATCGGGTTCCTGCTGCTCACCCTGGCGATGGCCGCGTTGCTGCACCGCTACGTGGAGCAGCCGATGATGCGGCGGTTGGCCCCGAGCCGTACGGCCTCCGCCAGGCCGTCCGTGGACACCTCCGCCGGGGCCGACGGCCCGCCCGCCGGGCTGCCGAGGCAGCGCGTGCCGGAGGACGAGCCGCACACCACCGCACGCCACGACCCGTCTCGCTGAGTCCACCGTGGAGGCTGCTCGTCACCGCAGTGACCTGCTGTTTCGTGTGTCGCCGACGGCGCGTCGCCGACCCGACACGCCCGTGGTCGATGCGGTGGGAGGGTGCTGGCGGTAGCCTGACGACGTGCCTCCCGTCGCGCCCACCCGTCCCCTGTGGTGGCTGGCGCGCTGGGCGACCCGGCTACTGACCGGGTTCGCGGTCGCCGCCGCCTTCACCCTCGGCGCCTGGGCGACCTCCGCTCCGGGTGCCCCCGCCGGGCACCCCGCCGACGGGCTCGCCTCGGCCGCCCTCCTCGCGCAGGCGCCCCACACCGGCTGGCACGCCACGTCGCCCGGCGAGGTGATCACGCCGGACGCCACTGTGGCCGTCGACCACGCCGACCCGGCCGGCGTGCCCGGGCTGCTGTCCGAGGCGCGCCCGGAGGCGTACCGGCCCGCCGTGACGGCGGTGGCGGGTCCGGCGGCACCGCCCCCGACGGTGGTCCCACCGGGCGCCCACGGTGCTCGCGCCCCACCCGGCGCCTGACCACTCGCGTCCCGCTGCGGCGCGTCGACCGACTCCGCCGCAGCCCGTCCCGGTGTTCCCGGGACCACTGCCCCCGCGATGCGTCCCCACCGCCCCGCCCGGCCCGTGGCACCCGCCACCGGCGACCGGGTCCGGCGGCCCGCTGTCAGCGCACCACAGCCCACGAGGTCCCGCCATGGAGAAGACCGTTCTCTACCAGTTCCTGATCGAGGTGCCCCGGGCCGCCGCCATCTGGTCGGTGCTGCTCGTGCTCGCGCTGGGCGTGCTCACCGCCATGGTCGCCCGGCCCGAATCGACCGGCGACGACACCGGCCCGGTCGACGACCCCGCCGAGGCCGAGGCGGCCGACCTGCGCCGCTACGCCGGTGAGGTGGCCGTGGCCGCCGCCGGGGCCGCGCAGAACGCGGCACGGCGTCGGGAGGCGTGGCACACCGCTCAGACCGCCCTCGACCGGTCCTGGGCCTCCTACGACGAGGCGGAGAGCCGGGCCCGGCGGCTCGCCGGGGTCACCGCGCTACCCGCGCCCCGCACCCCGCGTACCGCCAGTGAGTACGCCGCCCGGGAGCGCTGGCTGCACCACGCCGCGATGAAGGCGCACTGGCGCGGTGACCTGTCGGCGCGGCAGCTCACCGACGTGCTGGCCCGTCGGGCCGGCTGGGACGCGCGACTGCACCAGGTCGACCAGGAGGTCGTCCTGGCCCGCGTCGTCCGGGACAACCACCGGGCCGCGTACCGGGCCGCCGCCGAGCGGGAACGGGCCGCCTGGCGGGAGGCCGAGTTGGCCGGCGAAGCGGCCCGGGTGCTCTCCGCCGAGGCGTACGCCGCCGCGCAGCGCCTGCGGCCGAATCCGCTCCCGGCGCCCGCCGTCACCACCGTCGCGCGTCCGGCGGCGGCGGTCCTGCGGTGGCGTCCGGCGCGCGTGGGATGAACCGTCGGCCGGATAGTCCGGCCGGATCGGGTGAGCCCGGTCACACCTTCCGCCGGAACGGACACCGGAGCCGGATCCGACCGAGACGGGACGCGAAGCCCGGAGACATTGTCTGCGGGTGGTCCCCTTGTCACCGCCCGTTGCGTCGATCGCCATCGGTCCCGTTGCGCGACATCGATGACCGAACGCCCGAAAATCATCGATCTGGATCATGTTTACGCAGGTCAGGGCGGGTTGGCAGGGCAGTGACCGACCAGTAGTGTCGGCCCGTCCGATGCGGTACCCGATCGCAGGAGGCGACGCCGCATCGACCCGCCTAATCGTGGTCTCACGAACCGGGGACCCACCGCACCACTGGGGTGAATCCGCGAGCCTCGGCTCACGGTAGGGCCGTCTTCCCGCCCGAACCCGTCAGCTAACCCGGTCGGCGGTGTCGGAAGGAGCTTTCCACTCGTGCAGCCCCTCGTCGTACCCCCCTTGTTCCTCCACGGCACCGCGGTGCCCGCGCTCGCCGGGCCGTCGGCCACGAGCTGACTGCGGCCACCGCCCCCGCCCGCTAGCCCGGGCGCAGCCCCTCGCACGGTCGTCCCCGTACTCGGGTGGTCCTCGACAGGTCCTGTCGAGCTGACCGCCGGAGCGGTTCGCCGTGCCTCCCTGAGCCCCCGTGGAGGACTCCGTGAAGCAGACCGTCACGCGCCAGCTACGTCGGCTGGCCACCGAACGCCCCTACCAGGTCGTCGCCGCCTCGGCGGCCGCGCTGGCGCTGGCCACCGGTGCCGGTGCCGTACTCGTCGACACCTCCGACGCCCCGGCCACCGCGCACACCACGACCGCCGTCGCCGAGTTGCGTGGCGACACCGCGGTCTCCCGCGCCGACACCCGGGTGGAGTCGACCCCGTCGACCTCGCCCAGCAGCGCGGCCCCGAGCAGCGCCGCCCCGTCGCCGTCGCCCTCGCCGAAGACCACCTCGGCGGCCCCCTCGCCGGTGGCCAGCAGTGCGAAGGCCGCACCGAAGCCGCCGGCCCGGAAGGTCCTGGACTACGACTTCCAGGCCCAGACCACCGGCTACTACTGCGGTCCGGCCGCGGTACGCAACGCGCTCAGCGCCGCCGGTGTCGACCGTGACCAGGACACCCTGGCCGCGCAGCTCGGCACCACGTACGCCGGCACCAACTCGGCCCTGGACACCACCCGGGTGCTCAACGCCACCGTCAAGGGCGAGCCGTACTCGACCACGATGCTGCGGGGCGGTTCGGCCACCCCGGCCCAGATGGACCAGCTCCAGGCCGACGTGGTGGAGGCGATCACCGACGGGCGCGGTGTCGTGGTGAACGTGGCCGGCAGTGCCACCGACACCGACGGCGGCTGGCACTCCTTCCCCGGTGGCCACTACGTCGCCGTGGTGGGCTACGAGGACGACGGTCGCCTGGTCAAGATCGCCGACTCGGCCGACGCCTCGTACTACTCGTACTGGATGACCACCATCGACCTCGCCCACTGGGCCGCGACCCGCGGCTACTCCTCCTGAGATGTAAGGAAGGGTCCCCTGCTATCGCCTGGTGCATAGCAGGGGACCCTTCCTTACATCCGGGTCCGGGGTGGCAGACTTCGCGCATGAGCGAGGAGTCGGGCGGCCGGGCGGTGCTGGTGCTGCTGCACGGGATGGGTGCCACCGGCGACGTGTGGCTGCCCTGGGCGCCGCTGCTGGAACAACGGTGGCCGGGCCGTTGGTCCGCCCCGGACCTGGCCGGTCACGGCGGCGCGTCGCCGCTGCCGGAGTACTCGTTCACCGCCCTCGCCGACCGGGTCGCGGAGAGCCTCGCCCCGGACGACCGGATCGTCGTACTGGGACACTCGCTCGGCGGGGTGGTCGGGCTGGCGCTGGCCGCCGCCGATCGGGGCGTGCCGGTCGACGCGGTGGTGGGCCTCGGCATCAAGGCGGTGTGGTCCCCGGCGGAGCTGGCCCGCGCCGCCGATCTCGCCGCCCGGCCGGTCACCTGGTTCACCACCCGTGACGAGGCGGCCCGGCGGCATCTGCGTGTGTCCGGCCTGACCGGGCTGCTCAGCCCGGAGCGACCGGCGGTGGACGCCGGGCTGCGGCAGGTGGACGGGCGGTGGCGGCTGGCCATGGACCCGGCCGCCTTCGCCGTCGGCGAACCCGACCTGGCCGCCCTGCTGGCGGCGATCGACGTACCGGTCCTGCTGGCCCGGGGCGAACACGACGCGATGGTCACCGACGCCCAACTCCGGGAGTACGACGTGCCCGTGGTCACGCTGCCCGGTCTCGGGCACAACGCCCACATCGAGGACCCCGCGGCGGTGCTGGCGTTGCTCGACCCCTGGCGCTGAGGACCGCTCAGGTGGCGCTGGGCAGCGCGGCGTCGGTCGTGGTACGCGGTGCCGGGGCACTCCAGGCCGGGTCCAGCTCCCGTCGGGCGGCCGCCAGGAACGCCTCGGCGTACGTCTCGGCGGGGAAGTCGCCCAGGTAGCGCCGCCGGGTCGCCCAGCGCGCCTCGGCGAGCGGATCGGTGTCGAGCAGCCGGGTCAGCACGTCGTCCAGGTCGGACATGTCCCGCCGCAGCACGTAGCCGGTGGCGGCGAGGGGGAACCGCTCGACGAACCGGTCCCCGTCGGCGCCGGTGTCGGTGACCGTGTAGGGCTTGCCCGAGTACAGCCAGTCGGAGACCACCCCGGAGACGTCGGAGATCAACGCGTCCGCCCGGTTCACCGACTCGGCCAGGGTGAGCCGGCCGGCGGCGGCGCCGAAGAGGTGCTGGCGGCCGGTGCGGGACCGGTCGGCGGCGAGCAACTCGTGCAGCCGGGCCAGGCGCCGGGCCGAGGCCGGGTGCTGGTTGGTGTAGGGGTGGGCCCGCAGGATCACCGTGGCGCCCCGGTCGAGCAGCCGTCGCAGCAGCGTCTCGGCCATCGGCAGCGAGCAGTAGTCGGCGTCGGCGTGGTGGCCGGTCCAGGTGGGGGTGTAGAGGACCGTGGGGTTCGCCAGTCCGCGCGTCGGCTGGTGGCGTACCTCGATCGTCTCGACCTGCGGGCGACCCACCACCACGAACTTCTCGGCCGGGATCTCCACTCCGGCCCGGGCGTACCGGTCGATGGCCGCCTCGCCGGCCACGAAGATCCGGTCGAAGATCGCCGACACCGGGTTGGCGCTGGGGGCCTTGTCGCTGTCGCCGTGGTGTAGCTGGACGTGGGTGAGCTGGGTGAACCGGATGCAGTGGCTGTTCTTCGCGCCGTGGTTGACGTAGAACGCCACCCGCAGACTCGGCACCAGCACCTCGTCCATGGTGCGCAGCGTCGGGCAGTAGACCACCGGGGCGGTGGTGGCCGCCGCCACGGCGGGCAGGAACTCCGGTTCCCGCAGCATCACCACGAACGGCCGACCGATCCGTTCGAGGTACGGCAGCCACATGGTGACCTGATACTCCGACCCGGGCGGGGCGGAGAAGTGCAGCACGAACTCCGGCTGGTGGCGACGCAGCGCCCGGGTGACCGCCGACCCGCCGGCCGCCGGCCGGAACCGGCGACGGGCCAGGTCGAGGACGACCACGGCGACGGCGGCGCCGACCGGCAGGCAGATCAGCAGGGCCACCACGGCGGGCAGTCCGGCCAGGGCCGCCACGGCCAGCGCGGCGAGCAGCCCCGCCACCGCGTCGTCTCCTCGGGCGGCGACCTGCGGCACCCAGGTGCGTACCGGCAGGTTGGCGGCGCGGATCTCCAGGTTGCCGGCGGCCCGCAACGGCCCGGTGACCAGCACCAGCCCGAGCAGCACGAGGGCGGCGACCATCAGGAACGGGTCGAAACCGCCGTCGAGCTGCCGGGCGTAGCCGACCAGGATCCCGGCGGCGAGCAGGGCGGTCTCCGCGACGCTGTCGGCGCCGGGTCGCACCCGGCGCTCCCAGACCGTCGCGGCGAGCGCGGCCACCGCCAGCCCGAGCCCCCAGGTGGTCGCGCCGGTGAGCGCGAGCACCAGGAACGCCAGGACCGCCCCGCCGGTGGCCAGGCCCCGGGCGGCCAACTTCGTGACCAGGTCACCACGCATCTCGGCGCTGCCTTCGTGCTCGTCGTCGGTGGGTCAGCCGACGCGGGTGCCGCTGCTGGGCGCGTCGGCCTGGGTGGGTACCGGGGCGGGCGCCGACGCCTCGCCGGGCGGCCGGCGTACGTCGATCACCTGACCGGTGAGCTCCGAGATCAGCACGTCCAGCGAGGCCTGGGCGACGGTCTCGGCGGCGAGCAGGGTGTTCTCGGGCTCCGCGCCGAACGCCTTGGTCCGCATCGGGGTGGCGGTCCGCTCCGGGTTGATGATGTTGACCCGTACGCCGAACTCGGCCCACTCGTCGGAGAGCGCCTGGGTGAGGTTGACCAGCGCCGCCTTGGTGGCCGAGTAGAGCGCGTAGTCGGCCCGTCCCCGGGTGTACGAGCTGGAGGTGTAGAGCAGGAGCTGGCCCTTGGTCTGCTGAAGGTAGGGCAGGGACTGCCGGGCGACGGTCACCGGGCCGACGAAGTTGACCTGGAGCACCCGGTCGATGGTCTCCTGGTCCATCTCGGCCAGCGCGCCCTTCTCCAGGATCCCGGCGGTGACCACGACGTGGTCGATCCGTCCGGTGGCCTCGAAGGCGGCCCGCAGCGCGGCCTCGACGTCCTCCGGCCGCTCCACGTGCGTGCCGGTGCTGGAGCGGCTGAACGGGAAGACCTGGGCACCGTGCCGGCGGGCCAGCTCGGTGAGGTCGTGGCCGATGCCGTAGCTGCCGCCGAAGACGACGATGGTGCGGCCGGTGACCTCCTCGCTGTACGCCCGGTGGTCGGTCAGCCGGGGCACCTTGGCGGCGGCGAGCTGGAACAGCTTGTCCGCCAGGTGCACGTCGACCGGGTGGGTGACCTTGATGTTCTCGTCCGAGCCGTCGATCACCTTGATCGGCACCTCGGGCAGGTAGCGCAGGACCACGCCGCAGTCGTCGGTGGCGGCGAAGTTCGGGTCGCCCGCGGCCCGCCGGTACGCCTCCCGGATGGTGCTCGACCGGAACGCCTGCGGCGTCTGGCCCCGACGCAGCGTCGCGCGGACCGGGATGTCGGTGATGCACTCGTCCTCGTCGACCTGGATGATCGTGTCGGCCGACGGGATGGCCACGTCGACCGCCGCGTACGTCCAGAGGGCGTTCACGCACTCCCGGACGATCCGGCCGCTGAGCAGGGGCCGTACCGCGTCGTGGAAGAGGATGTTGCAGTCGGCCTCGCCGACGGCGTCCAACGCGACCCGGGTGGTGGCGTTGCGGGTGTCGCCGCCCTCGATCACCTTGGTGACCTTGCGGAAGCCGGCCTTGTCGACGATCCGCTGCGCCTCGTCGACGTGCCCGGTGGCCATCAGCACGATGATCTCGTCGATCTCCGGCGCGGCCTCGAAGACGGCCAGGGTGTGCTCGATGATCGGCTTACCGGCGATCTTGAGGAGCTGCTTGGGGATGCCGAGGCCCAGCCGGGTGCCGGTGCCGCCGGCCAGCACCACGGCCACCGTCCGCGAGGGTCGCCACGGTGCCGGGCTCTCCGGCCGGCTGCCCGGGTCGGTGGTCTGGTCCTGCGTCATTGCCGGTCCTCGCTCTCGGGGGTACATGGTTCGGTGAGGTGGTGTGGGTGGGGGGTTGTCGCCGGCCCCGGCGACGCGTTGAACCTTAACGCGCGGACCGCGTCACCCCAACGGGCCGACGCGGTCCGCGCGACGCCCTGCGGGCGTCGGACGTTCACCCGGACTCTACTTGCCGTTCGTGAACGCCTCGTAGGCCTTCAATACCTCGGCGGTCGGCCCGTCCATCCGGATCAGGCCCGATTCCAGCCAGATTGTCCGTTCGCAGGTGTCCCGGACCGAGGAGAGCTGGTGGCTCACCAGGAACACCGTTCCGGCGCTCTCCCGCAGCTCGCGTACCCGCTTCTCGCTGCGCTTGCGGAACGCCTTGTCGCCGGTGGCCAGCGCCTCGTCGATCAACAGCACGTCGTGCTGCTTGGCCGCCGCGATGGAGAAGCGCAACCGGGCCGACATGCCGGACGAGTACGTCCGCATCGGCAGGGAGGCGAAGTCGCCCCGCTGGTTGATCCCGGAGAACTCGATGATCTCCGGGAGCTTGCGCTGGACCTCGGCCGGGCGCATGCCCATGGCCAGGCAGCCGAGCGTGACGTTGCGCTCACCGGGCAGGTCGTTGAGCAGCGCCGCGTTCACCCCGAGCAGCGACGGCTGCCCCTGGGTGTAGACCGCGCCGCGCTCCACCGGCAGCAGGCCGGCGATGGCCCGCAGCAGCGTCGACTTGCCGGAGCCGTTGGTGCCGATCAGCCCGATCGCCTCACCCCGGTACGCGGTGAAGGTGACCCCGCGCACCGCGTGCACCTCGCGCACGTTCGGCGCCGAGGTGCGGCTCACCATCCGTTTGAACGCGGCCACCGGGCTGGTGTTGCCGGCGGCGCCCTTGTGGATCCGATAGACGATGTGCGCGTCGTCCACCACCACGGTCGGGATCCGGTCCTGGATCCGGGGCAGGGTGACCGTCACGTCGTTGGACATCTCGAGGTGATCAACCACGACCGTACTCCTGTTCGCCGCGCCAGAAGAAGAGGTAGCCGCCGACGCCCATCACGACCGCCCAGCCGACCGCGATCAGCCAGGTCAGCGGCAGCGAGTCGTTGAGCAGCGGAGTCTCCTCCAGCAGGGCGCTGCGGGCCAGCTCGATGTAGACCAGCATCGGGTTGAACTGCACGATCCCGGTGGCCCAGCCGGGCAGGTTGTCGGAGAACAGCGTCACGCTGTAGAGCACCCCGGAGCCGTACATCCAGGCCCGCAGCACGAAGGGCATGACCTGCTTGAGGTCGGTGGCCTTGGCGCCCAGCCGGGCCACCACCATGGTCAACCCGGCGTTGAACACCGTCTGGAGCAGCACCGCCGGCACCAGCATCAGCCACATCAGGGTGATCGGCTCACCGGTGGCCACCACGATGCAGACCAGCACCACCAGCGAGCCGAGGAGTTGCTGGAACTGGGTGGTGGTGATGGCCAGCGGCAGGCAGGCCCGGGGGAAGTGCAGGGCCCGGATCAGGCCGAGGTTGCCGCTGATCGCCTGGGTGCCCTGCTGCACCGTGGTCTGGGTGAAGTTGAAGATGAACAGACCGGTGGTGAGGTAGGCGATGAAGTTCGGGATGCCCCGGCTCTGCTCCAGCACCACGCCGAAGATCAGGTAGTAGACCGCCGCGTTGGTCAGCGGGGTGAGCACCTGCCAGAGCTGCCCGAGCCGGGCGTTGCTGAACGAGGCGGTCAACTTGGCGTTGGCGTACGCGGTGATGAAGTGCCGGTAACGCCACAGCTCACCGCTGTAGCGGCGGAGTGACGGCCGCTCGCCGGCCACCCGCAGGCCGTGGCGGGCGGCCAGTTGCGCGGGAGTGAGGCCGGAATCGGGGTCGGCCAGCGCGGTGTTGGCCATGGGGATGGGCGCTCCGATCTGTCGTGCGGCGGATACGTTCGCGACGATGGAATCTAGCGTGGAGCGCCGCCTCGCCGCTGCGTGGACAGTAGTCCGAAAGACGTCGGGACGCAACCGTACCGTCGTTGCGCTACATTGTTCCTCGTGACAGTCGAGAAGAGTCCCAGGTGACGACCGGGAAGAGACGTACGCCGGCCGGTGCGGCGGTGCTCCGTGGCGAGATCACCACGGCCATCCGCCGGGCCCTGATGCAGGAACTCGCGGCGGTCGGCTACGGCCGGCTCTCCATCGAGGCGGTGGCGCGCCGGGCCGGGGTCAGCAAGACCGCCATCTACCGCCGGTGGAACTCGAAGCTCGACCTGGTGCTGGAGGTGGTGGCCGCCGCAGCCGGTGGCCGGCTGCCCGCGCTGGACACCGGCAGCCTGCGCGGTGACCTGGCGCTGCTGTTCCAGGTGGTGGCGCACGCCCTGCGGCACCCGCTCGCCGCGCAGATCATCCCCGACCTGCTCGCCGAGGCGGCCCGCAACCCGACCATCGACGAGACCCTCCAGCAGGTGCTGCGCGCCCGGCAGCAGGAGGTCGTCGGTCGGCTGATCGGTCGCGCGGTCGAGCGCGGCGAGGTGACCGCCGACCTCGACCGGGACGCCGCGGTCGACCTGATCGTGGGTCCGCTCTACTGGCGGCTCGCCGTCGCCCGTGCCCCGCTGACGGACAGCTACCTGGAGACCCTGGTCGAGTCGGTGGCCCGTGGGCTCGGCGCCCCGGACCCGCTGCCCCGGCCGCGTACGGCCCCGGCCGGGGGTTGAGTCGGCCCAGCTCTGGGTACCGCTGGCAGGCATCGGGCATCGGGCCCGCGCGTCACTGCGCGTCGGCTCGACTCGACACCCGGGATGACTACGCTCGGTGTGGTTCGCGGGGTCTGCCAGACGGCCGTGGAGTGTCCAGCCGCACCCGCACGTACGACGACAAGGACGCAGTGTGTCGATGACCGACCAGACCGTCACCGAGCCCGCTCCGGCGGCGGCCGACGGACCGACCGGTCCCACCGCCACCCCACCCGGCCCGCAGCCTTCACCCTGGCGGTACGTCCGGGCCGGTCTGCGCGGGCTCGGGGCGGGGATCGCCGCGATCCCGGCCGTGCTGACCGACGTCGCGGTGCTGGCCTTCGCACTCTGGACGCTGCTCTACCACGTCGGCCTGCCGCTCGGCTGGGCCCCGTCGTCGACCCTCCGGATCTGGCTGGTGACCGGCCCGGCGCTGGCGCTGCTCGCGGTGCTGGTCCGGGTGGGTCAGTGGGCCCTGCGTCGTCGTGCCGCCCGACCCGCGACGCCCACCGACCCGACGGATCCCGACACCACCACGGGTCCCGACACCACCACTAGTCCCGACGCCACCACGGGTCCCGACACCACGACCGGCGCGGACGCGCCGACGCGCGCCGGGACGACGCCGGACGCGACGCCGACCGAGGACACGGACACCTCTGCCGGTACGCCGACCGGCCGGACCGCCCGGATGCCGGTCGCCCAGCGCCTGGCGACGGCGGTCGTGCTGCTCTTCGGCGTGGCGGCGGCGGTCACCGCGGGCCTGGCCGGTACCCCGGCAGGCGAGAACATCTCCTGGTGGTGGCCCGCCTCGACCGGAGCGGTCGCCGCCGTCGGCATGGTGGTGCTGACCGTCTGGACGTGGCGGCGCATCCCGCCGGACCGGCCCTCCGCGCCCGCCCCGAACGCCTGGCAGTCGCTGTACGCGTTGCTGATCTCCGGCGTGGCGGCGGCGGCCTCGCTCTACATCGCCCGCAACACCCCCGACGACGTCTACTACGTGGGCCGGTCGGTGTGGGTGGCCGAACGCGACATCGTCCCGCTCAACGACTTCCTGTTCAGCGAGAACGTGCTCCCGGCGATGGCGTCGCTGCCGCCGACCGCCAGCATCGAGGTGCTGGCCGGCGCGCTGGGCCGGTTCCTCGACATGCACGCCTCCTCGGCTACCTGGTTCCTGCTGCTGCCGGTGATGGCGGTGCTCGCCGTACTCGCGCTCTGGCGGGTGGTGCACCGGTGGGCGCCGCGCCGCCCGGTGCTGGCCTTCACCGTGGCCGCCGCGTTCCTCGCGCTGGTCGCCGGCTCGGACGCCGCGCTGGGCACGTTCCACCTGCCCCGGCTGTACGAGGGCAAGGGCATGTTCGTCTCGGCTGTCGTGCCGTTGATGTGGTACTACCTGACCCGCTGGTTCGACGACGGGCGCAAGCGTCACCTGGTGCTCGTCTTCGCGCTGTCGGTCACCGCCATCGGGCTGACCACCACGGCGGCGATCATCCTGCCGATGCTGGTCGGCGGGGCGGCGCTGATGATGCTGCTGGTCGGGCGCTGGAAGTCGGCACTGCTGGTCGGTGTCGTCGCCCTGGCGTACCCGGTCGGCTCGGTGGTGTTGACCCAGATCGTGCTGGGGCAGGGCACCGCGGACGGGGCCGACGCGGTCGCGTACGACGCCGCGTACACCTACCGGCGCACCTTCGAGATCGGCATCGTCGGCGTGATCGGCGGACTCGCGCTGTGGTGCGGGCCGCTGCTGGCCCGTCGCCGTACGGCCGGACTGCTGGCGGCCGGCGGTGCGCTGACGCTGAGCGTGCTGATGGTGCCCGGGGTGCTGGAGTGGCTCGGCGCGCTGACCGGCATCTCGGTGGTGCTCTGGCGGGTGCCGTGGCTGCTCGCCCTGCCCGCACTGATCGGGCTGCTCTGCACGGTCTGGCTGCCCACCCGGTTCCGCTCGGTACGGGCGCTGGTGGGCGTGGTGCTGGCCGGCTCGATGATCGCCTCGTTCGCGGTCTACGCCACTCCGATGTGGTCCGAACGGAGCTGGGTGGAGATGCGCGACCGACCGAGCTGGAAGATCCCGGAGCGGCGGCAGGTCATCGCGGAGTGGATCGTCACCCTCGACCGGCCGGACGGCTTCCTGCTCGCCCCGGCCACCATCATGCGGGCCATGCCGATGGTGACCAGCGAGGTCCGGGTGGTGCTGCCGCGCGACTTCTATCTGGTCGAGTACGACCTGGAGTCGCAGTTCGCGAAGGACCGCCTGCTGCTGACCCGGTTCTCCGACGGGGGGCCGGCGGAGGGACGGCCGACCCGGGACGAGGTGTCCGAGGCGTTGGAGCGGTTGGACGTGGGGACGATCTGCGTCTACAACGGCAACCGGTTCGCCCGACGGACCGCGGCCCGTCTCGGCTACACCGAGTTCGCCGAGTTGCCGCCCCCGGTGCCCGATCAGCCGGGCGGGGTCACCTGTCTGCGTCGGGACTGACGCGTCCGGCGGATTTCGGATCGGTTACGTGTGCCGTCCGTTTCGCGTGGTCGACGGTTTGGGCGAAAGATGCCGGATACCCGAGCGTTGTCCCGGCGAGGTTTCGCGTTAAGGTCGCAGCTACGCTGGCGGCCGTTCGAGGCGTATCCAGCCGGTCATCGATCTCGTTAGGGAGCGTACTCGTTGTTCGGCATGTTGAGTTCACGCGTCGGCGTCGCCGCGCGTGGCGCCCTGCTGGTGGCGTCCTACCTGGTGTTACTCGCCGCTGGCGCGCTCGGCTGGGTGGTCCTCTTCGCGGTCGCCGGGACGGCGGCGGTGTTGGGCGAGTTCGCCGTGGAGCGGTGGTCACCGGCCACCGCGACCCTGCTGCAGAAGGTCGGCATCAACCGGGTCTACCGGCAGTTGGGCCGGGACCTGTCGGTGGTGCTGCTGGTCGCCTCCCAGGTGTCGCTGACCGGCACCGAGCTGACCCTGCTGCTCCTGCTGCCCGCCGGGGTGTGGCTGATCGCCGTCTTCGCCGGGGCGTTCAACCGGATGATCGACCGGCGCAACCCGGTCTCCGCCCTGGTCCGCAACATCGACCTGGGCCGGATGCGGTCCGCCCCCCGCCCGCCGGAATGGGCCGCCGAGGTGGCCGGTGACCGGTTGCCGTGGACGAACGTCCTGCTCATCCCGGCCGCCGTGGTGGCCGTCGCCGCCGACGACGTGACGCCGGTCTTCCTCGCCGGTCTGGTGGCCGTCGGGCTGGCCGGGGTGATCGGCGGCATCGTCGCCCTCACCTGGCTGCGTGGCCGGGGCACCGGGCAGAGCCCGCAACTGCCGGCCGTGCAGAACTGGCTCAACAGCTACCGCCCGGAGGTGGCGCTCTACTTCGCCGGCCCGGCCAAGGACGTCTACCAGGCGAACATGTGGCTGGCGCCGATCGAGGCGCTGGGCCGCCGCGCGGTGGTGCTGATGCGCAGCCGGGACGCCTTCGTGGAGCTGGCCGACACCCGGCTGCCGGTGATCTTCGTGCCGGCCGCGCCGGACTTCATGAACCTGGACAAGAGCAGCATCCGGGCCACCCTGTACGCCGCCAACGTCGGGCCGAACATCCACATGCTGCGTGAGCCCGGCATGAAGCACGTCTTCGTCGGGCACGGCGACAGCGACAAGGCGGCCAGCGTCAACCCGTACAGCAAGGTGTACGACGAGGTGTGGGTCGCCGGCCTGGCCGGTCGGGAGCGGTACGCGCGGGCCGGGGTGGGCGTGCTGGACGCCGACATCGTGGAGATCGGCCGTCCGCAGTTGGCCGGTGTGCACACCTTCGGCTCGGAGGCCGTCGACCGGCCGTTCACCGTGCTGTACGCGCCGACCTGGGAGGGTTGGCTCGACGACGACCCGTACCACACCTCGCTGATGCTGATGGGGGACCGGATCGTGGCCACGCTGCTGGCCACCCGTCCCGCCGTCCGGCTGATCTACAAGCCGCACCCGTTGACCGGCACCCGGTCCAAGCAGGCCAAGGCGGTGCACCAGCGGATCGTCGAGCGGATCCGGGCGGCCGGCGGCGACGTCGACGCGAGCGGCCTGGACGGGCCGGCGCACCGGGTGGTCACCGGCCGGGTGCCCGCGCTGTTCGACTGCTTCAACCAGACCGACCTGCTGATCAGCGACGTCTCCAGCGTGGTCTCGGACTTCGTGCAGAGCCAGCGGCCGTACGTGGTGGCCAACCCGGCCGGGCTGCCCGAGGACGAGTTCCGGCGGACCTTCCCCACCTCGCGGGCGGCGTACCTGCTCGCGGCGGACTGCGGTGAGCTGGAGAAGATCGTCGCGGTGACCCGGGCCGGTGACGACCCGATGACCGACGCCCGTCGGGACCTGAAGACCTATCTGCTCGGCCCGGCCGAGGCGAACCCGATGGACCGGTTCGCCGAGGAGATCGGGCGGCTCTGCCACTGACCGCTCCGCGACCGCCACGCGCCCGGGACGACCTGTCGTTCCGGGCGCGTCGCCGTCCGGCGTCGGACTGGGCACCGGCGGCGGGTCGCGTCGTCGTCCGGCACCGGGCCGGGCCGCCGTCCGACATGCGGCGCGGCGTCGGTCCGGCCCGCAAGCGAGCCGGCGGCGGCGCGCCGGGACCGGTTTTGTCCGGTACGCGCCCGGCCGGGCGCGCGGACGGGCATGCTCGGAGGCAGGTCGCGGGAGAGGGGACGGGCGTGGAGAGCTACCACGAGGACTGGACCGACAGCCAGCGGGCGCTCTACGACGAGTGCTACCGGGCCGGTGCGGACTGGGCCGGCGACCCCGACACCGCCGCCGAGGACGTACAGCAGGTGATCAACCTCGGCCAGGCCGACGACGACACGCTCGCCGACGCCGAGATCGACTTCCCGCCGCTGGTGGACGCGGTCACCGAGGCCACGGGCGAGCTGGTCACCACCGTGCCGGCCAGTCACGACGACCCGGCCTTCCGGGGCTTCACGGACGGCGTACGCGACGCCACCGCCGACGAGGTCTTCGGCCTCTGACTCACCGTCACCCGGTCCTGGGCCTGTCACCCGGGGCGGTTGTCTGCGACCATCTAAGGTCAGTTCCGCCGACCGTGACCCCACGGCCGGTGGAGTCCGACCGGGACCATGCGGGGTCAGCGGAGCAGACCGAACGGGGAGGCCGGGTGCGCATCCTGCTGGTCGAGGACGACCGTCGGGTGGCCGCCGCGTTGTCGTCCGCGCTGACGCGCCGCGGCTACGAGGTGGAGCACGCGGCGACCGTCTCCGCCGCCCTCTCCGCCGCGCCGTGCGATCTGGTGCTGCTGGACCTGACCCTGCCCGACGGCGACGGCACCGACCTCTGCCGCGAACTGCGCCGCCGCAGCAACCAGCTCGGCATCATCGCGGTGACGGCCCGGGGTGAGGAACGGGACCGGGTGCTCGGTCTGCGGCTCGGCGCCGACGACTACGTGGTCAAGCCCTTCTCGATGGTGGAGTTGCAGGCCCGCATCGAGGCGGTGCTGCGTCGGGCCTCGCACGCGGCGCCGGAGCGCAACCTGATCGAGGCCGGGCGGCTGCGCATCGACGTGGCGGCCCGTACGGTCACCGTGGCCGAACGCCCGGTCGCGTTGACGCGCAAGGAGTTCGACGTGCTGGTCTCGCTGGCCCGGCAGCCCGGTGTCGCGGTGCCGCGCGACCGGATCCTGCTCGACGCCTGGGGGACCACCTTCGCCGACCGGCACACCGTGGAGGTGCACGTCGGCTCGTTGCGGAGCAAGCTCGGCGACGCGCGGCTGGTGGAGACCGTTCGTGGCGTCGGCTACCGGCTGCGGAGCGAGTGAGTGCGCCGCCGGCTGGTGATCAGCTACCTCCTGCTGATGGTGTTGGTGCTGGCGGCGTTGGGCCTGCCGCTGGGGATGACGCTGACCACCCGGGAGACCGAGCGGGTCCGGGCGGACCGGATCGCCGACGCCACCCGGTTCGCCTCGCTGGCCGGTCCGGCGCTGCGCAGCGGTGTCTCCGGCCCGTTGGACGCCGAGTTGAGCAGCTACGACGATCTGTTCGGCATCGGCGCGGCGGTGGTCGACCGGGACCGGCGGGTGGTGGTCGCGTCGGGCAGCTACCGGCCGGGCACCGGCACCCGCGAGGCGTTGGACATCGCACTGTCCGGCCAGCAGAACAGCGGACCGGAGTCGGTCTGGCCCTGGGTGTACGGGCCGATCGTGGTGGCGGTGCCGATCAACGACGGCGGCGAGGTGCTCGGCGCGGTGGTGACCGCGACCCCGTCCGACGGGGTTCGCCGGACCGTGGCCACCTGGTGGCTGCTGCTCGCCGCGCTGGGCACGCTGGCGGTGCTGGCCTGCGTGCTGACCGCGTTCGGGCTGGCCGGTTGGGTGCTGCGCCCGGTCACCGAGCTGGACGCGGTCACCCACGAGATCGCCGAGGGCGACCGGGGTGCCCGGGTGCAGCACCAGGTGGGCCCACCCGAGTTGCGCCGCCTGGCGGCGAGCTTCAACCACATGGCCGACGCCGTCTCCGACGTGATGGACCGCCAACGCGCGTTCGTCGCGCACGCCAGCCACCAGCTCCGCAACCCGTTGACGGCGCTGCGGTTGCGGGTGGAGGAGCTGGGACCGAGCCTGACCGACGAGGACGGCCGCGCCGAGCACCGGCTGGCCCTGGAGGAGACCGATCGGCTGGCGCTGCTGCTCGACGCGCTGCTCACGCTCGCCCGGGCCGAGCGGCGGGAGAACCAGCGGGTGACCGTCGACGCGGTGGCGGTGGCCGCGTCCCGGGTCGCCGCGTGGGAGCCGCTGGCCCGGCACCGCAAGGTCGCCCTGCGCCTGGCGGCCGACCCCGCGCCGACGTACGCCCAGACCGTGCCGACCGCCATCGACCAGGCGCTGGACGCGCTGATCGACAACGCGGTGAAGTTCAGCGGGGTGGGCGGTGAGGTGACCGTCTCCGTCGCGACCCGCGAGGGTGGGATCGCCCTGGAGGTGCGCGACACCGGTCCGGGTATGACCTCCGATCAGCTCGGCCAGGCCACCGAACGCTTCTGGCGGGCACCGGAGGTGCAGAACGTCGACGGTGCCGGGCTGGGGCTGACCATCGCCGCGGTGCTCGTCGACGCCTCCGACGGTCGGTTGACCATGCACCCGAACGCGCCACGGGGGCTGGTGGCGGCCCTGTGGTTCCCGGCACCCAGCGAGCCGGCCGATCCCGGCCCCCCGGCCGCGCCGCCCGGCCCGGCGTCCACCGAGCCGGTGCCGCCGGCCTCGGTGGCCGGCGAGGATCAGGGCTTGCTGGCCCGGTAGTAGTCGGCGGCGCCGGGATGCAGCGGCAGCGGTGAGGTGGCGATCGCCGAGCGGGGACTCATCCGTCCGGCCGCCGGATGGGCGCTGGCCAGTTCGGAGCGCCGTTCCATCAGCAGCCGGGTCACCTCGCGGACCAGCGGTTCCGGCAGGTCGGCACGGACCAGCAGATAGTTGGGGTTGGCCACGGTGGTGACCGCGTCGATGCCGTACACCGAGCGGGGGATGTCCCGTGGCACGTACACCTCCGGGTTGCCCACGCGCAGCGGGGCGGTCCACTCGCCGAGGTCGACGATGCGGGTCGGGGTGTCCTGGGCGAACTGGGCCACCGCCCGCACCGGCAGCCCGCCGGAGAAGAAGAACGCGTCGATCCGCCCGTCCCGCAGCGCGGCCACCGAGTCGTCGAGGCCGAGCCGTTCCTGGCGTACCCGGCCGTCGTCGAGGTCGGCGGCGGCGAGCAGCCGCTGCACCGTGATCTCGGTGCCGGAACCGGGCGCACCGACCGAGACCCGCCGCCCGCGCAGGTCGGTCAGGGTCTGCACCGGGCTGTTCGCGGTGGTGACCAGGTGCAGCAGGTCGTCGTAGACCCGGGCGACCGCCACCACCTGCGGGTGCGGCCCGGGATCGGCGGGCAGCACGTCGGCCTGGGTGAAGCCGAGTTCGGCCCGGCCGGCGCCGAGGAGCCGGACGTTCTCCGCCGAGGCGGCGGTGACCATCACCTCGGCGCGTACGTCGGGCAGTTCCCGGTTGAGGATGGCCGCCAGGGACTCGCCGAAGGCGTGGTAGACGGCGGTCGGGCTGCCGGTGGCGATCCGGATATGCACTGTCTTATCTGGAGATTCCCGGCAGGCGCTGAGACCGGGCAGGGCCAGCAACACGGTCAGTGCCAGCGTGGCGCGGGCGCCGCGTCGCCGGGCTCGGGCGGTGTACCGGGTACGGCTCACGGGCAGCACTGTGCGCCGCCGGACCCCTGTGGCGCAAGCCCAGAGGCGGCGGAAGCGCTCTCCGGACGGCCCCGGCAGGTCTGCCGGGGCCGTCCGGGTGGTGTCGACCGGCGGTCGGCGAGCCGTTCCGGCCGTCCGGTCGGCCACGGATCAGGCGACTGGGCGGTGGGCCGCCTCCTCTCCGGCGTGGCGCAGGATCTGCTCGCGATCCCGGCCGTGCGCGACACTGACCAGGAAACAGCCGGTGCCGGGACGCAGCAGCGCCGGCACGTCCAGCAGGGCCGCGCCGCGCACCAGCACGGCGGCCAACTCCCGGTCGGTGATCCGGACGCCGAGGATGTGCCGACGGACGTGCCGGCCACCGGCCAGCAGGGCGGCCCGCCAGGCGGCGGCGGCCAGTCGGGTACGCCACAGCCGCCGGGCCGTCGAGGCACCGGGCACCGGCCCCCCGAGCAACTCGCGGCGGCCCCGCCGCCACCCGTTCTCCACCATCGCCGCGTACGCCGTGCGGTGCTCGCGGGCGATGTGGATCTGGTGCAGTTCGTAGCGGCGGCGCAGCCCGCCCACCGCCGTCTCGTGCCGGACCGGGATGTGCAGGCGGTCGAGTAGCTGTCGGGTCCGCCGCGCCGCCTCCTCCCGGTTGAACTCGATCGTCGCCGGGATGGCGGGTTGCTGGCCCGCGTACCGGTTGCCGGGAGCCGCCGGAGGCGGCATGCAGCGCAGTAGGCAGGCTGTCTCGAACGCGTCGGCCAGCGTGGTCCAGTCCAACGGCGGCAGGGTCGTCGCCTGGCGATGCCGGTCGAGCAGAATGGGTGCGGCAACCACCGGAGTGCCTCCTTGTGGTGTCGGGTCCTCCTTACGGTGACCTGTGACACCCGCGGGTGGTACCGATCCGGCTCAGCCTTGAGGAAATCTTGCGCCTGGTTACAGTTCGGAAACCACAACGTCGATCTGACGTGGACGGCCCGGCGCGCCGACCTGTTCGCACACCGTGTACTTGAGGTCCCGCAGCGCCGTGACCAGCGCATCCGTGGTGCGTGGGCGGGCGCCGGCGAGCAGCAGATCCCGCACCAGTCGGCCCTTGGTGGCCTTGTTGAAATGACTGACCACCGACCGCACCGGCTGCCCGTCCACCTCACGTTCGTGCAGCACCCGCACCGTCACGACGCGCTCGGCCGCTGCGCCGCGCGGCGCCCAGGTGGCGGCGTACGCGCCGGACCGCAGGTCGAGCACCACGGCGCTGCCGGCCGCCTCGGTCAACACCGGCCCCAACACCCGCCGCCAGTACGCCGACAGCGCACCCACACCGGGCAGGCGGGCCCCGATCGCGCAGCGGTACGGCGGGATCCGGTCGGTCAGCCGGACCGCCCCCCACAGCCCGGAGCTGACCAGCACCTGCCGCTGCGCCGCCCGTCGGGCGGTGGGCGGGAGCGTGGCCAGGTCGAGGGCCTCGTAGAGCACGCCGGTGTAGATCGCCCCGGCCGCAGCGGTGGCCGCCGCCGTCAGCCGGGCGTTGCGCCGCAACTCGCCGTGCTGGCCGGCGCTGAGCCCGAGTGCGTCCAGCGCCGCTTCCGGTGGCCCGGAGGAGAGTGCCACCAGCGCGTCCAGCACCTCCCGGCGGGCGGGATTGAGCGCCGGCAGCGAGAGCCGGTCCAGGTCCAGCTTGCGGCCGGTGCCGGCGTCGGCCTTGCCCTCGGAGGGCGGCAGCAGGATGAGCATGGGCGACTCTAACGCCAGGGGCGCAGTGGCTCCGGCGGGTGGTACACGCGGAAGCCACCGATCTCGGCGAGCAGGCTGCCGTCCGCGCGGTCGCCGAGCAGTTCCCGCAGCCGCCGGTCCGCCGGTGCCCCGGCCGCCAGCACGTACCCCGGACGGGTGGCGCGGGCGAGCCGCCACCAGTACTTCGGATAGCGGTTCTGACCGGGGTGCAGCTCGCCGTCGAGCACCCCGCAGACGACCTTCTCGGCGGTGTTGAAGATCAGGCGGTTGCAGGTCCAGTACTCGCCGTACACCTCGTGCAGACCGGCCGCGTGGACCGTGGCGGCCAGTTGCCGTGCGTACCGTTCCTCCCGTCGGCCGGGGTCCGCACCGGCGGTGGCGAACAGGACCGTGACCGCCAACGAGGTCGCCGCCAGGGCGGCCAGGACGGCGGTGGCGACCGCGCCGACCAGCCGCCGCCACGCGCCGACCGCGCCCCGAGCGCCGGCCACCGCCGCCGACCAGAGCGGCCACAGCACCGCCGGCATCGACAGTTGCAGCACCGACAGGTACCGCGCGTTGCCCAGCGGGTCGGTCGCGGCGAGCGAGCTGCGCACGTACGCCAGCAGCGTCAACGCCGCCCCGCCGAGCAACGCCAGGTGCAGCACCGGGGCGAGGCGGTCGGCCCGCCCGGCCCCCCGGCGGTACGCGAGCCCGGCCAGCACCGCCGCGACGACCAGCAGCACCGGGTAGAGCAGCCCGAACCACTCCTGCCAGCGGGCGCAGCCGGAGAGCGGGCAGAGTCCACCCGCCAGCGACACCCCCTCCAGCAACCCGCCGTCCAGCCGCTGCGCCCACGGCGGCGGTGCTGCGGTGCCGCCGCTGATGGTGCGCAGCACCGAGAGGGAGTCCTGTCCGGGCGGTGCGACGAGGTTGTCGCGGATCATCGGGGCGATGCCGACGGCGAATCCGACGAGCAGCAGCAGCCCGGCCCCGCCGAGCAACTCCCGGCGTACCGCCCACACCAGCGCCAGCCCGGCCACCGCCAGGTACGGCACGATCAGCCAGTCCGACCAGACGGCCACCCCGGCGAGCAGCCCGAAGACGCCGACGGCCAGCCGACGGTGGCGCACCGTGCCCTGGGCCAGCCCGGCGACCAGCAGCAGCATCGCCAACACCGCGACCTTGACCTCCGGTCGACCGCCGACGGTCGTCACCTGGTCCCGGATCACCCGCTCGGAGCCGAGCGCCAGCAGACCGACGACCAGGGTGGCGAACCACGGCGACCCGATCCGCCGGGTCAGCCGGTGGATCAGCCAGAGGAACACCGCGTAGAGCGCGAGCACCGGCAGCCGCAGCAACGGCCAGCTCGGACCGCCGACCGCGAGCAGGGGAGCGGCCAGGTACGACTGCAACATTCCCATGTAGCGCTGGCCGTACAGGAAGACCGGGTGCTCGCGGCCCTCGGCGATGTGCAGCGCGGCCAGTCCGAACGTCGCCTCGTCGCTGTTGGACACCGGCACGGTGTGCAGCACGAGGTACAGCCGGTAGCCGACCCCGGCCAGCCCGAGGAGCAGCGCGACGAACGCCGGCCGGTCGAGCCGGAGCCATCCCCGTCCGCGCTGTCGCCCTGATTGCGACCCTGCACGTGGCACGACCATCGCCCCCGTCGTCGTCCCGTCCGGAGTCTCGCACGGCTGCACGGCGCTACGGGCCGCTTTGCCGCAGTTCGGGCGGGCTCGCGCGCCCGGCGGCACGGCGCTGTTGGCGCGGTGGCCGACCGGTCGGCGGTGCGGGTCGTCCGGGGTCGCCGACGGGGTGCCGGGGCGGCTCTCGCATGGCCGAGGTCGCCGACGTGTGGCAGGGTTGCACCCGTGTCACCCACTTCCGCCGGCCAACTGGCCATACCGACCCTGCACCGGGCCGCACGGATCGAGGACGCGGTGCACGCCGTGGTCGAGCGTCGGCTACGCCGGACGGGCTGGCGGATCAACATCATCGCCTACACCGGATACGGTGCCCCCGGCTGGGCGCGGGTGATGTGCCGGGTGCTGCTCGGGCGACCGGACACCCGTCAGCGGGGCCGGCTGGAGAAGGTCCGGGGTTGGCGCAGCTTCACCACGCTGCCCGCCAAGCACGTCACCGTGACCATCGAGACCGGTGGGGTGACCCACGAGACGCGGGCCGACCGCAGCGGCTTCGTCGACGTCGTGGTGGAGACGAACCTGCCACCCGGCTGGGGGTCGGTACGGCTCAGCGTCCAGGACGCCGAGCCGGTCGAGGCACCGGTCCGCATCCTCGACCCGGAGGTCCGCTTCGGCGTCCTCTCCGACATCGACGACACGGTCATGGTCACCGCGCTGCCCCGGCCGCTGCTCGCCGCCTGGAACACGTTCGTGCTCGACGAGCACGCCCGGATGGCGGTGCCCGGCATGGCCGTGCTCTACGAGCGCCTGGTCACCGCGCACCCCGGCGCCCCGGTGTTCTATCTGTCCACCGGCGCGTGGAACGTCGCCCCGACACTCACCCGCTTCCTGTCCCGGCACCTCTATCCGGCCGGGCCGCTGCTGCTGACCGACTGGGGACCCACCCACGACCGCTGGTTCCGCAGCGGCCGGGAGCACAAGCGCGCCACCCTGGCCCGGCTGGCCAAGGAGTTCCCCGACGTACGCTGGCTGCTCGTCGGCGACGACGGCCAGCACGACCCGGAGATCTACCGTGAGTTCGCCGCCGCCCACCCGGACAACGTGGCGGGCGTGGCGATCCGGCGGCTCTCACCCACCCAGGCGGTGCTGGCCGGTAGCCTCCCCGTCCCGCACGACAGCCCTGCCGAGGGGCCGATCGGGCAGAAGTGGCTCTCCGCCCCCGACGGCGCGGGCCTCTGGACCCTGCTGCGCGGCGCCGGCCTGGTCTGAGGCGCTGTGCCGCTCCTCCCGAGCCCGCCGGGCGTCAGCCGCCGGGCGTGAGCGTCACCTCGCCCGTGCAGCCGGCCAGGTGCCGGCGGTCTTCGAGCAGGTCGATGACCGCCTCCCGGTTGGCGATCCGGGCCTCCGACAGCGCGTCCGGGTTCTGCCGCTGACCGGCGATGAAGGTCAGGTTGTTTCGGACGGCGGTGTCCAGGCCGTCGCAGTTCTCCGCCGCGCCGCCGTTGAGCGCCGCGTTCGGGTCCGCGTCCGGCACCTCGACCTCATCGGTGCAACCGGCCGCCGCGCGTCGCTGTTCGAGCTGGTCGATGACGGCCTGCCGGTTGGCGATCCGGGCCTCCGACAGCGGGTCCGGGAACACCAACTGGTCGGCGATGAAGGCGAGGTTGCTGCCCACGGCCGTGTCGAGACCCTCGCAGTTCTCACTCGCCGAGCTGGTCCCGGTCGCCATCGCGAAGGCGACGCCGAGGGTCACCCCGATCGCCGTGGCCCCCGCGATCTTGCGCTGTCGCGGTGATGTCCCGCGCCGACTGCTCCGGGTCGTACGCCTGCTGCTCGCCATCGATGCTCTCCCCCTCGTCGTCAACTACCCCCGGAGGTACGGGCGCGCGGGCGCCGGTGGTTCACCGCTCGGTGACCTACGTGCGAGCCCGGCGAATTGTTACCGACCTGGTGAGCGCGCTGTCACGCAGACATGAGGTGGTCGGGGTCCCGCGCCGTCTGCGATGCCCCACCCGACGGCCTGCCCCCGCTCGGGGCCTGGCTGTGTGCCGCAGGTTCGGGCCCCCGCACGAGTCGACGAGGGTGCCGACGGCGACCTGTCGAGCTGAGAGCGGGAACGGATCGCGGAAGGTGGCCACCAGGCTGCGGCGTGTCGTGCCTGGCGCTGCGATGGCGCAAACGGTTCAGCTCGACAGGCGCAGAGGAAGTACCCAGGGCCCGCAGGCCGTGACGGCCACGCCCGTGACGGCGACCCGGGCAGTGGTCAGGCCGGGCGGAGCCAGAGGGCGCCGAGCGGGGGGACGCGCAGTGCCACCGAGGCGGGCAGCCCGTGCCAGGGGATGTCCTGGGCGTGGACGGTGCCGAGGTTGCCGACGCCGGAGCCGCCGTAGTGGTGGGCGTCGGTGTTGAGCACCTCGGCCCAGGTGCCCGCCGCCGGCAGGCCGACCCGGTAGTCGTCCAGCGGGCGGGCGGAGAAGTTGGCGATGCAGACCAGGGTCGCGCCGTCGGGTGCGATCCGGACGAACGAGACGGTGTTGTTGGCGACGTCGTCACCGGCGAGCCAGCGGAACCCGGCGGGGGAGGTGTCCTGTGTCCACAGGGCGGGGGTGTCCCGGTAGACCCGGTTGAGGTCGCCGACGAGGCGTTGCACGCCGGCCCGGGCCGGGTCGTGCAGGAGATACCAGTCGAGGCCGCGCTCCTCGCTCCACTCCCGCTCGTCGGCCAGCTCGCAGCCCATGAAGAGCAGTTGCTTGCCCGGGTGCGCCCACATGTACGCCAGCAGCGCGCGCACGTTGGCCAGGCGCTGCCACTGGTCGCCGGGCATCTTGGCGAGCAGGGACCCCTTGCCGTGCACCACCTCGTCGTGGCTGATCGGCAGCACGTAGTTCTCGCTCCAGGCGTACGCCAGGGAGAAGGTGAGCTGATGGTGGTGGTGCTGCCGGTAGATCGGGTCCTTCGAGGTGTAGAGCAGGGTGTCGTGCATCCAGCCCATGTTCCACTTGAAACCGAAGCCCAGCCCGCCGTCGCTGGTCGGGCGGGTCACCCCCGGCCAGGCGGTGGACTCCTCGGCGATCATCACCACCCCGGGGTGGTGCTTGTAGACCGTCGCGTCGGTCTCCTGCATGAACGCGATGGCCTCCAGGTTCTCCCGGCCGCCGTACTGGTTGGGCACCCACTGCCCGTCGGCGCGGGAGTAGTCGAGGTAGAGCATCGAGGCGACCGCGTCCACCCGCAGCCCGTCGACGTGGAACTCCTCCAGCCAGTAGAGCGCGTTGGCGACCAGGAAGTTGCGGACCTCGCGGCGGCCGAAGTCGAAGACGTACGTGCCCCAGTCGGGGTGCTCGCCGCGACGCGGGTCCGGGTGCTCGTAGAGCGGGGTGCCGTCGAAGCGGGCCAGCGCCCACTCGTCCTTGGGGAAGTGCGCGGGCACCCAGTCCAGGATCACCCCGATGCCGGCGGCGTGCAGCCGGTCCACCAGGTACCGGAAGTCGTCCGGGTCGCCGAACCGCGACGTCGGCGCGAAGTAGCCGGTCACCTGGTAGCCCCAGGAGCCGCCGAACGGGTGCTCCATCACCGGCAGGAACTCCACGTGGGTGAAGCCCAGTTCCACCACGTACGCGGTCAACTGCTCGGCCAGCTCCCGGTAGCCGAGGCCGGGCCGCCACGAGCCGAGGTGCACCTCGTACACGCTCATCGGCTCCTGGTGCGGCTGCTGCCTCGCCCGCCGGGCCAACCACTGTGCGTCCGTCCACTCGTAGGTCGAGCGGTGCACCACCGAGGCGGTGGCCGGCGGCACCTCCGCGTACGCGGCGAGCGGGTCGGCCTTGTCCCGCCAGTACCCGTCCGCGCCGAGCACGCGGTACTTGTACCGGGCGCCGGACGCCACCCCGGGCACGAAGACCTCCCACACGCCGGTGGAGCCCAGCGACCGCATCGGCCAGCCGTCGTCCGGTGCCCAGCCGGTGAAGTCGCCGATCACCCGTACGCCCCGGGCGTTGGGCGCCCACACGGTGAACGCCACGCCGTCCTCGCGTACCCGGGCGCCGAGCGCCTCCCAGAGCCGCTCGTGTCGGCCCTCGCCGATCAGGTGCAGGTCCAACTCGCCCAGGGTCGGCGGGTGGCGGTACGGGTCGTCGTGTGGCTGCCCGTCCACCTCGACGCGGTAGTCGAGGGCCTCGCCGGGGACGGTCGCCTCGAACACGCCGACGTCGTGCACCCGGGTCATCGGGTACCGCCGTTCCCCGACGAGCAGGCACACCTCGGCCGCGCCCCGGCGCATCGTGCGGATCACCGTACGCCCGTTCGCCGGGTGGGCCCCGAGCACGGCGTGCGGGTCGTGGGTCTCCCCGGAGATCAACTGGTCCATCGGGCGTCGTCCTTCGTGGCGGAGTCGGTGCCGCTGCGGGGACGGGCGGCGGTGGGCGCGGTGCTGGCGGTGTCGGGCGCGGTGTCGGGTGCGGTGGCGTCGGGGCGGCGCAGCACCAGCACGTGCGCGGGTTGCAGGTACGGGTCGAGGCGGACCGCGTTGCGCTGTCCCCAGTCGTAGGCGGCGCCGGTCAGCGCGTCGTGCACGGTGAACCGGTCGTGCCAGTCCAGGCCCAACGCGGGCATGTCCAGCGTGGTGTTGCCCCACTGCACGGTGTGCGAGTCGAACGAGCAGATCACCAGCACCGTGTTGCCGGTCGTCGGGTCGTGCTTGGACCAGCAGAGCAGCGCCGGGTTGTCGATGTCGTGGAAGACCAGGTTCCGCAGTCGGTGCAGAGCCGGATTCTCCCGGCGGACCTGGTTCAGGGTGGCGATGAACGGAGCCAGCGACCTCCCCTGCGCCAGCGCGCCGGCCCAGTCCCGGGGACGCAGCTCGTACTTCTCGTTGTCGATGTACTCCTCCGCGCCGGGGCGCGCGACGTGCTCGAAGAGTTCGAACCCGGCGTACATGCCCCAGGAGGGGGAGAGCAGCGCGGCCAGCACCGCCCGGATCTTGAACATCGGCGGTCCGCCGTGCTGCAACGAGGCGTGCAGGATGTCCGGCGTGTTCGGCCAGAAGTTCGGCCGCATGTAGTCGGCCGCCGCCACCAGTTCCTCGCAGTACTCCCTCATCTCGGCAGCCGAGGTCCGCCAGGTGAAGTACGTGTACGACTGGGTGAAGCCGACCTTCGCCAGCCCGTGCATCATCGCCGGTCGGGTGAACGCCTCGGCGAGGAACAACACGTCCGGGTCGACCCGCTTGACCTCGCCGATCAGCCAGTGCCAGAAGTCGACCGGCTTGGTGTGCGGGTTGTCCACCCGGAAGATCTTCACGCCCTCGCCGACCCAGTGCCGCACCACCCGCAGCACCTCGGCGCGGATGCCCTCCGGGTCGTTGTCGAAGTTCACCGGATAGATGTCCTGGTACTTCTTCGGCGGGTTCTCCGCGTACGCGATGCTGCCGTCGGCCCGGGTGGTGAACCACTCCGGGTGCGCGGTCACCCAGGGGTGGTCGGGGGCGCACTGCAACGCCAGGTCCATCGCTACCTCCAGGCCGTGTTCGGCGGCGGCGGCGACGAAGTCGCGGAAGTCCTCCGGCGTACCCAGATCGGGGTGGATGGCGTCGTGCCCGCCCTCGGCGGCGCCGATGGCCCACGGCGAACCCACGTCGTCCGGCCCGGCGACCAGCGTGTTGTTGGGGCCCTTGCGGTTGACCCGGCCGATCGGGTGGATCGGCGGCAGATAGAGCACGTCGAAGCCCATCGCGGCCACCCCCGGCAGCCGCTCGGTGGCGGTGGCGAACGTGCCGGACCGGGCCGGGGCGTCGACGGTGGCCGGGATCGCGCCCTCGGAGCGGGGGAAGAACTCGTACCAGGCGGAGAAGAGGGCACGTTCACGGTCCACCCAGATGCGGTACTCCTCGCCGGTGGTGACCAGCTCCCGGACCGGGTGCGCCCAGAGCAGGTCGGCCAGCGCCAGCGCCGGAGCCACCCGCTGCGGCAGCGGCAGCGCGGTGTCGCGAAGCGCGCGCACCGCCCCGTCCAGGCCCGCCCGCTCGGCGGCCGGGACCAGCTCGGCGGCGGCCCGCAGCACGCGTACGCCCTCGGCCAGGTCGTTGGCCAGCTCGGTCGGCCCCTGGCCTGCGGCGACCTTCTTGGTCACCGCGTTGTGCCAGGTCAGGTACGGGTCGCTGAACGCCTCGACGGTGAACATCCACTCGCCGACGGCGTCCGGGACGATCGTGGCGTGCCACCGGTCCCGGCCCGGCTCGCCCGGTCTCATCCGGGTGAACGGTCGCGCCAGCCCGTCCGGGCCCAACCAGACCACGTTGCAGCCGAGCGCGTCGTGCCCCTCGCGGTAGGCGACTGCCGAGACCGGCACCACCTCGCCGACGACGGCTCGGGCCGGGTAGCGACCGCAGGAGACGACAGGGGAGACGTCTTCGATCGGGAACCGTCCGCTCACCGCCTCAACCTACTGTGCGAGATCGGCTCGCGCTCGTTCGACCGCCGTACCGTGCCCCGCTTGCCCCGTCGCCACCCGCCGCCCTCGCACTGGCTCGATCTGCCCTCGGCCGGGGCGCGCCGGTCGGCGCGCGTGGGAGATCAGGCCGGCGGTTCCGGCGACACGAACGATCCCTTGCCCTGGTGGACCTCGATCCAGCCCCGCTCGTCGAGGATGCGGAGCGCGAACCTGATCGGCGTCGGACTCGCCTGGTACTGCTCACACAGTTGGGCGATGGACGGCAGCTTCTGGCCGGGCCGCAGTGCGCCGGATCGAACCGACGCGATCACGTCGGCGATGACCTGCTCGTACACGGGTTGTCTGGGCATGGCAACGCCTCTCGTCAGCGCGTCGAGCATGCCACGCCGGGGCTGCACTCTGTGCGTGCAGTGTTGACTGTGTATACAGTGTGCGCTAAGTTGTGGTGGGCCTCTCGTCAGCAGCGGAGTGCCTTTGACCAGGGCGGGGCGGGTCCCCGTGCCGCCCCGCCCTGCCCGCACTTCCCGATGTGCTCGCCCTGCCCCACCTCCCGCCACTCGCAAGGAGGCACGGATGCACCAGCCCCCGCCCGACATCCCGCGTCCGGTGTTCAGTCGTCGATCATGGAGTTGTGGCAGCAGGTTTGTGGCGGTACGCGGCCTTTGGACGAACCACAACTCCATGATCGACGCGGTGGGTGGGGTGGGGTCGGGCGGCGGGGGTGTGTGGCGGTGAGTGAGGTGCCGGTGGGGCGGCGGATCGCGCAGTGGCGGGTCCGGCGGAACATGACGCAGCAGCAGTTCGCCGACCGGATCGGCAAGTCCAAGAGCTGGGTGGACAAGGTCGAACGTGGGGAGCGCCGGGTGGAGCGGGTGTCGAACCTGCGCGAGGTGGCCGACGCGCTCCGGATCGACCTGGCGAGCCTGCTGCCGGACCGGGCCGGGCGATCCGCGCCCGCTGCCGCCGGTGTGGAGCGGGTTCGGGCGGCCCTGGCGAAGTACCACGTCCCGGCGTCGTCGCGTCCGGTCGACGTGGAGCAGGTGCGGGCCCGGCTGTACCATGCCGAGCAGAGCTACCGGCATGCCCGGTATCCGGCCCTGCTCAGGCTGTTACCCGACCTGCTCGACACGGTCCGGCAGGTGCGGGTCGACCCTCCCGATCCGGTCGGTGACGAGCTGCTGGTCGGCGCGTACGGGCTGGTTGCTCTGGCTCTGATCAAGGTGGACCAGCGGGAGTCGGCGTGGTTGGCGGCGGACCGGGGGATGGCCGTCGCCCTGGGGAGCGGGAACGCGCTGCTGGCCGCCGCCGCGACCGTACCGCTGAGTCAGGCGCTGCGGGCGGTCGGGCGGCGACGGTCGGCGATGGACGCGGCGGTCGTGGCCGCGCAACGGATCGCGCGTGGGGCGGGCGACGCGGCGACTCTCCGCACGACGTTGCTGGTCCAGGCGGGTCTGGCCGCCGGAGGTCGGGGCGACGGCCGCAGCGCGCGCGAGCTGATCGACCAGGCTGCGGCGATCGTGCCCGAGCTGCCGGACGGCTACGGTACGGCGGCGGTGGAGGCGGCGCGGGTGGTGATCGCGGCCGACCTCGGGGACGTCGGGGTGGCGGCGGCTCGACACGAACGGCTGACGGCGGGGAACGGGTGGCGGTGGCTGCCGACCGAGCACCGCGCGGCGTACCTGCTCGACGTGGCCCGCGCGCACGCCCGCCTCGGCGACATGCTCCAGGCGGGGCGGGCGCTGTTGGACGCCGAGCGGACCGCCCCCGGCGAGGTACGCGAGCGCCCGTCCGCCCGCGCTCTGGTCGCCGTGGTGGCCCGCGCCGCCACCGCTCCCGCCGCGCTCACCCGCCTCGCCACCACCCTGCACGTCGGTGGCGACGGTGCGGGGTGAGCATGTTCTAGCAGGGGACCCCTGCTATGCACGAGGCGTTAATAAGGTGCCCTTCCTTACACCCAAAGCCTTACACGGAAAGCGAGCGGTACAGCTCTAGCGTCTGGCGCGCGATCGCGTCCCACGAGAAGTGCTCCACCGCGCGTCGGCGCCCGGCCCGGCCGAGTGCGGCGGCCCGCACCGGGTCGGCCAGCAGCGTGTTCAGCCGGTCCGCCAGGTCGGCCTCGAAGCGGGCCGGGTCCAGCGGGCGGCCCGAGCCGTCGGTGGCCTGGTCGATCGGGACCAGCAGCCCGGTCTCGCCGTCGGCGACCACCTCGGGGATGCCGCCGGTGGCGGTGGCGACCACGGCGGTCTCGCAGGCCATCGCCTCCAGGTTGACGATGCCCATCGGCTCGTACACCGACGGGCAGACGAAGATGGTGGCGTGGGTGAGTACCTGGATCACCTCGGACTTGGGCAGCATCTCGGCTACCCAGACCACTCCGGAGCGGCGCGACCGCAGCTCGGCGACCAGACCCTCCACCTCGGCGGCGATCTCCGGCGTGTCGGGTGCGCCGGCCAGCAGCACGAGCTGCGTCTCCGGCGGCAGTTCACGGGCGGCACGCAGCAGATGCGGCAGGCCCTTCTGATGGGTGATCCGCCCGACGTAGACCACGCTGGGCAGGGCGGGGTCGATGCCGAGTCGGGTCAGCACGTCGGTGCCCGGGTCGGGGGCGTACTGCGCGGTGTCGATGCCGTTGTAGATCACCTTGATCCGCTCCGGGTCCACCGACGGGTACGCGGCCAGCACGTCCCGGCCCATCCCGGCGCTGACCGCCACGACCGCGTCGGCGGATTCGTAGGCGGTGCGCTCGCACCAGGAGGAGAGCGCGTAGCCGCCGCCGAGCTGCTCGGCCTTCCACGGTCGCAGCGGCTCCAGGCTGTGCGCGGTCACCACGTGCGGCACCCCGTACAGCAGCTTCGCGGTGTGTCCGGCGAGATTGGCGTACCAGGTGTGGCTGTGCACCACGTTCGCGCCGGCACACCCGGCGGCCATCTCCAGGTCCACACCCATGGTCCGCAGCGCGGCGTTCGTCCCGGCCAGCGCCGGCGGGTCCGCGTACGCCCGGACTCCCGGCTCGGTACGCGGCGCACCGAAGCAGTGCACCCGGACCTCGGTGATCCGGCGCAGCTCCCGGGCCAGGTACTCGACGTGGACCCCGGCACCGCCGTAGACCTCGGGCGGGTACTCCCGGGTGAGCAGGTCGACGCGAAGGGGGGCGGAGTCGGTCATGCCCGGCACCCTAGTGCAGAAGTGTGCCCGTACGAGTGGTGAAGCGGCACGGGGATGGATAGCGTCTGGTCATGGCTGCCAAGGTGCTCGCGATCGTCCTGGCCGGCGGAGAGGGCAAGCGCCTGATGCCGCTGACCACGGACCGGGCCAAGCCGGCCGTCCCGTTCGGCGGGATGTACCGCATGGTCGACTTCGTCCTCTCCAACCTGGCCAACGCCGGCTATCTGAAGATCGTCGTGCTGACCCAGTACAAGTCCCACTCCCTCGACCGGCACATCACCAAGACCTGGCGGATGTCGACGCTGCTGGGCAACTACGTGACGCCGGTGCCCGCGCAGCAGCGCCGGGGCCCCTGGTGGTTTGCCGGCTCCGCCGACGCGATCTACCAGAGCTTCAACCTGATCTACGACGAGCAGCCCGACTACGTGATCGTCTTCGGTGCCGACCACATCTACCGGATGGACCCCCGGCAGATGGTGGAGGACCACATCGCCTCCGGTGCCGGGGTCACGGTGGCCGGCATCCGGCAGCCGCTGCACACCGCCGACCAGTTCGGCGTGATCGAGGTCGGCGAGGACGGCCGACGGATCCGGGCCTTCCGGGAGAAGCCCACCGACGCGGTCGGGCTGCCCGACGCGCCCGACGAGATCTACGCCTCGATGGGCAACTACGTCTTCACCACCAGGGCGCTGATCGAGGCGGTGGAGCGCGACGCCGAGGACAAGACCAGCAAGCACGACATGGGCGGCAGCATCATCCCGATGCTGGTGGAGCGCGGCGAGGCCAACGTCTACGACTTCCGCGACAACGAGGTGCCGGGCAGCACCGACCGGGACCGGGGTTACTGGCGCGACGTGGGGACGCTCGACTCCTTCTACGACGCCCACATGGACCTGATCAACGTCCACCCGGTGTTCAACCTCTACAACTTCGACTGGCCGATCTACACCGAGCAGCCGCCGTACCCGCCGGCCAAGTTCGTGCACCAGTGGGGTGAGCGGGTCGGCCGCGCGGTCGCCTCGATGGTGTCGCCCGGCGCGGTGATCTCCGGCTCGCTGGTGGAGAACTCGATCGTCTCGCCGAAGGCCAAGGTGCACTCCTGGGCGCACGTGGACGGCGCGGTGCTGATGGAGGGCGTCGAGATCGGCCGGCACGCGGTGGTCCGCCGGGCCATCCTCGACAAGAACGTCTACGTGCCCGAGGGCGCGGAGATCGGCGTGGACCTGGAACGGGACCGGCAGCGCTACACCGTCTCGGACAACGGGATCGTGGTCATCGGCAAAGGACAGAAGGTGGAGCCATGAGTCACCCGCGCGCCGGTCAGCCGGCTCAGCCCGCCGACCTGGTCGACGTTCCGCGGCTGGTGACGGCCTACTACGCCGAGCATCCCGACCCGGCCGACCCGGCACAGCAGGTCTCCTTCGGCACCTCCGGGCATCGCGGGTCGAGCCTGCGCAACGCGTTCAACTCCGACCACATCCTGGCGGTCACCCAGGCGCTCTGTGACTACCGGCGGGAGCAGGGCGTCGACGGGCCACTGTTCCTGGGCCGGGACACCCACGCGTTGTCCACCCCGGCGGCCGTGGACGCCCTGGAGGTGCTCGCCGCCAACGAGGTCACCGTGCTGCTGGACAGCCGGGACGGCTACACCCCGACCCCGGCGGTCTCGCACGCCATCCTCACCCACAACCGGGGTCGCACCGGCGGGCTCGCCGACGGCATCGTGATCACCCCGTCGCACAACCCGCCGGACGACGGCGGGTTCAAGTACAACCCCACCCACGGCGGTCCGGCGGACTCGGACGTGACCCGATGGATCCAGGACCGCGCGAACGCGATCCTCGCCGCCGGGCTCAAGGAGGCGCGACGCATCCCGTACGCGCGGGCGCGCGCCGTCGACACCACCGGCACGTACGACTTCCTCGGCGCGTACGTGGACGACCTGCCGGCGGTGATCGACGTGGACGCGATCCGCGACGCCGGGGTGCGGATCGGTGCCGACCCGCTCGGCGGGGCCAGCGTCGACTACTGGGGCGAGATCGCCCAGCGGCACCGGTTGGAGTTGACCGTGGTCAACCCGACGGTGGATCCGACCTGGCGGTTCATGACCCTGGACGGCGACGGCAAGATCCGGATGGACTGTTCGTCGCCGAACGCGATGGCCTCGCTGATCGCGATGCGCGCCGACTACCAGGTGGCCACCGGCAACGACGCGGACGCCGACCGGCACGGCATCGTGACGCCGGACGCCGGTCTGATGAACCCCAACCACTACCTGGCGGTGGCGATCGCCCACCTGTTCCGGACCCGGGAACAGTGGGGTCCGGACGCGGCCGTCGGCAAGACCCTGGTCTCCTCGTCGATGATCGACCGGGTCGCCGCCGACCTCGGGCGTCCGTTGCTGGAGGTGCCGGTGGGCTTCAAGTGGTTCGTGCCCGGACTGCTCGACGGCGCGGTGGGCTTCGGCGGCGAGGAGAGCGCGGGCGCCTCGTTCCTGCGCCGCGACGGCGGGACGTGGACCACCGACAAGGACGGTCTGCTGCTCTGCCTGCTCGCTGCCGAGATCATCGCCACCACCGGCCGGACGCCCAGCGAGCACTGGGCCGAGTTGGCCGACCGGTTCGGCGCGCCCGCGTACGCCCGGATCGACGCCCCGGCCACCCGGGAGCAGAAGGCCGTGCTCGGCAAGCTCTCCCCGGAGCAGGTGCGCGCCACCGAGCTGGCCGGTGAGCCGATCACCGCCACGCTCACCGCCGCGCCCGGCAACGGCGCGCCGATCGGCGGGCTCAAGGTGACGACCGCCTCGGGTTGGTTCGCCGCCCGCCCGTCGGGCACCGAGGACGTCTACAAGATCTACGCCGAGTCGTTCCAGGGGCCCGAGCACCTGGCCCGGATCCAGCAGGAGGCGCGGGAACTGGTCACCGAGGTGCTGGCCGACTCCTGAGGGCTCGGCACCTGCCCGGCCCGGCTGCCGCCGGGTATCGGACAGCGGCCGGCGTCTGCCCGGCCCGGCTCGGGCCCGGCGTCGGACAGCGGGCGGCGCGTGACCGGTCCGTCGGCGTCGGGCAGTCGTGGACGCGTACGCCCGCGTGCCGTCACCCGGTGCGGGTGACGGCACGTCGGTGACGTGTCAGCGGGCCAGCGGGATGCCCGGCTGGCGTTCGCGGGACGTACCCGGCGAGACGCCGCAGAGCGCGGCGAGCTGGTCGACGATCAGGCCCGGGTCGCCGAACGGGTCGAGCGCACTGACCTCTAGTGGGTCGAGGGCCGGCACGGTCACGTGCGAGATCAGCGGGTGCAGTGGACGGTGGTCGGCCTCGCCGTGGCCGAGCAGGTCCTCGTGCAGCTTCTCGCCGGGGCGCAGTCCGGTGTAGACGACCTGCACCGGGCTGGCCGCCTGGGCGACCATCCGGCGGGCCAGGTCGTCGATGCGGACCGGCTCGCCCATGTCGAGCACCAGTGCCTCGCCGTCGCGCCCGATGCTGGCCGCCTGGAGGACCAGGTGCACCGCTTCCTGCACGGTCATCAGGTATCGCGTCACGTCGGGGTGCGTGACGGTCAACGGCTGCCCGGCCTCGATCTGCCGCTGGAAGGCGGTCACCACCGAGCCTCGGCTGCTGAGCACGTTGCCGAACCGGACGCTGAGGAAGGTGCCCGGGTGGGTCGCCGCCGCGTGGGCGGTGAGCATCTCGGTGAGGCGCTTGGAGTAGCCGAGCACGCTGATCGGGTTGGCGGCCTTGTCGGTGGAGATGTTGACGAAGCGGGCGACGTCCCGGCAGGCGTCCAGGACGGTGAGCGTGCCCCAGACGTTGGTCTTGATCGCCTCGCCGGGGTGCCGTTCCAGCAGAGTCAGGTGCTTGAGCGCGGCGGCGTGGAAGACGATCTCGGGTCGACGGTCCCGCATGATGCGCCGGATGCCCTCGTCGTCGCGCAGGTCGGCGAGGATGAGTTCCGGGCCGTCGAGCAGGGCCCGCCCGGTGAGTGACATCTGGAGGCTGTGCAGCGCGGACTCGTCCCGGTCGAGCATCATCAGCTCGCCCGGGTTGGCCCGCATGATCTGCCGGCACAGTTCCGCGCCGATCGAGCCTCCCGCGCCGGTGACCAGGATCCGCCGACCGGCGAGGCCGTTGTCGTCGAGCGTGAGGTCGCCGACCACCTGACGGCGACCGAGCAGGTCGCTGATCTGTACGTCGCGGACGTCGCTGACCCTGATCCGGTGGTCCACCAGCTCCCGGACCGGTGGGATGATCTTGAAGGCGGCACCGGTGCGGAGGGTGATCTCCCGGATCTCCCGGATCAGGGTCGCGTCGGCGTTCGCCACCGAGAAGATCAGTGTGGTCGCGCCGGTGCGGCGGACGGCCTCGGCGAGTTGCTTCCGGCCGCCGAGCACCGGGACCCCGGCGATGCGCAGGTCGCGCCGCTCCGGGTCGTCGTCCAGCGCGCCGACCGGCAGGTAGCGTCCCTTCGGGTCGCCGAGCATGGCCCGGACCAGCCCCTGACCGGCCTCGCCCAGACCGAACAGGAGCACCGGGGTGGCGGATCGGGCGTCCGGACGCATGGCGCGGTCGCGGCGGTGCCGGTGCAGCAGGCGGGAGCAGAGCATCAACAGCAGCGCCAGCGCGCCGCCGACCACCGGGGTGCTGGCCGGGATCGGGCGCTCGCCGAAGGCGAGCAGGGCGAGCAGCGCCAGGGCGGCCGTGGTGGCGGTCGTGCCGGCGAGTCCGCGAACCTCCTCGATGGTGCCCAACGGCTGCCGGCCGGAGTAGATCCGTCGCAGTGCGCTGATCCCGACGTGCAGCACGGCGGTGGCGGCACCGAGCAGCATCACGTCGGTGGCCTTGTCCGCGGTGGGCACCTGTTCGTAGCGGGCCCAGCCGGCCACGGTGAAGCCGCCGACCCAGGCGAGGGCGTCGGCGGCCAGGAAGACGGCGGTACGGCGTCGGTTCACTCTGTTCCGGTCCTGGGGCGTCGGCGTTATCTCGGGTGGCATGACGATCTCCCCTGTCCTGTCCGTGGCCGGTGAAGACCCACATCGGGTCTGGGGCCACGCACGTCCCCTAACTGCTTAGCGGAATTAAGGTCGTCCGATTCCCGTTTTCACGTTTCTCTGGCCGGTCGTTCATTTCCGGAAGTGTGAACAATTGTCGCGTGCAGGGGGGCGAGGGACGTTCTCCGAATGCGCAGACGTCGAATTCAGGCCGTCGGTGGTATCCGGCGGTCGAGACGTGAACGCAACTCCTCGGGGAGCAGCTCGCGCAGTTGCTCGGGCAGCAGCGGCAGGTCCAGCAGGCTCAACTTGAGCTGGCTGCGCTCCTGGAAGCGGCCCGGGTCGAGGCGCACCACCAGGCCCGCGTCGTGCCGGTAGCGGATGTCGACCGCGCCGGAGGTCGACCTCTCGCGGATCAGCAGCCCGTCGACCTCCACCGCGACCGGCCCGGAACCGGGCCGCAGCTCCAGCCGGACGTTCTCGTCGGGGGAGAGCACCACGGCCCGGGAGATGCCGGACATCGGCGCGCTCGGGGTCACCACCACCGCCCGGGTGGCCGGGGAGATCAGCGGCCCGCCCGCCGCGTAGCTGTACGCGGTCGACCCGGCCGGCGTGCTGACCACCACCGCGTCGCAGCGGTAGTAGCCGTACCGGCGGCCGTCCACGGCCAGGGTGGCGGTGACGAATCCCTGGCCGGGCGCACGGATCAGCGCGATGTCGTTGAACGCCACCACGTCGTCGCCGCACACGTCGCAGGCCAGGCAACTGTGTCCCGCCACGGTGTAGTCCCGGGTCAGCAGCCGGTCCAGCGCCGCCGGCACCTCCGGCGGCTCCACCTCGACCAGGAACCCGACCTTGCCCAGGTGCACGCCGAGCACCGGCTTGGGGTCGTTCACGGCCATCCGGAGCGCGCCCAGCATGGTGCCGTCCCCGCCGATGCTGACCAGCACGTCGGAGCGGGCGACGAGGTCCGCCGTCGGCATCGCCTGGACCGACTCGGGGACCCGGTGGCGGTCCTCGACGCGTACCGCCAGGGTGGCGTCGTGCCGGACGGCCCAGGCCGCGATGGTGTCCACCACGGGCGAGGTGTCCCGGGTGGGATGGAGCACCAGCCCGAGCCGGATTCGGTCCATGTGGCCAGCTCACCACAGTCCGGTCGCCCGCACGGTGCCTACCGGCCGGCGTCCGTCAATTGCGTGTGCCGGATTCTGATCGAGCGCGACGTGACGACTATTCACGAATTCGGCTCGCGGTGCCCTTTGTTCGGCATTCGTCGACCACGATGCTATTTTGGCTATTCCTTCTCGACCCGATCCGATATTGCGGAGGCCGATATATGAGTGATGAGCCGGGCCAGGTTCGCGTTCGGGAAGCGACGTGTCCACCGCCCGGTCGGCAACCGGCGGGTCACGGCCCGACCGGGCGTCGCCCCGCCGCGTCGGCGCGCCGTCGGGTCGCCCTGGTGACCCACGGGCTGCACCGCAACGGCGGGGTGGGTTCGGTGGTCAACTGGCTGTACGAGGGGTTGACGGACACCGGCCGGTACGCCGTGGACGTGCACGACCTGGCGACGTCCGTCCGGGACGCCGGCAGCCGCCGGTTGCTCGCGCCCCGGTCCTGGCGGCGCGCCAGCCTGCTGCGGCCGTCCGACACGGTGCCGCACGAGCGGTACTGGGGCGCCAACGCGGTCGAGGTGGAGGTCATGCGGTACCGGCCTCGGCAGGAACTGACCAGGGCGTTGGCGGGATACGACTGCATCCAGGTCGTCTGCGGCACACCCGCCTGGGCGGCTCCGGTGCTCTCCGCCGGTCCGCCGGTCGTGGTGCAGATGGCGACGCTCGTCGCGTGGGAACGGGCGCACCGTCCACTGCGGCCCTGGCACCCGGCTGACCTCTGGCGGGCGGCGATGACCCGGCTCACCTCCCGGATCGAGCGGTCGGCGCTCGGCGCGGCGGACGCGGTCCTGGTGGAGAACCACGTGATCCTCGACTGGGCGGTGTCGCTCGGACTGTCGGGCGTCCTGCTCGCGCCGCCCGGCGTGGACACCGCCCGGTTCACACCGTCGCCGTCCGGCTGGCGCGCCGACGGATACCTGCTCTCGGTCTGCCGGCTCGGCGATCCACGCAAGGGGCTCGACCGGATGGTCCGCGCCTACGCCGAGGCCCTGCGACGTCGCCCGGACCTGCCGCCGCTCGTCCTCGCCGGCAAGGGGCGGCTCGCACCGGGTGTGACGGACCTGGTCGCGCAACTCGGGCTCGGTGAGCGGGTCCGAGTACGCCCCGACGTCCCGGCCGACGACCTGGTCGAGTTGTTCCGAGGCGCGTCCGTCTTCCTCCAGACCTCCTACGAGGAGGGCCTCGGTCTCTCGGCCGTGGAGGCGATGGCCTGTGGTCTGCCGACGGTGCTCACGGCCACCCACGGGGCCGTCGAGTGCGTCGCCGACGGGCGGACCGGCTGGTTGGTTCCCCTGGAGCCCGCCGACGAGGTGAGCGCGACCGTCGCGGCGCGGATCCTGGACATCCTGGACGTCTCCGGCCCGGCGATGGCGGAGGCCGCCCGTCGACGCTGCGAGTGCCTCTTCTCCCGTTCTGCGGCGCTGTCCCGATTCACCGACACCTACGATCGACTGCTCGCCGACCGGACGGCCGACCGGTGACGTGCGCGACGTCGTACCGCGTGGCCGAGGCTCGACCAGCGACCCCGGCACCACCGGACACGACGAGGGCCCCGCGGGGCCGCCGCCGCAGACTGCCCCGGCTGAACTGGCTGCTGCAACTCTTTCCGGTGAGCACGATGGTGTCGGCCCCGTACGCGGTGCTCGTCGTCCCGATGGCGGTACTCAACGGCAATCCGGACCTGGGCTTCATCGTCATGCTGCTGGCCCTGGCGCTGCCGGGGTGCGTACTCGTCGAGCTGGCCTTCCTGCGACGGGTGGGCCGACGCGGCGAGTGGCAACGCGGCCTGGCCGAGGCCAGCGCCGGTCACCCCCACCTGTTCACGATCGCCCGCGCGGTCACGCTGGTCAGTGTCACCGCCGACCTGGCCGGTGCCTGGGCCGGCCGCGGCACGATCTTCACCCAGCTCACCGGCGAGGTGGTGACGTCACCGACGGCCATGCTCAGCTCCCTGTTCATGGGCTGGCGATACCTCGCCTTCGCGCTGCTGGCCGCGAGCCTGCTCGCCGGGCAGGCGGGCCGGTTGGCCTGCCTGCGCTGGACGGCCTACCTCATCGGCGCGCAGGTGGTGGTGGCGATGGCCACCGCGTTGACCGCTCCCGTGATGGGCTACCTCTCCTTCGTGGTGGCGCTGGCGGCCCTCTGCGGGTTGCTGCACACCCGGTTCGTGGTGATCGCCGTCATCGCGCTGTTCCTGATCTGGCCGACGGTGTACGCCGCCCGCAACGAGATCCGGGTCGACGGTGGCGTGGCGGTCGACGAGGAGGTCACCTCCGGCGACCGGCTCCGTTTCGACCTACAGGTGACGCGCGCCAGCGAGTACGACGTGCCGGTCGACATCGAGCGCCCCGGCGTGTCCCAGATCGTGCGGTACGGGCTGGTGCCCCGGGCACTCGACCCGGACCGGCCGGCCCTGTCGACCGGCACGCGGATCAACGAGTACCTCGGCGGAACGTCGACGTCCGCGTACACCTTCCTCGCGCTCGGCACGATCTACTTCCTCGACGGTCCGTGGGGCGTGGTGCTGTTCTACACCGGGTGGGCCCTCGTCGGGGTCCTGCTGCTGCGGGCCGGCGGTCCACCGGGACCGGTCCGCCTCGCGCTCTTCGGGTTCGCGGTCGCCAGCCCACTGATGTGGTCGAAGGTCTATCCGGAGTCCATGATCTCGTTCGTGCAGTTCTGCGTCGCCGCGCTGCCGGTGTTGCTGCTCCTGCGACTGACCCGGCACCGGGTGCCGACGCCGGCACCGCCGCGGCCCATCCGGTTCCCGACATGACGACCCGGGCGGCGCCGCGCACCGGCCCGTCGGTGGCGAGCGAGATCCCCCGGGCGGGCGGTCGGCGGGCGTTCGTCCGACGTACGGTGGCGGCGCTGTCGGTGAACGGGCTGTCGAGCGTGGGCAACCTGATGGTCTCGGTCTCCGTCGCGCGGAGTGAGTCACTGTCGAGACTGGGGCAGTTCGCCCTGGCCTTCTCGATCTACGTACTGGTCATCGGTCTGGTGCGGACGGCGGTCACCGAATCGGTGTTGGCCGCGCGGGCCGGCCCGGCCCGGCCCGAGATCGCGTGGGGGGCCCGCCGCGCCTGCACCGTCGCCGTCGGGTCCGGGTTGCTCGCGGCGGCCACCGGGGTGGTGGTCGGCGCCGACTACCTCACCGTGGTCGGCCTGGCCCTGCCCGGCCTGGTGGTCTACGACTACGTCAAGGCCATCAGCATCGGTGTCGGCGGCACCCGGGTCGCGCTGGCCCAGGAGTGCGCCTGGCTGGGCTGCACCGCTCTGGCCGTCGGGGCGGCCGTGGTCGGGTCGGTGCCGCCGGTGATGATCTTCGTCGGCTGGGCGGTCTCCGGTGCGGTCATCGGTGTCGTGGCCGCACTGCGGCTGCGCTACGGCGTGGTGCCCGGCTGGGGGCTCGACCGTGCTGGCACCCGCGTGGCCGCCTCCTTCGCCGCGCAGTTCCTGGTCACCACCGGTTCGGCCCAACTGGCCCTGAGCGGTCTGGCCGCGACGGCGGGGGTGGCCGTGGTCGGCGCCCTCGGCGCGGCCCGAACGGTCTTCGGCCCGGTGACGCTGCTGATGACGACGCTCTCCTCGCTGATCGTCCCGTACCTGGCCCAGGCACGTCCGGAGACAGCACGCGCCCGGATGCGGGTGGCCGGTTCGGTCATCGCGGTGACCGGCGGCGTGGTGCTCCCACTGGTGCTGGCGGTGTGCCTGTTGCCGGACGACGTCGGCCGGGCCGTGCTGGGCGACAACTGGGACGCGGCCCGTCCGCTGCTGCCGCTGCTCTCCGTCGAGGCGTTGCTGGCCCCCGTCGCCCTCGTCGCCTTCGCCGGGCACCGCGTCGCCCACGCCGGTGGACGTGCCTTGGCGATCGGTGTGGTCCTCGGGCCGGTGCGGATCGCGACGATCGTCGCGGGTGGTGTTCTGTTCGGAGCCGGTGGCGCAGCAGGCGCACTGGCCGTACTCGCCCTAGTCAGCGCCGGTTGCTGGTGGTTCAGCTATCTGAAGCTGGGCGGGCGGAGGGGAGTTGTGCGGTGACCCGTGCCGTCGGACTGGTCTGCCTCGGTGAGGCCGGCAATTTCGGTGACGACCTGATCCTGATCGCCGCGGTGGCCGCCGCCACCGACGTGGAAGAGGAGACCGAGGTCCGGTACCTCAGCTTCGGTCGTCCCATCGACTGGGCGGCGATCTCGGCCCGGCTCGGTGCGCCACTGCGTCCCCGGCCGGTCCGCCCCGGACGGGACCTGCCCGGCTCCCGCCGCAGCGAACTGAGCTTCCAGGGCTGCCGCGCCGTGCTGTTCGGCGGCGGTGGCCTGCTCCAGACCAGCCATCACCCGCACACTCCCTACCGGTGGCTGAGCTTCCTGCCGGGACACCTGCCGGCGGTGCCGGTGCTCGCTGTGGGGCTCGGTCTCGGCCCGCTCAGCGCGGACTGGGAACGTCGGCTGCGGGCCCTCGGGTCCCCGTTCGACGAGTGCTACCTGCGCGACGGCGACTCGGTGACCCTGGCGGAGCAGCGGCTGGGGTGGCGGGCCCGGCGCTGCCGGGACTTCGTCGACCGGACCTTCCTCGACGGGCTGGGGGTACGTCCCGCAGCGGCCGGGCGCGACCGGCCGGAGGTGCTGGGGGTGGCGCTGCGGCGGTGGCCGGGGCTGGACGTGACCGACACCGCCCGCCACGTGGCCCGGGTCGCCGAGCGGTACGGCGTCGACGCGGTGCGCCTCTTCGTCCTGGAGGCGGGGACCGGTGGACCCGACGTGACCTTCACCGAACAGGTGTGCCGGCAACTGGCCGGCGGTGACGCGACGGTGTTGCCGTACGAGGGCGTGGACCTGCTCGACTTCGCCGCCGCGATGGCGGAGTGCACGGTCGCCGTCTCGATGAAGCTGCACTCCAGCGCGCTCTGGGCGGCCCTGGACGTGCCGATCCTGCCGATCTCGTACGCGCCGAAGACGGCGGCCTTCTTCGACCAGCCCTTCGACGGGCTGCGGATCTACGACCGGGTGCTGCCCCCCGCCGTCGACGACGACGTGGTGCCACGGGCGGCCGAGGTGGTCGGACCGTGGTTGCGGCGGGCACTCGCCGGCCAGGTGCCCGTCACGCGCGCGATGCTGAGCGCCGGAGACCGGCTGAGGTTCCAGACCTCCGGCACGGCGGTCAACATCTACCGGCGGCTCGGTCGTACGGTCCGGGGCACGATCGGCGCCGGCTCGCGGTAGCCCGGCGCCGACCGTCCCGGCCGGAGGCGGGTGCTCAGTCCCCCCACGGGCGGCGCACGTCCCCTAGCGCTGTGCCGACGGTGTGTGTCGCCTGGTATCTATTGCGTTGTTCGGGGTTTCGGATTGCGTTCTGCACAAACTGTTCGGAAGGTGTCGCCTCCTGCGTCCGGCAGTCACCGCAGAAGCGCTCGATCGTTGGGCCAATCAGTCCTGTGCTGCCGGCGAGGAGCGAAGATGGTCAACGACACCACCCCCGTGTCGCAATTTCGAGAGGGACTCTCGGAATATGACGAGAAGCAATTCCGCGTTCTCGTGACGGCGGAGTACTTCGTTCCCGGTTGGCGTGCCGGCGGCCCGGTCCGCTCGATCTCGGACGTGCTCGCGAAAGCCAGCGACGACATCGAGACGACCATGTTGACCCGTGACCACGACCTCGGTTCGCGCGATCCCTATCCCGGTCTCTCCGGTCGGTGGGCGCGATTCGGCCGGACCAGCATCTTCTACCTCGGGGTACGCCGTCCGGCGCACTGGCGGCAACTCTGGCGCGCGCTGCGCACGGTCCGGTTCGACCTGCTCTACGTCAACAGCGTCTGGTCGACCTTCTCCATCCTGCCCATCGTCGCGGCCCGGCTCGGCCTGCTGCGGGTGCGGCGCGTGCTGGTGGCGCCCCGGGGCGAGTTCGGGTCGGCCGCGCTGCGGCTGCACGGCCTGCGCAAGCGGATCTTCCTGGCCGGCTGGCGGTGGATGCTCGCCCAGCCCCGGGTGCTGTGGCACGCCACCACTCCGGCCGAGGCCGCCGACATCCGGCGGGTGCTGCCCCGGGCCCGGATCGGGGTGGTCGCCGTCGCCAGCGGTCCCGAGCCGGATCCGGAGCCGGTCACGCTGCCGCCGACCGCGCAGGCGCGGCTGGTCTTCATCGGACGGATCTCCCCGATGAAGAACCTCGACCTGGTGCTCCGCGCGCTCGCCCACGTGCCGGTGCCGGTCCGGTTGGACGTGTACGGCCCGGTGGAGGACCCGGGGTACTGGCGACGGTGCCAGGAACTGATCGCGGCCCTGCCCGAGCAGGCCACCGTCGCCTATCGCGGCGAGCTGCACCCCGACCACGTCCGCGAGACCTTCTCCCGGTACGAGGCGTTCGTGCTGCCGACCCGGGGCGAGAACTTCGGCAACGCCATCGCGGAGAGCCTGTCGGCGTACTGCCCGGTGATCTGTTCCGACCGCACCCCCTGGACCGGCGTGCTGCGCGACGGTGGCGGGCTGGTGTTGACCGATCTGACCCCGTCGGCCCTGGGCGCACTGGTCACCGAGGTCGCCACGGCCGCACCGGAGCAGCGGCACGTGGCCCGGGTGGCCGCCGGTGCGGCGTACCGGCGCTGGCGGGCGAGCCTGACCCGGGTCAGCGTGCTCGACCAGGCCCGGCACGTGATCCGCGACCCGGCGTACCGGGTGCCCCCGCAGGGGCGTACGTCCTGAACCGGTGGGCCGCACCGTCCACCGGAAGACCGCTGTGAGGAGAATGCCCGTGACCCGGGTGATGACCGTCGTCGGGACCAGGCCGGAGATCATCCGGCTGGCCAGGGTGATCGACGCGCTGGACCGGACCGTGGAGCACACGTTGGTGCACACGGGACAGAACTGGGACCCGGCCCTGTCCGACATCTTCTTCACCGAGCTGGGGGTCCGCGCGCCGGACCGGTTCCTGCGTGCGGACACCAGCTCGCTCGGCACCCTGCTCGGCGCAGTCCTGGTCGGCACCGAGGCCGCGATCGCCGAGACCCGTCCGGACGCGCTGCTGGTGCTCGGTGACACCAACAGCGCGATCTCGGCGCTGATGGCCCGACGGATGAAGGTGCCGGTGTACCACATGGAGGCCGGCAACCGCTGCTTCGACCTGAACGTGCCGGAGGAGACGAACCGGCGCATGGTCGACCACGTCGCCGACTTCAACCTGGTCTACTCCGAGCACGCCCGGCGCAACCTGCTCGCCGAGGGCCTGCACCCCCGGCGGATCCTGCACACCGGCTCGCCCATGCGCGAGGTGCTGGACCACTACCGGCCGCAGATCGACGCCTCGACCGTGCTGGCGCGGCTCGACCTGGAGCCCGGTGGCTATGTCGTGGTCAGCGCCCACCGGGAGGAGAACGTCGACCACCCGGACCGGCTCCGCCGGCTGCTGGACTGTCTCTGCGCGGTACGCGACGAGTGGGGCCTGCCGCTGCTGGTCTCCACCCATCCGCGCACTCGCAAGCGGTTGGAGTCCCTCGCCGTGGACGGTACGCGGCTGGAGGCCATCGCCTTCCACGAGCCGTTCGGCTTCTTCGACTACGTCACCCTGCAACGGCACGCCCGGTGCACGCTCTCGGACAGCGGCACGGTCAGCGAGGAGTCGGCGATCCTCGGCTTCCCGGCGGTGACCCTGCGCGAGTCGATCGAGCGCCCCGAGGCGCTGGACACCGGGTCGATCGTGATGACCGGCCTGGACCCGGCCGGGGTGGTGGAGGCGGTCCGGGTGGTGGTGGCGCAGGCCGCCGCCGGTGCCGCCGGCTGTCCGCTGGACTACCAGGTCCCGGACACCTCACGCCGGGTGGTCGACTTCATCCTGTCGACCGTGCGCCGTCATCACGACTGGGCGGGCATCCGGCACTGAGGACGGCGGCGGTGGTGCCGACCATCACGCCCTCGGCGAGGCGGCAGTGGCCGGAGACGGCGGCCAGCGGGTTGACCGACACGTAGTCGCCCAGCACCGCGTCGTGCCGTGCAGTTCTGGTTGAGGGGGCTCGGCGGGGTAGTCGTCGACGAATCCGCGCATCCGCCATCGGGGTTCGCGGGACATCGGCGTGTTGAGTAGACAAATTACCCGATACGCCTCACGGCCCATTCCGCCGACTCCTACGATCACTACGTCGGTCGTCACCCGTGGCTCCCTCGTCCGGGGAGAACGCCGGGCGCTCTCCGCCATCCGAGCCGCCCCGGAGCGTCGATGGTGACGGTCGCGCCGACACCGGTCCGCAGGCCCCACCTCCGCACCGGCGGGCGCGGCTGTGGCCTGCGGTGACGGACGCCCGCTTCCTGAAGGTGAGCCACACAGTGAACGAGCTGGTGAGGACCCGTCCGCCCGTCGCCGGTACGCACCGGTCGGCGTCGCGGTCCGCCGTCGAGTCGGACGGCTACCGGGTCGTCGCGACCGCCGGTGTGTTCGAGCCCGGCTTCCGGGGCGGCGGGCCGATCCGTTCGCTGCGCTACATCCTGGACACCCTGCCGGACGACCTCGACGTCACCCTGGTCACCCGGGATCGTGACCTGCACTCACCGGCGTCCTACCCGGGGCTGTCCGGGCGGTTGCTGCGCCGCGACGCCCGCTCGGCCGTGTTCTACCTCGACCCGTTCGCGCTCCGGCACTGGGCGCGGCTGCTGCGGCACGTCCGCTCCCGACCGGTCGACCTGCTCTACGTCAACAGCCTCTGGTCGCCGTTCTCGGTGGTGTCGATCCTCGCGGTCGCCTCGGGCGTGCTGCGCGCCGGGGCGATCCTGCTCGCGCCGCGCGGGGAACTGGCTCCGGCCGCCCTGGACATCAGGTCCCGCAAGAAGCGACTGTTCCTGTCGGTGTGGGCACCGCTGCTGCGTCGGCTCGGCGTGCGCTGGCAGGCGTGCAGCCGGCGGGAGGAGGAGCAGATCCGGGCGGCCATGCCGTGGGCCCGGGTGATGGTCAACGGCAACGAGTGCGCCGTGCCGGAGGATCCCGCCCCGCCCGCCGAGCCGCGCGAGGGGCCGCTGCGGCTGGTCTTCGTGGGCCGGATCTCGCCGATGAAGAACCTGGTCACGGCGCTGGAGGCGGTGGCCGGTACGACCCGGCCGGTCGAGTTCGACATCTTCGGGCCGGTGGAGGACGAGGCGTACTGGGCGCGGTGTCGCGGGATCGTCGAGTCGATGCCCGAGCACGTCCGGGTCGCCTACCGGGGCGAACTCCCGGCGGGGCAGGTGCTTGCGACCTTCGGCCGGTACGACGCGTTCCTCTTCCCGACGCTGGGCGAGAACTACGGTCACGTGATCGTCGAGAGCCTGGCCGCCGGCTGCCCGGTGATCTGCTCCGACGAGACACCGTTCAGCGAGTTGATCACGCAGGCCGGGGGAGCGGTGGTGCGCCCCGCCACGGCCGCCGGGTTCAGCACGGTGCTCGACCGGCTCGCCGACCGCCCGGTCGCCGAGCGCGCCGAGGCGAAACGGGTCGCCGCCCGGCGTTACCGGATCTGGCGGCGACAGAGCCGGGAACTCAACGTGCTGGAGCACGCCCGCCGGTTCTGCCGCTGACCGTCGACCCGCCGGAGGTCCGTCACTCGTACCCGGGGCGGATCGTTGCGGGAGGTGTCCGGCGGTGCGGGCACGCCGGCCCGTCGCCGCGTACTTCGTCAGGTGAGGACGTCAGGTGTCTCGTCGCGTTCGTACCATGGTCCAGCGGGTGCGCGACCATCTCGCCGCCACCCGCGACCCGGAGGCGTTCGCCCGTTCGCTCGGGGTGAACCTGACCGGCCGGGTCCGGTTCTATGGGATCAGCCGGGCGATGTTCGGCTCGGAGCCCTGGCTGATCACCCTCGGCGACAACGTCTTCATCACCTCCGAGGTCCAGTTCGTCACGCACGACGGCGGCACGCTGATCCTCCGTAAGGAACACCCGGACCTGGACTGGACCGCGCCGATCGTCGTCGGCGACGACGTCTACATCGGGATGCGGTCGATGATCCTGGCGGGCGTCACCATCGGCAACCGGTGCGTGATCGGGGCGGGCTCGATCGTCACCCGGGACATCCCGGACAACACCGTGGCCGCCGGGGTGCCGGCGCGACCGTTGCGCACCACCGACGAGTACCTCGCGCGGTTGCAGGCCAAGTCGTTGGGGATCGGCCACCTGCCGGTGCCGGCCAAGCACGAGGCGATGAAGCGGATCTACGGGGTGACCACGGCCTGAGGCCGTCAGGCCCGCCGGTAGGCCACCCGTGGTGGCGGGAACCGGTGGACGTCGTCGACCGTGATCGCGCTCAGGGCGCCGGTCACGCCGGTCACCTGGTAGCCGTACCGGTCGCCGGACATCGCCGCCCGGTCGGTGCCGATGTTCAGCGCCGTCCCGCCCGCCGCCTCGGCCAGCAGCGTCGGCGCGGTGCTGCCGGTGCCCTGCCAGACCAGCGCGTACCAGTGCCAACCGCCGGGCAGCATCACCGGCGTGCCCAGCACCGACTCCTTGATCCCGGCGGTGGTCACCGCCAGCGTGCCGAAGTCGGCGATCGGGCCGAGGAACGCGGGCCGTCCGGTGGCCGGGTCGTGGGCGTACACGCCGTGGCGCAGCACGCCGGTGCCGGGCGCGGTCACCTCGACGCAGGCCCGGTCGACCGGGGTCGCCTCGGCCAGGTAGACCGGGTGCAGCAGGAGCCGCTGGAACGCGCCGGTGTACGTGCTGGCCCGGGTCGGACCGGCCAGCGGCAGGAAGTAGCTGCCGACCCCGAGCACGACGCCGGGCACCTGCGGCGGGGCCGGTGGGGCGGGCTCGGCACGCCACATGCCGTACCCGGGCGAGACCGGCACCGCGTACGGGATGCCGTCGACGGCGACCCGGTCCGGCACCGTGAGGTTGGTCGCACCCTCGGCGACCAGCCGCCGGTGGTACAGCCGGGGTGCCGGCATCCGGGTCTGGGCGACCGGGTCGACCCGCTCGATCACCACGACGTCGTGGGTGCCGGTGGAGACGACGATCTCGGTGGCGGTCGAGGGCGGCGCCAGATAGCGGCGGTACGCCGTGCCGGTCACCGAGTCACCCGGCTCCAGCCTGCGTCCCCACACCAGTTGCGGGTAGTTCTTCTTCAGGCTGGAGCTGACGAACCAGGACTTGTCCGTGGTGTGCCGGACCCGGACCGCCCGTCGCCCGTCGTCCAACGGCAGCAGTCCGACCGCGATACCCCACCTCTGCTCCCCGCCGGAGTCGATCACCCACTGGGTCATGCTCGCGGCCGGGGTCAGTGGGTCCCGCAGCGTGGCCGGGGTGATGTCGGTGAGGGCGGTCAGCGTGTCGAGCTTCGCCCAGGTCGACCAGTTCAGCGAGCCGGCGACCCCGACGTTCGGCATGAACTGTCGGCGGCTGCCGCCGCTCGGCACGGTCAGCGCCGAACACTGGGTGACCCCGGCGTTCAGGGCGAAGCGGTCCAGCGCGGTGACCGTCTGCGAGATCAGCAGCCCGTCCGTGCTCCAGCGGTACAGGTTGTCGATCCGGCACAGCGACGGGACGCGGGTCATGATCGTGGCGATCGGCGTGCCGATGTTCGCCTGGGCGGTGTCGATCATCCCGCGATAGGACGGGATCACGTACGACTCCCGGATCCGCAGTTCCTGGCCGGTACGTCGACCGTCCGGCAGCGCCCGACCGTCGAGTTCCACGCTCACCACGTGGCTGTGCGTGGCCGGGCGGATCTGGACGTCCGGCGTGAGACCCGTGATCGGCACGGTGGTGCGGTTCGTCGCGCCGGAGAGGTGGGTCAGCGGTGCCGCCGGCCGCAGCCGCGCGCCCTGGGCGACGCCGGCCACGATCACGTACGGGTTGCCGAACAGCAGGCTGTCGGCGTTGGTGATGGCGAGCAGCGTGAAAACCTCGGTGCCGTCGGTCCACCGGGAACCCACGTCGGCGGTGGTCTTGCCGTGGTTGGTCACGACGATCTGGTCGCCCACGTTGTACCCGTGGTTGCCGCCCACGTACGACCAGCCGGTGTTGATCGGGCAGTTGTCGTCGGAGGTGTCGTGGATCGGGGTGCCCACGGCCGACGGGGAGGGCCACACCTGGGCGTCGGTCGCCGTCGACGGGACGAGCGTGACCTGCGGCAGGCTGGAGTGCCACATGCCGACCATGCCCAGGGGATAGGCGATGTTCGCCGGCATCAGCACGTCCCGGGTGGCGTCGAAACGCGACCGGATGGTCATCAGGGCGTTGGAACGGTAGACGATCAGTTCTCCCATGCCGGCACCTCCGCCGTGACGCGTCCCGATGATGTCACTGTGCGCCACGTCGCCCCTGGTCAGCGGTGCACGGTCGGCTCCCGGACAGCAGCGCGGAATTCCGCGAACGCGGGACGCTGACCCAGATGAGTCGATATACATACCTTCGACATTCATTCGGGGGTTATGTCCATGCGAGTTCTGGTCACCGGCGGGGCCGGTTTCATCGGATCCAATCTGGCCCGCGCCGCGTTGGCCGATCCCGCCGTCAAAGAGGTGACCGTCCTCGACGATCTCTCCGTCGGGTTGCCCGGCAACCTGGACGGGCTCGGCGTCGACCTGGTCGAGGGCTCCATCCTGGACCCGGTCGCCCTGGACACCGCGATGGCGGGCCGGGAGGCGGTGGTCCACCTGGCGGCCCTGCCGAGCGTGCCCCGCTCCCTGGCGGACCCGGTCGCCTCCCACCAGGCGAACGCGACCGGCACGCTGATGGTGCTGGAGGCGGCCCGCCGACACCACGTCGCGCACGTCGTCGTCGCCTCGTCGTCGTCGGTGTACGGCACGAACCCGGCGCTGCCCAAGGCGGAGCTGACCTGGACCCGGCCGATGAGCCCCTACGCGGCGAGCAAGCTGGCCACCGAGGCGTACGCGCTGGCGTACCAGGCCTCGTTCGGCCTGCCCACGCTGGCCTTCCGGTTCTTCAACGTGTTCGGGCCCGGGCAGCGGCACGACCACCCGTACGCGGCGGTCATCCCGCGTTTCGCGCACGCCGCCCTGCACGGCGAGCCGGTCGTGGTGCACGGCGACGGCACCCAGTCCCGCGACTTCACCTACGTCGGCACGGTGTGCCAGGTCATCCTGGACGCGCTGCGCCGCCGGGTGCAGCACCCGCACCCGGTCAACCTCGCCTTCGGGGCGCGGGCCACCCTGCTGGAGGTCGTCGACGAGTTGGCGGGGCTGCTCGGGCGACCGATCGCCCGTGAGTACGCCGCCCCGCGCGGCGGCGACGTGCCGCACTCGCTGGCCGACGACACCCTGCTGCGGGAGCTGTTCCCGGACGTGACCCCGGTCGACCGTCTCGACGGCCTGCGCGCCACCGTCGCGTGGATGTCCGGGCGGCGCGACCTCGCACCCGCCGGGACCCGGTGAACCGGGCGGCGAGCCGGACCGGACCGGGGCGGTCGAGGGCCCCGAGCCCTCCCGTCGACCCTGCACAGACCTCGACGCCGCCTCCCGCCGAGATGCCGCAGGCCGTCGACGCGCCGTCCGCCGTGGAGACCCTGCCGGCGGCACCGGCCACCGACACGGCACCGGCCGCCGCCGCGCCGACGCCGTCCGAGGTGGCGGGGGAGCGGGACCGACGCGTCACGGTCGGCATCGCCGCCGCGATGGCGGCGAAGGGGATCGGCCTGGCCGCGCCGCTCGTCGTCACCCCGGCCTGCTTCGGCTACCTCGGCGAGCAGCGGTACGGCCTGTGGATGGCGGTCACCGCGCTGACCGGCATGGCCTGGTTCGCCGACCTGGGGCTGGGCAACGGGCTGCTGACCCGGCTGAGCCACCACGTCACCGACGTCCGGGCCCAGGCGCGGGAGATCTCCAGCGCCTTCGCCACCCTCGGCGCGGTCGCCGTGGTGCTGGTCGTCGCGCTGGTGGCGGTCGTACCCACGGTGGGATGGGCCGGGCTGTTCGGCGTGACCGACGCGCGGGTCGCCGCGGACGCGTCCACGATGGTGCTGCTCTGCTTCGGGGCCTTCGCCGTCAACATCCCGTTCTCGCTGATCCAGCGGATCCAGTACGCCCGGGGCCAGGTGGTGCAGAGCAACGTCTGGCAGTCGGCCGGTGCATTGGTGGCGATGGGCGCGGTGCTCGGCGCCATCGCCGCCGGGTGGAGTCCGCTGGTGGTGATCGGCTGCGCGGTGCTGGCCGTGCCGCTGACCAACCTGCTCAACACGGTGGCGTACTTCTGGTTCCAGGAGCCCGTGCTGCGGCCCGGTCCGGCCCTGGTGGACCGGGCCACCGCCGTCGGCCTGCTCCGGCTCGGTCTCCAGTTCTTCGCGCTCACCACCATGTCGTCGATCGCGCTCAACATGGACAGCCCGCTGGTCGCGTACCTGCTCGGGCCGGCGGTGGCGGCCCACTACGCGGTGGTCGGGAAGCTGTTCGGCGTACTGTCGATCTTCGTCGGGCTGGTCGGCATGACGATCTGGCCGGTCAACGGCACCGCCCTGGCCCGGGGCGAGGTGGCCTGGGTGCGCCGCAACACCCGACGCATGGTGCTGCTCTACGGCGTCATCGTCGGTGTGGTCGGCGGCGCGCTGGTCGGCGTCGGCCCCCGGCTGGTCGAGTCGTGGGTGAGCGGCATCGACCGCGCCTCGGTGTCGGTCGCGCTCCTGGCCGGGCTGGCCGCCTGGTCCTTCCTGGTCGCCGTCACCTCTCCGTTGACCATGGTGCAGAACAGCGTCGGCCTGCTCCGTCCGCAGTTCGTCGGCTGGGCGTCGTTCCTGGTGCTGGCGGCCGGGCTCAAGGTTTGGGGGCTGCGGCAGTTCGGGCTCGTCGGCCTGCCGGTCGCGGCCTGTCTCGCGTACGTGCTGACCATGTGGCCGGCGGTGATCGTGGGCTACCGGCGGGCGCTCGCCGGTGACCGGCCCCGCCGACCGGCCCGACGAGCGAAGGAGCACGCCGGTGTCCACCCGGGATGACCCGGCGACGCCGGGCCCGCGCCACCCCGAGCCGCCGTGCCGGGTCCTGCGCATCGTCGGCGAGCTGAACTTCGGCGGCACCGAGATGCGGACCGCCGAGCTGCTGCCCCGGCTGGCCGCCGCCGGTGTCGAGGTGCACCTGGTGACGCTCAGCCACCGGATCGGCCCCGGCCCGCTGGCCGACGTGGTCACCCGGCACGGTGGCACGGTCACCCCGATCGCGCTGGACGCCGACTTCGCCCCGCGCCTGCTTGGGCTGCTGCGGCGGTTGCGTCCGGACGTGGTGCACGTCGACTGCGCCAACTTCTCCGGCGTACCGCTGGCACTGGCCCGGCTCTGCGGCGTACCCGTTCGGGTGGCGCACTTCCGGGGCGACGACAACGTCCGCCGCAGCCTACGGCGGCGCGTCTACCGACGGCTCTGCGGTCGGCTGCTGCGGCACAGTGCCACCGACATCCTCGGTGTCTCGCCCAGCTCGCTCACCTTCGGCTACGACCCGCAGTGGCAGCGCGACCGGCGCTGCCGGGTGGTGCTCAACGGCCTCGACCTCGACCGGCTGCGGGCACCCGGCCGCGACGACCTGCGCGCACTGGTCGGCGCCGAACCGGGCGCCCTCGTCTGTGTCAGCGTCGGGCGGGCCTCGCCGGAGAAGCGGCGCTGGCTGCTGCCGCCGATCCTTGCCGAGCTGCGGTCGCTGGGCGTGCCGGCACACGCGGTGCTGGTCGGTCCCGGCGACGACGCCGACGACGACGCGCGGGTCCGTGCGGCGGCGTACGCCGCCGGACTCGCCGACCGGGTGCACCTGCTCGGCCCACGCGACGACGTGGGCCACCTGCTGCGGCAGGCCGACGTGGTGGTGCACCCCTCCTGCCTGGAAGGGCTGCCCGGGGGAGTGCTGGAACCCGTCGCGCTGGGCGTCGGCACCGTCGCCGCCGACCTGCCCGGGGTGCGGTTCATCGAGTCGCACCTGCCCGGCGTGACGGTCGTCGACACCGACGCGCCGCCGAGGGCCTGGGCCGAGGCGGTGCGGACCGCCGCCGCGTACACCGCGTCGACGACGCCGCAGACGGCCGCCGCGCGCTTCGCCGACAGCGTCTTCGCCATCGACGCCGCCCTCGCCGCCCACCTCGCCATCTATCGACCACGGGAACATCCGACAGCACAGCGGAGCCGGCAGCGGGTCGGCTCGGAACGGTGACCGAGATGAACGACAGCACCCTGGTACGCGGCCCGGAGCAGCGCCGTCGGTCGACGATCCGGGTACGCCCGGCCCGGCCGCTGCTCGTCGGCGCGTACGCCTTCCCGTACGGCGACGCCACCTCCAACCGGCTGCGGCAACTCGCCCGCAGCGCCGCGCCCGAGGGGGAGCGGACCCTGGTGGTCAACGACTGGCCCTGCGAGGTCCCCTTCCCCGGCGAGTTCGGCGACCTCGCCGGCATCGACCTGGTCACGCTGCGCGTGCGGGGCGGCAACCGGCTCACCCGGATGGCGGCCCGCCTGGCCCGACCGGTACGCGTGCTGCGCGCCCTGCGCCGTGCGGGCGTGGACCGCGACGAGATCGGCGTGGTGCTGCTGCCGATGGCGATGATGACGCTCGGCAACTGGGCGGTGCTGCGGCTCGCGCTGCGCGCCCCGGTGGTGGTCGACGCCAGCGAACGCCACGACCGGCACCAGTTCGCGCACGGCTGGCTCACCCCGTACTTCGTGCGGCACCGCTGGTCGACCTTCCTGGCCACCCGGCTGGTGCACCGGGCCACGGCGGTGACCGGCGCACTCGCCGAGCACCTCGCCGCGTACGGCCTCGACGTGCTGGTGGTGCCGCCGCAGGTGGACTGCGCCGAGTTCGCGCCGCCCCGGACACCGTCGCTGGTCGACGGGCTGCGGCTGGTCTACGCCGGCACCCCCGGCCGCAAGGACATGCTCGACGTGATCGTGCGCGGCATCAGCCGGCTCGCCCCGGCCGATCAGCGACGGGTCAGCCTGACCATCGCGGGCATCACCCGCGAGCAGGCCGCCACCGGGTCGGACCTGGACCCGGCGCTGCTGGACGAGGTGGCGGCCGAGGTGACCTTCCTCGGCCGGGTACCCCGCGACACCGTGCTCACGCTGCTCGGCGGCGCGCACTTCTCGATGCTGGTCCGGCCCACCGGGGGGTACGCCGCGCACGGCTTCCCGTCCAAGGTGCCGGAGAGCCTCGCCGCCGGTTGCCCGGTGCTGCTCAACCACACCAGCGACCTGGCCGCCCACGTGCACGACGGCGTCGAGGGCCTGGTGCTCGACGGCAACGGCCCGGACGACGTCCGACGCGGGATCGAGCGGGCGCTGCGCCTGCGGGACGAGGAGTGGGCGGCGATGAGCCGGGCCGCCCTGTCCCGGGCCCGTGAGTCGTTCGACCACCGGGCCTGGCAGGCCCGGGTCACCGCGTTCCTGACCGCCGCCCGGCGCTGACGCGACCGGCGTTCCCGCGCCTGCCCGGTGCGGCCGGAGGAGATCCGTCGCGTACGGGCGGCCGGTCTCAGCCGGGCAGCCCGACGGGTGCCCGCCGACCCGGCCGGGTGCGTACGCCCTCGGTGACCCCGGCCTTCTCGTCCGGGTCGGCGGTGGGCCGGTGCAGCAGGGCGGCGACCGCGAGCCAGAACACGTACGGGTAGGGCTGCCCGGTGCCGAAGATGGCCGACTCGGTCAACTGCACCAGCACGCCGCTGACCACCAGCCAGACCAGGCCCGAGTTGGCCCCGCGCACCGGTGCGCGCAGCGCGCCGCGCCCGGCGGCCAGCAGCAGCGCCACCAGCGGGACGACGGCGGTGAGCCCCAGCTCCAGCAGCAGTTGCAGGTAGCTGTTGTGCACCACGCTGACGCCCGCGCCGAAGAACTCGTCGTAGCTGGCGAGTTCGAACAGGTGGTTGCGGGACGCGTACCCGAAACCCAGCGTGGGCCGGTTCTGCCACCACAGGTCGACGGTGGCCTGCCACATCTCGGTGCGGCCGTTGGACAGGTCGGCGCCCTCCGGATCGGTGAAGCGCAGCACGACCCGCTGCATCCACGGTGCCGAGAAGATGACCGGCAGCAGGTTGAACAGGTGCGCCACCAGCAGCGTCGCGGTCACCGCCGTGGCGGCCCGGACCACCGGCCCGAACCCGTGCCGCAGCAGGACCCAGGCGGCACCGACCAGGACGGCGACGATGCCGGTCCGGGACTGCGACAGCAGCAGACAGACACCGGCCGGCAGGACGCCGAGCAGCAGCACGGGTCGGCGGAACTGCTGGTACACCGCCCAGCCCAGCGGGATGGCCAGGGCGCACACGATGCCGAGCATGTTCGGGTTGTTGTAGATGCCCTGGAACCGCTGGCTGCTGGCCAGCGCGGCGGTCAGCACGCCGCCGCTGACCCCGTACCCGAGGCTGACCAGGGCGGACACGCTGAGGACCAGGTACACCGTCCGCAGGTCGGCGAGCATCACCGTACGCTCGGACCACCGCCGCCGCACCAGCACGTGCACCAGGGCGGCCAGCAGCACCAGGGCCACCCCACGCTGGAAGGTCTCCATCGGGACCACCGACCAGACGGTGCTGAGCGTGGCGAGCCCGGCGACCGACCAGAGCGCGGCGACGAGGACACCGGTCCACGGCGCGAGCCGGACCGGGACCCGGACCGGCCGGCACAGCCCCCACACCACCAGGGCGGCGACCGCGGCGTAGCGCGGATAGAAGCTCACCTCGACCAGGGCGGGCAGGTCCGACGAGGCGCAGACCAGCAGCGCGGTGGTCAGCCCCAGCAACCACCGCCACCCGTCCACCCGGCGGACCAGGGCGACCAACAGGAGCAGCAGGGTCAGCCCGATCGCGACCAGCGGGGCGTCGACCGCGACGAGGGTGGTGACCACGACCAGCGCCGCCGCCCCCGCGACGACGCCCCACTCGGCCAAACGGTTCATCACGTGCTGTCCTCCGCCTCGCGGCCGGCCCGCGTACCACGCGGCCCGGCGGGTCGTCGTCCTCGTCCGCCGTCAGACCCGGATGCCGGGCCGGTCCGCGTCGGTCCAGCGGGCCCGGGCCGCGTGCATGGCCCGGACCATCTCCGGCCAGTCCGGCGGCCGGTAGCCGGTGGCCTGGGCGAGGGCGTCGGCCCGCATCGAGCGGTCGCAGACGAAACCGTCGTCCGGCACCAGCTCACCGGGCCAGCCGTACACCTCGGCGACCAGCCGCAGCAGGTCGTGCTTGGTGATCGGATCGGCCGCGACGTGGTAGAGCCCGGTCAGGTCCTCGCGCGGCAGCACCACGGTGCGCAGCAGGCGGGCGAACTCGACGGTGGTCACGCCGGTGTAGACGGCCCGGGTGAAGCCCCGGACCTGACCCCGCTGGGCGAGGAACCAGTCCACCAGGGAACGGTGCGAGGTCAACTCGTGGCCGACGATCGAGGTGCGCAGGGTGAGCGCCGACGGTCCGGTCGCCTCACCGAGCAGTTTGGACCGCCCGTACAGGTCGGGTGGGTCGGGCAGGTCGTCCTCGGCGTAGTCGCCCCGTCGACCGGAGAAGACACAGTCGGTGCTGACGTGCACCAGCCGGCCGCCGAGATCGACGCAGGCGGCGGCGAGCAGGTGCGGCAGGAGCGCGTTGAGCGTGACGGTCGGCACCGCCTCCTGCACGTCCGGCCGCTGCTTGATCACACCCACACAGTTGATCACCACGTCCGGCCGAAGCAGGTCGAGGAAACGGCGGACCTCGGCGAACCGGGTGGCGTCGACGCCCGTGGTGATCCGGTCGCGCAGGTGCGCCGGGAACCACCCCGCCTCGTCGTCGACCCGCCGGGCCAGGCCGTGCACGTCCAGGTCGGGATCGGCGCTCAGTTCGCGCAGGACGGCGTGACCGAGCATGCCGGTGACCCCGACGACGAGTACCCGCCGGGCGGCCGGGCGCGACGAGCCCGACTCACCGCCCTGTCGGCCGGGGTGTGCGGCGTCGGCCTGGTCGCGCCGCCGGGGCACCCGATCGGTCGTGCCGCCGCCCACGCCCGGGTCGGCGCCGCGCCGCTCGGTCATGCGGGCACGGCGGCAGCCGCCGCGACGTCGAGCTGCGCCCGTACCTCGGGCAGGGTCCGCAACAGCGTCTCGATCTCCGGTACGGAGAGCCGGCGCGCGTTGTGCGAGTGGAAGTCGGCCAACGCGCCCCGCTCGACGTTGCCCTCCTCGAAGTAGAGGGCGTAGTTCAGGTCGCGGCTGTCCACCGGCACCCGGAGGAACTCGCCCAGGTCCTCGGCGTGCGCGAGCTCCTCCCGGCTGGCCAGGGTCTCGTAGAGCTTCTCCCCGTGCCGGATGCCGAGCACGTCGAACTTGGCGGGCACCCCGAACAGGTTGCACAGGGCGGTGGCCAGGTCGCCGATGGTGCAGGCGTCGGCCTTGCGGATGAACACGTCGCCCGGCTGCCCGTCGCGGAACGCGTGCTCGACCAGGTCGACCGACTGCGCCAGCGACATCAGGAAACGGGTCATCGACGGCTCGGTGACGGTCGGCAGCGCGCCCCGGCGGATCTGCTCGATGAACAGCGGGATGACCGAGCCGCGCGAGTACATGACGTTGCCGTAGCGCACGCAGCAGACCCGGGTCCGGGCCTGCGGGTTGTTCCGGGCGTGCGCCTGGGCCACCTTCTCCATCAGCGCCTTGGTCATCCCCATCGCGTTCACCGGGTAGACCGCCTTGTCGGTGCTGAGCAGCACCAGCGTCTCGACCCCGACCCGTTCGCAGGCCTCGACGACGTTGGCGCTCCCGAGCACGTTCGTGCGCAGCGCCTCCAACGGGAAGAACTCGCAGGACGGGACCTGCTTGAGCGCGGCGGCGTGGAAGACGAACTCCATGCCCCGCGCGGCCCTGAGCACGCTGTCGTAGTCACGGACGTCGCCCACGTAGTAGCGGACCCGGTCGTCGCGCAGGCGGTGTCGCATCGCGTCCTGCTTGGACTCGTCGCGGCTGAGGACCCGCACCTCGGTGGCCCCGGCGTCGAGCAGCCGGGAAACCATCGTCTGGCCGAATGATCCGGTGCCACCGGTAATCAGAAATCGCCGATCCGTTAGCGAGGAAATCACATCTGGCCCTGCCTGTTCCCTGTCGAGTGTTCCGCGATGCCGTCGGGACGGCGTCCACCGGCGAACATACCGATTCACGAACTGATCCGGGACGGCTTTCCTGAATTGAAAGAGGAGTCTCATTCGGATTGTCCGCGTGTGGGTGGCAGGTGAGCGAAATTCATTCCACCGTACGGTCCGAACAGTGCGCCACGAAATGTGAAAGCGCGATCCGGCGCAGCGGAGAATGATATGCGTATCGCATGTCAAAAGTTGCTCTCCATGCGACGCACACGCGTGCCGGGGCTGCCGGCGCGGCGAGGGGTCCGCGCGGGATCGCCGAGGATCCGGCCACCTGGCGACCGTACGATCGGTGGAAGCGGCTGCTCGACGTCGTGGGCGCCCTCCTCGTCCTGGTCCTGGGCGCACCGCTGATGGCCCTGGTGGCCCTCGTGGTGCTGATCGCGCACGGTCGGCCGGTGCTGTTCCGGCACAAGCGGCCCGGCCTGCACGGCGAGCTGTTCGAGATGGTCAAGTTCCGGACCATGCGGCACCCCGACCCGGACCGGGGACTGGTCACCGACGCGCAGCGCCTGACCCGGGTCGGCCGCTGGCTGCGAGCCAGCAGCCTGGACGAGCTGCCCGAGTTCTGGAACGTGCTACGGGGCGAGATGAGCGTCGTCGGTCCCCGCCCGCACCTGGTGCAGTACCTCGACCTCTACAGCCCGGAACAGGCCCGCCGCCATGACGTACGGCCCGGCATCACCGGGCTGGCGCAGGTCCGGGGCCGCAACGCGCTGGAGTGGCAGGTCAAGTTCGCCCACGACGTCGAGTACGTCGACCGGCGCTCGCTCCTGCTGGACCTGAAGATCGTGCTGGCCACCGTCTGGGTGGTCGCCAGCCGCCAGGGCATCTCCGCGCCGGGTGCGGCCACCTGGCACGAGTTCACCGGCAATCCAGGGCAGTCGACGGTCGCCGAGGCGGATCCCGCGTACCGCCGATGAACCGGGTGCTGCTGCTCGGCGCCGGCGGGTTCCTCGGACGGCACGTCGGGGCGCTGCTCGCCGCGCACGCCGACGTCCGGGCACCCGACCGGTCGGCCTGCGACCTGGTCCGCATCGACCTTCCCGCGCTGATCGCGTTGCTGTCCCGGGAACGGCCCGACGCGGTGGTGGTCGCCGCGGGCCGGATCGTCGGCTCCGGGTACGACTTCGTCCGCGCGCACGTGCTGGCCACCGCCAAGCTCGTCGAGGCGATGGCGGAGGCGGTGCCGACGGCCCGACTGGTCCGGATCGGGTCGGCCGCCGAGTACGGCGCCGTCCCGTACGGCCTCGCGGTGACCGAGGACCATCCGTGCGCGCCGGTCAACGAGTACGGGCTCAGTCACCTGACCGCGACCCGGCTGGCGGAGCTGGCCGGTACGGCGGGCCGGGTCGACACGGTCGTGCTGCGGGTCTTCAACCCGGTCGGGCCGGGCATCCCGGCGGGCAACGTGCTCGGCCGGGTCACCGCGCTGATCAGGTCGGCCCGCGCCGCCGGGGACGATGGCATCGCGCTGGGACTGCACGACACGTACCGCGACTTCGTCGACGTGCGGGACGTGGCGTCGGCGGTGCTGGCGGCGGTGCGCAGCGCGCCCACGGCCGACCGGGTGGTCAACGTCGGCAGCGGCCGGGCGGTGGCCGTCCGCGACGTGGTCCGGCTGCTGGCCGAGGTGGCCGGGTTCACCGGCGACGTCCGCGACGGCGGGTTCGCCGCCGACGCCGGGCGCTCCGCCACCGTGCCGTGGATGTGCGCGGACACCACACGTGCCGGGCGGGTGCTCGGCTGGGCACCCGCGTACGACCTGCGCGAGTCGCTGACCGCGCTGTGGCGCACCGACGGCGCCGTGCCGCCGGTACGCCCGTTGGCCCCACTGGAGACGGGATGAGGCGCATGCGGATCGGCCTGCTCACGCAATGGTTCGACCCGGAGCCCGGCCCGGCCGCCCTGCCCGGGATGCTCGCCACCGCCCTCGCCGGACGGGGGCACGAGGTGCAGGTGCTCACCGGCTTCCCCAACTACCCGACCGGGCGACTGGCCCCCGGCTACCGGATGGCCCGCCGCCGGGACGAGACCGTCGGCGCGACCCGGATCCGGCGGGTCGCGCTCTATCCCAGCCACGACCGTTCCGCGCTGCGTCGGGTCGCCAACTACGGCTCCTTCGCCGTCTCCGCGTTGACCTCCGGCACGCCGGTGCTGCGGGGGCTGGACGCGCTCTGGGTGGGTAACTCGCCGATCAGCGTCGCGCTGCCGATGTGGTTCACCCGGTACGCCCACCGGGTGCCGGTGCTGCTGCACGTCCTCGACCTCTGGCCGGACAGCGTGGTGGCCAGCGGATTCCTCGGGACCGGGCGGCTGTCCCGGACCGTTGAGCGGGGCATGGCCGGCTGGTGCGGCGCGATGTACCGCAGCGCCGCCCGGGTCGCCTGCGTCTCGCCCGGCGCCGTCGACCTGCTCGCCGGTCGGGGCGTGCCCCGGGAGAAGCTGGTGCACATCCCGATGTGGGCGGACGAGACACCCCGGCCCCGCGCCGGTGACCTGCGCGCGGAGCTGGGCGTGCGCCCCGACCAGGTGGTCCTGGTGTACGCCGGTGCGCTCGGCGAGGCACAGGGGCTCGACTCGCTCGTGGACGCCTGCGCAAGGGTGGCCGACCCCCGGCTGGTCTGCGTGATCGCGGGCTCCGGCACCACCGAGGAACGGCTGCGCCGTCGGGCCGAGGAGTCGGGCGCGGCCAACGTGCGCTTCCTCGGGCAACTGCCCCGGGAACGGATGCCCGCGTTGATGGCGACCGGCGACGCGCACTACGTGAGCCTTCGGCCCGGCGGCATGTCGGCGTACACCATGCCGAGCAAGGTGCAGGCCACCCTGGCCGCCGGACGGGCCCTGCTGGTGGCCGCCGAGGGGGACGCCGCCGACGTGGCCCGCGACAGCGGGGCCGGGATCACCGCCCGGCCCGGTGACCCCGACTCGATCGCCGCCGCGCTGCGCGAACTCTGCGACCTCGGCCGGGAGAAGCTCGACCTGCTCGGGCAGGCCGGTCGGCTGCACTACCAGCGGGTCTTCTCGGTGGCCGCCGGTGCTCATCGGGTGGAGCAGGCGCTGTCCGAGGTGGTCGACGTCCACCGACGCTGAGGGCGTCAGGGCCCGCGTCGAGGGCGTCAGGGCCAGTCGTCACCGGCGTCCAGGCGCCGGTCGAGCAGCTCCGCCAGCGGCAGGGACTCGCCGTCCCGGCCGCCCCGGCCGACCACCAGCGGCGGCGGGACCGGCGGGCAGACCGCGCCGAACAGCAGCGCACGCACGCTGTTCGGCACGGTCAGCAGATAGAAGTTCCCCCGGGCGTCGACCGCCCGCGAGCGCGCCCGGTCGACGTACCAGCCGGTCAGGCCGGTGCGGTAGCGGTGCCGCCCGTCGTAGGACGTCACCCGCAGCCGCTCGGTGCGCAGCCCGCGCGCGGTCGCGTCGGCGACGAAGCGCTGCACCAGCTCCGTCGCCGCGGCCTGCTCCACGGCCCGGGCCCGGGACTCGGCCTCGGCGTGCGCGTGCACCGCCCGCCGTCGCTGCTCCCGCCAGTCCTCGTCGCCCGCCATGGCGCTCACCGTACGCCGCTCACCCGGGGAGGGGCTCAGGCCAGTCCGGCGCGACGCAACGCCTCGGCCATCGCGTCGTTCGCCGGCCCGGCCGGGCCCCGGCCCTGCCGCTGCTGCGGCCCGCCGCGCTGCCCGCCCCGGTCTCCGCGACCGCCGCCGCGTCCGCCCTGCCCGGCACCGCCCTGCCCGCCGCCGTCCCGGCCGCCCCGATTCTCCCGACCGCCCTGGTTCTCCCGACCGCCCTGGTTCTCCCGGCCACCGCGCTCCCGCGGACCGCCGCGGGCGGCCTCCGCGTCGTCGTCCAGCCGCAGCGTCAGCGAGATGCGCTTGCGCGGTACGTCCACGTCCAGCACCTTCACCTTGACCACGTCGCCGGACTTCACCACCTCGCGCGGGTCCTTGACGAAGGTGCGCGACATCGCCGACACGTGCACCAGACCGTCCTGGTGCACCCCGACGTCGACGAAGGCGCCGAAGGCCGCCACGTTGGTGACCACGCCCTCCAGCACCATCCCCGGGGTCAGGTCGCCGATCTTCTCGACGCCCTCGACGAAGGTGGCGGTCTTGAACTCCGGACGCGGGTCGCGCCCCGGCTTCTCCAACTCGGCGAGGATGTCGGTGACCGTCGGCAGACCGAACGTGTCGTCGACGAAGTCGGTGGCCCGCAGGCCGCGCAGGATCGCCGACCGGCCGATCAGCGTCCGCAGATCCTGTCCGGTGCTGGCCAGGATCCGGCGCACCACCGGGTACGCCTCGGGGTGCACGCTGGAGGAGTCCAGCGGGTCGTCGCCGTCGGGGATGCGCAGGAAGCCGGCGCACTGCTCGAACGCCTTCGGCCCGAGTCGGGGCACCTTGCGCAGGTCGGAGCGGCTGCGGAACGGCCCGTTGGCGTCCCGGTGCAGCACGATGTTCTCGGCCAGCCCGGCGCCGATCCCGGAGACCCGGGTCAGCAGCGGCGCGGACGCGGTGTTCACGTCCACCCCGACGCCGTTGACGCAGTCCTCCACCACCGTGTCCAGCGACCGGGAGAGCTTCACCTCCGACAGGTCGTGCTGGTACTGCCCGACGCCGATGGATTTCGGGTCGATCTTCACCAGCTCGGCGAGCGGGTCCTGCAACCGGCGGGCGATGGAGACCGCGCCACGCAGCGACACGTCCATCCCGGGCAGCTCCTGCGCCGCGTACGCGGAGGCGGAGTAGACCGAGGCACCCGCCTCGGAGACCATCACCTTGGTCAACCCGAGCTGCGGGAAGCGCTTGATCAGGTCACCGGCGAGCTTGTCGGTCTCCCGGCTGGCCGTACCGTTGCCGATCGCCACCAGCTCCACCTGGTGCGCCCCGGCGAGCCGGGCCAGTGTCTCGATCGAGGCGTCCCACTGTCGGCGCGGCTCGTGCGGGTAGATCGTGTCGGTGGCGACCACCTTGCCGGTGGCGTCCACCACCGCCACCTTCACCCCGGTCCGCAGCCCCGGGTCCAGCCCCATCGTCGGCCGGGCCCCGGCCGGCGCGGCCAGCAGCAGGTCACGCAGGTTGGTGGCGAAGACCCGGACGGCCTCCTCCTCGGCCGCCTGCCACAACCGCATCCGCAGGTCCGCGCCGAGGTGGATGAGGATCCGGGTACGCCACGCCCAGCGCACCGTGTCGGCCAGCCACCGGTCCGCGGGCCGCCCCTGGTCGCCGACGCCGAACCGGCCGGCGATCGCCGCCTCGTACCGGGTCGGGCCGGTGACCGTGTCGGCGTCGCCGTCGGTCTCCGGGTCCATGGTCAGGTCGAGCACGCCCTCCTTCTCGCCCCGGAACATCGCCAGGATGCGGTGCGAGGGCAGCTTCGGGTACGGCTCGGCGAAGTCGAAGTAGTCGGCGAACTTCGCGCCGGCCGACTCCTGTCCCTCGCGGACCCGGGCCACCAGCCGGCCCCGCGACCACATCTGCTCGCGCAGCGTGCCGATCAGGTCGGCGTCCTCGGCGAACCGCTCGATCAGGATGGCCCGCGCCCCGTCCAGCGCGGCGGCGGCGTCGGCCACCCCCTTGTCCGCGTCGACGTAGCCGGCGGCGGTCTCCCGGGGGTCCCGCGTCGGGTCGCCGAGCAGCGTGTCGGCCAGCGGCTCCAGCCCCGCCTCGCGGGCGATCTGCGCCCGCGTCCGCCGCTTCGGCTTGTACGGCAGATAGATGTCCTCCAGGCGGGACTTCGAGTCGGCCGCCATGATCTGCGCTTCCAGGGCCTCGTCCAGCTTGCCCTGGGAGCGGATCGACTCCAGCACCGCCGCCCGCCGCTCGTCCAGCTCCCGCAGGTAGCGCAGCCGCTCCTCGAGCGTACGAAGCTGGGTGTCGTCGAGCAGCCCGGTGGCCTCCTTGCGGTACCGCGCGATGAACGGCACCGTCGCACCGCCGTCGAGCAGATCCACGGCCGCGCGTACCTGGCGCTCGGCGACGCCGAGTTCCTCGGCGATGCGCTGATGAACAGAGAGGGTCACGATGTCGCTCCGCCTTCGGGTGTGGGTTCCGTGGTGCATTCTGCCGGGCTACCGTGGCGATCATGGAACCACCTGTGGAGCCGCGCGCCCGACGCCTGTTCGGCGGCAGCGCCCGCACCCTCGGCGACCTCGCGACCAGCCCGTTCCGCGCGGACCGGGACCGCATCGTCGGCTCGCCGTTCTTCACCCGCCTGGGCGGAGTCACCCAGGTGGTCAGTCCCGGCGGGTCCGGTCTGCTGGTGCACAATCGGCTCACGCACAGCCTCAAGGTCGCACAGGTGGCCCGCGCGATCGCGGAACGGCTCACCGCCGACGGGTGGCAACGTGACCTGGTGGAGAAGCTGGGCGGCTGCGACCCGGACGTGGTGGAGGCCGCCGCGCTCGCCCACGACCTCGGTCACCCGCCCTTCGGGCACCTGGGCGAACGGGTGCTGGACCGGCTGGCCCGGCACCGGCTCGGCCTCACCGACGGCTTCGAGGGCAACGCCCAGTCGTACCGGATCGTCACCTCGACCGAGATCCGGGGCGCGGCCACCACCGGCCTGGACCTGACCGCGGCGGTCCGGGCGGCGATGCTGAAGTACCCGTGGACCCGGCTCGACCACCCGGACCCGCACCCGCGCCTGATGGACCCGCCGCCGCGCGGTGCCACCCCGCCGCCGGACGACCCGGACAGCGGCTCGGCCAAGTTCGGGGCGTACCGCACCGAGCTGGAGGACCTGCGGCAGGCGCGTGCGCCGTTCGCCGGGCGGATCGCCGACTGGCAGCAGACCGTCGAGGCGTCGGTGATGGACACCGCCGACGACGTCGCCTACGCCATCCACGACGTGGAGGACTTCTATCGCGTCGGGGTGCTCCAGCAGGGTGCCGTCGCCGCCGAGCTGATGGCCTGGCAGCGGGAGGGCGGCAGCTTCCGGGCGATCACCGACGCGGCGTTGCAGACCTCGGCCCGCCGGCCCGGTTCGGCGATCGAGCGGCTGCGCCGCCAACTGCACCGCAAGGACGCCTGGATCGCCGACGACGACGCCTTCGCGGCGGCCGTCGAACACGTCCGGGAGGAGCTGGTCGAGGGCCTGCTGGCGGTACCCTTCGACGGCTCCATCGAGGCGGAACAGTACGTCGCCCGGTTCTCCGCCCGGTGGACCACCCGCTTCGTGGACGCGATCACCGTGGTCGAGCAGCCCGGCATGCGCTCCGGGCACGTGCTGCTGGCCCCGGCGCAGTGGCACGAGGTGCAGGTGCTCAAGTTCGTCCACCACCGCTTCGTGCTGGCCCGCCCCGACCTGGCACTGCACCAGCGGGGCCAGGCCCGCCTGCTCGGCACCCTGGTCGAGGCGTTGCTGGAGTGGCTGCTCGACCCGGAGGAGGAGTCCCGTCTGCCCCGACGGCTGCACGACCTGGTGGAGTTGGCCGAGGCGGAGCTGCACCCGCGTACCCCGGACCGGCTCGGCAAGGCGCGTGGCCGCGCCATCGTGGACTTCGTCGCCCAGCTCACCGACGGGCAGGCGGTGGCGATGCTGGACGCCCTGTCCGGCCGCTCCGGCGCCCTCTGGACCGACGCCTTCGTCCTCTGACCGCGCGGCGGGTGCGGTGAAAGGAAGGGCACCTTCCTAACGCCTACGGCATAGGAAGGGCCCCCTCCTAACACCGAGGAGCTCAGGCGACCGTCTGCCACCAGCCGTCGACCGGCGGCGGGTCGTCCACCACGACCCGCTCGCCGGGCCGGGGCACCGCCAGCCGGACGTCGCGGGCCTTGGCCTCGGCCCAGAGCCGGTCCACCGGCTCGGACCAGTCGTGCATGGCGAGGTTGAACGTCGCCCAGTGCACCGGCACGAACAGCCCGCCGCGCAGATCCAGGTGGGCGGCGACGCCCTCCTCCGGGAACATGTGGATCCCCGGCCAGGCCCGGTCGTACGCGCCGATCTGCACCAGCGTCGCGTCGAACGGCCCGTACGCCGCCCCGATCTCGGCGTACCCGTCGAAGTAGCCGGAGTCCCCGGTGTAGTAGACCTTCCGCTGCCGACCGGCGACCACCCACGAACTCCACAGCGTGCCGTTGCGCCGCAGCCCCCGGCCGGAGAAGTGCTGCGCGGCCGTGCAGGTGATCTCCAGGTCGGCCACCCGGTGCGTCTGCGACCAGTCCAGCTCGATCACCCGGTGCGCCGGCACCCCCCACCGGTCGAGGTGCGCGCCGACCCCGAGCGGCACCAGGAACGGCGCCGACTGCCGGGCGGTCAACTCCCGCACCGTGGCCATGTCCAGGTGGTCGTAGTGGTCGTGGGAGATCAGGATCGCGTCGAGCTGCGGCAGCTCGTCGAGGCGTACCGGCGGTTCGTGCAGTCGACGCGGACCGACCGCGTCCGACGGCGAGCACCTGTCGCTCCAGACCGGGTCGACCAGCACCCGGCGACCCTCGATCTCGATCAGCGTGGAGGCGTGGCCGTACCAGACGAGGTTCAGCTCGCGGGCCCGGTCGACGTCCGGCGCGGGCGTCGACCGCACCAGCGGCACGGCCCGGGTCGGTCGACGCTGCTGCTTACCGAAGATCATCTCGCGGAACAGGTTGCTGTCCGGATTGGGCGCCGTCCGGGTGCTCGCCCGGTTGTGGAACGTCCCGTCGCGGAACTGCGGCGACCGGGCCGCCCGCTCCGCCCGCGCCCCGGTCAGGCGGCCACCGAGCGCGGCCGGTACGCCCCGGGCCGCCCACGCCAGTCCGGCCAGTCCGGCCAACGCGGCCACCCCGACCACCGATCCACCGATCCGTCGGCCGGTGACTCGTCCCGTCGGCTCCTTCGGTGCTCGCATGGTTGCCCCCTCTGCTGATCCCCGCAGTCCACGGTAGCCCTGACCGCCCGGTTCAACCCTGGTTGCCGCAGCCGTGTGGGCGCGGCTCGCCGGTCGCCAGCCGGTCGGTCAGGTCCAGCAACCGCCGACCCAACCGGGCCCGGGCCTGCACAGCGGGGTGGGTGGCGCCGAAGTCGTCCGCCCCGGGTTGACCGGCGGCGAAGAAGGCGTACGTCAGTCGGGGCGCCCCGGCCGTGTCGAAGATCACCCCGGCCTCGTGCCGGGCGTCGCGGAACCAGCCGGCCTTGGTGGCGATCCGCGCCCGCTCGGCCGACGACATGGTGCGTCGCACCCCGTCGGTGAACGCCACCGGCGAACGCAGCATCCGCAGCACGAACTCCGTCGAGGCGGGGGAGAGCAGGGTGCCGCCGACGAGCGCCCGCAGCAGGTCGTGCGTCTCGCGGGCCGTGCTGGTGCCGAGGTGGTACCGGGGCGAGTCGGGCACCGGCTGCACAGACGTGCCCGGGAAGCCCTTCGCCGCCACGATCCGGTTGACCTCGGCGGCCGGGCAGACCTGCGCGCACAGCCGCACCGCGACGTCGTCGGAGACGGTCAGCAGGTTCGCCAGCACGTGCCCCAGCGTCACCCGGCTGGGATAGGCGCCGGCCAACCCGAAGATGCCGTCGCTGTCCGGAGTCGCGAGCTCGGCGGTCACCTCGACCTGACGGTCGAGGGCGAGCAACCCCCGGTCGACCGTGTCCAGCACCGCCGTCGCCACCGCGATCTTGTTGACGCTGTACGCCTCGACCCGCCGGTCCGCCGACTCGTCCACCGCTACCAGCGGGCCGTCCGGCCCGGCGAGACTCAGGTACGCCTGCCAGTCGCCGCCGGCCCGGGCGCGCTCCCGCCGGTACGCCGCTCGGACCCGTGCCGCGATCCGGCTCGGGTCGCTGCGCGGTGCAACCGGTTCGCGAATGGTCCACTCCCGTTCCCGTCATGGACACCTTAGGCCGACGGACGCACACCGGCGCGCGCTCACGGGTTGAGGACCACCTTGACGTAGCCGTCCTCCTTGCGCTGGAACATCTGGTACGCCAGCGGGGCCCGGTCCAGCGGCAGCCGGTGGGTGAGCAGGTCCGAGACACCGAGCGGGTCCTCGTCGGTGAGCAGCGGGACGATCTCGTCGACCCACCGGCGTACGTGACACTGGCCCATCCGCAACTGGATGCCCTCAGCGGCAGCGGGTCGACCTCGCCGTTGTACACCCCGGAGATGGAGACGGTGCCGCCGCGCGGGGACGGCCTTCACCGCGGTCTTGAGCACCACCAGCCTGCCCCACCGGGCCGAGGCCGAAGACGGCCAGCGTGCGGCCGGGCGGCGTGTCCGCGGACCGGACGGCCCGCCAGGCGGTCCGCAGGATGTCGGACAGATGCAGCCAGAGCCCGTCCACGCCGTGCTCCGGCACCGTTGATCGGGCCGAAGTCAGCAGGTACTCCACTTGTCCGCCAGGCACCGAGCCATAGCCACCAGCGCCGCACCTTCCCCCCCCCCACCTCCCGCCCCTCCCCCCTCCCCCTCCCTCCCCGGCCTGCGCGATCAAGGAGTTCTGGTCGCTGACGCTGCGGTCGCGTGACGCAAACTCCTTGATCACCGCGCCCGGGGGTGGGTGGGGAGGGGGAGGGGGGGAGGTGGGTGGGGCGGCCGTTTCGCGTGCGGTTCAGGTGTTGGGGGTCAGGTGCCGGGGGTGTCGTTCCGCTTGGCGGTGGCGGCCAGGTAGTCGCGGTTCAGGCGGCCGATGGTGGTCAGCGGGATGCCCTTCGGGCAGACCACGGTGCACTCGCCCGCGTTGGTGCAGCCGCCGAAGCCGGCCTCGTCGTGCGCGTCGACCATGCCGATCACCCGGGTGTACCGCTCCGGCTGGCCCTGGGGGAGCAGCGAGAGCTGGGTGACCTTGGCAGCGGTGAAGAGCATGCCGGAGCCGTTCGGGCAGGCGGCCACGCAGGCGCCGCAGCCGATGCAGGCGGCCGACTCGAAGGCGGCGTCGGCGTCGGCCTTCGCCACCGGGACCGAGTGGGCCTCCGGCGCGCTGCCGGTGGGGGCGGTGATGTACCCACCGGCGGCGATGATGTTGTCGAACGAGTTGCGGTTGACCACCAGGTCCTTGATGACCGGGAAGGCCCGGGCCCGCCACGGCTCGATGTCGATGGTCTCGCCGTCGGAGAACTGTCGCATGTGGAGCTGGCAGGCGGTGGTGCCGCGCTGCGGCCCGTGCGCGTCACCGTTGATCATCAGGCCGCACATGCCGCAGATGCCCTCGCGGCAGTCGTGGTCGAAGGCGACCGGTTCCTCGCCGGAGAGGATGAGTCGCTCGTTGAGGACGTCGAGCATCTCCAGGAAGGACATGTCCGGGGAGACGTCCTCGACCTGGTAGGTGACCATCCGCCCCTTGTCCTGGGGGCTGGACTGACGCCAGATGCGCAGGGTCAGGTTCACTTGTAGCTCCGCTGCGTGGGGTGGACGTATTCGAAGTTCAGGTCTTCCTTGTGCAGCACCGACGGCTGCCCGGTGGCGGTGAACTCCCAGGCGGCGACGTACGCGAAGTGCTCGTCGTCGCGCTGGGCCTCGCCGTCGGGAGTCTGGTGCTCGGCACGGAAGTGACCGCCGCAGGACTCCTCCCGGTGCAGGGCGTCGATGCACATCAGCTCGGCCAGCTCGAAGAAGTCGGCGACGCGGCCGGCCTTCTCCAGCGACTGGTTCAGCCCCTCGCCGTCGCCGGGCACCCGGACCCGCTGCCAGAACTGGTCGCGCAGCGCCCGGATCTCGTCGATCGCCTTGCGCAGCCCGGCCTCGGAGCGCTCCATGCCGCAGTGCTCCCACATGATCTGGCCCAGCTCACGGTGGAACGAGTCCACCGTGCGGTCGCCGTCGATCGCGAGTAGCCGCTGGATCCGGTCCTCGACGTCGCGCCGCGCCTCGACGGCCGCCGGGTGGCTGCCGTCGACCTGCTCGAACGGGCCGGCGGCCAGGTAGTTGGCGACCGTGTTCGGCAGCACGAAGTAGCCGTCGGCGAGCCCCTGCATCAGCGCCGAGGCGCCGAGCCGGTTCGCGCCGTGGTCGGAGAAGTTCGCCTCGCCGATCACGAACAGGCCGGGGATGGTGGACTGGAGGTCGTAGTCGACCCAGAGGCCGCCCATCGTGTAGTGCACGGCGGGGTAGATGCGCATCGGGACCTCGTACGGGTCCTCGCCGGTGATCCGCTCGTACATCTCGAAGAGGTTGCCGTACTTGGCCTCGATGGCCTTGCGGCCGAGACGCCCGATGGCGTCGGAGAAGTCCAGGTAGACGCCGAGCTTCGTGGGGCCCACGCCACGGCCCTCGTCACAGACGTACTTCGCGGCCCGGGAGGCGATGTCGCGCGGCACCAGGTTGCCGAAGGAGGGGTAGATCCGCTCCAGGTAGTAGTCGCGCTCGTCCTCCGGGATGTCCCGCGGGTTGCGGTCGTCGCCCTTGGTCTTCGGTACCCACACCCGGCCGTCGTTGCGCAGCGACTCGCTCATCAGGGTCAGCTTCGACTGGTGGTCGCCGGAGACCGGGATGCAGGTCGGGTGGATCTGGGTGTAGCAGGGGTTGGCGAAGTACGCGCCCTTGCGGTGCGCCCGCCAGGTGGCGGTGACGTTGCAGCCCTTGGCGTTGGTGGAGAGGTAGAAGACGTTGCCGTAGCCGCCGGAGGCGAGCACCACGGCGTCGGCGAACTCGGTGCTGATCTCGCCGGTGACCATGTCCCGGACGACGATGCCGCGCGCCTTGCCGTCGATGATGATCAGCTCCAGCATCTCGTGCCGGGCGTTCATCTCCACGTTGCCGAGGCCGATCTGCCGCTCCAGCGCCTGGTACGCGCCGAGCAGCAACTGCTGACCCGTCTGGCCCCGGGCGTAGAAGGTGCGCTGGACCTGCGCGCCACCGAAGGACCGGGTGTCCAGCAGGCCGCCGTACTCGCGGGCGAACGGGACGCCCTGGGCGACGCACTGGTCGATGATGTTCACCGACATCTCGGCCAGCCGGTGCACGTTCGACTCCCGGGAGCGGAAGTCGCCGCCCTTGACGGTGTCGTAGAACAGCCGGTGCACCGAGTCACCGTCGTTGCGGTAGTTCTTGGCGGCGTTGATGCCGCCCTGCGCGGCGATCGAGTGGGCCCGGCGCGGGCTGTCCTGGTAGCAGTACGACTTGACCCGGTAGCCCTGCTCGCCCAGCGTGGCGGCGGCGGCTCCGCCGGCCAGGCCGGTGCCGACCACGATCACGGTCATCTTGCGCCGGTTGGCCGGGTTGACCAGCTTGGCCTCGAAACGGCGGCGTTCCCACCGGGTCTCGATCGGCCCGTCGGGAGCCCGGGTGTCGGCGATCGGGTCGCCCTCGGTGAACAGATCCATGGTCAGGACACCAATCCGGTGAGTACGGCGAACGGGACCAGGAGGTAGCCGGCGCAGAGGACGACGGCGAAGGTCAGCGCCACCAGGCGGGCCCGCTGCTCGCCCCGGGGCGTCTGCTGCCCGAGGCTGCGCAGCGCGCTGAAGATGCCGTGCCGCAGGTGGAAGCCGAGCGCGACGATCGCCAGCGTGTAGAAGAGCGTGACGTACCAGCGCGACGGCGCGAAGTCGGCCACCACGTTGGCGTACGGCCGGGACGGGTCACCGACCGGGTTCAGCGTGCCGGTGGTGAGGTCGAGGATGTGGTAGATCACGAAGAGCAGGATGATCACGCCGCCCCAGCGCATGGTGCGGGCGGCGTAGCTGCCCCGGACCTTCTTGCGGTGGGCGTAGCGCACCGGGCGGGCGGCGCGGGCGCGCAGCGCGAGGACCGTGGCCGCCCAGATGTGGCCGAGCACCGAGACCAGCAGGCCGATCCGCATGATCCAGAGGAACCAGACGTGCGGCAGCACCGGTCCGCCGATGTCGCGCAGCCAGTGCGCGTAGTCGTTGAACGACGCGTCGCCCGCGAAGACCTTGAGATTGCCCAGCATGTGCGCGATGAGGAAGAGCACCAGGAAGATGCCCGTCACCGCCATGACCGCCTTCAGTCCGACATTGGATCGGATGGGCGACCGCGTTCTCGTCGTGACTACCACGAGCCCGACGCTAGGAGTACTTTGATCAGTCGTCCAATGCATCGACACCGCAGTCTTGATAGCCATAAGCTATGTAGATGCAGCTCCATCAGCTGAAGTACTTCGTAGCGGTGGCAGAAGTACGACATTTCACCCAGGCGGCCGACATCGTCGGCATAACTCAGCCCTCGTTGAGTAAGCAAATTCACGCCCTGGAGGACAGCCTCGGTGCCCCGCTGTTCGAGCGGGTAAGGGGGAACATCGCCCTCACCGCCGCCGGGGAGGTGCTGCTGCCGCTGGCCAAGCGGATCCTGGCCGACGTCGACACCGCCACCCGGGAGGTGCAGGAACTGGTCGGCCTGCGGCGCGGCCGGGTACGCCTCGGCGCCACCCCCAGCCTGGCCACCTCGCTGGCCCCGCCGGTGCTGCGGCTGTTCCGCGACGCCCATCCCACCATCGACCTGCGGGTGGAGGAGGGCGGCTCGCAGGACCTGGTCCGGGACCTGCTCCGCGGCGACCTCGACCTGGCGCTGATCATCATGCCGGCCCAGGGCACCGACCCCGGGCTGCGTGCCGACCCGATCCTGCGGGAGAGCCTGGTGGTCGCCTCGGTCGACCCGCTGCCGACCGCCTCGACCGGCGGCGACCTGCGCATCACCGACCTGCGCGACCAGCCGCTGGTGATGTTCCGCGAAGGCTACGACCTGCGCGACGCCACCCTCCAGGCGTGCCGCGCCGCCGGGTTCGAGCCGACGCTCTCCGTCGACGGCGGCGAGATGGACGCGGTCCTCAGCTTCGTCGAGGCCGGGCTGGGCGTCGCGCTGGTCCCCGGCATCGTGGTGGCCCGGCGGCCCGGCATCCGGGTCACCCGACTGGCGCCCCCCGGGGTCCGCCGCACCATCGCGGTGGCCCGCCGCCGCGACGTGGTGCCGACCCACGCCGGCCGCGAACTGCGCCGCATCCTGCTGGAGTACGTGCAGACCGCCACCGCCGGCGCGCAGCTCCCACCCGGCGTGGAACCCCTGACCTAGCCGCTCTCCGCGTCGTCCATGGCACGGTAGATGCGCTGCTCGGAGACCGGGTACGGGGTGCCCAGCGCCTGGGCGAAGACGTTCACCCGCAACTCCTCGATCATCCAGCGGATCTGCCGCACCGCGGCCGAGTTCCGACGGGCAGCCGGCAGCGCCGCGACCATCTCGTCGTACTCCCGTTGGACCACCGCGACCCGGTCCTGTTGCTGCTTGTCCCGCTGCGGGTTGGCCGCCAACCGGTCCATCCGTCGCTCGATCGCGGTCAGGTAGCGCAGCAGGTCGGGCAGGCGGGCGTACCCGGCCTCGGTGATGAATCCGGCGTGCACCAGCCGGGTGAGCTGGGCGCGGATGTCGGCCAGGGCGGCCACCACGGCCAGGTTCCTCGTCGCGCCGAGTCGCTGCTGCACCGCGTACGCCGCGCCGAGCACCGCCCGGACCCGATCCATCACCTCCACCACGGTGTCCACCAGCCCGGCCCGCACGGTGTCCCGCAGCGCGGCGAAACCCTCGACGTCCCAGGCCGGTCCACCGGCGTCGGCGACCAGCTTGTCGATCGCCGCCCCGGCCGCGTCCTCGATCAACGCCTGCACCCCGCCGTGCGGGTTGCGGGACAGCGCCAGCTTCGCCTCGTTGGACAGCCGCCCCTGGAGGAACTTCGCCGGCGACGGCACGGTCAGCCGCAGCAGCCGCCGGGTGCCGGCCCAGTGCGCGGCCTCCTGCTCACCGGCGGAGTCGACGACGCGTACGCCCACCGTGGCGCCCTCGTCCACCAGCGCCGGGTACGCGGTCACCGCGTACCCGGCCCGGACCTGCTCGATGGTGCGCGGCAGGGTGCCGATCTCCCAGCCGGTCAGCCCGGTACGCGCCATGTCCGGCGCGGCGGCGGCCACCACCTGGCGTACCTCCGCCGTGAGCCGACGTTGCAGGGACGGCAGGTCCTTGCCCTCGGCGACCGGCTTGTCGTCCTCGCCGAGCACCCGGAACGTGACCCGCAGGTGCGCCGGCAACCGGCTCAGGTCCCAGGCGTCGCGAGGGACCGTCACCCCGGTCATCCGGCGCAACTGCCGGGTCAGCGCGTCCAGCAGCGGCTCCTCGCCGGGGGTGATCGCGGCCAGTGCGGCGCGCGCGAAGTCCGGCACCGGCACGAAGTTGCGGCGGACCGGCTTCGGCAGCGACCGGATCAGCGCGATCACCAGCTCCTCGCGCAGCCCCGGCACCTGCCAGTCGAAGCTCTCCGCCGGCACCTGGTTGAGCAGCGGCAACGGGATGTCCACCGTCACCCCGTCGGTCGGCGTGCCCGGCTCGAAGGTGTACGTCACCGGCAGGCTGACCCCGTCGGCACTCCACGAGTCCGGGAAGTCGGCCTCGTCCACCCCGCCCCGACCGGCGTTGACCAGCAGCTCGCGGGTGAAGGTGAGCAGGTCCGGCCGCTCCCGGCGGGCCGTCTTCCACCACCTGTCGAAGTGCCGTCCGGAGACCACGTCGGCGGGGATCCGCTCGTCGTAGAACTGGAAGATCGTCTCGTCGTCGACCAGGATGTCCCGCCGCCGAGCCCGGTTCTCCAACTCCTCCACCTCGGCCAGCAGCCGCTGGTTGTCCCGCCAGAACTGGTGGTGGGTGGACCAGTCGCCCTCGACCAGCGCGTGCCGGATGAACAGCTCCCGACTCAGCGTCGGGTCGATCCGGCCGAAGGTGATCTTCCGAGACGTGACCAGCGGTACGCCGTAGAGCGTCACCTTCTCGTATGCCATCACCGCCGCCTGCTTCTTCTCCCAGTGCGGCTCGCTGTAACTGCGCTTCACCAGGTGCTGGGCGAGCGGCTCGACCCACTCCGGTTCGATCCGCCCGTTCACCCGCCCCCACAGCCGGGACGTCTCCACCAGCTCGGCGGCCATCACCCAGCGCGGCGGCTTGCGGAACAGCGCCGACCCCGGGAACAGCCCGAACTTGGCTCCCCGGGCACCCAGGTACTCGTGCTTCTGGGCGTCCTTCAGGCCGACGTGGGACAGCAGACCGGGCAGCAGCGACTGGTGCACCCGGGGGGTGTCGATCTCCTCCGGCAGGTCCGCGTTCGGCGTACGCAACACCTGGCGCAACTGGCTGACGATGTCCTGCCACTCGCGTACCCGCAGGTAGTTGAGGTACTCGGCCTTGCACATCCGGCGGAACGCGCTCGACGACAGGGCCCGTTGCTGCTCGCGCAGATGACGCCAGAGATTGAGGTACGCGACGAAGTCCGATTCCTTGTCGGCGAACCGGGCATGCGCCTGGTCCGCCTGCGCCTGCCGGTCGGCCGGACGTTCCCGCGGATCCTGGATCGACAGCGCGGCGGCGATCACCATCACCTCGACGGCACACCCGTTGCGCTCGCCCTCCAACACCATCCGGGCCAGCCGGGGGTCGACGGGAAGCTGGGCGAGCCGCCGCCCCAGCGCGGTCAGCCGGCGGGCCGGATCGGTCTCCGTCGGGTCGAGGGCACCCAACTCGTGCAGCAGGTTGACGCCGTCGGCGATGTTGCGCCGGTCCGGTGGGTCGATGAACGGGAAAGCGGCGATGTCGCCCAGCCCGATCGCGGTCATCTGGAGGATGACCGAGGCCAGGTTGGTCCGCAGGATCTCCGGATCGGTGAACTCGGGCCGGGCCAGGAAGTCCTGCTCGTCGTAGAGCCGGATGCAGATACCGTCCGAGGTACGCCCACAGCGGCCCTTGCGCTGGTTGGCGCTGGCCTGCGAGACCGGCTCGATCGGCAGCCGCTGCACCTTGAGCCGCTGCGAGTAGCGGGAGATCCGCGCGGTCCCCGGGTCCACCACGTACTTGATGCCCGGGACGGTCAGCGAGGTCTCCGCCACGTTGGTGGCCAGCACCACCCGCCGCCCACCGTGCGGGGCGAAGACACGGTGCTGCTCGGCGACGCTGAGTCGGGCGTACAGCGGCAGGATCTCGGTGTGGCGCAGCGCCGGCCGGTTCTCCACGAGCCTGCCCAGCGCGTCGGCGGTGTCCCGGATCTCCCGCTCGCCGCTGAGGAACACCAGGACGTCGCCGGGCCCCTCGGCGGCCAACTCCTGCACCGCGTCGCCGATGGCCTGGACCTGGTCGCGGACGTTCTCCTCGTCCGTGTCGTCGGCGTCCTCGTCGACCTCGACCAGCGGGCGGTACCGCACTTCGACCGGGTACGTCCGACCGGACACCTCGACCACGGGCGCCGGCACCCCGTCCGGATGCTCGGCGGTGGGCGGCCCGGCGAAGTGCCGGGCGAACCGGTCGGTCTCGATGGTCGCCGAGGTGATGATCACCTTCAGGTCCGGGCGGCGGGGCAGGAGCTGCCGGAGGTAGCCGAGAATGAAGTCGATGTTGAGGCTACGCTCGTGCGCCTCGTCGATGATCAGCGTGTCGTACTGGCGCAGCATCCGGTCGGTCTGCAACTCGGCCAGCAGGATGCCGTCGGTCATCAGCTTGACCAGGCTGTTCTCGCCCACCTGATCGGTGAAACGCACCTTGTAGCCGACCACGTCACCGAGCTGGGTACCCAACTCCTCGGCGATCCGGTCCGCGACCGTACGCGCCGCCAACCGCCTCGGCTGGGTGTGCCCGATCAGCCCGTGCACCCCACGGCCCAACTCCAGGCAGATCTTCGGCAACTGGGTGGTCTTGCCCGAGCCGGTCTCCCCGGCCACGATCACCACCTGGTGGTCCCGGATCGCCGCCGCGATGTCGGCCGCCCGCTCGCTGACCGGCAACTGCGCCGGGTAGGTCACCGCCGGCACCGCCGCCCGTCGGGCCGCCAGCCGCGCCTCCGCCTCGGCCACCTCGACCACGATCTCGGCGAGCGTCGCCTCCCGACGCTGCGGATCGCGTACCTTCCGCAACCCGTCCAGCCGCCGACGCAGCCGACGCTGGTCGCGGAACATCAACGTGGAGAGGCGACGGTGCACCTCGCGAACGGGATCGGTCGCGGCGGTGGTGGCTGGATTCTGCATGTCGTGGCCAAGGATAGGCAGCGCGCCGCCGACCCGCCTCCTGGTTACCCCCGGTGCGTGAGGAACCGGATGCCCGGATGCCCGGATGTAAGGAAGGGTCCCCTGCTAACGCCTCAGGCATAGGAAGGGTCCCCTCCTAACACCGTGCGCGCCTGCACCGCGTGGGTGTGAGCAGAGCGGCGGTCTATCGTTGACCGCCGAGCCGGAGCGAGCACGGGAACGCCGATGACGATGCGTGACACCGACCGGGCGCTGGTGCAGGCCGCCAGCGCCGTGGCCAAGCTGCGCTGCCGCAGCGCCGCACACACCCTTGCGGCGGCGGCCCGCACCGTCGACGGACGGATAGTCTCCGGCGTGAACGTCGTGCACCCCACCGGGGGTGCCTGCGCCGAGGTGGTCGTGGTGGGCACCGCGGCGACCCAGCACGCGGGCGAACTGGAGACGATCGTCACCGTGGGCGATCGCGGTCGGATCCTGGTGGCCCCCTGCGACCCGTGCCGGCGGCTGCTGGCCGACCAGTTCCCGGCGCTCCGCGTGATCACCGGCACGGTCGAGGACCCCCAGGTGAACCAGGTGACCGAGCCACCCACCACGCCCGGGTAACCCACCTGCACGCCCGAGTGACCCACCTGGCCTCGCGCGGTGCGCCCGTCCTCATGATCCGCGCAACCTCAGTGATACTGCTGCCTCCAAGGGAGCCTGAGACAGCACATCGCTGAAGGTGCGCGGATTGTGCATCGGTGTCGCGTCGGGCGTGCTCTCGATCGCGTCGCCGGCCGGGCCGAGCTGTGCCGACAGGCGGTGCGCTCGGCGGGCGGGTGGTCCGGCACCGGCTGGCACCGGACCACCACCGAGGTCGGAGGAGAACGACAGAGCCGACCGACGACGGGATGACCGGTTACGGACGTGCGGGGGAGAGGGGCGTCAGGCGGCGGCGGACCAGATGGCGCGGAAGGCGGCGGCCTCCCCGGCCAGCCAGCGTTCGATCTCGTCGGACTTGGCGCTGTCGGGCATCCGATGGGTGGTGCCGCGGCGCACGTCGACCAGGACCGGCTCGGCGTGCGGCAGGACGGCGTCCATGTGGCGGGCGGTCAGGTGCAGGGCGGCCAGGGTCGCCTCCTCGCTGGGCGGCGCCTCGTCGAAGTGCAGGCGGACCGCTTCGGCACGGCCGTCGGCGTACCGGATGCCGAAGTGGGGGTTGATCTTGATGGGTAGGTCGCCGAGCATGGCCAGGGCGTCGCGGGTCTGCGCCAGGTCGACGGTGGCCGGCTCGCCGAGCGAGTGCAGCCAGGCGGTCGCGCCGGGCGTCAGGGCCTGGTAGAGCGGTCGCCAGCGGGGCTTGACCACGTCGACCACCTGGGTCAGGTGGGTGCCGCCGGTGTGGAAGGCGATGTCGGCCTTGAGCGCCTTGACGAACTGGCCGTGCGGGTTGAACCCCGAGCGGCTGGCCCGCTGCCGACGCAGGCCGCCGACGAAGCTGGCCTTGGTGGGCCCGGTACGGCCGACGTACCGGGTGAAGCCGAGGAGGGTGGCGTACGGCGTGAGGGGGGCGGAGGTGGGCGCTGTCACGAGCATCCTCCCAGGTCAGGAACTCGATTAGTACATATATTCTAATCGACGGGTCTGACATCGCCCAGAGGAGATAAGGGGCCGATCGGACTGCGCTGACGGGTCCGGATCGGCCAGGTCCGCAACCCTGTCCGGGTCGGCGCGAACGGGTCGGTCGGCGCCTTCGGTCGGCGGGGCTCGGGCGTCGTCCGCCGGGTCGGCGCGGCTGTCCGCTGCGGCACCGCCGCCACCGGGAGCGGCATGGGTGCGGGGGCGGCCGGCCGGGTCACGAGCAGCAGCGCCACCAGCAGCCACACCACCGTCGCCACCCGGTTGACCGTGGTGGTGGGCAGTCCCAGCGACCCGACGACGACCACGACCAGCAGCCCGGCGCCGAACCGCACCACGGCGCGGTCGGTCCGGCGGCGGGACCGCCACCAGAGCACGACCAGCATGGCCAGGATCGCGGTCTGCGCCACCACGCCGAGGACGCCGGCCATCACCAACGCCTCCACCCATGCCGAGTCGTAGGCGATGCGCAGCCCGTCCATGCCGAAGCCGGTCCACGGCGAGTGGGTGAACACGATCCCGGCGGCGTCGGCGAGCGTCGAGTTCTCGCCGAAGCGGCGGGCCGAGTACAGCGACAGGAGGCTGCCGGACTGCTCACCCGGGGTGAGCCACGCGTCGAGGAGCATGCCGCCGATCGGCGAGTCGGGCCGCCGCGCCTGGTGATCGAAGACGGCCAGGACGCCGCTGACGGCCAGCGCCGCGCCGACCCGGGTACGCCACGGCGAGCCGGCCCAGGTCTGCCAGATCGCCACCGGCAGCCCGACCAGCAGGAAGATCTTGGACGCGGTGAGGAGCCCGCCGATGGTGAGCAGGACCCCGGCGGTGGCGAGCGGGACGGGCCGGCGACGCAGCAGGAACACGGCGGCGACCAGCCCGAGGCTGTACATGACACCGGCCTCGGCCGGTTGGTTGAACACGCCCGAGTAGCGGCCCATCGTGGCGGCTCGCTCGGCGGTCGTCACCGTGCCGGTGTCGCCACTCCACCAGGCGCTGAGGATGTGGTCGTACGCGCCGGGGTCCATCAGCATCGCGTACGCCAGGATCGCGTTGGCGGCGAGGATCGTGACGAGCGTCCCGGCGGCGAACCGCAGCAGTCGCAGCCGGTCGACGTCACCGGAGACGATCAGGTAGCCGGCGGTCAGGACGATCGCCGGCAGGAGCAGGTTGTCCAGCCCGGCCCAGAAGCCGACCGTGCGCATCCCGGTGGGGAGGTGGGCGTCGCCGATCGACGCCACGGCGGCGACCGTCGGATAGGCGACGAGCAGGGCGGCGAGCGCCACGACCGGCCCGGGGGTGGTCGGCAGGCGTCGGGCACGGGCCAGGAACGCGAGCACCGCGACGGCGCAGACGGCGAGCTGCTCGGTACGGACGCCGGACACCACGTACGGGCCGAACGACGCCGCCACGAGCACCACGACGGCGCCGTCTGCGGAGCGCTGCCCGGGAAGGATGCGTCGTCTATGTGATGGCATGTGAGCGTCGACCCCCACTGTCAAGGAACGCCCCATTTTGTGCCGCCGATCTGCGGGTACGGCGAAGCCCGGCCCGCTCGGCGCGTCGCGCCGCCGAGGTCCGGTTGGTCGGGTGACCGGGAGACGCCTAGAGCTGGCCGACGTCGGTGACGCGGACCACCGCCGCCCCGGCCTCGTCGGAGGCGGCCAGGTCGACCTCGGCGCTGATGCCCCAGTCGTGGTCGCCGTCCGGGTCGTCGAGGATCTGCCGGACGCTCCAGCGTTCCCGACCCTGCTCGATCATGAGCAACGCGGGGCCACGGGCGTCCGGCCCGGTGCCGATCTCCGGGTACGCCTCGAAGTACGGCTCCAGCGCGTCCGCCCAGGCGTCGGCGTTGAACCCGGATTCGGCGTCCAGCTCGCCGAGGGCGTCCCAGTGCCGCAACGCCGCCAGTTCCACCCGCCGGAACAGGGCGTTGCGCACCAGCACCCGGAACGCCCGCGCGTTGCGGGTCACCGCGGCCGGTCGATCGTCCAGGGCGGCGGCGACGTCGGGCAGGTCGCCCGGGTTACGCAGCCGCTCCCACTCGTCGATCAGGCTGGAGTCGACCTGCCGGACCAACTCGCCGAGCCACTCGATCAGGTCGACGAGTTCCTCGGTCTTGGCCTCCTCGGGCACCGTCTGGCGCAGCGTCTTGTACGCGTCCGCGAGGTAGCGCAGCACCAGCCCCTCGGACCGGGACAGCCCGTAGAACTGCACGAACTCGGTGAACGTCATCGCCCGCTCGTACATGTCCCGGACCACGGACTTGGGGGAGAGCTGGTGGTCGGCCACCCACGGATGCCCCTGCCGGTACATCTCGTACGCGTTGTCGAGCAGCTCGGCCAGCGGCTTCGGCCAGGTCACCTCGTCGAGCAGTTCGATGCGGGCCTCGTACTCGATGCCCTCGGCCTTCATCGCGGCGACCGCCTCACCACGGGCCTTGAACTGCTGCGCGGACAGCACCTGGCGAGGGTCGTCGAGGATCGACTCGATCACCGACAGCACGTCCAGCGCGTACGACGGGGAGTCGGTGTCCAGCAACTCGATGGTGGCCAGGGCGAGGGGCGACAGCGGCTGGTTGAGCGCGAAGTCCAGTTGGAGGTCGACGGTGAGCCGGACCCGCCGCCCGGTCTCGTCCGGCTCGGGCAGTTCCTCGACCACACCACCGGCCCGCAGCGCGCGATAGATGGCGATCGCCCGGCGGATGTGCCGGCGCTGCGCCGCCGCGTCCTCGTGGTTGTCGGTGAGCAGGTGCCGCATCGCGGCGAACGCGTCGCCGGGACGGCCGATGACGTTGAGCAGCATCGAGTGGCTGACCTGGAAGCTGGAGGTCAGCGGCTCCGGCTCGGCCGACACCAGGCGGTCGAAGGTGGGCTGGCCCCAGCCGATGGAGCCCTCCGGCGGCTTCTTCTTGACCACCTTGCGCCGCTTCTTCGGGTCGTCACCGGCCTTGGCGAGCGCCTTCTCGTTCTCGATCACGTGCTCGGGCGCCTGCACGACCACCCGACCGAGGGTGTCGAAACCGGCCCGACCGGCCCGGCCGGCGATCTGGTGGAACTCGCGCGCCTTGAGCAGCCGGGTCCGTACGCCGTCGTACTTGGACAGGCCGGTGAACAGCACGGTGCGGATCGGCACGTTGATGCCGACGCCGAGGGTGTCCGTACCGCAGATGACCTTGAGTAGACCTGCCTGGGCGAGCGTCTCCACCAGCCGGCGGTACTTGGGCAGCATGCCGGCGTGGTGCACGCCGATGCCGTGACGGACCAGGCGGGACAGCGTCTTGCCGAAGCCGGAGGTGAACCGGAAGCCGCCGATGGCCTGGGCGATCATGTCCTTCTCGGCGCGGGTGCAGACGTTGACGCTCATCAGCGCCTGTGCGCGCTCCAACGCGGCGGCCTGGGTGAAGTGCACGACGTACACCGGGGCCTGCTTGGTCTGCAGCAACTCTTCGAGCGTCTCGTGCAGCGGCGTCATCGCGTACGAGAAGAGCAGCGGGACCGGCCGCTCGGCCGAGCGGACGACGGCCGTCGCCCGGCCGGTACGCCGGGTCAGGTCGTCCACGAACCGGGTGGTGTCGCCCAACGTGGCCGACATCAGCACGAACTGCGCCTGCGGCAGCTCGATCAGCGGGACCTGCCAGGCCCAGCCCCGGTCGGGCTCGGCGTAGAAGTGGAACTCGTCCATCACGACCTGGCCGACGTCGGCGCGGCTGCCCTCGCGCAGCGCCAGGTTGGCCAGGATCTCCGCCGTGCAGCAGATGATCGGCGCGTCGGCGTTGACGCTCGCGTCACCGGTCAGCATCCCGACGTTCTCCGCGCCGAACACCTCGCAGAGCGCGAAGAACTTCTCCGACACCAGGGCCTTGATCGGCGCGGTGTAGAACGTCGTCCGGTCGCCGGCCAGCGCGGCGAAGTGCGCGGCGATCGCCACCAGGCTCTTGCCGGAGCCGGTCGGCGTATTCATGATCACGTTCGCGCCGGAGACGATCTCGATGACCGCCTCCTCCTGGTGGGGATAGAGGTCCAGGCCGCGCTCGGACGCCCAGCCGGCGAACGCGTCGTAGAGGGTGTCGGGGTCGGCGGTCTTGGGCAGCGCGGCGGTGAGAGTCATGGCCGGTCCATCGTGCCTGTCGCCGCCCCACCAACGCCAACCGGGGATGCTGCCGCCGCCCGCCGCCGGGCCGTGGGTTCGGATGTAAGGAGGGGTCCCCTGCTATACACCAGGCGTTAGCAGGGGACCCCTCCTTACATCTGGGAGCCCGCGCAGCGCTTCAGCGGCGGCGGTACATCAGGTCGGCGATCGGCCGTCCCGCCCGCAGCGCCCGCCGTTCGAACCGGGTGACCGGCCGGTGCTCCGGCCGGGGCGCGACCCCGTCGTGGAGGTTGACCAGGCCGGGGTCGGCGTCCAGCGTGAGCCGCATCGACGCCGCGTACTCCGCCCAGTCGGTCGCGCAGTGCAACGTGCCGCCCGGCGCCAGCCGGGACCGCAGCAGCGCCACGTGCGCCGGCTGGATCAGTCGCCGCTTGTGGTGCCGCGACTTGGGCCACGGATCCGGGAAGAACACGTGCACCGCGTCGAGGGAGTCGGGCGGCAACAGGCGTACCAGGTCCAGCGCGTCACCCTCGGCGATCCGGAGATTGCCCAGCTCGCGCTGGTGCACGAGGTCCAGGAGGTTCGCGATTCCCGGCGTGTGCACCTCGACCGCCAGATAGTCTCGATCCGGGTCGGCGGCGGCCATCTCGGCGGTCGTGTCGCCCATGCCGGACCCGATCTCGACCACCAGCGGTGCCCGCCGGCCGAAGAGGTCGACCGGGTCGAGTCGGTCGACATCGGCCACCCGCAGGGCGTACATCGGCCACAGGTGCGTCAACGCCGCCGTCTGACGGTCGCTCATCCGGCCGCCACGCGGGTGGAAGGTGCGGATCGGCCGCGCCGGGTGGGGCGGCGCGGACACGGTGGGAAGCGGGTCGGTGGAGGTCACAGCGAACCGAGCCTACGCGAGCATCGCGCCGGATCGGATGTGAGGTACGACCGGGAGTGAGACCATCATCCCGTACGGCAGGCCGGGTGTCCGCAGCGGCGTCCGGCGACTGCTCCGGCGCGCCGGGAGGGGGCATCGTGTCAGTGACCCGCACTCGTCGGGTGCCGTTGCTGCTCGTCGCCGCCCTGCCACTGCTGGCGGCCGTACTCGCCGTACCGCTGCTGCCGCCCGGTCCCGCCCGGGCCGGCGTACCCGTCGCTGCGCGCTCCGGTCCGACGGCCGCCCCCGCCGCGCCGTGGTCCGACCTGACGGCCGTCCGTGCCGCCGCCCCGCAACCGGATCCGACCGGCGTGGTCGCCGCCCCGCAACCCGGCCCGAACGTCTTCGTCGAGGTCATGCCGAGCACCGTCGAACCGGGCCACATGGTCGGCCTGCGGGCGAGCTGCCAGGACAACTCCGTCGGCGCGATCGTCGTCTCGGACGCCTTCGGCCGGGTCGCGGTGCAGCCGCAACGCGGCCTGCTCTTCGGGACGGCGATGGTCAAGGACCGGGTGCTCCCCGGCAACTACCGGGTCAAGCTGGAGTGCCGGGGCGGCGAGACCGCGTCGACGATGGTCCAGGTCGTACGCCAGATGAAGCCCAGCCGAGGCCCGGCGACCGGTTTCGGCGGCGCGGCCGGCGGTGTCGCCTCCGGGCTGCTGCTGCCCGGCGGGCTCGCGCTGACCGTCACCGGGATGGTCGTCTGGGTCGCCGCCACCCGTCGGCGCGGCACGGGCGGGTGAGCCCGCCGTGCCCGCCCCGCGCGCCCCCCGTCCCACCGGCTCCGGCGGTACGCCCCGCACCGGCCGCCCGTCGCCCGTCGCCGGTGCCCCGCGTAGCCGCCCGGTAGCCAGCCCGCCCCGCCCCGACCTCTTCGTGCCCGATCCGCCGCGTCCCGGCCCCCGCCCACCCACGGTCGCCGCACCCGGCACCTCTCGTCCATCCGTGGCCGCCTCGCCGGTTAGCGCTCACCCTGCCGTGGCCGCCTCGCCGGGGACGCCGTACCCACCGACTGCCACACCGCGCAGGTCGCGTCCCTGGGCACACCTTCCCGTCGACACCCCACCTCCGGGGCCGGGCGGACCACCGCCGGGTTCGGGCGTACCGTCGCCGGATCGGGCGTACCCGACCGACCTGGACGGGCCGGTTCCGCCGGACGTGCAGGGCCGGGCCCCGATCGGCGCCGGTGCCCGCGTCCGTGCCCGCCGTGCGCAACGGGTCGAGCGCTCCGGCCGTCGCCCGTGGTCGCTGCCGCTGGCCGTGGTGCTGGTGCTGGTGGGTGTCTTCGCCACCGGAGCCGGGCTGGGTCGTACCGCCGGTTCCCCGCTGGGCTGGGCCGCGACCGGCGGCGAAGCGGCGTCGACCTCGGCACCCGCGACGCGGACCGTGGCTCGACCGGTGAGCCTGTCGGTGCCCTCGATCGACGTCTCCGCCCCGGTGAAGCCGGTCGGCGACGCACCGGACGGCACGATCGGGGTGCCGCCGCTGAGCCGACACCAGGAGACCGGCTGGTACGACCGAGGCCCGGTCCCCGGCGACCCCGGCCCGGCGGTGATCGTCGGGCACGTGGACACCAAGAGCGGCCCGTCGGTCTTCTACGACCTGGGCAAACTGCGGGTGGGCGACACGGTCGAGGTGAAACGCGAGGACGGCTCGGTGGCGGTGTTCACCGTGGACTCCGTCGAGCACTTCCCGAAGGACCAGTTGCCGGCCGACCGTGTCTACGGTCACGACGGCCCACCGACCCTGCGCCTGATCACCTGCGGCGGACAGTGGCTCGGTGGCCAGGACGGCTACGCCGACAACGTGATCGCCTTCGCCAGCCTCACCACCACCCGCCCCGCCTGACCATCCCGGTGTCGGCGTCCTCGTCGGCGCGGCCGGACGGGACGGGCGGGGCCGGGCGGGATTCTCGCCCGCCCCGGCTTCCCGTCGCCAGGGTGTGAGCGGCTGCTGGTCAGGGGACCTGCTGAACGACCTCGAACTCCAGGAGAGTGGCGCCGGAGGCGACCGGGGGACGCTGCTCGGCACCGGGTGGGGCGGCGTGGGCGGCCCGGGCGGGACCGTTGGCCCAGTCCTGGTACGCCTGCTCGGTCTCCCACCGCGTGTACACGAAGTAGCGGTTCTCACCGGCCACCGGGCGCAGCAGCTCGAAGCCGAGGAAACCGGGGGAGTTCTCCACGGCGCGGGCGCGGGCGGCGAACCGCTTCTCCAACTCCGCACCGGCACCGGGCGGGACGTCGATCGCGTTGATCTTCACAACTGCCATGTCTCCACCCTAGACCCGGATGAACGCATCAGATCTTGGTGCACGGATGCCCCGCCAGGGGCCGTTTCGTACCGAGATCGGCGGGAGAGGTGGTGGGCGGGTGGGGCGGGGTCAGAAGGACTCGACCGTCGGCACGAGGTCGACGTCGACCACGATCGGCGCGTGGTCCGAGGGGCCCTTGCCCTTGCGGGCCTCCCGGTCCACGTACGCGGAACGGACCGCGCGGGCGACCGGCGCCGAGGCGTACACCAGGTCGATCCGCATGCCCTTGTTCTGGTGGAACATCCCGGCCCGGTAGTCCCAGTAGGTGTACGGGTGCGGCCCCTTCATCGGGGTGGGCACCACGTCGTCGAGGCCGAGGTCGCGCAGCGCCGCCAGGGCGGCCCGCTCGGCCGGCGTGACGTGGGTGGAGGTCGCGAACAGCGCCGGGTCCCACACGTCCTCGTCGGTCGGGGCCACGTTGAAGTCGCCGCAGACCGCGAGCGCCGGCCCGCCGGTCAGTTCCGCGTCCAGCGCGTCCCGCAGCGCCGCCAACCAGGCCAGCTTGTACGCGTAGTGCGGGTCGTCGGGGGCCCGCCCGTTCGGCACGTACACCGACCAGACCCGCAGCCCGTCGCAGGTGGCGGCGATGGCACGGGCCTCCGGCTCGGGGAACCCGGGTTCGCCGGGGAACCCGACCGTGACGTCGGCGAGCCCGACCCGGGACAGCACGGCCACGCCGTTCCACCGGCCGTCGCTGTGGCTGGCCACGGTGTAGCCGAGGTCACCCACCTCGGCGACCGGGAACGCGCCGTCGGGGCACTTGGTCTCCTGTAGGCAGACCACGTCCGGCCCGGTGCCGGCCAGCCAGTCCAACAGGCGGGGCAGGCGGGCCTTCACCGAGTTGACGTTCCAGGTCGCCAGGCGCATGGTGCCAGCCTGCCGTATCCCGGCCCGTCCCGCCCGACGTCGCACGAGCCCGGCGGTTCGCAGTGTGCGCGGCGCTGTGCGGTGTGCGGTTCGCGCAGGGGCGAAGTGTTAGGAGGGGACCCCTGCTATGCACGAGGCGTTAATAGGGGGCCCTTCCTTGCACGCGGAGCGGCCGTTACGCCTCCGGCGGGCGGGTCTGCTCGGCGAGGAAGCGTTCCAGTTCGGCGCCGAGTTCCTCGGCCGTGGGCAGCGGACCGTTCTCGGCGGCGAGCAGGTTCCGCTCGCCCTTGCCCCGGGCGAACGCGTCGTACTGCTCCTCCAGCGCCTGCACCAGCGCGCTGGCCTCGTCGTTCTGCGCGACCTGCCGGTCGATCTCGACGCGTACCACCTCGGCGGCCGAGTGCAGCCCGTCGCGGGGGAGCAGCAGCCCGGTGCTGCGCGACACCGACGCCAACAGCACCTCGGCGGCGGCCGGGTACTCGGCCTGCGCCACGTAGTGCGGCACGTGGGCGGCGAAGCCCAGCGCGTCCCGGCCCGCCTCGCCGAGGCGGAACTCCAGCAGGTGTCCCACGCTGCCGGGGACCTGCACCCGTTGCAGCCACGGCTCGTAGCCGGCGATCAGGTCACGTCGGGTGGCGTGCGCGGTCACGCCGGTCGGGCGGGTGTGCGGCACCGCCATCGGGATCGCGTTCAGCCCGACGGTGAGCCGGACGTCGAGCCGCTCGGCCAGACCCGACACGGCAGCCACGAACCGCTCCCACTGTAGGTCCGGCTCGGGTCCGGTGAGCAGCAGGAACGGGGTCTCGTCGTCGTCGCTGAGCAGGTGCAGCTCCAACGCGGGCGCGTCGTAGCTCTCCCAGTGGTCCTCGACGAAGGTCATCACCGGACGCCGGGAGCGGTAGTCGAACAACTGGTCGAGGTCGAACCGGGCGATCGGGCGGGCGTCCAGCGAGGTGAACAACTGCTCGCGGGCCAGCCGACTGGCGTTACCGGCGTCGACGAAGCCGGTGAGGGCCTGGATCAGGACCGGTTGCCCGAGGTCGGACAGATCGTCGGTGAGTTCGTAGAGCTCGTGTGGGTCGAGCACCGGTGCGGCCTCCCTGGTTTGCGCGTCACGGGTCGCCGGGTTGACGGCGTCCCGATCGCCAGAACGTACCCGTCATCCTGATGCATTCCTGTTGCGGCGAGCCGTTCGCCCCGGCATCGGTGTAGCAACAACCGACCGGGGTACCGCGTTGCCGTCACGAGGTACACATGGAGGGAAGTCACCGAAGGGAGAGCGATGAGCGATTCCGTCCCCGCCGACGGTCAGCCCGTCACCCCGGCACCGGCCGGGCCGGCGTCCGCGGGCGAGGCCGTCGAGGCCCCGCCGGCCACGCTCTGGGACCGCATGCGCCAGGATCCGCAGTACGCGCCGGAGCACCTCGCCATCGAGGCGGTGCGCCGGCTCGGGCCGGAGGCGGAGCGGTGGGCCCGGCAGGCCCGCGCCGACCATCCGCGCCTCACCGAGGAGGCCCTGGCAGAGAAGGCGGTACGCCGGTTCGTCAACCGGGCGCGGCTCTCCGGTGCGGTCTCCGGTGCCGCCGGACTGCCCGGTGCGGTGATCGACGTGGGGGTGCTGGCCTGGACCCAGGCGCGGATGGTGCTGCACATCGCCGCCGCGTACGGGGTGGACCCGACCCACCCGGACCGCGCCGCCGACCTGCTGGTGTTGCAGAAGGTGCACAAGGTGGCGGCGAGTGCCCGGCTGGCGCTGGGGGTGGCGGCCGGGCGGGAACGCGCCGGTGCGTTGTTCGGCGGTGGCGGCGGGCAGCAGGCACTGAGCCGGGTGATGCTGCGGTTGGGCGTACGACTGGCCCAGATGGCCGGCGTCCGCGCCGCGAAGCGACTCTTCGCCAAGGTGGTGCCCGGCGCCGCGATCGTGCTCGGCACCTGGGCGAACTCCTCGGCCACCAAGGGACTGGCCGAACGCTCCCGGGCCATGTACCGCCGGCCCGACGGCCCGCCCATCCCGGCACCGCGGATCTCGCCCGAGTAGTCCGGCGGGTGCGCCTTCGCCGACGGTCAGTCCGCGTAGCCGGAGGAGCGCCAGGTCACCTCGGCGAGGCGGGACTGACCGTCGGTGTTCGGGTGGAAGTAGTCCAACCGGTTGACCAGGTCCAGGTCGAAGCGCACCCGGTGTACCGCCCCGCCGTCGTGGCGGCACCGGGAGCCGTACGCCCGGCAGGCCGCCCGGAGTTGGTTGTTGTAGGCGTCGATCCGCTCCCGGAACTCGGCCCGGCGGGCCCGGTCGGCGGGGGCGTCCGAGGTCGCGTCGGCCAGCAGCGTCGGGCAGACGCCGCGCCGCCAGGCACGGGCCGCCCGGGAGTCGTCGTGGCCGACCTCCCAGAGGCGGTACAGGTCCGGGATGCTCACCACCAGCACCCGCGCCTTCGGGCGGCCCTCGCGCAACACCCGCAGCCCTCGGTCGATCTCGGCCCGGAACTCGGTCACCGGGGTCATCGCCCCGATCGTGCTCCGGCAGGCGTCGTTGGCGCCGATCAGGACGGTCACGTAGTCGGCGCGGTCGCGTACCGCCCGCTCGGCCTGCCCGGCCAGCGCGGCGGCCCGCGCGCCCGCACGGGCGTGGTTGTGGGCGTGGCCGCGCAGCCCCGGGTTGCGGTCCACCAGCTTCCGGTAGTGGCTCTCCACCCGCAGGCCGTCCCCGGTCGACCAGGAGTTGCGTTCGCACGAGGTCAGGACCAGGCAGGAACCGAACCCGGTGGTGATCGAGTCGCCGAGCGCGGCGACGACCTTGGGTGAGCCGGCCCGGGGTGTGTCGTCGCTCGGCCGTGGTGTCGGTTCCGCACCGGCCTCGCAGGCGAGCGCGACCAGTGCGAGCAGGCTGACCACGACGGTGGTCCAGCGTTTGGGCATGAGTTCCCCAGCCTCACAGCACAGAGCGACAGCATGGTGACTCTACGCGTGGGGCGGGTGGTGCTCCCGTGTCGATGTCGGAGATGCGGCAGAGACCTGTCGCGGTCGAGGGCCGCGTGCTATGCGCGCCACGGGGCGCGGTGCCCGTGCAGCCACCAGTGCAGCGCCCGGGTGATCCGGGGCAGCACCAGATAGGTCATCAGCGGGGTCAGGGTTAGCGTCATGACCAGGACCCGGGCCGCCACCGGCAACTCCGGCAGGAAGTGGCCGGTGAGCAGCGTCGCGGTGAGGCTGAGCGGGAAGAAAGCCAGCCAGATGGTGATCGCCTGCTTCCAGCGGGGCGGCGAGGCGGGCACCGTCGGCGTCGCGTCCAGCAACTCCACGGTCTCCTCGCGGGGCGGGTCGAACCAGCCCTCGATGCCGGTCCGTCGCTCGACCCGGGTGTGCTCGACGATGCCCTGTGCCGAGGTCAGCCACCAGTGCCGCTGCGGCGACTCCTCCCAGCGGCGCAGCGTGTCCGGGTCGGCGAAGCGGTAGAGCATGTGCCACTCGCCCGAACCGGGTGCGCTGCGGACCCAACCGGCGCCCAGGAAGCCTGGGAACACCTCGGCCAGCGCCGTACCGGCCCGCATCCACGCCACCATCTCGTCGGTGCGGGCGGGGTCGGCACGTCGGGCCACGGCGACGGTCACCGGCGCGGCGGAGCTCACGGTCATGCCTCCCATGGTGCGCGCGCCGACCCGTGACGGCCCCCCGGCGGGCGGTCGATGTAACGCAACGCACCACCGGGGCCCGCCACGACGGTTAGCCCCGGCATCGCCGGGTAGGTGGGGGCGATGACCAGATCCCAGCCCCGACGTGCCCGTGGCACGGTCGGCCACGCGTACAGCGCGCTCAACCTGAGGCTCGTACTGGCCGGCTTCGGGCTCGTCTCCATGGTCGTCTTCGCGGTGCTGGCGTTCCGTGCCGACGTGGCCTGGTTGGGTGTCGTCTGCGTCGTTCTCGCGGTGATCGCCGTCGTCGACCTGGCCGTCATCCAACGTCGTCGTGCCGCCCGCCGCCGCGAGGAACCCGGCGTACGGCACTCGCTCTTCGAGTGACGGGAGAAGCCCTGATGTCCATCGCCACCACCGACCCCCGGACCGGGCAAGTGCTCAAGACGTACGAGGCGATGTCCGACGCGCAGGTCGACGAGGCGATCGAGCGGACCCACCTGGCGTACCGGGACCTGCGGTCCACCACGATCGCGCAGCGCGGGCGGTGGCTGACGGCGGCGGCCGACCTGCTGGAGGCGGAGCGCGACGAGATCGCCCGGCTGATGACCACCGAGATGGGCAAGACCCTCGCCGCGTCGAAGGCCGAGGTCACCAAGTGCGCCAGCGCCTGCCGGTTCTACGCCCGGCACGCCGCGGAGTTCCTGGCCGATCGTCCGGCCGACGCGTCGGCGGTCTCCGCGACCCGGGCGTTCGTCCGCTACCAGCCGATCGGGCCGGTGCTGGCGGTGATGCCGTGGAACTTCCCGCTCTGGCAGGTGGTCCGGTTCGCCGCGCCGGCGCTGATGGCCGGCAACACCGGACTGCTCAAACACGCCTCCAACGTGCCGCAGACGGCACTGACGCTGGAGAGCGTGTTCCGGCGGGCCGGCTTCCCCGAAGGTGCCTTCACCGCGCTGCTGGTCGGCTCCGACGCCGTCGACCGGATCCTGAGCGACCCCCGGGTCCGGGCCGCCACACTCACCGGCAGTGAGCCCGCCGGCCGCTCGATCGCCCAGATCGCCGGCCGGGAACTCAAGAAGACCGTGCTGGAACTGGGTGGCAGCGACCCGTTCGTGGTGATGCCCTCGGCCGACGTGGACCTCGCCGCCGAGGTGGCCACCACCGCCCGCTGCCAGAACAACGGCCAGTCCTGCATCGCGGCCAAGCGGTTCATCGTGCACACCGACGTGTACGAGGCGTTCGCCGAGGCGTTCGCACACCGGATGTCGGCGCTACGGGTCGGTGACCCGATGGACGACGACACCGACGTCGGGCCGCTCGCCTCCGAGCGGGGGCGCGACGAGGTCGACGCCCAGGTGCGGGACGCCGTCGACCGGGGCGCCACCGTGCTCTGCGGCGGCGAGAAGCCGACCGGCGACGGCTGGTTCTATCCGCCGACCGTGGTCACCGACCTGCGGCCGGACATGCGGATGTGGAGCGAGGAGGTGTTCGGGCCGGTCGCCGGGCTGTACCGGGTCTCGTCGTACGACGAGGCGATCGAGGTGGCCAACGGCACCCCGTACGGCCTCGGCTCGAACGCCTGGACCCGCGACCCGCAGGAGCAGGAGCGCTTCGCCACCGACCTGGACGCGGGAGCCGTCTTCGTCAACGGCATGACCACCTCGTACCCGGAACTGCCCTTCGGCGGGGTGAAGAACTCCGGCTACGGCCGGGAACTGTCGGCGCAGGGCATGCACGAGTTCTGCAACGTCAAGACCGTCTGGGTGGGCGAGGGCGCGGCCACCGCCGGTGCGGGCGCCCACGCCGAGTAGTTGCACACGAGCGGTGCGGAGCGGATTGCCGCCACGGGGGTGATTTTGCTGGTCACGCCCGCCTCCGGCGTCTCGGATGCTGGGCAGGTTGTTGTTAATTCCTATCGGGTGGATAGGGTTACTGTCGTGATCAAGAGCCATTTCACCTGGCACCGGCGGCGCTGGCATGTGGACCTGCGCCGCACCGCCGGTGCCCTGTGTCGGCTCTAGACGACCCGCCGGCCTGACGACTCGGCCGGCGCCGCCCCCTCTCTCTCGGTGACCCGCTCGGGCACCCCCATCGGCTCACCCTCGACGGCCACCTCTGCCTTCGCGCGGGCCGACTCTCCCCGGAACCGGTGATCCTTCGCGCCGTTCCACACCCCTCACCGCACAGAGATCAGGTCAGCATGTCCGAAATCGGCTCACCGGCGGTGGTGGACTTCCACGTCCACTACGTCGACCCCGCCCATCCACCCGCCCTGTGGGCGTCCGCCAGACCCGAGGTGGCCGCGCTCCGGGAGCGGACCGTCCGGCGCATCGTCGACCTCGACGACGTCCTGGCGTCCGCCGAGGCCGGAGGCGTCGCCACCCGGGTGCTCAACGCTCCGCCGTCCCTGGTCGCCGCCGCCGGTACGACCCTGACCGCCCGGGTGATCCGGGAGATCAACGATCACCTGGCCCGCCAGGTCGCCGTCCACCCGGGCCGACTGGTGGGACTGGCGACCATCGACGCCTGGCAGGGGGAGGAGGCCGCCACCGAACTCCGGCGTGCGGTGACCGAGCTGCACCTGTCCGGTGCGGTCGTCGACGCCGCCGCGAGCGGAGGGGACCGGTTGCTCGACGACCCGGCCGCCTACCCGACGCTGCGGACGGCGGCGGAACTCGGCGTGCCGGTGTTCGTACATCCGATCAACCCGCGCGGCTTCACCGACCAGCTCGAAGGGATCGGCCGCGCCGGCACCCTGCTCGCCCGTGGCGCGATCGACGCCGCGAGCCTGCTGGCGCTGCTCAACTCCCGGGTCGTCGACGACCTGCCGCACCTGCGGATCGTCATCCCGCTGATCGGTGCCCCGGCCCTGCTGCTCGGCACCTTCACCGGGCTGACCGCGAAGATCAGCCGGCACGCGCCGGAACACCTCCGGCGGCACGTCTACGTCGACACCATGGGATTCGACCCGGCCAGCATCCGCTTCCTGGTCGACGTGGTCGGTGCCGATCACGTCCTGGTCGGATCGGACTCGCCGATCGTGGCCGAGTCGATCCACCGGGACGAGGTCCTCGCCGCGCTCGCCTCGGCGGGACTGGACGAGGCGGAGGTGGCCGCCGTCGCCGGGGGCAACGCGCGCCGTCTGCTCGGCATCGTCGAGGCGGCCGACGGATGACCGCCCACCCCGTGGCCCCCGTGCTCGCCGACGGCGCCGAGGCGGTACGCGTCGCCTCCGAGTTGGCGCGGCGGTTCGCGCCCGGCGCACGGGACCGAGACCGGAACCGGGCCGTCCCCACCGCCGAACTCCAGGAGGTCGCGGCCTCCGGGTTGCTCGGCATCACGGTTCCCCGGGCGTACGGCGGTGCCGCCGTCGGTCACCGCGACCTGGCCGACGTGTTCCGGGTGCTCGCCGTCGCGGACGCCTCCATCAGCCAGGTGCTCCAGAACCACTTCGTCTTCGTCCGGGTGCTGCGTGACCGGGGCACCCCGGCACAGCAGGAGTTCCTTCTCGGCGAGGTGCTGCGTGGCGCCCGTTTCGGCAACGCGATGGCCGAACGGGGCGTCGATCGCCGCAAGGGCGAGACGTCGACGTCGCTGCGGGCGCTGCCCGGCACGACGGACCTGCGGCTGGACGGCCGCAAGTACTACACGACCGGTGCCTCCACCGCGGACTGGGTGCCGGTGAAGACCCGGGATCCGGACGGCGTCGACGTGGTCGCCTTCGTCCGGCAGGGCACCCCCGGACTCTCCTTCGGCGACGACTGGACCGCTCTCGGTCAGCGCGGTACGCACAGCGGCAGCACCCTGCTCACCGACGTGCGGGTGCCGGTCGAGCAGATCGTGCGGTGGCCGTACGACGGCGCGGAACTGCGTACCGCCGGTGCCGCCGGACAACTGCTGCACGCGGCGATCGACGTCGGGATCGCCGAATCGGCGCTGGCCGCCGCAGCCGAGTACGTGCGTACCCGGACCCGCGCCTACGCCGACAGCCCGTGGGAGCGGGCCGCCGACGAGCACCACCTGATCAACGACGTCGGCCGGCAGACCGTCCAGGTACGCGCGGCCCGCGCGTTGCTGGAACGGGCCGCCGACGCGGTCGACGCGGCCGAGGCCGACCCGGTCCTGGAGGCCGGGAAGGTCGCCGAGGCGTCGCTCGCCGTCGCCGCCGCCCGCGCGTTCACCGCCGAGACCGCGGTGACCACCGCCAGCGAGCTGTTCTCCTACGCCGGCACCAGCGCCACCGACGAGGAACACGGGCTGGACCGGTTCTGGCGCGACGCCCGGACGCACACCCTGCACGACCCGACCCGCTGGAAGTACCACCACCTCGGCAACCACGTGCTCAACGGCGTCGCACCCCGGGGGCCCCTGCTGTGAACGCCGTGATCGTAGGAGGAGGTATACCCCGATGACCGCGCCTGCCCTGTCCACCGTGGACGCCACGGTCGGTCGGCCGACCGGTGGCCCGGCCGGCCCGCCGGCGCGCCGCAGCCCGGCACGGCGCCGGCTGCTCAAGTCGGCCCGACGGGTGCTGGTGCCGGTCCTGCTCGTCGGCGTCTGGCAACTGGCCTCCAGCGTCGGCTGGCTGAACCCGACCACGTTCGCCAGCCCGCGGATGGTCTGGGACCGGTTCGTCGAGTTCGCCGAGAGCGGCGTGCTGGCGACGAACGTGCTGGCCTCCCTGCAACGGGTGGTACTGGGACTGCTGGTCGGCATCCTGATCGGCGTGCTGCTGGGGTTGGCGACCGGGCTGTCCCGAGTGGCCGACGAACTCGTCGACCCGCCGCTGCAGATGTTGCGGGCCGTGCCGACGCTGGGCATGATGCCGCTGCTCCTGCTCTGGCTCGGTATCGACGAGGCGCTGAAGGTCGGCCTGGTCGCGATCGGCGTGATCTTTCCGATCTACCTGAACTTCAGCAAGGGCATCCGGTCGGTCGACCCACGGTTCCGGGAACTCGCACAGAGCTGCGGGGCCTCCCGGTACGCCGTGATCCGGCACATCATCCTGCCCGGAGCGCTACCGCACCTGCTCATCGGACTGCGGTTCTCGTTGGCGATCGCCTGGCTCAGCCTGGTCTTCGGCGAGACCGTCGCGGCGGAGTCCGGCATCGGCTACATGCTGACCCGGGCCAAGGACTTCCTGCAGACCGACACGATCGTGCTCTGTCTGGCCCTGTACGCGCTGCTCGGCCTGGCCATCGAGGGCCTGGTCCGGGTCATCGAATGGAAGACCCTGTCGTGGCGACGAGAGTTCGTGGACCGATGAGCGTGGCGTCGCCGGACATCGCCGGCATCTCCGTACGCGGGCTGCGCAAGCACTACGGCAGCCGCCTCATCCTGGACACCGTCGACCTGGAGGTACGCCACGGCGAGTTCCTGGTCATCGTCGGCGAGAGCGGCGGCGGCAAGAGCACCCTGCTGCGCGCGCTGGCGGCTCTCGACACCGACCACGAGGGTGAGCTGTCCGTCCGGCAGCCGGTCGCGGTCGGCTTCCAGGACGCCCGGCTCCTGCCCTGGCGCTCGGTCTGGGAGAACGTCGTCTTCGGGCTGCGCGGCAACCGCGCCGCGTTGCGCCGGCAGGCCGTGGAGGTGCTCGCCGAGGTCGGCCTGGACGCCCTCGCCGACGCCTGGCCGGGCACGCTCTCCGGCGGCGAGGCGCAGCGGGCCGCGCTCGCCCGCGCGCTCGTCCGGCGGCCGGAGGTGCTGCTGCTCGACGAGCCGTTCGGCGCCCTCGACGCGTTGACCCGGCTCCGGATGCAGGCACTGGTCCACTCGCTGTGGAAGGCGCACGGCTTCACCACCGTCCTGGTCACCCACGACGTCGACGAGGCGATCGTGCTCGCCGACCGGATCCTCGTGCTGACCGGCGGCCGGCTCGCCGACGAGGTCAGACCCCACTTCACCGGTGCCCGCACCCGCGAGGACCCCGGCTTCGAGCGGACCCGGATCCGGATTCTCGAACAGCTCGGTGCCGCCCACTACGAAACCGAACTCGGCCGGCACTGACCGGCACCCCTGTCGAAAGGCACAACCATGATCGACCGCAGAACCCGTCGGGCACCCCTGCTCGCCGCCGTGCTCACCGTCGCCGTCGCACTGACCGGCTGCGGTGGCGGAGGCGGCGCGGCCAACGCCGACGGCACGGTCTCGCTCACCCTGGTCACCACCGACCTGTACGGCTACACACCGCTGTTCGAGGCGAAGAACCTCCAGGTGCCCGGCGTGCAGATCACATACCGGGAGTTCGCCAACTCGGTCGAACTGAACTCGGCCATGGAGGCCGGTCAGATCGACATCTCCGACACCGGTGACATCGGTCCGATCACCGCGGCGGCCTCCGGAAGCCGGCAGAAGGTCATCGGCTGCACCAAGCCCAACGACCAGAACATCAAGTACATCGTGCGTCGTGACTCCGGGATCACCAGCTTCGCCGACCTGGTGGGCAAGCGCGTCGGCATGCCGATCCGCTCCAACCACGGGCTGTTGTACGAGCGGCTGCTGAAGAAGAACAACCTCACCGACAACGACGTCAAGGCGGTCAACATCTCCGGTGCCGACGGCGTCAACGCCCTCGTCAAGGGCGACATCGAGGCGTACTCGGCGAACGCCCCCGGATCGCCGGACATCCTGGAGCGCTACCCGGAACTGGTGGAGATCGACGGGATCGCCGGCACCGTGAACAACCTCTACTGCCTGCGGGTCAGCCCCCAGGCGTACGAGCAGAAGCACGCGGCGTTGCGGGCCTTCTTCCAGGCGGCTGCGGAACTCGGACTCTGGGCCTCCCAGCATCCCGACGAGGCGGCGCAGGTCGTCAAGCCGCACGTGGACTACAGCCTGACGACCCTGTCCACCACCTTCCGGATCAGCGGTGCCGGCTACCAACCGATCGACGACGCGTTCCTGCTCCGCCAGCAGGAGTTCGCCGACGAACTGCTCTCCGTCGAGTTCATCGAGAAGCCGGTCGACGTGAAGCAGGTCTTCGTCGGCGACTTCAACGACGTCCTGCCGGCGGCCTGACGTGGGCACGTCACCGCGTCTCGGGGTGTGGACGCCGATCAGCGGGAACTGGGCGGTGCGCCGGCATCCGGACGAGTGCCTCGACGGCAGCTACGCCGACAACCGGCGGACCGTCGTCGAGGCCGAACGGCTCGGCCTCGACACCACCCTCATCGCCCAGCACACCGTCAACCCGGGTGACCCGGACGGCGACGTCATCGACACCTGGACGACGTCGGCCGCGATCGCCGAGGCGACCTCCCGCATCGAGATCATCGCTGCGGTCAAGCCCTTCCTTTACAACCCGGGCGTACTGGCCAAGATGGCGACCCAGATCGGCCACATCAGCCGGGGCCGGTTCGCGATCAACCTGGTGTCCGGCTGGTTCCTGCCCGAGATCACCAGACTCGGTCTGCCGCTGATCGACCACGACCGCCGGTACGACTACTCGCGCGAATGGCTGTCCATCGTGGAGCAGGCATGGGCGGGTGGACCGGTGACCGCGACCGGCGACTATCTGCGCGCCGACGACCTGCGGCTGCGCCCGCTGCCGTACGCCGGCAGCCCGCCGCTGGTCTACTTCGGCGGCGAGTCGGAGCCGGCCCGTGCCCTCGCCGCCGCGGCGGCGGACGTCTTCCTGATCAACGGCCGACCGCTGGAGGGCCCCGACGGGGTGCGGGCGGTCATCGCCGACCTGCGGTCCCGGCCCCGCACCGGGCGCGCGCCGCTGCGGTTCGGGCTGACCAGCTTCCTCATCGCCCGCCCGACCGAGAGCGAGGCGAAGGAGGAGTTCGACCGGCTCTGGCGGTTGACCCAGGAACAGCGCAAGCCGATCGAGGGCGCGGATCCGGCCCGGGTGATGGGCCGCAACGCGGTCGGGGTGGCCAGTGTCGGCACGAACGGCGGAACCCTCTCCGGCCTGGTCGGCAGCTACGCGCAGATCGCCGACCGGATCAGCGCCTTCGCCGATGCCGGCGTGGACACGTTCCTGTTCCAATTCCAGCCGCACTTCGCCGAGATGGAACGCTTCGCCACCGAGGTCGCCCCGCTGCTGCGCTCCCGGCACGGCGCACCGGTGGGCTGACCGCTCGACCGATGGAATGAAAGGAGGGGTCCCCTGCTATGCACCAGGCGGTAGCAGGGGACCCCTGCTTACATCGCGCCGCGCGTGGGTAGGGAAAGCCCGCATGACGGCGATCGGCTTCCACGCCTCCCACGAGCAGATCCACCCGCGCGCGCTGCTGGAAGCGGTGATCCACGCCGAGCAGGTCGGCTTCGACGCGGCCATGTGCTCCGACCACTTCGCGCCGTGGAGCGAACGCCAGGGCCACTCCGGGTTCGCCTGGTCCTGGCTCGGCTCCGCGCTCCAGGCCACCGACCTCTCCTTCGGCGTGGTCAACGCGCCCGGGCAGCGCTACCACCCGGCGATCATCGCCCAGGCGATCGGCACCCTCGGCGCGATGTACCCGGGGCGTTTCTGGGCCGCCCTCGGCTCCGGAGAGGCCGCCAACGAGCACGTCACCGGCGAGGTCTGGCCGCGCAAGGACGTCCGCAACGCCCGGCTGCGCGAGTGCGTGGACGTCATCCGCGCGCTGCTCGCCGGTGAGGAGGTCAGCCACGACGGCCTGGTACGCGTGGACCGGGCCCGACTGTGGAGCCGCCCCGAGCAGCCTCCGGCCCTGGTCGGCGCGGCGGTCAGCGTCGAGACCGCCCGCTGGTGCGCGGAGTGGGCGGACGGGCTGATCACCGTCAACGCCGCACCCGAGCACCTGCGGCGGATGATCGACGCGTACCGGGAGGGCGGCGGTCGCGGGCCGGTGCATCTCCAGGTGCACCTGAGCTGGGCGCCGGACCATGGCGAGGCCGAGGCGATCGCGTACGACCAGTGGCGCAGCAACGTCTTCGCGCCGCCGGTCTGCTGGGACCTGGCCACCCCGGAACACTTCGACGTGGTCTCCGCCGAGGTGCCGATGAGCCGCCTCGCCGAGGTGGTCAACATCTCCGCCGACCTGGGCCGGCACGTGGGCTGGTTGGAGGAGTACGTCGACCTCGGGTTCGACCAGATCGCGCTGCACCACGTCGGGCAGGAGCAGCGGCCGTTCCTCGACGCGTTCGGCGAGCAGGTGCTACCGAAGCTGCGCGGTCGCAGCGGCTGAGCAGCGCTTCTCCGCAGACGGTCGTCCGTGGGGGCGGCCGGTACCTGTCATTCTCCCGTCCGACCCTCCCGGGGACCGGGGCCGGGGACGGCGACGGCTCAGTCGAGGCGGCGGGCCAGCACCTGTCCCGGCCATTGCGTGCCGTCCGGTCGGGACACGGCGGACGGATCGGTGGCGGTGAAGCCCTGCCGCTCGTACCAGCGGACCAGCGCGCCGTCGTCGCCCGCGTAGCAGTCCACCCGCAGCAGGTTCACACCGCGTTCCCGGGCCAGCTCGGCGGCGTGTGCCAGCAGCCGGCCACCGATTCCGGCACCGGCGTGCGCCCGATCGGTGACCAGCAGGTTCACGTACAGCTCCGGCTCGGTGGCGGGTGGCACGTACTCGGTGGCGTCGCCCACCACCAGCGCCCCGACCGGCTGCCCGGCCACCTCGGCCAGCCACAGCCCGCCGCCGACGGCCCACCCGTCGGCCTGGGCGATCCGGCGCGGGTCGGTCGAGGCCGGCGCGGTGCCCCACTGCCCGGTGCGCCCCCGTTCCGCCAACCACGCGACAGCGACATCGAGCAGCCGCAACACGACCGCCGCGTCCGCCACCCCACCCCGCCGCACCACGATCTCCGTCATACCGGCCATGCTGCCACGCGACGATCAAGAGGTTCGGGTCCCGATCCAGCACGGATCGGGACCCGAACCTCTTGATCAACGAAGCGGGGGGGCGAGACGGGCCGGGTGGGGGGCCGGTCGCCGACGGCCCCCCACCCGGGGTTCAGGAGACGGTGCAGGGGGAGCCGTTGACGGTGACCAGGGCGGGGTCGGGGTTGGCCCCCGGCCCGGTGGTGGCGTTGAAGCCGAAGGTCACCGTGCCGCCCGGGTTGATCCGGGCGTTGTACGACTCGTTCTTGGCGGTCACCGTGGCACCGGCCTGCGTCACCTTCGCCGTCCAGGCCTCCCGGACCTTGGCGTCGCCGGTGAAGGCGAAGCGGGCGGTCCAGCCGTTCACCGCGCTGGTGCCGGTGTTGCGGATGGCCACCTGGGCGGTGAAGCCGGTGCCGCCCTGCCAGAAGCCGTAGTTGGTGTACGACACCGAGCACGTCGGCGCCGGTACGGCCGAGGCGTCACCCTGGTCGGCGAGGAACGAGGAGATCCAGGTCAGCGCCGAGTTCCAGTTGATGGCGACCTCGTTGGTGGAGTACGAGGCGATGTCGTCGACGAAGCAGAACATCGGCGCGCAGCCGGCCAGCAACTGCTCCACGAACGGGTCCTGGAGGGCGGCGTTCGGGCCGCCGGCCAGCGAGCCGACCGGAGGCTTGGGCATGGACGGGTCGAGCTGGTGGCCGAAGATGCGGCTGTGCTGGTTCTCCGCCGCGTGCTCGCCCCACCCGGTCACGTACGAGATGTTCAGCGCGTTGCGGCCGAAGATGTAGTCCATCGCCTGCACCGCACCGTCGCGGTACTTCGCCTCGCGGGTCAGGTCGAACGCGGTGGCCAACACGACCGCGTTGTTGATCACGTTGCTGTTGCCGCCCCAGAAGTAGCTGCCGGCGTCACCGGGCATCGGCAGCCCGTACGCCTGCCGCTGGATCTCGGCGAGGTAGCCGTCGGCGGCGGTGGTGACCGAGGCGCGAACCCGGGCCAGGTCGGCGGCGGGCAGCCCGTTCGGCACGGTGGCCAGGTCGAGGCGGCCCAGCGCGGCCACGCTCTGCCAGCCGAAGCCCCGCGCGTCGAAGACGTCACCGGTGTGGTGCGGCGAGGCGGTCAGGTCGGTCAGGTACGCGCGCTCGCCGGTGGTCAGGTACAACTCCACGGCGGCCCAGTAGAACTCGTCGGTGACGTTGCTGTCGTCGTACGCGCCGCCGCCGTTGCCGTCGGTCGGGCTGGCGTACCGGGTGGGGTTGGCCTTGGCCGCCGCGTACGCGGTCTTGGCCGCGGTGCCGCAGCGCTGCGCGAACGCCGCGTCGTACGGGGCGAACAGCCGGGCGCACTGCGCGGCGACGGCGGCCAGGTTGAGCGTGGCGGCGGTGGACGGCGGGTGCAGCTCACGCGGCTCCGGGTCGTCCTCGGGCTGCAACGGCAGGCCGGTCCAGTTCCGGTCGTGGATCTTGTGGTGGGCCATCCCGGCCAGCGGCTTGCCGGCCGGCACCTGCATCCGCAGCAGGAACTCCAGCTCCCAGCGGGCCTCGTCGAGGATGTCGGGCACCCCGTTGTCGCGCTCCGGCAGCCGCAGCGTGCCGTCGCCGAGAGCGGTGCCGAAGCCGGCGGTGGCGGCGTTCTTGGTCCGCTCGAAGGTGCTCAGCAACTGGTAGGTGGCGATGCCGCCGTTCACGACGTACTTGCCGTGGTCACCGGCGTCGTACCAGCCGCCGCGCACGTCGAGCCGGTAGTCGCAGACCCCGGCCTGACACGGCACGTCGACGTCGCCCTGGTTCGGGGCGACGCCCAGGTGACCGGCGGGACGGGCGTACTCGTCGCCGACCAGGTCGCCGTCGATGGCGATGCCGCTGCGCTGGATGTAGAAGAACTGCAACGCGTCGGAGCGCAGTCGCTCGTAGAGCGCGCCGGAGATGTCGAACGGGTGGCTAACCTCGCCGTCCACGGCGAGCGTCAGGCCCTGCCCCGGTGTGCGGTAGCCGGAGAAGTCGACGGAGTGCACGTTCTGCGCCGACGCCGGGTCGACGCCGCGCGGGGTGGTGGTGCCGCTGGCGACCACGCTGCCGGAGGCGGCGCGCAACTGCCACGGCAGGGCCTCGGTGGCGTCGGTGACGACAGTGGCGTTCTTGGGGCCGCCGGGCAGGTAGCCGACCTGGTTGACCCGGACCCGGGGGCCGGTGTCCGGCACGTACGGCTCGGGCGGGTTGCCGCCGCGCAGCGAGACGTTGTCCAGGCAGACGGTCTGCCCCTCGGCGGCGCCGCCGACCTGGAAGATGAGCTGCGCGCGCTCGTCGTCCTCGGGCGCCACGAAGGTCCGCTCGACCCGTTGCTGGGTGGGGGTGGCGGCGGCGGTGACCGAGTAGTAGCCGGTGTAGGGGGCGTTGCCCAGTTGCAGCACGGCGGTGACGTTGCTGCCGGGGGTCGCGGTGACGTCGAAGCCGAGGGTGTACTCGGCGCCGGCGACCAGCGCCACCGCGTCCTGGCCGATGCCGGCGTCCCAGGGGTTGGCCAACCCACCGGCGACGGTGGTGCAGAGTTGGCCGTCGGTCACGCCGAGCGGGCCGGTGCCGAAGGAGAACCACGGCGACACGCCGGTGCTGAAATCGCCGTTGGTGATCTGTTCGGGGGCTTCGGCCGGGGGATCGGCGTGGGCGGTGCCGGCGCTCACGGCGGCCAGCGCCACGGTGGTCGCCGCGGCGAGGACCGCGAGTCGACGTCGGTATGGCGTCACGGAATATTCCTTCCGACGAACGGGACGGAATGGTGGTGGGCGAGTGCGAGGAAGCTGGGAGCGCTCCCAGGTATCGGGCATGTTTCCAGGGTGGACGGGCCCTGTCAATCGATCCCATCCGATGGGCTCGGAGGTCGTCGGCCAGTGAGATTCGCCGCGCCACGCCCGGTCGTCCTGATCTCCTAGAGACAACGGAGCCCTTCTCCTGGCAGGCTGCGTCCCATGACCCTGAAGCTGCGTTCCGCGGGGACGAGCGACCGTGGGCTGATCCGCAGCGGCAACCAGGACGCGCTGCACGCCGGGACCTGGCTGGTGGCCGTCGCCGACGGCATGGGCGGGATGGCCGCGGGCGACCTGGCCAGCGCCATCGCCATCGAGGCGGTGGCGCCGCTGGACGTGGAGATACCCGAGCACGCGCTGGTCGCCGCGTTGCAGGACGGCATCCAGTCGGCCACCACCCGGATCCGGCAGGCGGTGAGCGAGGACCCGCAGCGGCAGGGGATGGGCACGACGCTGACCGCGCTGCTGTTCGCGCGTACCGGAAGCTGCCTGGCGCTGGCCCACGTGGGTGACTCCCGGGCGTACCTGTACCGCGACGCCGTGCTCAAGCAGATCACCCGGGACGACACATTCGTGCAGATGCTCGTCGACCAGGGGGTGATCACACCGGACCAGGCCAGCAGCCACCCCCGCCGGGCGGTGGTCACCCAGGCGCTGCAGGGCGACGAGGTATCCCCGACGTACGCCACGATGCTGCCCCGCCACGGCGACCGCTGGCTATTGTGCAGCGACGGACTGTCCAACGTCGTCCGGGCCGAGACGCTGGCCGAGGTGCTCGCCGCCCACCCGGACCGGGATGCCTGCGCCCGCAAGCTCATCGACCTGGCGTTGCACGCCGGTGGCCCGGACAACATCACCGTGGTCATCGCGGACGTGATCGACGAGCCCTGACGCGCAGCCGCGCCCGGACCCGGTCGGCCGCGCCCAGCCGACGGCTGGGCGCGGCGGCTGACGGCTGTTAGGAAGGGTCCCCTGCTATGCACCAGGCGTTAACAGGGTGCCCTTCCTTTCACGTCAGCCGCGCCCAGCCCGCCGGGTGGGTGTGGCCGTGGTCGGGTCCTCCGGCCAGGGGTGGCGTGGGTAACGCCCCCGTAGTTCGGCGCGTACCTGCCGGTAGCCGGTTCGCCAGAACGAGGCCAGGTCGGCGGTGACCGCCACCGGCCGGCCCGCCGGGGAGAGCAGGTGCAGCAGCACCGGCACCCGACCGCCGCCGACGCGGGGCGCCTGCGCCCACCCGAAGGTCTCCTGGAGCCGGACCGCCAGCACCGGCGCGGCCGGGTCGGTGTAGTCCACCCGGATCCGGGATCCGCTCGGCACGGTGATCCGCTCGGGGGCCAGTTCGTCCAGCCGACCCGCCAGTGACCAGGGCACCAGGCGGCGCAGCGCACCGGTCACGTCGACCCGGGCCAGATCGGCCCGGCGGCGGGCCCCGGCCAGCTCGGGCCCGAGCCAGTCCGGCGCGCGGGCCAGCAGCGCCTCGTCGCTGACGTCCGGCCAGTCGTCGCCGAGCGCCCGCCGGCAGAACGCCAACCGATCGCGTAGTGCCCGCGCCGCCGGGCTCCAACCCAGCAGGTCGAGGCCGACCTCGCGCAGCCCGGTCAGCAGGGCGGCGGCGACCTCCGCCGGGCCGGGTCGGGGCAGCGGCCGGTCGACCAGCTCGATGGCGCCCAGCCGGACCACCTCCCGGGCCACCACGTCGTCGCCGGACCAACCGACTTCCCGGTCGGTGCGCAGCAGCGCCGCGCCGACCTCCCGGGCGGTCGCCTCGTCCAGCACCGCGGCCCGCCGGACCCGCGCGGCCGGCGCGCCGGGCGCACGGTCCGCCACCGCCACGGCCAGCCACCCGGCACCGGCCAGCGCCGACCCCGGTGCCAGCTCCGCCGCGGTCCCGCCACTCATCAGGTACGCCGAACCGCCCGGCCGCCGCACCCGGCCCACCCGCTCCGGGTACGCCAACCCGACCAGCAACCCGGCGGCCAGGTCGTCGGGCAGGGCTCTCCCGGACGGGTCCTCGGCGGTGCCGCTCGGCAGGGCGGTACGCAGCCGGCGTACCTCGGTCCGCCAGCGGGCGGTCGCACCCGGGTCGACGCCGTCGCGCAGCCGACGCCAGGCGGCGGCGAGGTCGTCTCCGGTCCCGGCGACGGACTCCTCGGCGAGCAGCGCCACCACCTCGGCGGCCCGCCGGGCGCCCACCCGGGCGGCCCCGTCGAGCAGGGCCCGGGCCAGCCGGGGATGCGCTCCGGTGGCGGCGATCGCCCGTCCCCGCGCGGTGATCCGCCCGTCCGGGTCCAGCGCGTCGAGCGTGCCGAGCGTCTCCCGGGCCACCGCCATCGCCGCCGCCGGGGGCGGATCCGGCAGCGCCAGCCCGGTGCCGTCCGGCGCGCCCCAGGCGGCCAGGTCGAGCGCGAAGCCGGTGAGGTCGGCGGTGGCGATCTCCGGTTCCGGCTGGGCCGCCAGTCGCTCGTGGGTCGCCGGTGACCAGCAGCGGTAGACGTGCCCCGGTGCCTCACGACCGGCCCGCCCGGCCCGCTGGGTGGCCCCGGCCCGGGACACCGGCACGGTGACCAGCGCGCCCAGTCCCCGGGCCAGGTCCAGCCGGGCGACCCGGGACAGGCCGGCGTCCACCACGGTCCGCACCCCGGGCACGGTCAGACTGCTCTCGGCCACCGCGGTGGCCAGCACCACCCGCCGTCGCGGTCCCGGGCGTAGCGCGGCGTCCTGCTCGGTGCCGTCCTGCCGGCCGTGCAGTCGTAGCACGTCGACGCGGTCGCGCAGGGCGGCCAGCCGGCCCGCGACGGCCGCGATCTCGCCCACGCCGGGAAGGAAGACCAGCAGGTCACCGTCCTGTTCGTCGAGTGCCCGCCGGACGGTCGCGGCGACGTGGTCGAGCAGCGCCCGGTCCACCGGCCCGGCGCCGGGCGGCGGCACCGGCCGGGCCGGTGGCACCCAGACCCGGGTCACCGGGTGCAGCGCCGAGGCGGCCCGGACCACCGGCGCGGGGCGGTCCCCGCCGAGCAGGGCGGCGAAGCGGTCCGCCTCCGGGGTCGCCGACATCGCCAGCAGCCACAGGTCCGGCCGCAGCGCGGCCCGGGACTCCACGCTGAAGGCGAGCGCGAGATCGGCGTCGAGCTGTCGTTCGTGGACCTCGTCCAGCAGCACCGCGCCGACGCCGGCCAGTTCCGGGTCGTGCTGCAACCGGCGGACCAGCAGCCCGGTGGTGACCACCTCGACCCGGGTCCGCGCGCCGACCCGCCGGTCGCCCCGCACCGCGTAACCGACCCGGTCACCGACCCGCTCGCCGAGCAGCGTCGCCATCCGCCGGGCGGCGGCCCGGGCGGCCACCCGCCGGGGCTGGGCGACGAGCACGCGCCCGGCGACCGCCTCGGCCACCGCCAGCGGGGCGAGCGTGGTCTTGCCGGTGCCCGGCGGGGCGACGAGGACCGCGGTCCCCGCCGCGCGCAGCGCCGCCACCAGCGCCGGCAGCGCGGGACGGACCGGCAGGTCGAGGGGTACGTCGGAGAGCACGGCCCAGTCTCGCACCGGCTCTGCGGCCCCGGTCGACGTGTCCGCTGCGCCTCGGTCGACGGGCCGGTCTCCCGCCTCGACGTGCCCGCCTGCCCGGCGCGGCCCGCGCAGGCGGCGGATCAGCCGGCGTGGACCCCGTCGACGCCGGTGACGAAGGCGTGCCAGGCCGACGGCGGGAAGCTCAGCACGGGGCCGGGACGGTCCTTGCTGTCCCGCACCGCCACCCGACCGTCGACGACGGCGACCTCGACGCAGTTGCCGTTGCCCACGCTGCGCGTACTGGTACGCCAGTTAGCCCGGGACAGGTCGAGCGCGGTCATCGCGATCCCTTCGTCGATACCGACCGTGACCGCGCCGGACGGTCACGTAAAGTAACGAGAAGCTTCCTTCAGGCGTACCAAAGACGCCGCTGGATCAAGCGCCAGGCGTCGCAGCCTCTCGTGCACAAGGCTATACGAGCGCACCTGCGCGACCTCTTCCAGTGCCAGGCCTGTCGTGAGGTTTTCCAGGTAAACCACGGCCGCGTCGGCGGCGTCGGCAAACGTGAGGATCACGTACGGCGAGTTCATCGCCGGGTGGCCGCCGGCCGCGAATGGAAGTACCTGGATGGTGACGTTGGGTAGCTGTGCGGTGGTCTCCAGGTGGGCGAGTTGCTCCGCCATGACCGCTCGTTCGCTCACGGGGCGTAGCAGTACCGCCTCGTTCAGCACCACCGACAGCTCAGCCGGTTCGTCGCTGCGCAGCACGTCCTGGCGGCGCAGCCGGGCGGCCACCTTGCGGTCGATGTCGTCCTCGCCCGCGGTGAGCCGGTAGACCTCCCGGGCGTACGCCTCGGTCTGTAGCAGCCCCGGCACCGCCTCCGCCTCGTACGTGCGCAGGGTGGCCGCCTCGGCCTCCAGTCCGACGTAGAACTCGAACCACTCCGGCAGGACGTCGCTGTAGTGCTGCCACCAGCCCCGCTGCTGCGCGCCCCGGGCGATCTCGATGAGCGCCTCGGCGTCGTTGCCGGTCACCTGGTACAGCGCCAGCGCGGCCCGGACGTCGCGCGGCTTGATGCCGATCTGGGCGTTCTCGATGCGGGAGAGGTTGCTCTTGGACATGTCCAGTTGCCGGGCGGCGACGTCCAGGGTCATGCCGGCGCGTTCGCGCAACTGGCGGAGTTCCCGGGCGATGCGGCGGCGGCGAACGGTGGGGCTCGCAGTCACCCTCCGAGTCTGTCACGGGAAAAGTCCCAGGTCGCGTCAGCACGGAGTGCAACTGCCGAAAACGGGAGTTGCGTTGCAGTAGCACTCGGTGCATCCTTGCCTCCGGTTAGCGATCACTATGGACGGCCGGCCAGGGGGGACGCGTGCTCATCGCCGACGAGTTCTTTCTGATCGCGCACAACGACACCCGGGGCAAGGCCAAGCTGCATCCGGCCGCCACCAGCCTCGGCCTGGCCGCCGGCCTGCTCGGCGAGCTCGTCCTCTATGGACACGTGACGGTCGCTGCCGGACAGGTCACCGTGGTCGACCGGCGTCCACCGGCCGACGCGCTGGCACACACCGTGCTGGACCAGTTGATCGGCGAGCAACAGCACCAGGCGGTGCGTACCTGGCTCAGCTTCCTCGCCCAGACGGCGGTGACCTCGGTGGGGGAGCGGCTGGCGCGCGCCGGGGTGCTGCGCCGGCAGGAGATGCGTCGACTGCTGCGCACCAGCGTCACGTACGTGCCGACGGACCTCAACGTCGCGGCCTGGCCGGCCACCCGACTGCGCGCCGCGCTGGAACGCGCGGATCCGCCCCACGTGCCCGACGCGCTGCTGCTCGGGCTGGTCGCGGCGGCCGGGCTGACCCGCGAGGTGCTGTGGAGCGCGGGTCCGCGCGCCCACCACCGGCTCAACCTGATCATTCCGGCCCTGCCGGCTCCGCTCAAGGAACTCGTCGGGCAGACCGAGGCCGCCGTGGGTGCGGCCGTGTTGCGCGGCATCCCCTGAGTCAGCTCCTTTCCTTCCCCTCCCTGACATCCGGAGCAGTCATGCCCTCGACAGTGACAACCCCACGATCGAGCAACGTCTCCGAGGCACTGGCCCGTGGCCGCCTCGGGGTGCCCTCGGTGGTCTTCTTCGTGCTCTCCGCGGCGGCGCCGCTGACCGTGGTCGCCGGTGTGGTCACCACCGGCTACGGCGTCGTCGGGGTGCTCGGCATCCCGCTGGCCTTCCTGGCGGTCGCCGCCGTGCTGGCGCTCTTCTCCGCCGGCTACGTGGCGATGGCCCGCCGGATGGCCAACGCCGGTGCCTTCTACGCGTACGTGGCCCGGGGGTTGGGCCGCCCGGCCGGGGTGGGCGCGGCGTGGGTGGCGCTGATCGCGTACAACGCCCTCCAGGTCGGGCTCTACGGCACCATCGGCGCGGCGGCGGCACCGGTGCTGGACCGGCTGTTCGGCGTGACGCCACAGTGGTGGATCGTGGCGCTGCTGGCCTGGGCGCTGGTGGGCCTGCTCGGGCTGCTGCGCGTGGACATCAACGGCATGGTGCTGGCCGCGCTGCTCTGCGCCGAGATCGCCGTCATCGTGCTGTTCGACCTCGGCCAGTTGGGCAACCCGGCGGGCGGCAGCGTCAGCTTCGCGGCGTTCTCGCCGGACAACTTCTTCGTGCCCGGCCTCGGCGCGGTGCTGGTGCTGGCGATCCTCGGCTTCGTCGGCTTCGAGGCGGCGGTGGTGTTCAGCGAGGAGAGCAAGGACCCGCAGCGGACCGTGCCGATGGCCACCTACCTGTCGGTGGCCATCATCGCGGTGGTCTACGCCCTCTCGTCGTGGAGCATGACGGTGGCCGTCGGCCCGGACCGGATCGTCGAGGAGGCCGGCACGCAGAGCGTGGAACTGATCTTCAACCTGGCCGGCGCACACCTGGGCGACACCGTCCTCACCATCGGGCAGGCGCTGTTCCTGACCTCGGTGCTGGCCGCGATGATCTCGTTCCACAACACCACCGCGCGGTACGCCTTCGCGCTGGGCCGCGAGCGGGTGCTGCCGGCGGTGTTCGGGCGGACCTCGCCGACGACCGGTGCGCCCCAGGCCGCCTCGCTGGCGCAGAGCGCGCTCGGCCTGGTGGTGATCCTGCTGTACGCGTTCAACGGCTGGGACCCGGTCCTGCAACTGTTCTTCTGGCTGGGCACCAGTGGTGGCTTCGGTGTGCTGCTGCTGATCGCGACCACCGCGGTCGCCATCATCGTCTACTTCGCCCGCAACGCCGCCCAGGAGACGCTCTGGCGGCGGCTGATCGCGCCCGGCATCGCCGCGATCGCGCTGACCGCCATCATCGTGCTGGCGGTGCAGAACTTCGCCAACCTGCTCGGCGTCGAGCCCGACTCCCCGCTGCGCTGGGCCTTCCCGGCGGTGTACCCGGTGGCGGCGCTGCTCGGCGCGCTGTGGGGGCTGACGTTGCGCAGCAGCCGGCCCGACACGTACGCCCGGATCGGGCTGGGAGCGGAGAGCGCCGCCGCGGTCATGGTCCCGCCGTCGCCGGTCGAGGCGGAGGCGCGGCGATGACGGTGACGACGATCTCCCGCCTCGGGGTGGCGGACACCCGCTGGGTGGCCGAGCGCATCGCCGAGTCCTTCCTGGTCCTGGACGCCACCCGGTGGCTGGTTCCGGACGAGGCCAAGCGGGAGGCGGTGCTGGCCGGGAACTTCGAGATCATCGTGGCGCACGCGATGCGGCACGGGCTGGTGTTCGGCACGGCGGACCGGGCCGGGGTGGCGGTCTGGCTGCCGTCGGTCGGCGAGCCGCTGCCGCCGCCGGACGAGTACGACGCCCGGCTGGCCGCCGCCTGCGGGGAGTGGACGCCGCGCTTCGTCCACCTGGACGAGCTGTTCGCCGCCCACCACCCGCACCGGGACCACCACCACCTGGCGCTGCTGGCCGTGCGGCCGGACCGCCAGGGGCAGGGGGTGGGTTCGGCGCTGCTGCGGCACCACCACGCCTGGCTGGACGCCAACGGCGTGTCGGCCTATCTGGAGGCGAGCAGCGAGATCGGTCGTGACCTCTACGCGCGGCACGGGTACCGGGTGTCGGAGCCGTTCCGGTTGCCCGACGGTACGCCGTTCTGGCCGATGTGGCGGGAGCCCGCCGCCGCCTGAGTCGTCCGTCCCACCGGCTCGGCCGACGCGGGCGCCGGCCCGGGCGGGCCGACGGGGCCGAGGCGGTGGCGGCGGACACGACGGTGGCCGGGTCCGTGCGGACCCGGCCACCGTCGCCACCCCCCTTAGTACGTACCGTCGAGCTGCCCCCGCAGCTTCGTCAGCGCCCGGGCCAGCAGCCGGGACACGTGCATCTGCGAGACGCCGATCTGCTCGGCGATCTGCGACTGGGTGAGGTTGCCGTAGAAGCGCAGCGTGAGGATCTTCTGCTCGCGCTCGTCCAGCGTGGCCAGCGCCGGCCCGAGGGCCACCCGCAGCTCGGCCAGCTCGAACTCGCTGTCCTCGCCGCCGAGCATGTCGCCCAGCTCGGTCGCCCGGTCGCCGTCACCGGTCGGGGTGGACAGCGACACCGCGTTGTAGGCGCGGGCGCCTTCCAGGCCCTCCAGGACCTCTTCCTCGGTGAGGTTGAGGTGGGTGGCGATGTCGGCGACCGTCGGCGAGCGGCCGAGGGTCTGCAACAGCGAGCTGTTGGCGTCGGAGATGGCCAGCCGCAGCTCCTGGAGCCGCCGGGGGACCCGGATGTCCCAGGTGCGGTCGCGGAAGTGCCGCTTGAGCTCGCCGATGATGGTGGGGATCGCGTAGCCGGCGAAGTCGACGCCCCGGGTGGGATCGAACTTGTCGATCGCCTTGATCAGGCCGACGGCCGCGGTCTGGGCCAGGTCGTCGGTGGGCTCGCCGCGCCCGCTGTAGCGGTGCGCGAGGTGGTTGGCCAGCGGCAGCCAGGCCTCGATCGCCCGGTCCCGCAGCGCGGCCCGGGACGGGTGCCCGGCCGGCAGCGCGGCCATCGCGTTGAGTAGGTCGGTGGCACTGTCGGAGAGTGATCGCGGGTCGAGCTTCGGCGCCGGGGCGGTCGCCGTTTCGGTGAGCGCGGTCATGGTGGTCCTCCCTGCACCTCGTCCGCGGATAAAGACGTGACGCTTTGGTTTAGAGCTGTTAGTCCGTTCGGGAGTCACCTTAGCCTGATGGTGCCGCAGAAATCTAGCCGAACGGACGATGTGCTTAAGTGATTTTGAGGCATGAAACCTCCTCAATCGGTCATTCGTCCATCAACTACCGCCGGTTCGGAGGGTGATTCGTGATCTCCACTGGGCGGTTCGGACGATCCCCTCATCGGTCGTCACTCGCGCGGGCCCGGACGGACGGCGGGCTGACGCCGCCGATCGGGGGAGATGCCGCCGGGTCGGTGTGACGACTGTCGCCTATCCGTCGTTGTCCCGTCGGTGGGACCGGGCATAGCGTCGCGGGAAAACTGTCGACCGGAGGTGTTGTGCTCGACCCCGCGGTGCCCCAACTCGTCGTGAACTGCCGGACGCTGTACTTCAGTTGGCTGCCGGCGGATCCGGACGCGGTGGCGGCGCTCGTCCCGGCCGGGCTGTGCCCGCATCCCGGCGGCCAGGTCTTCATGAACCAGTACGTGGTGGACGACGCGAGCCAGACCTCCGGCTTCGGCTCGTACTCGCTGACCTACCTCGGGGTGACCCTGGCCGGCGTGGACGCGCCCGACGGCGTGACCCCCGGGGGCTGGTGGACCCACTACGTGACCTCCAGCGAACTGGTCCGCCAGTACGCCCTCGGCCGGGGCGCTCCCGCGCTGACCGGTGACACCACCATCGTCGCGAACGGGCACGAACTGGTGACCGAGACCACCATCGGCGGCGTGCCGGTGATCCGGGCCCGGGTGCGTGCCGGTGAGACCGGCCACGCCGTGCACAACGGCCACCACCGGTACGTCACCGCACTGCACGACCGGCTGGTGAGCAGCATCTACCCGGTGGTCGCCGAGCCCAGCACCTCCTTCGAGATCGAGTCGGTGGAGTTCCTGGACCCGGAGCACCCCGTGTACGCGCTGCGGCCGGAGAACCCGCTCACCATCGGGTGGGGCTACTACTCGCCCCGGGCGTCGTTCGCGTACCCGGGTGGGCTGACCGTGCTCGACACTCCGGAGTCCGGGTCGACGGACGTGCCGTACGCCGAACGCCCGCTGCCCGCGCACCACTGAGCCCGCGCCGGCCGTCCATCGGCTGAGAAATCCGGGCCTCTTTCGGGTTTTCCCTGTTCCAGGTGGGTAAGCCAGTCGCGGGTCGGTACGCCCCGGTGCGCCGGGCGACATCGCCGTGCGCGTCGGCGTGACCACCCGGAGGCCGCCCCGGCCTCACCATCCCGGATCGGGCTCGTCCCGCCGGCCGTCCGTGCCGGTGACGTGGGCCCGGCTTCGGCCCGAGCAGCGAGGAGGCCGCACCATGCACGGCGAGATGACGAACTCCGTGACCGAGCACCGCGAGCAGGCGGTGGAGAGCGAGCGGGGTGCGCTGTTGGCCGTACTGGTGATGGTCCTGCTGGGCGTGGCCGGCATATTCGCCGTCTCCTGACCCGGCTGGCGCGCCGTCGCCGCAGGGCTCAGTCCGTGGCGAGGCGGGCGTGCAGGTGTTCGTCGTAGCGTCGGCCGTCGCCGTAGCGGTGTGACTGCCGCAGCGTGCCCTCGACCGGATACCCGGCCCGCTCGGCGACCCGGCAGGAGGCCGGGTTGGCGACCGCGTGGCACAGCTCGATGCGGTGCAGGCCCAGGTCGCGGAAGGCCCACTCGGTGAGCAGTCGGACCGCCGCCGAGGCCAGGCCCCGTCGGCGGGCGGCGGCGACGATCCAGTAGCCGATCGACGCGTCGCCCGCGTGGATGCGGTGCAGCGAGACCGAGCCGAGCATGATCTCCGGTCGGGTCGGGTCGGCCACCGCCAGCGAGACGTGGGTGCCCTGGGACCAGTCGGCCCGCCACCGAACCCACTGCCGGGCGGTGTCGAGGTCGAACGCATCGCCCTGCGGGTTCCACTGGGCGATGGCCGGGTCGTGCCACGCGGCCAGCACGGCGGGCGCGTCCGCGGTGCTCCAGGGGCGTAGCAGCAGGCCGGGGCCGGTCAGTTCCACGACGCGAAAGTGTCGCACAGCCGCGTCCTCCGTCGGGGAGCATGCCCCACGACGGGCACGCCCCGCCCCGCGGGCACGCCCCCCGCGATCATGGACTTGTGGTAGCGACACAAGGCACACAAGCCCCGGAACGCCCGCCACTCCTCCAAGATCGGCGAGGGTCGGCGCGGTGTCGCTTCAAATTTTGACCGAATCATCTACCTGGGGAGTGTGGTGCAGATGGTGCTGCCCGGGGCTCCGTTGTTCAAATCTTGAATAAGTGCTACGGTGGCGCCATGACGGAGAACCTGAGCGAGGTGCGACTGGCCGCCTGGCGGGCCTACATCGAGGCCAGCCAGCGGTTGTTCACCCGGCTGGAGGACGACCTGCGGGCCGCCAGCGAGCTGAGCTTCGCCGACTACCACGTGCTGGTGCTGCTCGCCGAGGCCCCGGGGCAGCGGCTGCGGATGGGTGAGCTCGCCGGTCGGCTCGTCTTCTCGCCCAGTCGACTGACCTACCAGGTCTCCTCCATGCAGCGGCGTGGCCTGGTCGCCCGGCAGCCCTGTCCGGACGACGGGCGGGGCAGCGAGGCGGTGCTCACCGCCGCCGGGCTGATGGCGTTGCGCGAGGCCGCCCCGCACCATCTGCGTTCGGTCCGCACCCACCTGATGGACGACCTCGACGATGCCGAGATCGCCTGCCTGACCACGGTCTTCACCCGACTCGGCCAGCGGTTGCAGGGCACCGCCGGCACCGCCCCCCGCGAGAGCTGAAGGAGCTTCCGATGCCCGCCATCACCGTCGACAACGTCCTCGTCCTGCCCCGACTGCCCAAGCTCGACGAGTCGACCACCGTCATCCGTCCGGTCCGCCGGTTGACCACCGCGCCCAGCGGCTTCGAGGGCGAGGGCTTCCCGGTGCGCCGGGCCTTCGCCGGGGTACCCACCACCGAGCTGGACCCGTTCCTGCACCTCGACCAGATGGGCGAGGTGGAGTACGCGCCGGGCGAGCCGAAGGGCACCAGTTGGCACCCGCACCGCGGCTTCGAGACCGTCACGTACATCATCGACGGGGTCTTCGACCACCAGGACAGCCACGGCGGTGGCGGCACCATCACCAACGGCGACACCCAGTGGATGACGGCCGGCAGTGGCCTGCTGCACATCGAGGCGCCGCCGGAGCACCTGGTGGTCAGCGGTGGTCTGTTCCACGGCACCCAGCTCTGGGTCAACCTGCCCAAGGTGGCCAAGATGAACCCGCCGAAATACCAGGACATCCGGGGCAACCAGGCGGCACTGGTCACCACGCCGGACGGTGGCGCGCTGGTCCGGGTGATCGCCGGTGAGATCGCCGGGCACCAGGGACCCGGATCGACGTACACGCCGATCACCGTCGCCCACGTGACGGTCGAGCCCGGCGCGCAGGTCGACCTGCCGTGGCGGCCGGACTTCAACGCCCTGGTGTACGTGCTGGGCGGCCGGGGCACGGTCGGCGCGAACGGACGCGGCGTCCGCACCGGGCAGCTCGCGGTGCACGGCCCGGGCGACGCGCTGCGGTTCAAGGCCAACGCCCGGCAGGACAGCCGCACCCCGACGCTGGACCTCTACATCATGGGCGGGCAGCCGATCCGCGAGCCGGTGGCGCAGTACGGCCCGTTCGTGATGAACAGCCGGGACGAGCTGATCCAGGCGTTCGAGGACTACCAGGCGGGTCGGCTCGGCGTCGTCCCGGCGGAGCGGGTGCCGCACAGCGGTGGTCAGGGCGACCGGCCCTGACAGGTCGCCACGGGGAGGGCCCGCCCCGATGCGCGACCGGGGAATGGTCGACTCCGCGCGAGGCCGAGGTGGGGAGATTTGGTGTCGCTCCAGCGACACCAAATCTCCCCACCTCGTGCCGCCGGGCTCACTGTCGTGACCTTGCGGGGAAGCGCGGCCCTGACCACGCGAAGCGGCCCACGGGCGGGAGAGTTCCCACCCGTGGGCCTCGCGTGATGTCAGGTCGCCGGTTGTGCCGAGCGACCGCCCAGGTGCAGTCGGCCCACGAGCTGTCGGGCCTGTTCGGCGACGTCCGCCTCGACGGTCACCGCGTACTGGTTGGCCCGCAGTGAGCTGGCCGAGGTGAAGTCCCGCTTGCCGCCGGTCATGGCGTGCGCGACCCCGCCGAACACGGCACCCCAGACGGCACCGATGACCAGGCCGACCAGGAGCACGGCCAGCCAGTTGCCGACCGTGAAGATGCCGAACAGCAGACCGATGAACAGTCCGAGCCAGGCACCCGTACCGGCGCCGATCAGCGCGGCCCGCGCGGTGGTCAGCCGACCGAGCACCGTCTCCACCAGGGTGAGGTCGGTGCCGACGATGGCGGTCCGTTCGACCGGGAAGCGGTTGTCGGCCAGATAGTCCACGACGCGTTGCGCGGACGGATAGTCCGGGTACGCGCCCAGTGTCACGGTCGGCGGTCCGGCCGGTGGGCCGTGCCCGTCGCCGCTGGGTGCCGCGGTGCGGCCTCCGGGGCCGGACGGGAGGGTGTCGCCGCCGGTCACGCCAGGCTGCCACGCCGAGGGATTCGACTGTGTGGTCATGGGTCTCCTCCTTCGTCTCGGCTCGCGTTCCCGCCTGGGGCGAGTGGTAACGCCCGTGGCGGATCGGGTACCGGCCGGTCCCGCGCAGGCGACCGGGCCCCCGGCCGCCGCTGTCGCGGTGTCGGCCGGAGGCCCGGTCTGTGGTGGTGGCCCGTGGGCCCGGTGTGGTCCTGGGGGCGCGCCGGTCAGGCGCAGGTGCCGCCGTTGAGGGTGAAGGGGCCGGGCGTCGGCAGGCTGCTGCCGCTGTAGGTGCCCTGGAAGCCCACGCTGATCGTGCCGCCGACGGGCACGCTGCCGTTGTACGCGACGTTGCGGACCTCGATGCGGTCACCGGACTGGCTCCAGGTGCCGTTCCAGCCGTTGCTCAGCCGTACGCCGGAGCCGGCGTTGAAGGCGAGCGTCCAGCCGGTGAGCGCCACGCTGCGGTTGGTGACCCGGATCTCGGCGGTGAAGCCGCCGGCCCACGTGTTCGGGGTGAACGTCACCGCGCAGCTTCCGGCGGGCGGGTTGGACGGGGGCGGCGTGGTCGGCGGCGTGGTGGTGGGGGGAGTGGTGGTCGGCGGGGTCGTCGTCGGCGGGGTGGTGGTCGGCGGGGGGCCGGCCGCGATCGCCAGGTCGTACGCCCGCTGCGGCACGAACTGTCCGGCCGCGGCGATACAACCGTCGGCCTCGCCGGGCAGCTTCACCCAGAGGAACGCGTCGATCGCCGAGTCGCCGGTGGCGGTGGTGCTCGGCGTGCCGATCGCCCGTCCCGGCGGGTCGCACCACTCCGAGCCGGCCGGGCCGTTGCCGTTACGGCTGGTGTCGATGACCGCCTTAAGGCGGGAGATGCCGGTGGCCTGGATGATCTGCTTGGCGTACGAGACCTCGTCGGCGGTGCGGCGGTAGTTCGACACGTTCACCGAGATGCCGTCGGCGCTGTTGGCGATGTCCGCCGCGTTGAGCCGAGCAGCCGCCTCGCTGGGCGCGAGCCATCCGCCGTGGCCGATGTCGTAGTAGACCTTCGCCGCCGACGAGCCGGCCTTGAGCGCCTTGCCGGCGTACGCCATGGAGGCCCGGACCTCGGCCTGCTGGCTGGCGTTCATGCAGCTCGTCATGATCGGGAGCACGTCGGGCTCCAGGATGATCGTGGCGGGTCGACCGCCGAGCCCGGCGGCGACCTGGTCCACCCACTGCCGGTAGGTGGAGTGGTTGGGCGCACCGCCCCCGCTGTGGTTGCTGCAGTCGCGGTTGGGGATGTTGTAGACCACCAGGATCGGGATCTTGCCGGCGTTGGCGGCGGCGGTGACGAAGGAGCTGACCTCGGCGCGTACGGTCGAGGTGTTGGTGGTGGTGTACCAGCGGGGCTGCGGGACGCTGGCGATCCGGTCCCGGATCACGGCGGCCTTGGAGTCGTTCGGGTTGGCGGCCACCCAGCGGGCGGCGCTGGTGTCCGGATCGACGTAGAACACGGAGTCGGCGGCGGCGGCGGGCGCGGGACGCAACGCGCCCACGCCGACGGTGGCGACCACGGTCAGGGCCGTCGCGACGGCGCCGACCACGGCATAGGTGCCTCGGGTTCTCATGGACTGCTCCTCGTATGCATCGAAGACAGTGCGTGGAAGCGCTCCCACATGTCCGACAAGGTACGGGCCGGTTGCGAACTTGTGAAGACCTTCCGGAAGTATCCGGAGGATCGACGGTCGCCGCTCGGTCGCCGCCACGTGGGCCAGGTCGCGAATACGATCACCGGATGGGTCTGGATCGGACGGGTGTCGTGGTGGTCGGTGCGGGGATCGCGGGCGTCGCCTGCGCGGCGGAACTGGCGCGGGCCGGCGTGCCCGTCCAGATCCGCGAACGCGGTCGGGTGGCCGGTGGGCGGATGGCCAGCAAACGCTTCGACGGCCGCCCCGCCGACCTGGGCGCGGCCTACCTGACGGTGAGCGATCCGGAGTTCGCCGAGGTGGTACGCGAATGGGAGGCCGCCGGCCTGGCCCACGAGTGGACCGACACCTTCGTCTCCTACGACGGCACCGGGCGGCGCGAGGTCGCCGGGCCGATGCGCTGGTCCGCTCCCCGGGGTCTGCGGTCCCTTGTCGAGCACCTGGCCCGCGACCTGCCGGTGGTGGTGAACCGGCTGGTGCTCGGCGTCGAGGCCGGTCCGCTGGTGGACGGCACCGCGTGCGCGGCGGCGGTCCTGGCGATGCCGGGCCCGCAGGCGGCGCTGCTGCTGGACCCGGCCCTGGCCGACGCCACCGAGGCGGCCGGGCGGCAGCGCTGGGCGCCGACGCTCTCCGCCGTGCTGCGCTTCCCGACCCGACGCTGGTCCGACTTCCGGGGCGCCTTCGTCAACGACCATCCGCTGCTCAGCCTGGTCTGCGACGACGGCGACCGGCGCGGTGACGGTGCACCGGTGCTGGTCGCGCACACCACGCCGGAGTTCGCCGCCGGTCATCTCGCGCAGCCCACCGGCGCCGCGTCGGCCGTCGAGGCGGCCGTCCGCGACCTGCTCGCGCTACCCGAGCGCGCCGAGCACGTGCACGTGCACCGCTGGACGTACGCCAAGCCCACCTCCGGCGAGCACGTCGCGTTCCATCTGGACGGCGACGGGATCGGGTTGGCCGGGGACGTCTTCGGCGAGTCCCGGGTGCAGACCGCCTGGCGGTCCGGCCGCGACCTCGGCCGCGCCCTGGTCCAGCGGCTGACCTGAGGCGCGGGCCGGGTCGCCCGCCGGGCGGGGTCAGCCGGGTGGGAGCAGGATCTCGAACCAGACGGTCGAACCGCGCACGGTGGGGTCGGTGCCCCAGGCGTCGCTCAGCTCCTCGATCAGCCCGAGCCCGCGTCCCCGGCTGCTCAGCGTGTCGGTGCGGGCCCGCGTCACCGTGCCCCGGGACCCGGAGTCGGCCACCGAGACGAGCAGGCGCTCCGGGCTGAGGTCGATCTCCACCCGGGCCTCGGTGCCGGCGTGCAGCAGGGCGTTGGTGGTCAACTCGCTGGTGCAGAGCACCGCCGCGCCGATCACCGACTCGGCCACCCGCCACTCGGTGAGCAGCGCGGTCATCCAGTGCCGGACCCGGCTCGGCGCCGTCGGCTCGGCCGGCACCTCCATCCGGGCCGACCGGCTCGGTCGCAGCGCGTACTCGACGGCCAGGACGGCCACGTCGTCCTCGGTGGCACCGGGGACCGAGGACGACGCGGTGGCGCAGAGGGCCCTCGGGTCACCGCTGGGCGCGGCGGCCACCGACTCCGCCAGGCGCGCCAGGCCGTGCGACAGCCCCTGCCGTCGGCGCTCCACCACACCGTCGCTGAACAGCAGCAGGGTGTCGCCGGGGGAGAACGCGACGGTGCCGGTGGCGGGGTGGTAGCCGATGCCCAGCGGCGCGCCGGTCGGCACGTCCACGTACTCGGCCCGTGGTTCGCCCCCGGGCCCGCAGCGCCGTACCAGCGGGGCCGGGTGACCGGCGCTGGCCAGGGTGAGCAGCTCCCGCTGCACGTCGATCACCCCGAACGCCACGGTCACGAACAGCTCGTACGTGCCGGTCTCGGACCCGAGGCTGGTCACCAGCCGGTCCAGCCCGACGAGCACCTGGTCGGGACGCGGGTCGTTGAGCGCCAGCGCCCGCAGCGCGGCGCGTACCTGTCCCATCCGGGCGGCGGCCTGCACGTCGTGCCCGGCCACGTCGCCGAGCACCACCCCCAGGTCGCCGGTGGGCAGCACGAAGGCGTCGTAGAAGTCGCCACCGGCGGCGTTGCCGTCGACCCCCGGGTCGTATCGGGCGGCGATCCGCAGCAGCGGCAGGCTCGGCAGGTTCTCCGGCAGCATGCTGCGCTGGAGCAACTGGGCGGTGCCGTGCTGGGTCTCGAAGCGGCGGGCCCGCTCGGTCGCCTGACCGACCAACTCGGCCGACGCGGCCAGCAACGCCCGTTCCGGCGCGGTCCAGGTGTGCGGGGTGCGGTATCCGACGGTGAGCGCGCCGCGTACCCCGGAGGCGCGCAGCGGCACCGACGCCAGGGCGCGGACCCGCTGGTCGTGCCGGTCGGCGGCGGTCTCGCGCAGCGGTTCGCCGTCGTCGACGAACCGGGCCTGACCGGTACGCGCGCTGAGCGCGGCCGGTGCCGGCCAGTCCGCCGGCCCGCGCCGCCACAGCGGGGGCAGCCGCTCGTCCGCCTCGTCCACGAGTTCGCCACGGACCCGGCGGACCAGCCGCCAGCCGCCCCCACCGCCGGTGTCGTCGACGGCGAACGAGACCCGGTCGGCGTCGAACGAGGTGAGCGCGTACCGCAGCGCGACCCGGGCCACGTCGTCGAGCGTCAGCGTGCCGGACAACGCCGCCGCGAAATCACTGAGCTCCTGCAACTGGCGGGTCGCCGGGTTGGTCTCGGCGACCACCGAGAGCACCCCGGCGATCCGGCCCCGGCTGTCCCGGACGGTCGAGCAGGCCCAGATGTAGACCGACGGGTCGAGGCCGTCGGAGTGCAGGGGGAGAGGCACCTCCTTCTCCAGGAACGGCTCCCCGGTGCGGTACGTCTGCTCGACCACGTCACCGACGCCGGGCAGCCGCCACGCCCGGTCGAAGACCTCGGCGGCGGGCCGCCCCACGGCCTGCGGGTGCCGGTCGCCGATCAACTCGGCGTACGCGTCGTTGTAGAGCAGCAGCAACTCGTCGCCGAGGTAGAGCGCCATCGGCGCGGGTGAGGCGAGCACCACCTCGACGGCGGCGCGGACCGCCGGGTCCCAGGACTCGCGGGTGCCCAGCACGGTCGCGCCCCACTCGTGGTGGCCGACGACGGTCGTGGCGCGCGGCACCGGCGCACGGGGCGCCTGACCTGCTGGCGTGGGGACTCGCCCGACCGTTCCTGGCATGACCGCAGCCTAGCCCGACCCCTCGACCCGTGTTTCCGATCATGTGCCCGGCGGTTCGGGTCGGGTCATCAGGGCAGGTCAGGGCCGTTCTGTCGGGATGTGTCGGGAAAAAGCAGGTGACCTGCGCGGCGTGCCGCCCCGACGTTGGGGTATGCGCGCGGGGCAGTCCATGCGACAGGAGGGACATCATGCCGGAAACCCTGGCGGCCAGGCAGGTCAACATCGGTGACGCTGTGGCCGACATGTGGAGGTCGGTGCTGCTGTTCGTACCGAGGGCCATCGCGTTCATCGCGATCCTGGTGGTCGGATGGCTCATCGCGAGAGCCGTGCTCAAGATCGTTGATACGGTCCTGGAACGGGTGGGGTTCGATCGCGCGGTCGAACGGGGCGGCATCAAGCGCGCGCTCGAACGGACCAGGTACGACGCCAGTGACATCCTGGCCCGCCTGGCGTACTACGCCGTACTGCTGTTCACGCTTCAGTTCGCCTTCGGCGTCTGGGGTCCGAACGCGATCAGCAACCTGATCGGCGGCGTGGTGGCCTGGCTGCCCCGGGCCTTCGTGGCGATCGTGATCGTGGTGATCGCCGCGGCGATCGCCAACGCGGTACGGGACCTCGTCAGCGGTGCGCTGGGTGGTCTGTCGTACGGGCGGGTGCTGGCCGACCTGACGGCGGTCTTCATCATCGCGCTCGGCGTCATCGCCGCGCTGAACCAGGTGGGCATCGCCACCACCGTCACCACTCCGGTCCTGATCGCGGTGCTCGCCACGGTGGCCGGCATCCTGATCGTCGGCGTGGGCGGTGGTCTGGTCAAGCCCATGCAGAACCGCTGGGACGGCTGGCTCCACCGGATCGCGGAGGAGTCGCGGGCCGTCCGCGAACAGCGGCAGGGCACCCAGGCCGGACGCAGCGACATGCAGCGGCAGATGGCCGACCGGGCGGGTGCCGAGCGCACCCAGGCCATGTCGCGAGGGCAGGAGTCCTCGATGTCCGGGGGACGGGGCACGTACCAGTCCGGGAACTCGGGTGACGAGACCCAGCAGTTCGGTCGGTGACCGGACGCGTACCGCCGACGGGTGTCCGCCACACGGCGGGCACCCGTCCGCGTCACAGCGGCGGCGGCTGCGGGGCCGGGGTGTCCAGCGCGGCGGTCAGCGCGCAGACGGCGAGCAGTCGCACCAGCACCCAGTCCGCCTCGGCCCACTCGACCGGGGTGGCCGGTGGCTGCCAGCCGTGCTCGTCGGCGGCGGTCCGCAGCCCCTCGGCGTAGCCGGCCAGGGCGGCGGCGGTCAGCGGGGCGTCGTCGCCCCGGAGGCTGTCGCGCACCGCGGCGGCGTGCTGGTCGACGGCGGCGAGCAGGCCGGGCAGGGCGGCAGCGGCGGCCAGCCCGTCCAGACCCATGGCGGTGGCGAGCGCCATCAGGGCCGACCGGTTGTCCTCGACGGTGGTACGGGTCCGAACCCGGTTCGACGGCACGCGCATGGGGAACGAATCTAGCCAACGCGGACCGGCGGCGGCCTCGGCCGCCCGGCTGGTCAGGGGGTCGGCCGGTCGTCGTGCCGGGCATCCGGACCCGGACGTGCGACCGCCCATCCGGGCAGTGGCGGCAACAGGGAGGCACGAATGGACACCACCGACGGCCCCGAGGAGCGGCACCGACGACCGGCCGGTGTGAGCGACGACACGGTGGAGGCGCTCGGCAGGCTCAGCGAGGCGCTGGAGTGCGTGGAACGCGCCCGTGGCGAGCTGTACTCGATGCACCAGCGCATCGGGCACGCCGACCTGATGCTGGACGAGGCGGTGCGGATGTTCCGTGCGGCCGGGCACGAGGCGATCGCCGACCGGATCGCCGACGAGTTGGTGGGTCGCAACGTGATCGCGGGACGCTGGACGTTCCAGCTCGTCGAGGAGTTCGACGACGGGTACTACGCGCTCTTCCGTGACCTGGACCGGACCGCCCGCGACGAGTTGGTCGGGGGCCGGCGGCACGTGTACGAGGCGGAGATGAAGGAACGGCGTCGTACCCGTGGTCGGACGGGTCACGAGGCCCGCCCGCCGGAGGCCGGGTGAGGGCGGTGCGCCGCCCGCAGCGGCCCGGGTGCGCCTACTCCGTCGAGCGGGCGTCCGCCGGACGGCGGCGCGCGGTGTCGTCCGCGATGATCACAGTCGCCACCATCAGTGCGACGCAGAGGCTGAACAGCCAGGAGCTGTCCTCGGTGAAGCGGGCGGAGACGGGTGCCTGAGCGGCGGCGAGCAGGAAGCCGAGCCATGCCAGGCGGCGTTGACGCGTGGTGAGGAAGCCGGAGCCCTGATGCATCCCGAAAGTCTTGCGCGCTGTCGCGGCATTGCCGTCAGCCGAACGGCCGAATCTGTCCGACCCGTCCGAATCCTGACCCGTCCGGCCGACCCAATCACCGCCGATCATGGGCGTGGCGTCTTCACAGAAGGCGCTTGACGGGATGAAAAGCCCGATACCGCGCCCCGATCGGCGATGATCCGGTGGTGCGGTCAGAGGGTGTCCGGGCCGGTACGTCCGGTGGTGGAGGGACGGTGGGCGCGCTCGGGGTCGGTCGGCTCGCGACCCGTACCGGGGACCTGCGAACCCCGGTCGGCGGCCTCCGGGCCGTGACCGAACGCGGCCTCCTCCCCGGCGTCGTTGCCGGTCACGTCGTCGGACTGCCCGTCGAGCGTGGACCGGGCGACCGCCCGGTCGAGCTCCTCCAACGGCAGCCGTTCCTCGTCACGCCACACCCTGTCGTCGCTCATACCCTCGCCCTACCCCCACCCGCACCGGCCAAACGGCGCCCCGCGCGACCCGGCGATGCCGGCAACGGCGCGACCACCGGCACCGGCGCGACCACCGGCACCGGCGCGACCACCGGCACCGGCGCGACCACCGGCAACGGCGACGGCCGCCGGGTGAGCGGCGGCCGTGGCGGAAGGTACGGAAGGGATCAGGGCTGCGGTCGGTCGACGGTGCCGCGCCAGGAGCCGGTTTCCTGACCGCGTCGCTCGATGAACTGCTTGAAGCGTTGCAGGTCACCCTTTGCCCGGCGGTCCACCACGCCCAGCTTGTCGCCGGCCTGTTCGAGGACGCCCTGCGGGTCGAACTCCAACTGGAGGCTGACCCGGCTGTTCTGCTCGTCGAGCCGGTGGAAGGTGACCACCCCGGCGTGCTTGGTGCCGCCGGTCGAATGCCAGGCGACCCGCTCGTCCGGGAGCTGCTCGGTGATCTCCGCGTCGAACTCGCGCTTGACCCCGGCGATCTCCACGGTCCAGTGGGTGAGCGTGTCGGAGAGCTGACGGACCTCCTCGACGCCCTCCATGAAGTGGGGGAACTCCTCGAACTGCGTCCACTGGTCGTACGCCGTCCGTACCGGGACGGCCACGTCCACGTGCTCGGTCACACCACTCATCAGAATCCTCTCCTGCGCCGGTGCGGGGGCGGGCCGCAGGCCAGCCTCACCAGCGCGTCGTCTCGTTCCGGTGGCCGAGTGCGGCCCAGACCTCGGACACCGTCTCGTACCGGGTGCTCTCCGGCAGGCGCTCCAACTCGGCGAGCAGATCGGCCGGCGCCTCGTTCTCCCGCGCGTTCGCGAGCAGGGCCGCCCGGTCACCGGGCAGGGCGGTCATCGTGATGAACCGTCCCAGCCGGCTGCGGCCCTCCACGTCCTCGGACGTCATGCCCTGCGGCGTGCCGCTGCGGCTCTCGCCGCCGACGACCGTGGTCGCCTCCGGCTGGTCCTCGCCCGCCGGTTCCGGCACCCGGAACTCGTCGACCCGGGAGCCGCCGGTCCCCGGCCCCTGCACCAGGCCGTTGACCTCCTGCTCCATCTGGTCGTCGACTCTCGGTGAGTGCTTGCTGCTGCCCCGTTCCATGCCTTCTGCGCTACCCGGGGGAGGGGGTGGTAAACCCGGCACCGGGTCACGAAGCGGCCGGTGACCTCGGTGGCAGGACGGGCTCCTCGGCGTCGCGCACGCCGGACTGGAGCACCCGTCCGCGCTGCAACTCCGCGTTGATCTGCACCCCGAGCAGCAGGGCGGAGTTGGACAGGTAGAGCCAGACCAGGAACGCGATCACCGCGCCGAGGCTGCCGTAGGTGGTGTCGTACGAGCCGAAGTTGGCCACGTACAGGCCGAAGCCGAAGGAACCCAACGCCCAGGCGACCAGCGCCACCACCCCGCCCGGGGTGAGCCACCGGAACCGGGGCTGGCGGACGTTCGGCGCCACCCAGAACAGCATCGACATCAGCAGCATCGCGATCATCGCGAGCACCGGCCACTTCACCACCGACCAGGCGGTCCGGGCCGCGCCCCCGGCGCCCACCAGGTCGCCGACCGCGTCGGCGACCGGCCCGCTGACGATCAGCCCGGTGGCCACCACGGCGAGCAGCACCAGGGACAGCGCCGCCAACCCGATCTGGATCGGCCGCAGCTTCCACACCGGCCGCCCCTCGGTCACCCCGTAGACGGTGTTCGAGGCGCGGGTGAACGAGGCGATGAAGTTCGAGGCGGACCAGAGCGCGCCGAGCAGACCGAAGCTGAGCAGCACCCCGGCCGAGCTGTTCTGCTCCACCACGCCCCGGACCACGCCGACGAAGTTCTCGTTCGCCACCACCGAACCCGCCCCGACGTCCCGGGCCAGGTCGAGCACGGTGTCGACGGTGCGTTCCCCGTCCGAGACCAGCCCGACCAGGGCGACCACCACGACGGTGGAGGGGAAGAGCGCGAGCACGCCGTAGTAGGTGAGCGCGGCGGCCCAGTCGGTGCAGTTGTCCTGTAGGTAGTTGCGCCCGCTGCGGACCAGCACGCCCCGCCACGTCGACCAGTGCAACTGCCGGATCCGGGCGGGTAGATCGGACACCGGCGGCTCCTCGGCCGTGGCGTCCGGGTTCGTCGTGGTCATCACCGCTCCCTGCTGACGACCGGCACCAGGGTACGCCGGGTGGCCCGGCCGGTACCCCCGGCCGCTCGGCGGCAAACCGGATTCCGGGTTTGGCGCCGCCGGGGCGGGGAACGCCAGTCGGAATGGCCCGACCACGGAGGAGGATCGAGATGCCCGGGCGCGAGGTACTGCCCAGCACGCTGCGGCGCTCCCCGGAGAAGGCACAGCGCACCTGGGAGAAGACGCACGATTCGGCCGTCGAGACGTACGGCGAGGGGGAACGGGCACACCGCACCGCCTTCGCCGCCGTGAAGCACGAGTTCGAGAAGGTGGGCGACCACTGGGAGCCCAAGGGCCGCAAGGGCCCGAGTGACCGACAGGCCGCCGGAGGCGGCCCGGAACGGCGGGCACCCACCGCCGGTGGGGTGGACGCGAACGCCCCCAAGGAGCACCTGATGGCCAGGGCCCGCGAACTGGACGTGCGGGGCCGGTCGAGCATGAGCAAGCCGGAACTGGTCAGCGCCATCCAGAAGGCGAACGACCGGCAGACCGCCAGGGCACGCGGCGACTGACCCGCCGCCCCGAGGGCCCCGACTCCGCCGTCACCGGCACGGGTCGGGGCCCTCGGCGTACCGGCGCGGTCCTCACCAGTGCCCGCCGCCGGGTGCCTCGATGTGCACCGCCTTGACGGCGGTGAACTCGTCCAGCAGCTCCGGCCCGTAGCCGAAGCCCTGACCGCTGCCCCGACGCGGGTGGGCCGCCCCGGCCGGAGCGCCGCCGAAGACCGCGTTCACCTTGACCGTGCCGACCGGCAGTTCCCGCCAGGCCCGCTGGGCGTGACTCATCGACCCGGTCAGTACGGTCGCCGCCAGCCCGTACGGCGAGTCGGCGGCACACCGCAGCGCCTCGCTGAACGAGTCGACCACCACCACCGGCGCGACGGGCCCGAACGTCTCCTCCCGCACCAGCGCCATGTCGTGCCGGCAGTTGTCCAGCACGGTGGCCGGGTAGAAGGCGCCCGGCCCCTCCGGCAGCGTCCCGCCGACCCGGATCCGCGCCCCGTCGGCGACCGCCGCCGTCACCTGCCCGTGCACCTGGTCGCGGTGCCGCCGGTCGACCAGCGGACCCAGGTCGGTGGCCGGATCGCCACCCGGCCCGACGCGCAGCGCCGCCGCCCGCTCCACCAGCGCGGCGACGAAGTCCTCGGCCACGTCGCGGTGCGCGTAGACGCGCTCCACCGCGACGCAGATCTGCCCCGCGTTGGCGAACGCGCCGATCGCGGCCTGCCCGGCGGCCCAGACCGGGTCCACGTCGGCGTCCACGATCAGCGGGTCGCTGCCGCCGTTCTCCAACAGCACCTTGGCACCGCTGCGGGCGGCTGCCACGGCGACGGCCCGTCCGGTCACGGTCGACCCGACGTGCGCCACCACGTCCACCTCGGCACCGGCGAGCGCCGCGCCGGTCTCCGCCCCGCCGGTCAGCAGCGAGAGCACACCGGCCGGTAGCGCCGAGTCGAACGCGCGGGCCAGCAGCCACCCGGTCGCCGGGGTGCGTTCGCTCGGCTTGTGCAGCACCACGTTGCCGGTGACGAGGGCGGCGCCGAGCAGCCCGCAGGACACCGCCACCGGGTCGTTCCACGGGGTGATCACGGCGACCACGCCGCGCGGCTGCGGTGTCATGAAGTCCAGGGCCTCGGGCGCGCCGTGCAGGGTCCGCCCGCCCCGGGCCGGGGCGAGTTCGGCGTACTGCCGCAGGGTGGCGATGCCGGCCTCGACGCCGCCCCGGGCGTCGGCGAGCGGCTTGCCCATCTCGGCGGTGGTCGCCTCGGCCAGCTCGTCGGCGGCGGCGGACACCGCGTCGGCGGCTTGGTGCAACGCGGCGGCCCGCTCGGCCGGCGGCGTCGCCGCCCACTCGGCCGCCACGCCACGCGCCGCCGCGACCGCCTTGCCGACCTCGTCCGGGGTGGCGACCGGGGCGGCGGTCACCGCAGCGCCGGTCGCCGGGTCGTGCACCACCAGGTCACCGGCCTCCTCGCCGGCCCCCCACACCCCACCGATGAGCTGCGCAACCGTGTACATGGCGCGCTGCATGCCCCGATGGTCGCCGGGCAAACGTTTCGCCCGGTTGAGCCCGGGTAGCGTCGGTGGATGATGTCGTCCGGTTCTCTCGGCGCCGAGCAGGCCGACGCGGTGGTCGTCGGCGCCGGCCACAACGGCCTGGTCGCCGCGAACCTGCTCGCCGACGCGGGCTGGGACGTGCTGGTGCTGGAGGCGACCGGCGCGCCGGGCGGAGCGGTGCGCTCGGCGGAGGTGACCGCGCCCGGCTACCTCAGCGACCTCTACAGCTCCTTCTACCCGTTGGGTTACGCCTCCCCGGTGCTGCGCGGGCTCGACCTGACCCGGTACGGACTGGCCTGGCGGCACGCCCCGGACGTGCTGGCCCACCTCTTCCCGGACGACCGGGCCGCCCTGCTCAACCGCGACCCCGAGGTCACGGCGGCGTCGCTGGAGGAGTTCGCGCCCGGCGACGGCGAACGCTGGCTGGCCGCGTACGCGCAGTGGCAGCACATCGCCGATCCGATGCTGGACCTGATCGGCACCCCGTTCCCACCGGTACGCCCCGGTCTGGACATGCTGCGTCGGCTGCACACCGGCGGTGCGTTGCGGCTGGCCCGGCGGATGGTCCTGCCGGTGCGTCGCCTCGGCGAGGAACTGTTCACCGGTGCCGGGGGGCCGGCGCTGATGGCCGGCTGCGCGTTGCACACCGATCTGTCCACCGAGGACGCCGGCTCCGGCCTGTACGGCTGGCTGCTGGCGATGCTCGGCCAGCAGGTCGGCTGGCCGGTGCCGACCGGCGGGGCACAGAAGATCACCGACGCGCTGGTGGCCCGGCTGACCGAGCGGGGCGGCCGGATCCGCCACGACGCCCGGGTGGACCGGGTCCTGGTGGCCCGGGGTCGGGCGATGGGCGTGCGCACCGTCGACGGCGGGTTGTACCGGGCGCGCCGGGCGGTGCTGGCGGACGTGCCCGCGCCCGCGCTCTACCTGGACCTGGTCGGCGCGGCGGCGCTACCACCGAGGCTGGTGGCGGACCTGGAGCACTTCCGGTGGGACGGGTCGACGCTGAAGGTGGACTGGGCGCTGTCCGGGCCGGTGCCGTGGACCAACCGGCGGCTGGCCACCGTCGGTACCGTGCACCTCGGTGCGGATCTCGGCGGGCTGACCGGCTACTCCGCGACGCTCGCCCGAGGTGAGCTGCCCCGCGACCCGTTCCTGTTGGTCGGGCAGATGACGGTGGCCGACCCCAGCCACTCCCCGCCGGGCACAGAGTCGCTCTGGTCGTACACGCACCTGCCGTTTCGTCGGCACTGGCGCAGCGAGGACGTGCTCGGTCACGTGGAGCGGATGGAGGCGGTGCTGGAGGCCGCCGCGCCCGGCTTCCGGAGCCTGGTGGTCGGTCGGCACGTGTTCGGGCCGGCCGATCTGGAGGAGGCCAACCCGAGCCTGGTCGGCGGTGCCCTCGGTGGTGGCACCGCCGCGCCCTACCAGCAACTGTTCCTGCGCCCGGTGCCCGGACTCGGCCGCGCGGACACCCCGGTCGACCGGCTCTTCCTGGCCAGCGCGTCGGCGCATCCCGGCGGTGGGGTGCACGGGGCGCCGGGGGCCAACGCGGCTCGGGCCGCGCTGGCCCGGGACCAGACGTTCACCGGCGGCGCCTATCGCCGGGCGGTGGACACCGCCCACCGGGCCGTGTATCGCTGAGGCGTCGTGGCGACCGGCCACCCCGACGCGGCCGGTCACGGCCCGCGCGGTGACTCAGCGCTCGATGCCGCGATGCCGGGTACGCAGCTTGAACGGCATCAACGCGCTCTCGATCTTGGTGGCGGTGGTCATCTTCGAGTCGCCGTCGCGTCGCTCCTCGAAGCGGATCGGCACCTCCAGGATGGTGTGCCCCAGCTTCGTGGCGAGGTAGTGCATCTCCACCTGGAAGCTGTAGCCGTTGGACTGCACCCGCTCCAACCCGATGTCACGCAGCGCGTCGGCCCGCCAGATCTTGAACCCGGCGGTCAGGTCCCGGATGCGGACCCGCAGCAGCGTGTGCACGTACAGGTTGGCCCAGCCACTGAGCGCGCGCCGGTACAGCGGCCAGTTCTCGTCCAGCTCGCCACCGGGCACGTATCGGGAGCCGATCACCACACCGGCCTGGGTGGACAGCAGCGCGCCGAGCATCCCCGGCAGCGCCTCCGGCGGGTGGGACAGGTCGGCGTCCATCTGGGCCACGTACTCGGCCCCGCCGTCGAGGGCGCGGCTGATCCCGTCCACGTACGCGCGGCCGAGGCCCTCCTTGCCCGGCCGGTGCACGACCTCGATCCGCTCCGGGTGCTCGATGGCCAGCTTGTCCGCCACCTCGCCGGTGCCGTCCGGGGAGTTGTCGTCCGCGACCAGCACCTTCAGGCCCGGCAACGGCAGGGCGAGCAGGCGCTCGACCAGCAGTGGCAGGTTGCCCGCCTCGTTGTAGGTGGGTACCACGACGGTCAGGCGCGCGTCCCCCCACGGCGTGGGTAACTGGACGGGTTCGATCATGGGGGACATCCTCGGTCTGCGGACAGGCTTCCCCGTGAGCGTAGCCACTTGTCCGTTCCAGGGGGAATCGGCTCCCCCTGCCCAGGTCAGTCCGGTGCCTTCTGGCGGCGGGCGATGTCCGCGAGCCGACTCAGCGTCTCCTTGTTGCGTTGGTGCAGCACCAAGTCATTGATCTTGGTGCGCAGCCACCGCAGCGGGCCGGCGGCGAAGTCCTCGCCGAGCAGGACCCGGGTGCTGGTCGGCCCGACCGGTTCCAGCGTGAAGACCACCACGCCCTCGCCGGCCGGCCAGAGCTTCACCCGCAGCACCAGCTTGCGTTCCGGCTCGCACTCCAGCACCTGGGAGGAGTCCTCCAGGGAGAGGGGCCAGGGGCCGGCCCGGTGGTGCAGCCGGGTCCCCACCCGGGGCCAGTCGTCGTCGACGTTGCGCATGTGCGCGGTGCCGACCACCCAGTCGCTGTACGTCCACCCGTCGGCCAGCACCGCCCAGACCTGCCGTACCGGTGCCTCGATGACCCGCTCCACGATCGCCACGCACAGGGCCGTACCCAGGTGGGCGGCCCGGCTAACGGCAGCACGGGTTAGCTTCTCGGGGGCCGTGGGTAAGGCCACCCGCGAGCGGCGGTGCGTCGGTCGGTGGGCCGGTACCCGTCGACCACGCCCCGATCGACGTTTACTCCTCGGGGCGCAGGGAACCCGCCGCCCGTGCGACAGGACCGTGGGGAGCCGGATCAGCGCAGGTCAGCCGGGGTGCTGACCGGCGTCGACCGGGCCGGTCCCGCCCTGTTCGACGCGGTTCTGCTGGACCGGGACGGCACCCTGGTCGAGGACGTGCCGTACAACGGCGACCCGGACAAGGTACGGCCGATGCCCGGCGCGCGGGCCGCGCTGGACCGGTTGCGCGCGGCCGGTCTGCGGCTCGCCGTGGTCACCAACCAGTCCGGGCTGGCCCGGGGCCTGTTCACCGAGGCGGACCTGCGCCGGGTGCACCGTCGGGTCGAGGACCTGCTCGGCCCCTTCGACTCGTGGCAGGTGTGCCCGCACGACGACGGGGACGGCTGTGCCTGCCGCAAACCCGCACCCGGGCTGGTGCAGGCCGCCGCCCGGGCGCTCGGCACCGTACCCGCGCGCTGCGTGCTGATCGGCGACATCGGCCGGGACGTCACCGCCGCGCTGGCCGCCGGTGCGGCGGGCATCCTCGTGCCCACACCGGTCACCCGGGCCGAGGAGATCGCCGCCGCCGGCTGGCTCGCCGCCGATCTGCCGTCGGCGGTGGACGAGATCCTGCGCCGCCGACAGGCACTGCGCCCGGCACCGACACCCGCGACCGGACCGCGACGGACGGTGCTGGTGGTGCGCGCCGACTCGGTCGGCGACGTGCTGGTCACCGGCCCCGGCGTCCGGGCGGTGGCCGCCGGTGCCGACCGGGTGGTGCTGCTCTGCGGCCCGCGCGGCCGGGCCGCCGCCGAACTGCTGCCCGGCGTCGACGAGATCGTGGAGCACCGGCTGCCGTGGATCGATCCCGAACCCGGACCCGTCGACCCCGCCGAGATGGCCGCCCTGACCGCCCGGCTGGCGGCCGTCGCCGCCGACGAGGCGGTCGTCTTCACCTCGTTCCACCAGTCGCCGTTGCCGCTGGCCCTGCTGCTGCGGATGGCCGGGGTGCGGCGGATCGCGGCGATCAGCGACGACTACCCGGGAAGCCTGCTGGACGTCCGGCACCGGGTACCGGCCGGTGTGCCGGAGGCCGAACGCGCGTTGTCGCTGGCCGCCGCCGCCGGGTATGCGCTGCCCGCCTACGACGAGCCGCGCCTGCGGTTGCGTCCGGTGCCCGCCCCGCCGCCGGAGGCCGGCGAGCCGGGATACGTGGTGCTGCACCCGGGCTCGGACGCGCCGGCGCGCGGCTGCCCGCCGGAGCTGGCCGAGCGGATCGCCCGGGAGCTGGCCGCCGCCGGTCACCGGGTGGTGGTCACCGGCGGCCCGCAGGAACGCGAGCTGACCGCCCGGGTCGCCGGCCGGTACGCCCGCGACCTCGGCGGCCGGACCGGGCTCGCCGAGCTGGCCGCCGTGGTGGCCGGTGCCGGCGCGCTGGTGGTCGGCAACACCGGCCCGGCGCACCTGGCCGCCGCCTCCGGGGTGCCGGTGGTGAGCCTGTTCGCCCCCACCGTGCCGTTCGGGCAGTGGGCCCCCTGGCGGGTGCCGACGGTACGCCTCGGCGACGCGACCGCCGGATGCCGTGACAGCCGCGCCGCGCGCTGCCCGGTGCCCGGTCACCCGTGCCTCAGCGAAATCTCCCCGGGCGCGGTCGTCGACGCGCTCCGGCTGCTGGGCGTACCGCCGGACCCGGTGCCCACCCGCCCGGTGGTGTCCCGTGCGGCGGCGGGAGGCGGCCGATGAACATCCTGCTCTGGCACGTGCACGGCTCGTGGACCACGTCGTTCGTGCACGGCAAACACCGCTACCTGGTGCCGGCCACCCCGGACCGGGGGCCGTACGGGCTGGGCCGGGCTCGCACGTACACCTGGCCGGAGAGCGCCGCCGAGGTGAGCCCGGAGCAGTTGCGCGACAGCGACGTCGACGTGGTCCTCCTGCAACGCCCGGAGGAGCTGGAGCTGGCCGAGCGGTGGCTGGGCCGTCGGCCCGGCCGGGACGTGCCGGCGATCTACGTCGAGCACAACACCCCGAAGGACGGGGACGTGCCGCACAGCCGCCACCCGATGGCCGACCGCGACGACCTGCTCGTCGCCCACGTGACCGCCTTCAACGAGCTGTTCTGGGACACCGGCACGACCCGGACCACCGTGGTCGACCACGGCATCGTGCCACCGGCCGTCGAGTACACCGGCGAACTGGACCGGCTGGCCGTGGTGATCAACGAGCCGGTACGCCGCTGGCGGGTCACCGGCACCGACCTGCTGCCCCGGTTCGCCGAGATCGCCCCGCTGGACGTCTTCGGCATGAAGGTGGCCGGGCTCGCCGACCACCTCGGCCTGCCCGCCGACCGCCTCACCAGCCACGACGACGTACCGCAGCACCGGATGCACGCCGAGCTGGCGCGCCGCCGGGCGTACCTGCACCTGTGCCGGTGGACCTCGCTCGGGCTGAGCCTGATCGAGGCGATGAGCATCGGCATGCCGGTGGTGGCGCTGGCCAGCACCGAGGCGGTGATGGCCGTGCCGCCGGACGCCGGTGCGCTGGACACCCGCGTCGACGAGCTGCTGGAGGCCGCCGGCCGGTTCGTCGCCGAGCCCCAGCGGGCCCGGCTGGCGGGGCAGGCGGCGCGGGCCGCCGCCCGGGAACGCTACGGCCTCGACCGTTTCCTCGCCGACTGGGACCGGCTGCTGGAGGAGGAAGTATGCGGATAGCGATGATCTCGGAGCACGCCAGCCCGCTCGCCATCCTGGGCGGGGAGGACGCCGGTGGCCAGAACACGCACGTCGCGGAACTCTCCGCCGCGCTCGTCGCGGCCGGGCACGACGTCCGCGTCTACACCCGGCGCGACGCGGTGGACCTGCCGGTGATGGTGCGCAGCCCGGACGGCTACGACGTGGTGCACGTACCCGCCGGGCCGGCCGAGCCGGTGGCCAAGGACGCGCTGCTGCCGCACATGCGCGCGTTCGGTGCCTGGCTGGTGGAGCGCTGGCGCGGCGACTGGACGCCCGAGGTGGTCCACGCACACTTCTGGATGAGCGGGCTGGCGGCGGTGCAGGCCGGTCGGCAGGTCGGCGTGCCGGTGGTGCAGACGTACCACGCGCTCGGCACGGTCAAGCGCCGCCACCAGGGTGTCCAGGACACCAGCCCGGCCCGGCGGATCGGCTACGAACTCCAACTCGGCCGGTCGGTGGACCGGGTGATCGCGCAGTGCCGCGACGAGGTCGGCGAGCTGGTCCGGATGGGGGTGCCCCGCTCGGCGATGACGGTCGTGCCGTCCGGGGTGAACCTGGGCACGTTCGCCCCGCTGGGCCCGGCCGCCGAACGGGAGCCGGGACGGGCCCGCATCCTCACCGTCGGACGGCTGGTGGAACGCAAGGGCTTCCAGACCGTGGTCCGCGCGATGGCGCACGTGCCGGATGCCGAGTGCGTGGTGGTGGGCGGCCCGCCCGCCGGGCTGCTGGAGACCGACCCGTACGCCCGGCGGCTGCGCGCGTTGGCCCGGAGCTGCGGGGTGGCCGATCGGGTGCGGCTGGTCGGCGCGGTGCCGCGCGAGGAGATGGGCCGCTGGTACCGGTCGGCGGACATCCTGGTCGCCGCCCCCTGGTACGAGCCGTTCGGCCTGACCCCGCTGGAGGCGATGGCGTGTGGGGTCCCGGTGGTGGCGACCGCCGTGGGCGGGTTGCGGGACACCGTGGTCGACGGGGTGACCGGGGACCTGGTGCCGGCGCGTGACCCGAGGGCGTTGGGCGAGGCGCTGGCCGGGTTGCTCGACGACCGCATCCGCCGGTTCGCGTACGCGGGCGCGGCCCGGGCGCGGGCCCGGCAGCACTACTCGTGGACGGTCACCGCGGAACGTCTCGCCGATCTGTACGCCGAGGTGGCCGCCGTGCACCGGCCGACCCGGGTGGTGGCCTGATGCCGGGGCGCAACCCGCTGGAGACGCACCTGGCGCACCTGGCCGCCGCGTTGGCGCCGTACCGGCGGTGCGAGCCGTTGCTGGCCCGGTGGGGGGTCGTCCTGGCACAGCACCTGACCGCCGGGGGCCGGTTGCTGGTGGCCGGCAACGGTGGCAGCGCCGCCGAGGCGCAGCACCTCACCGCCGAGCTGGTCGGCAAGCTGCGCGAGGACCGGCAGCCGCTGTCCGCCATCGCCCTGCACGCCGAGACCTCGGCGTTGACCGCGATCGGCAACGACTACGGCTACGAGGAGGTCTTCGCCCGGCAGGTCCGCGCGCACGGCCGCCCCGACGACGTCCTGTTGCTGCTCTCCACCAGCGGTGGCAGCACGAACCTGCTGGCCGCCGCGCGGGCGGGTCGCCAGGCCGGGCTGCGGTGCTGGGCGTTCACCGGCCCGGCACCGAATCCGCTGGCCGACGCCGTCCACGAGGCGCTCGCGGTGGACTGCCCGGACTCGCAGGTCGTGCAGGAACTGCACCTGGTCTCCAGTCACCTGCTCTGCGAGTACGTGGAGCGGGCGATGGCCGAGCGACCGGCGGTGGCGTACGTGGAGCCGGTGGTGCCGGCGGCGTCGGAGGCACCGGCGGCCGGTCCGGTCCGCGCCGGGGTCGAGGTGGTGCTGGACGGTGGGGCCGGCCGACCGGTCGAGGCGTGAGGAGGCAAGCGTGAGGGGACCCGTGGTGGTGGTCGGCGACACCCTGCTCGACCGGGACGTGGAGGGCGTGGTGAACCGGCTCTGTCCGGACTCGCCGGTCCCGGTGCTGGACGAGACCGCGCACGTCGACCGGCCCGGCGGGGCCGGACTCGCCGCCGTCTTCGCCGCCGCGCAGGGCGCCGAGGTGGTGCTGGTCACCGCGCTGGCCGACGACGCCGGTGGGGCCCGGCTGGGGGTGCTGCTGGCCGCCGCCGGGGTGCAGGTGTACCCGTTGCGGCTGGCCGGGTCCACCCCGGAGAAGATCCGGCTGCGGGCCGGTGGGCGGGTGCTGCTGCGCCACGACCGGGGCGGCGGCGCTCAGACGCCGGGCGAACCCGCCGAGGCGGTGCTGCGGGTCATCGAGCGGGCGTCGGTGGTGCTGGTCAGCGACTACGGCCGGGGGGTGGCGCGGCAGCCGGCGCTGCGGGCGGCCCTGGCGGCGACCCGGGCCCCGGTGGTCTGGGACCCGCACCCGCGCGGACCGGCGGCGGTGCCCGGGGTGCACCTGGTCACGCCGAACGAGTCGGAGGTGCAGGAGCTGGTCGAGGCACCCGCCGCCGCCACCCGGCTGGCCACCGCCGCCGACGGCGCGGAGCGCCTGCGGCAACGCTGGCGGGCCGGTGCGGTGGCGGTGACGTTGGGCGCCGACGGCGCGTTGCTCAGCCACGCCGGGTCGACCCCGCTGGTGGTGCCGACGCCGGTGGCCGCCGAGGGCGACACCTGCGGTGCGGGGGACCGGTTCGCGGTCGCCGCCGGACTGGCCCTGGGCCGGGGCGCGCTGCTCTCCGAGGCGGTGCAGGAGGCGGTGACCGAGGCGTCGGCGTACGTGGCGGACGGGGGAGTGGCGACCGCGCTGCCGACGGCGGTGCGGCGGGCCCCGCAGGCGGTGCACACCGCGGTGGGCGGTGACCGGGTCGGGGTGGCGGCAGCCGCCGCCGTGGTGGCCCGGGTCCGTGCCGCCGGGGGCACGGTCGTGGCGACCGGAGGCTGTTTCGACCTGCTGCACGCCGGTCACGTGGCGACCCTCCAGGCGGCTCGGCAACTCGGCGACTGCCTGGTGGTGTGCCTCAACTCCGACGCCAGCGTCAGCGGGCTCAAGGGCCCGGACCGCCCGGTCGTGCGGCAGGACGACCGCAGCCGCCTGCTGGCGGCGCTGAGCTGCGTGGACGCGGTGATGATCTTCGACGAGTCGACTCCGGCGGCGGCACTGTCCTGGCTGCGCCCGGACATCTGGGTCAAGGGCGGGGACTACGCCACCGGCGGCGGGGACGGCGACTGTCTGCCCGAGGCCGAGATACTGCGCCGCTGGGGCGGTCACACGGTGGTGGTGCCGTACCTGGACGGCCGGTCCACCACCGGCCTGATCGCCGCGACGGCGGCGCGTACCGGCGTGGGGGTGTCCCGATGAGCGCGCCCGGCACCGGACGCACCGTGCTGGTCACCGGCGGGTCCAGCGGGTTGGGCGCGGCGGTGGTGGCCGCGGTCGCCCGCTCCGGCGGGCGACCGCTGGTGCTGGACCGGCAGGCACCCGGCGACGGGGTGGCCTGGGTCGAGTGCGACCTGGCCGACACCCGCGCGGCGGAGGCCGCCACCCGGCAGCTCGCCGAGCGCGAGGGCGGTCTCGACGCGGTGGTGACCGCCGCCGGTGTGGACGTGCCCGGCCGCCTGGCCGACGTGCCCGGCGAGACCTGGGACCGGATCGTCACGGTGGACCTGCTGGCCACCGCCGCCGTGATCCGGGCCGCGCTGCCCTTCCTGGAGGCCGCCCGGGGCAGCATCGTCACGGTGGCGTCCACGCTCGGGGTCAAGGCGGTCAGCGACGCCACGGCGTACTGCGCGGCGAAGTTCGGCGTGGTCGGCTTCACCCGCGCGCTCGCCGCCGAGCTGGCCGGGGCGGTGAACGTGACGCTGCTGGTGCCGGGCGGCATGCGGACCGCCTTCTTCGACGACCGCGACGCGCAGTACCGTCCGGGGCCGGACGCGATCCTCAACGACCCGGCGCACACCGCCGCCGCGGTGATGTTCGCGCTCTCCCAACCGGCCGGATGCGCGGTACGCGAGATGGTGGTCTGCGCCGAGCAGGAGACCTCGTACCCGTGATCCTGGTGCTGCGCGCCCTCGGTGTCGGTGATCTCGCCACGGCGGTCCCGGCACTGCGGGCGTTGCGGGCGGCGTACCCGGACCGGGAACTGGTGCTCGCCGCGCCGGACTGGCTCGGCCCGCTGGTCGAGCTGGTCGGCGGCGTGGACCGGCTGCTGCCCACCGACGGGCTGGACCGGCTGGGGGCGCCCGGCGGGCCGGTGGAGGTGGCGGTGAACCTGCACGGCCGGGGACCGCGCTCGCACCGGCTGCTCGCCGGCACCGGCCCGGACCGATTGTTCGCCTTCGCCGACGCGCGGGCGGCGCACGCCGACGGGCCCGGGTGGGACGACGCGGAGCACGAGGTGGCGCGCTGGTGCCGGCTGCTGCGCTGGTACGGGATCGCGGCCGACCCGACCGACCTGGACCTGCGGCGGCCGTCGCCGGGGACCGTGCCGACCGGCGTGACGGTGCTGCATCCCGGCTCCAAGGTGCCGGCCAAGCGCTGGCCGCCCGGTCGGTACGCCGCGCTGGCCCGCGAGCTGACCGACGCGGGGCACCGGGTGGTGCTGACCGGCGGTACGGGGGAGCGGGCCACCGCGGCTCGGGTCGCGGACGAGGCCGGGCTGCCCGGCGATGCGGTGCTGGCCGGGCGGACCGACCTCGGGCAGCTCGCCGCGCTGGTCGCCGGGGCCCGGCTGGTGGTCAGCGGGGACACCGGCGTGGCGCACCTGGCCACCGGTTACCGCACCCCGTCGGTGGTGATCTTCGGGCCGGTCCCGCCCGCCCGGTGGGGCCCGCCGCCGGAACGACGACGACACCGGGTGCTCTGGGGCGGCGCATGCCCGACTTCGGACGGGGTAGGCGGTCACCCGGCGGTCACCGCCGTCGGGGTCGACGCGGTGCTGGCCGCCGTCGAGGAGGTGGAACGGGTGGTGCGGGCGGACCGTGCGGTTGCGGCGTAGTGATCCGGGTCGGCCGGGATACGGCCGCCGGCGACGCGGTCCGGGCTGGTCGTTCCTCGACCCGCGCGGCGAGCCGGTGCGTGACCCGGACGAGCTGTCCCGGCTGCGGGCCCTGGTCATCCCGCCGGCCTGGCGGCAGGTGTGGATCGCTCCGCATCCGAACGGCCACATCCAGGCCACCGGGATCGACGCCGCAGGCCGCAAGCAGTACCTCTACCACCCGCTGTGGCGGCAGCGGCAGGACGAGGCCAAGTTCGACCACGTGCTGGAGGTGGCCCGCCGGCTGCCGGTGCTGCGGGAACGGGTCGGCCAGGACCTGACCGGGCGGGGGCTGCGTCGCGAGCGGGTGCTGGCGACCGTGACCCGGCTGCTCGACATGGGCACCTTCCGGGTCGGCAGCGACCAGTACGCGGCCGGGGACGAGCCGACCTTCGGCGTCGCCACCCTGCGCCCCGAACACGCCCGGTCCCGCCAGGGCTGTGTGGTCTTCGAGTTCCCGGCCAAGGGCGGCATCGAGCAGGTCCGCCTGGTCTCCGATCCGGAGCTGTGCCGGGTGCTGACCCACCTGCGTCGCCGTCGACGGGCGGCGGACCGGCTGTTCGGCTACTGGGACGGCCGGCAGTGGCGGGACGTACGGGCCGACGAGGTCAACGACTACCTGCGGGACGCCAGCGGCGGCGAGATGACGGCGAAGGACTTCCGCACCTGGCACGCCACCGTCCGGGCGGCCACCGAGCTGGCCGTGCTCGGACAGCCGAGGTCGGTCACCGCACGTCGGCGGGCGGTGGCCGGCGTGATGCGCGAGGTGGCGGAGCTGCTCGGCAACACCCCGACGGTGGCCCGGACCTCCTACGTGGACCCTCGGGTGGTCGACCTGTTCCACGACGGCGTGGTGGTGCCGGTCGGCCGGGACAGCGACCGGGAACAGGCCGAGCGTGCCGTGCTGGACCTGCTGGACCGGTCCTGAGCGGTCACCGGCCGTCCGTCGTGCGCGTCTGGATCATCACCTCGACGCCGTCGAGCACCCGGCCGAGCCCGAAGCGCCACTCCGCGTCGACGTAGTCGTCCTCGTCGTCGCCCTCGGCGATCAACTCGTGGATCGCCGGGTAGGGCCCGTCGGCGGTGAGCCGGGCCAGGTGCCGCCAGTAGTGCAGGCCCACCTGGTCGGGGGTCTGTCCGCTGCGGACCGCCGCCTCGGTCAGGTCGGCGGTGGTGGTGGCCCAGCTCCGGGCGTACCCGCTGACCAGCATGACGGTGGAGACGCGTTCGGTGCCGCGCAGGCCGGTACCGGCCAGGGCCGCCAGGCCGTACTCCAGCCAGCGGACCTGGTTGGGGTTGATCGGCGGGCCGCTGATCGGCACGTGCCGGATCCACGGCTGGCGGCGCAGCGCGGTCAGGTTCCCCTCGGCCCAGCGGGTCAGCGCGGGGCGCCAGCCCTCGTCCGGGGCGCGCGGTGGCGGGGGCGGCCCGTACGCGGTGTCGACCATCAGGTCGAGCAGGTCGTGCTTGGTCGGCACGTACCGGTAGAGCGACATCGTCGCTGCGCCCAGCTCACCGGCGACGCGGCTCATCGACACCGCGCCGAGCCCCTCGGACTGGGCGACCTGGATCCCGGCGGCCACCACCTGTTCCAGGCTGAGGCCGCGCTTCGGGCCTCGGCTCGGACGGTCGCGCAGCCCCCAGGCGAGCGCGATGTTCTCGGGCAGTTCGACGTCGGGACCGTCGCTCACATGTACCTCCACCGGCCGGGCTTGACCCTCATCGTAACTTCTGCGTATGGTCTACGCAGTTAAGCGTACGACATACGCAGAAAGCGGAGAGTGACCATGGCGAACGGACCACCCGCGGTCGAACTGGTCGAGCTGAGGAAGTCCTTCGGCGACCTCGTCGTCCTCGACGGGCTGACCATGCGGGTAGAGGCCGGCGGCGTACACGCGCTGCTCGGCCAGAACGGGGTCGGCAAGACCACCACGGTGCGGATCCTGGCCACGCTGACCCGGCCCGACGGGGGCAGCGCCCGGGTCGCCGGCCACGACGTGGTGCGTGACCGACGACGGGTCCGGCGGACGATCAGCCTCGCCGGCCAGCACGCCGCCCTGGACGACACCCAGACCGGCCTGGAGAACCTGACCATGCTGGCCCGGCTCGCCGGGCTGTCCGGGCCGGCGGCCCGCAAGCGCGCCACCGATCTGCTGGAACGCTTCGCGCTGACCGACGCGGGCGGGCGGTGGGCGATCACCTACTCCGGGGGCATGCGCCGCCGCCTGGACCTCGCCGCCAGCCTGGTCGGGCAGCCGTCCGTGGTGTTCCTGGACGAGCCCACCACCGGCCTGGACGTGCGCAGCCGGCTGGGGCTCTGGGAGGTCGTCGGCGAACTGGCCCGCACCGGGGTGACCGTGCTGCTCACCACGCAGTACCTGGAGGAGGCCGACCGACTGGCCGACCGGATCACCGTGCTGCACCGGGGCGCGATCGCCGCCGAGGGCACCGCCGACGACCTCAAGCGCCGCTTCGGCGCGCACCGGCTGGAGCTGACCTGGCGCGAGGAGGGCGGCCTGCGGCAGGCGGTCGCACTGCTGGGCGACCGGGTCACCGACCGGGACCCGGACCGGCTCGCCCTGTCGGTGGCCACCGACGGAAGTGCGCCGCAGGTGCGTGCCCTGCTCGACGAGATCGATCCGGACCGTCACGGGGTGGTCCGGTTCACCGTCCGCGAGGCGACCCTCGACGACGTCTTCCTCACCCTCACCGGCACTCCGGCGCCCACCCGACGGCAGGTGACCCATGTCTGAGCTGGCCGTACGCGGATCGCAGACGGCGGTGATGATCGGCCGCTGCGTCCGGCTGTCGCGCCGCAACGTCGACGCGTTGCTCACCTCGCTGCTGCTGCCGGTGATGCTGCTGCTGGTCTTCGTCTACCTCTTCGGCGGGGCGATCGACACCGGCTCGACGTACGTGACCTACGTGGTGCCCGGCGTGCTGCTGCTCTGCGCCGGCTTCGGCGCGGCGGGCACGGCGGTGAGCGTCACCACGGACATGACCAACGGCATGATCGAGCGACTGCGCACCATGGACGTCGGCGCGACCTCGATCATCGGCGGTCACGTGGCGGCCAGCATCGCGCGCAACACGGTCTCCACCGTGCTGGTGCTGGCCGTCGCCGTCGTCATCGGGTTCCGGCCCGCCGTGGAACCGCTGCGCTGGCTGGCCGCCGCCGGGGTGCTGCTGCTGTTCCTGCTGGCGGTGTCCTGGCTGTCGGCGGCGTTCGGGCTGCTGGCCCGTACGCCCGAGACAGCCGGCGGGTACACCTTCCTGGTGATGTTCCTGCCCTACCCGAGCAGCGCCTTCGTGCCGGTCGAGACGCTGCCCCGCTGGCTGCGCGGCTTCGCCGAACACCAGCCCGTCACGCCGGTCATCGAGTCGCTGCGCGGGTTGCTGCTCGACCTGCCGGTCGGCGCGGCGCCGGCCCGCGCGGCGGCCTGGTGCCTGGGCATGCTGGCGGTCGCGGTGCTGCTCTCATCGGTGTTGTTCCGCCGCCGGATCGCCTGATCCGCACGAGAGAGAGCAGGGGGGGCGACGTCCGTCGGACGTCGCCCCCCTGCTCGTCGCCGTCGCTCAGTCGTTGAGGACCTGGGCGAGCCGGTCCCGGAAGCGTCGCTCCGAGGGGCTGACCTGGCTACCCCCGAGCCCGAGGATGCCGCCGCTGGTGGCCGCGCCGACCACCTGGTCGGTGATCTCCACCAGCCAGTGCTGGTACGCGCCGGCCTCGCCCTCGTCCACCTTCGCCGCCAGCAGCGCGGCGGCGGCCTTGGCCCGGCCCAGCACGTCCTCGGCGTACGCGCGCGGGTCCTCCGGCGCGATCACCGGCAACTCCTCGCCGGCCTCCGGGTCGCCCACCCGGGTCACGATCTCCCCGGCCACCGCGGCCACCAGCGGGCTGGCCGACTCCCGGCCGGTGGAGATCGTCTCCAGTCCGGCCGCACTCTCGGCCATCGTCGCCCGGGTGCCGTCGGACTCTGCGGCGCTCGCCGCGGTGAGCACCGCCTGCGGCAGGCCGACCAGCAGCCCCCACTCCTCGTCGGAGAAACCGAAAGCGGTGTACGTCGGCTCTTCGATCACGACCGTGCCTCTCCCGTTCGTCGTCCGGGTCCCCGGTGACGCGCCACCTGCCTGCTGCCCGCGCCGGGCCCGGTATGTCCCCGCCGCCATCGCGGCGGGCTCAGGTTAGTCCAGCGTCAGCAGTCCCTGTTCGGACACCACGCTGACCGACAACGTCTTGTACCCGACCTCCTCGAACAGCACCGTCATCCGGCCGTCCTCGTAGCTGAGCACCAGGCCGCCGCCCCACTCCGGGTGCCGCACCTGGCTGTGCACCGGGAACGGACCCACCGCGCCGTCGTCGGCGGTGCTGGTGCCGGCGTGACAGTTGTCGCAGTGTCCGCAGATCTGGGTCATCTGCTCGCCGAAGTAGGCCAGCAGGGTCTGCCCCCGGCAGGCGGTGGTCTCGGCGAAGGCCCGCATCATGTCGGTCCGCGAGCGGGTCAGGTTCTGTTGCCGTTCGGCCTCGGCCACCGACGCCTCGGCGGCCTCCACCGGCGTCGGCGAGTAGCGCGGCGCGCCGATCCGCTGCCGGGCGCGCGGCTGCGCCGCACCGACCTGCTCCAGCAGGGCCAGGTACTGCCCGAGCTTGCGCGGCCCCAGCCCGGTCACCTCGCGCAGTTCCTTCTTGGTGGTCGGTCCCTGGCGCAGCAGGGCGGCCAGGTCGCGCAGCTCGGTGGCGTCGGGCAGGCCACCGCTGAAGAAGCGTTGCAGCCCCACGTCCTCGGCCTGCCAGAGCAGCAGCACGCGGGCGGGCTGGCCGTCCCGACCGGCCCGGCCGATCTCCTGGAAGTAGCTGTCCGGCGAGTCGGGCAGCGCCATGTGCACCACCCAGGCGATGTTCGGCTTGTCGATGCCCATGCCGAACGCCGACGTGGCCACCATGATCGGCACCTGGTCGGCCAGGAACGCCTCGTGCAGCCGGGCGCGGGCGGTGGCCGCCATCCCGCCGTGGTAGTACTGCGACGGGTATCCGGCGTCGGTGAGCCGGTCGGCGAGTTCCTCGGCCGCCCGCCGGGTGGGTACGTAGATGATGCCCGGTCGCTCGTCGTCCCGCAGCAGCGCGATCAGCCGTCGCCACCGGTAGTCCTCGGTGGGGCAGTGCGCCACCTCGAAGAAGAGGTTCGGTCGGTCCAGACCGGACACCACGATCTCGGGTTCGCGCAGCCGCAGCCGGGCCACGATGTCGTCGCGTACCGGTGGGGAGGCGGTGGCGGTCAGCGCCACCACCGGTGGCCGTCCGATGCCCTCGATGAGCTGACCGAGCGCCAGGTAGTCCGGGCGGAAGTCGTGGCCCCAGGCCGAGATGCAGTGCGCCTCGTCGATCGCGACCAGCGCCGGTCTCAACGCGCGCACCTCGGCCAGCCGGTCCGGGTTGGCCAGTTGCTCCGGGGTGATGAAGAGGAACTCGGCCCGACCGTCGCGGATCTCGGCGATCGCCTCGGCCTGCTGGGCCGGTGACTCGTCCGAGCTGATCCGGACCGCCCGCAGCTCGGCCCGCTGCCGCTCGTTGAGCGCGGCGATCTGGTCCTGTTGCAGAGCCAGCAGCGGAGAGATCACCACGGTCGGGCCGGGGATCAGGCTCGCCGGTATCTGGTAGATCGCCGACTTGCCGGCGCCGGTGGGCAGCACCACCAACGCGTCGCGCCGCCGCATCACCGCGCGCATCGCGGCCAGTTGGTTGGGGCGCAGGGAGGACCAGCCGAACAGGCTGCGCGCCGCGCGGCGCAACGACATCGAGTGCGTGGTGAGCTTCATCGAGGGCCGCAGGTACCCGGCCGGACCAGCGCCGAAACACCGGTCCGGCCACGCGGGACCGTCGGTTCCAGGGCCAGGCGGTACCCCGGCGGGGGCGGGTCACACCCGGTCGCGCCCTCAGCGCCGGAACATCGCCCGGATGGCCACGAGCAGCAGCAGGCCGCCCGCCACCAGGCCGAGCAGGCGTACGCCGGGGATGTCGGCCGGGCTCGTCGCGTCGGCGAGCAACAGCAGCGGGTCCATCTCCGCACTCTGCTGGCAGAGCGCTCCCAAGGCAACTGTAAGGTTTATTGACTATTCGGTGGCGCGGTGTGACCATTGCTGCACCGCCGCGTGGCGGGGCAGTCCGCGGCGGAGGATGACGGGGGTACGCGCCGGCATGAGCGAGCGTCAGCGAGCGAACGGGAACCTGGCGGCGTTGGCGGCCGCGGTCCTGCAACCCGGGTTCGTCGGCACCGTCCCGCCCGCGTGGGTCTGCCGCTGGCTCGGCGACGGCCTCGGCGCGGTGGTGTTGTTCAGCCGCAACGTCGTCGACCCGGAGCAGGTGGCGGCGCTGACCGCCGGGCTGCGGGCGGAGCGGCCGGACGTGATCGTGGCGATCGACGAGGAGGCGGGCGACGTCACCCGCATCGAGTCGGGTCGGGGCAGCACCCGGCCGGGCAACTTCGCCCTCGGCGTGGTGGACGACCCGGCCCTCACCGAGGAGGTCGCCCGAGACCTGGGCGTCGAACTCGCCGCGCTGGGCGTCACCCTGGACTACGCGCCCGACGTCGACGTGAACTCCAATCCGGACAATCCGGTGATCGGCGTCCGCTCGTTCGGTGCCGATCCGGCGGTGGTGGCCCGGCACACCACCGCCTGGGTGCACGGCCTCCAGTCCGGCGGGGTGGCGGCCTGCGCCAAGCACTTCCCGGGGCACGGCGACACCCGGGTGGACTCCCATCACGACCTGCCCCGGATCAGCGGGGACCGGGACCGTCTGGACGCCGTCGAGCTGGCCCCGTTCCGGGCCGCCGTGCAGGCGGGCGTGCAGGCGGTGATGACCGGGCATCTGTTGGTGCCGGCGCTGGATCCGGAGCTGCCGGCGACGCTGAGCACCCGGATCCTGGGCGGTGTGCTCCGCGAGGAGATGGGCTTCAACGGCGTGGTGGTGACCGACGCGGTGGAGATGCAGGCGGTCGCCGGCCGGTACGGCCTCGCCGGTGCGGCGGTGCGGGCGTTGGCCGCCGGGGTGGACGCGATCTGTGTCGGTGGCGAGCACGCCGACGAGGAGACCGCCCGGCACCTGCGCGACGCCATCGTGGACGCGGTCGTGGCCGGGGATCTGCCGGAGGAGCGGCTGGCCGAGTCGGCGAAGCGGGTCGGTCAGCTCGCGGCCTGGACGGTGGCCGCCCGGACGGCCGGTGGGCGTATCCCGGTGACGGCCGGTGGTTCGGCGGTCGGACTGGTCGCCGCGCGCCGGGCGATCCGGGTCACCCGGGCCGACGGGGGTGCCGACCTGCCGTTGGCCGCTCCGGCGCACGTGGTGGAGTTCCAGCCGCCGCACAACATCGCGATCGGGGCGGAGACCCCGTGGGGAGTGGCCGCGCCGTTGACCGCGCTGGTGCCGGGCACCACCAGCGCCCGTTTCGCGCGGGGCGAGGTGCCGACCGACCCGGCCACGGACGCGGTCGGCCGACCGCTCGTGCTGGTGGTCCGCGACCTGCACCGGCACGACTGGATGCGCACCGCCGTCGACCGGGTGCTGGCGGACCGGCCCGACGCCGTGGTGGTGGAGTTGGGTGTGCCCGCACTGGTCACCGGCGCGGTGCACGTCGCCTCGCACGGGGCGACCCGGGCCGCCGGTCGGGCCGTGGCCGAACTGCTCGGCGGTACCGCCGTCACGTCAGGCTGGTGACCAGGTCCGCGTACTCGGGGTGGCGCTCGATGTAGGCGTGCATGAACGGGCACTGCGGGACCACCCGCTGTCCCTGGGCCCGGACCTGGTCCAGGGTGCCGCGCATCAGTGCCGAGCCGACGCCCCGGTTCTGGAAGGCCGGGTCCACCTCGGTGTGGGTGAAGACCAGCGCCTCGCCCCGGGGCAGGTACGCGGTGAACCCGGCCAACGCGTCGTCGACCAGGATCTCGTAGCGGTGTTTGGCGGCGTTCTCCTCGACCAGCATGCTCACCGGACCATTGTCCACCGCCGGTTCGGCACCCCGGGGCCGTTCGCCTCCGTCTCGTACGCTGAGGCGGTGACGAACCGATCGCCCGCCGGCCGCAGCCGGCGCACCCTCGCCTGGAGGGTCCCCACCCGCAAGTCGGCCGGTCTGTTGGCCGGGCTCGTGCTCGGTGCCGCCCTGCTGATGGGGTGCAGCTCCGAGGGAGCCCGCACGGACTGCGGACTGGACGCCTGCACGGTGACCTTCGACCGGGGGGTGGAGGCGCGCGCCAACATCCTCGGTGTCGAGGCGCGGCTCGTCGAGGCCCAGGACGACGTGGTGACCATCGAGGTCGCCGGTGAGCAACTGTCGCTGACCGTCGGGCAGCAGGCCACCGACGTCGGCGGCCTGGCGGTGACCCTGGACAGCGTCACCGATTCTGAGGTCAAGGTGCGCATTTCGCGCAATTCCGGCTGACGCCGACAACCGTCCGATCCACCCGTCCCGCTGTCGCTTTCCGGCGACGGCGGGACACGTTTGGAAATCTTCGCGCCCGGAGATTGATGGCGCATGTCTCTCACCCGGAACGCCGAAGCCACCGCCGCCCGAACGGCAGACAGCCGGTGGCTGGAACTCCTCGCCCGGGCCGGTTTCATCGGCTACGGGATCGTGCACCTGTTGTTCGGTTGGTTGGCGTTGCAGATCGCATTCGGCAACTCCTCCGACGACGGTGACCAGTCCGGTGCGCTGCGGACACTCGCCGCGCAGCCGATGGGCACGTTCGTGGTCATCGCCATCGCCGTCGGCATGGTCGCCATGGCGATCTGGCAGGCCCTCGAAGCCGCCGTCGGGCACCAGACCGAGAGCGGCAACGACCGGATCAAGGAGCGGGTCTTCTCCGGTGCCCGCGCGGTCATCTACCTCTGGCTGGCATGGACGGCCTGGAAGGTCTTCTCCAACGCGAACTCCGACAGCGCCTCCCAGCAGGAGGAGTTGACCGCCCGTCTGATGGAGTCGACCGGCGGTCGGTGGCTGGTCGGTCTCGCCGGCCTGGCCCTCGTCGGCGTCGGCGTCGGCATGTTCATCTACGGCGTCAAGAAGAAGTTCATGAAGCGGCTGAAGACCGGCGAGATGAACGCCCGGACCACCCAGCTCGCCCGGCGGCTCGGCATGGCCGGCTACACCGCCCGGGGCAGCGCGTTCGCGGTGACCGGCTTCCTGGTCGTGCTGGCCGCGGTGAACTACGACCCGGAGAAGGCCCGGGGCCTGGACGCTGCCCTGCGGACGCTGCGGGACCAGGCGTTCGGCACCATCCTGCTGTCGCTGGTCGGACTGGGCATCGCCGCCTTCGGCCTCTACTGCTTCCTCCAGGCCCGCTACCGCAAGGTCTGATTCCACCCCCTTCAGTCACCGGCCACCGCAGCGGCGTTGCGGTGGCCGGTGACGGCGTTCTGGGGCAAACTTGCCCCTTTGCGTCGATCTTGTCGTCGGTCGGAAGGAGAATCACACGTGCACAGCTACCTCGTGACGGTCGTCGCCGCGCTCGCCGCGGCGGCGATCGCCGTTGCCGTGGTCGAGGTGGTACATCGCTCGATCCGGCGGTGGGGCCACCGCTCACGACTGCTGATGGAGTTGACCGAGCACGCCCACCGCTCGTTCCAGATCGCCGCCACCGTGCTCGCCGTGCAGTTCGCCGTCCGGTTCAGCACCGGCTACGCGGTCGGCACCGGGTGGCGGCAGGCGCTGCTGCACACGCTGGTGCTCGCGGTCATCGCGGCCACCGCCTGGTTGGTCACCTCGTTGCTGGTGGTGGTGGAGGACACCGCGCTGGCCCGGTTCCGGGTGGACGTGCCGGACAACCGGCACGCCCGTCGGGTCCGCACCCAGGTCGTCATGCTGCGTCGGGTGACCATCGTGGTGATCGTGGTGCTCACCGTCGGCGTGATGCTGATGACGTTCCCGGCGGTACGCGGCATCGGTGCCGGTGTGCTGACCAGCGCCGGTGTGGTCGGTATCGTCGCCGCGCTGGCCGCGCAGAGCCTGCTCGGCAACGTCTTCGCCGGGCTGCAACTCGCCTTCAGCGACGCGGTCCGTCTGGACGACGTGGTCGTGGTCGAGGGGGAGTGGGGCCGGATCGAGGAGTTGACCCTCAGCTACGTGGTGGTGCAGATCTGGGACGACCGTCGGCTGATCCTGCCCACCTCCTACTTCACCAGCACCCCGTTCCAGAACTGGACGCGTACCGAGGCGGCGGTGCTCGGCACGGCGGAGTTCGACGTCGACTGGTCGCTGCCGGTGCAGGCGATGCGGGAGGAGTTGCGTCGCCTGGTCGAGGGCACCGAGCTGTGGGACGGCCGGGTCTGCGTACTCCAGGTGACGGACGCGACCGGCGGCATGGTCAAGCTGCGCGCCCTGGTCAGCGCCGCCAGCGCCGGCGCGTTGTGGGACCTGCGCTGCCTGGTCCGCGAGCACATGGTGGCCTGGGTACGCGACCAGCGGCCCACCGCGCTGCCACGGCTGCGTACCGAGGTCGGTGACGGTGCCGGCTCCCTGCCCTGGCAGTGGGTGACCCCCAAGCGCCGGACCCGACGCCTGGAGGACGGGGAGGTCCCCGACGACGCCCGCCTCTTCGGCGGCAGCGACGACGGCGACGCCCGCAGCGAAGCCTTCGTCGGCCCCGACGAGCCGGTGGAGGCGCGCCGCTGAGCCGGACGACGTGCGGTCGGGGGTCGCAGCATGGTGCCGCACACGCCGCCCCCGGCCCCCGACCGGCTGCGGGTCGCCCGAACGGGACGGGTCGCCCGAACGGGACGGGTCGGAAGGGTTTGACGGCAGGTTTACCGGGGACCTCGTGCGGGACGCCCTGCTCCTTCTTCGCACACAGGATTGGCGGGCGGCTACTTCGGGCATACAGCGCGGTGACGACGAGAGGGGGACAGCATGGCTGACGTGGCGAACGTCCGCACATCCCACAACGGAAGCGAGCCCTCCACCGCCGAGCTGGTCCAGCGGGCGACGGAGCAGGTGTCCCGCCTGGTCCGGGACGAGCTCGCGCTGGCCCGTGCGGAGCTGACAGAGAAGGGCAAGCACGCGGGTATCGGCGTCGGCCTGTTGGCCGGTGGCGGTGCCCTGGCCTTCCTGGGCCTCGGCGCGCTGATCACCGCGGCGATCCTGCTGCTGGCACTGGTGTTGCCGGCGTGGGCGGCCGCGCTCATCGTGGCGGCGGTCGTCTTCCTGATCGCCGGCGTTCTCGCGCTGCTCGGCAAGAAGCAGGTCAGCCAGGCGGTGCCGCCGGTGCCGCAGGCGACCGTGCAGAGCGTGCGGGCCGACGTCGACGTGGTCAGCGCGGCGGTGAAGGACAGGGGACGGGCATGACACACAACGGGACGCGCAACGGCCACAGCGACGGCACCGGCGACACCGAGGCGCTGCGGGCGGAGATCCGGCGGACCCGGGTCGAGCTGGGCGAGACGGTGGAGGCGCTGGCCGCCAAGGCCGACGTCAAGAAGCGGTTGAAGTCCTCGGCGGACCAGGCGCGCGAGCGGGTCCGGGAGCAGGCGGCGCTGACCGTCGCCCGGGTCCGTGGCCAGGCGGCCCTGACCCATCCGCCGGTGCGGGGACGGCACGGCCCGGCACCGTTCGTCGCCCTCGCGGCGGGCGCGATCGTCACCGCCGTGGTGCTGATGATCATTCGAGGGAGGCGTGGGTGAGCAAGGGGTTGAGCAAGGTCGCCTACCGGCCGGTGGGCATCCTGGCCGGCATCGCCGCCGGTGCGGTCGCGGGTGCCATCTTCCGCCAGGTCTGGAAGTTGACCGCCGGGGACGGCGAGGCTCCCGACCCCGTCGACGAGGATCGTCGCTGGGGCGAGATCCTCGCGGCGGCGGCGTTGCAGGGCGCCATCTTCTCCGTCGTCCGGGCCGCCGTGGACCGTGGGGGCGCGGTGGGCGTACGCCGGTTGACCGGCCGTTGGCCCGACTAGGAGCTTCCGTTCGACCTGTCCGGCCCCCTTGTCCGTACCGGTCAAGGGGGCCTTTCTCCTTACCTCACGGGCGCCGCACAGCGGATCTTTCGCATCCGTCAGGTCACATGTCGGAGAATTTCGTCGGGTAGGCTGTGCAGAGTTTTTGCGTACGTGGTTTGCTGTTCCCCGCTGTTGAGAGACGGCGTGGGTTGAGAGAAGTCTCCTGCCTTGGGGGCCGCCTCAGGCGCCGCTGCTCGAAAACGGCCAACCGGCCGCACGGCGTGCTCGGCCGCCAGTTTTAGAAGGAGATACACATGGCGCAGGGAACCGTGAAGTGGTTCAACGCTGACAAGGGCTTCGGCTTCATCACCGTCGACGGCGGGGGTGCTGACGTGTTCGTCCACTTCTCGGCCATCCAGTCCAGCGGCTACCGCACGCTGGAGGAGAACCAGCGGGTGGAGTTCGAGATCGCCCAGGGCCAGAAGGGTCCGCAGGCCGAGCAGGTCCGCCCCCTCTGAGGCACCGGTCGGCGACCGCCGACCGCCAGACGGCGAGGCAGTCCCCGCACAGGTGCAAAAGCCCCGCGTTCCGTACGGACGCGGGGCTTTCCGCATCCCCCGGTCAGCGCCGAGTCCGGGCCCGCATGCCGAGCCAGAGCAGTACCGCGCCGACGAGGGCCAGCAGCGGACCGAGTACCGCCCAGATCCGTTGACCGGTGATCAGGGCGTCCTCCACGTACCCGAGGCCCTGCACCGTCCAGATCGCCCCGACGACCACGGCCAGCAGGCCGATGGTGAGTCGGAACCAGCCGCTCATCCGGTCCTGCGGGGCCGGGCTCTGCGCCGGGATGCCGGTGCCCTCGGTCGGCTCCCCGATCGCCATCGCCGGCACCCCCGGTTCCTCGGTCACCATCGCTGGTGCACCTGCGGACGGATCAGCTCGTCGTAGACGGCGGCGACGGCGTCCTGCTCGTCCGTCGACAATGGGCGTTGCCCGGCCACGGCGGCGTTGCCCCGGGCCTGTGCCGCGTCGCGGGCGCCGGGGATGACCACGGTGACTCCGGGCTGGTCGAGCACCCACCGCAGGGCGAACTGGGCCATCGTCCGGTCGTCGCCGACCAGTGGGGCGAGTCGGCGCACCGCCGCCAGCCCCAGCGTGTAGTCGACGCCGGAGAACGTCTCGCCGACGTCGAACGCCTCCCCGTGCCGGTTGAAGGACCGGTGGTCGTCGGCGGCGAAGGTGGTCCGCTCGTCGTACCGGCCGGAGAGCAGCCCGCTGGCCAGCGGTACGCGGGCGATGATGCCCACCCCGGCGGCCGAGGCGGCCGGCAGCACCTGCTCCAGCGGCTTGTGCCGCAACGCGTTCAGGATGATCTGGACGCTGGCCACCCCGGGGCGGCCGATCGCGGTCAGCGCCTCGTCGCAGGTCTCCACGCTGACGCCGTACGCGGCGATGCGCCTCTCGGCGACGAGGGTGTCCAGGGCGTCGAAGACCGCGTCGGTGGCGAACACGGACGTCGGCGGGCAGTGCAACTGCACCAGGTCCAGCGTGTCCACGCCGAGGTTGGCGCGCGAACGATCAGTCCATTGGCGGAAATTGTCCAGAATGTACGCGTCGGAGGTCTGTGCCACCCGACGCCCCATCTTGGTGGCCACCGTCAGCCCGGCGTCCGGGTGAGCCGCCAGGTACCGCCCGATGAGCTGCTCGCTGCGGCCGTCGCCGTAGACGTCTGCGGTGTCCAGGAAGGTGATGCCGGCGTCGACCGCGGCGTCCAGCACCGCCATCGCGTCGTCCTCGGTGACCGTGCCCCAGTCGGCGCCGAGCTGCCAGGCGCCGAGCCCGACCACGCCGACCTGTCGGCCGATCCGGGGGAAGGTGCGTTGCTCCATGCGACCGAGCCTAGTGACCCCCGGCGTCCGTGCCGAGGCCGGGCCGCGCGAGGTGGACCCGGCCGGACGTGCCTCGCCCCGCCCGGACCGGCGGCCTGTAAGACTGCGCAACGACCGTTCGTCGCCGGTGTACCGGTGCCATCGCCCAGGAGAACCCGTGACCGATCTGCGTACCTTCATCGCCGGCCTGCCCAAGGTCGAACTGCACGTGCACCACGTCGGTTCCGCCTCGCCCCGGATCGTCGCCGAACTGGCCGCCCGCCACGAGGGGCGTACGCCGGTCCCCGCCGACCCGCAACTGCTCGCCGACTACTTCGTCTTCCGCGACTTCGCGCACTTCATCGAGCTGTACCTGAGCGTCGTCGACCTGGTCCGCGACCAGGAGGACGTCTGGATCCTCACCCACGAGGTGGCCCGGGAACTGGCCCGCCAGCAGGTGCGCTACGCCGAGTTGACGGTGACGCCGTACTCGCACGTGAGCCGGGGCATCCCGGCACCGGCGTTCTGCGAGGCGATCGAGGACGCCCGCAAGCGGGCCGCCGCCGACTTCGGCATCGAGCTGCGGTGGTGCTTCGACATCCCCGGCGAGGCGGGCCTGCCGGCCGCCGAGGAGACGCTGCGGATCTCCCTCGACGAGCGCCCGGACGGGCTGGTCAGCTTCGGCCTGGGCGGCCCCGAGATCGGAGTGCCCCGGCCGCAGTTCAAGCCCTACTTCGACCAGGCCCGGGCGGCGGGTCTGCACTCGGTGCCGCACGCGGGGGAGACCACCGGCCCGCAGACCGTCTGGGACGCCCTGCGCGAGCTGGGCGCCGAGCGGATCGGCCACGGCATCTCCGCCGCCGGAGACCCGGAGCTGCTCGCCCACCTCGCCGAGCGGCAGATCGCGATGGAGGTCTGCCCGACCTCCAACGTGCGGACCCGGGCGGTGGCGACCATCGAGGAGCACCCGCTGCCCGCGCTGGTCGAGGCCGGGCTGCTGGTGACGATCAACTCCGACGACCCGCCGATGTTCGGCACCACCCTCGACGACGAGTACGCGGTGGCCGCCCGGCTGCTCGACGCCGGACCGGAACAGGTGGCGGCGCTGGCCCGCAACGCGGTGACCGCCTCGTTCCTCGACCCGGCGGGCAAACAGCGGATCAGCACCGAGATCGACGCTTACCTGGCCGCCACGCGCGCCTGACTCGCGGCGTCTGCGGAGGTCCCCGGTCCCGGCCGAACCGGTCGGGACCGGCGGACGAGATGAAGTGCGCGCGACGGGAGGAGGTGTGGGGGGACCGTGTCTCCCGCCGCGCGCACGGCTCCACCGGCCGATGTGCGCTGGGAGCGGAGAGCCGGTGGAACTGCTGGGTTCGAAGCCGATCCTGACACCCGTACCGGGCCAATGGGACGTCGTTAATTCGGATCTAAGGAAGACTTGTGCCGCCGCACAACCGGGCGGCCCGTGAGCCGGTCAGCCGTCGGTGGGCCGTTGCCTCGGCCAGCGCCGTCCGCTGCCCTTCTGCTCCCGCGCCTCCCGGGTCATCCGACCCACCAGACCGAACCGGCTGACCTGTCGGGGCGTCGCCTCCGGATCGGCGAGCAGCATCACCACGCTGGCACCGCCCAACCGGGCCCGGTCGATGCTCACCGAACCGTTGGCCTGCAACGCCACCCGCTTGGCGATGTCCAGTCCGAGGCCGGTGGAACCCTGGTCGCTGGCGCCCCGACGCAGCGCGCGATCCGGGTTGGCGATGCCCGGCCCCGCGTCGTCGATCCGGACGGCCACGTACCCGTCGCGCCGGGAGACCGCCACCTCGAACGCGGTGCCCTGCGGGGTGTAGCGGAACACGTTGCCGATCACCGCGTCGAGCGCGGCGGCCAGCTCGGCCCGGGGCACCGGCACCGGGATGCGCAACTGGGCGCCGACCACCCGGTGCGGGCGGTTCTGGTCGCCCGCGAGGGCCGCCCAGAACACCATCCGGTCCCGGACCACCTCGCTCACGTCGCACATCGCCGGAGCCGCCTCGGTGGCCACCGCCTTGCGGGTGGTCTTGATCAGCACGTCGATCTCGCCCTCCAGGGTGACGATCGCCTGCCGGATCCGCCGGATGCCGCGTCGGTGGTCCAACTCCGCCTGGCTGAACGCGTCCACGCTGGTGTCGTCGGACTCCAGGGCCTCCGCGTCCAGCCGGAGCACCGTCAGCGGGGTCCGCAACCGGTGCGACAGGTCGGCCACCAGCTCCCGCTCCTCGGTGCGGGCGGCGACGAACCGCTCCGCCATCCGGTTGAACGCGTGCCCGGCCTCGGCCACCTCGCGCGGGCCGCTCGGCTCCACGCGGACGCCCAGGTCGCCGTCGCTGACCGCGAGCGCCGCCTTGACCAGGCCCCGGGTGGCGTCGACCGTGCGGGCCGCGAGCCGGTCGACGACCAGCACGGCCGCGCCGACCAGCGCGACGGCCACCCCGACCAGCAGCCACCAGCGCCCCGAGCCGTCGAGCGTCTCGTCCGGTACGAAGACCTCCACCACGGCCGTCCGGTCGCCCAGCACCACCGGGTCCAGCCGCAGCACCCCGCCGTCGACGTCGACCACCAGGGACCGGCCCTCGTCGCGGGCCCGGTCGAGTTGCCCGGCGTCGGCGCGTCCGGCCCCGGCGTCCACGTCGTCGAGACCGTGCACCACCGGACGGGTCGCCGGGTCGGCGCCGCTCGCCTCGATCGCGCGCTCCACCAGCACCGGCTGGGTACTCACCGCGAGCGCGCCGGTGACCAGCGCGCTGCGCCGGGCCGCGTCGGCGATCGCCTCCTCGCGGGCCTGACCGCCCAGGGTCAGGCCGAGTGGGATCAGGAAGGCCAGTGCCAGCAGAATGCCGGTGCCGCCGGTCAGCAGCGCCAGCGAGCGCCTCAGTCCGGCGCCACCAGCCGGAAGCCCACCCCCCGCACGGTGCGCAGGTAGCGGGGTTTCGCCGCGGACTCGCCCATTTTGCGGCGCAGCCAGTACAGGTGCACGTCGATTGTCTGGTCCTCGCCGACCGATGGCTGCCGCCATACCTCCTCCAAGAGCTCCCGCCGGGACACTACCCGGCCAGGTCGGGCGGCGAGATAGGCCAGCAGGTCGAATTCCTTGCGGGTCAGCGCCAGCGCCGCACCGTCCAGGAGGGCGCTGCGCTCACCGACGTCGACCCGCAGCCCGCCGACGCTGTGCACGGCCGGTGCCACGCCGCGACTGGCGCGGCCGACCCGGCGCAGCACGGTGGTGATCCGCGCGTCCAGGTGCGCGCCGGTGAACGGCTTGACCATGTAGTCGTCGGCACCCGCCCGCAACAGCTTCACCACGGACTGCTCGTCGTCGCGGGCGGTGGCGATGATGATCGGTACGTCGGTGATGCCGCGCAGCATCCGCAGGGCGTCCGACCCGTCCAGATCCGGCAGGCCCAGGTCGAGCACCACCAGGTCGGGCGTCTCGGCGGCCACCCGACGCAGCGCGTCCAGCGCGGTGCCGACCGCGTGCACGGCGTGGCCCCGGTCGGTGAGGGAGCGAAGCATCGCGCCGCGTACGACGTGATCGTCTTCGACCAGCAGGACGGTGGCCACGTCAGAACGGTACTCGGAGCGGCGCGTCACGTCGTTGCGGCCCACCCGAGAACGCGCCAAGCTGGTACGACGATGACGTTCACCCTCTATCCCGACACCCGCCTGGCCCTGGCCGGAGACTCGCTCGCCGGCCTCTCGGTCGGTGACGCGCTCGGCTCGCAGTTCTTCGTCCCCGGCAACATCCCGGCCGACCTGGCCGCCGGTCGGCTCCCACCACCGCCCTGGCAGTGGACCGACGACACCGAGATGGCCTGCTCGGTCGTGGCGGCGCTGGCCGAGACCGGTCGCGTCGACCGGGACGCCCTCGCCCTGGCCTTCGCCGAGCGCTGCGAACCGTACCGGGGCTACGGTCCGGGTGCCGTCCGCATCCTGCGCCTGATCCGGACCGGCACCCCGTGGCCGGTCGCCGCCGCCTCCGCCTTCGACGGGCAGGGATCCTGCGGCAACGGCGCGGCCATGCGGGTCGGCCCGCTGGGCGCGTACTTCGCCGACTCGACCAGCCGGGCCGCCGCCCAGGCCCGGGCTTCCGCCGAGGTGACCCACGCGCACCCGGAGGGGATCGCCGGAGCCGTCGCGGTGGCGGTGGCCGCCTCGCTTGCCACCCGCGCCCGGCTGGACGGTGAGCGCCCGGACCCGGCCCGCCTGCTCGCCGGGGTGGCCGCCGCGCTGGACCCGGCGACCGAGGTGCACCGCACCGTACGCCGGGTGGCGGGACTGCTCGACCGGTCACTGCCCGAGGTCGTCGCGGCGGTCGGCAACGGCGCGCGGGTCACCGCACAGGACACCGTCGCCTTCACGCTGTGGGTTGCCGCCGTGCACCTGACCGACTACCCGGCGGCGGTCCGGGCCTGCGTCGAGGCGGGCGGCGACGTGGACACCACCGCCGCCATCGCGGGCTCGGTGGTGGCCGCCCACACCGGAGTGGGCACCCCGGGCGGGGTGCCCACTGACTGGCTGGCCGCCCGGGAACCGCTGCCCGACTGGACCGACTGACCCGTGCCGCTCTGACCCGTGCCGTTCAGCGGGCCGCGCCGGCCTGCGCCACCCGGTCGTCGCGGCGCGGCGCCGGGTCGGCGTCGGCCGTGGGGGTCGGCCGGTCCGCAGGCGTAGCGTCGGCCACCGACTCGGCTCGTCCGGCCACCGACCCGGCCGGTGTCGGCGTCGGCGTCGACCCGGCGGTGGCCGTCGGGCCGTCCTCGGCGGCGGGTTCCCCGTCGAGCACCGACCGGTCGATCTCCTCGGTGCCGGAACGGCGGCGTCGGCTGATCAGCCAGCCGATCACCGCGCCACCGCCCAGGCCGGCGACCAGGCCGGCGGCGAGCAGGCTGTTGGCGTTCGGGCCCTCGTCGGGCGGGGCGGTGGCCGGAGCGGGGGCACCCGGCACGGCACCGCCGGGTGCCGCGCCGTGACCACCGTGAGCGGCACCCGGGTACGCCGGGTCACCCGGGGTGAGGGTCAGCGCGGGCAGGGGGCGCTGGCCGGGACGGTCGCCCCAGTGCACCTGGAGGCCGTCGGCGTAGGTCTGGGTCAGCTCGAACCGCACCTGCTCGGCCTGCGGCAGCGGCGCCATCGAGAACACCAGCCGGGCCGGGCCCGCCCCCGCCTCGCCGGTGCCCCGGGTCCAGGTCAGCGCGGCGGTCACCACGTCGGTCGCCGGACCGTGCATGCCCGCGATCGGGGCGTCGAGCCTGCGGGTGGTGATGGCGGGCGCCCAGCCCTCCACCGAGAGCGGGTACACCTCGGCCACCGGGGTCTCCGCCGGCATCCGGATCTCGATCCGCTCGGTCCGGACCCCGGGCCGCTCGTCGGGCACCAGGAACTCGAGCTTGACCGAGTTGCCCTGCTGGGCCTCGGCCGGAGTGAACGTCACGCCGTCGGCCCACGCCGTGGTCGCGGGCCAGAGCAGCACCCCGGCCGTGGCCAGGGCGGCCACCAGCGCGCCCCGGCGTCGACGGCTGCCGCCGCGCGTCATCGCCATGCTGGGTCCCCATCCGTGTCGACGCGGCCGGAACCGGCTCCGGCCACACCTGGTAGTTCGGATCCCGGGCCGAAAAGGTTCAACGTCGGCCGGATCCGTCCCCTACGGTGTCGGGGACGGTGGCCGCCACACCGACCGATACCATCGCGGTGAGCCGTCACCGGCACCTTCCGTCACATCTGCTGCGAGGAGTTCACCCGTGTCCGCACCCCGTACCCCCGCCGTGGCCGACCCCGTCGTCGTCGCCGCCGGGACGACGGCGGCCCACGCGGTGGCGGCAGCCGGATTGCCCACCACCGGCCCGAAGGCGATCGTGGTGGTCCGCGACCCGCAGGGCGCCCTGCGGGACCTGGACTGGCAGCCGACCGAGGAGACCGCCGTCGAGCCGGTCCCGCTCGACTCCCCGGACGGGCTCGACGTGCTGCGGCACTCGACCGCGCACGTGCTGGCCCAGGCGGTGCAGGACGTCTTCCCCGAGGCCCGGCTCGGCATCGGCCCGCCGATCGAGAACGGCTTCTACTACGACTTCGCGGTGGACAAGCCGTTCCAGCCGGACGATCTCGCCAAGGTCGAGAAGCGGATGCAGGAGATCGTCAAGTCCGGGCAGCGGTTCCGGCGGCGGCGCTTCGACAGCCTCGACGACGCCAAGACGGAGCTGGCCGCCGAGCCGTTCAAGCTGGAACTCATCGACGTCAAGGGCGAGGGGCTGGACTCCTCCGAGGTGATGGAGGTGGGTGGCGGCGAGCTGACCATCTACGACAACCTCGCCGCCGACTCCGACAAGGTCTGCTGGTCCGACCTGTGCCGGGGCCCGCACCTGCCCAACACCCGGTTGATCGGCGCGTTCAAGCTGATGCGCTCGGCCGCCGCGTACTGGCGGGGCAGCGAGAAGAACCCGCAGCTCCAGCGGGTGTACGGCACCGCCTGGCCGACCCGGGACGCGCTCAAGGCGTACCTGAAGCTGCTGGAGGAGGCGGCCCGGCGCGACCACCGCAAGCTCGGCGCGGACCTGGACCTGTTCAGCTTCCCCGACGAGCTCGGCTCCGGCCTGGCGGTCTTCCACCCCAAGGGCGGCATCATCCGCCGCGAGATGGAGAACTACTCGCGGCTCAAGCACGAGCAGGCCGGGTACGAGTTCGTCAACACCCCGCACATCACCAAGGGTCACCTGTACGAGGTCTCCGGGCACCTCGACTGGTACGCCGACGGCATGTTCCCGCCCATGGAGGTGGAGGGCGCCAGCTACTACCTCAAGCCGATGAACTGCCCGATGCACGACCTGATCTTCCGGTCCCGGGGTCGCTCCTACCGGGAGCTGCCGCTGCGGATGTTCGAGTTCGGCACGGTCTACCGCTACGAGAAGTCCGGTGTGGTGCACGGCCTGACCCGGGTGCGTGGCATGACCCAGGACGACGCGCACATCTTCTGCTCCGAGGAGCAGATGGCGGGGGAGCTGAAGTCCCTGCTCGCCTTCGTGCTCGAACTCCTGCGCGACTACGGCCTGGACGACTTCTATCTGGAGCTGTCCACCCGCAACCCGGAGAAGTCGGTCGGCACCGACGAGAACTGGGAGCGGGCCACCGAGGCGCTGCGGTCGGCGGCCGAGGAGTCCGGCCTCAACCTGGTGCCCGACCCGGGCGGCGCGGCCTTCTACGGCCCGAAGATCTCCGTGCAGGCCAAGGACGCCATCGGCCGTACCTGGCAGATGTCCACCATCCAGGTCGACTTCAACCTGCCGGAGCGCTTCGGGCTGGAGTACCAGGCCGCCGACGGCACCCGGCAGCGGCCGGTCATGATCCACCGGGCGCTGTTCGGCTCGATCGAGCGGTTCTTCGGTGTGCTCACCGAGCACTACGCGGGGGCGTTCCCGGCCTGGCTGGCCCCGGTGCAGGTGGTCGGCATCCCGATCCGCGAGGAGCACGCCGACTACCTGCACGGCTTCGTCGCCGCGCTGCGCGCCGAGGGCATCCGCGCCCAGGTGGACGCCGGTGACGACCGGATGCAGAAGAAGATCCGCACCGCCCAGCAGCAGAAGATCCCGTTCATGGTGATCGCCGGGGACGACGACGTGGCCGCCGGCACCGTCTCGTTCCGCTACCGGGACGGCTCGCAGCGCAACGGGGTGCCGCTGGCCGAGGCGGTCTCCCACGTCCTCGACGTCGTCCGCACCCGCACCAACGTCGGCCCCTCCGCCCAGTCGTAAGGAAGGGCACCTTACCAACGCCTGCGGTAGAGCAGGGGACCCTTCCTCACATCACGACGGGTACCGCTCCTCCGCTCACGCCGGGTGCCGGGCCGAGGCTCGGCACCCGCCCGGCGGGGCCGTAGGATCGCCGGTGTGACTGGGGGAGCGGACGAGCACAGCGACAGGGACATGGCCGACGGGCTGGACCGGCTCTGGACGCCCCACCGGATGACCTACATCTCCGGCGAGGACCGGCCCGAGGGCGGCTACGAGCAGCCCTCCGGTTGCCCGTTCTGCCTGGCCCCGGCCCGGCCGGCGGGGGAGAGCCTGGTCGTGGCGCGGGGCGAGCACGTCTTCGTGGTGCTCAACCTGTACCCGTACAACCCCGGGCATCTGCTGGTCTGTCCCTACCGGCACGTGGCCGACTACACCGACCTGGACGAACCGGAGACGGTCGAGTTGGCGTCGTTCACCCAGGCCGCGATGCGGGTGATCCGCAAGGTCAGCAACGCGCACGGCTTCAACCTGGGCATGAACCAGGGCGGGGTGGCGGGCGCCGGCATCGCCGCCCACCTGCACCAGCACGTGGTGCCACGGTGGGGCGGTGACGCCAACTTCATGCCGGTGATCGGGCGTACCAAGGTGTTGCCGCAACTGCTCGGCGACACCCGCGACCTGTTCGTCCGCGCCTGGCCGACCTGACCTCACCCGCGACGCCTCGCCCCTCCCGGGGGACCTCACGCACCGCCCCCGCACCCGGGCTGCTCTGCGCGCCGGGTCCTCTGTGCTCGCTGTGGACTGCGCCGCGCCGGACCGCGCACACCGCTGCGCCGCCTTTGCTCTGCTTCACCCCACGCAACGGTTACGCGCTGAAGTCGATGCGTATCGGTGAGCAGAGCAGAGGCGGCCGGGAGGGCAACCGGATCCGGAGCGATCCGCAGGTCGCCCGGGTGGGGGCGAGAACGGGGACGGATCCGGGGTGATCCGGGGTGATCCGTGGGCGACGGTCCCCCGTACGGATGATCGTGCTGGATGTCTGTCAAACCCTGTCCGGAAGATGGCACGATGCGCCGGTGGCGGAGTCGACGCGCACGCTGGGGCGCAGCGGGATCGAGGTCAGCGCCCTCGGCATGGGCTGCTGGGCGATCGCCGGTCCCTGGTCGGAGGGGCACACCCCGCTGGGGTGGGGGGCGGTCGACGACGAGGAGTCCGTCCGGGCGGTCCGCCGCGCCCTCGACCTCGGCGTGACCCTCTTCGACACCGCCGACTCGTACGGTGCCGGACACGGCGAACGGCTCCTCGGCCGGGCCCTGGCCGGGCGGCGCGACGAGGCGGTGATCGCCACCAAGTGGGGGTACACGTTCGACGAGCGGTCCCGGCAGGCCACCGGCCGGGACGCGTCCCCGGCGTACCTGCACCGGGCGGTACGGGACTCGTTGCGTCGCCTCGGCACCGACCGGATCGACCTCTACCAACTGCACCTGGCCGACCTGCCGGTGGCCCCGGCCCAGGCGTTGCTCGGCGTGCTGGAGGATCTGGTCGCCGACGGGCTGGTCCGCGCGTACGGCTGGAGCACCGACCGGGTCGACCGGGCCGTCGCGCTCGGCCAGGGCGCCCGGCACGGCGCGGTCGTGCAGCACAGCCTGTCGGTGCTCCGGGACGCCCCCGACCTGCTCGCGGTCTGCGACAAGTACGACCTGGCCAGTGTCAACCGGGGGCCGCTGGGGATGGGGCTGCTCACCGGCAAGTACCACCACTGTTCGACGCTGCCGCACGACGACATCCGGGGCATGACCTCGGGATGGTTGGAGTGGTTCCGGGGTGGGCGGCCCGCGCCGGAGTGGCTGCGCCGGGTGCACGCCGTGCGGGCGGCGCTGACCGCCGACGGGCGCACCCTGGCGCAGGGCGCGCTGGGCTGGATCTGGGCCCGCAGCGAGCGCACCATCCCGATCCCGGGGTGCCGTACGGTCGCCCAGGTCGAGGAGAACGCCGCCGCCCTGGCCCTCGGTCCGCTTCGCCCGGACCACTTCGCCGAGGTCGAACGCCGACTCGCCGCGCTGCGCTCGGCCGCCCTGCGCGAGGTGGACCGCCCCTACTGGCCCAGCCCCATGCTCCCCACCGCCCGCCCCTGACCGGGACCCCCGGGAAGGTCAGGGGGTGGGGTGGGAGTCGTAGCGGAGGAAGCTGCGGCGGAAGGTGCCGGCACCGGCGGTCATCGCGCGCAGCTCCACCGCGTACCGGAGCAGCCCGGTGGCGGGCACCTCGGCGCGGATCAGGGTCCGGCCCTCGACGTCCGGGTCCGGTTCGGTGCCGAGGACCCGGCCGCGTCGGCCGGAGAGGTCGCCCATCACCGCGCCCACGCTGCCGTCGGGCACCCGGACCGTCACCTCGTCGACCGGTTCCAGCACGATTGGTCCGCCCTGCTCGGCGGCGTCGCGCAGGGCCAGCGCCCCGGCGGTCTGGAACGCGGCGTCGGAGGAGTCGACGCTGTGCGCCTTGCCGTCGACCAGGGTCACCCGCAGGTCCACCACCGGGTGACCGGCGACCAGCCCGCGTTCCATCTGGGTGCGTACGCCCTTCTCGACCGAGGGGACGTAGTGGTGCGGTACGGCGCCGCCGACCACCCGGTCGACGAACTCGAAGCCGCCGCCGCGCGGCAGCGGTTCCACCTCGATGTCGCAGACCGCGTACTGGCCGTGCCCGCCGGACTGCTTGACGTGCCGACCGTGCCCACGGGACGGCGCGGTGAGCGTCTCGCGCATCGGCACCCGCACCGGTTCGGTGTCCAACTCGACGCCACCGGCGCGCAACCGGTCCAGGACCACGTCGGCGTGTGCCTCGCCCATGCACCAGAGCACCAACTGGTGGGTCTCCGGGTTGCGTTCCAGCCGCATGGTCAGGTCACCGGCCACCAGCCGGGCCAGGTTGCGCGCCAACGCGTCCTCGTCGGAGCGGGATTTCGCCACCACGGCGACCGGCAGCAGCGGCTCGGGCATCTCCCACGGGGCGATCAGCAGCGGGTCGTCCTTGGCCGAGATGGTGTCGCCGGTCTCCGCGCTGCCGGACTTGGTGATGGCGCAGATGTCACCGGCCACCGCCACCCCGACCTCGCGCAGCGTGGCACCGAGCGGGCTGTAGAGGTGGGCGATGCGTTCGTCGGCGTCGTGGTCCGGGTGGCCGCGTTCGGCCATGCCGTGTCCGGCGACGTGCACGGTACGGTCCGGACGCAGGGTGCCGGAGAAGACGCGTACCACGCAGACCCGCCCGACGTGCCGGTCCACCGTCGTCTTGACCACCTCGGCGACCAGCGGTCCGTCCGGGTCGCAGGTCAGCGGCGGGCGGGGCGAGCCGTCGACGCCGGTGACCGGCGGCAGGTCGTGCTCCGGCGGGGACGGGAATCCGGCGGTGAGCACCTCCAGAAGGACGTCCAGCCCGACGCCGGTGGCCGCGCAGACCGGCACCACCGGATAGAAGTGGCCCCGCGCGACGGCCTTCTCCAGGTCCTCGACGAGCAGGGCGGGATCGATCTCCTCACCGCCGAGGTACCGGTCCATCAGGGTCTCGTCCTCGCTCTCCGCGATGATCCCCTCGATCAGCTCGTCGCGGGACTCCGCGATCGCCGGCAGGTGCTCCGGGTCGGGCTCGCGGACCTGTGCGGGCAGGCCGGCGGTGTAGTCGAAGACCCGTCGGGTGATCAGCCCGAGCAGGCCGGCGGTGGACTCGCCGTCGTCGCCGAGCATCGGCAGGTAGAGCGGGACCACGTTGTCGCCGAAGACGCGCTGGCACAGCGCCACCGCCTCGTCGAAGTCGGCGCGCGGATGGTCCAGCCGGGCGACGGCCACCGCGCGGGGCATGTCGACGGCGGCGCACTCCTCCCAGAGTGCGGCGGTGGCGGCGTCCATGCCGTCCACGGCGGAGACCACGAACAGGGCGGCGTCGGCGGCCCGCAGCCCGGCCCGCAGCTCGCCGACGAAGTCGGCGTAGCCGGGCGTGTCCAGCAGGTTGACCTTGATCCCGTCGTGGTGCAGCGGCGCACAGGACAGCGCCACCGAGCGCTGCTGGCGTACGGCGGCGGGGTCGTGGTCGCAGACGGTGGTCCCGTCGGCGACGGAGCCCGGCCGGTCGATCGTGCCGCTGGCCGCGAGCAACGCCTCGACCAGCGTCGTCTTGCCCGCGCCGGAATGCCCGACGAGCACCACGTTGCGGATCCTGGCGGGGTCGGTCACCGCCGGCACGCCGCCGGCGGCCCCCTTGTCGTGACTCTTCTGCGCCATCGGGCGCACCTCCCTCAACCGGTGGTGGTAGGTGGCGACCGCCGTGCGCGACGGGGACGCGGCCCGGGCGGGTGCTGCGGCGATATCCTCCGGGGGACCGCTCCGAACCGCGCAGTCAACGGGTGGTCGGGTGAGCCGGGTCACTTTACTGCTCGATCTCACACCCGGTGGCGGACCGACACAACCCCTGCCACCCGGACCGGCGGTGTCGTCGGCCGGTGGGCCGACCGTTATCGTGGGACCGCCATGGCGAAGATCTTCCAAGTGTCGGCCCGCGCGGGGATGACCCGCGTCGTGGAGCCGATCGCCCGTAGCCTGCTGCGCGCGGGCGTGTCCCCCAACGCGGTCACCGTCGCGGGCACCGTCGGGGTGCTCGTCGGCGCGCTCGGCTTCGGCGCGCGCGGCCATCTGGTCGCCGGTGCGCTGATCGTGACGGTCTTCGCGCTCACCGACCTGCTCGACGGGACGATGGCCCGGATGAGCGGCGGGTCCACCACGTTCGGGGCGTTCCTCGACTCCAGCATGGACCGGGTCGCCGACAGCGCGGTCTTCGGCGCGGTCGCCTTCTATCTGGCCGGCGAGGGGGACCGCGGTGGCATGGCCGCCGCGTTGATCTGTCTGGCCGCGGGCGGTCTCGTCTCCTACGTCAAGGCCCGCGCCGAGGGGCTCGGGATGAGCGGGAACGTCGGCATCGCGGAGCGTACCGAGCGGCTGCTGATCGTCGGCGTCGGCGGCGTGCTCGCCGCGCTGGTCCACCCGGCGGCGCTGCCGATCGCGCTCTGGCTGCTGGCGGCGGTGTCGCTGTTCACCGTCGGCCAGCGGATGCGGTACGTCTACCGGCAGGCCCAAACCAGGTGAACCTCACCGAACTCGGGTTCGTCGCCGGTTGGCGGCTGGTCCGGGTACTGCCCCGCCCGGTGGCGGTGGCGGCGTTCGACGCGGTGGCGGACCGGGCCCACCGCCGCCGGGGCAAGGGTGCCAGCCGGCTGCGCGCCAACCTGCGCCGGGTGGTCGGGCCGGAGCTGCCCGACGCGGAGTTGGACGAGCTGGTCCGGGCGGGCCTGCGGTCGTACTCCCGCTACTGGATGGAGGCGTTCCGGCTGCCGTCGCTGAGCCGGGAGCAGGTGCTCGCCGGCTTCCGGCTGGACGGCGCCGAGAAGCTCGCCGCCGACGTGGCGGCCGGGCGGGGCGCGGTGGTGGCGCTGCCGCACGGCGGTAACTGGGACCTGGCCGGTGCCTGGGTGGTCGCCAACGGCTGGCCGCTGTCCACCGTCGCCGAGCGGCTCAAGCCGGAGGGGGTCTACGAGCGGTTCGTGGCCTTCCGGGAGGGACTGGGCATGGAGATCCTGCCCACCACCGGCGGTGACCGTCCCCCCATCGACGTGCTGACCGACCGGCTCCAGGCCGGTGCGGTGGTGCCGTTGCTGGCCGACCGGGACCTGTCCGCCCGGGGTGTGGAGGTGGACTTCTTCGGCGGTCGGACCCGGATGCCGGCGGGGCCGGCGTTGCTGGCGTTGCGGACCGGAGCCCCTCTGTACGTGGCGTCGATGTGGTACGAACCGGATGCGGCGTGCGCCTCGATCGAGGGGCCGCTGCCGCTGCCGGGGCCCGCGGAGGGCTCGCTGGACGAGCGGGTCCGTACGCTGACCCAGCGGATCGCCGACGGTCTCGCGTCGGGCATCGCCCGGCATCCGCAAGACTGGCACATGTTGCAGCGGATGTGGCGGGACTGAGGGGGCGGACGCAATGCGGATCGGCATCGTCTCCCCGTACTCCTTCGACGTGCCGGGCGGGGTGCAGAACCACGTCATGGATCTCGCCGAGGCGCTGATCGGGCTCGGCCACGAGGTGAGCGTGCTGGCTCCGGCGGACGAGGACTCGCCGTTGCCGCCGTACGTGGTGCCGGCCGGCCGGTCGGTGCCGCTGCCGTACAACGGGTCGGTGGCCCGGATCGCGTTCGGCCCGGTCTCCACCGCCCGGGTGCGTCGCTGGATCACCCGGGGCGATTTCGACGTGCTGCACGTGCACGAGCCGCTGACGTTGAGTCTGTCGATGCTCGCCGTGCTCTCGGCGCGGGGGCCGGTGGTGGCCACCTTCCACACCGCGATGACCCGCTCCCGGGTGCTCTCGGTCGCCCAGGGCGTCCTGCAGATCGTGCTGGAACGCATCACCGCGCGGATCGCGGTCAGCGCGCTGGCCCGCAAGGTGCAGGTCGAGCACCTGGACGGCGGCGCGGTGGAGATCCCCAACGGGGTGGCGGTGGCCAAGTTCGCCGGGGTGGAGCCGTTGCCGGGCTGGCCGGGCGAGTACGCGCCGGGCGAGGGCGGGACGCTGGGTTTCCTGGGCCGGTTCACCGAGCCCCGCAAGGGGTTCCCGATCCTGCGCGACGCGTTCGTGGAGTTGGCCCGGCAGCGGGCCGGGTTGCGCCTGCTGGTCGCCGGCCCGGGGGACCGGGACGACCTGTTCGACCAGTTTCCGCCCGATCTTCGGGATCGGGTGACCTTCCTCGGGCTGGTCTCCGAGGAGGAGAAGGCCCGGATGCTGCGTAGTGTGCACCTGTACGTGGCACCGAACACCGGTGGCGAGTCCTTCGGCATGATCCTCACCGAGGCGTTGGCCGCCGGCACGACGGTCGTCGCCAGCGATCTGGACGCGTTCCGCCGGGTGCTCGACGGCGGGCGGGCCGGACGGCTGTTCCCCACCGGTGACGCGGTGACGCTGCGCGACCGCCTGGCCGAGCTGCTCGACGATCCCGTCCAGCGGGCCGAGCTGACCGCCTGTGGGCACCAGGTGGTGGCGAATTTCGACTGGCCCGTGGTTGCCCGGCGCGTTCTGGAGGTATACGCAGCGGCGATCGAGGCGACCGACGGGCGGGTGATCGACCAGGAGTGGGTGGGGCCGGACTGACCGGGAGGAACGGGAGCAGCACTACGATGCCGGGCATGTGGTGGGTGGTGGGCGCGACGGTGGTCGTCGCCCTGGTGGCGGCGTACCTGATCTGGACCGCCGGCCGGGTCGAGCGGCTCCAGTCCCGCGCGCAGCTCGCCGCGCGCGCCCTGGACGCCCATCTGCTGCGTCGGGCCGCCGCGGCGGCGGTGCTGGCGGAGCGTCGGTACGGCGTCGAGCTGTACGCGGCGGCGCGGATCGCGCTGGACGCCGGCCCGGACGAGCGGGAGGCGGCCGAGAACGACCTGACCCGGCAGTTGCGCGCGGTCGTACTCGACCCCGCCGACCCGGACTGCGACGCGGTGATCGCGGCCAGTCGGCGGCTCGCGCTGGCCCGGCAGGTGCACACCGATCTGGTCCGGGACGCCCGTTCGGCGCGCGGTCGACCGTTGGTGCGGCTGCTCCGGATGGGGCGGGGGCACACCTGGCCGCGCTACTTCGACATCGACGATCCGACGCTCACCGTGCCCGCCGTCGACGCGCGTACCCGCTGATCCGTCGTCCGCGCCGGTCCCCGGGCGCAGGGGTGACCGGGGCCACAGAGCAGGCCACCACGCCTGCGATTGGCGCTCGGAGGGGCATCGCGCCGCGCGTAGCATCTGCGCTGCCCCCCGCCCCGAGCACGCCTGAGGAGCCTGTCCCAGATGACTTCCCCCACCAGCAGTGCCACCCCGGTCGTCGGCACCGCCCGCGTCAAGCGCGGCATGGCCGAGATGCTCAAGGGTGGCGTGATCATGGACGTGGTCACCCCCGAGCAGGCCAAGATCGCCGAGGATGCCGGTGCCGTCGCGGTGATGGCGCTGGAGCGGGTCCCCGCCGACATCCGCGCCCAGGGCGGGGTGTCCCGGATGAGCGACCCCGACATGATCGACGGCATCATCCAGGCGGTCAGCATCCCGGTGATGGCCAAGGCCCGGATCGGGCACTTCGTGGAGGCGCAGATCCTCCAGGCGCTCGGCGTGGACTACGTCGACGAGTCCGAGGTGCTGACCCCGGCCGACTACGCCAACCACATCGACAAGTGGGCGTTCACCGTCCCGTTCGTCTGCGGCGCGACCAACCTGGGCGAGGCGCTGCGCCGGATCACCGAGGGCGCGGCCATGATCCGCTCCAAGGGCGAGGCCGGCACCGGTGACGTCTCCAACGCCACCACCCACATGCGCAGGATCCGCCAGGAGATCCGTCGGCTCTCCACGTTGCCGACCGACGAGCTGTTCGTCGCGGCGAAGGAGTTGCAGGCGCCGTACGAGCTGGTCAAAGAGGTCGCCGAGAGCGGCAAACTGCCGGTGGTGCTGTTCACCGCCGGTGGTATCGCCACGCCTGCCGACGCCGCGATGATGATGCAGCTCGGCGCCGAGGGCGTCTTCGTCGGCTCCGGCATCTTCAAGTCCGGCAACCCGGCGCAGCGGGCCGCCGCGATTGTCAAGGCGACCACCTTCCACGACGACCCGGACGTGCTGGCCAAGGTCTCCCGGGGGCTCGGTGAGGCGATGGTCGGCATCAACGTCGACGACATCCCGGTCCCGCACCGTCTCGCCGACCGCGGCTGGTGACGTGCAGCGCACAGGTGACATGCAAGGAAGGGCACCCTGCTAACGCCTCGTGCATAGCAGGGGACCCCTGCTAACACCACGGAAGGAACGCCTGTGACGGCACCCGTGATCGGTGTGCTCGCCCTACAGGGCGACGTCCGCGAGCACGTCGCCGCGCTGGCCGGGGCGGGCGCGCAGGCCCGACCGGTACGCCGGGCAGCCGAACTGGACGCGGTCGACGGACTGGTCATCCCCGGTGGGGAGTCCACCACGATCAGCAAGCTGGTGGACATCTTCGAGTTGCGCGAGCCGATCGACAAGCGCATCGCCGCCGGACTGCCGGTCTACGGCTCCTGCGCCGGCATGATCATGCTGGCCACCGAGGTCCTCGACGGCCGCCCCGACCAGCGGGGCTTCGACGGCATCGCGATGACCGTCCGGCGCAACGCGTTCGGCCGCCAGGTCGACTCGTTCGAGGCGTCGGTGGAGATCGCCGGAGTGCCGGGCGGCCCGTTGCACGCGGTCTTCATCCGCGCCCCCTGGGTCGAGCGGGTCGGCGACGACGTCGAGGTGCTGGGCACGGTCACCGCCGGCCCGGCCGCCGGGCGGATCGTGGCGGTCCGCCAGGGCAACCTGCTGGCCACCTCGTTCCACCCGGAGCTCACCGGCGACGCGCGACTGCACGCCTACTTCGTGGACCTGGTCCGCGCGGCGAGCTGACGCGCCACGGGAACGCCACGCGGGCGGATCGAACTCACGCGGGCGGTGGCGCGGTGCCGTGTCGGGGGTTGGCGCGGGCCCAGCCGCGCAGCACCGGGTCGGTGAGGTGGTTGAAGCGTTCCATCTTCGTCGGCCACTCGTTCTTGAACGCGATCACCTGCTCGTCCGGGGCGAGTTGCAGCAGCTCACCGACGCTGCACCCGATCCGCATCGACAGGGCGGTCGCGGCACCGAAGTTCGCCGGGCTGAACACCTGGAGCACGCCCGAGTTATTGATCATGGTCTCGGCGGCGAGGCCGTAGAGGCTGGACAACTGCGCGAGGTCCTGCCAGAAGGTCCAGGTGCGCAGCCCGTACCCGCGCAGCAGCGTGATCGCCTCCTGGAGCAGCGAGAACCGGCCGAGCTGAGCCGCCTCGTCGATGAGGAACAGCAGCCGGGACTGGTTGATCGACCGGCTGTTCATCACGTAGTACAGCAGGCAACCCACCCAGGCCCGCAGCAGGCGCTGATGGGTACGCAGCTTGTGCGGCGGGATGACCACGTAGATGGAGATCCGCCGCTCGGGGTTGGTCAGGTCGCTCAGGGCGAAGCTCGTCCGGGCGGTGGCGTCCACGGTCCGCCGGGAGCTGAAGGCGGCCAGTTGCTGGGCGGCGGTGGCCACGATCCCGCTGAAGGTCTTCTCCGCGTCCGCGATGCTGAGCAGCATCTCGAACTCCTGTCGCGTACCCGGCGGCATCGACTTCGGCCGCGTGTCGAGCGCCACCGCGAGCCGGTAGCGCAGGTCCGACTCGAAGAGCTGGGTACGCAGCTCCTGCAGGGTGTCGGGCCGGTCGGGCTGGCCGGTCATCAGGTCGGTGGCGAGCGCGGCGATCAGTAGTTGCGCCATCTCGTCCCAGAACGGGTCGGACAGCGACTGGATGCCGCCCATCAGGATGTCGGAGAGCACCCGGCCGAAGTCCTCGGCCTCCTCGGCGGCGTCGTCGTCGCGCCGCAGCGCGCCGAAGACGTCGAACGGGTTCAGCGAACCCCGCTTGTCGCTGCCGCCGTGGCTGGCGCCGAACGGGTCCAGCAGCACGATCTCGTTGCCCAGCACGGTACGACGGTGCTCGTGCGTGACGTCGTAGTTCTCGCCCTTCGGGTCGATGACCACCACCGAGCCCTCGTAGGTGAGCAGGTTCGGGATGATCACGTCTCGGCCCTTGCCGGCTCCGGTGGGCGCGATCGTCATCAGGTGGCTGTCGTCGTCCGAGGCGACCACCGGGCCCAACTCGGCGTCGTCGACGATGTGTTCCTCGCCGAGTCCGAGGCGGGCGCGTACCCCGGTGTCGCTGGGTCGCCGCTGGGCGAACTGGCTCTTGGACAGCGGCTCGGGTTCCAGGTGACGCACGACTGCCCGGCCGAGAATGAGCTTGGACATCCGCGACTGCCTCTCTAGGGGTTCCGGCTGATGCGGGCGGGACGGACTCCGGCCATGGCGCCGCTGCCGGTGCCGGAGACGACCGTCAACGGCAGTGGCTGCTGGTAGTGGTTGCCCAGCACGTCGAAGTACTCGATCTCGACGAGCACCAGACTCGGCTGCGCGACCTGCGGTGGGTCGACGAAGCGGAGCCGCTGCTCGACGTCGGTGGTGGGCATGACGACGTCCGCCTTCGGGGCGCTCAGTGCCTCGAAGGCCAGGCTGGTGCGGTCGATCCGGATGCCGGTGATCTGGATGCCGAGGATCGGCCCCGACCCGACGTTGCGGAGCCGGACGGAGAGCACCACCAGGGCCTGCCCGCGCCAGGTCAGCCGGGAGTCCTGGATCATCGGAACGGGGATGATCGAGGCCCGGAGTTGTTCGGCGGCCACCCGCACCTCCCGATCCGAGGAGCGGTTGTTCTGCCAGGACAGGAACAGCGCGACGATGCTGCACACGAAGGTGGCCACCAGGCCCGCGAACTGGATGACGTTGAGCGTCTCCTGCGTCACGGCATGGTCCCGACGGCGCAGGAGAACTCGCAGTCCTTGAAGAAGTCGGCCAGGAAGCCCTTGACGACGCGATCCCGGAAGAAGTCGCGGTACGGGACCGTGTACTGCTCCAGCAGGAACTCGGGCCGTGGAGCGATGCGCGACTCCAGGGCCGGGTCACCGTCGCCGACGGTCTCGGAGATGCAGTAGAAGTCCAGCCAGATGCCGCGGTAGCCCTGGTTCGAGGGGGCCTGGATGTCGTAGATCTCGCGTACGTGCACGTCGGGGGCGACCTCGCGGAAGTTGGAGATCTCCACGTCGAGTCGGCCGGTGCGCAGCGGACCGGCGGCGCCACCACTGGGCACGGAGAGGAATCGGCCGTCCTCGCCGGGGCGGTGCGACAACAGGTTGCCGATCAGTTGGTGGCTGCTGACCGGGCGGGGTGCGCGTACCGGAATGAAATCGTAGGTGAGCAGGGAGAACAGGTAACTGGTCCGGATCGGTTGCAGGTCGAAATCGGAATGCAGGATGTCGGACAGGTCGATCGCGATTCGCGACACCAGCCCCTGGATGTAGGGCATGAATACCCGGTACCAATTGTGGAAGAGGCGCAGCGACGATCCGGGCCGTTCGAGGATGATGCGCAGGTCGCGTCGGATGGCCATCCGGAAGCCGAAGGACGAGTCGTCGTAGACGATCCCGATGTTGCCGTCGGACCAGTCCAGCCGCAGGTGCTGCACCGAGTACAGTCCAGTCCAGCCGCAGGTGCTGCACCGAGTACAGTTCGGCGGCCTCCAGCACCTCGGCGACGCTGCGGTACAACCGGGCCCCCACCGCGCGTTTGCGTTCGGGCGGCAGGTCGAGATCCTGTGCGTACGGCAGTTCCACCATGAGCGAGAACTTGTTGAGTGCGCTGACGCCGCCCTTGCCGATCATCGGCAGGTCACGGCCGAATTCCTCGAAATCCTCCAGCACGTATCGCCTCCGGGGTGCGGTCGACTGCTCACGACAGCGCCAGTGTGTGGCACCCGGGCCAGTCGGAAAAGGCGCGCCCCGGGGCCGGAAGAATGGCTGTTCGGCGGATCCTTGGCAGTTGCCGGATGTGCCGAGGGCTACCGTCGGGCGGTTTTAGGGGAATTGCGGTGCGGGCCGTCGACGACCCCCGCCATTTCTGTCGGAAAGCCGCCAGGAGGCGGTGCTGCCCGCCGTCCGCAGGGCGCCGAAGCAGCCCGCGACGGGCGCAGGGCGTCGGACTCAGCCGGCCACCGAGCGCAGGACGCCGGGACGTCGGCCCAGTAGGTGGTCCAGCGCCTCGGCGCAGGCGGCGTCGGCGGGCAGGTGGACCAGCACCGCTGGCCGTCGTCGGCGAGGTCGAGCGTCTCGTACGCCAGGCGCAGTCGCCCGACCTCGCCGATGCCGCAACCAAGCGCACGCCGTTGGCCCGCACCGCCACCGGACGGCGCTCCCACCGGGAGGTGAAGGGTGTCCCCACGGTCACGGCGAGGCGTTCGCCGAACGCGTCGACCACCGGATCACCCTGTCGACGCCGGTGCAGCTCGGCCACCTGGTGGTCGGCCAGCTCCGCCGAGTCCGGCAGGTGGTCGCGGGCACGTTCGTCGGTGGCTTTTGTCTGATCTGTGAAGCTCGGGCGATCAGGCCGGCGGCCGACGTGCGGCGGGTGACGACCACCCGTCGCACGTCGGTAGGATTGTCGAGATTCGGCAGGGCCTTCTGGCCGCCACGGCTTCCACCAGAGCTGACCGGCACCACCGCGTGCGCGGGTGCGGAGCGGGGCGTGCGCGGTGCGGTCGATGCAGACGGCGGGTAGCAACGGAGGTAACAGATGTCCGGCCACTCAAAGTGGGCGACGACCAAGCACAAGAAGGCGGTCATCGACGCCAAGCGCGGCAAGATGTTCGCCAAGCTGATCAAGAACGTCGAGGTCGCGGCGCGGACCGGTGGCGGTGACCCGGCCGGCAACCCGACCCTGTTCGACGCCATCCAGAAGGCCAAGAAGAGTTCGGTCCCGAACGACAACATCGACCGGGCGGTCAAGCGCGGCTCCGGCCTGGAGGCCGGCGGCGCCGACTACCAGACGATCATGTATGAGGGGTACGGCCCGAACGGCGTCGCACTGCTCATCGAGTGTCTGACCGACAACCGCAACCGCGCCGCCACCGAGGTACGCACCGCGCTGACCCGCAACGGCGGCTCGTTCGCCGACGCCGGTTCGGTGTCGTACATGTTCTCCCGCAAGGGCGTGGTGATCGTGCCGAAGGCAGGCACCACCGAGGACGACGTGATGCTGGCGGTCCTCGACGCGGGGGCCGAGGAGGTCAACGACCTGGGCGAGGCGTTCGAGGTGGTCTCCGAGCCGGGTGACCTGATCGCCGTCCGCACCGCGCTCCAGGACGCCGGCATCGAGTACGAGTCGGCCGAGTCCTCGCTCATCCCCAGCGTCACCGTGCCGCTGGACGAGGAGGGCGCGCGCAAGATCTTCAAGCTGATCGACGTGCTGGAGGACAGCGACGACGTGCAGAACGTCTTCGCCAACTTCGACGTCAGCGACGAGGTGATGGAGGCGGTCGGCTGACCTGCCGCCCGACCGGCGCACACCGGAACGGCCCGTCCCCGATCAACGGGGACGGGCCGTCCGGCGTTCAGGCCACCGACCGCAGCGGGAACGGGAGATCGCCGAGCTGGTCCGCGCCGGCCTGACCAACCAGGAGATCGCCCCGCGCCTCTTCCTCAGCCGCCGACGAGCCCGCGCAGTGGCGGGCCGCCGCCGGCTTCGGCGACGTGTTGCTGCACGTCACCGCCGCCGAGCTGTGCGAGATCACGGAGACGGTCGACGCACTGCTGGCCCGGATCGCCGACCCGGCGAAACGCCCGCCCGGGTCCCGCCCGGTGACGTTCGTGCAGATGGCGCTACCCCGGGCGTCGCCCGGGCAGAACCGGCGGGCGGAGACGGGACGTGACCGAACTGCTCGTCCTGGCCGAAGCCGCGCCGCCGCCCCGGTCGCGCGTCCCACGGCTGCTCCGCGAGACGGCGTTTCGCCGTTACTGGTCCGCGCAGACCGTCTCGCTGTTCGGCGACCAGATCACCATGCTCGCCGTACCGCTGCTGGCCCTGCTCGCCGTCGGCGTCGGGCCCGCCGACTGTTCGCCGCACTGGTCCGGCGGTCGGACTACGTGGACGCGAACAGTCTGGTCAACGGCAGTCGGGCCATGGCGCACGTGGCCGGTCCGAGCGTCGGCGGCGTGCTGGTGCAGGTGCTCACCGCCCCAATCGCGCTCATCTCCGGCGTCGTCACCTACCTGGTGTCGGCGGTCTTCCTGAGCCGGACCAGGGTCACCGAACACCCGGTGGGCGGCGACTCCGCCCGGGGCATGGCCGCCGGTGTCCGGTACGTGGCCTGCTCCGAGGTGCTCCGGGCGACATTGCTCGGCACCACCACGCTGAACCTGTTCAACCACATGTTCGCCGCGCTCTTCGCGTTGTACGTGACGACCGAGCTGGGCGTCTCTCCCGGCCTCCTGGGCCTGGCCATCGGAGCCGGCGCGGTCGGCGGGCTGCTCGGTGCGGCGGTCACCGGCCCGGTCAGCCGCCGCATCGGGATCGGCCCCGCAGTGCTGCTCGGGTTCGTCGTCTTCCCGGCTCCGCTGCTGCTCGTGCCGCTCGCCACGGGACCGCAGCCGGTGGTGCTCGCGTTGCTGTTCGCCGCCGAGTTCGTCTCCGCGCTGGGCGTCATGATCTCGACATCGCGGTCGGCTCGGTGCAGATCGCGGCCACCCCGGTGGCGATGCTCGCCGTGGTCTCCGGCTTCCGGCGCACCGTCAACCACGGCATCCGTCCGATCGGCGCCCTGGTCGGCGGGGCACTCGGCGCCACGGTCGGGGTACGGCCCGCCCTCGGGGTCGCCGGATCGGTGCCCTGTTCGGGGTCCTCTGGGTCGTCTTCTCCCCACTGCGCACCATGCGCACCCTCCCCGAGAACTGAGCCGCCGCTGGCCCTTCCTCGAGGGCTCCGCCGCGTCCTTTGCCAGGCGGATCCGCGCTTCCGGCGTCGCTGACTCAGAAATCTTGGACAGTTCCGTTTCGAGAGCGGAAACCGTCCCAAGATTCACGGGTGGTGGTCGGCGAACAGGCCGGTGGGCGGGGGGATGCGGCCCTCCTTGGCGTGCGAGTAGTCGCGGGACTCGGTGACCAGGCCGTCGGCGTCGAAGCGGACCACCGTGCAGCCGGAGAGGGTGACCGGCTGGTCGTACGGGTAGGTGATCGCCCAGTACTCGACCGTCGCGGTGTCGCCGTCGACCCGGGGCACGCCGAACCAGACCTCGGCCGGGCGGGTCTCCTCGCCGAAGCACTCCTCGACGTAGGCGCGCAGCCCGGCTCGGCCCCGGCAGGCGCGGAACATCGACGCCCAGTGGTCGCCCTGCTCGGCCTGCAACTCGACGATGCGTTCCCCGTCCTGGGCGGGCCAACCCGTGGCCCAGGCGTCGGCCCATCGCTGGGCCGCGTCACGTACGTCCATGATCCTGCTCCTCCGGTCGGTGGGTGTTGGACTTGTACCAGCCACGGGTGACATTCCGGCTGGTGCAGGGGGCTGCCGCCGCAGTCCGTGAGGTCGTCCGGCCTGCGGCAACCGCCCGGCCTGCGGCAACCGCCCGGCCTGCGGCAACCGCCCGGCCTGTGTCGGTCACCCGGCCTGCGGCTGCTGCCATGACTGCGGGGTCGCCCAGGACAGGAAGCGGTCGAACAACTCGCCGGGTGGCGGTGGCGCGCCCTCGGCCAGCCGAAACAGGTCGCCGGTGGCGTCGAACAACTGGCGGGCAAGATAGACGGTGAGGCCGACCCGGTCCAGGTCGTACCCGACCCGCAGCAGCATCCGGGCCGCCGGACAGGGCCAGCCCCGCGCGCACGCCCGACACGTCCAGCGGGGCCGCTCGGGCAGGTGCTGATATACCGCATGCAGCCGCCGCAGCGGGAGATCATGCTCGGCGAGGTGCCGCGTCCGGCGTCACGGTCCGCTCGATCCAGGATCGAGTGGTCTCGGCGGGCGGGGGAAGGCACTCGATCCCGGATCGAGCGTGATCAAGGGCCGGTCCGCGAGGTCTGGTTCGCCGTGCCGACGATCTGCGTCGAGGACTCCGCCGACCTGCTGGCGCTCTACCTGCCGCCGGGAGCCGAGTTCGGGTTCCCCGACGAGGGTGTCTTCCCGTGCGGGCGGCACCCGTGGCAGACGGCCGGGCACACCGCCTGGACCGGGCACGGCAAACTGATGCTCCAGCGCCCCGGTGAGGCCCACTCGGTCGACGTGTTCTGGTCCGGTCCGTAAGCGCGTCTTCGCCGGGTGGTGCTTCAACCTCCAGGAGCCGTTCCGGCGTACCCCGATCGGGGTCGACACCCTCGACCACGAGCTGGACCTGTGGTGGTCGGCGGACGCCGACCGGTACGTCTTCAAGGATGTGGAGATGTTCGCCCAGCGGCTGGTGGAGGGGTGCTACCCGGGGATGGGGGAGACGATCCGCGCCGAAGGCGACCGGATCGCCGCCCTGCTCGACGCCGGTGAGCGTTGGTGGGACGAGTCCTGGGCGGCCTGGCGGCCCGACCCGGCCTGGCCGACGCCGCGCCTGCCCGCCGGCTGGGCCGCCGTCCCCTGCTGACCGTCGGCGGCCGACCCGACGTCGGCGGCCGACCCGACGACGATGACCGACGGACGACGATGACCGACGGACGACGATGACCGACGGACGACGATGACCGACGGACGACGATGACCGACGGACGACGATGACCGACGGACGACGATGACCGACGCGCTGACCTCGGCGGCCAACCGACGCACCTCAGCGAGCGACGCCTCAGCGACCGACGGACCTCGGCAACCCGACGGACCTCGGCAACCCGACGGACCTCGGCAACCCGACGGACCTCGGGCGGCGCGAGACGCTGACCTCGGGCGGCCGACCCGCGGCCCGACTCGGCACGAAATGCCTCGACAGCCCGGCCGGGGCCCTGCGAGGGTGCCCGGATGACGGATCTCGGTCTGCACGAGCTGCGGTTGATGCAGGGGTTGGCCCAGCAGGTGATGGCCCGGCGGCCGGAGCTGGTCAACGGCGAGGCGACCGTCGGTGAGCTGGCCTGGGGCTGGGCCAAGGACCACGACGCCCTGCACCGGTACTGGCTGCACCGGTTGTGGTTCGTCGACGACCGGCTGGCCGCGTGGGGGTGGGCGTACCTGCCGCACCGGGTGGCGCGCAGTGACGGGACGTTCCGCGAGGTCACCCGGGCCAACCTGATCTGGCAGGCGCATCCGGACCGGACGGAGCTGCTGACCGAGGTCCTCGACTGGTACGACGAGGTGGCCGGCGACGTCGACCGCGCGTTGACCGTGCAGGTCGGGGACGCGGCGTCGCGGGCCGCCGTGGCCGCCCACGGGTACGCGTTCGACGCCGAGACCGGCTCGGACAGCGGCTCCTGGATCCAGTTCAACGCGCGGGAGTTGGTCGACGTGCCGGAGCCGGTGCTGCCCGAGGGTTTCCGGCTGCGTACCGCCGAGCACCTGTCGGTGGCGGCCCTGGCCCGGGCGCACCGGGACGCCTGGCACCGGTCGAGTTTCACCGACACCGCCTGCGCGCGGGTGCAGCGGACCTGGCCCTACCGCGCCGACCTGCACGTGCTGGTCGAGGCATCGGACGGCAGGCTCGCCGCGACCGCGATCGTCTGGTACGACGAGGCGACGCGGACCGCGGAGTTCGAGCCGGTCGGCACCCACCGGGACTTCCGGCGGCGAGGGCTGGGCTCCGCGTTGCAGCTCTACGGGATGCACCGCGCCCGCGCGGCCGGGGCACGCCGGGCGCTGGTGGCCTGCCTCGGCGCACCGGCCCACCCGGCCGCCCGGAACATGTACCTCGGTGTCGGCTTCCGGGAGTTCACCCGCGACCTGCCGCAGCTCAAGGTCGCCTGCGGGCGCTGACGGCACGACCTGCCGTGCTCCAGGCCGCACGTGGCCGCTGACCGCACGACCTGCCGCACCTCAAGGTCGGACGTGGCCGCTGACGGCGACGCGCCGGCGACCCCGTGCAGGGACGCCGACGCGTGACGGGCGTCGTGCGGTCAGCCGATCGTCTCGCGCTCCCGCCAGGCGGTCCGCAGCGAGGTGCGGCCGTTGGTCCGCAACAGCGACCCCTCGTAGACGCGGGCCCCGGCCAGCAGGAACCCGGCCGCCGCCACCAGCAGCAGCACCAGCGAGGCGAACAGCTCCCAGAGCGCCGCGTCCCCGGCGAACAGCCGCAGCGGCATCGCCGTCGGCGACGAGAACGGCAGGTAGGACAGCACCGTCATCGCGGTGGGGTTGTCGTTGAGGAAGACCACCCCGAAGAACGGCAGCATCACCGCGAGCTGCACCGGCGTCGACACCCCGCCGATGTCCTCCAGCCGGTTGACCAGCGCACCGGCCGCCGCCCACATGGCCGCGATCAGCACGAAGCCGAGCAGGAAGAACGGGATGAACCAGCCGATCGCCGGGCCGAGCAGGGAGAGCATGTCGGTACTGCCGCTGAACGCCATGCCGGCCACCGCGACCAGGGCGACCAGGGCTATCTGGCCGAGCGCGAGGATCGTGCCGGCGAGCATCTTGCCGGCCAGCAACGCCTTGACCGGTACGGCCGCGACGAGGATCTCCACGATCCGGGTCTGCTTCTCCTCGATGATGCTCTGCGCGATCTGCACGCCGAACGTCTGCGAGGTGATGAAGAAGATGAACGCGAAGGCGAACGGCACCAGGAACGCCAGCACCGGGTCGATCGCGTCCGGGTTCAGCAACTCGACCGGAGGCCGGGTGCTCAACGCGTTGACCACGTCGTTGGGGGCGTCGTTCATGGCCAGCACCCTCGGGCCGGCGACGACTGCGGCGTCCGCGTCACCGTCGCGTACGGCCTGCTCGGCGGCGTCGTCGTCGGGGACGACGCGTACCTCCAGACCGGCCGCGCGCAGCGGAGCCGCCGCCGCCTCGGTCGTCGCCACGCTGGACGGCCCGCCGGAGAACAGCGGCGGCAGGATGGTCGCCGCCGCGGCGATCAGCAGGAAGACGACCGTGCTGATCAGGAAGGTGCGGTCGCGCAGCTTGACCCGGATCTCGCGGGCGGCGACCAGTCGGGTGGCCTGCATGGTGTTCACTGGGCGACCTCTCGGAAGATCTCGGCGAGGGAGGGCGTGACCGGTCGGAACGCGCGGACCGCGCCACGCTCCAGCGCGGCGCGCAACACGACCTGCTCGTCCGTCCCGGGCGTCAGGTCGACGACGGCGCGGGCGCCGTCCAGGTCGACCAGGGTCACGCCGGGCTGGTCCCGCAACCAACCGGCGTCGGTCTCCACCACCAGCTCGTAGCGGGGCGTGGTGTACGCGGCACGCAACTCGTCGCGGCTGCCGGCAGCCCGGATCGCACCGTCAGCGATGATCACCAGGTCGTCGCAGAGCCGTTCGACGACGTCCAACTGGTGACTGGAGAAGAGCACCGGCGCACCGGCGGCGGCCCGCTCGCGCAGCACGGCCACGACCGTGTCCACGGCCATCGGATCCAGCCCGGAGAACGGCTCGTCTAGCACCAGCACCTCGGGGTCGTGCACCAGGGCGGCGGCGATCTGGGCGCGTTGCTGGTTGCCCAGCGACAGCGTCTCCAGCAGGTCGTCGCCGCGCTCACCGAGGCCGACCCGCTCCAGCAGGTCGTCGGTGGCGCGCCGGGCGCCCTCGGCGGTCAGCCCGTGCAGCCGGCCCAGATAGACCACCTGCTCGCGGACGCTCATCTTGGGGTAGAGACCGCGTTCCTCGGGCATGTAGCCGAACCGCCCCCGGACCTGTCGGGTCAGCGGCGCGTCCCGCCACGTCACCCGGCCGGAGTCGGCGGCGAGCACGCCGAGGATGATCCGCATGGTGGTGGTCTTGCCGGCGCCGTTACCGCCGACGAAGCCGGTCATCCGACCGGCGACGACATCGAAGGACACATTCTTGAGCACCTGACGGTCGCCGAAGCTGCGGTCGACGCCGTCGAGGCGGAGTACCGTGGTCACGCACTCCACGCTAGAAGCGTGATCATCGATTGCCCTCCGTCCGTCGACGGAAATCCGGACTCCACCTCCGGATGGAGGTCATCCGCCCGGGCGCACCACCCCCTGCTCGTACGCGAAGACCACCGCCTGCACCCGGTCGCGGAGGCCCAGCTTTGCCAGCACCCGGCTGACGTGCGACTTCACGGTCGCCTCGCCCAGATGCAGGGCTCCGGCGATCTCGGCGTTGCTGGCACCGCCGGCCACCAGGACCAGCACCTCCCGCTCCCGGGGGGTCAGGTCGCGCAGCGCCTCCTCCGGGGTGGGGCCACCCACCGTCCCGGCCGGACCTCCCGGCCGGGCGAACGTGGCGATCACCCGACGGGTCAGCTCCGGGGCGAGCAGACCGTCGCCCCGGGCCACCACCCGGATCGCGTCGACCAGCGCCTCCGGCGTGCCGTTCTTGAGCAGGAACCCGCTCGCCCCGGCGCGCAGCGCGGCGAACAGGTAGTCGTCCCGGTCGAACGTGGTCAGCATGAGCACCGCCGGACCGCCCGGCTCGTCCGACTCGGTGCTGATCCGACGGGTCGCCTCCAACCCGTCCACGCCGGGCATCTCCACGTCCATCAGCACCACGTCCGGGCGCAGCGCCCGGGCCATCGCGACCGCCCGTTCCCCGTCGGCGGCCTCGCCGACCACCTCGATGTCGTCCTCGATCTCCAGGATCACCCGGAAGCCGGTCCGCACCAGGTGGTGATCGTCGGCGAGCAGCACCCGGACCGGCGGCGTCGCCCCGGTCACGTCGCGCTCCCGGCCGTCAGCGGCAGCGGGAAGCGGACGCGCACCCGCCACCCACCACCGGTACGCGGGCCCACCTCCAACTCCCCGCCGTGGGTGGTGACCCGTTCCCGCATCCCGACCAGTCCCAACCCGTCGTCGTTCGCCGGGCGGGTGGCCCGACCGTCGTCGGTCACCTCGACCTCCATCTCCTGGGCCAGATAACGGACCCGGACATCGAGCAGGGTCGCCCCGCTCGCGTGCTTCAACACGTTCGTCACCGCCTCCTGCACCACCCGGTACGCGGCCTGGGACACCGACTCGGGCAGCGGCGTCGGGTCGCCGTACACCCCCAGCGTGGCGTGTAGGCCAGCCTCCCGCGCCCGGTCCACCACGGCGGCGATCCGGTCGACCCCGGCGGGTTGGCCGGTGCCCTCCGGGCCGTTGTCGCGGGCCCGCAGCACCCCGAGCATCCGGCGCAACTCGTCCACCGCGGTCCGGGCCGACTCCTCGATCGAGGCGAGCGCGGTCCGCGCCTTCGCCGGGTCCTTGTCGAAGACCCGGCGGCAGGCCGCCGCCTGCACACCCATCACCGACACGTGGTGGGCGACCACGTCGTGCAGCTCCCGGGCGATCCGGACCCGCTCGCCGACCACCGCGTGCTGCCGGGCCTCCGCCTGCGACCGGCGCAACTGCTCGGCCTGCTCGGCCAGCTCGTGCTGCCGCCGGGCCGCGATCCAGGCGGTCTCCCCGAAGAAGTACGCGAACCCGAAGAACAACACGTTGATCAGCAGACCGGTGACGATCGCGGCGAGCACCGGCGGCACCGGCCCGAGCGCGTTCTCGAAGCTGTCCGGGGTGATCTCGTCGAGGCTGATCGCGTACGCGATGCCGAGCCAGGCGAACATGGCGCCGATGATGCCGATCCGCAGCCGCCGGGACAGCCGACGGTTCGGCCCCCACGCGCCGAGCGTGAAGATGGCGGCGAACAGCGCCCACTGGGAGAGCTGCCACTCCGGGACGGCCCGGACCTGCGCGCCGATGAACGCGGCCGACACGGCCAGCGCGGTGGCGACCGGGTACCGGCGTCGCCAGATCAACGGCAGGGGCACCGCGACGGTCCAGAGGATCTGTTCGAGCCCGGACGGCGGCGGCCCGAGCAGGAACGTACCGGTGCTGCGGGCCAGCGTGAGGCTGAGCAGGGCGATGACCGTCGCGGCCAGCCCGGCGTAGAGGTCCAGGCGCTGCTGCTCGGGCGTGGGGCCCGGCCGCCGCCAGTCGTCGCTGCTCTCGGTGGTCACCAGGTGAGAATGCCATCCCGCCACCGGGTAGCCTGCCCCGGTGTTCACGCCTGACCTGCCGATCGAGACCGAGCGACTGCACCTGCGGGCCTTCCAGCCCGCCGACGTGACCGACCTGCACGCCTACTTCGGCGACCCGGCCGTCCACCGCTACCTCTACAGCGAGGCACCAGCCGACCTCGACGGCATCCGCGAGGTGCTGGCGCGGCGGCAGCAGCGGACCGCGCTGCGGGAACAGGGCGACGCGATCCAGTTGGCGGTGGTGCTGCGGGAGACCGGGCAACTCGTCGGCGACGTGCTGTTGTGCTGGACCAGCGCGGCGCACCGGCAGGGCGAGATCGGCTACCTGCTGCATCCGGACCACCGGGGACGCGGTTACGCGACCGAGGCGGCCCAGGCCATGCTTGCGCTGGCTTTCGACCGGTGCGACCTGCACCGGGTCGTCGGCCGGTTGGACGCCCGCAACACCGCCTCCGCCCAGGTGCTGGCCCGGCTGGGTATGCGGCGCGAGGCCCACCTGCGGGAGAACGAGTACGTCAAGGGGGAGTGGGCCGACGAGGTGATCTACGCGCTGCTGGCTCGTGAGTGGCGGGACCGGTGTACGGGCACCACGCCGGTCGGGCCCCTGACGGCCCCGACCGGCGGGTGACGCGGCGGTCAGCCGACGCCGTCGCCGGCCATCGGCGGTAGCGGGCAGTGCAGCAGGCCGCAGATGGTCCGCAGCAGCTCGATCTCCGGCACGGTCATCATCCCGTCGTGGCTGATCACCGCCACCACGGCTGCGACCAGCCGCTCCTTGTCGCCCGGCCGCAGCCCGTCCAGCACCGGCCAGGCGGTCTCCAACGCCAGGACGCCGTTCTCCGGCGGCGCGTACGGCAGGGCGGTGCCGGGCAGCAGGGTGGCGACACCGGCCTGGAACGCCTGCTCGGCGGCGGCCCGGTCGCCGTGCCCGACCTGGGCCAGGATGGCCAGCAGGTAACCCGCCGCGGAGCGGGCGTCGGTGAGCGTACGGCGGTCGGTGCGCCACCGGGAGTCCGGCTTGAGCGACTCCTGGATCTCGGCCAGCAGCAGCCGGGACAGGCAGTACTCGGACACGTTGATCGCGCCGTCGGCGTGGATCAGCGTGAACACGGCCGCCATCAGCGATTCGAGTTCGGCGTCGGTGCGGGCGCGCAGGGCCGGGAACGCCAACTCGGCCAGGGGCAGCCGGAGCATCGGATGCAGACCGGCCAGCTCACCGGCCTCCCGCAGGGCGGCGTCGGCGAGCGCCGGACCGTGCTGGCGGGCGATGGCCTCGTGCTGGTGCCGCCGGACCTCGGGCTCGGCGGCGAGCAGCAGCCCGAGCACCAGCGGCGCGGCCGAGTCCCGGTTGCGGGCCCGGACCAGCAGCGGTTGCGGGATGCGGTCGAGGATCGCCGCGGCGTGCGTGTACGCCGTCTCGGTGGGTGCGGCCACCCGGCCCAGCATCTCGGCCGGCGCGACGCGTACCCGGGTGCCCTCCACCGGCAGCGTCGCGGCGGCCGGTCCGGCGGAGTCCCGGCGGGCGGGCGCGTCGCCGGGACCGCTCGGGGCCAGGCCGAGGGCGATGTCCTCCTGCCGGCCCGACGGCGGTGCGGCGGCCCAGCGCTGGGCGAGCTGCCGCAGCTCGTTCGGGTCGAACGAGGGTTCCAGCGCCTGGATCCGCTTGGCCAGCGGCGGGTGGGTGGCGAGCCAGGACGCCCGGCCCGCCGCGCCGAAGAGCATGTGCCCCACCTCGTCGCGCTTGGGCGTGCGCAACTCGGAGCCGTCGGAGAGGCCACCGATCTTCTTCAGCGCCCCGGCGATGCCGCTGGTCTGCCGGGTGAACTGCACGGCGGAGGCGTCGGCGAGGTACTCCCGCTGCCGGGACACCGACGCCTGGATGAGCCGACCGGCGAGCACCCCGATGTACCCGGCCACCAGCAACGCCAGCCCGACCAGCATGAACGGCAGGGCACCGCCGTTGTTGTTGCTGCTGCGGCTCCGTCCGCCGAGGGCGCCGGCACGGGCCAGGCCCCGACCGACCACGGTCAGGAACAGGATGCCGAACAGCAGGCCCATCAGCCGGATGTTGAGCCGCATGTCGCCGTTGACCACGTGGCTGAACTCGTGGGCGATGACTCCCTGGAGTTCGTCGCGGTTGAGTCGTTGCAGCGCGCCCCGGGTGACCGCGACGGCCGCGTCGGACGGGCTCCAGCCCGCCGCGAAGGCGTTGATCGCGGTCTCCTCGGGCAGGATGTAGACCTCGGGCACGGGTACGCCGGAGGCCAGCGCCATCTCCTCGACGACGTTGCGCAGCCGCCGCAGCTCCGGGTCGGTGGTGTCCGCCGGCACCGGCACCCCGCCCAGCTCGCGGGCCACCTTCCCGCCACCGCCGCGCAGCGTGAGCGTACGCACCGTCGCGGCCAGCCCGATCGCGGCGACGGTGGCCAGGGTGACCATCACGACCAGCCCGGCGAGCTGGGGTGGGTTGCTGGTGCCGACGTTGAAGGCGAACACCGTCGCGAGGTTCACCACCACCACGATGCCGACCACGGCCAGGACGAACAGCAGGACCAGCCGGGTCGACAGCCGGCGGACCTGACGCTGTCGTTCGAAGAAGTTCATCGGTTCCTCAGAACGACACCTGCGGGGCGTTGCGCTGCGTCGGGTCGTCCGGCTGGAACAGCGCCGCCGGACCGAACGAGAACATCCCGGCCAGCATGCTCGCGGGGAACACCTCGCGCTTGTTGTTGTAGGCCATCACCGAGTCGTTGTACGCCTGCCGCGCGAAGGCGACCCGGTTCTCCGTGGAGGTCAGCTCCTCGGAGAGCTGCATCATGTTCTGGTTGGCCTTGAGGTCCGGGTATGCCTCGGAGAGCGCGAACAGTCGGCCCAGGGTCGCGCTCAGCGCGTTCTCCGCGCCGCTGAGCTGCTGCATCGCCGCCGGGTCGCCGGGAGCGGCCGACGCGGCGGTCTGCGCGTTGACGGCGTTGTTACGCGCCGAGATGACCGCCTCCAGCGTCTCCCGCTCGTGCTTGAGGTATCCCTTGGCGGTCTCCACCAGGTTGGGGATCAGGTCGTGCCGGCGGACCAGTTGCACGTCGATCTGGGCGAAGGCGTTGCGGTACGCGTTGCGGGCCCGGACCAGCCCGTTGTAGATCGACACGCCGAAGCCGAGCACTGCTACGACGATCACCACCAGACACAGCAATCCGATGATCAGTTCCATGGCCGCTCCCTCGGTTGCACGTCGGTTCCAGCGCTCATGATCGTACGGGCGACAGTCCAGAGCTGCCCGTTCTCCCCTGAGGTGTACGCCCGGTGAGGGCGGGACCGCCATGCGTCCCGCCCGCACCCGACTGTCGGATCAGCGTCCGGCCCGGTACGCCTTGACCGCGCTGTCGCCGATGTCCCAGAGGGCGATCGCGGCGATCACCACGATGCTGATCCGGCTGACCATGGCGAGGCCGCCGTCGCTCAGCCAGGTGAAACGGTCGACGAACTCCGGGTTGAGCAGCCGTTCCTCCTGCAACAGCCAGATCGCCGGACCCGCGAAGCCCAGGTTGAGCAGGACGTTGACGCCGACCAGCGGCCAGGTCCACCGGCGGGCCCGGTACTTGGCGAACTCCAGACCGATGCTGGCGACCAGGACCACGAGGAACACCGGCAGCCAGAACGTCCAGAGCGCCGGGTCGAGGATCGGCAGCCGGTCGCCGCCGTCACCGATCACCCGCTGGAACTGCTGCCAGGGCAGGAAGGCGATGGTGAGGCCGAGGAACACGATCGAGGCCACCGTGTCGGTGAGGGTGACGTCCCGCTCGACGGGCTCCTCGGGCAGGTGGTCGACGGTCCACTCCGGCAGGTGCAGCGGGGTGCCCAGCCGTTCCATCACCGCGAAGACCAGCGTCACCCAGAAGCCGATGTGCACCGCGACGTTGAACGCCGCCCCGATGCCCTCGCCGATGGCGCCGGCCGGGTTCTCGGCGGTGGTGGTCTCCAGCACGCCCATCAGCACGCCGACCACGGCGGGCACGGTGCTCAGCAGCACGATCATCAGGCGTTGCCAGGCCGGGTAGTACTCCGGGCCGATGAGCTGGAGTCTCCGGTCGTGGTAGCGGGCCGCCAACTGTGCCGGGTCGCCCAGCTCGGTGAGCACCTCGCGCTCGGCGGTGGTGGCGTCGAGCCCGGCGGCGGTCCGGCCGTCGATCATGTCGGCGATCGACGCGCGCAGCTCGTCGGCGATCTCCGCACGCCGTCCGGTCGGCACGGAACGCAGCGTCGCGGCGAGATACCGGTCGGTCAGGGAGGTCGTCATCGCGGGGCTCCTTCGATCAGGTCGGTGAGGGAGGTCTGCACGGCGGAGAGGTCGTCGAGCAGTCGGCGCAGCACCTGCTCGCCGGACTCGCTGGTGCGGTAGAACTTGCGCGGCCGGCTCTCCTCGGTGTTCCACTCGCTGCTCAGGAGCCCCTGCTCCTCAAGCCGACGCAGCAGTGGATAGAGGGTGTTGGCGTCCACCGGGAAGCCGTGCCCGGTGAGTCGTTGCAGGAGCGCGTAGCCGTAGTCGGGTCGGCGCAGCGCGACCAGGCTGGCCACCACCACCGTTCCCCGGCGTAGCTCCTGGAGGTGTGTCCGCAGGACGTCGTCGCTGACCATGCGCCACACGATAGTGTGTGCCACACAGCATTGTCCAACTCGCAATAGTGTCTGCTGCACGACATGGTGTCGGGACGAGGCGTTTCACGTCACAAGATAAAACTTTGCAGAGACTGCATCTTTGGTTCTACAGTTCTGCCGTGACCTCGGAAGACTCGACCTCGCTGGGCCGACGCGACCGCAAGAAGCGGCAGACCCGGGCCGCCCTCGCCACCGCCGCGCTGCGCCTGGTCGCCGAACGCGGACTCGACCAGGTCACCGTCGAAGAGATCAGCGAGGCGGCCGACGTCTCCTCGCGGACCTTCTTCAACTACTTCCCGACCAAGGACGACGCCCTGATCGGCGACACCGAGGCCGACCGGGAGGTGGTGCTGGCCGCGTTCGCCGCCGCACCCGCGCACCTGCCGGCGCTGGAGGCGCTCCGGCGCGCCTTCTCCGAGGTCGTCGACGAGGTGCAGGGCAACGCCGAACTGTCACTGCTGCGGATGCGGGTGGTCAGCCAACACCCGGTGCTGCTGGCCCGCCTGATCTCCGGCAACGCGGTCACCGAACGGGCGCTGGTCGAGGCGGTCGCCGCCCGGACCGGATGTCCGGCCACCGACGCGTACCCGGCGCTCGTCGTCGCGGTCGCCGGAGCCGCACTGCGTACCGCGATGATCCGCTGGGCGACCTGCGACGGCGTCGGCTCCCTCGCCGCGCTGCTCGACGAGGCGTTCGCCACCGTCGCGGCGGGAGTGCCCGACCCGCGTACCGGCTGACCGCCGCCGCACACCGACCTGCCACCACCCCCGGGCGCGACCGTGCCCCGGGCAGAACCACGCGTGAGGAAGCGTCCATGACCGCAACAACCGAGCCGATCGACGCCCCCGAGTCGGGTGGCGGCGCGATGTCCCGCCGGGAGATCCTCCAGGCCCTCTCCGGGCTGATGGTCGGCATGTTCGTGGCGATTCTCGCCTCGACGGTGGTGGCGAACGCGCTGCCCCGCATCATCGCCGACCTGCAGGGCAGCCAGACCGTCTACACCTGGATCGTGACCAGCGAGCTGCTGGCGATGACCGCCACCGTGCCGCTCTGGGGCAAGATGGCCGACCTCTACAGCAAGAAGCTGCTCATCCAGCTCTCCCTCGGCCTGTTCGTGGTCGGCTCGCTGATCGCCGGACTCTCCCGCACCGTCGAGGTGCTGCTGTTCAGCCGGGTGGTGCAGGGCATCGGCGCGGGCGGCATGACCGCGCTGGCGATGATCGTGATGGCGGCCATGATCCCGCCGCGCGAACTCGGCCGCTACGCCGGCATCTTCGGCGCCGTCTTCGGCGTCGGCACCATCGCCGGACCGCTGATCGGCGGCGTCCTCGTCGACACCTCCTGGCTGGGCTGGCGCTGGTGCTTCCTGATCGGTGTGCCGTTCAGCATCGTCTCCATCGTGCTGCTCCAGCGCACCCTGCACCTGCCGGTCACCCGACGCCGGGTACGCATCGACTGGGCCGGCGCGGCCCTGATCACCGCCGGGGTGTCCACGCTGCTGATCTGGTCCTCGCTGGCCGGGCACAAGTTCGCCTGGGCCTCCGGCTGGACCGCGCTGATGGTCGTCGGCGGCCTGGCGCTGCTCGGCGCGGCGATCTGGGTCGAGGCCCGGGTCCCCGAGCCGATCATCCCCCTCAAGATCTTCCGCAGCCGGACCGTCGCGCTGACCACCATCGCCAGCATGCTGGTCGGCGTCGCCCTCTTCGGCGGCACCGTGTTCCTGTCCCAGTACTTCCAGACCTCGCTGGGCAAGTCACCGACCATCGCCGGACTGATGAGCCTGCCGATGATCCTCGGACTGCTCGTCTCCTCCACGGTCGCCGGCCAACTCATCACCAAGTACGGCCGGTGGAAGGCGTACCTGGTGGCCGGGGCCGCCGTGATGGTCGTCGGCATGCTCCTGCTGTCCACCATCGGCACCGACACCCCGCTGCCACTGCTCTTCACCTACATGGCGATCCTCGGCACCGGCGTCGGCATGCTCATGCAGAACCTGGTGCTGGCGGCGCAGAACGACGTACCCGCCCACGAACTGGGCGCGGCCACCTCCGTGCTGACCTTCTTCCGCAGCATGGGTGGCGCGATCGGGGTGAGCGCCCTCGGCGCGGTCCTGGCCAACCGGGTCACCGGCCTGATGACCGCGCAGCTCGGCCCGGCGGCGGCCCCCGCCGACGGCGGCACCACCGAGGTACCCGACCTCTCCGCGCTGCCCGAGCCGGTGCTGGTGATCGTGCGCGACGCGTACGCCACCGCCACCTCCGAACTGTTCCTCATCGGCGCGCCGATCGCGTTCCTCGCCCTGGTCGCCGTGCTGTTCATCCGCGAGAAGGCGCTGCACACCGTCAGCGGCGACGAGCGGGCCCGCCAGGAGGCCGGCCTGCCGACGCACTGATCGCCACCGACCGCCGATCGCCCCGGGCACTGCCGCCCGGGGCGATCGGTCCTGCCCGCTCGCGCGGCATTGTCGCGCCCGGGGCCGTCCTACTCACCTGCCCGTCCTGCGCGCGCGGCCCTTCTTGTTCGCGGTCGGCCAGCAGGTGGTGCCCTGCCGGAAGGTGCGCTCGACGTAGGCCGCCGGGCCCACCTGGAAGCCGCCGACGCCGGGCCGGATCGGGTGGCCGGTGAACGACGCCACCCGGGACCACCCGCACCAGGTACGCGCTGGCGGTGAACACCGGGACCAGTCGACCATGCTTGAAAATCAGCAGGACGCCTCCCGCCCTGCGGGGCTGGCCCCGGTTGATCAAGAAGTTCTGATGACGGGAAGGACGGTGTCGGGGGCACGAACTCCTTGGTCATCTGCATCACCCGCCCACTTCTCGGCATTGCGCGCTCTGGTGTGGACGGTCCGGCGGGGAGCTGGCTGCGCCAGCCCGGCTTTTCGTTGTCCGGCTTCGTCGATCATGGAGTTGGGGTTCCGTAGCCGAATCGATCATGGAGTTGAGGTTGTTGATATGTGCTGATATGCGCGTTATGGAACTGCCGCAACTCCATGATCGGCGGGGCTGGTGTCGGGTGGTGGGGGAGGGCGGGGTGGTGGGGATGCCTGCGGGGTTCGGGGTGTATGGGGTGGAGCGGCTGCTGGGCGTGGCGGCGTTCGCGACCGTGTGGCTGGTGTTACGCCTCGGGACTGGACGCCCGCGTGGCGGATCAAGGTGCTTGCCGAGAACGGGCATCACGACGTACGCGTCCGGAACGCTTCCTGGACGAGGCCCGGCTGCTGCGGCGGATGGAGGGCGACCGGCTGGTGCGGGTACGCGCCGTCGGTGAGCTGCCGGACGGCCGGGCCGTACCCGGTGACGGACCTGGCCGACGGGGCAGCCTGTGGGGCCCGCCCACCACCTTGTCGGGTCGGTGCGGTCGGCCGCGCGGACCGGCCCGGCATGATCCGCGACACCCCGGCGGACCGGGGGCGCGCGGCGCGCTGGAACGGTCTCCGGCGGCAGGGTTAGGGTTAGCCCCGACCGTCTCGATCATCCGACCCGGGGGGCTCCGTGGGCGATTCGTTCGCGCATCTGCACGTGCACACGGAGTATTCGATGCTCGATGGTGCGGCCCGTCTCAAGGACCTGTTCGCCGAGGTCAAACGGCAGGGGATGCCGGCCGTGGCGATGACCGACCACGGCAACATGCACGGCGCGAACGACTTCTACAAGCAGGCCATGGCCGCCGGGGTCACCCCGATCCTGGGCATCGAGGCGTACGTCGCGCCGGAGTCGCGCTATCACAAGAAGCGGGTGCGCTGGGGTCGGCCGGAGCAGAAGAGCGACGACGTCTCGGGTAGCGGCGGTTACACGCACAAGACGATCTGGGCGCGCAACAAGACCGGCCTGCACAACCTGTTCACGCTGACCAGCAAGGCGTACACCGAGGGCTACTTCGTCAAGTGGCCCCGGATGGACGCCGAGTTGCTGGCCGAGTACGCCGATGGCCTGATGGCCACCACCGGCTGCCCCTCCGGCGAGGTGCAGACCCGGCTGCGGCTGGGCCACGACGCGCAGGCGCTCGAAGCCGCCGCGAAGTACCAGGACATCTTCGGCAAGGAGAACTACTTCCTGGAGCTGATGGACCACGGCCTGGACATCGAGAAGAAGGTCCGGGACGGGCTGGTCGAGATCGGCCGCAAGCTCGGTATCCCGCCGGTGGTCACCAACGACTCGCACTACACGCACGAGGCGCAGTCCGAGGCGCACGACGTGCTGCTCTGTGTGCAGACCGGCAGCAACGTCGCCGACCCGAACCGGTTCAAGTTCGGCGGCAGCGGCTACTACATCAAGTCCGCCGACGAGATGCGCGACGTGGACCGCTCCGACGTCTGGCTGGAGGGCTGCCGCAACACGCTGCTGGTGGCCGAGCGGGTCGACCCGGCCGGGATGTTCGAGTTCCACAACCTGATGCCGCGCTTCCCGGTGCCCGAGGGCGAGACCGAGGAGTCGTGGTTCCGCAAGGAGACCTTCGCCGGCCTGGGCCGCCGCTACCCGCAGGGCATCCCCGAGGGCCATGTCGTGCAGGCCGAGTACGAGCTGGGCGTCATCATCCAGATGGGCTTCCCGTCGTACTTCCTCGTGGTGGCCGACTTCATCCAGTGGGCCAAGAACCAGGGCATCGCGGTCGGCCCCGGACGGGGTTCGGCGGCCGGTTCGCTGGTCGCGTACGCGTTGGGCATCACCGACCTGGACCCGATCCCGCACGGGCTGATCTTCGAGCGCTTCCTCAACCCCGAGCGCGTCTCCATGCCCGACGTCGACATCGACTTCGACGAGCGTCGGCGCGGTGAGGTGATCAAGTACGTCACCGACAAGTGGGGTGAGGACAAGGTCGCCCAGATCGCCACCTTCGGCACCATCAAGGCGAAGGCCGCGATCAAGGACTCGGCGCGGGTGCTCGGCTACCCGTACGCGGTCGGTGACCGGATCACCAAGGCCATGCCACCGGCCGTGATGGGCAAGGACATCCCGCTCGAAGGCATCTTCGACCCGAAGCACCCCCGGTACGCCGAGGCCGGCGAGATCCGCGGCATGTACGAGTCCGAGGCCGACGTCAAGAAGGTCATCGACACCGCCCGGGGCATCGAGGGTCTGATCCGGCAGACCGGGGTGCACGCCGCCGGCGTGATCATGTCCGCCGAGCCGATCGTCGACCACATCCCGCTGATGCGCCGGGACTCCGACGGGGTCATCATCACCCAGTTCGACTACCCGACGTGCGAGTCGCTCGGGCTGTTGAAGATGGACTTCCTCGGCCTGCGGAACCTGACCATCATCGACGACGCGGTCAAGAACATCCAGCTCAACCACGGCAAGGAACTGGACCTGCTGGCCCTGCCGCTGGACGACAAGGCCGCGTACGAGCTGCTGGCCCGGGGCGACACCCTGGGCGTGTTCCAGCTCGACGGCGGGCCGATGCGGTCACTGCTGCGGATGATGAAGCCGGACAACTTCGAGGACATCTCGGCGGTCCTGGCGCTGTACCGTCCCGGCCCGATGGGCGTGGACTCGCACACCAACTACGCGCTGCGCAAGAACGGCCTCCAGGAGATCACCCCGATCCACCCGGAGCTGGAGGAGCCGCTGCGGGAGATCCTCGCCCCCACCTACGGCCTGATCGTCTATCAGGAGCAGGTGCAGCGCGCCGCCCAGATCCTCGCCGGCTACACGCTCGGCCAGGCCGACCTGCTGCGCCGGGCGATGGGCAAGAAGAAGAAGGAGATCCTCGACAAGGAGTTCGGCCCGTTCCGGGACGGCTGCCGCGAACACGGCTACTCCGACGAGGCCATCCAGAAGGTCTGGGACGTGCTGGTCCCGTTCGCCGGGTACGCCTTCAACAAGGCGCACTCGGCCGCGTACGGGCTGGTGTCGTACTGGACCGCGTACCTGAAGGCGCACTACCCGGCCGAGTACATGGCGGCGTTGCTGACCTCCGTCGGCGACGACAAGGACAAGATGGCCATGTACCTGTCCGAGTGCCGCCGGATGGGCATCCAGGTGCTGCCGCCGGACGTGAACACCTCCGCCGGGCCGTTCACCCCGGTCGGCAAGGAGATCCGCTTCGGTCTCGGCGCGATCCGCAACGTCGGCGCCAACGTGGTGGCGGCGATCATGCGGTGCCGCGACGAGAAGGGCGAGTACGCCGACTTCTACGACTTCCTGTCCAAGGTGGACGCGGTGGTCTGCAACAAGAAGACCATCGAATCGCTGATCAAGGCCGGGGCGTTCGACTCGCTCAAGCACCCGCGCAAGGCGCTGCTCACCGTGCACGCCGACGCCATCGACGCGTACGCCGACGTCAAACGCAAGGAGGCCGTCGGCCAGTACGACCTCTTCGGTTCGGGCTTCGGCGACACCGAGACCGCGACCACCACGACGGTCATGCCCGTCATCAGCGACGGCGAGTGGGACAAGCGCGACAAGCTCGCGTTCGAACGCGAGATGCTCGGCCTGTACGTCTCCGACCACCCGCTGTTCGGTCTGGAGCACGTGCTGAACGCGGCGGCCGACTGCACCATCGCCACCCTGTCCGAGGAGGGCACCGTGCCCGACGGCGCGGTGGTCACGCTCGCCGGCATCCTCTCCGGCGTGCAGCGGCGGGTCACCAAGCAGGGCCGGGCGTGGGCCTCGGCGACCCTGGAGGATCTCGCCGGTGGGGTGGAGGCGCTGTTCTTCCCGAACACCTACGAGGTGATCGGGCAGTACATCGCCGAGGACGCCATCGTGGTGGTCAAGGGCCGGATCGACCGGCGCGACGACACCCCGCGCATCATGGCGATGGACATGCAACTGCCGGACGTCAGCAGCAACCCGGCGAGCAAACCGGTCACCCTGACGATCCCGGTCAACCGACTCACGCCACCGCTCGCCGACCGGCTCAAGGAGACCCTGCTGCTGCATCCCGGCGACACCGAGGTGCACGTGAAGCTGCACCGCAGCGGCCGGGTCGAGACCTGGCGACTGGGCCTGTTCCGCGTCGCCCCCACCACCGCCCTGATGGGTGACCTCAAGAGCGTGCTCGGTCCCGCCAACGTGAGCTGACCCGGGTCGGCCTGCACGAACCCAGGCCCGAAGCGTTCGGGTGCAGGTCGGAGCGTTCGGATGTCGCCCGGAGCGTTCCGGCCGGGGGCCTGGAGCGTTCGGAGCGGGCCCGGAGCGTTCGGGCTGGGGATCGGGAGCCAGGGTGCGCGGATTGGCGCTGGGGAGCGGGTGTGAGCAGGGCTAACGTCGGGGCGTGGAACTGGAACAGGCACAGAAACTGTGGCAACCGCAGCCCGGGTGGCTGAACACCGCCAGTTACGGGCTGCCGCCGGACCCGGCGTGGGAGGCGTTGCAGGACGCGCTCGCGGCGTGGCGGGCCGGACGCGGCTCCTGGGAGGGCTGGAGCGAGGCGACCGATCGGTCCCGGGCGGCGTTCGCCCAGATGGTCGGCGTGCCGGTGACCGACGTGTCGGTCGGCGCGGTCGTCTCCCAGATGCTGGCTCCGGTCGCCGCCGCACTGCCCGCCGGGGCACGGGTGGTGGTCCCCGAGGTCGAGTTCACCTCCAACCTCTTCCCCTGGCTGGTGCAGGAGGAGCGGGGCGTGCAGGTGCGCACCGTACCGCCGGCCGGGCTCGTCGACGCGATCGACGACGACACCGATCTGGTGGCGTTCAGCCTGGTGCAGTCCGCCGACGGGACGGTGGCCGCGTACGACGAGATCGTCGCGGCGGCCCGGGCGCACGGCGCGCTCGTCGCGGTGGACGCCACCCAGGCGTGCGGCTGGCTGCCGTTCGACGCGAGCCGGGCCGACGTGGTCGTGGCCGGCGGCTACAAGTGGCTGATGGGTCCCCGGGGCACCGGGTTCGCGTACCTCGATCCGGCCCTGCGGGAGCGGCTGCGGCCCGACGCCGCCGGTTGGTACGCGGGCCGCGACCCGCACGCCTCCTACTACGGGCCGCCGCTGCGGCTGGCCGACGACGCCCGCCGTTTCGACATCTCGCCGGCCTGGTTCCCCTGGGTCGGCGCTGCTCCGGCGCTGGAACTGCTGCTGGAGATCGGGGTGCCGGCGGTGCACGCGCACAACGTGGCGCTGGCCAACCGGTTCCTCACCGGCCTGGGGCGACCGCCCGGCGACAGTGCCATCGTCACCGTCGAGGTGCCCGACGCGGAGCACAAGCTGGAACGGGCCGGGGTACGCGCAGCCGTCCGGGCGGGCCGGGTTCGCGCCTCCTTCCACCTCTACACCATCCCCGAGGACGTAGACCTCGCCCTCAACGCCTTGCTGTGATGGAAGGAAGGGTCCCCTGCTGTCGCGTGGTGTATAGCAGGGGGCCCTTCCTAACGCGGTGGAGTCGTTGACGGCCGGCACCCCCGGGCTGGGGGCGCCGGCTGTCGTGTTCGGGTGGGGGTCAGCTGTTCCAGTGTGCGGCGACGAGGTCGGCGGCTTGCTGTTCCCATTGGGCGTAGTGGTCGGGGAACGCGGAGACCTGGACGGTCTGCGCGGCGACGGTCAGCGGCATGTCCTGCCAGCCGTCGACCTGCTTGAGGCCCTTGAGGAAGGCGAGGGTGGCGTATTCGGGGTCGGTGATCTGTTCGACCGTGCCCCAACCGCTGGACGGGCGTTGCTGGAACAGGCCCTGTGAGTCGTGGTCGTTGCGGGCGCCGAGGTGGCCGAGGTTCTCCAGCTTGGATTCCTGGAATGCGGTGCCGATGGCGATGACGGCGGCGCGTTCGTTCATGTCGGCCTTCTTGGTGGCGGCGATGATGGCCTTGGCGTTGTCGATCTGCTCGTCGGTCAGGTCGATGTGGGACTGGGTGCCTTGGACGCCGTGTGGGATCAGTGTGCCGGTGTCGGGCTTGTCGGCTTGGACGGCGGCGGCGATGGGGTTGGTCGGTGTGGTGGTGTCGTGGTTGAGGGGTCCGGCGGCGAGGCCGCCGGCGACGGTGAGTCCGGCGATGGCGAGGACGCTGTTGCGCAGCATGGTGTTCATGGGGGTAGCTCCATTCGGGGGTAGGGCACCGTGGGGGTGTGGTGCCGACGCCGTCCGGCGCTGGTGGCTTTACTAGGGGGGTGACCCTGGCTGGCGCGGTGTGGTGGCCGCTCGCGGTGCCGGGTCCAGGTGTAACGACTGGCGAAGGCGGGCCATTCCCGCAGGGGATCCGGCGCTCCGGATCTGCCGCAGCCGGGTGTGGGCTCTGCGGTGGCCAGTCACCGGATACAACGTCCCCCGCCGCCAATGAATTCCGCCCACGCCAAGCCCAGAGCGGACAAAAGCCCCATACTCGGCGCCTGGGTCAGGCGTGCCCACGGGAGGTGGGTTGATTTGTTGTCGCTATGGCAGCAACAAATCAACCCACCTCCTCGCTCCTCCCGTGCCCGCGCGCCGAGAGGTGCCGAGAGGTTAAGAGGGGACCCCTCCTTGCATCCGGGTCCGGCGGGGCGGGGGTGGGTGTAAGGAGGGGTCCCCTGCTAACGCCTGGTGCATAGGAAGGGTCCCCTCCTTACACCCGGGCCAGCGGGGCCAGCGGAGCGGAGTGTCGCTGGGAAGGGGTGGTGACTGGGGTCACAATGAATACGGATCGGTTCCGTATCGGAATGGGGACGCCTACGCTCGGGATGATTACGGTACTTGGCCGTATCGAAATGTGAAGGGTGTCGGGGGATGCAGCCGAACGAGAACACCGGGCACCCGAGGCGGTGGGCGATCCTCGCAGTGCTGGTCATCAGCCTGCTCGTCGTCGTCCTGGACAACACGATCCTCAATGTCGCGCTGCGTACGCTGGCCGACCCGGTGCACGGGCTCGGTGCCACCCAGGGGGAACTGGAGTGGTCGATCAACTCGTACACGCTGGTCTTCGCCGGGCTGCTGTTCACCTTCGGGGTGTGGGGTGACCGGGCCGGGCGACGGCGGATGCTGCTGATCGGGCTGGTCCTCTTCGGAGTGGCCTCGCTGCTCTCGGCGTACGCGCAGAATCCGGGTCAACTGATCGCGGCCCGCGCGCTGATGGGGGTCGGCGGCGCGGCCATCATGCCGGCCACCCTGTCGATCATCTCCAACGTCTTCGACCCGAGGGAACGGGGACGGGCCATCGGCATCTGGGCCGGTGCGGTGGGGCTTGCGGTGGCGATCGGTCCGGTGCTCGGCGGGCTGCTGCTGGAGCACTTCTGGTGGGGCTCGGTCTTCCTGATCAACGTGCCGGTGACGGCGATCGGCGTGGTCCTGGTGGCGCTGCTGGTGCCCGAGTCGCGGGATCCCGCGCCGGGACGTGTCGACGTGGTCGGTGTCCTGCTCTCGGTGGTCGGCCTGGTGACCCTGACGTACGGCATCATCGACGGCGGCGAGCACGGCTTCGGTCGCCCACTGGTCTGGGCCACGATCCTCGGCGGCCTGGCGGTGCTGGCCTGGTTCGTCGCGTACGAGCGGCGCAGCACCCACCCGTCGCTGGACGTACGCCTGTTCCGGGTGCCACGGTTCGCCGCACCGGTGGCGATGATCGGGCTGGTGTTCTTCGCGGCCATGGGCGTGATGTTCTTCAGCTCGTTCTATCTCCAACTGGTACGCGGCTACAGCCCGTTGCAGACCGGCCTGCTGTTCCTGCCGTTCGCGGTGGCCCAACTGGTCTTCGCGCCCCGCAGCGCCACCATGGTCCGCCGGTACGGCGCGCGGGCCGTCTCGACGGTGGGACTGCTGCTGACCACGGTGTCGCTGGCCGCGTTCGCCTTCGTCGACGCCACCACGCCGATCTGGGTGGTGCTGGTCGTCTTCTTCCTCCAGGGCACCGGGATGGCGAACATCATGCCGCCGGCCACCGAGTCGATCATGTCGGCGCTGCCCCGGGAGAAGGCGGGCGTCGGCTCCGCCGTCAGCAACACCATCCGCCAGGTCGCCGCCGCGCTGGGTGTCGCGGTTATCGGCTCGGTGCTGGCCGCCGGGTACCGCACCGGAATCGCTCCGGCCGTGGCGGACCTGCCGTCCGGGGCGCGGGCGGCGGCCGGCGAGTCGATCTCCGGCGCGTACGGCGTGGCGGGTCAGCTCGGACCGGCGGCACCGCAGGTGATCGCGGCGGCCGACGACGCCTTCGTCTCGGCGATGCACCTGTCCGCGGTGCTGGCCGCGCTGGTCGCGGCGGCCGGTGTCGTGGTGGCGCTGCGGTGGATGCCGGGCCGGGCCGACGCCGCAGCGCCGGTGCCGGTCGGCGAGCCCGAGTTGGCCGGTGCGCCCTGATGTCAGGAACAATGCGGCCATGACGAGCAGTACGGACGTTCCGCGACCGCCCGGGCGGCCGCGGAGCGTCCGCGCGGACGAGGCCATCGTCGAGGCGACCCTGGACCTGCTGGCGGAGGGCAGCACGATCGAGGCGATCTCGGTGGAGGCGATCGCCGCCCGGGCCGGGGTCGGCAAGGCGACCATCTACCGCCGGTGGCCGGGCAAGAACGCGTTGCTGAGCGACGCGTTGCGGACGCTGAAGGGCGACCCGCCGCAGCCGGCCGGTCGGTCCGTCCGGGACGACCTGATCACACTGGTCAGCACCATCGGGCAGCACATCGACCCGCGGGCCGCGAAGATCATGCCGTGTCTGGTGCCGGTGGTGAAACGGGACCCGGAGCAGTACGCGCTCTACCAGAACATCATCGAGCCGCGCCGGGCGGTGATGCGGGAGGTGCTGCGGCGGGGCGTACGCGACGGTGAACTCCGCGCCGACCTCGACGTCGAGGTGACTATGGCGATGCTCACCGGCCCGATGCTCATCCAGCGGGTGATGAACTGGAACCCGGACCTCGACACCACGACCCTCCCGGTGAAGGTCGTCGACCAGGTGCTGGAGGGCATCACCGCCCGCTGAGGCGGACGGGACACGATCGCCGACCACGGCACGGTGTCCGGACGCGCAAGGGGCACGGCGCGGCGGTACGAGAGACGGGCTCACGACCCACCGCAACGCCCCTGACCTGCGCGAATCGGTGTGAACTGATGTCGGGCACCGGGGCGATCGGCGGCGGCCTAGACTACGGGCGTCCCGCGGCGGTCGGGACGCCTGCCGCGGTCTTCGGAGGTCTCCTTGTCGACGCCCATCACCACCACCCTGGCTCTCGGCCCGGACTGGCTCGATCCGGAGTGGTTGATCTCGACCTTCGGGTTGATCGGCATCCTGGTGATCGTCTTCGCCGAGTCGGGCCTGCTGATCGGGTTCTTCCTGCCGGGCGACTCGCTGCTGTTCACCACCGGGCTGCTGGTCGCCGACGGCCAGTACCTCAAGTATCCGCTGTGGCTGGTGTGCCTGCTCATCACCATCGCCGCCATCGCCGGCGACCAGGTGGGATATCTGTTCGGCCGCAAGGTCGGCCCGGCGCTGTTCCGACGCCCGAACTCGCGTCTGTTCAAGCAGGAGAACCTGCTCAAGGCCCACGAGTTCTTCGAGAAGTACGGCGCCCGGTCGGTGGTGCTGGCGCGCTTCGTGCCGATCGTGCGGACGTTCACCCCGATCGTCGCCGGGGTCAGCCGGATGAACTACCGCACCTTCGTCATCTACAACGTGGTGGGCGGCATCCTCTGGGGCACCGGCGTGACGGTCCTCGGCTACTTCCTGGGCCAGATCCCGTTCGTCAAGACGAACATCGAGTACATCCTGATCGCCATCGTGGGGCTGTCCGTGCTGCCGATCGCGTTCGAGCTGCTGCGGGCGCGGATGGCCGCCAAGCGGGGCGTCACCCCGCAGGAGCGCGCGGCGGCCGAGGAGGCGATCCGCGAGACCCGGGAGCACTACGGCAAGCACTGAGCGTCGCCCGGTGTGACCCGGGCGCGGTCGCCCGGGTCACACCGGCCACCGGAGATGTTGGTCGGAGTAGCCCCGCCCCATAGGGTTCGATCATGCAGACGTCGGCGGCCGAGATCGACCAGCCCCGTCGGGACGTCGGGCGCCTGGTGGACATGCTCCTGTGGGGTGCGACCGCACTCGGTGCGATGCTCGCCGCCCTGGCCCATCTCACCGGCGCGGCGCCGGTCCTGCGCTTCTTCGTCACGCTGGCCGCGATCACCCTCGCCTCGGCGGTGCTCGGACGCTCGCTGGACCAGCTCGGTGGGCGGATGCGTCCGGCCGCCATCGGCACCTTCCAGGCGGTGGTCGGCAACCTGCCCGAGCTGATCATCTGCATCTTCGCGCTCCGCGCCGGCCTGGTGGCCGTGGTGCAGGCCGCGTTGATCGGGTCGGTGCTCAACCTGCTGTTGCTGGGCAACGGACTGTCCTATCTGGCCGGTGGGCTGCGCAACGGCACGATGAGCATCGACGGCCGGCACGCCAAGGTCACCCGGGTCATGCTCGTGCTGCTGATGGCCACCCTGATCACTCCGGCGATCGCGGTGAACCTCGGCACCCCCGCCGCCGAGCACACCACCGCGGTCTCCTACGTGGTGGCGATCGCCCTGCTCACCGTGTTCGTGGTGTCGCTGCCGTTCCGGCTCGGCAAGGACGCCGACGCGCCGCCGCCGGTGCACAACGGAGCCGGTGAGGCCAAGGTGGGCACCTGGCCGCTGCCACGCGTCCTGATCCTGGTCGCGGTGGCCGGTCTGCTCATCGCGTTCGAGGCGGACTGGCTGATGGACGCCCTGCTGCCGGCGACCGAGGCGATGAACCTCAACGCCGCCTTCGTCGGTCTCTTCCTGGTGGCCACCGTCGGCAACCTGTCGCAGCTCGCCCCGGCGGTGCAGCTCAGCCTGCGGGGCGACGCCGACACCGCCACCGCGATCACCATGGAGGGCGCGCTCCAGGTCGCGTTGATGCTGGCCCCGGTGCTCATGCTGATCGCACCGCTGCTCGGCGCCGGTGAGTTCACGTTGATCTTCCCGCCGTTGCAGATCGTCGCGGTCATCGTGGCGGCCCTGCTCGTGGTCTTCGTGACCATCGACGGCACGGTCAACCACCTCGAAGGACTGGCGCTGGTGGCGCTCTACACCGTGCTCGGCTCGCTGTTCTGGTGGGGCTGAGACCGGCACGGGCGCACGGCGACTCCGGTGGTGCGGCCGAGTGGGCGGGCGGCGGGCGTGTCCCGGAGCACGTCTCGCAGACGGCATCGGTAGGGTGTCGAACACACGTACTGGCCGGTGGCCGGGGGAGGAGGCGGCGTGCGGGTGCTCGGCGTCGACCCGGGGTTGACCCGATGCGGGGTCGGCGTGGTCGAGGGGGTGCCGGGGAAGCCGTGCACGCTGATCGCCTACTACGTCGTCTACACCGATCCCGGTGACGAGCTGCCCGCCCGCCTGTTGCACCTGGACCGTTCGCTGACCGAGCTGGTCGCCGAGCACCGTCCGGACAGCGTGGCCGTGGAGCGGGTGTTCAGCCAGCACAACGTGCGTACGGTGATGGGCACCGCGCAGGCCAGCGGGATCGCCGTCCTCGCCGGGGCGCGAGCCGGGCTGCCGGTGCAGACGTACACGCCGAGCGAGGTGAAGGCGGCGGTGACCGGCTCCGGGAAGGCGGACAAGGCGCAGATCACGGCGATGGTCACCCGGTTGTTGCGGCTGCCCGAGCCGCCGCGTCCGGCCGACGCCGCGGACGCCCTCGCGTTGGCCATCTGCCATGTGTGGCGGGGTGGCACCCGGTCCAGACTGGCCGTCGCGGCGGACCGGGCGAGACGAGGAGGAGCGAGATGATCGCCAGTGTGAGCGGCGTGGTGACCGCGACCGGCCCGGCCCACGCGGTGATCGAGGTGGGCGGGGTCGGCCTGGCCGTGCAGTGCGCTCCCGGCACCATCGCCGACCTGCGGGTGGGCCAGTCGGCCCGGCTGGCCACCAGCCTGGTGGTGCGGGAGGACTCACTCACCCTCTACGGCTTCGCCGACGACGACGCGAGGGCGCTGTTCGAGCTGCTCCAGACCGCGAGCGGAGTGGGGCCCCGGCTCGCCCAGGCGGTGCTCGCCGTGCACACCCCGGACGCGGTACGCAAGGCGATCGCCAACGCCGACACGGGCGCGCTGACCCGCGTACCCGGGATCGGCAAGAAGGGCGCCGAACGTCTGGTGCTGGAGCTGCGCGACCGGATCGGCCCGGTGGCCGTCGGCGCCGACGGCGCGGCCGGGGTGACCGGCGGGGCCTGGCCGGAGCAGGTCCGCCAGGCGCTGATCGGGCTGGGCTGGACGGCCGGTCAGGCCGACCAGGCGGTCACCGCCGTCGCGGAGACCGTCGACGGACCCACGCCGCCGGTGCCGGTGCTGCTCAAGCAGGCCATCCGGCTGCTGGGCCGGTCCCGGTGACCGCGCCCGACGGCGGGCTGGTCTCGGCGTACGTCAGCGATGCGGAGCGGGACGCGGAGGTCAGTGTCCGGCCGAAGCGGCTGGACGAGTTCATCGCCCAGCACCGCGTCCGGGACCAGCTCGACCTGCTGTTGCAGGGCGCGATGCGGCGCGGTTCGCCGCCGGACCACATCCTGTTGTCCGGGCCGCCCGGCCTCGGCAAGACCACCCTGGCCAACATCGTCGCCGCGGAGCTGGGCACCGGCATCCGGGTGACCAGCGGCCCGGCGATCGAGCGCTCCGGCGACCTGGCCGCGATCCTGACCAGCCTCGCCGAGGGCGACGTGCTCTTCATCGACGAGGTGCACCGGATCGCCCGCCCCGCCGAGGAGTTGCTCTACAGCGCGATGGAGGACTTCCGGGTCGACGTGGTGGTCGGCAAGGGACCCGGGGCCACCGCCATCCCGCTCGACGTCGAGCCGTTCACGCTGGTCGGCGCGACCACCCGGGCCGGGCTGCTGACCGGCCCGATGCGGGACCGTTTCGGGTTCGTCGCCCACCTCGACTTCTATGTCCCCGCCGAGCTGGAGCTGCTGCTGCACCGCTCGGCCCGGATCCTCGGCGTGCCGATCACCGACGACGGCGCGGCGGAGATCGCCGGCCGGTCGCGGGGCACTCCCCGGATCGCCAACCGCCTGCTGCGCCGGGTCCGCGACTTCGCCGAGGTCCGGGCCGACGGGGTGGTCACCGTGGAGACCGCGCGCTCGGCGTTGACCGTGTACGACGTGGACGCCCTCGGCCTCGACCGCCTCGACCGGGCGGTGCTGACCGCGCTGGTGGACTCGTTCCGGGGCGGCCCGGTCGGCCTGTCCACCCTGGCCGTGGCGGTGGGGGAGCAGCCGGACACCGTGGAGGAGGTCTGCGAGCCGTTCCTGGTGCGGGCCGGGCTGCTGGCCCGGACGCCGCGCGGCCGGGTGGCGACCGAGGCCGCCTGGCACCACCTGGGACGTACGCCCCCGAATGGTACATTTGGGTTCGAGGCTCCTGCTGTGCCCGACTTGTTCTCGGTGGACAGCGACCAGCCGTGATCTGTTCGTGATCTGTGCCGCATTCGGCGTTCCCAGATAGAGCGACTAGACTCGCCGCGGTCCGCACAGGATGTGAAAATCCGCCTCCGCTCGGTGCCAGCACCGTGATGGAGGCCAATGGGAAGGTCTACAACCGTGCTCTACGCAGCAGAAGGCGGAGGAGCGGCGGGCTTCACGCCGATCCTCATGATCGCGCTGCTCTTCGGCGTCATGTACTTCATGATGATCCGCCCGCAGCAGAAGCGCCGCCGTGAGGCCGAGGCGATGCAGACCGGCCTCTCCGCCGGCGACGAGGTGGTCACCATCGGCGGGCTCTACGGCACGGTGACCGGCGTCGAGGACGACAGCGTGCTGCTCGAGATCGCTCCCGGAGTGCAGACCCGCTACGCCCGCCCGGCGATCGCCCGGGTGGTCACCAAGGCGGAGCGGCCGGTCGAGTCGCCCGTCGAGGAGAGCGACACCGTCAAGGACTGAACACCGCGCCCACCCGGGCCGCCGCCGCGGCGGTCACCGCGCCCGGGTGGGAGTCACCCGGACGCGTCCCCGTGCGGGTGGCCGCCACACGTGGCGCGAGTGCGACAACTGGATAGATGGCCGACGCCGGGCGTCGGTGTTCCGGCTCGGCCGGTCCACGCGTCCGCGTCGGCCACCCGAGGCGGCGGCACCGGCCCGGGCGCCGTCGGAAGGCAGACCGTGGGCCGGGCAGCCGGCCGACCCGCCGCCGCGCCCGCGGCGGCGCGACCGTACAGGGAGACAGGACAGCCGTGGCACCACCTCAGGGACAGATGCGCCCGGGACGGCAGTTGGCCGTACTCGGGGCCATCTTCATCGTCCTCTACCTTCTGGTGTTCTTCTCGGCCGGCGCCAGCGGGGGCTGGAAGGAACGGCTCGAGCCTCGTCTCGGTCTTGACCTGGTCGGTGGTACCCGGCTGACGCTGGAGGCCACCAACACCCTCGACGGCCGGGCCCCGACGGCGGAGAACCTCGAACAGGCCCGCCAGATCATCGAGAGCCGGGTCAACGCGTACGGCGTGGCCGAGGCCGAGGTGATCACCGAGGGCGACCGCAACATCGTCATCTCCCTGCCCGGCGAGAACCGCGACCTCACCGAGGTCGGCAGCGCCGCCGAGCTGCGCTTCCGCAAGGTGCTGAAGATCGCCGACGGCAGCGGCACGGTCCGCACCCCGGCGCCGACCCCGAGCGGGTCGGTCGAGCCGACGCCGTCCGGGGACGCCGCCGCGAGCCCGTCGCCCACGCCCGAGGCCGAGGTCACCTCTTCGCCGTCGGCCGGTGGCCAGGGCGGTGGCGCGCCGACCCCGACGCCCACCGAGTCGCCCGCCGCGACCCCCTCGCCCTCGCCGAGTGCCGAGGAGGACGTGCCGCAGAGCGTCGAGGAGCAGCGGCAGGCCGTCGAGCAGAAGGTCGGCGCCGAGGCGTGGGCCGCCGCCACCGGCCTCCAGGCCCCGGCGGACCTGGCCGCCGACCCGTCGCTGGCCGAGAAGCTCGCGCCCTTCGCCGAGCTGTCCGGCCGCGAGGTCGCGGTGCTGCCGACGCAGATGCAGTTCAACGTGCCGACCATCAGCTGCCTCCAGCTCGACGACCGGCCGCCGGCCTCGATCTCCGACCCGGAGCAGCAGGCGGTCTCCTGCGAGGCCGGTTCCATCAAGAACCTGCTGGACGTGGCGAAGGTGCTCGGCACCGACGTCAGCAGCGCCACCGCGGTGCGCGACCAGACCAGCCAGTGGGTGGTCAGCCTGGACTTCACCCGCAGCGGCGGGGAGAAGTGGACCGCGCTGACCCGCGAGGCGTTCAACAACGAGGGCCAGGCCTGTGACGCCTCCGCGCTCGGTGACGAGGGTCGCTGCCGTGTCGCCGTGGTGCTGGACAACACGATCATCTCGTCGCCGCAGATCCAGGGCGTGCTCGTCGGCAGCTCGCAGATCACCGGCAACTTCACCAACGCCGAGGCCAGCGAGCTGGCCGGCTACCTCAGCTACGGTGCCCTGCCGGTCACCTTCGAGCCGCAGGAGCAGCAGAACGTCACCGCCACGCTGGGCGCCAGCCACCTGCGGGCCGGTCTGCTCGCGGCCGGCATCGGCATGCTGCTGGTCATCATCTACTCGTTCTTCTACTACCGCCTGCTCGGCTCGGTCATCTTCCTGAGCCTGGTCGCCTCGGCGCTGCTGCTCTTCGGCTCGCTGGTGTTCCTCGGCCGGCAGATCGGCTTCACGCTCACCCTCGCCGGCATCGCCGGCATCATCGTCTCGCTCGGTGTGGCGGCGGACTCGTTCGTCATCTACTTCGAACGACTCAAGGACGAGATCCGCGAGGGCCGCAGCCCGCGCAGCGCGGTGCCGCGAGCCTGGATCCGGGCCCGCCGGACGATCATCTCGGCCAACGCCATCACCATCCTCTCGGCGGTGGTGCTCTACATCGTCTCGGTCGGCACGGTGAAGGGTTTCGCCTTCGCCCTCGGTCTGGCCACGGTGCTCGACCTGCTCGTGGTGTTCCTGTTCCGACACCCGATCATGACGATGCTCGCCAGCACCAAGGCGTTCCTGTCCCCGCGGGTCAGCGGGCTCGGCCGGGTGCTGCCCGCCCGCTCGGCGCCGACCCAGCCTCGCAACCAGCGCGCCAAGGAGGCGTGACATGTCCGCTGAGAACGGTCTGGCAGCTCGCCTCTACCGGGGCGAGGCCGGCCTCAACATCGTCGGCAAGCGCAAGATGTGGTTCACCATCGCCGCGGTGCTGGCGACGATCGCGCTGGCCAGCGTCATCTTCAACGGGTTCAAGCTCGGCATCGAGTTCGCCGGTGGCAACTCGTTCCAGATCCCGACCAGCGTCGGCACGCTCCAGGACGCCGAGGCGGCCACGCAGAACGCACTGTCGGCCCAGGGTGGCACGGTGGTCACCGCGCAGCAGGTCGGCGGCGGCAGCGGCAACTTCTACGAGCTGCGCACCACCGAGCTGAACGGCGAGCAGGTCCAGGCGGTCAAGACCACCCTGGGCCAGCAGTTCAACATCGACCCCGAGTCGATCAGCAGCAACCGGGTCAGCGAGGCGTGGGGCAGCCAGGTCACCAACCGGGCGCTGCTCGGTCTGGTCATCTTCATCGCGCTGGTCACCGTCTACCTGGTGCTGCGCTTCGAGCTGAACATGGCCATCGCGGCGATCTTCTCGCTGGTGATGAACCTGGTCCTCACCGCCGGCCTCTACTCGATCGTCGGCTTCGAGGTCACGCCGTCGACGATCGTCGGATTCCTCACCATCCTGGGCTTCGCCCTGTACGACGTGGTGGTGGTCTTCGACAAGGTGCAGGAGAACACCAGAGGGATCACCGCGAGCAACACCCAGACGTACGCCGAGGCAGCCAACCTGGCCGTCAACCAGAGCCTGATGCGGTCGATCAACACCTCGGTGGTCGCGCTGCTCCCGGTCGGCGGCATCCTCTTCATCGGTGCCGGCCTGCTCGGCGCGGGCACCCTGAAGGACCTCGGCCTGGTGCTCTTCGTCGGTATGGCGATGGCCTTCATCACCTCGATCACCCTGGCCACGCCGCTGCTGGTGGTGCTCAAGAACCGCGACCCGCGGATCGACGCGCACAACAAGCGGGTGCAGGCCCGGCGGGCCGGGACGACCCGGGACGCCGCGACGACCAAGGGCTCCCGCAAGGCGGAGTCGACCGAGACGACCGACACCGACGAGGAGCCGGTGACCGCCGAGGCGGGTGCGGCCCTGGCCGGTGCCGCCGCGCCGAAGGTGGGTGCGCGTCCGGCCGGCAAGCGCTCCGGTGGCGCCCGTGGCGGCCGCCCGAGCGGCGGTGGCGGCAACCGCCCGGGTGGCGGCAAACGGCGCTGACCGGGCCGGGACCGACCCGGTAGGGACGAACACGACGGCGTCCTGCATGCTGTGCGAACAGCGTGCAGGGCGCCGTTGTCTGGTGGAAGGGAACGGAAGCGTCGTGACGGAGACCCACAGCACCGCGGTACGCGGCGACAGCGGCCCGGAGACCGCCCGGCTGGTCGCCAGCCGGGTGCTGGACGTGCCCGACTTCCCGAAGCCGGGCGTCATGTTCAAGGACCTGATGCCGCTGTTCGCCGACGGAGAGACCTTCCGCACCGTGATCGACGGGATCGTCGCCCACCACGGGCGGGACTCCTTCGACACCGTGGTCGGCATCGAGGCGCGCGGCTTCGTGGTCGCCGCCGCGATCGCGTACGCGACCGGGGTCGGTGTGGTGCCGGTGCGCAAGGCCGGCAAGCTGCCCCGTCCCGCGTACGCCGCCTCCTACGAGCTGGAGTACGGCGAGGCGACGCTGGAGGTGCACCAGGACGCGTTCACCGCCGGGCACCGGGTGCTGGTGGTGGACGACGTACTCGCCACCGGCGGCACCGCCGCGGCGACCCTGGACCTGGTGGAACGGGCCGGCGGCACGGTCGCCGGTTTCACCGTGCTGCTGGAGCTCTCCTTCCTCGGCGGGCGGGCGAAACTGGCGCCGCGTCCCGTCCATGCCCTGCTGACCGTTTGAACCGACCCGCCCCCGGCGACGGAGGCGGCACGGTACGTCCGGCGGAGCGGCAGGGCACCGTCGGTGCGGGTAGCATTGCCCATTGCTGACCGGACGGTGAGCCGTTCGAGAGGCGCGAGAGACCAGACCGGCCGACGCACGGTCGGTTTCCCCGGCGAGCGGTGAGGAGGCCGGTGTCCCACGATGTCGTCCCTCCGGTGGAGGGCACGGTGCACCCGACAGGTGACGCGAACGGCTCGCTGACCGACCCCGACGGCGCCACACCGGCCGTGGCCGGGGTGCCCGGTACGGTACGCCCCAGCGCTGACGTGGCGGTCCCCAGCGCGGCCGACGGCGGGTCCGTCGCAGCCGCCGGTGACCCGTTGCCGAGCAGCGGGTTCGGGCTGTCCAACGCGCCCACCGGGCGACGGGTCCGGGCGAGGCTGGCGCGGTTCAACGCGCCGTGGCAGTCCTCCCAGGTCAGCGAGGTGTTGGAGCCGCTGATCTCGTCACACCGGGAGAACCACCCCAAGGCGGACGCCCGGCTGCTGCAACGTGCCTTCGACACCGCCGCGCGGTGGCACTCCGGTCAGTACCGCAAGTCCGGCGACCCGTACATCACCCACCCGCTGGCGGTGGCCACCATCCTGGCCAACCTGGGCATGGACACCACCACGCTGGTCGCCGCGCTGCTGCACGACACCATCGAGGACACCGAATACTCGCTGGACCAGATGCGCACCGACTTCGGCGGCGAGGTCGCGCTGCTGGTCGACGGCGTCACCAAGCTCGACAAGGTCAAGCTCGGCGACGCGGCGAAGGCCGAGACGATCCGCAAGATGGTCGTCGCCATGGCCAAGGACCCCCGCGTCCTGGTGATCAAGCTGGCCGACCGGCTGCACAACATGCGGACGCTCTCCTTCCTGCCCGCGCCGAAGCGGGAGCAGAAGGCCAAGGAGACGCTGGAGATCCTCGCCCCGCTGGCCCACCGCCTGGGTATGAACACCATCAAGTGGGAACTGGAGGACCTCGCGTTCGGGACGCTGTTCCCGAAGCGGTTCGAGGAGATCAACCGGCTGATCGGAGAGCACCAGCCGCAGCGCGAGGCGTTGCTGCGGCAGGTGACGCAGAAGGTCCAGGTCGACCTGAAGGCCGCCAAGATCAAGGCGGAGACGACGGGTCGGCCGAAGCACCTGTACTCGATCTACCAGAAGATGATCGTGCGGGGTCGGGACTTCAACGACATCTACGACCTGGTGGGTGTGCGGATCCTGGTCGACACGGTGCGGGACTGCTACGCCGCGTTGGGGGTGATCCACGCGAACTGGCAGCCGGTGCCGGGGCGGTTCAAGGACTACATCGCGATGCCCAAGTTCAACATGTACCAGTCGCTGCACACCACGGTGATCGGGCCGACCGGCAAGCCGGTGGAGATGCAGATCCGGACGTACGCGATGCACCGTACGGCGGAGTTCGGTATCGCGGCGCACTGGAAGTACAAGGAGAAGGGCACCCAGATCGTCGGGCCGCCGGCGCACATCGACGAGATGACGTGGCTGCGGCAGTTGCTGGACTGGCAGCGGGAGGCGGCGGACCCGAGCGAGTTCCTGGACGCGTTGCGGTTCGACCTGTCCAGCCAGGAGGTGTACGTCTTCACCCCGAAGGGCGACGTGATCCCGTTGCCGACGGGGTCGACGCCGGTGGACTTCGCGTACGCGGTGCACACCGAGGTGGGGCACAAGTGCATCGGGGCGCGGGTCAACGGCAAATTGGTGCCGTTGGAGTCGACGCTGTCCAACGGCGACGTGATCGAGATCTTCACCTCGAAGTCGGAGACGGCCGGGCCGACGCAGGACTGGTTGGGATTCGTCAAGAGCCCCCGGGCGCGGACGAAGATCCGGCAGTACTTCAACAAGGAGCGCCGCGAGGAGGCGATCGAGGAGGGCAAGGACGCGATCGTCAAGGCGATGCGCAAGCAGGGCATGCCGTTGCAGCGGATGCTCACCTCCGACAACCTGATGGCGATCGCCCGGGACCTGCACCTGGCCGATGTGGCGTCGCTGTACGCGGCGGTGGGGGACAGTCAGGTCTCCGCGCAGTCGGTGGTGCAGAAGCTGATGGCCACCTACGGCGGCGAGGAGGGCGCGGCCGAGGACATCGCCGAGACCGCCGTGGCCACCCGGCCGCCGCGCAGCCGGGCCTCCAGCCACGACCCGGGTGTGGTCGTACGCGGCGTCAGCGACGTCTGGATCAAGCTGGCCCGCTGCTGCACCCCGGTGCCGCCGGACACGGTGTTCGGCTTCGTGACGCGCTCCGGCGGGGTCAGCGTGCACCGCGACGACTGTGCCAACGCCGAGGATCTGCGCGCCCAGGGCGAACGGGTGGTCGAGGTGAGCTGGAAGCTCACCTCCGCCTCGACGTTCCTGGTCGCCATCCAGGTGGAGGCGCTGGACCGGCACAAGCTGCTGGCAGACGTCACCCGGGTGCTCTCCGAGGAGCGGGTCAACATCCTCTCCGCCACCGTCACCACCACCCGGGACCGGGTGGCGGTGAGCCGGTTCAGCTTCGAGATGGCCGACCCGAAGCACCTGGGGCACCTGCTGGCCGCCGTCCGCAAGGTCGACGGCGTCTTCGACGCCTACCGGGTGACCTCCGGCGCCTGACCGACCCGCCTCGTTCCGTCCCCGGGGACCCGGCGCCGCCGCTGTGGTCTCCGTCCCTCACGCCGCTGGCCTGGTCCCTGACGATTCCCGCCCGCGTCACCCACCCGCCGTCGTCCGTCCACCCGCGTCGCCCGCGCGTCGCCCCGCGCCCGACGCCCTCGCCTGCGCCCCGCGCGTCGCCTGCGTCGATCATGGACTTATGGCTGATCTTATGGGTGCTTTGTCCTCCTATGCGCCAGCCACAACTCCATGATCGCGGGGGCAGGGGGCAGGGGGCAGGGGGCAGGGGGCAGGGTAGGTGGCGGGTGGGGTGGGGGATGACGAAGCGCCCGTCGGCTGGGCCGACGGGCGCTTCGTGGTGTGCGGGGGAGCTCAGCCGGTGGGTGCGCTCATGGTGAGGTCGGTGATGACGATCTCCTTCTTGGGGTGACCGCCACCGGCCTGCTGGGCGAACGCGCCGTCGTCACCGGCCTTGGCGACGTCGTTGACGATGTCCATCCCGTCGGTGATCGTGCCGAGCACGGTGTAGTTCGGGTCCAGCGGCGAGTCGCCGTAGACGATGAAGAACTGGCTGCCCGTGCTGGCCGGCTGACCGGAGTTGGCCATCGCGATGACGCCGGCCTCGTACGGCGGACGCTTGTCGGTGGGCAGGTTCTCCTCCGGCATGCGGTAGGCCGGGCCGCCGGTGCCGTCGGTCTCCCGCCAGCCGTCGCCGGTGGAGCTCGGGTCACCGCACTGGAGCACCTTGATGCCCTCGGTCACCAGGCGGTGGCACTTGGTGTTGTCGAAGAAGTTCTGCTCGGCCAGGTGGGTGAAGCTGCCCGCGGTGCACGGCACGGCCGCCCGGTCGATGCGGGCCGTGATCGGACCGAGGTTGGTGGTGATCGTCATGGTCTGGGTGCCGACCCGGCTCTGCTCGGTGTCCGGCAGCCCGACGTCCTTGGTCGTCGGGGTCCGCTCACCCGCCGGGATCTCCACCCAGCCGCACTCCGCGGTGCTGCCGCCCTGGGCCGCGGTGTCGCCGCCGCTGTCGTCGCCGATCAGGTTGGTGGCGAGCCAGGCCGTGCCGGCGACCACCAGCAGCAGGACCACTCCGGCCCCGACCACCGCCTGGGTCTGGCGGCGCTTGCGCGCCCGCGTCGCCCGCTCGGCCATCTCCTTCTCGAGCCGGGCGCGGGCCGCCGCGCGCTGCCGCTCTCTGGTGGACGTCACGCCTCGATCCTCCTGGACTGTATGTGGATGCCGCTGCGGTGGGTGGAACCGCCGGGTGTCGCTCAGCCGGCGCTCGCGCTGGCCTCGGGTGCGCCGGAGGCCGCCGGGCTCGCCGTGCCGTTCGGCGTCGGCTCGGCCGGTGACGCCGGGTCCAGCCCCGGCTCGCCGACGGTCAGGCTCTGGATGACCACGTCGTCGTCCTTCGGCTTGACCTTCTCCCCAGCCTCATTCTCCACGGTCGGCAGGGCGCCGATCTTCTCCACCACGTCCAGGCCGCCGGTGACCCGGCCGATGACCGGGAAGGCCGGCTCGGCGGTGGTGAAGTCCTCGAAGAAGATCAGGAACTGGCTGCCGTTGGCGCCCGGCGGGTTGCTGATCATCGCCACCGTGCCCTTGGGGTACGTGGGCGGTGAGTCCGGCGACGGGCTGGGCGACGCCTCCGGCGCGGTCGGCACGTTCTCGTTGTGGAACGAGTACGACGGGCCGCCGAGGCCGGTGCCGCTCGGGTCGCCGCAGCGCACCGCCCCGTCGGCGGTGATCTCGTGGCACTTGGTGTCGTTGTAGAAGCCCTGCCCGGCCAGGTGGGCGATGCTCGCGGCGGCGCACGGGGCATTCGCCAGGTCCAGTTCGACCGAGATCGGGTCGCCCTGGTTGGTGGTGATCGTCATCGGCCGGGTGCCGGTCACCGGCAGACCGGTGGCGGCCGGTTCGCCGACCTGGCGGAGGTTCGGGTTGCCCTCGGTGTTCTGCGGGGTCCAGAGGCAGACCTCGTCGTTCGCGGTGTCCTGCGTCGGTTCGCGGTCGAAGGCGCCCAGCGCCCACGCCGAGCCGGCGACGACCAGCACGAGGATCAGGGCGGTACCGACACCGGCTCGAATGCGCCGACGGCGCCTGACGGTGGCGGCCCGGCGGGCCTGTTGCCGGTCGAGCTTGGCCCGCGCCAGTTTGCGCTGCCGGTCCCTGCTGGAAGCCACCCGTGCTCCCCTTTCCTCTACCCTGGTCGTCACCTGGTGGTCGCGTACCCGTCGGGCGGCAGGTGCGCCACGCCACACGCCCGCCAGAGTGTACGGGTACCGGCTGGGAAAGTCGTGTACGAGGTCGTTGCACATCCGCATCGGAGTCCGTCACTGCCCCCGCGTGCCGCGAGGACCGAGCGGTCCGGGTCCGCCGGGGACGCCGGTAGGCTGCTGGCGAGGACGACTCGACGGAAGGGGAGCGGACGTGCTCGTGGCCGGCTTTCCCGCGGACGCCTTCGGCACCAACTGCTATGTGGTCGCCGCCGCGCCGGGGGAGCAGTGCGTGGTGGTCGACCCCGGCATCGGGGTGATCGACCGGCTCGACGCTCTGCTCGCCGAGCACCGCCTGCACCCGGCGGCCGTCCTGCTCACCCACGGGCACCTCGACCACACCTTCTCCGTGGCGCCGGTGTGCGGGGCGCGTGGCATCACCGCGTACGTGCACCCGGCCGACCGGGAGATGCTGGCCGACCCGACGAAAGCCCTGTCGATGGACCTCACCCAGCTCTTCGGTGGCCGGCTGCCGTACGCCGAGCCGGAGGACGTCGCGGAACTGGCCGACGGCACGACGCTCAGCCTCGCCGGGTTGGAGATCACCGTCGACCACGCGCCGGGCCATACCGGCGGGTCGGTGCTGTTCCGGCTGCCCGGCGCCGGCTCGCCCTGGGAGGCGGAGCAGATCTGCCTCTCCGGTGACGTGCTGTTCGCCGGCTCGATCGGCCGCACCGACCTGGCCGGCGGCGACATGCCGACGATGGTCACCAGCCTGCGGGACAAGATCCTCCCACTCGCCGACGACACCGTCGTACTGCCCGGCCACGGCCCCACCACCACCATCGGCCGCGAGCGCGCCACCAATCCGTACCTCGTCGAGGTGGCCGGGATGGACGGCGGACGACCGGCGGCCCCCACCCGCGGCCTGTAGCCGCCGCGGACCAGGACCTCCCCGCGCCGCGCGCGGGTGCCGAAGGAGCATCATGAGCAAGCCCACGCCCATCTCCGGCTTCCCGGAGTGGACGCCCGCCCAGCGGATGATCGAGCAGTACGTCCTGGACCGGATCCGGTCCACCTTCGAGCTGTACGGCTTCGCGCCGCTGGAGACCCGGGCCGTCGAGCCGCTGGACCAGTTGCTGCGCAAGGGGGAGACCTCCAAGGAGGTCTACGTGATCCGGCGCCTACAGGGCGATCCGGAGGGTCCGGCCGGTGACGACACCCTCGGCCTGCACTTCGACCTGACCGTGCCGTTCGCCCGGTACGTGCTGGAGAACGCCGGCAAGCTCCAGTTCCCGTTCCGCCGCTACCAGATCCAGAAGGTGTGGCGGGGTGAGCGTCCGCAGGAGGGGCGGTACCGCGAGTTCCTCCAGGCCGACATCGACATCGTCGACCGGGACACCCTCGCCGGGCACCACGAGGCGGAGATGCCGCTGGTCATCGGCGACGCGCTGCGGGCGCTGCCGATCCCACCGGTCCGCATCCAGGTCAACAACCGCAAGATCTGCGAGGGCTTCTACCGGGGCATCGGGCTGACCGACCCCGAGGCGGCGCTGCGCGCGGTCGACAAACTCGACAAGATCGGCCCGGCCGGTGTGGCGGAGCTGCTGGCGACCACGGCCGGGGCGAGCGAGGCGCAGGCCAAGGCGTGCCTGGCGCTGGCCGAGATCTCCGCGCCGGACGCCTCGTTCGCCGACGCCGTCCGCGCGCTCGGGGTCGACGACCCGTTGCTGGACGAGGGCGTCGCGGAGCTGACCGCCGTGGTGGAGACCGCCGCCGCGCACTCGCCCGGCCTCTGCGTGGCCGACCTGCGCATCGCCCGGGGCCTGGACTACTACACCGGCACCGTGTACGAGACGCAGATGATCGGGTATGAGAAGTTCGGCTCGATCTGCTCCGGTGGCCGGTACGACAACCTGGCCAGCGCCGGGACCACCCGCTTCCCCGGAGTGGGCATCTCGATCGGGGTGACCCGGCTGCTCGGGCTGCTCTTCGGCGCCGAGGCGCTGACCGTGTCGCGAGAGGTGCCGACCTGCGTGCTGGTGGCGGTGACCAACGAGGAGCTGCGGGCCGACAGCAACCGGGTCGCCGAGGCGCTGCGGTCGCGGGGCGTACCCACCGAGGTGTCGCCGAGCGCGGCGAAGTTCGGCAAGCAGATCCGGTACGCGCAGCGGCGCGGCATCCCGTACGTCTGGTTCCCGGGCGCGGAGGGTGCCCCCGACGAGGTGAAGGACATCCGCTCCGGTGAGCAGGTCGTGGCGGCGGCGGGGGAGTGGGCGCCTCCTGCGGCGGACCTGCGACCGCTGGTGAGCTAGGCCGCGGGTGCGGACGTCGCTGGCTCTCTCGACGACGTCCACACCCGCGGCGGCTCGGATGCAAGGAAGGGCACGGATGTAAGGAGGGGGCCCTTCCTATACACGAGGCGTTAGGAGGGGACCCCTCCTTACCCTCACTCCAGGGGAAGCAGCAGACAGCTCGACGTGGCGTGCGCGACGAGGCGGGACTGCCCGTCGGTCAGCCGGGCCTCGGCCAGGGCGGTCCGCCGGCCGCGTTGCAGCACGGTGCCCTCGCAGCGCAGCGTCCCGGAACGGATGGTCACCGGGCGGAGGAACTTCACGTTCAGGTCCAGCGAGGTGTAGCCCACACCGACCGGCAGCGTGGTGTGCACGGCGCACGCGGCGGCGGTGTCCAGCAGCGTGGAGAGCACGCCGCCGTGCACGGTGCCGAGCGGGTTGTAGTGGAACTCCTGCGGCTCCAGCTCGACGACGACCCGGCCCTCATCGGCCTCCATCCGGGACATGTCGATCAGGTGCATCACCGGCGGAGCGGCCAGCTCTCCGGCGATCATCGCGCGGAGCAGTTCCAGTCCGCTGCGCCGGCCGACCTGGGCGGCGTTCAGGCCCGGGTCGGACCAGGAGAAGGTACGGCTGCGCGTCGCACCCTGCGTCTGCGTCATGGACGCAGCCTGGCAGTGCTTGCTGGGTCTGTCAATCAGACCTAGCCTGGCGAGTATGAGACCCGTGGCCCTGGACTGGTCGATCGACAACTGCACGGTCGCCCGCGCCATGGAGATCCTCGGCGAGAAGTGGACCCTGGTGGTGCTCCGCGAGGTGTTCAGCGGGGTCCGCCGCTTCGACGACATGCGGGTACGCACGGGCGTACCTCGGCAGGTGCTGACCAACCGGCTGGCCACACTCGTCGCGCAGGGGGTGCTGCGGCGCGAGCCGTACCGCGAGCCGGGCAGTCGGCTGCGGCACGAGTACCGGCTCACCGCCAAGGGAATGGACCTGTGGCCGGTGCTGGTCACCGTGCTGGCCTGGGGGGACCGCTACCTCGCCGACCCGGAGGGGCCACCGTTGAGCGTCGGACACCGCGACTGCGGCGCCGAGATCCGGGCGGAACTGCGCTGCGCGGACGGGCACCACGTCACCGAGCCGCGTGACGTGGTGCCGCGTCCGGGGCCGGGTGCCCGTCGACGGTGACACCCGGCCGGTCACCGGCGGTGAGGCCGGACCGGTGTCCGGCGGTGGGGCCCGGCGCGGGTTCCGGTGCTGCCGCCGGGCGGTCTCCGGTGGCTACCAGGCGAAGCCGGCGGGGTAGGAGACGTTCGCCAGGACCTGTTGGCCGCCGGCGTTCGGGTGGAAGTAGTCCCAGCCGGAGAGCTGGGAGAGGGCGAACGGGTAGCCGAAGACGGCGTTGCCGTCGTACCGGCAGTTCGAGCCGTACGCGGCACAGGCCGCCGCGAGCTGGCCGTTGAAGTCGACCACCCGCTGCCGGACCCGGTTGCGTCGGTCCACGTCGGCCTGGGCGGTGGAGGTCGGGTTGGCCAGCAGCGACTGGCAGATCCCGAACAACGACCAGGCGGTACGCGCGCTGCCGCTGTCCTTGCCGACCGTCCAGAGTCGGTGCACGTCGGGGATGCTGATCACGAAGACCCGGGCGTTCGGCAGCCCGGACTTGAGCCGGTTCAGCGCGGAGTCGATGTTGGCCCGGAAGGTGGACACCGAGGTCATGCTCGACTCCGAGCCGGTGCAGGCGTCGTTCGCGCCGATCAGGATCGTCACGTACCCGGCTCCCTGGCTGACCGCGGTGGCGGCCTGGTCGCTCAGGTCGGCGGACTTCGCGCCGGTGCGGGCAGCGTTGTGGTTGCGGCCGTTGATCGCCGGTTCGGCCCGGCGGATCCGCAGGTAGTGGCTGTTGACCGTGGAGTCGTCGCCGGTGCTGAACGATCGGCTGGTGCAGTCGACGTACCACCCGCAGGCGTTGAAGCCCCGGGTGATCGAGTCGCCGAGGCTGGCCATCGAGGTCGGTGCCGGGCCGGGTGCGGCCAGGGCGGGCGCGGTGGCGAGCAGAACGAACGCGGTGACGCCGGCAAGGGTGGCCAGCGCGCGTCGGACGAGGGTCATGGTGGCCTCCGGTTCACGGTTGCCGGGTGGCGGCGGTGACCAGAGCGTATAGACGACCGTCTGTGTCCACAATGTTGCGCAGCGATTACTTCGAGGCGGTTGGTCGATTCGGCCGGAGTCGGGGCTTGTTGACGATCTTAAATGTGTGAATACTTTCCCTCGCTCGGCCATTTCCCCAGGTGGCCGAGTTGCCCCCGCTCCTGTCGACGTGACAGGGCATGAAACCCCCTACCGGGAGGCTGTTACATGCGACCCACAAGGTCAATGCTTCGCCGCGTCGGTTCCGTCGCCGCCGCCGGAACTCTCGTCGCCGGCGTACTGGCCGGCGCGCCGGCCCACGCGGCGCCCGCGTCCGCCACACCCGACGCCGCGGCGGCCCTCGCCGACCGCCTCGGTGACCGCGCGGCCGGCGCCTACGCCGACGCCAGCGGCACCATGGTCGTCGCGGTGACCGACGCCGTCGCGGCCCGCCAGGTGGCCGCCGCCGGTGCGACCCCCAAGCTGGTCAAGCGAGGCGCGGCCGAGCTGGACCGGGCCACCGCCGCGCTGGAGCGCTCCGCCGCGATCCCGGGCACCGCCTGGTGGACCGACCCGGCCACCAACCAGGTCGTCGTCTCCGTCGACAGCACCGTCACCGGGGCCAAGCTGGAGCGGGTCAAGGCCGCCGCCGCGCGCACCAACGGCGCCGTCCGCATCGAGGCCGAGGCCGGCGTGCTCAGCACCCGCATCTCCGGTGGCGAGGCGATCTACGCACAGGGCGGCGGGCGCTGCTCGCTCGGCTTCAACGTGCGTGCCGGCAGCACCTACTACTTCGTGACCGCCGGCCACTGCACCAACATCGCCGCGAACTGGTACAGCAACTCGGCGCAGACCTCGCTGCTCGGCTCGCGCACCGGCAGCGTCTTCCCGGGCAGCGACTACGGCATCGTCCGGTACGCCAACCAGAGCGTCGTGCAGCCGGGCAACGTCTACCTCTACAACGGCACCTACCGGGAGATCACCGCCTCCGGCAGCGCGTACGTCGGGCAGTCGGCGCAGCGTTCCGGCAGCACCACCGGCGTCCGCAGTGGCTCGGTGACCGCCCTCAACGCCACCGTCAACTACGCCGAGGGCCAGGTGCGCGGCCTGATCCGGACCAACATCTGCGCCCAGCCGGGTGACAGCGGCGGCTCGCTGTTCAGCGGCACCATCGCGCTCGGCCTGACCTCCGGCGGCAGCGGCAACTGCAGCATCGGCGGCACCACGTTCTTCCAGCCGATCGGACCGGTGCTGAGCCGGTACGGGGTCAGCGTCTACTGATCCGTACTCGGGTACCTGACCTTCTCCTCCGCCAGCGGGCCGCCGGATTCCTCCTCCGGCGGCCCGCCCGGCTTGCGCGTGAAAGGAAGGGCACCTTGTTAACGCCTGCGGTAGAGCACGGGTCCCCTGCTAACGCTGCCGGCGCGCTGCTGTTGGCAGGGGACCCCTGCTATGCACGAGGCGGTAGCAGGGGGCCCTTCCTTGCACACCCGGGGAACGAGAGCGGGTGCGGGCTGACAGAATGCCGGGAGCAACGGACGTAGAGCCAGACGAGGGAGACGCACGTCGTGATCCGTACCCATGACGCCGGCAGCCTGCGCGCGACGGACGCCGGCACCACGGTGACGCTCGCCGGGTGGGTGGCCCGCCGGCGCGACCACGGCGGTGTCATCTTCGTCGACCTGCGCGACGCCACCGGCGTGGTCCAGGTCGTCTTCCGTGCGGAGGATGCGCACGCGCTGCGCAACGAGTACTGCGTCAAGGTCGTCGGTGAGGTCACCCGCCGCCCGGAGGGCAACGAGAACCCGGAACTGCCCACCGGCGAGATCGAGGTGACCGCCGTCGAGCTGGACGTGCTCTCCGAGGCCGCCCCGCTGCCGCTGCCGATCGACGACCAGGTGGTGGCCGGCGACGACGTCCGTCTCAAGTACCGCTACCTCGACCTGCGCCGGGGCGGCCCGGCCCGGGCGATGCGCCTGCGGTCCCGGGCCAACCAGCTCGCCCGTGGTGTGCTGCACGAGCGGGACTTCCTGGAGATCGAGACGCCGACGCTGACCCGGTCCACCCCGGAGGGCGCCCGCGACTTCCTGGTTCCGGTCCGCCTGCAACCCGGTAGCTGGTACGCGCTGCCGCAGTCGCCGCAGCTGTTCAAGCAGCTCCTCATGGTCGGCGGCATGGAGCGGTATTACCAGATCGCCCGCTGCTACCGCGACGAGGACTTCCGGGCCGACCGGCAGCCGGAGTTCACCCAGCTCGACATCGAGATGTCCTTCGTCACCGAGGACGACGTCATCGACCTCGGTGAGGAGATCGCCGCCGCCCTCTGGTCCGACCTGGCCGGGTACGAGATCCCCCGGCCGATCCCGCGGATCACCTGGCACGACGCCCTGGCCCGGTACGGCTCGGACAAGCCGGACCTGCGCTACGGCGTGGAGCTGACCGAGCTGACCGACTACCTGCGCGGCACCCAGTTCCGGGTCTTCGCCGGGGCGATCGACGCGGGCGGCTACGTCGGCGCGGTGGTGATGCCCGGCGGGGCGAGCCAGACCCGCAAGGAACTGGACGGCTGGCAGGACTGGGCCAAGGCGCGCGGTGCCAAGGGGCTGGCCTACGTGGTGCTGGACGCCGAGACCGGTGAGCCGCGCGGACCGGTGGCGAAGAACCTCTCCGCCGAGCACCTGGCCGGGCTGGCCGACGCGGTCGGCGCCAAGCCGGGCGACGCCGTCTTCTTCGCGGCCGGTCCGGAGGCCCGTGAGGCACAGGAGCTGCTCGGCGCGGCCCGGATCGAGATCGCCAAGCGGGCCGGCCTGGTCGACGAGAGCGCCTGGGCGTTCTGCTGGGTGGTGGACGCCCCCATGTTCGAGAAGACGGACGACGGTGGCTGGACGGCCGTGCACCACCCGTTCACCTCGCCGAACGCCGAGTGGGTCGACCGCTTCGAGGAGGCACCGGACCGGGCGCTGGCCTACGCGTACGACATCGTCTGCAACGGCAACGAGATCGGCGGCGGCTCGATCCGTATCCACCGCCGCGACGTGCAGCAGCGGGTCTTCGACCTGCTCGGCATCACGCCGGAGGAGGCGCAGGACAAGTTCGGCTTCCTGTTGGAGGCGTTCAGCTACGGCCCGCCGCCGCACGGCGGCATCGCGTTCGGCTGGGACCGGGTCTGCATGCTGCTGGCCGGGGTCGACTCGATCCGCGAGGTCATCGCCTTCCCGAAGACGCGCGGCGGCTTCGACCCGCTGACCGGCGCGCCCACCCCGATCACCGGGCAGCAGCGCACCGAGGCCGGCATCGACGCCAAGCCCAAGCCCGCCCAGGTCCCGCACACCGGCACCGCCGGCCCGGCCGCCCCGGTCGCCGACCCCACCTGACCGACACCGCGTGCGGTCGGCGGGCCAGCAGCCCGCCGACCGCGCGCCTGCGTCGCGGGCCGTCGGTGTGTCGCGCCCCGGCAGCGGTACGTCTGGACTCGACCCGCGCGGCCACGCTGCTGCGGACGCGGTTGCGGGGCGTCACCGAGCTGCTCTCCACCTGAGCCCGGCCCGGGTGCACAGTTTCTATGCACAGAACTTGTGCATAGAAACTGTGCACGGCTACCGTGTGGTCATGGGAGACGTGCGGAAGCCGGCACCGCGACGGGTGCACATCGATCACCGACAGGTCCGGGCGTTGGCACACCCGCTGCGCAACCGGCTGCTCGGTGCGCTTCGGGTGAAGGGGGCGGCGACCGCCACCACCCTCGCCGACCTGCTGGACACCAACACCGGCGCGACCAGCTACCACCTACGCCAGTTGGCCGAGGTCGGCCTGGTCGTCGAGGAGCCCGACCGGGGTAGCGGGCGGCAACGCTGGTGGCGGGCCGCGCACGACGTCACGAGCTTCGAGAGCACCGACTTCGACGACGACCCGGACGCCCGGGCCGCGATCGAGTGGATCCAGGCCGATCAGGTGCGACTGTTCGTCGAGCAGGCGGAGCGGTGGTTCGCGGTACGCGACAGGTGGTCGCCGGAGTGGCGGGAGGCCTTCGGCATGAGCGACGTCTTCATGACCATCCCCGCCAGCCGGCTGAAGGAACTCCAGGCCGAGCTGTTGCAGATCCTCCAGCGCTACCACGCCGAGGCGGACCCGGACGCGCCCGGCGCCGAGCAGGTGCAGGTGGTGCTGGCCAGCCACCCGCTGTCGATGGGGACGAAGCAGTGACCAGCGACCTGTCCGTTCTCCAGATCCGCCGTCGTTTCCTGGTCCTGCACGGGCTCCGGTGGCTTCCGGTCGGCCTGATGATCCCGGTGATCATCCTGCTCATGCAGGAGCGGGGCCTGACCCTGACCCAGATCGGGTTGGCCGTCGCGGCCCAGGGGGTGGTGGTGCTCGCCCTGGAGTTGCCGACGGGCGGTTTCGCCGACGCGCTGGGCAGTCGGCCGGTGCTGGTGGTGGCGAACGTGGTCGGCCTGGCGTCGCTGGCCCTGCTGGTGGTCGCCGACTCCGTCGCCCTGCTGGTCGCCGTCTGGGCGTTGCAGGGTGTGTTCCGGGCCCTGGACAGCGGCCCGTTGGAGTCCTGGTACGTCAACAGCACGCTCGCCGTCGACCCCGATGCCGCGTACGAGAAGGGGCTCGGCCAGGGTGGCACGGTCCTCGGCCTGTCCATGGCGGCCGGGGCGCTGCTCAGCGGTGGGCTGGTGGCGCTGGGGCCGGTGGGCCCGGTCAGCGCGCTCACCACGCCGATCGTGGTCGCGGTCCTGTTGCAGGCCGTCGCCCTGGTGGCGTTGCTGACGTTGCTGGCGGAGCGGCGTCCGGTGGCCGGTGCCGGCGCGCTGCGGTCCTCGGTCCGTGCGGCACCGCGCATGGTGGGTGAGGCCTTCGGCCTGCTGCGTCGGTCCCGGGTGCTGCTCGCGCTGGTGGCGGTCGAGCTGTTCTGGGGCTTCGGCACGATGACCTTCGAGGGACTGTTGCCGGTCCGGCTCGCCGAGGTGGTGGGGGACGGCGACCGCGCCGCCGCCCTGCTCGGTCCGGCCAACACCGTGGCCTGGCTGGCGTCCGCGGGGGGCGCGGCGCTCACCCCGCTGCTGATCCGCCGGTTGGGGGCCGCACCCGGTGCCGCCCTGCTCCGGATCGTGCAGGGGGTCACGGTCGTCGGTATGGCCCTGTTCGCGGGCCCGGTCGGTGTGCTGGTCGCCTTCATCGCCTGCTACGCCGTGCACGGCGCGTCGAACCCGCTGCACATGGGACTGCTGCACCGGCAGGTGGACGGGCCCTACCGCAACAGCGTGATCTCGGTGAACTCGATGGTCGCCATGCCGGCGGGGGCGTTGGGCGGGGTGGTGCTCGGTCTCGTCGGCGATCGGGCCGGGGTGGGCACGGCGATGCTGGTCGGCGCGGTGGTGCTGGCCGTGGCCGCGCCGCTCTACCTGCCGGCCTGGCGGGCCGCCCGGGCGTCCGCCGACGCGGCGAGCCGGACCGAGGTGAGCGGGAAGCTGCCGGTGTAGCCGAGCCGCCGGTACAACCGGATCGCCCCGACGTTGTCCGGATAGACGCCCAACGCCACCGTGTCGTACCGCGCGGACAGCGTGCGGGTCAGGCCGGCGGTCAGCGCCGCGCCCAGACCCCGGTTGCGCCGCGTCGGGGAGACCACCAGCCCGGCGAGGAAGCCGACCTCGCCCCGGGTCCGGTCCGCCCCGGCGGCGATCAGCCGGTCGCCGTCGCGGATGCCGTACCAGTCGACGATTCCGGCGCCACCGGGCCGCGCCGTACTGGTCGGGAACGCCTCGTCGATCAGCGCGGTCAGCGCCGGGTGGTCCGCCGCGCTCAGGCGGACCACCCGCTCCTCGCCGGACTGCGGCGGCGGCGCGCCGGTCGTCCAGAGGAAGTCCCAGTCCTGGTACGCCGCCCCGGCCGTACCGGCGCGGTCGGTGGCGGGATCCAGCCGGGGCAGGTGCGCCCACTGGCCCGCGTCGAGCAGCCGCTCCTCGGCGAGCGCGCCGACCAGTTCGACGGCCGCGCCCGGCACCCCGACGGCGGCACAGACCGTCGACTCCGTCGACGACCGCAGCCAGCACACCGCCCCGTCGTGCCGCCAGCCGCGCACCGGAGCGTGTCGCGGCACCGTGTGCCGGAAGAAGGGATGGTGGTCCACGGCGGCCAGGATCGCCTCCCGGCCGACCAGGGCCTCGGCAGCGATGATCACGGGAACAGCCTAGGTGGGGGCGCTACGGGGTGACTCCGATCCAGGGTGGAGATTGGCGAGCCGACCGATCGGGTACATCCCGCGCCGAACCTACTGGAACCCCCACCGGAGGAACGACATGCTCGCCATCGCCGCCGCCGCGGTTTTCGGCTTCGCACTCTTGCTCGACCTGCTGAACAGCAATCTCGGTGCACCGGATCTGTTCAACTGGAACACCCTCGTGCTGATCGGGCTTCTGCTGCTCGCGCTGCACCTGGCCGGCTTCGGCAGCCGGGGCGGCGGTGGCCGCTGGTACCGGGGTCGCCGCCCAGGGCGCGGCTGACCGAGAACGATCATCCCGGGCTCGGCCGGCAGCGCGATTCCGGCGTTGTCGGTCGAGCCCGGTACTGTTCTCGTGATGGAGTCCGACGCCCTGTTCACCCTCAGTGAACCCACGGCAGCACCCGGTGCGCCGACGGGTTCCGACGGCGTCGGCGGCTTCACCCCGGTCGGTCCGGACGCACCGCTCCCGGTCCGGATGCGCCCGGCCACCCTGGACGAACTCGTCGGCCAGGACCATCTGCTCGCGCCCGGCGCACCACTGCGGCAACTCGTCGCCGGCAACGCGCCGATGTCGGTCATCCTGTGGGGGCCGCCCGGCAGCGGCAAGACGACCATCGCCCACCTGGTGGCCGCCGCCACCGACCGGCGGTTCGTGGCCATGTCGGCGCTCTCGGCCGGCGTCAAGGACGTCCGAGCCGTGATCGACACCGCCCGGCGTCAGCGGCGCACCGGTGGCCCGCCGACCGTCCTGTTCATCGACGAGGTGCACCGGTTCAGCAAGACCCAGCAGGACTCGCTGCTCGCCGCCGTCGAGGACCGTACGGTCACGCTGCTGGCCGCCACCACGGAGAACCCGTACTTCTCGGTCATCTCCCCGCTGTTGTCCCGGTGTGTGCTGCTGACTCTCCAGCCGCTCGACGACGCGGCGGTCCGCGCGCTGCTGCGTCGGGCCCTGACCGACGAGCGTGGCCTGGGCGGCGCGCTCGACTGCGCACCGGAGGCGGAGGACCACCTGGTCCGGCTGGCCGGTGGGGACGTCCGCAAGGCGCTCACCGCGCTGGAGGCGGCGGCCGGGTCGGCGACCGCGCTGGGCACCGGCCGGATCGACCTGGCCACCGCCGAGCAGGCGGTGGACACCGCCGCCGTGCGCTACGACCGGGCCGGTGACGCCCACTACGACGTGACCAGCGCGTTCATCAAGAGCATGCGCGGGTCGGACGTGGACGCCGCGCTGCACTGGCTGGCCCGGATGCTGGTGGCCGGTGAGGACGCCCGGTTCATCGCCCGACGGCTGGTCATCTTCGCCAGTGAGGACGTCGGCATGGCCGATCCGGGCGCGTTGAGCGTCGCCACGGCCGCCGCCCACGCCGTCGAGTACGTCGGCCTGCCCGAGGTGCAGCTCAACCTCGCCCAGGCGGTGATCCACCTGGCCACCGCCCCCAAGTCGAACTCGGCAACCGCCGCGATCGGCGCGGCGATCGCCGACGTCCGGGCCGGCCGGGGCGGCCCGGTGCCGCGCGGCCTGCGCGACGGCCACTACGCCGGGGCGCGCGGGCTCGGCCACGGCATCGGGTACCGCTACCCGCACGACGACCAGCGGGGCGTGCTCACCCAGCAGTACGTGCCGGACGACCTGATCGGCACCGACTACTACCAGCCGAGCCAACACGGTGCGGAACGGTCGGTGGCCACCCGGCTGCCGCTGCTGCGCCGGATCGTCCGCGGGCTGCCCGCGCCCGCCCGCGTACCGGCGGAGACCACGGGTGACCGGGTGGCGACGACGGGCCGGGCCGAGACGCCCCCGTCCGGAGTCGACGGCGGCCAGTCCACGGTCACGGACGCCCACGCGGCGGATGAGGTCGGCCGCGGCGCCGACGGGAAGGGTCAACAGTGAAATCGTCGGAGCGACCGGAGGACGGCCCGGACGAGCGGCGTCCCAAGGGCCGCCGCTGGGGCCGGAACAAGCCCGAGGCCGCCCCGGAGGACCCGGGCGCCGGTGAGGACTTCGGCTGGATCGACGACCTGCGCTCGGCCAAGCAGCAGCGGGGGGAACTGGGCCCGGACGGGGTCGCCCCGGCTCCGGACGGCCCCGGCGCCCGCCCCGCCCCGCCGGTCACCGACCGGCCCGGTCAGGTGCCTCCGGTCCGTCCGGGGCAGCCGCCCACCGGACGCCCGGCACCCCCCTCCGGGGCCGCCCCGCCGCCTCCGCCGGGGTCCGTTCCGCCACCGGCAGCCGGTGGCCGGGCCGCGATGCCGCCCGGCATGCCGGATCCGGCCGCCGGTCCACCGGCCGCACCGCCCCGCCGGCTCCCGGCCGAGCCGCCACGCTCCCGTCCGGTCGACGGGCCGTGGCCGGGCGCACCGGCCCCCCGCCCGCCCGTCGGTGCACCGCCGCACGCTGCACCGCCCACTTCCGGGCCTCGGCCGCCCGCCGCCGAGCCCTCGTCGCCCGGCCCCCGGCCGCCCGCCGGCCCCGGCCCCCGGCCTTCCGCCGGCCCCGGCGACCGTGCACCGTTCGGTTCCGGCCCGCCGCCTGCTGCTGGGCCCGGTGACCGTGCGCCGGGCGGGCCACCGTTCGCCGCCGGGCCGCCTGCTGGCCCGGGTGACCGCGCTCCGGGTGGTCCCTCGTTCGCGACCGCACCGCCGCCCGGCGGGCGACGGGAGAACGGCCCGACGGGTGAGCCGACCGGCGGCTGGCCCGCCGACGCGGGCGGCCCGCCCGGTTGGCGCGGACGTCCCGGGCCCGCCGAACCTGTCTCGGGCGGGCCGGGCGGCCACCCCTCCGCGATGACGTCCGGCCCGGTCTCCGGCGCGCCGACCGGCCCGGTTCCGGGCGTGCCCGCCGGACCCGAGTCCGGCGGACCGGCCGGTCCCGCGCCACACCAGCCCACGCCACGACGGAACCCCGCCGGTCGGCCCAGCGGGATTCCGGCCAGTGCACGCCGGACCGTCCCGCGCGGCCCGGTCCGGGGCACACCGCCGCCGGAGGCGGGCGCCGGTCCGCGTACCCCGGACCGCACCGACCTCGATGCGACGGCTCCGGGCGTCGGTGGCCCTGCCGGACCCCGCCCGACCGCGCCCCGCCCGGCCGATGCCGCGACCCACCAGTCCGCGACGCCGCAGGTCGGCACGGCTCCGTCCGACACCACCGGCCCGGTGCCCCGCCGTGGCCGCCGGGCTGCGGAGGACGGCGTACCGACCACCGACCCCGGTATCCGCCCGTCGTCGGGACCGGCTGGCCCCGCCGTCGCCGGTGGGCCCTCCGTCGCGCCATCGGGAGGCCGCCGGGGTGGTCGCCGCCGCGCCGCCGAGCCCGAGGAAGAACAACCGATCGTCCCGCTGTCCGGCAACGCGCCGGCCATTCCCGGAGTGCCGTCCGGCGATCCGTCGGCGATGCCCGTCACCCCGTCGGAGCCCCGCACCGTGTCGCCCGAGCGGGCCGACTCCTCGTTCCGGGGCCGCCGCGCCGCACCTGAGGAACCGGCGACGCCGCCGGCCGGCCGCCGGGCCGCCGCGCCGACCGAGAACCCGGTTCGGGGTCGCCGCGCGGCCGGCGGCGAGGAGACGCCGCCTCCGGGGCGGCGGGCCGCCGACGACTCCGGCCGCGCTCCCGCACCCGGTGACACCGGCGAGCGCCCGTACGTGACCCGGCCCGGTGACACCGGCGAGCGGCCGTTCGCCGCCCGGGCCGGTCAGACCGGGGAACGACCTGTGGTGGCGCGGCCCGGCGACACGGGTGAGCGCCCGTACGTGACGCGGCCCGGTGACACCGGCGAGCGGCCGTTCGCGACCCGACCCGGTGACGGCCGGGCCGGGCGTCCGGAACGGCCGGCCGACTGGCTGCGACAGGCCGGGCGCGGGCACCACACCGATCCGGCGCTGCCGACGGTCAAGCGGCGGCCCGGCACGACACCGGGCGGTCCGGCCGGGCACGCGGGCGGCACCCCGTCCGGTGGTACGGCGATGCTCGGTGGTCGTCGTGACGCGGACGGCCCCTCGCGCGCGAACCCGGACGACCAGACCGACCCGGGCGGCATCCCGGGCTGGCCCGCCGCGGCCATCCCCGGAGCCGGCCCTGCCGCGCCGGGTCGCCCCGGTGGTGGCCGCCCCGACGCCCCGCCGAGCGACCACGGACGACCCGACGCAGCGCCCGCCGGTCGTAGCCGACCGGATGCGCCCCGGACCGATCGCGGCCGACCCGACGGGCCGCCGGGCGAGCCCGGCCGTCCCGACGGAGCGCCGGTCGATCGGGCTCGACCCGATGGTGCGCCGGTCGATCGGGCTCGACGGGATGGACCTCCGGTCGGGCGGGGCCGGGCCGAACCGCCCGGTACCGCTCCGATGGGACCGGGGGGACCCGCCGGCCGTCCCGGACCCGAGGCATCCACCGGCCGTACCCGGCCGGTCGGCCGCCCGGACGGCGGTCCGGCCGGACCGCCGCGCGGCACCGGGCCGACGGAGGGTGTTCCCCCCGGTCCGCCGCGCGGGACCGCCCGCCCCGACGCCGGCCCGCCGCCGCGTGGACCAGTGCCCCCGGACGGGCCGCGTGGACCAGTGTCCCCGGACGGTCTGTCGCCGCGTGCGCCGATGCCACCGGACTCCGGCGCACCGCGTGGACTGACTCCTTCCGACGGCGCGTCGCCGCGTGGCCCCGTACCCCCCGATGCCGGTCCGCCGCCGCGTGGCCCGATGCCTCCGGACGCCGGTGCGCCGCGTGGTTCCGGCGGCCCCGACACGACGGCGGCAGGACCGGGCCGTCCCGGTGGCATGCCGCCAGGGCCCGCTCGGGGGGCTGCCCGGCCTGCCGGACCGCCCCACCCGGAGGTCGGACGGCGTCGCCCCGACGGCGGCCCGATGCACCCCGAGGTGGGCTCCCGTCGACCCGACGGTGCCCCGGGACGCCCCGAGGGCGGGCCGGGCCGACCCGACGGTGGGTCGGGCCCCGGTGAACCGCCGTCCGCGGTGGCCCGCGCCGCCGCGTCGGCCCCACGCCTCGACGACCGCCCGGCCGGTCGGGCCGCTCCGCCCCAACGGGACCCGGCCCGCCCGGAACCGTCCGGTGCCGCAGCGGTGCCCCCGCCACCGGCTGCCGGGGAGGCGGTGGCCCGGGCCGCCGCCGTGGTGGCGTCCGCCGACCCGAGCAGGCCCCGGCCCGCGCCGGAACCGGCGGTACGGCGCCCCGCCGACCTGGAGGACAGCGACGGCGACCGGCCCGACGACGAGGCGGTGGACGTCGACCCGGAGACGCGCCGGCAGACCGGTGCCGGGCAGCGTCGTCGTACGCTGCTGCTGGCCCTGGTCAGCGTGCTCCTGCTGGCCGGCGTGCCGGCCTTCTTCGGCGTGCAGGCGATGAACCGGGACCCGGTCTTCGTCGCGCTCGACGAACTGGAGGTGCCGGAGTGGGCCGCGGTGCAGCCGGAGGACTACGCCAGCGGCAGCCGCTGGTGCCTGCTGGACTGCCGGTTGCGCGAGCGGACCGTCACCTCCGAGCGGTCGCCGGAGGAGACGGCCCAGGTGTACGAGGCCGCGCTGAGCGGTGACGGCTGGCAGCCCTGGCGGCCCGCGTACTGCCCGGAGCAGGAGGAGAACGGCAGCTACACCTGCTGGCGGCGGGACGAGTTGACGCTGGACCTGTGGGTCCGGGAGCCGACCTGCGTACCGCCGCCGGTGGACGGTGAGCCGGCGGTGGTGCCGTCACCCGACCCGTCGACCGCAGCCGAGGAGTGCTCCGGTTCGTTGGTGTCGGTGAAGGTCCGCAACGCGATCGACGACGAGCGGACCAGGCCACAGCCGGACACCGATCCGTCACTGACCGGTGAGGATCCCTTCCCGACGCTGACCGACGATCCGCTGGGCGAGTTGACGCCGTCACCACCGTCCTGAGCCGATTGTCATCACGGACGGTAGGGTCTGCATCTGGCGGCCCGCCCGCTGCCGACGAGCGCGTGGCGGGCCACCGGTGACGGCGAGGGCGAGAAGGTCGTACGTCTCGTGGGCCGTGATGTCCCGGGACCGTGTTGAGGAGGACAGGCGTGGGCTTTTTGGAGGTCGCGGCGTTGATCGCGGCTATCGCGTTCGCGATGCTGGTGCTGATCCTGACGCTGCCCATCCTGCGGCTGCGGCACACCGTGGACGCGACCACCCAGATGATCAACGACCTCAACGACCGGACCGGGCCGCTGCTCGGTGACGTCAACACCACCGTGCGGAACGTCAACGTCACCCTGGAACAGGTGCAGACGTCACTCGACGGGGTGAACCTCCAGCTCGCCAAGGTCGACACCATGACCAGCCACGCGCAGAACATCAGCGCCAACGTCGCCAACCTGGTCACCGTGGTCTCGGCCGCGGCGGCCAACCCGCTGGTCAAGGTGGCCGCCTTCGGCTACGGCGTGCGCAAGGCCGCCTCGGCCCGACGCAACGCCGAGACCGAGCGCGAGGTCCGCGACACCATCAAGTCCCAGCGGCGCGCCGCCCGGCGCGGCAACCGCTGACCGGCGTCGGAGGTACGAGCATGAAGCGGCTGTTCTGGCTGGGCATCGGTCTGGCCGTCGGCGTGGTGGTGGTCCGCCAGGCGACCCGTGCCGCGCACGCGTACACCCCGGCGGGCATCGCCGACAACCTGTCGCAATCCGCTGGCGGTCTCGTCGAGGAACTGCGTAGCTTCGTGGCGGACGTACGCGCCGGGATGGCCGAGCGGGAACACGAGATCCACGAGGCGTTCGCCCAGGGCGAGGCGTTCGACGACCAGTTCGCCGACGTGCGCGAGGAGCCGCGCGTCGGTGACAGAGACATCTTTCCGGAGGAACCCCAGCGATGAAGACGGCGGAGATCAAGCGGCGGTATCTCGCCCACTTCGAGGCGAACGGCCATGCCGTGGTGCCGTCCGCTCCGCTGCCCGCCATCAACGACCCGAACCTGCTGTTCGTCAACGCCGGCATGGTGCAGTTCGTTCCGTACTTCCTGGGGCAGCAGACGCCGTCGTTCTCCCGTGCGGTGAGCGTGCAGAAGTGCATCCGTACGCCGGACATCGACGAGGTCGGCAAGACCAGCCGACACGGCACGTTCTTCCAGATGAACGGCAACTTCTCCTTCGGCGACTACTTCAAGGACGGCGCGATCCCGTTCGCCTGGGAGCTGGCCACCAAGCCGGTCGAGGCGGGCGGCTTCGGGCTGGACCCGGAGCGGGTCTGGGCGACGGTCTACCTGGACGACGACGAGGCGTACGACATCTGGCGGCGCGTCGGTGTGCCGGTCGAGCGGATCGTGCGCCGGGGCAAGAAGGACAACTTCTGGTCGATGGGCATCCCCGGCCCGGCCGGTCCCTGCTCCGAGCTGTACTACGACCGGGGCCCGGAGTACGGGGCCGAGGGCGGCCCGGAGGTCGACGAGGACCGGTACCTGGAGTTCTGGAACCTCGTCTTCATGCAGTACGAGATCGCGGACGTGCTCAGCAAGGAGCAGTTCCGGATCGTCGGTGAGCTGCCGAAGAAGAACATCGACACCGGCATGGGCCTGGAGCGGATGGCCTCCATCCTGCAGGGCGTCGACAACCTGTACGAGATCGACGAGGTCCGGCCGATCCTGGACCGCGCCGCCGAGCTGACCGGCAAGCGGTACGGCGCGCACTCCGGGCACGCGGCGAACCAGTCGCACCCCGACGACGTCCGGCTGCGGGTGGTCGCCGACCACGTGCGTACCGCCCTGATGCTGATCGGCGACGGGGTGACCCCGTCCAACGAGGGCCGTGGCTACGTGCTGCGGCGGATCATGCGTCGGGCGATCCGCGCGGTCCGGCTGCTCGGCTGGCAGGAGCGGGCCCTGCCCGAGCTGCTGCCGGTGGCCCGGGACTGCATGGCGCCCTCGTACCCGGAGCTGGCCGCCGACTTCGACCGGATCTCCGCGTACGCGTACGCGGAGGAGGACGCCTTCCTGGCGACCCTGCGGGCGGGCACCACGATCCTGGACACCGCGATCACCGAGACGAAGTCGGCGGGTCGACCGGCGCTCTCCGGTGACAAGGCGTTCCAGTTGCACGACACGTACGGCTTCCCGATCGACCTGACCCTGGAGATCGCGGCCGAGCAGGGCCTCACCGTCGACCAGGAGGGCTTCCGGCGGCTGATGGCCGACCAGCGCTCCCGGGCCAAGGCCGACGCGCAGGCGCGTAAGACCGGACACACCGACCTGTCGGCGTACCGGTCGGTGCTCGACGCCGGTGGTCCGGTGACCTTCACCGGCTACACCGAGGTTTCCCGCGAGTCGACGGTGCGGGCGGTGCTCGGCACCGACGGGCCGCGCGCGGCGGCCGTCGAGGGCGACCTGGTCGAGCTGGTCCTGGACACCACGCCGTTCTACGCCGAGGGCGGCGGGCAGCAGCCCGACGTCGGCATGATCACCGTCGGTGGCGGTCAGGTCGAGGTCCTCGACGTGCAGCAGCCGGTGCCGGGGCTGATCGTGCACCGGGCCCGGGTGGTCCGGGGCGAGGTGCGGGCCGGTGAGACCGGGTACGCCGAGATCGACACCAGCCGTCGGCGGGCCATCTCCCGGTCGCACACCGCGACCCACCTGGTGCACCAGACCATGCGCAACTTCCTCGGCGAGTCCGCCACCCAGGCCGGTTCGCTGAACGCCCCGGGTCGGCTGCGGTTCGACTTCAACACCGCGACCGGGGTGGCGCCGAGCGTGCTGCGCGACGTGGAGCAGCAGGTCAACGAGGTGCTCCTGGCGGACCTGGAGGTGCACGCCTTCGTCACCTCGCTGGAGGAGGCGCGTCGGATCGGAGCCATGGCGCTGTTCGGCGAGAAGTACGGCGACCAGGTCCGGGTGGTCGAGGTCGGCGACTACGCCCGCGAGCTGTGCGGCGGCACCCACGTGGCCCGCTCCGGCCAGCTCGGCCTGGTCAAGATCCTGTCGGAGTCGTCCATCGGTTCCGGGGTACGCCGGGTCGAGGCGCTGGTCGGCATGGACGCGTTCAACTTCCTGGCCCGTGAGCACCTGCTGGTGTCCCGGCTGGCCGAGCTGTACCGGGTCCCCTCCGAGCAGGTGGCGGACCGGGTCGAGCAGACGGTGACCCAGCTCCGCGACGCGGAGAAGGAGCTGGAGAAGCTGCGCGCCCAGCTCGTGCTGGGCGGTGCGGCGGCGTTCGCCGCGCAGGCCCGGGACGTGCGCGGGGTGGCCTATGTCGGCATCGAGGCACCCGAGGGGGCGGCCGGCAACGACGTCCGCACGCTGGCCCAGGAGATCCGGGGTCGGATCGACGTGGCCCGGCCGGGCGTGGTCGCGGTGGCGGCCCGTGCGAACGGGAAGGCGTCCCTGGTGGTGTCGGTGAACTCGGCCGCCCGTAACCGGGGCCTCGCCGCCAACGACCTGGTCAAGGCGGCGTTCTCCGGGCGCGGCGGTGGCAGTCCGGACCTGGCCCAGGGTGGTGGGCTGCCGGAGTCGGAGGTCGCCACCCTGTTGCTCACCGTGGAGAAGGCGGTCGCCGAGGCGTGAGTCCTCAGAACCTCAGGGCAGGGCGGGCCGAGCAGGTCCGCCCTGCCGTGTATATCGGGCGAGGTGACGAAGCGTGACCGGGTTGTCCCGGGGTGTGCGGTTGGGTGTGGACGTCGGACAGGTGCGGATCGGGGTTTCCCGGTCGGATCCGCACGGGGTTCTCGCCACCCCTCTGGTCACCCTCTCGCGTGAGCAGAACCCCAGGCCAGACGCGGTGCCGACGGACCTCGCGGAGGTGGCCGCACTGGTCGCCGAGCACGAGGCGGTCGAGGTGGTGGTGGGCCTACCGGTGAACCTGGCGGGTAAACACGGCCCCGCAGCGGAACACGTGAAGGCGTACTCTCGACAACTGGCCGATGTGATAGCGCCTGTTCCGGTGACGCTGACCGACGAGAGGATGTCGACGGTAGTGGCGAGTCGTAGGCTTGCCGAGCGCGGTGTCCGGGGGAAGAGACAACGGGCGGTGGTCGATCAGGCCGCCGCGGTGGAGATTCTGCAGAGCTGGCTGGATGCGCAGCGGAGGCGGACCGAATGACTGACGATCTGGACCTCGGGTTCGACGAGCAGGACCGGGGGGAGAAGGGCAAGCACCGCCGGGGACGGCGGCGCAACGGCCGCTCCGGTGGCGGGCGGGGCAAGACAGTGCTCGCCCTGCTGCTGGCACTGGTGCTGCTCGGCGGCATCGGTGGCGGTGCCTTCTACGGCTTCGACCGGATCCAGAGCTACTTCGTCACACCGGACTTCGACGGTGACGGCACCGAGGACGTGACGATCCAGATCCCGCAGGGCGCCTTCCTGGCCGACATGGCCGTGGTGCTCCGCGACGCCGGTGTGATCAAGAGCACCAAGGCGTTCACCGAGGCGGCCCAGGAGAACTCCCGCAGTCGTAACATCCAGCCCGGCACGTACAAGCTGCGCAAGGAGATGAGCGGCGCGAACGCCCTGGCCGCGATGCTCGACCCGCAGAACCGGATCGTCAACGGGCTCACCATCCCCGAGGGCCGCACCGCCAAGAGCATTTTCAAGCTGCTCAGCGAGCAGACCGACATCCCGGTCAAGGAGTTCGAGGCCGCCGCGAAGGACCCGGAGAAGCTGGGCGTACCGGACTGGTGGTTCAAGCGCGAGGACGGCAAGAAGTCGAGCAAGTCCATCGAGGGCTTCCTCTTCCCGGACACCTACGAGATCCCGCCGAACGCCACCGCCGAGGTGATCCTGGGGCAGATGGTCGACCACTTCCTCTCCGTCACCGGGCAGATGGACTTCGCCGACCGGGTGCAGAAGGAACGCGGCGGGATCAGCCCGTACGAGGCGTTGATCGTGGCGTCGCTGGCCCAGGCCGAGGCCGGCACCAAGAAGGACCTGGGTCGGGTCGCCCGGGTCGCCTACAACCGGGTCTACTCGGGCACGTTCGACTGTAGTTGCCTGGAGATGGACGTCACGGTCAACTACTACTTCGAGATGATCGGGCAGGAGGGCAAGACCTCCGGCCAGATGACGCGGAGCGACCTCGACAACCCGGACAACCCGTACAACCGCAAGTTGCGCGGCATGGTCCCGACGCCGATCAACAATCCGGGCAAGGAAGCGCTGGAAGGCGCGATGGACCCGCCGGCCGGCGACTGGCTCTTCTTCGTGGCGATCGACAAGGAAGGCAACTCCGCCTTCACCAAGGACTACAGCCAGCACGAGCGCAACATCCAGAAGGCCAAGGAGAACGGCGTCCTGTGACGGTGGTGGCACGGCGGGCGGCAGTGTTGGGCAAGCCCATCGCACACTCGCTCTCCCCGGTGATCCACAACGCCGGGTACGCCGCCGCCGGGCTCACCGGCTGGTCGTACACCCGGATCGAGTGCGCGGCGGCGGAGCTGCCGGACCTGGTCGCCGGGCTGGGCCCGGAGTGGGCCGGGCTGTCGGTGACCATGCCCGGCAAGGAGGCGGCGCTGACCGTCGCCGCCGAGGTCTCGCCGGTCGCCGCCGCCGTCGGCGCGGCCAACACGCTGGTACGCCGTTCCGACGGCACCTGGTATGCGGACAACACCGACGTCACCGGCATGGTCGACGTGCTGACGTCCGCAGGCGTACGCGCGAGTGCGTCCGTCACGGTGCTGGGTGCGGGTGGCACGGCGCGGGCGGCGTTGGCGGCGGCGGCCCGGCTGGGCGCGACCGGGGTGACCGTGGTGGCCCGCCGCACGGCAGCGGTCGACGAGCTGGCGCCGGTGGCGAGCGCGCTGGGACTGGCCCTCACCGCCGCGCCCTGGGCGGACGCGGCGGCGTTGGCCGACGTCGACCTGCTGATCTCCACCGTGCCGAAGGGCGCTGCCGACGAGCTTGCCGGTGTGGTGCGTTGGCGTCCCACCACGGTGCTCTTCGACGCCATCTACGATCCGTGGCCGACGCCGCTGGCCGCCTCGGCCGCTGCCACCGGCTGCCCGGTGGTCTCCGGCCTGGACCTGTTGCTGGCCCAGGCGGTAGGCCAGTTCGAGCAGTTCACCGGCGTCCCCGCCCCCCGCGCCGCGATGGCCGCCGCGCTGGCTGCCGCTCGGTCCGCCTGACCGCCCTGGCCGCTGGGCAGCCTGGCCGTTCGGGCAGCCTGGCCGCTCGGGCCGACCGTTCGCTCGATCCTGGATCGAGTGGTATTCGTCTGTTCGCGAGGCCACTACATCCTGGATCGAGTGCCCTAGCTGCTCGCGCGACGTGATCCCCGTTTGCGCTTGGGTACGCAACTGCCCTCGTGAGGGCCTTCGTGCCGGTGGAGTTGCCGTCGTACTCGACGCGGAGCAGGAGTCGGGCCTCGCCGCACGGCCAGGGTTGCCCGTCGGCGCGGCAGCACCACATCGGCCGTAGCGGGGTGTGCGGGACGTCGGCGGCAGGGGCGTGCGGTCGCACCGGAGGTGGGCCACCCCCGGGCGCGAAGGGGCGCGTGGCGAAGGGGCGCGTGGCGATCATGGGTGGCCCCCGTTCGCCCGCCACTGTTGCCCCGGAGTCAGCCAGCCGGGGCGCCCGGGGCGTTGCCGGGGCAGCGGCCGGGTCGGCCGACGCATCCACTCGGGCAGGTGGGTGCCGCGTCGACGTCGTGGCGGCGACCGGGACGGCAGAACCGTCCTCGGGCATTGGTACCAGGCGACCGGCGTACGCAAGTCGTCCTCCATTTCCTGGGGTGGACGGGGCCGCCCGGGTGTGGGATCCACGGGCGGCCCCGGTATGCGAAACCACCCCGTCCTTCCTGGATGGGAGCGGCTTCGCCAGGTGACAGTCTGGATAGGACCCCACTAGCGTCGATACGTGCGCGGGTCCCCCGCGCACGTCATCGGCGCAAGCGGGTGGGCTTGACGAATCCGCGAGCGGATCGGGCAGAGGTGGGGGAAAGACGCTCCAACGGACGTGGGAGGCGGTCCGGGGTGAGGCGTTCCCGCGCAGGCAGTCACTCGAACTGATCAGGGAAGTGGCGCAGACATGGACATGACCGGTGCCAGGTGTACGTCGACCTACTCAGGGACCAACGGCGGGTCGTGCGTGGAGGTCGCCGACAAGTTCTCCGGCGTCGTGCTGGTGCGCGACACCGAGGACCGGGCCGGCGGCACCCTGCGGTTCGCGCCTGCCGCCTGGCAGTCGTTCGTCACGCCGGCGAAGCAGGCCGCCCCGAACTGAGCCGCACGTGCCGCCGGGACGCGGCATCGATCGGCGCGGACTTGCGCATGGGCCGTCAGTGGGGTAGATCATCGATCGCCGCTGAGGTGCGGCACCGGTCCGGCGCGGAGATGGGGACCCGCTGCGGCGCTGACCTGCGGATCGGCCGGTGCTGAGTCGCCAGATTGCCGGTACCCTGCCGCAGCTTGGGCCGGGCGCGGTGTCGCAGCGTCGGCTTAGGCGAACTTTAAGACGCGCTTAGGTTCCCCGGTCATTCGCACGCTCTGTTGTGTACGCCGATACGCTCCACAGCGTTATCGCCGAATTCACAAGGAGTCTGAGTGGCCAGGCGCGGACTGCACCGCCTCATCCGGCACCAGGGCCCCCGGCGCAAGGCCGTGGTGCTCGGTGTCCTGAGCACCACGGTCGTGCTCGGCATCGGCGCGACCATGGTGCCCCTGATCGCCGACGACGACATCTCCATTCCGGTGGTGTTCGACACCACCGCCACGAGCGTTCCGCAGGACGGCGACAACAGCGTCAAGACGACGCTGGCCACCTGCGCCGCCCCGTGTGACGGCAACCCCCGGGGAGACCGGCAGGCGGTCCTCGCCTTCTCGGTGACCTCACTGCCCGCGAACGCGACGAACATCCGGGCGACGTTGCGGGTGCACTCCTGGCAGGCGTTCGACGCGGCGGTCACCGCGCACGACTCCGGGCTCGACGCCCGGGCCGCCCGACCGGCTCCCGGTCAGGTCGGCGCCGCCCTGGACGCGGTGTCCGGCGTCGGCAAGGGCTTCAACGAGTGGGACGTCTCCGAACTGGTGACCGGCAACGGCACCTGGACGGTGTCGCTGGCACAGGCCGGGCTGGGCACGCGGATCTACTGGGCGTCGGGGGAGAACCGCAACCCGGACGTCCGTCCCCGCCTGGTGTTGCGCTACGACACGGGTACGCGTCCGACGCCCGCGCCGACCAGCGTCTCGCCGACGCCCTCGGCCGCGCTGCCGACCCGTCCACCCGCCTCGCCGACGGTGTCGCCGAGCGTGAGCCCGAGCCCGGCCCGGCCCAGCCCGACGCCGACCAAGCCACCGGCGGACTCCGGTGCGTGCGGTCAGGTGTCGGCGAAGCTGGTGCCGTCCTGCGGTGCCTGGTGGGGGATGTACTCACCCTCCGGCGCGGGCAGCGGATGGGACCACGGTAAGGCGATCACCGACGTGGAGAAGCAGGTCGGGCGGACGTTCGACATCGTGCACCGCTACCACGACTTCTCCAACAGCGGCAGCAACGGTGCCTTCCCCGACGCGTACCAGCAGCAGCAGATGCGTGAGGGTCGGCTGATGTTCTTCGCCTGGGAGAGCCGGGTCTTCTCGTCCGGCACGGTGCTCACCTGGCGGGACGTGTACAGCGGCCGGTACGACCAGACGATCGACGACGTGGCCGGCCGGATCAAGGCGGCCGGGGTGCCGGTGTTCATGGGCTTCGACCACGAGCCGGAGGACGAGCCGGAGAAGGGCAGCGACGCGGAGTTCGTCCGCGCCTGGCGGTACGTGCACGACCGCTTCGCCAAGGCCGACGTCCGCAACGCGGTGTGGGTCTGGACGATGATGGGCTGGTCCGGCCACTACAACCGGTACGCCGGTCTGTACCCGGGTGACGACTACGTCGACTGGGTGGCCTGGGACCCGTACAACTTCCACGTCTGCAACGGCAGTACGACCTGGAAGAGCCCGAGCACCACGATCGGTTCGTTCTACCGCTGGCTGGACGACACCGGCATCGGCAAGGGCAAGCCCCGGATGCTGGCCGAGTTCGGCACGAACTTCGACAGCGCCGACCCGAACGCGAAGCGGCGGTGGTTCGAGGAGTTCCCGGCGGCGCTGAAGGCCCACCCGAAGATCAAGGCCGCGATCTACTTCAACTCCCCGGGCATGACGAAGACGACGAACGTCTGCAACATGACAATGAACCAGGACGCCTCGGCGGTGGCCGGTTTCGCCGCCGCCGGACGGGACAGTTACCTTCGGCAACCCACCGGAGGGAGCCGCTGACCTCAGGTAACCCGTGGGCGGTCGGATGCCGTACCGGTGTTGTCCGACATACGACCGCCCGCGGTGATGTCCGCAACTGGATGAACTGACCGCCCAATCGGCGGATATCGCCCCAGGGGCGAACGGGAGAGGCTACGCAACGCACATTCCCGTCCACCCTGGAGGCGCAGCGTGCCCATAATCTCCTTCCCGTGGCGGAACACCCGCCGAAAGCGCGTACGGGCAGGGGCTGTCGCATTAGCAACCGTCGCGGCCGTCCTGGCCGTGCCCAGCGCGACATCCGCCGCCGTGGTGCCGGTTCCCGAACCGGCGACTCTGGTGTCCGCGAACCCCGCCGACGAGACCCCGCACGCGCGGGACGGTGAGGCCCGTGCCTTCGCACAGGTCGGCAACACGGTGTTCGTGGGAGGCAGCTTCACCCAGATCCGGCAGACCGTCAGTTCGTCGTGGACCACCCAGCGTTACCTCTTCGCCTACAACCGGACCACCGGGACGATCTCCACCACCTTCCTGCCGGTGCTCGACGGGGCGGTCAACTCGCTCATCGCGGGTCCCGGCGGGACGCTGATCGTCGGCGGTGTCTTCAAGAACGTCAACGGGGTGGCCCGCCGCAACCTGGTGGCGCTCGACCCGTCCACCGGCATGATCATCGACACCTGGGTGGGTCGGTCCGACGGCGGCACCGTGCGTGACATGGTGCTGCACGGCAACTGGCTGTACGTGGCCGGGGCGTTCAACTGGCTCAACGGCACGGCGCACGCCGGGCTCGGGCGGCTGAACGCGACCAGCGGTGCGATCGACCCGACCTTCAACATCAACACCTCGGTCGGTCGACACGACACCAGCATGTACGCGTGGGCCATCGACGTGTCGCCGGACGGCAGCACGCTCGTGGTCGGCGGCAACTTCATGTTCGTCAACGACCTGCCGCGCAACCAGATCGCGCTGATCGACCTGACCGGCACGCCCAGCGTGATCGACTGGAGCAGCGAGCGGTTCGTGGCGCCCTGTGCGGCCCCCACCACCTTCGTGCACTACGTGCAGGATGTGCGGTTCGGTGCCGACGGGAGCTGGTTCGTCGTGGGCACCAACGGCGGTGCGGGCTGGCCGTCGGCGTACTGCGACGCGCTGGTGCGCTTCGAGACCGCGGCCCGGGGCAGCGGCCAGAACGCCACCTGGGTCAACTTCACCGGCAACGACACCATCACCTCGGTCGAGGTGGCCGACAACGTCATCTACCTCGGCGGGCACTTCCGCTGGCTGAACAACCCGAACGCCAGTGACAGCGCCGGCAACGGCGCGATCGACCGACTCGGTATCGGTGCGGTCAACCCGGCCACCGGCATGCCGGTGAACTGGAACCCGCGTCGTAGCGGCGGCTCGGCGCTGCCGTCGGGCGCCAGCTCGTGGGGCTCGACCGTGCCGGTGCTCTGGCGTGGTCCGGACGGCCTGTACTTCGGGCACAACTCCGACGGCATGGGCAACGAGTACCACGGCCGGCTGGGCATGTTCCCGGTCAGCGGTGGCCGCACCATCACCCCGCGCAACCCTCCGACGGCCGCCAGCGGCCACCTGTACCTCAACGTCGGCAGCGGTGAGTTGGCGAAGGTGCCGTTCGACGGGAGCACTCTCGGCACCGCGACCACGGTGAGCCAGGCCAACTACACCGGTGCCGGGGCGACCTGGCGGGTGGACGACCGGATCTACTGGTCGCGGTTGGTCTCCGGGTCGCGTACGGGTAGCCGGATCGACATCTCGATGTTCAACGGCACCACCATCGGTGTGCCGTGGGAGGCGTCCGGCTACAACGACTGGTTCAACCCGGCGCAGTTGACCGGGGCGTTCTTCCTCGACGGCCGGCTCTACTACACCCGGACCGGGCAGAACAACCTGTACTACCGGTTCTTCGAGATCGACGGCAACTACCTGGGTGCCACCGAGTTCACCGTGCCGACCACGGGGGTCAGTTGGTCCACCGTGCGCGGCATGGCCTGGGTGAACGGGAAGATCGTCTTCGGGGCGACGAACGGATCGCTGCGCAGCGTGCCCTTCGATCCGACCCTGGCCCCCGCTGCCGTGGCCACCGGTGCCGAGGCTACGGTGATCGCCACCGCTACCACGGAACTGACCTGGTCGACTCCGTCGATGTTCTTCTCCGTGCAGTAGCGTTCACTGTTCGTAATGTAACCTCGGTAATTTGTTCACGTTGGGCCGGCGGCGGATCCACCGTCGCCGGCCCAACGGAACGTGGGGAGGACCGTTGAGCGACATCCGGCGTGGCCTCGTGGTGCGCGTGGTCTTCGCGATCAAGCGTCGCTGGTACGGCCTGCGTTATCCGCGCCTGACCCTCGGGCGGGATGTCGAGATCCGGGGACGGATCCGTCTGCGGCGCGGGGTGCGGGTGACAATCGGTGACCGGACCCGGCTGAACAAGCTGGTCCGCTTCGCCGGGCCCGGCGAGGTACGCGTCGGAGCCGACTGCCTGCTCAACGCGACGTGGGTGGGCACGTGGACGTCGGTGACGATCGGGAATCGGTGCCTGTTGTCCGACTGCGAGTTGCTGGACAATGACTTCCACAACCTGCCACCGGCTCAGCGGCACGATCCGCCCACCCCGGCCACGCGTGCGCCGATCACGGTCGAGGACAACGTCTGGATCGGCGCTCACGCGCTGGTCATGAAGGGCGTACGGATCGGCCGGGACAGCGTGGTGGGGGCTGCGACCGTGGTGCGGACGGACGTACCGCCCGGGGTCGTGGTCATCGGCAACCCACAACAAACGGTGAAGAAGTTCAATGACTGATGCCGCTCCCAGCCCCTGGGCCAACGACGGTGCGAACGCCGAGACGTCGCCTCGGTCCGTCACCATCACCGACGTGCTGCGCGTGCCGCTGCACCGGATCCGGCAGGTCGCCGCAGTCGCGGTGTTCGGGCTGGTGGCCGCTGCGGGCTACGCCTTCCTGGCCCCGTCGGCGGTGAGCGCCAACGCGGTGGTGGCGGTCCGTCCGGTGGTCACCGACGCGTTCACGCCCAGCGGCGCCAACGCCGACCGGGCGGTGAACATGAACGTGGAGAGCCGCATCGCCACCGGCACCGAGGTGGTCGGGAAGCTGGCCGACGAGTTCGGCTCGGACCAGCGGTCGGTCCGCGACGCCCTCGAGGTCGAGGTGCCCACCGGCGGGCAGATCCTGCGCTTCGTCTACCAGGCCCGCGACGCCGACGACGCGGTCCTCGGCGCCAACCTCGCCGCGGAGAGCTACCTCAACGTCCGGCGGGCCATGTACGAGCGGCAGCGCGAGGAGATGCTCCGCTCGTACGACGAGAGCATCGAGAAGGTCGCCACGCAGCAGGCCGCGGCACAGCGGCGGGTGAACAACTCCCGGGACACCACCACCAGTAACGTGGCGGTCGCCGAGCTGAGCGCGATCAACAACCAGCTCACCCAGCTCAACTCCGCCCGCACCGAGATCGCCGCCGTCGACGTGAACCCGGGATGGGTCACCCAGTCCGCCGAGCGGGCGCTGACCTCGGCGGCCGGCAACGCGCCCATGCTGATGGCCGCCGGGCTGCTCGGTGGCGCCCTGGTCGGCCTGGTGCTCGCGTTCGCCTGGGAGTCCTTCGACCGGCGGGTGCGTACCGTCGTGGACGCCAAGGACAACACCGGCCTGCCGCTGCTGGGCACCATCCGGTACACCGGCCTGCGTGGTCGGGCCGTCGACGCGGACGTGCGCTACGTCGCGATGGCCATCGCCGAGCGGGTACGCCATCCCGCCCGGGTCGCCGTGGTGACCGCCCGGGAGGACGCCAGCGCGATCACCGCCGGCCTTGCCGTGGCACTGGCGGTGGCCGGGCGCGAGGTGTTCGTCGCCGACGACAGCGGCCGGCTCGACCGGCTGCGCGCCGCCGTGCAGGCCGACCGGGACCGGCTGCCGCCCAGCATCGACCCGAGCCGACCCTCCGTGCCGAAGCCACGTACCGCGCCGGCCCGGCCGGTCAGCATGGAGGGGCCGGACGACTCGCCGACCGAGGTGATCCGCCGTCCCTCGCCGCACCCGCCGGGCGCGCGTCCCTCGACCGACCCGGAGGCGACGATCACGATCCCCCGGGTCACCTCCGCGAAGGCGACTGTCACCCCGACCGCGAACGGCCAGGTGAACGGCGGCGACACGATCACCGTGGGTGCCGGCAGCGTCCGGTTCGGCACCTGGCGGCAGGGAGCCGACAAGCGCCTGGTGCTCTACAACGCCCCGCCGGCCGAGGCCGACGAGCGGGGTGTCGCGGTGGCCCGGCAGGGCACCGCGGTGGTGGTGGTCGAGCGGGACCGGACCCGGCAGACCGACCTGCGTCGGCTCGCCGAACGACTGCGGGCGGCCGGGGTGAATCCGCTCGGCTTCGTGCTCTCGCGTAGCGGCCGGGGCTGAGGCGGTGCCGGTGATCCAGGCACCGCCGGCCACCGAGCCGGCACCGCTGGCAGCCGGCGGCACCCCGTCGGTGGTCGCCCCGCCGCCCCGGCTGCCGCTGTGGCCGCTGATCGCCATGTTCGGGCTGGTGCCGATCTGGTGGCTGGCCGGCTTCTTCTATCTCGGCTGGCCGCTGCTGGGCGCGTTGCTGTTCGTGCTGCTGGTCACCCGGGGGCGGGTGCCGCTGCCGCCCGCGACCGGGATCTGGCTGCTGTTCCTGGCCATCGTGCTGGTGAGCGTCACCCAGTTGCAGTCGCCGGTGTCGCTGCTGACCTTCGCCCTACGACTGGGCTTCTACCTCACCGCGGTGGTGGTCGGCGTCTACGTCTACACGGTCGCCCGGGAACGCCCCGACCAGACCGCCGTCCTGGTGCCGCTCTGCGCGTTCTGGTTCGGGCTGGTCGTGCTGGGTTGGCTGGGCGTGGTGATACCGCGTTTCGAGATGACCACGCCGGTCGAGGTGCTGCTGCCGGGTGGGGTGGCCGGCACGCCGTTCATCAACGACATGGTGCACCTGTCCACCGCCGAGTACAGCATCCGGTCGCTCAATCCGATCTTCCGACCGGCGGCGCCCTTCGCGTACACCAACAACTACGGCAGCGCGTACGCGATCACGCTGCCCTGCGTGGTCGCCTTCACCATGCTGCGCCGGCGGGGACTGCTGCGCTGGGCGCTGCTCGCGTCGCTGCCGCTGTCGCTGGCACCGGCCTTCCTCACGCTCAACCGCGCGATGTTCCTCAGCCTCGGCGCCGGCCTGGCCGTGCTCGGTCTGCGCGCCGCGTTGCGCGGCAACGTCCGGGTGGCGGCCTCGATCGTCGGCGTGGTGCTGGTCGGCGGTCTGGTCACGCTCTTCATCCCGGTGACCGAGCTGATCGGCAACCGGGTCGAGTCCAGTGACACCAACACCGACCGGCTGTCGCTCTACTCCGAGGTGCTGCGCCGGGTGGGCGACTCACCATGGCTGGGCTACGGGGCCCCGGTGAACGTCGACACCGTCTCCGCCGACGCGCCGATCGGCACCCAGGGACAGCTCTGGATGGTGCTGTTCAGTCACGGCGTACCCGCGCTGCTCTGCTTCCTCGCCTGGTTCGTGGTCGCCGCGTTCGTCTGTGCCCGCGCCACCTCGGCGGCCGGGCAGTGGCTCTCCATCGTGCCGGTGGTCTGCCTGGTGCAGGTGCCGTTCTATGGGATGGCCAACCAGAACCTCGCCGTCGCCTTCTTCGCGGTCGGCTTCGCGATGGCGCTCACCGAGCGGGACGTGCACCGCGCGGCCGGGCGGCCCCGACCTCGACCGGCGGTGCAGCCCACATGACCGTCACCACCAGTTCCCCGGCCGCCGACCGGCCCGCCGGGTCGGATCCGGGCCGGGACGACGGCGCGACCGAGACCCGGCGCAGCGTCCGCAGCGGCGTCGCCGGGCTGGTCGGCGCGGCCACCAGCGGCCTGTTCGGCTTCGTGTTGGCGGTCGTCATCACCCGCGGGTACGGCACGACCGGGTCCGGCGCGTTCTTCGCCGCGATCGGCGTGGTGACCGTCGCCGCCGCGGTCTGCACCCTGGGCGCGGAGACCGGGCTGATGTGGGCGTTGCCCCGGCGGCGCACCGGAACCGACGGCGACGCCGCCCGGGTGCTGCCGGTGGCCCTGGTGCCGCCGCTGCTGTTCGCGGTGCTGATCGCGATCGGCGGTGCGCTGCTCGCCGGTCCGCTGGCCGGGCGGTTGCTCGGCCCGGCGGGGGAGCCGCTGCTGGTGGTCACGTTCGTCGCGGTGCCGGTGGTGGTCGCGATGAACCTGCTGCTGGCCGTGGTGCGCTGCGTGCGCCCGATCCGCTCGTACGTGGCGGTGCAGTTCCTGCTGCTGCCGGTGGCCCGACCGGCGTTGGTCGGCGCGGCGTTGCTGGTCGGCGGCGGGCTGGTCGCCGGCATGACCGGCTGGCTGGTGCCGGCCGCCGTCGGGGTGCTGGCCTGCCTGATGATGGTCGCCCGGCCGCTCGGTGTGGGCCACGGCGCCCGGCTGCGCCCGGAGCGGACCGACTGGGCCACGTTCTGGCGGTTCGCGTTGCCCCGGGCCGCCTCCGCGGCGATCGACGCCGGCAGCATGTGGGTCGGCGTCCTGCTCACCTCGGCCCTGGCCACCCAGGCCGACGCCGGTGTGTTCGGCGCGGTGGGCCGGTACGTGCTCGCCGGGCAGTTGGCGATGCAGGGCCTGCGGGTGGCGGTCTCACCGCAACTGTCGCGGTTGCTGGGGCGGGGCGAGCGGGTCGCCGCCGCCGCCGTGCACCGGCAGTTGACCACCTGGGGGCTGGTGCTGTCCTGGCCGGTCTACCTGCTGCTCGCCGTCTTCGGCCCGGCCTTCCTGGCACTGTTCGGTCCCGAGTTCACCGCCGGTGCCGCCGCGTTGACCGTGCTCGCCCTGGCGATGCTGATCAACACCGGTGTCGGCAACGTGCAGAGCCTGCTGCTGATGGGTGGGCGCAGCGGGCTGCATCTGGCCGGCGCGCTGGCCGGACTGGTGGTCACCGTCGGTCTCGGCCTGCTGCTGATCCCCGCGTTCGGCGCGACCGGCGCGGCCCTGGCCTGGGCGGCCGGTATCGCCACCGAGAACCTCACGGCCGTCACCTGCGCCCGGCTGGTGGTGGGCCAGCCGTTGGTCGACGCGGGGATGCTGCGCGCGGCGGCGGCCACCGTCGGCGGCGTCGGGCTGGCCTCGGCGGTCGGCCTGGTGGTGGGCGGGCGGGGCATTCCCGGCCTGCTGGTGGCGGTGGCCGTGCTCGCCGCCGGCTGCGTCGGCTTGTTGACGTTACCCCGGGTGCGACGTGGCATCCGGGCGACCATGGTGCAGATTCGGGGCGGGTCGCCGCAGGGCACCCCGCCCCCGCCGTCGAAGGGCAGGTGAGGTCGTCGTGCCGTCCATCCGGGACCGGGTGAAGCAACTGGTGCCGACCCAGGTGACGAATCGGGTGCGGGAGAGCCTCGTCGACTACGGGGTCCGCACCAGCGACCGGCGTCCGCTGCCGGACTTCCTCATCATCGGCACCAAACGGGGCGGGACCACGTCGCTCTGGAACTACCTCATCCAGCATCCGCTGGTGCCCCGGCTCTTCCCGGCCTGGAACACGAAGTCCTCGCACTACTTCGAGGAGCACTGGGGTCGCGGCGAGGCGTGGTATCGCTCGCACTTCCCGACGGTGCGCCAGCGGGAGGCGCTGGAGAGCCGCCACGGCGGCCTGGTGCGCGTCGGTGAGGCGGCACCGTTGTACATGTTCCACCCGCTGGCCGCCGAGCGGGTCGCCGCGCTGATGCCCTCGGTGAAGCTGATCGTGCTGCTGCGGGATCCGGTCGAGCGGGCGTACTCGCACTGGAAGGAGCGGCGGACCAACGGCGTCGAGCCGCTGGACTTCGCCGCCGCGCTGGCCGCCGAGCCGGAGCGTACGGCGGGGGAGCGGGAACGGCTGATCGCCGAACCGGAGCACTTCAGCGAGGCGTACGACTGGTACACCTACCGGGCCCGGGGCCGCTACCTGGAGCACCTGGAGCCGTGGCTGGAGCGGTTCGACCGCTCGCAGTTGCTCTTCCTGCCCAGCGAGGACCTGTACGGCGACGCGCGGGCCACCTACCGTCGCACCCTGGACTTCCTCGGCCTGCCCGCGTTCGACCTGCCCGACTTCAAGGTCTACAACGACCGGCGGTCGGCGCCGCTGGAGGCGGACCTGCGCGCCGAGTTGACCGAGTACTACCGCCCGCACAACGAGGCGCTGCGGCAACGGCTGGGGCTGTCGCTCGACTGGCCGGACCGGGTCGCGTGACGACGGCCGCCACCGCGACGGCCGATCCCCGCTCGCGCGGCGACGGGCTGGGCTGGGTCACCCGGGCGGTCTTCGGCGACGAGCGGATCGCCCTCGCGGTGGACGCCGAGCCGCCCGCCGGGCACACCGTGGTGGCCCGGTACGCGGTCGTGCCGTCGATCGCCCGGGCCCGGTTCCTGCTGCCGCTGGGCGTGCCCCGGGTCACCGCGGCGGCGCTGCTGGCGTACAACGCGCTGCGGCCGGCGAAGGTGCGGGCGATGCGGGCCGCGCTCGGTGCGGCGGCGCGGGTGGGCATCGTCGACCGGGCCTCGTTTCCGGTGCTCACCGTCGCGGTGCCCACCGGGCTGGATCCGGCCGAGGCGCTGTTGGCCGCCCGGGTGGCCGCCGCGCTCGGCGACGAGCCGCTGTACGCGGCGTGCGGGGTGCGGCCACCGGACCCGAACCACAAGCCGACCCTGCAACTGTTCGACGGCACCGGTGCGCCGCGCTGCTACGCGAAGATCGGCTGGAACGACGCCACCCGCGCACTGGTCACCACCGAGGCGGCGGCGCTGCGGGAGGTGGCCGCCTCGGCCGGGGTCGACGGGCACCCCGGGACTCCCCGGCTGCTCACCGAGTTGAGCTTCGCCGGGCAGGTGGTGGCGGTGGTCGAACCGTTGCCGGCCCGGATCCGGGGCGTACCGGTCGACGGGCCGCCGGAGATCGCGGCGCTGCTCGCGGTGGCCCGCCGGGGTGGGGCGACGACCGCGTCCCGACCGCTCGCCGGTTCGGTGTTCCTGGCCCGGTTGACCGAGCAGGCGCAGCGGTCGGCCGCGACCGAGGGGGTCGGCGACCGCGCGGTGGCCGCCGTCGCCGCACTGGCACGTCGACACGGTGACGTGGCGGTGGAGTTCGGCCACTGGCACGGCGACTGGGTGCCGTGGAACCTCGGTCGGCACGACGGTGACCTGATCGCCTGGGACTGGGAGCACAGCGGGCCGGACGTGCCCGTCGGGTTCGACCTGGCCCACGACGCGTTCCAGCGGTCGGTGGTGCTGCGCGGCGAACCGGCGGCGCACGCCGCCGGACAGGTCGACGCGGAGTTGGCCCGACACGGTGCCGCCCTCGGGCTGGACCGGGCCCGGCAACGGCTGGTCGCCGACGCGTACCTGGTGGAGATGTGGCTGCGGACCTGGCGGCTGGCGGACGCCGGGGCCGGGTGGAATCCGGCGCTGCATCCCGCGCTGCTGGACACCATCGAGAAACGACATAGCGGCTGATCCGTCCGCCGCACCACACTGTCGACGTCGGACAGTGACGAGAGAACTCCAGGCAGTGACAGTGGTTGACGGGCGGTCGACCACTCGGCCTACCGCAACCGCCACGTACGGAGATCACGTAACACCCGGTCACACCTTTCACCACCGGGCGACGTGTGGTCTGCTGCTGCGTGGCGCCGACAGGAATTCCAAGCGAACTTGTGGGGAGTCGCGTGGACGCGAAGATCGACGAGCCCGGGTCCGACCAGCAGCCGGTGATACTGCTGGTCGGTTCGAGCGGCGGGCACCTGGCCCAGTTGCTGGCCCTGCGGCCCTGGTACGAGACGTGGCGACGGTGCTGGGTCACCTTCGACACACCCGAGGCGGTGTCGCTGCTCGCCGGGGAGGACGTGGTCCCGGCGTACCATCCGACCACCCGTAACGTGCGCAACCTGCTGCGCAACGCGGTGCTGGCGGCCCGGGTACTGCGCCGACGCAACGTGGCGGCGGTGGTCACCACCGGCGCGGGCGTGGCCGTCCCGTTCGTGGTGCTGGCCCGGCTGCGCCGGATCCCGACCGTCTACATTGAGGTCTACGACCGGATCGACACGCCGACGCTGACCGCCCGGCTGTGCCGCCCGTTCCTGTCGGCGATGCTCGTGCAGTGGGAGGAGCAGCGCCGCCAGTACCCGGAGGCCACCGTCGTCGGGACGCTGCTGTGAGCGCGGCCGGCGACGCGCACCGGGTCGCGCCGGTACGCCCGCGTCCCGCCCGGACCGAGCCGGGCCGGGTGCCGGCGCCACGCGGGCCGCACCCGGACGGCCGGACCCGCATCCTGGTGGCGGTCGGCACCGACAAGCACCCCTTCGACCGGCTGGTCGACTGGCTGCGGGACTGGCACGGCGAGGTCGCCGGCGAGGTGGTGCTGACCGTGCAGCACGGGCACACCCGCGCCGACGGGCTGCCCGACGCGGTGCCGTTCCTCGGCCACGCCGAGTTGCAGACCGCGATGGCCGGTGCCGACCTGGTGGTCTGCCACGGCGGGCCGGCCACCATCCTGGAGGCGCGTCGGCACGGGCACCTGCCGATCGTGGTGCCCCGCGACCCGACCCGGGGCGAGCACGTCGACGACCACCAGTTGCTGTTCGCCCGCCGACTCGGCACGGCCGGGCTGGTGGCGCTCTGCGAGTCCCGGCAGGAGCTGCGCGACGCGCTCGCCGCCGGGCGGGCCGACCGGTCCCGGTTCGCCGTGACGGTCGACGCCGAGGCCGCCGAGGGGCAGCGGGCCGCGGTCCGCCGGGTGGGGACCATCGTCGAGGAGTTGGTGGCCGAGGCCGCGCAGCGGCGTCACCGGCCGTGGTGGCGGCCGTGGCGAACGCCCGGTCCGAACGGAAGGCGGAACCGATGACCTCCTACCCGAGCGTGAGCGCCGTGGTGCCCACCCGGGACCGTCCCGAGCTGCTGCGGGCCGCGGTCCGCGCGATCGTGGCGCAGGACTATCCCGGCCCGGTCGAGGTGGTCGTGGTCTACGACCAGTCCGAGCCGGACCCGTCGCTGGTCAACCTGTCCGGCCCGGACCGGACGGTCCGGGTGGTGACCAACACCCGTACGCCGGGGCTGGCCGGGGCCCGCAACTCGGGCACGCTGGCGGCCACCGGCGAGCTGATCGCCTTCTGCGACGACGACGACGAGTGGCTGCCCGGGAAACTGCTGGCCCAGGTCGACGCGCTGAACGCGGTGCCCGGCGCCGAGTTCGTGAGCTGCGGCATCCGGGTCACCTATGACGGGCACACCGTCGAGCGGGTGCTGGACCGCGACTCGATCAGCCTGGCCGACCTGCTGCGGGACCGGATGACCGAGCTGCACCCGTCGACCTTCGTGATCCGCACGGCCGCGTTGCGGGACGGGTTCGGGCTGGTCGACGAGGAGATCCCGGGCAGCTACGCGGAGGACTACGAGTTCCTGCTCCGGGCCGCCCGCAGCGCCCCGCTGGTCAACCTGCGTACCCCGTACGTGACGGTGCGCTGGCACAAGCGGTCGTACTTCGCCCAACGCTGGGACACCATCTCCGAGGCGTTGCAGTGGCTGCTGGAGCGGTATCCCGAGTTCGCCACCCAGCCGGCGGGGGAGGCCCGGGTCGCCGGGCAGATCGCCTTCGCCCGGGCCGCCTCGGGAGACCGTCGCGGCGCCATGCGCTGGGCACGGCGCACCATCCGCCGCAACCCGCGGGAGCCCCGGGCGTACCTCGCACTGGCCGTGGCCGGACGGGTGGTCCGCGCCGACGCCGTGCTGCGCACGCTGCACAAGCGCGGCCGGGGCATCTGACCGACCGGGACCCGTCGCGCCGTTCGCCGCGTCCGCAGGGCGGGACGCGGCGGGCGGTGCGCGTCGGCGGGCACCCGGCGTGACAGACTGGCCGCTGTGTTGCGCTGGTTGACCGCAGGAGAATCACACGGGCCCGCTCTCGTCGCGATGCTGGAGGGGGTGCCGGCCGGGATCGAGGTGACCTCCACCGAGGTCGCCGGGGAGTTGGCGCGTCGCCGGCTCGGCTACGGCCGAGGCGCGCGGATGTCCTTCGAGCAGGACGAGATCGAGATCATCGGCGGCCTGCGGCACGGCGTGACGCTGGGCAGCCCGGTCGCGATGCGGGTCGGCAACTCCGAGTGGCCCAAGTGGCGCACCGTGATGGCCGCCGACCCGGTCGACCCGGAGGAACTCGCCCGGCAGGCCCGCAACGCCCCGCTGACCCGGCCCCGGCCCGGTCACGCCGACCTGGCCGGCATGCAGAAGTACGGCCACACCGACGCCCGGCCGATCCTGGAACGGGCCAGCGCGCGGGAGACCGCCGCCCGGGTGGCCGTCGGCACGGTGGCCAAGGCCCTGCTCCGCCAGGCCCTCGACGTCGAGATCGTCTCGCACGTGGTCGAGTTGGGGCCGGTCGCCGTCAAGCCGGGGCTGCGCCCCCGGCCCGAGGACGCCGAGCGCATCGACGCCGACCCGCTGCGCTGCCTCGACCCGGAGGCGAGCGCCCGGATGGTCGCCGAGGTCGACGCCGCGAAGAAGGCCGCCGACACCCTCGGCGGCGTGGTCGAGGTGCTGGCGTACGGCGTACCGCCGGGGTTGGGCAGCCACGTGCAGTGGGACCGCAAGCTCGACGCCCGACTGGCCACCGCGCTGATGTCGATCCAGGCGATCAAGGGTGTGGAGATCGGCGACGGCTGGCAGCAGGCCCGGTCCCGGGGCTCCGAGGCGCACGACGAGATCATGCCGACCGCCACCGGTGTCCGCCGGGTCACCGACCGGGCCGGTGGCCTGGAGGGCGGCATCACCACCGGCGAGCCGCTGCGGGTCAGGGCCGCGATGAAGCCGATCTCCTCGCTGAACCGTGCCCTGGCGACGGTGGACGTGACCACCGGCGAACCGGCCACCGCGATCAACCAGCGCTCCGACGTCTGCGCGGTGCCCGCCGCCGCCGTCGTCGCCGAGGCGATGGTGGCGCTGGTGCTGGCCGAGGCGGCGGTGGAGAAGTTCGGTGGCGACTCGGTCGCCGAGATGCGGCGCAACCTGGCCGGCTACCTCGACGCACTGGTGATCCGGTGACCGCTTCGACCCGCCCGGTCTGTGTCCTGGTCGGTGCGCCAGGCTCGGGCAAGACCACCGTCGGGCAGGGGCTGGCGGCCACGCTCGGGGTCGAGTTCCGCGACACCGACGCCGACATCGAACGCCTCGCCGGCAAGCCGATCCCGGAGATCTTCGTCGACGAGGGCGAGCCGCACTTCCGCGCCCTGGAACGCGCCGCGGTGGCGGCGGCACTGGCCTCCTGCTCCGGCGTGCTGGCCCTGGGCGGTGGCGCGGTGCTGGCCGAGGAGAACCGGGCGGCGCTGGTCGGGCACCGGGTCGTGCACCTCTCCGTCGAGCTGCCCGACGCGGTCAGGCGGGTCGGCCTCGGTGCCGGACGACCGCTGCTCGCGATCAACCCCCGGGCCACCCTGAAACACCTGATGGACCAGCGTCGGCCGCTCTACACCGAGGTGGCCACCCACACGGTGGTGACCGACGACCGGACGCCGGAGGAGATCGTCGCCGAGATCGCGCAGCTCTTGCGCACGGAGGGTTAGGTTCCCGCGATGGACGAGGTGACCCGGATCCCGGTCGGCGGCGAACGGCCGTACGACGTACTCGTCGGGCGGGACCTGCTCGACACGCTGCCGGGCCTGCTGCCCGACGCCACCCGGGTGGCGGTGCTGCACACCGCGTCGCTGAAGGAGTCGGCCGACGCGATCGGTGCCCGGCTGGCCGGGGCCGGCGTGACGCCGCTGACGATCGAGGTGCCGGACGCCGAGGCCGGCAAGCACGTCGACGTGGCGGCGCACTGCTGGGACCGGCTCGGCGAGGCCGGCTTCACGCGTACCGACGCGGTGGTCGGGCTCGGCGGCGGCGCCGTCACCGACCTGGCCGGCTTCGTGGCCGCCTGCTGGCTGCGCGGGGTCCGCTGGGTGCCGGTGGCCACCTCGCTGCTCGGCATGGTCGACGCGGCGGTCGGCGGCAAGACGGGCATCAACACCGCCGCCGGCAAGAACCTGGTGGGCGCCTTCCATCCGCCGGTCGGGGTCCTCGCCGACCTGACCACGCTGGACAGCCTGCCTCAGGTCGAGTTGGCCGCCGGCATGGCCGAGGTGGTCAAGTGCGGCTTCATCGCCGATCCCGCCATCCTCGACCTGGTCGAGCGTGATCCGGCGGCGGCGACCGACCCGACCGGCCCGGTCGTCCGGGAACTCATCGAACGCGCGATCCGCGTGAAGGCCGACGTGGTCGCCGGAGACCTGCGCGAGTCGGGCGTACGCGAGGTGCTCAACTACGGGCACACCCTCGCCCACGCGATCGAGAAGGTCGAGGAGTACCGCTGGCGGCACGGCCACGCGGTCGCGGTCGGCCTGGTGTACGCCGCCGAGTTGGCCCGGCTGGCCGGGCGTCTGGACGAGCCCACCGCCCGCCGACACCGTGACGTGGTGACGGCACTCGGCCTGCCCACCGACTATCCGGCCGACGCCTGGCCCCGGCTGCTGGCCACCATGCGGGTCGACAAGAAGGCCCGGGGCAGCCGCCTGCGTTTCGTGGTGCTCGACGGGTTGGCCCGCCCGGCCATCCTCGAAGGCCCCGACGACGAGCTGCTCTTCGAGGCGTACCGCGCGGTGTCCCAGTGAGTGCGAGGAGTGAGCCGGGGTTGCGAGCCCCGCAGTCGCGAACGAAAGCAGGCTCAGCATGAAGGTCTACGTGTTCAACGGGCCGAACCTGGGGCGGCTGGGCACCCGGCAGGTCGACGTCTACGGCATGACCAGCTACGCCGACCTGGTCGAACTCTGCGAGTCGACCGGACGGGAACTGGGACTCAGCGTCACCGTCCGGCAGACCGACGCCGAGCACGAGTTGCTCGGTTGGCTGCACGACGCCGCGGACGAGGGTGCGGCCGTCGTCCTCAACCCGGCCGCGTGGTCGCACTACTCGATCGCCGTCCGGGACGCCTGCGCCCTGCTACGCGCCCCGCTGGTCGAGGTGCACATCTCCAACATCCACGCCCGGGAGGAGTTCCGGCACCACTCGGTCGTCTCCGCGGTGGCCACCGGGGTCATCTGCGGGCTCGGCGTGGACGGGTACCGCCTGGCGCTGCACCACCTGGCCACCCACCTCGACCAGGACGGCTGACCCACCAGGGCGCTCCTGCGCTGACCCGTGGACCATGACGACGACCACGGGTGATGGTCGTACTGGGTGATCGTCTCGGGGTGGCGGTTCCTGGTGGCCCGGGCCACGCTACTGACCGTGACGAACGAATGGCGGATTGGTCCCCGTTGTCTCATCCATCGTCGCCCGTCGGGGCTGCCGGATCGGGGGTCGCGGGGTGGGTGGGACGGCGGCGGGCAGCGGGTCGGGCGGCGGCGAGTAGACTTGTCAGGTCTGTCCGCCAGCTGATGATCAAGGCAGGAAATGGCCACCACCAACGACCTGAAGAACGGCCTGGTACTCAACCTCGACGGAGAGCTCTGGGCCGTCGTCGAGTTCCAGCACGTCAAGCCCGGTAAGGGTGGTGCGTTCGTGCGTACCACGCTGAAGAACGTGCTCTCCGGCAAGGTCGTCGACAAGACCTTCAACGCGGGCACCAAGGTCGAGACCGCGACCGTGGACAAGCGCACCATGCAGTACCTCTACGCCGACGGCGAGGACTTCGTCTTCATGGACATGGAGACGTTCGACCAGATCACGGTGCCCGGCGGGACGGTGGGCGAGGCCGCCAACTACCTGCTCCCCGAGGCCGAGGCGATCGTGGCCACGCACGAGGGCGTTCCGCTGTACATCGAGCTGTCGACCTCGGTCGTGCTCGAGGTCACCTACACCGAGCCCGGCCTCCAGGGTGACCGTTCGACCGGCGGCAACAAGCCGGCGACGGTGGAGACCGGCGCGACCGTGCAGGTGCCGCTCTTCATCACCACCGGCGAGAAGATCAAGGTCGACACCCGCGACGGCCGTTACCTCGGCCGCGCCTGATGGCCGAGGGTCCCAAACAGCAGATGCCGGCGCGCCGTAAGGCGCGCAAGCGGGCGCTGGACGTGCTCTTCGAGGCCGACCTGCGTGATCGTCCGCCGGTGGAGGTGCTCGCCGGCTACATCGAGCGGCTCGACAAGCCGCATCCCGACCATCTCGGGTACGCGGTCGGTCTGGTCGAGGGCGTGGCCGGGAACCTGGACCGGGTCGACGAGCTGATCGCCAGCTACGCCGAGGGTTGGACGCTGGACCGGATGCCGACGGTCGACCGGAACCTGGCCCGGATCGCGGTCTACGAGCTGCTCTACATCGACGAGATCGACGACGCGGTGGCGATCAGCGAGGCGGTGGAGCTGGCCCGGCAGATGTCGACGGACGACTCGCCGCGCTTCCTCAACGGCCTACTCGGCCGCATCGCGGAGTACGCGACCCGCTGAGCGCACCGGCCGGGCGACGGCGAAGCCGCGCCGACGGGCCGGACGACGACAAAGGGGCCCATGCCGGATGGCAGGGCCCCTTTGTCGTCAGGGGTGTCAGGAGGCGAAGAACGCCCGCGGGTCGGCGACCAGCACACCGTGCTCGGTCAGGCGCTCGATCAGGCCGGACGGGGAGGCGTCGTAGACGATGGCGAGGGCGCGCAGGTCGTCGGCGCGGATCGACAGCACCCGACCGTTGTAGTCGCCCCGCTGCTGCTGGATGGCGCGGGCGTACCGGGCGACGTAGGCGAGCTCCTCGCTGGCCTCGTCGTAGAGCCGCTCCAGGTCCAGCACGATCTTGCTGGTGGGCTCGTGCCGCACTCCACTGCCGTCGGGCAGCAACTCCGAGACGGGAACGCGGTAGAACTCGGCCAGCTCGGCCAGGCGGGACACGGTGACGGCACGGTCGCCGCGCTCGTACGAGCCGACCACCACCGCCTTCCAGCGCCCGTTCGACTTCTCCTCCACGCCCTGCAGGGACAGGCCCTGCTGCTGGCGGATGGAGCGCAGGCGGGCGCCCAGAGACTTGGCGTATTCAGAGGGCATTCGGACACTCCCAGTGCTGCTCGGGGTTCTCCCAGCGATCGCTACGGAGCGTGACGGTACGGGGATTCGTACACCCGGTCAAGTGGTCGAGACCCACCGGTTGGACGCTCGGGGCGAGTTGTCCCGTTCTGCCCGCTGAACCGATACGCGTGCGGTCACACCGTGCGTGGCCGGGACCACTCGCTCCCAGGGGTGATCGCGGCGACGACCACTGGTAACGTGGCCGAAGCCCCTCCGCCGGCCGATCTTGACCGGTCCGGAGTACCCGACGTCCTTTAACGACCCGTCCCGTGAGGCGGGGAAGGAGGTCCGCCGTGGCCTACCCACCGGCTGCCCAATCGTCGCCGCCGCGACAACCCTCGGTGAAGGTGATCCTGACCAGCGCCGACGTGCAACGCGTCGTCGACCGGATCGCGCACCAGATCCTCGAGAAGACCCAGGGCGCCGCAGACACCGTGTTGTTGGGCATCCCGACCCGTGGCGCGCCGCTCGCCCGGCGCCTCGCCGCACGGATCAGCGCCTTCGAGGACGTCTCCGTGCCGGTCGGCGTGCTGGACATCACGCTCTACCGCGACGACCTGCGCCGCAACGCCACCCGGGCGGTCGGCCCGACCCAGCTACCGGCCGGTGGCATCGACGGCATGCGGGTGGTCCTCGTCGACGACGTGCTCTTCTCCGGCCGGACGGTCCGCGCTGCGCTGGACGCGCTCGGCGACCTCGGTCGCCCGTCGTCGGTGCAGCTCGCCGTGCTGGTCGACCGGGGCCACCGGCAGTTGCCGATCCGCGCCGACTACGTGGGCAAGAACATCCCGACGGCCCTCGCCGAGAGCGTCAGGGTGACGCTCGCCGAGACTGACGGGACCGACGAGGTCCGGCTCTACGGGGAGGTGACCCAGTCGTGATCAGGCACCTGCTCTCCGGCGCCGACCTGGACGCCGAGACCGCGACCCAGATCCTGGACACCGCCGAGGAGATGGCCGCGGTGGCCGGGCGTGAGGTGAAGAAGCTGCCCGCGCTGCGGGGCCGGACGGTGGTGAACCTCTTCTACGAGGACTCCACCCGGACCCGGATCTCCTTCGAGGCGGCGGCGAAGCGGCTCAGCGCCGACGTGATCAACTTTTCCGCGAAGGGCTCCAGCGTCGCCAAGGGCGAGAGCCTGAAGGACACCGCGCTGACCCTCCAGGCGATGGGCGCCGACGCGGTGGTGGTCCGCCACCCCGCCTCCGGTGCCCCGCACCGGCTCGCCGACTGGGTGGACGGCTCGGTGGTCAACGCCGGTGACGGCACCCACGAGCACCCCACCCAGGCGCTGCTCGACGCGTACACGATGCGCTCCCGACTGGGCCGGCTGGCCGGCCTGTCGGTCGCGGTGGTGGGCGACGTGCTGCACTCCCGGGTGGCCCGGTCGAACGTGCTGCTGCTGTCCACGCTCGGCGCGAAGGTGACCCTGGTGGGGCCGCCGACGCTCATCCCGCGCGACATCGCCGCCGCCCTCGCCCCCGGCACCGACGTCTGCTACGACCTGGACGCGGTGCTGCCGTCGTCGGACGTGGTGATGATGCTGCGGGTGCAGCGGGAGCGGATGGGCGACTCCTACTTCCCGTCCGCCCGCGAGTACGCACGCCGCTACGGCCTGGACGGCCCGCGGATGCGCCGGCTTCCGGAGCACGCGATCGTCATGCATCCCGGTCCGATGAACCGGGGCATGGAGATCACGCCGGAGGTCGCCGACTCGCCCCGCTCCACCATCGTCGAACAGGTCGCCAACGGGGTCTCCGTGCGGATGGCCGTCCTCTATCTGCTGCTCGGGGGGAACAACCGGTGAACTCGTACCTGATCAGGAACGTCAGCGTGCTCGGTGCCGCACCGACCGACCTGCTGATCCGCGACGGCGTCATCGCCGAGGCCGGCGTGGGACTCTCCGCGCCGGACGCGACCGTGGTCGAGGCCGACGGGCTGGTCGCCCTGCCCGGCCTGGTCGACCTGCACACCCACCTGCGTGAGCCCGGCCGGGAGGACGCCGAGACCGTCGAGACCGGGTCGCGGTCGGCGGCGTTGGGCGGATACACGGCGGTCTGCGCGATGGCGAACACCTCGCCGGTGGCGGACACCGCCGGGGTGGTCGAGCAGGTGTGGCGGCTCGGCCGGGAGGCCGGGCTGGTCGACGTGCAGCCGATCGGCGCGGTCACCGTCGGGCTGGCCGGTGAGCGCCTGGCCGAACTGGGCGCGATGGCCGAGTCCGCCGCCCGGGTCCGGATCTTCTCCGACGACGGGCACTGCGTCGCCGACCCCCGGCTGATGCGCCGGGCACTGGAGTACGTCAAGGCGTTCGACGGGATCATCGCACAGCACGCCGAGGAGCCCCGGCTCACCGAGGGCGCGCAGATGCACGAGGGCGAGGTCTCCACCCGGCTGGGCCTGACCGGCTGGCCGGCGGTCGCCGAGGAGGCCATCATCGCCCGGGACGTGCTGCTGGCCGAGCACGTCGGCAGCCGACTGCACGTCTGCCACGTCTCCACCGCCGGCAGCGTCGAGGTGCTGCGCCAGGCCAAGGCCCGGGGGGTACGGGTCACCGCCGAGGTGACGCCGCACCACCTCCTGCTCACCGACACGCTGGTCGGTGGGGGAAGCGAGCTGGCCAGCCCCGAGGTCGCGGAGGGCTGGAGCCCGGCCGGGTCGTACGACCCGGTCTTCAAGGTGAACCCGCCGCTGCGGACCGCCACCGACATCGCCGCCCTGCGGGCCGCCCTGGTCGACGGGGTGATCGACATCGTCGCCACCGACCACGCCCCGCACGCGGTGGAGGACAAGGAGTGCGAGTGGGCGTACGCCCGGCCGGGGATGCTCGGGCTGGAGACGGCGCTGTCGATCGCGCTCGACGTGCTCGGCCCCGAGTGGGACCTGATCGCCGAGCGGATGTCCCGCACTCCGGCGCGGATCGCCGGGCTGACCGAGCACGGGCACGACCCGGTGCCGGGCGCCCCGGCCAACCTGACGCTGGTCGACCCGAGGGTCCGCCGGGTGGTCGAGCCGGCCGAGATGGCCAGTCGTAGCCGCAACACCCCGTACGCCCGGATGACGCTGCCGGGTCGCATCGTGGCGACCTTCCTGCGTGGCGAGGCGACGGTCCTGGACGGAAAGGCAGTCCGGTGAGTGCGAGAAACGCAGCGGAGCGGAGTACCGCAGTCGCGAACGAAAGGCTGGCTTCGGTGAGTGCGAGGAACGCAGCGGAGCGGAGTACCGCAGTCGCGAACGAAAGGCTGGCACAGTGAGTCGTAGGCGTCCCGCGATCCTCGTCCTGGAGGACGGTCGCACGTTCCACGGCGAGTCGTACGGCAGCGTGGGGGAGACGTTCGGCGAGGCGGTCTTCAACACCGGGATGACCGGTTACCAGGAGACGCTGACCGACCCGTCGTACCACCGTCAGGTCGTCGTGCAGACCGCCCCGCACATCGGCAACACCGGCGTCAACGGCGAGGACGACGAGTCGCGGCGCATCTGGGTGGCCGGGTACGTGGTGCGTGACCCGGCCCGGGCCAGCTCGAACTGGCGGGCCACCGGTGGCCTGGAGGACCGGCTGGCCACCGAGGGCATCGTCGGCATCAGCGGGGTGGACACCCGGGCGCTGACCCGGCACCTGCGCGATCGGGGCGCGATGCGGGTCGGTATCTCCAGTGTGGACGACGACCCCCGGGCGCTGCTGGCCCGGGTGCGCGAGGCGCCGCAGATGCTCGGCGCGGACCTCTCCGCCGAGGTCACCACGGCGCAGCCGTACGTGGTGCAGGCCGAGGGCGAGCACCGGTTCACGGTGGCCGCGCTCGACCTGGGCATCAAGCGCAACGTGCCGCGTCGGCTCGCCGCGCGGGGGGTGACCACGCACGTCATGCCGGCGCACTCGACCATCGAGGATCTGCTGGCCACCGGGGCGGACGCGGTCTTCTTCTCGCCGGGTCCGGGTGACCCGGCGACCGCCGACGGGCCGGTCGGACTGGCCCGCGAGGTGCTGGGGCGGCGGATTCCGCTGTTCGGCATCTGCTTCGGCAGCCAGATCCTCGGCCGGGCGCTCGGCTTCGGCACCTACAAGCTCGGCTACGGCCACCGGGGCATCAACCAGCCGGTCCTCGACCGGGTCACCGGCAAGGTGGAGGTGACCAGCCACAACCACGGCTTCGCGGTGGAGGTGCCCGGTGTGACGCCGGGTGCGGTGGTGCCGGACCAGGTGATCGAGACCGAGTTCGGCGGCGTGCAGGTGAGCCACCTCTGCCTCAACGACAACGTGGTCGAGGGGCTGCGGGCCAAGGACGTGCCCGCCTTCACCGTCCAGTATCACCCGGAGGCGGCAGCCGGTCCGCACGACGCGGACTACCTCTTCGACCGCTTCGCCGAGTTGATCGAGGGCCGGACCCACAGCGAGGGGCGTACGAATGCCTAAGCGGACCGATCTCAAGCACATCCTGGTGATCGGCTCCGGGCCGATCATCATCGGGCAGGCCTGCGAGTTCGACTACTCCGGTACCCAGGCCTGCCGGGTGCTGCGCAGCGAGGGGATCCGGGTCAGCCTGGTCAACTCGAACCCGGCCACCATCATGACCGACCCGGAGTTCGCCGACGCCACCTACGTCGAGCCGATCACTCCGGAGTTCGTGGAGCTGGTCATCGCCAAGGAGCGGCCGGACGCCGTGCTGCCCACGCTGGGCGGGCAGACCGCGCTGAACACCGCCGTGGCGTTGCACGAGGCCGGTGTGCTCGACAAGTACGGCGTCGAGCTGATCGGCGCGGACGTCGACGCGATCCGGCGCGGCGAGGACCGGCAGTTGTTCAAGGACATCGTGGCCAAGGCCGGCGTCCGCATCGGTGTCGAGGACCCGGCCGGTCTGGTGCCGCGCTCGCGGGTCTGCCACTCGATGGACGAGGTCCGCGAGACGGTCGGTGAGCTGGGCCTGCCGGTGGTGATCCGGCCGTCGTTCACCATGGGCGGCCTCGGCTCGGGCATGGCGCACACCGACGCCGACCTGGAGCGCATCGCCGGTGCCGGGCTGGAGGCCAGCCCGGTGCACGAGGTGCTGATCGAGGAGAGCGTGCTCGGCTGGAAGGAGTACGAGCTCGAACTCATGCGGGACCGCCACGACAACGTGGTGGTGGTCTGCTCGATCGAGAACCTCGACCCGATGGGCGTGCACACCGGCGACAGCGTGACCGTGGCGCCGGCCATGACGCTGACCGACCGGGAGTACCAGGACCTACGTGACCTGGGCATCGCGGTGCTGCGTGAGGTCGGTGTCGACACCGGCGGCTGCAACATCCAGTTCGCCGTCAACCCGGCCGACGGCCGGATCGTGGTCATCGAGATGAACCCGCGGGTGTCGCGTTCCTCGGCGCTGGCCTCGAAGGCGACCGGGTTCCCGATCGCGAAGATCGCCGCGAAGCTGGCCATCGGCTACACGCTGGACGAGATCCCCAACGACATCACCCTCAAGACGCCGGCCGCGTTCGAGCCGACGCTCGACTACGTGGTGGTGAAGATCCCCCGGTTCGCGTTCGAGAAGTTCCCCGGCGCGGACCCGGAGCTGACCACCACGATGAAGTCGGTCGGTGAGGCGATGAGCCTCGGGCGTAACTTCAGCGAGGCGCTGAACAAGGCGATGCGTTCGCTGGAGACCAAGGCGGCGGGGTTCTGGACCCAGCCCGACCCGGCGGACGCGACGAAGGAGAACACGCTCGCCGCGCTGGGCATGCCGCACGACGGCCGGCTCTACACGGTGGAGCGGGCGCTGCGGCTGGGCGCCTCGATCGCCGAGGTCAGCGCCGCCTCCGGCGGGATCGACCCGTGGTTCCTGGACCAGATCGCCGGGCTGGTCGAGCTGCGGGCCGAGATCGTGGCCGCGCCGGTGCTCGACGCCGGACTGCTGCGCCGGGCCAAGCGGGCCGGGCTGTCCGACCGGCAGTTGGCCGCGCTGCGTCCGGAGCTGGCCGCCGAGGACGGGGTACGTCGGCTGCGGCACCGGCTGGACGTGCGGCCGGTCTACAAGACGGTGGACACCTGCGCCGCCGAGTTCGAGGCGAGCACTCCGTACCACTACTCCACGTACGACTCCGAGACCGAGGTGGTCGGCTCGGCGCGGCCGAAGGTGCTGATCCTCGGGTCGGGGCCGAACCGGATCGGGCAGGGCATCGAGTTCGACTACTCCTGCGTGCACGCGGTGCAGGCGTTGCGGGAGGCGCCGACGGGCCCGGCCGGTGGCGGCGGGTTCGAGACCGTCATGGTCAACTGCAACCCGGAGACGGTCTCCACCGACTACGACACCGCCGACCGGCTCTACTTCGAGCCGCTCACCTTCGAGGACGTGCTGGAGGTCTGGCACGCTGAGGACACCTCCGGTCGAGAGGCCGGCGGGCCGGGTGTGATCGGCGTGATCGTGCAGCTCGGCGGGCAGACCCCGCTGGGGCTGGCGCAGCGGCTCAAGGACGCCGGGGTACCGGTGGTGGGCACCTCCCCGGAGTCGATCCACCTGGCCGAGGAGCGCGGCGCGTTCGGGTCGTTGCTGGCCCGGGCCGGTCTGCGGGCGCCCGCGCACGGCACCGCCACCTCGTACGAGGAGGCGAAGGAGATCGCCGACGAGATCGGTTACCCGGTGCTGGTCCGCCCCTCGTACGTGCTGGGCGGGCGGGGCATGGAGATCGTCTACGACGACGTGACGCTGCGCGACTACATCGGGCGGGCCACCGACATCTCGCCGGACCACCCGGTGCTGGTGGACCGGTTCCTGGACGACGCCATCGAGATCGACGTGGACGCGCTCTGCGACGCCGACGGGGAGGTCTACCTCGGCGGGATCATGGAGCACATCGAGGAGGCCGGCATCCACTCCGGCGACTCCTCGTGCGCGCTGCCGCCGATCACCCTGGCCAGTTCGCACGTGGCCCAGGTCCGCGGGTACACCGAGGCGATCGCCCGGGGGATCGGGGTACGCGGACTGCTCAACGTGCAGTACGCGCTCAAGGACGACGCGCTGTACGTCCTGGAGGCCAACCCGCGTGCCTCGCGTACCGTGCCGTTCGTCTCCAAGGCGACGGCGGTGCCCCTGGCCAAGGCGGCGGCCCGGATCGCGCTCGGTGCCACCGTGGCGGAGCTGCGGGCCGAGGGGATGCTGCCGGCGACCGGGGACGGTGGTTCGCTGCCGCCGGACGCCCCGATCGCGGTCAAGGAGGCGGTGCTGCCGTTCAAGCGGTTCCGCACGCCGGCCGGCAAGGGGGTGGACTCGCTGCTCGGCCCGGAGATGAAGTCGACCGGCGAGGTGATGGGCATCGACACCGCCTTCGGGCACGCCTTCGCCAAGTCACAGTCGGCCGCGTACGGCTCGCTGCCCACCCAGGGCAAGATCTTCGTGTCGGTGGCGAACCGCGACAAGCGCGGCATGATCTTCCCGGTGAAGCGCCTGGCCGACCTGGGCTTCGAGATCGTGGCGACCACCGGCACCGCCGAGGTGCTGCGCCGTCACGGCATCGCCTGCGAGCTGGCCGCCAAGCACTACGAGGCCGGTGCCGACGACGATGCGGTCTCGCTGATCCGGTCCGGCCGGGTGGCTCTGGTGATCAACACGCCACAGGGCTCCGGGGCCAGCGCCCGCTCCGACGGGTACGAGATCCGCAGTGCGGCGGTCACCGCGGACATCCCGTGCATCACCACCGTGCCGGGTGCCGCCGCGGCCGTGATGGGCATCGAGGCCCTGATCCGGGGCGACATGCAGGTGCGTCCGTTGCAGGACCTGCACGCCACCCTGCGGGCCAGCCGGTGATCTTCGAGCGGACGCTGCGGCGCGGGCTGTTCCGCATCGGCGGTGGTGACGCCGAGGCGGCGCACGAGTGGACGCTGCGCCGGCTGGCCGCCCTGTCCGGGCGGCCGGTCGCGCTGGCGGCCCTGCGCGCCCGGTACGCGGTGGCCGCGCCCCGAGAGGTCTTCGGGGTGCGGTTCCCCAACCCGGTCGGCCTGGCCGCCGGGATGGACAAGGACGGTGCGGCCCTGCCGGCCTGGCCGGCGCTCGGCTTCGGCTTCGTCGAGGTCGGCACGGTCACCGCGCACCCGCAGCCGGGCAATCCCCGGCCGAGGCTGTTCCGGCTGCCGGACAGCGAGGCCGTGATCAACCGGATGGGCTTCAACAACGCCGGAGCCGAGGCGCTGGCCGCCCGGCTGGCGGGACTGACCCGTCCGCTCGGCGTACCGCTGGGGATCTCGCTGGGCAAGTCGAAGGTGACGCCGCTTTCCGAGGCGGTGGAGGACTACCGGGCGTCGTACCGCGCGTTGCGTGGGCACGGCGACTACTTCGCGGTCAACGTCTCCTCGCCGAACACCCCCGGACTGCGCGAGTTGCAGGACCGGGACCACCTGGACGCGCTGCTGGCCGCGTTGGTGGGGGAGAAGCCGGTACTGGTGAAGATCGCGCCGGACCTGACCGACGCGGCCGTCGCCGAACTGCTGGAGGTCTGCCTGGCCCGGGGGGCGGCCGGGGTGATCGCCACGAACACCACCCTCGGGCGCGCCGGGCTCGCCCCGGCCGACCAGGCCCGCGCGGCCGAGGCCGGGGGCCTCTCCGGCCGCCCGCTGGCCGACCGCGCCCGGCAGGTGGTCTCCTTCGTGCACGCCGAGACCGGTGGCCGGCTGCCGATCATCGGGGTGGGTGGCATCGTCGACCCCGACGACGCCGCCCGGATGTTCGACGCGGGCGCCAGCCTGGTCCAGCTCTACACCGGGTTCATCTACCGGGGCCCGGCCCTGCCCCGCGCGGTCGCCCGCGCGGCGGCGGTCGCCCCGGCTCCGGCCACCACCGGGTCGTGAACCGGATGAGGCGGCGGCGCCACCCCCGCTCCCGTCGGAGCGGACGGCCACGAACACCGGGCGCCGCCGCCCCCACCACGCCGCCCTCGGCACCCTCGCCTCTCCCCGGACACCCGCCTCTGTCCGGACACCGTCGTGCCTCGCCGCCCCGGAGTCCGTCCGCCCGTTCGCTGGGCCCGGCCGGTCGCCCGTCCAGAGGCCGGCCCGCCGCTCCTGCGCTGCGTCACCCCACGCATCGGTTCCGGCCGCGAACCAGTGCGTGGGTCGACGCAGAGCTAAGGGGCCACAGGGGAGTGCGGGGCGGGTGCGAGGACGGCGAGTTCCCGCTACCGGAGGCGGGAGCGGGAGTGGGCACGGGCAGCGTGGACAGGGAGGGCGGATGACGCCGGAGGAGATCCTCGCCGCCGACGCGGCGCACGTCTGGCACCCGTACGCGGCACTGCCGCCGGCGGTGCCGCCGTACCTGGTGACCGAGGCCGAGGGCGTACGGCTGCGACTGGCCGACGGCCGCACGCTCGTCGACGGGATGTCGTCCTGGTGGTCGGCGATCCACGGTTACCGGCATCCGGTGCTGGACGCGGCGGTGACCGACCAGCTCGGCCGGATGAGTCACGTGATGTTCGGCGGGCTGACCCACGAGCCCGCCGTGCGGTTGGCCCGGACCCTGGTGGAGGTGGCGCCGGAGGGGTTGGCGCACGTGTTCCTGGCCGACTCCGGGTCGGTCAGCGTCGAGGTCGCGGTGAAGATGTGCCTGCAGTACCAGCGGGCCGTCGGTCGGCCGGAGCGCCGCCGGCTGGGCACCTGGCGGGGCGGGTACCACGGGGACACGTTCCACCCGATGAGCGTCTGTGACCCCGAGGGCGGCATGCACCACCTCTGGGGCGACGTGCTGCCCCGGCAGGTGTTCGCCCCGGTGCCGCCCGGTGGCTTCGCGTCCGAGCCGGACCCGGCGTACGAGGCGGCGTTGGTGGAGGCGGTCGAGCGGCACGCCCACGAGTTGGCGGCGGTGATCGTCGAGCCGGTGGTCCAGGGGGCCGGCGGGATGCGTTTCCACCATCCGCACTACCTGCGGGTGCTGCGCGAGGTGACCCGGGCGCACGAGGTGTTGCTGATCTTCGACGAGATCGCCACCGGCTTCGGTCGGACCGGGACGATGTTCGCCGCCGAGCACGCCGGGGTCACCCCGGACGTGATGTGCGTCGGCAAGGCCCTGACCGGCGGCTACCTGACGCTGGCCGCCGCGCTCTGCACGCCGGAGGTGGCGCGGGGCATCGGGAGCGGTGGGGTCCTGGCGCACGGCCCGACGTTCATGGGCAATCCGCTCGCCTGCGCGGTCGCCAACGCCTCGCTGGGTCTGCTGCGGGCCGGGGACTGGGTCGGCGAGGTGGCGCGGCTCGAACGGGGTCTGCGCGCCGGACTGGAGCCACTGCGCGATGCGCCGGGTGTGGCGGACGTGCGGGTGCTCGGCGGGATCGGCGTGGTGCAGCTCGACCACGAGGTGGACGTCGCCGCGGCCACGGCCGCCGCGGTGGCGCAGGGAGTGTGGCTGCGGCCGTTCCGGGACCTGGTCTACACGATGCCGCCGTACGTCACCTCGGACGCCGATCTGGCGCTGGTGACGAGCGGTGTCGCGGCTGCTATCAGGGTGGGCTGAGTAGGTCGACGCGGTTCGGTGACGCAGGTTGAGTAGACGAGCGCGACAGGTTGAGGACGAGAGGAAGGCTGGCTGATGGAGAGCTTCGGGGCGCGGCTGCGCCGGGCGGTCGACGAGCGGGGTCCACTCTGTGTCGGGATCGATCCCCATCCGGAACTGCTGGCCAAGTGGGGGCTGGACGACGACGTCGACGGGCTGCGTCGCTTCGCCCGGACCGTGGTGGACGCCCTCGGTGACCGGGTTGGGGTGTTCAAGCCCCAGTCGGCCTTCTTCGAGCGATTCGGGTCCCAAGGGGTGGCAGTACTTGAGTCAACTATCCGACAGTTACGAGATTCCGGATCGCTCGTTCTGCTGGACGTCAAGCGCGGCGACATCGGCTCGACCGTCCGCGCGTACGCCTCGGCGTATCTCGATCCATCCAGTCCCGTGTATGTCGACGCGGTGACCGCGAGCCCGTTCCTGGGCGTCGGTTCGCTCGGTCCGATGTTCGAGCTGGCCGCCGAGCACGGCGGCGGTGTCTTCGTCCTGGCGCTCACCTCCAACCCCGAGGGCGCCTCGGTCCAGCGCGCTCGCGGTGCTGACGGACGCACCGTCGCGCAGACCGTCATCGACGAGATTTCCCAGCTCAACGCGGGTGCGGAGCCGCTCGGAAGTTTCGGTCTGGTGGTCGGTGCGACGGTCGGCGAGACCGGCTGCGACCTCTCCGCGGTGAACGGTCCGCTGCTCGCACCCGGGCTCGGCGCGCAGGGCGCCACGGCCGATGATCTACGGGTCGTCTTCGGTTCGGCCCTTACCTCGGTGCTCCCCTCGTACTCCCGGGAGGTGTTGGGAGCGGGCCCACGCCCGGAGGCGCTGCGGGCCGCCGCGGAGCGCGCCGTGGCGGACTGCCGGGCGGCCCTGACGATGTCATGACTGACTGACGGCTCGGTCACTTTGCGGTGATCATTGCGCGCCCACGTTGCCGAAAGCTCCGTTGACCGCTAGTTTTCCCCGCGCTGGGAACCCCTTGGTTCACAGCGACACCACGTTTCACAGATGCGGCGGTGCGTCCCGCCCGTCGCGATAGGGACCTGAGGAGAACTGGTGCCGCTCCCGTCACTGACCCCTGAGCAGCGCGCAGCCGCGCTGGAGAAGGCTGCGGAGATCCGCAAAGCCCGTGCCGAGCTGAAGGAGCAGCTCAAGCAGGGCAAGACCACCCTCGGAGCCGTTCTTGCGCGCGCCGAGTCCGACGACGTCGTCGGCAAGCTGAAGGTGTCGGCCGTGCTGCAGGCGATGCCCGGCATCGGCAAGATCCGAGCCACCCAGATCATGGAGAAGCTCAAGATCGCCGACAGCCGTCGCCTGCGTGGCCTCGGCGAACAGCAGCGCAAGGCCCTGCTTGGGGAGTTCGCCGCCAACTGAGCACGGCTGCGTGTAGAAACAAGCAGTGAGCTTGGATGACGAGGCGCGCCCGGCGGCTCGGCTCACTGTCCTGGCCGGCCCATCCGGCGCCGGTAGGGAGAGTGTCGTCGAGCTGGTCCGGGCGCGTTCTCCGTCTGTGTGGACGCCGCTCGCGGTCACCACCCGGCCCCGCCGGGAAGACGAGCTGGAGGGCGTCCACCGGCACTTCCTCGCCCCGCTGGAGTTCGACCGCCGGGTGGCCCGGGGCGAACTGCTGGAATGGAGCCGGATCGGGGCGTACCGGCGTGGCACGGAGCTGGCGCCGGTCCGGGACCGGCTCGCCGCCGGATCGCCGGTCCTGCTCCCGCTCGACCTCGACGGGGCGCTGCTGGTCCGCGCGGTGGTACCCGACGCGCGTCTCGTCCTACTCCATCCGCCCGGTCGTCGTCCGGGTACGGCCACCCTGGCGGCTTTCGACCGCAGCGTGTCGCATGACCACACTGAGCACGTGGTGGACGAGCTGGTAAGGTTGCTCGGTTCTTCATTCCTGGCTCCGGCCCGGCCGCGTCCGCGCGGTTGAGCGCCGGCACCGCGTGACACGCGGTCCGTGCGAAAGACGCAGAGGTTAATCCGTGGGATCCATCGCCAACCCCGAAGGCATCACCAACCCGCCGATCGACGAGCTCCTGGAGAAGACGACGTCGAAGTACGCGCTGGTCATCTTCGCGGCCAAGCGCGCGCGTCAGGTCAACGCCTACTACAGCCAGCTCGGCGAGGGCCTGCTGGAGTACGTCGGCCCCCTGGTCGAGACGACTCCGCAGGAGAAGCCGCTCTCGATCGCGATGCGCGAGATCAACGCCGGCCTACTCACCGCCGAGCCGACCGACCAGCCGTAGGCTCCGCGCGTCGATGAGCGCCCGGATCATCCTCGGTGTCGGTGGCGGCATCGCCGCCTACAAGGCGTGTGAGGTGTTGCGCCGGTTCACCGAGTCCGGCCACCAGGTCCGGGTCGTGCCGACCGCCGCCGCGCTGCGGTTCGTCGGCGCGCCGACCTGGGCGGCGCTCTCCGGTCAGCCGGTCGCCGAGGACGTCTGGTCCGACGTGCACGAGGTGCCCCACGTCCGCCTCGGTCAGCAGGCCGACCTGGTGGTGGTCGCACCCGCCACCGCCGACCTGCTGGCCAAGGCCGCGCACGGCCTCGCCGACGACCTGCTCACCAACACCCTGCTCACCGCCCGCTGCCCGGTGGTGCTGGCACCGGCCATGCACACCGAGATGTGGGAGCACCCGGCCACCGTCGCCAACGTGGCGACCCTGCGGGCCCGGGGCGTACTCGTCATCGAACCGGCGGTGGGGCGGCTCACCGGTGTCGACACCGGCAAGGGCCGCCTGCCCGACCCGGCCGAGATCTTCGCGGTCGCCCGCCGCGCGCTCCGCCGGGGCGTCGACGCCCCCGCCGACCTGGCCGGCCGGCACGTCCTCGTCACCGCCGGCGGCACCCGCGAACCGTTGGACCCGGTGCGGTTCCTCGGCAACCGGTCCTCCGGCAAGCAGGGGTACGCGTTCGCGCGGTCGGCGGTCGCTCGGGGTGCCCGGGTCACGCTGATCTCGGCGAACGTCGAGCTGCCCGACCCGGCCGGGGCGGACATCGTCCGCGTCGGCACCACCGGCGAGCTGCGCGACGCCACGCTCGCGGCTGCCGTCGACGCCGACGCGGTGGTGATGGCGGCGGCTCCGGCCGATTTCCGTCCCGCGACGTACGCGCCTGGCAAAATCAAGAAGTCGGACGACGGCACCGCGCCCAGCATCGCGCTCGTGACCAACCCGGACATCGCCGCCGAGCTGGGCCGGAGCCGCCGACCGGAGCAGTTGCTGGTGGTGTTCGCCGCGGAGACCGGTGACGCCGAGGCCAACGGACGGGCCAAGCTCGCCCGCAAACGGGCCGACCTCATCGTGATCAACGAGGTCGGGACGGACAAGGTCTTCGGTGCCGAGACCAACGCGGCCACCGTCATCGGCGCGGACGGTTCGGTCACCCGGATGCCCGAACAGTCCAAGGAGGATCTCGCCGACGGGGTGTGGGACCTGGTGGTCGCCCGGCTCGCCGACGGCTCCTCCTGACCACGATCCACCTGCTGACCATCGACCCGGCGCTCGGCGGTGAGTGACTAGACTGCCGCGGAACGACGTCCCAAACTTAGGAGTGCCGTGACACGCCGCCTCTTCACGTCCGAATCGGTCACGGAAGGCCACCCGGACAAGATCGCTGACCAGATCAGCGACGGCATCCTCGATGCCCTGCTCGGCCAGGACCCGCACAGCCGCGTCGCGGTGGAGACCCTGATCACGACTGGTCAGGTGCATGTGGCGGGCGAGGTGACCACGAAGGCGTACGCCGACATTCCGTCGATCGTCCGCGAGACCATTCTTGGTATCGGCTACGACTCGTCGAAGAAGGGTTTCGATGGGGCGTCGTGTGGGGTGAGTATTTCCATTGGGGCGCAGTCGCCGGATATTGCGCAGGGTGTGGATAACGCGTTCGAGTTGCGGACGGGGTCGTCGGAGTCGGCGTTGGATGCGCAGGGTGCCGGGGATCAGGGGATGATGTTTGGTTTTGCGTGTTCGGAGACGCCGGAGTTGATGCCGTTGCCGATTGCGTTGGCGCATCGGTTGGCGCGGCGGTTGTCGGCGGTGCGGAAGGATGGGACGGTGCCGTATCTGCGTCCGGATGGTAAGACGCAGGTGACAATCGAGTATGAGGGTTTGCGTCCGGTGCGGTTGAACACGGTGGTGGTGTCGTCGCAGCATGCGGCGGACATCTCGTTGGAGTCGTTGTTGACGCCGGATGTGCGGGATCATGTGATCGGGCCGGAGTTGGAGGGTCTGGGTCTGGAGGTGGAGGGGTATCGGTTGTTGGTGAATCCGACGGGCCGGTTTGAGATCGGTGGTCCGATGGGTGATGCGGGGTTGACGGGTCGGAAGATCATTGTGGATACCTATGGTGGGTATGCGCGGCATGGTGGTGGGGCGTTTTCGGGTAAGGATCCGTCGAAGGTGGATCGGTCGGCGGCGTATGCGATGCGGTGGGTGGCGAAGAACGTGGTGGCGGCGGGGTTGGCGGAGCGGTGTGAGGTGCAGGTGGCGTATGCGATCGGTAAGGCGCATCCGGTGAGTTTGTTCGTGGAGACGTTCGGTACGGAGACGGTGCCGGTGGCGTCGATCGAGAAGGCGGTGTCGGAGGTGTTCGATCTGCGTCCGGCGGCGATCATTCGGGATCTGCATCTGTTGCGGCCGATTTATGGGCAGACTGCGGCGTATGGGCATTTCGGTCGGGAGTTGCCGGATCTGACGTGGGAGAACACGGATCGGGCTGCTGATCTCAAGTCGGCTGCGGGAGCCTGACCGGCGGCGGCAGTGACGACCGGCGGCCCGCTGACGGGTCGCCGGTCGCTCGCGTCTGCGTCGACGTGCCGCTGCCCCACCTGGACCGCCTCTTCGACTACCTGGTCCCGGCGGACCTCGCCGACGACGCGGTCCCCGGCGCCCGGGTGAAGGTCCGCTTCGCCGGTCAACTCGTCGACGGCTGGGTGCTGGCGCGGGCCGACCGCTCCGACCACCCGAAGCCGCTGTACCTGACCAAGGTGGTCTCGCCGGTGCCGGTGCTGGCCCCCGAGGTGGCCCGGCTGGCCCGTGCCGTCGCCGACCGGTACGCCGGCAGCCTCGCCGACGTGCTGCGCCTCGCCGTGCCACCCCGCCACGCCCGGGTCGAGAAGGAGATCCTCACCCCGCCCGCCGAGCCGTCTCCGCCCGCCGAGCCAGCGACGGCTGCCGAGCCGCCTCCACCTGCCGAGACACCGACCGACGGTGTGGCGGCGACGGCCACCGAAGCCACCCGCGCCGCCGAGGCCTCCCCGGGCACCGGAGCGCCCGACCCGGGCGGATGGCGGGACTACCCGGCCGGACCGGCGCTGCTGCGCGCCCTGGCCGAGGGGCGCTCTCCCCGGGCGGTGTGGTCGGCGTTGCCGGGGGAGGAGTGGGCCGCCCGCTACGCCACCGCCGTCGCCGCCACCGTGGCCTCCGGCCGAGGTGCGCTGGTGGTGGTCGCCGACGGCCGGGACCTGGACCGGCTCGACGCCGCGCTCACCGCCACGCTGGGCGTCGGGCGGCACGTGTGCCTGTCGGCCGCGTTGGGTCCGGCCCGTCGCTACCGGGCCTTCCTGACCGCCCGCCGGTCCGCCGCCCCGGTGGTGATCGGCACCCGCGCGGCCATGTTCGCCCCGGTGGCCCGGCTGGGCCTGGTCGCCGTCTGGGACGACGGCGACGACCTGCACGCCGAGCCTCGTGCGCCGTACCCGCACGCCCGGGAGGTGCTGCTCACCCGGGCCCAGCTCGACGACGCGGCGGCGCTGGTGGGCGGCTTCGCGCGTACCGCCGAGGCGCAACTGCTGGTGGAGACCGGCTGGGCCCGGGAGGTCGTCGCGGACCGGGCGGTGTTGCGGGCGCGTACCCCGGCGGTGGCGCCGACCGGCGACGACCCGCAGTTGGCCCGCGATCCGGGCGCGGCGACCGCGCGGCTGCCGAGCCTGGCCTGGACGGCCGCCCGGGAGGCGTTGCGGGCGGATCTGCCGGTGCTGGTGCAGGTGCCCCGACGGGGCTATCTGCCCTCGGTGGCCTGCCAGGACTGCCGGACCCCGGCCCGCTGCCCGCACTGTGCCGGGCCGCTGGCGTTGGCCTCCGCCGGTCGGCCGCCGGCCTGCCGCTGGTGCGGCCGGGTCGCCGCCGCGTACGCCTGCCCGCACTGCGGGGGACGGCGCCTGCGCGCCTCGGTCACCGGTGCCCGGCGTACCGCCGAGGAGTTGGGTCGGGCCTTCCCGGGAGTGCCGGTACGCACGTCCGGGCGGGAGGAGGTGCTGGCCGACGTGCCCGGCGGCGCCGGGCTGGTGATCGCCACGCCGGGCGCCGAACCGGTGGCCGAGGGCGGCTACGGCGCGGTGCTGCTGCTGGACACCTGGGCCATGCTCACCCGGGCCGACCTGCGGGCGGGGGAGGAGGCGCTGCGGCGCTGGACGGCGGCGGCGGCGCTGGCCCGGCCGGCGGCGGCAGGCGGTCGGGTGGTGGTGGTCGCCGACGGCGGGCTCGCGCCGGTGCAGGCGCTGCTGCGCTGGGACCCGGGCTGGTTCGCCGCCCGGGAGTTGGCCGAGCGGCGGGAGCTGGGGTTCCCACCCGCCGTGCGGATGGCCAGTGTGACCGGGCTGCCGGTGGCGGTGGCCGACCTGCTGGCCCAGGCGCGCCTGCCGGACGGGGCGGAGGTGCTCGGCCCGGTGCCGGCCGACGACGACCGGGAACGGATGCTGGTCCGGGTGCCCCGGGCACGGGCGGCGGCGATGGCCGAGGCGTTGCATACGGCGGCGGGGGTGCGGACCGCGCGCAAGGCCGCCGAGCCGGTACGCCTCCAGGTCGACCCGCTCGCGCTGTTCTGACGCCGCCTGATCACTCTACGTGACTGCCGGTCGCCGCATGTGACGTGCCCTTCGCGGTGGGTGTCGACGCGCCGTCCCCGAGTTGCGCGCGCGGGAGTCCCGTGGTCAAGGTGGTAGCATCGCCCGTCATGCCGGGGCGCACGACGAGTCCAGGTCGTGACGCGGCGTCAGGCACGTCGAGCCGGAGCGGTCGCGGTGGGCGTGGTGACGGCGGGACCGGGTCGGTCCGGCGCGATAACGATGACGATCCAGTACAGCCGGTGATCAGGGGTGGACCAGTCGTGACCGTTCGTCAGTCGATCGTCTTCAACGGTGACCTCGGCAGCGGTAAGAGCACCGTGTCGGTGGTGATCGCCGAGCGGCTCGGCCTGCGCCGGGTCAGCGTCGGTGACCTGTACCGGCAGATGGCCCAGGAGCGTCAGATGACCGCGCTCCAGCTCAACCTGCACGCCGAACTCGACCAGGCGGTCGACGGCTACGTCGACCAACTCCAGCGCGACATCGCCGCCTCCGGCGAGAGCCTGGTGATGGACTCCCGGCTGGCCTGGCACTTTTTCACCGACGCGCTCAAGGTGCACATGATCACCGAGCCGGGTGAGGCGGCCCGCCGGGTGCTGCTGCGGCCCTCCGGCCCGGCCGAGAGCTACACCTCCATGGAGGAGGCAAAGCTCAAGCTGCGGGAACGCAGCGAGAGCGAGCGCAACCGGTTCGTGGTCCGCTACGGCGTGGACAAGGCCCGGCTGCGCAACTACGACCTGGTCTGCGACACCACCCGGGCACCCGCCGACGAGGTGATCGAGCGGATCATCGACGCGTACGAGGGCCGACTCGCCCCGGCGGTGCTGCGCGCCGCGCCGCCGCTGCTGCTGCTGGACCCGGGCCGGGTCTATCCGACCGAGGAGGTCACGGAGCTGCGCGGGCTCTGGGACTCCACGGCCGTCGACGAGGTCGTCGCCGCCGGTGAGACCGCCCTGGAGCCGCTGGAGATCGGCTACACCGGCGAGTACTTCTTCGTGGTCAACGGGCACCGTCGGCTCAGCGCCGCGCTGCGCGGCGGGTTCCGGCTGGTGCCCGGCCGACTGGTCGCCGAGGTCGACGAGCCCGTGGTGGGCGGGATGAGTGCGATCGACTACTTCGCCGCGCAGGTCCGGCCCAGCCTGATCCACGACTGGGAGGCCGCCCACGACATCCGCCTGCCGCTGCCGGAGCACGCGCTGCTCGGCGGGGACGCGGTGCTGGCGGGGGAGTCCGGCACCACGGTCTGAACCACCGCAGTGACGGCGCGGGCATGATGGAGCCTCCCGACCCCGAGGAGGCCGCCATGGACGCCGCCGGCACGCTCGCGCTACTCATGTCGCCCACCGGGCGGGTCGATCCCTATCCGACGTACGAGCGGATGCGCGCCTTCGGGCACGTCGTCCCGGCCGGTCCGGGCCTGTACGTGGTGACCGGGTACGCCGAGGCCGACGAACTGCTCCGGGACTCGCGGTTCCAGGTGCTCGACGGCGACCTGCGCGACCAGGTCCTGCCGCAGTGGCGGGAGAGTCCGGCGCTGTCGTCGATCGCCCGGTCGATGCTGCGGACCAACCCGCCGGACCACAGCCGGATGCGGCGGCTGGCGGCGGGCGCGTTCACCCCACGCCGGATCGCGGGTATGCGCGACGTGGTGGCCGCCCAGGCCGACGAGCTGATCACGGCGATGGCGACGGTCGGCCGGGACGGGGCAGCCGTCGACTTCATGGCCGAGTTCGCCTACCCGCTGCCGGTCGCGGTGATCTGCGAGCTGCTCGGCGTACCGGCCGCCGACCGCCCGCTGTTCCGGCGCTGGGCGGCGGACCTGACCGGGGTGCTGGAACCCGAGATCACCCCGGCCGAACTGGCCGTGGCCGACGCGGGCGCCACCGAACTGCGCGACTACTTCACCGCGCTGGTGGCGGCCCGCCGCCGGCAGCCGGCCGACGACCTGACCACCGCGCTGGTGCAGGCGCACGATGCCGGTGACCGGCTCTCCGGCGAGGAGCTGCTGGCCAACCTGGTGGTGCTGCTCGTGGCGGGCTTCGAGACCACCACCAACCTGCTCGGCAACGGTCTGGCGGTGCTGCTGGCGCACGAGCGGGAGGCCGAGGTGCTGCGCCGCCACCCGGAGCACGCCCCGGCCTACGTCGACGAGCTGCTCCGTTACGACTCGCCGGTGCAGTTGACCACCCGGACGAGCACCGCGACCGTCCGCCTCGGTGGCGTCGAGGTGCCTGCCGGAGGCTGGACGCTGGTGCTGGTCGGCGCGGCCAACCGCGACCCCCGGAGGTATCCGGACCCGGCGCGGTTCGACCCGTGGCGGGCACAGCTCGGCCCGCTCTCCTTCGGGGCCGGCCCGCACTACTGCCTCGGCGCCGGACTGGCCCGGCTGGAGGCGCAGGTGGCCTTCCCCGCCGTGCTGCGGCGGCTGCCCAAGCTGGCCCCCGCCGGCACGCCCCGGCACCGCACCCGGTTGACCCTGCGCGGGTACGACACCCTGCCGGTCACCGTCGCCTGAGCTGGCGCCGTACGCCGATCGTGGTGCGCCGACCGGTGCCTCCGCGGGCACTCCGTAGACTGGTACGGCACTCCCGTCCCACCGTTAAGGAGCCGACCCGCGTGACCGTTCAGCCCATCCGTCTGTTCGGGGACCCGGTGCTGCGCACGCCGGCCGATCCGGTGGTCGACTTCGACGTCGAGCTGCGTACGCTCATCGCCGACCTGACCGACACCATGCGTGAGCGCAACGGCGCCGGCCTCGCCGCCCCGCAGCTCGGGGTGGGCCTGCGGGTGTTCACCTTCGACGTCGACGACGTGCTCGGCCACCTGGTCAACCCGGTGCTGGAGTTCCCCGACGAGGAGGAGCAGGACGGCCCGGAGGGCTGCCTGTCCATCCCCGGTCTGTACTTCGACACCAAGCGGCGGCAGAACGTGATCGCCAAGGGCTTCAACGGGCACGGCGACCCGATGCAGATCGTCGGCACCGGTCTGATGTCGCGGTGCGTGCAGCACGAGACGGACCACCTGGACGGGGTGCTCTTCATCGACCGGCTCGACCAGGCCGGCCGCAAGGAGGCGATGAAGGCGATCCGGCAGGCCGAGTGGTACGACGCCGCCGCCCCGCCCACCGTCAAGCTGAGCCCGCACGGCGGCGGCAGCCCCTTCGGTCTGGGTCGGTGATCCGGTGCGCGTGATCTTCGCCGGTACGCCGGCCGTCGCCGTCCCCGCCCTGGCCGCCGTGGCCGCCTCGCGGCACGAGCTGGTGGCCGTGGTGACCCGCCCGGACGCCCCGGCCGGACGCGGTCGTGGCCTGCAACGCTCACCGGTCGGCGCCTGGGCCGACGAGCACGGCGTCGAGGTGCTGACCCCGGCCCGTCCCCGCGAGCCGGAGTTCCTGGACCGGCTCCGCGAGCTGGCCCCGGACTGCGTGCCGGTGGTCGCCTACGGCGCGCTGGTGCCTCCGGTGGCGCTGGAGATCCCCCGGCACGGCTGGGTGAACCTGCACTTCTCGCTGCTGCCGGCGTGGCGGGGCGCCGCGCCGGTGCAGCACGCCGTGCTGCACGGCGACGAGCTGACCGGCGCCAGCGTCTTCCAGTTGGAGGAGGGGCTGGACACCGGGCCGGTGTACGGCACCCTGACCGACGAGATCCGACCCGTCGACACCTCCGGCGACCTGTTGGAGCGGCTGGCCGACAGCGGCTCCGGGCTGCTGGTGGCGGTGCTGGACGCGCTGGAGGACGGCACCGCCCGGGCCGAGCCGCAGCCCGCCGACGGTGTCTCGCTGGCCCCGAAGCTGACCGTCGAGGACGCCCGGGTGCGCTGGGCCGATCCGGCCTTCGCGGTGGACCGCCGGATCCGCGCCTGCACCCCGGCCCCCGGCCCGTGGACGACCTTCCGGGACGAGCGGGTGAAGCTCGGTCCGGTCACCCCGGCACCCGACGGGCCCGATCTCAAGCCCGGTGAGCTGCTGGTGGAGAAGGCGCGGGTGCTGGCCGGCACGGCCACCGTCCCGGTCCGCCTCGGCGAGGTGCGGGCGGCGGGCAAGCGGGCCATGCCGGCGACCGACTGGGCACGGGGTGTCCGGGTCGCCACCGGGGAGGAGTTGGCGTGAGGGAGACCAGCACCCGTCGGGGGCCCGAGCGCCGAGGGCCCCGCAGCGGGCGCAACGCCGCGGACCGGCCCCGCCACGCCGCGTACGAGGCGGTCGCGGCGGTGCACCGGGACGACGCGTACGCCAACCTGGTGCTGCCGGCGATCCTGCGCGACGAGGGACTGATCGGTCGGGACGCCGCCTTCGCCACCGAGCTGACCTACGGCACGCTGCGGCACGTCGGCACGCTCGACGCGATCCTCACCGCCGCCGCCGGGCGGGACGTGCAGCGGATCGATCCGCCGGTGCGGGACGCGTTGCGGATCGGCGCCTACCAACTCCTGCACACCCGGGTGCCCGCGCACGCGGCGGTCTCGTCCACCGTCGACCTGGTCCGGGTGGTCGGTCCCGGGGCCACCGGCTTCGCCAACGCCGTGCTGCGCGAGGTCGCCGAACGCGACAGCGACGCCTGGGTGGCCCGGTTGGCGCCGCCGCTGGAGACCGACCCGATCGGTCACCTCGCCCTCGCCTACAGTCATCCACAGTGGATCGTCCGGGCGTTCTCCGAGGCGCTCGACGGCGATCTCGGCGAGACCACCCGACTGCTGATCGAGGACAACGAGCGTCCGCCGGTGCACCTGTGCGCGCGGCCCGGACTGGCCGACCCCGTCGACCTCGCCGACGAGGTCGGTGGCGCACCGGGTGCCTTCTCGCCGTACGCGGTCTATCTGGGCGGCGGTGCCCCCGGCGACCTGGCGGCGGTGGCCGACGGCCGGGCGCACGTCCAGGACGAGGGCTCCCAGTTGGTGGCCGACGCGTTGGCCGCCGCGCCGCTGGACGGGCCGGACGGCCGCTGGCTCGACCTGTGCGCCGGTCCCGGCGGCAAGTCGGGGCTGCTCGGCGCGATCGCCGCGCAGCGCAACGCGCGAGTGACCGCGGTGGAGGTGGCCGAGCACCGGGCCCGGCTGGTCGAGAACGCGACCCGAGGGCTGCCGGTGACCGTGCTGAACACCGACGGTCGGCTGGTGGGCAGCGAGCCGAAACTTGCGGAGGAGCACTTCGACCGGGTGCTGGTCGACGCGCCCTGCACCGGCCTGGGCTCGTTGCGCCGCCGTCCCGAGTCGCGCTGGCGACGCCAGCCCTCGGACCTGCCGGCCCTGACCCGGTTGCAGCGCGAGCTGCTCATCGCCGGGCTCCGGGCGGTCCGGCCGGGCGGCCTGGTGGCGTACGTGACCTGCTCGCCGCACGTGGTGGAGACACACGTGACGGTCACCGAGGCGGCCCGCCGCTGCGGGGCGCCGGTGGACTTCGTGGACGCCCGACCGCTGCTGCCGGCCGGCATGCCCGGCCTCGGTGACGGGCCGACCGTGCAGCTCTGGCCGCACCGGCACGGCACCGACGCGATGTTCCTGGCGCTGCTGCGCCGTACCTGAGCGCGCCGGGCCCGCCGGTCAGCCGATCGGCAGGGCTCGGCTGCCGCCGCCCTTGACCGACTTGGTCAGGGTGCGGTCGTTGAGCCACAGGAAGCACTGCACCCCACGCTCGCCGTTGCGCCACTCCGCTTCGGAGGGGTGGTAGTAGACCGTGCCGGCGCGGTACTGCATGTTGCCGTCGTCGGGCACCTTGGCGTACGTGGCGATCAGGCTGAGGCAGCCGCGGTGCGCCCGCGCGGTGTCCTTCTCGAACGCGGCGTAGCTCTTGGCCGGGGACTTCCACACCCCGACGAACTCGGCGTGGTGCCGGGCGCTGCACTTCACGGCGACCATCTCGGTGACCTCGTCGCCCTTGGTCTCGGCCCGGAAGCAGCGGTGCCGCAGCGACGACGACCCGTCCAGCGTGCCCGCCAGGCTGGCGGTGCGGCGGACCGGGGTCGGGGTGTCCAGGGCATCCGTCTCGTGCGCGTCGCAGCGGAACCAGCGCGCCCCGCCGGTCCAGGCGCGGGGCGACGGGAGGACGACGGTCAGCCCGATCCGGGCGGTCCGCCAGTCGCCGCCCAGCACGCCGCGGACGGCCCGGTCGCACTCGCGGTACGCGGTCCGCATCGCGGTGCTGCCCTCCTCGGGCGGCGTCGTCCCACCCGCCTCGGTCAGTCGGCCCACGTGCAGCGTCTCGGCCCGGTGCGGCTGCGCGCAGTCCACCGGCGCGTACCCGCTGAGGTAGCCGACGTCCTGCGGCTGCGGGTGGCAGGTCTGCGCCGCCGGGGTGAAGACCTCCGGCGCGGCCATCACCGGCCAGTCGTCGACCAGGTCACCGTCGACGCCGGCCGGTCTGGTGCTGCACGCGGCCAGCGCCAGCGTCACCGCGCCCAGCGCGACTCCGATCCACCACCGTCGCATCCCCCGTCGACCTCCTGCCGCGCGTGACCGCGGACACGGCACGCCACGGTGCGGGAGCATACGGCACCGTGGTCAGGTGACGGGTAGTCCCTGTGGGCCGACGCCGCGCATCGAACCGGTCAGCTTGCGGTCGTCGCTCCACAGGAAACACCGCACCCCCCGGTCGCCCTCCTCCCACTCGCGTTGCGACGGCGGGTAGAAGATCGAGCCGGCCCGGTACGGCAGGTCGGCGTTGTTCGGCACGTCGGCGAAGGAGGCGATCAGCTCCATGCACCGCTGGTGCGCCTGGGCCGAGGAGGCGACGAACTTCTCCCAGCTCATGTCCTGCTCGACGTAGACACCGACGAACTCGGCGCGGTGCGGTTCGGTGCACAGCACCGGGGCCATGTAGTTGAGGTTGTCGCCGATCAGCTTCGGGTCGAAGCAGCGGTGCACCAGCGGCGAGTCGCCGATCAGGGCGCCGCGCAGGCTGCCGGTGCGGTTGACCGGGCGGGTGTTGTCGATGCTGTCGGTCTCGCTCAGGTCGCAGCGGAACCACCGGGCCCCGCTGTTCCAGGCGGAGACCGAGGGCAGCGCGATGTTCATCGTCAGCCGTGCGGTGTGCCAGTCGCCGCCGAGCACCAGGCGGGCCCGCTGGTCGCACTCGGCCCGCGCGGTCCGCAGCGCCGCCGAGCCCGGCTCCGGTCGCCGTCCCCGCGCCGCCGATCCGGTGAACGCACCGACGTGGACCGCCTCGGCGAGGTGGTTGCGGGCGCAGTCCACCGTCTCGTACGTGCTCGCCTGCACGATCGCGGTGATCCGGGGCAGGCAGGCGTCGGTGGCCGGGACGAACATCGTCGGCGCCCGCAGGGCGGGCCAACCGTTGGTGATGTCGCCGTCCGTGCCACCCGGCCGCACGCAGCCGCTGAGCACCATCGCAGCCGCGCCGGCCAGCGCCAGCGCCGCGAGCCACCGTCGCATCGTCCGCCCTTTCCGGGAACCGTCGCCCGGCTGTCGGATCCCGTGCCCACCGGCCTGCACGTTACCGTCACCGTCCCCGATGGAGTGTTGCCGCGATTCGGACTAATGGCCAGTCGAGTCCCCGCTTCGTCCGGTTCCACTAGTCCGAAGGGGGTCATTCTGCACCAATGGTCACGCCCGAGTCACCGGGCGTCCCCGTTGGTGGCGCGCTGCCGCGACCGCCGGCCGCGTTCGTACACTGGCCCAGTGACCGTACCGCCGCCGATCGTCGCGCCCAGTATCCTCGCCGCCGATTTCGCCCGTCTCGCCGAAGAGGTCCGCGCCGTCGAGGACGCCGCGGACTGGTTGCACGTCGACGTGATGGACAACCACTTCGTGCCGAACCTGACGATCGGGCTGCCCGTGGTGCAGAGCCTGCGGGCCGCCACCCGGCTGCCCTTCGACGTGCACTTGATGATCGAGGACCCGCAGCGGTGGGCCCCCGGCTACGCCGACGCCGGCGCGTACAACGTGACCTTCCACGCCGAGGCGTGCGACGACCCGGCGGCCCTGGCCAAGGACCTGCGCGCCGCCGGTGCCAAAGCCGGGCTGGCGATCGACCGGGACACCCCGATCGAGCCGTATCTCGACCTGCTGCCGAGCTTCGACACGCTGCTGGTGATGACCATCAAGGCCGGCTTCGGGGGACAGCGGTTCCTGCCGCAGTTGCTGGAGAAGGTCCGGCTCGCGCGGCGGCACGTGGACGCCGGCCATCTCGAACTGCGGATCGAGGTGGACGGGGGGATCGCCGCCGACACCATCGAGCAGGCCGCCGCGGCCGGTGCCGACGCCTTCGTCGCGGGCACCGCGGTCTACGGCGCCGACGACCCGGCCGAGGCGGTACGCCGACTGCGCGCCCTCGCGGAGCGCGCGGCGCCCGGGGCCTGAGGTGGAGCCGGCCGGGGAACACAAGGACGTGATCCTGGTCGTCGACGACGACCGGGACATCGCCCGTTTCGTCGAGGTGAACCTGCGCCTGCACGGCTTCGAGGTGGTGCTCGCCGGTGACGGTCAGGAGGCGCTCGAGGTGATCGAGCGGCAGCGGCCCGACCTGGCCGTGGTGGACCTGATGATGCCCCGGGTGGACGGGCTGGAGCTGACCCGCCGGTTGCGCGCCGACCCGATGACCGCCGCCCTGCCGGTGATCATGCTGACCGCCAAGGGGATGACCGTGGACAAGGTCCACGGGCTCAGCGCCGGGGCCGACGACTACCTGGTCAAGCCGTTCGACACCGCCGAGCTGGTGGCCCGGGTCAGTTCCACGCTGCGGCGCAACAAGGAGTTCCGCGAGGTCTCCCCGCTGACCGGGCTGCCCGGCAACAGCCGCATCCGGCGGGAGATCGCCGACCGGATCCGGGTCGGCTCGGACTACGCCGTCGGCTACATCGACATCGACCGGTTCAAGAGCGTCAACGACCGGTACGGCTTCTCCCGGGGCGACGGGTTCATCTCCGCGTTGGCCCGCAGCCTGCACCGGGCGGTGGTCTCGGTCGCGTTGCCCCCGGCCTTCCTCGGGCACGTCGGCGGCGACGACTTCGTCTTCGTCTGCACCCCGGAGCAGGTTCTGCCGCTCACCTCCCGGGTGTCGGCGGACTTCGAGAAGGCCGCCGACGCGCTCTACGACCCGACCGACCGGGAACGCGGCTACGTGGAGCTGAAGGACCGACGCGGCAACGTCCGCCGGGCCGCGCTGGTCACGCTCTCCATCGGGGTCTCCGTCTCGGACCGGGACAAACGCCTCACCGACCCCCTGGAGGCGATGACCATCGCCTCGGAGATGAAGACCGTGGCCAAGAGCCAACCCGGCTCGTACGTGGCGGTGGACCGCCGTCGGGGCGTCGCCGATCCCGGTCACCGACATGTGAAGTAGCTCGCCGGGGTGGCGCAGAACCCGCCCGAGCGTGTAAGACTTCCCTCAGTACCCACCACGCGCTGGCGGGACTCGGTGAGATTCCGAACCGGCGGTGATCCACGGTCCGACCGTGGTAAGCCCGCGACCCGGGAGCGGTTCGTCCGCCCGGTGGACCTGGTGAGAATCCGGGGCCGACGGTTGGGGGCGGCAGGTCCGCACCCAGACAGTCCGGATGGGAGACAGCGCGCGGGACGGCACGGGCGTGTGGTTCGCCGGGTTCCCGGCGTGTCCACCGTCTGCCGGGGGCGGCTGTGCCGTACCCGGACGTGCGCCGCCTGCTCGCGAGTCGATCTTCCTGCCCGCGCGAGCAGAGCGAGAGGGCAGGGCCAGGTGATGGCGAGCGTCTCCGTCGACGAGGCGATGCGTCGTGCGATCGAGCTCGCGGCGCGCGGGCTCGGCACGACCAGTCCGAACCCGGTCGTCGGCTGTGTCCTGCTCGACGCCGACGGCGAGGTGGTCGGCGAGGGCTTCCACGCGTACGCCGGCGGTCCGCACGCCGAGATCGTCGCGTTGGCGCAGGCCGGGCGGCGGGCCAAGGGCGGCACCGCGGTCGTCACCCTGGAACCCTGTGACCACACCGGCCGCACCGGCCCCTGTAGCGCCGCCCTGGTCCAGGCCGGGGTCGCCCGGGTGGTGATCGCGGTACCGGACCCCAACCCGGTCGCCACCGGCGGCGCGGCCACCCTGCGGGCCGCCGGGGTCCGGGTCGACCTGGGGGTACGCGGCACCGAGGCGGAGAACGGCAACATCGCCTGGCTGACCGCCATGCGCCGGGGCCTGCCCTACGTGATCTGGAAGTATGCCGCGACGCTCGACGGCCGCTCCGCGGCGGCCGACGGCACCAGCATGTGGATCACCTCCGAGGCGGCCCGGATGGACGTGCACGCGTTGCGCGCCACCGTCGACGCGGTGGTCGTCGGCGTCGGCACCGTGCTCGCCGACGACCCCCGGCTCACCGTCCGCAACCTGCGCGACGGCACCCTCGCCATCCGACAGCCGCTGCGGGTGGTGGTGGACTCGTCGGGGCGTACCCCGGCCGACGCCACGGTCCGCGACGGCGCGGCCCGGACCTGGATCGCCACCACCGCCGAGGTGGGCGCCGGCCCGGACGGCCGCGTGGACCTGTTCGCGCTGATGGCCGCGCTGCACGGACGCGGGGTACGCGCCGTGCTGCTGGAGGGCGGCCCGCGACTGGCCGGGGCGTTCCTCGCCGCCGGCCTGGTCGACCGGGTCGTCGGCTACCTCGCGCCCCGGCTGCTCGGCGCCGGACCCGCCGCCCTGGTCGACGCCGGGGTGAGCACCATCGCCGAGGCCATCGACCTGGAACTCACCGACGTTACGCAGATCGGTCCCGACCTGCGGATCACCGCGCTGCCCCGAAAGAGGGAGGGCTAGGCATGTTCACCGGCATCGTCGAGGAACTGGGCGAGGTCGTCGGGATCACCCCGACGGCACAGGACTCGGCCACGGTCGCCGTACGCGGCCCACTGGTCACCTCCGACGCCCGACACGGCGACTCGATCGCGGTCAACGGCGTCTGCCTGACCGTGGTGGAGGTCGACGGCGGGGTGTTCACCGCCGACGTGATGGGCGAGACGCTGCGGCGCACGGCGTTGGGCGCGCTGCGCGCCGGTGACCCGGTCAACCTGGAACGCGCCGCCGCACTCAACAGCCGCCTCGGCGGTCACCTGGTGCAGGGGCACGTCGACGGGGTGGGCGAGGTGCTCTCCCGGGAAGCGGCGCCGCGCTGGGAGACGGTCCGGTTCCGGTTGCCCGCCACGCTCTCCAGGTATGTGGTGGAGAAGGGGTCGATCACCGTGGACGGGGTGTCGCTGACCGTGGCCGAGGTCGGTGCCGACTGGTTCTCCGTCGGCCTGATCCCCACCACGCTGTCGCTGACCACGCTCGGCGGCCGGACCGTCGGCGACCCGGTCAACCTGGAGACCGACGTCCTGGCCAAGTACGTCGAGCGCCTGCTCGCCGCCAAGGAGGTGACGGCATGAGCGAGCGTCAGCGAGCGAATCATCGGTGCGGTGTGGCGCTGCCTCATGGCGGCACGGAGCGGAGCGGAGTGACGGCATGACCTTCGACAGTGTGGAGGACGCGCTGGCGGAGATCGCCGCCGGCCGACCGGTCGTCGTGGTCGACGACGCCGACCGGGAGAACGAGGGCGACCTGATCTTCGCCGCCGAACTGGCCACCCCGGAGCTGCTCGCGTTCACCGTGCGGCACACCTCCGGCTTCATCTGCGTACCGCTCACCGAGGACGAGTGCGACCGGCTCGACCTGCCGCCCATGCACCACACCAACCAGGACCGGCGGCAGACCGCGTACACGGTGACCGTGGACGCCCGCGAGGGCGTGAGCACCGGCATCTCCGCCGCCGACCGGGCGCACACCATCCGGCTGCTCGCCGACCCGGCCACCGACCCGACCGACCTGGCCCGACCCGGGCACGTGGTGCCGCTGCGGGCCCGCACCGGCGGGGTGCTGCGTCGGCCGGGGCACACCGAGGCGGCCGTGGACCTGACCCGGCTGGCCGGGCTGCGTCCGGCCGGTGTGCTCTGCGAGCTGGTCAACGACGACGGCACCATGATGCGGCTGCCGGACCTGGAGAAGTTCCGCGCCGAGCACTCGCTGGCCCTGATCACCATCGCCGACCTGATCGCCTACCGGCGGCGTACCGAGAAGCAGGTGGAACTGGTCGCCGACGCGCGGATGCCCACCGAGCACGGGGTGTTCCGGGCGTTGGGCTACCGCAGCGAGTACGACACGGCCGAGCACGTGGCGCTGGTGATCGGCGACATCGGCGACGGGCGCGACGTGCTGGTGCGGGTGCACTCCGAGTGCCTGACCGGCGACGTCTTCGCCTCGGTGCGCTGCGACTGCGGGCCGCAGCTCAACGCCGCGCTGGAGCGGGTCGCCCGGGAGGGCCGGGGCGTGGTCCTCTACGTCCGTGGTCACGAGGGGCGCGGCATCGGCCTGTTGCACAAGCTCCAGGCGTACCAGTTGCAGGACCAGGGCCGGGACACCGTCGACGCGAACCTGGACCTGGGCCTGCCGGCCGACGCCCGGGACTACGGCACCGGCGCGCAGATCCTCTACGACCTCGGGGTCCGCACGATGCGGCTGCTGACCAACAACCCGGCCAAGCGGGCTGGACTGGAGGGCTACGGGCTCACCGTGACCGGCCGCGAGGGCCTGCCGGTGCGCCCGCACCCGGAGAACGTGCGCTACCTGCGCACCAAGCGGGACCGGATGGGGCACCTGCTGGACCTGGACGAGGTGTCGGAGGCCCCGATGGGCCGCCCGGTCGCCGGCAAAGAGATCGGAGCGTAGGCGAGATGGCGGGTTTCGGCGAGCCGGGCACGACCCCGGTCGACGCGTCCGGGATGACCGTGGGAGTGGTCGCCGCACGGTGGCACGGTGAGCTGACCGACCACATGCTGGAGCGGGCGGTCGCCGCCGCGCAGGCGTGCGGCGCGCGGGCCGTGACGGCCCGGGTGGCCGGCTCGGTGGAGCTGCCGGTGGTGGCGCAGGCGTTGGCCCGCCGCTGCGACGTGGTGGTGGCGCTCGGCGTGGTGATCCGTGGCGCGACCGCGCACTTCGACTACGTCTGCCGCTCGGTCACCGACGGGCTGACCCGGATCGCGCTGGACGAGGGCAAACCGGTGGCGCACGGTGTGCTCACCGTCGACACCATCGAGCAGGCCCGCGACCGGGCCGGTCTGCCCGGCTCCGCCGAGGACAAGGGCTGGGCGGCCACCGTCGCCGCGCTCGACGCGGCGCTGGCCGTCCGGCAGGTCGCCACCGTCGGCAACCAACGCGTCGGCTTCGGCGTCTGACCCGCCCGGCACCCCTCCGGCGACGGAGGGGTGTACGCGGGCAGTGGAGAAGTGCGAGCCGCCGCTTCAATTGATCAATGAATCGGTGGAGGATGTCGGTGGGAACTGCTTCCTCCTCTCTTTCGTGAGTACCTACGCGGATCGGAACGTGGCCTTTCGAGATCGGCCAGCAGAGGCGAATTGTCTCAGGGTGAAGTGGCGGATCCCGACGCCAAGTCCTAGGACAGGTCCGGACGACAAGGGGACCGGGATATGCCTCCGCGCGCGAGCACGATTGTGGATCCGCGTTTCGCCGTTGAACTGCGGCGGCTACGTGAGGACCGAGGGCTGTCCCTGCGACAGTTGGCCGCCGTTGTCAACCACGGCAAGAGCCTGATTCACCAGTTCGAGTCGGGGCAGACCAAACCCACGGTGGAGATCGCGGCCCGGCTGGACCGCGCGCTCCAGGCGCAGGGAGCATTGGCCGGAATGGTGTCGACGGCTCCGGAAGTGGGGGAGCGGCTGGCATTTGCGGCGCTGCGGCCCCACTGCGTCGATTCCGCTGCGGTCAACGCTCTCGGCAATCTCCTCGCGGGTTACCGCCGCCTGGAGGACGCCATCGGGTCCGGACCCGTGATGGGAGCGGTCCGTGTGCAACTCGACACGGTGGTGTCCCTGCTGCGCGACGCACCTGTGGGGGCGAGAGCCGAGATGGTGGACATGGCTGCTCAGTGGGCACAGTTCGCGGGATGGCTGGGTATCGCCCGAGGGGACGCGCGTGCGGCGACTAGCTGGCACGCGCGGGCTCTGCAATGGGCGAACGAGGCCGGCAACAAGAATCTAGTCGCCACTGTGCTGTCGTTTCAGGGCCACCAAGCGGAGTGGCAGGGTGACCTGCCGGCAATGGTCGGACTGTCCCGCGCCGCTCGACGGGACGACAGCGTCGATGCCGCGCTGCGTGCCTACTGCGCAGGTCAGGAGGCTAGAGGATTGGCTATGGCGGGCGCGGCTGCCGCGGAAGTGAGTAGCTGTCTGGCCGAGGCGTCCGAGTTGGCAGACCAGGCTGCGGAGGGGCCGTTGTCCCCGTGGGGCTACTGGTACACGCCGTCGTTCTTCGCCGTGCAGCACGGCATCGCGTGGCGCTACCTCGGCGCGACCGACAGCCGTGCGAACGACCGGGCGCTGGAACTGCTGATGGCGGGTGTCGCAGGGGTGAGCGAGGAGGCGGCCGGAGCGGATTGGCACGGGCGCAACCTCGTGCACCTTGCCATCGCGCAGGGGCAGGCTGGCGACCTGACAGTGGCCGGCGAGACGTTGGCAGCGGCGGATCAGATAGCCGTTGCCTCCGCGTCTCGACGGCTGACCAACGAGGTCATTGCGGCTGTCCGCCAACTCGCCCTGTCCGGCATGCCGTAGCGGACGAGGCGACTCGCTCGACTTGCTCTCTGTGATCCCAGGACGATCGAGGGTGACGGCGGCAGGGTTCATCCTCCATCGTCTTGTCGCCGCGCCCTCGTCGAAGGGTCGGGAAATGGGCAGCAGAGACCATCAGGCATCAGCGAGCCGTGGCGAACAGATCGAGGCGGCCGAGCGGGAGGCCGCAAAGCAGCGGATTCTCGATCTCGCCGAGGCGGAGCGGATACCGGCCGAGGAGACGACCCGCGCGCGTCGGGTCGGCCGGGGTCGTCGTGCGGAGTGAGGTGCCGATAGGGCGTCGGATGGCGCAGTGGCGGGTACGGCGGCGGATGACCCAGCAGATGCTGGCCGATCGGCTGGGAAAGTCGAAGAGTTGGGTCGACAAGGTGGAGCGAGGTGCCCGTGCTCTCGACCGGTACCCCCTGATCGAGGAGATCGCGCGGGTCCTGCGGGTTGATCCAGCAGTGCTGCTTGGTCGCAACGTCGACGGGCTCTCATCGACGGTCAGCGACAGGGCCGACGGGTTGGACAAGGTCTATGCCGTCATCGCCTGCCATGACGTGTTCCGGCCCAGCCCTTCGAGTCGGTCGGGGAGTGTCGAAGAGGTTCGGCGACAGGTCACGCATGCCTGGTTGACCTATCACCATGCTCATTACCCGCAGGTGTTGCGGACACTTCCGGAGCTGTTGGTGTCCGTGCAGCACACACATCGGTCCGATGTCCGGGCAGGAGTCGAACTCCTGGTGCAGGCGTACCGGATCACCTCGTTGGTGTCGGTGAAGATCGGCGAGGTCGCTCTGGCATGGCTGGTGGCAGACCGGGCAGTGACCGTCGCGAACCTCGATCCGTTGCTGGCGGCAACCGCTGCGATCCCACTCGGTCAAGCCTTGCGGGCCGCAGGCCGGAATCAGCTTGCGATGACGGCAACGATCGCTGCGGCACGCTGTGTCGACCAGAGGCAGGCGGGAGCGGGAGATCTGTCCGTGCGGGGCACGCTGTTGCTGCAAGCCGCGATGGCTGCTGCCGCCGCCTCGGACACGTCTGGTGCGGTGGCGTCGATCGAGCAGGCTGCTGGAATCGCCAACCGGATCAGAGACGGGGGTGCGGATTGCCACGTCACCTTCGGGATGACGGCAGTGGAGATGGCCCGGGTGGTCGTGGCGACTGAACTTGGCGATATCGGCGACGCTCTGTTTCGGCACGAGAACATCCTGCGACGGGGGTTGCTGCGGCGGTTGCCCGGGGAGTATCAGGCGGCCTACCTCCTCGACGCCACGCGGGCGTACCTCCAAGCGGGTGACCTGCGGGGGGCCGGCCGCACGCTGGTCGAGGCGCATCGGACGGCACCGGCAGAGGTCCGGTGCCGTCCGCTGGCTCGTACGCTGATCGCCGAGATCGCCCGGGGCTCACCAGCAGCGGCCGACGTCGCGCGACTGGCGACGCTTGTCGGCGTGACGCGACGAACGCCGTGAATCGGGACCCGGCCCTCGCAGAGACCAGCCGTCGCCTGATCGCCGGGGACCGTGTCCGGGTCCCCGGCGTCGGCGGCTCAGGCTTCGTCCTCCTCCGGGTCGAACTGCTCCCGGACGGCCTCCTCGACCGTCCGCGCGCCGAGCGTGGTGACCACCTGGTTGCGGACCGTGCAGCCGGCCCAGTAGGCCCCGGTGGGCTGCGAGCCCGAGATGCTCATGTAGTCACCGTCCCACTTCGCGACGTCCTTGTTCACGGATTCGAGGTCGGCCTCGCTGATGAGGACGTGCGGGATTCCCTGCTTGCTGATGTACATGAAGTCGGTCGGCATGTAGATCGTCACGTCGTTCACCCCGGCGGCGGCCAGCAGGTTACCCAGCGTGGCGACGTCGTGCCCGGTGTGGCAGACGAGGAACCAGAGCGTACGGCCGCTGATGCCGGCGGGGGTGAACTTCGCCGTGACGTCCTGCACGAACTCGTCCAGCCAGCGCCCGCCGACCCAGGGCCGCTCCTCGTGGTGCCGGTCGTCGAGCGCGTAGCCGGAGTGGGCGAGGACCAGCACCGGCTCGCCGGGCGCGAGCGGGGGCGCGAGCCGGGTCCGCATCTCGGCGATCTTGCTGTTCAGCACGGATCGGCCGGTGTGTACCGCGACCGCCTCGTTGCCCCGCAGGCGCTTGAGGTCGGCCGCGAACTCGCGGCTCAGCTTGCTCTCGCTTTCGATGATCCAGATCACCAGGAGGTCTCCCGTCGGTGAGGCGTGTCGCCCCAGGATGGGGCACCCTCGGTGACCGTCCTGTCCGCGATCCGTTACCGATCAGTCGGGTACCGGTCGTGAGTGGCCATCGCCTCCTGCCGGTCGGCCTCCTCGCGCAGGATGGCGCAGTGCAGCCACGCCTCCGGGATGGCGAAGCCGTCGACCAGCGTGCGCATCTGCGGGCGCAGCTCCTTGAGCAGGCTGTTCACCACGGCGGTGATCGCCTTGGCGCGGGCCGGGGTGAGCCGGCCGTGCTCCAGGAACCATCCCTTGTGGGCCTCGATGACGCTGAGCGCGTACAGGTCGCAGACGCGGGAGAGCAGGGCCGCGACGGCCGGGTCGGTGGTGCGTTCGATGCCGGCGACGAACGCTTCCAGCGTCACCCGGTCGATGTGCGCGGAGGCGACGGTGAGGACGTGGTCCTGCACGTCGTTGAAGATGTCGAAGGGTCGGTCCCGCTTGGTGTTCGCGCCGTTGCGCAGCCGCCGGACGGCACCGTCGAGCAGGTGCCTCTCGCGGTCCTCGAATACGCTGAGCTGCCAGCCCCGGTCGGTGACGGCGACCTCCTCGCCCCGACCGGGTACGGCGCTGACGAGCCGTTCGATGAGCGCCCGCGCGGCCGTACGCTCCAACACCATCTCGCGGACCTGCTCGGCGACGAAGGACGCCCGCCCCCAGCCGTCCAGCGAACCGAACTCGTCCTTGTAGCCGGTGAGCAGCCCCTTGGCCACCAGTTGCAGCAGGACCGTGTTGTCGCCCTCGAAGGTGGTGAACACGTCGGTGTCGGCCTTGAGGCTGGGCAGCCGGTTCTCGGCCAGGTAGCCGGCACCGCCGCACGCCTCGCGGCAGGTCTGGATGGTCCGGGTCGCGTGCCAGGTCTGCGCGGCCTTGAGGCCGGCGGCCCGCGACTCCAGCTCCCGTTGCCGGTGCTCGTCGACCGGCTCGTCGCCGCCCTGCACCTCGTGGATCGCGGCGACCAGCTCGGCCTGGGCGAAGTGCAGCGCGTACGTGGTGGCCAGGGCGGGCAGCAGCTTGCGCTGGTGGGCCAGGTAGTCGTTGAGCAGCACCTCACGGTCGGCGTCGGGCGCGCCGAACTGGCGGCGCACGTCGCCGTAGCGGACCGCGATGGTCAGCGCCGACTTGGTCGCCGCCGCCGCCGCGCCACCCACGCTGACCCGGCCCCGGACCAGGGTGCCGAGCATGGTGAAGAAGCGCCGGGAGTCGTCGGCGATCGGGCTGGCGTAGGTGCCGTCCGCGGCGACCTGGCCGTAGCGGTCCAGCAGCATGTCGCGGGGCACGCGGACGTGGTCGAAGCTGAGCCGCCCGTTGTCCACGCCGAGCAGCCCGGCCTTGGGACCGGCGTCGCCGATGGTCACGCCGGGCATCGGGGTGCCGTCCGCGTCGCGGATCGGCACCAACCAGGCGTGGACGCCGTGCCGCTGCCCGCCGGTCACGAGCTGCGCGAAGACCACCGCCATGCGACCGTCCCGGGCGGCGTTGCCGATGTAGTCCTTGCGGGCGGCCTGATGGGGGGTGTGCAGGTCGAAGGTCTGCGTCTGCGGGTCGTACGTGCAGGTGGTGCGGAGTTGCTGGACGTCCGAGCCGTGCCCGGTCTCGGTCATCGCGAAGCAGCCGAGCAGATCGCCCGCGACGATGTCGCGCAGGTACGCGTCGTGGTGCCGACGGGTGCCGAGCGCCAGGACCGCCCCGCCGAACAGGCCCCACTGCACGCCCGCCTTGACCATCAGCGAGAGGTCGACCTGCGCCAGCATCTCGCTGGCCACGATCGAGGCACCGACGTCGGCACGGCCGCCGTACTCGGTGGGGAAGGACGCCGCCATGCCCAGCTCGGCGGGGAGCTCGGTGAGCAGTCGACTGATCCGCTCCCGGGCCTGGTGGCCGCTCTCCCCGTAGACGGGGAGGAAAGGGTCGTCGAGTTTGTCCCGGTGCGCGTCGCGGACCTCGGCCCACGGCCCGTCGAGGACCTTCCGCAGGTGGGCGACGTCGACCGGGTCGGATGCGGAACGGGGCACGGCTACCTCAACAGACGTCGTCATGGTCGGTTTGTACCCAATCAAGGGTACAAACCTGCCGGTCAGCGACGGTGACCGTCGTCACGATCGCCCCCGACCGCACCCGGTAGGCGACCGGCCTCGATGATCCGGGCCAGGAACTGCCGGGTACGCGGCTGCGTGGGCGCGCCGAACACCTGGGCCGGCGGGCCGGACTCGACCACCCGGCCGCCGTCGAGGAAGCAGACCTGGTCGGCCACGTCCCGGGCGAAGCCCATCTCGTGGGTGGCCAGCACCATGGTCATGCCGTCGGCCTTGAGGTCACGGATCATCGTGAGCACCTCGCCGACCAGCTCCGGGTCGAGCGCCGAGGTGACCTCGTCGAGCAGCAGCAGCCGGGGCGAGTTGGCCAGCGCCCGCACGATCGCCACCCGCTGCTGCTGGCCGCCGGAGAGCCGATCCGGGTACGCGTCGGCCCGGTCTGCGAGCCCCACCCGGTCCAACAGCTCCCGGGCGTGCGCCTCGGCGTCGGCCCGGGACCGCCCGTGCACCCGACGCGGAGCCAGCGTCACGTTGTCCAGCACGCTCAGATGCGGGAAGAGGTTGTACGCCTGGAAGACCATGCCGATGCGGCGGCGTACCCGGTCCGGGTCCACGCCGGGGGCGGTGATCTCCTCGCCGTCCAGCTCGATCGTCCCGTCGTGCAGCTCCTCCAGCAGGTTGACGCAGCGCAGCAGCGTCGACTTGCCGGAGCCGGAGGCCCCGATCAACGCCACCACCCGGTGCTCGGCCACGGTCAGGTCGAGCGAGTCCAGCACCACCCGGCCACCGAACTCCTTGCGCAGCCCCCGACACCGCAACACGTCCACGGTCAGCCTCCGGACTGGCGTCGGGCCGCCCGCAACGTCACCTGGTCGGTGACCGCGATCAGCGGGATGGCGAGCAGGACGAAGAGCACCCCGGCCACGATGTACGGCGTGTAGTTGAACGTCTGGGCGGTGGCGATCTGCGCGGCCCGTACCGCGTCGATGGGGCCGGCCAGGGAGACCAGCCCGACGTCCTTCTGCAACGCCACCACGTCGTTGAGCAGCGGCGGCGCCACCCGCCGGACCGCCTGCGGCAGCACCACGTGCCGCATGGTCTGCCGATAGGTGAGCCCCAGCGAGCGGGCCGCCGCGAGCTGGCTGGGATGCACCGACTCGATGCCGGCGCGGAACACCTCGGCCAGGTACCCGCCGTAGGTGAGCACCAGCGCCAACCCGCCCAGCACCAGCACCGGCGGCATGCCCTGCAACCGCAGCCCCGGCACGCCGAGGGTGAGCACGTACAGCACGATGATCAGCGGCAGGCCGCGGAACGTGTACGTGTACCCGGCCGCGAGCGCCCGGATCGGGAAGAACACCGGACCGCGCAGCGTCCGCAGGACGGCGATCAGCAACCCGAGCAGCAGCGCGCCGATCGCGCAGCAGACCAGCAGCCGGACGTTGAGCCAGAGCCCGGCGAGCACCCGGGGCAGCGCGTCCCGGGCGATCTCCGGGTCGAGGAACGACTCGCGTACCCGGTCCCAGCCCGGCGCCCCGGTCACCGCGACCGCCAGCAGCGTGCCGATCACCGCCGTGGAGGCGGCGGCGATCAGCACGCTCAGCACGGTCTGCCGACGACGGTACGCGTCCCGGGCCCGCTGCGCGGGCGACGGATCGTGGTGGGTGAGGGTGCTCACGTGAGTTCGGGTGCACCCGCCACCTGGGCGAGCCACTGCTGCTCCAACTGCTTCAGCACGCCGTCACCGGCGAGCTGACCGACCGCACCGCTGACGCAGCCGGTCAGCGGCGAGTCCTTGTCCAGCAGCAGCCCGAACGCCTCCGGCGAACCCACCTGGGGGAACTGCCCGACGATCACCGCGTCGTCGATCTCGGCCGAGGTGATGTAGAACGCGGTGGGCAGGTCCACCACCAGCCCGTCGATCTGCCCGTTCTGCAGCGCCTTCTTGGCGTCGTCGTTGCTGTTGTAGACCTGCGGCTCGACCGTCGGCTTCACCAGGTCGGTGATCGCCTGGTAGCTGGTCGTGCCGACCTGGGCGCCGAGCTTGGCGTCGCGCAGGTCGGCCAGCGACGTCCTCCCCGCGATCTTGGAGGACTTCAGCGCGATGACCGACTGCCGCACCAGGTAGTACGGCGCGGAGAAGTCCACCGCCCGCTTGCGCTCGTCGGTGATGGAGAACTGGTTGATGTCGAAGTCGAACTCCTTCGGCCCGGGCGCGACGGCGGTCTCGAACTTGACCCGGGTCCAGACCACGTCCGCGCGGGCGTACCCGAGCTTCTCGGCCACCGCGTACGCCACGGCGGACTCGAAGCCCTCCCCGTTGTCCGGCTTGTCGTCGACGAACCACGGCTGGTACGCGGGCTCGTCGGTGGCGATGGTGAGCTTGCCCGGCGTACGGGTGACCAGGCTCTCCTTGTCGCACGCGGCGGACGCGGTGGGCTGGGGGGCGGGTGCGGATTCGGGCGCGCAGGCGCTGACCGCGAGCAGGACCGAGCCGGCGGCCGCGAGCGCGAGGATGCGAGGAGTGCTGACCATGGCGCACAGCGTACGACCTGCATCGGCGGACGTCGAAGGGGTGTCCCACCATGTCGGTAGGGAATTCCGGTCCCGCCCAGCGGTCGACACCGGCCCCGTGCTCACGGCGACCGAGGGCGACTGAAAGAATCCGATTCCGTGAAGACGTTCGAGGAGTTGTTCGCCGAGCTGCAGGCCAAGGCCGCCGCCGGCACCCCGGGCTCCGGCACGGTCGCCGCGCTGGAGAAGGGCGTGCACTTCATCGGCAAGAAGGTCGTCGAGGAGGCGGCCGAGTCGTGGATGGCCGCCGAGCACGAGGGGCCCGAGCGCACCGCCGAGGAGATCTCCCAACTGCTCTACCAGGTCCAGGTGCTGATGCTGGCCAGTGGTCTCGACCTGAAGGACGTCTACCGACATCTGTGAGTGCCCCGCCGTCGACCTCAACCCGATCGAAGGAGCACTCCGTCATGCTGCGTGTCGCCGTACCCAACAAGGGCGCCCTGGCCGAATCGGCCGCCAAGATGCTGCGCGAGGCGGGCTACCGCCAGCGCACCGACCCGAAGGACCTGGTCTGCCGGGACGAACCCAACGACATCGAGTTCTTCTACCTGCGCCCGAAGGACATCGCCACCTACGTCGGCTCCGGTGACCTGGACGTCGGCATCACCGGCCGGGACCTGCTGATCGACTCCGGCGCGCCGGCCGAGGAGATCGTCGACCTGAACTTCGGCCGGGCCACCTTCCGCTTCGCCGCCCGCGCGGACGACGTCGACGACGTCCGGGAACTCGGCGGGCACCGGATCGCCACCGCGTACCCGGGGCTGGTCGAGCGGCACCTGACCGAGCTGGGCGTCAAGGCCGACGTGATCCGGCTCGACGGCGCGGTGGAGAACGCCATCCGGCTCGGTGTCGCCGACGTGGTCGCCGACGTGGTCGAGACCGGTGCCACGCTGCGCCAGGCCGGGCTGGTGGTCTTCGGTGAGCCGCTGCTGCGCTCGTCGGCGGTGCTGGTCCGCCGCGTCGGTGCCGACGCCCACCCGCAGGCCGAGCAGTTGCTGCGCCGGCTGCACGGGGTGCTGGTGGCCCGCCGCTACGTGATGCTCGCCTACGACGTACCGGCCGGACTGCTGGACCGGGCCAGCTCGCTGACCCCCGGCATCGAGTCGCCGACCGTCTCCCCACTGCACCGCGAGGGCTGGGTGGCGGTGCAGGCCATGGTGCTGCGCGACGACGTGCACCAGATCATGGACGAGCTCTACGACCTCGGCGCCCGGGCGATCCTGGTCACCAACATCCACGCCTGCCGGCTGTGAGGCCGCGCCCGGCGGCGCTCGCGCTGGCTCTGGTCACCCTCGGCGGCGTCGCGTCGGCGGCGCAGGGCGCGGTCAACGCCGAGCTGGGCCAGCGGACCGGCAACGCCACCGTGGGCGCGGTCGTCAACAACCTCGGCGGCTGCCTGCTGGTCCTGCTCGGGCTGCTGGCGCTGCCGTCCATGCGGACCGGGCTCGTCGCGTTGCGGCGGGCCCGGCTGCCCTGGTGGTCGTACCTCGGCGGGCTGGGCGGCGCGGCCATCGTGGTGCTCGCCGCCTACGCCGTGCCGGTGCTCGGCGTCGCGGTCTTCACCATCGCCCAGGTCGCCGGCAGCAGCCTCGGTGGGCTGGCCTCGGACCGCTCCGGCCTGGCCCCGGTGGGTCGGCTGCCGCTCACCGCGCCCCGCATCGCCGGGGCGCTGCTCGGGGTGGCTGCGGTGGCCCTGGCCCAGACCGGCCGACCGATCGGTGACCTGGCCGTGGGTGTGCTCCTGCTGGCCGTGCTCGGCGGTGTCGCCGTGGCGTTGCAGGCCGCGCTCAACGGCCGGATCTCCGCCGCCGGTTCGGCCGCCGCCGGGGTCGCGGTCAACTTCGTCGTCAGTACGCCGGTGGTGCTGCTCGTCGCCGCGCTGGCGGGCGCCTTCTCCGGCCCGTCCATCAGTTGGCCGAGCGGGTGGCACCTCTACACCGGCGGGCTGCTCGGCGTCGGCATCGTCGCCGCCCTGGTGATCGGCGTCCGGGCGGCCGGCGTCCTGCGTACCGGCCTGGCCCTGGTCGGCGGCCAACTCGTCGGCGCACTGTTACTGGACGCGCTGCTGCCGCAGGGCCCCGGCGCCCGGCTGCCGGTGCTGGCCGGCGCCGTGCTCACCCTGCTCGCCGTGCTGGTCGCCGGTCGTGGACCGCGCGCCGCCACCGCCCCGGCCACCGGCACCCCACCCCCGGTCCCACGCACGCCCCCGGTCGCCGAGGTCGGGACCGGTGGGGACGACGGTGCGGTCCGTGTGGCGCCGGACGACGTGCCGGGGTCGGATGGCAAACTGGGCGCATGAGTGAGCGGCGGGACGCGACGCAGGCCAGTGCCGGCACGGGCGAACGCGAGCCGGTGAACGGCACCGACCGGATCCACCTGCGACCGCGCCGCATCCGGCTGGTCTGCTGGATCTCGGCGGCCGTGCTGGTCGTCGTGTTCGCCCTGATCGCCACCACCCTGACCGGCCCCACCGGCAACGGCTACGGCACCTTCCAGCGCGGCGACCAGTTCGCCATGATCGGGCTCGGTGTCCTGTTCGCCCTCGGCACGCTGTTGTTCACCCGTCCCCGGGTCGAGGCGGACGCCCACCGCATCCGGGTCCGCAACATCATCGGCTCGTACGAGTTGCCCTGGGAGGTCGTCCGCGGCGTCCGCTTCGACCGCGGCGCACCGTGGGCCGCCCTGGAGCTGTACGACGACGACCTGCTGCCGGTGGTCGCCCTCCAGGCCGCCGACAAGCAGCTCGCCGTCGACGGCGTCCGTGCCCTGCGCCGCCTGCACCAGGCGCACCTGACCGCCGTCTCCGAGCGCGCCACCCGCTGAGCGCCCTCACCCGGGCACTTCGTCCGGGCCGGCTCACTGCCCGTGGCGCTGAGCGTCCGTGGCGCACGGGGTACTTCCCGCACTGGAATCTCCCGCGCGACCGGTCGTCACGCTCAGTCGCCTTCGCCGCTGCACTCCACCGTGTGGTCGGCGGCCTGTCGAGCTGACGGCACGAATGGATCGCCACGGGTTCGGCCCTCGGTGATGGCGCCGACGGTTCAGCTCGACAGGGCCCGGCCCGAATCGACAGGGCCCGGCCCGAACCACCACCCGTCGCACCCGGACGACAGACCCGTCGCACCGGACGACAGACCCGGTGCGGGCGGGTGGATCAGCGCGGGCGGACCGGGATAGGGCGGGTCGGTTTGGGGCGGTGGTTACCGAGGGTGTAGTGTGGTCGAGTCGACCAGGCTGTCCGCGTTGAGCGGGCGGCCATGAAAGTGGGGCGCCTGCTCCCACCCGAGTCGCCGACTGCGGCGGCCGGGTCCGGTCTCCGGTTCCGGGCATGTCCCGGGTCGGGATGCGCGATCCTGTGATCGTGCCGACCGGTCGAGCGGGCCCTGGCATGCGCCGGGGCCTTCTGCTTTCCGGGTCGGCTCCCAACCGGGAGCCGCAGGGTCGGCCGCCTATGAAGATCCGACTCGAGGAGGCCCCATCAGCGTCGAACCACGCGTGAACGAGCAGATCCGGGCACGTGAGGTCCGACTGGTCGGCCCCGAGGGTGAGCAGGTGGGCATCGTCCCGCTGGAGCGCGCCCTTCAGCTGGCCGCGGACGTCGATCTGGACCTGGTCGAGGTTGCGCCGATGGCGCGCCCGCCGGTGTGCAAGCTCATGGACTTCGGCAAGTTCAAGTACGAGAGCGCACTCAAGGCGCGCGAAGCGCGGCGTAACCAGCAGCAGACCGTCATCAAGGAGATGAAGCTCCGGCCGAAGATCGATCCGCACGACTACGAGACCAAGAAGGGTCACGTGGTGCGGTTCCTCAAGGCCGGCGACAAGGTCAAGGTGACGATCATGTTCCGCGGTCGCGAGCAGAGTCGCCCGGAGCTGGGTTACCGGCTCCTGCGTCGGCTGGAGAGCGAGATCTCGGAGCTGGGGTACGTCGAGGCCGCTCCGAAGCAGGACGGTCGAAACATGATCATGGTGCTCGCGCCGCACCGCGCCACCAAGGCCGCCGCGGTCGCCGCGGTCGCCTCCCGGGGCGGGGCGCCCCGGGACCGGGCAGCGGAGGATTCCGCCGCGCCGGAGGCCGGCGAGACCGCAGCAGCCGGTGACACCGGCACCGTCGCCGACAACAGCGGCGAGTAACAGGGGAGAAGACGTTCCACATGCCGAAGATGAAGAGCCACACGGGGACGGGCAAGCGGGTCCGCGTGACCGGTAAGGGCAAGATCGTGAAGCAGCAGGCCGGTCTGCGCCACAACCTGGAGAAGAAGCCCTCCACCCGTACCCGGCGGCTGACGGGCCTGGTCGAGGTCGCCAAGTCCGACGTCAAGCGCCTCAAGAAGCTGCTCGGCCGCTGACGCGCGCCAACCTGAGTCCAAGAAGGAGTTGAGATGGCACGCGTCAAGCGGGCTGTGAACGCCCAGAAGAAGCGTCGTACCCTGCTGGAGACCGCGAGTGGCTACCGCGGTCAGCGCTCCCGGCTGTACCGCAAGGCCAAGGAGCAGGTGCTGCACTCGATGCAGTACGCCTACCGGGACCGTCGCGACCGCAAGGGCGACTTCCGGCAGCTGTGGATCCAGCGGATCAACGCGGGTGCCCGTGCCAACGGGATGACCTACAACCGCCTGATCCAGGGCCTGCGCCTGGCCGGCATCGAGGTCGACCGCAAGATCCTGGCCGACATGGCGGTCCACGACGCTCCGGCGTTCGCGGCGATCGTCGAGCTGGCCCGGGCCGCGGTCAAGGCCGAGGGCACCGGCGGCGCGCCGGCTCAGGCCGCCTGATCCCCGCACAACGCAGTGAGGCGTCCCCACGACCGGGGGCGCCTCGCGCGTGTGTGGTGAGGACGACATGACCTTCACTCCGCGTACGCCCCGGGTGGTCGCCGCCCGTCGGCTCCACCGCCGCCGGGAGCGCGAGGCCACCGGCCGGTTCCTGGCCGAGGGGCCGCAGGCGGTCCGCGAGGCACTGGCCCGCCCGCGTACGGTGCGGGAGCTGTTCGGCACGCCGGCCGCCCTCGACCGGTACGCCGACCTCGCGGCAGCCGCCGCCCGGGACGACGTACCCGTCTCCGAGGTGACCGGGGAGGCGCTCGCCGCGCTCGCCGAGACCGTCGCACCGCAGGGACTGGTCGCCGTCTGCGAGCACGTCGACGTACCGCTGGAGACCGCACTGGCCCGCCGCCCGCGCCTGGTCGCCGTACTCGCCGGCATCCGTGACCCGGGCAACGCCGGCACCGTGCTGCGGACCGCCGACGCGGCCGGGGCCGCCACGGTGGTCTTCGCCGGCGAGGCCGTCGACCCGTACAACGGCAAGTGTGTCCGGTCCTCGGCCGGCAGCCTGTTCCACGTCGACGTGGTCCGCGAACCCGACCCCGCCGAGGTGCTCGTCGCGGCCCGGTCCGCCGGGCTGACCGTGCTCGCCGCCACCGGGCACGGCGCCGACGACCTCGACGACCTGGCCGACGCCGGCCGGCTCGCCGCGCCCACCGCCTGGCTGTTCGGCTCCGAGGCGCACGGCCTGCCCACCGAACTGGTCGAGGCCGCCGACGCCCGGGTCCGGGTGCCGCTGCACGGGCGTGCCGAGAGCCTCAACCTGGCTGCGGCTGCGGCGGTCTGCCTGTACGCTTCAGCGAAAGCGCAGCGCTGACCTCACACCCCACAGGGAGAGCGGCCCCCATGGTGAACGCGATACGGCGTTCCTTTAGCCAGCCCGCCGGTGTCGGCGGGCGGCGGGCCTGACCTGCTCCCCACGCGACTCCCACCGGCGGGCTGCGGCGCAGCCGCGCGTCCGTAGACTCGCTTCGCCGCCCGTGAGGGCCGGCACCGCCGTGAGGGAGTGCCCGTACGCCATGAGCTACCGCAACGATCCGTACGACCCGAAGCAGGTCGCCCTGCTCGACCCGGCCGCCCTGGCCGAGGCCGTGACCGAGGCCGAGAAGGCGTTCGCCGCCGCCGGTGACCCCGACGCGCTGGCCGTGGTGCGACCGGCGCACCTCGGGGACCGCGCCCCGGTCTCGCTGGCCCGCCGGGAGATCGGCGCGCTGCCGCCGGCCGCCAAGTCCGACGCCGGTAAGCGGGTCAACGAGGCCCGCCGCGCCATCGAGCAGGCCCACGCCGCCCGCGCCGAGGTGCTGGAGCGCGAACAGGCCGAGCGGGTGCTGGTGGAGGAGCGCGTCGACGTGACGTTGCCCTACGACCGGCGGCCGCGCGGCTCCCGGCACCCGATCAGCGTGCTGACCGAGCAGATCAGCGATCTGTTCGTCGGGATGGGCTACGAGGTGGCCGAGGGACCCGAGGTCGAGTTGGAGTGGACCAACTTCGACGCGCTGAACATCGGGCCGGACCACCCGGCGCGCGGCCTGATGGACACCTTCCACATCGCACCCGCCGAGGAGTCCGGGCTGGTCCTGCGGACCCACACCTCGCCGGTGCAGGCGCGGACCATGCTGACCCGCAAGCCGCCGATCTATGTGGTCGTGCCCGGCCGGGTCTACCGCACCGACGAACTGGACGCCACCCACGCGCCCGTCTTCCACCAGGTCGAGGGCCTGGTGGTGGACAAGGGCATCACCATGGCGCACCTGCGCGGCACCCTCGACCACTTCGCCCGGGCGATGTTCGGGGCGGGGGCGCGGACCCGCTTCCGGCCGCACTACTTCCCGTTCACCGAGCCGTCGGCCGAGTTCGACGTCTGGTTCCCGGAGCACCGCGACGGACCTCGCTGGGTGGAGTGGGGCGGCTGCGGCATGGTCAACCCGCGGGTGCTGCGCGCCTGCGGCATCGACCCGGAGGTCTACTCGGGGTTCGCCTTCGGCATGGGCATCGACCGCACGGTGATGTTCCGGCACGGGGTCAGCGACATGCGGGACATGGCCGAAGGCGACGTGCGGTTCACCCGCGCCTTCGGGGCCGGGGTGTAGGGCGACGGGTACGAGTCACGGAGACGGTGGTCACAAGTCATGCGAGTTTCTGTCAGTTGGCTGCGGGAGTACGTCGACCTCCCGGCCGACCTGCCCGCCGCCGACCTGGAGCGGGCCCTGGTCGACCTCGGAATCGAGGTCGAGTCGATCGTGGACCTGGCCGACACGGTCCAGGGGGCGCTGGTGGTCGGTGAGGTCCTCGAGATCGAGGAACTGACCGGTTTCAAGAAGCCGATCCGGTTCTGCCGGGTCGACGTCGGCGCCGCCAACGGCACCGGCGAGCCGCAGGAGATCGTCTGCGGGGCGCGCAACTTCGCCCCGGGCGACCGGGTGGTGGTGATCCTGCCCGGCGGTGTCCTGCCGGGTGGCTTCGCCATCGGTGCCCGCAAGACGTACGGGCGCAACTCCAACGGCATGATCTGCTCGGAGCGCGAGTTGGGCCTCGGCGACGACCACGACGGCATCGTGGTGCTGCCCGAGGGCACCGCCGCCAAACCCGGCGACGACGCCCGACCGGTGGTCGGCCTCGACGACGTCGTGGTGGAGGTGGAGATCACCCCGGACCGGGGCTACCAGATGTCGCTGCGGGGGCTGGCCCGCGAGTTGGCGCTCGCCCTCGGGGTCGGCTTCCGGGACCCCGGTCTGGCCCCCGCGCCGACCGGCACCGACGTACCGGCGTACCCGGTCGAGGTCCGGGACACGGTCGGCTGCGACCGGTTCGCGGCCCGGCTGGTGCGCGGCGTGGACCCGACCGCACCGAGCCCCGAGTGGATGCAGCGGCGGCTCACCGTCGCCGGCATCCGCACCATCTCGCTGCCGGTCGACATCACCAACTACGTGATGCTGGAACTCGGCCAGCCGATGCACGCCTTCGACGCGGACCGGATCACCGGCGCGCTGGTGGTCCGACGGGCCGAGGTGGGCGAGAAGCTGACCACGCTCGACGGGGTGACCCGGGCGCTGGCCCCGGAGGACATGGTCATCTGCGACACCGGAGCGCCGAACCCGGTCGGCGGTGAGGGCGTGCCGATCTCGCTCGCGGCCGTGATGGGCGGCGAGACCAGCGAGGTGGTGCCCGGCACCGTCAACGTGCTGTTCGAGGCCGCGCACTGGGACCCGGTGATGGTCGGGCGCACCGCCCGCCGGCACAAGCTGTTCAGCGAGGCCGCGAAGCGCTGGGAGCGGGGCGTGGACCCGGCCCTGCCGCTGGTCGCGCTGGAGCGGGCGGTACGGCTGCTCACCGAGTACGCGGGCGGCACCGTCGCCGACGAGGTGTTGGACATCGACCACGTCGCACCGCGTACGCCGATCGTGCTGCCGGTGGACCTGCCCACCCGACGGGTCGGCGTGGAGTATCCACCGGCCCGGGTGGTGGCCCTGCTGGAGCAGGTCGGGTGCACCGTGGCCCGGGGCGCCGACCGGCTCGCCGAGGACGCGGGCGAGGTGGGGACCGTCGCCGGTGCCGAGGCGCTCAGCGTCGTCCCGCCCACCTGGCGACCCGACCTGACCGATCCGGCCGACCTGGTCGAGGAGGTGGCCCGCCTCGACGGGTACGACAAGGTGCCGTCGGTGCTGCCGACCGCGCCGCCCGGGCGAGGGTTGACCGCGCGGCAGCGCCGCCACCGCGCCGTGTGCCGCTCGCTCGCCGAACGCGGCTTCGTCGAGGTGCTGGCGCACCCGTTCGTCTCCACCGAGCTGGCCGACCAGCTCGGGCTGCCCGAAGACGACCCGCGTCGCCAGGCGGTCCGGCTGGCCAACCCGCTGTCCGAGGAGGAGCCGCTGCTGCGGACCTCGCTGCTCGGTCCGCTGCTCGGCATCGTCCGCCGCAATCTCGGCCGTGGCCTGCGCGACCTGGCGATCTTCGAGACCGGCACGGTCTTCCGCGCGCGTCCGGGTGCCGGACGGCCGCCGGTCATGGGCGTCGACCGGCGTCCCACCGACGAGGAGTTCGCCGCCGCCGACGCGGTCGTCCCGGACCAGCCCCGGCACGTCGCGGTCGTACTGACCGGCGACGTCGAGCCGGCCGGCTGGTGGGGCGCGGGTCGGGCCGCCGGCTGGGCCGACGCCGTCGAGGCGGGTCGGGCGGTGCTCGCCGCCGCCGGGGTGCCGCAGGGTTCCGTCGAGGTGCGGGCCGCCGAGTACGCCCCCTGGCATCCCGGCCGGTGCGCCGCGTTGCTGGTGGACGGCACGGTGGTCGGCCACGCCGGTGAACTGCACCCGACGGTGCTCGCCACGCTGGAACTGCCCCGTCGGACCAGTGCCATGGAGCTGGACCTGGACGCGTTGCCGGAGGCGCCGGTGGCGCTCGCGCCGACGGTGTCCGGCTTCCCGCCGGCACTGATCGACGTGGCGCTGGTGGTGGACGAGTCGGTCCCGGCGGAGTCGGTGCGGCAGGCCCTCACCGAGGGCGCCGGTGACCTGCTGGAGTCGGTGCGGCTGTTCGACGTGTACGCCTCCGACCAGTTGGGCGCGGGCCGCAAGTCGTTGGCGTACAAGCTGACCTTCCGCGCACCCGACCGGACGCTGACCGTCGAGGAGGCGGTGGCCGCCCGCGACGCCGCGGTGGCCCGTGCCGCCGAGCGCTTCCAGGCGACCCTGCGCGGCGCCTGACGCGGATGTAAGGAAGGGTCCCCTGCTAACGCCTCGTGCATAGCAGGGGACCCTTCCTTACCTCCGGGCGGAGATCGGCCGAAAGGCTGGCATCGATAGCTGTTTGGTTACCCGCGAGTCACGTCCGAGCGGTTAGCCTGCTGGGATCCCGCGCACCGCCGCCGATCGCACCCCGCCACCCCACGGGAGTCCCCTCATGTCCGACGAGCCCCCCTCCGCGGTCGACGTCTGCATCGTCGGTGGTTGTGGCCGGGTCGGCCTGCCGCTGGGCATCGCCTTCGCCGCCCGTGGGCTCTCCGTCGTGCTGTACGACATCAACGCCGACGCGGTGGACACCGTCAACGCCGCCACGTTGCCGTTCGTCGAGGCGGGTGCCGCCGCACCGCTGGCCGAGGCGGTCGCCACCGGTCGTCTCCGGGCCACCACCGACCCGGCGGCGGTGGGCGTCTCCGCGCATCTGGTGGTCGTCGTGGGGACCCCGGTCGACGAGCACCTCAACCCGGATCTCGGTGCCGTGCCCCGGGCTCTGGAGCGGTGCGCCGAGTACCTGCGGGACGGTCAGCTCGTGGTGCTGCGCAGCACCGTCTATCCGGGCGTGACCGCGCTGACCGAGAAGCTGCTGGCGGCCAAGGGGGTGCACGCCGACGTCGCCTTCTGTCCGGAGCGTATCGCCGAGGGCCACGCGATGACCGAACTGTTCGCGCTGCCGCAGATCGTGGCCGCGCGTACGCCGGAGGCACAGGCTCGGGCGGAGCGGCTGTTCCGGCACCTCACCGACCGGATCGTGCCGTTGCAGCCGGAGGAGGCGGAGCTGGCGAAGTTGTTCACCAACACGTGGCGCTACGTCAAGTTCGCCACCGCCAACCAGTTCTGGATGATGGCCAACGACGTCGGGCTCGACTTCGCCCGGATCCGGCACGCGGTGGCGTACGACTACCCGCGCGCGGCGGATCTGCCGATGCCGGGGTTCGCCGCCGGGCCGTGCCTGTTCAAGGACACCATGCAGTTGGCCGCGTTCAACCGGAACAACTTCGTGCTCGGCCACTCGGCCATGCTGATCAACGAGGGGCTGCCGCTGTACCTGGTGTCCCGGTTGGAGGACCGCTTCGACCTGGCCTCCTCTACGGTGGGCATTCTCGGCATGGCGTTCAAGGGCGGCAGCGACGACCCCCGGGAGAGCCTGGCGTACAAGCTGCGCAAGATCCTGGCGTTGAAGACCCGGGAGACGCTCTGCACCGACCCGTACGTGGTCGACGAGCGGTTTCTCGACCTGGACGAGGTGCTGCGCCGGTCGGATCTCCTGGTGATCGCGGCACCGCACGAGCAGTACGCCCGCCTCGACACCGACCGGCCGGTGATCGACATGTGGGGCCTGACCGGGCAGGGGGTGCGGGTGTGAACCCGCGCGTCTCGGTGATCGTGCCGGTCTACGACGAGGGCGAGGCGGTCGTCCGCTGCCTGGAACGGATGCTGCGGGAGTTGATGCTCCCCGCCGAGGTGCTCGTCGTGCACGACCAGCCCGAGGACACCACGGTGCCGTACGTCGAGCAGGTCGCGCGGACCGATCCCCGGGTGCGGGCGGTGTTGAACACCTACGGCCGGGGCCCGGCCAACGCGATCCGGTTCGGCATCGACGCGGCCCGGGCGCCGGTCGCGGTGGTGACGATGGCCGACGGCTGTGACGATCCCCGGCAGATCGACGAGCTGGCCCGGCTGGTGGACCGGGGGGTGGTGGTCGCGGCGGCGTCCCGCTACATGCCGGGCGGCCAGCAGGTCGGCGGTCCACGGTTGAAGCGGATCATGTCCCGTTGGGCGGGCCGGAGCCTCTACACCTTCGCCCGGGTCGGCACCCGGGACGCCACCAACAGCTTCAAGGCGTACGACACGGCGTTCGTGCGGGAGGTCGGCATCGAGTCGCGGACCGGCTTCGAGATCGGGTTGGAGTTGACCGCCAAGGCGACCCGGCTGCGGCTGCCGGTGGCGGAGATCCCGACGATCTGGCTGGACCGGCCGCTCGGCGAGTCCCACTTCGACCTCGGGCGGTTCCTGCCGGGCTACCTGCGGTGGTACTTCTTCTCCTACGGTCGACGGCTGAGCCGGGAGAAGCTGGCCGCCCGGCGTGGTCCGGCGGTCGTGACGGTCCCGTGCGCCCCCGGGTACGACAAGCGCGGCCCCGAGTACGAGAAGACGGCTGAGGAGCGTACGTGGCGAAGGTCCTGGTAACCGGATCGGCCGGCTTCATCGGCGGCTACCTGGTCGCCGAGTTGCTCGATCGCGGGCACGAGGTGGTCGGGGTCGACGACTTCTCGAAGTACGGGCCGGTCACGCACAGCTACGACGCGCACCCGCGCTTCCGGTTCGTCGAGGGCGACGCGCGCGACGTCGACCTGCTCACCGACCTGCTCGACGGCTGTGACCATCTGGTCGCCGGTGCGGCGATGATCGGCGGGATCTCCTACTTCCACGCGTACGCCTACGACCTGCTCGCCACCAACGAACGGATCATGGCGGCCACCTGCGACGCGGCGATCCGGGCCCATCGCGAGGGTGGGCTCGCCAAGGTCACCTACCTCTCCTCCTCGATGGTGTACGAGTCGACCGCGCACTGGCCGAGCCGGGAGGGCGACGAGCGACGTATCCCACCGCCGCTGTCCTCGTACGGCTTCCAGAAGCTGGCGGTGGAGTACTACGCCCGGGCCGCCTGGGAGCAGTACCGGTTGCCGTACACGATCGTGCGGCCGTTCAACTGCGTGGGGGTGGGGGAGGGGCGGGCCCTCGGCCAGGCCGAGGTGCTCTCCGGCAACGTGAAGCTGGCCATGTCGCACGTGGTGCCCGACCTGGTGCAGAAGATCGTCAAGGGCCAGGACCCGCTGCACATCCTCGGCGAGGGCGACCAGGTGCGGCACTACACCTACGGCGGTGACCTGGCGCGGGGCATCGCGCTCGCCGTCGAGCATCCGGCCGCGCGCAACGAGGACTTCAACCTCTCCACCGCGCGGTCGACGACGGTCCTGGAGTTGGCCGAGCTGATCTGGCACAAGATCAAGGGGCCGGACGTGCCGTTCCGGCACGTCAGCGACGATCCCTTCGAGTACGACGTGCGCAAGCGTGTGCCGGACATCACCAAGGCCGCCGAGGTGCTCGGCTTCACGGCCACCACCTCCTTGGACGAGATGCTCGACGAGGTGATCCCGTGGGTGACCCGGGCGGTGGCCGAGGGGCGGCTCTGACCGTCCCCGACGAGAGCCCGGTGACATCACCATGCAGTGGTATGCATGACCTTGCGGTCAGTCACCGGCCGCTGCTAACCTCTTCTGCATAGTCATGCGGAGGTAGGTATGGGAATTCGGGTCGCAGTCGCCGGGGCGAGTGGATACGCCGGAGGTGAGCTGCTGCGCCTGCTGACCGGGCACCCCGAGTTCGACCTGGTCGCCGCCACCGCGCACCGCCAGGCGGGACAGCCGCTGGACAGCGTGCACCCGCAGCTCACCGGTCTGGACCCGACCTTCGCGGCGACCACCGTGGACGTCCTGGCCGACGCCGACCTGGTGTTCCTCGCCCTGCCGCACGGTGAGTCGGCGGCGCTCGCGGCCCGGCTGCCCGCGCAGGTGCGGGTGGTGGACCTCGGCGCGGACCACCGCCTGGTCGACGGGGACGCCTGGACGCGCTACTACGGCGGCACCCACGCCGGGGCGTGGACCTACGGGCTGCCCGAGCTGCCCGGCCAACGGGAGCGCATCGCCACCGCCACGCGGGTGGCCAACACCGGCTGTTACGCGGCCACCATCGTGCTGGCGCTGGCACCGCTGATCGCCGCCGGAGCCGCCGACCCGGCCGACGTGGTGGTCGTCGCCGCCAGCGGCACCTCCGGCGCGGGCCGGGCCGCCAAGACCCACCTGCTGGCCAGCGAGGTGGCAGGCGACCTGTCGCCGTACAAGGTCGGCGCGCACCAGCACGTGCCCGAGATCAAGCAGGCCACCGGCGCGACCGGGCTGTCGTTCACGCCGGTGCTGGCGCCGATGCCGCGCGGCATCCTGGCCACCGTCACCGCGCGGCCGACCGGAGAGGTGGACCCCCGCGCGGTGCTGGCACCGGCGTACGCGGACGCGCCCTTCGTGCACCTGCTGCCCGAGGGGCGGTGGCCGCACACCGCCGCCACCCTCGGCGGCAACGCCTGCCACCTCCAGGCCACCGTCGACGTCGACTCCGGTCGGCTGATCGTGGTCGCCGCCCTGGACAACCTCGGCAAGGGTGCCGCCGGCCAGGCGGTGCAGAACGCCAACCTGATGTTCGGTCTGCCCGAGACCACGGGCCTGTCCTGCTTCGGAGTCGCGCCATGACCGTCACCACCCCGGCGGGGTTCCGGGCGGCCGGGGTCGCCGCCGGCCTCAAGACCAGCGGCGCCTCCGACGTGGCCCTGGTGGTCAACGACGGCCCGGACGCCGGGGTCGCCGCGGTCTTCACCAGCAACCGGGTCAAGGCCGCGCCGGTGATCTGGACCCAGCAGGTGGTCCACGGCGGCCGGGTCCGGGTGGTGGTGCTCAACTCCGGCGGCGCGAACGCCTGCACCGGCCCGGCCGGCTTCCAGGACACCCACGCCACCGCCGAACACACCGCCGCCGAACTCAGCGCGGTCACCGGCCGGGAGTACGGCGCCGGTGAGGTGGCCGTCTGCTCCACCGGCCTGATCGGTGAACGGCTGCCGATGGACAAGCTCCTACCGGGAGTGGGCGCGGCGGTGCGGGCCCTGACCGGTGACGGCGGTGACGCCGCCGCCGAGGCGATCATGACCACCGACAGTCGCCCGAAGACCGCCGTGACGCGCGGCGACGGCTGGACCGTCGGCGGCATGGCCAAGGGCGCCGGCATGCTGGCCCCCGGCATGGCCACCATGCTCTGCGTCCTGACCACCGATGCGGTGGCCACGCCGGAGACGCTCGGCGTCGCGCTGCGGGCCGCCACCCGGGTCACCTTCGACCGGGTCGACTCGGACGGCTGCATGTCGACGAACGACACCGTGCTGCTGCTGGCCAGCGGCGCCTCCGGGGTCACGCCGAGCGAGGCGGAGCTGACCGGCGCGGTCACCGCCGCCTGCCACGACCTGGCGCAGCAGTTGCTGGCCGACGCCGAGGGTGCCACGAAGGAGATCGCCATCGAGGTGGTCGGCGCGGCAGGCGAGGACGAGGCGGTCGAGGTGGGCCGTTCGGTGGCCCGCAACAACCTGGTGAAGACCGCGCTGTTCGGCAACGACCCGAACTGGGGGCGGATCCTCGCCGCCGTCGGCACCACCACCGCCGCGTTCGAGCCGGACGAGATCGACGTGGCGGTCAACGGCGTCTGGATCTGCCGGTCCGGTGCCGCCGCCGAGGACCGGTCCCGGGTCGACCTGACCGGACGGGACGTCACCATCCGGATCGACCTGCACGCCGGCGCCGCCGAGGCGACGGTGTGGACCAACGACCTGTCGCACGGGTACGTGCACGAGAACTCGGCATATTCGACGTGAGCGCGAGGAACGCAGCGAAGCGGAGTCCCGCAGTCGCGAACAGAAGGTCAGCAGCATGATCTTTCACGGAAGGCCGGTCCGGTGACCCTGACCTCGGATCTGACCCGCGCCCAGGAGAAGGCCGCCACCCTGATCGAGGCGCTGCCGTGGCTGGCCCGTTTCTCCGGCTCCACGGTCGTGGTCAAGTACGGCGGCAACGCCATGGTCGACCCCGAGTTGCAGCGCGCCTTCGCCGCCGACATGGTGTTCCTGCGCTACGTCGGGCTCAAGCCGGTGGTGGTGCACGGCGGGGGACCGCAGATCTCGGCGATGCTCGGTCGGCTCGGCATCGACAGCGAGTTCCGGGGCGGCCTGCGGGTGACCACCCCGGAGGCGATGGACGTGGTCCGGATGGTGCTGGTCGGGCAGGTCGGCCGGGAACTGGTCGGGCTGATCAACGCGCACGGTCCGTTCGCGGTCGGGCTCTCCGGTGAGGACGCCGGGCTGTTCACCGCGGTGCGTCGGCACGCGTACGTGGACGGGGAAGCCGTCGACGTGGGTCAGGTCGGCGACGTCGAGTCGGTGGACGTCTCGGCGGTCGACGACCTGATCGGGGCCGGTCGGATCCCGGTGATCTCGACGGTGGCCCCGGACGTGGACGGGGTGCTGCACAACCTCAACGCGGACACCGCCGCCGCCGCGCTGGCGGTGGCGCTGCGCGCCCGCAAGCTGGTCGTGCTCACCGACGTGCCCGGCCTGTACGCCAACTGGCCGGACACCTCCAGCCTGGTCAGCGAGATCGGCACCGCCGAGCTGGCCGAGCTGCTGCCCTCGCTGGAGTCGGGCATGGTGCCCAAGATGGAGGCCTGCCTGCGTGCGGTCACCGGCGGCGTACCCGCGGCCCACGTGGTCGACGGCCGGGTCGCGCACTCCACCCTGTTGGAAGTTTTCACCTCGGAAGGCTTCGGAACGATGGTGATCCCCTCATGAGTACGCTCATCGAGCGGTGGCGGCAGTCGATGATGGACAACTACGGCACGCCACCGTTGGCCCTGGTGTCCGGTTCCGGCGCGGTGGTGACCGACGAGGCCGGCCGGGAGTACGTGGACCTGCTCGGTGGCATCGCCGTCAACTCCCTCGGTCACGCGCACCCGGCCGTGGTGGCCGCCGTGTCGAAGCAGGTCGCCACGCTCGGGCACGTCTCCAACCTGTACGTCGCCGAACCCCCGGTGGCCCTGGCGGAGCTGTTGCTGGCCCTGGCCGGACGCCCGGGTCGGGTGTTCTTCGCCAACTCCGGCGCGGAGGCGAACGAGGCGGCGTTCAAGCTGTCCCGGCGGACCGGCCGCATCCACGCCGTCGCCACCGTCGGTGGCTTCCACGGCCGGACCATGGGCGCGCTGGCGTTGACCGGTCAGCCGGCCAAGGCCGACCCGTTCCGTCCACTGCCCGGCGAGGTCGACCACGTCCCGTACGGTGACGTCGCCGCGCTGGAGGCGGCGGTGACCGACGCGACCGCGATGGTGATCCTGGAGCCGATCCAGGGCGAGAACGGCGTGGTGGTGCCACCGGCCGGCTACCTCGCCGCGGCCCGCCGGATCACCGCCCGGCACGGCGCGCTGCTGGTGATCGACGAGGTGCAGACCGGCGTCGGTCGCACCGGGCACTGGTACGCGCACCAGGCCGAGGGCGTCGAGCCGGACGTGGTGACCCTGGCCAAGGGGCTCGGCGGTGGACTGCCGATCGGTGCCACCCTGGCCTTCGGCCCGGCCGCCAACCTGCTGGGCGCCGGCTCGCACGGCAGCACCTTCGGCGGCAACCCGGTGAGCTGCGCCGCCGCGCTCGCGGTGATCTCCACCATCGCCCACGAGGGGCTGCTCGACCACGTGAAGCGGATCGGGGAACGGCTGCGCCGGGGCGTCGAGGGGCTCGGGCACCCGCTGGTCGGCGGGGTGCGGGGCGCCGGGCTGCTGCTCGGCGTGACACTGACCGCGCCGGTGTCGGCCGCCGCCGCCGAGACGCTGCGTACCGCCGGTTTCCTGGTCAACCCGATCCAGCCGGACGTGCTCCGGTTGGCCCCGCCGCTCATCCTCACCGCCGACCAGGCCGACGCGTTCCTGGCCGCACTGCCCGTCGCCCTCGACGCGGTGACGCCCGCCCCCGGCCCGGCCGGTGACCTCGACCCGACGGAGGCCAACGCATGACCCGGCACTTCCTGCGTGACGACGACCTGTCGCCCGCCGAGCAGGCCGCCGTGCTCGACCTGGCCGCCCGGATGAAGGCCGACCGGTTCGCGTACGCGCCGCTCGCCGGGCCCCGGTCGGTGGCGGTGCTGTTCGACAAGCAGAGCCTGCGGACCCGGATCTCGTTCGACGCCGGCATCGCCGAGCTCGGTGGGCATCCGCTGGTGGTGGACACCCAGGTCACCCACTTCGGGCGGGGGGAGACGCTGGCCGACGCGGGGCGGGTGTTGTCCCGCTACGTGGCCGCGATCGTGCTGCGCACGCACGGCGACGACCGCATCGCCGAGGTGGCCGAGGGGGCGACCGTGCCGGTCGTCAACGCGCTGACCGACGGCTTCCACCCCTGCCAGCTCCTGGCCGACCTGCTGACCGTGCGGGAACGCTTCGGCGACACCGCCGGGCGCATCCTGGCGTACGTCGGCGACGCGGCGAACAACATGTCCCACTCGTACCTGCTGGCCGGCGCGACCGCCGGGATGCACGTCCGCGTCGCCGGCCCGGAGGGGTTCGCGCCCGACGCCGACGTGGTGGCCCGCGCCGAGGCGATCGCCGCGCAGACCGGCGGCAGCGTCCAGGTGCTCGTCGACCCGGTCGCCGCGGTCCGGGACGCCGACGTGGTCGCCACCGACACCTGGGTCTCGATGGGGCAGGAGGGCGACGGGCTGGACCGCGCCACCCCGTTCCTGCCCTACCAGGTCAACGAGGATCTGCTCGGGCACGCCGCACCGACGGTGATCGTGCTGCACTGCCTGCCGGCGCACCGCGGCGAGGAGATCACCGACGAGGTGCTGGACGGCCCGCGCAGCGCCGTCTTCGACCAGGCGGAGAATCGGTTGCACGCCCAGAAGGCGTTGCTGGCGTTCCTGCTGGGGGAGGAGACGTGAGCGCACCGTTGACCCGTGCCGCCCGGCACGCCCGCATCGTCGAGCTGATCCGCGACCGGGCCGTCCGCTCGCAGACCGAGCTGGCCGAGTTCCTCGGCGACGAGGGCGTCCAGGTCACCCAGGCGACGCTCTCGCGGGACCTGAAGGAACTCGGTGCGGTCACCGCCCGGGGCGGTGACGGCCGGGCCGTGTACGTCATCCCGGAGGACGGCCACCGGCCGCTGCGCGACGCCGAGGCGGCACCGGCCCGGCTGGTACGGCTGCTGCGGGAACTGCTCAACGAGGTCGACTCCAGCGGCAACATCGCCGTGCTGCGCACCCCACCGGGGGCGGCACAGTACCTGGCCAGCGCGTTGGACCGGGCGGGCCTACCGGAGGTGGTCGGCACCATCGCCGGTGACGACACCATCCTCGTGGTGGCCCGGGAATCCGACGGCGGTGCCGCGCTCGGCGAACGGCTCGCCGGCTGGGCCCGCCGCGACGAGTACACCGAAGGGAACACAGCACCATGACCGAGCGGAACCTCGGGCGGGACGCCCGGTGCGGAGCGGCGCGGTGGTGACCACCAGAATGGACCAGGTGGACGACAAGAGCCTGACCGAGAACAGCGCGCCCGCCAACCGTACGAGCCTGTGGGGTGGCCGGTTCGCCGGTGGCCCGTCGGAGGCGCTCGCCCGGCTGTCGGTGAGCGTCCAGTTCGACTGGCGGCTGGCCCCGTACGACATCGCCGGTTCCCGGGCCCACGCCCGGGTGCTGGCCGGCGCCGGCCTGCTCGACCCGGACGAACTGGGCCGTATCCTCGCCGCCCTGGACGACCTGGAGGCGGCCTGCGCCTCGGGCGCGTTCCGGCCCACGGTCGACGACGAGGACGTGCACACCGCCCTGGAACGGGGGCTGCTGGAGCGGCTCGGCAGCCTCGGCGGCAAGCTGCGCGCCGGCCGGTCCCGCAACGACCAGGTCGCCACCGACCTGCGGCTGTACCTGCGCGACCACGCCCGGGGGGTGGCCTCGCGGCTGGTCGAGCTGGCCGAGGCGTTGGTGGAGCAGGCCGAGCGGCACGTGGACACCGCCGCGCCCGGGATGACGCACCTGCAGCACGCCCAGCCGGTCACCTTCGGCCACTGGCTGCTCGCCCACGTGCAGCCGCTGCTGCGGGACCTGGAGCGACTGCGCGACTGGGACCACCGCGCCGCCGTGAGCCCGCTCGGCGCGGGCGCGCTGGCCGGTTCGGGGCTGCCGCTGGACCCGGTGGCGGTCTCCAAGGAACTCGGTTTCCGCACCTCGTTCGCCAACTCGATGGACGCGGTGGCGGACCGGGACTTCGTCGCCGAGTTCCTCTTCATCACCGCGATGGTCGGCGTGCACCTGTCCCGTCTCGGCGAGGAAGTGGTGCTCTGGACGTCGCAGGAGTTCGGCTGGGTCGAGCTGGACGACGCCTTCGCCACCGGGTCCTCGATCATGCCGCAGAAGAAGAACGCGGACATCGCCGAGCTGGCCCGGGGCAAGTCGGGACGGCTGGTGGGTGGGCTGGTCGCGGTGCTGACCATGCTCAAGGGCCTGCCCATGACGTACGACCGGGACATGCAGGAGGACAAGGAACCGGCCTTCGACGCGGTCGACACCCTGGAACTGCTGCTGCCGGCCCTGGCCGGGATGATCTCCACCATGACGGTACGCGTCGACCGCCTGGTCGCCGCCGCGCCGGTGGGCTTCTCGCTGGCCACCGAGGTGGCCGACTGGCTGGTCCGCAAGGGCGTGCCGTTCCGCGACGCGCACGAGATCACCGGCAAGCTGGTGGCGCTCTGCGCGGCCCGGGACTGTGCCCTGGACGAGGTCTCCGACGACGACCTGGCCACGGTCAGCGAGCACCTCGACCCGAGCGTCCGGGACGTGCTGTCGGTCCGTTCGGCGCTGGCCGCCCGGACCACGCCCGGCTCGACCGGTCCCGGCCCGGTCGCCGACCAGCTCGCCACCGCCGCCGACCGGCTGGCCGGTTGGCGGGAGTGGGCGGCGGAGCAGGTCGTACCCCGCTGAGGCGTGACGGCCCGGCCGGTCGAGACCGGCCGGGCCGTCCACGTCGGGGTGACGACGGTCGGCCGGATCGGGTGACACGACCTCGTACGCTGCTGGCATCAGCGTCGCGTTCCTGCTGCCGTCGCTGGCGGTCTCCGTGCGCCGCCTGCACGATCTGGGCCGTTCCGGCTGGTGGCTCCTGATCGGGCTGATCCCGATCGTCGGGTGGATCGTGCTGATCGTGTTCTTCGTGCAGGACGGTCAGCCCGGTCCGAACCGTTTCGGTCCCAGTCCCGAGTCCTAGTCGGCTGCTGCGCCTGCGGCTCCCCACTCTGGTCGGCACCCTGTCGAGCTGACCGCAGCAGCGGATCGGACCTCGCCCCGAGCCCGCACCTGGTGCGGCGATAGCGCCGCTGGTTCAGCTCGACAGGCGGCCAGGAGGAGTACGGGACGCCCGATCCGTCGAGGTCTGGTGCGCGACGTCCACCGGCGCGATCGCCGCCTGGTTGCCGATCGAACCTGGCTCCGGGAGCAGGCCGAACCGCTGCGGGCGTGGTGCAAGCCGTCCTGCGGCAACCGTGCCCGGGTGTCCCGGCACCACCGGCGCCAGACGGCGAACCCGACGGTTCCGTAGCGTTCCGGCGGCGACCCCGGGCCTTCCGGCGGCGACCCCGGCCGGGGATGAGCGCGGCGTGACGGGGGACACTGGAGGGGGCCGGGGCTACGGAATAGTTGACGAGTCAAATATGTTGTTCGCGACGCCGGGTACGAACCGCCCGGGTCGGACGACACGAGGAGCTGTCATGCAGTTCGGAGTCTTCACCGTCGGCGACGTCACGGTCGACCCGACCACCGGTCGTGAGCCGACCGAGGCGGAGCGGATCAAGGCGATGGTGGCCATCGCGCTCAAGGCCGAGGAGGTCGGTCTCGACGTCTTCGCCACCGGCGAGCACCACAACCCGCCGTTCGTGCCCTCATCGCCCACCACCATGCTGGGCTACATCGCGGCCCGCACCGAGCGGCTGCTGCTGTCCACCGCGACCACGCTGATCACCACCAACGACCCGGTGAAGATCGCCGAGGACTACGCGATGCTCCAGCACCTGGCCGACGGCCGGGTCGACCTGATGATGGGGCGCGGCAACACCGGGCCGGTCTACCCCTGGTTCGGGCAGGACATCCGCAACGGCATCCCGCTGGCCATCGAGAACTACGACCTGCTGCGTCGGCTCTGGCGCGAGGACGTCGTCGACTGGTCGGGCAAGTTCCGTACCCCGTTGCAGTCCTTCACCTCGACGCCGCGACCGCTCGACGGCGTGCCGCCGTTCGTCTGGCACGGCTCGATCCGCAGCCCGGAGATCGCCGAGCAGGCCGCGTACTACGGCGACGGGTTCTTCGCCAACCACATCTTCTGGCCGGCCGAGCACACCCGCCGGATGGTGGGCCTCTACCGGCAGCGCTTCGCGCACTACGGCCACGGCTCCGCCGACCAGGCCATCGTCGGCCTCGGCGGGCAGGTCTTCGTGCGGCGCAACTCCCAGGACGCGGTCCGCGAGTTCCGGCCCTACTTCGACAACGCGCCGGTCTACGGGCACGGCCCGTCGCTGGAGGAGTTCACCTCGCAGACGCCGCTGACCGTGGGCAGCCCGCAGCAGGTGATCGACCGGACCCTCGGGTTCCGGGACTACGTGGGCGACTACCAGCGTCAGCTCTTCCTGGTCGACCACGCCGGGCTGCCACTGAAGACGGTGCTGGAGCAGCTCGACCTGCTCGGCGAGGAGGTCGTACCGGTGCTGCGCAAGGAGTTCGAGTCGCTGCGTCCGGCCCACGTACCGGCGGCACCGACGCACGCCTCGCTGCGTGCCGCCGCCGAGCGGGCCGCCTCCGGCGACGCGGAGCCGGCCGGCGCGGCGTCGGCGGAGGGTAAGCGGTGACCGCACGGGCGATCGCCGTCGTCTCGGCCGGCCTCAGCCAGCCGTCGTCGACCCGACTGCTCGCCGACCAGCTCGCCGCGGCCACCCGCGACGAGCTGGTCGGGCGCGGCGAGCAGGTCGAGCTGCACCACGTCGAGCTACGCGAGTACGCCCACGACATCGTCAACCACCTGCTCACCGGCTTCGCCCCGGACCCGCTGCGGCAGGTGCTCGACCGGGTAACCGGCGCGGACGGACTGATCGCGGTCACACCGATCTTCAACGCCTCGTACAGCGGCCTGTTCAAGTCGTTCTTCGACCTGCTCGACGCCGACGCGCTGGGCGGACGGCCGGTGCTGATCGGGGCCACCGGCGGCACCGCCCGGCACTCACTCGCCCTGGAGCACGCGCTCCGTCCGATGTTCACCTACCTACGGTCGGTGGTGACGCCGACGGCGGTCTTCGCCGCCTCCGAGGACTGGTCCGGCGGTACGGCCGAGGGGGCGCTGCGGTCCCGGATCACCCGTGCCGCCCGGGAACTCGCCGAGCAGGTGCACCGCGCCGCCCCGTCGCGCGGACCGGCCGACCCGTTCGCGCTCGGCACCGACTTCGAGCGGCTGCTGCGCGGCGACGCCTGACCGTACGACGCGAACGCCCTCGCCGTGATCACGGCGAGGGCGTCGGCGACTCAGAGCGCCGGTTCGTGCGGGTGGGCGACCAGCACCGGGCAGCGGGCGTGCTGCACCAGCGCCTGGCTGACCGAGCCGAGCAGCAGCCCGGCGAAGCCGCCCCGCCCCCGGGAGCCCGCCACCACCAGGGCCGCGTCCGAGGTCGCCTCGATCAGCGCCTGGTCCGGCTTCGCCGAGGTGATCGACCGTTCCTCGACGGTCAGCCCCGGATGGCTGCCCCGGGCCGAGGCCGCCGCCGTGGCCAGCAGCGCCGCCGCCTCCCCGCCGTCGTCGGCGTGCCGTTCGTCGGCGACGTGCGCCAGCACCAACGTGCCGCCGCGGCGGACCGCCTCCTCGGCACCGTACCCGACGGCCAGTTCGGCCGACTCGGAGCCGTCCACCCCGACCAGCACCGCCCCCTCGGTCGGCAGCGGACGGTCCGGCGGCCGGACCACCAGCACCGGACAGTGGCCGTGCGCGGCGACCTGGGTGCCGACGGACCCGAGCAGCAGTCCCGCGAAGCCGCCGAGTCCCCGGCTGCCCACCACGACCAGTTCCGCCCGCCGGGACTCCTCGACCAGCGTCGCGCCCGGACCACCGGCCACCTGGCGCACCTCGACGGTGAGCCCCGGCCACCGGTCGACCAGTTCGGCGGCGGTCTGTTCGAGCATCTTCCGGCCGTCCTCGGTCGGCGCCGGCAACCCCACCTCGTACGGGTTGATCGGCACCCCGTAGCCGAGCGGGTGCAGGTAACCGTGCACCAGGTGCAGGGGGCGGGACCGCCAGACCGCCGCCTGCGCCGCGTGTTCCGCGGCCACCAGACTCGGCGGTGATCCGTCCACCCCCACCACGACAGGTCGGTTCATCGGCCCTCCAGATTCGCCTCTGCCCATTGTCGGGGCCGGGTCAACGGTGGGCCGGCCCCGACACACCGACCGCGACCAGGCCCAGCGGGCGCAACCCGACCGGGTGGGCGGTGTCGACCGGTGCCGTCCCGACCAGGGCCGCCGCCAGCGCCAGCACCCGCAGCCCGGTGCTCGCCATCCGCTGCGCGGCGGCGCTCAGCGCGGTCACGTCCCCGTCCACGGCGTCGAGCAGCGGCATTCGCAGCACCCCCTCCGGCACCCCGGAACAGACCACCAGGTACCGGCGGTCGCAGCAGCGGTGCACCGTGGTCGTCCGGCCCAGCCGCCGGTCGAAGGGGTGTACGGCGATCCGGGGCCAGGCGGTCCGGGTGCGCACCGGGTCCAGCCCGCAACGGGCCGCGAAGGTCACCAGCGCCGCCTGAACCGGGTCGCCGACGGGGTACCAGTCCGGCCGGTGGGCGTCCGGCGGGGCCACCGCGGCGTCGGAGCAGAGCAGCCCGGCCCGCGCCAGCCGACGCAGCTCGTCCGGTACGGCCACCGGTGTGCCGTCGCGGTGGACACCGCCGTACGGGGCGTACCCGGTGCCGGTCACGTCGAGGCGGACGCCGCCCGGGATGACCGCGTGGCGTACCGCCCACCGTCTCTCGGTGCGGGCACCCGTCGTGCCGTCCGGTGCCGCCTTCGCGACCACGCCGGTGCGCGCCGCCTGTCTCTCGCCGATGACCTGGACCTGTCCGGCCAACGTCCGCTCCGCCCTGTGCCGGGGCCGTCCCGCCGACGGCTCTCCCGATGCCAGCCTGGTCCGCTCCGGCGCACACCGGCAGGGGCGATCCGCCCGCGTGGCCCGGGACCAACGGCCCTGCCCACCCCGACCACCGCTGCGTAGAGTCGGGGGGTGACGGACGACCTGCGGCTGCGGCCCGTCGGCGAGGACGACCTGCCGGAGTTCTACGCCCACCAGCTCGACCCGGAGGCCAGCCGGATGGCCGCCTTCGGTCCGGCGGACCCGGCCGACCCGCGCGTGTTCGCCGCGCGCTGGGTCCGGATCCTGACCGACCCGGACACCCTGGCCCGCACGGTGACCGTCGACGAGACGGTGGTCGGCTACGTGCTCGCCTTCCCCGTCGGCGACCGCATCGAGGTCAGCTACTGGATCGACCCGGCCCGGTGGGGTCGGGGCCACGCCACGCGCGCGCTCGGCGCGCTGCTCGCGGAGGTGACCCGACGGCCGCTGCACGCGCGCGCGGCGGTCGACAACGCCGCCTCGCTGACCGTGCTGCGGCGCTGCGGCTTCGTCGTGCGCGGCACCGACCGGGCCTTCGCTCCGGCCCGGGGCCACGAGGTCGACGAGTACGTCCTGGAACTGCCCGCCTGACCGCCCCGCCGGGCCGCTGACCAGGGCGGCGACTACCCTCGCGGGGTGAACTGGCTGGAACTCGTCGGCTGGGCCGGCTCCGCGTTGCTGGTCTGGTCGCTGCTGCAGACGCGCATCCTGCGGCTGCGCGCCCTCAACCTGGTCGGCTGCTTCGTGTTGATCGGCTACAACGCCGCCGTGCAGGTGTGGCCCATGGTCGGGCTCAACGTCGTGCTGGCCGTGATCAACGTGTGGTACCTGCGCGGGCTGCTCACCACCCGGCACGACGAGCAGACCTACCAGGTGGTCGAGGTGGGTGCCGACGACGCCTTCCTGGCCCACACGCTGCGGGTGCACGCCGCCGACATCGCCCGGTTCAACCCCGGCTTCCACCCCGGGCGGGTGGCCGGCCGCGCGGCCTTCCTGGTGGTACGCGCCGACGAGGTGGTCGGCGTGGTGCTGGCCCGGGACATCGGCGACGGCGTCGCCCAGATCGACCTCGACTACGTCACCCCGGCGTTCCGCGACTTCACCCCCGGCGAGTTCGTCTACCGGCGCAGCAGCCTCTTCACCGACCGTGGTTTCCGCCGGGTGGTGAGCCCACCGGGGATGGTCGGCGCGTACTACCACCGGCTCGGATTCCGCCGCGAGGGCGACTCGTTCGTGCTGGACCTGCCGGCACCGACGGTGTCGCTGGGCTGACCGTCCGCGCGACGGTCGTACCCGGTCGCAGGTCTCGTCCCGATAGCAGGATTCGGCGCCGGGGCGACGGGGAACTGGCACCGCTACGCCGCGGGGCCTCCGTCGGCGACGCCACCCGGCGTGGTCCAGTGAGGGAGAGAACCGGGCGTGCAGAGCTACTGGAGCCAGCTGGCCCTGGTCGGAGTCCTGATCGTGATCAACGCGATCTTCGCCGGCAGTGAACTGGCCCTGGTGTCGCTGCGGGACAGCCAGGTCCAGCGGCTGGAGCGTACCGGCCGGGCCGGACAGGTGCTGGCCCGGCTGGCCCGGGACCCGAACCGGTTCCTGGCCACCATCCAGATCGGCATCACCCTCGCCGGGTTCCTCGCCTCGGCCGCCGCCGCGGTCTCGTTGGCCCGCCCGTTGGTGCCACTACTGGACGACGTCTTCGGCCGGGCCGCCGAGATGGTCGCGGTCGTCCTGGTCACGCTGGTGCTGACCTTCGTCACGCTGGTCTTCGGCGAGCTGGCCCCGAAGCGGATCGCGATGCAGGTGCCGGAGCGCTGGGCGCTGCTGGTCGCCCGCCCGCTCGACCTGCTCGCCGCCCTCACCCGGCCGGCGGTCTGGGTGCTCGGCGCCACCAGCGACATGGTGGTCCGACTGTTCGGGCTCGACCCCAAGCCGGAACCGGACGAGATCAGCCCCGACGAGTTGCGGGACATCGTCTCCGGCCACCACGGCTTCACCAAGGAGCAGCAGACCATCATCGCCGGGGCGGTGGAGATCGCGGATCGTCGGCTGCGCGCCGTACTGGTGCCCCGGCTGCGGGTCTTCTGCCTGGACAGCGGCACCACCGCCGAGGACGCCCGGCTGGTGCTCGCCGCGTCCGGGCACTCCCGGGCACCGGTGGTGCGGCACGGCGGGCTGGACGAGGCGGTCGGCGTCATCCACCTGCGTGACCTGGTCGGCGTCCGCGACGACCGGCCGGTCGACGAGTACGTCCGCCCGCCGATGCTGCTGCCCGACTCGGTGCCGGTGGTCGACGCGCTGCGGCAGTTCAAGGCGGAGCGTCAGCACATGGCGCTGGTGGTGGACGAGCGGGGCGCCGTGGACGGCATCGTCACGCTGGAGGACATCCTGGAGGAGATCGTCGGCGAGATCTACGACGAGACCGACCGGGACGTGCACTCGGTACGCACCGGACCGGACGGGTCGCTGCTGCTGCCCGGCACCTTCCCGGTGCACGACCTGCCGGACATCGACGTGGAGCTGCCGAGCCGCCCGGAGGGCGACTACACCACCATCGCCGGCCTGGTACTCGCCGCCCTGGGACGCATCCCCACCCAGGGGGAGCACGTGACCGTCGACGGCTGGCTGCTGGAGGTCACCGAGGTCGACACCCGGGCCATCCACGGCGTACGGCTGTGCCGCCCGGACTCCCCGGAGACGGCGGACACCCCGACCGACCGCGCCGAACAGCCCCCGACCGACCCCGCTCCGGCGGAGGCGGGAGACTCGGCCCCGTCCGACGGTGGCCCGGTGGACTCGACGAGCCCGTCGGCGACCGGCCGAGCGGGTGGGGCGCGGACCGTGCTGGACGGGACACCGCGCTGAGTCAGTGCGGCGGCGCGTCGTCGCCGGGCGGTGGTTCCGGCAGCGGCGGGTCCAGCCGGACCCGGCGCAGCGACACCTGGACGGTGCTGCGACCGAGTAGCCGGGCCACCGCGCGGATCGCCCACGGGCCGGACGGATGCCGCTCCGGCCCGATCAGCCGTCCACTCACCCGGCCGTACCAGTGTCGGGTCACCACCAGGTCGGTCAACCGCAGCGGCCCCGCCGGACCGCCCCGCACCACCAGGTCCACCACCCGCCCCAGCCGCCGACCCCGCTCGTCGTACACGGTCCGGCCGAGCAGCTCACCCGCTCGCACGGCCGGACCCGGGGATACGCGCGATCAACCTGCGCCGTAGCCACTCCTCCACCGGCGCGGGGGCCAGTTCCTCGGCCGACACCCGCAACCACACCGCGCTGTCGATCCGGGCGACCAGGTCGTACGGGATGCGCAGCGGCGCGACCGGCCGGTCCGTGACGAAGCGTTCGGCGGCGAGCACCAGCATCCGTCCCAGCCGTCCGCCCACCCGTGCGCCGAGCGCGCCGGGCCCGGTGAGCAGCGTCCGCAGGTACGGCACGCCGTCCACGTCGAACGCGAACTCCACGTCGTCCACCTTGCCGATCAGCCGTCCCGCCACGTCGACGAGCTGGCGGTCCAGCAACTGGCGGCTCACCTCGATCCTCACTGTCCCATCCTCGTGCCCACGGCCAGCGGTACGGCGACGATCGCCGCAGCGACGATGACCAGCAGGATCACCGCGCCGAGCAGGTTGAGCACCCGCCCGTTGACCCGGTCGCCGAGGTAGGTGCGGTCGTTGGCGACCACCAGGATCGGCAGGTACGTCAGCGGCAACGCCACCGCGCTGATGATCAGCATGTACTCGGTGAGCGTCACCGGGTCGATCGTGGTGAGCAGCAGCAGGACCCCGAGCAGCACGCTGACCAGCAGCACGGTGTGGAACCGGGCCGCCTCGCGCGGGCTGACCCGCTTGCCCCACTGCCACCCGAAGTACTGCGCGGCGGCGTATGCGGCGGACAGCCCGGTCTCCAGCGCGGCGCCGAAGGTGACCGCGAAGAACGCCAGCGCCGCGACCGCCAGGCCGACCGCGCCGAAGGCCAGCACCACCGGGTGGGCGACCTCGTCCAGGCTGCTCACCGTCACCCCGGCCGGACGCAGCACCACGGCGGCGGTGGCGATCAGCGACAACGCGAGGAACCCGCCGATCGGGAACCCGACCAGCACACTGAAGCGGGCGTCGGCCAGGTCGGACGCGCTCCAGCGTTCCTCCACCCCGCCGGAGGAGAAGAAGAACACCTCGTACGGGCTGACCGTGGAGGCGAACAACGCCACCGCCACGAACCAGTAGGCGCCCCAACCCTGTCCGGAGTCGCTCGGCGAGATCGCGCTGCGGCCGAGCTCCGTCCAGTCGGTGGGCAGCCAGAACAGCGCCACCGCGAAGACCACCAGGGACAGCCCGGCGAGTCCGAACACCCGCTCCATCAGCGGGAAGCGCATCCGCCACAGCACCAGCCAGACGGCGGCCCCGGCGATCGGCACCCACACCAGGTACGGCACCCCGGTGGCCAGCCGCAGCGCCAGCGCCACCCCGCCCAGTTCGGCGGCCAGCGTGATCACCGTGACCAGGTACGACGCCACCAGGTTGACCAGGGCCACCCGCGCGCCGAGCCGTTCCCGGACGAGGTCGAAGACCGCCCGGCCGGTCACCGCCGCGATCCGTCCGGCCATCTCGGCGTACGCGCAGATGGCCACCACCCCGAGCAACAGCACCCAGGTGTGCGCCATGCCGAACCGCGCACCGGCCTGCCCGGCGGCGACCAGGTCACCGATGTCCACGAAGCCACCGACCGCGGACAGGATGCCGAGCGTGGCGGCGAACAGCTTCCTCACGTCGGCGGCGGGGCGGGCGTGGTCATCGACGCGACGATATCGCCGTTAGCGCGTCAATTCCCCGCAAAACCGGCATCCGCTGCCGGGCTCAGCCGTATCCACGTCCGGTCGACCCCGCCTCCGAGCCGCGGCACCGGCGGCGGGTCGGAGCTCAGGCGTTCGGGTAGAGGTTCTGTAACCGCACCTGGCCACGGGCCACCAGCCGCCCGTCGGCGTCGGTGATCTCCACCTGCCAGAGCTGCTGGCTGCGTCCCCGGTGCACCGGAGTGCCGACAGCGATCAACTCGCCGTCCCGTACCGGCCGCAGGAAGTCCGTCTGGTTGGACACGCCGACCACCTGCCCGCGCTCACCCAGCCACACCCCGCCGCCCACGCTGGCCGCCGTCTCCACCACCGCGCAGTACACCCCGCCGTGCTGAAGCCCGTACGGCTGGTGCAACTCCGGGCGTACCCGCCAGCGGATCGTCACCCGGTCGCCGCTCATCTCGTCGAACTCCAGCCCGAGCAACCCGGCGAAGCCGCTCGACACGTCCGGGAACTCCACGGCAGCCTCCTCGATCTTGGCGTCGTCAGCGTAGCCGGAGCACCGGCACCGGCTGACCCGGTAGGGCCGAACCCGGCCGATGGGGGAGAATCGGTGACCGTGACCGACAGCAGCCTCCCGCCGCCCCGGCGGGACTCCCTGACCGATGACCTGCGGTGGCGCGGCCTGATCCAGGACTCCACCGACCCCGACGAGCTGCGCGCGCTGCTCGACGGCAGCGGAGCCGCGTTCTATGTCGGCTTCGACCCGACCGCGCCGAGCCTGCACGCCGGCCACCTCATGCAGGTCACCACCGCCCGCCGCCTCCAGCTCGCCGGCCACCGACCGCTTCTGCTGGTCGGCGGCGCGACGGGGCAGATCGGCGACCCGAAGGAGAGCGCGGAGCGGGCCCTCAACGCCCCCGAGGTGGTGGCCGGCTGGGTCGGTCGCATCCGCGAGCAACTCGCCCCGTTCGTCTCGTACACCGGGGACAACGCCGCCGAACTGGTGAACAACCTGGACTGGACCGGCGAGATGTCGGTGGTCGAGTTCCTCCGCGACGTCGGCAAGCACTTCCCGGTGAACAAGATGCTGGCCCGCGAGGTGGTCCGCGCCCGGCTGGAGAGCGGCATCAGCTTCACCGAGTTCAGCTACCAGCTCCTACAGGCCAACGACTTCTTCGAGCTGCACCGCCGGCACGGCTGCCAACTCCAGTTCGGCGGCTCGGACCAGTGGGGCAACATCACCGCCGGGGTGGACTACGTACGCCGCCGCGGACTGGGCCCCGTCCAGGCCTTCACCACCCCGCTGGTCACCAGGTCGGACGGCACGAAGTTCGGCAAGACCGAGGGCGGCGCGGTCTGGCTCGACCCGGAGATGACCAGCCCGTACGCCTTCTACCAGTTCTGGATCAACGTCGACGACCGGGACATCGGCCGGTACCTGCGCTACTTCAGCTTCCGCTCGCGCGAGGAGTTGGAGGCGCTGGAGAAGGAGAGCGCGGAGCGCCCGGCGGCGCGGTCCGCGCAGCGGGCCCTGGCCGAGGAGCTGACCACCCTGGTCCACGGCGAACGCGAGATGGCGCAGGTGGTCACCGCCAGCCAGGCGCTGTTCGGACGGGGCTCGCTGGCCGACCTGGCGCCGGTGACGCTGCGCGCCGCGCTCGCCGAGGCTGGTCTGGTGCGCCTCGGTCAGTTGCCGGACGTGGCCACCCTGCTCAAGGAATCGGGTCTGGTGCCGAGCATGAAGGAGGCCCGACGGGTGATCACCGAGGGCGGCGCCTACCTCAACAACGAGCGGGTGACCGAGGTCGACGCCGTACCCACGACGCAGGACCTGCTGCACGGGCGGTACCTGGTGCTGCGCCGGGGCAAGCGCTCCTTCGCCGGGGTCGAACTGGAGCGCTGAGCGCGGTGTGACGCGGGACGCGTCCGGCGGATTTGACGATCAATCCGTCGGGCGCGTAACTTTCTCTCTGTCAGCGCGGAACGGACGAAACGGTCGAAAGACCTGAGGCCGGAGCGCTGGTCGACCCCTCGAATACGGTGGATACACTCACCGACACCGAGGCCGGGTGGTGCCCCCGGATCTGCCGCGAGGCGGATTTGGTGAGGCGGAACCGACCGGGTAAGGTTGACGACCGGTAGGGAACCGGGCGAGCTGGCGGGAGACCGCAAGCGACCGGCCTGCCGAAGCCACGAGACGAACGGCGTGAGCCGGACGGATTCATGGCGCCCGGAAATGGGTTGAAGCGCGACAAACCAGCGGAAGCCGGTTTGACACGGTTGAAACCACCGGGTAACGTAGTAAAAGTGCTCGCCGCGAGGTGAGTGTGGTTCGGCCCCGGAGGGGTGCCTGCTGGTCGGGTGTTCTGATGGTGTGTGGTTGTTCTTTGAGAACTCAACAGGGTGCTTGATAAGCCAGTGCCAAATTGTTTTATGATGCCCCGTGCCAACTTTTGGGTTGGTGGGGATTCCTTTGGCAACATTTGTTTGTTGCTGGGGTTTGCTTTTCCAATTGGTTTTTGTTGGAGAGTTTGATCCTGGCTCAGGACGAACGCTGGCGGCGTGCTTAACACATGCAAGTCGAGCGGAAAGGCCCTTCGGGGTACTCGAGCGGCGAACGGGTGAGTAACACGTGAGCAACCTGCCCTAGGCTTTGGGATAACCCTCGGAAACGGGGGCTAATACCGAATATTCACTCATGGACGCATGTTTGTGGGTGGAAAGTTTTTCGGCTTGGGATGGGCTCGCGGCCTATCAGCTTGTTGGTGGGGTAATGGCCTACCAAGGCGACGACGGGTAGCCGGCCTGAGAGGGCGACCGGCCACACTGGGACTGAGACACGGCCCAGACTCCTACGGGAGGCAGCAGTGGGGAATATTGCACAATGGGCGGAAGCCTGATGCAGCGACGCCGCGTGAGGGATGACGGCCTTCGGGTTGTAAACCTCTTTCAGCAGGGACGAAGCGCAAGTGACGGTACCTGCAGAAGAAGCGCCGGCCAACTACGTGCCAGCAGCCGCGGTAAGACGTAGGGCGCGAGCGTTGTCCGGATTTATTGGGCGTAAAGAGCTCGTAGGCGGCTTGTCGCGTCGACTGTGAAAACCCGTGGCTCAACTGCGGGCCTGCAGTCGATACGGGCAGGCTAGAGTTCGGTAGGGGAGACTGGAATTCCTGGTGTAGCGGTGAAATGCGCAGATATCAGGAGGAACACCGGTGGCGAAGGCGGGTCTCTGGGCCGATACTGACGCTGAGGAGCGAAAGCGTGGGGAGCGAACAGGATTAGATACCCTGGTAGTCCACGCTGTAAACGTTGGGCGCTAGGTGTGGGGGGCCTCTCCGGTTCTCTGTGCCGCAGCTAACGCATTAAGCGCCCCGCCTGGGGAGTACGGCCGCAAGGCTAAAACTCAAAGGAATTGACGGGGGCCCGCACAAGCGGCGGAGCATGCGGATTAATTCGATGCAACGCGAAGAACCTTACCTGGGTTTGACATCGCCGGAAATCCTGCAGAGATGTGGGGTCCTTCGGGGCCGGTGACAGGTGGTGCATGGCTGTCGTCAGCTCGTGTCGTGAGATGTTGGGTTAAGTCCCGCAACGAGCGCAACCCTCGTTCGATGTTGCCAGCGCGTTATGGCGGGGACTCATCGAAGACTGCCGGGGTCAACTCGGAGGAAGGTGGGGATGACGTCAAGTCATCATGCCCCTTATGTCCAGGGCTTCACGCATGCTACAATGGCCGGTACAATGGGCTGCGATACCGTGAGGTGGAGCGAATCCCAAAAAGCCGGTCTCAGTTCGGATCGGGGTCTGCAACTCGACCCCGTGAAGTCGGAGTCGCTAGTAATCGCAGATCAGCAACGCTGCGGTGAATACGTTCCCGGGCCTTGTACACACCGCCCGTCACGTCACGAAAGTCGGCAACACCCGAAGCCGGTGGCCCAACCCTTGTGGAGGGAGCCGTCGAAGGTGGGGCTGGCGATTGGGACGAAGTCGTAACAAGGTAGCCGTACCGGAAGGTGCGGCTGGATCACCTCCTTTCTAAGGAGCACCATCCGGCGAAAGCTGGTATGGAGCCCGCGATCTGCGAATGTCGGGTCGGGGTGCTCAATTGGCGGAGACACTGGTGAGTTTCGTGTCGGCAACGGCCGGCGGTTTCTAGTACGGCCATCTTCTTTCGGGAAGGTGGTGTGGAGGGATGACTGCTGGTGCGGCTGGTGGGAGATGATGGGCACCCTGTTGGGTCCTGAAGGAACAACTGTTGGGTTGTTTGCTTCAGAACCGGATACCACGGCGTGTGTTGTGGTTGGTGGTTGCCAGGCATGGCCTGGTCTTGCATACCGGATGTCGCCTTGTAGGGGTGGTGTTGCTGGTGTGGGGCTGTGGGTTGTGGGTTGGTTGTTTGTTGAGAATTGCACAGTGGACGCGAGCATCTTTGTGGTCAAGTTGTCAAGGGCGAACGGTGGATGCCTTGGCACCAGGAGCCGATGAAGGACGTGGGAGGCCGCGATAGGCCTGGGGGAGCTGTCAACCGAGCTGTGATCCCAGGGTGTCCGAATGGGGTAACCCGGCACCAGTCATGTGGTGTCACCTGCACCTGAACTCATAGGGTGTGTGGAGGGAACGCGGGGAAGTGAAACATCTCAGTACCCGTAGGAAGAGAAAACAAATTTAGTGATTCCGTGAGTAGTGGCGAGCGAAAGCGGATTTAGGCTAAACCGGTTGCGTGTGATACCTGTCAGGGGTTGCGTGGTCGGGGTTGTGGGACTCTGTGTGGTGGGCTGACACTCACTGAAGAAGTTACAAAACCAGTTGTTAGTCGAATGGTCTGGAAAGGCCGACCGTAGACGGTGATAGTCCGGTAGGTGAAAGCAGCTGGTCTTCTATGGATGTTCCCGAGTAGCGGCGGACTCCTGAAATCTGCCGTGAATCTGCCAGGACCACCTGGTAAGCCTGAATACTTCCTGGTGACCGATAGCGGACGAGTACCGTGAGGGAATGGTGAAAAGTACCCCGGGAGGGGAGTGAAATAGTACCTGAAACCGTTCGCCTACAATCCGTCGGAGCCTTGCGGGGTGACGGCGTGCCTTTTGAAGAATGAGCCTGCGAGTTAGTGGCATGTGGCGAGGTTAACCCGTGTGGGGGAGCCGTAGCGAAAGCGAGTCTGAAGAGGGCGTTTGAGTCGCATGTTCTAGACCCGAAGCGGAGTGATCTAGCCATGGGCAGGCTGAAGCGCGGGTAAGACCGTGTGGAGGGCCGAACCCACCAACGTTGAAAAGTTGGGGGATGACCTGTGGTTAGGGGTGAAAGGCCAATCAAACTCCGTGATAGCTGGTTCTCCCCGAAATGCATTTAGGTGCAGCGTCGCGTGTTTCTTGCCGGAGGTAGAGCACTGGATGGTCTAGGGGGCCCACAAGCTTACCGAAATCAGCCAAACTCCGAATGCCGGTAAGTGAGAGCGCGGCAGTGAGACTGCGGGGGATAAGCTTCGTAGTCGAGAGGGAAACAGCCCAGATCACCAGCTAAGGCCCCTAAGCGTGTGCTAAGTGGAAAAGGATGTGGGGTCGCATAGACAACCAGGAGGTTGGCTTAGAAGCAGCCACCCTTTAAAGAGTGCGTAATAGCTCACTGGTCAAGTGGTTCCGCGCCGACAATGTAGCGGGGCTCAAGTACACCGCCGAAGCTGTGGCATTCACATGTGTACTTCGCGCGAGTCTTCGGGCTTGTGTGCAGGTGTGTGGATGGGTAGGGGAGCGTCGTGCCGGGGGTGAAGCAGCCGAGTGATCGAGTTGTGGACGCGGCACGAGTGAGAATGCAGGCATGAGTAGCGAAAGAAGGGTGAGAAACCCTTCCGCCGGATGACCAAGGGTTCCAGGGCCAGGTTAATCCGCCCTGGGTGAGTCGGGACCTAAGGCGAGGCCGAGAGGCGTAGTCGATGGACAACGGGTTGATATTCCCGTACCCGCGAAGGAGCGTCCCTGATGAACCTCGTTGTGCTAACCATCCGATCCATCCAAGACCTTCGGGTTGAGGGTGGAGAGCGTGGGAACCTGGCGGGTAGTAGTCAAGCGATGGGGTGACGCAGGAAGGTAGCTGAGCCCGGCCGGTGGTTGTGCCGGGGTAAGCGTGTAGGCCGACGTGTAGGCAAATCCGCACGTCATGTGGCTGAGACGTGATGCCGAGCCGATTCAGGTGAAGTCAGTGATCCTATGCTGCCGAGAAAAGCCTCTAGCGAGTTTCGAGCGGCCCGTACCCCAAACCGACACAGGTGGTCAGGTAGAGAATACCGAGGCGATCGGGCGAACTGTGGTTAAGGAACTCGGCAAATTGCCCCCGTAACTTAGGGAGAAGGGGGGCCGGAGACGTGAAGCCCCGCGCGGGTGGAGCGTTGTATGGCCGCAGAGAGCAGGGGGAAGCGACTGTTTACTAAAAACACAGGTCCATGCGAAGAAGTAATTCGATGTATATGGACTGACGCCTGCCCGGTGCTGGAACGTTAAGGGGACCTGTTAGCTCTTCGGGGCGAAGCGGAGAACTTAAGCGCCAGTAAACGGCGGTGGTAACTATAACCATCCTAAGGTAGCGAAATTCCTTGTCGGGTAAGTTCCGACCTGCACGAATGGCGTAACGACTTCCCCACTGTCTCAACCACAGGCCCGGCGAAATTGCATTACGAGTAAAGATGCTCGTTACGCGCGGCAGGACGGAAAGACCCCGGGACCTTTACTATAGCTTGACATTGGTATCTGAGTTAGCTTGTGTAGGATAGGTGGGAGCCGGTGAACCTTGTACGCCAGTATGAGGGGAGGCAATCTTGAAATACCACTCTGGTTGATTCGGGTATCTAACTTCGGACCGTTATCCGGTTCAGGGACAGTGTCTGGTGGGTAGTTTAACTGGGGCGGTTGCCTCCTAAAAGGTAACGGAGGCGCCCAAAGGTTCCCTCAGCCTGGTTGGCAATCAGGTGTTGAGTGCAAGTACACAAGGGAGCTTGACTGTGAGACTGACGGGTCGAGCAGGGACGAAAGTCGGGACTAGTGATCCGGCACTTGCGTGTGGAAGCGGTGTCGCTCAACGGATAAAAGGTACCCCGGGGATAACAGGCTGATCTTCCCCAAGAGTCCATATCGACGGGATGGTTTGGCACCTCGATGTCGGCTCGTCGCATCCTGGGGCTGTAGCAGGTCCCAAGGGTTGGGCTGTTCGCCCATTAAAGCGGTACGCGAGCTGGGTTTAGAACGTCGTGAGACAGTTCGGTCCCTATCCGCCGTGCGCGTAGGATACTTGAGAAGGGCTGTCCCTAGTACGAGAGGACCGGGACGGACGAACCTCTGGTGTGCCAGTTGTCCCGCCAGGGGCACGGCTGGTTAGCTACGTTCGGAAGGGATAACCGCTGAAAGCATCTAAGCGGGAAGCTCGCTTCAAGATGAGGTATCCCACCCACCTTTGGTGGGGTAAGGCCCCCAGCTAGACGACTGGGTTGATAGGCCGGAAATGTAAGCCCGGTAACGGGTTCAGTTGACCGGTACTAATAGGCCGAGGACTTGACTATCAAAGTTGCTACGCGTCCACTGTGTAACTCACAACAAACAAACACACCCCGACACGGACAGTGTTGGTGCGGATTGTGTTTGACATGTTGATAAGGTTACGGCGGTCATGGCGGAGGGGAAACGCCCGGTCACATTCCGAACCCGGAAGCTAAGCCCTCCAGCGCCGATGGTACTGCACCCGGGAGGGTGTGGGAGAGTAGGACACCGCCGGACACACGTTACAGTCGAGGGCCGCCCGGAATCGGGACGGCCCTCGACTGCGTTGCGTCGTGGAACGACGTATTCAGGAAGGATGTACCAGTGAGTTCTGGACCTCAGGGCGGAGACCGTCCCCGGGGCTACGAGGGACGGCCCGGCGACCGTGACGGCGACAACCGCCGTGGCGACCGTCCGTCGTACCGCGACGAGCGCGGTCGGGAGCGTGACTCCCGCGACGGTGGACGTGGCGCCGGCGGTTACGGTGCTGACCGTTCCCGGTCCGGTGGCTTCCGTCGGGACGGCGACCGTCGTGAGGGCGGCTACCGAGGCAGCGACCGGGGTACCGGCGGCGGCTTCGGTGGCGACCGCCGTGGCTCCGGTGGCGACCGCGAAGGCTTCCGTGGCGACCGTCGTGAGGGCGGTTCCGGTGGCTTCCGTGGCGACCGTGGCGAGCGCGGATCCGGTGGCTTCCGTAGTGACCGTCGCGAGGGCGGTTCCGGGGACCGTCGCCAGGGTGACGACCGGCCGGCCTACCGCCGCGACAACGACGAGCGCGGCTCGGGCGCCCGGGGCGGTGACCGGCGTACCGGTGGGTTCCGCGACGGCGACCGCAGCTCCGGTGGCTTCCGTGGTGACCGTCGTGAGGGTGGTTTCCGGGGCAACGACCGTCGTGAGGGCGGCTTCGGTCGCGGCTCCGACGACCGGGGCGGCTTCCGCGGCGAGCGCCGGGACGGTGACCGCCGGGACGGCGGCTTCCGCGGCGACCGGCGCGACAGTGGCGGTGACCGTCGTGAGGGTGGTTTCCGGTCGGACCGTCGCGACAGCGGCGACCGCCGTGAAGGTGGTTTCCGGGGCGAGCGGCGTGACGGTGACAGCCGCGACGGTGGTTTCCGGGGCGAGCGGCGTGACGGTGACCGTCGTGAGGGTGGGTTCCGGGGCGAGCGCCGTGAGGGCGGCTTCGGCCGGGGCTCGGACGACCGGGGCGGCTTCCGCGGCGAGCGCCGGGACGGTGACCGTCGTGAGGGCGGCTTCGGCCGGGGCTCCGACGACCGGGGCGGCTTCCGCAGCGACCGCCGGGACGGAGACCGTCGCGACGGTGGCTTCCGTGGTGAGCGTCGTGAGGGCGGCTTCCGGGATGGCGGTTCGCGGGACCGGGACAACTCCTCGCGCGGCCCGGGACGTGACTACGGCTCCGGTGAGCGCCGGGAGGGCGGGTACCGCTCGGATCGACGGGACGAGGGCTTCCGCCGGGGCAACGACGATCGCCGGCAGGGCGACGGCGGCGGCTACCGGCGTACCGAAGGCGGCTTCGGCGGTGCACGCCGGGAGGGCGGCGCACGGGACGGTGACCGCCGCGAGGGAGGCTTCCGGGGCAACGACCGTCGTGAGGGCGGCTTCCGGCCGGACCGTCGCGACGGTGGTGACCGTCGTGAGGGCGGCTTCCGGGGCGGTGACCGTCGGGAGGGTGGCTTCCGGTCCGGGGACCGTCGGGACGGCGGGTACGGGGACCGCGCTTCGGGCGGCTCAGGCTTCCGCGACGGCGATCGTCGGGACGGCGGGTTCCGCCGTGGGTCCGACGAGCGCGGCGGCGAGCGGCGTGACGGTGGCTTCCGGGACGACCGGGGCCGGCGTGACGGCTTCGACCAGGGCGAGGAGGGGCGTACGCCCGCGCCGGCGCTGCCGGACGAGATCGTCGCGACCGACCTGGACAAGGACGTACGGGCCGAGTTGCTGTCGCTGTCGAAGGGGGTCGCGGACACCGTGGCCCGGCACCTCGTGGCGACCGGGCAACTGATCGACGAGGACCCCGCCGAGGCGCTGGCCCACGCGATGGCCGCCCGTCGGCTGGCGTCCCGGATCGCGGCTGTCCGCGAGGCGGTCGGTCTGGCCGCGTACCACTCGGGCGAGTGGCAGACGGCGATCGCGGAACTGCGGACGTACCACCGGATGAGTGGGGTGCAGAGCCACATCGCGGTCCTCGCGGACTGTGAGCGGGCGCTGGGCCGCCCCGAGCGGGCCATCGACCTGTTCCGCGGTGCCGAGCAGGAGAAGCTGGAGGCGGCCGTCGCCATCGAGTTGCTGATCGTGGCCGCCGGTGCGCGAGGCGACCTCGGGCAGCGGGACGCGGCCGTGGCCATGCTCCAGGTGCCCGAACTCACCACCGACACGGCTCAGCCGTGGACCGCCCGGTTGCGGTACGCGTACGCGGACGCGCTGCTGGCGGTGGACCGTCGGGCCGAGGCCCGGGAGTGGTTCTCCCGCGCGGCCGAGGTCGACGCCGAGGCGGAGACCGACGCGGCGGAGCGGCTGCTCGAACTCGACGGCGTGGTCATCGAGGGCGACGACGAGGACGAGGCCACCGAGGAACTGGCCGCCGGTCCCGGCGCGCCGGGTGCGGTACCGGCCCGTCCGGACAGCGAGCTGACCACCGACGAGCGCCCCGAAGAGGTCGAGGTGGCCGAGGGGCCGACGGATCGAGTCGCCGACCAGACGGTGGGGGACGAGGCTGCGGCGGACCGGGTCGGAACGGACCAGGCGGCGGACGGCGAAGTCGGGGACGACCGCGGCGTGGCCGTCGAGGCGACGTCGCGCGGTGACGAGGTCGTCGAGGCCGATGTCGTGGAGGCGTCCGATGCTCCGGCGGCGAGCGGTGTCGGTGAGTCGTCCGTGACGGACGGCGAGCGGGCCGAGGAGAACGAGCGGCGATGAGCGGTGACGGGGAGCGGCTGGTCGACGGGTACACCCTGGTCGTCTTCGACCTGGACGGGGTGATCTATCTGATCGACCGGCCGATCCCCGGCGCGGTCGAGGCGGTCGCCCGGCTGCACGGTGAGGGCCGGGCGGTGGCGTACGCCACGAACAACGCCTCGCGCCGGCCGGCCGACGTGGCGGACCTGCTCACCGGGATGGGTGTACCGGCCCGGCCGGACGAGGTGCTGACCAGCGCGGCTGCCGCCGCCCAACTGTTGGGCGAGCGGCTGCCGGCCGGTGCGCCGGTGCTGGTGGTGGGTGCCGAGGCGCTGCGGGCCGAGATCCGCGAGGTGGGTCTGACCCCGGTCTCCGGTGCCGACGACGCGCCGGTCGCGGTGATCCAGGGGTACGGCCCGCAGGTCGGCTGGGCCGATCTGGCCGAGGCGGCGGTGGCGGTACGCGGCGGAGCCTCGTGGATCGCCACCAACACCGACCGGACGCTGCCCAGCGGACGGGGACCCCTGCCGGGCAACGGCTCGTTGGTCGCCGCACTGGCGACCGCGTTGGACCGGCAACCCGACGAGGTGGTGGGCAAGCCGTCGCCGGAGCTGTTCGCCACCGCCGCGCGCCGGGCGGGCGAGGGCCGCTCCCTGGTGGTCGGTGATCGACTCGACACCGACATCGAGGGCGCCAACCGGGCGGGGCTGGACAGCCTGCTGGTGCTCACCGGCGTCAGCGACGTACCCGAGTTGCTCGCCGCACCGACCGACCGCCGCCCGACGGCCGTGGCCTGGGACCTGACCGGGCTCTTCGAGCCCACCGCGATGGTCCGGGTGCCGGCGGCCGGTGCGGAGCACGGCGGCTGGCGCGTCACGACCGGCCCGGACGGGTGGGAGTTGACCGGCGCGGGTCGGCCGCTGGACGCGCTCGCGGCGCTCTGTGCGGTGGCCTGGGAGCGTCGGCCGGACGGCGTACCGCGTCCGGGATCGCCGGAGGCGGCGACGGCGCTGGAGGCCCTCGGCCTGACCGGCTGACTCACCGTCGAGCGCGCCGCGCCGAGGTCCCGGCGGCGGGTGCCGGATCTCAGAGCAGCTTGCGCAGTTTCATCAGGTCGAACGGGTTGGCCTTGATCGAGACGCGTCGGCTGGCCACCGCGCGGGTCACGTCGAGGTCGCCGCGTACCAGGGCGAGCAGGTCGTCGCTGGTGGTGGTCATGGCGATCTTCGCCGTGGGGTCGTCGCCGTCGGTCAGTCCGACCAGTCGTCCACCGGTGAGTCGACCGTGGAAGGCGGTCTCCAGGTCGCTGACCCGGCAGGCCAGCGTGCGGTCGAGGTCGACGTGCTCGCGGACGGTCTCCGCGTTGCGGTCCAGCCGGGCGGCCAGGTCCTGCAACGCCTGTCGACACTCGTCCACGGTGGCCACCCGTCGCCTCCTCGCCTCACACCACGTCGTACTCCGGGCACCGTACCGCATGGGACGCCGACCGCGGCCCGGTAGCGTGACACCTGCCGGAACCCCGGGTGAAAGGACTCAGGCATGCAGGACGCGTGGCGCGCCTACCTCGAACTGGCCATGGGCCTGACGGAGGCGCCCCGGAAGAAGGCGCAGGACGCGGTGCGCCGCTTGGCCGGTTCGACCGGCGCGACCGCCGCGCAGCTCCAGACGCTGGCCGAGGAGTTGCGCTCGACCGGCGCGGAGAACCGGGAGGCGCTGACCAAGCTGGTGCGGTTCGAGGTCGAACGTGCGCTCGGCGCGGTCGGGTTGGCCACCGCCGACGAGGTCGAGGAGCTGGAGCGGCGGGTACGCGAGCTGGAACGCCGGTTGCGCACGATGACCGACACCGCCGTACGCTCCGGCGGCCCGGAGGGCGGCTCGCCCGCCGACGTGGCGGCCGAGGCCGCCGAGACCGCGGCGGCGGCCCCGCCGCCCGGACCGGGCCCGGCGAAGAAGGCGGTCGCCAAGAAGGCCGTGGCGAAGAAGGCCGGTGCCCCGCCGCCCGCGGCGGATCAGCCGGTGGCCAAGAAGGCGGTGGCGAAGGTCGCCAAGAAGGCGGTGGCGAAGAAGACGCCAGGCTCGGTGGCGCGTCCCGCCGACGGCGACGCGCCGACCCGACCGGCGAAGGCCACCCGGCCGCGCCCGGACACCGCGCCGTGACCGCCCGTCTCGCGCGTCACCTCCGGCGGGCTCAGGCGGCCGACGCGCGGCGGGACGTCGCATCGGGTGCGGTGACCGGCGCGACGCCGGCCGGAGCGCGACGGTGAACGTCTCGCCGCGGCCCGGGCCGCCGCCGGGTCCCCGGCCGGGCCCGCCGCCGCAGACGTGGACCGGCGACGGTGCCGACGACGCGGGGCACCCGGCGGTGGACGCCGCCGTGCAGGCGATGGTGAACGCCGCGAACCTCGTCCCGGCCGACCAGATCGCCCAGTACGAGGCCGCCTACCAGACGTTGCGGGAAACGCTCGCCACCATCGACCAGGCCTGAGGAGGCCGTCCACCCATGGCACGTCGTAACCGGTTGGACGCCGAACTCGTCCGCCGTGGCCTGGCCCGGTCGCGGGAGCAGGCCGCCGCGCTGGTCGAGGCCGGTCGGGTCCAGCTCCGGGGGATGGTGGCCCGCAAGGCCGCCGCGATGGTCGACCCCGCCGACCCGCTGGTGGTCACCGGCGCCGACCCCACCTCCGAGTACGTCTCCCGGGGCGGACACAAACTGGCCGGCGCGCTCGCCGCGTTCGCTCCCGGTGGGCTGACCGTGACCGGTCGGCGCTGCCTGGACGCCGGGGCGTCCACCGGCGGCTTCACCGACGTGCTCCTGCGCGCGGGTGCGGCCGAGGTGGTCGCGGTCGACGTCGGCTACGGCCAGCTCGCCTGGTCGTTGCGGACCGACGAGCGGGTCCGGGTCCTGGAACGGACGAACGTCCGGACGCTGACCGCCGAGGTGATCGGTGGGCAGGTCGACCTGACCGTGGCCGACCTGTCGTTCATCTCGCTGCGGCTGGTGCTGCCGGCGCTGGCCGCCTGCACCGCCGCCGAGGGTGACCTGGCGTTGATGGTCAAGCCGCAGTTCGAGGTGGGCCGGGACCGGGTGGGCGCCGGTGGCGTGGTGCGGGATCCGGCGCTACGCGCCGAGGCGGTGCTCGACGTCGCCGCGTCCGCCGCGACACTGGGACTGGGGTTGGCGGAGTTGGCGGCCAGTCCGCTGCCCGGGCCGAGCGGCAACGTGGAGTTCTTCGTATGGTTACGCCGGGACGCGCCACCGGCCGACCCGGAACGGGTGCGGGCCGTGGTGGCGGCCGGGCCCGGCGCGCCGGCGTCCGCCGGTGACCCGCGTGACGAGGTGACGAAGGAGGTGGCCGGGTGAGCGAGGGCAACTCCGCCACGGCGGGGGTACGTCCGCCGGGTGGTTCGACGCGACGGCCGACCCACGGCGGGCGGGCCCTCCGGTGACCCGTACCGCCCTGCTGGTGACCCACACCGGTCGTCGGCGCAGCACGGAACACGCGCGTACGGTCGCGGCCGACCTGATCTCCGCCGGCTTCGAGGTGCGGGTGGTGGCCGAGGAGGCCGAGGATCTCGACCTGCCGGGCGCGGTGCCGGTGACCGGGCCGGAGGCGGCCGAGGGCGCCGAGATCGTCTTCGCGCTCGGTGGGGACGGCACGTTCCTGCGCGCCGCCGAGCTGGCCCGGCCGGCGAAGGTGCCGCTGCTCGGCATCAACCTCGGCAAGGTCGGTTTCCTGGCCGAGGCGGAGATCGACGACCTGGACCTGGCGGTCCGCGACGTGGTGGGCCGCAACTACAGCGTCGACGAGCGGCTCACCCTGGACGTGACCGCCGAGTTCGACGGTGGGCCGACGATCGAGTCGTGGGCGCTCAACGAGATCAGCGTCGAGAAGGGCGAGCGGGCCCAGATGCTGGAGCTGCTGGTCGACGTGGACGGTCGGCCGCTGTCCCGGTACGGGTGCGACGGGGTGGTCTGCGCCACGCCGACCGGTTCGACGGCGTACGCCTTCTCCGGCGGCGGGCCGGTGGTCTGGCCCGAGGTGGAGGCGCTGCTGCTGGTGCCGATCAGCGCGCACGCCCTGTTCAGCCGCCCGCTGGTGACCGCACCCACCTCCACCATCTCGATCACCGTGGACCCGTTCACCACGCTGGCGGTGCTCTGCTGCGACGGGCGGCGGGTCTACGACCTGCCGCCGGGTGCTCGGCTCACGGTGCGTCGCGGCGCCCTGCCGGTGCGGATCGTCCGGCTGCGGGACCGGCCGTTCACCGACCGGCTGGTGGCCAAGTTCGACCTGCCGGTGCACGGCTGGCGGGGCAACCGCCGCTGACCCGGGTCGCCGCGCCGGCTGGTCAAGTGTCGGGCCACGCGTCTACTGTCGGGTGCTGTGCTGGAGGAGCTACGCATCACCGGACTGGGCGTCATCGAGGACACCACGCTGCCGCTTGCCGGCGGCATGAACGTCATCACCGGCGAGACCGGGGCCGGCAAGACGATGGTGGTCACCGGCCTGGGCCTGCTCTTCGGGGGCCGTGCCGACGCCGGGCGCGTGCGTGCCCAGCCCGGCCGGGCCGTCGTCGAGGGCCGCCTGCGTCTGACCGGTCGGGTCGCCGAGTCGGTGCACGCCCGGATCACCGACGCCGGTGGCGAGCCCGACGACGACGGCGCGATGCAGTTGAGCCGTACGGTCACCGTGGAGGGTCGCTCCCGGGCGCACCTGGGCGGGCGGAGCATGCCGGTGTCGACGCTCGGCGAGGTGGGCGAACAGGTGGTGGCCGTACACGGCCAGTCCGACCAGTTGCGCCTGCTGCGTCCGGCCGAGCAGCGGGCCGCGTTGGACCGCTTCGCCGGGCCGGAGCACGAGAAGCTGCTGGAGGCCATGCGCGAGGCGTACACGCAGTGGCGTCGGGTGGTCGACGACCTGGCCGACCGGCGGCGCAACGCGCGGGAGCGCCACCAGGAGGCGGATCTGCTGCGGCTGGGGCTCGACGAGATCACCCGGGTCGACCCGCAGGCCGGTGAGGACGACGAGCTCAAGACCGAGGCGCAGCGGCTGGAGCACGCCGAGGGGTTGCGTACCGCGGCGCAGGTGGCCCACCAGTGCGTGGCCGGCGGGTTGGAGGCGGCCGACGAGACCACCGACGCCTCGGCGTTGCTCGGCACCGCCCGGCGGACGTTGGAGGCGCAGGCCGGCACCGATCCGGCCCTGGGGGAGTTGGCGGCCCGCCTGGAGGAGGCTGCGACGCTGGTCGCCGACGTGTCGGTGGAGTTGTCGACGTATCTCACCGGGTTGGACGCCGATCCGGCCCGGCTGCAGAGCATCTACGAGCGCCGGGCCGCGTTGCGGGCGTTGACCCGCAAGTACGCCGACGACGTCGACGGGGTGATCGCCTGGGCGGAGCGGGCCCGGACCCGACTGTCCGACCTGGACATCTCCGACGAGTTCCTTGAGGAGTTGGACCGGGAGGCGTCCCGGTTGGCCGGTGAGGTGGCCGAGTTGGCCGGCCGGTTGTCGGCGTCCCGCCAGGAGGCGGCGGTGCGTTTCGCCGAGCAGGTGACCGTCGAGTTGGCCGGGCTGGCCATGCCGCACGCCCGCGTCGAGGTAACGGTGCTGCCCCGACCGGCCGGACGGACCGAGCCCACGTTGCCGGTCAACGGGGTGGAGGTCGGTGTCGGGCCGGACGGCGGCGACGAGGTCGAGTTGCGGCTGCTGGCCCACCCGGGTGCGCCGTCGCTGCCGTTGCAGCGGGGCGCGTCCGGCGGTGAGCTGTCCCGGGTGATGCTCGCCATCGAGGTCGTCTTCGCCGGTTCGGGCGGGCCGCCCACGCTGGTCTTCGACGAGGTCGACGCGGGGGTCGGCGGTCAGGCGGCGGTGGAGATCGGCCGTCGGCTGGCCCGGTTGGCCCGCAGCCACCAGGTGCTCGTGGTGACCCACCTGCCGCAGGTGGCCGCGTTCGCCGACCGGCACCTGGTGGTGGCGAAGGACACCGGTGGCGCGGTGACCACCAGCGGGGTACGGGTGGTGGAGGACACCGAGCGGGCCCGGGAACTGGCCCGGATGCTGGCGGGTTTGCCGGACTCGGATCTGGGTATCGCCCACGCGGAGGAGTTGTTGGCCGTCGCGGCCCGCGAACGGCGGTCGTGAGGACCGTCATTGTGAGCGGAGGCACACCGGCCCTCGCCCATCTGTGCTTCCCTGGGTAGGCGGCCCTGCTCAGGCATGTCGCGACAGATTCGCCTGCCTCACATGCCAGGATGGTCACGATGCGTCTACCCACGTTGCGCCGGACCCGGAACGCGGAACCGGGACGAATCCTCGGCACCGCCCGCCTCGATCGCCGGACGAAACGCCTGGTCGGTCGGCTCCGCCCCGGTGACATCGCGGTGATCGACCATGTCGACCTGGACCGGGTCGCCGCCGACTCGCTGGTCGCCGTGGGCGTCGGCGCGGTCCTCAACGCCAAGCCGTCGGTCTCCGGCCGCTATCCCAACCTCGGCCCGGAGGTGCTCGTCGCGGCGGGCATCCCGCTGTTGGACGACCTCGGTGAGGGGGTCTTCGAGCGGATCCGCGAGGGCGACACGGTGCGGATCGAGGGCAACACCGTCTATCTCGGCGACGAGCCGCTGGCACACGGCAGCCTGCAGGACGCCGAGAGCGTGGCCAAGGCGATGAGCGACGCCCGCGAGGGCCTGTCGGTGCAGTTGGAGGCGTTCGCCGCCAACACCATGGACTACCTCAAGCAGGAACGTGACCTGCTGCTCGACGGTGTCGGCGTACCGGACATCGCCACCGAGATCCAGGGCCGCCACTGCCTGATCGTGGTGCGGGGCTACGACTACAAGGCCGACCTGGACGTGCTGCGCCCGTACATCCGGGAGTTCAAGCCGGTGCTGATCGGCGTCGACGGCGGGGCGGACGCGCTGGTCGAGGCGGGTTACACGCCAGACATGATCATCGGTGACATGGACTCGGTCACCGACGACGTGCTGCGCTGCGGCGCCGAGGTGATCGTGCACGCCTACCCGGACGGTCGGGCTCCCGGCCTGCCCCGGGTCAACGGCCTGGGGGTGCCGGCGGTGACCTTCCCGGCCGCCGCCACCAGCGAGGACCTCGCCATGCTGCTGGCCGACGAGAAGGGCGCCTCGCTGATCGTCGCGGTGGGCACCCACGCCACCCTGGTCGAGTTCCTGGACAAGGGGCGCGGCGGCATGGCGTCGACGTTCCTCACCCGGCTCAAGGTCGGTGGCAAGTTGGTCGACGCCAAGGGGGTGAGCCGGCTCTACCGGCAGAGCATCTCGGGTTCCTCGCTGCTGCTGCTGGTGCTGTCGGCGGTGGCGGCGATGGCCTCGGCGGTGGCGGTGTCCACCGTCGGCAAGGCGTATTTGGGCGTGGTCTCCGAGTGGTGGGACAATTTTGTGTTCCAGCTCGGCCAGCTCTTCTAGCTCCCGACCGATCAAGAGGCTGCAAGCGTGATCAACTTCCGGTACCACGTGGTGTCCCTGACCGCGGTCTTCCTCGCGTTGGCGATCGGCCTGGTCGTCGGCACAGCCGCCCTCAACGGCCCGGTCGCGGACTCGCTCAAGGAGACCGTCAACTCGCTGCGCAAGGACAACCAGCAGATGCGCCAGACGGTCCAGAACATGCAGCGGGAGCTGGAGCTGGAGGAGGAGTTCGCGGCCGAGATGGCCCAGGTGATGCTGCCGGGCAAGCTGGCCGGCAAGCGGGTGCTGGTGCTCAGCCTGCCCACCGGCCGGGACCACACCGACGGCGTGATCGAGATGCTCAAGTTGGCGAACGCCGACGTCATCGGCCGGATCGACCTGCAGGACAAGTTCATCAACCCGGAGAACAACAACAACCTGCTGGAGCTCGCGGTCACCGCGGCCCGACCCACCAGCGCGCCGACCAGCGGCCTGCCCGGCAACGGGCACGGCGTGGAGACCTCCAGCGCCCTGCTGGCCACCGTGCTGCTGGACCAGCCGGCCGGTGCCGAGCCGGTCACCGAGGCCGACCGGCGGGCGGTGGTGACCGCGTACGCGAACGCGAACTACCTGACCACCGCCGACCGGATCACCAACGCCGCCGAGGCGGTCGTGGTGGTCAGCGGCCAGCCGTACGTGGACAAGGACTCCGCCAAGAAGGACGAGTCGGTGGTGAAGATCGCCGAGCAGTTCGACCGCACCGGCGGCATCGTGGTCGCCGGAAACGGCTTCACCGGCGGCAACCTGGTCTCCTTCGTCCGGGGCGACGCGGTGCTGGCGCAGACCATCTCCACCGTCGACAACGCCAACACCGTGCAGGGACAGCTCGTCACCTCGCTGGCCGTCGTGCAGCAGCTCAACGAGCGCAAGGCCGGCCAGTACGGCGTGGGCGACAACGTCGACGGGCTGCTGCCTAAACTGCCCCAGTGAGTCGACGGGACACCCCGGGTGTCCGATTCGACGATGTCGCCCGCCGACCGGCGGGGCGGACGGCGTGAGCGAGCGAGGTGAGCTGGGGCGTGGGCGTGCTCGGTCGACTGTTGGCAGCGGGGATCGGTGCGGCTGCCGCCCGGTACGCGCTACGTGGGATCCGTACCTCTCCGGCCGGGCCGACCCTGGCACGGACCAACTTCCGTGGCCGGACGGTGACGCTGGCGGCCGGACCGGCGCTGGCGGCGGGTGCCTCCGGCGCGGCGGCCTGCGGGGCGTCCAGCGTGCCGGCGGGCGCGGCGGCCCTGGTGGCCGGGCTCGGCGCCGGTGCGGTCGGGCTCTACGACGACGTGGCCGGTGCCCGACCCGAGCAGAAGGCGGACAAGGGCTTCGCGGGACACCTCGCCGCGCTGCGGCAGGGGCGGGTCAGCGCCGGCCTGGTCAAGGTCGTCGGGGTGGGGGCGGCCGGTCTGGGTGCCGCCGCGCTCCTCGCCGCCGACCCCCGGGTGGCCGGGCACCGTGGCCGCCGTCGCCAGGGCGGGTTGGGGCGGAGCGTGGACGTGCTGCTCGGCGCCGGTGTGGTGGCCGGCACCGCCAACCTGCTCAACCTGCTCGACCTGCGCCCCGGGCGGGCGTTGAAGTCGGGCCTGCTGCTCGGCACGCCGCTGGTCGGTGGCGCGTCCGGGGGGATCGCCGCCGGTGCGGTGGGTGCCGCCGCCGGGCTGCTCCCCGCCGACCTCGGTGAGGACGTGATGCTCGGCGACAGCGGGGCCAACGCCCTCGGTGCCGTGCTCGGCGTGGCGCTGGCCGCCCGCACCGGGCCGGTCGGTCGGGCCGGGATCCTGGCGGTGCTGGCCGGCCTGACGGCGGCCAGCGAGAAGGTCAGCTTCACCGCCGTCATCGCGCGTACTCCGGGCCTGCGTGAACTCGACGCGCTGGGCCGTCGCGACGACTGACGTGACGAGACCGACGCCCCTCGCCGGCGCCAGCCGGGTGGCCGGGGCCGCCGCGCTGATCGCCGTACTCACCGTGGTCAGCCGGCTCGCCGGGTTCGGCCGTACCGCCGTCTTCACCTGGGTGGTGCAGGGCAGCGACCTGGGCGCGATGTACGTGATCGCGAACACCGTCCCCAACATCATCTTCGAGATCGTGGCCGGTGGGGCGTTGGCCAGTCTGGTCGTACCGCTGCTGGCCGGTGCGGTCGCGGCGGGTGACCGGCGGGCCGTGGCGGCGACCACCGGCGCGCTGCTGACCTGGACGGTGACGCTGCTGGTACCGCTGGCGGTGCTGGTGGCCCTGGGCGCCGACCAGATCGTCTCGGTGTTCCACAGCCGAAGCCCGGAGGAGTTGGCGGCCGGGGCCCGGATGCTGCGGGTCTTCGCGCCGCAGGTGCCGCTGTACGGCATCGGCATCGTGCTGACCGGTGTGCTCCAGGCGCACCGCCGCTTCGCCTGGCCGGTGATCGCGCCGCTGCTGTCCAGCCTGACGGTGATCGTGGCGTACCTCGTCTTCGCCGCCGTGGCCGGTACCGGGGCGAGCGTGGCGCAGGCGGGCCGGGGCGCCGAGTTGATCCTGTCCGGCGGCACCACGCTCGGTGTGGTGGTGCTGTCGATGTCGCTGCTGATCCCGTTGCGGCGGCTGCGCCTGAGACTGCGTCCCGGGTACGGCTTCCCGGCCGACGCGCGGGCGCGGGTGGGTGGTCTGGTCACCGCCGGGGTGGTCACCGTCACCGCCCAACAGGTGGCCACGCTGGTGATCCTCTATCAGATCTCCGGCGGCCGGACCGAGGCCCCGCAGGTGTTCAACCTGGCGCAGACGTTCTATCTGCTGCCCTGGGCGGTGCTGGCGGTGCCGCTGGCCACGGCCGCGTACCCGACGTTGGCCGAGACGGCGGCCGGCGGCGACGAGGCCGGCTACCGCGACACCCTGTCCGGGACGGTGCGCGCGGTGCTGCTGTCCAGTTGCCTGGGCGCGGCGGCGCTGGTCGGGGTGGCCGGCCCGATCGGCCGGTTCTTCCCGCTGGACGCCTCCGCCACCGCCACGGCGGTGGCCGGGTTCGCGCCGGGACTGCTCGGGTACGGGCTGTTCGCGGTCCTGTCCCGTGCCCTGTACGCGCGCGGCGCGACCCGGGAGGCCACCGTCGCCATCAGTGCCGGTTGGCTGGCGGTCACGCTCGGTACGCTGCCGTTGGCGGCACTGCTCCCGACGTCCGACCGGGTGCTCGCCGTGGCGTTGGCCAACTCGGCCGGAATGCTGCTGCTCGGCGGGCTGCTGCTGGTGGCCGTGCGGCGCGCGGCCGGTCCGGCGGCGCTGGCCGGTGCCGTACGGGCCGGGGCCGCCGGGGTGTCGGCGGGTACGACGGCGGCGCTCGCGGCGCTGGTGCTGCTGGATTGGTGGGGCGAGACCCCGACGCGGTCGGCGGCACTCGTGCAGGGCATGCTGTCCGGAGTCCTGGTCGGAGTCGTCTTCCTCGGCGTGGTCTGGTTGGTCGACCGGCGGGACCTGCGGCCACTGCTGACCGGTCTGCGTCGACGCCTACGCCGGAGCAGCGGCGGGCGCGCGGACGGAAAGGCAAGTGGCGCGAACGGAGGGCGTAACCGGTGAGCGCGAGAGGTGCGGATGCCCGGTCGGGCACGGTGGTGTTGTTGCTCGCCTCCAGCACCGGTGGCGTCGGCCAGCATGTCCGGGCGGTGGCCCGCGGGTTGACGGCCGCCGGTGAGTCGGTGCTGGTCTGCGGGCCGGCAGCGACCCAGGACCAGTTCGACTTCGTCGGGGCCGGTGCCCGGTTCGCGCCGGTGGAGATCCCGGCCAGCCCGACGCCGGGCGACGTCCGCGCGATCACCGCGTTGCGTCGGGTGCTGGCCGGCGAGCAGGTGGCCGTGGTGCACGCGCACGGGCTGCGCGCCGGGTTGGTCGCGGTGCTCGCCCGGCCGGCCGCCCCGCTGGTGGTGACCTGGCACAACGCGGTGCTCGTCGGTGGGCTGCGGGGCAGCCTGTCCCGGTGGGCCGAGAAGATGGTGGCCCGGGGTGCGCAGGTGACGCTCGGGGCCTCCGCCGACCTGGTGGCCCGCGCCGTCGGGCTCGGCGCCGGAGACGCCCGGCTCGCCCCGGTGGCCGCTCCCGAGCTGCCCGCGCCGCGCCGGGGGAGGACCGCCGTCCGGGCCGAGTTCGGGGTGGCCGCCGACCAGCCGCTGATCCTGTCGGTGGGCCGGCTGCACCCGCAGAAGCGGTACGACGTGTTGGTGGACGCCGCCGCCCGGTGGCGGGAGCGGGTCCCGCCGCCCGCCGTGGTGATCGCCGGGAGTGGTCCGGCGTACCTGCCGTTGGCCGCCCGGATCAGTGCCGCCCGGGCGCCGGTGACCCTGCTCGGGCACCGTACCGACGTGGCCGACCTGCTGGCCGGGGCGGACCTGGCGGTGGTGACCAGCGACTGGGAGGCCCGCCAACTGTTCGCCCAGGAGGCGCTGCGGGCCGGCGTACCGCTGGTGGCGACCGAGGTGGGCGGCCTGCCGGATCTGGTGGGGGACGCCGCGGTGCTGGTGCCGCCGGGTGACGTCGACGCGGTCGACGCGGCGGTCGGCGACCTGCTCGACGACGCGCCGCGCCGGGCCGAGCTGGGCCGGCAGGGGGTGGTGCGGGCCGAGACCTGGCCCACCGAGGCGCAGACGGTGGCCCAGTTGGTCGCGCTCTACGCCGAGCTGACCTCGGGCCGGGCCGGGCCGGCGACGCCCGACGCCGACACGCCGTCGACGGGACGCCGGTGATGCTGCGCCGAATCGCACCGATCCTGTTGACCCTGCTCGTGGTGGCGCTCGGCGTCACCGTGCTGGCGGCACGTCCGGAGAGTCCGCCGCCCCGGCAGAGCGCCGACTACGTGGTGCTGGTCGGGGTGGCCGGGCTGCGGTGGGAGGACGTGGACCCGCAGCGCACGCCGACGCTGTGGCGGATGGCGCAGGAGGGCTCGATCGGCTCGCTGTCGGTGCGGTCGGTGTACCGGCCCACCTGTCCGGTGGACGGCTGGCTCACGCTCGGTGCGGGTGGCTTCGCCGCGTGGGGCGGGGGTCCGACCGATGGGCGGTGTCCGCCGGCCGACGTGACGGTGGACCAGCCCGACGGCATCGGCGCGAACCTGCCCCAGCAGGAGAGCGTGGTGCTGCGCAACCAGGAGCGGCTGCCGTGGGGCACGGTGCCGGGCGCGTTGTCGGAGTCGGTGCGCTGCTCGGTGGCGGTGGGTCCGGGGGCGGCGGTGGCCGCCGCGCGGCCGTTCGGCCGGGTCGACCGGTACGCGCCGACGCTGCCGGAGGATCCAGCCGAGCTGCTCGGTTCCTGCGTGCTCAGCATCGTCGACCTCGGCACCGTCGAGGGCGAGGACGAGGTGTCCCGGTCGGCGGCGGCCCGCGTGGCCGACGCCCAACTGGCCCGGGTGCTGGAGGGTCGGCCGCCGCGTTCGCTGGTGATCGTCGCCGGGGTCTCCGACACCGAGCGGCCGTCCCGGCTGCACGTGGCCGTCGCCGACGGCCCGGGCTGGGAGGAGGGCTGGTTGACCTCGCCCAGCACCGGCCGGCAGGGCTACCTGCAACTGATCGACCTCGCGCCGACCGCGCTGGCGGCCCTGGGTCGGCCGATGCCGGACCGACCGTTCCTCGGCCGGCCCGCCGAGTCGGTCGGCGGCCGTCCGGCCGACCTGGCCGCCGCGATCGCCGAGCCCGCCGACGCGGACCGGGAGTCGGCCGCGCAGCGGCAGGTGGCGGGCGGGTTCTTCACGCTGCTGGCCGCCGTGCAGGTGGCGCTCGCCCTGGCGGTGTTGCCGCTGCTGCGCCGCGCCCGCCGGCACGCGGGGCCGTACGGGCCCAAGCCGGTGTCCCGTCGGGTGGTGGCGGTGGTGGAACTGCTGCTGGTGGCGGCGGCGCTGGCCATCCCGGCGGCCCTGCTCGCCGAGGCCGTGCCGTGGTGGCGCAACGTGTACCCGGCCGCCTCGTTCGCCGGGCTGACCATGGTGCTGCTGGCCGCGGCGACGCTGCTGGTGCGGCTGACGCCGGGGTACGGCACCACGTTGGGGCCGCTGGGCGCGGTGGCCGGACTCACCACGTTGGCCGTCGGCCTGGACGTGGTCACCGGGGCCCGGCTCCAGCTCAACGGTGTGATCGGGTACTCGGCTCTGGAGGGCGGCCGGTACGCCGGGCTCGGCACCGTGGGACTCGGCGTGTTCGTGGCCGGCGCGCTGCTGACCGGCGGCTGGCTCGCCCAGCACGTCCGGCGGGCGTGGCGGCCGATGGTGATGGTGGTGGTGGGCGGTGCCGCCGTGGTGGTGGTCGGCAGCGCGTACCTGGGTGCCGACTCGATCGGCGCGATCGCGTTGACCGCCGGGGTGAGCGTCGCGGCGGCGATCAGCGCGGGCGGCTGGCTGACGCTGACCCGGTTGGCCTGGGCGACCATGGCCGGGTTGGCGGTGATGGTCGGGTTCGCGGTGGTGGACCTGGGCCGTCCACCGGCCGATCGCGGCAGCCTGGGCCGGTTCCTCGCGGCGCTCGGCGACGGCACCGGTGGGCTGACCGTGCAGCGGTCCAGCGCCTCGAACATCGACACCCTGCTGAACAGCCCGCTGACCGTGCTGGCGCTGGCCGGTGCGCTGCTGGTCTGGTTCGCGCTGTTGCAGCCCTGGGGTGGGCTGATGCGGCTGTTCGGCATCTACCCGGCGATCCGGGCGGCGATGGCGGGCACCGGCGTGGCGGTCGGTATCGGCGGGGTGCTGAGCGCGGCGGCGCTGGACGTGGCCGGTGCGGCGGCGGCCGTGGTGGTGCCGATGGCGGCGTTGTCCGCGTTGCGGGTGCTCGACCACTCGGCGGACCGTACCCGGCCGGCCACCGACCGGCCGTCCGACGTCATCCGGTCCGACGACCGCACGGGCGACGCGGCGGCCCCAGAGGCCGAGGACGCGACGCGGGCCGGTGTGCCGGTGGGGGAGGGGCCCGCGCCCGCTGCGGAGGGTGAGCGCGGGCGTGGCCGGGCGGTACGGTCGTCGGCGGAGGTCGCCACCGGGTGACCCCGAGGGCCGTACCTCGGGTGCGGCCCCGGAGCGCCGCAGGCGAGGTGTTACCGTGGAATCCCGTGGATCGCGTGATCACTTCGCTGATCGGCTCGGCGGTCTGCACGACCGCGACGGACGACACGGGAGCAGGCCTTGGCCCCTTCAGCACGGACGACCAGGCACATTTTCGTCACCGGGGGCGTCGCCTCCTCGCTGGGTAAGGGGTTGACCGCCTCCAGCCTCGGCAACCTGCTCACCGCGCGGGGACTACGCGTGGTGATGCAGAAACTCGACCCGTACCTGAACGTCGACCCCGGCACCATGAACCCGTTCCAGCACGGCGAGGTGTTCGTGACCGAGGACGGCGCCGAGACCGACCTGGACGTCGGTCACTACGAGCGCTTCCTGGACCGGGCCCTGTCCGGCAAGGCGAACGTCACCACCGGCCAGATCTACTCGGACGTGATCGCCAAGGAGCGGCGCGGGGAGTACCTGGGCGACACCGTCCAGGTGATCCCGCACATCACCAACGAGATCAAGTCGCGGATCCTGGCGATGGCCGACCCGGACGACGACGGACGCACCCCGGACGTGGTGATCACCGAGGTCGGCGGCACCGTCGGCGACATCGAGTCGCTGCCGTTCCTGGAGGCGATCCGGCAGGTCCGGCACGACCTGGGCCGCGACAACTGCTTCTATCTGCACGTCTCGCTGGTGCCGTACCTGGCGCCCTCGGGCGAGCTGAAGACCAAGCCGACCCAGCACTCGGTGGCGCAACTGCGCAACATCGGTATCCAGCCCGACGCCATCGTCTGCCGCTCGGACCGGGAGATCCCGGACAAGCTCAAGCACAAGCTGTCGCTCTACTGCGACGTCGACGCCGAGGCGGTCATCGCCGCCCCGGACGCGCCCAGCATCTACGACATCCCGAAGGTGCTGCACCGCGAGGGGCTCGACGCGTACGTGGTGCGCCGGCTCGGGCTCTCCTTCCGGGACGTGGACTGGGAGGGCTGGGACGACCTGCTGGAGCGGGTGCACCAGCCCCGGCGCACGGTCACCGTGGCGCTGGTCGGCAAGTACGTCGACCTGCCCGACGCGTACCTGTCGGTCAGCGAGGCGATCCGGGCGGCCGGCTTCGGCAACCGGGCCCGGGTGCAGGTGCGCTGGGTACCCAGCGACGACTGCGTCACCCCGGCGGGCGCGGCGGCTGCGCTGGCCGGTGTCGACGGCATCGTCATCCCCGGCGGGTTCGGCGTCCGGGGCATCGAGGGCAAGATCGGCACCGCCCGGTACGCGCGGGAGAACGGCGTCCCGCTGCTCGGGCTCTGCCTCGGCCTGCAGTGCATGACCATCGAGGTGGCCCGGCACCTGGCCGGGCTGGACGGCGCCAACTCCCTGGAGTTCGACTCCGAGGCCGTGCACCCGGTCATCGCCACCATGGCCGACCAGGAGGACATCGTGGCCGGCAAGGGCGACCTGGGCGGCACCATGCGGCTGGGCGCGTACCCGGCGGCGCTCGCCGAGGGGTCGATCGTCGCCGAGGCGTACGGCAGCACCGAGGTCAGCGAGCGGCACCGGCACCGGTACGAGGTGAACAACGCCTACCGGGACCAGCTCGCCAAGGCCGGGCTGCGGATCTCCGGTACCTCGCCGGACGGGCGGCTGGTCGAGTTCGTCGAGCTGGACCGCGAGCTGCACCCGTTCTTCGTGGCCACCCAGGCCCACCCGGAGCTGAAGAGCCGCCCCACCCGACCGCACCCGCTGTTCGCCGCGTTCGTGCAGGCGGCGGTGGCGTACTCGCAGGCCGACCAGCTTCCGGTCGACCTGGACGGTGCCGAGCGAGCCACCCGCAACGGCACCGTCCCGACGGTGCCCTCGGCGTCGTGAGCGACCTCGGCAAGGCGGTCGAGCACCGCTACGAGGTGCTCTCCCGCGAGGTGCGGTACCGCGGTCGCATCTTCGACGTGGTCACCGAGCAGGTGAGCATGCCCGGCGGCGGCACGGCCCCCCGGGACCTGGTCCGGCACCTCGGCGCGGTGGCTGTGGTGGCGCTGGACGCCGCCGGTCAGGTGGTGCTGATCCGGCAGTACCGCCAGCCGATCGGTCGGCGTCTGTGGGAGCTGCCGGCCGGGCTGACCGACGTCGCCGGCGAGGACCCGGCGGTGACCGCGGCCCGGGAACTGGCCGAGGAGGTCGACCTGACCGCCGGCCGGTTCGACGTGCTGGTCGACGTGCACAGCTCACCCGGGTTCACCGACGAACTGGTCCGGGTCTTCCTGGCCCGGGACCTCGGCGAGGTGCCGATGGAGCAGCGGCACGACCGGCACGACGAGGAGGCCGACCTCCAGATCGTCCGGATCGACCTGGACGAGGCGGTCGGCATGGCCCTGGCCGGCGAGATCACCAACGGGCCGTGCGTGGCCGGGTTGCTGGCCGCCGCCCGCGCCCGCGACTCCGGTTGGTCGGTGCTGCGTCGGGCGGACACCCCGCTGCCGGGCTGACCGGGACCACGACGACAGGGGCCGCGCGGATCACCGCGCGGCCCCTGTCGTATGCCGGATCAGTCGCGCAGCGGGCGACCCTGTCCGTCGACGCCACCGTTGACCAGGATCAGGATGCCGTCGATCAGACCCCAGAGGCTGCCGATACCGCAGGTCACCAGTGTGACGATGAGCTGGATGACACCGGTCTTGGTGTCGCCCATGTAGAACCGGCCGACGCCGAAGCCGCCCAGCAGGATCTGCAGGACGCCGGCGATGACCTTGCTCTTGTCGGAAACGCCCTGGGGATACCCGGGCTGATAGGGGGGAGTAGTCATGAGGCGACACGATAGTGATCGACACCGACGGTGTCCGCACCGGTAGGCACCACGTGGGACGATGAGGCCCAATACTGTCCTGTCGGCTGAGGAGACACTAGCCGGTGGGCTGCCGGTACACCTGACAGATCGTCAGGGTTCGCGGCCACCGGATGTCATGGTGCACTCTCCCGCGACGCACGGGTACGCCTAAACTGCCGCCCACGGGACCGGTCGACCGTCGCGGCAAAGGGGCCGCCGCGGCACCGCCCAGTCGGGGAGAGCGGTCCCCGGAGAGAGGTGTCTGCATCGTGAAGGTCGGCATCCCCCGCGAGGTCAAGAACCACGAGTACCGGGTGGCGATCACGCCCGCAGGCGTCAACGAGTTCACCCGCGGCGGTCACCAGGTCTTCGTCGAGGCCGGTGCCGGGGTCGGATCCAGCATCACCGACGAGGAGTTCACCGCGGCCGGCGCCAAGATCCTGGACACCGCCGACGAGGTGTGGGCCGCCGCCGACCTGGTGCTCAAGGTCAAGGAACCGGTCGCCGAGGAGTACCACCGGATGCGCGCGGGGCAGGTCCTCTTCACCTACCTGCACCTGGCCGCCTCGCGGGACTGCACCCAGGCACTGCTCGACCGCGAGGTCACCGGCATCGCGTACGAGACGGTCGAACTGCCGGACCGCTCGCTGCCGCTGCTCGCCCCGATGTCCGAGGTGGCCGGTCGGCTCGCCCCGCAGGTCGGCGCGTTCTATCTGATGCGCACCGGTGGCGGCCGGGGTGTGCTGCCCGGCGGCGTCTCCGGCGTGTACGCGGCGAAGACGGTGGTCATCGGTGCCGGGGTCTCCGGCATGAACGCCGCCGCGATCGCGCTGGGCCTACAGTCCGAGGTGCTGCTGCTGGACAAGAACGTCGGCCGGTTGCGGCAGGCCGACGCCATCTACCGGGGACACCTCCAGACCGTCGCCTCCAACGCGTACGAGATCGAACGGGCCGTGCTCGACGCGGACCTGGTCATCGGCGCGGTGCTGGTGCCCGGCGCCAAGGCCCCGAAGCTGATCTCGAACGAGCTGGTGTCCCGGATGAAGCCCGGTAGCGTGCTCGTCGACATCGCCATCGACCAGGGCGGCTGCTTCGAGGACTCGCGGCCGACCACGCACGACGAACCGGTCTACCGGGTGCACGAATCGATCTTCTACTGCGTGGCGAACATGCCCGGCGCGGTGCCGAACACCAGCACGTACGCGTTGACCAACGTCACCCTGCCGTACGCCCTCGAACTGGCCAACCACGGCTGGCGTGAGGCGTCGCGGCGCGACCCGGCGCTGGCCCTGGGCCTGAACACCCATGCCGGTCAGGTCGTCTACGGCCCGGTGGCCGAGGCGCACGGGCTGCCCACCCTCGCGCTCACCGAGGCGCTAGGGGGGTAACGCTGAGCACGGCGACCGACGAACGGGCCGGCCCCGAGCCGGCGCCGGCCCTGCGTCGTGCGCTGCGCGGCTACCTCGACCACCTCACCGTCGAACGGGGACTGGCCGCCAACACCCTCGCCTCGTACCGCCGTGACCTGGACCGCTACCTGGACTCGCTGGCCGCCGCCGGGGTGGACGACCTCGGCGGGGTCTCGGCCACCGAGATCGAACGGCACCTGGCCCGGCTGCGTACCGGCGACGACGGCCGCCCGCCGCTGGCGGTCTCCTCGGCCGCCCGCGCCGCCAGCGCCGTGCGCGGCCTGCACCGCTTCGCGCTGCGCGAGGGCCTGGCCGGAGCCGACCCGAGCCGGGACGTACGCCCACCCACCCCACCCCGTCGACTGCCCCGCGCCCTGCCGGTCGACGCGGTGGTCCGGCTGCTGGAGACCGCCGGCCCGGTGGACGCGGCGGGGGAGCAGGCGCCGCTGGCGCTGCGCGACCGGGCGCTGCTGGAGTTCCTGTACGCCACCGGCGCCCGGATCTCCGAGGCGATCGGCGTGGCCGTGGACGACGTGGACCTCGACGACGGGGTGGTGCTGCTGCACGGCAAGGGCGGACGCAGCCGCCTGGTGCCGGTCGGCGGGCACGCGCTACGGGCCCTCGGCGCCTACCTGGTCCGCGCCCGGCCCGGACTGGTCACCGCCGGCCGGGGCACCCCGAAGGTGTTCCTGAACTCCCGGGGCGGCCCGCTGACCCGGCAGGGCGCCTGGACCGTGCTGCGCCGAGCCGCCGCCCGGGCCGGCCTGCCGGTGGACGGGCCGGAGGCGGTCTCCCCGCACACCCTGCGACACTCGTACGCGACCCACCTGCTCGACGGCGGCGCCGACGTCCGGGTGGTGCAGGAACTGCTCGGCCACGCCTCGGTCACCACCACCCAGGTCTACACACTGGTGACCGTGGACCGGCTGCGCGAGGTCTACGCCACCGCACACCCGCGCGCCCGGCACCGACGGTGAGGCGCGCCACGCCGGCGGGCGCAGCGGCGCCGCACCCACCGGACCGGCCGGTGGGTGCGGGCCGGGACGGCACCGGCCCGGCTGGTCGACGTGGGCCGGGACGGCGCCGGTCGGTACCGCCGTCCGACACGCCGAGCGGGTAGTGAACGCCCTGCTGGCCGGTGGCGTACAGTCGGGATCGGCGCGGCCCGGCGGCGGGATGACCGGGGTGCGCAGCGGCGCCGCGAAGGACGTCGGGCGGCTCCGACGCCAGATGGTCGTCGGGAGGGGGCAACGAGGACATGGCTGGCAACGGTGACCGTGCCGAGACCTGGACGTCGGAGCTCCGCGAACAGCAGAACGCGCTCGGCTCGGACCTCGGTCCGGCCGACCCGGCCGCCTACACGATGCGCAAGCCCATCCCCGAGCCGATGCCCACCGACCGGCACGGCCCGGCGCGGATCATCGCGATGGCCAACCAGAAGGGTGGCGTCGGCAAGACCACGACCACCATCAACCTCGGTGCCGCGCTCGCCGAGTACGGCCGCAAGGTCCTCCTGGTCGACTTCGACCCGCAGGGCGCCCTCTCCGTCGGGCTGGGCGTCAACCCGCACAACCTCGACCTGTCGGTCTACAACCTGCTGATGCAGGACGACGTCACCGCCGAGGACGTCCTGATCAAGACCGACGTGGCCGGGCTGCACCTGCTGCCCGCCAACATCGACCTCTCCGCCGCCGAGATACAGCTCGTCAACGAGGTCGCCCGCGAGATGGCGCTGGCCCGGGTGCTCAGGAGCGTCCGCAAGGAGTACGACTACATCCTGATCGACTGCCAGCCGTCACTCGGCCTGCTGGCGATCAACGCGTTGACCGTGGCGCACGGCGTACTCATCCCGCTGGAGTGCGAGTTCTTCAGCCTGCGTGGTGTCGCCCTGCTGCTGGACACCATCGACAAGGTACGCGAGCGGCTCAACTTCGACCTGGAGCTCGAAGGCATCCTCGCCACCATGTACGACAGCCGCACCACGCACTGTCGCCAGGTGCTCCAGCGGGTGGTGGAGGCGTTCGGCGACAAGGTCTACCAGACGGTCATCACCAAGACGGTGAAGTTCCCCGAGTCGACGGTCGCCGGTGCCCCGATCACCACGCTCGACCCGGCCTCCTCGGGAGCCCGCAACTACCGTCAGTTGGCCCGCGAGGTGATCGCCGCGCAGGCGGAGCGGTAGGCCGGTAACCATCGGTGTCCAGGCCGTGGACTACGGTCGTCGGCGTGACCGCGCCGCCCGCCGACCCGACCGCCGCACCGGAGCAGCCGCTCGCGGCTGACCTCGGCGCGCCGGATGCGACTCCGGTTGTCCTGTCGGACCCGGACGCCGCGGACACCGGCAGGTTCACGGTGCGGCTGGACAACTTCACCGGCCCGTTCGACCTGCTGCTGCAACTGATCGGCAAGCACAAACTCGACGTCACCGAGGTCGCGCTGCACCAGGTGACCGACGAGTTCATCGCGTACATCCGGGCCATGGGCGACGACTGGGACCTCGACGAGGCGAGCGAGTTCCTGCTGGTCGCCGCCACCCTGCTCGACCTCAAGGCGGCCCGGCTGCTGCCCTCGGCCGAGGTGGAGAACGAGGAGGACCTCGCCCTGCTGGAGGCGCGGGACCTGCTCTTCGCCCGGCTGTTGCAGTACAAGTCGTACAAGGAGGCGGCGGCGCACATCGCGGTGCTGGAGGAGGTCGGCGGTCGCCGCTACCCGCGCGCGGTCACCCTGGAGGCCAGGTACGCCGAGGCGCTGCCCGACCTGGTACTCGGCATCGGCCCGCAGCGACTGCTCAAGCTCGCCGTCAGGGCGATGACCCCGAAGCCGGTGCCCGAGGTCTCCATCGCCCACGTGCACATGGTCCGGGTCAGTGTCCGGGAACACGCCGCGATCATCAGCGAGCGGCTGCGCCGCGCCGGCACCGCCACCTTCTCGCTGCTCTGCGCCGACTGCGAGGCCACCCTCGAGGTGGTCGCCCGGTTCCTGGCACTGTTGGAGCTGTACCGGCAGGGCGTGGTCGCCTTCGTGCAGGAACAGGCGCTGGAGGAGCTGACCGTGCGCTGGACCGGCCCCGCCGACGCCAGCCCGACCCTGACCATCGACGAGTACGCGGGCAGCCCCGACGAGCCCGCCCCCGCCGGCGCACCGGCCGGAGCCGGTTCGGGTGTGTCCACGACCGAGCCTGGTGCGCCGTCGGCCGGGCCGGTTGCGGCGTCGGGCGATGCGGTGACGACCGAGGAGCGTGCCGGATGACCAACGAGGAACGCCGGGACTCCCTGGCCGACCAGGCCGCCGCCTGGATCCCGCCCTGGCAGCGCACCGCCCCCGAATCCAACGCCCCGGGTCCGGCCACTCCTGATCCCGTCGAGTCCGCTCGCGCGGAGCCCGATCCTGCCGCCCCGGAAACCGCCGAACCCGGGGCAGCTCCGGATCCTGGTGCAGAAGTGCCCCGCCAGGGGCCGCCGGTGACCACGATCGCGGAGGAGGGGGCGGGGCGGAGGCCGCGGGGCGGTGGGCGGGCGCGGGTGGTGCCGGAGCCGCCGCCGGTGCTCGACGACGCCGAGCTGCGCGGGGCGCTGGAGGCGATCCTGCTGGTGGTGGACGAACCGGTCAGCGAGCTGACGCTGGCCCAGGTCCTCGAACAGCCCGCCGAGCGGGTCGGGCCGATGCTGGACCAGATCGCCGCGAGCTACACCACCGCCGGGCACGGGTTCGAGCTACGTCGGGCGGCCGGTGGGTGGCGGCTCTACACCCGGCCGGAATACGCCACCTACGTGGAACGGTTCGTGCTCGACGGGCAGTCGGTCCGGCTGACCCAGGCCGCGCTGGAGACGCTCGCGGTGGTGGCGTACCGGCAGCCGGTGACCCGGTCGCGGATCTCCGCCATCCGGGGCGTCAACTGTGACGGGGTGATCCGTACCCTGGTGACCCGTGGGCTGATCGAGGAGTGTGGCACCGAGTCGGACAGCGGGGCCTATCTGTACCGGACGAGCACGATGTTCCTGGAGAAGCTCGGTCTGAACAGCCTCGACGACCTGCCGCCCCTGGCCCCGTTCCTCCCCGACGACGTAGAAGAGCTTGCTGATGCCGCGCGATGACCGCACCCCCCGCCCCGACGCCCCCGTCTACACCGGCCCGGAACGCCTGCAGAAGGTGCTCGCCGCGGCGGGAGTGGGCTCCCGGCGCGCCTGCGAGGACCTGATCTTCCGTCGGCGGGTGACGGTCAACGGGCGGGTCGCCCAGCTCGGCGACAAGGTGGACCCGACCAACGCCGTCATCCACGTCGACGGCGAGCGGCTGGTGGCCGACACCCGGCTGGTGTACCTGGCGTTGAACAAGCCCCGTGGCGTGGTCTCCACCATGGCCGACGAGAAGGGGCGCACCGCGCTGGCCGACTTCGTCGGCAACCGGGTCGAGCAGCGTGTCTACCACGTCGGGCGGCTCGACGCGGACAGCGAGGGCCTGCTGCTGCTCACCAACGACGGGACGTTGGCGCACCGGCTGATGCACCCCTCCTACGGGGTGGCCAAGACGTACCTGTGCGAGGTGGCCGGGCCGATCCCGCGCCACCTCGGCAAGCGCCTCGCCGCCGGCATCGAGTTGGAGGACGGCCCGGTCACCGTGGACGCGTTCCGGGTGGTGGGCAGTCTGGGACGTACCGCCCAGGTCGAGCTGACCCTGCACGAAGGCCGCAAACACATCGTCCGTCGCCTGCTCGACGAGGTCGGACACCCGGTGAGTCGGCTGGTGCGTACCTCCATCGGGCCGATCCGGCTCGGCGACCTGCGTCCCGGGCGCACTCGGCGCCTGACCAACGCGGAGGTCGCCGCCCTGTTCAAGGCCGTGGGTGACTGACCCCGCGCTCGCGGGTACCGCTGACGGTAGGCTCCTGGCGGCCCGGAAGGGCCGACGGGCCGTGCGCCACGGCGCCGGGCATGATGGAAGCTGTGTGGGCAACCGCTCGCGTCCGCCGATGGGCGGATCGCGGGGTACGGGCTGAGGAGGACAACGGTGGAGGAAAACGTACCGGCCGGGCGCTGCGTGGTCGCTGTGGACGGGCCGTCCGGTTCGGGTAAGTCCACCGTCTCCCGGCGGCTGGCGGCGAGCCTCACCGCCCGCTACCTCGACACCGGGGCGATGTACCGGGCGATCACCTGGGCGGTGCTGCGTTCCGGCGTCGAACTCACCGACGCCCAGGCGGTCGCCAAGGTCGCCGCCGAGGTCGACCTGCGGATCGGCACCGACCCCACCGGCTACGGCGTCACCGCCGACGGTGTCGGCGTCGAGGCCGAGATCCGGGGTCCCGAGGTGACCGCCGCCGTCTCCGCCGTGGCCTCCGTGCCGGCGGTCCGGGCACTGCTGGTGGCCCGGCAGCGCGACATGATCGCCAAGGCGGGCCGGATCGTGGTCGAGGGCCGCGACATCGGTTCCGTGGTCGCCCCCGACGCCGACCTCAAGGTCTACCTCACCGCCTCGGCGGCGGCCCGTGCCGCACGTCGCAGCGCCGAGGACGCCTCCGACGTGGCGGCGACCGCCGCCGACCTGGCCCGCCGGGACGAGATCGACTCGACCCGCAAGGCCGATCCGCTCGCCCAGGCCCCCGACGCCGTGGTGCTGGACACCACCGAGCTGGGCATCGACGAGGTCGTGGCGAAGCTGCGGGCGCTGCTCGCCGAGCGGAACGTGGCGTGACCGGGCGCGACAACCTGCCGGCTCGGCCGGTGACCGGACCATCCGGCGCGGTGGCGTGGACGTTTCCCGCCACCGGCCAACGAAACGAGGCGTGGGCGTGACTGACAACGACGGTTGGGTGGAGCTGCGGGAGACGGACCTCGACCTTGAGGAGCCGACCGGTCCGCAGCCGGTGGTGGCCGTGGTCGGCCGCCCCAACGTCGGCAAGTCCACCCTGGTCAACCGGATCATCGGGCGCCGCCAGGCGGTCGTCGAGGACGTACCCGGGGTGACCCGGGACCGGGTCCCGTACGACGCGCAGTGGTCTGGGCGGACCTTCACCGTGGTGGACACCGGCGGCTGGGAACCGGACGCGAAGGACCGGGCGGCGGCCATCGCCGCGCAGGCCGAGACGGCCGTGTTCACCGCCGACGTGGTGATCTTCGTGGTCGACGCGACGGTGGGCTCCACCGACGTCGACGAGGCGGCGGTGAAGATGCTGCGGCGCAGCGCCAAGCCGGTCATCCTGGTGGCCAACAAGGCCGACAACACCAACATCGAGCTGGAGGCCACCTCGCTGTGGTCGCTCGGCCTCGGCGAGCCGCACCCGGTCTCGGCCCTGCACGGCCGGGGTTCCGGCGACCTGCTCGACACCATCATGGCCGCACTGCCCGAAGCACCGAAGATCGTGGAGAACCGGCCGCGCGGCCCCCGTCGGGTGGCCCTGGTCGGTCGGCCCAACGTCGGCAAGTCCAGCCTGCTGAACCGCTTCTCCGGCGAGGAACGCGCGGTGGTCGACGCGGTCGCCGGCACCACCGTCGACCCGGTCGACAGTCTGGTCACCATCGGCGGCGACACCTGGCACCTGGTCGACACCGCCGGCCTGCGCAAGCGGGTCGGCAAGGCCAGCGGCACCGAGTACTACGCCAGCCTGCGGACCGCCTCGGCGATCGAGGCGGCCGAGGTGGCGGTGGTGCTGCTCGACTCCAGCGAGCCGATCAGCGAGCAGGACCAGCGGATCCTGACCATGGTCACCGAGGCCGGGCGGGCACTCGTCATCGCCTTCAACAAGTGGGACCTGGTCGACGCCGACCGCCGGTACTACCTGGACAAGGAGATCGAACGGGAGCTGCGCCGCATCCCGTGGGCGATCCGGTTGAACCTGTCGGCGAAGACCGGCCGGGCCGTCGACAAGCTCGCCGCCGGCCTGCACCGGGCCCTGGCGAGCTGGGAGACCCGGATCCCCACCGCGCAGCTCAACGGCTGGCTCACCGCCCTGGTGCAGGCCACCCCGCACCCGGTACGCGGGGGACGGGCCCCCCGTATCCTGTTCGCCACCCAGGCCGGGGTGGCCCCGCCGCGCTTCGTCCTCTTCACCACCGGCCCGCTGGACGCCGGTTACCAGCGCTTCGTGGAACGCAAGCTCCGCGAGGAGTTCGGCTTCGAGGGCAGCCCCATCGAGATCTCGGTACGCCCCCGCAAGAAGCTCGGCCCCGGCGGCCGAGGCAAGGCCCACGGCTGACCCACACCCCACCCTCCTAGGACGTTCTAGGAGTGGTGTGGGTGGTCACGACAGCGGGGAGGGGGCTGTGCGGCGCAGAGGGAAAGCTGCGCTAAGCTGTACCGGCTGTCGCGGGCAGGACGACGCGGGAGCATCGGGACGTGGCGCAGTTTGGTAGCGCACTTGACTGGGGGTCAAGGGGTCGTCGGTTCGAATCCGGCCGTCCCGACACTTGCTAGGAAACCCGTTGACCAGGACGTAAGCCCTGGTCAACGGGTTTTAATGCATTCTGCGCCGGTAGGGCATTGCTGATCTAGACGGCGCGTAGCTGGGGACCATCTGGGGACCGGCGAGCCTTCAGATGGGCGCTGAGCGCCGTTCCCGCGTCAACGAATGACTGCCGGTCGGGGTGTAGGTAGCGCTGGGTCGTGGTCAGCGACCCGTGTCCCGCGATCTTCCGTAGGACGTGCACCGGTACGCCTGCGTCGGCCATCCAGGTGAGGCCGGTGTGTCGCAGGTCGTGTCTGCGTAGGTGCTCGAATCCGAGTTTGGTCACCACCTCGTCCCAATGCGTCGCGTCACGGAGTACGGCGGTACTGATCCGGCCACCGCGTGGACCGGTGAACAGCCGGGACTCCGGCTTGGATGCGGAGTCCAGGCGGTGAGCGACGATCGGCCGTACCTCTTCGATCAGCGGCACGGTCCGTGCGCGCTTGCGCCACCCTGCCAGGTACGGATCAAGCGTTTTGCGTTCCAAGCCGCGTAGAGCCAGCGTCAACGCCCAACGCCGCCGGACGCTTCCATCCCGCGAAGAGCGGGGCCCGGGCCGAGCAGTGGCCGGCGTGATCAGCGGTATCTGATGCCGAACAGGCGCGACCAGATGGAGACGCCGCCCCAGTGCCTGACCTGTTCGTGGATCTGTCGGGGAATGAGCACCATCCGGCCAAAGTCCGGATGGTGATGCCACACCCAGCTCGGTGGGAGGCGGGAGATACCGGCGAGCTTGTTGGCGAGTTCGACGTCCCGGGCCCGGTAGCCGGTGAGCCAGCCGATGTGCACGTCCCCACCGGGGAAGATGTGATCCTCGAAGCCTTCGAAGGGGGCCCCGTCGATCGCCATGAAATGGCGCTCCCGCTCGTATGCCCGCTTGTATCTCACGTACAGGCTGATTGCCTCATCGGTGACCTCCGCACCGCGTAGCGTCAGGGCCGCTCTGGCCTCCCGCAACTCGTTGAGCGTCCCGCCGATTACCAGGCTGCCGGTCTCGTCGGCGATGAACACCTTGAGCCATTGCAGCAGCCGGGAGCTGATACCCGAGGTGATCGCCGACTCGACGATTATCGGTGTCACCAGGCCCATCGCAAACGAGGCGACATTGAGGAAGTTCTGCATGGTGTCGTACGCGCGCCGCAGCTCGTAGGCACGTCCGATCTCCGACTCGGGTGGCTCCGGATAGCGCCAGTCTGCAGCTACGAATCCGACCACCGGGGAGATCCCGGCCGCCTGGTCGAACAGCCAGTTCCAGGCGGACTGTTTTGCTACTTCCCACTCCTCCTCAGCGGTCGCGTACTCACGTTCGGCCGGTCGTGTCGGGTCGTGAGCAGGCACGAGCGGTCGTGGCGGGACGACGATGGTATCGGGAGGAAACACCAGCGGATCCCCGGTGGTTCCGCTGCCGCTGGCCAGCAGCAACGACTCCGAACCCCAGCACAACCGCCACCAATCCTCCTTGGTCAGATCGGGCGGCGGCCAAGTGGTTACGCCGGCATCGTCGGTGTTCCCAGGTCCGGTCGTGCCGGTGCTGCCGTGGGTGGTCGCATCCGGGCTGGTGGCGCCCGGCTCGGTGGTGTCGGTTTCGCTCGGGTCGCCGGAAACCGGGTCCGTGCGGCCCGGCCCGGTTCCGCCTGAGTCGGCGGCACCCGAGCCGTCCGTATCGGGTGCAGACGCACCCGGATGGGTCGTAACGCCACCGGAACTGCGGGAGTTCGTCGGCCCTCTGTCGGAGTGCCCACCGTGGAGGTCGCCGGGGCGGCGGTTGAGACGGGATCCGATCCAGACGGACGCGCCGTGGTGAGTTCCCCCGTTCACACCGATCCACGGATCGGTCGATCCGGCCAGGCCGGTCGAACCTCGGTCGACCGCGCCGGTGGCAGTGGTCGAGCTTCCGTGGCCGGAGTCGGCACCCGTCCCGACAGTGGGTGCGGCATCGGTGAAGTGCCACAGGTGGTTGCCCATATCGTAGGTTGGCGTTGAGTGCAGGCCGGGGAAGCCGTGGGTACGGAAGTAGTGCAGCGCCTCGCGGGCGGTGCCGCGGCCGTGACTCAGACGTGCGACGAGGGCCGCCTCGGCCGGGCTCGTCGCGGCATCCGTGTAGATGACGGTCCGGCCGCCATGCGCCGAGCCGCGACACCCCTGCGGAACGACACCGTATCGGTGTTCGTACCATCCGCAGTCGATCTCGCCGGCAGTGTTCTCGGCCTGCATTCGGTGCTCATCGCTCACAGCTCGGAACCGATCTCGTACGGGGCTTCGGGGTAAACAGCGTCACTACGCGCCCGGACGGTGCCGGTCTCCTCGTCGAAGAGGATCCCTACGGCGGCGGACGAGGTGTCGCCCATCGATACATAGACCGGCACCTCCGTCGTGCCGTCGACACCGATGATCCGGGACCCCGACTCCGTCCGGGCCAATGGTGGGAACTTGCCGAACCCGTCAAGATCGTTGCGATCTTCGGTAACGAACTCGACAGCCGCCCGGACCCGGACACCGGCCGGGCCGGTCACGGAGAAACGGATCTCCATCCATTCCGCAATACCGCCCTGGTAGCTGAGGCCAGCGGCGGTGATTGACCACGGTTGTGTCGCGTTGACGTTCACCCCTACCGTGACCGCAGCGTCGGGGGCGCCCACCGGTTCGAGCCGCAGCGTCCGGCGCACCGAGGGCGCCTCCTCATCAGCCGACACGGTGACCACCAGCATGACGGAAGACCGACCCGCGACCGTAATCGATGAGGGTCGTACCGAGGCAACCACCATCTCGGAGCTGTCGAGGTCCGCCGTGAGAGTCAGCCGTGCGTCGCTCTCATCGACGTTCGTGACATCAGTGAGCAGTACGGAGGCGGCACCGGCGGAGAGCGTCAAATCGCTGAGGCGGGGGACGACGCGCCAGTTCGGCATGAACGATCCTCTCTCGACGTGCTGCTAGTCGAGCATCCCGAGGTGTCTAGCCGAGTGTCAACGTCCGTCCGGACCAACCCATGTTCGAGCAGAGCATTGGACCGAGACATGTTTGAAAGAGGAGCAGAGTACTAACCTCGATGATTCGCGCCTGACGCTGGCTCGTTCCGCCCGGTGGGTCTGATCGTTGGTGGGTCTGTCAAACGAACGGTGTGATCACGGCGCGAGATCGGCTTGACGGCATCGAGAATCGGATCACCGATCCGGTACGGCGCACCTCGAAGTGATGTCGTGCAACTGCCATGCTCCACTCAGATTCTGTCGGGTGCCGCGCCGCAGCCTTTCTGATGCAGGTGGGTGCGGTCGGTCAACGGCGGTCAGTTCGATGCGACAGCTACCGTGGCTGCGCAGGTCAAGGCAGGTCGTCGCCCAGGCGTGGCGGCACACATATGCCTGCCACTGGGTAGGTACGCCTTGATCGACGAGGGCGGCGTGGGCGAAGGTACGGGTACGGTAATCGATGGTCGTCACGGTTCGGGCGTCGGTCGGGTGCGCGCGGCGGGCCGGGGCGACGGATCGGGGAGGAGCGGGTGTGGTGCAGCGGAGAGCCCTCGTGGTCCGGGGCGGGTGGGAGGGGCACCGGCCGGTCGAGGCGACGGAGCTGTTCATCCCGTTCCTCGAACACAATGGATTCGCGGTGCGGGTGGAGGAGTCGACGGAGGTCTACGCCGACGCCGCCGAACTGGCCGCGACCGACCTCATCGTGCAGTGCGTGACGATGTCGCAGATCACCGGGGAGCAGGTGGCGGGTCTGGCTGCGGCGGTCGTCGCCGGTACGGGTTTCACCGGCTGGCACGGCGGGATCGTCGACTCGTTCCGGGCCTGCTCGGACTACCTGCACCTGGTGGGCGGCCAGTTCGCCGTGCACCCCGGTATCGAGCCGTGTGCCCGTAGCGGCGGGGAGAAGGACAGCTTCCTGCCGCACTCGGTCACGATCACCGACCTCGGCCGGGAGCATCCGATCACCGCCGGGATCGAGGACTTCGACCTGGTCACCGAGCAGTACTGGGTGTTGCACGACGACCTGATCGACGTGCTGGCCACCACCACCCACCCGACTCAGGGGTGGCACCCGTGGCACCGGCCGGTGACCTCACCGGCGATCTGGACCCGCAACTGGGGAGCGGGGCGGATCGTCGTGACGACTCCGGGACACAGCCTCGACGTGCTGGAGCAGGCGGGTGTCCGTACCGTGATCGAGAGGGGAATGCTGTGGGCGAGCCGCACGGCGTCGGCATCGTCGGACTCGGGGTCATCTCCCGCGCGTACCTGAACACGCTCGTCGGCCATCCCAGGGTGCGCGTCGTCGCGGTGGCCGACCTGGACGAGGCGCGGGCCGTCGCCGTCGCCGCGACGACTCCCGGCGTCGAGGCGACGAGTGTGGAGCGACTGCTCCACCACCCCGAGGTGGCGACGGTGCTCAACCTGACGATCCCGGCGGCGCACGCCGAGGTCTCGGGTGCGGCGGTCGACGCCGGGCGCAACGTCTACGTCGAGAAGCCGCTCACGGTCGCGCTTCCGGACGCCCGGTCGCTCATCGGTCGGGCGGCGTCGGCCGGTGTCCGGGTGGGTTGCGCGCCGGACACCGTTCTGGGCACCGGTACGCAGACCGCCCGGGCGGCGATCGACGGTGGACTGATCGGTCGGCCGCTCTCCGCATCGGCTGTCATGGTGACCGCGGGTCACGAGCGTTGGCACCCCAACCCTGACTTCTACTACGCCCCGGGCGGCGGTCCGTTGCTGGACATGGGGCCGTACTACGTCTCGGCGCTGGTCCATCTGCTCGGGCCGGTCCGAACGGTGATCGGGGCGGCGAGTCGGCTGCGTGACTCCCGGGTCATCGGTGCGGGGCCCCGCCTCGGGCAGCGGATCCCGGTCGAGGTGCCGACCCACGTGAGCGGGGTGCTGGAACACGCGGATGGTGTCCTGTCCACTCTGACCACCAGTTTCGACGGTGTCGCGACGACGGCTGCGCCGATCGAGGTGCACGGGGAGAGCGGCACGCTCGCCGTACCCGATCCGAACAACTTCGACGGCGAGGTCCGTCATCTCGCGCTCGGCGGCCCCGGGTGGGGTGTCCTCGAACCGGCGGCGGGCTACGTCGGCGCCGCGCGGGGGGTCGGCCTGATCGATCTCGTCGGGGCCGACGAGGCGCGTGGGCCACGGGCCAGCGGTGCGGTGGGGCTGCACGTCCTCGACGTGATGACCGCTCTGCTCCGGTCGGCGGCCGAGGGCCGACGGATCGAGTTGACGACGACGGTGGAACGTCCCGCACCTGTCCCGTTGACCCCGGTCGAGGACTGGTCTCGGTAGCCGGGAGGTCGGGTCAGCAGGTGCGTGGCGTCGGAGGGGGTCGGCCCCGCCGGGATCGCCGTGTCGCGCGGCCTGACCGGGGTCGGGTCGGCACGTCGTTTGCCGGTGACGTGCTCGGGAAAGCGGGGTCTGCGGCGGCGGGCATCGTCGCCCCTGGCGGATGGGACGTCGAGGATGGGTGATCGCGGGGTGTCGGCGCCGGAGTTCGAGGTGTCTCCGCCCCTGACGGTGGGCGTCGAGGAGGAGTTCCTGCTGTTGGACCCGGCGACCGGGGAGAGCCTGCCGGTGGCCGGGCAGGTGCGGGCCGCGTTGCACGGTGACGCCCGGCGGCAGAGCCGGCAGGAGTTCCGGCACAGCATGGTGGAGATGGTCACCCCGGTCTGTACCGAGTTGACCGAGTTGCGGGAGCACCTGCTGACGCTGCGGCGCGCCGCCGCGGACGCCGCCCGTGCGGCCGGCGCGAGCCTGGTCGCCCTGGGCGCCACCCCGGTGCGGGACGGGCACCGATCGGTACCGGACGAACCGCGCTACCACGCGATGTCCCGACGCTTCGGCCCGGTCGCGCACGATCCGGCCGTCTGCGGCTGTCACGTGCACGTGGGCCTACCCGACCGGGAACTGGCCGTCCAGGTCGGCAACCACCTGCGGGTGTGGTTGCCGGTCCTCCACGCCGTCACGGTGAACTCACCCCTGCACGACGGGTACGACACCGGGCACGCGAGCTGGCGTTCCATGCAACTGGAACGCTGGCCGAGCCTCGGGCCCACCCCCTACTTCGCCTCGGCCGCCGAGTACGACGCCACCGTCGCCGACCTCGTGGAGGCCGGGATCATGCTCGATCCCGCGATGGTCTACTGGTACGCCCGTCCCTCGTCGAACTATCCGACGATCGAGATCCGGGTCGGTGACGTCTGTCCGAGCGTCGACGACACCGTGCTGCACGCGGCGCTGGTCCGTGCCCTGGTCGCGACCATGGTCGACGACATCCGGCGCGGCACTCCGGCACCCAGGCTGCGCAGTTGCCTGGTCGCCGCCGCCCACTGGCGGGCCGCCCACCACGGCCTCGACGGTGACCTCGTCGACCTGCGGACCACCCGGCCCCGGCCCGCCTGGGACCTGGTCGCCGACCTGCTGACCACGGTCAGCCCGGCGTTGACCGCCCACGGCGACCTCGACTACGTGGTGCGGCAACTCGACCGACTCCGTCGGATCGGCACCGGCGCCGCCCGGCAGCGGCTCCTGCTCGACGACACCGACGGTGACATCCCCGCGTTGCTGCACCACCTCGCCACCCAGACCACCACCGGCTGACCGGCACCGGCCCGCACCGCCTCGACAAGCGCCGACGGGTCTCGGGGGCCGCCACAGCCGGGCGGGGGCGCTGGGTTCCGGGCGCACCGGTGTAGGTCGGTCAGTGGATGTCGTGGGTCTGGAGCCAGAGTTCGAGCAGGCCGAGCTGCCAGAGCTTGTTACTGCCGGCCGCCGCCTGCGCCGCCTCGGGGTCGTCGAGCAGGTGCGCGACGTACTCCGGACGGAACAGGCCCCGCTGCCGGGCGGCCGGTGCCCGCAGGGCGTCGACGACCAGGTCCCGCACCGCGCCGTCCACGTTGCGCAGCGCGGGAACCGGGAAGTAGCCCTTGGGGCGGTCGATCACGTCGGCGGGCAGCACCTCCCGGGCGACCTCCTTGAGCACACCCTTGCCGCCCTGGGCCACCTTGTGCTCCGGCGGGCACGCCGCCGCCAGCGCCACCAGATCCTGGTCCAGGAACGGGGTACGGACCTCCAGCCCCCAGGCCATGCTCATGCTGTCGACCCGCTTGACCGGATCGTCGGGAAGCATCCGGTGGGTGTCCAGCCGCAGGACGGCGTCCAACGCGGTCTGCGCACCCGGCGCGGCCAACTCGGCGAGCAGCAGCTCCCGGCTGGCATCGTGGTCGCACACGTACGCGGGGGACACCACCCGGCACAGTTCGGCGTGATCGCGGTCGAAGAACGCCGACGCGAACGTCTCCGCCGCCCCGTCACGCGGCACCTGGGCGAGCGGCTGGTGGTAGCCGTACCCGGCGAACACCTCGTCGGCGCCCTGCCCCGACTGGGCCACCTTGACATGCCGAGCCACCTGCTCGGACAGCAGGTGGAAGGCGACCACGTCGTGGCTGCCCATCGGCTCGGTCATCGCGGCGACGGTGGCGCGTACGGCCGGCACCAGATCGTCGTCGGCGAGTCGGATCCGCCGGTGGTCGGTGTCGAACGTACGGGCGACCAGATCGGAGAAGCCGAACTCGTCGCCGGCCTCACCGCCACGACTGTCGAACCCGATGCTGAAGGTCCGCAACTGCTGCTGCCCGGCCTCGGCGAGCAGCGCCACGATGAGACTGGAGTCCAGTCCGCCGGAGAGCAACACCCCGACCGGTACGTCGGCCACCAACCGCCGACGTACGGCCGTGCGCAGCGCCCCGCCGAGGGCCGCCCGCCACTCCCGGGCGTCCATACCGGAGTGGGCGGGGTCGCGGGCGTACTCGGGTCGCCAGTAGACGCGGTCGCGGCTGCGCCCGTCCGCCTCGATCACCCGTAGCGTCGCCGGTGGCAGCTTGCGCACGCCGCGCAACACCGTGCGGGGTGCCGGGACGATGGAGTGCCAGGAGAGGTAGTGGTGCAGGGCCACCGGGTCGATGGCGGTGTCGACGTCACCGCCGCGCAGCAGCGCGGGCAGGGTCGAGGCGAACCGTAGCCGTCCCGGCGTCTCGCTCAGATAGAGCGGCTTGATGCCGAGGCGGTCGCGGGCCAGCACCAGCCGCCGCCGCGTCCGGTCGACCAGCCCGATGGCGAACATGCCGACCAGGTGGTCGACGAACGCTTCACCCCAGTGTGCGTACGCGACGAGGACGACCTCGGTGTCGCTGGTGGACCGGAAGTGGTACCCGGCGGCGCGTAGCTTCTCGCGCAACTCCGGATAGTTGTAGACGCAGCCGTTGAAGACCAGGCCGAGCCCGAGATCCTCGCGCACCATCGGCTGGGCGCCGGCGTCGGAGAGGTCGATGATGGTCAGCCGTCGGTGCCCGAGGGCAAACCAGTCGTCGCTCCACAACCCGTCGCCGTCCGGCCCCCGGGACCGCATCGCCGCGCTCATCCGGGCCACCGCGTCGGTGTCCGGCGTCGCGCCGTCGAACCGTGCCTCACCGCCGATGCCGCACACGTCAGTGGATCCTGGTTCCGGTCGGAGCGGACGGCACCGGGACGACTCCTGTCTTCGGTGGCAGGTCGTGGCGGTGCGCCGCGCGGTGCCCGCCGAGTCGGGTGGGCGGCCCGCATACCCGCTGCTCACCGGCACAAACCCGGACCGTGCTCGTACCGTCACTCGCGCCGGTCTCGGCCACCCTCGTGTCGTCCTCGGTCGCCCTCGTGCTGACGGCCCCGGCTCGGCTGGCCGCAGCGAGGGCGCGTCCGCTGTCGGGCCGGTCGGAGCGGGCGGCCGATCTGTTGCGCGTGCCGCTGCTCCGGCCGGTGCGGTCTGCCGTCGACCCGCGTGCATCGGTAACCCGTGCGGCTCGCTGGCAGGTGGGTAGATCTGTTGTCGCTCCAGCGACAACAGATCTACCCACCTGTCCCCTGGGCGCGCCTTGATCCCCGCCATACGCGCTGGGGCCGGCTCCGCCCCGCGGTGTCGGTCGGGGACGGTGTCGGTCGGGTTCAGCCCCGCGAAGGCGGAGCGTGCCCGGAACGGTGTCGGTCGGGGTCGGCGCGGCGGAAGCGGGGTCGGCCCGGGACGGTGTTGTTCGGGCAGGCCCCCCGACGGCGGAGCCGACCCGAACGACGTAGACGGGTGTCAGCGCAGTCGAAGTACATGGCGAACTCGTGTGGGGTGGGCGCAGGCGTACCGGGTCGAGCTCGGGCGTCCGCGTCGGCCATCTGCCCGGCGTCGCCCCGGCCCTCCCACCGAGCCCGACCGACCCGCATCGACGCTGTCGTCGGGGCGGTGCGCCGGGCGGCTCAGACCCGGGTGGTGTGCGGTACGGCGGCTGCGGGCCGGCGGCGGGGGTACGGGGCGTCCGGCAGGCCCAGCAGGGCGGTGATCGCGCGTCCGCAGCGTCGGGCCGCGTGGCCGTCGCCGAAGGCGAGGCTCTCCACGGTCGGCGTCGGGTGGTCGAGCCGGTCGCACACCGCGCGGACGATCCGGTCCGGGTCGGTGCCGACGAGGTCGCCCAGGTGCTGCGCGACGATCTCCGGTCGTTCGGTCGCGGCGCGGGTCACCACCACCGGTACGCCGAGGCTGGCGGCCTCCTCCTGGAGGCCCCCGGAGTCGGTGACGACCACCCGGGCGGCGCGGAGCAGACCGATCATGTCGGGGTAGGGGAGCGGGTGCAGCAGGCGGACGTTCGACGCGTCCTCGACCCCGGCCCGGACCTGGGCGGCCAAGCGCGGGTTCGGATGCGTGATGAGGGCCAGCTCGACGTCGGCGTGGGTCGCGGTGACCCGGGTGAGCGCGCGCAGCACCTGGCTGATGCCGGTGCCCCAGTTCTCCCGTCGGTGCGCGGTGGCCACGATCAGCCGACGGCCGGGGTCCACCCAGGACGGTACGCGGGCCAGGCCCTCGCGGAGCAGCGTGTGCACCGCGTCCACCACGGTGTTGCCGGTGACCACGACCCGGTCGGCGGGGACTGCCTCGGCGAGCAGGTTGTCCCGTGCGGTGGTGGTCGGGGCGAGGTGCAGCGCGGCGATCCGGGCGAGCATGGCCCGGTTGGCCTCTTCGGGGAAGGGCTGTGCGAGGTCGTGGCTGCGCAATCCGGCTTCCAGGTGGATCACCGGGATCCGGTTCCAGAAGGCGACGAGCCCGCCGACCAACGCGGTGGTGGTGTCCCCGTGCACCACCACCGCGTCCGGCCGGTGGAGGGTGAACAGCTCCTCCACGGCGGTGCTCAACCCGGCGGCGAGTTCGGCGAGCGTGCCGGTGTCCCGGGCGACGCTCAGGGTGGCTGCGGCGTGGAGTCGGAACGGCGCCAACGCCTCCTCCACCCGGCCGGGTTGCTGGCCGGTGTCGACCACCGTCACCGCCAGGCGTGGGTCGTGACAGAGCAGGCGCACCACTGGCGCGATCTTGACACCCTCGGGACGGGTACCGGCCAGGACCATGATCTGGCGGAGGCCCACTCTGTCACGACCCATCGGTCAGCTCCGGCGCGCGGCGCGGCGACGGTGCAGGAAGAAGCCACCGGTGCCGGCGACGACCGCGCCGAGACCGAGGGCGACCGGTGCGCCGGCCAGCGGGATCACCGGGATGGGCGGTGCCACGGCGTTGACGCCGCAGCTCGATGAGCCGATGACCACCGACGCGAGCGCGCCGCCCAGCGCGGACAGGTCCAGGGCGGTGACCGTCAGTTGCCCGGTGGCGGAGCTGCTCTGCCCGTTGAGGGTCAGGTTCAGCAGCCCCGGAACGCTCAGCCCGGTGTTGGGCGCCGGGTTGACCGGCAGGCTGAGCAGCGTCGTCGGGATGCCCAGCAGGGTCGAGACGATGCGGGCGTTGACCAGGGTCGCCGAACCGGTCGCCGACGGGCTGCTGGTCGCGGTGCACTCGGAGTAGATGGCGTCCGCGACCAGGGTGATGGTGGCGAGCCCGTTGGCCCCCAGCGTGAGGGTCACCTCGGAGCCGGGGGTCACGATGCACGAGCCACCGGTCCCGATGGTGATGGCGCCACCGGCACCGAGTACGCCGGCACAGGCGGCGGAGGTGCCGTCGTTGTAGGCGCGGACGGACTGCCCGAGCACACCGGCGGTGATCACCGTCTGGCCGCCGAGCACGGACAGCGGCGGGCTCGTGTTGCCCGAGATCGACTCGGTGGTGCCGTCGTTGGTGGCGCTCGCGGTGCCGGAGCTCGCCAGACCACCCCCGACGAGGCTGATCTGGAGTGCGGAGGCGCTGGACTGCGAGGTGTCGGCCATCGCTGGCGACGCGACGGCCAGGGCCATCACCAGACCGCCGGCGATCGCCGTCGCAGCCCGGGCGACGCCGGACCTTACCTTGTGCATGTGAGATCTCTCTTTCTGTATCTGACGGTGACGTCGGGGCGGTCGAACGGGGTGGGCTGTACCGGGGGTTGCGGCACGGAGACCGTGCCGCGCGGGCGGTAGTGCGGGCGCCGAACGGCGGCGGTGCCGCTCGCCGGGGCAGCGCCAGGAACAGCGGCCGTGCCGGTGGCCGTTTCCGTGCCGGTGGCCGGGGCGACGCCGGTCACCGTGGCGGTGCCGGGGACAGTGGCGGTGCCACGGACAGCCGAGGCTTCGGAGACAGTGGACCTGCCTGTCACGGTGGCCCTGCCGATGGTCGCGGTCCTGCCGATGGTCGTGGCCCTGCCGGTCGCGGTGCCGGTGGCCCTGCCGGTGGCAGCGGTCGTGCCGGTGGCCGTGGCCGTGGTGCCGGTGCCGGTGGTGGTGGGGAGGGAGGGCGGTGGTGCGGGCACCTCGTCGGGGGCCGCAGGCTGATCGGCGCCCCGGGCGGTCTTCTGCCACTCCGAGCGGGAGGTGAGCATCCGGGCGAAGGCGAACCAGACGGCCACCGACTGCACGTAGCTGTAGATCCAGTGACTGACGCCGAGGCCGAGCGCATGGGAGACGGCCAGGTGCGGCTCGCACCGGTTGCGGTAGACCAGGCCCCAGATCGCGAAGGGCAGCACACCGAAGACCACGATCAGCGGCAGTACGCCCCAACCACCTGCCGTCCACCAGCCGATCAGGCCGCCCGGCGTGCGGGACACGTACCAGGCGAGGACGGCGAGGCAGCCGAGGTAGACCGGGGTGCCGAAGAGCTGGAACCACGGTGCGGCGAGGAAGTGCGTGATCTCCAGGGTGGCGGAGTTGCTGATCCGCCGGGACTGGAGCACCGCGGCGAGGTAGCGCCCGCACTGCATCGAGCCCTGGGCCCAGCGGGTCCGCTGGCGGATCAGGGGACGGATCTTGGTCAATGCCTCCTGGGCGACCCAGCTCTCCGCGCAGTATTCGGTGCGGCTGCCCTGGAGCAGGATGTGCAGGCCGAGTTCGAAGTCCTCCAGCAGGGCGCCGTGCCAGGGCGTGCCGTGCTCGGCGGCGAGCTGCTGGAGCAGCGACACCCGGGTGAACTGGCCGTTTCCGCCCATCGCCACGCTCGCGGTGTGGCGGCGCAGCGACTGCATGGCGGCGATCGGCGCCCGGAACTCCATGTCCTGCAACCGGACCAGCAGCCGGGCCAGCCGACCCAGTCCGTGGGTCGGTCGGGCGCACTGGGTCATGCGGACCTCGACCTGGACGGCGGCGACCGTGGCGGTGCCGAAGTAGCGCGGGCCGGCGAGTGCGGAACGGCACCGGGGGTCGAGGTAGCTGTCGGCGTCGAGGACCCCGAGGATGATCCGTTCCGGGTCGGCGTCCGCCGGCAGGTGACGTTCGATCGTCTGCCAGGCGGCGTTCAGGGCCGCTCCCTTGCCCTGCACGGCGTCCGGCAGCCGGCGGGAGATGATCCGGATCCGGGGGTCGGCGGCGAAGGAGTGCAGGACCGCGTCGGTGCCGTCGTCGGACGCGTCGTCGACGCACCAGACGGTGACGTCCGGCAGGTCACGCAGCAGCCGGTGCAGGGTGTCCGCGATGACGCTGGCCTCGTTGCGGCACGGGATGACGATGTGCCAGTCGAAGCCGGTGTGGTCCCCGCCGCGGGAGCGTTGGGTACGCAGGTGCAGCACCAGGATGCTCAGCACGTACGCGCAGAAGTAGACGCAGAGCAGGAACGCCGCCGTGTTCAGGACGGCCAGGGACTGAAGCTCAACGGGCACCTGCGGACCTCCGTACCCGGTTTCCGCGTCCCATCAGGAGGAGGAAGACGATGGCGACGGCGATCAGTCCGACGGTGCTGATCGCCGAGCCGATCAGGACGTGGCTGCGCTGGTAGCCGACCTCGAAGCCCCACAGCCGCATCGACGCGACGACGGCGGCGAGGCGCATCTGGTTGACCACCACGAGCAGCCCGACGGCGAGCGCCACCGCGACCAGGCCCCGGGCCAGCGTCACCCGCCGGAAGCCGACCAGCAGCGCGGCCAGTACGAACGGCGGGATCAGCAGCAGTGCCACCGAGCATCCGGTGGAGACCAGGAAGCCGACCCAGCGCTCGCCCAGCGGGAAGATCACGGCGGCGCCGATGGAGTCGGTGTCGGCCAGCCCGGTGGCGGCGACGAGGCGTGCGTTGAGCCACGCCTCGACCACCGCCACGTCGTGCCACCGGTTGAACAGCAGGGTGCCCAGGGCGATGCCACAGACCGCGCCGAGCGACGCCTGGAACCAGCTCGCCACGGTGGACCGGGTGCTCGGCCGGTCGCTCATCTGGGTCGGCTCACGAAGGTGGCGAGCCACAGGGCGGCGCCGAGCAGGACCAGCCCGATCCCTACGAGCAGCCAGGACTGAATCGCCACTCCGGTCGTCGCGAGCCCTCCGCCGATCGCCGGACCTTTCGTCGGGTACATCCGTCCTCACCTCTCCGTTGTGAACGCCGCCTGTCAAGCGGCCAAAGCGAACATATAGGACATAAGCCCACGTAGCGGATTTTCCTCTAACGTGACGGAGGTTCGCGAAACGGTCGTGCGGGTCCGCGTCGGCGCGCGCGGGCGCAGCACGAGCGCCCGGCCGCCGGCCTGCCGGTCGGGCCGCGCGGACGCGGGTCGACCGGCCCGGCCGGATGCCGGGCGCTACGAGGTGACGGTGCTCGGTGGAGTGGTGCGGAAGGTCAGTGGCCGACGCCCACCGGCTGGCCCTGGCGTGGCTGGTAGGCGCGCTGGGCGCCGGTACGCCGCCGTCGTGCCTCCCGCACGGTCAACTGCACGCCCTCGGTGAGGCCGATGGTCGGGCGCCAGCCCAGTTGGGCGAGGGCCTTGCTGCTGTCCAGCGCCATCCGGCGTACCTCCTGCGGGTGCGGATGCGGCGCGTAGTGCGGGTCGCAGTCCACCCCGACCACCGAGCAGACCAGCTCGAAGAGGTCGTTGACGGTGGTCTCCCGGCCGGTGGCGATGTTGACCAGCCCGGCGCCCGGGTAGTGGCAGGCGCGGGCCACCGCGTCGGCCACGTCCACGATGTGCACGTAGTCGCGGGTCTGCTGGCCGTCGCCGTAGATGGTGGGCGGCTGGCCGTTCAGCAGGGCCTCGGTCATCAGGGCGACCACGCTGGTGCCGCCTCCGGTCGGGCGCGGACCGTAGACGTTGCCGAAGGCCAGGGCGGTGTACGACATGCCGTGTTCGCGCCGGTACCAGTCCAGGTAGCAGACCCCGACCGCCTTGCTGATGCCGTACGGGCTGGTGGCCGCCAGCGGCCGGTCCTCCCGGATGGGCAGGGCGTCGGAGGCGACGTTGCCGTAGATCGCACTGCTCGCCGCGTGCACGAACAACCGGACTCCGCTGCGCGCGCAGGCGTCCAGCACGTTGATCGTGCCGAAGGTGTTCACGTCGGCGTCGAACAGGGGCGATTCCCGGGCGGCCTGGAGGCTGCCCTGGCCGGCGAGGTGCACCACGACCTCGGGCCTCCATTCGTGGATCACGTCGACTGCCTCGGCGGTGCGGATGTCACCCCGCAGGACATCCGACTGTGACAGCCCGCCGTATGCGGCGTCGGCGAGGTTCTCGACCCGGCCGGTCGAGAAGTCGTCGAGCACTTTGACGTGAATCCCCATCAGCATCAGACGCGCGACGACGTGACTTCCGATGAATCCGGCTCCGCCGGTCACCAGTACGCGATTGGGAACCGAGCTGCCTTGCGCGGATGGCTCGGCTCCGTTCGGCGGAACTTCCATCGTGAACTCCTTGGCGGCGGGGTGGTCAGTTCTGCGGGCATCGGCGGTGTGACCAGCCAATTCTCCGCTATGAGCAGGATCATTCTGACATATCGCCCTCAAACGGATGTCAAATACCATAAACGAAAAAGCTTTGTTTTGCGGCAAATGAACTGTTTATGCCGCTGAATCGTTCATAGTGCTGTCGAGAGCATTCAGGGGAGCGCTCCGCCGCGTGGCGAGGAGGTAAGCCACATGGAGAAACCGTCGGTCGCCGTCCCGTTCCACGAGGACCTGCGCACGACGGCCCCGGAGCCGGTACGTCGACACGGCCGTGAGTTCCTGCTCAACGGTCATCGACGCGGCTCGGGGCAGCAGACGGGGGAACCGGCACGCGGTCGCGTCCGCGCGTTGGTGATCGAACCGGTGGAGACACCGGCACGACCGGACCGGCTCAACGACGAGTTCGACGTCGTCCTCCGGCTGCCCGTACCCGCCGACGTCGACCAGCTCACCGCGGTGCTCCGACGCCTGCGGCCCAAGCTCCTGCTGCTCAAGAACTCGCTGGACAGCATCGACGCACCGATCGTGGCCGCCTGCCGGCAACTGGACGTGGAGATCCTGGTGCTGGCGCGGCCGGTCTACGGGCTGCTGCCCACGCCCAGCCTCCGACGCTTCGGCGGGCTGCCCTGGATCCGGCTCCGGTCAGGACCGCACCGGCGCACCGGCGAACGCGTCAAGCGCTACCTCGACCTCGGCGTCATCGCGCTCAGCGCGATCCTGGTGCTCCCGCTGATCCTCGCCATCACCGTGGTCGTGTCGTTCACCGGGCCGCCGTTCTATCGCCAGCAACGCGTCGGCGCGGGCGGACGACTGTTCTTCATGGTCAAGTTCCGCACCATGCGACCCGGCGCGGAACGCGAGACCGGGCCGGTGCTCGCCCAACCGGACGACCCCCGGATCACCCGCGTCGGCCGCCTGCTGCGACGTAGCCGTCTGGACGAACTCCCGCAACTGTGGAACGTCGTACGCGGGGACATGAGTCTGGTCGGTCCCCGTCCGGAACGGCCCGAGTTCATCGCCGAGTTCCGGCAGTTGCCCGACTACGACCTGCGCCACCTGGTCCGGCCCGGACTCACCGGGCTCGCCCAGCTCACCGGGGGTTACGCCGCCACGGTCGAGGAGAAGCTGCGCTGCGACCTGCTCTACCTGAACTGCCGATCGCTGCGGATGGACCTGACCCTGCTGGCGCTGACCGCGCTGGAGTTGATCCGGGGTTTCCCTCGTGGCTAGCCCGACCGGCACGGTCGGCGCCCGGCTGACCCGCAACACGTTGAGCATGCTGGGCGCCCGCATCGTCATGGCGCTGGCCGGCCTGGTCTCGCTGCCCGTCGTCTACCAGCACCTCGGGCCGGAGGCGTTCGGCGTCTGGGTGCTGCTGACCGGGTTGCTCGCCATCGCCGCCCTCTTCGACCTCGGGCTCGGCTCGGCGCTGGTCCGGGAGGTGGCGGCGGTGGACAGCCAGGCCGGTCCCGCCGACGTCCTGCGGCGACTGCTCGGGCTCGGCCTGGCCTGGGGCCTCGTGCTGGGCGGACTCACCTTCTCCGTCCTCGCCGCCGGCTGGCCCTGGATCGCCCAACTGCTGCGACTCGGCGAACTGACCCGCGACGCGTGGCACGCCACCCTGTGGCTGTTGCTCGGCGTGGTGGCCGGCGGGGTGGAACTGCCCTGGCGCGCGGTCCTCGAAGGCGTCCAGCGTTACGGCGCACTCGCCCTGGTCAACGCGGTGACAGCGGTCCTCGGCGCGGTGCTCACGATCGCGGTGGTCCGGCTCGGCGGCGGACTGGTCGCGCTCGCTGCGGCTGCCGCGTCCACCGGTGCGATCCGGACGATCCTGCTCGCCGCCGCGGCGTACCACCGGCACCGCGACCTGACACCCCGCTGGGGCCGCCTGGCCGGGCCCGACCTGCGCCGGGTCGGCGGGTACGGCCTGCGGGTCCAGGTGTCCAGCGGTGCCGCCGCGGTGAACGTGGAACTCGACCGGCTGGTGCTCGGCGGATTCTTCGGACCGGCGGTGGCCGGCGACGCCGACCTCGGCACCCGCCTGCTCAACCTGCTGCGCCTGCCACCCGGCTTCGCGTTGCTGGTGCTCTTTCCCGCCGCGGTGCGCCGGACGGTCACCGGCGGCCGGGCCTGGCTCGACGCCTTCTACCTGAGCACGGTGCGGCACCTGGCCGTCTTCCTCGCACCGGCCGCGGCGGCGCTGATGGTCAGCGCCGACCCGCTGGTGCGGCTCTGGCTCGGACACCCGGTCTCCTGGGCCGGGGCGACCATCGCCATCCTCGCCCCCGCCTACGCGCTCAACCTGATCATGGGTGCCGCCACCATCGTCGCCCGCGTCGAGGGCCGGCCCGGTCTCGAAACCCGCTACGTGCTGCTGTCGGTCGCCCTCAACGTGGCGCTGACCGTACCGCTGCTGATGCTCGCCGGACCGCTCGGCGTGCCGTCCGCGACGGCGCTCGCGGTGGTGCTCGCCACCGGGTACTTCCTGGCCCACTTCCACCAGGCCACGGGGCGTCCGATCCGGCCGGTGCTGCGTACGCTCTGGCCACCGATCGCCGCCGCGACCGTGGCGGGACTCGCCAGCGCCGCCGTCGTCGGGCACCTGCCGGACGGCCCGGGACGGCTCGGGGCGGCACTGGCCGTGACCACCCGCGCCGGCCTGACCCTGACGCTCGCCGCCGCGCTGCTGGTCGGATGCGGATACCTGAACACCGACGAGCGGGCCCGGCTGCGTTCGCTCGCCCGACGGACCCGCACGCTGACCGGGGTACGCCGATGAGCCTCGACGTCCGACCCACCACCTGCCTCAACTGCGGCGAGGGCCAACCGCACCGGGCCGACCTCGACGGCGTCGTGTGCCGCTGCACCTGCTGCGGACTCGGCTGGACCGTGCCCGATCCGCACGCCGCCCCGGCCCGCTACGACCTGGACTACTTCACCGGCGGCGGCTACGAGGACTACTTCCTGGCCGCGCCCCGCCGGTTCGAGGCGGGGCGGCGGTTGCGGTGGTTGTCGTCGGTGGTGCGGCCGTCGGTGTTGGTGGAGGCGGGGTGTGCGGGGGGTTATTTCCTGGAGGCGGCGCGGGGTGCCGGTTTCACGGTGACCGGGGTGGAGGTGTCTCGGGTGGCGGCGGCGTTCGCCGTGGAGCACCTGGGTGTGCCGGTGCGGCAGGGGTATTTCGAGCAGGTCGCGCCGTCGTTGCGGGCGGATGTGGTGTGTGCGTGGCATGTGTTGGAGCACGTGGACGATCCGCGTCGGTTCCTGCAGGCGGCGCGGGAGGTGTTGACGCCGGGTGGGTGGTTGGCGTTGGAGGTGCCGAACATCGCCTCGGCCGCCGCACGCCGCCTCGGCCGCCGCTGGCCGGGACTCCAGCCGGAGTACCACCCCTGGCACTTCACCCCGACCTCGTTGACCCGGCTGTTGGCCGCCACCGGCTTCGAGGTGGTCCGGCAGGACACCACGGTCTTCCGGTTCTACATGCCCGTCGCATACCGGATGCGACACGCGCGGCGGCTGCTGCCGCCGGACCTGATCAACCTGCGCTCGCCACGCCTGACCCATCGGTGGCGGGGAGACCTCCTGCGGGTGATCGCCCGCAGGCCGCGAGACGGACGGAACGGCTGATGAAGCTCAGAGACGACGAACTGACCACCTGCGCGTTGTGCGGCCGGGACGGCCGGGCCGCCCCGGCGCTCGACGGCGTGCTGCGCCGCTGCACCGACTGCGGCTTCCTGTGGACCGCCGGCCCCGCCGTGCCCCCGGACGAGCTGTACGACGAGGCGTACTACCTGACCGACGGCTACCAGGACTACTTCGCGTCCAGCCGGCAGCGCCGGTTCGAGGCGGGGCGGCGGTTGCGGTGGTTGTCGTCGGTGGTGCGGCCGTCGGTGTTGGTGGAGGCGGGGTGTGCGGGGGGTTATTTCCTGGAGGCGGCGCGGGGTGCCGGTTTCACGGTGACCGGGGTGGAGGTGTCTCGGGTGGCGGCGGCGTTCGCCGTGGAGCACCTGGGTGTGCCGGTGCGGCAGGGGTATTTCGAGCAGGTCGCGCCGTCGTTGCGGGCGGATGTGGTGTGTGCGTGGCATGTGTTGGAGCACGTGGACGATCCGCGTCGGTTCCTGCAGGCGGCGCGGGAGGTGTTGACGCCGGGTGGGTGGTTGGCGTTGGAGGTGCCGAACATCGCCTCGGCCGCCGCCACCCGTCTCGGTCACCAGTGGCCGGCGGTCGCGCCCGAATACCACCGCTGGCACTTCACCCCGACCACGCTGACCCGGATGCTGCGCCAGACCGGCTTCGAGGTGGTCTCGTACGACACCGTCTTCTCCCGGTTCTACTGGCGACCGATGGCCCGCCTGCGGCAGGCCCGGGACCTGCTCGTCGCCGACGTCGCCGCCAGCCGGTCGCCCCGGATGCGCCATCCACTCCTCGGTGACCTGCTGCGCGTCTTCGCCCGCCGGGACGCCACGGCGGTGACCCGATGAACCCCGAGCCCCGGCACGAGGACGCCCCGCCGTCGGTGTCCATCCTGCTGACCAGTTGGAACACCCGCGAGCAGACCCGGCAGTGCCTGGAGTCGCTGGCCGCGACCGTGCCACCCGACCTCGACTACGAGGTGGTGGCGGTGGACAACGCCTCCCGTGACGGCTCGGCCGACCTGCTCGCCCGCGCACCCCGGGTACGCCTGATCCGCAACGCCCGCAACGTCGGCTTCGCCGCCGCCGTGAACCAGGCGTACCGCGAGGCGCGCGGTGACCTGATCCTGCTGCTCAACAGCGACGTCGCCTTCCATCCCGGCGCACTGTCCACAATGGTGACGTTCCTGCGGGATCGACCCGAGGCGGCCGGCGTCAGCCCGCTCTATCTCAACCCGGACGGCACCTTCCAGCAGCACTACGTGCAGCAGCCCAGCTTCGCCGCGGCACTGGCCCTGGTCACCGCGCTGCGTCGGGTCCCCGGCTTCCGGCAGGCGCTGCACACCTTCCAGATGCGCGGACAGGACTTCGACCGGCCCCGACGGCTGGCCTCGGGTAGTTGCATGCTGCTGCGCCGCGCGGCGCTGCCCGCGCACCACATCTTCGACGAGCGGTTCCCGGTCTACTGGAACGACGCCATCCTCGCCCGGCAACTCGACCGGGCCGGTCAGCAGCTCTGGATGACCCCGGACGCCGTGGTGACCCACGTCCGAGGTGCCTCCTGCCGGCTGCTCGGCCCGGCGATCCGCTTCCGTCACCTGCTCGGCAGCATGGTCGGCTACCTGCGGCTGACCCAACCCGGTCACCGGATCGCGCTGTTCCGGCTGATCGTCCTGATCGACCACGCGGTCAAGCGGATCTGTGGGCGAAACGTACAGCTCACCCTCGCCGACCTGCGGGCCGCCCTGCGCGGCGACGTCGGCCCGCTGCCCGACGGCGACATCCGGGACTGGCTGATCGTGTTCACCCGGACCCCCTCCGTCCCGCAGGCCGACCAGCCGGTGGTCACCGAGTCGCTGCTCGACGACCCGGACCGACGCCTGTTGCTGGTCGACCCGCCGGCACCCCGTCCACGCTGGCGAAGCCGGATCACCCACATCGACGACACCGCCTGGCATCTCAGCCCGCCGACCCCGCTGCCCTTCGGCGCGCGGCTGCGGACCGCCGACACGGTCAACCGGCGCTTCGCCGCCGCCGCCGTCCGGCGCTGGCTGGACCGCCAGGCCGGTGCCCGGCTGCTCCGGCTCGACGACGACACCGCCCGACCGGTGCTCGGCCGCGTCGGCGAGGACGAGGTGCTGCCGGCCGTGCACCGGGCACCGGTCAGACAGCGGGCCGGCCGTGACTGACCTGGGCAGCCGGGAGTCCCGGACCGCCCCGCCCGACGCGGCGGGGAACGCCGCCGAGTGGGTGGTCTACTTCAGCGCCACCCCGTGGCACGGGGGAGCGCACCGGCAACACGCCCTGGCCCGGCAGCTCGCCACCGGATACCGGGTGCTGTTCGTCGACCCCCCGGGGCTGCGGGTCCGGACCGGCACCACCGTGCGTCGGGTCGAGCCCGCCGTCTGGCACGTCGTACCGCCCACCCCGGTCCCGTTCGGTCGGCACCTGCCGACGGCCAACGCGGCCAACCGGCGCGCGGCGGTGGCCGCGCTGCGCCGCTGGCTGCGCCACGACGCGGCGGGCGTACGCCTGGTCTGGCTGGACGAGGACCTGGCCGCGCCCTGCGCCGGCCGACTCGACGCCGCCGCCGTGGTCTACGACGCCACCGACCTGGACTGGACCTTCACCCGCCGGTGGAACCGCCGCCACCTGCGCCGCAGCCTGGACCGGGCGGTCGCCGTCGCCGACCTGGTGCTGGCGTCCTCGGCCGCGTTGCCGACCCGGATGCCGGCCGGCCGGCACGCCCCGGTGGTGTTGCCCAACGCCTGCGACCCGGAGCACTTCGCCCCGCACGGACCGACCGTGTCGCGCCCGGTCGCGCCGACCCGACCGCTGATCGGGTACTGCGGGGCCGTCGACACCCGCGCCTTCGATGCCGACCTGGTCGCCCGGGTGGCGCGGGCCCGCCCCGACTGGACGTTCCTACTGGTCGGCCCGAGCACCCCCGCCGGCCGGGCACCCCTGGCCGGGCTGACCAACGTGCTGCTCACCGGCCCGATCCCGTACGTCGACCTGCCGGCGACGCTGCGCGCCTGCGACGTGGCGGTGATCCCGTACCGGATCGGCGGTCTGGTCGACTACGTGCACCCGAAGAAGTGCTACGAGTACCTGGCGCTCGGCAAGCCGGTGGTCGCGACGCCGCTGCCGGCGCTGACCGCGCTGACCGACGTGGTCCGCCTCGCCGCGGGCCCCGACGCCTTCGCCTCGGCAGTCGCCGCGGCGCTGACCGAGGCGACCGTCCCGGCACACATCGCCCGCCGCCGCGCGGTGGCCGCCGCCAACAGTTGGGCCGCCCGGGGAGAGCACCTGCACCGACTGCTCGCGGGGCTGGCCCGGTGAGCCGGGTCGTGGTCGGGGTGGGCGTGGCGACCGCCGGCGCCGCGCTCGGCACCGCCGTCTCACTGGCGGCCATGCTGCCCGGGGTCATGGCGCTGGCCGCCACCGGCGGACTGGTCTTCCTCGCCGTCTTCCTGCTCTGGCCGTGGACCGTCCTGCCGGTCGGCATCGTCGGCGGCGCGGTGGCCGGCAGCCTGGTCGGCGGGGGAGACGTCCGCACGTACGTGGCGGCGCACCTGCTGCTGCTGGCCGTCGGCGCGACCGCCCTGCTGATCCGCTACGCCCTCGGCGTCGGCCGGGGCGGCCGACGCACCGCCGCCGACACCGGCATGCTGGTGGTGATCGGACTGACCGTCGCCGCCGCCTGCTACGGCCTCGCCATCGGGAACCTGCCCACCGAGGTCGTCGTCGCCGGATACCAGATCGCCATCCTGCCGCTCTACTTCTTCCTGGCCACGCACACCCTCACCACGGACCGCCGGCTGATCGCCGCCGGGCTGCTCTACGTCGGCGTCGTGACGATCCTGGCCGCGATCTCGATGACCGTCCCCGGCCGGCACGGCGGGCTGCTCACGCTGCTCGCCGTCCCGCCCCTGATCTGGTACGCCGGACGGGCCCGAGGCTGGCGTCGGGTCGCCTCGGTGCTGCTCGCCGGCTTCTTCGCCATCGACGTGGTGCTCGCCTCCTACCGGGGGATCTGGCTCGCCGCCGGGGTGACCCTGCTGATCATGCTGGTCTTCGGCGGCCGGGCGGTCCGCACCGGGCTGGCCGCGACCGCCGCCACCGGCTGCGTCGTCGCCGCCCTGCTGGCCCTCGACCCCGGTGTACGCGAGCGCGCGCAGGAGATCGCCACCGGGCTCGAACAGTCCGCCGGCTACCGCGCCTCGGAGTCCGTCGTCGGGCTGGACGTCTTCGCCCAGCGGCCGGTCATCGGCGCCGGCCTCGGACAGTCCACCGCCGACGTCTACCTGGCCGACTTCGCCCTCACCGACGTCGGCCCGGTCTACCACGCCTTCTACGTGACGTTGCTGGCCAACGTCGGGCTGCTCGGCCTGGCCCTGGTGCTCTGGCCGGTGCTGCGCGGCATCCGGGCCGGCATCGCCGACCGGGACGGCGCGGCGCTGCCGTTCGCGGCCCTGTGCTGCGGTTTCCTCGGCGCGGCCGTGTTCGCCGCCCCCACCGACGGGCACTGGGAACTCGGGCTGCTGCCCGCGCTGGCGTTGCTGACCGTACGCGCGCACCGTGGCCGAGATCCCGGACGACTGCCCTCGCCCGTCCGGATCCCCGAGGCGGTGTCGTGATGGTCGACGCGACGGCGATCGTGGTGACGTACAACTCGCAGCGGCAGATCGGCGCCGCGCTCACCGCGCTGCGGCGTGCCGGCCTGCCGGTCCGGTTGGTCGACAACGGCTCCACCGACGGGACGGTGGCGCTGGTCCGCTCCGACTTCCCCGAGGTCACCGTCGTGTCCGGCACGGGCAACGTGGGCTTCGCCGCCGCCGTCAACCGGGCCGCCGCAGGGGTGCGCAGCGAGGTGCTGCTGCTGGTCAACCCGGACTGCGTGGTGCCGCCGGAGACCGCGCGGGCGCTGGTCGGGACCGTGCTCGGCCGTCCGGACGTCGGCGTCGCGGGGCCACGCCTGCACGACGACACCGGCCGGGTGGCGGTCAGCGCCCACCCGTTCGAGACGCTCGGCACGGTGGTGGCCAGCCGGTTCGGCGGACCGCTGGTGCCGGTGCCGGTCCGCCGGTGGCTGGGCGGACGACACCGGCGGGCGGCGTACGAGGCGTGCCTGCGCGGGGCCGAACCCACCCCGGTCGACTGGGTCTCGGGCGCCTGCCTCGCCGTACGCACCAGTCTCTTCACCGCCGTCGGCGGGCTCGACGAGGCGTACTTCATGTACTACGAGGACGAGGAACTCTGCCTCCAGGCCCGCCGTCGGGGTGCCGAGGTGCTCTATCTGCCGTCGGTGGCCGCGACCCACAGCGGCGGGGCGAGCAGCAGCGACCCGGCCTGGATCTGGCCCCACCTCTACCGCAGCATGCTGGTGTTCTTCAGCCGTCACCGACCCCGGTCGCGACGGGCCGTGCGGGCCGTCGTACTGCTCCGGGCGCTGCTGGGAGTGGCCCTGGCCACCGTACGGCTGTCCCTGCAACCACGGGCCGGCATCGCGCGGATGCGGGCCTGGACCCGGGTGGGCCGGATCGCGGTCACCCGTCTCCACACCGGAGGAAACCACTGATGCATGTACTGATCACGGTCGTCGGGGCGCGCACCGAGCACTGGATCGACCTGTTCGACTCGCTCTGCGAGCGACCCGACCTCCGGCTCACCGTGCTGGCGGCTGACGTGTCACCGACCACGCGCCTGGAGTTCGACCGGCTCGGTCGGCGCCATCCCGGTTTCCGGGCCCACCTGCTGCCGCACCGGCTGGGGGAGGGCCGGACCGGCCACATGGCGTCGGTCATGGTGCGCTTCGGCGGGCGGAGCGCACCGCCGGTGTCGCCGCCACCCGACGTGGTGCACATGATCGGCGAGGCCGCGTACCTGTCGACCTGGCAGGTCCTGCGGATGTGCCGGCGGCACTGGCCGACGGTGCCGACCACGCTGTACGCCGCGCAGAACGTGGTGATCCGCTTCCCGATGCCGTTCCCGCTGCTGGAGAGGTACGCGTACCGCCGGGTGGACATGGTCCTGCCGATCACCCCGGCGGCCCGGCAGGTGCTGCGGGTCAAGGGTTACCGGGGCGCGGCCACGACCGTTCCCCTGGGTGTGGACACCAGGATCTTCCGCCCCCGCCCCGAGCCGGAGCGCGGGCGGCCGTTCACGGTCGGGTTCGTGGGCCGGTTCGAGGCGCACAAGGGTGTGCTGGACCTGCTGCGCGCGGCCGAACTCGTCGACTGCGACGTGGTGCTGGTCGGCGAGGGCAGCCTGGACGACGACGTCGACCGGGCTGCGCGACGCCGTCCCGGGCGGGTCCGCCGGTACGGCTGGACCGGCCACACCGACCTGCCCGACGTGCTGGCGCAGATGAGCGTGCTGGTGCTGCCCGCGCTGGAGATCGTGCAGCGCAACGTGCTGCCGTGGGTCGGCATCCCGCTGCGCGAACAGTTCGGCCGGGTGCTGGTCGAGGCGATGGCCTGCGGCGTCCCGGTGGTCGGCAGCGACGTCGGGGAGATCCCGTACGTCGTCGGCGACGCCGGGCTGATCTTCCCCGCCGGGGACGTGGCCGCGCTCGCCGACCGGCTCGGCCGGCTGCGCGACGACCCGGCGACCGCCCGCGAACTGTCCGAGGCCGGGCTGCGCCGGGCGACCGAGGAGTTCGCCTGGGACCGGATCGCCGCCCGGCTGGACCGGGTCTGGCGACAACTGCACGAGGAACGAATGTCCGTACCCGTCCCGGCGCGAGCCGGTGAGAAGGCCCGCGACGACGCGGACCGGGAGGTGGCCGCGTGATGCGTACCGTCGACTTCAACGATCTGCTGGACACCAGTCGGCGGCGGGTAGCCCTGCCGCTGCTCGGTCTGCTCGCCGGGCTGGCGGCGGCGCAGGCGGTGACGCCGCTGCTGCCGGCCCGGTACGAGGCGCACGCCTCCGTCCTGGTGGTGGCCGACACGCCCGAGGGTGACCGTCCGGCGGAGATGAGCCTCGCGCTCGCCCAGAACCTGGCACCCACCGTCGCCAAGCTGATCGGCTCGCGGGAGGTGGCGGTGGCCGCCGCCGGTCGGCTGGGCCTGTCCGAGCGGGCGGTCGCCGGCAACGTGCACGGCACTTTCGAACCCGGCCTCCAGATCGTCACGGTGCGGGCCGACGCGGCCTCCGCCGGTCGGGCCGCCGCGATCGCGAACGCCGTCAGCCAGGCCATGGGCGACCAGTTGGAACGCCTCCGGCTTGGCGGTGACACGGTGGTCACCACCCGGGTGGTGGACACCGCGAGCGTGCCCACCCGGCCCGCGTTCCCCAAGCCGCTGTTGAACAGCGCCCTCGGCGCGCTCGTCGGCATGCTCGCCGGCTGGGGTGCGACGGTGCTCCGCGACCGTTTCGACCGCCGCCTGCGCGACATCGGGCAGATGGAGTCCCGCCTCGGCCTGCCGGTCGTCGGCACCCTCCCGCACCTGCCGAAGCGGTTCGCCCGGCACCACGGCGCCGCGTTGTTCGCCCGGCGGGAGATCGCGACGTCGACCCGGTCCACCGTCTCGGCGCTCAGTGTGCTCACCAGCTCGTCCCGGCGTCGGCTGCTGGTCACCAGCGTGCACGGCGACGACGGGGCCACTCTGGTCAGTGCCCTGCTCGGGCTGGCCATGGCGGCGGAGCGGCGCAAGGTCACCGTCATCGACGCGGCGGTCCGGGACCCCGCCCTGGCCGGCCACTTCCCGGACGCCTCGTTCACCTGGCAGCAGGTGCGCACCGGGCAGCACTCCCCGGCGCCGCTGCCCGACCTGCCGACGCTGACCGTGCTGCCGACCGAGCCCCGGGAGAGCCTGACCACCGTGCACGCGCGGGAACTCGGCCAGTTGCTCGACGCCCTGGCCGACACCGAGGACTGCGTGATCGTGCACGCGCCACCGGTGCTGGCCGGATGCGACACCGCGACCCTGGCCGAACACGTCGACGGGGTGCTGCTCGTGGTGGCGGCGGGGCTCACCAACCTGACCGAGGCGACCCGGGCGGCGCGGCTGGTGCGCCGGCTGAACCTGCCGCTGGCCGGCATCGTCGCGGTCGGCGCGATCGACCGGGCCGGGCAGCACGGTGCCGACGAGGTGCCGGCCGCGGGCCTGCCGGGCGGCACGAGCGTGCGACCGCCGCGGCGGGTGCCGTCGGGCGTGCACCGGGTCCGCGAGGTGGGCTCGGGCGGGCTGCACCGGGCCCGGGAACTACCGCCGGTGTCGCCGGCCGCTCCGCCGGCCGCGCCCGAACCGGCCCGGCCCGGACCGACGTCCACCGGCGACCAGACCGTACCGGTCGAGGTGGTCGCCGACGTGCGGCCGACGCCCGCCCGCGTCGACCACCTCACGCCCGCGCCGCCCCGGGTGGACCACCTCACCCCGGCGCCGCCCCGGCAGTCCCACCAGGACGTCAAGGTCACGGCCCGCTGGCGGTCGGTGCCGCCCTCGCCGATCGACGACGTGAAGCCCTGGTCCACCCCGCTGGTCGCGGGTGGTCGCGAGGCGGTGGGTTCGGCCCTGGGCCGCCCGTTGGCACCGCGCGCGGAGGCGTCCGGACGGGTCCACCGGTCCGCCTCGGCGGCCCCGATCGAGCCGGCGCCGCTGCGTCGCCCGGCGGACGCACCGGTCGCCCCGCAGTACGTCCGTGGTGAGCCGGTCACCGACTTCGACCAGCACCGACACACCACACCCGACGGTCCCCGTTGGCCGTCCAACTGAACCGCACCGAGTACCGATCAAGGAGTAACCGATGAGCGAGACGCTCACCCACCACCTGCCGTCCACTCTCAGCGACCCGCGGGCGATGTACTGCGACCTGCTGAAGAAGGCGCTGACCCGGTACGTCTTCCAGGAGACGTGGATGCCGTACCAGCCACGGGCGAGGTCGTTGCACGGCCGGGTCTACGCCCGGTACAAGCACCTGCTGCAACGGCGCGGCCTGGAACTGGTGTTGAAGTTCCCGTTCGACGCCGACGCGCGGGCCAACGGCCGGGACTGGCCGCCGGAGGCGGACACGATGATCGGCCTACGTCGGCTCGACAACCTGGAGCGGTGCCTGCGCGACGTGCTGGCACAGGACGTCCCGGGTGACCTGATCGAGACCGGGGTGTGGCGCGGCGGCGCGGTGATCTTCATGCGCGGCATGTTGCAGGCGTACGGCGACCAGAGCCGCTCGGTCTGGGTGGCGGACTCGTTCCGTGGCCTGCCCAAGCCGGAGGCGCACCGCACCGAGGACGTCGAGGACGCGCTCTGGGCGCAGCCGTTCCTCGCCGTCTCGCTCGACCAGGTCAAGAACAACTTCCGCCGGTACGGGCTCCTCGACGACCGGGTGCACTTCCTGCCCGGATGGTTCAAGGACACCCTGCCCACCGCCCCGGTCGAGCGGCTGTCGCTGATCCGGCTCGACGGCGACCTGTACGACTCGACCATGGACGCGCTCCGCAGCCTCTACCCGAAGCTCTCCGTCGGCGGGTACGTCATCGTGGACGACTACCACGCGGTCCGCGGCTGCAAGCAGGCGGTCGACGACTTCCGGGCCGAGCACGGCATCACCGACGAACTGCACCAGGTCGACTGGACCTGCCGGTACTGGCAGCGGACGAGGTGACCCGCTCAGTTCGGCACTGACGTGGTGGACCGGCTCGCGAACCATTCGTCGAGCCGGTCCTCGCGTACCGCCGTGAACAGGGCGGCGGACAACTCCTCGTCCAGCAGCACCGACGAGCCCGCCGGGGTGGTCAGGTCGGTGTCGGCGGCGGGAACCGTGACGAACCGCAGCGACTCCGCCGAGATCCGCCGGACCGCCAGCACCAGCTCGGTGAGGTCGAGTTCCTGGTCCACGGTCAACGACTCCGCCGTGGTGGTCAGCACCCGGTCCAGTCGGGCCGGGTCGGTGAGCAGGTTCTCCGAGGTGACCTTCTCCACGATGGCCCGCACCACGAACTGCTGGTTCTGGATCCGACCGAAGTCGCCGCCGGGCACGTGGTGCCGCTGCCGCATCAGGTCGTCGGTGTGGCGCCCGTCGAGTGGGTGGCAGCCGATCGGCCACCGGGTCCCGGTGTCGGTGGAGAGCACCTCGTACGGCAGGCAGACGGTGATGCCGCCGATCGCGTCGACGATCTGCCGCACGGCGGCGAAGTTGGCCACCAGGACGCCGTCGATCGTCACGCCGGTGAGCCGGTGCACGGTCTCGGCGGCCAGCGAGGCCCCGCCGAACGCCAGCGCCGCATTGATCTTGTTCTTGCCTCCGGCCCAGCTTCCCTCGCGCGCCGGCACGTCCACGTAGCTGTCCCGGGGGATCGACACCACCGTGGCGGCGTCCCGCGCGGCGTTCAGGTGCACCAGCATGATGGTGTCCGACCGCTGGCCCGGGTAGAGGCCCTGGTCCGGTTCGCCCTCCCGGGAGTCCGAGCCGAGCAGCAGCAGGTTCAACGGCCCGTCGGCCCACCGCTCGTCGTCGCGGGGCGCGGTGCCCCGGCCGAGGATGTCCTCCCGCTGCACCCGGCCCTCGTACCGGTGCTTGAGGCCGACGCCGAGCGTCACCAGGCCGGCGCAGGCGACGCCGAGCAGCGCGACCAGGGCGATGGTGGCCTTCTGCCACCCCGCCAGCCGTCGTCGGATGCTCGTCGGTGCGATGTCGTTGGTCATGTCGATCAGCGCTCTCTCGTCTCTGGTCCGGGGCGCACGCCGGGCGGGTGCTCGACCGTCGGCCGACCTTCCCGGCGGCTGCCCGTGAACGGACCGCTCCGCCAGTAATTATCCTCCCCAGAATGGACAAAACAGCAGAAAAGCTGTAATGGGGGCAGTGGGCCGGGGGTGCAGGACGGTCGTGGCGTGGGTGGGCGCAGAGCGGCGCGGCGGGTGGGTGGCCGAGAGGGCGGGTGGAGGGTGGGTTCGCTGTGCTAATTCGTATTAGCGTCTTGACCGTCGGGCGACCACACGCGCAGACTCATCGATCAAATGAACCGGTTTCGGGGCGAGTGTTCGCAGCGTAACGGCTGCTCGCCGTGGGTGACTGGCGTCCGCTGACCCGTCCCGCCCGGTCCCGTCCCCCTGCCCCCGTCGTCCATCCTGAACGGAGGGAACGATGACCCGTACCCCCGAGAGCCCCTTCACCCGACGCACGCTGCTGCGCGGTGTGGCGGCGGCCGGAGTCGCGACCGCGACCACCGGCGTCGGCCTCGCCGTCACGTCCGCACCGGCCACCGCCGCCCCCGCCGGCTTCCCCAACTACCGGTACGTCCGGGACGCGCTGCCGTCGTCGCTGCGCTACAACCCGACCCGCGAGTTCATCTTCCCGTGTGTCCGTGGCGTCTACGACAAGGTCAGCAACTACCTCGGCCGCTACTACCTCTACTACGCGCCGCACGACGCGCCGGGCGGCATCTGCCTCGCCTACGCCAACCGGCTCGAAGGCCCCTACACCGAGTACTCCGGCAACCCGGTCGTCGACCGGGTGCTGCCGACCACGACGGTGAGCCACGTGTCGTCGCCGCACGTCGTCTGGGACGCCCCGACGCGGCAGTTCTACCTGTACTTCCACGGCGAGAACTTCACCACCCGGGTGGCCCGCTCCACCGACGGAGTCCGGTTCACCGACGAGACCCCGATCCTGTCCACCCGGCTGGTCCCGAACACCACCGAGACCTCGTACGCGCGCGTCTTCGAGCACTCGGTGGCCGGCAAGGGCAACCGCTACGTGATGGTCTTCATGGGCGCCCACACCATCGGACCCGGCACCCGGAAGATCTTCTGGGGCTGGTCGCCGAACGGCTGGAGCGGATGGCAGTTCGCGCCGAACCCGCTGGTGTCGCCCGCCGGTGACGGCCTCACCGACATCTCCGCGCCGCACCTGCTCAAGCGCAACGGCACCGCATACCTGGCCTACCACGGCAACAACGGCAACATGTACCTCACCGAGGTCGGCAACAACTTCGACCGCGAGGTGCACCTCGGCGTCTTCCACCGGCCGATCGCCTCGGACAACGGCCGGGTGGCGTCACCGGCGTTCGGCACCGACGGCGGTGTGTCGTACATGCTCTACGAGGCCGGACCTCGGCTGAACGCCCGCATCTGCGTGGCCCGCGCGGTCTAGGCACGGCGTCGCCCGGTCCGGTGCGGGGACCGGACCGGGCGACGCCTCCGTCAGCCCTTGAGGCCGGTGTGCGCCAGACCCTCGACGAACTGCTTCTGCGCGATCACGAAGACCACCAGCACCGGCAGCGCCGTCATCGACGCCGCCGCGAGCTGCACGTCCCACATCGGACCGCCGTACGCGTCGACGAACTGCGTCAACGCCTGCGGCAGCGTGAACTTCTCCGGGGTGGACAGGAACACGATCGGTTCCAGGTAGAGGTTCCAACTGTGCAGGAAGGTGAAGATGGCGACCGCGCCCAGCGCGGGCCGGGACAGCGGCAGCGCGATCCGCCAGAACGTGGCGAACCGGCCCAGCCCGTCGACCCGGGCCGCCTCCTCCAACTCCCCGGGCAGGGCGAGGAAGAACTGCCGCATGATGAACGTCGCCAGCACGCTGGGCGCACCGAGGATCGGCACCAGGATCAGCGGCCAGTGCGTGTCGATCAGCCCGAGCCGGAAGAACATCTGGAACAGCGGCACGATGGTCACCTCGCTCGGGATGAGCAATCCGGCGAGGACGACCAGGAACAGCACGTTCTGGCCACGGAACCGGATCCGCGCGAAGGCGTACCCGGCCAGGGCCGCCACCGCCAGGGTGCCGACGGTGACCACCAGCGCGATGTAGAGGCTGTTGAGGTACTGCTGGCCGAACGGTTGCAGATCGAACACCCGCTGGTAGGCGTCCAGCCGGGGATCGACCGGCAGCAACTGCGGCGGGAAGGCGAAGATGTCCGCCACCGGCTTCAGCGACGAGGTGACCATCCACCAGGTCGGGAAGACGAAGGGTACGGCCAGCACCAGCAGCGCCCCGTAGAGCACGAGCTTGGTCCGGGGCGACAGGTCACGACTCATGGAAGACCCACCTCTTGCGCATCTGCCACTGCGCCACGGTCAGCGCGAGGACGATGCCGAACAGCACGATCGACAGGGTGGCGCCGTAGCCGAAGTGGTGGAACTGGAACGCCTGCTGGTACAGGTAGTAGACGAGCACCGTGGTCGAGGTTCCCGGACCGCCCTGGGTGAGCACCGCGATCTGCGCGAAGACCTGGAGCGAGCCGACCACCGTGATGATCGAGGTGAGCAGGATCGTCGGGCTGATCAGTGGCACGGTGATCCGCCAGAACTGACGCAGCCGGCTGGCGCCGTCCACCTCGGCCGCCTCGTACAGCTCGGCGGGTACGCCCTGGAGCGCGGCCAGGAACAGCACCATGTTCAGGCCGACGTTCTTGAACACCTGCACGACGACGACCGAGAGCATGGCGGTGGCCTCGCCGCGCAGCCAGTTCGGTCCGTCCACGCCGATCGTGTCCAACAGGCCGTTGACGCCGCCGTTGTCCTGCAACAGGAAGCCCCAGACGATCGTCCAGGCGACCAGCGACACCACCACGGGGGAGAAGAACAGCGTGCGGAACACGATCGTGCCGCGCAGCCTCTGGTTGAGCAGGACGGCCAACAGCAACGCCAGGGCCAGGTTGAACACCACCAGGCCGACGGAGAACAGCCCGGTGGCCCGCAGCACCGAGCCGAGGTTCGGGTCGTCGGCGAGCGCCGCGTAGTTGTCGGTGCCGACGAAGTCGAACGTACCGGCGAGCACGTTCCACTCGTGCAGGCTGTACCAGACGACGAGGACCAGCGGCAGGATCACGAAGACGGCGCTGCCGAGCAACTGCGGGGCGATGAACAGGTAGCCGGTGAGGTGGTCACGGCGGCGGCCGGTCCAGAACGGCCGGGCCCGGTCCGGGGTGGACCCGGCCGTGGCCGGGTCCACCCTGGTGTCCGTACGGGTCATCGGTCGCCTTACTTCGCCAGCAACGGCTGGATCTTGCCGCAGACCCCGTCCAGGACGGCCTTGACGTCCGCGTCGGCCTTCCACAGCGGGTCCAGACCGGCCCGGACCTGCTGGCTGATCTCGGCCTGCCCGGCGTGGCTGGGCTTGACGACACCGTTGGTGATCCCGTCGATGACGACCTTCTGCAACTGCTCCGGCTTGAGCTTTGGGTTCGTCTTGGCCAGCGTGTCGGCGGTCAACTGGGACTGGCGCGGCGGCGGGAAGAACTGGGCGAGCTTGGCGGAGTTGGTGGGGTTGGTGAGGAAGGCGAGGAAGTCGGCGGCGGCCTCGGCGTTCGGGCTGCGCTTGAGCACCCCGATGCCGGCCTGCCCGACCACCGCGTACGGCCCCTTCGGCCCGGCGGGCAGCGGGACCAGGTCCCAGGCGAACCCGTCGTCCTCGAGCAGCGAGGCGCGGGAGATCTGGGTGATGGTCATGGCGGCGTCACCGGCGAAGAAGTCCGCGGTGGTGCCCGGGCCGGGCAACGCCTTGTCGGTGAAGACGGCGCGGTGCAGCCGCGTCATCGCCTCGACCATCTCGGGTTCGGCGAAGCCGCAGGTCCTGCCGTCCTCGCTCCACGCCCGGGCGCCCCACCCGGTCCAGACGGTGGACAGGTTGCTCCAGTCCTTGTAGTCGAAGTCGCGGACCACCAGCCCGGCCTTGCCGGTCGCGGCCTGGGTGGCACCGGCCGCGGCGAAGGCGTTCTCCCAGGTCCACTGCCCCGCCTCGATCAGCTCGGCCGGGGTCCGCTGGTTTGCCTGCTTGAGCAGGTCGGTGTTGACGAAGACGCCGAACGGCGAGGTGGAGAAGGGGTAGGCGTACAGCTTGCCGTCGTCCTGCCAGAGCTTGAGCGTGGCCGGCAGGATGTCGTCGTACTGGTAGCCGTCGGCCTTGCCGAGGGTCTCGTCGAGCGGCAGCAGCGCGCCGGAGGCGACGAAGTCCGGTGCCGAGCTTTCGAACACCCAGGCCAGGTCGGGCGCGTTGCCACCGGCGATCTGCGTGGTCAGCGCCGTGGTGTACGTGTCGAACGGCAGCGGATCGAAGGTGATCTGCGTGACGTCGGGGTTGTTCTGGCGGTACTCGTCGGCGATCTCGTTGAACAGGGCCAGATGCGCCTCGTTGGCCGACCAGACGGTGACCCGCAGGGTGGCCGGGCCGCTGTCCTGCGCCTCACCGCCGCCGCAGGCGGACATGGCGAGAACGCCGGTCAGCGCCGTGGCGACTACGCGTATTCCCTTTCCTGATCTCATCGTCTCTCCTCACCGGGGGGTCAGTAGCCCGCGATCTCCGGCCACCGGCGTTCGACGCCGGCGGCCGTGACGCGGTCGGTGAACTCGGCCAGCAGCCGGGGGGTGCCGCGGACCGCGCGCGGGGACTCGCCCCGCGCCAGACAGAAGTCGGCGAGCAGACCGGCGACCTCGCCGACGTTCCACTCGACCGGGTGCAGCCGGTAGCTGCCGTTGGTGATGTGCGTGGTGCCTATGTTCTTGCCGGCCGGCAGCAGGTTCTCCATCCGCTGCGGGATCAGCGCGCCGAGGGGGATCTCGAACGGGCAGGACCCGACGTCGATGTAGTTGTCGCCGCCGGTCGACGGGTGCAGGTCGATCCGGTACATCCCGACCCCGATCGAGTCGGGGTACCGCACGGCGCCGTGCTCGCCGCGTACCGCGAGGGAGAGGTCCTGCTCCACCACGGTGTACTCGGCCCGGATCCGGCGCGACTCCCGGATGTAGGGCGCCTGGGCCAGCCCGGCCGGGTTGCCGGTCACGTCGCCGCGCAGCCGCAGCCCGGGGAAACCGGTGCCGCCGTCGGGCCGCGGAGCCTCGGTCTGCATCCAGTAGAAGAGCGAGTACGACAGCTCGCGCGCCTTGGCCAGGTGCCACGACGCGTTGGGCACGTCGATGACCGGTCCCTCGAAGTAGTCGATCATCGGCCAGTTGACCAGGGTGATGTCGCTGGCGTACGCGCCGTCGACGAAGTTGCGCCGGGCGGCGATCCGGCGGAACGTCCAGAGGTTGCCGTCACCGGGGTTGACGCGCTGGTCGGCGTCGACCAGCCACGGCTCGTCGTCCGGGTTCGGGGTGAAGCTGCGCTCCAGGGGCTCCAGGGTGCGCGGGTTCGGCGAGCGCCAGGACAGCAGCCGGTCACCCCAGAAGTCGGGCTTGTAGTCGCGCCAGAAGTCGTACCCGGCGGGCCGGTCGATGGTGTGGTCCCCGTCGACGTGGTCGATGGCGAAGCAGACCGACACGGCCTGCATGTTCATCGGCTGCGCCTCGGCCGGGGCGCTCGGCTCGCCGGTCTGCTCCCGCGACTCGAAGCCGGTGACGTACTCGGTGCCGGTCAGCGGCAGCAGCTCCCCGGTCTCGGTGGCGTCCAGCACGTACGGCGCGGTGACGTCGATCCGGTCCTCGCGGTCCCGGTGCGCCAGCGTGACCCCGGTGACCCGGTCCCCGTCGGTGTCCGCCGCCACCGGCCGGTACGGCTGGAGCACGGTCAACCGACCCGAGCCCCGGTACGGCGCGAGCATCTGTTCCAGCACGGCGACCGCCACCCGTGGCTCGTGGCAGAGCCGGCTGACCCAGCCCGCGCCCGGGTTGAGGTCGGTCCAGGAGCGGGACCGTTCGGTCAGCGGGTAGTGCCGTCGGTAGTAGTCGCGGATGCCGGTGCGCAGCGCCCGGTAGCTGGCGGTGGTCCCGAACTGCTCGATCCAGGAATGCTCGTCGGGCGGGACGGCCTGGCTGGTGAGCTGCCCGCCGAGCCAGTCGAACTCCTCGGTCAGGATCACCGACCGGCCGGCCCGGGCCGCGGCGAGCGCGGCGGCGACCCCGCCCAGCCCGCCGCCGACGATGAGCACGTCCGCACGCATCTGTGCCACTTGCATCCTTCCAGTCGTGCGGGCCGCCTATCGGCGGTCGACCGCCGGATCGGGGGCGCCGAGGGTGTCGCCCTCGACGAACTCGCAGGCCAGGAGTCGTTGCTGGACGCCGTCGGCGCTGCCGTCGATGACCGAGGTCAACACCTCGACCGACTGCCGGCCCATCTCCTCGCGGGGGATGTGGAATCCGGTGAAGGCGGTGTCGGTGGGCACCGGCACCGTCGGGTCGCCGAGGGTCAGGATCGACAGGTCACCGGGGACACGCAGGCCGCGTCGGCGGGCGGCGGACTCCAGCGCCACGGCGGTGGCGAAGTCCTCGACGAAGACGACGGTGCTGCCGTCGGCGACCAGGTCGTCCAGGACGGCCTCGGCGTCGTGGGTCGGGCCGGTCAGGCGACGGGCCGCCTCGGCGGCCGGTGCGGCGGCGTCGAACCCGCGCCAGCGGTCGGCCGACGACTCGGCGGTGGCGTCCACACCCAGGTAGGCCAGGCGCCGGTGACCGTGTCCGAGGGCCAGCTCGACGAGTTGGCGTACCGCCGCGGCGTAGTCGGTGCCGACGTAGGGGACCGGTCCACCGGCGTCGTCGCGGCGGCCCACCGCGACGTACGGGTATCCGTCGCGGTTGAGTCGGAGCAACTCGGCGGCGTGGATCTCGCGGCCGAGCAGGATGCAGCCGTCGGCCAGGCGCAGCCGGTTGTCCCGGTGGAAGATCCGCCGACGCCCGTCGACCACCGGGGCGCTGGTGAACAGCAGCAGGTCGCAGCCGACCCGTTCGGCGTACTCCTCGATGCCGAGCAGGAAGGGGTGGAAGAAGTCCCGGCTGCCGCTGGGGAACGCGGGCTCGTAGGTGAAGACGCCGATGATCCGGTTGAACCGGGACGCGAGCCGGCGGGCGACCGGGTCGGCGGCGTACCCGGTCTCGGCGATCACCCGCAGCACCCGCTCCCGGGTCTCCGGTGCGATGCGTACCTCCGCGTCGACGCGGTTGTTGAGCACCAGCGACACGGTCGCCTGGCTGACACCGGCCATCCGGGCGATGTCACGTTGCGTGACTCGTCGGGGTGCAGGGGGCACGGGGGAGTCCTTCCACTGCCGCTAATGCGTATTAGCGTTCGGGTTGGGAAGGAGCTTCGCGGTTGAGCCCGATCGATGTCAAGAGGGTGACGCCAGATTTCCGGCCGATGAACTGCCTGAACTAATGCGGATTATCAAGTGCCTACAGCGGACTCGTGCAGGCGACGTGGAGCGCTGGGGGTGCCCTCGCCGTCGGGTCTTGACAGCGTCGTCCCGGGGGCACAGTATTCAAGAACCCGACATCGCTAATGCGTATTAGCGCCTATCCCAACGCCGTGTAGCTCCCCGCTGTCCACGGAGAGCTGCACGGAGCGTGACTGGTTGCTGCGGACGTGACCGGAGGCGGTCCCGGCCGGTCTCAGACCCGGCCGGTGACCAGGTACTGCATCTGGTGCTCGTGGTTCGGTGCCACGCCGTACCGGCGGTCCAGCTCGTAGATCGACGTCAGCGGGACGGCCGTGACGTCGGCCAGGCCCGCCTCCTCCAGCACCGCCACGGTCTTGTCGATCGAGGTCGCGGTGGCCAGCGGCAACTCGGCCTGCACCTGGCTGTCGTAGTGGCCGGTGAAGTTCTCCGAGGCGTTGTCGAGACCGTCCGGGAACCAGGTGCTGTCCACCACCGCGACGACGCCGCCGGGACGCAGCAGGCGGATCCAGTTGGCCACGGCGGTCTGCGGCTCGCGCAGCGTCCACATCAGGTACCGGCTGGTCACGGCGTCGAAGCTGCCCGCCGGGAAGTCCGGGGCCACGGCGTCGCCGAGCTGGATGACCGGACCGCCGGGAACGGCGGCGGCGTGCCGTCGGGCCTCGGCGAGCATGCCCTCGGACAGGTCGACACCGGTGACCCGGTGCCCGAGACCGGCCAGGATCATCGCGACCTGGCCGGTGCCGGTGCCGACGTCGAGCACGTCCACCGGTGCCGGGGGCAGAGCCTTCGACCAGATCTCCGACCAGGCCCGCTGGTCGTCGGCGAGCCGGTCCGGGCGCTGCTGGTACGCGTCGTAGTCAGGCGCGCGACCGGTCCAGTAGGCGTTGATGCGTTCCTGCGTGGTCATGCGGCGGTCCTCTCGTCGGTGCTCTGGTGGATCGGGTGGAACAGCAGGTGGACGGCGCCGTCGAGGTCCAGGCGTCGGATGCCGATGCCGTAGACCGGCTCCAGCACGGCGGGGTCGAGGACCTCGTCGACGGTGCCGGCGGCGGCCACCCCACCCGCGCCGAGCAGCACCAGGTCGTCGCAGTACCGGGCGGCCAGATTGAGGTCGTGCAGCACGACGACGGAGCAGGTGTCCAGCGTGCGGACCAGATGCAGGATCTCGTGCTGGTAGCGGATGTCGAGGTGGTTGGTGGGCTCGTCGAGCAGCAGGTGGGTGGCCTGCTGGGCGAGCGCGCGGGCGATCAGCACCCGTTGCCGTTCCCCACCGGAGAGCTGGGCGAACGCCCGACCACTCAGGTGCGTGGCACCGACCCGACTCAGGCAGCGGGCGGCGATCTCGTGGTCGGCCCGCCCGGCCCGCTGGAACGTCGACAGGTGCGGCCCCCGGCCGAGCAGCACCAACTCCGCCACGGTCAGGGCGGTCTCCCCGCCGGTCTCCTGCACGACCACGGCCAGCCGCCGCGCGGCCTCCCGGGCGGGTAGGGCGGACAGCGCATCGCCGTCCACCGCGACCTGTCCACTGCGGCTGCGCAGCGCGCCGTAGAGCAACCGCAGCAGCGTGGTCTTGCCGCTGCCGTTGGGCCCGATCAGGCCGAGGATCCGTCCCGGTCGGGCGGTGACACTGACCCCGTCGATGACCGGGTTGACGCCGTAGTGCCAGGTGACACCGGTGGCCTCGATCACGGTTGCTCCCGGAACCGCTGCACGATCCGCTCCAGACCGTCGATCGACAGCGGCGTCGGCGGCTCGGTGAAGTTGAACAGTTGTGTCATGACCTGGCCGTTGCGGACCGCGTCGAGCTGCTGCGCGCCCGGCAGCCCGGTCAGCCCCTGCTCGACGGCGCGGGGGTCGCCGTCGCCGTAGAGCAGGATCAGCACGTCCGGGTTGCGGCCGAGCAACTCCTCGACGGTGACCTCGAAGACCCGGTCCTTGACGTCACCGAAGACGTTGCGGAAGCCGGCGGCCTCCAACTGCGGGTGGGCCATGCTGCCGGTGCCGTACGCGTACGTGGTGCCGCCGCCCACGGTGGGGTAGAGCACCGCTGCGGTGCGTCCGGACGCGTCGCCCGACTCGGCCCGTACCTTCGTCATCCGCTCCCTGAGCGCGGTGACCGCACCTGCCGCCTCGGTCTGGCGGCCGAACACCCGGCCGTACGTCTCCATCTGCGCGTAGATGTCGTCGAAGCTCGGCACGGCGGTGCTGTCCGGGCACATCGCCGGCTCCTCCAGCAGCGGGATGTCCACCGCCGCGAGGGTGTCGCGGGAGAGGTTGTCGACCTCGCCGAGGACCAGGTCGGGCTCCTGGCTGATCACCACCTCCTTGGAGATCTGCAGGTGCCCGCTGGTGTCGGTCCTGTCGGTCAGCAGCGGGATCCGGTCCAACCCGGCCTGGGTCGGCGCGTCGTAGTACTCCTTCGGGTACTGCCCGGCGCGGGCGGTGACCCGGTCCAGGACGCCGAGCGCGTGCAGGTACGGCACGGCGGCGCTCTTGAGCAGCACGACCCGCTCCGGAGCGGCGTCGAAGGTGACGTCCACGCCGCAGTTGGTCACGGTGACCGGGTAACCGGGACCGGCCTCGGCCGGCCCGTCGGCGCCGCCGCCGCACCCGGCGACGAGCAGCACGCACGCGGAGGCGGCGGCGGTGGCGAGGCGGGTTGCCTTCAACATCGGTTCTCCTTGACGGGTGGGCGTTCAGGCGCCGGAGGCGTGCAGGCGGCGGATCAGGACCAGCAGGAAGGGCGCGCCGAGCAGGGAGGTGATGATGCCGATCGGGATCTCCTGGGGGGCCAGCAGCACCCGGGCCAGCACGTCGGCCCAGACCAGCAGGATCGCCCCGAGCAGCGCGGCCACCGGCACCACGCGGACGTGCGGCGCGCCGACGATGCGCCGGGCCAGGTGTGGCACGACCAGACCGACGAACCCGATGCTGCCGGCGGCGGAGACCAGGATGCCGACGCTCAGCGAGACCAGCACCAGCAGCCGGAGTCGGAACCGGTCCGGCGAGACGCCCAGCGTGTGCGCGGTCTCGTCGCCGATGGCCAGCACGTCGAGCCGCCGCCCGACGACGGTCAGGTAGGCGATGGTGCCGATCAGCACCACCGCGGCGATCAGCAGCAGGGCGTTCCAGCGGGCCAGGCCCAGCGACCCGAGGAGCCAGAACATCACCGAGCGGGCGCCCTCGGCCGACCCGGAGGCGAAGATCAGGAAGCTGGTGGTGGCGTACAGCGCGTACCCGACGGCGACGCCGGCCAGCAGCAGCCGGAGGGAGGTGACCCGGCCGCCGCTGCGCGCGATCAGGAAGACCAGCAGCGACGCGCCGAGCGCGCCGACGAACGCGCTGGTGGAGAGCGCGTACTGGCCGAAGCCGGCACCGGCGCCGAACAGGATCGCGGCAGCCGCGCCGCTGGAGGCGCCGGAGTTGATGCCGAGCAGGTACGGGTCGGCGAGCACGTTGCGGACCATGGCCTGCAACGCCACGCCGCAGACCGCCAGGCCGGCGCCGACCAGCATGCCGAGCAGGACGCGGGGCAGTCGGACCTGCCAGACGATCGCCTGCTGCGGCCCGGTCCAGGTGACCTCGCCCGGCAGCCCGACGAGGTGGTGCCCGATGATCCGGGCCACCGTCAGCGGGGGGATGCCGATCGCCCCGGCCCCGACCGCGACCAGCCCGGTCAGGACCAGCCCGAGGGTCAGCGCGAGCAGCCAGAGGCCGGTGCGGCGACGCTGCGCCGCCACGCCGAGCACGTCCGTCCGGCTCGTCGGCAGGGTGGTGACGCTCACCGCACTCCCACGCAAAGTCGTTGTTCTTGCCAAGTCTTTGCAAAAACTAACACCATGATCATGCGAGCGGAAGCCGGATGAGTCGTTGTTCACCCACCGCCCGACACGCCGTGGCGGTGCGGACATCACACCCGCGCGACGGTCGCCGCGCGTGATCCGGACGCTAGGATCCGTGACGGTACTGGTTCGCCCCGGCCGTTCGGTCGGAGCGTCGTAAGAGGGAACCCGGTGTGAATCCGGGACTGCCCCGCAGCGGTGAGTGGGAACGACCGCCGTCACACGCACTGGACACCTGTCCGGGAAGCGACGGCCAGTAGGAGACCGGCCCAGCCGGTCGCGCCCACGAGTCCGAAGACCTGCCCGTGCCGCGTGCGCAACCGCGCACGCCGCCGTCGGCCCCGCGGGAGGGCCAGGGCGAGGTCGGTCGTCGCACCGTGCCCTCCCCAGCCCTCCTCCGGAGCCGTACCGCCGGACCTCGAGGGAAGGGAACCCTGGCGACATGACCACTCCGTTCGGCACGAGCACCGTGCTCGGCTACCCGCGCATCGGCCCGCGTCGTGAGCTCAAGACCGCGGTCGAGGGCTACTGGGCCGGCCGCATCGACGAGCCGACCCTGCGGGCCGCCGCCGCGCAGGTGCGCGAGCAGACCTGGCGTACGTTGCACGACGCCGGCCTGTCCGCCGTACCGTCCAACACGTTCTCGCTCTACGACCACGTGCTCGACGCGGCCGTCACGGTCGACGCCGTGCCCGACCGGTTCCGCCGGCTGGGCCTCGGTGAGCTGGACACCTACTTCGCCATGGCACGCGGCACCGCGCAGGAGCCGCCGCTGGAGATGACGAAGTGGTTCGACACCAACTACCACTACCTGGTGCCCGAGATCGGTCCGGACACCGCCTTCGCCGCCCGCCCCGACAAGCCGCTGGCCGAGTACGGGCGGGCGCGGCAGCTCGGCATCACCACCCGTCCGGTCCTGGTCGGCCCGGCGACCCTGCTGCTGCTCGCCAAGCCCACCGCCGACGCGCCCGACGGGTTCCGCCCGTTCGACCGGCTGGACGACCTGGTCGACGTCTACGCCGACCTGCTGTCCGCACTCGCCGACGTCGGGGTGCCGTGGGTGCAGCTCGACGAACCGGCGTACGTCGGCGACCGGTCCGACGCCGAGATCCGCGCCCTCGGTGCCGCGTACGCCCGGCTCGGCGCGCTGACCCACCGACCCCGCCTGTTCGTCGCCGCGTACTTCGGGGAACTGGGCGACGCGCTACCCGCGCTGCTGGACACGCCGATCGAGGCGATCGGGCTGGACCTGGTGGCCGGGCCGGGCGATCTCGGCCGACTCGCCGGCCACGGCGCGCAACCGGGCCGGACCGTGGTCGCCGGGCTGGTCGACGGCCGCAACGTGTGGCGGACCGACCTGCGGGCTGCCGCAGCCGTCGGCGCCACCCTCACCGGGCTCGCCGACACCGTCGCCGTGTCGACCTCCTGCTCGCTGCTGCACGTGCCCGTCGACCTGGCCGCCGAGACCGACCTCGACCCGCTACTGCGGGAACGGTTGGCGTTCGCCCGGCAGAAGGTCGACGAGGTGGTCGCGCTCGGCCGGGTGCTGCGCGACGGGGTGGGCGAGCTGCCCGCCGCGCCCCCGCCGGTCCCGGCGCAGTGGCGCGACGACCCGGTCCGCGCCCGACTGGAGGCGCTGCGGCCCGAGCACACCCGGCGCGGGCCGTATCCGCAGCGCGCCGACGCCCAGCGGCGCCGCCTCGGGCTGCCCGCGCTGGCGACCACCACCATCGGGTCGTTCCCGCAGACCGAGGCGCTGCGCCGGGCCCGGGCCGAGCACCGCGCCGGCCGCCTCGACGCGGCCGGCTACGCCGAGCGGATGCGGGCCGAGATCGCCGAGGTGGTGGCCGAGCAGGAGCGGCTCGGACTGGACGTGCTGGTGCACGGCGAGCCGGAGCGCAACGACATGGTGCAGTACTTCGCCGAGCACCTGGACGGCTTCGCCGCCACCGCCCACGGATGGGTCCAGTCGTACGGCTCCCGGTGTGTGCGTCCGCCGATCCTGTACGGCGACGTGACCCGGCGGGAACCCATCACGGTGGCCTGGTCCCGCTACGCCCAGTCGCTCACCGACCGGCCGGTCAAGGGCATGCTCACCGGCCCGGTGACCATCCTGGCCTGGTCGTTCGTCCGGGTGGACCAGCCGCTGGCGGAGACCGCCCGCCAGGTCGCGCTGGCCCTGCGCGACGAGGCGCGGGACCTGGAGGCGGCGGGCATCCGGATCATCCAGGTCGACGAACCCGCGTTGCGGGAACTGCTGCCGCCGCGCCGCCGGGACCACGCCGCCTACCTGGACTGGTCGGTGGCGTCGTTCCGGTTGGCGACCAGCGGCGTCGCCGACGCCACGGCGATCCACACCCACCTGTGCTACTCGGAGTTCGGCGAGGTGCTGCCCGCCATCGACGCCCTGGACGCCGACGTGACCAGCATCGAGGCGTCCCGTTCCCGGATGGAGATCCTCGACGACCTGGCCACCGTCGGCTACACCCGGGGGATCGGGCCGGGTGTCTACGACATCCACTCGCCCCGGGTGCCCGACGCGGCCGAGGTGGTCACCGCGCTGCGCCGGGCGGCGGCGGCCGTCGGGCCGGAGCGGCTCTGGGCCAACCCGGACTGCGGGCTCAAGACCCGGGGCTACGACGAGGTCCGTCCGGCCCTGACCGCGCTGGTCCGGGCCGCCACCTCGGTCCGCGCCGAACTGGCCGCCGCCGACGGGTCGACGAGCGACTCCTGACCCGGTGACGTCCGCCGGTGGGGACCTCCCGCCGGCGGACGCCGTCGGCAGACCGCACCACCGAGACCGCGCGCGAGGACGGACGAACCGCCATGCAGGACACACTTTCCGCCCCCGGTCGGACGCCGTCGGCGTCCCACCTGACCCTGTCGCAGATCATGGACCAGCACCACACCAACCTCATGGGTACGGTCCACGGCGGCCGGATCCTCAACCTCATCGACTCGGTGGCCGGGGTGGTCGCCGCCCGGCACTCCGACGGCCCGGCGGTCACCGCCGCCATCGACGAGACCGCCTTCCTCCGCGCCGTACGCGTCGGCGACGTGGTGCACGTCGACGCCCGGATCACCTGGGCCGGTCGCAGCTCGATGGAGGTGGCGGTGAAGGTGACCGCCGACCGGTGGGACCGGGCCGTGCCACCGACCACGGTGGCCACCGCGCACCTGGTGATGGTCGCCGTCGACGACGCCGGGCAGCCGCGTGCGGTGCCCCCGCTGCTGCTGGAGACCGACGGCGACCGGGGACGCTACCGCGAGGCGGAGATCCGACGCGAGCACCGACTCACGTTGCGGCGGGCCCTGCTCGACGGCGCCGGAGACCCGACATAGATTCTCGCCGGGGCCCGGAGCGTCAGGGCGCGGTGGCCTTGACTACGACCGCCTCCGGGGGCGGTGGCTGTTCGGTCGGCGGAATGCGCCGGGCCAACCGCCGGACCGCGGTGTTGAGCACGGCGATCAGCGGTACCGCGATGAGGGCGCCGAAGATGCCGTCGAGCACCACACCGGCGGTGACCGCCAGCACCACCGGCAGCGGGTGCAGCGCCACCGCCTTGCCCATGATCCACGGTTGGAGGACGTTCCCCTCGACCTGCTGCACCACGATCACCGCGCCGAGGATGCACAGCGCGGTGACCCAGCCGCCGTCGACCAGCGCGACCAGCACCGCCACCGCGCCGGAGAGCGTGGCACCGACGATCGGGATGAACGCGCCGAGGAAGACCAGCGCGGCCAGGGCGAACGCGAACGGCACGTCGAACAGCACCAGCGCGATGCCGATGCCGACCGCGTCGATGAACGCCACCAGCACGGTGGCCCGCACGTAGGCGACCAGCGTCTGCCACGAGGCGTTGCCCGCGTCGTCGAGCCGCCAGCGGGCGGCGGCCGGGAACATCCCGACGATGAACCGCCAGATGCGCTGCCCGTCGCGGAGGAAGAAGAACATGGCGAAGAGGACCAGCAGCGCGCCGGTGAAGATCTCCACCACCGTGCCGGCGGTGGAGAGCGCCCCGGTGGTCAGCGCCTGGGTGTTCTCGTTGATCCAGTTCTGTCCGGCCTGGATGTACTGGTCCAACGTCCCGTCGGAGAGGTTCAGCGGCCCGTCGCGCAGCCAGTCCTGGATCTGGCCGATGCCGTCGGCCGCGTTGCGGCTGAGGTCGGGCAGACCGGTGATGAACTCGTTGACCACCATGGTCAGCGTGCCGACCACGGCGGCCAGTCCACCGATCAGCACCACGGCGGTGGCCAGCGTACGGGGGAAGCGGGCCCGCAAGAGCCAGCCGACGGCGGGCGCCAGCAGGGCGGAGAGCAGCAGCGCCACCAGCAGCGGCACGATCACGACGCGGATGGTGCCCATGAACCGCAGCATCGCCCAGCCGACGATGCCGATGACGATGATCCGCCACGACCAGGCGGCGGCGATCCGCAACGAGTGCGGCACCCCGGCGTCGTCCCGGCTGATCGTCGAGGGGTGGCCGCCCTCGTCGGAGTCGCCGGAGCGGGGCTCGGGAATGGGGGGGACGAACTCCTCCGCGCGGTCGGCCCGTCGGGTCCGGTCCCGGTCCCGGGCCGCGCGCACCGACTCGCGTCCCCCGTCGTACGCCCGGCGCAGTCGTTGCCGTAGCTGCTCGAACCGGCTCAAGGGAACCCCCAGGTGAAGATCGGTCGGTACACCGTAACGGGTCGGGGCACGCACCGACACGGTGACCAGCGGAGAATCGCGCCGGCCCGGATGCCGCCGCCGATCTCGGCCGGTGACGTCCGGCGGGGCGGGCCCTATTCTGGCGCTTCGTGCCCGGGTGTCCGGGCGGTGCCGCCCGAGGCGGGTCCCTCCGGACACGCGGGCTCCCCCTGCGACGAGGAGGTTCCCGGGTGAGAAGGTTCGCGGTAATCGTCACCGCGTTGACGGCGGCCACGGCGGTCGCCGTACCGGCACAGGCGCAGACGTCGACCCCGACGGCGGTCACCCTCAAACCGCCGCTGAGCGGCCTGGTCGACCGGGCCGAGCCGGCTACCGGCGCGTACGCCCCGGTGGTGGACAGCTTCGTCATCCGGGTCAACTGGAGCGACCTGCAACCGCAGCAGCAGCCCGGCACCGACCACGGCGGCGCGCTCGACACCACCGCGATCGACCAGGCGGTCGCCGCCGCGAACGCGGCCGGGATGTACGCCCGGCTGCGGGTCGTCGGCGGTATCCACGCGCCGGACTGGGTGAAGTCGCTCGGCGGGACCAGTCCGATCCCGTGGTACACCACCGGCAGCCTGACCGGCACGATCGGCCGCTTCTGGAGCAGCGCGTACGGCACCGCGTACCAGAACCTCCAGGACCGGCTCGCCGCCCGCTACGACGACGAGCCACGGATCCGGGACGTGGTGATCGCCCGCTGCACCACCGAGTTCGCCGAGCCGTACATCCGGCAGACCGGGCAGCTCAGCCTGAACCGGCCCGGCCTGGAGGCGGCCGGCTACACCGGGGCGGCCGACGACCAGTGCCACCGTGACGAGATCGACGCGCACGACGTGTGGGAGCAGACCCGCTCCTACCTGGCGTTCAACCCGTACCAGCGGATCGACGAGGTGACCTGGACCGGGTCGGTGGACATGCCGTACACCCGGCAGATGATCGACTACTGCCGGACCTCGCTAGGCGCCCGGTGTGTGCTGGGCAACAACTCGATGTACCCCGGCCGCCCGAACAACTACTACGCGATGTGGGCGTACATCGCGGGCAAGGGCGGCCCGATCAGCTACCAGACCGCGACCGCCGACCTGGTCTGCGCCGACCAGGACCCCTGCCCGGCGTCGACCTGGAACCAGACCCTGGAACTCGCCCTCACCCACGGGGCGAACGCCGTGGAACTGCCCAGGACGAAGACCGGCTACCAGAGCTGGTCCATCGCGGACGTGTCGCCGGATCGCGGGTTGCAGTACTACGACGACCTGCTGGAGGCCGCCGCCGGGCCGTGACGCGGCTGCGTCGGGCGCGGTCGTGGGCGGTGCGTAGACTCCGATCCGGACGATCGCCCTGCTCACGGCCGCTCTCGACGTGCCGCACAGCGGTGCCGGCGAGCTGCGGAAGAGGCCCATGACCAAGACGTACGACGTACCGCTGCTGGTGCTCACCGTGGCGACCGGGGCGATCGACGGCGTCAGCTACCTCGCCCTGGACCGGGTCTTCACCGGCAACATGACCGGCAACGTGCTCTTCATCGGCTTCGGCCTGGCCGGGGTCTCCGGTCTGCCGGTGCTCAACAACCTGCTGGCGCTGCTGGCGTTCATGCTCGGCGCGCTGCTCGCCGCCCGGCTGACCCGCCGGGCGGCCGGTTCGGCGAAGCTGCCCCGGTCCGGCCTGCTCGTGCTGGTCGTCGGCAGCGCGGTGACGCTGACGCTGGCCGCGCTCTGGTCCGGCGCCGGGGCGCCGGACGGGATCGCGATGTTCGTCGTCACCGGGTTGCTGGCGCTGGTGCTCGGCGCCCAGGCCGCAGCGGTCCGCCACACCGGTGTCCGCGACCTGTCCACGGTGGTGGTGACGATGGCGATGGTCAACCTCTCGGCGGACAGCCGGGCCGCCGGGGGTGACGGCGCGGCGTGGGCCCGGCGGTGCGCCGCGGTCGTCGCGATGGGCCTCGGTGCCCTGGTCGCGGCGCTCCTGACCCTGCGGGTCGACGGATCCTGGGCGCTGCTGACCGCCGGTGTGGTGATGGCGGTCGGCACGGCGATGATCGCGGCGGTCCGCCGCCGGGAGATCGCCGCCGCGGCGGCTGCCGGTCCGGCCGCCTGAACCCCGCCCGCCCGACGCTCCGGCGACGCCACCTGCGGTCCCGCCGACCGGGTAACCCTGGGCGTGGTCGGTCGACACCGCAATGCCAGCATGACGGCATGGATATCTACGAGGACGAGCGGACCGTGTCGCGGGCGGACCTGGCCGCATGGCTGCGGCAGGTGGCGAGCCAGGTGGAGAGCGGGCAGGTCTTCTACGGTGCCGCCGGCACCATCGCCGTCGCCGACCAGGTGCGCTGCGAGCTGGAGATCGAGCAGGAGGGCAAGGACGAGTACTCGATCGAGATCGAGTTCTCCTGGGTCAACCCGGCCGCCGAGGCGGAGAAGCCGAAGGCCGACGCGGAGAAGACCGACGCGGAGAAGGCGGCGGCGACCGAGGCGGACGAGGAGCCGGAGACGGAGTCCTCGGCGACCGCCTGACGGCACGCCGATCCCGGTCGGGGAGGGCCGCCGTGACCGGCGTGGGCGGGACGACCCGCCCCTGTGGTGACGCGGCGCGCCCTCGCCGATGGCAGCGGGCGGCGCGTCGTGCTCAACGCAGTCGCCCGCGTCGACCGAACCAGTCGCGGGAGACCCGGGCGTTCAGCGCCCACAGCACCCAGACCAGCAGGAGCGCGCCGACACAGGTGATCGCGCCCCACAGGCCGAGCGAGGCGGCGGCCAGCAGACCGGTCAGCGCGTACGCCGGGTAGGGGGCCCACGGGCGGCGGGCGGCCAGGCTGACCGCGACCAGCGTGCACGCCACGGCCATCACGGCGAAGAAGGCGGCGGCACCGAGCGAGCCGCCGTCGACCACCGCGCGGTGGGCGGTCGCCAGCGCGAAGAGCAGCGCCAGTACGCCGAAGACGAGCACGGTGATCCGGACGGGTGTCGGTGTCGCGGGATGTCGGAAGGCGTCGCGGTAGCCGCCGTCGTGGGCTCGTCCGACCATACCGACAACGATGGGCGTCGACATGTGGCCGAAGGAGGCCACTGTCACCAATGCGACACTTCCCGGTGTCGCTCTAAGCTTCCGGCCATGGCCAGGTACTTCGACGTGCATCCGGACAACCCGCAGCCGCGCATCATCGGTCAGGTGATCGACATCGTCCGGCGCGACGGCCTGATCGCCTACCCGACCGACTCCTGCTTCGCGTTGGGCAGCCGGCTCGGCAACAAGGACGGCATGGACCGGATCCGGGAGATCCGCCAGCTCGACAGCGGTCACCACTTCACCCTGGTCTGCCGGGACTTCGCCCAGCTCGGCCAGTTCGTGCAGCTCGACAACGCGGTGTTCCGGGCGGTGAAGGCGGCCACTCCGGGCGGCTACACCTTCATCCTGCCGGCCACCCGCGAGGTCCCGCGTCGGCTGCTGCACCCGCGCAAGAAGACCGTGGGCGTGCGCATCCCGGCGCATCCGGTCACCCGCGCGCTGCTCGACGAGTGGGGTGAGCCGTTGCTGTCGAGCACCCTGCTGCTGCCCGGCGACGAGGAGCCGATGACCCAGGGCTGGGAGATCAAGGAGCGCCTCGACCACGCCGTCGACGCGGTGGTCGACGCGGGGGAGTGCGGCACCGAACCGACCACGGTGATCGACTTCTCGGACGGTGAGCCGGAGATCGTCCGGGTCGGCGCCGGTGACCCGGACCGCTTCTCCTGAGCACCCGGCCCGTGGTCAGGGCCGGTGCCGCCGGGTGACCGACGCCTGGCGGGTGGGGCGGCGCAGCACCGCGATCCGGTCGCCCCGGGTACGCACCGACGTCCGCCCGCCCCGTCGACGGCGCACCGTCAGGTCGAAGGTGTGCCCACCGACCCGTACCCCCTCCAGCGTGAGGTCCGGCAGCCACGGTGGCAGGTGCGGGTCGACGAGGATCGCCCGCAGCGGCGCGGCCGGGCGCAGCGCCAGCAGCGCCTGCACCAGCGCGACGATCGCGCTGGCCGACCAGGCCTGCGGGGAGCACGAGTTCGGGTAGACCCCGGGATGCGGGAAGGTGTCCCGGGACAGGCCGCTGAGCACCTCGGGCAGGCGGTGCTCGGCGAAGAGGGCCGACGCCGCGAACGTCCCCTCGGCCAGCCGGTGCAGGTGTTCCCAGCAGCCGTACCGGGCGAGTCCGAGGCCGATGGTGCCCGCCTCGACCGGCCAGACGCTGCCCCGGTGGTAGCTGAACGGGTTGTACGCCGGATGCGTGGCGGAGAGCGTCCGGATTCCCCACCCGCTGAACATGTCCGGCGCGAGCAGCCGGTCGGCCACCACGGGCGCGATCCGGGCCGGCACGATGCCGCTGGTGAGCAGGTGCCCGTCGTTGGAGTTGACCGAGCGGACCGGCTGCCCGTCCGGGCCGAGGGCCATCGCGTAGCAACCCCGGTCCGGCATCCAGAAGGCGCGGTGGAACCGGCGACGCAGCGCCCTCGCCTGACGTAGCAGGGCCGCGCCGGTCGCGGGGTGACCGGTCACCGTGAACGTGACGGCCGCGTGCCGCAGCGCGGCGTACCAGTACGCCTGCAACTCGCTGCTGGCGATCGGGTTCGGGACCGGTCTGCCGTGCTCGTCGACCACCGCGTCGTCGGAGTCCTTCCAGCCCTGGTTCTTCACGCCGACCCGGGAGCGGCAGTGGTACTCCAGGAAGCCGTCGCGGTCCACGTCGCCGAACCGGTCGAGCCAGTCCAGCGCGCGGCGGGCCGCCGGCAGCAGCGCGCGGACCGTGTCGAGGTCCGCCGTCCAGGCGTAGTACTGGCCGAGGAAGACGAGCAGGTCCGGCGCGGTGGACCAGTCACCGTGGTAGTGCGTGAGCGGATCGAGTCCGAGCGCGGACACCGGCCCCTGGCGCGCCTCGTGCAGCGGCTTGCCGGGCTCCTCGTCGCGCCAGTCGTCGACGCGTCGCCCGAGGTGCTCGGCGTTGAGCCGCAGACTGTCGGCGAGCATCGTCGGACCGGCGAGCATCGCCTGCCACGAGGCGGTCATCGTGTCTCGCCCGAAGATCTCCTGATAGATCGGCAGGCCGGCGATCGGCGCGGTCGGCCCGGCCGGCTCGCCGAGGGGCAGCCCGGCCAGGTCCTCCGTCGCGCATCGCCAGGCCGCCGTCACGTCGAAGTTGGTGCTGGTCAACCGGGTGAACTCGCGTTCCAGCCGGGCCCGTGCGGCACCGGCGAGGTCACCGGAGTCGGTGAAGCTCGGCGGCGGCGCGACGAGCCGTTCGCCGTCGAAGACGGGCTCGACGAGGATCTCCACCTCCCGGCGGTCGCGGATCGGCAGCGCCAGGTCGACCTCGAAGCCGGCGTCGGCGTACCGGATCGGCTGGTCCGTCCGCACCCGGATCGCCACCGCCCGGTCCAGGCCGTCGCAGCGGTACGTCAGCCGTAGCTCCCGCGCCGTCGGGTCCCACCGGCGCTCGACCGTGCCGGACTGCACCCGACGCCCCCGCTCGGCCTCGCCGGTGTCCGCGAAGTCGGCGTCCAGTTCGATCCGCAGCCGCAGTTCCAGCGGGACGTCGGCGTAACTGAGCACGGTCAGCCGGGTCCGCAGCCCGGCTCCCACGAACCGTGCCACGGTCAGGTACGCCGCCCGCGAGGGCAGCTCGTCCCCGGCGCCCAGCTCGGCGTACGACAGTTGGGCGTATCCCTGGACGGTGGCGGTGCTGAACGGCACCGGCTCCCGTCCGTCGACGGTGATCCGCTCGGTGTGCAGCACCCGGGTGTTGCGGGCGAAGAATCCCTGCGGATCGCTGCCGGTGATCCGGCCACGGACGTCGGTCACCAGCGTGCTCCATCCGCTGGCCAGATAGAGCAGGTCGGGGCGGACGCGCAGATTGCGGACCCGGCTCATCCCGTTCCCCCTGGCCTGCGGCGGACCTCGCGTGGCGACGGCGGCGACACGCGGCGGCGCCGGTCGGCGGTTCCTACCCCTTCGCCGCCCGGGTACACCTGTGGGCATGGCGCGGGGGAGGGTTCCGTGGCTCGGAACCCTCCCCCGCAGGTGCGGGTCGGATCAGCCGGTGAATCGGAAGTAGGTGCGGTACTGGAAGCCGTTGTCCAGGGTCAGGACGAACTCACGGCAGGTGCCGGCCCAGGCGGGGTCGGTCTTCCAGACGTAGTTGTACTGGCCCCTGGCGTTGGCGGACATGCGGGAGTTGCCGGGATTGACGGCGGCCACCGGAAGCGGTCGCGGCGTGACCGAACCGTCCGGGTTGACCGTCTGCAGGGTGTCGCAGTCGACCAGGCGGGAGTACGGCGAGTTGCTGGCCAGGATGTCCAGCCCCCGGTTCGCGGCGAGTTGGAACTTCATCGGTGCCGCGTCCCCGGCGGGCAGCGTGTTCAGGCCGGGCGCTGCGGTGCGGCCGACGAAGTCGCCCCGGCAGGACGGGTGGGTGTCGAACGCCTCGGTGTTGTCGTCCCGGTTGGTGGTGCCCTGCACCGCGCTGTAGCCGAGACCCCGGCGGGCGAACGAGGCCCACAGGGTGCAGGCGTTGTCGCCGCCGGTCAGCGCCGCGTCGGCGGCGATGATGGCGTTGCGGCCGACCACGAAGCCCGGCCCGCAGCCCTGCATCTTCAACCCGTCCATGACGAGCTGCATGGCGAGGTTGTTGCCGCCGGTGTTCCAGGCGCCGTAGACGTTCGGGTTCAGGCCGTGCCGGTCGATCAGGTCCCAGGTGACGTCCCAGAGGACGGCGGCCCAGCCGTGCCCGATGCCGTGCGGCGCGGCCAGCGACGTGCCGTTCAGCCAGCCGCCGGTCTTGATGCTGTCGTAGGTGAACGGCTGGGTCTCCATGTTGCGCGAGTACGGCCGGGGGCGCAGTCCGTTGCCGGTGCGGTCGGACTGATAGAGCACGTACGGCACCAGGCCCCGCGAGCCGTCGGCGGTGTCGAGGGCCGGGTCGAGCAGCGTGGTGATCGCGAAGAAGTCGCTCCAGCCCTCGCCCATCTGCTCGTTGCCGGTCAGGCAGTTGATCCCCGGACCACCGGTCAGCCGCAGCGAGATGCCGTGGCCGTACTCGTGGATGATGATGCCGGCGTCGAGGTCGCCGTCGCGCATGCCGGGGTGGCTGGGATGCTTGCGGACCGACCCGGTGACCGTGCCGCCGGCGATCGCGGCCTTGAGCGCGGTGCCGTCGGCCTGGGTGACCGCCACCGCCGGGATGGCGACCGGCGCGGTCGTCATGGCACCGGTGAGCACCGGCGCGGCGCCGGCCGCGTTGTGCGCGACCACCACCGCGTCGGCGCCGAGCGACTCGGCGATCTGGGTGCGCAGCAGGTAGGTGCAGGCGGTGGTGCCGCCGTCGACCACCGCGACCCAGCCGTCCTCGGGCAGCGAGGCCGGGTACGACGAGGCGGCGCAGCCGGTGCCGCCGTACACGAACGGGCGGGCGGGCAGGCCGGCGCTGGTCGGCGCCGGGCTGTAACGCGACCAGGTGGCGTCGAACGCCCCGACCCCGTCGACGACGACCTGGTTCTGGGCGCCGAACTGGTTGCCCGGCCACAGGTACATCTGCATCCGGGGCGTGCCCACGCCGTCCACCGCCGGGGTGGAGAAGTTGGCGTTGTTCGTGCCGCCGCCGTCGGCGGCCTCGGCGCGGACGTAGTCGCCGCCGACCCCGCCGCGGCCGTAGTTGTTGGCCTGGAAGTTCCCGGACGCCTCGTCGAAGCCGTAGCGGTACGAGACGTCGTGGATGATGTTGTTCCAGTAGAACAGGTTGGCGGTGGCCGCGTCCCGGTAGCTCTGCGGGTTCTCGCCCAGGTCGAGCGGGAAGTTGAAGGTCAGGTTCGGGCCGCCGTCCGGGCTGCTGCCGAAGTCCGGTGCGTTGTTGTTGTCCTGGTCCTGGTATGCGTGGACGTTGTTGCCCTGGGTGGTGGTGAACTCCGGACCGGGCACGCCGTCGGTGTCGTGCCACCCGTACGGCGAGGCCAGCGCGTCCGCCGGGTCGGTCACCACGGCACGGGGGCCGTCGTTCGGGCTCTCCGTCGGGTAACCGTAGACGTGGTAGCTCGACCCGTCCCGCACCGGGTCGGGCGTGCCGAGCGGACCGCTGCGCCGGACCGGCATCGTCCGGCCGGAGACCGGGTGCAGGGTCTCGGCGAGGTCGTCGGTGTGCTCGTGGGTGGTCCAGTCGTCGGCACCGAGCAGGTCGCCGCTCTCCGCGTCGACGGTGGCGTTCCAGAGGTGCGCGTCGGTGGCGTCGTCGATGACGAGTTGCCAGGCGAGGCGGAGCCCGGCGTCGGTGGGCTGCCAGCCGAGCTTGGCCGGGATGGGCTCGGCGGAGATGCCGCTGCCGCTGACGACGGTGCCCTGCGCCGGGCCGCCGGTGCGGCTCATCACCCGGGTGTTGGTGGGCGTGGGCAGGTCCAGGGCGTCGGCGGCGGCCTCGACGGCGTCGACGGCGTCCAGGTCGGGGGTGGTGGCCCCGCCGGTCAAACCGGCCACGAGGGTGTCGCCGACGAAGACGACGCTGCCGTCGCGGGCGACGTTGACCGTCGCGGTGGCCCCGAAGATCTCCAGCTTCTCGTGGCGCTGGGCGAGGTTGACGTGGGTGACGCCGGTGTGCCGGCTGGTGTAGCTGGACAGCACGGCGAGGTCACCGAGGTCGGCGGCGGTCACCCCGTGCCGGGCCGGGTTGGCGCGCAGGTAGGCGGCGGCGATGTCCTCCGGGGCGCCCTGGCTCGGGCCGGTCAGGAAGATCTCGTTGGACTTGAGGGGTTCCTCCGGGGCCGCCGCGGCGGGCTTCGCGGCGACCGAGGTCAACGAGGCGACGAGGGCGGTGGACAGCAGCAACGCGCCGCTGCGGCGAGCGCGTGACGAGCGGGGTTGTCGGGGCACTTCTGCTCCTTCGGGGGTGGAAAGGACAGCACGGAGCGCCGATCCACGACCGGGCGTCCCGTCACGGCGGCCGTGACGCTCGCGGTGCGGTCACGGTGCGTGACCGTGGCCGTGCGAGGTGGATCGCGTCGACGCTACGGCGCAGCTCACGGCCGGTCATCCGACGGATGTTCAAACATTTCGATCTATGGCTCCTACGTCTGTCGTGCGACCGTCCGGAGCTGCGGCAATGCGTCGTCGGCCCGTACGCCGCGTACGTAGACACTGTGTGTATAGCCCGCGTGTATAGTGGCGCTCATGTCTGTCGGTTACGCGCTACTGGGTCTGCTGGAGCAGGGCCCGCGCCACGGTTACGACCTCAAACGTTCCTACGACGACCAGTTCGGTCGCGGACGGTCGCTGCACTACGGGCAGGTCTACGCCACGCTCGCCCGGCTGCTCAAGAACGGTCTCGTCGAGGTCCAGTCCGAGCCCGGCGAGGGCCCGGACCGCAAGCGGTACGCGATCACCGAGGCCGGCGTCACCGACGTCGAGCAGTGGCTGGCCCGACCGGAGCAGCCCGAGGTCTACCTCCAGAGCAAGCTCTACACCAAGGTCGTGCTGGCGCTGCTGACCGACCGTGACGCGGCCGACCTGCTCGACGTGCAGCGCGCCGCGCACCTGGCGCAGATGCGGGAGCTGACCCACCGCAAGCTCGCCGGTGACCTGGCCGACCAGCTCGTCTGTGACCACGCCCTGTTCCACCTGGAAGCCGACCTGCGCTGGCTGGAGCTGACCGCCGCCCGGCTGGACCAGCTCCGCGCGCAGGTGCGAGAGGAGACGCGATGAAGCCCGCCACGGAGGCCCCACTGCTGGAGGCGGAGGACCTGGTCAAGACGTACGGCGCCACCACGGCGCTGGACGGCGCGTCGCTGCGGGTGCACGCCGGTGAGGTGCTCGCCCTGATGGGCCCGTCCGGCTCCGGCAAGTCCACCCTGCTGCACTGCCTGGCCGGGATCGTCGTGCCGGACTCCGGCCGGGTCCGCTACGCCGGCCAGGATCTGGTCACCCTGTCCGACCAGCGCCGCAGTGCGCTGCGGCGGACCGACTTCGGGTTCGTGTTCCAGTTCGGGCAGCTCGTCCCGGAGCTGACCTGTCTGGAGAACGTGGCGCTGCCGTTGCGGCTGTCCGGCGTACGGCGGCGGGAGGCGGCACGCCGCGCGACCGACGCGTTGGCCCGGTTGGAGGTCGGCGACGTGGCGGGCAAGCGCCCCGGGGAGGTCTCCGGCGGCCAGGGCCAGCGGGTGGCGGTGGCCCGCGCCCTGATCACCGGCCCTCGGGTGATCTTCGCCGACGAGCCGACCGGTGCGCTGGACTCGCTCAACGGCGAGCGGGTGATGCGGCTCTTCGTCGAGGCGGCCCGGCAGACCGGTGCCGCGGTCGTGCTCGTCACGCACGAGGCGCGGGTGGCCGCGTACTCCGACCGGGAGGTCGTGGTGCGTGACGGCAAGGTCCGCACTCCGGCGCACGTCCGATGAGCGCCGGGACGCGGCGCGGCGCGGCGGGCTGGTTCGACGACCTGGCGCTGGGCGTACGGCTCAGCGTGGCGGGCGGCCGGTCCGGCTGGGCCCGACTGACCCTGATCTCGGTCGGCGTGGGCCTCGGTGTGGTGCTGCTGCTGACCGTCGCCGCCCTGCCCACGCTGGCCGCCGCGCGTGGTGAACGGGAGGCGGCGCGCCTGCCCGGGCCGGTGGTGTCCGCGTCCGGGCCGGACACTCTGCTGACCGTCGACGTGGAGTCCCGCTACCGGGGCACCGACGTCAACGGCTGGCTGGTGCGGCCCGAGGGGGAGCGGACGCCGCTGCCGCCCGGTGTCGACCGCCGGTTGGCCCCGGGGGAGATGGTCGTCTCGCCGGCCCTGGCCGAGCTGCTCGACTCGCCCGAGGGCGCGTTGCTGCGGGAGCGGTGGGGCGGTCGGGTGGTCGGCACCATCGGCGCCGACGGGCTCGCCGGCCCGGGTGAGCGTCTCTTCTACCTGGGCTCGGAGCAGGTGGACGAGGAGACCCCCGGCGCCCGGCGGATCGACGCGTACGGCGGTGACGGCCGGCAGGAATCCGCAGGAGTGACTCCGGTGCTGCTGGTACTGGGCGTACTGGGCCTGGTGGTCCTGCTGCTGCCAGTGATGATTTTCGTGACCACGGCGGTGCGGTTCGGCAGTGCGGCCCGCGACCGCCAACTCGCCGCGATTCGGCTGGTCGGCGCGGACAGCGCGATGACTCGGCGGGTGGCGGCGGGGGAGAGCCTGGTCGGCGCGGTGCTCGGGTTGGCCCTCGGGGCGCTCGCCTTCCTCGGCGTCCGTGGGGTGGCCGGCGACCTGCTGCCGCCCGGGTTCAGCTTCTTCACCGTCGACCTGCGTCCGGTGCCCGGGTTGGCGTTGCTGGTCGTGGTGCTGGTGCCGACCGTCGCGGTTTTGGTCACCCTCTCCGCGCTGCGGCAGGTGGTGATCGAGCCGCTCGGGGTGGTCCGACGCGGCGGCGAGCGACACCGTCGGTTCTGGTGGCGGCCCCTGCCCTCGCTGGTCGGACTCCTTCTGCTCTACCCGCTGCTCGGCGGCCTCACCGAGCAGGCCGGCGGCCTGCTGGTGGAGCTGCAACTCGCCGCCGGGGCGACGCTGCTGCTGGTCGGGGTGGTGCTGCTCCTGCCGTGGCTGGTGCAGGCGACGGTACGGCGGCTGGGTGGCGGCGGCGTGGCGTGGCAGCTCGCGGTACGCCGGTTGCAACTCTACAGCGACACCGCGGTCCGGGCCGTCTCCGGCATCGCGGTGTCGGTGGCCGGCGTGATCGCCGTGCAGGGAGTGCTCGGCGCGGCGCAGGCGTACGGCGCGAGCGACCTGAGTCCCGACGACGACTTCCAGGCCGTGGTCTACGTGTACGAGCAGGGCACGCCCGACGGTCCCGCGCGGACCTGGGCCGAGGCGCTGGCCGAGACGGTCGGGGTCCGGGCCGCCAGCGGGCTGGCGGACCTGGGCACCGCCCCGGACGCGGCCCAGGTCCACCGGGTCTACGTCGCCGACTGCGCGGCCCTGCGCCAGTACGCCGAGCTGCCCTCCTGCGCCGACGGTGACAGCTTCGCCGGCCCGGGCGGCGCGTCGACGGAGGCGGGCACCACGCTCACCTTCGACGACGGCGGTACGCCGATCCGCTGGACGGTGCCCACCGGGGTCCCCACGGTCCGGCAGTACTCCACGATGGTGGTGGCGGACTTCCTGCTCACCCCGGGAGCGTTGCAGGTGCCGCCGGTCAATCCGGGCACCGTGCTCGTCGCGTACGACTCGGCCGACCGGGACGCGGTGGAGCGGTTGCGCAACACCGTCGCGCAGGTGGACCCGACGGCGGTCGTGCAGACGTTCGAGGAGCGCCGCACCTCCTCGGTGCTGGCCGGTTACCAGCAGGCGCTCCAGATCGGCGCGGTCGTCCTGCTGCTGGTCATCGGCGCGAGCATGCTGGTCAACATCCTCGAACAGTTGCGCGAGCGGTGGCGGCCGTTGGCGGTGCTCAGCGCGTTCGGCGTCCGCCGCCGCAGCCTCTCCGGGGCGGTGCTCTACCAGGTGGCGATCCCGGTGACGCTGGGCATGCTGCTGGCGGTCGTGACCGGAAGCGCGGTGGCGGCCCTGCTCCAGTCGGTCGCGGGTATCTCCGTCGGCGTCAACTGGGCGGCCATCGCCGGAGTGTCCGGCACCGCCGCGGTGCTGGTGCTCGTGGTCACCGCCGCCAGCCTGCCACTGCTGTGGCGGTTGACCCGGGCCGAGGGGCTACGCAGCGAATAGCCGGCTTGACCCTGATGCCGGCTGTCCTCTCCCTGGTGACGGTCATGTTCGTCGACGCGCGGCAGGACGTCGCTGCTGGCCGTCGTGGTGGGCCTGGCCGCCAGCAGGCTTTCGTGCCCGCCGAGTGAAAGTTGACGCCGGAACGCACAGAAGTATCGACGGCTTGTGATATACGGGCTACGCTCCGAGCGAATCGTCGTCGATCCGAGGGGTGGCCATGTCCCGACGTACCGGAAGGCCCTCCTACCTGCTGACCCCACCCGCCCCGGCGGCCCGGCCCTCCGGCTGGTCGATCCTCGGCGCGGTCGCGGCCGTGCTGGTGGTGGCCCTGGTGGGCGGGCTGGTCGGGTTCACCCTGGGACGACCGGACGAGACCGACTCGCGGATCGCCGACATGCGGGCGGCAGAGGTCGAACGGGACGCGCGCCAGATCGTCGAACTGACCGACCTGGCGCGCCGGACCGGTCAGGAGATGGCACCGATCCTGGTGGCCGTGCGGGAGACCGGGGAGTCCGGCCGGGCCCCCGAGCCGACGCAGCTCGACCAGTGGCGGCAGACCATGCGTCGGCTCACCGAGCAGTACGCCGACCCGCCGTCGGGCACCACGGCCACCAACGTCGCCCGGGGCGGCCTGCGCAGCGCGGTGGCCCAGGCCACCGTCGCGGTCGACGCGGTCGCCCTGGCGGCGTCCGCTCCCGACGCCCGGCGGCGCGACCACCTGGCGCTGGCTGCCCGGCAGGCCACCCTCGCCGCCACCACCTGGTCGGTGGCCGCCACGCAGCTCGACCAGATCAACATCGACGCCGGCAACGGCCACCAGCACGTGCACCTCGACGCCGGTGAGGCCGACGGCGCCCTTACCCCGGACGGCGCCGCAGAGGGCACCGGCGGCTGACGGGCTGTTCGCCCACCGCCGGTCCGACTACCGTTGCGGGGCGGCGACGGGTCGCGGACCGGGGGTGGACGACATGGGTGCCGGCGCGCTTCTCGCCGTCAGCGACCTGCACGTGGGCTACGGCGAGAACCGGCGGATCGCGGCGGAGCTGCGACCACGCTCCGACGAGGACTGGCTGCTCGTGGCCGGGGACGTCGGCGACGCGTACGCCGATGTGGAGTGGACACTGCGGACCCTCGCCGAGCGGTTCCACACCGTGGTCTGGGCACCGGGCAACCACGAACTGTGGACCCCCCGGCACGACCCGGTGGACCTGCGCGGCGAGCAGCGGTACGACCACCTCGTCGAACTGTGCCGCGCGCTCGGCGTGCACACCCCGCAGGACGAGTACCCCCTCTGGCGGGGCCCCGGCGGGCCGGTGGTCGTCGCCCCGCTGTTCGTCGGCTACGACTACTCGTTCCGGGCCCCCGGCACCACCACCAAGGAGGAGTCGCTGGCGCGGGCGTACGCCACCGGGATCGTCTGCACCGACGAGTTCATGCTGCACCCGGATCCGCATCCGAGTCGCGACGCCTGGTGCCGGGCGCGGGTGGCGTACACCCGACAGCGGCTGGACGCCTGCGACCCGGGTCTGCCGACCGTCCTGGTCAACCACTATCCGTTGGTCCGCGAGCCGACCGACGTGCTGCGCCACCCGGAGTTCGCCCAGTGGTGCGGGACGGAGCTGACCGCCGACTGGCACGTCCGCTACCGGGCGGCGGCGGTGGTCTACGGTCACCTGCACATCCCCCGGACCACCTGGCACGACGGGGTGCCGTTCCAGGAGGTGTCGCTGGGCTACCCGCGCGAGTGGCAGCCACGGGGCGGGCGACCCGAGCTGCCGCGTGCGGTGGTGTTCGGTGGTGGGTCCGCGACCCCTACGCCGGACGTGGGCAGCGGGCGTGCCGGCTGAGCCTCAGCCCTCGGTCCACCCGTGCCGGGTGGCGATCCTGATCACCTGGTCCCGCAGCCGGACGATCTGACCCGCGGTGAGATCCGGGGCGGCCTGGATGAACGCCTCGGTCACCTCCGTCCGCAGCGCCGCGACGGAGAGCACGTCACAGGTGGCGTCCTCGTCGTACTCCTCGGTGTCGGCGGTGGTGACCGGGGCGGCGAGCGGGCGGCGCTCCGACGCGACGACCCGGACGTCGTAGCCCTTGAGGCCCCGCTCGCCCTCCTTGATCTGGAACTCCACCCGGGTGCCCGGTGTGATCGCCTGCTTGCCCTCCATCAGGTCGTTCGCGTGCACGAAGACGTCCTCGCCGCCCTCCTCCGGGGCGATGAACCCGTACCCCTTCACCTCGTCGAAACGCACCACGCGCCCTACCGCCACAGCACTTTCCCTCCGCTGAACCGCCACCCGCCGTGGTACCCCGCGCCCCGGCCCGTGCCGGACCGTCGCCGCTCATCGGCGGCGGTACAGCGGAAGCCCTCGGTGAGTGCAGCCTACGTCCGGGGGCCGGTCCGGACCATCGTCCGGGCCGGGTCCACCGTCCACTCAGTGCGCGTCCCAGCGGGCGAGATCGCGCAGCCACGCCTGCGCCGAACCGTCCGACGGTGCCCGCCAGTCGCCGCGCGGGGACAGCGAACCACCGGCGACGACCTTCGGGCCGTTCGGCATCGCCGAGCGCTTGAACTGGGCGAAGCCGAAGAAGCGGCGGCAGAAGACCTCCAGCCAGCGGCGGATCTCCGGCAGGTCGTAGCCGACCCGCTTGTGCTCGGGGAAGTTGGGCGGCCAACTGCCCGCCGCCGGGTCGTGCCAGGCGTGCCAGGCCAGGAAGGCGATCTTCGACGGCCGGAAGCCGTACCGCAGCACGTGGAAGAGGGTGAAGTCCTGCAACGCGTACGGGCCGATGGTGCTCTCGGTCGACTGGAGTTCCGCGCCCGGCACCAGTTCCGGGCTGATCTCGGTGTCCAGCACCGCGCGCAGCGTCTCGCCCACCTCCTCGTCGAACTGGCCGCTGCCGATCACCCACCGGATCAGGTGCTGGATGAGGGTCTTCGGCAGGCCCGCGTTGACGTTGTAGTGGCTCATCTGGTCGCCGACGCCGTACGTGCACCAGCCCAGCGCCAACTCGGACAGGTCGCCGGTGCCGAGCACGATCCCGCCGCGCTGGTTGGCCAGCCGGAACAGGTAGTCGGTGCGTAGCCCGGCCTGCACGTTCTCGAACGTCACGTCGTAGACCGGTTCGCCGGCACCGAACGGATGGCCGAGTTCCTGGAGCATCAGCCGCGCGGTGGCGGTGATGTCCAGCTCGGCCGCGGTGATCCCGAGCGAGCGCATCAGCTTGTGGGCGTTGTCCCGGGTGTGCGCGCTGGTCGCGAAGCCCGGCATGGTGAACCCGAGGATGTCGCTGCGCGGGCGGCCCGCCCGGTCCATCGCCCGCGCCGCGACGATCAACGCGTGGGTCGAGTCCAGGCCGCCGGACACCCCGATGACGACCTTCGGGTCGCCGGTCGCCGCCAGCCGCTGGTGCAGGCCGGCGACCTGGATGTGATACGCCTCGTAGCAGTCCTGCGCCAGACGCGCCGCATCCGACGGCACGAACGGGTACCGCTCGACCCGCCGCCGCAGCCCCAGGTCCCGCGTCGGCGGCTCCAGCCGGAACCGCACCTCGCGGAAGCCGCCGGTCCGCTCCGCGTGCGCCCGCCGGTTGTCGTCGAAGGTGCCCATCCGGAGCCGTTCCTGCCGCAACAGGTCCAGGTCGACGTCGGCCACCGCGTGCCGCTCGTCGGCCGGGAACCGGTCGGTCTCGGCGAGCAGCACACCGTTCTCGTAGATCATCGTCTGGCCGTCCCAGGACAGGTCCGTGGTGGACTCGCCCAGGCCCGCCGCCGCGTAGACGTACGCCGCCAGGCAGCGGGCCGACGCCGACCGGCACAGCAGTCGACGGTCCTCGGCCCGACCCACCGTGATCGGGCTGCCGGAGAGGTTGACCAGGACGGTCGCGCCGGCCAACGCCGCCTCGGCGCTCGGCGGCACCGGCACCCACAGGTCCTCGCAGACCTCGGCGTACAGCACCAGGCCCGGCACGTCCTCGGCGGTGAACAGCAGGTCCACCCCGAACGGCACCTCGACGCCGCCGAGCCGGATCGTCCCGCCGCGCTCGTCGACCCCCGCGCCGATCTGCCGGGCCTCGTAGAACTCCCGATAGTTCGGAACGTACGACTTCGGCGCCACGCCCAGCACCCGACCCCGGTGCACCAGTACCGCGCAGTTGTAGACCCGGCCCCGGTGCCGCAGCGGCGCACCGACGACGAGCACCGGCAGCAGCTCCGCCGACTCCGCGACCAGGTGCGCCAGCGCCGCCTCCACCTCGTCCAGCACCGCGTCCTGGAGCAGGAGATCCTCGATCGAGTAGCCGCACAGGCCCAGTTCCGGGAAGACCGCCACGGCCACCCCCTCGGCGGCGCACCGGCGGGCCTGCCGCAGGACGGCCTCGGCGTTGGCGGTGGGCTCGGCGATACGCGTACGCCCGGTGCAGGCGGCGACCCGGACGAACCCGTGCTGGTAGACGGAGCGGAAGTTCACCGCCCCATCATCGCCGACCCCCGACCCGGCCCCGGCCGGGACCCGACCGGGGCCGGGTCATCGACGCCGCCGGGTGAGCGACCGGTTCCACCTGGTGACCACCCGTTCGTCGGATTGCGCCTGCCGGGTCCGATCATCATGATCGGACCGGCCGGACCGCCGACACCGGGGTCCGACGCGTTCGCGCCGGTCACCGCGGTCTCGCGGCGCGCAGGTGCGGCACCGGAGGGTCGGGGAATGAGCAGTGGCGTCGTGGCGGGTCTCGTCGGCGGGCTGCTCTGCCTGCTGGGGGTGGCCGTGCTCGGCTGGGCGACGGTCGCCTACAACCGGCTGGTCCGTCGCCGCAACCAGGTGCAGGCCTCCTGGGCCCAGATCGACGTGCAGCTCAGCCGCCGACACGACCTGATCCCCAACCTGGTCGAGACGGTCAAGGGGTACGCGGCGCACGAACGCGACGCGTTGACGGCGGTCTCCGCGGCCCGCAGCGGTGCGCTGGCCGCCGCCACCACGCCCGGCCCCACCGGTCGCGCCGGTGCCGAGACCGTGCTGACCGAGGCGGTCGGTCGGCTGCTCGCGCTCGCCGAGGCGTACCCGGACCTGCGCGCCGACCACCAGTTCGCGGCGTTGCAGGCCGAACTGTCCCGCACCGAGGACCGCATCGCCTACGCCCGGCAGTTCTACAACAGCGCGGTGCAGACGTACAACACCACCGTGCAGTCGGTGCCCACCAACCTGATCGCCGGTGCGGCCGGCTTCCGCACGCGGGACTACTTCGAGGCCGGGACGGGCGAGCGTGGTGCCGTCGGAGTCGGCTTCGCGGACGGCGGCACGTGATGGACGGCCGTCTCCTGCTCGACCTGACGGTGGGCCTGGGCGCCCTCGTCGGCTGGCTGCTGCTCTACGGCGTCGTCGTCCGGTGGGTCACCCGGCCCGCCGCCGTGGCACCCGCGCCGGCCACCCCGGATCTCGGTGCCGAATCGCCCGCCGTGGTCAACCTGTTGGTCAACCGTTGGTCGCTGACCGAGGACGCCGCCGAGGCGACCCTGCTCGACCTCGCCGCCCGGAGTTTCCTGGAGATCCGCCAACCCGGCGACGACCCGAGGCAGAGCACCGTCCACCTGCCGGCGGCTGCGCCGGACGAGGCCGCACTGCGCCCGTACGAGCGCGAGGTGCTCGACCGGGTCCGCGCACTGGCGGTGGACGGCGTCCTGCCGCTGACCGCGCTGACCTTCCGCGACGAGACCCGGGCCCGGGCGTGGAACCGGCGGCTGCGCGGGCAGGTGATCGCCGACGCCCGTGCCGCCGGCCTGTCCCGGCGGCGCTTCGGTCCACGCGTGACCGGTCTGCTGGTCGGCGCGGCGCTGGCCGCCGCCGCGGTGGTCGGGCTGGCCGCGCTGCACCTCGCGAGCTGGCATCCGACCTCGGGCAACCACGCGTTCATCGCCGGGATCGCGGTGTTCGTCCTGCTCTCCACGCTGGCCGGGGCGTCACCGGGCGAACGCGACACGGCGCTCGGCCGTCAGGTGGCGGCCCGGTGGCTCGGTGTGCGGGACTGGCTGCGCGGGCACGAGCAGTTCGACGAACTGCCCCCGGCCGCGGTGGCGATCTGGGACCGCTACCTCGGCTACGGTGCCGCCGTCGGGGCCACCCGCCTGGCCAGCACGGTGCTCGACCTCGGCCTGGGCGACCGCACCTCGGTCTGGTCGTCGTACGGCGGCAGGTGGCACCGGATACGCGTCCGCTACCCCCGGCTGCTGCCCCGCTACGGCCGGTCGGCACCGCGTCTGCTGGCCGGCGGCGTGATCGGCGTCGCCGTCGGCGCCTTCCTGCTCGACGCCTTCGGGCCCACGTTCACCCTCACTCCGTCGACGGTGAACCAGGCCGCCCGGATCTTCGACCTGGTGCGCAACGGCGTCACCGTGGTGGTGGTCCTGGTGCTGCTATCCGGCCTGCACACCGTGGTCCGCACCCTGCTGGACCTGGCCACCGAGCGCACCGTCACCGGCGAGGTGCTCTGGATCGAGGTGTGGCGCAGCGTCGCCCGGGGCGAGAACAGCCCGCCCCGACCCTGGCTGCACTACCTGGCCGTGGACGACGGGACCGCCGACCGCACCACCGCGTGGGGACTGCCCAGCGAGTGGGCGACGCGCTGCCGCGACGGCGACGTGGTGACCCTGCGGGTACGTCCCTGGTCCCGGCGGGTGGTCGCGCTGTCGGTGGTCGGGCACGGCCGGTCCCGGCACACCACCGGCACGACCGTTCCCGACTCCGGTTCGCCGCCCGGACCGGGCAGCGGGTCAGCCGGTGGTGGACCCGGGCCGGTCGCGCCGACGCCCCCGCCGACCGCCACGCCCTGACCCCGGACGGTGGCCCGTGGACGACGGGTCCGAACCCGAACCGTTCCCGGCCCGGGCCTGCGCCTCCCGAGTGAGCATCGTGGCCCGCGAGGCGAGTTCGTCCACCCGCTCCCGCAGCCGCCGCACGGTGACCTCGCCCGCACCGGCGTCGGACAGTTCGCCGAGCAGCCGGGTGTAGTCGCTGACCAGCCGCGCGTAGCCCCGGCCGGTGCTGCGGGCGGAGAGCCGGCCGTACCGCTGGTCGAGGTCGACGATCTGCTGCGCCAACCCGGCCGCCGCGGCACTGAGCGCGCTGCGCTCGTCGGCCTGCTCGTCGCGTCGGCGTCGCCGCTGCGCGGCCAGCCGCCCGGCCCGCCGACCGGCGATCCAGAGCGAGGCGGCACCGGCGACCACACCGCCGACCGCCGCGCCGGCCAGCAGGTACCGGGGCAGCGACGGGCTGATCGTGCGAGCCCCGTCCGGGAGGTTGCCGGCGCGCACCAGCAGGTCGTAGTTGACCACGATGACCTTGAACGCCTCCAGCGGCTGGTCCACGAACGAGTCCACGCCCCGGCTGATGATCGTCTCCGCGACCATCGCGCGGCCGAAGTCCTTGCTGTCGCGCTGGCGGATGCGCGAGCAGCCGTAGGTGTCCCAGTCGTCGCCGTCGCGGCTCATCGCCAGCACCAGCGTGCCCTTCGCGGCCTGCCGGGTCTGGTCGCAGGCGTCCCGCAGGTCGTCGCCGGGCGCCATCAACAGCACCACCAGCCGCCGGTTGCCGATGATCCGCTCGGCGGCGGGCCGGTCCAGGTCCACTCCGGGGGCGACGTACGTCGACGAGGCGCGCACCTCGCGGGCGATCGGGCCGTCCAGGATCCCGCCCGACCACAGCGCCCACCCGGCCAGCACCAGACAGGCCAGCACCGCCCCGCCGAAGGTCGTGCCGACCAGCGCGGCCAGGCCGCGTCGCAGCGCGGCGGTCACGACAGCCTCCCCTGGAGGTAGAGGTCGGGGCGGTAGCCGGGGATGCCGGTCAGGCGGGCGGTCTCCTCCAGTTCCGCCGTCGCGTTGTCGAGCAACCGGCGGACGTGCCGCTCCGGTAGTCCCTCGTCGAGCGCCTTCCGGGCCGCTTCGAGCCTGCCGATGCCCCGGGTCAACGCGGGATTGCTGCGCGCGTCGGTGAGCAGCGACGCCTCGACCGCGAGCGCGGTGAGCCCGGCCAGCCGGGCCCGCACACCACCACGTTGCGGGTCACCCGGGCGGGTGCCGGAGCGGCGCAGCGACCGGATCGACAGCACCAGGAAGCACGCCACGCAGGCCGCGAAGATCCAGGGCAGGGCGGGCAGCGCCACCCGCAGCGGATCCAGCGGGCGGTAGGGCAGCGGGCGGTCGAACAGGCCCGCGTACCGAATGTCGGTCACCCGGCCCAGGTAGACGCCGAGCACGTTCTGCTGCGGGTAGTCGTAGCGGCTGAGCCGGTCGCCGAAGTGGGCGTAGAAGCTGGTCGCGGCCAGCTCGGCGAAGTCCGCCGCGCCCGGACCGTGGTATTCGATCCAACTGCCGTACATCACCACCAGCGGCTGGTCCGGGAAGAGCCGGTGCAGCGCCGGACCGTACGCCGGGAGCGCCTCGCCGTACGGCTGGGCGGGCAGGGCGACGTACCAGGCGCCGTCGGGGAAGGCGGTGGGCGCGTCCTGCGGCACCTGGCGCAGGGTGGCACCCTCGGCGATGTGCAGCCCGTCGGCGCGCAGGTCGGCGGTGACCGCGTCGAGCTCCGTCCGACTCGGGTCGCGCCAGCGCAGCGTGTCCTCATCGGCCGGGCGCGGCACCTTGCGCAGCGCGGTGATCAACGTGACCAACTGGCCGGTGACGTCACCGGTGGCGAACTGGGCCCGCCAACCGGGCAGGGTGTCCGGGGTGGCCTGGAACATGCCGCCGCTGACCTGGGTGCCGATCACCCGGATCGTGGCGCTCCTGACCTCCCGTACCCGCTTGCGTTCCTCCTCGTCCAGGCCCGGCGGTGCGACCAGGATGCGGGTGTCGTCGTCGCCGATCGCGTCCCGCACCCGCTGCTCGTCCCATCGGGCGACGGCGCCCGGCAGGCGTACCACCGGGTCGGCGTCGACCAGGGCGGTCATCTCTTCGGTGGACGGCACGGTGGCGTCGCTCAGCTCACCGGCGGAGCCCTCCTCGACCCGCTTCGACACCGCCGGGGACTGGCCGTAGCTGACGTCGATGCTCTGCTGCTGGGCGAGCAGGAAGACCGCCAGCACGACCACCGCGACGGCGAGCAGTCCCCAGCGCAGCGGTTCGGTGCGTCGGATGCCCCGGGGCGCGGTCACCGCTGCGCCTGCCACAGCTCGTCGGCGCGGCGGGCGAGGTCGGCCGCCGCGCGGGCGGCCGTGACACCGCCGTGGTCGGCGGCGAGCAACTCGGCCCGGGTGAGCAGGCCGTCCGCCTCGGGTACGCGGGCACTCGTCGCGTCGCGGCTGACCGTGGCGCTGTCGATCGCGGCCCGCGCGGTCGACCAGGCCACCAGGCGGTCCTGCCGGCGCGTACGCAGGCGTGGCAGCAGGGTGGTGAGGACTCCGGCACCCAGCAGCAGTACGCCGCCGGAGAGCCAGGTGAGCAGGGATGGTGACATGTGCTCCCGCCATCCGAGGGGGTCGGTACGGCTACCTGTCTAGCGCACCGGTGCCAGCTCGTCGCAGGCCACCCCTGGTGCCGGGTGGTCCGGCCGGACCCGCGAGGGGTGCCGGCCGGACCGCTGCGGTCAGCGGGAGTAGTACTCGACGACCAGTTGCTCGTCGCAGAGCACCGGCACCTCGGCCCGCTGCGGCAACCGGATCAGCCGTGCGGTCAGCCCGGCCAGGTCGACGTCGAGGTAGGGGGCGGTCCGGTCCGGGGCGTGCGCACCGGCGGCGGCCACCACGAACGGGGTCTTGGCACGGCTGCCCTCGCGGACCGCGATCACGTCGCCGGGGCGCAGCCGCGCGGAAGGGCGGTCCACCCGTCGTCCGTTGACGTTGACGTGCCCGTGGGTGACGGCCTGGCGGGCCTGGTAGATGGTGCGGGCCAGCCCGGCACGCAGGACCAGGGCGTCCAGCCGCGTCTCCAGGTCGATGACCAGTTCCTCGCCGGTCTTGCCCGGACGGCCCACGGCGCGTTCGAAGGCCAGCCGGAGCTGCTTCTCCCGCAGGTCGTACTGCGCCTTGAGGCGCTGCTTCTCAAGCAGCCGGACCTTGTAGTCGCTCTCCTTGGTCCGGGCCCGACCGTGCACGCCGGGTGGGTAGGGCCGGCGCTCGAAGTACCGCACGCACTTCGGGGTCAGTGGGATGCCGAGGCGGCGGGAGCGCTTGATCTTCGGGCGGGACTGGTTCATCATCACCTCTCTAGTAAGGTAAGGCTAACCTAATGGGAGGTGAGGTCTTGAGCAAGGCACCCCTGACGGCGACCACCGCCACACCGGCCGAGCGACTGCGTACGCTGCTCGCCGGTGCGGACTCGCTGCGCCTGCGGACCAGCCGCCACCGCGCGGACCTGATCGGACGGCACACCCTCGACGCCGACGGGCAGCTCCGGGTGGCGCTGCCCGTCCACGCCGAACTGGCCCGACACCTGCTCGACACGGGGGAGGTGCCGGCCCTGGCCGAGCTCACCGACCTGGCGCCGGTCCCGGCCCGCCACCGGGTCCGGGCCCGTGCCACGCTCACCGGCTGGCTCACCCTGGACGACCTCGACGGCGGCGACGTGACCGCCGTCCTCGTGCTCGCCACCGCCGACCTCGTCGACCCCGACGGCGACGCCACCGTGGACCCGGACGACCTGGCCGCCGCCGATCCCGACCCGCTCGCCCGGTACGAGGCCGAGCTGCTGCGCCACCTGGCCGACGCCCATCCGGAGACGCTCGGCGGGCTGGCGCGCCTGGTGCCGGCCGACCGGCGGGCCGGTGCCGGCCGGGTGCACCCGCTGCGGCTGGACCGGCACGGGATCGTGCTGCGCCTGGAGGTGCCCGAGGGGCACCGCGACGTGCGACTCGCCTTCGCCGAGACGCTCGCCGGACCGGACGACGTCAGCGCGGGCCTGGCCCGCCTGCTCGGTGTCGAGCCCGGCTGCCCCACCTGCGCCCGCCCGCACCCGTGACCCCGACCCGGCCGCCCGCCCGAACGGAGCCCGCCCATGCAACCGAGTAGCGCCGAGATCGCCCGTACCCTGGCCAGCAGCGCCACGCTCGCCACCGTGACGGCGTACCGCGGGCCCGCGGTGACCGACGTCCGGCACGGCGCCGCTGCCGACGGCCGCATCCTGCTGGTGTGCCGCCGCGACGACCCGCTCGCCGGCACCACCGGCTCGGTGCTCGTGCACGTCGCGGACGTGCCGCCGCTGCCCTTCTCGCCGACCTGGGGCCGGTTGCGGGTCGGCGGCCGGGCCACCCCGTTGACCGGGGCCGCCGCCCGCGCCGCCGCCGACGCGGTCGCGGCCACCCGGTCCGATCCGGACCTGCTGGACATCGGTACGGAGACGGTCATCGTGGAGGTGGTGCCCAAGCGCGTCACCCTCACCGGCCGGGACCGGGACCTGCCGGTACGGCTCGCCGACTACCGGGCCGCCGCACCCGACCCGATCTCCGCGATGGAGCGAACGCTCCTGGTCGACCTGGTCGACCACCACGGCGCGCAGTTCTATCCGTTCCTGCGGCGGCAGTTGGTCGCCGCCGGTGTCGACGTGCCCGCCGACTGTCTGCCGTGCCCGCTGCGGCTGGACCGGCACGGGCTGCTGGTGTCGACACCCACCCCCGACGGCGGGACCGCCTGCTACCGGCTCTGCTTCACCCCGCCCCTGACCGGGCATCAGGACCTGGTGAAACGGTGGCACGCGGCGCTGTTCCACCCGTGCGACCGGCACTGACCCGCACCGTTTCGTCGTCGACACCAACAGGTTGAGTCGGGCAGGGCATAACTTTTGCTATCTGAATAAAAAGATGACGGGCTATTGAACGAAGCCCCGTCGTCGCAACGATGACCGGATGCGTCGACTCCCAGCGGCTCCCCGACGCGCGGTCTCGGGCCTCCTCGCGCTCGTCCTCGCCTCGGCCGCCGTCCTCCTCGCGTCCACCCCACCGGCCGCCGCCCACGGCACCCTGGCGGTGTCCACACCGGCCGAGGGCGCCACCGTCGACAAGGCACTGAGCACGGTGGAGCTGTACTTCACCGAGCAGGTCCGGGACGACGCGTACTTCACCGTCACCGCGCCCGGCGGCGCCCGCGTCGACAACGGCTGGACGCACGGTGCACCCACGCCGCTGGACCGCCCCGTCCGGGAGTACTTCCTGGTCGACGGCGTCTTCGAGCCACGCGAGTACGCCACCGGCTACCCCGCGACGGTGACCCTCGCGCACCTGCCCGCGACCGGCCGCTACTCGGTCAGCTACCTCTCCGTCGCCTCCGACGGCGAGACCGTACGCGGCACCATGAGCTTCCGCTACACCGGACCGGTCACCGACGCACCGGCCGGATGGCAGCCGCCCACGGACCAGCCCGCCCCGGCACTGCTCGCCGCCGCCCAGCAGCACGAGACGTCCGGCTCCGGCGCGACGCCCGCCACCTCACCCGAGGCGGCCCCCGCACCGGCGATGACCGCGCCCCCCTCATCTTCCGGCGACGGCGGGGACGGTGCCGGACGGCTCGCCTGGCTCACCGGCGCGGTGGCGCTCGGGGCGGCGCTCGCAGCCCTGCTCGTCCTGCGCCGCCGCCCCACCACCGGCGTCCCCACCGGTCGGTCCCGTCCCACCCGCAGACCCGCCCGACCTCGGGGTGACACCCGCCGGACCGGCACCGGACGTCGACCCGACGCCAGGGCCGGCGCGAAGAAGTCGGCCTCGGGAGGCAAGTCCGCCACCGGCGGAGCCAAGGCGTCCACGGTGACCGCCTCCACGGTGGGAACCGGCCGGACCTCGACGGTGGCCGCGACGTCCCCGGCGCGCGTGAACGCGACGTCGGCGACCGGTGGCACGTCCTCGGCGGGCGGCCCGGTCGGTGCGCTCGCCACCACCGAGCGGGAAACGCCGGTCGTCGACCCACCGGACGACGCGGAACCGGCCCCCGTCGGCCCGGCGAACCGGCGCGGCGACACCCGGCTGGTGCTGCTGGTCGGTGGGCTGGTGGTGGCGCTGCTGGCCGGGTTCGGACTGGGGCGCCTCGGTACCGACGAGCCCCGGACCACCAGCACCGGCGGTCGGCAGGCGGCCACCGCCGGGGCACCGGTCGCCGGAGCGATGGCGGGCGACGGACACCAGCACCCACCGGGCACCGGGCCGCACACGCACCCCGGCGACGGGACCGGCCAGGCGACCGGCACCCAGGTCAGCGTGGGCGGCTACACCATGCAGCCGGTGCTGCGTACGCAGCAGAGCGGCAAGGCCGTCGACTACCGGTTCCGGATCGTCGGCCCCGACGGGCAGCCCGCCACCCGGTTCGCGGTGGTGCACGACAAGCCGCTGCACCTGATCGTGGTCGGCAACGACCTCGGCGGCTACCAGCACCTGCACCCGACGATGACGCCGGACGGCACCTGGAGCGTCCCGCTGACCCTGGACAGGGCCGGTGACCACCGCGTCTACGCCGACTTCTCCGTCACCACCACCGACGGTCGACAACTGCCGTTGGTGCTCGGCGTGGACCATCAGGTGCCCGGGGCGTACACCCCGGCGGGGCTGCCGCCGCCGCAGCGGGAGACGACCGCCGGGCCGTACACGGTGGTGCTGGAGGGTACGCCCACGGTGGGCGTGACCACGCCGTTGGCCCTGCGGGTCGACCGCACCGGCGGCACCGAGCCGGCCCGACTGGAACGCTACCTGGGCGCGTACGGGCACCTGGTGCTGATCCGGGAGGGGGACCTGGGTCTCGTGCACGTCCACCCCGAGCAGGAACTCGTCGACGGCGCGGTGACGTTCTGGCTGACCCCGCCCAGCCCCGGCCGGTACCGGGCGTTCTTCGACTTCCAGGTCGACGGCGAGGTGCACACGGCCGCGTACACGGTCACCGTGGAATGACCGGGCCCGCCGCAGGGCCATCCGAGGTGGCGTGACGCCTGCGGAGCAGGACCGGTGCTGCCGCGAGCGTGGCGGCGATCGCGCCGAGACCCGCGACGAGGATGCTGGTCGCGCCGCCGAGGACCACCACGGCCGGTCCACCCAGCGCGGTGCCGGAGAGGTTGGCGCCGTTGAGGAGCGCCGAGGCGCAGGCGAAGGCACGACCCCGTACCTCGGCGGGCACCTCGGCGTGGATGAGGTTCCGGACGGCCAGGTTCTGCAGGGCGTTGGCGACGCCAGTGCACACGAAGCCGACGAGGGCCACGGCGAGGACGGGGAGCACCGCGACGACGGTCAGCGCCACACCCATGAGGAGCCCGGCTCCCACGAGCACGCGCGGCTGGGCGGCCACCGGCACGCGGGGCGCGAGGAGGACCGACGCGGCCACCATGCCGACCACCACGATCGGCAGCACCCCCGCCACCACCAGGGCGGAGATCAGGACCGCCGAGGCGCCCTGCTCGTAGAACCGCAACGTCAAGGCCACCAGCGCGACCTGGTCGCCCATCGAGGAGATCGCATAGGCCACGGCGACGGCGGTCAGCGCGGAACCGCCGCGAATCGACATCTGACGATCCTGGCACGTCCTGGACGGGCGTACCGCCTCACCACCCCGGCTTCGACGGTCCCCGTGGCTCGTCCTGAAGCCGCTCGCAGTGGATCTGCGTCCGGTGGAAACCGATCGGACTCCGGATACGTCGGATCGGCATGAAGATTCATCGAAGCGGGCGGCTGGCGGTCCTTCCTCTGCTGTTGCTGACCTCGGCGGCCTGTGGCCAGCAGGGGGCCGGCGGCGCGGGCGACGCCGGTTCTCCCGAGCGTTCCTACTCGGCGGACTCCGTGGTGTTCCGGATGGACTACGTCGGCGGGTTCGTCACGCCGGCCATGCTGGCCACCCGCCTGCCCGCGATCAGCGTCTACGGCGACGGGCGGGTGATCACCGAGGGGCCGACGACGTTGCAGTATCCCGGCCCGGCCCTGCCCAACCTCCAGGTCCGCACCATCAGCGCCGACGAGGTCGAGAAGCTGGTGGCGCAGGCCCGGGCGGCCGGTGTCGGCGGAGTCTCCGATCTCGGGACCCCGCCGGTCGCCGACGCCGCCTCGACCCGGTTCACCCTGCTGGGGGACAAGGGCGTCGAGGAGTCCGAAGTCTACGCGCTCGGCGAGGCCACCGGCACCGACAGCGGCCTGAGCGCCGAGCAGCAGTCGGCCCGGGACAAGCTGCGCGCCTTCGCCGAGTCGTTGACCGACCCGGCGGGCCCGCTCGGCGACACCCTGGGCGACACCACGTCGTACGCGCCGACCGCCGTGGCGGCCGTCGCCGAGCCGTGGGTGGCCGACAGCGAGGCCGGTGAGCAGCCCGAGGTGGCCTGGCCCGGGCCGGCCCTGCCCGGCACGACCCTCAACAAGGACCTGGGGCTGGGCTGTGTGACGGTCACCGGGGACGAGTTGGGGACGCTGCTCGGTGCCGCCGCGAGCGCCAACACGGCGACGCCGTGGACCTCCGACGGCAAACAGTGGCGGGTCACCCTGCGGCCGCTGCTGCCCGAGGAGTCGGACTGCGGCGATCTCGCGAACAAGCGCTGAATCCCGACCGGGCGGCCGGTCACCCGACCCGGCCGCCCGGCGCGCGGACCACTCGGTAGGCTGCCGCGCGATGAACAGCCCGACTCGCATCCTGGTGTACGGGGTGCACGGCTCCGGCAAGTCCACCCTCGCGCAGCAGTTGGCCCACCGGCTCGGGCTGCCCTGGCACCCGGTCGACGACCTGCTCTGGGAACCGGGCTGGGTGGAGGTGCCGGTCGCGGTGCAGCGCAGCCGGATCGAGGCGATCTGCCGCAAGGAGCGGTGGATCCTCGACGGGGCGTACCACGGCTGGCGGGACGTGCCGCTGGCCCGGGCCGACCTGGTGATCGGGCTGGACTACCCGCGCGGGCTCTCCTTCCGGCGGCTGCTGCGCCGTACCGTGCACCGGCTCCGGACGGGGGAGGAGATCTGCAACGGCAACCGCGAGTCGCTGGGCAGCGTGCTCTCCTCGGAGTCCGTCCTGGTCTGGCACCTCACCGGGTACGCCCGCGAACGCGCCCGGATGCGCGCCTGGCAGCAGGACCCGGCCGGGCCGCCGGTGCTGCTGTTCGACACCCCGCAGGCGCTGGAGCACTGGCTCGCCGCCCTACCGCCCCGCCCGCCCGGCGCGTCGCCCCGCTGATTCGCCCCACCGGCCGCCGCCCGCTCCCGCCCGGCTGACCCGCCGCGCCCCACCGGCCGCCCCGGCTCGTCGAACCGCCCCGGCTCAGAGTCCCTGTCGGCGGGCCACGCTGATGGCCTGGGCCCGGTCGGCGACCTGGAGCTTGGCGAAGATGTTGGAGACGTGGTTGCGGACCGTCTTCGTGCTCAGGCCCAACCGGGTCGCGATCTGCGGGTTGGTCAGGTGCGCGGCGATGAGTGTCAGGATCTCCCGCTCGCGTGCGGTGAGTTCGGGGAACGCCGGTTCGGCCCGGTCCAGCCCGGCGAAGTAGCCCATCAGCCGGGTGGCGATGGCCGGGCCGAAGATCGCCTCACCGTCGGCCACCACCCGTACCGAGCGGATGATCTCCAGTCGGCGGGCGCCCTTGAGCACGTACCCCCGGGCACCGGCCCGCAGCGCGGCGAAGACCGAGTCGTCGTCGTCGGCCATGGACAGGATCAGGACCCGGACGTGTGGGCTCATCCGGACCATCCGCTCGGTGGCCGCGATGCCGCCCATGCCCGGCATGGTCAGGTCGAGCAGCACCACGTCGGGTTGCACCCGGCCGAGCACGGCCAGCGCCTCCTCGCCGCTGGCCGCCTCGCCGCACACCTCGATGTCTGGGCTGGTGGCGAGCAGCGCGCGCAACCCGGCCCGGAACGGCGCGTGGTCGTCAACCAGCAGGGTCCGGATCTGGTCCATCGGTCTCCTTCATACCGGTGAGCAGGGTCGCGGTCACCAGCGTGCCGGCGCCCGGTGTCGAGGTGACGACGCAGGAGCCGCCGAGTTCTTCGGCCCGTTCCCGCATCGTGTGCATGCCCACGCCGTCGGGCCGGTCGGGTCGGCGGCCCCGGCCGTCGTCGCGGATCTGCAGGCACAGCCGTCCGCCGGAGACCCGCAGCCGCACCTGCACCTGGGTGGCGCGGGCGTGTCGGCGGGCGTTGTTCAGCGCCTCCACCGCGATGCGGTAGGCGGCCACCTCGGCCGCCGCGGTGAGTTCGGGGAGCACCGGCGGGGCGTCGAAGACCACCCGGGGCCCGTCGTCCGGCCAGCCGGCGATGTGCGACCGCAGCGCCGCGACCACGTCCATGGTGTCCAGCGCCGGTGGCCGCAGACCGTTGACCAGCCGCCGGACGTCGGCGACGGCGGTCTGGGCGTCCACCACGATCTCCTCCAGCAGCCGCTGGGTCTGCGGACCCGGGCCGAGTTCCTGGGCCGCCTCGGCGCGCATGGTCAGTCCGGCCAGCGTCGGCCCGAGGCCGTCGTGCAGGTCTCGACGCAGCCGCCGTCGTTCCTCCTCGCGGGCGAGCACCAACTGCTCCCGGGAGCGTTGCAGGTCGGCGGCGAGCGACTGGGCCCGGTCCAGGGCGCCGACCGCCTGCACCGCCACCCCGATGTGCCGGGCCAGGTCGCGCAGCAGCCGCAGTTCCCAGGCGCCGAGCGTGGTCTCCCCGATCCGGGGGCCGAGCAGCAGGTGACCGACGGTGTCGTGGGCGGCCAGCGGCAGCCGCACCGGGTCCGGTGGCGGCACCCCCAGCCGGTACGACCGGCCGTCGACCGTCTCGATCCCGACGTAGGACAGGTGCAGCGCCTCGCGAACCGTCGCCGTGCTGGTGGCGAGTACGGCGGCGGCGTCCTGGGTCTGGTCCAGCCGTTGTCCCAGCCGGGCCAGCACCGCGTACGGGTCGTCGCGTTCGCCGTACACGAGCAGGTTGACGCGGCGTTGCAGCCAGCCGCGCAGCGGCGCGAGGATCAGCGCGGCCACGGCCGCCGCGACGAACGAGACCGGCAGGCTCGCCGAGGCGTCGAAGCCGGCCCCGAGCAGGCCCACGACCAGCACGTACACGCCACCGACCGCCACCGACAGGGCGACGAACACAGCGGTCCGGCTGATCAGCAGGTCGATGTCGAAGAGTCGGTGTTGCAGGACGGCGATACCGATGGCGACCACGATCAGCGCGCCGCTCAGGCCGCCGGCCAGGTCCCAGAACAGGTTGCCGTGCGGCCAGATGTTCGGGTGGCCGTCGGTCAGGCCGGCGACGAGCCGGGCGACCACCACGGCGACCGCGACCGCGACCGCGTACCCGAGCCACTTGACCTGCTGGCGGTGGACCCCCTGGGCCCGACGGGCCTGCCACACCATGGTGCACCCGGCGGCCACGTAGATGACCGCACTGGCCAGGGTGGCCGGGATGGCGGCCAGGTCGGCGATCGGCTGCCAGCCGGACACCCCGAGCGGGTTGACCGCGCTGACCGGGCCGATCTGTTCGTTGGTGCCGGGTCGCAGCGCCCCGGTGACCATGGCGACCGCACCGAGAAGCACCACCGTCCACACCGCCGGGCGCCACCGGGGCGACAGCAGTCGGCCGTCGGGGAAGAACACCGGGATCAGCGCCACGGCCGCGTTGCCGGGCACCCAGAGCCAGTTCTGTGGCCAGGCCAGCGCCTCGGCGAACGGCAGCGCACCGGGTGCCACCACCAGCCCGTACGCGGCGTACTGGCCGCACGCCTCCTGGAGTGAGAAGCAGAGTCCGCTGGTCAGGGCCAGCCAGCCGATCGGGTTGTCCGGGCGGTGCGCGGCGATCGCCGCGCCGACGACGGCCCAGGCCGTCACCAGCAGCAGGTGCGACAGGTCGCCCACCGAAGCGCCGTTGAGGATCGCCAGTCCGACCGCGACGGCGGCCAGTTGCAGCGAGGCCCCGCTCAGCGACCACGCGGCGCGGCGCGTCCAGGCGGGGCGCGGCGCACGCGCGGCTCGCGTCCGGGTGGTGCCCGCGACCGGCACGACAGCGGTGTTCTCGGTGGTCATGGCGTCGCCGAGACTAGACCGTGTCGCCGGGCCGGCGGATCGGGCGACCGGCCCGACCCCGTGGACGCCACGCCGGGCCCTCCACCGGTGCCGGGCCGGGGCCACACGCTCAGGACCGTCCGCCCGGACGCTGGCGCAACGCCAGGGTCACCCCGGCGACGACCAGCCAGATCCCGCCGGGCACCAGCGCGATGTACTGCACCGGCGCGAGCTGGGTGGCCGCGATCAGGACGGCGATGACCGCGCTGAAGACGGCGAACCAGCGGCTGACCGAGCCGTGCCGGAGCCCACCGACCGCGACCGCCGCGGCGGTCAGCCCGATCCCGCCCCACAGCCAGGCCATGGTGCTGTAGATGGTGAGCATCGGCGCGATGACGTCCGGGTCCCACTCGTCCGCCGCGTTCAACGAGAAGAACAGCTCGGTGGAGATCCCGCCGCCGATCAGCAGTCCGACCAGCACCAGACCGACCCCGCTCGCGGCGAGCGTGGGCAGCAGGCTGCCGGCGGGCTCCTGCGCCCCCAGGTAGCGGCGCAGCCCGGCCGCGAAGACCGCCAGGCAGACGATGGCGACCACGGTCACCACCTGGTGGGCCCAGACGTACCCGGCGCGGTCGGTCAGGGCGGCGACGTAGCCGGCGTTGTCGGCGCTGTACGGCTCGGCGGGGGCGGTCAGGCCCGCGGTGGTGAAGATGCCGACCAGGCCGACCAGGCCGCCGAGGGCGCCGGTCAGGGCCCAGGCACGCGGCGGGCGTACGGGTGCCGGTGGCGCGGCGCTCGGCGGGTTCTCCGGCAACGTGGCGGGATGCATGGTGTTCTCCTTCTCCGGTGGAGGGTTCGTCGCCCCGCACACTGCCGCCGGGCCGACCCGGCGCGCATGGGGCGGCGTGGCACACCGGCGCGTGAGGTTCCCGGCCGGTCGGGACATCGGTCCCTGGTGACCGGGATCGGCCGGCCGGTCTGATGCCGGGGATGGCACTGCCCGGTGCCACACCGCCCCGCCGGGAAGGAACCAGACCGATGACACGCACCTCCTGCCGGGCACGAGGTGTCCCCGCGCCACGCGGCGCCATCCGCCTGCGGTGGCGACCACCGGTCGTGGCACTGCTCTGCCTGGCACTCGTCGCCTCCGCCTGCACCGCCGACCGCGACGATCCGCCGCCGTCGGCCGGGGTCGACCGTCCCGCTCTGGAAGCGGTCGCCGCCACGTTGCCGGCCGATCCGGTGGAGGCGGCCGAGCGGTTGGTGACCGAGATCCACGCCGCAGACCCGACCCGGTCGGCGGCGGCCACCGCCGAACTGCTGCGCCGCGCCGGCCACCCGATCGTGTCGGTACGCGGGCCGGTGGTGGCGCTGCCCGACCAGGTGGCGCTGCACGACGCGCCGGTCTACGCCGAGCTGCTCCCGCTGCTGGCCGCCGCGACCCGCGCCGGGGACCGGTACACCGTCGACCAGTTCGCCGAACTGCTGGACGCGGTCGGGCTGACCCGCAAGAAGATGACCTTCGCTCAGGTCACCACCGCCGTCGCCGGTTGGGCCCGGGAACCGGACCACCACCCGATCTTCGTCACCGCGGCAGCGGGTGTCCGGGCCTTGTCGGCGCACCGGCAGCAGGTGCTGTTCGCCGCCGCCGACCCGGACACCGCGTACCTGGACCCGTTGCAGACCGTCCTGCTGCTCGGGCACGCCACCAGCCGCCTGGTCGCGGTGGTCGACGAGGCCCAGCCCCGGGCGGCGGCCCGTCCCGGCGCGCTCGACCGGCTGGTCGGCGGCGGGGTCGCGTACGCCTCGGACGGGCCGTGCAAGGCGCTCACCCGACGGTTCGGGTCGCCGCAGGACCCGGTGGCCAAGGGGATCGTCGACTCGGCCAAGGGCTACCTGAAGGACAACCTGGTCAAGAATCTCTCCGACGGGGCACAGGACCGGGTGGGCAAGGCGGACGAGGTGTGGGGCAAGTCGGCGGCGGCGGCCAGCGCGATCCTGTTGCTGCTGGGCGCCCGGCTCTCGCTGACCGCCGACAAGACCAGCACGCACTTCAAGCACACGGCGGGCAGCCGGGCCGAACACGTCCTGCTGACCGCGACCGCGACCTTCGACCTGGAGACCGCGCTCGAAAAGATCGACTGCTACGCGTTGGCCGGGGTCACCGTGCCCAGGAGCGGACCGCTCAAGGACTTCACCGTCCGGTTCAGCACCATCCAGCCGCAGGTCGGCACCATCCAGAAGGGCGGCACCCAACTACTGAAGGCGGTCTCGGCGGACAGTGTGAAGTCGCAACGGGGCGCCAAGACCGGCGCCGACGGCGTGGCCACCCTGGAACTCAAGCCGCCGGTCGAGGACCCCGGCGGCGAGGGCGAGAAGCTGACCGGCCTGGCCACCTACACCGCCTCGCTGGACAAGGAGAGCCTCCCGTTCGAGCTGGGCGACGTCTACGGGCTGCTCAGCAACCCGGTCGGCTTCGGCGTGGGCAAGAACTTCGACCTGCTCCGGGACGTCCTGGTCAAGGCGGGCCTGCCGGCGCAGCAGATCACCATCGAGGTCACGTACCACGGGTCCGACATCGTGCTGGCCCAGGGCGCGGGCGAGGTCAACCTGATCCTCGCGAAGCTGCCCAAGGTCTACGTCGACCTGGTCAGTTGCGCCGGGCTCACCGGGCCGTTCACCGGCACCGCCGGGTACAGCGGCGCACAGAGCGGCCAACTGTTGCAGATGGCCGGCGCGGCGACCGGGGTGCACGTCCCGAAAGGCTTCGCCGGCAGGGCCAACAGGATCAGCGTCACGCCCAACAACCAGGGTGGTCCGGAGCCCTTCTTCATCATGAAGGGCGAGGGCGGCAACCAGTTCCTCGACGGCGTCCTGCGCTTCTATCCGTTCCTGAACGCCCGGGCCGAGGTGCTCGCGGACTACCGGGTGGGCCGCCCGGTCGGCGACGTCGAGATCCTGCTCGCCGGCAGCACGTTCCCGTTCAGCAGGCTCTCCTGGCCGGTGGTCCGGGTGACCGACGACCCACGATGCCCCAAGGTGAGGTACTTCCATGACGAGACGTGACCGATGGCGCACCGGGGCGGCGACGCTCGGCCTGGCCGTGGTGCTGGCGCTGACCGCCTGCACCGGCGGCGGGTCCGACCCGGACACCACCCCCGAGGGGCAGCCGGCGGGTGCCGGTCCGACCGGGGACGGCGCGGCACCGGCCGCCTTCCCCGGGCTGTACCTCGCCGCCGACGTGGTGCCGGTCGAGTCGTCCGACACCCGGATCACGCTGGCCAGCGGGCGCCGATGCGGGGACCTGTCCGCCATGCTCGCGGCCGGTCAGTGGCATCGGGTCGACCGGCTCACCTTCGGCACCCTGGGCAGCGCCGAGGTGGCCCTGCTGGCCGGCTTCGGCGGCGTCGCGGGCGACCTGCTGCGCCGGGGTGACCGGCTGGCCTTCGCCGGCCTGGAAGGTGATCCGGCCTGCACGGCGACCGTGACCGAGGTGACTCGGGCAGAGATCGGGATCGAGGGCCGGGGGCTGCCCGGTACGTCACCGGGCTGGGTGGCGACGACCCGGTGCTACCGCTCCAAGGCCGACGGCACGCTGACCGTGAGCCTCTATTTCGACACGGAGGCCAAGGTGGGCGGTCAGGGGCAGATCGTGCTGACCCGGTCCGGCGACCGCTACCAGGTCGACGACGACACGTCCGCGCTCACCCTGGTCCTGCTGCGTCACTCCGGGCGCTACCTGACCGGCATGTCGGCGGTGTACGCCGAACCGGGCCGCCGCCCGGCCGGACTGAGTCAGCTCGTCGCCGGGGACTCCTTGCAGGCCGAGGTGACGGTGCGCGACGGGACGGCCGACCGGCCCGCCGGCACCGTCGAGATCGCCGGCCTGGCCGACGAGAGCCGGGGTGGGGCGGTCTCGGTGTCGCTGCCCTTCGCCTGCGCCCAGGTGACCGAGATCCGCTAGCCGGACGGTGACACCGGCCCGGCGGCGGGCGGGCCGTCCCGCCCGACCGTCCGGGACGGCGGCCCGGGTGTCCCCGCCGGGGGAGCGGCGGGGACACCCGGTGTCCGGTTAGAGGTTCTTCTTGTTCAGCAGGAGGTTCGGGGTGCCGGAGAGGCTGCCGGTGACCACCCCGCTGGTGCCGTTGGCCACGATCCAGTTGTGCACCGTGGCCTGGCTCGCGTCACCGTTGGTGGCCTTCCAGAGGGCGGCCACCCCGGCGGCGTGCGGCGTCGCCATCGACGTGCCGTTGAGCGAGGCGGTCGTCGAGGTGGGGTACGTCGACACGATGCCCGAGCCGGGGGCGTAGATGTCCACGCAGGATCCGACGGAGGAGTAGCTGGCCCGCGCGTCGGTGTTGGTGGTGGCGGCCACCACCAACGCGGCGGTCAGGTTGCGGGGCAGCCGGTCGCACGAGTTGCCACCGGTGTTGCCGGCGGAGGCGGCGAGGAAGACGCCGCTGTTCATCATGTTCGTCAGCGCGGTCGCCAGGCTGGCGCTGTAGGTGTAGTTCCAGGAGGCGTTGGCCACCGCGGGCTTGTTGGCGTTGCGGGTGACCCAGTCCACCGCGCCGATGGCGGCCGACAGGGTGCCGCCGCCGGAGCAGTTGAGCCACTTCACGCCGTACAGCCGGACGTTCTTGGCGACGCCGTGGCTGGTCCCGCCGATGGTGCCGGCGACGTGCGTGCCGTGGCCGTTGCAGTCGGTGTTGTTGGTGTCGATGGAGTTGTAGGCGAACTGGGCGCGCCCGCCGAAGTCGGGGTGGTTGGCCTGGATGCCGCTGTCGATCACGTACGCGTGCACGCCGGTGCCGGTCGAGTTGTAGGTGTAGCTGCGCGACAGCGGCAGGGTGGTCTGGTCGATCCGGTCGATGCCCCAGGCCGGCGGGTTGGTCTGGGTGGCGTCGACCACGTCGTACTGGATCACGTCCCGCTCGATGCTGAGCACGTTGGCGTTGTGCGCGAGCTCGGCGACCTGCGCGGCGGTGAGGCGGGCCGCGAAGCCGTTCACCGCGCGGCTGAAGTAGGCCGAGGGCGCGGCCTTGAGCGCGCGGGCCGGCACGGTGGCGTCGGCGCCGGCCTTCATGGTGACGACGTACGCACCGGGGATCACCGCGACGTCACCGGCCGCCTGCGGGGTGGTGACCGGTACGGCGACGGCCCGGTACGGTCCGCCCGCGGCCATCGCGGGCTGCGGCAGCGCGAGCAGGCTGGTGACGACGGCGGTCGCGGTGATGCCGGCGGCGAGTACGAGACGACGTCGGCGAGGTGGGCGTGCTTGTGACACGGAGCCTCCTTGGATGCAGACCACCCGGCGTGGATGATCTTCGATGTCTCAGGAGGTTAGCGGTGCACGGGCCGACATATAAGTCTGTGGATGTTACGGATTGGTACCGAGGTGGGTCGCGGGTGACAGACGGGGCCGGTCCGCCACCCGAGGTGCCCGAGGCGCGGGTCGCGCCCCTCCGGGGCCGGGGCTTCTGGACTTGTCGGTCCAATTTTGCCGCGCCACAGTGGCGCCATGAATCACTACTACCTGCTCGGCCGGTCCGGGCTGCGGGTGAGTCGACTGGCGCTGGGCACGATGAACTTCGGCACCGGCGGCTTCCACGCCGCGTACGGCCGCACCGAGGCGCAGGCGGAGCCGATCTTCCGGCGCTACCTGGAGTCCGGCGGCAACCTGATCGACACAGCGGACTTCTACACGGCGGGGGAGAGCGAGCGGATCCTCGGCCGGCTGATCGACTCCGCGAAGGTCCGCGACCGGCTGGTGCTGACCAGCAAGTTCACCAACACGGTCGACCCCACCGACCCCAACGCCAGCGGCAACGGTCGCAAGCACATGATCCGTGCCGTGGAGGAGTCGCTGCGCCGGCTCGGCACCGACTACCTCGACCTGTACCTGCTGCACACCTGGGACCGGATCACCCCGGTCGAGGAGGTGGTGCGGACCTTCGACGACCTGGTCCGCGCCGGCAAGATCCGCTACGCCGGTCTGTCCGACGTGCCCGCCTGGTACGCCGCCCGGGCGCAGAGCGTCGCCGAGGCGCACGCGATGACCCCGATGGTCACCGTGCAACTGCCGTACTCGCTGGTGGCGCGGGACATCGAACCCGAGTTCGTGCCGATGGCCCAGACGGTGGGGCTGGGTCTGACCGCCTGGAGTCCGCTCGGTGGCGGCCTGCTGACCGGCAAGTACCGCCGGACCGGCGACGGCCTGTCCGGGGCGGGACGCCTCGGCGACGGGAACCGGCCGGTCGGCGACGCCGAGTGGCGCGTGGTGGAGACCCTGGAGAGCGTGGCCGGTGAACTGGACCGGCCCATGGCGCAGGTGGCCCTCAACTGGGCGATCACCCAACCGGCCGTGGGTTCCGTGGTCGTCGGCGCGAGCAGTGCCGACCAACTGGACGGCAACCTCGCGGCCCTCGACTTCGAGATCCCCGGCGAGCTGCGCGACCGGCTCGACGCGGCCAGCGCCCGGCCGCTCGCCGCCCCGTACTCGATGTTCACCCCCGCGTACCAGTCCTGGATCGTGAGTCCCGGCCTCGGCATCGGCGACAAGCCGACCGGCTACGCGCCGCCGGTGTTCAATGGCCCGGTAGCCGCCTGACCTCGGGAGGACGAGTTGCCGCGTGCGCTGACCCGCAAGGGCGAGCAGACCCGCGCCCGCATCGTCGCCGGTGCCGCCGCCGAGGTGCGCGAGCGTGGCGTCGACGAGGTGCGCCTCGACGACGTCATGGGGCGCACCGGCACCAGCAAGGGGCAGATCTTCCACTACTTCCCGGACGGCAGGGAGGAACTGCTGCTCGCCGTCGCCCAGCACGAGGCAGACCAGGTACTCGCCGACCAGGAGCCGGCGCTCAGCGACCTGAGCACCTGGCCGGCCTGGCAGGAGTGGCGCGACCTGCTCGTCGCGCGCTACCGCGCCCAGGGCATGTCCTGTCCGCTGAGCACCCTGCTCGGGCCGACCGGCCGGCGTGGCCCCGGCTCGCAGGCGGTGGTCGCCGGGCTGATGACGCGCTGGCAGGCGCGGATCACGGCCGGCGTCCGGCAGATGCAGGCGACCGGTCAGATCGCCGCCGGGTTGGACGCCGACCGGGTCGGGTCGGCACTGCTGGCCAGCATCCAGGGCGGCGTGCTGCTGATGCTCGCCACCGGCAGGATCGACCATCTCGAGGCCGCGCTCGACTTCGCCCTGGACGGTCTGCGCGCCTCGGCCCCGACCCGCTGATCCGACTGGTGGGCATGATGCGCCGCCGGGCTGCGCCCGGCGGAGCGATGTCGCCGGCCATCATCGACTCCTTGCTATGTTATCGCTCACAGGTTACCGTCCCTTCGGGAGTGAGGGGCACGCGCCACCGCTCGGCCGCGCCTGCGAGACGGCGCGGCCGAGCGCACGGCACCAGGCCGGTCGACGGGCATCCCGGCCGTACCCACCACCACGGCGCCCCGCGCCGCCCGCGCGTCCACGCGACGCGGAATGGAGTCCCACGATGTCCAGGCGTAGATCGTTCTTCGGGCCGGTGCTGCTCGCCGCCCTCCTCCTGGTGGCCGCCGCCGGCACGGCGGTGACCGGCAGCCTCGGTCGCACCGCCGCCGCGGCCGAGGTCGGCACGCTCGCCGCGACCGCCGGGTGCGGCAAGAGCCCGACACTGCGCAGCGGTACGCACACCATCCAGAGCAACGGCAAGAGCCGCAGCTTCATCCTGCGGGTGCCCGACAACTACCAGAACACCAACCCGTACCGGCTGGTCTTCGGTTTCCACTGGCGCGGCGGAACGGCCACCGACGTCGCCACCGGCCAGACCGTGCAGCGTGACGCCTGGGCCTACTACGGGTTGCTGCCCCTGTCGAACAACAGCACCATCTTCGTCGCGCCGCAGGGGCTGAACAACGGATGGGGCAACTCCGGCGGCGAGGACATCACCTTCGTCGACGACATGCTCCGGGTGATCGAGGCGGATCTCTGCGTCGAGACCACCCAACGCTTCGCCCTCGGCTTCAGTTGGGGTGGCGGCATGAGCTACGCGGTCGCCTGCGCCCGGCCGAACGTGTTCCGCGCGGTCGCCGTGTACGCCGGTGGCCAGATCAGCGGTTGCAGCGGCGGCACCGGCCGGATCGCCTACTTCGGGGCACACGGCATCCGTGACAACGTGCTCGGCATCGCCGGTGGACGGTCCCTGCGCGACCGGTTCGTCGGCAACAACGGCTGCACCCCGCAGAACCCGCCGGAGCCGAGCCAGGGCAGCCTGACCCACCGGACCACCACCTACTCCGGATGCGCGGCCGGCTACCCGGTCGTCTGGGCGGCGTTCGACGAGGGGCACATCGCCGCCCCGCAGGACGGCGCTCCCGGTGACAGCGGTTCGCGGACCTGGCTGCCGGGCGAGACCTGGCGCTTCTTCACCCAGTTCGGCGGCACCACCCCGCCGCCGACCACCCCGCCGCCCACCACGGCTCCGCCGACCACCCCGCCCCCGACCACCCCGCCCCCGGGCGGCGCGTCCTGCCGGGTCACCGCCACGATCAACGCCTGGAACAACGGCCTGACCGAGGACCTCACCATCACCAACACCGGCAGCTCGGCGGTCAACGGCTGGTCGCTGGTCTTCACGCTGCCCGCCGGGCAGACCATCACCGGCGGCTGGAACGCCAGCTACTCGCCGACCTCCGGGCAGGTGACCGCACGGAACGTCTCCTACAACGGCACCATCGCGCCCAACGCGTCGGTCAGCATCGGGTTCCAGGCCAACCACACCGGCAACACGGCCCGACCGAGTGCGTTCACGCTCAACGGCGCCACCTGCACCGTCGCCTGACCGTGCGGGGGCGGAGCTACCAGGCTCCGCCCCCGCTGATCGGGCCGGCACACGCTCATCGTGGCGGTGTGGCTGTTCCCGCCTCGGCGTGTCGAGCAGCCACAGTGCCACGATCAGGGGTGGGCTTAGGCTGCTGCGCGTGCCGTTGACCTTTCCCGCGCATCTCGCGCCGGTGCTGGCGGTGAGGGTGTGGCGGCCCCGATGGTGCGACGGGGTGGCGTTGAGTGCCGGTGCGGTCGCCCCGGACGTCGCGTACCTGGCCGCCGGGGCGGACGGCCGCACCTTCGCCGACACCCACTCCTGGCCCGCCCTGTTCTGGTGGTGCCTGCCGGTGGCGTTGGCGTACGCGGCGGTGGTCCGCCTCACCGGCCCCGACGTCGCGGTGCACCTGCCCGGGGACCGGTGGTTCGGCTGGCGGGGCTATGCGCTGCGGGGGCCGGTGCTGCCGCACCGCTGGTGGATCACGGTCGGGTCGGCGCTGCTCGGTGCGGCGAGCCATCTCGGGTGGGACTGGCTCACGCACACCGACGACTGGCTGCGGGTGCTGTTCGGGATCGACTGGTCCCGGGTCGGCGGCGTCGCGTGGTGGACCGTGTCGGACCTGACGAGCACGGTCGTCGGCAGCGCGCTGGCGGTCGTACTCGCGGCCCGGATCGGTCGGCGCGGCGGGCGGGAGGCGGACGGCCTCGCGGTCCCGACCCGCCGGCCGGCCCTGTTCTGGGGTGTCGCCGGGGCGGTCGTCGTCGCCGGTGCGGCGGGCGTGACGGTGCTGCCCGGTGCCGACCTGCTCGCGCCGACCGGCGTCCGGCTGTTGCACGTCGCCGCGCTGGCGCTGCTGGTCGGAGGCGTGGCGGTCCGGGTCAGCGCGCGCGGGCGGCGCGGCGTCGGGCGGCGTACGGCAGGGCGAACAGGTACAGGCCGGTGAAGAGCAGCAGGAACAGCGGTGGCAGGGGCAGCAGGTACACCCACTCGGCCGGTTCCTGCTGCCGCAGGGCGACGACGGTGACGATGACGACGGCCACCGTGAAGACGATCGACGTCCACCGGTGCACCTGACGAGTCCACACGTTGCCCTTCACCGGGGCCTCCCTCCGGGCCGAGCCGCCGCACCGGCACTCTGCCGGTGGTGTGCTCGACCGGAAGTCAGGCTATGGTCGGGGCGCTGACCTGCGCTTCTCGATTCCTGACCGGTCTGCGTGCAGGTGACCGACCGGTCCCGCCGTCACCCGGGCAGGTGACGGTCAGGGTTTGCGGCCCACCGCGCCGTACGCGTCGATCGCCACCGCGTCCGGGGCCGCCGGCCGCCACAGCGGGATCGGCACCAGGCCCGGCTCGACCAGCGTCAGCCCCTCGAAGCAGGTCCCGATCTGCTCGGGGCTGCGCAGGATGTACGGCACGCCGCCGCTCTGGGCCAGCCGTTCCGCGCCGGAGACGACCTCGGGGCTGGTGTCGGTGCCGTCCCAGAGCACGAGGTGGCTGCCGGAGGCGGTGGCCGCCATGGTCCGGCCGACGATGGCGCGGATCACGTCCAGGTCCGGCTCGTAGCCCATCACGCCCATGTACATCACCGCGACGGGCTGGTCGAAGTCGAGCGTCCGGGCGGCCTCGGCGAGGATCTTCTCCGGGTCGTGGTAGTCGGCGGGCACGTACGTGGTGACGCCCTCGGAGGTGGTGCTGGACAGCAGCGCGCGGGCGTGGACCAGCACCATCGGGTCGTTGTCGACGTAGACGATGCGCGCGTCGGGCGCGACGGCCTGGGCGACCTCGTGGGTGTTCTGCATGGTGGGCAGTCCGGTGCCGATGTCGAGGAACTGCCGCACACCCGCCTCGGCGGCCAGGTAGCGCACCGCCTGGATGAGGAACTTGCGCGACTGCTGGGCCATCACCACGATCTCGGGGTAGACCTCCGCCACGGCGTCGCCGGCGGCCCGGTCGGACTGGAAGTTGTCCTTCCCGCCCATCCAGTAGTTCCAGATCCGGGCGGCGTGCGGCACCTCGGGCTGGAGCTTCGCGGCGAGTTCGGCGTCCGGGCTGGCCATTCCTAGCTCCTGTCAGCGGGGTCGGGGTGACGGACCTGTGCTCGATTGGATCATCGTATCCAGGCTCCGTCCATTGTCGAAGGTGAACATACCGCCCCGGGCGGGAATCCCATGCCCCTGAATCTTGCTCGGAGGTGGCAGTCTTCGGGTGGTGGGAAGCCTCCTGGCGCAACTGCCTGCCCTGCTCGGTGTGCTGATCGGCACCGCCGGCACGATCGTCGCCACCTCGCTGGCCGACCGGTCGCGCTGGCGGCGTACCCAGACGGTGCGCTGGGACGAACGGCGACTCGACGCGTACGCGGAGTTCGCCCGCGCGCTCAAGGAGGTGCACACCATCGCCGGCCGGTTGTCGCCCGGCCGGAAAGGCCCGCAGGTGGACCGGGAGCGGGAGCTGGCCAACCTCATCGAGGCGGACTTCCGGCACACCCTGGCCTGGGAGAACGTGCTGCTGCTCGGTGACGGCCCGACGGTGACCGCGGCACGGGCGTGGCGCGACGCGGTCTGGGCGATCGAGCGTCTCGTCCGGGGTGTACCCACCGACGACGAGCTACCGGACCTGCTGCACCGGGCCAACGAGGCCCGCGACCACTTCTACGACGCGGCCCGGGACGGCCTGGGCGTGGGCGGCGGCCCGGTCGCCCAGGCCACCCTGTTGCGGAGCCGCCTGGGCGACCGGACCGTCCCGGCCACCGCGACCCGGCCCTCGGCGAACTCCACGCCGAGTACCGCACCGAGGAGTTGGCGCTGATCGCCGAGTACCAACGCCGCGCCGCCGAGATCCAGGCCGCCGAGGCCCGCAACCTGGCCGACGGCGGCTGACCGGGGTCGGTAGCCGGGCGGAGTGGCCCGGTCAGGCGGGGTGGGCGGGTTGGTCGAGGATGGCGCTGAAGCGCTCCTCGGCCAGGTCGAGCTGGTCGAGGATGTGCCGACGCACCGCAGCGGAGAGCGGAGTGTCCGGGCGGGTGACGAGATCCCGGTAGACGGGCACCAGCGGGCGGTACTTCCGCGCCAACGACTCGACCTTGGGACCGATCGAGTGGATCACACCGACGCCGTTGTCCGTGAAGTCGGAGATCTTGACGACCCGCGCCCACGGCTCCCGCTCCAGGCTGGTGGCGACGTGCTCGTGGTACTGCTCGTCACGCTCCCGCCCCGGATCCCACGGCGGATTCGTCACCGCCGCCACCAGCCGCGCCACCCGAGGCCCGAACCGTTCCGCGAGCACCTCCAGCGCCGCGCCGATCTGGTCGGATCCGCCCTGCTCGCCGGTGGCTGCGGCCCGGTCGGAGCTGTCCTGGCCACCGACCCCGGAGCCGTTCCGTGCCCCGGCCAGCTCGATCGGGTGGTCCTCCACGGCGTCGTGGAGCAGCCCGGCGACGATCACGTCGACGTCGCGTACCTCGTAGTAGTGCACCATCCGGATGGCGACCCGGAGCAGGTGGTTCACGTACGGCTCACGGGACCGTCGGTCGTCCCGGTGCAGCCGCGAGGCCAGCGTCAACGCCTCGTCGAGGCGGCGTCGGGCGTCTTCGTCGAAGACCTCGATCTCCAGCCGGAACCGCTCCCGCAGACCGGCCTCGCCGTGCATCTCGGTGATCGCGTGCATCGGCATGGTGGCCAGATACGGTGGCAATTCCATCCGTCCCTTATAACCGATCACCCGCACCGGTAGGGGGACGGCCGGTGCGCCCCGACCCACTCGGCGCGCCGCCGCACCTCCCCGCCGTCATAGCAGATGGGGGCCGGCGGTGGGGTTGTCCACAGCGGGGCTGTCCGTCCACAGGTACGGGTGCTCGTGGCTGCGTACCTGAGGGTTGGGTGGCCGCCAGCGGTCTACGAGACTGGCCCCGAGTCCGGGTCCACCGACGACGGAACCTCATCCTTGCCCCACCGTCGGTGGCGGCACGACAAGGACTACCCGTGACCACCATCGAGCGTGGGCGGTCTGTCGTGGTCAGCGAGGGCTGATCCGGCCCGTCAGGTCGAGGGCGGCGCGGATCGGGTCGTCGGCCCAGCGGCTGGCGAACACGTCGTGCAGACGCCACCCCGCGCGGGCCAGGGTGCGCTGCCGCTCCACGTGGGCGGCCACCCCGTCCGGGTGCACGCCGCAGATCACCCCGACCGCGTCCGTGTCGGCCCCGACACAGAGATCGATCCGCCAGCGGCCGACCGGGTAGCCGGGCCGTACCGGCACGCCGATCCGGTCGAGTTCGGCGGCGAGGGCGCGGGCCCACGGCTCGGACGTGCGTGTGTCGGCAGTGGTGGAGACCGGCGGCTGTGCGGCGTACCGGAGGTAGTCGGCGACGATGCCGTCGGGGGAGCGCAGCGAGGTGACCACCGTGAGGTGCCGTCGGGCGCGGGTGACCATGACGTTGAACAGGTTCGGTTCGGCCAGGAAACGGTGCCGGCCCGGCGGGTCGTCGTCGACCAGTCCCAGCGAGACGATCACCACGTCCGCCTCGCTGCCCTGGAACGCGTGCACCGTGCCGGAGCGTAGGCCGAGCCGTTCGATCTCGTCGACGTCGTACGTGGACAGCAGCGCCGCCTCGACCGCGTCGGCCTGCGCGCGGAACGGGCTGATCACCGCGATGCCGCCGCCGGGCGGCTGGGCGGCGAGCTTGCCGACCAGGTCGAGTACGGCGTCCACCTCGGCCCGGTTGACGCCGTCGACCACGTCCGCGTCGGTGGTGGTGACCACGTCGATGGCGTCGGTGCGCTCGGTGCGGGGGTGCCGGGTCACCAGCTTGAGCCGGTCGCCGTAGAACCGCCGTGCGGAGAACCCGATCAGGTGGGGCGTGGACCGGTAGTGCTCGCCCAGCCAGGTGACCGGTGCCGCACCGGCGGCCAGGTCGTAGGCGCTGGACCGGCGTACGTCGAGCCGGTCGGCGAAGCGGTCCAGTCCGTGCCGGTGCAGGGTGGCGGTCACGTCCTCGTCGGAGACGAAGGAGACGAACCGCAACTGGCGCGGGTCACCGGCGACCAGGGCGCGTCGGGCCCGGGCCAGCACCGGGGCGGCCCGCAACTGGTCGACGTGTGCCGCCTCGTCCAGCACGATCAGATCGAACATGCCGGACACCGGGGGCAGCAGGTCCTCCACGTCGGCGACTGTGCCGACCCAGAGTGGCAGGGCCCGCACCAGTGCCTCGGCGTCCAGCCCGGCGAGCATCTCGCGTCGACGGTTGCGACCGGCCCGCAGGGCGGTGCCCAGGGCACCGGCGGCCCGGCGGGCGTCGCCGGTCCACCGTCGCGCGCTGGTGACCTGGTGCCGCAGCGCGGTGCCGACCGCCTCGGCGAGCGCGGTGTCCGCCTCGGTCAGCGCCGACCAGGCGGCCGACAGGTCGGTGCCGCCCTCGACCGTCAGTCGCGCCGCCGCCCGTACCGCCTCGGCGGCCTCCACGGCGGCCCGCAGCCGGTCGGCGGGTAGCCCGGGGTCGGCACCGGTCAGTCGCCGGAGCCGTCGGGCGGCCCGGGCCCGACGCAGCCGGGACCACCAGCCGGTATCCGCCGGGCCCGTGTCGGCCAGGGCCCGCCGGATCGCGGCGAGGTCGGCGTCCGGCGTGAAGACCGTCGGCGCGTCGTGGCCCAGCGCCGGCAGCAGCGGCTGCCAGCCGGGCAGGGTGGCGGCGAGCCGTTCCCGCTCCAGCGCGGCGGTGATGCCGGACCGGACGGCGCTCACCCGGTCCCGGGCGGCGGCCACGGCGGCGGCGTCGTCGCGCAACTGGGCGTCGTCCACCCCGGCCGCGATGCCACCGGCGAGGTCGGCGGCGACGGTCTCCCGCCGCTCGGCGTCGCCGAACAGCACCGGCGGTGGGCCGGGGTGTCGGCGCAGCAGTTCGCCGAGCACCTCCGCGGCGTGCGCGGACTGCGTCGCCACCAGCACCGACCCGCCCCGGCCCACGGTGTCCAGGGCGGCGGCGACCAGGGCGTGACTCTTGCCGTTCCCGGGCGCGCCGGAGACCACCACCACCGTCTCGGTCCGGGTCCGCCGGACCACGTCCCGCTGCGCCTCGTTCAGCGCCAGCGGCGACAGTACGTCGTCCCCGTTCGCCCCGTCGTCGGTGCCCTCGTCGGTCCTGCAGTCGGTGCCGCTGGTGGTGCTGCCCGCGACGTCGGCCGGCGTCTCGGCCGGACCGAGGTAGATCCGGGTCAGGGCCGTCCCGGTCAATCCGGGGCGGCCCGCCCAGTTCAGCAGGGTGTCCCGCAGTCGTCCGGCGAAGACGTCCCGGGTGACGAACAGCGCCGCCGCGGCCACGCCGGTCAGGGTCGTCTCGTCGAGGCGGCGCGGTGGCCTCGGCACGACCCGGTCGACCGTCAGGCCGGCGGCCTGGGCCGCCGTGGTCACCCAGGCGGCGGTGCCGGGCGCGGCCAGCCAGCCGGGACCGGCGAGCCCCGGCGCGGCCTCCAGCCGGGCGGCGAGGTCCCGATCCTCGATCAGCGAGGTCAGTTCGAGGTCACCGGCGGGCACCACCCGGTAGGCGCGCCGACCGCGTTCCAGGCGTACCGGTTGGGCCAGCAGCGGCAGCCGGACCCGACGCCGGGTCCCCGCCACGTCGACGCCGCCGACCAGGAACGCCAGCCCCAGCCGCAGGATCCGCTCGTCGCGGTGCAGCGCGTCCAGTGCGGCGAGGCGGTCCAGCCGGGCGGTACGGGGACCCCGGTGCGGCTCGGGCAGCCAGACCAGTGGCCGCCCGGTCCCGGACACGTCGAACATCCGCTCCGCGCCGGCCGGAGCCAGGTCGGCGAGAGCGGTGAGGATCGTGGCCGCGCGCATCGCCCGCCGATTCTGCCGTACGCCGTCCCGCCCGGCCGCCCGCGTGCCCCGGCACCTCGCCGTCGCGCACCGCCGCCCAGCGACGGCACGGCGGTGGGCGGGAGCCGTCGACGGCTCCCGCCCACGTGGCGGTCGGATGGTCAGGCGTACGTCTCGAACTCGGCGACCCTCGGCGTGCCGCTGGAGCTGGTGATCTCGAAGGTGACCTTGCTGAGCGAGGTCGAGGCGAAGCTGATCACACCGGCGGTGGTGCCGGAGGCGAGTACCGCCCCGGTGCCGTGGTTGATCAGACGCCAGCCCCGGATGTTGCCCACCGCGCCGGACGCCTCACGGATGGTGACCCGGGAGATCGTCTTCGCGGAGTCCCACTTGATCGAGATGGAACCCGTCGTAGCCGACGGGGACCAGGCGGTGTTCATGTCGCCGTCCCGGACGTCGCCGTAGCTGGTGCCGCTGGCCTTGCTGGAACCGTCGGAACCGGCGCCGATGCTCAGGTTGGTGCCGCTCGGCGGGTTCGTCGGCCCGGGGGTGGGGCTGGTGGTCGGTCCGGGCGTCGGGCTGGTCGGCCCCGGGGTGGGGCTGGTCGTCGGGTTCGTCGGGGTGCAGTTGCCGTTCGAGGTCCGGATGCCCTTGTTGGCGCCGGCCGTGTCCCGGACGATGGTCGGCACGCAGCTCGCCGCGTCCATCCGGTACGAGTAGGGGATGCTGACGCTGGTGTTGGATGTCGGGTTGGGCCCGGCCGGGTTGTTGTCGCCGCTGCGGGCCGACCAGGTGACGTTGTCGAAGGTGTTGCCGCTGACCTGCCAGTAGCCGGCCTCGCTGGTGTAGAACGTGCCGAGCACGTCCTTGGCGTTCTGGAAGTAGTTGTTCTCCACCTTGGCCTGCCCGCCGGCCCGCGAGTTGATGCCGGACTCGTTGATCCGCAGGTAGTGGTTGTTGTAGATGTGCGCCTGCCCGCCGCGTAGCAGGGGCACCCGCGAGTCGATGTTCTCGTACAGGTTGTTGTGGAACGTGACGAACCCGTTCGAGCGGTCGCTCTCGCTGGAGCCGATCAGGCCACCACGACCCGAGTTGCGCAGGATGCTGTACGACAGCGTCACGTACTGGGTGTCGTTCTTCATGTCGAAGAGGCCGTCGAAGCCCTCCGACTCGCCACCGGACGCCTCCAGGGTGACGTGGTCGACCCAGACGTTGCGGACACCGCTCTCCATGCCGATCGCGTCACCGCCGTTGGAGGTGGGTGAGCCGGACTTCTTGACGTTCCGCACCGTCACGTTCTGGATGATGATGTTGCGGGCCTCGCGGATGTGGATGCCGAGTTGGTCGAAGACGGCACCGTTGCCCACCCCGAGGATGGTGACGTTGCTGATCTGCTTGAGCTCGATCACGTCGGCGGCGGTGTTGCAGCTCGACCCGGACACCTTGGTGGTGTTGCCGTGGTTGATGGTCCCCTCCACCTGGATGGTGATCGGGGTGCTGCTGCTGGCCCGGTTGCACAGGGCCGCGTGGATCTGGGTGCCGGTGGTGGCGCGTACCGTCTGGCCGCCCGCGCCGCCGGTGGTGCCGCCGTTGCGGGTGGCGAAGCCGGTGGCGCTGCCGACGGCGGCCGACGCCTGGGGGGTCACCAGGGTCACGCAGACCGCGGCGCCCACGGCCGTCGCGGACAGCCCCGCGAGGAGTCGCAGTGCGACTGTTCGTCTCATCCTTGCCTACCTTCCGTGCTATCGGTGGTGGTACTGCTACAGCCGGGGGTGGTCGCCGGGTCGCCTGAGGGACGGTCAGAGCGGCAGGCGGTCGGCTCCGGCGAGCGGGCCGACGACGAGGGGCACCAGTGGTGCCGGGAGGACCGGTCCGTGCCGCAGCGTCGGCGTCCAGCCGGCGTCGGGCGACAGGTCCGGGTCGTGCGCGGCGTTGTACGCGGCCACCAGGTCCACCGGGCGGGGTAGCTTGCCGGCGGCCTTCACCCAGTTGCCCCGGGTGGTGATCGCGGTGCCGCTCCAGTCGTAGAGCAGATCGGCGGCGGTGATGCCGGCGCCGAGGGTGAAGTGGTTGTTCTCCGCGTACACGGCGGACTGCACGCCGACGCCGATGGCGTACTCGAAAGCGTCGCCGGTCAGCCGGTACTGGTTGTTGTAGAGGTCGACCTGCCCGAAGCGGACCCGGGGCAGCCGTTGGAGCCCCTCGTCGAACAGGTTGTGGTGCAGGGTGACGTTGAGCCGACCGACGTCCGGGCCGACGGTGTTGGACGAGCCGATCAGCATCAGCTTGTCCCGCCCGTCGAACCGGTTCCAGGAGGCGGTCACCAGGCTGGCCGTGTGGGTGATGTCCAGCGCGCCGTCGTGCACCTGGTACGGCCGTCCGAAGTGGACCGGCTGGCCGCTGTCGGGATTGTCGCCGTCGGTGAACGTGTTGTGGTCGATCCAGACGTTCTCGCTGCGGCGGACCGAGACCAGGTCGTACTGGGAGTTCCAGTTGCCCGTCTCGCCGTCGGTGGGGGACCAGGCGGGGAAGCAGTCCCGGGCGTCGTCGAAGGTGATGTTGCGGACGATGACGTTGGGTGCCCGGTCGATCATCAGGGTGAGGCCGGTCAGTCGCGCCCCGCGCAGACCGACGATGGTGGTGTTCGGGCCGACGTTGATCTGGGTCTGCCGGGTCTGGTTGGTCACCGACCGGACCCGGGCCTCCTCCACCGGCCCGCTCGGCGCCACCCGTCCCCACACGGTCGGGTCGTACGCGGCCAGGTACGTCTCCAGCGAGTACCCGGGGTCGGCCAGGTCGGCGCAGTCGAGCAGTCGACCGTCGGCGTCCTCGAACCCGTCGATCTCGCCCCGGATGTAAACGATCTTCGGGGTCGCGTTGGTCGCGTTGGTGGCGTTGTTCCCGCCGAGCGCGGCGACCAGGTCCTGGCGACTGTCGACCACGTGGACCTGGTCGGCGGTGGCGGTGGAGCCACCGGTGGTGCCCGGCCCGGCCGCCGCCCAGCCGTCGTTCGTCGGCAGCGCCTGTCGGCCGATCTGGCGGGCCAGCACGGACAGGGTGTCCGTGCCGCCCGTCGGGCCGGGGTGTGCCGCCGCCGGGGTGGGCGCGGCGGTCAGGGTGAGAATGATCAATGCCGCACCGGCGGCAATTCTGCGCATCAGCTCGTCCCGTTCCCTCGTCGTTGTTTCTCTATGTGACGAAGGTTACGGTTATGTTTTTATTGTGGTCAATATTAATGATGTGCAGTTTTGTTGCAGAAAATGCTTTCGGCCGACATCGTCCCGACCTGTCCCGGTCGGGAAACCGCTGGTCATCGTGGCGTGATCGGTCCTGATCGGACCGGCGATGTTGCAGTGGCGTTGCGGTGTCCTCCTATTCCGCTCCGGTCGGATCGGTCCGCCACGGGGCGACCGCCCACGGCACACCCAGCTCGGTCGGCAACGCGCCGCTCTCGGCGGACCGGCGCAGCACGTCGTTGACGCCCGGAACGACTCGCACCCGCTGCGGGCCGTCGCCGACCGTCTCCACCCAGCCGCCACCGAGCAACGTCGGCTCGGGCGCCGCCTGGAGCGCGGTCAGCACCGCGGTGAACGGGGCGGTCCGGGCCAGCGGCGCGATCAACGGCACCCGGGGATCGGCCCGATGGTCCAGCAGGTTCTCCAACAGGCCCCGTCGGCCGGGCACCTCCCGTGCCTGCGTCTCGCCGGGCAGCAGCAGGCGGTCCGTCGGGTACTCCAGCACGGCCCGTCCGGCGTCCCCGGTCACGATCACCTCGCCGGGGACGAAGTCCTCCCCGGCCAGCGTCACCGCGGCCACGACCGGCGGGCCGTGCCGCAGGCGTACCCGCAGCACGGCGGTGTCCTCGACCTCGATCGGCCGGACCCGGTAGCGCTCCACCTCGACGGCGGTCGGCTCCACCGGCCCACCGGTGACCGCCTCGGCCACCGCCAGGCACTGCATCACCGCGTGCGCCAGCGGATTGGCCAACGCGCCGTCGAGCACCGGCCGCCCGTGCAACGTCCGCCGACCGGCCCACGGTGAGCGGGCGTAGTACGCGTCCGGACGCTGCCAGGCGGCGACGGTGGCGATGCCGGTGACCGTACCCAGTCGACCGGCGCCGACCGCGTCGGTCAGTGCGGTCAGCGCGGCCGACCCGAGCGCCTGGAAGCCGACCTGCGCCACCCGGCCGGTGCCGGCCAACGCCCCGGCCAGCTCCTCGTGTTCGGCGGTGCAGAGCACCGGCGGCTTCTCCAGCAGCAGGTCGGCACCGGCGGTCAACGCGTCCCGGGCGATCGGCAGGTGGGTGTGCGGCGGGGTGCAGATCACCACCACGTCCGGCGTGACGGCGGAGAGCATGGCGCGGTGGTCGGTGAAGACCCGGGCGTCGGGGGGTACCGGCGCGGTCGGTTCGTCCTCCAACGGCCGGGTGTCCACCAGTGCGACCAGGCGCAGCCGTCCGGCGTCGTGCAGCGGGCCGAGCACCCGCCGGTGCCAACGTCCGTGCCCGTTCGCCCCGACCAGCGCGACCGTCGGCACCGACGTGGCGGGTACGGCGGGCGTCGCGCGGGTCGCGGGCGTCGCGCGGGTCGTGGGTGTCGGGGCGTTGGCAGGGGACCCCTGCTCTACCGCAGGCGTTAGGAAGGTGCCCTTCCTTTCACTCATCCGGCACCGGCCAGGGTCGCTCGGACGCCGTGCCGGTGCAGGTCGGTCAGCCAGGCGGTGACGTCGGCGCGGACCTGCGCGTCGGCGGCCACCTCGGGCGGGACGACCTCGTCGAGGGCGAGGACCGCGTCGACGGCACCGACCGGGGTCTGCGGCGCGGCGGCCAGGGCGGTACGGATCCGCTCGGCCAGCGGGTCGTCCAGCGGCAGTGCGCGGCCGTCGTCGGCGGTGCCCTGGGCGAACCGGATCCAGGCGGCCACGACCAGCGCCGCCCACCGGGCGGACCGGCCGGACGCGCGCAGGTCGGCGATGGTGTGCAGGATCCGCTGCGGCAGCTTCTGCGATCCGTCCATGGCCACCTGGAGGGTGCGGTGCCGGATCGCCGGGTTGCCGAAGCGGGCCAGCACCTGCTCGCCGTAGTCGACCACGTCGACGCCGTCGGGCGGGGTGAAGCTGGCCGCCACGTCCTCGGCAATCAGCCGCCGCAGCACCGTCGTCAGGTGCGGCAGGGCGAGCGCGTCGGCGATCGTCTCGCATCCGGCGAGCGCACCGAGGTACGCGGCGGCCGAGTGCACCCCGTTGAGTCCGCGCAGCTTCAGCCGCTCCCACGGCCCGGCGTCGGCGCAGAGCACCGCACCGGCCCGGTCCCAGGCGGGCCGTCCGCCGGGGAAGTCGTCCTCGATCACCCACTGGGTGTACGGCTCGGCCGCCACCGCCGCCAGGTCCTCGACGCCGAGCGCCCGGCGGGCCGCGTCCAGGGTCTGCGCGGTGCTGGCCGGGACGATCCGGTCGACCATGGTGCCGGGGAAGCCGACCTGGTCCTGGACCCAGTCCAGCGCGGTCTGCCCGGTGCCCGCGTACACCAGCGCCTGGGTGACCAGGCCACGCAGCCGACGACCGTTGGCGGGCAGGTTGTCGCAGCTCACCAGCGCGATCGGCCCGGCGTCGGCGGCGGCCCGGGCGAGCAGGCCGCGCACCAGCAGCCCCGGCACGGTGGCCGGGGGCCGGTCGCCGGTCAGGTCGGCGACCAGTTCGGAGTCGGGGCGCAGCGTCCCGGCCGCCGGATCGAGCTGGTACGCCTTCTCGGTCACCGTCAGCGTCACCACCCGGATCGCCGGGTCGGCCAGCAACGCCACGATCGCGCCCGGGTCGGCGGCGGCCAGCCGGACGTCGGCCAGCGCTCCGATCACCCGGGTCTGCTGGTCGGCGGCGGAGAGCGTGCTCACGCTGAACAGGTTGTCCTGCGCGGTCAGCGTCCGCACCAGATCGGCGTTGCGTGGCGCGACGCCGACGATGCCCCAGTCGCCCCCGGCCGACGCGAGCGCCTGCTCGGTGTAGACGGCCTGGTGGGCGCGGTGGAACGCGCCGAGCCCGAGGTGCATCACGCCGGCCGGCACGGTGCCCGGGCGGATCAGCGGACGGGACTGCGCCGGCAGTCGGCGCAGGGCGCCCAGGTCCAGTCGGGACGCGCCCACGGTCACCGCCACGTCGGGCCGTCCGGGAAGCGGAAGGTGGCGATCGACTCCGGCCGCATGGTGGCGCTGTAGCCCGGTTCGGTCGGCAGCAGGTACCGCCCGTCGCGGGTGCGTACCGGGTCGACGAAGTGCTCGTGCAGGTGGTCGACGTACTCCACCATCCGGCCGTCCAGACTGGTGCCCACCCGCAGGTAGTCGAAGATCGCCAGGTGCTGGACGTACTCGCAGAGCCCGACGCCGCCCGCGTGCGGGCAGATGGGTACGCCGAACTTCGCGGCCAGCAGGATCTCGGCGAGCACCTCGTTGACCCCGGCCACCCGGCAGGCGTCGATCTGCATCACGCCGATCGCCTCGGCCTGCAACAACTGCTTGAAGATGACCTTGTTGGCGGCCACCTCGCCGGTGGCGACCCGGCACCGGCCGCCGGTCAGCTCGGTCAGCGCGCGGGCGATGCGGGCGTGGCCCAGCACGTCGTCGGCGTGCGTCGGCTCCTCGATCCAGTACGGGTCGACCTCGGCCAGCGCCGTCATGTTGGTGATCGCCTCGTCGACGTCCCACACCTGGTTGGCGTCCATCATCAGCAGCGCGTCCGGGCCGATCTCGGCCCGGATGATCCGGGCCCGCCGCAGGTCGTCCTCGGGCGGGCCGCCGACCTTCATCTTCATCGCCCGCCACCCCTGCGCGTACGCCTCCCGGGTCAACGCCCGCACCTTGTCGTCCGGGTAGCCCAGCCAGCCCACCGAGGTGGTGTACGAGGGGAAGCCGTCCCGCTCCAGCAGGGCCAGCCGGTCGGCGAGCCCGTCGCGTCCCTTGTCCAGGAGAGCGGCGGCCTCGTCCGGGGTGAGCGCGTCGGTGATGTGCCGGAAGTCGACGTTGGCCACCAACTCCTCGGTGGACAGCTCGGCCAGGTAGCGCCACATCGGCTTGCCGGCGAGCTTGGCGCGCAGGTCCCACACCGCGTTGACCAGCGCGCCGGTGGCCATGTGGATGACCCCCTTCTCCGGGCCGAGCCAGCGCAACTGCACGTCGGCGACGAGCGAGCGCCAGAACGCCACCGGTTCGGCGGTGATCTCCTCCACGCCGCGTCCCCGCACGTGGTGGGCCAGGGCCTGCACGGCGGCGCAGGTGATCTCGTTGCCGCGACCGTTGGTGAAGGTGAACCCGGCGCCGGTCGGCCCGTCGTCGGTGCGCAACTCGACGTAGGTGGCCGAGTAGTCGCCCCGGTTGATCGCGTCGGAGCCGTCGCCGCTGGCGGCGGTCGGGAACCGTACGTCGTGCACGGTCACGTCGGTGATGGTCGTCATGCCTGCTTCTCTCCGAACTTGAAGACCTGCTTCGGCAGCCGGTACGCCAGGTCGACGATGGTCTCGGCGGCCTCGTCCATGGGCAGTCGGTGCTCGGCCACCAGCCGGGCGAGGAAGCCGGCGTCGATGCGGCGGGCCACGTCGTGGCGTACCGGGATGGAGCAGAACGCGCGGGTGTCGTCGACGAACCCGGCGGTGTTGTAGAAGCCGGCGGTCTCGGTGACCGTCTCGCGGAATCGGCGCAGCACCTCGGGGGAGTCCAGGAACCACCAGGGTGCGCCGAGCACCAGGGCGGCGTACCCACCGGCCAGCGGTGCCAGTTCCCGGGTGAAGGTGTCCTCGTCCAGCGTGTAGAGCACCACCCGCAGCCGGGGGTCGTTGCCGTACGCGTCGAGCAGCGGCGCCAGCGCGTGCACGAACTCGGTGGCCTGCGGGACGTCGCCGCCCACGTCACGGCCGTGCCGGTCGTGCAGCCAGCGGTTGTGGTTGCGTACCGCTCCCGGGTGCAACTGCATGACCAGGCCGTCGTCCAGCGACATCCGGGCGAACTCCAGCAACATGTGTGCCTGGAACGCCTCGGTGTCGCCCGGCTCGGCCCGACCCCGGCGGGCCCGGTCGAAGACCTCCGCCGCGCCCGCGCCGAGGTCCAGGGTGCGGGCGGTGAGGTGCCCGTGGTCCGACGAGGTGGCACCGGCGGCGATGAACGCCTCCCGGCGGGCCCGCAGCGCGGCCAGGTAGCCCTGGTACGTGCCGGTGTCCTCGCCGGTGATCTCGCCGAGCCGGTCGACGTTGGCCGACCAGTCCTCGAACTCCAGGTCCACCACGTTGTCCGGCCGGAAGGTGGTGACCACCCGACCGCCCGGACCACCCCACCCGTCGGCGGCGAGCTTGGCGTGCCGACCCAGGTCGTCCAGGGGGGACTCGGTGGTGGCCAGCACCTCGATGTTGAACCGTTCGAACAGGGCCCGGGGCCGGAACTCCGGCTCGGCGAGCCGGGCGGCGAGCGCGTCGTACACCTCGTCGGCGGTCTGCGGCGACAGTCGGGTGTCCAGGCCGAAGACCTCGGTGAGGGTCTGCTCCAGCCAGAGCCGGGACGGGGTCCCGCGGAAGAGGTGCCAGTGCTCGGCGAAGCGTCGCCAGATCCGCCGCCCGTCGGTCTCCACCGGGCTGCCGTCGCGGGTGGGCACGCCCAGCTCGGCCGGGAGCACCCCCTGGCTGAACAGCATCCGGGTCAGGTAGTGGTCGGGCACGATGAGCAGCCGGGACGGGTCGGGGAACGGCTGGTCGTCGGCGAGCAGCCCCGGGTCGACGTGCCCGTGCGGCGAGATGATGGGCAGCCGCGCCACCAGCGCGTACAGCTCGCGGGCCAGGGCGCGTTGGCCGGGCTCGGCGGGTAACAGCAGGTCGGGACGGGTCGAGGTGGGCACGGGGTTCGGCTCCTGGGGTCGAGGTCAGTCGAGGGTGAGCAGGTCGGCGACCCGCACGGGGGCGCCGGTGTCGAAGGACCGGTTGGCGGCCAGGCCGGTGAGCAGGGCCAGTGCGCCGTCGCGGGCGGTCGCCGCGCGGTCCAGCGGATCGGGTACGCCGCCGAACAGCACCTGGGTCATCCGGGCGTCCGCCCCGCCGTGGCCGTGCCGGGTGTACCCGTCGACCTCGATGCGTCGGGGCGGGGACCAGAAGGGGCGCAGGGTCAGCGTGGCGTCGCCGCCCTCGCTGGCGGCCTCGGCGCCGTGCAGGGCGGCGCCCTTGAGTGCGCCGGCGGCGGCCGGGCTGACGAACTCGCTCTCGGTGACCTCCAGCTCCAGCCGGCCCCGGCTGCCGTTGACCATCACCCGGTAGCCCTCCCACGGCGCGTACGCGGTGAGGTGGTAGGTCATCGTCGCGCCGCTGGAGTAGGTGGCCAGCACCGCCATGTCGTCCTCGATGGTCACGCCGGGGGCGAAGACGTTGCGGTCGCGGTGGTAGCCGTCGGAGGCCTCGGCGTCCAGGTACAGCTCCCGCAGCCGGGGGTGCTCGGCCAGGCGCAGCGCGAACGGGTCGTCGGCGGCGGCGGGGGCGGCGTGCGCCCGCTCGTAGTCGCGGGCGTAGCCGTGCCGGCGGCCGTCGTCGCCGTAGAAGAACAGCCGGCCGGCGGCGTACACCTGCACCGGGGTGGCGTCGAGCCACCAGTTGACCAGGTCGAAGTGGTGGCTGGCCTTGTGCACCATCAGCCCGCCGGAGCTGGCCTTGTCGCGGTGCCAGCGCCGGAAGTAGTCGGCCCCGTGGCGTACGTCGAGCAGCCACTCGAAGTGCACCGAGCCGATCTCGCCGACCGCGCCCTCGGCGAGCAGCCGCCGCATCTGTTCGTGCAACGGGTTGTAGCGGTAGTTGAACGCCACCGTCACCCGTCGGCCGGTGCGGCGTACCGCGTCGAGGATGCGCTGGCAGCGGGGCGCGTCGGTGGTCATCGGCTTCTCGGTGACCACGTCGCAGCCGGCGTCCAGCGCGGCCACCACGTACGCGTCGTGGGTGACGTCGACCGAGGTCACCAGCACCACGTCGACCCGCTCCTTGGTGAGCATCGCGGTGAAGTCGTCGGCGTGGTAGGTCGGCAGCGCGGCGTGGCCCAGCTCGCCGAGCCATCGGTTGTGGGCGTCCATCCGGGCCTGGTTGACGTCGGCGAACGCGGCCAGCTCGGCGGTGTCCGCGTGGTCGCGGACCAGTGCCCGGACGAACATCTCGGCGCGGGCGCCGGTGCCGACGACGGCGTACCGGGCGCGCTTGCCGGGTTGCGGTGACACAGACCGATCCTCCTCGATCTTTGTGCAAACCTTTGCAGTGAAGTAACCACGATCGATTGGTCAGAGTCAACGAGCAGCCGAGAATCGGCGTCTTTTGACCCTATTCGTGGGGCTTAGAGTGCATGGTGAGAGCCCGGCCGAAACAGAGCTGTAATCAAGCGCCGTTGACAGTGGAGCAACCGTTTGCATTAATTGGCGACACCCGTGACCGCCGACACACATCGATGAAGGGGGCCTGAGTGCCAGTCACCATCCGGGACGTCGCACGGGCCTCCGGCGTGCACATCTCCACCGTCTCCCGCACCTTCTCCGCACCCCATCTGGTCAACCCGGAGACCCGGGTACGGGTCCTGGCCTGCGCCGAGGACCTGGGCTACCGGCCCAACCGCGCCGCCCGCGCCCTCATCACCGGCCGGACGCACAACATCGGCCTGATCATCGCCGACATCGCCAACCCGTTCTTCCCGCCGCTGATCAAGGCGGCGGAGAGCCAGGCCCGCCACCGCGACTACCACGTCTTCGTCGCCGACACGAACGAGGACGCCGCCGCGGAGGAGGAACTGGTGCACGCGCTGGCCAAGCAGGTCGACGGCGTGCTGCTGTGCAGCCCACGGATGAGCAACAGCCTGATCGAGCAGCTCAGCCGCGAGGTGCCGCTGGTCGTGGTCAACCGCCAACTGGCCGGTCTGCCCTGCGTCCTGATGGACGTCGGGCAGGGCGCGCGCACCGCCATCGAGCACCTCGTCGGCCTGGGCCACCGGCAGATCGCCCTGCTCGGCGGGCCGCGCGGCTCATGGACCAGCCGGGAGATCCGACGCGCCGCCAGCGCGGCGGCCCGGACCGCCGGCGCGGACCTGACCGTGCTCGGCCCCAACCCGCCCACCGAACACGGTGGCCTGGCCCAGGCGGAGCAGGTCCGCCGGGCCGGCGTCACGGCCGTGCTCGCCTACAACGACCTGATCGCGATCGGACTCCTGGAGGGGCTCGACGCACTCGGGGTCGGGGTGCCGCAGGAGGTGAGTGTCGTCGGGGTCGACGACATCAGCCTGAGCCGACTCACCCGCCCCAAGCTGACGACGGTGGCCACGCCGACCGCGGCCGCCGGCCGGACGGCCGTCGACATGTTGCTGCAACAGGACACCGATCTCCCGCGCACCGGGCGGGGCGGCGGTGCCGGGGCGACAGTCGGCGTCCGTCGTACCACCGCACAGGTAATGCTCCAGACCGAGTTGGTCATCCGCGACTCCACCGCGCCGGGACCATACGCCGGCCGGGAACGTCCCGGCGCCGCTGCCGTAGGCCCGGGCCCGCATCGCCGTGCGGACCCGGGCAGCCCGATCGTGGCCGCCGGTGACGTCGTCGCCTCCTAACGCCAAGGAGTGAGCGCACATGCACCCCGCAACGCACCCCACCGCGAACGCGTCCGACGGGCGCACCTACCGTACCCCCCTGCTCCGCCGCCGGTTGCTGCGCGGCATGCTCGCCGCCGTCGTGGCCCTGCCGCTGGTCGGCGCGGCCGCCGCCTGCGGCGGTGACGACGCCGGTTCCGACGGCAAGGTCAAGCTCTCCATCTTCTGGTGGGGCGGCGAGGCCCGGGCCGATCTCACCAACCAGGCCCTCGACCTCTACACCAAGAAGAACCCGGACGTCACGTTCGAGAAGGTCTGGCAGGCCAACCAGGGCTACTTCGACAAGCTGGCCACGCTGACCGCCGGTGGCAACCCGCCGGACATCTTCCAGATCGACGACAACTTCCTCGCCGAGTACGCGGCCCGCAACGCCACCCTGGACCTGAAGAAGTACGCGGACTCCGGCGACCTCGACACCAGCAGGTTCCCGCCCAGCCTGCTCCAGTACGGCGAGGTCGACGGCAAACTCGCCGGCCTCGCCGCCGGGGAGAACACCCAGGGCCTGGTCTACAACAAGACGCTGCTGACCAAGAACGGGCTGCCCGAGCCGACCACCGGGATGAGCTGGGAGGAGCACATCGCCTGGGCCGAGCAGGTCAGCAAGAAGGCCGGTGTCCCCGGCACCCAGGACCCCAGCGCCGACTACAAGGCGTTCTGGGTCTGGCTGCGCCAGCAGGGCAAGGACCTCTACTCCGGCAACGACCTCGGCTTCACCGCCGAGGACGTGACCAGGTGGTTCGAGCTGTGGAAGGGCGCGCGGGACCGGGGCGCCACGCCCACCCCCGACATCATCCACGAGGGAAACGCCACCGACATCACCAAGCAGCTCGTGGTGACCGGCAAGTCGGGCACCTCCTGGGTCTGGGTCAACCAGATGCCGGAGTTGAAGAAGAACACCGCCGACGAGCTGGGCGTCATCGCGTACCCGGGTGACCCGAGCGCGCAGTGGGCCCGCGCCTCGATGTACTGGTCGGTCTTCCGGGGCAGCAAGAACGCCGACGTCGCGGTGGACGTGATCAACTTCCTCGCCAACGACCCGGAGGCGGTCAAGCTGCTCGGCACCGACCGGGGCCTGCCGTCCAACATGGACCTGCGCCGGGTGGTCAGCGACGACACCACCGACCCGGCGATGAAGCAGTCCATCGAGGTCGAGAACAAGCTGGCCGAGACGTTCGGCGAGGCGCCGCAGGTGCCGATCAAGGGCCACAGCAAGGTCCGCGCCGAACTGACCAAGGCCGCCGAGAACGCCCAGTACGGGCGGGCCACCCCCGCCGAGGCCGCGGCGCAGTTCGTCGAGGCCTGCAAGGCAGCGATCGCGTCCTGACGCCGCCGCGAAACCCGGAGAGGAGCAGTTCGTGGCCCTGACCACGGCGCCCGACCCGACCCGCCGCGGCACCGGATCCGTCCGGCCCGACGCCACCCGGCGCGGGACCGGACGGATCCGGCACGGGGAAGGTCTGGCCGGCTACGTCTTCCTGTCGCCCTGGCTCATCGGTCTGATGGCCATCACGGCGATGCCCATGCTGTTGTCGCTCTACCTCAGCTTCACCAACTACGACATCCTCACCCCCTGGTCCGAGGTGGAGTGGGTCGGGCTGGCCAACTACGAACGGATGTTCACCAGCGATCCGTCGTGGTGGCACTCGGTCCGGGTCACGCTCAGCTTCGCCCTGATCGCCGTACCGCTGAAACTGGCCGCGGCCCTCGGGGTGGCGCTGCTGCTCAACCGGGCCTGGCGCGGGGTCGGGCTGTTCCGGGGCCTGTTCTACCTGCCGTCGTTGCTCGGCGGCAGCGTGGCGCTGGCCATCGTCTGGGTGAACATGTTCAACCGGGAGGGGGCGTTCAACTCCTTCCTGGCGCTGTTCGGCATCGAGGGCAAGCCCTGGGTCAACGACCCGGACTGGGCCCTGGAGACCCTGATGGTGCTGGCCATCTGGCAGTTCGGCGCACCTATGGTGATCTTCCTGGCCGGGCTCAAGCAGGTGCCGACCGAGCTGTACGAGGCCGCCTCGGTGGACGGCGCCGGGACGTTCCGCAAGTTCGTCAACGTGACGCTGCCGATGCTCTCTCCGGTGATCTTCTTCAACCTGGTGCTGGAGACCATCAACGGTTTCCAGGGCTTCACCGCCGCGTTCGTGCTCAGCAACGGCACCGGCGGCCCGGTCGACTCGACCCTGATGTACACGCTGAACCTCTACATCACCGGCTTCACCGACCTGGAGATGGGTTACGCCTCCGCGATGGCCTGGGTGTTCCTGATCGCCATCGCCCTGATCACGGTCGTCTTCTTCAGCACCGGCCGGTTCTGGGTGCACTACTCCGACGGGGAGGACCGCTGATGGTGGCGAGCACCGTGGCGCCACCCGTGGCGACCCGCCCGCAACGCCCGCGCAGCCGCTCCTGGCTGCGGCTGATCGTGCTGCTGGCCATCGTCGCGGTGGTGCTCTATCCGCTGATCTGGATGATCGGCACGTCGTTCAAGTCGCAGCAGGAGATCGTCAACAACATCGGGCTGCTGCCGGAGACCTTCACCCCGGGCAACTACACCAACGGCTGGAGCAACTTCGACGTCAGCTTCGGCCGGTTCTTCCTCAACAGCGCCACGGTCAGTCTGCTGACCGTGGTCGGCAACGCGGTGAGCTGCCTGCTGGCCGCGTACGCCTTCGCCCGGCTGAGGTTCCGGCTGCGCGGGCTGTGGTTCGCCGTCATGATCGGCACCCTGCTGCTGCCGGGGCACGTGCTGATCGTGCCGCAGTACATCCTGTTCCGCAGCCTCGGCCTGGTCGGCGGCGACTGGCCGTACCTCCCACTGCTGATCCCGCAGTTCCTGGCCACCGAGGCGTTCTTCGTCTTCCTGATGGTGCAGTTCATGCGGAGCATCCCGCGTGAGCTGGACGAGGCCGCCCGGATCGACGGCGCCAACGCGTTCGGCATCTTCCGGTACGTCATCCTGCCGCTGAGCCGACCCGCGCTGGTCACCACCGCGATCTTCTCGTTCATCTGGACCTGGAACGACTTCTTCCGGCAACTGGTCTTCCTGTCCAGCCTGAGCGACTACACGGTGCCGGTGGCGCTGACCCTGTTCATCGACTCCACCAGCCAGAGCGCGGTGGGACCGATGTTCGCCATGTCGGTGCTGTCCCTGCTGCCGGTCTTCGTGTTCTTCGTGGCCTTCCAACGGATGCTCGTCGAGGGGATCAACACCAGTGGACTCAAGGGCTGACGACGGCCACGACCGGCGGACACCGCGCCGCGACTGGCGCGACACCGTCCGCGACGCCGCCGACCTGGCGCTGGTCGGCATCCTGACGGTGCTCGCCTCGGTGCCGGTGGTGACCGCCGGCGCCGCGGTCGGCACCGCCAGCGCGGCCGTGCACGACTGGCTGGCCACCGGCAGGTGGCCGACGGCCCGGCAGACGTTCTCCCGGTTCGGCCGGGGACTGCTGCCGGGCCTGCCGGTGGCGCTGCTCGGGCTCGCCGCCGTCGGCCTGCTCGCCGCCGACCTGGTGGCGTTGGCCACCGGTCGGGTGCCCGGCGGGGCGCTGGCGTTGAGCGTCACCACCGTCGTCGCGGCGGGCCTGCTCGGGTACGCCGCCGCCGTCGTGGTCGAGGTGGGTCGTACCGGCGGCACCGGCTGGCGGTGGGCCGCCGGCCGGGCCGCCCGGGCCTGCCTCGACCACCCCGCGCACTGGGCCGCGCTGGCCGGCACCACCGTGGTCGCCGCGCTGCTCGGCGTGCTGGTCACCCCGGTCGCGGTGCCGATCCTCGCCGGGTACGCGCTGGCCGCCGTGCACGCCGTGGCCCGCCGCCGGACGGTCGCCGAGGCGGAGCTGTCGTGACCGCCGGACCGCTCACCGGTACGCGTTCGACCGACGACGATCCGCACCTGGTCGTCGGCGGTACGCCGGTCGCCCGGTACGTGCTCGCACCCGACCTCGACGCGAAGCACGGACCCCGGCCCTACCTGCACCCGGTGCGTACCCTGGCGGGCACCACGGTCACCGACGCGTTCCCGGCCGACCACGTCTGGCACCTCGGTGCGTCGCTGGCCGTGCAGGACGTCGACGGCACCAACCTCTGGGGCGGTCGCACCTACGTCCGCGACGTCGGCTACACCTGGCGGGCCGACCACGGCCGGATCGCGCACACCGGCTGGCAGCATCGCGCACCCGACCGGCTCGACCACCTGCTGCACTGGTGCGACCCGACCGGTGCGGTGCTGCTCACCGAGCGGCGTACCCTCACCGCCTCGGTGCTGCCGGGCCACCGGAGCGCCTGGCGGCTCGACGTCGGCAGCACCCTGACCGCTCCCGCCGACCGGGACGTGACGCTGGGCAGCCCGGCCACCAACGGTCGCCCCGGCGGGGCCGGGTACGGCGGGTTCTTCTGGCGGGCGCTGACGGACGGGCCGACCGAGGTGTTCACCGCCGCGCGCGACGGCGAGGAGACGGTCAACGGCTGCGCCGAGCCGTGGGTCGCACTGCGCGGCAGGTCGCCGGAGGGCGCGGCGTACACGCTGGTGTTCAGTGGTCTGGGGCCGGGGGACCGGTGGTTCGTCCGGACCACGATGTATCCGGGGGTCTGCGTGGCGTTCGCGTTCGCGCAGACCGCGACGATCCCGGCCGGCACCAGCCGGCCCGGCCGCTACCAGGTGGTCGTCGCCGACGGCGCGCTGGATCGCGCCACCGCTGCCGCGCTGATCTAGACGGCCCGGTCTCAGCCGGCGCCCAGGCAGACGAACGCCGCCGCAGTGGCCCGGGCGGTGCTGTCGCCGGAGGCGACGAACGCCTGCTGGGCCTCGGCGAGCGCCGAGGCGGGGTGGGCGCCCGCCCACATCCGTCGGTGCAGGTCCACCATGAGCGCCGTGGTGGGCTCGGCGGGCACCGGCAGGACGGTGGCGATCAGACACCGGGTACCCAGCGCCAGCAGCACCGCGGCGAAACCCATGATCTCGTCACCGGGACGGACGTCGGTCAGCCCCGATTCGCAGGCGGAGAGCACCACGCAGCCGGGCGGACGGGCGACCCGCTCCCATTCGTAGGCGAACAGCGGCCCGTCGGCCAGCTCCAGCGTGGAGAACTGCGGATTGTCGGCGCGGAAGGTGCCGTGGGCCGCGATGTGCACCATGCCGGCACCGTCCAGCGCGGCGGTCAGCGCACCGGCGGTGGCGTCCGGCCCGACGAGCGACCGGGCGCCGGGCAGCACCTCGGCGAGCCGTGCGACCTCGGCCTGCCCGGCGGCCAGCCGCGGACCACAGGCCAGCACGGGCGGCCCCGCCCCCGCCGTGCGACGGTCCGCCTGGAGCCAGACCGTCGCCGAGGGCGCGACCGTGACGGCGCGCCCGGCGCAGGTGGGCAACCCGGCCCAGCCCACCGAGTGCAGGGCACCGACCGGGACGATGACCAGGGGACGGTCACCGAGGCGTCGTCGCACCGGATCGAAGAGCTGACGGTCGAGTGCCGCCGCAGCGTGCTCGGCACCGGCCCGTGCGGCGGTCGGATCCCGGCCGACGATCAGCCGGCGCAGCCCGAACCGGTGCCACCGGGCCAGCCTCGCCGCCTCGGCGAGCGGCCCGAGGTCGTGCAGGCTGGCCCGGCCGTCGCGGACCAGCACCGCGCCGAGCCGGTCGCCGTGGGCCACGAGTTCGACGAGTACGCGGGAGCCGAGGCGGTCGGCCAGCCGACGTACGCCCGGTGGGGTGGTCACCCCGGACGCGCCGGGCGCCCGCCGGGCCAGGTCCCGGATGTGCTGTTCGAGTCGGGTCTGCCGGCCGCGCAGGGCGCGGACCGGACGCCCGGCCAGGACGGCGTCCTCCAGCAGCCCGCTGACGAGCCGGAGTTCGGCCAGCGTCGCGACCAGGTCGGGATCGTCCGGTGGCAGGGCCGGGCGCATCCGCAGCGCGTTGGCCCGCCACCGCTCGGTCCAGGCGAGGACCCGCGCCGGTGCACCGGCCCGGATCGCGATGTCCAGGCCCTCGGCCGCCAGTTCCTGTCCGTACGCGCCGCTGCTGGCCCGCAGTTCGGTGGCGCCGAGCGAGGTCCGGTGCCGGTCGAGCACACCCAGTCCACGGCGAAGCGCGCGGGCCGCACCCGTCTCGTCCCCGCCGAGTCGGCGGGACAGCGCCAGGGCATACCAGCCCTGGGCCCGCCGGGGTGCGGTGCCCCGGGCCCGCGCGCGGGCGGCGACGGCGAACAGCGTGCGGGCCCGGTCCGGGCGACCCATCGCGGCGGCCAGCAGGCCGGCGTCGATGCGGGTGCTCAGTGCAGGGTCGGACCACCCGGTGTCGTCGAGCTGGTCGGCGGTCCGCATCATCGCGGTGACCAGGGCCGTGGTCCGGGTTCCCCGGCGGACCTCGGCGCGTAGCTCGACGTGCCGGGCGAACGCCGCCCAGGTGCGGCGGCCCTGCCGCCGGAACCGGGTCCGGGCCGCGGCGGCGGCCTCGGTGGCGGTGGCCAGGTCACCGGCGAGCAGCGCGGCCCGGGCCCGGGCCAGCATCGCCTCAGCCAGGTCGGAGGCCATGCCCCGGCGGCGCAGCTCCCGGATCGCCACGTCGGCGATCTCCACCGCCTCGTCGACCAGGGGCACCGACAGCAGCAACTCGAAGCGGTCCAGCAGCAGCGCCGGTCGGGGCACGCCGAGGCGTCGGTACTCCTCGCCGACGGCGGCGAAACAGCGCAGCGCCGCCGCGATGTCACCGCGTCGACCGGCCGCGATCCCGCTGTTCCACCGGGCGTCGGCCGCCGCGAGGTCGAGGCCGAGCCGCTCGAAGGCGGTCGCCGCCCGGGAAAGGTCGTCGGTGCCGCCGGTGGTGCCCCGGTGGGCGTTGAGCAGGCCCCGGTTGTTGCGGGCCCGGGCCTCCAGCAGGAGGTCGCCCTCGCGTTGGGCGATGTCGATGGCGAGGCCGTAGTCCCGCACCGCCTCGTCGTACCGGCCGCGATAGTGCAGCACCACCCCCCGCTGCATCCGGGCCCGACCGGCGTCGGCTCCGGTCAGTTCGGGCAGGGCCGCGGTCACGGCCCGCAGCGCCGCCGCGGTGTGTCCCGAGCTGGCCAGGACGTACCCGAGGCTCATCCGGGCCAGTGCCCGGGTCCGGGCCGTGCCCGCGTGGCGCACCGCCCGACGCAGGTGCCGCCGGGCGCCGGCCATGTCGTTGAGTTCGCGTAGCGCCAGCCCGATGGCGCGGTCGGCGGTCGAGCGCTCGTCCCCGTCGGATCCGGCGGCGAGGACCCGCTCGGCGATCACGATCGCTTCGCTGGGGCGGCGCTGGACGGTGTCGAGGGCCGCCTGGGCGGTCGCGGCACTGTCGGTGCGGTCGGGCACCGGTGCAGGGTTCACCATCCGTTGAGTGTCGTCCATATTTCGTCCGAGTGGTCGACGTGTGACAGTGAGTAGGCGGATGGCATTGACATGTGCCGATCAGTTGGAAGAATTGACCGGAGACCGGGACCCGCCGCACCGGACCACCAGCGCCGAGCCGCCTCCCGAGTCGTCTGGGGAGGACCCTTGCTGCCCGACCGTCCCACCGCGCCACCCGTCACCGCCCGGCTGTCCCGACGACGCCTGCTGGCCGCGTCCGCGCTGACCACCATGGCGCTGCCCCTGGGTGCCACCGTGCGACCGGCACCGGCACTCGGCGACGACGCCGCCGACGACAAGGCGTACCAGCTCGCGTTCGCCGAGACGCTCGACGCCGACCGCAACGTGCGGCGGTACGCCGTACCGGGGCGGGAGATGCTGTACCGACCCCGGCAGTTGCTCACCGCCCCCGCCGACGCCCAGCGGGTCGCCGCGTGGCTCAGGGCCACCGGCAACCCGGTGACGTTCGGCGTCGGCTTCGCCGGTGTCAGCCGACTGCTGTTCGCCGGGGAGGCCGACATCCCCGCGCTCGTGACGAAGCTGCGCGACCCCCGACAGTGGCCCGGAGCGCCGGTGCCCGTGGTCCAACCGCACCACGTGCTGCTCGGTCTGGGCAACATCATGGGTAACCCGGGAGGGCCGCCCCGGGCGCTTGCCGCCCTGCCACCCCCGGATCCGTCCCGGCTCGCCGAGGGTGCGGGGGTGACGGTCGGGATCTGCGACACCGGCATCTGCCGGCAGGCGGGCAGCCGACACCCGCAGTGGCTGGGCGGCGCATACCTGCCGGAGGTCGACGACGAGGACCCGCTCTACGTGCACACCGACGTGCTCGCTCCGCAGGGCGGTCACGGCACGTTCGTCGCCGGGGTGGTGCGGCAGGCCGCGCCGGGCGTACGCCTCGATCCCGAGACGGCGCTCGCGCCGACCGGTGTCGGGGACGAGTCGATGCTGGTGGCCGCCCTGAGCCGGCTCTCGGGCGAGGTGTCGGTGGTGAACCTGTCCCTGGGCGGCTTCACCCTCGACGACCGGCCCTCGTTGCCGCTCGCCAACGTGCTGGCCGCGATGCCGACGACGGCGGTGGTGGCCGCGGCGGGCAACGCCGGTGTCGACCGTCCGGTCTGGCCGGCCGCCCTGGACCGCGTGCTGGCGGTCGGGGCCGTCGAGGTGAGCGCCGCGGGTGCGGTGGTGCCGGCGGAGTACAGCGGCCGGGGTGGTTGGGTCGACGCCTGCGCCCTCGGTCGACGCGACAGCACGTACGTCGAGGGGCGGCTGCCGCTGCCCGGACGACCGACCCGGCTGTTCCACCGGTACGCCACCTGGGCCGGCACGTCGTTCGCCACGGCGCATGTCGCCGGCCGACTCGCCGCCCTGATGACCGAGGCCGGACTGAGCGCCGACGGGGCACGGCTGGCCCTGCTCGCGGCGCCGCGATGGCACCCCGACTACGGCGTGCTCGTCGGATGACCGGGCACGGCGGAGCACCGAGCGGTGTCGTGGTGACCGATCGACACGTACGCGTCCTGGTCGCCGAGGCGGCCGACGGGGACGAGTCGGCCTGGGTCGAACTGGTGCGTCGGTACACCCCGCTGGTGTACTCGGTGATCCGGTCGCACGACCTGAGCGGCGCCGACGCGGCCGATGTCAACCAGACCGTGTGGTTGCGCCTGGTGGAGCACCTGGGCCAGGTCCGCGAGCCGCAGGCACTGGCGGCCTGGTTGGCCGTCACGACCAGACGGGAGTGCTACCGGATGTCCCGTCTCGTCCGGCGCACCCAGCCGGTCGACCCCTCCGACGGCGCGCTCGACGCCTACCACGGGACCTGGCCGTACGCCGCTCCGCCGGAGGAGGACCTGCTGCGGGCGGAACGGCGGCAGGCGCTGCGGGAGGGCTTCGCCCAGCTACCGCCCCGGTGCCAGGAACTGCTCGCGCTGTTGATGGCCGAGCCGCCGCCCAGCTACCGGCAGGTCTCCGAGCGGTTGGGCGTACCGGTCGGCAGCATCGGGCCGACCCAGGCCCGGTGCCTGCGGAGGCTGCGTGACTGTGCGGTGCTGGCCCCGTACCTGGGACTCGGGCCGCACGCCGGACGGCAGGGGGGTGACCGCGATGGAGCCGTGGCCGCCGGTCGATGACGACAGGCTCAGGGCGGAACTCGTCGCCGCGCTCTGGAACTCCGAGGGCGTGCCCGAGGAGCATCTGACGGCGGCGCGGGCGGCGTTCGCGGGGCGGACGACGGAGACCGGGGTGACCCTGGCTGAGCTGACCTTCGACTCGGCGCTCGAGGCGGAGCCCGCCGGGGCCACCCGCTCGTCCGGCTCGGCGCGGAGCCTGTGCTTCCGGAGCGCCGACGTCGTCCTGGAGATCGAGGTGAGCGACGCCGGCATCGTCGGCCAGTTCTCACCGGCCGGCCGGGGCCGGGTCAGCGCCCGGACGATGAGCGGAATCTACGACGAGGCGACGGTCGACGCGGTGGGTCTCTTCTCGCTCGGGGTACCGCCGACGGGCCCGGTGCAGCTTCGCGCGTACAGCGGCGAGCACGTGGTGGCCACCGACTGGGTCTGCCTGCGCTGACGCCACGGGGGTCGTGGGCCCCCTCCGACCCACGACCCCGCGCCTCGGTGCGAGCTAGCCCTGCCTGCCGGTGCTGATCAGGTACTGCACACCACCGAGATCGGTCGACCTGGCCCCGCTGGTGTCCGGACCGAACTGGGTCACGGTGAAGGAGATCTCCCGCTGGCTGTCGGCGGCGGCGGAGAAGAGCAGCGAGAACTCCGCGCGCTCACCGGGGTTCAGCGTGATGTTGCCCAGGCTGGCCTTGGTGGGTTCGACGATCTCCACCTGGGTCCGGCCGACCGCTCGGACACCCGTGCCGACCGCGCCCCCGGCCCGCCAGCGCTCGAAGAGGTCCGGGCCGAGGTCGACGACGACTCGCCCGCCGATCCCCTGGAGCGGTTCGGCCGCCGCGAAGACGACCTCGTTCCGGGACGGGACGGTCAGCGAGTTGCCGATGGCGAAGGGTCGTACGACCGACGGTCCGCCCGGGGTGAGCCGGACCGAGTCGACGTTGCGCCACGCGATGTTGTTGTTGTATCGGGTGTTCGTGCTGATGTCCGGGCCCTCGAAGGTCATCGGGTCGGTCGCGGACACCCAGCGGGCGAGCAGGCAGAAGTGTCCCGGCCCGGGGACTCCGGTCCACGGGATGGTGACCGTGGTGACGCCGGCGAAGGACACCACGTTGGCCGCGCCGATCTGGGTCCAGTGGGTCGGCCAGACCGCGCCGCCGCCGGGCGTGGTCCGGTAGACGCGGAGCACTCCGCTGCTGCTGCCCGAGCCGTACGGGCCGGGGTTTCGCAGCTTGATGAAGAGGTAGTTGGTGACGCCGACGATCGGGTTCTGGCTCACCGCGCACTCCACGGCGGTGGGGCAGACCTTGATGTCGGGGCTGGCCCAGAGCGGGTTCAGCGTGTGCGGTTCGACTCCGACGTCGGCGGTGGTGTCCTGGATGTAGACGTCGGAACGCGCCGCCGCGGCGGCGGCCGGGACCGCCTCGACCGGTACCGCCGCAGCGGCGGTGACCGCCAGCAGGCCGGTCAGCATCGCAGCGGTGAGCCCGACCACCGTGGCGCGGCGGACTCGTCTTCCTGCACTGCTCATGACAGGTTCTCCTATCGAAGGAGCGTGCGCCGGTGACGGTGTGTGTACGTACCGTGTCGGCGCGATGACGTAGTTCAGGAGCCGGCAACCGGGCTGGTGATACCTGTCGTCAGATGGTGCGAGGACGGACGAATTCCCTCTGCCGGTGGTGTCAGGCGGGGAACGGGCGGCAGGAGGCGCGGACCACGAGCTCGGTGGGGAGCCGGATGTGGATGTCGCGCTCCACCCCGGCGATCAGGTCGACGAGCAGCCGCAGCGCCTCGGCGCCCATCCGCTGGATCGGTTGCATGATCGTGGTCAGGGGCGGGTTGGTCAGCGCCGACTCCGGGACGTTGTCGAAGCCGATCACGGAGACGTCGTCCGGTACCGACAGGCCCATGCGCTGCGCCACGTCGATGGTCGAGATGGCGGAGAGGTCGTTGCCGGCGAAGACCGCGGTCGGCCGGTCGGGGAGGGCGAGCAGTTCGGCGGCGGTGCCGGCGGCGCTCTCGATCCGGAAGCCACCGACCCGGACGAGTCGTTCGTCCACGGTCACGCCCGCGTCGGCCATGGCCTGTCGGAAGCCCGCCTCGCGCAGGCGGGACGACTCCAGGTCGGCGCGACCGGAGATGTGCCCGATGCGGCGGTGGCCGAGCGAGAGCAGGTAGTTGGTGGCGAGCACGGCACCGGCGAAGTTGTCGGAGTCGACGGTGGGCAGGCCGGACGGCCCGGTGTGCGGGTCGACGGCCACCACGTGGAAGCCCTGCTTGGTCTCCACCACCGTGGGGGTGACGATCACGGCACCGTCGATCAGCGTCCCGGAGAGTCGGGCCAGCGAGCGACGTTCCCAGCCGACGGCGGCGCCGGCCACGTCACCGCTGGAGTACGCCAGCAACTGGTAGCCGGTGCCGGTGACCTCCGACGAGGCGCCCTTGAGCAACTCGGTGGAGAACGGCTCGAACTCGGCCACCAGGATGCCCAGCACGTTCGTGCGGTGACTGCGCAGGCTCTGCGCGCCGAGGCTGGCCTCGTATCCGAGTTGGTGGATGACCTGCTGAACCCGCTCCACGGTCGCCTGCGCCACGCCGTACCGGCCATTTACCACCTTGGATACGGTTGCGACCGAGACGCCGGCCGCACGGGCCACGTCCGACATGTTGACACGCTGCGGGAACGCCACGCCGACGATGATAGAGGGCTCAACGAGCGCCGCGTACGGCGAGTCGAAAACGTTATCGACACCGATTGACACCGGGTTACACGGCTGTAAAACTCCCCGGCAGGCCGAGCACCGCGACGAATGTCGAGGAGATACCGATGGCTTTGAAGCGCCGCGTAACCACCGCTATAGCGCTGTCCATCACCACCGCACTGCTTGCCGCCGGATGCGGCGGCGGGGGTGAGTCCGAAGCTCCGGAGAGTGAGCTGTTCAAGAACCCGGTGACCCTGACCTGGTGGCACAACGCCTCCCAGGACGGTCCCGGCAAGACCTACTGGGAGAAGGTCGCCGCCGACTTCACCGCACTCCACCCGACGGTCAAGATCGAGATCGAGGGGATCGAGACCAACCAGCTCCAACGCACCCGGCTGCCCGCCGCGCTGCTGAGCAACGACCCGCCGGACATCTTCCAGGCGTGGGGCGGCGGCGAGATCCGCGAGCAGGTCGAGGCCGACTACCTCAAGGACATCACCGAGCAGGTGAAGTCGGAGGTCGACAACATCGGTAGCGCCGCCGAGATCTGGCAGGTGGACGGCAAGCAGTACGGTCTGCCGTACCGGATGGGCATCGAGGGCATCTGGTACAACAAGGACATGTTCCAGCGGGCCGGCATCGCCGCCCCGCCGACCACGTTCGAAGAGCTGAACGACGCGGTCACCAAGCTCAAGGCGATCAACGTGATTCCGATCGCGCTGGGCGCCGGTGACAAGTGGCCCGCCGCGCACTGGTGGTACAACTTCGCCCTGCGCGCCTGCTCGGTGGACACGCTGAAGAAGGCCAGCACCGACACGGTCTTCGACGACCCGTGCTTCGTGAAGGCCGGCCAGGACCTCAAGACCTTCATCGACACCAAGCCGTTCCAGGACAACTTCATCGCCACCCCGGGTCAGAACGACCCGACCAGCGCCAACGGTCTGCTCGCCAACGGCAAGGCCGCCATGGAGCTGATGGGCGACTGGAACAAGGGCTCGCTGGAGACGGTGACCAACGACAAGGAGGCGCTCGACAAGTTCCTTGGCTGGTTCCCGGTGCCGGCGATCTCCGGCTCCGCCGGTGACCCGAAGGCGGCGCTCGGCGGTGGCGACGGTTTCGCCTGCGCCAAGAACGCCCCGGGCGAGTGCGTCGAGTTCCTCAAGTACATCGTCAGCCCCGAGGTGCAGAAGGGCTACGCGCAGACCGGCACCGGCCTGCCCGTCGCCAAGGGTGCCGAGGACGGCGTCGAGGACCCGGCTCTGCGCTCCATCCTGGAGGCGACCACCGGTGCGACCTACGTGCAGCTCTGGCTGGACACCGCGTTCGGCAGCACCGTCGGTAACGCGATGAACGACGCGATCGTCGCCATCTTCGCCGGCAACGGGACGCCCGAGCAGGTCGTCGACGCGATGAAGGCGGCCGCGCGCAAGTGACCGCCACCAACCCCACCACACTGGACCCTGCCGGCGGTGCCTCCGCGCCGCCGGCGGGGCTCCGGCCCGTCCGACGCCCCTCCAAGGACCGGGCCGCCGAGACCCGACGCAAGTGGTACGAGATCATCGGTCTCACCACCCCGGCGATCATCGTCTACGTGATGTTCGTCCTGGTGCCGATGGGCTTCGCCTTCTACTACAGCCTCTTCCGCTGGCGTGGGGTCGGACCGCCCACCGAGTACATCGGCTTCGACAACTACGTCATGGCGTTCCAGGACCCGATCTTCCTCGACGCCCTGCGCAACAACGCCATCATCGTCTTCGGCTCGCTGCTGCTACAGGGGCCGGTCGCCCTCGGCGTGGCCCTGCTGCTCAACCGGCACTTCCGGGGCCGCACGCTGTTCCGCCTGCTGGCGTTCGTGCCGTACGTGCTGGCCGAGGTCACCGTCGGCATCATGTGGAAGCTGATCCTGACCCCGGGCGGCAGCCTGGACGCGCTGTTCCAGTCGATCGGCCTGGGCGGCCTGGTGCAGGCATGGCTGGCCGACCTGGACATCGTGATCTGGACGTTGCTGTTCGTGCTCACCTGGAAGTACGTCGGCTTCGCCATCATCCTGCTGCTCGCCGGCCTGTCCAACGTGCCGCAGGAGCTGCACGAGGCCGCCGCCATCGACGGCGCGAGCTGGTGGCAGATCCAGCGGCACGTCACCCTGCCGCTGCTCGGCCCCACCATCCGGATCTGGATGTTCCTGTCGATGATCGGCTCGTTGCAGGTCTTCGACGTCATCTGGGTGACCTCGGTACCCGCCGTCCGCTCGCTCGGCGCCTCCGCCACCATGGCCACCTACATGGTGGACAACGGGTTCTTCGCCCGGCTCTGGGGGTACGGCAACGCGGTGGCGGTGATCCTCTTCGTCATCTCGTTCGTCGCGGCGCTGCTGTTCCAGCGGTTCCTGCTCCGCCGCGACATCCAGGGTGCCACGACCGGAAGGGCGAACTGACGTGACCGCCAACGCCACTCTGCCCCCGCCCCGGCGTCGCCCGGTGTCGTGGGGCAACCCCCTCACCTACGCGCTGGCCCTCGCGGTCGCGGCGGTGTCGATCGTCCCGGTGCTGTACGTCATCATCGGCGGCTTCCGCACCACCCCGCAGATCGTCGCGAACCCGGCCGGCCTGCCCGACCCGTGGGTCTTCGACAACTACGCCCGGGTGCTGACCAAGAGCGGCTTCTGGACGCAGGCGTTCAACAGCGCGGTGATCGCATTCGGCACCACGCTCGGCGTCGTCCTGCTCGGGGTCTGCGCCGCGTTCGTGCTGGCCCGGTACACCTTCCGCGGCCGGGAGGTGCTCTACACCTTCTTCACCCTCGGCCTGCTGTTCCCGGCCGGCGCGGCGATCCTGCCGCTCTACCTCATGCTTCGCGACCTGAATCTGATCAACTCCTACTACGCGGTGATCCTGCCGCAGATCGCCTTCTCGTTGCCGTTGACCATCGTGATCCTGCGTCCCTTCCTCTCCGCGATCCCGCGTGAGCTGGAGGACGCCGCCGCGATCGACGGCACCGGTCGGCTCGGATTCCTCTGGCGCATCATGCTCCCGCTGTCGCGTCCCGCCCTCGTCACCGTCGGGATCCTCGCGTTCGTGGCGAGCTGGAACGCCTTCCTCCTGCCGTTGCTCGTGCTCGGTGACGCCAGCCTGCACACCCTGCCGCTGGGCGTACAGAACTTCTCCAGCCAGTACACCTCGGACACGGCCGGAATCCTCGCCTTCACCTCGCTGGCAATGCTGCCGGCACTTCTTTTCTTCACGTTCGCCGAGAAGCAGATCGTCGGTGGCCTGCAGGGCGCGGTCAAGGGCTGAGCGGCGCGGCTCGACGAGGGCCACGCGGCACCAGCACAACACAAAGGGGAAAGCACAGCATGACTGAGGTCCACGGCGTGGTCGGCGCACCGGTCCCGGCACAACCGGGTCCGGGCCACGACCGCCACGACCGGTCCGACCGGCCGGACGGCGAGGCACGGGTCCGTGAGCTGCTCGGGCGGATGACCATCGAGGAGAAGGTCGCCCAGCTCGTCGGCTTCTGGGAGAAGGAGGAGGGCGAGGCGGTCGCGCCGTTGCAGGGCGAGTTCGCCGACGTCGGCAAGCTGGAGACCTTCTCGCGGCACGGACTCGGGCACCTCACCCGGGCGTACGGCACCCGGCCGGTCGACGCTGCGGCCCGCGCGTCCTGGTTGTGGAAGTTCCAGTCCGACCTGGTGACCGGCACCCGACTCGGCATCCCGGCGATCGTCCACGAGGAGTGCCTCACCGGGCTCTCCGCGTGGAAGGCGGCCACCTATCCCACTCCACTGGCCTGGGGCGCGGCCTGCGACCCGGACCTCGTCACCGAGATGGCCGAGGCGATCGGGTCGTCCATGCGGGCACTCGGCATCCACCAGGGACTCTCCCCGGTGCTCGACGTGATCCGCGATCCCCGGTGGGGACGGGTCGACGAGTGCATCGCCGAGGACCCGTACCTGGTCGGCACGCTCGGCACGTCGTACGTGCGGGGACTTCAGGCGCAGGGGGTGCTGGCCACGCTCAAGCACTTCGCCGGCTACTCCGCCTCCCGCGCGGGGCGCAACTTCGCTCCGGTGCACGCCGGCCCCCGGGAACTCGCCGACGTGCTGTTCCCGCCGTTCGAGATGGCGATCCTGGACGGCGACGCGCGGTCGGTCATGCACTCGTACGCGGAGATCGACGGCGTACCGGTGGCGGCCGACCCGACGATGCTGACCGGGATCCTGCGGGACCGGTGGGGCTTCGACGGGACGGTGGTCGCCGACTACTTCGGCGTGGCCTTCCTGAACCTGCTACACCACGTCGCGGCCGACCACGCCGACGCGGCGGTGCAGGCGCTGACCGCCGGTGTCGACATCGAACTGCCGACCGGGGACGCCTACCTGACGGTGGCCGAGTCGGTGCGCTCGGGCCGGCTCGACGAGGCGATCGTGGACCGGGCGGTGCTGCGGGTGCTGCGTCAGAAGGAGGCGATCGGGCTCCTCGACGCCACCTTCGACGACGAGCCGCAACCGGTCGACCTCGACTCCCCGGAGCACCGGTCGATCGCTCGCCGGCTCGCCGAGAAGTCCGTCGTCCTGGTCGCCAACCAGGGCGTACTCCCGCTGCCGGCCGGGCGGCGGGTGGCGGTGGTCGGGCCGAACGCGGACCGGGAGGGTGCGCTGTTCGGCTGCTACTCGTTCCTGAACCACGTGCTCGTGCAGCACCCGGACGTGGAGACCGGCATCGAGGTGCCCACCGTCCTCGCGGCGGCCCGCGCCGAGTTCGGCACCGACCAGGTGAGCTGGGCGCGCGGCTGCGACGTGGACTCGGCGGACCGGTCCGGCCTCGACGAGGCGGCGGCCGTCGCCGCGGCGGCGGACGTGGCGGTCCTGGTGGTCGGCGACCACGCGGGGCTGTTCGGGCGCGGCACGGTCGGCGAGGGCTGCGACCGGGAGGACCTGGAACTGCCCGGTGTGCAGCGCGAGCTGGTGGAGGCGGTGCTGGCCACCGGTACGCCGGTGGTGCTGGTGCTGCTCACCGGCCGGCCGTACGCGATCGGGTGGGCGGTGGACCGCTGCGCGGCCGTGGTGCAGGCGTTCTTCCCCGGCGAGGAGGGCGCGGGCGCCATCGTCGGGGTGCTCTCCGGGCGGGTCAACCCGTCCGGGCGGCTGCCGGTCAGCCTGCCCGGTTCGGCCGGGGCGCAGCCGTTCTCGTACCTGCACCCCACCCTGGGCGAGGGCAACGAGGTGACCAACCTGCCGGCGATCCCGGTGGCCCCGTTCGGCCACGGCCTGTCCTACACCACCTTCGAGTACGCCGACCTGACCGTTCCCGCCACGGTGCCGACCGACGGGGCGGTGCCGGTGACCGTCCGGCTCACCAACACCGGTGCGGTGGCCGGCGACGAGGTGGTCCAGCTCTACGGTCGTGACCTGGTCGCCTCGGTGACCCGGCCGGTGGCCCAGTTGCTCGGCTACCGCCGGGTGCACCTGGAGCCGGGCCAGTCGGTGACGGTCGAGTTGACGGTGCCCACCACCCGGCTGGCCTTCTCCGACCGGAGCCTCACCCGCGTGGTGGAGCCCGGCGACGTCGACCTGTGGGTGGGCAGCAGTGTGCGTCGGGACGCCGAGGCGCGTACCACGCTGGTCGGCGACACCGCCGTGGTGACCAACGCGTCGCCGCGCTGGACCACGACCGACGTGCGCTGACGTCTGTTGCCGGTGATCCCGGTACGCCGCCGGGCGAGGCGGCGTACCGGGATCTCGGCGTCTATCGGCCGCGCGACGCGCCCCTGCGGGCGGTGGTCGGCTTCGCGCCGACCTTGGGGGCGAGCGACCTGGCGGGGGCCGGGGTGCCCCCGTCACGCCGGGCGGCAGCCGTGGCCTTCGGCGTACCGCTGGTCGGCGGCGGGTACTTCCGCAGCACCCAGGTCTGCTGGGCGAGGGAGAACAGGTTCGTGGTCACCCAGTAGATGACCACGCCGATCGGGAAGATCAGGCCCGAGACGAGCAGCGAGAACGGGATGCCGTAGAGCATCAGCCGCTGCACCATCCGCTGCGGCGGGTCCTCGGCCCATCCGGTCCGCAGGATCATCTGCCGGCTGCTCAGGTAGGTCGTGGCGATCATCGTGACGATCAGGAGCGCGGCGACGATCCGGACGGTCGTGCCGTCCGCGCCGAGCAGCGACAGTTCCTGCGCGCCGGACCGGAGGCTGGCGGCGATCGGCGCGCCGAACAACGTCGCCGACGACGCGCTGTCGAACTGGGTGACGGTCCAGCCGTACAGCGTCTTCATGTGCTCCGGCATGGTCGGCTTGAGATGACGCAGCACGTGGAACAGGCCCAGGAAGACCGGAATCTGCACCAGCATCGGCAGGAAACCCATCAGCGGGTTGGCCTTCTCCGTGCGGTAGAGCTCCAGCAACTCCTTCTGCATGGTCTCCCGGTCGTCCTTGTGCCTCTCCTGGATCTCCCTGATGCGCGGTTGGAGCGCCTGCATGGCGCGCTGCGACTTGATCTGCCTGACGTAGACCGGGAACAGCACGCCCCGGACGGTCAGCACCAGGAAGACGATGCCCAGCACCCACGCCCAGTCGGTGCCGAGCGCGGCGGCGTCGCCGAAGAGCATCTGCCAGGCGCCGTGCCAGAACAGCAGGACGGCCGAGATGGCGCCGTAGACGACCGCCATGAGTGGGCTGAACAGGGCGCTCACCGGAGGACCCCGGTGACGTACGGGTGGCGGAGAACGGACGGATCGGGCATGTGGGTACTCCTCGGAACACGACGAGACTGATGACGGGCGGGACGTGTCAGCAGCGGTCGCCGAGGAGCGGCACAGGGATGGAGCGCAGCGAGGGCTCAGGCGACCACGAGGGTCGCGGTCGGTGCCCTGGGGCGGGCCCGGCCGGCGGCGTCCGGATCGCGGTGTCGGGGCACACCCGTGCGCCCGGCGCGTTCCCGCAGCAGTCGTCGGGTGATCCGCAGGTCGGGGGCGGTGACCACCCGATGGACCAGGTTCGCGGCGGCGAGCACGACGGTGAGGAGCACACCGGTCGCCGCGGCCGTGCCGGACAGCATGCTGGAGGCACCCACGTCGGCGAGTACGCCGACGAGGTACCAGATCATGCCGAGCCCGATCACCTCACCACCATATCCGCCCCGCGCACCCAGGGCCTGCCTCATCAGGACCGGCCGCCCTCACGAAACAGGCCCTAGCGGTCGGGATCGGGCTCGGCGCGCAGCGCGGCGGTGGCCCGGAGCGCCTTGACGATCGCCGGGATCGCGCCGATCAGCAGCACCAGTGCCCAGACGATCGCGATGATCGCGAAGAGCAGTGCGCCCAGGTCGTCGAGGATGCTCACCAGGATCACCGGCACCAGGTTGTGCAGGAACTCCAGCAGCACCGTGCAGAGCAGGCTGGTCAGGATCAGCAGGACCAGGCCCTTGTTCTGGAGGAACTTCGGCTGGGCCAGCACCAGCAGCCCGGCCCAGGCGAGCTTGAGCAGCAACGCCAGACCGAGCAGGACGGCCGCGTCCCCGACCGGGAAGAACCCCCACAGGGCCAGGTACGCCAGCGTGCCGAACGGCGGGGCCAGGAACAACGACACCATCACCATCAGCTCGACGAAGGCGACGATCAACGCCACGAACGCCACGATGATCAGGATGATCGAGAAGATCAGCGTGGCGACGCCCTGCACCCGGCCGTGGATCCGCTCGGGCAGCACCAGCCCCAGGCAGAACAGCCCGGTCGTCCAGAGCGCCGCCGCGTCGACGAGCACCAGATAGCCGGTGCCCCGGCCGGACGGCTCGCCGACCCCGCTCACGTCACCGACCTCGACCCCGAGGTCACCGGCGCTGTCGGCCAGCGCGGCACCGGCGTCACCGCCGCCCAGCAGCAGCCCGGCACCCCACTCGACGCCCACCGCCAGCACCAGCGCCAGCATCGCCAGCAGCAGGAACGGCTTGCGTAACGCGCCCATCCCGGCCTCCCCGCCTCAGTCCCGCGCGATCGTGATCGGGCAGCCGCCGGAGCAGCTCACCCGTACCGTGGTGGCCCGGTCCACGGCGATCCGGGCCACCGCGCCGGTACCGTCGTCGGCCGGTGTGACGTCGTCCTCGACGGTGAACTCGGCGTCCCCCGGTGCCGGCGCCTCGATGGTGAACGCCTCCGGGCCGCGCAGGATCAGCGTGCGCAGCCCACCCGGGTCGGCCACCCGCAGCTCGCAGTCGCCGTCCACGGCCAGCCGACCGGCAGCCTCGGCACAGTCCGCGTCGACGGTGGCCGGGTCCACCGCCTGCGCCCCACCGCCGGCCCGCCCCAGCAGGTCGACCAACCCACGGCGCGCCGACGGGTCCCCCCGATCACCGCCCCCCGCCCCCACCGCCACCATGAACAGGATCACCACCAGCACCCCGAGCGCCACCAACAGCACCTTCTGCCGCCCCGTCACCACCCCACCCCCACTCCATCGCACGCCGCCATCGCTGCTCTCTCCGCGTTCTCTCCGGTTCTCTCCGCGTCGATCAAGAGGTTTGCGTCGGGAACAGGGACTGAGCTGACGCGAATCTCTTGATCAACCAGGGTCAGGGGGTCGGTGGGAGCTCGGTGAAGCGGATCGCGTCGAGCCCGGCGAAGTAGCGGTCGGTGCTCTGCGTCTTGCCGATCGCCACCAGGGTGATCTGGTGCGGGCCCGCCGCCAGCGGCACCCGCGCCACGTCGACCCAGTCGGTGATCCGGACCGTGGGGGAGAAGCCGATGAAGGGATCACCGACCTGCCGACCGTCGATCAGGAACACCGTGTTGGCGTAGTCGGGAGCGGTGGTCCGCACGGTGGAGAACTGCCAGACGGCCTGGGCGGGCAGTTCCACCGTCACGGTCACCCGGTCGTTGATCGCCCGGCCCAGGAAGAACAACTGGTTGTCCTGCGACCACGTCACCTCGCAGCAGTTGGGCTGCACCGCCACCGTCGGCGCGGCGCCGCTCGGCGACTCGACCCGGGCACCGGGCACCAGCGTCTCCGCCTCGACGGTCACCACCCGGGCCTGCGGCGGCGGGTCGTCGTCGCGTGCCACCAGGAACACCACCACCGCCGAGACCACCAGCACCAACGCCGCCGCGGCGGCGATCCACGGCCAGGGCGTACGCTTCGGCGGCGCCACGGCCTTCACCTCGTAGGTGACCCGACCGCTGGAGCGGGAACTCTCCTCCGGAGCGGTGTTCGCCGAGTACGCGAACCCGGTCATGTCGTAGCGGCGCGGCGGCGTGCCCGCCGGCACGGCCAGCCGGACCAGGAACGACACCGAGCCCTGCCCGGGCACCACCCGCTGCGGTTCGGCCACGGTGAACCAGGAGCGTTGCGTGCCCTCGCCCGGTGCCACGTCGAACACCACCGTGTCCGGCGCGAGTCCCGGGTTGGAGACGGTGAAGGTCAGCTCCCCGGAGTTGCGGGCGTCCAGGGTGAACTGCTCGGCTGCGGCGACGACGGTCCATTCGGTGGTCATGACGGCTCCTCCGGAGCGGGATCGGGCACGGTGGGAACGGGGGAGGGGGACGGCACACTGGCCCGGCCGACCGCCGGTGCGTCCGCCACGACGGTGACCTCGGCGGTCACGGCGGCCGGCTTCTCCGCCGCCACGATCCGGCTGACCAGGGCGAGCTGGTCGGCAGCGGTCGCCGGCACCCGGACGACCAGGTGGAACGGCCGGTCGGCCGGCTCGTCGAGGACGAACCCGGTGACCCCGGTGGCCAGTTCCAGGGCGGTGCGCAGCCCCTCCGGAGTGCCCCGCCAGGTCGCCAACGCCGCCCCGTGCGCCACCAGGTCACGCAGCCGACTGGCCGGCAGCGGCAGCGGGGCGTCCCGCCGGGGCGCGGCGATCACGTGGTCCATCGCCACCCACCCGGCCAGGTACGCCACCATGCCGTCCGGCGCCCGGTACGGCGCGAACAGCCCGTCGACCTCGGCCAGCACCGCCTCGTCCGGCGCGTGCAGCGCCTCCATCACGTCCAGCAGCGCCCACAGCACGCTGCCCGGCACACAGGCGCGCTGATAGGCGGCGGGCAGCAGCCGCTCAATGGCCGGTCGACGCATCCTGCCGCACCACCTCGATGTCGTGCTCGCCGGAGCAGAGCAGCCAGGTGTCCGGGACGGTGACCACGTCGGCGGTGGCCTGGTTGGCGCTGGCCGACCAGTCGACCGCGTCACCACTGCGGTGCACACCGCGTTCGCCACCGGCGAGCACCAGCCGATCCGTGCCGGCGGTGGCGGCGATCGCGTCCACCGGCACGAACCGGGTGCGGTCGCGCAGCGGCAGCCCGCAGTTGACCGACACCGACGCCCACTGCGGCTGCGCCGCGACGGTGTCCAACCGCAACACCCCGCCGCTCTGCGTGGCGGCCAGCGCCAGGGTGCCGCTGAAGGCCAGGTCCCGGCAGGTGCCGCCGACCCAGCCGGCCTGCATCGCCTGCCACTTCACGTCGGACTCGAACAGTCGGGCGCGGAAGCAGCCCTGCCCGGGCTTCTTCGGGTCCGGCTCCCCGGCGCCGCTCCACAGCAGCGTCGCCGGGCCGTCGTACTGCACCGCGAGCAGCCGGTTGTCCACGTTGGCGAGGCCGACGTGGGCGAAGCTGCCGGGGCGGCCCGCGTTGCCGGACAGGTAGACCCCGAACCCGGCCTGCGCGGCCACCGCCACCCCGGGCGCGCCGCGCTCGGAGACGAACGCCCGGACCGCGTAGAAGCCCCGGTCGGCGTCGGCCGGATCGACCAGGATCTGCAACGGCACCGCGCCGGGCAGCAGCGACACCTCGTACAGGCCGGTGTCGGTGGCGACCAGCAGCGCGCCCGCGCCGTCCCGGTCGATCCAGGCCAGGTCGCTGATCCGCGAGTCCAGGTCGGCCAGCAGGGACCAGGTCTCGCCCAGGTCGGCGCTCAGGTGTACCCGGGAGCCGCCGCCGGAGCGCACGGTGGCCACCGCCACCGAACCGGGCCGGGGCACGATGCCGGGTCGCACCGGGGCGGGCGCGGGCGCCACCCGCTGTACGGTCTCCCCGTCGAACCGGCCCGCCGGCTCCCATCCGGCACCCGCGTTGGTGGAGCGGAACAGCACCGGGCCGCTGCCCGCGTACCAGGTGCGGGGTTGGTACTGGTCCGCGGCGAGCGTGCGTACCTGCTGGTCGGGGGCCTCGTCGACGACGAACCGCACGGACTCGACGTAGCGCACCCCCGGCTCGGCGTGCTCCAGCAGCCGGTACACGTTGGAGGCCCGCAGCGGTTCACCGAACGCCCAGCCGGCCGGGTTCAACGGGGTGGGCAGCGGGCTCAGCGTCTGGTGCAGCCGGTCGTGGATGCGCCGTCGCACCGCCTCCGCGTCCTCCTCCCGGCGGACCACCACCCGGGCCCGGATCGACACCGCCTTGTACCGCGCCCAACTCGCCCGGCAGGTGGTGCCGAGCGAGCGGCGACGTTCCAGGTCCGCCTCCACCCGCAGCCGCGCCTCCTCCACCTCGTGCCCGCGCAGCACCGCCACCGGCAGCCGCCCGCCGGGCCGGGCGTCGTCCGGCACGTACGGCACCAGCACCACCTCGACCTCGCCGGGACGGGCGAAGCTGTAGACGGCGGCCCGGGTGAAGGCGCGCGCCCGGCTCACCCCGCCGGAGCCGGTGGCCAGCACCTCGAAGTCGCGGGCGGTCACCGCGCGCTGCTGGGCGAAGAAGGCGTACGGGCCGCGCAGCAGCACCGACTCCATCGCCTCCATCTCCCGGCCCCCGGCCGCCGGTAGCGGGTTGACCGCCTTCACCCCGGGCAGCGGGTCCCGCAGGCTGGTCAGCGTCCCGGCCGCCACGTTGCCGGCGGTGCCACCACCGGCCCGGTACCAGAGCCGCACCTGCCGACCGGCCGGTGGCACCGCCGCGACCGGGGCGTCGTCACCGGCGGGGTCCGGCCCGCGCAGGTCCAGCGCCGGGGCGAAGGTCACCGTGCCCGAGCAGCGGTCCACCAGGTACGCCTTGTCCTGCGGCCCGAGGCCGGCGAAGCTGTCCACCGCCCGCCAGATCTCGAAGGTGCGTCCCTCGTGCTCGCGGGCTGCCGCGCCCAACTCCACCGAGCCGGTCGGCACCTCGACGCCGAGCAGCAGGTCCAGCGTCTCGGCGGTGCGGGCCAGCGGGGCCCGCCCGGCCCGCAGCACCTGGCCCGGCGCGCCGGTGCCGACGCCGAGCAGTTCCGCCTCGACCGGCTCGCAGTGGTGCATCCGTACGGTCACCTCCCGCTGGCCGGCGGCGAGCAGCGCCGGCTCGCAGGTGACGAAGACGACCGGTCGCGGGTCGGCCCCGCGCGCCGCCGCGACGCGGGTACCGGCCGGGATGCGCAGTGCCTCGTCGTCGGCGCCGGTCCGGGTGAAGCGAACGTCGACCCAGGCCGCCGACGGGGCGTGCCGAACCACCCCGAGCAGATTGAGGAAGGAGACGTACGCCTTCTCCGGCAACTGGTTCAGCCGGTAGATCATCACCTCGGTGAGGTGCGCGAACGCCTCCAGCAGGGCGATGCCCGGGTCGTGCGCGGACAGGTCGGTCCAGCCGGGGCAGGACTGCCGGATCCGCTCCCGGGCCTCGGTCACCAGATCGAGGAAGGTCCGGTCGTCCAGGTGCGGCACGGGCAGGGTCATCGCCCCTCCTCAGCGTCGGCGGCAGGGTCGGAGGTCGGCCCCGGTGGGTCGTCGTCGGCGGGCAGCAGGTCCACGGAGAAGACCAACTGCCCGGGGGTGAGGCTGGCCCGGATCCGGTAGTCCAGCCGGATCACCAGCCGCCACGGGTCGTCCGGGTCCGGCCCGGCGTCCACGTCGAGCACGTCGATGCGCGGCTCCCAGCGGGTGACCGCCGCGCGCACGTAGTGGATGGCCAGCCCGGCGGTCGTGTCGTCGTTCGGGGCGAAGACCAGCCGGTGCAGTCGGGAGCCGTACCCGGGACGCATCAGCCGCTCGCCCGGCGTGGTGGACAGCAGCAGGAACAGCGCCTGGCGTACCGTCTCGTCGCCGTCGGTCATGGCCAGCCCGCCGGCCGCGGTCAGCCCGAGCCCACCACTGCGACCGGCGTCGAAACCCGCGCCGAGGAAGCGGATCGCCCTCACCGGTCGGCCCCCAGGAACGGTTGCCGGGGATCGCGCACCCGGTACCGGAACTGGCCCGGCGGGCTGCCGTCGGTGAAGCCCTCCAGGTGCGACAGCACCACCCGGTGACCGTCCACCCGGACGAAGTCGCTGTAGCCGACCCGGACCGGCTCGGTCTTTGTGCACGGCTTGACCGTCGTGCCGTAGTTCGGGCAGGCCACGATCGTGCGGTCGGTCGGGTCGTCGGCCACCAGCACCGGTACGCCGACCACCCGCACCCACCGCTGCGACTCCTCGTTGCGGACCAGGCCGTCGTGGTTACACCTGATCACCGAGTCCCGATGGATCCAGCGCATCAGCCACCTCCTCGGTGATGGGCGCGGGCCAGGCTGCGGGCCCGCTCGGCGGCGGTGCCCGGGTCCTCGGGCCCCTCGGCGTGCAGGAAGTCGACGCTGCGGGCGCGCACCACCATCGCCCGGCCCGGGGCGGAGAGCACCAGGTCGGCGGCGGCGTGCAGGGTCACCAGGTCCGGGGTCAGCTCCAGCCAGCTACCGCCGTCGGTGCTCAACCGGAGGCTGCGGGCCACGTCGTCGACCACCACCTGCTGGCCGCCCGAGGTCCGCAGCGACCAGCGCCGGGCCCGTCCGTCGTCCACCCCGGTGTCGTACGGCGTGGCGGCACCGAACAGCGCACCGAGCACCACCCCGGACGCGGGTTCACCACCGGGCAACGCCACCAGCACGTTGTCCTGCGGATCGGGCAGCGCCACCAGTCCCTTGCCCCGGCCCGCGCCCGGGCAGAGCACCGCCAGCCACCCGGCGTCCGCCCCGCCGTACGCGGGCAGTTCCACCCGTACCCGGCCCAGCCCGTCCGGATCGGCCACGTCGGTGACGGTGCCCAGGGTGACCACCGCCGGGGCGGGCGGCCCGACCGGCGGCGCCGGCGGCGGCACGGTGGAGAACCGGCTCAGGTATCCGTCGGCGTCGACGGTGTGCACCACCTCGGTCAGCACGTACGTGCCGGCCATCGGCTCGACGACCCCGGTCAGCCGGATCCGCCGGCCGGGCCGCAACGCGGGATCCCCCTCGGCGGTGCCCTCGGCGGTGACCAGCGCCGCCGTGCGGACGTCCAGCCGGGCCTGGGCCAGCGCGGTGATCTCGTCGTCGCTGCGTCCCGGCTGGTCCAGCGCGGTCCGGGTGCCGTCCGCGCCCACGTCGGCCGGATCCGGGTCCACCGGCGTGTCCCGCCCGCACCGGGGCGCCCCGGCCTGCGAGGTGAACGGTTCGGCCCGCTGCGGGTGCCAGCCCAGCGCGGCGCTCTCGCCCACGGCGGTGTCCGCGTTCACCGACAGCCGCAGGCCGTGCACGTCGCGGCCGAGCACGAGCGGGATCGGCGCGCCGAAGCCGTCGAGCGTCAGCAGGCGCAGCACGTCGTCGTCGACGCTCAGGTGCAGCCCGGCCCGACCGGTCACCTCCAGCAGCAGGTCCAGGTCGCTCGGGCGGTGGTGCGGCAACCGGTCCAGCCGTGGCCCGTCGACCTCGGCGTCGACCCGCAGGTCCAGGTCGGCGCAGAGGTCGGCGGCCAGCTCGGCGGCGGTCACCGACTCGAACACCCGCAGCCGCTGTCGCTTGCGCAACCGGTGCAGCGCGTCGTAGGCCCGGATCCGCAGGGTCGCCGCGCCGTCGGCGGCGTACTCGACCTCGACGGCGGTGACCTCGCCGCCGAACAGCGCCGCCGACTGCCCGTCGAGGCGTACCTCCAGGCGTGCGCCGATCCGCGCCGTGGCCGGCGGTGCGGCGCTGCCCGGCCCGGTGACCAGCGCCACCTCGCACTGGGTGGGCCGGTTGAGTCGAGCCGCCACCCGGGCCGAGAGCACCCGCCCGACGCCGCGACCGGCCAACGGGTCGCCGTCGAGCAGCACGGTCAGCGCCCGGGGCGCGCCGCCGCTCATGCCCCGTCACCCGGGGCGGCGACGGTCCCCGGCAGCGGCGGCACGGCAAGCACGGTGCCGGGCGGCACGGCGAGCGGGTCGGTGATCCGGTTGTGTTCGGCCAGTAGCCGCCAGCGCAGTGGCGAGCCGAGCGCGTCGTGGGCGAGCAGGTCGAAACGGACGCCGGTGGAGTCGGCGGTGGTGCTGCCGTCACCGGCGGCGACCAGGGCCGTGCCCGGCGCGACGGCCGGCGTCTGCGCCTCGGCCAACTCCTCGGCGAAGCCCTCGTCGGCCCGGGTGGCGTCCTCGGCGACCCGCACCAGCTTGAGTCGCAGCCAGGAGCGGCGCGGCGATCCCGTCGCGGTGAACGCGTCGAACCGCTCCGCCACCGCCACGATCACCCCCGGCACGTTCCAGGTCTTGCCCCAGACCAGCCGTACCAGCGGCGGCCGGACCCAGCCGTGCTCGACCGCCGAGTTCTCCGCCAGCATCCACAGCGGACGGGTCAGCGCGCGCACGTCGGCGGGCCGGACCTGCCCCTCCGCGAAGTCGGTGTCGAAGAGCAGGTCGAGCACGAGTTCGGTCCGCCCGCCACCGGTGAACACCAGCGGGTCGTCGGCGAGCCCGGCACCGGTGAGCTGACTGCCCGCGTTGCCCCGGTGCCGTACCCCGGCCAGTCGACTGACCTGCACGGTCTCCGGGTTGAGCAGGCAGTCCACGCGTTCACCGGTGGCGTCGACGAGGAAGGCGACCCGTTCCATCAGCCGCCCGCCTGTTCCCGGTCCAGTCGACGCAGGTGGTTCGCGGCGGCGTCCTCCGGACCGGGGACCACCCACAGCGCCCGGTCGTCCGGCAACGCCGGCCACGGGTCGGAGGTGTCCCGCCCGTCACCCGCCCGGCCGTCCCCGTCACCCGCCCGGCCCGCGCCCAGGTCCGGCCACGGTCCGCGTGACGGCACCCGCTGACCGGCACCGGCCGGCAGTCCCGCACCGGGCCAGAGCCCGTCCCCGAACGCGCCGTCCGCGCGCCGCCGCCCGACCTCGCCGCCCCTCCCGGACAGACCGGCCCCACCCGCCGCCCGGTACGCCTCGTCCCCACCCGTTGCCGCCCCCAACCGTCCCGGGTGCCGGGCCCCGTCGGGCCCGAGCGCACTCGACCGCGCCGGATGCCGCAGCCCGTTGACGTCCGGGCCGCTGCCGAGCCCGCCGACCGTGCCGGCCGTCCAGGGGTACGTCCGCGCCGGATACGCCTCCCGCCCCGCTCCCGGCGACGACGGGTCGTCCGGGGCGGAGTCGACCAGCCGCAGCACCGCCCTGTTCCGGCCCGGCACCGATCCCGGCTCTTGCCGCCGATCCGTCGCCGGCCGTGCGCGATCCGTCGCCGACCCGAAGCCGGGCGACGAGGCGGCGGCGTCCGCAGGAGCGTCCGCGCGCTGGCGGTCGCCTCCCTCGACCAGCCGACGGCCCGGGGCGCCCGCCACCCCGGTGCCGGTGGGCGCTGTGTCCGCCCGACCGTGGGCCGAATCCGCGTGGTGCCCACGTCCGCCCGCCCACGGGATCGTCGCGTCGCCCACCGCCGGGCCCGGGCCCGCCCCACTCGGCACCGCCCCTGCCGCCGACGCCCCCGTCCCCGGTGCCCCCGTCCCGTTCGGCGTCGACCGTGTCCCCGGTGCCCCTGCCCCGCTGACCAGCGGCCCTGCCCCCGGTGTGGGCGCCCCGCTGACCGTCGACGCTGCTCCGGGTGGGTACGACCCGGCTACGGTCGAGCCTGTTCCGGGTGTGTCCGCCCCACTCACCGCAGACGGCGTGCCCGCGTTGTCCGCTGTGGAGCCCGTCCGGGGTGCGCCGGCCCCGCTCACCGCGCGCCGGCCTCCCGGTGCGCCGTGATCGCGTGCCGCCGGAACCTTCCGGCGCGGGTCCGCCGCACCGGACGGTACCCCTGCGCCGCGCCTTTGCTCTGCTTCACTCCACGCAACGGCTGACCCGCGGAATCCGGGGGGTTGCGTCGGTTGAAGCAGAGCAAAGGGGGCGGGGGAGGACCGGTCGGTCCCCGGCGACGCGGCGTGGGGCGACGAGCTTCCGTCGCCCCAGCCGTCGCCGGGCGGCCGTCGCCCGGCCCACGGATCGGTCCCGTCCACCGCTCCCTCGGCCACCCGGTGCGGGTCGTCGGCGTACTCCTCGCGCTCGGCCGGCAGAGCGCCCGCCGGCAACTCGGCCGCGAGGTCGCGGAGCAGCCCCGGGGCGTGGGCCGCGATCAGCCGCAGCCAGTGCTCCGGGGGACGCTCCGGATGCCGGTACGCGACCGCCTTCCACCCGTCCGACGACGCGGCGGCGTCAGGACCGTGGTCCGCGTCGCCGACCGCGTCGCCATGCGGGCCGCCGACCGCGCTGTCACGCGCGCTGCCACGCGGGCCATCGACCGTGTCGTCCTCGACGCCGCCCCGCCAACCGCCGCCCAGCGCGCCGTCGGGGGCGGTGTCCACCAGGCCGGCGAAACGGTCCACGGCGCGCGCGGCGGAGCGGAGCCGACCGGCGACCCAGCTACGCGGGCGTGGGCGCGGCACCGCCGGTCTCCAGTTCCAGGCTCTCGTAGCGCAACGTCAGCGCCGCGATGGCGATCTCCTGGCCGAGCGTGTTGAGGTGCGCGCCGCGCCATCGGGTGGGCCAGGCGTTGAGCAGGTTCCAGCGCAGCACCTCGGCCGTGCCGACGGAGTCGAGCAGCACCACCGAGACGTTGCGGCGGTCGCTCGTGCCCCGGGCGATGGTGTGCACCCAGTCCCACAGCTCCCGGGACGCGGTCAGGCCGAAGTGCAGCGTCACCGGGCCGTACTCGACCTGACCGGGGATCATCCGGATCCGGTCGTTGCCCTGCTCCCGGTACGGCTGCGCCGGGATGTTCACGTCCAGGCCGCTGACCTCCGTGAAGTGGCCGTTGGTGACCCCGTTGACCAGCAGCTTGAAGTTGTACGCCCGGTACGGGTCGACCGGGGCGCCCGGCTGCGGAGTGGCCGTGGTCGGCATGTCAGCCTCCAATCGTCTCGGTCTCGGTGCCGCCGGCCCACTGGCTCAGCTTGAACACCACGAACTCGGCGGGCTTGACCACCGCGATGCCGATGTGCGCGACCACCATCCCGGCGTCGCGGACGTCGGCCGGGTTGGTCTCCTCGTCGCACTTGACGAAGAACGCCTCCTCGGGCGTACGCCCCAGCAGTGCGCCGTCGCGCCACACCCGGGTCAGGAAGGCGCCGATGTCCCGGCGGATGGAGCGCCACAGCGTGTAGTCGTTGGGCTCGAACACCATCCAGCGGGTGCCGTTGGCGATGGCCTGCTCGATGGCGATGGAGAGCCGCCGGACGTTGAGGTACCGCCACTCGCTGGCCTCGGCGGCGAGCGTACGCGCGCCCCAGACCCGGATGCCCTCGCCGGGGAAGTACCGGATCACGTTGACGCCCTTGGGGTTGAGGACGTCGTGCTCGGAGCGGGTGACCAGGTGACCCAGGTCGACGGCGCCGCGCACCGGCTCGTTGGCGGGTGCCTTGTGCACGCCGCGCAGGGCGTCGGTGCGGGCCCAGATGCCCGCCAGGTGCCCGCTCGGCGGGGTGAGCACCAGCTCGCCGCTGAGCGGGTCACGCACCCGCAGCCAGGGGAAGTACAGCGCGCCGAAGTCCGACTGTCGGGGCCGGTGCGCCGTCGGGCCACCGCTCGACCCGCTCGCCCCGCCGCCCGTACCGACCGAACTGCTGACGGTGGTGTCGCCGCCGTCACCGGGCTTCGCCGCCCGGCCGGAGCCGGCCGTGGCCACCCGGGTCAGCGTCGAGATGTCGTCGATGTCGGGGGCCGGGTCGCAGATGGCGACCATGGTGCGGGTGCGCTCGGCCAGGCCCAGCAGCGCCTCGTGCGCGACCGGGTCGTGGAAGCCGGGCGCGGCCACGATGGAGATCTCGTCGATCGCCTCCAGCAGGTCCAGACCGCCGCGCTGGCGTCCGCTGCCGGTGAGCGCGCCACCCTCGCCGACGTTGACCACCCAGCAGCGGGTGCCGCCGTTGTCGAGGAAACCGAAGACCGCGCGGGCCAGCGGGGTGCTCTCGAACTCGTCGCCGTCGGCGTAGAGGCGCAGGAACTCGGTCCAGTTGTTCACGGCGAGGGCCTCGCCGAGACGGGCGGTGCGGTCCGGTGCCACGCCGACGAAGGCTGCCGTGCTGGTGCCGACCGGTCCGATCGGCCGGGCACCGGCAGGCACCTCCTCGACGTAGATCCCGGGTGAGAAGTAGCTGGGCATCGGTCCTCCCGTACGGGTCGGGTCAGCGGGTCGGTGGCGAGCAGACGATGACGATGTCGGGGTCGGTCGGGTCCACCTCGGCGGTGAGCACCTGACCCCGACCGGTGAGCCGGAGCCGTACCGTCCCGGGCTGCTGCGGGTCGTGCGGCACACCGACGACCCGGAACCGTCCCGCCGGATCGGTCCGCGTCGCGTACGGCTGACCGACGACCTCCACCCGCATCGCGGCGAGCGGCTGGTCGGCGGGACCGACGACGCGGCCGTCGAAGGTGAGCATCTCCAGTTGCCGCAGCCGCAGCGGGCGCAGCACCGGCGGCGCCGGCTCGTGCGGGTGGGTGACCTGCACCGGTACGTCGATCAACAGGGCCGGTCGGGGCGGCACGCCGAGCGCCACCCACAGCGCCGGATCCCCGGCCTCCAGCACCAGCGTGTGTCCGCTCTGTCCGGTGGCCGCGACGAGCACCCGGTCCAGCTTCGCCAGCGCCTCCGGCCCGTCGACCGCGAGCAGGTAGCGGGCGACGAGCCGGTACGGCTCGGGTCCGCCGCTGCCCCGGGTCTGCCGCGCCGGACGCAGCTCCAGCGGCCAGAGGGTCAGCCCGCCCGCCGCCGGGCCGGACCCGGGCGGACCGACCGGGACGGCGTCACCCGCCGCCCCGGCCAGCCAGTCCGCCAGTTCGGCGGTGGCCGTCTCGATCGGACCACCTCCGGTCATCTCGGCGGTGTCCCCTGGATCCGGTACGCGATGGCCTCGTTCCACACGTGCGGGTAGACGCCGATCTCGAAGTACCGCGTGAAGCGGTTGATCGGCGCACCGGTGTGGTCGTGGTAGAGCAGCCACACCGGCGCGACGGTGAACAGCACGTAGTTGGCCACGACCAGCGGGATGTAGAGCGGCCCGAGCAGCCGGGCCTGGAAGATGTGCACGTCCTCGTGGCGCTGGATGCCCGGCCCGGAGCCGGCGCAGACCGTGCCCAGCGTGGTGGCGTAGCGCGGCGAGACGCCCTCCACCACGTTGACCCGGCAACTGTGCTGCGAGGTGGCCCGGTCCAGCGAGTGACCGAAGACCAGGTGCACCGTGAGGTAGAACGCGCCGACCACCGTGTTCAGCAGGCTCCAACTGTGGTCGACGACGAACAGGAGGATCCCTCGGGCGTCGGTCCCGTAGACCCGGGCCGAGGTGATCGTCCAACCGAAGACGATGCCGACGACCAGGCCGACGCCCGCACCGACGAGCAGCCCGACGGGTCCGCCGAGCAGCAGGCCGAGGACCGCGCCCGCCGCGACGTGGACGGCGGCGCTGATGACTCCGAAGATGGCCATGACAGTTCTCCTCTAGGCCCAGGAGCGGATGAAGCGGGGCTCGGTGCCCTGCGCCAGCCGGGTCGGCGTCGCCTGCCGGTTGCCGGGGGGCAGTTGGTTGACGCCGAGGGCGGCGGAGAAGACGACCAGCCCGTTGAAGAACGCGATGATCCACTTCTCGGCGCCCGCCTCGGTGGCGAAGGCCGCGGTGAGGTACGACAGCAGCAGGGCGATGCCCAGCGCGATCCACTTGCGTGCCGTGTCGGCACTCGGGCCGATCAGCCCGCCGATGACGTTCGTGGCCAGCAGCGTCGCGGCGCTCGCGCCGGTGAGACTGCCCAGCGCCGCCCAGGTGAAGAGATCGTTCATCGCCGATCCCCCTTCGGTCTCGCGTGGTGCGGGGTGGGATGGGGTGCCGCCCGCTCGGCGGGCGGCGGTGCCGGATGACCCAGGGGTCAGCCGGAGCCCGGCACACCGCCGGTCGTGGTGTGCGGTGCCGGACCGGGGATGCCCGGGGTGCCGCCCGCACCGCCGGGCGTCGGCGTGCCGCCATCGGCCGGACCCGGGCCGGACCGGCGCAGCAGCAGTACGACGATCACCGCGACCAGCAGCAGGATCACCGCACCGGCACCGACCAGCAACCACGGGAAGCCCCCGCCGGTGTCCTCGTCCTCCGCCGGGGCGGACGGTCGGGGCGGTGCCTCGGCCACCGCCCGCAGTTCGGGCGGCTTCGGCTGGTTGCGGGCGACCCGCCAGGTGACCGTACGGTCGTTGACCTGACCGCCCGTGCTGACGTCCAGGACGCGTCCGGGGAACGTCACCGAGATCTCGAACGACATCAGCGTCATGAAGTGCGCCTGATTCGCTGGATTCTGCTCGGCCACTTTTCCGCCGTACCTCTTCGGGTCGAGTGGAAGAGTGAACACGTACCGGTCGTCACCCTGCCGGACGATGCTCAGACTTTCGCTGTCGAACCGATCGAGCGGCACATTCCGATAGTTGATCTGAGAACCGTAGTGGGTGGCGTCCTCGTACCGGGTCTCGGTGCCTTGAGGCAGCGCCGGGATGTTTTGCCGAAGCTCGGCGAAGCCGGCCTCGACCGTCCTGTTGTTCGCGGTCAGCACACTGCGCTCGGCGGTCAGCAGGAGTTGTCCGCTGACCGTGTCGTCGGCGTTGACGGTCAGTCCGGCGTTGAGTTGCATGCAGCCGGAAAGGATCGCCAGAAGGACGAGACACGCCGCGCCGCGGAGTATCCTGGTGCGCCCGGGCCCCGATTTCATGGGCTCAGTCTGTGCGTTCGCCGCCCGAGCCATCAGTCAGCGATCAGTCAGATGGCAGTCGCCGATCTTACCGCTTTCCCGTCACATTCGGCCGAGGCCGCGTACCTCCGAAATGGATATCCTGAAAGGTTCGGCCGTCAGGCGCTGTCCCGGCGTACCAGCGCCGACGGGAAGCGCGTGCACAGCGGTGCGTGCCGGTGCTCCAGCACCATGGTGGCGGCGGCACTGGCGATCTGGCGTACCGGGTGGCTGGCGGTGGTCAGGGCGGGCGCCGCCACGGCGGCCAGCGGGATGTCGTCGAAGCCGGTCACCGCGACGTCACCGGGCACCTGTACGCCGTCGGCCCGGAGCCGACCGATCACGCCCAGCGCGGTCGCGTCGCTGATCCCGACGATCGCGTCCGTGTCCGGCCAGCGGCTCAACACCTCTCGGGCGGCGGCGCGGCCCCGCTCCACGGAGAAGTCGCCGATCACCTCGCGTGCCGGCAGGCCCGCGTCGCGCATCAGCCCCCGGTACGCGTCCACCGAGCGGTTGGCGCAGGTCAGCCACGGGGGGCCGGTGACCATCGCGATCCGGCGGCGACCACTGGCGTACAGGTGACGGACGATGGCCTCGGTGGCGCCGCCGTTGTCGATGTCCACCGACGGCACGGTGGCCGAACCGATCCCGATCGAGACCGCCCGCCCGCGCAACCGTCGCGGTACCAAATCCAGCAGCGCCGGGGTCGTGTTGACCAGGATCAGCCCGGTCACCCCCCGGTCGTCGGTCAGCCGGACCAGCCGCTCCGGCGCGTGCAGCGGCACCCAGTCGACGGTGACGCCCAGACCGTACGGTGCGCAGACCCGCGCGGTGGCGCCGAGCACCTGGTCGACGTAGCTGTCGTCGAGCACGGCCGGGTCGGTGCCGGCCACCGCCACCAGCAGCCGTACGCCGGTGCCGCGCACCAGCGCCCGCGCGGCCGGGTTGGGTACGTAGCCGAGCTCGTCCACGGCGGTGCGTACCCGCTCCCGGGCGGTCGGTGACGCGAACCCGGTGCCCGCGATGACCCGGGACGCCGTGGAGCGGGAGACTCCGGCGGCCCGGGCGACGTCGTCCAGGGTTGCCGGCCGGCGTGCCGTGGTCATGGTGTTCTCCCCGTTGCCCTCGGCCCGCCTGGTACGCGGGCTCCCACCCGCATCATGCCTCGCCGGAAGTCCAGGGGTAAGGACCGGAGGTGGATTGTGGTGGTAGCGCTCCCAGGTGTGTGATCGTTGCCTGCGCCCCCACCGCCGTCGGAAGGACCGGGAAGTTCCATGGATCCCGCCATCAGCACCCCCGCGACACCGCCGGTCTCCTCCGGTCCGCCCCGGGCGGTGCTGGCCGCCCGCAACGGCGTGGCGGTGGTGTTCGCGCTCAACGGACTGGCCGTCGCGACCTGGTTCTCCCGGGTGCCGGCGGTCCGTGACGGACTGGAACTCAGCCCCGGTCGGCTCGGCCTGCTCCTGCTCGCCATGTCCATCGGCGCGATCGTCGCGATGCCGACCGCCGGTCTGCTCACCCAGCGTCTCGGCGCGGCCCGTGCGGTGGTGTTCTCCACCACCGTGGTCGCCCTCGGCCTCAGCGTGGCCGGGGTGTCGGCGGTGGTCGGCTCGTTGCCCGGGGTGGCGGTGGGGCTCTTCGCGCTCGGTTACGGCTCCGGCAGTTGCGACGTGGCGATGAACATCGAGGGCGCGATCGTCGAACGCCGACTGGGCTGGACGGTGATGCCCCGGTTCCACGCGGCGTGGAGCCTCGGTTCGGTGGCCGGTGCCGGTCTGGGCGCCGGGGCCGCCCGGCTCGGCCTGCCGATCGCCGTCCACCTCGGGGCGCTGGCGGCGGTGGTGCTCGGCGGCACGCTGCTGGGCGCCCGCGCGTTCCTGCCCGCCGCTCCCGGTGCGGAGGGCGAGGGCTCCGGTGGCGGCCGGAAGTCCCTGCTCGCCGCCTGGCGGGAACCGCGCACCCTGCTCATCGGTCTGGTGGTGTTGGCGGCGGCGTTCGCCGAGGGCAGCGCCAACGACTGGATCGCGGTCGCCTTCATCGACGGGTACGGCTTCAGTGAGGCGGCCGGCGCGGCGGTCTTCGCGGTCTTCGTCACCGGCATGACCGTGGGCCGCACGCTCGGCACGGTGGCCCTGGACCGGTGGGGGCGGGTGCCGGTGCTGACCGTGACCATCCTGCTCGCCATCGTCGGCGCCGGTGTGGCGATCCTGGCCGGCTCCGGTCCGGTCGCGGTGGTCGGCGTGGTGCTGTGGGGGATCGGCGCCTCGCTCGGCTTCCCGGTCGGCATGAGCGCCGCCGCCGACGAGGAGGAGCACGCCCATGTCCGGGTCAGCGTGGTCGCGGTGATCGGTTACACCGCGTTCCTGGCCGGCCCGCCGTTGCTGGGGCTGCTCGGCGACCGGATCGGCACGCTGCACGCGTTGCTGGTGGTGCCGTTGCTGCTGCTGCCGACTCTGCTGCTGGTACGGGTCACCCGCCCGCCCGTCTCCGGCACCACGGGGGAGCCGGAGCGGTCGGGCGCCCCGGAGCCGGAGCGGGCCGGTTCTTCCCGGCCGGAGGCGTAGCGGCCAGGGCCCGTACACCGGCCGTCCAGGAAACTGCCAGGTCCGGGTGCTGCACTGGGAGGTACGCCGAGGAGAGGAGCCGGGCATGGGCTGGTTCAGCCGGCGGCCCCAGGCCGCACAGGGCACCCCGACGAAGTTGGACCGCGAGGCGACCCCGGAGGACCTCGCCTCGCTGGAGCAGTTCGCGACCAGCCGGCAGGGGGTGGAGTTCTACCTCGAACCGGAGACCACCGCCACCGACACCACGGTGGTCGCCATCGCCCACGACGGCGAGTGGATCCGACGGCGTACCGGGACGCCCCGGGCCGCCGGGAGGATGGCCCGTAAGCACGCGATCCCGCTGTACGAGGCGACCAAGGTCGGCTATCCGGAACGGATGCGGGCCTGGAACCGGGCGCACCCGGAACGTCGGGCCCGCTGAGCGGTCCGTCCGGTGGCCGCCGCGCGGGTGGTCACCGGACGGCGACGACCGCCGCGTCCGCGCCGCCGCGCCAGAGCGTGCCGACCTCGGTGAAGCCGGCTGCGGAGAGCGCGCCGAGGTGCCAGGAGACCGGCGGGTTCCACTCCGGGCTGTGTCCCGTCGGATAGATCGCGTGCCGACGCTCGACGAGCGGCCGCAGGTCCGGGTCCTGCGCGGCGTGCTCCCACCACTGCGCCCAGGAGGGCACCGCGCCCGCCGCGTACCGTGCCGTCCGGCGCGCCTCGGCCCGGGCGAGCAGGCGCTTGGTCAGCTCGGGCAGGGTGTCGTCGGGCATGTGGTCGGCGTTGACCAGCAGGCCGCCGGGGCGCAGCAGCTCGCGGACCTCGGCGTAGAGCGTGGTCAGCCGGTCGGCGGGCAGCCAGTGCAGCGCGGTGGCGGTGAGCACCGCGTCGTAGCCCCGGTGCGGCAGGGCGTCCACCCAGCCCGGCCCGCTGAGGTCGGCGGTGACGATGGTGGCCCGGTCGCCGAGCGAGGCGGTGGCGAGGGCGAGCAGGGCCGGATCGAGGTCGACCAGGGTCACCTCGGCGTCGGGGAAGCGGCGCAGCGCGCGCAGCGAGATGGTGCCGGTGCCGCCGGCCAGGTCCAGCAGGCGCGGCGCGGTGGTGTCGCGGACCGCCTCGACCGCGTCGAGCATGGTGGTGAAGCGGTGTTCCCGGTCCGGCAGGTACGCCTCCTGCTGCCGGTCCCAGCTTTCCTGCCATGCGGCGGCATCGGTGATGTAAGGACTCATGGCGAGCAGGCTAGTTACATTGGCGGGTCGGTGTCCAGCCTTGTTGCCAAGAATGTGCAACTGCGAGACAATGGCGGAGCGATGATCAGTGCCGGGCCGGATCGGGGACACCGATCCGGCCCGGTCGTCGTCGTGCAACCGGCACGCGGCCGACCCGGTGGGCGGTGGCATGATTGCGGTTCCCCGGGGCGCAGAGCCCCGCCGACCAGTCGGGAGCCAGGTGGATCCGCGTACCGCCGCGCACGAGATGTTCGAGGCCGATGTCGCCTCGAACCGGCTGGGCATCGAGCTGGTCAGCGCCGCCCACGGCGGCGCGGTGGCCCGGATGCGGATCACCGACAGCATGGTCAACGGCCACCGCATCGCCCACGGCGGCTTCGTGTTCCTGCTCGCCGACACCGCCTTCGCGCTGGCCTGCAACAGCCACGGCCCGGCCACCGTCGCGGCCGGCGGCGAGATCACCTTCCTCCGTCCGGCCCGCGAGGGGGACCTGCTGGTCGCCCGGGCCACGGAACGGACCCGGTACGGCCGCAGCGGGATCTACGACGTCACGGTGAGCCGCGCGGACGGGCAGGTAATCGCCGAGTTCCGGGGGCACAGCCGGGTCCTCCGGCCGGACGCCGGTGCCCGGGATGGCGTAACGGCTCCGGCGCGGCCGGACGACGGACCGGGTTCGGCGGCACCGGCCGGCGGACCGGACGGCGTCGGCCGAGACTGACCGGGGTGCCCGTGCGTGCCGGGCCGGAGGTGTCGGTGCCGTCCGGCACGATGAGCGAATGGGACATGTCGCACTCTTCCACTCCGTGTACGGGCTGCGGCCCGCGGTGCGGGACGCCGCCGATCGGCTGCGCGCCGCCGGACACCAGGTGCACGCGCCCGACCTGTACGGGGTGCCCGCCGTGGGCACCGTCGACGAGGGCTTCGCCCTGCTCGACCGGATCGGGCAGCAGACCGTGCTGGACCGCGCCCGGGCCGCACTGGACGGGCTCCCGCCCGACACCGTGCTCGCCGGGTTCTCGATGGGCGCCGGGGTGGCCGGTGCGATGCTTGCCGACCGCCCCGACAGCGGCGGCCTGCTGCTCTGGCACGGCACCGGCGGTGCGCCCGCCGACGTCCGGCCCGGGCTGCCCGTCGAGCTGCACCTGGCCGAGCCGGATCCCTACGACCCGCCCGACGAGGTCGACCAGTGGCGGCGGGAGATGACCGCCGCCGGAGCCCGGGTCACCGTGTACGGCTACCCGGGGGCGGGCCACCTGTTCACCGATCCGGCCACGGCCGACCACGACCCGGCCGCCGCCGCGCTCGCCTGGGAGCGCGCCCTGTCCTTCCTGGCCGATCGCTGACGCCGGCCGCACCGGTTCCGCCGCCGGTCGCGGCCGGGCCGCTCCGGAACCCACCGGCCCCACCGGCGTCGACGCCCCCGAGACCGCAGCCGGTGCCGGTGGCGCGTCGGGGGGCAGCACACCGGCCCGGCTGGTGAAGGTGGCCCGGGTCGCCCGGGGGAGCCGGGCGACGGCGACCTCACGCAGCGCCGGGTCGACGAACGCGTGCCCGCCGGTGGGCAGTCGGACGAGCAGGCCCGCCCCGGTCAGCGTGCGCAGGGCCGTCTCCACCTGGGCGGCGGCCCAGCCGAGTGCGCGGGCCAGGTCCGCCACCGGGCAGCCGGCCGGCAGGGCGGCGACCGCCATCAGGGCGGCCCGCCGGGTGCCGTCGAGCCGGTCCAGTCGCGCTCCGGCGGCCCGCCGGATGCTCTCCGGCACCGGCAGCCGCGCCGGGTCCGCCCCGGCGAGCGACCGCACGTACGCCACCGCCCGTCCGGGGTTGCCGCCCACCAGCGGGATCAGCCGTCCCACCAGTGTGGCGGGCTGACCGGCCCGGCGCAGCAGCCGCCGCAGCAGTCGGCCGGTGGTCACCGTGTCGAGCGGGCGCAGCCGGACCCGGGCCGTGGGTCGGGTGGAGGCGACGCCCGCCCCGGTGCCGACCAGCACCAGCGGCAGGCCGTCCGCGGTGGCCAGGTCGACCAGGGCGTCCAGGTGACGGCGCAGCGCCGGGGCGGCCCGGTCCAGGTCGTCCACGGCCACCACCACCGGCTGTCGGCGGGCCAGCCCGAGCAGGACGTCCCGCCAGTGCATCGCCGCCCGGGCTCCGGCGGCCCCACCGGCGCCGGTGACCAGGTCGTCCACTGTGTCCAGTGCCGCCGTCAGGTGCGCGCCCGGCACCGACCCGCCCAGGGCGGCGGCCAGCCGGTCGCGGAGCCCGCCGGTGGTGGCGGGAGCACGGTTGCCGGCCAGCGTCCGCACCAGCTCCACGACGGGAGCCAGCGGCCCGTCCGGGTAGGGCGGGCAGGCGGTGAGGCACCACCGCACCGGCATCCCGTCCAGCGTCGGCGTGCTGCGGGCCAGCTCGCGCAGCAGCCGGCTCCGGCCGCTGCCCGACGGACCGGTCAGCCACAGCCGACGTACGCCGCGTCCGCGTACCGCCTCGGCGAGCTGTTCCCGCACGGCGGCCAGCTCCCGGTGCCGGCCGACCAGCGGGGGGTCGTGGCGCGGCGGCCGGGGCGCCACGGTGCCCACGGCGTGCCAGACGCCGACCGGCAGGGCCTTGCCGCTGACCGTGACCGCCGGCACCGGGCGCAGCGCGATCAGCCCGGCGACGGCCCGGTGGGTGGCCTCGCAGACCGCCACCCCGCCGTGCGGGGCGTGTCCCTGGAGGCGGGCGGCGAGGGTGAGCACCGCGCCGCTGGCCATACCGTGCCCGCCGTCACGCCCGGCGGCCAGATCCACCACCGCCTCGCCGGTCGCCACCCCGACGCGGACCCGCAGCCCGGGTGCGGCGGCCAGCGGCCGACGGTCCAGGTCCCGCTGGACCTCCAGCCCGGCCCGCACCGCCCGGTACGCCTCGAGGCCGTCCCCGGCCCGGGCGCCGAACAGCGCCATCACCGCGTCACCGACGTACTTCTCCACCACACCGTCCCAGCGCCGCAGCACCCGGGCTACGGTGCGGAAGTAGACGCGTTGCAGGGTGCGGACGTCCTCCGGGTCCAGTCGGTCGACCAGACGTGTCGACCCGACGATGTCGACGAAGAGGACGGTCACCGTCCGGCGTTCCTCGGCTACCGGCCAGCGCCGCTGCTGGCTCGGCTGACCTGCGACGATCGACATGGGCATCGAGATCGCACCTGCCTCTCCCCCCGTACGTGCCAACGATGTCCCGGAGACTGTCATCCCCGGTCCGACGGCGGATCGGCAGAACGACGTATGTCGGCCGAGCGCAACCTTCGGTCGCAATGTCGACGCGAGTGGGGGAGGGGCGGCGCGGCGGCGGTAGAACGGGGGCGGCGGCTGTGACTAGGCTGCGAGCCATGGCCAGCGACGTGGACACCACACCGCTCGTCGGTCGGGCCGACCTGGTGGCGACGGTACGCGCCGCGTTGCTCGACGACGTGACGCCGGGAAACACGGCCGGGGTCTTCCTCACCGGCGAGAGCGGCGTGGGCAAGACCCGGCTGCTGCACGAGGTGGGCGGGCAGTTGAGCGCGGGTGGGGCGCTGGTGCTCACCGGGTCCTGTCTGGACATCGGCGACGCCTCGCCGCTGCATCCGTTGCGGCAGGCGCTGCGGCGTCTCGACGCCGACCTCCCGCCGGCTGCCACCGCGTCGGTGCGCGCGTTGCTCGGGGTGTTCGCCGAGGGCGCGACCGGGCCGGACGGTGCCGGGGCGCTGCTGGAGCGGGTCTCCCGGGGACTCGGCGTGATCGCCGGTGGTCGTCCGCTGGTGCTGGTGCTCGACGATCTCCAGTGGGTCGACCGGACCACCCGCCAGTTGCTGCTCTATCTGCTCGCCGGTCTGGGCGACCTGCAACTGTCGGTGCTGGCGGCGGTCCGGTCGGAGTCGTTGCAGGGGGCGCATCCGCTGCGGCGGGTGCTCACCGAGCTGCGTCGGCTCCGGTCGGTGCGGGTGCTGGACCTGGCGCCGCTGGACCGCGCCGCCACCGAGGAACTCGCCGCGGCGATCGTCCGGGCCCCGCTCGCGCCCGAGGCGGCCGACCGGCTGTGGCAACGCAGCGGCGGCAACCCGTTCGTGGTGGAGGAGCTGTCCCGGGATCTGCGCGACGGCCGTGACGACCTGTCCGACACGCTGCGGGAGGTGTTCCTGGCCCGGGTGGACGCGTTGCCGCAACCGGCGCACCAGGCCGTGCACGCGGTCGCCGCCGGAGTGGAGCCGGTCGAGCACCGGCTGCTCACCGAGGTGGTCGGGCTGCCGGAGCAGGACCTGCTCGTCGCGGTCAAGGCCGCCGTCGCGCACCGGCTGCTGGTCGGCTCCGAGGACGGCTACCGGCTGCGGCACCGGCTCGTCGCCGAGGTGCTGGAGGACGAGCTGCTGCCCGCCGAGCGCGCCCTGCTGCACCGGCGCTACGCCGAGGCGCTGACCGCCGCGCCGGGCGAGCTGCACCAGGCGCGGCTGGCGCACCACTGGCGGTTGGCCGGCGAACCGGAGCGGGCGTTGCCGGCCGCGGTGGCCGCCGCCGAGGAGGCCGAGCGGCTGTACGGCTACGCCGAGGCGCACCGGCACTGGTCGGTCGCGGTGGAACTGAGTCAGGGGCGGGCCGGGTTCGACCGGGCGACGCTGCTGGGTCAGGCCGCCGAGGCCGCGCACAAGAGCGGCGAGTACGCCCGGGCGCTGGCGCTGCTGGAGGAGTTGGCCGACACCGACACCGACCTGCCCGCCTGCGAGCTGCACATCCGGCGGGCGCGGTATCTGGCCGCCGCCGGACGGTCGGCGCTGGCCGAGGTGGAGTACCAGCAGGCGCTGGACACCGCCGACTGCACACCCCGCCAGCGGGCCGCCGCCGCCGCGCACCTGGCGGACCTGCTGGTGTACCTCGGCCGGTACGCCGACGCGGGCCAGCGGGCGCGGGAGGCGCTGGCCCTGGCGGAGCAGGTCGAGGGCGCCACCACGGAGGTGGTGCTGGCCAGCGCGGCGCTGGGGTTCTCCGAGGCGTACCTGGAGGATCCGGACGCCGGTCTGGCGGTGCTGCGGCGGGCGTTGGACACCGCCGAGCGGGCCGGTCGTCCGGAGGACGTGGCGCGCGCCTACCTGCACCTGGCCGAGCTGCTCACCGGGCCGCTGAACATCCTCGAGGAGGGGGTGGTGGTGGCCCGCCGGGGTGCCGAGCGGGTGGCCGAGCTGGGACTGGGGCGTGCCTACGAAACCCGGTTGTTGGCCATCGCCACCAACGGGCTGTTCCGGGTGGGGCAGTGGGCCGAGGCGGAGAAGGTCATCGCGGCGGCGCTGCGGCACCGCCCGTCCGGCGCGGACGCGGTGGAGCTGCTGCTGGCCCGGTGCAAGCTGTCGGTCGGGTACGGCGACGTCGAGGCCGCCGACCGGGACCTGGACGCGGCGGCCACCATGTTGGCCGGCGGCGGTGCCCGGCACGTCATCCCACTGCTCACCCTGCGCGCCGGTCTGGCGATGTGGCAGGGGCGGCACGACGTGGCCCGGCACGCGGTGCAGCGGGGCCTGACCGAGACCCGCTCCGACGACCTGGTGATCCTCGCCGTGCTGGTCTGGCACGGGCTGCGCGCCGAGGCCGAGGCGCACGCCAGCCGCACCGTCGCCGTCGACCAGAACGCGGTACGTCGGCTACGGGAGATCGCCGACCGGGTGGCCGGGCGCAGTGTTCCGGCGGCCCGGCCGGTGCGCGACGTGGTCGACGGCTACCTGGCACTCTGCGCGGCCGAGGTGAGCCGGCTCGACGACAGCGACCCGGAACTGTGGGCGCGGGCGGCGGCCGAGTGGGACCGCCGCAACCACCCGTACCCGGCGGCCTACGCGCGGCTGCGCCAGGCCGAGGCGCTGCTGGCCCGCCGCCGCCGTACGGCGACCGCCGGCCGACTGCTCCGGCAGGCGTACCAGGCGGCGCAGGGCCTCGGTGCGGTGCCGTTCACCGAGGAGATCCGTACCCTCGCCGGTCGGGCCCGGGTGGAGCTGGAGGAACGCGCCTCCGGTCAGGTCGAGCCGCCGCCCGGCGCCGGAGACGAGCTGGCCGCGTTGACCGCGCGGGAGCGCGAGGTGCTCGCCGCGGTGGCCGAGGGGCTGACCAACAAGGAGATCGGCCAGCGGCTGTTCATCAGCGAGCGGACCATCGGCGTGCACGTCTCGCACATCTTCGACAAGCTCCACGTACGTACCCGGGTGCAGGCGAGCGCCATCTTCCTGCGTAGCCGGGTGTCGGTGTCGGATACGTAGTTCTACTGATGTCGGCGGTGCCCCCGCCTGAAAGGCTGTGCCCGGCGTCGGAACGCGGCGCCGGGAGCAGCGAGGGGGCAGCGTGAGTGAACCGGTCTGGGGGCCAGTGCACCGGGACATCGTGGACCTGCTCGCCGATCACCCGGCCGACGTGCCCGCCGTCGTCGACCACCTGACCAAGCTCCAGGACATGCTGGTCCGGCTGCCACCGCTGCTGGAGAGCTGCCCGCTCGCCGACTTCAACAAGCTCTACCTCACGATCACCACGAGCGTGTTGGACGGCCTCTACGCCGACCGGTTCATCGACCCGGTCTTCCTGTCCCGGCTGGACGTCGAGTTCGCCGCCCGCTACTTCGACGCCCTGCGGATGTGGAGTGACGCCAGCCCCGGTACGCCGAAGGCGTGGGCCTGCCTGTTCGAGCGGATGCGCGGACCGGACGCCCGGCCGTTGCCGTCGGCGGCGGCCGGCGTCAACGCGCACATCAACTTCGACCTGCCGTTCGCGCTGGTCACCACGTTCGACTACCTGGAGTCGGAGCCGGTCGAGGGCAGCGACCAGCACCGCGACTACCTGGAGATCAACAAGATCTTCGCCGACAAGATCCCCGGCCTGCGCCGGGGCTACCTGGAGCAGTGGCAACTGCTCATCGACATGGTCAACGGCGACATCGACGACTGGTACCAGGGTGAGCTGATCGAGTACACCCGGGATGTCGCCTGGCGCAACGCACAACGGATCTGGCGATGCCGGCACGACCCGCATCGACACGAGCGCGAGCGCGCGCGGCTGGACCAGACGGCCGCCGCGCTCGGTCGGTTGCTGCTGTCGCCCCTCGGGGCATTCCTGCAGTAGCCGGGACGGGGGGTCCCCGCGCCTCGCCGCACGGCGGGGCACGGGGGCATCCGACCCGCCCGGGCGACGTCGCCCGGCATGTGAGCACGGGGGAAACAGGAGGCCGGCCGGCCCGGGGGGTGTCGGCCGGCCTTCGCGGGGTACGCGGCGCCCATGACCGCTGCCTTCCGGCGTCCCGCCGCACGGCCCCGCCCACGCCCCGCCGCCCCGCCTCGTCCGAGTCGACCGGGGGACCGGGTCGGCCGACGGGTCCGGGGATGACCACGCACCGCTTCCCGTTCCGGTTCGACCCGGTGCTGCGCCCCTTCCTGGCCCTGCTCGGGGTACGGCCCTCCACCGCCTGGGTAGGGGTCGACGGCGACACGTTGACGGTGCGGTTCGGGCCCTGGCGGCTGCGCACCGAGCGGGCGAACGTCGTGGCCACCGCGCGCACCGGCCCGTACCGCTGGTGGCGGGTGGTCGGTCCGCGCCTGTCCGCCGCCGACCTCGGCGTCACCTTCGGCAGTTCCACCGCCGCCGGGCTCTGCGTCCGCTTCGCGCGACCGGTGCCGGCGCTGCTGCCGGGTGGCCGTCCGCGCCATCCCGGGCTGACGGTGACCGTCGACGACCCCGCCGCCCTGGCCCGCGCGCTGGCCGTACCGCCCGGCGGCTGACCGGATGGGGGACGGGACCAGAGCGCGACGGGGCCGGGACCGGCGTCGTCCGGCGTCCGGGACACCGGAGCCGTCGCTTCGCGCCGCGCGGGACCCCACCCGTCCCGGCGAACGGGCCGGGCGACGGGTCACCGTGCCCGACCGGGTCGCGGTACCGGCCGGACCGGCCCGACCGGAGAGCCGGCTGCGCCGGTGGCTGTTCGTGCACCAGGTGCAGCCGGTCGGCCCGGAGACGGCCGAGGGGCAGACCCGCTCGCACGCCTGGTGGCGGGTGATGTGCCTGACCGGCGTCGATTACTTCTCCACCCTGTCGTACCTGCCGGGCATCGCCGCGCTGGCCGCCGGGGCGCTCTCCCCGCTGGCGACGCTGCTGATCGTGGCGCTGACCCTGTTCGGCATGCTGCCGATGTACCGCCGGGTGGCCGGGGACAGCCCGCACGGCCAGGGGTCGGTGGCGATGCTGGAACGGCTGTTGCCGTTCTGGCGGGGCAAGATCTTCGTACTGGTGCTGCTCGGTTTCGTCGCCACCTCCTGGATCGTCACGATCACGCTCTCCTCGGCCGACGCCACGGTGCACATGCTGCAGAACCCGTACCTGCCGGAGGCGTTCGGGGGGACCGCGGTGGCGGTCACCGTCACCGTGGTGCTGCTGCTGATCCTCGGTGGGGTGTTCCTGCTCGGCTTCCGGGAGGCCGTCGCCGTGGCCGTGCCGCTGGTCGTGGTCTTCCTGGCGCTGAACGCGGTGATCGTCGTGGTGGCGCTGACCGACCTCGCCGCGGATCCCGCCCCGCTGGCGGACTGGACGGCGGCGCTGACCACGGACGGCGGCGGCCCGGGCGGCGTGGCGCTGACCGCGGCGCTGGCCTTCCCGCTGCTGGTGCTGGGGCTCTCCGGCTTCGAGACCGGGGTGAGCATGATGCCGCTGGTCGCCGGGGAGGGGCGGGACGCCGAGACCCGGCTGGCCGCGCGCATCCGCAACACCCGGCGACTGCTCACCGCCGCCGCGCTGATCATGTCGGTCTACCTGCTCTCCACCACCTTCGTGACCACGCTGCTCATCCCGCCCGAGCAGTTCGCGCCGGGCGGCGCGGCCAACGGGCGGGCCCTGGCCTACCTGGCCCACGAGCACGTCGGCGAGGCGTTCGGCACCGTCTACGACCTGAGCAGCGTGCTCATCCTCTGGTTCGCCGGCGCCTCGGCGATGGCCGGTCTGATCAACATCGTGCCGCGCTATCTGCCCTCCTACGGCATGGCGCCGGAGTGGGCGCGTGCGGTACGACCCGTGGTGATCGTCTACACGCTGGTCTGCATCGTGCTGACCGTCCTGTTCCGCGCCGACGTCGACGCGCAGGCCGGTGCGTACGCGACCGGGATCCTGGCGATGATGGTCTCCGCGTCGGTGGCGGTGGCCATCGCCGCAGCCGCCCGGCGCCAGCGCGTCGCCTCCGTCGGCTTCACCGTGCTCACCCTGGTGCTCGTGTACGCCCTCGTGGAGAACGTGATCGAGAAGCCGGACGGGATCGCGATCTCCGGTCTGTTCGTCCTCGGCATCATCGCCGTCTCGCTGGTCTCCCGGGTCAGCCGGACCACCGAGCTGCGGGCCGAGCGGGTCGAGTTCGACGAGGTGGCGCGGCGGTTCGTCGCCGACTCGGTGGCGCACGACGGCCGGTTGCACGTGATCGCCCACAAGCGGCGCAGCGGCGCGGTCAAGGAGTACACCATCAAGGAGCGCGCCCAGCGTGGGCTGAACCCGGTGCCGGGCGCGACCGACGTGCTGTTCCTGGAGATCGACGTGGAGGACCCGTCCGGGTTCCGGCACGTGTTGCGGGTGTGCGGCGTCGAGGTCGGCGGGTACCGGGTGCTGCGGGCCAGCAGTCCGGCCGCGCCCAACGCCATCGCCGCGATCCTGCTGGCGCTGCGCGACGCCACCGGGGTACGTCCGCACGCGCACTTCGAGTGGTCCGAGGGCAACCCGATCGCGCACCTGCTGCGGTACCTGATCCTGGGGCGGGGCGACACGCCGCCGGTGGTCCGGGAGATCCTGCGTAAGTCCGAGCCGGACCCGGCCCGGCGGCCGGGCATCCACGTCGGCGGATGAGTCGGGTCCCCTCTGATGCAATGTGAACGCGAGTGGCGTACTTATTCACGTATGCCGGATTTGGGTTCTTGATCCTCGTACGGTGACCTCTGGTGGCGGAGGCGACGTCCGCCACCCCGCGCCCGATTTCGGCGCGGCCGTGTCTTCGCATGCACGAGAGGCAGGAACCTTGATGTCCACCTACCAAGGCAGCCCCGGGTCGCGCCGACCCGGACGGCGGTCCCGCTGGCTGCTGGCCGGCTCTCTGGTGGCGGGAACTCTGGTGGTCGGAGCGGCGGGCGTGACCGCCGTCGCCTCGACCACCGAGAACCGCACACCGGCCCCGAGCCCGGGCCACGCCGCCGCGATGTACTCCGACGTCCCCGGCGGTGCGGACGCCGGTCCCGGCCAGGACCGGCAGCGCCCGGACCAGCAGGGCCCGGACCAGCAGGGCCCGGACCGGCAGCGCCCGGAGTGGCGGCACGACGGCGGCGACCCGGACGGCTCGTGGGGCGGTCGCCGCGACGGCTCCGCCTCCGGACGGGGCGACGACGCGTCCGCCGACCGGCTCCCGGCCCGCAACGGGCGCCCCCCGCAGGGCGAGGCGATCCGGGTGCCGTGCGACTCCGCCCGACTCATCGCGGCGCTGGTCCGCGCCAACGCCGAGGGCGGTGCGACGCTGCGCCTGGCCGAGAAGTGCACCTACACCCTGACCCACGCCTTCGCGCAGGTCGACGAGTACGACGGTGGCATCCGCGACGCGCGGGAGGCCGCGGACGCCGCCGAGACCCCGGGCGACGCCGAGGCGCCGCCCCGCAACCCGGCCGACGACACGGCCGGACTGCCGGTCATCTACCACGGGATCACCATCGAGGGCTCCGGCGCCTCCATCGTGCGCGCCGCCGACGCCGAGGAGTTCCGGTTCTTCACCGTCCGGGACGGCGGTGAGCTGACCCTGCGCGACGTGACCCTGCGCAACGGCCGGTCGAAGGCGGAGGGCGGCAGCCTCTTCGTGGTGCACGGCGCGACCGCGGTGGTCGAGGGGGTCACCGTCGTGAACAGCACCTCCCTGTCCGCCGAGGGCGGCGGCGGTGGGATCTTCAACGACGGCAACCTCCAGATCAGCGACAGCCGGCTGATCGGCAACCGGGCCGCCGGTGCCCAGGGCAAGGGTGGGGGCCTGCTCAACGGTGGTGTGATGACCATGCACCGCACCGAGTTCCGGCACAACAGCGCGGTCAGCTACGGCGGTGGCCTGGCCAACTTCCGGGCCGCCGGTGACGTGTACTCCTCCACCTTCGTGCAGAACAACGCCGGGCAGGGCGGTGGCCTGGCCAGCTTCTCCGCGCGTACCAAGGTCTTCGACAGCGCGGTGATCGGCAACAGCGCCCAGACCGGCGGCGGCCTGGCCAACTCGGACGCGGTACTGGTCCTGCGCCAGATGACGATCCGGGACAACCTGGCCGCGGTGGCCGGTGGTGGCATCTCCACCGTCCAGGGCCTGCTGCCGCTGGACGACAGCGTGGTCCAGGACAACACCACCCGGGGCAACGGCGGCGGCATCTACGCCGAGAAGTCCAACCTGCAGGTGCGCGGCAGCGGCGTGCAGGACAACGCGGCGGTCGGACCACGGTCGCGGGGCGCCGGCCTGTTCGTCACCGCCGGCACCGCCTCGCTCTACCGCAGCCAGGTGACCGGCAACCGGGCGACCGTGAAGGCCGGCGGCGCACAGGTCGAGCGGGCCCAGCTCAAGATCGATGATGACTCCGTCGTCATCGAGAACAGCCCCACCAACTGCGAGGGAAGCCGTCCGCCGGTGGCGCACTGCTTCCGCTGATCCACTCGTACGCCCGGCCCTCCGCCACCCGGTCCTCGTGACCACGGCGGAGGGCCGGATCCGTCCGCCCCGGCACCTCCGCTCCGGCCCGGGGAACGCCGCCTTCTTCGCAAGATCACGCTCGATCCGGGATTGAGTGGCCTCGTGGCGCGACGCCAGCCACTCGATCCCGGATCGAGCGTGATCTTCGGGCGGTACGCCGACGGGTGACGTCGGGTGGCACCGGGCGCTGGGGGCGCCGGGTGTGCGTCACCCGGCACCACCCGGGAAACGTCACTGCGAGGGCTGCGGCAGTTCACACTCGATCTGCGGGTTGGCGCCGACGTAGTTCAGCGGCCCGGCGACGATGGTCACCAGTATGGTGCCCAACTCGGCACAGTTGGTCTCCTCGTTGTCGTAGTAGCCGCGCTGGCCGGCGGCGACCGCGCCGATGATGAGCCAGATCACGACCAGGACTCCGAATATCGACGTGCCACGCATGGCTTCCTCCACGGTCCGGTGGGTTGCACGGTGCAGGGCCTTGTACCCAGACGGACCGAACGGCCAAACGGAGGTCGGCGTGGCTCCGGCGACGACCAGGTCTGCGGCGACTCTGACCCGTAGCAGGGCCACCGGGCGTACCCGCCGTGACCGCAACGAGACGGGCCGCCGACCCGGGGACGGTCCGAAGACCCGTCCGCGTCGGCGGCCCGATGGGGCGATCGGTCAGTCGGTGCCGCCGGCCGCCAGCACCTTCGCCTGCTGCGGCCAGGTGACCAGGCTCGCGGTGGCGCGGAGCCCGGCACTCTTGATGACCTCCCGCAGCGCGGCCTCGTCCAGCTCGGCCAACTGCCGGTACGTGAGGATGCCCGCGCCCTGCAGAGCGGCGGCCATCTTCGGCCCGACGCCCTGGATCCGCCGGAAGTCGTCCGCGGCCCCGGCGGACGCGGCCCCGGCGGACGCGGCCCCGGCGGACGCGGCCCCGGCGGACGCGGCCACTGCCGACGCGGCCCCGGCGGCCACCGGCTCGGCGGCGGGCTCGGCAGTGGGTCCGGTGGCGACGGGCGACGCTACGGGCTCGGTGGTGGCCGACTCGCTGGCGACGGGCGACACCGCCGTCTCGGTGGTGGCCGCCGCCGTGGGGTCGGCGGCCGAAGTGGGCCGGACCGGTGGAGTGGCGACGGCGGGCCGCGTCGCGGAGTCGGTCTCGGGTGCGTCGAGGACGGACACCGGCTCCGGCGTGATGCTGTCGGCGGGCAGGGTGACCGGCGCGGTGACCGGCGCGGTGACCGGGTCCGAGCCGGCCGGCTCCGAGGTGACCGGCTCGGTGACGGCCGGGTCCGGGGTGGTCGACTCGGTGGCGGCCGATGCGGCGGACACCGCCGGGGCGGGCTCGGGCTTGCCGGTCGCCGTCGCGTCGACGGTCGGGGCGGTGGCGACGTCCTCGACCGAGGTGGCGTCGGTGCCCGCCGTCGCGTCGATCGCCGGCTGGGCGGTGGCCGGCTCGGCGTCCACCGCGGGCGCGGTCTCGACGGCGTCCACCGTAGGCCCGGTCTCGACGGGGGCGGGCGTCGCCTCGGTGCCGGCAGCGGCGGGTTCGACAGCGGCAGAGGTCTCTGCGACGGACGACGCCGCCTCGGTCTCGCCAGCCGCAGAACTCTCGACGGCGGCCGGGGCCGGCTCCGCGATGACGGCGGCGGGGGTCGGTTCGGTCTCGACGGCGGCCGGGGTCGGCTCGCTGACGGTGGCGGCCGGGGTCGGCTCGCTGGTGGTGGCGCTCGCGGTGGTCGACGCGGGAGGTTCGCCCCGTCGGCCGCGCAGCAGCACCCAGCCCACCGCCAGACCCGCCAGCAGCGCCACGAGCAGTATCAGCCAGCTCCCGAAGGAGTCGCCCACGGTAAACCTCCCTGAAGTCCTACGTCCGAATCGTCGCGAAAAAAGCTCGCCGCAGCTTCGCACACGTGGGGCCGGGGCAACAGGCAGGCCATGTAACAGTCCGTACTCGCGGGACGGGGCTCACCGCAGGTGTCCGACGCGGGACGGACGGTGTGGACACGGCGGGTACGCGCCGGCCCCCGGCACGGGTCGCCGTGCCGGGGGCCGGATCGGGACGGGTCAGTCCTCCTCGCCGCGATAGGTGTAGAAGTCGTCGACGAACTTGCGCCGTAACGGGGGTACCCGGCTGGTGACCCGGAAGTACCCGCGTGCGCCGAGCAGTGCGAGTCGGCCGAACACCGGTTTGTACATCCGGTCGTCGCCGTTGGTACCGCTGCGGTTCAGTGAGTCGGCCACCCGGGCGAAGCCGTACGGCAGCATCGCCGCCTCGTAGTCGGCAACCGCCTGCACCAGCGTCTTCTCGCCGGTCACGGCCTGCACCAGGTGCCCGCGCAGCAGGTTGGCGTCGCGCAACGCGGTGTTGGCACCGACGCCCCGGCCCGGTGTCATGGTGTGGATCGCGTCGCCGAGCAGCGTGACGGTGCTGCTCTTCCACGGCGGCACCGGTTCCGATGTGGACACCCGGATCGGCAGCGCGCTGTCCGGGTCGGCACGGTTGAGCAGTTCACGCAGGGTCGGGTGCCAGTTGGCGGTCAACTCCAGCGCCACCTGGACGAGGTCGCCGCCCCGGCGTTGCAGCACGTCCGCCGGGAAGCGCCGCGCGGTGCTCCACACCACCAGGTTGATGTTGTCGCGGGTCGGGTCGTGCCGCAGACCGGGCCAGTCGGCCAGCAGGGCCGCGTCGGCGGGGGAGACGTCGGACTTGAGTCGCCCGGCACCGTCCCACTTGAACTCCATCACGTGCAGGACGCCCATCACGCCACCGGTGCCGAAGATCAGCGAGATGCCACGCCGGACGGTCTCCGGCAGCAGTCCCCGGGTGTGTGCGGTGAGCGGGATCCGGGTGGCGATGTTGACGGTGCCGGCGTCCCGGACGGCGGCGTGCGGCAGGTACTGCCGGCGGACCGCGGAGTGCGTGCCGTCCGCCGCCACCAGCAGGTCGCCGACGGCGCTGGTGCCGTCGGCGAAGTGTGCGGTGACCGTACCGTCGTCGTGCTGGTCGTAGTGGGTGAAGGTGCGGTCGAAGTGGACCACGTCCTCCATGCCGGTCAACAGCACCTGACGCAGCGTCATCCGGGCCACCGACCGTTCGGTGTCCACCGGGTCGGTGTCCGGCCGCAGCGGGAACGACGCGGTGTGCCGCATCCGCTGGGTCAGCACGTTGAAGTAGCGGGGTGAACGGGCGCAGGTGGCCAGGTAGATCCGGAACAGTTCCGGCGGCAGGCAGTCGCGCAGCGCCCGGCTGCCGGTGGGCCCGATGCCCACCCGGTAACCGAGCAGGCCGTCGGCCCGGGTCCGGTGCCGCTCGTACACGGCGACGCTGATCCCGGCCCGGCGTAGCCCGTGTGCCAGGCAGAGACCGCCGGTGCCCGCGCCGATGACCAGGACGTGCGGTGCTCGGGTGGACATCAGCCGACCACCGGTCAGCCGGCCACGCGCGGTGCGGGGACGTCCGCGGCGTCCCAGCGGTAGAAGCAACTGGCGATCGCGTCGCGGGGCGAGCGCCAGGTCGGCAGGTACGGCGAGGTGTGCGCGGAGAGCCGCTCGTTGACCTCGCGGTAGAGCGGGTGGTTGCGGGCCGCCGCGAGGGCGTCCGCGCCGACGTCGTCGGTCTCCATCAGGTGTACGCACAGGTCGTGCAGGCAGTACAGGGACCGGTGGCGGACCCCGGTCAGGTTGGGCAGTTCGGTCGCGTCGGACTCGGCGAATATCTGCGCCACCCGTCCCTCCGCGCCCGGGATGATCCTGTTCACGATCACTAGACGGCTCATCGGACCCCTCTCACCGGTGTTCCCGCCCGGACGTCTCGCCGGGCCACGGACGGCTGTCCGGTGTCACCCTGTCCGGTGGACTGTCACCTGCCCGTCAACGCGACCGGTCGGGCCGGTGACGCGACCGGTGGGTCAGCGGGTCCGCGAACCGCGCACGGCCGCCGGGGTGGTGGGCCTCGGCGGGTACCCGGGTGGCCCGGCGGATCGGCTCCAGCGTCTCGTCGAGCAGTGCGCTCATCGCCGGGGACGGCTCCAGGCGCAGCTCCCGCAGCAGCAGGTCACGGTAGACGTAGAAGGCGTGCACCGCCTCGAAGGCGTTGCTCTCGGCGAGATGGATGCGGACCACCAGCCGGTGCGGCGTCTCGCGTAGCGGTTCGGCGGCCATCGCCTCCAGTGCCGCCTCCAGGGCCTCACCGTGCCGCCCGGCGGCCAGGTGCTGGGCGGCGACCTGTTCCAGCATGTGCAGCCGGAGCTGGCGCAGCCGCTCCCGGTCGGTCAGTACCCAGTCCTCGTACCAGCCGGGCAGCAGGTCGTGCCGCCCGGCGGCGAGCGCCTCGGTGGCGTCCTCGGGCGCCTGCCCGTCGCGTACCCGGGCGGCGGTCTGGACCAGCCGGTCGACGTCGACCCGGACCAGCGGGTCGAGCCGGATGGTGTCGGCGGTGGTGGTCAACGGGCAGTACGGGTCCTGCCGGAGTCGCCACAGCGCGGTGCGCAACGAGGAGAGCGCCCGGTCCTCGCCGGCCTCCGGCCAGAGCAGACCGGCCAGGTGGGCGCGGGTCGCGTCGGGTCGGAGCCCGATCAGCGCGATGACGCGTTGCAGTCCCCGGGGCACCACCACCGGGGCGGCGCCGTGGGTGAGCCGGAACCCGCCCAGCAGGTGCAGCCGTACGTCGTTCGGGTGCTCGCCGGTGGTCGGCGCGGATGGTTCGGCGGCCACGGCGGTACCCCCTGCGGGACGGGTCGGTTCCGTCGTGAAGATTATCAATAGCGGTTACTCTGAGTCAACGCTGATGTCGGCACAGTAACTTTGCCGTCTTCATGAAGCCGCCTCTGAACTGCACACTTGCGATGATCATGGACTTCGGCGGCGCACAGGTGGGGCACAGCGTGCGTCAACGGAACGTCACCAACTGTCCCGGTGAACCGAGGTTCCGGTGACGCCCGCGTGACGCGCGGCGGCGCATCGTGGCCGCAGTCGTCCGGGCACCCGGTGGTGTCACCACCGGCCCATGGGGGGAGGTCCAGCATGGACCGCACGCTGATCGTCGCGAAGGTGGACCCGGCCGCCGAGGCCACCGTCGCCGAGATCTTCGCCGAGTCCGACACCACCGAACTGCCCCGGCTGGTCGGTGTGCGGCACCGGTCGCTGTACCGGCTCGGCGACCTGTACGTGCACCTGCTGGAGACCGAGTCGCCCGGCGACGAGGCGGTCGCCGCGGTCCGGGACCACCCCGAGTTCCAGCGGGTCAGCGCCCGGCTGAGTCCGTACGTGTCGCCGTACCTGCCGACCTGGCGGTCCCCGCGCGACGCGATGGCCCGCTGCTTCTACCACTTCGACGGGCCCGGGTCGTGACCGCCACCGCGCCGGCCGACGGGACGCTCTGGTCCCGCTGCGGCGGCTGCGCCACCCTGCTGTACCGCAAGCGGCTGCGGCGCAACCTCGACGTCTGCCCGGAGTGCGGGCGGCACGCCCGGCTCGCCGCACCCGAGCGGGTACGCCAACTGGTCGACCCGGCGTCCTTCCAGCCCCTGCCGGACCGCGCGGTCGAGGTGGACCCGATCGGCTTCGTCGACGTGCTGCCGTACCCGCACCGGCTCACCGCCGCCCGCGCCGACACCGGTCTCGCCGAGGCGGTGCTCTGCGGCACCGCCACCGTCGGCCGGTACCGGTGCGCGCTCGCCGTGATGGACTTCCGCTTCCTCGGCGGCAGTCTCGGCTGCGCGGTCGGTGAACTGATCACCCGGACCGCCGAGGAGGCGCTGGCGGCCGGCGTCCCACTGGTCCTGGTCACCGCCTCCGGCGGGGCCCGGATGCAGGAGGGTGCCCTGTCGCTGATGCAGATGGCCACCGTCAGCCAGGCGATCGCCGCGCTGCGGGAGGCCGGGCTGCTCACCGTCAGCGTGCTCACCGACCCGACGTACGGGGGAGTCGCCGCCTCGTTCGCCACCTGCACCGACCTGGTGGTCGCCGAGAGCGGCGCCCGGATGGGCTTCGCCGGCCCCCGGGTGATCCGCCAGGTCACCGGACGGAACCTGCCGGAGGGCTTCCAGACCGCCGAGTTCCTGCTGCGGCACGGCCAGGTCGACATGGTGGTGCCCCGGCACGCGCTGCGCGCCCGGCTGACGACGCTGCTCGCCGCCGCGGCCGGTGGGCGTCGACCCGGCGTCGCGCCCACCTCGTCGCGCCCCGCCGGCCCGGCCACGGCACCGGAGCCGACGACCCGGGACGCCTGGGCGACGGTACGACTGGCCCGGCACCCCGGCCGTCCGACCACGCTCGACTACCTGGAGACGGCCTTCGACGGGTTCACCGAACTGCACGGCGACCGACTCGGCGGCGACTGTCCGGCGGTGGTGGGTGGACTGGCCCGGCTCGACGGTCGGCACCTGATGGTGATCGGGCACCAGAAGGGACACAGCAGCGCCGAACTGGTGGCCCGCAACTTCGGCATGGCCAGCCCCGCCGGGCACCGCAAGGCGCTGCGGCTGATGCGGCTCGCCGCCCGGCTCGGTCTGCCGGTGGTGACCCTGGTGGACACCCCGGGCGCGGACCCCGGGATCGCCGCCGAGGAGCACGGCCAGGCCGCTGCGATCGCGGAGAACATCCTGACCATGAGCGTGCTGCCCACCCCGGTCGTCACCGTGGTCACCGGCGAGGGCGGCAGCGGCGGCGCGCTCGCCCTCGCGGTCGCCGACCGGGTGCTGATGCTCCAGCACGCGGTCTACTCGGTGATCAGCCCGGAGGGGTGCGCCGCGATCCTGTGGCCGGGCCGGACCGCCGCGCCGCAGGCGGCCCGGGCACTGAAGCTGACCGCTCCGGACCTGGTACGGCTCGGCATCGTCGACGAGGTGGTGCCCGAGCCGCCGGGCTCGGTCGCCGACGACCCGGCGGCGGCGGGCCAGGCGGTCCGCGAGGCGGTGCTGGCGAACCTGCTGCCGCTGTTGGAGCTGCCGGTCGCCACGCTGGTGCAGCGTCGCCGACGCCGGTTCCGCCGGTTCGGCGCGGCCCGGACCGACCTGCGGGCGGGTGCCCGGTGAGCGCCACGGGCGGCGCCGCGCCCGCCGTCGCCGGTGCGCCGACGGTCCGGCCGCCGATACCGGGCGGCCCGGACGGCGGCATGCCCGGGTCCGGTGTCGCGGTACCGGCCGGTCCGCAGCCGGTGCCCGCCCCGACGCCGAGGGGCGAGCGCGCCCCGGAGGTCACCTGCCCGCCACCCGCACCCGACGCGTCCGGCGAGACGGTCCCGCACCGATCGGGCCCGGCCGTGGCGCGCGACGAGGCGGACACCGAGGCGGCACTGACCGGCTTGCGTCGACACGTCGCCCAGCTCGTCGCCGAGCTGCCCGGTCCGTTGCGCCGCCTCAGGTTGCGCGACGGCGGGACCGAGCTTGAGGTGGAATGGCAGCACGAGGCCGGATCCGGCCCGGCCTCCGCACCCGGCACGTCGGGCGTGTTCATTCCGTCGGGCGGACCGCCCGCGTCGCCCGCGCCCACCGCGCTGGCCGGTGTGGTCGGAGCCGGTGCGCCGCCGGTGCCGCCGATCCCTCGCAGCGCGGTGCGCTCGCCGATGGTCGGCACCTTCTACCGGGCGCCGGAGCCCGGGGCCGCGCCCTTCGTGGCCGTCGGCGACCTGGTCCGCCCCGGACAGGTGGTCGGCATCGTCGAGGCGATGAAGCTGATGAACGAGATCACCGCCGACCGGGCCGGCCGGGTGACCGAGGTGCTGGTCGCCGACGGCCAGCCGGTGGAGTACGACCAGCCGCTGGTCGCCCTGGACCCGGCCTGAGGTGGTGGACCGTGTTCGAGAAGGTGCTCATCGCCAACCGGGGCGAGATCGCGCTGCGCATCCTGCGGGCCTGCCGTGAGCTGGGCATCCGTACCGCCGTGGTCTACTCGACCGCGGACGCCGACTCGGCCGCGGTGCGGCTGGCCGACGAGGCCGTCCGGATCGGCCCGTCGGCCAGCCGCCGCAGCTACCTCAACGCCGCCGCCGTGGTCGAGGCGGCCCGCAAGGTCGGCGCGCAGGCGGTGCACCCCGGCTACGGCTTCCTCTCCGAGGACGCCGACTTCGCCGAGATCTGCGCGGACAACGGGCTCACCTTCGTCGGCCCGTCGCCGCAGGTGATGGCCGCGCTGGCGGACAAGTCGTCGGCCCGGGCGCTGATGCGTCGGGCCGGGCTGCCGCTGCCGCCGGGCGCCGTGCAACCGGTGCCGACGGCGGGCGAGGCCGCGCTGGTCGCCGCCGAGGTGGGCTACCCGGTGATCGTCAAGGCGGCGGCCGGCGGGGGCGGCCGGGGGATGACGGTGGTCCGCGCACCGGCCGACCTGCCCCGCGCGTACGCCCGGACCCGGGCCGCCGCGCAGGCCGCCTTCGGCGACGACCGGGTGTACGTCGAGCGGTACCTGACCGACGCGCGGCACGTGGAGGTGCAGGTGCTCTGCGACTCGCACGGCAACGGTGTGCACCTGGGCACCCGGGACTGCTCGGTGCAGCGCCGACACCAGAAGCTGGTCGAGGAGGCGCCCGCGCCGGCACTGGCCCCGGCGACCCTGGACGCGCTGGCCCGGACCGCCCTGCGCGGCGCGCTGGACGTCGGCTTCACCGGGGCCGGGACGGTGGAGTTCCTGGTGGACGCCGAGGAACACTTCCACTTCCTGGAGATCAACTGTCGGATCCAGGTGGAGCACCCGGTGACCGAGATGGTCACCGGCATCGACCTGGTGCACGAGCAGTTCCACATCGCGGCCGGTACGCCGCTGCGCCGGCGGCAGGAGGACGTCCGGTTCACCGGGGTCGCCGTCGAGTGTCGGGTCAACGTGGAGGACCCGGATCGCGGCTTCGTGCCCACCCCCGGCCGGCTGGAGCGTTTCGTGCCGCCCGGCGGCCCGTTCACCCGGGTCGACACCCACGGGCACGCCGGTTACCTGGTCGGCCCGCACTACGACTCGCTGCTGGCCAAGGTCGCCGTCTGGGCGCCCGACCGGGACCTGGCCCTGAGCCGGCTGGACCGGGCCCTGCGCGAGTTCGAGATCACCGGTCCGGGCGTGCGGACCACCATCCCCTTCGTCCGGCGGGTCCTCGACGACGCCGATTTCCGCAAGGGGCGCTACTCCACCGGCCTGGTCGACCGGATGACCGCCGGAACCACCCCCGCCCATCCGAGGAGGAACCGATGACCGTCACCGATGGCCGTTCGCTGACCGCGGAGATCACCCACATCCTGGTGACCAACTGCGGGCTGGACCCGGACGCGGCGGCCCGCGCCCCGGCCGCCTCCCTGGAGGAACTGGGGATGGACTCGCTCGCGCTGCTCGAACTCTCCGCCGTGGTCGCCGACCGGTGGCGGGTGAGCATCCCGGAGCAGGCCGCCCAGCTCACCATCCCGGCCGTCGCCGAGCTGGTCGCCCGGCAGACCGACCCGCCCGCACCGGCCGCCGACCCGCCCGGACACACCGAGAACAGCATCGTCATCGCCGCGCCGCTGGAGCTGGTCTGGTCGGTCACCAACGACGTCGCCGGCTGGCCCGACCTGTTCACCGAGTACGCCAGGGCCGAGATCCTCGGCCGCGACGGCGACACCGTACGGTTCCGGCTCACCATGCACCCCGACGAGAACGGGGTGGCCTGGAGCTGGGTCAGCGAACGCACCCCCGACCCGGCGACCCGGCAGGTGCGGGCGCGTCGGGTGGAGACCGGACCGTTCGAGTACATGCGGATCCACTGGACCTACACCGAGGAGCCCGAGGGCGTCCGGATGACCTGGGTGCAGGACTTCGCGATGAAGCCGACCGCCCCGGTGGACAACGCCGGGATGACCGAACGGATCAACACCAACAGCGTGGTGCAGCTCGCCGTGATCAAGGACCGGATCGAGCGGCTGGCCCGGGATCGGGCCGCCACGGTGGCGACCGCGTCGACGAGCGGAGGCGACGATGAGTGACCTGGCACTGGTGGCGGCCCGGGACGTACCCGCCGACCGCCGTCGTGGAGGTGAGCTGCGCGTCCTGCTCGGACCGCGGACAGTCGGCAGCACCTCGGGGTTCATGGGCGTGGCCACCATGGGGCCGGGGGAACGGATCGCCGAGCACTACCACCCGTACAGCGAGGAGTTCCTCTACGTCGCCCGGGGCACGATCACCGTCGACCTGGACGACGAACCGGTGCTGCTGGCCGCCGGTGAGGCGCTGTTCGTGGCCCGCAACGTCCGGCACCGGCTGCGCAACACCGGCGACGAGCCGGCCGAGGTGGTGTTCCACCTCGGCCCGCTGGCCCCCCGCCCGGAACTGGGTCACGTCGACACCGAGGTGGCCGACGAGCGGAACGGGTCGTGACCGGGCGGCGCACGGTGGTGACCGGGGTCGGCGTGGTCGCTCCCGGCGGCGTCACCCGGGACCGGTTCTGGAAGGGCATCACCGAGGGGCGCACCGCGACCCGGCGGATCAGTTTCTTCGACCCGTCGCCGTTCCGCTCGCAGATCGCCGCCGAGTGCGACTTCGACCCGGACGCCGCCGGGCTGACCCCGGCGCAACGCCAGCGCGCCGACCGGTACGTGCAGTTCGCGCTCGCCTGCGCCGCCGAGGCGGTCGCCGACAGCGGGCTGGAGTTCACCGACGCCGAGCGGGACCGGACCGGGGTGGTGCTCGGCACCGCGGTCGGCGGCACCATGGCGCTGGAACAGGAGTACGTCACGGTCAGCGACAGCGGCCGGCGCTGGCTGGTCGACGCGGCGCTCGGCGGGCCGTACCTCTATCCGGCGCTGGTGCCCAGCAGCCTCGCCGCCGACGTGGCCTGCCACCACGGGCTGCACGGCCCGGCGCAGGTCGTCTCCACCGGCTGCACCTCCGGGATCGACGCCATCGGGTACGCCCACCAGCTCATCGCCGACGGCGAGGCGGACATCGTGCTGGCCGGCGCGGCCGACTCGCCGATCTCCCCGGTCACCGTGGCCTCCTTCGACGCGATCAAGGCAACCAGCCCGGACAACGACGACCCGGCGCACGCCTCCCGACCCTTCGACGCCGACCGGCACGGCTTCGTGCTCGCCGAGGGAGCGGCGGTGCTGGTGCTGGAGGAGGCCACCCACGCCCTGCGGCGTGGCGCGCACGTCTACTGCGAGGTGGCCGGCTACGCCAGCCGCAGCAACGGCTACCACATGACCGGGCTGCGTCCGGACGGGGTGGAGATGAGCCTGGCCATCACCGACGCGCTGCGGCAGGCACGGCTCGCGCCGGAGGACGTCTCGTACATCAGCGCGCACGGCTCCGGCACCCGGCAGAACGACCGGCACGAGACCGCCGCGTTCAAGCGGGCACTCGGGCCGGCCGCGTACCGGGTGCCGATCAGCTCGATCAAGTCGATGGTCGGGCACTCGCTCGGCGCGATCGGGTCGATCGAGATGGCGGCGTGCGCGCTGGCCATCGAGTTCGGGGTGGTGCCGCCGACCGCCAACTGGACCACCCGGGACCCGGAGTGCGACCTGGACTACGTGCCGAACGAGGCACGGGAGGTGCCGGTGGACGTGGCGCTCTCGGTGGGCAGCGGCTTCGGCGGCTTCCAGTCGGCCATGCTGTTCCGCCGCCTCGGCCGGGAGGTGACCCGGTGACCGCCCCCGCGTACGACGACACGGCGAGCGACCGGCGGCACGGCGACGGCACGGTGGCCCGCGCGGTGGTGACCGGCATCGGCGTGGTCGCGCCCAGCGGTGTGGGCGCCGACGCGCACTGGCGGACCGTGGTCGCCGGTCGGCGCCGCACCGGGCCGATCACCCTCTTCGACGCGAGCGGCTACCCGACCCGCCTCGGTGGGGAGGTGGCCGACTTCGACCCGGCCCGGTACGCCGACAACCGCGCCCTGGTGCAGACCGACCGCTGGACGCACCTCGGGTTCGCCGCCACCGGACTGGCGCTGGCCGACGCCGGCCTGCCCGAACAGGCCCCCGACCCGTACGCGTGGGCGGTCACGTTGGCCAGCTCCTCCGGCGGCAACCTGTTCGGCCAGCGGGAGCTGCAACGACTCTGGTCGTCACCGAGCCGCACCGTCGGGGCGTACCAGTCGATCGCCTGGTTCTACGCGGCCAGCGTCGGACAGCTCTCCATCCGGCACCAGGCCAAGGGCCAGTGCGGGGTGCTGGTCGCCGAGTCGGCCGGTGGCCTGGACAGCCTCGCGCACGCGGTCCGCACCATCCGGCGGGGCGCCTCGGTGGTGCTCGCCGGGGCGACCGAGTGCCCACTGAGTCCGTACGCGCTGGCCTGTCAGCTCCGGTCCGGCCTGCTCAGCGCGGAGACCGACCCGGAACGGGCCTACCGGCCGTTCGACGCCGCAGCCGGCGGCTACCTGCCGGCCGAGGGCGGGGCGGTCTTCGTGGTGGAGGAGCGGGGTCACGCCATGGCCCGGGGGGCGCGGATCTACGGTGAGGTGACCGGGTGGGGCGCCACCCACGACGCCGCGCACACCACCGCCGACTCCGCCGGTGACCCGCGGCAGTACGCCCGCGCCATGCGGCTGGCCCTGGGCCGGGCCGGGGTCGAACCCTCCGAGGTGGACGTGGTGGTGCCCGACGCCCTCGGTGTGCCCCGCTACGACCGTGCCGAGGCCGAGGCGCTGCGGTCGGTCTTCGGCGGACTCGCCCCGCCGGTGACCACCCACAAATCGCTGACCGGGCGGGCGCACCAGGGCGGTTCGGCGCTGGACGTGGCCACCGTGCTGCTCGCCTTCGCGCACGACACGCTGCCCGCGTCGGCCGGCCCGGACGCCGTGGCCCCCGGCTGCGAACTGGGCTTCCTGCGGGCGGCCCGACGTCCGCGCAGTCGGTTGGCGCTGGTCTGCGCCCGAGGGTTCGACGGATTCAACAGCGCGCTGGTGCTGCGCGGCGCGCCACCGAGCGGAACGGAGCAGTGATGACGGCGATCGAGCACGGAGACGGGTCGGGCCCGCACCGGGGCCGGGTGGTGTTCCTGGTCCGGGTGCCCGCCGACCGCACCGACGACTTCCTGCGGGCGTACGACGCGGTGCGCCACCTGGTCGCCGACGGGGTGCCGGGGCATCTGGTCGACCAGGTGTGCCGGTCGGCGACCGACCCGGAGCAGTGGCTGATCACCAGCGAGTGGGCCAGTCTGGCCGACTTCGAGGTGTGGGAGCGCAGCGCCGAGCACCGGGACCTGGTCAGACCGATGCGGGAGTGCTTCACCGACGCCCGCTCGCTGCGATTCCAGGTGTACGCCCAGACCCCGGTCCCGGTCTGACCGACCCCACCACATCGCACGTTCGGTCACCTCTTGTGTACCGGGAGTCGACACACGGATCCGATCCTGCCCGCCGGAGGGGGCCTCGACAATCCCGCCACCCGTCCTTTCTCCTTGAGCCATTTGCATCTGGCAATGCTCGTTCCGCCTGCCGTAGGGTTCCCGCAGCGCCCCGGGGCGCGCGACACGCGGGCTGCCGCCCGCGTCGACACAGGACGGTGGCGATCACATGACGGGCCCGCTGTACCTCCCGACCGAGTCGAGCCGGCAGGTGCCCGCCGACCTGTTCGGGCCTGCCGTCGACGAGCGCCGTCCGGAGCGGGGCCGACGTGGCCCGGGTGAGGTCGCGGGCGCGGAGCCGACCGCGCGGCACACCGGCCCGACCGTGGGAGCCGTTCCGGGCACCGAGTGAGGCGCGGCCGGTGGGCCGTCCACAAGGGCCCACCGGACGTGCGCGTGCCGCCGCCGTGGGAGTGCTGCACCGCCTCCGGTCGGGCTGACGAATCGGTCCACCGGGTACCCCGCCGGGTCGGCGAGGGTGGTTCCTCCGATGCCGACGATCCGGGAATCGTTCGGTCTCCGCACCCTGCACAATGCCCGTATCCGGGGTCGGTCGTTCAGTCCGCCGACGCTGCCCGAAAGGGCAGAACCCAAGCTCTCCGGCCGTGACGATTCCGCCTGAGGGTTGTGGGCGGCCGGGTATGCCGGGATATTGCTGTGATCAATCCCCCTGATGCCTCACACCGGCCTGCGTGTCCTGGTCGGTGATTGGAGACCGCGTGTCCACACAGGTTCCCGACCGATGCGCTCTGCCGGCGTTCGTCCACGGCCCGGCCCGGGCGGCGCGGAGTCTGTGGTGACAGGCGGCGGCAGTATCCGCAGCCGACTCGCCGCCATCATCGCGTTGCCGGTGGCGGCCGTGTTGCTCCTGCTCGGCTACGTGACGTTCGTCGAGGTCTCCTCCTACCAGGCGGTCCGTCAGGCCAGCGAGTCGGTGTCGCTCGCCCTCCAGGTGCAGGACCTGACCCAGGAGCTCCAGGTCGAACGTGGCATCAGCGCCGCGTTGCTCGGTGGCAACGAGGGCTTCCGCAACGAGATCGCCCCGGCCCGCGAGCGGGTGGACGAGCGCCGCCGCGCGGTCGAGTCGGCGATCTCCGACGGCGGGCCGGTGGCCGACCGGGTCGGCGCCGCGCTGCGCGAACTCGACGGGCTCGACGTGGTCCGTTCCGCCACCGACAGCGGCAGCGCCGGCCGGGCCGCGACGTTCGACTTCTTCACCGAGCGCATCGCCGCGCTGAACCGCCTCGACTACGACCTGGACCAGGCCGAGGACCCGCAGTTGCAACGGCACGTGGCGACCCTCACCGCGTTGAGCCGGATCAAGGAGAGCACCGCCCAGCAGCGCGCCTTCCTCAACGGGGTCTTCTCCGCCGGTGGTTTCGCCGACGGCGAGTTCCTCCAGTTCGCCGAGATGCGCGCGGCCCGCGACACGGCGCTGGCCGACTTCGAGGAGCGGGCCACCCCGGGCCAGCGGGCCGCCAACGACTGGGTGCTGGACACCGGCGCCGCCCGGGTGGCCGGCTTCTTCGAGCAGGTCGCGCTCGACTCCGCCGACGGCCGCCGGGTGCAGGTCAACCCGCAGGCCTGGTGGTCGGCCCTGACCACCGTGCTGGACGGCATGCGCCACATGCAGGAGTACGTCGGCGCGGAGATCGAGGCGCGGGCCGCGGAACGGCAGGGCGAGTCGACCCGGCGTCTGTTCGTGCTCGGCGCGCTGGTGGCGTTCTTCCTCGCCGGTGCGGTGGGTCTGCTGGTGCTGGCCTCCCGGTCGATCACCCGGCCGCTGGCCATGCTGGCCGCCGAGGCACGTGACCTGGCGGCCAACCGGCTGCCCGTCGCCGTGCGCCAGCTCCAGGACGGCAGCGAGGAGAACGAGCCCCGGGCCCCGGAACCGGTCCAGGTGCCGGCCCGATCCAGCACCGAGGTCCGCTCGGTGGCCGGCGCCCTCGACCAGGTCCAGGAGGTGGCCTTCCGCCTCGCCACCGAGCAGGCGGTGCTGCGGCGCAGCACCACCGAGTCGCTGGCCAACCTGGGCCGACGCAACCAGAACCTGCTCCGCCGTCAGCTCAGCTTCATCACCAAGCTCGAACGGGAGGAGACCGACCCGGCCGGGCTGGCCAACCTCTTCGAGTTGGACCACCTGGCCACCCGCATGCGCCGGAACGCGGAGAGCCTGCTGGTCCTGGTGGGAGCCGGCGGGCCGCGCCAGTGGACCCGGCCACTCGCCATCGCCGACGTGATCCGGGCCGCGATCTCCGAGGTCGAGGAGTACCGGCGGGTGCAGCTCCGCCGCATCGACGACGCCTGGGTGGTCGGCGCCAACGTCAGCGCGGTGGCTCACATGCTGGCCGAACTGGTCGAGAACGGACTGACCTTCTCCCCGCCCGACTCCGACGTGGAGATCCAGGGTCGGCGCAGCGCGGACGGATACCTCGTGGCCATCACCGACCAGGGCATCGGCATGTCGCCGGAGGACCTGGCCGAGGCCAACGCCCGGTTGCGCGGTGAGGTCGACTACGTCTCGGCCCCGACCCGCTACCTCGGCCACCACGTGGTCGGTCAGCTCGCCCGGGACCTCGGCATCGACGTGCAACTCGCGCCCTCCCCGGTGACCGGCGTGACGGCCCGGGTGCTGCTGCCCGCCACCGTGCTGACCAACCGGAACGCGATCGCCCCGGACGACACGGCGGACGCGGTCGGCACCACACAGGCGACCATCACGGTCGCCGCCACCACCACCCGGGTGACGGCGGAACCGGCCCGGCAGCCCGTCCTGCCGTCGGTGCCCGCCGCCCGTCCGACGCCGGCCGTCGGCATCGCCGGGGTGGGGCCGCGGGCCGCCATCGACGCGCCGCCCGCCGGCCACGTCGCGCCCGCCGAGCCGCGCGGGCACGACCGGCCGGTCGCCGGTCGGCCACCCACCATCGCCGGTGAGGTGTCCGCCGTCGGCCCGGTGGAGGAGCGCACCACCAACGGACTGCGCAAACGGCTGCCCCGTGAGCGGCGCGCCAGCGCACCCGCGCCGACCGCCGGTCCGGTCGCGGGCACGCCGCGTCCGGCCGCGATGGACGACTCGCCGATGGAGATCCGGAACCGGTTGACCGCGCTGCGGGCCGGCACGCTCCGTGGCCAGGTCGACCGGCCGGCACCACCGACCCGGTCCAGCGACGACACCACGACCGAGCCTTGGGGGGCCCGTGAAGGTTGACATCCAGAGCGATCCACACCAGTTGAACTGGTTGCTGGCGAACTTCGTCCGGCAGACGGACGGGGTACGCGACGCGGTCGCCGTCTCGTCCGACGGGTTGCTCATCGCCGTCTCCACCGGACTCAACCGGGGTGCCGGCGACCAGCTCGCCGCGATCGTGTCCAGCATGGCCAGCCTGGCCCGGACCGCCTCCCGCAAGTACGACTTCGACGGGCTGAAGCTCATCATGATCGAGATGAGGCGCGGCTTCCTGCTGGTCTCGGCGATCAGCGACGGCAGTTGCCTGGGCGTGCTCGCCGACGGGGACTGCGACCTGGGCCTGGTCGGCTACGAGATCTCGCTGCTCGCCGACCGGTTCGGCACCATGCTGACACCCGCGTTGATCTCCGAGTCGAGACGGGTGTTGCCCCGGTGAGCGGTGCCGGACCGCGGCTGCCCGACCCGCGGATGATCCCGTACTGGACCGCGGCCCCGGCGTCGGACGGCCCGGCTCCCGAGCCGCCGCCGGCCGCGCCCGAGCCGTCCGACGCGGAGGCGGTACGTCCGTTCCTGCTCACCGGCGGACGTACCCGCCCGGTCCAGGACGGGCTGCGGGTGGAGACGTTGCTCTCCGCCCAACCGGCGGCGCTCTCCGCGCCGCTGCGTTTCGAGGCCCGCCGGATCGTCGAGCTGTGCCAGCGGCCGATCACCGTGGCAGACCTGGCGGTCGCGCTGCGGGTGCCGCTCGGTGTCGCCCGGGTGCTGGTGGCAGACCTGCTCAGCGAGGGCTACCTGCGCCGTGAGGAACAGGGCGAGCTCTCCGTCGCCATGATCGAGAGGATCAGGGACCGTGTCCGCGCTCTCTAGCCAGCCGCCCACACCCACCGCCGTCAAGATCGTGGTGAGCGGGGGGTTCGGCGTCGGCAAGACCACCTTCGTCGGCGCGGTGTCGGAGATCGAGCCGCTCGTCACCGAGGCCGACCTGACCGAGGTCTCGGTGGGGGTCGACGACACCTCGGTGGTGTCCGGCAAGACCACCACCACCGTGGCCCTGGACTTCGGCCGGATCAGTCTCGACGAGTCCCTGCTGATGTACCTGTTCGGCACGCCCGGACAGGACCGGTTCGCCTTCCTCTGGGACGACCTGGTGGACGGCGCGCTGGGCGCGGTCGTGCTGATCGACACCCGGCGGATCGAGGACTGCTTCCCGGCCATCGACTACTTCGAGGACCATCACATCCCGTTCCTGCTGGCCGTCAACACGTTCGAGGCCACCCGCCGCTTCGCGCTGGCCGAGGTGCGCGAGGCCCTCGGCGTCGCCGACGACGTGGTGCTGGTCGAGTGCGACGCGCGCCAGCGGGAGTCGGTCAAGCAGGTCCTCGTCGCGCTCACCGAGGTGGTGCTGGCGCAACGCCTCGCGCGGACCGGCGCCGGCCGCTGACCAGCGGACGTTCAGCACCCCTCCGGCCCAGCGGACGGCCGCACCCCTCCGGCCCCGTGGCCGGGCGCAACGACGACGAGGAGAAGAGGCAGCGATGCAGAGATCAGGGTGGACCAGGGCGGCGGCCCTCGCCTGCGTGGCCGCACTGGCACTGACCGGCTGCGCGGCCGACATCCAGCCCCGGGTCGCGCCGCCGGGGCCGCCGGAGCGGACGGAGTGCGGCACGCTGACGCTGGCCAACCTGCCGTGGATCGGCTACGAGGCGAACCTCGCGGTGATCGGCTACCTGGCCAAGAACCGGCTCAACTGCACCGTGGAGGTCAAGGACCTCACCGCGGAGGAGGCGTGGGAGGAGGTCGCCGCCGGCACCACCGACGTCATCCTGGAGAACTGGGGCCGCGAGAGCCTGAAGAAGAAGTACATCGACGAGGAACGCAAGGCCGTCGAGCACGGCATGACCGGCAACCGGGGCGTCGTCGGCTGGTACGTCACGCCGTGGCTGGTCGAGCAGCACCCCACCATCACCAACTGGCGGAACCTCAACGACTACGCGTACCTGTTCCGCACGCCGACCTCCGGTGGCCGGGGTGTCCTGCTCAACGGCGACCCCTCGTACGAGACCAACGACCGGGCGTTGATCCGCAACCTGAAGCTGAACTACACGGTCACCACCGTGGGCAGCGAGGACAAGCTCATCGAGGCGTTCCGGGAGGCGGAGCGCAACCGGCGGCCGGCGATCGGCTACTTCTACGCGCCACAGTGGTTCCTCGCCGAGGTGGACCTGGTACACGTCAAACTGCCGCCCTACACGCCGGGCTGCGACGTGGACCCGGAGAAGGTGGCCTGCGACTACCAGCCCTACGACCTCGACAAGATCGCCAACCGGGAGTTCGCCGAGTCCGGCAACCCGGCCGCCGAACTGGTCAAGAACTTCCAGTGGACCAACGCCCACCAGAACGAGGTGGCGCGCTACCTCACGGTCGACGAGCTGTCCCACGACGAGGCGGCGAAGAAGTGGCTCGACGCCAACCCGGACGTCTGGCAGGACTGGCTGCCCGCCGACTGACTCGGTGACCCGGCGCGTCCCCGAACGACGGCCGGACGGAACACGGTGGTGTGGCCCGCTACCGGGCCACACCGCCGACGACGAGACCTACCCCCCGGTCGGCCACCCATGCTGCCGCCTCCACCACGATTTCCCGCTCGATCCAGGATCGAGTGGTATCCGAGCGCGGCGACGACCACTCGATCCCGGATCGAGCGCGATCTTGCGATGAGCGGGTCCTCTCCCGCGGCCGTCGGGGCACCTGTGCCCGTGACCAGCTCAGTGTCATCCGTGCTGTCAGATCTTGGGTGGCGTTGCGTCGAAGGTGCTGCCTGGATGGTGAGGGAAGAATCGCCGTAAGCCCTGCCGGACGAGTCGGGTGGAGGGCGCTATGCCGAATCATGTGGCGGTAGCGTGCCTTCTCCACCCACTATCCGATATGGAGGATGGATTGGTTCCCGGACTGGTCCGGATGGCACTCGTCCTCACCTTGGCGCTGGCCGGGGGCGCAGTGGCCGTGGTGTCGCCCGCGCAGGCTGCCCCCACGAAGTTCAAGAACTGCACCGCACTGAACAAGAAGTACCGGCACGGCGTCGGCAAGAAGGGCGCACGGGACAAGGTGCGCGGCAGGACGAAGCCGGTCACGAACTTCAAGGTTTCGACGGCGATCTACAACGCGAACACGAAACTCGACCGGGACAAGGACGGCGTTGCCTGCGAGAAGCGATAACTGCTTGCCGCCGCTCGGGACACTCCAGGCTCACCACCCGTGATGCCGGTCTGTCACGTTGCCGATCATGGAGTTGTGGCCTTCGCGATAGCCGTGAAGGGGGCATTCCGCCAACCACAACTCCATGATCGGCGAGGCGGGTGGGGGTGGCAGGCGGGTGGGCGCGGTCCGGGTGGTGTGGCGTCAGGCTCCGGGTGGCGCCGTCGCGGTGCGGTGGGCGGTGGCGAGCCGCTTCGGCGCGCGCGCGAACCACGCCTCCGTGACGATCTCGGTCAGCTCGGCCTCGTCGATCCGGTCCAACCGCACCAGCACCGCCGGGTAGCCGTCGAGGTGCGGCGTGGTGAGGTAGACGGCCGGGTCGTCGGCGAGCAGCGCCTCCTTGACGCCCAGGTCGGCGACGCGTACGCCGAGGATCGGGCCGTCCGGCGCGGCCGGGCCGAGCGCGTCGAGGTCGGAGCGGCGCAGCGGGCGCTCCCACACGAAGGACTTGTCCCGGACGGTCCAGGCGGGCAACCCGTCGTAGGAGGGGCGTTCGCCGGTCTCCGGCAGGCTCAACGCGATCCGGCGTACGTCATCCCAACTGGCCACCGTCCGACCATACGCCCCGGCGCGACGGCGACACACCGCGTTCGTCGGAAAGCGAACGGTGACCTTAGCCGTACCGTGCTCCTGCGTGGACGGTCATAATGGGCGGCATGGTTGCCTGGGAGTATGCCCTGCTGGTTCGCCGTTACCAGGGACAGGGCCGCAATTTCCACGTCTCGTTCGTCTGGTACGGCCCGGACGGATCCCGGAAGGACATCACCGCGTACGGCGACACCGCCGTGGCGCACCTCAACCGGTACGGCCGGGAAGGTTGGGAACTGGTCACCGCCGCCGAGGACGTCAACAACGTCCAGGGCAGCACCGAGGTGCACCGATATCACCTCAAGCGTCCCCTGAACTGAGTTCACCCCATCGTCGGTCGACCATCGCCCGGGAACGCGTTGACGGCGCGTCCCGGGCGTCGTCACGCTTGTCGACAGATGTCGATGCGTGCGCGTCGACCGGTCTGTTGCAGGGGGTATTCATGCGCAAACGCAGGATGCTGGCGCCGGTGGCGGCGCTCGCCACGATCGGCGCCGCTCTGGTGGTCGGGGCGGCACCGGCCCAGGCGGATCCGCCCGGCGGGACGCTGCGCGGGGTCTACTACAGCTACGACTTCTGCCGCTCGTACGGCTTCACCGGCGCCGCCGAGGGCCGATGGGACTGGTGGTACTGCGAGCAGAGCTACGCCCCGCAGAGCGCCCAGTGGTTCCTCTGGACGTTCGACTACTCCTGATCCCCGTACGGTGCGCGCCGAGCCGGACACCGGCCCGGCGCGCGTCCGTCGTCAGCCGAGGTCGACGTTCGGGTACAGCGGGAATCCGGCGAGCAGTTCGCCGGCCTGCCGGCTGACCTTGTCCGCCAGCGCGGGATCCAGCACGTATTTGGCCTTGGAGGCGGTGCCGTCCGCGTTCGCCCCGGCGCTGGTCTGGCTGAGCACCGTGTGGATCAGCTCGGCGGTGCCGTCCATCTCTGCCGTGCCCAGCCCACGGGTGGTCAGGGCGGGCGTACCGATCCGGATGCCGGAGGTGTACCAGGCGCCGTTGCGGTCCTGCGGCACCGCGTTGCGGTTGGTCACGATGCCCGAGTCCAGCAGCGCCTGCTCGGCCTGCCGACCGGTCAGCCCGTACCCGGTGACGTCGATGAGCACCAGGTGGTTGTCGGTGCCGCCGGTGACCAGCGTGGCGCCCCGGCGCAGCAGCCCGTCGGCCAGCGCCTGGGCGTTGTCGACGATCCGCTGGGCGTAGTCGGCGAAGTCGGGACGGCGCGCCTCGGCCAGCGCGACCGCCTTGGCGGCCATCACGTGCGGCAGCGGCCCGCCGAGCACCATCGGGCAGCCCCGGTCCACCTGGTCGGCCAGCTCCGGGCCGCAGAGCACCATGCCGCCGCGCGGGCCGCGCAGCGACTTGTGCGTGGTGGTGGTGACGATGTGCGCGTGCGGCACCGGGTCGAAGTCGCCGGTGAACACCTTGCCGGCGACCAGACCGGCGAAGTGGGCCATGTCCACCATGAAGGTGGCGCCGACCGAGTCGGCGATCTCCCGCATGATCCGGAAGTTCACCTTGCGCGGGTACGCCGAGTAGCCGGCGACGAGCACCAGCGGCCGGAACTCGCGGGCCGCCTCGGCGACCCTGTCGTAGTCGATCAGGCCGGTGGCCGGGTCGGTGCCGTAGCTGCGCTGGTCGAACATCTTGCCGGAGATGTTGGGCCGGAAGCCGTGGGTGAGGTGACCGCCCGCGTCCAGCGACATGCCGAGCATCCGCTGGTCGCCCAGCTCCCGGCGGAGCGCGAACCAGTCCTGCTCGGTGAGGTCGTTGACGTGCCGGGCCTGGGCCCGCGCCAACGCGGGGGACTCCACCCGGTCGGCCAGGATCGCCCAGAACGCCACCAGGTTCGCGTCGATGCCCGAGTGCGGCTGCACGTACGCGTGCGTCGCCCCGAACAGCTCCCGGGCGTGCTCGGCGGCGAGGGCCTCGACCGTGTCGACGTTCTGGCAGCCGGCGTAGAACCGACGCCCGACCGTGCCCTCGGCGTACTTGTCGCTGAACCAGTTGCCCATCGCCAGCAGGGTGGCCGGCGAGGCGTAGTTCTCGCTGGCGATCAGCTTGAGCGACTCGCGCTGGTCGGCCAGCTCCGCGCCGATGGCGTCGGCCACCCGGGGCTCGACGGCGCGGATGACCTCCAGCGCGCTGCGGAAGGCGGCGGATTCGGCGTTCGGCGGCATGCGACCTCCAGGTGACGTGCGGAAGGCCCAGGCGCTCGGCGTGCGTCCTCATGACGGGGCCGCTTCCCGATGGTGCTCCATCTCGACGCGCCAGTCACGGCCCCCGCCGATCCTAGCGGGTGGGCTGTCCGGCCTCGCGCACACCGGGTCGGACCCGCCCCGACCGGCCCGCGCGCTCGCCCCCGCGCCGGCCGTCCTGCGTCGTACGCTCGGCAGGTGGCGACCGCGGCCGAGGAGATCCAGGTGGGGCGGCGGGTGGTCCGCGTCTCCAGCCCGGACAAGCCGTACTTCCCGGAGCGTGGGCTGACCAAGCTCGACGTGGTGCGCTACTTCCTCGCCGTCGGCGACGGCATCCTGCGCGCGCTCCGGGACCGGCCGACGATGCTGGAACGGTGGCCGCGCGGGGTGTTCGAGGGGGCGACGGTCGCCACCCGGCAGGACAACCGGGGCGACGCCTTCTATCAGAAGCGGGTGCCGGCGGGCGCGCCCGACTGGGTGGGCACCGCGCACATCACCTTCCCCAGCGGGCGCAGCGCCGACGAGGTCGCGCCGGGGGAGTTGGCGGTGGTGATCTGGGCGGTCAACCTGGGCACCCTGCGGTTCCACCCGTGGCCGGTGACCCGGGCCGACGTGGAGCGGCCGGACCAGCTCCGGATCGACCTCGACCCGATGCCCGGGGTGGACTTCGACCAGGTCGTCCCGGTGGCGCACGAGGTGCGCGGCTTCCTCGACGAGCTGGGCCTGACCGGCTACCCGAAGACCACCGGCGGGCGTGGCCTGCACGTGTACGTCCCGATCGAGCCCCGGTGGAGCTTCGGCGACTGCCGGCGGGCGGTGCTGGCGCTCGGCGGCGAGATGCGGCGGCGCCGGCCGGACCTGGTCACCACCACCTGGTGGCGGGACCAGCGGGACCGGCCGGTCTTCGTCGACTACAACCAGATGGCCCGGGACCACACGATGACCTCGGCGTACTCGATCCGGCCGACGCCCGCGGCGCTGGTCTCCGCGCCGCTCGACTGGGCCGAGCTGGACGACGTACGGCCGGAGGACTTCGACGTGACCACCGTGCCGGCCCGGTTCGCCGAGCGGGGCGACCCGCACGCCGGTCTGGACGGGCCACGGTTCTCGCTGGACCCGCTGCTGGAGCTGGCCGACCGGGAGGGGCTGGCCGCGCCGCCGGAGCGCTGAGCGGCGGTCAGGCCCACGGGCTGCGGACCCCGTCGTACTCCTCGAAGACCAGCCAGCTCCGGGTGGACAGCACCCCGGCGATGCGCTGGACCCGGTCCAGCACCACGTCCCGCAGCGTGGCGTTGTCCGGTGCCCGGACCAGGGCGAGCACGTCGTGTTCGCCGCTGAGCAGCGCCACGTGCTCGACGTAACGCACCCGGGCCAGCTCCGCCGACACCTCCCGCCAGGTGTTCTGCTGGATGGTCAGGGCGATGTACGCCGAGGTGCCCAGCCCGGCGGGCTCCGGCGCGACCCGGGCGGCGAACCCGGTGACCACCCCGTCGCGCAGCAGCCGCTCCATCCGCGCGTACGCGTTGGTGCGCGACACGTGCACCCGCTCGGCGAGCGTCCGGACGGAGATCCGCCCGTCCCGGGTCAGTTCGTCCAGGATCCGCCGGTCCACCTCGTCCAGCATCGGGGCCGTTCGTCCCGGTCCACCCCGCAGGGGCGGTGCGTCAGCGGTCTCCTGGCTCACCGGAGCCTCCCATCAGTGCCATACATCCCGCGTTCACCGGCCATCTTGAGTCAATCATCCGACCACAGGAGCATAGGTCCACCACACGTCCAGGAGGTTCCGCCGTGACGACCACCCCTCAGGCGGCCCGCAGGGCAACCCCGCGGAAGCGCCGGTCGGCCACCCCGACCGTGCCCGACCCGGCCGCCGCCCTGCTTCCCCAGGCCGATCCGGTCCGGTTGCTGAACCCGGACGGCACGCTGCTGCCGTCGCGGGCCGACTATCCCGAGCCCCCCGTGACGGCCCTGCGCGAGATGTACCGCCGGATGGTCGTCGGCCGCCGGTTCGACGCCCAGGCCACCGCGCTGACCAAGCAGGGCCGCCTCGCGGTCTACCCGTCCTCCCGGGGCCAGGAGGCGTGCCAGGTCGGCGGGGTCCTCGCGGTGCGCGACGACGACTGGGTCTTCCCGACCTACCGCGAGTCGATGGCGCTGACCGCGCGGGGCATCGACCCGGTCGAGGTGCTCACCCTGCTGCGCGGTGACTGGCACTGCGGGTACGACCCGGCCGTACGTCGCACCGCCCCGCAGTGCACGCCGCTGGCCACCCAGTGCGTACACGCCGCCGGACTGGCCTACGGCGAGACGTACCAGGGGCGGGACACGGTGGCGTTGGTCTACATCGGCGACGGCGCGACCAGCGAGGGCGACTTCCACGAGGGGGTCAACTTCGCCGCCGTGTTCAAGGCACCGGTGGTCTTCTTCGTCCAGAACAACCGGTACGCGATCAGCGTGCCGCTGTCCCGGCAGACCGCCGCACCGACGCTCGCCTACAAGGGCGTCGGCTACGGCGTGCCCAGCGAGCAGGTCGACGGCAACGACCCGGTCGCCGTGCTCGCCGTGCTGGAGAAGGCGGTCGCGCACGCCCGCGCCGGCAGGGGACCGTTCCTGGTCGAGGCACACACCTACCGGATGGAACCGCACACCAACGCCGACGACGCGACGCGCTACCGCGACGCCGACGAGGTCGAGGCGTGGCGCGACCGCGACCCGGTGGCCCGGCTGGAGGCGTACCTGCGCTCCCGCGAGGTCCTCGACGACGCCGCCGTGGCCGCGATCGCGCAGGAGGCCGAGGAGTACGCGGCGCGGCTGCGCGAGCGGATGAACACCCAGCCCAGCGTCGACCCGCTCACCCTCTTCGACCACGTCTACGCGCAGCCCACCCCGCAGCTCGCCGCACAGCGCGACCAGGTCCGCGCCGAGCTCGCCGCGCAGGAGGAGGACGCCTGATGGCCACCATGACCATGGCGAAGGCGCTCAACGCGGCGCTCGCCGACGCGCTGCTCGACGACGAGCGGGTCGTCGTCTTCGGCGAGGACGTCGGGCAACTCGGCGGCGTCTTCCGGATCACCGACGGACTCCAGGCCCGCTTCGGCGACAAGCGCTGCTTCGACACCCCGCTGGCCGAGGCCGGCATCGTCGGCTTCGCGGTCGGACTGGCCATGTCCGGGTTGCGCCCGGTGGTCGAGATGCAGTTCGACGCGTTCGCGTACCCGGCGTTCGAGCAGATCGCCTCGCACGTGGCGAAGCTGCGCAACCGCACCCGGGGCGCGTTGAGCGTGCCGATGGTGATCCGGGTGCCGTACGCCGGTGGCATCGGCGGTGTGGAGCACCACTGCGACTCCTCCGAGGCGTACTACGCGCACACCCCCGGTCTGAAGGTGGTCACCCCGGCGACCGTGGACGACGCGTACTCGCTGCTGCGGGAGGCGATCGACGATCCCGACCCGGTGGTGTTCATGGAGCCGAAGAAGCTCTACTTCACCAGCGCCGAGGCGGACCTGCCGACGCGTACCGCACCCTTCGGGCGGGCGGTGGTCCGTCGGCCCGGCCGGGACGCCACCCTGGTCGCGTACGGACCGGCCGTACCCGTCGCGCTGGAGGCCGCCGAGGCCGCCCGCGAGGAGGGCTGGGACCTGGAGGTGGTCGACGTACGCACCATCGTGCCGTTCGACGACGACACGATCGCGGCCTCGGTCCGGCGCACCGGCCGTTGCGTGGTGGTGCAGGAGGCACAGGGTTTCGCCGGAGTCGGCGCGGAGATCGCCGCCCGGGTGCAGGAACGGTGCTTCCACGCCCTGCACGCGCCGGTGCTGCGGGTCTCCGGGCTGGACATCCCGTACCCCGCGCCGATGCTGGAGCACACCCACCTGCCCTCCGTCGACCGGGTGCTGGACGCGGTCGCCCGCCTTCAGTGGGACGACCAGCCGGACTCCCGCTGGCTCGCCGAGGTGCCGGCATGAGCGAGCGGAGCGAGCGAATCATCGGGTTCCGTGTGGTGGAGTCTCGTGGCGGCACGCAGCGGAGCGGAGTGCCGGCATGAGCGAGCAGGTCTTTCTCCTTCCCGACCTCGGCGAGGGGCTCGCCGAGGCGGAGATCGTGCAGTGGCGGGTCGCGGTGGGCGACGTGGTCACCGTGGACCAGACCGTGGTCGAGGTGGAGACGGCCAAGGCGGTCGTGGACGTACCCTGCCCGTACGCCGGCCGGGTGGTGGCCCTGCACGGCGCCGAGGGTGAGGTGCGTCCGGTCGGCCAGCCGCTGATCACGGTGGCCGCGCCGGTCACCGACGGCCCGACCGAGCCCGCCGGGCACGCGGTCTACCGCGAGGAGGAGCGGGCCGGCTCGGGCAACGTGCTGATCGGGTACGGCACCGGGCACGGCGGTCCGCGCCGCCGTCGACGTCCCCGCCTCGCCCCGACCGCGGGGTCTGGGGCGACGGTCACCGGCACGGCCCCGGCCGTCGTCGGTTCGGCCCCTGCTGTTCCTGTCGGCTCGGCCGTCGTCGGCGCGGGTAGGTCCGCGACTTCGGCGTTGGTCATCTCGCCGATCGTGCGGCGGTTGGCCCGTGAGCACGGCGTCGACCTGACCATGCTGCGCGGCACCGGGCCGGGCGGTGTGGTCCGCCGCGCCGACGTCGAGGCGGCGGTCGACGCGATCACGATGGAGCGCTCGACGACGGGCGTGACCACGACGGGCCGGTCGGCGGCGGGCGCGCCCGTGACGGGACTCGCCGCGCCGGATCTGGCCGCCGGGACACCGTCCCCGTCGGCGCACGTGGGACTCGCTCCGGCCGACGCGCGGGACCAGGTGATCCCGTTGACCGGCATCCGCCGGGTGATCGCCGACAAGCTCTCCCGCAGCCGCCGGGAGATCCCCGAGGTGACCATCTGGGTCGACGTGGACGCCACCGGCCTGCTGAGCACCCGGGCCGCGATCAACGCCGCCCGACCGGACCGGCCGGTGAGCATCCTGGCGCTGTTCGCCCGGATCTGCCTGTCCGGGCTCCGCCGGTATCCGCAGCTCAACGCCCGGGTGGACACCGAGGGGCAGCGGATCGTCCAGTCCGCCGCGGTGCACCTGGGCATCGCCGCCCAGACCGACCGTGGCCTGGTCGTGCCGGTGCTGCGCGACGCCGACCGGCTCACCACGGCCGAGTTGGCGACCGAGCTGGCGGCGACCACGACCGCGGCGCGGGCCGGTGAGCTGCCACCCGCCCGGCTCACCGGGGGCACGTTCACGCTCAACAACTACGGGGTGTTCGGTGTCGACGGCTCCACGCCGATCATCAACCACCCTGAGGCGGCGCTGCTCGGCGTGGGTCGCATCGTGGACAAGCCCTGGGTGGTGGACGGGAAGCTGGCGGTGCGGAAGGTGACCCAGCTCAGCCTCACCTTCGACCACCGCGTGTGTGACGGGGGAGTCGCCGGTGGCTTCCTGCGGCACGTCGCCGACTGCGTCGAACAACCGGCCCTGCTGATCGCCTCCGTCTGACCCACCCGCACCGCCCGCACAGACGTCGCCTCGGCGCAGGCCCCTCAGGCGTCGATGCAGCCTCCTCAGGCGTCGATCATGGAGTTGTGTACAGGACATAACGGCTGATAAGCGGCCGAAATGACAGCCACAACTTCATGATCGACGGAGTGGGGCCGCAACTCCATGGTCGACGAGGGTTGGTGGTCGCGGGTCGCGGGTCTTACGGCCGGCCGACGGGCGAGGGGCACCTCCACGGCGCGAGCGCGGGTGAGTGGCGCGGACGGGGTGGCGGTGCGGATCGGTGGTGGGCTCGGCGTGCCGGAGGACGTCGGGCCCACAGGCGACCGTAGGCCCGAGAGCGGGCGAACCTTCGTGGACCGGTGGGCTTCCGGACATCGGTCGCAGGTCGCCGACTAATGGTCGGGATAGCGCGGTCGAGTCTTTTTCGGTCCACCGTGGCGTGATGGCGCGGAAATGTCCCCGGCGCAATTAGCGCGCTGTTTCGTCGAATTGCCGAGTCGCTGGTGGGTAGCCGGTGAGAATGTGGCGGAGGGCGAGAAATAAACGGGGGGACGCATCATGAACCTGAGGGGGCGATTGGCGCTGCTGACGGTGGCCGTCGCAGCGGCGCCACTGGCGTTGGGCGCGTGCACGGGCGACCGGAAGGTCGTCGGGGAGGGCCGACAGGTCGCTCCGGAACTCTCCGTGACGCCCGCCGAGGGTGCGCGGGACGTGCCGGTCAGCGGTGAGATCGGCACTGCGGTCAAGCACGGGCGGGTCACCGACGTACGGATCACCGACGACAAGGGCGCAAAGGTCGGGGCCGAGCCGCGCGAGGACGGCACCGGCTGGGTGCCGACCGAGGTGTTGCAGCCGAAGCGGACGTACACCGCCGAGGTCACGGTGACCGGCGAGAAGGGACAGACGGTCACCCGGAAGACGACCTTCACGACGCAGCCGAAATCGTCCAAACCGGCGATCACCAGTACGCTCTATTTCGCCGGTAATCGGACGTACGGCACGGCAATGCCGGTAACCGTCGCGTTCGACCCGCCCATTCCCAAAGAAGCCAGGGCGGATGTGCAGCGTCGTTTGTTCGTGAAGACGGATCCACCGCAGCCGGGCACCTGGTCCTGGGTGTCCGACGGTAGTCAGGTCTATTACCGGGCGCCCGATTTCTGGCGGCCCGGCACGTCGATCAGCGTGCGTGCCGCGCTGGAGGGCCTGCCGATCGGCAAGGAGAACGTCGGTGACGCCGACCGACGGGCCACGTCGAAGATCGGCCGGCAGGTGGCGTTGGAGATCGACAACGCGACCAAGCAGATGTCGGTGATCCGGGACGGGAAGCTGCTGCGCAAGCTCCCGGTCAGCCTCGGCAAGCCGAGCACCCCGACCTCCAGCGGCAAGATGGTGATCATGGAGAAGCACGACTTCACCACGTTCGACACCACGGGCTCGGCCGACCCGTACGTCGTCGATGTCGAGGACGCGCAGCGGCTCACCTGGGGCGGCGAGTTCATCCACGGCGCGCCCTGGTCGGAGGGGGACCAGGGGTACGCCAACGTGTCGCACGGCTGCACCAACCTCTCGGCGGCCAACGCGGACTGGCTGATGGGCGTCACGCAGGTCGGTGACCTGGTCACCGTCAAGGGCACCGAGGTCGAACTCGGCGAGGGCAACGGCTGGACGGCCTGGAACGTCGGCTGGGACCGGTTCGCCGAGGGCAGCGCGCTGCCCGTACCCGCCGGATTGGGGCCGGCTCCGACCGCGTCGGCCGACCCGGGCGCGGTGGCCGGCGGTGGCTCGCCGGAGCCGCAGCCCTCGGCCAGCGGCGGCTGAGCGCACCGACGGCTGACCGCATCCGACGGTCGGGCACCGGCCCGGTCCACCGGGCCGGTGCCCGCCGTGGTGGGCGGGCCGCTGCTGCTCAGGTGGTGTCGGGGGATCGTCCCTAGGGTGGACACGCCGGGCCTGCGGGTCATGCCCTGGGCTTACCCGGAACCGCCTTTGCGCAGGGTGTGAGTGTCGGTGGTGCGGGATAGGTTCTTCTCATGCCAGAGCGCGAGGAGCGGTTCCACGTGGAGACCACGGTCTTCGACGACGCGGTGTGCGTCCGCGTGGTCGGCGCCGTCGACATCGCCACCGTCGCGGCGTTCCGCGCGGCCCTCTGGGCGGCACCGGCCCGGCCGGAGCTGCGGGTGGACCTCTCCGAGGTGCGGGTGCTCTCCGCCGCCGGGGTGCGCACGCTGATCGCGGCCCGGCTCTGGGTGCGGGCACAGGGCGGCCAACTGGTGCTGACGGACCCGCCGCCGGTGGTGGAGCGGGTGCTGCGCGCGACCGGCCTGCGTCGGGTCATCCCGGTCGTCGGCTCGTGCTCCGAGCGGGTGCTGGCCGGGGTGTGACGTCGCGTCGGCGGGTTCGCCCGCCGGGCGGGCGAGGGTCGGCGTCCGAGGCCGACCGCGCGTCCGGCGCCGGGTACGGGGGCCGGCGCCGGACGCGGACGCTCAGCGGACGCCGAGCAGGTCGACCACGAAGACCAGGGTCTCGTTGGGCTTGATGACGCCACCGGCACCCCGGCTGCCGTAGCCCAGGTGCGGCGGGATGGTGAGCTTGCGCCGGCCGCCGACCCGCATCCCGACCACGCCCTGGTCCCAGCCGGCGATGACCCGGCCACCACCGAGCGGGAACTCGAAGGCGTCGCCCCGGTTCCAGGAGGCGTCGAACTCGGCTCCGGTGGAGTGCGACACCCCGACGTAGTGGACGCGGGCGACCTGGCCGGGCTGGGCCTCGGGGCCGTCGCCCACGGTGATGTCCTCGATCACGAGGTCGGCGGGCGGGGCACCCTCGATCGGACCGATCTCGGGCTTGCTCGCTGCCTGGTTCATGCGGATTCTCCTGTGACGTCGGTTCTGGTCAGCACAATCCTGCCGGATGCTACGCCAGCGATGCCCGTCGCACGCCGCACGACGGTCCGGGACGGCCGGAGCGCTCACGACGGCCAGGGGCGGGAGCGCACACGAGACGGAGCGGGACGGAGCGCACACGACGGCGGGCGGCACCCGCAGGGGGCCGCCCGCCGTGTGGGGAGGGAGGTGACAGGTCAGCGGAGCCAGGCGAGGCGCTTCACGATCGGCAGCCGGGCCCAGGTGCGGCCGAGGCCCCAGGTGTCACCGGCGTCGGTCACCGCGAGCAGCGCCAGCACCCCGGCGTAGACGAGGTGGTCGTCCATGAAGGGGTTGTTCGCGGGCGGTAGGGCCGCGGTCCACATCAGCACCAGCAGCAGACCACCGGCGGCGGCGGCGACGCGGATCCCGATGCCGAGGATCAGGGCGGTGCCGATCGCGGCCAGACCGAGCATGAACAGCCAGTCGGCCCAGGCCGCGCCGGCGATGCTCTGGTAGAAGCCCTCGAACGGCCCGGTGACGCCGAAGCTGAGGAATCCCTTGGTGGGGCTGCCGCCGTTGATCCAGGCGTTCTCGCCCTCGGTGGCGAACCCCAGGCCGAACAGCTTGTCCAGGAACGCCCAGAGGAAGATCCAGCCCAGCGCCAGGCGCAGCCCGGCGAGCAGGTAGCGGGTGGCCCGCTTCCGGTTGACCTGCTCCCGTACGGTCTCGGCCCCCGGGGCCTTGGCGGCGGTGTTCCGCTGGATCATCGCGGTCATGATGTCCACGTCCCTTCTCTGCTTCGCACCGCTGTCCCGGTGACACCTTCATTGGACGCCGGTGGGGCCGGGTGCGGTCAGGGCCGACCGGGCCCGGACCGGGCGGGACCTTCGACCCCTTCCGGCCCGGGCCGTCGGACCGGGTGGGAGACGGGCGTACGTCGTCGGAGCGGCGCCGGGGCCGGGGCGCTGAGTGCCTGGCCGGGCCGGCGCGCCCGGGTGTGCCGCGCTGTCCGGGCGCGGGGTGGCGGTCAGCCGACGGTGACCGGGTTCGCCAGTTGCCCGGCCAGCACCGACGGGGCCTCGGCCAGCGAGGGGCCGTACCAGGTCAGGTGCCGTCCGGAGAGCAGCGCGCACGGTACGCCCGGAAACGCCTCCGGCCCGTCGTCGGCGGTGAACCGGTACGGCTCGTCCGGCAGCACGACCAGGTCGGGTGCGGTGGCGCGCAGCTCGTCCACCGTCGGACGCGGATACCGTTCCGGCTGCCCGGCGTAGAGGTTGGACACGCCCAGCCGACGGAGTACGTCACCGGCGAAGGTGTCGGCGCCGAGCACCACCCAGGGCCGCCGCCAGACCGGCACCACCGCACGGTGCCGCACCGACGGAGTCGGAAGGTCGGCCCAGGCCCGTCGTGCCGTCGTCAGCCACTCGGGTTCCGCCGCCGCGCCCAGGTCCCGCAGCAGGTCGGCCAACTCGGTCAGGGCGGAGTCCACGGTGCGCGGGTAGGTGACCCGGACCGGCACCCCGGCGGCGGCCAGCACGTCGGCGTCCTCGCGCCGGTTCTCCTCGACGTTGAGCAGCACCAGGTCCGGCCGCAACGCGCGGACCCGATCCAGGTCGGGGTACTTGCTGCCGCCCACCCGGGGCACGTCCAGGTCGGCCGGGGCGGTGCACCAGTCGGTGGCCCCGACCAGCAGGCCGGGCAGGGTCACCGCCACCGCCTCGGTCAGCGAGGGCACCAGGGACACCACCCGCACGCGTCCGCCTCCTCGCCTCCGGCGCGGTCGGTCACCGTCGTGGCGGTCACCGAGGGCCTACCGGGGGAGCCGCCCGGCATGATCGTCATCCTAGACTCGGTCGGTCGGCGGCAGGATTGGGTGGATACGACGATGACCGGTGGCGACGCGTGGCTGTCGACGATTCCGGCCGGTGGGCGTACGCCCGTGCTGGTCCGCGCGGGGCAGCGGGTGCACGCCGGCCCGCGTCTGGGTGAGGTGATCCGGCGTCGTCCGCCGGGGCTCACCGGCAACCAGTGGAACACCGCCGCCCGGGTGGTGCTCGATCACGTGGTCTGCGCGGACGACACCGGCCTGCCGCAGTTCGCGGTCGAGTTCCGTCAGCCGACGCCGGATGCCCCCGCCCGACGGGTGGACCGGATCGTCGAGGCGGTCACCGCCAGCGTCTGCCTGCCGCTGCTGCGCATCGGCTCGGCCACCCTGCGCGCCGCCGACCACGGCCCGCGCATCGTCGGGTACGTGATCGACGCCCGCCGGTACGCCGACGGGGCCGTCGTGTCGGACGTACCCGCCGTCGGATACCGCGACATCGTCGGCCGGCTGCCGGACGGGCGCACCGGCGCGGTCAACGACCTCGGCGCGCTCGCCCGGACCGAGGCGGTCGAGGCGTACGTGGCGCGGCGACTCGCCGATCCGATCCTGCGCGGACTGCACGTGCGCTGGGCCGACGGCCCGGTCGAGGGGTGGAGCTGGGTCGAGGTGCGCCCCGGCGAGTTTCTGGTGGAACGGGTCGTCCTGCGGACGTACCGATTCTCCTGTGGTGTCGATCCGGCGCGACTGGCCGAGGATCTGGCCGCGCTCGCTGTCGGTGAGCGCCTGCGCACCCTGGATACGGAAACTCCCGTCCTGACCGGACGGGCCGATCTGCTCGACGACATCCGGCGACTCGGGCAGCGCCGCGACGAACTCGTGGACGGTTTCGCCTACGACCACCTGCACCAGGTCTGACCTGCCCCGAAGCCGTACGGTCGGGGCCGTCGAAAAAAAGTCCACCTTCTTTTGAACTCCCGCCACGGCGGGGCCGTACCTCACCGGGAATGGACAGGATCTCCCCAACCCGCGCCGGGCGGCGCGGGAGACGGTGCGGAAAGGGCATCGTCGTCTGTCGACGTGCCACCGGTGCGTTCGAACGGCCTCCGTCGAGCGCGCCACCACGATTCCGTTCGGTCCGTCGAGTCACGCGTCAGGTACCGGATCGAGAAGGAGAGCAATTCGATGCGCAGGTCCACCCGGTCACGCAGACCATCAGGTAACACGCGGACCAAACGACTTCTGGCCGTTGGTGCCACGCTCGCCGTCTTCGGTGGCGTGGTCGCCGTTACCCAGATCTCGTCGGCCGGTGACCGACGGCCGAACAAGCAGCAGACCCGCCCGATCTCGGCAGAGTGTGTGGAGCCCAGCCCGGGTGCGACCGCGCCGACCGCCCGTGGCGCCACCACCACCCGTACCTTCCAGAACGGTCGGTGGGTGACCAACCACTGGGGTGACGGGCAGCAGTCCGTCGAGGAGTGCCAGGAGACCCGCAGCGGTAACGGTGGCGCGACCACCGGTGCCTTCGCCGTGGCCTGTCCCGACGTGGTCAGCCGCCTGCCGCAGGTGCCCGACCGCGCCCGCGCCGAAGTGGACCGCAACCTGGCCCTGCTGCAGACCCAGATCACCGAGGCCGACCAGCGCCTGGCCGCCGAGGGCAACAAGGGACAGGCGTTCATCCGCAACGCGATCCTCGACCCGCTGGCCAGCAAGCGGCGGGCCACGCTCGACCGGATCACCATCGCCATCGACCGCTTCGGCCCCCGGCCGCGTGGCCTCGCCGGTCTGGCCGCCTGCCAGGTGCAGCCGGTGAACAACAACAACGGTGGGAACAACGGCGGCAACAACCCCAACAACGGTGGGAACAACGGCGGGGGCAACAACAACGGCGGCAACAACGGCGGGGGCAACAACAACGGCCTCGACGTGCTGGCCAACAACTGCAACAACAGCCAGCTCCAGCCGCACGACGGCTTCCAGAACGGCAACCGCTGCATCAGCACCGCCTTCGGTGAGGTCGGCGCCGCGGCGAACAACCCGTCGCTGCTGATCACCGAGTTCCCGCAGCAGATCAACCGCAACGAGGGCTTCTCGCTGCGGGTCAGCACCCGCAACCTGGTCCGGGACCGCTTCCTCCCGGCCGGTCAGGGTGGCTACTACCTGGAGAGCTCGCTGCTCAACGGTGAGGGTCTGACCCGTGGTCACTTCCACACCGCGTGCCGGATGCTGAACAACACCGACGAGGCGCCGGCAGCCGATCCGGTCCCGGCCTTCTTCGTGGCCACCGAGGACGGCGGCGGCGGTCGCCAGCCGGACAGCGTGGTCATCCAGATCCCGGGTCTGCCGGACTCCGGCACCGCGCAGTGCGCGGTCTGGGCCGGTGACGGTTCGCACCGCATCCCGATGTCGGAGCGGGCCAACCAGACCCCCGCCTTCGACGCGGTGCGGATCCAGGTCAACTGACCCGAAACGACACGCGGGCCGTCCGGAACCAGGTTCCGGACGGCCCGCGGCGTTTGTGTGGCGGGGCTGCTGTTCAGCGGTTCTTGTACGCCTCGACCACCTCGACCGGGATACGACCCCGCTCGGAAATCTTGTAGCCGTTGCTGACCGCCCATTCCCGGATCGCGCGGTTCTGCTCGCGGTTCATTCCGGGTGCCGCAGCGGTGACGCGACGCGGTCCGCGACCGGTGTCGGCGCTGCCGCGTCCGAGCCGCCGACCCGCATTGATAAACGGATCCAGCGCCTTGCGCAGGACTCCCGCGTTCTCGTCGGAGACGTCGATGGTGTAGCTCACGCCATCCAGGCTGAACTCGACCGTGCGATCGGCCTTTCCGCCGTCGAGGTCGTCAGTCAGCACCGTGATTACTTTTCTCGCCATCGTCGATTACTCCCTGTGTCTGGCGGGGTGTGGTCAAAGTTTGACTCATCGCCCGGCAATTGCGCAACAAAAGCCCCTCCTTACCGGCTCTCGCGTTTTGCGCCGCTCGTAAATCCCGATTACCCGGCGTTCCCGCCGTCGGTACGGATGTGTCGGCGGCGCATCCGGCCAAGGGGGCGTTCGTGTGCTGGGTCACACCGTGGAACAACGACGACCCGCCTCGACTTGAGTCAGACACGCTCAACTCAATGCGATAGCAGGTGTTCGATGGCAACTCTTCCGGTACTTCCACTGACCGACGCGGTACTGCTGCCCGGCATGGTCATCCCGGTGACCCTCGACCCGACCACCCAGGCCGCGGTCGACGCGGCCCGCACCACCGGCGACCGCAGGCTGCTCGCCGTGCCCCGCCTCGACGGCGAGTACGGCTCCGTCGGCGCGGTCGCCACCATCGAGAAGGTCGGCCGGCTGCCCAGCGGCGAGCCCGCCGCCGTCGTCCGTGGCCTCGCCCGCGCCCGCATCGGCTCCGGGGTGCCCGGGCCCGGCGCGGCCCTCTGGGTCGAGGCGACCGAGATCGACGAGCCCGCCCCGGCCGGCCGGGCACGGGAACTGGCCCGCGAGTACCGCGCCCTGGTGACCTCCGTGCTCCAGCAGCGCGGCGCATGGCAGGTCATCGACGCGATGGAACGGATGACCGACCTCTCCGAGTTGGCCGACTCGGCGGGCTACGCACCCTGGCTCACCCTGGCGCAGAAGACCGAACTGCTCGCCGCGCCGGACGTCACCGCCCGGCTGGAACTGCTCGTCGGCTGGGTCAAGGACCACCTCGCCGAGCAGGAGGTCACCGAGCAGATCAACTCCGACGTCCGCGAGGGGTTGGAGAAGACGCAGCGGGAGTTCCTGCTGCGCCAGCAACTCGCCGCGATCCGCAAGGAACTCGGCGAGGACGCCCCGGACGGCTCCGCCGACTACCGGTCCCGCGTCGAGTCCGCCGACCTGCCCGAGAAGGTACGCGAGGCGGCACTGCGCGAGGTCGGCAAGCTGGAGCGGGCCAGTGACGCCTCCCCGGAGGCGGGCTGGATCCGTACCTGGCTCGACACGGTGCTGGAGATGCCGTGGAGCACGCGTACCGAGGACAACACCGACCTGGCGGCGGCGCGGGCCGTGCTCGACGCCGACCACGCCGGGCTGGCCGACGTGAAGGACCGCATCCTGGAGTACCTGGCGGTGCGCAACCGGCGGGCCGACCGCAACCTCGGTGTGGTCGGCGGTCGCGGCTCCGGCGCGGTGCTGGCCCTGGCGGGTCCGCCCGGAGTCGGCAAGACCAGCCTCGGCGAGTCCGTCGCCCGGGCGCTCGGCCGCAGGTTCGTCCGGGTCTCCCTGGGCGGTGTCCGCGACGAGGCCGAGATCCGGGGCCACCGGCGCACCTACGTCGGCGCGCTGCCCGGACGGATCGTGCGGGCGCTGCGCGAGGCCGGCTCGATGAACCCGGTGGTGCTGCTCGACGAGGTCGACAAGCTCTCCGTCGGGTACGCCGGCGACCCGGCCGCCGCCCTGCTGGAGGTGCTCGACCCCGCCCAGAACCACACCTTCCGGGACCACTACCTGGAGGTCGACCTCGACCTGTCCGACGTGCTGTTCCTCGCCACCGCCAACGTGGTGGAGGCGATCCCCGGCCCCCTGCTGGACCGGATGGAACTGGTCACGCTGGACGGCTACACCGAGGACGAGAAGGTGGCCATCGCCCGGGACCACCTGCTGCCCCGGCAGCGGGAACGGGCCGGGCTGACCGCCGACGAGGTCGACGTCGACGCACCGGCGCTGGCCAAGATCGCGGGGGAGTACACCCGGGAGGCCGGCGTACGGCAACTGGAGCGGGCGCTGGCGAAGGTCATGCGCAAGGTCGCGGTGGCGCTCACCGACGACCCGACGCCGGTCCGCGTCGGTGCCGACGACCTGACCCGCTACCTCGGGCGGCCCAAGCACACGCCGGAGTCGGCGGAGCGGACGGCGGTGCCCGGCGTGGCCACCGGCCTGGCGGTCACCGGAGCCGGCGGCGACGTGCTGTTCATCGAGGCGACCAGCATGGACGGCGAACCGGGGCTGACCCTGACCGGCCAACTCGGCGACGTGATGAAGGAGTCGGCGCACATCGCCCTCTCCTACCTGCGCGCCAACGGCCGTCGGCTCGGCCTGGACCCGAACGCCCTCGCCGGGCGGCGGATCCACCTGCACGTCCCGGCGGGCGCGGTGCCCAAGGACGGCCCCAGCGCCGGTATCACGATGGTCACCGCGTTGGCCTCGCTGGCCAGCGGCCGACCGGTCCGCCCCGAGTTCGGGATGACCGGCGAGGTGACGCTCTCCGGCCGGGTGCTGCCCATCGGCGGGGTGAAGCAGAAGCTGCTCGCCGCGCACCGGGCCGGTCTGACCGAGGTGATCATCCCGGCCCGTAACGAGCCGGACCTCGACGACCTGCCCACCGAGGTCCGCGAGGCGCTGACCGTGCACACGCTCGCCGACGTGGCCGACGTACTCGCCCTGGCGCTGCGCCCGGCCGAGATCGACCCGGCGGCGTTGGACGGCGAGGCGCTCGCCGCCGCGTGAGAGGCTGGATGAAAGGAGGGGGCCCTTGCTGACGCCTGCGGTAGAGCAGGGGTCCCCTGCTCACACCAGGCACCGCCGACCGGCGCCATCCCGTGCGGGGTGGCGCCGGTCGCCGTGCACGGGCGCATGCCGCGTGAGGAAGGGCCCCCTGCTATGCCGCAGGCGTTAGCAGGGGGCCCTTCCTCACGACGAAACGAAGCCTCAGCGGCGCTCGTCGCGGTCGCGGCGTACGGTGGCCTTGCGGCCCTTGATGGTGCTGCCGCGCAGCCCGGCGATCACCTCGTCGGCCACCCCGTTGGGCACCTCGACCAGGGAGAACCGGTCGGCGATCTCGATCGAGCCGATGTCCCGCCCCCGGATGCCGGTCTCCCCGGTGATCGCACCCACCAGGTCCTGCGGCCGGACCCCGGCGCGTCGGCCCAGCCCGATGAAGACCTGGGTGGTGCCGCCGGTGCGGGGCCGTGCCGGCCGTCGGTCACCCCGAGCGTCCTGGCCGGGCCGGGTGTCACGGGTCGGGCGGACCGCCACCTGCGGGATCTCCTCCTCGGCCTCGTCGGAGCCGGGCAGGGTCGCCTCGTGGGACAGTTTCACCGCGGCGAGCGCCACCTCCATCAGGTCGAACTCGTCGCTGAGCGTCTCCACGATGACCCGGAACGGCTCCAGGTCGTCCTCCAGCAGGCTCTCCCGCAGTGCTGCCTGAGTCAGCTCCAGGCGGCGGGTGCGCAGGTCGGCGACGGTGGGGATCTTGTCGATCGTGATGCGTTGGCCGGTGACCCGTTCGATGGTCTTGAGCATCCGGTGTTCCCGGGGCTCGGCCAGGGTGATCGCCACGCCCTCCCGGCCGGCGCGACCGACCCGGCCGATGCGGTGCACGTACGACTCGGGAGCCGACGGCACGTCGTAGTTGACCACGTGGCTGAGCTGCTCGACGTCCAGTCCCCGGGCAGCGACGTCGGTGGCCACCAGCAGGTCGGCGGTGCCGGAGCGCAGTCGGCCCATCACCCGGTCCCGCTGTTCCTGGCTCATCCCGCCGTGCAGGGCCTCGGCCCGGTAGCCGCGCCCGTTCATCGTCTCGGTGAGCCGGTCGACCTCCTCCCGGCTGCGGCAGAAGACGATCGCCGCGGTGGGCGACTCGACGTCCAGCACCCGGCCCAGCGCCGCCGGCTTGTGCGCCCGCGCCACCAGGTACGCGCTCTGGCGTACCCGGGGCGCCGTACCGGCCACCGGCTGCTCGCGGGCGATGAGGATGCGGACCGGGTCGGTCAGGTGCGCCTGGGCCATGCCCTCGATACGCGACGGCATGGTCGCCGAGAAGAGCACCGTCTGGCGCTGCGCGGGCGCGTGCTCCAGGATCGCCTCGATGTCCTCTGCGAATCCCATGTCCAGCATCTCGTCGGCCTCGTCGAGGACCACGGTGGCCAGGTTGCCCAGCCGTAGCGTGCCCCGGGCGATGTGGTCCAGGGCCCGGCCGGGAGTGGCCACCACCACGTCCACGCCGAGGTCCAGCGCCCGCAGTTGGCGGCCGATCGGCTGTCCGCCGTAGATCGGCAGCACCCGCGCGCCGAGGTCCTTGCCGTACCGGTGGAACGCCTCGGACACCTGCACGGCGAGTTCCCGGGTGGGCACCAGCACCAACGCCAGCGGCTCACCGCCGGGCCGGTCGGTCGGCATCCGGTGCAGCAGGGGCAGCGCGAACGCGGCCGTCTTGCCCGTACCCGTGGCTGCCTGCCCGAGCAGGTCACGGCCGGTCAGCAGGGTCGGGATGGCCTCCCGCTGGATCGGCGTCGGCTCCTCGTAGCCGAGTGCGGACAGCGCGGCGAGCAGTTCTGGCCGCAGGCCGAGGTCCGTGAAGGCGGGCGGATCCATGGTCGCGTCGGGCGGTACGGGCGTGGAACTCATGGGTCAAGCCTTTCATCACGCCCACCCGGCCGCTGCGGCGACCACCGGCAACACGCGGGCGGGGCCCGCCGCAGGGTGGCGACGGGCCCCACGGAGGCGGTCGGCTACGCGGTGACCAGCGCCAGGATGATGGTGATCCCGAGGACCGCGTCGATCACGCCGCACCACTGGGCGTAGGCGCGGGGCACCACCTGGCCGGTCCGGTGATGGATCACGTCCCAGCCCGCGTGGGCCAGCCAGCCGATCGCGACCAGCCACTGCCCGGCCGGGCCGCCGACGATCACGGCGAGCAGCGCCAGGCCGGACCAGCCGGCCAGGCCGGCGAGCTGGAGCCGGAGCGCACCCGGTACGCCCCACTGCCGTCGGACGGTACCGATGATCAGATACCCGGCCGGCAGGACCAGCAGCGTGTACGCGGCCAGCGGTACGGGTGAGCTCCAGTTGTCGGCGGTCATCAGCAGCGCCAGCCCGGCCGGCCAGCGCTGTGCCACCGCCCGTGCCCACGGGTGTCGCGGCGCGGCGCGGTTCGGGTGGTGCACGGCGTACTCGGCCCGACGCCGCAGCACCGCCGCCACCATCGCCGGCACCATCAGCACGTGCGTGCCCATCATCAGGGCGTCGCCGTCGAGCAGCCCGGCCCGGTACGGCACCAGCAGCACCAGCACGGGCACGTACATGGCCAGGACCATCTCGCCGACGGCCGGGCCGGAGTGGCCCCGGTACCACATCCAGACCGCCATGCCGATGCTCATGTCGGTGGCCATCAGCAGCGCCGCGAGGCCGGGGGCGGCCGGGCCCAGCCCGAGCAGCCCGGCCAGGGCGGCGCGGGCCGCACCGAGCGCCAGCATGCCGGCCACCATGGCCAGCGCCATCTCCACCAGGTGCCGGGCCAGCGGCGGCAGGCGCGAGTGGCGAACCGGCGCGGCCGGTTGCCCGTGGATCGTCGGGGTGGACGGGGTCGGTTTGCCGGGGGCGGCGAGGGCGTCGGTCATGACGTCGATCGTCGTGGCGGGCGACGTCGGCGACAATCCGCGTTCCGTCCCCGGTCGGCCGGGCACGACGCCCGGTCGGGCCGGGCGGAACGGGGGCTCCGCCGGTGCGGTGACGGGTTCTACCCTGACCGGCGTGGGGACGGACGGGACGGTGTCGGGCAGCGAGCGGACGCTCCGCCGCGCCCGGACGGCCACCATGGTCTCCCTCGCCGTCGGCATGGCCGCCACCCTGCTCCTGCCGGCGGTCGGGCTCGGTCGGGAGCCGGATTCGTGGTGGGTGGCCTCCGGCGTACTCGCCATCGGCGCGTTCGCGCTGGTCCTGGCGGGCGCGGTGGGCGCGGCACTGACCACCGGGTGGTCCGCCGCGCGGCGCCGACGGCTGCGGATCGGGTACGCCGCCGTCGCGGTGCTCGGTGTGCCGCTGGCCGCACCGGTCGCCGTCGGCGACTGGCCCACCTGGGCCTGGCTGGGCGCGGCGACGGTCGGCGGGGTGCCCCTGCTTGCCCCGCTGCGGGCGGCGCTTCCGGCCACCGTGCTGGCGATGGTGGTCGCCGGGGCGGTGGCGCAGGCGACCGGCGCGTCGATCGGGCAGGCGTTGCTGGTCGTCGGCACCGCCGGGCCCGGCGTCGCCGTGGTGAACGGCTTCCAGGTGTGGTTCTGGCGGCTGCTGGTGCAGGCGGAGCAGGGGCGCGCGGCCCAGGCCCGGCTGGCTGCCGCCCAGGAACGGTTGCGCTTCGCGGCGGACGTGCACGACCTGCTCGGACACCACCTGACCGTGATCACGCTGAAGGCCGAGCTGGCCGCCCGGCTGACCACCGCCGACCCGGCGCGGGCGGCCCGGGAGGCGGGCGAGGCGCAGCGGCTCGCGGCCACCGCCCTCACCGAGCTGCGCCGGACGGTGCACGGCTACCGCCGGGTCGACCTCGGTGAGCAGGTGACGGCGGTCGCGCAGGTACTGCGGTCGTCCGGCGTACGGTGCACCGTCGTGCCGCCCGCCGGTGAGTTGCCGCCGGAGGCGGCCACCCAACTCGCGGCGGTGCTCCGCGAGGCCGGCACCAACGTGCTGCGACACAGCCGGGCCGGCTGGTGCCGGATCGAGATCAGCCAGCGGGAGGACGAGGTGCGGATGACCGTGACGAACGACGGGGCGACCGAGACGGGGACGGCTGACCGGCACAGTCACGGCCTGCGCGGACTGGCCGACCGGCTCGCCGGTGCCGGTGGACGGCTACGCGTCGAGCGGACCGACGACGTGTTCACCGTCGAGGCGACCGTACCGGCCGTCGCATGATCAGGGTCCTGCTCGCCGACGACGAGGAACTGATCCGTACCGCCCTGGCCGCCCTGCTGGAGCTGGAGGCGGACCTGACGGTCGTCGCGCAGGCGGCCGACGGCAGCGCGGCGGTCACCGCCGCCCTCGCCCACCGACCCGACGTTGCCGTGGTCGACCTGGCCATGCCCGGCCAGGACGGCTTCGGAGTCGCCGCCGAGCTGGCCCGGGTGCTGCCGGACTGCGCGGTGGTCATCCTCACCGGGCAGGGACGCCCGCCGCACCTGGCCCGCGCGCTCTCCGCGGGAGCCCGCGGCTTCCTGCCCAAGGGCGCGCCGGGCGGAGCACTCGCCGACGTGATCCGCCGGGTCCACGCCGGTGGTCGGTACGTCGACCCGGCGCTGGCGGCCGACGCGCTGAGCATCCCGCCGTGCCCGCTGACCCCGCGCGAACTGGAGACGCTGCGGCTCGCCGAGGAGGACGCCTCCGTCGCCGTCATCGCCCGCCGAGCCCGGCTCTCCCCGGGGACGGTGCGCAACTACCTGGCTCTCGCCGTGCAGAAGCTCGGCGCGGACAGCCGGGCGGAGGCCCGCCGGATCGCGCGGGACAACGGCTGGCTGTGACCGTTTCGTCCGAGACCGGAGGCGATGCCACCGGTCCGCGCGGTCTGGCCCGGACTGGTCCCCTTCGAGGGAGAGCGGAGGATTGTTCGGACCCATCCCGATCGGTGTGATTACCGTCTGCTACAGGCGATCACCGCACGACGGGAGAGGGGACCCACCATGCGAGTGCCGAGCCGAAGCCCGGGACACCAGTCCGGTCCTCCCTCGCCGACCCGTCGGCGTCCCCGCGTCCCGAGCCGTCCCCGCACGACGGACGGGCCGGACCTGGACGCCTACCGGGAAGCGGTGGGCGAGCTGCTGGTCGAGGTGGGCGCGCTCGCGGCGGCGAGCAGCACGAAGGCCCGCCAGGTGCTGATCGACCAGCGGCTGCGGGAGCCGGCCATCGCCGCCGTGCTCGACGACACGCCGCAGGGGTTGATCGGCGCGCGGGAGACCCTGCTGCTGGAGATGGCCCGATACCAGCCGAACGCCCGCAGCTCTGCGGGCGATCTGGCCGCGCTGGTCCGGATCTATCTGCTGTCCCGCATCGACGTGATGTGGTGGCGTGACGCGTCCACCTTCGTCACCGACGCCGAGGTGCACCACAGCGCCCAACTCGTCGACCTGGAGTGGCTGCGCCGCCGGGGCCTGCTGCGGTTCCGCTACACCGAACAGCCCCGCACGGTGCTCGGCCGGGGCGTACGCGCGGTGCGGCGGCGGGTGCTGCCGGACGCCACCCCGCGTACCGCCGGGTTGCTGTTCCGCCGGGCCCGGCGGGAGGTCGTGGCGCTGCTCAACGACATCGGCCGGGAGTTCACCGCGGCCACCACGGTCGGCACGCCGCCGCTCTGGGTGACCAGTCTGGTCCGCAGCGCCGAGCACCAGTACCGGCTGCGTCGTCTCGGGTACGCCGCGATGGTGCCGAGCGGGCACTGCCTGGGTTGGGCGGTGGACGTGGAGATGGCCTGGTACGAGCGCTTCGGGGCGCGGGACACGCTGGCCGGGATCCTGCTGGACCGCCAACGGGCCGGCGAACTCAACGTGATCGACGAGGGGCAGGCCTGGCACATCTGCCTCGCGCCCTCGGCGACGCGGCGGCTTCGTCGGGCGTACGAGGCGGAGATGGGGATCTGACGATGTGCGGCATCGTGCTGAGTGTCGGTCCGGAGGCCGACCCGGCGATCTTCCGGCGGATGCTCGCCACGCTGGTTCCGCGCGGTGAGGTCACCGAGACGCGGTACGAGAGCGGCCTGCTCGCCGGCACCCGGCGGCTGCGCGTGGTGGACCGGGACCGCGCGGTCCAGCCCTGGCTCTCCGCCGACGAGCGGTGGCTGCTCTGCTACAACGGCGAGGTCTTCAACCACCACGAGCTGCGCGCCGAGCTGACCGCCCTCGGCCACCGCTTCACCAGCGCCAGCGACACCGAGGTGGTGCTCGCCGCCTTCGAACGCTGGGGCGAGGAGATGGTGACCCGGCTGCGCGGCGAGTACGCCCTCGCCATCGTGGAACGGACCACGGGCCGGGTCTACCTGGCGCGGGACCCGCTCGGCGTGAAACCGCTGTACTGGTCCCGCGCGCCGGGGTGCCTGCACGTGGCCAGCGAGGTCAAGGCGCTGGTGCCGGCACGGGCGCCGGTGACCGAGGTGCCGCCGGGGCACCACGGCTGGGTCGACGGGGACCACCGGGTCCGGCTCCGCCCGTACGTGGACCTGCTCACCCTCGGCGCGGACCGACCGCCGGTGACGGACCCGGACGAGGCCGCCCTGCTCGTCCGGGACACCCTCACCGACAGCATCCGGGTACGCCTGGACACCGACCTCACGGTGGGTGTGGTGCTCTCCGGCGGGCTGGACAGCTCGCTGGCGTTGCTGCACACGGCACAGGCGCACCCGGACTGCGTCGCGGTCACCGTCGGCGCGCCGGGCAGCCCCGACCTGGCGTACGCCCGGCGGCTGGCCAAGGAGCTGGGGGTGCCGCACGAGGTGGTCGAGTTGCGCCCGCGCGACATCCGCCTCGCCGACGTCCGCGAGGCGATCCGCATCTCCGAGCTGACCGAGTACGGCGACATCATCAACGCGGTGGTCTCGGTGCCGATCTTCCGTCGGCTGCGCGAGCTGGGCGTCAAGGTGGTGCTCACCGGGGACGGCTCCGACGAGCTGTTCGGCGGCTACCCGATGTACCACGAGGTCGGCCCGGCGGCGTCCCGTCGGCTGTTCCTCCACAAGATCCGCAACCTGTGCCGCACCGAGTTGCAGCGCGTCGACCGGACCAGCATGGGCTTCGGCGTCGAGGCCCGGGTGCCCTTCCTGGACCTGGCTCTGGTCGAGTTGGCCATGCGACTCCCGCTCGATCTCAAGATGCGCGACGGCCAGGAGAAGTGGATCGTCCGCCGGGCCTTCGCCGACCTGCTGCCCGACTACATCCGTCGCCGGCCGAAGAACCCCATGTCGTACTCCTCAGGCCTGCACGAGCGGGCCCGGCTGTACAAGCCGTTCTTCGCCCGCCTGCACCGCTCGTTCGGCTACGACCTGCTGGAACCGGTCCGGCGTGACTTCGACAGCGTGCTGACGCGCTGCGGCAACGACCTGGACGCGGCGATCGCCGCCGGCCGGGCGCGACCGGACTACACGGTGCTGGAGCACGCCCGGGACCTGGTGGGTGCGGCCCGCTGGAACGCCGCCCCGATGGTGCGTCGCCTGGTCACCCCACGTCGCACTCGGGGCGACGAGGCACCTCTGCCCGGCTGAACCGTCTCGCGGTGCCGTGGTCAGGTGGTGAGCAGGAGGGCGCTGACGGCGGCGAGGGTGCCGAGGGTCGCGACGGCGGCGCTGGTGGCGAGGAAGCGGGCCACCGGCACCCGGACCCGGGCGGCTCGGCAGCGCTCCAACCAGAGCAGGGTGGCCAGGGACGCCCACGGCAGTGCCAACGGGCCGATGTTGGTGCCGATCAGCAGGGCGAGCAGGCGTTGCCGGTCACCGGCCGGCAGCACCGCCTCGCCGGCCAGGTAGGCGGGCAGGTTGTTGACCAGGTTGGACAGCAGCGCGCCGGTGCCGCCCGCGCGGAGCAGCCCGGGCACCCCGCCGTCGTTCCCGGCGAGGCGGGCGACGAGGTCGTTCAGGCCGAACGCGCCGATGGTCTGGACCACCAGGAACAGGCCGGTGACGAAGAGCAGCAGCCGCCAGGGCAGCAGGGCGGGGCGCAGCGTGCCGGGGGAGCGGACCGCGAAGACGACCAGCAGCAGGCCGGCGGCGACCGCTGAGGCGAGGCCGACCGGTGCGCCGGCCACGATCGCGCCGACGAAGATCAGGCAGGCGGCGAGCGCGGTGCGGTAGAGCACCGGGTCGGCGGGCCGGTGTACCGAGGGTGGCGGGAACCGGCCGTCGGCGGGGCGGTCGCGTCGCCACCAGAAGTACCAGAGCAGGATCGTGGTGACCGCGAGCGCGGCGAGTTGGGGCAGCCACATGACGCTCGCGTACGCCAGCGGGGCGAGCCCGATCCGGTCGGCGGCCAACAGGTTGGTCAGGTTGGAGACCGGCAGCAGCAGGCTGGCCGTGTTCGCCAGCCAGACCGTGGTGACCGCCAGCGGGGCCACCGCCGTGCGCAGAGTGACCGCCAGCGCGAGCATCACCGGCGTGAGCAGCACCGCAGTGGTGTCCAGGTTGAGCACGACGGTGGTGAGCGCGGCGAAGCCGACGCAGAGCGCGAACAGGAGCGGCCAGCGGCCCCGGGCGGCGACCGCCAGCCGGGTGGCGAGCACGTCGAAGACCCCGGCGGCGGCGGTGAGTTCGGCCAGGACCACCACGGTGCCGAGGAAGACCAGCAGCGGCAGGACCCGGGCGAGGGTGTCGGCGGCGTCGGCGCGGGGCAGCAGGCCGGTCGCCACGCACGCGGTACCGAGGACGGCCAGCCCGACGGCGACCACGTCCAGCGGGTGCGGCCGACGTCGGCCGGGTGCGGCCGGGACGGCCTTCGGGGAGGTCACGGCGCATCTTCGCACGCCCGGACGGCCCGATCCGTTCGGGTGCCGGTCGAGGTGACGACCGGTACCGGCGGGGCTGACGACGGTGACCCGGGCGGATGCGGCCCCGGACGCGACGGCGGCGAACCGGAGACCCGCGGAGCATGACGGCGGCCCGCCGGGACCGTGGCCGAGACGCGACGGCGGCCTGCCGGCGGCACCGGGGTTGGTGCGGTCGGCAGGCCGCCGGGGGGTCGCGGGTCAGCCCGCGGGCGGGTACGGGTCGTCCTGGTAGGTGTACTCGGTCCGCGCCATTGCTGCACCCCTCAGCTGCGTGACGGAACGTGCCGGACGAGGTACCCGGGACCGGCGGGGCAAAACACGACGCGGGGCGCACGTGGTGCGGGCCCGGCCCCCGGGACGGGGACCGGGCCCGGTGAGGTGCGGGTGGTGCTACCAGCTCAGGTAGCTGGGCTGGGTCTGGACGTTGAACTCGCGGTAGTGGACCAGCTTGGCCGACCACGTCCGCCAGTCGTTGAGTTCGAGGACGTCCAGCCCCTTCTGGATGTCGGAGGAGTAGATGTGCCCGTTGTAGTAGTAGGCCGACCAGGAGCCGCCGACGATCAACTGGCTGTCCGAGAGCGGTCCCCGCTCCCAGAAGCCGATCTCGGTGGGCTTGCGGGAGTCGGTGAAGTCCCACACCGAGATGCCGCCCTGATACCACGCCTGGACCATGATGTCCTTGCCGAGGACCGGGATCAGCGAGCCGTTGTGCGCCACGCAGTTCTCGGTGTCGCCGTTGGTCCGCGGGATCTTGTAGTAGCTGCGGAACTCCAGCTTCCGGTTGGCGCCCCGGCCGGTGAGGTCGTAGATCGCGTTGGCGCCCCGGTTCGGGCCGATCTCCTCGTTGCAGGTGGCGCCGCCACCGCCGCCGAGTTCGTCGGTGAAGACGACCTTGGTGCCGCGGTTGTTGAAGGTGGCCGAGTGCCAGAACGCGAAGTTGACCGTGTCGCGCACCGTGTGCAGCACGCGGGGGGCCTCCCGCTTGCTGATGTCCAGCAGCACGCCGTCACCCATGCACGCCCCGGCGGCGAGGTCCTTCTCCGGGTAGGCGGTGATGTCGTGGCAGCCGCTGGTCGCCGATCCGCCCGTACGGCCCTCGTAGCCGCCGTCCGGGAAGAGGTTCGGGGTGGCGACCACGGCCGCGTCGGTCGGCTTCTTCAGCGGGACCTTGACGATGCTGATCGAGTCGTGCGGCGGCTGGCAGTCGGGGAAGGTTGCCTGCGGGCTGTACGAGGAGACGTACAGGTAGACCGACTTCTTGTCCTTCGCCGGCACCAGCGTGTGGGTGTGCGAGCCGCAGGCGGTCTCGACCGCCTTGAGGTAGCGCGGCTTCTTCTTGTCCTTCACGTCGAAGATCTTGATGCCCTCCCACGACTCCTTGATCGTGGCGGGCTGGGAGACGCTGCTGCACGAGTCGTCGCTGCGGGACGCGTCGGTCGACAGGAAGAGCAGGTCACCGTAGATGGAGATGTCGTTCTGCGCGCCCGGGCAGAGCACCTGCGACACGATCTTCGGCTTGCTCGGCTTGGCGACGTCGTAGATGACGAAGCCGTCGTAGTTGCCGACGAAGGCGTACTTGCCCTGGAAGGCGATGTCGGTGCCGAGCGCCGCCGTGGTGTCGAACGGGGCCTGCTTGGGCAGGTTGGCGATCTGCTTGAGGTTGGGGCTGTGGGAGATCTCGTCGACACCGAGGGGTGCCTCGACGGCGGCGGACTGGGTGGTCGTCCGCGTGACCGTCTGCGCGTTGCCGGGTGAGGCGACGGCGATGCTGGCGAGGAGGAGCCCGGTGGCGGCCACGCTGACGACGCGTAGCTGCCGCCCCCGCGGCGGGGTCGATCCGACCATCGGCGATGCCCTTCGAGAGGCGAGTGGCGATGGGCCGTACCATAACTCCGCGACGACGCTCATCGATGTGATCTGGCTCACATCTAGCTAACATCGTGAATGGATACGATCGCTGCGACCTCGACCCTGAGGGGGTGTCGCATGACCGCCCGACGTGGACGCCTCCTGGCTGTCGTCACATCGGTCGTGGTGGTGCTCGCGGTGTCGGCGTACGCGTTGCGCGACGGCGACGAGCCCACGCCACCCGGGCCGGCGCCCGCCGCCGAGGCCGCGTCGTCGGTCGGTCCGTCGCCGGATCCGGACGCGCCGCTGGTGATCGTGCCCGGACGTCCCGGCGAACCGGCCGTCGAGCGGCCCGGCTCCGAGGTGCGCGACGACTCGCCACCGCGGTTCAACACCCTGGACGCCTGGTTCGCGCGGATGATGATCCCGCACCACGAGCAGGCGCTGGAGATGTCGGCGCTCGCCCCGGACCGGGCCGCCGACCCCCGGGTACGCGCCCTGGCCGCCCGGATCCGCGCCGGCCAGCGACCCGAGATCGGCGTGCTGCGAGCCTGGCTGGCCGAGCGCCACCTCTCCACCGACGTGTCCGGGCACGACCACGCCACGATGAAGGGCATGCAGTCGCCCGAGGCGATGGGTCGGCTCGCCGCCGCCCGGGGCGTCGACTTCGACCGCCTCTTCCTGCGGATGATGACCGAACACCACGAGGGCGCTGTGGTGATGGCGACCGACCTGCTCAAGGTGGGCCTCGACCAGCGGATGTCGGAGTTCGCCACCTCGGTCGCCACCGAGCAGGGCGTGGAGATCGGCCGGATGCGCGACCTCGTCGGCTGACCGGCACCGGGCGGACCCCACACCACCCGTACGCTGGGTGACGATGAGAACGACGGTCCTGGGCCGCCCGCTGCGCGGGGTCGCCTTCGACGTGGCGGTCTCCGGTGCCGTGGCGTTGCTCGCGCTGGCTTCCACCGCCGGCAGCGCCGCCGGGTGGCCCGGCACCATGCTCGGGCTGGGCATGGCGGTGGCGCTGCTGTGGCGACGGGTGCGTCCGGTCGCCGTCACGGCGGTCGTGGCGGTGCTGGCGTACGCCCAGGTCGCCCTCGACTGGGCACCCCTGCCGTACGACATCGCGGTGCTGATCGCCCTCTACAGCCTGGTCAAGTACGCCGACCGGCTGCGCGACGGGGTCCTGGCCGGGATCGTCGCCGCGCTCGGGGTGGTGTTCGCCGCGGTGCGGACGCCGTCCCAGGTCGCCTGGGTCTTCACCGCCGTCTTCTACGGGCTGGTCGTCGGCGCGGTCTGGCTGGCGGCGCTGAACGTGCGGACCCGTCGGCTGTACGTGCTCAGCCTGGAGGAACGGGCGGCCACCCTGGAGCGGGAACGGGAGGCGCAGGCGCGGGCGGCGGTGGCCGAGGAACGCACCCGGATCGCGCGCGAGCTGCACGACGTGGTGGCGCACGGCATGGCGGTGATGATCGTGCAGGCCGACGGTGCCCGGTACGTGCTCGACAAGGACCCGCAGGCGGCCCGTGAGGCGGTCCGGATCGTCGCGGACACCGGCCGACAGGCGTTGGCCGACATGCGGCGGCTGGTGGACGTCCTACGGGAACCGAGTCGACCGGACCCGGCCACCGGACCCGACGCGGCACCGGGATCATCGACCGGACCCCACGCGGCACCGGACCCGTCGGCCGGGCCCGACCGGGTGCCGGAACCCGCCGAGCCGACCCACCGGCGTCCCTCCGTCGCCGAGCTGCCCGCCCTGCTGGACCGGTTCCGCGCCGCCGGGCTCCAGGTGCGCTACGAGGTCACCGGCCGCCCCGGGGCACTGCCGCCAGCGGTGGAGCTGACCGTCTACCGGCTGGTGCAGGAGGCGCTGACCAACACGCTCAAGCACGCCGGGGTCGGCGCCACCGCCGAGGTCAGCCTGGCGCACCACGAAGACACCGTCGTGCTCGAGGTCCTCGACGACGGACGGGGCCGCGTCCCGGCCACCCCGGCGTCGCCCGGCGGGCACGGCCTGGTCGGCATGCGCGAACGCGTCTCCGTGTACGACGGCAACCTCACCGCCGGCCCTCGCCCGACCGGGGGATGGCTGCTGCGGGCGCGACTGCCGCTACCCTCGTCCCCCGGGACGGAGGTGGTCACGGCATGACGGTCCGGGTGGTGATCGTGGACGACCAGGCCCTGGTCCGGGCCGGCTTCCGGATGGTGCTCGACTCCCAGCCCGACCTGGAGGTGGTCGGCGAGGCGATCGACGGCGCCGACGCCCTACGGCTGCTCGCCCGCGTCGAGGCCGACGTGGTGGTGATGGACGTGCGGATGCCGACCATGGACGGCGTGGAGGCCACCCGCCGGCTCTGCGCCGACCAGCCCTCCGCCGGTCCCCGGGTGCTGGTGCTGACCACGTTCGACACCGAGGCGGACGCCTTCGCCGCGCTGCGCGCCGGTGCCAGCGGCTTCCTGCTCAAGAACGTGCCGCCCGAGGAGTTGCTCACCGCGATCCGGGTGGTCGCCCAGGGCGACTCGGTGGTGGCCCCGCCGATCACCCGACGCCTGCTGGACCGGTTCGCCGGGCAGCTCGGCGCCGGGCCGACCGAGGAGCCCCGGCTGGCCCGGCTCACCGAGCGGGAACGGGAGATCCTGCTGCTGGTCGCGCAGGGTCTGGCCAACGCCGAGATCGCCACCCGGGTGCACGTCGCCGAGGCGACGGTGAAGACGCACGTCGGGCGGATCCTGGCCAAGCTGGAGGTGCGCGACCGGGTGCAGGCCGTGGTGTTGGCGTACGAGAGCGGCCTGGTCACCCCGGGCGCGGAGAACCGGCGTACGACCTGAGGCGTACGGGACCGCCCGGCCCGGGACGACCTGCGGCGTACCGAGGTCGAGCGCGCGGGTTGATCTCGACCGGGCGGTGCACTTCCTAGCGTCGGGGACGTCCCATTCCGTCCTCCGCACGGGGAGTCGCACGTGTCTCTCGCCCCACCCGTCCACGCCGTCGCCGGTGTCGCCGTCACCGCCCGGGGCCTGTCCAAGCGGTACGGCACCGGCCCGGCCGCCGTCGTCGCGCTCGACCGGGTCGACCTCGACGTGGCCGCCGGCCGGTTCACCGCCATCATGGGACCGTCAGGCTCCGGCAAGTCGACGCTGATGCACTGTCTGGCCGGGCTGGACCGGCCGAGCACGGGCACGGTGTGCGTCGGTGACGCCGAGCTGGGCCGCCTGGACGACCGACGGCTCACCCTGCTGCGCCGGGACCGGGTCGGTTTCGTGTTCCAGAGGTTCAACCTGCTGCCCGCGCTGCGCGCGGCGGAGAACATCACGCTGCCGCTGGACATCGCCGGTCGCCGGGCCGACCCGGCCTGGCTGCGTCAGGTGGTCGCCGCCGTCGGGCTGACCGACCGGGTACGGCACCGCCCGGCCGAACTCTCCGGCGGCCAGCAGCAGCGCGTCGCGGTGGCCCGGGCGCTGATCACCAAACCGTGGGTGATCTTCGCCGACGAGCCGACCGGCAACCTGGACTCCCGGGCCGGGGCCGAGGTGCTGCGGCTGCTGCGCGACGCGGTGGACAGCCTCGGCCAGACGGTGGTGATGGTGACCCACGACCCGGTCGCCGCCGGGTACGCCGACCGGGTGGTCTTCCTCGCCGACGGCCGCCCGGTCCGGGACCTGGCCGAGCCCACCGCCGAGCTGGTCCTCGACGTGCTCGCCCACCTGGACCCGTCCGCCGCCGGGGCCGGCGCACCGACGCGGGGGCGGTGACCGTGCTCCGACTGACGCTTCGTTCGCTGCGTGCCGAGGCGGCCCGGATGGTGATGTCCACCGTCGCCGTGGTGCTCGGCGTGGCCTTCGTCGCCGGTACGCTGATCTTCGTCGACGGGATGCGGGCCGGTGCGTACGACCGCGCCGGCACCTTCGACCGACACACCGACGCCGGGATCTACGCCGACCGGGAGCCGATCGACCCGACGCTCGTCGACCGGGTCCGTGCCCTCGACGGCGTCCGCGCCGCCGAGGGCGAACTGATCGACACCGCCGGGGTGGTGGGCTCGGACGGGCGGCCGGTGCTCGGCTTCGGCGTCCTCGCCGCCGTCCCGACCGATCCGGCGCTCCAGTCCTACGACGTGGTGACCGGGCGGCTGCCGGTCCGGACCGGCGAGGTGGTGCTCGACCGGCGGACCGTCGACGACCAGTCGTTCCGCCTCGGCGGCACGGTACGCGTCGGCGGCGCCGCCGGAGCGGCCCGGCCGTACACGCTGGTCGGCGTGGTCGACGTGGCCGACACCCCGCGCGACATCGGCGGGCCGTTCGTCGGGCTGGTCGGCGCCGACGCGCTCGCCGTCACCGGCTGGTCCGGGTACGGGCGGATCATGGTCGCGGCCGAGCCCGGGATCACCGAGACCGAGTTGGCCGCCCGGATCGCCGACGTCGCCGGGGCGGGCACCACCGTGCGGACCCGCGCGGAGATCCTGGACGCCGCCGTCGCCGACGCGGTCCGCGACGTGGACCAGTTCCACCTGGTGCTGCTCACCTTCGCCGCGGTGGCGGTGGTGGTGGCGGCCTTCGTCATCGGCAACACCTTCACCATCGTGCTGGCCCAACGCACCCGCCGGACCGCGCTGCTGCGCCTGGTCGGGGCCACCCGGGGGCAGGTGTTCCGGGCCGCAGTGCTGGAGTCGGCGGTGGTGGGCCTGGCCGCCTCGGCGCTCGGCGTCCTGGTCGGAACCGGACTCGCCGCCGCGCTGACCGCGCTGGTGTCGCGACTGGACATGCCGCTGCGCGGTGAGCTGACCGTCACCGGCGGCACCGTGCTGGGCTGCCTGGTCGCCGGCACCGCACTCACCGTCGCCGCCGCCTGTGTACCGGCCTGGCAGGGCACCCGGGTCGCCCCGGTGGCCGCACTCACCGACGCCGCCGTGCAGGTCACCCGCCCCGCCGGCCGGGTCCGGCTGGCCGGTGGCGCGGTGGTCCTCGCCGCCGGGACCGCCGCCCTGGCCGGCGCGGCCTCCGCCGGACAGATCATGCTGGTCGCCCTCGGCGGAGTGCTGAGCTTCCTCGGCATCGTGCTGTTCGGCCCGGTGCTGGTGCCGGCGCTGGTCCGGGTGTTCGGGTCGCCGCTGCGGCGGATCCTCGGCGTCACCGGCGCACTCGCCGTGGCCAACGCGGTGCGTAACCCCCGACGGGTGGCCGCGACCGCCACCGCGTTGGTGATCGGCATCGGGCTGGTCACCTCGTTCCTGGTCGGCGCGCAGAGCACCAAGGTGGCCATCGAACGGACCGTGGACGCCGAGATCGGGGTGGACTTCCTGGTCACCGGCATCGGCGTGGACCTGCCCGCCGGTCTGACCGACGCGCTGGCCGCCCGGCCCGAGCTGGGCGTGGTGCACGAGGCCCGGACCCGGACCGTCGACGACGTCGAGTACCGGACGGTGCACCCGGCACTGGTCGGCGACCGGATCGAGCAGGTGGTGGCCGGGCAACTCGACCGGCTCGCACCGGGGCGGATCCTGGTGGACCGCGAGTTGGCCCAGCGACGCGGCTGGTCGGCGGGGGACCGGGTCACCCTGCGCGCCCAGCCGTTCGAGGTGGCGGCGGTGGTCGACGGACTGGCGGCCGGCGGCACCGGATCGGCGGTACCACCCGGGCACGCGGTGGGCCTGGTCGACACCGACCACCGTCGACTCTTCCCCGACGAGCGCGGCTTCCAGGCCGAGATCGACCCGGCCCAGGGCGTGCCGGACGGTACGGCGCGTGCCGCCATCGCGGCGGTACTGGTCGACTACCCGACGGTCAACCTGCTGGACCAGGCGGCGTACAAGCGGATGCTCACCTCCACGGTGGACATGCTGCTCGCGTTCGTGGTCGCGTTGCTCGGGCTGGCGGTGGTGATCGCCCTGGTCGGGGTGGCGAACACGTTGAGCCTGTCGGTGGTCGAACGGACCCGGGAGAACGCCGTGCTGCGGGCCGTGGGGCTGACCGGTGGCCGGATGCGCGCCATGCTGGCCGTCGAGGCGGTCCTCACCGCGCTGGTCGGCGCGGTGCTCGGGGTCGCGCTGGGCACCGGCGTCACCGCCGGGGCGATGGCGTTGCTGGCCCGGCTCGCCGGAGAGTTCACCCTGGTCGTGCCCTGGGCCCGACTCGCCGGGGTGCTGGCCGTCGCGCTACTGGCCGCGCTGTCGGCGTCGGTGCTGCCGGCGCGGCGCGCGCTGGCTCGCCCGGTCGTCGAGGCGCTGGCTGATCAGTGAGGATCGCCGCGATGGGGCGCGGTGAGGCGCAGTGGTCAGAGGCGTTCGACGGTGGGGCCGGTGCAGCGGTTGCGGGTGTCGAAGACGTAGCGGGACTCGCGGGCCACCAGGTCGTAGTCGAACGTGTCGTGGTCGGTCACCACCACCACGCCGTCGGCCTCCCGCAACTCGCGTTCGGTCAGGTCCACGATCACCACCCCGTCCGGCAGGTGGTGTGCCTCGGCGTACGGCTCCACCGCGCGGACCTCGGCACCGAGGTCCCGCAGCCGCCGGGCCACGTCCACCGCCGGGGAGTCGCGCATGTCGCCGGTGTTGCGCTTGTACGCCAGCCCGAGCAGCAGCAGTCGCGCGCCACTGACCGCCCGGCCGGAGCGGTTCAGCCCGGCCATCACCCGTTGTGCCACGTGCTCGGGCATCTCGTGGTTGATGTCGTTGGCCAGCTCGATGAACCGGAACTGCCGGCCCAGGCGTCGCTTGACCTGCCAGGACAGGTAGCACGGGTCGATCGGCAGGCAGTGCCCGCCGACGCCGGGGCCGGGCCGGAACGGCATGAAGCCGAACGGCTTGCTCTCGGCCGCGTCGATGGCCTGCCAGACGTCGATGTCGAGCTGGTGCGACAGCATCGTCAGCTCGTTGACCAGGGCGATGTTGACCTGGCGGAAGGTGTTCTCGATCAGCTTGGTCAACTCGGCCACCCGGGTCGAGTCGACCGGGACCGTCCGCTCCACCAGCCGCCGATAGAACTCGTCGACCCGGGCCAGGGAGACCTCGTCGACCCCGGAGACCACCTTCGGGGTGTTCTCCAGCCGCCAGCTCGGGTTGCCCGGGTCGATCCGCTCCGGGCTGTACCCGAGGTGGTAGTCACCGGGGCTGCGCAGCCCGCTGGCCGACTCCAGCAGCGGGCGCAGCAACTCCTCGGTGGTGCCCGGGTAGGTGGTGGACTCCAGGATCACCGTGCAGCCGGGCCGCAGGTACGGCGCGATGCCGGTGCCGGCCTGCTCCACGTAGCTCAGGTCCGGGGTGCCGTCGCGCAGCGGAGTGGGCACCGTGATGACACAGATGTCGAAGTCCCGCGCGTCGGCGTACTCGCTGCTGGGCCGGTACCGCCCGCTGGACAGGGCCCGGCCGAGGCGGTCGGCGGGGATGTCGGCCACGAACGACTCACCCGAGGCGAGCCGCTTGACCCGGTCGGTGTCGACGTCGAGGCCGACCACGTCCAGCCCGGCTTCGACGGCGCGCATGGCCAGCGGCAGGCCGACGTACCCCTGCCCGATGACGACCAACTTCTCCAGGCTCACCCGAGCTCCTGACCGGTAGACAGTACCTGCTGGTCAGGAGCCTAGAGCGGAGTGTGACCCCGTACGTCCGTTTCGGTGATATAGGGGCTGGTGGGACTCAGCTCGCCTCGCCGTTGTCCGGCGGATCGACCGGTGGCGGTGCGGTGGTGGTGGTCGGCGTCGTGCCCGGCGTCTGCGACGGGGCGGGGCTGGTCGCGGTCGGCTCGGCGCTGGTCGCGCTGGGCGTCGGCGACGGGGACCCGGTCGGCTCGCCGGTCTGTGAGGTGCTCGGCTGCGCCGACGGCGACTCGGTCGGGCTGGCCGTGGAGCCGGCCGGGCGCAGCGGCGGCACCCGGGCGGGACTGCTCTCCTCGGTGCTCGACGACGTCTCGGCGGGACCGGTCGCGTCGGGGCTCGGTGAGTTCGTCGGCAGGTTCACCGCCGGGGTGTCCGCCTCGCTGGTCGCGCCGAGCGCGGCGCCCAGGGCCACGAACCCGACCAGTACGGCGGTGAGCGCGCCGACCAGCGCGCCGCGCCGCCGTCGACCGGGCGGGGCGGGGTCGCCCGCCGGGACGTCCGTGCGGGTGTCCGGGCCGGGCTCCCGCAACCCGGCGGCGGCCGGGACCAGTGCGGTCGGCAGCGAGCCGTCGGAGACCGCCGCCCGCGCCGCCTCGGCCATCGCCGCGCCGCTGCCGAACCGGTCCGCCGGGTCCTTGGCCAGCGCGCGGGCGACCAGGACGCGGACCGCCTCCGGGATGTCGGACGGCAGGTCCGGCGGCGGGTCGTCGAGGTGCCGCACGGCGACCTGGAGCGGGTTGTCCCCGGTGAACGGCGGGCTGCCGGTCAGGCAGCAGTAGGCGACGGCGCCGAGCGCGTACAGGTCGGTCGCGCCGGAGACCGGGCGGCCGGCGGCCTGTTCGGGCGCCATGTAGAGCGCGGTGCCGGGCACCGCGTTGGTGCTGGTGATGCTCGTCACGTTCGCCGACCGGGCCACGCCGAAGTCGACCAGGACGACCGTGCCGTCCTCCTGCACCAGCAGGTTGCTCGGCTTCACGTCGCGGTGCACGATGCCGCCGAGGTGCGCGGCGTGCAGCGCCTGCGCCGCCTGGGCCACCACCGACATCGCCAGGCCCACGTCCAGGCGACCCTCGGCCTCGATCCGCTTGGACAGCGGCTGGCCGGTGACGAACTCCATGACCAGGTAGTCGGCCCGGCCGCCGTCGGGCAGGTCGTCCTCGCCGCAGTCGAAGACCTGGACGATGCCCGGGTGGCGCAGCGCCGCCATGATCCGGGCCTCGGCGCGGAAACGGGCGATGAAGTCGGGGTCGGAGACCAGCGAGGGCAGCAGCACCTTCACCGCGACCTGCCGGCCGAGGATCAGGTCGGACGCGCGCCAGACGTCACCCATGCCGCCGGTGGCGACACGTTCGTCCAGGCGGTACCGACCGCTGAGTACGACCTCCGAAGACAACACGGGACCACCGTACCCACCCGGGGGCCGGACGGCGCGCCGGCATGACGGCGCATCTTACCGTCGGCCGTACCCGACACGGGGCGTGTCGTGATGTCACGTGTACCGTGAGTCACAGCGCGGGGATGCTCCGTCGACCGGTCGAGGTCAGGCGGTCGGACCCGCCGACGGTAGCGTCGGTGGACCACGGTTCGTTACGGCGAAACGCCGTCCCGCCCGGTTGAGAATTGTCACTGTGCCTGCCGGCCCCCGGCGGCTTGTCCGACCTGGGCGGAAGCTCTAACGTCAGCCCGATCCGGCGAGGTCGCGGAAGTTCCACCGCTGGTTGTGGATCGCGACGCGGTCGGGAAAAATCCGCTTCCGGGCCACGGCGGTCCGTCAGCGAACAGGTCACGGGGGCGGGGTGCGGGAAGAGGTCCGGATGGTGGACCGCGCCGGCACCCGATCGCCCGCCCGGCCCACGTCCCGCGAGCGAACCGGTGGACGGAAGCGGCAGAGCCATGACCGGTGAACTGAGCCAGGCGGTCGAGGCGGCCAGGAGCGGGGACGAGGAGGCATTCCGCTTCCTCTACCGCAGCCTCCAGCCGGGGCTGTTGCGGTACCTGACCGCGCTGGTCGGCGGGGACGCCGAGGACGTGGCCTCGGAGACGTGGTTGCAGGTCGCGCGCGACCTGCCCAACTTCACGGGTGGAGAGTTCCGTGCCTGGGTCGTCACCATCGCCCGCAACCGGGCCATGGACCACCTGCGGCGGCAACGTCGTCGGCCGGCACTCCCGGTGCCGGTCCAGGAACTCAGCGAAGTGGCCGGTGACGCCGACACCGCCGAACGCGCCGGGGAGACCATCGGCACGGAGGCCGCCCTCGCCATGATCGCCAGCCTGCCACCCCGCGAGGCCGAGGCGGTCCTGCTGCGTGCGGTCGTCGGACTCGACGCCGCGACCGCCGGGCGGGTGCTCGGCCGCCGCGCCGGAGCGGTCCGTACCGCCGCGCACCGGGGACTGCGGCGGTTGGCGTTGATGCTGGACCGGCAGGCCGCGCCGGGCGACGTCCCGCCACGTCCGCGTACCGGCCCCGCACAGGCGCCGCACGCCGAGTCGGTGGACGGCTGACGTGGGCGGACTGTGGATGAGGTGGCGCCGGTCGGATCCGGCCGTCTCCCGGGCCGAGTCCGACCGGCTGCTCGACACCGCCGCCGCGCCCTCGTCAGCCGGGACCGGAGACCCGCTCGCCGGGCTGCTGCGGGCCGCCGCCGCCCCGCCGCGCGATCACGAACTCACCGGGGAGCAGGCCGCGCTCGCCGCGTTCCGGGCGGCCCGCCGGGGGGACGCGCCGGTCCCGTCGGCCCGGCCGCGTCGCCGCCGCCTCACCGCCGGTGCGGTGGCCTGGATCGCCGCTGTCGCGGCGACCGCCACCGCCGGGGCCGCCCTCGCCGCGGTCAACCTCGACCGCCCGGCCCCGCCACCGGTGCCGCCGGCCACCTCCGCCCCCGCCGAGACCTCCGCGCCCGCCACCCCGACCCCGTCCGAGACCCGGCCGGACGCCACCGCCGACCCGACGGGGAGTACGTCCACCTCCGCGTCGCCCTCGCCCACCTCGTCGCCCACCGGCTCGCCCAGCCCGTCCGAGACGGGCACCCCCGAGGCGTCGACGTACGGCGGACCGCTCGACCCCGGTCACACCGGCCACTGCCGGTCGTACCTGTCGAAGTCCGAGCGGCAGCGGGAGAAGGCGATGGACAGTCCGGGCTTCGCCGAGCTGCGGGACGCGGCCGGTGGCGCCGAGAACGTGGCCGCGTACTGCCGGGCGCTGCTGGCCGAGGTCGACCCGGACTGGCTGGCCAAGCACGGCGCCGACCCGGACGACACGTCCGCCACCGGATAGCGGCGGAGGCCGCCGACGCCCCGCCCCTCGATTGCGACGGGAACGTGAATTCGGTTCGACGGATGTGCCGACAACGTGAAGATGTCACTGCGACGGGTTACGGTGACGATTACCGAGCCGGCATCGGACAAGGGAGCCGTTGCGTGGTCACCTCACCGGACGTCGATCACATCCCCGTGCTGCGGGACCGCGCCGCAGCCGCCCGACATCTCGCCCGGATCTGCTTCAAGACCGGCCCACCGACCTACACCGGTGTCGAGCTCGAATGGACGGTCCACGAGGCCGTCGACCCCACGCGTCCCGTCGACGCCGCCCGGCTGAGAGCGGCACTGGGGCCCTACAGCCCCGTCACACTGGATCGGACCAGCCCCGCCCGCCGTCTGCTGCGGGGCGGCACGGTGACCGTCGAGCCCGGCGGGCAGGTGGAGATCTCCACCCCGCCGCAAGCCTCCGTCACCGCGCTGATCGAGGCCACCCAGTCCGACATCGACCAGGTCACCCGCCTGCTCGGCGCGGCCGGGCTGCGCCTCGGCCGCGCCGGCATCGACGCGTACCGGCCACCCCGACCGGTCATCGACACACCCCGCTACCGGGCCATGCGCCGGGTCTTCGACCGGTACGGTCCGGACGGCCGCACGATGATGTACAGCACCGCCGGCCTACAGGTCTGCCTCGACGCGGGGCGGCCCGAGCAGGTCACCGCCCGGTGGGCGCTGGTGCACGCGGTCGGACCGCCGCTGCTGGCCGCCTTCGCCACCGCCGACCGCCATGCCGGCCGGAACACCGGATGGGCGTCGGCCCGGATGGGCGCGTGGGCCCGGATCGACCCGGCCCGCACCGCCCCGGTCTGGACACCCGAGGTGGCCGGCGTCGACCCGGTCGCCGCCTGGACCCGGTACGCACTGGCCGCCCCGCTGCTCTGCGTCCGCGACGACAGCGGCGACTGGACCCCGCCCCCGGACGTGACGTTCGCCGACTGGATCGACGGGGCGTTACCCCGCGCGCCCACCGTCGACGACCTCGAATACCACGTCAGCACACTGTTCCCGCCGGTACGGCCCCGTGGCTACCTGGAACTGCGCTACGTCGACGCCCAGCCCGGGCGCGGCTGGACGCTGCCGCTGGCGGTGCTCGCCGCGCTGCTCGGCGACAGCGAGACCACCGACGCCGCGATGGTGCTGGCCGCCCCGGTGGCCGACCGCTGGCTCATCGCCGCCCGGCACGGACTGCACGACCCGTGCCTGGCCACCGTCGCCGTGGGCCTGCTCGACCTGGCCCTGGCGGCGCTGCCCCGGCTCGACCTGCCGGGTGCCCTGCACGACGAGATCGACCAGGGAGTACGACGACGGCGCGACGCCGCCCAGAGGAGGCAGCGATGACCGACACCACCACCGGCCTCGGCGCGGAGGAGCTGCGCGCCCGGATCGCCGCGGAGCTGGACCGCACCCGGGCCCGCACCGTCGTGCTGACCGAGACGGTCGACGACGGCGACCTGACCCGCCAGCACTCGCCGCTGATGTCCCCACTGGTCTGGGACTTCGCCCACATCGGCAACCAGGAGGAACTCTGGCTGGTCCGGGACGTCGGCGGACGCGAGCCGGTCCGGTGCGACATCGACGACCTGTACGACGCCTTCAAGCAGCCGCGCAGGGACCGCCCGTCGCTGCCGCTGCTGCCGCCGACCGAGGCGAGGGCGTACGTGTCGACCGTCCGCGAGAAGGTGTACGACCTGCTCGACGGCGTCTCCTTCGAGGAGCGTCGCCTGGTCACCGACGGGTTCGCCTTCGGGATGATCGTGCAGCACGAGCAGCAGCACGACGAGACCATGCTCGCCACCCACCAACTGCGCTCCGGTCCCGCGGTGCTGCACGCGCCACCGCCGCCCGAGCCGACCGCCCGGGTGGCCGGGGAGGTGCTGGTGCCGGCCGGTCCGTTCACCATGGGCACCGACACCGACCCGTGGGCGCTGGACAACGAACGCCCGGCCCACCGGGTGGAGCTGCCCGCGTACGTCATCGACGCCGCCCCGGTGACCAACGGGGCGTACCGGGAGTTCATCGCCGACGGCGGGTACGACGACCCGCGCTGGTGGAGCGAGGCGGGCTGGCGGCACCGGCAGGAGGCCGGACTGGGCGCGCCGATGCACTGGCGGCGCGACGGCGACGGCTGGGCGTACCGGCGGTTCGGCCGGTGGGACCGGGTGCGCGACGACGAGCCGGTGGTGCACGTCTGCTTCCACGAGGCGCGCGCGTACGCCGCCTGGGCCGGCAAGCGGCTGCCCACCGAGGCGGAGTGGGAGAAGGCGGCCCGCTGGGATCCGGCCACCGGCCGGTCCCGCCGGTACCCGTGGGGCGACGAGGATCCCACCTCGGCCCACGCCAACCTGGGGCAGCGGCATCTGTGGCCGGCGCCGGTCGGCGCGTACCCGGCCGGGGCGTCCCCGCTCGGCGTGCACCAGTTGGTGGGCGACGTGTGGGAGTGGGTGTCGACGCCGCTGCGGGGTTATCCCGGCTTCGCCGCCTTCCCCTACCGGGAGTACTCCGAGGTCTTCTTCGGTGACGACTACCAGGTGCTGCGCGGCGGGTCGTTCGGCACCGACCGGGCCGCCTGTCGGGGCACCTTCCGCAACTGGGACTACCCGATCCGCCGGCAGATCTTCAGCGGCTTCCGCCTGGCCCGCGACGCCCGGCCCGAGGAGGCCGACCGGTGACGGTCGTGCTCCGAGCCGCCTGATGTGCCGCCACCTGGCCTATCTCGGGCCATCACGGACGCTGCGGGAACTGCTGTTCGACCCGCCGCACTCGCTGGTACGCCAGTCCTGGGCGCCCCGCGACATGCGCGGCGGCGGGACGATCAACGCGGACGGGTTCGGGGTCGGCTGGTATCCGTCGACCGGCGGCGATCCGGTGCGGTACCGGCGGGCCCAGCCGATCTGGAGCGACCCGACCATCGTCGACCTGGCGGCGGTCACCTCGACCGGTGCGGTGCTGGCCGCGGTGCGGTCGGCCACGGTCGGCATGGCGGTGGTGGACGCCGCCGCCGCGCCCTTCGCCGCGGGCCGGTGGCTGTTCAGCCACAACGGGGTGGTGCGCGGCTGGCCGGACGCGGTGGTGCCGCTGGCCGCCGCGCTGCCCGTCCGCGATCTGCTCACGCTGGACGCCAGCACCGACTCGGCGCTGCTGTGGGCGCTGGTCCGGCACCGGTTGCGCGCCGGTCTGCCACCCGAGCAGGCGATCGCCGAGACGGTCACCTCGGTCACCGCGGCGGCCCCGGGGTCACGGCTCAATCTGTTGCTCACCGACGGCGTGACGGTGGTCGCCAGCGTGGTCGGGCACGCCCTCTCCGTCCGCACCACGCCGGACTCGGTGCTGCTCTCCTCCGAACCGCACGACGACGACCCGGCCTGGCGGGAGGTGCCGGACGGCCACCTCGTCACCGCCACCGCCACCGACCTGCACCTGCGCCCCCTGCCCGGGCCCCACCACCGACCGTCCGACGGAAGGGACAACGGATGAGCACCGAGCCGCTGGAGATCCACCTCGACGACCGGGACATCGAGCGCAGCCTGCGGCACGACGTCCGGGTCGGGCTGACCGCCGAGCCGAAGTGGTTGCCGCCGAAGTGGTTCTACGACGCGCGGGGAAGTGAACTCTTCGAGGAGATCACCCGGCTGCCGGAGTACTACCCGACCCGGGCCGAACGCGCGGTACTGGCCGCACACGCGCCCGAGATCGCCGAGCTGACCGGCGCGAAGACGCTCATCGAGCTCGGGTCCGGCTCGTCGGAGAAGACCCGGCTGTTGCTGGACGCCTTCACCCGGCGACGCGGGCTGGGCACGTTCGTGCCCCTGGACGTGTCGGCCAGCGCGCTCGCCGCGTCCACCGCCGCGCTCGCCGCCGACTATCCCGGGCTGCGGGTACGCGGCATCGTCGGCGACTTCACCCGGCACCTGGACCGGCTCCCCGCCGGTGGGCGGCGGCTGGTGATCTTCCTCGGCGGCACCATCGGCAACCTGCTGCCGGCCGAGCGGGCCGAGTTCCTCGCCCGGATGCGGGCCGCGCTGGAGGTGGGGGACTGGCTGCTGGTCGGTACCGACCTGGTGAAGGACCCGGCGGTGATCGTGCCCGCGTACGACGACGCGGCGGGGGTGACCGCGGAGTTCAACCGCAACGTGCTGCGGGTGCTCAACCGCGAGTTGGACGCCGACTTCGATCCGGCGGCCTTCGCCCACGTCGCGCTCTGGGATCCGGAGCAGGAGTGGATCGAGATGCGGCTGCGGGCACTGCGGCCGGTCCGGGTACGCGTACTCGACCTCGACGTGACCTTCGCGGAGGGGGAGGAACTGCGCACAGAGGTGTCGGCGAAGTTCCGTCCGGAGCGGATCGCGGCGGAACTCGCCTCGGCGGGGTTCCACGCCGAGCGTTTCTGGACCGACCCCGGCGGCCTGTTCGGCGTGACCCTGGCGCGGGCGGACTGATCCGGCGGGCGCACCGCGACGGCGGGCGTGTGTGTCGGGTCACCCGGCGGTCCGGGCGGGCGACGATCGGCTAGGCTGTGCCGCAGCGAAGGGGAGTAGCCCGCAACGCCGTGGTCGACATACTGGTGCGTTCCGCATCCGGCCACGCGGCCTCGTCATGACGGGGCGGGCGAGACCTTCGACCCAGGCTTGACAGCCGGGTCGAGGGCACCCCGTCTCCTCCTCCCGGCCCGACCCGGAAGGACGTCATGGAGGGGTTCCTCGTCGCGCTGGCGGTCAGCTTCGGCGTGATCTTCGTTGCCGAGCTGGGAGACAAGTCCCAGCTCATGGCTCTGGCATTCGCCACCCGATATCGCACCGTGCCGATCCTGATCGGTATCACCGTGGCCACCGCCGTGGTTCACCTGGCCTCGGTGGCGATCGGTGTCGGGCTGGGCGCCGCGCTGCCCACCGGCTGGATCTCGTTGCTCGCGGGTGTGGCCTTCATCGGTTTCGGCCTCTGGACCCTGCGCGGGGACACGCTCACCGAGGAGGAGAAGCGCAAGGCCGCCAAGGGCGGCAAGTCGGCCGTGCTGGCCGTCGGTGTCGCGTTCTTCCTCGCCGAGCTGGGCGACAAGACCATGCTCGCCACGATCACGCTCGCCACCCAGTACGGCTGGTTCGGCACCTGGATCGGCTCGACCATCGGCATGGTCGCCGCCGACGCGCTCGCCATCGTCGTCGGTCGGCTCCTCGGCCGCAAGCTCCCGGAGCGGACCATCAAGTACGGTGCCGCGGCCCTGTTCGCCATCAGCGGCATCTGGTTGATCCTGGAGGCGGTCGCGGAACTCACCTGACCGAGCGGAGCGGGCGACTACCCGGGCCCTGCCCGGGTAGTCGCCCGCGTGGACGTCGACGTGCTCCTGGAACGCGGTCACCACATCCTGGTGATCGCGGTGGAGCTGGTCGGCGCAGCAGTGATCGTCATCGGGGCGGCCTGGGCCGCGCTGCGGTTCGTGGTGGACGGGATCCGCTACCGCGACGCGACCGTGTTCACCCGGATCCGGTTGACGCTCGGCCGGTTCCTGGTGCTCGGGCTGGAGTTCCAGTTGGCGGCGGACATCCTGCGGACCGCGCTGTCGCCGACCTTCACCCAGATCGGCCAGCTCGCCGCGATCGCCGCCATCCGGACCGTGCTGAACCACGTCCTCGGCCGGGAGATCGAGCACGAGCAGGAACAGGTCGGTCGACCGGGACGGGCGTCGTGATCCCGGCGTTGGCCTTGGTCGTCGCGGCGCTCGGCGTACTCGGCGCCGGGGTCGCGCTGGTCACCACCGGGTCCCGGTCGACCGCACTGCGGGTGCTGCTGGACATGCTCGTCGCCGCCGGCCTGCTGCGGCTGACCGGGGAGCAGACCTGGCGGGAACTCGCCGCCACCGTCCTGATCGTGCTGCTGCGGCGGATGCTCAGCAGCGCGTTGACGGAGAACTTCCGCTGGTCGGCCCGCCCGGCCGAGCGGGTCGGCCGGGCGTCCGAGGGCTGATCGGGCGTGCCCGGCTCAGTCGGCGGGCCGCTGGTAGACGTCCGGCACGCCGTCCCGGTTCGCGTCCACCCGTTCCTTGCGGGCGATCGCCCGGTACCTGCGGTTGCGCGGAGCCAGCACCAGCGCGGCGCAGAGTGCCGAGATCAGCGAACCACCGAGGACCGCCACCGTGACGTTGTCCCCGGCCGTGCCGGCCGCGCCGAAGGCCAGCTCGCCGATCAGCAGCGACACGGTGAAGCCGATGCCCGCCAGCAGGGCCACGCCGAGCAGGTCCGGCCAGGTGATGTCCTCGGCCAGCCGGGCCCGGGTGAACCGGGCCAGCAGGAAGGTGGCGCCGAGGACGCCGACGCACTTGCCGACCACCAGACCGAGCACGATGCCGACCACGATCGGATCGGTGACCACCGCGCCCAGGTCGGCGCCGCGTAGCGACACACCGGCGGCGAAGAACGCGAACACCGGCACGGCGAGTCCGGCCGACACCGGTCGCCACCGGTGTTCCAGGTGGGCGGCCAGGCCGGGACGGTGGCGGCCGTCGCGCCCGCGCCCGGCGAGCACCGGCACGGTGAAGCCGAGCGCGACGCCGGCCACCGTGGCGTGCACGCCGGAGGCGTGCACCAGCGTCCAGGCCAGCAGGGCGAGCGGACCGAGCGCCCACCACCAGGTGTGCCGACGCTGCACCAGCAGGCCGAACAGCGCGATCGGCGCCACGGCGCCGAGCAGTGGCAGCGGGTGGAACTCGGCGGTGTAGAAGATCGCGATGACGGTGATGGCGAGCAGGTCGTCGACCACGGCGAGGGTGAGCAGGAAGGCGCGCAACCCCTGCGGCAGGTACGCCCCGATCACCGCCAGCACGGCCAGCGCGAAGGCGATGTCGGTGGCGGTCGGGACGGCCCAGCCGCGCAGGCCCTCGCCGCCGGCCGCGAGGTTCACCCCGACGTAGATCAGGGCGGGGGCCACCATCCCGCCCACGGCGGCCACGATGGGCAACGCGGCGCGGCGTGGGTCGCGCAGCCCACCGGCGACGAACTCCCGTTTGAGTTCCAGCCCGACCACGAAGAAGAAGACCGCCAGCAGGCCGTCCGCGGCCCAGGTCGCCAGGTCGAGATCGAGGTGCAGGGCGGCGCCGCCGGGCCAGGGCACCCACGCGCCCAGCGCGGCGTACCCGCCGGACCAGGGGGAGTTCGCCCAGATCAGGGCGATCACCGCGCCGACGAGCAGGAGCGCGCCGCCGACGGTCTCGGTGCGCAGCACCTCGGCCAGGAAGCGGGCCTCCGGCCAGGAGGTACGCGCGAAGAGACGCCGCAGGCCGCGGCGTCGGGGTGGTGGGGATGTGGACATGCCTGGTTCTCACCTCGCCGGTCGGGGACAGCGCGACTGCCACGCCGACCAGGCTTCCCGGCACACCGTCCACGAGCCTATCCAGCGGTGCCGGTGGCGGCGCGCCCGGGGGAGTGCCCCGCCCCGATCACCTGCGGCGGATCCGGTACGCCCCCGGCGGAGAAATCGCATTTTTCCCGGTCGGCAGGCGATTCCGACGGACGGTCGGTCCGGTTGGGCATTGCGGGCGCGGTCCTCTGCCGAGGAAAACCCCTAACTCCGGACATAACGCTTATGAGCGGCTTTAATGGTTCACGAGATTAAGTAGACCTTGGGGGTTTTCGTGAGTTTCTTTGGCGTTACCGGCCCGGTACGGAGGCGCGCCTGATGGACCTGTACCGCCAACTGCGTCTCGTTCGTCAACGCTGGTGGATCGTCCTGGTCACCCTCGTGGTGGCCCTCGGACTGACCGCCCTGGTCACCGTTCGGGCGCAGCCCCGCTACGTCGCCTCGGTCACCTTCTTCGTCACCACCCCCAGCCAGGGCGTCACCGACGCCTACCAGGGTGGCCTCTTCCTCCAGCAGCGCGTCAAGTCCTACGCCGAGCTGCTGACCAGCGACCGGCTGGCGCAGGCCGCGGTCGCGGACAACCAGCTCGGGCTGACCGCCGAGGAGATCCAGCAGCGGGTCAGCACCTCCACCGAGACCGGCACGGTCCTGCTACGGGCGTCGGTGACCGACACCGACCAGACCCGCGCGCTGCGGGTGACCGAGGCGCTCTCGGCGAAGTTCGTCGAGCTGGTGCAGAAGGTCGAGGCCCGGCCGGACGGCAGCCCCGGACCCATCAAGATCGAAGTGGTCAGCGGTCCCCGGGTCACCCCCACCCCGGTCTCGCCGCAGCCGCTGCGTAACACCGCCATCGGCACCCTGATCGGCCTGCTGGCCGGCGTGGCCCTGGCGATCCTGCGCGGCATTGCGGACGTACGCCTGCGGGACGCGGCCGGTCTGCAACGGGTGACCGGCAGCCCACTGCTCGGCGAGATCCCGATCGACGCCAGCGCCCGCACCGCCCCGCTGATCGTCGGCGACGCCGCCACCTCGGCGCGGGCCGAGGCGGTCCGCAAGCTCCGCACCAACCTGCGCTTCGTCGACGTGCACGAACCCGCCCGGGTCATCGCCGTCACCAGCGCGTTGCAGGGCGAGGGCAAGACCACCATGTCGTGCAACCTGGCCATCGCGCTGGCCGAGGCGGGCTGGCGGGTACTGCTGGTCGACGCCGACCTGCGCCGGCCGAAGGTCGGCGACTACCTCGGCATCGACTCCGGCGTCGGGCTCACCGACGTGCTCGTCGGTGACGTCCAGGTCGGCGACGTGGTCCAGCGCTGGGGCGACAAGTCCCTGCTGGTGCTGCCCAGCGGCTCGGCCCCGCCGAACCCGAGCGAGCTGCTCGGCTCCAAGGCCATGTCCGACCTGCTGACCGCCCTGCGCGAGTCCGCGGACATCGTCGTCATCGACACCGCGCCGCTCCTCGCGGTCACCGACGGTGTGGTGGTCGCGGTACAGGCCGACGGCGCGCTGCTGGTCACCCAGCAGGGTCGTACCTCGCGGGCGCAGGTCGCCGCGGCGGCGCGGGCGCTGCACTCGGTCTCGGTACGGCTGCTCGGCTGCGTGCTGAACATGGCCCGGGTGCCCAAGGCGGAGGCCTACCAGTACGAGGCGTACCGGGTGGTCGCCGAGACACCGCCGACGACGACCGCGACGGGCGGGCGGGCCGGTGCCGGTCGGCACGCCGAGCGCAAGCCGGTGGCCGACCTGACCGATCACACCCAGGAACTCACCCGGCTGCCCCGATGAGCGCCGCCAGGGGGCGCAACGACCGCTCGATCTCCTCCGCGCAGGCGCGGAAGTCGGCGGGTGTGCCGGCGACCGGGTCGCGCAGGTCGTCGGCCTCCGCCGGAGCGGGTTGCAGTCGCCCCCGGGCCAGGGCGGCGGCGGCCACCGCGGCCGCCAGCGAGTCGTCCGGCTCGTCCTCGGCGGGTTCCGCCGCCGCGGCGAGCCGACCGAACTGGCGCACCGTGAACGTCCGGTGCAGCGCAGCCGGGGCCAGCGAGGTGCAGAGCGAACGCTGGCGTCGGGTGGCGGTCAGCACCAGCACCGCCTCGGTGAGGTGCGCGGCGAGCAGCCGCCGACTGCGGAACGCCGCCGGGTCCGCACCGGTTCCGGCGGCGATCTCGGCCGCGTACGGGTGCATCTCCAAGCCCTCGACGGCGTCGGTGCCGGCGCTCGCGACGGTCAGCGGACGCCCGGCGAGCAGGCGGCGCGCGGTGTACTCGGCCATCGGCGACCGGCACAGGTTGGCGTGGCAGACGAACAGCACCCCGGTGAGCATGGGTGACCCCTTCGACGACGTGGCCGTCGACGGCAACGCCGCGACGGGGGACGACCGCCGGTGGTGGCCGCCCGGTGAGGGGATGCCGAGATCGTACGCAGCCGGGTCGTCGTGGTCCCCGGCCGCCGCGCCGGACCGGCGCCCGGCAGAGGAGGTGGCGGGATGCGGATCGGCCTGCTGACGTACCACTTTCCGCCGGAACCGGCCTTCATCCCCGGCAGCCTGGCCGAGGAGTTGACCGCCCGGGGCCACGAGGTGCGGGTGCTGACCGGCTTCCCGGACTACCCGGGCGGGCACGTGTACCCGGGGTGGCGCCAGCGCTGGCGTCACGAGACGCGCAGCCGGGGGCTGACCGTGCGGCGGGTGCCCCGGTACAGCACCGGCGACCTCTCCCCGCGCGGCCGGACGGCCTCCTGGCTCTCCTTCGCGGGGAGCGCGGCGCTGGTCGGACGCCGGTTCCTCACCGGGATCGACGTGCTCTACGTGCACCAGCCCCCGGCCGCCGCGTTCGCCACGGCGGCGCTGCTGCGCCTGCTCGGCCCGGTGCCGCTGGTGCTGCACGTGCCGGACGTGTGGGCCGAGGACCTGCCGGACGGCGCCGACGGGCGGTGGGCGGCCCGGGTGCGCGCCGCGATGACCCGGACCTACCAGGCCGCCACGGTGGTGGCGGTGACCTCGCCGTCGTTGCGGGACGCGGTCGTCGGGGTCGGTGTCGATGCGGCCAAGGTCCGCGTGGTGCTGAACTGGACCGACGAGCGGATCTTCCAGCCCGCGACGGCGGGTCCGGCCGCGCGTCGACTGGTGCGTCGCGACGACCGGTGCGTGGTGATGCACGCCGGCACCATCGGGGCGCGGCAGGGACTGGAGACGGCGGTCCGGGCGGCGGCCGCGCTGGACAAGACCGTCGACCTGGTCCTGGTGGGCTCGGGCGCGGACGAGCGGCGGGTGCGGGGGCTCGCCGACGAACTGCGTGCCGACAACGTCCGGTTCGTCGACCGGCGTTCGCCGTTGGACATGCCGGAGCTGTACGCCGCCGCCGACTATCAACTGGTCATGTCCCGGGACCTGCCGGCGCTGCGCAGCGCCGTGCCGGACAAGCTCCAGGCGGCGCTCTCCTGTGGCGCGCCGGTCGTCGCCTCGACCGGCGGCGACACGGCCGCGCTGGTCGAGCGCACCCGGGCCGGGCTCTCCTGCCCGCCGGAGGACTGGGCCACCCTGGCGGACCGGTTCTGGCTGGCCGCGCACATCCCGCCGCCGGCCCGCGCCGAGATGGGTCGGCGCGGTCGCGAGGCGTACCTGCGGGAGATGTCGATGCCGGCCGGGGTGGACCGCATCGAGGCGCTGCTGCGGGCGGCGGCCGGCAGCAGCGCCCGGAACGCGAGTCACGACCGAAACTCACATACAGCCCGATAGCGTCATCAATTCCCCAACAATGTCGTTACCTGTTAGGAACAATGGTGGCTTCTGTCCGAATTTCGGAGTGGAGAGTGGTGTGACGGAACGCGAGAGCCCGCGCCGTATCCGCGGCCGGTCCCGCCGACGGCGGCGCGCCCGTCTGCGTCGTGCCCTACTCGTCACGCTGGTGGTCGGCTCGCTGCTGGCCGGCGTCGTCGGATGGGTGGGATTCCGGGGCTGGCAGGCCCGCGCGCACCTGGTCAACGCCGCCGGACTGGCCGGTGAGCTGAGCGCGCACCTGGTCGGTGGCGACACCGACCGGGCGCAGCGGACGCTCGCCGCGTTGCAGGTGCAGTCCGGCGCCGCCCGCGCGGCCACCGCCGACCCGGGTTGGTGGACGGCCCAGCACGCGCCGTACGCGGGCGCCAACCTCGCGGCCGTCCGGCAGATCGCCATCGCCGTCGACGACCTGGCCCGCCAGGCGTTCCCGGCACTGCTGCGGGTCGACCTCGGTGGCCTGGTGCCGCAGTCGGGGCGGCTGGACCTGGGCGGGCTGCGGGGCGTCGGCGACGAGTTGGTCGAGGTCGACGCCACCGTCCAGCGGATCCGCGCCGAACTGTCCGTGGTGCCCGTCGACCGGCTGGTCGGGCAGGTACGCGAGGCGCTCCAGGAACTGCGCGGCGAGATCGACCGGCTGGCCGACATGACCTCGGCCTCCGGCAAGGCCGCCCAACTGCTGCCGCCGCTGCTCGGCGTGGACGGCGCACGGCAGTACCTGCTGGTGTCGCAGAACTCCGCGGAGCTGCGGTCCACCGGCGGCATGTTCGGCGCGTACGCGGTGATCAAGGCCAACAAGGGTCGGATCGAGATGGGCGACCAGGGGGCTAGCAGTGGCCTGGGGATGTTCGCCAAGCCGTTGAAGATCCCGGCCGAGCAGCAGGCGCTCTGGGGCGAGCTGCCCGGGATGTACCCGGCCGACGTCAACCTCAGCCCGCACTTCCCGACCGCCGCCGCGCTCTACCGGGAGATGTACCGGCGGCACAGCGGCGACACCGTGGACGGGGTGCTCGCCGTCGACCCGGTGGTGCTGTCGTACCTGTTGCAGGCCACCGGGCCGGTCCGGGTGCCCGGCGGGGTGTCGCTCAGCGCCGAGAACGCGGTGCGGACCCTGCTCAGCGACACGTACCAGCGGATGGCCCCGGCGGAGCAGGACATCTTCTTCGCCGCCGCCGCCGCGACCGTGTTCGACACCCTTTTCGCCCGTAACACACACCCGAACGGGCTATTGTCCGCTTTTAGCCGCTCTATACAAGAACGTCGGATACTGTTCTGGAGTGCCCGTCCGGAGGAACAGCGGGTGTTCGGCGAGAGCCGAATGGCCGGGACGCTTCCGGAACAGGACACCGTGCCCACTGTCGGCGTGTTCCTCAACGACGGCAGTGGCGCGAAGCTCGGCTACTACCTCCGGCAGACCGCCGACCTCACCGTCGGCGACTGCCTCGCCGACGGTCGTCGCGAACTGCACCTCCGGGTGACGTTGCGATCCACCGCGCCGGCCTCGGGTCTCACCGAGTCCGTGCTCGGACTGGCCCAGGCAGGAGACCCGTACACGGTTCGGACCCTGGTCTCGGTCTACAGCCCGGCCGGCGGGGCGGTGCTCGACACCCGTCTCGACGGGGCCGAGACGTCGGTCGGCAACGGCACCGAGCGACGCCGCCAGGTGGCCACGGTGAACGTCGAGACAGGACCGGGGGACACCCGGACGCTGCAGGTCTCGTTGCTGACCGGCAAGACGGGCAGCGGCTCGGCCGAGTTGTGGCTCACGCCCACCGCCACCCCATGGACCACCCATGTTGTCACCGCACCAAGCTGTACTCAGTAGGAGGGAACCAACAATGCGGCTATCCCGCATCATCATGGCGCTCACGGTCGGTTTGGCCGTGGTCGCCGTGCCGACCGCGGCGGGGGCGGCGCAGCCGCAGCCGACGCCATCCGTGAGTGGAACACCCCAGCCACCGCCCTATCCGCCGGTGCTGGCCTCGCTCACGGTGAACCGACCGACCATCTTCCTCGGTGAGACGGTCGTCCTGACCGGCCGCAACTTCGGGCCGAACGAGACGGTCGACATCACCGTCACCACCCAGCCGCTGGCGGCACCCGCCGCCGGCACCGCCCGCCGCAGCGACGGCAGCACCGTCGCGATGGCCCCGGTCGCCTTCCAGGCCAGCGCGCCGTTGACCTTCACGGCCCGGACCAACGCGCGCGGCGAGTTCAGCCGCCGGTACACCCCGTCGGTGACCGGTCTGCTCACCTTCACCGCCGTCGGCCGGGAGTCCGGCCGGACCGCCTCGACCGAACTGCGCGTGCTGCACAAGAAGAAGCACCACCTGCCGGTCACCGGCAGCAACACGAGCACGCCGATGAAGGTCGGTGGCGGTCTCGTCGCGGCAGGCGCGGTCATGCTGCTCGGCACGGTGCTCTGGCGCCGCCGCCGCTTCGGCAGCGCGAACTGATCCGACACCGCGGGCCCGGCCCGCAGTGAACACCGGTGCTGGTGCCCGCCGTTCCCTCCGGCGGGCACCGGCACCGTTTCATGGCCTGGCCCGCCCGGCCGGTCCTACGCGGGGAAGGGGCGGCTCCGGCGGGCGTCCGCCAGCACGTCGGCCCACCACCGCAGCTCGTCGAGGCAACCGGCCAGGCCACGGGTGAGGCGGTCGTCCGGCGCGTACCGCTGCTGTTCGTCCAGGCGGTCCCAGGGTGCGGGGAGGCCGACGACCCGGCGGGTGGTCACGACGTTGAGTTCGGCCAGCACACCGCGGAGTTGCTCGATCGCGGCGTATCCGCCGTGCACGCCGTACGCCACGATCGTCGCGGGTTTCAGGCGCCACTCCCGGTAGTGCCAGTCGATCAGGCGCTTGAGCGAGGCCGGGTAGCCGTGGTTGTACTCCGGCATCACGAAGACGAAGGCGTCGGCCGCGTCGATCCGGTCGGCCACGGCGCTCCTCGGCCCACCGCCGGGATACAGCAGACTGTCGTCGGGCAGGAGCGTGTCGGCCAGGTCGATCAGATCGACGTCGGCGGAACCCTCCAGTGCGGCGACGACCCAGTCGGCGACCGTCGGCCCCATCCGGTCCTTGCGTACGCTCGCCGAGATCACCGCCACGCGTACGCCGGAGGGCGGGGTGTCGTCGTGCGGTGCGTGCGAAGTGGTCATGGCAGCGAGGTTCCAGGTTCACCATTGGTTGAAGTCAAGTCGGGGCGTGACTACCGTCCGGGTATGACCGTGAAGCCGGACGCCCCGATGACGCTCACCGTCGGCGACGTCGCCGCCCGCAGTCGCGTCGCACCGTCCGCCGTGCGCTTCTATGCGAACCATGGCGTGATCAGCGCCGGCCGCACCACCGGCAACCAGCGCCGTTTCGAGGCGTCGGCCGTGTGCCGCATCGAGGTCGCCAGGGTCGCTCAGCGGGTCGGCCTGACCGTGCGCGAGATCGCCGCCCTCTTCGACGGACTGTCGGCGGACCCGACGCCCGAGGAGTGGGGTCAGGTCGCGCACCGGCTGGTCAGTGAGGCCGAGGAGCGACTGGCCGACCTCAGGACGCACCTCGCCGCCCTGGGATCCGGCACCCGGCTGTGCGACATCGGGCGCGGCCACACGATCCGGTGAGCACGCGGACGGCCTCGGTGACGAGGCTTGACTTCACCATATGTTGAACTGTGATCGTGCGTCGTATGAGCGGACGGACGTACGACCTCCGGCAGACCGGGCACCGCATCGCATCCCTCGTCGGCCACGCCACGATCGTCGGTCTCGGCACCTCCACCCGCGAGGCACACGAACTCTTCGGCCTCGTCGAGCAGAGCACCCACGCGCTGATCGAATCCGGATTCCGCGTCGTCGCGGTGGTCGACAACCCGCGCCTCGGTGAGCGGTACGACGATTTCGTTCAGGGCAGGGCGATCGATCTCGACGCGGCGCTCGGCCAGGCGTGGGGGCCGTGGCGGACGGCCGAGATGCGCGAGGCGCTCGGTGGGCTCCGCCGGCACAACGAGCGGCACCCCACGGACCCGGTGCGGATCGTCGCGGTCGGCGGTTCGCGCGTGCTGCCCGCCGACTACGACCGTGTCGTGAGGCTGCTCGCGCGGCTGGACCCGACGACGGCGACGCAGGCCAAGAGCCTGCTCGACATCATCCGCACCGCCCACGACGACGGCGAGCACGTCCGACGGGCGCGGGGCACCCACCCCGGCACGCCCTTCGTCGACCTCGCCCGCGCCGCCCACGATCTGGTCGTCGGGCTCGACCCCGGCCCGGAGCGCGACGAGGCACTGTCGCTGCTCGACGCGATCGTGGCGCACCACGCCAACGCCATCGGGGTGGGTCACGACCTGGCGCGGGAGGAACGGGAGACTGCCGACCGGCTCCTCGCCCATCAGCGGCGCACCGGCGCCCGCATCGTCTTCTGGGAGGGCAGCACGCGGGTCGCGGCACACGAGGTGATGACCGGCGGCCATCTCCGGGCGGCTCTCGGCGACGGATACGCCGCCGTGCACCTCACCTTCGGCCAGGGCCGGATTCCCGGCCGGGACCTTCCCCGGGCGAGCCCGAACTCGCTGGAGTCGGTGCTGCTGGCCGGCGGTGGCGTCGACGTACGGATCGTGGACCTGCGCTCGCCGTCTCCGACCGAGCTGGCCCCGCTTCTCGACCGTCCCGCGCGGACCCGGGTGGTCTCCGGCAGGTACGACCCCGAGCGCGACGAGGAGCACTACCACGAGCTGCCGTCCCCCCGACACAGTTTCGACGTCGTCGCGGTCCTCCCCACGATCACCGCCGTCCACCCGATCTAGACCGTCCCGCGCCGCCGTCCCGCCCTGTCGATCAAGAGGTTTCGGTGCTTTCGGGGCGCGTCGAGCACCAAAACTCCTTGATCAACAGGGTGGAGGCGGGGGGGGCTGGTGGAAATCGGGCTCACCCGGGTTGCGGTCGACCACAGCGGCGAACACCGACTCGACCGTCTCCGGCATCACCGACACGTCCTTGCGGTCCGCGCACGGCGTCGTCGCCGCGCCTCGGCACCGCCGTCACGGCGGTGCCCCGGATACGGATGGTGACCGCCGTCCGGTTCACTGGCGGAGTGGACGAGACGATCTGGACGACGGTACGCACCGCGCGTGACTGGCTGGACGCGACCAACGGCACCGGGGAGGCGGAGCTGACCTGTCGGATGCTCAAGCTCACCGAGGAGGCGGGTGAGGTGGCGGGCGCCTGGATCGGGTGCCTCGGCCAGAACCCGCGCAAGGGGGTCACGCACACCCGGGCGGACGTGGCGGCGGAGCTGGCCGACGTGGCGTTCACCGCGCTGGTGGCCATCGAGAGCCTGGGTCTGGACGCCCGGGAGGTCCTCGGCGACTGTGCCGGCAAGGTCGCCGGACGACTGGATCCGCCGGCCGGGGGCGAGGTTCGTCGCCGGGTTGACTGATCCGACCCGCCCTCTGGCGCGTACCTGCTGGTAGGGGACCGTGGAAGGGGACGTGGCATGGCCGAGTCGGAGCACGAGGCGTACCGTCCGAGACCCTCGGGACAGGGGTCGGGAGACGAGGTGCCGGCGCCACCGGTGACCGTCGGTGACGAGCCGCGACACGCGGGCGGTGTGACCCTGGGTGACGAAGCGGCCGTGAGTCGACACGAGGCCGGCGCCCCGGACGGACCCGAGTCCCAGGGCCCACCCGGCGAAGAGGACGAGCGGGACCAGCCCGCACGTCGGGACGAGCCGGGGGGCCCGGCCGACGTCGCGGCCGGACGACCGACCTGGTCGGCCGGGGCGCGGCTGCTCGCCGCCGCCGCGGTGCTGATGCTCGGGCTGGGCGCGACCGCCGTGGTGGTGATCCTCTCCGACCCGCACCGGCTCGGTCGGGTCTTCTCCGGCGACCTGCCCGAGGTCACCGCCGCGCCCGAGGGCACCAGCGGACTGGGCGGCGCGGCCCGGGCGGCGGCGCAGAGCCCCGAGCAGGTGGAGACCGCGCCGCTGGACGGCCGCCGACAGGCCACCTTCGAACTGGTCGACGGGGTGACCCGGTTCGACCTGCGGGTGGCGGACCTGGGGGAGGAGCTGTACCGGATCATCACCCCGGCCGAGTCGGTGACCCGGCTGCGTCCGGAACTGGTCGGCGACCGGGTGCGGCTGCGCCTGTCCCGGGAGGGTGACGGGCCGGGCGAGGTCGAGGTGCTGCTCAACGCCCGGGTGCGCTGGCAGGTGTCGCTCACCGGCGGCAGCACCGACCGGCGGCTGGACCTCGCCGCCGCCCGACTCAGCGGCCTGGAACTGGCCGGCGGGGCGACCCGGACCACGCTGCGGCTGCCCGCGGTGGAGGGCCTGGTCGTGGTGCGGGTCACCGGTGGGGTCAACCGGTTCGACGTCACCGTGGTCGGTAGCGTGCCGGTCCGCGTCCGGTCGGTCGCCGGTGCCGGCGCGGTCGCCGTGTACGACGAGCGCCTCGACGGGGTCGCCCCGCAGACGGTGCTCGGGTCGCCGGGCTGGGACCGGGCCGGCGACCGGATCTTCCTGGACCTGGTGGCGGGCGCGAACCGGGTGACCGTACGCGGCGGCTGAGCGGGCCGGACGCACGGGCGTACAGTCGGATGGTGGAACGTGCCGAGTCGATGCCCGCGCAGACCCGACCACCCGGTGTGGCCACCGTCGACCCCGGCAGCGTCCTGCTGCCCGGCCACGACGTGCCGTTGGGGCGCTACACCACGGTGCGTCGGCTGCTGCCGCAACGCACCCGCCGGATGGTCGGCGCCTGGTGCTTCGTGGACCACTTCGGTCCGGACGACGTGGCGCAACGGCCCGGCATGGAGGTGCCACCGCATCCGCACACCGGGCTACAGACCGTGACCTGGCTGCTCGACGGCGAGATCCTGCACCGCGACAGCCTCGGCAACGTGCAGCCGATCCGGCCCGGCCAGCTCAACGTGATGACCTCCGGTCACGGCATCGCGCACTCCGAACGGTCCCCGGCGGCCCATCCGCCGCTGATGCACGGCGTGCAGCTCTGGGTGGCGTTGCCGGACCCGGCCCGGGCCGGCGCGGCCGACTTCGCCCACCACGCCGAGCTGCCCCGGTGGCGCGACGGCGACCTGGACGTCACGCTGCTGGTCGGCGACCTCGGCGGCGAGGTCTCGCCCGCCCGGGTGCACACCCCGCTGCTCGGCGCGCAGCTCGACCTGCGCGGTGCCGGTCCGGTCGCGGTGCCGTTGCGCCGCGACTTCGAGTACGCGCTGCTGGCGCTCGACGGCGCCGCCGAGGTGGACGAGGTGGCGCTCGAACCCGGGGCGCTGCTCTGGCTCGGCACCGGCCGGGACGTCCTGACCGTGCGCGGCGGGCCGGGGACCCGGCTGATGCTGCTCGGCGGGACGCCGTTCGAGGAGCCGCTGGTGATGTGGTGGAACTTCGTCGGCCGCAGCCACGAGGAGATCGCCACCGCCCGGGAGGACTGGATGGCCGGTCGGCGGTTCGGCACCGTCGCCGACGACCCCGACCCGCCGCTGCCCGCCCCGGCGCTGCCCACGGTCCGGCTCAAGGCCCGGGACCGTTCGGGCGGCTTCCGGGACTGACCGCGTCGCAGGCGTGGCCGCCGTCGGCGCGGGTAACAGCCGACATGACCAGCACCGTGACCACCGTCGAGGACCGTAGACGCCTGGCCCGGCGGCTCGCCGGCAGCGGCCGGGGCTTCGCCGAGCAGTACGGCTTCCGGGTCACCAACAACCCGTCCAGCCTGTTCCAGGTGCTCTGCCTCGCGGTCCTGCTGGCCCGCCGGGGGGACTTCCGGCGGGCTCTGGACAGCGCGCACGCGCTGCCCGACGCCGGGTGGGACAGCGCGGCCCGGTTGGCCCGTGCCACTCACGCCGACCTGGTCCGGGTGTTGCGCGAGCGCGGCCGGCGCGGTGACGTGGACGCGGTGGCGACGCTGCTCGGCGATCTGGCCCGGACGGTGCGCGACGAGTACGGCGGCGACCTGCGCCGGCTGCAGTCCGCGGCCGGCTACGACCCGGCGCGGCAGCGGGCCCTGCTGGCGGCGTTGCCCGGGGCGGACGGAGAGGCGGTCGACCTGTTCCTCCGCGAGGCGCAGGCGCTGTGGCGGGAGGTCGGACCGGTGGCCGACCGGCGTGCCCTGACCGCAGCCCGCCGCCTCGGTCTGGGCCGGTCCGCCGAGGATCTCGCCGCGCTGTCCGGGGGGCGCGAATCGGAGCGCTTCGCCTGGCTGGTAGGGGCTCTGGCACGGGTCGATCTGGAGCGGCGGTACGCCGCACCGACCGGATGAATACCTTCGTCGGCACCCCCTGTCCGTTCGGCTGATGGCGTGGGGTAAGGTGGTCGCAGTAGCAGCCGCCCGGTTCGGGTGGTTGTCGCCGTCTGGTCATGTCGACCCGGTTCGGGTCGGCAGTGCCACCAGGGCAGGCGTTTACGTAGCGGCGCTCCCGGTCGCGGTTCGCGACCGGGGCGCCCGCCTGTCGGCGCCCCGTCGAGCGCCGTCCCCTCGACATGCCGACAGCCGGTCCGGGCCCTCGCCCGTGGACCGGCCGCCGGATCAGATGCTGCGCAGGTGCTGGGACACCCGTTGGTGACGCTTGTCGCGTCCGGCCGCGCCGCGCTGCGCGTCGTCGGCGTCCTCGCTCGCGTCGATGTGGGCGGAACGTGCCACCTCGGTGCTGTTCGCGTAGTCCACCGGCGGCAGTGCGCGCAGGGCCTGCACCACGTCCGGCGGCGCCCCCTCACGTTCGGCCTCGCGGACCACGTCGTCCTTGCCGGCGGGGTAGTCCAGGCTGGACAGGTACTGCAGGACGTCGGCGTAACTCGCCATCGGTTCGGCTCCTCCCGGCTTCGATCCGGCCACGACCGGGCGCGGTTACCCGCCGCGGCTGCCGTCACGCCCGACCCGGTGCAGAATCGGCCGCCGTTTCCGGCCCGCTGCGCCGGGTAACCGCCGCCCGAGGGGGTACGCGATGGACTACGACACCTTCGTCGACCGGGTCGCCCGTCGGGCGGGCACCACGCCGGAGCGGGCGGTGGAGCTGACCCGGGCGACGCTGGTCACCCTGGCCGAGCGGCTCACCGGCGGCGAGGCCCTGGACCTGGCTCTGCAACTGCCGGTGCCGCTGCGGCAGTCGATGCGGTCGACCCCCGACAGCGAGGCGGCACAGCGGTTCGACGCCGACGAGTTCGCGGCCCGGGTGGCGTTCCGTCTCGGCGTCGAGACGTCGGCGGCCCGGGGCGGGGTCCGCGCCGTCTTCACCGCGCTGCGCGAGGCGCTGGCCGGCGAGTTCGACACGCTGGTGGTCCAGTTGCCCCGCGACTATCGCGACCTGGTCGAACCCGCACTGGCTCCCGGCGCGACCCTGCGCCGCCGGTGACTCAGCCCACCGCCCCGTCGGCCCGCAGGGCCGCCACCCGCTCCGGACCGTAGCCGACCTCGCCGAGGACCTCGTCGGTGTGCTCGCCGGGCCAGGGCGGCGGCCGGCGTACCGAGGTGGGGGTGCCGGAGAAGCGGGGGGCCGGGGCCGGTTGCACCACCCCGTCCCGGACCACGAACGTGTCCCGGGCGGCCAGGTGCGGGTGCTGCGGCGCCTCGGCACAGTCCAGCACCGGCGCCACGCACGCGTCCGAGGCGGTGAGCAGTGCCGCCCACTCGTCCCGGGTCCGCGTCCGGAACAGCCGCGCCCAGGCGGCCCGCAACGCCGGCCAGTTCGCCGGGTCGGTCCGGTCCGGCGCCTCGTCGCCCGACACCGGGAAGCCGGTACGGCGGACCAGTTCCTCGTAGAAGCGCGGCTCCAGCGCACCGACCGCGACATGCCGTCCGTCCGCGCACTCGTAGGTGTCGTAGAACGGCGCGCCGCCGTCGAGCAGGTTGACCCCGCGCGGGTCCTGCCAGAGGCCGAGTCCCCGTAACGCGTGGATCTGCGTGCCGAGCACCGCCACCCCGTCCACGATGGCCGCGTCGATCACCTGGCCGGTGGCGCCGCCGCGCACCGCGTAGAGCGCACAGACCACGCCCAGGGCCAGCATCATCCCGCCGCCGCCGAAGTCGCCGAGCAGGTTGAGCGGGGGCACCGGCCGATCGTCGGCCCGCCCGATGCCGTGCAGCGCGCCGGTCAACGCGAGGTAGTCGATGTCGTGCCCGGCGTACGGGGCGCTCGGGCCGTCCTGCCCCCAACCGGTCATCCGGCCGTACACCAGTCTCGGGTTGACCGCGTGGCAGTCGGCCGGGCCGAGGCCGAGGCGCTCGGTCACGCCGGGCCGGAACCCCTCGACCAGCGCGTCCGCGCCCTCCACCAGCGCCAGCACCACCTCGCGTCCACCGGCGGACTTGAGATCCACGCCGACCGAGCGTCGGCCCCGGTTGAGCAGGTCCGGATGGGCGGTGCCGAAGGCGGTGGGGTCCACCTCGGTGACCCGGTCCACCCGGATCACGTCCGCGCCGAGATCGGCCAGCATCATCGCGGCGAAGGGGCCGGGACCGATCCCGGCCAGCTCGACCACGCGTACTCCGGCGAGTGGGCCGGCCGCCCGTTCTGCGGTCATCGTCATCACGATAGGCGCTCGTGTCCGAGTCCGGTACCGGCATCGTCACTCCGCGTTCCGACCTGGTCGGACGCGGTCCACGCCGATGGGAGCCCCCGTCTGGCGGGTCGGATCGGGCTGTCCTAACCTTGGCGGTACGAGGGGAGTACTTCCCACGAACCATACCGGTCAGTACGGCGCACCCCGGGTGTGCCTCGGGTGGTTGCCCACCGAAACGTGGGTGAAGGAGACCTCGAACATGACACGGTGTTCGAGGAGGCCCCATGTCCGAATTGTCCTATGCTGCTGCCGGTTTGCAGTCGGTGGGTACGCCCACTCTCTGGGCGGTGACGATCGCCGGCGTGCTGGCCCTGCTGGTACTCGACTTCGTGGTGACGCGCAAGCCCCACGAGGTGTCCCTGCGGGAGGCACTGGGCTGGTCGACCTTCTACATCGCGCTGCCGCTGGCCTTCGGTGCCTGGGTGTGGTCCGAGTTCGGTTCGGAACGGGGCTTCGAGTACCTGACCGGCTATCTGGTCGAGAAGTCGCTGTCGGTGGACAACCTGTTCGTGTTCATGCTGCTGCTGGCGGCATTCGCGGTGCCGGCCGAGTTGGCCCAGCGGGTGCTGCTGTTCGGGATTACCGGCGCGTTGGTGCTGCGGGGCATCTTCATCGCGTTGGGTGCGGCGGCGTTGCAGACGCTGGACTTCGCGTTCCTGATCTTCGCGTTGATCCTGTTGTTCACTGCGGCGAAGCTGTTGCGGGACGCGTTCACCGGGCACGAGCAGTCGGTCGACATCGGCAACATGCGCTCGGTGCGACTGCTGCGCAAGTTCATGCCCGTCGTGCGCGAGTACCACGGCACCAAGATGGTCGTCCGGGTCGACGGTCGGCGCGCCCTCACGCCGCTGGCGCTGGTGGTGGTGGCCGTCTTCGCCACCGACGTGGTCTTCGCGGTGGACTCGGTGCCGGCGGTCTACGGCATCACCGAGGACCCGTACCTCGTCTTCGCCACGAACGCGTTCGCGTTGCTGGGTCTGCGGGCGCTCTATTTCGTGCTGCACGCCGCGCTCAGCCGCCTGGTCCACCTCACCTACGGCCTGGCGATCATCCTGGCGTTCATCGGCGTCAAGCTCGGCCTGCACTGGGCGCACGGCATCTGGGAGGGCGTGCCGGAGATCCCGACCGTGGCGTCCCTGCTGGTCATCATCGGTGTGCTGACGGTCGTGACGATCACCAGCCTGCGTGCCACCCGCAACGTGGTGCCGGGCTCCAAGGAGGTCGTCACCGAACGGAAGTGACCCGCCCCCGTGACGGGGCCGGGCGTGGTACGACTGTGCGGTGGGTATCGTCACGCCCGGCTTCCAGGGTCGGCCACGCGCCGACGCACCGGACCTGCCACCCGGTCAGTACCTGACACCCGACTTCCCCGTGCTCTCCGCCGGCCCCACACCGAAGGTGCCGCGCGAGAGCTGGGAGTTCGTCATCACCACCGAGACCGGCACGGAGTACCGCTGGTCCTGGGCCGAGATGATGGCGTTGCCGCAGGAGACCCCGACGGTCGACATCCACTGCGTCACCCGCTGGTCGAAGCTCGGCACCACCTGGCGGGGCGTCTCGCTGGACACCCTGCTGGACGGGGTGGACACCGCGGCGGACTACGCCCTCGCCCACTCCTACGGCGGCTACAGCACGAACCTGCCGCTGGAGGACCTGATGGACGGTCGGGCCTGGCTGGTGCACACGTACGACGACGCGGAGCTGCCCGCCGAGCACGGCGGACCGGCCCGGCTGCTGGTGCCGCACCTGTACTTCTGGAAGTCCGCCAAGTGGGTGCGCGGCATCCGGCTGGGCCTGGAGGACACCCCCGGTTTCTGGGAGACCGCCGGCTACCACGACTACGGGGATCCGTGGCGTGAGCAGCGGTACCAGGGCGATTGAGCGGGCGGATGCGGTGGCAGCAGGCCCGGCTGGTGCACCGCCGGGTCGAGACGCCCACCGCGCACACCCTGGTGCTCCAGGTGCCGGGCTGGCCCGCCCACGTGCCCGGGCAGCACGTCGACCTGCGGCTCACCGCTGCGGACGGGTACCAGGCGGCCCGGTCGTACTCGCTGGCCGCGCCGGCCGACGGCGACCACATCGAGGTGACCGTGCAACGGGTGCCCGACGGCGAGGTGTCGCCGTTCCTGGTCGACGGCTACCGCGAGGGTGACCCGATCGAGGTGCGCGGCCCGATCGGCGGCTGGTTCGTCTGGCGGCCCACCCAGACCGACCCGGTGCTGCTGGTCGCCGGAGGCTCGGGTGTGGTGCCGTTGATGGCGATGATCCGGTCCCGCCGGTCCGCCGGCAGCCGCACCCCGTTCCGGCTGATCTACTCCGTGCGCACCCCGACCGACGTGTTCTACGCCGACGAGCTGCGGCGGCGGGTCCGCGACGACGCCGGTCTCGACGTCGCGTACGTCTACACCCGCGAGGCCCCGGACGGCTGGTCGGGCGAACCGCACCGGCTCGGCCTCGCCGACGTCAACACGCACGGCTGGCCACCGGAGCTGACACCGCTGGTCTACGTCTGCGGCCCGACCGGCTTCGTGGAGACCGTCTCCGACCTGCTCGTCGGCCTGGGCCACCCGGCCCGGCGGGTGCGCACCGAACGCTTCGGCCCGACCGGCTGAGAGGAGCCACGGATGACCGCGCTGCCGTACGTGGACGGGAACATGCTCGACGGCCCGCTGGGGGAGGTGTTCGCGGTGGACCTGAGCACGGCCACCGGTCGCTGCGCCCACTGCGGTACCGCCGGCCCGATGGCCGGCCTACGGGTCTACTCGCACGCCCCGGGGCTGGTGGCCCGTTGTCCGGCCTGCGCGGACGTGATGCTCCGGCTGGTCCGCGCACCGGACCGGGCCTGGCTGGACCTGCGCGGAGCAACGTTCCTCCAGTTCCCGATGCCGTCGGACCGGCCCTTCGGCCGGTAGGTGGCCGGGGCGACGTTTGTCGGCCTGCGGGGTGGGAACGGCCCCGGAATGACGAAGCCTCGTGTGGTGATCGTGGGGGCCGGTTTCGCCGGGTACCACGCGGCGAAGACGCTCAGCCGCCTGGCCCGCGACCGGGCCGAGATCGTCCTGCTGAACTCGACCGACTACTTCCTCTATCTGCCGCTGCTGCCCGAGGTGGCCGCCGGTGTGGTGGAGCCGGGTCGGATCGCGGTGCCGCTGACCGGCACGCTGGACGGGGTGCGGGTGGTCATCGGCGAGGCGGACCACGTCGACCTGCAGAACCGGTGGGTGGGGTTCACCCAGCCCGAGGGGGAGCACAACCGCCTGGCGTACGACCGGCTGGTCCTCGCCGTCGGCAGCGTGAACAAGCTGCTGCCGATTCCCGGCGTGACCGAGTACGCGCACGGCTTCCGGGGTCTGCCGGAGGCGCTCTACCTGCACGACCACGTGGTCCGTCAGATCGAGTTGGCCGAGCAGGCCGAGGACCCGGCCGAACAGCAGGCCCGGGCCACGTTCGTGGTGGTGGGCGCCGGCTACACCGGGACCGAGGTGGCCGCGCACGGGCAACTCTTCACCGACGCGTTGACCGCCCAGCGTCCCCGGTTGCCGATCCGCCCGAAGTGGATGCTGCTGGACGTCGCGCCCCGGGTGCTGCCGGAGCTGGACCGGCGGATGTCGCGTACCGCCGACCGGGTGCTGCGCCGCCGCGGCGTCGACGTCCGGATGGGCACCTCGGTGGCGGTCGCCACCGCCGACGGGGTCACCCTCACCGACGGGGAGTACGTGCCGACCTGCTCGTTGATCTGGTGCGTCGGCGTCCGTCCCGACCCGTTCGTGGCGCAACTGGGCCTGCGGACGGAGAAGGGACGGCTGGTCGTCGACGAGTACCTCAACGTGCCGGGCTTCCCCGAGGTGTACGCCTGCGGTGACGCCGCCGCCGTGCCCGACCTGACCCGGCCCGGCGAGATCTGCACGATGACCGCGCAGCACGCCCAGCGGCAGGGCAAGCTCGCCGCGCACAACATCGCCGCCTCGTACGGGCAGGGTCGGCGTCGGCCGTACAAGCACCACGACCTCGGTTGGGTGGTCGACCTCGGCGGCAAGCAGGCGGCGGCGAACCCGCTCAAGGTGCCCCTGTCGGGCCTGCCGGCGAAGGCCGTGACCCGTGGCTACCACCTGTTGGCCATGCCGGGCAACCGGGCCCGGGTGAGCGCGGACTGGCTGCTCGACGCCGCGTTGCCTCGGTCGGCGGCCCAGTTGGGTCTGATCCCCGCCGACGCGGTGCCGTTGGAGAGCGAGTCGCCGGAGCTGCCGAGCCACGCCCGCTGACCGGCCGCCGGGCGGGGGACGCCCGCCCGGCGGCGGTGATCAGCCGGCGGCCAACCCGGCGCCCGCCTCGTCGATCGCGTCGTCGACGGCGTGGGCCAGGTCGACGTCCATCGCGGTCACCGCTCCGGCGTTGCGGCTGCTGACGGTCAGCACCGCCGTGGTGGGGCCGGCGCGGCCGATGCGCGGCCGTCGGCCGGTCTCGTCCCGGAGCAGGTCGAGCCGGTCGAGCACCCGGTCGAGGTTGTCCGCGGGCAGTTCCAGCGTCCGGGACAGCGCCTCGCCGTCGCCGGACCAGTAGGGCAGCCCGCTCAGCGCGTCGCGCAGTTCGCCGTCGGTGAGCGGCGGGGTGCTGCCGTCGACGCCGACCACACCGCCGCCGGCTGCCGGCGGGTCGAGCAGGTCGCGCAACTCGTCCGGGACGTGCAGCGAGTCGACCAGGTCGCGGTCCTGCTCGGCGAGCGCCGCCAGGGTGGCCTCAGCCTGGTATCGGGCCTGCTCCGGGGTACGTCCGCTGATCCGGCCCACCTCGGACAGGAATCCGGACAGGTCCCGGTGGCGTCGGATGCCGTCGACCGGCACGACGTCGTGCAGCGAGGTCGGTACCGCCCGCAGCAGGCGCCGGCGCTCGCTAGCCTCCAGGGCCGTGGCCAGTACGAGCACCGTCGACTCGACCCCGACCTTGGCGGTACGGAAGTCGACGCCGGACCGCCGGACGACGTCCTCGACGAGTTCGCGGTAGCCCATGCTGGTGACTCCCGGGGCGTTCGTGCCCGGCTCGGGTCGGGGCCGAGGGTTCGCGGCGACCCCGGCCGGCGGAGGCGCGGGCCCACCGCGCGTCGTGTCCGGTTTGTGGTTCTTTCCGGCCGGCGGCGGACCGGCGCGTTTGCTCTGCTCCAGGTGCGTGAGCTGCTTGGAGGCGCTCAGACTCGCACCGGTGTCGGCGGCCTGAATACCGCGCTCACGGGCCTGCCGGGCCAGAGCGCGGCGGCGCTGGTTGTCGCCCTCCATCTGCTTGCGCACGGTGACACCTCGCTTCCGTCGGTTCTCGTCGGGCCTCACCGTGCCGCGTTCCCGTTGCCAGCGAGCAGGAAACGATCGCTCGGCCCGCGAGACGATCGTTCCCGGACGGGCCGGAGGGCTTCATCCGGCCCGGGTGAGGGGCGCTCACCCGGGCCGGCCGGACGATCGGGGTCGCCGGAGAACCCGGTGTGAGGCACGAACTTCCGAGGCACGCGGAAGGGAAGGTCCGATGAAGCAGATTGTCGAGATCGTCCCCGCCCGACCGGGCTGGTACGCGCGATGGCGTCTGACCGCCGAGAACACCCGGTGCTACCCGGTGACGCTGTGGGCGTTGCTGGAGGAGCCCGACGGCACCGGCCGCGAGGTGATCGGCGTCGATTGCGCCGGCCAGTGGCCCGGTGCGGAGGACGACGGCACGGACGGGGAGTTCGTCCGGTATCTGTTCCAGCCGCCGGAGGCGGGACCGCCCGACGACGCGGAGAGCACCGCCGAGCCGCATCGCGTGGGAACCCGTCCGGTCCCGACGCCCTGAGCCTTCCTCCGGCCCCCGGCCCCTGGTCCCAGGGTCGGGGGCCACCCCGGTCGGGCCGCGCCTCGCGCGCTCGGCCGACCGCGCGGTGACTCAGCCGACCGCGGTGACGCCGTCGCCGTCCACGGCCGGCGGCAGTTGCAGCAGCTCGGCCAAGCCGGTGCGGTCCAGCAGTTGACGCAGGATCGGGTTGACGTTGACCAGCCGGATCGGGTCGGACCCGCTGCGATGGGCCACCACGAAGGCGCTCAGCCCGGAGGAGTCGCACAGGCCGACCCCGGCGAGGTCGATGACGAGCTGCCCGTAGCCGGAGCGGCGCAGTTCCGCGACGGCGGCGATCAGGTCGGGTGCGCTGTCGAAGTCCAGGTCACCGGTCAGCCGCAGCTCGGCGCGTCCGGCGTCGAGACGGCTGACCTCGATGGCCAACAGCGGGGAGGACATGGACTCCATGCTCCCAGCCTCTGCGTCTGACGCAAGTCGCGGGGTCGGCGTTTTCGCCCGGAGAACAACTTTCACGCGGTGACGGTCGGCTGGTCCTCCGGCCCGGTCGCCGGTCCACCGTCACCGACCGGACGGGCGAGCAGCCCGGTGACGCCGGTCATGTCGAGGATGGTCTCCAGGAACCGCGGCACCGCGCACAGCTCCACCGTGCTGCCGTACCGCTGTCCCTCCCGCCAGGCGTGCACGATCACGCTGAGCCCGGTGCTGTCGATGAACTGCAGGTCCGCGAAGTCCAGCACGACCCTGGCCGGACCGCCGGTCAGCAGCCGGTCGATCTCCACCCGGAGTGGGGTCGCCGTGGTGTAGGCCAGGTCGCCGCCGACCCGGATGACGGGTGCCCGGGGATCGGCCCGGTCGACGGACATGCTCAGTGGCGTCGACTCGGGTCTCCGACCGTGTGACAGCAACGATCAGCCTTCCGCGGGGGTGGGTGGGCAGCGGCGTTCCGGATCGTAACAATCCCTGAGCTGCACCGCCTCTCGGGCGCGGCCGACCCCGGGTGAGCCGTACCGGGCGGGGCGCCGGCCGCCGTCGCTGCCAGGTGGCGGTATGCCGCGAGCAGCGTAGGGTGGGTGGAGGAACCACGACCGTGCGCCCCGCGCAACGCGGGTGCGGAATCGACAAGGAGTAGGGCCGAGCTGGTGACGGGTGCCGACGTCAGGGATCTCGAGCCCGGCGACGGACGGTTTACCCCGCCACGAGTCGCCCGGGTCCCGGCATGGCGCCCGGAGACGCCCCGGCCCACCGGTCTCTCCGCCCTGGAGCGCTCCCACTCGGCAGCCGACTGGCCCGAGGTGGTCGAGCACCTCCGCGAGGGAATCGTGGTGTGCGGCCCCGACGACATCGTGTGGCACGTCAGCCCGGTCGCCGAACGCCTCCTGCCGGAGATCGCCGTCGGCGGCACGCCGGCCACGGTCGACGGGCTGCGCACCGGGCAGACCGACTTCCTCCACCACGGCCGTCGACTCCGGGCCCGCCGGGTGCCGCTGACGGCCGGTCGGAGCTGCTGGTACGTGGAGGACGTCAGCGAGAGCGCCGAGCGTGTCGAGGCGCTCGCCGCCGAGCGCGCCCGGTCCGCCTTCCTGGCCGTCGTCGGCGAGAAGCTGGGCAATCCGCTGCATCCGGACCGGGCCGCCGCTGCCGTGGTCCGGCTCGCCGTACCCACCCTGGCGGAGGTGGCGGTGCTGGTCCTGGCACCGCGCTCCGGCCGGGCCCGCTGGTGGCGGGCCCGCCGCGCCGACGACGAGGCACCGGTGGTGGACCGGGGAGTGCTCTCCGCCACCGACCTGCCGCCGGCTGTTGCGGACAGTCTTGAGGGCGTCCAGCCGCACACCGTCGACTGGCTCGTCGAACAGGCCGTCGAAGCGGGCTGGCTGCCCGGGTTGGCCGCCGCCGACGTCTGTGCCCGACTGGTGCAGTTGCCCGGTCGGGACGCACCCGCAGGAGTGCTGCTGGTGGCCCGCGCGGCCACCGACTGGTACGCCGAGGAGGACGTCGACCTGCTCCGGGCGTTCGCCGCCCGCGCCGGTGCCGCGCTGACCACCGCGCTGCTCTATCGCGAGCAGGCGGAGGTGGCCGACACCCTGCAGTCCAGCCTGCTGCCGGTGGCACCGGCGGAGGCGCCGGGCGTGCAGTGGGGTACGGCGTACCGCCCGGCCCAGGCGGGGCTGCGCATCGGCGGCGACTTCTACGGCTCCCACCGGCTGCCCGACGGCGGCTCGGTGTTCTTCCTCGGCGACGTCTCGGGCAAGGGGGTGGAGGCGGCCGTCTTCACCGGCCAGCTCCGGCAGTGCCTGCACGCGCTGCACCGGGTCGAGCAGCAGCCCGCCCGACTGTTGCAACTGCTCAACGACGCGTTGCTGGAGACCACCCTGGCCCACGGGCAGGGCCGGTTCGCCACGCTGGTGCTGGGCGTGGTCCGCCCGCACCGCGACGGCGGCCTGTCGCTGACCCTGGCCGGCGGCGGGCACCTGCCGCCACTGGTGCTGCGGAACTCCGGCGAGGTCGAGCAGTTGCCGCTGCGCGGCATGCTCATCGGCGTGGTGCCGGACCCGCGCGTCGGTCAGGTCACCGTCCGGCTGGCCGCGGGTGAGACGTGTCTGCTCTACAGCGACGGCGTCACCGAGGCGCGCGGCGGGCGGCGGGGCGACGAGCAGCTCGGCACCGACCGGCTGGTGCAGGCGGTCACCGACTGCCAGCGGATGCCCGCGCCCGCCCTGGCCGAGCGGATCGAGCAGGTCACCTGCGACTGGCTGGCGCACCGTGACCACGACGACATCGCGGTGCTCGCGCTGCGCGCCACCGGCGCCGGTCCGCGCTCGCACCGGCACCTGCACGCGGTGCCCGCCCCGCCCGGGGACGGGGAAGGGACGACCGGGTCGTGACCACCGCGACCAGGGGAGTCCTCTCCGCCGCCGCGTACGAGGACTACCTGCGCTGTCTCGCCGAGGCCGACGAGTCCGCCGCCATCGAGGTGGCCCGGGGGCTGCTCGACGGCGGGGTGCCCGCCGAGCGTCTGCTGCTCGAACTGGTCGCCCCGGCCCAGGCCGAGGTAGGGGAGCGGTGGGCCCGCAACGAGTGGAGCGTGGCGCAGGAACACGCCGCCACGCACATCAGCGAGCGGGTGGTGGCGGCCATCGCCGCGTACTGCGAGGTGCGGCCGACCCGGGGTCGGATCGTGGTGGCCTGCATGGACGGCGAGTGGCACGCGCTGCCGGCCCGGCTGGTCGCCGAGATGCTGCGCCTGCGCGGCTGGCAGGTGACCTTCCTCGGGGCCAGCGTGCCCGCCGCGCACCTGGTGTCGTACCTGCACCGGCACGACGCGGACGTGGTCGCGCTGGCGTGCGCGCTGCCGATGCGGTTGCCGCACGCGCACCGCATGGTCCAGGCATGCCGGCGCGCGGACGTGCCGGTGGTGGTCGGCGGGCGGGGCTTCGGCGTGGACGGCCGCTGGGCGCAGCGCCTCGGCGTGCTGTGGGCGCCCGACGGGCCGACCGCCGCCCGCCTGCTCGCCGACGAGCGGACGCTGCGGGCCGGGCCGCCGCCGGCCAGCCTGGCGCACCTCGCCGACGACGAGTACGCCGCCCTGGTCGCCCGGCGCGGCGAACTCATCGACAGCGCGCTGGCCGACCTGGCGCAGCGGCACCCGGTCGCCCGCGACTACACCCCGGCACAGATGGACTCGACGGTCAGCGACCTCGGCCACATCCTGGACTTCCTGGCCGCCGCGCTCTACGTCGACGACGACACGCTGTTCACCGAGTTCGTCGACTGGCTGGTGGCCGTGCTGGAGAGTCGCGGCGTGCCGGAGGCCGCGGTGGACGTCGTCCTGAGCCACTACGCGCGCGTCTTGCAGGACTTCCCGCGCGCCGCCGGATACCTCCGGTCGGGCCGCGCCGTGGTGGCGGCGCGCTGCGCCCGCCCGGCACCCGCCGAGGCGTAAGATCCGGCCGGCCGTCGGGCTGGCACTATACTTGCGCCACTGCAAGCATCTGTCTCGTGAGGGCGGGAGGAATCACCGTGACGTTCACCGTCACGTACGCCGAGCGCCTCGGCGGCGGGCCCACCCGTCTCCGGCTCGCCGGCGAACTCGACATGAGTACCGCCGGACAGCTCAACGCCGTCATCGACCGGCTGGCCGACGCCGGGGAGCGCCGGTTGCTGGTCGACCTGACCGACCTCACGTTCTGCGACTCGACCGGCATCTCGGTCTTCGTCCGGGGCGACAACCGGGCGGCGGCCGAGGGCGGCTGGTTGCGCGTCACCGGCGCGAGCGGCCGGGTGGAGCGGGTGCTCAAGGTGACGGGTCTCGCCGAGGTGCTGGGGTACGGTGCTGACGCCGTCGACCCGGCGGCCACCGACCGCCCGGGGATGGGCTAGATTTCCCGCCAGCGCGGGGCCGAGAGGTCCCGTCCTCGCCGACCTGAGGCAGGTAACGATGGGCGCACGCACCCTTGACCCGGTACACATCCTCGTCGTCGACGACGACCCGGGTGACGTGCTCATGATCGAGGAGGCGCTGGCCACCTCGACCGTCGACAAGGTCATCGACGTGGTCAGCGACGGCCAGGAGGCGATGGAGTTCCTGCGCCGCGAGGGGCGGCACGCCGGGGCACACCGGCCGGACGTGATCCTGCTCGACCTGAACATGCCCCGGATGGACGGACGGCAGGTGCTGGGCGAGGTCAAGAACGACGAGGACCTGCGGACCATTCCGATCGTCGTGCTGACCACGTCGAACGCGGACACCGACATCATCAGCAGTTACACGTTGCAGGCCAACGCGTACGTCACCAAGCCGATCGACCTGGACGACTTCAACGACGTCGTGCACCGCATCGACGAGTTCTTCGGCCGGGTCGTGGTGCTGCCCAAGCGCGCCTGACGCCCGCCGGCCCGACCGTCGCCCGCACGGCGCGAGGCGGGTCGGACCGGCGAGTGCGCGGGTCAGGTCAGCGCCGCCACGATGGTGGCGGCCCGCTCCTCGTGCTGCGCGTAGGCGTACGGGTAGGCGGAGATCTGGACGGCCTGGGCGGCCATCGTCAGGCTCATCTGCTGCCAGCCCGGCACCTTCAGCAGCGCCTCGTAGAAGGCGCGCGAGGCGTACGCGGGCCGCATCAGGTCGCGTACGCTGCCCCAGCCGCTGCTGGGCCGCTGCTGGAAGAGCCCGACCGAGTCGTGGTCCCAGCCGATCGCCTGGTGCGGGTAGTTCTGCGACTCGGGCAGCACGCCGCTGGCGTAGTTGAGCAGCGTGCTCTCCTGCATGGCGGTGGCGACGGCGACGACGAGGCCCTGGCGCGGGATGTCGAGGTCCTCGCCGACCTCCACGATCACCTTGGCGTTGTCCATCTGCGCCTGGGTCAGTCCGGCGACCGGCCGGGGCCGGGCCGGCGGGGCCGGCGTCGTCTTCTTCGGCTTGGGGGAGGTCGTCTTCTTCGGCGTCGGCGAGGCGCTCGGTGACGCGCTGGGGCTCGGGCTGGTCGGCGTGGGCGAGGGGCTGCGGTCGAAGGAGCGGGAGGCGGGGTCGTCCTCGGCGGCCAGGGCGCGCTCGGCCACCGACTCGGCGACCTGGGCCCGGGGGGCCTCGTCGTCGTCCCGGTTCGCCGTCGCCACCGCCGCCGCGCCGAGGCAGCAGGTCACGCCGGTGGCGAGGGCCACCCGGACCGGGGTGGAGGCCAGCAGGGAGCGGACGCCACGACGGGGGCCCGTCAGGCGACGGTGTCGCCCTATCATCCTTTCGGATGATGCTCCGTCGGTCGTACGGCTCGCCGGTCGCTCGGGGTTCGGCTTCTGGTCGATCGGGTCGTCGGGATGCACCCGCCGAGGCTAGAAAGCTCGCGGCCCGCTGCCATCAGCCCGCTTGGTGGCATGCGTCACAATTTGTGGTTGTCCACCGGTCAATGCCGCACGCTTCATCGGATAGCGGATGCACCTCAGCTATCCGTCGTTCCCGCCATGCCGGATTTGTTAGCGCGAACCGGACGAAATTGCGAAGTCATCGCCGTCGATCGGTCGAGGGTGGCCCATCGTCCGTTCGGTGGACCGTCGCATCGATCCACCGGGCCGTCACCGGCCCGCCCGGTCGGCCCCCCGGTCCCCACCCGCCCCACCGGTCCCACGGACGTGCCGTGATGCGGCGTTCAGACGGGTCAGTGCCGGCCGTTCTCGGCCGGGGTGACCGTCAGCCGGTGCCGGCCGCCGTCGGCGCTGGAGAACGGCCACAGCCGGTCGGCCTGCTCCACCAGCTCGCTGAGCTGCTGGCGGGTCAGCCCCACCGACGAGATCGAGGCGTGCACGTCCGCCCGGTACCGGCCGTCGTCGTCGCGACCGAGGCTGGCCTCCGCGCGTACCTGCACGGTGTGTGCCTCGTCGGTGATCCCGCCGGCCGCCTCGACCGCCGCGTGATGCAGGCAGGAGGCGAAGGCGGCGGCGAGCAACTGCGACGGGGTGAGCCCGCTGCAGTGCGCCGCCAACGGAGAGGCGAGGCCGGTGGAGAGCGCCTCGTCGTCGGTGTGGATGTGGCCACCCTCGGCGGTGGCCGTGGCAACCTCGTTCAGCCAGGAACTCATCGCGTTCCTCCCGTCGCTCCCCGCCCGGCTACCCGACCCCGAACGGGTGAAACTCACCGCGGATGCCGGCTCCACTGCACGCGCGGAGCGGCCTCGGTGACCTCGGCCGCCGCCCGCTCCGTCCACGGGCTGACCGGCGGGCGCTGACGGGGCAGCAGGGGTAGCTGCATCGGCACGTACACCCGGGCGTCCACCGCCTCGCCCAGTAGCAGGGCGGTGACCAGGCTGGTCGGCCGCCGGGCGGGATCGTCGGAGAGGCAGCGCCGGCACAGGTCGGCCACCTCGGCGGGCAACCCCGGGACCTCGGGCAGGGGGCGCGGTGGCTGCCGTCCGTGCGGCCCGAGCAACTGGGTGACGCTGTCCGCCGAGTACGGCAGCCGCCCGGCCAGGCAGCAGTAGAGCAGCACACCGAGGGCGTACATGTCGGCCGCCGGGGTGACCGGCGCCCGGCGCAGTTGCTCGGGGGCGAGGTACGCGGGCGTACCGACCACCACGCCGTCGGGCGTGGAGTCCGCGGTGCCGGTCGGGGTGGCGATGCCGAAGTCGAGCACCTTCACCCCCGACGGGGTGAGCATCACGTTCGCCGGTTTCACGTCCCGGTGCACGATGCCGTGCGCGTGGGCGGCGGCCAGCGCCGCACTCACCTCGGCGCAGACCCGGACGGCTATCTGCCAGTCCAGCGGCCCGGCGCGCAGGTGCGCGGCGAGCGTCATCCCCTCGGCCAGCTCCATCACGATGTACGGCTGCTCGCGCCCGGGCAGGCCGGCGCAGGTGCCGAAGTCGTGCACGCTCGCGACGTTGGGATGCACCAGCCGGGCCGCCGACCGGGCCTCGGCGCGGATGCGCTCCACCGAGGCGTCACCGTCCGGCTGGCCCGGCGACACCAGCTTCACCGCCACCGGCCGGTCGAGCACCGTGTCGTGGGCCCGCCAGACCTCGGACATCCCGCCGACGCCGATGCGCTGTTCGAGCCGGTATCGCCCGTCCAGCGTCCGCATGGACCGCTCCTCGCCCTCGTGCCGCCACACCGTGCTGCACCTGACTGCACGGCGTCCGGCACGGTACCCCGTCGTTGATCAGGGCAAACCGGCCTCCGGCGGCGGCCGGTGCGTTAGCGTGCGAGCCGGGACGGCGACGAACCGGACGAGCGGAGAGCGGAGCACACGATGAGCGAGGTGACCGTACGTTTCGTCGGCGGCCCGGCCGACGATCTGGTCCGGGCGTTGCCGGCCGGCCCCGACGGGGCGCCGCCCCGGCTGTGGGTGCTGCGCCGGCCGGAGTCCGCACCGGACCCCGCCGCCGACCATCTCTACGCGCGGCAGCGGCCCGACGGCACGGGGGGCTGGACGATGCGCTTCGTCCGGACCGACCCGGTCGGCGTGACCGAGTGACCGGACCCGCGCGCGGGGGACACACACAGCCGGCACACAGCCACCGCACAAGCGGAGCGCAGTCCGTCGGCTCACGATGGGAACCATGATGAGCGAGGGAGCGGTCGGGTCGGGGCGCGTCGAGTTGCGCCGGCCCGACGGCGAACCGGTCCGGGTCCTCGTCGTCGACGACGAACCGACCCTGACCGACCTGCTGTCGATGGCCCTGCGCTACGAGGGCTGGCAGGTCCGTACCGCCGGGGACGGTACGGCGGCGGTCCGCGCCGCCCGGCAGTTCCGGCCCGACGCGGTGGTGCTCGACGTGATGCTCCCGGACCTCGACGGCTTCCAGGTGCTGCGCCGGCTGCGCGAGGAGAGCGCCACCCTGCCGGTGCTGTTCCTGACCGCCCGGGACGCGGTCGAGGAGCGCATCGCCGGGCTGACCGTGGGCGGCGACGACTACGTGACCAAGCCGTTCAGCCTGGAGGAGGTGATCGCCCGGCTCCGGGCGCTGCTGCGCCGCTCCGGCTTCGCGGTCGCCGCCCGGCCCGACGCGGTGCTCACCGTCGGCGGCCTCACGCTGGACGAGGACAGCCACGAGGTACGCCGGGACGGGCAGTTGGTCACGCTCACCGCCACCGAGTTCGAGCTGCTGCGCTACCTGATGCGCAATCCGCGCCGGGTGCTGAGCAAGGCGCAGATCCTCGACCGGGTGTGGAACTACGACTTCGGCGGTCAGGCCAACGTGGTCGAGCTGTACATCTCGTACCTGCGCAAGAAGATCGACGCCGGTCGCCCGCCGATGATCCACACTTTGCGTGGGGCCGGGTACCTGCTCAAGCCGGCGGAGTGAGGATGCTGCGGCGCTGGCTGGCCGGCTGGTCGCTGCGTACCCGCCTGGTGGTCACGCTGGTCGCCCTGCTCGCCGTGGTCAGCCTGGCCATCGGCGGGCTGACCACGGTGGCGCTGCGGCAGTTCCTGATCTCCCGGCTGGACCAGCAGTTGCAGTCCATGCCCGGCGGTCGTCCCGGCGTGCCGTGGGAGCCCGTGCCGGGCGGCGGGCCGTGGAACGGGGACGTGCGGGTCCCGCGCGGCTTCCCGTCCGGCACGATCAGCGCGCGGATCGTCGACGGCCAGGTCACCGAGGCGTGGACGCTCGTCGGCCGTCAGGAGCAGGAGGTGCCGGTCACGGAGGTGTCGGCGCTGGCCCGGGTCCCCACCGACGGTCGCCCGCGCAGCGTCGAGCTGGGCGAGCGGGGCGGCTACCGGCTGGTGGCCCGCCCGTCGGCCACCGGAACCGCCCGGGTGCTCGCGGTGCCGCTGTCCGGGGTGCGCGAGACCGTGTGGTGGATGGTGGCCGCGCAGGCCGGCGTCACCGCGGCCGGGGTGCTGGTCGCCGGCACCGCCGGGGCGCTGATCGTGCGGGCCACGCTGCGGCCCCTGCGTCGGGTCGCCGCCACCGCCGCGCACGTCAGCGAACTGCCGCTGGACCGGGGCGAGGTGGCCCTCTCCGAACGGGTGCCGGTCGCCGACACCGACCCGCGAACCGAGGTCGGTCAGGTCGGGTCCGCGCTCAACCGGATGCTCGGGCACGTCGCCGCCGCGCTCGCCGCCCGCCAGGCCAGCGAGACCCGGGTACGCCAGTTCGTCGCCGACGCCAGCCACGAGTTGCGCACCCCGCTGGCCGCGATCCGCGGGTACGCGGAGGTGGCCCGCCGGGGTCGCGACCGGGTCCCGCCCGACGTGGCCCACGCACTGCGCCGCGTCGAGTCGGAGAGCACCCGGATGACCCGGCTCGTGGACGACCTGCTGCTGCTGGCCCGGCTCGACTCCGGCCGACCGCTGGCCGTCGAACCGGTCGACCTCACCGCACTCGTGGTGGACGCGGTCAGCGACGCGCACGTGGCCGGTCCGGAGCACCGCTGGCAGCTCGACCTGCCCGACACCGTGGTCCGGGTGCCCGGCGACCCGGCCCGGCTGCACCAGGTGCTGGCGAACCTGCTGACCAACGCGCGGGTGCACACGCCGCCCGGCAGCACCGTCACCACCGGGCTGCGGCTGGCCGACGGCGTGGCCGAACTGCGCGTCGCCGACGACGGGCCGGGCGTGCCGCCCGAACTGCGGCCGGAGGTGTTCGAGCGGTTCGCCCGAGGCGACAGCTCCCGCTCCCGCGCGCACGGCAGCACCGGACTCGGCCTGGCCATCGTCGCCGCCGTCGTGGAGGCGCACCACGGCACCGTCACCCTGGACACCCGCCCCGGCGAGACCGTCCTCACCGTCCGTCTCCCACGCATGTAAGGAAGGGCACCTTCCTAACGCCTCGTGCATAGCAGGGGTCCCCTCCTTTCATCGGTGCGCCGATCTCACCGGTGCGCCGATTCGGGTGTTGTGCCCGACAGACAGCGGCAATCCGCGTACGGTGGCAGGAGTCCGGCAAAACGCACCAAACGTGAGTTTGATGTCGGACGGGAGCACCGAAGAAGACGGCGAGGGGAAGGAGCGGTCGGTGGACCACCTGGCCTACCTGGACGCGGGATCCGGCAGCCTGATCGTGCAGGCGGTGGTCGGCGGCGTCGCCGGCGTCGCGGTGGCGGCCAAACTGTACTGGCGCAGACTCGTCGACCGGTTCCGCCGCCAGCCCACCGACCAGAACTGACCCGCCCGCCATGGCGATCCCCGACCTCGGCCGGTCCACCCGACCGATCTCGTCCGACGTCGAGCTGCGGGCCGAACCCGGCTCCTTCCGCGACCCGGCCAACCGGGTCTTCCACGCCGGGAACGACGTGCTGCGGGCACTCGACGAGACCGCCGCCCAGCACTGGCGGGAGCTCGCGGGCAGCACCTTCTTCCCGCCCCTGCTCGCCGCCGGCAAGGTCTGCGGCACCGAGGAACTCCCGGCGGGCGCGCAGGTGCCACCCGCCGCGACACCGGTCGGCGTCGACCCGACCGGCGTAGGACACCCGGCGTGGGCGGCGGTGTTGCGGCACGAGCGCATCCCGTTCGTCTCCCACCCGTACGAGTGGTCCTTCGCGATGCTGCGCGACGCGGCCCTGCTGCACCTGGAGATCCTCCGCGCGGCCCTGCCGGCCGGGTTCACCACCAAGGACGGCTCGGCGTACAACCTCCAGTGGCGCGGCGTGGAACCGGTCTTCATCGACGTCGGCTCGTTCGCCCCGCTGCGCGACGGCGAACCGTGGGCCGGTTACCGGCAGTTCTGCCAGACGCTGCTCTATCCGCTGATGCTCGGCGCCCACCTGGGGCTGGACTTCCGGCCCTGGCTGCGGGCCCGGATCGACGGCATCGAACCGGAGCAGATGGCCCCGCTGTTCCGGGGCGTACGGCGGCTGCTGCCGGGCGTACCGACCCACGTGCACCTGCACGGCAGCGTGCAGCGCCGCAGCGCCGCCACCAGCACTGCGGACGTCCGAGCCCAGTTGCGGGCCGCCGGCTACAGCCGGGAGCTGGCCCTGGCCACCGTCCGGGGCATCGAGAAGCTGGTCCGCCGCCTCGACCACCGGCCCACCGCCACCCACTGGGTGGACTACCAGCGCACCTGCGGCTACTCCGGCGACGACCGGGCCGTCAAGGAACGGTTCGTCACCGCCGCGTTGACCTGCGCCGCCCGGCCGCGCCTGGTGCTCGACCTGGGCGCCAACGACGGCCGGTACGCCCGCCTCGCGGCCCGGCACGCCGACTACGTCGTCGCCGTCGAGCAGGACCCGGCGGTGCTCGACCGGCTCTACCGCACGCTGCGCGACGAGGGGGAGCGGCGCGTCCTGCCGCTGGTGATGGACCTCGCCGACCCGTCACCCGGCGGTGGGTGGCGCGGCGTGGAGCGGGCCTCGTTCGCCGCCCGCGCCGACGCGGACACCGTGCTCGCCCTGGCCCTGGTGCACCACCTGGCCATCGGACGCAACGTGCCGCTGCCCGAGGTGGTCTCCTGCCTGGCCGGGTACGTCGCCCGGGGCGGCCGACTGGTGGTGGAGTTCGTGCACCCCGACGACCCGATGGCCGCCCGGCTGCTGGCGAACAAGCCCGACGGTCTCTTCCCCGACTACCGGCGGGACGCCTTCGAGGCGCTGCTCGCCGCGCACGGCACCGTCACCGACCGCCTGGAACTGCCCTCGGGCACCCGCACCCTCTACCGGGTGGCCCTGGGTGGCTGACCGACCCACCGACGCGACCGACTCCGACGCGACCGAATCCGACGCGACCGGCGCTGACGGTGTCGGCGCCGAGGCGGGGACCGGGGCTGCCGGCATGGACGCCGCCGGGACCGGGGCCGACGCTGCCGGGGCCGGGAGGGCGGGCCGCCGGTGGGGCGGGTGGTCGTGGGGCTGGGGCGGCTGGCGGGCCGAGGGCGCTCGGCTGCTGGAGGTCACCGCACTGGTCGGGTTGGCGCTCACCCAGCCACTGCTGGACATCCTCGGCCGCAGTCCGGACTTCTTCCTGTTCCACCGGGCCGACCGGGGCGAGATCCTGCTGCTGGTCGCCCTCGTCGCGGTGGTGCCCACCGTCGCGCTCGGGCTGCTCGGCCTGCTGACCGGGGTGGCCGGCCGGATCACCCGGGCGGTCACGCACACGCTGCTGATCGGCCTGCTGGTCGGCGCGCTGGCGGTGCAGGTGGGTCGGCACGTCACGCCGCTGCGGGGCGTACCGCTGCTGCTGGTGGCGGCGGTGGCCGGGGCCGCAGCGGCGCTCGTCCACCGACGGTGGCGGACTCCGGGGCGGGTGCTGCGGGTGGCCGCCGTGGGTCCGCTGATCTTCGTCGGGCTGTTCGTGTTCGCCTCGCCGACCGGGCCGGTGGTGCTGCCCCGGGGCGACGGCGGCGCGGCCGGTACGGCCACCGGGGACCGGCACCCGCCGGTGGTCATGCTGGTGCTGGACGAGTTGCCGCTGGTGTCGCTGCTCGACGCCAACGGCGGTATCGACGCGGCCCGCTTCCCGCACTTCGCCGAGCTGGCCGCCGCGTCCACCTGGTACCGCAACTCGACCGGGGTCAGCGGCTGGACGCCGTACGCGCTGCCGGCCATGCTGACCGGCCGCTACCCGGCCCAGCCGTACGCCCCGCACTACTCGCACTACCCGGACAACCTCTTCACCGCCTTCGGTGGCCTGTACGACATCCGGGCCGAGGAGAGCATCACCCGGCTCTGCCCGCCCAGCCGCTGCGAGCAGCCGGTCACCCCGGAACAGGGGATCGGGGTGCTGGTGCGGGAGACCGGCCGGCTCGCGCGGCAGATCACCGCACCGCAGGACAGCCGGATCGACCCGGAGGACTCGTACCGGGAGCGCACCGCCGAGGAGGCGGGCATCGACGCCGCCGAGCCGGTGCCGAGCGACCCGAAGTTCCGCTGGGACAGCCTGAACGTCAACCAACCGGCCCGGTTCACCAGCTTCCTCAACGGACTGACCCCGTCGGACCGGCCCACGCTGCACTTCCTGCACCTGCTGATGCCGCACAGCCCGTGGGCGTACCTGCCGTCCGGCGCCCGGTACGAGGCGCCCGAGGACTTCCCGTACGAGGGGCACGGGTGGGTGGACCTGGCCCGGCAGCGGCACCTGGCACAGCTCGGCTACACCGACCGGCTGATCGGCGAGACCATCCGTACGCTGCGCGCCACCGGGCTGTGGGACCGGGCGCTGGTGGTGGTCACCGCCGACCACGGCGTCAGCTTCACCGAGGGGGTGCAGGGCCGGGGCGAGGACGCGATCCGTGCCGCACCCGAGCAGGTCGCCTGGGTGCCGACGTTCGTCCGGACACCCGGGCAGCGCGCCGGACGGGTGGACGACCGCAACTGGGAACACGTCGACCTGCTGCCGACCATCGCCGACGAGGCGGCCATCCGGCTGCCGTGGCGGGTCGACGGGCGTTCGGCCCGCCAGTCGCCGCGTACCGATCCGGGCAAGGTCTTCTACGACCGGCCGTCGCAGCCCATCGCGATCTCCGGTGGCGTGCCCGCCGCTCTGCCGTCGCCGAAACCGCATCCGCTTCTCGGCACCACCGTGGGCGACGCGCCGCCGGGCGGCAGCGCCGTCGTCGGTGGGCGGAACGCGTTCCGGGCCGTCGACCCGGACGACGGCCGACTGCCGGCGATGGTCTGGGGAACGGTGCCCGACCAGGTCGCCGACGGCACCTCGCTGGCGGTGGCGGTCAACGGGGTGGTCGCGGCCGTGGTGCCGGTGGTGGCCCCGGATCCGGGCGGTCGCCGCTTCGCCGCACTGCTCGCCGACGACCGGCTGTTCCGCCCCGGCGCCAACCAGCTCGACCTGTACCTGGTCGACGCCGCCGGTGACCTGCGCCGGCTCGCCGTCACCTGACGTCGGCCCCCGCACACGGCCGGGACACGGCTCGGACATCGCCCGGACGCGACCCGCCCGTCGCCCGTCGCGCGGCGCGTGACTGAGCGCTCGGACAGTTCCGCACCCGTCGCGTGCCGATACTCCTCGTGCTTCCTTCGTGCCTGTACGTCCTCGTCGTCGGGGTTTCCCAGCGCTGTGGTCGGGAATCGGGTGACGCATACCTCACCGCCGAACCACGGCAGGCGGTGTCGCCGCAACCGCAATTACGGTAGAAGCGAAGGCAATTCAACGTAGATCTGCCGGCGAAGCGAGGAACCACATGACGGAAGTCAAGCTCGATCACCCCGGCGGGCAGCTGTCGATGCCGGTACATTCCGCGGTCGAGGGCCCCGCCGGGGTCGGCGTGGGCAAGCTGCTGAAGGAAACCGGGATGACGACCTACGATCCCGGTTTCGTCAATACCGCCGCTTGTTCGTCCGCGATCACCTATATCGACGGCGATGCAGGCATCCTGCGCTACCGTGGCTACCCCATCGAGCAGTTGGCCGAGAAGAGCTCCTTCCTGGAGGTCTCCTACCTCCTGATCTACGGTGAGCTGCCGTCCACCGAGCAGCTCGCCGAGTTCACCGAGCGCATCCGGCGGCACTCGCTGCTGCACGAGGAGATGCGTCGGTTCTTCGACGGGTTCCCCCGGGACGCGCACCCGATGGCCGTGCTCTCCTCGGCCGTCAGCGCCATCTCCACCTTCTACCAGGACAGCCTGGACCCGTTCGACGCCGAGCACGTGGAGATGTCCACGGTCCGGCTGATGGCGAAGGTGCCCACCATCGCCTCGTACGCCTACAAGAAGTCGATCGGGCAGCCGCTGCTGTACCCGGACAACTCGCTGGGCTACGTGGAGAACTTCCTGCGGATGACGTTCGGCGTGCCGGCGGAGCCGTACGAGGTCGACCCGGTGATGGCCCGCGTGCTGGACATGCTGTTCATCCTGCACGCCGACCACGAGCAGAACTGCTCCACGTCGACCGTGCGGCTGGTCGGCTCCAGCAACGCCAACCTCTTCGCCTCGGTCTCGGCCGGCGTGAACGCGCTGTTCGGCCCGCTGCACGGCGGCGCCAACCAGGCCGTGCTGGAGATGCTGGAGCGGATCCAGGCCGAGGGCGGTGACGTGCAGTCCTTCGTCCGCAAGGTCAAGGACAAGCAGGACGGCGTCAAGCTGATGGGCTTCGGCCACCGGGTCTACAAGAACTACGACCCGAGGGCCGCGATCGTCAAGAAGGCGGCGCAGGACGTGCTCGGCCGGATGGCCAAGCCGGACCCGCTGCTGGACATCGCCGTGCAACTGGAGGAGATCGCGCTCGCCGACGACTTCTTCGTCGACCGCCGGCTCTACCCGAACGTGGATTTCTACACCGGGCTCATCTACAAGGCGATGGGTTTCCCGACCAAGATGTTCACGGTGCTGTTCGCCCTGGGCCGGCTGCCGGGCTGGATCGCGCAGTGGCGCGAGATGATCAACGACCCGGAGACCAAGATCGGCCGCCCCCGGCAGGTCTACACCGGTGCCACGGAGCGCGACTACCTGCCCTTCGAGAAGCGCTGACCCCGCAAGGAAGGGCCCCCTACTAACGCCTCGCGCATAGCAGGGGTCCCTTCCTCTCACAGCGACACGACGGCCGCCGCCCCCGGGTTCCGGGGATCGGCGGCCGTCGTGCGTCCGCGAGGAGGGGGTTGGCCCCACGGACGATCAGTGCGCCGGATGGCCGTCGTCGTCCTCGCCCGCGGTGGTGGGCAGCGAGCCGAGGACCCGGTTGATGACATGGATCCGGGCGCCGGCGGCCTGGTAGTCGGCGCAGACGGTCTGCGCCTCGTCACCGAACCGGGCGGTCCCGCCCTGCCCGGTGACGCTCAGTTCGGTGTCGGCGAGGGTCCGTACCGTGCCGGCGGCCACCAGATCGGAGACCGACATCGGCCCGGTCACCACGTGTTCGCGCAGCAGGTCCCGCAGGTCGTCGACGTCGTGCAGCAGCAACTCGTCGAGGTTGGTCCGGGAGAACTTCGCCGAGAAGGCGCCGTCGGTGGGGGCCAGCACGGTCACCCCGGCCAGCTCGCCGCCCAGCCCGGTGGCCCGGACCGCCGCCTCGAAGGTGGTCAGCACGGGGATCCACTGGAGGGCCTGGTCGGCGGGCTGGCCCACCAGCGAGCCCGGGTTGCCCGGTTCGGTGCCTGCCGGCAGTTGCTCGCAGAGCGGGCCGGTCACGGCGACGGCGACCGGCGTCGCGGCGTCCGCCGCGTCGGCGGCGCGATCCGTGCCGCCGGTGCAGCCGGCGACCGCGAGCAGCGTGGCCAGGGCCGCACCGGCGACCGGGACCGCGCGCCGTCGGGCCCGGCGCGGGTCCGTCGTGGTGGGCCTGAGGGTGTCGGTCACGGTTGTCTCCACGGGGTTGGGCGAGAGGTGGGTACCGGCAGGCCGGGCGCGGATCCGGCCTGCCGGTACGTCGGTCGGTCGAGGTTCAGCAGGTCACAGGCGTGCGCACTGGCTGGACTTCGGACCGCTCACCGAGTTGACGACCTCCAGGTTGACCGGCGCGGCGGTGTTGCCGGAGCAGGACAGCGGGCCGTTCACGGTGTTGCCGGCGACCAGCGGAGCGTCACCGGTGTTGTTGACCACGTTGACCGGGCCGTTGGTGCGGTTGCCGATCAGGACCACCGGGCCACGGACGCCGGTGGCGTTCACCGGGCCGTGCACCGTGCTGGCGGTCAGCACGAACCCGGCCGCGCCGCTGGCGTCCACCGGCCCGTTGATCGAGCTGCCGTTGACGATCAGCGCGGCACCCGGCTGGACCTTGATCGGGCCACGGATGGTGGCGTCGGCGAGGCACGTCACCCCCGAGACGGTCAGCGGACCGTTGCGGGTACCGGTCACGGTGGCGGCGATCCGCTCGCCGGCGACCAGGCCCTCGACGGCCTGCTCGTCGAGCAGCAGCGGCACCAGGCCCCGCTCCGGCTGGGACAGCGGGACGACGTACCCGTCGGCGACCTTGATCACCTTCCAGCCGTGCGCGGCGAGACGCTGGGCCACGGTGGTCTGCCGACCGGCGGGACCGTCGGTCCGGGCGCCGTTGTACTGCGCCTCCGTGAGCTTGTACGCGCACGGCGCCTGCTCCAGGATCCGAGCCGGCGTGGGGGCGTCGACCGGCGGCGGGGTGTCACCCGGGTGCGGCGCGGGGTAGGCCTCGATCGGGCGGGAACCGCGGAAGACGATCCGGCCGGTGTTCGCCGACTGGAACTTGATCGCCTCGGCCCGGGCACTGCTGAGGTTGGTGGCACTGGCCTGGTGGTACGCGAGGAACTGGTTGAACGTCCACAGCGCCGAGTAGGTCTTGCGGCGGCGGTTGTTGGCCGTGTTGGTCTCGTCCGGCCGGGTCGGGCCGCCGGAGCTGCGCAGCTCCAGCAGGGAGTTGACCACGTTCTTCAGACCCAGCGTGTTCCGGAGGATGGTCTCCTCACCCAGGCCGACGCTGGCCCCGGTGCAGCCGTACGGGCAGGCCCACCAGCCGTCCTTGGCGCCCTGGGTGTACATGTGACCCTCGATCATGTTCTGCGACTCGTCGAAGATCCCCTGCGCCACGTTGGCGTGCCGCGGCGGCAGCATCGGCAGGTCACCGGTGTTGGCGTTGCCGTACTCGTGACCGTCGTAGCTGGCGATCGGGCGGTAGTCGCGGATCATCTCCACGAAGGTCTGCGTCTCCGGCTGGCGGATCAGCGAGTAGTCCCGGTTCAGGTCCTGACCGGTGGAGTTGCCCCGGCTGTTGGCGGCCCGACCGTCGCCGTTGATGGTCGGCAGGATCAGCACGGTGGTCTTCGACAGCCGGTCGAGGGTGGCCGGGTCGTCGGTGAAGGCGAGCTGGCGGGCCATGATGAAGCACGCCTCGCGGTCGCCCGGCTCGTTGCCGTGCACGTTGCAGTTGAGCAGCAGCGGGTTCGTCGCGGCCACGGCCGCCGGGGTCGCCGGCGGGGTGGGGTAGCCGATGACGAACATGTTGATCGGCCGGTTGTTGATGGTGCGGCCGAGCTCCACGACGCGTACCCGCTCGCTCAGCTCGTCGATGGTCGCCGTGTAGGCGTACTCGTTGACGTCGCTGGTGTACTGCGCGCCGAGGGTGTTCTCCCACTGCGTACGCAGGTTCTGGCCGGCGACGTTCGGGTCGCCCCAGTGCGCCTTGGTGGTGCCGTTGACGGCCGCCGAGTACGGCTGCGCCTCGGTGCCGAAGCGGGCGCGTACCCGCCACTGGAACCGGTTGCCCGGCACGAAGCCGGCGTCGGCGAAGGTGGGCTCCGAGTTGTTGACCTGACGGTTCGGCCGCCAGACACCGACGATCACGCCGTTACCGGAGGCGGTGCCGTCCTCGGCGAGGGCGGTCCGCTCGATCTGATAGTCGGTGGCGCCGTCGACGTGCGTCCAGGCCAGCGTGGCGTACCCGTCGCCCTGGACGACCGTCAGGCCCTGGACCTGGTTCGGCTCCGCCTGGGCCAGCGCGGTGGTGGGCTGCCCGAGCGCCGGGGCCGGCTGGGCGGTCGCCGCGAGCACGGCGACGAGAAGTGTGGAGAAGACACCGACCGTTGTCCGTCTGTATCTCAAGGGGGGTTCTCCAAACAGGAGGGAGGGCTGGATACCGACAGCACACCCGCAGACGGCCGACTTCGGGGCTGCGAGCAGGGATTCTTGAGGATGCCTTGAGGTTCGTCCGAACCCGGACCTGAGTCGACGCTCAGTCCGCCCGGAGGCGATAACCGACTCCGCGTACGGTTTCGACCAGTCCGGCGTCGTCGAGCTTGGCGCGCAGCGCCGCCACGTGGACGTCGAGGTTGTGCCGGGTCGCCCAGGTGGTCTGCCAGACCTCCAACTGCAACCGGTCCCGGGGCACCACGGTGCCCGGCTGCCGGGCCAGCGCCAGCAGCAGGTCGAACTCCTTGCGGGACAGGCCGACCTCCCGGTCGGCCACCCACACCCGCCGGGCGTCCACGTCGATGCGCAGTGTGCCGACCTGCACCAGCGTCGCCGGCCGGGCGGTACGCGTGGTCCGCCGCATCACCGCCTCGATCCGGGCCTGCAACTCGACCATCGAGAACGGCTTCACCACGTAGTCGTCGGCCCCGGCCCGCAGCCCGGCCACCCGGTCGCGCTCCTCGGCGCGCGCCGTCACGGCGATGATCGCGACCCCCTCGTTGTGCTGGCGGATCCGCCGGCACACCTCCAGACCGTCGCGGTCCGGCAGGTTCATGTCGAGCAGGATGAGGTCCACCGGCTCCGCCTCGACCGCCTCGGCGGCCGTCAGTGCCTGCACGACCTCGTGCCCCCGCCGCCGCAGTGCCGCGGAGAGACCCGCCGACACACGGAGGTCGTCTTCCACCAGGAGCACCCGCACGCACATCCTCCTCGGCCTCGCGGAGGCCGCAGCCTTCCCGAATCCTTGCGAGTCTGTCGGATGTTAAGCAGTGGTGACCAGTGCGGATACAAGATCGTAACGACAAAAACCTCTGGCCGAACGGGTCTGGCCGCCGCTCGACGCAGGCCGACACGCACCCGTTTGGTCCGGCTTGGACGGATTTGTCATCCGCGCGTCGCCGCCAGGTCTGTGCGCTGGGGGCGGCTCGCCGTCGCGGTGGTCGACCACCCTCGACGCCTGTCGAGCTGACCCGTCCGTGCGTTCGCGGCCAGGATCGAGCATCCGGGCGGCGCGCGTTCGCGGTCGGGGCGAGCATCCGGGCGGCCTCCGTTCGCGGCCTGGGTCGAGCAAGCGGGCGGCCTCCGTTCGCGGCCAGGGTCGAGCATCCGTCGGCCTCGTCCACCAGCCGGTCGAGCGGACCTGCACGGCGTCGGCGATCCGTTCTCGCCGTCAGCTCGACAGGCGCGGCGAAGGAGTACCTCTTCCGCCGCCACCGACCGCCGGGCCGGCCACGTCCGGGTCGGTGGCGGCATCTGCGGCGGTCGCATCACCCGGACAGCGCCCGCGCTGCCCTCCCGCCACGCTGCCCTCCCGCCACGCTGCCCTCCCGCCACGCGGCCCGAACGGTGCCGGCCGGAAACGGTGACGGCCCTGGCGCCCGCGTGCGGCGGGAGCCAGGGCCGTGTCGTGCGACGGCGCCGGTGTGGGTCAGCGCAGGCCGGCGGCGGCCAGCAGGTTGCCGTCCGGGACCACGGGACGCGACCGCCCGTGCGCCATGAGCTGCGCGGCGCGTTCGGCGGCGACGTTCGGGGCCTGGGCGATGGCCGCCGCGTACGCCGAGCCGGTACGGCTGGCGATGGCCGCCCAGCCGTACTGCTCGTGCACCATGGCACGGGCGCGACGGGCCAGCGTCCGGGCCCGCTCGCGGTCGGAGAGCACCGCGTGCACCGCGTCGGTCAGCGCGTCCGGGTCGTGCGGCCGGAAGGTCATGCCGGTGACGCCCGGCTCGACGATCTCGGCGAGCCCACCGGTCTCGGCGACCGCGAGCGGGGCACCGGCGGCGGCACCCTCCAGCGCCACCATGCCGAACGGCTCGTAGATGCTGGGCACCGCGAAGCAGTCGGAGGCGGCCATCACGGCCGGCAGGTCGGTGCCGCCGAGGAAGCCCGGCAGGCTGACCATGCCGCCCAGACCGAGCCGGTGCACGTCGGCCTCCAACTCGCCCCGGTACGGCCCGTCACCGACGATCACCGCACGCAGCCCGGGGTGCCGTTCGCGCAGCTTGGGCAGCCCGGCGAGCAGGTGCTGCACGCCCTTCTCGTAGACCAGCCGACCGGCGAAGGTGACCAGCGGGCCGTCCCCGGCGAACCGGGCCCGGGCCTGCGCCACCGCGCTGGCCGAGACCCGCCAGCGATGCGGCTCCACGCCGTTGGGGACCACGTCGACGCGCTCGGTCGGCACCCCGAACAGGGCGCTGACCTCCTCGCGCATGTACCCGGAGCAGACCACCACCCGGGTCGACTCGGTGCTGAGCCAGTGCTCCACGCCGTGGATGGTGCGGTTCATCTCCTCGGGCAGCCAGCCCTGGTGCCGGCCCGCCTCGGTGGCGTGGATGGTGCTCACCAGCGGCAGGTCCAGGTGGTCGCGCAGGGTCATCGCGGCGTGCGCGACCAGCCAGTCGTGGGCGTGGATGACGTCGTAGCCGCCGGAGGAGGCGGCACGCAGCGCGGCCCGGGTCAGCGTGTGGTTGAACGCCATGGTCCAGGCCAGCAGGCTCTCGGTGGCCAGCGGGAAGGCCACCGGGTCCTCGACGGCCCGGACGACCCGGACGCCGTCGACGTACTCCTCCAGCGGAGCGCCCTCGCAGTGACGGGTGACGACGGTGACCTCGTGGCCGGCGGCGGCCAGAGCCACCGAGAGCGCGTGCACGTGCCGGCCGAGGCCGCCCACGAGCACCGGCGGGAACTCCCACGACAACATCAGGATGCGGTGGGTGCGCGGCGGGGTGGCCGGACCGGGCTGGGCCGGGATCTGGGGTCGCGAGGTGAGGGTGGGCCGGTGGAGCCGGTCCGTGGCGGTGGCGGTACGCCCGCCGATCCGCAGGGTCGTCACAGCAGTCTCCGTCCGTGCAGCAGAGAACGCGCCGGCGTCGGTGGCGGCGAGGGGAACAGCGTCGGGGTTCGGGCAGGCGAGAACTTGCCCGGTAACAAGGAAACGGCATGATGGCCGATAACGCACCCCGAGAACGGTCACAGTGACGGACGGCACCGCAAGGGTTCATCTGGCATCAGTCGGCCGGATACCGGGCATTCACCCGATCGGATGGATTGGTGGCGGACCGTGCGGGGCATTACCGCCGCGCGCCTCGGCCGGGCTCCCCCGGACGGGTGCGCTACGGGCGCGGGCGCGCGCCCGTGACACGTGGCCGAAGGAGCGACATGCAGGTCTGGCCGGGCGAGCGGTACCCCCTCGGGGCCACGTACGACGGGATGGGCACCAACTTCGCGATCTTCTCCGAGGTGGCGGACAAGATCGAACTGTGCCTCTTCGACGAGTGGGACGTCGGCCACGAACGTCGGATCGAGCTGCGCGAGGTGGACGCGTACGTCTGGCACGCGTACATCCCGGGGATCGGGCCCGGCCAGCGGTACGGCTACCGCGTGCACGGCCCGTACGAGCCGGCGAACGGGCTGCGCTGCAACCCGCACAAGCTGCTCATCGACCCGTACGCCAAGGCGATCGACGGGGACGTGCGGTGGGACCCGGCGGTCTACGACTACGAACACGGTGACCCGGACCGGATGAACGTCACCGACTCAGCGCCGTTCATGCCCAAGTCCGTGGTGGTGAACCCGTACTTCGACTGGGGTAACGACGCCCCGCCGCGCATCCCGTACCACCACTCGGTGATCTACGAGGCGCACGTACGCGGGCTGACCATGCGGCTGCCCGGCATCCCCGAGGAGCTGCGCGGCACGTACGCGGGCATCGCCTCACCACCGATGATCGAGCACCTGACCCGGCTCGGCATCACCGCCATCGAGCTGATGCCGGTGCACCAGTTCGTCAACGACCACCGCCTGGCCGACATGGGGCTGCGCAACTACTGGGGCTACAACACCATCGGCTTCTTCGCCCCGCACCACGCCTACTCCGCCCTGGGCCACCTGGGCCAGCAGGTGCAGGAGTTCCGGGGCATGGTCAAGGCGCTGCACGCGGCGGGCATCGAGGTCATCCTCGACGTGGTCTACAACCACACCGCCGAGGGCAACCACCTCGGCCCGGCGCTCAGCTTCAAGGGTGTCGACAACCCCAGCTACTACCGCCTGTCGGAGGAGAATCGGCAGTACTACGTGGACTACACCGGCACCGGCAACAGCCTCAACGTCCGCAACCCGCACTCGCTGCAACTGATCATGGATTCGCTGCGGTACTGGGTCACCGAGATGCACGTGGACGGCTTCCGGTTCGACCTGGCCGCCACCCTGGCCCGGGAGTTCTACGAGGTCGACCGGCTCTCCACCTTCTTCGAGGTGGTGCAACAGGACCCGGTGGTCAGCCGGGTCAAACTGATCGCCGAGCCGTGGGACGTCGGCCCCGGCGGCTACCAGGTCGGCAACTTCCCGCCGCAGTGGACCGAGTGGAACGGCAAGTACCGCGACACGGTTCGCGACTTCTGGCGCGGCGAGCCGGCCACCCTCGCCGAGTTCGCCTCCCGGATCTCCGGCTCCGCCGACCTCTACCAGGACGACGGCCGCCGTCCCTTCCACAGCATCAACTTCGTCACCTGCCACGACGGTTTCACCCTGGCCGACCTGGTCTCCTACAACGACAAGCACAACGAGGCCAACGGCGAGGACAACCGCGACGGCGAGAGCCACAACCGCTCCTGGAACTGCGGCGTCGAGGGCGACACCGACGACCCGGGCGTGCGCGCGCTGCGCGCCAAGCAGCAACGCAACTTCATCGCCACCCTGCTGCTGTCCCAGGGGGTACCGATGATCGGACACGGCGACGAACTGGGTCGCACCCAACGGGGCAACAACAACGCCTACTGCCAGGACAGCGAGATCGCCTGGGTCGACTGGGACGCGGTCGACACCGAGCTGCTCGACTTCACCCGCCGCCTGGTCGAGTTCCGGCGGCAGCACCAGGTGTTCCAGCGTCGCCGCTTCTTCACCGGCCTGCCGGTGCACGGTCGCGGGGTCGACGAGCCCCTGCCCGACCTGGCCTGGTACACCCCGGACGGGCGGGAGATGACCGGCGAGGACTGGGGCAACGACTTCGGCCGTTCGGTGGCGCTGTTCGTCAACGGCGAGGGCATCCGGGAACGCGGCCAGTACGGCCAACGCCACCACGACGCCTCGTTCTGGCTCTGCTTCAACGCCCACGACGCGCCACTGGACTTCACCCCGCCGCCGGCCGAGTTCGGCCAGCGCTGGGAGCTGGTGATCAGCACCGCCGAACCCGACCAGGACAAGAGCACCACCGTGGAGACCGGCGCTTCGGTCTGCGTACCGGACCGCTCACTGGTGGTGCTGGAGAGGGTGGCCTGACCATGACCGTGACCCCCGTCGGGGCGACCTACCGGGTGCAGGTGAGCCCGGGGTTCGACCTGGACGCCACCGCCGACCTGGCCGGCTACCTCGCCGCCCTCGGCGTCACCCACCTCTACAGCGCGCCGCTGCTGGCCGCCGCACCGGGCAGCGCGCACGGCTACGACGTCGTCGACCACCGGCAGGTCAACCCGGAGATCGGCGGCGAGCCAGCCCGGCAGCGCCTGCTGCGGGCACTGCGCACGGCCGGGCTCGGCCTGGTCGTCGACATCGTGCCCAACCACGCCGGAGTCGCCGTACCGGCCGCCAACCCGGCCTGGTGGGACGTGCTGCGCCGGGGACGCGACTCGGCGTACGCCCGCTGGTTCGACATCGACTGGACGCGGGACCGGCTGCTGCTGCCGGTGCTCGCCGACGACCCCGACGCGCTCGCCGACCTCAAGATCGCCGACGGTGAGCTGCGCTACCACGAGCACCGCTTCCCGATCGCCGACGGCACCGGCGACGGCAGCCCCCGCGAGGTGCACGACCGGCAGCACTACGAACTGGTCTCCTGGCGACGCGGCGACACCGAGCTGTCGTACCGCCGGTTCTTCTCGATCGCCGCCCTGGCCGGGCTGCGGGTGGAGGACCCGGAGGTGTTCGCCGCCACCCACGAGCTGATCCTGGCCTGGGCGGCGGCCGGTGAGGTCGACGGCATCCGGGTCGACCACCCCGACGGGCTGCGCGACCCCGGCGGCTACCTGGCCCGGCTGCGCGAGGCCGCCCCGGACGCCTGGCTGGTGGTGGAGAAGATCCTGGAGTATGGCGAGGAACTGCCCTCCTGGCCGGTGGACGGCACCACCGGCTACGACGCCCTCAACGCCGTCGGTGGACTCTTCGTCGACAGCGACGCCGAGGCCGATTTCACCGCCCTGGACACCCGGCTGGTCGGTCGGGCCACCTCCTGGGCCGACCTGACCCACGACACGAAGCTCGGTGCCGCCACCCGGCTGCTCGCCACCGAGTTGACCCGCCTCGCCGCACTCGCCCCCGACGTGGAGCCGGACGTGGCCCGCGCCGCCCTGGCCGAGTTGGCCGCCGCGTTCCCGGTCTACCGGGGCTACCCGCCCGACGGGGCACGGCACCTGGCCAACGCCCGCGCCGAGGCCGGCCGCCGCCGCACCGACCTGACCGGCGCGCTGGACACGGTGACCCGGCGGCTACGCGACCCCGACGACGAACTGGCCCGCCGCTTCCCGCAGTTCACCGGCGCGGTGATGGCCAAAGGCGTCGAGGACACCGCCTACTACCGGTGGACCCGGTTCGTCGCGCTCAACGAGGTCGGCGGCAGCCCCGCCCACTTCGGCACCCTGCCCGGCCGGTTCCACCGCTTCGCCGCCGCCCGGCACGAACGCTGGCCGGCGAGCATGACCACGCTGTCGACCCACGACACCAAACGCGGCGAGGACGTCCGCGCCCGCCTGGCCGTCCTGGCCGAGCTGCCGCGCCGCTGGGCCGAGCAGGTCACCGCCTGGACCTCCGCCGTCCCACTGCCGGACGCCGCGCTGGCCCACCTGCTCTGGCAGACCGTCGTCGGCGCCTGGCCGATCGCGCGCGAGCGGATGCACGCGTACGCCGAGAAGGCCGCCCGGGAGGCCGCCGCCTCGACCGGTTGGACCGATCCCGACCCGGCCTTCGAGCAGGCCATGCACGCCCTGGTCGACGCCATGTACGACGACCCGGCGGTGCACGCCTCGATCGCCGCGTTCGCCGCCGAGATCACCCCGGCCGGCTGGGTCAACTCGCTCGGGCAGAAGCTGGTGCAGCTCGCCATGCCCGGAGTGCCCGACACCTACCAGGGCACCGAGCTGTGGGACGACTCCCTGGTCGACCCGGACAACCGCCGCCCGGTCGACTTCGCCGTACGCCGGGAGCTGCTGGCCCGGCTCGACGCCGGCTGGCAGCCGACGGTGGACGAGACCGGCGCAGCCAAGCTGCTCGTGGTCTCCCGCACCCTGCGCCTGCGTCGGGGCCGCCCGGAGCTGTTCGGCGACTACCAGCCGGTCGTCGTGCACGGCCCGGCCGCCCGGCACGCCGTCGCCTTCGACCGGGGCGGCGCGCTCGCCGTCGCCACCCGACTCCCGCTGCGTCTGGCGGCCGGCGGCGGCTGGCGCGACACCACCCTGTCATTGCCTGTCGACGAGATGTCGTGCCAGTTCACCGGGCGGGTCTACAGTGACGGTCAGGTCCGTCTGGCCGACCTGCTCGCCACCTATCCCGTCGCGCTGCTCACCCCCACCGATGGCACCGGGAAGGCGTCATGACCGAGTTCACCGTCTGGGCACCGGAGGCGTCCCGGGTCCGGCTGCGCCTGCCGGGCGCCGCCGACCACGAGATGCGTGCCGGGCGGGGCGGCTGGTGGCGGGTCGAGGTGCCCGACGCCGGTGACGACTACGCGTTCCTGCTCGACGACGACCGGGCGCTGCCCGACCCCCGCTCGCGGTGGCAGCCCGCCGGGGTGCACGGCCCGAGCCGCCGCTACGACCACGCGGCCTTCGACTGGACCGACACCGCCTGGACCGGGCGGCAACTGCCCGGCAGCGTCCTCTACGAACTGCACGTCGGCACGTTCACCCCGGAAGGCACCTTCGACGCCGCGATCGGCAAGCTCGACCACCTGGTCGACCTCGGCGTCGACATGATCGAACTGCTGCCGGTCAACGCCTTCAACGGCGAGCACAACTGGGGGTACGACGGCGTCTGCTGGTTCGCCCCGCACGAACCGTACGGCGGCCCGGACGGACTCAAACGCCTCGTCGACGCCGCCCACGCCAAGGGGTTGGGGGTGATCCTCGACGTCGTCTACAACCATTTCGGGCCCTCCGGGGCCTACGCGCCGATGTTCGCGCCGTACCTCAGCGAGCGGGACACCCCCTGGGGCCAGGCGGTCAACCTGGACGGCCCGCACTCCGACGGCGTACGCCGCTTCGTCACCGACAATGTCCTGATGTGGCTGCGCGACTACCACGTCGACGGCCTGCGGCTGGACGCCGTCCACGCGATGCCCGACTCCCGCGCGGTGCACCTGCTGGAGGAGATCGCCGTCGAGGTCGAGTCGCTCTCCGTGCACCTGGGCCGCCCGCTGTCCCTGATCGCCGAGTCCGACCTCAACGACCCCCGGCTGATCAGCCCCCGGGAGGCCGGCGGCTACGGCCTGCACGCCCAGTGGAACGACGACGCCCACCACGCCCTGCACACCCTGCTCACCGGCGAACGGCAGGGCTACTACGGCGACTTCGGCACCATGGAGTGCCTCGCCGAGGTGCTCACCGGCGCGTTCTTCCACACCGGCACCTGGTCCAGCTTCCGCCACCGCCAGCACGGCCGCCCGGTCGACCCGCGTACCCCCGGCCACCGCTTCGTCGCGTACCTGCAGAACCACGACCAGATCGGCAACCGCGCCACCGGCGACCGCCTCTCCGCGACGCTCTCCCCGGCGCTGCTGCGCGTCGGCGCGACGCTCCTGATGACCGCCCCCTTCACGCCGATGCTGTTCATGGGGGAGGAGTGGTCGGCGTCGACGCCGTGGCAGTACTTCACGTCGCACCCGGAGCCCGAGTTGGCGGCTGCCGTGGTGACCGGCCGCCGCAGCGAGTTCGCCGCCCACGGCTGGCCCCCCGGCGACGTGCCCGACCCGCAGGACCGGCAGACCTTCGTCCGCTCCCGGCTCGACTGGTCCGAGCTGGACAAACCCGAACACCGGCAGATGTACGAGTTCCACCGCCGCCTGATCGCGCTGCGCAAGTCCCGCCCCGAACTGTCCGACCCGCACCTGTTCGCCATCGACGTCCGCCACGGCGACCGGTTCCTGGTGATGCGGCGCGGTGACTGCCTGGTGGCGGCGAACCTGGCGGACAAGCCGCAGCGGGTGACGCTGCCCGGGGTGGCCCGCCGGGTGCTGCTGGCCACGGGGGAGGGCGTCACCGTGCAACGCGACCGCATCGAGCTACCGGCGGAGACGGCAGCGATCGTGGAACTCTGACCGGCCGGTCGTCCTCGGCCACCGGGGCGGGTCGCCGGCTACCAGAAGCGCCACCCGGCGGGATCCTCACGACCCTCCACCAGCCGGATCGAGGCCGCCAGCTTCAGCGCGTCGTCCCGGTCGCCCACCCCGGTGCTGGCAGGTCGGGTCGGGATGTGCAACTCCGCGACACACGATGCGCACCCACCGGGGAGCTGACCCACCCGGTACGTCCCCGCGCTGCCCTTGTTCTTGAAGACGTGTGCGGTGGCGGCCCGGCCTGCCACGGTGACGTCCTCGGTCTCGTTGTCTCTGCGACTCGCCAGACTCTCGGTGCTCAGACCGACCGTGACGGTGTGGGCGAACGGACGTTCGTGAGCGCCCTCGATCTGCGTCATCAGGTACTCGGCGGAGGAACTCGTCGGCCCGTCCTGGCTCCACTGCAGAGTCGTACGTTCGAGCACAGCGCCGTCGGGCAGGCCCGTCACCTCGAAGGGCAGGGGCAGTGGTGTGGTCACCCAGCGAATGCCCTCGGCCACGCGGCGCGTGGTCTCGCCAGGGCGGTCGACACTGGTCACCGTCATCCGGATCCAGGCATCCGGCGCGTACTCCCAGACCAGGATCCGGCTGGTTTCCCACTCGGTCTGGAAGGCGGGACGGCCGTGCACCGGCGCGACCGGATCGCCCGGGACCTTCAGTTCGCCTTCTTCGTCGTACTCCCGGTCGAAGCGGTGGACGTCGGCGCCCCGCGCCGCCATCAGGATCTCGACACGCCAGTCCTCGTCGTCGTCAGAGCGACCGCTGTCCCCAGCAGAATCGAGGTACCCGGACATCGTGATGGTGTGGATGTCCGGCTCGGTCACGTAACTGGCGGCACGGACCGGGCCAGGCAGATGACCGGGGTAGAACATCTGCTGGTCGGGAGCGAACTCGACGGGTGCCGATGGAGGTTGGCCGGTCACCGGGTCCGGCTCCGGCGCGGGTCGGGCGAACCAGACGGCCAGGCCCACTGCCACCGCCACCACGGTCGTCACGGCGACCAGGGGCAGGATCCGACGTCTGCGGCTGCCTGCCGGAGGTGCCCCGGCATCGGAGGCCATCGAGACCTCGACCGGTTCGTACGCGTCGCTCGCCACGGCCTTCCTCCCGCGTCGGTGCGCCCGGCTGCGGCGCGGCCAGGCGAGTCTACGGCCGGCCCGCCGCTGCTGCTGCCCCTGTTGCTGCCCGTGGCTCACCGATGGCACCGGGCGCCCACCGTCGCGGGGCAACCATCGCTCGACAGGGGCCGAGCGCCACACCGCGAGGCGCGAGCGGGGCCACGCGCCGTGCCGCGAGGCGCGAGCGGGGCCCCGTGTGGTGCGGCCGTGCCGTCGTTCGGCTGTCAGCGGCGCGTCGCGAAGATCACGCCGGCCAGGCAGAGCACGCCGCCGAGCAGGGCGAGTGGCGCGGGCACCTCACCCAGCAGCGTCCAGGACAGCAGGACCGTCACCGGCGGGACCAGGTAGGTCGCGGCGGTGGTGCGGCCCGCGGTCCAGTGGGACAGGACGTAGCCCCAGGTGAGGAAGCCGATCGCGGTCGGGAACACGCCGAGGAACAGTACGCCGAGGGTCGCCGGGAGCGGGGCCGCGGTGAACTCCGTGAGCAGCGTGGGCGCGAACGGCAGCAGGGCCGCCGTCCCGGCCAGCGCGCCGAGCCAGGTCACCGTCACCGCGTCCACCCGCGCCAGGAGACGCTTCTGGAGCAGGACGCCGAAGGCATAGAGCACGGCGGAGAGGACCGCCAGCGCGACGCCCACCGGGTCGGCGTGGCCGGTGAAGCCGCCGACCGCGATCAGGGCCACGCCCACGAAGGCGATCGTCACCCCGACGCCGAGGCGGCCGGTGAGCCGTTCGCCGAGTACGAGCGTCGCCGCGATCGCCACGAGGATGGGCGCGACCGCCACCAGCAGCGCGGCCGTCCCGGCGTCGACCAGCCGCTCGGCGGCGTTGAGCGCCACGTTGTACCCGCCGAACCAGGCCACGCCCCACAGCGCGATCAACCCCAGCGTGCCGCCCCGGGGCACGGCGACCCGGCGGGGACTCGGTGCGGCGTACGGCGCCCGGATCCGTCGGGTGACCACGACGAACAGGGTCAGCGCGGCGGACGCGGCCAGCATGCGGCCCAGCGCCATCGCGCCCGGCGAGTAGTCGTGCCCGGCGAAGCGGATGCCGACGAACGCCGAGGCCCACAGCACCACCGTGGTCGCGGCGGCGGCCACGATCGGCCAGGTCCGACGCGGTGCCGCAGATGGCGGGTACGCCGTGGCGCGGGAGCCGTCGGTGGTGGCCCTGCCGGGGGCTTCGGTGAGCGTCATGGGTCGATTCTCGAACGCCCGACGATTCAGCACCAGCGACTGTTTCTTCACGACCGTTAAGTTCTGCTTTATGGTTGTGGGGTGCTCGACGTTCACCGCCTCCGGGTCTTCCGTTCCGTCGTCGCGTCCGGCTCCGTCGCCGCCGCCGCCGTCAACCTCGGCTACACCCCCTCCGCCGTCAGCCAGCACCTCACCGCGCTGCAACGCGAAACCGGCCTCACCCTCCTCGCCCGCGCCGGTCGGGGTCTGCGGCCCACCGCCGCCGGCCACGCCCTCGCCGCCGAGGCGGACCGGGTGCTCGCCCGGGTCGGCGCGGCCGAGTCGCTGATCGCGGACCTGCGTACCGGCCGCACCGGCTCGCTGTCCATCGCGTACTTCGCGTCGGTGGGGGAGGCGTGGATGCCGCTCGTGGTGCGGCACATCCTCACCGAACTCCCCGGCGTCCGGCTGGACCTGCAACTACGGGAGCACATCCCGGACAGCCGGGAGGAACGCGCCGACGTCCAGGTGGTCGTGGCCGACCCCGGCTTCGACCCGGGCTCGGGCTTCACCGCCCAGCACATCCTCGACGACCCGTACGTGGCCGTCCTGCCCGCCGGACACCCCCTCGCCGGCCACGACGAGGTGGACCTGGCCGACCTCGCCGAGGAGCGCTGGGTCGACAACGACTTCGCCCGGGGCTGGTGCCGCGCCAAACTCCTCGAAGCCTGCACCGCCGCCGGATTCAGCCCGGCGTTCCGGGTCGAGGCGCACGACTACCGTACGGCGCTCGCCTTCGTCGCCGCCGGTATCGGCCTCACGGTGCTGCCCGCGCTCGGCGCCGCACACCTGCCCGACGGGGTGCGGCCGGTCCGGGTGGTCCGGCCGACCCCGATCCGCTCGATCCACGTGGTGGTGCACGACGCCGTCGCGGACACCCCCGCCGTACGCACCACGATCACCGCCCTCCGCGAGGCGGCCGACATCATGCCCAGGGAGCGGTCGGGTACCAGGGGATGATCTCCCGACGGGCGAGCAGCCGGACGTCCCAGTAGAGGAAGGTGAACACGCCCGCGACGAGGAACGCCACCGCGATGGTCGCCGCGAGTCGGGCCGGGCGCGCGGCGAACCAGCTCTGCAACCGACTGCCGGCGAACCATGCCAGCAACAGGAAGAGCACCGCCATGATGACGATGTTGCCGATCGACTGGAGGGTGAAGGCCGCCGCACCGTACAACGGGTTGCCGCTCTCCGCGGCGTCGCGGAACATCTGACGGAACAGCGGGAACGGTCGCCCGATCAGGAAGCCGGCGATGAGCGCGCCCATGAAGACCAGTGGGGCGTTGGGGTACCGGCGTGAGATCCGGGCGAAGGGGTCCGGCACCACCCGCAGCGCTGCCAGCCCCAGGTAGATCATGATCAGCCCGATCAGGCCGAAGACCACCATGGACTGGATGCTGCGTGGTGACAGCGATCCAGGGGTGTTCGGCGCGACGGAGAACTGGGGCATCGACGTGCCGACCAGGCCGACGATCGCACCGTATGCGGCGGAGACCGTGACCATGCCGACCGCCATCCAGCCCAGCGGGCGCAGCGGCGCCAGGAAGCGGCCCAGCCGGCTGTCGGGCGTACCGGCCAAGGGGGCGAGGGCACCGAAGGCGGCGACGTTGCAGGCGGTGAAGGTGCCGGCGACTCCGGAGACGAACGCGAAGAGCACACCGGCCAGGACTCCGCTGAGCGGGGTTTCCTTGGCGTCGTGGCCCAGCATGGCGTTGGCGATGTTGTCGCCGATCGTCTGGTCGACGAACTCCGCCGACCAGACGACGGTGAGCAGGAAGCCGGCGAGCACGCTGAGCAGGATGATCACGCCGCGTCGGCGTGGTGCGTGCCCGGTGACGAACACGGAGGTGGCGCGGGGCTCGGGCGGCAGCTCGATCTGGTCGGCGGCGTGCGGGCGGCGGGTGCGTCGGTCAGCCTGAGTCACAGCGCGCTCCTCGTCTCACGGAGGGTGACGGCTTCGATGGTAATGAATTTATGGTGGCGTAGGTCTGCCTGATTTCCCGCGCACGGTGGCTCGTCGGCTACAACTTGCATGGGTATGCGGGGTGGTGCATACTCTTCCTTGTGTCCAAGGTTCTTACCTCCCTGCCCACGGGTGAACGTGTCGGCATCGCCTTCTCCGGCGGCCTCGACACCTCGGTCGCGGTCGCGTGGATGCGCGACAAGGGTGCGGTGCCCTGCGCCTACACCGCCGACATCGGCCAGTACGACGAGCCCGACATCGCCTCGGTGCCCGGTCGCGCGCTCAGCTACGGCGCCGAGCTGGCCCGCCTGGTCGACTGCCGTGCCGCCCTGGTCGAGGAGGGGCTGGCGGCGCTGACCTGCGGCGCCTTCCACATCCGCTCGGGCGGGCGGGCGTACTTCAACACCACGCCGCTGGGGCGCGCGGTCACCGGGACGCTGCTGGTGCGGGCGATGGTCGCCGACGACGTGCAGATCTGGGGCGACGGGTCGACCTTCAAGGGCAACGACATCGAGCGCTTCTACCGGTACGGCCTGCTGGCCAACCCGCAGTTGCGGATCTACAAGCCGTGGCTGGACAGCAGCTTCGTCACCGAGCTGGGTGGCCGCAAGGAGATGTCCGAGTGGCTGCAGGAGCGGGACCTGCCCTACCGGGACAGCACCGAGAAGGCGTACTCCACGGACGCCAACATCTGGGGCGCCACGCACGAGGCGAAGACCCTCGAACACCTGGACGCCGGCATCGAGACGGTCAACCCGATCATGGGCGTCCGGTTCTGGGACCCGGCGGTGGAGATCCCCACCGAGGACGTGACGATCGGCTTCGACCAGGGCCGTCCGGTCACGATCAACGGCAAGGAGTTCGGCAGCGCGGTGGACCTGGTGCTGGAGGCCAACGCCATCGGCGGCCGGCACGGCCTGGGCATGTCCGACCAGATCGAGAACCGGATCATCGAGGCCAAGAGCCGGGGCATCTACGAGGCGCCCGGCATGGCGTTGCTGCACGCCGCCTACGAGCGGCTGGTCAACGCCATCCACAACGAGGACACCCTGGCGAACTACCACAACGAGGGTCGCCGTCTCGGCCGCCTGATGTACGAGGGGCGTTGGCTGGACCCGCAGGCGCTGATGCTGCGCGAGTCGCTGCAACGCTGGGTCGGTACGGCGGTCAGCGGCGAGGTGACGCTGCGACTGCGGCGGGGCGAGGACTACTCGATCCTGGACACCACCGGCCCGGCCTTCAGCTACCACCCGGACAAGCTGTCGATGGAGCGGACCGCGGACTCGGCCTTCGGCCCGGCGGACCGGATCGGCCAGCTCACCATGCGCAACCTGGACATCGCCGACTCCCGGGCGAAGCTGGAGCAGTACGCCAACCTGGGCATGGTCGGCGGCGCGCCGCAGCGGGTGGTGGGTGCCGCGCAGGCCGCCTCGACCGGACTGATCGGCGCGATGCCGGAGGGCGGCGCGGAGGCCATCGCCTCCCGGGGCGTCTCCTCGACCGAGGACGCGGCCCTGGACCGCGCCGCCATGGAGTTCGGCGTCGACTGACCGCCGGGGCTCCGACCAGGCTCACCCGCCCGCCGTCGACGGTCACCCACCGTCGACGGCGGGCGGTGCCGTCTCCGCGTGCAGATCCGTGACCGGTACGCTGGCCGCCCCCGGGGTGTCCCGCACGCTCGACGCTTCCGGGTGTCCCGAAGGAGGTGGCCGTGTCCGCAGCGTTCCGACCCTGGCTGACGGTCGCCGTGGCGAGCGCCGTCGCGATCCTCGCCTGGGCCGGCTTCTGGTATCTGGCCGTGCCACGCGTCGACGTGTGCCCGGCGATCCACCCCGCGCCGGCCGGTTGCCGGGTCGACGAACGGATCTCCACCGCGTGGGCCTGGACGATCATCGTGGCGGTGCTCTATGCGGCCACCGTCCTCGCCCAGGTCCGTCCGAGCGCGCAGCGCCGCCAGGCGGTCCTGCTGGGCGCGGTGGCGCTCGGCGTCTCGGCCCTCTACGGCCTGTGGAAGGTGTGGCAGGCGGGCGGCTGATCCGTTCGCCGGGGCACCGGCAGCGCCCGCTCACGGCACGGCGACACGGGTGAAGTCGAAGTGTGCGGTCAACGGGCTGCCGCGTACCCGCAGGGGCTGGGCGCCGCCGATCTGCCCGGCGTTCGGATACCAGCGGCTCGGCGTGTACGCGCAGTCGCAGCGCAGCACCACCGACTGCCCCGGCAGTAGCCGCAGCGTGTACTCGGAGGCCGCGTCCGCCACGCCCACGACGTCACCGGTGCGGGAGTGGAAGGCGATCACCTGGGCGTAGTAGGAGATGTCCGGGGCGGTGATGGTGCCGCTGACCACGGTGCCGGGACTGAGCGTCTGGTCGAGGCTGGCGGTTCGACCGGCGCGGACCCGGACCGTGCGGGCCTCGCGCCAGTCGGCGGTGCCGCCGGACCACTGGCTCGCCATACGGGTTGCGCTGAAGTACAACGGCCAGTGGTACGGCCCGAGGCCGGTCAGCGTGTAGCGGCCGTCGTCGTCGGTGACGGCACCCCGGCCGCCGTACTTGGGGTCCGGGACGTCCGGCATCGTCGAGACGTACCCGGAAGAGGCCACCGGCGTACCGTCCGTCCTGGTCAGCCGGCCGGTCACGGCGCCCGGCGGGTCGAAGCGGACCGTGGGTGCGGTCACGGTCCGGCCGGCACGCACCGTGACGACCGCCGCCCGCTCCCGCTGTCCCGTGCCGCCGTGTGCGCCGACCCACTGCAGTCCGTGGTGGGGTTCGTAGGGACGGGCCAGCAGGCGGTACCGGCCGGGTGGAACGTCGGTGGCGACCACCGTGCCGCCCTCGGTGCCGGTGCAGCCGGCGAGCCGCCCGACCTGTTCCTCGCCGATGGCGACGACGGTGAGCGGGTCGCGGTCGACCGGGACCAGGTGCAGGCACCCGCGCGCGTCGGCGCCGGTGGCGGCGTCGCGCACGCTGGTGCGCAGCTCGCCGGTGGTGGCGGTGCGCGGTGCGGCGGTGGCGGGCAGCGGATGGACGGCACCGCCGACGAGGGCGAGCGCGAGGAATGGTACGGCGAGACGGGTGACGGAGTGACGGTGTGACGGAGGCATCGGCGGATCCTCTCGACCCGGCGGAAGGACGTCGCACCCACGGTAATGCCCGTCTCCGTTCGATCACTCTCTGTGTCGGGAGGTCGTCAGGGGATCGGCCACTCGTGGACCGGACGGTTGCTGTGCATCAGCTCCACGTAGTGCCGCACCACCTCGCGCAGCGCCTCCGGGCGGTCGAGCTGGTCGGTCGACTCCAGCCGGTGCAACGTGGCCACCTGCCAGCTCGCGCCGTTGCGCCCGGTGAGACAGCGCTGCTCGATGATGCCGAGCAGGCGGTCCCGCTCGTCCGGGTCCACGCCCCACCGGTCCAGTCCCTGCTGGGCCAGCGGCAGCAGGCGGCGCAGCACCAGCTCGGTGACCGGCAGGTAGCCCAGGCCGGGCCAGAAGACGTGCGCGTCGATGCCGTGCCGGGCGCAGGTGTTGAAGTTCTCCTCGGCGGCGCTGAACGACATCTGCGACCACAGTGGCCGGTCCGCCTCGGCCAGCGCCCGGACGAGTCCGAAGTAGAACGCGCCGTTGGCGACGGTGTCCAGCACGGTCGGCCCGGCCGGCAGCACCCGGTTCTCCACGCGCAGGTGCGGCCGGCCCCGCAGCACGTCGTAGACGGGCCGGTTCCAGCGGTAGACGGTGCCGTTGTGCAGCCGCAGCTCGGCCAGGTTCGGTACGCCCCCGGCGGCCAGCGTCTCCGACGGGTCCTCGTCGTCGCAGACAGGCAGCAGCGCCGGGAAGTAGCGGACGTTCTCCTCGAACAGGTCGAAGACCGAGGTGATCCAGCGTTCCCCGAACCACACCCGGGGCCGTACGCCCTGCGTCTTGATCTCCTCGGGGCGGGTGTCGGTGGCCTGCTGGAACAGCGGGATGCGGGTCTCGCGCCACAGTTCCCGGCCGAAGAACAGCGGCGAGTTCGCGCCGAGCGCCACCTGGATCCCGGCGACGGCCTGGGCGGCGTTCCAGTAGTCGGCGAACTGCGCCGGGGAGACCTGGAGGTGGAACTGGGTGCTGGTGCAGGCCGCCTCCGGGGTGATGGTGTCGGCGGTCACCGACAGCCGCTCCACCCCGTTGACCGTGATCCGCAGGTCTTCGCCCCGGGCGGCGAAGATCTGCTCGTTGAGCAGCGCGTAGCGGGGATTGTTCGACAACGTCTCGGCGGTCAGGTGCTCGGGGCGCACGGTCGGCAGGATGCCGATCATCACCAGGTGCGCGCCGACCGTCCGGGCCCGCTGGTCGGCGGCGTTCAGGCTGGCCCGTACGCTCTGCTCGAACTCGTGTAGGCCGGTGCCGGCCAGCCGCCGGGGCGCGACGTTGATCTCGACGTTGAACTGCCCGAGTTCGGTCTGGAAACTCGGGTCGGCCACCGCCCGCAACACGTCGGCGTTGCGCATGGTGGGCAGCCAGTCGTCGTCGACCAGGTTCAGCTCGATCTCCAGGCCGGTCATCGGCCGGTCGACGTCGAACCGGGACTCCCGGAGCATCTCGGCGAAGACGTCGAGACAGCGCCGGACCTTGTCCCGGTAGCGAGCCCGATCCTGGCGGCTGAAGGTCTGTGCGCCGACTTCCTCGCCCATGGTCACCACCCTGTCACCCCTGGTACCCCCGACGTGACGCGTCCATGCATCCGGGCGGAGGGCCCGACCGCGTGCGGTCTCCGGTTCCGGTGCCGCATACCATGGCTGACGTGCGAGAGAAGGTGACCCGGCTGTTCGTGGTGGCGGCGATCGCGGAGGCGATCTCCTGGGCCGGCCTGCTGGCCGGGATGGCGGCGAAATACGGCCCGCCCGACAACGAGCTGGGGGTCAAGGTGTTCGGCCCGATCCACGGCGCGCTCTTCGTGGTGTACGGGCTGCTCGTGCTGGCCGTGGCCCGGGTGCACCGGTGGAGCCTGACGGCCACCGTGGTGGCGCTGGCCTGCGCGGTGCCGCCGTTCGCCACCCTCGTCTTCGAGCGCTGGGCCCGCCGACGCGGCATGCTCGACACCACTCCCGCGCCGCAGCGGGAGCCCGCCCCGGTCGGCTGACGCTCAGGTCAGCGCGGTGCAGGCGGCCAGCCCGGCCAGGAGCAGCAGCCCCAGTGTGGCCTGGAGCAGCAGCGGCGGGCCGAGGTGCGACCACATGGTGGCGGTGCGCGGTCGCAGCAGTTGACCGGTGGTCAGGTTGACGATCCGTTCGATCTTCGGCGCCAGGTCCGGGTCGCCCTGGTCGCGCAGGGTGAGCTGGACGTGGTCGGCCGGGTGCAGCGCGCTCTGCGGCAGGTGCCCGTGCAGCTCCACCTCGTACAGTTTGCCGTTCGAGTCGCGCAGGCGGACCGGGGTGACCAGGTACTCCGGCCCCTTCTTCAGCTCCTTGAAGCTGCGCCGGCCGGTGCCCGAACCGGCGCTGAGCGCGGCCCGGACCAGCTTGGCCAGCAGGCCGATCAGACCGGCGGCGGCGACCACCACCACCAGCACCGGCTGCCCCACGCGTACCTCCCGGGGGTAGCCGTCCATCAGCCGCACGATCTGCGCGGTGAGGATCCGACCGGTCGGATGCAGGCTGCGTCGGGAGTACGACGTCGTGTCCATGTCCACCACCCAGAGTCCGCTTTCGCCTACAGATCGTATCGATCCTCGGGGTTGAACGACGTGAATGAAAATCGGTCACGCGGTGGCCGGCAGGTGACAACGCGGGTGGTGCGGGTAAGCGCGGGGTCGAGCCGGAAAGGGGTCGAGCATGCAGCTGTCCTTCCTGCGCCCGCTCTACCAGCGCCCGGGTCCGTGGTGCTCGGTCTACCTGGACGCCTCGATGGACACCGAGGACGCCCACGCCGCACTCGACCTGCGTTGGCGCGGGCTGCAACAGCAGCTCGCCGAGCAGGGCGCCGACGAACCGACCATCGCCGCCATCGACCGGGTGGTACGCGGACACGACCCGCTGCCCGGGGACTACGGGCTCGCCGTCTTCGGCGCCCAGGGGCGGGTGGTGCTCTCCGAGTACCTCTCCGCGCCGCCCCGGCGGGACCTGGCCGCGTACGCGCCGCTGCCGCACGTGATGCCGTTGCTCGCCCAGCGGGGTGAGCAGGTCGCGTGGGTGCGGGTGCTGGCCGACCGGACCGGCGCCGACGCGATGTCGGTCAGCGCCGGTGGGGTGCCCCGACGGGCGCACGTCACCGGTCGGGAGAGTTTCCCGTTGCGCCGGGTCAAGCCCGGCGGCTGGTCCCAGTCGCGCTACCAGCGCGCCGCCATGGAGGCGTGGCACCACAACGCGGGCGACGTCACCGCCGCCACCGTGGAGCTGGCCGAACGGGTCGGCGCCGAGGTGGTCGTGGTGGCCGGCGACATCCGGGCCACCGGCATGATCGCCGCCCAGATGCCGGCGCGCTGGCAGGACATGGTGGTCCGCACCGACGCCGGGTCCCGGGCCGAGGGGGCCGACCAGAGCATGCTGGACGACCTGACCGTGCAGACCATCGCCGAGGTGGCCGACCAGCGGGTCACCGCCGCGCTGGACCGCTTCGGCACGCAGGAGGACGTCGGCGCCGGACTCGACGCCGTGGTCGCCGCGCTGCAACGCAACCAGGTGGACACGATGCTGCTGGTGGACGACCCGTCCGCCGACGGGCAGCTCTGGATCGGCCCGGCGGCCACCGACATCGCCACCGACCCGGGTCAACTCCCCACCGTGGCCGATCCGGCCCGGGTACGCGCCGACGCGGCACTGGTGCGGGCCCTGGTCGGCACCGACGCCGAGTTGACCGTGCTGGGCCCGGACGAGGCTCCGGAGCTGGTGGAGGGCGTCGGCGCGGTGCTGCGTTACGTCGACCCGGTCACCCCGGGACGGGGCGGTGGCTGACCAGTCCGTCGCGGACGCGGTCGTCGCGCGGTTGCTGGCCTGGCGGGTCGCGCGGGTCTACGGCGCGCCGGGCCGGGCGACCGCGCCACTGGTCGAGGCGTTGCAGGCGGCCGGCGACGACCCGGAGTTCGTCCCGGTCCGGCACGCCGAGAGCGCCGCGTCGATGGCCGCCGGCCACGCCCGGTTCGCCGGTGGGGTCGGCGTCTGCCTCTCCGACGGCGGGCCGGACGCGCTGGGCCTGCTCGGCGGTCTGGACGCCGCCCGCCGGGCCGGCCTGCCGGTGCTGGCGGTGCTCGGCGAGCAGCAGCTCGACGGGCACCGCGACGACGGCCCCCGTTTCGCCGGGATGTGTCGGGACGTCCGGTACGCCGCCGACCCGGCCCGGGTGCCGGAACTGGTGGACGAGGCGTTGGGCAGCGCGTTGCGCGGCGGCGGCCCGGTCTGCCTGGTGCTGCCCGCCGACGCGTCCGTCCGCCTGCCGTGGGACGAGGGTCGGGCCGTCGATCCGGGGCAGGTTCTCGACGAACTGGTCACCCGGCTGCCGCCGGGCGGCGCGGTGACCGTGGACGGCGGCGGCACCGTCGCCGGGTACGCCCGCCACCTGCGCGTACCGGTCGGGGTCGAGCTGCTGCGCACGGACGGTGCGCCCGGCGCCGCCCTGCCGTACGCGCTGGCCGCCAAGCTGGCCGCCCCGGACCGCCCGGTGCTCGCCGTCGTCGCCGACGAGGGGATGCGCGCCTCCGGGCTGGCCGAACTGGTCGCCGTGGCCCGGCACCGGACGGCGTGGCCGGATCCGCGCCTGGTGCTGCTGGTGTTGAACACCCGCTCCGGGCACCCCCGGTACGCGCAGTCGCCCCGTCCGCCCGCCGACGACGTCCCGTACGCCGGCTGGGCCCGCCTGCTGGGTCTGCGGGGTGTTCGTGTCGACCGGCCGGAACTGGTCGGCGCGGCCTCGGCGGAGGCGTTCGGCGCGGACCGGCCCTGCCTGCTGGAACTGGTGGTCGGTCCGGTCGGCGTGGGCCTCGCCGGGGTGTTGCGCACCGTCGGGGTGGACGGTGGAAGATCACCTGATTGATCCCGCTCGGGGAAGGGATGCCCTGTTTAAGCCGCATCCGGGCGGGAAGCCGGGCCGCGTGAGCGAACGGGGCACGGTGGGGCCGGCGCGAGGATCGCGCCCGGGACTCACGGCAGCGGGTGCGGGGCTGACCGGCGACCGGGTGGTCGCGGTGGGTAGCACCGCCCGGATCCTGGTCGCCGCCATCGCCCGCGCGCTCCGCGGTACCGACTGCGCCGACATCGGACACGTCGGCCCGGTGTCCCGGTTCGCCGGCACCCCGGACCCGATCCGCCGGGCCGCCGCCGCCCGCACCGCCGGTCGAGTGGCCCTGACCGCCGGGCAGGCCGCCGAGGTCGACGCCGCCCGGGTGGCCGGGTGGTTCGTCGACCAGTACCCGCGCGGCCGGTATCCCGGCGTGCTGCTGGGCTCGCCGCACGGTGCCGCCGCCCACCTGGCGACCGCGCTGCGGATACCGTGGCTGCCCGCCGGCTTCGAGATGACCGCGCACTGGCCGCGCGGCGCGGTGGACCGCCCCCGCGCCGCCCTGGACCACGGCGCCGCCCTCGCCGGGCGGCTGCTGGCCGGTAACCCCGACCTGCACGTCCGTCAGGTGCACTGCCCGGCCAGCCGGGGCTCGCTGGCCGGTGTGACGGTCGCGTTGACCGCCCGGTGGCGGACGCTGCCGGCGGCGTACCGCCGGTTCCTGACCGACCGGTTGACGCCGGGCGCTCCGGTGCTGGTGCTCAGCGACGCACGGACCTGGCCGGTGCACGACGCCGCCGACGGGCACAGCTTCCAGGTCGGCTGCCCGGCCAGCGGGCTGGAACCGGTCGACTTCCACCCGGACAGCCACGCGCTGCGGCAGGTGCTGCGCTCCGCCGGGGGAGACGGCGTGAACTGGGAGCCGCCGGAGATCTCCGCTCCGCCGGCCGTCGCCGAGCACGGCGTGGAGCCCGGTCTGGACCGCGCCGTCCGGCAGTGGACCGCCCACGCCGGGCATCCGGTGCACCGGCTGCTGTTCCCGGGGCCGGAAGTGCTCAGCGCCGCCGTCGCCGACCTGTACCGTCGCTGGCTGCGCGCCGCCGGCAAGACCGGTGACCGGTTGGTGGTGGAATGCGGTCGACTGCTCGACCCGTGGCAGGTGGTGCGGGCGGGGATGGTGCCGTACTGGTGCGAGAACGCGACCCGACGCAGCGTCGAGCAGGCCGAGTGGTGGCTGGCCGGCAGTGAGCCGTTCGCCTCGGTGGACGTACTCCCCGAGCCGCCCGGGGTGCGCTCACCGGCGCTGGCCGGGCTGCCGCAGTGGTTGGCCGTCGCCGGGTTCGGCCGTCGACGTCGGGCCCTGGACCGGGCCACCGCCCGCGGGTACCCGGTCACCTCCGTGCCCACCCGCCGGGCCACCGAGGTGCTCCGCGCCCAGCCGTACGACCTGCCCGCCCCGCCGCCGCTGACGGTGCCCGACGCGCTGGCCGCGCTGCGCGCCGGCGGCACCGCCCACGGCCTGCTCATCTGTTGAGGCGGGGCTGACGAAACATCCTCGCGAACCCGCGCCGCCGTGATTGAGTACCTACGGAGCGGGAACACCGCCGGCTGCGACAGGCTGATCACCGTGCCGCGGCGTGGCGTCGCCCGCTGGCATCCCAATCACCAAACCACTCTTCGGCCCGTGCGTGTCCACGCGCGTGCCCGGTGTCCACCAATCCGGGCGGGGTCCTTCCTGAGGGAGGCGCGGATGTTCGGACAGACCACCACCACACCACCACCGACGGACCGGGGGCTGGAGGATCTCGACGCCGCGGCGCTCGCGTACGCGGCCCGGATCGAGGGACTGCCGCCCGAGCGACGCCAGGAGGCACGGGACGACCTGGTCCGCTTCGCGTTGCCGTTCGCGGGTCGGCTGGCCCGCCGCTACCGGGGACGCGGGGAACCGCTGGAGGACCTGGAGCAGGTGGCCCGTCTGGGACTCGTCAACGCCGTCGACCGGTACGACCCGGAACGCGGCTCCTTCACCGCGTACGCCGCGATCACCATCGTGGGCGAGATCAAGCGGCATTTCCGGGATCGCACCTGGGGTGTGCACGTGCCCCGACGGCTGCGCGACCTGATCCTGGAGGTCGGGCAGGCGACGGCGGCCCTGACCAGCGAACTGTCCCGGGCGCCCACGGTCGCGGAGCTGTCCAAGCGACTGGAGACGCCGGAGGAGGAGATCCTCGCCGCGCTGGAGTCGGCGGCCGGCTACAGCCCGGCCTCGCTGAACGCGCCGGTCGGCGGGGAGAGCTCGGCCGAGTTCGGTGACCTGGTCGGCGAGTCGGACATCGCGCTGGAGTCGGTCGACGACCGGGTGACGGTCAGCGGGCTGCTGCACCGGCTGCCCTGGCGGGAACGACGGATCCTGGCGATGCGCTTCTACGGCAACCAGACCCAGGCCGAGATCGCCGCCCGCTTCGGCATCTCCCAGATGCACGTGTCCCGACTGCTGTCCCGGGCGCTGACCTGGCTGCGTCAGGCGATGCTCGCCGACGCGCCGCCGCCGTGGCAGAACGGTCCGGCCGAGTCCGAGGCGACCACGAAGACGGCGCGGACGACGGTTCGGTAAGGAGGGGTCCCCTGCTCACGCCTCGTGCCTAGCAGGGGACCCCTCCTAACGCTTTGCCCCGCGCGTCCCCCGGACCGGTCACACGTGCGAGCCGACTCAGTTCTCGGTGCCGTCGCCGCGTCCGCGCGGATGCCGCCAGCGGTCGTTCTGCTCCCGACGCTCCGCGCCCAGCGGGTCGTCCTCCGGCTCGTCGGTGTCGGCGAAGCTGGGCCGGCGTACCTCCTCCGGCGTCGGCACCTGCACCGGCCGGGCCCCGGACTGCGGCGCGGGCTGGTACGCCTCGGCCTCCGGCGCGCCGTGCGCGCCCCCGGCGGCCGGCGACTCGGGCGGATGCGTCTCGCGGTGCAGTTCGTCGCGGAAGTCCTGCGGCGGCTTGACCGTCCGCTGCGGAAGGTCGCGACCCAGGTCGGAGACGAGTTCGCCGTACTTGGCGTCGAAGGCCGGACGCTCGGAGCGGATCCGCGGCATCCGGTCGAAGTTGCGCAGCGGCGGCGGGCAGGTGGTGGCCCACTCCAGGGAGTTGCCGAAACCCCACGGGTCGTCCACCGTCACCTGGGCGCCGAACCGCCAGGACTTCCAGGCGTTCCAGATGAAGAACAACGTGGACGCGCCCAGCACGAACGAGAAGACGCTGGAGATGGTGTTGAGCGTGGTGAAGCCGTCGGTGGGCAGATAGTCGGCGTACCGGCGGGGCATGCCCTCGTTGCCCAGCCAGTGGTGCACCAGGAAGGTGCCGTGGAAGCCGACGAACATGGTCCAGAAATGGATCTTGCCGAGCCGCTCGTCGAGCAGCCGCCCGGTCATCTTGGGCCACCAGAAGTAGAAGCCGGCGAAGAGCGCGAAGACCACCGTGCCGAAGACCACGTAGTGGAAGTGCGCCACCACGAAGTAGGTGTCGTGGGTGTGGAAGTCGGCCGGCGGGCTCGCCAACAGGACGCCGGTGAGGCCGCCGAGCAGGAAGGTCACCAGGAAACCGATGGAGAAGAGCATCGGCGTCTCGAAGGTGAGCTGTCCCTTCCACATCGTGCCGATCCAGTTGAAGAACTTCACCCCGGTCGGCACCGCGATCAGATAACTGAGGATGCTGAAGAACGGCAGCAGCACCTGGCCGGTGGCGAACATGTGGTGCGCCCACACCGTCATCGACAGCACGGTGATCGCGATGGTGGCCAGCACCAGGCCGGTGTAACCGAAGATCGGCTTACGGGAGAAGACCGGGATGACCTCGGTGATGATGCCGAAGAACGGCAGCGCGATGATGTAGACCTCGGGGTGCCCGAAGAACCAGAACAGGTGCTGCCACAACATCGGCCCGCCGGTGTCCGGGTTGAACACCTGCGCGTCGAGCAGCCGGTCGGCGGTCAACGCCAGCAGCGCGGCGGCGAGCAGCGGGAAGACCAGGATCACCAGCACGCTGGTGAACAGCATGTTCCAGGTGAAGATCGGCAGCCGGAACATGGTCATGCCGGGCGCGCGCAGCGTCAGGATCGTGGTGATCAGGTTGACCGCGCCGAGGATGGTGCCCAGACCCGACACCACCAGTCCGACCACCCACATGTTCGCGCCGACGCCGGGGGAGTGCTCCACGGTGCTCAACGGCGTGTACGCGGTCCACCCGAAGTCGGCCGAGCCCTGCGGGGTGAGGAAGCCGCCGATCACCATCAGCCCGCCGAACAGGTACAGCCAGTACGCCAGCGCGTTGAGCCGGGGGAACGACACGTCCGGCGCGCCGATCTGGATCGGCACGATGTAGTTGCCGAACCCGAACGCGGCGGGCGTGGCGAACAGCAGCAACATCACCGCGCCGTGCGAGGTGAACAACTGGTTGTACTGCTCCGGCGAGAGGAACTGCAGACCCGGGCGGGCCAGCTCGGCGCGGATCAGCATCGCCTCGATCCCAGCCAGCACGAAGAAGCCGAACGAGGTGAGCAGATAGAGCAGCCCGATCTGCTTGTGGTCGGTGGTGGCCAGGAACCTGACCAGCTTCGCGCCCGGCAACGGCTTGCGCAGCGGGCCCGGATAGCCGCCGAACCGGGCCGGTGCCAGGATGGCCGGCCCTCGGTCCTGTCCGGGTTCGGTGGTTACCCGCTTGGGCATGCGCTCTCACCCCGCTGACGACGCAAAAGGACGGGCGTGGCTACCCGCCCCGTCGACCATGTAACCAGGCGAGAGGGGTAATTTCGGTCAATTAGCCGGCAGCGTGGCCCAAACGGCCTTTCCGTCGCCGGCCGGCGCGCTGCCCCAGCGCTCGGTCAGCTCGCGCACCAGCAGCAGGCCCCGGCCGCCCTCGTCGCGGTGCCCGGACCGGCCCGGCTGGGCCGGCGCGCTGCTCCCGTCGACCACCGCCAGGTGCAGCCACGGCCGCCGCAGCGTCACGGTCACCTGCATCGGAGTACCGGCGTGCCGGACCACGTTGCCGACCAGCTCGCTGAGCACCACCGAGGCCGGGCCGACCGCCTCCGGCAGGTTCCACCGCCCGCAGGCGTCGACGACCAGCTCCCGGGCCCGTCGGCAGGCCGCCGCCACCGGCTCCAGACGCACCCGCAGCCGGGGTACGGCCGACGCGCCGGCCACCCGGGTCGCCTCGTCACAGGAGCGCCGCATCGGCACCACCCGGCAGACCGTCGAGTCGGTCAGCGTGGTCGCCGTCGCGCCCGGCGCGCAGAGCACCATCGGCACCACCGGCCAACCGGCGGCCCGACGGGCGGCGGCGGCGAAGACCGACACCGCCAACGGGTCCTCCACCCGCAGCCCGGACAGATCCACCACCAGCGCGTCCGGCTGGTCGGACAGACAGCGGTCCAGCACCCCGTAGGCCATCCGCGTGGTGGTCAGGTCGAGAGTGCCGGCGAGCCGGACGACGGTGACCGCTGCTCCGTCGTCTACCTCACAGATGATCCGACTCGCCATCTCCGCCCTCGACTTGTCTCGCCCGCCGCAAGGCCTGCCAACTACCCGGCCGATGGCCCGACGAAACCGCGCCGGGCAGCGCCGACCCGTCCCCGTGTACCACCGGGGACGTGGGAGCGCTACCGCGGCGAGCGGCGCTACGAGGCGGCGACCACCCGCCGCCTCGGCACCCGGTGTCGAAGCTCCGCCAGCGGCGGACGCTCCTGGACCGACACGTCGCTGACCACGATCTCCCGGTCCAGGTTCGGCAGCGCGTCGGAGCCGCCCCGCCGGAACTGGGTGAGCAGCGCGGTGGGCAGCACGTCCGGGCTGGCCCAGCCCCGGCGCTGCAACCGCGACCAGGCGGTGAGCATGATCTGCGCGGACATCCGGCCCAGCGCGGCGGTGTCCTGGTGCCGGTGCTTGCGCTCGCCCAGGTCGACCTGCGCCAACGCGTCCAGCCCGACGAGTTCCAGCAGGTCGATCAGCATCGCGGTCTCCACGCCGTAGCCGGAGACGAAGGGCACCCGGGCCAGCACCTCACGACGCCCGGCGTACTCACCGGCCAGCGGCTGCACGAAACCGGCCAGCTCCGGCCAGAAGAGGTTGAGCATCGGACGGGCCATCAGCTCGGTCACCCGGCCGCCGCCGTCGGCCTCCACCCCGCTGGTGTTGATCAGAGGCCGGTGGTAGAAGCCCTTGACGAAGTCGACCGAGGGGTCGGTGAGCAGCGGGCCGATCAGCCCGGTGACGAAGTGCGGGCGGAACTCCCGCAGGTCGGCGTCGACGAACGCCACCACGTCACCCTCCGCCGCGGCCAGACCGGCCCAGAGCGCGTCGCCCTTGCCGGTCAGCCGGGGCAGCCCCTGGGTCATCGCGTCCTGGCCGACGACCTCGGCGCCAGCCGCCCGCGCCACCTCGGCGGTCCGGTCGGTGGACCGCGAGTCGACCACGATCAGCTCGTCGACCAGCGGCACCCGGTCCATCAGGTGCTCGCGGATGGTCGACACGATCGCCCCGACGGTGGCCTCCTCGTTGCGCGCCGGCAGCACCACGCTGACCCGGCTGTCGCCCTTGGCCCGCAGCAGCCGCCGCGTCGGCCAGTCGGCCGCCGAGGTCGTCCGATACGTGGCCCAGGCCTCCACCACGGGCGAGACCAGAGATTCAGTGTTCCGCACAGGCACCCCCTGATCGTCGCGGGAAGACCGGGAGTCGGATTTCCCAGCACCCCGCACGCTAATCGGATCCATCCCCCAGCTTGATCACCACCGTGCGCCGGCCACGTTCCCGCCGGATGAACGTTTGATTGCGGGCGCTCCGGGCACGTACCCGACGCGGAACCCGTTCGGGACCCGATGCCGCCCGAGTCCTCGCTGACCTGCGCAGTCATCGTCGCCGAAGGGTCGGGGGAGCGGGCGAGGGGGTCGGTTCGCGCGACGGCACGCCGGTCGGGCCGTCACAACCGGCCTCCGGTCGCGTACCGTTGCGGCTCATGGGTGTGTCGCAACGGTTGAAGACCAGGTTCCGCCGGTTCCTCCAGCGCCCGGGGACCACGGTCGATCTGGCCCCGCTGGAGAAGCTGCTGCCGGCCATCGAGGCCCGCGAGGAGAAGGTCTCGGCGTTCGACGACGCCGAACTCACCGAGGCCGCCGACGCCGCGTCGAGCTACGAGGAGATCTGTGCGCTCGGCCGCGAGGCCGCCCGCCGAGGTCTCGACCAACGGCCGTACGACGTCCAGCTCCTCGGCGCGATGTCGCTGCTCTCCGGCAAGGTCGCCGAGATGGCCACCGGTGAGGGCAAGACGCTGACCGCCGCGATCGCCGCGTACGGGCACGTCCGGCTCGGCAACGGCCCGGTGCACGTGCTCACCGTCAACGACTACCTGGCCCGTCGCGACGCCCAGTGGATGGAGCCGGTCTACACGCTGCTCGGGCTCACCGTCGGCTGGGTCAACGAGGCGTCCACCCCGATCGAGCGCCGGGCCGCGTACGCCTGCGACGTGACCTACGTCTCGGTCAGCGAGGCGGGCTTCGACTTCTTGCGCGACCAGCTCGTCACCGACATCGCCGACCGGGTCCAGCCGCCGCTGCGCACCGCCATCGTCGACGAGGCGGACTCGATCCTGATCGACGAGGCCCGGGTGCCGATGGTGCTCGCCGGTTCGGTGCCGGGCGAGCAGGACCCGGTGCACACCGCCGCCGGGCTGGTGCGCGGCCTGCGCAAGGGCAAGCACTACACCGTCGCCGAGGACGGCCGCAGCGCCGCCTTCACCTCCGCCGGCCTGGCCGCCGTCGAGGCGAAGCTCGGCATCGACCTGTACGACGAGGAGAACGTCGAGCAGCTCTCCGCGGTGAACGTGGCGCTGCACGCGCACGCCCTGCTGCACCGGGACGTGGACTACATCGTCCGGGACGGCACGGTCGAGTTGATCGACGAGATGCGCGGGCGGGTCGCCCAGCGGCGGCGCTGGCCCGACGGGCTCCAGGCCGCGGTCGAGGCCAAGGAGGGGTTGGACGCCACGGCCGAGGGCGAGGTGCTGGGCACCATCGCCGTGCAGGCGTACATCGGCCTCTACCCGAAGGTGTGCGGCATGACCGCGACCGCGGTGCTGGTCGGCGACCAGCTCCGGGAGTTCTTCGGCCTGGAGGTCGCGGTGATCCCGCCGAACACCCCGTGCGTGCGGGTGGACGAGCCGGACCGCATCTACGCCACCCGGGCCGAGAAGGAGGAGGCGCTGATCGACGAGATCCGGCGCTGCCACGCCGACGGGCGCCCGGTGCTGGTCGGCACGCTCGACGTCAAGGAGTCCGAGCAGCTCGCCGCCGGTCTGCACGCGGCCGGTGTGCCCTGCGTGGTGCTCAACGCCAAGAACGACGACGAGGAGGCGGCGATCATCGCCGAGGCCGGCGCCCACGGCACGGTGACCGTCTCCACCCAGATGGCGGGCCGGGGCGTCGACATCCGCCTCGGCGGCAGCGACCAGGCCGACCGGGACCAGGTCGCCGAGCTGGGTGGCCTCTACGTGATCGGCAGCGGCCGGCACGACAGCCGCCGGGTCGACGACCAGCTCCGTGGCCGGGCCGGGCGGCAGGGCGACCCGGGCGGGTCGGTCTTCTTCGTCAGCCTGGAGGACGACCTGGTGGTCCGGCACGCCGGCGACACCGTGCCGGCCTCGCCCCGGATGAACGCGGACGGCCTGGTCACCGACGCGCAGGTGGACTACGCCGTGGAGCACGCGCAGCGGGTCGCGGAGGGCGTCAACCACGAGATCCACCGCAACACCTGGCGCTACAGCGTGGTCATCGAGCAGCAGCGCAAGGCGCTCGCCGAGCGCCGGGAACGGCTGCTGACCAGCGACGTCGCGGCGCTGATGCTGTTGGACAAGATGCCCGACAAGGCCGGCGAGATGGACGAGGACCTGCTCGCCCGGGCCGCCCGGTCGATCGCGCTCTATCACCTGGACCGGCTCTGGGCCGCGCACCTGGCCGAGCTTTCCGAGGTACGCGAAGGTGTGCACCTGCGCGCCCTGGGTCGGCTCGACCCGCTGGACGAGTTCCACCGGGCCGCCGTGCCCGCCTTCACCAACCTGGTGCCCGAGATCGAGGCCCGCACGCTGGCCACCTTCGAGGAGACCGAGTTCGACGAGGACTGGGAGCCGGACGAGTCCGAGCTGTCGCGGCCCAGTGCCACCTGGACCTACCTGGTGCACGACAACCCGTTCGGCTCCGAGCTGGACCGACTGATCGCCTCGGTCGGCCGTCGTCTGTCCGGAGCCGGTTCCCGCTGACCCGGCCACGCCCCTCCCGGTGGTCGTCGTACCCTGGGAGGGGCCCCGGTTTGCGCCGTTTCGACCCATGTATCGCTGGGTAGTAGGGCGGGTCCGTGCTACCGGAGCCGCCGTCGGGTCGAGGCGCAGACCGAGGAGGATTCAGGTGACGACGCTGGCCGCGGGTACCGGGGCGGGCTGCCGGTGAACCTGGAGACCAGCCCTCCGCTGGCCGAGAGCCTCGGCGTGCTGGAGACGGCAGCCCTACTGCGGGAACTCACCGCCGGACTGATCGCGGTGGAGGACTTCGACGCCGCGCTCACCGCGCTGGTACGCATCACCCGCGACGCCCTGGCCGGGGTACGGTGGTGCGGCTTCACCGCGCTGCGTGCCGGCGAGCCCGCCGGGGTGGCCGCCTCCGACGCTTCGCTCGCCGGGCTGGACGACCTGAGCTTCGGTCCGGACACCCCGGCGATGGAGGCGATCCGCCGCCGGGAGATGGTCGGTGCCGAGAACCTCGACGCCGAGTCTCGGTGGGCGGACTGGACCCCCCGTGCCCGGGAACTCGGAGTGCACGGCGTGATCTCCGCACCGGTCGACATCGACGAGCAGGTGATCGGGGCGGTCAACCTGTACGCGGGGGAGTCCGATGTGCTCTCCACCGGCCACCAGTTGACCGCGATGCTGCTCGCCGAGCACGCCGGTCTGCTGCTGGCCGCCGTACGCGAGCGGGAACGGCGAGCCGCGCTGGTCGGTGAGCAGGACGCCACGCTGCTCGCCGAGGGTGTGATCGGTCACGCCGTGGGAGTGATCATGACGCAGCGCGGCTGCCCGGCCGAGGACGCCCTCGAGGTGCTGCGCAGCGCCGCCTCGTCGCTGTCCATCCCGTTGCGGGAGGTCGCTGAGCGGCTGGTCAGCACGGTCTCCCGCCCTCGCGACAACTGAGCGTCGTTTCGCCCGGCCGGCGTCCGGGTAGCACCCTGGACTGACGGCTGATCCGACCCAGGGGGGAATCGATGCAGAGCCGGCTGCGGGTGCAGGGGCACCCCATCCAACCGATGCTGGTGACGTTCCCGTACGGGCTCTTCGTCTGCGCGACGATCTTCGACCTCGCCGACGTGGCCGGTGGCCCGGTCTTCCTCGGCGAGGTCGGCTACTGGACGGCGGTGGCCGCGCTGGTGGCGGCGGCGTTGACCGCGATCGCCGGGATGGTCGACCTGTGGGACGTGCCGCCGGACCGGGTCCGCCGTACCGCGATCACCTTCAACCTGGTCAACGCCGGTATGGCCGGGCTGTTCCTGCTCTCCTGCCTGGTGCGGGCCGATGCGCCGAACCGGGGCGCGGCCCCCGCGCTGCTGGTGGTCGAGGTGGTCGCGCTGGCGATCGGTGGCGTCGGGGTGTACCTCGGCTCGCGGCTGATGCGCCACTTCGAGTCGGCCGGTGCCACGGCACCCGGCTTCGACGCCCTGCGCGGCGTGGACGCCCCCACCGTCGAGGTGGTCCGTCCCCGCCCGTACTGAGATGAAAGGAAGGGTCCCCTGCTATACGCCAGGCGATAGCAGGGGACCCTTCCTTTCACGCAATCCGGTTGCCGGGTCATCGCCGCGCGTGGACGCTGGCCCGATGCCGACAACCGCAGCGCGCTTCGAGGAACTGATCGCCGAGGGGACGGCCGCCCCGGTCGACGGGTGGGGCTTCGACTGGCTGACCGGTCGGGCCACCGAGGAACGTCCACCCTGGGGGTACGCCCGCCTGGTGGCGGCGCGGATGGCGACGGTCGACGCGGCGCTGGACATCGACACCGGCGGGGGAGAGGTGCTCGCCGAGGTGCCGCGCCCGCCCCGACGGCTGGTGGCGACCGAGGCGTGGCCGCCGAACGTGCCGGTGGCCCGGGAGAATCTGCGCCCGCTCGGCGCGACCGTGGTGGCGGTGTCCCCGGACGCGCCGCTGCCCTTCGCCGACGGCTGCTTCGACCTGGTGGTCAGTCGGCATCCGGTGCGGACCGACTGGCCGGAGGTGGCGCGGGTGCTGCGGCCGGGCGGCACGTTCCTGTCGCAGCAGATCGGGCCGGGCACGGTCCGCGAACTCAGCGAGGCCGTCCTGGGGCCGTTGCCACCACCGGCGTACCGGCATCCGGAACAGGCGGTCGCGCAGGCCCGTGCCGCCGGTCTGACCGTGGTGGATCTGCGCGAGGCGACGCTGCGGACGGTCTTCCACGACATCGGCGCGGTGGTCTGGTTCCTGCGCAAGGTGGTCTGGACCGTACCCGGCTTCACCGTGGCGGCGCACCGGCCGGCGCTGGCCCGACTGCACGCGCGTATCGAGGCCGAGGGGCCGTTCGTCGCGTACGCCCGGCGCTTCCTCGTCGAGGCGGCCCGTCCGGCGGGCTGACCCGTCGGTCTCAGGTCGTGGGGCGCAGCAGCGTGAGCATCTCCGGCAGGTCGAAGAACTGCGCCGTCTGGACGGCGGACGGGTTGCCTCCGTCCGGGTCCGCCCCGGCGTCGAGCAGCGCGCGGACCGCCGTGGCGTTCTTGCGGAAGACCGCCGCGGCCAGGGCGGTCTGACCCCGGTCGTTGGTACGCGAGTGGTCGGCGCCGCGGTCGATCAGGGCGGCGACGGTCTCCGGGTGGGCGTGGTACGCCGCCAGGATCAGCAGGCTGTCGCCCCGCTCGTTGGTCAGGTTGACCGGCAGCCCCGCGTCGACGTAACCGGCGAGTTCGGTGGTCGCGCCGTCGCGCGCCAGGTCGAACATCCGGTGCGCGAACTCCAGGGTCTCGGCGTCGAGTTCCTCGCTCACCGGTACAGGCTAGTGGTGGCGGTACGACGCCGCTCGGCGCGGTCGGTACTCGCTTCCCAGCATGTAGGATTACCTACTAAACCTATAGGGTTTGCCGTCTAGACTGGTCCGGTATCCGCACCGCTGACCGTTGCGAGGCCCCATGTCTGCCCTGCCCGTCACCGAGCCGGACCTGCTCGCCGTCGCCCGGCGGTGGGCCGCCGACACCGCGAACTGGCCCGTGCCGCTGCACTTCGACCCGACGACCCGGTGGTACGCCCGGCTCGACGCCGACGACCACCACGAGGTGTGGGCGCTGAGCTGGTTGCCCGGGCAGGGCACCGACCTGCACGACCACGGCGGCTCCTCCGGTGCCTTCCTGGTCGCCGCGGGCGTCCTCACCGAGGAGACGGTCAGCGGCGGGCGGCTGCGCCCGCACCTGCTCGCCGCCGGCTCCGGCCGCCGCTTCGGGCCACGGCACGTGCACGTGGTGACCAACCGGCACGCCGAACCCGCGGTCAGCGTCCACGTCTACCGCCCGGCGCTGCGCCGGATGACCCGTTACCGCCTCGCGCAGGGCCGGCTGCTCGTCGCCGAGGTGGCCGAGGCCGGCGTGGCATGGTGATCTCCCACGCCGCGTCGCCACCCGACCGAGCGCCCGGCCGCGTACCCCTTGGAAGGAACCGATGATGTCGCAGAACCGTTCCGTCGCCGCCCGCTGTCCGGCGTCGGTGCCGCCCCCGGGCTCCCGGGGCATCGACGAGATCCTGGCCGCCGCCCGCACCCGCCTCGACCGGCTCGACCCCGAGCAGGCCCACGTGGCGCACCGCACCGGTGCCCTGCTGGTCGACATCCGCCCGGCCGCCCAGCGCGCCGCGCACGGCACCGTGCCGGGCTCGCTGATCGTCGAGCGCAACGTGCTGGAGTGGCGTTTCGACCCCCGCTGCGCCGCCCGGCTGCCCCAGGCCGTCGGGTACGACGTGCCGGTGGTCGTCATCTGCCAGGAGGGTTACACCTCGTCGCTGGCCGCCGCCGCGCTGCAGGACATCGGCCTGCACCGGGCGACCGACGTGATCGGCGGGTTCGCCGCCTGGCGGATCGTCGGACTGCCCGTGCTCGGTCCCACCCCGCCCGCCAGACCGTCCATCCCCGCGTCCCCGGCGACCGCCGGCCGGGCGTCCCACTGAACACCCACGCCCACCCGGCGTGGCGGTAGTCCCAGGAGGCCACCATGTCCGTCGTCGCGATCAGCCCGCGCCAAGCCCCGCCCGGCCGTACGAACCGCGCCCGGCTGCTGCGGCAGCGCACCGGGCCGACCCTGACCATCACCGTCGACCTCGCCTCGGCCGCCGCGAGCCCCCGCCTGAACCGCCTGCTGGAGTTGCTGGGTGAACTCGCCGAGTCGGGCGAGGGGCGGGTGTCGGGCGACGGCGGCGTCGAGCGGCCCACCATCGTCGAGGACCCACGGACCGTGCAGATCCTCACCGGGCCGCGCCGGGTGCGTCTGGGCGACCGGGACGTCCCGCTGACCCGCATCGAGTACGACCTGCTGCTCTTCCTCGCCGAACGGCCGCGTCGGGTGTTCACCCGCCTCCAGTTGCTCAACTCGGTCTGGGGCTACGACCACGCGGTGGCCCGCACCGTCGACGTGCACGTCCGTCGGCTGCGGGCCAAGCTGGGCGTCGACACGCCGTTGCTGACCACCGTCCACGGAGTGGGGTACCGCCTCGCCGACGACGCCCGGGTGAGCGTCCAGCGGTGAGTCCGACCGATCGGTGCGGCGTGTCCTGTCACGGGACGCGCCGCACCGTTCTGTCCCGTACGCGTGACGCTGGCATGCTCCTCGCCCGTCGCGTGGACTGCGCGTCACACCATCGGGGGAACCCGAAACCCGACAGCGACCCCCGTATCAGGTCAAGTTTGCGACTCTGCTGTAATCAACTGGCCTCGTACGCAGAGCGAGCGGTCGGCTCCGATGTGTCGGTCAATTGTCACATTCATGCAACGCGGTCGCCCCTTGACCCTCGCACGGGCGCCGGGAAGCATCGATAAGGCGGCGTCCCGGGGCCGTGGGGAAAACCCGGACCAGCCAAGGAGGACCATGTCGGTCAGCCCCGCATCGTCGCGCGCCGGATGGCATACGTCCCAACCCGCGGTTCCCGGTCGCCCACCCGGCGGTCAGCGACGTCCGGCCAACTCCACCACACCCGTCCTCACCGTCACCCTGTCGATCCCGCTGGTCTGCGAGGAGTCCTTGACACCGGCCGCCCGGCGGCTGCTCGACGCGGCCCGGGAACTGCTGGAACGCGGCGAGGGCACGATCGTGGCCAGCCCGCCGGTGGTGCCGGAGCGGCGTACCGAGGGCCTCCCCACCGGACGCGCCCCCGTGCGGCAGATCGCCCCGACCATCCCGAACCTGCACATCCTCGCCTCGTCCCGCTCGGTGCTGCGCGACGGCGAGCCGCTGCCGTTGACCCGGCTCGAATTCGACCTGTTGCTGCACCTGGTCGCGCACCCCCGCCGGGTGTTCACCCGGCTCCAACTGCTCAACGCGGTCTGGGGCTACGAACACGCGGGGGTCCGCACGGTGGACGTGCACGTCCGCCGCCTACGCGGCAAGGTCGGCGTCGACGTACCCCTGGTCACTACCGTCTACGGCGTCGGCTACCGGCTCGCCGACGACGCCCGCGTCACCCTCGACCGCACCGCCTGACCCGTCCGGACCGCGGTCCCTGCCTGGACCTCGACTGCCCTCCCGCCGAGACCCCGACGCGCCCATCGTGCCCCGACCCGGCTCGGCCGGGTCGTGCCGAGCACCCGGCGGCGACCGGGCACGATGGTCGGATGCGTGTGCGTCCGGTCTCACCCGACCTGCTCGTCGCCGAACTGGCCGAGCGGTTCGCCTCCGCCTCGCCGACTCGACGGCTGCGGGTGGCCGTGGACGGCGCCCCCGCCGCTCGCCCCGACGAACTGGCCACCGCCCTCATCGACCCGCTGCGCGCCCTCGGCCGCCCGGTGCTGCACATCCGGGCCGAGGACTTCCTCCGCCCCGCCTCGGTACGCCTGGAGCGCGGACGGACCAATCCGGACGCCTACTACGAGGGCTGGGTCGACGAGGCCGGACTGCGCCGCGAGGTGCTCGACCCGGCCGGGCCGGACGGCACCGGGCGGCTGCTACCCGCACTCTGGGACGCCGGGACCGACCGGGCCAGCCGCGCCGACTACGTCACCCTGCCGCCCGGCGGTGTGGTGCTGGTCAGCGGCACGTTCCTGGTCGGCGGCGGACTACCCTTCGACGTCGTCGTCCACCTGGAACTGTCACCCGGCGCGCTGCGCCGCCGGACCGACCCCGACCTGGCCTGGACGCTGCCCGCGTTCGCCCGGTACGCCGAGGAGGTCACCCCCGCCGCCTTCGCCGACCTGGTGGTACGCGCCGACGACCCGCGCCGGCCCGCGATCGTGGAATCCGACGACGACTCGGTTTGACCTGCGGAAGCGATGGGTACTCGCGGGGCTCACGGCGCCCGGGAGTCCTCGCCTGGGCGGTATGACCGGATGGGGACCGTCCCGTCCGCGATGATGACGAGGCTCAGGAAAGGCAGGCAGCGATGCTCGTCCACGACACGGTCGGCACGGGCCGATCCCAGGCGGAGATCGACCAGATCCGACTCTCCCTGCAGGCCCGCCACGACGAGCTGTCCGCGGAGTACGAGCAGGCGGTGCAGCAGAGCCACGTGCTGCGGCTGGTCGAGGTGGGCGACACCGCCGGTGACGACCAGGCCGACAGTGGCACCAAGACCGCCGAGCGGGACACCGCGCAGTCACTGCTGCGGACCATCCTCGACCGGCGCGCCCAGTTCGAGCACGCGCTGACGCGCCTCGCCGAGGGCACGTACGGCTTCTGCGAGGGCTGCACCTCGCCGATCCCGGTGGAGCGACTGGAGATCTTCCCGTCGGCGACCACCTGTGTGACCTGCAAGCAGACCCGCGAGCGTCGGGCTGCCTGAGCCGTCGGCGACCGGTCGGTCCGGGACGCGGCGGGGACCCCACCCATGGGCGAGATCAAGGTGGGTACCGCCTCCTGGACCGACCGGACCCTGTTGGACTCCGGTTGGTATCCGCAGACCGCCGACACGCCGGAGAGGCGGCTGGCCTACTACGCCCGGCAGTTCCCGCTGGTCGAGGTCGACGCCACGTACTATTCGCCACCGGCCGAGCGGACCGCCCGGCTGTGGGCCGACCGCACGCCGGACGGCTTCACCTTCAACGTGAAGGCGTTCAGCCTGCTCACCGGCCATCCCACCCGGCCCAGCGCGCTCTACAAGGACCTGCGGCCGGACACCGACAAACGCCACCTCTATCCGGACGACCTGCCCCGGCAGGCGTACGAGGAGGTGTGGACCCGATTCCTCAGCGCCCTCGACCCGCTGGTGCGCGCGGACAAGCTCGGTGCGCTGCTGTTCCAGTTCCCACCCTGGTTCACCATCCGGCGGGACAACAAGGAGTACCTGCGGGAGGTCGACCGGCGTTGCGCGCCGCTGCGGCCGGTCTTCGAGTTCCGGCACGCCTCCTGGTTCGACGGCGACAACGCCGAGGAGACCCTGGACTTCCTGCGGAAGCACGACCTGGCCTACGTCGCCGTGGACATGCCCCAGGGGCACCGCTCGTCGGTCCCGCCGGTGCTCGCGGCCACCGCCGACCTGGCCGTGGTCCGCTTCCACGGGCACAGCGACAAGTGGACCAGCAGGGACATCCACGAGAAGTTCGGCTACCGCTACTCCGACCGCGAACTGCGCGACTGGGCCCCTCGCCTACGCGACCTCGCCGCCGACACCCGACAGACCCACGTCCTGCTCAACAACTGCTTCCGGGACTACGCCCAGACCAACGCCCAACACCTCCAGTCCCTCCTCACCCCCTGACCCCCCGCCCCGCCCCCGCCCTCCCACCCCACCCCCGCCCCCGCCCTGTTGATCAAGAAGTTTGGGACCTGCCGAGTGCGAAAGCAGCGCCAAAACTTCTTGATCAACTCGGCGAGGGGGGCGGGGGGCAGGGGGTGGGGGGTGGGGGGTGGGGGTCATCCGGTGGGGGTGAGGGTGGGTCACCCGGGGGGTGGGGAGGGTGGGGGGTAGGTACCGAAGGTGGTGAACGGGGGGTGGTGGGCGATGACGGCTGGGGTGGTAGGGCAGCGACGACAGGGCGCGGTGCTGCGGGTCGTCGGCGCGTCCGGCCGGACCCGGCGGGCGCCACGAGCCGGGAGCAGCCCGGTACGACCCCGGGGCGGCCCGGTGGGGCCGCCGCGACGGCACGACGACCGACGGTGGGAGACCGATCTACGGGGGTGGACTGATGTCTGAGCGGTTCGAGTCGGCGGTCGAGTCCTCGATGGACAAGACCATCCTGATCCTCAAGGACATCGAGCGGGCGTACGGGTGGCCCAAGGAGCAGCGCAACCAGTCGTACGCGGCGCTGCGCACCGTGCTGCACCTGCTGCGGGACCGGATGCCGGTCCAGGAGAGCGTGGAGTTCTCCGCCCAGTTGCCGATGGTGGTGCGCGGCATCTACTTCGAGGGCTGGCAGCCGTCCGACGTGCCGATCAAACTGAACCGGGACGACTTCCTCCACGAGGTCCGCCAGGGCTTCCCGTACGACGTGCAGGGCGGCCCGGAGCGGGTGGTCCAGGTGGTGCTGGACACCCTGCGTCGGCACGTCACCCAGGGCGAGTGGGACGAGGTGAAGGACACCATGCCCGACGACCTCGCCCGGATCATGCCCTGACCCGTGCACCGGCGACACCGGCCCGCCCCACCACGCGTGGAGCGGGCCGGTCGGCCACCAGAGGTCGGGCCGGTCGGCTACCAGAGGTCGAAGTGGAACACCTCGAACGAGGTGCCGTAGCGTACGCCCAACCGGCTCCCCACCGGCCGCGCCCCGCCCTCCAGGAACTCCTCGGCGTCGAAGCTGCCGTCACCCAGCCCGGTCAGGTACGCCTCGTGCGCCTGGAGCGACGCCACCCCCTGGGCGAACGTCTCGGTGGTGTCCACCCCGTGCTCGGAGCGCGGCGACGAGGCCGCCCACACCTGACGGACGCCACCCCACGGCTCGACCTCGTCGGTGAGCTGCTCCGGGAAGATCCACCGGTTGCCGGCGTCGCGGACCGCGTCCAGCGTGGCCCGACCCACCGCGATGTGATCGGCCTGGTTGAGGGTGACCGCGCCGTCCCAGGTCTCCCGGAAGTTGTTCGTGATGACGATCTCCGGGCGGTGCCGGCGCACCACGGCCGCCAGCTCCCGGCGCAGCGGTACGCCGTACTCCAGGATCCCGTCGGGCAGGCCGAGGAACTCGACGACGTCCACGCCGACCAGCTCCGCCGAGGCGCGCTGCTCCTGCTCGCGTACCGTGCGGGCCTGCTCCGGTGCCATCCCGTCGATGCCCGCCTCGCCGCTGGTCACCAGGCAGTACACCACCTGCTTGCCCTGGCCGGTCCAGCGGGCGATCGCGGCGGCGGCGCCGAACTCCAGGTCGTCCGGGTGCGCCACGATCGCCAGCGCCCGCTGCCAGTCCTCGGTCACCGGGCTCAACGGCGTGTCCATCGGCACCTCCATCCGGTCGGGTCCGTCCATCCTGCCACCCGCCGCACCCAGGAACGGCACGTGTGGACCGGTTCCGGCGTCTACGGTGGGGTGCAGTGTGGTTAGAGAAGATCGGGCGCGGGGTAACACCCGCCGCACGACGCACCCGACCAACGGCGGGGGCGGGTTGATCCGAGGGAGCACGATGCCACTCAACGACGATGACATGCAGACCACCAGCGGCGGCGGGCTCGAAGGTCCGGCCGACGGCGGAGCGACCCCGGGCCAGCACGACGGTGGCGCGGACGGCAGCGCCGAGGGACCGGCCGACGGTGGGGCCACTCCGGGCCAGCACGACGGTGGCGCGGACGGCAGCGCCGAGGGTCCCGCCGACGGTGGGGCCACTCCGGGCCAGCACGACGGTGGCGCGGACGGCAGCGCCGAGGGTCCCGCCGACGGCGGAGCGACTCCGGGCCAGCACGACGGCGGCGCCGACGGCGCCGCGCGATAGGCGATGACGCGACTCGACCCGCCGGGCGGCCACGGCCGCCCGGCGGTCCCGTCCGTACCCCCGGACGCGGCACCCCGCGACACCGCGGCCCCGCACGGCGTCGCCGAGGCGGCGGCCCCCGGCAGCGGATCGGCGTCGACCGCCGAGGCGGCGTTGGCCCGCTGCGTCAGCGTGGAGCCGGCCAAGTTCGCCGCCGCGCACTGGGGCCAGACCCCGCTGCTGTCCCGCGCCGCCGAGCTGCCCAACCCGGCGGGCTTCACCGACCTGCTCAGCCCCGCCGACGCCGACGAGCTGCTCAGTCGACGCGGCCTGCGTACCCCCTTCCTGCGGGTCGCCAAGGACGGCCAGGTACTGCCGGCGGCGCGCTACACCGGCGGCGGCGGTGCCGGCGCCGAGATCGGCGACCAGGTCCTCGACGAGAAGGTCATGCGGTTGTACGCCGACGGGGCCACCCTCGTCCTCCAGGGCCTGCACCGCACCTGGCCGGCGCTGATCGACTTCACCCGTGACCTCAGCCTGGCCGTCGGCCAGCCGATGCAGGTCAACGCCTACCTGACGCCGGCCGGCAACCAGGGGTTCGCCACCCACTACGACACCCACGACGTGTTCGTGCTCCAGGTCGACGGCCGCAAGCACTGGCGCATCCATCCGCCGGTGCTGCCCGACCCGTTGGAACGCCAGCAGTGGGGCGGCCGGGCCGACGAGGTCACCGCCACCGCGCAGGGCGAGCCCGCGCTGGACGTGGTGCTCGAACCGGGTGACGCGCTCTATCTGCCCCGGGGCTGGCTGCACAGCGCCCAGGCCCAGGACTCCAGCTCCCTGCACCTGACCGTCGGCATCCGCGCGCTGACCCGGTACGCCATGGTCGAGGAGTTGCTCGCGCTGGCCGCCGAGGACCGACGGCTGCGGGCCACCCTGCCGTTCGGCACCGACCTGGCCGACCCGGACGCCATCGAGCCGGAGCTGACCGAGACCGTGGAGGCGCTGCGCGACTGGCTGCTGCGGGCCGACCCGGCCGAGGTCGCGGCCCGGCTGCGGCAGCGTGCCTGGCCGGCGTCGCGTCCGGCCCCGTTACGGCCGCTGGCGCAGGCCGCCGCGATCGCCGCGCTGGACGCCGACAGTCGGGTCACCGTCCGTCCCGGACTGCGGCGCCAGCTCGACGAGCAGGGCGAACAGGTGGTGCTGCGGCTGTTCGACCGCACCGTCACGCTGCCCGCGCAGTGCGCGGCGGCGCTGCGGGTCCTGCTCGCCGGTTCGGTCGTCCGGGTCGGTGACCTGCCCGGCCTCGACGACGACGCCGACCGCCTCACCCTCACCCGCCGCCTGCTGCGCGAGGCCGTACTCGTCCCCGCCTGATCGCACCGGCCCGGCACCGCACGCTGCCGGCCCCGGTCGACGCCGTGGCCACCCGGTCACGGCGCGGCGGGGCCACCGGGCCCGGTCACGGCGCGGCGGGGGCCACCGACCGAGTCAGGTCACGATCAGCAGGAGCAGCGTGGTGACCAGGCCGGCGACCACCACCACGATCACCGGGCGCGGGCTGAGCACCGCGTGCCGCCGGTCGGCCACCACCCGGGCCGGCACCAGCCCGATCACCGGGCCGAGCAGCGTCACCACCAGCGCCAGCACCGGCAGGCCCACGCCCAGCTCACCGTCGGCACGGCCACCCAGGGCCCGGGCGGCTGCCCCCAGCGCGTACGCGAGCACCGCGCCGCCCACCCCGCAGAGCGCCAGCAGGGGGTTCACGCTGCTCGGCAACTCGCCCGGCTGGCGGGTGCGGCGCAGCAGGTCCCGCGCCGCGTCCAGCAGCGGCATCGGATCGCCGGTGGCGTCCAGGGCCGGTGCCGGTGGGGTGCCCGCCCGCCGCCCGCCACCGCCGAGCCGGCTGTTCAGCTCCTGCCACAGCGCCGCCGACTCGGCGTCCACCAACTCCTGCGACTCGCGGGCCGCGGCCAGTTCCCGTTCGGCCCGGTTGACCTCGTCGGCCGACTCGGCCACCGCCCGGTCCGCCGCCGCGCACTGCTGGTCGTACCAGGCGTTCGCCTCGGCCCGCTGTTCCTGCACCCGGGCGGTCAGTTCGGCGAGCCGCCGGAGCTGGGCCGCATAGGTCTCACTGGTCACCGGTTCGTTCATCGGGCCGGTCCGTAGGGGATGATGGTCTGCCCGGTGCGGTGCACCGCCCGGTCGAAGAAGAGTCCCCGCCACGGTCGGGGATACCAGTCCGGCCCGCCGCTGCCCGGGTACAACGGCCCGCTGAGGTCCCCGCCGTGGGTGTCCAGAGCGACCCAGGCGCCGATCTGGTCGGTGCGGGCGCCGGTGCCGCCCAGGTCGGCCTTCATCCGCGCCACCCCCCGCCACCAGGCCAGCACGTGGGTACGCCGCTCCGGGCCGTCGTGCAGGATCCGGCGCAGGTGCTCCAGACCGGTGGACCTGCCGGCCCGCGCCGCGAGCGCGCCCGACGCCGCGTCGACGGCGAACAGCAGCAGGTAGTGCGGGACGCTGCCGGTGCCCGGTCCACCGATGCCCTCGGCGGTCTCGGCCATCAGCTCGGCCACCGTCTCCTCGTCGTACCAGGCGGCGTCGTCGGCGAGATCCTCGTAGAGCGCCCGGGCCGCCGGGTCGGCGTCCGGGTCGAGGCAGGCGATGGAGAACCGGGCGGTGCCGGGCCGGTGCTGCCGGGCCAGCGACCGGGCCGCCGCGTCCAGCACCGCACACGCCTCGTCGATCCGGGTACCCAGCACCGCCAGGTTGCGTCCGGGGGCGCGGGGCAGCCGCAGCGCCGCCGACCGGGCCTGCACGTCGATGATCTCGCCGAGCAGCGCGACCGGGCCGCGTGGCGTACCGACCTCCGGCGGGGTCAGTGCCCGGAAGTCCGGCGCCTCGGCCAACCGGGGGATCGCGTCGCCGTCGAAGAGGCGGGCCGGCGCCGCCTCGGCCGGGCGCATCCGCCACAGCCGGTGCTGCAACTCGCTCCAGGTCTCCCACTCGCTGGCCGACGGGATCCGGGCCACCTCGTTGCCCTCCGGCAGCCCCGACTCGGCGTTGACCACCGCGTGGAACTTCGGCAGCGACTGTGCGGCGTCGTTGCGTTCGGCGAGGATGCGCAGCGCCTTGGGCAGCGCGATGCGCAGGGTGAACTGGGCGACCAGCGCCGGACGGCCCCACAGCGCCTCGATGCCGCGTACGTCCTGCGACGCCAGCACCAGGTGGATGCCCTGCGAGCGGCCCCGGCGCGCCAGGTCCTCCAGCAGGTCGGCCGCCTCCCGGGCCACCGCGTCCCGGCCCGCCAGCAGCATCTGGAACTCGTCGACCACCGCGACGATCCGCGGCCAGTGCCCGGTCGGGTCCACCGCGCGCAACTCGGCCAGCTTGGTGACCTCGTGCTTCTTCGCCGCGTCGGCGCGACGGCGCAACTCCTCGGCGAGGAAGCGCAGCAACGCCAGGCCGAACTCCCGGTCGGTGTTGACGTTGATGCCGACCAGCCGCATGTGCGGCAGCCAGCTCGGGTCCCGCCGCCCCTTGGCGAACCGGGCGAAGGACACCCCCTCCTTGAAGTCCAGGAGGTAGAACTCCAGTTCGGCGGGGGAGTAGCGGGCGGCGAGCGCGCCGATCCAGGCGAAGATCAGATTGGTCTTGCCGGTGCCGGACGGGCCACCGATCAACGCGTGCGGCGGATAGTCGCCGAGGGTCAGCAGCACCGGCCGACCCTGTGGGCCCTCGCCGATCGGGGCGGTCAACCCGGTCGCCGAGTCCTCCTGCCACATCTGCTCCGGTGACGGCAGCAGGTCGGTGAAGGGGGTGGGGGCCGGACCGGCGCTGACCACCGAGGCGATCTGCCGGCAGGTCTCGGTGACCAGGGTGGCCGGTGGCGGCGGGTCGAGGCGTACCGGCAGGGTGCCGACCCGGGCGCCGTCGGCGGTGACCGCGATCCGGGTCAGCGCCGCGTCGTCGGGCAGCGGCACGCCGCGCACGATCAGATGGACGCCGCACGCCACCCCGGTGCGGACCACCCGGTCGAGCTGGCCGCGTTCGTGCCGGGACAACTCGTCGCCGCCGAGTAGCACCGCCACCCGCCACGGCTCCGGCCGGCGGCCGGTCGCGACGGCCAGCTCGCGCAGCGAGGCGTGCTCACCGGCGAGCACCGTCTCGTTGATCCGGCGGATCTGCTCCACCAGATCGTCCAGCAGGCGGCCCAGGCCACCCGGGCCGACGAAGGTGAGCAGCCCGGCGGTGCCCAGCGGGGCGAACCCGGCGAGCCCGCCGCCGAGCTGGTCCGGGTCGTAGCCGATCACCCGGACGTTGCCGGGCGCGGCCCGACCGAGGCTGCGCAGCAGGAGGGCCGACACCACGGCGGCACAGCCGTCCGGGTCGCCGTCGAGTGCCACGTGCCCACCGTCGAGCAGCGACACCAGCGCCGGCACCGGTTCGGCGTCGGGCAGCCGGATGGTGCCCACCCGGGTGGCGCCCGGTGGCTCGCCACGGGTCGCCGGGGTGGGTTGCCAACCCGGCCAGTCCGCCGACCCGGCACCCGGTGCCTCCCGGGTCGCCGCCTCGGCGGCCCGTCGGGCCAGGGTGGCCAGCCGCGAGGCGTGCCGGGCGTCGATCTCGGCGAGCCGCTTGTCCCGTTCGGCACCCACCCGCTCCGGTACGCCGGCCGCCGCGCGACGGATCCGCACCGCGCGGTCCCGGGCGGTGGCCAGCGTCGTCTGGGCCGTGGCGGACCGGGTGCGGGACGCGCCGAGGGCCTCGGCGAGCAGTTCCCGGACCCGGGCGACCAGCTGGCTGCGCCGGTCAGCCATCTACACCGCGTCCCGGTCGACCCGGAGGGGGCCCGCCGAACGGCCGTGCGCCGGGTGTGTCCGCGCCCGAACCGCCGTGCGCGCTCGCGCGAGGTGCGCTCGTGCGGGGTGTGCTGCCGGTGTGAGGAGGGGACCCCTTTACTACCTCAGGCGTTAGCAGGGGGCCCTTCCTTTCACCATCGTCGGCGGGCAGGTCGCGCCCGAGGCGGTCGAGCAGGACGCCGGTGAGCACCCCGGCGGTGACCGCCGGGTCGGCGGCGTGCGGCTGCTCGTCCTCGCCCCGACGCGGCGGAGGCATCCGGCAGACCCGGGTCAGCAGCGTGTCCAGCACCGGGGTGGGCAGGCCGGGGAGCAGGTCCCGGACCCGGCCGTCCAGCTCGCGGCGCAGCCGGGACAGATCGTCGCTGCGCGGCGGATGGCCGAGCAGTTCGGCGGCGAGGTCACGCAGCAGCGGCGGAGCCACCGCGGCCAACCCCAGTCCGACGTCGGCGTGCGCGCCGCGCAGGTCGCGGTGCAGCCCGTCGCGGTCACCGGACCGGACTCCGCGGACCACCCGGCGCAGCAGCTCCTGGGAGTCGGAGATGCGTTCGTCGGGACCCTCGGCCGGGCCCTCCCGCCCGCCGGTCAGCTCCGCCACCCGCACCGACCACCAGCGGCGCAGCCGGACCTCACCGGGCGCCTCCGGCGCGTCGGCCACCGGCTCGGCGCTCCGGGGGGCGTCGTGCGCCGGGCGCCGCTCCTGGTCACCGACCGGCGGCGGCGCGGCCCCGTCGGGAGCCAGCCCGATCGCGGCCAGGTACGCGGTGAGCTGCTCCTGGGCGACGCGCAGCGCGTACCCGGCGGTCTCGGCGTGCTCGGTGGCGGCGGACAACTCCGGTACGCCCATCGGGTTGGCCGACTCCTGGCGTACCCAGCGCAGCCGCTCGGAGGCCAGCCCGAACTTCTCCAGCGCCTGCCCCAGCAGGCCGAGCGGAAGATCCTCGGCGGCGGCCCGGACCTGTGCGCCGACGTCCTCGACGATGGACACGCCCGCCCCTACAGCGTCGCGACGTACTGCTGGGCCTGCTCGACCGCGACGAGCGTCGCGGCGAGGCACTCCTCCAACTCCTGGCTGGCCTGCGTCAACGACGCCTGAGCCGCCTCGACGGTGGTGTGTCCGCTGCCCTCCAGCGCGCCCGCCAGCGTCTGTTGCGCCTCGGCCAGTTTCTCGCCGGCGGCCTGCACGGCGCTCTGGCCGTCACCGATCTGCTGGAGCGCGACATCGATGGCTGCCTTGAGCTCGGCGACGCTCGCCACGCGGAACCTCCTGGGGGCGGGGAGGACTCCATTAGAGCCTATGCCGGTCGGGGGACGAACATACCCTGTCAGTGTTGCTGCCCTACTGACCGGTTGTCGACCGCAGGCGCGGCGAGTCCGATTCGTGGGACCCGGGGTCGGACGATCACGCAGGGCGATCGTCCCGGGCCGTGCCCGCCCGGTCAGCCGCGCAGCCAGCGGGGCCCGTACACCTCCGCGCCGAGCGCGGTGACCCGCTCCCGCAGCGCCCGGTCGGCGGTGACCACCAGGCGCCGTCGGTCGCCGGCCTCGGCGACCAGCTCGACCACGGCGTCGTCACCGGAGGCGTCGGCCGCGACCACCCGGACCCCGTCGACGCCGGGTACGCCCCGCGCGGCGCCCTCCACCACCAGCACCACCTCGACCGGCGGGGACAGCTCCGGCGGTACGCCGCGCCCGCCCACCGGGGTCAGCGTGTCCCGTAGTCGGGCGGTGGCCCCGGCCCGGTCCCGCCACCAGCCGTCCGGGCGGGACCCGACGACGTTGGCGGCGTCCACGATCAGCAGCGGGGTCGTCGTCTCCATCCGCTCACCCTGCCATTCGGGCGGTCGCCCCGCCCGCCGGCACGCCCGGTCGGCGTTTCGCGTGGTCCCGCCGCCCGGCGACGTCCCGTGCCGCCACCCGTGGCCGTCCCGCCGGTGCCCGCCGGTGGCGTTTGTCCGGCCTGGGGCCGGGTAGCCCGTGCCGACCGTCTCGCGCCGACCGCGGAGGACAGAGATGATGGGACCCGGCGACTTCGGCTCCGACCCGTGGGACGAGTTCCTGGCGCGGTACTTCGGCCGGGGCGAGGGTGGGCGACGCCCCGCGCACCGGGTCGACATCACCCGGTTGATGACCGCCGACGCCCGGGAGATGCTGGCCGACGCGGCACGCCGGGCCGCCCAGAAGCAGAGCAGCGACCTGGACACCGACCACCTGCTGTGGGCGGCGTTGCAACGCGAGCCGCTGCGTGACCTGGTACGCCGGGCCGGTGCCGACCCGGACACGCTGCTCAACGCGTTGGGCGGGCGGGCCGACGGCGCCCCGCAGGGCGACGTGCCGCCCAACCTGTCGCTCACCCCGGCGGCCAAGCGGGCGCTGCTCGACGCCCACCAGCTCTCCCGGGCGATGGGGGCGAACTACATCGGTCCCGAGCACATCCTGATGGCGTTGCCGCTCAACCCGGAGTCGCCGGCCGGTCGGATGCTCGCCGCCGGCCGGATCCAGCCGGAGTCGTTGCAGGCCGCCAACGCCGAACGCGGCCCGATGACCAACCCGCGCCCGGACCGGGGCACGCCCACCCTGGACCAGTACGGCCAGGACCTCACCGACCTGGCCCGCAACGACCAGATCGACCCGGTGATCGGGCGCGCGGACGAGATCGAGCAGGCGGTGGAGATCCTGTCCCGACGGACCAAGAACAACCCGGTCCTGATCGGCGAGGCGGGCGTCGGCAAGACCGCGATCGTGGAGGGACTGGCCGAGCGGATCTGCGACGGCGACGTGCCGCAGACCCTGCTCGGCAAGCGGGTCGTCCAGCTCGACCTGGCCGGGCTGGTCGCCGGCACCCGCTACCGGGGCGACTTCGAGGAACGCCTGAAGAAGGTGATCGACGAGATCCGTGCGCACCGCGACGAGCTGATCATCTTCCTGGACGAGATCCACACCCTGGTCGGCGCGGGCGGCGCCGGCAGCGAGGGTGGGATGGACGCGTCCAACATGCTCAAGCCCGCGCTCGCGCGGGGCGAGTTGCGGGTGATCGGTGCGACCACGCTGGACGAGTACCGCCGCAGCATCGAAAAGGACGCCGCGCTGGCCCGACGGTTCCAGCCGGTCTTCGTGCCGGAGCCCACCGTCGAGGACACCGTCTCCATCCTGCGCGGCCTGCGCGACCGCTATGAGGCCCACCATCAGGTGCGGTTCACCGACGAGGCGTTGGTCACCGCCGCCGAGCTGTCCGACCGGTACGTCACCGACCGCTTCCTGCCGGACAAGGCGATCGACCTGATCGACCAGGCCGGCGCGCGGGTCCGGCTGCGGACACGGACGCCCGCCGCCGACGTACGCGACCTGGAGCAGCAGCTTGAGGAGGTGCGCCGGGACAAGGAACAGGCGGTCGCCGACGAGCAGTACGAGCGCGCCTCCACGCTGCGCGACCGGGTCTCCGAGCTGGAACGGCAGGTGCAGCGCGCCCGGGGTGAGGACGGCAACGACAGCCAGGTGCCCGAGGTGGGGCCGGACGAGATCGCCGAGGTGGTCTCCCGGGCCACCGGCATCCCGGCCAGCCAGCTCACCGAGGAGGAACGGGACCGGCTGCTGCGCCTGGAGGGGCACCTGCACGAGAAGGTCGTCGGGCAGGACGACGCGGTCGAGGCGGTCGCCGAGGCGGTCCGCCGTTCCCGGACCGGCCTGGCCGACCCGAACCGGCCGATGGGCAGCTTCCTGTTCCTCGGCCCCACCGGGGTGGGCAAGACCGAACTGGGCCGGGCCCTGGCCGAGGCGTTGTTCGGTGAGGCCGACCGGATGGTCCGGGTGGACATGAGCGAGTTCCAGGAACGGCACACCGTCAGTCGGCTGGTCGGCGCCCCGCCCGGCTACGTCGGGTACGAGGAGGCCGGTCAGCTCACCGAGGCGGTGCGCCGCCGCCCGTACGCGGTGGTGCTGCTGGACGAGATCGAGAAGGCCCACCCCGACGTCTTCAACATCCTGTTGCAGGTGCTCGACGACGGGCGGCTCACCGACAGCCAGGGGCGGACGGTCAACTTCAAGAACACCGTACTGATCATGACGAGCAACCTGGGGTCGGAGCTGATCACCGGCAGTCAGCGCGCGGTCGGCTTCGGCACCGGCGAGCCCGGTAGCGAACAGGAGAGCGACGAGCTGCGGGAGCGGCTGATGCGTCGGCTCCAGGAGAACTTCCGGCCGGAGTTCCTCAACCGCATCGACGAGGTGATCATCTTCCGTCGGCTGGAGGCCGAGCAGTTGCGGCAGATCACCGGACTGCTGCTGGAGGAGACCCGACGTCGGTTGCACGCCCAGGACATCGAGGTGGACTTCACCACCGCCGGGGTGGACTGGCTGGCCGAACACGGCTACCAGCCGGAGTTCGGTGCCCGGCCGCTGCGCCGGGTGATCCAGCGGGAGGTGGACAACCACCTGTCCCGGATGCTGTTGGAGCAGCAGCTCTCGCCCGGTCAGAAGGTCACCGTGGACGCCCGGGACGGCCGGCTCGCCTTCGACGTGGCGGCCGGCGCGCGCGGGCACGCCACGGCCGGCACCACCCACCCCCGCTGACCGGCCGGGAACCGACGATCGGAGGGGCTAGGCGATGACGGAACCGGACGAGGCCCGGGACGACGAACGCAGCGACCCGATCCTGGCGCCGCCGACCGCCAACCCGGCCCGCGTGCAGGTGCCGGCGGAGGGGCTGGGCGGGCAGACCGACGAGGGGCACCCGGACGACGCCGGGTCGCCACCCGGAGAGGAGGCGTGATGGCACGCGAGCAGCGGCTCGACCCGGAGGTGGAGGTGCTCTGGGAGGACTTCCACGCCGAGGTCAACGTGCCCTCCGAACAGCTACGGCAGTGGCTGCTGACCCGGGGGTCCGGCGAGGAGGCGTTCGGCCCGGACCCGGATCTGAACCTGCCCGAGCCCGGTCGGCAGATCCTCGCCGTGCTGCGCAAACGCAAGGTGGACCTGACACCCGACGACGTCGAGGTGATGCGGGAGGCGGTGGAGCGGATCCGGTCGCTGGCCGCGGACAAGCCGCGCCGGGGCAACGCCGACGACGAGTGGCGGCACGCACTGCTCGACCTCGGACACGACGTCCTCGTCGAACGCTGACGCCGGTTCGCGCGGGGTGCGCGTGGTGAAAAGGAGGGGTCCCATGCTATACCGGAGGCGTTAGCAGGGGATCCCTCCTTTCACACCTGCGCGGCCGGGCGCTACTCGCTCCCCAGGCTGCCGATGGTCAGGCCGACGGCCTCCCCGGCGGCCTGCCGCTCGGCGCGGGTCTGCTCCTCCCTGGTGATCAGGTTGGCGTACTCGGCCAGGTCCGCCGGGTCGGGCACCTCCGGCACCCGGCGCAGGAACGCTTCCACCTCCCGGACGGCGGCGGTGTGCGCGGCGGCGGCCCGGCGCAGCACCTCACGGTCGTCGGCGGCGGGATAGAGGTCGGTCATGTCGCGCCGCATACCCGCCGTCGGCCGGTTCGCACCCGTCAGGCGCTTCGCAGCCCCCGGTCCGCCGTCGCCGCCGGCCGGCGCACCCCGAAGGCCGGATTGCCGAGCAGCCAGGCCAGGTACGCCGGATGCGGCGCCAACGCGTCGGTGTACGCCACCAGCGCCGTGTCCAGCACCAGATCGGCCATTCGGGCGGCAGGGGATTCCGGGTGCCAGCCCAGCATCAGCCGCCAGCGCAGCGGGCTGCCGGCCAGCCGCCGGGTCACCAGGCCCGCCACCGGCCGGAAGGTGGCCTGGCACAACGCCACCGCCTCCCCGGCGTCCACCAGGTCGATGCAGCCGCGCACGTCGGCCTCGTACAGCTTGCGCGGGGTGAAGCCGGCCCGGGCGCAGGCGGCGGCGAAACAGTCACCGAAGCAGCCGTCTCCCGGGGCCGCCACCCACTGCTCGTGCCGCAGCTCGGCCAACGCCACCTCGCTGCGCCCGGCCAGCGGATGGGTCTCCGGCAGCAGCACCATCACCGGGTCGACGGCCACCTCCCGCCAGCTCAACCCGTAGTCCGCCGACGGGGTGGAGTCCCCGCACACCCCGGTCAACGCGTAGTCCAGCCGCCCACCGGCGACCAGTTGCGCCAACTCGTCGACCGACCAGGACGCGTACGTGGTGATCTGCGCCTGGGGTTGCTCGGCGGCCAGCCGGTGCACCAGCCGACCCAGGATCGGGCTGTTCACCCCGCCGAAGCGGTAGCGGCGGGGGGCGTCGCCGGCCCCGGCCAGCCGGGCCGCCTCGTCCTGGAGTCCCTTCATCGCCGGCAGCAGCACCCGCGCCCGGGCGAGCACCAGCTCGCCCAGAGCGGTCGGCCGGGCGCCGCGCCGGTCCCGTTCGAACAGCGGACCGCCCAGGGTTCGTTCGATGCGCTGGAGCTGGGCGGTCAGCGCCGGCTGCGCCAGGCCGAGCGTGGAGGCCGCCTTCGTCACGCTGCCCGTCTCGGCGATGGCGCAGACCACCCGCAGGTGCCGCAACTCCAGATTCATAGCGTGACGGTAGGGCCACGGAGCATCCGGCGGAAGGGCCCGGACGGATCAACGACCATGAACATGTCGGCGGTGACTCAGCGTTGCGGCGGCTCCGCGACCTCGCTCAGTTGGGTGTGCCGGCCGGTGACCGCGTCCCGGAACTTGTCGACCAGCGCCACCGCCGGCTCGACGATCCGGTTCCACGGCGGAGTGTGCGGGATCCCCGGGTGCGGCCGGGTCGGCGCGGCCTCCTCGGCGATCTCCAACCGGTTGCCGAGCCGGATCAGCTCCTCCTCGGTGGCCGCCGCGCAGAGCCGCTCGACCAGGGCGTCCACGGCCACCACGTGCGCGTCGAGCAGGTTGGCGACCATGGGCAGCCGGTCGTCGTCGAGCCCGTGCAGCGCCATCAGCAGCGCGGCGTCGCCGGCCAGGACGTCGGCGACCGGCTGGTCGACGTCCTCCAGTGCCTGCCGGATGGCGGGCAGCAGGCACTGCTCCTCGGCCGCCAGGTGTCGGGACAGCGCCGCGACCAGGATCTCCCGACCGTGCGCCGGATCCGGGCCGGGCTCGACCAGCCGCCGGGTCAGGCTCAGCAACTGCTGGTGCTCCTCGGCGATGGTGGCGGCGATGCTCTGCCCGGCGGGCTGATAACCGTCGCCGGTCGACGGTGGCAGCGGCGGCAGGTGGACGGACACGGTCCCTCCTCGGCTGGGCGGGCGGAGCGACGATGATATGGCATTCGGACGCGCGCGCAGTACCCGCACTCACCCGGGCCGAAACGGCAGGCTGGTATGAAGGGGCGATGACGAGCGACGCGCACCCCGCCTTCCCCGCGCCGACCGACGAGGTCGTCGACCTCTGCCGGGACCTGCTGCGCATCGACACCACCAACACCGGCGACAACGCCACCAGCGTCGGCGAGCGCCTCGCCGCCGAGTACGTCGCCGAGAAGCTGGCCGAGGTCGGCATCACCCCGCAGATCCACGAGTCCGCCCCCGGGCGGGCCAACGTGATCGCCCGGATCCCCGGCGCCGACCCGAGCCGGGGCGCGCTGCTGGTGCACGGCCACCTGGACGTGGTGCCCGCCGACGCCGACGAGTGGTCGGTGCACCCGTTCTCCGGCGAGTTGCGCGACGGCTACCTGTGGGGCCGGGGCGCCATCGACATGAAGGACTTCGACGCGATGGTGCTCGCCGTGGTGCGCCACTGGCAGCGCACCGGCGTCCGTCCGCCGCGCGACATCGTGCTCGCGTACACCGCCGACGAGGAGGCCGGCAGCGAGTACGGCGCGCACTACCTGGTCACCCGGCACCGGGAGCTGTTCGACGGGTGCACCGAGGGCATCGGCGAGGTCGGCGGCTTCTCGTACACGGTGGACGAGTCGCGGCGGCTCTACCTGATCGAGACCGCGCAGAAGGGCATCGACTGGCTGCGGCTGCACGCCAAGGGTCGGCCCGGGCACGGCTCGATGGTGCACGACGACAACGCGGTCACCGCGCTGGCCGAGGCGGTGGCCCGGATCGGCCGGCACCGCTTCCCGGTGGTGGTCACCGACACCGTACGGGCCTTCCTGGAGGAGGTCTCCGAGGTGCTCGGCATCGAGCTGGACCCGGAGGACCCGGAGACCGCCATCGCCAAGCTCGGCCCGATCGCCAACATCATCGGCGCCACCATCCGCAACACCGCCAACCCCACCCGGCTCGCCGCCGGCTACAAGGACAACGTGATCCCCGGCCGGGCCAGCGCCACCATCGACTGCCGCAGCCTGCCCGGCCAGTCCGAGCTGCTGGAACGGCAGTTACGCGAGCTGGTCGGCCCGGACATCGCCATCGAGTACGTCCAGCGCCAGCCCGCCCTGGAGACCACCTTCGACGGCGATCTGGTCGCGGCGATGTCCGCCGCGCTGGTCGCCGAGGATCCGGGCGCCCGGCCGGTGCCGTACATGCTCTCCGGCGGCACCGACGCTAAGGCGTTCGCCCACATCGGCGTACGGTGTTTCGGCTTCGCGCCGCTGCGGCTGCCGGCCGACCTGAACTTCTCCGCGCTGTTCCATGGCATCGACGAGCGGGTACCGGTGGACGGACTACAGTTCGGCGTGCGGGTTCTCGACCGGTTCCTGCGCACCTGTTAGTAAGTGAGAGGGACACCTCATGACCGACCAGCACGGTGAGCTGGAAGCCGCACTCGAGCGCGTGATCGAAGCGGCCCGCCACCACCTGGCCGCCGTCCGCGCCGCCGAGGGCCGGATCGACGACGACGACGTCTGGCAGGCGTACGTCGCGTTGAACAACGCGTCGTTCGCCTACGACGAGCAACTCATGGACGCCTTCGGTGAGGTGACTCCGTGGGACGTCGAGTCGATCGACCCGAACGAGGCCGACCAGCGTTTCGGCGGCGCCGAGGGCGTGGAGCCGACCGACCCGCACCCGCAGGTGATCTCGGTACGCCAGCGCCGCGACTACCGCGTACCCAGCGTCTCCGCGCTGATCCGCGTCGCCGAGGCGGCCCGCCGCGAGGGCGCCCCCGGCGAGGACCAGGTGCCGCCGGTGGAGGGCGTCGGCGAGGCGGTGCTGGAGTTGCTGCAGAGCGGCGACGGTTCGCTCGGCGCGCTCGACGTGCCGGAGCTGGAGCCGCTCGACGGCGTGGTGATGGTCAGCGAGGTCGGCACCCCGGTCGACCTGGAGTCGTTCGACGACGACGACCCGGTGGGCCCGTTCCAGCCGGCGGCGGACGACCGGCTGGTCGGCCGACTCGACGAGCACCCGTTCATGGAGCTCGACGACGAGCACGACCACGTACACTGACCCCACGTGTCCTTCGGTGGTGGGTACGTCTGTCGTCGCCGGAGCAGCGACAGATCTACCCACCGCCGGGTGGGCCTGGCCGCGTCCCGTCAGTAGGACAGGCCGGGCTGCGGGGAGCCGTTGGCCAGGCGGCGGCGCAGCACCACCTGACGGGTGCCGTCACGGAACAGCCGTACCCGGGCCAACTCCCACCCGCTGAACTCGGCCTGGATCGCCAGTTGCGCGGCGGCGGTCAACCGGTCGACGTTCGGCGGTAACCGCAGCGGCGCGTACTCGTAGTCCATGAGCCCTATGCTGCCCATTCGGAGCCGCCGCGCGCCACCCTCGGCGGAAGTCGGGCACCTCACCCGTCGCGTTCGGGGTATCCGACCTCCAGGGCCGAGACGTCGTCCAGCGCCGTGGTGATCTCCTCCGGCAGCGTCATCCGCTCCACCTGTAGGGCGCCGAGCAGTTGCCCGGAGGTCCGCGCGCCGAGGATCGGCGCGGTCACGCCGGGCCGGTCCCGGATCCAGGCCAGCGCCACCTCCAGCGGGGAGACCCCGAGGCCACCGGCGGCGGTGGCGACCGCCTCCACGATGCTGGAGCAGCGCGGCTCCAGGTAGGTGGCGACGAAGCGTTCGAAATGGGGCGACACCGCCCGGGAGTCCGCCGGGCGCCCGTGCCGGTACTTGCCGGTGAGTACCCCCCGACCCAGCGGCGACCAGGGCAGCACGCCCAGCCCGAGCGCCTCGCAGGCCGGCAGCACCTCACGTTCGACACCCCGTTCCAGCAGGGAGTACTCCACCTGGGCGGCGACCACCGGGGCGCGTCCGGGCCAGGCCGCCTGCCAGGCCGCCGCCCGGGCGGTCTGCCAGCCGGAGAAGTTCGACACGCCGACGTAGCGGACCCGCCCACTGGCCACCGCGTGGTCCAGCGCGGCCAGGGTCTCCTCCAGCGGCGTGACCGGATCGTAGCCGTGTACCTGGAACAGGTCGACATGGTCGGTTCCCAGGCGTCGCAGCGAGGCGTCGAGCGTACGCAGCAGGTGTCCCCGAGAGCCGTCACGGCGGCGGGGACCACCCGGGCGCAACCCCGCCTTCGTGGCGATGAGCAGGTCGTCGCGGGGCACCAGCGTGCCCAGCAGCGAGCCGATCACCGACTCGGCGTCACCGTCGCCGTACACGTCGGCGGTGTCGATCAGGTTGCCACCCGCGTCCAGGTAGCTCTTCAGTTGCGCAGCGGCGTCGTCGGCGTCGGTGTCCCGGCCCCAGGTCATGGTGCCGAGCGCGAGCCGGGAAACCGCCAGCCCGCTTCGGCCGAGCGGTCGCTGTTGCATGGGTGAACCTTATTTCGAACGAGGGCCGAACCGATATCCTCGCTCCCGTCGAGTCTGCCCAGACGCACGGCGATTCGGGTGAGCCGGTGATCCTCGCTCTCGGCGGCATTGCGTAACCTGATGCGACTGCGGATGGGGGAGGACTCTGTGCGACTCGGGCTAAACCTCGGATACCAGACAGCCTGGAGCACGCCGGCGGATCATCTGGCCATGGCTCAGGAGGCGGACCGACTCGGCTACTCGGTGGTGTGGGCGGCGGAGGCGTACGGCTCCGACTCACCCAGCATGCTCTCCTGGATGGCCGGGCAGACCGAGCGGATCGACATCGGCAGCGCGGTGATGCAGATCCCGGCCCGTACGCCCGCGATGACCGCGATGACCGCGGCGACCCTCGACGCGCTCTCCGGCGGCCGGTTCCGGCTCGGCCTGGGCGTCTCCGGCCCACAGGTCTCCGAGGGCTGGCACGGCGTACGGTTCGGCAAGCCGCTGGCCCGCACACGCGAGTACGTGGACATCGTGAAGCTGGCGGTGGCCCGCAAGGAGGTCGCCTACGACGGCGAGTTCTACCAGTTGCCGCTGCCCGACGGTCCCGGCAAGGCGCTGCGGCTGGGTTTCCACCCGCCGCGTGAGCACATCCCGATCTACCTCGCCGCGGTCGGTCCCAAGAACCTGGAGCTGGCCGGCGAGATCGCCGACGGCTGGTTGGCCGTCTTCTACGCCCCCGAGTTCGCGCAGGAACAGCTCGCGGCGGTAGGCGCCGGCCGGGCCAAGGTCGGCAAGGAACTGGTCGGCTTCGACGTGGTGCCGTCCGTGCCGGTCGTGGTCGGCGACGACGTCGACTCGTGCGCGCAGTTGGTGCGCTGGTACGCCGCCCTCTACGTGGGCGGGATGGGCAGCCGGCAGCAGAACTTCTACAACCAGTTGGCGACCCGGATGGGATACGGCGACGCCGCCCGCGAGGTGCAGGACCTCTACCTGGCCAAGCGGCAGCGCGACGCGGCGGCGGCGGTGCCGCTGGAGTTCATCGACCGGACCTCGCTGCTCGGTCCCAAGGAACGGATCGCCGAGCGGATGCGCCAGTACGCCGAGTCCGGCGTCACCACCCTGTCGGTCACCCTCTTCGCCGGCGACCGGGACACCGGGGTGCAGACCCTGCGTACCGTGGCCGAGGCACTGGAACTCTCGGGAGTCGGGGAGTGACCTGGATCGAAGCCATCGTCCTGGGCATCGTCCAGGGCCTGACCGAGTTCCTCCCGGTCAGCTCGTCGGGGCACCTGCGAATCACCTCGGCGATCTTCTTCGACCGTGACGCCGGGGCGTCGTTCACCGCGGTCACCCAGCTCGGCACCGAAGCGGCCGTGCTGCTCTACTTCGCCAAGGACATCTGGCGCATCGGCCGCACCTGGACGGTCGGCATCTGGGACTCCTCCGTACGCTCCAGCCTCGACTACCGGATGGGCTGGTACGTGATCGTCGGCTCGATCCCGATCGGGGCGCTCGGTTTCCTGTTCAAGGACCAGATCCGGGAAACCGCCCGGAACCTGTGGGTGGTGGCCACCACCCTGATCGTGTTCGCCTTCGTGCTCGCCTTCGCCGAGTACTGGGGTCGGCAGACCCGGACGTTGAAGGACTTCCGGATGCGCGACGGCGTGGTGATGGGCTTCGCCCAGGCGATGGCGCTGATCCCCGGCGTGTCCCGGTCGGGTGCGACGTTGACCTTCGGTCTCTTCCTCAACCTGACCCGGGAGACGGCGGCCCGCTACTCGTTCCTGCTGGCCATCCCGGCCGTGGTGATGTCCGGGATCTTCAGCCTCGGGGACGTCTTCGAGCCAGCGGCCCCGGGCACCTCGGCGCCGACCGTGGCGCAGATGGTGGTCGCCACGCTGATCGCCTTCGCCGTCGGGTACGCGGCCATCGCCTGGCTGCTGCGCTTCGTCGCGCACCACACCCTGTACGTCTTCGTGCTCTACCGGGTGGCGGTCGGCACCCTGGTGTTCGCCCTCCTGCTCACCGGCACCATCAGCGCCACCTGAGTTGATGGAAGGAGGGGGCCCCTGCTGTCGCGTGGTGTATAGCAGGGGGCCCTTCCTAACGCGGACGGCCGGCACCCCCGGGCTGGGGGTGCCGGCCGTCGTGTTCGTGTTCGGGTGGGGGTCAGCTGTTCCAGTGTGCGGCGACGAGGTCGGCGGCTTGCTGTTCCCACTGGGCGTAGTGGTCGGGGAACGCCGACACCTGGACGGTTTGGGCGGCGACGGTCAGCGGCATGTTCTGCCAGCCGTCGACCTGCTTGAGGCCCTTGAGGAAGGCGAGGGTGGCGTATTCGGGGTCGGTGATCTGTTCGACCGTGCCCCAACCGCTGGACGGGCGTTGCTGGAACAGGCCCTGTGAGTCGTGGTCGTTGCGGGCGCCGAGGTGGCCGAGGTTCTCCAGCTTGGATTCCTGGAATGCGGTGCCGATGGCGATGACGGCGGCGCGTTCGTTCATGTCGGCCTTCTTGGTGGCGGCGATGATGGCCTTGGCGTTGTCGATCTGCTCGTCGGTCAGGTCGATGTGGGACTGGGTGCCTTGGACGCCGTGTGGGATCAGTGTGCCGGTGTCGGGCTTGTCGGCTTGGACGGCGGCGGCGATGGGGTTGGTGGGTGTGGTGGTGTCGTGGTTGAGGGGTCCGGCGGCGAGGCCGCCGGCGACGGTGAGTCCGGCGATGGCGAGGACGCTGTTGCGGAGCATGGTGTTCATGGGGGTAGCTCCATTCGGGGGTAGGGCACCGTGGGGGTGTGGTGCCGACGCCGTCTGGCGCTGGTGAACGATCAGGGGAGGCAGGGCCCGGGTCGGGCTGGCTGCTCACAGGTCCGGGGTGTTGGCTCCGCGCGGGGCGTGAGCCGGTTGTCGACGCGCGGTCCAGGTGTAACGGCCGGCGGGGTTCGATGATTCCCGCCGCGCGACGCCGCGTGTGGCGTTGCCGTGGCCCGGTCTGACACTGCCGTCGGTACGCGTGGGCTCGGCCTCGCCGGTACCTGGGTGGCCGGTCCTGGGGTGGCCGGTACCTCGTTACAACGACGTCGGGCCGCCGAGAATTCCACCACCAAACTGGACTTTGCGGACAAATCGCTCAGGTGGGTTGGCTGGTTCGGGGAAGAGGCAGAAGGGGTGGGTGGATCTGTTGTCGCTCCAGCGACAACAGATCCACCCACCTCGGGGTTCTGCGCGGGGCGGGGATGTGAGGAGGGGTCCCCTGCTATGCATCAGGCGTTAGCAAGGTGCCCCTTCCTTACACACCAACCCCAGCCGGCTCCGGGCGCGGCGGGGTATGCGTGCCGTTCGCGAGGAATGTCGGGTTCGGGTCGGTGGCGGGACGGGCCGGGGCGGGCGGCGGTGAGGGCCTAGGGTGGTGCGGGTGGCGACACTTCTGCTCCTGCGACACGGACGCACCACCGCCAACGCCGACGGCGGACTGGCCGGTCGGCAGCCGGTCGAACTGGACGACACCGGTCGGACCCAGGCCAGCGCCGTCGGCGAGCGCCTGGGGGGTCTGCCGCTGGCCGCCGTGGTGACCAGCCCGCTCATCCGCTGCCGGCAGACCCTGGAACTCGCCCTGCCGCAGGCCGCGCCGGTCGTCGAGGACGGGCTCATCGAGTGCGGGTACGGCACCTGGGAGGGCCAGCCGTTGAAGAAGCTGGCCAAGGAGCCCCTCTGGGCGGTGGTGCAGCAGCATCCGAGCGCGGCGGTCTTCCCCGAGGGGGAGGCGATGGCGCAGATGGCGGCCCGTGCCGTCGCGGCGGTACGCGCCTGGGACGCCCGGATCACCGCCGAGCACGGCCCGGAGGCGGTCTGGCTGGCCTGTAGCCACGGCGACGTGATCAAGGCGATCGTCGCCGACGCGCTCGGCGTACACCTGGATCTCTTCCAGCGGATCGTGGTCGACCCGGCGTCGGTGACCGCGATCCGCTACACGCCGCTGCGTCCCTTCCTGGTACGCCTCAACGACGTCGGCGGCGACCTGTCCGGGTTGGTGCCTCCGGTCCGCAAGCGGCGTCGCCGGGCCGCCCGGCCGACGGACTCGGATGCCGCCGTGGGCGGCGGTGCGGGCGGCGTGCGGTGACTCGGGTCGGTGGGGTGCGCGGCGTGCGGGGGCGCCGGATAGGGTCGTGGGTATGACGCACCAGGTGCACGCCTTCGAGCCGCCTGAGCGGTTCGTCGCCGGGACCGTCGGGCCGCCGGGGGAGCGTACGTTCTTCCTCCAGGCCCGCGGCGGCGGCCGGGTGGTCAGCGTCGCGCTGGAGAAGGTCCAGGTCTCGTTGCTCGCCGAGAAGCTGGAGGAACTGCTCACCGAGGCGCAGCGCCGCTTCGGCGTCGATCTGCCCGAGGCACCCGCCTCGCTCGGTGACAACGAGCCGCTGGAGACGCCGGTCGACGAGGAGTTCCGGGTCGGCACCCTGGGGTTGGCCTTCGACGCGGACTCCGCGACCGTGGTCATCGAGGCGATCGCCGTCGGCGAGACCGAGAGTGAGCTGGAGCTGGGGGAGTCGGAGGAGGACGAGGCCGACGACGTCGAGCCGGACGAGGACCTCGACCGGCTCCGGGTCCGGCTGACGCCCGAGGCGACTCGCGAGTTCATTGAGCGGGCGCGGCGCGTGGTCAACGCCGGCCGTCCCCCGTGTCCGCTGTGCGGCCAGCCGCTCGACCCGGCCGGTCACCTCTGCCCCCGGAACAACGGCTACCACCGGTGACCTCGTCCGGCCTGGCACCCCGGCAGGACGGTGGCGCGGCGTTGCGGCTGTTGCGCGACGGTGACCTGAGCATCGAGGGCCGGCTGGTCGACGCCTCCAACACCACCCTGCGCGGCATCCTCACCCTGGACGGCGTGACCGCCCGCTGCGTCTACAAGCCGGTCCGCGGTGAGCGTCCGCTGTGGGACTTCCCGGACGGCACCCTCGCCGGCCGGGAGGTGGCCGCCTACCTGGTCTCCGCCGCCAGCGGCTGGGACCTGGTGCCGCCCACGGTGCTGCGGGACGGCCCGTTCGGCCCCGGCTCCTGCCAACTGTGGATCGACGAGCCGGACGACGCCGAACCGCTCGTCGGGTTCGTGCCGGCCGACGCCGTACCGCCCCGCTGGTTCCCGGTGGCGGCGGCCCGCGACGACGACGGCACCGCGTACGCGCTGGCCCACGCCGACGACCCGCGACTGGCGCGACTCGCGGTGCTCGACGCGGTGATCAACAACGCCGACCGTAAGGGCGGCCACGTGCTGGTCGGTCCGGACGACCGGCTGTACGGCGTCGACCACGGCGTCAGCTTCCACGTCGAGGAGAAGCTGCGTACGGTGCTGTGGGGCTGGGCCGGCCGACAGTTGCCGCCGGACGCCGTCGAGACGCTGGACCGGCTCGCCGTCCAGGTCGCCGGTCCGCTCGGTGACGACCTCGCCGACCACCTCACCATCGGTGAGATCGCCGAGCTGGCCGCCCGGATCGGGCGGCTGCGTGGGGAGTGCCGTTTCCCGCAGCCGTCCCACGACTGGCCGGCCGTGCCGTGGCCGCCGGTGTGACCATGTCGGCTTGATCACTGACGAGCCCGGCGTGACGCCCGCGGTCGGCTGGCTAGGCTGACGGTCATGGAGTCTTGGGTGGGGCACGAGGTGCCGCGGCTGCCGGGCAGGGGTGGGCCGCTGAGGTTGTTCGACTCGGCGCGGCAGGGTGTGCACCCGACCGACGGACCGACCTCCATGTACGTCTGCGGCATCACGCCGTACGACGCCACACACCTGGGACACGCCGCCACCATGATCACCTTTGATCTGGTGCAGCGGATGTGGCGCGACGCGGGCCACGAGGTGCGGTACGTGCAGAACGTCACCGACATCGACGACCCACTGCTGGAACGCGCCGAACGCGACGGCGAGGACTGGAAGGTCCTGGCGATGCGGGAGACGGCGCTGTTCCGGGAGGACATGGAGGCGCTGCGGATCATTCCGCCGGCCCACTACGTCGGTGCCGTGGAGTCGATCCCGGACATCGCCGAGAAGGTGCTGCTGCTGCTCAAGGACGGCGCCGCTTACCGTCTGGAGGACGGCACCGGAGACGTCTACTTCGACGTCTCCACCGCACCGCGCTTCGGCTACGAGTCCAACCTGTCCCGCGCCGAGATGCTGGAGATCTTCCCCGAGCGCGGCGGCGACCCGGACCGGGCCGGCAAACGCGACCCGCTGGACCCGCTGCTGTGGCGCGGGGCCCGCGACGGTGAACCCTGCTGGCCCGGGGGCGACCTCGGCCCCGGCCGCCCCGGCTGGCACATCGAGTGCACCGTCATCGCGCTGAACCTGCTCGGCGCCACCATCGGCGTCCAGGGCGGCGGCAACGACCTCGTCTTCCCGCACCACGAGTGCTCCGCCGCGCACGCCGAACGGCTCACCGGCACGCTGCCCTTCGCCGAGCACTACGTACACGCCGGCATGATCGGCCTGGACGGCGAGAAGATGTCCAAGTCCCGCGGCAACCTGGTCTTCGTCTCCCGGCTGCGCGCCGACCGGGTCGACCCGATGGCCGTCCGGTTGGCCCTGCTCACCGGCCACTACCGCGCCGACCGTTCCTGGACCGACGACCTGCTGACCACCGCGCAGGAGCGTCTGGCCCGCTGGCGTCGGGCCGCCGTCGCTCCCGCCGGGCCGTCCGGCCAGACCTTCCTCTCCGCCGTACGCGACCGCCTCACCGACGACCTGGACTCCCCGGGGGCGGTGCGCCTGGCCGACGAGTGGGCCGAACGCACCCTCGCCGGTGCGGCCGACGATCCGGCCGCCCCGGCCCTGTTCGCCACCACCCTGGACGCCCTCCTCGGCATCCGCCTCTGACCCTCGCCCCGCCGCGCCCTGCCCCGCACCCGCCGCATCCTGCTGCGAGGAGTGGGGGTCAGCCGAGGACCAGGCCGGGGTCGGGGTCGGGGGCGCTGGTGGGGGCGGGGATCGGGTACTCCTCGGTCAGCGTGGTCACCGGTCCGGGCCAGGTGGCCTGGGCGACTTCGATGGGCTTGCGGTGCGCGTCGTACGCCACGTGCAGCAGGTGCAGCACCGGGGTGTCCGGCCGGATCTGGAGGGTCTCGGCCTCCTCGCGGCTGGGCTGGCGTGCGGTGATGGTGTCGGTGGCGGTCGCGTACCGGCGTCCGGTGGCCTCCTCCGCCTCCTGATAGAGCGGGCGGCCGAAGGCCTCGGCGCGTTCCAGTGTGGTGCCGGCGGTGTCGGCGGGCAGGAACCAGGAGGCGCCCACCTCGACCGGTGAGTCCTCGGTGCGGACCAGGTGGCGGCGGCAGAGCAGGTCGGTGCCGTCGGGTACGCCGAACGCGTCGGCGACCTCGGGCGGTGCGGGGGAGCGGCCGACGGCGACGAGTTGTTGGCGGTACCGGGCGGCCAGGTCGGTGTGGTAGCCCCGGAAGCCGCCGTAGCGACCGCGGGAGAGCCGGTTGAGTCGCCGCCGGGTGCCGCGCACGTACGTGCCGGAGCCGGGTTTGGTGATCAGGATGCCTTCGACGCGGAGCTGGTCGACGGCGCGTTGCACGGTCTGCTTGGCCACGCCGAACATCTCGGCGATGGCCGGGATGGACGGTAGCCGCTCACCCGGCCCCCAGTCGCCCCGGCGGATCTGCGTCTTGAGCTGTGCGGCGATCTGCCGGTGCGGGAACTCTGCGGCACCCGGGTTGATCTGCATTCCCCGACCCCCTATCAGCTAGGTTCCTAGGATGCCCTACGGGGTGTGGGCCGCGCCACCCCGACACGACAGAGGTCGACGAACAGACGCCCCGGACACGATCACGTGTCCGGGGCGTCGCGCGGAGAGGGGGAAGTCGGCTACCAGGAGCCGGCGGTCGGGCCGGCGGAGCCGCCACGGCGGCGCAGGTACTTCTCGAACTCCTGCGCGATCTCGTCCCCGGTCAACGGGGTGATGCCCGCGTCGCCGACGCGTTCCTCCAGCTCACGGACGTACTCGCCGAGTTCGGCGTCCTGCTCGGCGGCGCTGCGGACCCGCTGCTCCCACTCGGCGGCCTCCTCGGCCAGGTCGGCCATCGGCACCGGCAGGTCGAGCACCTCCTCGACCCGGTGCAGCAGGGCGAGCGTGGCCTTGGGGCAGGGCGGGTTGTTGGCGTAGTGCGGCACGTGCACCCAGAACGAGACGGCGTCGACCTCGGCCCGGGTGCAGGCGTCGTGCAGCACGCCGACGATGCCGGTCGGTCCGTCGTACCGGGTGGGGGTGAGCTGGTAGCGGCGGGCGGCGTCGGCGTCGGAGGCGCTGCCGCTGATCGGCAGCGGCCGGGTGTACGGCACGTCGGCCAGCAGCGCGCCGAGCAGGACCACCCGCTCGACCTCCAGGCTGTGGCAGATCTCCAACACCTGCTCACAGAAGGTGCGCCAGCGCATGCTGGGCTCGATGCCCCGGATCAGCACCACGTCGCGTTCGGTGCCGGAGGGGCTGGCCACGGTGAACCGGGTGGTCGGCCACTCGACCCGTCGGGTGGCACCGTCGGACATCGTGATGGTGGGCCGGCTGACCTGGAAGTCGTAGAAGTCCTCCGGGTCCAGTTCGGTGATCGGCCGTGCCTCCCACACCTGTTCCAGATGTTCCACGGCGGCGGTCGAGGCGTCGGCGGCGTCGTTCCACCCCTCGAAGGCGGCGATGGCCACCGGGGATCGCAGCACCGGCAACCCGTCGAACTCGGTCACGCCGTCACCTCACCCTGCTCGTCGCCGACGGCCTCGGTCGGCCGCCCGCCGTGCGTGGTGGTGTCGCTGATGTCCCTCACATCAGTCAGCCTACGTGCCGCGCCCGTACCCGGCCCGTCGGCCGCGCCGGATCCCCGGCCCGTCACCACGGCCGGTGGCGGCCGGAGGGGCCGGGTGTAGCGCGCATAGTGGGCGAAAGCGGGCAGGTGATCCCGGCGACACAATGTGGGAACGGCCGCACGTGGGGATGCGGGGACACCGTGTCGCACTAACCTGAGAGCGTGCGGACTTCGTTGCTCGATGCGCTGGCAGACCGGATCCTCGTCACCGACGGGGCGATGGGCACGATGCTTCAGGCCGCGGACCTGACCCTCGACGACTTCGACGGTCTGGAGGGGTGCAACGAGATCCTCAACGTCACCCGTCCGGACGTGGTGCGTGGGGTGCACGAGGCGTACCTGGCCGCGGGCGCGGACTGTGTGGAGACGAACACCTTCGGTGCCAACCTGCCGAACCTCGCCGAGTACGACATCCCCGAGCGGATCTGGGAGCTGTCCGAGGTGGGGGCGCGGCTGGCCCGGGAGGCCGCCGACGCGTACTCGACGCCGGAGCGACCCCGCTGGGTGCTCGGCTCGATCGGCCCCGGGACCAAGCTGCCCACGCTCGGGCACGCCGCGTACGCCACGCTGCGCGACGCGTACCAGCAGAACGCCGGTGGCCTGATTGCCGGTGGCGCGGACGCGCTGATCATCGAGACCTGTCAGGACCTGCTCCAGGTCAAGGCCGCGGTGACCGGGTCGAAGCGGGCGATGGCCGAGGCGGGCGTCCAGGTGCCGATCATTTGCCATGTGGCGGTCGAGACCACCGGCACCATGCTGCTGGGCAGCGAGATCGGCGCGGCGCTGACCGCGATCGAGCCGCTCGGGGTGGACCTGATCGGGCTGAACTGCTCGACCGGCCCGGCCGAGATGGGCGAGCACCTGCGCTACCTGGCCCAGCACTCGCGCATCCCGGTGTCGGTGATGCCCAACGCCGGCCTGCCGGTGCTCACCGCCGACGGCGCGTACTTCCCGCTCGGCCCGGAGGACATGGCCGACGCCCTGGAGCGGTTCGTCGTCGAGTACGGCGTCGCGCTGGTCGGTGGCTGTTGCGGCACCACGCCGGAGCACATCCGGGTGCTCTCCGAGCGGATCCGCGACGTGCGGCCGGTGGTCCGCGAGCCACGCGCCGACGCCGGTGTCTCCTCGATCTACCACCACGTGCCGTTCGCCCAGGACGCCAGCGTGCTGATGGTGGGGGAGCGGACCAACGCCAACGGCTCCAAGGCGTTCCGGGAGGCGATGCTCGCCGCCGACTGGCAGGCCTGTGTGGAGATCGCCCGGAGCCAGGCCCGGGACGGCTCGCACCTGCTGGACCTCTGCATCGACTACGTGGGGCGCGACGGCACCACCGACATGCGGGAGCTGGCCGGACGTTTCGCCACCGCCTCCACGCTGCCGATCATGTTGGACTCGACCGAGCCGGCGGTGATCGAGGCCGGGTTGGAGATGCTGGGCGGCCGGTGCGTGGTCAACTCGGTCAACTTCGAGGACGGCGACGGCCCCGACTCCCGCTACGCGCGGGTCATGCCGGTGGTCGCCGAGCACGGCGCCGCCGTGGTCGCGCTGCTCATCGACGAGGAGGGCCAGGCCCGCACGGCGGAGTGGAAGGTACGCGTCGCCGGCCGGCTCATCGAGGACCTGACCAGCCGCTGGGGCCTGCGCCGCGCCGACATCCTCATCGACGCGCTGACCTTCCCGATCGCCACCGGCCAGGAGGAGACCCGCCGCGACGGCATCGAGACCATCGAGGCGATCCGGGAGATCGCCCGCCGCTGGCCGGGCGTGAACTTCACGCTGGGCATCTCGAACGTCTCGTTCGGCCTCAACCCGGCGGCCCGCCAGGTGCTCAACTCGGTCTTCCTGCACGAGTGCGTGCAGGCCGGTCTGACCTCGGCCATCGTGCACGCCAGCAAGATCCTGCCGATGTCCAAGATCCCCGACGAGCAGCGGGAGATCGCCCTCGACCTGGTCTACGACCGCCGCCGCGAGGGCTACGACCCGGTGCAGCGGTTCATCGAGGTCTTCGAGGGCGTCGACGCCGCGTCGGCACGCGCCACCCGGGCCGAGGAGTTGGCCGCGCTGCCGCTCCACGAGCGGCTCAAGCGGCGGATCATCGACGGCGAGCGCAACGGCCTGGAGGCCGACCTGGACGCCGCGATGGCCGCCGGCACCGCCCCGCTGCTCATCATCAACGACATCCTGCTGGACGGCATGAAGGTCGTCGGTGAACTGTTCGGCTCCGGCCAGATGCAGTTGCCGTTCGTGCTCCAGTCCGCCGAGGTGATGAAGACCGCGGTGGCCTACCTCGAACCGCACATGGAGAAGGCCGACGACGGCGGCAAGGGCCGCATCGTGCTCGCCACCGTCAAGGGCGACGTCCACGACATCGGCAAGAACCTGGTCGACATCATCCTGTCCAACAACGGCTACGAGGTGGTGAACATCGGCATCAAGCAGCCGATCTCCGCCATCCTGGACGCCGCCGAGCAGCACCGCGCCGACGCCATCGGCATGTCCGGCCTGCTGGTCAAGAGCACGGTCATCATGAAGGAGAACCTGGTCGAGATGGCCACGCGCGGGGTCGCGGAGCGCTGGCCGGTCCTGCTCGGCGGCGCGGCACTGACCCGGGCGTACGTCGAGGACGACCTGCGGTCGATGTTCCCCGGCCAGGTGCACTACGCCCGCGACGCCTTCGAGGGACTCTCCCTGATGGACCGGGTGATGGCCGCCAAGCGCGGCGGGGCACCCGTGGTCGACGCCGAGCGGGAGGCCGCCCTGGCGGCCCGGCGGGCCCGCCGCGAGCGGCAGCGCGCCGTGGTCGCCGAGTCGCTGCCGGAGCTGAGCGACACCTCGGTCCGCTCCGACGTGGCCGCCGACGTGCCGGTGCCGCGCGCACCGTTCTTCGGCACCCGGGTGGTCAAGGGCGTGCCGCTGGCCGACTACGCGGCGCTGCTGGACGAGCGGGCCACCTTCATGGGCCAGTGGGGCCTGCGGGGCGCACGGGGCGGCAAGGGTCCGTCCTACGAGGAACTGGTGGAGACCGAGGGCCGGCCCCGGCTGCGCTACTGGCTGGATCGCCTGATCGCCGACAAGGTGCTGGAGGCGGCCGTGGTGTACGGCTACTTCCCGGCGTACTCCGAGGGCAACGACCTGGTGGTGCTGGACGAGAACGGCCACGCCGAGCGGGCCCGGTTCACCTTCCCCCGGCAGCGCCAGGAACGGCGCCTCTGCCTCGCCGACTTCTTCCGCCCGCGCGGCGACGACCTGGACGTGGTGGCCCTGCAACTGGTCACCGTGGGCCAGCCGGTCAGCGAGTACGCGGCCAAGCTGTTCGCCCGCAACGAGTACCGCGACTACCTGGAGGTGCACGGGCTGTCCGTGCAGCTCACCGAGGCGTTGGCCGAGTACTGGCACAAGCGGGTCCGCTCCGAGTTGACCCTGCCCGACGGCCGTACCGTCGCCGCCGACGACCCCACGGACCTCGCTGGCCTGCTCCGCACCGACTACCGGGGCTGCCGGTACGCGTTCGGCTACCCGGCCTGCCCGGACCTGGAGGACCGGGCGAAGATCGTGGAGTTGCTCGGTGCGGAGCGCATCGGCGTGCAGTTGTCCGAGGAGTTCCAGCTCATGCCGGAGCAGGCCACCGACGCCATCGTGGTCCACCACCCGGAGGCCAGCTACTTCAACGCCAAGTGACGACCGCAGGTGCCGTGACCTGCACTTTCGGCACCTCATGATCGATAGTGTGCGCGCCCGGTCCGCGCAGAAGGTCACGCTCGATCCGAGATCGAGTGGCTATTGTCGGGCTTGGATGCCACTCGATCCCTGATCGAGCGTGACCTTGCGGTGGCTTCACGGCCGCCCGCCGCGGGGGCCGCCCGTGTGCGTTCGTCGGGCCGACGTTCGGTGGCACCGGAGGGGCCGTTCCCTCGACGTGCCGTACCGCTGCCGAGGGGGCGGCCGGGGATCACCAGGGGATGGTGCCGTCGTCGTTGGAGAAGGTGCCGGTGGGGCCGTCGTCGGGCAGGGTGGCGAGCCGGATCGGAGTGGCGGCGGCCTCCTCGGCGGGGCGTCCGAGGCCGCCGGTGAAGTCGGTGGCGACCAGGCCGGGGCAAGCAGCGTTGACCAGGATGCGGGTGCCGGCGAGTTGCCGGGCGTAGTGCACGGTCACCGCGTTGAGGTACGACTTCGTCGGTGCGTAGGCGGCCATGATCGGGCCGACCTCGATGGTGGGGTCGGTCTGCCAGGTGAGGGATCCGATGCTGCTGGAGACGTTGACGATGCGCGGGGCGGGGGAGCGGCGCAGCAGCGGCAGCATCGCGTTGGTCACCCGGATCACGCCGTGGACGTTGGTGTCCACGACCGCCCGGACGACGTCCAGGTCGAGGGTGGTCGGGTCCTGCGCCCAGCCCGGCCCGCTCGGTCCGGAGATGCCGGCGTTGTTGACCAGGACGTCCAGGCGTCCGCCCTGGCGATCGATCAGGTGGGCGGCCTCGGTGACGCTGCGGTCGCTGGTGACGTCCAGGGGCACCGGGAAGGCGTCCACCCCGGCGGCGTGCAGCGTCTTCACGGCCGCGTCGCCCCGGGCCTCGTCGCGGGCGCCCACCGCGATCCGGTAGCCGCGTACGCCGAGGCCGGCGGCGATCTGGTAGCCGAGTCCCTTGTTCGCGCCGGTGATCAGCGCGGTCTTCATGTCGCTCATGACGCCGATGGTGGCGCGGCGCGCAGCGGGTTCCTTACACCGTTTCGGTACGTGCTGATACCCCACGGGTATCGGCGCAGTACCGTCGAGAGGTGGACACGCTGGAGACCCGCGAGTTGCGGTACTTCGTGGCCGTCGCGGAGGAGTTGCACTTCACTCGGGCGGCCGAGCGCCTCGGTATCGCCCAGCCGCCGCTGTCGCGGGCGATCCGGCAGCTCGAACGGCGTCTCGGGGTGACGTTGTTCGACCGCGACCGGCGCGGTGTCACGCTCACCGGTGCGGGTCGGGTGCTGCTCGACGAGGCCCGCGCGATCCTGGACGCCACCTCGGCGGCGGCCCGCCGTACCCGCCGGGCGGCGACCGTCCCGCCCCGACTGACGCTGGCCACCAAGGCGGGTACGAATCACGAACTGTTGCAGAAGCTCCTGGAGGCGTACGCGGCGGAGCCCGGGGCGGTCGAGGTCGAGGTGCTGCTGTGCGGGATGGGGGACCAGGCGCGGATGCTGCGGGACGGTCGCGCCGACGTGGCGCTGATGCAGCGGCCCTTCGACGACCTGACCGGTTTCGACACCGAGGACCTGGTGACCGAGCAGCAGGTGGCGATCCTGCCGGCCGGGCATCCGCTCGCCGCGCGTACCTCTCTGACCATGGCGGAGATCAGTGACCTGCCGGACCTGCCGGTGGCCCGGTGGCCGGGTCGGGACGGCGGTTACGCACCCGGCCCGGGGCCGGAGATCCACGACCAGGCGCAGTTGGCCCAGTTGATCGCCCTCGGGCACACCGTGGCGGTCCTCTGTGCCTCGTCCCGGTCCTGGCTGTGGAGTGCGCACACGGCCGTACCGCTGACCGACGCCCCGTACGTCTCGACCGTGCTCGCCTGGCCCGCGCACAGCCGCTCCCGGACGGTGGCCGGGCTGGTCCGGGTCGCGGCCGGACGGTAGAACGGTGTCGGTGCCGGGCCGGGTGGCCCGGCACCGACGGCCGTCCTACGGGTAGGTGGTCAGGTACGCGACCTGGTTGGCGCTGTTGACCGTGTTCCCGGTGTTGTTGATCATTCGGTTGATGGTGCCGACGCCGCCGAGCGACACGGTCACCATGTTGGTGAAGCGCACGTTCGGGTTGTTCGGGACCTCGAAGGAGCGTTCCGCGACCACCGACGGGTCGACGTTGAAGTAGGCGTAGCTGCCCAGCCCCCACGCCTGGTGGCTGGTCACCGAATCGGCCACCTTGTACGCGGCGTAGCCCCGGGTCGCCCCGTTCATCCAGGCGGCCTGGTTCGGTGGGTCGTACGGCAGTTCGTTCTGGTAGAAGTACGTGCGCCCACGGTTGCCGTTCCACACGGTCTGGTACTTCTGGTAGTGCTCGACGAAGAGGCCGTACATGGTGACGTCGTCGCCGTTGACCACCAGCCCGGTGTCGGCGGTGTTGACGGTCCAGCCGACGCCGTCGCCGTGGTCGGCCCGCCACAGCCACATGTGGTCGCCGATCACGTCGTCGCTGTTGACGACGAGGCTGGTGGTGGCGCGGCCGACGCCCGGTCCGCCGATGCGGAAGAACACGTCGTGCAGCGAGGTGGGGTTGGCGGCGTGGTCGGCCGACGACCCGGACGGGCCGACCTCCATCAGGACGGGCGAGGTGGTGGTGCCGGCCTCGAACATGATGCCGGCGACCTTGACGCCGTCCACGTCGGCGACCCGCATGCCGACGGTGCCGTTGTCGGTCTGGATGGTGGCCAGGCCGAGGCCGAGGATCACGGTGTTGGCCCGGTTGACCTGGATCGGTTCGGTGACGCGGTGCACGCCGGGGGTGAACAGCAGGTGCTTGCCCTGGGTGAGTGCGGTGTTGATGGTGGCCGCCGAGGTGCCGGGCCGGACGACGAAGAAGTCGGCCAGCGAGATCGACGAGCCGGCGGGGGTCTTGTTGTACCAGGTGGTGCCGGTCGAGTTGGTGCGCAGGGCGGGCACGAAGACGCGGTACTCGCCGGTGCCGTCGACGTAGAGGAACGGCTTCTCCCGCACCACCGGGGTGGTGGGGACGACGGTGTGCGAGGGGTTGGGGAAGTTCGGCGCGGGTGCGCCGGTCACGCCCTGGAAGACCATGTTCCACACCGAGCCGGTCCAGCCGTTGCCGAACTCGCTGTTGCGTGAGTACCACTGCTGTTGCGAACCGGAGACGACCAGGCCGTCGATGCGGGTGTCGGCCATCAGGCCGCCGCTGGACCAGCCGTCGTGGCCGTTCCAGAGCTGGATCTGGTTCTGCGCGCCGCGCAGGTGCATCCGCCGGTACGGCGCGGCCTGCGACACCGCCCAGCGTTCCACCTGTACCCCGGCGGGCAGGGTCACCGACAGGTTCTCGGCGGCCCGCCAGAAGTTCTGGGTGGCGTTGCCGTTGAACCAGTTCGCCTCGACCCGTACGTGGCCGTTGAGGTTCACGTCGTCGGGTGACATGCCGAGACCGGCGACCTGGGTGAAGAAGCCGAGGTTGACGTCGGCGGTGTAGGTGCCGGGTTTGAACAGCACGGCGTAGCGCTGCGGCCCGAACTGGTTGGTCTCCTGCTGGGTGAAGAGGGTGTTGAGTCGACTCTGGATGGTGGCGGTGGGGGTGGACGGGTCGAAGACGAACGTGTTCGGCCCGAGGTTCGGGTTGCGCGGATCGGTCGGCTCGACCGGGGTGCCGGTGCCGCCGGTCTCGCCCCAGACCTGGAACTCCCACAGCGAGTAGCCGTATCCGGTGGCCCGCTGGGTGCCGTACATCCGCACGTAGCGGCCGGCGCCGCTGACGGCGACGGTCTGGGTGCCGCCGGTGGCGGTGCTGGTGCTGTGCACGGTGGTCCAGGAGGTGCCGTCGTCGGAGACCTGGATCTGGAAGGCACGGGCGTGCGCGGCCTCCCAGGCCAGGGTGACCTGGGTGAGGGTGGCCCGGACGCCGAGGTCGACGCGGAGCCACTGCGGGTCGCTGAACGCGCTGGACCAGCGGGTGCCGGAGTTGCCGTCCACGGCGGCGGAGGCAGGGTAGGCGCCGCCCTCGGTGGAGGAGGCGGTGGCCGGGCGGCCCTGGGACAGCAGGACGGGCGCGGCCTGGGCGGGTGCCGCGCCGACGGTCGGGACGAGGGCGGCGACCAGGGTCACCGCGAGCCCGGCGAGCAGGCGCCGGGTGGTGGGTCGTCGGCGGAGGTGCGGTGGCGGTACGTGGGGTGCGCGTGCGGTCATGACGTCGCCTGTCGGTCGTGGGGGAGCGGACGTCGGGCGCGACGGGGTGCGGGACAGGCTGCTGGTGAGGCGGTGTGCGGTGCGGCTGGTGCGGCGGTGCGGTGGTGCCGCCGGGAGGGCACCGCGGACGCCGGAGCGTCTGCCGCAGAGTGTTGCGTCGTCGTTGCGGCGGCGTCAAGACATCGATCTATAACGTCGTTATTTATTCCGAAGGTCTGCTTTGCGGCTTAGTGGCGGACCCCGCCGGTGGCGAGCAGCCGGGCGATCGGCAGGGTCGCCGCGCCGAGCGCCACCGCGTCCACGCCGAGTTCGCCCAGCTCGATCGAGACCTGCGCGTACGGCAGGCGCAGCGCCTGGCGGCCCGCGGCGGCCCGGACGGCGGGCAGCAGTTCGGCCAGCGCCATGACGGCCCAGCCGCCCAGCACCACCCGCTCCGGGTTGAACAGGTTGATCAGGTTGGCGACCCCGGCGCCCAGGTAGTCGGCCGTCTCGTCGAGCACCCGGCGGGCGGTCGGCGACGACTCGGCCGCCGCCACCAGCGCGGCGATCTGCGACTCCTCGTCGGCTCCGGGCACCGCCCGTCCGTGCCGGGACTCGCGGTAGCGGTCGATGATCGCCTCGGCCCCGACGTACGCCTCCAGACAGCCCCGGGCGCCGCAACGGCAGGGGCGTCCGCCGTACACGAGGGTGGTGTGCCCCCACTCGCCGGCGCTGCTGGACGCGCCCCGGTAGGTGACGCCGTTGGTCACCACGGACGCGCCCACACCGGAGCCCACCAGGGCGAACACCGCGTGCCGGGCACCCCGGCCGGCGCCGAACCACATCTCGGCCTGGCCGAGGGTCTTGGCGCCGTTGTCGATGTGCAGCGGCAGGTCGGTGCCCTCGGCGATCAGACGTTCCAGCGGTACGTGGTCCCAGCCGAGGGTCTGCGCGTCCACCACCGCCCGGTCGCCCTGCTCGACCACCCCGGAGACGCCGATGCCGACGCCGAGGACCTCGTCGTGGCGCGCGTCGGCCTCGGCCAGCACCCGGTCGATGCCGGTCAGCACGTGCCCGGCCGCCGTGGTCGGCTCGGTGCCGCCGTCCTCCAGCGGGTACTCGGCGCTGGCCAGCAGGATCATCGCCAGGTCGAACAGCTCGACCCGGACCCGGGTCTCGCCCACGTCCACCCCGACGACCACGGCGTACCGGGGCGCCATCCGCAGCATCATGCTCGGTCGGCCCCCGTCGGACTCGGCGGCGCCGGCCTCCATCACCAGGCCCTCGTCGATCAGGTCGCCGACCACGTTGCTCACCGCCGGCTGGCTCAGGCCGGTGCTGCGGACCAGATCCTGCCGGGTCAGCGGGCCGTCCAGGAAGATCCGGGACAGCAGGGCCGACCGGTTGCGCACTCGGACGCTGCGGTTCGTCGCCCGCGCCAGCTCCACGTGTCACCTCATTTTGATCGGCCCGCCCCGGGGCGACTGTACGGCCCGTGCTTGACGGCTCCCCGCCGAGCCATTTTAATGACGACATTAATTAAGCCGTGATGTAACTCGGCGGGAACCTTCTCCGCCTCCCCTCCACCGTCCGGTCCCGCCCACGCTGCCCCGTCCTCCCGGGCCCGACCGGCGTCCCCACCACCCCCGTCGAAAGGGCAGACCGTGTCGAGACGACACCTCGCGATACTCACTGCGACCGTGCTGGCCGCCGCGTCGCTCACCGCCTGCGGCTCCGGCGAGTCCTCCGGCGAAGCCGGCAAGACCCTCACCTACTGGGCCAGCAACCAGGGCGCCAGCCTGGAGGCCGACAAGGCGATTCTCCAGCCCGAGCTGGACAGGTTCACCCAGCAGACCGGCATCACGGTCAACGTCGAGGTGGTCCCCTGGTCGGACCTGCTCAACCGGCTGCTCGCCGCGGCCACCACCGGGCAGGGCCCGGACGTGGTCAACATCGGCAACACCTGGTCGGCCTCGTTGCAGGCCACCGGCGCGCTGGTCGAGTTCGACGACGCCACGCTCGACAAGATCGGCGGCAAGGACCGCTTCGTCCCCGCCGCCCTGGCCGCCGCCGGTGCCGCCGACAAGCCACCGGCCGCCGTCCCGCTCTACAGCCTCGCCTACGCGCTGTACTACAACAAGAAGTCGTTCGCCGACGCCGGCATCACCGCCCCGCCGACCACCTGGGAGGAGGTGGCCGAGGTCGGCCGGAGGCTCACCGGCGACGGCAGGTGGGGCCTGGCCGTCGAGGGCGCCAACCCGTCGGAGAACGCCCACCACGCGTTCACCTTCGGCCAGCAGTACGGCGGCGACTGGTTCGACGCCGCCGGCAAGCCCAGCTTCGACACCCCGCAGAACGTCGCCGCCGTCAAGCGCTACGTCGACCTGATGGCCGTCGACAAGATCGTCAACCCGAGCAACGCGGAGTACGCGCAGAACCAGTCCGTCTCCGACTTCGCCGGTGGCAAGGCCGCCATGCTGCTCTGGCAGGCCGCCGGAGCCAACCTGCGGTCACAGAACATGGCCCCGGACGCGTACGGCGTGGCCCCGGTGCCGTTCCTGGCCACCCCGCCGGCCGGCGGCAAGCAGATCAACAGCATGGTCGCCGGCATCAACATCGCCGTGTTCAAGCACACCGAGAACCTCGACGGCGCACTGGAGTTCGTCAAGTTCATGACCAGCGACACCGAGCAGGTGACGCTGAACAAGACGTACGGCTCGCTGCCGGCGGTCACCACCGTCGCCGCCGACCCGGCGTTCGCCGCCGACGAGCAGAAGGTCCTCGCCCAGACGCTGGCCACCAGCGCGGCACCGCTGCCGCAGGTGCCCGAGGAGAGCACCTTCGAGACCCTGGTCGGCACCGCCATCAAGGAACTCTTCGCCGACGCGGCCAGTGGCAGGCCGGTCACCGAGGACAGCGTCCGGGAGAAGTTGACCCGGGCACAGCAGCAGATGCGCTGACCACGGACCGCTGGCCGTGGGAGGTGCCCGCCGACCCTCTCACGGCCAGCCTGCGGAAGGACCCTGATGGCCGTCACCACCTCGCCACCCGCCAGCACCCCCACCGACACCGGGTCACCCGCGCGGCCACGATCCCGCCGACCTCGCCGGTCGCTGCTGCCGTACCTGCTGCTCGCCCCGGCCATCGTGCTGGAGCTGGCGATCCACGTCGTGCCGATGCTCGTCGGCGCGTGGATGAGCCTGCTGGAGTTGACCCAGTTCCACATCCGCGACTGGTCCGGCGCGCCCTTCGTCGGGCTGGACAACTACCGCGTCGTGCTGGACGTCGACTCCGCCGCCGGAGCCGACCTGCTGCGCTCGTTCCGGGTCACCGTCGTCTACACGGTGCTCTCCGTGGGGCTGTCCTGGGTGCTCGGCACCACCGCCGCCGTCCTGCTGCAACGACCCTTCCGGGGCCGGGCGGTGCTGCGCGCGCTGTTCCTCACCCCGTACGCGCTGCCGGTCTACACCGCCGTGATCACCTGGACCTTCCTGTTCCAGCGCGACACCGGCCTGGTCAACCACGTGCTGGTCGACCAGTTGGGGCTGGTCGACGAGCCACCGTTCTGGCTGATCGGCGACAACAGCTTCGTCGCGCTGCTGGTCGTGTCGATCTGGCGGACCTGGCCCTTCGCCTTCCTCTGCATCATGGCCGGACTACAGAACATCCCCGACGAGCTGTACGAGGCCGCCGCCATGGACGGCGCCGGATTCTGGCGTCGCCTGCGCTCGGTGACCCTGCCGATGCTGCGCCCGGTCAACCTGGTGCTGCTGCTGGTGCTGTTCCTCTGGACGTTCAACGACTTCAACACCCCGTACGTGCTGTTCGGCGGCTCGGCACCGGCCGAGGCCGACCTGATCTCGCTGCACATCTACCGCAGCTCCTTCCAGACCTGGGACTTCGGCACCGGCTCGGCCATGTCCGTGGTGCTGCTGCTGTTCCTGCTGCTGGTCACCGCCGGATACCTGCTGCTGACCAACCGACGGAGGAACGATGCGTGAGACCGCCGCCGAACGCTGGTCGCGCCGGGTCGTGCTGACCCTGCTCGCGGGGTTCGTGCTCGTCCCGCTCTACGTGATGGTCAGTTCGGCGCTCAAACCGCTGCAGGACGTCCAGGCCGCCTTCACCTGGTGGCCCCGCCGCCCGACCGGGCAGGCGTTCGTGGACATGTGGTCGACCGTCCCGCTCGGCCGGTACCTGCTCAACAGCCTGCTGGTGGCCAGCGTGGCGGCGATCTTCTCGGTCACCGTGGCGGTCTTCGCCGCGTACGCGGTCAGCCGCTACCGGTTCCGGGGCCGGCAGGTCTTCTCGGTGACGGTGCTCTCCACCCAGATGTTCCCCGGCATCCTGTTCCTGCTGCCGCTGTTCCTGATCTACGTCAACCTGGGCAACGCCACCGGCATCGCGCTCTACGCCAGCCGTACCGGCTTGATCATCACGTACCTCACCTTCTCGCTGCCGTTCTCGATCTGGATGCTGGTCGGCTACTTCGACTCGATCCCGCGCGGGCTCGACGAGGCCGCGCAGGTCGACGGCGCCGGCCCGCTGCGCACCCTGTTCCAGGTGGTGCTGCCGGCGGCGGTGCCCGGCGTCGTCGCGGTGACCGTGTACGCGTTCATGACCGCCTGGGGCGAGGTGCTGTTCGCCTCGGTGCTGACCAACGAGAGCAGCCGCACCCTCGCCGTCGGCCTGCAGGGCTACTCCACCCAGTTCAACGTCTACTGGAACCAGGTGATGGCCGCCTCGCTGGTGGTCAGCGTGCCGGTCGTCGCCGGCTTCCTGGCGTTGCAGCGCTACTTCGTCGCCGGTCTCACCGCCGGCGCGGTCAAGTGAGCCCGTCCACCGTGAGAACCGAGGAGAACCCGCCCGTGCCGGACCTGTCCCCGCTCCCGCCCGACTTCCTCTGGGGTGTCGCCACCTCGGCCTACCAGATCGAGGGCGCCGTGCACGCCGACGGCCGTGGACCCTCCATCTGGGACACGTTCTGCACCCGGCCGGGCGCCGTCGACAACGGCGACACCGGCGAGGTCGCCTGCGACCACTACCACCGGTGGCCGCAGGACGTGGCGCTGATGCGCGACCTCGGCGTCGAGGCGTACCGCTTCTCGGTGGCCTGGCCCCGGGTCCGACCCGACGGCGTCGGCCCGGTCAACGCCGCCGGCCTGGACTTCTACGACCGGCTGACCGACGCGCTGCTGGCCGCCGGCATCCGCCCGTTCGTCACGCTCTACCACTGGGACCTGCCGCAGGCGATGCAGGACCGGGGCGGCTGGCCGCAGCGGGACACCGCCGAGGCGTTCGCCGACTACGCCGCCGTGGTCGCGGCCCGCCTCGGCGACCGGGTCACCGACTGGTGCACCGTCAACGAGCCGCTCTGCGTCGCCTGGATCGGCCACCTGGAAGGGCGGATGGCCCCCGGCGAGCGGGACCTGGGCCGCGCCGTGCACACCGCCCACCACGTGCTGCTCGGCCACGGCCTGGCCACCACCGCGATCCGGGCGCACGCCGCCGCCCCGGCGTCGATCGGGCCGGTGCTCAACCTCAGCCCGATCGACCCGGCCAGCGACCGACCCGCCGACCTCGCCGCCGCCCGCCGACTCGACGGGCACGTCAACCGCTGGTGGCTCGACCCGCTGCACGGCCGGGGCTACCCGACCGACATGGTCGCCACCTACGGGGTGGAACCACCGGTGCGCGGCGACGACCTCGCGGTCATCGCCACCCCGACCGACTTCCTCGGCGTCAACTACTACTTCCGGCAGGTCGCCGCCGACGACCCGGACGGCCCGGCACCGTACGCCCGGCAGGTGCCGGTGCCCGACGCGCCGCACACCGCGATGGAATGGGAGGTGCACCCGGCCGGCCTGGAACGCCTGCTGGTCGAGGTCAGCCAGGAGTACGCGCCGCCCCGCATCCTGGTCACCGAGAGCGGCTCGGCCTGGCCGGACGTGGTCGCCGCCGACGGCACCGTCACCGACCCGGAACGCACCGACCACCTCGAACGGCACCTGGCCGCGTGCGCGGCGGCGGTCGGTCGGGGCGCCCCGGTGGCCGGCTACTTCGCCTGGTCCCTGCTGGACAACTTCGAGTGGGCGTACGGCTACGACAAGCGCTTCGGTCTGGTGCACGTCGACTACGCCACCCAGCGGCGCACGCTCAAGGCCAGCGGCGTCCGGTACGCCGACCTGATCCGCACCCACCAGCGGCGTACCGCGACGGTCGATCCCGTCGCGGTACGCGGATGACGGGCCGACGGGGCCCGGGACGCCCCGGGTGCCGCGCCGGGCGGCATCCGGGGCACCCACCGCACCGTCTCAGTCGGTCGGGTACGACACCGCGGTCAACTCCTCGGAGACCCGCCAGACCCGCTGCGCCTCGGCGGCGTCGCCCAGCCGGGAGTAGAGCTTCTGCTCGGCCGGGGCACCACCCAGGTTCCCGATGCCGCTCGGCCCGTAGAACCGGCCACCGACGGCGGCGGGGGCGGTGGCGGCGTACAGGGCGGGAAGCTGAGCGGTCCGGACCGTGCCCACCACGACGCCGAGCCGGGACATGGTCTGGATCATGTGTCGGCCCAGGGTGTCCCGCTGGCGACCCACCTCGGGACGCGCGGCGAGCAGGCTGGTCGGGGCGACCCCCGGGTGGGACAGGTTGCTGGTGATGCCCCAGCCGTGGGCCTTACTGCGGCGGTCCAGTTCGAGCCCGAACAACCCGAACGCGATCTTCGACTGGCTGTACGCGCGCATCCCGTCGTACGACCGATCCCAGTTCAGGTCGTCCCAGTTGATGGCGTTGCGGTTCGCCGCGATGCTGATCTGCGACGTCACCCGCGCCCGACCGGCGCGTAGCAGCGGCATCAGGTGACCGACGAGGGCGAAGTGCCCCAGGTGGTTGGTGCCGAACTGCAGCTCGAACCCGTCGGCGGTGCGTTGCAACTGCGGCGGCGTCATCACGCCCGCGTTGTTGACGAGGAGATGAATCGGCCGCCCCTCCGCACGCAGCGTCTCGCCGAGCGTGGCGACGGAGGCCAGCGAGGAGAGGTCGAGCGCCCGCAGCGACACGGTCGCCCTCGGGTGCTGACGGCGGATGGCGGCGACCGCCGTCTCGCCCTTGTCCGGATTGCGCACCGGCAGGATCACGTCGGCACCGGCGGCGGCGAGCCGGGTGGCGATGCCGAGCCCGATGCCGTCGCTGGCCCCGGTGACGACCGCCCGCTTTCCGGACAGGTCGGGAACGCTGATGTCGATCGTCTTACCTGGCATGTTCGTACTCCTGGGATCGTGTCGGTGTCTCCACCCTCGGCGATCCCGGCGGCGATATTCAGGGCCCGTCGATCCCCGGATCGGGCGGCCGGGTCAGCGCGGTGAAGGGGGGATCGGCGGGCCGTGGCTACCGACCGACGCGGGCGGTAGAAACAAGGTGGCACCGAAGGAGGCACCCATGGCGATCGACCGGACCGGACTGGCGCAGTTCCTGCGACGGCGTCGCGAGTCGCTGCAACCGGCGGACGTCGGCCTGCCGCGCGGGCAACGCCGCCGCACGAGCGGGCTCCGGCGCGAGGAGGTGGCCGCGCTCTGCCACATGTCGACCGACTACTACTCGCGGCTGGAACGCGAACGCGGCCCGCAACCGTCCGAGCAGATGATCGCCTCCATCGCGCAGGGCCTGCACCTCTCCCTCGACGAACGCGACCACCTGTTCCGGCTCGCCGGGCACAACCCGCCCGCGCCGAGCGCCGCCGGCACACACATCAGCCCGGGCCTGCTGCGCATCCTCGACCGCCTGCACGACACCCCCGCCGAGGTCGTCACCGAACTCGGCGAGACGCTCCGGCAGACCCCGCTCGGCGTCGCGCTCACCGGCGACCTGACGCGCTATCAGGGCCCGGCCCGCAGCATCGGCTACCGGTGGTTCACCGACCCGGAGACCCGCGCCCGCTACGACCCCCGCGACCATCCGCACCTCACCCGGATGTTCGCCTCCGGGCTACGCGAGGTCGTCACGCTGCGCGGTCCCGGTTCCCGCGCCGCGCACCTCGCCGACCTGCTCCTGACGGAGAGCGACGAGTTCCGGCGGGTCTGGGAGGACCACGAGGTCGGCGTCCGCCCGCACGAGGTGAAGCACTTCGTCCACCCTGAGCTGGGCATGATGGAGCTGACCTGCCAGGTGCTCGTCGACCCGGGGCAGGGCCACTCGCTGCTGGTCTACACCGCCGTACCCGGCAGCGAGAGCTACGAGAAGCTGGAACTGCTGGCCGTCATCGGCACCCAGGCGATGCACTGAGCACGCGACACCGTCCCGGTCACGGGGTGCTCGTCTGCGCCACGCCGAGGCCGGCCAGCACCGCACCCCGGTAGACGACGACCGGTTCGCCGGAGCCGTCGCGGCGCACGACCACCACGGCGTCGAGGTCACCCGGCTGCCCCCGGGGACGGGTGGGCCGCAGCGAGATCAGCAGGTGACCGCCGTCCGGGGTGAGGATCACCCGGTCGACCCGCTGGTCGTCACCGGCACCGGTGGGCACCTCGGTCGCCGCGCCCGACCCGTCGGTCACCAGCACCCGGTCGGCACGTTCCTCGCCGTCGGAATCGACCACCGTGTGCAGCACCGCACCGCCACCGAGGCTCGCGGTGGGCGTGGCGCCCGGCGGGGCGGTGGTCACCGTACCGTCGGGATCGAGGGTCAGCGTCTCGCCGCCCGGCTGGAACAGCAACGCCGACACCGCCGACGCGACGGCCGGCGGGGTGTCGGTCTTGCGTACCAGCACCGCCGCCGCGGCGGGCGAGCCCGGCTGCGGGGTCGCGGTGGCCTCGGAGAGCCGCACCGACCAGGCGCGGGTGGGGCGCGGCGTCGGCTCGCCGCTGTCCGGCCCGAACGGCACGTCGACGACCAGGGCGGTGTCCCCGGACACCGTCGCGGTCACCGACCCCGTCATCGGCGGCAGGTCCGCCACCGGCGTGACCGCACCCGAGGTGAGATCGAGCACGGCGAGCCGGTTGCTGCCGGAGCGGGTGTCCACCACCACGGCCCGTCGCCCGTCCGGGGCGAAGGCGACCTCCCCGACCGGGGTGAGCAGGGTCCGCACGTCACCGTCCGGGGCCACCACACTGACCGCCCGCCGCTGGTCGAGAAGGTGCAGCACCGCGAAGCCGCCCTCTGTCATCGCCCCCTGAACCGTGCCGCTGCCGAGCGTGACGGTAGGCCGGGACCGCCCGTTCGAGGTGTCCGCCACGACGAGCCGCCGAGGCCGCTCCTTGCTGGGCGCGGCGAGGTAGCGGCCGTCCGCGCTGGCAGCGATCGGGTACGACGGCAACGTCATGGGCGCACTCGCCGCCCCGGTCTCCAGGTCGATCCCGCCGTACCCGGTGCGCGGCCGGTCCTGCCACACCACACCACCCAGCTCGGCGGCAGAACAGGACGCCTCCACCGACGGCTGCGCGATCGCCCCCGCGCCGGTCACCGTGAGGCACCGGGAGCCGGTGATCGCCAGCCCGGCGCCGACGCCGGTGACCTCCCGGGCGTACGTGTGCTCGGGCAGCGTGACATCCCGCAACCGCCCGCCCACGAGCAGCGCGTCCCGGCGGTCCTCCGCCAGGCCCCGCGCGACCGTCGGGAACCGGGGATCGCCCAGGGCGAGGTCGACGTGCCGCCGGACCGGCGTCAGCCCCGCCACGTCGTCCCCGAACCGGTCCACCGCCAGCAGCCCGACCAGGTCGCTGCGCCGCTCGTCCGCCACCGGCACCGCCAGCACCGCCGCACCGAGCCCCCGCACCTCGGCCGGCAACGGCGCTGCCCGCACCGGCAACTCCGACTCCGCCCCGTCGGAGCAGCCGGCGACCGTCGCGAGAGCGGCCACCGCGATCAGGGCAGTCCAGCGGGTACGCGTCATCCCGCCATTCTGATCACCGTAGGCAACCACCGCGACATGAGGCCGCCGGGCGAGGTGTGGATGTAAGGAGGGGTCCCCTGCTATGCACGAGGCGTTAGCAGGGGACCCCTCCTTACATCACGGTCGGTCAGAGGAACGGTTCTCGGTGTGACCGTGACGTCCGACCCGTCCGATTAGGGTGACCAGCGGCGTCGTACGTTAGGGGGATCAGGGAACAGGTTCGGGGGAACGTAGGGCCCCTGACACCGCGTCTTCTCTGGTACGAACGTAGGAGTTTCGACGAGAGGACAGCGCCTTATGACCCATGCCCTGGTCACCGCCGAGAACCTCAACGCCGCGCTCGACGACATCGTGGATCGGGTGCCCGGTGCCAAGTTCGCGGTGGTGCTCTCCCCGGACGGCATCATGCTGGGGGCCTCGCGGGGCATCGACGAGGAGATCGCCGAGCAACTGTCCAGTGTGGTCTGTGGGCTTCAGGCGTTGGGTCTGGCCGCCGCACGATTGTGCGGCAACGGCGAGCTGCATCAGGTGGTGGTGCAGATGTCGCGGGCGTTCCTGTTCCACGCCACCGCCGGCAACGGGGCGATCCTCACCGTCGGGATCGACGGGTCGGCGGAGGTCGGGGACATGGCGTACGAGGTCGCCCTGTTCTGTGCGCAGGCCGGCGATCACCTGCCGGTGTACGTGGAGCCGGCGCCCCACCTGACCGGCCGGTGATCCGCTAGCCGCGGTCGCGCTGCGCGTCGTAGGACGGCGCCGGGTTGGCCACCTGCCACAGTTCGGCCGGTAGGTTCGCGATGACGTCGTCGTATGCGGCGGGGGCGACGTCACCTCGAATGGTGTCCAGGACCGCCCGGATGCCGGCCTCGGCCAGGTCGGGGTCGACGTCGGCCCGGCCGCCGACGCGTTGGACGAACACGTCGAGGCCGAAGCGTTCGGCGGTCTCGCTGGGCGCGAACGTGTACGCCCGCAGCCCTTCCGGGAGTTGCTCGGCCAGGTCCCGGGCCTCGCCTCCGTCGATCCGCTCGGCCAGCGTGGTCAGGGTTGCGCGCGCGATGGCGGTCGCCTGCTCCGTCGACGCGCCGGTGCGGTTCGCCACCGAGTCGATGAACTCGTTCTCGTCCAACCCGCCGGCCCCTTTCTCGCAACGGATCTGGCGTCTACCCGGGAATCGTCGTGACAAACGGCACTCTTCACCCGAGTACGGTCGTCGGGGTATCGACGAGTCTTGTGCGCCGGTGCGCGGAACGGATAACGTCTCGCCGTCGCGGTAATGGGAAGCCGGTGTGAGACCGGCGCGGCCCTCGCCACTGTGACCGGGGAGTTCACTCCGACTTGTACGCCACTGGGTCCGTGGAGGACCTGGGAAGGCCGGAGTTCGCGACGATCCGGGAGCCAGGAGACCGACCCCGACGTGTGATCTCGTCCACGAGGTGTTGGAAGGGGAGGTCGACTCATGCACATCGCTGAGGGCTACCTACCACCGGTGCAGGCGGCGGCATGGTTCGCGGTCTCGACGCCGTTCGTCATCCACGGTGCACGCAACCTGGTCCAGCAGGTCCGCGCGAATCCCGACGCGAAGCTGTTGCTCGGCGCGGCCGGGGCGTTCACCTTCGTCCTGTCGGCGCTGAAGATCCCTTCGGTGACCGGCTCCTGTTCCCATCCGACCGGTGTGGGGCTCGGGGCGATCCTGTTCCGGGCACCGGTGATGAGTGTGCTCGGCACGATCGTGCTGCTGTTCCAGGCACTCCTGCTGGCGCACGGCGGGTTGAGCACGCTCGGCGCGAACGTCTTCTCGATGGCCATCGTCGGCCCCTGGGTGGCCTTCGGCGTGTACGCGCTGGTCCGCCGGCTCGGTGGCGGCCTCGGCATCTCGGTGTTCTTCGCCGCCGCCCTGGCCGATCTGGCGACCTACTGCGTGACCAGTGCGCAGCTCGCGTTGGCCTTCCCCGACCCGGATTCGGGCTTCGTCGGCGCGCTTGCCAAGTTCGGGTCCATCTTCGCGGTCACCCAGATCCCGCTGGCGATCAGCGAGGGGCTGCTCACCGTCCTGGTGGTGCGGTTGCTGGTCCGGGTGAGTCCGCAGGAACTCCGCCGGCTCGGCGTACTGCGCCGTCCGGCCCCGACGACCGAGGGAGCGGTGGCGTGAAGTCGTTCGGCCGGACCAACCTGTTGTTGCTGCTCGCCGTGGTGGCGTTGGCGGTGGCGCCGCTGGTGCTGGGGCTGGGCAGCGGCGATGAGCCGTTCACCGGTGCCGACGCCCTCGCCGAGGAGGCGATCGTCAACGACCATCCCGACTACGAGCCGTGGTTCAGCTCGATCTACGAGCCGCCGTCGGGTGAGATCGAGTCGGCGTTGTTCGCGCTCCAGGCCGCCCTCGGGGCCGGTTTCCTCGGCTACTACTTCGGGGTCGCCCGGACCCGGCAGCGGCTGCGTGGCGAGCAGTCCGCGACCGGGGAGAAGACCACCGACTAGTGCTCGCGTTGGACGTGGCGGCGTACGCCAGCCCCTGGCGGTGCCGCCACCCGGCGGAGAAGGCCCTGTTGGCCCTGGGGCTGCTGGGTTGTGCGCTGCTCCTGCCGCCGTGGCCGGGCGCCCTGGTGGTGGGCCTGACCGCGACGGTGGCGCTGCTCGGGCCGGCGGCGTTGCCGCCGCGCCTGCTGGTCCGGGCGGCCCGGACCCCGCTGTTGTTCATCCTGACCGGTTCGGTGCCGATGCTGGTGGCGGTCTCCGGCCCGACGCGTGTGCGGTGGGCACCGGAGGGGGTGGCGACGGCCGCCACGACCGCCGGTCGGGCCTGCGCCGCGTTGCTCTGTCTGCTGCTGTTCGCCGCCACCACGCCGCTCGCCGACGTGCTGCCCCGGCTTCAGCGTCTCGGGGTGCCCAGCGCCGTCACCGAGGTGGCCGCGTTGATCTACCGGATGTTGTTCCTGCTGTTGGAGAGCGTGCACGCGGTGCGGCAGGCCCAGGCGGCCCGGCTGGGCTACCGGACCTGGGCCAGCACCTACCGGTCGCTGGCCGGGCAGGCCGGCGCGGTCTTCGTCCGGGCGTTCTCGCTGGCCCGGCGGTGGGAGGAGGGGTTGGCGCTGCGCGGTTACACCGGCTCGTTGGCGGTACGCACCGAGGTGCGGCAACCGTCGGTGGCGTTCCTGGCGGTCACCGTGTTGCTGTTGGCGGCGGTGGTGCTGTCCACCCGGCTGCTGGTGGTGTTCGGGTGAGCGGCGACCCGCCCCTGTCGGAGCTGCGCGAGGTCGGCGACCCGCCGCTGCTGGAGCTGCGCGGGGTCAGCTTCGGGTACGAGGCGGACCGTCCGGTGCTGACCGACGTCGACCTGCGGGTGCCAGCCGGGCGGCGGATGGCCGTGCTGGGACCCAACGGCGGCGGCAAGACGACCCTGTTCCGGCTGATGGTCGGCGCGTCGGCCGTCGACTCGGGCACGGTGCTGGTCGGCGGGGTGCCGCTGCGTCGGACCCGGGCCGGGCTGCTCGACGTCCGCCAGCAGGTGCAGTTGGTGCTCCAGGATCCCGACGACCAGTTGTTCGCCGCGACCGTCTTCCAGGACGTCTCGTTCGGGCCGGTCAACCTCGGTCTGGACGACGCGCGGGTGCGGCAGCGCTGTGCCGAGGCGCTGGCCGCGTTGGAGATCACCGACCTCGCCGACCGTCCCACCCACCTGCTGTCGTACGGGCAGCGCAAGCGGGTGGCGATCGCCGGAGCGGTGGCGTTGCGACCCCGGGTGCTGATCCTCGACGAGCCGACCGCCGGGCTGGACCCGTCGGGGGTGGAAGCGCTGCTGCGGACGCTCGACGCCCTGCACCGGGCCGGCACCACGCTGCTGCTGGCCACGCACGACGTGGACCTGGCATACCGGTGGGCCGACGAGCGGGTGCTGGTGGCGGGCGGCCGGATCCGGCAGGGCGTGAGCGGTGCCGAGTTGGGCGGCGGGGACCTGCTCGACGGTGCCGCGTTGACTCCGGCGTGGGCGCCGGTGGTGCACCGGCTGTTGGACCGCGTGCCCGACCTGGCCGGGGCCCGGCCACGGACCCCGGCGGAGTTGGCCCGGCTGTTGGACGCTGCGGTCGGTACCGGCCGAAAGGTTCCGGAAGGACCTTGACGCATCGATCAAGATGGTTACGATCTGCGCAATGCGACGGATTCGCCCGGAGCACACCGGCCCCGACCCGACCGACGTCCATCCCGCCTGGCTACCGCCGGCCGCGTTCCGCGCCGTCGGTGCCCGGCACACGCTCGTCCACGGCGACGGCCTGCTCGTCGACACGGTGCTGCACGAGGTCCGACTCGCCTGCGCCACGCACGGCGGCACGGTCCGCCGCTCCGCCGACGGCCCACCCGCCCACCTCGTCCTCGCCCTGACCGGGACCGCCGGTCGGCCGGGCGGGACCGCGCCGTCCGACCGCACACCGTCCGTCGTGGACGACGACGGGACGCAACGGGTCCTCGACGCCGCGCGGGCCGACCTGGCCGCCGCCGGGGGCGGGCCGCTCGGCGACGAGGGGTACGCGGTCGTGCGCCACGGCGAGGTCACGGTGGTGCTGGCCGACGAACCGGCGGGACTGCTCTACGGGCTGTTCCACGTGGTCCGGCTCGGTGAGGCGGCGTTCGGCGCTCCGCATCCGGCGCGGGCGTACCGGCCGGTGATGCGGCGACGGATGCTGGACCACTGGGACAACGTCGACGTGCACCCGGTGATGGGCCAGGTCGAACGCGGGTACGCCGGTGGGTCGATCCTCTGGCGGGACGGCCGGGCGCACCCGGACCGGGCCCGGGTGCGGGCGTACGCGCGGCTGCTGGCGGCGTGCGGGATCAACGCCGTGTCGGTGAACAACGTCAACGTGCACGCCACCGAGGCGCGGCTGCTCACCGACCGGCTCGACGACGTCGCCGAGATCGCCGACGACCTGCGCCCGTACGGCATCCGGGTGCACCTGTCGGTGAACTTCGCCGCGCCGGTGATGGTCGGTGGGCTGTCCACCGCCGACCCGCTCGACGAGAAGGTGGCCGCCTGGTGGGCGGAGACCACCGCCCGGGTGTACGACCGCATCCCGGACTTCGGCGGCTACCTGGTGAAGGCCGACTCGGAGGGACAGCCCGGCCCGTTCAGTTACGACCGTGACCACGCCGACGGGGCGAACCTGCTGGCCGAGGCGCTGGCGCCGTACGGGGGCGTGGTGCACTGGCGGGCCTTCGTCTACAACCACCGGCAGGACTGGCGGGACCGCTCCACCGACCGCGCCCGCGCCGCCCACGACACCTTCGCCCCGCTCGACGGTCGCTTCCGGGACAACGTGGTCGTGCAGGTCAAGCACGGTCCGGTGGACTTCCAGACGCGGGAGCCGGTCTCCCCGGTGATCGCGGCGATGCCGGGCACCCGGCTGGCGGTCGAGTTCCAGGTGACCCAGGAGTACACCGGCCAGCAGCGGCACGTCTGCTATCTGGCGCCGTGGTGGCACGAGGTGCTGCGGTTCACGCCGTGGGGCGAGGACGGGCCGACGGTCGCCGACGTGGCCGCCGACGGCGGTGGACTGGCCGCCGTCTCCAACGTGGGCGACGACCCGTTCTGGACCGGTCACCCGCTGGCCCAGGCCAACCTGTACGCCTACGGCCGGCTCGCCTGGGACCCGCGCCTGCGTCCGGAGGAGGTGCTCGACGAGTGGATCGACCTGACCTTCGATCCGGCGGCCGGTGCCGATCCCGAGCTGCTGCGGCGGACGCTGCACGAGATCATGGACGACTCGTGGCGCACCTACGAGCGGTACACCGCCCCGCTCGGGGTGGGCTTCATGGTGCGACCCGGGCTGCACTACGGTCCGGACGTCGACGGGTACGAGTACACGAGATGGGGCACCTACCACTTCGCCGACCGGAACGGGGTGGGCGTGGACCGGACCCGGGCCACCGGCACCGGCTTCACCGGCCAGTACCCGCCGCCCTGGTCGCAGGTGTACGAGTCGGTGGAGCAGTGCCCCGACGAGCTGCTGCTCTTCTTCCACCACGTCCGCTACGACCACGTGCTGCACAGCGGGAGCACCGTGGTGCAGCACATCTACGACACGCACTTCGCCGGGGTCGCCGAGGTGACGGCGATGAGTGACCGCTGGGCGGCGCTGGCCGGGCTGGTCGACCCGGCCGTGTACGCCCGGGTGGATGAGCGTCTGGCCGAGCAACGACGCAGTGCCCAGGAGTGGTGCGACCAGGTCAACGCGTACTTCCATCGCAAGTCCGGAGTGCCGGACACGTATGGTCGTCCGCTGTTCTGAGGCCGGGCGGAGTCGGTGGGGGTTGACCGACTCCGGTAGCGTGTCGGCGGTCTGCCTGGGGGAGGTCCCCCAGCGTTGTCCAGGGAATGGGGCTGTCAGTTGTCACTGTCCAAGAGGGTCGCCGTCGTGGCGGTCTCCGCGCTCACGGCACTCGCGATGACCGCCTGCGGCGGCGGTTCGTCGTCCGACTCGGATGCTGCGGCGCAGCCGAACGTGCTGGAGCAGCTCGCCAAGGACCTCAAGGGGTCGCTGCAGAAGACCGTGGAGAAGACCGAGTCCAGCGACTCGGTGACCATGTCGATGCAGGGCACGGCGGGCGGCGAGAAGATCACCGCGCAGGGTGTCATCGATCTGCGTGACCCGATCAAGGTCGAGATGACGACCACCGACTCGGACGGCAAGCCGACGACCATCCGGATGATCGAGACCGCGGTCTACGTCGAGGTCCCGGAGGCCGACCGCGCCAGCATGGGCGGCAAGCGCTGGCTGAAGATCGATGTGGGTGCGGCCGGTGCGCAGGCCGGCATGGACTTCACCAAGCAGCTTGAGGACGTCGACCCGACCAAGCAGGTCAAGGCGCTGCTCGCCAGCGAGAACGTCACGGTCGTGGGTGAGGAGAACGTGAACGGGGTGGACACCGTCCACTACACCGTGACCCAGTCGATCGAGGAGTACCTCCAGCAGATCGACGCCGAGATGCGTAAGGGCGTCGAGCAGGAGCTGGCCAAGCAGGGTGTCAAGGAGGTCACCATCGACCTCTGGGTCGACGGGCAGTACCAGCCCCGTCGGGCCAAGGTCGTCACCGGCAACCTCGGCGACATCACCGTCGACTACACCGACTACGGCAAGCCGGTGAACATCGAGACCCCGCCGGCGGCGGAGACCACCGACTTCGCCGAGATGATGAAGGGCCTCGGGGACCTGACCTCCTGACCCGGAACCGGCACGACTGCCCGGTCGGTGAGTAGCCCTCACCGGCCGGGCAGCGTCGTCTCCGCCGCCGGATCCAGGTACGCGGCGAGCCGCGCCGCGCCGGTGAGCAGGTGCCTCCCGCGTACGGTGAGCCGCTCCCGCCAGCCGTGCAGGGACGCGGCGAGCGGTGCGGTGCCCCCGGCGGCGCGTACCCGGCGGAGTACGTCGGCGATGTGGTCGAGCCGGTATCCGCCGCGCCGCAGCAGGTGGGCGAGTTCGGCGTCCCGCACGTCGTCGGGGGAGTAGACGCGGTAGCGGGTCGCCGGGTCACGGTCCGGCCGCAGCACGCCGGCCCGCTCCCACTTGCGCAGGGTCGCCGGGCGTACGCCGAGCCGGTGCGCCACGGCACCGATCGGCATCCCCGTGCGACGGCGCGGTTCGGGCGTGGCCCCGACGAGGACCGCCACCGCCGCCTCGACCGCGTCGAGCGTCTCCCGGTCCCGGTGCAGCAGAGCGTGGCCCTGGTCGATGATCCGCAGCGCCGTGTCGATCTCGCCCCGGTGCACGGCGCGCATGATCTCGCCGCTCGCCGCGTGCCCGTGCCCCCGGATCAACGCCAGGTACGCGTCCAGCGCGCGGGCGTGCCGCTCGGTGTACCTGCGGTATCCGGTCGGACTGCGCTCGGCGGGCGGCAGGATCCCGTCCCGCTCGTAGTTGCGGACCGCCTGCGCGGACAGCCCGTGCGGGCGGGCCAGGTCGATCGGTCGACGTGTCCCACCGTTTGAGGGTTGCACCGCGTTCACCGTGCCAGTCTGCGCCAAAGTCTCAACGAGCGGTTCAGCGATACGGTCGATGGAATGACAGATCTCCTGGACCTGCTCCCCGTACCGCCGACCCTGCTCGCGCTCGGCGAACCGACACACGGCGAATCCGCCTTCCTCCAGATCCGCAACGAGCTGTTCCTGACGCTGGCGCAGCGCGGCTACCGGTCGATCGCGCTGGAGAGCGACCGGGCCGCCGGGCTGGTCGCCGACGAGTTCGTGCGGGGCTGCGCCACGGTGACCCTGGACCGCGCGCTCGCCGAGGGGTTCAGCCACGGGTTCGGTGACGCCCCGGCCAACCGGGACCTGCTGGTGCGGATGCGGGAGTACAACGCGGGGCGGTCGGCGGCCGAGCGCCTGACGTTCCACGGCTTCGACGCCCCGCTGGAGATCACCGGTGCCCCCAGCCCCCGCCGCTTCCTGCTCCGGGTCTGTGAGTTCCTGGGCCGAGACCGGACGGCCGAGATCGACGCCCTGGTGGGCGACGAGACCCGGTGGAGCGACCAGGAGGCGATCTGGGAACCGGGGCGGTCGGTGGGCGACACGCCCGAGGCGCAGCGCCTGCGGGTGCTCGCCGACGACCTGCTGACCGAGCTGTACCTGCACGCGCCCCGGCGGCCGGGCGGCTGGCGGGCGGCGTACGCGCAGGCCACGGCGGCGGTCGCGGTGCTGCGCTACCACGCGACGGCCGCCGCGCCACTGGGCCGGGAGGAGCGCTTCGCCCGGTTGGTGGCGGTCCGGGACGCGCTGATGGCGGAGAACCTGCTCGCGATCCGTGCGGCCGAGGCGGACCGGGGGCCCACCCTGGTCTTCGCGCACAACCGGCACCTGCAACGGGAGCCGGGCACCATGACGATGGCCGGTGTCGAGGTCACCTGGTTCAGCGCCGGTGCCATCGCCGGCTCGTTGCTCGGCGACGGGTACGCGGTGGTGGTCGGCAGCCTCGGCGTCAGCCCGGCGCTCGGCATCGGGACGCCCGAGCCCGCCTCCTTCGAGGCAGCCCTTCGGCGCGACGGCGACCTGCCCCGCTACGTCGCCGCCGCGACGGTGCGTCCCGCCGAGAAGCGGACCCACGACTACCGCTACTTCCCGCTGGAGCAGGCGACCGTGGACCACGCGGACGCGCTGCTGCACGTGCCGACCGGCACCGGCCCGGTGATGCTCGCCGAACGGATCCTGGCGCTGCCCGGCACCACGCAACTCGTGGCGGGCGCGGAGAACGGGGCACCGGAGGGTGCCTGGGGCGACCGGTTCTTCTCCGTCGGCCCGGACCACCGGCGGCCGTTTGCCACCATCGTGGAACGTGACGTGCCCGGCTTCGACGAGGACTCCGGGCTCGACCGACCCGGTGTCTTCCGGCTCAACCTCGACGTGGGCCGGACCGAGTTCACGCGGTTGTTCGGGTTCCCGCCCGGCGACTTCCCGCAGCACCGGCACGAGTACGACCTCGCCCGGTTGGACACCGTGTTGCCGCATCCCGCGTACGCCCGGCAGGGCTTCGTCGGCATCGTCATGCCCGGCCCGCAGATGCTGCCCGAGATCGACCGGCTGCTGGCGATCGCGCACGCCCGCGCCGTCGCGCGTCGGAAGCGCTCGGGTGAGGTGTGAGGAGGGGACCCCTGCTATGCACGAGACGTTAGAAAGGTGCCCTTCCTTTCACGCACCCCGTACGAATCACGCACCCCGTACGAACTCCTCGCGGATGGCGTCGGTCATCGGCGCGGTGCCGCGGACCAACGCCAGCGCCAGCAGCGACCCCAGGGCCGCGGTCGCCGCCTCCGACGCGACCAGCGTCAGCGCGGTCGCCGCCACCAGCAACAACGCGGTACCGACCGCCACCACCGGGGTTCGGCTCACGAAGTAGGCGGCCAGCCGCAGCACGTCCCGCAGCCGGAACGCGAACAGCGAGGTGATGACCAGCGCGTTGACCCCGACCACGGCGACCCCGACCCCGACCGCCACCAGCGGCACCACCCACCAGCCGGGTACCCCGGCCACCGGCAGGTTGACCAGGTTCACCGCGATGATCGTCAGCCACACCAGCGTCGGCACCCAGACCAGCAGCGCACCGATCAGGTTGGCCCGGTAGCCGCGCCGGAACAGCCGCCCCGGGTGCAGGTCGGTCAGGTCGAGGCGTTGGTGGTGCAGCGTGTACAGCGCGGCGGACAGCGCCGGGCCGAGTGGCACCGCACAGAGCGCGACCAGCGGCAGGTTGCTCGGATGCCGTTCCAGCGCGAACAGGGCGACCAGGCCGGGCGCCGCGCAGACCAGCAGCAGCACCTCGACCACCAGCAGCGTGTAGACCAGCGCCGCACCCCGCGACAGCGGCCCGTCGCCGAACTCCCGCACCACGGCGCTCACGGCCGCTCCTGGCCGCGCAGGCGGCTCTCGTTCCCGTAGGGCGCGGTGTGGCCGACAACAGTGCTGCGCATCCTCGTCCTCGGGGGCTCGCGGGGGCGGGAGAGTGGCCGGTCCGGTCGCACCGACACGATCGGACCGGCCCGGGGGTCAGCCGTTGGCCTCCTTGTAGCGTTCGTACGCCTTGTTCGCCAGCTCGACGTACGCGTCCATGTTCTTGCCCTTCAGCTCCGCCAGGTAGGCGTCCCACTGGCCGAGGTCCCGCTGGCCGAGGACGAACTGGAGGGTGGCCTGGTAGACGTGGTCACGCAGCGGGGTCTCCCAGAGCGACACCTGCTCGCGTTCCTCGTCGTCGAGCGGGTACGGCGGCGGCGGTGACTTCGGCGTCCGGGCGTTCATCACCTGCTGGAACTCCTGCTCCTCGGGGGAGAAGAACGCCTGGACCAGCTCGGGCTTGCCACCGTAGGCGAACACGCCGTTGTAGAAGCCGAAGTCCTTCTGCAGGTGCTTGGGCGCGCTCGGGTTGAGGCCGATGACGTTGACGTCGGGGGCCAGGGTGGGCTTGCCGGAGGCGTCCTTGACGAAGGTGGTGCCCTCCACGCCCCACTTGGCGAACTCCTGGCCGGCGTCGGAGTACCAGAGCCAGTCGACGAACTGCATCATGGCCACGAAGTTCTTGCTGTCCCGCGCCTTCGACGAGATCATCATCCCGTTCTCCAGGCGGCTGGACGGGTTGATCTCACCGGCTGGCCCGACCGGCAGCGGGATCTTGGCGATCTTCGCCTTCGGGTTGGTCGCGGCCAGGTCCGGCCGGTAGTCGTTCACCACGGCCTGGGCGTTCGCGCTGATCACGAAGGACTTGCCGTTGGCGAGCTTCTGCCGGGCGGCGTCGTCGGTCTGGGTGAAGCTCTCCGGGTCGAGCAGCTTCTCGGCGACCAGCTTGTTGAGGTACTCCAGCACGTGCCGGTAGTGCTCGGTGGCGCCGGTGTACTCGAACTTCTGCGCCTGCGCGTTCCAGCTCATGTGCTGGAAGTTCCAGCCGGCCCCGTCCAGCCCGTGCGTGACGGCCAGCAGGTTGAGCAGGTTGCCGGCCGGGTTGGGCTGGCTCCACCGGTCGGAGAAGGGGTAGACGTCCGGGTAGGCGGTCTTCATCGCCTTGAGCACGGTGTAGAGCTCGTCCCAGGTCTTCGGGATCTCCAGGTTCAGCTCCTCCAGGATGTCGGTCCGGATCGCCAGCGAGTAGTCGTGCCAGGGCTTCTCGTGCAGGCCGGGCAGCAGATAGAACTTGCCGTCCTGCTGGCGGAGCGTGTCGATCTCAGGCTTGAGGTTCCACTTCTCGATCTTCTCCTTGAGGTTCGGCATCAGATCGAGGTAGTCGCTGACCGGCAGGATCGCCCCGGAGGAGACGAACGTGTTCACGTCCGGCGGGTACGTCTTGGGAATCAGCAGCGGCGCGTCCCCGGCGCCGATCAGCAGGCTGCGCTTCTGGTTGTAGTCGCTCAGCGGCACCGCCACCGGTTCCAGCGTGACGTTGGTCCGGGAGGTCAGCTCGGACCAGAACAGCCAGTCGTTCTTCAGCGGGTAGTTCGGGTGGTTGTTGTAGAGGACGGAGAAGGAGATCGGTTCGGTGGCCGTGAACTGCGTACCGACCGCGTAGTTCTCCATCGCGCCGGCCCGGTTCTCCGACAGGTCCTGGTTGTCGGACGGGTCGTCGCCACAGGCGACGAGGCTGGAGGCGGTGAGCAGGGCGGCAGCGGCTATCGCCACCTGGCGCCACGATCTGCGGAGCATGGCGGTCCTTTCGGTGTGGTGGTGGGAGCAGGGGTGAACCGCTGGTCAGCCCTTGACCGCGCCGAGCATGATGCCCCGGACGAAGTACCGCTGGACGAAGGGATAGACCAGGAGGATGGGCAGGGTGGTGAGCACGATGGTCACGGACTTGAGGGTCGCCTCGGCCTGCACCTCGTTGGCCTCGGCGATCGCACCGACGTTCTCCGCGCCGGTGGCACCGGCGATCAGGTTGCGCAGGTACACGGTCACCGGCCACAACTCCTGTTGGTCCATGTACAGGAAGGCGGCGAACCAGGAGTTCCAGAAGGCCACGGCGTAGAACAGCACCATGGTGGCGACGATGGCCTTCGACAGCGGGAGCACGATCCGCAGCAGGATGCCGTACGTGTTCAGCCCGTCGACGGCGGCGGCCTCCTCCAGGTCGTTCGGCAGGCTTTCGAAGAACGCCTTCATCACCAGCAGGTTGAACACGTTGATCGCGTTGGGCAGCGCGATGGCCCAGACGCTGTTCTTCAGGCCGAGACTGGTGACCAGCACGTAGTTGGGGATCAGGCCGCCGGAGAAGAACATCGTGAACACCGCGATACCGACCAGCGCACCGCGCCCCTTGAGGTCCTTCTTGGACAGCACGTACGCGTAGCAGGTGGTGAGCACGATCGAGATGAGCGTGGCGGTCACCGTGTAGACCAGGGTGTTGCGGTAGTTCGTCCAGAACAGCGAATCGGACAACACCAGGCGGTACGTGTCGACGGTGAACCCGCGCGGCACCAGGTTCACCTCGCCCGCGATGATGTACGCCTCCCTGCTCAGCGAGCGGGCCACGATGTTGACGAACGGATAGAGCGTCACCAGCACGACCAGCGTCAGCACGATCGCGTTGACCACCTGGAACGCCCGGTAGCCCCGGGACTGCCGGATGCCCCTGCGCCGACGGGGACGCGGTCGGGCGGCGGCGGGTTCGACGGTCACCACAGGCTCGTCCCCACCGTGCGACGGGCGATCAGGTTCGCCGACAGCACCAGGATCAGCCCGATCACCGCCTCGAACAGGCCGATCGCGGCGGCGTAGCTGAAGTTGCTGGACCCGAAGCCCATCCGGAACAGGTACGTGGAGATCACGTCGGCGGTCGGGTAGGTCAGCGGGTTGTACAGCAGCAGGATCTTCTCGAACCCGACCGCCATGAAGGTGCCGATGTTGAGGATCAGCAACGTCACCATGGTCGGCCGGATCCCCGGCAGCGTGACGTGCCAGGTCTGTCGCCAGCGGTTCGCGCCGTCGATGCGGGACGCCTCGTACAGGTCCTCGTCGATGGTGGTCAGTGCGGCGAGATAGAGGATGGTGCCCCAACCGACGGTCTGCCAGACCTCGGAGGAGATGTAGATGGTCCGGAACCACTCGGGGCGTTGCAGGAACGGCACCGCCTCGCCACCGGCGGAGGTGACCAGTGAGTTCACCGTGCCGTCCATGGCGAGCAACTGCATCACCATGGCGGCCACGATCACGATCGACAGGAAGTGCGGCAGGTACGACACGGACTGCACGAACCGCTTGAGTCGACGCGCCCGGACCTCGTTGAGCAGCAACGCCAGCACGATCGGCAGCGGGAAGCAGAACAGCAGCGTCAACCCGCCGAGCACCAGCGTGTTGGTGAAGACGTTCCAGAACGTCGGGTCGGTCAGGAACATCTTCACGTACCGCAGCCCGACCCAGTACTCGCCGAAAATGCTTCCGCCGGGCTGGAACCGGCGGAACGCGATCACGTTGCCCAGCATCGGCAGGTACCGGAAGATCAGGAAGAACAGCAGCGGCAGGATCGCCAGCGAGTAGAGCTGCCAGTCCCGGCGCAGCGCCCGCCGCCAGGTGCGTCGGGCCGCGCGTGGCGGGCCGGGCGGGCGCGCCGGTGGGTCGGGGGCCGGTGCGGTGACCATGGCCGGGGCACTCATCGCCGACCCCGGGTGGCGGGGGCGACCCGGGCCCGCGAGACCAGTTCCCGCTCGGGGCCGACCTCGCGTTCGGTGCCGACCAGCCGCAGCGCCAGGCGCGCCACCGGGTCGCCGCTGGAGCGGGCCAGCCGCAGCTCGACGTCGCCGGGCTCCACCACGCGTCGGCCGCGCAGCCCGGTGAAGGAGGCGACGTCGGCGGGGACCTCGAAGGTGACCCGGGCCGCCTCGCCCGGTCGCAACGGCACCCGCGCGTAGCCGACCAGGCGTACCACCGGTCTGGTGGTCTGCGCGACCGGATCGTGCAGATAGAGCTGGACCACCTCGGTGCCGGCCCACGAGCCGGTGTTGCGGACCGTGACGCCGACCGTGGCGGTGCCGTCCACCGGCCACGACGTGGGTCCGTCCTCGTCGGCACCGGCCACCGTGGCGTCACCCCACTCGAAGGTGGTGTAGCTCAGGCCGTGCCCGAACGGGAACGCGGGTGTCGGATCCACCGACGACACCTGCGTGCGGTGGCCGAGCGGAGGGGAGAGGTACGTGCCGGGCAGGCCGCCGCCGTGCCGGGGCACGCTGACCGGCAACCGCCCGGACGGGTTGACCTCACCGGTGAGCACCTCGGCCAGCGCCTGACCGCCGAGTTGCCCGGGGAAGAACGCCTGCACGACGGCGGCGGCGTCGTCCATCTGCGCGCCGAGCGCGTACGGTCGGCCGGAGAGCACCACCAGCACCACCGGTGTACCGGTGGCCAGCACCGCACGGACCAGCTCGGCCTGCACGCCGGGCAGGTCGAGGTCGACGGCGTCGCAGCCCTCGCCGGAGGTGCCCCGGCCGAACATGCCCGCCCGGTCGCCGACCGCCAGGACGACCACGTCGGCCTCGGCGGCGGCCTGGACCGCCGCCGCGATGCCGGAGGTGTCGTCACCGGTGACGGCGGTCCCCGGCAGGTACGTCAGGCGCGGGTGGCGCTGCTGGAGGGCCGTACGCAGCGACGGGATCTCCACCCCCACGCCGTGCTCGGGATGGTGCACCCCCACGTGCAGCGGGAACGAGTAGCAGCCGAGCATCGCCATCGGGTCGTCCGCCACCGGGCCGATCAGGGCCACCTGCCGCTCGGCGGCGAGCGGCAACACCCCGTGGGAGTTGCGCAGCAGGACGACGGACTGGCGGGCCAGCCGCAGCGCGACGGACCGACCGGCCTCGTCGTCCAGGCGCAGCTCGTCGACGTCGGCCGGCAGCTCCTGCCAGTCCTCGTCCAGCAGCCCCAACTCGATCTTCTGGATCAGCACCCGGCGCAGCGCACGGTCGACGAGCGCCTCCGCGACGGCACCGGAGCGGACCGCCGCCACCAGCGGGGCACCGTACGCGTCCACGGTGGGCAGTTCCACGTCGATGCCGGCGCGCAACGCCAGACCGGCGGCGTGCCCGGCGTCGGCGGCCACCCCGTGCAGGCTCTGCAGGAAACGGATGGCGAAGTAGTCGGCGACCAGGACCCCGGTGAAGCCCCACCGGTCGCGGAGCAGCCCGGTCAGCAACTCCTCGTCGGCGGCCACCGGCACCCCGTCGATCTCGGCGTACGAGTGCATGACCGAGCGCGCGCCGCCGAGCCGCAACGCCATCTCGAACGGCGGCAGGATCACGTCGGCCAGTTCCCGGCGCCCCATCGGCACCGGCGCCAGGTTGCGCCCACCCCGGGAGGCCGAGTAGCCGGCGAAGTGCTTGAGGGTCGCCACCACCCCGGCCCGTTCCAACCCCCGCACGTACGCCGCGCCGACGGTCCCGACCAGGTACGGGTCCTCGCCGATGGTCTCCTCGGTGCGTCCCCACCGGTAGTCGCGGGTCACGTCGAGCACCGGGGCGAGTCCCTGGTGGACGCCGGCTGCCCGCATCGACCGGCCGATCCGGTCGGCCATCTCCTCGACCAGCTCCGGGTCGAAGGCGGCGCCCCAGGTCAGCGGCGCCGGGTAGACGGTGGCCCGCCAGGCGGCGAAGCCGGTCAGGCACTCCTCGTGCACCTGCGCCGGGATGCCGAAGCGGCTCGCCGCGACGATCTGCGCCTGCGAGGCGGCCAACGACCGGGCGCCGAGGACCGGGTCGACCGGCGCGGTGCCGTACGGCCGGGTCAACTGCCCCAGGCCGTGCCGGATCGCCTCGGTCCAAGGGGGAGTGTGCTCGACCATGTCGGTCTGGTGGGGCGCGACGCCCTCGCCGGAGGCGTCGGCGCCGACCCAGAGGCCGACCAACTGGGCGACCTTCTCCTCCAGCGACATCAGCGGGATGAGCGCGTCGGCCCGCTCGTCGGGGCGCAGGGCCGGGTCGCGCCACCGATCCTCGTCCGGTGACGTCAATCGATCGTCGACAGGTAGCTGACTCGTCATGCGAACCCCTCTGGCCGCACCGGGCAGGTCGTCTCGGCAGGCCACATGGACGCCGCTGCGGACGGCGATTCTCGAAATTTTCGGAAACCAGTTCGTCACCTGTGTCGGGAACCTAAGGCTGTCGATGGAGTGTGTCAAGGGTCCGTGAAGCGACTGCCCACACGGCACCGACAGTGCAGGCAAGCGATTTCCGACCGTTCGTACTTCTCGCCACCACATCGACTGACGTCGTCGCCATCGCCGGGATCCCATGCTATGGTTCCCCGAAATTTTCGGGATCTTTGCAGAGGGCCGGATGACGGAGAACCGATCGCCGGACGTGCTCGGCTCCACCACCATCGCGACCATCGCGCGGGAGGTGGGGGTCTCTGCGGCGACCGTCTCGAAGGTCCTCAACGGCCGGTCCGACGTCGCCGCCGGTACCCGGGCGCGGGTCGAGGCCAGCCTGGAGCGCCACCGCTATCGTCGACGCGCCCGGCGGTCGTCCGGCGAGGGACAGATCGAGCTGGTGTTCCACGAGTTCGGCTCGGACTGGGCCCTGGAGATCATCCGCGGGGTCGAGGCCGTCGCCGCCCTGCCCCCGGTCAACCTGGTGCTCTCCCAGCTCGGCGGCGCGCGTCGACCGCCGCCGTCGTGGGTGGACGCGGTGCTCGCCCGGCGTCCGCTCGGCGTCCTGCTGGTCATGTGCAACCTGACCGACCAGCAGCGACGACGCTTCGACCGGCAGTCGATCCCGGTGGTGGTGATCGACAACGACAGCGCCAGCGCCGCCACGGTGCCGGCGGTCGGCTCGAACAACTGGAACGGCGGCCTGCTGGCCACCCGACACCTGCTGGAGCTCGGCCACCGGCGGATCGCGATCATCTCCGGTCCACCCGACGTGCTCTGCGCGCGGGCCCGGACGGCGGGGTTCCGCTGCGCGCACGAGGAGATGGGCGTACCGATCGCACCCGACCTGGTCCGGTTCGGCAACTTCCACCTCGACGCCGGCTACACCCACGGCATGCAGTTGCTCAGTCGTCCGGACCGCCCGACGGCCGTCTTCGCCGGGTCGGACCTCCAGGCAATGGGGGTGCTGCGGGCCGCCCGGCAGCTCGGCCTGGACGTGCCGGGCGACCTGTCCGTGGTCGGCTACGACAACCTGCCCGTCTCGGCCTGGATCGGTCCCGCGCTGACCACCGTCAACCAGCCGCTGCGCGACATGGCCGGAACGGCGACCCAGATGCTGCTCGACCTGGCGCGCGGCGTCGCGCTGCCGACCAGCCGCATCGACCTGGTCGCCGAGCTGATGATCCGCGAGAGCACCGCCCCACCGCCCACCTGAGCCACCCGCTGTGAGGTGCCATGCCCCTGTTCGACCTGCCCCTCGACGAGCTGCGGCGGTACGCCCCGGCCGTGGTCGAGCCCGCCGACTTCGACGCCTTCTGGCGGGACACCCTGCACGCGACGGCGGCGACTCCGGTGCTGATCGACGTTCGAGCCGAGCCGACCGACCTGCGTCTGGTCGACACCTGGGACGTCACGTTCGCCGGTTTCGCCGACGAGCCGGTGCGGGCCTGGTACACCCGGCCCGCCGGGGTGGACGGGCCGCTGCCGGTGGTGGTGGAGTACGTCGGCTACGGGCGCGGCCGGGGCCTGCCGCACGAGCGTCTGACCTGGCCGGTCGCCGGGTACGCGCACCTGCTGATGGACGCCCGGGGACAGTCCGGCCAGTACGGCCTGGGTGACACGCCCGACCCGCACGGCGCGACGCCCGGCGGGCCGACGCCGGTGACCCGGGGCATCCTGGCGCCGGAGGGCTACTACTACCGGCGGCTGCTCACCGACGCGGTCCGGGCCGTACACGCCGCCCGTGCCCTGCCCGGCGTCGATCCCGCGCGGACGGTCGCGGCCGGCAACAGCCAGGGCGGTGGTCTGGCGCTGGCCGTCGCCGGGCTGGTGCCCGACCTGGCCGCGCTGATCACCACCGCGCCGTTCCTGTGTCACGTGCAGCGGGCCATCGAGATCACCGACGCCGCGCCGTACGGCGACATCGTCAGCTATCTGGCCGTGCACCGGGAGGCGGAGGCGGCGGTCCGGCGCACCCTGTCCTACGTCGACGGGGTCGCCTTCGCCCGGCGGGCGCAGGCGCCCGCGCACTTCGGGATCGGGCTGCGGGACACCGTCTGCCCGCCGAGCACCGTCTTCGCCGCCTACAACCAGTACGGTGCCGGCACCGGCGGCCCCGCCCCGCAGCGGAGCATGCACGTGTACCCGTTCAACGGCCACGAGCACGGCGACGCCACCCACGTACGTCGGCAGATGCGGTGGCTCGCCGACCTGTTCTCCGGGTCGGCGGACCGGTCCGGTGCACCGAAACTTCCGGAGTTGTCGGTCGGGACCGGCTGACGCCCTGGCCACAGGGTTATCCCGCGGCGAGGTGCACGCAGGTCCGGCTCGGATGTGTCGAAAGTGTGTCGGTGCGCGTTGAGCTTTCAGACGTGTTTCGATACTGTTTTCGATACAACAGCCTCGATCTACTCATGGTGGCGGGCTGCAGGCACCGACCGGCGCGGCTCACGGGCATCCGCGCAGACGGCGGGAGCCACCATGTTTGGGCAGTAGTCGGGGCCGGCTTCCATCAAGCACGGCTTCGTCGAAAGGCTCATGCCATGAACAACGCCTTCGCCCGCGGCAGCGGGCGTCCGGCTCCCCGACTGCGGCCACGCATCGCGTTGGTCTCGGCCGCCGTCGGTCTCGCCCTCATCTCCACCAGCGTGGTGGTGGCCTCCAGCGCGAGCGCCGCGACCACCCTGGGTGCCTCGGCCGCCGAGAAGGGCCGCTACTTCGGCGCGGCCGTGGCGGCGAACAAGCTCTCCGACTCCACCTACGTCGGCATCCTCAACCGCGAATTCAACTCGGTGACCGCCGAGAACGAGATGAAGATCGACGCGACGGAGCCGCAGCAGGGGCAGTTCAACTTCGCCAACGCGGACCGGATCGTCAACCACGCCATCTCGCGCGGCATGTCCGTCCGGGGGCACACCCTGGCCTGGCACTCGCAGCAGCCCGGCTGGATGCAGAACATGTCCGGCACCCAGTTGCGTAACGCGATGCTGAACCACGTCACCCAGGTCGCCACCTACTACCGGGGCAAGATCCACTCCTGGGACGTGGTGAACGAGGCGTTCGCCGACGGCAGCAGCGGCGCCCGGCGCGACTCGAACCTCCAGCGCACCGGCAACGACTGGATCGAGGCCGCGTTCCGCGCCGCCCGGGCCGCCGACCCCGGTGCCAAGCTCTGCTACAACGACTACAACACCGACGACTGGACCCACGCCAAGACCCAGGCCGTCTACCGGATGGTCCAGGACTTCAAGCAGCGCGGTGTGCCGATCGACTGTGTCGGCCTCCAGTCGCACTTCAACGCCAACTCGCCCTACCCGGGCAACTACCGCACCACGCTCTCCAGCTTCGCCGCCCTCGGGGTGGACGTGCAGATCACCGAGCTGGACATCGAGGGTTCCGGCACCTCGCAGGCGAACGCGTACCGCGGCGTGGTCACCGACTGCCTCGCCGTCGCCCGCTGCACCGGCATCACGGTGTGGGGCATCCGGGACACCGACTCGTGGCGTTCCGGCGGCACCCCGCTGCTCTTCGACGGCAGCGGCAACAAGAAGGCCGCGTACAACTCGACGCTGGAGGCCCTGAACGCGGGCGGCACCACCCCGCCGCCCACCACCACTCCGCCGCCGACCACTCCGCCGCCCACGACCCCGCCGCCGACCACCCCGCCGCCCGGCGGATCCGGCTGCACCGCGACCGTGTCGCTGAACTCCTGGACCGGCGGATTCGTCGCCACCGTCCGGGTCACCGCCGGCTCGACCAGACTCAACGGCTGGGCGGTGACGGTGGCGCTGCCGGGCGGCAGCACGGTGACCAACACCTGGAACGCCCAGGGCAGCGGCACCAGCGGCAACGTGACCTTCCGCAACGTCAGCTACAACGGAACCGTCAACGCGGGTACCACCACCGAGTTCGGCTTCCAGGGCAACGGGACCGGCCCGACCGCCACCCCCACCTGTACCGCGAGCTGAGATGAAAGGAAGGGTCCCCTGCTAACGCCTCGTGCATAGCAGGGGACCCTTCCTCACGCCGCACGCCGCACGCCGCACGCCGCATACCGCACGCCGCCGACCGCGCCCGGTGCGCCGGGCGCGGTCGCGCGGGTGTCAGCAGCGGCTGATGCTCGCGTTGGAGAGCGTGACGTTGCTGATGGTCAGGTTGGTGGCGCAGGGGTTCTCCACGATCCGGTTGTTGGCCAGCGTGAAGTTCCGCAGGGTGATGTCCCGGTTGCCGGGGAACTCGGCACGGGCCGCCAGGCGGACCTCCCCGCCACCGCTGATGGTGCCGCCGCCCGCCGCGATGTCCACGCCGGTGCAGTTCTCGATCAGGACGGCGTTGTTGCCGGTGTTGGCGATGTCCACCCGGTTGATCGCCGTGCCGCCGGACTCCGAGACACAGAAGACACCCCGGCCTCCGCCGCGCGCCCGGACCGTGCCGACCCGGATGTTGATCGGGTACGACGAGCCGATCCGACCCGCGCGGTTGGCGACCCGGAAGGCGGCGTAACCGGTACCCGTACCGGCGTTCTCCGCGTCCACCGTGGTCACCGTGGCGTTGATCGTCTCGTTGAGCAGCAGACCCGACTCGCCGACGTTGCGGGCGGTCACCGTGCCGATGGTCAGCCCGTCCACCCCGTACGTCTCGACCGCGTGGGACCGGGCGCCGGAGACGTACACGTTGTCGATGCGGATGTTGCGGGACCACTGGCTGGTGTCGCCCCGGTTGTCGATGCGGACGCCCAGGCCGCCGGAGAGCCGCATGTCGATCTGCCCGAGGATCACGTTCGTCACGTTGCGCATGAAGATGCCGTACAACGGGGCGCCGGTGACGCTGAGGTTCTGCACCTCGACCTGGGTGGTGCCGCGGGAGTAGATCGGTGCCTGGTCACCGGAGCCTGAGCCGGTGACGTTGATGGTGCCGCACACGTCGATCGTGGTGTAGCTGGGCAGCGAGATGCGCGAGCCCGCGCTGATCGTGCCGGAACCCCGGACCACGACCCGCTGTTTGCTGGTCCGGCCGGCGCTGAGGCTGTTCACCGCCGCCTGCACGGCGGCACGCATGTCGGTGCCGGTGTAGACCGTGCTGCCGCCGTTGCGGGCGGTCCAGGTGCCACCGTTCAGGACTGCCTCGGCCTGGAACGCGCCGGTGCCGCAGCCGCTGGAACCGCCGAGGACCACCAACTGCCACTGCTGGTTGGTGCCGCCGACGTCCTGGTACTGCGAGATCATGCCGCCGTCGGCGGTGGACCACTCCCACACGTCCAGCGCCTTGTTCGAGTGCCGGTTGACGAAGCGGACGTAGCCGCCGTCGGAGTCGGCCAGCCGGAAGTGCTGCCGGTTGTTGCCGCTGACCGGCGTGTTCTGCACGAGTTGGACGCCGTCGTTGGCGTTGGGCAGTTCGAGGACCTTGCCGCTGTGCACCGAGCGGATCTGGTAGTAGCCGTTGCCCGCGTCGACGAAGCGCCACTGCTGCACCGCCGCGTCGTTGCGGGTGAACTGGTTGACCGGGGCGTTGTCGGCGGTGGACCAGTTCCACACGTCCATCGCCTTGCCGCTGTGCCGGTTGACGAACACGTACGTGGCGTTGGGGTCCACGGTGGCGGCCCGTGCGGCCGGCGCGGTGACCGTCTCGGCGGTGCCGAGGAGCACCAGCGCGGCGACGACCACCAGGCCGAGCCGTGGTCGTCCCTTCGTTGTCCTGAGCAGCATGCGGTTCCTCCGGGGTGTGGATCGGTGGTGGTCGGTTACGACGCGGCGACGCCCGCGCGGACGTGGACCGCGCGGGCGCCGCCGCCCGGTGGCGAGGGGTACGCCGGTCCGGGGTCAGGCGATCGCGCAGGGCGTGGCGTTGAGGGTGAAGGCCGACGGTGCGGCGGTGTTGCCGCCGTGGGTCGCCTGGAAGCCGATGGTGACCGAGGCGTTCGGGGCGATGGTGCCGTTGTAGGCGGCGTTACGGGCGGTCACCGCACCCGACGACGGGGCATAGGTGGCGTTCCAGCCGCCGGTGATGGTCTGCCCGCCGGGCAGCGTGAAGGCCAGACTCCAGCCGTCGACCGGGGTCGGGCCGGTGTTGGTGATCGTCACCGAGGCGGTCAGCCCGGTGTTCCAGGCGTTGACCGTGTAACCCACCCGGCAGCCCGTACCCGGCGGCAGGGTCGGGGTCGGCGGCACGGTCGGGGTCGGCGGTGGGGTGGTGGGGGTGGTCGTCGGCGTCGGGGTGGTGGTCGGCGGCGTGCCGTCCAGGCCGAAGAACCGCAGCGCCCCGGCGGCGTCGACCGGCAGGTTGTGCGACACCCCCTGCATGCTGATCGCCTCGACCGGCGCGGTGCCGCCGCTACTCCCGTAGCGGGTCCGGGTGTAGCCGGCCTGCGGACTGTCGGTCGCGGTCGGGGCCTGGCTCAGCCCGTGCACGTTCGTCCACTGTTTGACCTGCTCACCGAAGTTCGGATACCGCAGGATGTCGTCGTTGGTGCCGTGCCAGATCTGCATGCGCGGTCGCGCTCCGGTGTAGCCCGGGTACGCGGCCCGCACCAGGTCACCCCACTGCTGCGGGGTACGCGTCACCTGCCCGTTGGCGCACTCGCTGTTCCACTCCGAGCCGTTGGTGGTGGCGAAACAGCCGAACGGTACGCCCGCGAAGGCCGCACCGGCGGCGAACACGTCCGGATAGACCCCGAGCAGCACGTTGGTCATCATCGCGCCGGACGAGACACCGGTGACGAAGATCCGTGACGGGTCGACCGGGTAGCGCTGCCGGACGTGGTCCACCATCGACATGATGCCCACCGGGTCGCTGCCGCCACCCCGGCGCAGCGCCTGCGGCGAGGAGACGTCGAAGCACTGGCTGCTGCGGGTCACCGACGGGTAGACCACGATGTAGCCGTACCGGTCGGCCAGCGACGCGAACTGGGTGCCGGAGTGCAGGGCCGGGCCGCTGCCGGTGCAGTAGTGCACCGCGACCAGCAGCCCCGGCCGGGGTGCGACCCGGTCCGGCACGTAGAGGTACATGCGCAGGTTGCTCGGGTTGGTGCCGAAGTTGGTGACCTCGGTCAGCGTCGCTGCCGAGGCGGGGGTCGGGATCGACAGCGCGGCCAGCGCCGTCAACGCGATGGCCGCCAGGGCGGCGCAACACAGTCTGATCGCCGTTCTCATCGGGGCGTGTCCTCCGGACGGGGTGCGGACAGGGCTGTTCCGATCGAGGGCTGCCCGGTGCCCATGGTCGTCCGGCTCAAGGAACATCGATGATTATCAGTTGGCGGGGTGGTGGGTGGCAAGCCGCCGCGCTGTCGACCCGACCCGGCTGACGGTCGCCGTCAGCGCCGCCGGGCAGGGGTGCCCGTGCTCACTGCTCGTCGTCGACCACGTCGGTCTCGCCGTCGTGCGAGAACAGCGACGGCAGATGCTCGTCGGGCTGTGGTGCCTGCGCCGGGTCGTGGTGCGGGTCGCCGTCGGGGGAGAAGAGCACCTGGTCGGTCTTCGCGGTCTTCTCGCGTTCTTCCTCCGGCTCGGTCACGACCCGCTCCTCCGCTCGTGGGCGTTGCTCCTCGACGCTACGTGCGGTCGGCGGCACGTCAGGGTGGGCGGTGCCGCCGACCACCCGAACGGGGTCAGGGCCGCAGCAGCACCGGACCGGCGTCGATCCGGGTGCGGAACAGCGCGTACGGCTTGCGGCGCAGGTCCCGTCCCCGGTTGAACGGCGGTTGCCGGTGCACCTGGTTGGCGATCACGTACAGGTGTCGGTCGACGGCCACGCTCAGCGTGTCCGGCCAGAGCAGCCGCGCGTCGTGCACCACGGTCTCGTACCCGCCGTCGGGTCGTCGGCGCAGCACCGCGTTGTGCTCGTAGTTGGTGAGGTAGAGGCGTCCGGCGTCGTCGGACTCCAGCCCGTCGGCGCCGCCGCCCTTGTCTCCCTCGTCGACCACGCTCGCCGCCACCGCCGCGTCGTCCAGGGTGCGGTCGGCCAGCGCGTCGGTGGCGACGCTGTACCAGCGACGGGTGGCGAGGGCGCAGTAGTAGAGCCGGGCCCCGTCGGCGGAGATGGCGATGCCGTCCGCACCGACGCCCACCGGTTGCGGCGGGCCGTCCGGCGGCCGGACCAGGAACGGGCGGCCCTCGACCACCGGGCGGAAGTCGGCCAACGGTGCGGCCTTGGTCGACGGGTGGTCGTTGAGTCGGCGCCACGACTCGCCGCTGGCCAGGTCCACCACGATCAGCGCGTTCGGCGCCCCGTCGGCGGAGTCGGTGAGGTACGCCAGACCCGCCTCGCCGCGCCGCAGGTCGAAACGGACGTCGTTGAGGTACGAGGTGGGCAGTGCCACGTCGGGCGGGAACGTGATCACCTGGGCGACCCGGTCGGTGCGCAGGTCGATGCGGACCAGCTTCGGCCCGCCCGGTTCGGTCGGTTGGAACATCGGGCTGCCGGTGTCGAGCGCCCAGAGCCGGTCGGCGGGGTCGACCACGACGCTCTGCACCGACACGAAGGCGGAGGGGTCGTCGTTGCCGGACGGGGTGTTCCACGCCCGGTCGGGGTAGGCGACCTCGCGTCCGCGCCGCAGCTCGACCACGGTCGCGGGCACCTCGTCACCCCAGCGGGGGAAGTTGACGAAGATCCGCCCCCGGTGTGAGACGGTGACCCCGGTCGGCATCGGGCCTCGGAACCGGTGCACCACGTCCAGCGTGCCGACCGGTTCGTCGGTGGGTAGTCCGTTGCGCATCTGCGACCTCCCGGAAGATCCCGGCATCGGTTGATCTCTCTATATCAATCATTGCAAATCGGGCAGGGGGTTCGACACCTCGCGTCAGCCATCCGACCCACCGACGGCCGGAAATCCATTCGTCACGCAACCGTCATGCGTCCGCGCGGTACCCGCCACCTGCCGTCGGCAGGGTGGGTCAAACCCCTCCGTGTGGAAAGGAGCGCGCTATGGCCGTCGGACTGGACGACCACCTGGTCACTCTGACCTGCGACAACTGCGGTGACATCGTCACCGGGTCGGGTGCGCCCTCGGGCGGCGAGGTGGTGTGGACGCTGCTCTCCGAGCACGGCTGGAGCGGCTCCCCACTCGCCGACGGTCCGCACCGATGCGCCCACTGCACCCGACTCGGCCCGGCCTCCGACGGCGTACCCGGCGGCGTCACCGGCATCGAGCACCTCGACGGCGTGACCGTGGTGACCATCGCCGGTGACGTCGACCTCGACACCGGCGACGCCCTGGAGTTGGCGTTGCGGCACGCGACCGACATGGGCGGCCACGTGATGGTGGACCTCGGCCGCACCGACCTGATCGACTCCACCGCGCTGGGACTGCTCGTCCGGGCCCACCACCGCCTCGCCGAGCGTGGCGCGGCGCTCTGTGTGGTGACGAGGTCGCCGCTGATCCGTCAGGTGCTCCAGGTCACCCGCCTGGACGAGGTGTTCCCGCTCGTCGAGACCCGCGCCGACGCCTTCGCCCGGCTCGGCGGCGCTGCCGCCGACTCCGCCCACTGACCGGAGACCGACCCGGTCGCGATGCCCGGTCCCGTTCGCCGATCGGCGGGCGGGACCGTCGTCGTCTCCGGTGCTGTTCCGCGAGCGACACCGCGACGGGTCGTGTCGCCCGATCCCGGGCCCTGGGGGAGGGGCCCGGGACCGGTCCGGCCGCGGGACCTGGCCGGGGGATAGGCGACACGGGGTGAACAGATCCGGCTCGCCCGTACCAGCCGGTGCCTGGCGGTACGGGCGAGCCGAAGCTCAGTGGCGGCTGCGCCGGGTGTTGGCCAGCCGCAGGGCGTTACAGACGTCCACCACACCTTCGACGTCCCAGGCCAGCTCACCGGCGGCCCGGCGGGTCTCCGCGCTGCCGACCAGCCCGGTGAGGATCACCACGCTGTTCTGCACCATCACGGTGATCTGCTGCCGTCGGGTGGTCCAGTCGGCGCTGAGTCGTTGGGCGACCAGGGCGGCCAGGCGGACGTCCTCGTCGTGGTGTTGCGGTTCGTCCCAGAGCGCACGGAAGGAGTGGTCGTCGGGCATCGGCCAGGGCCACGGCATCACCACAGCGGTCTCCTTCGTCGTCGACGCCGGCGACGCGAGGCGCCGTCCCGATCGACCACCACACTGCGCAACGACCTTGGAGTGGACCGCACGGTTGGATGACATTTGCATGACAGATCCTGCCGATGCCCGCCGCCCACCGATGCCCGCGCCCGGCGTCGGGCCCGTCCCGGCCCGGCAGCCACGCGGCAGAAGGCCAGGTCAGAGTGGTGCGGTGACCGGCGGTGGGGCGTCGTCGGCCCGGTCCGCGGCGGGCAACCACAACACGAAGACGCTGCCCGCGCCGGGCCGGGAGAAGACCGCCGCCTGCCCGCCGTGCGACTCCACGATCTGCCGCACGATGGCCAGCCCGAGCCCGGTACGCCGGTCACCCGAGTCGCCCCGCCCGGTCTCGCCGCGCCAGAACCGGTCGAAGACCCGGCGCTGGTCGTCCTCGGCGATACCCGGCCCCTCGTCCGCCACCGCCAGCCACAACCAACCGCCCGCCCGACCGGTCGCCACGTGCACCGCACCGCCCAGCGGGGACAGGCGTACCGCGTTGGAGAGCAGATTGCCCGCCGCCCGGCGCAACGCGTCCGGGTCGCCGATGAGACCCAGGTCCGTGCCGAGCGCGTACCGCAGCCGCAGCCCGCGCCCGGCGGCCAGCGGGGCGAAGTCCTCACCCGCCTCGCGGGCCACCGCGCTCAGGTCGACGTCGGTGTCGGCCATCGCGTCGGCGTCCCGGCGTGCGGTGGCCAGCAAGTCCTCCACCAGCCGCGACATCCGGGTGGTCGCCCGGTCGATCGTCGCCACCGCCGCCGTACGCTCCGGCTCGGTCGCCTCCGGCGAGTTCAGCGACGCGTCCAGGTTCGCCCGGATGATCGCCAGCGGACTGCGCAACTCGTGCGAGGCGTCGTCGATGAGCTGACGTTGGGCGTGGAAGGCGTGGTCCAGCCGGTCCAGCATCGAGTCGATGGTGTCGCCGAGATCCCGCAGCTCGTCGCGGGGACCGGCCAGCCGGATCCGGCGGGACAGGTCGGTGGCCTGGATGTCCCGGGCGGTACGCGCGATCGCGCCCACCGGACGCAACGCCCGCCCGGACAGCACCCACCCGATGCCGAGACTGGCCACGAAGAGTCCACCGAGCGCGATCAGCGAGTAGTCCCGGACGGTCTGCAACAGCCGCAGGTTGACCTCGTCCTCGATCTGCTGCACCTCGGCCACCTCGATGGTGGTGCCGGTGGCCACCGTCCGGCCGTCCTCCTTCTGCTTGTAGAGCTGCGCCTCGTACCGTTTGCTGATCGGCTTGGGGTCCACCGCCCGGTCCACCGCCACGTACGCCACCGCCAGCCCCGCCCCGGCCAACGCGAACAACAGCGTCGAGTAGAGCACCGTCAACCGGAACCGGATCGACCGGAACAGCCTCACGCCGCCACCTCGCTCACGCTGCCACCTCGCTCACGCTGCCACCTCGCTCACGCTGCCACCTCTCGCAACCGGTAGCCGCGCCCGATCACCGTCTCGATCGGTGGCTCGGTGTCGGTGCCGGTGAGTTTGCGTCGCAGCGTACCCACGGTGACCCGGACCGTCTCGGTGAACGGGTCGGCGTTGGCGTCCCAGACGTGCTCCAGCAGTTCCTCGGCGGGCACCACCCGACCGGGATGCGTCATCAGGTACTCCAGCACCCCGAACTCCTTGCGGGTGAGCTGGAGTTCCCGTACGCCCCGCCGGGCCTCCTGCCGCGCCACGTCCAGCGTCAACGCCCCGACGGTCAGCACCGCCCCGGTGCCGCCGGTGTCCCGCCGCAACAGCGCCCGGACCCGCGCCAGCAGCTCGGCGAGGGCGAACGGCTTCACCAGGTAGTCGTCGGCGCCCTCGTCGAGCCCGCGTACCCGGTCGCCGAGCGCGCCCCGGGCGGTCAGCATCAACACCCGCAGGTCCTGCCCAGCGGCGACCTCCACCGCGCCGGAGCGGATCGCCCGGCACACCGCGAACCCGTCCTCGTCGGGCAGGTTGACGTCCAACAGCATCAGGTCGTACGCGTTGACCAGCAGCAGCTCGTACGCCTGCGCCGCGTCCACCGCGACGTCGACGGCGTAACCGGCGCGGACCAACCCGAGCCGCAACGCGCCGGCCAGGTCCTCCTCGTCCTCCACCACGAGCAGCCGCATGTCCCGTCACCCTCTCGCGATCAGCCTCTGCGCCACCTGCGACGCGCGGTCGATCGGGACCGCGAAACCGATCCCGATGTTGCCGCCCCCCTCCAGTGTGGCGATGGCGGTGTTCACCCCGACCACCTCGCCCCGCCCGTTGACCAGCGGCCCGCCCGAATTGCCGGGGTTGATGGACGCGTCGGTCTGCACCGCCGGCTGCCGCGCGCCACCACCGAGCCGGACCGGGCGGTCCAGCGCGCTGACGATCCCGGCGGTCACGGTGCCGGAGAGCCCCAGCGGCGAACCGACGGCCAGCACCGGCTCGCCCACCCGAGTCTGCCCGGTCGGGGCCAGCGGCAGCGGGCGCAGCCCGTTGCCCGGATCGACGCGCAGCACGGCGATGTCCGTACCCGGATCACGGCCCACCAACCGCGCGGTCAACCGACGGCCGTCCTGACCGACCACCTGGATGGTGCCGCCCCGGGCCACCACGTGGTCGTTGGTGACCACGTGCCCCCGGTCGTCGATGAGGAAACCGGAACCGGAGGCACCGCGCCCGCCGGACGAGGTCTGCACCGACACCACCCCGGCCAGGACCCGGTCGGCGGCGGCCACCAGGTCGCCACCGGGCCCGAGGGCGAGCGGTGGCGCGGCCTCCGCCGCCTCCGGCGCGTCGTCGCGGGCGGCGAGGTGACCGGCCACCCCACCGGCGCCCGCGGAGACCGCCACCAGCGTCAACCCGACCAGCAACTTCCGAGGCCACCGCGACGGCCCACCGCCGGGGGAGACGTCCGGCGGCGTGTCCGGCCCGACCACCCCACCAGCACCGGTGGGTACGCCCGGCGGAGCCGGTGTGCCTCTCGGTACGCCGTGCGGGGCGGCACCGGGATGCAGGTTCGGGGAGACGAACCGCGGCCCGCGCGGCTCACCGAGGCCCGGAATCGTGCTCGTCATGAACTGTCCCTTCGAAGTCGTCACGGCAGGCGGGAGAACCAGAACATCGACGCCGCCGCGGCCAGCAGCGCGAGCACCAGCCCGCCACCGATGAACCGGGCCGACACGTCCTGCCGCTCCATCCGGTAGCCCACCGACGAACCGATGTCGGCGTACGCCTCGCGCAACTCGGCGCTGCTGCCCGCCTCGTAGTAGCCGCCCCCGGACTGCTCCGAGACGACCCGCAGGGTCTCCCCGTCGACCGGTACGCGCTGACCCGCGCCGATCTGACCGTCGAGCGTGCCGAAGGAGATGGTGTCGACCGGTACCCCGGCCTCCACCGCGTCGCCCGCCGCCGAGGTGGGGTTGCGTCCGGTGGTGTTGGCCCCGTCGGAGAGCACCACCACCCGGGCCGGTGGCGGCTCGGTGACCGCCTGCGCGTCCAGCGTGCGGATCGACTCCAGCGAGGCGTCGATGGCGTCGCCGATCGCGGTGCCCTGCACGCCGGTGACGCCCTCGTCGAGCCGGTCGATACCGGCCGCCATCACCTCCCGGTCGCCGGTGGGCGGCACCATCACCTGGGCGCTGCCGGCGAACGCCACCAGCCCCACGTTGAACTCCTCCGGCAGGTCCGCGACGAACTCCCGGGCCGCGTCCTTGGCGGCGATCAACCGATCCGGCGGTACGTCGTCGGCGAGCATGGACCGGGACACGTCCACCGCGACCATCACGGTGGCCCGTTCACGCGGCACGCGTACCTCGTCGGTGGGCCGGGCGAACCCGACCACGAGCAGCGCCAACATGGCGACGAACAGACCGGCGGGTACGTGTCGACGCCACGCCGGACGGCTCGGCGCGACCTTGTCCAGCAGTCGCAGGTTGGTGAACCGTACCGCGTACCGGCTGCGTCGCCGCTGCGTCACCAGGTAGCCGACGACCAGCGCGACCACCCCGGCGAGCAGCCACAACCTTTCCGGGGACTCCCAACTCACGCGCTTCTCCCTCCAGCCGGTCGGGTGGCTCGGGCGAGCCGTCGTTGGGCGTGGACGTGACGGACGATGTCGGTGATCCAGTCCCGGTCGGTGCTCAACGGCAGGTGTGACGCACCGGCCCGACGCAACGCCCGGTTCACCGCCAGTCGCTGGGCGGCTGCCGCCGCCGCGTACCGTTCCCGCAGCTTGCGGCTGCCGGTGGACACCTCGCGGCGCCGACCACTCTCCGGGTCGACGAGGGTGATCAGGCCGACGTCGGGCAGCTCCAGTTCGCGTGGGTCGCGGACCTCGACCGCGAGCACCTGGTGCCGGGCGGCCAGCCGCCGCAGCGGTCGCTCCCAGTCCGGCGGCGGCCCGTCCGCGCCGCCCATCCCCTCGTCGGGCAGGCCGTCGAGGAAGTCGGAGACCACCACGGCGAGCCCACGCCGACCGGCGGAGCGGCGCAACCCGTCGATCCCGTCGGCCAGCGCCACCGGCTGGGTGGCGGGCCGGCCCCGGGGCACCTCCATCAGCGTCCGCAGCAGACTGATCAGGTGGTGCCGTCCGGTACGGGCGGGGAATCGGCGTACCCCCGCGTCACCGAGCAGGTGCGCGCCGAGCCGGTTGCCGGTGCCGGCGGTGAGGAACCCGACGGCGGCCACGGCCGCCACCGCCAGTTCCCGCTTCTCCAACTCGGCGGTGCCGAAGTCCATGCTGGGCGTGGCGTCCACCAGCGTCCAGGTGGTCAGCTCCCGGTCCGCGTCCACGGTCCGCACGTGCGGCACGGCGGTACGCGCCGTCACCGACCAGTCCATCCGCCGCACCTCGTCCTCACCGGCCCGGTACTCGCGGCTGCCCGCCGGCTCGCTGCCCGCACCGGGCAGCAGCCCCAGGTGCTGGCCGTGCAGCAGCCCGTCCAGGCGGCGGGTGACCGTTAACTCCAACCGGCGCAGCCGACGCTGCGGTGCGAGCCGCCCGACACTCGTCGTGTGCGCGTTCACGCCGCCGCCCCCAGGCCGGGCCCCTGCTGCTCCTGAGCGGGGGCGATCTGCGGCGGCGGCACCGCCTCCACGATCCGCCGCACCAGCTCACCGGCGTCCACGTCGTCGGCGACCGCGTCGAAGCTGAGCACCAGCCGGTGGGTCAGCACGTCGGCGGCGATCTCCCGCACGTCGGCGGGGAGGACGTAGTCGCGGCCCCGCAGCAGGGCCAGCGCCCGTGCCGCGGCGACCAGGCCGAGCGTGGCCCGGGGACTGGCCCCGTACGCGAGCTGGTCCGCCACGTCGGCCAGCCCGAAGCGGCGCGGGTCCCGGGTGGCCAGCACCAGGCGTACGACGTACTCGGCCAACGCATGATGGACGAACACCTCGCGCGCCCGGGCCTGGAGCGCCACCAGTCGGCCCGGGTCCAGCACCGGCCGCGCGGCCGGGCTGCTGGTGCCCATCCGATAGAGGATGCCCAGCTCCTCGTCGTCCGTCGGGTAGTCGACCACGACCTTCATCAGGAACCGGTCACGCTGCGCCTCCGGTAGCTGGTACACCCCCTCGGACTCGATCGGGTTCTGGGTGGCCAGCACCAGGAACGGGGTCGGCACCGGATAGGTGCGTCCACCGAGCGACACGTGCCCCTCGGCCATCACCTCCAGCAGCGCCGACTGCACCTTCGCCGGAGCCCGGTTGATCTCGTCGGCGAGCACCAGGTTGGCCATCACCGGTCCCAGCTCCACGTCGAAGCTCTCCGTCGACGGGCGATAGATTCGGGTGCCGAGGATGTCCGACGGCACCAGGTCCGGGGTGAACTGGATCCGGGCGAAGCTGCCGCCCACCGCCGTGGCCAGGGTCTCGGCGGCGAGCGTCTTCGCCACCCCCGGTACGCCCTCCAGCAGGCAGTGCCCCCGGGCCAGCAGCGCGGTCAACAGCCGCTCCACCAGCCGGTCCTGCCCGACGATGACCCGCTTCACCTCGAACAGGGTCTGTTCCAACAGTCGGGCCGCCCCGGCGTGCTCGCCGATGACGTCGAATTCGCGTATGTCGGTCGTCGTCACGCAGTCGCTCCTCGGTCGCGTCAGGGACGCGGGTACCCGACCCACGGGGAAGGCCGGGTACCCGCTCCTGACCCATTGGGCCAGAGCCCCCCGAAAGACAACCGAACGACGACCGTGAAGGCCGGGGACCGCCAGGTCGATGGACCCGGTCTCCTTCCCGGCGAGGTGAAGTGGGGTTTGCGGGCACTATCGAGCTGATGGCACAGACGGATCGCGGCCCCGGCCCGCGCACCGTCGCATCACGACGGTGCCCGTCGCGATCGCAGCTCGACAGGTCCCAGACCCACAGATGTACGCCGACCCTGGTCGCGCACCGGTTCGGCAGTTGAGCGGTCGACCGCCTCGCCGAGATCACGCTCGATCCTGGATCGAGTGGCATCCCAGCGCCACGACAACCACTCGATCCAGCATCGAGCACGACCTTGACGTCGAGGCGCGAGTGAGCCGGCGTAAGCACCGCCCACCGGCTCGGCGACACCATCGAGGCGGCACGCCGACGCCCAGCCCGAGGTGATCAAGGGGTTTTGGCCCCGTAGACGCACCGCTAGCGACCAAAACTTCTTGATCACCACGCCTGGAGGCGGCACAGGGCAGGTCGACCCGTCGGGGCGGCTTCCCGGACCTGCTGGGGTGATCAAGGAGTTCTGGTTCTGTGGGCGTACCAGGGGTGACCAGAACTCCTTGATCAACGGGCCGAGGGTGGGTGGGGTGGGGGTGGGGTGGGTGGGGGCAGGGGGGTCAGGGGCGGTTGCGGTGGGTTCGGTAGCGGCGGATGAGGGCGGCGGTGGAGCTGTCCAGGGTGGTCAGGTCGGGCTGGTCGCCGGTGAGCAGGGGGGCGAGCTGGTTCGCCATCACCTTGCCGAGTTCCACGCCCCACTGGTCGAACGGGTTGATGTCCCAGATCGCGCCCTCGGTGAGGACGATGTGCTCGTAGAGGGCGACCAGTTGGCCGAGGGTGGCGGGAGTGAGACTGAGGGCCGTGATCGAGGTGGTGGGGTGGTTGCCCGCCATCACCCGGTGCGGTACGAGGTCCGCCGGGGTGCCCTCGGCGGCGACCTGCTCGGCGGTGCGGCCGAAGGCCAGCGCGGCGGTCTGGGCGAAGAAATTCGACATGAACAGGTCGTGCATGTCGCCGATCTCGTGGTTGGGCTCGCTGAACCCGATGAAATCGGCCGGCACCAGCCGGGTGCCCTGGTGCAGCAACTGGTAGAAGGCGTGCTGGCCGTTGGTGCCCGGCTCGCCCCAGAAGATCTCCCCGGTGTCGTACGACACGGGCTGACCGTCGGTGCGGACCGACTTGCCGTTGCTCTCCATGGTGAGCTGTTGCAGGTAGGCCGGGAACCGGTGCAGGTACTGCGAGTAGGGCAGCACCGCGTGGGTCTGCGCGCCGAGGAAGTTGACGTACCAGATGTTCAGCAGCCCGAGCAGCACCGGGGCGTTGCGGGCGAGCGGCGCGGTGCGGAAGTGCTCGTCCACGGCGTGGTAGCCGGCCAGCATCTCGTCGAAGCGCGCCGGGCCGATGGAGAGCATCACCGACAGGCCGACCGCCGACGGCAACGAGTAGCGTCCGCCGACCCAGTCCCAGAAGCCGAACATGTTCGCCGGGTCGATGCCGAAGTCCGCGACCCGCTGGGCGTTGGTGCTGACCGCGACGAAGTGCCGGGCCACCGCCTCGTCGCCCGCGTCGAGCCCGGCCAGCAGCCAGCGTCGGGCCTGGTGGGCGTTGGCCAGGGTCTCCTGGGTGGAGAAGGTCTTCGACACGATCACGAACAGCGTGCTGGCCGGGTCCAGGTCGGCGGTGGTGTCGTGGATGTCGGTGGGGTCGATGTTCGACACGAACCGGCAGGAGATGCCGGCGTCGCGGTACGCCTTGAGCGCCTCGTACGCCATCACCGGCCCGAGGTCGGAGCCGCCGATGCCGATGTTGACCACGGTGCGGATCCGCTCGCCGGTGTGCCCGCGCCACTGGCCGGACCGCACCTGCTCGGCGAACTCGGCCATCCGCTGCCGGACGGCGTGCACGTCGGCCACCACGTCCTGGCCGTCCACGGTCAGCGTGGCGTCGCGGGGCAGCCGCAGCGCGGTGTGCAGGACGGCCCGGTCCTCGGTGCCGTTGATGTGCGCTCCGGCGAACATCGCGGCGATGCGGTCGGTGAGTCCGACCCGCTCGGCCAGCGCGGTCAGCAGGGCCAGGGTCTCGTCGGTGACCAGGTTCTTGCTGTAGTCGACGTAGAGATCGGCCACCTCGACGGTCAACCGCTCGCCCCGGTCGGGATCACCGGCGAACAGGTCCCGCAGGTGCGTCGCGCGGATCTCGTCGGCGTGCTTGCGCAGGGCCTGCCACTCCTCGGTGGTGGTGACGTCCGCAGCCATCGGATCGATCGTCTCCTCGCAGGGTAGGCACGCCGGCGTCGTCCGTCCGGCGGGATGGGACCAGCCTGCCACACGAAGATCGCCGCACCGGGCCGGACGCGGTCGGACCGGTCACGATCCGCGTGGGTGTCGATGCGCTGCGCGCACGGGCGGCGGATGACGGCGGGGTCGCTGCCCGGTCCCGGAACGGACAGGGCAAGGTGGAGGCATGACGACGTCGGCACCGAAGGCTCCCGCAGCCGCCTCCGAGACCTCCGCCACCCCTCGGCAGACGCTGCTGGTGCTGGGCGCCAGCGGCGACCTGACCGGTCGGCTGCTGCTGCCCGGGCTGGGCCGGTTGCTGGCCAGCGGCGCGGTCCCGAATCTGCGGCTGATCGGCAGCGGCATGGACGACTGGGACGACGAGCGGTGGCGTCGCCGGGTGGCCGACTCGTTCGCCAGCGTCGACGCGCAGGGCCCGGTGGAGAACGAGGTGCTCCGCGAGACCCGGTACGTGAGCGCCGACGTGACCCGCGAGGAGGACCTGCGGGGGCTGCTCAGCGGCTGTGCCGGCCCGGTGGTGATCTTCTTCGCGCTGCCGCCGTTCGTGACCGCCCGGTCGGCCGCCGCGTTGGCCCGCATCGGCGTACCGCCGGGCACCCGGTTGATGCTGGAGAAGCCCTTCGGCGTCGACCGGATCTCGGCGCGCTCGCTCAACGAGCTGTTGGCCACGCTGGTGCCCGAGGACCAGGTGCACCGCATCGACCACTTCCTCGGCAAGTCCACCGTGCTGAACCTGCTCGGCCTGCGCTTCGCCAACCGGATCTTCGAGCCGGTGTTGAACAACAACCACGTGGCCTGCGTGGACATCGTCTTCGACGAGACCCTTGGCCTGGAGGGTCGGGCCGGCTACTACGACCGTGCGGGCGCGTTGGTGGACATGGTGCAGAGTCACCTGCTCCAGGTGCTGGCCCTGCTCGGCATGGAGCCGCCGCCCACGCTGAGCGCCAAGGAACTGCGCGGGCGCAAGGCGCAGGTGCTGCGGGCCGTCCGGCTGTGGCAGGACGACCCGGTGGCGGCGAGCCGCCGGGCCCGGTACACGGCGGGCGACGTCGACGGCCGCCACCTGCCCGACTACGCCGCCGAGGAGGGCGTGGACCCGGGCCGGAACACCGAGACCCTCGCCGAGGTGGTGCTGGAGGTGGACACCTGGCGCTGGGCGGGAGTCCCGTTCCGGCTGCGCTCCGGCAAGGCCACCTCGGCGGTACGCAAGGAGGCCGTCATCACCTTCAAGCAGCCGGCCCGGGTGCCGGACGGTCTGACCGGGTACGAGGAGCCGGACCGGCTGCGGATCGGGTTCGGGCCGGACTGTCTCGGGCTGAACCTGAACATCAACGGCCCCGGCAACCCGTTCGACCTGGACCAGGTGCACCTGACAGCGGACTTCGGCCCCGGCGAGTTGCCCGCGTACGGCGAGGTGCTGCGCGGCGCGTTCGAGGGCGACCCGACGCTGTCGGTGCGGGGCGACGTGGCCGAGGAGTGCTGGCGCATCGTCGAGCCGGTGTTGGCCGCCTGGAAGGCGGGGCACGTGCCGTTGCAGGAGTACGCGGCCGGTTCGGCCGGTCCGGACGACTCACTGCTGGGCCCGGTACGCGGCTGACCAGGGGCGACCACCGACCTCCCACGTGAGGGACTCTCACTGATGGTGACAGTGCGATATCTCTCAGCTACTTTTCAGCCGCCGGTGCTAGCTTCCCGACTCGACGGGATCCATGATGGACGGCGCCGATCCCGTTGCGACGCAACGGCTTAGGCGTAGAAGTCTCACGTCCGTGCCACGGTCGCGCCTGTTGTCGAGGGAGAAGCTCGTGGTGTTCAAGAAGATGCTGGGTGCCTTCGGGATCGGCGCACCCAGCGTCGACACGGTCCTGTCCGACCCGGGCACCCGCCCCGGCTCGGTGCTGACCGGCCAGGTGAACCTGACCGGCGGCAGTCAGGACGTGGACATCGACCAGGTCGTGTTGAGCCTGGTCACCCGGGTCGAGGTCGACGGCGCGGACGGCGACCACGACGCGACCGTCGAGTTCCACCGGGTGCCGGTCGCGGGCGGGCTGCGCCTCGCGGAGGGGCAGCACCTGGCCCTGCCGTTCCAGATCCCGATGCCGTGGCAGACCCCGGTGACCGACGTCTACGGCCAGCGGCTGCCCGGCATGACCATGGGCCTGCGCACCGAGGTCGCCATCCGTGGCGCGGTCGACAAGGGCGACCTCGACCCGGTGTTCGTGCACCCGCTGCCGGTGCAGGAGCGGATCCTGGAGGCGTTCGGACGGCTGGGTTTCCGGTTCAAGGGCGCCGACCTGGAGCACGGGCAGATCGCCGGGGCGTACCAGACGCTGCCCTTCTATCAGGAGATCGAGTTCTTCGCCGCGCCGCAGTACGCCCACGAGGTCAACGAGGTCGAACTGACCTTCCTCGCCGACGAGCAGGGCGTCGACGTGGTGCTGGAGTTCGACCGGCGCGGCGGCCTGTTCACCGGCGGGCACGACTCCTACGGCCGCTACCGTGTCGCGCACGCCGACGCCGACCAGCGGGACTGGGCCGCCGAGGTCGACGGCTGGTTCCGCCAGGCGCTCGACCAGTACCGCACCCTGCACCCCGGCGCGGGCTTCGCCCAACCCGGCCCGCAGGGCTACGGGCAGCCAGGTTACGGGCAGCCCGCCTACGGCCAACCCGGTTACGGGCAGCCCGGCTACCCTCAGCCCGGGTACGGGCAGCCGGTCGGCTACCCGCCGCAGCAGCCCACGTACGGGCACTACCAGGAGGAGCACCACGAGCGGCGCGGGCCGGGCGTGGGCGCGGTCGCCGCCGGTGTGGTCGGCGGCGCGGCGCTCGGATTCGTCGGCGGCATGGTCGCCGAGGAGGTCTTCGATTCCTTCGGTGACGACGAGGGTGGTGACGAGGGCGGCGAGGAGTGAGCCGCTGATCCTCGTCGCCCCGTCGACGTCACCACGAAGCGGGTGTCCACCCGCGACGGCCGCCCGGCCGCCAGGCTCCCCACTGGTGGTCGGGCGGTGTCGTGTGCCGGGTCAGTGGTGGGTCGGCACCGGTCGGTCCGCCTCGAACCGGGCCCGGGTGAGGAAGGCGAGCTGAGCCCGCTTGTCCGGCATGTCGATCTCCTCGGCCAGGGTGAACCCCTCGGCGAGCAGTCGACGGCGGGCCGCGTCGTTGCGCACGTCGGGCTCGACGACGATGCGGTCCCGGGTCGGGTCCAGGAACAGGAACCGGGCCAGGGCGGCGCCGACCGGGCCGGCCAGCGCGCGGGGCAGACCGGGTGGCGGGGCGAGCAGCAGGTGCATGCCGATGTCACCGGGGCGGACCGGGTAGCGCTCGCCGACCGGGTCGGCCGCCGGCTGGTACGTCTGGAACAGGCCGATCGGCACGTCGTCGAGCCGGATCAGGTAGGCGTGGTGGGTGGTCAGGGCGTCGACGAACTCGTAGATCTCGCGTACCTCGTCGAGGGTGTGCGAACCCATGCCCCAGAACACCGCACGGGGTTGGGTGACCCAGCCGTGCAGGAGTTCCGCGTTGACCATCGGGTCGACCGTGGTCAGGCTGAGGGTGCCGAGGTCGGCGATCTTCTCCTGGTACATGCTGCCTCACTTCGGAGGTGTCTCTCGCCAAGATCGGCGAGTTAGGTTAACCTAACCTAACTTTTCGGCACGGTAGCAGGAGGCACGGGTGAAGCGGAACTGGGAGTCGCTGGTCCTCAAGGCGATGGGCGGACGGAACTTCCGACTGACCGTCCTGGACTCCGCGCCGGTGAACGAGCGCTACCAGCGCCTGCTGGTCGACGGTGGCGGGCTGCTCCAGGAGTGCGAGGTCCACCCGACGATGTGGATCCGGCTCTGGTTCGACAACGACGGACGGGCGCACCAGCGGGCGTACACGCTCGTCGACCCGGACCCGGAGACCGGCCGCTTCCATCTGGAGTTCGCGCTGCACGACGGCGTCGCCGCCCGCTGGGCCGGCGCGGCCCGCCCCGGCGACACCATCGAGGCGACCGTGCACGGCACCGGGTTCGCCCTGCCCGACCCGGCGCCCCGGCACCTCTATCTGGTCGGGGACGCGGCCTCACTGCCGGCGGTGAACAGTCTGCTGGACAGCGCGCAGGACATCCCGGCGACGGTCTGGATCGAGTACGCCCACGAGGACGAGAAGGAGCTGGCCGCCCGCGCCCGCGCGCACCACGAGGTGGTGTGGGTGCCGCGCCGCGACGACGGGCGGCACCTGGTCGACACCGTCCGCGACGGGATGCCGGCCAGCGACGGCGGTTACTACTGGGTGGCCTGCGAGGCGGCCACCACCCGCAGCATCGTCAAGCACATCCGGCGCGGGCTCGGCGTGGGCCGCCAGCAGTTGACCGGAGTGGGCTACTGGAACGCCCGCTGAGCGGCGACCCCGGCGGATCTGCGCCGGGGCCGCCCCCGGTCAGCTCGTCGGGAAGTCGTCCGGCGTCCGGATGCGCTCGCGCATGAACGCACCCGAGGTGGTGAGCACGGACGTACCCGTGTAGTTGCCGCCGTTGCAGGTGCCCGGCCGCAACGCCGCGCTGCCCTCGGCCTTGTCGGAGAACGTCCAGTTGGCGTACCCGATCTTCAGCCGGTCGAGCAGGTCCAGCCACTGGGTGCTGCTGGCCAGGTCGGCGGCGCCGTCACCGGTGTAGTCCACGGTGCCGAACTCGGTGACGAACAACGGCAGCCGGGCGGCGGCCCGCTCGACCTCGGCCCGGTAGTTGTCCCGGTGCGACGCGGCGTAGAAGTGGAACGCGTACATGACGTTGCTCGCGTTCACCGGGTTGTTGACGATCTCGGTGTGGTTGGCGCCCTCCGAGACGCCCAGCGAGGACCAGCCCCGGGTGCCGACGATGACCACCGCGTCCGGGTCGTTGGCGCGGATGACCGGGATCACCTGGTCGGCGTAGTTCTTGATGGTCGACCAGCTCACCCCGTTGGGTTCGTTGGTGATCTCGTAGATCACGTTGTTCTTCGACGCGTGCCGCGCGGACACCGCGGCGAAGAAGGTCTTGGCCCGCTCCAGGTTGTGCATCGGGTCGCCGGGCGTGAGCGTGTGGAAGTCGATCATCGCGTACATGCCCCGTTCGGTGGCCTCCTCGACCAGGGCGTTGACCCGGTTGGTGAAGCCCGCCGGGTCGGTCTCGTACCCGTCCTCCTGGACGTACATGGCGATCCGGAACAGGTCGGCCCGCCAGTCGGTGGCGAGCGCGTCCAGCGAGGCGTCGTTGTAGCAGTTGCCGAACCACTGGAGACCGTGGCTGCTCATGCCGCGCAACTGGATCGGCCGGCCGTACTGGTTGCAGAGGTTGACCCCGCAGACCCGCAACTGTCCGTTGATCGCCACCGGGGTCTGCCCGCCGGGCGGCGGGGTGGTCGGTGGTGGCGTGGTCGGCGGGGGAGTGGTGGGCGTGGTCGAGCCGGTGCAGACCGTGCCGTTGAGGGTGAACGAGGTCGGTGCCGGATTCGCGCCGGTGAAGGTGCCGTTGAAGCCGATGGTGGTGCTCGCGCGGGTGGCGAGCGACCCGTTCCAGCTCGCGTTCCGCGCGGTGACCTCGCTGCCGCTCTGGCTCCAGGTGGCCGACCAGCCCTCGGCGAGGCGCTGGCCGCCGTCCGGGAAGCGGAAACCGAGCGTCCAGCCGGTGACCGGGTCGCCGACGTTGGTGATGGTCACGCTGGCGGTGAACCCGCCGGACCAACTGTTCGTCGTGTAGGCGACCGAGCAGCCGGGCGCGGCCATCGCGGCGGTCGTCGGCAGGGCGGCCAGCGTGCCGAGGGTCAGCGCGCCGACGGCACCGGCCGCGACCAGGAGGCGTCGGGTACGGCGCGGGGGATGCTTCATGGGGACCGTCGCAATCTGGTCGTGGTGGGGTACGGCCCTCCGGCGAGAGGGGACGGAGGCTCGGGAGCGCTCCCACGGGAGCCTACGATGGCTGGAAACATCGGCGCAATATTTAGCGCCATCGAAGCGACCTGACGCGGCGACGCCCCGGGAGTGCCTCCCGGGGCGTCGCGGTGGACGTCGCGACGTACGTCAGAGTTCACCGGCGGCACGTCGCCGGTCGGCCTCGGCGTCGGCGGCGCCGACCGGGGTCGGGTCGGTGTCCCGCTGCGCTCCGGTCAGGTCGATGTCGGCGCCGGCCCGGGCGGCGTCGGCCGCCGCGTCGTCCGCGCCGACCACCTCGCCCGCCTCCGGGGCGCCGTCCTCGCGTACGAGATCTCCGGCCGCGGCGAACGCGATCGGCGTGTATCGGGGCTCGGTCATGTCGTCCTCCTCGTCGCCGGTGTCCTGGTCTGGATACCCGCCACCGGCGCGGCGCACACCGGCACGGGGTGTCCACCCCGGACTGGTCGGGGGTCTCCGCGAGAGCCGCCCCGTTCCTGAACGCACGATCAGGCGTACGGGGGAGTTCGTCGATGTCCGGGATCGTTGCCGATTCGTTGCCTCCGCTTGTCGTATGGCAAAGATCACGCTGAGTGCCTAGGATGGCCCGTTTTCCCATGGAGCAAGGTCGAAGATCGGCGCTCCGCAGCACAGTGGATACCCAGAGTGAGGGTTCTCGGGAGGTCGCGTGTCCACGTCACGGGACCGTGGCACAGGTGTGCCACCAGGATTTGCGCTGCTCACTACCCTGATCCTGATCATCGGTAGTGAGCCTCTCGACTTGACAAGGGTTTCAGATGAGCGACAGCCACTCTCCGTACGGAGGGCAGCCGGACCCGAACGCCGCCCCGTGGGGTAACCCGCCCGGTTCCCCGGTCGGTCCGCCGCCGATGCCGCCCGGCAGTCCGGTGGGCTACCCGATGCCGCCGGGTTCCCCCACCAGCGGGCCCGGTGCCCCGGGGTACCCCACGAGCGGACCTGGTGCGCCGGGGTACCCCACGAGCGGGCCCGGTGCCCCGGGGTACCCGTCGTCGCCGTACGGCGCACCCACGCCCCCTCCTCCGCCGCCCTACGCCGTCCAGCCGCAGAAGTCCGGTGGTAACCGGGGCGTCTGGCTCGGCCTGGGCATCGGCGCCGCCGTCATGGCCGTGCTGGTCGCCTGCGGCAGCACCATCGGGTACTTCGTGCTCGGCGACGACGACGAGCCCACGCAGATCGCCGCCAGCAGCAGCCCCTCGCCCGACGGCGACAACGGCGGCGAAGGCTCGGAGCCCTCGCCGACGCCGGCCGAGCCGGACAACGACGGCGGCAACGGCAACAACAACGCCGTCACGGCCCGCAACTCCAGTGACTTCAACGCGGTGTGCGACGGCAACCCGGTGCTCAACGCGGCGCCGTACACCTCCGCGAAGGGCGCCAAGGTCTACACCTTCGCCAACAACCCGGACCGCCCCGGTTCCTGGCTGAGCAAGTCGGTCGGCTTCAACAAGCCGTACTACGCCCGGACCTCCGACTGGTCGACCGTCTCGGTCGTCGGCTGCCTGACCTTCGTCCAGGGCAGCGAGGGCGAGCCGCGCAAGTGCCAGTACAAGGACCGCGACGACAAGCAGATCACGGTCGACTACATCTCCTCGCGCTACACGCTGACCTTCCACAACGCCCAGACCGGCGAGAAGATCGGCGACGGCGGCCGGATCAACGCCCCGGCCGGGCGCTGCCCGAGCTTCATCTCCTACAACCGGGAGACCCTGAAGTCGTACGCGCAGCCGGACAACGGCGCCATCGAGCTGGCTCTGGACAAGTTCACCTCCTGAGCGCAGACGTCTGATCGGCGGGGGCGGGACCGGAAGGTCCCGCCCCCGCCGTCGTCGCGGTGTCCGACCCGGGTACTAGCCTGTCGTCGTGACGCGACGGGCGGGCGGAAGGGGTCCTGATGGCTGACGCGGACGACGTCCGTCGGCTGGCGCTCGCGCTGCCCGAGGCGGTCGAGATCGACAGCGACGGCTTCGACTTCCGGGTGGCCGACCGGGGGTTCGTCTGGTCCTATCCCGAGCGCCTGCCGGGCCGGCCACGGGTGATCCGCACCGACGTGGCCGTGCTCTACGTCGGAGACGAGGCCGAGAAGCAGGCCCTGCTGCTCGGTGAGCCCGACCTGTTCTTCACCACCCCCGGCTACGACGGGCTGCCCCTGGTCATGCTGCGTCTGGCGGCGGTGCAGGTGGACCGGCTCGCCGAGCTGGTCACCGACGCCTGGCGGATGCGCGCGCCGGAGTCGCTCGCCGCCGACCTCGACGAGGCCGCCGTCCGCTGACCCCGCCGCCCGGCGTCGGCGCGGGGCGGGCGGTGTCGGGTTTCCTCCTCGGGGACTGCGTTGCGCGAGGGCCCGGTGACAGACTGGACGACAGTCGATGTTTCGGGGGTGCGCGATGTTCGGTCGTTGGCGCAGGCGCAGTGCACCACCGTCGGGCGCGCAACGACCGTCGGGCGGGACACGGCCGGCCGGGGCCGGCGGACCGGGCTTCACCGTCACCGCGCTGCCCAGCGAGACGGCGGCCCGGCAGGCGGCCGAGGGCGGGTCGCCGGAGGACATGAACCGTCTCGGCATCACCCTGAAGCTCGGCGGCCGGGCGGACGAGGCCGCCGAGTGGTTCCGCAGGGCGGCCGAGGCCGGCAACACCGACGGGATGGCCAACCTGGCCCTCTACCTGATGGGGCAGGGCCGTAACCGGGAGGCCGCCGAGTGGTTCCGCCGCATCGGCGACCCGCTCGGCGAGGCGTTCGCCCGCCGGTTGTCGGCGGAGCCCGACACCCCGCCGGACCGGTGACCGGCATCCCCGACGCCTGGGGAACACCGCAGTACCACCTGCTGGTCGGTGTGTGCGGACAGGCCGAGGCGCACCACGACACGTACGAACGCACCGGGTCGCTGCGGGAGCTGGAGCTCGCCCTCGCCGTCTTCACCGAGGTGTTGACGGTCGCCCGGAACGTCGACATCCGCAGCACCGCCGCCAACGGTCTCGGTACAGCCCGCTGGTCCCGCTACGAGCGCTTCGGCGACCTGGCCGACCTCGACGCGGCGATCGGGCTGTTCCGCGACGCGTTGGCGATGTATCCGAACGAGCGCACCCCCGCCACGCCGTCCTTCCACGCCAACCTCGGCGGCGTGCTGCGGCTGCGCTGGCGGCGTACCGGTGTCGAGGCGGACCTGGTCGAGTCGGTGGCCCAGGCCCGTGCGGCGCTGGCCGAGACCGTCCCCGCCCACCCGCGTCGCGCGGGCCGGTTGACCAACCTCGCCGACGGGCTGCTCACCCTGTCGCTGCGGTACGACGACTCGTCCGCCCTCACCGAGGCGGTCGAGTTGTCCCGCGAGGCGGTGGCGGTGGCCGGGCCCGGTGACGACCTCGCCGGGATGCTCTCCAACCTCGCTGAGATGCTGCGACTGCGGTACCGCTCGACGAACGGTCGGGAGCGGGCCCTGCTGGACGAGGCGGTCGAGCGGGGCCGTGAGGCGGTGGCGGCGGCCGGTGACCGACACCCGCTGCGGGCGCGCTTCGAGTCGAATCTCGCGCTCGTCCTGGTCGAGCGGTACGCCGCCGGGCGGCATCCGGCCGACCTGGCCGAGGCGGGCCGGCTCGCCGAGCACGCGGTGCGGGCGACCCCCGAGGGGCACCCCAACCGGGCGGAACGGATGCTCGTGCTGACCAACATCCGGCGGGCGGAGGTGACCCGGCTCGCGGCCGAGGTGCCCCGTCCCCGGGAGGCCCGCCGGGTGGCCCGGGCCGCCCGGGACGCGGCGGCGGCCGTGCCCGACGGGCACTACCTGCGGGCCGATGCCCTGCTCGGCGAGGCCGCCGCGTTGACCGTGTGGGCGGTCAGCGGCGAACCCAAGGCGTACCGGGAGGCGATCGCGATCCTGCGCCGGGTCGCGCGGGACCCGACCGCACCGGTCCGGGTACGCGTCGAGGCCGCCCGACGGTGGGCCAACGCCGTGCTCGCCAGTAGCCGGGGACGGGACCTCGCCGAGGCCCGACAGGCGTACGATCTCGCGGTCGGACTGCTGCCTCGGACCGCGCCGAGGCGCGTCACGCACACCGACCGGGAGCGGCACCTGGCCGCCTTCGTCGGTCTGGCCCGGGACGCCGCCGCCTGCGCCCTCGCCGCCGGTGACCCGCTCGACGCGCTGCGGCTGCTGGAACACGGCCGGGGGGTGCTGCTCGGACACGCCCTGGACACCCGGACCGAGCTGACCGAGTTGCGGCGGCGGCGAGCCGACCTGGCGGATCGCTTCGAGGCGTTGCGGAGCGCCTTCGACCGGCCGGAGGGGGTCGGCTTCAGTTCCCGGCCGGACGACGTGACGATGCCCGGCGAGGACCGGCACGCGCTGGCCCGGGACTGGGACGCGCTGCTGGACGAGATCCGTCGCGTCGACGGTCTCGCCGGGTTCCTACGCCCGCCTCCGGTCGACGACCTGCTCGCCGAGATCGCCCGGCGCGGGCCCGTCGTGGTGCTCAACATCAGCGGGTTGCGGTGTGACGCCCTGGTGCTCACCGGGGGCCGGGTCCAGGTGGTGCCGCTGCGGCTGGGTCTCGATGAGGTGGTCGATCGGGCCCGGCGGCTGCGCGCGGCCGTCACCCGCACCAACCGGCCGAGCCTGCCCGCCCGACTCCGCGAGGAGGCCCGGGCCACGGTCGCCGAGACGCTGGTCTGGCTCTGGGACACCGTCGCCGCTCCGGTGTTCGACGTGCTCGCCCCGCCGCCCGGCTCCCGGATGTGGTGGGTGCCGACCGGGCCGCTGAGCAGTCTCCCGCTGCACGCCGCCGGGCCGGCGGACGGGCCGGGCGTGCTGGACCGGGTGATCTCCTCGTACGCGCCGACGGTGCGCAGCCTGGTCGCCGCCTGGCGGTCCCGCCCGCCGACCCGGACAGCCGTGCCGCTGGTGGTCGCCCTGCCGCAGACACCCGGACGGGGTGATCTGCCGAACGTGCCGGCCGAGGTGCGGATGCTGACCACCCGGTATCCGGCCGGTCGGGTGCTCCTCGGTGATCGCGCGGTCCGGCGGTCCGTGCTCGACGCGCTGCCCCGGCACCCGTGGCTGCACTTCGCCGGCCACGCCGTCACCGCGGCCGACGGGAGCGCCGACGGTCACCTCGTCCTGCACGACCACGCCGCCGCCCCGCTGACCGTGGCCGACATCGCGCGGCTGCGGCTGGCGCACGCCGAGGTCGCCTACCTGTCGGCGTGCGACACCGGGGTCTCCCACGAGGACCTGGACGACGAGGCCCTGCACGTGGCCGGTGCCTGCCACATCGCCGGCTTCCGGCACGTGGTCGGCACGGCGTGGGCGATCGACGACGCGGTCGCCCCCGGCGTCGCCGCCGACTTCTACGCCCGGCTGGTCGGCGTCGACGACGCCGCGTCGGCCCTGCACCAGGCGGTGTCCGCGCTGCGCGCCGCGCGACCGGACCGGCCCACGCTCTGGGCGCCCTTCCTGCACGTCGGTCCGTGACACGATGGTCGATGTGACCCAACCGCGTGACGACGTCAGCCGTGGTGTACCCGAGCTTCTCATCGGTGCGCTGGCCGGGTCCGCACTGCTGCCGTTCGTCCAGGCGCTGGCGACCAAGGCGGGGGAGGACGTCTACCAGATGATCCGGGACAGGCTGTCCCGCCGGGCCCGCCGCGACGTGCGGGACGAGATCCGGGCCGAGGGCACCGTCACGCTCACCGCCGCCGCCGCGCGGGTGGTGCTGCGGCTGCCGGAACGGGTGACGCCCGAGATGGCGCTGCGGTTGGAGAACCTGCACCTGCCGCCGTACCGATCCGGCTGGTTGCTGCTGTCGTGGGACGCCACCCAGCGCCGCTGGGTCAGCACCGGCCTGTCCGGGCCGCCGGAGACCGCCACCAGTCTCGACCCCTGACCGTCCCGTCCGCCACCGGCCGGGAAGCCGGGTCCGGCTTTTCGATCTTGTTGGTGCCGTGTGACATGGTGGCGACATGGAACCGCAGGTGGATGCCGAGCGCCGCGCTCTGCCCGAACCCGTCCGGGTCGCCCTGCGGGTGCTGCGCGACTACCGGCCGACCTTCGCCCGGGTCCGCGCCCTGGTGCGCAGCATGGCGGCCTCGTTCCTGGTGCTCAGCGTGACGTTCTGGCTGCTGCCCGGCGTCACCATCAGCGGCCTGGTCGGGCTGCTCTGGCTGGTCGCCCTGGTCACCGGCGTCGGTGCGGTGCTGCGCCCGGTGCTGCTGGCCCTGGCCACCGCGCTCGGCGGTCTCGGTGCGCTGACCATCGGTGTGGGCGTCCAGGCCGTGGTCATGTACGTGGCGTTGCAACTGGCCCCGGAGGCGCACGTCGCCGGGTTCGCCGTCGCGTTCGCCGCCGCCTGGCTCGCCGTGGCCCTGGCCGCCGCGGTCAACTGGCTCGCCGACGCCGGCACCGACGACACCTTCGTCAGCGAGATGCTGCGGCTGATGAGCCGGGTCCGGCGGTCCACCGACCGGGACGGCCGCCGCTGGTGGCGCTGGCGCCGCCGCGCGCCGGCCCGGCGGGACGCGGTCGGTGACGCCCCGCCCGAGGGCCTGCTCGTCGTCCAGCTCGACGGGGTGGCCGCACCGGTGGTGCAGTGGGCGGTGCGCGCCGGCAACCTGCCCACCATGGGCCGGTGGCTGCGGTCGCGCAGTCACCGGATGACCCGCTGGCACACCGGACTGCCCGCCACCACGCCCGCCGCCCAGGCCGGCCTGCTGCACGGGGAGTTCGGTCGGGTGCCGGCCTACCGCTGGTACGAGAAGGCACCGCCCGGCCCGGACGGGACCACCCCGGCCGGGCGGCTCGTGGTGACCAGCCGTCCCCGGGACGCGGCCGAGGTCGAGCGGCGACTGTCCACCGGTCGGGGACTGCTGCGCGACGGCGGGGTGAGCATCAGCACCGCCTTCTCCGGTGACGCCCCCACCACCCTGCTGACGGTCAGTCGCGCCGGGCTGCCCGGCCGCTCCACGGCCGGCTACGCGGCGTTCATGACCAGCCCGTACGGCTTCGCCCGGACGGTGGTGCTCGGTGCCGGGCAGGTGCTGCGGGAACTGCACGCCGCGCGGCGGCGACGGGTGCGCGGTGTACTGCCCCGGGCTGACCGGGGCGGCTCGTACCTGGCGTTGCGTCCGCTGGCCAGCCTGCTCAACGACCTCAACGTGTCGCTCATCGCCGAGCAGATGGCCCGGGGCGCCCCGGTCATCTTCTGCGACTTCGTCGACTACGACGAGGTGGCCCACCACGCCGGCCCGGCCCGGCCGGAGGCGATGGCCGCGCTGGAGTCGCTCGACCACACGCTCGGCATCCTGCAACGGCTGGCCGCCGAGGCGACCCGGCGCTACCACATCGTCGTGCTCAGCGACCACGGCCAGAGTCAGGGCGCCACGTTCCGCCAGCGGTACGGCGAGTCCCTGACCCAGGTGGTGTCCCGGCTGGTGGCACCGGGTGCGGCCGAACCCGTTCCGGTGCCGCGACGCCGCCCACGCGGGCCGGGCCGGGACACGACTCTCGCCGGTGGCGAGCACGAGACCACCCGCAACGCCGAGGAGCGGGCCCGGGTGGACACCCTGCTCAGCGAGGTCTCCGGCCGCAGCGGGGTGACCGCCACCGCGACCCGGATGGCGGTCCGGGCCCGCCCGGCGACGGCACGCGGCCCGCACCCGCCGCCGCATCGGGCGCACGAGCGGGCTGCCGCGTCGACGCGTACCGAACCGGAGACCGTGGTGGTGGCCTCCGGCAACCTGGCGATGGTCTATCTGACCCGGCATCCGGGGCGGCTCACCCGCGAACGGATCGACGAGGTGACGCCGGGGCTGGTGGCGGGTCTGGCCGCGCATCCCGGCGTCGGGATGGTGGTCGTCGACTCGGCCGCCGGACCGCTCGCGGTGGGCCGGTCCGGGACCCATCGGCTGTCCGACGGGCACGTCGAGGGTGACGACCCGCTGACGCCGTACGGGCCGAGGGCCCGGCACGACCTGCTGCGGCACCAGGACATGGACCACGTCGGTGACCTGGTGTTGATCAGTGCGGTGGACCCCGGCCTGGAGGAGGTGACCGCCTTCGAGGAACTCGTCGGCAGCCACGGCGGGCTGGGCGGCTGGCAGAACGACGCGCTGCTGGTGCATCCGGCCGACTGGCCGCAGGAGGGCGAGTTGGTCGGCCCGGACGCGGTGCACCGTCAGTTGCTCGACTGGCTGTCCCGGCTCGGGCTGCGCAGCCCCGACGGCCCCGACGACCCGGCGGACGGGGCCGACGCGGTGACCCGTTCCGAGGCGGGGGAGGGTGCCGGCAGAACGGCCGGGCCCGAGCCGTCGGATGCGGTGGCGCGGCCCGCTCCGGGGGAGGCGGGGCGGCGGATACCGGTCATGGCGTCGCCGGTGGATGGAGCGGCTCGGGCCGGCGTCGCCCCAGCAGGCTCAATCCCTGAGTGATCAGCAGGACCAGCACGATCGCGGCGAGCACGCTCTGCCACGGTTCGGGGAAGATGGCCCGGCCGAGGACGCCGATCATGGCGTAGAGGACCGACCAGAGCAGGGTGGCGGGCAGGTTGGCCACGGCGAACCGTCGCCAGGTCATGCCGGCCATCGCCGCGGCCAGCAGCACCGGCAGCCGGCCGCCGGGCACCAGCCGGGAGACCAGGAGCATCGGCACGCCGCCCTCGCGGACCCGCGCCGACATCCGGTCCAGTCGCTGCGGCCCGCGCAGCCAGCGCAGCCGCCGGGCGATGCGTTCGCCGCCCCAGCCGAGCACCGCGAAGACCACCAGATCACCGAGGTACGCGCCGAGCGCCCCGGCGAGCACGACCAGGAGCACGGTCACCGGATCCTGGTGGGCGGCGAGCGCGGCGGCCCCGCTGACCGCCGCACCGGTGGGCACCACCGGGACGACCGCGCCGAACAGCACCACCAGCGTGAGCCACGCCAGCGTGCCGAGGATCTCGGTCATGAGCCGGGCACGGTGAGGGACTCACCCGGCTCGAGGACGCGTACCCGGGTGTCGGGGGCGATCCGTCGCGCGTGCCGGGCGAAGTCGTCGCCGGGCGCGAAGAAGCGGTCCGGCCGGACCCGGTCGCATCCGATCGGCCAGAAGGTGCCGTAGTGGATCGGCACCGCCCACGCCGCCGCGACCCGCCGGGCCGCCTCGGCCGCGCCCTCCGGGTCGAGGTGACCCGGGCCGAGCGTGGGTCCCCAGCCGCCGACCGGGATCAGCGCCAGGTCGAGCGGACCGAGCGAGTCCATCTCGGTGAAGAGTCCGGTGTCCCCGGCGAACCAGGTGCGGGCTCGCCCTTCGACGAGGTACCCGATGGCCGGGGCCCGGTGCCGTGACCAGGGGCCGCGTCCGGCGGGGTGGGCGGCGGGCACGGCCGTGACGGTCACCTCGCCGACGGTGGTCGCCTCGCCGGGCGTCAACTCGGTGTACCGGTCGGCGGTGGTGCCCAGCGCCCGCCGCACCAGCGGCGCGGCCCCGGCCGGCAGCACCAGGCGGGTGGCCGGGGGCAACCGACGCAGCGACGCGAGGTCCAGGTGGTCGGCGTGCAGGTGCGACACGAGTACGGCGTCCGGCGCGTCCGGTAGCCGGGGCGTGGTGCCGCGCCGCCGCCGCAGGTGGGCGAGCCGGTCGCGGAGCAGCGGGTCGGTGAGCAGCCTGGTGCCGGAGTCCTCGATCCACACGGTGCTGTGACCGTGCCAGGTCAGCTCGACCACACCGTCACCCGCACCGACGTCGACACGCCTGCCACCGTAACGGGTGTCGGCGGGCGGCCATGATCAGGGGCCGCGCCGGGCCCATCTCCGACCCGGCAAGGGATAGATGGTCATCCTTGTTTGTGTGATCGCTCACATGTTAGCGTTGCCATCGGTGGTGGAGGTGAGCACGGCTTCCGCAGCTCTCCGGTGAGCGGCCGAGGCGTTGATGTTTTCGCTAACACCGCCTCGGTCACGGTCGACCGGCACTGCTCGCCCCCGCTGTTCCCGTCCCCGTACGGCTGGTCCGGCGAGCGCGCCACCACCTTTACAGGAGTCCGTTGTGAGCTTCGTGTCCGCGCTGCCGCGCAGCGCCAGAGCCAGACGTGGCATCGCCTGGCTGATGGTTCCAATGATGTTGGTGACCTTCTTCGCCGCTCCGGCGAAGGCGGACAATCCGCTCGTGCAGCACGTCTACACGGCCGACCCGGCGCCGCTGGTGCACAACGGCCGGGTGTACCTCTACACCGGACGCGACGAGGACGGCTCGACCTACTTCACCATGCGGGAGTGGCGGGTCTTCTCCTCGGCGGACATGGTGAACTGGACCGACCACGGCGTCCCGATGAACCTGGGCACGTTCGCCTGGGCCGACGCGAACGCCTGGGCCGGGCACGTGGTCGCCCGCAACGGCCAGTTCTACTGGTACGTGCCGGTGCGGCAGCGCTCGAACGGGCAGATGGTGATCGGTGTCGGCGTCTCCAGTTCGCCGACCGGGCCGTTCCGCGACGCGCTGGGTCGGCCGCTGGTCGGCAACAACGAGATCGACCCGCACGCCTTCATCGACGACAACGGCCAGGCGTACCTGTACTGGGGCAACCCGAACCTGTGGTACGTCCGGCTGAACGCCGACATGATCTCGTTCTCCGGCAGCCCGACGCAGATCCCGCTGACCACGGCGGGCTTCGGCACCCGGACCGGCAACGCGAGCCGACCCACCCTCTACGAGGAGGGGCCGTGGGTCTACAAGCGCAACGGCGTCTACTACAACGTCTTCGCCGCCGAGTGCTGCTCGGAGTTCATCGGCTACTCCACCGCGCCCAGCCCGACCGGCCCGTGGACCTATCGGGGCACGGTCATGCCGAGGCAGGGCAGCAGCTTCACCAACCACCCCGGCATCATCGACTTCGCCGGGAACTCGTACTTCTTCTACCACAACGGCGCGCTGCCGGGCGGTGGCGGCTACACCCGGTCGGTGGCGGTGGAGCGTTTCAGCTACAACGCCGACGGGTCGATCCCGACGATGAACATGACCACCGCCGGGCCACCCCAGGTGGGCACGCTCAACCCGTACGTGACGCAGGAGGCCGAGACCATCGACTGGGCCAACGGCATCGAGACCGAGGCGTCCAGCGGGGGCGGCATGAACGTCGGGTTCATCGAGAACGACGACTGGATCCGGGTCAAGGGTGTCGCGTTCGGCACCGGTGCGTCGTCCTTCACCGCCCGGGTGGCCTCGGGCACCAGCGGCGGGAACATCGAGCTGCGGCTGGACAGCACCACCGGCCCACTGGTCGGCACCTGTGCCGTGCCGGGCACCGGCGGCTGGCAGAACTGGGCGAACACCACCTGCAACGTCAGCGGCGCCACCGGCACCCGCGACCTGTACCTGCGCTTCACCGGCGGCAGCGGCTACCTGTTCAACATCGACAACTGGCGGTTCACCGGCGGCACCGGCACCGGCGGCAACCTGGTCACCAACGGCGACATGGAGAGCGGTACGACCGGCTGGACGGTCTTCGGCGCCGGCACGCTGGCGTCGAACACCAGCGTGGTCCGGGGCGGCACGCGCTCGCTGCTGCACTCCGGGCGTACCGCGTCGTGGAACGGCCCCAGCCAGGACGTGACGTCGAAGCTGACCAACGGCCGCACGTACACCACGACGCTCTGGGTACGGTCGCAGAGCGGCACCCCGTCGGTGCGGCCGACGCTGGCGGTGACCGCCAACGGCACCACGAACTACGTACAGCTCACCCCGGCGGCCACGGTCAACGCGAACGGCTGGACCCAGCTCACCGGCACCGCCACGGTCTCGTGGAGCGGCAGCCTGACCGGCGCCCGCCTCTACGTCGAGACGGCGGCCGGCACCGACGGCCTCTACCTGGACGACGTGTCGTTCCAGTGAACCGCCGTACCGTGGGCCCGGTCGTCGGCCGGGCCCACGGTCGTGCCGGTCAGCGGGCGTCGAGTTGGGCGAGCAGGGTCTTGGGTGCCACCACCCGATACCCGTCCTCGATGACCTCGGCGAGTTCCGTCTCGTCCACACCGGTGTCCAGGCGGACACCCACCCACCCCCGATGCCCCACATAGGGCGGACGGAAGTAGGTCTGCGGGGCGGACGCGATCAGCTCCTCGGCCGAGCCCGGTGGCGCGGCGCACCACAGGTGCGGGAAGTCGTTCTGGTGGTGGCCGTCCGGCCACACCTGGGCGAAGGACTTCTTGCCCCGGATGAACCAGGCCGGCGTCCCGTGGCTGGGGCGTTCGGTGACCTCGGGCAGGTCCAGGCACACCCGCCGGATGGTCGCCACCAAGTCGGTCATCGGCACACCGTACGGCACCCGGACGCCGGGCTGGGCGAACGCCTCGCGGCCGTCACCAGCCGGCCGGCGGTGGTGGCGGCACCACCGGCGGACGGTCGTCGCAGGTCAGCGTGTTCGGCAACAGCCAGTCGGCCAGCCAGCCCCCGTCGTTGCCGCCGAGGTCGGTGAGGCGAAACTCGGAACCGGCCGGGGTGAAGCGGAACGTGCCGCAGTTGTTGACGCCCACCGCGCCCACGTGCCGGGCGTCGACGTTGGCGAAGGAGGCCGATCCGGCGGTGCGGGCGCTCACCACGGAGGTGCCGGTGCCGTCCACCCGGACGTCGCGGAAGTGCACGCCGTCGATCGCGTACAGGTCCTTCACGCCCCACTCGCTGACCAGCATGATCGCGTTGTAGGTGTTGTCGAGGTACGCGTCGCCGGTCACCTCGATGCGGGCGTCGATGCTGCGGTCCAGCGCGTACAGCCAGATCGCGCCGAGGCCAATGTTCCAGTTCAGCTCGTACGTGCCGGCGCGGGCGGTGGTGTTGTCGCTGATCCGCAGATACCCGTCGAACGGTTCCGCGCCGAAGCGGGCGCCGACGTGCAGGGCGCTGCCCTCCCGGACCGGGTCGGCGATCAGGTTGCGGGAGACGGTGTTGTCGGTGCCGCCGTAGATCGCGATGCCGTTGGCCAGCACCGGCGACTGCACGGTGTTGCGGTCGATCACGTTGCGCGCGTTCGCCGTCGACTCCGACCAGAGGGCGAGGCCGTCGTCGCCGGTGTTGCGGACGAAGTTCTCCGCGATCAGCGAGTCGGTGACGCCGGTGTGGAAGTTCACCGCGTCGGCGATCTGGTCGACGATGATGTTGCCGGTGATCCGGACGTTGCGCATCGGGCCGTCCAGCCAGATGCCGACCTTGGTGTGCCGGATGTGCAGCCCGTGGAAGGTGGAGTCGGAGAACGCGCCACCGATGGCGTTGACCTGGTCGGTGTCGATCCGCTCCCGGACGTCGCCGAGGACCGCGAACCCGGACAGGTGCACGTTTCGGCTACCGCCCTCGGCGGCGTCCCGGCCGTAGAAGCCGACGCCGGTGTGCACCGACCCGTCCGGCGCGGGCGTCGGCAACGCCACCTCGCGGCCCCTGACGACGGTGTACCAGTTGCCCGCGCCCTCGATCGTCACGTCGTCGACGGCGATGTGCCGGTTCACCTGGTAGGTGCCGGGCGGCAGGTAGACGGGCAGTTTGGCACGCTTGGCGGCGACGATCGCCCGTTCGATCGCGGGGGCCGCGTCCCGCCGCCCGGTGGGGTCGGCACCGAAGGCCAGCACGTTCGCGGCGCGCAGCCGGACCCGGGGCGGCCCGACCAGCTCCGAGTCGAGCAGGTCGATCACGGTCCAGGCGGCGGTAGTGCCCTGCGGCATGGTGAGCCTGATCTTCTCGCCCGCCCGGTGGGTGCGGCCGAGCAGCAGGCGCTCCTCGTCGTAGAAGTGGCTGGGCCGGAAGGGCTTCTGGATGCTCGGGTACGGCGTGGTCTCGGCCGGTACGCAGGAGCACTCGGTGATCCACCAGTCCGGGTGCAGCAGGTCGGCGTCGGGATCGTTGGTGAACGGATACTGGTTGTAGAGCCAGGAGTACTGCGAGGTCAACGTCATGGTGCGCAGGTGCCGGCCGTTGGCCGCGACGTCCAGCGGCGCGGTGATCCCGCCGCCGCCGGGCGCGTCCGGGATGCTGTAGCGCACGGTGATCGCGTTGGCGGCGGCCGGCAGCACGAACTCGACGTACTGGCCGGCGCGCAGCTTCACCGCCCGCCGCCCGCTGGCCTCCGACGGCAGCGTGTAGGCCCGCCGGTCGGGACCGATCACCTCGCCGTTCGTGGTCGCGTTCTCCGCCTCCTGCTCCAGGAAGGCGACCCGCGCGCCCCGGCCGGTGACCAGGGCCGGATCGAGGGCGGCCCGGGTCACCACCGGCCCCGGGGCGTCGGGACGGCCGGCGGCACCGGCGGGTGGCCCGGCCAGGATCGCGCCGACGGTGGCCAGTGCCGTGACGGCGGCGGTCACCCGCAGCCGGGCCGGGGATCTGTCTCGGTGCATGGGTGACTCGTCTCTGCTCGGTGGTGGGGGAGGCGACCGGGCACGGTCAGGCGGCGTAGACCTCGAACTGGGAGAGCTGGCCGGCGGGCCAGCCGGTGTTGCCGGTGAACCGGACCCGGACGTACCGGGTCGGCGAGGCGGCGACGGTCAGCGTCACCTGGTTGCCGGTCGCCGGGTCGAACACCCGGCCGGCCTCGGCGACCAGCGTGGTCCAGGTCGTGCCGTCCGTGCTGCCCTGCACCGCGAGCGTCTGGGTGCGGGTCTGCCAGGCCGGTGAGGGCGGCACCCGGAGCACCACGCGCCCGGCGGTGCCGACCGTGCCGAGGTCGACCTGCACCCACTGGGGGAAGGCGTGGTTGGCGCTCTCCCAGTAGCTGTTCGGGTCGCCGTCGACCGTGGCCGGGCTGGGGTAGCCCGGCAGACTGCTACTGGCGGTGGTGGGCCGACCACGGGCAAGGTCGGTGCCGGGCGGTGGTCCGTCGCCGACGACCGGCGGGGTGGGCCGCACCGGGGTGAGCGCCAGGTGTCCCTTCAGCATCCGTCCGCCGTCGGCGGTGATCCGCAGGTAGTAGTCGGCGGAGCAGAAGGTGCCGTCCTCGTCGAGCGCGCGGATGCCCGCGCCGGCCGGCGTGCTCGCCCGCGTCTCGGTGGTCTTGGCGATCTGGTTGCCCTCGTTGTACTCGTCGAACATCGACACGTAGAGGCCCTGCGCGCCGAGCCGGACCATGTTGTAGAGGTGCCGCCAGTAGAAGTCGCCGTGCCGGCGGTGCCCCTGGGACAGGTCGCCCGGCATCACGCAGGGCTGGTAGTCGATGCCGTGGGCGGCGCAGTCGGCCAGGTCGGGGACGTTGACGTTGGCGTGGAACCAGTCCAACCCGTCCAGGGTGCCGGTGCGCCCGACCATCCACGGCGAGAGCATGTGGAACGCGCGGTAGACGTCGCCGAAACCGGGCCGGGAGTCGTTGACGCCCTGCCGCCAGTAGGTCGGCACCCCACCGATCACGTAGCAGCCCTGCGCCTTGAACCAGGTGACCACGTCGAGGCAGGGTCCCGGGGCGAACGGACGCCCGTCGTCGGCGAAGCCGAAGCCCCAGATGCAGACGACCGGCCTGCCGTTCTGCCGGGCGTACGCCGACGAGGCGGTGTACGCCGCCATCCGCGTCGTCCAGTCCTGCTTGATCTGCGACTGCATCGACGTCCAGCCGGTGACGTCGTACATGATGTAGAACCTGCGCCCGTGTCGTTCGGCCGCGTCGCGCACCTTCGCCGCCATCGCGTCGCGGGTCGGCCCCTCGTCGCCGAACGGGTTGAACCGCTGCAACGCGGCGGTGTCGCAGCCGTGCTCGCGCATCCAGCGGAAGTGGGTGTCGACCGTCTGCTGGTCGTAGGAGGAGAACAGCGTCGCGGGTCGACCGTCGCCGAGGTTCGGGTACGCGGTCGGGTAGCCGCGCGTGTACTCCCGCATGTCGGGCCAGGACACGATCGTGGTGTTGCCGGGGGAGGGCGGCTGGAACCGGTCCCTGCTCCAGTGCCACCAGCCGCCGATCGGGGCGTCGTCACCCGGGCAACTGAACCAGCCCTGGTAGCCGACGGTGACCTTGCCGACCACGTCGCCGGGCGGACTGGCCGCGTACGCGGCGGGGGTGACGGCGGGCAGCGTGTCGCCGACGGCGGCGAGCGCGGAACCGGCGGCGATGGAGCCGAGCACGGTGCGGCGGGTGAGCGCCATGCCGACCACTCCTTCGAATCCTACGAGGGCAGGGGGTGAATCGACGGTCATGATGCCAGCCGTGGACACAGACTCGCAATACTCCGACCATCGAATGAAAGACTGCGGCAATATGAGTGTAAGAAGCGCATGCTCATGTCGGCCGCCGCCGGTCGGAGCAGAGCAAAGGGGACGCACGGTGGCCACTGCCCGGGGGTGGGACGTGGCGTCGCGGCGGGAAGCGGGAGTGTGAGCGGAAGCGGGAAGCGGCCTCAGTGACGTGGCGCGGGCGCGGCGATCTGCTGGTGCAGCCGGTCGAGCCGTTCGAGCACGTCGAACATCATGATCCGGAGCGAGGCGGTGTCCGCGTCCCGGTCCGTGGCCACCCGACCGAAGGTCGCACCGTAGTAGAGCGCGGACAGTACGGCGGGGGTGACCACCTCGGTGAGTCCCACGTCCCGCAGCACTGCCCCGGCCGCGCCGTCGTCGGTGGTCAGCCCGAGCAGCAGGTGGCTGCCGGCGATGGTGGCGGACCCGTGGTCGGCGGCCTGGGTGGCGGCTGTGGCCAACGTCGTGCGGGCGCCGGCGCCCAGCGTGGGTGGCGTGGCCCCGCCGTGGCGTCGCGAGGGGCGGGACCGCCCCGGCCGACGGCCGACGGCTCCGTCGATCGCGGCCTGGATCGAGGCGGCCGGGAAGCCGAGCAGGTCGACGGCGTTCAGCACCAGGCTCTCGCCCTCGTCGAGGAACGCCTGGAGGAGGTCGACCGGTTCGACGACCGCCGACCCGCGAGCCGCCGCGACGTCGTACGCCTGGCGCAGGATCGCCGCGACGTGGTGGTTCGGCGGCGGCGTCAGCGTGACCGGCTCGGGCAGCGCGAGGTCGGACACCGCGTCGTGCGCGACCCGGTCCGCGCCGTCGAGCGCCCGGGTCAGCGCGGTCTGGCAGATCCGGGAGATCGGCAGCCGCGCCTGGCGTACCCGCTCGGCGAGCGCGTCGGGCAGGTAGACGTTGATTTTGGGCATGGTGGGGGTCCTGTCGCGGCTCGTCGGTGTGGAGGCGGGGTCGGCGTGGAGGCTGGGGTGCAGGTCACAGCGTTCACCGGCTTGATCTCCTGTAAATCCTAGGGGCATACTAGGGTTATGCCAACGCCGCTGACCGCCCGCCGCGCGGTCGACTACGGTCGCACCGGCAGCGCGCTCTGTCCCTGCCGCTGACCCGGCCGCAGATCGCCGGGGCCCGCGCGAAGGCATCCACCACCCCCCCCACGCACCGGTACACGTACGCGTCCGACCACGGACGCGACCCGCGCCTGCCCGCCGCACGGTGCGTCGACCGGCACCCCGACTACGACAAGGCAGTCACCCCATGACCCAGCACGTCCCCACCCCCTCGGCACGACGGGCCGCACCGTTCGGCACCGACGAACTGGCCGCCGCCCGCACCGACCTCACCACCGCCGTCAACCGGATCTTCGCCGCCTCGGCGATGTCCGCCAGCGGACACGGCAACATCAGCGTCCGGTTGCCGGGCCATCACGACCTGCTCGCGATCAACGCGGGTGAACTGCTGCGCCCGTGGCCCGCCGACGACCTGCGCGTCGGCGTACCCGCCCTGCGGACCGTGAACGACGAGGTCGTCGTGGTGAACCTCGACGGCGAGGTGTTGTACGGCACGCCCACCACGTCGGTGGCGGCCATCCTGAAGATGCACGTCGGCGTCTACCAGGCCCGCCCGGACGTGGCCGCCGTCATCCACACCCACTCGCCCCACGCCACGGGCTACGCGCTCGCCTCGACCAGCCTGCCCGCCCGGTACGAGGCGTTGCTGGTGCACGGCCAGGCCGTGGACGTACCGGTCGCGCCGTGGGCGCCGCGCGGCACCGCCGAGGCGGTCCGCGCCATCGCCGACACCTACCGGGCCCACCCCGAGACGTACGGCGTCCTGCTGGGCAACCACGGCCTGCTCGTCGCCGGGGACGATGCGAGGCACGCGGCGAGCCTGGTGGTCGCCATCGAGGAGGCCGCCGTGTCGAGCGTCGCCGCCCGGCCGCTCGGTGGACCGGTGCCCTTCCCGGAGTACGTCAACGACCTCGACCTGCGTCTGCGTTTCTGACCGACCCCGTCAGCCACCCGAGAATCGAGAAAGACCATGTTCCGCACGACCCCGACCCTCCGGCACGTACCCGCCACATCCGCCGTTCGCCGCGGCCTGGCCGGCGTCCTCGCCGCCACGCTGTTGACCACCACCCTCGCCGCCTGCTCCTCCGCCGACGACTCCGCCGACGCGGCCGGCACGGACGGCCTGACCACGGTCCGGCTGGCCTCCGCGCCGCTCGGCCACCTCGCGCCGATCTACCTCGCCCAGGACAACGGCATCTTCGCCGAGCACGGCCTGCGGGTCGAGGTGGACACCCAGACCTCCGACCTGACCTCGGTGCCGTCGGTGCTGGCGGGCAAGGTGGACTTCGCCACCGGCGACCTGACCACGCTGATCGTGGCGCGCACCCAGGGGCTGGACGTGAAGGCGGTGGTGCCCGCGTCCGCGTCGACCGGTAAGGCGGGCGCGGACTACGGCGCGCTCGTGGTGGCCGGCGACTCCGGCATCACCAGCCCCAAGCAGCTCGAAGGCAAGACGGTGGCGGTGAACATCCTGACCAACATCGCCGCAGCCGCCGCCCGCGAGGCGGTTCGGACCGCCGGCGGCGACTCCGACTCGGTGAAGCTGGTCGAGATCCCGTTCCCGCAGGTCCCGGCCGCGATCAGTGAGGGACGGGTGGACGGCGCCTGGGTGGTGGAGCCGTTCCTGTCGGCGGCCAAGGCGCAGGGCGCGGTGCCGATCGGCTGGGGCTTCACCGACCTGGCCGAGGACCTGACCGTCTCCGCCTGGTACACCTCCGGCACCTACATCGGGCAGCGCCCGGAGGTCGTCTCGGCCTTCCGCGACGCCATCCGGGAGGCGTACGCGTACGCCCGCGAGCACGAGGACGAGGTGCGCGCGAAGATCCCCACCTTCACCCAGATCAGCCCCGAGGTGGCGAAGACCATCACCATCACCGGCTGGCGGGACGAGGTGAGCCGGCAGGCCGCCGAGAAGCTCGCCGGGTACGCGCGACGCGACGGCCTGATCAGCAGCACGCCGAACCTCGACGAGCTGATCCTGCCGTGACCACGAGCAGCCGCACGCCGGCCCCCACCCGGGGGTCGGCCGGCGGCCCGGTCGCCGGTCGCCGGCTGCTCGGCGTGGTCGGGCTGCTGGCGGCGGCGGCCGGGTACGAGGCGGTGACCCGCGTGTTCTTCTCGCCGCTGCACGTGCCGCCGCTGTCCGCTGTCGCCCCGGAGGCACTCCGCCTGCTCACCGAGGCCCGGTTCTGGACCGCGACCGGCCGTACCCTGCTGGCCGTCACGTCCGGTCTGGTGATCGCCGTGGTGGCCGGGATCGTCGTCGGCTTCGCCATCGGCTCGGTGCCGTGGCTGCTGCGGGTCACCTCGTCCACCCTGGACTTCCTGCGCCCGGTCCCGTCGATCGTGCTGATCCCGGTGCTGGTCCTGGTGCTGGACGTCGCGCAGATCACCGTCCTGCTCGTCGCCGTCTCCTGCTTCTGGATCGTGCTGTTCCAGGTGCTGTACGGGCTGCGCGACGTGGACCGGGTGGCCGTGGACACCGCCCGCAGCATGCGACTGGGCCCGCTGGCCCGGGTCGTGCACGTGACCTGGCCGACGGTGCTGCCGTACCTCGGCACCGCGCTGCGGTTGATCGTCTCGGTGGCGCTCGCGCTGGCCATCACCGGCGGGCTGGTGATGGGCGCCGCCGGTCTCGGCGAGCTGATCTGGAGCAGCCAGGAGTCCGGCGAGTTCACCGGCATGTACGCGCTGGTGCTGCTGACCGGCGGGGTGGGGATCCTGCTCGACCTGGGCGCCCGCCTGGCCGAGCGCCGGTTGCTGCACTGGCACGTGGCGACCCGGCGGGAGGTGGCGACCGGATGACCGGCCCACGATCCGTCCCGCTGCGCACCGGCCTGGCCCGGGGTGCCTCCGCCGTCGGATTCGCGCTGGGGCTGCCGGTGTTGCTGTTCGCCCTCTGGTGGGTGCTCAGCGCGGACAGCACCAACATCTTCCTGCCGCCGCTGCGCCGCATCGTCGAGGCGTTCGGTCAGGTCTGGCTCTCCGACGTCCTCGTCCGCGACGTGGTGCCGAGCCTGCGCCGGCTCGCCACCGGGTACGCCGCCGCGCTGGTGATCGGCGTCGGCGTCGGCTACGTGGTCGGCCGCTGGTCGGTGGTACGCGCACTGACCAGCCCGATCCTCGCCTACTTCCGGGTGCTCCCGGCCCCGGTGATGATCCCGGTGCTGCTGGTCGCGGTCGGCATCGGCGACGCCACGAAACTGATCGTCATCGTGCTCGGCGCGGTCTGGCCGATCCTGCTGAACACCGCCGACGGCGTACGCGCCGTGGACCAGGTCCACCTGGAGACCGCCGCCGCGTACCGGCTGCCGAGCTGGACCCGGCACGGCCTGGTCCTGCGTGCCGCGAGCCCGCAGATCTTCGCCGGTGCCCGCCAGGCGCTGGGCATCTCGCTCATCGTCATGGTGGTCAGCGAGATGCTGATGAGCACCGACGGCCTGGGCTTCACCGTGATCCGGTTCCAGCGCACCTTCGCCATCCCGCAGATGTGGAGCGGCGTGCTCCTGCTCGGTCTGCTCGGCTTCGCCCTGGCGAAGGTCTTCGAGCTGGTCGAGCGGCGTGCCCTGCGGTGGCACCGAGGCACCACCGGACGAGAGGAGTCATCGTGACAGTCGGACCCGACCTGCTGCGGATCGACGCGCTGGGCAAGTCGTACCGGGCCCGGGAGCGCACCGTGGACGCCCTGGCCGGGGTGAGCCTCACGGTCGGCGACGGCGAGTTCGTCACCGTCGTCGGGCCGTCCGGCTGCGGCAAGACCACGCTGCTGAAGATCGTCGCCGGGCTGCTGCCCGCGTCGACCGGGGAGGTGTACCTGGCCGGGCAACGGGTCACCGAGCCCCCGGCCGACCTGGGCGTGGTCTTCCAGGAGTACGGCCGCAGCCTGTTCGCCTGGAAGACGGTGCAGCAGAACGTCGAGCTGCCGCTGCGGCACCGGGGGCTCGGTCGCGCCGCACGTCGGGAGGCGGTCGCCGAGGCGCTCGACGCGGTCGGGCTGGCCCAGACGGCACGGGCGTACCCGTGGCAGCTCTCCGGCGGCATGCAGCAACGGGTCGCCATCGCCCGCGCGATCGCGTACCGGCCCCGGCTGCTGCTGATGGACGAGCCGTTCTCCGCGGTCGACGCCCAGACCCGCGGTGACCTGGAGGATCTGCTGGCCACGCTCTGGCGGCGGTACGCGATGACCGTCCTGTTCGTCACCCACGACATCGACGAGGCGGTGTACCTCGGCCAGCGGGTCGTCGTCCTCGGTGCCGCCCCGACCGGCGTCGTCGCCGAGTTCCCGGTCGACCTGCCGCCCAAGCGTGACCAGCTCGGCACCCGTTCCTCGGCCCGCTTCGGCGAACTGCGCGCCCAGGTCTACGCGCGGGTCCGCCGCGCACCCGAACCCGAAACCCCGCGAACCCACGAGGTGACCCGATGAGCGAGCAGTCCCCGGAGACCGCACCACGCTGGCAGGACACCGGCGGCGGGGAGGGCCCGCTCTGGTCCTTCCACGTCGGCGAGGTGGAGGTCTTCCCGATCCGCGAGGTCGACTACCTCCCGCGCCCGACGGACTTCTTTCCGCAACTGGAGACCGAGTCCTGGACCGACGGTGCCTTCTACACCGCCGAACCGTTCACCCGCGACGGCCGGATCGTGCTCAACCAGGAGGCCCACCTGCTCCGGACGAAGGACCGGCTGATCCTGGTCGACGCCGGTGGCGGCAACGGCAAACCCCGCAACGGCGGCGTCTTCGACCGCGCCGACCGACCGTTCCTGGAACAGTTCGCCCGCGCCGGGGTCCGCCTCGACGACGTCGACACGGTGGTCTTCACCCACCTGCACGTCGACCACGTCGGCTTCGCCACCAGCGCCGACGGCTCCGGCGGCTGGGTGCCGACCTTCCCGAACGCCCGCTACCTGGTGGTCCGCGAGGAGTTCGACTGGTGGACCGGCCCCGACGGCGCTGCGGCGCTGCGGCGCACCGGCGACTACCTCGCGGACAGCATCCTGCCGCTGCGCGACGCCGGTGTGCTCGACCTGGTCCCGGCCGATCACGTACTGACGCCGGAGATCCACCTCGTACCGGCGTTCGGGCACACCCCCGGCAACGTCTACCTGGTGGTCGAGTCCGCCGGCCGACGCGCCCTGTTCGCCGGGGACATGCTGCACCACGGGGTGCAACTGGAGCGTCCCGAGTGGAGCATCCGGTACTGCGTGGTGCCGGGCGACTCCGCCGACCAGCGCCGCCGCCTGCTGGAACGGGCCGCCGACTCCGGTGACCTGCTGGTGCCGACGCACTTCCCGTTCCCCGCCGCCGGATACGTGCACCGGGCCGAGCGCGGCTTCACGTACACCTTCATCGAGGTCTGATGCCGCCGCTGTTCGTCGCCGACTTCCACACCCACCACGCCTGTCCGGCCTATCCGGCGCTGCCGCCCCGGCACGCCGCCCCGGAACTGGCCGAACGCTGGCGCGGGCTGGCCCGCCGGATCGCCGACCTGGAGGGGCTGCTGGCCGACACCGGTCGGCACGGCATCGACCTGCGGGTGCTCAGCGCGCCACCGGCGCTGGTGACGCCGCACGGCGAACGCACCCGCCCGGACGACCTGCGGCGGCTCAACGACCATCTCGCCGAGGCGGTGGCGAGCGCACCGGACCGCCTGCGGGGCCTGGCCACCATCGACGCCTTCGCCGGTGACCCGGCCGCCGACGAGGCGGTACGCGCCGTGCGGGAACTCGGGCTCTCCGGGCTGGTGGTGGACTGCGCCACCGACGGGCTCCTGCTCGGCGCGAAGGCCGCCCGCCCCACCCTGGCCGTCGCGGCGGACCTCGGCGTGCCGGTCTTCGCGCACCCGATCAGCCCGGTGGCGATGACCACCGCCTTCGCCGGTCTCGGTCGGTTCGGCACCTCGCTGGCCCGGGGCACGATCAACGCCGCGGCGCTGCTGTCGTTGCTGGTCGACGGCGTGCTGGCCGAGCTGCCGGGGCTGCACGTGGTCTTCCCGATGCTCGGGGTGGCCGGGCTGTCCCTGGCCGCCGCCACCGACGGGGGAGAGGTCCTGACATCGGCGGCGCCCGCGTCGCAGCGCGCGCACGTCTATCTCGACACGATGGGGTTCGCACCGGCCGCCATCAGGTTCGCCACCGACCTGCTCGGGGCCGACCACGTGCTGGTCGGCGGGGACTGGCCGATCGGCCCGCGCGCCACCAGCCGCGCCCGGGTCGAGTCGGCGCTGGCGCGGGCCGGACTGGACGAGGCCGACACCCGGCTGGTCGCCGGGGGCAACGCGCTGCGGCTGCTCGGTGCCGGGCCGGACCGCTGACCTGGGTGGGTAGGTCTCTCGTCGTCCGAGCGACACGAGACCTACCCACCTGCCCGCTCAGGCGGCGGGCCGGTCAGCTCACGGTTGCGCGGCCCAGAGCAGAGCCCGACCCAACTGCGGCTGGAGCCCCTTGGGGTGCAGCCGGAACGTCGGGTTGCTGCCGAACAGCACCACCCCGTTGCCGCCGGGGCTCACGCTCCGGACGATGCTGGCCTGGTGCGCGGCGGCGGCCTGCCCGTTCGCCCCGGTGGTCGCCCACCAGCCGGCGAGCAGCGGATCGGCGGCGTACGACTGCTCCACGGTCACCCCGGCACCGAGGTTGGTGAACCAGACCGGCTGGCTGATGAACGTGTACGGGCTGGCGTCGGTGCTCACCGGGCCACCCCGGTTGACCACGTTCGCCACCCCGCTGGCCAGCGAGGGCCCGGCGGTCGCGGTGACGCTCAGCAGGGAGGTGGCGTTGCCGAAGGCCGCCCCGGCGGTGCCGAGACCGACCACGCCGCCGCCCCGTGCCAGGAACGCGTCCAGCGCGGCCCGGTTCTCCGGCGTCAGCGTCGCCACGTTCAGGTTGCTCGCCACCAGCAGCACGTCGACCTCGTCGGTCAGCGTGCCGGCAAGCGTCGCGGCGGTCACCTGCCGCGCCTCGAAACCGAGGGCGGCCAGGGTGTCGCGCTGCTCCACGCCACCCAGGTAGCCGACGACGATCTCCCCCACCGGGGTGCCCTGCCAGCGGGCCGGAGCCCGCTCGAAGGTCACCCCGTGCGTCCGCACCGCCTCCTGAAGCAGCTTGCGGCTGCCCGGGGTGGACGGCACCACCACCGACCCGTCGGCCAGCCGGTACACCCGCAGTCCCTTGCGGACCAGCGAGTTGACCACGAGCAGGTCGGCGGCGTCCTGGATGTCCAACCGGAGGTCGGCGCTGGCCGGCGGCAGCGTGCCCTCGGCCACCCCGTCGTGGACCCGGGTCAACTGCACCTTCGGCAGCTTCTCGTCCCACAGGGTGTCGACGGTGGCGCCCCAGGTCAGCCCCTGGCTCCACGCGGCCGGGCCGGCGTACAGGTCGTTCACCCGGTCGGTCAGGTCGATACCCGGTTCGAGCAGCGAGTTGACCAGGCCACGCTTGGGCTGGTGCAGGTCGATCACGTACGAGCCGGCGGGGTAGCTCCTACCGTCGGCCCGGAAGGACTGCTTGGCCTTCCACACCCGACCGCCGCTGCCGATCAGCAGGTCGACCAGGCGCGCGGCGGCCGGCGCGGAACGCTGCCCGGCACCGGTCGGGATGACGTACGCCCGGGGGAAGACGGTGTTGTAGTTGTCCTCCGGGCCCCAACCCGGCACGAAGTCGTCGGGGATGTCCCGCAGCGGCTCACCGGCCCACCCGCGCCGGTACACCTCCGCCTGGTCGAACAGCACCTGCGCGCGGTTGTCCTGGATGTACCGCAGCGAGGACTTGATCGCCACCTCGTGCACGTCGGTGTTGATGCCCGACCGACGCACCCGTTCCTGCGGCGTCAGCGTCGTGCCGCGCGGGTTGAGCGGCGCCTCGATCGTGTACGGGATGCTGCTCTGCAACAGCGCGAACGACGGCACGTAGATCGGCGGGAAATCGTCCCACACCCCAGGAGCGTCGTCCCGGAACGGGATCCGGGCCCGCTGCGTCTCGGCGTGACCGAGCGCCCGCAGGTCCTCCTCGATGCCCAGCGCGTTCGGCAGCGCGTGCTTGATGAACAGGTCGTACTCGTTGTTGACGTTGTGCGGCGGAGTGCTCGGGTGCAGCAGCGTCGGGCTGACGTAGCCGTGCAGGTCGAGCGTGATGATCGGCTTGGTGTCGACGACGAGTTCGCGGATCAGGTTCGTCTCCGGCTGCGAGACGATGGTGAGATCCCGGTTGAGGTCGTACCCGTTGCCGTTGGCCCGGGTGCCGGCGACCCGGCCGTCCGGGTTGGCGGTGATGTTGAAGATCAGTCGGTTACGCGTGAGCAGCGTCGCCACCTCGGGATCGGTGCTGGTGGCGTACTCCTCGATGACCCGCAACGCCGCGTCGGTGCCCTCCCACTCGTTGCCGTGGATGTTGGCGTTGACGAACAGCGGCGTCTTGTACCCGGCCAGCAGCTTGCGGTCGGTGCGGGCCCGGACCGGGTCCTCCTCGATCAGGCGCTTCCACTCCTCCTGCTGGCGGGCCTCCTTCCGGGACTCCGGGGCGGTGACGACGACCGCGTACAGGTCGTGGCCGCCGCTGGACCGGCCGGCCACCCGGGCGGAGACCCGGTCACTCGCGGCCTGGAGGGCGTTGAGCTTCGGGGCGATCTCGTCGTAGGGGATGACGCCGATCGGGATGGAGGCGTCGGCGGGGTTGTCCGGCCAGACCGGCAGCACGTTCTGCCGGGGGTAGCCGGCGATCTCGTGCAGGCCGGGCGCCGACGGCGGCACCGCCGGCAACGCCGAGGCGTTCGCCGGTGCGGCCCAGGCCGTCGTGCCGAGCAGGGTGAGGGCGAGCCCGGCGGTGGCCAGACGTATGGACGTTTTGTGCACGATGGACAGCTCTCCTGTCGGGATGGAGCGGTGCCGGTGACGGGCGCGACGGTAGGGCCGGAGACCTAACGCGGATGGCGACGCCCGCGACGGGCGGAAGAGGGGGAACCCGGCGTCAGCGGCAGGGTCGACAGGCAGCGCTGGCGACGCGCAGGAGGTCGATGTGACCCCGCTTGGTCAGATAGGCGCTTCGCACGCTGAGGATCTTTCCCCGGACCATCCCCGAATGTCAATGTGCTGATCGACCTCGTCACACCGGCGGCGGGTCAGCGGGACACCACACCGTTCTGGTACGCCCAGACGACCGTCTGCAACCGGTCCCGTACGCCGATCTTCGCCATCGCCCGGCCGAGGTGTGACTTGACGGTGCTGGTCTCGATGAACAACTCGGTGGCGATCTCCACGTTCGACAGACCCTGGGCGAGCAGCCCGACGATCTCGGCCTCCCGGGCGGTGAGCTGGTGCGCGGCCACCGCGTCGGTGCGCGGTGCGGCGGTGCGGCGGGCGAACTCGGTGATCACCCGACGGGTGACCGCCTGGTCGACGAGCCCGTATCCGCCGGCCAGGCGGCGTACCGCCTCGATCAGCTCCTCGGGCTCGCAGTCCTTGAGGATGAACCCGCTGGCACCGGACTCCAGCGCGCCGAAGACGTACTCGTCGAGGTCGAACGTGGTCACCACGAGCACGGCGGGCGGCGTCTCGGTGGCCGCGCCGACGATCCGGCGGGTGGCGGTGAGCCCGTCGCCGCCGGGCATCCGGACGTCCATGCAGATGACGTCCGGCCGGTGTCGGCGGGCCAGGTCGACCGCCGCGTCGCCGTTCGACGCCTCGGCCACCACCTCGATGTCCCCGGCCTGCTCCAGGATGACCCGGAACCCGGCCCGCACCACCGCCTGGTCGTCGACGAGCATCACCCTGATCATGTCGGGTCCCCCTTCGCGGTCGCCGTCGCGACGCGGGCGGCCTCCGGTCCGGTCGGCAGGCTCACGGTGACCGCCCAGCCGCCGTCGGCGGTCGGTGCGGCGGTGAACTCGGCGCCGATGAGCTGTGCGCGTTCCCGCATACCCACCAGGCCCACGCCACCGGTGGCGCGGGTGGCCGGCTCGGGCCGCCGGGTCGGCGGGTCGTTGCGTACCTCAAGCGTCACCCGACGGTCCAGGTAACGCAGCGCCACCCGGACCGGGGCACCGGGGGCATGCTGGCGGGCGTTGGACAGCGACTCCTGCGCCACCCGGTAGAGCGCCACGTCGGCGATCGGTGGCACCTCGCGCGGCTGCCCCTCACGGACGAACTCGACCGGGCCGCCGAGGTCACCGGCGGTGCGGACGAGGTCGTCGAGGACGGCCAGGCCGGGCACCGGGACGGTGCCGTCGCCCGCGTCCGCCCCGGTCCGCCCGCGCAGGACCCCCACCACCAGGCGCAGGTTGTCCAGGGTCTGCTTGCCCTGGGCGCGGATCCAGGCCACCCCGGCGCGGGCCGCCGCCGGGTCGCGGTCGATCAGGCGCTCCACCGCCGCCGCCTGCACCACCATGCCGGACAGGTGGTGGGCGGCCACGTCGTGCAGCTCCCGCGCCATCCGGGACCGTTCCGCGCCGATCGCCGCCTGCACGCCCGCCTGCTGCGCCCGGACCGCCTCGTCGGCCCGGAGCCGGACCAGCTCGACGTAGCGCCGATAGGTGGCGACGTAGCCGCCGACGAAGGCCGCGCCGAGGTAGGTCAGGGCGCTCGCGGTGAGGCTGCCGATCGTGGTGAGGAGGAGGTCGGAGGCGGCGGCGACGGCGGTGGTGACCACCGCGCCCGCCGTCTCCGCCAGCGTGGCGGCCCCCGCGATCAGCAGCGCCGTCCGGACCGGCCGCAGCGTGCCGACGGTGTACGCGGCGACGAACGGCGCGATGCCCCGGATCGACAACTCCGGCAGGGACAGACCGACGATCACCAGTTGCAGGGCGACGACCAGGGCGAGACAGAGCAGCGGACGGACCCGGCGCAGGCAGAGCAGCATCGCCTGGACGCCGCAGAGCAGGAGCAGCGGCCAGGCCCGCGCCGGATCGAGGGAGAGCCCCTCCGCCGGTGCGACGATCCAGAACAGCAGCGCCAGCAGCAGCAGAGTGAGCACGGTGAGTGCCGCCGCGAGCAGGCAGTCCCGGGCGAAGCGGCCGGTCACGCCGAGTCGGGTGAGCTGTTCGTCGAGCCGCCCGGTCAGCCGGGGCGACCGGGGAGTCGCCTCGGTCTGCGGATCAGGGTGGGTGCTCATGCGGTGGACTTCCTTGCTCCGGTCCGTCCCGGATCGACGCGTCAGTAGGAGATGCTAGGCGCGAGCAGCATGAACTCGACGGCGAACCAACCCGTACCGGCGAGCGCCAGCAGGATCAGGGCGCTGGCGGCGACCCGGTGCCGGCCGACACGACGCCGTACGTCGTCGACCAGCCGTACCCCGGCGGGCAGCACCCCGAGCAGGCCGATCACCTGGAGCGCCTGGATGGTGCGCAGCGAGGCGGCGGAGACGTCCTGCAACCCCATCACGGTCACCACGCTCACCGCCCAGCCGGTCAGCGCGAGCAGCGCACCGGCGACCGCGACGCGGCTGAGCACCCGGGCGGTACGTCCGGCCGGGTCGCGACGGGGTCGACCGAGCACTCGCCGGACGAGGGCGCCGAACGGCCAGGAGAGCACGGTCAGCGCCAGCACCAGGACCGAGACGCCGAGCACCGGTACGACCACCGCCGTGGCCCGTGCCGGTTCGACCGGCAGCAGGGTGAACGCGGAGTCGTAGCTGATCGCCGTCACCCGGTCGTCGGTGACCCGCATGGCGAGCGTGCGCTGCCCGCCCACCTCGCGCCAGACCCAGGGGGCCACCTCCTCGTAGCGGGCCGGGGTGGCCGACAGCGGGCCCGGCTCGAAGAGCAGGCGGTTGTCGTCGGTGACGCTGACCGTGGTCCGGCCGACCAGACCGATCAGGGTCAGGAAGTTGCTGCCGATCCCGCGCGATTCGGTGTACGTGCCGGCCGCCGCGGCGGCGTGTGCGGCAGTGGTCTCCGCGTCGACCCCCGTCGGCTGGTCCGACGTGGCCGGGAAGTAGCGGTCGGCGAAGCCGTTGACCACCGCCTGACGCAGTTCGTGGCTGTCGAATCCGCCCCGGCCGCCGCCGTTGAGCGAGACGAAGATGCCGGCCCGTTCCTGCGGGTAGATCTGCAGGTGCGAGTGGAAGTACAGGGTGTCGCCGCCGTGGCCGAGGATGCGCCGGCCGTTGCGGCTCTCGTCGAACAGCCCGAGCGTCATCCGGGGGCCGTCCGCGAGGGTGCCGAGCGAGGTGGCGTCGAGCGCGGGCCGCTGCATCAACTCGCGGGTGGGCGGGTCGAGCAGCGGACCCTCGCCGACCGTCTCGCCGGCCAGCGCCAACATGAACCGGGCCATGTCGGTGGCGGGTGCGCTCAACGCGCCCGCCGGGACCGTGCCGACGATCTCGAACGGGCGGGCGACACCGGCGGCGTCGTGGCCCCTGGCCATCCGGTCGGCCAGCGCCTGCGGCAGTGGCTGCGCGAACGTCGACGACGCCATGCCGGACCGGGCCAGCACGTGACGTCCCACGTACTCGTCGAACGGCGTGCCGCTGACGCGTTCGACGACGTACCCGGCCAGGGCGTTGCCGTAGTTGGAGTACGCGGGCGTCGTACCCGGTCGGTAGAGCTGCTCCGGCGGGTCGGTGGCCAACGCCGTGCGCAGGTCCGGGCTGCTGCCGTCGCGGCCGATCAGGCCGGCGACCCGCTCCTCGAACCCGGCGGTGTGGGTCAGCAGGTGCCGCAGCGTGATCGCCTCGTCGTAGCGGCGGGGCAGCGTGAAGTCCAGGTACTCCTCGACGTCGGCGTCGAGGTCGAGGTCGCCGCTCTGCACGTGCTGGAGCACCGCGACGGCGGTGACCAGCTTCGCCACCGAGCCGACCCGGAACAGGTGCCGGTCCGGGTCGACCGGTACGGGCTGGCTGGTGCCGGAGCCGGTGTCCGCGTGGCCGTAGCCACGGGCGGTGAGGATCTCGCCGTCGCGGACGACGGCGACGGTGGCGCCCGGGATGCCGGTCCGCTGGAGCGCGGCGGGCAGCAGGCCGTCGAGCCAGGCGTCGACGTCGGTGGCGTTCAGCGCGGCCGGGTCTCCCGGCGCGCCCGGAGCGGGTGGCGTGGGGACGGGCGCGACGGTCGGCGCGGTGCCGCACCCGGCGGCGGTGGCGGCGACGGCGACGACCGCCACCAGGGTCGCGCCGAGTCGGCGCAGGCGGGAGGCCCGGGATCGGGCGGGATCTTGGACAGGCACGACAGGCTGCTACCTTCCAGGCCGATCGGGTGTCCGGAGGGATCCGTGTGGCGTCACCCGGCGCCTGGGGAAAGCCTGCGGGAACGGGGACGTGGTGCCATCTGGCGGAGGACGGCAATCGGCCTACGACCTTTGTCGGAAATCGACCTAGCTGCCGAGTTCCCGCATATCGCGCCGATGTCCGGGGTACGTCGATCTTCAGCGACCGTGGCGGGGATGGTGCGCCGGTCTCCCGACCGGGAATCCCCGCCGCCGGAGGAGGAGTGGATGATGTCGATGCGTAGGTGGCTCGCCGGTGCGGGCGTGGCGGCGTTGGTGGTCTCGACGGGGGCGTGCGGTGAGGCGACCCCGGACGCCGCCGCGACACCCGACGTCACGGGCACGCCGGCCGCCAGCGCGACCTCCGCCGCGCCCAGCCCGACGGAGGCGTCGCCGTCACCGACCACCGCCAACCCGCCGGTGCTCTCCGGTGACCGTCAGGTCACCATCACCCGGGTCGACGCGGTCGAGTCGGGGCTGTCGTTGACCGACGAGCGGCTCGCCGAGGTCGACGGCGACGAGGGCCGGCAGTTGTTCGTGCCGACCCCGGTCGACGGGCAGACGTTCCTGATCAAGTCGTACCGGGGTGCCGGTGGTGGTCCGGGCACCGGCGAGCCGGTCTGCTGGCAGGTGCAGAACCCGGGCAACTCGCAGCCGCTGCGGGTGCAGGGCGCCGAGTGCCAGGAGAGCGAGCCGCGTCAGATCTTCACCATCGCGCCGAACCCGGAGAACGCGGAGACCTTCCTGATCAGCAACAACTCGGCGTTCCTGCGGAACTCGCAGAACAACGGCCTGATCCTTGAGGAACTGGGTGACGCCGCCCCGTTCGACAGCTTCCGGTTCAACGACAACGGTGCCGCGCCGTCGTCGTAGTAGTCGTAAGGAAGGGTCCCCTGCTATACCCCAGGCGATAGCAGGGGACCCTTCCTTACATCCCGGAGCGGGCTCTCAGCCGCGCCGCCACTTCTGGTTCGCGCCGCCGAGGCACTCCCAGAGGGCCAGGCGGGCACCGTCGGCGTTGACCCATCCGCTGATGTCGACGCACTTGTTCGCCTGCGGGTTGACCAGGTCACCGGCGGCGGAGAGGACGAACTGCTGCGCCGGGTTGCCGCTACAGGTCGCGATCTGGATCACCGCGCCGTTGTCCCGGGAACCCCAGGCCACGTCCATGCACATGTTGTTCTGCGTACGCAGGGTGCCGTTGACGAAGCTCCACGACTGCGCCGCCGTGCCGTTGCAGTTCCAGGTCTGCAGCGGTACGCCGTCGGAGAAGTTCGAGCTCGGCACGTCGATGCACTTGTTGTTCCAGTTGCTGATCAGCCGGGTCCCGCCGCCACCGCCGCTGGTGACCAGCGTGAGCCCGTACGCGCCGAGGATCTCGTTGACCGGCTGGAACCAGGTCTCCCCGCCGGTGGAGCAGTCGCCCCAGCCGCCGGAGGTGACGCCCTGCGCCTGGTTGCCGCTGAGCCAGGCACCGCCCGAGTCGCCGCCCTGGGCGCAGGCATTGGTGCGGGTCAGCCCGTGCACCGCGCCCTGCGAGTAGTTGACCGTCTGGTTGCGGCCCAGCAGGGTGCCGCACCGCCAACCGGTGGTCCGGCCGGACCGGCACACCGAGCTGCCGATCGCGGCGTCCTGGGAACCGGCCACCGCCACGTTGCCGCCGGAGTAGTTGTTCACCCACGGCTGCGGGGTCCAGTTGCTGTTGGTCCGCACCCAGCCGTAGTCACGGCCGGGGAACGTCGAGCCGGCGAAGGTGCCCTGGGAGACGTTGTTGTAACCGAGCGTCGGGCTGCCGACCCGGCCACAGTGGCCGGCGGTGACGAAGCCGCCGTGCACCGCGAAGCCGACCGAGCAGAGCGTGTTGCCGTTGATGACGTACTGGTCCCCGCCCCGGATGTCGTAGTTGATCCGGGGCGCCTCGGCGGACTCGACGATCCGGACCAGGGCCGCGTCGACGCCGCTGGCCTTGACGAAGGCGGCGGCCTCGGCGGTCGCACCCCGGCCGGCGGTCACCACGATCCGGTTGGTCGGCACGTCGACCGCCCAGCCGTGGACGGCGGCCGGTGGCGCCTTGCCGGCGTGCCGGTCGAGCGTTCGTTTCACCCCGTCCAGGGTGGACTCGCTGCGGGCGGCGGTGGTCACCTCGGCACCTTCGGCGCGTACGGCGGCGGCCAGCGACGGGTCGGTGACGGCCACGGTCAGCCGCGTTCCGCCGGGCGGGATCCAGGCACCGGCGAAGGCCGTACCGAGTCGGGCGCGCAGCCGACGCTCGACGGTGGCGGCGCCGGCCTCGACCCGCAGCCGGGTCAGCACCTGCGCGTCGGTCAAGCCGAGGTCGCGGCGCATGGCGCGGACCATCTCCGGCGCGAGGCCGGTGACCGAGGTGTCGGCGGCGGTGGGAGTGCCGGTGGTGTCGGCGGCGAGGGCGGCCGGCGGGGCGGCGAGTGGGGCGAGACCGGCGACCAGGACGGCGGCCAGGGCCGCGCGCAGGACGCGTGGCGCTCGTGGCATGGGACTCCTCCTACGGGGGTGGGGCGACGCGGGGGCATCGCCGGGAGTACGGCCAAGAGAGCGCTCTCACGATCAAGCATGTCGATGTCAAGGGTAACTGTCAAGACTCCTGTCAATTGCCGGTGACGCCTGGTTCGTCCAGGTCGGACGGCGGGACGGTCAACGGGGGCGTGGTCGAGGTGGCAGCCAGCCGAGAAACCGCTCGTGCAACTCGGCCGGGTTCGTCCCCGGGTGTCGTTCGGTGAGCTGCCGGAGCGCCTCCTCCCATAGGGTCGCCAGGTACACCAGCAGGTCGGTGCGCCGGGTGCCGTACTCGGCCACGAGGTCCGCCCTGGCCCGTCCGCACGGCCAAGCGGTCCCGCAGCCTCGGCACCGCCAGGTGGGGCGCGACGCCACGTGGTCGCGGTGGTGCGCGGTGGGTGCGACGTTCGCCGCTCTGGTCGCGGGCACGGCATTCCTCCTCCGTCGGCGGGGGGTGGCGCCCGCCCGGCGGCGGCCCCCGGGCGACGAGGGCGGACCCCCACCGAGCCGCGTCGCCTGACCGATACCTTGCCCAGAGTCTCGGAACTATCACACAGAGTTGCGGCATCTCCCTCTGTCAGTCGCACTGTTCCGGCGAGGAGCAGGCACGAGACAGCGAGACCGGCCCGGAGGACGTGTCCTCCGGGCCGGTGCTCACCACGTCGGTCGGATCAGGCGACGAAGCGGGTTCGTCGGCGACGGGCCAGCAGGAAGCCGCCCGCTCCGGCGGCGACCAGCAGGAGGCCCGCCCCGGCGAGCAGGCCGGTGGAGGCGCCGGTGATCGGCAACTCACCGCCCGCTCCGCCGCCGTTCGGGTTCACCCGGATCGCGGCGGTGTCGTTGCCGGGGTCCAGATCCGCCGTCGGGCCGTCACCCGACCTGGTCTTGAGCGTGACCTTGCCGGTCTGACCGCCGGCCCGGTCGATCCGGAGACCGAACTCGAAACCCACCCGCTCACCCGTGCCGACCGTGCCGCCCGCCTGGCAGACGTAGCGCCGCCCGCCGGGCTTGCCGGGCGCGTACTCCTCGGAGTCGAGGTCGAGGCAGGACGTCGGCACGGTGACGGCGGTGACGCCGTCCGGCAGGGTCACGTGCGTCGGGACCTGTAGACCGCCCTGGCCGTCGGCCCCGGCCCGCGCCGGACCGTTGTTGAGATAGCCGACCCGCATCGGGACGGTGACGCCGACCGCGCCTCGGACGGTCGCGCCCTCGGCGGCGACGTCGCCCCGCAGGTCACCGGCGACGTCCAGCCGTACCGAGATCTCGTTGCTGAATCCGTCGATGTCGGTCTGGGGGAGCGAGCGGGCCCGCATCCCGTCCACCGTCACCAGCGTCAGTTCCTCGTCGGTCCCCCGGGGGCCGATCGACCCGGGTTTCCGGATCAGGTCCTGGTACTCCTCCCAGTCGGCCGGGGTGAACCAGGTGTAGTGGCTGTGGTGCCGGTTCGGTGCCCAACTGTCGGTCGGCACGGTCCCGCCGAAGGTCGAGTCGACCCGCATCGTCTCCCCGGGCTCCAGCGAGTCGTCGAACGTGCAGACGAACTGGCTGCTGTCCTGCGCGGGATCCTCGTACTCACAGTTGCGGTATCGCTTCGACGGCGTGAAGCCGAGCGAACCGTGCACGTGCAGACGCAGTCCGTGCGCGGTCGTCGTGCCACGGTTCGACACCGCCAGCGGGACGCCGACGCGGGCACCGAGACTGCTGTCGAGGCGCAGGTCGCGTCCGTTCGCGCTGACGAGGTCGACGCCCTCGCCGACGGTGACGGTGGCCCGGTAGGTCCCGGCGGCGAAGCGGGGCTCGGTGACGGTGACGACCACCTCACCGCGTCGGCCCGGCTTCGCGTCCGCCGCCGCCGTCACGAGCAGGCTGAACAGCTCCGTGCCCCAGTCGGTGTCGGTCGTCACCGCGCAGTCCAGCACGGGGCCTGTCGTCGTGCAGATCGGAGGGCCCTCCGCGTGCCGGACGTCGGCGAACGCCATCACGTCGCTGCGGTCCACCCGCATCCGGTAGGTGGTGGCGTAGTTCCCGCCCCACTGCTGGACCGACATCCACTTGCGTCCGACGCCGGGAGCGACGGTGACGCTGTGCAGGCGGATGTCGCTTCGCGGTGGGGCCGTCCGGTCGGCGGCGGCCGGAGCCGGTGCGGTCGGCGTTGCGACCGCAGCCGGGGCGCTCGGCGCGGAGGTCGGTTCGGCCGCGGCGGGTGCGCCGCCGACGGCCGTGGCGACGAGTACGCCGACGACGGCCACACTGGCGAGCCGACGCCGGAGAGCGGTAGATGACATGGCGGTTTCCTCATGGTGCGGACGACGGTACGAGAACGGCACGGTCCGGCGGACGGTGTGCCGCGCGGGCCGTTTCCAGGGCACGGAGCCGGAGCGTGGTGGTGCGGCGGATCCTGAGCCGGGTAAGCCTCTCATTGCGACGGGCCGGAGCGGATCAGCCGGCCGGTTGCCGTCGCCGGTGGGAGAGGTCGGCGTGGTGGTGCCCGCCGGGGTGGCTGTCCGGGTCGGTGTGCACGGTCGCGCTGGTCAGCCGGGGCACCGCGTGGGTGAGTCGGTGCTCCGCGTCGGCGGCGATCTCGTGCGCGGCGACGAGGCTGAGGTCGGCGTCGACGACCAGGTCCGCCTCGGCGTGCAGACGATGGCCGATCCACCGCAGGCGTACGGCGGTCACGTCCCGGACGCCGTCCACGTCGCGCAGCGTACGTTCGGTTCGGTCCACCAGCGTCGGGTCGACGGCGTCCATCAGTCGGCGATAGATCTGGCGCCCGGCGTCGGCGAGCACGACGGTGATGGCGACGGCGATGGCGAGACCGACCACGGGGTCGGCCCAGCGCCAGCCGAGGGCGGCACCGCCCGCCGCCGCGACCACCGCCAGCGAGGTGTAGCCGTCGGTGCGGGCGTGCAGGCCGTCGGCGACCAGGGCGGCCGATCCGATCCGTCGGCCGACCCGGATGCGGTAGCGGGCGACCAACTCGTTGCCGACGAACCCGACCACACCGGCACCGGCCACCCAGGGGATGTGGGTCATGTCGGTGGGGTGCAGCAGCCGGTCGACTGCGGTCCACGCGGCGGCGACGGCCGACGCGGCGATGGCCGCCACGATGACGATGCCGGCGATGTCCTCGGCCCGCCCGTACCCGTACGTGTAGGTGCGGGTGGCCGCCTTGCGTCCGAGCAGGAAGGCGATGGCGAGGGGAACGGCGGTCAGCGCGTCGGTGACGTTGTGCAGGGTGTCGCCGAGCAGGGCCACCGAGCCGGAGTACGCCACGATGAGCGCCTGGGCGGAGGCGGTGACACCGAGCCCGACCAGCGAGATCCACAGTGCCCGCAGCCCCTCGCGCGAGGTCTCCAGCGCGGGGTCCACCCGAGTACGCGCATCGTGCGAATGCGGCACCGCCGCGTGCCGCAGCCGGTGCCACCGACCGGGGCTGCCGTGGTCGTGGTGATCGTGGTGATGGTCGTGCCGGCCCTGGGTCACGTGTCCTCCCGGAGGAGAGCGGGGCCTGTGGTCCCGGGCATAATATGTGCTCATGTACGCACGCGACAACGTTGCAGGAGCCAGTGAGCGGCAACAACCCACCCCTGGCGACGATGAGGTCGAGGCGGCCGTACAGATGTTGCGGATGTTTGCCGACGGCACCCGGCTCCGCCTGATGTGGTTGCTCAGCGCCGACGAACACGACGTCGGTTCACTGGTCACGGCAGTCGGGGCGGCCCGCCCGGCGGTCTCCCAGCACCTCGGCAAACTCCGCCTCGCCGGGCTGGTCAGCGTACGCCGGGACGGCCGTCGCGCCCTCTACCGTGCCCGTGACGGCCACGTCCGCCGACTGGTCGCGGAGACGCTGCACGCCGCCTCCCACCGGGTGACCGGAACCCCCGAACACGACTGACCGGCCTACCGTGGCCCCGGAACCAGAGGTCGAGGTCCGCCCATCGCTGAGGCGTCTGCGGGTACGTGTCGGAGTGCTTCGCGGTCGGTCCGGTGGGCGGTCCGCTGCGGCCGGCGCACAGGGTGCGCGGAGGCTGTCGAGCTGAGAGCACGAACGGTTCAGCTCGACATGGCCCCCGCTGTAGGTCACCTGCCCTCAGCTTCGGCCACGGCTCGGCCGATCCGAGCACCGGTCAGGACGAGGCGTCCTGCACCAACCGGAGCTGGCCGATCTCGGCGACGTTCTTCATCAGCTCGGCATTGACCCACGCGAGCAGGTGCGCGACGGTGTGCTCCGGGTCGCGCGACCAGGGGAAGGGGGCGACCTCGTCGAGGTCGGCGTCGGCGAGCCGGTCCAACACCTCCGACCACTCGGCCCGCAGCTTCCGCAACCAGGCGATGGTGGGCTCACCGTCACCCGGCCAGTGCACCTCGGTCCGGTCCCGTGGCGGGCGGCCCTTCAGATGGTCGGTGGCCACGCTCCACCACCAGCCGACGTGCCAGGTCAGCCAGGCGATGGTCGGGACCGGCACCGGGTCCGGCTCGGTGTCGGCCCAGTCCGGCACCCACCGGCCGGCGGCGTCCGGGCGGACCGTCCAGGAGAGCGCGGCGACCTCGCGGCGGAAGTGCCCCGGCTCCAGCCGCTCCAGGTGGTACTCGAACAACGACCAGGTCAGGTCGAACTGCCAGCGCAGCAGGTCACGACGGGAAGACGGCATCCGGCGATCCTCCACGCGGCAGACGGAACTGTCGAGGCAGTTCCGTCGGTGCGTCCACCCTCAGGAGGGGTGTGGGTGGGCGAGCGCACCGTTGTGGTGCAGGAACGCCGTTGCCCGGGTGTCGAGTTGCCTGGCGAAGGCCGGAAGGCGAGTGCCGAAGCTGCTGAGTTGAGTACGCATGTTCTTCACGGCCGAGGATGCCCGACCGGATCTGACGCCGGCCATGGCGTCCAGGGCGTGGTTCCAGTTTTCGGTCGCCTCGCGCAGTCGCCCTTGTTTGCATTGCACATCGGCGAGGTTGGCAAGCGTCAGGGTATGGATGCGTCGGTGCGCCTCAGGATTGCGAGTGGCGATCGACTGGCGGAGTTGGGTTTCGGCAGCAGGAAGGTCGCCCAGGTCGCGGAGGGCCTGACCAGCTTGACTTGCCAGGGATGTCTCGGTGAACCCGCTGGTTTGGATCCACGTCGGCTCGTCGTCGGGCAGCGCCTTCGAGAGGTGCGTTTCAGCCGCATGTATAGCCGCCGAGGCACGGGACTTGTCGTTCGTCGCAGCGTACCCACGTGCGGTGAGAATGGTGAAGAGCGCGGTCGCGGCCGGAGTCGCTCGTCCCCGCGACCATTCGAGGGAGGCGTCAGCGAGTCGTAGGGCCTCGTGACCATGGCCGAGGTCAACCGCCTGGTGCGCCATCGCTCGCAGGGTGAACCCGGCCAGGGGCCGGTCGTCTGCTTCGTTGGCCAGGCGCAATGCCTGCACGTAGTAGCGCTGCGCCAGCCCATGCAGCGACGAGTCGAAGGCCTTCCAGCCGGCGAGGTAGGTCATCTCGGCCGCGACACTGAACATGGCCCTGCGATCATCGTCGGTGGCGAAGCGCCCTTGAAGGTATCCGGCCACGTCAGACGTGAGGTACTGGACAACGGCGAGGCGGGCATGGCCTCCACCGAACCGCTCGTCGGCTCTGCTGAACACCGCGAGCATGTCCCGTACGACCTCGATCTCGCTGCGACCTACGGGGACGGTTCCCCCTTGAGCGCGCCGCCCCCGCTCCGCTATCTCCTGCCACGAGTCGAGTGGAACCGCGAGCGCTGCCAGCGAGTACAGGGCGGCGCGTCCTAGTTCTCGTCGCTCCAAGTCGGCCCTCCCGATTGTCAGGAGATCGGTAGCCGGGGCGTGCTCCCACCAATCCAGGCCGCCGAGGTCAGGCTCCACACTACCGCCTTTGAAAAGCCCGACATCGATGGGATGGACGACGCGGCCGAGCCGGCGGGAGATCGCCTCTGCCAGGAATCGCGCGGTTCTGCCGCTCGGCTTGACTCCGGCGACCCAGTGACCCACGTGAGAGCGGTCGCAGGAGGAGAGAGGCTCATCATGCTCGCGAGCGACCGCACGGACGGCTGCGGCGCAGGCGTCATAGGACCACCGACACTCTCTGATGACTGTCAGCAGTTTCTCGTTGCGCTGCCTCGGTGCCCGCGCCATCCGCTGGCCTTCCGTGCTGTATCTGCCGTTCAACGCGTTCCACATGCCCGATGGTTCGTCCCGCTTCCGGACGACGTAGCGAGCCCATTCACTGTACGTAGACCTTACGACACAGGAGGTGAATGCTCGTGGTCGTCGATTTCGTGTCGGTCGCGTTGTTCGGTGGTCTGGTGCCGGGCTTCTTGCTCGGGCTGTTCGCGTTCCGGGTCAAGTCCCGGTGGTGTCCCCGCTGCGGAGGGTCCACCATGTCGAGCCCGCCGCCAGCAGGACGGCAGCCGTGACCGGCCGCGAGCGACGCGATCACAACTCGGTGCCGATCGGACGCCGGGTGGCAGAGTTGCGCGTTCGTCGGGGCATGAGTCAGCAGGTCTTCGCCGATCGGATCGGCAAGTCGAAGAGCTGGGTCGACAAGGTCGAACGTGGCGTACGGAGGCTGGACCGATACTCGGTCATCCAGGACATCGCCGCAGTCCTGCGCCTCGATCCGGCGACCCTGCTCGGCCCCGGACAAGGCTCTTCGCCAGCAGCACCCCGTCCTGACGGGATCGACGCGATCCGCGCCGCCCTCGTCCGCTGCCACCATCGACCCGGCCGGACCACGCCGCCGGACCAGGCGCGGCAGCAGATCGCGCACGCGTGGATGACCTATCAGCACGCCCATTACGCCCAACTGTTGCGCGCCCTGCCGGCTCTGCTCGACACGGTTCACCGCACTCCGGCGCTGTTGGTGCCCGCCTACCGGATCACCGCCTCGATGCTGACCAAGCTCGACGCCGCCGACCTCGCCTGGCTCGCCGCCGACCGGGCCGTCACCGCCTCCGCGAGCGATCCCGACGCCACCGGCGCCGCCACCATCTCCGTCAGCCAGGCCTTACGCGCACTCGGCCGCGACCATCTCGCGCTCACCGCCGCCGTCACCGCCGCCGACCTGCCAGCACACCACGCCGTACGAGGCACTCTGCTCCTTGAGGCCGGAATCGCCGCCGCCGGTGGCGACGACCGTCGCAACGCCGACGACCTCATCGACCACGCCGCCGACCTCGCCGGCCGACATGCTGACGACACCGACCCGCACCACACCGGCTTCGGCACCACGACCGTGCGCCTGGCCCGCTTCCTCGCCGCCCTGCACCTCGGGGACATGGCGGAAGCGGTGTGCCGCCACGAGAGTGTTGTCCGCCGCGACGGCTGGCGGCACCTGTCCTCCGAACACCGGGCCGCACACCTCATCGACGCCGCGCGTGCCTACCTCCACGTCGGCAACTACGCCGCAGCCGAGCGGGCACTCGTCGACGCCGACACCATCGCACCCGCCGAAACCCGCTATCGTCCGGTCGCGCGTACGGTCATCGCCGAGGTAGCCCGCAGTAGCCCCGCCTCCGCTGGCATGGCCCGACTCGCCACCTTCGCCGGTCTGACCCGACAGGGCGCGATGGAACCGGCCGACCGCCAAGATCCGCGCCGAGAATCCTGATTCGGCTTCTCCCGCCGGCAGTACCGGGCGTGACGGTCAACCGGTGGCGTACGGGCCGACCGCCGCCGGGGACCACGGCCAGGGCACGTCGCGGAAGGCCGCCTCGACCAGTAGCGCCTCGACGCCGCGCAGGAACGGCTCGACCCGCTCGGCCGGGAAGTAGCGGGTGTCGGCGGTGACGACCAGTTCGACCGCACCGGGGGCGTCGAGGACCTGGACCCGGCAGCGCCACGGGAACCGTGCCAACTCCGGCAACCAGTGGAAACCGCTGTCACCGACCATCGCCCGCAACGCGGTCTCGTCCGGGGCCACGTCCGTCGGGTCGACGTCGCGCGCCAACCGGGCGTCGTTGAGGTAGCAGTACGGGGACAGGAAGGTCCGGTGGTCGTGGCCGAGGTCGGTGAAGGTGCGTTCCCAGGCGGCCGGGTCGTAGTAGGCGTGCCGGTAGGCGTCCAGTGCGCCCCGCCGGGCCCGGGACAGCAGTTCGGCGAAGCCGGGCCGGTCGGCCAGGTCGAGGCGGCAGAGCCCGATCTGGTTGAGGGTGCCGACAGCGTCCTGGTGCCCCGGCTGGAAGCGGTTGTTGGCCATCACCACGATGCCGCAGGAGTCCTGCCCAGCGGCTCCGGTCAGCCCGGCGGCGGTCGCCGCCAGCACGACGTTGGAGGTGCTGACGGCGTTGCGGGTCGAGATCAGGCACGCCGCGTGATGGACGGCGCGGGAGACCAGCGACCCACGCCGGTAACGGGGTGCCGGCGCGGCGCCGACCGGCTCGGAGAGGTTCGCCCCGAGGCCCGGGAGCTGCCGCAGCCAGTACGCCACCGCCCGCTCCGACCGTCGTCGTCCGGCGTCGCGTTCCCGCCCGGCTAGGTCAACCGACTGGAGTCCGACCGGCGTGTCCAGCGTGCCGCGCCGCAGGAGCCGGCGCAGGTCGCGCAGGACGACGTCGGTGGCGTGGAAGTCGACGGTGGCGTGGCTGAACACCAGCACGACCTGGCGTACCCGGTCGCCGACGGTGACCAGGGCGACCCGCAGCGGCCACTCGGCGACGTGGTCGAAGCGCGACGCGCGCAGCCGGACGGCCAGCTCTGCGGCGAGGGCGCGGCCGTCGGGGTCGTCCACCGGCCGGGGTACGTCGTGCACGCCGACGGGAAGCCGCCCGGTCGCCGCCATCTCCTGGTGCACCTCGTCGTCGCGGCGACGGAACCGGGTGCGCAACGACCCGTGCCGGGAGACGAGTGCGCCGAGGGCCTGCACCGCCTCGGGGACGGTCACCTCGGTCCGTGCCGACACGGCGACGGTGCGGTCCAGGCTCAGCACCCGGTACGCGGCGGGAGACTCGAACTCCTCGACGGTCCGCCACATGGCGCGCTGTCCCCAGGTCAGCGGTGCGCTGGCGGCCCGCCCACCGGCGAAGTCCGCGTACGTGGTCGCCTCGACGTCCCCGGCACCGGGCGGGACCGGCCCGCTGGCGGCGCTGGACGTCGGCGACCAGGGCCACCGCACGTCACCGAAGGCCGCCTCGACCAGCAACTCCTCCATGCCCCGCAGGAACGGCTCGACCGAGTCCATCGTGAGGTGCCGGGTGTCGACGGTGAGCGTGACGCCCACCGCGTCCGGTTCGTCGACGACATGGGCCAGCAGGTGCCAGGAGGCGGCGTTCAGCCCGGCGGTCCAGGAGAAGGTGCTCTCCGCCGTGGCGGCCCGCAGCGCGTCCCGGGTCACCTCGGGAGTCTGGTCGAGGCCGCCGAGCGGCAGCCGGACGTCGTTGAAGTAGTGGTGCGGGTGGAACGCCGTCTCGTGGTCGATGCCCCGCTCCTCGAAGGCGTGCCGCAGCGCGGACGGCTGGTAGTACGCGTGCCGCAGGCCGTTCAGCGACGCCGCCCAGACCCGGTGCAGCAGGTCGGCGAAGTCGACGCATCCGGCCAGGTCCACCGCACCGAAGCCGATCTGACCGAGGTTCGCCACCGCCTGGGCGTACTCGGTGCGGAACCGGTTGTGGGACATCGGGAAGAGACCGGACAGCTCGCGCCCGCAGGTGCGTACGGCCATCGCGTGGTAGCCGGCGAGCAGCGCGGCGGAGACGCTGACCCGATAGCGGGCGGCGACGAGCCGGGCGGCCCGGTCGAGGGCGGGGGAGACCAGGACGCCCCGGCGCAGGTGCGGCTCCAGGCCCGGCCCGGACGGGACCAGCGGCTGTCGGGGGAGCCGGTCGAACTCGCGCAGCCAGTACGCCACCGCCCGCTGCGAGCGCGGCGAGTCGGGCCCGCACTGGAGCCGGGCCACGTCCGCCGACTGGGGTCCGGCCGGGGTGGACAGGCTGCCGCGCAGCAGGAGCAACCGCAGGTCACGCAGGACGATCTCGACGGCGTGGGCGTCGACGGTGGTGTGACTGAACACCAACACGATCTGTCGTACCCGATCGGCCGCCGTCACCAGCGCGACCCGCAGTGGCCACTCAGCCGCATGGTCGAACGCGACGTCGCCGAGCCGGTCGGCGACCTGTCGTGCGGTCGCCGCGCCGTCGCCGGTGCCGGCCTGGACCAACAGCGGAACCAGCCCGGCCGGGGTGATCTCCTGGCGGGGCTCGCCGTCGACGACCGGGAGCCGGGTGCGTAACGCGGAGTGTCGGCTGACCAGCGCACCCACCGCCCGGGTCGTGGTCGCCACGTCCACCCCGGCGCGAGGCGAGACCGGCACGGTCCGCCGCAGGTTGAGGAAGCGGTGGTTGGAACCGAATCGGGCGATCGAGCGCAGGAGGACCTGCTGGGCCCAGGTGGGCGGTGCCGTCCCGGCACCGCCGCCGGAGAACTCGGCGTAGCGCAGCGGCTCTGACGCCCACTCGGCGGGGATCACCGTTTCCGCGAATCGCATTCCCGACGGTACGACGGTCCGTTCCGCCGCCGGATCGATCGATCGAGTCCACACAGTGGACCGATCAGCCGATCCACCATGTGGGAGGCGGGATGCAGACTACTGACTCCCGTCCGTCATCGGATTGAGGCATAGCGTGACGAACGTCGACGTGCCGGCCCGAGACACCACCATCCCGACCACGACTTCGCGCCTCGCCGCGCCCCGACTCTCCTTCGGCCAGGAACGGATCTGGTTCACCGAGCAACTCGTCCCGGGTACCGCCGCGTACCTGGTCCACTCGACCGTGCGGCTCCGGGGAGCGGTGGACGTCGAGCTGCTGCGGGCCGCCGTCGACGCGACCGCCGCCCGGCACGACAGCCTCCGCATGCGGTTCACCGAGAACGCCGACGGCGAACCGGTCGTGCACGTCGCCTCCGACGTCCGGGTACCGGTCACCGTCACCGCCGCACCCGACGAGGCCGCCGCCCGCGAGCTGGTGGCCACCTCGGTACGCACTCCGTTCGACCTCGGCACCGCCCCACTGCTGCGGGTGCTCGTGGTCCGGCTCGCCGACCGGGAACACCTGGTGCATCTCGCCATGCACCACATCGTCAGCGACGGCTGGTCCCTGAACCTGCTGCTCGACGAGATCGCCGCGACCTACGGCGCACTGCGCGACGGCACGCCCCCGCCCACGGCACCGGCCACCGGCTACCTGGACTACGCCGCCTGGCAGCGGGACCGGCTCGACGGACCGGCCACCGGGGACGGGTTCGCCTACTGGACCCGGGCACTGGCCGGCGTACCCGCGCTGGAACTGCCCACCGACCGGCCTCGCCCGGCGGTGCAGTCGTACGCCGGTGGCGTCCACCGCTTCGCCCTCGACGCCGACCTCACCGACGGACTCCGCCGGCTCAGCCGGGCCTACCGGGCCACCCTCTACATGACCCTGCTCACCGGCCTACAGGCGGTGCTGTTCCGCTACAGCGGCCAGCGGGACTTCGCCATCGGCTCGCCGGTCGCCGGCCGGGTGGTGCCGGAGCTGGAGAACCTCGTCGGTCTGTTCGTCAACACCCTCGCCCTGCGCGCCGACCTGTCCCCGGTCGCCGCGACCGCCGACACCGCAGGCACCGAACCCAGCTTCGCGACCCTGCTGCGGCGGACCCGGACCACCGTCGTGCGCGCCCTGGCCCACCAGGAGATCCCGTTCGAACGCCTGGTCAAGGACCTCAACGTCGCCCGGGACGTGAGCCGCTCCCCGGTCTTCCAGGTGCTGTTCACGTTGCAGAACTACGCGCCCGGCGGCGCCCGGTGGCCCGAGGACCTGCACGTCGAGGGCGTCGGGACCGACACGGCCAGCGCCCGCTTCGACCTGTCGCTGTACGTCGGCGAGACCGCCGACGGACTGCGCGGCATGGTCGTCCACAACACCGACCTCTTCGACACCGCCACCGTACGCCGGCTCACCGCGAGTCTCGCCACCCTGCTGCGCGCCGCGGTCGCCCGGCCGGACCTACCCGTGGTCGACCTGGACCTGCTCGACGCGGACGAACGGGACCGGATGCTGGCCCTGGGCCGACCCGAGCACGATGCGGTGGCCGGGGTCACCGGGCCGGCGACCACGCTGGCCGAGCTGATCGGCCCGCACGTCGCCGCCACCCCCGACGCACCGGCGGTGGTGCTCGGCGCGGACGCGCTCACCTACCGGGAGCTGGACCGGCGGGCCAACCGGCTCGCCCACTGGCTGCGCGGCCGGGAGATCGGTCCGGACCGGCTGGTCGGGGTGCTGCTCGACCAGTCGGTCGACCTGGCCGCGACGCTGCTCGGGGTGCTGCGGGCCGGTGGGGCGTACCTGCCGCTGGACCCGGAACAGCCCACCGCCCGGCTGGGCCTGATGCTCGCCGACGCCCGCCCCGCCCTGGTGCTGACCAGCCCCGACCTGCGGGACCGGCTGCCCGCCGGGACGACCACGGTGGTGCTGGACGAGATCGCCGCCGAGGTCGCGGCTCAGCCCGCCCGCACACCGGAGACCGCCACCACCGGCGGGGACCTCGCATACGTCATCTACACCTCCGGGTCCACCGGCACCCCGAAGGGGGTCGCCGTGGCACACCGGCAGGTGCTGCGGTACCTCGACGGGGTGGCCGACCGCCTCGCGGTCGTCCCGGCCGCCCGGCACGGGCTGATGCAGTCGATGTCGTTCGATTTCAGCGTCACCCTCTTCTATCTGGCGTTGGCCACCGGTGGCGCGGTGCACCTGCTGCCACGTCGGTGCACCGGCGCCGAACTCGCCGAGCGGCTCCGGGCCGCGCGCATCGACTACCTGAAGATCACCCCGTCGCATCTGTGGGCGTTGACCGCCGAGGTGGAGCCGGGGGAGCTGCTGCCCGCCCGCGCGCTCGTCCTCGGCGGCGAGTCGTCCGAACTGGACCGGGTCGGCCCGCTCGCCGCCGCCGGGTCGGCCCGGGTGTTCAACCACTACGGGCCCACCGAGGCCACCGTCGGCGTCACCACGTACGAGGTCACCGCCGACGGGCCGAGGACCGGGCCGGTGCCGCTCGGCCGACCCCTGCCGTACGCCCGGGTGTACGTGCTCGACGAGCGGATGCACCCGGTGCCGGTCGGCGTACCCGGCGAGCTGTACCTCGGTGGTGACCGGCTGGCGCGCGGCTACCTGAACCGGCCCGACCTGACCGGCGAGCGTTTCGTCCCCGACCCGTACGGTCCACCCGGCGCGCGCCTCTACCGCACCGGCGACCTGGGCCGCTGGCGCGCCGACGGCCAACTCGTCTTCCTCGGCCGCCGCGACCACCAGGTCAAGATCCGTGGCTACCGGGTCGAGCTCGGCGAGATCGAGGCCGCGCTGCGGGACTCACCCGGGGTACGGCAGGCGGCGGTGCTGCTGCGCGACGACCGGCTGGTGGCGTACCTGGAACCGGTGCCCGACGTGGCCGCGCCCGAGCCGGCCGAGTTGCGTCGCCGGCTCGCCGACCGGTTGCCCGAGCACATGGTGCCGAGCCGGTGGGTGTGCCTGGAGCGGCTGCCGTTGCAGGAGCACGGCAAGGTGGACCGGCGGGCCCTGCCCGAGCCGGTCGACGACACGCCGACCGGCGAGCGGGAGACGCCGACCGGGCCGGTGGAGAGCCTGGTGGCCGAGGTCTGGCGGGCCGTGCTCGGGGTGTCCCAGGTCGGCGCCACCGACGACTTCTTCGAGCTGGGCGGGCACTCCCTGCTGGCCACCCAGGTGGTGGCCCGGCTGCGTCGGGAACTGCCCGACGTGGTCGGCTCGGGCGCGCCGCCGGTCAGCGTGATGGACCTGTTCCGCCACCGCACCGTACGCGAGCTGGCCCGGCTGGCCGCCGGAGACGGCGGGGAAGGCGGGCTGCTGCACGAACTGACCCGGCCGACGCCCGCCGCCACCCGGATCGCCACCCTGGTCTGCGTCCCGTACGGCGGCGGCAGCGCGGTGGTCTACCAGCCCCTGGCCGACGCCCTGCCGGCCGGGTACCGGCTGCTGTCGGTGGCCATGCCCGGGCACGACATCGGCCTCGCCGACGACCCGGCACCCGTCGCGGAGGTCGCCGCCGACGTCGTCGCGGAGATTCTGCGTCGGGTCCCCGGGCCGCTGATCCTCTACGGTCACTGCGGCCCCGGCGGGGCGCTGGCCGTGGAGGTCGCCCGCCGACTGGAGGCCGCCGGCCGGGACCTGGAGGCGGTGTACCTCGGCGCGGTCTTCCCGTTCGCCCGCCCCGTCGGCGGCCTGCTCGGCCCGCTGCTGCGCCTGCGGTTGGCCGAGCGCCTGCGCAGTGACCGGATCTACCGCACCTGGTTGCAGGCGCAGGGCACCGCCGTCGGGTCGTTGGCACCGGACGAGGTCGCGTTCCTGATCCGCGCCATGCGGCACGACGCGGAGGTCTCCGAGGAGTACTTCACCGAACTGATGCGGCAGCGGGTCGACCGGCTGCGCGCGCCGGTCGTCTCCGTCGTCGGCGAGCGCGACCGTAGCACCGACTTCCACGAGGAGCGCTACCGCGAGTGGCACTTCCTCAGCGACCGCACCGCGCTCGCCGTGATCGACGAGGCCGGACACTACTTCCTCCGATACCGCGCCGCCGAACTCGCCGAGATCGTCACGGCCGTACACCGGCACCTCGCCGCCGCACCGCGCCCGGACGGCGTGCCGGCGACCGCCGAGCCGGACGGCCCGCAGCCCGCCTGGCAGCTCGCCGCCGTCTCCCACCGGGGACCGGACGGACCTTCCGGCGCGACCAGCCCGACGGCCGCCGCGCCGCCGCCGAGCATGCGGCGCTTCGGGCTGGTCGCGGCCGGGCAGATCGTCTCCGGCATGGGCACCGCGCTCACCACCTTCGCTGTACCACTGTGGATCTACACGCAGACCGGCTCGCTCGCCCGCTTCGCCCTCTTCGCAGTGCTCGCGCTGATGCCCGGTCTGCTCGTCGCGCCGCTGGCCGGTGCGGTGATCGACCGGTTCAGCCGACGGCGCGTCCTGTTGAGTGCCTGCCTCGCCGCCGGTGGCGGCAACGCCGTGATGGCCGCGCTGGTGCTGACCGACCTGGCCGAGGTCTGGCACTTCTACCCGTTCACCGCCTGGCTGTCGGTGGCGCTGGCCTTCCAACGGCTCGCGTTCGTCTCGGCGGTGCCGCAACTCGTGCCCAAGCGTTTCCTCGGCCACGCCAACGGGCTCGCCCAGACCGCCGTCGGCCTCACCCAGTTCACCGTGCCGCTGATCGCCGTGGCGTTGCTCCAGGTCGTCGGGCTGCGCGGCATCCTGCTCATCGACGTGGCGTCGTACCTCTTCGCGGTCGGTGTGCTGGCGGTGGTGAGGTTCCCCCGTACGCTCGCCCTGCAACGCCGCGAGAGCATCGGCGCGGAGATCGTCGCCGGGCTGCGGTACGCGCTGCGCCGCCGGGAGTTCCGCGCCATGCTGGCGTTCTTCGCCGCGCTGAACTTCTTCCTCTTCCCGGTGCTGTTCCTGCTCTCCCCGCTGGTGCTCGGCTTTGCCGACCTGGACGAGGTGGCGCGGATCGCGCTGACCGGCGGGGTCGGCGCCGCCACCGGCGGCCTGGTGATGCTGCTCTGGGGCGGCCCCCGCAAGCGCCGGATGCGGGCGGTGCTGCTCGGCACGCTCGGCATCGCGGTGGCCGCCGTGGTGACCGGGCTGCGGCCGAACCTGCTGGTGATCGGCGCGGGCGCGTTCGGCATGTACCTCGCGCTCGCCATCGTCAACGGCGTCTACCACACGATCATCCAGACCAAGGTGCCACCCCGGGTGCACGGGCGGGTCTTCGCGCTCAACCAGATGGTGGCGCAGTCCACGCTGCCGCTGGGTTGGGGTTTGGTCGCCCCGTTCGCCGCCCGGGTGACCGAGCCGATGCTGTTGGCCGACGGCGTGCTCGCCGGCACGGTCGGCGCGGTGATCGGGGTCGGGCCGGGGCGCGGCCACGGGCTGCTCTATGTCCTGTTCGGGCTCTGCATCGCGGTGACGGCGCTGGTGTCGCTGGCCACGCCGGTGCTGTCCCGCTTCGACGACGAGGTGCCCGACGCGCCCCCGGACGACCTGGTCGGCATTGAGGAACGCCGGGCCCGGTCGGCGAGGGCCGGGGACGAACGGGAACCGGTCGCCGCGACCGGTGGGGAAGGCGGGCCGAGGTGAGTACGGCGGCTGCCGGGCGTACCGTTCCCGAGCTGCTGGACTGGCGTACCGCTCTGCATCCCGACCGGGTCGCGGTCGAGGTGCACGGGGTGGCCCGGCTGACGTTCGCCGACTGGTCCGCCGGGGCGAGTGCCGTCGCCGCCGCGCTGTCCCGGCGCGGCCTGCGTCGCGGCGACCGCGTCGGCCTCTGTTTCGGCGCCCGGGACTGGACCGGCTTCGCCGTCGCGTACGTCGGGGTGCTGCGCGCCGGTGGCGTCGCCGTGCCGCTCTCCGACCGGCTCGCCGCCGGGCAGCTCGGCTACGCCCTGGAGCACTGCGCGGCCACCGCCGTGCTGCACGGCGACGACACCCCGGCCCCGCCGGTGCCGTCCGGCCTGCCGGTCTGGACCTGCGCCGAACTGCTGGCCGAGCCACCTTGGGACGGCGAGTCCGTCGCCCGACCCGGTGACCTCGCGCAGATCCTCTACACCTCGGGCACGACCGGACGCCCCAAGGGAGTCGCCGCCAGCCACGCCAACCTCACCGCCGGTGCGCCGCACCATCCGCGCCGGCTGGCCCTGGCCCACTCGGAACGGTTCCTGCACGCCTTCGCGATCGGCACCAACGCCGGGCAGACCATGCTGCTCAACGCGGTGACCGCGCAGGCCGCCGCGCTCACCCTGCCCCGGTTCACCCCGGCCCGGTTCGCCCGACTGGTCGAGGTCGCCGGCACCGTCTTCGTCGTCCCGTCGATCGCCGTCGAACTGCTCGACTCCGGTGCCCTGCGCGGGCGGGACACCAGCGGCGTACACCTGATCGGCTCCACCGCCGCGTTCCTCGCACCGGCGGTCGCGGCCCGGCTCGCCGCGACGTTTCCGCAGGCCACCATCGTCAACTACTACACCTCCACGGAGGCGGCACCGGCCCAGACCACGATGATCTGGGACCCGTCCCGGCGGGACGCGGTCGGTCGGCCGGTCGGCGGCCGGCTCATGGTCGCCGACGCCGACGGCAATCCGCTGCCCGCCGACACGACCGGTGACGTCTGGCTGCGCGCGCCGTTTCCCCGCGCCTACTACCGCGACGAGGCGGCCAACCGGGCCACCTTCAGCGACGGATGGGTCCGCATGGGCGACGTCGGCCGGATCGACGCCGACGGCTACCTGTACCTCACCGACCGGCACCAGGACGTGATCAAGACCGGCGCGTTCAAGGTCTCCACCCTGGAGGTCGAGGCGGCGCTGCACGACCATCCGCTGGTCGCCCAGGTCGCCGTCGTCGGTGTCCCGCATCCGGTGCTCGGCTCCGCCGTGGCCGCCGCCGTGGTGCCCCGACCGCAGACCGAGCCGGGTGGGCTGTCCCTGCCCGTGCTGCGGGGATTCCTCGCGGACCGGCTGGCCGACTACCAGTTGCCCGCCCGGCTCCTGCTGCTCGACGAACTGCCCCGTAACGAGGGCGGCAAGGTGCTCAAGCGGCAACTCGTCGATCTCTTCGAGAACTGACCACCACCCGCACAACCCTGGGAGCAGATGTGGGCACCGCCGAGGCGACCTCCGCACAGCACGCCGTCTGGTTCACCGAGCGGGCCGGGGTCGCCGGCACGGCCTTCCACATGGCGGTGGGCGTACGGTTCGGCGCCGCCCTCGACCGTCGGGCCCTCGTCGCGGCCTGCGCCTCGGTGACCGACCGGCATCCGATCCTCGCGGCCAGGATCGTCGTCGGTGACGACGGCACCCCGCACCTGGCCCCGGCCGACAGCCGTCCGGCGGTCGGATTCGGGGAACTGACCGACGCCCGGGTGGCCGAGGAGATCGCCCGGGCGTACGACCTGACGGCCGGTCCGCTGGCCCGTTTCACCCTGCTCACCGACGCCGACGACACGCACCTGCTGCTCGTCACCGCCCACCACCTGGTCTTCGACGGCATGTCGAAGGACATCCTGGTCCGGGACCTGGCCGCCGCGTACGCCGCCGCCCGCGAGGGCGCCATCCTGGACCCCGCACCCCGACCCGACGAGTACGCGGGCCTCGCCGCCGCCGAACAGCAACGCCTCGCCGCCGACCTGCCCGCCGCCCGCGACCACTGGGCGCGGCACTGGTCCGGGCCCGGCGACGTGGTCCTGCCCGGACTGCGGCGGCTGCCCACCGCCGCGGAGCCCGGTGCCGCCGTCCCCGTGGACCTGCCCACCGACCTGGTGCAGGGGCTCGACCGGACCGCGCGGTCGCTCGGGGTGACCCGCTTCGAACTGCTGCTCGCGGTGCTGCACGCGTTGCTCGCCCGCTACGGCAACCGGCACACCCCGGTCGGGGTGGCGCTCTCCACCCGTACCCCCGACCAGGCCGACCGGATCGGACTGTTCGTCAACGAACTGCCGGTCGCCGCCGACCCGGCCGACACGACGTTCCGCGCGCACGCGCGCACCGTCCGGGCCCGGCTGCGCGAGGTGTACCGGTACCGGGCGGTGCCGTTGGCCCAGGCCGTCCCCGGCCTGCGTCCGGCACCGGCGCCGACCCCGGTCAGCATCGGCTACCGGAAGCGCGCCGACGCACCGGTCTTCTCCGGGGTGGCCAGCGAGGTCGACTGGACGATGTTCTGCGGTGCCGCCCGCAACGCGCTGCACGTCCAGGTGGTGGACGCGTCCACCGGCCTCACGGTCAGCCTCCAGCACAGCCCGGCGGCGATCGACAGCGCCGCCGTAGGCCGCATCGGTGCACACCTGCGCACCCTGCTGGACGCCGTGGTCGCCGACCCCGACCGACCGGTGGCGGAACTGCCGCTGCTGACCGCCGACGAGTTCGACCAGGTCACCCGGGCCTGGAACGACACCGCCCGGGCGTACCCGGTCGACGCCACCGTGCCGGCCCTCTTCGCCGCCCGGGTCGCCGCGGACCCGCACGCGGCGGCCGTGGTCGACGGTGACCGGACGCTGAGCTACACCCAGCTCGACACCGCCGCCGCCCGACTCTCCGCACTGCTGCGACAGCGGGACGTCGGTCCCGGCTCGGTCGTCGCGGTCGCGTTGGACCGTTCCTGGGAGGCGGTGGTGACCATGCTGGCGGTGTGGCGCTGCGGGGCCGCCTACCTGCCGGTCGACCCCGGCCACCCGCCGGCCCGCCAGCAGGCCGTGCTCGCCGACGCCACGCCGACGCTGGTGGTGACCGGTGTCGCCGCGCCGGACCCCGCCTGGCCCACGCTCGCCCTCGACCAGGGCGACCTGCGCGCCGCCCCGACCACGCCCGTCGCCGGCCCGCCGCCGACCGCCGACGACCTCGCCTACGTGCTCTACACCTCCGGATCGACCGGACACCCGAAGGGCGTGGCGGTGCGCCACGGGTCGCTGGCCAACCTGCTGCTCGGCGTCCGCGACCTGGTGGGTGGCGGTCCGACGCACCGGTGGCTGCACCTGACCTCGCCGTCGTTCGACATCTCCACGGTGGAGGTGTTCCTGCCGCTGGTCACCGGCGGCACGGTGGTCGTGGCCTCGGGCGTCAGCGCACTGGACGGCGCGGCTGTCCGGCGACTGATCCGCACCGCCGGTGTCACCCACGCCCAGGCCACCCCGTCCGGCTGGCGGGTGCTGCTGGAGGCCGGCCTCGGTGACCCGACGGAGTCGGCGGACGGGGACGTCCCGCTGGTCGCGGTCACCGGCGGGGAGGCGTTACCGGTCGCCCTCGCCCGGGAGTTGCGGTCCCGCACCGCCCGCCTGATCAACGGGTACGGTCCGACGGAGGCGACCGTGTACGCGACGATGGCGGAGATCCCGGCCGACCCCGCCGAGGTCACCATCGGCCGACCGCTGCCCAACGTCCGGGCGTACCTGCTGGACGAGGCGGGTCGGCCCACGCCCGTCGGGCTCCCCGGTGAGCTGCACCTGGGCGGTGCCGGGGTGGCCGTCGGCTACCGGGGGCGCGACGACCTCACCGCCGACCGGTTCGTCCCCGACCCGTTCGGCGCGCCCGGCGACCGGCTCTACCGCACCGGTGACCGCTGCCGGTGGCTGCCGGACGGGCGGATCGAGTTCCTCGGCCGCGCCGACGACCAGGTCAAGATCCGGGGGCACCGGATCGAGTTGGGCGAGATCGAGGCCCGGCTGCTGGAGCACGCCGAGGTCACCGCCGCGGCCACGGTGCTGCGGCGCGACGCCGACGAGCCCCGCCTCGTCGCGTACGTGGTGCCCCGGCCGGGCGCCGTCGCGGAGCCGGCCGAGCTGCGTCGGCACCTGGCGTCGAGCCTGCCGACGGCGGTGCTGCCCACCGATTACGTGACGCTCGACCGGCTGCCGCACAACCCGAGCGGCAAGGTCGACCGCGCCGCCCTGCCCGCACCGGCCCCCCGCGACGCCGCGACCGACTCGCGCGGCACGGGGAGCGAGGCACCCGGCGGCGCGGGGACCCAGGCGCCCGGCGGCGCGGAGGGCGACGGTGGTGACGATCCGGTGGTGGCGCAGCTTCGGCTGATCTGGCAGGAGGTGCTGCGGATCCCCGACATCGGCGTGCACGAGGACCTCTTCGACCTCGGCGGACACTCGTTGACGGTGACCCGGATCAGCGGCCGGATCCAGCAGCGGCTCGGGGTCGAGGTACCGCTCGACGCCTTCTTCGACACCCCCACCATCGCCGAGATCGCCGACATCGTGCGGCAGTCCGGGAAGGAGTTCTGATGACGGCGGACCCCGAACTGCGGGCCCGGATCGCCCAGATGGTCAGCGAGGCCACCGCAGGGGAGGTCGAGGCGGCCGATCTCCTCGCCGGCGGGTCCATGATCGCGTTGGGTGTCGACTCCCTCGGACTGCTGCGCCTGGTCGACGCGATCGAGCTGGAGTACGGCGTCGAGGTCGAGCTGACCGGCACCGGCCGTCGGCTGGACACCCTGGACGACCTCGTGGCGATGCTGGCCGACGCCGGGCGGTGAGCCCGGCGTCGACTCACACGGTCAGCACGAGCTTGCCGAGGGTGTGCCGGCCGACGAAGTCGGTGAGCGCGCGTACGCCCTCGGCGAGTGGGTACCGGCGGCCGACGGTCGGCGTGAGGGCGGCGACCTCGCGCATCCCGCCGAACCGGCCCTCCACGTCGAGCACCAAATCGAAGCGCACGTCACGGCGGTCGAGGAAGGCCGGATCCGGCTGGGGAAAGGTGATCGTGTAGAGCCGTCCACCGGGCCGCAGCGCCCGTCCGACCCGCTGGAGGCGGTCGCTGGGCAACACCAGGTTGAACGCCAGGTCGACCTGGTCGGGGTACTCGTCGGCGTAGTCGATGACCTCGGTGGCGCCCTTCGCCCGCAGCAGGTCCGCGTCCGGCGGGCGGCCGGTGGCGATCACCGTGGTGCCGGTGAGTCTGGGCAGCAGGGTGGTGCCCACGCCGCCGCTGGCCCCGACGACCAGGACGGTCTCCCCGGGCTGCGGTGCCGCGGTGGCGAGCAGGGCCTGGACGGTGAGGCCGACGGTCGGCAGCGCAGCGGCCTCGGCGACGTCCAGCGCCGCGGGCCGGTGCGCGATGAACGGCGTGTCCGCCTCGAAGACGGCGTACTCGGCGAGGGTGCCGGTGGTCAGGCTGGGCCGTCCGGCGTCGACCATCGCCCGTAGCGCCCGGGGCACGGCGTGCCCGAACACCTCGTCGCCCACGTGGTACGCCTCGACGCCCGCGCCGACCTCGCTGACCGTACCGGCGAAGTCGTTGCCGAGGACGTGCGGGAAGGCCAGCTCGGCGGCGTCCCGAAAGTCACCGGCGGGAAGCCGTACGTCCATCGGGTTGATCGAAGCGGCGGCGATCCGTACCTGGACCTGCCCTGGCCCCGGCCGGGGGATCGGCATGTCGGCGACGGTGAGGTGTTCGGGTGGCCCGTATCCGGTGGCGACGACGGCTTTCATGATCCCCCCGTTCGGCAGGCCGGTCCAAAGCGGACCGTGCGGTCAGGTTAGCGATAAACGGACCGTGTGGTCAACTTGTAGGCTGGGCCGGTGACCGCCTCGATCCGACCGCTCCGCGCCGACGCCGCGCGCAACCGGGCGTCGTTGCTGGCCGCGGCAGAGGCGGAGTTCGCCGAGCGCGGCCCGGACGCTTCGGTGGCCGACATCGCCCGGCGGGCCGGCGTCGGTAAGGGCACGGTGTTCCGCCACTTCCCGACCAAGGACGATCTGCTCGCGGCGGTGGTGCTCGACCGGATCGACGGGCTCGCCGAGTTGGCGCGGCGGCTCGGGGACGCTTCCGACGCCGGTGCCGCACTCCTGGAGTTCCTGGACGCCGCGGCGAGTCGGCAGCAGCAGTTGGACCTGTCGTTCCTGCGTGAGTCCGGCACGCTCAACGACCACCTCGCCGAAGCCCGAGGACGCCTCTTCGTGGAGATCACCGCCCTGGTCGAACGCGCGCAGGCGGCGGGCGCGGTCCGGCACGACGTCACCGGGACGGACGTGATCCTGCTGATGTGCGCGCCGAGCCACGTCGTCAGCTTCGTGCCGCAGGCGTCACCGGAGCTGTGGCGACGTTATCTGGCGATCATCTTCGACGGGCTCGGGCCGAACGGTGCCCGGCCACTGCCCCAACCGCCGCCGGACCCGGTCTCGGGGGAACTCCACCACCCGCGCTGACCGGTACGTCCCTGGCACCGGGCCGGGACCCGGTGCCAGGGACGCCTGCACTCAGCTCGCCGTGCAGGTCGGTGTCGGCGCGCTGGGCGTGCCGGTGGTGGAGCCGAGGAAGCCGAAGGTGGTGCTGGCCCCGGCGGCCAGCGTGCCGTTGTAGCTGACGTTGCGCGCGGTGACCGCCGCGCCCTGGCTGGTGACGGTCGCGTTCCACGCCTGGCTGACCGTCTGACCACCGGCGAACGTCCAGGTCACCGTCCAGCCGCTGATCGCCCGGTTGCCGGCCGTGACCCGCACCTCGCCCTGGAAACCGCCGGTCCACTGGCTGGTCACCGTGTACGTGGCGGTGCAGCCACCACCACTCGGCGGGGGAGTGGTCGGGGGCGGCGTGGTCGGCGGGGGAGTCGTCGGCGGGGGCGTGGTGGTGCCACCCCAACCGGCGGTCGAGTCGAGCCAGGCCGCCCGGCGCAGCATCCAGTCCCGCATGACCTGCACCTGGCCCTGCCAGGTGGGGGCGGTCGGCGTGACGAAGAAGCTGACCATCCGGCTGGTCAGGTTGGGCCAGCGCTGGAAGTTGCGCTGGGCGCCGTTGGCCAGGGGGGCGCTCAGGGTGTTGATCCGGGCCTGCAACGACGCGTCGGAGAGCAGCCCCCGGCGAAGGGTCTGCCAGCGCTGCCGCACCTCGTTGACGAAGGCCGGATCGCGTAGCAACTGGGTGAACCAGTCGTTCGCCACCGGTTGGCGGACCTGCTGGTGCTGCCACCCGGCGGTCTGGTCGTTGGCGAAGAATCCGCCCACGCTGAAGCTCAGGTCGTAGTCCCAGAGCGGACCGGCGAAGATCTTCGTGTCCCGGTCCTTGTAGAAGTAGGCGCTGCGGACGTACGAGTCCATCTCGCGGCTGAGTTCGTTGAGGATGAGTTGGTCGATGAAGGAGCCCACGTCGATGTACGCCCGGTAGCCGCTGACCGGGTCGGCGAAGTTCGGCGCGCGCAGCACGTTGTGGAACTCCTGGATGTGGTTGCGCAACCAGTCCCGTTGCTCCGGCTGCAACGGCGACGGGTCGGCCACCTCCAGATAGTTCCAGCAGTTCGCGGCCGGACCGGTGCACGGCAGGATCGGTTCCTCGGCGGCCATCCACTCGAACTTCCAGATGTAGCCGCCGGTGATCCTCGGCAGCGTCCGGTCGTCGGCGCGTAACTGCTTGAGGTCGAGCCGGTTCTTGGAGTTCTTGATCGTCTCGACGATCATGTAGACGCCCATGTAGTCGTCGGCCCCGACCGGCCCGGCGTCGGTGTTCAGATAGAACTCGGCGAAGGCGTAGCGCGGGGCGGGCAGCCCCATCTCGCGACCGAGGTCGTAGACGAACGCCTCCCGGATCAGCGCCTTGTCGGTGAACGGCCCGCGCAGCACCCAGTCCGAGTCGGCGGGCATGCCGAGCACCGGGTAGTCCGCGTCGTCGTCATCGTTGTCCCAGAATTCGAGGCGGAACGGCGTCTTCTCGAACGTGGCCGAGGACTGGCCGCGAAGGCGGAACCCGGCCCGGGTGGCCACGGTGGGCGCGGCGGCCAGCGAGGTGGTGCCTCCGCGCGGCTCGAAGATCATGGTGGCGGCGTCGAAGTACTCCCGGTCCGGCCGCCCGGCGCCGTACGAGTCGATGAGGACCACCGGCAGGTCGTGGGCGGTGGTGGTGTTCTGGGCGACGTACATGGCGGTGCCCGGCGCGCCGGAGGCGGTCTGCCCGACGAACGCCTGGGCCCGCAGTTGGGTGGTCCGGGTGAAGCGCAGCCCGCTGCCCGAGTAGAGCGGCGACTGTGCGGTGGGCAGGTTCCCGTCGGTGGTGTAGCGGATCTGCGCGCCGCTGACGGTGGTGCTCAACGCCACCGTCACCGCGCCCTGGAAGGTGCCGCTGGGTACCGAGAAGCCGATGTCGCCGACCAGGTCGTCGGCCGCGACGGTGGCCGCCGCCTCGGCGGCGCTGGAGATGGCGGCGTCGGCGATCGGCTCGGCGCCGGCGGGTGACGGTGAGGGGGCGAGCAACCCGGCGACCAGTACGGCGACGGCTGCGATCGCGGCGGTGCGCAGTGGTGCCGCCGCGGTGCGGACGGTCAGACGCACGATGCCTCCTGAACGGATCGGTGGGGGGTGATGGTCGGTGTGGTGCCCACCGGTGCGAAGCCGCCCTGGAAGTGCCGCCGCAGCGTGCGTCGCCACGGTGAGTCCGGCAGGTCCGGACGGAGGGCGGCCAGACCGGTGGCGTACTTGGAGATGCGGACCGGACGCAGCCCGGCGCGCCAGAGCAGCCGGTCCGCCTGCGTGGCGGCGGAGCCGGTCTTGGTCTCGACCACCGCCAGGTCGGGCAATCGCAGGACGAGGTCGCCGTCCTGCCAGGTCAGGCCGGTGTCGACGGTGACCCGGCTGGCGGTGGCCGGTAGCAGCAGCGTGGTACGCCGGTAGCCGGTGACCAGGACCGGCTCCAGGCTGCTGCCGGCGGTGGCGGGCGCGACCGCCTCGCGGACCAGCGCCTCGTCCACGAACGCGCGGCCCGGGTCGACGGTGGCCCGGTCCTGCGGGAGGTACGGCAGCCGGTGCTTGGTGATGTTGCCGCGTGCCCCGCTGATCTTGACTTCCAGCCAGCACTGGGCGGAGTCCAGGTAGGTGCGGGTCCGCACCTTGAACCGTCGCCGTCGCCGGTAGGCCGCGCAGTGGTAGCTGGCCAACAGCGGGGTGTCGAAGTAGACCGACTCGTAGCGGAAGCTGCGCGCCCCGTCGATCTCCAACACCTGCGCGTACGCGGTGAGCCGGTCCAGCAGGTCGGGCAGTGCGTGGACCGGCACGACGTACTTGCGGTCCACCCTGGTCTGGAGGGCCGCCTGCCCGAGGACGTCGGCGAGACCGACCGGGGTCATCGCCGAGACGACCGGGATGACGGACGCCCCGCTCACCGCTGGGCTCCCGCCGGTGCGGCGGTGCCGGCCGGGGACACGGCGCTGGCCCGGCCCTTCACCGAGTACCGGACGTCCACCACGGTGGTCTCGTTGACCAGGTCGAGCCGTTGCACGGTGACCACGTGCACCCGGCCGCCGAGGAGCTGTTCGAGTTGCGCGACGAGCGCGAGATGGTCGGTGACGGCCGAGTCGAGCACCAGGATCTGGTGCCGGTAGTGGCGTAGCAACCGGGGATGGTCGCCGAGGAACATCACCACCAGGATGAGACCCATCAGCCCGGCGCTGAGCCAGAGCTGGGTGGTGCTCAGCGCGCCGAGGATGCCCAGGGCCAGCGCCGAGAAGTAGTACGCGACCTCGTGCTGGTCCAGCTCGGTCGAGCGCAGCCGGATGATGGACAGGACGCCGAACAGGGCCAGGCCCAGCCCGAGTCCGGCACCGACGTTGCTGGCGCTCAGGGCACTGGCCACCGCCAGGACGCCGACGTTGACGCCCAGATAGGCGACGACGAGATCGCGGCGGCGGTGCCGGGGGAAGTAGAGCCCGAAGACGAGCAGGGCCACCGCGCCGATGTCGATCGCGAACAGGATGAGCTGCGACATCTCGTACGTTCCTCCTGGATCGCCACCGCGTCGGCCGGCGACCGGCCACGACACCTCCGACGCGTCGTGCAGGGCCAGCCGAACGCCTCTGAAATTTCCGGTGAACTTGCCGGAAGTAGTTCGGGAATATTAGACCGCGATATCGAAGCGGGTCAATAACTCTCCGTGTCTTCCCCGGTTGCGGTCGGCGAGCGGTGTCTGCTGTCGATCGACCGCAGTGGCGCGTCGGCGCTGGTCAGTGGTGCCGCCGTGGGTGGGTGCCGCCGTGGGTGGCGTGGTCCGGGTGGGTGATGGTCGTCGTCCGCCGACGGCTCACCGGGCGTGCTGCGGGGGCGTCGCTGCTGGTCGGGCCGTTGCCCACGGTGACGGGAGATCGACGGGTGGCCGCGCGGGCGCGACCGGAATCCTACGGTGTGTCCGATGTGGCGTCTCGATCTCCGGAAGTTTCAGTCGCCGGGCCCGCCGGCCCCTCTCCGTCGCTCCGTGCAGGGCCGGAAGGGTGTGTGGGGCCCGGCGGGTCGGCCTTGGACACGCCGAGCCGTCATCGGAACTTGCGGAAAACTTCCGGAAACCATTGACGGGCGTGAAACCCCGCTGAAATACTCCCGTCCAGTAAGGCCGATGCGGTCCCTTTGTCAGGGATCGCGGGCATCATCCCTATCCCGCGCGTCCGGATTCCTGCTGCCCACCGTCGGGCCACCGGACCCGGAAGGAGCATGAGATGAGCAACGACTCTTCCCCCGCACCCAAGCGGCCGAGACGACTGCGGGCGGCCCTCGTGCTGTCCGCCGTCGGCATGCTGGCCGTGGCAGGTGCCGTGGTGTTGCCGGGCAACGCCAGCGCGGCGAGCACCCTGGGTGCCTCGGCCGCCGAACGCGGCCGCTACTTCGGCACCGCCGTCGCGGTGAACCGGCTCAACGACTCGGCGTACACGACCATCCTGAACCGCGAGTTCAACCAGGTCACCGCCGAGAACGAGATGAAGATCGACGCGCTCCAGCCCAACCAGGGCCAGTTCAACTACGCCAACGGCGACCGGCTCGTCCAGCACGCGCTCAGCCGTGGCATGCAGGTCCGCGGCCACACCCTGGCCTGGCACTCGCAGCAGCCGAGCTGGATGCAGAACATGTCCGGCACCACACTGCGCAACGCCATGCTCAACCACGTGACCCAGGTGGCCACCCACTACCGGGGCCAGATCGCCTGGTGGGACGTGGTGAACGAGGCGTTCCAGGACGGGTCGAGCGGGGCCCGCCGCGACTCCAACCTCCAGCGCACCGGCAACGACTGGATCGAGGCCGCCTTCCGCGCGGCCCGCCAGGCGGACCCGAACGCGCAGCTCTGTTACAACGACTACAACATCGACAACTGGAACGACGCCAAGACCCAGGCCGTCTACCGGATGGTCCAGGACTTCAAGAACCGGGGCGTACCGATCGACTGCGTCGGCCTCCAGTCGCACTTCACCGGCGGCTCGAACTACCCGAGCAACTACCGGACCACGCTGTCCAGCTTCGCCGCCCTCGGTGTCGACGTGCACATCACCGAGCTGGACATCCGCAACGCGCCGACCGACGCGTACCGCAACGTGGTCAACGACTGCCTCGCCGTGGCGCGCTGCAAGGGCATCACCGTCTGGGGCATCCGGGACTCCGACTCGTGGCGTTCCAACGAGAGCCCGCTGCTGTTCGACGGCAACGGCAACAAGAAGGCCGCCTACGACGCCGTGCTCACCGCGTTGAACAACGGCAGCCCCGGCGGCGGCGACCCGACGTCCCCGCCGACCACCCCGGCGCCGGGCGGCTGCACCGCGACGATCACCCCGGGTCAGGTCTGGGGCGACCGCTACAACACCTCGGTCACGGTCAGCGGTGCCAGCACCTGGTCGGTGGTCGTCGCGATCACCTCGCCGCAGCGCGTCTCCGCCACCTGGAGCGGCAACCCCACCTGGGACAGCAGCGGCAACGTGATGACGATGCGTTCCAACGGCAGCGGCAACACGTTCGGCTTCACCACCATGACGAACGGCAACTCCTCGGCCCGTCCGCAGATCCGGTCCTGCTCGGTCGGCTGACGACGAGCCGCACGGCCGACCTCCACCACCACGCGAGCGCCCGTCCCCGAGACCCGGGGGCGGGCGCTCGCCCGTGCGGGTCAGGCGTGACCGGTCGGGCGGTAGTCGAACCAGTCGAAGGCCGCGCTGCCCTCGGTCACATAGAGGCCGAACACCCGACCGGTGAAGCCGGCGGCGACCTCGGTGGACAGGTAACGCCCGTCGAGTTCGGCGAGTACGACCGGCCCCTGCTCGGTCAGCACCGCGAAGCCGACCGTGTCGCAGGCGGCGGCGCGTACGCCGAACGGCGCACCGGCGGCGGTGACCTGGTCGGCGGCGGTCACGGTCGGCGGGAGCAGGTCGTCGGTCCGGGTGGCGACGGTCAGGGTCACCGGACCGGCGGGCACCGGCCGCTCACCGAAGACCTGACGGAACGGCCCGACCCGGCCGACCACCCGGACCAGACCGTCACCGACCTCGATGTCGTAGTGGTGGGCCTCGTCGATGCGTACCGTCAACCCGGCCCGACCCGCGCCGGGGTCGACCCGCACGGCGGCGCGGCAGTCGTGGTGCTGCTGACGGCGGACCATCATGGTGACGCCGGCCCGGTCCAGGGTCGTACCGGCGGCCCGCAGGGTGAGCCAGCCGGGCCGCTCGGTCAGCGACCAGGCGTCCGCCGGTCGGTCACGCAGCGAGATCCACTCCGGGGCGAGCACGGCGGCGTCGAAGTCGTCCCGGTACGCGGCCGGTCCGGGCGGCGCGGCCAGGGCGGGCGGACTGCCGGCCGGCGCGACGGTCACCTCCTGCACCGGATCGACCACCGGCCAGTCGTCCTCCCAGCGCACCGGCACCAGGAAGGTCTCCCGTCCGAGCACGTGGTAGGGCGGCCACTGCCCCTTGGCCCGGATGCCGAGCAGCACCATCCACCAACTACCGTCGGTCGCCTGCACCAGGTCGGCGTGCCCGGTCGCCTGCACCGGGTGACCGGTGCTGCGGTGGGTGAGGAACGGGTTGCCCGGGGCGGGCTCGAACGGGCCACGGACGCTGCGCGAGCGGGCGACGGAGACGGCGTGCCCGGTGTGCGTACCGCCCTCGGAGACCAGCAGATACCACCACTCGCCGATGCGGTAGAGGTGCGGCGCCTCCGGGTACTGCCCGCCGCTGCCGGACCACATCGGGACCGGTCCTTCGAGGACCTTGCCCCCCTCGGGGTCGATCCGATAGGACGCCACCCCGGACAGGGTCAGCCAGCAGTCGCCGTCGTCGTCCCAGGCCAGCGAGGGGTCGATGTGTGGCAGGTCGAAGTAGACCGGGTCGGACCAGGGCCCGGCCGGATCGGTGGCGGTGACGATCAGGTGCCGGCCGATGCTGACGTTGGTGGTGACCATCCAGAACCGGCCGTCGTGGTAACGGATGGTCGGCGCGAAGACACCGCCCGAGGCGTGCGCGTCCGGAGGCAGGTCGAGCTGGCTGCGGCGGTCCAGCACGTTGCCGATCTGCCGCCAGGTGACCAGGTCCCGGCTGTGGAAGACGGGTACGCCGGGGAAGTACTCGAAGCTGGAACAGACCAGGTAGTAGTCTTCGCCGGCCCGACAGACACTGGGGTCGGGGTGGAATCCGGCGACGACGGGATTGCGGAACGTGGGGGCAGCGGACACCTCGGGGTCACCCTTCGTCGTCTGGGCGAATCAGCCATCCCGGTCGATGTTATGCGTCGCCGGGTGGCCCACCCGTCACTCCGGGAGGTGGCCCCGCAGCAACTCCACGGTGCGCTCGTAGAGCCGGTCCTGGACCTCCGGGTCGACGGACTGCGGATGGGGTCTGCCGGGGACCCGCTCGTCGTAGTAGGTGCCGTTGTCCTCGCGCTGCGCGGCGACCCGCACGATGGTCTCGGCGGCCTGCTCCGGGCGCTGTCCCTGGACCGGGAACATCGCGTGCAGCAGGCCGGTCGAGATCACGCCCGGGTGCAGACTGACCACGTCCAGCGAGGGTGACGGCCGGTTCCGGGCGAGCCATCCGGTGTACGTGACCAGGGCGAGCTTGGCGTGTGCGTACGCGACCGACGGGGTGTACGCCTGCCGGCTCAGGTCGAGGTCGTCCAGGTGCAACGTGGCCGAGTGGTGGGTGGCGGAGACGATGTTGACGATCCGTCCCCGGTCGTGGCCCACGACCAGGTCGATCAGGTCGGTGGTGAGCAGGAACGGTGCCAGGTAGTCGACCTGGAAGGTGATCTCGTTCCCGGCGTCGCTGAGCGTGCGGGTGGCCGGCGCGGGGCGGCCGGCGTTGTTGATCAGCACGTCGATCGGGTCGACCTTGACGCGGATCCGTTCGGCCAGCCGGGTGACCTCGGCGAGGTCGTGGTAGTCGGCCGCCACGTACGTCAGCTCGGCACCCCGGCGTTGCCGGGACCGCACCTGGTCGAGCAGGTCGGCGACCTGGCTCTCCGGCTCCGGCCCGTGCAGGACGAGACTGCCGGGCCGGTCGGCGATGGCCAGCGCGGTGGCACGGCCGATCCCGCTCGTCGCACCGGTCAGCACGACGGCGGCGTCCCGCAGTGCGTCGGCGTGCTGTGCTGTCGGCACGACCTGCTCCCGTCGTCGAGCCACGCCGTGTACGGCGTTCACCGGCGGCATCGGTGATGAACCTAGCGGCTGTCGCCGGGACGGTGGTGTGCTTGGCGAGTTTCGCTCCCGGTCGGCCGACTTTCGGCGCCACCATCGAAAGGTGTCATTGACCTAAACGGTTAACACTCTTTAAGATTCTGCTGCCTCGAGGAAACCACCCTGTCCACCCGTACGCTCGTCCGGCGCCCACGACCACCGGCGCCGGGCGGCGGCACGGCGCCGTGATCCGTACCGGGAAGGCCCTCGATGTCCGCACCACGTCCCCGCCCCCGTTCGGCCCTGGCCGCCGGCCTGCTCGCCCTGGTCACCGCCGGAGCGACTCTCGCCGTCACCCCGACCGCCGCGCACGCCGTGGTCCTGCCGAACAACTTCAAGAGCGTCGGCTACATGCCCTCCTGGACCGGCAACGTCAACTCGGTCCAGTACGGCAAGCTCACCCACATCAACTACGCGTTCGTGCTGCCCAACAGCAACGGCACCCTGCGGCCGGTGGAGAACCCGAGCAAGCTCTCCTCACTGGTGTCGCTGGCCCGGGCCAACAACGTCAAGGTCTCCATCGCCGTCGGCGGCTGGAACGACGGCGACGACAGCGCCTTCGAGGCCCTCGCCGCCAACGCCGGCACCCGCACCACGTTCGTCAACAGCCTGGTCTCCTTCGTCAACCAGTACGGCCTCGACGGCGTCGACATGGACTGGGAGTACCCGGACCCGGGCGCCTCGGCCGCGAACTACGCGCTGCTCATGCAGCAACTCGGCAACGCGCTGCGCCCGCAGGGCAAGCTGCTGACCGCCGCCGTGGTCGCCGAGGGCTACTACCGCGACGGCGTGCCCACCTCGGTCTTCAACCACGTCGACTTCCTCAACATCATGGCGTACGACGGCGGCAGCCCACACGCCAACTACGACTGGTCGATCAACGCGGTGAACGGGTGGAAGGCGCGCGGACTGCCGGCCGCCAAGGCCGTCCTCGGCGTGCCCTTCTACAGCCGACCCGGCTACTACACCTACACCCAGCTCGTCGGCATGGATCCGGCCAACGCCAACCGGGACTGCACCACGGTAGGCGGCGTCCAGCAGTGCTACAACGGCATCCCGACCGTCAAGCGCAAGACCCAGTGGGCGATGGCGAACGCGGGCGGCATGATGAACTGGGAGCTGACCCAGGACACCAGCGGCTCGACCTCGCTGGTCAGCGCGATCTACGACACCGTCATGGGTGGTGGCACCCCGCCGCCGACCGGCCGGACCGGCCCGATCACCGGCATCGCCGGCAAGTGCGTGGACGTGGCCGCGGCCAGCTCCGCCAACGGCACGGCCGTGCAGCTCTATACGTGCAACGGCACGAATGCGCAGAGTTGGACGGTGGCCTCCGGCGGCACCCTGCGGGCGCTCGGCAAATGCCTCGACGTGACCAGTGCGGGCACCGCCAACGGCACGCCCGTCCAGCTCTGGGACTGCAACGGCACCACCGCCCAGGTCTGGCAGGCCCAGTCCAACGGCACGCTGCGCAACCCGGCTTCCAACAGGTGCCTGGACGCCACCGGTAACAGCTCCGCCGACGGCACCCGGTTGCAGATCTGGGACTGCTTCGGCGGCGCCAACCAGGTCTGGCGGCTGCCGGCCTGACCAGCGCCGACGTTCGGCACCGGCCGGGCTGACCGGCGTCGAAGGGCTCGGGGCGGCATCGCCGCCCCGAGCCCCGCTACGCGACCACCATGCTGCGGGCCTGGGTGAGACCACCGACCATCTCCCGCAGCGCCGCGACGATCGACGACTCGATCTCCGGCCGCAACCGGGAGACCGGAACGGAGATGCTCACCGCGTCCACCGCCGGGGACGACAGCGGGACGGCCATCGCGAAGCAGACGATGCCCTCGGCGTTCTCCTCCCGGTCCACCGCGTGCCCGACTGCCCGGACGTCGGCCAGCGCCGAGTGCAGGGCCTCTCGGTCGCAGACGGTGTGTGGGGTGAGGCGGGGCAGCGGCCAGGTGAGCATCGTGTCGACCGCCTGCTCCGGGTGCCCGGCCAGTAGGGCCTTGCCGAGGGCGGTGGCGTGCGCCGGCAACCGTCGGCCGATCGCGCTGTAGAGCCGCAGCCGGTGTACCGACTCCCGCTTGGCCAGGTAGACCACCTGGTCGCCGTCGAGCCGACCGAGGTGGACGGCCTCGCCGAACCGGCGGGACAGTTCGTCGAGGACGCTGCCGAGCAGACCGACCCGGTCGTCCCCGTCGAGATAGGCGGCGCCGACCCGCAGGGCCCGCAGACCGAGCCGGAACCGGGTGCCGGTGTCGTCGGTCTGTACCCAGCCGCGACTGGTCAGCGTGCGCAGCAGCCCGTGCAGGCTGCTCTTGGGGATGCCGAGGGCGCGTGCCAGGTCGCCCAGGGCCCAGGAGCGCGGCTGGTCGGCGAGCAGTTCGAGCAGGTCGAGGGTGCGCCCGGCCGACTTGACGGGCTGGAACTCCTCTGGCGCGGTGGGCACCGGCCCACTCTAGCGAAGCCGGTACGCCTCCAGTAAGGTCACGTACGTGACTATCGTTCAAGGATCTGAACAACCTGATCGAGGATCTGGACAGCCTGATGTCGGACGGGTGCTGCCGGTGGTGGTCCTCGAGGAGGCTCGGCACGCCGATCCACTCGCCTCGGCTCTGGTGCAGGGCGGTCTGTCGGCGATCGAGGTGACGCTGCGTACCGCCGCCGGGCTGGACGCGATCAAGGCGGTGGCCGGGCGCGGAGACTTGACGGTCGGTGCCGGCACCGTGCTCACCGCCGAGCAGGCCGAGCGGGCGGTCACCGCCGGTGCCCGGTTCGTGGTGACCCCCGGTTTCGCGCCCGCCGTGGTGCGTTTCTGCCAGGAGGCGGGCGTGCCGGTCTTCCCCGGCGTGGCCACCGCGACCGAGATCCAGATGGCTCTCGACGCCGGCCTGAACGTGGTCAAGTTCTTCCCCGCCCAACTACTGGGCGGCGCGCCGATGATCAAGGCGCTGGCGGCGCCGTTCCGCGACGTCCGGTTCATCCCCACCGGCGGCATCACGCCCGCCGTGATCGACGAGTACCTGGCCCTGCCCGCCGTGCTGGCCGTCGGTGCGACCTGGATGGTGGCGTCGGACCTGGTCGCCGGTGAGCGGTGGGACGAGATCACCGACCGGACCGCTGCGGCGGTGGCGGCGGCGGGAGGTCGGGCATGAGCGAGCGAATCATCGGGTTCAGTGCGGCGGGACCTCGTGGCGGCACGCGGCGGAACGGAGTGACGGCATGAGCGAGTTGACCCCTCGGCCGAAGGACGAGTGCCGGTACGACCTGGTCTCGCTCGGCGAGGTCATGCTGCGGCTCGATCCCGGTGAGGGCCGGGTCCGCACCGCGCGTCAGTTCCGGGCCTGGGAGGGCGGTGGCGAGTACAACGTCGCCCGGGGTCTGCGCCGCTGCTTCGGTCTGCGGACCGCGGTGGTCACCGCGTTCGCCCAGAACGAGGTCGGCCGACTGCTGGAGGACCTGATCCTGCAGGGCGGCGTGGACACCAGCTTCGTCACCTGGCTGCCCTACGACGGCATCGGCCGCAGCGTCCGCAACGGACTGAACTTCACCGAGCGCGGATTCGGCGTCCGCGGGGCGGTCGGCACCTCCGACCGGGGCCACTCCGCCGCCAGCCAGCTCAAGCCGGACGACGTCGACTGGGACCACCTCTTCGGCACGCTCGGGGTGCGGTGGCTGCACACCGGCGGGATCTACGCCGCGCTGTCCGAGACGGCCGCCGAAACCGCCGAGGCCGCGATGGCCGCCGCCCGCCGGCACGGCACGATCGTCTCCTACGACCTGAACTACCGGCCCAGCCTCTGGAAGGCGGTGGGCGGCCAGGACCGCGCCCGCGAGGTCAACCGTCGGCTCGCCGCCCTGGTCGACGTGATGATCGGCAACGAGGAGGACTTCACCGCCTGCCTCGGCTTCGAGGTGCCGGACACCGACATCCACAGCGGCGCGCTGGACACCGGCAACTTCAAGACGATGATCGAGTCGGTCGTCCGGGAGTACCCGAACTTCAAGGTCGTGGCGACCACGCTGCGCGGTGTGCACAGCGCGACGGTCAACGACTGGGGTGCGGTGGCGTGGGCGAACGGCGCGTTCGCCGAGGCGACCCACCGGCCCGGCCTGGAGATCATGGACCGGGTCGGTGGTGGCGACAGCTTCGCCTCCGGGCTGATCTACGGACTGCTGGAACGCGACGGCGACCTGGCCCAGGCCGTGGAGTACGGCGCCGCGCACGGCGCCCTGGCGATGACCACCCCCGGCGACACGTCGATGGCCAACCTCGCCGAGGTGGAGGCACTGGTGCGCGGAGCCGGCGCCCGCGTGCAACGCTGACCTGCGACCGGCCGGGTCGGGACTATCCGATCCGGCCGGTCAGCACGCAGACGCGGACGTGCTCGCGGAACCGGGTGGCCGGGCCCAGCGCGTCGCGGATCATCGTGGACAGCTCCGTCCGCTGCTCCTCCGGGGGCAGGGCGTCGACCGGGAAGCTGGAGTAGACGCCGCCGAGAAGAGCGTCCAGGTCGATCTCGTCGGTTCATTCGACCACGGTCTCGGTGACGTGGTAACCGTGCCGGGCGAGTGCGTCAGCGTACCGGCGTCGGCTGTCGGTGTCGGTGGTCGGACCGGCCGCGACCGGCCAAGGCATTCTGCTGACGGCAGCACGCGGCGAGGATCCGCCGACCTGTTTGCCCCGCCGTCACGGTGTTGACATGCTTCACTCATGTCATCACCGTCCGTGCCCGACTTCGAGCGGGTCATCGACGCGCCACTGCGGGAGCAGTTCGAGGTCTTCGTCGACCAGCACCGCGCCGAGCTCCAGCACTGTCTCGACGGGCTGACCGAGGAGCAGGCGCGTCGATCGTTGGTGCCGTCCCGGACGACCCTGCTGGGTCTGGTCAAGCACGCGACCTTCGTGGAGAAGGTCTGGTTCGACGAGGCGGTGACGCGCCGGTCGCGTGCCGAGATCGGCATCCCGGCCACGCCGGACGAGTCGTTCCTGCTCGACGACGGTGACACCGTCGCCAGCGTCCAGGAGGCACACCGGCAGGCGTGTGCGGCGTCCCGTCGCGCCACCGCCTCCATCGGGTTGGACGACGTGCTCACCGGCAACCGACGTGGCCCGATCCCGCTGCGCTGGGTTTACCTGCACGTGCTGCGCGAGCTGGCCGAGCACTGCGGTCACGCCGACATCCTGCGCGAGCAGATCCTGGCCGACTGACGGCGGGAGCGGTGCGGGTCGGAGTGACCGGCTCGTCGGCCGGAGTTGTCGGTGTCGGCGACTATCCTCACGCCTCGTGACCTCGCAGTTGAACGACCTTCCCACCGATCTGGCGGAGCTGTTCGCCGACGCGCAGCCGCGCCGCCGCACCCTGCCCGTGTCGCTCCCGCCCGGCCGGACGGTCCGCAGCGAGGAGGCACCCGACGAGCGTCCCGCGTTGTGGCTCAGCGACGGCCCGGCCCCGTCCGGACTGTGGCCGGAGCTGCACGCGGCGCACGCCGGGTCGGGGCTGTGGCCGCTGCTCCTCGACCACCTGCACGGCGACCCGGACCGCCCCTGGGCCGACGGCGAGCTGTGGCCGGCGAGCAGTTCCGACCCGGCGGAGCACGACCCCGAGCGGCTGCTGGCCGGATGGTGGTCCGACCACACCACCGACTACGAGGGCGGTGAGCCGACCAGCCGCCAGCTCGCCGTCACCGCGCCCTACGGCCAGGACTGGCCCGGCCTGGCCGCACCGGCGTCGCCCCGGGTGACGCCGCAGGAGCACGCCGACCACTGGGCCGAGCAGTTGTCGCTGGCCCAGCCCGACATGCGGCTCGGTCTGGTCGCCGCCGAGCGAGGCAGCGACGCGCTCGCCGTCGTCGGCTGGCAGGGGCCGGTCAACTACACCAACGACACCGGCCGACTCTCCGCGGTGCTGCGCAGCTGGGAGGATCGGTTCGGGGTACGCGTGATCGGCCTCGGCTTCGCCGAGCTGTACCTGTCGGTCGCCGCCCCGCCGACGACCGTCGACGAGGCGCTGCCGATCGCCGCCGAGCACTTCGCCTTCTGCCCGGACAACATCTGGCAGGGGCAGAGCCCGTGCACGCTAGCCGGCTACGCGGACCGCATCGTCAACGCCCCGACCTGGGCGTTCTGGTGGGACTGACGGTCGGGGTCGTCAGGCAGCGGGGTGTTCGGCCCGCTCGGTGGTGAGGGTGACCAGGAACGCCGCGTGGTCGGTCGTGCCACGCATGTCGATCGACCTGCTGGCGGTGATCGTCAGGTCCGGGGTGGCCATGAACTGCTGCACCCCGCCGTCGTGCAGGTGCTGGTAGTCAGCGGGTACGCAGGACCGCACGTCGGGCGTGCCGCCGTGCCGCAGGTTGAGGTCGCCGCTGACCACCGTCGGCTGGTAGCCGGCACCGGCGTGCAGCTCGGGTACGGCCACCCCGAGCAGGTGCCCGCACTGGGCCAACGCCAGCGTCGAGCTGGTGTAGGCCAGGTGCGTGGTGCACGCGTAGAACACGGTGCTGGCGTCCACGCAGAGCCAGGCGCGCTGCTCGGGGTCGGCCGGGTCCTGCGCCGGGAAGACCCCCCGGTGCAGCTCGTGCCCCCGGTACGGGTCGGCGATGTGGGTCACCAGGCCGACGCCGTACTGCTGGCCGTTGACGCAGCGGTAGGGCTCTCCGGTGCGACCGTTGCGGGCGGGCTGGAAGGCCGCGACCACGGTGCCGGAGTGCACCCCGGTCATGGCGTGCTCCAACGCGTCCACGTCACCGGAGCAGATCTCGTTGAGCGTGACGATGTCCGGGCGTTCGGCGCGGATCACCTCGGCGGCCTGGTCCACCGCCCGCCCGGTGTAGCAGCCGGTGGCCATGCCGCTGTTGCAGAGGTTCATCTGGAGCACCCGCAGCGGGGTGGGCGTGGTGGGCGGGGCGGTCGCCGTGCAGCCGGCCAGCAGCGCGGCGGCCGACAGCAGGCCGAGGGCGGCGCGCAGCGGACGGGGGACGCGGAAGCGACGACGAGCCAATGCACCTGTCCTGGACGTGCGGAGGGGTGGCAAGTGTATCGGCAGCTCCGTCGCGGTCGTGACGCTGCGCGACCGGCATGATCGGGGCGGGTGGCCACGCCGGTGGTCCGGACCGGTCGGTCCGGACCACCGGGTCGCGGACGGCGGGTCAGGGCGCCCAGGGACTCGCGACCTGCCAGGTGCTGTCCACCGCCCAGAGCGCGGGCGACTGGTACGCGGCACCACCCGCGCCGTTGCTCAACCACACCTGCGAGTCGTAGTGGCGCAGGAAGGACCCCCGATAGTTGTACGACTCCAGCGACACGCCGCTGCCGGTGAGCCCGGTACGGGCGCACCAGGTGGCGTCCGCGCGCATCAGCGCGGATCCGTCGTCGGGCGAGTTGCGTACCCGGGAGTCGGCGTGGCGAAGGTACTGCCCCGGGTAGTTCACCGACTCGAAGGAGTAGCAGCTCCCATCGGCCAGGCCCGTCCGGATCGTGTACGTGGCGTCCTGTTTGAGCAGCGCCGCGCTGCCCTCGGTGACGATCTCGGTGTACGCCAGCCCGTTCTGGTGCCGCAGGTACCGCCCGGTGTGCCCGGGCGTGGTCACCTGCAACGAGCGGCGGGCGCCCACCGGCAGCGCGACCGGTTGCCGGGGCGTGATCGACCGGGACGCGTCGATCAGGGCGCGGTTGGCGGCGCGTACCCGGGCCTCGTCCATCTTGACCACCCGGCGGTCGTAGGTGAGGAAGCCGTTCAGCTCGCCCTCCAGATCGGTGATCTCGGTGTAGACCGAGGCGCTGAGACCGGTGCCGACCATCAGGTTCCGGGTGCCCTCCACCAGTCCGACGTACCGGTCGGTCAGCGCCGTCGAGGTGGGATGCCACTCGTACGCGAAGAAGCCGCCGCTGGGGCTGTACTCGTGCCCGGGTACCCGCAGTCCGAGGCCGCCGAACTCGCCGAGCACCGCGATCCGGGAGGCGGACGGAGCGGGGGAGGCGGGCCCGAGATAGACGTGCCAGTCGTCGATGTCGCCGTTGCCCGGGTCGCCGAGCGACTGGCAGCAGTTGTAGCCGCTGTGCGTGTTGACCAGCCGGGTCGGGTCCTGGTTCTTGACGTTCTGACCGACCCGTCGGGTGTCGGCGAGCGCCCGTTCACCCCAACCCTCGTTGTAGACCGTGTAGGCGACCACCGCCGGGCTGCTGCGGTGCTCGTCGACGATCTCCCGGGCCTCCGCCTCGAACTGGGCCTGCTGGGCGTCGGTCGCGTCGACCTCCTGCGCGGTCAGCGACGGGATGTCCTGCCAGACCAGCAGGCCGAGGCGGTCGGCGTGATAGAACCACCGCTGCGGTTCGACCTTGATGTGCTTGCGCACCATGTTGAACCCGAGGTCCTTGTGTTTCCGCAGGTCGAAGGCGAGGGCTTCGTCGGTGGGCGCGGTGTAGAGGCCGTCCGGCCAGTAGCCCTGGTCGAGAGTGCCGGCCTGGAAGACGAACTCGCCGTTGAGCAGCGGACGCAGCACACCGCCGACCATCCGGGTGGTGATCTCCCGCATGCCGAAGTAGTGGGTGGTCCGGTCCACCGGCGCACCGGCGGCGTTGCGCAACGTGATCCGCAGGTCGTACAGGAACGGGTCGTCGGGGGACCAGCGGCGGGCGTTCGGCACCGGCACGGTGAACTCGGTGAAACCGCCGGTGGCGGTGCCGACCACGGTGCCGCCGGTCAGGGCCTCGGCGAGCACGCGGTGGCCGGTGACGGTGCCGCGGGTGTGCACCCGCACCCGCAGCGTGTCGTCGGCGAGGTTCGGGTACGTGTCGACCCGGCTGATCGAGGCGGCGGGCACGGGTTCCAGCCAGACGGTCTGCCAGATGCCGGAGACCGGCGTGTAGAAGATGCCGTTCGGTGTCCTGGTCTGCTTGCCGATCGGCGGAAGGCTGCCGTTCTGCCGACTGTCGGTGGGGTCCCAGACCTTGACCACGATCTCGTTCTGGCCGGTGCGCAACTGCGGCGTGACGTCGAAGCTGAACGCGTCGTAGCCGCCGCTGTGGGTGCCGACCCGGGTGCCGTTGACCCAGACCGTGGCCTGCCAGTCCACCGCGCCGAAGTGCAGCAGGACGCGGCGGCCCGACCAGTCGGCCGGCACCGTGACGGTGCGGCGGTAGTGCAGATGGTGACGGTTGTCGGCGGCGGCGCGCTGCACCCCGGACAGGGCGCTCTCCACCGGGAACGGCACGTTGACCCGCTCCGGCAGGTCGACGCCGAACTGCGGGGCGTCGTCGGTGGCGGACTGGCGCAGTTGCCACTCGCCGTTGAGGTTGAGCCAGTCGGGTCGGGTCATCTGCGGTCGCGGGTACTCCGGCAGCGGCGTGCCGACCAGCGCCTGGCTGGTCCAGGGGGTGGTGAGCGGGGGCGTCTTCGGCGGCACGGCCCGGGCGGGGGAGACCGGTGTGAGCAGCGCGGCCAGCACGACGAGTACGGCCAGGGGGGACAGGACGCGAGCGTGACGTGTCATGCGGTCTCCGATGTGGACGGCCCGTCGGTGGGGCGGCGTGGTGGTGGCCCCGCGCGACGGGGGTGGGCGGATCACATCGACATCAACCACCATCTATAGCAGGCCGTCGGCGGGTCGGGCTACGCGCGCCGGTGCCGGGTTCAGTCCCGCAGCGGGTACGGAATGAACGTGCTGCGGTTCTCGTCCAGGTCCAGGTGCCGGCTGATCGGCGGGGCGGCCCGCTGCGGGCAGCTCATCCGCTCGCAGGTCTTGCAGCCGGGCCCGATCGGGATGGCCGCCTCGGCCGCGTGCAGGTCCATCCCGGTGGAGTAGACCAACCGCCCGGCGTGCCGCGTCTCGCAGCCCAGCCCGATCGCGTACACCTTGCCGGGTTGGCCGTAGCCGCCGTGGTGGCGGGTGATGGTGCGGGCGATCCAGAGGTAGCGCTGCCCGTCGGGCATCGCGGCGACCTGGGTGACCACCCGTCCGGGCGCGCCGAACGCCTCGTAGACGTTCCACAGCGGGCAGGTGCCGCCGGTGCGGGAGAACGGGAAACCGGTGGCGGACTGCCGTTTGGACATGTTGCCGGCCCGGTCCACCCGGACGAAGGAGAACGGCACGCCGCGCGCCCGGGGGCGTTGCAGGGTGCTGAGGCGGTGGCAGACCGTCTCCCAGCCGAGGGCGTAGTGCTGGGTCAGCAGGTCGATGTCGTAGCGGCGCTGCTCGGCGGCGGCCAGGAAGTGCTCGTACGGCAGCAGCAGCGCCGCCGCGAAGTAGTTTGCCAGGCCGACCCGGGTGAGGATCTGGGTCTGCACGTCGTCGAAGTTCTCCGACTCGACGATCTCGTCGATCACGTCGGCGAACTCCAGCAACGCGATCTGCGCGGCCATCCGCATCGCCTCCTGCCCGCCCCGCAGTGAGGTGGACAGGTGCAGCGTGCGGGTCTGCGGGCGGTAGCGGTGCAGGTCGCCGCCGAGCGAGCCGGGCTCCTCGCGGGTGACGCGTACCCCGTGTCGCTGCGCCAACCGGTCGCGCAGCAGGACGCGCACCTCGCCCCGGCGCAACGCCATCCGGGCGGCCAGTCGCTCGGCCTCCTCGTCCAGGTCCGGCACGTAGTTCTGCCGGCGGTAGAAGAACTCGGTCACCTGGTCGTGCGGGCTGCGCCCGATCCGCTCCCGGTCACCGACCAGCTCGGCGAGCTGCTCGTCGACCTGCTGGTAGCGCCGGTGCAGGTCGATGACGGCGGCGGCGACGTCGGGCAGCCGGGTGGCGAGTTCGGTGAGTTCGGTGATTCCGGCCCGGGCGGGCAGGGCCTCGCGCAGCCCGGCGACCAGGCGCGGGGTGTCGTGCGCGGCGAACACGGTCGGGTCGACACCGAACAGCTCGGTGATCCGCAGCAGCACCGGCACGGTCAACGGGCGGGTGTCGTGCTCGATCTGGTTCAGGTAGCTCGGGGAGATGCCGAGGTGCCGGGCCAGCTCCGTCTGGCTGATCCCACGCTCCTCGCGCAGCCGGCGCAGGCGAGCGCCGGCGAAGGTCTTGGTCATCGCCGCACCTCCCGATCGGCGGACTGGGTCGGGCCACATTAGCACTGCTGCGAATAGGTGCTTTCGCAACTTTGCAAAATCGCTCTCCGGCTTTTCAATAATTGGCTGTTTCCGTCTCTCGACCGGCCCCGACAAGCCGTGTGACCGTCTGTGGCACATCGGTGAACGGCGTCGCCGTCGACGCGCCGACAGGTCAATCGGAAACCCGAAGGGGATGAATACGATGCTTTCCGCGGTCGAGCAGTTGCAGCACGAATGGGAGACCAACCCGCGTTGGCGCGGAGTACGGCGCAGCTACCGCGCCGAGGACGTCATCCGGTTGCGCGGCGCCATCCAGGAGGAGCACACCCTGGCCCGGCACGGCGCCAACCGGCTGTGGCGGCTGCTCACCAGCGAGGACTACGTCCACGCGCTGGGCGCGCTCACCGGCAACCAGGCGGTGCAGATGGTCCGGGCCGGACTCAAGGCGATCTACCTGTCCGGCTGGCAGGTGGCCGCCGACGCCAACCTGGCCGGACACACCTATCCGGACCAGAGCCTCTACCCGGCCAACTCGGTGCCGGCGGTGGTGCGCAGGATCAACAACGCCCTGCTGCGGGCCGCCCAGATCACCACCGCCGAGGGCGACACCTCGGGCATCGACTGGCTGGCCCCGATCGTCGCCGACGCCGAGGCCGGTTTCGGTGGCGTGCTCAACGCGTACGAGCTGATGAGCGCCATGATCGCGGCCGGCGCGGCCGGGGTGCACTGGGAGGACCAACTCGCCGCCGAGAAGAAGTGCGGCCACCTCGGCGGGAAGGTGCTCATCCCCACCGGGCAGCACATCCGTACGCTGGAGGCGGCCCGCCTCGCCGCCGACGTGGCCGGGGTGCCGACCGTGGTGGTGGCCCGTACCGACGCGCAGGCGGCCACGCTGCTCACCACCGACGTGGACGAGCGGGACCGCCCCTTCGTCACCGGCGAGCGCACCCCGGAGGGCTTCTACCGGGTCCGCAACGGCATCGAGCCGTGCATCGCCCGAGGGCTCGCGTACGCCCCGCACTCCGACCTGATCTGGATGGAGACCAGCACGCCGGACCTGGAGGTCGCCCGCCGCTTCGCCGAGGCGGTCAAGGACGAGTACCCGGACCAGTTGCTCGCCTACAACTGCTCACCCTCGTTCAACTGGCGCAAGCACCTCGACGACGCCACCATCGCCAAGTTCCAGCGCGAACTCGGCCACATGGGATACCGGTTCCAGTTCATCACGCTGGCCGGCTTCCACGCGCTGAACTACTCGATGTTCGACCTGGCCCGGGGCTACGCCGCCGAGGGGATGCCGGCGTACGTGTCGCTCCAGGAGCGGGAGTTCGCGGCCGAGTCGGCCGGCTACACCGCGGTCAAGCACCAGCGCGAGGTGGGCACCGGCTACTTCGACCTGATCAGCACGGTGCTCAACCCGGCCGCCGAGACCACCGCGCTGCGCGGGTCGACCGAGGAGGAGCAGTTCGCATGAGATACGAGATCATCGGCCCGGTGGCGGAGCGCTTCGCCGAGGTGCTCACCCCCGAGGCGTTGGAGTTCCTGGTCACGCTGGACAGCGAGTTCGCCGCCCGCCGGGTGGCGCTGCTGGACACCCGGCGGGCCCGCCGGGACCGGTTCGCCACCGGCCAGTTGCCCGACTTCCTGCCGGAGACCATCGGCGTCCGCGCCGATCCGAGCTGGCGCGTGGCGCCACCCGCCCCCGGGCTGGAGGACCGGCGGGTCGAGATCACCGGCCCGCCGGACCGCAAGATGACGATCAACGCGCTGAACTCCGGTGCCCGGGTCTGGCTCGCCGACTTCGAGGACGCCACGGCCCCCACCTGGGACAACGTCATCCGGGGACAGCTCAACCTGATGGACGCCCTGGACCGGCGGATCGACTTCACCGACGCGCGCGGCAAGCGATACGCCCTCGGCGACGACCTGGCCACCATCGTGGTCCGCCCGCGCGGCTGGCACCTGGTGGAGAAGGGGATCGTGGTGGACGGGCGGCCGATCTCGGCCAGCCTGGTCGACTTCGGGCTCTACCTTTTCCACTGCGCCCGGCGGCAACTCGCGGCCGGTGCGGGACCGTACTTCTATCTGCCGAAGCTGGAGGACCACCGCGAGGCGCGGCTGTGGAACGACATCTTCGTCTTCGCCCAGCACTACCTGCGGCTGCCGCAGGGCACGATCCGGGCGACCACCCTGATCGAGACGATCACCGCCGCCTTCGAGATGGAGGAGATCCTCTACGAGTTGCGGGACCACTCGGCGGGGCTGAACGCCGGCCGGTGGGACTACATCTTCAGCATCATCAAGAACTTCGGGCAGTGGCCGGACTTCGTCCTGCCGGACCGCGCCGAGGTGACGATGACCGTGCCGTTCATGCGCGCGTACACCGAGCTGCTGGTGCGGACCTGTCACCGGCGCGGGGCGCACGCGATCGGCGGAATGGCCGCGTTCGTGCCCAGCCGGGACCCGGAGGTCAACGAGACGGCGCTGAGCCGGGTGCGGGCCGACAAGCAACGGGAGGCCGCCGCCGGTTTCGACGGCTCCTGGGTCGCCCACCCCGGCCTGGTGCCGACGTGCCGCGAGGTCTTCGACGCGGTGCTCGGCGAACGCCCGCACCAACTCGACCGGCAGCGCGACGACGTCGAGGTCACCGCCGCCGACCTGCTCGCCGTGGACAAGACCCCCGGCCGGGTCACCGAGTCCGGGCTACGGTCCAACATCGCGGTGGCGCTGCACTACGTCGACGCCTGGCTCGCCGGGGCCGGTGCGGTGGCGCTGTGGAACCTGATGGAGGACGCGGCGACCGCCGAGATCGCCCGCTGCCAGGTCTGGCAGTGGCTGCACCACGGCACACCGCTGGCCGGTGGCGGCAGCGTGACCCACGACCGGGTCCGGACCATCCTCGCCGAGGAGTCGGCCGCCCTGGTCGCGGGGCGCGGCGACGCCGCCGGGCGCGAGCGCGCCGGGCACGCGGCGCGCATCGTCGAGGAAACCGCGCTCGGCGAGGACCTGCCGGCCTTTTTCACCACCGGCGCGTACGCCCGACACCTCAGCCCGGTGCGCCCTGCGACGCCGGTCGCCGCCTGAGTCACCTCCGCCGTGGACCGTCATCTCGCCGGTGCGGGCCCTGCTCCGGTCGGGCCGCTGTCGAGCTGACTCAGTGGACTGCCCGGTCGGTGGCTGCCCGGTCGGTGGCTGCCCGGTCGGTTGGTCACGATGGGCGACGGCGTGAACGGTTCAGCTCGACAGGCGCCGCACCGGAAACCATCGGGGCCCGAACGTCAGATGACGGCGCCGCGCAGGAGCGGACGAGGGGCGCGGGTCGACCACCCACCGGTGGCCTGGTCTCGCCGCCGTCGGAGGGACGGCGGCGAGACCGGGCCGGACGGTCAGTTGTCGATCCGGGTGATGTTGCGGAACTTGTTGGACGCGTCCAGTGCCGCGACCTTGTACGCCTCGGCCAGCGTCGGGTAGTTGAACACCGTGTCGACCAGGTAGTCGACCGTGCCGCCGCAGCCCATCACCGCCTGTCCGATGTGGACGATCTCGGTGGCGCCGGTGCCGAAGACGTGCACGCCCAGCAGTCGACCGTCGTCCGGTGAGACGAGCAGCTTCAGCATGCCGTACGAGTCGCCCACGATCTGGCCGCGCGCCAGCTCGCGGTAGCGGGCGATGCCCACCTCGAACGGGGTGGCGCTCTCGGTCAGCTCGTCCTCGGTCCTCCCGACGAAGCTGATCTCCGGGATCGTGTAGATACCGATCGGCTGCAACTCGTGCATCGGGCGTTCCGGCTCGCCGCAGGCGTGCTGGGCGGCCAGCCGGCCCTGTTCCATCGAGGTGGAGGCCAGCGCCGGGAAGCCGATCACGTCACCGACGGCGTAGATGTTCTCCACCGACGTCCGGTAGTTCGCGTCGACCTCGATCCGGCCGCGCCGGTCGGCGGTCAACCCGGCCGCCTCCAGGGCCAGCCCGTCGGTCTGGCCCTGCCGTCCGGCCGAGTACATCACCGTGTCCGCGACGATCCGCTTGCCGCTCTTGAGTACGCACAGCGCCGCGTTCTGGTGCTTCTCCACCGCGGCGACCTCCTCGCCGAAGCGGAACGTCACCGACAGGTCGCGCAGGTGGTACTTGAGTGACTCGATGATCTCCTCGTCGCAGAAGTCGAGCATCCGTTCGCGGCGTTCCACCACGGTCACCTTCGTGCCCAGCGCGGCGAACATGGAGGCGTACTCCATGCCGATCACACCCGCGCCGACCACCACCATGCTGCGCGGTACGGCCTGGAGGTTGATGACGCCGTCGGAGTCGACGATGGTCCGGTCGTCGAAGTCGACGCTGTCCGGCCGGGCCGGGCGGGTGCCGGCGGCGATGATGGCCTTGTCGAACGTGATCTTCGAGTCCCGTCCGGAACCGCCGTCGACCCAGACCGAGTGCGGGTCGGCGAAGCGGCCGGTGCCGGTGATCAGGGTGACCCGGTTGCGGGTCAACTGGTTGCGGATGACGTCGGTCTGTCGGTTGATCACGTGTTGGGTACGGGCCGCCAGGTCGCTGACGGTGATCTCGTCCTTCACGCGGTAGCTGCTGCCGTAGAGGTCTCGTTGGCTCAGTCCGGTCAGATAGAGCACGGCTTCGCGTAGGGTCTTCGAGGGGACGGTGCCGGTGTTGATGCAGACTCCGCCGAGCATGTCGCGCCGATCCACGACGGCCACCCGTCGGCCGAGTTTGGCGGCGGCGATGGCGGCCTTCTGACCGCTCGGCCCTGAGCCCAGTACCAACAGGTCGTAGTCATACACGATCACTAGCGTCGCAAGATGTCGTGGACCGCGCCAGGCCAGCCGACCAAGCGGTGCAAGGGTTTACCTTCCTGGAATGTTGACCTGGTGCCCTCTCCCCACCAGGTCGTGATCATGATAGGTTAGCCTTACCTAACAGGAGGTGTTCATGGGGTTCGCCGCACAGGTGCGCGAGTTGACCAGGGCGGACCACCGGGCCGCGCAGCACGCCACGTATTTCGACGCCCTGCTGTCGGGGCAGCTCGACCGGGCCGGGTACGCGGCGCTGTTGGAGCAACTCCACGTCGTCTACCAGACGTTGGAGGAGGCCGCCGAGGCGATGCGGGACGACCCGGTGGCCGGGCCGTTCGTCGTCGAGGAACTGCACCGCCTACCCCGCATCGTCGACGACCTGCGGTTCCTGCACGGCCCCGACTGGGCCACCCGGATCGCGCCGAGCCCCGCCACCCGGCAGTACCGGGAACGCCTGCGCGAGGTCGCGTTCACCTGGCCGGCGGGCTTCGTCGCCCACCACTACACGCGGTACATGGGTGACCTCTCCGGGGGGCAGGTCATGGTGCGGGCGGTACGCCGCACGTTCGCGCTCGACACCGACGGTGTCCGCTTCTTCCTCTTCCCGGACCTGGACGCGAAGGACTTCAAGCAGCACTACCGCGAACTGCTCGACACGGCACCGTGGGACGAGGTCGAGCGGCAACGCTTCCTGGACGAGGTGTCGTGGGCGTACCGGCTGAACACCGAGATGATCGCCGAACTGGGCCGCGACGTGGTGCGGGGGAGTGCGGCGTGAGCGCGGCGGAGCCGTTCCCGCCCGACGTGGTGTCGGCCGTCATGCGGCACATGAACACCGACCACGCCGACGACTGCCGGCTGATCTGCCAGGGGCTGGGCGGTGCGTCGGCCGCCACCGCGGCGACCATGTCCGGCATGGACGCCGAGGCGATGTACTTCACGGCCACTGTGGACGGTGACCAGGTCCCGGTACGGGTGCCCTTCAGTGCCCCGCTCACCGAGCGGCGGCAGATCCGGGCCGAGGCCGCCCGGATGTACCGGGAGGCGTGCGCGGCGCTGGGCGTGACCCCGCGTCCCGACGCGAGCTGATTCGTGCGACGTACGACGGCCCGCCGGTCACCACCGGCGGGCCGTCACCCGTCGGTGCGGACCGGCAGCACCAGGGGTACTCCGGTGCGCGGGTGCGGCAGCACCTCGATCTCGTGCTGGTAGACCTCACTGAGCCGGTCGGCGGTGAGCACCTCGGCCGGTGGCCCGTCGGCGACCAGCCGCCCACCGGCCAGCAACGCGATCCGGTCCGCGTACGCGGCGGCCAGCGCCAGATCGTGCAGGACGACCACCACCGCGCCGCCCTGGCGGGCCCGCTCGCGGGCCAGCCGGAGCACCAACTCCTGGTGGTGCAGGTCGAGCGCGGCGGTCGGCTCGTCCAGCAGGAGCACCGGGGTCCGTTGGGCGAGCACCCGGGCCAGCGCCACCCGCGCCTGCTCGCCACCGGAGAGCGCGGAGAAGACCCGGTCGGTGAAGGACGCCGTGCCGGTCAGCCGCATGGCCTCGCCGACCGCGTCGTCGTCCTCGTCGGCGTACTTGGTCCCGGCCCACGGGGCGCGGCCCATCGCGACCACCTCGCCGACGGTGAACGGGAACGTCATGGTGGCGCGTTGCGGCAGCATCGCGCGGAGCCGGGCCAGCTCGACCGGAGCCCACCCGTGCAGCGGCCGACCGGCGAACGCGATGTCGCCGCACGCCGGTGCCAGGTCGCCGCAGATGGCGCCGAGCAGGGTGCTCTTGCCGGCGCCGTTCGGCCCCACCAGCGCCAGCAGTTCTCCGCCCCGGACGTCGAGGGTGACATCGGTCAGGATCGGTCGGCCGCCGCGCCGGACACCCAACCGCTCCACCCGCAGACCGATCGGATCGCGACCGACCTCCGGCACCGCCGTACGCCGCCTCATCCCCAACCTCCCGCCCGGGCCCGGGTCCGGCGCAGCAGCCAGAAGAAGCACGGGCCGCCCACCACGGCGGTCAGCACGCCGAGCGGCAGTTCCTGGTAGTCGACCAGGGTGCGGGCGGCCAGGTCCCCGGCGACGACCACGATGGCCCCGCCCAGCGCGCTGGCCGGCAGGAGCAGCCGGTGGCCCGGCCCGGCGACCATCCGGACCAGGTGCGGCACGACCAACCCGACGAAGGAGATCACTCCGGTGAAGGCCACCGCGGCGGCACCGAGCAGCGCGGTCACCCCGATCATGGCCAGCCGCAACCGTTCCACGTGGACGCCCAGGTGCCGGGCCGACCGGTCACCGAGGGCCAGCAGGTCCAGACGGCGGGCGGTGGCGAGGGCGATCGCGATGCCGACCGCCGCGCACGGCAAGGTGACCCCCACGGCCGCCCAGTTGGCCTGCGCCAGGCTGCCGAGCTGCCAGAAGGCGATGGCGCGTACGGCGTCGGCGTCACCGAAGAACATCAGCAGGCCGATCAGTGCGCCGGCCACCGCGTTGACCGCGATGCCGGTCAGCACCAGCGTGACCACCTCGGTGCGTCCGCCGGTGCGGGACATCGAGTAGACCAGGGCGGTGGCGGCGAGACCGCCGAGGAAGGCCCCGACCGCGACGGTCCAGCCGCCGAGGGTGGCGACACCGGTGACGATGACCGTGGCGGCACCGACGGCGGCACCCGAGGAGACGCCGATGACGCCCGGTTCGGCCAGCGGGTTGCCGAAGAGTCCCTGCATCAGCGCGCCCGCGCAGCCGAGCGCGGCGCCGACGACGACGGCGAGCACGACCCGGGGGAAGCGCACCACCCAGAGTGCGCTCTCCCCGTGCGGGGCGCTCGGCAGTGGCCCCACGTCGAGCCCGATGCGGTGCAGCAGTGAGCCGAGCACCTCGGCGGGGGGCACCCGGACCTGCCCGGTGCCGGCCGCGACGAGGCAGAGCAGGACCAGGGCGACGCCCAGCCCGACCAGCAGCAGTGGCCGTCTCATGCGCACGGTCGGTGGACCGCATCGGCGAGGGCCTGGATGGTGCGGCCGGTCCGGGCCCCGAAGCTCAGCAGCATCCCGTCGTCCATGTCCACGATCCGGCGGTGCTGACCGGCCGGGGTCTGGCCGACGCCGGGCAGGGCGAGCAGGCCGTCCACGCCCTTGACCGACTCCAGCCCCTCGGTCATCACCAGGATGACGTCCGGTGCCGCGTTGATCAGACCCTCGCTGGTCAGCGGCCGGAACCGGGACAGTCCGATCTCGGTGCCGGCGTCGGTCGCGCCGATGGCCCGGATCATCTCGTCGGAGCCGGCGCCCTTGCCGCCGATCAGGTACACCCCGGCGGTGCCCCGGACGTAGAGGAACGCGATGCGCAGCGGAGGGCCGTCCGCCGGGGCACTGCGGCGGGCCTGCGCGATCTCCCCCTCGACCCGGGACACCAGGAGTTCCCCGGCCGCCGGTACGCCGAGGGCGGCGGCGATGGCCCGGATGTTGCGGGGGATGGCGGCGAGGCTCTGCTCGTCGTCGATCAGGACCACCGGGATGCCGGCCCGACGGAGTTGGGTGAGCACCTCGGGCGGGCCGATGCTGGTGTCGGCGAGCACCACCGTGGGGTTCAGCCGCAGCACCGCCTCGGCGGCCAGGTCGTGTCCGGCCGGTGTGACCACCGGCAGGTGCGCGGCGGCGGCGAAGGTGGTGGAGGTGTCCCGCCCGATCACCCGCCCGCCGAGGCCGAGGCTGAAGACGATCTCGGCGATGGAGCCGTACAGGTTCACCGCGAGGATGCGGCTGGCGTCGGTGACGGTGACCGTCGTCCCGTCGGCCGAGTCCACGGTGGCCGGCAGACTGCTGCCGGGGTCGCCGCCGACCGGGGCCACGTCGGTGTCGGTCACCACGGCGGTGGCCGGTCCGCAGCCGGTCGCCGGGGTGGCGCCCGGTGTGCCGGCGGTGGCGTCGCAGGCGACGAGACCGAGCAGCGCGGGCAGTGCCAGCAGCGCGGGCAGTACGCGCCTCACCGCTGCGCCTGCCGACGTCGGCGGATCCGCAGAACCACCAGCAGGACCAGCAGCACGGCGAGTCCGGCCACCGTGACGGTGAACCAGCGCCCGGCCGGTCCACTGTCGCTGACCTGGGTGGTGAGCAACTGCTGGTCGCCGCTGACCGGGTCGGTGCCGGTGCCACCGGTGCCGGTGACCGTGCCGACCTCCGGCGCGGCCGAACCGCCGACGGCGTCGGTCGAGGGGGCCGTGCCGGAGGGCACGCCGGAGGCGGCCGGTGCCGGGGCGGCGGAGGTCCGGGTCGTGCCGCCGGGCACCGGCGACGTCGGGGCGGCGGCCCGGGTGGTCGGGCTGGCCGCCGGTGCGGCGAAGGTGACCGGGACCTTGACGTCCTGCGACCGGTCGGAGCTGCGGGTGTGGTCGTTGCGGCTGGCCACCACGCAGCGCCGGACGGTGCAGTCCACGTCGCCGATCGTCGCGGTCAGCCGGAGCTGGACGTTGAACGAGCCGCCGGAGCCGTACGGGACGGCGAGCCCCTCGCCGTAGGCGGGCGGGTTCGACGAGATCCAGTGCGAGGCGCCGCTGGCACCGGTGGTGTCGATGCCGCCGCCGCAGGGCGAGGGCGGCGCACCGGCACCGTTGTCGACGCAGAACGCCACGTAGACGCCCTTGGCGGTGTCGTAACCGGAGCCGGAGACGGTGACCGTGGCACCGGCGAGCGGGATCGCGCTCGTCCGGGTGACGGAGAGCCGCTGACCGTCGGGGCCCCTGCCGACCGTGTCCGCGTACGCGGGGCCGGCCGCGAGGGCGCCGATGACCAGCAGCACCACGCTGACCAGGGCGGCGGCGAGGCGGGCAGGCATGAGTGACCTCCGAAGATTGGTTAGGCTAACCTAAGTAGATCTTGTGGAATCCGCAAGAGGGTGTTCGGAGGATTTCCCAGAAGATTAGGTGAGCCTAACCTAATCACGCCCTATCCCCTCCGAGAGGAAGACTCATGTCCGTACCCAGACCCGGCGGTATCCGCCGACGGTCGTACCGGTGGGCGTCGGCAGCCGTGCTCGGCGCCGCCGCGTCACTGGCCGTGGTGGCCCCGGCGACGGCGGCACCCGCCGACGTCACTGCGGGAAGCCTCGACTGGGGCTTCAAGAGCTCGTTCCGGGCGTACGTCTCGACCGGTAACGGCAACCCGCCGATCGCGGTCGCCGACGGTGCCACCCGCAACGCGGACGGCACCTTCAAGTTCCCGGTCGCCGGCGGCACGTACGACAGCGCCACCGGCGCGACCACCGTCAACTACGGCGGCACGGTCGTGTTCTCGTACCCCTCGCACTTCTTCAAGATCACCCTGGCCAACCCCACGGTGGTGGTGGACGGCGCGGGCGGCTCGCTGCTCGCCGACGTCGACCTGGAGGTCAGCGGCGGCGGGTTCGAACCGGTGCAGATCGAGCAGGCCGCCATCGCCACCCTCGGCACCGGCGGCACCAACCCGACCGTCTCGGGCGACTCGGTGAGCTGGAGCAACCTGACCACCACGCTCACCGAGACCGGGGCCAGCGCCTTCGCCGGCTTCTTCACCGCCGGCACGGCACTGGACCCGACGTCGTTCACCTTCACCACCGGCACGGGCGGCGGCGGCCCCGCCACTCCGTCGGTGACCGTGGACCCGTCCGCCGCCCTCGACCCCGAGGGCACGTCGGTCACCGTCACCGGCTCCGGGTTCGACCCGGACGCCAACGGCGGTGTCGGCGTCTACGTGGCGTTCGGCCCGAAGGTCGACAACCACTGGACGAACTCCCGCCCCTACAAGCCGGTGAAGTGGGTGCACAAGAACGCCTCGTCGTCCGCGGCGCAGGTGAAGCTCGCCGCCGACGGCACCTTCTCCACCACGTTGGACCTGGTGCCGAGCTACACCGACGGCAACGGCGACACGGTCGACTGCACGGTGACCCAGTGCTACGTGCTGACGTTCGCGGCACACGCCTCCAGCGACCGCAGCCAGGACACCTTCACCCCGGTCACCTTCCGGGGAGCCACCGGTGGCCCGAGCGGCGCCGAGCAGGAGATCACCGCCACGGTGCTCCAGTCCGGTCCGCTGACGCTGACCTCGTCCGGCAGTGCCGTGGCGCTGTCGGCCGTGCACCCCGGCGCGGTTGCCGACGGTGCGCTCAACGCGGTGACCGTCAACGACCTGCGCGGCACCAACGCCGGCTGGAACGTGGTCGGTCAGGTGGAGGACTTCACCAGCGCGCTCGGTGGCACCATCGCCGCCGACAACCTCGGCTGGACGCCGAACGCGTCCGTGCTCGCCGACGAGCTGGTGGGCTCGTCCGGGGTGGTCACCCCGGGCGGACGGGCCAACCCGGGTGACGGCACGGGACTGGGCAGCGCCCGGACCCTGTGCGGCTCCGCCGCCGGTGCCAGCGCCGGCAGCTTCCGGTGCGGTGCCGACCTGGGCCTCGGGGTCCCGGCCGCCACCGGTCCGGGTGACTACACCGCCACCCTGACCCTGACCCTGTCCTGACGCGTGGAAGGGCATCTTGTTGTGCGCAGATCGATGACGAGGTGCCCTTCCCCGCACCTGGTCGCCGTGACCGTGGTCCTGCTCGTCACCGTGCTGGCGGGCGGACCCGCCGTCGCCCTCGCCGCGCCGGCTCCCGCCCCGTCACCGTCGCCGAGCGACGCCGGGTTCACCTGGGCGGTGCAGCCGTCCGGACCGTCCGGCCCCACCGGCCGCAGCTACTTCGTCCACGACGCCGACCCCGGTCAGGTGATCGAGGACCGGGTGGCGTTGACCAACCTGAGCACGACCGCGATGACGTTCGCGGTGTACGGCGCCGACGCCTTCACCACCGATGACGGCGGCTTCGCGCTGCAACCGGCGAGCCGTCCGGCGGTGGACGTGGGAGCCTGGACCCGGTTCGCCGAACGCACCTACCGGGTGCCGGCGGGCGAGCAGGTGATCCTGCCGTTCCGGATCGAGGTGCCGGCGAACGCCAGCCCCGGTGACCACGCCGGTGGTGTGGTCGCCTCGATCGCCCACGTGGCGGACGCGGGCGGGCAGGTCAGGCTGGACCGCCGTGTCGCCGCCCGGATCTACCTGCGGGTGGCCGGCCCGGTGCGCCCCGGCCTCCAGGTCGAGGCGATGCGGATCGGCTACGACAACCCGGTCAACCCGTTCGGCACCGGGCCGGTCGTGGTCAGCTATCGGCTGCGCAACACCGGCAACACCCGGCTGACCGGCACCGCCCAGGTACGCCTGACCGCGCCGTTCGGCATCGGACTGGCCCGCACCGCACCGGTCACCGTGCCCGAGCTGCTGCCCGGCGCGGCGATCACCGTCACCGAACAGATCAACGGCGTGGTGCCGGCCGGACGGCTCGCCGCCGACGTGGCCGTCGACCCGGCCACCCCGGACCGGATGCTGCCCACCGTGCACCGCACCACCGCGACCTGGGCCGTGCCGTGGGTGTGGACGGCGGTGCTGCTCGTCGCCCTGGGGGCGCTGCTGGTCAGCCGGGTACGGGCGATCCGGCGGCGTAGGTCGACGCCGGCATGAGGTGGTCCGCGTACGGTGCCGTCGCGCTGCTCGCCGCGCTCACCCTGACCGGTGCGCCGACGCCGGAGCCTCGGGTGACGCTGGACCGGGCCGAGGCCAGCCCGGGGGAGCAGGTGCTGGTCCGGCTCACCGGCTGGCCCGCCGGCACCGTCGTGATCGAACTGTGCGACACCGGTACGCCGTCCCGCTGCGCGGTGGACACCTCGGCCCAGATCCACCTGCCCGGCACCGGCGCCGGTGGCACGCCGCTGACCGTCGCCGCCCCGCCGGACGGCTGCCCCTGTCAGGTGCGGGTGCGCACGATGGAGGGTCGGCTCTCGGCGACCGCCCCGCTGCGCGTGACCGGTGCGACCCGGCGACCCGGCGGCACCGTCCGGTCGGTGGCGACCCGACCTCCGGTGGTCGTCGGGGCACACGTGGAACGCGACGGCGGCTGGCCCGCCCTGTTCGGTGCCTCCGCGCAGCGGACCGTGGTGCTGCGGCTGCGCAACGACGAGTCGGCTCCGGTGGCGGTGGCGTTGTCGTTCAGCGTCGGCCGGGGACCGGAGCCGACCGGCTTCGTCGCGTCCCCCGACGTGCCGGATCTGGCCGCTGGGGAGGAACGCGTCGTCCGGATCCCGATCAGTCTGCCGGCCCCGGCCGTCGGCGACTACCGGATCCACGGTGAGCTGGTCACCTCCGGCTCGGCGCGCCGGGTCGAGGCGACCACCGACCACCAGCCGTGGGGGCTGGCCGGGCTGCTCGCCCTCGCGGTGCTCGTCCCGGTGGTGGCCGAGCTGCGTCGCCGCCGGTCGTCCGGGCGGTGAGTCCGGCGGCGACGGTCCCGCGCCAGGGAATCCGGTGACGCCTCTGGCGCGTCGACGACTGTCGTTACACAATGTGAAGCTATGCATCACGGTGAGCAGCCGCCGGACGCGGTGATCCGGATTCGGCACCGGGACGACCCGGTGGAGCTGGTCACCGAGCACGACGCGGTCGAGCGAGCCGGCGCGTACCCGACGCTGCGGCTCGGCGCCCCGATCTTCGGCTACGCGGTGGACCTCGGCGGTGGACGCTGGCAGGTGCACGAACTCGTCGAGGAGACCCCGCAGGCCGCGCGGGACGCGTTGGCGCACCGGCTGCGGGACCGGATCGCCGAGACCGCCGACGCGGACCTGCTGGCCGAGCTGACCTCGGTGCGTACCGTCCTGGACTGGCAGAAGGTCGACGAGGTGACCGTCGGCGGCCGTCGACACCGGGTGATCCGGGCGGACACCTTCGCCCGCTTCGGCCCGGACGGGCCGGAGCCGCCTCGCCCCACCGACCCGGACCCGCGTGACGCCGACACCTCGGACAGCTTCCTCGGCGGCGCCGACCTGGTCGCCGACCCGGCCGAACCGACCGGCGTCGGCGCGGCGGTGCTGAAGGTCGAGCTGCTGCCGGCCCGCTATCCGCGTGCCCAGGTGCCCGCCGACGTGTACGCCGACAGCGTCGCCGCGGTGCGCTCGCATCCCGACGGCGTGTTGCTGCCGACCCGCTTCGCGGTGGCCGAACAGGTCGGGGCCGGATGGCATCCGACGAGCCGGGCGGTGGCCACCCCGCAGGAGGCCCGTGACCTGATCACCTTCGAGTTCCGCTGGCTCGTGCCCCGGCTGGCCGATCCGACCGAGGCGGAGGCGGCGGAGTACCGGCGGGCCGCCGACCGGATCGATGCCACCCGGACGCACGAGGTGACCGTGCTGGGCCGCCGGTTCCGGATCACCCGGGTCGAGACGCTGCTGCGCTTCTCCGCCGACGGCCCGGAAGGACCCCGTCCCTCCGACCCCGACCCCGAACCACCCCCCGAGGTCCACTTCGCCCGACTCCGCGCCGAAGGCCGCCTACCCCCCCCACCCCTGACCCCCCCACCCCCACCCCCCACCCTCCCCGCCCCGGAGCGTTGATCAAGAAGTTTGGTGACGACACCTCGACGCTGAGCGCCAAAACCTCTTGATCAACCGGCTGTCGGTGGCGGGGGGTGGGTGGGTGGGGGCGAGCGGGTGAGTGGGAGTGGGGGCAGTGCCTGCGACGGCGTGACCGACTCGTCCACTACTGGGACGACCGGGCCGGCGGGTGCGACCGGAGGACTGCCTCGGCGGGACGCCGACTGCTCGGGGCCAGTCGCCGGTCGGTGTGCCGACGCGCCACCGGGCACACCCTGGAGGTGGCCGTCGGCACCGGCCTCAACCTGCCGCACTGCCCGGCCGACGTGCGGCTGCGCGGCGTCGACTTCAGTCCCCGCCTCCCACCCGCTGCTGCGCGCCGCGCAGCATGTCGTCGACCTGGTGAGCGTGCCGTTGCGGGGTGAGCACTACACCCGCCGCCCGCTGCACACCCTGCGGCAGCTCGACGTCGAGGTGCTCGCCGCCGAACGTCTCAGCTACGGCGCGATCGAACGCGTCCACGCGCGCCGACCGTAGCCGGGCCTGGGCCGGGGACAGGGATCACAGACTCGTACCGTTCGCCCTGTTTTGCCGACTCCGGCCAGGGTACCGCGATGGCATCTGGTCCTCGTGCTCAGGAGGTAGTCGCCGATATGGATGCCCGCAATCCCGCGAAGGTGGTCAAGGACGCGGTGGAGTCCGCCGCCGAGAAGGTCACCGACGCCCTCACGCCGGACGTGCCCGGCAAGCCGGGCAGCGCACCACCGACCGTGGCCGAGCCGACCACACCGCAGGACCCGCTGCCGCCCAAGCCGGAGCAGGGCAGCCCGCAGACCCGTACGCCGACCGGCGCACGCACCGGTGCGCCGGCCAGCGCGAACGGTCAGCAGGGTGCCTACCTGACCACGGCACAGGGGGCGCGGCTGCGCGACACGGACCACTCGCTCAAGGCGGGGCCACGTGGACCCACCCTGCTCCAGGACCACCACCTACGCGAAAAGATCACGCATTTCGACCACGAGCGCATCCCGGAGCGGGTGGTGCACGCCCGAGGCGCGGGAGCGCACGGCGTGTTCACCGCGTACGGCGCGGCCGAGGCGGTGACCAGGGCGGGCTTCCTGCGCAAAGGCCGTACGACCGAGGTGTTCGTCAGGTTCTCCACCGTCCTCGGGTCACGCGGCTCGGCGGACACCGTGCGCGATACCCGGGGCTTCGCCACGAAGTTCTACACCGACGAGGGCACCTTCGACCTCGTCGGCAACAACATGCCGGTCTTCTTCATCCAGGACGCGATCAAGTTCCCGGACATCATCCACGCCGGCAAGCCGCACCCGGACCGGGAGATCCCACAGGCGCAGAGCGCGCACGACACGTTCTGGGACTTCGTCTCGTTGCACACCGAGGCGCAGCACCACACCATGTGGAACATGTCCGACCGGGGCATCCCGCGCTCGTACCGGACCATGGAGGGCTTCGGCGTACACACCTTCCGTCTGGTGAACGAGGCGGGCGAGACGGTGTTGGCCAAGTTCCACTGGAAGCCGAAGCTGGGCGTGCACTCCCTGGTGTGGGAGGAGGCCCAGATGCTCGCCGGCATCGACCCGGACTTCCACCGGCGCGACCTGTACGACGCCATCGAGGCGGGCGCCTTCCCGGAGTGGGAACTCGGCCTCCAGGTCTTCCCGGACACGCCGGAGGAGACGTTCGCCGGCATCGACCTGCTCGACCCGACGAAGATCGTGCCGGAGGAACTCGCCCCGGTGCAGTTGGTCGGCAGCCTGACGCTGAACCGTACGCCGACGAACTTCTTCGCCGAGACCGAGCAGGTCGCCTTCCACGTCGGCCACCTGCCGCCCGGCATCGACGTCACCAACGACCCGCTGTTGCAGGGCCGCCTCTTCTCCTACGTCGACACCCAGCTCACCCGCCTGGGTGGCCCGAACTTCGCACAGATCCCGATCAACCGGCCGCACGCGGCCGTCAACGACATGCTGCGCGACGGCTTCCACCAGCACGCCGTGCACGCCGGGGTGGCACCGTACCGGCCGAACTCGCTCGACGGCGGCAACCCGTTCCCGGCCGGTGACGCCGAGAACGCCTTCCTCGACGTGCCGGTACGGGTGGCCGAGGCGCCGAAGATCCGGGCCAACCCGGTCTCCTTCGACGACCACTTCAGCCAGGCGCGACTGTTCTGGCTGAGCATGTCCCCGGTGGAGCGGGAACACATCATCCGCGCCTACACCTTCGAGTTGGGCAAGTGCTACCACCAGGAGATCAAGGAACGGCAGCTCCAGTGCCTGGCCACCATCGACCCGGTGCTCTGCGCCCGGGTCGCCACCGGGCTCGGGCTGCCCACGCCGGAACCGACGGTGCCGCTCGCCGACGTCACGCCCAGCGCCGTGCTGTCCCAGGTGGGGCGGCAGTGGCCGGCCGACGGGCGGACGGTCGGCATCGTCGTGGACCCGGAGGTCGACCTGGACATGGTCCGCGACGTACGCCGGGCGGTCTTCGCCGCCGACATGGTGCCGCTGCTGATCGCCCCGCACGGCGGTCTGATCGGTGACCTGCCCGCGCAGCGCAGCTTCGCCACCGGCCGGTCGGTCGAGTTCGACGCGCTGCTGGTCGCCACCGCCCCGGCCCCGGCCCCGGACGCGCTGCCCGCCCGTGACGCCAGGGCCGGCGCGGCTCCCGCGACCCGCCCGGTGGACCCCCGGGTGCTGCTCATGGTCGAGGAGTGCTGGCGGCACGCCAAGGCGGTCGGCGCCTGGGGCTCCGGCGTCGCCGTGCTGGAGCAGGTGGGGGTCGCCGGTACGCCCGGCGTCGTCACCGGCGACTCCGGCGAGGAGGTCTTCACCGGAGTGCACCGGCTGATGGCCGACCACCGGGTCTGGGAACGGTTCCCCGCCACGGTCGGCTGACCCACCGACCGGTCCTGTGGGGCGGTCCGTCGCACGGCGACGGGCCGCCCCCGCATCCGTGCACTGTCGGTCGCGCCCGTGCACTCACAGCCCTCCCCGGCCCGTCGGGCCGACGTTAGGTTTCGATCCGAGACCCGGTCCGCGCGATCGGTGCGATTCTCTCGCCCAGGCAGCGAAAGGACGGCAGGATGCCCTTCGTCACGACCGCGGACGGCGCGGAGATCTTCTACAAGGACTGGGGTGCGGGGCGGCCGGTCGTGCTCAGCCACGGCTGGCCGCTGAACTCCGACAGTTGGGAGGCGCAGGCGCTGTTCCTCGCCGGGCAGGGCTACCGGGTGATCGCGCACGACCGACGCGGGCACGGTCGCTCCACCCAGACCTGGCACGGCAACGATATGGACACGTACGCCGACGACCTGGCCAGCCTGGTCGACACGCTGGACCTGCGCGACGTGACCCTCGTCGGGTTCTCGACCGGCGGGGGAGAGATCACCCGGTACATCGGCCGGCACGGCACCTCCCGGGTGGCCCAGGCGGTGCTGGTCTCCGCCGTACCCCCGCTCATGCTGCGCACCGACGACAACCCGGACGGCGTACCCGGGGAGGTCTTCGACGGTCTGCGGGCCGGGTCGCTGGCGGACCGGTCGCAGCTCTACCGGGACCTCGCCGACGGTCCGTTCTTCGGCAACAACCGGCCCGGGGTGGAGATATCCGCCGGGATCCGGGACGCGTTCTGGCGGCAGAGCGTGCAGGCCGGGCACCGCAACGCGTACGAGAGCATCGCGGCCTTCTCGGCCACCGACTTTCGGGGCGATCTCGCCCGGTTCGACGTGCCGACGCTGGTCATCCACGGCGACGACGACCAGGTCGTGCCCTTCGACGTCGGCGGCAAGGCGTCCGCCGCCCTGGTCAAGGACGCGACTCTGGTCGTTTACCCGGGCGCGCCGCACGGCATCACCGACACTCACAAGGAGCAGCTCGGCCAGGACCTGCTGGCCTTCCTGAAGGAGTACGACGCATGAGCACGATCGTCCTGGTGCACGGACTCTGGGTCACCTCGCGCAGTTGGGAACACTGGGTGCCGTACTTCGAGGCGCAGGGACACACGGTGTTGACGCCGACCTACCCGGGTTTCGAGGTGGAGGTGGAGGCGCTGCGTGCCGACCCGACGCCGATCGCCACGGTGACCGTCCCGGAGACCGTGGCGCACCTGGAGAAGGTCATCACCGCGCTGCCGGAGAAGCCGATCATCATGGGTCACTCCTTCGGCGGCACGCTGACCCAGCTCCTGCTCGACCGGGGACACGGCGCGGCCGGTGTCGTGATCGACTCGGCGCCGCCCGAGGGCATCCGGGTCAACCCGCCCTCGCAGATCAAGTCGCTCTTCCCGATCCTCAACAACCCGGCCAAGCGGCACCGCGCGGCCGGCTTCACCCCGGAGCAGTTCCACTACGCGTTCACCAACACGCTGCCCGAGGACGAGGCCCGCGCCGCCTACGACCGGTACGCGATCCCCGCGCCGGGTAGCTGGGTCTGGTCCTACGGCCTGCTCGCCAACTTCACCCCCGGCAAGCAGGAGACCTGGGTGAACTTCCGCAACGAGGAGCGCGCCCCGCTGCTGTTCATCGCCGGCGGCAAGGACCACATCATGCCCGCCTCGGTGAACCGCTCCAACGCCCACCACTACAAGGCGGCCGGCACCGTCACCGACTTCCACGAGTTCCCCGAGCGCTCACACTGGACGTGCGCGGAGCCCGGCTGGGAGCAGGTCGCCGACTACGCGCTCGACTGGGCCCAGCGCCACGCCGTCTGAGCCGGTGGGCTCCCGCCGGTACGCCGACGGGGGCCCACGCCGACTCAACCGGCGACCAGCATGCCGACGTCAACCCCCAGCTCCGGCGCGCAGTGCAGCAGGAACGCCGGCCACACGCTGCCGGTACGCGCCCAGATCCAGCCGAGCGCCAATCCCATCACGGTCGCGAAGAGGCCACCGGCGACGTTGAACCCCCAGACGCCGTCCAGGTCGACGAGGATGCCGTGGCCGGCGCCGAAGACCACGCTGGTCAGCACGATGCCCCAGCCGACCGGCGCGCCGAGCAGCATCCAGGGCGTACCGAAGGCCCGGTCGAGCACCGCGATCATCGCGGCCCGCCAGATCAACTCCTCGGTCAGGTTCGGGATCGTGGCGTCGTAGGCCACCTGCTCGGCGTTCACGGTCGTGGCGGCCGAGGGATCCAGCGCGACCGCCAGCGCGGTGAGCCCGACGAAACCCCCGAAGACGACGGCGATGGTGAGCAGCGCCGGCCGGGCCGAGCCGGGCGTGATGCCCAGCCGCAGGCCCGCCTCGGTCCGCGCCCACCGGTGCATCATGCCGAACAGGATGGCCAGCCAGAGCAGGTCGAGCACCTTGCCCTGCCAGTGTCGATCGAGCGCGTCGAACACCGGGAGCGGTGCCATCCGCCCGGAGACGGCGGTGAGCAGCACGAGGTAGCCGACCACGCCGACCGCGAGCCAGGTGCCGGGTGTCCGCGCGACCTGCCGCGCCGCGTCGGCACCGCGTCGGACCGCGGTGACCGCGAAGAGGACGAGAAGCGTCACGAGCAGCGTCCCGATCAGGGCCGCCCCCCAGGCCGTCGCCACCGCGACGCTCCGGGTGGCCGCACCCAGCCCGTCGGGAACGACCCACGCGTACGCGACGAAGACCACCACGAGCGGCACCAGCACGGGTACCACCCATCGGCCCGTATCCGCCGGTCGCACCGGTCGCCCGACGTCCCCCGCGCCCCTTCCCAAGATCCCCATGCGAGTCGACGCTACCCCGCGCCCGCCAGTCGGCCCGGCCGTGCTCAGCCGATGGTGCGCGGCGCGCCAGTGGTGGCCCCCCATGGCCTCGGCCCCTGTCGAGCTGACAGCACAGACGGATCGCGCCCGCCCCTTGCGCCGGTCGCGCGGAATCGCAGGGTCGTGGCCGGCTCCAGACACAACTTCGGGGATGCTGCTGCCTCTGCCGACGTCGAGACAGCAGCATCTCGTACGCAGAGCGCGCGACGTCTGGGCGACCATCGGATTCCGGCCGGCGTGCGGGAGCGTCCACAGTGGTGCCGGGCTCGGGATCGGCCGTCTGCTCGTCGGCCGGTGGGCGCACCTGGCCGGGGCGACGGTTGCGGCGATCATCGTGCCGAGGAATCGCGTCGCCATCGGCGATGGTGTGCGGTGGTCATCGCAGGGCGCGGACCGGGAGGTGGGTCGTCCCTGCGTGCGTCAGGATGCCGACCGCACTGCCGAACAGCAGGCCCCCCAACGTCGCCCACTCCGAGCCGACGACGGTCTCCAGCAGGGCGTCGAGGCCGAGACCGGCCGCGACTCCTGTCGCCAGGCCGGCGGCAAGGGCCCACCAGCGGTGCCGTACGCCCTCCGCGTGCTGGTGGAGGGCGGGCGACAGTGTGGCCAGGAGGATGAGTGTCGGCGGGTGGTAGGGGATCAGCAGCACCAGGGCGACACCGACGACCGCCCCGACGGCCAGGCCCGACAGGCCGAAGGCGACCACGTAGGGAAGGTCGGCCGGCTCGGGGTGGACGTCCGGAGAGCGTCGCCAGAAGCGCCGCCAGTTGTCGGCGGGAGACCGCCCGGGTGCGGCCCGGGCGGTCTCCGTCGTCGGCGGTGGTTCGCTCACAGGTTCCCCAGCGCCTGGTGCAGGCGGCGGGACTCGGTGACCAGGCGGCTGGATCCACCTCGGGCGGCCACCTCGGCGAGACCGGGCACGTCGAGGCGTACCCCGGTGGCGGTGGCGGTCTCGGTGGCCAGGGTCAGCATGTCGATGGTGCCGCGTGGCGGGGCGGGTGGGGTGAGCAGTGCGGGCAGTGTGGCGGCCAGCAGCCGCCACACGGTCAACGGTGCGCCGGCCTGGGCCGCGTCGCGGAGGGGCTCGACGACCCGCGACAGTTTGACCCTTTCCCCGGTGACCAGGGTGCCGAGCGCCGTGCCGGTGCCCGTCGCGTCGAACTGGTCGGCGGCGGCGAGCGTGAGCAGGGCGTCCAGGGTGGCGACGCGGTCGGTGGCGTGTCGGGCGCCGAGGCCGTACGCCATCGCCAGGGCGAGGGCGATCCCGCCGGGACCGGTGGTCTCCGCGAGCAGCGGCAGCACCGCCGTGCCGTCCCGTTGGTCCAGGTCGGCGGTGTTCGCGACGAGGGGGAGGACGGAGGCGGCGACGACGCCCCGGTGGCCGGGCAGCAGCGAGGGCCACAGGTTCACCCAGCCGGTGTGCTCCACGCCGATCGAGGACGGGGGCAGGGTGAGCAGGCCGTGGGGGTCGGTGTGGCCGTCGGGTGGGCTCAGCTCGACCAGGAGCCGCTCCGGCGGCATGTACGGATGGTCCCAGTTGTACTGGCCCTTCCGCTTGCGGTGCAGGGTGCTCTGCCGCATCACCGGTTGCGGCAGGCCACCGTCGCGCAACCAGGCGGCGAGGCGGTCACCGGCCGGGGTGCCCAGCGCCGCCGCCTTCCCGGCGACCGCCTCGTCGGCCCCGGTCGGCAGCCGCAGCAACGCCTGGGTCAGGTCCCAGTGTCCGGGCGTACGCCCACCGAGCGCGGCGAGCCGTTCCACCAGGACCATCGGGTCGAGGGCGCCGTTGGCGGACGTGGGCAGCGCCAGCAGGCCGGTGTCGCCCCGGTCGGTGACGTGTGCGCCGATCTCGGCGAGCCGGGCGCGCAGCAGCCGGTGCACCGGGGGCACCCGGGGGCCCGTGCCGACCAGCTCCGGCGCCGACGGTTCGCTGCGGCGGAGCGCGGCGAGCAGCGCCTGCCATCGGGACCGGGGTTGGGCGGGCTGCTCCACTCCGGCGCTGGAGAACACGTCGACCAGCACCTGGCAGAGGCAGAGCGGGTCGTACCGGTGTTCGTTCGCCCAGGACCAGTGTTGGCGTTCGATCACCGGGTCGAGGGCGGCGCGTACCCGCACGGCGTCGGTGGCGGTGAGCCGGACCAACCCGTCCAGGATCCGTTCCAGCGACGCGCCTTCGTACCGGGTGCCGAGCAGCGCGGCGACCTCCTCGGCCAGCTCGTCGACATCGGTGATCGGCTCGGGGGCCGGGGCGGGTGGCGTCGGGGCGGGCAGGTCGTCGCCGCGCGGGCCGGTGACCGCCGCGCCGAGGTCGGGTGGGACCGGCGCGACGCCGTGGCGGGCGGCCAGGGTGGTGGCGCGGTCGCGCAGCTCGATGGCGGGATGGTCGGCGCCGAGCGCGATCACCTCGGCGATCCCGGCGGCCCGGTCGGGGTGTCGGCGGGCCAGCTTGTCGAGCCAGGTGAGCTGGGTGCGGACCAGCGCCTTGTCGGGGCGGGTGAGTACCTGGCGGGAGGCGTCGAGGACCGACTCCAGCTCCAGGTCGGGCACCTGACGCAGCGCCTTCTGCGCCATGGTGGCGACCGGTGCGGGCGCGTCGGTGAGCAGGCGCAGGTAGTCGGTGGCGTGCGCGGCGATCTCGGCGGTGCTCAGCGCGAGCAGGCCGAGCAGGGTGGTGAAGGCACGCAGCGCGGCCGGTCGGTCACCCCGCAGCAGGCGGCCGAGCGCACCGTCGACGAGTGCCGCCCGGTCGATCACCCCCTCGGCGGCGAGTTGCACCAGCGCGGTCGGCAGGGCGTGCCGTTCCCGGTCGGCCCACCTCTTCCAGACCACGTCGAACATCATCTGCGTGCCGATGCCGTCCACCTCGAACAGCCGGGGCAGCATGGCCGGCAGGAACGGGTCGTCGCGCAGGCGGTCCGCCACCGGGGTCGGGCTGCCCCGGCGGCCCCGGTCGGGGAACTGCACGGCGGTCAGCCACTGCTGCACCGAACGGTCGTCGGCGGGCGGCGGCGCCCCCTCGGCCTGCAACAACGCGGCGACGAACTGCCACCGGTCGGCCCCGGACCGATCGTTGAACCGCGCGGCCACCCGGTAGGCCAGGTCACCGAGCCAGGTGACGCCGCGTTCCTCGGCGACGGCGAGGACCAGTCTGGCCGCGCGTTTGCCGTCCACCGGCACCGAGGCGCGCCCGATGATCGCGGCGGCCTGGGCGGCGGTCGGCAGGCAACCGACGACGGCGACCGCGAGCGCGGTGCCCGGCCCGGAGGTCCACCAGGTCTCCCTGTCCCGCTTCTTGAACCACGCGGTCAGTTCCGGGCCGATCTCCCGGCGGCGCTGCTCGGGCAGCCCGGCCAGCGCCTCCGCGACCTGTTCGGCGGAGCCGTTGCCGACCAGGTCGAACAGGTCGCTGGTGCCGCCTTCGGCCAGCTCCCGCCGACGTCGCGCCATGCTCGTGATGATGTCGACCTGCGTGGGACGCCTCATACCCGCTCCTCGACCCGGTTGGTGACCATCATGCGGGCGGCCAGGGCGTGCCGGCACGGCCCCCGTTCCCCCCGGTGCTTGGCCCACCAGGGGCAGGTGCAGGTCAGCGCGCCGTCGGGCAGCAGCCGGACCCGGTACACCTGGTCGCCGCTGCGGATGGTGGCCGACGCCCCGTCCACCTGCACCGCTCCGGCGTCGAGCAACGCCCGCGCGCCGACCAGCCGGGGATTGTCGCGTTCGGCCCGGCCCGCGTCGTACGGCATGACCCGGTGGAAGTACGCCGCCTCGGAGACGTCGTACCCGACGCGGCCGGCGGTGCCGAGTTGCGCCAACGCGCCCCGTACCCGGTCGGCATCGATACCCGCCTCGCCGGCCAGCCGGTCCACGTCGACGGTCGGGTCCCAGGACAGCAGCGCGGAAACCAGTTCGGCGTCGTCGACCACGTCGTCACCGGCGAGCGCGGTCAGCGCCGCGCCCTCGCCGGAGAAGCCACGGTAGGGCTCGGGGGAGAGGGTTAACGACAGCCGCAGCGCCCCGGTGTCCAGCTCCCACACGCTGGGCAGCGGCGCGGAACCGGCCCGCACCGTCGGACCGTACACCCGGAGGGTCTTCGCGAAGCGCAGCATCGGGTGCAGCGCGACCAACCGGCTCGGCCCGGCCAGGCAGACCGCGCCGGGGACCGGACGGGAGGTCAACCGCAGCGACCGGCCGGCCGGCACCACCCACAGCACCGAGCGGCTGCCGCCCTTCGGCAGCCGCCGCAGGAACGCGGTGGCCTCGGCCGCCGACAGCTCCGCGCGGGGCTCGAAGCGGGCGGCGAGCACCTGCACCTCGGCGAAGCCGCGCAGCCAGCGCACCGGCAGCGGGACCTTCTTCTCGACCACCTCGCCGTCCATCGTCGAGACGGTCAGGTCGTCGGGGCCGACCGACATGTGCAGCGGGTCCAGCCCGCCGACCCGGGACAACGCCTCCCGAAGCGGCGTGTTGACGTCCACGTTGGTGGTGCCGTGCTCGACCACGTCACCGTCGAGGCCCTCGGGCAGCGCGTCGAGGCGCGCGTACACGCCGCAGCAGCCGGAGAAGGACTCGAAACGCAGCCGGTCACGGCTGCCGGTGACCACCGGGTCGAGGCTGGCCGGGTCGACCGGCCGGTGATATCGGGTGCGGGCCACTTCGGCGACCGCCAGCAGGCCGACGGCCGCCGCCTGCGGCGTGGTCAGGAAGCCACGGAAGAAACGGGGGTTCGGGGCCGGACCACCGCTGGTCTGGAGGGCGAGCGCGCCGTCGCCGAGCGCGGAGGGGGCGAGATACCGGTACGTCTGCACTGCGTTCACGCCGTCGGACGGTAGAGCACCCCTGCGACACGAGTCGGCACGCGCTCCTTTCGTCACCGGTGGTCGGTACCGTCCGCCCATGTACACGACCGGGATCACCGCGCACGTGCGGGCACCCCGCCCGGGGGTCTACCGGGTCCTGCTGGACCGCGACGCGGTCGCGGACGTCACCGGCGAACCTCGCCCGCCTGGTCGAGGCGGGCGAGGACCCCCGATAGCCGGAACGGGACCGGCGGTCAGTGGAGCGCGACGGCCAGCGGCTTCGCGTCGGGCTCCGGGGCGTCGAGCTGCCTCGGCCGCACCACGAGGTGCAGCACGACCAGCGCCGACCCCATGCCACCGGCCACCACCACGGCCATCGCCACCGCCCCGTTGCCGAGGACCCCGACCATCGGCGCGGCCACCGCGCCGACACCGAACTGCACCGCGCCGAGCAGCGCGGAGGCGGTGCCGGCGGCCTCGCCGTGCCGGGTCAGCGCCACGGCCGGGGCGTTCGGCAGGGCCAGGCCGGCGGCGGCGAGCACCACCCACAGCGCGGCGAGCAGTGCCGGCAGGCCGCCGAGCCCGGTCGCGGCGAGACCGAGCAGCGCCAGACCGGCGACGGTGCCGACCAGCAGGGCTCCGGCCAGGATCCGCTGCGGCGGATGGCGACGCAGCAGGCGGACGTTGGCCTGGGTGGCCGCGATCAGGCCGATCGCGCCCGCCCCGAAGGCGAACCCGAACTGCTGCTCGTCGAGGCCGTACTGCTCCTGGAGGACGAACGAGGAGCCGCTGACGTAGGCGAAGATCGACGACATCGCCAGCCCGGCCACGAGCACCAGCCCGACGTAGGGTCGGTCGCGCAGCAGCGAGCGGTAGAGACGCGCGGTGGGGACCACACCGCCGCGCTGACGGCGGGCCGGCGGCAACGTCTCCCGCAGACCGAACACGGCGACCAGCGTCAGCAGGACGCCGAAGACGGCGAGCGCGGCGAACACGCCCTGCCACCGGGTCCAGCGCAGCAGTTCGCTGCCGAGCGTCGGGGCGAGGACCGGCGCGGCCCCCATCACCAGCAGCAGGCGGGACAGCACCTGCGCGAAGGCCGTACCGCTGAACAGGTCGCGGACCACGGCCATGGCGATCACGGCGGCGGCTGCCGCGCCCAGGCCCTGGACCACCCGCAGCGCGCCGAGCACGGCGACGTTCGGGGCGAGCGCACACAGCACCGAGGCGACGATGTGCAGCCCGGTGCCGGCGATCAGCGGCTTGCGTCGACCGACGGCGTCGGAGAGCGGGCCGATCAGCAGTTGGCCCAGGGCGAGCCCGACCAGCGTGCCGGTGAGGGTCAACTGGACCGCCGCCGAGCTGGTGCCGAGGTCCTCGGCGATGGCCGGCAGCGCCGGAAGATACATGTCGATGGTGAGCGGCCCCACCGCGATCAGGGAGCCGAGGACGAGGATGAGCCGTACGCGTTGCCGGGGACTCATCAGGTCGCCCGGCATCAGCGCGCCCGGCGGCGGGGCGCTCATCGGAGGATCTCCGGCCGGTCCGGACGCTGAGCAGGCAGTGGTGCGACGGTCATATCTGGCTCCAACCCGCAACCGGCGAGCTGATTCCCGGTCGACGTATTGGTAACGCAACTCACAGCCGGTCGGGCGTGGGTGACCGCCCGGTCGTCGGGTGCGGGCGGGCTGTCGCGCGGACGGCCCGCCCGCGGGTCGTCACGACCCGATCAACGACCGGTGGACCTGCTGGTCTGCACCCTGCACGAAGAGGTGAACGTGACCGCCGTAGACAGTGGTGCCGGGTGCCGAGACCAGGTCGACCGGGCCGGTCGCCGTCGACCACCGCGACCAGGCGGAGGTGTTCAGCGTGTACGCGACGGTGCGGACCGTCCCGGCGGCGACGTCGCTGACGTACAGCCGCAGGTCGCCGCCGTACACCTCGGCGGCCGGGCCGGACGGAGCGCCCGCCGAGCCGGGCACCGTGGACCAGTTCGTCCAGGTGCCGGTGGACAGGTCGTACCGGACGGTGCGGAGACTGCCGACCGGGCCACGGACGAACACCCACAGCCAGCCCCCGTAGACCGCGGTGGCCGGCGCGGAGGTCGCGGCCTGCAGACCCGCCAGCGTCGACCAGGCCGACCAGGTGCCGGTGGAGAGGTCGTACCGGGTGGTGCGCAGGGCACCCGCCGTTGCCCGGACGAACAGGTGCAGGTGACCGCCGTACACCGCGACGGCCGGCTCCGACGTGGCGGCGCCCGACCCGGGCACCGGCGACCAGGCCGACCAGGTCGCGGTCGTCAGCGAGTACCGGGAGGTCCGGATGGTGCCCGCCGGTCCCCGGACGAAGAGGTGCAGCTCGCCGCCGTAGAGGACGACCGCCGGGGCGGAGGCCGCCCGGGCCGGACCCGGCACGGTCTGCCAACCCGACCAGGCCTCGGTCTGCAGGGAGTACCGGTTGTGCACCACGCTGTCGTCGGGGCCTTCGGCGACCAGGTGCACCTCGCCGCCGTAGACGGCGGCCGCCGGCCGGGACAGCACCGGGGCGCTTCCGGGCACGGCCGTCCAGCCCGGGGGTGACGACGTCGGTGCCGGGGCGGCGGCGGCCGGTGCGGCGGACAACACGGTGCCGACGAGAGTGAGAGCGAGCAGGTGGCTGATCAGCCGTACGCGACGCGTCGATGACATGGCTGGCTCCAAGGTGGACGGTGATGGGGAGCATACCGCTCTCGGGCGGCGCGGATGAGTGATCGTGCGTCGTGGTGAAACCACCGTCGTGCCCCAGGCGTCATCAGGCTGTACGGACCGACACCCGGACCGGTCGGACGGGCTCGGGGCGATGACCGGAAGGTGGGAGGCCATGATGGTGACGGGTAGGTGGCTCGCCGGTACGGGCCTGGTGGCGCTGGTCGCCGCCGCGGTGGGGGTGTACGGGGTGGCGTCGGCGTCCGAGAGTGCGCCACCGGCGGTCGGGCCGTTGTCGATGGCGGCGCCGTTCGTCGCGCCGAAGCCGACGCCGACGCCGTCCGTGGAGCCGGTACTCTCCGGCACACGTCGGGTCACGATCGTCCGGGTCGGCGCGTTCGAGTCCGGGCTGTCGTTGCTCGACGGCGGGCGGCTGACAGAGGTGGACGACGACCGGGGGCGGCAGGTGTTCGTGCCGACCCCGGTGGGCGGGCAGGAGTTCCTGATCAAGTCGTACCACGGCGGCGGCACCGGGCAGCCGCTCTGCTGGCAGACGTACAACCCGGGCGACAGTCGGCCGCTCGTGGTGCGGGGTGCCACCTGTCGGGCCGGTGACCCGCTCCAGCGGTTCGTCATCACCGGGGCACAGGGCGGCGGCGCGCGCGAGTTCGTGATCAGCAACAGTTGGGCCTACCTGCGGACGACCGCGCGCAACGGGCTGATCCTGGAGGAGTTGGGCGACGCGTCGCCGTTCGACAGCTTCCGCTTCAACGACACCGGGCCCGCGCCTCGGCACGGCTGACGTTCGGCGGGGATGCGGCATGACCAGGAGCGACCGGATCGGCTGGAGACTGTGATCGATGCGCGACGCTGACGAGTTCGACGCCTTCTACTCCGCGTCGGCCCAGCGGGTGCTGGGCCACCTCTACGCGATGATCGGCCGTCGGGCCGAGGCCGAGGACGCGGTGGCGGAGGCGTACGCCCGGGCCTGGGACCGGTGGGCGACCGTCCGCGAGTGCGACAGCCCGGAGGCGTGGGTGCGCAGCGTCGCGTACCGGGTGGCGGTGAGCGCCTGGCGTAAGGCGGTCAATCGGCTCACCGCGCACCGACGGCAGGCCGCCGAGGAACAGGTCGAGGGCAGCTCGGTCGACCACGTGGCGATCGTGGCCGCGCTGCGCCGCATCCCCGCAGAACAGCGCCGGGTGGTGGTCCTGCACCATCTGGTGGGCCTCAGCGTGGCGGAGATCGCCACCGAGGCGGGCACGAACGTGAACACCGTCAAGACGCGGCTCGCCCGGGGGCGACGCGCGCTCGCCGCCCATCTGGGCGACGACGAGCAGCAGGTGACCAGCGGAGGGAGGGGACATGACCGCTGACCGTGAGCTGGACGACGCCCTGCGCGGGTTGGCCCGGCACGGCGGGCGGGGCCGGGTCCACGCCGCCGCCGAGATCCGGCGTCGGGGGGACCTCCGCCGTCGCCGTCGACACGTCGCGACCGTCACGGTCGGAGTCCTCCTGGTCGCCGCGCTCGGTGCGGGCACCGCCGCCATCCGCCTCGCCGGGCCGCCGCACACCATCCCGGTCGGGCCGGCCGGACCGACCCCGGTGCCGGCCACCGCGCCTCCCGAGGTCACGCCGGGTCCCGACGTGGTCGATCCCTCCACTGGCTCGTCGAGTCCCTCCACCGTGTCGTCGCGCCCCGCGCCGAACGGCACCCGGCCGTCCGGGACGGACCCGTCCCGTCCCGTCTCGGGCGCCTCCGGTTCCCCGTCGGCGGGCGGCGGAGGGGTGCTGTCCGGGCAGCGGCGGGCCACCGTCGTCCGGGTCGACGGGATCGGCGGGGTGTCGCTGCGCGCCGAGGGCGGTCTCGGCGAGGTCGACGGGGACGAGGGCGACCAACTGTTCGTCTTCGTGCCGCAGGGCGGCGACACCTATCTGGTCCGGGTCGCCGGGGCGGGTGACACCTGCTGGGAGTCGCGCTCCTCGGGCAGTGCGGCGCTGCGGGTGGTGGGCGCCGCCTGTGACCCGGACGCGCCGAGGCAGCGGTTCTCGATCGTGCGGGACGGGCAGCGCGGTGGCGCGCCCGCGTACGCGATCAGCAACCTGTCCGCGTACCTCCAGCACTCGCCGACCCGGGGGCTGATCCTGGAGGAACTGGGGGACGCGTCGCTGGGCACCCACTTCCGGCTGGTCGACAACGGGCCTGCGCCGAACTGACGAGGCGACGCCCGACCGGGCGCAGCGGGTACTTATCGGGCAACCGGGGGCACCAAACGGGCGGTCGTTATGCGTGGTAAAGATTCCATGCCCGTTATGTGTTGCCCGTTCGGGCTGGCTAGCGGGCAACAAACCCACCAGAATCACCCGCATGTGACCGGAGTCACCTCACGGTCCACGGTGGTACAAAAAGACACACACGCCGACGGGAGGTGCACAGTGGACGCGAACCAGCGCCGCCACCACATCCTCGCCGTGGCACGCCGGCAGGGTGACGTCGACGTCCGTGACCTCGCCGTCGAGCTGAGCGTCGCGCCGGAGACCATCCGTCGCGACCTGAGCCTGCTGGCGCAGCAGGGCCTGGTCCGCCGGACGCACGGCGGGGCCTACCCGATGGAGACCGCCCGCTTCGAGACGACCCTGGAGACCCGGGCCACCCGGATGGTCGTGGAGAAGCGGCGGATCGCCACCGCAGCCGTGGAACACCTCGGCGACGCCGAGTCGATCTTCATCGACGAGGGCTACACCCCGCAGCTCATCGCCGAGGCGCTGCCCACCCACCGGCAACTGACCGTGGTCACCGCCTCGCTGCACACCGCGGCGACGCTGGCCGCGTACCCGTCGGTCACGGTGCTGTTGCTCGGCGGCCGGGTGCGCGGACGCACGCTGGCCACCGTCGACCACTGGGCCACCCGGATGCTCGCCGGCTTCGTCATCGACCTGGCCTACGTCGGGGCCAACGGCATCTCCCGCAAGCACGGGCTGACCACACCCGACCCGGCCGTGGCCGCGGTCAAGGCCCAGGTGATGTCGGTGGCCCGGCGAGTGGTGTTCGCCGGGGTGCACACCAAGTTCGGCGGGCACAGCTTCTGCCGGTTCGCCGACGTGGCGGACCTCGACACCGTCGTCACGGACACCGCGCTGCCGGCCTCCGAGGCGCACCGCTACTCACTGCTCGGCCCGGTGGTGCTGCGCGTCTGAGCGCCCCGGCCGAGACGTCCCCTCACCCTCACCTCACCACCACGCACGGAGGTTCGCTGTGCCCAGAACACGATCTCCTCGCCGATGGCGCGGCACGCTCGCCGTCGGTCTCGCCGTCGCGCTGGTCTCGACCGCCTGCTCCGGAGCCGGCGGTGGGTCGTCCGGCGACGGCACGGCCATCACGGTGCTGATGGTCGGCAACCCGCAGATGGAGGACCTGGCCAAGGTCACCGCCGAGAACTTCACCAAGGACACCGGGATCACCGTCCGGTTCACCATCCTGCCCGAGAACGAGCTGCGCGACCGGGTCACCCAGGACGTCGCCACCCAGGGCGGCCAGTACGACGTGGCCACCATCGGCGCGTACGAGGCGCCCATCTGGGCGCAGAACGACTGGCTGCACGAACTCAGCTCGTACGCCGACGGGGACACCGGCTACGACAAGGGCGACCTGCTCGAACCGATGGTCGCCTCGCTCTCCGGCCAGGACGGCAAGCTCTACGCCGCACCGTTCTACGGCGAGTCGTCGTTCCTGATGTACAACAAGGAACTCTTCGCGGCCAAGAACATCACCATGCCGGAGCGCCCGACTTGGCAGCAGGTCGCCGGGTTCGCCGCCCAACTCGACGACAAGGACAAGGGGATCTCCGGCATCTGCCTGCGCGGGCTGCCCGGCTGGGGCGAGCTGTTCGCGCCGCTGACCACCGTGGTGAACACGTTCGGCGGCACCTGGTTCGAGAAGGACTGGACGCCGAAGGTCAACGCGCCGGAGTTCACCGAGGCCACCAAGTTCTACGTCGACCTGCTCCGCGCGCACGGGCAGCCGGGCGCACCGCAGTCTGGGTTCACCGAGTGCCTGAACACGTTCGGCCAGGGCAAGGCGGCCATGTGGTACGACGCCACCTCCGCCGCCGGCACCCTGGAGGACCCGAACTCCAGCACCGTCGCCGGCAAGGTCGGCTACGTGTACGCGCCGGTGGAGAAGACCGACTCGTCCGGCTGGTTGTGGGCGTGGGCGTTGGCGATGCCGAAGACCACCAAGAACGCCGACGCCGCCTGGAAGTTCATCTCCTGGGCCACCGGCAAGGAGTACGAGCGGCTGATCGGCGGCTCGCTCGGCTGGTCCCGGGTGCCGGCCGGCAAGCGGCAGTCCACCTACGAGATCGCCGAGTACCGCGAATCGGCCGGCGCCTTCGCCGACATCACGCTCAAGTCCATCCAGGAGGCCGACCCGGTCGACCCGGGCGTGCAGCCCCGGCCCGCGCTCGGGGTGCAGTTCGTCGGCATCCCCGAGTTCGCCGACCTCGGCACCAAGGTCTCCCAGGAGGTGTCGGCGGCGATCGCCGGCCAGAGCACCGTCGAACGGGCGCTCGCCGACGGCCAGCGGTTGGCCGAGGAAGCCGCCAGCAAACACCGGTAGCCGCGCGTCGGGGCCGGTCGACCGGCCGGCCCCGACCCTGCCCTGTGAGGCGGATCGATGACCACGACCACCACCACCGACCCGGACGCGAGCGCGCGTCCCGCCGTCCGTCCCACCCGGCCGGACCGTAAACAGCGCTGGGCCCGCCGCGCCCCGCTGCTGCCCGCACTGGTCTTCGCCATCGTGGTGACCCAGCTCCCGTTCCTGTTCACCCTCTACCTGTCCACCCAGAGCTGGAACGCGTTGCGCCCGGGCAGCCAGGAGTTCATCGGGCTGGCCAACTACGCGACCGTGCTCAGCGACGCCCGGCTGCGGGCCGCCCTGGTCAACACCGTGGTGCTCACCGCCTCGTCGGTGATCGTCTCGGTGCTGCTCGGCCTCGGCCTGGCGATCCTGCTGGACCGGAGGTTCCCCGGCCGGGGCATCGTGCGGACGCTGCTCATCACCCCGTTCCTGGTGATGCCGATGGCGGCGGCGCTGCTCTGGAAACACGCCATCTACAACCCGTCGTACGGCCTGATCAACGGCATCTTCGGCGGCAGCACCGACTGGGTGTCGCAGTACCCGATGGTGGCCGTGGTCGCCTCGCTGGTCTGGCAGTGGACCCCGTTCATGATGCTGATCATCCTGGCCGGGTTGCAGGGCCAGTCCCTGGAGACGTTGGAGGCCGCCCGGGTCGACGGTGCCGGACCCTGGCAGACCTTCACCCGGATCACGCTGCCCTACCTGCGGCCCTACCTGGAACTCGGTGCCCTGCTCGGCGCGATCTACCTGGTGCAGACGTTCGACGCGGTCTTCACGATCACCCAGGGTGGTCCCGGGCGGGCCACCACCAACCTGCCGTACGAGATCTACCTGACCACCTTCCGCAAGTTCGAGTACGGCGAGGCCGCCGCAGCCGGTGTGGTGGTGGTGATCGGCACGATCGTCGTCGCCACCTTCGCGCTGCGGTTGCTCTCCAGCCTGTTCCGGATGGAGGACGCGCGATGACGCGTACCGCTGCCCCGGTCCGGCGCGGCGCGGGCTTCACCGGCGCGGTCTGGACCGTGCTGGCCTGGCTCGCCGGGCTGTTGTTCTTCCTGCCGGTGGCCTGGATGGTGCTCACCGGCTTCAAACGCGAGGTGGACGCCGCCAGCAACCCGCCGGCCTGGTTCTTCACCCCGGTGCTCGACGGCTACCGGCAGGTCTTCGACCGCGACCTCATGCCGTACCTGCTCAACTCGCTGATGGCCAGCGTGATGTCCACGCTGCTGGTGCTGCTGCTGGCCACCCCGGCCGCGTACGCGCTGTCCATCCGGCCGGTCGCCAAGTGGCGTGACGTGCTGTTCTTCTTCATCAGCACCAAGATGCTGCCGGTGGTCGCCGCGCTGCTGCCGATCTACCTGCTGGTGCAGAACCTCGGCATGCTGGACAACGTCTGGACCCTGGTCGTGCTCTACACGGCGATGAACCTGCCGCTGGCGGTCTGGATGATGCGCTCGTTCATGCTGGAGGTGCCGACCGCCCTGATCGAGGCGGCGGCGATGGACGGCGCCAGCCTGCCGGTCACCATCCGGCGGATCCTGTTGCCGATCGTCGCGCCCGGCCTGGCCGCCACCGCGCTGATCTGCTTCATCTTTAGCTGGAACGAGTTCTTCCTCGCGGTCAACCTCACCGCCACCAGGGCCGGCACCTCGCCGATCTTCCTGGTCGGCTTCGTCACCTCCGAAGGGCTGTTCCTGGCCCGGCTCTGTGCGGCCGCGACGATCGTGTCGTTGCCGGTCGTGCTGGCCGGCTGGATCGCCCAGAAACAACTCGTCCGAGGACTCTCCATGGGGGCGGTCAAGTGAAGGCAGCAGTCATCGTCACGCCGGGTCAGATCAGCGTCGAGTCCGTACCGGACCCCACGCCCGGCCCCCGGGACGTGGTCGTCGAGGTGGCCGGCAGCGGGATCTGCGGCACCGACCTGCACATCATGGACGGCGAGTTCGCGCCCGCGTACCCGATCGTGCCGGGCCACGAGTTCGCCGGCACGGTGGTCGCGGTCGGCGGCGACGTCACCGAGGTCCGGGTCGGCGACCCGGTCGCGGTGGACCCGTCGCTGCACTGCGGCGAGTGCTACCAGTGCCGGCGTGCCCGGGGCAACCTGTGCGAACGGTGGAACGCCATCGGCGTGACCGTCGCCGGGGGCGCGGCCGACTACGCCCTCGCCCCGGTCCGCAACTGCGTGGTGCTGCCCGAGGGCGTCGCACCGGCCGACGCGGCCCTGATCGAGCCGCTGTCCTGCGCGGTACGCGGCTTCGACGTGCTGCCCCGGCGGCTCGCCGACCACTACCTGATCTACGGCGCGGGCACGATGGGCCTGATGATGCTCGAACTCGCCAAACGGTGCGGCGCGGCCACGGTCAGCGTGGTCGACCCGAACCGGGACCGCCTCGCCACCGCCGTCGCGCTGGGCTGTTCGGCGAGCGCGGCGGGTGCGGACGAGCTGGACCGGGCGCGCGGCTGGGACGTGGTGATCGACTGCACCGGCGTGCAGGCGGCCATCGAAGACGGCCTCGGTCGGGTCGCCCCGGCCGGCACGTTCCTCCAGTTCGGCGTCTCCGAGTACGCCACCCGGGTGCCGGTCGAGCCCTACCGCATCTACAACAAGGAGATCACCGTCACCGGGTCGATGGCGGTGCTGCACAGCTTCGAACGCGCCGCCGAACTCTTCGCCGTCGGGGTCCTGGACCCGGCCGTCTTCATCAGCCACCGGTACCCGCTGGAGAAGTACGCCGACGCGATGGCGCAGTTCCGGGCCGGTGTCGGTCGCAAGATCCAGATCGCCGCCGCATGAGGTGCGCGGCAGCGTCCCCGATCCGAGCCGGGCCTAGCGACTCAGCACGAACGCCAGCACGATCGCGGCGACCAGCGCCACCGCGGCCAGCACCGCGGCAGCGATCTTCGCCTTGCTGTACGGACGTTCGCCGATCACCTCGCCGGTGCGGGCGTTGACCAGGATCTGGTACGACCGCCCGGCGTGCAGGTAGGCGGCGATCCAGACCGGCAACAGCATCAGCTTGTACGTCACGTCCGAGTAGCTGGTGTCGACGGAGTCGACGCGCTGTTCGTCGCCACCGATGTCGCGGCGGCAGTCGGCGGTGATGACCGGCGCCATCCGGGTCTTCGCCGTGGCCAGCCCCGCCTCCGGCTCGGTGTCGTAGCGCAGCGCGTGATAGCCGGCCAGGTAGTCCCCGTGGTACGCGACCGCCTCGGTCAGCGGCCACGGGGCCAACCGGTCCAGTTGCTGCTCCGGCAGATACCGGGTGGCCGGGACCAGCACGTCGTCGAAGTCCCGCCGCACGGTGCCACCGGCCGGATACCACCGGGTGCGGCGTACCTGCCGGGTCCGCACCTCTGTCTTGCCGTCGACGATCACCGTGTAGTTCTCGGTGACCCAGTAGTGCTGGCCGCGCTGCCCCCGGTACTGCGACACGGTCCGCGCGTCGAAGGTCCAGTGCGGCAGGTAGGTGCCCTTGAGCGTCTCCGCCTCGCTGACCTTCTTGAGGCTGTTCGGGGCGAACCAGCGGCTCCGGCACCAGGTGCCCAGTGCCGTCCGTACGCCGGAGCGGTCCACCACGAACGGCAGTACCCCCTCCGGGGCGATCAGGCTGCCCGTCGCCTGGTCGGCCACCAGCGGCGCGGCGCAGAACTGGCAGCGCTTCGCCAACGCGTCGCTCTCGGTCCGGGCGCCACAACCCGGACAGACGAAGGTGTACGCGCCGACCTGCGCCACCGGCTTGCGCGCCAGTGTCGCCAACTGGGCGTACGCGTGCTCGCGGACCCCCCGACCGGCCCCGGCGATCTCCTGCTGGCTGCCGCAGTACGGGCAGCGCAGCACCGCCGCGCCCGGCGCGTACTCGACCCGGGCGCCACAGCCGCCGCATCCGAACGTCGGCGGCACGGTCGCGCCGCTCATCGCGGCGGCAGCGGCGGCGGGACGCTGGCCAGCACCGAGGCGAGCTCGGGAAGCTGCCCGGCGGGCTGCCACTGTGCCATGCCGGACCGCCAGGCCAGGGTGTCCGGGCCCAGCGCGCCGGCGGCCACCTGGGCGGCCAGCCCACCGAGGTCGAACGGGCCCTGCCGCTGCCCGTCCACGCCGATGAACCACTGGGTCTGGGTGGGCAGCGGCGGCGGCTCCGCGCTCGGCGGTGTCGGGGCGTGCGCCGCCGGTGCGGGTTGCGCGGGCGCGGTCTCGCCGGCCATCGTGCGGGCCATCTGCTGCCCCATCGCCATGCCCATGCCCAGGCCGACGCCGGCCCCCGCCTCGCCGCCCGGGTTGCGCGCCGCCTCCTCCAACGCGGTCGCGGCCTGGAACTGCGTGAACCGGTTCAGGTCACCGACCGCGCCCATGCTGGTGCGCTTGTCCAGCGCCCGCTCCACCTCCGGCGGCACGGAGATGTTCTCGATGACGAAGGTCGGGATCGCGATGCCGACGTCGGCCAGTTCCGCCGTCAGCACCCCGGCCAGCCGCCGGCCGATGGCGTCCTGGTGGGCGGCCAGGTCCAGCAGCGGTACGCCGGCCGTGGCCAGCGCGCCGCCGAGCCGTCCCACGATGAGCTGCCGCAGGTACTCCTGCACCTCCTCGGTGCGGAACTGCGGATCGGTGCCGACCAGCTCCCGCAGCAGACGCTGCGCGTCCACCACCCGGGCCGCGTACGCGCCGAACGCGCGCAGCCGGACCACGCCGAACTCGGCGTCGCGCAGGATCACCGGGTTCTGGGTGCCCCACTTCATCTCGGTGAACTGCCGGGTGTTGACGAAGTACACCTCGGCCTTGAACGGCGAGTTGAAGCCGTACTTCCAGCCCTTGAGGGTGGACAGGATGGGCAGGTTGCGGGTTTCCAGGGTGTAGGTGCCGGGCGGGAAGGCGTCGGCGATCTGCCCCTCGTTGACGAACACCGCCGTCTGCGACTCGCGCACGATCAGCTTGGCGCCCATCTTGATCTCGTTCTGGTGTCGGGGGAAGCGCCAGACGATCGTGTCCCGGCTGTCGTCCAGCCACTCCACGATGTCGACGAACTCGCCCCGGAGCCGGTCCATGAGTCCCATCCCGTACCTCCCTGTCGGCCACGTGATCATCGTCGTCGCGGGCGACCGTATCAACCGGTGACCAGCAACTCCGCCGAGGTGCGGGCGGAGGCCGGATGCCGGACCGCCGCCCACGGCTTGCGGGGATGACCGGATCGTTCCGCAGCCGAGCCCGATCGTGGCTGGTCATGGCCGGATTCGGCGGGCCACCATGGTCGTCATGAGCAGCGCACTTCTCGTCATTGACGTACAGGAGTCCTTCCGCCGACAGGAGATCTGGGCGGCCACCTCCAATCCGGGCATCGTCGGCCAGGTGAACCGCCTGGTCGACGCGGCACGCAGCGCGGGCGACCCGGTCTTCTGGGCGCTGCACGCCGAGCCGGGTACCGGTAACCTGTTCGACCCGGACCGGGGCTTCGTCCGGCTGATGGACGGGCTGCGGCCCGCCGCGGACGAGCCGGTCCTGACCAAGTACGTGCACAACGCCTTCACCACCACCCGCCTGCACTACCTGCTCACCGCCGCCGGGATACGCGAGCTGGTGATCTGCGGGATCCGGACCGAGCAGTGCTGCGAGACCACCGCCCGGGTCGCGGCGGATCTCGGCTACGCGGTCACGTTCGTGGTCGACGCGACCGCCACCACCCCGATCGCGCACCGGGAGGCCCCGGCCGACCGACCGCTCACCGAGATCCTCGCTGACCCGCGCACGCTCGGCACCGACGAGATCGTCGCCCGCACCGAGTACGCGCTGGCCGGACGGTTCGCCACCATCCGTACCGTCGACGAGGTGACCGGCGCGGCGGTGGCCCTCGCCACGGGCTGAGGTCGTCGATGGCCACGGTGGTCTTCCTGCTCGTGCCGCAGGTGCACCTGCTCGACCTCGCCGGTCCGGCCCAGGTCTTCTCCACTGCGAGGGCTCAGGGGCACCCGTACGACCTGCGGTACGTCGCCGAGCAGGACGAGGTGGTGACCGCACAGGGGCTGCCGGTGCGCGCCAGCGTCGACTGGCCCGCACTGGGCCCGGCCGACCTGGTCGTCGTCCCCGGCTGGCGGTCACCGATCTCGCCCGGCACCGGGCGGCTGGATGCGGCGACCCTGGACCGGCTTACCGCGCATCACGCGGCCGGAGGGACCGTGGTGAGCGTCTGCGCGGGCGCCGACGCCCTCGGCCGCGCGGGCCTGCTGGACGGGCGGCGGTGCACCACCCACCACGGGGTGCAGGACGAACTGGCCCGCCGGTATCCGGGGGCCACCGTGCTGCGGGACCGGCTCTACGTGGTCGACGAGCGGGTGGCCACCTCCGCCGGTATCGCCAGCGGTATCGACCTGGCGCTGCACCTGGTGGCGACGCGGCACGGGCCCGCCACGGCCGCGCGCGTCGCCCGCGAGATGGTGGTGTACGCGCGGCGCAACGGACACGAACGGCAGGACAGCGTCATGCTGCGGCACCGCGCCCACCTCAGCGACGTGGTGCACCGGGCCCAGGACCTACTCGACGAACGGTTCACCGAGCCGCTGCCGCTGGGCGAGCTGGCGCTGGCGGCGGGGGTGAGCGAACGGACACTGACCCGCCTGTTCGGTGCCTCGACCGGGCTCACCCCGCTGCGGTACCAGCAGTTGCTGCGGGTCGAGCGCGCCGAACACCTCATCGGGCACGGCGTCACGGTGGAGGCCGCCGCCCGGGCGGTCGGTTTCGCCGACGCCCGGATGCTGCGCCGGCTGCGGGCCCGGACGGCGGCACCCACCGTCGGCTAGACCGGTGCGGCGACCGGGCGGCGGGGCTTGACCAGGTGGACGACGCCCTGTGCGGCGTCGACCTCGGTCACCGTGTAGCCGGCCCGTTCGTACACCCCGATGTTGCGGGTGCTGCGGTGACCGGTGTACAGCGCGTGGTGCGTGGTGGTCTCCGGGGCCTGCGACTCGGCGTGGGCGAGCAGCCAGGAACCGATCCCCCGACCGGCCTGGTCGGGGGCGACCATCAGACGGCCGACCAGCCAGGCTTCCCCGTCGGCGCGGGCCCGCACCGACCCGATCAGGCGGCCGTCACGGCGCAGGCACCAGATCCGCCAGGTCGACGTGGAGGCACCCAGGTCCGCGAACGACTCCTGCAACGGCGGCAGGTCGAGGGTGTCGTTGACGATCGCCTCCTGCACCCAGCAGCAGCGCTGGAGCACGAACAACTCGGCCAGGTCCTCGTCGCGGACCTCGGCCAGGGTCAGCCCGTCGACCGGCCCGGCGGTGAGCGTCGGGGGCGTGGGTGCCCGCAGTGGGCGCAGGGAGCGGGCGACCCGGTCGAGTTCGCGCAGCACGGCGCGCGCGCCGTCGGTCAGCGTGGGGGAGTCGACCACCTGTCCGTCGCGGGTGTGCTCGGCGAGGCGCAGCGCGACGGTGGCCCCGATCGGCACCATCCGCAGCGTGGTGACGACCTGCTTGGCCATCTGCACCGCGCGGGTGCCCGCCGAGGTGTTGCCGTAGCTGACGAACGCCACCGGCTTCCACGCCCACTCCTGGTAGAGGAAGTCGAGGGCGTTCTTCAGCACCGCCGGCATGCCGAAGTTGTACTCCGGGGTGACCACCACGAACGCGTCGGCGGCGGCGACCCGGCGACTCCACTCGCGGGTGTGCTCGTGGGCGTACTCGCCGCGCGAGGGGTGCTCGGGCTCGTCGAACATCGGCAGCCCGACGTCGGCCAGGTCCGCGACCTCCACCCGGGTCCCGTGCCGGGTGGCGTCGGGCGCGACGGCGGCGACGAACCAGTCGCCGACGGCCGGACCGAGTCGGCCGGGCCGGGTGCTCGCGACGATGACGAGGACGCGCAGGGGTGCGGACGGAACAGTCGATGACATGTCAACGAACGTACCCGTCGTTTCGATGACATGTCAACGACGGGTACGGTGGTGGTATGGCGACACCGTGGCTCAGTGCTGACGAGGAGCGGGCCTGGCGGGCGTTCCGGCGTCTGCTCGTCGCGCTGCCCGCCCGCCTGGACCGGGACCTGGCCCGCGACTCGGGGCTCTCTCCGGCGGACTACGAGGTGCTCAGCACGCTGTCGGAGAAGCCGGACCGTCGCTGGGCGCTCAAGGACCTCGCCGCCAAGATGGAGTGGTCCCGCAGTCGGCTCTCCCACCACACCACCCGGATGCAGGCCCGGAGGCTCGTCACCCGGGAACCCGACCCGCAGGACGCCCGAGGGTGCCTGCTGCGCCTGACCGACGAGGGCTTCGGCGTGCTGGAACGCGCCGCGCCGCAGCACGTGGCGTCGGTGCGCGCCCGCTTGCTCGACCACCTCGACCCCGACGAGCTGGCGCTGCTCCGCGACCTCTCCACCCGTATCGCCGACCTGCCGGACTGAGTGGCGCGCGGTCGTCGCCGCGGGTATCGGTGGCGATCGTTCCACGCCGTGGGCGAGGTCTTGCCTAATGCCCTACTAAAGCTGTAGGAAAAGCAGGCTATGTGGTCGTCGAGGGGAGAGAACGCGTGAGCACCGTCGTCGCCGTGCCGACCGCGGGTGCCGATGCCGGTGCTCCGCCACCGACACGGTCACCCCGTCCCTCGTGGCGTGCGGGCCGGACGCGCCGGATCGCCCTGCGCGCCGTCGCGCTCCTCGTCCTGCTCGGACTCTGGCAGGCGCTCGCGGTGCTCACCGACAACCCCACGTTCATCCCGTCCCCGGGCGCGGTATGGGACCGTCTGGTGCAGACCTCCAGCACCCACGACGGGGTCCGGGGCTACAGCGGACACCTGCTGATCGAGCACCTCGGCGTGAGCCTGCGCCGCATCCTCGTCGGCTCCCTGGTGGGCGTCGGCGCCGGGCTGGTGCTCGGTCTGGTCATGGGCACCGTCCCCTGGGTACGCGTGGCGGCCGAGCCGGTGGTCACGTTCGTCCGCGCGCTCCCCCCACTGGCCTACTTCAGTCTGCTCATCATCTGGTTCGGCATCGACGAGACGCCGAAGCTGTGGCTGCTGTCGATCGCCGCGCTGCCTCCGGTGGCCGTCGCCACCGCCTCGGCCGTCACCGCCGCCCCGGCCCCCCTGGTGGAAGCCGCCCGCGCGCTGGGCGGTGGACGTTGGGCGGTCACCCGGGACGTGGTGCTGCCACACGCGCTCCCGGAGATCTTCACCGGAATCCGGCTCGCCGTCGGCATCGCGTACTCGTCGGTGGTCGCCGCCGAGACCATCAACGGCGTACCGGGCATCGGCGGCATGGTCCGCGACGCGCAGCGGTACTCGCAGACCGACGTGGTGGTGCTCGGCCTGTTCGCCATCGGCCTCTCCGGCCTGCTCATCGACGCGCTGCTGCGCGCCGCCGAGGACCGGCTCGTCCCCTGGCGCGGTCGAGGCTGACCGTGCCGTCCCGATTCGAGAATGGACAATCCGTGGACCGACGTTTCACCCGTGCCGTCACCGCGAGCCTGCTGCTGCTCTCCACCGTCGGGCTCGCGGCCTGCGGCGACGGCGCCGCCAGCGGCGGTGGCGACCCGCAGGACAGGACCATCCGGCTCGCCTACCAGGCGTTCCCGAGCGGTGACCTGGTGGTGAAGAACCAGGGGCTGCTGGAGAAGGCGCTGCCGGACTACGACATCACCTGGACCAAGTTCGACTCCGGAGCGAGCATCAACACCGCGTTCGCCGCCGGCAGCGTGGACATCGCCGCGATCGGCTCGTCCCCGGTCGCCCGGGGACTCTCCGCACCGCTGAACCTGCCGTACAAGGTCGCCTTCGTCCTCGACGTGGCGGGCGACAACGAGGCACTGGTGGCGCGCAACGGGAGCGGCGTCGCCGCCGTCACCGACCTGCGTGGCAAGAAGATCGGCACCCCGTTCGCGTCGACCGCGCACTACAGTCTGCTCGCCGCGCTCGACCGGGCCGGTGTGCGGGAGTCCGAGGTGACCCTCGTCGACCTGGAGCCGCAGGACATCCAGGCCGCCTGGACCCGTGGCGACCTCGACGCCGCGTACACCTGGCTGCCGTCGCTGGACGAACTCAAGAAGACCGGACAGGTCCTGGTCACCAGCCGGGAACTGGCCACCGCGGGCAAGCCGACGCTGGACCTCGGCGTGGTCTCCACCGCGTTCGCCGAGGCCCACCCCGACGCGGTGGACGCCTGGCGCAGGGTGCAGGCACAGGCACTGGACCTGATCGCGACCGACCCGGCCGCCGCCGCCACCGCCGTCGGGGCGGAACTGAACCTCAGCGCCGAGGACGCCCGGCACCAGTTGAGCCAGGGCGTGTTCCTCAAGCCGGCGGAGCTGTCCGGCCCGGAGTGGCTCGGTACGCCGGAGAAGGTCGGCGGGCTCGCCGACAACCTGTACGCCGCCGCCGTGTTCCTCAAGGCGCAGCACAAGATCGACGCGGTGCCGGACCGGTCGGTCTTCGCCGAGGCGATCTACACCAGGGGACTGCCGGGTGTCCTCCAGCCCTGACGACGCGGTCGAGATCCGCGACGTCACCCACGTCTACGGCACCGGCCCCGACGCGGTGACCGCACTGGGCCCGGTGGACCTCCGGGTTCCGCCGGGCAGCTTCCTGGTCCTCGTCGGCGCCTCCGGATGTGGCAAGAGCACGTTGTTGCGGCTGATCGCCGGATTCGAGCGCCCGACCAGCGGCACGGTCACCGCGGCGGGCGTGACGCCGGTGCCCGGCCGCAACGCCGGTCTGGTGTTCCAGCAGCCCCGGCTGCTGCCCTGGCGGACGGTCGGTGGCAACGTCGGTCTCGGGCTGCGGTACGCCGGCGTGCCGCGCGCCGAGCGGACCCGCCGGGTGCCCGAGCTGCTGGACCGGGTCGGGCTGCCGAACGTGGCGCACCGGCGCACCTGGCAACTCTCCGGAGGGCAGCAGCAGCGGGTCGCCATCGCCCGGGCGCTGGCCGTGGAGAACCCCCTGTTGCTGCTCGACGAACCCTTCGCGGCCCTCGACGCGTTGACCCGCGAACGGCTTCAGGAGGACCTGCGGACGGTCAGCGCCGACACCGGCCGCACCTGCGTGTTCGTCACCCACAGCGTGGACGAGGCGGTGTTCCTCGGCAGCCGGGTGGTCGTCCTGACCAGCCGCCCGGGACGCGTCGCACTCGACCTGGACGTCGACCTGCCGCGTACCGGTGTCGAGCCGGACGAGCTGCGCGGCTCACCGGAGTACGCCGCCCTGCGCGCCACGATCGGCCACGCCGTCCGTACCGCCGCCGTCCGAACCGAAGGGACACCACGATGACCGACACCCTCGTCGACCTGGCTCTGGACCCGCTCGGACCGCACTTCGGCGCGGAGGTACGCGGGCTGGACCTCGACCGGGCCACCGACGCCGAACTCGCCGCGGTACGCGCGGCTCTGGTGGATCGCAAGGTGCTGTTCTTCGCCGACCAGCACCTCGACGACGACGGACAGGTACGCCTCGGTCGCCGACTCGGGGACCTGACCGCCTCGCACCCGGTGGTCGGCGGGGTGGACGAGGCGCACCCGGAGGTCTACGCGCTGGACAGCGCCGACAACGGCTTCGCCGACGTCTGGCACACCGACGTCACGTTCGTCGCCCGTCCGCCCCTGGGATCGATCCTGCGCGCGGTCACCCTTCCACCGACCGGGGGTGACACGACCTGGGCGGACAGTCAGCTCGCGTACGACTCCCTCGCCGAGCCGGTGCGGCGGCTGGTGGACGGGTTGGTCGCGGTGCACGACGGCAACCGCGAGTTCGGCTACTACCTCGCCCAGCGGCGCGGCGGTCGGGGCAGCGTCTGGGACGGCGAGGTGGTCACCCGGCTCGATCCGGTGGAGCACCCGGTGGTGCGGGTGCACCCGGAGACCGGCCGCCGGGGCATCTTCGTCAACCCGGGCTTCACCTCGCACGTCGTCGGCGTCTCCGAGGCCGAGAGCCGCGCGATCCTGGATCTGCTCTACGCCCACCTCACCAAGCCCGAGCACCTGGTGCGGCACCGCTGGCGGACCGGCGACGTGGCGATGTGGGACAACCGCAGCACCGCCCACTACGCCAACCGCGACTACGGCGACGCGCGCCGGGTGGTGCACCGGATCACCCTGCGGGGCGACCGCCCCAGCGGTCCGGTCACGCCGTGGCGGGGCCTGCCGCGCTGAGCGGGAGCGGGCGTCGTGCCACCCGTGTCGCGGCCGGGTCGTACTTTCGGTCGGGCCGCCTCCTGCCGGGGACCGGTGCGGTCGCGGCCCACGTGCCGATGAGTCGCCCCCGCCGTGAACGCCACCATGGCGTCATGAAGGCGATCGTTGCGCACCGATACGGCTCACCCGACGTGCTGCGGCTCCAGGAGGTCGACCGGCCGGTCCCGGCCGCCGACCAACTGCTGGTGCGGGTGCACGCGGCCTCGCTCAACGCGCGGGACTGGCACGTCCTGCGCGGCGACCCCTACCTGGCTCGGCTGGCCGCGCCGCAGATGATGGGGCTGCGCGGGCCCCGACGGATCATTCGGGGCACCGACTTCGCGGGCACCGTCGAGGCGGTCGGCGCTGACGTCGTCCGGTTCCGCCCCGGCGACGAGGTGTACGGCGACACCGGCGACCTGCACGGCGCGTTCGCCGAGTACCTGTGCGTGTCCGCCGCGCAGGTCGAGTCGAAACCGGCCGCGCTCAGCTTCGCGGAGGCCGCCGCGCTGCCGCTGGCCGGCAACACCGCCCTGCTCGGCGTACGTGACGTGGGGCGGCTGCGCGACGGGCAGCACCTGCTGGTCAACGGCGCCTCCGGCGGAGTGGGGACGTTCGCCGTCCAGATCGGCAAGGCGCTCGGGGCCACCGTGACGGCGGTGTGCCGGACCCGCAACGTCGACCTGGTCCGGTCGCTCGGCGCGGACCACGTCGTCGACTACACCACCCACGACTTCGCCCACGGGGATCGCCGCTACGACGTCCTGCTCGACCTGGTCGGTAACCGCTCGCTGGCCGACCTGCGACGCGCCGTGGTCCCCGGAGGCACGCTGGTGCTCTCCGGCGGTGGGACCTTCCGGGGCCGGCCCGCCCTGGTCGGGCCGATGGCGCTGCTCGTCCGGGCACAGGTGGCGGCCCGTGTCGTCGGTGAACGGATGGTGCTGCTCACGACGCCGCAGAGCCGTGAGCTGCTGGCCGGGCTGCGCGACCTCGTCGAGGCCGGTCTGGTCGCCCCGGTCGTGGACCGCACCTATCCGCTCGCCGAGGTGCCCGAGGCGATGCGTTATCTGGAGGGCGAGCACGCCCGCGCCAAGGTGGTCGTCACCGTCTGAGCGGTACCGGCGCGGTTCAGTCGCGGTGGATCGGGCTGTCCAGCGCGGTCAACGGACGACCCGAGCCGCCCCAGGACTCGGCGATGATCTCGGCGGCGATGGCCACCGCCGTCTCCTCCGGGGTACGCGCACCGAGGTCGAGTCCGATCGGCGAGCGGAGCCGGGCCAGGGTCTCCTCGTCCACGCCCGCCTCGCGCAGTCGGCGCATCCGGTCGTCGTGGGTACGGCGGCTGCCCATCGCGCCGATGTAGCGCGCGGGTGTGCGCAGGGCGACCTGGAGCAGCGGGACGTCGAACTTCGGGTCGTGGGTCAGCACGCAGAGCACGGTGCGCTCGTCGACAGTGGTCTCGGCGAGGTACTCGTGTGGCCAGCGCACCACGAGTTCGTCCACGTCGGGGAAGCGTTTGCGGGTGGCGAACACCGGACGGGCGTCGCAGAGCGTCACGTGGTGGCCGAGGAACCGGCCGATCCGCGCGACCGCGGCGGCGTAGTCGATCGCGCCGAAGACGATCATCCGGGGCGGCGGCACGTACGACTGGACGAAGACCGACACCTCGTCGCGGCGCTGCTCGCCGTGCGTACCGAGGTGGACGGTGCCGGTGCTGCCCTGGGCCAGCATCCCGGCGGCCTGCTGCGCCACCGCGCGGTCCAGGTCGGGATCGCCGAGGCTGCCGGCCACCCGGTCGGGCCAGACGACGAGCTGGGCGTCCCCGGTCGACGCGGTGGCCACCGGCCGACCGGCGGTGATCGCCGCCAGGACCGCGTCGGTCTCGGTCAGCGCCGCCTGCGGCTGTACCAGGATCTCGACGGTGCCGCCGCAGGTCAGACCCACCCCGAAGGCGTCGTCGTCGCTGACGCCGTAGATCTCGGTCCGCGCCTTGCCGGTCTCGATGGCCTCCCGGCACAACTCGAAGACCGCGCCCTCGACACAGCCGCCGGAGACGCTGCCCAGCACCTCGCCGTCGGCGTTGACCGCCATGGTGGCGCCGGGCTGCCGGGGCGCCGAGCGCCAGGTACGCACGACGGTGGCCACGGCGAACGCGACGCCGACCGTACGCCAGTGCGTCAGTCCGTCCGCGATGTCCCGCATGGCTGCACCATCCGTGGCCGCCGGTGCCGTCGTCAACCCGACCTAAGCAATTGCTTAGGTCGACGTTGACTTTGTAAACGGCCCCGACCAGATTCTGGCGGGACCGTGGAGGAGCGACATCATGCAGGTTCCGGCACCGTTCGAGTACGAGCGCGCCACCAGTGTGGACCAGGCAATAGGTTTGTTGGAACGGCTGGGCGGAACGGCTCGGCTGATCGCCGGTGGGCACAGTCTGCTGCCGATGATGAAGCTGCGCCTGGCCAATTTCGACTATCTGATCGACATCAACGATCTGCACCCGGAACTCGGTTACATCCGGCCCGGCCGCCACGAGTTGCGCATCGGCGCTCTCACCCGGCACCGCGAGCTGCTGGAGTCCACCGAGCTGGCCGCCGCGTTCCCGATCTTCGCCGACGCGGAGCGGGTGATCGCCGACCCGATCGTGCGCAACCGGGGCACCCTGGGCGGCTCGCTCTGCCAGGCGGACCCGTCGGAGGACCTGTCGGCGGTCTGCACCACGCTGGACGCGAGCTGCGTGATCCGGGGACCCGGCGGCGTCGAGCGGATCGTGTCGATGGAGGAGTTCCACGTCGGACCGTACGAGACGGCGGTCGGCGAGGCCGAGATGCTGATCGAGGTCCGGCTGCCGGTACGCCCCGGCGGCGGCAGCGCGTACGAGAAGGTCGAGCGTCGGGCCGGCGACTGGGCCGTGGTCTCGGCCGGCGCGGCGATCTGGCTGGACGGCGGCGTCATCGCCGACGCCCGGGTGGGGCTGGCCGCGGTCGGCCCGAACACCACCGGCATCCCGGAGGTCTCCGCCGCGCTGCGCGGGCAGGAGCCCACCGAGAGCGTGTTCGCGCGGGCCGGCGAGATCGCGGCGAGCCAGTGCGAGCCGGTCACCGACCAACGTGGCAGTGTCGACTACAAGCGGCATCTGGCCGCCGAGCTGACCAAGCGGGCCCTGCGCCGGGCCGCCGAGCGGGCGAGGAGCTGAGCATGCAGGTCACCATGACCGTCAACGGCGTCGAGGTCACCCGGGAGATCGAGGGTCGGCTGCTGCTCGTGCACTTCCTGCGGGACGTGCTGGGGCTGACCGGCACGCACTGGGGCTGCGACACCAGCAACTGCGGCACCTGCGTGGTCTGGCTCGACGGCGAGCCGGTGAAGTCGTGCACGGTGCTCGCCGCGATGGCCGGCGGCCACGAGGTGCGTACCGTCGAGGGGCTGGCGAAGGGCGCCGAGCTGGACCCGGTGCAGCAGGGCTTCATGCAGTGCCACGGCCTCCAGTGCGGTTTCTGTACGCCGGGCATGATGATGACCGCGCGGGCGCTGCTCAACCGCAACCCCGACCCGAGCGAGTCGGAGATCCGCGAGGCGATCTCGGGCCAGATCTGCCGCTGCACCGGGTACGCCACCATCGTCCGGTCCGTGCGCTGGGCCGCCGTGCACGAGCAGGCCGCCGCGGCCCAGGTCGCCGAGACCACCGAATCACCCGCCGCCGGTGAGATCTCCGACGCCGGCCAGCCTGCCGGGAGCCCCGCATGACGACCGTGCACGAGCCCGTGGAGACGTTCCACGACAACGACCAGAAGCCGGTCGGGTACGGCCGGATGCTGCGCAAGGAGGACCCGCGCTTCGTCCGGGGCCGGGGCCGCTACGTCGACGACGTGCAACTGCCCGGCATGCTGCACCTGGCCATCCTGCGCTCGCCGGTGGCGCACGCCCGGATCGTCTCCATCGACACCAGCGCCGCCGAGGCGTCGCCCGGGGTCAAGGCGGTGGTGACCGGGGCGATGCTGGCCGAGCAGAACCTGGCCTGGATGCCGACGCTCTCCAACGACGTGCAGGCGGTGCTCGCCACCGACAAGGTGCGCTTCCAGGGCCAGGAGGTGGCCTTCGTGGTCGCCGAGGATCGGTACGCCGCCCGCGACGCGCTGGAACTGATCGACGTCGAGTACGACATCCTCGACCCGGTCGTCGACGTGCGCCGCGCGCTGGAGCCGGACGCCCCGGTGATCCGCGACGACCTCGAGGGCAAGACGGACAACCACTGCTTCGACTGGGAGACCGGCGACGAGGCGGCCACCGAGGCCGCGTTCGCCCGCGCCGACGTGGTGGTCAGCGAGGACATCGTCTACCCCCGGGTGCACCCGGCGCCGATGGAGACCTGCGGCGCGCTCGCCGACTTCGACCCGATCGAGGGCAAGCTGCGCCTCTGGTCCACCACCCAGGCGCCGCACGCACACCGCACCCTGTACGCCATCGTGGCCGGTCTGCCCGAGCACAAGATCCAGGTGATCGCGCCGGACATCGGCGGCGGGTTCGGCAACAAGGTGCCGATCTACCCCGGGTACGTCTGCGCCATCGTCGCCTCGATCGTCACCGGCAAGCCGGTGAAGTGGATGGAGGACCGCTCGGAGAACCTGATCAGCACCGGTTTCGCCCGTGACTACATCATGCGCGGCGAGATCGCGGCGACCCGGGACGGCAGGATCCTGGCCATCCGCACCAACGTGCTGGCCGACCACGGCGCCTTCAACGGCACCGCCGCGCCGGTCAAGTACCCGGCCGGGTTCTTCGGCGTCTTCACCGGCAGCTACGACATCGAGGCCGCCTACTGCAAGATGACGGCGGCCTTCACCAACAAGGCGCCCGGCGGTGTCGCGTACGCCTGCTCGTTCCGGATCACCGAGGCCGTCTACCTGGTCGAGCGGATCGTCGACTGCCTCGCCGACGAGTTGGGCATGGACCCGGCCGAGCTGCGGCTGAAGAACTTCATCCAGCCCGAGCAGTTCCCGTACACGACGAAGACCGGCTGGGTCTACGACTCCGGCGACTACGAGCCGACCATGCGGCTGGCCATGGAGATGGCCGGCTACGCCGAGCTGCGCCGTGAGCAGGAGGAGAAGCGTGCCCGGGGCGAGCTGATGGGCATCGGCATCGCGTTCTTCACCGAGGCGGTCGGCGCCGGTCCCCGCAAGAACATGGACATCCTCGGGCTGGGCATGGCCGACGGCTGCGAGCTGCGCGTGCACCCGACCGGCAAGGCGGTGGTCCGGCTCAGCGTGCAGTCCCAGGGCCAGGGCCACGAGACCACGTTCGCGCAGATCATCGCCGAGGAGATCGGCATCCCGCCGGACGACATCGACGTGGTGCACGGCGACACCGACAACACGCCGTTCGGCCTCGGCACGTACGGCAGCCGCTCGACCCCGGTGTCCGGGGCCGCCGCCGCACTGGTCGCCCGCAAGGTCCGGGACAAGGCCAAGATCATCGCTTCGGCGATGCTGGAGGTGTCCGTCGCCGACCTCGACTGGGAGAAGGGCGCCTTCCACGTCAAGGGCGACCCGGGCAAGTCCGTCACGATCCAGGACATCGCCATGCGCGCGCACGGCGCCGGTGACCTGCCCGACGGGATCGAGGGCGGACTGGAGGCGCAGATCTGCTACAACCCGTCGAACCTGACCTACCCGCACGGGGCGTACATCTGCGTGGTGGACATCGACCCGGGCACGGCCCAGGTGACGGTGCGCCGGTTCATCGCGGTCGACGACTGCGGCACCCGGATCAACCCGATGATCATCGAGGGGCAGGTGCACGGCGGCCTGACCGACGGGGTCGGCATGGCGCTGATGGAGATGATCGCCTTCGACGAGGACGGCAACTGCCTCGGCGCGTCCATGATGGACTACCTCATCCCGACGGCGCTGGAGGTGCCCGACTGGGAGACCGGCTACACGGTCACCCCGTCGCCGCACCACCCGATCGGCGCCAAGGGCGTGGGGGAGTCGGCCACCGTCGGCTCGCCACCGGCGATCGTCAACGCGGTCGTGGACGCCCTCAAGCCGTTCGGTGTCCGGCACGCCGACATGCCGCTGACGCCGTCGCGGGTCTGGGACGCCATGCGCGGCCAGGCCCGACCGCCGATCTGAGGAGGCGACGTGTCGACGACGATCGCGGAACGCGCCCGTGCGCTGAGCGCCGCCCGGGAGCCGTTCGTGCACGCCACCGTGGTCCGCGCGCAGGAACCGACGTCGGCGCGGGCGGGTGACGACGCGGTGATCCTGCCGGACGGTTCGATCGAGGGCTTCGTGGGCGGGGCGTGTGCCGAGAGTTCGGTGCGCGCCGCCGCGCTCGACACCCTGCGCGACGGCAACACCCTGCTGCTGCGGGTGCTGCCGGACGGCACGGACACCTTCCCCGACACCCCGGGTGCGCGGGTGGTGGTGAACCCGTGCCACTCCGGCGGCGCGGTCGAGATCTTCCTCCGGCCGATGCTGCCCGCGGCGGTGCTGGGGGTGGCCGGCGACACCCCGGTCAGCGCGGCCGTGGCCACGCTGGCGCGGTTCCTCGACTTCGAGGTCGCCGAGGCCGGTGACTACTCCGGTGCCACCGCCGTGGTGGTGGCCGGTCTCGGCAAGGGCGATCCGGAGGCGATCCGGGCCGCGCTGGACGCGGGCGTGGCGCACGTCGCGCTGGTCGCCAGCCGTAAGCGGGCCGCCGCGCTGCTGGACGAGCTGACCCTGACCGACGACGAACGGGCCCGGGTACACGCGCCGGCCGGGTTGGACATCGGTGCGCGTACCTCGCCGGAGATCGCCCTGGCGATCATGGCCGACGTGGTACGCGCGGTCCGGCGCGACGACCTGCGGCCCCCGGCGGGCGCGCCCGTGGTCCGTCCGCAGCAGGCGGTGGACCCGGTGTGCGGGATGACGGTGACCGTCGGTCCGGACACCCCGCACGCCCGGGTGGACGGCGCGGACCACTGGTTCTGCTGCCCCGGATGCCTCGCCCGGTTCACGGGCGGGTAGCCGTGAACGTGACCGGTCTGGTCCTCGCGGCAGGCGCGTCGGTGCGTCTCGGCGAGGCCAAGCAACTGCTGCCGTACCGGGGGCGGACCCTGCTCGACGCCACCCTGGACCTGGCCCGCTCGTGCGGCTTCGGGCAACTCCTGGTGACCCTCGGCGGGGCGGCGGACCGGGTCCGGGACCGGGTCGACCTGACCGGGTGCGAGGTGGTGGAGAACGCGGCCTTCAGCACCGGCTGCGGCTCGTCGATCAGCACCGCCGTGCGGGCGGTCGACCCGCACGCCGACGCGCTCGTGCTGCTCCTCGGCGACCAGCCCGGCGTACGCGCCGACGACGTGCGGCGGCTCGCCGCCACGCCGACGCCGCTCGGGGTGTGCCGGTACGCCGACGGGCTGGGGCATCCGTTCCGGTTCGGCCGTGCGGTCTTCCCCGACCTGGCCGACCTGCGCGGCGACAAGGCGGTGTGGAAGCTGCTGCACTCCGGCCGCCACCCGGTGACCGAGCTGCCGGTGGGCGGTCCGGTGCCGATCGACGTGGACACCCGCGCCGACTACGAGCGGCTGCTGACGGGTGAGGTCCGATGAAGGACGCGTCCGACGTCGCCCGTCGCCTCGACGCCGTCGACTACCTGACCGACGACGGCCTGGCGATGGCGCTGTTCCTGGCGGTACGCCTCGGCAAGCCGCTGCTGCTGGAGGGGGAGCCCGGCGTCGGCAAGACCGCCGCCGCCAAGGCGCTGGCGCGCGCCCTGGACACCACGTTCATCCGGTTGCAGTGCTACGAGGGCCTGACCGCCGGTGAGGCGCTCTACGAATGGAACTACCAGCGCCAACTGCTCGCCATCCGGCTCGCCGAGGCGCAGGGTTCCCGGCTCGCCGACGGGGACCTGTTCAGCGCCGAGTTCCTCCAGGAACGGCCGATCCTGCGGGCGGTACGCCACCCGGGGCCGGTGCCGCCGGTGCTGCTGATCGACGAGATCGACCGGGCCGACGACGAGTTCGAGGCGTTGCTGTTCGAGTTCCTCGGCGAGGCCGGCGTCACCATCCCGGAACTCGGCACGTTCACCGCGCACACCCCGCCGATCGTGGTGCTCACCTCCAACCGGAGCCGCGAACTGCACGACGCGCTGCGCCGTCGCTGCCTGTACCACTGGATCGAGTTCCCGGAGCCGCACCGGGCGGCGGAGATCGTCCGCCGCGCGGTGCCGACCGCCGCCGAGCCGCTGATCCGTACCGCCACCGAGTTCGTCGGCGCCGTACGCGGGCTGGAACTGGACAAGGCGCCCGGGATGGCCGAGGCCATCGACTGGGTGGCCGCGCTGTCCGTGCTCGGTGCCGCAGACCTCGCCGGTGACGACGTCCGACAGACCATCGGCACCATCGCCAAGACCCCCGACGACCGTGCCACCGTGGCCGCCGCGCTCGGCACCCGCCAGGACGGTCAGTGCTCGGCACCTAACAGGAGAGTCAGTCGTGAAGCTCAACAATGATTTCGTGGTCAACATCCCGATCGATCGGGCCTGGGCGGTCCTCACCGACCTGGAGGGGATCGCGCCCTGCATGCCGGGTGCCCGCCTCACCGGCGTCGAGGGCGACGTCCACAAGGGCAAGGTGAAGGTCAAGGTGGGCCCGGTCGTCTCCGAGTTCGCCGGCACCGCGCAGTTCGTCGAGAAGGACGACGCCGCGTACCGCGCGGTGATCGACGCCAAGGGCCGCGACGCCCGCTCGGCGGCGAACGCCGCCGCCGTGGTCACCGCCGCCCTGCGGCCCGACGGCGACCGGACCCTGGTGAGCGTCGACACCGACCTGCGGATCTCGGGCAAGCTGGCCCAGTTCGGCAGCGGCATGATCAAGGAGGTGTCGGGCAAGCTGCTCGCCCAGTTCGTCACCAACCTGGAGGCCAAGCTGGCGGCCGAGGAGGCCGCCACCGTACCCGCCGCCACCGAGGCACCGTCCGCCGCCGCACCGGCCACCGTGGATGCCGTGCCGGTCGCGGCCGACGCCGCGCCCGCCTCGGCCACGTCGCGCCCCGCGCCCGCCCCGACCGGTGCCGCAGCGGCGACCGCCGCGCCGGCAGCGGGGGAGACCGTCACCGCCGGGGCGCACCCGAACTCGGTGGACCTCACCCCTGCCGCAGCGACCGTCTCCACCGAGGCGACCGCCGGTGGCGGAGATCCCCTGCAGGCCGCGACCGCTGCCCCCGCCGCCGGGACGACGAGCACCGGGGACGCCACGACCACGCGGCAGACCGTGATCGCCGAACCGGCATCGGTACCCACCGACCCGGTGACCCGGGGCGCCGCCGCACCGGCCCGTGCCGACGACGACGACGAGGCGCTGGACCTGCTCAGCATCGCCGGAGGGTCGATCACCAAGCGCGTGGTGCCGCTGGTGGTCGGTCTCGTCGTGGTCGGCGCGGTGATCGCCTGGTTGATCGCCCGCAGGTGACCTCCGGGGTGCTGCGCGGCGTCGACCGGGCCGCGTTCGCCGTGGCACTGGCCGACCGGCTGCGTCGCGCCGGGGTCCCGGCCGGGCTCACCCAGGTCGACGACCTCGTCCGCGCGCTCGTCGCCGCACCCCCGGCGGACCGCTCGACGCTGTACTGGTCTGCCCGGATCAGCCTGGTGCGCCGGCACGCCGACCTGGCCACCTTCGACGCCGTCTTCGAGGCGGTCTTCGCCGACGCCCCACCGTTGCCGCTGACCCGGGCCGCGAGCGGGCCGGGCCGCCGCGACGAGGTGCACGTGCCGCTGCCCGCCGACACCGACAGCGCGGGGTCGGGCGGCGGGCTGCCCTGGGCGACGCTGCCTCCGGCGGTGGCCGAGACGGCCGAGTCCGACGCGGCGCTGCGCCTGCCGGAGCGGCGTCCGGCCGCCCTCGCCGGGCTCGCCGACCGACCGTTCGAGGACCTGGACGACCGGCAGGTGGCGCTGCTCGGCGAAGTGCTGCGGGCCGCCGTGCACCGTTGGCCCACCCGGCGCACCCGGCGGCACCGGGTCAGCCCGGCGGGTCGACGGATCGCGCTGCGGCCGACCGTGGCCCGGGCCCGCCACACCGGCTGGGAGCCGGTGGAGGTGGTCCGCGAGCGACAGGTCCGCCGACCGCGCCGGGTGGTGCTGCTCTGCGACGTCAGCGAGTCGATGCGCGCCCAGGCGACCGCCTACCTGCACCTGATGCGGGCGTTCGCCACGGTCGCCGACGCCGAGGTGTTCGCGTTCGCGACGACGTTGACCCGCCTCACCACCGTGCTGCGGCACTCCTCGCCGGTGGAGGCGGTGGACCGGGCCGGGGCGGCGGTGACCGACCGGTTCGGCGGGACCCGGATCGCCACCAACGTGCGTACGCTGCTCGCCTCCCACCACGGCGACCTCGCCCGGGGTGCGGTGGTGGTGATCGGGTCGGACGGTTGGGACAGCGACCCGCCCGACGACCTCGCCGCCGCCATGGCCCGGCTGCGCCGCCGGGCGCACCGGATCGTGTGGCTGAACCCACGTGCCGGGGTTCCCGGCTTCGCCCCCCGGGTGGCCGGCATGGCCGCCGCGCTGCCCTACTGCGACCGGCTGTTGCCAGCCGGGACGTTCCAGGACCTGCTGGACGCTGCCGGTCAGCTCCAGAGCGTGACGTGGACCGCCGGCTTGAAGTGACCCACGCTGACGCCCGCGCCGCGCATCATCGCCTGGATGGCGCGGGAGGTGGAGGCGAACCGGCACAGCTCGGCTGCGGCCGAGGGCGTACCCGGGCTGGACAACAACAGCGAGTGCCAGCCGTCCTCGACGGGGGTGTGCGGTCCGGCCAGCAGCAGCAGGTCACCGCTGCGGACCTCGGGCGCGACGGTGAACGCCAGCGCGGGCGCGACGCCCTTGCCCCGTTTCGCCTCACCGAGCGCGGCGGCGTGGCTCTGGAAGATCTGCTGCCGCTCCTCGGGTACGGCGAGTCGGCGCAGCATCGCCTGCACCGCACCCGACTGGGTGGTGGCCGAGGGGCCGAGCAGCCAGGTCTGCTCGCGCAGTTGGGCCGCGGACGCCCGGACGCCGGCCAGCGGATGATCCGGTCCGACGACGGTCACGAGCCGGTAGTTCATCACCGGCCGACAGGTGATGGCCGGGTCGACGACCGGCGGCTGCGGTCCGACCGCGATGTCCACGGCGCGGGTCAGCAGCAGCGTCTCGAAGGAACCCGGGTCGCGGACGCTCAGTTCCACGTCGAGGTCGGCGGCGCGCCTGGTGAACAGCTTGATCAGACCGGGCGCGGCGAGCTCGGCGAAGAGGCTGCACGCGGCGACCCGCAGCATCCGGCGTCCCCGCGCCGCGGCGGTCACCTCGACCACCGTGCGGTCCTGGAGGCCGAGCAGCTCGGAGGCGCGGCTGGCCAGCCGCAGCCCACCGGGCGTGAAGGCGAGCCCGACCGCGGTGCGGGAGAACAACTTGTCGCCGAACTCCTTGCGCAGTTGGGCGATGTGCAGCGAGACGGCCGACTCGGAGACGTCGAGCTGCGCGGCGGCCTGCTTCACCGAGCCCAACCGCACCACCGCGACGTACGCGCGTAGTTGTGCCGGCGTCATCGACGGCGTCCCTCCTCCCATCCCGATCTCGCGACCCGGACGGTTCCTCGCAGCGAAACACGATCATGCCCGTTACGCCGCGTCGTCGCCAACCCGCGTCCCGGCCACCATGATGCGGGGCGGACGGTCGAGCCGTCCGCCCCGCCGCCCGCGTCAGAGCCGATAACCGCCGGACACCTCGATGTCCTGGGCCGTGATCCACCGACCCGCGTCGTCCAGCAGCGCGGCGATGGTCGCCCCGATGTCGTCCGGTTCGCCGACCCGGCCGAGTGCGGTCCGGGCCGCCAGGTGCGGGATCACCTCCGGGTGCCGGGCGAAGGCGTCGTCGGCGATGCGGGTCCGGGTGGAGCCGGGGGAGACCGAGTTGACCCGTACGCCGCGCCCGCTCAACTCCTTGGCCAGATAGCGGGTCAGCACCACCAGGCCGCCCTTCATCGTGCCGTACGCGGAGTAGCCGGGTTCCAGGCCGGAGCCGACGGCGTTGCTGGCGACGTTGACGATCGCGCCGCCGTCGGCCAGCCGGGGCAGCAGCGTCCGGGTGAGGAAGTACGGCCCGCGCAGCAGCACCCGCATGAGGTCGTCGAACAACTCCTCGGTGGTCTCCTCGAACGGCGCCGTCCGGCTCGCCCCCGCGTTGTTGACCAGGTAGTCGAAGGTATCCCGCTGCCAGGTGTCACGCAGTGCGGCGAGCACCGCGTCGTGGAAGGCCGGGAAGCGCGTCGAGTCGCCGAGGTCGAGTGGCAGCGCTACCGCGCGGCCACCGTCGCGTTCGATGCGCGCCACCGTGTCGTGCGCCCCGGTCGGGTTGTGCTGGTACGTCAGGATGACGCCGGTGCCGCGTCGGGCGATCTGGAGCGCGGCGCTCTGGCCGATGCCGGAACTGCCGCCGGTGACGATGGCGATACGCATGGTCAGTGGGTCCCTTCGTTGGTGCCGTGGTCGGAGGTCAGCACCCGGGCGAGCCAGTCGGTGCGGGCACGCCGGGCGGTGGTGGAGACGGCGGCCTGCGGCGCGAGCGCGTCGAAGCCGTGGCAGCCGCCCGCCCAGACGTGCAGTTCGGCCTGCCCACCGGCGGCCCAGATCCGGCTGGCGTAGTCGACGCTCTCGTCCCGGAAGACCTCCGCCGAGCCGGCGTCGACGTAGGTGGTGGGCAGTCCGGACAGGTCGTCGGCGAGCGCCGGGGACACGTACGCGGACACCGGCCGGTCGCCGTCCTCGCCCAGGACGCAACGCCAGCAGAAATCGTTCGACTCACCGGTCCAGACGTCGGGCCCACCGGTGTACTGCCGACTGGAGACGGTGTCGTTGCGGTGGTCCAGCATCGGTCCGATGAGCACCTGGGCGGCGATCGGCGGGGTGCCGAGGTCACGGGCCATCAGGGTCACCCCGGCGGCCAGGCCACCACCGGCGCTGGCTCCGGCGACGACCAGGCGGGCCGGGTCGACGTGCAGGTCGGCGGCGTGCGCGGCGGTCCAGAGCAGACCCTGGTAGCAGTCCTCGACCAGGGTCGTGCCGGTCACCTCGGGCGCCAACCGGTAGTCCACCGAGACGACCACGGCACCGAAGCGGTCCAGCCATTCGAGCGGGATGTCGAGTTGGGCGTAGCGGTCGCCCATGACCATCCCGCCGCCGTGGATCCAGTAGACGCACGGTGCCGGTGCGCCGCCGGTGCTTCCGGCGGGACGCAGCACGCACAGCGGGATCGGGGTGCCGTCGGCGGCCGGGACGGTGATCTCCTGCCGGTCCACGGACCCGCCGTCGAGCAGGGTTTCCACGGGGGTGGTGGCGTAGGGCCGGATCTGTGCGAGCACGTCGTGGTCGAGTCGGGCCACCAGTGGCAGGTCGGCGAGCAGGGCCCGCAGTTCGGGGTCGAGGGCGGGGCGGGGCAGGGTCATGGCGGGTCCTCGGGTCGGCGGGGTGGGTGTCGGTTCAGAGGGCGGCGCGACCGCCGACCGGCACCTCGTCGGTGTAGGTCGCCTCGGCGGCGAGCAGTGGTTCGAGTCGCGTGACGAGGTCGCGCGCCGGGGCGGTGGTGAAGAACTCGGCGTGCGCCGCCCGGCTGGTCCAGCCCTCGGTGAGGTGGACGACGTCGGGGTCGCCGGCCGAGCGCCCGACCAGGAAGACGACGCAGTCCGGGTGCGTCAGCGCGGGGGCGTCGAGCAGGAGCGCCACCACCTCGTCGCCCTTGCCGGGGTGCGCGGTCATGGTGGCGTGGAAGCCGTGGTCGATGGTCATATCGGTGATTCCTCCCGGTGAGCTGATGTCGATGAGATATCGACTCACCCATATAAGCATCGTGAACAGCGGGGACGATAGAACGATGCTCCGGTGCTCTTGCCTGATCCTCTTGTTGTGGCGAGGATCGGTCTTCTGTTCCAATGGTCGGGTGAGCCTCGATGAGTTACGTGACCTGCTCGACCGTCACGCCCGCCCGGACCAGCACACCGCCATCGACGACCTGTTGATCTCGCGGGTCGACCGGTCGGCACCGCCGTCGCCGTCGATGTCCGGCACGGTGCTGGCGCTCATCGCCCAGGGCGCGAAACGACTCGCGACCGGCGACCGGGTGTACGAGTACCGCGCCGGGCAGTACCTCGTCGCCTCGGTGGACCTGCCGGTCACCGGACAGTTCCTCGGGGTCGACGCCGACCATCCGGCGCTCGGCGTCGGCCTGGTCCTGCGTCCGGCGGCCGTCGCCGAGGTGCTGTTGCGGGCAGCGACCGGCGACCTGCCGCCGGTCGGTGCCGGTACGCCGTCCGGCCTGGCCGTCAGCGACGCGCCGCCGGAGCTGCTCGACGCGGTGCTCCGACTGGTCCGCCTGCTCGACCGGCCACGCGACGCGACGGTGCTGGCGCCACTGGTCAAACAGGAGATCCTCTGGCGACTGGTGACCGGCGCGCACGGGACCACCGTGCGGCAGCTCGGTCTCGCCGACAGCAGCCTCAGTCACGTCGCCCGCGCGGTCCGGTGGATCCGGGAGCACTACGCCCGAGCGTTCCGGGTCGAGGATCTCGCCCGGCTCTCCGGCATGAGCGTCTCCGCCTTCTACCGCAACTTCCAGGCGGTCACCGCGATGAGTCCGATCCAGTTCCAGAAGCAGATCCGGTTGCAGGAGGCCCGGCTGCTGCTCGCCACCCGCCCCGACGACGTCACCGGCGTCGGCCGCCAGGTCGGCTACGACAGCCCGTCCCAGTTCAGCCGCGAGTACCGCCGCCAGTTCGGCCTGCCGCCCCGCCAAGACGCCGCCCGCCTGCACGGCACCTTGGGACAGCCCGCTCCGACGCCCCGTCGGGTCCCCACGGCCGCCGGACTTCTTCCCTAGGGTGGCGTCATGACGACGTCACGGGAACAGCGGACCGTTTTCGGTGAGGTCGCCGAGGCGTACGAGCGGAGCCGGGCGGACTATCCGGCCGCGCTGCTGGACCTGATCACCGGGTACGCCACCCGCACACCGACCGACGTGGTGGAGGCGGGCGCGGGCACCGGCAAGGGCAGTGCGTTGCTGCGTCGACTCGGCGTACCGCTGACCTGTGTCGAGCCGGATCCGGCGATGGCCGCGCTGCTGGCGCGGCGCTTCACCGGCTGACCCGCGTCGCCGGGGCCGGCGACCCCTTGCCGACACCGTCGTGACTCCTCTATAACGATGCGTCTAGGTCGATCTCTGTCCGAAGGGTGCGGCGTGAAGCTACTTCGAGTGGGCGCGGTCGGTCAGGAACGTCCCGCAGTCCGTGAAAGGAACGGCCGGTTGCGGGACCTCTCCGGCCTGGTGACCGAGATCGACGGAGCCTTCCTCGCCGGTGACGGCCCGGCCCGGGTCCGCGCCGCGCTCGCCGAGGGACGGCTTCCGGCGCTCGCGGACCCCGCGCCACGGATCGGAGCGCCGATCGCCCGCCCCGGCAAGATCGTGTGTGTCGGGCTGAACTACTCCGACCATGCGGCCGAGACCGGCGCGCGACTGCCGACCGAGCCGATCCTGTTCATGAAGGCGCCCAACACCGTCATCGGCCCGGACGACGAGGTGCTGATCCCACGCGGCAGCGTCAAGACCGACTGGGAGGTCGAACTCGCTGTCGTCATCGGCCGCACCGCGCGATATCTGGACAGCGACGACGAGGCGATGGCCTGTGTCGCCGGGTACACCGTCTCCAACGACGTCTCCGAGCGGGAGTTCCAGCTCGAACGCGGTGGCCAGTGGGACAAGGGCAAGTCCTGCGAGACGTTCAACCCGCTCGGGCCGTGGCTGGTCACCGCCGACGAGGTGCCCGACCCGCAGCAACTCGGCCTGCGGTTGAGCGTCAACGGGATACGCCGCCAGGACGGCAGCACCAAGAACATGGTCTTCGGGGTCGCCGAGGTGGTCCGGTACGTCAGCCAGTTCATGGTGCTCGAACCGGGCGACGTGATCAACACCGGCACCCCGGCCGGGGTGGCGCTCGGAATGCCCGAGCCGAAGCCGTACCTGCGTCCCGGCGACGTGATCGAGGTCGAGGTCGACGGTCTCGGCACCCAGCGCCAGACGGTCGGGCAGGCGTCGTGACCGGCGAGTTCGCCGGGCTGGCCGGGGTGGTCACCGGCGGCGGCTCGGGCATCGGCCTGGCCACGGCCCGGCTGCTGGCGCAGCGGGGTGCGTCGGTGGCCTGCCTCGACCTGGACCCCTCCGGCGTACCGGCGCCGCTGCTCGGGATTCGCTGCGACGTCACCGACGCGGCCTCGGTGACCGAGGCGGTGACCGAGGCCGCGAGTCGGCTCGGCGGGATCGACGTGCTGGTCAACAACGCCGGGATCGGCGCACGGGGCACGGTCGAGGCCAATCCGGACGACCAGTGGCACCGGGTGTACGACGTCAACGTGGTCGGGATCGTCCGGGTCACCCGGGCGGCCCTGCCCCACCTGCGGTACTCCGCCCACGCCGCGATCGTCAACATCGGCTCGATCGCGGCGAGCACCGGCCTGCCCGACCGGGCCCTCTACGGCGCGACGAAGGGTGCCGTCCAGGCGCTGACCCTCGCCATGGCGGCCGACCACGTCGGCGAGAACATCCGGGTCAACTGCGTGAACCCCGGCACCGTCGACACCCCGTGGGTACGCCGACTGGTCGACGCCGCCGACGACCCGGCCGCCGAGCTGGTCGCCCTGCGCGCCCGGCAGCCCAGCGGACGGCTGGTCACCGCCGACGAGGTCGCCGCCGCCGTCGCGTACCTGGCCGGTCCGTCGGCCGGCGCGACCACCGGGACCGTGCTCGCCGTGGACGGTGGGACGCACTCCCTACGGCTGCGCGCCGCCGTCGAGAACTGACCACCTGTCGCCGACGGCGACGCCCTCGTGAGGAGGCGGCGATGCGACACACCCGACTGGGACGTACGGCGGTCCCGGTGAGCGCCCTCGGATTCGGTGCGGCCGGGATCGGCAACCTCTACCGAGCGGTGGACGACGAGACGGCACGACGCGCGGTGGACACCGCCTGGGAGCTGGGTGTCCGGTACTACGACACCGCGCCGCACTACGGTCTCGGACTGTCCGAGCGTCGGCTGGGCGCCGCGCTGGCCGGGCGTCCCCGCGACCAGTTCACCGTCTCCACCAAGGTCGGTCGGCTGCTGGTGCCCTCGCCCACCACCACGCACCTGCGCGACGACGCTGGATTCGACGTGCCCGCGCACCACACCCGACGCTGGGACTTCAGCGCCGACGGGGTGCTCCGGTCGCTGGCGGCCAGTCTGGACCGGCTCGGTCTGGACCGGGTCGACGTGGTGCTGCTGCACGACCCCGACGCGCACTGGCGGCAGGCCGTCGCAGAGGCGTACCCGGCGCTGCACGAGCTGCGTGACCAGGGGGTGGTGGGCGCGATCGGGGTCGGCATGAACCAGACCCGGATGCTGGAGCGGTTCGTCGCCGAGACCGACGTGGACACCGTCATGCTCGCCGGTCGCTACACGCTGCTGGACCAGACGGCGGCCGAGCGGCTGCTGCCCCGGTGCCGGGAACGCGGCGTGTCCGTGCTGGCCGCCGCCGTCTTCAACAGCGGCGTGCTGGCCACCGCCGAGCCGGGCGACAGCTACGACTACGGCCCGGTACCGCCGCCGCTGCGTGACCGGGCCGTCCGCATCGCCCGGGTGTGCCGACGCCACGGCACGACCCTGCCGCAGGTGGCGATGGCCTTCGTGGCCCGCCACCCGGCCGTCGCATCGGTGGTCGTCGGGATGCACACCGCCACGCAGGTCGCCGACAACGCCGCCCGGTTCGCCGCACCGGTGCCCGACGCGCTCTGGACCGAGCTGGTCAGCGAGGGGCTGATCCCGGCGGAGGACCGGCCCCGGGAGCCGTCGGCGTGACCCACACGTCCGCGCCGTCGACCCGGACCCGGACCGGGTCGCGGTGCGGTGCCCGGTCGGCCACGATCGTGAAGTCGACCACCCGAGCGTCCCGCCAGGAGCAGTCGACCCGGTAGCCGCCCCGGGCGCGCAGGCCCCGGAACGCCCCGTCGGCCCACTCCCGGGGCAGTGCCGGCAGCAGGTGGACGACGCCCTGGTGGCTCTGCAGGAGCATCTCCACGACGGCGGCGGTGACGCCGAAGTTGCCGTCGAGCTGCATCGGTGGGTGGTCGCAGAGCAGGTTGTCCAGCGTGTTGTGGCGCAGCAGGCCACGGATCATGTGGTGGGCCCGCTGCGCCTCGCCGAGCCGGGCGAAGACGGCGGCCCGCCACGGCCACGTCCACGAGCGGCGGCTGTCGCCCCGCACGGTGGACTCGTCGAACGGTACGCCGTCGCGCTCGCCGCAGCGGGCGGTGAGCGAGACCAGGGCCGCCGCCGCGAGGTCCGGTGTCGCCGTGGGAGTGATCTGGCGACCGGGGAAGACCGCGAACAGGTGCGAGATGTGCCGGTGCACGTCGTCCGGGTCGTCCCGGTCGGTCAGCCACTCCTGGAGTTGGCCCCACCGTCCGATCCGGTGCGGCGCGAGCCGGGCCCGCAGGTCGGCGACGACGGTCCGGTACTCGGCGTCGACGTCGAGTGCCTCGGCACAGTCCAGGTAGTTGCCGAAGAGGTCGGCGACGATCTGCTGGTCGTACGTCACGCCGTGCTCGCGTGGGCCGTGCTCCGGTGACCAGCCGTCCGGCGCGACGAGCCGGCCGTCCCGCTCGATCAGCCGGTCCTGCCAGAACTCGCAGATCTCCCTGATCATCGGGTACGCGGTGTCCCGCAGGAAGCCGTGATCCGGGGCGAAGGCCCAGTGCTCGTAGAGGTGCTGCGCGTACCAGGCGCTGGCGACCGTGTTCCACTCCCAGGCGTTGCCGCCGAAGATGCTCTGGCTGGTCCGGGCCGTCCAGCCCCGGGTGTCGGCACCGAAGGCGTGCCGGGTCGCGACCCGGCTCGGCACCGCCACCTGGCGGACGAACTCGACCAGCGCACGATGGCTGTCGCCGAGGTCGGTCGTCTCGGCCGCCCAGTAGTTCATCTGCACGTTGATGTTCGTGTGGTAGTCGCAGGCCCACGGCGGCCGGTCGCTGTCGTTCCAGAGGCCCTGGAGGTTGGCGGGCAGCCCGTCCGGCCGGGAGGAACTGTGCAGCAGGTAGCGGCCGAGGACGAACATGGTCTGTTCGAGCGCGGTGTCCACGCCGCCCGCGCGGTAGCGGGCCAACCGGACGTCCGTCGGCAGCGCGAGGAGGTCCTCGTCGGGGTGTCCCCAGGCCACCGAGATGCGTCGCGCCACGGCGGTGCTGTCGGCCCGGTGCGTCTCGCGCAACGCCGGGTAGGGCCGGGCCGTCGCCGCGTCGAGCGCGGCCTCGACGACCGGTTCCGGCGCGCCGCCGCGCCACCCGGCGCAGGCGTCCATCCGGTAGTCGGTGCGGGCGTCCAGCAGCAGCGTCATCCGGGTCGCCGCCCGTACCCGCAGCCGCGCGCCCACGGCGCTGACCACGCCGTCGGTGTCGGCCAGCCGCAACCCGGCCGCGTACCGTAGGCCGTTGCCCAACCGGCCCCGGAAGACGGCGGTACGCGTGCCGGCGTCGACCGTCACCGGCGCGTCCTGCGCACTGGTCAGGGCGATGTCGCAGTCCAGCGGTCCGGCGTGTGTGGCCTGGTAACGCAGCACCAGCACGTCGGCGGCGCGGCTGGCGAACGCCTCCCGCCGGACCCGCCGCCCGGCGACGACGAAACCGGTGGTGTGGATCGCGGTCTCCAGGTCGAGGCTCCGGTGGTAGTCGGTGACCCGGTCACCGCCCCGGCCCGCCACGTCGGCGGCGACCGGGCCGCTCGGGAGGGCGAAGGTGAGCAGCAGGTCACCGAAGGGCCGGTAACAGCCGAAGCCGGTGTCGCTCAGGTCGAAGACGTCGTCGGGCCGACCGGCGAGGGCGTTGTCGTAGTCGTTCGCCCCACCCCACAGGCTCTGCTCGTTGAACTGGATCCGTTCCCGCTCCGGCCCGCCGAACAGCATCGCGCCGAGCCGACCGTTGCCGATCGGCAACGCCTGGGACTGCCAGTCGGTGGCGGGACGCGCGTACCAGAGGCGGTGGCGGCCCGGCCGGGGTTCACGCGGCATGCCGAGGGTCACCCGGTCGCCGCGAGCACGTCCCGGATCATCCGGTGTCCCTGCTCCTCGAAGCGTTCGTCGCCCACCCGGTACGCCCACCCCGCCGTGGCGATCGCGTCGCGGACCCGGGTCCGACGCCAGCTTCCCGGCTCGCGCGGATCGGTGCCGTACCCGTCGAGGAACGCCCGCTCCAGCGTCGGGTCGCGGCGGAAGTCCTGCACGGCCAGCCGCCCGAGATCGGTGTACGCCGGTCGCAACGCGGCCCGACCGAAGTCGATGATGCTGACCCGTCCCTGGTGGACCAGCCAGTTGCGGGGCTGCCAGTCACCGTGCGTGGGCACCAGCGTGGCCGGTGGCGTCGGCCAGGTGGCGATCTCGGCGCGCAACCGCTCCACCGTGGCCGGTGCGATCCGGTGCGGACCGGCGAGCCAGGCCGCCGTCCGGGCGTTCTCGCAAGCCTCGTAGTCGTCGTCGGTGACCGTGGTCTGTGCGTGCAGCAGGGCCAGCAGTTCGCCCGCCTGCCGGTAGGCGTCCGGATCGTCGACGTGCGCGGTGTCGAGCACCAGCTCACCGGGGAGGTGGCGGGTGACGAGCAGCTTGGCCGACTCGTCGCCGTGCACCAGCACCGGCGCGCGGTCCCGGCTGGTCCACGGGGTCAGCCAGTGGTGGTGGGCGCGCAGCTCACGGGCGATGTGCTGGTCCTCGGGGCCACCGGCCTTGACCACATACCGTGCCCCGTCGTGGACGACCTCCAGCACGGTGGTCGGCAGCAGGTCCCAGCCCAGGTTCCGGATCACCGTCGCGTCGGGGAGCCACCGGTCCAGCAGGTCCCGTTGGGTCCGGGAGAGTCGGTCGCGTACGGAGGTCACCGCCGGATCCTACGGGTGGACGCCACGAACGGGCGGACGCCGACGGCCGAACCCGGCCACCGGCGTCCGCGCCACGATCGGACCTACTCGGTCGCCGCCGCGCCGATCGCCGCGATGACGCGCGGGCGCAGTTCGGCGGCGCGGATCACCGCGTCGACCGAGCCCACCTCGACCGCCCGGGCGATGTTGTGCACCCGGTCGAACTCCGTGGCCACCTCGCCGAGCTTCTCCGCCCGCACCGACGAGCGGAGTTCGTCGAGTTCGGCGGTGAGCGTGGCCCGGTCGGCACCGGACGCGGACGCCACGCGGGCCTCCAGGTCCCGTACCCGGGGGTCGGCCGCGGTGCGGGCGTCCACGTCGCGGGAGAACACCACGGCGGCGGCCGGGGCACCACCGAGCACCGAGGCGTACGAGCCCTCCAGCGCCAGCACCGTCATGCGGGGGTTCAGCGCCTTGGAGAACACCACGAACGCGCCACCGTGGTACCGCGAGATGACGCAGAACACGATCGGGCCGCGGAAGTTCACGATGGCCCGGCCGATCTCGGCGCCGTACTCCAGTTGCAGCTTGCGCATCGACTCGGGCGACCCGTCGAAGCCCGACAGGTTGGCCAGCACCACCAGCGGACGGTTGCCGCTGGCCGCGTTGATCGCCCGCGCGGCCTTCTTCGAGGAGCGGGGGAACAGCGTGCCCGCCGTGTAGGTGTCCGGGCCGTCGGTGGGCGGGAAGCCCCGACGCGGCACGGCCCGCGACTCGATGCCGAGCAGGCAGACCGGTACGCCGCCGAGGTGGACGTCCTGCACCACCGCGGTCTCCGCGTCGGCCATCCCGGCCCACCGCTCCAGCACCGGGTGGTCCTGGTCGGACAGCGCCCGCATCACCGTACGGATGTCGAAGGGCTTCTTGCGGTCCGGGTTCGCCACCGGGGAGAAGATCTCGCCGACGGTGGTGAAGTCGCTACCGGCCACCACGTGCGGGAAGTCGGAGACGTCCCGGTCCACCGGGTCGGTGGTGGTGCCCGGTCGCGGCCCCTGCTCGCCCGGCGCGACGTACGTGTGCTCGTAGTGCGACATCAGCACGTCCCGCGCGGCGGGCAGGTCCGGCGCCCAGTACTGCGCCTGCCCGTTCGGGCCCATCACCCGGTCGTAGCCGCCGATGCCGAAGTTGTCCTCGGCGGACACCCCGCCGGAGAAGTCCAGCGACTGCTTGCCGGTCAGCACCATCGCCGAGTCCGGCGTCATCACCAGCACACCCTTGGTGTGCATGAGCATCGTCGCCTCGGCGTTCCAGTACGGCTGCGCGCCCACGTTGATGCCCGCGACCACGATGTTGATCTCGCCGCCGTCCTGGGTGAACTCGACGATCCGCTTGAGCGCGGCGGCCACCCAGTCCATGTTCTCGGTGCCGGAGGTCATCGAGATCCGGGCACCGGCGGAGAGCGCGTACCACTCCAACGGGACCCGCATCCGCTCGGCCAGGTCCAGGGCGGCGATCACCCGGCGGCACTCCGGCTCGGAGAGCGCGCCCAGTGACTTGGTCGGGTCGCCGAGCAGCACCACCCGGGTCACGCCCTGCGGGTGGCGGGAGGTCGGGGTGGTGACCACTCCGGCCACGATCGCCGCGCGGTTGCGGCCCTTCGGCCGGTCCACCGGCACCAGCACGTGCGCGTCGTCCAGGTCGTACTCGACGAAGTCACCGAGCAGGCGGGTCAGCTCGTACGGGTAGACCGTGTTGCGGCTGCTCGCCCCCAGCACCTTGAGCCGGTAGTCGTCGAGCGGCTCGACCGGCTCGACCGGCGGCTCGCCCACGGTCAGCTCGGCACCACCGGTCGCGTCGAAGGAGATCCGCACCGCGATCTTGGTCAGCTCGCCGGTACGGCGGTTGCGCTGCCGACCGATGAACAGGATCTCCTCCAGACCCGCGCCGGCCGTGGTCGGGCGGATCCGGGCGGCGAGGTTCTCCATCTCCTCCAGCGTCAGGCTGCTCGGCGGCCAGACGTAGATGACGATCCGGTTGGTGTGGAAGCGCTTCTTCGACGACCGGCGGGACTGCGCCCGGCGGATCGAGTCGAGGCAGGCGGCCACGGTGTCCTCGGTGGTGGGCAGCGCGACCAGCCGACCGTCGTGCTCCCGCAGCTCGGTCAGGTCGCGGATCTGCGCGAACGCCACCAGCCGCTCGTCGGACGGGTTCTCCCGGGCCACGCACTGGAAGAGGTAGACCTCCTCGTCCGCCGACGGCAGCCGGGTCAGGTCGAACTTGTGCAGCCGCTCCAACTGCATGCGCTGCGCGATGTGCGGGTGCAGACCGCGGATCAGCCGCTCCTCGGCCATCCCGGCGCTGGACGGCCGGAACGTGAAGTGGTGGTGCATCACCGCGCCGTCGCTGCCGGCGACCGTGGCGGTCAACCGGCGGACCTGCGGCGGCAACGGGTGCGCGGTGACGACCGCCAGCAGCGCCGCCGCCATCTCGTCGAAGCTCTCCGGCTGGTTCTCCCAGGCCAGATAGATGTCGGCGTCGACGGCGGAGCCGTCGGCGGCCAGCTCGGCGAGCCCGCGCAGCGCGTCACCCAACGCGTCGAAGCCGACGGCCGCCGACACCAGTTGGGAGTCCGCGCGCCCGGCCACCACGAAGCGGCAGCCGGCCGCCTCGCGCCCGGTCACCCCGGTCAGCCCCTTGTTGCCGTAGTAGCGCCGGGTCAGCACCTCGAGCATCACGGTGTTGTCCAGGCGTCCGCGCTGCAACCGCTGGCCGAGCAGTCGGACCAGCGGCTCGGTGCTGCGGACCATCGCGGCGACGCGCTCGGCACGGTCCGGCGCGTCCGGCTGCGTGTCCAGGTGCCGCAGGTGGCGGCGGACCTCGGCGTAGACCCGGGCCCGGTTGCGCCGCAGCAGCGGCTGGGCGAACCAGGCGAAGGCCACCCCACGGGCGAGGTCGGCGATCACCGGGTAACGGACCTGCGTCGCGGCCAGCAGCCGCTCCAGCGCGAGGCCGGTCGGTTCGCGCAGCGCCTCGTCCGGTGGCGGTTCCCGCAGCCAGGTACGCAGCAGCGTCGCGATGACCGTGGCGTCGGCGGCGGCCCGCTGCTGGGCCAGGAAGATGCGGAAGACGGCGCCCTCCAGGGCGGGGGCGCGGTCCAGTTCGGCGACGCCGTAGTGCCCGAGCGCCCGGGCCAGCTTGGCCTGGAAGGCGTCCGGCACCCCGGCCCGCTCGACGTCGAGGCTCTGCAGGTAGGTGTGGAAGTACTCCCGGGCGCTGTGCACGTGGGCGGCCTCGCCGTCCTCGCCGGTGGGCCGGTTGCGGCTCAGCTCGGCCAGGTCGGCGAAGACGTCGACGAGGTCGAGCTCCTCGGCCAGCGGCCGGTACCCCTCCTCGACGGCGGTCTGCCGCGCGGCCAGGTACTCGTCGAGCACCCGCCCGCCGTCGTGCGGGTCGACGTCGAAGCCGAGCAGCAGGCCGCGCAGGTCCTCGTGGCCACGCCGGACGCGCCGACGGGCCGGGAGCTCGGCGGGCCGGGTGGGCAGGTCCAACTCGACGGCGGCCACCGGGACCTGCACCGTCTCGGCGGCCCCGTCGGTCAGCGGCTCCAGCCGCAGCAGGGCCGCACCGGCCTCCACCTGGCTGCCGACCGAGACGGCGCACTCCTTCAGTCGGGCCCGGAACGGCGCCCGCAGCACCGTCTCCATCTTCATCGCCTCCAGCACCAGCACCGGCGCGCCCGCCTCGACCTCGGTGCCGACCGTCAGCGGCGTGGCGACGACGAGCGCCGGCATCGGCGAGCGCAGCACACCGCCCTCGTCCCGGCTGACCCGGTGCGCCACCCCGTCGACCTCGACCAGGTGCACCGGGCCGTGGGTGCCGGTGAGCAGGCGGTGCCGGGCACCGTTGACGACGATCTGCCCGGTGTGCCGGTCGAAGCGGTCCAGCTCGACGTCGGCGGTGTGCACCGTGCCGCCCGCCTCGATGCCGACCCGGAACCGGTGCGCGCCGGTGCGCGCCACCCGCATCCGGTACGCCACGCCCCGCAGTTTGAGGTCCAACGGCGTGCCGCCGGTGTGCCGCACCTGGGGACGCCCACCGGAGGCGGTGGCCAGCAGCCGCTGCTGCTCGACGCGCTCCTCCTCCTCGTACGCCTCGATGGCGGCGGCGGCCAGCGCGATGCCGGAGTGCCGGTGCGCGACCAGCCGCCCGGAGCCCCGGACCCGGTCGATCCAGCCGGTGTCCGCGCTGGCGTCGATGACCTCGGGCTGGTCGAGCAGGTCGAGCACGAAACTCTTGTTCGTCGCGCCGCCCTCGATGATCACCGTGGTGTCCGCCATCGCGCGGCGCAGCCGGCCCAGGGCCTCGTCCCGGTCCCGGCCGTAGGCGATGATCTTCGCGATCATCGAGTCGAAGTCGGCGGGGATGGTGTCGCCCTCGCTGACGCCGGTGTCCACCCGGATGCCCGGGCCGGCCGGCAGGTCCAGCCGGGCGATCCGGCCGGGGGAGGGCGCGAAGTCGCGGTCCGGGTCCTCGGCGTTGAGCCGGGCCTCGATGGCGTGTCCGCGCTCGACCGGCGGCCGACCGGTGAGCCGCCCGCCCGAGGCCACGTGAAGCTGGGCCTTCACCAGGTCGAATCCGGTGGTCGCCTCGGTGATCGGGTGCTCCACCTGGAGCCGGGTGTTGACCTCCAGGAAGGCGAACATCTCCTCGCCCGGGTGATAGAGGAACTCGACGGTGGCCGCGCCCCGGTAGCCGACCGCCACGGCCAGCCGCTCCGCCGACGTCTTCAGCTCGGCGGTCTGCTCGGGGCCGAGCACCGGCGACGCCGACTCCTCGATGACCTTCTGGTTGCGGCGCTGCACCGAGCAGTCCCGGACGCCGAGCGCCCAGGCGGTGCCCTGACCGTCGGCGATCACCTGGACCTCGACGTGCCGAGCGCCGGTGACCAGGCGCTCCAGGAACACCACGCCGCTACCGAAGGCCCGCGCGGCCTCCTGGCTGGTGCGCTCGTACGCGTCGGCCAGCTCCGCCTCGTCGGTGATCACGCGGATGCCGCGCCCGCCGCCGCCCGCGGTCGCCTTGAGCATCAGCGGGTAGCCGATCTCGGTGGCCGCCGCGCGGGCGGCGTCCAGCGTCTCGACCGCCCCCCGGCTCCACGGCGCGACCGGCACACCGACCTGCTCGGCGATCAGCTTCGCGCCGATCTTGTCGCCGAGCTGACGCATCGCGTCCGGGCTGGGGCCGACGAAGGTGACGCCGATCTTCTCGCACAGCTCCGCGAAGGCCGGGTCCTCGGCGACGAAGCCCCAACCGACCCACGCGGCGTCCGCGCCGGTCTCCACCAGCGCGCGTTCCAGCGTCGCCAGGTTCAGGTACGGACGCGCGGCGGCGGGCCCGAGGTCGTAGGCGACGTCCGCCTCGCGGACGAACGTGGCGGTGCGGTCGACGTCGGTGAACAGGGCCACGGTCTCGATGCGGGCGCCGGTCTCCGCCGCCAGCTCCCGGACCGCGTGGATGAGCCGCATGGCGGCCTCACCACGGTTGACGATGGCGATACGGCTGAACACCCGACGGACCCCTCCGGTAGACCTACGGCGACACGCGTCAGGGCACGGTGGCCCCCGCACAGATCACCCTTCTTCCTTCGGGCAGCCAGCGCCATGTCGTAACCGCCGAACCCTGGGCGACCCGAGTTGTGGGAACCCCACAAAACCTTTTGGCGGTCGCCCACGTGGGCGGCGGATGCGGGGCGAGCGCGGCGGGTCGGTCCCGCGTCGTGCAGGTGGCCCTTTTCAGCATGCTCTCAGCGCGACCGACTACCCTCTGCTGCTCATGGATGATCTTCCGCATCATAGTCCGAGGCCCCTCGTCGTGCCGGTCGCCCGTACGGCCGTCGACCCGCGACAGGGGCTGACTCGTGTCTGAATGGATCCTGCTCGGAATAGGCCTGTTGCTCACCGTGGGCACCGGCATGTTCGTGGCGTCCGAATTCGCCCTGGTCAATCTGGACCGGGGTGAGCTCGAGGCGCGTCAGTCCCGGGGTGAGAAGCGGCTCGGTCCGACGATCGCCGCCCTCAAGATCACCTCGACGCACCTGTCCAGCGCGCAACTCGGCATCTCGCTGACCACCCTGCTCACCGGTTACACCTTCGAGCCCGCCGTCAGCTCGCTGCTGGCCGAACCGCTCGGCGCGGTCGGCGTACCGGACGGGGCGGTGACCGCCGTCGGCGCGCTCGTCGGCATCCTGCTGGCGACGCTCTTCTCGATGGTCATCGGTGAGCTGGTGCCGAAGAACTTCGCGCTGGCCGTGCCGTTGCAGACGGCGAAGCTCGTGGTGCCGTTCCAGGCGCTGTTCACCACCGTGCTCAAGCCGGTGATCCTGCTGTTCAACAACACCGCCAACGCGGTGATCCGGGCCTTCGGCATCGAGCCGAAGGAGGAACTGTCCGGTGCCCGCAGCGCCGAGGAACTCAGCTCGCTGCTGCGTCACTCGGCCCGGGCCGGCGTGCTCGACCCGGACCACGCCACACTGCTGGACCGTACGCTGCGCTTCTCCGGACACGACGCGTCCGACGTGATGACCCCGCGGGTCCGCATGACGGCGGTCGGCGCCGCCGCCACCGCCGACGAGATCATCGAGCGGGCCACCGCCACCGGGTTGTCCCGGTTCCCGGTGATCGGCCGCGACGTCGACGACATCGTCGGGGTGCTGCACGTCAAGCACGCCTTCGCGATCCCACCGGCCGAGCGTGCCGGGGTGCGGGCGCAGGACCTCGTGGTCGAGCCCGCGCGGATACCCGAGACCATGCACCTCGACGTGTTGCTGCCGACCCTGCGCGGCGGCGGCCTGCAGTTCGCGGTCGTCTACGACGAGCACGGCGGCACCGCCGGGATCGTCACCCTGGAGGACCTGGTCGAGGAGATCATCGGAGACCTGGAGGACGAGCACGACCGCGCCCGCGTCGTCATGCGGCGCCGGGGCCGGTCGGTCTACTTCGACGCCTCGCTGCGGCCGGACGAGATCTTCGAGCGGGCCCGCATCGTGGTCCCCGAGGACGAGGAGTACGACACCGTCGCCGGGTTCGTCACCGCCCACCTCGGCCGGTTCCCCAAGGTCGGTGACGAGGTCGCCATCGAGGGCGGTGTGCTCCGGGTCGAACACCTCAACGGTGTGCAGGCCGACCGGCTGCGCTTCGTACCCACCGAGACCACCGGCGGCTCCGGCGCGGACCGCCGGGAAGGGGCGATCCGATGAGCGCGTACCTGCCCGGCATCATCTGGTTGTTCGTCCTGCTGGTGGTCAACGCGTTCTTCGTCGGCGCCGAGTTCGCGGTGATCTCCGCCCGCCGGTCCCAGATCGAGCCGAAGGCACAGGCCGGCAGTCGGGCGGCGCAGACCACGCTCTGGGCCATGGAGCACGCCACCCTGATGCTGGCCACCAGTCAGCTCGGTATCACCGTGTGTTCGCTGCTCATCCTGAACGTCTCCGAGCCGGCGATCCACCACCTGCTGGAGATCCCGCTGGCGAACACCCCGTTGTCGCCCGGCATGGTCTCGGTGCTCGCGTTCGTCGTGGCGCTGGTGCTGGTCACCTTCCTGCACGTGGTGTTCGGCGAGATGGTGCCGAAGAACATCTCGTTCTCGGTGCCGACCCGGGCCGCGCTGATCCTGGCCCCGCCGCTGGTGCTGGTCGCCCGGGTCTTCAACCCGATCATCTGGACCCTGAACGGGATCGCCAACGGTGTCCTGCGACTGTTCCGGGTCACGCCGAAGGACGAGGCCAACAGCACGTACACGCTCGACGAGGTGGCCACCATCGTGGCGCAGTCGACCCGTGAGGGGGTGCTCGTCGACGGCAACGGCGCCCTCACCGCGGCCGTCGAGTTCACCGGCAAGACCGTCGGAGACGTGGAGGTGCCGTTGGCGGACCTGGTGGTGCTGTCGTCGACGGTGACGCCCGCCGAGATCCAGCAGGCGGTGGCCGCGCACGGCTACTCCCGCTACCTGTTGACCAGCGACGGGGAGCCCAGCGGGTACCTGCACATCAAGGACGTCATGGACCTGACCGGCGACGCCTGGACCAGCCCGGTCCCGGCCAAGCGGGTCCGCCGGCTCGCGTCGGTGCGGCGCGACAGCGAGTTGGAGGACGCCCTGGCCGCGATCCGCCGCACCGGGGCGCACGTGGCCCGGGTCCTCGACTCCGACGGCGGCTCCACCGGGGTCATCTTCCTGGAGGACATCGTCGAGGAGCTGATCGGCGAGGTCCAGGACGTGACCGTCCGCTGACCGCACCGGTCTCCCGACGCGGGGTGTCCGCCTGCGCGCCGGGAGACCGGCGGTCACCGCGCTCTCACCACCGGCGACCCCGGGAAAACTCAGGGTCGCCGGTGGTCGCGGATGCGTGGTGGCTGCTCACCACCGCCGGGTAGCGTCAGCGGGGTGCTCGCCACGAGCACGTGCACGCGCGTCATCCGGGGGGAGCAACCACGTGGAATCCGTCGGTGCCGCCGGTCGAGGGCAGGCCACGGACGAGATGGATCCGGTCGTCACGCAGGGTCCCGACCCGGTCACCGCGGAGCGGGTCCGGCGCGGACTGTCGGTCGCCGAGGTGGCCGAGCGGGTCGCCGCCGGAGGCGTCAACGACCTGCCGTCGAGCACCAGCCGCAGCCTTTGGCAGATCGTCCGGGCCAACCTGTTCACCAGGATCAACGCCATCATCGGCGTGCTGTTCGCCATCATCGTGGTGGTCGGCCCGATCCAGGACGCCCTCTTCGGCGGCGTGATCATCGCGAACACCCTGATCGGCATCATCCAGGAGGTCCGCGCCAAGCGCACGCTGGACCGGCTGGCGATCGTCGGCGAGGCCCGCCCCCGGGTACGCCGTGGTGGCCGGACCGTCGACCTGACCGCCGCCGAGCTGGTCCTCGACGACGTGATCGAGCTGGGTCCCGGCGACAAGATCGTGGTGGACGGGCGGCTGGCCGTCGTGGACGGCCTGGAGATCGACGAGTCGCTGCTCACCGGCGAGGCCGACCCGGTGGTCAAGGCGCCCGGCGACAACGTGCTCTCCGGCAGCTTCGTGGTGGCCGGCACCGGCGTCTTCACCGCCACCCGGGTCGGGCGCGACGCGTACGCGGCGCAGATCGCCGAGGAGGCCAGGCGCTTCACGCTCGTCGACTCCGAGCTGCGCAGCGGCATCGACCGGATCCTGCGCTTCGTCACCTGGGCGATCGTCCCCGCCGGCATCGCGCTGATCATCAGCCAGTTGCTGGTCAACCGGGACGACCTGCCCGAGGCGGTACGCCGGATGGTGGCCGGGCTGGTGCCGATGGTCCCCGAGGGCCTGGTGCTGCTCACCTCGGTCGCCTTCGCCGTCGGCGTGATCCGGCTCGGCAAACGGCAGTGCCTGGTGCAGGAGCTGCCGGCGATCGAGGGACTGGCCCGGGTCGACGTGGTGTGCCTGGACAAGACCGGCACGCTCACCGAGGCGACGATGGACGTGGCGGAGATCCGGCCGCTGACGTCCGACGTACCGGTGGAGGCGGTGCTCGGCGCGCTCGGCCTCGGCGACGAACGGCCCAACGCCAGCATGCACGCGATCGTCGCGCGGTGTCCCGCCCCGACGGGCTGGCGCGTACGCGACACCGCACCGTTCTCCTCGGCCCGCAAGTGGAGCGGCGCGACGCTCGTCGAGCCGTCCGGTCGCACCGGCACCTGGCTGCTCGGCGCGCCGGAGATGCTGCTCACCGAGCATCCGGCGTTGACCGAGGCGGACACCTTCGGTCGGCAGGGTCTGCGGGTGCTGCTGCTCGCCGCATACTCCCGCCCGCTCACCGAGGCGCTCGCGGACCCGGCGGCGGTGCCGCAGGCCACCGTGCCGATCGCGCTCGTCGTGCTCCGTCAGCGGGTCCGTCCGGAGGCGCCGGAGACCCTGCGGTACTTCGCCGACCAGGGCGTCGCCGCGAAGGTGATCTCCGGTGACAACGCGGTCTCGGTCGGCGCGGTGGCCCGCAGCGTGGACGTGCCCGGAGCCGCCGAGCCGGTGGACGCGCGGACCCTCTCCAGCGACCCGACGGTGCTGGCGAGCACCGTGGAGACCCACTCGGTCTTCGGCCGGGTCGGTCCGCAGCAGAAGCGGGCCATGGTGGGTGCCCTCCAGGCCCGGGGGCACACGGTGGCCATGACCGGTGACGGCGTCAACGACGTCCTCGCCCTCAAGGACGCCGACATCGGCATCTCGATGGGCTCCGGCAGCGCGGCGGCCCGGGGCGTCTCCCAGATCGTGCTGCTTGACAACAACTTCTCCGCACTGCCCTCGGTGGTCGCCGAGGGCCGACGGGTGATCGGCAACATCGAGCGGGTCGCCAACCTCTTCCTGACCAAGACGGTCTACTCGGTGCTGCTCGCCATCATCGTGGTGCTGGCCTCCGTACCGTACCCGTTCCTGCCCCGGCACCTGACCCTGATCGGGTCGCTCACCATCGGCATCCCGGCGTTCGTGCTGGCACTGGCGCCGAACGTGGAACGCGCCCGGCCCGACTTCGTCAGCCGGGTGCTGCGCTTCGCGGTCCCGGGCGGTGTCCTCGCCGCCGCCGCCACCATATGCGCGTACGCGTACGCCCGCGCGCACTACGGCGGGGACCTCGCCGCGGAGACCTCGGTCGCCACGTTGACGCTGTTCGTGGTGGCGCTGTGGGCGTTGTCCATCATCGCCCGCCCGTACACCTGGTGGCGGGTCCTGCTGGTGCTGGGCATGGGCCTGGCGTTCACGACGGTGCTGGTGGTGCCGGCCCTCCAGGAGTTCTTCCAGCTCCGGCTGGTCGGTGCCGCCGCGCCGTTGACCGGGGCCGCCGTCGCCGTCGGCGCGGGCCTGCTGATGGAGGCCGTCTGGGCCGTCACCCGTCGCCGGACGGCGACCGCACCGCCCGCCCCCACCGACTGACCGGCCCCGACCGGTCGCCGGGCTCCCGACGGCGCGGCACCCGGTGGACCTCCCCGTCGGTGGCATCCGGGACGCCTCGGACCGGAACGGGGGCGGCGTGGCGTCCTCCGACGGGGACGCCGGGGACGACCCCGTCCGGAGGGCGGGCGGCGGCCCGGGTCGGGGCGGTGCCGCCGAGGTGATCGGGGACTACCGATGTCCCGATCCGGCTGGGAGGCTCTGGGCACCGTGCGACGGGGCGGGTCGGGGTCCCCGTCCCCGCGCCACGGCCGACCGGCAACCGCTGCCGGTCGGGACGGCTCGGCCGGAGGGGAACCAGGGGTGCGACGACTGCGGCGGGTCGCCGTCTCGGGTCTCGGCACGTTCGTGCTGACCGTGCTCCTGCCGGCCGGTCCGGCCCAGGCTGCCGCGACGACGCCGTTCCCACCGGGTGCGCCGCTCACCCAGGCCGCCGGAGTGTTCGGCGCGGTCATCCTGTTCGCCCTCGCGGTGGCGGTGCTGCGCGGTCCTCCCCGCCCGCCCGCCGCTCCCGACCCCGTACCCGACCCCGATGTGTCGGTGCCGGTCGGACCGTTCCCGTCGGTCGCCCTGCCGACGCCGACCGCTGCCCTGCCGACGCTGGCCGACCGCTTCTCGCCACTGCACACCGGGCTGCCGCCGACCCGCACCGCCGTCCTGTCCCGCCCGCCGGGCCCCGCCGCCGCGCCGAGGTCGGGCACGCGTCTCCGCCCGGCCGGTCGGCCGCCCGTCGAGCGGACCGCGCCGGGTCGGACGGCCCTGGTCGACCCGTACGCCCTGACCGCCGAGGTCCGGCTCGACGGCCGGACCGTCACGGTGTCGCTCGACGGTGCCCGCACCGATCGGCCCGGCCCACCGCACACCTGGTGTGCCGGGACTCGGGGGTTCACCTCGGCGGCCCTTCCGCTCCTGCTCGGCGACGCGTCCGGCCGCTGCCTCCAGGTCGACCTGGCCCGCTGCCCGGACGCGTTGACCGTCGGCGGGCCGCCGCCGCAGCAGCGGTGGTACGCGTGGCGTCTGGTCCGACAGGTCGTCGACGCCGGTGGTCGGGTCACCGTGGTGGGCGATCTCGACGACGACGGTCTGCCGGCCGGGTGCCACCGCGTCGCGGACGTCTTCGACCCCCGGCTACCGCAGACCTCGGGCATCGTGCTCGCCGCCGGGCTGGACCGGCGGGCCGTCCAGGTGGCCCGGCAGTTGAGCGTCTGCGGCGGTCCGGTGCCGGTGCTGCTGGGTGACGCGGTGCCGACGCGCTGGTCGATCCGGGTCAGCGCGACCGGATAGCGGGGGAGACCGCCCGGACCGGGAGCGTGACGCCGGGTCCGGGGCGGGTGCCGTACTACGGCTGCGGTCGGGCCGACTCGCGAAGCGCCCAGGCGACCGCCGCCACCGCCACCGGTGACAGCCAGCCCAGCCCGGCCGCGACGGCCCGGACGGCACCGAGCAGGTCGGCCGGCTCGTGGTGCCCGTACACCAGGCAGCCCTTGAACGGCGCGCGGAGCATCGTGCTGATCGTGCGGTGCTCGGTGGCGGCGGTCAACGCGATCACCGGCGACCGCCGGGCCAGGGCCCGCACCAGGTCGGTGCCCTCGGGGGCGGTTATCCGATCGTCGAGCAGGGTCACGGTGGGCCGCATCCGGTCGGCGAGTGCCACCGCCTCACCGGCGTCGCCGGTGAGGGCGACCACCCGGATCCGTTCCCCGGTGTCGAGCACGGTGCGGATCACCGACCGCTCGCCCGGGTGCGGATGCGCGACCAACACCCTGATCGTCGGCGCGGTCCGACCGGCCGCGCGTACCTGCCGACTAGCCATCACGCCGAAGTCGCGCCTGGGCTGATACGGCTGCCATCCGATCCCCGCTCCCGTCGGTGTCGGGCGGTGCGACGTCACCACCGCCCACACAACGGCGCCGGGGCGCGCCGCGTTCAGTCCGTCACAGATTCGGCGTACCGTCCGGACCCGACCAGCGCACCACCGCCTCCGTACGGTTGGTCACGCGCAGCTTGGCGAAGATGTGGTTCAGGTGGTTCTTCACGGTCTTCTCGGTGAGCAGCAGGCGTCGGGCGATCGCGGCGTTCGAGTGTCCGGCGCAGAGCAGTTCGACCACCTCCTGTTCCCGCCGGGTCAGGCCGAACTCCTGCCGCATCCGGCGGATCTGCTCGGCCCGGCCCACCGTGTCGCGCTCCCGGTTGGCCTGTTCACGCAGCACCGCGATGGTCACCGAGGCGCCCCGGGGGGAGAGCCAGCCCTGACCGGCGGCCACCGCGTGCACGGCGCGCAGCAGCTCCGCCGGGTCGAACTCGCCGTGCACGAGGTAACCGCTGGCGCCGCCGCGCAGCATCCCGGCGATCAGCTCGTCGTCGGAGTCGCTCGTCAACACCAGCACCGACGTCTGCTCGGCGAGCTGGTGCACCACGCTCAGCCCGTCGGCGATCGGCATGCGGTGGTCGAGCAGGGTCACCGTCGGCCGCAGGCGGGTCGCCACGGTCACCGCGGTCCGCCCGTCCGGGGCCTCACCGACCACCCGGACGTCCTCGGCGCTGGCGAGGTAGCCGCGGATGGCGGTCCGGACGATCGGGTTGTCGTCGACGATCAGTACGTCGATCATCGGGAGGCCACCTGGCGGGTACGGCCGGACTCGGGCACCGGGTCGGACAGCGGAACCCGTGCCACCACCCGGGTGCCCAGCCCGACGCGGGACTCGACCCGCAGGGTGCCGCCGACGGCGTGGGCGCGCTCGGCCATGCCGACGATGCCGAAGCTGCCCGCGCCGGAGAGGGCGGTCAGATCCCCGGGCATCGGGAAACCCCTGCCGTCGTCGGTGATGGTGAGTTCCACATGTGCCTCCGAGCGGTGGAGTACTACCTGGACCAGCGTCGCCTCTGCGTGCCGGGTCACGTTCTGCAACGCCTCGCTGAGGATCTGGGCGAGTTCGTAGCGGGCCGCCACGGGAGGTTCGACCGCGTGCGCGATCACCTGGACCGGGACGTCGCTGCGCGTCGACCACTCCGCGCAGATGCTCCTCACGTTATCCGGGAAGGGCCGGTCCGGCAGGTCGCGGCGCAGGCCGGCGAGCAGGTCACGGGCCTCCCGCACGGCCGCGTCGGCGCCTTCGGAGACGGTGCCGGCGAGTTGCTCGGCGAGATCCGGTTGCCGACGGAGCAGACCGGGAAGCGCCACCGCGGCGAAGGAGACGCCGCGCAGCGTCTTGGCCACCGAGTCGTGCAGTTCCCGGGCGAGCCGGGCCCGTTCCGAGGCGGCGGCGGACCGTTGGGCGGCGGTCACCGTCGTCACCGTCGCCTCGATGTAGCGGGCGAGGGCGGCGGTGGCCACCGCCGCCCCGAACCCGCAGACGATGTTGATCATCGGGAAGGCGAGCATGAACGGCGCGGCGACCGAGGTGCCGGCCACGCCGCCGTCGGCCCGCAGCAGTTGGGTCGCGACGGCGAAGCCGAGGACCGCGTTGACGGTCCAGAGCGGCAGCCCGTGTGCACCCAGCAGTGCGCCGGTGAGTGCGGCGTGGCCGGCGGCGTAGCAGAAGAACCCGAGCCCGCCGCCGCTGACCACCAGCACGGTGATCATCAGGGCGGCGTCCAACGCGAGGAAGCTCATCCGCCACCGGATCGCCGTCGGCCACCTGCTCAGCACGCTGACCTGCACCGCCGTGGTGACGGCGATCAGCCCGAGCGTCTGGACCGCCGCCCAGGCGTCGTCCACCAGCCGCAGTCCCACTCCGACCGCGGCGATGGTCACGACGAGCCGGCCGAGCAGGACTGCCCGACAGAGAGCGGCGTATGCGACGAACCGGCTCATCGTTGCCGTCAGCTGATGGTGACTTTGTCGATGTCGGGTGCCGACCTGCCGCTCCAGAGCCGCACCGCGACCCGTCCGGCCGGGACCGAGGCGTCGAACTGGACGCTGCGTGGCGAATCCCAGCTCGTGCCGGTGACGGAGAAGGTGTGCTGACTCGCGTCGTTGATGGAGACCCGCAATTCCCGGGGTCCGTCCACGGTGTAGTGCACGGTGACGGTCCGGCGGCCGGCGGCGGGGACGTCGAAATAGACGGTGAGTTCACCCAGGTAGCGCACCCGCGCGCCGCCGTCGCAGGCGGAGCAGGTGGCGACCTTGGCGCCGCCGCCGAGGGTGTTGCCCGGATCCTCGGCCTGCACGGTGATCGGCCGGAACCGCTCGGTCCCGGTGGTCGCGCTCGGGCTCGTGGTCGGGCCGGGAGTACGGCTGGTCGTACCGGTCCCCGGGGTCCGTGTCGGTTCGGCCTCCGGTGCCGGTTCGCCCGTGCCGCCGCCGCCCGGGCGTGGTGTCCCGCTCGGGCCCTGACCCGGCGCGCGCCCCGACTCGGTCGGGACGACCGGCCCTTCGGGTTGCTGACCGACCACGCTGGGTGGCGCGCTCGACGGGTCGACCTGGGTCTGCGTCGAATCCGAGCGGCCGTCGTCGTCGTTGGCGAGGATCAGCGGCGGAATCAGCACCGCAGCCAGCACCATCGCGCCGGCCAGGCTGCCGATCCCCGCCCAGAGGGGTACCCGCAGTGATGTCGATTCTGTCGAGGTGCCGAGGAACCGCTGGTCAGGACCACTACTGTCCGGGGGCGGGTCAGTCGGCACCGTGGATCCCCCTGGGTCGGGAGTCAGAAATCGGACGAGGGGCCCGCTTCTCCGTACACACGGCAGCGAATGTACACAACACCTATGTGTACTTGCCTCGGCAAGGGCCGCTGTTAGCTGACCGTGACTTTGTCAATATCAGGCGGTGGTCCGCTGTCGTTGTAGAACGTCACCGCGGTGCGTCCGGCGGGTATCGACGCAGTGAACCGGAAGCTGCGGGGCGTCTCCCAACTACTGCCGGTGACGGTGAAGGTCTGCGGCGCACCGCCGTTGACGACCACCTTCAGCTCCCGAGTGCCGTCCACCGTGTATCCCACCGTCACGGTGCGCGATCCGGCGACGGCCACGTCGAGGTAGACGGTGAGCTGTCCGAGGTAGCGGATCCGGGCGCCACCGTCGCAGGGATCGCAGTAGGCGACCGCCGCACCGCCGCTGCGGAGGTTGCCGGACGCCTCGGCCTGGACGGTGACCGGCCGGAACTGCGCGGCGGGACTCCGGCTCGGCGTCCGGCTCGGCGTGACCGCGGCGGACGTCGGCAGGATCGACGTCCCCGGCGTCGTGGTCGACGGGACGGGTCGGGCGCTGGTGCGCCCGGGCGACGGCGCGGCCGGGCCGCTGACGGCGACCGACGGCGTGCCCTCCGGGGTGCCGCTCGGCACGGGCTCGTCCTCCGCGCCCAGCGGCGACAGGGTCGGTGGCTCGATCGGCGGATCCACCGGTGCCTGCGACGGGAACTGGTCCAGCGCCCGGCTGCTCCCGTCCGGCGGCTCCGGCTGCCGGAACGTGGACCACAGCACGATCACGCCGAGACAGGCCAGGGCGGCAGCGCCGACCAACCGCCACAGCCCGGGACGGGTCGGACCGGGTTGATCATCGCTTGCCGCAGACATGGCCACGACGGTAGACGCCGGGGCGGTGCCCGTTCCTGAGCCGAAAGACCCAGTCGGACCCAGAGGCGGTCGGGGCTGGTGCGCGAGCCGCACCGTTGGGCCCTGGACGGCCCACACCTGGGTCCTAAGCCTCATCTGCCCGGCGGCCGGGCGTGGTTAGCGTACCGCGACATTCGTCGCCGACGAACGGATCGAGACCTCGGAGGTTCCATGTCAACCCGCGACCTGCCCGCGTCCGGGCCGCGCCGTCGGCCGCGCTGGCGGTACTGGATGGTGGCGGTGACGCTCGCCACCACCGCCGCGCTGACCTCCTGGACCGCGATGGGGCCGCTGCGTCTGACCGCCGGCGAGGAGACTCCGCTGTCGCAGGGCAAGCCCGCCACGGCCTCGTCGAGTGAGGGCGATCGGTGGTCCGCCGAGCGCGCGGTCGACGGTGACGCCAAGTCCCGCTGGTCCAGTACGTTCGCCGACCCGCAGTGGTTGGGGGTGAACCTGGGCGCACCGGCCCGGATCGACACCGTGGTCCTCAACTGGGAGTCCGCGTACGCCACCGAGTTCGAGATCCAGGTGTCCCCGGACGGGCTGGCCTGGACCTCGATCTACCGCACCAGCAGCGGCACCGGCGGCACCCAGCGTCTCGACGTGTCCGGCGAGGGCCAGTACGTGCGGATGTACGGCACGAAGCGGGCCACCGGGTACGGCTACTCGCTGTGGGAGTTCCAGGTGTTCGGGGCGCTGACCGGCGGGAGCGCCACCCCCGCCGCGCCGCAGACCTCGGGAGCCGCCTCCGGCACGCCCAGCGCGTCGGGCACCCCGGGATCGAGCAGCCCGAGCCAGTCCCACCCGGCCGGGCACGGCAACGGCGCGAGCGGCGCGCCGACCCCCGGCGACTACGTGCTCGCCGAGCGGCCGGTCACCGGGGTGACGCCCTCGACCGCGAACCCGCCGCGCCGCGCCCACCGCGAGTTCCAGGCCAACTGCGCGGTCAGCCACCGGCTGCCGGACGACCCGATCGTCTACTTCAACCGGGCCGGGGCATCGCACGACCACACCTTCATGGGCAACACCACGACCAACGCGGCGAGCACCATGCAGTCGCTGCCGAGGGGCGCGACCACCTGCCGGGTGCCGGGCGACAAGTCGGGGTACTGGATGCCGACGCTGCTCAACGGCGATACGCCGATCGTGCCGCAGGGGCCTCAGGTCATCTACTACAAGAGCGGCGTACGCGACTACACCAGCGTCCGTCCGTTCCCGCCCGGCCTGCGGTACCTCGTCGGCAGCCCGATGACCACGGCCGCGCAGTTCGAGTCGTCGCCGGCCTTCCAGAAGGGCTGGGAGTGCGGGAACAGCTACGACAACGTGGACTTCCCGGCGAACTGCCCCGCAGGTAGCCAACTCAACGTCCGGATGCAGGCACCGAGTTGCTGGGACGGGCGGCACCTGGACACCCCCGACCACGTCAGCCACATCGTGTACCCGGTCAACGGCGTCTGCCCGACCAGCCACCCGGTCGCCGTGCCGATGCTGGAGTTCAAGATGGCCTGGCCGGTCAGCGGCGACATGTCGCAGGTGCGGCTGTCCAGCGGACGGGGCTACTCGTTCCACTACGACTTCTACAACGTGTGGGACACGCCCACCCTGGCCGCGCTGGTGAAGCACTGCATCAACGCCGGCCGCCAGTGCGACAGCCGGGGCTTCGACCAGTTCGAGCCCGGTGCCGGCGCGGCCCTCGACGAGCAGTACCAGGTGCCGGGCCGGCGTACCGTCCTGAACCGGTCGGGCTGGACCGCCACCGCCTCCGGCGGCGCGGACACCGCGGCGCGGATGCTCGACGGTGACAGCGGCACCCGGTGGACCTCCGGTGCGCCGATGGCCAACGGGCAGTCGATCACCGTCGACATGCGGTCGGTGCGTACGGTCAGCGGGATCTCGCTGCTCTCGACCGGCGCCGACCACGCCCGGGGCTACCAGGTGCTCCTGTCCACCGACGGCAGGAACTGGACCGGTCCGGTCGCCAGCGGCAAGGGCTTCACCAACCAGACCCTGGTCGACTTCGAGGCCCGGGACGCCCGCTACGTGCGGGTCGTACAGACGGGCTCGGCCGGCAACTGGTGGTCGGTGGCGGAGTTCACCGTCTTCTCCGGCTGACCTCTCACCCGCCCGACGAGGTGGCGTGGCCCGACCAGGGCCACGCCACCTCGTGCTGTCCGGCGCGACGATCCCCACCGTGCGGGTTGACTGGTTTTCGTCAATATGATAATTGACGGCATATTCGGATCGCAGTTCTCCGTCGATCCTCCGGACGTTGACTCTCGGTGATTTTCCGGCGACGTCTGGCGCAAGTGAGATCCGCGTTGGATAATATCCGGGCGTCAGTCGCCCGGCATTGCCGATTCGGGCCGTGTCGTCGGTGGAGGGACAATTCTGTGAAGCGTGACCAATCACCTGTGCTGCCTGGCGAGGGCGCGACGGACTACGCACGTTATATGCGTACCGAGGCGTTGCTCGGGTTGCAGCGGTCCCCGGCGGAGATGATCCACCGCGACGAACTGCTGTTCCAGGTGGTGCACCAGTCCACCGAGCTGTGGCTGAAGCTGGCGGCGGCGGAGCTGGTCGAGTCGGCGGCCCGCGTGGACGCCGGGAAGTTGGTGGCGGCCGAGGTGCTGCTCGCCCGGGCGACCCTCGGGGTGCGGCTGGTGACCGACCAGATGGAGATGCTGCGGTTCCTCTCACCTGCGGATTTCCAGACCATGCAGCCTGCCCTGGGCAACGGTTCCGGTGCCGAGTCGCCGGGCTGGCGGCAGGTCCAGACACTCAGTCGCCGACTCGGTCGGGCCTTCCACGACCATCTCGACACCCGGGGTATCACCCCGGCGGCGCTGCCCGAGCTGGACCCGACGGACCCGACGCACCGGCTGGCCGAGGCCATGGTGGAGTGGGACGAGCGGGTGTCCTCCTGGCGGGTGCGGCACTACCAGGTGGCGCTGCGGATCGGGGGACACCCACCGGCCGGCACTCCGGGCAGCCCGGCGAACATGCTCGCCAAGCTCGTCGGACACCGATTCTTCCCGGAATTGTGGCAGGCGCGCCTGCACACCGCCGATGCGGAATCCGCCAGCCTGCACTGACCTTTCCTCGGCCCTCGGCCGACCCCGATTGCAATCCTCTTCGGAATGTCGAGGTGCGGTTTCGTGCGCGAATTGACGAGCTGGTCGGCGGGTGCGGCCGATCCCGACGAATTCCCCTACGACCAGGTGGTCGACGCATTTCACCGGGTCGGCAAACATTTCGTCGACAAGGAACTGCTCGCCCGACTGGACGAGACGCGCGCGAGGGTGACCGGGCACGACGAGCCGGCGCGGCTGCTGCGTGACTTCCTCGACGTCGCGCTGGACAAGTGGGACGGGCGCTACGACTACCGCAGCTACCTCGCCCTGCGCCTGCTCCGACTGCCCGACGGCACCGACGGTCCGCCGCCCGACGCCGAAGCCCGCAGGGCCCGGGACCGGCTCGTCGTCCGGCTGGTCGCCGACGCGGTCTCCTTCGAACTGTCGGCCGCCGCCCGGGTCACCGGACTGCTGCCCGAGCAGCGCCCGGGGCGGGCCGTGGTGGCCAAGCGCTGCCGACTCGGCGTCCGCGCCGCGCTGCCCGCCCTGACCCGCCTCGGCCTGGACCCGAAGATCGACGACACGACGCCCGCCACCACCGCCACCACGCTGTCCGCCGTCGTCGCAGGTCTGGACACCACCGGCGACCCGTCGCTGCGGCTGAGCATGCTGCCGGTCCACGTCACCCACGACGAATACCTGTTCATCCGGGTGCTCCAGGCGTACGAGTGCGTCTTCGCCGGGGTCGCCGACGAACTCCGGGGCGTGGTCGCCGCCCTGGGCGCCGGACCACCCGCCCCGGCGGTCGAGCGCCTCGGGTACGCCCGCGACCTGCTCGGCACCGCCGGTTCGCTGTTCTCGCTGCTGGCCACCATGCAGCCCGCGGCGTTCCAGACGTTCCGGCAGTACACCGAGGGCGCCAGCGCCATCCAGTCCCGGTCGTACAAGCTCGTGGAGTCGCTCTGCCGTACCCCCGCGCCGGAGCGGCTGGACTCGGTGGCCTACCGGTCCGTGCCGGAGGTCCGCGCCCGGGTCCGCGACGGCCAACCGACCGTCGACGAGGCGTACCGTCGCGCGGTCCACGAGGGACGGCTCGACGATCCGACGCGCCGCCTGGTGGAGACGGGCATGGGCAGGTTCGCCGAGGCCCTGGCCCAGTGGCGGCGCACCCACTACGGGGTGGCGGTGCGGATGCTGGGCCGTCGTCCCGGCACCGGCTACACCGAGGGCACGCCCTACCTGGCGGCCGTACGCGACCTGCCGGTCTTCGACGCCGTCGAACCGTACCCGTCCCGTCCGACCGGAGGTCGTCCCGCGTGAACCCCATCGACCCCCCGCCCGGACCCGAGACGCCGGGTTGCCTCGACCCCTCCGTGCACGCGGCGTTACGCGCCGAGTTCCCGCTGCTGCGCACCGGCGTCTACCTGAACAACAACTCCACCGGGGCGGTGCCGGCCGGTGCCGAGCGGGTGCTGCACGACTACTGGGAGACGCTGCGCACCTGGCGTGACGACGCCTGGCAGGAGTGGCACGTCGGCCTCGACCGGTACGCCGACTCGGTGGCGGCCCTGCTCGGCGCGCCACCGAACAGTGTCGTCACCGACGCCAACCTGAGTACGCTGCTGGCCCGCCTGGCCTCCTGCTTCGACTACCGTCCGCCCCGCGACCGGGTGGTCGTCACCGACCTGGAGTTTCCGACGGTCCCGTTCGTCTTCCGGGCCTTCGGGCGCTACGGCGCGCGGCTCGACGTGGTCGGCACCGGCGGGCCGGACCTCGACCAGGAGGCCCTGCACGCCCGCCTGGACGAGCGGACCCTGCTGGTGTGCGTCCCGCACGCCGCCTTCACCTCCGGCGCCACCGTGGACCTGCCCCGGCTGGTGGCGGCGGCCCACCGGGTCGGCGCACTGGTGGTGGTGGACGCCTTCCAGACCGTCGGGGTGGTGCCGCTGGACGTCACCGCGCTGGGCGTGGACGCCGTGCTCGGGGGCGCGCACAAGTGGCTCTGCGGGGTCGGCACCGCCTTCCTCTACGTCCGGCCCGACCTGGTGCCGCACCTGGAACCGGCGGCGACCGGTTGGCAGGCCGGCGACCTGGCGCTGACGTTCCGTCCCTCCACCGGCTGGGCACCCGGTGCGCGCCGGTTCGCCGGTGGCACGCCGTACCCGCTGACCTCGTTGGTCTCCCAGGTCGGTCTGGACCTGCTGGCCGGTGTCGGCGTACCGGCGATCCGCCGGCACTCGCTCGCCCTCACCCAGCGGGTCCTGGACCGCGCCGCGCAGGCCGGCATCGCGGTGGTCAGCCCGACCGAGGCGGATCGGCGCGGGGGCGTCGTGTGCCTGGACGTGCCGGACGGCGAGGCGGTCAAGCGCCGGCTGGCCGCGCAGCACCTGATCTGTAGTTGGCGCGGCTACCTGCGGGTCGGTCCGCACGCCTACAACACCCTCGACGAGATCGACGAATTCATGGACGCGTTGGGCAAGGAGTTGGGCCGATGACCGTCACGCTCTCGCCGCGCGCGCTGATGAGCCTGCTCGCCAACGGGCCCAAGGCCATGGACGTGCTGGAGACGGCGCTCACGCTCGGGCTGCTCGACGAGCTGGAGCCCGGTCCGGTCCGCCTCGACGCCCTGGCCGAGAGCCTGAAGGTACGCCCGCTGCGGCTGTACAAGTTCCTCGACTGCCTGGAGAGTCTCGGTTTCCTCGTCCGGGAGGACTCGGGCGACGACATCGACGCCACCCGCTACCGGGCGGTGCCCGGACTGCGAGCGGCGGTCGAGGCGGTGGTCGGCCCGGACGCGCTCGAACGGGACCGGGACCGTTACCCGTGGCGGCTGCTGCACGGCCGGCTCGCCGACAGCCTGCGTGGCGAGGTGAGCATCGGTGAGGACGACTTCGCCTGGCCGCCGAAGACCGACGAGCAGACCGCCGACTTCGAACGCAGCATGGCCGTCGGGCTGGGACCGGTCGTCGAGGCGGTCCGGCGGCACGCCGACCGGCTGTGGCCGGACCGGCGTCGGCTGCTGGACGTGGGCGGCGGTGACGGCACCCTGGCCGCGCACGTCCTGGACACCGCGCCGACGCTGCACGCCGACGTCTACAACCTGCCCGCGGTGGCGCCGCTGGTGGATCGCACCCGCGTCGCCCGGGGCCACCCGGAGCGGCTCGGCTTCGTCGGCGGTGACTTCCTCACCGAGGAACTGCCCTCCGGCTACGACGCGATGTCCTTCGTCCGGGTCCTGCACGACTGGCCCGACGAGGTGGCCCGGCACCTGGTGGCCCAGGCGTACGCGGCCCTGGAACCGGGCGGTCTGCTGCTGATCTGCGAGGAGTTCCGCACCCCCGACCGGCTGGCCATGCAGTTCTTCTGGAGCTACTTCCTGATCGGCGTCGACACCTGTGTGAGCCGACTCCGTGCGGCCGAGCACTACACCGCATTGCTCGCCGAGACCGGCTTCGCCGAGGTGACCGTGCTGCCCGGCACCTGGGAGTTGGTGACCGCCCGGAAACCGGCCGTGTCGGGCTGACCGGCAGCCGTCGGCGTCGCGGTGGGCGATGCGTTCCCTCTCGTACCGTGACCGGCTTGGTACACCATTTGCCGACCGATTCACGGAATCGTCCCCCACCGCCGGTCGGGCCCGTCGAGGGCGGCCGTGATTGTGCTCACGACCGGCACCCCGCGAGCGTGGGGAAGTGCCTTCCATCTCCCTATGCTGGCGAGTGATCGCCCGTTCCCGACCGCCCCGCGCGGCCGGGTCCGGGCAGGTGGCGGGTGCCTTGCGCGAGGCGGGGAGGAAGTAGCGAGCAATGACCGGCTCCACACGGATCTGGGACGGGCTGTCCATTCCCGCCCCCGGCACCTACCGGCTCGATCCGGCACACAAGCGGATCGGCTTCCTCGCCCGACACATGATGGTCAGCCCGGTCCGGGGTGAGTTCCGGGACGCCACCGCGCAGATTCTCGTCGCCGAGGATCCGCTTCGATCGACGATCGAGGCGACCATTCAAGCGGGCAGTATCGATACGGCGAGCACGGATCGGGACACGCATCTGCGAAGTGGCGACTTCCTCGATGTGGAGACGTTTCCCACCCTCGAGTACCGCAGTACCGGAATTGCGCGACTGGAGAAGACCGATCCGATCTTCTACTGGGCGAAGCTGCGGAACCACCGCCTCGGCCGGCGGCCCGCCCCGGAGGAGTCGACCCGACCGGGGAGCCCGGCGACCGCCCGGTTCGTGCTCGCCGGCGAGTTGACCGTCAAGGGGATCACCCGCCCGGTGGACCTCCAGGTCGAGTTCGGCGGTGCCCGGCGCGACCCGTACGGGCAGGACATCTTCGGGTTCAGCGCGACGGCGGAGATCGACCGCGAGGACTACGGCCTGGTCTGGAACGTGGTGCTGGAGAGCGGCGGGGTGCTGGTCGGCAAGAGCGTCCGGATCGAGATCGCCGGTGAGGCGATCCGGCAGGCGTAGCCTTCACGGCGCGTTCACCGCAGGTTGGCAGCCGATTCTCATCCATTGATCGCGATGTCTGCGACAATCTCGTCTGTGCCTGCCATCCCGTCAGGCGGGACCCCCGCCCGCCGTGGCAGGCGACAGTCAGGAGTCGCCCAGTGGCTCGCATCCGTACGGCCGCCCTCACCACGGTGGCCGCCGTCGCCCTGTCCCTCGTCGTGGCCCCGTCTCCGGCGGGAGCCACCCCGCCCAACATCCCGTCGCACAGCACGGCGGTGAGCCGGCTCGGCGCGCTCACCGTGGCCGCCGAGTCGCACCAGTCCAGCTACAGCCGGGACCTCTTCCCGCACTGGATCACCGTCACCGGCACCTGCAACACCCGGGAGCAGGTCCTCAAGCGCGACGGCAGCAACGTGGTCGTCGACGCCAACTGCTATCCGACCTCCGGGTCCTGGTACAGCCCGTACGACGGGGTGACCCGGACGAACCCGGCCGACATCTCCATCGACCACGTCGTGCCGCTGGCCGAGGCGTGGCGGTCCGGGGCCTGGTCCTGGACCACCGCGCGCCGGCAGACCTACGCCAACGACCTGGGCGGCCCGGAGTTGTGGGCGGTCACCGGCAGTGTCAACTCGTCCAAGGGTGACCGGGATCCGGCAGGGTGGAAGCCGCCGCGAGCGGCCTTCCACTGCACCTACGCACGGGCCTGGATCCAGGTGAAGTGGTACTACGGCCTCTCCGTCGACAGCGCCGAGAAGTCGGCCTTGACCGGCATGCTCGCCACCTGCTGACCTGGGTGCAAGGAAGGGACCCCTACTAACGCCTCGTGTATAGGAAGGGTCCCTTCCTTGCACCCGAGGCCGGGCGCTTCGCGGCTAGAAACTGAATACCGTTACCATTACTGCTGATCCGCGGAGGCAGGGGGTGTCTCCGGAGGGCGGATCGGGTCGGCGCGGTGGTCCCCACCCATCGGACCGCCGCGCCGGCATCCGCCCATCCGGGGCGCGCCCGGGGGAGGATCGGCACGGAGGGGACCACACGTGCAGGGCGTACTCACCGGTTTCGCCGTCATCGCCACCGTGATCGCGATCGGCTACCTGGTGGGACGCATCGGGCTGCTGGGGCCGGAGGGGCCCACCGTGCTCTCCCGGGTCTCGTTCTTCGTCGCGACGCCCGCGCTGCTCTTCGAGACCGTCTCCCGCGCCGACGTGTCCACGGTCTTCTCGTCCGCGCTCCTGGTCACGCTGATCAGCACCACCGTGGTCGCGGCAGTCTTCGTGGCCGTCGCGATGCTGTGGTGGCGACGATCGGCACCCGAGGCGACGATCGGCGCCCTCTCCGCCTCGTACGTCAACGCGGGCAACATCGGCATCCCGATCGCGGTCTACGTGCTCGGTGACGCCGCGCTCGTCGCGCCGGTGCTGATGTTCCAGGTGGTCGTGATGGCGCCGCTCGCGTTCGCGGTGCTGGAGTCGTCGGCGGCGGGGGAGCGGCGGTCGGTGCTCCGGGCGGCGGTCCGGCCGCTGTTGAACCCGATCACGGTCGCCTGCGGCTTGGGAGTGGTCGTGAGCGTCGCCGGTTGGTCGCCGCCGGAGCCGGTGATGCGACCGGTGGAACTCGTCGCCGCGATGGCCGTACCCGCCGCGCTGCTCGCCTACGGCCTGTCCCTGCGCGGTGCCCCGCCGCCCGGCTCCGGTGACACGGCATGGGACGTCCGGCTCGCGGTGGTGCTCAAGACGCTGGTCCAGCCGGCGGTCGCCTACCTGGTGGCCCGCTACGGCCTCGGCCTGTCCGCACCGCTGGTGCTGGCCTGTACGGTCACCGCGGCGCTGCCCACGGCGCAGAACGTCTTCGTCTATGCGGTGCGCTACGGCCGGGGGGTCGTGCTGGCCCGGGACGCGATCCTGCTCTCCACCGTCACCGCCGTCCCGGTGCTGATCGCCGTGGCGCTGCTCGCCGGCTGACCGGCGGCGAGCAACACCCGCGATCCGCCCTCGAAGGCACTCCCGTGCCGCCTCGGGCGGCGGGGCGGAGAACGCGGCGGGATGAACGGTCGGTGACCGGCGCGGCGGGCGCCTGGTGCGCCTGCCCGCCGTGTCCGGCTCCGGCTCCGACGGTGCCGCCGACGAATGACCGAGCAGAAAGCGTTATTCGATCTCCGCTTCATCGGTCGCCCGTGACCTGCGGAGATAACGCTCTCACGGATCGCGTCGGAGCCCTTGACGGGCTACCTGCCCAGCCATCACGATGAATGTCCTGTCCCGCATCTCGTGGCACCGGCGACGTTCGGACGCACCGCGAGGGGCACGACACCACCTCCATCACCTCACCAGGCGTGATCGGCGCACGCCTCCTCGAAAGGACGTATCGTGCGCAGATCCCTGAGAGCCTGGCTCGGTGCCGCGTTGAGCGCGGTCCTCGTGCTGGGCGGCCTCGTCGCGGCGGCGCCGCCCGCCGTCGCCGCGCCGTTCAGCGTGCTGGTGTTCAGCAAGACCGCCGGTTTCCGGCACGGCTCCATCGGGCCGGGCATCACCGCCGTCCAGCAGCTCGGCGCCGCCAACGGGTTCACCGTCGAGACCACCGAGGACTCGGCCCAGTTCACCGACGCCAACCTGAGCCGGTTCGCCGCGGTGATCTGGCTCTCCACCACCGGCGACGTGCTCAACGCCGCCCAGCAGGCCGCGTTCGAGCGCTACATCACCGCCGGCGGCGGGTACGTGGGCGTGCACGCCGCCGCCGACACCGAGTACGAGTGGCCCTGGTACGGCGGCCTGGTCGGCGCGTACTTCGCCTCGCACCCGGCCGACCAGACCGCCACCGTGAAGGTCGCCGACCGGGTGCACCCGTCCACGGCGAACCTGCCGCAGCGGTGGACCCGGCTCGACGAGTGGTACAACTACCGCACCAACCCCCGGGGCGACGTGCACGTGCTGGCGACGCTGGACGAGAGCACCTACACCGGCGGGAGCATGGGCGCCGACCACCCGATCTCCTGGTGTCACACCTATTCCGGCGGTCGTGCCTGGTACACGGGGATGGGGCACACCGACGCGTCGTACGCCGAGCCGGACTTCCGCCGACACCTGCTCGGCGGCATCCTCGGCGCGGCCGGCGCGACCGAGGCCGAGTGCGGCGCCACCGTCGACTCGAACTTCCAACAGGTCGAGCTGGCCAAGGGCGCGGCCGAGACCGGTGAGCCGATGAGCCTGACCGTGCTGCCGAACCGGGGGGTCCTGCACACCTCCCGCAACGGCGTCATCCGCTACACCGACGCGGCCGGCAACACCAAGGTCGCCGCCACGCTGCCGGTCTACACCGGTGACGAGGAGGGCCTACAGGGCATCACGGTGGACCCCAACTTCACCACCAACCGCTGGGTGTACGTCTTCTACGCGCCACCCCTGGACACCCCCGGCGGCGGCGCGCCGGCCACCGGCACCGCCGCCGACTTCGCCCGCTGGGCCGGGGTCAACCGGCTGTCCCGGTTCACCGTGAACGCCGACCACACCGTCAACCTGGCCAGCGAGACGCTGGTCCTGGACGTACCCACCGACCGGGGCATGTGCTGCCACGTCGGCGGGGACATGGCCTTCGACGCGGCCGGCAACCTGTACCTGTCCACCGGGGACGACACCAACCCGTTCGACTCGGCCGGTTTCACCCCGATCGACGAGCGACCCGGCCGTAACCCGGCCTTCGACGCCCAGCGCACCTCGGCCAACAGCAACGACCTGCGCGGCAAGGTGCTGCGGATCAGGCCCAGCGCCACCGGCGGCTACACCGTCCCGGCCGGGAACATGTTCGCCCCGGGCACCGCGCGTACCCGCCCGGAGATCTACGCGATGGGCTTCCGCAACCCGTTCCGGATGAGCGTGGACAAGGCCACCGGCGTCGTCTACCTCGGCGACTACGGGCCGGACGCGGGCACCGCCGACCCGAACCGGGGACCGGCGGGCAACGTCGAGTTCGCCCGGATCGACCGGCCCGGTTTCTACGGCTGGCCGTACTGCACGGCCCGCAACGACGCCTACAACGACTACACCTTCCCGTCCGGGCCGTCCGGCCCGAAGTTCGACTGCGCGGGCGGGCCGGTGAACAACTCGCCGAACAACACCGGCATCACCCAGCTCCCACCGGCCGTGCCGGCCTGGCTGCCGTACGGCGGGTCCGGCTCGCCGCCGGAACTCACCGGCGGCGGACTGTCCCCGATGGGTGGCCCGGTCTACCGGTACGACCCGGCCAGCACCTCCGACGTGGCGTTCCCGGAGTACTACGACGGGACCTACTTCGCCGGTGAGTTCGGGCGACGCTGGATCAAGAACATCACGCTCGACTCCGCCGGCCAACCCTTCAAGATCAATCCATTCCCGTGGACCGGCACCCAGGTCATGGACATGGAGTTCGGCCCGGACGGCGCACTCTACGTGCTCGACTACGGCACCGGCTGGTTCAACGGCGACGCCAACTCGGCGCTGTACCGCATCGAGTACGCCCGCGACGGCCGCGCACCGAAAGCCGTCGTCTCGGCCACCCCGACCAGCGGTGTCGCCCCGCTGACCGTGCAGTTCTCCTCGGCCGGATCACTCGATCCGGACGGCGACCCGTTCAGCTACGCCTGGGACTTCGACAACAACGGCACCACCGACTCCACCGCCCCCAACCCCAGCCACACCTACACCACCAACGGGGTGCGCACCCCGACGCTGACCGTTCGGGACAGCACCGGCAAGACCGGCACCGCCAGCACCGTCGTCACGGTCGGCAACAGCGCCCCGGTGGTCACCGTCAACACGCCGTCCAACGGGCAGACCTTCGCCTTCGGTGACGCGGTGCCGTTCTCGGTCACCGTCACCGACGCGCAGGACGGCCCGATCGACTGCGCCCGGGTCACCGTGAACTACGTCCTCGGCCACGACTCGCACGGCCACCAGCTCGGCAGCGTGCGGGGCTGCACCGGCGTCATCCAGACCTCGGTGGACGGCGAGCACGACACCGCGGCGAACATCTTCGGCATCATCGACGCCGAGTACACCGACCTCGGCGGAGGCGGCCAGCCGCCGTTGACCACGCACACGCAGGCGGTGCTGCAACCCCGTACCCGGCAGGCCGAGCACTTCGGGGACTCCTCCGGCATCCAGATCACCCGGCCGGGCAGCGCGCACGGCGGCGCAGCGGTCGGCTACATCGACAACAACGACTGGATCTCGTTCCGCCCGTACGACCTGACCGGCATCCGGTCGTTCAGTGCCCGGGTGGGCGCGCCGGCCGGTGCCGGCGGCACGCTCCAGTTGCGGGTCGACTCGCCGACCGGGCCGCTGGTCGGCTCGACCACCGTGACACCCACCGGCGGGTACGGCACCTTCGCCACGGTCACCGGTGCGGTCACCGCCCCGACCGGCACCCGCACCCTGTTCCTGGTCTTCTCCGGTGGCGGCGGCATGTACGACCTGGACGAGTTCACGCTCTCCACCAGCACCGGCGGCGGTCCCGGTCCCGGCCCGGACCCCGATCCGGGCACCAACCTGGCGCGCGGCAAACCGGCCCGGGCATCGAGTGCCGAAGGTGCCTACGTCGCGGCCAACGCGGTCGACGGCGATCCCGGTACCCGGTGGAGCAGCGCGTTCAGCGATCCGCAGTGGATCGACGTGGACCTGGGCGCGACGTACACGCTCGACCGGGTGAAGCTGACCTGGGAGGCGGCGTACGGCAGCGGCTACCAGATCCAGACCTCACCGGACGGCGTCACCTTCACCACCGTCCGCACGGTCACCGGCGGCGACGGCGGGGTGGACGACCTGACCGGCCTGACCGGCACCGGCCGGTTCGTCCGGGTCGTCGGCACCGCGCGCGGCACCGGCTGGGGCTACTCGCTGTTCGAGTTCGAGGTGTACGGCAGCAGCAGCGGCGGTCCGCCCGGCGGCAACCTGCTGCGGAACAGGCCGACGACGACCTCCAGCGACGAGGGGGCCGGCATGACCGGCGCCCAGGCGGTCGACGGAGACCTGACCACCCGCTGGTCGTCGGCGTTCTCGGATCCGCAGTGGATCCGGGTCGACCTGGGCACCCCGACCGCGATCGGCCGGGTCAAGCTGACCTGGGAGGCGGCGTACAGCAGCGCGTACACCATCCAGACCTCGAACGACGGCACCACCTGGACCACGGTGCGGACGGTGACCGGCGGCGACGGCGGGGTGGACGAACACTCCGGACTCGGCGCCAACGGCCGTTACCTGCGGATCCACGCCACCGCCCGGGGCACCGGCTGGGGCCACTCGCTCTACGAGGTGGAGGCGTACGCGAGCTGAACCGTCGACGTGGCCGGCACGGACGCCCGTGCCGGCCACACCCGCCCGCCGCCGGGGCCGGTCAGGATCGCTCCGGTGCCCGACCGACCCGGATCGCCAGCCGGTCGAGGTAGCGCACCTGGAGCACGACCAGCGCGGCCAGGAACAGCAGCAGCATCGGCAGCGGGAGCAGCGCGCCAAGGGCCAGCTCGTCGGTGGGGACCCGGCCGGTGGTGCCCTGCGCCAGCGCCTCGACCGGTGCGGTCCGGGTGCTCGGGGTCTGTGCCACGATCCACGGCCACAGCAGTTGCCCGGAGCTGACCAGCCAGGTCACCAGACCGGCTAGCAGCACCATCGGTACGGCCGGGGCGAGCATGGTGCGGCCGAACCCGCCACCCGCCCGCCACTGTGGCTCCAACCCACGGAACAGCAGCGTGAACAGGAACAGCGCGGGGATGCTGACCCAGCCGGGCGGGATCACCCCCAGGAAGGTGTTGACCTGGTCGAAGTCACGGGTACGCAGGTAGGACTCGACGGCGAGCGGCCCGGTGCCGACGAAGAGCCACGGCGCGAACGGCAGTAGGAGCAGCTCACTGAACCGGCCCAGCGGGCGCAGCCCGCCGATGGCGAAGCCGCCGGCCACCGCGACGGTGATCGTGACCAGCGTCGCGACCAGCGTCGGCAGCCAGGTCCAGATGAGCATGTCGGACAGAGCGGCGCCCGGCACCGGTCCGAGGTCGTTGGTGAACCGGAGGCTGCGACGCAGCCACGGCCACGCCACCCACAGCATCAGGCCGACGGCGACCACCCCCGCCACGGCCAACCCGATCCGGGCCGGGCCGCTGCCGCCGCTCGTCGGATCGCTGCCCCCGCTCGTTGCGGAGTCCGGCGGGGTGGACGCCGGCCAGGTCGGTGTGGCGGTGGCGTCGGACGCGGGCCAAGCCGCCCCGACGGTTGCTGCCGGCGTGGACGGGGTGCGGCTGCCGGCGTCCGCGTCGGCGAGCTCGATCCGGGCGCGGGTGACCAGCAGCAGGGTCGTCGCGGCCAGGCCCAGCACGGCCAGGACGGCGAGCAGCAGCACCGCGTCGGCAGAACCACGGCCCACGTCCATCCGGGCCAGGGACTGCACCACGATGGTCGTCAGCGGGAACTGGGCCCGGTTGCTGGCGGCCAGCAACGGTGCCACGAAGCTCTGCAACGTGGCCGCGACGATGCCGAGCACCAGCAGACCGGCCACGGTCGCCGCCGCGGGCAGCGCGTCGGCCGGGCGGCGACGGCCGCGCAGCGTGGCGAGGAAGGCGGTGGTGGCGACGGCGACGACCAGCCCGGCGCTGCCGACGGCGGTCAGTTCCACGAGCGTCGCGTACGGGCTTTCCACGGCCGCTCGGGGCTCGACGCGGTCGAGACGCCAGCCGAGCAGCAGCGCCACCGGGGCGTACCCGGCGACCGGCACGGCCAGCAGGGCGCGGGCCGCGAGCCGGGGCCCGCGACCGGCCCGGTCGGCGAGCAGGGCCAGCAGCGGGGCGACCAGCAGGGCCAGCACGAGCGGCACGAGCGTCAACAGCAGCGCCATCCGGTACTCGCCGACGACGCCCTGCTCGAAGCGCTGTCGATAGTGCTCGGCGCCGACGTCGGTCGCTGGACCGAGCAGGTTGTCCCGGGTCGTCGACCGCGCGATCGCCAGCCCGGTGGGTAGCAGATAGGACCAGAGCAGGGCGAGGAAGGCGGGAAGCAGCAGCACGAGCCCGATGCCGACGCGGGCACCGGTGCCCAGTCGGTCGGAGGGCTTCGTCACGGAGAGTACCGGGCTGGTCATGGTGCTCCTCGCCTCGTCGGATCCCGGGCCGGGCCCGACGATAGGCGCAACGATCAAGCCGGGCCACCGGAGCGAAGATCTTTCGTCCGCACGGCCCACCGCCGGTGCCGGTGCGGCGGGCACACCGGCCGATCCGGAGGTGCCGGGGGGAGGGGCGGGCGGTCCGCCCCCGGAGCGTCGACTCAGCCGAACGCGTTGACCGCGATGATCCGGTCGACCAGGCCGCCGCCGGGGAAGTCGAGCATGAGCAGACCGGTACGGCGTACCGGCGGGTGCACCTGCGGGCCCTCGTTGAGGTACGTCAGCAGGAACGGGTTGACGCCCTGCACGCCGAGCGCGCCACCGGCCACCGCGGCCGGGGTGGCGAAGACGCTGGACCCGCTGGCGAAGTTGACGTACATCCGGGTCGGGTCGCCGGCACTGGTGGCGTCGAGATGCCGGCGGACCCGGTCGCGTTTGGTGGCGATCGCCCCGACGTTCGGCACGTCGTAGTCGTCCTGCACGTAGGTGGAGGAGCCGTGGCCCCAGTCGGCGAACTGCGCCAGCCCGTACTGGCCGTACCGGCCGCCACGCGGGCCGTGCAGCACCGCGAGGACGACCCGGCCGCGCACCGCACCGAGGGTGGGTACGGCGGCGCCCGTGGTCCGGTCGACCGACGGCGTCCAGAACAGGCCCGGCCGGGCGGCCCGGTAGCGGTCGAAGATGTCGGCGAAGCCGAGCTGACCGGTGGCGTCGGTGCACGAGCCGACCTCGCCGGTGCACTCGTGCTTGAGCCGCATCACCACCGTCTCGCTGGGGCGGGCGGTCAGGAAGGTGCCGAGCACCCGCAGCACGTCGTCGAAGTTGGCCTGCTGGTAGGTGGCACCGTGGTGCACCGTGAAGGTGTTGCCGCCGTTGATCCGGAGCCGGACGTCGATCGCCCGGATCCCGGCGTCGAGCTGGGCGGCGAGGGTGGCGGCGCTGTCGCCGTGGTTCTCCTGGGTCTGGGTCCAGGCTCCACCGTGGATGGAGAGGGTGTCGTGGGTGCCGGGCAGGGAGAGCGCGGCGAGACCGGCGGAGTCGGGCAGGCGGCGCATCCAGTCCGGGTTGGCGGCGGTGCGCAGCGAGCGGTAGGCGGGATCGGCGGCGAGCGCGGGGGTGGCCGGTGCCAGCAGCGTCCCGGTGAGAGCGAGCGTGCTGGCGAGGAGTCCGGCGGCGGTGCGGCGGCGGAGCGTGGCGGCGACCATGCGGTGAAGGATATCGATGCTATCCAGCTATCCTCCTAGGACACTCTACGGCGAGTGACCGCGCCCGCACTGTCCGGGCGCCGTCGAGTCGACGACGCCCGGTCAGGTGCTCAGCAGAGACCGTTGCAGCCGTCCGGGTTCCGCGGCGGCGCGCCGATCCAGGGCTGGGAGAGGCCGGGTACGTGCTCCGGCTGCGCCCCGCTGATCCGGGGCTCGGAGAAGACCGTGTTGTACGCGTTGGCGGTGTCGTCGACGTAGATGATCCCGCTCAGCTTGTTCTCCGGGATGGTGCCGTTGGCGTACGGCGGCGTCCAGTTGCGGACCGGCGTGATGTTCGCGCCGAGGAAGCGGGTGATGCCGTCGGCGCCGGTCAGCACGGAGACCACGTCGCCGGAGTAGTCGGGGTTGACGTACCCGTGGTCGCCCTCCTGGCCACCGTGGCCGCTGTCGTCGTCGCCGTGGTCGCCGCCGGAGTCGTCGTCGGAGTCGTAGTGGGTGTGGATGCCGTCGCCGCAGTTGCCGCTGTTGTCGCAGGTGGTGACGGTCTGGTTGCCGGAGCTGTGGGTCGAGCTGTTGTAGGTGACGCTCTCCACATGGACGGTGCCCGTCTTCTTCCCGTTCTGGTCGTAGAGGTGCAGGGTCGTCTCCGAGTGGGTGTCCGACTGGCCGTTCTTGGTGTGGCTCTTGGTGGTGGTCTCACTGACCAGGCGACCGTGCGAGTCGAAGACCGTGACGGTCTGTTCGGTGTAGAGGTCGCCGGGCTGGCCGCGCTCCTCGTACTGGGTGAAGATGGTGTTGCCTGCGGACCCGTCGGCGTTGACGTGTTTCCGCACCGATCCGCCCGGCACCAGTTCGACGTCGTCGCGCGACCCGTCGGCGTAGAACAGCCGGTAGTCGAAGTCGCCGAACCACGGCTTCTCGGTCTTCACGACCCCGCCGTACGCGGCCGGGCTGTGCGTCGTCTCGCCCGGCTCGAACTCGACGAACATCGACTCGAACGGCGTGATCAGCGGGCTGCCCGGCTCGCCGACGGCCTGCGACCGGGTGCCCCGGCCGATCGCCACGCCGTCGCGCTGCACCGAGAGTCTGAGCGCGTCGAACTGCTTCAGGTCGACGCCCAGCCGGGTGTAGGCCTCCTGCCGCACCGGAAGCGCGAAGACCCCCAGGGCGGGCAGGTTGGTGGTGGTCTCCCGGAGTTTGATCAGCTCCGCCGGGAACGCGATGAAGCTGCCCCGCCCGTACCCGAAGGACGGCAGTTTGTTCACCGAGGCCAGTTCCGCGGCGACCTCCAGGCTGGGCCGGCTCGCCGGGTCCCACGGGTCGGTGCCCGCCGCCACCTCGTCGGCGTCGCTGAAGCCGTCCTTGTCGCTGTCGACCACCCGCCAGGACAGGTAGCAGCCGGTCGGGTCGCAGATCCGGGCGTACGACAGGCGCGTGCGCTCGGACGGCTCGACGGCGGAGGCGGCGGTGCTGCCGGCGGCCACCGCCAGCGGTATGGCGAACAGCGGAGCGACGACCATCGCCACTCTCTTGCGGTTACGAAGGATCATGAGCGGTACCGTCGCACCCGCCGGGACGCTCTCCCGCCGCTGAGTCGGCAATCAGTCGCCGGGTCCACCGCACCCTGGGAGGATCCCCAGCTAGGGTGTGGCTGCTGCGCTGGTACGACGAAGGTGACGGACGTGGACATCGACCGGTGCGGCCATCGGCCGGAGGACGCCGACCGACTGCTGGCCGCCGCCGACCGGGCCGCCGACCCGGTGACCGCCGCCCGGCTGGTGGCGGAGGCGTTCGTCGCGGTGTCCCGGACCGCCGACCCGACCGTCCTGCCGCCGATCGTCCGGCGGCTGGCGCGGCTGCGAACCCACCCGCCCCGTCCCGAGGTCGAGTTCCTGCACCACGCCGTCGGCTGCGCGGTGGGCGCCCGGACCGGGCGGCGGATCGCGCCCCGGGAGACCGACGACGCGTTGCGCCTCTTCACCAGCGCCGGGCTGCACGACGATCCGCTCCTTCTGGAGTGCGCGATGATCGCCACGTTGAGCGCGCTGCGACCCGACCAGGTGCGCCCGAGATTCGCCGCCCTCGTCGAGCGCTGGGTGTCCGACGACGAAGCGGCCGACCCGGCCCGGCGGGCCCGGTTCACCACCATGCTCGGGATGGGCGACGCCTGGTCCGGTGACCTGCTGCGCGGCCGGGCGACGCTGCGCCGCGCCCAGGCGTACGCGGTCGAGGCGGGGCGGCTCGACCTCCAGGCCGAGATCGTGTCGTGGCTGGCCAAGTGCGAGGCGCTCTGCGGTGACCTGGCGCAGGCGCGGCGCTGTCTGGACGAGGCGCGGGTGCTGGCGGCCCGCTCGGGGTCGGCCTGGGTCGGGTTCCACATCGCCGAGTGCGCCGCCGCGCTGCACCTGGCCTCGGGCGACGTCGAGGCGTGGGTCGGCGTGGTGGGGCGGCTGGTCGACTCGGCGGTCGGCAGCAACTCCGGGCTGGTCTTCGAGCACCGGTGGGAACTCGCCACCCACCACGCGCTGGGCGGGGACGCCGCCGCCGCGCAGGCCGTACTCGCCGCCATCGCGGACCCGCCGCTGGAGTGGCCGGGTGCGCCCGCCCTACCGGCCTGGCGGGCCTGGATCGCCGACCCGGCGGACCCGGCGGCGATGGGCTGGCTGGAACAGGCGCTCGCCGGACTCAACCGGCCGGTGGAGCGGCTCTCCCGGGCCCGGCTGGCCTGGCTGCTCGGCGCCCAGCACGCGCGCCTCGGCCGGCGGGTCGACGCGATCCGGCTGCTCGAACTGGCCAGCAGCGAGTACGCGGCGACCGGTGCGGCGGGCCTGCTCGCCCGCGTCGCCGTGGACCTGGACGCGGTCACCGCCGGGCCGGTGGGTCCGCCGTGGCCGCCGGCGTCGGGGCCGTCGACCGGGCGCGGTCGACCGGCCGGTGCCGAGGCGGAGGTCCGGCTGACCGCGATGGAGACCAGGGTGGCCGGTGCTGTCGCCGACGGACTGAGCAACCAGGAGGCGGCCCGGCTGCTGGCGGTGTCGGCCAAGACCGTCGAGTTCCACCTCGGCAACATCTATCGCAAGCTCGGCGTCCGCAACCGCACCGAACTCGCCCGGCACCTGTCGCGCTGAGCCGGGGCCGGGCCGCCGATCGCCGAAAGGAGGGGTCCCCGGCTAACGCCTCGTGCATAGCAGGGGACCCCTCCTCACGCACCGTCCGGTGTGCGGAATCCTCAAGGTTTCCTCAACCGCGCAGCTCAAGATCTATCGACCTCCGTCGCCGCGGCTAGTTTGACGGCAACCGATGGACGTGCGTGACACGCCACAAGCAGGAGGAGGGGAGATGCGACGCACACGACTGCGCCTCGCGCTCTTCGCGCTGCCCGCCCTGGTGGGCGGAGTTCTCATGGCGGCGGCATCACCCGTGCCGGTGGGCGCGGTGCCCGCCGGCACGGATGGTCCGACCGACATCCGTCTCGACGAACCCGACCACGTCGACCACGTCCGCATCCAGTTGACCGGCGCCGACATGTTGGACAAGGTGGTCGCCGCAGGGTTCGACATCGAGCACGGCCTCACCCGGGTGCCGGACGGCATCGAGGGCGAGGCGGCGGTGACCGCCCGGGAGCGCACCGCGCTGGAGGCGATGGGCGTACGGATCCTCGCCGACGACGAGGGCTTCGAGTGGAGCGACGAGGCCGACGGGGGCCTGTCGGCCGTCGCGGCCCGCACCCTGGCGGCGGCCGGAGAGGACAACGCGGTCCGGATCGCCCGCGCCGACTGGTTCACCACCAAGGGCCAGGGCTTCCTGTACGTCGAGGCGCGCACCACGCAGGGCCAGCAGACCACGCCGATCGTCGGAATGCAGGTGGAGAACGACTCGGGCCGGGGCACCGAGTTCGGCTTCGCCCGGACGATGAGCCGGTTCGTCGACTCCGGGCAGTACATGTTCCACCGGAACCTGTTCAAACTCGACACCCGTCCGGACCAGATCCGGGTGACCAGTTCGACCGGTGGCGTGGTCACCGGTCCGGTCTCGAACTGGCTGGAGGACGGTGCCCCGCCGCTGACCGCGAACCCCGGCTACCGGTCGGACTTCGTCGACGGCTACCGGCACCCGCAGCAGCTCTTCGCGCGGGCCGAGGAGATCGCCCGCGAGTACCCGCAGATCGCCGAGATCGTCTACCTGCCGCACCGCACCAACGGCTACCAGCGCAAGGCGCAGGCCACGATCGGCGGCACCGGACAGTCGGCGGTGGTGGTCAGCACGGCGGCGTGGGGGCACGAGGGCGGCAACGACGTCACCGTCGAGTTCGCGCACCAGTCGGGGGAGAACCTCCCGCTCACCGTCGAGGTGACCGGCACGGCGGTACGTGTCCTGCTGGGCACCGACGCCACCGGTGCGGCGGCGAGCACGGCCGCCGAGGTGGCGCAGGCGTTGCGTACCCGGTCGCAGGGGCTGATCGACCGGTCGCACCCGTACCGCAGCAACGCCGGAACCGGCGTCGTGGCGGCGACCACCGGCCCGGTGGCGCTGACCGACTTCCTCGACCAGAAGCGGGTCGGCGCGCCGGAGGGTGAGGTGCCGCGCGGCCCCGCCACCATCCCGGTGCTGCGGATCGGCAAGCACCGCGACGGCCGCAACCCGGGCGTGCTGATCCAGGCGCAGGACCACGCCCGCGAGTGGGTGCCGCCGACGACCACGCTGGAGACGGCCGAACGGCTGGTGCACAACTACCGCACCGACAAGGAGACGAAGAAGATCGTCGACAACACCGACGTCTTCCTGATCCTCTCCAACAACCCGGACGGCGCGAACTACAGCTTCTACAACTTCGCCTCGCAGCGCCGCAACATGACCAACCACTGCGCGGACGACAACGCCGACCCGGCCCGCCGCAACGCCTGGGGCGTGGACCTGAACCGCAACTACCGGGTCGGTTCGGGCCACGACGGGTACGCGGGCGGCTCGACCAGTTGCGTCAGCGACACGTTCCAGGGGCCGGAGAAGCTGTCCGAGCCCGAGTCGAAGAACGTCATCTGGCTGGTCGAGAAGTACTCGAACATCAAGTTCATGATGTCCGTGCACTCCAACGGCGGCCAGTTGTTCTGGCAGCCCGGCGCGTACATCGCGAACGGGCGGATCACCACGCCCCGGCCGCCGCTCGGTGACGAGGCGTTCTACTGGCAGTCGGCGGCGCGGATCCTGTCGCAGGTCAAGGCGCACCGGCAGACCGTGGTGACGCCGCAGAACGTCGGCGGTTCCTCGGACGTCCTCTACTCCTCGGCGGGCAACGTCCGCGAGGACCTCTACCACACGTACGGCATCTACTCGTTCGGCTGGGAGGTCGGCGGCTCGATCTACAACCCGGCCACCGGCAACTGGCAGGGCGGCTCGTTCCAGCCACCGTGGGTGGGTAACCCCGAGCTGGTCAGCGGGCACGCCGAGACGATGGAGTACGCCAACGGGATCATGGAGATGTTCCGGATCGCGGCGGACTGGGGCAAGGACAAGAAGAAGCCGACGTCGACGCTCGTGCCCGGCGGCGGCCGGTACGCGGGCCCGGTGGACGTCCGGTTCGAGACCAGCGAACCGGCCACCATCTACTACACGACCGACGGCAGCCGTCCCACCCTGGACTCGCCGCGCTACCAGGCGACCGAGTTCCGGGAGCCGGGTCAGGTGTTCCGCGTGACCGAGACGACCACGTTCCACTGGTTCTCGGTGGACACGGCGGGCAACGTCGAGAAGGGCTACGACCCGACGAAGAACGACAAGCGCAACAACTTCCGCAAGGCGACGGTCACCATCACCCGGTAGGCCGCGTCCGGTGACGACGCCTCGTCGGTGCGGGTCGCTCCGCGCCGACGGGGCGTCGTCGTGCGCGCGTCGACCCGGACCGTCACCGACGCGCGTCGAAAACACCGCACGGGTACGCCCACGGGTGACCCGGACCGCGCCTGCGGGCGGCAGACGGTGCGGGCCGCCGGACCCAGCATGGGAGACGACGTCAGCGCGCCCGGTCCGGGCGCCGTCGCGCCAGGAGGTGCCCGTCGTGACCCGTACCCGACTGACCTGGATCGTGCTCGTCGCGCTCGTGTGGGCGGCGATGATGTCCTTCGGCGGTGTCGCCGCCGAGACGGTCATGCTCTATCCGAACATCTTCGACGATGCCCCGGCGTCGCTGCTGCGCGCCCGCGAGTTCCTGGTGGTCAGCGGACCCAGCGACTACTTCCCGCCGCTGGGCGCCTCGGTGATCCTCGGCAGTCTCGCCGCCACGGTGCTCACCTGGCGCGACCGGCGGCTGCGCTGGTGGGTGGCGTCCGCGACGGCGGTCTTCGTGATCTGCGAGTTCCTCTTCTCGGCGGCCTTCTTCTGGCCACGCAACGAGATCATGTTCGTGGACCCGGTCGGCACGCACTCGCCGGAGTACCTGCGTCAGGTCGCCGCCGAGTTCGTCGCCGGGCACCGGGTACGCCTCGTCGGCGGCGCGGTCACGGCGGCGCTGGCCTTCACCGCGCTACTGCGTTTCGCCCGCGATACCGGCCGCGCGAGCAGTGACCACGGGGTGGTCCGGGCCGCCTCCTGACGTTCTGCGGGTGGGGATCGGCAGGTCAGCACCGTGGCGGGCTCGACGGCACGTGCTAGGAAGGAGGCGTGAATCGTGATCGTCTTTCCGCCGTGCCGCCGGTCCCGGTGACGACGCATGGCTGAGCGCAGACTCCGGACCGGCTTCGCGTTCGTGCTCGGTCTGACCCTGTTGTCCGGTTGCGCCGTCAACAAGGGCAGCGCCCTGGCCGCCGACTTCGAGGCCGACTGGGCCGGTACGCCCGACGTGGCGAGCGTCCAGGCGACCGAGGAGAACACCCTGCCCTTCTTCGGCACGTCGACCGGCACCCTGACCGTGCAGGAGGGCACCTCGGCCGACCGGGTCAGCGAGCTGGCGGGCGAACTGCGACAGTACGTCGCCGGCCGCGACGACGTCTCGGGCAAGATCACCGTCGGCGACATCACCTTCACCGTCGTCCCCGACAGCGCCCGCACCGACGAGGTGGTGTCGTTGTGGCGGTCGATGAGCACCGACTCCCGGGTGACGTCGGCCCACATCTCGCGCCCGTCCCGGGCCGACGTCGACCGATGGCGCATCGTCGGCACCGCGCCCAACGTCGTCGGCGCGATGGACCTCTTCGACGACCTGACCACCGGCGGCGGCCGACACGGCACGCTGACCGGCGTCACGACGGTGCTGATCTCCACCGACCGTGGCGTCGACCCGGCCGTCTCCGTGGAGACCGGCGCGGACGGGGCGGTCCCGGTGGAGGCGATCGCCGCGTTCCGGGCGGTCGTCGGCAGGTATCCGATGGTCCGGGCAACCCTGCGGGTCGACCGGGTCAGCATCGTCCTGACGCGGCCCGAAGACCAGGCCGCCGCCGAGGAGGTGGCCCGGGCCCTGGCACCGAACCTCGGCACCGTCGAGGTGACCAGCCCGAACCGCTGAACCACGGCGGCCGGACCGCCGGCCTCAAGGTCGTACTCGATCAGGGATCGAGTGGTTGCGGAAGCGCGGGCATGCCACTCGATCCCGGATCGAGCGTGACCTTGGTCAGTGCTGACAGCAACCGGTCGAGGTGAGGCCGCAGCGAGCGCGGCCCATGGGGTTCGTGGTGTGGCGAAGGTCGAGGCCGCTCGCCTGGCGGTTGCGGCACTAACGTCGTGGTAAAGGCCGCGTCGGCGGGGTGGGCGGGGGTACCGTCGACTGTGGTGGTCTGCCGGGGTAGTGGCTGGTGGTCCGCTGCCCAGACCGCTACCTGGGAGACGACGATGAGCGATTCCGCGACCTTCGGTGCGCGCCTTCGGATGTATCGCGAGCGTGCGGGGAAGACTCGGCCCGTTCTCGGCGGGTTGGTGGGGCGTAGCGCGGAGTGGGCCAAGGCGTTGGAGAATGGTCGGCTGCTGCCGCCACGCCTGCCCATGCTGCTGCGGCTGGCCGAGGTGCTCGACATTTCCGATCTTGCGGATCTGACCGGTGACCAGTCGTTGCCGGTGGCGTCGGTGACCAGGGCGGGGCATTCCGAGGTCGGCAAGGTGGCGGCGGTGATGCAGCGGGCGTCGGTGCCGGTGGGCGCGGTGACGCCGGTTGTCGTGATGCGTGATCTCGTGGATCAGGCGTGGGCCTTGTGGCATCGGTCGACGACCGAGCGTTCGGCGGTGGCGGCGGTGCTTCCGGGGTTGCTGACGGATGCGCGGCGGAGTGCCCGAATGCTCGGTGGTGGGGACCGTCGGCTGGCGTTGGTGGAGTTGGCGCGGGTGTATCACCTGGTGCAGTTGTACCTGGCGCACCAACCGTTGCCGGAGTTGGTGTGGCTTGCCGCCGACCGGGCGATGTCGGCCGCTCAGGAGGCCGACGATCCGGCGGCGATGGCGGTGGCGGCCTGGTACTACGCGCACGTCTATCGGGGCGCTAACCAGGTGGATGTCGCCGAGCAGGTGCTGGTCGAGGCGGCGGGTCTGGTCGATCCGGCGGCGGGTGGTGAGCAGTTGGCGCGGTGGGGGCAGGTGCAACTCGGCATCGCGCTGGGACACAGCAAGGCTGGCCGAGCCGGTCGAGCGTGGCGGGCGTGGGATGCCGCCGACTCGGCCGCGAGACGGCTCGGTGGTGGGTACGTCCACCCGTGGCTGATGTTCGGATCGGCGGCGTGTGCGGCGTACGCGGTCACCATCGAGACGGACCTGTGTCGCACGGGGGAGGCGGTGCGGCGGGCCGACGCCACCGACTACCGGGCGTTGCCTTCGCAGACCCGCCGGGCTGCCGCGCTGATCGATGCCGCTCGGGCGCACATGTTGGACCGTGGGGAGGTCGCGGCGGTCCACCTGCTCGGACGGGCGCTGCGGGAGAGCGTCGACACGGTGCGCCACAACCCGTACGCCCGCACTGTCGCCCTGGAACTGTCGAACCGGCCGGGCACGGTCGGTGAGGACGCCCGAGAGTTGGCCCTCGCCATCGGCATGATCGGGTAACCGTCCCTCAGGTACAAACTCTCCCTCCCTCAGCCGGTGACCCCTCGTAGCGTTTCCGTCACTGGCGGCGGCGAGCCTGTGTGCCTGCCTGAGACCCGATAGGGCCGGACGGAGTCTCGTCCGCCCCCTGTTGCGCGATCGAGGGGGCGAGTCTGTGGCGACCTGGTCTGAACTGCGCGCGTTGATCCGGTGGCTGTTTCGGCGACCTCAGCCGCCGCCACCGCCCGGAACCGGACAGCGCTATCAGGACGTGGAGCAGGCGGCGGCGCAGCAGCGTCTCCTCGACCAGGCGAGGCAACTGCGGCGCTGCCAGGGCGATGACGAATCAGCCAGCACACGCCGACCGGAGGGCATCCGGTGACCCGACGCGTGGACACACTGTCCGGCCAGCCAACCGTGGGCACCCGGCGCCTAACCTTGTCCAGGCCGCCGAGGACATGCCCTGGGCACCATCCGGCACCCTGCACCGCCGCTTCGTCGGCTGGACCCGAAAGCCGCCGGAAGCACGGCAGCGGACTACAGGTCGCGGACGCTGACGGACCCCGCCGGACGGACGCCCAGAACTTGCACGCGAGGGGTCCTCCACGCGCGACGTGTCGGGGTACCGTCCGACGAGGTGGTGACCGTTGAGGTCGCGTGGCCTCTTGAGCTTGGAGCGGCGCTATGGCTTCGTCCGTCGACCCGCGCTTCGGTGTAGCCCTGCGTGAGTTTCGGGAGCGGCACGGTCTGTCGCTTCGTTCCCTCGGGCAACTCGCCCATCGGAGTAAGAGCCATCTGCACGAGTTGGAGGCGGGGCTCAAGGCTCCGACCGTCGACACGGCTCGTCACCTGGACCGCGTTCTCGACGCGGGGGGTGTGCTTGCTCGGTTGGTGGGTGCACCGATCGACCACGCGGCTGAGGCTGGCGAGTTGCGGGCGAGAATCGCCGCCAGTGATGTCAGCGGAGACGTGATCGATCGGATCGAGCAGGGCGTCGATGATCTTGCCAGTCTCTATCCGACGATGGCTCCGGCGGATCTTCTGCCGTTGGTGCGGCGGCATCTCGCCTACGTGGGGCGGTTGTTGGACGGGCGGGTCACGCTTGCTCAACAGCGGCGGCTGCTGGTTGCCGGTGGCTGGTTGGCGGTGCTGCGGGCGACCGTGCACATCGACCTGCGGCAGAGGGCCGCTGCGGCTGCCCACTTGCGAGCCGCCCGTGATCTCGCCGAACACGCGGAGCATGGCGAGATCCAGGCATGGTGTCTCGAAACCCGCGCCTGGGACGTGCTGACTCAAGGTGACTACCGGACGGCGCTTGATCTTTCCCGTCAGGCACAGCGGATCGCTCCGAAGGGGAGTTCTGCCCGCATCCAGGCGACTGCTCAGGAGGCTCGTGCGTGGGCTCGGATCGGGGATGTCGGTGCGACCCGACGAGTGTTGGACCGGGTGGAGCGGCTGACGGCGAACCTGCCTGTTCCTGAGCGAGCCGAGCACCACTATCGCTACGACCCGGCCAAGGCCGCCGCGTATACGGCCACGACTTTGGCGTGGGCGGGTGACCCCGGTGCCGAGCAGGTAGCGCGGGCGGTGCTGGCCGACCTGGATCCGTCCGGTGATGGGGGAGCGCGACCGCGCCGGTCCGCGTCGGCCCGTCTCGACCTTGGTCTTGCCCTGGTCGCTGCCGGTCAGCCGGACGAGGCGGTGGCTCTGGGGGCACAGGCGGTGGCGTCCGGGCGGGTGGTGCCGTCGAACTGGTGGCGGGCTGCGGAGTTGCTGGCGAAGGTGGAGCAGTCGGGAGCGCCAGAGGCGGCGACGTTGCGGGAGGCGTGCATCGAGTACGCACCTGGGCGGCGACCACCAGCGGACAGCACACCTGGTTAGCGGACGCTCACCCTCTGGCTCGGTGGGCGTGTCCGGCGTGACGCTGGACCTCACTGAAGCCGGGCGCGGACGAGGCACATCAGCAGGTGCCCCGCCATGTCCTGAGAACGGAGGACCGGCCACGTGACGGTGAACATTGGACTCCTTAAGCGAGCTGTCAGCAGGTTCTTCCCGTCATCGCCGTCGGCGGCTACCGGCATCGGAGAACGCATCCAGGCGATGGAGCAGGAGGCCGCCCGACGACGGTTGTTGGATCTCGCGCGAGGCGTACCACCGCACCCAGCGTCGGGCGGGGATGCCTTGTCCAAGCGGCGCATCTCGTACGACGAGTATCTGTCGGCCACGGCTCTGACCCTCGCCCGCCGGCATCGGCCGGTCTGGTGTTGGCGGCGATGGCGGCGGGTTTGCCGGTGCGGAGCCGACTTGCCCTGCCAGGCCCAGCACCGAATCCCGATCGAGCGTGGCCACTGGCCCGGGGTCGGTGAGCGGTGACCAGCGGAGCGGAGCTGGCGATCCTGGCGGATCACCTTCGAGGACGCGACGGCTGGTTTCTGGGCGGTGTGCGGTGACCGCCCATGGTCCGGTCATGCCGATCTGGAGTTGCGGGGGCTGCGACCTGCCGTGGCCGTGTCCGACGCGGCGGCGCGAGCTGCGTGCGGAGTACGCGGACGCGCCGGTGTCGCTGGCCCTCTACCTCGGGGCCTACCTTGTCCAGGCCGCCGAGGACATGCCCTGGGCACCATCCGGCACCCTGCACCGCCGCTTCGTCGGCTGGACCCGACAGCCGCCGGACACGCAGCAACGAAGCACAGCAACCGTGCCAACCGAAACCGAACACCACCAGACCGGATGACCTCGAACGACACCCGATCCGACCGGCCTGCTGTGATCACACACCGACCGGCGGCGAAACGTCACGGCGGATTCATGTCGTAGCATCGTCCTGTTTCTTTCCTGGGCGGTGCGGAGGACCGCATGGACGATGTGACCCTCCGGGCGCTGCGACTCGTCGAGGAGGCCCAGACCGGCGCCGCCGCCCAGACGCTGGCGACCGCCGAGACGTCGCTGCGCGAGGCCACCGGCGAGATCGCCGACGGACCGGCGGCACTGCACTTCGCCCGGATCGTGGCGCTGACCCGGCTCGGTGAGCTGCGGGCCGCCGTCGCCGCCGCCGATCTGATGCTGGCTGCTGCGGACCGCGAGGGCAGCGCCGGATGGCGGTCGTGCGCGCTGTCGCTGCGCGCCACCCGGCGGCTGCGCGTCGGTGACAAGGACATCTCCGAGTACGACGTGGAGACGGTCCTGCGGGACCTGGTCAGTGCCGAGACCGCCCTGCTCGTCGACGAACCCGACCCGGTGATCATGGGCAACGCGCATACCGGCATCGCTATCGGCTACGCGCAACTGCGGCTCTACGAGTTGGCCGCACCGCAGTTCGAGGCGGCGTACGAGACGACGCGACACCCGGACTACCCGGACAACGGGAACCGGGCCATGTGGCTGTGCAACCTCGCCGAACTCAACCTGCTGTGGGCGCTGGAGTTGTACCAGGTGGGCCAGGTCGCGGTGGCGGAGGGGCACACCACCACCGCCGAGGCGCACGCCACCCGCGCGGCGGCCGAGGCGTCCGGCCCCCAGGCGCGGGTGTGGCGGCTGCTGGCGCTGCTCTATGCCGCCTGCGCTCGCGCCGATCGCCAGGACCCGGCCGGTGCGGCGACCGACATTCCCCGGTACGCGGCCCTGCTGGAGGAATCCGGCCTACGCCAACAGCAGGAACTGTTGCTGTGTCGGCCGTTCCACGCCGTCGCGTTGCGCCGCTCGGGGCGACCGGGTGAGGCGCTACGGGTCATCCAGCGGGCGGTGTCCGCCCTGCCGGTCGAGACCGACTGGCTGATCTCGGCGGCCCTGCACCGGACGCACGCGGTGCTGCTGACCATCAACGGCTCGTCGGACGCCGTACCGGGGCTCACCTACGGTGACGCGCTGGCCGAACTGCTCTGGCGGCAACGGCACCGCTGGCTGCACACCGCGATGACCATGCAGTCGTACGACGTGTTGCGGTGGCAGCACGAGCAGGCCGAACGGGCGGCGCAGACCGACCCGCTCACCGGCGTGGCCAACCGCCGGGGACTCGACGTCTTCCTGCGGACCCTGGCCGCCTCCGGCAGCCCCGCCGACCGGCTGGTGGCGGTGCTGGCGGTCGACATCGACCGGTTCAAGCACATCAACGACTCGCTCGGCCACGCGGCCGGCGACGAGGTGCTGCGGGCCGTCGCGCAGGTGCTCACCGCCAGCGTCCGCAAGGGCGACTTCGTGGCCCGGCTCGGCGGCGACGAGTTCGTCGCGATCCTGCCCGACGCCGACACCGCCGACGGCACGAAGGTCGCCCAGCGGGCCGTGGACGCGGTGGCCGGGATGGCGGTGTGGCGTGCCCGGGTCAGCGTCGGCGTGGCCAGCGGACCCGCGTACGCGGTCGGCGACGCCCTCGCCCAGGCCGACCGCGCCATGTACGCGGCCAAACGCGCGGGCGGCAACCAGGCCACCTACCGCCCGGCGGCCGTCGAGCAGTGATCCGCGTGTACTGGGTGGACGGCGACGACTACTGTGTGTCGAACGGTCGGCGACAGAGGAGGACCACGTGAAGCCCTGGCACCTCACCGCTGTGGTGATCACCGTGGCGCTGCTCGGATTCGTCGTCTGGTGTGTCATCGCCTTCCTCCAGGGTCGACGCGGCGGTCCGTCGGATCGGTGACGCCGGGCCGCTCGCCGTCCGGGCACCGGGCCGCCGATGTGCTGACAGTCCGTCCGGGCACCGGGCCGCCGGTGCGGCGCGTCGGGCGCGACCGCTACCCTGCGGCGGTGGCTGTCGACGCGGAACGGGTGGCGGCGTCGTTGGCGGTCCGGCTCGACGCGGTCACCTTCACCGACCTGACCGTCGACCAGGTCACCGCCCGGCTGATCGACGAGGTCGTGCGCTGGGCGGGGGAGCGGGGCTGGCGGGTCTATCGGCGCGCGCCCAGCGTGGTGCCGTTGCCGCCGCCGATGTCGGACCGGCAGTCGGTCCTGGACGTGGCGTGTGCCCGCCCGGACGGGCCACCGGTCGTCGTCGAGGTCGACCACGGCACCCGGCGGCGTACCTGGGACAAGCTGCGCGCCGAGGCCGACGCCGGGCGCGTACCGCTGTGGGTGCGGTGGGGTGCCGGCCGGTTCACCGCGCCGCCGCCGCCGATCCTGATGGTGACCTGCGAGGTGTCCGGGCGGACGGACCCGACCGGCGGGCGTCTGCACAGCCGGCTGCCGCGCACCGACATGCGTCCGCCGGCGCACTCCGCCACGCGGGTCGACGAGGCGTCCCCCGTCGAGCTGCCGCTCCCGCCGCCCGGCTCCTGAGGGCTACCCGGCCTGCTCCGGCGTGGGTCGGCCGCTGCGGTACGCCTCGCAGGCCAGGGTGACCAGCTCGGTGAGGTGGGCCGGCGGGTCGTCCTTCCACCAGGCCAACCAGACCGGGATCGGCGGGGTGTCGCGGACGGCCCGGTACGCCACCCCGGGGCGCGGATTCTGGTTGGCGGTGGCCTCCGAGGTGATGCCGACCGCCTGACCGGCCGCGATCAGGGTGAGCCACTCGTCGACGCTGTGCGTGGTGCGGATCGTGTCGGGTGCCGCACCCGGCGGGAACAACGCGGGGGTGGTGGTGCCGGTGCGACTGTCGATGGCGAACGGGTACCGGACCAGGTCGGCGACGCGTACCGACCGTCGCCGGGCCAGCGGGTTGTCGGTGGCCACGGCGGCGTAGCGGGACTCCGTCCCGAGCAGCGCGCTGTCGAAACGGGGGTCGGTGAGCTGCCGCCGGACCACGGCGACGTCGGCGCTGCCCTCGCTGAGCCCGGCGGTCGGCGTGTTGCAGTGCACGAACATCAACGGCACCTGCGGGTGGGCGGCGGCCCAGGCGCGTTGCAGCCGTCGGGTGTGCTTGCCCAACGCCGCCCAGGCGTAGCCGAAGCGCAGCTCGGCGCGGGACTCCTCGACGATCCGGTGCAGGTGGGCGACGTCGTCGAGGACCCGGCGCGCGGCGGCGAGGACCCGGGTACCGGTGCCGGTGAGCGAGACGTGTCGGGTGGTCCGCTGGAGCAGCCGGGTGCCGAGCGTGGCCTCCAACGCGCCGATCGACCGGGAGACCGCCGCCTGGGAGACCCCCAGGACCCTCGCCGCGTCGGTGAACGTGCCGGCGTCGACCACCGCGACCAGCGTACGGAGTTGCCGGAGCTGCACATCCATACGCTCAGCGTATAGGTGGACCGGCTGATGCATTTCCGGTATCAGTCGGGGCGCTCGACACTGCCCTCATGACGGTGGGGACAGTACGGCGCGACGACGTCACCCCGAGCGACGGCCCGGTGGCCGGTGTCGGCCGGGGACCGCTGCTGCGCGGGATCGTCACGATGACCGGCAGCGCGGCGAGCAACCAGGTCGGGGCGGCGCTGGGAGCGCACGCCTTCGGTGCCATCGGGCCCGCCGGGGTGGTGGCCGTGCGGCAACTCGTCGCGGCGGCGGTGCTGCTGCCGACCGTACGACCCGACCTGCGCCGGTTCACCTGGGCGCAGTGGTGGCCGACGCTGCTGCTCGGGGTGGTCTTCGCCACGATGAACCTCAGCCTCTACAGCGCGGTCGACCGGATCGGCCTCGGCCTGGCCGTCACCTTGGAGTTCCTCGGCCCGCTCGCCGTCGCGCTGGCCGGCTCCCGGACCCGCCGTGACCTGCTCTGCGCCCTCGGCGCCTGCCTCGGCGTCTACGTGCTGGTCCTGCCGGGCCCGGCCAGCGACCTGTTCGGGGTGGCGCTGGGTCTGCTCGCGGCGGCGTGCTGGGCGTCGTACATCCTGCTCAACCGGCTCGTCGGGGCCCGGCTGCCGGGGTTGCAGGCCACGGCCGCGGCGAGCCTGGTCTCCGCGCTGCTCGCCCTGCCGGTCGCGGCGGTGCTGCTGGCCCAGGGACGGCTGGTCGGCACCGCGCTGCTGTTCGCCGTCGCCGCCGGTGTCCTCGCCTCGGTGGTGCCGTACGCGGCCGACCTCGTCGCGCTGCGCACCGTGCCGGCCCGGTTCTTCGGCGTCTTCATGAGCGTCCACCCGGTGCTGGCGGCGCTCGCCGGTCTCGTGCTGCTCGGTCAGGTGCTCCGGCCGCACGAGTGGCTCGGCATCGCCATGGTCGTGACGGCCAACGCGGTGGCCGTCCGGTCCGCCACCGGCGGGGGCAGCCGGCGTCGGTACCCACGCCCGGATGCCTCCGCGCGACGGGCCGGGCAGACGCGGCGCGGCAGCCTGGGCAGCGCGAAGCCGGGATGATCAGTAGTCGGGCCGGACCGGATATGCTGTGCCGCGATGACCAGGCCGGGCACGATCAGCGGGTGGGGCGGGCAACGCCTCGCCCGCCGTCTGGGTGTGCTGCTGGCCCTTCTGCTCTTGCTCATCGCGGCTCAGCCGGCAGCCGGGACGGCAGCCGGACGCCACCGCGCGGCGACGCTGCCCGCCTCCGTGCAGGACGGGCACCCCGCGCCGCCGGCCGGCACCACCGTCGTGCAGGACGACGACCGGACATGTCCGGCCGATCCTTTGCGCCCCGGCAAGCAGGCGTGCCGCGCCCAGAAGCTGACTGTCGCGCCCACCACGATCAGCGTCCTGCCGGCGCTCCCGCCGACCCGGTGGCGTCCCGTCCCACCCCGGCCGGACCGGCAGGTCTCGCTTCCGTTGCTGGACCATCTTCGTCCCCGCTTGACGCAACTGGCCGTCTTCCGCACGTAGGCCGGCCTGCTTCGCGGCACGTCGTGACAGCTCCGGCGCGCTGCGACGGTACGTGTGGAACGCCCCTCGCGTAGGCCGCCACCCCGTTCGGGTGCGTGGTGCGACGGACCGTTCCCACCTCTCCTGACCCGGGACCGCCGGTCCCGCACCCTCGGTGTGCCCGTGACCCGCACGCCGGGACGCCCCTGGCCGCCGTTCGGCGCGGCGCGGTCGGCGTCATCCGACGCCGTGCCGCCCCCGTCGGTGGCCGCCTGCTGCCCGGAAGGCCGGGCTCCTCCTTCGTCACGAAAGCAGATCCGTCATGAACTCCTCCTCCTCGTCCGGCCGCGCCAAGGCGTCCGGCCGCCCCGCGAACCGCAAGCCCGGCGGCAAGGGCCGGACCACTACGAAGACCGCCCGCACCGCGAACACCCGCACCTCGGGCCGCCGGAGCCGCAAGGCCGTGGTGGTGCGGCCGGGCCGGTCCTGGGCCTCCGTCGCCGCGTTCACCGCGGTCGGGATGCTGGCCGTGGCGATCGTCGGCTACGGCGCGTTCAGCCTCCGGGACGGCGTCCGGCCGTGGTCGTCCCGACTGGCCGCGGTGCCCGGCGTCGTCGACTACGTGTCGGCGAATCCGTCGTGGTTGACCACCGAGCATCGCGGCGGGCCGCTCCGCTACGAGGTCAACCCGTCGGTGGGCGGCACGCACAACAGCGTGTGGCAGAACTGCAACGGCGTCGTCTACGACGCCCCGATCGCCGCCGAACACGCGACGCACAGCCTGGAGCACGGCGCGGTGTGGATCACCCACCGCCCCGACCTGCCGGCTGACCAGGTCGCGCGGTTGGCCGACCGGGTTCGCGGCGTGGACTACCTGATGCTCAGCCCGTACGACGGGCTCGACGCCCCGATCTCGGTGCAGGCGTGGGGCTACCGCCTGACGGTCACCTCCGCCGACGACGGGCGGATCGACGAGTTCGTCCGGGCGGCACGCATCAATGCCGGCCCGGAGCGGGGCGCTACCTGCTCGGGCGGTGTGACCACCACCGGCACCGCACCTCTCGGCTAGCGCGCAGTGGTGACGAACGTCCCCGAGACCGCCCGGTCGGTGTCCGCCCGTCGGCACCGACCCGGGCCGGTCGTGGTCGGCGCGTTCCTGCTGGTCGCCCTGGGGTTGGCCGCCGGCCTGCTCGTGCCCGTGGTCCGCGCGCCGAACGACGCCTCGCCGGAGGCGGGTTTCGCCCGCGACATGGCCACGCACCACGCCCAGGCGGTCGAGATGTCCATGATCGTGCACGGCCGGACCGCCGACCGGGAGGTCGGGCCGCTGGCCATGGACATCGCCCTCACCCAGCAGGCGCAGATCGGGATCATGCGCACCTGGCTGTCCGGGTGGAGGCTGTCGCCCACGGGTGAGCGTCCCGCGATGGCCTGGATGGGGGAGCACGGCGCCGCGCACCACGGCACCCCGCGTGCCGGCGCGCCGATGCCCGGCATGGCCACCCCCGAGGAACTCGACCAGTTGCGGGAGTCGACCGGGGTCGACCTCGACATCCGGTTCACCGAGCTGATGATCCGACACCATCTCGGCGGGATCGCCATGGTCGACGCGGTCCTGGCCGCCGATCCGGTACCCGAGGTCCGTGACCTGGCCGCGTCGATGCGGGCCGGCCAGCAGAACGAGATCAACACCTTACGACTGTTGCGCGAACGGTTACGGGCCGACGGTGTCCGTGCCGTCGGCACCGACCGCTGACCCCCTCCGCCATTACGAAAGGACCTGCCATGGCCACCTCCCGCCGACGACCGGCCGGACGCGTCGCCCCGCGGCGCCGCTGGCGCTCGACCCTCGCCGTCGTCGTCACCATCGGCATCGTCGTCACGCTCGGCTGGACCCTCGCCCGACCCGGCGCGGCCGAGCCGGGGACGCCACCGCAGAGCGCCCTGGGTGCCGGCACCCGGATGGGGCCGGTCGAACTGCTCACCGCCGACCTCGACGGGCTCCGCCGGTTCTACACCGAGGGCGTCGGGTTGACCACGGTCGGTCAGCACGAGCGGGAGACGGTGCTCGGCCGGGACGGCGTACCGCTGCTCCGGCTGGTGGTCGCCGACCGGCCCGCCGACGATCCGCGCCAGGCCGGGCTGTACCACTCGGCGTTCCTCTTCCCCGACGCGACCGCCCTGGCCCAGGCGCTGGTGCGTACCGCCACCGTGGCGCCTGCCTCCTTCCAGGGCGCCTCCGACCACCGGGTCAGCCAGGCCTTCTACTTCGCCGACCCGGACGGCAACGGCGTCGAGCTGTATGTCGACCGGCCGCGCGAGCAGTGGCGGTGGCAGGACGACGGGGTGGTGATGGGCAGCGAGGCGCTCGACCCGAACGCGTTCATCGCCGCACACCTCGGCGCGGGCGCTCCCGGACCGGGCGCCGACGGAGTGACCATGGGCCACGTCCACCTGCGCGGGGGAGACCTGGACCGGGCCGAGGAGTTCTATGCCGACGCCCTCGGCTTCGCCGTCACCCGGCGCGGGGACGGCGCGGTGTTCCTCGCCGCCGACGGCTACCACCACCATCTCGCGATCAACACCTGGTCCTCGGCGGGGGCCGGCACCCGGCCGGAGTCGCTGGGCCTGGGGTCGGTGACCGTGCACGTCGCCGACACCGGAGAACTCGACGCGCTGCAGCGGCGCCTGACCGACGCCGGAATCGACCACGAACGCGCCGACGGCGTCGTCACGCTGCGGGATCCGTGGGGCAACCAGGTGATCGTCAGCCTGCCGGGCTGAGTCACCGCCCCGCACCGGGTTCCTGGAATGGTCGGTGGTGCGGGCAGCGGGCACGAGGCGGAGGCACGGTGGGCAGGTCGGGGCAGGACCCGGAGCAGGCGGCGGGGTCGGCGACCTTCAGCCCCTCCGCCGAACTGCCGCCGCTGTCCCCGGCCGACCTCGACGTGCTGCGCCGGGTCGGCGCGCGGTGGCGGGTCGACGACACCGTACGCACCCTGCCGGTGGACCCGCAGGCGGACGAGGTGCGCACCGCGACGGGGACGGGTCGGCACAGTGTGTTGTTCGTGCCGGACGAGACGGGTCGGCTGACCGCCACCCCCACCGCCGAACGACAGGACACCGTCGAGGGGCGTGCGCTTGGCCGGCTGCGTCGACTGCTGCTCGGACCGCCGCTGACCAGCGGGGCGATCCTGCGCGAGCGGATGCCGAAGTTCCTCGCGCTGCCGGTGCTTGCCTCCGACCTGCTCTCCTCGGTCGCGTACGGGCCGGAGGCGATGCTGACCGTGCTGGTCCTCGCCGGCAGCGGCGCGCTCGGACTGTCGTTGCCGATCGCGGCGGGACTGGTGGTGCTGATGCTCGCGGTCGGTACGTCGTACCGGCAGACCGTGTACGCGTACCCGCACGGCGCCGGGTCGTACCTGGTGGCCAGCGATACCCTCGGACCCCGCGCGGGCCTGGGCGCGGCGGCCGGTCTCGTCCTCGACTACGTGCTCACGGTCGCGGTGTCGGTGTCCGCCGGGGCCGCCGCGATCACCTCGGCGCTGCCCGCCCTCGCGCCGTACAGCGTGCCGTTCGCGCTGGCCGTCATCGGCCTGCTGCTGACCGGCAACCTGCGCGGCATCCGGGTCGCGGGCAACGTCTTCGCCGCGCCGACGTACTTCTTCCTGGTCGCCGTGCTCGGGCTGATCGTCGTCGGGCTGGTGCGGGCCGCCGCCGACGGGTTCACCGTCGTCAGCCCACCGCCGACGCCGGCCGTGGAGGGGCTCGGGCTGCTCCTGGTGCTGCGCGCCTTCGCCTCCGGCGCGACGTCGATGACCGGCATCGAGGCGGTCTCCAACGCGGTGCCGGTCTTCCGTCCCACCGAGTGGCGCAACGCGCGCACGGTGCTGACCTGGATGGTCGGCATCCTGATCGTGATCTTCGTCGGTCTGGTGGTGCTGTTCCACCTCAACGGCCTGGTGCCCCGCGCCGACCAGACGCTGCTGTCCCAACTGGCCCGGCACACCTTCCCCACCGGCCCCTGGTACGCGCTCGTGCAGGCCGCCACCGCCCTGGTGCTGTTGCTGGCCGCGAACACCGCCTTCAACGACCTGCCGCGCCTGCTGTACTTCATGGCCCGCGACGGCTACGTTCCGCGCCGCTTCCTGCACCTGGGGGACCGGCTGGCGTTGAGCAACGGGCTGATCGTGCTCGCGGTCGCCGCCGCGGTGCTCCTGGTGGCGTTCGGCGGTCGTACCCACTCGTTGATCCCGCTCTACGCGGTCGGTGTCTTCCTCGCCTTCACGCTCTCCCAGACCGGGATGGTCCGCCACTGGCATCGGCACCGCGAGCCGGGCTGGCGGCGGCGCGCCACCCTCAACGGCATCGGCGCGGCACTGTCGGCGCTGGTGCTGGTGACCGCCGCGGTCACGAAGTTCACCGCCGGTGCCTGGGTGGTGGTGCTCGCCGTACCGCTGCTGATTCATCTGTTCCGCCGGATCCGCCGCCACTACGACCACGTCCAGCAGGCCCTCGGCCTGCACCCGGTGACCCGGACCGACGGCGCGGGGCCGACCGGGGACGAGCCGCCGTCGATCGTCCCGCAGCAGGTCCGGCACCTGTTCCTGGTCCCGGTGGCCCGGCTCAACCAGGCGACCCTGCGCACCCTCGCCTACGTCGGCTCGCTCGGCCAACCGGCGCTCGCACTGCACGTGAGCCCGGAGCGGGTCGAGGCGGACCGGTTCCGCACGGAGTGGGCCACCTGGGGCGACCACGTCCCGCTGGAGACGATCCTGTCGCCGCACCGCGTGGTCATCCCGCCGCTGGCCGGGTACGTCAGCGCGCTGCGGCGCAGCCGTCCCGACCTGACCCTCACCGTGGTGGTGCCCGACGTGATCGTGGAGCATCCCTGGCAGCGGCTGCTGCACTACCGCACCGAGCAACGCCTGCGCCGGGCCCTGCGCCGACACCCCGGCATCGTGGTGACCAGCATGCCCACCCACCTGAGCCGCTGAGCCGCGCCCGGTCAGCGGCCCACGTAGGCCGCCAGGTGCTCGCCGGTGAGGGTGGAGCGGGCGGCGACCAGGTCGGCCGGGGTGCCCTCGAACACGATCCGGCCCCCGTCGTGGCCCGCGCCCGGGCCGAGGTCGACGATCCAGTCGGCGTGCGCCATGACCGCCTGGTGGTGCTCCACCACGATGACCGACCGACCGGCGTCCACGAGCCGGTCGAGCAGGCCGAGCAGGTGCGTGACGTCGGCGAGGTGCAGGCCGGTGGTCGGTTCGTCGAGGACCCAGACGCCGCCCTTGTCGCCCATGTGGGTGGCGAGCTTGAGTCGCTGCCGCTCGCCGCCGGAGAGCGTGGTGAGCGGCTGGCCGAGACTGAGGTAGCCGAGGCCGACGTCCACCAGCCGCCCGAGGATGGTGTGCGCGGCCGGGGTACGCGCCGCACCCGCGCCGAAGAACTCCCGGGCCTCGCTCACCGGCATCGCGAGCACCTCGCTGATGTCCCGACCACCGAGCCGGTACTCCAACACCGAGGCGTCGAACCGGCGGCCCTCGCACTCCTCGCAGGTGGTGGCCACACCGGCCATGATCCCCAGGTCGGTGTAGAGCACCCCGGCGCCGTTGCAGGCCGGGCAGGCACCCTCGGAGTTCGGGCTGAACAGGGCGGGTTTCACGCCGTTGGCCTTGGCGAACGCCTTACGGATCGGGTCGAGCAGGCCGGTGTAGGTGGCCGGGTTGCTGCGACGCGAACCCCGGATCGGGGTCTGGTCCACCGACACCACGTCCACGCCGGGCGGGATCGAGCCGTGCACCAGCGAACTCTTGCCGGAGCCGGCCACCCCGGTCACCGCGACCAGCACGCCGAGCGGGATGTCGACGTCGACGCCCCGCAGGTTGTGCGTGCGCGCGCCCCGGATCTCCAGCGTGCCGGTGGGCTTGCGGACCGACTCCTTCAGGGCGACCTTGTCGTCCAGGTGTCGACCGGTGACGGTGCCGCTGGCCCGCAGCCCCTCGACGGTGCCCTCGAAACAGACCGTGCCACCGTCCGCGCCCGCGCCGGGGCCGAGGTCGACCACGTGGTCGGCGATCGCGATGGTGTCCGGTTCGTGTTCCACCACCAGCACCGTGTTGCCCTTGTCCCGCAGCCGCAGCAGCAGGTCGTTCATCCGGGCGATGTCGTGCGGGTGCAGCCCGGTGGTGGGTTCGTCGAAGACGTACGTGGCGTCGGTCAACGAGGAACCCAGGTGACGGATCATCTTGGTGCGCTGGGCCTCGCCGCCGGAGAGCGTGCCGGCCGGCCGGTCGAGCGAGAGGTAGCCCAGCCCGATCTCCACGAACGAGTCCAGGGTGTGCCCCAGGGCGGCCAGCAGCGGCGCCACCGAGGGCTCGGCCAGGCCCCGGACCCACTGCGCCAGGTCGCTGATCTGCATCGCGCAGGCGTCGGCGATGGAGACGCCGTCGATCGTCGAGGAGCGGGCCGCCTCGCTGAGCCGGGTGCCACCGCAGTCCGGGCAGGTGGTGAATGTGACCGCCCGGTCCACGAAGGCCCGGATGTGCGGCTGGAGCGACTCCCGGTCCTTGGACAAGAAGGAGCGCTGCACCTTGGGGATCAGCCCCTCGTAGGTGAGGTTCACTCCCTCGACCTTCACCTTGGTCGGCTCCCGGTAGAGGAAGTCCTGCATCTCCTTCTTGGTGAACTTCCGGATCGGCTTGTGCGGGTCGAGGAAACCGGACTCGGCGTACGTCCGCACCGTCCACCAACTGTCCGACTTCCAGCCGGGGATGGTGAACGCCCCCTCGGCGATCGACTTGGAGTCGTCGTAGAGCTGGCTCAGGTCGATGTCGGAGACCGAGCCCCGCCCCTCGCAGCGCGGACACATCCCACCGGTACGCGTGAAGGTCTGCCGCGTCGTCTTACCGGCCCCACGGTCGACGGTGATCATGCCGCTGGCCTTGACCGAGGCGACGTTGAAGGAGAACGCGTTGGGCGAGCCGATATGCGGCTTCCCGAGCCGGCTGAACAGGATGCGCAGCATGGCGTTGGCGTCGGTGGCGGTGCCGACCGTGGAGCGGGGATCGGCGCCCATCCGCTGCTGGTCGATGATGATCGCGGTGGTCAGCCCGTCGAGGACGTCCACCTCGGGCCGGGCCAGCGTCGGCATGAAGCCCTGCACGAAGGTGCTGTAGGTCTCGTTGATCAGCCGCTGCGACTCGGCGGCGATGGTGTCGAACACCAGCGAGCTCTTGCCCGACCCGGAGACTCCGGTGAACACCGTCAGTCGGCGCTTGGGGATCTCGATGCTGACGTCGGCCAGGTTGTTCTCCCGCGCGCCGTGCACCCGGATCAGGTCGTGGCTGTCGGCGACGTGCGCCGCGCCCGCCTCCGAGCGGCTCTTCGGGACCGTGCTCATCGTGTCTCCCTCTGTCTCACCGGCCGGCGGCCGTCACGCGTCCCGCTCCGGCTCGTCGCGTGTCGGCGCGCGGATCAGACGATCTGCTGGATGCGGATCAGGTTGCCGGCGGGGTCGCGTACGGCGCAGTCGCGGATGCCGTACGGCTGGTCGGTCGGCTCCTGCACGATGTCGGTCTCGCCGGCCTGCAACTGCTCGAACGTGGCGTCGACGTCCCTGGTCGCCAGCACGATGCCGGCGTACGTACCCTTCGCCATCATCTCGGCGACGGTGCGACGTTCGTCGTCGGTGACGCCCGGGTCGGCGTTCGGCGGGTGCAGGACGATGGAGGTGCTGGGCTGGTCGGGTGGACCGACCGTGATCCAGCGCATCCCGCCGTACCCGACGTCGTTGCGGACCTCGAAGCCGAGGGTGTCCCGATAGAAGCGCAACGCGGCGTCCGGGTCGGTCTGCGGAAGGAAACTCGCGTGAATGGTGACGTCCATGCCGGTCACGTTAGTTGCGGCTGCCTGACCTGTGCTTCTCGATTCCTGATCGGTCTGGTCACCTGCTTCGACAGGCACGCCGGGATGCCCGCCGTCGCCTGGGCCGCCTCCCGGCGGTAGACGCTCGGCGGCACACCGACCAACTCGGTGAAGCGGGTGCTGAAGGTGCCCAGCGAGGCACATCCGACCGCGAAACAGACATCGGTGACGCTGAGGTCACCGCGACGCAGCAACGCCATGGCGCGCTCGATGCGCCGGGTCATCAGATAACCGTACGGTGATTCGCCGTAGGCGAGGCGGAACTGGCGGCTCAGGTGCCCGGCGGACATGTTCACGCCACGGGCGAGCGCCTCGACGTCGAGCGGCTGCGCGTACTCACGGTCGATCCGGTCCCGGACGCGGCGCAGTCGCGCGAGATCGCGCAGGTGGGCCGCTTCGGCGGCGCTGCTGGTCACCCGCCGAATGCTGCCACGTCCCACCGACGTTGCCCAACACCGACGATCCCGGGGGCGGCCGACCTGGCCGGTGCGCCGCGCTGTCGGTTCGTGCCTGCGCCGGGCTGTTGCGCCGGGCCCCGGCGTGCTGCCCACCCTGCGTCGCACTGTTGCGCCGGGCCCTCGGCGCGCTGGCGGTCCGGATCTGGGCCGTGGGCCCCGCCGGTATGGTCGGGCAGGTGTCGCGGCCTGGGGCGTCGCGCCGAAGCGGAAGGGGACGACGGTGACGAGTCCGGGTGCGGTGCCACCGGTACGCCAGTTGCGGCTGGTGATCGAGGCTGACGACTACGAGGCCGCCGTCCGGTTCTACCGTGACGTGTTGGGCCTGCCCGAACAGGCGGCGTACTCCGGCGGCGACGGTGCCGAGGTGGTGATCCTGGACGCCGGACGCGCCACCTTGGAGATCGCCAACCCGGCACAGAAGCGGATGATCGACGACGTCGAGGTGGGCCGGCAGGTCGCACCGCGCATCCGGGTCGCGTTCGAGGTCGACGACGCGCAGGCCACCACGGACAAACTGGTCGCCGGTGGCGCCGCCGAGGTGGCCCCGCCGACGCGTACGCCCTGGCAGTCGGTCAACGCCCGCCTCGACGCGCCCGCCGACCTGCACATCACCGTCTTCCAGGAGCTGCGCACGCTCGACGAGCGCGCCGCGCTCGACGGCTTCGGCACCGACTCCGGTCCGGCACCGGTCGCGGACGGCCCGCCACCGACCCACTGACCCCGTACCGGCCCGCCAACCGCGTCACCGACCCGCTGACCCGTCGGCCGTGCCACCGGCCCCACGGGCCGGTGGCGTGGCCGCCGTTCAGAGGCTGCGGTTCGTCCAGCTCCAGTAGCTGCCGTTCCACCATCGGCTCCACAGGTTGCCGGCGGTGTCCCGCAGGAAGATCGCCGGCCGGGTGGAGTTCTGCGGCGCGAGCACCGCGGTGCCGGTCAGGGCGGGCCGGAACGGCGGGCTCTGGTCACTCCAGTACCAGTCGGACCCGTCCCAGTAGTTGATCCACAGGCCGCCCCCGTCGGTGGCGAAGAAGGAGAACGGCGAGGTGCCGTTCACCGAGAGGGCGCCGAGCGTGCCCGGGACCAGTTGCTCCGGCGGTGAGCCCAGGTTGTGCCACTCCCACTGGGTACCGGTCCACCAGCGCAGCCAGGCGTTGTCGTCGCTGCCGGTGGCGAGCAGGTACGGGCGGGCGTCCGGTGCGACCTGCACCGCGCCGCGGGCGCCGAAGGGCGTACCCGCGTCGGTGAGCCAGACGCCGGGCGGCTGGCCGAGGTCGACCCAGGGCGCGGCCGTGTCGGCGAAGCGGGTGGTCCAGAGTCGGCCGACGTTGCTGACGGTGTAGACCTGCGGCGTGCCGTTCTCCAACAGCACGCCGACCGGGCCGGTGGACGCGATGCCGTCGAGCGGCGAGCCGATGTTCGTCCAGTTCCACACGGCCCCGTTCCACCAGTTCACCCACACCGTCTCGTCGCCGTCGCTGCGGACGAACAGGTACGGGCTGGTGTCGTTCACCGCGACCGCCGCGAAGCTCGGCCAGCTCACGAAGTTGGCTCCCGGCGGAGCGCCCTGGTTGCGCCACTGCCAACTCGTCGCCGAGCGCCACAGGCTCCAGACGTTCTGGTCGGTGCCGAGGAGGAAGGCGTACGGGCGGCTGAAGCCGTCGACGATGGTCACGCCGATCGGCATCCGCAGGCCGACCCCCGGCGGTGTGCCCATGTTCGACCAGTTCCACTGCTCGGACTGGTCCTGCCAGTTGATCCAGAGGTTGCCGTCGGTCCCGATCACGAACACGTACGGATACCGGTCGCCCACCGCGACCGCGCCGACGATCTGCCGGGTCGACGGAGCCGTGCTCGCGGCGGCTGCGGTGAGCTGCGGCGTGTCGGCGGCGGCCGGTGCCGCAGCCACCGGTGTGGCCGCCGACGCGACCCCCAACGCGATCGTGGTCGCGACGGCCAGGAACCGGCGCGTGATGGTGCTGCCTCGCATGCTGTCCTCTCGTGGCAGGAGCATTCCCGCAGGGAGTATGAGCGCCGCTCGGATCACCGCAGCCGGTAAGGCGACCCGATCGACTTCCCGACACCGTCCACCCCGATCTCCCGCCACCGCAACGGAATCGGCGACTGCATGGGGCTCTGACGCAAGGCTTCGTCGGCACCGGGCTTGGATGTAAGGAGGGGTCCCCTGCTATACACCAGGCGATAGCAGGGGACCCCTCCTTACATCCACCGGCAGCCGCTCCGGCGGTCCGTCGTAGCGAACGTTCACACCGCCGCGACGGCTCGCACGGATCGACGGATCGACGCTCGTCTTGACACTGGGCGGAGGGGCGTCGAGACTTCGAAACAAGCCCGAAACAGTGATTCTCGCCGATCGGTTTCGAGGGGCTTGTTAGCGCTAACAGTCGTTCGATCCGGTGTGTTTGAGGAGAGTCGCCGATGCCGAGAGTCCTGGCCCGGGTGAGCGCCCTGCTCACCGCCTTCCTGTTGATGGTGTCCGCCGCGCCCGCGCCGCGCGCCGACGCCGCCGCACTCGACCCGTTCACCGGGTACCTGATGGCGCACTTCATCGGGGAGTCGGCGAACGGGGAACAGCTCTACCTCGCCCACAGCCGCGACGGGCTGACCTGGCGCGACCTGAACAACGGCGCGCCCGTCCTGCTCTCCACCGTCGGCACGAGGGGCGTCCGGGACCCCGCCCTGGTCCGCTCGCCCGCCGGTGACCGCTACTGGATCGTCGCCACCGACCTGCGCATCGCCAGCGGCACCTCGTGGAGCGACGCGGCCAACCGGGGCAGCACCAACCTGGTCGTGTGGGAGTCGCGCGACCTGGTGAACTGGTCCGCGCCGTGGCTGATCAACGTCGCCGGGGCGATCCCCGGCGCCGGCAACGCCTGGGCACCCGAGGCGATCTACAACCAGGCCACCGGCGACTACGTCGTCTACTGGGCCACCAACTCCGCGCGCAACGGCGTCACCAAACACCGTATCTGGTACGTGCGGACCACCGACTTCCGCAGCTTCACCGCACCCCAGCTCTACATCGAGCGTCCTGGCAGCCAGGGGCTGATCGACACGCAGATCGTCGAGGTGGCGAACAGCGTCGGCGGCTACCGCTACTACCGGGCCTCCGCCGACGGGCACATCACCATCGAGGCCAGCAACTCGATCCTCGGCTCGTGGACCACCCTGGGCAACCTGTCGCACCTCGGCATCTCCAACGGCACCGGCGGCGGCAACGTGGTGGAGGGGCCGATGTGGGCCCAGTTCAACGGCCGCAACGAGTGGGCGCTCTGGCTCGACCAGTACGCCACCGGGCGCGGCTACCTGCCGATCACCTCGACGAACCTGGGCGCCGTCAGCAACTTCCGGACCCGCACCGACTACGCCATGGGCGGCACCCGCAAGCGGCACGGTTCGATCCTGAACCTGACCGCGGCCGAGGAGAGCCGGGTGCTCGCCCGCTGGGGCACCAGCACGCCGGTCAACCGGATCCAGGCGTACACCCACCAGGACCGGTACGTGCGGCACGTCAACTACGACGTGCGCATCGACCCGAACGTCAACCCGGCCCAGGACGCCCAGTTCCGGGTGGTGCCCGGACTGGCGAACGCCTCCGGACACGTCTCCTTCGAGTCCGTCAACCACCCCGGGTACTACCTGCGGCACTACGGTTTCGACTTCGTGCTGGCGGCCAACGACGGCAGCGCGGTCTTCGCCGCCGACGCCACCTTCCGGCAGGTCGCCGGGCTGGGCAACGCGTCCTGGAGTTCGTTCCAGTCCTACAACTACCCGGACCGCCACATCCGGCACTACGACTACCAGTTGCGGCTCGACCAGATCGGCGACACCCAGGCGCGCAACGACGCCACCTTCTGGCTCACCTCCTGACGGTACGCCCGGCAGACCCGCCGGCTCCGGCGCCACCCCCCGGCGCCGGAGCCGGCGCGTCGTCGACCACTCGGTGGTGGAGTGTCACGGAAGGCCGGCGGGCTCGTACGATTGCCCCGGGATCGTGGACAGGACAGCGGGGAGGGGTCATGGGCAAGGGCATCTACGTGCAGGAACTGCCGGGCATCGGCAAGCGGTACGACGTCGACCTGGGCAGCAACACCCAGCGGATCTCGATCGTGGTACGCCGCGACGGCAACCGTGACCTGTACGTCTTCGCCGCCGGGGCGGACGACCCGGTGGCCGTGATCGAGATGTCGGAGGAGCAGGCCCGCAAGGTGGGCGCCCTGCTGTCCGGCACGTACTTCTCCGAGTAACCGGCGCGCCGCCCGCTCCGCTCCCTCTAGCCCGCTCCAGGAGTCCTCACCGTGCACGCTGACCTCGTGGGCTTCGGCGCCCTTGTGCTCATCGCCGGGTTGCTGGCCCGCTTCGGCCGCCGGATCAACCTGCCGACCGTGCCGTTCTTCATGCTCGCCGGCATCCTGTTCGGGCCGGGCACCCCGGGGCCCGTGCTGGTCGCCCACCCCGAGGACCTCAGCCTGCTGGCCTCCCTCGGCCTGGTGCTCCTGCTGTTCCACCTGGGCGTGGAGTTCCCGGTCGAACAGGTGCTCGGGAGCGGCAAACGGCTGTTCGTCGCCGCCGCCTCGTACATCGCCCTGAACGTCGGGGCCGGGCTCCTCTTCGGGTACGCCCTCGGCTGGGGTGGCTACGAGGCGTTCGTGATCGCCGGGGCGCTCGGCATCTCCTCGTCGGCCATCGTCACCAAGCTACTCATCGAGTTACGTCGGCTGGCCAACGCCGAGACACCGGTGATCCTCGGCATCATCGTGATCGAGGATCTCTTCCTCGCGCTCTATCTGGCGCTGCTGTCGCCGTTGCTCTCCGGCGCCGGGTCGGCCGGCGAACTCACGCTGCGCATCGGGCTGAGCTTCGCGTATCTGGTCCTCCTGTTCGCGGTGGCCCGGTTCGGTGCCCGCCTGGTCGGCAAGGTGATCGACAGCCACGAGGACGAGTTGCTGGCGGTCCTGATGGTCGGGCTGGTGGTGCTGGTCGCCGGCATCTCGGCCGAGATCGGCGTCTCCGACGCCATCGGCGCGCTGATGATCGGTCTGGTGGTGGCCCGTACCCCCATCCGGGAACGGGCCGAACGCCTGGTGCTGCCGCTGCGGGACGTCTTCGCGGCGGTCTTCTTCGTGGTGTTCGGCCTGAGCATCGACGTCGGCGACTTCGGCTCGGTGGCGCTGCCGGTGCTGGCGGCGGTCGCGCTGACCATCGTGACCAACGTGCTGGCCGGTCTGATCGCCGGGCGGCTGTTCGGGCTCAACCAGCGGGGCGCGGCCAACGTCGGGTTGACGGTGCTGGGACGCGGCGAGTTCTCACTGATCCTGGCGACCCTCGCCCTCGGCGCCGGTCTGGACGAGCGTCTCGGCCCGTTCATCGCCCTGTACGTGCTGGTGCTGGCGGTGGCGAGTCCGCTGCTCGCGGCGAACTCCCGCTACCTCGCCCGGGTCATCCCGGACCGGCTGCTGCACTCCAGTTGGCGGTACGTGCGGGAGGAGACGATGAGCACCGCCTGCACCCACCTGGACCGCATCCAGATCACCGAGAGCGACGCCGAGGCGTGCCCGCAGTGCCTGGAGACCGGCGACGACTGGGTGCAACTGCGGATGTGTCTCACCTGCGGCGCGGTCGGTTGTTGCAGCGACTCGGTCAACAACCACGCCGAGGAGCACTACCGGCAGACCGGCCACCCGTTGATCCGTTCGTTGGAGGAGGGGGAGGAGTGGCGGTACTGCTACATCGACGGCGCGCTGGTCCGGGCACCGATGGGCGCCGACCGGTGAGGTGGGCGCTCAGCGTCCCGCCGGTCGGGGCGTACCGACCCGGGTGACGCCGGAGCCGTGCTCGACCAGCGGCGCGACCAGCGCGGCGAGGACTCCGCCGAGCAGCGGGAAGACGATGAACACCCAGAGCTGGCGGAGGGCGGTCCCACCTTCGAAGATCGCCGGTCCGAAGGCGCGCGCCGGGTTCACCGCCGCCCCGGTCAGCGCCACGCCGACCAGGTTCGCCACGGCGAGGGCCAGCCCGATGGCCAGGCCGGCGAAGCCGGACAGGTCGGTGCTGCGCTTGCCCACCACCAGCACCACCAGGACGAACAGGAACGTCAGGACGGTCTCCAGCAGCATCGCGCCACCGGCGTTGATGTGGGTGCCGTAGCCGTTGGTGCCCAGCACTCCGGTCTGGTCGGTCACCCCACCCCAGCGGACCAGCACCCAGAGCAGGAAGGAGCCCAGGGCGGCACCGGCGAACTGGGCGACCCAGTACGCCACCGCCCCGACCGGCGAGATCTTGCCGGAGAGCAGGACGCCGAGGGTCACCGCCGGGTTCACGTGGCTGCCGGAGAGTTGGCCGATGGTGTAGACCAACGCCAGCATGACGAACCCGAACGACAGCGCGACCACCACCACGCCACCCTCGACGCGGGCCGCGACGGCGCTGCCCACACCGAGGAACACCAGCAGGAATGTGCCGATGAACTCGGCCACGTACCGCCTGACGTCGACCATGGCGTCAGTCTCACCCACCCGGTCACCCGATACCCCCCGTTTCCCCTGATCACCCCTAACTCTCACCCGGCCTGCTCCTCGCCGATCATGGAGTTGTGGTGACCGCGAATGCCCTACACCGGTGCAATTACTGACCACAAGTCCATGATCGACGGGGTGGGTGTCGGTCGGGCGCCGGTCAGCCTCGGGGGGCGCGGGGCCGGTCCGGGCGGTTCAGGCGTCGGTAGAGCGGTGCCAGTCGACGGTGCAGTTCCCGGTAGTCGGCGAAGACCTCGTCGTAGGTGGCCCGCAGCGTCGGGTCCGGGGTGAAGACCCGGTCGGTCCGCATCAGCGCGGGGACGTCGGCGAAGGTGAGCAGTCCGGTGCCGACCGCGCCGATCCAGCCCGCGCCCCGGGCGTTGACCGCCAGCGGCTGGGCGTCGCGCCGGATCTCCACGTCGAGCACGTCGGCGAAGATCTGGCACCAGGAGTCCGACAGCGCGCCGCCGCCGGTGATCGCCATCGAGGTGACCCGGGAGCCGAGGAACCGGTCCACCGCGCCGGCCAGCCAACGGGTGTTGAAGGCGACCCCCTCGAAGACCGCCCGCAGCAGGTCGGAGCGGTTGGTGTCGAGCGAGATGTTGAGGAAGGCGGCGCGCAGGTTCGGGTCGTCGACGGGGGCGCGTTCGCCGTACAGCCAGGGGGTGTAGAGCACGCCGTTGGCACCTGGCGGCACGGTCGGGATGATCGCGTCGAACGCGTCGAAGATGGTGCCCTCGTCCCGGCTGACGTGCCCGGCGGCGAGCAGCGGGTCGTCGTACTCCACGATCTTGTCCCGCAGCCAGGTCAGGTTGGCCCCGGCGGTGGCCTGGAGTGCGGTCATCAGGTAGCGGTCACCGATGGCGCAGGGCACCGACGCGATGCCCGCCGCCACGTCGGTCTTCTTGCCCGGCACATGCGCCGCGATCCAGGACGAGGTGCCCAGATAAAGGTGGGGCTCGTGGTCGCCGGTGGTGCCCGCACCGATCGCCGCTGCGGTGTTGTCGATCGCCCCGGCCACCACCTCGACCGACTCCGGCAACCCGAGGTGACCGGCGGCGGCGGGGGTCAGCGTGCCGATCACGTCGGTACAGGCCACGATCGGCGGCAGCTTGTCGGCGTCGATGCCGCAGTCGGCGACCAGGGCGGGGGAGTAGCGGATGTCGCCGGGCCGCCGGTTGTCGGTCACCCACGAGGTCAGGATCGAGTCGACGGTGGCCACCGTCCGCCCGGTCAGCTTCAGGTTGATCCAGTCGAGCACGTTGAGGAAGGACGCGGTCCGCGCGTACACCTGCGGCATCTCGTCGCGGACCAGCAGCATGTGCGCGGCCGGGTCCTTGCCGGTGGGCGAGGGCATCCCGCCGGTGAGCCGCAGCCACCGCGCGATGCGGCGCACCGACATCCCCTGGTACGCCGGGAAGCCGCCGAACTGTCGACGCAGGTGCGGTGCGCCGCGCATGTCGAGCCAACTGATGCACGGCGTCAGCGGGTCCCCGGCGGCGTCCACCGCGATGGTGCCCTCGCCCTGCGTGGAGGCGCAGACCGCGCGGACCGCCCGCATCTGCTCCGGATGCGCCCGGCCCAACTCGGCGGCGACCTCCCCGAGCGCGGTCCACCAGGCCATCGGATCCTGCTCGGCACCGCCGCCGGGCAGCACGTGCAGCGGCACCGGCCGCTCGGCCCACCCGGTCACCGTGCCGTCGGCGGCGACCAGGGCCGCCTTCATCCCGGACGTGCCGAGGTCGATCGCCAGGATCTGCGGCGCGCTGGCCGCCACCCGCCTCAGACCCCTTCGACCTGCGCGAAGACCCGGTCGAACCGGGCCAGCGCGTCGTCGATCACCGCGTCGGTGTCGGCCATCGAGGTGTACATCCGGGACCCGGCCAGCGTGACGATGCCGTGCGCGGTGTACGCGGCACCCATCTGCTCCATGAGTCGCTTGCGGGCCTTGTTCTCGCGCAGCAGCTTCACCGGGTTGCGCATGTCGAGCAGCATCACGCCGCTGCACTCCAGGTGCACGATCGAGCCCTGGTTGTACGCGACGTACGGCAGACCGTACGTGTCGATAAGCCGTTGCAAACCCCGGGTGAGCCGGTCCCCGGCGCGTCCGGCGATCACCGGCGCGTTGGTGCGGGCCATCTCCTCGATGGCGTAGTACCCGGCCGCGCAGGACAGCGGGTTGGCCGACAGCGTCCCGCCGACCTGGATGTGCGCGCCGCTCTTGCCGTCCAGCCCGGAGCCGAAGACCGCCATCACGTCGGACCGGCCGCCGACGCCACCGGCCATCGGGTACCCACCGGAGACCGCCTTGCCCAGCACGGTCAGGTCCGGGGTGACGCCGAAGTAGCCGGCCGCGCCGCCCAACCCGAGGCGGAAGCCGGTGACCACCTCGTCGAAGACCAGCAGCGCGCCGAACTCGTCGCACAGCTCGCGGACCCCGGCGTTGAAGTCGCGGGGCGCCGGCCGGGTGCCGGACTCCGGGCCGACCGGTTCGACCACCACCGCCGCCGTGCCGCCGCGCAGCCGGTTCTCCACCAGCTTGCGCTTGAGCTGCCCGAGGTCGTGCGGGAACGCCTCCCGGGTCCGGCTGGTCGCGCCGAACGGGATGCCCTTGGCGTTCATCCGGTACGTGCCGGGCACCCGCAGCCCGTACACCATCGTGTCGGACCAGCCGTGGTACGCGCCGCCGACCTTGATCACCATCTTCTTGCCGGTGAACGCGCGGGCACCCCGGACCGCCGCCATCACCGCCTCGGTGCCGGACCCGAGGGAGCGGTACATCTCCACGTGCGGCATGTACCGGTGGATGATCTCGGCGAGCTTGAGTTCGTACTCGTGGAACAGTCCGGTCACCGGCCCGGAGGCCCGGACCACCTCGGCCACCCGCTCGTTGACCGGCCCGTAGTTGCTGCCCAGGATGGTCGGCCCACCGGCCTGGAGGAAGTCGATGTAGGTGTTGCCGTCCCGGTCGACCAGGTACGCCCCGTCGGCCTTGTCGATCGCCAGCGGGAACGGGTAGTTGAAGGCCAGGTTGTGCTGCACCCCGCCGGGGATTCGCCGCTTGGCCCGGTCGGTGATCTCCCTGCTGGCCCGGCACTTGGTCTCGAAGTAGTTCAGCACGTCCAGCATCGCGTCGTGGCGCAGCCCGCGCAGCGGCTGGGCGGTCAGCGCCTTGAGCCGGCGCATCACGTCATCGACGTCCGGATACTCGCTGATGGCGTACCCGAGCCGGGCGGACTCCGCCCCCGGCGCCGCGCCCTCCTCGACGGCCGGGGCGTCCCCGGCCCCGACGTCGGCAGCGGTCCCGGCGTCGGCCTCAGCGCCCGCGTCGGCCTCAGCGCCCGCGTCGGCCTCGGTGGCGGCGGCGGCCCGGGTGGCGGCGGCCGTCGCGTCGGCGCTGGGCAGCTCCTCGTCGGCGGGTACCCGCAGCGGCTCGACCGCCTCGGTGATCTGCGCGGCGATCCGCTTCTCGTCGGCGCGCAGCTTGCCGAAGGCGATCTCACGGATCGCGGTCGGAATGGTGTAGACCCTGCCCGTCTCGCTGGTCAACGCCAGCAGGTACGCGATGGAGACCTTCTCCAGCAACGCCATGTTGAACACCGCCCGGTCCGGGTCGGTGCCCACGGCCACCACCCCGTGGTTGGCGATGATGAAGGCGTTGTCGCCGCTGGCCACCTTCTTCTGCACGTTGCGGGCCAGGAAGCCGGTGCCGGACGGGGCGTAGTCGATGATCGCCACCTCCCGGCCGAGGAAGCGCACCTGCTCGTCGGTGAGCGCCGGGATCGGCTTGCGCAGGAAGGCCAGCGCCGACGCGTACGGCTGGTGGGTGTGCACGATCGCGTTGACGTCCGGGCGTTCCCGATAGATGTTGGCGTGCATCCCGCACTCGATGGACGGCTTGAGGTCGGCCCCGGTGCCGTCGGGCACGTGCTTGCCGTCGAAGTCGACCAGACAGATGTCCTCGACCCGCATCCGGTCGTAGTCGTAGTTGCTCGGGGTCACCGCGTACAGCCGGTGGCCGGGCACCCGCACCGAGACGTTGCCCTCGGTGGCCTTGAGATATCCCCGGGCGAGCATCGTCCGGCACATGTCGACCACGTGTTGTCGGGAGAGTCGGTGCTGCACGGTGCGCTCCTCGGTCGGCTCGGCGGCGGGCTCCATCCTCGCCCGGCCCACGAGTCGAGACACCGTCCCGTCGGCAGCGAGAATCAGCGGCTCATTTATCCCGACGTGACAAAATCGGCCGGTGAGTGCCCCGGTCTCCGCCACCCCCTGGCGGCGTCTCCCCGCCGACCTGGCCGCGTCCATGCGTCCGCACCTGCCGTCGACGGTCGCCGCCGTGGCGGGCGCGGTCACCGAGGCCACGCCTGCCTTCGCGGGCATCGCCGACGACAAGTTCGCCCGTGACGTGCACACCGCCGTCCAGGTCGCCCTCGACCGGTTCCTCGACCTGGTCGGCACCGACGAGCCCGCGTTGCCGCCCCGGATCCGGGAGGTCTTCGTCGCCCTCGGCGCCGCCGAGGCGCGTGAGGACCGGGGACCGGAGGCCCTGCTCGCGGCCCTGCGGATGGCCGCCCGGCTGCTGCTGCGCACCGCCTCCCAGTCGCTGGCCCGGCTCCGCCCGGTCGACACCGAGGAGCTGATCGACCTCTCCGACGCGGTCAGCGCGTACGTCGCCGAACTGGCCGCCGCCAGCACCGACGGGTACGCCCTCCAGGTGCGCGAGCAGGCCGGCGAGGGTGACCGTCGGCGACAGCTCGCCGAACTGCTGCTGCGCGGCGACGGCATGCCCGGCGCGGTGGCCACGGCCGCCGCCCGGATCGGCTGGCCGGACCTGGACCTCGTGGTGCCGGTGCTCCTGCCGCCGGACCAGGCCCGCGACGCCCGGTTCCGCTACGGCGTCGACGGCCTGGTCATCGAGCGCGGCCGGGACGCGGTGCTGCTGCTGCGGGCCGGTCCCCGGGCGGCCCGAGTCCCGCTGGCGCAGGCGCTGGCCGGTCGACGGGCCGTGGTCGGCCCCGAGCTGGACTGGCCCCAGGTGCCGGTCGCCGTACGCCTCGCCGAGCTGACCGCCGGGCTGGTCGGCCCCGACCCCGGCCCGGTCTTCGCCGACGACCACCTGATCCCGCTGACCCTGCGCGGCGAACCCGGCGCCCTGGCGGTGCTCGCCGCCCGGCGGCTGGCACCGTTGGCCCACCTGCGCCCGGCCCAGCGGGACAGCCTGCTGGTCACCCTGCACTCCTGGCTGCGGCACTGGGGCTCGCGCGCCGAGGTCTCCGCCGAACTCTTCGTCCACCCGCAGACGGTCAGCTACCGGCTCAAGCGCCTACGTGAGCTGTACGGCACCGACCTGGACGACCCGGCGACGCGCTTCGAGCTGCTGGTGGTGCTCACCAGCCACCTCAACGCGCCACGTCGGCCGACCTGACTGACCGGCCCGCTGACGCCCGACGGCTACGGAATTGACGTGCGCGACCAGGCCGTGCAGTTGTTAGGCTGGCGGAGCGCGGGTCAGCCGCGCGTATGCGGAACGAGGAGCGCGACATGCTGTCGGGGGACGACGACATCTCGGGGTGAGCGGCCCCGCCGCCGACCGGCCACTGCCGCAGGCGGCCCGTCACGTCACCGCCCTGTCTGTCTGACCGGGGCGCCGGTCGCGTCCCGGCATTCCTCCCGAGGTCTGTCTGCCATGTCCGACGTCTGCGTCGTCTGCACCAACCTGTCCTTCTCCTGGCCCGACGACACTCCCGTGTTCCGGGGCCTGTCCTTCACCGTGCCGCCCGGCCGTACCGGCCTGGTCGCGCCGAACGGTGCCGGCAAGTCCACGCTGCTACGCCTGATCGCCGGTGAGCTGACTCCCACCGGCGGCACCGTGACGGTCGAGGGGGTGCTCGGCTACCTGCCGCAGAACCTTCCGCTCGCCGGTGAGCTGACCGTCGCGCAGGTGCTGGGGGTGGCACCGGCGATAGCGGCGCTGCGGGCGATCGAGGCCGGTGACGCCAGCGAGGAGAACTTCACCGCCGTCGGCGACGACTGGGACGTCGAGGAACGCAGTCGCGTCGAACTCGACCGGCTCGGTCTGGACGAGGTGGCGCTCGACCGGCCGCTGCACACCCTCAGCGGCGGGCAGGTCGTCTCCCTCGGCCTGGCCGCCCAACTGCTGCGCCGCCCCGACGTGCTGCTGCTCGACGAACCCACCAACAATCTCGACGTCGACGCCCGGCACCGGCTGTACTCGGTGCTGGAGAACTGGTCCGGCTGCCTGCTGCTGGTCAGTCACGACCGGATGCTGCTGGACCGGATGGACCGCATCGCCGAACTCGACGGCGGGCAGCTCCGGTTGTTCGGCGGGAACTTCACCGCCTACCAGGAGGCCGCCCGGGCGGCCCGGGAGCTGGCCGAGCGCACCGTGCGCAGCGCCGAGTTGGAGGTCAAGCGGGAGAAGCGGGAGATGCAGCAGGCCCGGGAGCGGGCCGAACGGCGGGCCGGCAACGCCGCGCGCAACCTCGGCAACGCCGGTCTCGCCCGGATCGTCGCGGGTGGACTCAAGCGCAGCGCGCAGGAGTCGGCCGGACGGGCCCAGCAGGCGCACGCCAGCCGGGTCAGCGATGCGCTGGGACGCCTCGACGAGGCCAGCCGGGCGCTGCGCGACGACCAGGCGCTCACGCTGGACCTGCCGGAGACCGACGTACCCGCCGGCCGCACGCTCGTCGGTGGGCAGCGGATGCAGGTGCGCCACGACGGCCGTCCGCTGTTCCCCGGCGACGGTCTGGAGCTGACCATCCGGGGGCCGGAACGGATCGCGTTGACCGGCCCGAACGGCGTCGGCAAGTCCACCCTGCTGCGGCTGCTCACCGGCCAGACCGCGTCCGACGGCGGGCCGGTGCGCCGGGCCGACGGCCGGGTGGCGTACCTGTCGCAGCGGCTGGACCTGCTCGACCTCGACCGTACGGTGGCGGAGAACCTCGCCGCGTACGCTCCCGAGCGCCCGCAGTCGCAGCGGTTGAACCTGCTGGCCCGCTTCCTGTTCCGGGGTGCCCGGGCCCAGTTGCCGGTCGGTGTGCTCTCCGGCGGTGAGCGGCTGCGCGCCACGCTCGCCTGCGTCCTCTACGCCCAACCGGCCCCGCACCTGCTGCTGCTCGACGAGCCCACCAACAACCTGGACCTGGTCAGCGTGGCCCAGTTGGAGCACGCGCTGAGCGCCTACCGGGGCGCGTTCGTGGCGGTCAGCCACGACGAGCGCTTCCTGCACGACATCGGGGTACGTCGGTGGCTGCGCCTCGACGGCGACGGCCTGCGCGAGGTCCCCGCCCCGGACGTCGACTGAGTGCAGGTGGGTGGATCTGTCGCCACAGCGGCGACAGATCCACCCACCTGGGGCCGGTCGGGATCAGAACGGGCTGAGCACCAGGCCGGCGGCGCGCGGGTCGCCGTCGTGCACGAGCGACTCGAACGCGCCGACGTCGTCGAAGGCGAACGCGTACGCCTTACCGTCGCGCATGTTGGCGTGGATGATCCGGGCGTACTGGTTGGTCGGGTTGCTGCGGTAGAACTCGGCGGCGTTGGTGCTGGGCTGGGTGTGGATGGTGCCGAGGGTGCCCCGGTTCAGCGCGGCGCACAGTGTCCGGGAGATCGGCCCGACCACCTGGTCGTTGGGGGCGGGCAGATCACCGTCACAGCCCCACACGCTCGCCGACGAGGGGCGGTTGAACGAGGCGACGACCTGCCCGGCGCTGTTGGTGAAGGTCATCACCCGGCCCGAGGTGCGCCCGAAGTAGCGGACGTCGGGCCGGTCGCCGAAGGGCACCACGGTCAGCGTACGGCTGGTGTACGCGTTCCACGCCGAGGCGATGTAGGAGTCCAGGTAGGTGCTGCTGAACAGGCCCGCCCCGGCGGCCTTGCCCGGCGCCAGCACCCGAAGCACGGTGCCGTCGGCGCGGGTGTACACGGTGTTCGCCCAGCCGGACTGGGACCGGATGCCGTTGATGATCGCGGCGCGGCCGTTGGCGACGACGTCGCCGGTCCGTTTGGTGACGCCGTTGGCACCGGTCACGGTGACCGCGTGCGGCACCGCGAACATGTCCACCTGGGAGCTGTTGAGCCAGAGCCCCGCGTCGTTGTAGGTGAACTCGCTCCAGTCGAACAGGATGTCGCGGTTGGCGTCGCCGGCCGCCCACGGGGCAGGCTGCACCAGGCCGGTCGGGGTCAGGAAGAACTTCAGCTTCTCGCCGAAGGAGAAGTAGACCCGACCGGAGAAGCCGCGCGGGAAGCGGATGGTCGCGTTGGCGCCGTTGGTCGGTCCGGGGATCGACGCGTCGGGCGCGGGCGACGGCGGGATCTGCCCGCCGGACCAGGGGACGAACGTGCCCGCCTGGTTGACGTAGCCGAGGCGGCCGGAGGAGAGCTGTACGCCGATGACGTACACGTGGACGGCTCCGGAGCGGCCGGTGTTGTTGGTGACGGTGACCGGCAGCAACGCGGGGCCGACGGCCTGGGCGGGCGCGGCGGCGACGAGTGCGGTCGGAACGGCGGTGATCAGGGCGGCGGCGACCGCCAGCAGTCTTCTTCGGACAATCACGGGTACTCCTCCGTTCGGCGGTGACACGGTGTGAGAGAGCGCTCTCTCAGCCTGTGACTGTTAGGGATGTTTGTCAATAGATGTGCGGCGATGTCGGTGCGTCTCCCGCCCGGGCGGTACGCTGCCGTGGTGACCTTCTCCGTCGTGTCGCCACCACCCACCCGGTAACGGCGCTCTCGCCGACCCGGCTCTGACGATTCGAGCCCGGGGGTGTCCGTGCTGCCCGGGCGGTGACGACAACGGAGAACCCCGTGCACACCACCGTGCCCCCGCCCGTGGGACGGGCAGTCCTGTACATCCTCGTCGCGGCGGTCGCCTGGGGGACCGGCGGCGCGGTCGCCGCGATCCTCTACGACATCAGCGGAATGGGGCCCGTCGCGGTCTCCTTCTGGCGGTTCGCGGGCGGCGTCCTGCTGCTCTGCGCCGGGCACCTGGTGCTCCGTCACCGGCGTCCGGCCCGCGCGGTCGGCGTCGCCGCGCCGGCCACCCGTGCCCGACCGGGCGACCGGTGGCGCGCACTGGTGACCACCGGCGTCGGCCTGGCCGTCTATCAGACCGCCTACTTCGCCGCCGTCGGGTACGCCGGACTGGCGGTCGCCACCGTGGTGACTCTCGGCTCCGGGCCGGTGCTGATCGCCGTCGGATCCCGGCTGACGATGGGGGAGCGACTGGGGCGTACCGGCCTGCTCACCGTGGCCTCGGCGTTGGTCGGGCTGCTCCTGCTCGTCGGTGGCGGCAGCGCGGGCGAGGGGTCCGCGCCGCTGCTCGGCCTGGCCTGCGCGCTGCTCTCCGCCGCCGGGTACGCCCTCGTCACCCTGCTGCACCGCAAGCGCGGCCGGGACGGCGACGGCGGAGCCGCGAGCACCACCGCACTCGGCGGTTTCGCGGTGGGGATGATCTTCCTGCTGCCGCTGGCCCTGCTGGAAGGGATCCTGCCCACGGCGGACGACCTCGGCCGGGTGCTGGGCCTGCTCGCCTACCTCGGGGCGGTGCCCACCGCGCTGGCCTACGCGCTGTTCTTCGCCGGCCTGGTCTCGGTCCGGGCGACCACCGCATCGGTGATCGCCCTGGTCGAACCGGTCACCGCAGCCGTCATCGCGGTGCTGTTCCTCGACGAACGGCTCACGGCAGCGGCCACCGTCGGCTCGGCGGTGCTGCTCGGCGCCGTGGTCGTGCTGACCCTCGGCGAGCGGCGGGCCGTCGTCGTCGCCACCCCCAGTGACCGCCCGCCTGGCACGCCTCCGGTGGGTCGCGGAACACCATCCGCGTCGCTCAGGCCCGAGACCGTCCTAGCCGGTGGGTTGGCGGGCGGCGGTCGCACCCAGGTCGGCCGCGAGCGTGCGGGCCGCCTCGTCGAGCCCGTCGTTCCCGGCGACGGCGAAGACGAACCGGTCCGGTCGCAGCACGACCGCGTCCGCCCGGTGCCGTCGTAGCCAGGCGTGGACGGTCCCGTCCAGGTCGACGACGTGGACCCGGTCGACGTCGCTCGTCGGCAGGCGCGCCGGGTCGGTGCCGGCCGGATGCGCCACGACGGACCGCGCCGAACCCGGCAACCCGGGCGTTCCCGCCGGGAGGGTACGCCCGATCAGCGCGAAGCCGTCGCCGAGCACCTCGTCGAGCAGGCGCGGCGTCGGGTCACCGGCGACCGCCACCCGGGGCTGCGGGAACATCGTCCCGACGGCACCCGCACGTCGGCCACCGGCGAACAGGCCCCGCTCGTACGCGGGCAGCGGCTTGAACTCGAAGTGCCGCACGAACCGGCGGACCCGGGGCACGGTCTGCACCGCCCGCAGCACGCTGTCGCGTACCCACGCGGCCCGTCGACTGCGGGCCAGGAACACCCGCCCCAACCGGACACTCGTCTGCGCCATCGCCGCCGTGTGCGGCCGACGTTCCGTCTCGTACGTGTCGAGCAGCGCCGAGTCGGCCTCGCCCGCCAGCACCAGCGCCAGTTTCCAGGTCAGGTTCGCCGCGTCCCGCAGGCCGCTGCACAGCCCCTGCCCGAGGAACGGGGGCATCTGGTGGGCGGCGTCGCCCAGCAGGAACACCCGTCCGTCCCGCCATCGGGCGGCGATGAGGTGGTGGAACGTGTAGACCACCGCGCGGGTGACGGTGAAGCGGTCCGGGTCCACGTACGGCGCCACCAACTCGGCGATCTTCGCCGGTTGCCGCATGTCGGCCTCGGTCTCGCCCGGCTGGAGCATGAACTCCGCCCGGTAGCTGCCCCGCGACCCCGGAGACACGAACGCCGGACGCCGCCAGTCGCAGACGAAGGTGGTGTGCGGCGACCGGATCCCGTCCGGGGCCACGTCCCCGGAGACCGCCAACCACGGCTCGGCGTAACTCGCGCCCGCCAGCGGGATCCGCACCGCCGTACGGGTGGTGCTGCGGGCACCGTCGCAACCGAGCACGAACCGGGCCCGGACCGGGTACGACCGGTCGGCGACCACGTCCCGCACCACCACCTCCGCACCGGCCCCGTCCTGCCGCAGGTCGACCAGCTCCGTGCCCAGTCGCAACGTCACGTGGTCGAACCGGTCCAGACCGGCACGCAGCGCCTGCTCCAGCAACGGCTGGTCGAAGAAGTTCAACGGCGCGTGCCCGAACCCGAAGTCGACCTCGTCGAAGGCGATGGTGGCGAACCGCCGTCCGGCGGCGTTGACGTAGTCGGCGCGTACCGGCTGGTGCAGGTCACCGACGATCCGGTCCAGCAGACCGGCCTGCTGGTAGATGCGCAGCGCCTCGTCGTCGCAGGAGAACGCGCGCGGCTGGCCGTGCGGTTCCGTACTCCGCTCCACGACGAGCGTGCGCACGCCCCGCATCCCGAGCAGGTTCGCGGCCAACGCGCCGACCGGACCACACCCGACGATGACCACGTCGACCTCCTGGACCTCGCCGGGCGACGACGACTGGGCCGGGTTCATCTCGTTCCTCCACCACCTGGCCGCCCGGGGTGGCCGGGCGGGGACTGTTGACCGGCTCAGCACAGCGGGCGGGTGTGGAGGTTTCGTAGATTTCCGGTTGGGGTTCTGGTTTTTCGCGTGGGTGGGGTTTCCGGCAGGCCCGACCCGCTCCGGGCGGTCAGGCTTGATCCCTGCGCGGGTCGGGACTGCCGGAAACCCGACCTGGTCGGCCTGACCGGGTCGGCTCGGCCTGGTGGGATCTGGCTTGGTCGGGCTGGGTGGGTGGGTGGGTGGGGTGGGTCAGGGGTGGGGGAAGCGGGAGCGGAGCAGGGTGTTGGCCTGGGCGGAGGCCAGGCGGGCGCCGGTGGCGAGGGCCGCGGGGTCGCGGCGGGCGATGCCGCGGATGCGGTGCAGCTCGGGCGCGAGGACCGACTCGCCCAGCCGCTCCACCACCGACAGACCCTCGTCGGCCAACTCGGCGGCCGTCGACGCGTCGCCCGCCGCCAGGTACGCCTCGGCCATCGCGCTGTACGTGACCGTGCGGGTGGCACGCAACCCGGGGCGGTAGATGCCCTCCACCGCCGCCCGCATCGCCGGGAGCCGGTCGTGCTCGCCACCGCGCGCCGCCGCCCACTCCAGGAAGAAGCCGCCCGTGGTCACGAAGTGCGGCATGCCGTTGGCCGCCCCGATCTCGCGGCACCGCTGGGCTGCCGCGCGTACCGCCGCCACGTCGCGTTCCTGCATCCCCATCCAGGCCGCGAAGAGTGCCGCATTCGCCCGTCCGTACGGGTCGGCGAGCCGCTCGGCCAGCCGTTCCGCCTCGGCGATGTCCCGCCGGGCGTCCTCGCCGGCACCCCGCAGCGACCGGACCAGGGCCCGGAAGTTGTACGCGGCCAACACCGGCAGCCGACCGACCTGGCGGCCCAGCAGATCCGGGTCGACCGTGCGCAGCCGATCGACGGCGGCGGTGAGTCGCCGATCCGCCTCCACGAGTGCGCCGGTGAAGTAGCCGACCACACCCCGCAGGTACTCGCCGGCCGCCGCGATCAGCCCGGTGCCGTCGTCGGCCCGGACCAACCGTTCGGCCAGTTCGGCGCAGCCGGCGTAGTCGGCCTGGTTGGCGGCCAACTCGCCGAGCGCCCACAACGCGGGCCGTACGTCGGTCTCCGCACCGACCAGCGCCAGCAGCTCCCGGGCACGGGCACAGACCTCGTCGACGGCGTCGGCGCCGACGCCGACCGTCATCTGCAACAGGGCGGCCCGGTGCAACTGGACGCCGAGTTCGGTGGCCGCCGCCGACGGTGTGGTGCCGGCGAGCGGCGACAGCCGCCGGGCCGCCCGGTCCAGGTGGCCGAGCGCGTCCTCGTACGCGAACCGCCGCGTCGCGTCGTCGGCCGCCGCCAGTGACCAGCGCAGATGGTCCTCGCCGTGCCCGAGTCCGATCGCCTGCCCGAAGTGGTGGGCCAACTCGGCCGGGGCGACACCCCCGACCCGCTGGTACGCCAGTGCCAGCCGGGCGTGCAGCGCGGCGCGGCGCGGCGGCGGCAGGTGCGCGTACGTCACCTCCGCGAACAGCGGATGACGGAACCGCACCGTGCCCGGTCCGGCCTCGGCGACCAACGCCGCCGCGTACGCCGCCGTCAACCCCTCGGCGATCCGCGTCGCGGGGACCTGAAGGACCGTCGCCATCGTCTGCGCGTCCAGGTCGTGTCCGGCCACGCCGAGCAGTTCCAGACAGTCGCGGGCCGAGTCGGGCAGGTCACCGAGGCGTAGCCGGACGGTGTCCCGGACACTCGGCGGCAGGTCCGCGTCCGCCGGGTCGGTGCCGGCCCGCAGCAACTCGGTGATGAAGAACGGGTTGCCTCCGGTCCGGGTGGCCAGACGCGCCGCCACCTGCCGGTGCGGGGGCGTGCCGGTGCGGCGGCGGACCAGGTCGGCCACGTCGGTGTCGGTCAGCCCGGTCAGCCGCAGGTGGCGGAAGCCCGCACCACGAGCGAGGTCGGCCACCGTCGCCACCAGCACCGGATGGTGCTCGTAGGGGCGCGTCGTGGCCAGCACGAGGACCCGGGCGTCGGCCAGGGGCGTGGCGAGGAACCGCAACAGCAGCAGCGAGTCCGGGTCGGCGGCGTGCAGGTCGTCCAGCACCACCAGCAGACCGGCCGCCTCGGCGACCGTACGCACCAGGTCCGCCACCGCCTCGTACGCGCGGAACCGGGCCGTCGGGTCGGGCGCCGCGTCGCCGGCCGACGCGTCCGCCGGTCCGGCCGCGAAGCCGTCCAGCGGGCTCGCCGACCCGGTCTCGCCCGCCGCCGGCATCGCCGCGAGCGTCCGCACCACCTGGTTCCACAGCCAGAACGGCGGCGTCTGTCCGACGTCGGGGCAGCGACCCCACACCACCGGTACGCCCCGCGCCCCGGCGTGCGCGTCGAGCGCGGCGGCCAGGCTGGTCTTGCCGATCCCCGGTTCGCCCTCCACGACGGCGACCCGGCCACCGCCGCCGGTGGCCGCCATCAGCGCCGCCACCAGCCCGGCCAGCTCGGCGTCCCGGCCGACCAGGGAATCCGTCGGCAGCGCCGGAGCCGATGCGCCGGTCACCCCGTGCCTCGGTCCGGGCCGGGGGGCCGGAGTGCCCGTGGCCGGGCCGGTCAGCATGGTCGACGAGTGGTCCTGCGCGATCCCGGTGCCGGACGCGGCCGATGGCACGGACTGGGCCAGGATCCGGCGGTGCACCTCGCGGAGCTGCTCGCCGGGGTCGATCCCGTACTCGTCGGTCAGGATCCGGCGGCCCTCGTCGAAGGCGGCGAGCGCCTCGGTCTGTCGCCCGGACCGGTAGAGCGCGAGCATCAACTGGGCGCGGGCGGTCTCGCGTACCGGGTTCGCGGCCACGAAGTGGCGCAGTTCGGCGAGTACGGCGGCGTGCCGTCCGGCTGCCACGGCGGCCGTGAACCGTCCCTCCTCGGCACCGAGGCGTGCCTCGGTCAGTCGGGCGGCCTCGGGACGCACCGCACTCAGCTCGGCGGCCCCGGTCAGCGGCTCACCCCGCCACAGGGCCAGCGCCTCGGCGTAGCCCCGCTCGGCCGAGTCGGCGTCGCCGGCCGTGAGCGTGTGCGCCGCGTGCGCTGCCAGACGCTGGAACCGGACCGCGTCGACGTCCTCCGGCGCGACGCGCAACTCGTACCCCCGGGGGTGGCTGCGCAGGACGCGGGCCGGCTCGCGGCGGCTGCGCTGCGGCTCGACCGCGCGACGCAGCCCGGCCACGTAGGTGCGCAGCGTGATCTCGGCGCTGGCCGGCGGGCGGCCGTCCCAGAGCGCGTCGACCAGCCAGTCGGCGGCGACGAAGCGGTTCGGGCGCAGCAGGAAGAGCGCGAGCAGCGCCCGCTGCTTCGGCCCACCGAGCGGCACGGCGTGCCCGTCCCGGACAGCCTCCAGCGGTCCCAACATGCGGAACTGCACCTGACCACCACATTGTCCGGTCCCCACCTGGTCGGGGTCGAGTATGCCAGTCGACCGCACCCGGTGAGGGCGTGGCAGGATGAGGCGTGCCCGATGATCGGAAATCGTCGATCGTGTTCGAGACGAGTGGTGTCGTCGCGGCGTCGCCGGACGAGGTCTACCGCCACCTGACCGATCCGCACAGCTACATCGGCCTGTCGCCGCTGATCGTGGCGGTCTGCGACGTACGCACCGGCCGGGACGCCGACGGCCGCGCGGTCACCGACTACGTCGCCGTCGAACGGTTCCGGCTGGCCGGTCCGCTGCGCTGGGACAACCCCATCCGGGTGCGGATGGTGGCGACCCGTCCCGGCAGCCAGATCGTCAGCGACGTCCGGAGCCCGGGGTGGGTGTGGCTGCGCGCGGTGGTCGACCTGACGACCGAGACCGGCGGTACGCGGATCCGGGAGTCGGTCACCGCCGGTGCCCCGCTGCTGCTGCGGCGCTTCGTGGCGGGACAGGCGCGTCAGGTCGCGGCGTACCGGGCGGCCGAACTGACCCGCCGGATGGCGACCCGACCCTGACCGCAGCGGCGCACCGGAGGGTCCACCCTCGGCGGTGACGTTCCTGGTCAGACCGGCCCGGCCGGTCTTCCCGGCCATCCGGCCGGAATGCGTTCCAGCAGCCCGCCCGCGAAGACGTCCCGCAGGCCGAGCGGCTTGAGATGCACGTAGCCGATGTGACAGTCGCAGATCGCGTTGCTGCACGCCCGGGGCGTCAACGCGGCCCGCCACGACCCGTCGTACAGGTTGCCGATCGGGGTGTCGATGAAGTGGCAGCGGCGTACGGTGCCGTCACCGCGCACGGAGATGGCGGTCTCCCCGGCGTGGCAGGGCCGGTCCAGGGACAGGTGCGGGCGCACGCTGTAGCCGAAGTGCGGGTCCACCTCCGTCCAGATCGTCTCCTCGGCGGCGTCGTAGCGCCGACCCTCGGCCGCGTTGACCCACAGGTAGACCTCGTCGGGCAGCAGGGCCCGCAGCGCCCGGGCCTCGGCCAGGTGCTCGGGCAGCCCGACCACCCCGACGGAGTACCGGACACCCAACTCGGACAGGCGGGCGCAGCGTCGCAGGAACCGTTCCCGGGTGACCTGCCCCGGATGGTAGGTCGTCCAGAGCGCGGCGGCGCTCGGGTCGGCCTCGGCCAGCCAGTCCACCCGGGCCGCCAGGTTGGTCTGGATGACCACCCGTTCCACGTGCGGCAGGTGGGACAGCGACACCATCGCCTCCCGGTACCAGCGTCGGGTCAACCCCTCGCCCCAGGGCGTGAACAGCACCGACAACCGGACGTCGGTGGTCGCGGCCACCCAGTCGGTGAACCGCGTCAACGCCTCCCGGTCGGCGCGGAGCAGCTCCGGCGGGTCGCGGCGTTTGGCGAACGGGCAGTACGGACAGTCGTAGTTGCAGCTCGCCAGCGGGCCGCGGTAGAGGATCGCCAGGTTCATCGCGGCACGTACCCGGCCATCGCGTGCTGCACCTCGGCGGAGGTCAACCAGGGGCCGACGGCGTCCGACCGGGCCAGCCCCGAGGGCGTGAGCCGCAGCCCGCCGTCGGTGGCCCAACCCCGCGCGACCAGCCGGTCGAGCTGCGGGAAGTCCTCGCCCGGCGGGCGACCGAACCGGGCCAGGTAGGCGTCCGGGTCGACCCCGTCGACACGCAGCAGCGACTTCAGCAGCCACCGACGGCGCTGCTCGGTGCCGTCGAGGTGGTACCCGAACTCGGCGTACCGGAAGTCGTCGGCCGGTCGGGCCAGGTAGTCGTCGAGCACCGCGCGTACCTGCGAGACGCTGACCGCGTAGTCGAACGAGTAGTGCAGCGCGGTGGTGTACGAGCGGGCACCGCAACCCAGACCGACCATCCCGTCGTCCTGGCAGCAGTAGTCGGGGCCGTCCGGGGCGGGCACGTCGGCCCGGCGGAACTGGCGCATCGACTCCTGCCGGTAGCCGGCCGCGCCGAGCGTCTCCACGGCCTGCCGGTAGAGCGCGAGACGCTGCGCGTCCCAGTCCGCGCGGGCGTGCGCCCGCCGCCCCAGGCCGGTGAGCGGCCGGACGTAGAGCGGATAGAGGTACAGCTCCTCGGGACGCCAGGCCAGCGCCGCGTCGAGGCTCTGCCGCCAGGTGTCGGCCGTCTGCCCGTCGATGCCGTAGATCAGGTCGATGTTGAGCACCGGGACACGGGCGTCGCGGATCGCCGCCAGTGCCGCGTCCACCTCGTCGCGCCGCTGCGGTCGACCGGCGGCGCGGGCCTCGACGTCGAGAAAGCTCTGCACCCCGATGCTGACCCGGGTGGTGCCGTACGCGGCCAGCACCGCGAGCCGGTCCGGGGTCGCGGTGGCCGGTGACGTCTCCACCGACAGCGGTACGCCGGGCAGTCGCGCCCCGAGGGTCGTGGTGGCGATATCGAACAGCTCGGTCAGCTCGTCGGCGGTCAGATGGGTGGGGGTCCCGCCGCCGAAGGCCGCACGGGCGTACCCGGTCGAGCCGCCGAGCGCCTCGGCGACCTGCTCGGCCTGCCGACGAAGCTGCCGCAGGTATGCGGTGACCTGCTCGGCGGGCGCGTTGGCCCGGGTGAACAGGTTGCAGAAGCCGCAGCGCATCTCGCAGAACGGCACGTGCAGATAGAGGAAGAGGGCCTCGCGTGACTGCTCCCGCCACACGTCGTGCAACGGCGGGCGGGGGCGCAACGCCCGGTACGAGGTCTTGTGCGGGTAGGCGTAGAGGTACTGCTGGTACGGCGAACCGTCCAGGCCCGCGTCGGTGCTGGTCACCATTCTCCAGGGTGCAGGGTGAAGTGCGCGTACGGGACGGTCCACACCACGTCGTGGCCGATCCGGTGGCCGGTGTGCCCGTCCTCGCCGTACGCGGTGCCGTGGTCGGAGCAGATGATCGTGAACACCGGCCGCCCCCGGCCGCTGACCAGGCCGAACAAGCGCGCCATCCGGCCGTCCACGTACTCCAGGGCGGCGGCGTGGCTGGCCAGGTCGTCGTCGGAGGCGTCGGGCAGGTGGTGCCGGTTCGGCTGGTGCAGGGCGGCCACGTTGAGGAAGGTGAACAACGGCCGGGTCGGTGGCACGTCGGCCACCACCTTCGCCAGCCGGTCGAGTTGGGCGTCCACGCAGGTGGGCGACGTGACGCCGAACTCCGGCTCCCAGTGCGCCTCGCGGAACAACCCCGGCAGGACCGCCCCGAGCGGAGTTCGCCGGTTGAAGAAGCCGACCCCGCCCAGGCACAGCGTGTGGTAGCCGACGTCGGCGAGCGCGGTCGGCAGGTCCGGCGCGTCGAACACCCACGTGTCGGCACCGGAGGTCTCGCTGCCCGGGAAAGCCGCCGCGTACAGCCGGTCGTGGCGACCCGGGGGCACCGGCGTGGGCAGGAACCCGGCGAAGAAGGCGTGGTGCGCGGCGTAGGTGAAGCTGGCCGGGGAGTGTCGGCTTTCCCACCGACCGCCCGGCAGCACCCGCGTCAGGTGCGGGGTCCGGCCCGCCGCCGCCAACTCGGCCGCCACGTCGTAGCGCAGCGTGTCGAGGGTGACCAGCAGCAGGTCGTGGCTCCCGATCAGGCTCCGCATCCGACCACCTCCGGCGGGACCGTACGCGCCCGCCCGGGACGCCATCCGCCCTCGGTCAGGGCGTGCACCTGGGCGGCGTAGCTGTCCCGGCCGTCGGCCAGCACCCCGGGCAGCAGGTCACCGAACGCGTTGACCTCGGCCACCGCGTGCCGCCGCCAGCCCAGCAGGAACATCAGGTCCACGCCGACGTGCAGCGAGTCGGGGAAGCAGGCGGCGACCCGCTCGCAGGTCTCCATCGCCGCCGACCACTGTCGGGCTCCGGCGGTCCGCCGCACCTCGTCGAGATCACCGCGGGCGTTGCCCAGATGCAGGTTGGTCAGCGGTCCGCGCGCCGACCGCACCACCACGTGGCCGGGCCGACCGGCGATCACCAGCACCCGCAGGTCGACCACCCGGTCACCGACCCCGGCCTTGGGCAGCCACCGCTCCACGTGCAGACCCTCCGGCGCGAGCCGGTCCACGATGGCCGCGACCTGCGTCTCGTCGGTGTAGCGGCGCAGCCGCAGCGAGTTGAACAACGCCTCGGGCGTCTGCTCGATCGTGGTCACCGCCTGTACCCGGCCGGTGCCGACCGCCAACGCGATGACCCCGGCGGCCGAGGAGCCGTGCGCGGGCTTGACGAACACCCGGCCCCAACCGGCCTGCGCCATCGCCGACCGCAGCTCGGCGTAGCCGCCGACCTGCGGCAACGCGTCCGGCACCGGTACCCCGGCCGCCGCCAGCCGCGCGTGGCAGCGCCGCTTGTCGCAGAGCACCGCGACGTCCTCCGGCGGGTTGAGCAGCGTCGCGCCACCGGCGGCCACCCGGGCCATACCGCCCACCAGACCGGCGTACGCGTCGGCGAGGCCGACCAGTTCGCCGTGCCGGGCGATGGTGGCCGACCGGCGCAGCAACCGGTCGACCCGGGCATCCTCCCCGGGCGAGTCCACCCGCACGATCGTGCCCGCCGGTGGCGGTGCGGCCCCGGTCAGCACGTCGCACCAGGGCAGCACCTCGGGCCGGGGCAGGCCGGCGGCCCGCACCGCGTCGCTGAACATCGACACCCGACGGTTGCCGGGATTGCCGACCACGGTCAACCGCATGTCACTCCGACACCGCGGTGTAGCGGTAGCTCTCGCCGTCGTACTCCTCCGCCTCCTGCGGGTCGGAGACGTTCACCCGGACGTCCGGCAGGGCGGCCACCACGGAATCGGCGACCTCCTCGGACATGAAGTGGTGGTGCAGGTCCAGCACCGTCAGGTGGGTCAGCGCCTGACCGGCGAGCAGCGCCTGCGCCCCCTCGTCGCTCAGCGTGCCGTCGGACAGGTCCAGCACCTCCAGGCGGCGCACCACGGGCGCGGTCGCCAGGGCCTCCGCGATGTCGTCGGTGATCATCGCGTTGCGCAGGCCCAGCCGGCGCAGTGCCGGGAAGAGCTCGTCGGCCAGCAGCGGGGCGAGGTCCGCCACCTCGGTGGTGCCGCCGTAGTCGTCGGTGCCGAGCCACAGTTCGAGGTCGGCCAGCTCGGGCAGGTCGGAGTCGAGCACCGCGCCGACGAACTCGCGGGACAGCCCGCCGCTCTGCACCACCAGCTCGCGCAGGTTGTCGTGCTGGACGGGGGAGAAGTCGAACTCCTCGCCCCCGCGCACCCAGAGCACCTCCAGCTCCGGGTACGCCGTCAGCAGCGGACTGACGTCACCGACCTTCATCCAGGAGACCTCGCACTCCTCGAAGGTCATGTCACCGAGGAACAGGGAACGCAGGGCCGGCAGTCGATCGGCTGCCGCGCAGATCTGTGCGATCGGCGCGGGGTTGAAGGCCGCGTACCCCCAGGCGCCGATGACCAGGGACTCGACCGTGGGACCGACCTGCGCGACGAACCGCTCGAAGGTGGCGGCGAAGGCCTCGGAGAATTTCTCCTCGCTCTTGCCGTCGAACTCCGGATAGGTGACGCGCCACGAGACCGGGCCGGTCACCGTCGGCAGCGGCCCCTCCAACGGGAACTCGACCACCGGACGGCCGGCGAACTCGGTGAGGTGCGAGGAGAACGTCATGCCCGCTCACTCCCCGGCCGCGGTGAAGCGGTAGGTCCGACCGTCGTACACGTGCGGGGCACGTCCGCCGGACACGTCCACGCGTACGCCCGGCAGGGCCGCGACGACGCGCTGCTGTGCCGGCTCGGACAGGTAGTGGTGGTGCAGGTCCAACTCGGCCAGGTGGGTCAGTGGCTGCCCGGCCAGCAGCGCCGTGAGCCCCTTGTCGGTGAGGTTGCCCATCGACAGGTCGAGCACCGAGAGCCGGGACACCACCGGTGCGGTGGCGACCACCCGGGCGACCACGTCGGCGATCGCGGCGTTGCGCAGCCCGAGCCGCCGCAGTGCCGGCAGCCCGGCGCCGGCGAGCAGCGGGGCGAGGTCGTGGATGGTGGCGTCGCCGCCGTAGTCCGATCGCCCCAGCCACATCTCCAGCCGCTCCAGGTTCGGCAGGTCACACTCGCCGACCGACCGCACCACCGCGCCGGGCAGACCGCCGGACTCGAACCGCAGCTCCCGCAGGCCGACGTGTCGGACGGCGTCCAGCCGCAGGTCCTGGCCGCCGCGCACCCACAGCGTCTCCAACTGCGGACAGGCGGTCAGCAGTCCGGTGATGTCGTCGTGGGTCAGCCAGGAGAGTTCGCACTGCTCGGAGACCAGGTCGGCGAGGAAGAGCGCCCGGAGCCCGGTCCACCGGGACACGGCGTTCACCAGGAGTTCCACCGGCAGCGGCCGTTCGTACGCCATCCCCCACTCGCCGATCACGACGGCGCGGACCGACTCGGCCGGGACCTCCTTGATCATCGTCTCGACCAGCGCGACGAACTCTTCGGGCTCCGGCTCGTCGCCGAGATCCCCCACCTCGAGCCGCCAGGCCACCGCAGACGGATCCGCCGGCACCTCCATCCCCGGTGTGAACGGGCGCACCGGAAGACCGGCGAACGACGACACGTGCGTTCTGAACACTCTCAACCTCCGACCTGACCGCGATGGCGGCGAGACCGTAACAGGCCGCCCCGACAGTCACGTTGCGGCAGGTCACCCGCAGTCCTCGGGCTGGGACGGGCTCCGGCCCGGCGGAGACCGCCGGGCCGGAGGTGGTGCTGTGCACGGGGTGTGCGGATCAGCTCGTCCGCACCGACCCGTTCACCTTGGTGTCACGGATTGTCGCGCCGATCGCGTTCACCGAACCGTTGACCCGGCTCTCCACGATCGAGACCACCGAGGCGTTGTGCGCGTGGATCGCGCCGTTCAGGTTCGAGTTGAACACGATCAGACCGGCACCCGGGTTCACCTTGATCGCGCCGTTCTGGGTGACCCCGTCCATGCAGGTGATGCCGGAGGAGATGGTCATGCTGCCGTTGTGCCGGCCACGCAGGACGGTGGTGCACTCCGGGTAGCTGGGCTGGGTCTGCACGTTCAGCTCGTCGAAGGCCACGACCGCGCGGGCGTTGTTCGTACGCGGGTCGTCCAGCTTGAGGACGTCGAGTCCCTTCTGGATGTCGTTGGAGTAGATGTAACCGTTGTGGTAGTACGTCGACCAGGCGCCGCCGAGGATCCGGCGGGTGTCCGACAGCGGGCCCCGCTCCCAGAACGCGATCTCGACCGGGTTGGCCGAGTCGGTGAAGTCGATGACCGAGACGCCACCCTGGTACCACGCCTGGACCATGATGTCGCGGCCCATCGCCGGGATCAGCGAGCCGTTGTGCGCCACGCAGTTCTCGAGGGCGGTGTTCTCCCGCGGGATCTTGAAGTAGCTCTTGAAGACCAGGCGACGGTCCGCGCCGGAGCCGACGATGTCGTACAACGCGTTCGCGCCCTGGTTGGCCCGGTAGGCCGGGGTGCAGATCGCGCCGCTGCCGCCGCCCAGCTCGTCGGTGAAGACGACCTTGGTGCCGGCGTTGTTGAACGTGGCCGAGTGCCAGAACGCGAAGTTGGTGTCGCGCACCTGGCTCAGGACCACCGGGTTCACCGGGTCGGAGATGTCCATCAGGACGCCGTCACCCATGCAGGCGCCGGCGGCCAGGTCCAGCTCCGGGTAGGCGGTGATGTCGTGGCAACCGCTGGTGTTGGTGTTGCCGCCGTCCGGGAAGAGGACCGGGGTGGCGACCACGGCGGCGCTGGTGGGGTTGTCCAGCGGCACGTCGATGATGGAGATCTTGTCGTGCGGCGGCTTGCAGTAGAACGCGTTGTTCGACGGGCTGTACGACTGGACGTACACGTAGACGCTCTTGTCGTCCTTGCTCGGCACCAGCGTCAGGGTGTGCGATCCGCAGTCGGTGCGGACCGACTTGATGTAGCGCGGGTTCGCCTTGTCGCTGATGTCGAAGATCCGGACGCCCTCCCAGGAGCTCTGCTGGGCCACCGAACCGGCGCTGCTGCTGCACGAGTCGTCGCTGCGGGGCGAGTCGACCGCGAGGAACAGCAGGTTCCCGTAGACCGACGGGTCACCCTGCGCTCCGACGCAGACGACCTGGCTGACCACCTGCGGTGAGGCCGGGTTGCTGACGTCGAAGATGCTGAACCCGTTGTAGTTGCCGGCGATGACGTGGTTGTCCTGGAACGCCAGGTCCGAGTTGTACGCGGCCTCGCTGGCGAACCCGCCGAACTTCGGGACGTTGGCGATCTGGGTCAGGTTGGGGCTGCTGACGATCTCGTCGACGGCCGGGATGGTGTTCGCGGCGGTCTCGGCGGCGCTGCTCGACGGCGCGACCGCGACACCCGCGACGAGAAGGGCGCCTGTGGCGGCGAGGCTGATTCCCAGCCTTCGGCTCCCTCGTGGGGTCGGTTTGAACATGTAGGAACACCCTTCGACAGGGATGAGCAGGGTTAGCGGAGGTTAACCCTGCCGTGGGTGCTCGATCGTCGGCCATGTGGTCACGGTTTAGCAACACGGCCACCGATGTCTCGGCGCAAACTGCCGCAGGTGGGGCTAAACGATCGTTCTGCCGGTCGCGGCCCTCCCGTCGCAGCTCAGGCCCGCGCTACGATCCCGGCCAACTGTGAACGGCGGGAGTCGAGTTGTGCTAGGTGTGCGGATCCGCGGGCTGCTGCGGCAGTCCCGGAAGCTTGTGCTGATCGAGTTGGCCGTGCTCGCGGTGTTGGCCGTCGGGATCGCGGTGGCGGTGTCGTGGCCGGACGGTGAGCCCGCGCCGACGGCGCAGACGAACGAGCCCGCGCCGCTCGACCTGCCCGGTATCCCGGACGCCACCGCTCCGGTGCTGATGCCGGGCGTCCCCGGTGAACCGGCGAAGACCCTGTCGGCCAACGAGATGTCGCCGATGGCCCGGCCGCCGCACAACAACGCCGACACCCGCTTCGTCACCATGATGATCCCGCACCACGAGCAGGCCCTGGTGATGGCCAGACTGGTCGGTGAGCGGGCCGAGAACCCGAACCTGAAGATCATCGCGGACCGCATCCTGGCCGCCCAGGACCCGGAGATCAAGACCCTGGAGACCTGGTTGACCGACCGTGGGCTCACCCGCGACTCCGGCGACGGGCACCGGCACGAGATGGCCGGCATGCAGACGGCGGAGGCGCTCAACCGCCTGACCGCCGCCCGGGGCGCCGAGTTCGACCGGATGTTCGTCACGATGATGACCGCGCACCACCAGGGCGCCATCACGATGGCGAACGAGGTGCTGACGCTGGGCACCGACATCATCATCAACGAGTTCGCCAGCAGCGTCGTGGTGGAGCAGGGCGTCGAGATCAACCGGATGCGGGAGGTGCTGACCGGCGGCCGGTAGCCCCGGCGTCGTCCGCCGGAATCTGTCGGTGGTCACCGCTAGCGTCGGGTGGACGCCGACGAAGGGACCAGCCATGGCGGGGAGCAGCCCACAGTCCGAGAGCAGCCTGCCGCCCGAGCGCGCGGACCTGCTGCAGGCCCTGCGGCAGCAACGATTCTTCCTGCGCAACACCGCCCGGGAGTTGACCGACGAGCAGGCGGCGACGTGCAGCACGGTCAGCGAGCTGTGCATCGGCGGCCTGATCAAGCACGTCGCGGACGTCGAACGGGGCTGGGCCGACTTCATCGTCGACGGCCCGGCCTCGGCACCGGACCACAACGACCCCGCCGTCCACGAGCGCCACGCACAGTCGTTCCGGCTACTGCCGGGTGAGACCCTGGCCGGCGTGCTCGCCGCGTACGACGAGGTCGCGGCCCGCACCGACGGCCTGGTCCGGAGCCTGCCCGACCTGGACGTCAGCCAGCCGCTGCCCGCCGCACCCTGGTTCGAGCCGGGTGCCCGCTGGACGGCCCGACGGGTGCTGCTGCACGTCATCGCCGAGACGTCGCAGCACGCCGGGCACGCCGACATCATCCGAGAGGCGATCGACGGCGCGAAGTCCATGGGCTGAATCGGCCGGCCGATCTCAGCGGCGTTCTCGGCCCGCCACCGTCCGCGTCGGTCGCCGCCCCGGAGTCCACCGGCACCGGCACCGACGGGCGGCCGGGACCGGCAGGCGTCGCCGACCCGTGGCGGATGATCCACTCGGCCACCGCCAGGTTGATCAGCCAGCCGGCGGCGTGGAGGAACGCCCGGGTCCACTCGCCCGGAGGTTCGGCGGCCACGAGCCACGGCAGGTGCGTCAGGAACTGGGTCCCGGCACCCTGGCCGATGGCGTAGCCACGGATCATCCACGCGCGGTGCCGGCTGACGTCGCGCCGCACGATGGCGCGCAGACCGCGCACGATGCAGCCGGCCATCGCACCGCCGAAGAAGAGCCGTAGCCCGATGAGGAACGCACCGTCGATGGGCATGAGGGGATAGAACGCGGCCATCCACATGCCGGAGAGCGCGGCGAGGATCCCGGTCGGCACCAGCAGCCGCCCCGCGACCCGGTGCCACCCCGGTCGCCGACGCCGGAAGCCGGGCATGAACTGGAAGGCACCCAGCAGGCAGTACACGCTCGCCGTGACGATGTGGACCAGCACCGGCCCGGGATCGGCGACGAAGCGCGCGTTGCCCGGCGTCACCGTCGGATCGCCCGACAGCTCGACGGTCCGGACGACCCCGGCGACCACCGGGACGAGGGCGAGCAGGATCAGGCCGGTGGGTATCGCCCACTCGTGTCGGCCCAGGAAGCGGTTCGTGGACATGGATCGATGTTCGGCTCACGGCGGCGCGGACTCATCGGTGGATGGGCTCGGGCGCCGTCGGTCCCCGGAGTGAGCCGACGCTCGTACCATCGGCGTCCGCGCCGACCGGACGTCGCTACCGGCCGCGTACCCGGTGTGTCTCGTACGCCCAGATGGCGATCTCGACCCGGTTCCGCGCGCCGAGCTTGGCCATCAGGCTCGCCACGTGCGTCTTCACCGTGCTGAGACTGACGTGGAACTCGTCCCCGATCTCGCTGTTGGTCCGTCCCCGGGCCACCGCCGCGAGGATCTGCTCCTCGCGTTCGGTGAGCGGGTCGACGGGTTGCCGGGGCGGTGCGGCCGGCCCGGCGTCGGCAAAGGCGTGCAGCAGGCGGGTGGTGACGCTGGGCGCGATGAGCGCGTCACCGTCGGCCGCGGCACGTACCGCCTGGGTCAGCAGCGCCGTACCGGCGTCCTTGAGCAGGAAGCCCCGGGCTCCGGCACGCAGTGCGGCGTAGACGTACTCGTCGAGGTCGAAGGTGGTGATGACGACGACGGCGAGCGGGTCGGCGACCCGGGGCCCGGCGAGCCGTCGGGTCGCCTCGATGCCGTCCACACCCGGCATCCGGATGTCGAACAGGCACACGTCGGGCCGCAGCCGCCGGGCCAGCTCCACGGCGTGGTGACCGTCGGCGGCCGTACCGACGACCTCGATGCCCGGCTGGGCGTCGAGGATCATCGTGAGTCCACTGCGAATGATCTCCTGGTCGTCCGCGACGACCACCCGGATCCGCCGGGTGCCGTCGCCGACCGACGGGTACGGCCCGCCGGTCGCCGGTCGGGTCACGCGGGCACTCCGGCCCGGGGCAGCACCGCGTCGACGATCCAGCCCTGCTCGGGGCCGGGTCCGGCGGCACAACTGCCGCCGAGCAGCGCCGCGCGTTCGGCCATCCCGGCGAGCCCGTACCCGGAGCCGGGAAGCGGTCCGGCCGGGCTCTCGCCGTCGTCGCTGACGCGTACCCGGACCGACGCGTCGTCCACCTCGACGCGTACCCGGATGTGGGTCGCGTGCCGCGCGTGCCGGCGGGCGTTGGTGACCGACTCCTGCACGAGCCGGTAGACCGCGCGGTCCACGGACGGTGTGAGGCCGTCGATGTCGCCGACGACCCGCACCTCCACGGCCGGGCCGTCCGGTGCGTGCGCCGCGAACCCGGCCAGGTCCGCGATGCGCGGCGCGGGCGTCAGCACGGCGGGTTCGTCGGTCCGCAGTACCCGGACGAGGCCGCGCATCTCGGCCAGCGCCCGCGACGCCTCTGCCTCGATGAGCTGCAACGCCTCGATCGCCGCCTGCGGGTGGGTGGCCGCCACGGCGAGTCCGGCCTGGGCCCGGATCGCCATCGCCGACACGTGGTGCGCGACGGTGTCGTGCAGGTCGCGGGCGAGCCGTTCCCGTTCGAGCAGGGTGACCTGGTCCAGCTCGCGCTGGCGGGCCCGCGCCCGGTACCGCACGCTGCTGCCCAGCGTGGCGGCGGCGAACAGCACGACGAAGGCGGCGACCGTGTCCGCGAGACCGACCTGACCGGCGGCGGCCCACAGGCCCAGCTTGCCGAGCACGATCACTGCGCCGAGCACGACCGCCTGCCCGGAGCCCCATCGGAACAGGGCGTACACCAGCAGCAGGACGAAGGCCAGGACGTCCTGTTGGAGAGCGTCCCGGTCGGTCAGCAGGGGCACCAGCCCGCAGATGCCGAAGGCGAGCGCGACCATCGACAGCGGCCGGGTCCGCCGCCACAGCACGGTGGCCGTCAGCGCCACCGCCACCGCCACCGACAGCGGTCGCCAGGCCAGGTCGGGCCGGACGAGCCCCTCCACGAGCGCGACCGGCGCGAGGACCGCGAGCAGCAGCCAGTCCCGCCACACCCGCCGCGGCGCGCCGGTCGGAGCGGGCTCCTCCCACACCGAGCGCAACAGAGCCGACACGAGTCCATCGTAGGAACGGGACGGCGCCGCCGGATCGGCCCAAAGTACGAGCGACCGAATCGTTCACGTCCCGATCAGCCCGTACGACGCGGCGGGCTGCGCGCGGCGGGCTGTGTGAAAGGAAGGGCACCCTCCTAACGCCTCCGGTATAGGAAGGGTCCCCTCCTTACCGCCAGGCGCGGTCGGGGGAGTCTTCGCCGGTTCGCCGCTCATGATCATTATTGCTGGCAGGATCCAGATCATGCCCGCGTTGCGTCGCGCCATGACCACCTGGACCGTCTCCGTGCCCGTCGCCGCCCTCCTGGTGCTGGGGCTGACGTGGGACCGCAAGCTCACCGGCGTGATGGTCATCGTGGTGGCGTTCTTCCTGGCCGGCGCGGTGCTGGCGGCCGTGCACCACGCCGAGGTGGTCGCGCACAAGGTCGGCGAGCCGTACGGTTCGCTGGTGCTGGCGGTGGCGGTCACCGTCATCGAGGTCGCGCTGATCGTCACGCTGATGATCAGTGGCGGGGAGAAGACCGAGTCGTTGGCCCGGGACACCGTCTTCGCCGCCGTCATGATCACGTGCAACGGCATCCTCGGCCTGTCGCTGCTCATCGGCGCGCTGCGCCGACGACTGGCCGTGTTCAACCCGGAGGGGACCGGCGGTGCGCTGGCCACCGTGGCCACCCTTGCGACGCTGTGCCTGGTGGTGCCGACGTTCACCATCGGCCGCCCCGGCCCGCAGTTCAGTCCGGCCCAGCTCACCTTCGCCGCCGTCGTGTCGCTCGCGCTCTACGCGCTGTTCGTGATGGTGCAGACCGGCCGGCACCGGGACTACTTCCTGCCCGTCGGCAGTGCGGGGGAGGTGCTGCCGGAGGAGGCGCACGCCGATCCGCCGTCGACCCGGCAGGCCATGGCGAGCCTCGGGCTGCTGCTGGTCGCCCTGGTGGCCGTGGTCGGCGACGCCAAGTCGGTCTCCCCGGCGATCGAGGCGGGCGTGGCCGCGGTGAACCTTCCTCCGGCGTTCGTCGGCGTCATCATCGCGTTGCTCGTACTGCTGCCGGAGACGCTGGCCGCCGCCCGCGCGGCCCGCCGGGACCGGGTGCAGATCAGCCTGAACCTCGCGCTCGGCTCGGCGATGGCCAGCATCGGGCTGACCATCCCGGCGATCGCGATCGCCTCGATCTGGCTGGAGGGTCCGCTGCTGCTCGGCCTGGGCGGCACCCAGGTGACCCTGCTCGCGTTGACCGTGGTCACCGGCGTGCTGACCGTGGTGCCGGGCCGGGCCACCCTGCTCCAGGGCGGGGTGCACCTGGTGCTGCTGGCCGCCTTCGTGTTTCTCGCCGCCAGCCCCTGAGAGCAGGCCGCCAGTGCTGAGGTCATACCGCGCCCGGTGTAAAGGATCACGTGGACGGTGCCGGTGAACCGGACCGGCCGGTACGGCGTACCAGACGGTGACGGGCGTGACGGTTCTACCGTCGGGGTACTGGTCCGGCGTCGAGGCGGGAGGCACAGGGTGCGGGTAGGTGCGGGGCAGCGGAGCCGGGGGAGGCTCGCCGGGCTGGCGGTGGCGCTGGTGGCGGCCACCGCCTGCATGGTGGAGCCGGTGGGCGCACCGACCGGGCCCGCCGAGTCACCCGCACCGGCGTCGCCCAGCACCGAGGTGACCCGGGCCGACGGCACCGACACCGTCGAGGAGTTCGAGCAGGACATGGCCGACGCCACGCGCCTCGCCGAACGGTACTGGGCCGAGTACTTCCGCGCCTCCGGCCTGTCCTTCCAGCCGATCCGCCGGATCATCCCGTACGAGCGGGACGGCGAGGTCTCCTGCGGCGGGCAGGAGGTGCCGCGCAACAACGCGGTCTACTGCACCGTCAGCGACTACATCGCCTACGACGTCAACTGGTCGTTCCGGGCGTTTCGGCAGATCGGCGACGCGTTCGTGTTCTATCTGCTCGGCCACGAGTACGCGCACGGCGTCCAGACCCGGCTCGGCATCCGCTACGACTTCACCATCCAGCAGGAGTTGCAGGCCGACTGCATGGCCGGGGCGTACCTCGGCGACTCGGTACGCGCCGGCACGCTGACTCTCGACGAGGGGGACCTCGACGAGTTCAACGAGGGTCTGCTGGCCGTCGGCGACGATCCTGGGCAGCCGTGGTTCGCCGAGGGCTCGCACGGCACCCCGGAGCAGCGCGCCGCGATGTTCTTCCGGGGCTATGAGCGCTCCCTGGCCGCCTGCGATCTCGGTTGACGAACGTCACCGTGTCGGGCGTCGCCCGACCGGCGGCTCCGGCGGGCTGGAAGGATCGACCGGGTACCCGACCCGAGGAGGATCCGGTGAGCAGCGCCCGACCGGCCGCAGTGCTCTTCGACATGGACGGCACGCTGGTGGACAGCGAGCGGTTGTGGGACGTCGCCCTTCAGGAGCTCGCGGAGAGCTACGGAGGTGTCCTCTCCGCCGAGGCCCGCCGCGCGATCGTCGGCACCGGGATGGCCGACTCGATGCGGATCCTGCACGACGACCTGGGCCAGCCGCACCGCGATCCGCAGCTCAGCGCCGAGTGGATCAACGCCCGCATCCTGGAGCTGTTCCGCACCGGCCTACAGTGGCGTCCCGGCGCGCTGGCGCTGCTCGGCGCCGTCCGGCAGGCCCGGATCCCGACCGCGCTGGTCACCTCCAGTGGCCGGGCCCTGGTCGAGATCGCCCTGGACACCCTGGGCCGGGACAGTTTCGACGTGGTGGTCTGCGGTGACGAGGTCGACTCCACCAAGCCGCATCCGGAGCCGTACCTGACGGCGGCGCGGCTGCTCGGCGTACCGATCGACGAGTGTGTGGCGATCGAGGACTCGGCGACCGGGGTGGCCAGCGCGGTCGCCGCCGGTGCGGCGGTGCTGGCCGTACCGGCGGAGGTGCCGCTGGACCCTCGCGACGGCGTACACCAACTGGAGAGTCTGCTCGCTGCGGACCTGGACCTGCTCGCCGCGCTGCTGGTGCGGTCGCGGGCCTGACGCCCGCAAAGCGGCCGAGCCTGACGCCCGCACCCCGTAAGCGGCCGGGCCTGACGCCCGCGCGCTGGAGACGACCGGGTCCCGACACCACGTCGCCGTGGTGTCGGGACCCGTGACGTGCCGCTCAGTCGTGGGCGATCGCACCCAGGACGTTGATCCGGGCGGCCCGGATCGCCGGCAGGACGGCGGCGATCACACCGATGATCGCGGCCAGACCGAGGAAGAGTCCCATCTGGCCCCAGGGCAGCACCAGCTTGTTGATCCCCTCGCTGCGCAGCGCCTCGACCACCGCGGCGCCGAGGCCGGTGCCGACGACCACCCCGAGCAGCGCGCCGAAGACGGAGATCACCACCGCCTCCACGGTGATCATGCCCATGGTCTGCGAGCGTCGCAGGCCGATGGCGCGTAGCAGGCCCAGTTCGCGGGTCCGCTCCAGCACCGACAGGGCCAGGGTGTTGATGATGCCGAGTACGGCGATCACGATGGCCAGCGCCAGCAGGATCTGGATCATCGTGAGCAACGTGTCGAGCTGACCGGCCTGCTGCTCCACGAAGGCGTTCAGGTCGACCACCGACACCTCGGGGCTGTCCGCCAGCAGCGTCTCGATGCGCGGCTGGACGTCGGCGACCGACGTGCCCGGTTCGAGCTGGATGAAGCCCTGGCTCGGCTGCGGCACGGTGAAGTTGCGGGCCACCTCCGTCGGCAGCACCATCTGTACGCCGGTGAACAGGGGAGTGTCCTCGAAGATGCCGGTCACCGTGTACGTGCCCGGCTCGCCCCGGGCCAACTGCACCGACGTCGTCGACCCGACCGACAGCCCCCGCTCCTTCGCGGTCTCCTCGCTGACCAGCATCTGCCCCGCACCGATCCGGTCGATGTCCCCGGCGGCGGCGTTGAGGCTGTAGACCTGGCGCAGCGCGGCCGGCTCGGTCACCGCGCCGACGAAGGTGCGCTCGTCGTCGACCATGGCCAGGTCGCCGTAGAGACCGTCGGCGACGCGGACCCCCGGGATCTCCTTCGCCTCCGCCAGCACGGCAGGGTCGAAGGTGGGCGGACGGGGACCGCTCTGCGCCCCGGCGATCACCAACTCGGCCTTGATGCTGTCCCGGGCCAGGCCGCTGATGCTGCTCTTGGCCGAGTCCAGGATCACCGTGATGCCGGTGACCAGCGCGATGCCGACCATCAGCGCGGCGGCGGTGATCGCGGTGCGGCGCGGGTTGCGGCCCGAGTTGAGCCGGCCCAGCCTGCCCGGCACCCAGCCGGCGAAGACCGAGCCGAGCGCCGCCACCACCGGCTTGCTGATCAGCGGCGTCAGCAGGGCCACCCCGATGAACGCGAACAGCACGCCGCCGAGGATGGTGGCCAGGGTGTTGCCGCCCGCGTGGCCGTTCAGCCCGAGGAAGAGCAGGACGGCACCGATCCCGGTCACCAGCGCCCCGGCAATGGTGATCTTGGTGAGTGGGCGGTCCGGGGTGGCCACGTCCTGCATCGCCGCGATCGGCGGGATCCGGGCGGCCCGCAGGGCCGGCAACAACGCCGCCAGCACCGTGATGACCAGACCGACCGAGAACGCGCCGATCACCGCCGAGGCGGGCATGCTCAACCCGGTCAGTTCCAGCCCACCGGCGACGGAGCTGAACAGGTACGCCAGCAGCGCGCCGACGCCGAAGCCGGCCGCCAGACCGAGCACCGAGGCGATCAGGCCGACCGCGATCGCCTCCAGCACCACCGAGCCGATGATCTGCTTGCCGCTGGCGCCGACCGCCCGCAGCAACGCCAACTCGCGGGTCCGCTGCGCCACGATGATTGAGAACGTGTTCAGGATGAGGAACGTGCCGACCAGCAGCGCCACGGCGGCGAAGCCGAGCAGGATCCGGTTGAAGAAGGTCAGCCCCTCCTTCAGCCCGGCGGCGGCGTCGGCGGATAGCTCCTCGCCGGTCTTGACCACGTAGTCGTCGCCGAGCGCGCCGGCCACGCTGTCGCGCAGCGCGTCGTCGGTGACACCGGACGCGGCGGTGACGGTGATGCTGTTGAACACGTCCGGCTCGCCGAGCATCAGCCGTTGGGCGGCCGGCGTGGTGAACATGACCTCGTTGACGCCACCGAGGGAGTCCCGGTCACCGCTGTAGCCGAAGATCCCGACGATGGTGAAGTCCTGCCGAGGACTCAGCGTGAGCACGCCCACCCGGTCGCCGACGGCGACCTTGCCCGCGTTCGCCAACGACTGGTTGATCACGATCTCGTCGTCGGCCTGTGGCCCACGCCCGTCGCGCAACCGCACCAGGTCGCTCTCGCCGAGCCAGTTACCACCGAGCTGCGGCGGCCCGAACGAGGCGACCACCTTGCCGTTGCTGCCGATCATCCGCGCGCCGTCGGACACCACCACACCGGTGGCGTCGGCCACGCCCGGCACTGCCCGGACGGTCTCCACCGTGTCGGCCGGGAACGGCGCCTGGACCTGCTCGCCCTCCATCTCGTTGACCGCGAGCTTCGGTTTGGCCGACACACTGACGTCGACCTCCTCGTACGCCTCGGCGAACAGTTGGTCGAAGGTGCGCCCGAGCGTGTCGGTGAGCACGAAGGCGCCGGAGACGAACATGACGCCGAGCACCACGGCCAGGCCGGACAGGACCAGCCGGACCTTCCGCGCCAGCAGGCTCTTCAGAATCGCCCGGAACATCAGCCGGCCACCTCGGCGGGCGTGTCCAGCTTCTTCATGGTGTCCAGCACCGTGTCGGCGGTCGGCTCGATCAGCTCGGAGACGATCTGGCCGTCGGCGAGGAACACCACCCGGTCGGCGTACGCGGCGGCGGTCGGGTCGTGGGTCACCATGACGATGGTCTGGCCGTGCTCACGCACCGAGTTGCGCAGGAAGTTGAGCACCTCCGCGCCGGCCCGCGAGTCGAGGTTTCCGGTCGGCTCGTCCGCGAAGATCACCTCGGGGCGGGCCACCAGTGCCCGGGCGCACGCCACCCGCTGCTGCTGGCCGCCGGAGAGCTGCGCCGGCCGGTGGTCCAGTCGGTCCCGCAGCCCGACGGTGTCGATCACCACGTCGTACCAGGCCGGATCGGGCTTGCGGCCGGCGATCGACAGCGGCAGCAGGATGTTCTCCTTGGCGGTCAACGTGGGCAGCAGGTTGAACTGCTGGAAGATGAAGCCGATCTTGTCCCGGCGCAGCTTCGTCAGGCCGGAGTCACCGAGACCGGTGACCGTCGTGTCGCCGACGTGCACCGTCCCCCTGGTCACCGTGTCCAGCCCCGCCAGGCAGTGCATCAGCGTCGACTTGCCGGACCCGGACGGGCCCATGATGGCCGTGAACCGGCCACGCTCGAACTCGGCGCTGACCCCCCGTAGCGCGACGACCTGGGCCTCGCCGCTGCCGTACACCTTCCACACGTCGCTCGCCCGGGCTGCGGCCGGTGCCGACTGGCCTGTCGTAGCGGTCACGTCTCGTACCTCTCCGTCGGTCTCGAATCGCGCCGCCCCCGCTGGTCCGGCACGAGTCCATCTTCTGTGCTGCCCGACGCGGATCCGTCCGACTCCGGGCGGAGACGAGGCGGATTTCCGGGTGCGGGTACCCCCTAAGCGCCGTCAGGGTTGTCCCCGACGCCGGGCCGGCCCGGCCACCCCTCGCGGCCGGGCGAGCTCATCGTGAACGGTGCCGCCGGGTGCGGGTCAACCCCTTTCCGCCACCGGCGGTCACTGTAGGTGACCTATGCGACGCGGACGTTACGCGCCGGGTCGGACCAGGCCCGACTCGTACGCCAGCACCACCGCCTGCACCCGGTCGCGTAGCCCCAGCTTGGTCAGCACGTGCCCGACGTGCGTCTTGACGGTGGTCTCGCTGACCGACAGCGCCCGGGCGATCTCCGCGTTGGACAGCCCCCGGGCGACCTGCACCAGCACCTCCCGTTCCCGCTCGGTCAGCGTGCCGAGGCCCTTCGGCGGCGTCGCCGCCGGGTCGGGCAGGGCCTCGGCGAAACGGTCCAGCAGCCGACGCAGGATGCGCGGGGCCACCACCGCGTCGCCCGCGGCCACCGTGCGGATCGCGGTGACCAGGTCCTCGGCCGGCACGTCCTTGGCCAGGAAGCCGCTCGCCCCGGCCCGCAGCGAGCCCACCACGTACTCGTCGAGGTCGAAGGTGGTCAGGATCAGCACCTGGACCGGCAGCCGCGCGTCGACGATGGCCCGGGTCGCGGTGACCCCGTCCATCCGGGGCATCCGGATGTCCATCAGCACGACGTCCGGCAGCAGCCGGCGGGACAGGTCCACGGCCTCCGCGCCGTCGCCGGCCTCGGCCACGATGTCCAGGTCGGCCTCCGCGCCGAGCACCATCCGGAAGCCGGTACGCAGCAGCGGCTGGTCGTCGGCGAGCAGGATCCGGATCGGGCGTCGCGACGGCGTCGCCTCGGTCATGTCGTCCTCCACGTTCGCCGTCACCGGGACGTCCCGGCATCCAGCATGGTCTCCACCGGGATCCTCGCGTGCACCCGGTAACCGCCGCCGGGCCGCGCGCCGGTGCGCAGGACACCACCGTAGAGGGCGACCCGCTCCCGCATCCCGACCAGTCCGTGTCCGACCCGGTCGGTGTCCGGCATCGGGCCCCGACCGGTGTCGGTGACCTCGACCTCCACCGCGTCGTCGGCGAAGCTCACCCGCACCTGCGCGGTCGCCGTGCCGGCGTGCTTGAGCGCGTTCGTCAGCGCCTCCTGCACGATCCGGTAGACGGTCAGCGCCTCGCCCTCCGCCAGCGCGGCGGGCGCGCCCCGCACCGTCAACGTCACCGGCAGCCCCGCCTCACGGACCTGCTCGGCCAGGGCCTCGATGCCGGCGATCCCCGGCTGCGGGGACAACTCGGCCGCCGTCTCCGCCTCGGTACGCAGCACGTCCAGGAGGCGGCGCAGCTCCCGCAGGGTGGCCCGGCTGGTCTCCTCGATGGTGCCGATCGCCTCCTCGGCGGCGTCCGGGTCACGCCGCAGCACCCGGCGTACCCCGGTGGCCAGCACCCCCATCACGCTCACGTGATGGGCCACCACGTCGTGCAGTTCCCGGGCGATGCGCCGCCGCTCGTCGGTGACCGCCTGCTCGGCCAGGGCGCGCTGGGTGGCCTCGGCGATCCGGGCCCGCTCCCGCAGCGCCTGGGTGCTGGCCCGCCGGGCGTGCACCGTCCGCCCCACCGAGAACGACACGATGCCGATCAGGAGGTTGTTCGCCACCAGGTAGGCCGAGTTGACCTGCGGCATGGCCTCGAAGGGCGTCAGCGTGGCCACCAGCGACACCGGTAGCCAGAGCACCGCCGCCGCGACCGCCGCCGGGCGCACCGGCCGGTACGCGGCCATCGTGTAGGTGAGCACGACGAAGGTGAAGCTCTGCGTCGCCGGGGAGATCTCCAGCGTGAGCGGCAGGGCCAGGGTCGCCAGTGCGGCCAGCACCGCCGGCCACGGTGCTCTCCGGCGCACCAGCACCGGCGCGGCGCACACCAGGCTCCAGCCCAGCGCGGCGAACAGCGGCCGGGGCCAGAAGTCCCGGGGCGTCAGCAGGGTGAGCACGACCTCCGCCACCGCCAGCCCGACGACCAGCAGCCCGTCGGCGGCCAGCGGGTGGCGACGCAGCCATTCCCTCGGATCCGTACCCACGCTCCGACGCTATCCGCCCGTTCGGGCGAAAGATCGTCTCCTGCGGTGACCTGCCCTCCTCCCTGGGGAGGAGGGGCACCTACTCGTCGGCGCCCGGAGACGCCGGACCGGACCGGGCGTCGCGCAGCGGATCCGCCGTCGCCGCCTGCTCGGGGAAGGGCGGCGGGGTGCCGCCGAAGGTGGGGCACAGCGCCTGGTGGCTGCACCAGTCGCAGAGCCGGCTCGGCCGGGGACGGAAGTCCCGGTTGGCGGTGGCCTGCTCGATCGCCCGCCACAACGCCACCACGGTGCGCTCGAAGCGGACCAACTCCTCGGCGTCGGGCGCGTAGTCGCACACCTCGGCGTCCTTGAGATAGAGCAGCCGCAGCACCCGGGGCACCACGCCCCGGGTGCGCCAGAGCACCAGGGCGTAGAACTTGAGCTGGAACAGGGCGCGGGCCTCGAACGCCTCCCTCGGCGCGCCGCCGGTCTTGTAGTCGACCACCCGCAGCGCGCCGTCCGGCGCGACGTCGAGCCGGTCCAGGTAACCCCGGATCAGCAGCTCGTCGTCGACCACCGCGGAGATCAGACTCTCCCGCTCGGCGGGCTCCAGGCGGCGTGGGTCCTCCACCGTGAAGTAGCCCTCCAGCAGCGCCGCCGCCGAGGTCAGGAACTGCGTCACGGCGGCCGGATCGTCACCCTCGAAGATCCCGGACAGCTCCGGCTGCTCGGTGACCAGCCGGTCCCACTGCGGCGACACGAGATCGCCGGCCGCCTCCGGGGTACGACCGGCCGACGGCAGGTCGAACAGCCGCTCCAGCACCGCGTGCACCAGCGTGCCCCGGGCCTGCTCGACGGTGGTCCGCTCGGGCAGGCGGTCGATGCTGCGGAACCGGTAGAGCAGTGGGCAGGTCTTGAAGTCGGCCGCCCGCGACGGTGAGAGCGAGGCGCGCACCGTCGCCGGCAGTTGCGTCGGAGTCGGGGCCTGTCGAGTGATCACCGGATCCGCCGTCATGTCCGGAAGGTTAGGGCACGAGTGTGACAGGACCACCGGCACCGCACCGGGAGGTGATCTCCCGCCGCGTAGCATCGGGCCGGTGGAACAGAGGAGTCGACCGCGCGCCGGCCGGCGTCCCGGCATGCGGGTGGGCCGGGTCTTCGGGGTGCCGCTGTACCTGAACGCCTCGATCCTGCTGCTCGCCGTGCTGATCATCGTGCTCTACGGGGAGCTGGCCGGCCAGCGCCTGCAACTCTCCCCGATCGGCGGTTACCTGGTCGGCGCCGGGTTCGTCGTGTCGCTGCTCGGCTCGGTGCTCCTCCACGAACTCGGGCACGCCCTCACCGCCCGACGGTTCGGCATCGGGGTGCGCGGGATCACCCTGGAACTGCTCGGCGGGTACACCGAGATGGACCGGGACGCCCCGTCCCCCCGGGTGGACCTCTACGTCTCGCTGGCCGGCCCGGCGGTCTCCGCGGTGCTCGGCGTGATCGCCGTCGCCGCCATGCTGGCCCTGCCCGACCGCACCGTGGCCGACCAACTGGCGTTCCAACTGGCGGCGAGCAACATCATCGTCGCGGTCTTCAACATCCTGCCCGGCCTGCCGCTGGACGGCGGGCGGGCGCTGCGGGCGGTGATCTGGGCGGTCACCCGCAACAAGCACGCCGCCACCGAGGTCGCCGGCTGGGTCGGGCGGGTCCTCGCCGTGGGCACCGCGCTGCTGGTGGCGGTGCTCTACGCGGTGGACATGCTGAGCCTGCTCGCCCTGCCGCTGACGGCACTGGTCGCGCTCACCCTCTGGCACGGCGCCGGACAGTCGATCCGGATGTCCCGGATCGGCCGCCGGCTGCCCCTGGTCGACCTGGCCCGGCTGGCCCGACCGACCTTCGCCGTACCCACCGGCACGCCGCTCGCCGAGGCACAGCGCCGCGCCGCCGAGGCGGTGCGGGAGGCGAGCGTGGCGCTGCTGGTCACCGACTCGGCGGGTCGGCCGGTGGCGGTGGTGGACCCGGCCGCGGCGGCGGCCGTGCCGGAGGCCCGCCGCCCCTGGATCGCCGTCGACGCGGTGGCGCGTTCCCTCGTCGACCTGCCCACCCTGCCGGTCGACACGGACGGGGAACAGGTGCTGGAGGGGGTGCAGGCCCACCCGGCCGCGCAGTACCTCGTGACGGCAGGCGAAGATGTCGTCGGCATTCTGCACATCGCGGATCTGGCGCGACTGCTCGAACCTCACCGGAAGATGAACACGTGACCGTGACCCACTCCGCCGGCCCGGCCACCCCGGGCACCGAATCGCCCGCCGAGACAGTGGAGCCGCCCGCCGTGCACCGCGGGCCGTTCCGTCCCGGTGACCGGGTGCAGTTGACCGACCCGAAGGGCCGGATGCACACCATCACCCTGGAGCCGGGCAAGGAGTTCCACACCCACCGGGGCATCCTCGCGCACGACGCGCTGATCGGCCTGCCCGACGGCAGCGTGGTCACCACCTCCGGCGGCGGCACCGCCTTCCTGGCGCTGCGTCCGCTGCTGTCGGACTACGTGCTGTCGATGCCGCGTGGCGCCCAGGTGATCTACCCCAAGGACTCGGCGCAGATCGTCGCCATGGGCGACGTCTTCCCGGGCGCGAAGGTCCTGGAGGCCGGCGCCGGCTCCGGCGCGCTGAGCTGCTCGCTGCTGCGGGCCGTGGGCGCCTCCGGCGAGCTGCACTCGTACGAGGTGCGCGACGACTTCGCCCAGATCGCCCGGCGCAACGTCGAGGCGTTCTTCAACGGCCCGCACCCCGCCTGGCACCTGCACACCGGTGACGTGGCCGGGTGCCCGGAGACCGGCTTCGACCGGATCATCCTGGACATGCTGGCCCCGTGGGAGAACCTGGACATGGTCGAGCGGGCGCTGCTGCCCGGCGGTGTGTTCATCGGCTACGTGGCCACCACCCCGCAGCTCTCCGAGCTGGTCGAGGCGTTGCGCGAGCGGGGTGGCTGGACCGAGCCGCGTGCCTGGGAGTCGCTGGTGCGGGACTGGCACGCCGAGGGGCTGGCGGTCCGGCCCGACCACCGGATGATCGCCCACACCGCCTTCCTCGTCTCCGCGCGTAAGCTCGCCCCCGGAGTCACCGCCCCGCCCCGCCGTCGCAAGCCCAGCAAGGGCAGCGAGGCGTACGCGCAACGGCGCCAGGCGCTGCGCGCGGCGGAGGCGGCCCGGCAGGCACCGCCCGACGGTGCCGAACCCGACACGACGCAGGAGACGGACAGGCCGTGACGGCGGATTGGGGCGGCGCGGAGTGAACGGGCTGATCCTCGACGCGGGTCGACGCGGGCCGGTGCCGCCGGTCCGGGCCGGCGGGGTGGGGTGACGGCATGAGCCGTCCCGGTTTCGGCGGTGGCGACCTGCCGGCGGTCTTCCCGGACTGGTCCCCCTACACCGACCTCGAGTCGGCGGCCCGCGCCTACCTGCGGGACCCCGACGTCGCCCTGGAGGCGCTCGGCGGCGTGCTGCGCGGTGCCTCGGTGCTCGGCTTCACGCTGGAACGCTTCGTCAACGAGGTGAACGGGGTGTGGCAGGAGGTCGTCGTCTGCGACGGCAGTCGGCTGGTGCTCTGGCACGGCGAGGACGTGCCGCCGGGGGAGGGCCCGCCCGGCTCGATGACCTCGTCGCTGCGGGTCGTGCCGGTCTCCTCGGTCACCGAGGTGGGGTGCCGACGTCGGCTGTTCCGCCACGACAACGGTGAGATCCGGGTCGACAGCATCGACGTCTACCTGCTGTTGACCTCGCTGGACGAGTCACCGCCCAGCGAGGAGGCCGCCGGTGGGCCCCGGCACGACGCGCTGCGGTTCGGCAAGACGCTCGACGACGGCGGCGCCGGGCAGATCGCCCGGCTGGAGGAGTTCGCCCGGCTGGTCGCCTCGGTGGTCGGTCGTCCGCTGCTCTAGCGGCCGGCCGGTCAGTCCTCGGCGTCCGGGCCGGCCACCTCGACGCCGTCGCTTCCGCGTACGACGTGGATGCACTCGCCGGGGCACTCCTTCGCCGAGTCGATCACCTCTAGGCGGAGATGCTCCGGCACGTCCACCCGGGCGCCCGGGGCCTGCTGGAGCTCGCCGTCGGGGCCCTTGACGTACGCCAGGCCGTCGACGTCGAACTCGAAGACCTCCGGCGCGTACTGCACGCACAACCCGTCACCCGTGCACAGGTCCTGGTCCACCCAGACCTGCAGTTGGTCGGTCGCGACCTCGACCACCGGTGCACCCCCCATGTTCTCCCGTCCCACCCCACGACGGTACCCGAATGCCCGTACCCGCCCCGCCACCCACCCTTGGCGATCAAGCTTCGGTGACGGGCGCGTTGCGGAGGACCGAATCGGGCTCATAGCGGCTAGTGTTAGGGCAGAACGTTCGAGCCCCCCGGGGAGGTGGGACGTGGCACGCAGCGACGACGCGGACTCGCGCGCCGCACGGTGGGAGAAGGAGGCCCACGATCTCTCCACGCAGGTCGCGTTCCTGCAAGAGGAACTCGCTCTCGTGCGGCGCAAGTTGACCGAAAGCCCCCGACACGTCCGGCAGCTCGAAGAGCGGCTGGCGGCCACCCAGGCGCAGTTGGCGCGGCTGACCGAGAACAACGAACGGCTCGTGAGCACTCTGAAAGAGGCTCGCGCGCAGATCGTGACGCTCAAAGAGGAGATCGACCGTCTCGCCCAGCCCCCCAGTGGCTACGGCATCTTCCTGGCCCGGCACGAGGACGGCACGGTCGACGTCTTCACCGGCGGGCGCAAACTGCGCGTGGCCGTCTCACCCTCGCTGGACGTGGGTGAGTTGCGGCGCGGCCAGGAGGTCCTGCTCAACGACGCACTCAACATCGTCGACGCGTTCGGTTTCGAGCGGGTCGGCGAGGTGGTGATGCTCAAGGAGGTGCTGGCGGGCCCCGACGGTGTCCCGGGTGACCGGGCGCTGGTGGTCTCGCACTCCGACGAGGAGCGGATCGTGCACCTGGCCGAGACCCTGATCGGCAGCACGATCCGGGCCGGCGACTCGCTCATGATCGAACCCCGCTCGGCGTACGCGTACGAGCGGATCCCCAAGAGCGAGGTCGAGGAACTGGTCCTGGAGGAGGTGCCGGACGTCGACTACGCCGACATCGGCGGCCTGCAGTCCCAGATCGAGCAGATCCGGGACGCGGTGGAACTCCCGTTCCTGCACGCCGACCTGTTCCGGGAGCACCAGCTCCGGCCGCCGAAGGGCATCCTGCTCTACGGTCCGCCCGGCTGCGGCAAGACGCTCATCGCGAAGGCGGTCGCCAACTCGTTGGCGAAGAAGATCGCCGAGCGGCGGGGTGAGGAGAAGCACACCAGCTTCTTCCTCAACATCAAGGGTCCCGAGCTGCTCAACAAGTACGTCGGCGAGACCGAGCGGCACATCCGGCTGATCTTCCAGCGGGCGCGGGAGAAGGCCGGCGAGGGCACTCCGGTGATCGTCTTCTTCGACGAGATGGACTCGATCTTCCGGACCCGGGGCTCCGGCGTCTCCTCCGACGTGGAGAACACCATCGTCCCGCAGCTCCTCAGCGAGATCGACGGTGTCGAGGGCCTGGAGAACGTCATCGTCATCGGTGCCTCCAACCGGGAGGACATGATCGACCCGGCGATCCTGCGGCCGGGTCGGCTCGACGTGAAGATCAAGATCGAGCGTCCGGACGCCGAGGCGGCCAAGGACATCTTCTCCAAGTACATCCTCTCCGGTCTGCCGTTGTCCGCGGACGACCTGGCCGAGCACGGTCAGGACGCCCAGGCCACCGTCGCGGCGATGATCGACGCGGTGGTGCTGCGGATGTACTCGGAGACCGAGGAGAACCGCTTCCTCGAGGTGACCTACGCCAACGGCGACAAGGAGGTCCTGTACTTCAAGGACTTCAACTCGGGCGCGATGATCCAGAACATCGTGGACCGCGGCAAGAAGATGGCCATCAAGGAGTTCCTCACCTCCGGTCGCAAGGGACTTCGCCTGCAACACCTGCTCGACGCGTGCGTCGACGAGTTCCGCGAGAACGAGGACCTGCCCAACACCACCAACCCCGACGACTGGGCCCGGATCTCCGGCAAGAAGGGCGAGCGGATCGTCTACATCCGCACGCTCGTCTCCGGCGGCAAGGGCGCCGAAGCCGGTCGCTCCATCGAGACCGCAAGCAACACCGGCCAGTACCTCTGACCGGTCGCGCCACCGGGGCCCGTGACGCGACGCGTCGCGGGCCCCGTCGCGTACCGCCGCACGGCGCGGTGGGGACACTCCGGCCCGCCGCGTACGGGCCGGAGGGCGTCGCTAGACTGTGGATCTTTCCCTTCCATCCCTATTGGTGAAGGATGCGCGTGTCCATCGACCAGAGCGCGCTCGCCCCACCGGTCGCACCGACCGCGAGCTCCACGCCGCCGTACCGGCGCAGATTCGTCCTCGGCCCCGTCGCCCTGGCCCTGGCCTGGCTCCTGCCGCTGGCCGCGGTCGCGGTCGACGTCGCCTGGCTGTTGCCCCCACTGGTGCTGCTCACCACCGCGAGCCTGCTGCGCGGCGGACGTACCCTGCTCGACCGGCTGGTCCTCGCCACCGTCCTGCTGGTCTGCCTCACCACCGTGGCCGGTCTGTTCCTCACCGCCTGGCCCTGGGGGATGGCGCCGGTGCCGGTGACCGGCACCGCCCTGACCGTCCTGGTGCTGGCCGCGCTGGCCAGCGGCCGGCGTCCCACCCTGCCGCGTCCCGCCTGGGCCGACCTGTTCCCGGTCGTCGGCACCGCCGCGATCGTCTGGTACCTCGCCCAGCCCCTGCTGCGCGCCGGTGACCTCGTCGGCCGGCTCACCATCTTCAGCCGGGGCGAGGACTACCTGCGTCACCTCACCCTCGTCGACGTCCTCGGCCGGCACGGCGGGTACGCCTTCACCGACGCGGACACGGTCCGCGAACACCTGGTCGGGCTGCTGGTCTACTACCCGCAGGGCTGGCACCTGACCGTCGCGCTGCTCAACGGCTTCCTCGTGCCGCCCGGCAGCGCCCCCGCAGCCGCCGGGTTGGCCGATCCGTTCCTGTGGTGGAACGTCGCCGGATTCGGCCTGCTGGTGCTCACCATGCTCTGGGCGGCCCAGCGGCTGCCCGGTCCGCTGCACCCGCTGAGCCGGGGCGTGCTCACCGTCGTCGTCGGCGCCCTCGTCCTCGGCAGCCAACTGCCCCGGATGCTGTGGTCCGGCTACCCCACCGAGACGCTCGGGCTGACCCTCGCCGTCGTCCTCGCCGTCCTCGTCGCCCGACCGATCACCGCCTCCCGCGAGCACCTGCTGCTGCTCGGCGCCCTGGTGGTCGGCATCGGATACGTCTACTACCTGTTCCTGCCCCCGGCCGTGCTCCTCGTGCTCGGCTCGCTGCTGGTCCGCCGCAGCGAGGTGCTCCGGGTCCGCCACACCGCCCGGGTGGTGGGCCTGGCCACCTTCGTGCTGGCCCCGGTGCCGATCCTGCTCGGCGTGCTCCGGGCGAACCAGACCGAGGCGCTCAGCGCCACGGTCGGCCCGGACCTCACCGAGACCTGGCTGGCGTTCGGGGGACTCGGCGTCTTCGTCGTACCGGCCCTGCTGGTCTTCGCGGTCCGCCTCGGGCGCACCGACCCCACCTGGCGACGCTGGCTGTTCGTGCTCCTGGCCAGCACCCTGTTCACCGCGGGCATCGGGCTGGTCAGCCTCGTCCTCGGCGGCGAGATCGGCTACTACTTCAACAAGGCCGCGCACCTCACGACCGTCCTCCTCATCGTCGGCATGGCCGCCGTCGTCCGGCTGCTGCCGGTACCGGAACGGGGCCGGCCGGCGCGTACCGCCGTCGCCGCGGTCACCGCCGTCGCGGTCGCCGCCACCGTCGTGCTGTTCGGCGGCGTCACCGGCTGGCACCGGAGTCTGCTCGTGGTCGAACCGCGGACCTGGGCGCAGCGCTGGGTGCACATGGAGGTCACCCAGCCGTCCCGGGCGGCCGTGGTGTGCGACGAGGTCGCCCGCCGGTTCCCGGCCGTCGAGGGAGTGACCACCCTCGTGCTCGACCGTGGCACGTACGACTCCTATCTGGAGAACATCTGCGTCTCGACCCTGCAGGGCACCACCGCACAGACCGAGGACGCGACCTACAGCCTGCTCTTCATCGAACCGGGTCGGACCTGGCAGATGTTGCACGCGACGCCCGGCCGGATCCGCCTGGTGGCCACCGACACCGGCGCGGAGTCGCGGGCCAGGAGACTGCTCCGTTCGCTGCCCGAGATACGCGAACGGGTCACCATCGAATCCATGATCATCGAGAGGCCCGGGGACTGACCGGTGCGACCCGCGGCGTCCCGAGCGCACCGGCACGCCCCGACGTGCCCGAGCGGCGACTACGCTCGACGTGACGGGGGACCGGTCGGGCAAGCGAAGCGGGTAGGTCGATGAGCGTAAGACGGATCATGGGCACCGAGGTCGAGTACGGCATCTCCGTGCCCGGTCAGGCCGGGGCCAACCCGATGGTCACCTCGTCCCAGGTGGTGAACGCCTACGGCGCCCGCCCGGAACTCAACCGGGGCGGCCGGGCGCGGTGGGACTACGAGGAGGAGTCACCACTGCGGGACGCACGTGGCTTCACCTACTCCGGGGCGGCGTACGACCCCGCCGAGGCGCTCGCCGACGAGGACCTCGGGCTGGCCAACGTCATCCTCACCAACGGGGCCCGGCTCTACGTCGACCACGCGCACCCGGAGTACTCCACCCCGGAGGTGACCAACCCCCGGGACCTGGTGCGCTGGGACAAGGCGGGGGAGCGGGTGATGGCCGAGGCGGCTCGCCGCGCGGCCACCATCCCGGGCAGCGCGCCGATCCACCTCTACAAGAACAACACCGACAACAAGGGCGCCAGCTACGGCGCGCACGAGAACTACCTCATGCGCCGGCAGACCCCCTTCGCCGACATCGTGGCGTACCTGACCCCGTTCTTCGTGACCCGGCAGATCGTCTGCGGCGCCGGTCGCGTCGGCATCGGGCAGGACGGCGGCCAGAGCGGCTTCCAGATCTCGCAGCGGGCCGACTTCTTCGAGGTCGAGGTGGGGCTGGAGACCACGCTCAAGCGGCCGATCATCAACACCCGGGACGAGCCGCACGCCGACGCCGACAAGTACCGCCGCCTGCACGTCATCATCGGTGACGCGAACCTGTCCGAGATCTCCACCTACCTCAAGGTGGGCACCACCGCGCTGATCCTCGCCATGATCGAGGAGAAGGCGCTCGGCCCGGACCTCGGCATCGCCGACCCGGTCGGTGAGCTGCGCGCGGTCAGCCACGACCCGTCGCTGACGCATCGGATGCGGCTGCGCGACGGTCGTCGGTTGACAGCCCTGGACATCCAGTGGGCCTACCTGGAGCGGGTCCGGGCATTCGTGGAGGACCGGTACGGCGGCGACGTCGACGAGCAGACCACCGACGTGCTGGACCGGTGGGAGAACGTCCTCGACCGGCTCGGCCGCGACGTCATGCTCTGTGCCGACGAGTTGGACTGGGTGGCCAAGCTGCGGCTGTTGGAGGGCTACCGGGAGCGGGAGAAGCTCGGCTGGGGCTCGCACAAGCTCCAACTGGTCGACCTGCAGTACTCCGACGTCCGGCCGGAGAAGGGGCTCTACCACCGCCTGGTCTCCCGGGGGGCGATGAAGACGCTGCTGCCCGACGCCGAGACGCAGGCCGCGATGACCGAGCCGCCGGAGGACACCCGGGCCTACTTCCGGGGCCGCTGCCTGGCGCAGTACGCCTCCGAGGTGGTCGCCGCGAGCTGGGACTCGGTGATCTTCGACGTCGGACGGGAGTCCCTGGTCCGGGTGCCGATGATGGAGCCGGAGCGGGGCACCCGGCGGCACGTGGGTGCGCTGTTCGACAGGTGCGCCAGCGCCAAGGACCTGCTGGAGACGCTGACCGGCGGCTGAGTCGCTCTCGTGCGGTGCCCGCGCGCCGGTGCCGTACCGGCGCGCGACGGGCGTTTCGTCGTTCCCGCGAGGTAAGTTCATCGCAGGCGATCGTGGAGGAGGCAACAGTGGCCACTCATGACAGCGGCGGTCAGTCGCAGACGGGCAAGTCCCGTCAGGGTGAGGAGATCGAGGACGTCACCGTCGAGGCGAACCCGGAGGTCGCCGAGCGGCACGCCGAGATCACCGAGGACGTGGACGACCTGCTCGACGAGATCGACTCCGTGTTGGAGGAGAACGCCGAGGAGTTCGTGAGGGGGTACGTCCAGAAGGGCGGAGAATAGGGCTCATGTCCATTTCTCGCCGGGCGTGGTGGGGTCGGCGCGGCCTGTGGTGAACCCGATCCGGAACTTGTGGACCACGATCATCGCACCGGGTGGGTGCGCGGGATAATCTGCTTCAACTGCACCGGTGGTCTTGGCCAGTTCCGTGACAGTCCTACGAGGCTGGCCAGGGCCATCACGTACCTGAGAGGAACCACGTGGCAGCGGGTTTTGATCCATCCGGGCGTCTACCAGATGTGTTCACCAACGCGGGGACGTCCTCCTTCACCACGTTCCTGAGCAAGGTGGCCCCCGAGTTGCTGCCCGGCCGCCGGCCGCTGCCGCCGGGCATGGCCGCCGACCTGGCCCCGCACGCCACCACGATCGTCGCCATCGTCGCCGACGGCGGTGTGGTGATGGCCGGCGACCGGCGGGCCACCATGGGCAACCTGATCGCGCAGCGCGACATCGAGAAGGTCCACCCCGCCGACGCGTACTCGCTGGTGGGGATCGCCGGGACCGCCGGGATCGGCATCGAGCTGATGCGGCTGTTCCAGGTGGAGCTGGAGCACTACGAGAAGATCGAGGGCGCCATGCTCTCGCTCGACGGCAAGGCCAACCGGCTCGCCGCGATGATCCGGGGCAACCTCGGGGCGGCGATGCAGGGGCTGGCCGTGATCCCCTTGTTCGCCGGCTTCGACCTGGCCGCCAAGGACCCGGCGCGGGCCGGGCGCATCTTCAGCTTCGACGTGACCGGCGGCCCCTACGAGGAGACCGGCTACGACGCGATCGGCTCGGGTTCGCTGTTCGCCCGGTCGGCGCTGAAGAAGCGGTTCCGGCCCGGGCTCTCCGTCGACGACGCGACGCGGCTGGCGGTGGAGGCGCTCTACGACGCCGCCGACGACGACACCGCGACCGGCGGCCCCGACCTGACCCGGCGGATCTTCCCGGTGGTGATGACCGCGACGGCGGAGGGGACGTACCGGCTGACCGACGCGGAGACGGCGGCGCTCGGCGAGAGCGTGGTCGCCGGCCGGATGGAGAATCCGGGCGGCTGAGCCCGTCCCCACCCCACCTGAACGCAGTTCCCCCAGCACAGCGCCCGAAGGAGAGCCGCCGCCGTGGCCATGCAGTTCTACGCCTCGCCCGAACAGATCATGCGCGACCGTTCCGAGCTGGCCCGCAAGGGCATCGCCCGGGGGCGCAGCGCGGTGGTCCTGAGCTACGCCGGTGGGGTGCTCTTCGTCGCGGAGAACCTCTCCAGCACCCTGCACAAGGTCGGCGAGATCTACGACCGGATCGGCTTCGCGGCCGTCGGTCGCTACAACGAGTTCGAGAACCTGCGCCGGGCCGGGGTGCGGATGGCCGACCTCAACGGGTTGAGCTACGACCGGCGCGACGTCACCGGCCTGGCGCTGGCCAACACGTTCGCGCAGATCCTCGGCACGATCTTCACCGAGCAGTCCAAGCCCTTCGAGGTGGAGATCTGCGTCGCCGAGGTGGGTGCCACCTCGGAGGACGACTCGCTCTACCGACTCACCTACGACGGGTCGGTGACCGACGAGCCGGGCCGGATGGCGATGGGCGGCCAGGCCGACGCGATCTCCGGGGTGCTCAAGTCGAACCACCGGCCGGACATGTCGCTGGGCGAGGCGGTGAAGGTGGCGGTGCAGGCGCTGGGCAGTGTCGGTGGCGAGGGCGGCGCCGCCCGGACGATCGCCGCCGACCAACTGGAGGTCGCGGTCCTGGACCGCAACCGGGTGGGGCGTACCTTCCGGCGGATCACCGGCGCGGCGCTGACCGGGCTGCTCGACGGCGGCGCGGAAGGCGAGGCGGCGGCGGAGGGGGACCGGGCGGAGACCCCGACCACTCCGACCGAGGAGGCGCACAAGCCGACCACTTCGGCCGGTTCGGCGGACCTGGAGGACAAGCCGGCCGACAAGCCGGACGCCTGACGCCCTGCCGAGCTGGAGTTCCCCGGCGCCCGACAGTTCGCAACCGTCGGGCGCCGCGTCGTTTCCGCAAGTCCCCGATCGCGACCGTCGTCGGGCGGTGAATCAGCGACGCGCGAGCAGCGGTCGCACCAGCGCCCACCAGGCGGCGGCGAGGGCGTTGAAGACACCCATCCCCGGCGGCGCGGCCACGTTGGAGGGGGCCACCCGGGCGGTCATCAGGTCGGCGATCGCGCCGTCGCCGACGGTGCGCTCCGACTGCAACCGACGGCGGCGGGCGCGTACCCAGTCGCGGTGACGCCACAGCCAGCCCCAGCCGCGCGTCTTCTGCCGGGACCAACCGCCGGCGAGCGCGGCGGCCAGCATCGCGACCTCGGTGAGCAGCAGCATCGGCGCCAGCAGCGCCAGGGTACGGCCCTGGTAGGCGGTGAGCAGGGTCAGCAGCCGGTTGCGTTCGACCAGGTAGAGCTTGAGGTCGTTGCGGGAGAACTCGTAGTGGTGCCGCACCACGGCGTCCGGCACGTACTCCACCCGTAGGCCGCGTTGCCACAGCCGCAGGCTGAGCTCGGTGTCCTCGTGGTAGGCGAAGTACTCGGTGGGGAAACCGCCCAGCTCGGTCCAGCGGGACCGGCCGATCACGAAACAGCAGCCGCTCAGCGACGGTACGACGGTCCGTCGGGCGTGCGCGCTCGCGGGTTCGCCGTTGCCGCCCGCCCACGACAGACCGGTGAAGTGCAGCGGGTTGCCGGAGGTGTTGATCAGGTCGGGGTCGTGGGCGAGCCGGATGGAGGCCATCGCCGCGCCGACGCCCGGTTCGGCGGCCACCGCGACCACCTTCGCGAGCGCGTCGGGGGCGACCACGGCATCGGAGTTGACGAAGGCGAGCCAGTCGCCGGTGGCCTCGGCCGCGCCGACGTTGCAGCCGCCGGAGTAGCCGGTGTTCTCGTCCGGCCGGATCACCCGGACCCCGGGCAGGCCCTTGACCACGTCGATGCCGTCGCCGGTGCAGCCGTTGTCCACCACCACCAGGTCGAGGTCGACGCCGGTGCTGGCCAGGACCGCCTCGGCGGCGTCGACCAGCCAGGGCTCGGGGCCGTAGGCGAGCATCACCGCGGTCACGCGGGGGTGGCTCATCGGATGCCTCCGGGGGTGCTCGCGGACACCGGGACCGCGACGGGCGGGGTGGGGGTGGCGGTGTCCCGGCGCAGCCGGGTGAGCATCACCGCGACGACCACCAGGGATCCCACCGTGTAGCCGAGCTCGACGCGCAGCGCGACGCTGAGCGGGGCGAGGGTGGCGGCGACCAGCGCGGCGACCCCGGCGACCCACGCCACGGCTTGCGCCTGGTGCTGGTCGCGGGCGAGCAGCGCCTGCCCGAGGACCATCGCCCACAGATAGGCCAGGGTGGCCAGGCCGAGCCAGGCGAAGTCGCCGTGACCGAGGACGTCCGGGGCGTCGAAGAGGATCCGGACCAGCCACGGACCGAGCAGCGCGCCCAGCACGCCGCCGACCAGCCCGAGCGCGGTGACCACGGCCAGGGCCCGGCGCAGCAGCGTGCCGAAGGCCGCCTGGTCGCCGGTGGCGGCGGCGGTGGAGAGGCCGGGCAGCAGCGCGGCCTGCATCGAGCCGAACACGAACAACGGGATGCGGACCAGCACCAGCGCGGAGAGCAGCGCACCGGCGGTCGCCACGTCGGCCGGGGCGAGCAGCCGTACGTTGATCACGCCGACGTTGACCACGACCTGCGCAAGCAGGCTGGAGACGGTGAGCAGGGCCAGCCCGCGCAGCAGGGCCGGCCAGGGCAGGGCCGTGCCCCCACCGGCCGCCCGGATCACCGGCGGCACGGTCGACGCGACGCCCACCAGCGGAGCCACGACCAGCACCAGCGCGTACGCCATCGGGGAGTCGACCCCGGCCAGGCCGAGGAGGGCCACCAACCCGATGCGCAGCCCGCCGTCGATCCCGAGTTGGCTGCCGTACCAGCCGAACTGCCGCAGCCCGGAGAGCACGCCCCGGGTGGTGTGTGCCACCGCCAGCGCGGCGAGCGCGCCGCAGAGCGCCCACACCAGCCGGGTGTCACCGGCGAAGAGACGGTCGGCGAGCAGGTCGGCGGCGGCGACGCAGACCAGCACGAGCAGGCCCAGCGTGACGGCGGCGACGGCGGCGCCCCGGACCAGCACCGGACCGGGCGGCAACCCACGGGTACGTCGGGCCGCGACCAGCCGGGCCACCTCCTGCTCGACCGGCAGGAACACGCCGAGGCCCACGGTGAACACGAAGGACCAGAGCACCGACAGCGACGAGTAGTCCCCGGCGGTGAGGTTGTGCCCGGCCACCGCCAGGTGCACGTACGAGGCCAGGCCGACGATGGCCAGACCGGCGCCGACCGGGACGGTGCCGGGCGGGACGAGACGGATCAGGCGATCGATCACCGGCGGATGAGGGCCAGCGTGAGCACGGCCAGCGCCCGGCCGAGGTAGATCATCGCCTTGGCGGGGGAGTGGCTCGGGGTGCCGGCCATCCGCCGCCGCATCGCCACCGGCACCTGCTGGATGCGGTAACCCCGGCGGGCGGTGTGCACCAGCGTCTCGACGGTGTCGCCGAGGTACTCGGCCGGATACCACTGGGCGAACATCTCGATCATCCGTCGGTTGGCGGCGCGGAAACCCGAGGTGGTGTCGGTCAGCGTGGTGCCGGACAGGCCGGAGAGCACCGTCGACAGCATCCCCATCGCCCAGCGTCGGGGCCCCCGCACGCGGTACTCGCCCTCACCGGCGAACCGGGCACCGATCACCAGGTCGTACTCGTCGAGCAGGTCGACCAGCTTCGGCACGTACCGGGGGTCGTGCTGACCGTCGGCGTCGATCTGGACCGCCACGTCGTAGTCGTGGTCGTGGGCGTACCGGTAGCCGAGGCGCATGGCGCCGCCGACACCGAGGTTGTACGGCAGCCGGGCGACCCGGGCACCGGCGGCGGCGGCCACCGCGGCGGTGCGGTCGGTGGAGCCGTCGTCCACCACGAGCACGTCGACGCCGGGCAACTCGCCGCGGACCTCGCGGACCACGTCGGCGATCGACCCGGCCTCGTTCAGCGCCGGGATGATGACCAGGAGGCGCTTGCCGTTAACCATCGCGGGACACCAGCTCTTCCCGTACCGCCCGGTCGGCCTCGAACTCGGCGCGGATCAGCGCGACCTCCTCGGCCAGCGTGCGGGTCTCCTCCTCCAGCGCACTGACCTCCCAGCTCAGGTGGATGCAGACGAGCAGGAGGAAGACGATGCCGAGGAAGAGCACGAGGCTGACGCCGGAGGCCACGCCGAGCAGGTCGGCGACGCCGTCGAGCAGCCGGGGGAACAGCGACAGGGGGATGACCACGAACAGCAGCCCGAGCCAGAGCATGCCGTACTTCTCGCGTAGCTGTCGGCGGCGCAGCAACTCGACGATCGTGGCCAACAGGACCAGACCGGTCAAGCCGGTGATCAGGGTGAGCTTCATGCGACCTTCCACGGGGAGGGTGGAGCGGCGGGGGCGAGCGCGTCGCTCAGTGTGGCGTGCCAGTCCGGTAGGGGTGACAGCCCGGCGGCGGCCCATCGGTCGTGCCCTAGCACACTGTACGCCGGTCGCGCGGCGGGACGCGGGAAGCGGTCGCTGGTGATCGGCCGGATCCGGTCCGAATCGAGCCCGTGCAGGGCGAACGCGGCCCGGGCCAGCCCGTACCAGGTGGTCTCGCCGGCACAGGTGCCGTGATAGACCCCGGGGGTCGCGCGACCGGCCAGGGCCGCCCCGGCCAGCGCCACCACCTGCCGTGCCAACGCGCGGGACCAGGTGGGCTGGCCCCGCTGGTCGTCCACCACGTCGAGGAACTCGCGCTGGTCTGCCAGGCCGAGCATGGTGCTGACGAAGTTGCGCCCGTGGGTGCCGTACAACCAGGCGGTGCGGACCACGTAGCCGGCGTCGGGCAGCAACCGGGTCACGGCCAGTTCCCCGGCGAGCTTGCTCCGGCCGTACGCGTTGATCGGCGCGGTGGGCGTGTCCTCCCGGTACGGGGTGTCCGCGTGGCCGGGGAAGACGTAGTCGGTGGAGATCTGGATCAGGCGGGCGCCGTGCGCGGCGCAGGCCCGGGCGAGGTGCGCCACCGCCTCGCCGTTGACACGGGTGGCCGCCGTCTCGTCCGACTCGGCACCGTCGACGTCGGTCCACGCGGCGGCGTTGACCACCACGTCGTGTCCGGTCACCGCGGCGTGCACGGCGGCGGCGTCGGTGACGTCGAGCTCGGCCCGGGTGGCGGGGGTCACCGTGTGCTCGGCGGCGAGGACCGCCACCAGGTCCCGGCCGAGCATCCCACCGGCACCCGTCACCAGCGCCCTCACGCGGACTGCGCCCGGGTCAGCGGTTCCCACCAGGACCGGTTGTTCCGGTACCAGCCGACGGTGTCGGCGAGGCCGGCCTCCAGCGGGATGCTGGGGGCGTACCCCAGCTCCTTGTTGATCTTCGAGATGTCCAGCGAGTAGCGGCGGTCGTGGCCCTTGCGGTCGGGCACCGCCACCACCCGGTCCCAGTCGGCGCCGCACGCGTCGAGCAGCAGCGCGGTCAGCTCCTTGTTGGTCAGCTCGGTGCCGCCGCCGATGTGGTAGACCTCGCCGGCGCGACCCTTCTGCTGCACCAGCGCGATGCCCCGGCAGTGGTCGTGCACGTGCAGCCAGTCCCGCACGTTGCCGCCGTCGCCGTAGAGCGGCACGGTCCGCCCGTCGAGCAGGTTGGTCACGAACAGTGGGATGACCTTCTCCGGGAACTGGTACGGCCCGTAGTTGTTGGAGCAGCGGGTCACCACCACGTCCAGACCGTGCGTGCGGTGGTACGCCAACGCCAGCAGGTCCGAGCCGGCCTTCGACGCCGAGTACGGCGAGTTGGGCGCCAGCGGCCAGTCCTCGGTCCACGAGCCGTCCGCGATCGAGCCGTACACCTCGTCGGTCGAGACGTGCACGAACCGACCCGTGCCGTGCCGCAGCGCGGCGTCGAGCAGCGTCTGGGTGCCCAGCACGTTGGTGGTGACGAACGGCGCGGCCCCGGCGATCGAGCGGTCGACGTGCGACTCGGCGGCGAAGTGCACGATGACGTCGTGTCCGGGGACGACCTCGTCCACGACCTCGGCGTGGCGGATGTCACCCGACACGAAACGTAGTCGCGGGTCGTCGCGGACCGGGTCGAGGTTCGCCAGATTGCCGGAGTACGTCAGAGCGTCCAGCACGGTGACGACGGTGGGCTCCACCGGGGGCACCCCCTGCGCGCTGCCGCCGGGTGCCCCGAGCAGCATTCGGACGTATTCCGAACCGATGAAGCCGGCGCCGCCGGTGACCAGGATCCTCACGGATCCGGAAGTCTACGCGAATCCCCCGCAATGCAGCGGTTGCGCCGCGTGGCCTGCGCCGGTTACTCCCGGTACGCTCCCCGGGTGCGTGGAATCCTGCTCGCCGGCGGCACCGGTAGCCGACTGTGGCCGATCACTCGGGCGGTGTCGAAGCAGCTCATGCCGGTCTTCGACAAACCGATGATCTACTATCCGCTCTCCACCCTGGTGATGGCCGGGGTGCGGGAGATCCTGGTGATCACCACCCCCGAGGAACAGGGCCAGTTCCAGCGCCTGCTCGGCGACGGCAGCCAGTTCGGGCTGCGCCTGGAGTACGTCGCCCAACCGCGCCCGGAGGGCATCGCCCAGGCGTTCGTGCTCGGCGCGGACTTCATCGGTGACGAGGCCGTCGCGTTGATCCTGGGCGACAACATCTTCCACGGCGTCGGACTGGGCGGCCAGCTCGCCGCCGCGGGCGACCCGGTCGGCGGGCGGATCTTCGCCTACCCGGTGGCCAACCCGCAGGCGTACGGCGTCGTGCACTTCGACGACGACGGTCGGGTGTTGTCGATCGAGGAGAAGCCGGCCCGGCCCAAGTCCCGGTACGCCGTGCCCGGGCTGTACTTCTACGACAACCGGGTGGTGCAGATCGCCCGTGGCCTCACCCCGAGCGTCCGGGGCGAGCTGGAGATCACCGCGGTCAACGAGGCGTACCGGCTGGCCGGGGAGCTGTCGGTGACCGTGCTGGACCGGGGCACCGCCTGGCTGGACACCGGCACCTTCACCTCGCTGATGCAGGCCGCCGAGTTCGTCCGGGTCATCGAGGAACGGCAGGGCATGAAGATCGGCTGTGTCGAGGAGGTGGCCTGGCGGGCCGGCCTGATCGACGACGCGCAGTTGCGCACGCTGGCCGAGCCGCTGACCAAGAGCGGGTACGGCGACTACCTGCTCGACCTGCTCGCCCGCGAACGCGGCGACCAGGCCGACCGGACCGTGCCGGTGCAGGTGACCCCGTGAAGATCCGGCCGTTGAGCATCGAGGGCGCCTGGGAGATCGTCCCGCAGAAACACGGCGACGCGCGCGGGCTGTTCCTGGAGTGGTACCGCTTCGACCGGCTCGCCGAGGCGGTCGGGCACCCGCTGCGGCTGGCGCAGGGCAACCTCTCCGTGTCGGCCCGCGACGTGGTGCGGGGCATCCACTTCGCCGACGTACCGCCCGGCCAGGCCAAGTACGTCACCTGTGTCCGGGGCGCGGTGCTCGACGTGGTGGTGGACCTGCGGGTCGGCTCGCCGACCTTCGGCCGCTGGGAGGGCGTACGCCTGGACGACGTGGACCGGCGCGCGGTCTACCTGGCCGAGGGGCTCGGTCACGGCTTCTGCGCGTTGACCGACGACGCGACGCTCAGTTACGTCTGCTCGACCACCTACAACCCCACCGGCGAGCACGCGGTGCACCCTCTCGACGAGGAGCTGGGCATCGACTGGCCGACCGGATCACCGCAGCTCTCCGACCGCGACGCCGCCGCGCCGCGCCTCGCCGAGGCGCGGCAGCGGGGGCTGCTGCCGGACTACGACACGTGTCGGGCGTACACGGCGGGCCTGGCCGGCGCGGGGCTTCCCGGGGGGTCCTGACCGACCGGGACCGACACGTACGGGCCGCGACAGTGACGAAGTGGGCCTCGGTACGGCTAATGTCTCATCATGGAGCGGCGAATCTTCGGTCTGGAGACCGAGTACGGCGTCACCTGCACCTACCGTGGGCAGCGGCGGCTGTCCCCTGACGAGGTAGCCAGATACCTGTTCCGCCGAGTGGTGTCCTGGGGCCGGTCGAGCAACGTCTTCCTCCGCAACGGCGCACGCCTCTATCTCGACGTCGGCTCGCACCCCGAGTACGCCACCCCGGAATGCGACTCGGTGGTCGACCTGGTCGCCCACGACCGGGCCGGTGAGCGGATCCTGGAGGGGCTGCTCATCGACGCGGAGAAGCGGCTGCACGACGAGGGCATCGCCGGTGAGATCTATCTGTTCAAGAACAACACCGACTCGGCCGGCAACTCCTACGGCTGCCACGAGAACTACCTGGTGTCCCGGCACGGGGAGTTCGGCCGGCTCGCCGACGTCCTGATCCCTTTCCTGGTCACCCGGCAGTTGATCTGCGGCGCCGGCAAGGTGTTGCAGACGCCGCGCGGTGCCGTCTACTGCCTGTCCCAGCGGGCCGAGCACATCTGGGAGGGCGTCTCGTCGGCGACCACCCGCAGCCGCCCGATCATCAACACCCGGGACGAGCCGCACGCCGACGCCGAGCGGTACCGCCGCCTGCACGTCATCGTCGGCGACTCCAACATGAACGAGGTCACCACGCTGCTCAAGGTCGGCACCGCCGACATCGTGCTGCGGATGATCGAGGCCGGGGTGGTGATGCGCGACCTCACCCTGGAGAACCCGATCCGGGCCATCCGCGAGGTGTCACACGACATCACCGGCCGCCGCAAGGTGCGGCTGGCCTCCGGCAAGGAGATCAGCGCCCTGGAGATCCAGCAGGAGTACCTCTCCAAGGCGACCGAGTTCGTCGAGCGGCGCGGTGGCGACCAGACCGCCAAGCGGGTCGTCGAGCTGTGGGGCCGGGTGCTGAACGCGGTGGAGAGCGGTGACCTGGAGCCGGTCTCCCGCGAGATCGACTGGGTGACCAAGCTCCGGCTGATCGAGCGCTACCAGCGCAAGCACGACCTGCCGCTGTCACACCCCCGGGTGGCCCAGATGGACCTCGCCTACCACGACCTGCGTCGCGGGCGCGGCCTCTACGCCCTGCTGGAGCGGCGCGGCGACGTGGACCGGGTCGCCACCGACCCGGAGATCTTCGAGGCGAAGGAGACGCCGCCGCAGACCACCCGGGCCCGGCTGCGGGGCGAGTTCATCCGGCACGCCCAGGAGAAGCGGCGGGACTTCACCGTCGACTGGGTGCACCTCAAGCTCAACGACCAGGCGCAACGCACCGTGCTGTGCAAGGACCCGTTCCGGGCGTACGACGAGCGGGTGGAGCGGTTGATCGCCAGCATGTGACCCGGTCCTGCCCGGGTCCGTCCGCGCGCCGGACGGGCCCGGGTACGCTGGTCGGGCCATGCTTCCTCCCGAACCCCCCACCCCCGGCACCGAGCGGCAGAGTTGGCTCGAACGCCGCCGCGAGAAGGTGCGCGCCGAGGTCGAGCGCAACCGTCGAGGCGAGTACACCGTCCCCACCTGGGTGCTCGCGCTGGCCCTGGCCGCGATGGTCGGCGGCTGGCTAGCCCTGATCATCTTCGCCTGAGCGGTGTACTGAGTTGTAAGGAAGGGCCCCCTTCCAACGCCTGCGGTATAGCAGGGGACCCCTGCTAACACGCTCCGCGAATCCCTGCTCACGGCGTTGTCCGCGTGGGGTGCCAGCACGATGCACTGGCGGCGTCGGGTGCCTCAGGAAACGGTGGGCGGTGGGGACGTCGTCGAGGTGAGGCCGGCCGCGTGCCGTCCGGCTGCCGCAGCGGCCAGGAAGTAGGCGTGGTCGGCGTCCAGACCGCGCCCCATCGTCGACAGCGGCACCGGGCTGCGCCGCAACGCCGCGTCCAGGCCCGCGTCGTCGACCCGTACCAGCGTGTGCCGGTCGGCCAGCGGCGCGAGCGCGGCGTCGACCTCGGCCGCCAGCGTCGGGTCCAGGCCCTCGGGCACCACCAGATCCGCACGGGCCAGCGCCACCCGCCCGTACGAGGTCAGGCTGTGGTGTGAGACGCCCCGGTGCCGGGGCCGGGGGTCGGCGTCGGAGATCCGGAGCGAGCCGATCGGCCGCCCGCCCAGCGCGGCGACGGCGTTGACCGCCTCGCCCACGGCGACCCCGGAGAAACCCCACCGGGTGCCGGTGCCCAGGTTGCCCGGGCCCTGCGCCACCACGGCGACGTCGGCGTGCAGGACGTGCCGGGCGGCGAGCAGCCCGCTGTGCAGGGTCGACGCCTCCAGGTCACCGCCGAACGCCTGCCCGACGCTGATCGTGCCGACCAACTCGTCGCGCAGCCCGGCCAGCGTCCGGGAGAACCAGGCGGGCAGCGCCCCACCGTCGGTGAGCAGGTACGCCACCCGGGCGTGCGACGCGTCGGCCCGGATGCCGGCCAGGATCGCCGGCAGCGCCGAGTGCAGGTCGGCGGTCACCACCGGCAGACCACCCAGGTCCTCGGCGGCGGCCAGCACCTCCCGGTGCGGCGACGCCTCCTCGTCCACCCCGAGCAGGATCGGCTGCAACGGGGTGTAGCGCGCCTTGACCAGGTGCCCCGCGTCGCGGGAGTCGAGGGCCTGCGGCGGGTCCGGCGGCAACCGGTCGGGCACCGCCACCACCAGGGCGTACCCGCCGGTGCCCAGACCCATCAGCAGCGCTCCGGCGTTGAGCAGCACCCGGTCGCCGGGCTCGGGCTCACCGACCAGTTCCGGGTACGCCAACGCGCGCATCGATGTGCCGTCGGCCAGCTCGACGTCGAGTTCCACGGCACCGGTCCACCGTCGCCGCAGCGCCGCCACCACGCCTGCCCGCCATCGCACCATGCCCGCACGCTAACCCGCACCCTGCCGCCCGCTCACGCCCGGGTACGGATGTAAGGAAGGGACCCTTCCTATACACGAGGCGTTAGCAGGGGACCCTTCCTTACATCCGGAGGCATCCGGGGGCGGCGCGGGTGCGTGGCGGGAGCGGCGCGGCTGCTAGCGTCTACGCCGTGTCGCGAAGTCGCACCGAACGCCTGGTCAACCTGGTGATCTGCCTGCTGTCCACGCGGCGGTTCCTGACCGCTGCGCAGATCGCCGCGACCGTGCCCGGCTACGAGCACCACCCCGACGACGCCCGGGAACACGAGGCGTTCCAGCGCAAGTTCGAGCGTGACAAGGCCGAACTGCGGGAGTTGGGCGTACCGCTGGAAACCGGGACGGCGAGCGCCTTCGATACCGAGCCGGGTTACCGGATCGCCCAGCGTGAGTACGCCCTTCCCGACATTCCCCTGAAACCGGACGAGGCCGCAGCGGTCGGCATCGCCGCACGGTTGTGGCAGCACGCCGGCCTGGCCGCCGCCGCTTCCTCCGGGTTGGCGAAGCTGCGCGCCGCCGGGGTGGACGTGGACCCACAGGCCACCCTCGGCCTGGAGCCCATGGTGACGGTCGACCCGGCGTTCGCCCCGCTGACCGCCGCCGCGCGGGACCGGCGCGAGGTCCGGTTCGACTACCGGGTACCGGACCAGGACGCCCCCACCCGCCGCCGGCTGCAACCGTGGGGGGTGGTCTGCTGGCGTGGCCGGTGGTACGTGGTCGGCCACGACCTGGACCGCGACGCCACCCGCTGCTTCCGGCTGTCCCGGGTCGCCGGTCCGGTCCGGGCCACCGGCGCGTCGGGCGCCTACCAGCCGCCGGCCGACGTCGACCTGATCAGCCACGTGGCCCGCTGGTTCGGCCCGGCCGAACGGCCCGGCCGGGCCACCGTGCTCGTGGCCTCGGGGCGGGCCGCCGGGCTGCGCCGCTGGGCGGTGGAGGCGACCGCCGGGCCGGAGGGCGACCGGCTGGTCCTGCCCTACGCCGACGCCGAGTCCCTGGCCGGGCACCTGGTCGGCTACGGGCCCGACGTGCGCGTGCTCGACCCGCCGGAGGTACGTGAGGCGGTCATCCAGCGCCTCAAGGAGATCGCCGTCCGGCACGACGACATGGCGGTGTCGCGGTGAGTGAGCTTGCGAGCCCCGCAGTCGCGAACGAAAGGCCGGCTCGGTGAGCGCGAGGAGTGAGCTTGCGAGGCCCGCAGTCGCGAACGGAAGGCCAATTCGGTGAGTGCGAAGACCTCCTCCCGTACCTCCGCCGACCGGTTGGCGCGGCTGCTCAACCTGGTGCCGTACCTGCTCGCCCGGCCCGGCATCGAGATCGCCGAGGCGGCCGGTGACCTGGGCGTCACGGAGCGCCAGCTCCGCGAGGACCTGGAGTTGCTGTGGGTCTGCGGGCTGCCCGGGTACGGCCCGGGTGACCTGATCGACATGGCCTTCGACGGCGACCGGGTGACGATCACCTACGACGCCGGGATCGACCGGCCGTTGCGACTCACGCCCGACGAGGCGCTGGCCCTGGTGGTGGCGCTGCGGATGCTGGCCGAGACGCCTGGGGTGGCTAACCGGGAGGCGGTGGAACGGGCCCTCGCCAAGATCGAGGACGCCGCCGGTGACCAGGTGGCGGCCCCGGTGGAGGTACGGCTGCCCGGCGACACCGGCCGGGTGGAGCAGCTCCGTGCCGCCGTGGAGGGTGGCCGAGCGCTGCGCATCACGTACTACACGGCGGCGCGGGACGAGACCACCGAACGCGTCATCGACCCGCTACGGGTGCTGATGGTCAGCGGTCGGACGTACGTCGAGGCGTGGTGCCGCCGGGCCGAGGCGGTCCGGTTGTTCCGGGCCGACCGGATCGACGCGGTCACCGAGCTGGCCGAGGCGGCCGTGGTGCCGCCGCAGGCCCGCCCGCAGGACCTCAGCGAGGGCGTGTTCCGGCCCTCGTCGGAGCTGCCGCTGATCACGCTGCGCATCGGCCGGGGGGAGCGGTGGATCACCGAGTACTACCCCTGTGAGCGGATCGAGTCCGACGGCGAACGCTGGGTGGTCTCGCTGCGGGTCACCGACCTGGGCTGGGCCCGCCGGTTCGTGCTCGGCCTCGGGCCGGACGTCGCCGTCGTCGCCCCGACCGAGCTGGCCGAGCAGGTCCGGGACGCGGCAGTGGCAGCGCTGGAGGCGTACGCGACGCCGGTGTCGCCGGGTGCGGACCCGGCGGCGCAGGCGGTCAGGCAGTAGGCTGACGCCCGTGCTGAAGTGGATCGTGCTCGCGCTGGTGCTGGTGCCGTTGGTCGTCCTCGCGCTGGTGGTTCGTCCGGTGCTGGCCCGGTTGCCGCATCTGCGTCGTGCGGTCGGCCGGTTGCAGCGGCGGGCCGACGAGGCCGCCGCGCTGAGTGCCGCCGCGGAGAGCCTCCAACAGCGCGCCGAGAGCCTCCAGAGCCGGTTGGAGACGACCGAACAGCGGCTGACCCTGATCCGCGCGCGCCGGGGCGACTGAGCGCCGACCTGCCCCGATTCCGCCGCACATGATCGATTCGGTGGTTGACGGGATGCTCGTACGTGGTCGAGACTTCACCCACCGGGACGCCCCTTCGCCCGGCGGGTGGCAACAGCCGATGACGCACGTACGATGGGCTGCGGTACACCCTCATCGACACAGAGCGACTGGAGTTTCCCATGGGTGCCCTCAGGCCCTGGCACATCGCCGTACTCGTGGTCGTGATGATCCTGCTCTTCGGTGCGAAGCGGCTTCCCGACGCGGCGCGCTCCCTGGGCCGCTCGCTGCGGATCATCAAGGCGGAGACCAAGAGCCTCGCCGACGACGACCGCGACCTTGCCGGCAAGGCCGACGCGCAGGCCGGCTACCAGCCGTACCCGCCGCAGCAGCCCCAGCAGGCCCCCCAGCAGCCGCCGTACCAGGGCACTGTGCAACCGCCGTACCAGGGTTCCGTGCAGCAGCCGGTCGCCGACCCGGTGCAGCGCGTCCGCGAGAACTGATTCCGGAGGCCGATCACCGTGGCCTTCGGACTCCGCAAACGCGGGCCGAGCAACTTCGAGCGGGCCGCCGACGGCTCGATGACCCTGATCGAGCACTTCCGTGAGCTGCGTAGCCGGCTGTTCAAGGCGTCGCTGGCCATCCTGGTCGGCTTCGGCCTCGGCCTCTGGCTCGCCCGGCCGGTGCTCGACCTGTTGTCCCAGCCGTACTGCCAGTTGCCCGGGAGTACCCTTCCCGACGGTCGATGCAACTTCGTCCAGCTCGGCCCGGCAGACGTCTTCCTGCTCAACCTGAAGATCAGTCTCTGGGTCGGGCTGATCGTCGCCGCGCCGATCTGGCTGTACCAGCTCTGGGCGTTCATTGCTCCGGGCCTGCACCGCAACGAGCGGCGGTACGCGTACGTCTTCACCGCCCTGGCGGCACCGCTGTTCGCGGCCGGCGCGGTGCTGGCGTACTTCGTCACCTCCAAGGGCCTGGAGTTCCTGCTCCAGGTCTCCGGCGACGACATCAACACGACGCTGGACATCACCCGCTACATATCGTTCGTCACCAACCTGATCCTGCTGTTCGGGGTGGCGTTCGAGTTCCCGCTGATCGTGCTGATGCTCAACTTCGTCGGTATCGCCAGCGCGAAGAAGCTGCTCGGCTGGTGGCGGATCGCCGTCTTCCTGTTCTTCGCCTTCGCCGCGGTGGTCACTCCGACGCCGGACCCGTTCGGCATGACCGCGCTGGCACTGTGCCTGTGCGCGCTCTACTTCGCCGCCGTCGGGGTCGCGTTCCTCAACGACAAGCGGCGTGGGCGCGGCAAGGAGGTCTACGCCGGTCTCGACGACGACGAGGTCTCCCCGCTGGAGACCGACCCGGAGCCGGTGCAGGCGGGCGCGCGGGTGGAGGCGTCCAGCCCGATCGACGCTCCCGAGCCGGTCACCGCGCCCCGGCCGATCGAGCGTCGCTTCGACGACGTGACCTGACCCGGACGATCACCACGAACGCCGCTCCCGCCGAGGGGCGGCGTTCGTGCTGTGCGGGCCCGGGGAATTCCGCCTCTTCCCCGCTGACCCCGGGACCGGATGGCGGGTACGGTGCACGCCGTGACCGCAGACGATCACCTCCCGAACCCCGAGGGACCTGTCGCCGTACTGGCGAATCCGACCGCCGGGCGTGGCCGGCACCGGGGTCTGCTGCCGGACCTGGTGGACCGGCTCTCGACCGCCGGGCGCCCGGTGCGGCTGCTGCACGCCGGCAGCGCGCTCGAGGCGGAGACGGCCTGCCGGGCGGCGGTCGCCGAGGGCGTGTCCGCGCTGGTCGCGGTGGGTGGCGACGGCACGGTACACCGGGCGGTGCAGGCGGTGGCCGGCACCACGGTGCCGTTCGCCCCGGTGCCCGCCGGCACCGGCAACGACTTCGCGATCGAGACCGGATTCCCGAGCGACCCGCGCGCGGCGGCGGCCACCATCGCGGCGGCGCTGCGCGAGGGCCGCAGCCGACCGGTCGACCTGGCCAGGATGACCGGGTACGACGACACGGTGCGCTGGTACGGCGCGGTGCTCGCGGCCGGCTTCGACGCGATCGTCAACGAGCGGGCCAACCGGATGCGCCGGCCGAAGGGCGCCCGCCGGTACGACCTGGCGATCCTGGTGGAGTTGGCCCGACTGCGCCCACGCCGGTACACCCTCACCCTCGACGGCGAGCGGGTCGACGTGGACGCGGTGCTGGTGGCGGTCGGCAACAGCGCCAGCTACGGCGGCGGGATGCGGATCTGCCCGGACGCTGACCCGACCGACGGGCTGCTCGACGTGGTGGTCGGCGGCCGGTTCGACCGCCGTACCCTGATCCGGGTGAAGCCGCGCATCTACGCCGGCACGCACGTGGACCACCCGCTGGTACGCACCTACCGCGCCCGCACGGTGACCGTGGCCGCCGAGGGCATCACCACGTACGCCGACGGCGAGCGCTCGCTACCCCTCCCGGTCACCGTCACCGCCGTCCCCGCCGCCCTGAACCTCCTCCGCTGACACCTCTCCCCACCCACCCTCGCAAGCCACCGCCCCGTCCCCGTCGTCCCTGTCGTCCCCGTCGTCCCCGTGATCATGGACTTGTGGTCGCCATTTCGCCACCTCTGTCCGCAATTCAGCTCGCCACAACTCCATGATCGGCAACGACGGGGCGAGGCGCGGCTAAGTGGTGGCAGCCCGGCCGAGGCGGGGGCGACCCAGGCGAGACATCACGCGTCAGGGCAGCGTGCGTGGAGAGCGCCACGCACCAGGAAGCACCGGACCCCAGGCGTTCAGGCACCGACGTGGTTGATCAAGGAGTTTTGGTCGCGACGAGAGCAAATCAGTGGCGCAAACTTCTTGATCAACAAGGGGAGTGGCGGGGGGTGTTAGGGGTGGGGGAGGAGGTCTAGGACGGAGCCGAGGCCGTTGGGGCGGCCGGGGTCGGCGGGGGGTAGGACCAGGACGGCGCAGCCGGCGGCCACGGCTCCGGCGTCGGCGGGGGTGTCGCCGACCATCAGCGACTCCTCGGGGTCGACGCCGAGCATTCCGCAGGCGCGCCAGAAGATCGCCGGGTCCGGCTTGCAGCGGCCCACCTCGTAGGAGAGCACGAACGCGTCGACCAGGTCGGCGAGGCCCCAGGCGTCGAAGATGGGCCGCAGGTCGAAGCCGATGTTGCTGACCACGCCCACGCGTACGCCGGCCGCCCGTAGTCCGGCCAGCGTCGGGGCGGTGTCCGGGTACGGCACCCAGCCCTCCGGCACCAGCACGCGCTCGTAGAGGGCGTCGGCGAACCCGTCGATCCCGGCGTCGACCGTCTCGGCCAGCCCGGTGTACGCGCCCCGGTGGGCGTGCGGGTAGAGGTCACGGTCGGCCCACAGTTCGGCCAGTCGGGGCGGTACCCGGCCCGGCAGCGGTCCACCGGCCCGGCCGGCGGTGAGCAGCCGGTCGGCCAGCGAGGTGGCGCGAATCCGGTCCAGCGTGACACCGCACGTCGCGGCGGCGGCCCGCACCCACTCGGTGGGCTCCTCCACCTGTGCGAGCGTGCCGTGGAAGTCGAGCAGCACCGCCCGCACGGGGCGGCGGGACGGCCCTCGGCGGGCGTCTGCGGCACCGGGTACGGCGTCGCTCGGTTCGGGATGATCCGGCACGACGTGCACCCTACCGACCCACCCGGACCACCCTGCCGGACGGCCTTGCCGGGTGGCCGTCGGGGGCACGCACTAATCTTGGTGACATGTCGAGCCCCGCCGAGCGGTACGCCGCGGCGCGCCGCCGGGCCGCCCAGGCCTCACAGTTCCCGGCTCTGGAAGAGTTCACCGCCGATCTCGGGTTCGACCTCGACGACTTCCAGCGCGAGTCGTGTCAGGCGCTGGAGCGGGGCAGCGGGGTGCTGGTGTGCGCTCCGACCGGGGCCGGCAAGACCGTGGTCGGCGAGTTCGCCGTACACCTGGCGTTGCGGGGTGCGCCCGGGCAGCCGGCACCGGCCGACGGCGCCCGGCGCAAGTGCTTCTACACCACGCCGATCAAGGCGCTGTCCAACCAGAAGTACCACGACCTGGTCGACCGCTACGGTGCCGAGCAGGTCGGGCTGCTCACCGGCGACAACGCCATCAACGGCGACGCGCCCGTGGTGGTGATGACCACCGAGGTGCTGCGCAACATGCTCTACGCCGGGTCGACCACCCTCCAGGGCCTGGCGTACGTGGTGATGGACGAGGTCCACTACCTGGCCGACCGGTTCCGGGGCGGGGTGTGGGAGGAGGTCATCATCCACCTACCCGCCTCGGTCACGCTGGTGTCGCTGTCGGCGACCGTGTCCAACGCCGAGGAGTTCGCCGACTGGCTGATCACCGTGCGTGGCGAGACCACGGTGGTGGTCAGCGAGCACCGCCCGGTGCCGTTGTGGCAGCACATGCTGGTCGGCAAGCGGATGTTCGACCTGTTCCACGACGCCGACGCGGCCCGTAAGCACGACGTGCACCCGGAGTTGCTGCGCTACACCCGGGACACGGTGCGCCGCCTCGACCTGGGCGAGGGCCGGTCCGCCGGGCCGGGTGCCGGGCGTCGGGGTCCGCGCTGGCGCGGGCCGCTGCGGCCGGACATCGTGGATCGGCTGGACCGCGAGGGCCTGTTGCCGGCGATCCTGTTCATCTTCAGCCGGGCCGGCTGCGACGCGGCGGTGCAGCAGTGCCTGGCGGCCGGGCTGCGGCTCACCTCGCCCGAGGAGCGTTCGGAGATCCGCCGGGTGGTGGAGTCCCGGATCACCGCCATCCCGGGCGAGGACCTGTCGGTGCTGGGCTACTGGGAGTGGCTCGACGGCCTGGAGCGTGGGCTGGCCGCCCACCACGCGGGCATGCTCCCGGCGTTCAAGGAGGTCGTCGAGGAGCTGTTCGTCCGGGGGCTGGTGAAGGCGGTCTTCGCCACCGAGACGCTCGCCCTGGGCATCAACATGCCGGCCCGCTGCGTGGTGCTGGAGCGCCTGGTCAAGTACAACGGCGAGGCCCACGTCGACCTGACCCCGGGGGAGTACACGCAGCTCACCGGGCGGGCCGGGCGACGGGGCATCGACGTCGAGGGGCACGCCGTGGTGGTGTGGTCGCCGGAGACCGATCCACGGCACGTGGCGGGGCTGGCCTCCACCCGGACGTACCCGCTGCGGTCGAGCTTCCGGCCCTCGTACAACATGGCGGTCAACCTGGTCGGCAGCGTCGGCGCGGCACCGGCCCGCGAGCTGCTGGAGTCGTCGTTCGCGCAGTTCCAGGCGGACCGGTCGGTGGTCGGCCTGGCCCGGCAGGTGCAGCGCAACACCGAGACCATCGATGCGTACGGCGCGGAGGCGGCCTGCCACCACGGTGACTTCGACGAGTACTTCGCGCTGCGGGTGGCCATCTCCGATCGGGAGCGGGCCATCGCGCGCCAGGGGCAGAGTCAGCGCCGGGCGGCGGCGGTGGCGGCGCTGGAGCGGCTGCGGGTGGGTGACGTGATCCGGGTGCCGTCGGGACGCCGGGCCGGTCTGGCCGTGGTGCTCGACCCGGCGGCCGGCGGGTTCAGCGAGCCCCGGCCGCTGGTGCTCACGCAGGACCGGTGGGCGGGTCGGATCAGTCCCGGCGACTTCACCACCCCGGCCGAGGTGCTGGCGCGCATCCGGGTGCCCAAGCACTTCAACCACCGCAACCCGGCCGCGCGGCGGGACCTGGCGGCGCAGGTCAGCGGCACCGGCCTGGACCGGCACTCCCGTCGGGGCGCGCGCGGCCGACAGTCGGGGGAGGACCACCGGCTGACCCAGCTCCGCTCCGAGATGCGGCGACACCCCTGTCACGCCTGCCCGGAGCGGGAGGAACACGCCCGCTGGGCGGAGCGCCGCCGTCGGCTGGAGCGGGACACCGAGGAGTTGCGGCAGCGGGTCTCCGGACGGACGGGGTCGTTGGCCCGTACGTTCGACCGGATCGTGGCCCTGCTCACCGCGCGCGGCTACCTGACCGCCGAGGGTGCGGTGACCGACGCCGGGCGGATGCTGGGGCGGATCTGGACGGAGGCCGACCTGCTGGTCGCGGAGTGCCTGCGGCGTGGCGTCTGGGACGGGCTCTCCCCGGCCGAGTTGGCGGCGGCGGTCTCGGTGGTGGTCTTCGAGGCGCGTCGGGACGTCGACGAGCGGGCGTCGTTGCCGCGTGGCGCGGTCGCCGAGTCGGTGGACGCGACGTTGAAGCTGTGGAGCGAGATCGAGGCCGACGAGGCGGCGCGGGGCCTGACCGTCACCCGGGAGCCCGACCTGGGCTTCGCCTGGCCGGTCTACCGCTGGGCGCGGGGTGAGGCGTTGGCGAAGGTGTTGGCCAGCGGGCACGAGTTGGACGGCGAGATGCCGGCCGGCGACTTCGTCCGGTGGGCCCGTCAGGTGGTGGACCTGCTCGGGCAGGTGGCCGATTCGGGTGGCGCCTCGACCGAGCTGCGGGCCACGGCCCGACAGGCGATCGCGGCCGTCAACCGGGGAGTGCTGGCCTACCATTCGCCCGCGTGAGTGTGACCGTCGGGAATCGACGCATCGCTGAGTAATCGTGACAACACAGCGCGAAGTGCCCCCGAACGCCTATTGTGCCTGCTCGGGTGCTCCCCGATCATGTCTTCGGCGCGTCGCTACGCGTTGGTAGCAGCTCTGGGGGGAGCCCGTTGTGGCGGAAATCAATCATTTTGAATACGGGTGGATCACGCCGGGGATCAGTTACGCCCTGTCGGTGCTGGGTTCCATTCTCGGCCTGATCTTCGCGGGCCGGATAAGGATCGCGCAGTCCACCGGGCAGAAGATCTGGTGGGGGACGCTCGCGGCGTGGGCGCTCGGCGGCACCGCGATCTGGACGATGCACTTCATGGCGATGCTCGGCTTCGCGGTGACCGGCTCGCGGATCCGGTACGACGTGCCGATCACCGTCGCCAGCGCCCTGCTGGCGGTGCTCGCGGTCGGCATCGGTCTGGCCATCGTGGGCACCGGCCGGCTGTCGGCGGTCCGCATCCTGGCCGGTGGCCTGTTCACCGGTCTCGGTGTGGCGGCGATGCACTACAGCGGCATGGCCGCGATGCGGCTGGACGGCCGGATCAGCTACGACTCGCTGCGGGTGGCGGCGTCGATCGTGATCGCGGTGGTTGCCGCCACCGTGGCGCTCTGGCTGGCGGTCACCGTCCGTCGGGGGCTGGCGATCTTCGGCTCGGCGCTGGTGATGGGTGTGGCGGTCAACGGCATGCACTTCACCGGGATGAGCGCGATGTCGGTGCACCTGCACGACCAGCGGACCGAGCTGGCCGGGGCCACGGTCAGCACGATGCTGCTGCCGATCGTCCTGCTGGTGATCTTCGGTGTGGTGGGCCTGGTGTACGCCCTGCTCGCGGCGCCGACGGACGAGGACCGGGCGGCCATGGCATACCTGGACTCGCTGCGGGACTCGACCGCCGCCGCGCCGGCGCCGGCCGCCGTGTCCGCCGCCGACCCGGTCGGGCTGCGTGCCCGGTCGAGCCTGGCGCGTCCCGGCGCGCAGTTCCCGTCCCGCCGGGACCGTCCGACGCCCTGAGCGTCGGCCCGGCCCCAGGGCCGGTGATGGCCCCGAGCAACGGCGCTCGGGGCCATCACCGTGTGCGGCCACGGGTCAGGGCAGGGCCTTGAGGAACGGGCCGTGGCTGCGGCCGAACTCCCACTGGTAGAAGCGGTCCCAGTTGATCGACCAGGTCATCAGGCCACGGAAGTTCGGGTTGGTGCCGCTGCGCGGCGTGTAACCGCCGCAGTTCTGCCCCCGGACCAGGCAGGTGACGGCCGCCTGCACCCCGGCCGGGGCGACGTAGCCGTTGCCCGCGCTGACCGACGAGGGCGCGCCGAAGGCCACCTGGTCCTCCCGCAGCGCGGGGAAGAAGCGGTCCGGGTTGCCGGCCACCGGGAAGCCGGCCAGCAGCATGTCGGTCATCGCGATGTGGAAGTCGGCCCCGCCCATGGTGTGGTACTGGCCGTCCAGCCCGACGATCGGGCCCGAGTTGTAGTTCTGCACGTGCAGCACGGTCAGGTGGTCCCGCAGCGCGTGGATCACCGGCAGGTACGACCCGGCGCGCGGGTCCTGGCCGCCCCACGGTCCCGGCCCGTAGAACTGGTAGCCGAGCTGGACGAAGAACGTCTCCGGCGCCATGGTGAGCAGGAAGCCTGCGCCGTAGCGTTGCTTGAGCGTACGGATCGCCGAGATCAGGTTCACCACGACCGGGGTGGTCGGGTTGCGGAAGTCGGTGTCACCGGCATCGAGGTACAGGGAGTGGCCCTCGAAGTCGATGTCGAGCCCGTCGAGGCCGTACCGGTCGACGATCGCCGACACCGAGCGGACGAAGGCGTCCCGGGCGGTGGTCGTGGTGAGCTGGACCTGCCCGTTCTGCCCGCCGATGGAGAGCAGCACCTTCTTGCCCTGCTGCTGCTTGGCCCGGATCGCGGCGGTGAACTCGGCCTCGCTCTCCACACCCGGACACTCGCTGGCCGGGCAGAGCTGGAACCGGATGTCGCCGGAGGTGACCGTGGTGGGTTCGCCGAAGGCGAGGTTGATGACGTCCCACTCGGCCGGTACGTCGGCCATCCGCAGGTAGCCGGAGCCGTTGGCGAAGCTGGCGTGCAGGTAGCCGATCAGAGCCCGTCGGGGCAGGCCGCCGGTGGGCGGTGTCGTCGGCGGTGGCGTGGTGGGTGGCACGGTGGTCGGCGGTGGGGTGCTGGGCGGTGGCGTGGTGGGCGGCGTGGTGGTCGGCGGGGTGGTGGTCGGCGGGGTCGTCGGGGTGCCGCCGCCGCAGGGCGCGCCGTTGATCCGGCAGTCGGTGGGTGACCCGGGTCCGGTGGCCAGGAAGCCGAAGGAGGTCGAGGCGCCCGGGGCGAGGGTGCCGTTCCAGGATCGGTTGGTGAAGGTGTGCCGCTGACCGACGCTGCTGACGGTGGCGTCCCAGAATGAGCCCAGGGTGGTCCCGGTGGGCAGGGTGAAGGCGACCTGCCAGGAGGTGATGGTGCTGCTGCCGCCGTTGGTGACGGTGTACCTGCCCTCCCAGCCGGTGCCCCAGTCGGCGGTCTTGACGAAGCCGGCGGTGGGACCGGCGGCCTGTGCCGGGCTGGTCGCCACCAGCGTGGTGGCGACGACAGTGGCCAGGGCCGCGACGGCGGTGAGCAGCAGATGTCGGGTGGGGCGACGCATCCGGACCTCCCGGGGGACGAGGGCCGTCGATCGACGGATGCTCAATTATTAGGATTGTTTACTGTAGATGTCCAGGGTTCCGTGTACGCCCGGTGACCACGCTCCCTGATGGACGGTTGCGGAAAGTGTCGTACCCCGCACCCACCATGTATTCATGGCTGTCCCCGCCCTCACCCCAGGCACCGCCCCGCCGCGCTCGCTGCCGCTCCGCGAGGCGCGCACCCGACTGAGCCAGCTCGTCGCCATGGCGGAGCTGACCGACACCGTCACCGTGATCACCCGCGACGGCGACCCCCGGCCGGTCGCCGCGATCGTGCCGCCGGGCGCGGTGCGCACCGCCGGCCAGGCCCGCGCCGACGCCGACCGGCTCGCCGAGGTCACCGCCGGATGGGCCCGCCGGCTGGAGGCCCAACGGGAGCAGAGTGGCCGTCGGCACGCCGCCGAGCTGCGCGCGGTGACGACCGCGCTCGCCGAGGTCTGGGCCGAGTTGGAGCGACGCGCCCCCACCGGCGGCGATCCCGCGCTCGCCCGGCTGCGCGCGGCGCACGAACACCTGCTCGCCGGCTGATCACCGACCGGTCGCGCGGCCTTCGGCGTACCGGCCCGTCCGACCCTTCAGACGACGCCCCATCTCCCGGGCGATCTCCCGGTCGGCGTCCCGAGCGGCGAGCGCCTGCCGTTTGTCGTAGGCCTTGCGGCCCTTGGCCAGGGCCAGCTCGACCTTGGCCCAACCGCCGGAGAAGTACATCGACAGCGGCACCAGCGTGATCCCGCCCTCCCGGGTCTGGGCCAGGATGCGCTCGATCTCCACCCGGCGCAGCAGGAGTTTCCGGGTCCGCCGGGGCGCGTGGTTGGTCCACGTGCCATAGCCGTACTCGGCGATGTGCAGGCCGTAGAGCATGATCTCGCCGTCGCGTTCCTGCGCGAAGGCGTCGACGAGCGACACCCGCTTCTCGCGCAGCGACTTCACCTCGGTGCCGGCCAGCACGATCCCCGCCTCGTACGTCTTGAGGATCGTGTAGTCGTGCCGCGCCTTGCGGTTCGACGCGACAACCGTCCGCTCGTTGCCACCGGAGGTGCCCATCCGGCGAAGGATAGTGCCCGGCCGTCCCGATCCGCAGGGTCGCCGCGGCGGTGGCCGAGTTGGCCGCCCGGCTGCGGGCCACCGGGGACGAGGCGTTGCGGACCCGCCTCGCCTCCACCGCCTCTTGCCGGACGCTCTAAGCTGCTCAGCGATGAACTCCGCCGACTCCAGCGACTCCGCCCGCATCGCCGCCCAGATCGTCGCCGCCCGTGGCGTCCTGGCCGACGATCTCGCTGATCTGACCGAGGCGCAGTGGGCCACCCGCTCGCTCTGCGGCTCCTGGAGCGTCGAGGAGACGCTGGCCCATCTGACCTCGGCGGCGCGCATGACTCCGTTCCGCTGGATGCGCAGCATGGCCGCCGCCGGGTTCCGCCCGGACGTGCACAACCGGCGTCGCCTGCGCGAGCAGCTCGGCGCGACGCCCGCCGAGACGCTGGCGACGTTCCGGGCCGCCGTGTCCGCCACGACCGCCCCGTCCGGGCACGCCGCCGCGTGGCTGGGCGAGGTCGTCGTGCACGGCCAGGACATCCGTCGCCCGCTCGGACTGCCCGGCGGGCCGACGGTCGAGGCGGCCACCACGGTCGCCGAGTTCTTCGTGTCCAGGAACTTCGCCGTCAACAGTCGCGATGTGGCGAGGGGCCTGCGGTGGGAGGCGACCGACGGGCCGTTCCGCAGCGGGGACGGCCCGGTCGTCCGGGGAACGACCGAGGCTCTGGTCATGGTCCTCGCGGGCCGACGTGCCTACCTCGCGGACATCACCGGCGACGGCGTGGCGACGGTGAGCGCCCGCCTCTAGGCACCGCGTGGACCCGTGCCGGTTCCGGGTGCCGCCCGGATCGTGGGTAGCTCTTGTATTCCTACTTTGCCGGTAGGAATATAGTTCGGTGGTCACCGATCCTCGACTCACCTCCCGCCGGGTCGTCGACCTGATGCGGGTCGCCTCGGAACTCTGTACCGGCTCGGGCCGCGCCTGACCGGCGCGAGCCCGACGTCGAGCCCGTCCGCTGGTGTCACCCGGCGGATTCGATCACTCCACGCGTCTGTATGCCCTCTGCGTCGCCGTGCCCTCTCACCCCCGGAGGAACCCCCATGAGTGCCCCCGAACCACAGCCCACCCCGACCGCGCCGGAGAGCCGGTTCGCCATCAACGAGGACTGGGCCGCCACCCTCCTCGGGTTGGCCCTGCTCGCGCTGGTCCTGATCGGCGTCATCCCCGCCGGACTGGTGCCCTGATGACCACCGACGCCAGCCGACCCGCGACCGGCACCACCGCACCCGCCGACACGGACCCCACCGTCCCGGTCGACCCCGAGGCCGCCGTCGACTCGACGGCCACCACGGACGGCTCCCCAGCGGGCGCGACCGGTGCACCCGTACACACCGAGTCGGCACCCGCCGGTCCGGCGGGCCTGCCGCCGGCCGCGACACCGCCGGCCGGCGGCTCCTTCTGGGCCTGGACCGCCGTGGGCCTGCTGGTCGTCCTCGCCCTCGCCGTCCTGACCCGCTATCTCGAACAGAACGTGCCCACCTGGGCCGAGGGAACGGCGGTCGAGGACGTCGCGGGCGCGATCGAATACCCGGTGTACGCCATCCTGCTGGGCCTGCTCGGCAACGCGGTGGTGACGCTGACCGGGCTACGGGACCGGATCGCCGCCGCGTTCCGCACCGAGTTCTTCATCAAGACCGGTCTGGTGCTGCTCGGTGCGTCGATCAACCTGGCGGTCATCGCCAGCGCCGCCGGTCCGGCCATCGCCCAGGCGTTGTTGCTGATCAGCGGCGTGTTCCTGTTCACCTGGTGGCTGGCCGGGCGGCTCGGTCTGGACGACAAGCTGCGGGCGCTGCTCGCCAGCGCCGTCTCCATCTGCGGGGTCAGTGCCGCGATCGCCGCCGCCGGTGCGGTACGCGCCCGCCGCGAGCAACTGGCCTACACGGCCAGCCTGGTGATCGTCTTCGCGTTGCCGTCGATCTTCCTGCTGCCCTGGCTGGCCGACGTGCTCGGGTTGGAGTCGGCGGTGGCCGGCGCCTGGATCGGCGGCAACATCGACACCACCGCCGCGGTCACCGCCGCCGGAGCGCTGGCCGGTGACGAGGCGTTGCAGATCGCCAGCATCGTCAAGGTCACCCAGAACGCGCTGATGGGCGTGGTCGCGGTGGCGCTGACCGCGTACTTCGCGCTGCACGTCGAGCGCCGGGCCGGCGCGGCCCGACCGGGACTCGGCGAGCTGTGGCGCCGGTTCCCGAAGTTCGTCCTCGGGTTCGTCGCCGCGTCGGTGATCGCCACCTGGTACCTCGACGTCGCCGGTGCGGACGGCAAGGCCACCATCGCGATCGTCAACGACCTACGGACCTGGTTCTTCATCCTGGCCTTCGTCAGCATCGGCTTGGAGGTGCGGGTGGCCGCGCTGCGGCAGGCCGGGTGGCGGCCGGTGGCGGTCTTCGGTGCCGCCACCGTGTTCAACCTGGTCCTCGCGCTGGGACTGGCTTCGGTGCTGTTCGCCGGCTTCTCGGTGAGCTGAGGCGAGGTTGGACGCGCGGTGCGGGAACCGGGTCCTCCCGCCGGTTCCCGCACCGCGTCCGCGTGGATAGGGCGGCGGGCCTCCTGCTCAGTCCGTCACTCGGCGGGGAGCTTTCGTGCGCCCTGGTCGCCCGGTCGCCACGGGTGTCGGGGCGGTTCGTAGTCCGGCCGGTTGGACGAAGACGGCCCGCCGGGTGACCGCAACACCCCGCATGTCGAGCTGGTAGCCCTCCAGCCAGATCCATCCGTCGTACGTGGTCCAGGTCAACACCCGGATCACGCGGAACAGGATCGGCCGACGAAACTGCACGCTGGCCTGCGGCCCGATCAGGAGCAGGTCACCGGCGCGCGGCGCGATGGTCACGGCAGCCACCCGAGGAACCGCCGATGCAGCAGCCCGGCCGGAGCCCACCCCATGTCCTGACTGGCCGCCACCAGGCACGCACCGAGGTAGAGCGCCAACGACATAGGAGCCTGGTCGTACTCGACCCGCAATTCCTGACGACGTGTCCGGCAGGGCCACGGCGCACCACACCCCGTACAGGTCCAGATCGGCACCACCGGCCCGTGCATCGTCACGAGGTCTCCCCAGGCCAGTGGCGTCGATTGATCGGCATCGGATAGCGCACCCGACACGGCAGATCCCGACCACACCGACATGTCACCCGCCTGAGCACGTGGTTCCATTTCGGTCGGTGGCGACGCGCGAACGTCAGAGCCGCGGCGAGCAGGAACTCGTTGTAGGTCATCTGCCGGACCATCTACCCCTCCTCCCATGAGGAGCGTGGTGGCCGGGCCACGCACGGTCATCCGACCACCACACTCAGGTTCATCGTCTGTTGCCGACGGCCACGGATGCAATATTTCATTTTGGATGAAACGTATGAGAGGATCTCAATACGAAGGACTGCATTGCGTAGCGTGTTCGGCAGGTGTTACAAATCGGGTGCAGTCATCGCCCGGTATGTAGTCAGGAAAAGGGAGTGGTCAGTGACTACCGACACCGGCTCGACAGTTCCCAGGCGGCAGCTCGGGCGGCACCTGCGGCACCTCCGCGAAGAGGCACGCATGACCATCAAGGCGGCAGCCGATGCCCTCGAATGGTCAACTCCGAAGATCTGGCGGATCGAATCCGGTGCTACCTCGATGCGATCGCTAGACGCAGAGGCGATGTGCAGAGTGTACGGAGCGTCACCGGAGATTACCGAGGCGCTGATGGGGCTCGCCAAGGAGACGAGGGGTCGAGGATGGTGGCATTCCTATGGTGACGCCATACCAGAGTGGTTTGAGCTGTACGTAGGACTGGAAGCGGCTGCTGCTCGTTTGCGGAAGTACGAGGCGCAGTTGATTCCTGGTCTACTCCAGACGAAGGCGTACGCCACCAATGTCTATGAGGTCGCACGGCCCGACATGACCGCCGAGGAGATCGATCGAAGCGTTGCGGTGCGACTCGGTCGACAGGCGCTGTTGACCCGCACTGCACCCCGCGCGCCACAGGTCGACATCCTGCTGGACGAGGCTGCCCTCCGGCGGTTCGTGGACGCTGAACAACTTGGCCATCTGGTGACGGTCAGCCGTCAGCCCAATGTGACCCTTCGGGTGCTGCCGTTCGGCGTCGATCTGTACCGCGCCAACCTGACGAACGGCGCCTTCACGATCCTCGACTTCGAACACGGCAGCGAGCCGTCCATCATCTACTCGGACGGCCTCACAGGTGCGCTGTACCTCGAAAAGCCAGCGGAGGTCGAGGCGTACGAAGCTGTGTGGTCCGCCACCGAGAACAAGGCCCTCAGCGAGACGCAGTCTCGCAAGCTCATCGCATCTATCGCAGAGGAGCGGACATGACCACCCTCAACTGGAAGAAGAGCACACGGAGCAACGCGGGCGGAGACTGCATCGAGATGGCCACGCCACCCGAGGCCGTGCTGGTGCGGGACAGCAAGGACCGGCACGGGCCGGTGCTGTCGTTCAACACCGACCAGTGGGCCGGCTTCGTCCAGGGTGTGAAGGGCGGCAGGTTCGTCGCCTGAGCGGCGACGTCTCGTCCTCAGGTGGGTACGCCGAGTCGGTCGAGCAGGCGGCGGCGTAGCGCGCCGAAGGCCGGGTCGTCGGGAGTACGGTCCGGGCCGAGGGGAACGTGCAGCTCCTCCGCGATGACGCCGGACTCCAGCAGGAGCAGCCGGTCGGCGAGCAGCAGTGCCTCCTCGACGTCGTGGGTGACCAGCAGCGCGGCGAAGCCGTGCTCGGCGCGTAGTCGACGCAGCAGCGCCTGCATCCGGAGTCGGGTGAGCGCGTCGAGCGCGCCGAACGGCTCGTCGAGCAGCAGCACGTCGGGTTCGCGTACCAGGGCTCGGGCGACCGCGACCCGCTGTGCCTGGCCGCCGGAGAGTTCGGCGGGCCAGGCGCGGTGCCGGTCGGCGAGGCCGACCTCGGCCAGCGCCCGGTCGACCCGTGCTGCCACGTCCGGGCCGGGCAGTCCCAGGGCGACGTTGTCGGCGACCCGTTTCCACGGCAGCAGCCGGTGCTCCTGGAAGACGACTGCGGCGGTGCCACGTAGGACGGTGTCGCCGGTGGCCTCCTCGTCGAGCCCGGCGAGGACGCGCAGCAGGGTGCTCTTGCCGGAGCCGCTGCCGCCGAGCAGGGCGACGACCTCGCCGGGTGCGATGCTCAGCGAGGTGCCGGCCAGCACGGTGGTGGTGCCGAAGTCGCGGCGTACGTCGGTGGCGGTCAGCACCGCCGTCGGGCCGGTCAGGTCGCCCGAAGTCCTCGTCGCCATGACAGCGTCCTCCTCTCCAGGGTGCGGATGGCCACGTCGGAGAGCAGTCCGAGCAGGGCGTAGACGAGCAGGCCGAGGACCACCACGTCGGTCTGGCTGAACTCGCGGGCCTCCATCATCAGGAAGCCGATGCCGGTCTGCGCGTTGACCTGCTCGCCGACCACCAGGCTGAGCCAGGCGGCGCCGATGGCCAGCCGCAGTCCCAGGAACAGGGCGGGCAGCGCGCCGGGCAGCACCACGTGCCGCAGCCGGGCGACGGGACCCAGGCCGCAGGTGCGGGCCGCCTCGACCAGTCGTTCGTCGATGTCCCGGATGCCGGCGTAGGTGTTGAAGTAGAGCGGGAAGAAGGCACCGAGGGCGACCAGACTGATCTTCAGCGACTCACCGATACCGACCCAGATGATCAGCAGCGGTACGAGTCCGAGATGCGGCAGCATCCGGGCCATCTGGACCGGTGGGTCGATCAGGGCGTCACCGAGTCGCAGCAGCCCGGCGACGGCACCGAGGAGCAGGGCGAGCCCGCCGCCGATGAGCAGCCCGGCACCGGCCCGGCTGAGCGAGTCGAGCAGGTGGGTCAGTAGGGTGCCGTCGCTGGCCAGACGCCATCCGGTGGCGAGCACGGTGCTCGGTGCGGGCAGTTTCTCCGGCGCGAGCCACCCGGCCCGCGCCGCCAGTTCCCACCCCGACACCAGCAGCACCGGACTGGCCAGCCGCCACCCGGCGATCCCGGAGACCGTGGTACGTCGACGCCCCGCAGAGGGCCGCGACGTACCAGGATCTGTGGGGGTGGGTGGGGCGCCAGGGGTGGCTGTGCTGGTCACTGGTAGACCTCGTTGAAGCGGTCGTCGATCCGGGAGCGGATGTCGACCGGGCCGGGGATGAGTTCCAGCGCGGCGAAGCCGTCCGCGATGGCCTGCAACTCGTCACCGACGGCGGGGGTGACCGGTGCCAGGGCGCGGGCGCTGCGGTCCAGGGCCCGGCTGGTGACGTCCTCGGGGATCTTCAGTTCGGGGGCGAGCACCGAGGCGCGTTCGGTGGGGTTGGCGATGCCCCAGTCGGTGACCGTCCGGTAGGTACGCAGGAACGACTCGATCTGTGGGGACTTGTCCGTCAGCGCGTCCGGGTGGGCCAGCACGTACTCGCGGTTGCTGGCCAGGCCGGTGGCGTCGGCCAGGATCCGCACCCCGGGTCGCTCGGCGAGGGCGAAGTAGGGGTCCCAGATCACCCAGGCGTCGACCTGACCGTTGTCGAAGGCGGGCCGCCCCTCGGCGGGCTTGAGGTACTTGACGTTGATGTCCCCCAGGGTCAGGTTGTTCGCCTCCAACAGCCGGACGAGCAGCCAGTGCACGTTGGAGCCCTTGTTCAGGGCGACCGTGCGTCCCTTCAGGTCGGCGAAGGTGCGGATCCCGGAGTCCTCCCTGACCAGCACCGCCTCGCCCTGTGGGACCGGCTCGGAGGTGCCGATGACGGAGAACGGGATCTTGCCGGCGGCGGCGAAGATCGGCGGTGCCTCACCGGTCTGTCCGATGTCGATCGATCCTGCCTTGAGCGCCTCGGTCAGCGCCGGGCCGCTCTCGAACAGCGACCATTCGGCGTCCGGTGCCTCACCTCGCGCCTTGACCAGGCTCAGCCCGCCGAACCGTTGGTAGCCGATGCGCAGTCGGGGGGTGTCGTCGTCGCCGACGGCCGACCCGCCGCACGCGGTGAGGCCGACCGAGGCGACCAGGGCGAGCGCCGTGAGCAGGGCGGTCCGGGCGCGACGTGGGGGAGGGGTACGCATGGTTTCTCCTGGACACCGGGATGAGGGGATCGTCGGACATCGACAGAAGTCCGGGACGACAGCAGCCTACTAAGCCGATAGGTTTTATCGATAGTCTGTCCGCGTGGTCGTCCCATCTCTCAGGAGTGGTCGGCCGGACCCACCCCTGCGCGCCCGGAGGATCGAGTCATGTCGTTGACGTTCCACTGGTTCCTGCCCACGTACGGCGACAGCCGGGACATCGTCGGCGGCGGGCACGGCATGTCGGCGGGAAGGGCCGGCGGCGCCCGCCCGCCCACCATCGGCTACCTCGGCCAGATCGCCCGCACGGCGGAGCAGCTCGGCTTCGTCGGCGCGCTCACCCCGACCGGGGCCTGGTGCGAGGACGCCTGGCTGACCACCGCCATGCTCACCGAGGTCACCGAGCGGCTGAAGTTCCTGGTCGCCTTCCGACCCGGTCTGCTCTCGCCGACCCTCGCCGCGCAGATGGGCGCCACCTTCCAGCGGCTCTCCGAGGGACGGCTGCTGGTCAACGTGGTCACCGGCGGCGAGGCACACGAACAGCGGGCGTACGGGGACTTCCTGGACAAGGACGCCCGGTATGCGCGTACCGACGAGTTCCTGCACGTGGTGCGGGCGCTGTGGCGCGGTGAGACGGTCGACCACAGCGGCACCCACGTCCGCGTCGAGCAGGCCCGCCTGGCCCGGCTGCCCGACCCGGCCCCGCCGGTCTACTTCGGCGGCTCGTCGGCGGCGGCCGGTCCGGTCGCCGCCCGGCACAGCGACGTCTACCTGACCTGGGGCGAGCCGCCGACGCAGGTCGCCGCCAAGCTCGACTGGATCCGCAAACTGGCCGCCGAGGCCGGCCGGACCGTGCGGTTCGGCATCCGGCTGCACGTCATCTCGCGCGACACCGCCGACGAGGCGTGGGCGCAGGCCCGACGACTGCTCGACGGTATCGCCGACGCCGACATCGCCGCCGCGCAGGAGGGGCTGCGCCGCAGCGAGTCCGAGGGGCAGCGACGGATGCTCGACCTGCACGGTGGGTCCCGGGACGGCCTGGAGATCAGCCCCAACCTGTGGGCCGGGGTCGGTCTGGTCCGTGGTGGCGCGGGCACCGCCCTGGTGGGCAGCCACACCGAGGTCGCCGACCGGATCGCCGAGTACCACGCGCTCGGCCTGGACGAGTTCGTGCTCTCCGGGCATCCGCACGTGGAGGAGGCGTACTGGTTCGGTGAGGGGGTGCTGCCGATCCTGCGGGCGCGCGGGCTGTGGCACCACCCGGCGGGCGCACCGGTGGTGTCGCAGCCCGCCGGCATCCCGTTCGCCACCCCGCCGGTGCCGTCGGGTCGGGGCTGACCCGAACGTCGTCAGCCGGTGCCGGGCGGATGATCCGGCACGCGTACCCGCCGGTCAGCCGGACCGGCGGGCGAAGAAGTCGGCCAGCATCCGGGTGTGGGTGGAGAACGCCAGTTCAGTGGGCTCGGTCAGCACCAGCCACTCGGTGGCCTCCGCTGTCGGGGCCGACGGCGGCAGGTCCTCGGCGGCGCGTACCGGCAACTCTCCGAAGATCATCATGGTGCCGCCGGCCGGTGCACCGTGCACCGCGAGCAGCTCCGCGGTGGCGGAGTCGGCGACCAGCCCCGTCTCCTCCCACAACTCGCGGACCAGCGCGTCGCGCCACTCCTCGCCGTACTCGACGAAGCCGCCCGGCAGCGCGAGCAGCCCGCGTGCCGGTTCGATGTCCCGCCGGACGACGACCACGCCGAGACCGGTGACGGTGCGGACCGGCAGCAGCGCCACGGCCACCGGCAGCGGGTTGCGCCAGACCGTCTGGCCGCAGGCCGCGCAGATCCGGGGCCACCCGGCGTCCGCCGGGTAGGCGGCACCGCAGGACGAGCAGTGCGAGTACGGCAGGCCGGTCATGTCGCTGCACGTTACCCCGACGATCGGGACGCGGCGCCGACGGTCAGCCCGGCGGTGGCGCGGTGTGCGGTCAGGCGGTGTCCGCCCGGGCGTTGCCGATCGCGTCCTTGTGTCCCCAGCGGCCCGGGATGTCGAGCAGTTCGATCCGGCCGAACCGCTGCGGTATCGCCGGATGCACCACCAGGTGCTCGCCGTACGGCTCCAGGCCGAGCAGGGTCCGCAGCAGCAGGAAGATCGCGCCGGTGGCGGAGGCCTGCGGGCTGTTCGCCGCCGGGTACGGCACCGGGAAGCGGGTCAGCTCCCGGTCGTAGCCGGCGAACGACTCCGGCACCCGCCCGGCGAAGTGCTGCGCCGCGTCGATGATGCTCTCCGCGATGACGCCCGCCTCGGCGAGGAAGCCGTACCGGCGCAGCCCCATCGCGATCAACGAATTGTCGAACGGCCAGACCGTGCCGACGTGGTAGCCGAGTGGGTTGTAGCTGACCTGTCCGGTGGCGAGCGTCCGGACGCCCCAGCCGGAGAACAGCCGGGGACCGAGCAGGTGGTCGGCGACCGAGGCGGCCTTGTCATCGTCGGCGATGCCGCTCCACAGCAGGTGCCCCATGTTCGACGCCAGCGCGTCCACCCGGTCGCCGTCGGGGCCCAGCGCCAACGCGAAGTACCCGCCGTCGTCGATCCAGAAGTCCCGGTTGAACCGCTGCTTGAGCTGCGCCGCCTGCTGGTCCAGGCGGTCGGCGTACGCCGGGTCGCCCCAGAACTCGCGGGCCAGCCGGGCGCCGCGCCGTTTCGCGTCGTACGCGTAGCCCTGCAACTCGCAGGTGGCACGGGGCAGTCCCGGCAGCCGGCCGTCGCGATAGCAGATCGCCTCCGGGGAGTCCTTCCAGCAGTGGTTCTTCGCCCCGCTGTGTTCGTTGCGCGGCTGGTACCAGATGTACCCGTCGCCGCGTACGTCGCCGTACTCGTCGATCCACCGCAACGCGGCCCGTGCGGCGTCCTCCAACTCCCGGACCAGCGCACCGTCCCCGGTCCAGCGTTCGTATTCGTCGAGCAGGACGACGAACAGCGGCGTGACGTCGGCTCCACCGAAGTAGGGCGACTGCGGGCGTTCCTCGAAGGCCGCCATCTCGCCGTACCGGAACTCGTTGAGGATCTTGCCCGGCTCCTCGTCCCGGAAGTCGTCGAGCACCGTGCCCTGGTTGAGCGCGAACAGACGCAGCGTGGTGGTGGCCAGGCGGGGCACGAACGGCAGCGTCTGGAAGCAGGTGAAGATGCTGTCGCGCCCGATGAGCGTCGCCGACCAGGGCAGTCCGGCGGCCGGCATGGACTCGTTCGGTGCGGCCAGCGGCGTGTAGCGCAGACCCGCCAGGTCCACCAGCCCGCGCCGGTAGGTGGTGGTCATCGGTTCCCAGTCGCAGGTGAGCTGGGGCGCGTCGGCCAGCCACTCGCTGAGGTCGTGACGCAGTCGCGCCCCCTTGAGGTGCCCGTGGTGGCCGAGCCGGGTCCGGATGTCCTCGCCGTTCGGACTGGGGACCAGGCCGGTCACCTGGAGTCGTGTGCTCCACTTGCCCTGCCGGGCGACCTGGATCCGGAACGTCAGCCCGCGCTCGTCGACCTCGGCGGGTTCGCTGGAGGAGACGTCGGTGAGCCGATGGAAATTCTCCCGCCGGTAGCCCAGCCGCAGGCGGTCGTCGGACACCTCGCGGTAGCCGCGCACCGTCGAGGCGCGCGGCCACACCACGTTGTAGATCGGGGCGAAGTCGCTGTCCACCTCGACGCGCAGGACGTGGTCGACCGCCTCGCCGGTGTGGTTGAGCACGGTCAACTGCTCGACGAACCCGCAGCCCGAGATCCACCGGTCCCGGATGACCGACACCTTGGCGTCCACGTAGTGGGTCGGATGGCCGGGCACCAGGAAGAACCTGATCTCGTAGTAGTTGGGGTCGTGCACGGCCAACGGGTGCAACTGCTCCCCGTCGAGGCTGAGCTGCCAGGTGGACAGGAACCGGGTGTCGAAGGCGAAGAAGCCGCTGGGGTTGCTGAGGCTGAACGCCATGTCGCCGTTGTCCTCGCTGAGCGCGAAGACGTTGCCGTCGAGGATGCGGACCAGCTTCTGCACGTCAGTTCCGCTCCCGGGCCGGGCTGCCGCCACCGGCCACCTCACGAGGGTGGCGGGCGCCCGGTGGCGGGGCGAAGATCCGCTCCAACATGATCACGAAACGGAACTCGCCGTCCGCGGTGAAGTCGTTGCGCAGCCAGGCGGGCAGTGGCTTGACCTCGCCGTGTGCCATCCGCAGGAACAGCGCCTCGTCGGCACCGATCACCGTGTCCGCGGGGGCCGCGTCGCCCCGGACGACCGTCACCCGCCCGTGGTCGATGCGGACCAGCCAGTGCTCGACATGGTCGGGGTAGCGCAGGTCGAAGCGGACCGTGCCGGAGACCTGGCGCAGCATCCGGCCGCCGTCGCGGGCCAGACCGTCGAAGAAGTGGCGCACCGCCTCGGACATCCCCACCACCTCCTGCGGACCGGCGGCAGCGGACCGCGACCGCCCCACACGGCGCGGCGGATGTGCCGGTCAAGCTGCGGTATCTGTCACCTTAGCGGCTTAAGTACGTATACGGGTGGGTCTGCTACCGGGACCGTCCGGATTTGCCATTGGTTTCCTGTGCTGCCGCGCCTATGGTGGTCCGATGCATCCCGCCGCTCCGCTGTTCCGCGCCGCCGTCGCCACGGCGGTGCCGCTGGCGGCTGCGCTGGGGCGGTGCGCCGCGACCCGGCCGGCGTGGGTGTCCGCGCGGGCCGGTCACGGTCAGCCGCGTCCCGCCGGTCGGAGCCCCCCGGCATCCCGTCGCACACACACGACGGCCAGGGGCGAAGCGGACAGCTTCGGCCCTTTTCTATTTTCCGAGGAGGGAACAGCGGCATGAGCCAGCAGAGCGAGCGAATCATCCGGTGCAGTGCGGTGAGGTCTCATGGCGGCACGCAGCGGAGCGGAGTGACGGCATGAGCACCGACACGTACGACCAGCAGTGGCGCACCGAACTCCAGGCGACGTTGACGCACGAGTTCGAGGCGCAGACGGCCCGGCTGACCGAGCTGACGGCCGACACCGGCGACCCGGCGGAGGCGCTCACCAACGGCGCGCTGATCGCCGCCACCCGACAGAGCCTGGAGCAGATCACCGGGGCGCTGCGCCGTCTCGCCAGCGGCAGCTACGGGAGCTGCGAGAAGTGCGGCACCACGATCCCTCGGGAGCGCCTGGAGATCCTGCCGCACGCCCGGTTCTGCGTGCCCTGTCAGCAGAAGCACAACGGCTGACTCGGGTGCCGGCTGCCGCGTCGAGCGCCTATCGGCGCGGCAGCCCCTCGTCGCCGCCACGTGGGCCGGCGGGCGGACCGCTCGGGGGTAGCCCCGGCAGTACGGTCGGCTGGTCGATCAGGCTGGCGGTGACGGTGGCGGTCATGCCGTCGGGTCGGCGGGTGAGGGTCAGCGCACCGGTGAGCTGGTGGGCCAGCCAGAGGCCGCGCCCACCGGCGGTGGTGCTCGGCGGCAGGTGCACCGTTAGGTCGGCGTCGGGCTGGTCACCGTGGTCGGAGACCTCGCAGACCAGCAGGTGGGCACGCTGGATCAGGTCGAGACGTCCCTGCCCCCCGCCGTGCAGCACGGCATTGGTGACCAGCTCGTGCACGGCCAGGACGAGATCCTCGGCCAGGTCGCCGGTGAGGCCCGCGGCGGCGATCCGCGCGGCGAGCAGGTGCCGCAACGGCGTCACCGTCTGTGCGGTGAAAGACTCGGACAGTAGGCAGATCTCCTCGCCGACCCCCGACATCGGGCCGCCGGTGCCGCCGGCGTCCGGTTGGGCGAGGTTGCTCATGCAGGCAGATTACGTCGTCCCTCGGCATCTGCGACCCTTGCCGGACAGCAAGCATCGCGGTGGGGGCGCTGCTCGGGCCCCGATTGGCATGATCGAATGCCGCAGCTCGCCGCACGCACTCTCGGCCCCACCGAGTCGGTGCTGCTGAGCGATGCGACCGGGACCGGGCCGAACATCGGGATCGCCCCCGCCGGGGACCTGCCGCCGGTCGGCCGGATCCGACTGGACCTGACCGCCGAGGACGGGGAGATCGCCTCGGTGGTGGCCGCCGGGGCGACCGTGCGGCGTACGCTGCCGCGCTGGACCGTGCTGACCGACCCGGAGGGCAACGAGTTCCGTCAGCACCGACCTCGGCTCAGCCCGCCGCGTCCGCGCGGTCGGCGGGGCGGGGCAGCGCGCCGGTGGTCTCCAGGATCAGCGTGGCGACCGCCTCGGGATCGTCGCTCATCGGCACGTGCCCACAGCCGGACAGGGTCTGCACACGGGCGCCCGGCAGGTCGGCGCGGGCCCGCTCGGCCTGGTGGACACCGAAGATGCGATCTCGGTCACCCCAGCCGATGGTGACCGGTGTCGCGCACCCGCCCAGCGCGGCACAGTCGACCCGGTAGCCCCGGGCGGCCCGGGCGACGGTGCCGAAACCGGCACACCGGCGCAGGGCGAGGGCGTCGGCCAGGGCCCGCTCGGCGTCCAGCGCCGCCGGACGGGCCACCAGCGGGCCGAAGCACCACGCGCGCAGCCCCGGCGAGCGCAGCGCGGCCCGGATCAGTGGGGTGGGCAGGTAACTGGTGGCCCGCATCCAGCTCAGGGCCCGCAGTGCGCGGCGACGCTCGGCGTCGGTGAAGAACCCGGCGGGGGAGAGCGCGGTGACCGAGGCGGCCAGCCCGGAGGCGGCCAACTCCAGGCCGATCGCCCCGCCCAGGCTGTACCCGGCGACGTGCGGCCGGTCCCACCCCCATTCGGCGAGTACCGGCCGGATCGTCGCGACGATGGCCGCCATGTCGGTGGGCATTCCGGTCGGCGGCACCGGGGATTCGCCGAAGCCGGGCAGGTCGATGGCGATCACGTCGTGATGCGCGGCGAGCCGGTCGAACACCGGGTCCCACGCCTGGTGCCGGTGCCCGATGCCGTGCACCAGCAGCAGCGGATCCCCGGCCCCGGCCCGCCGGAAACGCAGCGTCACGAGCCGCCACCCCCCACCGAGGTACGCCCGAAGGAGCGCCCGAGCAGACGCACCTCGTCCTCCATCTGCGCGACCATGGTCGTACCCCCGAAGCGGCTGATCACCGCGTCGGCCAAGCGGCTCTGCGCGATCGGCCGCAACGCCTGGACCAGGCCGATCGAGCGCGGAATGTAGATCTTGCGGCGGCGACGCTCGATGCCGCGCAGCAGCTCCTCGGCGCACCGTTCGACGCCGACCACGGTGTTCAGCGGCCACGGCAGCCGGCGCTGGGCCTGCCGGAACGAGGCCAGGTCGTCACGCAGGTCCCGGACCAGGTCGGTGTCGATCCAGATCGGATGAGCGGTGCCCACGGTCAGGCCGTGCCGCCGGTTCTCCAGGCGCAGCACGTTGCCGAACTGCTCCGCGCCCGCCTTCGACGCGCAGTACGCGGCCATCCCGGGCATCGCGCCGAAGGCCGCCGCCGAGGAGACGATCAGCACGTGCCCCCGGGCGGCGAGCACCTGCGGCAGGGCCGCGCTGACGGTTCGCACCACGCCGGTGAGGTTGACCTCGATGGTGCGCGCGAGCGCGTCGACCGGCCCCAGCGCGACCGTACCCAGGTTCGCGATGCCGGCGTTGGCCACCACCACGTCGATACCGCCGTACCGCTCGACGGTGGAGGTGACCGCGTCGTCCAGCGCGGACTGGTCGGTCACGTCCGCCTCGTACCAGTGGCCGTCCAGCTCGGCGGCGAGCTGCCGCAGCAGCGCCGGCTCCAGGCCGACCAGCGCGACGCGGGCGCCCCGGGCAGCGGCGCCCCGGGCCAGCTCGGCGCCGATGCCCCGGGCCGCGCCGGTGATCAGGATCGTCCGGTCGCGAAGGTCGTACCGCATCGGCGTGCTCCCTGTCCCGGTCGGCGCCGCCGGTGGTGGTGGCGCGGTGGGCGACGGGACGGAACCAGACCGTACCGCGACCGCCGGTCGGCAGCTCGGCGGAGGCACCGGCCGTGCGGGTCGGCGTCGTGCTGCTGCGGACAGCGGGGTCGGCATCGGGAAGGATCGGCCCGACGACCACGACGAGCAGGAGACCCCCGCATGGCTGACTTCGTCGGTGCCGTGGACCAGGGCACCACCAGCACCCGCTTCATGATCTTCGACCACGGCGGTACCGAGATCGGCCGTCACCAGCTCGAACACCAGCAGATCCTGCCGCGCGCCGGGTGGGTGGAGCACAATCCGCTGGAGATCTGGGAGCGGACCCGTACCGTCGTGCGTACCGCCCTGAACACGCACGGCATCGCCGCCGCCGACCTCGCGGCGCTGGGCGTCACCAACCAGCGGGAGACGACGGTGGTGTGGAACCCGCGCACCGGTCAGCCGTACTACAACGCCATCGTCTGGCAGGACACCCGCACCGACCGGATCGCCGCCGCGCTGGACCGCGACGGCCGGGGCGACGTGATCCGCCGCCGGGCGGGCCTGCCCCCGGCGACCTACTTCTCCGCCGGTAAGATCCAGTGGATCCTGGAGAACGTCGACGGGGTGCGGGCCGCCGCCGAACGCGGCGAGGCGGTGTTCGGCACCACCGACACCTGGCTGCTCTGGCACCTGACCGGCGGCCCGGACGGCGGGGTGCACGTCACCGACGTCACCAACGCCAGCCGGACCATGCTGATGAACCTGGAGACGCTGGACTGGGACGACGAGCTGCTGTCGTTCTTCGGCATCCCCCGGGCCATGCTGCCGGCCATCCGTCCCTCGTCCGACCCGGACGCCTACGGCAGCACCCGGCCCGACGGTCCCTTCGGCGGGCCGGTCCGGATCACCGGCGACCTGGGCGACCAGCAGGCGGCCACCGTCGGGCAGGTCTGCTTCGCGCCCGGCGAGGCGAAGAACACCTACGGCACGGGCAACTTCATGCTGCTCAACACCGGCACGGAGCTGGTCCGGTCGGAGGCGGGCCTGCTCACCACCGTGTGTTACCAGTTCGCCGGAGCGGACCCGGTCTATGCGCTGGAGGGGTCGATCGCGGTCACCGGATCGGCCGTGCAGTGGCTGCGTGACCAGCTCAAGATCATCAACAGCGCGGCGCAGAGCGAGGACCTGGCCCGCCAGGTCTCCGACGCCGGCGGGGTGTACTTCGTACCCGCCTTCTCCGGCCTGTTCGCCCCGTACTGGCGGTCCGACGCGCGCGGTGCCATCGTCGGCCTGTCCCGCTACAACACCGACGCCCACATCGCACGGGCCACCCTGGAGGCCATCTGCTACCAGAGCCGCGACGTGGCCGAGGCGATGGCCACGGACTCGGGCGTGGCCCTGGAATGCCTCAAGGTCGACGGCGGGGTCACCGTCAACGACCTGTGCATGCAGTTGCAGGCGGACATCCTCGGGGTGCCGGTGAGTCGGCCGGTGGTCGCCGAGACCACCGCCCTCGGTGCCGCGTACGCCGCCGGATTGGCGGTCGGCTTCTGGCGGGACACCGACGAACTGCGGGCGAACTGGAACGAGAGCCGCCGCTGGGACCCGACCTGGTCACCGCAGCAGCGCGCGACCGGCTACGCCGGTTGGCAGAAGGCGGTACGCCGCACCCTGGACTGGGTCGACGTGGACTGACCGGACGGCGGCGGCGGACCGCGTTTCGGTGACGTTTCGTGGACGCGACATCACTGCGTGTTGCTGTCGCGATACCGGGATGTCCGCTCAGTCTGCCTTAGCATCCCGATGTCCGGCAGGTGCCGGTGTGGGACAGGGAGGGGCAAAAATGCGGATCACGCGGGCCATCGTGGCGATCGTGGTCGTGTTGTCGGCCGGCGTGCTCGCGGGCACGGCGAACGCGGCGGAACCGTCACCGTTCACGGTGGTCAACGGGTCGATCAACCCGGCGACCGGCACGCCCGTGCCCCCGTCCGGCACGCACGCCACGCTGTGGCGCAACAGCAGTCACGCCACCACCGTGCTCCAGGGCTCCGGCCAACTCGTGATCGGTGCGATCGGGGACGAGTGCGACGGCTGGCCGGTCGTCCGGGTCAGCGTGGGCGGCCAGCCGGTCGGCGAGGTGACCGTCACCAGCGCCACCGAGTACGGCAGCTACCTCGTCGGCGCACCGCTGGCGTACGGGCGGCACTCCGTCCGCATCGAGCTGGTCAACGACCGCTACACCACCACCTGCGACCGCAACGTGCACGTGGCGTACGCCCGGACGCAGGAGGCCGGGCCGGTCGACACCACGTTCGGCTTCGCGGTGGTGCCGGACACTCAGGAGGAGGTGCTGACCGCGGGCGACACCCGGATGCGGCAGCGCATCGACTGGCTGGTGGCCCAGCGCACCGCCCTGGACCTGCGCTTCGTCACCCACTCCGGTGACGTGGTCAACTACGACACCCCCGACCACGTGCAGTACGCCCGCGCCAGCGCCGCCCTGCGCCCGCTGGAGGCGGCCGGTCTGCCGTACACCCTGGCGGTCGGCAACCACGACACCCAGGTCTTCGGTCCCGACGGCGTGCTGCGCAGCCCGGCCGGGCCGTTGCTGCGCGACACCACGACCTTCAACCAGTACTTCACCGTCGACCGCTTCGGGGTGGCCGGGGGGCGGTTCGAGCCCGGCAAAGTGGACAACGTCTTCGCCACCTACCACGCCGGTGGGGTGCAGTGGCTGGTGCTGACGCTGGAACTGTGGCCCCGACGGGCGGCAGTCGCCTGGGCGCAGCAGGTCGTCGAGGCACACCCCCGGCACAACGTGATCGTCGTGACCCACCACTTCCTGGAGAGCGACGCCACCATCGGCCAGAGTGCCGCCTTCGGGTCGACGAGCCCGCAGTACGTCTTCGACAACCTGATCCGGCGGTACGCCAACATCCGGTTGGTCTTCTCCGGGCACACCGGCACCGCCGCGTCCCGGGTGGACACCGGGCTGCACGGCAACCGGATCCACTCGTTCCTGCAGACGTTCCACTCGCCCCGGACCAACCCGGTACGGCTGGTGGAGATCGACACCGCGGCGAACTCGCTGCGTACCTGGATCCACGCGCCGTACACCAACGAGGACTTCCCAGCCCACACCCGCACCTACACCAACCTCAACCTACTCCGCTGACCCACCCACCCCACCCCCGCCGCCCCGCCCCACCCCGCCCACCCCCCTCCCGTCGTGGTTGATCAAGAAGTTTTGGTCGTCCTGGGCACGTGAACCGTGCCCAAACTCCTTGATCATCGCGGCGGTTGGGGTGCGGGTGGGGTGGGCGGACAGCGGGGTGGGGTGGGGGTGGGGGATGTCTTGAAATTAGCTCGAAACTGTCTCAGTATCGTTGTTGGATTCGAGATGGCGGTAGACGGTGGCTCGGGACACCCCGAACTCGGCGGCGATCTCGTCGGCCGAGTGGGTGCCCGCCAGGTGCATCCGGCGGGCTGCCGACACCTGGTCCGGGCTCATCGAACGCGGACGCCCCGGGCGTCGTCGGCCAGCGCGTGAGCGCGGGTCGACGGTTGCCGGGGCGTTGGTGTCCGGAGTGCTGGTGGCGGCTCCGGCGGTGGGGGTGGCTCCGGCGGTGGGGGTGGCCTCGGCGGGGTCGGTGACGGTCGGCGGGGTGGCCGTCGGCGCGGTCTGCGACGCGGCTGGCGGGGGGTCTGCCAGCAGGCGGCGGACGCCGTCGAGCATGTCCTCGCGCAGTGCCTCTGCCGGCACCTCGGCGAGGAAGAGCACCGGGTCGCCGCACATCGCGAGCGCCTGTACCGCCCGGACGCGTTCCCGCACGCCGGGGTTGGGCCCGGCCACGATCTCGTTGGCCCGCATGGCGATCTGCATCAGGCTCTGGTAGTCGGTGCCCTGGCCGACCAGCGCCAGGTCGTGGTAGAGCATGCCCAGCGAGTGCCGGTGGGCCAGCATGACGTCCACCCAGCCCTCCAGCAGCGTCCATCGGGCCTGCTGCGCCGGTAGCGCCTCGGCCCGGTCGAGCAGGGACTCCAGGTCCCGTACGAACGGCCCGGCGAGATCACCGAGCAGGTGTGCCTTGCTGGGGAAGTGATAGAGGATCGCCGCCTTGGTCAGTCGCAGGCGTTCGGCGATCTGGCGTAGCGAGGTGCGTTGGTAGCCCTGCTCGATGAACATGTGCAGGGCCGTACGCAGGATCCGGCTGCGCGTGTCGTCGACTTCCTCCCAGCTCATGGCGTAGAGCCTAGCCCGTCCTGACCGTCGGACGGAGACCTGCGCGAAACCACTTACCGACGGTCAGTACAGTGGGGTGGTCGACACACCGAGCGACAGGAGGCACCCATGTCCGTGATCTCGATCGAGAACCTCGTCAAGACCTTCGGCGGTGTACGTGCCCTCGACGGGCTCGACCTGACGGTGGAACCGGGGGAGGTGCACGGCTTCCTGGGGCCCAACGGCGCGGGCAAGTCCACCACCATCCGGATCGTGCTCGGCCTGCTGCGCCGTGACTCCGGGCAGGTACGGGTCCTCGACGGCGACCCGTGGCGGGACGCGGTCGCGCTGCACCGGCGGTTGGCGTACGTACCCGGTGACGTCAACCTCTGGCCCAACCTGACCGGCGGCGAGGCGATCGACCTCTTCGGCGCGTTGCGTGGCGGTCTGGACCGACGCCGCCGCGACGAGCTGGTACGACGCTTCGAGTTGGACCCGACGAAGAAGTGCCGCACCTATTCCAAGGGCAACCGGCAGAAGGTCGCCATCGTCGCGGCCTTCGCCTCCGCCGTGGAGCTGTACGTCCTGGACGAACCCACGTCCGGACTGGATCCGCTGATGGAGGCGGTGTTCCAGGAGGAGGTGCGCACGCTCACCGGGGCGGGGGCGAGCGTGCTGCTCTCCAGCCACGTGCTCGCCGAGGTGGAGGCGCTCTGCGACCGGGTCAGCATCATCCGGGACGGACGTACCGTGGAGTCCGGCAGCCTCGCCGAGTTGCGCCACCTGGCGCGTACCACGGTGACCGTCGAGACCGCACGGCCGCTGACCGGGCTGGCGGAGCTGCCCGGCGTGCACGAGGTCCGGCCGGTCGACGGCCGGGTCAAGCTGGAGGTCGAACCGGCGCACCTGGACACCCTCCTCGGCCACCTGGTCCGGTTCGAGGTCCGCGCCCTGACCAGCACGCCGCCCACGCTGGAGGAGCTGTTCCTGCGGCACTACGGCGACAGCGCCGACGCCGGGCGGCAGACCGGCGACGCCGCAGGGCGGACCACCGACGCCTCGGGGCAGACCGGCGACGCCGCGCGGCAGACCACCGCCGGAGGTGCCCGATGAGCGCCTTCACCGGCACCGGGCGACTCGCCCGCCTCGCGCTGCGGCGCGACCGGACCCGCCTGGCCGTCTGGGTCCTCGGCACCCCGCTGATCGGCTACGGCCTGGCCGAGAGCGTCGCCGGGCTCTACCCCGACGAGCAGACCCGCCTCGGGTACGCCGAGACCGCCCTGTCCAGTGTGGTCGCCCGCGCCTTCAACGGTCCGATCGCGAGCACCGACCTCGGTGCGGTGGTGGTCGCCGAGACGTACCTCACCCTCACCCTGCTCGCCGCGCTGCTGAGCACGTTCGCGGTGATCCGGCACACCCGGCAGAACGAGGAGACCGGGCGTGCCGAACTGCTCGGCGCCACCGTCGTCGGCCGGTACGCCCTGCTCACCGCCGCCCTGCTGGTGGTGGTCGCCGCGAACCTGGCCTCCGCCGCGCTGCTCGCCCTGGCCTTCGTCGGCGCCGGACTGCCGGTCGCCGGTTCGGTGACCGCCGCCGCGGCGATCGGCGGGGTCGGGGTCGCCTTCACCGGCGTCGCGGCCGTCACCGCGCAGGTCTCGGTGAGTTCCCGGCGCGCGAACGCGCTCGCCGCGGCCACCGTGGGCGTCGCGTTCCTGCTGCGTGCCGCCGGTGACGTGCTCGGCGAGCGCAGCGCCGACGGCACCCGGCTGGACAGCGCCTGGCCGACCTGGCTCTCGCCGCTGGGCTGGGGCACCCAGGTACGCGCCTTCGGTGCCGAACGACCGTGGATCCTCGCCCTGCCGGTGGCGCTGCTGGTCGCCGGGGTCGCACTCGCCTACCTGCTGGCCGAACGTCGGGACGTGGGTGCGGGGCTGCTCGCCGCGCGGCGTGGACCGGCCCGAGCGGGCGCGGGGCTGCTCGGGCCGGTCGGCCTGACCTGGCGGTTGCAGCGGGGTGCACTGGCCGGCTGGGCGGTGGCGGTGGTGGTGCTCGGCCTCTCCATGGGGGTGGCCGGTCACGAGGTCGACGCGATGATCGCCGAGAACCCGGCAGCGGCCGAGGCGATCGCCCAGCTCGGCGGCGGGGCGGAACTCGTCGACGCGTACCTGGCGGCGATCCTCGGCCTGTACGCGTTGACCATCGGCGCGTACGCCGTGCAGGCCCTGCTGCGGACGCGCAACGACGAATCCGACGGCATCCTGGAGGCGCTGCTGGCCACGGCGGTGAGCCGGACCCGGTGGCTCGGGATCCAGGTGGGTGCCGCCGTGCTCGGCGCGGTGCTGCTGGTGCTGCTGGCCGGTCTCACCACCGGGCTCGGGTACGGCCTGGCGGCCGGTGACCCGATCGGCTGGACGGTCGAGCTGGGCGGCGCGGCGCTGCTGCGGCTGCCCGCACTGCTGGTGCTCGTCGGGGTGGTGACCGCCCTGTTCGGTGCGGTACCCCGCTGGTCGGTGGCGTCGAGCTGGGCGGTGCTGATCGCCTTCCTGCTGCTCGGGCAGTTGGGCGCGGTGCTGGAGTTGCCGCAGGCGGCGCTGAACCTGTCGCCCTTCACCCACGTGCCGTCGGTGCCCGCCGCCGACCTCAGGGTGCTGCCCCTGGTGGTGCTCACCGCCGTGGCGGCCGTGCTGCTGGCGTTCGGAGTGGGCGCGTTCCGGCGGCGCGATACTCCGACCTGAGGTGAAAGGAGGGGACCCCTGCTAACGCCTCGTGCATAGCAGGGGTCCCCTCCTTTCACCGCCGCCGCCCCGCGCTACAGCACCTGCGAAAGGAACCGGCGCAGGCGCGGGTGCTCGGCCGACTCGAAGATCGCGGTCGGCTCGCCGGCCTCCAGCACCACCCCGGCGTCCATGAACGCGACGGTGTCGGCGACCTCGCGCGCGAAACCCATCTCGTGGGTCACCACCACCATGGTCATGCCCTGCGAGGAGAGGTCCGCCATCAACGCCAGCACGCCCTTGACCAGCTCCGGGTCCAGCGCCGAGGTGGCCTCGTCGAAGAGCATCACCTGCGGCTGCATGGCCAGCGCCCGGGCGATGGCCACCCGCTGCTGCTGCCCGCCGGACAGGTGCGCCGGGCGGGCGTCGGCCTTCGCGGCCAGCCCCACCCGGTCCAGGTGGGTACGGGCCACCGCCACCGCCTCGTCCTCGCCGAGCTTGCGGATGCGCCGCAACGCGACGGTGATGTTGCGCAGCACGCTCATGTGCGGGAACAGGTTGAACTGCTGGAACACCATGCCGACCCGTTGCCGCAGGGCGTCCGGGTCGTCGCGCAGCACACTGCGCCCGTCCAGCAGCACGTCGCCCCGGTCCGGTTCGAGCAGCCGGTTGACGGTCCGCAGCAGCGTCGACTTGCCGGACCCGGACGGGCCGATCACGCAGGCGGTCGCGCCGCGCGCGACGTCCAGGTCCACCCCGCGCAGCACCTGGTGACGGCCGAAGGCCAGGTGCACGTCGCGCAGGCTCAGGCTGACCGAGGTGCTCATCGTTGGTTGCCTCCGGCGGCGCCGGGCAGCGCCAGGTCGAGGTCGTCGGGATCGTCACCGGCCGGTCCGGTCGCCGGTCGGCCGTGCCGCAGCCGCCGATCGATCCAGTTGACGACGTGCGTCAGCGGCACGGTAAGCGTCAGATAGAAGAGCCCGGCCAGCAGCAACGCCGACTGGTTGCCGGTGTTGGCCGCGTAGTCCTGCCCGATCCGGAACAGCTCCCGCTGGCTGGCCAGCAGACCGAGGAAGTAGACCAGGCTGGAGTCCTTGATCAGTGCGATGAGCTGGTTCACCCAGGCCGGTAGGACCCGCCGGACACCCTGCGGGATCACCACCACCCGCATCGCCTCCCACCAGGAGAAACCGAGCGCGCGGGCGGCCTCCACCTGGGTCGCCTCCACGGACTGGATGCCGGAGCGGAAGATCTCCCCGATGTACGCCGCCGCGATCAGCGACAGCGCCAGGATCCCCAGCGGGTACGGGTTCGGCCCCCACACCTGCATGCCCAACGGCGCCAGGCCGACCCCGATCAGCAGGATCGTCGCCGCCGCCGGCAGGCCACGGAACACGTCGGTGTAGACCCGGGCGGGCCACCGCAACCAGCGGGTACGCGAGATGCCCGCGACGGCCAGCACGATGCCCATGGCCGAGCCGAGCAGGGCGGCGGTGACCGCCAGGATCAGCGTGTTCGGCAACCCGACGGTGATCATCTCGGGCAGCGCCTCGCGCATCGACTCCCAGTCGAAGAACGTCTCCCACAGGGTGCGCAACGGATCCACGGTCGACCTCCGCCCTACTCGCTCGTCGTCCTACCTCAGGAGGCGGCCGGTGCCGACACGTCGCCGCTGCCCGGGGTGAAGTCGGCCGGGATCGGCCGCCCCGGGTAGTACTGCTCCTGGAGTCGGGTCCAGGTGCCGTCGGCGATGACCTCGTCCAGGGCCCGGTTGAGCGCCTCGCGCAGCGGGTCGTTGCCCTTGGCGACCGCGTATGCGGTGGGTGCCGGGCTGAGCTCCTTCGCCGCGACCTTGATCTTGCCGCCGCTGTCGGCGGCGGTCTTCTCGCCGATCTCGGCCGGGGCGATCCAGGCGTCCGCGGTGCCGGCCTTGAGCTGGTTGATCGCGCCGTTGTAGTCCGGCACCCGCACCGGGTCGAGGCCGCGCCCGGTGGCGTAGTCGTCCTGGACGGTGCCCTGCACGACCACCACCCGCTTGCCGGACAGCTCGTCGAAGCCGGTCAGCGTCGATCCGGCGGGCACGTCGAGCCCGAAGTACCCGAAGTCGTAGCCGTTGCCGAAGTCGACCGTCTTCTTCCGCGCCTCGGTGATCGTGATCGAGGAGCTGCCGACGTCGAACTTACGGTTGTTGACCTGGGCCAGCAGGCCGGAGAAGTCGGTGCCGACGAACTCCACCCGCAGGCCGAGCTTGTCGGCGGCGGCGACCAGCAGGTCGTTGTCGAACCCGGTGAACTGGCCGTCCTTGAGATAGACGTTCGGCGGCGCGTCGGTGAGCGTGCCGGCCCGCAGCACCCCCGGCTGGAGCAGGTTGTACGGGTTGTCGGCGGTCTCGCCGTCCGAGCCGCACGCGGTGAGGGCGGTGGCGGCGAGCACGGCGGTGACGCCGACGGCGACGGCCCGGGTCAGGGCGGGAAGGAAGCGCACAGGTGTCTCCTGGATGAACGGCGGCGGGCACGCACGTGCCACGCCGACGGTCCGCCGTGGGACGGACCGTGAGGGGTGGGAAAACGGAACGGGGCTGGTCGTCCGACCGGGCAGGTCGGCGGCCGGGTAGCGACGCAGGTCAGCTACACGCGGCGCTGCACACCCGCATCATGTCGACGTGCCGACGCCGGGTCAGATCCCGGCAGGCCACCGGTCGACAGCGGTAAGGCATGGTTCTCCTCAAGGTCGTGATGACCTGGGACACCAGGCCACGCTTGCACCGGAGGTCGCTCCGATGCCTGGTCCTCACCCGGGGCACCCCTGCGCGGACGAGGGTTGCCGGCCAGCGAGCCGGGGCTTGACGCTGGCGCTCTTGACCTGTCGCCGAGGCTAGCAGCCGGTGACGGGGCAGCGTCCACCCGTTATGACGACCCTCACGCGGGGTGTTGCCCGCCGCCCGCGTGATCCCTTACGGTCTGCTCAGCGGTGGGCGGTGCGGTCCGCATCCGACCCGACACCGCCGGTGGTCCGCCACGCGGACCGGGGAGGTGGAAACCCCGGGGCCCGCGCACGTGGCGGTCGGACCGGCGGGCGAACCCCGACCGGCGGTCGGCGCGTCGAGGCGCCGGGCCGACGGTGTCCGGGGGCGCGGACACCCACCGGGAGCACCCCGTGTATCTCACCCCGCACGAGCAGGACCGCCTGCTCGTCCACGTGGCGGCGGACGTCGCCCGGCGCCGCCGCGAACGCGGCCTGCGTCTCAACTACCCGGAAGCCGTCGCGGTGCTCACCGCCTTCCTCCTCGAAGGCGCGCGCGACGGGGCGTCCGTGGTCGACCTGATGGCCTCCGGCCGCACCGTGCTGACCCGGGACGACGTGCAGGACGGCATCCCCGAGTTGCTGAGGGAGGTGCAGGTGGAGGCGACGTTCCCGGACGGCACCAAGCTGGTGACGGTGCACCACCCGATCCCGTGATCCCCGGGGAGATCCTGCCGGCCGCCGGGCCGGTGGAGATCAACGCCGGTCGTCCGGTGACCACGCTGCTCGTGGTGAACACCGGCGACCGGCCGGTGCAGGTCGGGTCGCACTACCACTTCGCCGAGGCCAACCCGGCCCTGGACTTCGACCGGGCCGCCGCCTGGGGGCAGCGTCTGGCCGTACCGGCCGGGACGTCCGTGCGTTTCGAACCGGGCGTGAGCCGCACCGTGGATCTGGTGCCGCTGAGCGGCGCGCGGATCGTCCCCGGCCTGCGCGGCGAGTGCGCCGGCTCACTGGACCCGACCCCGACGGCGGTGTCTCACGGCGGCGCGCAGCGGAGCGGAGGGACGGCATGAGCATGGTGGAGCGGGAGCGCTACGTCGCGCTCTACGGGCCGAGCACCGGTGACCGGATCCGGTTGGCCGACACGAACCTGCTGATCGAGGTCGAGCACGACCACTGTGCCGGCGGTGACGAGGCGGTCTTCGGCGGCGGCAAGGTGATCCGCGAGTCGATGGGCCAGTCCCGGGCCACCCGGGCCGAGGGCGCGCTGGACACCGTCGTCACCGGCGCGGTGGTCCTCGACCACTGGGGCGTGGTCAAGGCCGACGTGGGGATCCGCGACGGGCGGATCGTGGCGCTGGGTCGGGCGGGCAACCCGGACACCATGGACGGTGTCCATCCGGATCTGGTGATCGGCCCGGCGACCGAGGTGATCGCCGGCAACGGTCGGATCCTCACCGCCGGGGCGGTCGACACCCACGTGCACCTCATCTGCCCGCAGGTCGTCACTGAGGCGCTGGCCGGTGGGGTCACCACCCTGGTCGGTGGTGGCACCGGACCGGCCGAGGGCACCCGCGCCACCACCGTCACACCGAACGCCTGGCACCTGGCCCGGATGCACGAGGCCCTGGACGCGTTCCCGGTCAACGTCCTGCTGCTCGGAAAGGGCAACACGGTCTCCACCGAGGCGCTCTGGGAGCAGTTGCGGGCCGGTGCGGGCGGTTTCAAGCTGCACGAGGACTGGGGCACCACCCCGGCGGCGATCGACGCGTGCCTGCGGGTCGCGGACGCCTCGGGCGTGCAGGTCTCCATCCACACCGACACCCTCAACGAGGCCGGGTTCGTCGCGGACACCCTGCGGGCGATCGGCGGTCGGGCGATCCACTCGTACCACACCGAGGGGGCCGGGGGCGGACACGCGCCGGACATCATCACCGTCGCCGGGGAACCGAACGTACTGCCGTCGTCGACCAACCCGACCCGCCCGTACACCCGCAACACGCTGGCCGAGCACCTCGACATGCTGATGGTCTGCCACCATCTGAACCCGGCGGTGCCGGAGGACCTGGCGTTCGCGGAGAGCCGGATCCGACCGTCCACGATGGCCGCCGAGGACCTGCTGCACGACCTCGGCGCGATCTCCATCATCGGCTCGGACTCGCAGGCGATGGGCCGGGTCGGCGAGGTCGTGCTGCGGACCTGGCAGAGCGCGCACGTGATGAAGGCGCGGGTGGGGGCGTTGGCCGGTGACGGTGCCGCCGACAACCACCGGGCCCGGCGGTACGTGGCGAAGTACACCATCTGCGCGGCCATGGCCAACGGGCTCGACCACGAGATCGGCTCGGTCGAGTCGGGCAAGCTCGCCGATCTGGTGCTCTGGGAGCCGGCGTTCTTCGGCGTCCGGCCGCACCTGGTGATCAAGGGCGGCTTCATCGCGTACGCCCAGATGGGGGACGCGAACGCCTCGATCCCGACGCCGCAGCCGATGCTGCCCCGACCCATGTTCGGCGCGTACGGCGTCGCAGCCGCCGCCACCAGCCTGGCGTTCGTGGCACCCGCCGCGCTCGACGCCGGGTTGCGCCTGGACGTGCGTCGCCGGGTGGTGCCGGTCGCCGACGTGCGGTCGCGCGGCAAGACCGACCTGCCGGAGAACGGTGCGCTGCCGCGCATCGAGGTGGACCCGGACACCTTCACCGTGCGGATCGACGGCGAGGTGGTCGAACCCGACCCGGTGACCGAGTTGCCGATGGCCCAGCGCTACTTCCTGTTCTGATGACCGCGTCGACCATGCTGTTGCTGCTCGCCGACGGGCGGTTCCCGGCCGGGGCGCACGCCCATTCGTCGGGTCTGGAGGCGGCCGTCGCGGCCGGGCGGGTGACCGACCTGGCCACGCTGGGGGAGTACCTGCGCGGGCGGCTCGCCACCGCCGGGCTGGTCGCGGCGGCGTTCGCGGCGGCGTCCCGTCGGGCCGCCCGGTCGGCCGGACGCCGGGACCTGCTGGTGCGGCTCGACGCCGAACTGGACGCCCGGACCGTGTCACCGGCCCAGCGGGCGGTGTCCCGACGACAGGGCCGGGCACTGCTGCGGGCCGGGCGCGAGATCTGGCCCGACGACACCTTCGACGATCTGCCCACCGTGCCGCCCGGCCCGCACCAGCCGCTGGTGCTGGGGCTGGTCGGTGCCGCCGCCGGTCTGGACCCGGCGCAGGTCGCCACGGTCGCCGCGCACGCGACGGTGACCGGTTCGGCAAGCGCCGCCGTACGTCTGCTCGGCCTCGATCCCTATCGGGTGCAGGCCCTGCTGGTGCGGCTCGCGGTCGCCTGCGATGCCACCGCGGCGCGGGCGGCGCGGGCCGCCGAGGAACCACCGGAGCGGTTGCCGGCCGCCGCCGCTCCGCTCGCCGACATCCATGCCGAAGTTCACGCCACCTGGGAGGTGCGTCTCTTTGCGTCCTGAGACCGATCACGACGAGTCCGTTCCCCACACCCACCCGGAGCCCGGTGTCGACCCGCACGCCCCGCTGCCCGCCGCGTCGCGGGCGTTGCGGGTCGGCATCGGCGGGCCGGTCGGCTCCGGCAAGACGGCGCTGGTCGCCGCGCTGTGCCGGGCCTTCGCCGACGAGTTGCGGCTGGCGGTGGTGACCAACGACATCTACACCACCGAGGACGCCGACTTCCTCAAGCGGGCCGGGGTGCTCGACCCGGACCGGATCCGGGCCGTGGAGACCGGCTGCTGCCCGCACACCGCCATCCGCGACGACATCGGCGCCAACCTGGACGCGGTAGACGAGTTGGCCGAGGCGCTCGGCCCGCTGGACCTGGTGCTCGTGGAGAGCGGCGGGGACAACCTCACCGCCACCTTCAGCCGAGGGCTGGTCGACCGGCAGATCTTCGTGGTCGACGTGGCCGGCGGGGACAAGGTGCCGCGTAAGGGCGGCCCCGGGGTGACCGCCGCCGACCTGCTGGTGATCAACAAGACCGACCTGGCCCCGATGGTCGGTGCCGACCTGTCGGTGATGGACCGCGACGCGCGGGCCCGTCGGGGCGACCTGCCCACGGTGTTCCAGTCCATCACCGAGGACCCCCTGGCCACCCGGGTCGCCGCGTGGATCCGGCACGAACTGGCCCACCATCGGGCCGCGTCCGCGCACACCGGCCACCCGGTACCCGCCGGGCGGTCCTGATGCGGGCCGCCGCCCGGCTGGTGGCCCGCGCCGACCGGCACGGCCGCACCGTGCTGGCGGAGCTGCGCGGGGAGAGCCCTCTGCTGCTGCGCCAGGTGCCGGCGTCGGGCGGTGGCGTCACGGTGTACGTCGTCGGCGGTGCGGCCGGTCCGCTCGCCGGCGACGACCTGCGGCTGGACGTCGAGGTGGCTCCCGGCGCGGTGGTCGACGTCCGGACCGTGGCGGCCTCGATCGCCCTGCCCGGCCGCCCCGGCGCGGTCTCCCGGATGCTGGTCCGGGCGACCGTCGCCGCCGACGCCACGCTGCGCTGGCTGCCCGAGCAACTCGTCGCGGCGGCAGGCTGTGCGCACGTGGCCGACGCGCAGGTGGACGTGGCCGAGGGCGGCACCCTGCACTGGCGGGACGAACTGATCTGCGGCCGGTATCGGGAGGCACCCGGCAACGCCGAGGTCGTCACCCGGGTCGACCTCGGCGGTCGACCGTTGCTGCGACAGTCGTTGGCGGTCGGGCCGGACGCACCCGGCTGGTCCGGCCCGGCGGTGCTCGGCGACGCTCCCGCCACCGGCTCGCTGCTCGTGGTCGACCCGACCGCACCGGCCGAGCCTCCGGCGGTCCGGGGCCCGGTCGCCCGGCTACCGCTGGCCGGCGGTCCGGCCACCCTCTGGACCGCCACCGCCCCGGACGCGCACACCCTGCGGACGTACCTCAGCCCAACGGCGACGGCGTTCCCGGCCGACGACCGGATTGCCCGAGTCGGGTGAGGCCGTCCCGAAGACCTCGGTACGAGACGGCCGCTACCGGGGCGCTCCCGTACCAAGGTCTGTGCGTAGCGAGGCGGGCGAGGTCCACTTCGGAGTGACGGCCAGCGATAGATGGGTGGGTATGGCAGGGTGTGTCCGGTGCCGGCAATCCCGCCGGTGGCACGCCGGACGAGAGGAGTGGCAATGGCCGAGCAGATGAGTCGACGGGCCGCGATCGGGATCGGGGCCGCCGCGGCGGCCCTGGTGGCGACACCGGCCGGTGCCGTCGCCGCGCCGAGTGCGCCGGTCGGAGACGCGTCCGGCCCCGGTGGAGCACAGGCGCTGATCGGGCGTGCCTATCGGCAGCAGAAGGCGCGGGCGGGCGGCGTGTGGCACTCGCACGTGGCGATGGTGGACGGCTCCGGTGCGCTGCGGACCGTGGTGGCCGACGACGCCGACCGGGTGACGCACGGGTACAGCGTGCAGAAGCTGGCGGTCGCGGTGGCGGTGATGGACAAGATCGACCGGGGTGAGCTGTCGCTCGGCCAGCGCCTCGACCTGACCGGCGACATCATCCTCGGCGGCAGCGGCATCTACTTCCTGCACACCGTCTGGGGTGACGAGATCACCGTGGCGAACTTCCTCACCGCGATGCTGCTCGTCTCCGACAACACGTCGGTGCGGATGTGCGGTCGGGTGGTGCCGGCGCTGGAGATCAACGAGATCCTCGCGGCCAAGGGCTTCACGCACACCCGGGTCGAGCCGGTGGCCAACCCGAACCGCTTCTTCCTCGGCGTGACCACCCCGCGCGAGACGCACGACCTGCTCTGGCGGCTGGCCGACAAGACCCTGCTCTCGACCCGGTCGAGCGACTTCCTGCTCGGCATCCTGCGCTGGGTGAACGGCTACCACGACGGGATCCGCCGCGACATGTCCTCGGCGGAGCGCAGCCGGGTGGCCACCAAGTACGGTGCGGACTTCGACGAGAGCGGCGCAGCCCGGCACGAGGCCGGCATCATGTTCGACGCGACCGGCGCACCGACGCTGACCTACGCCTTCTTCGCCGACTCCCTCGGCGACCTGGACAACTACGGCGGCACCCACCCGGCGGTACGCGCCCACGCGACCCTGGGCCGGGTGATGTTCGACGCCGTCGGGCCGGTCACCAACGACGCGGCACGGGCCCGCCACTCCGTCCACCGGTTCCGCCCGGTCAACGGCGGCTGACCGACGTCAACCGGCACCATGGCCGGCCGGCGACGGTGACTCGCCGCTGGTCGGTCCCGGCGTCAGACCCGGGTCGGGGCCGGACGGCGCTCCGGCTCCAGCCGTCCGATCAGGTCGTCGAGGTGCCCGGCCAGGTCTGCGTCGCCCGAGGCGCTCAGCCCGGACAGGTCGGTGTGGATCCGCGCGGCGACCCGCTCGTGCTCGCGCCGCCCCCGGTCGGTCAGGTACGCCCGGATGCGCCGCCGGTCGAACGGGTCGACCCGCCGGAACACGAGGTTGCGGTCCACGAGTTGGTCGACCAGCTTGGTCAGGGTGCCCGGCGGCAGGGACGCCTCGGCGGCGACCTCGCTCATCGGGTGCCCCCGACCGTCGGCGAGCAGGCAGAGCACCCGCCACGCCTCGATGGTGAGTGACTCGACGGAGAGCACCCCGCCGACCCGGCGGGCGAGCAGCCGCTCGGCGCGGGTGAGCAGGGGTAGCAGGTCGGCTGCGGAGCCGGGAAGGTCTGACATGGCACTCCCGCCTGGCGGTTGCCGAGTCATCGTACCGAGACGTCCCGTCTGCTGGGGAGGTCTGGTCATCATCCTCGGCTGCGGCCACGATGTGTTCATGTCCGCGCCGGCACCGGGGTACGGGCGCCCGCAGGCGGGGGAGAGGCTCGCCGCCGGGGCGTCCTGGCTCACCGTCGACCGGGGCGTGGTCAGCATCGCGCTGGTGTACCCGATGCGGGGTCCGGCCGGCATGTTCGGCCCGAGTTGCGAGCAGTGCGCCCAGCTCGCGGTGGAGGAGGTCAACCAGCGCGGCGGGGTGCTCGGCCGCGAACTGCGGCTGGTGCCGGTCGACGGCGGCGCGCCACCGGCCGAGGTCGCCGCCGAAGTCGAGGCGTTGGTGTCGACCGGAGCCGTGCAGGGCGTCACCGGCTGGCACATCTCCTCGGTACGGCAGGCGGTGGCGCCGCGCATCGCGCACCGGGTGCCGTACGTCTACACCGCGCTGTACGAGGGCGGGGAGCGCACCGAGGGGGTCTTCCTGACCAGCGAGACGCCGGACGCGCAACTGTGGCCGGCGATGCGGGTGCTCGCCGCCGACCTCGGGGTCCGGCGCTGGTTCGTGGTGGGCAACGACTACGTCTGGCCGCGCCGGACCACCCGGGCCGCCTACCGGTACGCGGTGCGCAGTGGTGGTCGGGTGGTCGGGCACCACTTCCTGCCACTGGAGACGCACGACTACGTCGAGGTGCTGCGGCGCATCGAGCGCAGTGACGCCGACGCGGTGCTGATGCTGCTGGTCGGAGCCGACGCGGTCCGGTTCAACCGGGCCTTCGCGCGGTCCCGGTTGGACCAGCGCTGCCTGCGGTTGAGCACGCTGATGGACGAGAACATGCTGCTGGCCAGTGGTGCGACGAGCACGCGCGGGCTGTTCAGCACGGCCGGCTTCTTCGCCGGGCTGGTGACGCCGGAGAACCTCGACTTCCACGGTCAGTTCGCCCGCCGCTTCGGGTTGGAGGCGCCACCGCTGGGCAGCCTCGGTGAGTCCTGTTACGAGGGCGTGATGCTGCTGTCCGCCCTCATCGCCAAGGCCGGCACGCTGGACGTACGGGCGGTGGAGGCGTCCGCCGACGTGGTGTCGTACGACGGGCCGCGGGGCGAACTGCGGTTGCGTCGTCGGCACGTACGCCAGCGCATCTATCTGGCCGAGGCCGACGGCCTGGACTTCACCGTCCTCGCCGAACTGTGAGGCGGCTACCCGTGGGCGGCCCGGCGAGCGGCGGGGGTCGATCGGCGGCGTGACCCGACCGTGGCTTGACAGGATCGCGCGCCGGCCACATAAGATACTTCCTGCGTGAAGTATCTGGCTCGCGGGCCGGATACGACCACCCACCCGACGGTGATCGTAAATTGCCGCCGTCGTGGTCCATATTCGTGTGCCGGTGCCATTCCGCCGATTCTCGCGGCGGGGCTCCGGCATTTTCTGCATCCGCTCGGGCGAACAGCATCAGCCAGCGGAAACAGTCTATTGAGGATCGGGAAACATTCGCGCAACGAAGCGGATCGAAGCTTTCCCTGCCCGATATCCGAATCGGTGCCCGGACCGGCGTCCACCCGCCGTGCCGGGCAGCGCGACACGGCTTCACGGACCGCACCGCACACGCAGAATCCGCACTTCTCGACCCGGGACCGACGCTCGTTCCCGGGCACTGACTCCACGCCCAGGCGCGAAGCAGGGAGCATTGATGACACTGATCCGGGGCCGCCGCATCCTGGCGGGTGCCATGACCCTGGTCGCCGCAGCCGCATTGGCCGCGTGCGGCAGCAAGACCACCGATGGGAACACCTCCGCCGGCGTCAGCGCCGACGTCTCCGGCGACACCGTCAAGGTGGGCCTGCTCAACTCCCTCTCCGGCACCATGGCGATCAGCGAGGTGACCGTCCGCGACGCGATCACCCTGGCGATCGAAGAGATCAACGGCGCCGGTGGCGTACTCGGCAAGAAGATCCAGCCGGTCGGCGAGGACGGCGCCTCGGACTGGCCGACGTTCGCCGAGAAGGCCGAGAAACTGATCCGTGAGGACCGCGTCGCCGCCGTCTTCGGATGCTGGACCTCGGCCAGTCGCAAGGCCGTCAAGCCGGTCTTCGAGAAGAACAAGGCGTTGCTGTTCTACCCCGTGCAGTACGAGGGACTGGAACAGTCGCCGTACATCTTCTACACCGGCGCCACCACGAACCAGCAGATCGTTCCCGGCCTGGACTATCTCAAGGCGCAGGGCGCCAAGTCGCTCTACCTGGTCGGCTCCGACTACGTCTTCCCGCGCACCGCGAACAAAATCATCAAGGCGTACGCCCAGGCCAACGGAATGACGGTGCTGGGCGAGGACTACGCCCCGCTCGGGTCCACCGAGTTCGGCACCATCACCAACAAGGTGAAGTCCGCCGGTGCGGACGCCGTGTTCAACACCCTCAACGGCGACAGCAACGTGGCGTTCTTCAAGGAGTACAAGTCCGCCGGGCTGACCGCCGCCGCCATGCCGGTGGTCTCCGTCTCGATCGCCGAGGAGGAGGTCAAGAGCATCGGCACCCAGTACCTGGAGGGCCAGCTCACCGCCTGGAACTACTACCAGACCACGCCGGGCTCGGCGAACGAGAAGTTCGTGGCCGCGTACAAGGCGAAGTACGGCGCGGACAAGCCCACCAGCGACCCGATGGAGGCCGCGTACGTCTCGGTCTATCTGTGGAAGGCGATGGTGGAGAAGGCCGGCACCTTCGACGTGGAGAAGGTCCGGGAGGCCTCCGACGGCATCACCTTCGAGGCGCCGGAGGGTCTGGTCACCGTGGACGGCGCGACCCAGCACATCGCCAAGACGGCCCGGGTCGGCAAGGTCGGTGCGGACGGGCTGATCGCCGAGGTCTGGAACTCCGGCCAGCCGATCACGCCGGACCCGTACCTCAAGAGCTACCCCTGGGCCGGCGGCCTGAGCTGACCGACGTCCCGGTCCCACGGCCCGGGCGGGAGGAGTCCCGCCCGGGCCGAACCCCCACCCGCAGTTCGGAGTACCCACCGTGACAGTTCTGATCGGTCAACTCTTCACCGGCGTCAGCATCGGCGCGGTGCTGCTGCTGATCGCGCTGGGTCTGGCGCTCACGTTCGGCCAGATGGGCGTGATCAACATGGCCCACGGCGAGTTCATCATGGCCGGCGCCTACACCACCTACGTCCTGCAACAGGTCATCACCGCGGCCGGGTGGTCGCTGCTGGTGGCGCTGCCGGTCGCCTTCGTGGTGGCCGGCGCGATGGGCGTCCTGCTGGAGATGCTGCTGATCCGGCGTCTCTACGCCCGGCCGCTGGACACGCTGCTGGTCACCTGGGGCGTCTCGCTGATCCTGCAACAGCTCGCCCGGGACGTCTTCGGCAGCCCCAACGTGCAGACCCGCGCCCCGGAACTGCTCACCGGCAACATCGCGCTGCCCGGCGGGATCACCGTCGCCAACAACCGGCTGTTCATCCTGGCCCTGGCCGGTGGCGCGGTGCTCGCGTTGACGCTCGCGTTGCGCCTCACCCCGCTGGGTCGGCGGATCCGCGCCGTGGTGCAGAACCGCGACCTGGCCGCCGTCTCCGGCATCGCCACCGCCCGGGTGGACCGGACGACCTTCTTCCTCGGGTCCGGCCTGGCCGGCATCGCCGGGGTCGCGCTCACCCTGCTCGGCCCGATCGGTCCCACCATGGGCACCAACCTGATCATCGACGCCTTCCTGGTCGTCGTGGTCGGCGGCATCGGCCAGCTCAAGGGCACCGTGATCGTCGCCTTCGCGCTGGGCGTGCTCCAAGCCTCCGGCGAGTACCTGACCACCCTCAGCGTCGCCAAGGTGATGGTGTTCGTCGCCATCGTCGCGTTCCTCCAGTGGCGACCCCAGGGCCTGTTCACCCTGCGTACCAGGAGTTTGGCATGACCACCGTCGCCCCAGACCCCGTCAGCGCCGACGTACCCGCGCCTGGGCCGGCCGCTCCCGCCGCCGGTCCGTCCCGGCACCGGTTCCGGGCCGCCGCCGGGTTCGCGTTCGGCGCGGCCCTGCTGTTCGCCGTCGCCCCGCTGCTGCTCTCCGACTTCCGGCTGTCCCTGCTGGCCAAGTACCTCTGCGTGGCGATGGTCGCGGTCGGCATCGGCCTGGCCTGGGGACGCGGCGGCATGCTCGCCCTCGGCCAGGGCGTCTTCTTCGGCCTCGGCGGCTACGCGATGGCCATGCACCTCAAGCTCGCCGACGCGGGTCCGGGCAACATGCCCGACTTCATGATGCTGTACGGGCAGCTCGACGAGTTGCCGCTGTGGTGGCGCCCGTTCGCCAGCCCGTGGTTCGCCCTGCCCGCCACGGTGCTGCTGCCGATGGCGGTCGCCTTCGTCCTCGGGTCGCTGGTGTTCCGCCGCCGGGTCCGGGGCGCCTACTTCGCCATCCTCAGCCAGGCCCTCGCCGCCGCCATGGTGATCCTGCTGATCGGTCAGCAGGGCACCACCGGCGGCACCAACGGCCTCACCGACATCCAGGGCTTCTTCGGGTACGACCTGGACGACCCGGTCAACCAGCGGATGGTCTACTTCATCATCGCCGGCACCCTGTTGGTGTTGCTGGCACTGACCCGGCACCTGATGCAGAGCCGCTACGGCGAACTGCTCGTCGCGGTCCGTGACGGTGAGGAACGGGTCCGCTTCCTCGGCTACGACCCGGCCACCGTCAAGCTGGTCGCGTACGTGGTGGCGGCGGGGATGGCCGGGCTGGCCGGGGCGCTGTTCGTCCCCGCGGTCGGCATCATCTCGCCGGCGCTGATCGGGATCGTGCCGTCCATCGAGTTCGTCATCGGTGTCGCGATCGGCGGCCGGGCCACGCTGCTCGGGCCGGTCCTCGGCGCGGTCGCGGTGGCCTGGGCCCGGACCGCCCTGTCGGAACGGTTCCCGGGCACCTGGACGTACCTGCAGGGTCTGTTGTTCGTGGTGGTGGTGGCCTTCCTGCCCGGCGGCCTGGCGTCGCTGGTCGGCCTGCTCCGCCGCCGCGACGACGGTGACGGGCGCCCGGGCCGGTTCGGCCGGCTGCGGCGTCGGAAGGCGGAGGCGACGTCGTGACCGGGCAACTGCACGGGCTCACCGTACGCGACCTGCGGGTCAGCTTCGACGGCTTCACCGCCGTGGACGGCGTCAGCCTGGACGTCGCACCCGGGGACATCCGGTTCCTCATCGGACCCAACGGCGCCGGCAAGACCACCCTGGTCGACGCCGTCACCGGGCTGGTCCGGGCCGGTGGCTCGGTCCGTTTCGGCGACCGGGAACTGCTCGGCCGTCCGGTGCACCGGATCAGTCGCCTCGGTGTCGGCCGGACGTTCCAGACCTCGACGGTGTTCGAGGAGCTGACCGTGGTGCAGAACCTCGACATCGCGGCCGGTGCGCGGCGGAGCTGGGCGACGTTGCTGCGCCGTCGGCACGGGGTGCCCGACGAGGTGGCCGAGGCGCTCGATGTGATCGGCCTGGCCGACCGGGCCGCGCAGCTCGCCGGCACCCTCGCGCACGGGCAGAAGCAGTGGCTGGAGATCGGCATGCTGCTCGTCCAGGACGCCCGGCTGCTGCTGCTCGACGAACCGGTGGCCGGGATGAGCCACGAGGAACGCGACGCCACCGGCCGCCTGCTGGAGAAGGTCGCCCGGGACCGCACGGTGGTGGTGATCGAGCACGACATGGACTTCCTGCGCCGGTTCGCGCGGACGGTCACCGTGCTGCACGCCGGTCGGGTGCTCAGCGAGGGCACCGTGGCGCAGGTGCAGGCCGACCCGCGCGTGCAGGAGGTCTACCTCGGTCACCCGGTCGACGCCGGGGCGGCCCCGACGGCTACGGAGGCATGATGCTCAGTCTGCGCGGCGTGCACGCCGGCTACGGGCGCAGCCGGGTGCTGCACGGCGTCGACGTCGAGGTGCCCGACGACGGGGTGGCGGCGGTCCTCGGGCACAACGGTGCCGGCAAGTCGACCCTGTTGCGGGTCGCCGCCGGGCTGCTGCGGCCCAGCGCCGGTCGGGTCGAGCTGGACGGGACGGACATCACCCGGCTGGCCCCGCACGAGCGGGTCGCGCGGGGCATCGCGTACGTGCCGCAGGGCCAGCAGTGCTTCCCGCACCTGACGGCGGCGGAGAACCTGCGCCTGGTCGCCGACGGTCGGCGGGACGGCGCGGCGGCCACCGCCGAGGTGCTGGACCTGTTCCCCGCGCTGCGCGGGTTGCTGCGCCGCCGGGCCGGGCTGCTCTCCGGCGGTCAGCGCCAGCAGTTGGCCATCGCCCGGGCCCTGATCACCCGGCCCCGCCTGCTGATGCTGGACGAGCCGACCGAGGGCATCCAGCCGTCGGTGGTGACCGAGATCCAGGAGCGGATCGTGGCGCTGATCGCGCAGCGTGGGTTCAGTGTGCTCCTGGTCGAGCAGCACCTCGGCTTCGCGCTGCGGGTGGCCGACCGCTACCACGTGCTGGAGTCGGGGCGGGTCACCTCGGCCGGCGAGGGCGGGGCCACGGCCGAGCGGACCGTACGCCAGGCGCTCGCGGTCTGAGTCCGCCGCAGCCTCCGGGACCCCTGCCCCACCCGCCCCCGGGTGAGGCAGGGGCCGTCCGGTGTCGCGACGCCACCCCGGACGGCCCCGCGCGGCCCGGGCCTGGAGTGGGCCGCGTCCTGGCGTGTCCGTGGCGCCTAGGCGAGCCGGATGGCGTCCCCGTCGACGGAGACGTTCGCGGCGGGCAGCGGGGACCCCGCCGGCCCGCTGCGCACCGAACCGTCGGCGATGTCGAACACGCTGTTGTGGCAGGCGCAGACGATGGTGCCGTTCGTCACCGAGGTCACCGTGCAGCCCTGGTGGGTGCAGGTCGACGAGTACGCCTTGATGGTCCCCGGCGTCGGCTGGGTGATCACCACCCCGGCGTCGGCGTAGATCTGTCCACCCCCGACCGGGATGTCGGCGAGGGTGGCCAGCGCCGGCGGGCCCCCACCGACGTCCGGCGCGCCGGACGCGGACGGGTCGGCGCTGGGGTCGGCGGCGGGCGGCGGAGGTGGCGGGGGAGCCGAGGTCGGCTGGCCGTACGTGGCGCATCCGGTCAGCGCCGCCACGCCCACCGCACCGGTGCCGGCCAGCATGGCCCGTCGCGACCGGCAGCAACCGGCCTGCTCGTGGTTCATCCGAGGTGCCTTTCCGTCAGAGCTGGAAACCGAACGTGGTGAAGTACCAGACCGACGAGGTCAGGAAGACACCGATCAGGGCGACGAACACCACCCCGCCCACCACCGGCAGCACCCACCCGGCGAGACCGCGCTTGGGCAGGGTCAGCATCTTGGTGGCGAACACGCCGAAGAAGAAGCAGCCCAGCAGGGAGTGCATCAGCACCCGGGTGTCGAAGTCGGCGAAGCCGAGCGCGTACAGGCAGTGCACCGCGACCGGGACGGTGAGCAGGAAGGCGATCCGGCCCGACCAGCGGTGTGCGGCACCGGCCCAGGACGGGGAGAACCCGCCGAGCCGACCCCACATGGACAACGCCGAGAGCAGTTGGACGACGGCGAAGAACGCCGCGCCGGTGCCCAGCCACACCTTCACCGTCAGCGGCGACGAGAACCCCGCCACGTTGACCGCGATGCCGGTCGGGGTGTGGGTGCGGCCGTAGACCCCCAACGCCACCGCGACCGCCGCCCCGACCAGCAGCGGGACCACCATCGACGGACGCGGCGTCGGCGCGCTCGGCGGCGGAGTGTCGAAGTCGCGCATCACCTCCATCGACGGCTCCCGGCGGCGGGGCACGGTCCGCGCGCTGCCGTGGCGGTGCTGGGACATCACCGTGCTCCGGGGACGACCGGTGCGGCGGTGACGGTGACTCCGTTGACCTTGGTGGTGAAGAAGGCCGGATCCAGCGGCGGTGCCGGGATCGGCTTGCCGTTCCAGGTCACGATGCCGATCTGGGTACCGTCCGGCAGCATGATCCAGCCACCGTCGATGCCGGCCGCCCGGATCTCCTCGGTGGCCCGGTAGATCGCCGGGGCGGTGCCGGAGCCGGACTTGACCACCGGGCTGTCGTCGGTCTTCTCCTCGGGCCGGGCGGTGAACTTCCACCGACGTACGCCGACGACCATCTCGCCGCTGGCGACGTCGCCCCGGATCACGCCGGTGAGCTTGGCGTCCTTGCCGGTCAGCTCGATCCTGCCGTCGCGGACCGTGCCGGACAGCCAGACCTCCATCTCCCGACCGTCGCAGACGTATGCCTCCGCCTTGCCGTTCTTGACGGTGATCGCGATGGTGGCGCCGTTCTCCAGCTCGCCGATCCAGTTCTGCTCCACCGAGTTGACCTCGGTGCCGGCCGACGACGGATCCCGGTCGGCCGGTGGCGAGGTCACGCCGGGCCGCGCGCCGTCGGGGGCGTCCGGGTCGACCTCCGGGTCGGCGGGATCGTCCACGTCGTCGTCGACGTCGGCCTCGACGCCGTCCTCGATCCCGGTCGGTGCCGGCGCGGCGGCCGGTGGTCCGTTCCCGGCGGCGGGCTGGGTTCCCGGTGGGGAAGCCTGCGCACTCATCGTGAACAGCACGGCGGCCGTCACCGCCCCCGAGAGGAGGGTGAGCAACGGGGTCATGCGCTTCATGGGCCTCTCCCTTCGCCCAGGACGTACGGGTGGCGGCGGTGTAACGGTTCAATCGGTGCGGGAGAACCTTGCCCGGGGTGGTCGAGACGCTGCCCGGGTGGTCCGTTCGGACAGGTGTCGATCACCCTGAGCGGTCGGTCGACCCACCGTCGGCGACATTTGCACGTGGCGAACCTGTCTCACGACATCGATAACGACTATCATTAGCCCGCTCGGGAGGTCCTCAGAGGACCGACGACCGCCGACGAGACGGGGTGGGCGATGGCCGCCGGTACCGACACGGACGCCGGTGGTGGCGGCCGGGAACTGCTCCGATCACTGGTCCGGGCGCAACGGGGCCGACTCGCCTCGGCCGTGCTGCTCGCCGTCGCGGCGGTGGCCTGTCAGCTCGTGCCCTATCTGATGGCCTACCGGGTCGCGGTCGAGCTGGTCACCGAGGCGGAACCCGACGGCGGCCCGCTGATCCGGTACGCCGTCGTCGCGCTGGTCGCCATCGCGGCCGGCACCGCGCTGATGGGCGGGGCCCTGGCGATCAGCCACGTCTGCGCGTACTGGCTGCTGCACCGGTTGCGCCAGCGCATCGCCGAACGCGTCTCGGTGCTGCCGCTGGGCGAGGTGACCCGACGCGGCAGCGGCGGGGTCGGCAAGCTCGCCATGGAGGACGTCGAACGCATCGAGGTCTTCGTCGCGCACATGCTGCCCGACGCGGTCGCCGCGTTGACCGTGGTCGCGGCCACCACCGTCTGGCTCCTCGTCATCGACTGGCGGCTGGCGCTGGCGTCGGTGGCGGTCGTCCCGCTGGCCATGCTGGCGATGCGGCACGCCACCAGGGGCTCCGGCGCGTGGGTGGCGCAGTGGCACGGCGCCGGGATGGCCATGAACCAGGCGGTCACCGAGTTCCTGCACGGCATCAAGGCCGTCAAGGTGTTCAACCGGCAGACCGACACCGTGGCCCGGGCCACCGACGCGGTCCGCCGCTACGTCGACTCGGAGACCCGCTGGGGGATGGCCTTCCTGCCCGGCGGCGCCGCGTACTTCACGATCATGGCGGCGAACGTGGCGATCGTCGTACCGGTGGGCCTCTGGCTCTACCGCGACGGTGCGGTCGACGTGCCCACGCTGCTGCTGTTCCTGCTGCTCGCTCTCGGCTACACCGCGCCGCTGACCAAACTCACCGGCTACAGCTCCCAGTTGCGTCAGGTGCGGTTCGGCGCCGACGAGATCGCCGCCCTGCTGAACAGCCCGGCGCTGCCGGACACCGGCCGCCGGGTGCCGTTGGGTCCGGTCTCGGTCGAGCTGGCGGACGTCTCGTTCGGCTACACCCCCGACCGGCGCGCCCTCGACGGGGTGAGCATCCACGCCGAGGCGGGCCGGGTCACCGCCGTGGTCGGCCCCAGCGGCTCGGGCAAGAGCACCGTCGCCCGGCTGGTCTCCCGGTTCTTCGACGTGGACGCCGGCAGCGTCCGGGTCGGCGGTGTCGACGTCCGGGAGATGGCCGTCGACCAGCTCATGGACACCGTCGCGGTGGTGTTCCAGGACCCGTTCCTGTTCCACGACACGGTCCGGGCCAACCTGACCCTGGGCCGCCCCGACCTGGACGACGAGACCGTGCACCGGGCCGCTCGGGCGGCGCGCTGCCACGACTTCATCCTCTCCCTGCCGCAGGGCTACGACACGGTGGTCGGCGAGCGCGGCGCCACCCTCTCCGGCGGCGAGCGGCAACGCATCTCGATCGCCCGCGCCCTGCTCAAGGACGCACCGGTGGTGGTGCTGGACGAGGCGACCGCCTCCACCGACCCGGAGAACGAGATCGCCATCCAGCAGGCGGTGGCGAACCTGGCCAGCGGGCGCACCCTGCTGGTCATCGCGCACCGGCTCAGCACCATCCGCGACGCCGACCGGATCGTGGTGCTGACCGACGGCCGGGTGGCCGAGACGGGCCGCCACGACGACCTGGTGGCCGCCGACGGCACGTACGCGCGGCTCTGGGCCGACGCCACCACCAGCGCCCAGTGGAGTCTCGGCGCCAGCGACGAGCGGAGCGGAGCGCGCGGATGAGCACCCTGACCTCACCTGCCGCCGGGCGGCAGGAGTCCCCGCCGGTCGGCACGGTGGCCGGACGCACCGTGGCCCTGATCCGCCGGCTGTGGGAGCTGTCCGATCCCCGGCTGCGTCGTCAGCAACTGTGGGGGATCGCCGCCCGGATGGCGGCGGCGGTCTGCATCGCGGTGCCGATCTGGCTGCTCGTCGTGGTCCTGCAACGACTGCGCGAGGCCAACCTCGGCGGACCGCCGATCAGCCAACGCGAGGTGCTCCTGTGGAGCGCCGCCGTGGTGGCGGCGACCGTCGGCCAGTTCGGCTTCGACCTGCTCGCCCAGCGGCAGAGCTGGGTGGCCTCCTTCGAACTCCTCGGCGAGCTGCGCCTGCGGGCGTTGGAACACCTGCGCCGGCTGCCGCTCGGCTACCACACCAAGCGGCAGACCGGTGACCTCACCGCGCTGGTCACACACCACCTCAGCGAGTTGGAGCCGGTGGTCTTCGGTGCCGTACCCACCATCATCGGCGCGGCCCTGCTGCCGCTGGTGATCGCGGTGGGCCTGCTGGTCGAGGACTGGCGGATGGGCCTGGCCGCGCTGGCCACCATCCCGCTGGCGATGCTGGTCTACACCTGGTCGCAGCGGACGTTCGCCCGGCTCGCGGCGGACCGCGCCCAGGCCAGCGGCCAGGCCGCGGCCCGTTTCCAGGAGTACGTCTCGGGCATCGCGGTGGCCCGCGCGCACGGCGCCACCGGTGAGCGCGCCGGCCGCCTCGCGCAGGCGCTGGTGCGGCACCGGGAGGCGAGCATCGGGCTGGTCAACAAGCTGGTCGTCCCGCTGGTGCTGTTCCTGACCGTGATCGAGCTGGGGCTGCCGGTGGTGCTCCTGGCCGGGGCCTTCCTGCTGATCGGCGGCGAGCTGGCACCGGCCACCTTCCTGGTGTTCGCGGTGTTGTCGCTGCGCATCCACGGGCCACTGCGGGCGATGGGTGAGCAGACCGAGAGCCTGCGGGTCGGCGAGGCGGCCGTGGACCGGCTGGGCGCGCTGCTGGCCGAACCGGTGCCGGCGGAGGTCCGGGCCGGACCGGCGCCGCAGGGCCACGACGTCGAGTTCGACCGCGTCTCCTACACCTATCCGGGGGCGGCCCGCCCGGCGCTGCGGTCGGTCAGCTTCGAGGCGACCGCCGGTACGGTGACCGCGCTGGTCGGCAGCAGCGGCGCGGGCAAGACCACCTGCCTGCACCTGCTGGCCCAGTTCTTCGCGCCGGACTCCGGGGCGATCCGGATCGGCGGGGTGGACATCCGCGAGCTGGACAGCCGGACCCTCTTCGACGCGGTGACCGTGGTCTTCCAGGACAGCTACCTGTTCAGCGAGTCGGTGCGGGACAACATCCGCTTCGGCCGACCGGAGGCCGACGACGACGAGGTGGACCGCGCGGCGGCGCAGGCCCGGGTGGACGAGATCGTGGCCCGGCTGCCGCAGGGCGCGGACACCCTGGTCGGCGAGGGCGGGGCCACGCTCTCCGGTGGTGAGCGGCAGCGGTTGTCGCTGGCCCGCGCCATCGTCAAGGACGCGCCGATCGTGCTGCTCGACGAACCGACCGCCGCGATGGACGCCACCAACGAGCGCCACGTCCAGCAGGCCCTGTCCGGCCTGATCCGGGACCGTACGGTGCTGGTCGTCGCGCACCGGCTCGGCACGGTCCGGCATGCCGACCGGATCGTGGTCCTCGACGCCGGTGAGGTCGTCGAGGTGGGACGGCACGACGAACTGCTGGCCCGCGACGGGCGGTACGCGCGGATGTGGGCCGAGCAGGAGGCGACCCGCTCCTGGCGGCTGTAGCCGCCTGGCGGGCGGCCGACCGTCGCCCACCAGGCGGGTTGACGGTCTCCGGGTGGTCCCGGCCGGAGCCGGGACCGCCTCAGGCGGCGATCCAGACGTTCTTCGGCCGCAGGAACTCCCGGACGCCGGCCTCGCCGCCGATCCGCCCCCAGCCGCTCTGCCGTACCCCGCCGAACGGGGCCGACGGCAACACCCCGGGCACTCCGTTGACCCAGACGCTGCCCGCCGCCACCGCACGGCTCACCCGGTGCGCCGTGCGCAGGTCGGTGGTGTGCAGGTACGCCCCGAGGCCGTAGCGGGTGCCGTTGGCCAGCCGGACCGCCTCCTCCTCGGTGTCGAAGGAGGTGAACGCCAGCACCGGCCCGAAGATCTCCTCCTGCGCCAGCTCGCTGTCCGGGTCGACCTCCCCGAACACCGTCGGCGCGATGAAGTACCCGTCGCCCAGGTCGCCGCCGAGCCGTTCGCCGCCGGTCACCAGCCGTCCCTGGCCCTTGGCCCGGGCCCGCTCCACCACCCCCAGGATCCGGTGGCACGCCTGCTCGCTGACGACCGGACCCATCATGGTGCGCTCCTGCGCGGGATCACCGAGCGGCACCCGGGCCAGCCGGGCGGCGACGGTCCGCAGCACCTCGTCGTAGACGGCGGAGTGCACCAGCACCCGGGTGCCGTTGGCGCAGCCCTGGCCGCTGAGCGCGACGACGCCGCTCATCGCCAGCCGGGCCGCCATCCGGACGTCGGCGTCGGCGAAGATGACGTGGGCCGACTTGCCGCCCAACTCCAGGCCGACCGGCAGGAGCCGTTCGGCGGCGGTGGCGAGGATCCGCCGGGCGGTGGTCCCGCCGCCGGTGAAGTGCACCTTGTCCACGCCCGGGTGCCGGACCAGCGCCTCGCCGCCGGCCGCGCCGCCGGGCACCACGTTGACCACGCCGGGCGGGAAGCCCGCCTCCAGGGCCAGCTCACCGATGCGCAGCGCGGTGAACGGCGCCAGTTCGGAGGGTTTGAGCACGATGGTGTTGCCGGCCGCGAGCGCCGGGCCGAGCATCTGCGCGACCGACACCAGCGGGCCGTTCCAGGGGATGATCAGGGCCACCACCCCGTACGGTTCGTCCAGGGTGTAGTCGACGGCCCGCACCGGCCACGTCGGGACGACCTCGCCGCCGACCTTGTCCGCCCAGCCGGCGTTGTACCGCAGGTGGTCCACGGCGACCCGGGGCATCACCGAGGCGAACTGCCGGGGGCAGCCGTTCTCCAGCGTCTGCAACGCGCCCAGCTCGGTGGCGTGCCGCTCGACCAGGTCGGCCAGAGCGAGCAGCAGGTCCCGGCGTACGTTGCCGGGAGTGGCCCGCCAGCCGTCGAGGGCCTCGCCCGCGGCACGGACCGCCGCGTCCATCTCGGCGGCGCCGCCCAGCGGCACGGCGGCGGTGACGCGTCCGTCGGCGGCGTACACGTGCTCGTGCACGCCGCCGGTGGTGGTGGCCGTACGGGTGGCGCCGATCAGGGCGGCGGTGTCCGGGATCAGTTCGGTCGGAGCGGCGGTGACGGGCACGTGGTGACACCTCTTCCGGCTCGGCGCGCCATCCGATGGCGACGGTCAGCGGAGTATGTTGGGTCGAATCCTAGTGTAGTTTGTTGCGTTAGATAGCCCCCCGCCCGGACGGTCGGCCGGGGAGGCGCACGGATCGTTGGACCGAGGAGGCCGGTCGTGTCAGGAGAGCTGTCGTACTTCGAGTTCGGGGTGCCGGACGTCGCGGTGGCCAGCAGCTTCTACGCCGAGTTGTTCGGCTGGAAGGTGCAGGCGCAGGAACACGGTGGGTCGATCGACACCGGGGAGGCGGCGGTGCCGGGCGGCTTCCACCGCGACCCCGGGCCGCCGCAGCACTACCTCTACTTCCGGGTGGACGACATCGACGCCGCCATCAAGCGGGTGCAGGAACTCGGCGGCGAGGTCGAGCCGATGCGTCCGGCCACCGAGGAGTGGGGGGCGTTCGCGGAGTGCCGGGACAACCAGGGACTCGCCTTCGGCCTGCACGTACCGCCCAAGCCGAAGAACTGAGCGCGGCGCGGGGGCCGGGTGTCCGATCCGACACCCGGCCCCCGCGCGGTCGGGGCGGGCCGCCCCGTCACTGCTCGTCGGTGAGGAACCGGCCCGGCACGTATCCGGTCCGGGCGGTGGAGAGCCCGCCGTCGACCGTGACCACCGTGCCGGTCACGTACGACCCGGCGCGGCTGCACAGGTAGATGGCGGTGCCGACGATGTCGTCCGGCCTCCCGATGCGCTGCAACGGCGTCACCGCGGCGATCTCCTCACCCATCGCCTCCAGCACGCCGGCCATCATCCGGGACGGGAAGCTGCCCGGCGCGATCACGTTCGCGGTCACCGTGGGCGCGAAGTCGTGCGCCAGCATCCGGGTGACGTGGTGGATCGCCGCCTTGGCCGCGGCGGCCGAGTAGGTCGGCATCTCCGGCACCCGCTGGGCGTCCGCGCTGCCGATGTTGACGATGCGCGCCGGGTCCTCGGCGGTGCCCGCCGCCCGCAGCAGCCCGGCCAGTTCCCGTACCAGGAACAACGGCGCCTTCAGACCCAGGTCGAGCACGCTGTCCCAGGCGGTGGCGGGGAACTGCTCCACCGGCGCGGTCCAGGCGGTGCCCGCGTTGTTCACCAGGATGTGCAGCGCGGACTCCCGCTCGCCGATCTCCCGGGCCAACCGGACGCACTCGGACTCGTCGGAGAGGTCGGCGGGGATCGCCACGCACGTCCCGCCACCGGCCGAGAGTTCCTGGGCCACGTCCTCGCAGTCGGACTTCGTCCGCGCGGTCAGGTAGACCCGTGCACCGGCGGCGACGAAACCCTCCGCGATCATCCGGCCGATGCCCTGCGTGCCGCCGGTGACCAGTGCCGTCTTACCGGCGACCGAGAACAACTCACTCATTGGAACCTCCACAGACGATGTGCTCTCAGCGGCGCCGGTCCACGGCCGGCCCCGCGACGACTCGGGTCAGCGCGGCCCGGCGGACGTCTCCTCGTCCACCGCGAGCGCGCCCAACGTGGCGTACGAGTCGCGGCCCGCCACGAAGTGCTGGGTGGCGGTCCGCATGTCCCGCATCCGCCGTTGCAGCGGCGAGGTGTCGTACACCCCGGTGCCGCCGGACAGCGTGTAGGCGGCGTCGACGACCTGTGCGCAGAGGCCGGTCACCTGGGCCGCCGCCGCGCGCAGCCGGGCCCGGCCACCCGGCGACGCGGAGTCGGGTGCCGTGGTGGCCTCGGTCGCCTCCGCGTACAGCAGCGCCCGGGCCGCCCGGTGCATGGTCTGCGTCTCGCCCAGCCGGTCGAGGAAGACCGGTGAGTCGGCGAGCCGCCGCGCGCTCAGCGCCGGGCGCTTGCCGTCGGCGGCCAGGCGCACCAGGTCGGTCAGCGCGCCGTCGGCCAGACCGACCGCCACCGCGCCGATGATCAGGCTGGACTGTGCGATGCGGTGCGCGGCCTCCTCGTCCTGCGGGGAGACCGCGAGATGCTCCGGCACCCGCGCGTCGTCGACCGTCACGTCGTGGCTGGCGGTGCCGCGCAGCCCCAACACCTGCCAGGTGTCGAGGACGCGCACGTCGCGGGCCGGGACGAACAGGACGCGGGTGGCCGGCGCGCCGTCCGGGCCGACCGGCACGCTGCGACCGGAGACCAGCACGCAGTTCAGATAGAACCAGGCGGCCCGGGGGCACCCGGTGACGAAGGGCCAGCGGCCGGTCACCCGCCACCCGTCGTCGCCGGTACGGGCCCGGCCCTTGGGCGCCACCGCACCGGCGACCAGGGTGTCCGCGCCGTCGGCGAAGATCTCGTCCCGCGCGGCGGCCGGACCGCACCGCACGATCAGGTGCGACAGGGCCACCTGACCCACCGTCCACGAGGTGGCCGCGTCGGCGCGGGCGAGTTCCTCCAGCACGGCGAGCACGTCGGGCATGTCGAGCTGGTCGCCGCCGTGACTGGCGGGGGCGAACATCCGGAAGCAGCCGGCCGCGCGGAGGTCGTCCACGAGGTCGTCGGGGAGGCCGCGCCGCTGCTCGATCTCCTCGGCGTGCTTCGCCACTCGGGACGCCAGCTCGCGTACCCGGGACAGCGTTGGGTTCACGTCGGCCCCCTCCTGTGTTCGGTGTGTCGTGTTCGGACGCTATCTCCCGCCGCCGGGTGCTGTCCATGGTGCGCCCGCGTGGATAGAGTGTGTCGAGAAAACAACACACACATGTGTCGCCGGAGGGGATACCGATGACGACTCCCGTCGACCCGCAGGCTCGGGTCTTCGCGGTCCGGATGTGGACCTCGCTGCTGGCCACCCAGGAACTGCTCGCCACGTATCTCGGTGTCCGCCTCGGGCTCTACGACGACCTCGCGGCCAAGGGGCCCGGCACGGTGGGGGAGATCGCCGCGCGGGCCGGGGTCGACCCGCGGTACGCCCGCGAGTGGCTGGAACAGCAGGCGGTGGCCGGTGTCCTGACCGTGGACGACGCGTCGGCCCCGGCCGACGAGCGGGTGTTCACGCTGCCCGCCGCGCACGCCGAGGTGCTGACCGTGTCGGACAGTCCGCTGTCCATGTCGGCGTTGGCCGTCCTGCCGCTGGGCGGGGTGGCGGCGGCGCTGCCGGCGCTGCTTCAGGCGTACCGCACCGGTGACGGGGTGGCCGACGCGGTCTACGGCGTGGACTGGCGGGAGGGGCACGCCGGGGCGAACCGGGCGATGTTCACTCACCAGATGGCCGGCTGGCTGCGCCGACACGCCCCGGACATCCACACCCGACTGGTCGGCACCCCGGCCCGGGTCGCGGACGTGGCCTGTGGCGCGGGCTGGGCCGGCATCGGGTTGGCCCGGGCCTTCCCCCGGATCACCGTCGACGGGTACGACATCGACCCTGAGGTGATCGCGGACGCCACCGGGCACGCCGCGGACGCCGGGCTGGGCGACCGGGTCTCCTTCGCCGCCCGGGACGCCGCCGATCCCGACCTGGCCGGCACGTACGACCTGGTCTGCCTCTTCGACGCGCTGCACGAGATCGCGCGCCCGGTGGAGGTGCTGCGGGCCTGTCGGCGGCTGTGTGCCGACGGCGGGAGCGTCCTGGTGCTCGACGCCCGGGTGGCGGAGCGGTTCGCGGCACCGGCCGACGAGATCGAACGCTTCCAGTACGCCACCAGCGTGCTGCACTGCCTGCCGGCGTGCCGCAGTCAGCAGCCGTCCGCCGGCACCGGCACGGTGCTGCGTCCGGACGCCGTCCGGGACCTCGCCACCGAGGCCGGATTCGTGGCGGTCACCCAGTTGCCCATCGACGATCGCTTCCACCGGCTGTACCGGCTGATCGGCTGAGGAGGACGCCCGTCGGCGTCGCGCCCGGCGGGCCGAGAGACGCGACGGCCGGTCACCCCTCCGCGGGGTGACCGGCCGTCGCGTCGTCCGGGGATCAGGCCCCGGCGTCACGTTCCGCGATACGGCGCAGCACGTGCTCCTGCACCGCGCCGAGCGAGGTGATCGACCGGGCGGTCTTCTCGTCGATCGGTTCCAGGTCGAACTCGTCCTCCAACGCGAAGGCGAGTTCCATCAGGGCCAGCGAGTGGAAGCCGAGGTCCTGGACCAGGGCCGTCTCCTCCCCACGCAGGCCGTCGGGGTTGGGCGCCAGGTCGAGCACGATGGCCTGGACCTGAGCGCGGATCTGCTCGTCGGACTGCTTCGGCCCCACGACCGTCGGGGTCTGCTCACTCATGGTCGCTACTTCCTTCCGGATCGCCCGGCTCACCGGAGCTGTGCGGGTTGATGGACGGGAACGGGTTCCGCGGGTCGGTGCGGTCCCACAGACGGGGTCTGGTAACTGCGCAGCACGGCGGCGAGCACCGGCACCGCGGCCGTGGTCCATCCGGCGACCGCCGCGTCGAGGTCGCCGAACTCCTCCTCGAGCACCGCCAGGCCGCGGACCGGCACCACGGCGCCCAGCTCCACCAGCAGTGGCCGTAGTTGGGCGTCGGCGACGTACCGGTGCTGCGCCCAGCCGGCGGTCGTCACCGGCACGGCGACCGTGCCCGGACGCAGGCCCTCGCGGGGGAGCATGTCGAGGAAGAGCTTCAGCAGGCCGGTGTAGGAGCCCTTGAAGGTCGGGCTCACCACCACCAGCAGACCGGGTCCGCGGACCCGGGCGACCACCCGCTCCAGGGGCGCGTGGGCGGCGGTGCCGGCGATCAGCCGGGACGGCAGGTCCGCGCCGAGCTCGGCCAGGTCGACCAGGTGCGGCTCGCCGAGGTCCACGCCGAGTTCGGCCAGACCGGTACGCAGCGCGCCGGTCACGTGCCGGGCCACGGTGGAGGTACGCGAGCCCCGGCGCGGATTGCCGATCAGGACGGTGGCCGGTACGGCTCGGGGATCTGTCGGAGGGGTCGTCCGCTCGGGCGCGTGCTGCCGCAGGTCGGTCACCGGTCTCCTTCCGGTTCGGCCAGCAGCCCCCGCCGGCGGAGCAGCGGCAGCACACCCTCACCGAAGGTGTACGCCTCCTCCAGGTGCGGCTGGCCGGAGAGGATCAGATGGTCGAGGCCGAGCGCGTGGTACTCCTCGATCCGGTCGGCCACCTCGACGTGGCTGCCGACCAGGGCGGCACCCGCGCCCGGTCGGACCAGCCCGTACCCGGCCCACACGTTCGGGTAGACCTCCAGGCTCTCGGTCCGGCCCCGGTGCAGGGCGGCCATCCGGCGTTGCCCCTCGGACTCGGTGCGCGCGAAGCGCCGCTGGGCGGCGGCGATGGTGTCCGGGTGCATCCCGGCCACCAGCCGGTGCGCGACGTCCCACGCCTCCTCGGCGGTGTCCCGGCTGATCACGTGGAACCGGGATCCGTAGGACAGCTCGCGGCCCTGCGCGTCGGCCCGGTCCCGGACCTTCTTGACCAGGGCGGCCAGTTGCTCGGGTGGCTCGCCCCAGGCCAGGTAGACGTCGGCGTGCCGGGCGGCCACGTCGTGCGCGGCGGCCGAGGAGCCGCCGAGGAAGACCGGCGGGGTGAGCGGGTGTGCCCGGGTCAGCCGACCGGCCCGGACCCGGTAGTGGGTGCCCTCGAAGTCGTACGTGCCGCCGGACCAGGCGCGGCCGAACACGTCGAGGAACTCCTCGGCCCGCGCGTAGCGCTGGTCGTGGTCGAGCCAGTCGCCGTAGCGCAACTGCTCGTCGCGGTCGCCGCCGGTGACCACGTTGAGCAGCAACCGGCCGCCGGAGAGGCGTTGCAGGGTGGCGGCCATCTGCGCGGCGATCGTCGGGGCCACCGACCCGGGGCGTACCGCGACCATGAAGTGCAGCCGGCGGGTCCGGTCCGCCAGGGCGGCCGACACCAGCCAGGGGTCCTCGCAGAACAGCCCGGTCGGCACCAGGGCGCCGGTGAAACCGAACCGGTCGGCGGCCATCGCCACCTGCGCCAGGTAGTCGATGTCCGGCGCGCGCCGGACGTTGTCCGCCGGGTCGACGGGGGCGCCCTGCGGGGTCTTCGCCACCTCACGGCCGTCACCGTGGGACGGGAGGAACCAGTGCAGGTGAAGTGGCATGTGGACCTTCCTGTCACAGCAGTGGTCGTGTGAGCGGTCGCGTCCGGCGGGTACAGGCACCCCCGCTCCCTGCGCGCTACCAGGTAGGGCTGGTCGAAGCCTCTCAGCACCCGGATGCGGTGTCAAGAGTGTGTGACGCCAGTGTCGTGTTGTGTGGTGCTTGTTCGTGGTGCCGTCAGCCGCCGCGCCTGGTCCGCAGTGGTGCGGTCGGTTCGGCGGCCAGCCGGGCGGCCAGGTCCGCATAGCCGGCCAGGAACGCCTGCGCCTCGGCGGGCGGGTACGCGGTGGTGCGGTGGTAGAAGACCGCACGCAGGTCCGCCGTGCCGACCGGGGCCACCGCCAGCTCGAACTGGAACCGGCTGCCCAGCCCCGGCGGCACCAGCAGTTCGAAGCCGACGCCCGCCGACTCCGTCCGGTGCTGCACCTCGGCCATCACGTTGAACAGCACGTCGTCGGCGCGCCGGCCGCCGGTCTGCACCACGTCCAGCGGCAGCATCTGGTACGGCAGGTCCTGGTAGGTGAAGGCGCCGATGGCCGCCCCGTGCGCCTGCCCGACCAGGTCGGCGAAGGTCTCGGCCTGCCCGACCCGGGCCCGCAGCAGCACCATGTTGGCCAGCAGGCCGACGGTCTCCCGCAGCTCGGGACGGGACCGGTTGGCGAACATCGAGGCCACCGCCAGGTCGTCCTGACCGGTGATCCGGTGCAGGTGGTGGTAGAAGACCGCCAGCAGCACCGCGAACAGGGTGCTCCGCTGGGTACGGGCCAGCGCGCGCAGCCGGGCCACCGCCTCCCGGTCCAGGTCGACCGCCACGTCGGAGGTGGCCGGACCGTCCGACGGCGTAGCGGCGACGGCGGACGTGCCCACCGCCGGCAGTTCGCTGCCGGTCAACTGCCGCCGCCAGTAGTCCCGGTGCCGGCGCAACCCGTCGCCGTCGAGCAGTTCCTGCTGCCAGCGGACGAACTCCGCGTACTGCCAGCCGGTGGCGGGCAGCCGCGCCGGCACCCCGAGGGCCTGCGCGTAGAGCACGCCGAGGTCCCGGAAGAGGATGCCGGTGGACCAGGCGTCGGTGACCAGGTGGTGCAGGTTCAGGCAGAGCACGTGCTCGTCCGGCCCGAGCCGCCACAGCGTGCTCCGCGCGGGCCACTCGGTCGGGTCGATCGCGGTCCGCAGCTCGGCGCGGATCGCCTGGTCGACGGCGGCGGCCGGGTCCGGCTGGGCGGACAGGTCCACCCGGCGGGCGGCGGCCGGTGTCGGCGGGTGCACGACCTGGGCCAACCGCGCGCCCCGACCGGTGAAGGTGGTCCGCAGCGAATCGTGTCGGGCGCTGAGGGCGGACAACGCGGCGTCCAGCGCGTCGGCGTCGACCCGACCGGTGAGCCGACACAGCAGCGGGCAGCTCAGCGCACCGAAGTCGGCGCGGTAGTGCTTGATCATCCAGAGGAGTCGTTGGGCCACGGACGCTGGTGTCTGTTGTGTGTCCACGCACGGACCATAGCGTCACCGCATTGGCATCGGTGGGGTCTCTGGGTACCTTGTGTCGTATGAGCTTTGTCGTGCCGGCCCGCGTCGACACCACACTCACCTGGGACTACGAAGCCTCCGATCCACGGCTCGTGGCGCTCTACGAACGGGCCAAGGAAGCCCAGTGGAAGGTCTCCGACGTCGACTGGTCGGTGCCGGTGCCGTTCGGCGAACCGCTGCCGGACGACTCCGCCTTCGCGATGGCCGCGTTCGCCGCCTCGCCGCTCGCGCCGCGTGGTCCCCGGGCCTGGGACGCGTTCCGGTGGGAGTTCCAGTCCTGGATGGTCAGTCAGTTCCTGCACGGTGAGCAGGCCGCGATGATCGTCGCGGCCCGGCTGGTGGAGACCGTGCCGGACCTGGACAGCAAGTTCTACGCCGCCACCCAGGCCGTGGACGAGGCCCGGCACGTGGAGGTCTTCTCCCGGTACCTGCGGGAGAAGATCCCCGAACCGTATCCGGTCTCCGAGCCGCTGCGGGAGCTGCTCACCGACATCCTGTCCGACTCGCGCTGGGACGTCACCGCGCTCGGCATGCAGATCATGGTCGAGGCGATCGCGATGGCCTCGTTCCGGCTCTCCAACAGCAGCTTCCACGACCCGCTGATCAAGGAGCTGACCCATCTCGTGGCCCGGGACGAGGCCCGGCACGTCACCTTCGGCGTGCTCTCCCTCTCCGGGCTCTACGACCAGCTCACCACGGCCGAGCGGGCCGAGCGGGAGGAACTGGTCCTGGACGCCGCGGCGCTGATCCGTCGGCGGTTCCTGCTCGACGACATCTGGGAGCGCCTGGAGGTGAACCGCGCCGAGGGCGTCGCCTTCGCCACCAACCACGACCTGATGATCAAGTACCGGCAGGCGGTGTTCTCGCGGGTGGCGGTGGCGCTCGGGCAGATCGGCCTGATGACCGAACCGGTCCGCACCGGACTGGACAAGCTGGGCCTGTTGCAGTTCGCCGGTGAGCGGCTGCGCATCCGAAGGGGGAGACTGGCATGACGGCCACCCGACGCAATCTCGACCTGACCGCCGTGGTCCGGCTCGGCGAGTTGGGGGACCAGATCACCCCGTTCGCCCTGCGGGCCGCCTGCGACCTGCACATCGCCGACCTGCTGGCCGACGGTCCGCGACCGGTGTCCGAGCTGGCCGCCGCAGCCGGCGCGGATCCGGGGGCGCTGCTGCGCCTGCTGCGGGCGCTGGCCGCCCGGGGCGTGTTCAGCGAGGTCGCCGACGCCACCTTCGCGCTCACCCCACTGGCCGAGCCGTTGCGCGGCGACCACCCGATGTCGCTGCGGGACAGCTTCACCCTGCTCGAATCCGACGTGCGGGCCTGGGCCGCGATCGGGCACACGCTGCGCACCGGGGAACCGGCCTTCGGGCACGTGCACGGTCAGGACTACTGGAGCTACCTCGCCGACCACCCGCAGGAGAGCGCCCGCGTCGACGACTGGATGCGCAGCGTCAACCACCTGCACCTGCGGACCGTGCTCGGGGCGTACCCGTGGCGTCGGTTCGGCACGCTGGTGGACGTCGGCGGCGGGACGGGCGGGTTCCTGGCCGGCCTGCTCACCCGCTTCCCCGGCGTGCGTGGGGTGCTGTTCGACCTGCCGCACGTGGTCGCGGGCGCGCCGAAGGTGCTGGCCGAGGCCGGCGTGGCCGACCGCTGCGAGGTGGTGCCCGGCGACGCCTTCGGCGCGGTCCCCGCCGGTGGTGACGGCTACCTGCTCAAGACGGTGCTGCCGGGCTTCGACGACGACGACGCGGCGCGCATCCTGGGCACCGTGCGCGCCGCGATGCGGCCCGACTCGCGGCTCGTCCTGCTGGAGGCGGTGCTGCCGCCCGGGGACGCCTTCGACATGGCGAAACTCTTCGACGTGCACGCGATGGTGCTCACCGGTGGCGCGCACCGCAGCGCCGAGGAGACCGGTCGGCTGCTGGAGCGGGCCGGGCTGCGGCTGACCCAGGTCATCGGGACGCCCACGCTGACCGCGATCGAGGCGTTGCCCGCCGACTGAGCACGCCCGCCGCACCGCGACCGGCGACAGGACGGTGGCCGAGCCGGGTCCTGTCTCCGGTCGCTCCGGTGAGTCGTCAGCCGAGCCGGATCGGCACCGAGGCGTACGCGCGGAACGGGGTGTCGCGTTCGCGCACGGTCGGTCCGTCCGGTTCGAGCACGGCGAGGCGGGCCAGCCGGTCGAACACCACGGCACCCTCCATCCGGGCCAGGAAGGCGCCGAGGCACAGGTGGGCGCCGCCGCCGAAGGCGACGTGCGGGTTGTCGGTGCGGCCCACGTCCAGCCGGTCCGGCCGGGTGAACCGGCGCTCGTCGTGGTTCGCCGAGCCGATCATGAGCACCAGCACCCGCCCCTTGCGGACCGTGCGTCCGCCGATCTCGATCGGCTCGTGCACGTAGCGGGCCGTGCCCTGGATCGGGGCGTCCCAGCGGAGGAACTCGTCCACCGCGGTTCCCGCCAGGGAGGGGTCGGCCCGCAGCCGGTCGAGCTGGTCCGGGTGGGCCAGCAGCGCGGCGGTGCCGGTGGTGATCATGTGTACGGTGGTCTCGAAGCCGGCGAAGAACGAGAAGACGGTGTTGTCCACGATCTCGTCGTGGGTCAGCGTGTCGCCGGACTCCTCGACGTCGAGCAGCCGGGAGAGCAGGTCGTCGCCGCGCCGGGAACGACGCTGGTCGAGCAGGTCGCCGATGTGCTCGCGCAGCCAGCGTACGGCCACGTCGGCGTCGGCGCGGGCCTGCTCGGGGACCACGGCGGTGAAGGCGCGGCCGAGGTTCATCGCGTGCCGGCGGACGTCCTCGGTGGACTCCGGTGGGATGCCCATCAGTCGGCAGACCACCTGCACCGGCAGCGGGTAGGCCAGCTCGGGGACCAGGTCCATCCGACCCGTCGCCAGGGCCGTCGTGAGCATCTCGTCGACCAGTTCCTCGACGTAGGACCGCAGTCGGCGGACGACTGCGGGGCTGAACGCGCGGCTCATCAGCCGGCGCAGCCGGACGTGGTCCGGCGGGTCGCGGTAGAGCATGATGCGCTGGAAGAAGGCGCCGGCGGGGCCGTCGCCCACGGACACCTCGTGGTAGCCGGCGGGGAACTCGCTGCCCAGCCGGGGGTCGTGTTGCAGGGCCACCACGTCGGCGAAGCGGGTGACACCCCAACTGCCCGGACCGATCCGGCAGAGCGGCCCGGCGGCGCGCAGCCGGGCGTACTCGGGGTAGGGGTCCTCGACGACGTTCGGGTCCAGGGCGTCGAACCGGGGTGTGAGGGTCGGTGCGCTCATCCGCCTAGTGTCTGTCGGGTCACCGCCGACGGGCAAGAGCGATGACGACACACCACACACTCCGTCGGCCCGGTCGGGACGTCCGATCCGTGCCGGTCAGGGGCTCCGTCGACTTTTGTCGGATGTTCGGCCGGGTGGTCGGCGGTCGATCACGTGCGGTGACCGGTTCGCCCGAACGGGCGTCGGCGGGGCCGCGCGCCGTCCTGCCGCATCCGCGGTGTGGGCGTCCTGGCCTGCGGGTCGTAGACGCTGCTCACCGTCGAGGCGTCGGTCCGGTGCCCGGGACCGGGGCCGGGCGGCCGGAGATCTTCCTGTGTAAGCACGGAAAGTGACCTGCATTGTGGTCCATCAGATTCGTCAGCGGGAGATAGCACGCGGATGTCTCAGTATTGAAGCCGATCGGTTATTCCCATCTCGCGCGAGTGCGTTCTATGGTGTGAGATCAGCAGGAGGGGGGAATTGTGTTGCCTATGGTCAAGGCCCGGAGGGTGAGTCGAACCGCCGTAGCGATTTCCGTCAGCGGCAGCGTGGATCGGAGCACGGCGGGGTACGTCACCCGCGTCGCCGAGTACATGTTGGACCATGGTGACCTGCTGCCCGACCAGGTGGAACTGGACCTGACCGACGTCACCGGCGTGGACGAGGTGGGCTTCACCTCGCTCGTCGACGTCGCGGCCGGGGCGAGCGCGGCGGGGGCCGCGGTGGTCGTGCGCTGCGGGGCGGAGCGGGCCATGCTGGAGGGGCGGCGCAGTGGACGCGGCGTGGCGTCCGAGCAGATCGGCCGCATGCTGCGGCTGCACCTGCAGTTCCTGGTGCGTCGACGCAGGTCACGACCGGCGGTGGCCGAGGCGCGGGTGGTGCGCTGGTGTCCCGGGCCACTGGCCGGGCGCAATCGGGGCTGACCGGTTCTGCGGGGGTGCGGGGCGGTCGGTCCGAAAATATATGTGTGCCGTTTCGGTCCGATTCAGAAAGACTTAACCGGATTATCCGTGCATCGGAATCTGCAATTTGCATTTGTGTGTCGGGGGTATCGCGTCGGCCGGGAATAGTTCGATTCGTGCGACGTCGATAATTGCGTGTTCAATCAATTGTGGTGTCGGGTGTCGCCTGTTCTGCCCGCGGGCGAGCCCACTACCCGACACCCCCACCCCCGCCCGGACGTGCCGCGTCGAACGCCGTCACCAGCCGCCGGGGTGCCCGGCGCCGCCAGGCGTCGGTGAGCAGCTCGGACAACTGCCCGGGATCGACCCGGTCCAGCCGGGCACTGGTCCAGCCCTGGCGTCCCCAGTGGTTGTCCGGCGCGCCGAAGGTGGCCGGGTCCTCGGCCAGGAGCGCCGCCTGCTCCTGCGGGTCGAGCCGCAGCATGACAGTGCCCGCACCGGCCGGGAAGGCGGCGAAGATCTTGTTACGGACGCGCAGGTCGGCGTTGTCGAAGTGGGCGCTGGCATGCGCCTCGGGCAGGCCCAGCGCGATCCGCCGGACCTCGTCCTCGGTGATCATCTCGGTCCCCTCCGGGTCGTGCCGGCCCGGAGCGGGCCGGCATGCTCAGGTCACCGGTGCGCCGCGCAACCGGGCGAGCGGGACGTCGGCGTCGGCGACCACGCGTCGCACCAGGGTGACATAGTCGCGGACGAAGGTGTCCGCCCACCGCGGATCGAACTCCGCCCGGGAACACAACAGCAGCGCGGAGAGCCGGTCGCCCTGCGGCACCACCACGAACTCCAGCGCGAAGCGCCGCCGTTCGAGCTGGGCCTCCATGTCGTCGAGCTCCTCACCGGCCATGTCCGCCCGGGTCATCAGGCTGCCGAGAAGCTGGAACAGCACGTCGTCGGTGCGTCCGGTGCCGCCCGCCACGGTGTCCGGCGGTAGCAACTGGTGCGGCAGGTCCTGGTGCCGCATCGCGTCCATCACCGTGGTCCGGGCCTGGGCGATCAGCTCGCTCAGTGTGGTGTCCGGCGTGAAGCGTTCTCGAAGCAGCACCATGCTGGCGAAGAAGCCCACCGTGTCGCGGACCTGCGGCTGCCCGCGGTTGGCGAAGAGCGAGGCCACGGTGAGGTCGTCGGCGCCGGTCTCGGCGTGGAGCAGGGCGTAGAACACCGCCAGCGTCACCGGGAACAGCGTGGTGCGGTGTCGGCGGGCGAGCTGCCGCAGCGCGGCCGTGGTCTCGGCGTCCACGTAGTGCTCGACGGAGATCCACGGTGGATCGCCGTCGGGCACCGGACGTCGCCTGCGGGCCGGCAGCTCCACCAGGCGCGCACCGGTCAGCTTACCGGTCCAGTAGTCGGTGAGCCGTTCCAGGTTCGCGCCGGAGAGCTGCTCGGCCTGCCAGCGGGCCCACTGCGCGTACTGCCACTGCGGCGCGGGCAGGTCGACCGTCTCGCCGGTCTCGGCCGCGTACAGCGCCCGCAGGTCACGGGCCAGCAGCGCGTTGGAGTAGTCGTCGGAGCAGTAGTGGTGCAGGGTGAGCACCACCAGGTGGTGCTCCGGGTCGAGCCGGACCACCCGTGGCCGCAGCGGCCACACCGAGGCGTCGACCCCGCTTGCCACCTCGGTGGCGACGACCTCCCGGGCGGCGGCGGCCGGGTCGGCCTCGGCCGACACGTCGGTCACCGGCACCGGCACCGGGCGCGGCTCGTGGATCTGCTGGCGCATCCGGCGACCCCGGGGGTACGTGGTCCGCAGCGGCTCGTGCCGGGCGCTCAGGGCGGTCACCGCACGGGTCATCGCCTCGTGATCGTACGGACCACGCAGGCGCCACAGCACCTGTTCGTTGAGAGCGCTGTCCCGGCCCCGGTAGTGGTCCATCAGGGCCAGGAGGCGTTGACCGACGGAAGCGGGTTCCTCACGCACGAGCTCAGCCACGGACCGAGCCTAGAACAGCCCGTGGACCTTGTCGACTGTGGCGATAGGCGTATGTAGGGTCTTGCCGCCCGGCGGGCTCTCCCGGATAGTGCTCTGTATGCGAGCCGAGACCGCGCGTCCTCACCTGTCCGCGGCGTTCCTGGCGACCCAGGACGACCCGTACCCGGCGTACGCGCAACTGCGGGAACGCGGCCCGTTGTCCCGGGCCGAGCTGGGTCAGTGGCTGGTCACCGGGCACTCCCTGGTGTCCACGCTGCTGCGCGAGACCCGGTTGGAGAGCCGGATGCCGCCGGAGTACACCCGGATCACGCTCGGCGACGGGCCGGGCGCGGAGTTCCTGGACCGGATCGTGCTGACCCGTACCCCGCCGGACCACACCCGACTGCGGCGGTTCATCGGCAGGGCGCTCGGCACCCCGGTGGCGCGCCGGCTGACCGGACACATCGGTGCGGCGGCCGACGCGCTGCTCGACCCCGCGCTGGAACGCGGCACCCTCGACGTGGTGACCGACCTCGCGGTGCCGTTGCCGGTCGGGGTGGTGTGCGACCTGATCGGGATCCCGGCCGAGGACCGGCCCGAGGTGCTGACCCGGGTGATCTCGCTGGCCAAGGTGTTCGACGCGGCGAACCTCACCCCGGCCGACCTGCACGACATCAACGCCGCGCTGCCCTGGCTGCACGATTACCTGGGCGGACTGCTCTCCGCCCGCCGCGACGAGCCCGGCGGGCCGACGCTGGCCGGCATGTACTGGGAGGAGTCGGCGACCGACCGGCTGGCCGTGGCCGACTTCGTGGACAACATGCTCTTCCTGTTCCACGCCGGCTTCGAGACCACCATGGGCCTGGTCTCCAACGGGGTCGCGGCGCTGCTCGCGCACCCGGACCAACTACGCCGGCTGCGCGCCGACCCGGGCCTGGTGCCGACCGCGGTGGAGGAGTTCCTGCGGTACGACGCACCGATCCAGAACGTGATCCGGGTGGCCCGCGAACCGGTCGAGGTGGAGGGTGTGAAGATCCGGGCGGGCCGGACGGTCCTGCTGCTGCTCGGCGCCGCCAACCGGGACGCCACCGTGTTCGCCGACGCCGAGCGCCTGGACGTCGGGCGTGACCCCAACCCGCACCTCGGGTTCGGTGGCGGGTTGCACCACTGTCTCGGCACCGCGATGGCCCGGCTGATGTCGGTGATCGTGTTCGAGCGGCTGGTGCGGACGGTGGAGATCCTCGGTCCGGCGGGGCCGCCGGTCCGACGCCGACACGCCAGCCTGCGCTCGTACGACCAGTTGCCGTTGCTGGTGCGACCGCGCTGACCCCGGGTGTGTCGGCTGTCTGGGGCGGACCCGGCTGGGTAGGGTGGATGTCGTCTGTCGACATCAGGAGGATCCACACATGTCCGATGTGGTCGCACCGGTGATCCCTTTCCTGCGCTACCGGGACCCGGGTGCCGCCATCGACTGGCTCTGCTCCGCCTTCGGGTTCACGCTGCTGGAGAAGACCACCGGCGGCGAGGGTCAGGTGGTGCACGCCGAGTTGCGGTGGGGCATCGGGACGTTCCAGCTCGGTCCGGCCGGCTCGTCCAGCCTGCCCATGGCCAGCCCCCGGGAGCTGCCGCTGACCAGCCAGGGTGTCTACGTCTACGTCGGCGACGCCGTCGACGCCCACCACGACCGGGCGGTGGCGGCCGGGGCCGAGGTGGTCATGCCGCTCACCGACACCGACTACGGCTCGCGGGAGTACGTGGTCCGCGACCTGGAGGGTCACCTGTGGGGTTTCGGCAGCTACGCGCCGAAGCTCGACTGACCACCGACGGCAGAACGTCGGCTTCTTGTCGTCCGCCGGACGCAAAGAGCACATAGAGTGATTGCTCGTCCTGACAGGCTCACCGTATCGACTCCGAGGAGTGACCCATGGCCGATTCCTCCGTGCCGCCCACCGTCGCCCCCTACATCGCCTACGAGAACCCGGCCAAGGCCATCGAGTGGCTGGTGAACACGTTCGGTTTCACCACGCTCGGGGTCTTCGACGACGGCCAGGGCAACGTGTACCACGCCGAGTTGAAGATCGGTGACCATGGTCTGATCATGATCAATCCGGCCAATGGCCAGCTTCGGCTCGGCGAGCCGCGCGCGCTCGGTGCCGCCACCGCCGGCACGTTCGTCCGGGTCGAGACCGACACCGAGGTGGACGCCCTGCACGCCAAGGCGGTCGCCGGGGGCGCCGAGATCCTGCTCGCGCCGGAGAGCAAGCCGCACGACTCGTACGAGTTCACCTGCCAGGACCCGCAGGGCCACGTGTGGACGATCGCGACCTACCGGACCGCGCTCGGCTGATCCGACCCGCGACACGCCGCGGCCCCGGCACCACCGTCGGACGGTGGCACCGGGGCCGCGGGGCGTGTCGGCCGCGCCTGATCAGCGACGTGGCAGCAGGAAGCTACCCAGCAGGGCCAGCGCGAAGCTGATCACGCTGAACCAGAGCGTGCCGACCATGGCCCGCTGGAAACTGATCTGGCTGGCCTCGAACGACCGCTGCTCGATCACCTCGACGGCCCGGTCACCGCCGCCGGCGGCCACGGTCGCGGTGTCGCAACCGGCCGGTGGCAGCGTGGGGTCCGCCGCGCCGAGCTGGGTGGTCACGCAGTCCCGGAACCGCTGCCCGATCTGCTCGGCCTGCCCCTCGGCGACACCCACCGCGACCAGGTCCGTCCGCAGCCGCGGCCCGACGTCGTCGGTGGCCGACGGCGCGTTGGCGGCGATCAGGCTGAAGAAGAGCGTGCCGCAGGCGGCGATGCCGAGCGTCACGCCGATCTGGTAGTTGGCGTTCACCACCCCGGACGCCGACCCGGCCTGATGGCCGGGCACGTCGTGCAGGGAGTACCCCATCAGCGGCGGGAAGGTCATACCCATGCCGGCACCGCCGATGAACATCGGCACGAGCAACTGCCAGATGGTCACCTGCGGGGTGCTGTCGATGACCCACATGAACCAGAACATGCTGGCGATCAGCAGCACCAGGCCCATCTGTAGGCCGACCCGACCCAGCTTCGGCGTGATCCAGCGGGCGGATAGCCAGCCGAGCAGCGGCACCGCGATGTCCCAGGGCAGCCCGGCCAACCCGGCGCGCAGGATGCTGTAGCCCACCCCGATCTGCACGTAGATCGTGATGACCAGGAAGAACGACATCACCGCGCCCTGGAAGAGGAAGACCACCACCAGGCCGGAGCTGAACGAGCGGTGCCGGAACAGCGACAGCGGCACCAGCGGCGACTCGGTGCGGGAGCGCTGGTGCAGCACGAACAGCGCGAACACCACCAGACCGGCGACCATCATGGCGTACGTCCACAGCGGCCAGCCGTGCTCGCGGCCCTGCACCAGCGGATAGACGATCAGCATCACCGCCGCCGTGATCAGCGTCGCGCCGACCACGTCGAGCCGTTCCCGACGGTTGCGCTCGGACTCCGGCAGCAGCGCCCGCGCGGCGAAGAACGCCGCGATGCCGATCGGGACGTTGACCAGGAAGATCATGCGCCAGCCGAGGCCGCCGACGTTCGCGGTGGTCAGCAGCGCGCCGACCAGTGGGCCGCCGACCGTGCCGAAGGCGAGCGCGGCGCTGAGCGCGGCGAACGCCCGGCCGCGTTCCTTGGGCGCGTAGAGCAACTGGATCAGCGTGTAGACCTGCGGCACCATCACCGCGCCCATCGCGCCCTGGAGGAAGCGCAGCACGATGAGCTGCTCGGGCGACTGGGCCATACCGGCGAGCAGCGAGGTGAAGGTGAAGCCGGCGACGCCGATCAGGAACATCCGGCGTACGCCGACGATGTCGCCGAGCCGACCGGAAATGATCAGCATCGAGGCGAAGGCGAGCGCGTAGCCGGCCACCAGCCACTGCATGGTGGAGGCGGTGGCGTTGATGCCGTCCCGGATCGACGGCAGCGCCACGTTGACGATGGTGATGTCGAGCAGGTCCAGCACGAACCCGGTGAGCACCACGATGAGGGCGAGGGTGCGCTTGCGACCGGTGACCGGGGGTACGAACTCGTCGGGTGGCGTCGCGGCCGGCGCAGGCGCCGACACCGTGTCGGTGTCGGTTCCTGGCGACGTGCGAGTGTCGTCAGACATCAGATCCCTCTCCTGGGGGGTTCGGTGGACGTGACGGTGGCGGGTGTGTCGCCGGTCTCCGGCAACGGAAGGAGATCACCCGGTCGCGTTAGGTCAGCAACTTATTGGAAATGTGTGTCGATGCGAAACCCGCCACACCGGAGCGGATCGGGTCGAGCAGTGAACCTCCGTCGTGAGTGGACACCACAAGGACGTCGTCGAGGCTCGCCAGTGCGGCGGCGTACCCGGTGGGAGCGGCCAGGTCGGCGAGGTGCGGCCGGCTGGCGGGCGCGGACGCGCCGGTCCACCGCAGCAGCCGGGCAGGCCGGTCCGGCGCGGTCACCGTGATCGTGGCCGGGTCGACGGTCAGGCCGTCCCCGGTCGCCTTGACCAGTGCCTCCTTCCTGGTCCAGTAGCGGATGAAGGCGGCCGTGCGGTCCCGGTCGCCGGTGGCCGCGACCACCGCGCGTTCAGCCGGGGACAGGGCACGCCACGGCAGGGCCCGTCCGCGTACCGCGATCCGCTCGACGTCCACGCCGACCTCGGTCCGCCCGGCGATCGCCACCACGCACCAGCGCCCGGAGTGCGCGACGGAGAACCGCACCGCTGCGGCGGGGGCGCGCAGCACCGGTTTGCCGTGCGGTCCGCCGCACTGTCGGCACACCGCCTCGAAGCGCAGTGCGGTCGGCGGGGTGTCGAGCATCCCGGCGAGCACCAGCCGGGTCAGCGCCCGGGCGGTGAGGTGGGCCGCGCGCGAGTGCGGGTCGGTGAACCCGGCGTGCCGGTCGCGTTCGGGCGCGGACAGCAGGGTGAGCAGTCGTTCGTCGTCCGGTGACCCGACCTCGGCCCACCAGACCTGGCAGGTGCCCTCCACGGGCGGGCCGGTCGCCATCGCTGGTGCCACCTCTCCGCCGGTCACCACCCGGGGTCTGACCGGCCGTCATGCCGTCGTATGTGGAGCCTATTGCAAGTAGCATGTTCTTTCTACTGTACGTATCCGTGTCGGCTTGTTACCTTGGCGTCGGCACGGACTCGTGTGGCGGTGCCGGACAACTCCGTCGAACAGGGGAGACCCAGATTGGGCGTCGAGGCCGAACACACACGACCCTTCACCCGGGACGGCATGCGGGACGACATCGCGGCCGTCCTCGGTGAACCACCCGGCACGGTCGCGGACGACGCCGACCTGCTCCAGCTCGGTCTCGACTCGATCGGCGTGATGCGGCTGGTGGCCCGCTGGCACCAGCGGGGCGTGACGGTGAGCTTCGCGGAACTGGTCGAGGGCCGCACCCTGGACGACTGGTGGCGGATGGTCGCCGGACGGGCTCCCGCCGACGCGGTGACCCCCGACGCGCCGCCGCTGACCGTCGTCGACGCGGACGCACCCTTCGACCTCGCCGCGATGCAACACGCGTACTGGGTGGGGCGGGGCGACGGGCAGGCCCTCGGTGGCGTCGGCGCGCACTTCTACAACGAGTTCGACGGCAGCGGGGTGGACCCGGCCCGGCTCGACACCGCGGTCCGGGCCCTGCTGCGCCGACACGGGATGCTGCGCGCCCGCTTCGACGACGACGGCCGGCAGCGCATCCTGCCGGAGAGCCCCTGGCCCGGCCTGACCGTGCACGACCTGCGGGCCCACGACCACGCGCAGGCCGAGCGGACCCTGCTCGACCTGCGCGACCGGTTGTCGCACCGGCGGCTGGACGTGGCCCGGGGTGAGGTCTTCGACGTGCAGCTCTCGCTGTTGCCCGACGGCGGCACCCGCTGCCACGTGCACATCGAGATGCTGGTCGCCGACGCGCACAGCTTCCGGATCCTGATGTCGGAACTCGCCCGCCTCTATCGGGACCCGGACGCCGACCTGCCCCCGATCGGGCTCGACTACCCGAGCTACCTGGCGACCCTGCGCGAGCGCCGGGTCGGCGAGCGGGACGCGGACCAGGCGTACTGGCAGGCGCGGCTGCCCGAGCTGCCCGGCCCGCCGGAGCTGCCGCTGGCCGTCGACCCGCAACAGGTCAGCGGCCAGCGGGTGGTCCGGCACCACCACTGGGTCGCCGCCGACCAGGTCGAGCGACTGACCCGCCGCGCCCGCACGCACGGGCTGACCCTGCCGGTGCTGTTCCTGGCCGCCTTCGGTCACGTGCTGGGCCGGTGGAGCGCCGCCGGACGGTTCCTGCTCAACCTGCCGCTCTACGACCGGCAGCCGGTGCACCCGGACGTGGCGCATCTGGTCGGTGACTTCACCAACCTGCTGCTGCTGGAGGTGGACACCACCGCCGAGCGCGACTTCGCCGCCTTCGCCCGCACGGTGCAGGAGCGACTGCGCGCCGACGCCGCCCACCCCGGTTACACCGGAGTGGACGTGCTGCGGGACCTGACCCGGCTGCGCGGTGGTACGCCCGTCGGCGCGCCGGTGGTCTTCACCAGCGCGCTCAGCCTCGGCGAACTGTTCGACGGCGAGGTACGCGAGAGCTTCGGCGCACCCGGCTGGACCATGTCGCAGACCCCGCAGGTGTGGCTGGACGTACAGGTCACCGAGCGCGAGCACGGGCTGTTCGTGAACTGGGACTGCGTGGCGGAGCTCTTCCCGGCCGGGCTGGTCGGCGAGATGTTTGACGCGTACCTGCGAATCCTGGACTGGCTGCTGAACGACGACGCGGACTGGGCCGCGTACCCGCCGGAGCTGGTGCCGGAGCGGACCCGGCAGGTCCGCGCGGCGGCCAACGACACGGCCCGTCCGGTCCGTCGCCGTCGGCTGCACGACGACTTCTTCGCCCGGGCCGCCGCCGAGCCGGACCGCCCGGCGCTGCTCTGGGGCACCGACGGCCGGCTCGACTACGGCGACCTGGCCGCGCAGGCCGACCGCCTCGCCGGAGCGCTGGTCGCCAACGGGCTGCGCCCCGGCGACCCGGTGGCGGTCACCGTCGAGAAGGGACCCCGACAGGTCGTCGCGGTGCTCGGCGTGCTGCGGGCCGGCGGCGTGTACGTGCCGGTCGGCGTCGACCAGCCGGCCGCCCGCCGGGCACGGATCCACGCGGTGGCCGGGGTCCGGCACGTGGTGGCCGGGGTACCCCGGCCGGAGCTGCCCGGTGACCTGTGCGTGGTGGACGTGGCGGACCGCTCGTACCCGCCGGCCGGCCCGGTTCCCGGCAGCGACGACGACCCGGCCTACCTGCTGTTCACCTCCGGCTCCACCGGGGAGCCGAAGGGGGTGCAGGTGCCGCACCGGGCGGCGGTCAACACGATCGACGACATCGGCCGGCGCTTCGACGTCGGCCCGGACGACCGGGTGCTCGCGGTCTCGGCCCTCGACTTCGACCTCTCCGTGTACGACATGTTCGGCATGCTGAGCGCCGGTGCCGCCGTGGTCTGCGTCGGCGAGGACGAGCGGCGGGACGCCGAGGGCTGGGTGGAGCTGGTCCGGCGGCACCGGGTCACCGTCTGGCAGTCCGTGCCCGCGCTGCTGGACATGTTGCTGACCGCCGGCACCGACGGCGACCTGCCGCTGCGCCTGGCCCTGCTGGGCGGCGACTGGGTCGGGCTCGACCTGGCCGGGCGGCTGGCCGCGCAGGCGTCGGGCGCGGTCCTGGTGGCGCTCGGCGGCACCACGGAGACGGCGATCCACTCGACCGTCCAGGTGGTGCCGGTGCCGGTGCCCGACGACTGGCGCTCGGTGCCGTACGGCGTGCCGTTGGCCAACCAGCTCATGCGGGTGACCGACCCGGCGGGCCGGGACCGGCCCGACTGGGTCCCCGGTGAACTCTGGATCGGCGGCCGGTCGGTGGCCGACGGCTACCGGGGCGACCCCGAGCGCACCGCCGCGCAGTTCCGCGAGGTCGACGGGGTGCGCTGGTACCGCACCGGCGACCTGGCCCGGTACCACCCGGACGGCAGCGTGGAGTTCCTCGGCCGGGCCGACGCCCAGGTCAAGATCCGGGGCCACCGGATCGAGCTGGGGGAGATCGAGACCGCGCTGGAGCGGCACCCCGCCGTCCGCCGGGCGGTCGCGGTGGCCCTCGGTACGCCCCGGCGGCTCGCCGTCGCCGTCGTCAGCGAGACCGATCTCGACCCGGGCGCGCTGCGCGACTGGCTGGCCGAGCAGGTGCCCGGCTACATGGTGCCCGAGCGGGTGGTGCTCACCGACGACCTGCCGCTGTCCGCCAACGCCAAGATCGATCGACGGGCGGTGGCCCGCCTGGTCGACGCCGCCGGTCCCGGACCCGAGCAGCTCGAACCGCCGGTCGGCGACATCGAACGCGAGGTGGCCCGGATCTGGGCCGACCTGCTCGGGGTGCCCGCGGTCGGACGGCGGCAGAGCTTCTTCGCCGCCGGTGGCGACAGCCTGGTCGCGACCCGGTCGATGGCCCTGCTCGGCGCCGCCGGGCTGGACGGTGCGAACCTGCGCCAACTCTTCGCCACCCCGGTGCTGGCCGACTTCGCCGCCACCCTGCGCCGGGCCGAGGGGGACCGACCCGCCGCCGTCGCGCTGCGGGCCGACCCGGCCAACCGGTACGCGCCCTTCCCGCCCACCGACGTCCAGCGGGCGTACTGGCTGGGGCGCAGCAGCGAGTTCGCCCTCGGCGGGGTCGGCTCGCACTGGTACTGGGAGTTCGACGGCGCGAACGTCGACCTGGACCGGTTGGAGGACGCGGTCGACCTGCTGGTCGCCCGGCACGACATGCTCCGGGCGATCTTCGACGACGACGGCGACCAGCGGGTGCTGGCCGAGGTCGACCGGTTCCGGATCACCGTCCACGACGGTGGCGACGCCGAACTGCGCGACCTGCGGGACCGGATGGCGCACCGGGTCCCCGACCCGAGCCGCTGGCCGCTGCTGGCGATCGCCGCCGTCCGGTACGCCGACGGCCGGGTCCGCATCGGCTTCAGCTTCGACTACATCGTGCTCGACGCGCTCAGCATCGTGATCTTCTTCGACGAGCTGACCACGCTCTACACCGACCCGGCGGCGTCGTTGCGCCCGGTCGGGGTGACCTTCCGCGACTACCTGCTGGCCGACTCGCCGACGGTGGCCGACGACCAGCGGTACTGGCGGGAGCGGCTGGACAGCCTCCCGCCCGCACCACCCCTGCCGCTGGCCGTGGACCCGGACACCGTGGTCGCCCCGCGCTTCGTCCGCCGGGAGGACCGTCTCGACCCGACCCAGTGGACGCGGCTGACCGAGCAGGCCCGGCGGCACGGGGTGACCCCGGCAAGCGTCCTGGCCGCCGCTTTCGCCGAGGTGTTGTCGGCCTGGTGCGGTCGCGGGGACCTGACCCTCAACCTCACCCTGTTCAACCGCCGGGACGTGCACCCCGACATCAGCAACATCCTCGGCGACTTCACCTCGCTGCTGCTGCTGGCGCACCGGGCGGGGGCCGGGGACACCTGGCTGGACGTGGTCCGGCGTACCCAGGAACAGGTCTGGGAGGGGATGGCCCACGACTCGGTCTCCGCGCTGTGGGTGCTGCGCGAACTCGCCCGCCGCCGACAGGGCGGCGCGGTGAGCATGCCGGTGGTGTTCACCAGCGCCCTCGGCGTCGCCGGTGGCATGAGCGAGATGTCGTTCCCCTTCGGCGAGCTGGTCTGGGGCATCTCGCAGACCCCGCAGGTCTGGCTCGACAACCAGGTGATGGAGCGCGACGGTGGCCTGGTCTACAACTGGGACTCGGTCGACGAACTGTTCCCGGCCGGGCTGCTCGACGCCATGTTCGACGCGTACCGGGCGCTGCTGCTGCGGCTGACCACGGCGGACTGGGAGGCGGTGCCCCCGGCGCCGCTGCCGGCGGCGCAGCGGCAGGTCCGGGACGCGGTCAACGACACCGCCGGTCCGCTGCCGACCGGCCTGCTGCACACCGGCTTCTTCACGCACGCCGCCACCACGCCGGACGCCACGGCCGTGGTCACCGCCGACGGTGTGGCGGTCGACTACCGCGAACTCGCCGTGCGGGCGCTGCGCCTCGGCGGGGCGTTGCGCACGCACGGCGTCCAGCCCGGCGACGCCGTCGCGGTCACCCTGCCGCGCGGTGTCGACCAGGTCGCCGCGGTGCTCGGCGTGCTCGCGGCGGGCGGCCACTACGTCCCGGTCGGCGTCGACCAGCCCGCCGAACGCCGAGACCGGATCTACTCCCGGGCCGGGGTACGGGCCGTCGTCGCCCGGCCCGACCTGGACACCGGCCATCCGGTGGTGGCGCCGGACACCCCCGCCACACCGTTGCCCGCACCGGTCGAGGTGGACCCGGACCAGCTCGCCTACATCATCTTCACCTCCGGCTCCACCGGCGAACCGAAGGGCGTGGAGATCACCCACCGGGCGGCGCTGAACACCGTCGACGACATCAACACCCGCTACGGCGTCGGCCCCGACGACCGGGTGCTGGCCATCTCGGCGCTCGACTTCGACCTCTCCGTCTACGACCTGTTCGGGCTGCTCGGCGTCGGCGGCGCGGTGGTCTGCGTCGCCGACGCCGACCGGCGGGAGGCGCGCCGGTGGGCCGCCGCCGCCCGCGGTGCCGGTGTCACGATCTGGAACTCGGTGCCCGCGCTGCTGGACATGCTGCTGGTCGCCGCCGAGACCGACGGTCTGCCCGACCGGCTGCGGCTGGCCCTGCTCTCCGGCGACTGGGTCGGGCTCGACCTGCCCGGCCGACTGCGCGACCGGTGCCCCGATGCCCGGTTCGTCGCGCTGGGCGGCGCCACCGAGGCGGCCATCTGGTCCAACGCCTGCGAGGTCGACGTGGTGCCCGCGCACTGGCGGTCCGTGCCGTACGGCCTGCCGCTGCGCAACCAGCGCTACCGGGTGGTCGATCCACGCGGCCGGGACTGCCCGGACTGGGTGCCCGGTGAGCTGTGGATCGGCGGCGTCGGGGTGGCCCGGGGCTACCGGGGTGACCCGGAGACCACCGCACGGCAGTTCGTCACCGTGGACGGACAGCGGTGGTACCGCACCGGGGATCTCGGCCGGTACTGGCCCGACGGCACGCTGGAGTTCCTCGGCCGGGCCGACTTCCAGGTCAAGATCCGGGGACACCGGATCGAGCTGGGCGAGATCGAGGCGGCTGCGGAGGCGTACGCCGGGGTGGCCCGCGCCGTCGGGCTGACCGTCGGCGAGGGCACGCACCGGCGGCTGGCGCTGGCCGTGGTCGCCGCCGACGAGCCGGTCGACGAGGCGGCGCTGGTCGGCTTCCTGGCGTCTCGGCTGCCCAGCTACATGGTGCCGGAGCGGGTGGTCGGCGTACCCGGGCTGCCGCTGACCGCCAACGGCAAGGTGGACCGCCGGGCGTTGACCGCCCAGGTGGACACCGAACCCGACGACGCGGCCGACGAGAGCCCGCGCGGGGACAGCGAGAAGCTGATCGCCGAGATCTGGGCCGAGGTGCTCGACTGCGAGCGGATCGGCCGGCAGCAGAGCTTCTTCGCCCTCGGCGGGGACAGCCTGCTGGCCACCCGGTTGGTGGAGACGCTGCGGTCGCGCCACGGGGTGGAGCTGTCGCTGCGGCAGCTCTTCCTGGCGCCGACCGTGGCGCAGTTGGCAGACGTCTTCGACGCCCACCGCGGCGCGGTGGAACCCGGTGACTTCGAGGAGGGCACGATATGAGTCAGTCGTCCGCCGGTGACCTGCTCGCCGAGCTGGAGAGCGTGGGGGTCCGGGTCTGGTTGGAGGCCGGTCAACTGCGCTTCCGGGCACCGCAGGGGGCGATGACGCCGGATCGCCGCGAGGCGTTGCGCGCCCGCCGCGACGAGATCGTCGCGCACCTCGACAACGCCGCCGGCACCGGCACCCTGGTCCCGGACCGGACGCACCGGCACGACCCGTTCCCGGTCACCGACGTGCAGGCGGCGTACCTGCTCGGACGGGGCGAGACGTTCGCGTACGGCGGCGTCGCCTGTCACGGCTACGGCGAACTGGTCTACCCCGAGCTGGACCCGGACCGGATGACCGCCGCCTGGCGGGCCCTGATCGCCCGGCACGACATGCTCCGCGCGGTGGTGGAGGCCGACGGCGCGCAGCGCGTGCTGGCGGAGGTGCCGCCGTTCGAGGTGCCGGTGATCGACCTGACCGGCCGCCCCGAGGCGGTGGTCGAGGCGGCGGTCAGCGCGGTCCGCGCCGAGATGGACCACCTGGTGCACACGCCCGACCGGTGGCCGCTGTTCGCCGCCCGGATCACCCGTGCCGACCACCGGACCGTGCTGCACGTCTCGATCGACTTCCTGATCGCCGACTTCATCAGCGTCCAGGTGGTGCTCGACGAGCTGCACCGGCTCTACCACCGGCCGGACGAGCCGCTGCCGCCGCTGGAGATCACCTTCCGGGACTACCAGCTCGCCGAGCGCGCGGTGCGGGACAGCCCGCGCCACGAGCGGGACCGGCAGTGGTGGCTGGCCCGGGTCGACGACCTGTCGGCCGCGCCGGAACTGCCCACGGTGGCCCGTCCCGCCGACAGCGAGGGCCGCTTCCGCCGCTGGGAGACGCGGCTCTCGCCGCAGGTCTGGGAGGGGCTGCGGCAGCGCGCCGGCCGGCACGGGGTCAGCCCGTCCGGTGCGGTGCTGGCCGCGTTCTCGGACACCATCGCCGCGTACAGCCGGCGGTCCCGGTTCACCCTCGACATCACCCTGCTCAACCGGGCTCCGGTGCACGATCAGGTCAACGCCCTGGTCGGTGACTTCACCTCGGTCGACCTGCTGGCCGTGGACGCCGATCCGACCCGCCGGTTCGACGAGCGGGCCCGGGACCTACAGGCGCAGCTCTGGGAGGACCTGGACCACCGCTCGTTCAGCGGCATCGAGGTGATGCGGGAGATCGCCCGCCGGCAGGGCGCCGAGGCGGCGCTGTTCCCGGTGGTGTTCACCAGCGCCATCGGCATCACCTCCGCCGGGGCCGCCGCCGACGGCGCGCCGCTGGGCGAGCTGGGCTACGGGATCAGCCAGACCCCACAGGTCTGGATCGACTGCCAGAACATCGAGCGCGACGGTGGCCTGGTGTCCAACTGGGACGTCCGGGAGGAGGTCTTCCCGCCCGGCGTGGTCGACGACATGTTCGCCGCGTACGACGCGTTGCTGCACCGGCTGGCCGGCGACGACGCGGCCTGGACCGGGACCGGCCACCCCGACCCGCCGGCGGCGACGCGGGAGCGTCGCGCCGAGGCCAACCGGACACACGCGCCGGTCCCCGCCGGGATGCTGCACGACCGGGTGGTGTTGCAGGCGCTGAGCACCCCGGACCGGCCCGCCGTCGTCGCCGCCGACCGGACGCTGGACTACGGCGAGCTGCTCGGTCGGGCGGCCGGGGTGGCCGAGGCGCTGACCGCCGCGGGCTGCCGCCGCCAGGAACTGGTCGCGGTGGTCATGGACCGGGGCTGGGAGCAGGTCGTCGCGGTGCTCGGCGCGCTGCTGGCCGGCTGCGTCTACGTGCCGGTGGACACCTCGCAGCCGGCGGCGCGCCGCCGGACCATCCTGACCAACGCCGGGATCCGCTGCGCGCTGACCCAGTCCGGGGTGGACCGGGACGGTTGGGCCGAGGGGCTGCGCCTGCTCGACGTGGACCTGCTGGGCACCGGACAGCCGCAGCCGGTCGAGGGCTCCGGCGACCCGGAGGAGTTGGCGTACGTCATCCACACCTCCGGCTCCACCGGCACCCCGAAGGGCGTCATGATCAATCATCGGGGCGCGGTGAACACGGTGCTCGACATCAACGAGCGCTTCGGGGTCGGGCCCGACGACCGGGTGCTCGGCCTCTCCAACCTCGGCTTCGACCTGTCGGTGTACGACGTCTTCGGCCCGCTGTCGGTGGGCGGCGCGGTGGTGCTGCCCGACCCGCAGCGTCGCGGCGACCCGTCGCACTGGGCCGACCTGGTCGGCACGCACGGCGTCACGGTGTGGAACTCGGTGCCCGCCCAGTTGCAGATGCTGCACGACTACCTCGTCTCGGCCACGGACACCGCGCCGGAGGGGCTGCGGCTGGCGATGCTCTCCGGCGACTGGATTCCGGTGGCGCTGCCGGACCAGATCCGCGCCCGGGTGCCCGGGCTGCGCATCGTCAGCCTCGGTGGGGCGACCGAGGCGTCCATCTGGTCGATCTGGTACCCGATCGAGCAGGTCGACCCGCAGTGGCGCAGCATCCCGTACGGTCGTCCGCTGACCAACCAGAGCTTCCACGTGCTCGACGCGGCCCTGCGACCCCGCCCGGACCTGGTCAGCGGCGAGCTGTACATCGGCGGCGTGGGACTGGCGCTGGGCTACCTCAACGACCGCGAGCGCACCGCCGAGCGGTTCGTCGTGCACCCGCAGACCGGTGAGCGGCTGTACCGCACCGGCGACATGGGCCGGTACCTGCCCGACGGCACCATCGAGTTCCTCGGCCGGGAGGACCTCCAGGTCAAGATCAGGGGCTACCGGATCGAGCTGGCCGAGATCGAGGCGGCGCTGGGCGGACACCCGGCGGTCGCCGGGGCGGTCGTGGTGGTCGACGGCGACACCCCGCTGGAGCGGCGGCTGGCCGCCTTCGTCGAGCCGGCCGGCCGACCGGTCACCGCCGTGCAGGTCGAGCACGACCAGACGGCCGTCCGGCAGCTCGGCGTGGACGCCTGCGCCGACGCGGACACCACGCTCACCGGTGTCGACCGGGACCGCTACCTCGCGTACGCGCACCGGCTCGACGACGTCGCGCTGCCGGCCATGGTGGACGCGTTCCGCGCCGCCGGGCTGTTCGCCGCCGGCCGCCGGCACCCGCTGGCGGAATTGTTGGACACCGCACACGTCGCGCCCCGCCACCACCGGTTGGTCCGGCGCTGGCTGCGCGCGCTCACCGGCGCCGGCCTGCTCGACCAGGACGCCGACGGCCGGTACGGGCTGACCCCGGCGGGGACGACGGCGGACACCGAGGCCGGCTGGCGGGAGGTCGCGCAGCTCGCCGACGCCGAGGACCGGGACCTGCTGGACTACTTCCGGGCCAGCACCGCGCACCTGCCCGCGCTGCTGCGCGGCGAGGACGACCCGCTGGCGCTGCTGTTCCCGCAGGGCCGGGTGGACGTCTCGCAGGGCCTCTACGAACGCACGCTGTTCAACCGGTGGGCCAACGAGGCAGCGGCGGCCCTGGTGCGGCGGATCGCCGAGCAGCGGATCGAACCCGGGGCGCTGCGGGTGCTGGAGGTGGGCGCCGGAGCCGGTGGCACCACCGCCGCCGTGCTCGCCGCGCTCGACGGGCACGAGGTGGACTACCTGGCCACCGACCTGTCCCCGTTCTTCCTGGGCGAGCTGCGGACCCGGTTCGGCGAACGCCCCGGCCTGCGTCTGGAGGCCGTCGACATCGACCGTGACCTGGCCGCGCAGGGCCTGTCCCCGAACTCGTTCGACGTCATCGTGGCCGGCGACGTGCTGCACGCCAGCGCCGACGTCGGCCGCGCGCTGGACCGGCTGCGCGAGGTGCTCGCCCCGCAGGGCTGGCTGGTCGCCTGCGAGATGACCCGCGACCACCACCAGATCATGACGTCGCTGGAACTGCTGGTCCGGGTGGACGAGGCCACGGCCGACTTCACCGACCTGCGGCGAGGCACCGAGCAGGTGTTCCTCGACCGCCGGTCCTGGCTCGACGTGCTGGGCGCGGCGGGCGCGGCGCAGCCGCTCTGCCTGCCCGAGCCGGACGGCTTCATCGCCGAACTGGGCATGTGCGTGCTGGCCGCCCGGTTCAAGACCGACCGGGTGCGGATCTCCCGCGACGACCTGACCGAGCACCTGGCCGGGCGGCTGCCGCAGTACATGGTGCCGTCGGTGGTCCAGGTCGTCGACGCCCTGCCGCTCAACGCCAACGGCAAGGTCGACCGGGCGGCGTTGCGCCGTCGACTGCCCCGGCGCGGCACGGTCACCGTCGCCGGGTCCGGTGCCCTCGGCAGCGACCTGGAACGCCGGATCGCGGCGGTCTGGGCCGAGGCGCTGCGGCTGCCCCGGGTGGGTCGGGACGAGAACCTGTTCGAACTCGGCGGGGACTCGCTGGTCGCGGCGCAGATCACCGGCCGGATCCTGGAGGAGATCCCGCAGGCCGCCGGACTCTTCTTCGACCAGTTGCTGCGGCAGGTGCTGGAGCAGCCCACGGTGGCCGCCCTCGCCGGCCACGTCGAGGCGGAGTCGGCGGCCACCCCGGTCACCGCGTCGCCGTCGACGCCGACCACGTCCAGCGGGGACGGACTGTCCGTGCGGCACGAGGGAGCCGAGGGGGCGCCCTGGGTGCTGGTGTCCGGTGGCGCGGGTGTCGACCCGTACGCGGGTCTGGTGCCGCACCTGGCGACCACCGGTCCGGTGCTCGGGTTGGCCCCGGGCGCGGCCGACGACCTGCTCCGGGTCGCCGCCGCGCAGGCCCGGCTGGTCACCACGGCCGGACACCCGGCGGTACGACTGGTCGGGTACGGCCTCGGCGCGACGTCCACGCTGGAGGTGGCCCGGTCGCTGATCGAGGCCGGCGGGCAGGTCGACGCGGTGGTGCTGATCTCGCCGTGGCGGCCGACGCCCGGCGGCGACCCGGCGCAGACGTACCGGGCGGAGACCGGCGGCGCGGAGCCCGACGAGGACTTCGCCGCGCGGCTGGCGGCCCTGGCCCGGCACGAGCCGACGCTGTACGCCGGTGACCTGATCGTGCTGCGGCCCACCGGCGCGGTGCCGTACGACGCGCAGAGCCTGGAGTTCTGGGCCGACCTGTGCCTGGGCGACGTCCGCACCGTCGACGTGGACGCCGACCACCTGACCGTGTTGGGTGACGCGGCCGGGACCGCGCTGGCGGCCCTCGACCCGGAGCCGGCGCGGTGACCGCTGTCGCCGTGCTCGGTGCCTCCGGGGCGGTCGGTCGGGCGGCGGTGGCGCTGCTGCGGTCCTGGGACGTCGGCCCGTTGCGGGTCGGTGCCCGGCGCCCTCCGCAGGTCCACGGTGCCGAACCGATGGTCGTCGACGCCCGTGACCCGGCCGACCTCGCCCGGTTCTGCGCGGGTGCCCGGGTGGTGCTCAACTGCGCCGGCCCGGCGGTGGAACTGGTCGACGGGGCGGCCCGCGCGGCGGTGGCGGCGGGTGCCGACTACGTCGACGCGGCCGGTGACGACGCGCTGCACGCCGCGGTGACGGCGGTGTCCGGTGGCAGCAGCCGGGCCGCGGTGGTGTCGGCGGGCATGATGCCCGGCCTGACCGGGCTGCTGCCCCGACTGTTGGCCGCCCACCTGCCCGACGGCGAGCGGCTCACCGGGTACGTCGGCGGCCGGGACCGGTTCACCCTGACCGCCGCCGTCGACTACGTCGCCGCCGACGAGAGTTTCGGCTGGCCCGCCGCGGCCTGGCGGAACGGCCGGGTGGCGCACAACGCGTTGCGCCCGGTGCCGGAGCTGGCCCTGCCGTGGTTCCCCGAGCCGGTCACCGCGCAGCCCTACCTGGGCACCGAGACCGCCCGGGTGGCCGCCGCGCTGGGGCTGCGGCAGGTCGACTGGTATTCGGTCTTCGCCGGGGAGCGGGTGCTGGCCGCGCTGCGGGCCGTCCCCGGGGCCACCGAGGGCGGGTACCGGGAGTCCGGCGAGCGGCTGTGTCGGGCGGCCGAGCTGGACCTGTTCGGCCACCCGGCGTACCAGACCCTGGTGGTGACCCTCTCCGGGCCGGGTGGGGAACGGACCGCGGTGGTCCGCAGCACCGGCGCCAGCGAGCTGACCGGCAGCATGGCCGCGCTGACGGCCCGGGCGGTGCTGGCCGGCGTGGTGCCGCCGGGTGTCTGGCACGCCGACGAGGTCCTCGACCCGATCGCCACCGTCACCGAGCTGGCGGCGGTGCCGGCGGTGCCGTTGGCCACCGTGGTGGCGGGTGTCTCCGCCGTCGAGCAGTACGAGGAGGACGTCATATGAAGCGACCCACCCGGGTGGTCGTCTGCGGCACCCGCTTCGGCCAGGTCTATCTGGAGTCCTTCCGCGAGGCGGACCCGAGCTTCCAGCTCGCCGGGGTCCTGGCCGGGGGCAGCGACCGCTCCCGGGCCTGTGCCGCGCACTACGGCGTGCCGCTGTACACGGCGGTGGACCAGTTGCCCGACGACATCGACATCGCCTGCGTGGTGATCCGGGGCGGGCTGCTCGGCGGCCGTGGCTCCGAGCTGGCCATGGAGTTGATGGCGCGGGGCGTGCACGTGCTCCAGGAGCATCCGCTGCACCACGACGAGCTGGCCCGCTGCCTGCGCCAGGCCCGCCGGCACAAGGTCGTGTACCAGCTCAACCCGTTCTACCGGCACATCACCCCGGTGCGCCGGTTCCTCGGCGCGGCGGGTGAGCTGCTGCGCCGCCAACCACCCCGCTACCTCGACGTGGCTTGCGGCTTCCAGTTGGCGTACTCGCTGCTGGACCTGCTGGGGCAGGCGCTCGGCGGGGTACGACCGTGGCGGTTCACCGAGCTGCCCGCGCTGTCCCCGTCGGTCACCTCGGCCACCGAGCTGGACCTGCCGTTCCGCAGCCTGGACGGGGTGCTGGCCGGGGTGCCGGTGACGCTGCGGGTGCAGAACCAGATGGACCCGGCCGACCCGGACAACTACGCGCACCTGATGCACCGGATCACCATCGGCACCGAGGCCGGCAACCTCACCCTGGTCGGCACGCACGGTCCGACGGTGTGGACCGCCCGGCCCGACTTCCCCCGTGAGGTCGCCGGGATCGGCGCCGACCCGCACTTCGCCGCCGACCGGGACACCAGCACCCCGAGCGCGGTCACCCTCGGCCCGAGCGAGGTGCCGCATTACGACACCGTCTTCGGCACCACCTGGCCGCAGGGGGTACGTCGGGCGCTGTGGACGCTGCGGGACACCGTCGAGCGGGGCGAGGACCCGCTGCGGCAGGGGCAGTACCACCTGACGCTGTGCCAACTGTGGCAGGAGCTGACCGCCATCCTCGGCCCGCCGGAGCTGGTCAGTGCCGAGCCGCCCCGGATGCTCGGCGCGGCGGACCTGGCGGCTCTGGCGGCGGCCGGTGAGGCGGCGGCGGCCGATCCGGCGCAGTTGCGGGAGCCGGCGGGGGTGGGCGGGTGACCTCGGTGGAGACCAGCGCGCGCCGGTGGTTGCGCTGCTACCGGCCCCGGCCGGCGGCCACCGTGCGACTGGTCTGCTTCCCGCACGCCACCGGCAGCGCCCCGTTCTACCGAGGCTGGGCCCGGGAGCTGCCGGACGACGTCGAGGTGCTGGCGGTGCAGTATCCGGGTCGGCTGGACCGGATCGCCGAGCCCGCGCTGACCGCCATGCCGGTGCTGGCGGAGATGGTCACCGACGTGCTCGCACCCCGGCGCGACCTGCCGATCGCACTGTTCGGCCACAGCATGGGCGCCGCCGTCGCGTACGAGGTGGCGCGCCGGCTGGAGCGGCGGCACGCCGCGCCGCTGGCGCACCTGTTCGTCTCGGGCCGTCCCGCGCCGTGCCACCACCGGCCGGGCAGCAAACACCTCGGCCCGGACGACGACCTTTGGGACGAGCTGCGCCGGTTGGGTGGCACCGACCCGGCGGCGCTGGAGAACCCGCAACTCCGCTCGGCGCTGCTGCCGACGCTCCGGGCCGACTACCGGCTGATCGAGAGCTACCGCCCGGTCGACGCCGCGCCGTTGGCCACGCCCATCTCGGCGCTGGTCGGCGACGTCGACACCGAGGCGGCGGTGGACGAGGTGGCGGCCTGGGCCGGCTACACCCGGGCCGCCTTCGACCTGACCGTCTTCGACGGCGACCACTTCTATCTGGTGCCGCACCGGACGAAGGTGCTGGCCGGCGTCATCCGGAGCCTCGGCCTGACCTGACCGGGCCCGCCGCGTCCTCGTCCGGCGCGGCCCGGTCCAGGTGACGCCGCCACAACTGACGCCGTCTCGGCTTGCCGCTGGTGGTGCGGGGGATGGTGCCCGACGGCACCGGCAGCACGTGCACGTCGGCCGCCGGCACCAGCGGGGCGACCAGGGCGGGGATCCGGGGCAGCCACTCCGGCCGGGGGTGTTCCAGGTGGACCACCACGGTCGGGGCTCCCGCCACCAGGCCGAGCACGGTGGCCAGCCGTCCGGGCGGTGCGTCCAGGGCCGCGCCCAACACCGCGTCGACGTCCTCGGCGAAGACGGTGCGCCCGTGGACCTTGAGGCTGTCGCCGAGGCGGCCCAGCACGAAGAGCTGCCCGTCCCGGACGAAGCCGGCGTCGCCGGTGCGGACCATGCCGCCGAAGGGCGGGCCGCCCGCGTACCCGTCGGCGACCGACGCGCCGCCGACCACGATCTCACCGATCATCCCGTCGCCGACGGGGTGGGCGTCGTCGTCGACCACCGCGATCCGGGCCCCGGTCACCGGCCCACCGCAGCCCACCACGGGCACGCCGTCCGGACCGGGCACCTGCCGCCAGCCGGTCCGCAGCGGCACCCCGGTCACCGCCAGCGTCGCCTCGGCCAGCCCGTACGCGGGCAGCAGCGCCTCCCGGCGCAGCCCGTGCGGCGCGAGCAGGTCGGCGAAGGCGTCCAGGGTGGCCGGTGCGACACGTTCGGCGCCGACGATGACCGCCCGCCACTGCCCGAAGTCCAGCCCGGCGAGCTGCTCCGGGCGGACCCGGCGCAGCACGTGCGCCAGCCCGAAGCCCGGCATCGCGGTCAGCCGGGCCCCGGCCCGACCGAAGCACTCCAGATAGCGGCTGGGTCGGCGGACGAACTCCGCCGGCGTGAGCAGCCACAGGTCGGCGCCGGTGACCACGGGTGCCAGCAGGCAGCCGACCAGGCCCATGTCGTGGTGCACCGGCAGCCAGGAGGCGGTCGCGTCGTCGGGGGTCATCTCCAGCCAGTCCCGGACGGCCGCGATGTTGGCCTCCAGGGCGGTCCGTGGCACCCGTACCCCGCGGACCGCGCCCGTGGTGCCGGAGGTGAACTGGAGCAGCGCCACCGCGGCCGGCCGGGCCGCGACCGGTTCCGCCGTCCCCACCGGCAGGTCCGTGACGTCGACCGTGGACACCCCCGCGTCGGCCGCCGCCCGGGCCACCGAGGGCGCGGACGCGCCGTCGACCACCAGCAGTCGGGGTCGCATCGCCGCCAGGGCCGCTGCCAGGTGCTCGGCGTACCGGTCCGGGTCGCCGAAGGCGGCGGGCGGGGCGAGCGGGGACACCGTCGCCCCGGCCAGCAACGCGCCGAACAGGGTGCCGACGAATCCGGGCCCGGAGGGCAGCACCACCCCGACCACGTCGTCCGGGCGTACGCCGCGCTCGACGAACCCGGCGGCATGTCCGTGGGCCAGCCGGGCCAGTCGCGCGTACGACCACCGGTCCCAGTCGCCGTCCGGGCGGGAGAACCGGATGCCCCGGTCGTCGCGCGGCTGCGCCAGCCAGGACAGCAGCCCGGTCATACCGGTCGGGCCTCGATCACCGGGAACATCGGGGTCTGCGTCGCCTCGACCAGTTCCAGCCCGGCCCCGGCCAGGATCGCCCGCTGCTCGTCGAGGCTGCGCGCGCCGCCCGCGCTCAACGTGAGCATCAGCATGTCCATCCGACGGGCCAGCGGGGTGCTCTCAGCCTCGGACTGCCGTCCGGCCTCGAGGATGAACACCCGGCCCTGCGGGGACATCGCGGCCCGGATGCGGCGCAGCACCCCGGTCGCCTCCTCGTCGCTCCAGCTGTAGAGGATCCGCTTGAGCACGTACGCGTCGCCGCCGGCGGGGATGTCGTCGGTGAGGAAGCTGCCGGGCACCACGCGTACCCGGTCGGTGACGCCGGCCGTGGCGAACGTCTGCGGCGCGTTCGCCACCACGCCGGGCTTGTCGAACAGCACCCCGCGCATCCGGGGGAAGCGACCCAACAGGTCGGCGAGGAAACGGCCGTTGCCGCCGCCCACGTCGACCACCGTGCCGAAGCGGGACCAGTCCGAGGCGCGCAGGATGGCCTCCAGCTCCATCCCGGTGACCCCGCTCATCACCTTGTCGAACGCCTCGCCGTCGCCGGGATGCTGCCCGAAGTGGTCCCACATGCCGACGCCGTGCACCGCGTCGAAGGCGCCCTCACCGGTGCGCAGGGTGTGGTCCAGGCCCTCCATCGCCCGGGTGCACACCACGGGGGAGAGGAAGATGTCCCGGGCCGAGTAGGGGTGGTCGGCGCGCAGCAGGTCGGCCATCGGGGTCAGCCCGAACTCGCCCGGCGCGACCTCGGCGAACAGGTCCCGGGAGGCCAGGTACCGCAGCGCCTTGGTCAGCGAGGGCTCGTGGGCGTCGCAGGCGCGGGCCAGGTCGGCGGCGGCCATCGGCCCGTCGGCGAGCTGGTCGGCCACCCGCAGCAGGCAGACCGCCCGGATCGTGTACGGCAGCAGGTAGTCGCCCACCTCCATCAGCCGCAGGATGGCCGGCACGTCGATGCGGGCACGTCGTCTCGTCAGCATCGCTGCTCCTTGTCGGTCTCGGTCGGTGCGCCGTCGGCCGGTGGGGTCACGCGGCCGGCCGTGCCGGTTGTGCCCGCCCGGGCAGCAGGTGACCGGCGAGGGTGGCGAGGTGGTCGTCGGTGGGGGTGTCGAAGCTGTCCAGCCAGAGCGCCCGGCGGTACCACCAGTGCAGCGGGTACTCCCAGGTCGCACCGAGCCCGCCGGTGACCTGGAGGGCGTCCTCGCAGGTGCGTACGGCGGCCCGGCGAGCCGCGACGACGGCTTCGGCGTACGCCCGGGCGGTCTCGTCCGGTGTCGCGTCGTTCGGCCCGGCGCCGACCAGCCAGCACGCCCGCAGGGCGAGCGAGGTGGCCAGTTCCAGCGCCACGTAGCCGTCGGCCAGCCGGTGCGCCACCGCCTGGTAGGCCCCGATCGGTCGGCCGAACTGCACCCGGTCCAGGGCGTGCCGGCGGGCCAGGTCCATGGCCCGACGGGCGACGCCGACGGCCTCGCAGGCCAGCAGCGTGCCGCCGTGTCGGCGCGCGTCGGCCAGCACCCGCCCGGCGTCCGCCGGCCCGACCAGCATCTCGGCCGGGGCGTCGACGAGGTCCAGCCGGGCGGCGCCACGCAGCCGGTCCACGGCGGGCTGCGGCGTGACGGTCAGCCCGTCGGCCGTGGAGTCCACCAGGAACAGGGCGGGCCCGGCGTCGGTGTCGGCGGCGACCATCAGCGCGGTGACCGCCGCGGCCTCGGTGACCAGGCCGCGTCGACCGGTCACCCGCCAGGTGCCGGAACGCTGCTCGGCGCGGGCGCCCCGGCCGGTGTCCGGGTCGTCCTGCCAGGCCAGGGTGAGCGGGCCGGTCGGCAGCTCACACCCGGCCGCCGCGAGGACCGGATGGGCCAGGCCGACCGTGCTCCACCAGCCGGTGGCGGCCAGCGCGTATCCGGCCTCCTGGGCCAGCAGGCCCTTCTCCACCATGCCCAGCTCCGGGTCGCACCAGCCCTGTCGGCGCAGGTGCGGCCATCCGTCCGGGTCGGCGTCGCCCGCCTCGGCGAGCGCGGCGACCCGCTCGGTCGGGTACCGGTCGGCGAGCAGCCGGGCGGCGGCCGACGCCAGGTCCCGCTGGTCGTCGGTGAGGGCGAAGTCCATGGTCATCCTCTCCGGGTCACCGGGTGCGGGGCAGGCCGAGCACGCGCTCGGCGATGATGCCGCGCAGGATCTCGGAGGTGCCGCCCTCGATCGAGTTGGCGCGGCTGCGCAGCCGCAGGTGCTGCCAGTGGCCGGCGGCGTGACTGTCCGGGCCGTCGAGCACCGCCGCCGGGCCGAGCAGGCGCAGCGCGAACGCGGCCAGCCGCTGGTTGGTGACCGACCAGTGCAGCTTGAGCACAGAACTCTCCGGGCCGGGCTTGCCGGTCCGCGCCAGGGTCGCCATCGTGCGGTGACCGGTCCAGCGCAGGGCCTGCAACTGCACGTGCAGCTCGGCCAGCTCGGCACGGACCGCCGGGTCGTCGGCCAGACCGAGGTCGCGTACGGTGCGCAGCAGCCGGTCGAACTCGACGGTCAGCCGGGCGGTGAGCGTGATGCCGAAGGTGCCGCGTTCGTGGGCGAGGGTGGTCATCGCGATCCGCCAGCCCTCGCCGACCGGCCCCAGCACGCAGTCGCGGGGCACCAGCACGTCGTCGAGCACGATCTGGTTGAAGTCGGCGTCGCCGGTGCTCTGCCGCAGCGGCAGCACCTGTACCCCCGGGCTGCGCATGTCGACCAGCAGACAGGTCAGGCCGGCGTGCGCGGTGGAGTCCGGCTGGGTGCGGGCCAGCAGCAGACACCAGTCGGCCTGGTGCGCGTAGGACGACCAGACCTTCTCGCCGGTGACCCGCCAACCGTCGGCGGTGGCCGTCGCCCGGGTCCGCACTGCGGCCAGGTCACTGCCCGCGTCCGGCTCGGAGAAACCCTGACAGAAGACGTACGCGCCGGACAGGATCGGTTCCAGGAAGCGGCTCTGCTGATCGGGGCTGCCGTGCGAGACGATGGTGGGTCCCACCATGCCCAGGCCGATCACGTTGCTGTGATCGGGTGCCTCGGCCAGCGCGCTCTCCTCGGCGTAGATGCCCTGGTAGGTCGGGGGCAGACCACGTCCGCCGTACGCGGCCGGCCAGGTCAGTCCGGTGTAGCCGGCCGCGTGCAACGCCTTGGTCCAGTCGCCGGGTGCGCCGCCGTCGCGGTGCCGGGGCACGTGTTCGGCCAGCCAGGCGCGCAGGTCACGGCGGAAGGCGGCCTCCTGCGGGGTGTCGCGCAGGTGCATCCCTCAGCCCTCCCGCGCGGTGACGGCGCGCGCCGGGTCGCGGTAGGTGCTCACCCCGGCGCCGAAGTACCGTTCGCGCAGCGTCGTCTCCGCCGGGTCGTACGCGGTGCGGAACAGACCCCGCCGTTGCAGCTCCGGCACCAGCAGGTCGCAGATGTCGTCGATGCCGTCCGAGGGCGGGCAGGGGATCAGGTTGAACCCGTCCACGTCGGCGACGGTCAGCCACTGCTCCATCCGGTCGGCGACCTGCTCGGGGGTGCCGAACAGGGTCACCGGGGCGTCCACCCGGGGGCGGCGGGGGCGCGACACCAGGTACTTCACGTCACCGACGGTCCAGGTGCGGTCCGGGCTGAGCTTGCGCAGGAAGCCGAGGAAGGAGTGGCTGGCCTGGCTGCGGATCTCGTCCACCGGGGTCTCGTCGGGGAAGGCGGCGAGGTCGATGTCCATCCACCCGCACCACTTGGCGAGCTGCCCCTCGCTGCTCCACAGCGTGTTGTACGCCTCGGCCTTCGCCTTCGCCTCGGCCCGGTCCCGCCCGATCATGACCATGCCGCCCTGCAACGCCTTGATCATGCCCGGGTCCCGGCCGTGCCGGGCCGCCGCCGCGCGCAGGGCGGCCACCGGCTCCGCGCCCGAGGCGGGGTCGGCCAGGGTCAGGAACGCCACCTCGGCGTGCCGGGCGGCGAACTCGATGCCCCGGGGCGAGGAACCGGCCTGGTAGAGCACCGGGGTGCGCTGCGGCGACGGCTCGCACTGGTGCGGACCCCGGACGGTGAACCAGCGGCCCTCGTGGTCGATCTGGCGGACCCGGTCGGGGTCGGTGAAGACATCGCGTTCGGCGTCGCGGACCACCGCGTCGGCGTCCCAACTGTCCTCCCACAGGGCCCGGGCGACTTGGACGTACTCGTCGGCCCGTTCGTAACGCTCGTCGTGGTCGAGGTACTCGCCGAGGCCGTTGGCGGTGGCCGAACGCAGGTAGGAGGTGACGATGTTCCAGCCGACCCGGCCACCGGTGAGGTGGTCCAGCGAGGAGAACAGCCGGGCGCACTCGTAGGGGGAGTGGTACGTGGTGGAGTAGGTGATCGCGAAGCCGAGGTGCCGGGTGGCCGCCGCCGCGGCCGACAGCAGCAGCGCCGGGTCGATCGAGGGGATCTGCACCGCGTGCCGCACCGCCGGTGCCCAGGAACCCCGGTAGACGTCGTAGACGCCGTGGATGTCGGCGAAGAACAGCGCGTCGACGCAGGCCGCCTCCAGTTGGCGGGCGCGGGAGATCCAGTACTCCAGCGACCGGTATCCGGTGGCCGTACGGTCGCCGGGGAGCCGCCACATGCCCTTGAACTGCGGTGACGGCGAGCACTGGGTGAACACGTTCAGATGCATGCCCGGTTCCTCACATCCGTTCCGGCCCGGTACGGGCAGCGCGCTGCCAGGTGACGACACGCTACCGGTTTCCGGCGACAACACGCCACACCCAAGATACAAGTGAAGCATCTATGATGCGTCATGTGCCTAAACTCAACGGCAGGAACCACGTCAACCTGACCGTCCGCGACCTGGATCGCAGCACCGAGTGGTACTGCCGGGTCATGGACTTCACGCCGGTACGCGACGCGACGCCGGCCGAGTCCGGGTTCACCTTCCGGACGTTGGTGCACCGGGGATCGCTCTCCTCGATCGTGCTCGGCCAGGCCGTCGAGCCCGATCCGGCCCCCTTCGACGAGCGCCGGGTGGGCCTGCACCACCTGGGCTACCACGTGCCCGAGCTGGCCGACCTGGACCAGTGGGCCGCGCATCTGGACGGCGTCGGCGCGGAGCACTCCGGCGTCCGCGAGCTGTTCCTGGAGGCCGGTTACGGCATCTGGCTGCGCGACCCGGACAACATCTGGCTGGAGTTCTACTGGCTCAACGCCGACTACTTCATGGACCGGCTGCGCCAGCAACGCCGGGCCCAACGGGCGGCGCGGACGGCCGCCGACCGGCATTGACTGTCGGGTCTTGCCGAACACAACACACACTATGGATAGTGGGTGCGGACCGACGACTTGGAGAGCGACGTGGAAGAGACCCGGAACAGCGTCTACTGGCACGACACCGAGCCGGTCGAGGTCGGCGAGCCCCTCGACGGTGACGCGAGCTGCGACATCTGCATCGTCGGCGCCGGCTACACCGGCCTGTGGGCGGCGCACTTCCTCGCCGAGGCCGAGCCCTCGGCCGACATCAAGGTGCTGGAGGCGCAGGCGGTGGGCGGCGGCGCGTCCAGCGCCAACGGCGGCTTCGTCGGGCTGACCGCGGGCAAGGTGCTGCGCCGGTTGCTCTGGTACTACGGCCGGGAGAAGGCCGCCGGTGTCTACCGCAGCGGCGCCCGGTCGATCATCGACATCGGGCGGTTCTGCCGCCAGTACGGCATCGACGCCGACTTCGCGATGAACGGCGTGCTCCAGGTGGTCACCGACCGCAAGCAGTTGGCCCGACTCGAACTCCAGGTCAAGCGCAGCGAGCGGACCGGCCTGCGGGGGTCGTTCAAGCTGCTGGACCGCGACGAGGCGCAGCAGCGCATCGGCTCCCCGCAGGTGCTCGGCGCGCTGCGCACCACCGGCGCGCTGGTCAACCCGCACCGGCTCGTGCAGGGCCTGGCCCGCGTCGTGCGCGAGCAGGGCGTGGACATCCACGAGCGGACCCCGGTCACCGAGGTCCGCAGGGTCGGCGGACGGTACCGGGTGACCACCCCCACCGGCACGATCACCGCCAACGAGGTCGTCCTGGCGACCAACGCCTGGCAGCACAGCTTCGCCCAGACCCACACCAAGGTCATGCCGGTGTGGAACTACCTGATGGTGACCGAACCGTTGACCGACGCCCAGCTCTCCCGGGTCGCCTGGCCGGGCCGGGAGGGGGTCAGCAACTCGCTGTCCTTCGCCCACGCCGCCCGGCTCACCGCCGACAACCGGGTGGTCTGGTCCGGCGGTCGCTGGTACTACTACGACCAGCGGGACACGGACCGATCCCACCTGCGCAACGACGCCGCCCACACCGCCCTGCGGGAGTCCTTCGCCCGCTTCTTCCCGGCCTGGCGGGACGTCCGGTTCAGTCACGCCTTCGGCGGCCCGATCGGCTGGAGTCGCACCTTCATCCCGCAGTTCGGCCGCACCGACGACGGCCTGGTCTACGGGCACGGCTACACCGGCAACGGGATCGCGCCCAGCCACACCGGCGGCAAGATCCTGCGGGATCTGGTGCTGCGGCGCGACACCGAGTACACCGACCTGGCGTACGTGACCGTCAACCAGCCGAAGTTCGCCAAGGGCGCGATGGGCGACAAGGGCGCGCACCTGTTCATCTGGCGGCAGGAGACCGGGGACCGGCTGCCGCTGATGCTGCCGCACCCGGCCGCGTTGGCGCCCCGGTCGTTCTTCGCCGGCCGCGCCGCGCGCCGGGCGGCCGGCGCCAGCCGCTGACCCGTCGCACCGCGCAGCGGCCCGGCCCGACGACCGGGAACCACAGCGGGCAGGCAGCCCGGCCGGTCACCACCGGCCGGGCCGCCTGCTCAGCTCGGGTCGGTGGTCTCGAACACCCGGCTCTGCCCGACCGCGAGGTCCCAGAGGGCGTCGACCGGTCGGCCCGACTCGGCCCACGCCTTGCGTGCCAGCTCGACCGGGGCCAGCACCGGCTCGGCGGAGAGCGCGAACGTGCCCCAGTGGATGGTGAGCATCCGCTCCGCACCCAGGTCGACGCAGGCGCGGACCGCCTCGGCCGGGTCCATGTGCAGCGGCTTCATGAACCAGCGCGGCCGGAACGCGCCGACCGGCAGCAGGGCCACGTCGATGCCGGGGAAGCGCGCGCCGATCTCGGCGAAGGCCGGACCGTACGCCGAGTCGCCGGCGAAGAAGACCCGGTGGGTCGGGGCGTCCTCCGAGGTCATCAGCCACCCGCCCCAGAGGCTCTGGCAGGTGTCGAACAGACCGCGTCGGCTCCAGTGGTGCGCCGGGGTGAAGTCGAACCGTACGCCGCCGACGACGGTCGACTCCCACCAGTCCAGCTCGACCACCCGGCGGAAACCCCGCGTCTGGAACCACCAGGCCAGCCCGGCCGGCACCAGCACCGGAGTGTCCCGGGGCAACCGGCGCACGGTCGGCTCGTCGAGGTGGTCGAAGTGGTTGTGGCTGATCACCACCGCGTCGATCGGCGGCAGCGACTCCCAGCGCACCCCGGGCGGGGTGTACCGACGCGGCGTACCCGGGATCTTGTCGGCGAAGACCGGGTCGGTCAGCACCGTCCGGCCGCCGAGCTGCACCAGGCAGGTGGCGTGCCCGATCCAGGTGACCGCCGTCTGTCCGGCACCGACCCGGGGCACCGCCTCGTCCACCACCGGCACTCGGCCGCCGGTCGCGCCGACCGGGCGGGTGCCGCGCTCCCGCATCAGCCGCAGCACCGCCGCCGGGCCGGGCACCGGGTGCGTGAGCCGGTCGGTGAAACCTCCGGGCCAGGTACGCCCCCGGGGCGCCCCGGTGAGCCGGGCGAGCGCGCGGTGCACGGCACGTGGTCGGTACACGGGTTCCTCCTCGGGTAGTGCGGGAGTCGGCACCGGCCGCCGGGCCGGGGCCCGGTGGTGTCACCCCCGCCGGTGCGCGGTGAGCAGCAGGTAGCCCAGGCAGGACTCGGCGACCGCCTGGAGGTCCAGGACCGCGTCGCCGAGCTGGCGCAGCACGCGGGGCCCGTACGTGCCGGCGAGGCGCTCGCGCTCGCGCGTCACCGCCTCGCGGGTGGCCTGGTGGGAACGGCGTACGTGGGCCCCGGCGTCGACGGCGTCGACCACCTCGAAGCCGGCCGCGCGGACCAGCTCGACGTAGTCCGGGGCGGTCGGCGGTGTCGACATCGGCATCGCCGACCAGATCCGCGCCTGCGCGTCGTCCATCGGCCGGACCAGGGTGAGTTCGGCGAGGACGAGCCGCCCGCCGGGGCGCAGCACCCGGTGCACCTGGCTCAGCGCGGCGGCCTTGCCCGGCACGTGCACCAGCACCTCCAGCGCCAGCGCCGCGTCGAACCACCGGTCCGGATACGGCAGGGCCGTGGCGTCGGCCCGGGTGAAGCGGACCCGGTCGGCCAGTCCCTCCTTCACCGCGAGTTCCTCGGCGCGCTCGACCTGACGACCGGAGAGCGAGACCCCGCTGACCTCGGCGCCGGTCACCCGGGCCACGTGGCGGCCCGGGCCGCCCGTGCCGCAGCCGACGTCCAGGACGTGGTCGCCGGGCCCGACCGCGAGTCGACCGGCGAGTTCGTCGTTGAGCCGTGCCTGGGCCTGCGCGACGGTGGCCGGGTCGTGCTCGTCGGACCAGTAGCCGTAGTGCAGGTTGTCGCCGTAGACGGCGTCGAGGAACGGGCCCATCAGGTCGTAGAACAGTCCGACCCGTTCGGCACGTGTTTCTGGATCTTCGGTCACCTGCGACCTCCCCCGCGGATTGACGTTTCTCAGCATAGTGTCCGTCGTTCGCGGCAAACACAACACTGTCTTTATGTAGCTTCTAGGCCGCAGGTGGTGTCTTCGTTAGGCTGTGTGCAGAACCCACACCGACTGACGACGGAACGGACGGTGGACCGACTGATGAGCAACTCTGCCAAGGTGCTGGACCGCGCGGAGCGCATCGCCGAGGAGGTGCTGTTCCCGGCGGCGGAGAAGGTCGACGCCGCCGACACGGTCCCGGGCACCCACCTCGACCTGCTCGCCGCCGAGGGCTTCTACGGCCTGGCCGGACCGGCGCGGTTCAGCGAGATGGCCGCCGAGGAGACCGCCACCGCGGCCCGCGCCTTGGAGATCATCGCCAGCGGATGCCTCACCACGGCGTTCGTCTGGGCGCAACACCACAGTGCGGTGATGGCCGCGACGCACAGCCAGCGGCCGGGCATCTCCGACCGGTGGCTGGAGCCGCTGTGCCGGGGCGAGCGGCGCGCCGGGCTGGCCATCCTCGCCGCGACCCGGCCGGGCCCCCCGGCGGTACGCGCCGAAGCGGTCGACGGCGGCTGGCTGCTGCACGGCACCGCGTCCTGGGTGACCGGGTGGGGTCTGGTCGACACGCTCTTCACCGCCGCCCGGGACGCCTCGGACACACTGGTCTGGTCGCTGCTGGACGCCGCCGAGAGCGACACGCTCAGCGTGACGCCGGTCGACATGGTCGCGGTGTCGGCGAGCCGCACCGTGCAGGTCACCTTCACCGGCCACTTCGTGCCGGAGGACCGGGTCACCGGCACCGTCCCGCACGAGGTCTACCTGCAACGCGACCCGGCGACCCTCCGGTTCAACGGGTCCCTGCCGCTGGGCGTGGCGACCCGCTGCGCCCGGCTGATCGGGCCGAGCCCGCTGGACGCGGCGATCGACGAGTGTCGGGCCACCCTCGACGCCGCCGGCCCGGCGGAGCTGCCCTCGGCCCGGGGCGCGGCCGCCGCCCTGGCCCTGCGCGCCGCCGGCCTGCTGGCCGTCACCACGGGTAGCGCGGCCGTGCTGCGGAACCGCCCGGCCGAGCGGCTGATGCGGGAGGCGTTGTTCCTGCTGGTCTTCGGCACCCGCCCGGCCATCCGCGCCGACCTGACCGACCGGCTGCACCGGAGCTGAGCCGAGGCGACCACACGCCCGGGATACGGATTCCGTACCCCGGGCGTCCGTCGGTCAGGACCCGGTCAACACGTCGGTCACGACGGCGGCGGTCGGCGACACCGCGTCCGGGTCGGTCACCGCGAAGTGGTCGCCGGGCACCTGCCGTCGGGTCGTCACGGCGCCGTCGGGCAGCCGCTCGCCCAGCGGCACCAGATAGCCGCCGGCCGCGCCGCCGAGCGCCCTCCGTGCCTCCAGCAGGTGCACGGTGAGGCCGGACGCCGCCGGGACCGGGTAGCGCACCAGCGCCCGGGTGTGCGCCGCGAAGACCTCGAACAGCCGCTCGACCGAGTCCAGGCCCAGCGACGCCAGCTCCGGACGGGCAGCGGCCACCTGCGGCCACGCCGCCCGCAACGCCTGCACCCCGGAGGCGTCCGGGTCCACCGAGGCGGGGTCGGACACCTCGCCCCGGGTCACGTCGGTCAGGAACGCCCGGACCAGGTCGACGGCGCCCGGCTCGGCGGTGGTGCCGGGCGGGCCGACCCACGGGTCGATCAGCACCGCCGTGCAGGTACGCCCCGCCTCGGTCACCTGCCGACCCACCTCGTACGCCAACACCGCGCCGAGCGACCAGCCGACCAGGCGTACCGGGGCGTCCGCCGGCAGCGCGGCGGTCAGCTCGTCCCGGTAGGCGCGGGCCAGTTCGGTGAGGGTCGGCGGCACGGTGGCCGTACCGTCCAGCGCGGGCGACGCGATCCCCAGCACCGGCCAGCCGTCCGGCAGCCGCGCGACCAGCTCGCGGTAGCAGAGCAGGTCCCCGCCGACCGGGTGGATCAGCACGACCGGCGGGCCGTCGCCGGGGGCCAGCGACTGCACCGGCGAGGACCGGGCGGTGCCGTCCCGTTCGTCGAGCAGGCGGGCCAGCTCGGCGACGGTCCGGTGCTGGTAGAGCGCGGCCAGCGGGAGTCGGCTGCCGAACTCCCGCTCGACCCGGTTCATCAGTTGCGCCGCCTGCAACGAGCTGCCGCCGAGGGCGAAGAACGGATCGTCGACGCCGACCGTGGGCAGGTCGAGCAGCTCCGACCAGAGCGTGGCCAGTCGGCGCTGGGTGGCGGTGTGCGGGGCCCGGAACCGTCCGCCGTCCGGTGCCAGACCGGCCGCGGCGGCGACCAGGGCGGCCCGGTCCACCTTGCCGTTGCCGGTCAGCGGCAACGCCTCCCGCACCTCGATCACCGGCGGCACCAGGTACGCGGGCAGCGTCGCGCCGAGCGCCGCGCGGACCTCGTCGGCGAGGTCCGGCTTCGCCGCCTCGGCGGCCACGAAGGCGACCAGTGAGGCACCCCGCTCGCCCCGGCGGGCGACCACCACGGCGTCGGTCACCCCCGGCTGCGCGACCAGCGCCGCCTCGATCTCGCCCAGCTCCACCCGGAAACCGTTGATCTTCACCTGCGGGTCGTCGCGGCCGAGGAACTCGATCACCCCGTCCGGGCGGTACCGGCCCAGGTCGCCGGTGCGGTAGAGCCGCTCACCGGTGACCGGATGGGTGACGAACGCGGCGGCGGTCAGCTCCGGCGCGTGCAGGTAGCCGTCGGCCAGCCCCCGCCCGGCGATGTACAGGTCACCGGGCACCCAGTCGGGCCGGTGGGCGAGCCGGGCGTCCAGCACGTGGAAGCGCTGGTTCCGCAGCGGCCAGCCGTACGGGACGCTGGTCCACTCCGGGGGCACCCGGGCGGGGACGTCGAACCAGTTCGACCAGATCGACGCCTCGGTGGCTCCGCCGAGCGCCACGCAGCGGGCCCTCGGGGCGATCTCGGCCAGCTCGCGGCCGAGCGACAGCGGCACCCAGTCGCCGCTGACCATCGCCGTCCGCAGCGCCGTCGGGCGTTCGCGCTCCGCCGCGGCCCGGACGTAGTCGACGAACATCGCCAGGTAGGCCGGGACCGAGTTCCACACTGTCACGCCCGCCCGGACGGCCAGCTCGTGCAGGTGCACCACCTCGCGGGCCTGGCCCGGATCGGGGACGACCACGGCGCCGCCGACGGCCAGCAGGCCGAAGACGTCGTACACGGACAGGTCGAAGGTGAACTCCGAGACGGCCAGCACCCGGTCGGCGGCCCCGACACCGAAGCGCGTGTTCACGTCCACGATGGTGTTCGCCGCGCTCTGGTGCCGGATCATCACGCCCTTCGGCGTACCGGTGGTGCCGGAGGTGAAGATCACGTACGCCAGCGTCTCCGGCTCGTCGGCGACCGCGCTGTCGGGCAGGTCGCCCGGTGGCAGGTCGGACAACCGCCAGCGGACCGCGTCGGCGGGGGCACCGTCGAGATCGTCGTCGGTGTCGCCGAGCACCCCGGCCACGCCCGCCCCGGCGAGGATCTGCGCGCGGCGCGGCAGCGGCCACGACGGCGCCACCGGCACGTAGGCCGCGCCGGTCATCAGCACCCCGAGCAGCGCGGCGATCTGGCCCACCCCCCGGTCCGCGACGACCGCCACCAGGTCACCCGGGCCACGTCCGGCGACCCGCAGCGCGGCGGCCACCGCGCCCGCCCGTGCCCGCAGTTCCCGGTACGTCACGGTGCCGGTCGGGGTGACCACCGCCTCGGCGTCCGGGGTGCGGCGGGCCTGGGCCAGGAAGCCGCCGTGCAGGGTCTGTGCGGCCACCTCGGCGACGGTGTCGTTGACCTGTGCCCGGACCGCGAGCTGCCGTGCCGGGGTGAGCCGGTCGCCCCGCCCCGCCGACCAGGCCGCGTCGTCGCCGGCCAGGTCGACCAGCAGGGCCCGGTACGCGGCGAACATCTCGTCGACCATGCCGGGCGGGTAGAGCCCGTCGGCGGTGTCCCAACTGAACACCATCTCGCCGTTACGCATGAACACCTGGTGGTCGAAGGCGACCTGCGGGGTGCGGACCAGCGACTCGCGGCGCTGCCAGCCGAGCAGCTCCAGGAAGACCGGGTCGGTGTCGGAGCCGAGTCCGAGCATGCTGGTGAAGACCACCGGCATCCGGGCACCGGAGACCGTCCCGGAGCGGCGGTTCAGCTCCCGGATCACCGACACCCCGCTGAACGCGCCCTGTGCCATGTCGCGCAGCATCCGGCCGCGAAGCGCGGCGGCGTCGGCGGCGAAGTCGCTCTCCTGACCGGCCGGCGAGCACTCCAGCAGCAGGGTGCTGGCGAAGCTGCCGATCAGCCGGGACACGTCGGGATGCAGGTTCAGGCGCTCGCCGTACATGATGTTGACGGTGAACCGGTCCTGGCGGCTCCAGTGCCGCAGCACCCGGGCGAACGCGGCGGCCACCGCCATCGTCGGGGTGAGCCGACGGCGGCGCAGGGCTGCGGAGAACGCGTCGGTCACCGCGACCGGCAGCGTGAAGACGCGCCGGATGAGCGGGCCGTCGTGCCGCCCGCCCCGGCGCAGCGGCAGCTCCGGCGCGCCGGGCAGGTCGTCGAGCCGGTCGGTCCAGTACCGGCGGGCCGCCGCGTACTCCGGGCCGTCCCGGCGCTCGTCCAGTTCCCGGCGGTACCGCTCGTAGGTGAAGTCCAGCGGCGCGAGGTCGCCACCGGCGAGCAGGGTACGCAGCTCCTGGGCGAAGACCTCGCCGGACTGGCCGTCGAAGACGATCAGCCGCCCGGCCATCTGCACCAGGTACTCGCCGTCGTCGCACCAGACGAGCATCCGGAACGCCGCCGGCCCGGTCAGCGGCGGCCCGTCGCCGGAGAGTTCCCGGCGACCGGCGGCCAGCAGTTCGGCCCGCCGGTGGGCGGGTTCACCGCGCAGCGACCGTACGGACAGCGGCGAGGGCGGATCGGGAAGGATCCGCACCTGCCCGTCCTCGCCGACCGCGCAGCGCAGCATGGGATGCCGGCGGACCAGGGCGTGCACGGCAGTGGCGAACGCGTCGGTGTCGAAGGGAGGTGCGGCGTACTCCTCGTAGAACAGCGCGGGACCGCCGAGCTGGAAGTCGCCCAGCTCGCCGATCAGGTACGCCTGTTGGAGGTCGCTGAGTCCGAACCCGGTTGCCGTGAGCTGGTCCATCGTGCTCCTCGCTGGAGTGGCCGGCGGTCAGCCGACCGTGAGCTGTTCCCGTACGGCCGCGAGCAGCTCCGCGGGCGTCGGGCGGTCGAAGACCTCGAACAGGGGCAGCGAGACACCGAACTCCTCGGCCACGTGGTGCACGAGGGCGGCGGCGGCCATCGAGTCGCCGTCGAGATCGGTGAAGAAGTCGGCGTCGTCGGTGACCGACTGCTGGAAGATGAACTCCCAGACCTTGCGCATTCTCTCCAGGTCGTCCATGCCAGGCTCCTCGTCGCTGGTCGGGGAAGCACCACTGGTCGGGGGCTCACACGATGGCGCGGAGCGCGAGCCGGGCCAGGGGCGCCGTCCGGTCGGTGCGGTGCTCGTAGTGGTCGGCTCCGGTGGCGACCGCGCTCACGCCCCGCACGCCGATGAACCGCAACGGTTCCGGCTCCCACCGGCGGGACGCGTTGTCCACCCAGCAGAGCCGCGTCTCCGGGCGGCTGACCCCGGCCACCAGCGCGGCCAGCGACCGGGCGGCCAGGTTGCTCAGCGCGATGCCCTCGCCGCCGTAACCGCCCGCGTGCCCGAGCCCGGTGTCCCGGTCGTAGACCACCTCGGGCTCGGTGTGCCGGTGCAGCCCGTACACCCCGCTCCAGCGGTGCGACACCGGCACGTCGGCGAGGTCGGGCAGCAGCTCGGCCAGGGTGCGGCGCAGCCGGTCGTGCGCCCGACGGTCGGCGACCCGGCCCCGGTCGGCGGCCGAGCCGAACCGGTAGTAGGCGCCCCGTCCGCCGAGCACCAGCCGGTCGTCGAGGGTGCGTTGCAGGTAGCCGAACTGGTAGCGGCCGTCGGCGACGGTCCGGTGGTCGGTCAGGCCGAGCCGCTGCCAGATCGCCTCGTCCAGCGGCTCGGTGGCCAGCACGTACGAGTGCAGCGGCAACACCCGGCGGGCGTGTCCGGGCAGCCGACCGGTGTACCCCTCGGTGGCGCAGAGCACCGACCGGGCGCGCACCGTGCCGGAGTCGGTGACCAGCAGGCCGGGGGCGATCCGCAGGGCCCGGGTCCGCTCGGCGACGCGGACCCCGCGACGTTCGACGGCGGCGAGCAGGCCGCGCGCGATGCGGGCCGGCTGCACGGCGGCGCAGTGCGGCGTGTACGCGGTGGCGCGTACCCCGGTCAGTCCGATCTGCGCGGCGGCCGACGGCCCGACGGTGAGCGTGAGGCCGGTGATGCCGAGCTTGTCGCGCACCTCCTGCCAGCCGCGCAGCCGGTCGACCTGTGGCGCGCTGCGCGCGACGTAGAGCGAGCCGTCGTGCCGCCAGTGCGCGTCGATGTCCTCGGCGGCGAACACCCGGCGCAACTCGTCGAGGGTGCGTTGACCGGCCCGGTACAGCCGCATCGCGGCCATCGGCCCGTGCCGGCGGATCAGACCGGGCAGCAGCGCCGGCATCTCGGCGGTGCACCAGCCCCCGTTGCGCCCGGAGGCCCCGAATCCGGCCCGCTCCGCGTCGACGACCACGATGGACAGCTCGGGGCGGTGCACGCCGAGGTAGTACGCGGTCCACAGGCCGGTGTAGCCGGCGCCGACGATCGCCACGTCGGCGGTGGTGTCGCCGTCCAGCGGCGGGCGGGGGGCGAGCTGGTCGGCGGGCAGTGAGTCGAGCCACAGCACCCGGTCGGCGACGCCGGTCGACAGCGGCGGGCGGGTCACGCCGCCGCCACCTCACGGGCCAGCGCCCGCCGGTCGATCTTGCCGACCGGCGTGTACGGCAGCGCGGGCGCGACGTGCAGCCGGTCGGGCAGCTTGAAGTCGGCCAGGCCGCGCTCGCGCAGGAAGTCGTGCAGGTCCCCGAGGGCGGGCGGGGTGTCCCGGGCGACGATCACCGCGCAGGTCTTCTCGCCGAGGCGGGCGTCCGGCACCGGCACCACGGCGGCGGTCCGCACCGCCGGATGCGCGATCAGGTGGGCCTCGACCTCGTCCACGGAGATCTTCTCGCCGCCCCGGTTGACCACGTCCTTGATCCGGCCGACCACGACCAGCCGTCCGGCGGCGTCGCGGCGGACCAGGTCGCCGGTGCGCAGGAAGCCGTCGGCGGTGAAGACCGTGCGGTTGTGTTCGGGCACCGCGTAGTACCCGCGCAGCGTGCACGGCCCCCGGGCGAGCAGTTCGCCGACCTCGCCGTCGGGCACGTCGCGATCGGCGTCGTCCACCACCCGCAGTTCGTCGGCCGGGCTCAACGGTGTGCCCTGGCTGGTCGCGGCGGCCTCGTCGCCCTCATCCGGGCGGGTGAAGCAGAGCACCCCCTCGGCCATCCCGAACCAGTGGGTGAGCGTGGCGCCGGTGGCCGGGCGCACCGTGCGGGCCACCTCCGGGCTGAGCGTGGCGCCACCCACCTCGATGACCAGCTTCGACAGGTCGGCGCCGAAGATTCCGGCGGTCTCGGTCCAGACCGGCAGCAGCGCCGGCATCAGCGTGGTCAGGGTGACCTGCTCGGCCGCGACCAGCGGGAACACCTCGTCCGGTGCCGGGGTGGCGGCGAGCACGGCCCGACCGCCGGCCCGCAGCGCCCCCAGCACGCCGGGGCAGCCGAGCGCGGCGTTGTGCGCCACCGGCAGCGCGGCCAGGTACGCCCCGTGCTCGTCGAAGCCCATCGCCTCGGCGGTGGCGCGAAGCTGGAACGCGTAGTCGTCGTGGGTGCGCGGGATCAGCTTGGGCAGGCCGGTGGTGCCGCCCGAGAGCAGGAAGAACGCCACCTGCGACGGGTCGGGGGCGGGTAGGTCCACCGGCGCGGCGTCGACGTCGCGCAACGCGGTCAGCTCCTGCGGGTCGCCGGCCACCAGCACGTGCCGGACCGAGGGCACCGCCTGGCGTACCGCCCGGGCCAGCTCCCGGTGGTCGGTACCGGCCAGCACGTCGGGCACCACCAGCGCCACCGCGTCGGCGTACTCGGCGAGATAGACCAGCTCGGCCCGGCGGTGGGCGGGCAGCGCCAGCACCGGCAGCGCGCCGAGTCGGAAAAGCGCCACACACGTCACCACGAAGTCGGGAGTGTTCGGCAGTTGCACGACCACCCGGTCACCGGGCCCGACGCCGAGCGCGACCAGGCCGGCGGCCAGTCGGTCGGCGCGGGTGTCCAGTTCGCGGTACGTGTGCCGGCCGTGCCGGGTCACCACCGCGATCCGGTCCGGGTCCCGCGCGGCCCAGGGTCGCAGCAGGTCACCGAGCACCTCGCCGCGCCAGATGCCGTCGCGGCGGTAGCGCTGCGCGAACTCGTCGGGCCAGGGGACGCATCCGGTCAGCATGCTCGGCCTCCAGGACGTGCCATCGGGGGACGCTACCCGCCGCAGCGGACCGCCCGACGCTATGCGACGTTTCTTCTCTCGCGCAAGTGTCTGTTGTTTCTGGTCGGCGAATCCTACATGCGTCATCTATCGTGGGCGTGCCCCGGCCAACCCGACGCGTGGGAGAAGACGATGTGGATAGTCGTGGACTACGACCGCTGTGACAGCCACGGGGTCTGCGCCGACAGCGCCCCGGAGGTGTTCGAGATCCGGGATGACGACCTCATGTACGTGCTGGTCGAGCAGCCGTCGGTGGAGCAGGTGCCGCAGGTCGAGACCGCGGTACGCGGCTGCCCGAAGCTCGCCCTGTCGTTGCGGGGGGAGTGAGCGTCGTGGCGGAGGCGGTGATCGTCGCGGCGGTGCGTACCCCGATCGGTCGGCGGGACGGGTGGCTGCGCGGGCTCAAGGCGGTCGAGCTGCTGCGTACCGTGCAACGGGAGGTGCTCGACCGGGTCGACCTGCCGGCCTCGGCGGTGGACCAGATCATCGGCGGTTGTGTCACCCAGGTCGGCGAGCAGAGTCTCAACGTGACCCGCAACGCCTGGCTGAGCACCGGGCTGGACCCGGAGGTCGCCTGCACCACCGTGGACGTGTCCTGCGGCTCGGCGCAGCAGGCCAACCACCTGGTCTCCGCGCTGATCACCGCCGGGGCGATCGACGTGGGGATCGCCTGCGGGGTGGAGTCGATGTCCCGGGTGCCGGTGGGCACCAACCTCTACCAGGGCCCCGGCCACTACAAGACCGACGACTACCCGTGGGACGACCCGCCCAGGGCGCAGTTCGGCGGCGCGGAGCGGATCGCCGCCAAGTACGGCGTCGACCGGGCCGCCGCCGACGCGTACGGGCTGCGGTCGCAACGACGTGCGGCGGCGGCCTGGGCACAGGGCCGCTTCGACGCCGAGGTGGTCGCGGTCCGCGCCCCCGGCCCCGACGGCGGCACCGTCGAGGTGACCCGGGACCAGGGCCTGCGCGAGAGCACCCCGGACGGGTTGGCCGCGCTCAAGCCCACCGTCGAGGGCGGCGTGCACACCGCGGGCAGCACCTCGCAGATCTCCGACGGCGCGGCGGCGATCCTGTGGATGTCGGCCGAGCGGGCCGCCGCGCTCGGGCTGCGGCCCCGGGCACGCCTGCTGCACCAGGTGGTCACCGGCTCCGATCCGGCCCTGCTGCTGGAGGGGCCGGTGGTGGCCACCCGCAAGATCCTGGACCGGGCCGGGATGCGGCTGTCCGACATCGACGTCGCCGAGGTCAACGAGGCGTTCGCGGCGGTGGTGCTCGGCTGGACGGCGGCACACGACGCCGACCCGGAACGGGTCAACGTCAACGGCGGCGCGATCGCCCTCGGTCACCCGCTGGGGGCCTCCGGCACCCGGCTGCTGGTCAGCGCGCTGCACGAGCTGGAACGCACCGACCGGGAGCTGGCCCTGGTCACCATGTGCTGCGGTGGCGCGCTGGGCACCGCCTCGATCCTGCAACGGACGTGAGCGCGGTGCACGGGTCGTACCGCGAGGCCGGGGACTTCTATCGCGAGGCCCGCGAGGACCTGGCCGGACCGCTGGACGGGATCCGGGTGCTGGACGTGACGAAGGTCTGGTCCGGCCCGCTGACCAGCGCGATCCTCGCCGACATGGGTGCCGACGTGATCCGGGTGGAGCTGCCGCACGGACGCGACGGCGAGGTGCCGCCCCGGATCCCGGGCACCGGGCTGTCCTGGTTCCGGCAGACGGTCAACCGCAACAAACGCAGCGCCGGGCTCGACCTGCGCGAGACGGCCGGCCGGGAGACCTTCCTGCGGCTGGTCGCCACCGCCGACGTGGTGGTGGAGAACTACCGCCCCGGCACGCTCGACGGGTGGGGGGTGGGCTGGGCGCAGTGCCGGGCCGTCCGCCCCGACCTGGTCTTCGTCTCGATCTCCGGCTGGGGCCAGTACGGCGACCGGCGCACCGAGGCGGCCTACGACCCGATCGTGCAGGCGGCCAGCGGGTGGATGGCGCTCAACGGCCCGCCCGACGCCGGCCCGGTCCGGGCGCCGACGTTCCTCGCCGACGAGCTGGCCGGTCTGCACGGGGCGATCGGCGCGCTGGCCGCCCTCTGGCACCGCGCGCGCACCGGCGAGGGGCAGCACGTGGACGTGGCGATGTTCGACGCCATGCTCGCCGGGAGCGCCGGCCTGCACACCCTCGCCGCCGCCGGGCGTCCACCCGACAGGTGGGGCAACCAGACCGACTTCGTGGTGCCGTCCAACGTCTACGACTGCGCCGACGGGCAGATCTACCTCGCCGTCGCGCTGGACCGGCACTGGCGGGAACTGGCCGAGGCGATGGACCGCCCGGAGCTGGCCCGTGCGCCCGGGTTCGGCCGCGCGGCCGACCGGCTGGCCAACCGTGTCGAGGTGGACGCCGCGGTGGCCGGCTGGTGTCGGGGGCGACCGGCCGACGTCGTGGTCGCCGAGCTGGTCGCGCGGGGTCTGACCGTGTCCCGGGTGCGCAGCGTGGCCGAGGTGGCCGCCGATCCGTACCTGGCCCAGCGGGCGATGCTGCAACCCACTCTGCTCAGCGACGGCAGCACCGCTCCGATCGTCGGTCCGGCGGCGAAGTTCTCGCGTACCCCGACCCGGGTGCGGCACGGTGCGCCGGCCCCCGGGCAGCACACCGAGCAGGTGCTCGACGAGCTCGGTCTGGTGCCCGTCGAGACGGCAAAAAAAACATACGACACCACTTGCTGACCCCGTCGCCGGTGGGTCAGTATGTTGGCGCGGAACAGATACAACATACGCGTCAGTGGAGTGTTGTATCGCGTTCGGTCGGCAGTCGTCCGACAGGGGAGGTTGGCTTGACCACTCAGCTTCGAGCTCTGGTGACCGGCGTCTCGCGGGGCATCGGGCGCGCGACGGCACTGCGGCTCGCCGAACAGGGCTACGCGGTGGCCGGTTGCTACAGCAGCGCCAGCGAGGCGGCGGCCAAGACCCGGGCCGAGGTCGCGGCGTTCGGAGTGCCGGTGCACTTCGCGCCCTGCGACGTGACCGACCTGGCTGCGGTGGAGGCGTTCGTCGGCGCCGCCGAGGAGGCGTTGGGGCCGATCGACTGTCTGGTCAACAACGCCGGCATCACCCGGGACAGCCCGCTGGTGCTCGCCACCGAGGCGGACTGGTCGGCGGTGCTCTCGACCAACCTGACCGGCACCTGGAACCTCTGCCGGGCGATGACCTTCCGCTTCATGAAGCGTCGGGCCGGAGTGGTGGTCAACATGTCCTCGGTGGCCGGCGTGTACGGCAACACCGGCCAGACCGCGTACGCCGCCAGCAAGGCCGGCATCATCGGCCTGAGCCGCTCGCTGGCCAAGGAGGTGGCCCGGTACGACATCCGGGTCAACGTGGTCGCCCCCGGCTTCATCGAGACCGACATGACCGACGCGCTCTCCGGCAAACTCCGCGAACAGGCACTCGGTCAGATCGCCCTGCGCCGCTTCGGCCGCGCCGAGGACGTCGCCGACCTGGTGGAGTTCCTCTGCTCGCCGCGCGCCGGATACATCACCGGCCAGGTGTTCCAGGTCGACGGGGGGATCACGTTGTGAGCACCCCCACCGTCACCACCACCCGCCGCTGCCCGCCCGGTGCCGCCCCGCTGGCCGCCGTCGACGACCTCCAGGTCACCGCCGTCGGCGAGCACGTCGAGGTGATCGCCGCGGTGCCGGTCCGCCCGGACGACCCGAACCTGTGCGGTCACTTCCCCGGCTTCCCGGTCTTCCCCGGCGTGTTCGTCCTGGAGGCCCTCGCGCAGGCGGTCGACATCGCCCTGCGCGGTGCCGGTCGGCCCCGGCTGCGGACGCGCGCGGTCCAGGCCGTGCGGTTCCTGGCGCCGCTGCTGCCGCCGGACCGGTTGACCCTGGACATCAAGGCCGTCGCCGACGGACCCGACCGGTGGGCGGTGACCGCCTCCGGCCGCCGTGACGACGGCACCGTGACCGTGACGATGCGGGCCCGCTTCGACGGCGGCGACGTCGTCGAGCCGACCGGGCCCGACCCGTCGGGTTCGCCCACCGTCACCGGGGGAGGGCTCGGGCACCACCAGGTCCGGGCACTCCTGCCGCAGCGTTACCCGCTGCTGCTCGTCGACCGGGTGCTGGGGCTCGCGCCCGGCGACCGGATCGAGGCGGTCAAGACGGTCACCGCCACCGAGCCCTGCTACCGGGCCCTGACCGACGACGCGCCGCCGGGCGACTACGCCTATCCGGCGTCGCTGCTGGTGGAGTCGCTCGGGCAGACCGCCGCCCTGCTCTGGCTCACCGGGTCGAACACCCCGGTCGGCGACGAGCACGTGCTGATGTTCGTCGGGGCCCGCGACTTCACCTTCGACGGCGTCGCCTACCCCGGCGACGTGCTGCGTCACGTGGTCCACCTGGAACGGGTGATCGCCGACACCGCCTTCGCCACCGGCGAGACGTACGTCGGCGACCGCCGCATCGCCCGCGTCGGGACGCTGATGGCGGCCCGACGCCCGCGTACGGCGCTCACGGCCCCGGCCGGCGCCGAGACCGCCACCTCGGGAACCGTCGGCGTCCCCACCGGTCGGGACTCGTCCCCGCCCGGGGTGCCGCCGGCTTCGTCAAACCTCCGCTGGAAAGGCTGACCTGTCATGACGCAGACCGACCCCCGCATGGCCGAACTTCGCGAGATCGTGGCGGAGGTGCTGGAGCTCGAGCCGGAGGAGCTCACCGAGACCGGCGACTTCGCCGAGGACTACGAGGCCGACTCGCTGCGGGCGATCGAGATCCTGGCGCGGATCGACAAGAAGTTCAAGATCGAGATTCCGCAGTCGGAGTTGCCGCAGCTCAACAACCTCAAAGCGGTCTACGACGCGGTGGTGCGTCACTCAGCCGACCAGGCCTGAGCATGAACCGGGTCGTGGTGACCGGGCTCGGCCCGGTGTCCAGCATCGGGATCGGCGTCTCCGCGTTCACCGACGGCCTGCGCGCGGGCCGGTCCGGGATCTCACCGATCCGCAGCTTCGACGCCAGCGGCTTCCCCCACCGCAACGCCGGGGAGGTTCCCGGGTTCCGCCCGGAGGCGCTGCTGGACCGGATCGACGTGGCGCGGTGGGGGCGGTCCGCGCAGTTCGCGGCCGCCGCCGCACGACTGGCCCTGGCCGACTCCGGCCTGGACCCGTCGGCGGTCGCGCCGGAACGGGCCGGGGTGGTGGTCGGCACCACCAGCGGCGAGTCGGTGGTGGTCGAGGCGGTGACCGCCCAACAGGTCGAGTCCGGCTTCGAGGGCATGGACCCGGACCTGCTGCGGCAGGTGCCGGCGGGTCGGCTCGCCCACGCGGTGAGCACCGAACTCGACCTGGCGGGGGAGTCGCTCACCCTGGCCACCGCCTGCTCGGCCAGCAACTACGCGATCGGCTACGCGTACGACATGCTGGCCACCGGCGAGGCGGAGGTGATGTTCGCCGGTGGCGCGGACTCGGTCTGCCGCTGGGCGCACGCCGGCTTCTACCGGCTGGGCGCGCTCACCGCCGACGCCTGCTCGCCGTTCGACCGGGACCGTTCCGGCATCCTCACCGGCGAGGGCGGGGCGATCCTGATGCTGGAGACCCTCGACCACGCCCGTGCCCGGGGCGCACGGATCTACGCCGAGGTCCTCGGGTACGGCGTCAACTGCGACGCCAACCACCCCGTCGCACCGGACCGGGGCAGCATCGCGGCCTGCATGCGCGCCGCGCACCGCAACGCCTCGGTCAAACCGGCCGACGTGGACTACATCTGCGCCCACGGCACCGGCACCCCGGCCAACGACTCGGTGGAGGCCCAGGCCATCTTCGACGTCTTCGGTGACCGGGTGCCCCCGGTCAGCTCGATCAAGTCGATGATCGGGCACACCATGGGCGCGGCGAGCGGCTTCGGAGCCATCGCCGGGACGCTCGCCATCGCGCACGGTTTCCTGCCACCCACGATCAACTGGGCCAATCCGGACCCGGCCCTCGCCGGGCTGGACCCGGTGCCGAACACCGCCCGGCGGGCCGGGGTCCGGGTGGTGCAGAACAACGGGTTCGCCTTCGGCGGCAACAACGCCATCGTCCTGATCGGAGCCGTCGAATGAACGGGGTCGTGGTCACCGGATGGAGCGCGGTCAGCCCGGCCGGGGTGGGCCGTACCGCGCTGACCGAACGCCTGGCCGCCGTCGCGGCGGGCGTCCCGGCCGGCGGAGCGGGCGAGCCGCCGCGGGCCGAACCGGTCGACGTGACCACGCTGAGCGAGGAGCCGTTGCCCACCCCGACCGGACACGCGCTGGTCGACTTCGACGTCCGCAGCCACCTGGGCCGCAAGGGCACCAGCTTCTACGACCGGGCCACCGCGCTGTCCGTGGTGGCGTGCGGCGACGCGCTGCGCGACGCGGGCGTGGAGGTGGACGACACCAACCGCGCCCGGCTCGGCCTGGTGCTCGGCACCTCGCTGGGCAGCTTCCGCTCCACCAGCGACTACACCCGGGAGACGCTGGTCCAGGAGAAGCCGTACCTGGTCAACCCGGTGCTGTTCCCCAACACGGTGATGAACTGCGCGGCCGGGCAGGCCGCCATCCGGCACGGCCTGCGCGGGGTCAACGCCACGGTGGCGACCGGCTCGCTGGCCTTCCTCGACGCGCTGCGCTACGGCAGCAACGCCATCGCCCGGGGCTACGTGGACGCGATGCTGGTCGGTGCGGTGGAGGAGTTCAGCCCGCACCGGGCCTGGACCACCTGGCTGACCGGGCGCCCCGAGCAGCCGGTGCCGACCGGGGAGGCGGCAGTGGTCTTCGTGCTCACCCGCGCCGAGCGGCCCGCCTGGGCCGGCGTGCGCCGGGAGGCTGAGGTGCTCGCGTTGGCCACCGCGTACGGCCCGGGTGGCGGCCCGGCCGCCGACCGGGCGTTGACCGGGTGCGTCTCCCGGGCGGTCCGCCGGGCCGGCGTCGACCCGGCCGAGGTGGACTGCGTGCTGACCGGCGAGACCGCCGAGGACGACACCGACGAGTTCGACCCGGCCTGCGCGGCGCTCGGCCAGGTGCCGACCCGGATCCGGGCCAGCCGCCTGTTCGGGCGCTGCGACGCGGCCACCGGCGGGCTCGCGCTGGCCACCTTCCTCGCCACCGCACCGACCGGCGACACGCCGCGACTGGCGCTGATCACCTCACGCAGCCCGGACGGCGGCACCGCTGCCGCCATCGTCAGGGGGTGGCCGGGTGCCGGCGCGTCTGACCGCTAGCGAGCTGCGCACCTGCCTCGGCGACGGGGACCGGACCTTCGCCGGCCTGCTCGCCGGGACCAGCGGGATCGGTCCGCTGCGCCACGGCGCACCGGCCGCGCTCAACGTGGCCCACGGCTACCACATCGACGACGGCGCCGAGCGGGCCTTCGCGGCCAGCCGCTGGGTGGCCGAGTGCGCCGCACGGGCGGTCGCCGCCGGTGCGCTCGACCCCCGCCGCCGCCGCGTGGTCGCCCTGGTCGGCACCGGCCTGCGGGAACTGGCCGCGGTGGAGGCGTACGCCACCGGCGGTGACGCGTTCGCCGCCCACCGGCTGCACTTCGGCGACGCGGTGCACGCGGCCGTGCCCGGCCTGCGGGAGGTGGTGACCGTCAGCAACGCGTGCAGCGCCGGAGGCCACGTCCTGGCCCTCGCCGAGGACCTGCTCATGCTCGGCGACGCCGACGCGGTGCTGGTCTGCGGCGTCGACGCGACCACCGAGTCGATGCTGGCGATGATCGGCCGCGTCGTCGACCATCCCACCGAGACGGTCCGGCCCTTCGACGCCGACCGGCAGGGCGTCCTGCTCGGCGACGGCGCCGCCGCGGTCGTGCTGGTGCCCGACGACGACCCTCGACCCGCACTGGCCCGGGTGGTCGCCACCGGGCTGTCCTGCGACGCCCACCACGAGACCGCCCCGTCGGTGGCCGGGATCACCCGCGCGATGTGCGACGCGCTGACCCGCGCCGGGCGGGAGCCGGCCGAGGTCGACCTGGTCGTGGCGCACGGCACCGGCACCGCCCTCAACGACCCGGCCGAGTGCGAGGCGCTGCGGCAGGTGCTGGTCAGCGGCGGCGCGAACCCGCTGGTGACCGCCGTCAAGGGGGCCACCGGGCACACCTCCGGGGCCGCCGCGCTGGTCAACCTCGACGTGGCACGCCGCTGCCTGAGTCAACGCCGGGTGCCGCCGGTGGTGGGGTTGCGTCGCCCGCTGCCCGAGGGCGCCGGCCTGCGGTTCGCCACCGAGGCGACCGGGCACACCGCCCGGCTGGTCCAGTCCGACGCGTTCGGCTTCGGCGGCGTCAACGCCGTCACCCTGGTGGAGGCCCCGTGACCGGCCCACTGACCGCCCCCGCCCCGACCCGGTCCACCACCGCCCCGGTGACCGTGCGGATGGCCGGGTGGAGCCTGCACCTGCCCGAGGCGACCGGTCTCGCCGCCGACCTGGCCGCGTGGTCCGGCGCGTCGGCGTCGCGGCTGACCACCGCCCTGGCCGACGCGGTACCCGCCGACCGCGCCCATCTGGTCCTGGGCCGCAAGGGACTGCTCTACAAGGAACCCGCCACCCGGTTGGCGCTCTGCGCCGTGCACCGCGCGCTCGGCCTGCCGCCCGGCCGCCACCCGACCGACGGCGTCGACCACCGGACCGCGGTGGTGGTCGCCGGCAACCTCGGCAACGTCGCCACCGTCGCCGACCTGGCCCGCACCGTGCACGCCGAGGGCGGTCGCGCGGTCAGCCCACTCGCCGCCCCGAACGCGTCCAGCAACGTGGTGGCCAGCACCGTGGCGCTCTGGTTCGGGCTCGGCGCGGCGAACCTGATGGTCTGCTCCGGCGCCACCGCCGGTCTGGACGCGGTCCGCGCGGCGATGCTGCTGCTGCGGGCCGGACGGGCCGATCGGGTGCTGGTGGTGGGTGCCGAACCGGCCGACGAGGTGGCCACCGAACTGCACCAGGCGGGTCGCCCGGCTTTCCCGCTGCGCGCCGGTGCCGCCTGCCTGGTGCTCACCACCACCGCCGTACCCGGCACCGGTCCCCTGCTCGGGGGGTCCGACGGGCGGGCCGCGTACCGCCGGATCGGGCCGGGCGGTTTCGACCCGGCGGCCCGCTGGGGGGACTGCTACGGCGCGGCCGGCGTGGTGAACCTGGCGCTGGCCGCGACGCTGCTGGACGCCGGAGCGTCCGGCCCGGTCGCGGTCGCCTGCGGCGACGACACCGACGGCGTACGCGAACTGCTCCTCGCCGCCGCCCCCGGAGCCGGACGATGACCCCGGCCCCGGCGCTGCACGAGCTGACCCCCGGCGCACCCGGGGGAGACCTGGTGGTGCTCGCCCACGGCCTGGAGGACTCCTGGGAGTCGTGGCGACCGCTCGCCCGCGCCTTCGACCCCCGCTGGCACGTGATCGCCCTGGACCTGCCGTGGCGGGCCGGCAACGACTACCGCTGGCGTCGTCAGGGCAGCCCGGCACAGTGGCTCGCCGCCGGGCTGGCCGAGCTGCCCCGACCGGCGGACACCGTCGTCGCGCACTCCTTCGGCGCGAACGCGACGCTGGAACTGCTGGCCGCCGGCCGACCGGCGGCTCGCGCGACGGTGCTGATCTGCCCGCTGTACTGCCCGCCCGAACAGCCGATCACCTGGCAGGTCTTCGACCGGGCCCGGCGCACCTTCGACCGGCACGTCCGCGACGGGCTGCGGCTGCGCGTCGGGGCGCGACTGCGCAAGTTGGACGCCGGGTTGCTCGACGCGATGTTCGCCAAGGCCATCGACCGGATCGGTCCGGCCGGCTTCCTCACCGTGTTCGACCAGTTCGTCAACAGTGGCGGGCTGGCGTTGACCACGGTGGACACCCCGACGTTGATCCTGGCCGGCGGGGCCGACCCGACGCTGTCCCCGGCCGCCGCCGCCACGCTGGGCCGGGACATGCCCCGGGCCACCCTGCTGGTGCACGAGCACTACGACCACTTCTGCCACGTCCGCCACGCCGACGAGGTCGCGGAGCAGGCCGCCCGGTTCGTCGGTGAGGCGAACCGGGTGACGGTACGTCCCTGACGACAGGAGCAGCCACCATGACCAGTGCGCCCACCGCCCCGCTGACCGTCCTGGTCGGGCGGCCCCGGTACGAGGGGGCCAACATCCGCACCTGGATCGGCTTCAAGCACTTCATCTATCTGGTCGAGGAGGCGGTGCTGCAGTGGCTGCGCGAGCGCGGACCCGGTGCCCGTGACCTCTTCCACGAGTTCGGCCTCGGTGTCGAGATCGTCGACTGTTCGGTGCAGTTACCGGCGGTGCTGGAGGTCGACGACGAGGTGCGGGTGGAGGTCACCGGGGAGTCCGCCGGTCGGCTGACGGTGCGGATGACGGTGGCCCGCGACGACCGCGAGCAGGTGGTGCTGCGCGGCAAGGTCCGGGTGGCGCTGGTCGTCGAACCCGCCGCCACCGCCTCCGCGCCCGCCCCCGCCCACCTGGCGGACCTGGTCGTGCCGACCCTGGGTGCCGCCGCGACGGTGGCCCGCCCCGACCACCGGCCGATCCGCCCCGGCGAGACGGTCGCCGACGTGCTCACCCCGGTCGGCTCCCGCTCGTTCCTGTGGAGCTGGCGGGCCCCCTACTTCTACTGCCACTTCTCCGACCGGGTGCAGCACTCCGGCTACGTGCGGGCGCTGGAGGAGGTGGTGGACCGCTTCCTGGCCGCCCGGGGCATCTCGGTGGGTCGACTGGTCCGCGAGCGCGCCTGGATCCCGGTGGTGTCCCGGGCCCGGGTCCGGATGGTCGAGGCGGCCCGGATGGAGGAGGACGTGCACACCGTCCTGACCGTCACCGACGTGCTGCGCGGGGTCATGTTCGACGCGCGGATGGACTGCTACGTCCGGCGCGGCGAACGGCTGGTGCACACCGCGACCGCGAGCATCCTGCACGGATACGCGATCAGCGCCGGACCGAACGCCGGCGACCTGGCCGAGTTCGACGACGAGGTGCTGCGCGCGCTGGCCGGGGGTGTGGCGTGAAACGGCGGCCTCGGCTGTACTTCTCCTTCCGCAGCCCGTATAGCTGGCTGGCGGTGCACCGGCTGCGCGTCGCGGTGCCGGACCTGTTCGCGCAGGTCGACTGGTACCCGTACTGGGACCCGGACGAGAAGACCACCGCGGCGCTGGCCGAGCGGGGCGCCGAGCTGCACTACGTGCAGATGAGCCGGGCCAAGCACCGCTACCTGCTGGTGGACACCAAGCGGCTGGCGCAGCGGGCCGGCCTGCCGATGGCCTGGCCGATCGACGTGGACCCGTGGTGGGACCTGCCGCACCTGGCCTGGCTGCTGGCCCGCCGCGAGGGGCGGGCGGTGCCCTTCTACGACGCGCTGGTGGCGGCCCGCTGGGAGCGCGGCGAGGACATCTGTACCCCGGAGGTGGTCGCCCGCGCCGCCGCCGAGGCGGGGGTCGACCCGGTGGCCGCACAGCACGCCCCGCAGGACGAGACGCTGCGCGCCGAGGGCGTCGACTGCCTGGCCGCCGCGTACGACGACGACATCTTCGGCATCCCGTACCTGCGCTTCGGTCGGCACCGGTTCTGGGGACTGGACCGGGTGGACCACTTCCTGTCCGAGTGGCGACCGGAGACCACCCCCACGGCGGAGGCGAGTCCCGCCGTGCCGGCGGCGGTGCTGGCCGGTGCCGCCTTCGACACCGACACCGCGGGAGGCTGCGGATGACCGGACGTACGCCGGCCGAGGAGCGCCTGCGTCGGCAGCGGCAACTGGCGGCGACCTGCCGGCTCTTCGCCCGGTACGGGTTCGACGAGGGCGCCGGGGGCCACGTCACGGCCCGGGACCCGGAGCACCCGGACCGGTTCTGGATCAACCCGTTCGCGATGCACTTCGGACACGTCCGGGTCAGCGACCTGCTGCTGGTGGACGCGGGCGGGGAGGTGCTTCAGGGCACCGGGCGGATCAACCCGGCCGGGTACGTCATCCACTCCCACGTGCACGCCGCGCGTCCCGACGTGGTTGCCGCCGCGCACACCCACTCCACCCACGGGCGGGCCTGGTCGGCGTTGGGCCGGCCGCTGGATCCGATCACCCAGGACGCCTGCGCCTTCTACCAGGACCACACGGTGTTCGGCGACTACACCGGTGTGGTGCTCGCCGACGAGGAGGGCAAGCGGATCGCCGACGCGCTCGGCGACACCAAGGCGGTGGTGCTGCGCAACCACGGGCTGCTGACCGTCGGCGGCTCGGTGGCGGAGGCAGCCTGGTGGTTCATCGCCATGGACCGCAGCGCGCAGGTGCAGTTGCTGGCCGAGGCGGCGGGCCGACCGATCCTGATCGGCCCGGACGAGGCCGCCGAGACGCGGCGCGTCATCGGCACCCCGGGGATCGCCCGGCTGAACTTCCGGCCGCTGTACGCCGACATCGTGCGGGCCCAGCCGGACCTGCTGGACTGAGCCGGAGGGACGCGATGGCCGTACTGCTGAGGGACCTGGCCGGGGCCACCGGCGAGCCGGCGCTGTCCGACGCCGACGGTGAGCTGGACTGGCCCGACCTGGACGCGCGGGTCAACCGGTGGATCCGGTTGCTGCGCGCCGAGGGGCTGCGGGTCGGCGACACCATGGCGGTGGTCTGCGGCAACCGGCGGGAGACGATCGAGGCGCTGCTGGCCGCCCTGCACACCGGGGTGACGGTGGTGCCGGTCAACTGGCACCTGACCGCGCCGGAGATCGCGTACCTGTTGGCGGACTCGGAGAGCCGACTGGTGCTGACCGAGCCGGCCTACGCGTCCGTGGTGGACCAGGCGGTGCGGACCGCCGCCGTGCGGGTACGGCAGCTCGTGACGGGGGAGCGCGACGTCGGCGACGCGGTCGCGGTCGAGCCGAGGCTGGCGGGGCTCGCCGCCGACGAGCCGCCGGAGCAGGTCTGCGGCTCCACCATGCTCTACACCTCGGGCACCACCGGCGCGCCCAAGGGGGTGCGCAACGGACTGTTCCGCGCCGAGGCGCCGTTCGGGCGGGTGGAGCGGCTGCTGGCGTACGCCGGGCACGCCCTGCACGTGCCGGCGCGCGGCGCGGTGCTGCTGGTCGGTCCTTGGTACCACTCGGCGCAACTGTTCTTCGCGCTGCTGCCGCTGCTGCGCGGCAGCCGACTGGTGTTGCACGAGCGTTTCGACCCGCAGGCGTTCCTGGCCGCGGTGGCCGCGCACCGGATCACCGCCTGCCATCTGGTGCCGACCCAGTTCGTCCGGTTGCTGCGGCTGGACGACGCGGTCCGGGCCGCCGCCGACGTGCGCAGCCTGCGGGTGGTGTGGCACGGCGGCGGGCCCTGCCCGGTCGAGGTGAAACGACGGATGATCGAGTGGTGGGGGCCGGTGGTGGTCGAGTACTACGCGGCGACCGAGGCGGGGGTGGTCACGCTCATCGACGCCGAGCAGTGGCTGCGCCGACCGGGCAGCGTCGGCCGGGCGGTGCCGCCCAACGAGGTGGTCATCCTCGACCCGGATGGAGCGGTGCTGCCGCCCGGCCGCCCGGGCCGGGTCTTCGTGCGCCGGGCCGGGAAGACGTTCGAATACCACAACGCCCCGGAGAAGACCCGTGACGCGCATCTGGGTCCCGGCGTCTTCACCTACGGCGAGACCGGTCACCTGGACGAGGAGGGCTACCTCTATCTGACCGGGCGGGCCCGCGACCTGATCATCTCCGGTGGGGTGAACATCTACCCGGCCGAGGTGCAGGCGGTGCTCCAGGAACACCCGGCGGTCCGGGACGCGGCGGTGACCGGGGAACCCGACGACGAGTACGGCGAGCGGGTGGTGGCGGTCGTCGAACTCGACCCGCACCGGCTCGACCCGGCCGCCGCCCCCCAGGTGCTGGAGGCGTTCTGCCGCCGGTCGCTGGCCGGGTTCAAGGTGCCCCGCCGGTGGCGGTTCGTCGCCGAGCTGCCGCGCGACGGCACCGGCAAACTGCGTCACGACGTGCTGCGTGAGCTGCTGCGCCCACAGACCGCGGCGGGACGCTCGTGAGCCCGGTGGCGCAGCGTCCGGACGTGGCGCACCCGGCCACGTACGGCACCGGTGTGCCGCACACCGAGTTCGCCCGGATGCGCCGCGAGGAACCGGTGTCCTGGGTGCCCGAGCCGGCACTGTGGCGGCGCGGCGGCGGTGGCCGGATGCTCAGCCAGGGGTCGGGCTTCTGGGCGGCCACCAGTCACGAGGCGGTGGTCGCCGCGTCCCGGGCACCGGAGCTGTTCTCCTCGGGCCGCAAGGGCGCGTTCCTGCCCGATCCGCGTACCCCCGCCGACCTGGAGCAGGCCCGTCAGCTCCTGGTCAACATGGACGCGCCGCAGCACTCGCGGATCCGCCGGCTGGTCACCTCGGTGTTCACCCCACGGGCGGTGCGGGCGCTGCACGACAGTGTCGCCGCGCACGCGCACGACCTGGTCCGGCGCGCGGTCGCCGCGGACGAGTGCGACGTGGTCGCCGACCTCGCCGCCGAGCTGCCCCTGCTGGTCCTCGCCGACCTGCTCGGGCTGCCGCGCGAGGACCGGCACCTGCTCTACCGGTGGAGCAACAACCTGGTCGGCTTCGACGACCCGGAGTACGGCGGCGGGGACGTGGAGGCGTACCGCACGACGTTCGTCGAGGCGTTCCAGTACGCCCTCTCGGTGGCGGGTGAGCGGCGTCGGTCGCCGCGGGACGATCTGATGACCCTGCTGGCGACCAGCGAGGTGGACGGTCGACGTCTGACCGACCGCGAGTTCTGTAGCTTCTGGCTGCTGCTCGTGGTGGCCGGCAACGAGACGACCCGACACCTCATCTCCGGTGGTGTGTCGGCACTGCTGGCCGCTCCGGCACAACGGGACCGGCTGGCGAGGGACATGTCGCTGTTACCGACCGCGACGGAGGAGCTGTTGCGGTGGGTGACGCCGATCATGCAGTTCCGGCGTACCGCCACTGAGGACACCGAGTTGTGCGGTCGGGCCGTCGCCGAGGGCGACAAGGTCGTGCTCTGGTACGTCTCGGCCAACCGCGACGGTGCCGTCTTCGACGACCCGGACGCCCTGCGGTTGGACCGGAATCCCAACCCACACCTGTCGTTCGGCATGGGGCCGCACTTCTGTCTGGGCGCCCATCTGGCCCGGTTGGAGGCGCAGGCGATGCTGCGGGAACTGGTGCCGCACCTGGCTCGCTTCGAGGCGACCGGACCCGCCGTCCGACTGGAAAGCAACTTCGTGAACGGGCTCAAGTCATTGCCCGGACGCTTCACTCCGGACGGCTTCACCGGGCCGGAGGGGGCGTGAAGCAGTTGTTAACTACCGACGGTGATATCGTCATATGCCGGGTCGCTTCTGTGAGTAGGCCGCTCAATCCGCTAATCTGGTGTGAAGCGTTCAACCACCACACTGCCGGAGTGTGCAGTGTGATGTGACGAACAGCGGAGGGTGGCGATGAGTGACTACACAATCACGATCCGGGCCGAGGGTGCCGACACGGAGACCGTTATCTGTGTCGACATCGACGATTCCACGCCGCGCGTGGTCGAACTCGTGATGCGCGCCGGCAGCGGCATCTCGGCGCCGACGCTTCCCTCCTTCGACCTGAATCTCTTACTACGCGCGCTGTTCCCGGCCGGCGGCGCGCCCGTGACTCCCGCCTCCGTCGTCGAGTCGCCCACCGAGGTCACCGCCACCGAGCAGGCCTTCACCCCGGCCACCGGCAACCGGTCCGTGCGCTCCGGCGCCAACCGCGCCGGCTCCGGCACGACGCGACGCCGGACCGAGGCGGCGGTGCCGAAGGGGCGGGTCTACCGGCGGATGCCGGAGGACGTCGTCGAGGTCTTCAACCGCACCGGCACGGTCACCGCGGTGGCCGAGCACTACGGGGTGCCCCGGCACACCGCGCAGGGCTGGATCGGCCGGCTGCGCCGTCGGGGCGGGTTCTCCGCCGCCTCCTGACCGTACGTCCTCGGGTGGCCGCCGACCGGCCACCGGAGGACGTCAGGGCGTCGCCCAGGGTGACCGTGGTGGTGGCGCGGGATCAGACCGTGACGTGACCGGCGGGTCGGCGCTGCGCCACCGCACCGGCCTCGACCTCGGTCGCCGTCAGCGCGGCCTGCCGCAACTGCGCCACGGCCTCGTCGAGACTCTCGAAGATCGGGAACACCCCGTCGAGCTTCATGGTGTGCAGCACCGTGCGGATGAACCGCGACGGCGCGGCCAGGCACAACCGCCCGCCCCGCTCGCGTACCTCCCGGTGGGCCCGCACCAGCAGGCCGAGTCCGGCGGAGTCGATGACCTGCACCCCGTCCAGGTTCACCACGACCGTGCCGTGCACGTCGACCGCCTGCCGCAGCGCGACCCGCAACGCGTCCTCGGGACCGGCCGTGGTCCCGTCGCCGACGGCGACCACCGGCGTCTCGTCGGCGCCGCCCACACCGATCGGCGTACGGTCGGCGCGCGGCGCCGGCCCGGCCGGCAGGGCACTGCACCGGGGGCAGCGGTGCGGACCGGTGGCGAACGGGGAGCCGCTCCACCCGTGATCCGACACCAGCGTCCAGACCACCTCCGCGTCGGGCAGCACACACGCGGTGCCGGTGGTGGTGTCACCGCAGACGTCGCAGATCAGGGTCATCAGGTTGTCGTCCGGTACGACGGTCATTCTGCTTCCTCTCCGGTGCCGCAGCCGTGCGGCCGGGACACGGACTCGGGGGGCGTCGGTGCGGTGCGCCTTCGCCGTACGGACTTCTCAGAGGGAGTCGGAACGTTCCTTGCCGGCGGTGGCGACCACGATCACCACACCGACCGCGGCGAGACCGGCCTGCGCGACCAGCCCCAACAGGCTGAATCCACGGAGGCCGGCCAGCCAGGCACTGATCGCGCCGAGCAGTGCGATGACCGCGCCGATGGTCATCGTGAGCCACAGCGGCACGGCGGGACGGCCGGGGACGACGAGCCGGCCCACGGCACCGACGACGAGACCGACGACTAGGGCCGCGGCGATCCCGGCGATGGTCATGCTGCTCCTCGTACTCGCGATGTCGTGCGTCGGCGGCGGTGGGTCAGGTGCGTACGGTCACGGCCGCCCGGCCGTACCCGGCCGGCTGCGGCGCGGCCCCGGGCTGCCGGGGCGGCACCACACCGGGTGCGGCCGGTGTGGTGCCGGGCGGTGTACCGGCGTCGTCGACCAGCTCCGGCGACGTCCCGGTCGCGCCGTGCACCGGCAGGATCCGGTCCAGCCGGGCGGTCTGCAGGATGCGCGTGATGCGGGGGTTGGGGTTGCGTACCGCCAGGACCCCGCCGAGGCGCAGCATCCGTCGGTGCAGGTCGAGCAGCAGGCCGATGGCGGCGGCGTCGATGTGCCGGCAACCGGCCAGGTCGATCACGACCTGCTGCGGCCGTAGGGCCAGCAACTGGTCGAAGACCGCGCCGGTCTCCGGCAGGCAGGCCAGGTCGAACTCGGTGATGGCCACCTCGACCAGCGGCACCGCGCATTCGGGGCGTCGTGGCGTGGTCACGTCGAGAGCCCCCTTCCTGATAACCCGAGGCCGGTTCTCACCCTGCCCAGCGGGCTTGGCGGGCACCGCGCGGACGTATGACAGTTGCGTGACAAAAGCCGCGCAGGTCGATGGCGGTTGGCCGCCCGGCCAGGGCTTGGGGATGATGCCGGTATGACAGCGGTACTGGTGATCGAGGACGACGACCGGATCCGGTTGGCGCTGCTGCTCGCCTTGGAGGACGAGGGCTACGAGGCCCGGGGCGCGGCCACCGCCGAGGAGGGGCTGCGCTCGCAGCGCCGGGACCCGGCCGACTACGTCCTGGTCGACCTGATGCTGCCCGGCATCGACGGCTTCGAGGGCATCCGTCAGCTCCGTCGCGACGACGACGTGCCGATCGTGGTGGTCAGCGCCCGCGACGACACCCATGACATCGTCGCCGCGTTGGAGGCCGGTGCCGACGACTACGTCGTCAAGCCGGTGGCGATCAAGGAACTGACCGCCCGGCTGCGGGCCCTGCGCCGCCGGGCCCGCACGGTGGCCCCGGTGGAGGCGTCGGTGCCGGTGCTCGCCTTCGGCGAACTGGAGGTCAGCCCGGAGGCGGGGGAGGTACGCCGGTCCGGTACCCCGGTCGCGGTCACCCGCACCGAGTTCCGGCTCCTCTGTGAGCTGGCCGAACACGCCGGGCGGGTGCTCTCCCGGCAGCAGTTGCTCAGCCGGGTGTGGGGCTACGACACCGGCGACGAGCGGCTCGTCGACGTGCACGTGGGTCGACTCCGCCAGAAGATCGAGATCGATCCGGCCAACCCCCGGCACCTGGTGACGCTGCGCGGGCTCGGCTACAAGCTACAGAGATGAGACCCCGTCTCGGTCTGCGCGCCCGGGTCACCGCCGCGTTCGCCGTCGGCGCGCTGTCGCTGTCCGCCTCGATGGCCCTGGTGTCGTACGAGCTGACCCGCCGGACCCTGCTCGACGAGCGGGAACGCACCGTGCTGCGGGCGGCGTACTACGACGCGGAGGTGGTCCGGGCGGGCCTGGCCACCGACGAGCCGGACGTGGCGGAGGCGCTGCGCGCGCTGGACACCGGCACCAGCCGGCGGGCGGTGCTGTACTTCAACGGCGAGTGGTACGGCCGGCGGGCCGACACCGGCACCACGCCCGCGATCCCGCAGCGGTTGCAGGATCTGGTGATGGCCGGTGAGCCCGCCGTGCAACGGGTCCGGGTCGCCGACCAGCCGGTGGTGCTGGTGGGCGTGCCACTGTCGGACTCGGCGGCGTTCTACGAGATCGTCTCGCTGCGGGAGTTGGACCAGACCTTCCAGGTGCTCGCGTTGGCGCTCACCGCCGTCGCGATCGTGGTGGCCGGGTCCGGTGCGGCGCTCGGCTGGTACGCCACCCGGCACGGGCTGCGTCCGCTCACCGCCGTCGCCGACGCCGCCGAGCGGATCGCCGCGGGTGACTTCACCACCCGGCTCGCCCCGGACACCGACCCGGACCTGACCCGGCTCTCCACCTCGTTCAACCGGATGGTGGACGAGTTGGCCCGTCGCATCGACCGGGACCGGCGGTTCGCCGCCGACGTCAGCCACGAGCTGCGTTCGCCGTTGCAGACGCTCGCGGCGGCCGCCAGCGTGCTCAGCAAGCGGCGGGAGAACCAGGACGAGCGGACCACCACGGCGGCCCGGCTGGTGGCCGACGAGATCGTCCGGTTCCAGCAGCTCGTCAACGACCTGCTCGACCTGGCGCGCAGTGACCAGCCGACACACCGCGAGCCGGTCGACGTCGGCGCGCTGGCCCGGCAGGCGTGCCGGGACCGCGACCTGCCCGAGTCGATGGTGCGCCTCGGTCCGGACACCCCGGACACCTGGCAGGTGGACCGGCGACGCGTCGCGCAGGTGTTGACCAACCTGCTCGACAACGCCGAGCGTTACGGCGCCGGCCCGGTGGCGGTGCGGCTGTCCCGCGACGGGGACACCGGTGTGGTGGAGGTCGACGACGAGGGACCGGGGGTGCCGATGGAGGACCGGAAGGCGATCTTCGACCGCTTCGTGCGCGGCCGGGCGGCCAACTTCCGTGGTGGCGGCGACGGCACCGGCCTGGGGCTCGCGCTGGTGGCCCAGCACGCCGCCGCGCACGGCGGTGACGCCACGGTCAGCGACCGCCCCGAGGGCGGCGCCCGGTTCCGGATCACGCTGCCGGGCAGCTTCGGATGAGGCGTACCGCCGGGCGGATCGCGGTCGCCCTCCTGCTGACCCTGGTCGCCGCGTGCGGGGTGCCCGCCGAGGACCAGCCCCGGACGGTGACGCCGCCGCCGGGCCCGTTCCCGTACACCGCGACGGCCGCCCCCACCGCGGCGGAGACCGGGGCCCTCACCGAGCTGCTCTACTTCTCGCGCGACGACCGGCTGGTGCCGGTGACCCGCCGGGCCGACCAGGCGCCCACCCCCGACGAGCAGCTCCGGGACCTGCTGGCCGGGCCGACGCCGGGGGAGCGGGACGACGGCGTCGGCAGCGCGCTGCCCGGGGCGCTGAGCACCGCCGTGGTGCAACTCGTCGACGGGCAGGCCCGGGTGACGGTCGCCCCGGCCGGTGCCGACACCGGCCGCAGCGACGAACTGCTCGCGTACGGGCAGATCGTCAGCACCCTCAGCGCCCGCCCCGACGTGTCGGCGGTGATCTTCCTGGACGGTGACGGCACCCCGCTGCGGGTGCCCCGGGCCGACGGGTCGCTCTCGGCGGCCCCCCTCACCTCCGCCGACTACGCGGTGCTCGTCAGCCCTCGATGACGGGAGTTCCACGGCTTCGTGACGGTTGCGTGACAAACACCGCAGTCCCCGGGCGGCGGCGTTTGACCGACACGGCGGTAGGGGCACCACGTCGGCACACCAAAAGCGCGAAGGGACGGCTCTCGTGGAAATCACCGGTTTCTTCATGGCCATCATCATCGGTCTGGTCATCGGCGCGCTCGGCCGGCTCGTGGTGCCGGGCCGGCAGCGGATCCCGATCCTCTTGACGATCTTGATCGGTATCGTGGCCGCGATCCTCGGCACGGTGGTGGCCGGACTGCTGGGCGTGGACGACACCGCCGGCATCGACTGGATCGAGCTGTTCATCCAGGTGGCGTTCGCCGCGGTCGGTGTGTCGATCGTCGCCGGGGCGTACGGTCGCCGACGCTGATCCTCCTCCGCTCGTCGGCCCGCCCCGGGGACGTCCCCGGGGCGGGCCGACGGCGTCCGGCGGTTCGGGTGGCCACCGGACGCGCGTACGTCATGACGGCTCGTATCCTTTGTGCGACCCGTCATGCGTACGACCGAGAGAGGACACGGCGTGAACGACCGGACCGAGACCTTGGAGTTCCAGGCCGAGGCGCGTCAACTGCTCCAGTTGATGGTCCACTCGATCTACTCGAACAAGGACGTCTTCCTGCGCGAGTTGATCTCCAACGCCTCGGACGCGCTGGACAAGCTGCGCCTGGCGTCGATGGTCGACAAGGACCTCGACGTCGACACCGGCGACCTGCACATCGCCCTCGACGTCGACCGGGACGCCCGCACCCTCACCGTCCGGGACAACGGCATCGGCATGACCCGTGACGAGGTCGTCTCCGTCATCGGGACGATCGCCAAGTCCGGCACCGCCGAGTTGCTGCGCCAGTTGCGCGAGAGCAAGGACGCCGGGGCGTCGCAGGACCTGATCGGCCAGTTCGGCGTGGGCTTCTACGCCGCCTTCATGGTGGCGGAGAAGGTCGAGCTGGTGACCCGGCGGGCCGGCGAGAGCGGCGGCACCCGCTGGGAGTCCGACGGCGGTGGCACGTACACCGTCGCGGCGCTCGACGACGCGCCCCAGGGCACCGCGGTGACGCTGCACCTCAAGCCCGTCGACACCGACGACAACCTGCACGACTACACCGCCGAGTGGACCGTCCGCGAGATCGTCAAGCGGTACTCCGACTTCATCGCCCACCCGATCCGGATGACCGTCGAGCGGCCCGGCGCGGACGACGCCCCCGCCACCACCGAGACGGTCACGCTGAACTCGATGAAGGCGCTGTGGGCCCGACCGCGCACCGAGGTCGAGCCGGCCGAGTACCACGAGTTCTACAAGCACATCGGTCACGACTGGGCGGACCCCCTCGAAACCATCCACATGCGGGGCGAGGGCACCTTCGAGTACGACGCGCTGCTGTTCATCCCGTCACACGCGCCGCTGGACCTCTTCGCCGCGCAGGGCCGTCGGGGCGTGCAGCTCTATGTCAAGCGCGTGTTCATCATGGACGACTGCGACGCGCTGATGCCCAACTACCTGCGCTTCGTCAAGGGCGTGGTGGACGCGCACGACCTGAGCCTGAACATCTCCCGGGAGATCCTCCAGCAGGACCGCCAGATCCGCGCGGTGCGCCGCCGCCTGGTCAAGAAGGTGCTGTCCACCGTCAAGGACCTCAAGACCGGGCAGCCCGAGCGGTACCGCACCTTCTGGACCGAGTTCGGCGCGGCGGTGAAGGAGGGGCTGGTCGACGACACCGACAACCGGGACACCCTGCTGGAGATCCTCTCGGTCGCGTCCACGAACGATCCGGCGGAGCAGACCGACCTGGCCGGCTACGTCAGCCGGATGAAGGACGGCCAGACCGACATCTACTACGCCACCGGCGAGCACCGAGCCACCATCGAGAACTCCCCGCACATGGAGGCGTTCCGGGCCAAGGGCTACGAGGTGCTGCTGCTCACCGACCCGGTCGACGAGGTCTGGGTGGAGCGGGTCGGCAGCTACGACGGCAGGACGCTGCGCTCGGTCGCCAAGGGCCAGGTCGACCTGGACACCGAGGAGGAGCGCACCGAGGCCGAGGCCGAGCGGGAGCGGCAGCGCACCGAGTACGCCGCCCTGCTCGACTGGATGGGCGGGGTGCTTGCCGAGTCGGTGAAGGAGGTCCGCCTCTCCTCGCGGCTGACCACCTCACCGGCCTGCGTGGTCGGTGACGCCCAGGATCTGACCCCGACGCTGGAGAAGATGTACCGGGCGATGGGCCACGAGGTGCCCAAGGTCAAGCGCATCCTGGAGCTGAACCCGGGCCATCCGCTCGTCACCGGCCTGCGCAAGGCCCACGAGCAGGGCGACGCCGAGACGGCCCTGGCCGAGACCGCCGAGCTGCTGTACGGCACGGCCCTGCTCGCCGAGGGCGGCGACCTGGCGGACCCGTCCCGGTTCGCCCGGATCCTCGCCGACCGTCTCGCCCGCACGCTGTAACCGGTCACCGGAGCGCGGGCACACGACCACACCGGGCGTGTGCCCGCGCTCCGGTACGTCAGCTCCCGCCCGCGCGAGGCGGCATCGTGGTTCCGCATGTGGTGTCCCGCGAACGGTCGGGGCCAGGCGTGGATTTCCGGACGGCGGGGTATTGCGGCGGCCATGAGCGCGAGTGTGGTGGTGGATCCGGACCGGCCGCCGGCGCCCGACCTGGCGGTCGGCACGGTGGCGGTGGTGGCGCATCGGAAGAAGACGCTGGGCGGCGGCCTGGACGAGCTGCGCGCCGCGTTGGTCGGCGCGGGAGTGCGGGACCTGCTCTGGTACGAGGTGCCCAAGAGCCGCAAGGCACCGAAGAAGGTGCGCAAGGCCCTCGACCGGGGCGCCGAGCTGATCTTCGTGTGGGGCGGCGACGGGATGGTGCAGCGGTGCGCCGACACCCTCGCCGGCACCCGGACCCCGATGGCGATCCTGCCGGCCGGGACCGCCAACCTCTTCGCCGGCAACCTCGACATCCCCGAGGACCTCCCGGAGGCGGTCCGCATCGGCCTGCACGGCCGACGGTGCCGCCTCGACCTGGGGCGGCTCAACGGGGAGCACTTCGCGGTGATGGCCGGCGCCGGATTCGACGGCGACCTGATCCGGGAGGCGGACCGGGACATGAAGGGACGCCTCGGTCGGCTCGCGTACGTCTGGACCGGCCTGCGCCACGTCCGGGGGGAACTGACCCGGACCCGGGTCACCGTCGACGGGGACCTGTGGTTCGAGGGGGACGCGAGCTGCGTGTTGTTCGGCAACGTCGGCACGATCACCGGTGGCATCCCCGCCTTCGACGATGCCCGTCCGGACAGCGGCTCGCTGGAGATCGGTGTCTCCACCGCCAGCGGTGCCGCCGACTGGGCGCGCACGCTGGGCAAGATGGCCACCGGCCGGTCCGAGGACGCGAAGTTCGTCCGGATCACCCGGGGGCGCAAGGTCAGGGTCCGCTTCGCCGAGGCGAAGACGTACGAACTGGATGGCGGTGCCCGGTCGCGGACGAAGCGCCTGAAGGTCAAGGCCGTACCCGCCGCACTGACGGTCTGCTGCCCCGACGGGGAACCGGTGGCCGCGCCACAGTGAGCCGGCGCCGCACCATGGCGGCGGCGACGAGGCAGACGACGGCGGCGAGGACCAACGGTGGCCGCCCGCCCAGCAGGACGGCGGCGGAGCCGAGCGGGATCGCCGCCGCGATCGGTCCGAACATGATCGTGTTGGCGGTCGCGGCGGCGCGACCCAACAGCTCGTCGGGACTGTGCATCTGCACGGCGGTGACGGCGGCGACGACAGCCCACGGCAGGCCGCCGCCGGCCACCACCGAGGCGGCGACCACCGCCGGCCACCAGGGCAGGCAGCGGCCCAGGCAACTCACCGCGAACAGCGCCGTGCCGAGGGCGGCCACAGTGGTCGCTCCGAACCGGGCGATCAGCCGACCGGAGACCAGCCCTCCGGCGACCGAGCCGAGGCCCTGCGTGCTGAGCAGCACACCGAGGAACGTCGCCGGCAGGCCCAACTCGTCGGTGACGACGGCGTACCCGGCGGCGGTGGTGAAACCGGACGCGGCGATCGCCACGCCCGCGAGGATCACCGGCAGCCGTGTCGACGGCGACGCCCACACGACGGCGTGGCCGGCGCGGACACCGGTAGGCCGGGACGCGACGGTCCGTGCCGGGTGCCGCAGCCGGAGCAGTGCATACAGGACGGCGGCCAGGGCGGGCAGCGCGGCGGCGAGCAACGCGACGAGGTGGCCGCCCTGCCATGCGTACAGACCGGCACCGGCCAGCGGAGCGACGAGTTTGACGCCCTCCTGGGCGCTGGACCGCCAACCGTTGACGTGGCCCAGTTCGTCGGGTGACAGGGCGGCCGGGAGCAGGGCGCTCTCGCTGGCGTCGACCAGTACGTACGCGACGCCGTACACCGTGGAGACGCAGAACAGGAGCCACACCTGACCGGGTCCGCGGACGGCCAGCAGGGTCGGCAGGACGGCGGCCAGGATCAGGTTGACCGCGATGACGAGCGGTCGGCGGGGGAGCCGGTCGACCAGGACGCCGCACCAGGGACCGACGAGGGTGGGGGCGTACACGCAGAGTCCGGCGAGCGCGGCGAGGCTGCTGGAGCGGGTCAGATCGAGGATCCAGATCCCGGTGACCAGGGCCATGGCGCTGCCGCCGCAACCGGAGAGTACGGAGATCGTCACGAACAGGATCGCGTTGCGCCGCACATGCCGCTCCAGGGTTGAGTCGAAGTGACTCACAGCCTCGACCCTTGAGTTGGCCAGAGGCAATATCGCGGAGCCGCGTCAACGGTGTGTTGACAGCGCGGCGTCGAGGTGTCGGGCGATGGTGCGTACCGGGGTCGGCAGCCGGTGGGCGGCGCGGTGCAGGTCGGCGGCGACGTGCCCGGCGAGGTCGTACAGGGCGCCGGGCGCGGCCTGAAGCGCCAGCGCCGTGGTGTGTCGGGTCAGTGCGGCCCCACGGAAGCGGCCGTCCCAGCGGCGATCGGTCGCTATCCAGCGCTGTAACCCGCTGAGCAGGGCGCGGAGCGCGGCGACCTCGTGCGGCCAGCGCCGGTCGGACTCGGCTCGCCGCGCCCGGCGGCGGGCGGCCAGCCGCTGGTGACGCTGTTCGGCGGCCTGCCGACTGCCGAGTCCGAGCGCCTCGGCGATCTGCTGCCAGGCCGCGCCGGCCTGCCGGGCGCGGTCGATGAGGTCCAGCTCCGTCTCGTCCAGCCGGTCGCGGGCGGCCGGGACGCCGGCCAGGTCGCCGAGTGGATCCTGCACGTGTCAACGTTATCTTGACAGCAGTGCGGCGGGTCGCCCGGCGGCGACCGGGCCGGCCCGCCGCTCAGGCGGCGGCGGAATCGCGGCGCGCACGCTCCGCGGCCCGACTCGGCAGCGCCGCCTGCGTCGACCATCCGCTCTGGCGCGCCGGTGCCACCTGCGCCGTGCCGCCCTGCGCCAGGACGAGTGCGCGTTGGGCCTGCTGCCACGGCGCGCACGGCCACTCCTGGCCGGCGCAGAGCAGGTGGGCGCAGTCCCCGTCCTCGGCCGGTGCGTGCGCGTCGGCGACGTGCAGGGCGAGTCTCCACAGCAGCGGATCTGTGACGTGTTCGGGGCGCTCGTGGATTGTATCGGGCCGCTCGGTGGTGTATTCGGACATGCGTTGTCCCCCCTCGTTGTCGAGCTTCCCGTTCCTGGTCTCCACTCTGCGCCCAGGTCAAACGCCTACCGCCGGGTCGGCGGGTGAGGCGGGCGTGACAAATTCGGCCCCCCGGGATTATTGACAGTGGTCGCTTGTTGCGTGAAAGTTGTGCGCAATCGATTACCCTCCACATCCGACGTGTGACGCTGCGCAATCGGTGACGCGGGCGGCGTCCACTCCGGACGCTCCGTGCCGCCCGCTGCCAGCGAACCGAGGTGGCCGAGGCGCGGGGCGACACCCACCCCATCACCTCCGCGCGCCGAGAAGGGGCCACGAGCCTCATGTCCGAGTTCCGTACCCGTTCCCCGTGGCGACGCCGCATCGCCGTCTCCTCCGTGTTGGCGGCCGGCGCGGCAGTGCTGCTGGTCAGCCCCGCCGCCGCCATCGTTCCGCAGGCCGCCGCCCCGACCGCCAGGACCGCCGCCACGATCGACCCGGGCACGTCGTCTGTGCCGCCTGTGTTGCAGTCGCGTTTTGCCGGAGTCGGCACCACATCGTCGGCCGGTGGGTCGGAGGCGGTGCGGTCGACATCGGACCGTGCCGCGGCGCGTGACCGCATCGTCCGGCCGCTGCCCACCGTCTCGCCGGGATCGCCCGGCGCATACAAGGTGGTGACCGGCGAGCTGTATCCGCGCCACGTCGCCTTCGAGCAGGTCAAGGGCACGCCGGCCGGCCATTCGGTGTGGCAGGTCCGGTACGGCATGACGTATGTGGGCGGACTCGTCGGCGAGACCGAGGACGTCGAGTTCCAGGTCCTGGACCGTGCGGGCTACGGCACCATCGACAGCGCCGGAGCCTTCGCGGGCACCCTGGACGGGCTGGAGGGCGGGTTCGTCTTCGAGTCCGACGGCAAGCAGAGCGCCGACGGCACCTTCACGATGAACTTCGTCATCACGCCGGGTACCGGCTACGGCAAGCTCACCGGGGTGACCGGCAGCTTCACGGTGGTGGCGACCCGCGACCACTGCGGACCGAGGGACACCCCGGAGACGTGCGAGACGATGGTCTCGTACAGCCTCGGCTACAGCCTTCCGTAACCCGGAAGCCGCGCACGGCGCCGCGTTCGGCCCCCGTCACGACGGTGGGTCGGACGCGGCGTCGGTGCTCAGCCGGGTGAGCGCACGCCGGCTGTCCATACTTCGGGACGATTGACAGATGACCTTCGTCAGGTGAGAGTGATCCGCAACCTGATCACTCCTACCTCTCGACATGTGACGCTGCGTAATCGGCGATGCGGGCGGTGTCCATGTCGGACGCACCTGGCCGTGGCTGTCACCGGAGCTGAGACAGCCGAGACGAGGTGCGAACCCCCACACCCCCACCGCACGCCGAGAAGGGGCCACGAGCCTCATGTCGGAACTCCGTACCCGTTCCCGGTGGCGACGCCGGATACCCTTCTCCGCCGCGCTGGCCGCCGGTACGGCCGTGCTGCTGCTGGTCAGCCCGGCCTCGGCCGTGGTGCCGCAGACCGCCGCGCCGGGCGCCGAGACCCCCGCCGACCTCGGTCGACTGGCCGACGAGCAGACCAGCGTGATCGAGGTGGTGGTGGCCGACACCACCGAACTGGACGCCCTGGTGGCCACCGGCGTCGACCTCGACCACCACGTCCACCACACCGCCGACGGCATCGTGGTGCACGCCGTGGTGACCGGCAACGAGGTCGCCACGCTGACCCGGGCCGGTTTCACCTTCGGCAAGGTGCTGCACACCGAACAGGACGCGCAGGACCGGATCGCCGAGCGGGAGGCGACCATCGCCGCCCACCTGGCCGACAACCGGGAGTTCTCCGGAGCCGCCGTCGCCGCCCGGTCCGCCGCCTCGGACGTCAGGATCATTCGTGCCGACTACTACACCTCGGGGGACACCCAGGTGCTGTCGGTGGAGGCGAAGTGGGCGCAGGGGCAGACCGCCGCCACCGCGCTGACCGTCGAGCGGGACAGCGGGCCGGGCACCGAGTTCGGCTCCGGCGGCACGCAGAACATCACCCGGTTCGTCGACGCCGGGGTGTACCTCTACCACCGGGGCGCGGCGCAGGTGACCAGCCGCCCCGACTACGTCCGGATCACCAGCCCGACCGGTGACGTGGCGGTGGCCAAGGTGCACGAGTGGCTGCCCATCCCGGACACCGCCCCGGAGGGGCCGGGCTACCAGAAGGACTTCGTCACCAGCTACCTGACCCCCACCGAGCTCTACGACCGGATCAAGGCGATGTCCGCGCAGTACCCGGAGATCTCCGAGATCGTCGAGCTGCCGCACAAGACCAACGGCTACCGGCGCAAGGCGCAGGCCGTACTCGGCACCGCCAACGCCAGCCGCGTCGGCGTCGACTCGCTGGCCTGGGGCCACCAGGGCGGCAACGACATCACCGTCGAACTGGCGAACCCCGGCACCGCGAGCGCGTCCCTGACGGTGACCGTGACCGGCAACCAGGTCCGCGTCGGCCTCGCCACCGACGCCGCCGGCACCGTCACCAGCACCGCCGCCGAGGTGGCCGCCGCGCTCAACGCCCAGGCGGGCACGCTGCTCACCGCATACACCTACCGGGGCAACGCGGGTGCGGGCGTGGTGGCGCCGGCCGCACCGACCGCGCTCTCCGACGGCCTGTCCGCGCCGACGACGGTCTCCCGTGACCCGCACCCGGTGTACGCCATCCGGATCGGCAAGCACCGCGACGGCTCCAAGTTGGGCGTACTCGCCTACGCGCAGGAACACGCGCGGGAATGGGTGCCCCCGTTGGTGACCATCGAGACCGCCGAGCGGCTGCTGCGCAACTACGCGCACGACGCGAACACCCGCGAGCTGGTGGACAACCTCGACATCTGGATCGCGCCGTCGATCAACCCGGACGGCGGGCACTACTCGTTCTACGACTTCAACTCGCAGCGCAAGAACATGACCAACCACTGCACGCCGGAGACCTCCGGGGACTTCCTCGGCCGGACCTCCTGGGGTGTGGACAACAACCGCAACTACACCGAGTACAGCCTCTTCGACGGTTACTCCGGTGCGTCCCCGAGCTGCACCAGCGGCACGTACGCCGGGCCGGACGAGCTGTCCGAGCCGGAGAGCCGCAACGTCGACTGGCTGGCCTCCCGGCCGAACGTCAAGTTCTCGATGAACCTGCACTCCTCGGGCAACTACTTCATGTGGTCGCCGGGTTCGTACGCCACCCCGGGCCGGGTCTCCGCCCCGCGTCCGACGCTGGCCGAGGAGTCGCTGTTCTGGGGTGCCTCGTCGCGGATCCTGACCGCCATCAAGCGGCACCGTAACCTCGCGGTCACCCCGGCGCGCACCGGCCCGATCGCCGACGTGCTCTACTCGGCGGCCGGCAACTCCGGTGACATGCTCTGGTACAAGTACGGCATCTACGCCTGGAACTTCGAGGTCGGCACCTCCTTCCAGCCGACCTGGACCTCGGCCCGCGAGGAGACGCTGGAGTTCTCCAACGGCCTGGTCGAGATGCTGCGGGTCGCCCGCGACTTCGACACCGACGAGTCGGCGCCCACCAGCTCCGTCGAGGTGGCCACCAGCGCCACCGAGGGCTCGGTCGACGTCACGTTCTCCACCAGCGAACCGGCGGCGGTGTTCTACACCCTCGACGGCAGCCGGCCCACGTTCGAGTCGACCCTCTACGGCTCGGCCGGCATCCGGGAGGGCGGCGAGACGCTGACCGTCCCGGTCGGCACGACCGTGCACTGGTTCTCGGTGGACGCGGCGGGCAACGTGGAGCGCGGCTACCAGCCCGACGGTCAGGACGACACCTACAACCGCAAGCGGCTGACCGACCCGAACGCCGAACCCGAGGTGCCGGTGACGGTCACCGTGCAGGCGCGGTGTGTGGCCGGGAAGGCGTACGTGGCGGTGCAGGCGCGTAACGACCATGACGGTCCGGTGGACGTGGTGTTGGAGAGCGCGTACGGGCAGCGGTCGGTGTCGGCCGTGGCTCCGGGCGCGAGCGCCTTCCAGCAGTTCACCACCCGTGCCGCGTCGGTCCCGTCCGGCACCGCCACGGTTCGGGCCACCGGCACGGTCGACGGTGAGAGCGTCACCACCGTCGTCACCGCCGACCACGCTGCGGTCAACTGTGCCGCCGACCCCCGCCAAGCCCAGTGACCGCGAACGACACGGAGAAGCAGATGAGAACGGACAATCGCAGGCGGCTGTTGGCGGCGGGTGCTGCCGGGGCCCTGCTGGTCGGGTCGGTGGCGATGGCCGCGCCGGTGTCGGCCGATCCGGGTGACAGTGGTGACGTGACGGTCACCGTCGACATCGAGGAGTTGGTGGAGCCGGGTGTGCTGGCTTTGTCGATCGCGGGTGACTCGGTGGCGTTGACCGAGGACGGGTCGACGCTGCTGGTGCGTCAGTTCGTCGGTGGTCTGCCGACGGTGACGGTCACCGACACGCGTACCGCCGACGAGGTGCCGTCGGGTGCCGCGTGGGCGGTCCTCGGTAGTGCCAGCGACTTCACCGGTGGCGCGGGTCAGGAGCCGATCGGTGCCGGGCACCTGGGGTGGAGGCCGCGTCTGGTCGACGGTGGTGACACCGGTCTGGTCAGCGAGGGTGAGGAGGTGGTGACGGTGTTGGACGAGCCGACGCAGCCGGGTAACAACGTGGGTCTGGTCGACCAGGAGTTGCTGGTCTCGACGTTCGACTCGGGTGCGGTCGCGGGTGGGGCGTACTCGGTCGACGCGGATCTGTTCCTGCGGACCCCGGCGGACGTGGCCGCGGGTGAGTACACCTCGACGCTGACCCTGTCCCTGTTCGAGTGATCCACCGAGGGCGGGGCCGCCGGGCCACGGCGGTCCCGCCCTCAGCATCACGGCCGTGACCTGGCCGAAGGGCGACCCCTGCGGCGGCCGGGAACCGGTGGGCGCGATGATGGACGGGTGAAGATCCTGTCGATCCAGTCCTCGGTCGCCTACGGCCACGTCGGCAACTCGGCCGCCGTGTTCCCGCTGCAACGGCTCGGGCACGAGGTCTGGCCGGTCCTGACCGTGCACTTCTCCAACCACACCGGCTACGGCGCCTGGCGCGGACCGCTGCTCGCGCCCGCCGACGTCGCCGAGGTGATCGCCGGCATCGCCGACCGTGGGGTGCTCGGCGACGCCGACGCCATCCTCTCCGGTTACCAGGGCGACCCGGCGATGGGCGCGGTGATCCTCGACGCGGTGACCCTGGTCAAGTCCGCCAACCCGGACGCCGTCTACTGCTGCGACCCGGTGATGGGCGACGTCGGCCGGGGCATGTTCGTCCGGCCCGGCATCCCCGAGTACCTGCGTGACGTGGTGGTGCCCCGGGCCGACATCGTCACCCCGAACCAGTTCGAGCTGGAGTTCCTCGCCGGCCGGTCGACGCACTCGCTCGACGACGTGCTGGCGGCGGTCGACGTGGTACGCGCCACCGGCCCCCGGCACGTCCTGGTCACCAGCGTGCTGCACGGCGACGCGCCGCCCGACTCGCTGGAGGTGGTGGCCGTCTCCGACGAGGGCGCCTGGGCGGTGACCACGCCGCTGCTGCCGATCAGCCCGAACGGCGGCGGCGACGTCACCGCCGCGCTCTACCTGGCGCACCTGCGCAGCACCGGATCACCCGCGACGGCGCTGGAACGCACCACCGCCTCGATCTTCGCCGTGCTGGAGGCGACGCTCGCGGCCGGCACCCGCGAACTGCAACTGGTCGCCGCCCAGGACGCGATCGCCGACCCACCGGCCCGGTTCCCCGCCCGCCGCCTGCGGTGAGCGCACCGCCCCGGTCCCGGTGACCGGAACGCCGGAGGCCACCTCCCCCGGCTCGTGGGGAGGTGGCCTCCGGCGGGACCGGGGCCGGGGGAGGACGGCCCCCGGTCCGTCTAACCGGCGCGGCAGGACGCCAGGACGCCCACCACACCGACCCCCGGGTCACGCACCGGCAGCCGGGTGGACGCGGCCGGGCAGCGGGGGACTGTCAGGTCGTAGATGCCCCGACCGAACGTCGCCGCCGTGAGCTGCCGTGACGGCTCGTGGTACCGCAGGTACATCACCGCCGCCTTCGGCAGGGCGGTGCCGAGCGCGGCCCACTCGCCGCCGTTCCACGCCGACACGAACACCCCCACGTCGGTGCCGACCAGCAGCAGACCGTCGGCCGTCGGGATCACCGAGTTGACCGGCGCGTCGGGCAGGCCCCGACCGATGTCGGTCCAGGTCCGGCCGCCGTCGCGGGTCATCATCACGTGCGCCCGGTCGCTGCCGGACCGGAAGGCGGAGAAGGTGGCGTACGCGACGTTCGCGTCCTTGGGGTTGACCGCCACCCGGGTGACCCAGGTGCCGGGCAACTGGGCCGGGTCGACCTGCTGCCAGTTCGCGCCCAGGTTCCGGGTCCACCAGAGCCGGCCGTCGTCGGTGCCCACGTAGAGCGTGGCGCTGTCGCTCGGCGCGGCGGCGACGGTGGTGATCGTGCCCCACGGGTAGCCGGACGGGTCGTTGGGACCGCCGCCGGTCAGGTCGGGACTGATCGCCGTCCAGGTCCGGCCGTTGTCCGTCGACCGGTTCACGATGTTGCCGGCGTAGTACATGACGTTCGGGTCGTTCGGGTCGAACTGGAGCGGGGTCAGCCAGTTGCGCCGCTGCGAGGTGGTCTGGCCGGTCCCGATCGACTGGCGCGGGGTGCCGCCCGCGTTCTCCGAGCGGTAGCAGGCACCGTACTGGCTGCACCCGAAGACGATGTTCGGGTTCTCCGGGTGGATCAGGGTCTGCAACCCGTCGCCGCAGCCGATCGCGTTCCACGGGCCGCCGACGCCGTTGTAGCCCCGGTTGCAGCCGTTGTCCTGGGTGCCGCCGACCTTCAGGCTCGGATCGGTCTGCGCCACGTCCACCGTGTAGAACTGGGTGTACCGCTCGTCGACGGCCTTCACCCAACCGCTGGCACCGTTGGTCTCCGAGCGGTAGACGCCGCCGTCGTTGCCGAGGTAGACCCGGCTCGGCACCTTCGGGTCCCAGCGCATCACGTGCTGGTCGGCGTGCACGCCGCCGACGGAGGAGAAGCTCCGCGCACCGTTGGTGGAGCGCATCAGGTTGACGCCCATCAGGAACACGTGGTCCGCGTCGCCCGGGTCGACGAAGATCTTCCCGAACCACCAACTGAACGTCGACTGCGACGCCTGGCTGGTGCTGACCGGCGTCTGCGTCCAGGTGTCACCGCCGTCGTCGGAGCGGTAGAACGCCCGGAACGGACCGAGGGCGGTGCCCACGTACGCGTACAGCCGCTGCGGGTCGTTCGGTGCCAGGGTGAGGCCCCACCGGCCCTGGTCGGCGTCGGTGGGCAGGCCGGTGGTCATCCGCGCCCACGTCTCGCCGCCGTCGTCGGAACGCCACAGGCTGGACCCCGGCCCCCCGTACGTGCGCTGGTGCGGCTCGCGCAGGTGGTCCCACATCGCGGCGTACACCCGGTCGGGGTCGGTGGGGTCGATCACGACCTCGGTGGCGCCGGTGGTGTCGTTGGGCGGGGCGAGCACCTGCCGCCAGGTGTCGCCGCCGTCCTCGGTCAGGTAGACGCCCCGTTCGCCACCGGGCACGAACAGGTTGCCGCTGGCCGCCGCGAAGACGCGGTCCTCGTCACTCGGGTCGACGGCGAAGCGCCCGATGGCGTGGCTGTCGGCCAGGCCGACGCGCTGCCAGGTCGCGCCCCGGTCGGAGGAGCGGTAGACGCCGTCCCCGCCGAAGGTGATCGACCCGCCACCCGGCTGCGCCTCACCGGTCCCGGCGAACAGCACTCCGTCGCTGGTCATCGCGATCGCGCCGATGGCCTGCGCCCAGCCGTCCGGCCAGGCCGGCGTGAAGGTGGCTCCGGCGTCGGCGGAGCGCCACACGCCGCCGGAGGCCGCGGCGATGAAGATCTGGTCGGGCACCTGCGGATCCACCGCGATGTCGACCACCCGGCCGCCGATGTTGGCCGGACCGAAGAAGGACCAGGGCCGCTCGGCCAACGGGCGGTACGCGCTGCGGGTCCGGGTGGCGAGCCGGTCGGCCTCGCCGCGGGCCCGGGTGTACTTGACGACCGACAGGTCCCGGCTGCCGTCGCTCATCCGCTGCGCGGTCATCCACTCGTCGGGGACCTCCATCGGCCCGGTGGGATAGCTGGTGGCCAGCGACGGGGCGGCGGGTGGGACGGTGGCGGACGACGCCGTCAACGCGACCGTGGCGAGCAGCGCGACCAGCGCCGTCGCCGTCAGTCCGCGATGTCGTCGGACGAAGGTGGCCCTCATGCGGTCTCTCCTGATCCGAGCGCGGAAAATGCTGTGTGCGCAGGCTAGACAGGAGATCGGCGGACGTCACCGAGCAGGTGTCGGGAAACGCGCCATCCGGTTAGGACATCTGTCGAGGTCGATCAGCCGCCGCTGCGGAACTCGGGCAGTCCGGCGTCGTCGGAGTCCGGCCCGACCATCACGGTGAGCGTACTGCCGTCGGCGCAGAGCGCCGAGGCCCGTAGGTACATTCGGCGCTGCCCGGCCCGGGTGAGCACCTCGGTCTCGAAGATCTCGTCCTCGATCTTGAGCAGGTCGATGTCGGCCCGCTGCTCGTAGTGCGCGCGGACGTCCAGCGGGGACATCCGGACGGTCGCCTCCACCGTGGTCAGCACACCCTGCCGCACCACGCTGGTGACCCGGGCGCCGTCGGGCAGCGCCAGGCCGGGCACGCCCGCGTCGACCTCCGGGTCCTCGTCCAGCGGCACCCGGTCGCAACTGGGCAGGTTGGCCAGTAGGTCCCGGGGTCCACCGCCGGGTGTCTCGGCACCGCCACCACAGGCGGCCAGCACCGGCAGCAGCGCGACGGTGACGGCGAGCAGACGCAGTCTCACCGCAGCAGGATGCCAGCTCATCGCGGCACCCGCCAGCGGCGTACGGCCAGCAGCAGCCCGGTGATGATGGTCGCCGTGATCAGCATCAGCACGATGGTCACCAGCGAGCCGTACGCGAAGCCGGAGAACTCGAAGGCCTGGTCGAAGATGTAGACTGGCAGGTAGAGCGTGGCGTTGGCCGGTCGCCCGTCGGTCAGCACGTACGCCGGGACGAAGTTCACCTGGAGGGTGAGCACGATGTCCCGCACCGCCAGCAGCACCAGTACCGGGGCCAGCAGCGGCAGGGTCAGCCGACGCAGTTGCCCGAACGCCCCGCACCCCTCCAACGCCGCCGCCTCGTACAACCGACCGGCGAGCAGCCGACGGGCGGCCAGCACCACGACGAAGCCCTCGCCGATCGGGAACGCGAGCATCAGCACCACGCCCACCCGGGCGGTCGTCGGGTCGGCCAGCCAGTTGTAGCCGGCGTGCCCGAAGAGCCCGAGCACCTGGTTCAACGGCCCGTACAGCGGATTGAGCACCCAGAGGAACAGCACCGCGAGCGCCACGTCCGGCACGACCGTGGGCAGGTACACGGCGGTGCGGAACCAGCGACCGCCGACGCGCGGCGCGGCGAGCAGCAGGCCCAGCCCGACCGCCGCGACGAACCGCACCGGCACGGCCAGCGTCACGTGCACCAGCGACGCCTCCAGGCTGTCCAGCAGGAAGCGGTCGTCGAGCAGCCGCCGGACGTTGGCCAGCCCGACGAACTGCGGATCGCGGGTCAGGCCGGTGTGGTCGGTGAACGCGTACCCGACGTTGAGCAGCACCGGCACCGCGATCAGCAGGAGCACCGCGACCGCGTACGGGGCGAGGAACACCCAGCCGGTCACCGGCGCACGGGCACGCCTCACCGGCGCCGCCCGTCGGCCGCGTCGAACAGGTGGCGCCGGTCGACCCGCAGCCGGATCTCGGCACCGGGCCCGACGCCGGGGCGCGGGCCGGTGCGCACGGTCAGCCGGGTGCCGTCCGGGCAGCGGGTCAACAGGATCGCCTCGCTGCCCAGCGCCTCGACCGCCTCGACGGTGGCGACGACCGGCCCGGCGTCATCGCGTACCAGATCCTCCGGGCGTACGCCGACCGTCGTCGTCGGGTCGCCGCCGAGCACACCGCCACCGGGGACCAGGTTCATCGGTGGGCTGCCGAGGAACCCGGCGACGAAGGTGTCGGCCGGGGCGTCGTACACCTGCTGCGGCGGGCCGACCTGCCGGATGCGCCCGGCCGACAGCACCACCACCCGGTCGCCGAGGGTCATCGCCTCGTGCTGGTCGTGCGTCACGTGCACGGTGGTGGTGCGCAGTTCCCGGTGCAGGGCGAGCAGGTCCGCCCGGGTGGCGAAGCGCAGCGGCGCGTCCAGGCTCGCCAGCGGCTCGTCCAGCAGATAGACGCTGGGGTCGCGCAGCAGCGCCCGGGCCAGCGCCACCCGCTGCCGTTGGCCGCCGGACATCTGGTCGGGACGGCGGTCGAGCAGGTCGGCGATGCCCAGCCGGTCGGCGGCGGCCCGTGCCCGCCGGTCCGCGTCGGCCCGCCGCACCCGGCGTACCCGCAGCCCGAAGGTGAGGTTGCCGAGCACGGTGAGGTGCGGGAAGAGCGCGTAGTCCTGGAACACCATGGCCACCGCGCGGCGGTGCGGCGGCACCGTGGCGACGTCGACACCGTCGAGCAGGATCCGTCCGGCGTCCGGCCGCTCCAGCCCGGCGATCAGCCGCAGGATGGTGGACTTGCCCGAACCGGAGGGCCCGACCAGGGTGAGCAGTTCCCCGGCCCGGACCTCCAGGTCGACACCGTCGACGGCGACGGTACGCCCGTACGACCGGGTCAGCTCCTCCAGCCGGATGACCCCCGTCACTTGCCGACCGGCAGCGCGAACAGCGGACGGACGGTCTCCTCCAGCCGACGCAGCCCTTCCTCCCGCTCCACCCGGCCGTAGAACACCTCCTCCAGCAGGGTGTTCGTCTCCTTCTCCACCCGCGACCAGGTGCCGGTGCGGGGCGTGGCCCGCAGGTGCGGTTCGGCGTCCAGATAGACCTGCGACGAACGGGGCGGTCGGGCCGGATCGAGGAAGGCGGGGGAGTCGGCCACGTCCAGCCGGGACGGCACGGTCCGCCCCGACTCGGCCAGCACCCGCTGCCCGGCGGCGCCCATGGCGTACTCGATGAACCGCCACGCCGGTCGGTGATCCGGCAGGCCGGCGCTCATGCAGTACGCGTCGCTGTGCAGGATCGACGCCGGTACGCCGCCGGGGGCCACCGGAAGCGGCGCGGCATCCCAGGTGAACCCGTCGATCGTGCGCAGCGTGGGCACGGCGACCCGGCTGTTGAGATACATGCCGAGCGTGCCGCGCAGGAAACGGGCCTCGCTCGACTCGCTCTGCTCCTCCGCGTCCGGCGGCACGACGCCGTGGCGCAGCCGCAGGTCGAGGAACCAGTCCACGGCAGCGCGGGCGGCCGGGTCGTCACGCAACGTCAACCGGGTCGGCCGGTCCGGATGGTCGACCAACTCGCCCCGGTTGGACCAGACGAACGGCGCCAACCGGGCGACGGACGCCTCCACGCCCACCCCGTACCGGCCGTCGCGGGTCAGCGCCTTCCCGGCGGCGAGGAAGTCGTCCCAGGTCCAGCCGGGGCGCGGGACCGGCACCCCGGCGGCGGCGAACAGGTCGGCGTTGTAGTAGACGACCAGCGAGGACAGGTTCTGCGGCAGGCAGGTCAGCTCCTCGCCGTCGAACCGGAACGCGTCCAGGGCGCGGGGACTGAAGTCGCTCTCCCGGATGGTGTCGCTGCCGTCCAGGTAGGACTGCGCCGGCTCGATCGCCCCCTGCGCCGCGAATTGCCCGTACCGCCGGTAGTTGAGCAGGAACACGTCCGGCGGTCGGCCCCCCGCGAACGAGGTGGTGAGCCGCGCCATCAGCTCGTCCTGGGTGGCGACGGGGGAGAGCGTGACCGGCACGTCGGGGTTCGCCGCGGTGAAGCCGTCGACCAGCGTGTGATAGCCGGCCACCTCCTCCGCGTCGCCGAACAGCACCACGGTGATGCCGCGACGTTCCGCGGCCCGCTCACCGGACGAACAGCCGGCGGCGACGAGCAGGACGGTGAGCAGCGCCGCACACGTGCGCCACCGGGTCGGGGTCATCGGCGTCCTCTCGGTCGAAGCGCCGCCAACGGGTCGTCGGCGAGCAGGACCCGCTGGGCGAGCAGGAAGACCAGCACGCACGGCGCGGTGGCGACCACGCTGCCGGCCATCAGCAGCGGCCAGTCCGTCGGGTTGAGCAGCAGCAGGAAGCGCAGGCCCAGCGGCCAGGTGTACCGGTCGCCGCTGGTGAGGTAGAGCAGCGGGTCGATGAAGTTGGACCAGTGGAAGGTGAAGGCCAACACCGAGACCGCCAGCGTGGCCGGTTTGACCTGCGGCAACGCCAGCCGCCGCCAGATGGTCAACCAGCCCGCCCCCTCCAGGCGGGCGGCCTGCAACTGGCTGTCGGGGATCCCACCGAAACTCCACGCGTACAGCAGCACGAGGAACGGACTGACCGCCAGCGCCGCCGGTGCCAGCAACGGCAGGTACGTGTCGACCACCCCGGCCAGCCGGAACACCTCGAACCGGGTCGCCCAGACCGCCGTGACCGGCACCAGCAGCAGCACCAGCAGCCCGGTCAACGCCCGCCGCCGCGAGCGCCGGGACAGCAGCCGCAGCCCGAACCCGCTCAGCGCGGCGACCAGCACGGTCAACGGCACGGCCAGCGCCACCACCAGAGCCGAGTTCGCCAGGTAGCGGAAGATCGGGATCAGGTCCGGCAGGCGGGTGTACGCGGCCGTGGTCGGCGCGGTCGGCCACCACTCCAGCGTGCGCGGAGGTGGGGCACCGGTGGGGCGCAGCGAGCCGACCACCATGAACCACAGTGGGGCGACGAACAGCAGCGCGACCAGGGTGGGCAGCAGGTACCGGCCGAGCCAGCGTGCCCTCACCGCGTCGCCCCCTCCCCGCCGTCGCACCGGACGCCCCGGGTTCCGCCGAACCTATGGACCGCCTCGCCGCCCGGTCATCGGTCACCTGTCGGAGATCTCCGCCGCCGCTTGCTACGCCTGTCGGAGCCGACTGCTCACTCCGCACCGCCGTGCCGCTCCGCCAGTCGGGCCAGTTTCAGCGCCAGGTGCAGGCAGAGCCGTTCGCCGCCGTCCTTGAGGTCGGTGCCGGCCAGCTCCTCGATCCGTTGCAACCGGTAGTAGAGCGTGGTCCGGTGCAGCCGCAGGTCGGCGGCGGTGGCGTGGGCGTTGCCGGCCCGGTCCAGGTAGTGCTCCAGGGTGGTCAGCAGCGTGTGGTGGCCCGGCGTGGACACCAGCCGGGCCAGCCCCGGATGGACGTCGGCCACGGTGAGCTGCTGCTCGCCCAGCCGGGCCAACACCCGGTAGACGCCCAGCCCGGCCCAGGCGACCACCCGACCCAACGCCGGCAGTTGCGCGCCGACCCGCGCGGCGTGCAGCGCCTCCACGTACGACTCGACCACGTCGGCCAGCCGTGGCCTGGTCCGGCCCACCCCGACCACGGTCCGCTCCACGGAACCCAGACTGCGGGTCACCTGTTGCAGGTCGTCGTCGAGTTGTCGGGCGGCCACCTCCGGTGTCGGCCGACCGGCGGCCGGTTCGGCCGGCAGCAGCAGCACCCCGTGGTCGTGCCGGACCAGGTGCAGCGCCTCCCGCGTACCGGCCCGGCGACGCGCGGCCACCAGCGACTGTTCCAGCGCGATGCGGGCCCGCTCGTCCGGCTGCCGTTCCTCGGGCGCGACGAGTCGGGCGACCAGCGCGGTCCGTGGACCGTCAGCATTGATCATCCCGGCCTCCAGCAGCGCCCGCACCGCCTGGTCGCGGGTGCCGGGGCTGTCCGCCAGCAGGGTCCGGGCCGCCTCGGTCTCGCTCTGCGCGGCCAACTCGCCGAGCAGGTTCTCCCGGTACAGCGCCAGCGACAGCTCCTTGAGCAGGCCGGTGGCGGCCAGGTCGACCTCGGTCATGGTGCCGTCGGGGTCGATGAACCAGACGAAGCCGAGCAGCAGGTCGTGGTGGCGTACCGGCACGCAGAGCCGGGGCAGCAGGTCCAGTTCCGGGCTGGCCGGGGTGCGTACCGCCCGGCGGGCGTCGGTGATGCCGAGGCCGCGCAGCCAGGCGATGACCTCCGGTGCGGTCTGCCGCCGCAGGATCGAGGCCCGGCGGACCTCGTCCATCAGGCCGGTCTGCTCGCTGTAGACGACGACGCGCTGCCGTCGGTCCTCGATCAGTGCGGGACGGCCGACGTGGGCGGCGACCGCGTCCACGATGCGTTGCAGTTCGCCCCGCACCGCACCCCCTCTCCCACGACGTTCCACCGGTTCCGGCGCACGGCATGATCGAATCTTGTCTACACCGGTGGAGAGCGTCGGGCCAGGCCCATTCGTTACGGATGCGTGTCCGCCGACGCGCGCCTGGGTGGATCTCCGCACTAGCCTTGTCGGCTATGAGCATCAACGTGTGGAGCTACCTCACCGAGTACGAGGCGGAACGCGACGAGCTGCTCGAAGCTGTCGACAAGGTGTTCAGATCGGGTCAACTGGTGCTCGGGGAGAGCGTGCGGTCCTTCGAGACGGCGTTCGCCGCGAAGCATCAGCGGAGTCACTGCGTCGGCGTCGACAACGGCACGAACGCGCTGGTGTTGGCGCTGCGCAGCCTCGGTGTCGGGCCGGGGGACGAGGTGATCACCGTGTCGAACACGGCCGCCCCCACGGTCGTCGCGATCGACGCCGTCGGTGCGACCCCGACCTTCGTCGACGTACGGCCCGAGACGCAACTGATGGACGTCGGGCACCTGGCCGCCGCCGTCACCGAACGCACCCGCTGCATCCTCCCGGTGCACCTGTACGGGCAGGCGGTCGACATGCCGGCGGTGCGCCAGGTCGCCCAGGACTTCGGGCTGACCGTCCTGGAGGACTGCGCCCAGGCCCACGGGGCCCGTCAGGACGGCCGGATCGTCGGGTCGTTCGGTGACGCGGCGGCGTTCTCCTTCTATCCGACCAAGGTGCTCGGCGCCTACGGGGACGGGGGTGCCGTGGTCGTCGACGACGACCAGGTGGACGCGACCCTGCGAAGGCTGCGGTACTACGGCATGGCGGAGCGCTACTACGTCGTCGAGACGCCCGGGTTCAACGCCCGCCTCGACGAGGTGCAGGCCGAGATCCTGCTCCGCAAGCTGGCGCGGTTGGAGCAGTACGTCTCGGCCCGGCGCGCGATCGCGGCCACCTACGACGAGGCGTTCGCCGACACGGACCTCGGCCTGCCGACCGTGGTGCCCGGCAACGAGCACGTCTACTACCTGTACGTCGTGCGGCACCCCGCCCGCGACGAGATCATCCGGCAGATGAAGGCCGCCGGGATCACGCTGAACGTGAGCTATCCCTGGCCGGTGCACACCATGAGTGGCTTCGCGCACCTGGGACAGGGGGTCGGCTCGCTGCCGGTCACCGAACGGTTGGCGAACGAGGTCTTCTCGTTGCCGATGTATCCGACGCTGGCGGCGTCGGACCAGGCCCGCGTGATCGACGAGCTGCGCGCCGTCCTGTCCCGGCTGTGAACACCACCGGTCAGCTCACTGGTCGGCTCGCTCGAAGACCGAGATGACCAGTGGGCTGTCCGACTCGACCGGGGTCCGCTCCCAGTCGCACCAGCGCTCACGCAACCGCAGCCCGGCCAGCCGAGCCATCAGGTCGAGTTCCGCGGGTGATACCCCACGGCCGTCGAACGGGACGACGCGCATCATGTTCTCGCCGTAGATGATCTCGCGGATGTGGAACTGCTGCGACAGCGGGTCGACCTGGTAGGCCCAGAGCACGGTGGCGTTCTCACCCAGGTGCGCGGGCATCACCCCGAAGTCGCCGGGTGCGCGGGCGAAGGTCTCCAGCACCAGCAGACCGTCGTCGGTCAGCATCTCGGCGGCGTTCAGGACGCACTGCGTCTGTGCGTCCTGGGTGGTCAGCAGCAGGAAGGTGTTGTCGAGACAGGCGACGAGTCGGTACCGGCCGTCGACCGCGATCTGCGGCAGTTCGCTGAGCGCGGTCCGTACCGAGTCGCCGCCGGGCTTGCCGGCCAGGGTTTTCAGCATCGCCGTCGAACTGTCCACACCGGTCACGGCCAGGCCGCGAGCGGCGAGGGGGATCGCGACCCGGCCGGTACCGACGCCCAGTTCGAGGACGGGCCCGTCCTCGGCCAGGTCGGCGAGGGTCGTCACCATCGAATCGGGCGCCTCGGCGCCGTAGACGAAGTCGAAGAGTTCGGCGTAGCCATCTCCGTACGTTTCTGCTGCCATGTCGGCTCCTGCCAGTGAGGGGTCGGGATTGGAATGCCCCGTGCACACATCAGCACACCCGACGGACCCTCCACAAGGGGCTGACACCGATCACCCGGAAACCACGCGGGGCACCCGGAACCCGATCCGTCGTGCGATCAGTTCCGGGTGCCCCGACCTGGTGAAACGGCCGGACACGACGTCCGACCACCATTCACACCCGTCAACGGGTGTCGTGCTGCGGTCCTACTCCGCCGGCGGCTCGTACTTCGGGTTCTCCCACACGAAGTTGACCTTGTTGCCGGCCGGGTCCACGATCTCGGTCAGCTTGATGAAGTCGTAGTCCTGGATCTCACCGACGGGCACGCCCGCGCTCGCGAGGCTGGCCACCTGGGCGTCGATGTCTTCCACACCGACGACGATGTTGGTCCGGCCGGTGGTCTCCGGGTCCAGCGAGACCTGGATCCAGGCGTTCTCTGCGATCTGCCACTCCGCGACGCCCTCCTGGGGCTCGACGTCGGGGTCGCGCCCGATCCACTGCTTGTACCAGGCGACGGCAGCGGCGTGGTCGGAGACTGGCAGAACCGCCGTGACACTCTTCAGGTTCGGCACGTGGGGCTGTCCCTTCAGTTGGTTGCTCGTCAATTCCTGCGCCGCGCAAGGCGGTAGGCGAAGGTGTACGTTAGCAGCGTTTCATACATTTCGGTCTGTCGCTGGGCGACGGAGTCGCGTGTCGCGATCCGGATGAAGCCACACTGTCGACAGTGTCCGTAGCGGTCGGACCCGCCCCACCGCCGCCGACCGCGAGCGCCGCCGCACCCGGCGACGGGTGCGGCGGCGGCGTCGAGCGAGCCTCTGCCCGGCGACGGGTCAGTCCGTGACCACCCGGCGCAGGGCGGTCTCGGTGAACACCTTGATGGCGACGACCTCGTTGTCGGCGTTCGCCATCGGGACGAGGCCCTCCTGGAAGTAGGAGAAGCCGATCGGCGGGACCTTGTTGACCGTCGCGAACATGTGCGCCGCGTCCGGGTTGTGCAGCGTACCCATCGGCGTCTCGACGGCCAGGTAGATCATCTGGTGGCTGCGCACCGTCTCACCGGCGGCGAAGTCGATCCCGAGCGGGATCTCCAGACGGCCGACCGACGGCGGCAGGTTGACGTCGAACGACCGCCCGACGCCGAGGGCCACCTTCTGCCCGGGGAACAGGATCTGACTGGTCGCCTCGGCCCGGTAGGACTTGATCTCGAGGTCGAGCCGGAGGGCGCCGTTGAGCGTGAGCACCGGGTCGTGGAGCTGGATGACGCAGGGCGACTCCGGGAACTCGAAGCGCTCCCGCGGCATCGTCGTGTCGTTGGGGTCCTTGCCGGCGACGACCTCGATCGTGGTCTGTGCGATCGCGTGGTAGCCGCGGCTGCCGTCGGCGAAGGTGCGCCGAGGCGTCATGACCTCGAGCACCTGGGCGGCGCGGCCCCGCAGGGCGGCGGCCGGGTCGGCGATCTCGCTGGGGAGATCCCGGTCGAGCTCTTCGAGGAGCATGTCACCGATTTTGATCATCTCATTGGACCTTTCGTGCGAGTCGTCTTGACGGGTGTGATTGCTGCCGGACCGAGATTCGCTCGTAATCGCAACCCTAGGAGCGCATTGCGGAATCGGGCACCGGTGAATCACGCCAGTCGATCCGACAGGCGCGCCAGAAAACATGGCGCACCCGTGACACCGGCCGACACGGTTACGACGCGGTCCGCGCGATCCACGCCGGACGCCAGGCCACGGCCCTGACGAGCGCCTAGCATCCGCTACATGCCTTGCAGAGCCTGTGGCGACGCGGTGACGCAGTTCCTGGATCTGGGCCGGCAACCGCTGTCCGACGCATTCCGCATTCCCGACGATCCCTCCGACGAATTCTGGCTTCACCTCAGGGCCGTGGTCTGCCACGGATGCCACGTCGTCCAACTCGCCGATCCGGTCCCGGTCGAGCGGATGTTCCACGAGGAGTACCCGTTCCGCACCTCGTCGTCGAGGCGGATGGCGTCGCACTTCGCCGCGACCGCCGAGCGCCTCGTCGCCGGGCTGGAGTCACCGGATCCCTTCGTGGTCGAGATCGGCAGCAACGACGGCACCATGCTCGCCACGATCGCCGAACGCGGCATCCGACACCTCGGCATCGACCCGGCGGCGAACATGGTGGACGAGGCGGTGGCCCGCAGGGTCAACGCGCGTGCGGAGTGGTTCGACGCCACCACCGCCGCCCGGGTACGCGACGAGTTCGGCCCCGCCGACGTCGTCTACGCGGCGAACACCATGTGCCACATCCCCGACCTGCACGGCGTCTTCACGGGCCTGGAGACGTTGCTGGCCGACGACGGCGTGGTGGTCTTCGAGGATCCCTACCTCGGTGACGTGCTGCGTCTCGGCTCGTTCGACCAGATCTACGACGAGCACTTTTATCTCTTCTCGGCCACCTCGGTCGCGCGGATCGCCGCGCTGCACGGGTTCGCGCTGGTGGACGTCGAGCACCTCGGCGTCCACGGTGGCGAGCTGCGCTACACGCTCGCCCGGGGCGGCCGTACCCCCACGCCCGCCGTCGGCGCGCTGATCGCCACCGAGGACCGTGCCGGGACACACGAACTGTCCCGGCTGCAGGCGTTCGCTGCCGGCGTCGCCGACCGCCGCGAGCAGCTCCGGGACGCACTGGCGGACGAGCGGAAGGCCGGCCGCAGCGTCGCCGGATACGCCGCCACCGCGAAGAGCGCCACCGTGCTGAACTACTGCGACATCGGGCCGGGACTGCTGCCGGTCGTCTACGACACCACACCGGAGAAGCAGGGCCGGACGACTCCCGGTTCCGGCATCCCGGTCGAGCCGTTCCCGCAGGACCTCGCCGACTACCCGGACACCTTCCTGCTCTTCGCCTGGAACCACGCCGACGAGATCGTCGCCAAGGAACAGGAGTTCGTCGAGCGCGGCGGTCGGTGGATCCGTTACGTGCCGGAGGTGCGGATTGACTGACCGCCGGGTGGCCACCCCGTCGCATCTCGTCGAGTCGCGTGCCGACCCGTCGCTGCTCGACGAGATACGACACTGGCGTGAGGCGATGGGCCGCATCCGGTACGCGCGACCGTCCCGGCTTCCCCTCGATGACGTACCGGGCTGGAACACCGGGGCCGAGGAGCCCGCCCTCACACACGGCAGCGGTCGGTTCTTCGCCGTCCGGGGGCACCGGGTGCGGACCGAGGACGGCCGCCACTCGTGGATGCAACCGATGGTCGACCAGCCGGAGATCGGCCTGTTGGCGATCGCGGTGACCCGCTCCGACCGGGGCTACGCGGCGCTCGTCCAGGCGAAGGCCGAACCCGGCAACATCAACGGCATCCAACTGTCGCCGACCGTGCAGGCGACCCGGAGCAACCGGGAACGGGTGCACGGCGGCCGACCGGTCCCGTACCTCGACCTCTTCGACCCGGCGACGGCGGACGTCGTCGTCGACTCGCGGCAGTCCGAGCACGGTGGCGTGTTCTGGCGCAAGCGCAACCGCGTGATGATCGTCCGGACCCCACGCTTCGCGCCGCAGGAGGGTTTCCGCTGGATCGACCTCGCCGACCTGCTGGCGCTGCTGCACGACGACGACCTCGTGCACGCCGACACCCGGGCCGTCCTGGGCTGTGCGCCGTGGACGCTGCCCGGTGAGTTCGCACTGTCCGGGGCGCGGCTGCCGGTCCTGCCCCGAACCCTGGCCGCTGCCGCCCGGTGCGACGTACGGCCGCTGGCCCGCTGGCTCTCGGCCGAGCGTGCCCGGCAGTCGTCGGTCTCCGTCCGCGTCGCCCTGCCGGACCTTGAGGGCTGGCGACGCGGCGCGGACGCGCTCCGCCGCGACGACGGTACGGGCTTCGAGGTCGTCGCGGTCAGCGTCGACGCGGCGGGACGTGAGGTCGACCAGTGGTGCCAACCGATGATCCGGCCGGTCGGGCTGGGCGTGGTGGGCCTCGCCGTCGCCGACCATGGTGGTGAACTCCACCTGCTCATGCAGGCCTGTCCCGAGCCCGGCCTCGTCGACGACGTCGAGTTGGGGCCGACCGTGCAGATCGCCGGTGGCGAGACGCCACGGTCCGGCGCGGAGGCGGAGCTGCTGGCCCGCCTGCTCGACAGTCCGGCGGAGGCGGTCCTGTTCGACGCGGTCCTGTCCGACGAGGGCGGACGCTTCCTGCACAGTCGCTGTCGGCATCTCGTCGCGTTGGTCGACCACCACGACGCCCCGGCGGGCTTCCGGTGGTGCCCGGTCAGCGAGGTGATCGCCATGCTGGTGCACAGTCACCAGGTCAACATGCAGGCGCGCAGCGCGCTGGTGTGCCTGGTCGGTGCGGTGGCGGGCGAGTCGCGGTCGAGGACGACACCGCTACCGCGACCGGCCGCGCGTACCGCGGCCTGACCCGCGTCACCGGCGGCTCGGGGCCGCCGACCCGGTGACCGAGGGCTGCCGGTCCACGCGGTGTGCGCTGTCGGCCAGCACCGCCCTGGTGGCGGTGCCGTTGCGGGTACCGGACCCACGACGACCGTCGTCCGCGGCACGTTCCCGCATGGCCTCCATGGAGCCGTCGAGCAGACCGTGCCGGGCGGCGACCACCACGGCCTCGTGCCGGTTCGACACGCCGAGCGTGCGGTACAGCTCCTGGAGGTGTCGGAACATCGCCCGGGTCGAGAAGTTCTCGTGGCTGGCGAGCCGTTCGACGCTCCATCCGCTGGCCAGCGCCGCCAGGCGCAGCACGTCGGACTCGTCGACCGACAGCTCCGTCTCGGCCCGACCGGGCCGACTGAGCAGGTCGACGGCGACCGCCCTGGGCAGCCGGACGGCGCCGGCCCACGTCGCCTCCAGCGCGGCCACGATCTCGTCCGGAGACGCCGCGTAGTCGACGACACCCCAGGCCCCGGCGTCGAGCGCGCGCCGGTAGTCGTCGGCGGCGGGGTCCACGAGCAGGGCGAGCAGCGCCACCTGCTCGTCGTGCGCCCGGAGCGCCGCGAGCACGTCGACGTCGGACTCGCTGCGGATGGAGAGCAGCACGGCGAGGCGGTACTCGGTGGGGTGGGCCGCCCGCCGGAACCGCCGGATCCAGGCGTAGCAGTCGCCCGGCTCGGCCGTCTCGTAGCCGGCGTTGTCGAGTTCCCGCGCGATGCCCTGCCGGTAGGCGGGGATCGGGTCCCGGATGGCACAGACGTGCCGTGGCCTGCTCATGCCGATCGCTCCGGGACCGGGAGTTCGGTGCGCAGCCGATGCTGCCAGGCCACGTAGCCGCCGTCGCGGCTGGCGTCCCGCTCGGGCGGCGCGAGGCACCGGTCGGTGACCGTGGTGACCCAGCCGGCGTCGGACCGGCCGAGCTGGTCGAGGAACCGCGCGAAACTGCGGGGTGAGGCTTCCCGGCGTGCGGTCAGGCCGAACGCGACTCCCTGGAGAAAGGCGCGTCGCTCGCTCTCCTGATCCGACGGTGCCGCCGGGATGCGCCGCATCCGGCGCATCCCGGCGAAGGCGGTCGCCAGGCCGAGACCGGCGTACAGCTCCGGTCTGAGCGCAGGGGCCAGCCGCGCGCGTTGGTCCTCGATGACCTCCGGTCGACCGCCGGCGACGAACCAGAGCGCCCGACCGTAGCCCTGTGACCACAGCGCCCGGTACTCCGCCTCGGGGAAGGGGCAGGGCACGTCGAAACGCGGTGGCGCGGCGTTGAGGAAGCACGTCGCGAACGCCATGCCGTCGACACCGAGGCCGGTGAACAGGCTGTCCTGGCGCCAGAGCGGACTGCGTCTCATCGCGCGCGCGGCGAACGGCCGTACGGCGTACCACCAGCCCCAACCCGCGAATATCAGGTACCGGTGGCCGGGCAGCGTGGCGAGCAGGCGGTGGTGTGCCGTACGGGCCCGAATCGGATAGAGCGTTCCCGCCGCGGCGAGCGCCATCGCGGCGCCCTCGACATAGAAGGGGGCGAGATAGTCGTCCGCCATACCGTCCACCCGAGCGCTCACCGCCGCCGGATCGTACGCCCGCAGGGTGTCGTTGAAGCCGGCCGCGAACTCGCGGCTGATCGCCCGGACGAGGTCGCCCGCGGCGGCGTCGACCGGCGTGAACAGCGCGAGTCGACGGTCGAGCCGCTCGTCGGTGAGTGCCATCCGGGCCGCGATGCGCGACCGCACCCGGTCGCCGGTGCCGGTCATCGGCGCGGGTTCTCGGCGTGGACCCGCTCGATGAAGCCGACCGCCGCGTCGTCGATCGGCGGCACCGTCAGCGTCCGGGCCTGCAACCGGCGGGCGGCCCGCCGGTACGCCGGATCGCCGAGGACGGTGGTCGTCGCCGCCGCGACGTCCTCCGGCGTGAAGCTCGTCCAGTCCAACTGCACGCCCATGCCGTGCTGCGTGAAGCGGTTGGCGATCTCGAAGGCGTCGAAGAGCAGCGGCACCGCGACGACGGGTACGCCGTTGACGATCGCCTGGCGGGCGGTGGCCGGGCCGGCGTGGGTGAGCAGCATGTCGACCGAGCGCATGAGCAGCGCCTGGGGCACCCACTCGACGACCCGGACGTTCTCCGGCACCGGGACCCCTTCGATGATCTCCTTGCCGTGCCAGTCCAGTCCCTTGCCGGTGGAGACGATGACGTTCGCGTCGACCGCGCCCATGCCGGCGATCACCTTGGCCAGCGGCGGCCCGTACGAGGGGATCGTCGAGGCCGCCGTACCGAAGCTGGCGTAGACGAGTGGTCGCTCGTCGTCGACCAGGTCGCCGATCCACTCCGGCAGCACCTCGCCGCGCCGGACGCCGTCCACCCGGACGGTGAACACGTTGGGCAGTTCGAGTTCCTCCGGCGCGAAGGTCGGCGACAGCATGTTGAGGTGGCCGTACGCGTACTGCCGCAGGCCGTCCGGGTCCGGCGGCAGTCCGAACTGCTGGCGGCGGCGGTCGAGGGCGGCGACCACACCCTTGCCGAGCATCATGCCGTTGAAGTCGAGGACCCCGACGGTGACGTGCGGCAGTCCGGCCCGTTCGGCGGCGAGGTAGCCGCCGAGTTCACCGGTGTCGCGCAGCACGATGTCGGGATTCCAGTCCGCGATCGCCCGGGAGACGTCGTCGCCCATCGCGACACACGCCTCTCCGCAGAACAGCTCGGCCATGAAGTTCTGGGTGAAGTCCTCCATCTCCTCGGGGAGGACGTCACCGTCGAGGCTGTCGAGGAAGTCGCCGACCCAGTCGGGACCGGCGGTGATGTGCTCGATGCCGAGCGCCTCGACGGTGGCGGCGAAGCGTCCCGACACGGCGATGGCGACGTCGTGGCCGCAGCGCTTCGCGGCCTCCGCGACGGGGATCAGTTCCAGCAGGTGATCGTGGGCCGGCAGACTGCTGAACAGCAACCTCATGTCGAGTCGTTCCTCCGTGGTCGGTGGTGCCCTGGGCGGTGGTGCGGGACGCGGGTCGTCATCGGCGGTCGGCGCCGTTCGCGAGACGGGTGACGGCGAGATGCGCGGACTCCATCGCGCCGTCGAGGAAGGGATGGTCGATGACGTCGACACCGGCGACGGCGATCCGTCCGACACCGTCGGCGAGCCGGCCCCTGGCGTCGGTCGTGGCACTGCCGTCGCCGGGACGGTCACGCGAGGTGGCGTACCGGGCGTAGCCGTGCGGCCACAGCTCGACGCGGAGGTCGGCGATGTCGCGGTCGGCCACGAAGCCGCCGGGCGCGAGCGCCTCCGCCAGCAGGTTCCGCAGTTCGGTGGCGATCTCCTGGGATGCCCCGGCGGCGTACAGCCGTCGCCGGCCGGCGGCCGCGCCAGCGGCGGGTGCGGTACCCGCCACGGTGAGCGCGCCGAGCGCGGTCGCGGTCGTCGGCTCGTCGGGTGACGGCGACGGTGCGCAGGCGCCGATGGCGACCGGGAACTCCAGCCCGGCGATCTGCCAGGTGGGGTGACCGGGCCAGGAGAGCCGGGAGACGCCGAGCGACTGCCACGCGCGCCAGTTCCGCAACGCGACGGAGGCCGACACGATCGGGTACCGGCCGAGACAGGCGGCGGTGGCCCGCTGCTCCGGACCGAGTTCCGGGACGAGCCGCGCCGTGGTGTGGGCGGGTGCGGCGACGATCGCGGCCCGCGCCCGGTACGTGATCGTGGCCGCCCCGGCCCCCTCGACCTCGACCTCGACCGTGTCGGGGCCGACGTGACGCAGCGCGGTGGCCGTGGCGTTCAACCGGATCCGTACCTGGTTGTCGGGGCGGTCGAGCGCGTCGACGGACATCTCGGCGGTCAGCCGGTCGTCGACGGTGTCGGCGTCGAACAGGTCGGGCACCAGGTGGTGGGCGAGGGCCCGGGCGACGGTGGCGTTGCCGTCCGGGAAACGGAAGATCGGTGGGTCCAGGTGCGGGAAGAACCTCGCGCCGGTCCGGGTCAGTCCCGCCCACGGCGTGCCGCTGGGGCGGACCCCGATCCCGTCCAGGCCGAGGTATCCGATGAGCGCGGCGTCCAGGGCGGGATGCTGGTCGAAGGTCATGCCCGACTGTGCCGACGTGCTGTACCGCAGGAACCGGTGGGTGTCCTCGTCGAGTTCGGCGAAGTCGCGAAGCACCTCGTCGCAGCTACGCCGCCGGAGCTCGGCGAGCTTCTCGTCATCGGTCCGGCCCGCCAGCCAGTCGGTGGGTTCGTCGACCAGCGCCGCGACCTGCCCTCTGGCCCGTGCTGCGAGCGGCGCGTCGGTGAGGTCCACGGCGTCGGACGGGCCGTGGGCGGCCAGGTGGCTTCGCCCCCAGACCGACGCGGCGAAGGCGAGGCCGTGGCCGCCGGCACCCCGGTCGGTATAGTGCCGCGCCACCGTGTCGGTGTGGAAGCGGTCGGTGTCGACGCCGACGGTGGCCAGGGCGGACCGCACGGCGGGGGCGAAGGCGGAGGGGAAGGTGAGTTCCTGGGCGCCGCCCGGCGAGACGAGCCGCCGTCCGTCGACGTCGAAGGTGTGCCGGATCGCGGGTCCGCCGAGCTGCGTACCGGCCTCGACGATCAGCACCCGCGCGTCCCGGTCGACGTCGGTGATCCAGTAGAAGGCCGCCGACAACCCGGCGACGCCGGCACCGACGACGATCAGGTCGAACTCGGGTGTGGTCGTCATGGTCGGCCTCCTGCTCGCGGCGTGACGATGGTCAGCGGCCGGCCCGACGGGTCCAGGGTCCACCGGAGACACGCCGAGAAGGTGCCCGGCTCCTGCTGCTCGGCCCACTGGTCGCCGACGAGGGTGGCGAGTGCGGACCGGCGCGGCGACCAGTCGAGCACCGCGCGGGCCGGACGCAGGTCGCAGGCGGGACGGTCGTCGACGTCGGCGCGTTCCGGCAGGTGCCGACGCTGCACGCGCCGCCGGGTGACGCGTTCCACGGTCGTGAGGACGGCCTCGATCGTGGACAGCCGGCCGCTGCCGATCTCGACGGCCCGGTAGCCCGCGACCGGGCGGCGGGCGGCGCAGACGACCGCCCGCGCCGCGTCGAGGACGTGCAGGTAGTCGCGGCCCGACGAGCCGTCGCCGTAGACGTCGAACGGCCGGTTCTCGTCGGCGGCACGAAGCGCCGCCGCGACGATGCCCCGGTCGGTCGGCGTGCGCGGCCCGCCGAGGGCGTTGAGCCGCAACGAGACACCGAAGCCGTACCGTTCGACGAGTTCCTCGGCGGCCAGCTTCGACTCGGCGTAGGCGGCCCGCTCGGAGTGCCGTCCGGTCGGGCCCAGACCACGGACCATCGCGGTCGACGCGAACACGAACCGGCACCTGCTGGTCCCGGCGACGGCGTCGAGGAGCAGACGGGTCGCGTCGACGTTGCACCGGGCGTAGGTGCGGGTGGTCCGTCGACCGGGCTGCAACGGTGTGGCGGCGGCGAGATGGCAGACGGCGTCGACCTCGGCCACCGCCCGGCGCAACGCGCGGCCCGGACCGGCCACCGCCACGCCGAGTTCCCGACCCGGGAAGGTGGTGACGTGGTCACCGAGGGCGGCGAACGCCTCGGTGACCCACCTGCCGAGGAAGCCCGTCGCCCCGGTGACCAGGACCCGCACCGGCCGCGGGGTGGCCGCCGCGACGGCCGGTACGCGACCGGGAGCCTCCGGCGTCCGCGATCCGCTCACGGCGTGCCCGCCCCGGCGGCGACGGCCACCATCACCAGCTCCGGGCCGGCGCTGTTGACCTGGATCTGCGCGTCGATCCCGGCGGTGTCGAAGTACGCCCGCCAGGCGGCTGCCGGATGGAAACGGCTGCCCCGCCGACATGCGTCGGCCGACAACGGCAGCAGGTTGAAGATGAACTCCTGGTGCACGTGGTCGCCGGTGGCGCAGAGCGACTCGCTGAGCACCAGCGCACCGCCGGGCCGGACCAGCGACCGGAGGTGGCGCAGGGTCGACGGGATGTCGGCGGCGATGTGCAGCGCGTTGACGGCGAGCACGACGTCGTAGCCGTGCGGGGCCAGGCCCTGGTCGTCGGCGAGGTCGAAGTCGAACCGGCGGAACTCCAGGCGTACCGGGGCCGGGGTGTTCCCGCTGTGTCTGCGGCGGGCGCCGACCAGCAGGCTGGCGCTCATGTCGGTGACCGTGTAGTCGTAGGTGCCGCGCAGGTCGTCGGGCCAGTGCGCCAGCAGGTGTGCCGTCGCCCCGCCGGTGCCGGCGCCCACTTCGAGGATCCGGGTGCCGCCACCGGTGCGCAGGGTGTTCTCGACCGCCGCTGCGGCGGCGGCGTTGAGCGGCCGGTACAGCAGGTTGTCGGACTGGAAGTAGCCGTGCCACAGCCGCATGCCCGGCCCGGCGAGCAGGATCTTGCGGCCGGAGGAGGTGCCGTCCAGGAAGCCGGGGTACGCCCCGGCGGCATGGCGCAGCAGGTCGACCGTCGGCGCGTGGCTACCCGCCGACGGGTCGAGCACCGGTGTGGTCCGGGGGAGCGTCCGGCGTTCGGCGGCACGGCGGAGCCAGGCGACGCAGTGTCGGCGATGCTCGTCGGTGGGGTTCACCGCCTCGGGGTCGAGCGTGTCCAGGATCGACTGCGCGAGGTCGCCGGTCACCTGCCACGCGTCGGCGCACGCGTCGAGGTACGCCTCGTCCACGTGGGCGTCGACGTGGCCGGTGTCGGTCCGGGTCCGGTCGGTCATGTCAGATCGCCTCCAGGACGATCGCGCCGTAGAACCCGCCGAAACCGACGGCGGACTTGACGGCGTACCGGATGTGCTTCGACGTCCAGCCGGTGGGCAGGTCGAGGCCGTGGGCGGACTGCGCGCCGGGTGTCCCGGGCAGCCGCCGCTCCGCCATGGCCTTGAGTAGCAGGGCCGTCTCCAGCAGCGAGGACCCGCCGAGGTTGTGCCCGACGTACGGCTTGAGCGGCAGGCACACCGGTTGCCGGGTCTGGTCCGGCCAGAGACGCCGGATCGTCCGGGCCTCGTAGGTGTCGATCATCCGGATCCCGGTGCCGTGCGGTACGACGACGTCGACCTGCGCCGCGTCGAGGGCCGCCTCGCGCAGCGCCCGCCGGATGGACCGGCCCTGGTTGCCGCTCGCCGGGTGGGGTGCGCTGATGCGCCATCCGTCCTGCGTGAACCCGGCGCCGCGCAGGCGACCGTAGATCCGGGCGCCACGACGTCGGGCGTGCTCCTCGTCCTCCAACACGACCGCGGCGCCACCGTCGCCGAAGACGGTGCCGGACGCCGCCGGGTCGAACGGCCGGGGGACCCCGTCCGGCGCGTACAGGCCCATGTCGGCGAACCATCGGAACTTGCCCGAGCTGAGTGGGTCGTCGGAGGCCACCGCGACGGCCAGCGGGGTGCGGCCGAGCCGGATCTGGGTGGCCGCGTTGTCGATCGCGGTGAGGCCCGACGCGCACGCGGAGTTGACGAAGCCGCACTCGCCGCCGACGTGCAGTGCGCGAGCGACGAGATAGGGCGCGAGGAACGTGTTCAGCGCGAAGATCTGCTCGGACAGGTCGGTGTAGCCGGCCTGTGCCGTGCCGGTGTCGTGCTCGGCCACCGCCCCGTACAGCGTGCGGGCCAGACGTTCGACGCCCGGGTGTTCGTCGGCCACCACGAGCCCGACCTCCCGCAGGTCGAGGTCGGGGAAGGTGCGCAGTCCGGCGTCGTCCATGGCGAGTCCGGCCGCGGCGACGAGGTGCTTGATGTCGCGTTGCCGGTCGATGCCTTCGCGTTCGAGCTGGGCACCGTCGACGTACGTCTCGGTGACGTCCGCGAGGCGGTAGTCCGGCGCCATGAAGACCTTGAACGTGCCGTCCTCCGGACGCGCGGAGGGCAGCTCGACCATCTGGGCGCACGGCGGGTCGGTTTCGATCGTGCGCCAGGTCTGGTCGATGCCGATGCCGGCGGCGCTGACGACGCCGAGTCCGGTGATCACCACTGGCCTGGTCATCCGCGCCTCCTATGCGGTCAGCCCACCGTCGACCACGAAGGTCTGCCCGGTGATGTATCGAGCGCCGTCCGAGACGAGGAAGCCCACGAGCGGGGCGACGTCCTCCGGCTCCGCGAAGCGCCGCAGCGGGATCCGGCTCAGATAGGCGCGCTTGACGGCGGACGGGAGGTCAGCGGTCATGGCGGACTCCACCAGCCCCGGCGCGACGCCGTTGATGGTGACGCCGAACTGCCCGAACTCGCGGGTCAACGCACGGATCATCGCCTCCATGCCGCCTTTGCTCGCGCCGTAGTTCGCCTGGCCCGCCACGCCGGCCCGCCCCGAGACGGAGGAGACCAGAATGATCCGGCCGAACCCGGCGCGGACCATGTCCGCCCCGGCCAACCGGACGAACTGCATCGCTCCCCGCAGGTTGGTGTCGAGGACGTCGGCCCAGTCCTCGTCGGCCATCTGCAACAGCGGCCGGTCGCGTCGGATCCCGGTGCAGTAGACGAGTGCGCCCGGCGGCCCGAGCGTCTCGACGAAGTGTCGGTAGGTCGCGCGGACCGACTCCGGGCTCCGGGTGTCGCACCGGCGCCCGACGCTGTCCAAGCCGGCCTTGTCGGCGTGGGTCAGCAGGTCGCGCAACGCCTCCTCGTTCGCGTGACAGGTGAGCCCGAGACGGTGGCCGGCGTCGACGAGGGTGGTCGCCACGGCTCGCCCGAGGTCGCCGCTGGCGCCGACGACGAACGTGGTCGACCGTGTCGTGCGGTCCGAGGTCGTGGCGTCACTGTCGACCGCTGGTGGGGCCGTCATCGTGGGACCGCCCCCGCCGCCACCGAACCGGCCACGCCTGCGGCGACCGGCTCCGGCGTGAACGCGTTCGCGAACCCGACGAGCGCCGCCATGCCGCCGCCGTCCCCGGCCTGGCGCAGGCCCGGCCCCGACGCGACGCCGATCCGGTGTGACTGCGCGTCCAGGGGCCCCAGGTGGCGTTTCCCGAACGCCGCCTGGTCGGTGCTCAGTGCGGTGAAGGCGGCGACCGTACCGGTGGTGCCGTCGGGTAGTGGCCGTGACTCGAAGCCGCCGACGAACACGAGGTCGGCGCTGCCGTCGACGAGCAACGCGCGGGCCGTGTCGAGCGCCGACCAGACGGAGTCCGTACCCGCGCTCACCACCACGCTCGGGCCACGGCACTGCGCGGCGATGGCCGCGTTGCCGGCGGCGGCGTTGTGCACGGTCATCGGGAACAGCGCCGGGTTGACGAGGTGGTCGCCCCGGCGGATCGACTCGTCGAGGAACTCGTCGATGTCCGGGCCCGCGCCGGTCTCGGTGCCGAGGACGATGCCGCGACGCTCCGGGGCGGGCAGGTCGGCCCCGGCGTCCTGGAGCCACGCCTGTAGGGCGTGGACCACCACGGCGGAACGCGCCGACCGGTACCGGCGGACGAGGGCGGGCAGGTCGCTCGATGGAGCCGGGACGCCGGTGAGGTGCGCGACCCGACCGAGGTCGAAGGTGGCGGCGACCGACGCGGTGGCACAGTGGATCTCGTTCGTCATGCGGTGGCCTCCTCGTACGCGGGACGCCGTAGGCCGACGCAGGTGTTGTTGCCGCCGAAGGCGAACGCGTTGTTCAGCACCAGGTCGATCCGGGCCGCCTCGTCGCGACCGCCGGTCGCCGGCCGGACGCCGAGCGAGGTGCCGGCGTCGTCGAGACCCCACTGCGGGATCGTCTGCTGGTGGGCGAGCACGAGCGTGCAGGCGACCGCCTCGATCGCGCTGGCCGCACCGAGGGAGTGCCCGATGAGCGCCTTGATGGAGCTGATCGGCGGGGGCGACCCGGTGAAGACCGTGCGGTAGGCGGCTGCTTCGGCGGCGTCGTTCTGCGGCGTGCCGGTGCCGTGGGCGCAGACGTACGCGACGTCGGAAGGGTCCGCGCCGGCGATCGCCGACCGCATCGCCCGGGCCACCCCGTCGCCGGACAGGTCCGGTGCCGCCGGGTGCTTGGCGTCGCAGGTGAGGCCGTATCCGGCGATCGTCGCGCGCAGCGGTGCGCCACGGGCGGCGGCGTGCGCGGCCGACTCCACGATGAGGAAGGCGGAGCCCTCGCCGAGCAGCAGTCCGTCCCGCGCGTCGCTGAACGGGCGACAGCGTTCCCGCGCCATGCCGCGCATCCGCGAGAAGCCGGTGAAGGCCATCCGCGACAACGCCTCGGCCCCACCGCACACCACGACGTCGGCGGAGCCTTCGGCGACGAGCTGTGCGGCCCGGATCAGCGCCATGTTGCCCGCGGCGCACGCGGTGACGAACAGCTCCACCGGGACCGACCCGCCGAGGTGCCGCGAGATCCGGGTACGCAGTAAGGTGTCCACGTCCAGCGCCCCCGGCCGACCGGCGCCGCTGCGGACGGCCTCGCGCCGGGCTTTCTCGTGATCGGCGACGTCGCCGACCGTCGTCCCGACCAGCACGCGGCCCGGCCGGACGTCGCCGAGTCCGGCGTCGGCGATCGCCTGGTCCAACGCCGCGAGCGCGAACGTGGCGGTCCGGTCGCCGTCGAGCCGGTCGGCGTCGAGGGCGTCGAAGCCGGGTGTCCACGGCCCGATCTCGCCCGCGACGTGGTTCGCCAGGTCGTCGGTCGGGAACAGCGACACCTCGCGGAAGCGGGGTGTGCCCTGCCGCAGACCCTGCCAGAAGTGCGTGGCACCGATGCCGGCGGCGCTGACGACGCCGAGACCGGTGACCACGGGTGTCCTGGCCGTCATGCGGCCGCGAGGGACTCGGCGAACTCGACGACCTCGTTGATGGTGTCCAGTTGCGGCGTCTCGTTCTCCGGCAGGATCTTGCCGAGGTGCTGTTCGACGTGGGCGATCAGTTCGAGGCGACCCAGCGAGTCGACCCCCAACTCGGCGAAGGACGTGTCGAGGCCGATCTCCTCCGGCTCGGCCATGACCAACATCGCGACCGTCTCTCGAAGTGTCTCGGTGAGTTCCACGGTTTCTCCTTTCGACCCGTCCACCGGCGCGAACGCCGGAGCCAGGTGACGACTAACTCGTTCGGGGCCCGCTACGGCGCGTGGTTCGGGGCGATCGTCGGCGCGCCTTGCTCGGCGCGGGCTCCGGTGGACGCCGTACGCGACTCTCGCCGCGCCGCGATCCACAGTCCGGCTCCGCGGCAGGCGCTGACGATCGTGAGGGCGAAGAAGACGCCGAAGGCCACGTGGAAGAGCATCAGGACGCCGTAGACCGCGGCGACCGAGAGACCGAACGTGATCTGGCCCGACGTGGACCTCGGCGTCGTACCCGGGTCGGTGATCATGTAGAGGGTGAAGAGCAGCAGCGCCATCCCGGTGAGCGGGGACATCGCGGCCGGGAAGGAGGTGTCGTCGGTGAACACCGCGCGCAGCGCCGCCTGGGCGGTGAAGCCGCCGATCCACGCGAAGATCAGCGGGAGCTTGCCGGTGAAGATGAAGTTGATGAACAGGCCCAGGCAGGCGAGGAAGGCGGGCAGCGCGATGTCGCCGAAGTGACCGAGGTTCTCGGTGAACTGGTACGGCGGCGCGATGCTGACGGTGCTCGCGTAGAGCACCAGCATCACCGTGATGCCGAAGTTCGAAGGGTTGAAGAAGTGCTTGTCGCCCCGCCCGGTCCGGACCCGGAAGATGTACTTGCTGCTGATCGTGACGACCGCGGCGACGACGAACAGGTCGAGACGGTCGCTGATGAACAGCAGCATCGCCAGCGCGAATCCGCTGATGTGCGCCGGCAGGAGGAAGTTGACCAGCGACAGCACCCGCTCGCGTCGGGTGGGCGCCTCGGTACGCGCCAGATACGCCGGCCGTCGCGCGTCCCGCCTGGCCACGAGCGTCTCGAGGGCGATCTCGGTCAGGTAGCACATCAGGACCACGAGGATCATCTGGGCGATGGTCTGCTCGAAGCCGAGGAACAGATGGCCGACGATGTTGAGCACCATGATCGCGACGGCGAACCGACGCAGCGCCGCGAGCCGCAGCTTCGCCGGGTCGGTCGGCCGCATCTTCGCGGGCAGGTCCCGCAGTCGGGTACGGGGTGGCGCCGTCGGGGTGGGAAGCGTCAACGTCCCGGTCATGGCAGCACCACCGTGTGCCAGCCGCGGCCCACCTGCACCTCGGCGTTCTGCACCGTCCCGGTGGCGTCTCGCCAGGTCAGCGCCACCGTGTTCGTGTCACCCGCGTCGTCGCCGAGCCCGAAGTGGACGTCGGTGCTGCTCTGCCCGCTGTGTCCGTTGCCGCCGTCGACGTAGGAGCGGAACGTGCTGCCGCTCGGGGTGGTCACGGTGGCCGTGGCGCCCATCGCGGCCGCGCCCCGCACCTCGTGGGTGGCCCGCAGACCCTCGATCACCTGCGGCGTACGGGGGCCGGTGGGGGAGGCGTCCTCGGTGCTGCGCAGGATCCGCAGGCCGACGAACCCGTCGCAGCCGTCGCAGTCGTTCACGACCAGCCGGGCGTCCGCCCACTGGTTCGCCTCGATCCAGTCCAGGTCGCCGTCGCCGTCGATGTCGGCCAGTGCGATGCCCCGCATCACGCCCCCATCGTCAAGGCCGGAGGATTCCGCGACGTTCGCGTACCGGCCGTCGTCTGTCGGTGTCATGACGACCCGAGGCGCCGCACCACTGATGTCCGCGTCCCTCAGGTCGGGCCAGGCGCGGGGGTTGGCGATCAACGTGTCGTTGGAGAGTGCGAGTTCCTGGATCTCCGGCCATCGGTTCACCGGGCCGCGGACGAAACCGGTCGCCTGGAGCAGCTCGACCCGCCCGTCGTTGTCGAGGTCGCCGACCTTGTTGTCCCAGGAGAAGGCGGTACGGGCCAGACCGAGGGCCTCGGCTCCCGGCCGGAAGGTGGGTACGCCGTCGTCCCGCACACCGTCGCCGAGGAAGAGCAGTTGGCTCTCGAACAGGCCGTACTCGTGGGTGATGTTGCTGACGTAGACGTCGTACTCGTCGTCGCGGTCGACGTCGGCGATCGTGACGCCCATGCCCTTGAAGGAGTCCCGACCGATCATCGTGGACCGGGGGTTGAGGAGTCCCTTGTTGCCGCCGTCGACGTTCTCGAACTTCAGTTCGCCGTCGACCGACCGGTTGACGAAGAAGCGGTCGGGACCGAAGTCGTTGGCGACGTACAGCTCCGGCAACGCGTCACCGTTCATGTCGGCGGCGGCCACCGCCAACGTCCAGCCCCGTGAGTGGTCCTCGGAGAAGGCGTCGGCGACGAGTTCGTACGAGACGGTGGGGAATCCGCCCCGGCCCAGCAGCACGTAGTTCTTCCCGCCGTTCATCGCCCGGGAGAGGGAGTCGTTCATGTCGACTCGCTTCGGCGATCCCGTGTCGAGGAGTTGGGCGCCGTCGGCGAAGTAGTTGCCGATGAAGATGTCCATGATGCCGTCACCGTTGAGGTCGCTGAAGACCGCGGTGTTCGTGTACCAGTCGAGGTCGGCACCGCCGTCGAGCACCTCGTGCGGCGCGAACGTCATGCCACCGGAGTTCAGGTAGGCGACCGGTCCGCGTCCCCAGAAGTAGACCAGGGCGTCGGTCCAGCCGTTGCCGTCCAGGTCGGCGAGTCGACAGCCCATCGGGGCCTGCGTGTCCTTGTCGTAGGCGAGCCGTTGTCCCGCCGCGCCCGGAGCGATTCCGTTCTCGTCGAGCAGCGTCACCACGGGACTGCTGCGCATCGTGCTCCGGTCGATTCGGTGCACGCTGACGGAATCCGATCGCGGATCGACCAGGCAGACCTCGTTGGCGTACGCGTCGCCGTCGAGATCGGCGACGGCGGCGCCGGCACCCACCGAGCTGATCCACGGCGCGATGTGGTCGACGGAGGCATTGACCTTGCGGACCGTTCGGACCGGATCCACCGCCGGATCAATAGCAGTGACACTGAGGGCAAAGGGTTCGGCGTCGGCCGAACTCGGGGCGGACGGGACGACGAATCCCAGCGTTATCGCGACGAGCGGAACTGCGACGAGCGCCGCTTGGTACATCGGTCGTCCCTGGAAACCTATCGGCATCGCACTCCCAGTTCTCAAGTGCCAGCCGACCTGCAGCGAGAAACCGGAGGAACTGCTGGCGTCGCGTTCGCTTGAGCGGAAGACAACGGTGGCGTCCTGGACGCGAAAAGCGACCACCGAAGCCATGACAATCAACCTTGACGGGACCGTCCACTGTGGGAGCCACCGTCCGTCGGCGGAACTTCCACACTGGTGGTTATCCCACAGGTGAGATGGCCGGCGCAAGTGGGAAGAGGGCTTCCCAGCATCGAGATGCGACTATCGTCAACCAAAATTTAGCCCCTCTGACCAGGGAAAACTCAGCCGATGCGAGTGCTGAACGGTCGTTTGCGAAGACGACACCGCGCACAGTCGAGTACCTTGTCCGCAGCGGCGAACCGCCCCTGTCCAGCCGGACGAGGGGTGGCGCTCTTCCTGCGTCGCGTGTCGTCCCGGCACGCGACGCAGGCGTCACTGCGAACGCCCGCGGTCGATCAACCCCTTGCTTTCGGCCGCGTAAGTTGCTAAATCTCAGAAGCTCGATACGGCACCCTCCACTGAAGGGAGTCGATGGTGCTACCGGTGTCAACCGATCCGATCCAGCCGAGGAATACGACGGAAGCGACCATTTCCTCACCCCCTACGAGACAGCCGTGCTGACGGCGATGCGAGCCGGACCGGTGCGGCGGGAAACCGCTTCTTCCGCCGGGCCGCACACCGTTTCTCGGCGTCTCACCCCGCCGGGCTCCGGGTGATCCGGGGCCGGATGTCGACATGAACATCGGAATCGTCGGAACCGGGCCGATGGGGCTCGCGCTGGCGCGCGGACTACGATCCGCCGACCTTCCGGTACGGCAGTGCGGTGGCGGTCGCCATCGCGGTCCGGAATCGGTCCGCAGGGAGGTGGAAGGGCTGTTGCCCTGGGCCTCGGTGGTCATTCTCGCGGTGCCGTTTCCGATCGCCCTCGCCATGGCCGGCGGCCCGCTCGGTGGACACGGCGACGGGCGCACCCTCGTCGACGTCACCAATCCCACGATGACGCCCCTCGACCCCGGCGGGGTGGGTCGTTCGGCGGGCGAACGGATCGCCGAGGCGGCACCCGGGTGGCGGGTCGCCAAGGCGTTCAACACCGTACCGGCGGCGCTGATCGCGCAGATCCCCGGCGTCCGGCGACCGATCTCGCTGCCGGTGGCCAGCGACCACGCGTCGGCGGTACGGGACGTCTTCGCCCTGGCCGGCGCGCTCGGCTTCGCGCCAATCGATGCCGGCGGCATCGCCACCAGCCGTCACCTGGAGTCACTCGCCGTCCTGCTGCGCCAGATCAGCGTCCGCCACCCCGGCGCCGGACGCGTCACCATCCACGTCGATTTCCAGAAGCCGCCATCGCCCATCGACGGTGATGGGTCGTCATCCCAACCATCTCCACGTGGCGTCGCCCGTTCGTCCACCCCCGACCTCCGAGCACCCGTGAAGTGAGGACCCCGATGAATCGGCTCAACTCCCAGTACCACCGTCCGGCACTACTGCTCTTCCTCGTCATCGTGGTCGCGCACTGGGCCGAGCACCTCGTGCAGGCGTTCCAGATCTGGGGCCTGGGTTGGACACCCGCCGAGTCCCGTGGCGTCCTCGGGATGCCGTTCCCGTGGCTGGTCACCGAGGAGTGGATGCACTACGCGTACGCCCTGATCATGTTGGCCGGGTTCATCGCGTTGCGGCCCGGCTTCACCGGTACGGCCAAGACCTGGTGGACCGTCGCCCTGGGCATCCAGGTCTGGCATCACTTCGAGCATCTGCTGCTGCTCATCCAGGTGCAGTCCGGTACCACGTTCTTCGGTCAGGCGGGCCCGGTGAGCATCGCCCAGCTCGTCGTGCCCCGGGTCGAGTTGCACCTGTTCTACAACGGCATCGTCTTCCTGCCGATGGTCGTCGCCATGTTCCTGCACCGCCGCCCCGGTCCGGACGAGGCGGACGAGATGACCTGCACCTGCGCACCCCGCGAACTCACCGGAGCCGGCGTCTCATGAGATCACGCCACCGGCAGTGGGGCCTCGCGGCGGGCGCGCTGATCGTCACCGTCGGGGTGGCGTTGGCGCTGCGTCAGGGCGAGCCGGGCGCACCACCGGTGGCGCCGTCGTCCGGTCACCAGCACGGTGCCCCGCCCGATCCGCTCACCAGCGCGGTGCTCGCCCTCAACGTGATGGTCCTGCTCCTGCTCGCGGTGCTGGCGCGATCGTGGCCGGCGGGCGTCCGCCGGACCGGTGAGACCCGATCGATGTGGCGCTACTCCGAGCAGGACCAGGACGCCTCACCGTCCGACGAGGAGCCATCGGACGATCCGTCGCCGACCTCGTCGCGATCGGAACGCCGATAGGTGCCGGGGCAGGATCGTGCGGCCCGGTCCGGGACCCCGGTCAGAGGTGGTCCCGGACCCAGCCGGCGAGCAGCCGTGCGCAGTCGTCCACCGACTCCTGCCAGGTCCGGTCCGCCCCGGCCCCGGCCTCGTCGCTGACCTGCTTGACCAGCCGCACCGGTACGCCGAACCGCAGCGCGGTCGACGCCACCGCGTAGCCCTCCATGTCCACCAACTGGGCGCGGGCGGCCAACTCGGCGCGCGTCTCGTCGTCGGCGACGAACCGGTCGCCGGTCGCCAGCACCGGCCCGTCGCCGCCCAACGCCAGCGGCGCGCCGACGCTCTGCCCGGTCAACCGGCGGATGAACTCGGTGTCCAGGTCGTGCTGGAGCACACTGCCCACCTGGTGCGTGCCCGTCCAGTCGGGGTGCAGGGCGCCGGCCGTACCGAGGTTGACCACCGCCGACGGCAGCGGGCCCCGGGCCAGCGTCGCCGCCACCGCGACCGCCGCGTTCACCTTGCCCATCCCGGTGAGCAGCACCGGCAGGCGCGCATCGAGGTAGGCGGCCTCCTCGGCGATGGCCAGGACGAGCAACGGGCGGTCCGGGCTGATCGTTCCGCGAAGATCCATCCGGCGATGGTAGCGGCCGTTCGTGACCACCCCGTTGCCGGCGGCCACGGCCGGACGGGGATGCCGTCAGCATGCCCCCACGGTCGCAGCAGCGGCGGCGAGCAGGGTCCGCAGCTCGGTGTGCGGGAAACCACCCGACGTCGGTGCCACGCGGGTGCTGTAGAAGTCCCGCTTCTGCTCGTCCTCCTGGGTGGCCCACCGGTTGCCGGCCTCGTCGTGCTGCCAGACGACGCCGTGACCGCGGAAGTCCACACCCTTGAGCCAATCCGTGCCACGCGGCCAGTAGCCGTCCCACCCCGACGGTCGCAGCGAGGCGTACGCCGCCTCCACCGCCGCGACCGCCGCGTCCACGTCGTCGTCGGCGAAGACCGCGGCGTACCGGCAGAGCAACGCCAGCGGCGCCCCGGGATGCGAGGAGCCCGGATCGAGGGCGGCGATCGCCCGGCAGATCAGGTCGAGTTCCGACCAGCGCAGCGCGTACGGGTGCCAGTGCGCCAGATCGTCCCAGCCCAGCTCTGCCGGCTCGGCCGAGCCCGGCACGACGATCTCCAGACTGTGGAAGTCGATCCCGACGTCGGCGGTCAGCAGCAGGCGACAACCGCCGCCGACCTCGAACACCGCATCCGGGTCGTCGTCCTCCCCGTCCTCGTCGTCACGCTCGTCGTCGAGGTCGTCGTCTGGCAGGTCGCCGAGCCGATCGGAACCCGCGCGGTCCGCGTGGGCGAAGGTGTAGCGAGCCCAGAACGACGGACTGTGCAACGACTCGGACAGGGGTGCGGAGGTGGTCATCACACGATTCTCGTCGAGCCGTACGACACGATGCCGGACGGGCACAGCGGCCGGTGCTGTCTCTGCCGGCGCTGTCCCTGCTGGCACGGTAGTGGCCTCGGTCGCGAGCCCAGGCCACCGTGTCCGCGTCGGCTGCTGTCGAGCTGACCCGTTCGTGCTATCGGGATGCGGGCTGGCGCTGCGGGGCCCGGACGCACTTGGAAGGCGCATCGCGGTGCCAGATGTCACCGAGCTCGCCGACGCCACCGGTCAGAGGTACTCGCAGTAGTCACCGACCTGCATACCCGGATGCAGGCGCGGTCGGTGGACGTGCTCGACCAGCACCAGTCGGTCGGACCCCTCGTAGGACTCCGCCCGCGACCACTGCTTGAGCTCCACCACCACGTAGGAGTCCTCGTCGGTCTGCGGATGCGTGCCCGCCAGGACCACGTCGACGCGTTTGCTGGTCAGCGGGAGCTGGTACTCGACGAGCATCTCGACCTGGCCGAGTCCGGCATCGACCAGATCCTGGCCGAGCACCGGCAGGCTCCGCTCCCAGGATCTGCGTTCGGCCGTGCTCACGCCACGGCCGATCTGGTCGATGATCCGATCGGCGAGATCGCCGCTGGCGGCGTGACGGAGAAGTCCCTCGGCGGAGGTGCGGAACGCTGACAACACTTGCCCCCGGGCAGCACGAAATGATCGTGCGCATGGGGGGCGTGTCCGGTCGTCGCCGGAAGCCCGTCGTTACGCGCCTGTACGCGCCGGACTTTAGCGGAGAGATCATTTCTCCGCACGCACCGCTACCGCTTCGCCGCCGAACCCTTGGCCTCGCTGACGGGGTAGCGGGTGGCGACCTCGGTGAGCTTGTCCCGGGCGGCGTCCTCCAGATCGATGTCGAGGACGTCCGCGAGTCGCGTCAGGTAGATCATCACGTCGCCGATCTCCGCGCGTACGCGGGCACCCGCCTCGGGGTCGGCCATGACCGCGCTCGCCTGCTCGGGGGTGAGCCACTGGAACTCGGCCAGCAGCTCACCGACCTCGCCCGCGAGGGCCATGGCGAGGTTCTTGGGCGTGTGGAACTGCTGCCAGTCCCGCTCGTCGGCGAAGGCGCGTACCCGCTCGGTCAGGTCGTTCACCGAGGCATGCTCTCACGGCCGACCGCACGAGACCCGGACGCTGTTCATCTCTTCGCGCAATCAGGACACCGCTACGGGTGCTCTTGCGCCAGACGGCGCCGGTCAGGTCAGTCATGCCGCATCTCCCCGCTGAGCCTTTGCCGGCGCGGGCTCGGGGCTACGACCGGTGAGTCGGGCGGCGATGGCCTGCGCCAAGGGTAGGCCGACGAGCACCAGCAGGCCGGCGGTCGGCGAGGCGAGCGCGGTCAGGGTGGCGGCGGCGAAGGTCACGCTGAGCGCGACCGGCGCGGCCAGGGTCCGGGTGCTCGGCTGACTCTTCGGGGCGCGCAGGTGGGGGTGGCGGTCGACCCACCATGCCTGGGTCAGTGCGAGAAGGCTGATGAGCAGCATGTTGCTGAGGTAGAGGACCGCCGAGTCGGTGCGCAGGTGTGTCTCGACGAAGAGTCGCGCGGTGGGAAACGGCAGGAAGACCACTGCCATCAGCCATGCCGTGTTGAGCAGGACGAGAGGCTCGTCGTAGTCGACGAGTTGTTCGTAGAGGTGCCGGTGGGTTCGCCAGAACAACGCGATGACCAGGAACGACACCGCGAAGGAGAGGATGTCTCCGAGGTGCGCGGCGAACAGTTCGGCCACGGACTGCCGAGCCGTGCTCGCGTCGGCGAAGTTGACCAGGGGGAGCGCCAGCAGGGTCAGCGCGATCGCCACGGCCCCGTCGGTGAAGGCGGCGGTCCGTTGGAGGGTGCGCTGACGCCGTTCCCGGAAGTCGGGAACCTGCCGTGGGCCGGCGCAGCCGGCGTCCTCGTTCATGCCCTGATTGTGGCGAATCGGACACCCCTCGGCTTCGTACTTCCTCGCCTTTCCGGTGGCGGCAGCGCGGACACGCTGTTCGGTCCCGTGGCAGAGCGCGGACACGCTTGGTGTGTGCGAGCGCGCTGACCGGTCGGGCGGGTGTTACCGATGGGCTACGTCGATGAAACACGCCGCTGAGATCGTCGTCCATCGATCGAGGAGGCGGCGATGACGACACCCACCACGCGGCGGCAGTTTCTCCAGGCGGTTGGGGTCTCCGGCGGTGCCGGGGTGCTCTACGGGACGATGGGCGCGCTCGGACTGGCCCCCGCCGCGCAGGCGGCGCCGCCGTTCCGCGCCCCGAACCGGTCGGACTTCACGCTGACCGGCCGGTCGGCGAAGTCCGTCGTCGTGCTCGGCGCGGGCATCGCCGGACTGACCACGGCGTACGAGTTGGGCAAGGCGGGTTACCGGGTGACCGTGTTGGAGGCGCGCACCCGCCCAGGTGGGCGTAACTGGACGGTGCGCGGTGGCACCAGCGAGACCGACCTGGACGGGCACACCCAGCGCGCCCGGTTCACCGGCGGGCAGTACATGAACGCCGGTCCGGCGCGGATCGCCCAGCACATGGTGACCATGGACTACTGCCGGGAACTGGGTGTGCCGGTCGAGATCTTCGGCAACCAGAACGCGGACGGTTACTACTACAACGAGAACGTCGGCCCGCTCTCCGGCACCCCGATCCGGCACCGCGAGGCGAAGGCGGACGTCTACGGGTACGTCTCCGAACTGCTCGCCAAGGCCGCCGACCAGGGCGCGCTCGACGGGCACCTCACCGCCGACGACAAGGAACGGCTGTTGGAGTTCCTGCGCGGGTTCGGCGCGATCGGCGGCCGGGTGGCGGGCGACCCGGCGACGAGTTGGCGGTATGCGGGCACCAACCGCCGTGGCTACCAGGTGGAGCCGGGCGCCGGCAACGAGGCGGGTACGCCGAAACTCACCCCGCACTCCCTGTCGGACGTGCTGGCCAGTGGGGTCGGCCGGTACTTCTCCTTCGAGTTCGGCTACGACCAGGCGATGCTGATGTTCCAACCGGTCGGCGGGATGGACCGTATCGCGTACGCCCTGGAGCAGGCCGTGGGGCGCGGACGCATCACCTACGACGCCGAGGTGCGGTCCATCTCGAACACCGGCTCCGGTGTCTCCGTCGTCCACGCCGGACCCGGCGGGCGGGTGCGGACCGTCACCGCGGACTTCTGCGTCTGTACCATCCCACCGCCGGTGCTGGCGCGGATCCCGTCGAACCTGTCGCAGCCGGTCCGGGACGCACTCGGCTACGCGGTGCCGACCGCCACCGGCAAGATCGGCTTGCAGTACCGGCGGCGCTGGTGGGAGCAGGACGAGAACATCTACGCCGGCATCACCAACACCAACCTGGACCTGTCCGCGATCTGGTATCCGTCGTACGGCTACCACGGTGCGAAGGGCCTGGTCATCGGCTATTACAACATCGGTGCCAACGCCCAGGCGTACGCCGCCCTGCCGCCCGCCGAGCGGGAGGCCCGCGCCGTCGCCCAGGGCGTGAAGATCCACGGCGAGGCGTACCGCAGCGAGCTGGAGACGTCGTTCTCGGTGGCCTGGGAACGGACCCGCCACAGCGAGGGCGGCTGGATGTCCTGGCCCTCGCGGACCAGCGGCGGGCACTACGGGCGCCTGCTGGAGCCGGACGGCCGGGTCTACTTCGCCGGTGACCACCTCAGCCACTACATCGCCTGGCAGGCCGGTGCCTTCGAGTCGGCCCGCAAGGTGGTGTCCGACCTGCACGCCCGGGTGATGTCGGGCTGAGGGACGTCTCCCGCAGTGTTCGACCCCGCTCACGTCGCCCGCCGGGCGGAACTTGTCGTACCCGACGAGTATGACCGTCAGTGGACGGTACCGGCGTGGCAATCGGGGTTCATCGGACACGACAGGAGAATGACGACATGGCCACACGACAACGAACAAGACACCGGGTCGGTACGGCGCGCCGGGGAGAGCCGCGATGACCGGTGTACGGGTGCTGGTCGGCACCCGCAAGGGCGCGTTCGTGCTCACCTCGGACGGTCGACGCGCCGACTGGACGGTCGACGGGCCGCACTTCGGCGGCTGGGAGATCTTCCACCTCACCGGTTCCCCGGCCGACCCGGACCGGCTCTACGCCTCACAGTCCGGCGGCTGGTTCGGGCAGTTGATCCAGCGCTCCGACGACGGCGGCAAGACGTGGACCACCGTCGGCAACGACTTCGCCTACACCGGCGAGGTCGGCGAGCACCTCTGGTACGACGGCACGCCACGCCCGTGGGAGTTCAAGCGGATCTGGCACCTGGAGCCGTCCCGCGACGACCCGGACACGGTCTACGCCGGTGCCGAGGACGCCGCCCTCTACGTCTCCGGCGACGGCGGCCAGAAGTGGACCGAGCTGACCGCCTTGCGGACCCACCGGACCGGTCCGTCGTGGCAGCCCGGCGCGGGCGGACTCTGCCTGCACACGATCATCCTGGATCCGGTGCACCCGGGCCGGATCTACACCGCCATCTCGGCGGCGGGTGCGTTCCGCAGCGACGACTCGGGCGCGAGCTGGCTGCCGATCAACAAGGGACTGCGGTCGGGGGAGATCCCGGACACCGACGCCGAGGTGGGCCACTGCGTCCACCACATCACCCAGCACCCGTCGCGGCCGGACACGCTGTTCATGCAGAAGCACTGGGACGTGATGCGCAGCGACGACGCCGGTGCGAACTGGCGTGAGATCAGCGGCGACCTGCCGTCGGACTTCGGGTTCCCGATCGCGGTGCACGCCCACGAGCCGGAGACGATCTACGTCGTGCCGATCAAGAGCGACTCCGAGCACTACCCGCCGGAGGGGCGGTTGCGGGTCTACCGCAGCCGCACCGGCGGCGACGAGTGGGAGCCGCTGACCGACGGGCTGCCGCAGTCCGACTGCTACGTCCACGTCCTGCGCGACGCGATGGCGGTCGACACCCTCGACGAGTGCGGCATCTACGTCGGCACCACCGGCGGGCAGGTCTACCACTCGGCGAACGGCGGCGACACCTGGGCGCCGATCGTCCGGGACCTGCCACCGGTGCTCTCCGTGGAAGTCCAGGTGTTGCCGTGATCCGGGTCGTCCTCCCGGCCCACCTGAAGACCCTCGCCAAGGTCACCGGCGAGGTACGCCTGGCGGTGGCCGGTCCGGCCGGCGGACCGGCCACTCAGCGTCTGGTGTTGGACGCGTTGGAGGCGCGTTACCCGATGCTGCTCGGCACCATCCGGGACCGGCACAGCGGCAAGCGTCGGGCCTTCGTCCGCTTCTACGCCTGCGGGGAGGACCTCTCCAACTCATCGCCCGACGCACCGCTGCCCGAGGCGGTGCTCACCGGCGTGGAGCCGTACATCGTCCTGGGGGCGATGGCCGGGGGATAGCCGGCCTCCGCGATGGCCGGGGGGACAGCCGGGCTCACAGCCGGGCTCACAGCCCTCGGGCGAACAGCGCCAGCCGGACCCGGTTGGGACTGCCGGTTTTGGTCATCAGGCTGGTGATGTGGGTCTTCACCGTGGTCACACCGATGTGCAGGCGCTCGCCGATCTCCGCGTTGGACAGGCCCTCCGCGACCAGGTCCAGCACGTCCTGCTCCCGGGTGGTCAGGCCGTCGACCGGTGTCGGTGTCTCGGCGCGGGCGTGCACCGCCCGGGTCACCAGGCGTCGCAGCACGTCCTGGCTGAACGGGCTGTCGCCGACGGCGGCCCGCCGGACGCCGTCGAGTAGGTCGGTGGGCGGCGCGTCCTTGAGCAGGAACCCGCAGGCACCGGCGGTGAGCGCCGGATAGAGGTGGTCGTCGTCGCCGAAGGTGGTCAGCACCAGCACCCGGGTGGCGGGCCGGTCGGCCAGGATGCGGCTGGTCGCGGTGATCCCGTCGACGCCGGGCATGCGCAGGTCCATCACCACCACGTCGGGCACCAGCCGTGCGGCCATCGTGATCGCCTCGCGGCCGTTGTCGGCCTCACCGACCACCTCGATGTCGGGTTGCGCGTCGCAGAGCATGCGCAACCCGGCGCGGATCAGATGCTGGTCGTCCACCAGCAGTACCCGGATCATGATGCCTCCCTCGCCCGCGGCACGTCACGGTCCGCTGTGGCGGGCAGGATCGTCCGGACCCGCCAGCCGCCGTCGGTCGGCCCTACCTCCAGGTGGCCGCCGAGGACCGCGACCCGTTCCCGCATCCCGGTGATGCCGTGGCCGCCGCCCGCCGGGACCGCCGTCGGGACCGCGCCGCGCCCGTTGTCCGTCACCTCCAGGTGCACCGCGCCGTCGACCACGGTGACGGACAGCCGGGCCAGCGCGGCGGCACCGGCGTGCTTGGCGACGTTGGTCAGCGACTCCTGGGTCAGGCGCAGCACCGCCAGCCCCCGCACCGCGTCGAGTGACGCGACCGCCGGGTCGACCTCCGCCTCCACCGTCACCCCGGCCTGACGGGCCCGGTCCACCGCCGCGCCGATGGCCGCCGGTACCGCCGACGGTTCGATCGCGGTGAGTGCCGCGTCGCCGCGTACGCCGTCCGGGTCGCGCAGCACCGCGACCAGCCGGCGCAGGTCGGCCAGGGCGGCGCTGCCGGTACCGTGCACGTCGTCGAACACCTCGTTCACCCGTGGATCCAGGTCGGTCAGCACGTGCCGGGCCACCCCGACCCGCAGCACCATCGACGCCACGTGGTGCGCGACGACGTCGTGCAGTTCCCGCGCGATGGCGCTGCGCTCGTCGGCCCGTGCGGCGCGGCTCTCCGACTCGCGTCGCCGCTGCTCCTCCTCGGCTCGTTGCTGCGCCTGCCGACCCAGCTCCTGCGTGGTCCGGATGACCAGGCCCAGCAGCACCGGCACGCCGACGTCCACCAACAGCCCGGACGCCCCGGCGAGAAGCCACTCGACCGGATCGCCCCGCACGCCGGTCAGGTCGACCAGGGCCAACAGGCCGGCGCCCCACCAGACGGTGCGGGTCCGGCGCGCCCGCACGGTCAGTTCCAGCAACGCCCACCCGGCGCCCACCTGGTTGATCATCACGTCGTCGATGGCGTGGATCGCGACCGCCAACAGCGCCACCTGCACCAGCAGGTTGCCCACCAGTCGGCGGAACAGCAGCAGCCCGGCGGTGAACGCGGCCACCGCGAGGACCAACTGTGTGGTGGTGGGCGTACCGGCGTGCAGCCCACCGAAGGAGAGGTAGAAGACGCCCGCGATGATGACCAGGACCATCCGCACGCGGGCGTCCCGCGCGTCGAACAAGCGTCCCAGCCATCCCACGGTGACCAAGCCTAGGCCCTGCCGTCCGACGGCGAGATCGGCCGCGTCCAGCGGGTACGCACCGCCAGGTAGACGGCCAGCCCGATCGGCCCGAGCAGGATCGTCGACACCAGCACCGGTGCCATGACCAGCGTGGGCATCCGCCGTTCCCGGCTGTCCAGCCACGCCCACCTCCCGACGAAGAGGTCGAACGCGATCATGTGCGCCCAGGCCGCCGCCGCGCCGTCGTCGGTGCCCAGCAGGTCGCGGATGCCCTCCAGGGTCGGCGAGGCCACCGCCGGCAGCACGTCGCCCAGCGCCGGGAGCACCAGCACCGCATAGACCACCAGGACCGGTGCCACGATCAGCGGCGAGGCGATGATCCGACTGGTCACGGGCCAGCGCGGCAGCAGGATCATCAGCACCCAGAAGGGCGCGGCCAGCGCGAACGTCAGCGTGAACAGCGCGCCGGTCACACCGTCACCTCGACCCGCGCCGCGTCGGCCTGCTCCCGGCTGCCGTCGACGGGCGTGGTCACCGGCTCGGGTCGACGTCGCCGCACGAGCACCGCACCGACCGCCAGCACGGTCGCGACCAGCAGCGCCGCGGCGGCGCCCAGGGTCAGCGCGTCCGGGCCCAGCAGCGGCTGTCCGCGCAGCGCCTGCCAGGTCAGGAGCAGAGTCCCCGCGCCGTACGCCGTACCGGCGACCACCAGCAGCCGCACCTGGTCACGCTGATCCAGCCGCCCGCTGCGCAACCGGCCCAGCAGCAGGGCCAGGGCCGGCAGCACCTGCAACGCGTGCATGCCCACGAAGTGCGGGATCCGCAGGTCCCCACCGGTGGTGCTCCAGCCCACGATCGGCAATCCGGGTCCACCGTCCGGCACGCCGACACTGTGCGCCCCGGCGATCCCCGCGACAGCCGATTCCGCGCCGGTCATCGTCATCGGGATCGCGGCCAGCATGCCGAGCAGCGTCAGACCCAGACCCAACCCCACCGCGTACCGGCCGACCCGGTCGGCGATCGGTCGCCGCAGCACCGCCACACCGATGACCATGTGCGCGACCATCAGCACGTTGATCGCTATCCCCATCGCCTGCCAGAGGGCGGCGTTCAGCGGGCTGCTCACGTTGAAGTGGCTGGTGGTGCCCCGCAGCACCTGCCCGACGATGATCGCCATTTCCACCACCCCCATGGCGACGATGACGGTGCCGGCCCATTCCGCGACCCGGCTGCGCCGGGGCAGCAGCGTGAGCATCCAGGCCAGGGTGGCGCCGTACAGCATCAACGACACGGAGAACTTCAACGGCTTGAGCCAGATCGGCGCGCCGGTCAGGACCCGGGGATCGGCGAAGACACCGACGGCGCAGACGACGGCGAGGACCGCCATCGCCGAGACGAAGACCAGCAGGGGACGGTGCCAGGGTGCCCGCAGGGGCAGCACGGAAGTCATGTCCTGATGCTGTTCGGGCGGCGACCGGGAAGCGCCCGACCAGCGGTCCCACCTGCGGCCGTCGGTCCGAGCGCCGTCTCCTACCCAGGTCGGAGGTGCCGGCCGTACCTCGGGCCCGGGCCGGGGGAGTGCCCCCTGGTTCGGACGCCATCCGCGTACGCTGCCGAGCATGGTCGACCGACCGGACGCCGCACCCCGCTTTCCGGGCCTACGGGCGACGGGCCGGGGTCCGGCCTGGTACCGGGGCGACTGTCACCTGCACTCGGTGCTCTCGCACGGGGCGGAGCTGACCGTGCCGCAGCTCGCGACGGCGGCCCGCGCGCTCGGGCTGGACTTCGTCGCGACCACCGAACACGACACCGTCCGTGGTCACCCGGAGTGGGCCCCGCCCCACTCCGGCGACGACCTGCTGGTGATCCTCGGTCAGGAGGTCACCACCCGCACCGGCCACTGGCTGGCCCTCGGGCTCCCGCCGGAGCAGCAGGTCGACTCGGGCTACGGCATCCGCGACGACACCGTCGAGCGCCACCTGCACCGGGTACGTGACGCGGGTGGACTGTGCGTGCTGGCCCACCCGTACGCGCCGTACCCCTCGGGGACGTCGGCCTACCCGTACCGCTGGTTCGACGCGGTGGAGGTGTGGAACGGTCGCTGGTCCTCGGACCTGCCGTGGAACGCCGACAACGAGGCTGCCCTGGCCGAGTGGGGGCGCACCCTCGCCCACGAGGTCCACCGGGGACGCTGGCGTCCGGCGGTCGGCAACAGCGACACGCACCTCGCCGGCCAGCTCGGCACACCGCACACCGTGGTGTTCGCGGCGGATCTGAGCACCGAGGCGATCCTCGCCGGCCTTCGCCAGGGCCGGAGCTGGCTCGCCGAGTCGACCGGCGTCCACCTTGCGGTCGAGGCGTCGACCGCCGCCCGCGTCGCCGCCGTCGGCCAACACCTACCCACCGGCGGCGAGCAGGTCACGGTACGCGTCGAGGTCTCCGGCGTACCCTCCGGTGTCGTCACCCTGCACACCGAACGCGGCACGGTGCACCGCGCGGCGCTGTCCTCCGCCGGAACGGGTACGACCCGGTGGCACACCACGGCGGGCGAGGCCGGCTACGTCCGCGTCGAGGTCCGCCACCCCACCCGCCAGATGGCCGCCCTCACCAACCCCATCATCCTGACCTGAGGCACTCCGCTCCCAGCGGTCAGGAGGGGGCGTGGATCGGGCGGATCTGATCGTCGGTCAAGGTGACCATGCTTGTCGTCCTTCCGTCCGAGTCAGCGAACTCCACCTCGTACGCGACCGGGGCGTGAGCGAAGACGTGCACGATCGTGCCGACCGCCCCCGGCGCCAGATTCTCGTCCGGGATGGCCTCTCGCAACTCGACCACGTCGTACAGGTTCAACGGTCAGCCTTCTTTCGGCGGGAACGAGATGGTCACCATGCGAGGCGTGGAGGTACCGCTCTCAAGTATCCACGCGGTCCGGACGATGATCGTTCCTTCCGGACCGGACAGTGGTAGGTCGACGCTCCACCGCTCGCCGAACTGATCTGATTTTCCCCGCAGCGGGCTGCTGGCACGGACACCGTCTCTGACCTGCTGAAGGATCGACTCTGCGTCGTCAGGGCCCAACCCGGTGGCGGAGTTGATGACCCGGTACTTGTTCTTGCCCACGGGGTGGTCCGGATTCATGGCGTAGGCAGTGATCTTCTTCGGGTCGATGTCCGGACTCCTGAAATCGGGCTGGTGGAGATCTCGGGACGTGTTGGTCGGCTTGGGATCGTCTGGCACGTGAGGTGCTGGAGGCTCTCGGCGAAGGCGGTCCAGGGCGCGCTTGAGGTGGTCGATGAGGTTGGCGAGGCGGCGGACGTGGGGGATGATCGCCCGGAGGCTGTTCAGTAGGCCGCGCAGCAGTTTGGCGATTCGGGCTGCCCAGGACGCGACCAGTGTGGTGACCTGTTCGACCACCAGTGGGGTGGCCAGTCCGGCGGTGGCGACGAGTTCGGCGGCGTACACGGTGAGGCGGGAGACGCAGGTGGCGATGGCGTCGCGGACCAGCAGTCGGACGGCGGCGACCAGTCCGGCGGTGCCCTCGGTGATGGCGGCCATCGTCTCGGCGCCCCGGGCCAGACCGATGACGGCTTGGTGCTGTTGGGCGGCCCAGGTCCGGTAGGCGCGCCCGGCGCTGCCGTCCCAGGCGCTGACCTGGGTGCGGACGGCGTCGGTGAGCCCGGTGGCCTCGGCGTGCAGTGACGCGGCGGCGTTACGCCAGGTCTGGGCGTGCGCGGTGATCTGTGCGGGGTCGCCCGCGAGCCAGTCCAGGGCCTCACTGAGCGGTTTGACGTGCTCGATGAGCCAGGCGACGCCGTACTGGAGGAGGGCGCCGACCGGGTCGGAGACGAAGGCGAGGGCGTCCAGGCCGGCGCTGACCACGCCGAGGCTGCCGTCGATCCAGCTTCCCTCGCGTACCCCCTTGGCGATGAGCTCGATGTCCTCGCAGATCCAGACACCGGCCCAGGCGCTGGGCGCGCCCTGCGCCGGGGCGGCGACGAGGGGGTTACCGGTCACGCCGTTCCCGCAGGCTGTCGAGTCGGTGCCGGGCCCGTGCGTCGGCCGCCCGGTAGCGGTCGGCGCCGGTGCGCAGGCGGGTGGCGGTGTCGCGGACCGAGGTGGTGGCGGTCCCGATCCCGTCGACCAGGACGCGGTGCAGGCCGTCGAGCAGCGTCGGCATGATCGCACAGAGTCGCCCGTACGCGTCGGTGCCGAGCCGGACCTGCTGCCCGGCCCGGCGGGCGGTGTCGAGGGTGTCGGCGTGCCGGTGGAGGCGCGCCGCGTGGGTGGTCAGGTCGTCGGGGTCGACCCGGAGCGGGTCATCGGTCGGCATCCGGGTGCCCTCGCCCGTCGCCCAGCCGCCGCCGGTAGGAGTCGACGACGGCCCGTCCCGTGGGGTCGTCGGCACCGACGGTCTCGTGGGCCGTCGCGGTCACGCGGCGCAGCAGGTCCGCGTGGGCGGCGCGGGTGGTGGTCATGATCAGGCGCGCGGTGTGGGCGGCGGAGTTCTGCCGTACGCGTTCGTCCAGTCGCAGGTCGACCAGCAGCCCGGCCGAGTCGACGATGGCGGTGACGGTGCGGTCCGGGCTGTGCGCGGTGCCGGTGAGCGCCGCGACCCGGCCCGCCAGCGACTGGGCCCGCCGCGCCCGGTCGGCGACGGCGGACTCCCACTCGTCGAGGCGGCGCTGCGCCGCGTCCAGCGCCGCCTCGTCCGCCCACACGCGACCCTCCCCAAGGGACACCACCGCAGATCGCCGCCACGTTACCAACCGGTGGCGCTGCGTGCTGCCCCACGCGCTAGCGGGCGGTGACCCGTTCGGCGAGGAACGCCTCCCAGGTCCGGGTGCCGACGCTCGCGCCGTGCAGCGTCAGGTTCGCCCCGTCGCGGTAGGCGCGTCCCGCCTCGCCGGGCAGGCGGACCGGCAGGGTGAACCGCCGTTTCCTGCTGGCCCGCAGGTAGCCACGGATCAGTTCCCCGGTGGTGTGCACCTGGGGGCCGACGATGTCGGGCATCAGGCCCGCCGGGGTGCCCAGGGTCAGTTCGGCGAGCCGGGCGGCGACCTCGCGGCCGTCCACCGGCTGCAACCGCAGACCGGGCAGCGGCACCACCGGCAGGGCGGTCAGCTTCTGCGCCATGCTCAGCACCAGGTCGTGGAGCTGCGCGGCCCGCAGCACGGTCCAGGGCAGGCCGCAGCCGCCGATCGCCTCCTCGGCGTGCAGCTTGGTCCGCATCCAGGCGAGCGGGAGGCGGTCCGCGCCGACGACGGAGACGAGGACCAGATGCCGCACGTCCGCCTGCCGGGCGGCGTCGACCAGGTTCCGGGCCAGGACGTCGTCGCCCTTCGCGCCGCCGGCCAGGTGCAGCACCGTGTCGACGCCGCGTACCGCCCGCTGCACGCCCTCGCCGGTGCTCAGGTCGGCCCGGACCTGTTCGATTCCGTGGGCGGCGCGGCCACCTCGCCGGCTCAGCACGCGTACCGGCCGGCCGGCGTCGCGCAGCAGCGGGGTGACCAGGCGGCCCAGGGTGCCGGTACCGCCGGTGACCAGGATCGGTGGGTTCATTCGTCTCTCCCTGCGTCGCGCCGCCCGTCGTGCGGTCGGCTACCGTTCGTGGCTTCACCGGGTCGACCCCGTCCGGACGCCGGTGGTGACCGGTCGACGTCACATCGGTGGGCCCGGCGGGGTCGGGTGGGGTGGGACCCGGAGGAGGGCGAACGATGATCGAGTCCGACTGGCTGGCCGCGCGGTTCGAGGAGCAGCGGTCGCACCTGCGGGCGGTGGCGTACCGGATGCTCGGCTCCCTGGGAGAGGCCGACGACGCCGTGCAGGAGGCGTGGCTGCGGCTGGCCCGCATGGACGCCGCCGCGCTGGACAACCTGCCCGCGTGGCTGACCACGGTGGTCGCGCGGGTCTGTCTGAACGCCCTGCGGACCCGTCGGCGTCGTGGTGAGGAGCCGCTCGACGCCCGGGTTCCCGATCCGTTGGTCAGCCCGGAGGGCACCGACGATCCGGAGCACGCCGCGGTGCTGGCCGATTCGGTCGGGCTGGCGCTGCTGGTGGTGCTCGACACGCTCGGCCCGGCGGAGCGGCTGGCGTTCGTCCTGCACGACATGTTCGCGGTGCCGTTCGACGAGATCGCGCCGATGATCGACCGGACACCGACGGCCACGCGTCAACTGGCCAGCCGGGCGCGCCGCCGGGTACGCGGGCAGTCGCCGGTGCCGGACGCCGATCTCGCCCGTCAGCGTGCGGTGGTCGACGCGTTCCTGAGCGCGGCCCGGGACGGTGACTTCGACGCGTTGGTCGGCGTGCTGCACCCGGAGGTGGTGCTGCGGTCGGACGGCGGTGCCGGTCGCGCCCGGTTCACCACCGTGATCAGAGGTGCCGCCACCGTCGCCGCCGAGGCCACCTCGTTCGGCCGGTTCTCGCCGTTCGCCCGACCGGCGCTGGTCAACGGCACGGCCGGGGTGGTGGTGACCGCCGCCGGTCGACCGTTGTCGGTGATGGCCTTCACCGTCGCGGGCGGGCGGATCGCCGAGATCGACGTGATCGCCGATCCGGACCGCCTGGACGTGCTGGACCTTGCCGCGTTCACCGACTGACCGGGTGAGCGGGCGGTCAGCCGAAGCCCGCCAGCCGGAACGCCACGAACCCGGCCAGCGCCAGCGGCACGGCCGTGGCCAGCGCGACCAGCCGCTGCCGGGCGGTGCGGCCGACCAGGACCACGACCAGCACGCCGAGCACCGCGTTGATCAGGGCGTTCCAGAGCGGTTCGATCCCGTAGCTCGGATGGTCGATCCGTCGCGCCTGGAGTAGCGCCTCGGCGAACAGCACGGCGGCGGGCGGCGCCGTCCCGGTCACCTGCCGCCATCCCGACCCGCGTGCCCAGACCCCGCCGACACCGAAGATCACTCCGGCCAGGACTCCGAACGTCATCCAGATCAGCGAGGTGGTCGCCCACAGCACCGCCCAGTCGTCGCCCTGCACGAGCGCCGCCGCGACGTAGTAGCTGGGCACCGCGACGACGAGCCCGACGGCGGCACCGACGGCCGCGCGGACCGGACCACGGCGGACCCAGAGCCCGACGGCGAACGCGGCCACCGCCCATACCGCGCTGGAGTTGCCCAGGTTGGCGAAGGGGTACGGCACGTACTTGATCCACACGAAGTCGAGGAAGCCGAGCAGGAAGCCGCCGAGCACGGCGACGAGTGCCACGCGTCGGTGGTCGGGGGCGGGTCGCATGGCGAGGAAGCATACCCGGTATGCAGCAGCCCGCCCCGGGTGGGAAGTGGTGCGGGCGGTGGTCAGCGCGGCACGGCGTACGCCAGTGGCGCGCTGACGTCGTCCCAGGTGCCGATCAACGCGACCCCGGAGGCCGTCGCGCCCGAACCCGGGCGGCGGACCACGGCCAGTTCGACGCCGTCCGTGGCGATGACGGCCAGGTCGCCGTCCGCGACCGACCGCACCGCGCCGACCGGGGGCGCCTCGGATGCCGGTGCGTCGCTGGCGATCTCCATGTTCGGCGGTCGGACCTGCCGCTCGCCGTCCTCCTCGAAGTACTCCTCGGCCTGACCGGTGTCGGCGAGCACCGCGTCGGCCAGCGCCGCCACGTACACCGGGTCGCCGCAGGCGTCGTAGACCCACCGTCGGCCCAACGCCGAGTGCTCCATCGTGCCGACCAGCCACTCCTCCGCACCGGCCAGCGGCTCGCCACGGTAGGTGAGCGGCACCTGGTGCACCGGGCCGGTTCCGGCGCGTACCAGCAGCGTCTCGATCCCGACCTCGCCCGCCGGGTCGTCGAACCGGTACGCGCCCACGCGTACCACCTCGGCGTCGGCGTCCCCGCGATACCAGACGCGGCCGGGCAGCCACGTCGCCAACAGTTCCAGTTTGGTGGGGCGCAGTTCCGCCCGGTGCAGCAACGCCATGCCCGCATCGTACGGACGCCCGCTCCGCCGATCGTGGCGGGATCAGGCCGGCTCGGGGGCGGGCTCGGCGGGATGCCCCTGCTCCCAGATCGAGGACATCTCCTCGAACGCGTGCTCCATGATCTGCACCATCGCCTCGCGCGCGGTCTCGCCGTCGTGGCGCTGGATCGACTGGGCGACGTCCGCGTGCAGTTGCAGTGCCTGCTCGTGGGGGTAGTGCGGCATCAGGTGGTAGTGGTGGCGTCCGATCAGGACCTCGGCGACCAGATCCTGGAGCTTGACGAACATCTCGTTGCCGGAGGCGCGGAGCACCCGCTGGTGGAACTCGATGTCGAGGTCGAGGAAGCGCTTCTCGTCCCCGGCCTTGCCGGCGGCCCACAGCTTGGCGGCGAGGCCGACCAGGTCGCTGGCCTCGTCGTGGTCGACCCGGTGGGCGGCGAGCCAGGCGGCGTGCGGCTCCACCGCGGTCCGCAGCTCGGTGATCGACCGGATCTGCGCGATGCGGCCGACGGAGGCGAGTCGCCAGCGGATCACCTGGGGATCGAAGACGTTCCAGTGGTGGGCCGGACGGATCATGACACCGACCCGGCGGCGGGTCTCGATGAAGCCCATCGACGCCAGCACCCGGAGGACCTCCCGGATCACCGAGCGGGACACGGCGTAGCGGTCCACCAGGTCGTCGATGTTGAGCACCGCTCCGGAGGTCAGCTCACCGCCGCAGATGGCCGTACCGAGGTGGTCGAGGACACGGCCGTGCAGACCGTTCTCGGTCCGGGTGGTTTGGGCGGGTGTCACCCCGGGTGAGGGAACCTTCACGGCTCGGATCATATCAGTTGGGTCTCCCCCTTGTATAAGTCTGCTTTTTCGGCCTAACATCCGGACGTTAAGCGGATGTAACAGCCCGAGGTCGCGCCCGTCCCCCCGAGGCGTCGGCCAGGACAGAAGGAGAGACGGACGTGGGACGTCGATCAATAGTTGGGACATCTCTGGCGGTCGTGGCCGCCATGACCCTCTCCGCCTGTGGCGGTGGCGGTGAGGACAGCGGCGCGTCGGACACCGTGCGCGTGACGTTGGTCAACCACGTCTGGACCGAGAACATCCGGAAGGCGCTGCCCGAGTTCGAGCAGCAGACCGGCCTCAAGGTCGAGGTCACCCAGCTCGGCGAGGACCAGCTGTCGGACCAGTACAACGTGAAGCTCAACGCCGGCTCGAACGACATCGACGTGATGATGTACCGGCCGTTGCAGGAAGGCCGGCTGTTCGCCAAGAACGGGTACCTGGCCGACCTGACCGACAAGGCCAAGGACAGCGCGGACTTCGACTTCGCCGACTTCCAGGACGCCCCGGTGAGCGCCACCACCTACGAGGAGAAGGTGGTGGGCATCCCGATCATCACCGAGCAGCAGGTGCTCTACTACCGCAAGGACCTGCTGGAGAAGTCCGGCTTCAGCGCCCCGCCGCAGACGCTCGACGAACTGAAGGCGCAGGCGACCAAGATCCAGGCGGACAACCCGGGCGTGGCCGGCTTCGTGGCCCGGACCGGTAAGGCCGCCGCCGTCACCCAGTTCTCCAGCTTCCTCTACAGCTTCGGCGGCGACTTCGTCGACGAGGCGGGCAACTCCGCCGTCAACAGCGCGGCCGCCAAGCAGGCGTACGCCTTCTACGGCGGGCTGCTGCGCGAGCAGGGTCCGGCCAACATCAGCACCGACATGAGCTGGTCCGAGGCGATGGCCATCTTCACCCAGGGCCAGGCCGCCTTCTACCCCGAGGCCAACTCGCTCTACGCGAACGCCACCGACCCGAGCAAGTCGCGGGTCTCCGAGAACGTCGGGTTCGCGCCGTTCCCGGCCGGTCCCGCCGGCTCCAAGCCGTACAACATCCCCTCGTGGGGCCTCGCGATCAACGAGGCCTCGGGCAACCAGACCAACGCCTGGAAGTTCATCGAGTGGGCGGCCGGCAAGGAGCAGTCGCTGGAGCAGCAGAAGGCCGGTACCCCCGGCGCCCGCGCCTCCGTCTTCGAGAACCCGGAGGGCACCTCGACCTACCCGGAGGACATGGCGCAGGCGATCACCGTGAGCCTCGCCAACGGCGTGGGTCACGACCGGCCCGTGGTCGAGCGCGTGGCGCAGGCCCGGGAGATCGTCGGTCAGCCGATCGTGGACGCCATCACCGGTCGGGACGCCGCCGCCTCGGCGGACACCGCCCACGAGGCGTTCCAGAAGTTCCTGGACGACGAGGCCCGCTAGGTCCGAGCGCGGGGGTGGTGGGGCCGATCGCCCCGCCACCCCCGCCCGGCCTTCCCATCACGGAGATCTGATGTCAGCAGTCAGCGCCCCCGAGCGGGCGACCAGTAGCGCCTCTGTCATGCCCGACACGCCCGGTTGGGCGCGTTGGGCCAACGACCATCGCAAGTGGCTCTTCGCGGCCCCGGCCATGGCCTTTGTCGCCGCGCTGATCATCTTTCCGCTCGCCTGGACGGCGTACCTCAGCCTCACCGACTCCTCGGGGTCGGTCCGCGCCGAGTCGGAGTTCATCGGTTTCCGGAACTACGTCGACGTCCTCACCGACACCGACCGGTTCTGGCCCGCCGTCGCGCGTACCGGTGCCTTCACCGGCGTCGCGTTGCTCGTCGAGGTCGTGCTCGGCATGGCGATCGCGCTGTTGCTGTGGCGGCCGTTCCGGGGCGAGAAGTGGGTCCGCGTCGCCATCCTGCTGCCGCTGGTGGCCACCCCGGTCGCGGTCGGCATGATGTGGCGGCTCATCTTCGACCCGAACATCGGTCTGGCCAACCAGGCGCTCGGCTGGGTCGGCATCGGCCCGCAGCCCTGGCTCGCCGGTCAGCACACCGCGTTGCCCACCACGATCTTCATCGACATCTGGCAGTGGACGCCGATGGTCGTGCTGATCCTGCTCGCCGGACTCACCTCGCTCTCCGACGAGCCGCAGGAAGCCGCGATGATCGACGGCGCCAGCGCCTGGCAGCGCTTCCGGCACGTCACCCTGCCGCTGCTGATGCCCACCGTGATCGTCGCGGTGCTGCTGCGCGGTATCGACGCGCTGAAGACCTTCGACATCCTGTACGCCACCAAGGGGCGCGGCGGCGGTTCGTTCAACGAGGTCGAGACGCTCAACGTGTACGCGTACGGGCTGAGCTTCGACTACAACGAGTACGGCCTCTCGTCGACCGTGTTGATCCTGTTCTTCCTGCTCATCATCGCCCTGATGTGGGTCCTCACCGCGCGCAAGAAGAAGGAGGAGGGCCGATGAAACCGGGTAAGGGTTTCAAGATCTTCCGGGTGGTCGCGCTGGCCGTCGTGGTGCTGTCGCTGGTGGCGCCGCTGATCTGGATGGTCGCCGCGTCGTTCAAGACCAACGTCGACATCTACGACTCCAGCAAGGCGCTGGTCTTCACGCCCACGCTGGACAACTACAACACGGTCCTGCAACAGGCCAACTACGTCCAGTTCATCGTCAACAGCCTCTGGGTGGCGTTCGCGGCGACGACGCTGTCGTTGCTGCTGGGCGTGCCGGCGGCGTACTCGATGAGCCGCTTCAACATGAAGAAGTCGGCACTGGTCGTGCTGATGGCCCGGATCATCCCCGGCGTCTCGCTGCTGGTGCCGTGGTACTACGTCTTCTCGAACCTGCGCATGGTCGGCGGGTTCAGCGTGCTGATCCTGAGCCACATGTTCGTCTCGCTGCCGCTCATCGTCTACATCATGATGGGCTACTTCGACGGCCTGCCGGAGGAGTTGGAGGAGGCGGCGCTGGTCGACGGGCTGACCCCGATCGGCGCGTTCCGGCGGATCACCCTGCCGCTGTCCGTCCCGGGCATCGCCACCGCCGGCATCCTGTCCTTCATCTTCTCCTGGAACAACTTCATGTTCGCGCTGGTGCTCTCCGGTGCGAGCACGAAGACCCTGCCGGTGGCGATCTTCGACTTCGTCGGGTACGCCAGCATCGACTGGGGCGGCCTGATGGCGGCGACCACGGTGGTCACCCTGCCGATCATGCTGATCGCCCTGTTCGTGCAGAAGTACGTGGTCTCCGGTCTCACCGCCGGTGCGACGAAGGGCTGACGCGATCATGACCACCATTGCCCGTGTCGAGACGTTCCTCGTCGCCCCCCGCTGGCTGTTCGTGCGGGTGGAGACCACCGACGGCATCGTCGGCTGGGGCGAGGCCACCTGCGAGGGCCGCTCGGAGACCGTCCGCACCGCCGTCGAGCAGCTCTCCGAGCTGCTCGTCGGGCAGGACGCGCTGCGCATCGAGGACCACTGGCAGGTGATGACCAAGGGCTCCTTCTATCGCGGCGGGGCGATCCTGGCCAGCGCCGTGGCCGGACTCGACCAGGCGCTCTGGGACATCGCCGGCAAGCGGTACGGTGCGCCCGTGCACCAGTTGCTCGGTGGGCCCGTCCGGGACCGGATCCGGGTCTACGGCTGGGTCGGCGGTGACGAGCCGAACGAGGTCCGGGACCACATCGCCGCACGGGTCGAGTCCGGTCTGACCGCGGTCAAGATGAACGCGTCCGGGCGGATGAGCCCGCTCGCCTCCGTCGCCGAACTCGACGCGGTGGTGCAGCGGGTCGCCGCCGCCCGGGAGGTGCTCGGGGACGAGCGGGACGTGGCGGTCGACTTCCACGGCCGGTTCACCCTGGCCAACGCCCGTCGGGTCGCACCGCTGCTGGAGCCGTTCCGGCCGCTGTTCCTGGAGGAGCCGGTGGTGCCGGAGAACTCGCACCTGATCGGCGAGTTCGTCCGCTCCACCAGCACGCCGGTCTCCACCGGGGAGCGGCTGTACAACCGGCAGGAGTTCCTGCCGGTGCTCCAGGCCGGTATCGCGGTGGCCCAGCCGGACCTCGCGCACGCCGGTGGCATCACCGAGGTACGCAAGATCGCGGCGCTGGCCGAGACGTTCGACGTGCAGCTCGCCCCGCACTGCCCGCTCGGGCCGATCGCGCTGGCCGCCTGCCTCCAGGTCGGCTTCGCCACGCCGAACTACCTGATCCAGGAGCAGAGCATCGGCATCCACTACAACCTCGGGGCCGAGGTGCTGGACTACTGCGTCGACCAGCAGCCGCTGACCTTCGTCGACGGGTACGTGCAGCGACTGACCGCACCGGGGCTGGGCATCGAGATCGACGAGCAGGCGGTGCGGGCGGCCGACAAGCGCGGCCACGCCTGGCGCAGCCCGATGTTCCGGCACCCCGACGGCTCGTACGCGGAGTGGTGAGGATGACCTTCGACCTGACCGCCGAACTCACCCGCTCCCGGGTGCTGGCCATCATCCGGGGCACCGACACCGCCGCCGCCGTCGCCGCCGGCACCGCCCTGCTGGCCGAGGGCGTACGCGCGGTGGAGGTGGCCCTGACCACCCCGAACGCGCTCGATGCCATCGCGGCCATCCGGGCCGACGCCCCGGCCGACACGTTCGTCGGCGCCGGCACGGTGCTCACCGGGGCCGACGTCGCGGACGTGGCGGCGGCCGGCGCGCAGTTCGTGGTGACGCCGGCCGTGGTCGAGTCGATCGCCGAGGCGGCCCGGCGGGGCCTGCCGGTCGCGGCCGGCGCACTGACCCCCACCGAGGCGTACACGGCGGTGCGCTCGGGGGCGAGCGTGGTCAAGCTCTTCCCGGCCTCGGTCGGTGGACCCGGGTACCTCAGGGCGCTCCGCGACCCGTTCCCGGACATCCCGTTCGTCGCGGTCGGCGGGGTCGGACTGGCCGAGATGCCCGCCTACCTGGCGGTCGGCGCGATCGCGGTCGGCGTCGGCGGCCCGCTGGTGGGCGACGCCGCCTCCGGCGGCGACCTCGACGCCCTGCGCGACCGCGCCCGCCGCTACCTCGACGCGGTGCGGGAACTGCGGCCATGAGCGAGCGTCAGCGAGTGAATCATCGTGTTCTGGTGTCTCATGGTGGCGCGCAGCGCAGCGGAGTGACGGCATGAGCGAGCGTCAGCGAGTGAATCATCGTGTTCTGGTGTCTCATGGTGGCGCGCAGCGCAGCGGAGCGACGGCATGAGCGAGCGTCGGCGGGATCTGCTCACGGTCGGTGAGGCGCTGGTGTCGTTGCGGTCGTCCGGCCCGTTGGCGGCCGGTGGACCGTTGACCATGCACCTGGCCGGTGCCGAGTCCAACGTGGCCATCGGCGTGGCGCGGCTCGGTCACCGGGCGGCCTGGGCGGGCCGGGTCAGCGACGACGAGCTGGGCGAGTTCGTGCTGCGGCAGTTGCGGGCCGAGGGCGTCGACACCGCCGACGTCCGGCGGGACCCGCAGCGCCCGCCCGGGGTGATGTTCCTGGAGCGGCGGACCGCCGACGTGTCCCGGGTGCGTTACCTGCGGGCCGGTTCGGCGGGCTCGGCGCTCGACGTCGACGACCTGCGCGCGCCGCTCGCCGCCGGTGCCCGCCTGCTGCACCTGAGCGGGATCACCCCGGCCCTGTCCGAGGGCGCGCGGGCCGCGGTGAGCTGGGCGGTCCGCACCGCGGCCGAGTCCGGCATCGCGGTCAGCCTGGACGTCAACTACCGGGCCGGCCTCTGGTCCCGGGAGCAGGCCCGGGCGACCCTGACCCCGCTGGCCGGGTACGCCTCGGTCGTGGTGGCCTCCACCGACGAGCTGGACCTGGTCGCCGAGGCCGGGGCCGACGAGCGCGGTGCCGCCGCCGACCTGCTGCGGCGGGGAGTGTCGACGGTGCTGGTCAAGCTCGGTGCCGACGGCGTCCGTGCGTACACCGTGGATGGTGTGCAGCACGTGCCGGCGGTGCCGGTCACCGCCGTCGACACCGTCGGTGCCGGTGACGCGTTCACCGCCGGCTATCTCTCCGGGCACCTGGACGGGCTGGACCTGACCGACCGGCTCCGGCGCGCGGTGGCGCTCGGGGCGTTCGCGGTCGCCGGACACGGCGACTGGGAGGGCCTACCCCGCCGCGACGAGTTGTCCCTGATCACCGGCAGCGCTGCCGGCACCACCCTTCGCTGAGCATCACCTGCGAGAAAGGCACCCTCGTGAAGATCGTCGCTGCAGACGTCATCGTCTCCAGTCCGGACCGCAACTTCGTCACCTTGAAGATCACAACCGAGGATGGCATCACCGGCCTGGGCGACGGCACACTCAACGGGCGTGAACTCTCGGTCGCCTCGTACCTGCGCGACCACGTCGTCCCGCTGCTGATCGGCCGGGACGCGCACCGCATCGAGGACGCCTGGCAGTTCCTCTACCGCTCGGCGTACTGGCGGCGGGGACCGGTGACCATGGCCGCCATCGCCGCAGTCGACGTGGCGCTCTGGGACATCAAGGCCAAGGCCGCCGGGATGCCGCTCTACCAGCTCCTCGGTGGCGCGTCCCGGACCGGCATCATGGCGTACGGGCACGCCTCCGGGCGGGACCTGCCGGAGCTGTTCGACTCGATCCGCGCGCACCTCGACCAGGGCTACCGGTCGATCCGGGTGCAGACGTCGGTGCCCGGCATCAACGCCGTGTACGGAGTCGCCGCGCAGCCCAGCACCGGCGGCAAGCGCTACGACTACGAGCCGGCCCAGCGCACCCCGCTGCCGGCCGAGGAGGACTGGGACACCCGGGCGTACCTGCGGCACCTGCCCGGCGTCTTCGAGGCGGTCCGCAGTGAGTTCGGTCCGGAGCTGCCGCTGCTGCACGACGGCCACCACCGGATGACCCCGATCCAGGCCGCCAAGCTGGGCAAGGCGCTGGAGCCGTACGACCTGTTCTGGCTGGAGGACTGCACCCCGGCGGAGAACCAGGAGGCGTTGCGGCTGGTGCGCCACCACACCACCACCCCGCTGGCCATCGGCGAGATCTTCAACACCGTGTGGGACTACCAGACCCTGATCCGGGAGCAGCTCATCGACTACGTGCGCTCCGCCGTCACCCACACCGGTGGCATCACGGCGATGCGCAAGCTGCTCGACTTCGCCGCGCAGTACCAGATCAAGTCCGGCATCCACGGCCCCACCGACATCTCGCCGGTCGGCATGGCCGCCGCACTGCACCTCGACCTGGCCATCCACAACTTCGGCATCCAGGAGTACATGCGGCACGGCCCGCTCACCAACGAGGTGTTCCGCCAGTCGTTCACCTTCGCCGACGGCTACCTGCACCCGGGCGAGCAGCCGGGCATCGGCGTGGAACTGGACGAGGAGGCCGCCGCGCGGTACCCGTACCAGCCGGCCTACCTGCCGTTCAACCGGCTGTCGGACGGCACGGTCCATGACTGGTGACCCGTCGACCCGGCACATCGTGGTGATGGGGGTGTCGGGCGCGGGCAAGACGACCGTGGCCCGGGGCGTCGCCGCGCTCACCGGGCTGGTGTTCGCCGAGGCCGACGAGTTCCACTCCGAGGCCAACGTGGCGCGGATGCGGGCGGGCGTACCCCTGGACGACGACGCCCGCTGGCCGTGGCTGCGGGCTCTCGCCGGGTGGATGGCCGACCGGCACCGGGAGGGCGTGTCGACGGTGCTGGCCTGCTCGGCGTTGAAACGCTCCTACCGGGACGTGCTGCGGCAGGGCCCGCCGAGCGTCGACTTCCTGCACCTGGACGGGCCGACCGAGACGATCCGGCAACGGATGTCGCTGCGGGCCGACCACTATATGCCGGCGAGCCTGCTGGACTCGCAGACCGCGACGCTGGAACCGCTCTGGCGGGACGAGCGTGGCGTGGTGCTCGACCTGCAACTCACCACCGGGGAACTGATCGAGGCGGCGGTGCGGCGACTCGGGCTGCCGGTGCGTGACCTGGCCGCCGGCGTACCCGCGGTGGCCGAGCCTCCGGCGTAGCCCGCCGGACGGCGCGTGGGGGGCGGTGGTCCCGGCTTGTCCCGGCCGGGCCACCGCCGTCCGCGTTCCCTCGAATCGATCGCCGGGCGGCGGGGTGCGGCCTAGCACGTGCCGGACGGCACGGGACGGGTTCTCGCGTTCCCGGGACCGGGCTCGGACCGCCCGGTCACCATCAGCCGGACGGGGACTCGACGGCAGGTGGGCGCGCGTGCGGGAGACAGCGGTTGATCCGATCGTCGGCGGCGAGGACGGCAGCCTGGCCGACCGGGTGTGGCGCAACGCGGCCGAGGACCCGGACGCCGTCCAGTTCGTACGCCCCGATCCCGACCCACGGTCCTGGCCGGTGCGGCGCTCCGGGCGCGGTGGCCCGCTGCCGGTGACCTGCCGGCAGTTCCGCGACGACGTGCTGGCGCTGGCCCGGGGCCTCCTCGCGGTCGGCATCGCGCACGGCGACCGGGTGGGGCTGCTCAGCCGGACCCGGTACGAGTGGACCGTGGTCGACTACGCGCTCTGGTCCATCGGCGCGGTCACCGTGCCGATCTACGACACCTCATCCAGCGACCAGATCCGGTGGATCCTCGGCGACTCCGGCGCGGTCGGCTGCGTGGTGGAGACCGCCGACCACGCCGCCACGGTGACCGGCCTGCGGCCGGACCTGCCCGAGCTGCGGCAGACCTGGCGCATCGACGCCGGTGACCTGATCACGTTGACCGCCCGGGGGCGCGCCGTCGACGCCGACGAGGTGGACCGTCGGCGCGCCGCGGTGACCGGCCGGGACATCGCCACGATCGTCTACACCAGCGGCACCACCGGCGCGCCGAAGGGCTGCGTGCTGACCCACCGCAACATCTCCACCGACGTCGGCAACGCCACCGCCGTGCTGCCCGAACTGCTGCACCCCGGCGCGTCGACGCTGCTGTTCCTGCCGCTGGCGCACGCCTTCGCCCGGCTGATCCAGATCGGCATGGTGCACACCCGGGCCACCATGGTGCACAGCGCGGACATGTCCGGGGTGCTCGACCAGCTCCGCCGCTTCCGGCCCACGTTCATCCTCACCGTGCCCCGCATGTTCGAGAAGATGTACGACCAGGCCCGGCAGGCGGCGCAGGACGGCCACCGGGGCGCGCTGTTCACCCTCGCCGAGAAGGTGGCCGTACGGTACAGCCGAGCCCTGGACCACCCGGGCGGGCCCGGACTGCCGCTGCGCCTGGCCCACCTGGTGTTCGACCTCGTCGGGTACCGCCGGCTGCGGGCCACCCTCGGCGGGCGGTGCCGGATGGCGATCGTCGGCGGGGCACCGCTGGGGGAGCGGCTCGGACACTTCTTCCGGGGCGCGGGTATCACCGTGCTGGAGGGGTACGGACTGACCGAGACCTCCCCGGCCCTCGCCGCCAACCTGCCGACCGCGATCCGGATCGGTACGGTCGGTCGGCCGCTGCCCGGGGTGCGCGTCCGCATCGCCGACGACGGGGAGATCCACGTCCGCAGCGAGGTGGTGTTCCCGGGGTACTGGAACAATCCCGAGGCCACCCGGGAGGCGAAGACCCCCGACGGGTGGCTGCGCACCGGTGACCTCGGTCGGCTCGACGACGACGGTTTCCTGCGCATCACCGGCCGCACGAAGGAGATCATGGTGACTGCGGCGGGCAAGAACGTCGCGCCCGCGCCGATCGAGGAACTCATCCGCGCGCACCCCCTGGTCAGCCAGTCGATGCTGGTCGGCGACGGGCGTCCTTACGTGGGCGCGCTGGTCACCGTCGACCCGCAGGCGTGGCTGCGGTGGCGGGAGAGCCACGGGCACTCCGGTGCCTCGTTGGCGTCCCTGCGCGACGATCCGCACCTGCGCGGGGAGATCCAGCACGCCGTCGACAGGGCCAACCGCACGGTGTCCCGCGCCGAACAGGTCAAGACCTTCCGCATCCTGGCCCGAGACCTGACCGAGGACGACGGCGAACTGACCCCCACCCTCAAGATCAAGAGAAGCGCCGTCGAGTCCCACTTCGCCGACGACATAGCCGCCCTCTACCCCAAGCCCTAACCCCCCCACCCCCACCCCACCCCACCCCCCACCCCCCACCCCCTCGCCGGGTTGATCAAGGAGTTTGGGTCCCGATCCACGAGGAAACGGGACTCAAACTTCTTGATCAACCCGGCGACGAGGTGGGGGGGTGTCCCTATGGGTTTGGTCAAGCCGCGATCGGCGTGGCTGGGCGGGGTTGGTAGGGGATCTTGTCGCGGAGCATGGCGAACAAGACATCGCAGCGGCGGCGGGCCAGGCAGATGAGGGCAGCGTTGTGGCGTTTGCCCTCGGCTCTCTTGCGGTCGTAGTAAGCCCTGCTGGTGGGGTCGGCGAGGGCGGCGAACGCGGCGAGGAAGAAGGCTCGTTTGAGGTTCTTGTTGCCGCCGCGGGGTGGGTGTTCGCCGCGGATGCTGCTGCCGGATCGTCGGGTGACGGGTGCGAGTCCGGCGTAGGCGGCGAGGTGGCCGGGGGTGGCGAAGGCGGTGCCGTCGCCGACTTCGAGCAGGATCCGGGCGGCGGTCCTGACACCGATGCCGGGCATCGAGGTCAGGACCTCGGCGAGAGGGTGCGCATCAAGCATCCCCTCGACCTGAGTGGCGACCTGGTCGCGTTGGCGCAGGACGTCTCGCAGGCTGTCAGCGAGGCGGGGCAGGATCGTCTCCGCCGCCTGGGTGCCGGGAACGGTGACGGTCTGCTCGTCCAGCGCGGTCATGATCTGCTCGACGAGGCGTTCGCCCATGCGGGGTGCGTGGACGGCGGCGATCGACAGCAGCTTGCGGCGGCCGGCCTTGCGCAGCCCGACCGGACCGCCGCACCGGGACAGCAGCTCCAGCACCGCCTTGTGGTGGACTTTCGGGCCGAGGACACGTTCCAGAGCGGGGTGGATCTGGGTGAGCAGTCCCCGGATCCGGTTGGACACGCGGGTGGCTTCGCCGGCGAGGTCATCATCGAAGCCGACCAGGACCTCCAGTTCGGCCAGGGTCTCGTCGCCGACGTCGACCCGCCGCAGCGTGTGCGGCAGAGTGCGGGCCGCGTCAGCGATGACGTAGGCGTCGCGGGCATCGGTCTTCGCCGAACCGGGGTGCAGGTCAGCGATCCGCCGCATCGCCAGGCCGGGCAGGTAGGCCACCTGATGCCCACACGCCCGAGCCACCGCGACCGGCAAGGCACCGATCGACGCGGGCTGGTCGACCACCACCAGAACCGCACCGTGACGGGCGAGCTTGTCGAACAACTGCCGCAGCCGCGCCTCCGTGTTCGGCAACGCCGCGTCATGCAGCCGCCTGCCGTCCGGCGCCAGCCCCACCGCGTGGTGACCCTCTTTGCCGACGTCCAAGCCGAGGTAGACGCCGTATCCGTCGTGCACCACACCCGCCTCCACGCATCGCCTCGTGGCCCCGGCCGCTGGTCTGGGCATCGGACTGCCGGCAGCCACGTTACGAAGAGACCAACCCACAAAGCGGGCGGCCGTGTCCCTATCAGCGGTCCACCGACGCCACCCGACCCGGCGACAACACCCCCCGGATCATCCAAACGACAGGGGCAGGAAGTCATACCGGGCCGAGCGACCGAGAGTCCCCGACTGGGGACGATCAAAAAGGTAACGGGCGACGGGGGCGACGGGGGTGGGGGCGGTGGGGGAGGGAGCGGATCGGGTGAAGGGGGGAGGTGTCAAGCGGCAGAAGGACGGATCCGGTGTCGGTATCTGACAGCCGGATGATCGTTTTCGGCCTACGGTTCACGCACCCGCTGCACCGGAGGAACCAGAGTGTGCGTCGACACGGCCATCCGCGCCGAGATCAGAGTTTCCATCCAGGACCGTCGTGCGACCGACCGGGCCGCCGGTCACCTCGCCGCCGGTGTATTGATCGACGGCGACCAGGTGCTCGTACCCGACCCGCCGAAGCCGCTGTTCGACCCGCACGCCGACCTCGAGGTCGTGATCTTCCCGGCCGGTCTCGACAACCACCTGCCGGTCGAGGTGGCGCCGGTGTGGAAGTGGCGGCGGTTCGGGCTGACCGACCGGGCGCCGCTGGCGCTCGTCGCCTCCCTCGGCCGGACCTCCGGCTACCGGACGCAGGTCGGGCCCGCCGAACCGGCCGCCCTGGCCGAGGCGATCGAGGCCGCCGGTGGTGACCTGTGGGAGGCGCTGCGTCGGCAGGAGATCGTCCGCGACGACATCCACCTGATCGACGACGACCTGCTGCGCCGGGCCGGTGACCTGGAGCAGGCCCAACGCGAGCCGCGCCGCGCCGAGCACCGGTTCGACACGATGCGCGACCTGACCGGCGGCTTCTGCATCCTTTTCTGCTTCTGCCAGCCGCACGGCCCCCGATGACCACCCCGCCCGGCCCGCCGACCGGGTCACCGCCCGCACCGGCCGTCGGGCCCACGCCGGCGGCGGTCGGTGCGGTGGACCCGTCGGACCGTACCCACCGGCCGGCCGGGCGGGACGTCCTGGTCGCCACGGCGGTCTGGGTGCTCGACCTGGCGCTGTTCTCCACCGCCGGTTCCGACCTGGCCCAGGCCGGGCCCGACGGTTCGACGCTCCTGCTGGCGGCGTTCGCGGCGCTCGCCCCGGTCGCCCTGCTCTGGCGTCGCCGGGCGCCGGTCACCGTGTTCGCGCTGGTGTCGGCGCTCGGCCTGGTCGGCACCGCGCTGGTGCCCGGCTACCAGCCGGTGCTCGGCGTGCTGGTCGCCCTGTACGCGGTGGGCGCCCACGCGCCGGCCGACCGCGCCTGGGCCACCGTCCCGGCCCTGGCCCCGTACCTGGTGATCGCCGCCAACGAGGCGTGGCTGGCGGGACGGGAGGACGCCGGCCGCCGTACCGCCGTCTTCGTCGGTCTGGCCCTGGTCTACGCCACGGTCGTCGCCGGGGTGTGGGCGCTGGGCCGGTGGGCCGGCAGCAACCGGCGTCGGCTCGCCGCCGCCGAGCGGCTGCGGGTTCTCGAGGCGCAGCGGGCGGTCACCGACGAGCGGGCCCGGATCTCCCGCGAGTTGCACGACATCGTCGCGCACAGCGTCACGGTGATGCTGTTGCAGGCCGGCGGTGCCCGCCGGATCGTGACCACCGACCCGGACCGGGCCGGTCAGGCGCTCGCCCACATCGAGCAGGTCGGCCGGCAGGCCGTCGAGGAACTGCGGCGGATGCTCGCCGTCATCGCGCCCGGCGACGCGCCGGCACCCGCCGAGGACCGGCACCCCGGGCCCGCCGAGATCGACGACCTGGTGATCCGGATGCGGGACGCCGGACTGCCGGTCACCGTGACCGTCGACGGTCGGCCACGCCCGGTGGACCCGAGCGTGGGCCTGGCCGCCTACCGCACGGTGCAGGAGGCGCTGACCAACGCCGCCCGTTACGCCGGCCCGCAGGCCACCGCCATCGTGCGCCTCACCTGGGGCGACGACCTGGAGGTCGAGGTCCGCGACACCGGCGGCACGGCCTCCGGCGGCCTGCCGTCGACCGGTCGGGGTCTGCTGGGTCTACGCGAGCGCGTCGCCGTGGTCGGCGGCGAGCTGGCCGCCGGGCCGCTGCCGGACGCGGGCTTCCGGGTGTACGCGCGCCTGCCGCTGCGCGCCGCACCGACGGTGGCGGCGACCTCGTGATCCGGGTGCTGCTGGCCGACGACCAACCGCTGGTGCGGTCCGGGATCGCCATGTTGCTCGCCGCCGAGGCGGACATCGAGGTGGTCGGCGAGTGTGACGACGGTGCCGCCGCGGTCGAGCTGGCCCGCCGGATCCGCCCCGACGTGGTGCTGATGGACGTACGGATGCCGGGCACCGACGGGGTCGCCGCCACCCGCCAGATCACCGCCGACGCCGCCGAGGTGCGGGTGCTGGTCCTGACCACCTACCACGTCGACGACGCCGTCCGCGCCGCGTTGCGGGCCGGTGCGTCCGGGTTCCTGCTCAAGGACGCCGTACCCGACGAGCTGACCATGGCGGTCCGCGCGGTCGCGGCCGGAGAGGCGTGGCTGGACCCGGCGGTGACCCGGACGCTGCTGACCGAGTTCGCGGCGCTCGGCGAGCACCGTGCGCCCACCACCGCCGAGCTGGACCGGCTCACCGACCGGGAGCGGCAGGTGCTGGTGCAGATGGCGCACGGACTGTCCAACGCCGAGATCGCCGCCCGGTTGCACATCGGCGACGCGACGGTGAAGACACACGTCGGCCGGGTCCTGATGAAACTCGGACTACGCGACCGCGCCCAGGCCGTCGCCGCCGCCTACCGGGGCGGGCTGATGCCGCCGGTCTGATCCGGCCCGGCGACGCGCGCCGCCCAGCCGGTGGTGATCAGCAGCAGGGCCGCGCTGTAGGTCGTCATCACCAGCACCCCGTGCGCGGGCCACGTGGTGCCGGCCGCGTCGAGGCCGATCAGCAGGTCCGACACGAGGAACAGCGCGGCGCCGACGGCCACCCGACGGTTGACGGCGGTCGCGGTCGCGGCCATCAGGCTCAGCGCCAGGCCGTACCCGAGCACCGGCCAGCGCAGGTCGCCGAGGCGCGGCCACAGCAGCGCGATCGCGCCCGCCCAGAGCAGCAGGTAAGCGGCGAGCGCGGGCACCGGCGGTCGCCGATGGCCGACGAACGCGGTGATCAGCGCCAGTTGCGTCCCGAGGAAGCAGCCCATCCCCACCAGGAACGCGACCTCTCCCGGCACCAGCAGCGCGATGTCACCGGCGGTGGCGAAGACCAGCGCGACGGCGACCGGGCCGCGCTGTCCGCGTACCCACCACAGCCAGACCAGCAGCAGCGGCGCCAGCAGCGGCTTGGCCAGCCACTGCACCGGTGTCGCGTCGACCGCCACGGCGACCAGCTCCACGATCGCCACCACCAGGAACGCCCCGAGCCAGGCCCGACCGGACTCCGGCCGGTCGGGCCGGCGCGTACGGTCCGCCGGCCTGCTCGTCGGGCCGGTGCCTCGGGTCGGGCGGGTCATGTCGCGGCTGTCCTTCCTGGGGGAATCGGTCAGCGAGCCGTGAACTGGCGGGACCAGTATCCGTGAAGTGTCGGTGTCGCGACACACCGAGCAATCTGTGACCGGGCGATCGCTGCGGGTTAAAGTCGTTCGCGTTCGCCGACCGTGACCCCACGGCCCGGCCCGTATCGGCGTCCGCGTCACCCGAAGCAGACCGGCCCGACGACACAGGAGCTCTCGTGCAGGTCACCCCGCCGGTTCACCGCGCCCGCTGGAGCGACATCGACTGGATCGTCGACCTCGTCACCGCCACCGTCGCGCCGACCAGCGCCGGGGCGTGGCTCGTACCCGATCGGCGACGGCGGGCCGCCGTCCTCGCCGCGGTGGCCCGGATCTGGGTCGAACACGCGCTGCTCTTCGGCGACGCGTACCTGCTCGCGAACGGGTCGGCAGCCACCGTCTGGTTCCACCGGTACCGACCGATCCCGCCCCCGCCCCGGTACGACGAGCGGCTCGACGACGCCTGCGACGAGCACGCCGTACGCTTCCGCCGGTTCGACGAGGCCCTCGCCGCGCGGCGTCCCGAGGAGCCCCACCAGCACCTCGCCCTGCTCGCCGCGCCGCCGGACGCCGACCGGGCGGGGCAGGCCGCCACCGTCCTCGCCGCGAGTCACCAGTGGATGGACACGCTCGGTATGCCCACCTACGCCGAGGCGCACCACGGTGCCGACCACCGCCTCTACCACCGCGTCGGCTACCGTGAACGGTGCCGTCTGGTCCGGGCGGACGGGCGTCCGGCGGCCGGGCTCTGGCGGCTCGCCCCGCATCCCCGCCTCGATCGGGCCGGCGACGTCGGTTCCGGCGCGGGCATCGCCGCACCCGCCCTCTCCGCCGCCGAGGGGGACTCCCGGCTCCTGCGGTGACCGCGCCTCGGACCCCACGTCGATACGGGTCAGGGGTCGGGCAGCAGCGGCATCTCCGGGCCGGTGTCGCGGCCGAGCAGCGCGCCACCGGTCACCGCGGTCGCGCCGAACCGGTCCCGGACCGCGTCGGCCGCGGCGTCCGGTTCCGCCGTGGGCGGCGTGGCACGCCAGGGCAACGTGAGCTGCACGTGCCCGTCGGCGAGATTACCGACCGCCACCCCGATCAGCGTGACCCCGCGTCGCTCGATCTCGGGCAGCGCCGCCCGAGGCCGTCCGGCACGTCGCCATCCTCGCGCATCTGTACTAAGGGCGGTGGTGGCCTGGGACGGATCGTCGGTCAGCGCGGGCGGCGACTCATCTGCGGGCGGTCCGGGACGGGGGAGCGCTGCCGCCCTGCGGGGCCTCGGTGGACATCAGGTCCACGATCGCCTTCCGGTCGGCGGCCGATGGCAGGCCCCAGTCCGGCTGGTAGCCGTACACCTCGCGCAGCGGGGTCGAGCTGGTACGGCCGCCGAGGATCTCGACGGAGTCGGCGTCGATGAGACCGGGGTGTTCCACCCCGCATGCCTCGGCCACCTTCATCAGGTCGCGGCGCAGGGTCTTGATGTAGTGCGCGGCGCGCTCGGCCTTCGACGTGGGGTCCAGACCTCGGGCGAGCCAGGCGTTCTGGGTGGCGACACCGGTCGGGCAACTGTCGTCGTGGCACTTCTGCGCCTGGATGCAGCCGATCGCCAGCATCGCCTCCCGGCCGACGGCGAGCATGTCGCAGCCGAGCGCGAACGCGACCACCGCGTTGTCGGGCAGGCCGAGCTTGCCGGCGCCGACGAAGACCACCTGCTCGTGCAGGCCGCGCTCGGCGAAGATCGGGTAGACCCGGGCGAAGCCCTGCTGGAACGGCAGTGACACCGAGTCGGTGAAGATCATCGGTGCGGCGCCGGTGCCGCCCTCGCCGCCGTCGACGCTGACGAAGTCGACGCCCCGGTCGGTGTCCCGCATCAGGTCGGCCAGCTCGGTCCAGAACCCCAGGTCGCCGACGGCGGACTTGATGCCGACCGGCAGGCCGGTCTCGGCGGCCAGCAGCTCCACCCAGTCCAGCAGGCTGTCGCAGTCGGAGAACTCGGCGTGCCGGGACGGGCTCACGCAGTCCCGGCCGACCTGGATGCCCCGGGTCTCGGCGATCTCCGCAGAGACCTTCGCCGCCGGCAGCAGCCCGCCGAGGCTCGGCTTGGCGCCCTGGCTGAGCTTGATCTCCAACGCCCGGACCGGGTTGGCGGCCACCACGTCCTTGAGCCGGGCCAGGTCGAACCGGCCCCGGTCGTCGCGGCACCCGAAGTACGCGGTGCCGATCTGGAGGATCAGTTCACCTCCGTTGCGGTGGTACGGCGACACCCCGCCCTCGCCGGTGTTGTGCAGGCAACCGGCGAGCGCCGCGCCCCGGTTGAGTGCCTCGACGGCCCGGCCGGACAGTGAACCGAAGCTCATCCCGCTGATGGTCACCACCGACTGGGGCCGGAAGGCGCGGGCTCGACCCCGGGCGGCCCCGAGCACCTTGGCGACCGGCAGCCGTACGTCGTGGCCCATGGTCGGGATCGACGGGGGCACCGGCCGCCCGAACGTGCGGTGCTTGATGATCGGATAACCGGCGGTGTACTCGATGTCGTTGTCGGTGCCGAAACCGAAGTAGTTGTTCTCCTGTTTCGCCGAGGCGTACACCCAGCGGCGCTGGTCGCGGGTGAACGGGCGTTCCTCGTTGTTGCCGGCGACGATGTACTGCCGCAACTCCGGCCCGATCGACTCCAACAGGTAGCGTGCCCGGCCGAGCACCGGGAAGTTGCGGCGCAGCGCGTGTTCGCGTTGGAGCAGATCGCGTGCGGCGAGCGCGGCGAGCGCGGCGACGGCGGCGGGTACGGCGTGACGAGCCCATCTCATCCCGCCACACTTTCCGACTCCGGGCCAGGTCAAACGTCCCGGCGGCGCAGCCGGGTCCGCCCGCGCCGGTCGACCTCCCGGCGCGGACTCAGCCGCGGACCAGGGACTGCCGCACCACTCCGCCGACAATGGCGCACCAGGTGCCGGTGTCGACGGTGCCGGTGCGGGGCAGGTGGTGCAGCGCCTGGAGATCGCGGACCGCCCGTCGGGTCGGCGCGTCGAGCACTCCCGTCGGCGTCACGTCCGCGTACCCCTTGACGGCGAGCAGGTCCTGCGCGGCGGTGACCGGCAGGCCGACGCTGCGTCGGTCCAGGTCCGGGGCGAGGGTCTCCCAGGTGGCGGCGGTCAGCGTGGCGTCGACGTCGACCGGCAACCCCTGGCGGGCCTGCCAGTCCTGCACCGCCGTCACGGTGGCCGGGTCGAAGGTGCCGGTCGGCGCGACCGGGTAGCCGTGGTGGGCGAGCAGGTACTGCGCCACCCGGACGGTCGGGGCGTTGACGAAGCGCCACACATCCGGCCAGCGGCGGGCCGGCACGTCGCGCCGCCGCGTGCCCAGGACCCGGAAGACCTGGCGGCGCAGCATCGGGAACTGCCGGTAGAAGGCCGCGCCGGGACACTGGGTGGTGCGGAAGTCCCAGTGTCCGAAGATGTCGTGCGCGTGCAACCCGTACCGGCGGCAGACGGCCACGCAGAGCCGCACCAGTGAGTCCAGCAGCGCGGTCGGCGGGGTCTGGTCGACGTACGTGCCCTCGTTCTCGATGCCGATGGCCCGGCCGTTCTCGCCGGGACAGTGCGCGGCGACCATCTGCCGGTCACCGGCCCGCAGCCGGTCCAGACTGCCGTGCCGGCCCTCCAGGACGTACCCGCCCCGGCTGACCGTGAAGTGCTGGCCGGTGTCCGACCAGCCGTTGCCGTCGACGTGCAGGTCCTGGCACTCCCGGGCGAGCGCGACCGCCCGTTCCCGCGAGTGGTCGGTGACGTTGGGGAAGGCCATGTGGTGCACGATGATCTTGTTGGTGGGCGTCGCGCTGACCGCCAGCGGACCGGTCGGCGGGCGGGCGCCCCACTCGTCGCAGCCGATGATCCAGTCCAGGCCGTCGCCCGCCCGGGCCGGTGCGGGGCGGGCGAGGCCGGTCCCGACGACGGCGACCGTGGCGGCGCCCAGGCCCGCGCGCAGCATCGTCCGGCGGTCCCACTCGGTGTGCTCGCTAGGCATGGTGTCTCCTCCGGGACGGCACGTCTGAAAACCAGCTCCACGGACTGCTGTTGAGATGGAGGATATTGCCATCACCGTGGTTGATGCCAGAGGTCGACGCAGGTCGACATCCGCACGCGCCCACACCGCTCGTGCGGCGGGTGTTGACCCGAGGTGCTACCCCTGACGACGTGTCCGAGACCGACCATCGCGCCCCGTCCGTCCGGCGATCCGGTGGCGACCCCGTCGATCGGACGAGCCGCCGGGCGGCCACCCGGCCGACGACGGCACCTGTCGGGCGGATGATCCCGTCGCCGCGTACGGCGACAATGGGCGGCGTGCCCACCCTCACGCTGGGCGGAGCGCGGGGAGCGGCGACATGAGCGGATGGCAGGTTCCCGGATACACCCTGGTCCGGCGTCTCGGTGCCGGCGCGTCCGGCGCCGTCGACCTCGCCGTGCACGACGCCACCGGCACCCCCGTAGCCATCAAGTACCTGACCGGTCAGCTCCACGACGAGCTGTTCCGGTACGCCTTCCGGGACGAGGCCCGACTGCTGGCCGAGATCGACGACCCGTACGTCTGCCGCCTCTACGAGTACGTCGAGGCACCCGACGGCGAGGCCATCGTGATGGAGTTGGTGAACGGCGTCTCCCTGCGCCAGATGCTGCGCGCACAGGGACCCACCACACCGGAGTCGGCGCTCTGTGTCCTCAAGGGATCACTGGCCGGGCTGGCCGCCGCCCACGCGCACGGGGTGGTGCACCGCGACTACAAGCCGGAGAACGTGCTCGTCACCGCCGAGGGCACCAGCAAGCTGGCGGACTTCGGCATCGCCATGCCGGTCGGCGCCGAATCCGGTGGCAGCGTCACCGGCACCCCGCGTTACATGGCCCCCGAGCAGTGGACCGGCGCCCCCGCCGAACCGGCGTGCGACATCTACGCCGCCACCGCGACCTTCTTCGAGTGCCTGACCGGCCGTCCCCCGTACGACGGGGGCGACCTGGCCACCCTGCGCCGACAGCACGCGCGTGCGCCGATCCCCACCGACGGAGCCCCGCGACCGGTGCACGGGTTGCTGCGGCACGGCATGGCCAAACGTCCCGCCGACCGGCCGCAGCCCGCCCGGGTCTTCCTCGCCGTCCTGGAGGAGACGGCCGTCGGCGCGTACGGGGCGGACTGGGAGGAACGCGGGCTGCGCGAGCTGGCACAGCGGGCCGCGCTGCTGGCCGCCCTGTTCCCCTTCCCGGACGGCGGCGGCGGGGCCGTCAGCGTGGCCACCACCGCGCTCGGCGCGACCGGCGCCGACCAGGGCTCGCGCGGCCGGTCGCCGTCGCGGCGGACCGGTCGGGCCCGGGCCGCGCTGGTCGGTGGTGGCCTGGTGACGGCGATGCTGGTCGGCGGCGCCGGACTCGGCTACGCGATGGAGGAACCGCCGGTGCCGACCGGTGCGGCGTCCGAGGTGACCACCGACCTGACCGGGTCACCCGCACCGACCGAGGCGGTGCCGACCGGCACGCCCACGCCCGGCCCCACCGCCACCCCGACGTCCGTCCCGCCGCCCACCCCGACCGGCGGCACCGCCACGACCGCGCCGACCGGGTCGCCGACGCCCACCGGCGATCCCGCCCCGCCCACCGGGGACCCGTCACCGTCGGCGAGCACCAGCCCCGCGCCGCCACCGGACGTCACCGCGCCCACCGTGGGTCGGGTCGCCGCGAGCCCGACCACCCTCGATCCCGCCGGATGCCCGTACGGGCCGACCGCGAGCACCGTCACCGCACTCGTGCAGGACGACCGTGCGGAAGCGGACGGCCTGCGGGTCCGCTTCCGCTACACGATCGAGAAGCAGTCGTACGAGCGACGCATGGACCCGGTCGACGGCAGCCGCTTCCGGGGCGTACTCGCGGACCTGCCCCGCCCCGCGAACACCATCCGGATTCCGGTGACGGTGGTGGCGACCGACGCCGCCGGCAACAGCACCACCGGTGACCCGACCTACGTCACCCTCTACTCCTTCTGCACGCCGGGCTGACCGGGCGCGCCCACCACGACGACCCGGGAGAGCCACCGTGACCCAGCCCGACGAGCCGACCCACGCCCTACCCCGACCGGTGTCGCCGCCCTGGACCCCGCCGCCTCCGAGCGGCGAGCCGACGATCCACCTGGACGCCACCGAGGCGACCGTGCACCTGGGCGCTGCCGAACCGACGGCCGACCTCGGTCGCACCGAGGCGGCGAACGCGACTGCTGCCGCGACCGCGCGGGGCGGTGCGCTCGCGGCACCGACCACCGGACCCGGCGGTGAACTGCGTTTCGGTCCCGGCGTACCGGCCGCGCCGCCGTCGGCGCCCGCGTGGCCGGCAGGCGTTCCGGCACCGCGCCGCAGGTCGCTGTGGCGTCGGTCGGTGTCGGTACTGTCCACTCTGCTCACCCTGGTGCTGCTGGTCGCGGTCGGGTTCTGGATCTGGCAGCGGCTGAGTCCCCTGGAGATCAGCGGCGTGAGCGTCGCCCTGCCCGAGCCGGCGGGACAGCGGTGCGACGTCACCGTCGACGTGGTCGCCACGGTACGCACCAACGGCCGCCCGGGCACCGTGAAGTACCAGTGGCTGCGGTCCGGGAGCGCCCCGGGCGCCCTGCTGACCGAGCGGGTCGGCCCGGGGCAGCGGACCGTGGAGCTGACCCTGCGGTGGACGTTCAGCGGGGTCGGCAGCACCACCGAGACGGCCACGGTGAATGTCGTCTCGCCGTCGTCGGCGCAGGCGGTCACCGAGGTGGCGTACTCCTGTCCGGGCTGACGGCCGGACGCTCGGCACGTTTCTCGCGCGGCGCTCCGGGGTAGGTCGGGCCGGACGAACCGATCGCCCGCGCAAAGGACCAACGGATGCGAGACAACTTCGGCGACGCGGTGGGGGACACCCTCCGCGCCATACTCCTCTTCCTTCCCAAGGCCGTCGCCTTCGTGGCGATCCTGGTGGCCGGCTGGCTGATCGCCAAGGCGGTGCTCAAACTCGTCGGTCGGCTGTTGGAGCGCGTCGGCTTCGACCGGGCGGTCGAACGCGGCGGCATCCGTCGGGCGCTGGCCCGTTCCCGGTACGACGCCAGCGACATCGTGGCGAAGCTCGCGTACTACGGGATCCTGCTGCTCACCCTCTACCTGGCGTTCGGTATCTGGGGACCGAACCCGATCTCCGACCTGATCGCCGGAGTCATCGCCTGGCTGCCGAGGGCCTTCGTCGCCATCGTCATCGTGGTGGTCGCCGCCGCCATCGCCAGCGCCGTCAAGGACCTGATCTCCGGTGCGCTCGGCGGGCTCTCGTACGGCCGGCTGCTGGCCACCATCGCCTCGGCGTTCATCCTCGGGCTCGGCATCATCGCGGCGCTGAACCAGATCGGCGTGGCCACCGCCGTCACCACCCCGGTGCTGATCGCGGTGCTCGCCACCGTCGGCGGCATCCTCGTCGTCGGGGTCGGCGGCGGGCTGATCCGTCCGATGCAGAACCGCTGGGAGTCCTGGCTGTCCCGGGCCGAGGCGGAGTCGCGGACCATCGCCGAGCACGCCCGCGCCTACTCCGCCAACCGCCGCGAGCGTGAGGAGCAGGCCGCCCGGGAACGTGAGGAGCAGGCGGCCCGCGAGCGCGAGGAGCAGCGGATCGCCGCCGAGCGGCGGCTGGCCGAGTCGGCGGCGGCACCCGTACCGCCCGGCGGGGCGACCTTCGGTGCGCCGGCCGCCGACCCGCCGCCCGCGACGCCGGTGTTCGCGACCGGGACGTCGGCGGGTACGCCGCTGTCGGACGACCCGGAGGCGACCCAGATCGTCACCCCGCCCCACGTCGACACCGACCCCACCACGATGCTGCCGCGCCAGTCGGCGGCGGGCCCGGACGACGACCCCGACGCCACCACCGCGTTCCCGCGTCAGTCGGCGGCGGACTCCGACGACCCGGAGGCCACCACGGCGTTCCCGCGCCAGCAGCCGGTCGACGACGATCCGGACACCACGACCGCGTTGCCGCGCCAGTCCGCCGCGACGACTGATGATCCGGACACCACCCAGGTCACGTCGACCGGCCCGGACGTGCCGTCGCCGCGGGCGGCGGCCGACGACAGCGAGTCGACGATCATCCTGCCGAAGAACGACGGCCCGTCCGGGCGCTGACCCGACGGCGTCACCTCGCGGGGCGGGACGTACGGTCCCGCCCCGCGACGCGTCCGGCCGTCGTCTCCGGCGACGGGGTGGCAGCGGGTGGTGCCGCCGCCTACCATCACCGCATGACCTGGCGACATTGATGCCTTGACCGAGGCCGGGGGCCGCCCTGGGACGCCGTGCACACGGTGTCCGTGACCGCCCCCACCCATCCGGATGGCCTCGATGATCCTCGCTTCCGCCGCCGGCCGTCGCCTGGCGGCCACCCTCTACGCGTACACCTTCCTCACCGACCTGATCCTGCTCTACCCGGTGTACGTGTTGCTGTTCGCCGACACCGGGCTGTCGATCGGGCAGATCTCCTCGCTCTTCGTGATCTGGTCGCTGGCCGGTCTGGTGCTGGAGGTGCCCGCCGGTGCCTGGGCCGACGCGACCTCCCGACGCCTGGTGCTCACCCTGGCACCGTGGTGCAGCGCCGTCGGCTTCGGGCTGTGGACGGTCCTGCCGTCCTACCCCGCGTTCGCCGTCGGGTTCGTGCTCTGGGGAGCCGGCGGCGCACTCGCCTCCGGCGCGCTGGAGGCACTGGTCTACGACGAACTCGACCACGCCGGTGCCGCCGACCGGTACGCCCGCACCATCGGTCGGGCCCGGACCGCCGGTACCGCCGGCGTGCTCGGCTCGATCCTGCTCGCCGGGCCGGTGCTCGGGCTCGGCGGCTACCCGGCGGTCGGGGCGGCCAGCGTCGTGGCCTGCCTGCTGGCCGCCGCCGTCGCGACCCGCTTCTCCGAACACCGGCGTCCCGCCGCCGAGCCTTCCCAACCGGACGAGCCCGGCTGGTGGCAGGGACTCCGGCTGGGCGTGGCCGGGGCGCGCGGCAACCGGACCGTCCGCGCGGCGGTGCTGCTGGTGGCGGTGGTGGGCGCGATCTGGGGCGCGCTGGAGGAGTACCTCCCGCTGGTGGCCCGGGACACCGGCGTCGCGCTGACCACCGTGCCGCTGTTGCTGCTGGTGGTCACGCTCGGGCAGATGGTCGGCGGGCTGCTCGCCCCGGCCGGGCAGCGGCTGCGCACCGGCGGGTACGCCCTGCTGCTGGCCGCCTCGGCGGTGGCCCTGGCGGCGGGGGCGCTGCTGCGTCGGCCGGTGGGGTTCCTGCTGGTCGCGGCTGCGTTCGCCGGCTTCCAACTCGCCTTGGTGCTGGCTGACGCCCGCCTCCAGGCCCGGATCGGCGGCCCGGCCCGGGCCACCGTCACCTCGCTGGCGGGCATGCTCACCGACCTGACCACCATCGCGGTGTACGTCGGCTTCGGCCTGCTCGCCACGGCGACCGACAACGTGTGGGCGTTCGCCCTGGCCGTGGTGCCGTACCTGCTGGTCGCGGCGGCGCAGGCGCGCGGAGCGGTCCGACGCCGCGTCGACGTGCCGCCCGCCCGGGTCGGCGCGTGAGCCCGCCCCGCTCAGGGCCGCTCGGCGTCCAGGTAGACCCAGCGGCCGTCCTCGCGGACGAAACGGCTGCGTTCGGTCACCGTGCCGGGATCGCGGCCCTCGCGGTAGTGCGCCCGGAACTCGACGGTCCCGGTGCTGTCGAACAGTCCGCCACCGTCGGTGCCGACGACCTCCAGCCCGGTCCACCGCTGCGCGGGGTCCAGGTGCAGTCCGGACGGGCGGGTACGGCTGTGCCAACTGCGCATCAGGTAGTCCGGTTCACCGACGGCGAACGCTGCGTACCGGGAGCGCATCAACGCCTCGGCCGTCGGCGCGTCCGCCTCGCCGCGGTGCAGCCGCCCGCAGCAGTCCGCGTACGGCATCCCCTGCCCGCACGGGCACGCCCCGGTCACCTCGGCCCGTTTGTCTCGCTTCGCCACCGGGTCATCCGCTCGGCACCGGATCCGAGCGTCGACGCCGGGGGCGTGGCGCGTACCGGACATCGGAGTGGGTGGATGGCGCGGTGCGCCGATGACGCGGTCGGCCCGGCCATCCCCCCGGTGCGCCGGTCGCGATGCACGCCGCCGACATGCCGTACGCCGAGTCTGCTCGACGTCGGCGGTGTACTGCGCGTGGTCCACACCCCGGGTCACTCGCCGGGCCACGTGCCGTTGCTGCACGAGCCGACCCGGGGCTTCCTCCGCCGCCTGGGCACCGGACAGCGCGCAGGTCAGCGCGTGCGTACGCCGCGCCGGCTGCCGAACGACTCCATCGTGGTGGCCCTCCGGGTCGGCGCGCCGGCTGCCCGGGACCGTGCGGCGGTGGCCTGGCTGGCCGAGGTCTTCCTGGTCGCCGCCTTCTTCGTGGTGGTCTTCGTGGCCGGCGCGCGGCCACCGGTGGCCTTGCCCGCCGGTGCCTTCCTCGCCGCCGTCTTCTTCGCGGCGGGCGCCTTCTTCGCGACCGTGGCCTTCTTCGCGGCGGTCGCCTTCGCGGTGGGACGGCGGGTCGGGCTCGCGGTGGCGGAGACGGCCTTCTTGCGCGCCGTCCGGGCGGAGGTCGCCGCTGCCGTACCGGCCGTGGCCCTCCTGCTCGTGGCCTTGCTGGTGGCTGGCTTGCTGGTGGTCGCCTTGCTGCCCGTGGCCTTGCTGCCGGTGGCCTTACGGGTCGCCGTCGTGCTGGTCGCCGCCTTGCGGGTCGTGGCCTTGCGGGTCGTGGCGCTGCCGCCGGTCGCCTTGGCGGTCGTCCTCTTGGCGGCTGCCGTCCCGGACCGCTTCGTCGCCGGGCTCGTCCTCTTCGCTGCCGTGCGCGACGCCGCGCCGGTCTTCTTGCTGATCGCTGCCTGGGCCATCGTTGCTCCTCGGGTCTGCCGTGGACGCTCGGGTCGTTCCGACGTCCGGATGGTCGAACGGGTGCCACCGGCCGCGCGGGCCGACACCGTGCGACCGCTCACGGCGGGCGCTATACGCGGTGCGGGCGTTGTGCGGTGCGGGCGCTACGCGGTGCGGGTGGCGAAGACGATCACGTTGTCGACGTACTCGCCGCGTGCCGGGTCGAACCGGCCGCCGCAGGTGATCAGCCGCAGCCCGGCCAGACCGCCGGGGCCGTAGACCAGGTCGGTGGGAAACCGCTCCTTCGGGTACGCCTCGACCGCGTCCACGGTGAAACTGGCCACCGTGGCGTCGACCCGGGCGATGTGGACGGTGTCGCCGGGACGCAACCGCCCCAACTCGAAGAAGACGGCCGGGCCGTCCCGGGAGTCGACGTGGCCCACCAGGACCGCGTTGCCGATCTCACCCGGGCTGGCACCGGGCCGGTACCAACCGGCCACCTGCGGACGGTCCAGCGGCGGCACCTCCAACGCCCCCGAGGCGTCGGCGGCGACCGGCACCAGCGGTGCGCGTACGCCGATCGCCTCGATCCGCACCTCGACGGGTTCGGCGCGCGGCAGCGGCGGCAGGCTGGGTGCCGTGCCCGCCCGGTGTGCAGCGCCGTCGGGTTGCGGCGGCCCGGCCGGCATCCGTCCGAGCCCCGCGCCGACCAGCGCCACCCCGACGGCCGCGACCAGCGCGAGCAGTACGCGTCCCCGCTGGTACGCCCGCATGTGTCATCTCCGATCGCGAGTGTCGGACGGCCGGCGGGACACCTGCCGTGCGGGGTCCCTCGGGTGCCCGCACCGTGGCGTACGGCGCGGGCACCCGTCGCAGGATGGATGGAGTGAGCCGACACGTCACAGGCGCGCGGCTGCCTCGGCGTGCCGGCGGCGACGGGCCAGGATGACGCCGCCACCGAGCGCGGTGGCGATCAGGGTCGCACCGGTGGCCAGGGTGCCCAGCCCGTCGTCGCTCGGGCGACCCCCGGCCTGGGCGCCACCGATCGGGGTGACCGTGAACGTGGTGCTGCCGTCCGAGGTGCCGTCCCCACAGGTGGCGGCCACCGTGTACGTGCCGAGGGTGAAGCCGGCGGTGAACAGCTCGGCGCTCAGGCCGCCGCCGGCTGCGGCGGTGGTGGAGCGTACGTTCTGGTCCCGATCGGGTCCGGTGACGCGGAACAGCGCGTCTCCGGTGCTCGGGTTGCAGGTGGTCGCGGTGAGCACGACGGTCCCCCCGACCGGGGTCGTCGCCGGTGACACCGTGGTGTCCGCCCAGGCGACTCCGGGCATGAGCAGCGCGCCCAAGGCGATGCTGCCCGCAGCCGGTACGAGAACTCTGGTTGCCTTCATACGCGTCTTCCCTCACTTTTCGTCCGCTGACTGCGTGGGACGTCGTTCGGGTGGCCAACTCCGCGACTAGCACCGGTGTGCCCAACACTAGGTGGCCTTGGGACCCGATCCGGTGAAAATGAGAAATCTTCGTTGCCGTCACGTGACGGCCCGACCGACTCGGGCGTCGCGGAAGGTCCCCACACGAGCCAGGCGGGTACCCCCATCCGGTCGATGTCCGCCTGCCGCACCGTGTGACCAGTGGGCGGAAGGCGAGGTCGGCGCGGTGTCGCGCCGATCGTGGCACCCGTCCGGTTCGCGGCGACCGGGTCTCCGACGTTCCCACCACCGCAGACCCAACCCCGGCCGCTCGGACCCGGACCCGGACCCGGGCTTGGGCTTGGGCTTGGGCTTGGGCTTGGGCTTGGGCTTGGGCTTGGACGAGTTGATCAAGAGGTTTGAGCTGTGGATCCTCCGGCATTTGCGCCAAAACTTCTTGATCAACGGGGAATGGGCGGGGGTGTGGGTGGGAGGCCTTTCGGCCCTGCGGGAAGCGATGAGGGGGTATGCGTCGTTCGTGATTGAATGTCCGCTTTCGTGTGTGCCGGTGGGTGGCTGCGGGGCGGAATCGGGGTGGGGTCGGTGGCGTTGTAACCCGGTGGCTGACCGAGCAGGACCCCACCCCGTGGCGGGTGGCGGGCGGATGCCGGAATGATCTGGCTCGGTAGGTCGTTGTATCTGGTCCCGGCGCCGTGAGGGCTCGCGGATATCCCCGGGAATGATGCGGCCGGGTCGGTGGTGGTGATGCCGACGCCGCAAGAGCCTCCCCGATCTCCCCCCCTCGGGGAATGGCCTGGCCCGGCAGATGGTTGTGTGTTGACCCGACGCCGCAAGGTTCGCTGATCCCTCGGATTTGGTGCGTCGGTTCCTCTCTTCTTCTTGGCGCCTGACGGCGTTCGCGTCGCCCCCTTTCCCCCTATGGGTGGCGTCTACCCCCGAATGGAGCTGTCTCATGAACTCGAAGCTGTTGCGTAAGAGTGTTCTGGGTGTTGCCGGTCTGGCGTTTGCTGGTGGTGTGTTCGCCGGCCCGATCGCGCAGGCTGACGCCGCCCCCGTCACCACCTCCCTGGTGGCGGTGCAGGCCGACAAGCCCGACACCGGCAAACTGATCCCGCACGGTGTGCAGGGCGCCCAGTCCCGCATCGACCTGTCCGACGAGCAGGTCGCCAACGCCAAGGCGATCATCGCCGCGACGAAGAAGGCCGGCATGGACGAGCGTGCCGCCGTGATCGCGATCGGTACGGCGTTCCAGGAGTCGAAGCTGGAGAACCTCGGCCACCTCGGTGACCGCAACGACCACGACTCGCAGGGCCTGTTCCAGCAGCGCCCGTCCTCGGGTTGGGGCACCGTCGAGCAGATCACCGACCCCGAGTACTCGACCCTCGCCTTCCTGAAGGGCCTCAAGCAGGTCGACGGCTGGCAGGACATGCCGCTGACGGTGGCGGCGCAGACGGTGCAGGTGTCGGCGTTCCCCGACCACTACGCCCAGTGGGAGCAGCAGGCCGCCGACCTGGTCGCCGCACACTGGAACAGCTGACCCACACCAGGCACAGACTTTCCTCGACAAGGGGGGAGCAAGAACGCCGCCGGCCGGCACCCGCAACCTGGGGTGCCGGCCGGCGGCGTCTGCCGTGCCTGCGAGATGCGGCACCGCGCGGGGGTGGGAGGTAAGGAGGGGACCCTTCCTCTACACCAGGCGTTAGCACGGGACCCCTCCTTACACCCAAGCCCGCAGCGAGCGGCCGAACGCCGGTAGCGGAACGACGCACCTATGCCGGGTCGGGGTGGGTGATCCAGCCGGTGACGAGGGCGAGGTTCGCCGGTCGGTGTACGGCGACGAAGCCGAACGGCCGGTCGACGGTCAGGCTGACCAGCCGCTTGCGGACGGTGGTGGGCGGGCGCATCGCACCGGCCCGCATCGCGAACGCCGTCACCACGGCGGCGGAGAAGCCGGTGGCGTTGAACGTGGCGGTGGCGTTCTGGACGGCCTGTGCGACGTACAGCCGCTCGGTGATGCCGGGGAAGTGGTCCCCGGCGGCGTCGGTCGCCGCCGTCAACCCGAACAGGCCGGCGTGCCGCAGCAGGTCGTGGGCGGCGTCGACGGTGAACGCGACGGTGGAGACCGTCAACTCCGGCGTGGCGTCGGCGGCGTCGACGACCCGTTCGGTCACGCCCGGTCCGGCGGTGAGCGGCAGGGCGGGGCCGCCGCCGTCGAGCGCGCCGATCGCGGCGGGCAGCACGTCGGCGGGGCCGCGGCCGGCGGGACCGAGGGCGAGTACGACGTCGACGTCCTCGGCGCCCTCGACCGTCAGCAGGCTCACCGGACCGGTGGCGGTGTCGACGACCCGCAGGGCGTCCAGGTCGCGGCCACGTCGGGTGAGCCCGGCCAGGTCCCGCCCCGCCCAGGGGCCGTCGGTGGGTCGGCACCGCGTGCCGTGGAAGGGCTGTTTCCAGGTGGTGAGCACCGACAGCGCGCTGGCCAGCACCATCGCGGTTCCGCCGGCGGCGCGTACCGGCATCGAGGTGATCCGACCGTCGGTCTGCGTAGCCGCCCAGGCGTCCAGCGTGGCCTGGTCGACGGTCGCGTCCCCGGTCAACTCGCCGCGCAGGGCGGCCGGTACCTCGGTGCGCCACCGCTCGGACAGCGGCAGGCCGCGCCGCGACCAGAAGCCCAGCGCCATCCGGGTGCTCGGGGAGCCGGTGAGGTCCACGCCCGTCGGGTCGCCGACCACGGCCGACAGTTCGGCCCGGGCCGGTCCGTGCGCGTACCGGGTGAGCAGCGCCAGCAGCGGATGCACGCCCGCGCCGGAGAGCACGGTGGCCTCGTCGTCCAGGGTGGCGGTCCAGCGGGCGGTGAGCGCGTTCGCGGCGCGGGTACTCATGACGTCCTCCGGTCACGGCACGCGGCACGCGCGCCGGTCCGGTGACCCTATCGACCCTCGGGTCGGCGGGGTTCGGGACCTGACACCATCACGGCGGGTCCGGTGTGACAGCGTGACCGGATGAGTTCCGCGCCGGTCGACGTCGACCTCGCCCTGGTCGGTGGGGGTGGTGCCGCCTCGCTGGTGCTGGCCGCGTTGGCCCGGCACGGCGTCCGCGACCTGCGGATCGCGGTCGTCGACCCGGTGCACCGGCGGGGCCAGGACCGCACCTGGGCGTTCTGGGACGAGCCCGGCAACGACCTGGACGACCTGCTGACGGCGAGCTGGACGCAGGTCGAGGTGGTCACGCCCGGCACGCACCGCACCCTGGACCTGGCCCCCCTGCGGTACGCGATGCTGCGCTCCGGGCCGATCTACGACCGGGCCGCCGAGGCGGAACGGCGTCTCGGGGTACGCCGGATCGTCGCCGGTGCCGAGGATCTGCGCGACGACGGTGACCGGGTGGTGGTGCGTACCGGCGACGGTCCGCTGCGTGCCGCCTGGGTGCTGGACTCCCGGCCCCGGCCACCGCGGCGTCCCGGCCGGACGAACTGGTTGCAGCACTTCCGTGGCTGGTGGCTGGCGGCGGACCGGCCGGTGTTCGACCCGGAACGGGCCGTGCTGATGGACTTCCGCACCCCGCAACCGGCCCGGGGCGTCTCGTTCGGCTACGTGTTGCCGGTCGACAGCCGGTACGCGCTGGTGGAGTACACCGAGTTCGGCCCGGATCTGCTCACCTCGGCCGGGTACGACGCGGCGCTGGCCGGCTACCGGGATCTGCTCGGCCTCGACCCGGCCCGGCTCACGGTGACCGAGGTGGAGAACGGCGTCATCCCGATGACCGACGGGCCGTTCGTGGCCCGTCCCTCGCCCCGGGTGGTCCGGCTCGGTACGGCCGGCGGCGCCACCCGGCCCTCCACCGGTTTCACCTTCTCCGCCATGTACCGCCAGGCCGAGCAGGTGGCTCGCGCGGTGGCGGCCGGGCGGGATCCGGTGCCGCCGTCCGCGTACCCCCCTCGGCACCGCTGGATGGACGCGGTGGCGTTGCGGGCCCTGGACCGGAACCTGGTCGGTGGTCCGGAGTTCTTCGGTCGGCTGTTCGACCGGAACCCGGCGGCCCGGGTGCTGCGGTTCCTCGACGGTGCCACCACCCGCGCCGAGGATCTGGCGGTGATGAGTTCCACCCGGATGCTGCCGATGGTGACCGCGGGGGTGGGCGACGCGGCCGGTCGGTTCCGCGACCGGATCGCGCCGGGCCACCGTCCCACCTGGACCGTCCCGCCGGCCGTGGTCGGCCCGTCGGAGACGGAGGCCCCGCCGCCCTGACCTCTCGCCGAGTCGGCCGGGGTGCCGCGCCCGGCAGCCGGGGGAGCCTTCGGTAGGTTGGCCCCATGGACGAGGCGGCCGGTCGGGTGGTGCGGATCTGGACCGACGGCGCGTGCAGCGGCAATCCCGGCCCGGGCGGTTGGGGCGTCCTGCTGCGTTACGGCTCTCACGAGCGGGAGCTGTGCGGTGGTGAGGCGACGCCGACCACCAACAACCGGATGGAGCTGATGGCCGCCATCGAGGCCCTGGAGAGCCTGACCCGTCCGGTCACCGTCGAGCTGCACACCGACAGCACGTACGTCCGCAACGGCATCACCAGTTGGCTGGCCTCGTGGAAGCGCAACGGCTGGCGGACCGCGGCGAAGCAGCCGGTCAAGAACGCCGACCTGTGGCAGCGGCTGGAGGCGGCCTGTGCCCGGCACCAGGTCACCTGGCTGTGGGTCAAGGGCCACAACGGGCATCCGGAGAACGAGCGGGCCGACGCGCTGGCCAACCGGGGGATGACCGAGGCGCGGGCGGCCGTCGCCGCGACCCGCCGCTAGCGTCGCCTCGGTCGGCGGCGAGCCGGAGCAGGGGTCAACGGTAGCCCGGACCAGTGCGCCGGTCGGGTCACCCGGTCCGGCAGCCGGGTCCGCCGGTCACCGCGTGCGGCGTCGACCTGCGACTGGTGCAGGAACAGCGCGCCGGTCAGGTCGGCCCCGTCCAGCGCCGCCCCGCGTAGGTCCGCGCCGGTCAGGTCGGCCCGGGCGAGATCGACTCCACGCAGGTCGGCGCCGATCAGCACCGCGCCGCGCAGGTTCGCTCCCCGCAGGTCGCTCCGGCGCAGGTCCCGACCGACCAGCACCGCCCCGCGCCGGTCCGCGCCCGCCGGGCCGCCACGGGCCCGGGCCAGGTCGCCGGTACGCGACAGCAGCCCGTTGACCCGTCCCCGGTACGCCTCGACGTCCAGCGCCAGCAGGTCCTGAGGGCTGCCCCTGGCGATCCGTTCGGTCTCGGCGAGCGCGGCGGCGAGGTCCGCGCGCAGTGCGGCGGGTGGACGTAGGGCCAACGCCTCGGTCAGATACCAGAGCAGCTCGTGCAGGGGGCGCATCACCGCGAAGACGTCGAACATCAGCGCTGCGGTCTCCGGGGCGGCCCGCCAGTCCCGGCCGCCGAAGGTCTCCTGCGCGACGCGCTGACCCGCCCCGTGGCAGTCGAAGACCGTGCAGCCCGGGAAGCCGCGGTCACGCAGCTCGACGTGGATGCCGCAGGCGAAGTCGGTGCGCAGGTGGCGACAGGGCTGCCCGGCGGGTTTGTCGACCGCGAAGTCGGCCGACGCGGCGAACGCCGGAGCCACGCAGCAGAGCCCGAAGCACCGCGCACAGTCGGCCCGCAGCCGATCCTCCGCGCCGCTGCGGCGCGTCTGGCCGTCCGCTCCGGCCGACCCCGTCGACTGTGACACCCGACCTCCCCGCCTCGCCCGACCAGCAGATTGTCCCCATCACCGTCGGGCGGTCCGCGACCGCATGGCATCCCGGGCCCCGGAGACGACGTGCGAGGATGCCGGTCGGCACGACGGGGAAGGGACGACGGATGGAGATCGAGGTACGGCGGCTGGCGGCCGACGAGGTGGTCGAGGCGGCACAGACGCTGGCCGACGCGTTCGACGGGTACCCGTGGACCGCCTGGACGGTGGCGGCGGACCGGCACCGGGAGCGGCTGACCGGACTGTTCGCCCTGACCGTCGAGGCGGTGGGCCTGCCGTACGGCGACGTGTGGGCGGCGGTCGAGCCGACCGGGCGGATCGCCGCGGTCGCGGTGTGGCTGGGACCGGACCGGCCGGTACCGGCCCGGGTCTGGACCGACCTGGCCGCCCGGAACGCGGAGCTGGCCGGTGATCGGCACGAGGTCGCGCTGGTCGCCGAGGTCGCGTGTGCCCCGCTGCGCGCCACGGACCCGGCGTACCTGCTGGCCACCGTCGGGGTCCGGCGCGACCGGTGGGGCGGCGGTTTCGGCTCCCGGGTGCTGCGGCCGGGGCTGGCCGACGCGGCCCGCGCGGGGCTGCCGGTGGTGCTGGAGACCTCGGCGGAGCGCAACGTCGGTTTCTACCGGCGGCTCGGCTTCGAGGTCACCGGCGAGGTGCGGGTGCCCGACGGCGGCCCCAAGGTGTGGGGGATGCGCCGGGCACCCGCAACCTGACGGGACGGGTCAGTGCGCGCCCAGGCGGGCGATCGGTTCGACCAGCTCGCGTTCCTCGTACGCCAGGTGCGACAGCAGCGTGTCGCTGAGCAGGTCGACGGCGGCACGCAGCTCGGCCATGCCGTCCGGGGTGGCCACGAACGCCACGAGTGCCCGGTCGACGCCCTCCAGCACGTCGTGGATGGCGTGGTGCTCCGCCTCCAACCGGTCGATCACCGGCGTGAGGCGCGGGTCGGTGCCGCGTAGGTGCGGGAAGAGCGCACGGTCCTCGATGGTGTGGTGTGTGGTCACCACCCGGCAGTACGACTCGCAGTAGGTGCCCAGCGTCCACTTGTTCTGCCGCATGGTCATCGTGTTGATGTGGGACCGGGCGGTGCCGACGTCGACCAGCCCGGCCGCGACCTGCTCGATCAGGTCCTGGATCTGGGCCAGCTCGCTGCGCAGGCCGTCGTGGACGTCGATCAGGTGCTGGGCGCCGGCCTGCTCGTGTGCGGTGTAGGTACGCGTCGGGTCCGGTGCCGGACCCGTGGGGCGGGCCGCCTCGTCCCACACCCGGACGTCGCTGCGGCGTACGCCGTCGTCGGGTGTCGGCACCACGGCGAAGGCGCTCGACCCGAGCACGGCCCGGGGCCGCTCCGGCCGGGCGGTGGCGACCGGGGTCGTCTCGCTCGGGAACCGGGCTGCCCGGTCGGCCGACGTGGGCGTGCCACCGGCGCGACCGGAGGCGCGCTCGGCGGCGACCAGCTCCCGGGTGGCCGGTGCCACCTCGGCGGCGAAACGCCGCAGGTCGTCCGGGTCGTCGGTGCCGAGGATGAAGGTGCTGACGCCGTCGGTGAGAGCGAGGTCGGCCAGTTCCTCGGCCCACTGCTCGGCCGGGCCGTCCAGCGGCCCGCGCCCGGTGGCCGTGAACCGGCCGTTGACGTTGAGCAGCCGTCGCACGTCACCCGGCGACCGCCCGGCCTTTTCGGCCGCGTCGTCGATGATCGTGTTCCCCTTGGCCAGGTCGCCGGGTTGCAGGTAGGCCAGCGAGGGCAGCCAGCCGTCGGCCCGCCGCCCGGTCAGCGCGAGCATCCGGGGCTTGTACGCGCCGAGCCAGATGCCGACGTCGTGGGCGGGCGCCGGGCCGCGTTTGGCGCCGGCTGCCCGGTGGAACTCGCCGTCGACCCGGACGCCGCCCCGGGCGTCGGCGTCCCAGATCTGGCGGATGATCTCGATCGCCTCCTCCAGGGCCCGCACGCCCTGGCCCGGGGTGAGACGTCGACCGCCCATCGCCTCGATGGCGTCCCAGAACGCTCCGGCGCCCAGTCCGAGCTCGATCCGGCCGCCGCTGAGCAGGTCGAGGCTGGCGACACTGCGAGCGAGTACGGCGGGTGGTCGCAGCGGCAGGTTCGTCACGTTGGCGGCCAGCCGCACCCGCTCGGTCCGCGCGGCGACGTAGCTGAGCAGCGTCCAGGTGTCCAGGAAGGCCGGCTGGTAGGGGTGGTCCTGGAAGGTGACCAGGTCCAGCCCGACCTGCTCGGAGAGCATGGCCAGGCCGACCGGCCCGGCCGGTTCGGCGTTGCCGGGCGTCAGGAACGACCCGAAGGTCAGGGGGTGCCCGTAGTCGCTCATGTCTGTCTTCCTTCCCGTTGCCGGGGCGATCACCCCGCGCCACAGATGTTATTGCGAACAGAACATCTTTGCCCAATAAAATCTGTGATCTGGGTTAATCTGTGAGGATGACCGGTCCGCAGGCCAGTGACCCCCACCCCGATCCGATCACCGACGACCTCGGGTGGACGCTCGGCGTCGTCTTCCGGGCCTACGTCCGCGCGGCCGAGCACGTCGCCGGTGACCTGCCCGGCGGTCCGCGCGGCTATCAGGTGCTGGTGGCGGCCGGCCGGGAGCCCGCCCGCAACCAGGGCGCCGTCGCCGAGGAGTTGGGTATCGACCGCACCGTGCTGACCTACCTGATCGACGACCTGGAGCGCGACGGGCTGGTGGTGCGCCGCCCCGACCCCGCCGACCGGCGCAGCCGCCTGGTCACCCTCACCGACGCCGGCCGCGAGGCGGCCCGCCGACGGCGCGCGGCGCTGGCGGACGTCGAGACGCGACTGCTCCGGGCGCTCACCCCCGCGCAGCGCGGCGAGCTGCGGGACCTGCTCAGGCAGGTGGCCTGCGCGGCGCAGGCCGACGACCCGCTGGTGGACCTGTGCCAGGCGGTCGAGGCGGCAGCCGACGAACCGCCCGTCCGCCGACGCCGTCGCGGGACCACGCCCGGCGGCCGATCCGCATAGCGTCACGTCGTGCGGATCACCAAGGCGCAGCTCAACGAACGCGGTCTGGCCAGCGTGAACGGCTGGTTCAGCGAGACCGTCCCCGGCTACCGGTACCTCGCCCCCGGCGAGACCGCCTGACCGTCGGCGCGCTGCCCGCACGCCCGCCGGCTCAACCCGACGTCGGCCCGGGGGCGCTGGCCAGGCGATCGTCGGCCGCCCGCTGACCGTCCTCGTCGCCGACCGACTCGCAGACCGCCGCCGCGTCGATCCAGCGACGGCGGGCGGTCTCGGGACGCTGCCGCGCGGCCTCCGCGTCGCCCAGGTGCAGCAGCGTCCGGCCCAGCCCCGCGTCGACCCGGCCGCCCTCCCGCAGCCGTAGGCTCTCGGCCAGCCACTCGGCCGCCTGGTCGGCCTGGCCCGGCGCCGTACCGAGCAGCGCCGCCCCCGCGTTGAGCAGCGCCGCCGCCCGGTTCGTCGGATCACCGATCGTCTCGTACTCGCGCAGCGCGGCCCGCCACGCCTGGGCGGCGTCCAGGTATTCGCCCATCGCGGCGTGCACCAGGACGAGATTGGTCAGCGCCGCCGCGTAGCCACGCGAGTCACCGAGCGACCGGAACGTGTTCGCCGCCCGCACCAGCAGGTCGTGGGCGGCCTCCCGGTCACCACGGGCCAGCCGCGCCGCCCCCAGCCCCAGGTCGCTGAGGGCCTGCCCGGCGCGGTCGCCACCGGCCCGGTGCCGACGGGACAGCTCCAGGTGGGCCACCGCCTCGTCCAGCCGCCCCAGGTCGAGCAGGGCCAGCCCGAGGTTCATCCGGGCCTGGGCGGTGCCCCGGCGTCCCTGCCCGGCCACCGCCAGACTCAACTCGGCCATCGCGCCGTACGGGTCGTGACGGCGCCGCAGCACCACGCCCAGTTGGTTGTGCGCCCACCCGGCGATCTCCGGCCGCTGCTGGGCGGTCGGGTTGCTCAGCACCGTCCGGCAGAGGTCCTCCCACTCGTCGCGCCGCTCGGCGTGGGCGAGCCAGCCGCAGGACGCCACCGCCAACCGGAACCACCAGCCCCGGACCCGCCGGGGCAGCGCCCGCACCGCGCCGGCCGGCACCTTGACCACCGCCAGCAGCAGATCCTGGTGCAGGGTGAACCAGTCGTACGGGTCGTCGGCCGGCAGCCGCGGGTCGGTCTCCAACGGACCGGCCGCCGTCAGCCCGGTCACCTGCCGCTCGGCCCGGCGCGCCAGGTGCCGGGTCAGCCGTGCCTGTGCGTTGACCCGGCGACGCACCGGCACCGCCTCCCGCAGGTGCATCCGGGCGTACGGGGCGAGCAGCGGTCGCACCTCGTACCGGTCCCCGGACGCGCCGGTCACGAACGCGCCGTCGGCCAGCTCGTCGAGGAGCGCGGCGACCCGGTCCGGGCGGCGGCGGGCCAGCGCGGCGATGGTCGGCCGGTCCAGCGGCACCGGGCTGAGCGACAACAGCCGCCACAACCGGCGCGCCTCGCCGCCGAGCGCGTGGTACGCGGTGTCCTGCGCGACGACCAGTTCGGTCACCGGCGACACGTCGACCCGTTGGTGCGGGGGCGTGTCGGCGGCCCGGCGCAGCGCGTGCCGCACGTCGGCGTGCCGCCAGCCGTACGTCGTGGTGCGTCGGCCCAGCTCGGTCACCGCGCGCGGCTGGTAGCCGCAGAGCTCCACGATCGTGCGGACGTCGGGGTCGCGGCGCGGGTCGGCCCGCTGCGGGCGGTGCACCCCGCCGGTGGTGCCGGCGACCGCGAACATCTCCACCGCGTCGTCCGGCTCCGGCTCGGCCAACCAGTACGCGGCCACCCCGTTGAGCGCGGCGAGCCGGCCGGTGCCGGCCAGCAGCAGCCGGCAGATCCGGGTGGTCGGCGGCAGCAGCGCACGGACCTGGGCCGGGCTGTCCACGTTGTCCAGCACCAGCAGGACCCTGCGACCGTCGACCTGACCGCGCAGCGCGTCCGCGGCGTCGGCGAGGTCGTCGGCGCGTCCCGAGCGCGGCGGGGCGGTGCCGAGCACCCGGGCCAGCGCGGTGAGCACCTCCCGGGGCGAGCGGGCCCGCCCGCCGCGACGCAGGTCGAGGTAGTATTGCCCGTCCGGGAACTCCGACCGGCACAGGTTCGCCGCCTGGATCGCGCACCACGAGGTGCCGACCGCCCGCCGACCCACCACCGCCACGGCGTGCTTCGGGTCGAGCAGCTCCACCACCGCCTCCGCCTGTCCGCGCCGTCCGGTGAACCCGTCCGAGCGGGGCAGGGTGGGCGCGCCGCTGGTCGCCGAGGTGACGGCGTGGTCGGTCGCCGAGCGCTCCGCCCGCTGACGGCGTCGCCACTCCACCAGGAACGAGGCGGCCACGCCGAGCGCCGCCACGCCCAGGCTGGCCGAGCCGAGGGCGGTGACGGACAGTTCGGAGAGCAGGTTGCCGGTGATGTTGCCGAGCAGCGCGCTGACCCCGGCGCCGAGGACCCCGCCGAGCGCCAGCAGCACGCTGAGCAGGCGGGGTCGCCGGGTGGAACGGGCCGGGCCGGTCACCGTACGCCTCCGGCGACCAGCCCGGCGACGATCTGCCGACGACCCAGCACGAACACCAGCACCGGCAGGATCGAGGCGAGCACCGACCCGGCCGCGAGGGTGCCGCTGCCGGTCACGAAGCCCCGGGTCTGCTCGGCCAGGAACCAGCCGAGCGGAGTGGCGTCCGGCCCGCTGAACAGCAGACCCACCACCAGGTCGTTCCACACCTGGACGAACTCCAGCACGGCCACCGCCAGCACGGCGGTGCGATGGTGCCGGACCAGCCGTCGCAGCGTGTCCCACCGGTGCCGCTCGCCGAGCCGGGCGGCCCGGACCTGGTCGGCGGGCAGGTCGGCGAAGGCGTTGCGCAGCACCAGCACCGCGAACGGGACCCCCAGCGCGATGTGCACCAGCGCCAACCCGCGCGCCGTGCCGGAGGAGAGCGCCACGCCGAGCACCTCGTTGATCGGCCCCGCGACGACCTGCACCGGCACCACCGCCGCGGCCAGCAACGCCAGCCCGACGGCCTGGGCGGGCGGCCCGGTCAACCAGGCCAGCGGGTACGCGGCCAACAGCGCCACGCAGAGCACGACGGCGGTGACGACCAGGGCCAGCACCAGCGTGAAACCCAGACTGCGCCACAGCCCCGCCCCGCCGAGCACCGCCCGGTAGGAGTCCAGGCCCGGCGGCCCGGACCACCAGGCGTCGGTGGCCGCCCGGACCGGACTCTGCAACGAGGTGGCCGCGAGCACCCCGAGCGGCAGCAGCCACGCCACGGCGGCTGCGGCGGCGAGCACCCGGACCAGTCGTCGCGGCGGCGGCGCGGCGGCGGGCACGGCCGGCTGCGGCGGAGGCGGCCACGCCTGCCGGATGAACATCGCCACCACGAGCATGCCGGCGGTCACCGCGACCAGCCAGATCACCCCCAGGGCGGCGCCCTGCCCGGTGGTCGTCGCCCCGGAGGTCTGCCAGATCCGCAGCGCCAGCACCGACGCCTCGTCGCGCACCGAGCCGGGCGTCATCACCAGGATCAGGTCGAAGGTGCGGCTGGTGCCGACCGCGACCAGGGCGAAGACCACCGCCACCGTACGCAGCATCAGCGGTCGCCACTGCGCGTCCCAGAACACGTCGCGGCGCGAGCCGCCGAAGGCGCGGACCGCGTCGACCAGGTCGGCGGGCACGGTGTCGAGCGCGGCCCGGAACACCAGCACGGCCAGCCCGACCCAGGCCCACACGAACGCCGACATCACCGCCACCGTCACCAGGCGCGGCCCGAGCAGGTGCGGCACCTGCTCGGGTGTGCCGGTCAGCCGGGCCAGCAGCAGGGTGACCGGTCCCCGCTGCGGGTCCGGGTCGTAGAGCAGCCGGAACGTGACCCCGGTGACCACCAGCGGCAGGGCGGTCGGCACCACCAGGATGAACCGGACCAGCCAGCCCTCCTGGGAGCGGCGGGAGGCGGCGGCGAGCAGGTACCCCAGGACGGTGACCACGGTCGGCACCAGCAGCGCCCAGAGCACCGTCCGGCCCAGCGCGGCACCGGCGCCCGACGCGGTGAGCGCAGCTCGGTAGTGCTCCGCGCCCACCCACCGGCCGTCGGTGGTGACGCTGGCCTGCACCGTGCGCAGCACCGGCCAGGCCAGCAGTCCACCGAGCAGGAGCCCGGCCGGGGCCAGCAGCGCCCAGGTGGCGCCGGTCGCCGGGTACGCCCGACCGCGTCGGGGCGGCCCGACGTCGTCGAGCAGGGCGAGTTGACCGAGCAGGGGTTCGCGGCTCACTGTCCGCTCCTCGCCGCCCGGGCCGCCTCGGCGAGCTGCCCGGTGGCCCGCCGGACCGCCTCCCGGGCGGCCACGCCGTCGGTCACGTCTGCGAAGAAGTCCTGCATGATGCGCCAGATGCCGACACCGTCGGTGCCGGTGAAGGTGCCCGGCAGCCGGTCCGAGAGGTCGTAGCGCAGCGCCTCGACGGCCCGGAACTCCGCAGCCAGCCGCCGACGCAGCGGGTCGCGGTAACCGTCCACCGGCACCACCAGGTTGGGGGAGAGGTAGCCGCCCGCCTCCAGCCACGGCCGGAACGCCGCCGCGTCGCTGAGCCAGCGCACCAGCTCCACCCCGGAGGTCGAGCCGGCGAAGGCCACCGCCGCGTCGCCGCCGACGACCAACGGCTGGTCGGCCACCCGCGAGCCGGGGAACCGGAAGGTGACCAGCGGCTCGGTGCCGAGCCGGAAGCGGGCGGCGACGCCGTCGACGAAGTCGGCCTCGAACACCATCGCCGCGTGCCGGTGGTGCGCCACCTGGATCACCGACTCCTCAAACTGGGTGAGCAGGGCGCGTCGACCGCCGCCGAGGAACGCGCCGTCGACGCTCCACAGCTCGGCGAGCCGGTCGAGGGCGTCGCGTACCGGCCGGTCCTGCCAGTCGGCCTCGCCCCGGGCCAGCGCCTCGTAGCCACCGGGAGTGGCGATGTCGGCGAGGGAGTTCTCGAACCAGTCGGTGAGCACCCACCCGTCGGCGGCACCGATCGCCAGTGGCGCCGGGCCCTCGTCCGCCCGGTGCCGTGCCCCGAGCCGGCGGGTGGTCTCGACCAGCGCGTCCCAGGTGCGGGGCGGCTCCGCCAGCAGGGACGGGAAGTACCAGAACAGCGACTTGTGCGCCGCCTTGATCCACAGGCCGTACCGTTGCCCGTCGACGGTCAGCAGGTCGGCCATCCCGGCCGGCGCCAGATAGCTGCTGGCCGGGGCGACCCGGTCCAGCCAGCCCCGGCGGGCGTACTCGACGATCAGCCCCGGTCGGGACAGGATCGCCACGTCCGGGCTGGTGCCGGCCAGCATCCGGGCGGCCAGGAACGCGTCGATGTCGTTACCCACCCCGATCACCCGCACCGGGTCGGGGAAGCCGTCGACCACCTCGCGGAACCGGGCCAGCTCGGTGCCGCTCCACACCACCGCCACCTGCACCGGGCGGGGGCCCCGGGCACAGCCGGCGGCACCGGTCACGGTTGCCGCCACGGCGGCCCGCAACAGCGTACGGCGATGCAGCCGCCCGACCCCGTTCACGCCGCCGCCTCGTCGCTGACCCCCACCCGCACCTGGGTGGACACCTCGGCCAGCACCTCCGGGTGCCCCGAGCAGAGCAGCACGGTGACACCGGGGGAGTCCGGCGGGGACAGCCGGTGCAGCAGCGGGGGGAGGCGTACCCCGTCGACCGGGGTGGGCAGGTCGACCACCAGCACCTCGGGCAGGCACGCCATGGCCCGCGCGAGCGCGACCCGGAACCGCTGGGCCGCCGAGATCTGATGTGGCCGCAGCCCCAGGGTCGGGGCGAGTTCGAGCCGGGTGACCAGGGTGGACGCCCAGTCGTCGGCGACGTCGTGGACCCGTTGCCGACGGCGCTGGCCGTAGGAGATGTTGCGGCCGACGGTCAGGTGCGGCAGCAGGGCGCCCCCGGCCGGCACGTACCCGATGCGCCGACGCGGTGGTGGCAGGTCGGTGACGTCCCGCTCGCCGACCAGGATCCGGCCGCTGACCGGCGCGGCCAACCCGACCACCACCCGCGCCACGGCGGTGGCCACGCCGGGCGCGGCGAGCAGCGCCGTCGTCGTCCCGACCGGCACGTCGACGTCGAGCGGCGCGACGTCCGGCACGGCGACGAGCTGCTGCGTGCGTAACGTGACCATCACCTCCGGCGACTACGTCGTCGTTCAGCCTGACACAGGTCGACCACCGACGATGTCCCGAAGGTCCACCGTGGAACCGGGAACCGGCGGGCTACCGTCGCTTCCGTGACGGATCCGACCCCGCTGGCCTCCGGCCGGGAAGCCGACGTGTACGCGCTGGACGGCGAGCGGGTGCTGCGCCGCTACCGGGACGGCGGCGACGTGACCGTCGAGGCCCGGTTCATGGCCCACCTGCACGCGGCCGGATTCCCGGTGCCCCGGGTGCACCACGCCGACGGCACCGACCTGGTGATGCGGCGGCTGTCCGGCCCGACCCTGCTGCACGCGCTGCTCACCGGTGTGATCGACGTCGAGACGGCCGCCGCGCTCCTGGCCGACCTGCACCGCCGCCTGCACGCCGTCGCGCCGTTGCCCGAGGCGGGGGACGGCGAGCGGATCCTGCACCTGGACCTGCACCCGGACAACGTGGTCCTCGACCCGTCCGGGCCGGTGCTGATCGACTGGCGCAACGTCAGGCACGGCCCGCCGGGGCTGGACGTGGCGATGACCGCCCTCATCCTCGCCCAGGTCGTGGTGGACCGGGACCAACCGGTGGCCACCGAGGCGGGGGAGCTGCTGCGCGCCTACCTGCGGGCGATCCGTGGTCACGCCGTACCCCTGGTCGACGCGGCCGTGGCGCGACGCCGCGCCGACCCCACCCAGAGCGCCGACGAACGGGCCCGGCTCGTCCCGGCCGTGGCCCTGCTCACCGCCGCCGGGCGGTAGCCCACCGCGCGGCGGTCGGGCGCGCCGGGGTGGGGTACGCCGCCCGGCGGGGCTGGGTAGGGTCCGGGGCACCAGCAGGCCAGCGGAAGGCGAGCCGATGTCCGACCATGTCGACGTGCTCATCGTGGGTGCCGGGCTCTCCGGTATCGGCGCCGCCTGCCACCTGCGCCGCCGCTGCCCGGACAAGACCTACGCCGTGCTGGAGGCGCGCGACGACCTCGGCGGCACCTGGGACCTGTTCCGCTATCCCGGGGTGCGCTCGGACTCCGACATGTTCACCCTCGGCTACTCCTTCGCGCCGTGGACCGCCCCGACGGCGATCGCCGAGGGCCACACCATCCTCGACTACCTGCGGCGCACCGCCGACGCGTACGACGTGACCCGGCACATCCGTTTCCGGCACCGGGTCGTCCGCGCCGAGTGGGACAGCGAACGGGCCCGCTGGACGGTGCACGTGCACCGTGCCGACACCGCCGACACGGTGGTGCTCACCTGCGACTTCCTGTACGCCTGCACCGGCTACTACCGCTACGACGCCGGACACACCCCGCACCTGCCGGGGCAGGAGCGGTTCACCGGGCGGATCGTGCACCCGCAGCACTGGCCGACCGACCTCGACCACTCGGGTCGTACCGTGGTGGTGATCGGCAGCGGCGCCACCGCCGTCACACTGGTCCCGGCGCTGGCGCGGCGCGCCGCCCACGTGACCATGCTGCAACGGTCCCCGACGTACGTGCTGGCGCTGCCCGCCCGCGACGCGCTCGCCGACACGCTGCGGCGGCGGCTGCCCGCCCGGCTGGCGTACCCGCTGATCCGGTCGAAGAACGTGCTGGCCACCGCTGCGACCTACCGGCTCAGCCGGCGCGCCCCCGGGCTGGTCCGCGCGCTGTTGCGGCGGGCCGTGGCCCGGCGACTGCCGGCCGGGTACGACGTCGACCGCCACTTCACACCCCGCTACGACCCGTGGGACCAGCGGCTCTGCGTGGTGCCCGACGGGGACCTGTTCGAGGCCCTGTCGGCCGGGCGGGCCGATGTGGTGACCGACACCGTCGAGACGTTCACCGCGCACGGCGTCCGGCTCACCGGCGGCGCGGAGCTGCCGGCCGACGTGGTGGTCACCGCCACCGGGCTCGACCTGCTCGCGCTCGGCGGCATGACGCTGCGGGTGGACGGCGTCGACGTGGACCTGCCGGGGACCGTCGCCTACAAGGGCATGATGCTCTCCGGCGTGCCCAACTTCGCCATGACGCTCGGCTACACCAACGCCTCCTGGACGTTGAAGTCCGACCTGGTCGCCGAGTACGTCTGCCGCCTGCTGCGCCACCTGGACCGCACCGGAGCCCGGGTGGTCACCCCGCTCGCCCCACCCGACGGGCGGCGGGCGCCGCTGATCGACCTGACCTCCGGGTACGTCCGCCGTGGCCTGGCGCACCTGCCGTCGCAGGGGCGTCGCCCGCCCTGGCGTCTGCACCAGAACTACCCCCGTGACCTGCTGATGCTGCGCTACGGGCGGGTCACCGACGCCGGGGTCCGCTTCGACGCGGCCGGCACGCCACGAGGGAGCGCCGTCGATGCGTAGGTTCGACTTCACCGACGGCACCGCCGTGGTGACCGGCGCGGCCGGTGGCATCGGGGCGGCCCTGGCCCACGGCCTGGCCCGACGCGGCGCGGCGCTGGTCCTGCTGGACCGCGACGCCGACGGGCTCGACGCGGTGGCCGACGCCGTCCGCGCCGCCGGGCGGCCGGTCGACACGTACGTGGTCGACCTGGCCGACGCGGCGGCCACCGAGGCGGTCGCCGGGCAGCTCCGGGACCGGCATCCGGCGATCCGACTGCTGGTCAACAACGCCGGGGTGGCGCTCGGCGGGCGCTTCGACGAGGTGACCTTCGCCGAGTTCACCTGGGTGATGGAGGTCAACTTCCGGGCCGTCGCCCAACTGACCCACGCTCTGCTGCCCGCGCTGCGGGCCGCGCCCGGGGCGCACCTGGTCACCGTCTCCAGCCTCTTCGGCCTGATCGCCCCGCCCGGGCAGGTCGCCTACGCGGCCAGCAAGTTCGCCGTACGTGGCTTCACCGAGGCGCTGCGCCACGAACTCGCCGCCGACGGCATCGGCGTGACCTGCGTGCACCCCGGCGGCATCCGGACCCGCATCGCCACCGACGCCCGGGTGGGCAGCGGCGTCGACCGGGCCGAGTACGAGGCGGGGCGGCAGCGGTTCGAGCGGCTGCTCACCATCGACCCGCGCACCGCCGCCGAGGCCGTGCTGCGTGGCGTGGCCCGTCGCCGGGGCCGGGTCCTGATCGGCTGGTCGGCCCGGCTGCCGGACCTGATGGCCCGGGTCGCGCCGGTCGGTCACGGCCGTCTGCTGACCGCCCTCGGCACCCGGGGCCGGACCGCCCGCACTAGCGCGGTGTCCGCGCCGACGGCCACCGGGTCACCGCCACCAGGCTGACCAGCAGCAGCGCCACCAGGTACACCGAGGCCGGGACCAGCGGGGTCAGCAGCACCGCCGCCGCGGTCGCCGGGATCGCCACCCGGACCGTCCGCCGCCGGTACGCCAGGATCCGCAGCCCCCAGAGCACCAGCAGGACCACCGCCACCGGCACGGCCAGCGCGTACCCGGCCAGCAGGCCGTCGACCTGGTCGGGGTGGCGTCGGTGGTCGACGGTCACCGTCAGCCCGGCACCCACGGCGGCGAGTCCGGCGAACACGACGTAGTGCCCGTAGCCCCAGGACAGCGCGCGTCGCAGCCGGGTGGGCACGTCCACCGGCCGGTCGAAGTAGAGCCACCAGAGCGCGAAGACGATCGCGGCGCCGGCGGCGGCCACCGGCCACAATCCGTCGTCACCGGCGTCCACCCCGGTCTGCACCGCCACGGTGACGGCCAGCACCACCTCGCCGAGCACGATCAGGGTGAACAGTCCGTACCGTTCGGCGATGTGCCGGGGATGCCACGGAGTCGTCCCGGTGCGTTCGGCCAGCGCCGGGACCAGCAGTTCGGCGAGGATCAGCAGCAGGAACGACGGCAGCCCCAGGGCGGGCGGCACGAGCAGCCGCAGCAGCCAGCCGCCCTGCACCACGGCGACGCCGGTCGCGTACCGCAGGGCGCTGCGTCGGTGGGCCGGGTCGCCCCCGGCGGCCCGCAGCCAGTTCGCGACGGCGGCCAGCCGCAGCACCACGTACCCGACGGTCACGGTCGCGTAGTCGGCCGACGCGAACGCCTCGGGTACCCCGGCGGCCAGGATCAGCGCACCGGCGATCTGCACCAGGACGGTGAGCCGGTAGACGTCGTCGTCGGTGTCGTACGCGGAGGCGAACCAGGTGACGTTCATCCAGGCCCACCAGATGGCGAAGAAGACCAGCAGGTAGGCGAGCACCGCGTGCCCGGCCCGGCCCCCGGTCAGCGCGTCCTGTAGCGCGCCCGCGGCCTGCGTCACCGCGACCACGAAACAGAGGTCGAAGAAGAGTTCCAGATTGGTGGCCGCGCGGTGCGGCTCGTCGCGGCGGCGGGGCCGCATCGGGCGGTACCACGGCCGGACGGAAGGGCTGGCGGTGACCACGGGCGCTCTCCCTCGCGGCGTCCTCAGCCACACCCTAGGTGCGTCGCGCGTCGACCCGGGGTCGGTTGGCGAAGCCCGCGCCAGCACCCCGGTCGCATCGACGCCCGTCGTGGGACGCATCATAGATACATGACGCATCCCTCGGTGGTCGGCCGTACCACCGCGCCGTCCGCCGCCGAACGGGCCTACCACCACCTGAAACGCGCCATCCTGGAGCAGTTGCACCCGGGCGGTGCCCTGGTCAGCGAAGGTGAGATCGCCGAGGCGACCGGCGTCTCCCGGACCCCGGTCCGGGAGGCGCTGCTGCGCCTGGAGACCGAAGGGCTGGTCCGCCTCTATCCCAAGCGGGGCGCGTTGATCCTGCCGGTCTCCGCCCGCGAGATCGCCGACGTGGTGGAGGCCCGCCGACTGGTCGAGGTGCACGCCGCCGAGCGGATCTGGCCCCGACGCGCCGAGATCCGGGACCGACTGGCCGAGTGGCTCACCGAGATGCGCACCGCGCACGCCGCCGGTGACCTGACCGCCCTGATGGCCGCCGACCGGGCGTTCCACGCCACCGTGGTCGACGCCGCCGGCAACGAGATCCTCGCCGAGCTGTACCAACGGCTGCGGGACCGGCAGGTCCGCATGGGCGAGGCGAGCTTCCGGCTCTCACCCCGCTGGGCCGAGGCCGCCCTGACCGAGCACGCCGCACAACTCGCCGCCCTCGACGGCGACGACCCGCGGGCGTGGGCCGACGCGGTGGCCGCCCACATCGACACCTCCGCACGTGTGTTCCTGGGGTCCCCGGTGAGCGTGTGACCACCGCTTCGCACCCCGGTACCCTCTCGTGAGCGCCCCCCGCACCGGGGCGGCCCCGCTCCCGGCGCCGCCCGGCCGGGCCCTGCTCGTCTGGGGCGTGGCGCTCAGCGCGTACGTCGCGGCGATCTTCCACCGCACCTCCCTCGGCGTGACCGGCGTGGAGGCGGCGCAACGCTTCGACATCAGCGCCGCCACCCTGGCCACCCTCACCGTCGCCCAACTCGCTGTGTACGCGGTGATGCAGGTGCCGGTCGGGATGCTCCTCGACCGGTACGGCTCGCGTCGGCTCCTGATCACCGGCGGCCTCCTGATGGTCGCCGGTCAACTCGCCTTCGCCCTGGTCACCGACGTACGCCTCGCCGTGGCCGCCCGCGTCCTGATCGGTCTCGGCGACGCGATGAGCTTCATCAGCGTGCTGCGCCTGGTCGCGTTCTGGTTCCCCGGCCGCCGCAACCCGCTGCTGATCCAGTTGACCGGCACCCTCGGCCAACTCGGTGCGGTGCTGGCCGCCGTACCCCTGGTCGCCCTGCTGCAACACACCGGCTGGACCACCGCCTTCCTGACCGCGGCCGGCGGCGGCGCGGCGGTGCTGCTGGTGGTGGTCGCCGCCGTGCGGGACACCCCGCACCGGCCCGCCTCGTCCAGCCCCGCCCCGGTCGGCGGGCGGCTCGCCGCCGCCTGGGCACACCCCGGCACCCGGCTCGGGCTCTGGACCCACTTCGTCACCCAGTTCTCCGGCACCGTCTTCGCGCTGCTCTGGGGCTTCCCGTTCCTGGTGCAGGGCCAGGGCCTCAGCCCCACCGCCGCAGCCTCCCTGCTCACCGTCCTGACGTTGGGGATGCTGCTGACCGCGCCGCTGGTCGCGCACCTGTGCGCCCGCCACCCGGAGCGCCGCTCGGTGCTGGTCTTCGCCGTCGTCGGCGTCACCGCCACCGTCTGGACGGTGCTGCTCGCCTGGCCGGGCCCGGCACCCGGCTGGCTGCTCGTCACGCTGATGCTGGTGCTGGCCCTCAGCGGCCCCGGCTCGATGGTCGGCCTCGACTACGCCCGCACCTTCAACCCGGTCAGCCGCCTCGGCAGCGCCGCCGGGATCGTCAACGTCGGCGGCTTCGTCGCCTCGATCACCCTGGTGCTCACCATCGGCGTGGTGCTGGACCTGGTCACCCCGGCGGGCCAGGCCGCCCCCGACCTGACCGCGTACCGCTGGGCCTTCTCGGTGCAGTACGTCCTCTGGGCGATCGGTGTCGTGCAGGTGCTGCGCTGGCGCAACGCCGCCCGCCGTGACCAGGGCGGGCACCGACCGTCGACAACCCGCGCCGAAGCTGTGCCGACCCGCCCGCCCACGGGTAGGTTCGCCAGCGGGAGTGACCGCGCGCGCCGCCGCCCCACCGGCGACGCCGCGGCGCAACGGCGGCGGCGCTTCGCGTCGGTGCGGACGAGGAGGAGAGCGTGAGCCAGCAGGTCAGGGGAGTCATCTCGCGGCGCAAGGGCGCGCCCGTCGAGGTCACCGACATCGTCGTACCCGACCCCGGGCCCGGCGAGGCGGTGGTACGCGTGCAGTCCTGCGGGGTCTGCCACACCGACCTGCACTACCGCGAGGGCGGCATCAACGACGACTACCCGTTCCTGCTCGGCCACGAGGCGGCGGGCGTCGTGGAACAGGTCGGTGCGGGCGTCGACACGGTCGCGCCCGGCGATTTCGTGATCCTCAACTGGCGGGCCGTCTGCGGAGTGTGCCGGGCCTGCCGGCGGGGCCGCCCCTGGTACTGCTTCGCCACCCACAACGCCGCGCAGAAGATGACCCTGGTCGACGGCACCGAACTCGCCCCGGCCCTGGGCATCGGCGCGTTCGCCGAGAAGACGCTGGTGCACGCCGGCCAGTGCACCAAGGTGGACCCGGCGGCCCGCCCGGCCGCTGTCGGGCTGCTCGGCTGCGGCGTGATGGCCGGTCTCGGCGCAGCCATGAACACCGGCGGCGTGACCCGGGGCGACTCGGTGGCCGTGATCGGCTGCGGTGGCGTCGGGGACGCGGCGGTCGCCGGTGCCGCCCTGGCCGGCGCGACGACGATCGTCGCGGTGGACACCGACTCCCGCAAGCTCGACTGGGCCCGCCGCTTCGGCGCCACCCACACCGTCAACGCCTCCGAGTCCGACCCGGTGGCCGAGATCCAGGCCGCCACCGGCGGTTTCGGTGCCGACGTGGTGATCGACGCCGTCGGCCGTCCGGAGACCTGGAGGCAGGCCTTCTACGCCCGCGACCTGGCCGGCACCGTCGTGCTGGTCGGCGTACCCACCCCCGACATGCGGATCGAGCTGCCCCTGCTGGACGTCTTCGGTCGGGGCGGGGCGCTGAAGTCGAGCTGGTACGGCGACTGCCTGCCCAGCCGCGACTTCCCGATGCTGACCGAGCTCTATCTCCAGGGCCGCCTCGACCTGGACGCCTTCGTCACCGAGGAGATCCCGCTCGACGGCGTCGAGGAGGCGTTCGCCCGGATGCACCGCGGCGACGTCCTCCGCTCGGTGGTGGTCCTCTGATGGCCGCCCGCATCGACCACACCGTCACCTCCGGCACCTTCTCGCTGGACGGACAGACCTTCGACGTCGACAACAACGTCTGGGTCATCGGTGACGACACCGAATGCGTCGTCGTCGACGCCCCGCACGATGTGGACGCCATCCTCGCCGTGGTCGCCGGACGCCGGGTCACCGCGATCGTCGCCACCCACGCCCACGACGACCACGTCCGCGTCGCCCCGGAACTGTCCCGCGTCACCGGCGCGCCGGTGCTGCTGCACCCCGCCGACCGGGTGCTCTGGGACATGGTGCACCCCGACGAGGCACCCGGCGGTCCGCTCGCCGACGGCGAGGCGATCACGGTGGCCGGTACCACGCTGACCGTGCTGCACACCCCCGGACACAGCCCCGGCGCCTGCTGCCTGTACGCCGCCGACCTCGACGTGGTGTTCACCGGTGACACCCTGTTCGCGGGCGGACCGGGTGCCACCGGCCGCTCGTACAGCGACTTCGGCACCATCGTCGACTCGATCCGGGACCGGTTGCTCACGCTGCCGCCGCAGACCGTGGTGCACACCGGCCACGGCGACAGCACCACCATCGGCGCGGAGGCCCCGCACCTGCCCGAGTGGCTGGCCCGGGGCCACTGACCCGACGGGCCGCAGGGGCGTCCTCGCCGCCCCTGCGGCCGGATACGGGTTGGCGTCGGCCCGTCGGCCTCGCCACACTCGGCGGATGTCGTCCGTCCCGCAAGCCGCGCTGACCGTCGCCCAGCGCGCGGCGCTGCGCCACGTCCGGCAGGTGGCCTTGGGTGAGCGTCCCGCCGCGTTGGCCCGGATCGGTCGGGCGCTGGCCGGCACGGGCGTCCGGCCCGACCCGGAACGACTGGTGGCCGCGTTCGCCCGGGCCGGGCGGGTGACGCTCAACTTCCATCCTGACCGGCTGCTCGCCGACGGGCGGACGGTTGCCGAGGCGCTCGCCGCCGAGGGTGTCTACCGCAGCCAGTTCGAGACGGGCATCTCCAACGGCGGGCTCAGCGCGTACCCGGGCGGCGACCGGGACCGCTGGGAACGGCGACTGTTCGGCGGCGCGTACCAGCGACCGGGGGTGCGCCCGGCGGACCGCCCGAAGTACGGCGGCCTGAACCTGCTCGACCACCCGGACGGCGCGTGCCCGCGCTTCGGCTCCTGTCACCTGCGGCTACGCCCCGACGTGCTGTCCCGCACCACGTTCTGTCTCGGCGACAGCCACCTCGGCCCACGGCACGTCGGCACCGTCGACGTGGTCGAGCCGGTGCTGGCGGCGCTGCTCACGGCGACCGCCGACACCGGCGTCACGCCGGTGCGGCCGGGCACGGACGTGCTCACCCTGGTCGAGGGGGTGCTGCGCCGGCGCGAGGACGCCGACACCGCGTCCCGCACCGCCGGTCGCGCGCTCGACGACTACGTGGAGGCGCAGGTGCACGGGCCCGTCACGCTGTCCCGGGACGTGTGCGAACTGGTGGTCGACCCCTCGTTCCGGGGCACCGCGACCGGCGTCACCCTCGCGTCCGCCGCCGACCGGTACGGGTTCCCGCTGCGCTGGCACGCGGGGTTCGCGCTGCCGGTGGACCGGGTCGACGCGGGGTTCCGCGGTCCGGCGATCCCGCCGCTGGCCGCCCGGGTGCACGCCGAGTTCGCCGGGCCGGGGGAGCCGGTGACTGCCGCGCTGATCGGTCGGGCCGCCGCCTCGGTGGTCACCGACCCCGACCGCTGGGCCGATCGCGGGTCCTCGGCCGACACGCTGCAACACCTCAAGCAGCTCTGGCACGTCCTGGTCCGCTTCGGCCACCCGTACGACCTCTGAGTCTTCCGGTCAGGTCTGGCACCGGAGGTCCGGTCCACACGTGTGACCTGAGCCACGGCGTGGGGCAGGTCGGGCATGACCGGAATGACCGACACGTCGGGCGGGTTGTGTTCCCCATAGCGCCGGCATCCACACCCCGACCGGCGGTCGTTTCCCCCGAGAGCGGCTCACCCGAGCGGCTCGTACGATCGAAAGGGCAACCATCGTGAAGGTGGACTTCACTCGATGGCTCCCGGCCATCGCGACGAAACCGAACCGCAAGATCACCCTGAGCGTGGTGGGCGTGACCGCCCTCGCCGGGCTGGCCCTCGGCCCCACCGCCGTGGCCGCGCCGATCACCACCGGCCCGCACCAGGGCGCCGTGGCCGCCATCGACAAGGCCACCGGCCGCAACTCCAGCGGCGTCACCGTCGAGTCCGGCCTGACCACCGGCGGCACCACCGACAAGCCCCGGGCCGGCAAGCCGAGCCGCGACGACCTCATCCCGCACGGGGTGCAGGGCGCCCAGTCGCGGGTCCCGCTGGACAACGCGCAGCGCCAGAACGCCAAGACCATCATCGAGGTCGCCAAGGAGACCGGCGTGGGTGAGCGGGGCGCGGTCATCGGCATCGCCACCGCACTCCAGGAGTCGAAGCTCTACAACCTCGGCCACCTGGGCGCGTACAACGACCACGACTCGCAGGGCCTGTTCCAGCAGCGCCCGTCCACCGGCTGGGGCAGCGTGGACCAGATCACCGACCCCGAGTACTCCTCGACGGTGTTCTTCGAGGCCCTCAAGAACGTCGGCGGCTGGCAGGACCTGCCGCTGACCACGGCCGCGCAGACGGTGCAGGTCTCGGCGTACCCGTTCCACTACGCGCAGTGGGAGGAGCAGTCGGCGGACATCGTCACCCAGCTCTGGTGACCCCCCTCCGACACGCCGACGGCCGGCCCCACCAGGGGCCGGCCGCCCCCACCCCTGCCCACCCCCGGGACCACCCCGTTGATCAAGAAGTTTGAGTCGGGATGTCTGCCGTGAACGCACCCAAACTCCTTGATCAACCAGGAGATCGGCGGGGGAGGCTGGCAGGTCGAGCCGCTACCGGGAGGCTGAGGGTAGGTGTGTCTGGATATAGGGCGGATGTCCGATTCTCGGGTTGGGGTGGGCGGGGGCGGGGCGGAATCGGGGTGGGGTCGGTGGCGTTGTAACCGGGTGGCTGACCGAGGAGTACCTCGCCCCGTGGTGGGTGGCCGGCTGATGTCGGAATGACTCGGCTCGGTCGGTGGTTGTACCTGGTCCCGGCGCCGTAAGGGCCCTCGCGGATACCTCCTTCGGGGAATGGTCCGGCCGGGCAGGTGGTTGTGCATTGACCCGACGTCGCAGGGTCCGCTGATCCCCTCGGATCTGGTGCGTTGGATCTCCCCTCTTCTTCAGCGCCTGACGGCGTTTGCGTCGCCTGTCCTTCCCCCCTTCCGGGCTGGTGGCGTCTACCCCCGAATGGAGCTTGTGATGAACTCGAAGCTGCTGCGTAAGAGTGTTCTCGGTGTCGCTGGTCTCGCCTTCGCCGGTGGTGTGTTCGCCGGTCCGGTCGGTCAGGCCGACGCCACCCCCGTCACCACCTCCCTGGTGGCGGTGCAGGCCGACAAGCCCGACACCGGCAAACTGATCCCGCACGGTGTGCAGGGCGCCCAGTCCCGCATCGACCTGTCCGACGAGCAGGTCGCCAACGCCAAGGCCATTATTGCGGCGACGAAGAAGGCCGGTATGGACGAGCGTGCCGCCGTGATCGCGATCGGTACGGCGTTTCAGGAGTCGAAGTTGGAGAACCTGGGTCATCTGGGTGACCGCAACGACCACGATTCGCAGGGCCTGTTCCAGCAGCGTCCGTCGTCTGGGTGGGGCACGGTGGAGCAGATCACCGACCCCGAGTACTCGACCCTCGCGTTTTTGAAGGGTTTGAAGCAGGTCGACGGGTGGCAGGACATGCCGTTGACGGTGGCGGCGCAGACGGTGCAGGTGTCGGCGTTCCCGGATCACTACGCGCAGTGGGAGCAGCAGGCCGCTGACCTGGTCGCCGCACACTGGAACAGCTGACCCACACCAGGCACAGGCTTTCCTCGACAAGGGGGAGCAAGAACGCCGCCGGCCGGCACCCGCAACCTGGGGTGCCGGCCGGCGGCGTCTCCCGTGCCTGCGAGATGCGGCACCGCGCGGGGGCGGGAGGCAAGGAGGGGACCCTTCCTCTACACCAGGCGTTAGCACGGGACCCCTCCTTACACCGAACCCCGACGGCGGTGGTGGCGGGCGATGTCGACGAGGGCGACCAGCAGGGCCAGGGCGATGATGCCGGCCGACACCAGCAGGGACCGTTCGAAGGCCTTCGACCAGGCGTCGCCCCCGCCGGACAGCGCCGAGAAGAAGACGGCGCCGACGGCCGCGATCCCGGCCGCCGACCCGATGCGCTGACCGGTCTGCAGCATGCCCGCGCCGCTACCCGCCTGCGGTACCGGCACCTGGGACAGGGTCAGCGTCTGGTTCGGAGCGATCACCAGGCCGCTGCCCAGCCCGGCCAGCAGCAGCGGCGCCGCGGTCACCCACGGTACGGGCGCGTGCGGCGCCAGCTCGATGGCGAGCGCGACGAGTCCGAGCCCGACCACCACGGCGAGCAGCCCGACGGCGACCAGGGGTCGGCCGTAGCGGTTGACGATCCGCCCGCCGACGGCCGAGGCGACGGCCGATCCGAGCGCGAACGGTGTGATCGCCAGCCCGGCGACCAGCGCGCTGTAGCCGCGACCGTTCTGCAGGTACAGCGTGAAGATGAAGAAGATCGCGGTGAACCCGCCGAAGTAGACCAGGGCGATCAGCGAACCCAGCGCGTACGACTGCCGGGTGAACAGGCGTACGTCGAACAGGGGTGGACCCTGGCGTGCGTACCGCCGCTCCCAGAGCACGAAGCCGACCAGGGCGACCAGGCCGGCGGGGAGCAGCAGCCACTTCGCCGGGCCGTGCCACTGTTCCCGCTGCACCAGCGGCAGCAGCACCAGGGTCACGCCGACGCCGAGCAGCACCACGCCGATCGGGTCGGGCCGACGGTGCACCACCTCGCCGATCGGGTGGCGGGGCAGCAGCCGCCAGCCGAGGACGACCGCGACGATGCCGACCGGCACGTTGACGAAGAAGACCCACCGCCACCCGTGTTCGGGCCCACCGGCGGCGATCAGCAGCCCACCGAGCAGTGGTCCGACCGCGGTGGAGATGCCGATGGTGGCACCGAGCAACCCGAAGGGCCGAGCTCGCTCCGGGCCCTGGAACAGTTGCTGGATGAGGCCGGTCACCTGCGGGTTCACCAGCCCGGCGGCAGCGCCCTGGAGTAGTCGGGCGGCGACCAGCCAGCCGGGTGACTGGGCGAGTCCGGCGAGGGCGCTGGTCACGGTGAACAGGGCGATGCCGAACACGAAGGCGTTGCGTCGGCCGTGCACGTCGCCGAACCGGCCGGCCGGCACCAGCACCAGACCGAAGGTCAACGCATACCCGGAGAGCACCCACTGCAGGTCGCTCGGCCCGGCGTTCAGGGCCCGGTCCAGCGACGGGATGGCCACGTTGACGATGCTGATGTCGAGCAGCGTCATGAACGCCGCGACCAGTCCGACGCCCAGGGCCTGCCAGCGTCGCCGGTCGTCGTACGTGTCGGGGCCGGTGGAGCTCATCGTCTCCCTGTCGCGATCGGCGTCGTCCGCTGCGGCCCCGGTGCGGGCTCCACGACGTCAGGTGAGCTGCTGGGCGCAGAAGCGCGGACCGAAGTCGAGCCCGGCCATCGGCGAGTCCTCCCGGTGGAGCAGGTTCTTCTCGGTGAGCAGGTGCAGCGGGGTCTGCAACTCCTCCTCGGTCAGGCCGCACTCCTGGGCGATCAGGTCGGGGTAGGGGACCTGTCCGCGTACCTCCAGGGCCGCCACCGCGTCGTACACCCGAGCCTCGACGTCCGACAGCTGGACCTGCTGCATGGTTTCCTCCTTGGGCTCCACCGCCGGTCACCGGCGGTCCGCGTCGCGCGCTTACCCCGTGCGGGGCCGAAGATGCACCCCGCGCGGCCGGTGGCGCGCCGCCCCCCGGCGTGGCGGGGGCTGACCTAGGCTGCTGCGGTGACCGTCTGGGAACTCGTGGTGATCGGCGGCGGTCCCGCCGGCCTCTCCGCCGCCTACGCCGCCGCCCGGCGAGGGGTACGCACCCTGGTCCTCGAACGGGCCGCGCACCCCCGCTACAAGACGTGCGGCGGTGGCCTGACGGGTGTCTCGCTCGCCGCCGTGACCGGCCGGATCGAGGTTCCCGCCCGCGACGTGGTCGACCGGGTCACCTTCACCCTGGACGGGCGACGCGCACTCACCCGCCGGCACCGGGACGGCCCACTGGTCAGCATGGTGCGTCGGGAGGAGTTCGACGACCGGTTGCGGGCCGCCGCGGTGTCCGCCGGTGCGGAGGTCCGCGAGCGGGTCACGGTCCGCGCGCTCGACCAGACCCCCGAGGTCGTACGTCTGCGGTTGGCCGACGGTGACACGGTGCTGGCCCGGACCGTGGTCGGTGCCGACGGCTCCTCCGGGATCAGCGGCCGGTACGTCGGGGTGCGGCACCGGCAGGTGGATCTCGGGCTGGAACTGGAGTTGCCGGTGCCGTCGGCGCAGCAGGAGCGGTGGCGGCACCGGGTGCTGCTCGACTGGGGTCCGCTGCCCGGGTCGTACGGTTGGGTGTTCCCGAAGGGGGACCGGTTGACGGTGGGCGTGATCGCCGGACGGGGTGAGGGGGAGCGGACCCGGGACTACCTGCGCCGGTTCGTCGACCGGTTGGGCCTGGCCGGGATCAGTCCGGCGCACGACTCGGGGCACCTGACCCGCTGCCGGGCGGAGGACTCGCCGGTGCGGCGGGGGCGGGTGCTGGTCGCCGGGGACGCTGCCGGCCTGCTGGAACCCTGGACCCGGGAGGGGATCAGCTACGCCCTGCGCTCCGGCGAGTCGGCCGGTGACGCGGTGGCCGACGGCGATCTGGCCGGCTACGAACGGGCGGTGGCGCAGCGGCTGGTGCCGTCCATGCGGGCCGGGTACCGCCTGCTCGACGCGTTCGCCCGGCGGCCGGAGATCCTGCACGCGGCGATCGCGACGCCACCTGGCTGGCGGGCGTTCACCCGGTTCTGCCGAGGCCGGGCCGGTTTCGACGAGTTGGTCGCCCACCGGCCGGTACGCCTGGCGCTGGCGGTGGCCGCCCGGTTGCCCGGCCTGACTCCTGTCTACCAGGATCCTAGGATGCCTTAGCGGTGGCGGCGTGCCCCACACGCCCGCCGACGCCTCACCCGTCATCGCCAGAAACGGCAGTCGCGCGAGTGCTCGGCTGTTTCCGGTCTCCGCCGCCGGGTAGGGCGATCGGTGAGGGCATCCGTCAGCGCACCGAGGAGACACCCGTGAGCGAGAACCAGTACACCCCGCAGGACCCGACCGAGCAGTACGGCCAGCAGTCGGGTCAGCCGAGCCAGCAGCAGTCGCCGCCGGGGCGGACCGACGACATGGCGCCCGAGCCGGACCACGGTGAGAGGACCTACCGGGGCACCGGCAAGCTCGACGGCAAGAAGGCGTTGATCACCGGCGGTGACTCCGGCATCGGTCGGGCGGTGGCGATCGCCTACGCGCGGGAGGGCGCGGACGTGCTGATCTCGTATCTCGGTGCGGAGGAGGACGCCGACGCGCAGGAGACCGTACGGCTGATCGAGGCCGCCGGCCGCAAGGGGATCGCGGTCCGTGGCGACATCGCCGACGAGCGCACCTGCGAGACGCTGATCGAGCGGGCGGTGAGCGACCTCGGCGGTATCGACATCCTGGTCAACAACGCGGCGTACCAGATGGCCCAGGAGAAGGGCATCGCGGGCATCAGCACCGAGCAGTTCGACCGGGTCTTCAAGACCAACCTGTACGCGATGTTCTGGCTGTGCAAGGCGGCCCTGCCGCACATGGGCGACGGCGCGACGATCATCAACACCTCGTCGATCCAGGCGTTCGACCCGTCGCCGCAGCTACTCGACTACGCCACCACCAAGGCGGCGATCGCGAACTTCACCAAGGCCCTCGCCGCCGACGTGGTGGACCGGGGCATCCGGGTGAACGCGGTCGCGCCGGGCCCGATCTGGACCCCGTTGATCCCGGCGACCATGCCCAAGGCGAAGGTGGAACAGTTCGGCCAGAACACGCCGGTCGGCCGGCCCGGTCAGCCCGCCGAGTTGGCGCCCGCGTACGTCTTCTTCGCCTCGCAGGAGTCGAGCTTCATCACCGGCGAGATCCTCGGCGTCACGGGCGGCCGCTTCACCAAGTGATCGGCGTGCGCGTGATCGCCCGCAAGGAGGGGTCCCCTGCCCACGCCTCGTGCATAGCAGGGGACCCCTCCTAACGCACAAGCCGCCGGCACGGACGCCTGCCGCACCGCTGGGCGTCTGCCGTCGGGCGGTCAGCGGGGCCAGGCAGCCAGGTGCCGGCGGATCCGGTCGATGTCGGCCCCCCCGAGGCCGTACCGGGCGAACCGCCCGTCCGGGATCCGGTCGAGGTAACGCCCGGCCTCGCGTACGTCCTCGTCGTCGAGCGCCGGATCGAGTTGCCGAGCCAACGCCAGCAGCTCGCCGACGGACCGGTGCTCCAACGCGGAGGCGACGTCGATGTAGTCGCGCACCTCCCGCCGGTTGACCAGGGCGGCGGTCTTGTTGGCGATCAGGTCGCGGACGTCCATCACGGGCCCGAACTCCATCACCACCGGGCTGCGGTGTCGGTCCAGCCGGGCCAGACTGAGCCGGATCTGCCGACCGTCTCGGGCGACCACGAAGTCCCGCATGTCCCGGTCGAAGCCCTCGAACAGGCCGCCGAGGTCACTGTCCGCGTCCGCGTCGGCGACCTCGAAGCCGGCCGCCTCCAGCGCCTCCCGTACCCCGGCGGCGGCCGCCGCCGCCGCGCCCTCGACGTCCGCGAACAGGTCGACGTCTTCGGTGGGTCGGGTGACCAGGCCGTACGCGGCCCACGCCACCCCGCCGCCGAGCACGAAACGGTGCGGCCCGGCGACGTCCAGCGCCACCCGCGCCACCTCGCGATAGAACTCGTGCGGGTGCGGCCCGGTCACGCCGATCGGAGACTCCGGTGCCGGGTCTCCCACGCCAGCCGTACGCCCCGGGGCAGGTTCAACTGTCGCCACACCCGCCGCAGGATCCGGCCGTCGACGAGACTGCGCAGGTCGTCGACGTTGGTGGTCTCCCGCAGGACGTTCTCGTACATCCAGAGCAGTTGGTCGTGGTCGGCCAGGTCGAAGGCGCGGTCGGCGCACCACATCAGGCGTACCGGTAGCTCGACCACGCCCCGGGTGGGTCCGCGCAGTTCGGTCAACGTCCCGGTCACCAGCGTGGGACGGCCGGGTCGGGCCACAAAGGCCACGCCGGCCGTGGTGGGGGAGACCGCCTGCATGCTGTCAGGGTAACCCCAGCCGGTCCCGTACCGGACCCACGAGCTTTACCCACCTGCCCTTAACGCCTGCTCACCTGGCCTGTGCAACGCCTCGAAAGACAGGAGTGCGGGCGCGCCGAGGCGGGACGGAGGCCGTGGATGGGTGTGCCTATCTCGGCCCGGCCGCGTCGAATGTCCGAATCTCGGGTACGCCTGGGCGGAATCGGGGTGGGGTCGGTGGCGTTGTAACCGGGTGGCTGACCGAGCAGGACTCCACCCCGGCGGATGTCGGAATGATCTGGCTCGGTAGGTCGTTGTATCTGGTCCCGGCGCCGTGAGGGCTCGCGGATATCCCCGGGAATGATGCGGCCGGGTCGGTGGTGGTGATCCCGACGCGGCAAGGGCCTCCCGGATCCCCCCTTCCCTGGGAATGGCTTGGCCCGGCAGGTGGTTGTGCATCGACCCGATGCCGTGAGCCTGGTCTGGTGAATCCCCTCGGATCTGGTGCGTCGGATTTCCCTCTTCTTCAGCGCCTGACGGCGTTTGCGTCGCCTGTCCTTCCCCCCTTCCGGGCTGGTGGCGTCTACCCCCGAATGGAGCTTGTGATGAACTCGAAGCTGCTGCGTAAGAGTGTTCTCGGTGTCGCTGGTCTCGCCTTCGCCGGTGGTGTGTTCGCCGGTCCGGTCGGTCAGGCCGACGCCACCCCCGTCACCACCTCCCTGGTGGCGGTGCAGGCCGACAAGCCCGACACCGGCAAACTGATCCCGCACGGTGTGCAGGGCGCCCAGTCCCGCATCGACCTGTCCGACGAGCAGGTCGCCAACGCCAAGGCCATTATTGCGGCGACGAAGAAGGCTGGCATGGACGAGCGTGCCGCCGTGATCGCGATCGGTACGGCGTTTCAGGAGTCGAAGTTGGAGAACCTGGGTCATCTGGGTGACCGCAACGACCACGATTCGCAGGGCCTGTTCCAGCAGCGTCCGTCGTCTGGGTGGGGCACGGTGGAGCAGATCACCGACCCCGAGTACTCGACCCTCGCGTTTTTGAAGGGTTTGAAGCAGGTCGACGGGTGGCAGGACATGCCGTTGACGGTGGCGGCGCAGACGGTGCAGGTGTCGGCGTTCCCGGATCACTACGCGCAGTGGGAGCAGCAGGCCGCTGACCTGGTCGCCGCACACTGGAACAGCTGACCCACACCAGGCACAGGCTTTCCTCGACAAGGGGGAGCAAGAACGCCGCCGGCCGGCACCCGCAACCTGGGGTGCCGGCCGGCGGCGTCTGCCGTGGCGGAGAGGTGAGGAAGGGACCCTTCCTATACACCAGGCGTTAGCACGGGACCCCTCCTTACAACAAGGTTGGAACGGCGGGGGAGTGGGAACAACGCAGGGCGTGGGTCGGTTGTACCGAGCGTCGGTGTGATCCAGTGTCCCCGGGCCTCACCTAAATTGCCGTCGCGGAATACCGTTCGGCTGGAGCCGCGTCGCGCCACTCGCCGAGAGGCGACCTGCACACCGACACCCACCGCCGCCCCCGGCCCGATACGGGTCGGGGGCGGCGTCCGTTCCGGGGCGGTTTCTGCCGCACCGGCTCGCCGCCCTGCCGGTGCTGCCCTAAGGTCAGGGCAGGGCGGCGAGCGAGGAGGCGGACGTGGGACTGCGGGACAGGTTGCTGGGCTGGCCGGTCTACCGGCAGCTCACCGGCACCGACCCGCTGGGCCGGGGTGCCGCCGCACAGTCCGCGCGCAGCGCCGGGCTCACCGCCCGCACCGAGGACGCCGACGAGGTGGCCAGGTCGGTCTGCCCGTACTGCGCGGTGGGCTGTGGTCAGCGGGTCTTCGTCCGCGACGGCCGGGTGACGCAGATCGAGGGCGACCCGGACAGCCCGATCTCCCGGGGGCGGCTGTGCCCCAAGGGTGCGGCCAGCAAGAGTCTGGTGACGAGTCCGCTGCGGCAGACGACGGTGCGGTACCGCCGGCCCTACGGGACCGAGTGGGAGGACCTGGACCTCGACACCGCACTGGACATGATCGCCGATCGGGTGTTGGCGGCGCGGGCGCAGACCTGGGAGGACGTCGACGCGCAGGGGCGTCCGCTGAACCGCACGCTGGGCTTCGCCAGCCTGGGTGGCGCGACGCTGGACAACGAGGAGAACTACCTCATCAAGAAGTTGTTCACGGCGGCGGGTGCGTTGCAGATCGAGAACCAGGCCCGGATTTGACACTCCGCCACGGTTCCCGGTCTGGGAGCCAGTTTCGGTCGCGGTGGTGCGACGGTCTTCCAACAGGACGTGGCGAACGCTGACGTCATCGTCATCCAGGGCTCGAACATGGCCGAGGCCCATCCGGTGGGTTTCCAGTGGGTGATGGAGGCCAAGAAGCGCGGGGCGAAGGTCTTCCACGTCGATCCGCGGTTCACCCGGACCAGTGCGGTGGCCGACGCGTACCTGCCGATCCGGGCCGGGACCGACATCGTGTTGCTGGGTGCGGTGGTGAACCACATCCTCGTCAACGAGTTGGACTTCCGCGAGTATGTGTTGGCGTACACGAACGCGGCGACGATCGTCAGTGACGACTTCGTCGACGCCGAGGACGCCGAGGGGCTGTTCTCCGGGTGGGACCCGGAGTCCGGCAGCTACGTGCAGGACAGTTGGCAGTACGCGGGCCACGAGCGGGACTCGGGCAGCGGTGGCACCGCCGACGAGCGGGACACCGCTGCGGGGCTGCGGCACGAGTCGCACGGTGCGCCGGTGTCGGGTCGGACGGACCGGGACGAGACGCTGCGACATCCGCGCTGCGTCTACCAGATCCTGAAGCGGCACTTCGCCCGCTACACGCCGGAGATGGTGGAGCGGGTGTGTGGCCTGCCCCGGGAGCGGTTCCTGGAGTTGGCCCGGGCCTGGACGCAGAACTCGGGTCGGGAGCGGACCGGGTGTCTGATCTATTCGGTGGGGTGGACCCAGCACACCGTGGGCGTGCAGTACATCCGCACCGGGGCGATCATCCAGTTGCTGCTGGGCAACGTGGGTCGTCCGGGTGGTGGGGTGTTGGCGCTGCGCGGGCACGCCAGCATCCAGGGGTCCACGGACATCCCGACGTTGTTCAACCTGCTGCCGGGTTATCTGCCGATGCCGCACCACGCCAAGCACGTGACGTTCGACGATTGGGTGGACGGCATCCGGCATCCAAGGCAGAAGGGCTTCTGGGGCAACGCCCGCGCGTACGCGGCGAGTCTGCTCAAGGCGTACTGGGGTGACGCGGCGACGCCGGAGAACGACTTCTGTTACGGCCACCTGCCCCGGATGACCGGGGACCACGGCACGTACCAGCAGGTGCTGGACATGATCGCGGGCAAGATCAAGGGGTACTTCCTGCTCGGGCAGAACCCGGCGGTGGGGTCGGCGCACGGGCGGGCGCAGCGGCTCGGTATGGCGAACCTGGACTGGCTGGTGGTCCGCGACCTGTTCATGATCGAGAGTGCGACCTTCTGGCAGCGCGGTCCCGAGGTCGCCACCGGGGAGATCGTGCCGCAGGAGTGCCGTACCGAGGTGTTCTTCCTGCCCGCCGCCGCGCACGTGGAGAAGGAGGGCACGTTCACCCAGACCCAGCGGCTGGTGCAGTGGCGGGAGAAGGCGGTCGAGCCGCCCGGCGACGCCCGCTCCGAGCTGTGGTTCTTCTATCACCTGGGGCGTCGGCTGCGGGAGAAGCTGGCCGGTTCGTCGCTGCCGCGCGACCGGGCGCTGCTGGACCTGGCCTGGGACTACCCCACGCACGGCCCGCGCGAGGAGCCGGACGCCGAGGCGGTGCTGCGGGAGATCAACGGGTACGACACCACGACCGGCCGCCCGCTGTCCGCGTTCACCGAGGCCCGCGACGACGGTACGACCGCGGTGGGCTGCTGGATCTACACCGGTGTGTACGCCGACGGGGTGAACCAGGCGGCCCGGCGGCGGCCCGGCCACGAGCAGGACTGGGTGGCCGCCGAGTGGGGGTGGGCGTGGCCGGCGAACCGGCGGCTGCTCTACAACCGCGCGTCGGCGGATCCGCAGGGGCGGCCGTGGAGCGAGCGGAAGCGCTACGTGTGGTGGGACGCCGAGGCGGGCCGGTGGACCGGGCGTGACGTGCCGGACTTCGAGGTGACGAAGCCACCGTCGTACCGGCCGCCGGAGGGTGCCTCCGGTCCGGCGGCGCTGGCCGGGGACGACCCGTTCGTGATGCAGTCCGACGGGAAGGGCTGGTTGTACGCGCCGAGCGGGGTGCTGGACGGGCCGTTGCCCACCCACTACGAGCCGGCCGAGTCTCCGGTGCGCAATCCGCTCTACGGGCAGCAGGCCAACCCGACCCGCAAGATGTACGCGGATCCGGTCAACCCGACGAACCCGAGTCCGCCCGCGCCGCACAGTCAGGTCTTCCCGTACGTGTTCACGGTCAGCCGACTGACCGAGCACCACACGGCGGGCGGGATGAGCCGCACCGTACGCCCGTTGGCGGAGTTGCAGCCGGAGATGTTCGTGGAGGTGTCGCCGGAGTTGGCCCGCCTGGTGGGGCTGACCCATCTGGGCTGGGCGCACCTGGTCACCTCCCGTGCGGTGATCGAGGCGAAGGTGTTGGTCACCGACCGGATCGTGCCGTTGCGGGTGGACGGGCGGGTGATCCACCAGCTCTGGCTGCCGTACCACTTCGGGTACGAGGGGCTGGTCACCGGGGACTCGGCCAACGACCTGTTCGGCATCACCCTGGACCCGAACGTGCTGATCCAGGAGAGCAAGATCGGCACGTGTGACGTGCGGCCGGGGCGGCGTCCCGTCGGAGCGGCCCTGCGCGCGTTGGTCCGGGACTACGGTGACCGGGCCGGCATCGTGCCGGGCCGCACGCCGCCGGCGGTCACGCCCGGCGTGCCGACCCCGCCCGACGGGGCCGGCGACGAGGAGGGGAAGCACTGATGGTCGACTCGCAGCACCGGTCGGGCCCGTCCGCGTCGCCGAGCCCGGCGTACCAGCCGGCGTCGGCGTCCGGGTGGGTCGACGCGCCGCCACGGATGGGCTTCTTCACCGACACCAGCGTCTGCATCGGCTGCAAGGCGTGCGAGGTGGCCTGCAAGGAGTGGAACGGGGTGCCCGCCTCCGGCCTGGACCTGCTCGGCATGTCGTACGACAACACCGGCGCGTTGACCGCGAACTCCTGGCGGCACGTGGCCTTCGTGGAGCAGCCCCGTCCCTCCGGTCACCGCGACGCGCCCTTCGCCGGCACACCCACCGGCGACCCGGTCAGCGCCGCCTCGGCGGCGACCGCCGCCACCGGCAGCCCGGCGGGCACGAGCAACCCGACCGGTACCGATCCGGGCCTGCCGTCGGGTGACCCGGGGGCCGCGGCCCGGATGACCGAGTTCCTGGGCATGCCGGCCGCCGGGCCGCCGGGGCGTACCGGCAGCGCGCAGGGCCGGTCCGACTTCCGCTGGCTGATGATGTCCGACGTGTGCAAGCACTGCACCCACGCGGCCTGCCTGGACGTCTGCCCGACCGGCTCGCTGTTCCGTACCGAGTTCGGCACGGTAGTGGTGCAGGAGGATATCTGCAACGGCTGCGGCTACTGCGTGTCGGCCTGCCCGTACGGCGTCATCGACCGTCGGGTCGACGACGGGCGGGCGTGGAAGTGCACGTTGTGCTACGACCGCATCGGCGCCGGTCTGACGCCGGCCTGCGCGCAGGCGTGCCCGACCGAGTCCATCCAGTACGGCCCGCTCGACGAGTTGCGGGAACGCGCCGCCGAGCGGGTCGCCACCCTGCACGAGCGGGGTGCGCCGGAGGCGCGGCTCTACGGCCACGACCCGGCCGACGGGGTCGGCGGCGACGGCGCGTTCTTCCTGCTGCTCGACGAACCGGAGGTGTACGGTCTCCCACCGGATCCGCAGGTCACCACCCGGGACCTGCCGAGGATGTGGCAGCGGGCCGGGGTCGCCGCGCTGGCCATGGCGGCGGTGGCGGTCGGCGCGTTCCTCGGTGGTCGGCGGTGAATCCCCGCGACCCGGAGGTGGGTGACAAGTTCCGTCGCTTCCGCGACCAGGCGGCTCGTGGCAGGACCGGCGACCAGGCGGCCGATGGCGGCACCGGCGGGCGGCGGGGCGGTGGGCGCGGGAGGCGCGGTGGCGAGGAGTCGGCGGTGCCCCCGGCCGAGTTCCGCTCCTACTACGGGCGGCCGATCCTGAAACCGCCGGTGTGGACCTGGGAGATCGCCGCCTACCTGTTCACCGGTGGGTTGGCTGCCGGATCGTCGCTGCTGGCGGCGGGCGGGCAGGTGACCGGTCGGCCGGCGCTGCGCCGCGTCGGTCGGGTCGCCGCGCTGGCCGCGGTGACCGCCAGCGCGGGCCTGCTGGTCAAGGACCTGGGTCGGCCGGAGCGCTTCCATCACATGCTGCGGGTGGCGAAACCGACGTCGCCGATGTCGGTGGGTACGTGGATCCTGAGCGCGTACGGCCCGGTCGCCGGGCTGGCCGCGATCGCCGAGGCGGCACCGCTGCTGCCCGAGCGCGGTCCGCTGGGGCTGGTCGGTCGGGTGTTGCCGCCGGTGGGGCACGCCGCCGGGCTGGCCGCCGCGGCCACCGCACCGGCCCTGGGCACGTACACGGCGGTGCTGTTGGCGGACACGGCCGTGCCGTCGTGGCACGAGGCGTACCCGCATCTGCCGTTCGTCTTCGCCGGCAGCGCCCTGGCCAGCGGTGCCGGGGTGGGGCTGCTCGCCGTGCCGCCCGCGCAGGCCGGTCCGGCGCGGCGGATGGCGGTGGCGGGCGCCGGTCTGGAGCTGTTCGGCGCGCATCGGATGGAGACCGGGTCGGGGTTGCTCGGTGAGCCGTACCGCACCGGTCGCGCTGGCCGGTTGCTGCGGGCCGGGCGGGCGTTGACCGTGGCCGGGGTGGCCGGTGCGCTGCTGGGTGCCCGCAGCCGGGCACTGTCGGCGCTCTCCGGCACGGCGTTGCTGGCCGCGTCGGTGGCGACCCGCTTCGGGGTGTTCCACGCCGGGGTGGCCTCGGCCCGGGATCCGAAGTACACGGTGCTGCCGCAGCGGGAACGTCTGGCGCGGCGCGCCGGGGAGCCGACCGGGCGGTGACCGGTGCCGACTCGGCCCCACGACCGGCGGGCTGCTGTGATCCAATGCTCGGTGGAGGCGTTCAGGCGGCTGGTGCCCCTCCCGGTCTTCAAAACCGGTGTGGTCCGGGATCCGGGCCAGGCGGGTTCGATTCCCGTCCGTCTCCGCCACACGGTGAGGAGATGACGCGATGGGCGGCGTCGACCCGCGGCGTCGGGTGCCGCGTACCGACGCGGTGCTGGCCGATCCCCGGCTGGTCGCGGCTGCCGCCGCCGTCGGCCGGGACCGGGTGAAGGCCGCCGTCCGGCAGGCGCAGGACCGGGCCCGGCGCGGCGAGATCACCCCCGAGGCGGTGCCCGTCGAGGCGCTGGCCGCGCTGCCGTCGGCGGCCCCGCGTGCCGTGCTCAACGCCACCGGCGTGCTGTTGCACACCAACCTCGGGCGGGCCGCCCTCTCCGACGCGGCGGTGGCCGCCGTGGTCGCCGCCGCCGGTCACACCGACGTCGAGCTGGACCTGGGCACCGGCCGCCGGGCCCGGCGGGGCCGCGACGCCGTCGACGCGCTCGCCGCCGCCGTGCCGGCGGCCGAGGCGGTGCACGTGGTCAACAACGGCGCCGCCGCCCTGGTGCTGGCCGCCACCGTGCTGGCCGCCGACGCCGAGATCGTGGTCAGCCGGGGCGAGCTGGTCGAGATCGGGGACGGGTTCCGCCTGCCGGACCTGCTGACCAGCACCGGGGCCCGGCTGCGGGAGGTCGGCACCACCAACCGCACCACCCCGGCGGACTACGCGGCGGCGATCGGTCCCCGCACCGGTTTCGTGCTCAAGGTGCACCCGTCGAACTTCCGGGTCACCGGCTTCACGTCGGCGGTGCCGGTCCGGCGGCTGGCCGCGCTCGGCGTACCGGTGGTGGTGGACATCGGGTCGGGTCTGCTCGCGCCCGATCCGCTGCTGCCCGACGAGCCGGACGCCACGACGACCCTGCGGGCCGGGGCGGATCTGGTCACCGCCAGCGGCGACAAGTTGCTGGGTGGCCCGCAGGCCGGGCTGCTGCTGGGCTCGGCCGCGCTGGTGGAGCGGCTGCGGCGGTCTCCACTGGCCCGCGCGCTGCGGGTGGACAAGCTGACCCTGGCCGCGCTCGCCGCCACCCTGGGCGATCGGGACACCCCCACCCGGACGGCGCTGCACGCCGACCCGGCGGTGCTGCGGACCCGGACCGAGCTGCTGCGCGACGGCCTGGCCGCCGAGGGGTGCAAGGCCGACGTGGTGCCGTCGGTGGCGGTGGTGGGCGGTGGCGGTGCTCCCGGCGTGGAGCTGGACTCGTGGGCGTTGAGCCTGCCGGAGCGCTACGCCGGCCCACTGCGTGCCGGTGACCCGCCGGTGCTCGGTCGGGTGGCGCGGGGGCGGTTGCTGCTGGACCTGCGGTGCGTGCCGGAGCACGCCGACGCGGCCGTCCGCGTCGCCGTGCTCGCCGTACCGGACGGCGACTGACCATGCTGGTGGTGGCCACCGCCGGGCACGTCGACCACGGCAAGTCGACGCTGGTGCGGACGCTGACCGGGATGGAACCGGACCGGTGGGCCGAGGAACGCCGCCGGGGCATGACCATCGACCTGGGGTTCGCCTGGACCACGTTGCCGTCCGGGGCCGTCGTCGCCTTCGTGGACGTACCCGGGCACGAACGGTTCGTGCCGAACATGCTGGCCGGGGTGGGTCCGGTGCCCGCCGTGGCGGTCGTCGTCGCCGCCGACGAGGGCTGGATGCCGCAGTCCGCCGAGCACCTGGCCGCGCTGGACGCGCTCGGTGTCCGCCACGGCCTGCTCGTGGTGACCCGCGCGGACCTGGCCGATCCGGGACCGGCGCTGGCGCGGGCCCGGGCGGAGCTGGCCCCGACCACGTTGGGTGCGGTCGAGGCGGTGGTGGTCAGCGGGCTCACCGGCGTCGGTCTGCCGGAGCTGCGTGCCGCCCTGGACCGGCTGGCCGCCCGGGTGCCCGCCGCCGATCCGCAGGCGCCGGTGCGGCTCTGGGTCGACCGCAGCTTCACGGTGCGCGGCAGCGGCACGGTGGTCACCGGCACCCTCGGCGCGGGCCGTTTGCGGGTCGGTGACGAGCTGGAACTGGCCGACAGCGGCGAGACGGTGCGGGTGCGTGGCCTGCACCGCCTGGGCGAGGCCCGCGACACCGTCGACCCGGTCGCCCGGGTGGCGGTCAACCTGCGCGGGGTGCCCCGGGACCGGATCGGACGCGGCGACGCGTTGCTGACCCCGGGCCGGTTCCGGTCGACCGACCTGGTCGACGTGCGGCTGACCGGCGACGCGGTGGCCGCGCTGCCGGCCGCGCTGACCCTGCACGTGGGCGCGGCGGCGGTGCCGGTGCGGCTGCGTCCGCTGGGCGGCGACACGGTCCGGCTGCGGCTGGGACGTCCGGTGCCGCTGCTCGTCGGCGACCGCGCGGTGCTGCGTGACCCGGGACGGCACCACGTCGCCGGTGCGGTGACCGTGCTGGACGTGCTGCCGCCGCCGTTGCGTCGCCGGGGCGCGGCAGCCGCGCGGGCGACCGTGCTGGCGACCCTGGACGGTCGGCCGGATCTCGCCGGTGAACTGCGGCGACGCGGCCTGGTGCGGGTCGGGGACCTGGTCCGCGCGGGGGTGCCGGTGCCCGTCGCGCCGGTGGCGGGCGACTGGCTGGCCGATCCCGATCACTGGGCGCGGCTGGCGGTGCGGCTCGCCGACGCGGTGGCCCGCTACGCCCGGGAGCATCCGCTGGAGCCGGGCGCCCCGGTGGAGGTGCTGCGCCGCCGCCTCGACCTGCCCGACCGGGTGCTGGTCGAGGCGCTGGTGCGGGCGCCGCTGCGGCTGGCCGCCGGCCGGGTCGGCGCGGCCGGGGCGGATCCGCTGCCGGAGCCGGTGGCCCGCGCGGTGGCGCTGGTCCGCGACGATCTCGCGGCGTACCCGTTCCGGGCTCCGGACGCCGACCGGTTGGCCGCCGTCGGGCTCGGGGTCCGGGAGATCGGCGCGGCGGTACGGGCCGGTGCGCTGCTGCGCCTGACCGGCAACGTGCTGCTGTTGCCCGGTGCGCCGCAGCAGGCGGCCCGGGTGCTCGCCGGGTTGCCGCAGCCGTTCACGCTCAGCGCCGCCCGGCAGGCGCTGGACACCACCCGCCGGGTGGCGGTGCCACTGTTAGAGCTGCTGGACCGGCAGGGGCGGACCCGCCGCATGCCGGACGACGCCCGGATGGTGGTCGACGCGGATTCGGCCGATCCACCGGCAGGTGGGCGTTCCGGACGCCTACCGTGACGCCATGGACCCCTCCGCGGTCTGGCGGGACCGGCAGCACCGCTGGCGGATCGAGGCGTACCGGGCGCCGGACCTGCGGTTCGCGATCTTCGCCACCAACGGCACCACCGAGTCGGCGCCGCTGTGGCTGTTCGGGATGTCGGCGCTGGCCCGTTGGCTGATGAGTCACAAGATCTCGCTGGACGACCTGGAGACCGACTGATCGCCCAGTCGGGGGACAGGCCAGGTGAAAGCCGACAAACCGATGTGGCCGCACCTAACGTGCGACGGATGAGGGACCGAGGTATCCGCAAGGTCGTCGCGGTGCTGGCGGGCCTGGCGGTGCTCTACTTCGGCACCACCGGCCGGTCGGAGACCGAGGGCAGCGGGATCTCCGGGGGACTGGTGGTGCTGGCCCTGCTCGCCGCCCTGCTCGTGTGGCACCTGACCAAACCCGGCGACGCTTAGTGACGCCGGTCAGCGGGCCGCCACGCTCCGGTTGAGCTGCCCGGCCGACTCCTCGCCGAGCGCCACCCGCACCAGCGCCGAGGCCAACCGACCGAAGTCGTCGTCGTCGACCAGCCCGGCCAGCCGGTCCGGGGCGGCCGGCAGCCCGAGCCGCTTGGCCCCGGCGACCGCCCGCCGGTCGGCGTACGGACGCAGCTCCGGCCAGACGCTCTGCACCTCGCGCAGGAAGATGTCCGCCCCGGTGGGGCCGATGCCGGGGAACTCGGTGAGCAGCCGACGCAGCGCGATGCGGTCGCCGCCCGCCTCCCGGTGCAGCCGACGCAGGTCGCCGTGCCACCGGTCCAGGCACAGCCGGGCGCCGGTGCCGAGCATCGTCGCGGTCCGCTCGTCGTAGCGGCGGTAGTGGCCGCGTCCGAGCGCGTCGACGCGCTGCTGCCAGCGGGCCGCCTCCATCGCCTGCGGGGTGCGGTAGCCGGCGGCGAACAGTTCCCGGGCCGCCGCCACCGCCACCCCGGCCCGGATCCGGGTGCTCAGCAGCGTGACGAGCACCAGCAACTGGTACAGCGGCGCGGGCCGGTCGGCGAGGGTGATCCCCGCCTCCTCGGCGTACGTGCGCCGGGTCAGCAGGGCCCGTGCCATCTCGCGGTGATCGCCCATCTCGCCGGAGTACCCGCTGTGGCCCGGCCTAGCCCTGCTCGGGGCACCGCGCTACCGGTGCCCCCACGGCCGCAGCCGGTTCCAGGTGGCTGCGGCCGTCACCCCGTACGCGAGGTGCGGGACGAGATCGGCGAGCCAGTCGACGCGCCGCCAGGTCCGCGGATCGGTGACACCGAGCAGCGTCAACGACCCGTCGGAGAGCGTCATCGCCCCACCGCCGAGCAGCGCGGTCGCCCGCAGCAGCGGCTGGCGTCGACCCCGGGTCAGCGCGGCGAAACCGACGGCGGCGGCCACCCCGAGGCCGTACCCCATCAGCGCGCCGAGCCCGGAGCGCCGGTTGGCGGCCTGCGGCGGCGCACCCAGGTGCAGGTGGGCCGCGTCGGCCACCCGACCGGCGCTCTCCTCCGGGGTCTGGCTGGCCGCGCGGGCCCGCACCACGATGTCCAGGTACGTCACCGTGTTCAGCGCCAGGGTGCCCACCGCACCGGCGATGAGCCCGTCGGCCAGGTGTGCGCCCCTCACTTCTTCGGGTCGCCCGGTTCGCGGTTGCCCTTCGGGCCGTAGGTGCGCTCGCCCCGGACCACGCCGCGTTGTCCCCGATCCTCCTGGAGGATCCGGTTGGCGGTCTCGTCGGCCTTCTGGTCCGAGGTGCGCCGACCCGAGTCGTCGACGGCGTTGCGGATGCGGGCACGCTGCTTGTCGTAGGCGTTGCTACCCGGACGCGGTCCTGGCATCGCTGTCTCCTCCGAGTCGTCGCGGTGACGGACGTGCGCGTCTACCCGCCTGGTCCGCCGCCAACCCCCGGCGCGCGGACCACCGCCACGGGGCAGTGGCTGTGGCGCAGCGCCGCCTGGCTCACCGAGCCGCGCAGCAGGCCGCCGACCGGACCGTGTCCGGCACCGCCGACCACGAGGAGTTGGGCGCCGCGCGAGGCGTCGGTCAGCACGGTGCCGGCCCGTCCGCGTACCGAGTCGCGGGTGACCGACACCTCCGGGTAGCGCTGCGCCAGCCCGGCGAGCGACTCGGCGAGCACCCGGTCGGTGTCGGCGCGCAGCTCCGACTCGTCGTACACCAGCGGCTGCATGTCGCCGGGGCGGGTGGAGACCGGATGCCGGTAGGCGTGTGTCGCGACGACGGAGGTGCCGCGCAGGGCGGCGGTGCGGACCGCGAACTCGATCGCGTACCGGGACGTCTCGGTGCCGTCCACCCCGACCACGACCGGCCCGTCGGCGTGCTCCGTGCCGCGGGCCACCAGCACCGGGCAGCCGGCCGACGCGGCCACCGTGACCGTCACCGACCCCACCACCAGGGCGCCGAGACCCCCCAGGCCCTGATGGCCGAGGACGATCATCGCGGCGGTGGGCGCGGCGTCCAGCAGCACCGCGGCGGCCTCACCGTCGACGATCTCGCCGGTGACCCGCAGGTCGGGCGCGACCGCACCGGCCTCGTCGACCGCGTCGGCCACCACCTGCTCGGCCTGCTCCCGCAGCCCGGTGCCGGGCCGGTCGTCGGTCACCGCGGTGACCGGGGTACGCAGCAGCGGCCAGATGAAGGCGTGCCGTACCCGCAGCGGCAGGTCCTGTCGGGCCGCCTCGGTGGCGGCGAGCCGGATCGCGGCGCGGGACGGCTCCGAGCCGTCCACACCGACCACCACCGCCGCGCCGTTGATCGGGTCCACGGGCACCCTCCCGCCGCCGGTCGTCGTCGGGGCCAGTATCGCGGCCCGTGGGGGCCCGGCGGGGCGATACCGGTGAGGGGCACCGGGTCGGTACGCTGACGGCGAATGCCCGGGGAGGGAGCGTCGTCGATGGTGGAGCCCGACCAGCCGAGCACCGCACGGATGATCGATTTCTGGCTCGGCGGGGAGCACCACTACCCGGTCGACGTGGCGGCGGCCCGCGCCTTCGAGCAGGCGTACGGGCCCTGCGCCCCGGTGTTCCGGGCGCTGCGCGCCTTCCTCGGTCGGGCGGTCCGCGCGATCGCCGCCACCGGTGTGGACGGCTTCCTGGTCTTCGGGGCCGGGGTGCCGACGATGGGTAACGTGCACGAGGCGGCCCCCGACGCGACCGTGCTCTACACCGATGTGGACCCGGTGACCATCCGGCTGGGGCAGCAGATCCTCTCCGGCAGCGACCGGGCCGGGTACGGCTTCGGTGACGCCACGGACGTCGGCACGATCGACCCGGCGTTGCTGCACCGGTTCGTGCCGGGCTGGGGTCGGCGGCCGGTGGGGGTGGTGTTCCTCGGGCTCGCCGCCTTCCTCGACGACGAGACGCTCGCCCGGACCCTCGACGAGCTCTACACGGCCGCCGCGCCCGGCAGTCGCCTGGCGATCGACTTCGACACCGAGGAACTCGCCGGCCATCCGGAGGCGCTGGCCATGATGGGGCCGGCGTTCCGGATGCGCGCACCGGCGACGTTCGGGCCGCTGTTGGGCCGGTGGACGCCGACCGAGGACGGCATCGTGCCGGTGACCCACTGGCGTCCGCAGGGCCCGCCGGAGACGGTGCCGGACGCGTTCCACGGCTCGGTGGCGGTGCGGTCGGCCGGGTGACCATGGATGGAACCGCCTCCGTATGATGCTTGCCCCAGAGCAAGTATCTTCGGAGGAGCGACATGCCGGATGCGCCCACGGGGGTTTCGCGTGCCCTGCGCGAGGCTCCGCCCGATCGCGTGGTCGAGGCCGCCGACCGGGCCATCCGGTCGGTCCTGGGGGCGTCGGGCACCGTCGTGTTCGTCGCCGACTACCGGATCAGCGGCCTCTGGCCGGTGCTCGACTCGCGGCAGCCGGACGCCGCCGCGCACGCCCTGCCGGGGCCGCTGCAACGCTGCTTCAGCAGTCAGCAGCCGGTCCGGGACGGCGGGACCGACGGCCGCTGCCAGCTCTATCTGCCACTGTCGGTGTGGGGTGAGCGGCTCGGTGTGCTGGTGGTGGAGATGCCCGAGGAGCCGCCGGAGAGCGTGGTGCGTCGGGCCGCGGACATCGCCGGTGAGGTCGCGCTGGCGATGCACGCCGCCGATCGGGAGACCGACCGCTACCGACGGGCACGTCGGCAGGAGCGCCTGAGCATGGCCGCCGAGTTGCAGTGGGAACTGCTGCCGGGACGCAGCGTCAGTCACGGCTCGTTCCAGTTGGCCGGTCAACTGGAGCCGGCGTACACGGTGGGCGGTGACCACTTCGACTGGTCGCTGGACGACGGCCGGCTCACCGTGACCGTGCTCAACGGCGACGGGATCGGGCTGACCGCCGCCCTGCTGACCGCGGTGACGGTGAACGCGATGCGCAACGCCCGCCGGTCCGATGGTGGCCTGGTGGAGCAGGCCGAACTGGCCTCCGACACGGTCTACTACCAGCATCGGGGTCACCGGCACGTGGCCACCGTCCTCCTCGAACTGGACTGCGCCACCGGCCGGGTGCAGGCGGTGGACGCCGGTTCGCCGCACCTGCTGCGGCTGCGCGGCGGCACCGTTTCCCGGGTCCCGTTGGAGCAGCAACTGCCGTTGGGCATGTTCGCCGAGACCCGGTACGCGCTCCAGGAGTTCGACCTGGACCCGGGGGACCGGCTGTTCGTGGTCTCCGACGGGGTGTGGGGCGCCGACCCCAGTGGCCGCGAGACGTACGGCGAGCGGGCGATGGCGCGGTCCATGCGGGCCACACGGTTGCAGCCGCCGCCGGAGGCGGTTGGTACGGTGATGCGCGAGTTGCAGGCATTCCACGCGGACGCCGACCTACGTGACGACGCCGTGGTGGTCTGCCTGGACTGGCACGGTGCCGACGGCCGGACGCAGGACTGACGGCCCCGGCCGGTACGAGCGGGACAATCGCAGGGGACGTCGGGTGGAACGACCGGATCTCGCCGCGGCGATCGACGCAGCCGCCGAGTCGTTGGTGGGTGTGCTCGACTCCGCCGTCGCCCGGCACCGGTGGGCCGTCTCGCCCACCCAGTTGCGGGTGCTGTCGCTGCTCAGCAGCCGACCGGAGACCAACATCAACGGCCTGGCGGAGCTGCTGGACGTCGTTCCCTCCTCGGCCAGTCGGCTCTGCGACCGCTTGGAGGCGATCGGCCTGGTGCGCCGGGAGGCCGACCCGAGGGACCGGCGTGAGGTCCGCCTGACACCGACCGCCGCGGCGGAGGTGCTGCTGGGGGAGGTGCGTTCGCGCCGCCACGACGCCGTGCGGGTGGTCCTGGAGCGGATGCCGGCGCGGGTCCAGCATGACCTGCTGCGGGCCCTCAAGGCATTCGGTCAGGCCGCGACCGCCCCGCCGCCGGACTCCTCGGCCCGCAGCGCCTGACGCCCGACCTCCACCCATCATCCTAGGATGCCGTAGCGGCGGTGACGGTGCTCACACCGTCACCGGACGAACATCACCGACACCAACGTGAGCCGAGCGGGTCGAGGCGGGGTGGCGGCCCGCTATAGTGGCAGCGCATCCGACCGACCTGTGATCATCAACGGTGGGGCGGCGGGCCAGGGTGGATCCCGGATCGGGATCGCAGGGGGGTGCCGGCGCCAGCCGGCTCGACAGCGCGCACGGCGTTCCATGGCGGACCCAGGGGCCGAGGTGGGCCGCGTGCCGCGGAGGAGGTTCGGTGGCGCGTCGACCGGCTCGGGCAGAGCAACCACAGGCCCCCGAGGTCGACGCGCGGCGCTCCGACGACCGGGTCCTCACCCTGCCGAACCTGATCAGCTTCGTCCGCCTGCTGGGCGTACCGGTCTTCCTGTATCTGTTCCTGGCGGCCCGCGCCGACGTGGCCGCGATCGTGGTGCTGGCGGTCGGCGGCACCAGCGACTGGGTGGACGGGTGGATCGCCCGCCGGATGCGGCAGGTCAGTCGCCTCGGTGAGCTGCTCGACCCGCTCGCCGACCGGCTCTACATCCTCGCCACGCTGGTGGCCTTCACCGCCCGCGAGGTGGTGCCCTGGCAGTTCACCGCCGCGCTGCTGGCCCGGGAGCTGCTACTGGCCGGCTCGCTGGTGGTGCTGCGCCGCTACGGCTACGGCCCGCCGCCGGTGCACTACGTCGGCAAGACGGCGACGTTCCTGCTGTTGGCGGCGTTCCCGACGCTGCTGCTGGCCGCGACGGTGCCGGCCGCGTCGGCGGTGGCCGGTGCGATGGGCTGGGCGCTGGCCTGGTGGGGACTGGTGCTCTACTGGGTGGCCGGAGCGCTCTACGTGGTCCAGGCGCGTCAGCTGGTCCGCACGGTTGGTCGGGGAGAGACGGCATGAGCGAGCGCAGGCGAGCGAGTCATCGATGTCGCGGTGATGCGGGCGCGCAGCGTAGCGGAGCGACGGCATGAGCGAGCGCAGGCCGGGGTTCAGTCCGGACTTCCTCACCGAGCTGTTCCAGAATCCGTTGGATCCGGGGTACGCCGACGCCGCGGCGCGGCGGGCGAAGACCGGGAAGACGGCGCGTCCGGGGTGGTCGGTGGGGCCGGTCACGCTGGTGGTCGTGCTGCTGCTGGGTTTCCTGTGTGCGGTGGCGTACCGGCAGACGATGGCGGAGGAGCCGGGGCGCGCGCAGGCGCGGTCGGGGTTGGTCGGGCAGATCAAGCAGCGGCAGGGTGAGACGGACAACCTGTCCGTGCGGGCGGACGAGTTGCGTGCGGAGGTGACCCGGCAGCGGGAGGCGGCGCTGGGTGGTTCGCAGGCGGCGCGGCTGCGGGACCTGGAGGCGCGGGCGGGGCTGGGTCGGGTGCGCGGGGACGGTGTGGTGGTGCGGTTGGCCGACGGGCCGGACGGCGGGGAGTCGTTGAACGGGGCGAAGGTGGGTCCGTCGCGGGTGCTCTACAGCGATCTACAGGGGGTGGCCAACGACCTGTGGGGGGCCGGGGCGGAGGCGATCGCGATCAACGGGCAGCGGTTGACGGCGACGTCGACGATCCGGTCGGCGGGCGAGGCGATCCTGGTGGACTTCCGGCCGGTGACCGGGCCGTACGAGGTGTCGGCGATCGGTCCGGGGTCGATGCGTGAGGCGTACGAGGGTAGTCGCAGTGCGTTGACGATGCGCCGCGTGTCGCAGGCGAACGGGTTGTCGTTCGAGGTGCGGGACGCGGACCGGCTCACGTTGCCGGCGGCGCCGGAGCCGCGGCTACGCTACGCGGAGCCCGCGGTGAGTCCGAGTGTGTCGCCGTCGGGTGGTGACGAGTCGTCCGACTCGGGTACGTCACCCAGCCCTTCCGGAGGTGGTCGATGATCGCGGTGCTGGCTCTGCTGGCCGGTGTGGTGCTCGGGTTGTGGCTGGATCCGACGGTGCCGGCGGCGTTGCAGCCGTATCTGCCGATCGCGGTGGTGGCGGCGTTGGACGCGGTCTTCGGTGGGGTGCGGGCCAAGTTGGACCGGATCTTCGACGACAAGCAGTTCGTGGTGTCGTTCATCTCGAACGTGCTGGTGGCGGCGTTGATCGTGTATCTGGGTGACCAGTTGGGCGTGGGTGGTCAGTTGTCCACCGGTGTGGTGGTCGTGTTGGGGGTTCGCATCTTCGGCAATGTGGCGGCGATCCGCCGGCACCTGTTCCGGGCGTAGGTTGGTGTCGTGACTGACGAGCACACCGAGACGGGCACGGGGTGGCCGCAGCCGGCGGGTCCGGCTCGGCCGGGTGGGCCGGCGGGGGAGCCGGACCCGCGTCCGGACGCGCCGGATCCCGACGAGTTGAGTCCGTTGTCGCCGCCGGCTCGGCCGGAGTCGGGCGACGAGGTGACGCCGGCCGAGCCGGTGGAGCGGGACGGTTCCGGTGAGCGGGGCGAGGCTGTCGAGCGGGACGAGGTTGCGGGGAGCGCGGCTGCGGCGGGTGCGGGTGGTCCGCTGCGGCGGCTCAGTTCGGCGGCGGTGATGATCGGTGTGCTGCTGGTGTTGTTGGGTTTCACGCTGGCGGTGCAGTTGAAGACGACGTCGACGGATTCGTCGTTGGCGGCGGCGCGGCAGGAGGACCTGGTCCGGATCCTGTACGACCTGGAGGCGCGGGAGATGCGTCTGCGGCAGGACATCACGACGTTGGAGGAGAGCCAGCGTCAGTTGCGTTCGGGTGAGCAGGGGCGTCAGGCGGCGCTGGAGGAGGCGACCCGGCGGGCGGACGAGTTGGGGATCCTGGCGGGTACGTTGCCGGCGCGGGGGCCGGGGTTGGCGGTGCGGTTCCAGGCGGGTCCGGCGAAGCCGATCTCGGCGAGCGGGGTGTTGGACGCGGTGCAGGAGTTGCGGGGCGCGGGGGCGGAGGCGATGCAGATCTCCGGTGGTGACCGCGCGTCGGTGCGGATTGTGGCGTCGACGTATTTCCTGGACGGGGAGAACGGGTCGTTGATCGTGGACGGGCGTCGGTTGACGGGTCCGTTCACGATCACGGTGATCGGGGATCCGTCGACGATGCGTACGGCGCTCAACATTCCTGGCGGGGTGGTGGCGGTGGTGGCGCGCGACGGCGGTAACGTGATCGTCGAGGATCGTGAGGTTGCCGAGGTTTCGGCGCTGCACGTGCCGAGCACGCTGGAACACGCCCGTCCGGTCTCGTGAGGTCGGGTGGGGCCGGCACCGGTCGGTCCGGTGCCACCGATGGATGAGGACGCTGCTGGTGATTCCTGAGGAACTGCGTTACTCCGCTGAGCACGAGTGGGTGGCGACCGTGGACGGCGGTGCCGTGCGGGTGGGCATCACTCATTTCGCGCAGGACGCGTTGGGCGACATCGTGTTCGTGCAGTTGCCGGAGTCCGGTGCGGTGGTGGCGGCTGGTGAGTCGTTGGGTGAGATCGAGTCGACCAAGAGTGTGTCGGAGATCTACGCCCCGGTGGGCGGTACGGTGTCGGCGCGCAACGAGGCGCTGGTCGACACGCCTGAGGTGATCAACACGGATCCGTACGGTGCGGGTTGGTTGGTGGAGATCGCCGAGGTGGATCCGGCGGCGGTGGAGGGTCTGCTGTCGGCGGACGCGTATCGCGAGTTGACCGAGAGCTGATTCGGTTTCCCGGGCGCGGTCGGTGTGTGTGCCGCGCGTCCGGTTGCCCTGTTTTTCGGCGCTGGCTAGGCTCGCCCAGTCGACCGAGAACCCAATTAGTTGTGCGTCGCGGACAGCCTTTCCGGGCACGGAGAGCCAGCCGCCGGGTGGTGTGTAGCCCGGCGGCCAGACCCGCCGTTTCCTCGACGCCGACCGAAACAGATCCGTGAGGTGGTCCCCATGACTCGCCCAGGCGACGAGTTCCCCCCGCTCGACGTCACGTCGACGCTCAATCTGGGTTCGCTCGAGGAAGCGCTGGAGGGGCCGGACACCGATGTGGTGCCGAGCCGGATGTCCGGTTCGCTGCCGCCGGGGATGGCGCTGCTGGTGGTTCGTCGTGGTCCGAACGCGGGTGCGCGGTTCCTGCTGGATCATGATGTGACAACGAGTGGGCGGCATCCGGACAGTGACATCTTCCTCGATGACGTGACGGTGTCGCGTCGGCACGCGGAGTTCCACCGGGACGGTGGGACGTTCACGGTGCGGGACGTGGGCAGTTTGAACGGCACGTACGTGAACCGGGAGCGGGTCGAGGCGGCCACGTTGAGCAATGGTGACGAGGTGCAGATCGGCAAGTTCCGGGTCGTGTTCATCGCCGGTCCGCGCCCGGAGGGGGAGGCCGGCCGGGGGTGAACGAGCCTGCGGCTTCTCCGCCGTCCGGGGTGGGTCGTGCCCAGCCGTTGATGAGTATCGGCGAGGTGCTGGCCCAGTTGCGGGTGGATTTTCCTGACGTGACGATTTCGAAGCTGCGGTTCCTCGAGGCCGAGGGTCTGGTGGAGCCGCAGCGTACGGCGGCTGGTTACCGGAAGTACAGCTGGGACGACGTGTCGCGGCTGCGGTTCGTGTTGACGGCGCAGCGGGATCAGTATCTGCCGTTGCGGGTGATTCGTGAGCAGTTGGCGCAGTGGGATGCCGACGGTGCGGCGCTGGAGCGGTCGCGGCCGGCGTTGGTGGCGGTGGGCCCGGACGGTGAGGTGCCGGGGCGTGGTGCGGCGTCGTCGGTCGAGTCGGGTCAGGTGCGGCTGGACCGTACGCAGTTGGTGGCGCGCAGTGGGCTGGACGAGTCGACGTTGGGGGAGTTGGAGCGGCTCGGGTTGGTGGTGTCGGATCCGCCGGGTTGGTATGACGGGGATGCGTTGATCATCGCGAAGGCGGTTGCCGGTCTGGCGGCGTACGGGTTCCAGCCTCGGCATCTGCGGGGTTATCGGACGGCGGCGGATCGGGAGGTCGGTCTGTTCGCGCAGTTGGTGGCGCCGTTGGCGCGGCAGAGTGATCCGGCGGCGCGGGCGCGGGCGGCGGAGACGGCGCGGGAGTTGGTGGCGTTGTCGCAGCAGTTGCATGCGGCGTTGGTGCGGGTGGGGTTGCGGTCGACGTTGGGTCGGTGAGGTGCGTGTGCGCGCTGATCGGCGGGTTGGTGAGTGGCGTAGGCTTGCGGGGGTAACCCCTCTTCTGGGCACGGGCGTGGTGCGCGGAGCGCGTGAGATGGCCGTGTCGCGGTCCGTGTACCGTGCAGGGAAGGGCGCGGTGCGGCGTAGGTGACAACGACACGGAGGCGGCGGTGCGCGAGCTGAGCGTGGTCGGGGTTCGGGTGGAGTTGCCCAGTAACCAGCCGATCGTCCTGCTCAGGGAGGTCGAGGGGGACCGCTATCTGCCGATTTGGATCGGCGCGGTCGAGGCGACGGCGATCGCTTACGAGCAGCAGGGTGTCAAGCCGGCCCGGCCGTTGACCCATGATCTTCTGCGGGATGTGTTGGCGGCGTTGAAGGCGCCGTTGCGGGCGGTGGAGATCACCGAGCTGAAGGAGAACGTGTTCTTCGCCGATCTGTTGATCGGCGACGGGGTGCGGGTCTCGGCGCGGCCGAGTGATTCGATCGCGTTGGCGTTGCGGGTGGGTGCGCCGATTCGTTGTGCCGAGCAGGTCCTCAGTGAGGCGGGGATCGTGATTCCCGACGAGCAGGAGGACGAGGTGGAGAAGTTCCGGGAGTTCCTGGAGCAGGTGCGTCCGGAGGACTTCGCCGGTTGATCGGTGGCCCGGGTGGTGTCGTCCGGGCGGTGTGCGTGGCCACCATCGGGGCGTTACGGTCCGTGATGGTGATGGTTGTCGCTGTCGATGCGCGGCGTGTCGCGGTGGTTTCTCCGTGGTAACCCTGGTCGGTCGCTATAGGGTTGCCGTGTCGAGGGGTGCGCGTCCCGGAAGCGACGTGTCACCGCACTGACGGGGAGGTTGTCCGGATGCACGAGCCGCGAGATTCCGATCCGGTTACGGGGTGGGACGAGTCGGGTGGGATGCCCGGTTCGGCGACTGACAGTGACGGTGCGGTGGGGTACCGGGGTGTGACGGCCTGCCATGCGGTGGGGATCAGTTACCGCCAGTTGGACTACTGGGCGCGGACGACGCTGGTGGTGCCGAGTGTGCGGGACGCTTCGGGTTCGGGTACGCAGCGGTTGTACTCGTTCCGCGACCTGGTGGTGTTGAAGGTCGTGAAGCGGCTGTTGGACGCCGGGGTGTCGTTGCAGAACATCCGGAAGGCGATCGAGGCGTTGCGGTCGCGTGGCGTGGAGGATCTGGCGGGCATCACGCTGATCTCCGATGGGACGACGGTGTACGAGTGTCGGTCCCCGGAGGAGGTGGTCGATCTGTTGCAGGGCGGCCAGGGCGTGTTCGGTATCGCGATCGGTGGCGCGTTCAAGGAGATCCAGGGGTCGTTGTCGCACCTGCCGGCGGAGCCGGTGGGGGGCGTGGCGGAGTCGGAGCCGGAGGTTCCCGCGGGCGGGGATCCGGTGGGTGACGAGTTGGCGGCGCGTCGGGCGCGGCGGCGGGCCGGCTGAGGTTCGTCCGCCCGCCGGGTGTGGGCGAGGTTTTCTGCGCCCGTTTCGTCGATCACGCTGTGTCTCGGGACGGCTCGGGGAGCGTCGTGGCGCGGTGGGGTGTCGGCGCGTCGGGGTGGTCGTGTCGGTCCTGCTCAGCGGCGTGTTCTGTGACGGTTGTCCGGCTTGACCCGATAGCCGATTACGCTCGCCGTCCGTGATCCTGCGATCACGTCATGTGGCCGACTCTCCTGGAGCTGTGACGCTGTGTGTTCGCGTGTTGGCCCGTGGTGGATTGTTCGGGACTGACGGGCGCGGCGCGGCACGCTATCGTCCGACACGGTTCGCCTGACACCGCGCCGCGACGGCGAGGGTCGTGCGGCGGACGTCGCGCCGAATGCCGCGCGCTCGTTCACTTCTCCCCGGCGGAAGGACTGACCTGTGACGGTCACCGACGAGACCACCCCCGTGTCGCACTTCGAACGGATCGGTGGGGCCGCCTCGGTGCGGGCCGCCGTCGAGCTGTTCTACGACCGGGTGTGGGCCGACGCGGAGCTGGCCGGCTACTTCACCGAGGTCGACATGGCGACGCAGCGTCGGCACATGGCGTCGATGCTGACCGTGGTGCTGGGTGGCCCGAACGAGTACGCGGGCCGGGACCTCGCCACCGCGCACCGTCCGTTGCACATCCCGGTGGCGCACTACGTGCGGGTGGGTGAGCACCTGACGGCCACGTTGACGCAGTTGGGGGTGCCCGCCGACGTCATCACCGACGTGCAGGCGGTGCTGGCGCAGGTGCAGGACCAGGTGGTGGTCGACGGCGGCCGGGCGGACGCCTGAGCGTGGACATCTCCGGCCTCAAGCGGAGTTGGGCGCTGGTCACGGCGCACGGCGACCAGGTCCCGCTGTACTTCTACTCGACGCTGTTCCTGACGCATCCCGAGACCCGGCAGATGTTCCCGACGAACATGGCGGGGCAACGGGACCGGCTGGTCACCGCGTTGGGTCACATCGTGTCGCAGGTGGACCAGGTGGACCGCCTGGTGGGGTTCCTCCAGGATCTCGGCGCCGACCACCGCAAGTTCGCGGTGCGGGCGGAGCACTATCCGGCGGTGGGTGAGGCGTTGCTGGCGACGCTGCGGCACTTCCTCGGTGACCAGTGGACCGAGGAGTTGGCGCAGGACTGGGTGGCGGCGTACGGGTTGGTGGCGAAGGTGATGGTGGAGGCGGCGCAGGCCGCCGAGGCGGTGAATCCACCGTGGTGGGTGGCGGAGATCGTCGGCCATGAGCGGCGTGGCTTCGACGTGGCGGTCCTGACGGTGCGTCCGCAGTATCTGCTGCCGTTCACGGCGGGACAGTCGATCGGGGTGTCGCATCCGGCGGTGCGGGCGTGGCGGTACTACTCGCCGGCGAACGCGCCCCGTCCGGACGGCACCCTGGAGTTGCACGTGCGGGCGGCGCCGGGTGGTGCGGTGTCGTCGCGGTTGGTGTACGGCTGCGCGGTGGGTGACCAGGTGCACCTGGCGGCGGCGGTGGGGGAGTCGTTGACGTTGCGGGCGGCCGGGGCGGCGGATCTGCTGCTGCTGGCCGGGGGCACCGGGTGGGCGCCGTTGAAGGCGTTGGTGGAGCAGGTGTCGGCGGAGGGCGCGGGCCGGCAGGTCGACCTGTACGTGGGGGCGCGGTCGCGGACCGAGTACTACGACGGTGACCTGCTGGACAAGTTGGCGTCCTCGTACCCGTGGTTGCGGGTGACCCGGGTGGTGGGGGTGGACCTGGACCGGCCGGGGGAGTTCCTGCATCCGGTGGACCGGGCGCTCGCCGACGGCGACTGGCGGTCCCGGCACGTGTACGTGTGCGGGTCCGACGACATGGTGGCGTACGCGGTGTCGGCGTTGACCCGCGCCGGTTTCCATCCGGGGCAGGTGCACCACGAGGGCCCGGGCGCGCAGTGGTACGGCCCCGCGTGGCGGACGGCGATGCGTGGTCCTTCCGTCCCTGACGATTCCGGAGGTGCCCGGTGAGTGAACCCCGCAGTGACCAGTGGCGGGCAGGTTCGGTGGGTACGGCCCCGATCGGCCGGTACGACGGCACCCCGGTGTCCGGTGGGGCGCAGGTGCGGTTGACCGCCGACCGGGTGCGGCGGTGGGAGTTCGGTTCGGCGTCGTTCACCCGGCGCGGCTACGACCCGACCGCGGTGGACCGGTTCCGGATGCAGGTGGCCGACGAGTTGGATCGGCTCACCACGCGGGTGGCGGACCTGCGGGCGGACAACGAGATGCTCACCGGTCATGTGGAGTTGCATCGGCACGGGGTGATCCCGAGCGCGGGTCCGGCGACGGTGACTCCGGCGGCCAAGGAGGTGAACCTGCTGTCGGCGGCGCAGCGGGAGGCCGAGCAGATCATCGCGCAGGCGCACGACTACGCGCGGCGGGTCGCCGAGTACGCCCGCACCCAGTACGAGAGTTACGTGCGGGCGGCGGTGGAGGAGGCCCGGCAGCAGGCGGAACGGGCGGTGCAGGAGTACCGGGCGTCGGCGGGGCCGTCGTTCGACGACGGGGTGGCCGCGCGGGAGGCGCTGCGCATCTACGGCGAGATGATGATCTCGCACATGCAGGCGGCGGCGCGGCATCTCGACGACGGCAGGGCGCAGTTGGCGCGCACGATGGAACGCATCGGTGGGCCGGCGGCAGTGGACGGGCCACCGTCCCGTCCACTGCCGCGCCACCAGCAGCCCTGAGGCCGGTCCGGGTCCTCAGCGGCCGGTGTGGGCGGTCACCGCGGCGGTGATCGGGGTGGGACCGGCGACGGTCTCCAGGGTCAGGCCGGCGGTGGCGGGGGTGTCGAGCAGGGCGGCGAGGACGGCGGCGACGTCGGCGCGGCTGATCGGGCCTCGGGGGGCGTGCCGGTCGAGGGTGACGTGGCCGGTGGGCGGGTCGTCGGTGAGCCGGCCGGGTCGCAGCACGGTCCAGTCGAGGTCCCGGCGGGTCAGGTCGTCCTCGGCGGCCTTCTTGGCCCGCAGGTAGGCGACGAACACCTCGTCGGTGTCCGGCGGCGGGTCGCCGTCCACGCCCATCGAGGAGACCAGCAGGTAGCGGCGTACGCCGGCGGTGCGGGCGGCGTCGGCGAGCAGTGCGGCGGCGGCCCGGTCGACGGTGTCCTTGCGGGCGGTGCCGCTGCCCGGTCCGGCGCCGGCGGCGAAGACCACCGCGTCGGCGTCGGTGAGGTGCGCGGCGAGGCTCGAACCTATCCGGCCCCGGGTGCGGGCCGCTGCGGCTCGCTCGCCGAGGGACCGCCGGGTGGGGCAGCATGGTACGGGTGGACGACGTGATCGAGCAGGTGGCGGGGTTGGCGGCCGGTGGCGCGGTGGTGGTGCTCAGCGGCGCGGGCTTGTCCACCGAGTCGGGTATCCCCGACTACCGGGGGCCCAGCGGGGTGGCGCGCCGGCACACCCCGATGACGTACCAGATGTTCACCGGTGACGCGCAGGCCCGCCGCCGCTACTGGGCGCGCAGCCACCTGGGGTGGCGGTTGATCGCGCAGGCGGACCCCAACGACGGGCATCGGGCGGTGACCCGGTTGCAGCGGGCCGGTGTGGTGACGGGGATCATCACGCAGAACGTGGACGGGCTGCACACGACCGCCGGCAGCGCCGGGGTGGTGGATCTGCACGGCCGCCTCGACGAGGTGGTGTGTCTGGGCTGTGGGCGGCGGACGACCCGGCTGGAGTTGGACGGGCGGCTGCGGCGGGCCAATCCGGGGTTCGACGCGCAGGCCACCACGATCAACCCGGACGGTGACGTGGATCTCGACGACGCGCAGGTGGCCGGGTTCCGGGTGGTGGACTGCGGGGCGTGTGGCGGGATGCTGAAACCGGACGTGGTGTTCTTCGGCGAGACGGTGCCGGCTCCGCGGGTGGCGCGGTGTTTCACGATGGTGCGGCAGGCGCGGCTGCTGCTGGTGCTGGGCTCGTCGCTGACGGTGATGTCGGGGCGGCGGTTCGTGTCGGCGGCGGCCCGGCAGGACGTACCGGTGGTGATCGTCAACCAGGGGCCGACGCGCGGTGACGGGTACGCGCGGCTGCGGGTCGACGCCCCACTGGGGCGGCTGGTGCCGGCGCTGGCCGACCGGCTCTGCCCGGCGGGGGCGGACACCGTGGTGACCGCCGTCTCCTGAGCCGGTGGCCCGGGGCTTCGGTGTGGGCGGGCGGGGACGCTGGTAGCGTTGATCGTGCCGGTAGCACCCGCGTGGGAGAGACCGCCTGGCGGCAGCCGGGGCGGCGCCGAAGGGGCAAATCCTCCCCGGAACCTCTCAGGCAAAAGGACCGCGTGGGGCAGGCACTGTGGAGCGCCCGTGGGGTGTGACAGAGGGGGAGGGCCGACCTGTCGACCCCGCCCCCCGCAGGAGCGCCCCTCATGACCTCAGAGTTCGCCGACCGTCACATCGGTCCGGGCCCGGACGACGAACGCCGGATGTTGGCCACGGTCGGGTACGCCTCGATCGACGAGCTGATGGACGCGGCGATTCCCGAGGTGATCCGCTGGCACGGCCGTCTGGACCTGCCGGAGCCCTCTGGTGAGCACGAGACCCTGACCGAGTTGCGGGCCCTCGCCGACCGCAACACCGTGGCCGTGTCGATGATCGGTCTGGGCTACCACGGCACGTACACCCCGGCGGTGATCCGCCGTAACGTGCTGGAGAACCCGGCCTGGTACACCGCGTACACGCCGTACCAGCCGGAGATCAGCCAGGGCCGGTTGGAGGCGCTGCTGAACTTCCAGACCATGGTGTCGGACCTGACCGGTCTGGCGACGGCGAACGCGTCGATGCTCGACGAGGGCACCGCGGCGGCCGAGGCGATGACGTTGGCGCGGCGGGCGTCGAAGAGCAGCAGCCCGGTGTACGTGGTCGACGCCGACGCCCTGCCGCAGACCATCGCGGTGATCGCCGGTCGGGCCGAGCCGCTCGGCATCGAGGTGCGGGTGCTGGACCTGACCGCGCAGGAGCTGCCGGCGGAGTTCTTCGGCCTGCACCTGCAGTATCCGGGCGCGTCCGGGGCGGTCCGTGACCAGGCGGCGCTGGTGGCGGCGGCGCACGAGGTCGGCGCGTTGGTGACGGTGGCGGCGGACCTGCTGGCGTTGACGGTGCTGCGGGCGCCGGGGCACATCGGCGCGGACATCGCCGCCGGCACCACCCAGCGTTTCGGGGTGCCGATGGGCTTCGGTGGGCCGCACGCCGGCTACCTGGCGGTGCGGGCCGGGTTGGAGCGGATGCTGCCCGGCCGGCTGGTCGGGGTGTCCCGCGACACCGCGGGCGACCCGGCGTACCGGCTGGCGTTGCAGACCCGGGAGCAGCACATCCGTCGGGAGAAGGCGACCAGCAACATCTGCACCGCGCAGGTGCTGCTGGCGGTGATGGCCGGCATGTACGCCGTCTACCACGGTCCGGACGGGCTGCGGGCGATCGCGACGCGCACCCACGAGGCGGCGGTGCGGCTGGCCGCCGGGCTGCGGGCCGGTGGCGTCGACGTGGCCGACGTGCCGTTCTTCGACACGGTGACGGCGACGGTGCCGGGGCGGGCCGCCCAGGTGGTGGCCGACGCGGCGGCGCGTGGGGTGAACCTGCGGCTGGTCGACGACGACCGGGTGGGCATCTCCTGCGACGAGACCACCACGGCGCAGCACCTGGACGCGGTGTGGGCGGCGTTCGGGGTCGACGGGGTCGACGGCGCGGTGACGGCGGCGCTGCCGGACGGGTTGCGGCGTACCGACGAGTTCCTCACCCACCCGGTGTTCCGGTCGCACCACTCGGAGACGGCGATGCTGCGCTACCTGCGGCGGCTGGCCGACTTCGACTACGCCCTGGACCGGGGCATGATCCCGTTGGGGTCGTGCACGATGAAACTGAACGCCACCACCGAGATGGAGCCGGTGAGCTGGGCGGAGTTCGCCCACATGCACCCGTTCGCCCCGGCGGAGCAGACCGCCGGCTACCGGGAGATGATCGGCCAGTTGGAGGGGTGGCTGGCCGAGGTGACCGGCTACGACGCGGTCAGTGTGCAACCCAACGCCGGGTCGCAGGGGGAGTTGGCCGGGTTGTTGGCGATCCGCGCGTACCACCGTGACCGGGGTGAGGGGCACCGGGACGTGTGTCTGATCCCGTCGTCGGCGCACGGCACGAACGCCGCCAGCGCGGTGATGGCCGGGATGCGGGTGGTGGTGGTCGGCTGCGACGACGACGGCAACGTCGACCTGGTCGACCTGGACGCCAAGATCGACCGGCATCGGGACGCCCTGGCGGCGATCATGGTGACGTACCCGTCGACGCACGGCGTGTACGAGACCGGCATCGCGTCGCTGTGCGCGAAGGTGCACGACGCCGGTGGCCAGGTGTACGTCGACGGCGCGAACCTCAACGCGCTGGTCGGGTTCGCCAAGCCGGGTCGGTTCGGGGCTGACGTGTCGCACCTGAACCTGCACAAGACGTTCTGCATCCCGCACGGCGGTGGTGGCCCGGGGGTGGGGCCGGTGGCGGTGCGTGCGCACCTGGCGCCGTTCCTGCCCGGTGACCCCGGTGGTGTCCCGGTCGACGGGCGGCCGGCGATCTCGGCGGCCCGGTACGGGTCGGCGGGCATCCTGCCGATCCCGTGGGTGTACCTGCGGATGATGGGCGCCGACGGGCTGGCCCGGGCCACCGGGGTGGCGGTGCTGGCGGCCAACTACGTGGCGGCGCGACTGCGGGAGCACTTCCCGGTGCTGTACGCGGGCAACAAGGGTCTGGTGGCCCACGAGTGCATCCTGGACCTGCGGCCGATGACGAAGGCGACCGGCGTGAGCGTCGACGACGTCGCCAAGCGGTTGATCGACTACGGGTTCCACGCGCCGACGATGTCGTTCCCGGTGGCGGGGACGCTGATGGTGGAGCCGACCGAGAGCGAGGACCTGGCCGAGCTGGACCGGTTCTGCGACGCGATGATCGCCATCCGGGCGGAGATCGACGAGGTGGCGGCGGGCCGCTGGCCGGCCGGGGACAACCCCCTGTCCAACGCGCCGCACACGGCGGCGATGGTGGCCGGCGACGAGTGGCCGCACCCGTATCCGAGGTCGGTGGCCGGCTACCCGGGCGGCGTGGACCGGGCGGGGAAGTACTGGCCGCCGGTGCGTCGGGTCGACGGCGGCTACGGCGACCGGAACCTGGTCTGCTCGTGTCCGTCGCCGCAGGCGTACGAGAGCTGACGGCAGCCGCGCCGGGGCGGTCGGTGCCGCCCCGGCGTCGCGCTCGACCTGCTGGTGACGCTCCCCGGTGGGAGGACTAGCCTGGGTCGACGCGGGAACAGTCGTGACGGTTCGTGATCAGGTCAGGCGGCGAGGGCGTGTCGGGCGGGGCCGCGGTGCGGTGCGATGCTGCTGCCGTCGGGCAGCAGTTCGCCGGTGTCCTCGAAAACGATGACGCCGTTGCAGAGCAGACTCCAGCCCTGCTCACGGAAGCAGGCGATGACCTTGGCGGCTTCCCGGTCGGTGGCTTCGGCGGAGGGACAGGTGGGTTGGTGCTGGCACATCGGGTTCTCCGGACTGTGGGGGCACTGTGTCATGGTTCACATGACCAGTGACGCACAGTACCAAGCAAACGCACGGCGCATCGAGCAGAAGTGCGCGTGGTCCGTGGGAAATCCGCTGAACGGATGAGCCACAACCACCCAGACGTCGTGGAAGCGCTCCCACGGACGGTGGTCGATCCCTTACCGCTCGACCCGCCGGCCGCCCCCACACCCTGCCGCGGCCACCGCGTCGAACGCGCCCGCTGGCAGTGGCGCCCCACCGACGGCGGCGACCCCGCCACCGCCGTGCAGGACTTCCTCGCCGCCCACGGCCTGCCCCTGCACGACCTGGCCCGCCCCACCCGCCCCCACCACCGCGACGACCCCGTCTGCGGCGCCGCCCTGTACGTCTCCGCCGCCGCCGGCGCCCTACTCGCCGGCGGCGACCCCGGCGCCGCCAACCCCGCCGACCTACCCGAGGTCGCCGTCGTCGTCTACGGCCACACCGACACCCCCACCACCCCCACCCCCACCCCGACCGGGACGTGGTGGCGCGGCCCCTGGACCGAGAGCTGGACCCCCGCCGCCCACGCCGACGCCGTCCGCGCCGTCCGCACCGCCATCGGCCACGGCGACGTCTACCAGGTCAACGTCGTCGGCCACGCCGCCGCCCCCTACCGAGGCGACCCCCGACCCGCCCTGGCCCGCCTCGGCCGCCTCCCCGGCGCCCGCTACGGCGGCGTCCTGACCGGCAACGGCTGGGCCATCGGCTGCGCCAGCCCCGAAACCCTCGTCGAGGTCCGCGCCGGCACCCTCACCACCCGCCCCATCAAAGGCACCCGACCCGCCACCGCCGCCGGCCGCGCCGACCTGCTCACCTCCGCCAAGGAACGCGCCGAACACATCATGATCGTCGACCTGGAACGCAACGACCTGGCCCGCGTCGCCCGCACCGGCAGCGTCCGCGTCGACGACCTGTTCGCCGTACGCCGCTGGTGCGACCTGTGGCAGGCCGAATCGACCGTCCGCGCCGACGCCGCCGACGGACTCGGCCTCGCCGACCTGCTGCGCGCCGTCTGCCCCGGCGGCTCCGTCACCGGCGCCCCCAAACTCGCCGCCCTACACCACATCGCCGCCCTCGAACCCGTCGGCCGCGGCGCCGGCATGGGCGCCCTCGGCTGGGTCGGCCCCGACCACCTCGACCTCGGACTGACCATCCGCACCGCCGCCACCGACCGCCACCGCGTCCACGTCTGGGCCGGCGGCGGCATCACCTGGGACAGCGACCCGGACGCCGAAGTCGCCGAAGCCGCCGCCAAGACCGCCCCGGTTCGCGCCGCCCTCGACCCGACCCGCCCTGGCCGCCCCACCGCCGGCACCACCGACCGATAACCTTGCCGACATGACCATGCGGGACATTCGAATCATCGGCGACCCGGTGCTGCGCACCCCCAGCGAAGCCGTCACCAGCTTCGACGCCGACCTACGCGCCCTGGTCACCGACCTGATGGACACCCTGCTCGGCGCACCCGGCCGCGCCGGCGTCGCCGCACCCCAGATCGGCGTCAACGCCCAGGTGTTCGTCTACGACGCCGATGGCCACCGCGGCCACATGATCAACCCCACCCTCGAACTGTCCGACGAACTCGCCGACGACGACGAGGGCTGCCTGTCCATCCCCGGCCTGTACTTCCCGACCCCCCGCGCCCTGCACGCCACCGCACACGGCTACGACCAGCACGGCGAACCCCTCACCATCGCCGGCAGCGGCTTCCTCGCCCGCGCCCTGCAACACGAGACCGACCACCTCGCCGGCCGCCTCTACGTCGACACCCTGCGCGGCGACGTGCGCCGCCGAGCCCTGCGGGAGATCCGCGCCGGCCGCTTCACCTCACCCCGCCGCACCTGACCCGCCCGCCGCCACCCACTCGTCCCGGGTGATCGCGTACTCCACCTCACCGGCCTGCGCCCCCGGCAACGGATCCGACCACGACAGGTGGAACGCACGCACCTGACGCATCCCCACCGCCGCCATCGTCGCCCGCGACCCCACGTTGACCGCCATCGTCTCGGCGAAGATCCGCGACAACCCCAGGTCGACGAAACCGTGCCGGATCAACTCCCGGGCCCCCTCCGACGCCAGACCCCGCCGCCAGAACCGACGCGCCAACCGGTACCCCAACTCGGCCTGACCCACCACCGGCCCCTGATCGGCCCGCGACGGCGGCTCCAACAACCACCAGCCGACGAACTCGCCCTCGGTCGACCCGGCCCAGAACCCCAACCCCGGCGACCGCCGCGCCACCGCCAACCGCTCCCGGTGCAACCGCGCCACCTGCGCCGCCGACCGCACCGGCGCCAGGAACCGCATCACCTCCGCGTCGGCGTCCAACGCCATCTCGTGCGGCAGATGCACATCAGCCAACGGCACCAACACCAACCGCGCGGTACGCAGAACCACCTGGGACACACGCGTCATCATCCCGGCCAGCGGTCGCCGCCACCACCGTCGGCGACACCGCACCGACACGGCAACACCACCGAGTCCCCACCCCGAGACCACGACGTGTACGGCCAGAAGAACAACGGATCCCGCCCCAACAGACCCGCCAGGACGGCCCGGTCGTGTTCCACGCGCACCGACACCCGCCGATGATCACACGCGCCGCGGCACGCCGCTCACCCCGCCAGCCACTGGTCGTAACCCAACCTCGCCACCAACGCCACCACCACCAGCAACAGCACCGCCCGCACGAACCCCGCCCCCCGCCGCAACGCCATCCGCGCCCCCACCAGCGCCCCGACGATGTTGCACACCGCCATCGCGGCCCCCAACAACCACCACACGTGCCCGGTCACCGCGAACACCGCCAACGCCCCCGCGTTCGTCCCCGCGTTCACCACCTTCGCCATCGCCGACCCGTGCAGAAAATCCGCCCCCACCACCGCGGTGAACGCCACCACCAGGAACGTGCCGGTACCCGGCCCGATCAACCCGTCGTACAGGGCGATACCCACCCCCGCCACCAACACCGCCACCACGATCCGCCCCCGGGTACGCCGCCCCGGAAACGACGACACCCCCAACCTTGGCCGCAACACCACGAACACCGCCACCGACACCAACACCACCAACACCACCGGCCGGTACGCCGACGGCGGCACCGCACCCGCCAACGCCGCACCCACTCCCGCGAACAACACCGCCAGACCCGCCGCCGGCCCCGCCACCGCCCAATCCACCCGCGTACGCCGCGCATACGTCACCGCCGCCGCCGACGTGCCCGCGATCGCCGCCAACTTGTTCGTGCCCAACGCCGTCGCCGGCGGCACACCCGGCGCCGCCACCAACAACGCCGGCAACAACAACAACCCGCCGCCACCCACCACCGCGTCCACCCAACCGGCCAACACGGCAGCGGTCAGCAGCAGCGCGACCGTCGACGGATCCAGCTCCACGGCGGCATTCTTCCCACCCCGAGGCACCCCACGCCGCCGCCTGTGGCCAGCCTCACCGGCCCCGACGCCGCCGCAACCACACCCCGGCCGCACCCACCGCCACGAACACCACCATCGAACAGAACAACACCCGCAGCATCGGGCAACTGTCCCACGGCATCGATAAGGTGACACGGTGCGCCTGGCCACGTTCAACCTGCTGCACGGCCGATCCCTGAGCGACGGCCTGGTCGACCCGGCCCGCCTCGCCGCCGCCGTCACCGCCCTCGACGCCGACGTGCTCGCCCTCCAGGAAGTCGACCGCGACCAGTCCCGCAGCGGCAACCACGACCTCACCGCCATCGCCGCCCAGGCCCTCGGCGCCACCGAACACCGCTTCGCCGCCGCCGTCGTCGGCACCCCCGGCGAAGCGTTCCGCCCCCTGCGCCACGACGACGACGGCCACGGCGAACCCTGCTACGGCATCGGCCTCGTCTCCCGCCACCGGGTCACCGCCTGGCACATCACCCGCCTACGCCCGGCACCCCTACGGTCCCCGGTCTACGTACCCGGCCCCCGCGGCGGCCTCATCCTCCTGCACGACGAACCCCGCGTCGTCCTCGCCGCCGTCCTGGACACCCCGCACGGACCCCTCACCGTCGCCGCCACCCACCTGTCCTTCGTGCCCGGCTGGAACATCCGCCAACTCCGCCAGGCCGTCCGCGTCCTCCGCGCCCTGCCCGCCCCGCGCATCCTGCTCGGCGACCTCAACCTGCCCACCTGGGCCGCCCGCCTGGTGTCCCGCTGGCAACCCCTCGGCCGCCGCCCCACCTACCCCGCCGGGCAACCCCGCGTCCAACTCGACCACATCCTCGCCGACCGGCAGGACCTGCACCGGCTACCGCCCGTCACCGGCGTACGGACCCCGCTGGCCACCATCTCCGACCACCGGCCCCTGCTGGTCGACCTCGGCTGACCCCACCGCCGCCCGGGCCGCCCGCAGCGCGTTGCGGAACAGCATCGCCACCGTCACCGGACCCACCCCACCCACCCGCGGCGTGATCGCCCCCGCCACCCGCGCACACGACGGATCCACATCCGGCACCAACCGCCGCCCCGCATACCGCACCCCACCACCCACCACCACCGCACCCGGCCGCACATGCTCCGGCCGCACGATCCCCGGCACCCCCGCCGCCGCCACCAGGATCTCCGCCCGACGCGTATACCTCGGCCAGTCCGCCACCCCGGTGTGCACCACCGTCACCGCCGCGTTCGCCGTCGGCCGCTTCTGCGCCAACAACACCGCCAACGGCCGCCCCAACGTCGCACCACGCCCCAACACCACCACCTCCCGACCCGCCACCGGCACCCCGTGGAACGCCAACAACGCCTCCACACCCGCCGGCGTACACGGCACCGGACCCGGCAACCCCAGCGCCAACCGCCCCACGTTCACCGGATGCATCCCGTCCACGTCCTTGTCCGGGTCCAACACCTGCAACGCCCGGTCGAAGTCCAACCCCGCCGGCACCGGATGCTGCACCAACACCCCGTGCACACCCCGGTCCGCGCCCAACTCCGCCAGCACCGCATGCAGATCCGCCTGCGACGCCGACCCCGGCAACCGCACGTGCCGCGACGCGAAACCCAGCTCCGCCGCCTGCCGCTGCTTGATCCCGACGTACCGGGCGCTCGCCTCGTCGTCACCCACCAGCACCGTCGCCAACGCCGGAGTCACCCCCGCCGCCCGCACCGCCGCCACACCCTCGGCCACCTCGGCCAGAACACGCTCCGCCACCGGCACACCGGGCAACAACCGGGCCGTCGTCGACGTCGTAGACATGGCTCACCTCGACCGCGGAGGCCCAGGCGGACGACCCCCACGACGAGCTTCCCGATGGTCGATCCCATCCCCGGTGCCGCCAGTCGCGTCACCCGCAGCCTCGCACACCCGAGGCGGCCACCACCACCGTCCACTCCGGGGAACCACACGCTTGTCAGCCCGGGGGACCGAACGCCAACGCCACCCGCAACGCCACGTCCCGCACGCGGGTGAACCGCCGCACCTGCGCCAACCGGCCCGCCCGCACCGCCATCGCCGCCATCCGCTGCGTCGGCACCCGCCGGTGCCCGTCGTACCGGGCCAACGCCGACGACACGCCCGACTCCGCCGCCGACGCCTCCGCCAACGCCACCGCGTCGATCAACGCCTGGCAGGCGCCCTGCCCCAGATCCGGCGTCATCGCGTGCGCCGCGTCGCCCACCAACACCCACCGCCCCCGCACGTACGTCGGCAGCGGCGGCAGGTAGTGCACGTCGTGCTGCAACACCCCGGCCGCGTCGACGCGGTCCAGCACCGCCGGGACCGGATCGTGCCAGTCACCGAACCACCGCCGCAACGCCGCCAGATCACCCGCCGGCGGCCGGAAACCCTCCGGCGCGGCCACCGCCGCATACCAGTTGGCCACCCCGGGAGCCTGCGGCGTCACCCCGAACTTGCGCCCCGGACCCCACGTCTCCCCACCGGAGGCCACCTCCAACGGCACCGTGCCACGCCACGCCGTCACCCCCGAATAGCGCAGCGGAAACCGGTCACCGAACATCGCCGCCCGGGTCGCGCTGCGGATCCCGTCCGCGCCGACCACCACGTCGTACCCGTCACCCAGCTCCGCCGGACCCGCCACCGGCGCGCCGAAACGCACCGTGCCCGCCGGCAACGCCTCCGCCAACAGACCCAGCAACGCCGGCCGCGACAGCAGCAGCACCCCCTCACCGTGCCGCCGACGGATCCGCCCCACGTCCAACCGGGCGATCACCGTCCCGTCCGGGCGACGCATCGCCCCGTCCGGCTGCGCCCGCCCCCGTTCCCGCGCGAGCGCACCCACACCGAGGCGATCCAATGCCCGCAACGCCGACGGCCAGATCCCCAACCCGGTGCCCGTCTCGGGCAGCCCCGCCGCCCGCTCGAACACGGTCACCGTCCACCCGGCGCGCAGCAGTCCCACGGCCACCGCCAGCCCACCCACGCCGCCTCCGATGACGGCCGCTGATCCTCGCATCACCCGACCGTACTACAACTGTAGTTGCCTTCACTACTGCTGTAGTCTCACGCACGTGGACGCCCGCCAACAACGCCTCCTCGACGCCGCCATCGCCGTCCTCGGCACCCGCGGCCCCCGCCACCTCACCCACCGCGCCGTCGACGACCAGGCCGAACTCCCCACCGGCTCCACCTCCAACCGCTACCGCACCCGCGAAGCCCTCATCGCCGGCGTCCTCACCCGCATCCTCGACCTCGAGACCACCGGCTGGAACCACCTCGCCGGCACCCTCGACCACATCGACCCCACCACCTTCACCACCGCCCTCGGCACCCTCGTCCACGATCTCAGCACCACCCACCGCGCCCTCACCCTCGCCCGACTCGCGATCTTCGCCGAAGCCGCCCACCACCCCGCCCTGCAACACCAGATCGGCCGACGCCAACACGACCTCGCCGCCTGGGCCACACCACTGCTCGCCGCACTCGGCGCCCGCCACCCCGGCACCGCCCTGCGACTCCTGCTCGCCCTCATCGACGGCCTCCTCAACAACCAACTCGCCAACCCCGACCCCGACTTCGACCCCACCGCCGCCATCGCCGCGATCCTCCCGGCCGTCCTCGACGCCCACCCCGCCTGAGGCCACACCTCACGACGACGGCCGTACCAACCCCACCAACGCCCGGTACGTACGGTTCACCCGCGCCGCCTCCCGCTGCTGCCCCGACGTCACCTCGATGTACGTCTGCGACGACGCCAGCGACGCATGCCCCAACAACCGCATGATCTCCGCCGCGCCCGCCCCGTCCTCGGCCAACCGCGTCGCGAACGTGTGCCGCAACGCGTGCAACCGCGCCCCACGCGGCACCCGGTCACCGATCCCCGCACGCCGGTAACAGGACTCCACCAGATACTGCAGTCCGCCCCGCCGCAACGCCTCACCCTGCCGATCCACCAGCAACGGCGAGGCCGGCCGCACCGTCCGCGAACCGAACCGACGCACCCGACTGTCCAGATAGTCCGCCAGCAACGCGTCCAGATCCGGCTCCACCGGCAACACCCGAGGACGCCCACCCTTGCCGGCCACCTCCAACCGGCGCTCACCCGGCCGCCCCGCCAACGAACCGACCCGCAACGCCAGCAACTCCGACAACCGCAACCCGGCACACAGCGCCAGCGCCAACACCGCCACGTCCCGCTCCGGCCACGGATCCCGCTGCCGCCCCCGCGCCTGCGCCGCCGCCGCGAGCAACCGCTCGGGAGTGTCCTCACCCCGCAACGGCTTCGGCACCGGCACCGGCGTCCGGGGCCGACCCACCGCCGGCATCGGATTGCCGGCCACCACCTGCTCGGCCACCAGGAACGAGAAGAAGCCGTTCCAGGTCGACCAGGCGCGCCCCACCGAGGCGGCGGCCCTGTCGGCGGCGAACCGGGCGAACGCCGCCCGCATGAGCCTGGGGGAGAGCGCCTCGATGGACAGTGCATCGAGGGGGAGGGGAGGGGCGACCAGCTCCGCCGCGAGCACGGCCACCGCGGTCAGGTCCCGCCGGTACGCCGCCTGGGTGTGCGGGGAGGGCTTGCGCGTCGCCCGGGAGGTCAGGAACTCCTCGATCAACACCCGTACCGTTTCATCCCTTTTGTCATGCATAAGGGATATTATGCATGATTTTCGGGTTCACCGCCGACCCAGGGGAGCGGGGTCGGCTCGCGCCGCGCCGCACCGAGCGCCGCGCCGCGCGTCGTGCGGCCGACCCTCGGCCCGCTGGGCCGGACGGGGTTCCCAGGCGACCGCGATGCGGCGCGTGGGATGGGGGCGAGGGGCTGCTGGGTGCTGGACGTGCCGGTCGGGCGCGCCCACCAGGCCGACCAGCGTCGCGCTGGCACCGGGGTGCGCCGGGATGTAAGGAAGGGCCCCTTGCTAACGCCTGGTGTATAGCAGGGGACCCTTCCTTGCATTCCCAGGCCGTCGGCGGCGGTCGGTGTGCCGCCCTCGGGGGACGCGCCGGAAGGTTCACTTTACATAATGTCAATTATCGAACATGGGTTGAGCGGCAGGTGGATCGGTAGCATCTGCTCCTCGTGGACTCCGACAGCGTGATGGTGAACGTTCCGGCGGGGCGCGTGGTGTTGACGGATCGGCGTACGCAGCGCAGTTGGCCGGTCGACGTCGGGCCGTACCGGCTCGCCGCGTATCCGGTGACGCGGGCCGGGTACGCCTCGGTCGTCGGTGTCCCCTGTGCGGCCGGCGAGCGCCGCCGTCCGATGGAGACCGTGTCCTGGTGGGACGCGGTCCGGTTCTGCAACGCCCTGTCCCGGGTCGACGGGCTGCGGCCGGCGTACCGGATCGACGGCGAGGACGTCGGGTGGGACTCCGGTGCCGACGGGTACCGGCTGCCCACCGAGGCCGAGTGGGAGCACGCCTGCCGGGCGGGCACGACCGGTCCCCGGTACGGGCCGCTGGACGAGGTCGCCTGGTATCGCGGCAACTCCGGTGAGCGGCTGCACGACGTGGGCGGCAGGCGCCCGAACGCCTGGGGGCTGTACGACATGCTGGGCAACGTCTGGGACTGGTGCTGGGACGTGTACGACCCCGAGGTGTACGGCACCTACCGGGTGCTGCGGGGCGGCGGCTGGTTCGACGAGCGGTGGAGTTGCCGGGCGTCGGTGCGGCGGCGCAGTCATCCGAGCTTCGCGGTGGACGACGTGGGTTTCCGCCTCGCCCGGTCCGGTCACTCAGAGTAGTCGACCACTCCCCTCGTTCGGGCCGCCTAGGCTTCGGGTGTGTCGAGTGTCGTGGACGGGTCGGTGACGGTACGGCGGGTGGCGGGGGCGCTGACGGCGTACGCCTGTGGGGACGCGTTGGGGGTGCCGTACGAGGGGCGTCCGCCGACCGGTGACGCCGACGACGTGATCGAGACGCCTCGGGCCAGTGACCGGTGGGCGGCCGGGGCCACGTCGGACGACACGGCGTTGACGCTGCTGGTGGCGCGGTGTCTGGTGGACGGTGCTGTGGACGCGGTGACGTTCCTGTCGCGGGTGGCGGCGCAGGATCCTCCGGTGCCGGGTGCGGGGCCGTCGACGCGGGCGGCGCTGGCGGCGTTCCGGGCCACCGGGGCGGTGCCCGACGATCGGGAGGGTGGTACGAACGGCGCGCCGATGCGGGCGTTGCCGGTGGGGTGGTCGGTGCCGCCGGAGCGGGTGGATCTGCTGGTGGCGCGGACGGTGGAGTTGACGCGGGCGACGCATCGGGCGCCGGAGGCGTTGGGCGCGGCGGTGGTGATGGCCGGGTGTGCGTCGTGGTCGGTGGCGGGTGTGCCGGTGGCGGTGTGGTTGCGGCGGGCGGTGGAGTTGGTGGAGGTGGCGCGTCCGGTGTGTGGGGACGCGCCGAGGTTGGCGGAGCTGGTGGGTGCGGTGGTGGCGGGTGGGTGGTCTCCCCCGCCGTCGGGGGTCGGTCTGGACGCGGCGGAGACGGTGGCGGCGGTGCTGCACTGTGTGCGGGGCGCGGGCTCGGTGCGGGGTGGGTTGGTGGCGGCGGTGCGGTGTGGTGGGGACACGGACACGGTGGCGGCGTTGGTGGGTGGTCTGTTGGGTGCGGGGTCGTCGCCGGAGGCGGTGCGGGCGGAGTTGCCGTGGAGTGGGTCGGTGGCGGTGCCGGATGCGGGTGTGGTGTGGCGGTTGGCGTCGTGTCTGGTGGCGTTGCGGGAGTCGGTGCGGTGAGGGTGCGGGGTCGGTCGGTGGGCGGGCCGGGGCGTGCGGATGGGGCGGACCAGGTTCGGTGAGCTGGTCGAGGCGCGCACCCCGGGGCCGTTGATGACGGGGTTTCGGCCCCGGGGTGCGCGACACCCGCTCACGACCAGCTCGTCTCGCCCGCCCGGCGGGCACGCGCCGAGGCGATGGGCCGCAGCCCGCTCAGCGTCTGCGCGGCCGGCTCCTGGGGCGCCGAACTCGCCGCCGGGCTGTCCCCCGCGCCCGGCGACTGCCACCTGGAGAAGACGCGTTACAGCGCCTTCGTCGGCACGCCCCTGCACCACCTGCTGCGGGCACACGACCGCGACCACGTGGTGGTGGTCGGCACGGCGGCCAACGTCTGCGTCGACTCGACCGTCCGCGAGGCGTACATGGCGGACTGGCCGTCACCCTGCCGACCGACATGGTCGGCTGGACCCGCCCGGACCTGGCCGAGCCGGCGATCCGCAACCTCGGCTTCTACTTCTGCGAGACGACGACCTCGGCCGAACTGCTGTCGGCCTGGTCGGCCGCCGCCCGGGCCGTCCGACGACGGGGACTGCGACGCTTCGCCAGCGCGGCCGGTGCCGGCTCGGCCCGCTACGGGGCGGGCTGGTAGCCCAGCTCGGCGCTGACCTGGCGGGCCGCGTCAGCCACCAGGTCGCCGTACTCGGCCAGCAACCGCGCCGAGAAGCGGTCCTGCGGGCCGCACAGCGACAACGACCCGTAGACCTCGCCGGAGGCGAGCCGGATGGCCGCCGCCACGCTCGCCGCCCCCGCCTGCCGTTCGCCCCGGCTCACCGCGTAGCCCTGGCCGCGTACCGCCCGCAGGTCCTCCCAGAGCTGCTCGACCGAGGTGATGGTGGCCGGCGTCATCGACACCAGCTCGTGCGTGGACAGGTATTCGGAGACCTCGGCGTCGGGCAGCGCCGCCAGGATCGCCTTGGACGACGAACCGGCGACCAGCGCGCCCGGCCCCAGCCGGTAGCGCCGGGTGCCCTCGTCGAAGGTGACGAACTGGTTGGCCGTGAGCTCCTTGAGGATGCGGTGGGCCACCGCCTTGGGCAGGCTCAGGTCCCGCGCGACGGTGGACACCCCGACCATCTCGGGACTGCGTTCGGCGAGCAGGTCGATCACGGCCAGCGCGCGACCCAGTCCGCTCGCGGTGTAACGGTGGCCCTCGGCTGGCTCACTCACCGGCACCGCTGACTCCATTCGACCGTGACCTCTCGTGCGTGCCGTCGGGCGGCACTTCGCGGGCGGGCACCCGGCGTCCGGCGCCTAGTGCGGTGTCCTGGTCGGACCCGGTCAACGCGGCGGCCACCGCCATCGCGTCGTGGATGCCGGAGTTCAGGCCCATGCCCCCGGTGGTGCTGCTCAGGTGGAGGCCGGTCGGCGGCTCGTCGTCGACCCCGGTGTCCGTGGACAGCGCGGCGCGCCAGATGTCGGGGGTGCGGATCAGCGAGAACCGGCCGCGCGGGCCGGACCAGTAGCCGACCTCGCTGAGGTCGGGCACCGCGTCCTCGAACCGGAACGGCGTGGCCACCACCAGGCGGCGTAGTTCGGGCTCGGCGGTCGGGTTGGCCGGCGGGACGATGACGCCGAGAGCGGTATCGACCACGCCACCCCCTCAGAATGTTCGACTGAGCCGTACGCCGTTCGACGTACTGGAGCGATAGGGGTTGCGCCGGGGCATGGTCAACCCACCCGACGGGCGCGTCCGCGCACGCCAGGGCAGGGTTGAACAGCAGACCGGGTCAGAGACCGCCGCCGACGCGCAGCACCGCGCCGCTGGTGTAGGAGGCGTCCGGGCCGAGCAGCCAGGCGATGGCGGCGGCGACCTCGTCGGGTTCGCCGGGACGCCCCAGCGGGATCCGCCCGGCGGCCCGCTCGGGCCGGTCCGGCTGCCCGGAGAGGGCGTGGATGTCGGTACGGATGATGCCCGGGGCCACCGCGTTGACCCGGATCCCGCGCGGAGCCAACTCCTTGGCCAGGCCGACGGTGAGCGCGTCGGTGCCGCCCTTCACCGCGGCGTAGTGGACGTACTCGCCGGGACCGCCGAGGGTGGCGGCGACCGAGGAGATGTTGACGATCCCGCCGCCGGCCGTCATCCGCCGGGCCGCCTGCTGCGCGCAGAGCACGTAGCCGACCAGGTTGACGTCGACCACCTCGCGCAGGTCGTCCAGGCGCAGCTCGGTGAGGGGGCCGATCGGGCTGGTCACACCGGCGTTGTTGACCAGGCCGGTGAGCGGGCCGAACTCCTCGGCGGCGTCGAACAGGGCGGCCACCCGATCGGGGTCGCGGGTGTCGGCGGGCACCGCGACGGCGCGTACGCCGATGGCGTGCAGCTCGGCCACGACGGCCTCGGCGGCGGCGTGGTCGCGGCGATAGCCGAGAGCGAGATGATGGCCCGCGTGGGCCAGCCGCCGGGCGGTGGCCGCGCCGATGCCGCGCCCGCCGCCGGTGATGACGGTGACCGGTGCCATTGATCGTCTCCCCTGCCCTCGAGCCGGTGTCGGCGACGTTACCGGGGCGTTCACCGGCCCCGGTAGTCGGGTGTGGTCGAGCACACGGCCGGTGGTGCTGCGTGGCGCACAGCGAACTGGTCATGGACCGGGCGCTGAAGGCGCTGGGGGGCTGATCTTCACGGTGTCGCCGGGTGCTGGTATCAAGGCAGGCGACTGAACACGTGTACGACGGATGAGGGAGCGCGATGGGTGTCGCTGGCCAGGGTTTGTCCGATGACGAGGTGCGTGGCATCCGGGAGGCGTTGGCCGCGGGACGCAAGCCGAAGGTGGTGTTCACGGCGTCGGCCGGGCAGATCGCCGGGCAGCTCGGCCAGGTGGTCGAGCTGACCGACCCGGCGGTGTCCGACGAGTACGTGGTGGTGCGTTTCGGCCGGGACGAGCTGCCCTTCTCCCCCGCGGACGTGGCGGTGGCGCCCCGGGGCGCCGGCCGTCGACCGGCCGAGCCGAAGGTGGAGCCGACCCCGGTCGAACCGCCGGCGGCGGAGCCGGAGTTCGTGCTGGACCGGATGCCGCAGCCTCGGCCGGAGGAGCCGAGTCGACGGGAGGAGCCGAAGGTGGAGACGGTGGAGTCCAAGCCCGCGCGGCGGCCGGTGAAGGCGGCCAAGCCGAAGGGACCGGCCGGGTTGACGGTCACCCTGGCGTACGCCGAGGGCGAGTGGACGGTCGCCGCGCAGCAGGGCGGCAAGGTGCTGGCCAAGCCGTACGTGCTCAAGCCGGCCGAGGCGCTGCGGATGGTGGCGCTGGTCGACGTGCCCGGTGTGCACGAGGCGGTGGAGCAGATCCTGGCGTCGGAGCGGTCCGAGGCCGAACGGCAGGCCGAGAAGCTGCGGGCCGAACTGGCCGAGATCGAGGCCCGGCTGGCGGAGTTGCGCGAGGCGGGCTGAGGTCGGCACAGGTGCGCGCGGGGCCCGGGGCGGATGCGTCCCGGGCCCTACGTGTGGCGTCAGACGGTGACGGTGTTCGGCTCGTGCCGGACCGGGAAGTTGACGGAGTTGGCGATGAAGCAGACCCGGTGCGCGTCGTCGTGCAGCGCGGTCGCGGTGTCGGTGTCGGCGGGGTCGGCGAGGATGACCCGGGGACGCAGGACGACCTCGGTGAAGTGGCCGCTGCCCGTCCTGTTGTCGGTGGTCATGCTGCCGGTGGCGGTGTCGACGTAGTCGGTGACGACGATGCCGTGGTCGGCGCAGAGGTGCAGGTAGGCCAGCATGTGGCACTGCGACAGCGCGGCCAGCAGGAGCTGTTCGGGGTTCCAGCGGGTGCGGTCGCCCCGGAAGGTCGGGTCGGAGCTGCCGGCGATCGGGGGCGGGCCGTCGGCGGTGACGTCGTGGTCGCGTCGGTAGGCGCGGTAGCCGCTGGTGCCGGTGCCGAGGTTGCCGGTCCAGGTCACGGTGGTGCGGTAGGTGTGCTGGTGGGGCATCAGCTCATGGTGCCGGATCGGCCCGGGACGTGGGGTCCCGGGCCGATCCGGTCAGTGCTGCGGGATGTGCTTGACGCCGATGCGCCTGCGGAACACCCAGTACGTCCAGCCCTGGTAGGCCAGCACGATCGGGGTGAAGAACACCGCCACCCAGGTCATGATCTTCAGGGTGTAGGGGGTGGAGGCGGCGTTGGTGGCGGTCAGCGTGCCGGCCGGGTCCAGCGTGGAGGGCAGCACGGTGGGGAACAGCGCGGCGAACAGGGTCGCCACGGCCAGGCCGATGGCCAGCGCGGTGCCGGTGAAGGCCCAGCCCTCGCGCCGCACCCGGGCGGCGGCGAGACCGCCGAGCAGGGCCAGGGCGGCACCGGTGGCGAGCACCACGGCGGCGGTGCTGGAGCGGATGGTCAGGGTCCAGGTGAGGAACGCGACCGCCAGTACGGCGGTGACCACGCCGAGGCGTACGGCGAGGGCGGCGGCGCGGCCCCGGATGTCGCCGACGGTCTTCAGTGCGATGAACACCGCGCCGTGGGTTCCGAACAGCGCCGCGGTGGTCGCGCCGCCGAGCAGCGCGTACGGATGCAGCAGGTCGACCAGGCCGCCGACGAACTCGTGGTCGGCGTCGAGGGGTACGCCGCGCAGGATGTTGGCGAAGGCCACGCCCCACAGGATCGCCGGGATGAGCGAGCCGAAGAAGATGGCCTTGTCCCAGCGGCTCTTCCAGGACGCCTCGGGGCGCTTGTGGCGGTACTCGAAGGCGACGCCCCGGGCGATCAGGGCCAGCAGGATGAGCAGCAGCGGCAGGTAGAAGCCGGAGAAGAGGGTGGCGTACCACTCGGGGAAGGCGGCGAACATCGCGCCACCGGCGGTAATCAGCCAGACCTCGTTGCCGTCCCAGACCGGCCCGATCGTGTTGATCATGACGCGGCGTTCGCGGTCGTCGCGGCCGAGCACGGGCAGCAGCATGCCGACGCCGAAGTCGAAGCCCTCCAGGATGAAGTAGCCGGTGAACAGCACGGCGACGAGGAGAAACCAGATGGTGGTCAGTTCCACGGTGGGGGCTCCGGGTCAGTAGGCGAACGCGAGCGGGCGGTCCGCGTCGTCGGTGTCGTCGGGTTCGGGCTCGGGCGTGACGTCGGGTACGCCGGCCTTGGCGTAGCGGATCAGCAGTTTCACCTCGACCACGGCGAGCACGGCGTAGATGATCGTGAAGGCGGCGAAGCTGGTGAGCACCTCGCCGAGGGAGACGCTGCGGGAGACGCCGTCGCGGGTGAGCATCTCGCCGAAGACGATCCAGGGCTGGCGGCCCATCTCGGTGAAGATCCAGCCGAAGGAGTTGGCCAGCAGTGGCAGGATCGGCATGACCAGGCCGGCGCGCAGCAGCCACGTGCCGCGTGGCGTACGGCCCCGGCGCTGCGACCAGAGCACGAGCAGGGCGATGGCCGCGGCGGCGAGCCCGAAGCCGATCATGAACCGGAAGCTCCAGTAGGTGACCGGGATGATCGGGGTGTAGCTGCCGGGGCCGTACTGGGCGGTGTAGAGGGCCTGGAGGTCGTTGATGCCGTGCACGGTGCCGTTGGGGTCGCCGGTGCCCAGGTACGACAGCAGGTACGGGATCTTGATGGCGAACAGTTCCCGGCTGCCGTCGAGGCTGCCGACGGTGAGTACGGAGAACGAGGCGGGGCTCTCGGTGTCGTAGAGGCCCTCGGCGGCGGCCATCTTCATCGGCTGCACCTCGGTCATGATCTTGCCTTGGATGTCGCCGGTGATCACCACGACGGCGGCGGCGACCAGGGTGACCCAGGAGCCGAAGCGGGCCGCGAACCGGTAGGCCGGGGTGTCCTCGCTGTGGGGGCGGCGGATCAGGTGCCACAGGGCGACCGCCACCAGCAGCGACCCGGCGACCAGGAAGGCACCGGCGATGGTGTGCGGGAAGGTGATCAGGGCGACCTTGTTGGTGAGCACGGCGACGAAGTCGGTCAGCTCGGCGCGCCCGGTCTCCGGGTTGATCCAGTAGCCGACCGGGTTCTGCATGAACGAGTTCGCGGCGAGGATGAAGTACGCCGACAGGTTGGTGCCGATCGCGGCGGCCCAGATGCTGGCCAGGTGCAGGCGTCTGGGCAGCCGGTCCCAGCCGAAGATCCACAGGCCGATGAAGGTGGATTCCAGGAAGAAGGCGACCAGCGCCTCGATGGCCAGGGGGGCACCGAAGATGTCGCCGACGAAGCGGGAGTAGTCGCTCCAGTTCATGCCGAACTGGAACTCCTGCACGATGCCGGTGACCACGCCCATCGCGAAGTTGATCAGGAACAGCTTGCCGTAGAACTTGGTCAGCTTGAGGTACTTCTCGTCCCCGGTGCGGTGCCAGAGGGTCTGCAGGATGGCGACCAGGACGGAGAGTCCGATGGTCAACGGTACGAAGAGAAAGTGGTAGACGGTGGTGACACCGAACTGCCAGCGGGCGACGTCCAACGCGTCCACCTGCGACCCCCAGGGCTGCTCATACTACAAGACGTAGTAAATACTACAGCCTGTCGTACGTCGGTCGGCAGAGGCGGGGGACCCGAACCGCTCCGGGACCAATGACCCTGCTCACCTCTGCCGTGCGGCCCCCTGTCCGGCACCGGCGAGCCCCGCCGTGCGACCATCACCGGCTGTGGACCACGCCCACTCCCCCTGGCAGCCGCCGCTGATCTGGCGCACCGCCCAGTTGCTCGCCCGCGTCGTGGTCGGCGCGCTGGCCCGGCTGGAGGTCACCGGCGACATCCCCGCGCACCTGCGGGACGGGCCGCTGATCCTGGCCGCCAACCACATCAGCCCGTTCGACCCGATCGTGCTCGCCGCCGCCTGCCGCAGCCGCCGGGTGGCACCCCGGATCATGGCCACCGGCGGGCTGTTCCGCGCACCGGTGATCGGCACCGCCATGCGACGCGCCGGACACATCCGGGTCGACCGGGGCACCACCGGCGTGCACCGGGCCCTGGACGACGCCGCCGCCGCGGTCGCCGCGGGCGCGCCGATCCTGGTCTACCCCGAGGGACGCATCGGCCTCGACCCGGGCCTGTGGCCCGAACGCGGCAAGACCGGCACCGCCCGACTCGCCCTGACCTGCGGCGCCCCCGTCGTGCCGGTGGCGCAGTGGGGTTCGCACGAGGTGCTGCCCTACCGGGCGCCCAAGGGCCTGCTCGGCGGCGTCGCCCGCGCGCTGGTCCGCCGCCCCACCGTACGGGTGCACTTCGGCGACCCGGTCGACCTGACCGACCTGCGTCCGGGTGCGCCCGGCGTCGCCCGCCAGGCCACCGACCGGATCGTCGACGCCCTCACCGACACCCTGGTGCCGCTGCGTCCCGACGAACCCGACCGGCCCCGGCACGTCGACCCGGGCCGACCGGTGGACACCGGCCGCTCCCACCGACGTGGCCCCGCCACCGGCTGACCCGCCACCGGCCGGGGCGCGCCGCCGGGCCGTCGCGGTCAGCCGGCCTGCTGGATCGCGCGCAGCACCTCGGTGACCGCCGAGGCCACCGGCGCGACCGGCGTCGCGAGAGCAGCCAGGCGCTGCAACAACGCCGTCACCCGCGCCGGTTCCGGATGCGGCCGGGCCAGGTGCGCGCGCAACTCCGCGGCCACCGCACGGGCCGGGTCGTCCAACTCGTCGCGGTGCCGGTCGAGCACCTCCACCAGCCGGGTCACCAGCGCCGCCACGTCCACGCCGGGCGCGGTCGCCCAGAGCGTGCCACCGACCGCCGACGCGGCCGGACCGACGGCCTGGTTACCGACCTGACTGACCCCGCCGGACTGCTGGATGCCGTAGTTCGCCGACGTCTCCGACATGCGCCTCTCCCCTGTGTCTCACACCGGTCGTGCCCGCTCACCACCACCGGCCGGTGCCGGCTGGCCGTGCTGCTCGGCCCGCGCACCGGACCCGACCGCCTGGTTGCCGACCACGCTGAGGCCGCCGGTCTGCACGATGCCCTGGTTGAGGATCATCGTCTGGCGGCTGCGGAACTCGGCGGTGTCCAGGCCCCGCTCGTCGAGGAAGTCCACGATCGCGGCGAGGACGTGCCGCTCCACCACCTTCAGGTGCTTCGCCGCGTCGAGCACCTGGAAGTAGTTGTGGTAGTCGCTGCCGGTGGCCAACTCCCGCACCCCGACCCGCGCGCCGTGGTCGTACCCCAGATCCTCACGGGCCAACCGCCGCAGGCGTGCCTGTCGCGGCCGGTGGCGCACCGCGTGACCCAGGTCGGTCAGCAACCGCCCGGCGGCACCGACGGCCGTGGGCACCAGCCGGTCGGTGGCGACCGCGAGCATCTGCACCAACTGCCGCGCCGACATCCAGTCGGTCAGCCGGTCCACCTCGTGGTACGCCCACCGGGGCGGTTCCAGCACCGTCCGGGCGCACTCCAGGTAGAGCAGCTTCCCGTCGGTGGAGAAGTGCAGGAACGTGCCCGCCACCACCTCCGCACCCCAGGACGGCACCAGCGCGCACAGGTAGTGCCGGGCCGCGCCCTGCGGGTTCGCCGCCACCTGGCGGACCTCCTCCGGGGTGAAGCGCTGACGCGGCGCCCGGTCCTGGTCCGGCAGCAACCGGTGGTCCCCGGTCAACAGGTGGCCGCCGACGAAGATCCGGTCCTCCAGCGTCAGCCCGGCCAGCCGGTCCGCCCCCAGCCCGGCGTCGAGCGAGGCCAGCCGCCCGCGTACGTGGTCGATCAGCTCCAGCACGGTGAACGGGGCCGGCTCCGGCCGTTCCGGTCGACTCCACCCGGCGACCTGCTCGGCGGGACGGATCGGCAGGGCGAACGACCACCCGGCCACCGGCGTGCCGTGCCCGACGAACGGCAGATACCCGCCGTAGACGGTGACGTTGCCGTGCTGCGCCTCGTCGACGGCGGCCAGCCGGTCGGCGTACCGGGACGGCAGGGACACCTCGTCGGGTGCGCTCGCCACGAACACGTTCCGGCGCAGCCGGGTCACCAGCAGCCACCGGGTGCCGTGCAGGTGGATCGCCAGGGTCAGGAACGCGGCGATGCCGGCCGGCAGGGCCAGCCACGGTCGCCCGACCAGCCACCCGGCCGGGCCGGACTCCTCGACGGTGATCAGGTGGAACCGGATCAGCAGCACCAGGGCGCTCAGCGCGGCGACGATCATGCCGAGCAGCGGACCGAGCATCCGCTCCCGGGTCGGGCGGAACGGGGCCAGCGAGGTGCCGACCCACATCGCACCGACCACCAGCAGGGTCCACAGCGGGGCGAGCAGCACCGCCAGGCCCCCGAAGACCAGCAGCCGCAGGTCCCGGCGGCGACGCCGGTGACGGGCCACCAGACAGTGGCGCACCACCGGCGACACGTCGAAGCCCACCGAGGGCGCCACCGCCCGCACCTCGTCGCCGAGCACCTCGTCGAGCACCCGCTCGGCGAACCGTTCGTCGGTGTGCGCGGCCACGCACAGGTACCGGGTCGCCTCGCTGGTCACCGGTGGGGACGCCGGGCGTTGCCCGGGTACCGTCGGTGGATCCGTCCGTGCGGTCATCTCGGCCGTCCCCCGTCCACCCGACGCGGGCTCGCGCCGGATCGCATCGTGGCCACGGCCAGCCCCGGGCCGTAGACCAGGCCGGCGATCAGCGCGCCGGTGATCGTGGTGTTCACCCACCACCTCGGGTCGCCGTACAACACCAGGTCGTCCGGGACGAGCAGCAGGCCGACGAGACCCCCGGCGAACGCGGCGAGCACCGCCGTCACGGTGACCGCGCCGAGTACCGCGCACGCCCGGTAGGGCCCGGACGCCGTCGGCCGGTCCCCCAGCCGGCGCAGCAACCACACCGTGCCGACGACGAACAGCAGCGTGCGCAGGTTCTCCGCCAACCAGTACCCGACCATGCCGGAGCGTTGCGGTTCCAGGTCCCACCGGGCCCAGGTCACGCCGTAGATCAGAGCCCGCAACAGCTCCGCGGTCAGCCCCGCCGGGCCGTCGGCGGAGGGCAGGTCGGCGGCCCACCCCCGGACCAGTTCGGCTCCCCACCGGCTACCGCCGGCCAGCACCGCCACCACGAACAACCCGACACCGGCCGGTACGGGACGCGGCCGGGGCGACTCGTCCGGCGGGGTCATCCGGGGCGGCAACGGGTCGACCGGATGCGCGGTCAGTGTCGACCGGGGCGCGGTCGACGGCCCGGGCTGCGGGGACGGCGGCCACGGCATCACCGCCACATGGTGACCGTCGCACAGCGGACCCGCACGGTCACTGTCCGGAATCCGGCACCGCAGGCGGGTACGCGCCGGTCACCGGCCGGTCGTCCGCCGGCCACCGACGCCGGGCATACTGCGCTGCGTGGCACCCGGTCACCCGTACCTCGACGCCCCGACGCCGCTGGCCTTCGCGCACCGGGGCGGTGCCGCCGACGGCGACGAGAACACCACGGCCGCCTTCGCCCGCGCCGTCGAGCTGGGCTACCGGTACGTGGAGACCGACGTGCACGGCACCGCCGACGGCGTCGCCGTGGTGTTCCACGACCACACCCTCGGACGACTCACCGGGCAGCGGGGACGGCTGTCCGCGCTGCGCTGGGCCGACCTGGCCACGGTGCGCGTCGGCGGGGCCGCCGCCGTACCCCGCCTGGACGAGGTGCTCGACGCGTGGCCGCAGGTGCGCTTCAACATCGACGTGAAGTCCGACCCCGGGGTGGCGCCGACGGTGTCCACCGTGGCGCGGGCCGGCGCCGCCGACCGGGTGCTGCTCGCCTCGTTCAGCGACGCCCGGTTGACCCGGCTGCGTGCCCTCACCCACGGGCGCGTCGCCACCAGCCTCGGCGCACGCGGGGTGGCCCGGCTGCGCTGGGCCTCGCTGACCGGTCGGCCGCTGCGGCTACCGCCGTCGGTGGTGGCCGCGCAGGTGCCGGTGCGTTTCGGCCGGATACCGGTGGTGGACCGTCGCCTGCTGCGCACCGCACATCGACTCGGGTTGCAGGTGCACGTCTGGACGATCGACGAACCTGCCGAGATGCACGAGTTACTTGATCTCGGTGTGGATGGCGTCATGACCGACCACGTCGGCGTGCTGCGCGACGTCTACCGCAGCCGCGGCCACTGGGCCGCCTGAACACCCCGGGCAAAGGACCCCCACATGGCCGAGACGGCGACCCCTGCCGCGCAGGACGACACCCCGCAACCCGCCAGCACGCGCCGCGAGCGCACCGGTTGGTACTTCTACGACTGGGCCAACTCGGCCTTCCAGACCACCGTCATCACGGTGTTCCTCGGCCCGTTCCTGACCAGCGTGGCCAAGATGGCCGCCGGCTGCGAACTCGGCGCCGACGACTGCAGCGGGTACGTCTACCCGCTGGGCATCAAGGTGGCCGCCGGCTCGTACTACCCGTACCTGATCTCGCTGTCGGTGCTGCTGACCGTCTTCGTGCTGCCGGTGATCGGGGCGATCGCCGACCGGTCGCTGCACAAGAAGCGGCTGCTGGCCGCCACCGCGTTCACCGGTGCCGGCGCGACCATCGGGATGCTCTTCGTCACCGGCGACCGGTACCTGCTCGGCGGCGCGCTGTTCATGATCGCCAACATCAGCTTCGGTGCGGCGATCGTGGTCTACAACTCGTTCCTGCCGCAGTTGGGCGGGCCGGACGAACGCGACGGCATCTCCAGTCGCGGCTGGGCGCTGGGCTACCTCGGCGGTGGTCTGCTGCTGGCGTTCAACCTGGTCGCGGTGCAGTCGTTCGACAACGGCACCCCGGAACGCACCCTCGACCTGGCCCGCTGGTCGATCGTCTCGGCCGGCGTCTGGTGGGCGGTGTTCACCCTGGTGCCGTTGCGCTGGCTGCGGGAACGGCCCACCGCCGCCGCCCTCGCCGCCGGGCCCGGCGGCAACGTGCTCACCGACGGGTTCCGGCAACTTGGCCGCACCCTGCGGGAGATCAAGGCGTATCCGCTGACGCTGTTCTTCCTGCTGGCGTTCCTGGTCTACAACGACGGCATCCAGACCGTCATCACCCTGGCCAGCCAGTACGGCACCGAGGAACTGCGGCTGGACCAGAGCACCCTGATCGTGACGATCCTGCTGGTGCAGTTCCTGGCGTTCGGCGGCGCGCTCGGCCTCGGGTGGCTGGCCGGGCGGATCGGCGCGTGGAAGACCATCCTGCTGAGCCTGGTGCTGTGGACCGCGGTGATCCTCGGCGCGTTCCGGCTGCCGGCCGAGGCGCCCCTGCCGTTCATGGTGCTCGGTGCCGCCATCGGTCTGGTCCTCGGCGGCAGCCAGGCGTTGAGCCGGTCGCTGTTCAGCCAGCTCATCCCGGCCGGCAAGGAGGGCGAGTACTACGGCTTCTACGAGATCAGCGACAAGGGCACCAGTTGGTTGGGGCCGCTCGCGTTCGGTCTGGTGTTCCAGCTCACCAACTCCTACCGGGTCGGCCTGGTCTCCCTGCTGATCTTCTTCGTGGTCGGGTTCCTGCTGCTGCTGGCGGTGCCGATCCGGCGCGCGATCGTGGCCGCCGGCAACACGCCGCCACGGGTGCTGTGAGGCACACCGGCGGGCCGTCGGTGGACCGGGGGACGTCGTCGATCGGCTAGGCTGCCGGTCCGTGACGAGCGCCCCAGACCCCGTACCCACCTGCCTGGCCCGTCCCCGGATGGCCGCCCCGGGCGACCCCTCGGGTGGGTGCGTGGCCGCCCGGGGCGTCGACGGGCGGCCCGCGCACGCCGCCGCGCTGCGCTTCTACTGGGGTCCGATGGACTGCGGCAAGTCCACGATGGCGTTGCAGATGAACTACAACCACTCCCGGCAGGGCCGCCGGGGACTGGTCACCACCCGCATCGACCGTTCGCTCGGCCCGCAGGTCACCACCCGGATCGGGCTGGCGCACGAGGCGATCGAGGTGACCGACGCGCTCGACCTGTGCGCCCTGGTCCGCGACGCCTGGGCCGACGGGGTCCGGGTGGACTACCTGATCTGCGACGAGGCCAGCTTCTACTCCGTCGAGCACGTGGAGCAGATGGCCGACTTGGTCGACAGCTACGACGTCGACGTGTACGCCTTCGGGCTGGCCACCGACTTCCGGTCCGGCCTGTTCCCGGCCGCCCGGCGGCTGTTCGAGCTGGCCGACTCGGTGGCCCGGATCCAGGTCGAGGTGCTCTGCTGGTGCGGCCGGGAGGGTCTGCTCAACGCCCGGGTCGTGGGCGGACGGATCGTCCGCGAGGGCGAGCAGGTGGTCATCGGCGACACCGTCGACGACGCCGATGTGCGCTACCAGGTGCTGTGCCGACGCCACCACCGCAGCGGCGACCTCGGCCCGCGCGCCGCCACCTGCCCCGAGTCCTGAGCCGTCGACGGCGACACGTCGGATAACGAAACGATCACTGCTGCGAACCTTTCCCAGGGGCCCGCCGCTCTCGGTGCGTGACGAGTGGCGAACACGGGCCGTACCGGCCCGCGGACCGGCGGGGGTACAGGACGGATGAGGTTCGCGTGGCGACGTGCCCGGGGCACGAAGGGCCTGCTGCTCGCCGCGTCCGGGGCGGCGCTGGTGGCGACCGTCGCCCTGACCGGACTGGCCGCCTACAACCGGGACGTGGTCGACTCCGGCACCCGCAACGTGCTCGCCGGGGCCACCGCCGCGGAACGGTCGCTGCTGGTGCGGGCCTCCGCCGGGCGCACCGCCGACGCGCTGCGGGACCGCGACACCGCCCTGCGCGCCCAGGTCGACACCGACCTGGGCGGGCTGCCCGCGCAGGTGACCGCCGCCGGTTACGCGGCCGGACGGCAGTTGCGCGGCGACACCGGCGACGCTGTCGCCGACCGCACCGGCACCGTGTACGCGTCGGTGATGTTCCTCGACGACCTGCCCGCGCACGCCCGACTGGCCGCCGGCACCTGGCCGCAGGCCGGGGCGGACCCGGTGCAGACCGCCCTCGCCGAGGCGGCGGCCCGGACCCTGCGGGTCGACGTCGGTGACCGTGTCCCGATCACCGACGGCCTCACCGGGCGGATCACCGAGGTGACCGTCACCGGCCTGTTCACGCCACTGGACCGGGACGACGCGTACTGGCGGCTGGCACCGGAGACGGCCACCGGCGCGCTGCCGCAGTCGGCCACGTACGGGCCGATGACGGTGGCCCGCGCCGACTTCGTCACCCACTTCCTGCCTAACGCCTCCGCCGGCTGGCTGGTCGAACCCGACCTGACCGCGGTCGGTCCCACCGCCCTGGAACAGGTGGCCGACGCCGCCGGCCGGATCACCACCAGCACGGCGGCCGAGGCCGGGCTCGGCGAGTCCGCGATGGTCACCAGCGACCTCGCCACCCTGGTCCGCCGGCTGCAACAGGCCACCCTCGTCGGCCGGTCGGCGCTGGTCACCCCGATGCTGCTGGTGGTGGTGCTCGGCGGGTACGCGTTGCTGCTCGTCGCCGTGCTGCTCACCGAGCACCGCCGGGGTGAGACCGCGCTGCTGCGGGCCCGGGGTGCGGCCCGTCGGCAACTGGCGGGGCTGACCGCCCGGGAGGCCACCCTGGTGGTGCTGCCCGCCGCGGTACTCGCCCCGCTGCTCGCGGGTCAGGCGCTCGGGCTCGCCGGCCGCCTGGCGGGGCTCAGCGCGGTGTCGCTGCGACCGGGTGTGGTGCCCGACGCGACGGTGTGGCTGGTCGCCGGGGCGGCGGCGGCCGGCTGCGCGCTGGCGATGATCGGACCGAGCCTGCGCCGGGGCGACAGCTACGTCGCCGACCTGGCCAGCCGTTCCCGGCCCAGCCGTCGCGGCATGGTGCAGCGCGCCGGCCTGGACGTGCTGCTGGTCGGTCTGGCCCTGCTCGCCTGGTATCAGCTCAGCCGCTACTCGTCTCCACTGTCCCGGTCCCGGGGCGGTGACCTGGGGGTGGATCCGCTGCTGGCCGCCGCCCCCACGCTCGGGGTCCTGGCCGGCGCGGTGCTGGCGCTGCGTCTGCTGCCGCCGCTGGTCCGGCTCGCCGAGCGGTGGGTGGACCGCAAACCGTGGACCGCCGTCATGCTCGGCACCTGGCAGGCCGGGCGACGACCGCACGCCGGACCGGTGCTGCTGCTGGCCCTCGCCGTGGCGGTCGGCACCCTCGCCTGGTCCCTCGCCGGGACCTCCCGACGCTCGCTGGACGACCAGGCCGCGCATCTGGTCGGCGCGGACCTGCGTCTCACCGAGGTCAACGGCTCCGCCGCCGCCGACCGGGCCGACCGGCTCGCCGGGCTGCCGGGCGTGCAGGTGCCGCTGCCGGTCTGGCGCGACACGGTACGACTCGGTCCGGCCGCCGTCCCGGCCACCATGCTGGCGGTCGACGCCGACGCCGCCGGCCCGGTGGTACGGCTGCGGGCCGACCTGGCCGGCGGCTCGACCGCCGACCTGCTCGACACGCTCACCGCCGGCCGGGTCGAGGCGCCCGGCACGGCGCTGCCGGCCGGCACCCGCCAGCTCACCGGTCGGGTCAGCACCCGGGTCGACGACACCGGGACGAACTCCCCGGTCCGCCACCACGCGGTGCTGCTCGATCCGCACGGCACCCATCTGAGGCTGGCGTTGGGCGAGAGTGACCGGGACGGCACACCGTCACGGTTCACCGTGGACCTGCCCCCCGGTGCCGGCCCGTGGCGGTTGGCCGGCTTCGCCACGGAGACCCTCGGCGCGCCGCGGATGAGCCTGGACTGGCGGTTGTCGGACCTGCGGGCCAGCCCGGACACCTCCCCGGGCAGCCCGGTCGAGCTGACCGGGGACGGCCCGTGGCACCTGGTCGACCGCACCGGTGCCGCCACCGGGTCGACCGCCTCCGGCGCCGGACTGACCGCCCGCTACGCGCGGGACGTGCCGGGCGGCTGGTTCGCCCGCAGCACGCCGGTGCAGGTGGCCGTGGCCCGTACCGCCGATGCCACCCGGGTACCGGTGGCGGCCACCCCGGCGGCCCTCGACGCGCTGCGCCTGGACGTCGGTGCGCAGACCCGGCTGTTCCTGGGCGGGGCCGAGGTCGACGTGGTGCTGGTCGACACCGTGGCCGCGTTGCCCGGTGGTGCCGAGGACGCCGCGTTGCTGGTCGACCTGCCCTCGCTGGGTGCCCGGCTCTTCCACGACCACGGGCTCGTCCGGTCGCCGCAGGAGTGGTGGCTGGCGGTGCGGCCCGGCGAGGCGGAGCGGGTGGCCGAGGCGGCCGGTGCGCTCGGCGGCCTGACGGTGCTGGCCCGCGAGGACGTCGCCGCCGAGTTGGCCCGCGACCCGTTCGGGGTGGGTGCGCGGGGCGCCCTGTTCGCCGCCGCACTGGCGGCGGTGCTGCTGGCCGCCGTGGGGGTGGCCGTGGACGTCAGCGCCACCGCGCGGCGGCGCGCCACCGAACTGGCGGTGCTGCACACCCTCGGCGCCGGACGACGCCTGGTGGCCCGCTCCCTGCTGGCCGAGCAGTCGTTCCTCGCCGGTATGGGCGTGCTGGTCGGTCTGCTGGTGGGGGTCGGGGTGGCCGCGACGACGGCCCCGCTGGTGATCCTGACCCCGTCCGCCGAGCGTCCACATCCACCGCCGCTGTTGAGCGTCGACTGGCTTCCGGTGCTCGCCACCGGCGTGGGCCTGCTCGCCCTGGCCCTGGCGTTCAGCGCCGCCGTCTCCACCGGTGTACGCCGTCGCCTGACCGTCACGGACGGAGAGACCCGATGACGGGCCGGATCCGGGTGTACGCGGGCCAGGTGGCGCTGCTGGCGATGCTGGGGCTGGTCGCGGCGATGCTGGTGACGGCCGCGCCGAGACTCGCCGACGGGTACGCCGACCGGGGGCTGCGCGCCGATGTCGCCCACCTGCCGCACCTGGTCCGTGACATCTCCCTCAGCGTGCCGCGCCCCGCACCGGCCGCCGCCGGGCGAGACGACCTGGACCGGTACGCCGCCGCCCTGCCGCAGCCACTGCCGGGCCTGGTGGACCGCCGGTGGTACGCGTCCTCGATCGACCCGGAGCAACTGCTCGCGTCCGGCGACGCCCCGCCGATGGACGGCGGCGCGCGCAAGGAGTTCGGGGTACGCGCCCAGACCGGCGTCGAGGAGGCGGCCGAGGTGACCGCCGGGCGGTGGCCGCGTACGCAGGTGGGCGGCCCGGCGGAACTGGCGGTGTCGGTGCAGGTGGCCGAGACGTTGTCGCTGCGACCCGGCACCGACCTGTGGTTCGCCGACGGCAAGCGGCAGGCACCGGCCCGTGTGGTGGGGGTGTTCACGCCGCGTGACGCCGCCGACCCGGTCTGGGACGACCTGCGGTCGGCACTGGACCCGACCGTGCCGCTGCTCGACGGTGACCCGTACGTGGTGGCGGGGGTGACCGACTGGGCCGGGATGGACCGGATCTCGGCCGGTACCGCGGTGCCGGCGGTGAGCGGATGGCGGTACCGCCTCGACGAGCAGCGGCTGGACACCGCCGTGCTCGACGCGGTCACCGCGGCGGTGGCCGAGACCCGCCGCTCCGAGACGGTCCCGGACGCGGTGGTGCAGACCTCGCTGGACACCGCGCTGGTGCGCTTCGCCGACGAACTGCGGTCGGTCCGGGCGTTGCTGGCCGTCGTGCAGACCGGGTTGCTGGCCGGCCTGCTCGGGCTGATCGTGCTGGCGGCCCGGCTGGCGGTCCGACGCCGTCGGGCGGAACTGACGCTGCTGCGTGCGCGGGGGGCCTCGCTGGGCGCGATCGGTCGCCGGTTGCTCGCCGAGGCGGTGCCCGTCCAGCCGCTCGCGGTGCTGCTGGGTGCCCTGGCCGGGGCGACGGTGCCCGGCCGCTCGACCGGGTCGCCCTGGCTGGTGCCGGTGCTGGCCCTGCTCACCACCGTCGTGGTGCCGGTGCTGGCGGTGCTCGCGTACCGGCGGGTGGGTGTGGTCGCCGGTCGCGCGGACGTGGTGGCGCAGCGGCCGAGCGCACGTCGGCTCACGCTGGAGGCGAGCGTGCTGGTGCTCGCCGGTCTCGGCGTGGTGCTGCTGCGCCGTCGGGGCCTGGATGCGGCCGGCGGCGTCGACGCGTACCTCAGTGCGGTGCCGGTGCTGGTCGCGGTCGCCGCCGCGCTGGTGGCGATCCGGTTGCTGCCGTGGCCGCTGCGGCTGGTCGGCCGGTTCGCCACCCGGACGAGGGGCGCGTTGCTGTTCCTCGGCGCGGCCCGCGCCGGTCGCGGCGCGCCGGTGGCGTGGGGGCCACTGGCGGTGGTGATCGTCGCGGTCAGCACCGGGGTGTTCGGTGGCGTGGTGACGACCACGGTGGCCGAGGCGCGGAACCGGGCGGCCACGTTGAGCATCCCGGCCGACGCCTGGTTGACCGGCTACACCTTCGCCCCGGACGCCACCGACGCGCTCGGTGCGGTGCCCGGGGTGCAGGCGGTGGCCCGGGTGTGGGTGGAGTCGAACCGGCGGCTGCGCTCCGGGAGCGGTCCGGGTGCCCGCGCGCTCGGCCAGGCCCGGGTGCTGGTGGTGGACGCACCGGCGTTCGCCGAGGTCGTGGCGCGCAGCGGGGTGGACGTCGACGTGCCGGCCGCGTTGCGCGACGCGGCGCGAGGCGACGGGCCGGTGCCCGCGGTGGTGTCGCCCCGGGTGGCGGCGGAGGTCGGCGACGGCGCGGTGGCCGACGTGCAGAGCCGGGGGTACGCCTTCCGGGTCGCCGGGGTCGCCGACGCCTTCCCCGGGGTGGGGCTGGGCGTGGAGCGGTTCGTGGTGCTGCCGTGGCAGGCGCTGCCCGAGTACGAGTACACCCCGATCGTGCCCAACCGGTACCTGCTCGCCACCGACGGCGTGGACGAGACGCGGTTGCTGACGGTGGCCGACGACGCACAGCGGCGGCGACAGTCCGACGTGCTCGGCCGGGAGGTGACGCGGGCCCAGGTGCCGGCGGCCCTGCAGACGCGGCAGGCGTACCGGGACGGGTTGGAGCGTACCGGGGCCAACGAGGTGTTGACCCTGGCGTTCACCGTGGGTGCGGTCGGTGGCACCGCGCTGGCGGTCCTGGCCGTCGGGTTCGTGGTGGTCGCCGACGCCGCCGGCCGGGGCCGGACGCTGTCGCGGCTGCGCACCCTGGGCCTGTCGGCGGCGGCCGGTCGCCGACTGCTGGTCTACGAGCTGGTGCCGCTGGTGGTGGTCGCGGCGCTGACCGGCGCGGTGGTGGGGGTGGCCCTGCCCCGGCTGCTTGGTCCGACGCTGGGGCTGGCCGCGTTCGCTCCCGGCGTGCCGATCCGCGACCACCTGGATCCGCTGGTCGTGGGTGGGGTGCTGGTGCTGGTGGTGCTCGGCCTGTTGGCCGGTCTGGCGGTGGAGAACCTGGTGAATCGGCGGATGCGCCTCGGTGAGGTGCTGCGCCTGGGAGAGGAGAACCCGTGAGCGGATCAGGTGGTACCGGCACGAGTGTGGTGCAACGGGCACCGGATCTGGCGACGTTGCAGCGGCGGGCGGCGGAACGGGCCGCCGCGCGCGCCGGTGGCGCGGACCGGTTGCGGGGGCACATCGTCTGCGACGGCCTGGTGCGGATCTTCACCAGCGAGGGGGTGGAGGTCGTCGCGTTGCAGGGGCTCGACCTGGTCGTGGACCGGGGCGAGTTGGTGGCGATCGTGGGTGCCTCCGGGTCCGGCAAGTCCACCGTGCTCAACATCCTGTCCGGGCTGGACACACCGACCGCCGGGATCGCCCGGGTGGCCGGCTTCGACCTGTTGACCATGTCGGCCCGCAAGCGGCTGCGCTACCGGCGGCACACCGTCGGGTTCGTGTGGCAGCAGACCAGCCGCAACCTGCTGCCGTACCTGTCGGCGCGGGAGAACGTGGAGCTGCCGATGCGGTTGGCCGGTCGGAGTGGGCGGGCCGGTCGGCGACGCGTGGCGGAGCTGCTGGACATGGTCGGTGTGGGCTACTGCGCGGACCGCCGGCCGGGGCAGCTGAGCGGTGGTGAGCAGCAGCGGTGCGCGGTCGCGGTGGCGGTCGCCAACGACCCGGAGGTCCTCTTCGCCGACGAACCGACCGGGGAGCTGGACGAGGCGACGGCGGCGGAGGTGTTCGGGGCGCTGCGCACCATCAACGCCGAGCTGGGCGTCACGGTGGTGGTGGTCACGCACGACCCGCAGGTCGCCACGCAGGTCCGCCGGACCGTCGCGATCCGGGACGGGCGTACCGCCTCGGAGGTGCACCGCACCGCGCGGGTCGGCGCCGACGGCGTCGAGGAACTGGTCACCGAGGAGTACGCGGTGCTGGACCGGGCCGGGCGGATGCAGTTGCCGGCCGGGTTCGTCGACGCGTTGGCCCTCAGGGACCGGGTGAGGCTGACCTTGGAACCGGACCACGTGCAGGTCCGTGCGGGTGACGGGAGGGACGGGTCGTGAGCGAGGATCTGGTCCGGGTCGAGGGGCTGTGCCGCGACTACGGCAGCGGCGACCGGACGGTGCACGCGGTACGCGACGTGTCGTTGCGGGCCGGTCGCGGTGAGCTGGTCGCGGTGCGGGGGCGCTCGGGTGCCGGCAAGACCACGTTGCTGAACCTGATCGGCGGCCTGGACCGGCCCACGTCGGGCCGGGTGTGGGTGGCCGGTCGGGAGGTGACCGCCGCCGGTGAGCAGGATCTGCTGCGGCTGCGCCGGGACACCGTCGGGTTCGTCTTCCAGTCCTTCGGACTGATCCCGATCCTCTCCGCCGCGGAGAACGTCGGGGTGCCGATGCGGCTGGCGAAGACGCCGGCCGCGCAGCGCGAGGAGCGGGTGTCGGTGCTGCTGGAACTGGTCGGGCTGGGCGGGCAGGCCGCCCAGCGCCCGTACGAGATGTCCGGTGGGCAGCAGCAGCGGGTGGCGATCGCCCGCGCGTTGGCCAACGATCCCGAGCTGCTGATCGCCGACGAGCCCACCGGCCAGTTGGACTCGGAGACCGGCCGGGCGGTGATGGACCTGCTGCGGGCGCTGGTGCACGCACGCGGAATGACCGCGCTGGTGGCCACGCACGACCCGACGCTGGTGGAACTGGCCGACCGGGTGTTGGTGCTGCGCGACGGTCGGTTGGTCGAGTCGGCCGAGTCGGTCGGGGTGTGATCAGTACGGGTCGCCGCAGACCCGCCAGCCGCCCTCCCGCACCACCGTCAGCTCCCGCTGCTCGGTGGCGCCGCTCTCGCGGGTCAGCCGGACGGTGACCGTGCCGTGCGGCTTGCCCCGGTCGGTGGCCACCGACACGTCGACGATCTCGTAGTCGCGCACGGTCGGCGGGGTGCGGACCCAACTGGTGAAGCCCAGCTCGCTCCACCGGCTGCGCGAGTCGGCGCAGAGCCGCTCGTACGCGCTGTCGGTGTCGCCGGTGGTCACCTCGCGCAGGAACCCCTCGGCGGTCTCCCGCACCGGGCCGGCGGCCTGGGTCACCACCTGCACGTTCCAGGCACCGAGACCGGCCACGCCGATGCAGCACAGGGCCACGCCGGCACCGGCGAAGACGAGCCCGACCCGCATCGGGTGGCGTCGCCGGGCCGGCCTGCTCCACGGCTGCGCCTCGCCCACACCATCCGACCGTAGAGAATCGGGCGCGTCGGCGGGCGGAAAGCCGTCCGGTGCCGCGTCAGGTGCGGCGGCGGGCCCGGGCGGCCCAGATGGCGTACGCGGGGTCGCGGTCGAGGTTGTGCCGGTCGCGGTCGTAGCGGCGGGTGGTGCGCGGGTCGGCGTGCCCCATCGCGTCCTGCACGTCCTCCAGCGGCACGCCCTCGGCGCGGGCGGTGGTGGCGAAGGCGTGCCGCAGCGAGTGTGGCGACAGTCTGGCCCAGGCCGGGATGCCCGCGTCCCGGGCGAGTCTCCGGATCAGCCGGAACACCGAGTGCCGGTCGAGTCGGGCCCCGCTGGCGGTGACCAGCAGTGCCCCGGTGAGCTGGTGGGGCGCCACGCCCTGCTCGGCGGCGCGCTGACTCAGGTAGGCGTCCACCGCGTACGCGGTCGAGGGCGTGAGGGCGCGGCGGCGGGACTTGCCGCCCTTGCCGATGAAGCGCACGCTGCGGTGTCCCCGTTCGGCGCCGAGGTCGGCGACGTCCAGGGAGACCAGTTCCCCGACCCGCAGGCCCAGGTCGGCCAGGAGGGTGACGGCGGCGCGGTTGCGGGCCGCCGTCGGCCCGGTGTCGGTCTCGGCGGCGACGAGCAGCGCGTCCACCTCGTCGGGGCTCAGGCCCACGGTGGCCGAGTGGTCGCGGTCGATGCGGGGCCGGTCGGCGTCGGAGACCGGGTTGGCGTGCACCGCCTGGAGCTTGACCAGGAAGTCGTACCAGCTCGACATCGCGGACAGCTTGCGGGCCACGGTCGCCGGGGTCAGCGGCTTGCCGGTACGCGCGGCCAGGGTGTTCTCCAGCGTCCGCGCGTACTCGTTGACGTGCAGGAAGTTGGCGCGCAGCGGGTCCAGGTGGCGGGCGTCGCACCAGCCCAGCCACCCGGCGACGTCCCGCCGGTACGCGTCCCGGGTGTGGTCACTCAACCGCCGGTTGCGCAACCACGCGTCGGTGACGGCCATCGGCCCCCCGGGCAGGGCGGGGTGGGCCGGCGGGCGGTACAACACCGGGGTCTCGGTCGAACGCATGTGAAAAATGTTCTCAGTCGTGTTTCGGGTTGACGAACAGGCGCGCCGACGCGTCATGATCGCACACCGCCGGATCGGACGGCGGCAGCACGCGGCCGGGCGGGAGCACTCCCGCCCGGCCGTCGCGTGCGTCAGGCGTTGATTTGCCGCCGGCCGTCGCCGGTCGCGCTGATGGTGACCTTCCGGGGCTTGGCCCGCTCGGCCACCGGGATCCGCAACGTCAACACGCCGTTCTCGTACCCGGCCTCCAGCTTGTCCGTGTCGAGCGTGTCGCCGAGGAAGAGCTGCCGGCTGAACACGCCCATCGGGCGCTCGGCGGCGACGAGTTCGACGGCCTCCCCGGCGGGGCGGCGACGCTCGGCCCGGACGGTCAGCACGTTGCGCTGAACGGTGCAGTCGATGCTGTCCGGGTCGACTCCCGGCAGGTCGAAGGCGGCGTAGAAGTGGTCGCCGTCGCGGTAGGCGTCCATGTGCATCACCGCCGGGCGGCTGGTGGTGCCGAAGAACTGCTCGGCGAGCCGGTCGATCTCACGGAACGGGTCGGTGCGCATCAGCATCTCGTGCCTCCTCGGTTCCTCTGGGCCGAAGGTTTCGGTTGGGTTGAGCCTTGGCGACTCAACTCTGTTCTCTTATTTAGCGCGTCGGCCGCGCGTCGTCAACTCGGGTCACACCGGGTGACGGGCGTGGTCGAGCCGCGCCACCCCGGCGAGGTACGCGGGTTAGGGTGCTGCGATGGGTACACACACCGCTGCGGTCGAGGCGCTCAAGGCCGACCCGGCGACCGCCGGGCTGCGCCGGTCGCTGGAGGTCTACTACGGCGATCCGGGACGGGACGCGGCGATGGACGCCTTCTACGCCCGCTTCGTCCGCCCCGGCGACCTGGTCTTCGACATCGGCTCCCACGTCGGCGACCACATCGCCAGCTTCCGTCGCCTCGGCGCCCGCGTGGTCGCGGTCGAGCCGCAGCCGTTGTGCCTGCGGGCGCTGCGCACCATCTACGCCGACGACGACCAGGTCACCCTGGTCGAAGCGGCCTGCGGGGCGCAACCGGGCCGCATCGGTTTCCTGGTCAACTCCGCCAACCCGACCGTCTCCACCGCCTCCACCGACTTCGTCAGCGCAGCCACCGGGGCCGGCGGCTGGGAGGGACAGACCTGGGACGGCCAGATCGAGGTCCCGGTCACCACCGTGGACGCCCTCGTCGCCGAGCACGGCACGCCGGCCTTCGCCAAGATCGACGTGGAGGGCTTCGAGGACGCCGTGCTGGCCGGACTGAGCGCGCCACTGCCCGCGCTGTCGTTCGAGTTCACCACGATCGAACGCGAGGTGGCGCGGCGCTGCCTGGACCGGCTGACCGCGCTCGGCTTCGGCGGCTTCGACGTGGCGCTCGGCGACCACAAGGAACTGAAGCTCGGCCGCTGGGCCACCGCCGAGGAGATGGCGGCGTACCTGACCGCGCTGCCGCACGAGGCCAACTCCGGCGACGTCTACTGCGTGCCGTCGCCTTCCCGCTGACACCCCGGCCCACCGATCGCCGGTCCCCGTGGGTGATCGCCGCCGTACCCTGACCGGGTGCTGTCCCAGATCACCGGCCTGTCCCGACACTTCACCGAGGACACGCTGCGGGCGTACCTGCTGAGCCGCTCGACACGAACTGACCACGGCTGCCTCGTCGTGCGCGGCTACGGCCGCCAGCGGGGCGTGTACCAGAAGCTGGCGGGTCGGGCCTGGGCGCACATCGCGGCGTACGTGGTCTTCGTCGGCGACTACGACCCCACTCTCAAGGTCCACCACGACTGTGCAGTGCCGGACTGCATCGAGCCGACGCATCTGCGCCAACGCAGCCACGCCGACAACTGCCGCGAACGTTCACAGCGTCCGATGTGCCGTAACGGGCACGAGCGGGAGACGGATCCGGCGACCGGCCGCTATCGGCGCGTCTGCCGGACCTGCAACCGCGACGCGCAGAAGCGCTGGCGTGAGCGCCAGGCCGCCGAGGTCGCCGCAGCCCGCGCGTCGTACGCGTCGACACCCTCCTGACGTTTGACAGAGCCGTGACCAGGCGGCGAAGTCCGGCGATCACACCAGCGTAAGTCCTTACGCACATTAACAGTCATTATGGTGCAGTGACGCTATGTCCGTTTTGTGGCGAGTATTTATTGGATTGACGTTACTGGTAATTCAATAAATACTCGCCACGGCTCCCGGGCTCGTGATTCTCGGTGGAAGCACCGCTCGCCAGCGATCGTCGGCCGAACTGGCAGCGGGGAGTCAGCTCGTGCGGCGTCCTACGCCGAAGTGGGCCGCTAGCGGCTCAGTCGGGGCGCCGCTCGCCGCCCGCGTCGCGCAGACCGTCGACCAGCGTCTCCGCGTCGTCCGCCGAGATGGCCATCGTGGCGCTGAGCAGTTCGACGGCCTGCTGGCGTTGTCCGGCCTCCACGAGTGCCGCGATCCGGAGCCAGGCGAACGCGTCGGCCATCGCGTCACTGTCTGCGCCGGGCGTCGACGGCCACCCGGGCGGCGGAGCGGTGGCGTCCTGCGCCGCCCGCTCCCCCGCCGCGGCGTCCGGATGTCCCGCGCCGGGCGACGTCGCATCCGTGGCGGACGCGTCCGGTGGACGCGCGTCGGAAGTGGCCCCCGTAGGCATGGGCGCACGGGAGGCGGCTTCGTGCCTGCGCGCGTCGGCGATCCGGGTCGCCGCGTCCCGCAGCCGGGTGTCCGTGTCCCAGGACGCGGCGGCGGACCGTGCCTGCACCTCGCGCATCTGGGTGCCCAGCAGGTCCTGGCGACCGCTGCGGCGACGCAGCACCAGCGTGAGCACCGTGATGAGGGAGACGGCGACGAGGAAACCCACCACCAGTTCGAGCAGGCTCGCGTCGGTGCCACCGGGACTCACGGGATCAGGCTGCCCCGGTCGAGGCCAGGCACGCGCCGGCCGACGACGCCACCACCCCGATCGTGTCGGTCTCCCCACCGCATGCGGGGCATCGTAGTGCGCAAACGCGCGGGCTACGACATCCTCGACCGGGAACGGTCAGGCGGCGCGGCGTCGGCGGAACGGGAACCAGGACCGCCGGGGTGCGGGCGGCGGCGGGGCGACGGGGGCCGCCGGGCGGGCGGCGTGACGCGCGGCCCGCCACGTCGACACGACGGCGTCGACGTCGACCGGGCGCACCACCACCCGAGGACCGGACGGGTTGCGCAGCCAGGCCATCACCTCGGCGTTCAGGTCGGCGACGCAGGAGCGTACCGCCTGCTCGGTGGGGAGGTCGCGGACCTCGTCGGGCAGACGTTCGATGCGGCGGCGCAGCAGCAGCGGGGTGGGCAGCAACAGGTCGGTGGGAAGCTTCTCGCGTTCCATGAAGCTCTTGATCCACCAGGACTCGTCATAGGGCAGTCCCCGGCCGGGGATCGGTCGGCCCGCGCCGGGCAGGTCGTCGAACTCCCCGCGTTCCTGCGCCGAGCGGATCTGCGCCTCGACCGACGCCTCCCACATCCGGTCCACCCGTTCCACCTCCCCGTTCCCCCCACGGTAACGCGATCCGTCGGGAACCGGCCGGTCCGCCGACGGGACGCCCGGGTCCCGGCGGATCGCGGGCAGGCGCGCCCTCCGCTGCGCCGGTGACCGCGATCGACGGGTCAGTCCTGGGGCGCGGTGCTCGGCGAGATCGCTCCCCGGACGCATGCGGCCAGGAGTGTGCGCCGCCGGTCGTGATCCTCCTCGGGCTCGGCGGCGGTCGCGGCGTAGACGACGCTGGCCGCCGACCAGGCGAACGCCATGCTCAGAACCAGGGTGAACAGGTCGAAGGGGTCGCCCGCACGCACTCTGCCGGCGGCCTGTGCCCGGGCGATCGCCGTCAGCTTCGGCTCGTGGTCGGCGGGCCGCCCCAGATAACCGGCGGGCCGCCGTTCCAGGCGCAGCCAGGTCAGCAGCCGAACCAGATGAGGATCACGCAGGTTCTCGTCGTACATCGCCACCGCTGATCCGGGCAGGTCGTCCGCGTCGAACGGGACCGCACTCATGAGTTGGTCCGCGCGATCGGCGATGACGGCGTCGAACAGGCCGTCCTTGTTGCCGAAGTAGCCGTACACCTGGGCCTTGTTCGTGCGTGCCGCAGCGGTGATGCGGTCGATCCGGGCTCCGGCGATGCCTCGTTCGGCGAACTCGGCGGCGGCGGCGTCCAGGATGCGGCGACTGGTGGCTGCGCCTTTGGCGGTCACGGGGCCTGACGACATGCGACCACTCTAACAAACCGACGAGTCGGTTGCTTTCGGCGCGACAGTCGTCTAGGTTCGAAAAAAATACCGAACAGTTTGTTTAGAAGGAGCTCCCGTGCGGACGACCATCGGATGGCAGAGCGTGGACGGTACTGCCGCTTTGCAGCGCGCCGCGTTCGAGCGGCGAGACCTGCGTAGCGACGACATCGCGGTGCGCGTCGACTACTGCGGTGTCTGCCACAGCGACCTGCACCTGCTCAGCGGCATGATGCCGCACTACAAGAACGCCGTCGGCGTCGTGCCCGGCCACGAGTTCACCGGCACGGTCACCGCCGTCGGTGCCGCCGTCAGCCGCTTCACCCCCGGCGACCAGGTCGCCGTCGGCACCCTCGTCGACTCGTGCGGGTCGTGCCCCATGTGCCAGGTCGGCCAGGAGAACTTCTGCCACGCGGGCCCGACCAGCACGTACGGCAGCCCCGACCGGGTCGACGGCACGATCACCAAGGGGGCGTACAGCCGCGAGTACGTGCTGCGGGAGAAGTTCGCGTACCCCTTGCCCGCCGGTCTCGACCCGGCCGGCGCGGCTCCGCTGATGTGTGCCGGCATCACGATGTGGGAGCCGCTGCGCGAGGCGGGAGTCGGCCCTGGCAGCCGGGTGGCGGTCGCCGGCCTCGGGGGCCTCGGCCATCTCGGTGTCAAGCTCGCCGCTGCACTCGGCGCCGAGGTGACCGTCCTGAGCCGTACCCCCGGCAAGGCCGACGACGCCCGCAGACTCGGCGCCACCGGCCTGCTCGCCATCGCCGACGACGCCGGGCTCGCGCGGTTCGACCTCATCCTGGACACCATCTCCGGCCCGCACGAGCTGTCGCCGTTGCTGCGCTTGCTGACTCTCAACGGCACTCTCAGCGTGCTCGGCTTCCCCATGCCGACGCCGGTGAACCTGATGGAACTGACCTTCGGCCGCAAGAAGCTCAGTTCCTCGGGCACCGGTGGCACCACGCACACGGCCGAACTGTTGTCCTTCGCCGCCGCACACGACATCACCGCCGACGTCGAGCTGCTGCCCTCCGCCCAGATCCAGCAGGCCTTCGACCGCCTCGAACGCGGCGACGTCCGCTACCGCTTCGTGCTGGACCTCGCCGACCTCGACTGAGACACCACCGCCGTCGACCTCCGTCCCCACATCGATCAGGTCGTCGTCTCGTCACCGGTAGCCGAGGGCAGCCTCTCGCGCAGCACGGCCACACCGCCGGGCGGCAGGGTCACCGCCTCGTCGACCTCGGTGTCGGTGAGCAGGTCGCGGCCCCGGGCCGGTACGCGTCGGGCACGGTCGGTGTGGTTGAGCAGGAACAGCCAGCTCCCGCCGGGGTGGAGGCGGCGGACCGCCTCGACCCCGGCGGGTGCGTCCGGGCAGACCGGGGCGATGTCGGCGGCGCGGGCGGCGGAGTCCAGCAGCCTGCGGTAGGTGGTGTCGTCGGGGCGGGTGGAGACGTACCAGGCGGTGCCGGTGCCGTGGCGGTGCCGGGTGATCGCCGGTGACCCGTCGAGTACCCCACCGGCGTATGTGGTGACCGTCTCCGCCCCGGTCGGGTGGACCGTCTCGGCCCAGATCCGGCCGGTGCCGCCGTCGGCGAGTCGGACCTCGTCGCCGTCGGCGAGCGGGTGGAACTCCTCCACCCGTACGCCGAGCACGTCGCGTAGCGCGCCCGGGTAGCCGCCGAGCCGGATCCGGGCGTGTGCGTCGGCGGTGCCGCTGAGGTACGTGGCGAGCAGGTGACCGCCACGGTGGACGTACGCGCGGATCCACTCGGCGGTGGCGTCGTCGGTCAGGTAGAGGGCGGGCAGGACGAGCAGCCGATACCCGTCGAGGGCCTCGCCGGGCGCGACCGTGTCGCAGCCGTACCCGGCGTGCCACAGGGCCCGGTGGGCGGCGGCGAGTTCCTCGTGGTGGTCCACCCGGGTCGAGGGCAGGCCCGGGTGGCGCAGCGCCCAGGCACTCGAGGCGTCGACGGCCAGCGCCACCGACGCCTCGACCCGGCCGCGTACCTCGGTGAGGCGTTCCAGCACCGCGCCCAGCTCGACCGCCTCGCGGAACACCCGACTGTCCGGCCCGGCGTGCGGCACCAGGGCGGAGTGGAAGCGTTCGGCGCCACCGGCCGACGCCCGCCACTGGAAGAACATCGCGCCGTGCGAGCCGCGGGCCACGTGGGCGAGGCTGTGCCGCAGCATCCGCCCGGGTTCCTTGGTGTGTGCGCGCCCGGTGGTGTGGATCTGCTGGGGGGCGCTCTCCATCAGCAACCAGGTCGGGTCGGCGGCGGCGTGCCGGGCCCAGCCCCGGGCCAGGTCGCCGACGAGCGCGGTCTGTTCCTCGGCACCGCCGTCGACGGCCGACGGGTAGTGGTCGACGGCGACCAGGTCCACCTCGCGGGCCCAGCGGGCGTGGTCGACCGGCACCCAGTCGCCGAGTACGTAGTTGGTGGTGACCGGGGTCTGCGGCGCGACGGCGCGCAGCAGGTCACGCTGTTCGGCGTACGCGGCGAGCAGGGTGTCCGACCAGAAGCGGCGGAAGTCCAGCAGGTGGCCGGGGTTGCCCAGGTACTGGGTGGCGCGGGGGGTGCTGATCTGTGCCCAGTCGGAGTAGTGCTGGCTCCAGAAGCTGGTGACCCAGGCGTCGTTGAGGGTGTCCAGGTCGCCGTAGCGCCCGGCCAGCCACCGTCGGAAGGCGCGGGCGGTGTGCTCGCAGTGGCAGGTGGTGCCGTACTCGTTGTGCACCCGCCACAGCGCCACGGCCGGGTGCCGGGCGTACCGGTCGGCGAGGGCGGCGGTGACGCGGCGGGCGGCGGAGCGGTAGGCGGGGGCGGCGGCGCAGTAGGTGTCGCGGCTGCCGTGGTGCAGGCGGACCCCGTCGACGGTGACCGGCAGCGCGCCCGGGTGGGCGAGGGAGAACCAGGGTGGCGGGCTGGCGGTGGGGGTGGCCAGGGCGACCCGGATGCCGCCGTCGTGCAGCAGGTCGAGGACCTGGTCGAGCCAGTCGAAGCAGTACTGCCCGGGGGCCGGTTCCAGGCGGGACCAGGCGAACACGCCGACGGTGACCAGGGTGACCCGGGCCCGGCGCATCAGCGCGACGTCCTCGGCCCAGACCTCCGCCGGCCACTGCTCCGGGTTGTAGTCACCGCCGTAGCAGAGCCGACCGTCGTGCCACATCGTCCACCATCCGCCGGATTAGTTGATGTTCTGTCCAAACTAGGGAGGTGGTTTGCCCATGTCAACGGCGCCGATAGTTTCGGCATCGATGATCCTCGTTGACAGTTCGTTGGGTAATTAAAGAAACTATCCGCACCGCCGTAGCCTGAGGAGAGCCGATGCCGTACCGACCGCCGTTGGTGCCGTACGAGACGTTCGTGGCCGACCCGCCCGACCTGCCCGTCCGCTCCCCCGGCGAGGACGGCACAGCGGTGGTGGGGCGGGCCGAGTTCGTCGGCGGCGACACCTCCGGGGCCACCTTCAAGGCGGCGCTGGCCGACGGGGTGACGGCGGTGGTCCGGGTGGAGGCCGCCGGTGACGGCGTGATCCGGGTCCGGCTCGCCGAGGACCCCCAGGCACGGAGCCGGTCCGCGCGGGCGGTGACGCTGGTCCACCCCCAGACGCGGGCGGCGACCGTGACCGCCGACGACCGGTGGGTACGCGTGGACGCCGGATCGGTCGTCGCCGAGATCCGGCTCGACCCGTGGCGGATCCGGTTCCTGCGCCCCGACGGCACCGTCCTGCTGGAACAGGACCCGGGCACGGTCGACATCAGCGGCCGGCGGCGCACGCTGCCCTTCGGCCGCTCCACCGTCGACGGGGTCCGCGTGGCCTGGCACGAGAGCTTCGTCGCGCCCGGCGACGAACGCTTCGTCGGTTTCGGGGAGAAGTTCACCCCGCTGGACAAACGCGGCCAACGGGCGCTGATGTGGAACTTCGACGCCTTCGGCAGCGAGTCCGACCGCTCGCACAAGAACGTGCCGTTCTATCTGTCCGACCGGGGCTACGGGCTGCTGGTCGACAGTGGCCTGCCGGTGCAGTTCGACGTCTGTCAGTCCACCCACAGCACGGTGCAGATCCTGGTCCCCGACGACCTGCTGGACTACTACGTGCTGGCCGGTCCGACCCCCGCCGAGGTGCTGGACCGCCTCGACCGGCTCACCTCTCGGCCGTACCTGCCGCCGCGTTGGGCCTTCGGCACCTGGATCTCCTCCGGCTTCTACCCCGACAGTCAGGAGAAGGTGCTGGACCGGGCGCGCCGCATCCGCGAGCGCGACATCCCCTGCGACGTGCTGCACCTGGACTGCTACTGGCAGGTCGCCGGGAACTGGTCGGACCTGCGCTGGGACGCCGAGGCGTTCCCCGACCCGGCCGGGATGCTGCGGACCCTCGGCGAGCAGGGCTTCCGGGTCTGCCTCTGGATGAACCCGTACCTGATGACCGGCAGCCCGCTGTACGCCGAGGCGGACCGCGCCGGCTACTTCCTGCGCCGCCCCGACGGCAGCACGTACGTCGCCGACGTGTGGCACGGCAGCTACCCGGTCAGCGCCATCGTGGACCTCACCAACCCGGCCGCCGTCGACTGGTTCACCGGTCTGCTGCGGCCCCTGCTGGAGCAGGGCGTGGCGGTGTTCAAGACCGACTTCGCCGAGGGGGTGCCGGCCGACGCCGTGGCCCACAACGGGATGACCGGTGTCGAGCTGCACAACGTCTACAGCCTGCTCTTCAACGACGTGGTCGCCCAGGTCACCGAGGAGGTGGCCGGTCACCGGGCGGTGTGGGCGCGCTCGTCGTACCTGGGTGGGCAGCGGCACAGCGCGCAGTGGAGCGGCGACGTCAACGCCACCTGGCCGGCGCTGGCCAGCACGTTGCGCGGCGGGCTGTCGCACGGCCTGTCCGGGGTGCCGTTCTGGAGCCACGACACCGGCGGGTTCCACGGCACCCCGGAACCCGACCTGTACGTCCGCTGGTTGCAGTTCGGGGCGCTGTCGCCGCTGCTGCGGCTGCACGGCACCACCAGTCGGCTGCCCTGGGACTTCCCGGCCGAGACCGAACGGCACGCGGTGGCCGCGCTGCGGCTGCGCTACCGGCTCATGCCGTACCTGTGGTCGGCGGCGGTGCAGGCCGCCCGCACCGGCGCGCCGATGATGCGCGCCCTGCTGGTCGACACGCCGCAGGACCCGACGGCCTGGACCACCGACCTGCAGTACCGCCTCGGCACCGACCTGCTGGTGGCGCCGGTGCTGGACGCGACCGGCGGGCGCGACATCTACCTGCCGGTCGGGGACGACTGGATCGACGCGGCCACCGGCGAGCGGCATCCGGGCGGGCGGCACCTGCGGGTCACCGTGCCGCTGTCGCGTACCCCGCTGTTCGTGCGGCACGGCACGCTGCTGCCGCTGGTCGCGCCGCACCCCACCGTCGGCGACCGGCCGTTCCGCGACGTCACGCTGGTCAGTTGGGGTGCCGTCGCGGGCCGGACGGTGGTGCACGACGTCGACGGCGACACCGTCATCGAGGCGTTCCGCGACGGCGACGAGTTGCGGATCAGGACGCGAGGGCCACTGCTGGTGGGGCAGTTGGCGTTCGCCGGGGTCGGCGAGTCCGACCTGCCGGCCCGGTCACTGCTCAACGGTGCGGCGGTGACCGTCGTGCCCTTCGCGGGCTTGTTCCCCGCCTAGGGCCGACCGTCGCGCGTGACGCCCGGCTGGACGGAGTCGGGCGTCACGCGCGACGGGGCCGGACCCACCCGGGTCCGGCCCCTGCCGAGCGGCGCCGCACCGCGCCCGGTCAGCCCTTCACCGCGCCGGTGATGACACCCTTGGTGAAGTGCCGCTGCACGAACGGATAGATGATCACGGCGGGGATGACCGTCACGATCACCACGGCCATCTTGACCGCGAGCGTCGGCGGGTACGCCGACACGCCGGGCAGGCTCACCGACGCACCGGAGACGTTCGGTGACTGTCCGGCCAGGATGTAGCTCTGGAGGACCCGTTGGATCGGGAACTTGTCGTTGGAGTCGATGTAGAGCACCGCGTTGAAGTACGCGTTCCAGTAGCCGACCGCGTAGAAGAGACCGACCACGGCGATCACCGCCTTGGACAGCGGCAGCACGATCCGGGTGAGGATGCGCAGCTCCCCCGCGCCGTCGATGCGGGCGCTGTCGAGCAGTTCGGCCGGCACGTTCATGAAGAACGCGCGGATCACCACCAGGTTGAACACGCTGATCGCGCTGGGCAGGATCAGCGACCAGATGCTGTCCTTGAGGCCCAGGCCGGTCACCACCAGATAGCTCGGCACCAGCCCCGGGAAGATCAGGAACGTCAGCAGGAAGTAGAACAGCAGCCCACGGTGGCCGACCGAACCGGGCCGGGACAGCCCGTACGCGGCCAGCACGGTGAGCAGCAGGCTGACCGTGGTGCCGAGCACGGTGACCAGGGTGCTGATCCACACCGCCCGGGTGACGTCGCCGCCGCTGAAGATGGTGATGTACGCCGACGGGTCGATCTCCCGGGGGATGATCACCATGCCACCCGCGTCGTCGATGGTGCCGCGCGAGGCGAGGCTGGTGACCAGCACCGCCCAGAGCGGCACCAGCACCGCCGCGACCAGCAGGGTCAGCACGACCCCCTTGCCGATGGTCAGCGACGTCGAGGGGCGGCCCGCCCACACCGGGCGACCGGTGGGGCGTCGCCGTGGCGGTGGCGCGGGTCGCCCCGCTGTTGTCGGTGCCGCGGGCACCGGCCCGGCACCACTGAGCTGTGCGGTCATGATTTCGCGTACACCCCCTGCTCACCGAGCCGGTGCGCGACCTTGTTCGCGGTGATGATCAGGGCCAGGCCGACCACCGCCTTGAACAGGCCCGCCGCGGCGCCGAGTCCCCACTGCTGGGTACTGATCGCCTGGTAGTAGACGAACGTGTCGAGCACCTCGGCGGCCTCCCGGCCGACCGCCTCGCGTTGCAGGATGAACTGCTCGAAGCCGACCGAGAGCGCGTCGCCGAGCCGCATGATGAGCAGCAGCACGATCACCGGACGCAGACCGGGCAGGGTGATGTGCCACAACCGACGCCACCGTCCGGCCCCGTCGGCCGCCGCCGCCTCGTACAGGTTCTGGTCGATCGCGGACAGCGCGGCCAGGAAGACGATCGCGCCCCACCCGAGGTCCTTCCAGACCGCCTCGGCGGTGACCAGCACGATGAACGTGTCCGGGTTGGTCATGATCTCCCAGGGCTGCATGCCGGCCTGGCGCATCTCCTGGGCCAGCAGTCCGGCCCCGCCGAACATCTGCACGAAGAACGTCACCACCAGCACCCAACTGAAGAAGTGCGGCAGGTAGACGACGCTCTGCACGAACCCGCGCAGCCGCCCGGAGACGACGCTGTTGAGGATGAGCGCCAGCAGGATCGGCAGCGGGAAGAAGAACACCAACTGGAAGGCGGTGATGCTCAGCGTGTTGCGGACCGCGTCCCAGAACAGCGGGTCGCGGAAGAGGGCCTCGAAGTTGCCGAAGCCGATCCACTCACTGTTGAGGAACGCGTCCAGCGGGTCGTCGCCGACGAACGGGTTGTAGTCCTGGAAGGCGATGACGTTGCCCAGCGTGGGCAGGTAGTGGAAGACCAGCAGCAGCAGCGCCGCCGGGGCGGCCATCGCCAGCAGCGGCCAGTCGCGGCGCAGCCGGGCCCGCAGGGTGTGCCGCCCACCGCGCCGGGGACGCCGCGGTGGCGGCGTCCGTCCGGCGGGTGGTCGCTCCTCGACGGTGCCGGGGGCGCTCATACCGGTCCCCCGGCACCGGTCGGGCGCACGGTTGTCCGCCCGTTCATCGGCCGTTGTCGGCGAGCGCCTTCTCGTGGAACGCGCGGCCCTCCTCGCCACCGGTGTCCAGGAACTCCTTACGCACCTGGGCCAGGTCGCTGACCGGGCGACGACCGCGCAGGATGTCACGGATCTTGTCGTCGGTCGGTTGGATGATCTTCGACCAGTTCGCCGGCAGCTCCAGCTTGATCCCGGCGAACAGGTCCTTCTCGATCGAGGCGATGTTCGTGCGGTAGTAGCCCAGGTAGTCCTGCACGAAGTGGGGCGTGTCGCCGCTGCGCACCTTGACCGGCACCCGCCCGCCGATGTGGGTGTACTGCGCGCCCAACTCGGTACGGCCCCGCTCGGTCAGCGTCGGCGTGCCGTCGGCGCCCCGGGTGAAGTGCTGGCCCTCCACGCCGTACTCGCGCAGCTCGAACTCGCGGCTGCCGAACGGCGCGGCACACCAGTTGAGCACCCGCAGCAGCTCGTCGACGCGCTCGGCGGACAGGTCCTTCTTGAGGAAGGTGTAGAAGATCGGCTTCTCGCTGCCCCAGATGACCGGTTGGGCGCCCGGCGCGCCGAAGACCGGCAGCGGCTGCATGTTGAAGGTGGGCAGTTCCTTGACCCGTTCGCTCTGCATGCCCTGCCAGGCGCCGAGCCCGTCCCGGTACATCAGGATCTTGCCGGAGTTGAAGAGCTGCTTCTCGTCGGCGCCCTTGCTGGCCACCGTGTCCGGATGCACCAGGCCCTCGGCGAACAGCCGGGCGGTGAACTCCAGCGCCGCCTCGAAGGCCGGGTCCTCGAACTTGTGCTGTAGGCGGCCGTCGGGCATCTTGCGCCAGCGCTCGTGACAGCCGAAGTACTGCTGCACCATCTCGAAGACGCTGCCGAAGGCCCACACACCCTTGGCCGGGTCGGTGGCCTTCTTGCCGAACTCGTACAGCTCGTCGGGGCTGGCCGGGGCGGCCAGCCCGGCGGCGTCGAGCAGATCCTTGCGGTAGAACATGGCCCACGCGAACGGCCCGTCGGTGGGAAACGGCACGGCGTAGAGCCGCCCACCCCAGACCGAGTACTCCCAGGCGCCGCTGGGCAGCGCCGCCAGATACGGGTACTTCGCCGCGTTGTCGCCCTGGAGGTGGTCGGTCAGGTCGGTGAACAACGCCTTGACCGCGTCGGAGAACCGGGCGACCTTGTCCACCTCCCAGTTCGGCGCGGACAGCAGCTCCGGCACGTCGCGGGCGCCGAGCATGGCGTTGAGTTTGTCGGCGTAGGTCAGGCCGTCCTGGAGGCTGGGGTTGACCTCGACGCCGAGCTTGCCGTTGACCGCGGCGAGGTAGGAGTTGCGCCCCAGCGGCGGCGGAGTCGGGCCCCACCACGGACTCATCGTCTGGATCGGCGGGCCGCCCCGGCCGGGCTGCTCGGTGACCGCGTCGACGAGTTCGCGGGGGTAGCTGAGGTAGCCGTCCGGGATCGGGCCCTCGCCGGGGATGTCCGGCTTGAGCAGCTCGACCCGCTGGTAGGTGGGCAGCACCGCCTTGATGGCGTCGGCGCTGGTGGCGCTGCCCTGGCTGCCGGCCTCCTTGCTGCAACCGGCCAGGGCGCCGCCGCCCACGGTCGCGGCGGCGCCGAGGCCGATCAGCCGCAGCATGGTGCGGCGGTCGGTGGATGTGCGCGGAGAAGGTGTCACGGCGCACTCCCTTCGTCGTCGATAACGGTTTGCGGAGCGGGGGACTCCGGCTAGGATTAGTTGGGGTTCTAGCCGAACAAACTAATCGACGGCTATCCCGTCCCACAAGACAGGGCGTGCCGGCGGCCCGGACGGCGTGGTCGGTCCCGCCACCGCGGTACGCGATGATGGACGCGCGCGCCACGACACCGGCGCAGGGAGCGGGCAGATCGTGATCAGCATCCAGAACGAGCCGCAGCCGACCGACCTCGGTGACGTGCGGGTCGCCAACCGCGCGGTGGTCCTGCGGCACGTCCGCCTGCACGCCCCCTGCTCCCGCGCCGACATCGCCGCCCGCACCGGCCTCAACAAGGCCACCGTCTCCAGCCTCGTCAGCGAGCTGCTCGACCAGCGGCTGGTCCGCGAGACCGGGCTCACCGAGAACCGGGTCGGCCGTCCCGCGACGATGCTGGTGCTCGACGGCGAGCCGTACGCCGCACTCGGCCTGCAGGTCGGCGCCGACGAACTGGTCGCGGTCGCCATCGACCTCGGCGGCAACCGGCTGCTCACCTGGCGTCGGGCCTTCGCCGCCGACACCGCCTCCCCCGCCGAGACCCTGCGCGCCCTGACCGCCCTGGCCCGCCGCGCGATCGGCCGGGTCACCGCACAGGGCCGCACCATGCTCGGCCTCACCGTCGGGGTGCCCGGGCTGGTCGACCCCGCCGGGGCGGTCCCGCTGTCCGACGCCCTCGGCTGGCGGGACGTTGCGGTCGCCGACGACCTGCGCGCGGCCCTGCGGGAACCCACCTTCACCGTCGGCGTGGACACCGTCGCCAACCTCGCGGCCCTGGCCGAACAGCGACACGGCGCGTACGCGGGCACCGCCGACCTGGTGCACCTGGCCGGCGGCATCACCGTCGGCGCCGGGATCATCGCCGCCGGCCGGCTGCTGCGCGGTGGACGCGGCTTCGCCGGCGGCATCGGCCACCTGCCCGTGGACCCGACCGGGCCGCCCTGCGACTGCGGCGGCCGAGGCTGCCTGACCACCCTGGTCGGACTGCCCGCCGTGGTCCGCCGACTGCTGCCCGACGCCGAGGCCGACTGCCCGGTCACCGACTACCTGCCCGAGCTGACCCGGATCGTGACATTGGCCCGCCAGGACGACCCCACGGTGTGCAACGGCCTGGCCGAGACCGGCCGGCACCTCGGCCGTGGCGTGGCCGTCCTGGCCGACCTGCTCAACCCGGAGGCGGTGGTGCTCGGCGACCACTTCGCCACCCTGGCGCCCTGGCTGCTGCCGGCGGCCCGCTCCGAGCTCGCCGCGCGGGCCCACGCCCCCGGCGCCGGCGGCGTCCGGCTCGACGCCTCCACCCTGGACACCGCGGCGGCGCTCGGCGGCGCCACCGCGGCCCTGGCCGCCGTCGAGGCCGGACGGTTGCCGACCCGCTGACCTGGGCACCGCGCACCGAGTCTTGACCGGACCGGTCGATGGTGCCAACCTCGAAGCGAGCCGCTCCGCTCGGGCACCCGGGGCGGCTTGCTTTCCACGGCTCGTCGAAGCGCTTCACCTGCGTCCGGGACGACGACCGTCACCCCACCGTCACCTGCGATGCCGCTCGGCCGTCCGCCGTCGAAGCGCTTCGACCTCCGGCGCGCCGGGCACTGGAAGGCGATCCACCATGACCGACCCCACCCTGCCCGCACCCCGGGACCGGATCGATGACCTGCTGGCCCGGCTCACCATGCCCGAGAAGATCGGCCTGCTGCACCAGTGGCAGGCAGCGGTCCCCCGGCTCGACCTGCCCCCGTTCAAGACCGGCACCGAAGCGCTGCACGGCGTCGCCTGGCTCGGCACGGCCACCGTGTTCCCCCAGGTCATCGGCCTGGCCAGCAGTTGGGACCCGGACCTGATCCGGGCCGTCGGCGCGGCCGTCGGCACCGAGGTCCGCGCCAAGAACCACGCCGACCCGCAGCGCGTCGGCCTCAACGTCTGGGCACCCGTGGTCAACCCGCTGCGCGACCCGCGCTGGGGCCGCAACGAGGAGGGCTGGTCGGAGGACCCGTGGCTGACCGGCCGGCTCGCCACCGCCTACGCGCGGGGGCTGTGCGGTGACCATCCCGAGCGGCTGCGGACCGCCCCCACGGTCAAGCACTTCCTCGGCTACAACAACGAGACCGACCGGGCCACCACCTCCAGCGACCTGCCGCCCCGGGTGCTGCACGAGTACGAACTGCCCGCCTTCCGGGCCCCGATCGCCGCCGGTGTCGCGGTCGGCGCGATGGCGTCGTACAACCTGGTCGACGGGGTGCCGGCGCACCTGAGCCCACTCATCGACGGCGAACTGCGCCGGTGGGCGTCGGACGAAATGCTGGTGGTCGGCGACGCGGGTGCGGTCGGCAACCTCACCGACGTGCAGGACCAGACACCCGACCACGTGCACGGATTCGCCGCCGCCCTGCGTGCCGGGATCGACAGCTTCACCGAGAACCACACCGACAGCGCCCCCACCCGGCGGTGGTTGGCCGAGGCACTCGACCGGGGCCTGATCTCGGCGTCCGACGTGGATCGGGCGGTACGGCGCATCCTGTCGGTACGGCTGCGCCTGGGTGACCTGGACCCGCCGCACGACGACCCGTACGCCGCCACCCCCGCCGACGTCGTCGACTGCCCGGCCCACCGCGACCTGGCCCGGCAGGCCGCCCGCGACTCCGTGGTGCTGCTGCGCAACACCGGCCTGCTGCCCCTGCCCGCCGGCACCCGGGTCGCCGTGCTCGGCCCGCTGGCCGACACCGTCTACGAGGACTGGTACAGCGGCACCCTGCCGTACGCGGTCACCACCTACCAGGGGTTGGCCGGGCGGCTGCCGCAGGTCACCACGCACCCGGGCACCGACCGCGTCGCGCTGCGCGCCGGTGACCGGTACGTGGGCTGCCCGGACGCCGCCGACGGCGGCCCGCTGACCCTCGGCGCCGACGCCGCCCACTTCGACGTGTTCGACTGGGGACGCGACACGGTGGCGCTGCGGGCCGTCGGCAACGGCCGGCACGTCGGCGTCGACGACGACGGCGCCCTGCGCAACGACCGCCCCGGACCGGGCGGCTGGGTGGTGCGCGAGACGTTCCAGTTCGACCCGCTGCCCGCCGGCACCGTCCTGCTGCGTCACCTGGCCACCGACCGGTACGTCACCGTCGACGCCGACGGGCGACTGCGCGTCGACGGCGACGACCGGCAGGCCGCCACCGCCTTCGGCATCGACCTGGTGACCGACGGCGCGGCCGAGGCCGCCGCGCTGGCCGCCGACGCCGACGTGGCGGTGGTGGCGTTGGGCAACCACCCGATGGTCAACGGCCGCGAGACCGAGGACCGGGTGGACCTGGCCCTGCCCGCCCGGCAGGAGGCCATGCTGCGTGCCGTGCACGCCGCCAATCCGCGCACCGTGCTGGTGGTGACCAGCAGCTACCCGTACGCGATCGGGTGGGCGCAGCAGCACCTGCCGGCGGTGCTCTGGTCCGCGCACGGCGGGCAGGAGCACGGCCGGGCGCTGACCGACGTGCTGCTCGGTGACGCCGACCCGGCCGGCCGGCTCACCCAGACCTGGTACGCCGACACCGCCGACCTGCCCGACCTGCTCGACTACGACGTGATCGGCGCGGACTCCACCTACCTGTACTTCCGGGGCGAGCCGCTGTACCCGTTCGGCCACGGCCTGTCCTACGCCCGCTTCGACTACGCCGACCTGCGGCTGAGCGCCGACACCGCGTCGGTCGACGAGACCGTCGAGGTGAGCGTGGAGGTCACCAACAGCGGCACCCGGCCGGGCGTGGAGGTGGTGCAGCTCTACACCCGGCAACGCCGCTCCCGGGTCAAGCAGCCGCTGCGGCAACTGCGGGACTTCGACCGGATCACCCTGGCTCCCGGACAGAGCCGCAGGGTCACGCTGCGGCTGCGCACCGCCGAGCTGGGCTGGTGGGACGCCGACCGGGGCGCGCTCGTGGTGGAGGACGCCACCCACAGCGTGCTGGTCGGCCGCTCCGCCACCGACGTCCGGCTGATCGGCGCGCTGGCGGTACGCGGCGACACGGCGGCCCGGTCGGCGCGGCTGCACAGCGCGAGCGGGGCCCGGTGAGCCGGCGGGCGTCGGGTCAGCCCACCATCGCCGACGTGGCCCGGCACGCGGGTGTCGCGGTGAGCACCGTGTCGTACGTGCTCAGCGGCAAGCGGGCCATCTCCGAGCTGACCCGCAACCGGGTGCTGGCCAGCATCCGGGTGCTCGGCTACCACCCGAACGCCGGGGCGCGGGCGCTGGCCAGCCGCCGCTCCAACGTGATCGCCCTGGTGCTGCCGCTGCGCTCGGGCATCCAGGTGCCGGTGGTGATGCAGTTCGCCACGGCGGTGGTGACCTCGGCCCGCCGTCACGACCACGACGTGCTGCTGGTGACCTCCGACGAGGGGCCGGAGGGGCTGCGTCGGGTCGCCGCCGGGGCGCTCGTCGACGGGGTGCTGGTGATGGACGTGGAGTTGCACGACGTGCGGGTGCCGCTGCTGCGGGGGCTGGGTCGCCCCAGCGTCCTGATCGGCGTACCCGCCGACACCGCCGGCCTGACCTGTGTGGACCTGGACTTCCACCGGGCCGGCCAGGTGTGCGTGGAGCACCTGGCGGGCCTCGGGCACCGGCGGGTGGCGCTGCTGGGTGCGCCGGCCGCCGTCTACGACCGGGGCACCGGGTTCGCCCACCGGACGCGGGCCGGTGTGGTGGAGGCGGCTGCCTCGCACGGCGTGGAGGCGGTGACGATGCCGTGCGAGGAGAACGCCGCCGACGTACGCCGTCGGGTGGTGGAGTTGTTCGCCCGGCACCCCGACCTGTCCGGCCTGGTGGTGCAGAACGAGTCGGCCGTGGGCGCGGTGCAGGCGGCGCTGGCCGGGTTGGGGCGGCGGGTGCCGCACGACGTGTCGATGGTGGCGGTCTGCCCGGACCAGTTCGCCGAGCACGCCGGTCCCCGGCTCACCTCGGTGCCGGTGCCCGCCGAGGAGATCGGTCGCCAGGCGGTGGCGTTGCTGATGCGCAAGTTGGCCGAGGAACCGGTGCCGGAGACGACGCTGTTGGAGCCCCGGTTGACGGTGCGGGACAGCACCGCCGCCCCGGCGGTCGACACGGCCTCGTACGGCGGTGCGGCACCGGTGCGGTGACGGGCCGACGGGACGGTGGTGGACGGCTCACTAGACTGCCCGTTCGATGGACGTCCAGCCCGCCCCCACCGCCGACACCCGCCCCTGCGCCCACTGCGGCCGCGACGTGCCGCAGCGCGTCGGCGCGGGCCGTCCGTTCCGGTACTGCCGGGACAACGACGGCGCCTGCCAGCGGGCCTCCCGCAACAGCCGGATGCGCCACCGCAACGCCCCCGGCCTGCCCGGTCAGGTGGCCCGCACGTGGGAGGCGGTGGAACGGCTCGACCAGATCGTCGAGACGTTGACCGAGGCCCTGCACGCCGAGCTGTCCCCGTCGGGGGTGCAGCGTCAGGTGGCGCAGGTCCGGGCGGAGACCGCCGGTGAGGTCGCGGCGGCGCAGGCCGAGCGGGACGAGGCGGTGCGGGCCGCCGAGGACGCCGCCGCCCGCGCCGAACGGGACCGCCGGGCGGCCGAGACCGCCGCCGTCGACCGGGACGCCGCGCGCGCCGAGGCCGCCGGGTCCCTGGCCCGGGCCGACGCCGCCGACCAGCGTGCCGAGGCCGCCGAGACGGCCCGGGACGAGGCGCGGCGCGCGGCGGTGGCCGCCGAGGCGCTGCGCACGCAGGCCGAGGCCGACCGGGACACCGCCCGCGCGCAGGCGGACACCCTGCGGGCCGATCTGGACACCGCCCACCGTCGCGTCGCCGACCGCACTGCCGAGCGGGACACCGCCCGCGCCGAGGCCGAACGGGTCGCCCACGCCCTCGGCGAGGCCGCCGCCGAGGTGGAGCGGCTGCGGACCGAGACGGACCGGGCCAACGCCGCCGCCGACCAGGCCCGCGCCGACGTGGAGCAGGCCCGGACCCACCTCGCCCAGGCCCGCGCCGACGCCGAGCAGGCCCGGTCCGAGGCGGCGCGGACCCGTGCCGCCGCCGACGCCGACCGGGCCCAGGTCGCGGCGGCCCAGGCGGAGGTGGCGGCGGTGCAGGCCGAGATCGAGCGGACCCGCACCCAGGCGACCGCCGACCGGGACCGGGCCCAGGCGGTGGCCCGGCAGGCCGCCGGGGACCTGGCCGCCGCGCTCGCCGACGTCAGCACGCTGCGCGCCGACCTGGCCGCCGCCCGGGCCGCCGCGGGCACCGCCGAGCGGGGGCTCGACGACGTGACGGTACGCCTGCGCGCCACCGAGGCCGACCGGGACGACGCCCGCCAGCGGGTGGCGCAGTTGGCCGCCCAGGTGGCGGAGCTGGCCACCGCCCTGACCCGCCGCGCCACCTCCTGACCCGCCGCCCGCACACCCTTGTTGATCAAGAGGTTCGGGCGCGAATGGTGGCCCTGTCCCCGCCCAAACCTCTTGATCGACGCATGCCGGGGCGGTCGCGTGTGTCGAGGGCTGGGAAGGGGGCGGCGGGGTGGGCGGGGACTCGCCGATGATGGGCGGATGGGGAAGACCTACGAACGCATCGACGGTCGGCTGCGGGACTTCATCGAGGCCCAGCCGATGTTCTTCACCGCGACCGCGCCGCTTTCCGGTGACGGCACGGTCAACCTGTCGCCGAAGGGCCTGCGGGGGTGCCTGGCGGTCCTCGACGAACTGACCGTGGCCTACCTCGACTTCGCCGGCAGCAACGCCGAGACCATCGCCCATCTGCGGGAGAACGGCCGGATCACGCTGATGTGGTGTGCCTTCTCCGGGCCGCCGTCGATCGTGCGGGTGCACGGGCGGGGCGAGCCGGTGTTCCGCGACGACCCCCGCTTCCCGGGGCTGCTGGCCCGCTTCCCGGACATCGACAGCACCGCGCACGGGCTGCGGGCGGTCATCGTGGTGCACGCCCGGCTGATCCGCGACACCTGCGGGTTCGCGGTGCCGCTGATGACCTACGACGCCGACCGGGACCTGCACGGCCGCCGGTTCGCCCGGGAGGACGACGCGTCGCTGGACGCCTACTTCGCCGGCAAGGACGACGTCGCCACCAGCATCGACGGCCTGCCCGGGCTGCCGCTGCCGCTGCCACCGACGCCCCGGGCGGGTTGATCACGGCGCGCCGCCGCCCACCGGCCCCGGCCCGGTGCGTGCGAGGGCTACGATCTCCGCTGGCGGCGACGGTCCGCCGAGACGACCCGGCGGGCGGACCCGACCGGGTACGCGTTGCGGCCCGCTACCCTTGACCCGTACCCGCCGTGCTGCCGGACGTCAAGACGGCGGCCACGGGGAATGGCCCGGCGACGGCGGACCGTTACACCGATAGGACCAGCACCACCACAGAGGGGAAGTCGATCATGGGCGAGCGTATGCTGCGCGGTAGCCGACTGGGCGCGGTCAGCTACGAATCCGATCGCAACACGGAGCTCGCGCCGCGGCAGACCCGCGAGTACCTGTGCGCCAAGGGTCACCAGTTCGAGGTGCCGTTCGCCGTCGACGCCGAGGTGCCCACCACCTGGGAGTGCAAGTTCGACGGCAGCGTGGCACGGCTGGTCGACGGCAGCGAGCCGGAGCAGAAGAAGGCCAAGCCGCCGCGTACCCACTGGGACATGCTGCTGGAGCGGCGTTCGATCGCCGAACTGGAGGACATCCTCGCCGAACGGCTCCAGGAGGTCCGGACCCGTCGCGGTCGCGCCTGACCGGTCACACCACCGACGCCCCGGGAGATCATCTCCCGGGGCGTCGTCGTGCGCGGTGTCGCGTTCAGCGCGGCTCCACGATCTCGCCCTCGATGGCGCGCCCGTCGTCGACGACCGGCTGCTGCTGCGGCGGGGTCTGCGGGGCGGGGGCGGGCTGCTCACCGGCCGGCTGCTGCGGCGCACCCCGGTACACGTGCACCCGGCGCGGCCCGAACAGGTCACCGGCGGTCATCGACGACACCCGCCGCTCGGCGGACCGTTGGATGCCGCCACGGGCCAGCCGGCGCACCGGCGGCACCAGCAGCACCAACCCCACCACGCCGCTGACCAGCCCCGGCGTGGCCAGCAGCAGCGCACCGAGCAGCCCGATCAGCCCGTCGGTGACCTGACCACCGGGCGGCCGACCGGACTGCGCCGCGTCCCGGAAGCCCCGCCAGGCCCGGATCCCCTCGCGGCGTAGCAGGACCAGTCCCAGCAGCGAGGCCGCGAACACCAGCAGCGTCGCCGCGCCGAAGCCGATCGCCCGGCCCACCACCACGAACACGGCCAGTTCCGCTGCCAGGGACACCAGCAGGGCCAACGGTACGAACTTCACTGTCCGGCGCATCTCACCCCATCCGCCTCACGGCGCTCGTCGTCGGACGGCGCGCCCGGCGGGGCGCAGCCGTCCCGTCCGTCCAGCATGACACGCTCCGGCTCACGGCCAGCGGGCCCGCCCCACCGTCGCCGCCTGCCAACCCTGCCGCACCGCGCTACGCCGGTCGCGTACCGCCCAGCCGGTGATGCGCCACAGCGCCTCGGCCACGATCAGCGGGCTCATCTTGCTGTCGCCGCGTTCCCGCTCGGCGAACGTGATCGGCACCTCCACGATCCGCGCCCCCGCCCGGTGCGCCAACCGGGACAGCTCCACCTGGAACGAGTACCCCTGCGAGCACACCGACTCCAGGTCCACCGTGTCGAGCACACCGGCCCGGTACACCCGGTAGCCGCCGGTGGCATCGGCCACCGGCATACCCAGCGCCAGCCGCGCGTACAGGTTGCCGCACCGCGACAGCAGCAGCCGCCGCAGCGGCCAGTTCAGCACCCGGGCGCCCCGCGTCCACCGCGACCCGATCACCACGTCGGCGTGCCGGGCGGCGTTCAGCAGCGCCGGCAGGTCCTCCGGGGCGTGCGAGCCGTCGGCGTCCATCTCCACCACCGCGTCGTAGCCGCGTTGGCGCGCCCACGCGAACCCGGCCAGGTACGCCGCACCGAGTCCCTGCTTGCCCTCCCGGTGCAGCACGTGCACGTGGGTGTCGCCGCGCGCCAGCCCGTCGGCGATGCGGCCGGTGCCGTCGGGACTGTTGTCGTCGGCGACGAGGATCTCCACCTGCGGCGCGGCGGCCCGCACCCGCCGCACGATCGCGCCGACGTTGTCGGCCTCGTTGTAGGTCGGGATGACCACCAGCACCCGACCCACACCGGGCACCCCGGTCGCAGCCGGACGGATGTCGGTCCTGCGCATCACCGCTGCCCCTCTCCGGGCAGCCGCCGCCTATCCGGCTCGGCCGCCCCACCGGCGCCGCACCAGGGCCGCCCCGACCAACGCGGCCACGGACAGCCCGGCCAGCACCACCTCGGGCAGCACCCCGACCCGGGTGGCGAGGGTGCGCCCCTCGGTCAGCCGCAGCTCACGCACCACGACCGCCTGGGTGTTGAACCCGGTGGCGTCGCTTACCCGCCCGTCCGGGGAAACGAACCCGGACACCCCGACCGTGGAGGCCATCAACGCGGGCCGACCGTGCTCGACGGCCCGCAACCGGACCATCGCCAACTGCTGGCGCGCCTCTGCCACGTCGAAGGTGGCGTTGTTGGTCTGCACCACCAGCACCTGCGCCCCACCGACCACGGTGTCGCGCACCAGCCCGTCGTAGGCCACCTCGAAACAGATCACGTCGCCGAGCACCGCCGCCGGGGTCCGCACCACCCCCGGTTCGGTACCGGCCACGAAGTCGGCCCGGACCCGGTCGACCTGGTCGCTGACCATCCGGGCGATACGCCGCAACGGCACATACTCGGCGAACGGCACCGGATGCCGCTTGACGTAGAGCTGCTCCAGGTCGGGGCCGCTGCCCGGCCGCCACAGCAGGCCCGCGTTGCGCACCTGCCCCTGCTCGGGGCCGGTCAGCACCGCACCGACCAGGATCGGTACGCCGATCGCGTCGGCGGCCTCGGAGATGCGGATGTTGGCCGACGGGTTGCGCAGCGGGTCGATGTCGCTGGAGTTCTCCGGCCACACCACCAGGTCCGGGCGGGCCCGGGTGCCGGCGGCCACCTCACCGGCCAGGGCGATAGTGGCGTTCACGTGGTTGTTCAGCACCGCCTGCCGTTGGGCGTTGAAGTCCAACCCGAGACGGGGCACGTTGCCCTGCACGATCGCCACGGTCACCGTGTCACCGGTGGCCGTGGTGCTCACCGGCACCAGCAGCCCCCCGCCGACCAGCAGCACCAGCGCCGCCGCGCATCCGGCGGCCGGGGTCCACCAGCGGGCACCGGCGGCCCGCCGGGCCCGCTGCGTCCACCACACGCCGGTCACCAGCAGTCCACCGGCCGTGGCGACCGCGAACGTCACCAGCGGGGCACCGCCGACGGCCGCCAACCCCAGCAGCGGGGAGCCGTCCTGACCGAACGCCAGCCGCCCCCACGGGAACCCCCCGAACGGGGTGCGGTCCCGCAGCGCCTCCTGCCCCACCCACAGCACACCGGTCAGCGCCGGCCACCCCGCCGGATACCGGTCGGCCAGCGGCGACACCCACGCGGTGCCCAGACCCAGCAGCGCCAGGTAACCGGCCTGCAACAGCGACAGCAGCACCCACGGCAGGTAGCCGGTGTGCAGGTTCGTCCAGGACAGCAGCGGCGCGAACAGCGCCAGCCCGGTCAGGAAACCCAGACCCGCCCCGGCCCGCAGTCGCCGCCGGTGCGTCGCGGCGGCCAGCAGCGCCACCCCGACCGGCGCCAGCGGCCACCACCCGTACGGCGGGAACGCCACCAGCAGCGCCAACCCGGCGGCCACCGCCATCCCCACCGCCACCGGCAGGGGCAGCGGCCGGGGCGTACCGGCCGACCGGCAGGCGGTGGGCCGGACGGTGTCGGCGCGGTCCGCGGTCGTCACGGGGGCGTCAGGCGGGGTCACGCGCCGAAGGCTACCCGCCCGGCGGACCCCGACGCCGACGCGGTCACCGGCCTCGTCGCCGCCGGTGACCGCGTCCCGCGCTGCCGCCCCTGCGGCGGCCACGTGGGGTGTCTCAGCGGCGGCGGGCCACCAGCACGGCGTCGCGGACGACCGTCTCCCGACCGTCGTGCACCGCCGTCCGGGGGCGGCTCTGCGTCACCAGCACCTCGAACCGCTGCGGGTCCAGGTCCGCGGCGACCTGCTCGGCGGTGAACATCATCTCCGGGTAGCGGGCGCGGTGACCACCGACGTGCGTGTCACCGGGGTCGTGCCCGACGATCAGCAGCCGCCCGCCCGGGGCCACCGCCTCGGCCAGCCGCGCGAACATCTCCCGCCGCGCGTCCGGCGGAAGCTGCATGAACTGCGCCGACACCAGGTCGTACGCGCCCGGCGGCGGCGACCAGCTCAGCAGGTCCGCGTGCGTGAACTCGATGCGCGCGGCGACCTGCGCACCGGCGTCGCGGGCGTGCGCGGCGGCCCGCTCCAGGGCGGTGGCGGAGATGTCCACGCCGGTGACCTGCCACCCCTGTTCGGCCAGCCACACCGCGTCGGCGCCCTCACCGCTGCCCACGTCCAACGCCCGGCCCGGCGCGGTGCCCGCCACCTCGGCGACGAGCTGCGCGTTGGGTCGGCCGCTCCACATCGACGCCCGCGACCGGTACCGCTCCTCCCAGGCCGCCTCGGTGAACATCTCCTCCCGTTGCCGCCGACGCGCGGCCACCGCGAGGCGGGTGTCCTCCTCGACCAGGTCGGCGTTGATCGCCGCCCCGGCCGTCAGGCCCGCCCCGGCGGCCCGGATCACCTGCGCCGACACGTCGGTGACGTTGCCGGCCACCCACACCCCGGGCACCGTGGTGGCGCCGGTCGCGTCGGCCGCGATGCGCCGGCCGATCACGTGCCCGGACATCTCCACGTCCTCCGGGACCAGCCCGAGCGACTCCAGCAGCGCCGACCGGGCGGTCATGCCCGTCGCCACCACCAGCGCGTCGAGCGCCACGACCTCCCCGGAGGCGAGCCGTACGCCGGTGAGCCGGTCCTCGGCCACCGTCACCGCCGTCACCTCGCCCGGCACCACCCCGACCTCGCGGGCCGCCAACCGCTCGGCCTGCTCGGCGTCCGGCGTCGGCCCCTGGTGCGTCAGCAGCAGCACGTGCGGGCTCCACTGCCGCCACAACAGCGCCTGGTGCACCGCGAGGGGCCCGGTCGCCAACACCCCGACGCGCCGGTCCCGCACCTCCCACCCGTGGCAGTACGGGCAGTGCAGCACGTCCCGGCCCCACCGCTGCGCCAACCCCGGCACCGGCGGCAGCTCGTCGACCAGGCCGGTGGTGACCAGCAGCCGCCGTGCCCGGACCCGCCGGTCGCCGTCGACGGTCACGACGAAGGCGTCCCCGTCGCGGGTCACCGCCTCGACCCGCCCGTCCACCACGTGCCCGCCGTGCCCGGTGACCTCGGCACGGCCGGTCGCCGTCAACTCCGTCGGCGGCGAGCCCTCCCGACCCAGATAGTTGTGCACCCGGTCGGCGGGCGCGTTGCGGGGCGCTCCCGCGTCCACCACCAGCACCGAGCGGCGCGCCCGCGCCAGGGCCAACGCCCCGGCCAGCCCGGCCGCGCCGCCGCCGACCACCACCACGTCGTATCCGTCGTCCATGCGTACCCCCTCGTGACCTGTGCGGCTCCACGCTGCACCCCGCCCGCCGAAACGACAAGTAATGTTGCCGCTATGGCAAACGACGAAGCGACGGTGCTCGCGGAGGTCGGCCCCCGGCTCCGCGCCCTACGCAAACGACGCGGCACCACCCTGAGTGAACTCGCCGACACCACCGGCATCTCCGTCAGCACCCTGTCCCGACTCGAATCCGGCCACCGCCGCCCCACCCTGGAACTACTCCTGCCACTGGCCCGCGCCCACCAGGTGCCCCTGGACGAACTCGTCGGCGCGCCCGCCGTCGGCGACCCCCGGGTCCGCCCCCGACCGATCGTCCGCCACGGCATGACGTTCCTGCCGCTGACCCGCCGCCCCGGCGGCGTCCAGGCGTTCAAGCAGATCCTGCCGCCACACACCCCCGCCGACCCGCAACCGGCCTCCCACGAGGGCTACGAATGGCTGTACGTGCTCTCCGGCCGCATCCGGCTGCGCCTGGGCGACAACGAGATGATCCTGCACCCCGGCGAGGTCGCCGAGTTCGACACCCGCGTGCCGCACTCCGTCGCCAACCCCGACCCGACCCCCGCCGAAGTCCTCAACCTGTACGGCCCCCAAGGCGAACGCCTGCACGTACGGGCCCGACCCGCCACCGACTGACCACACGAAATCGGGGCGCGGCATACGCCGCGCCCCGATGCTCCCAGGCCCTTCCCAGCCGGTGCGGCGGGAATGAGGCACGCCGACCTTCGGACCGACCAGACGGTGACTGGCTGTCCCCGTCGGGCCGTTGTCTACTGGCCGTGCACCCCACCCTGCCCGTACACCGGTAACCGCGGCCGGTTCGCGCCGCCCCGCCGACCCCCGCCCGCTGGACCTGGCCGCCGCGACAACCGTCGCTCGGCCAGCGGACGAAGGGACGAAGCGAACAACAGCCGCTTCCCGTGGTAGGACTCAAAGACGGTACGTGGCGCACCCCCGACCTTGTCAACCCACCCCCGACGAGTCGCCACACCGGCACGGCGTGTCGCGCTCACCGTCACCGTCCGCGACCGACCCGACACCGGTCACGCCGACACCAGCGGCCCCAGCAACGCCCGCGCCGCCCCCGGATGCTCCGCCGCCAACAACCCCGCCGCCGCCAACACGTAGTCGACGTCCACCATCGCCCGCGCCGCCCTCGGCACCGCCCACCCACCCGCGTGATCACCCAACACCGCCCGCCACACCGGCGACACCTCACCGTCGCGGGCATGCCGCAACACCCCACCCGAGCCCACCAGCAGCCGCACGTCCCGCAGATCCCGACCGGCCCGCTCACCGGTGCCCACACCCCGGGCGTGCCGCCGCACCGCCACCGTCGCCGCCAACGCCGCCAACCGGCCGTCCGACGCCCGCCCCGCCGCATCCGACGGCAGGAAACCCGGATCCGCGGCCCGCACCGCCGCCTCGGCCGCCAACGCCTCCCGCTCGCCGTCACCGACCAGCCGCTCCTCCACGGCCGCCCGCACCACCCCCGGCGCGCTCCACCGCATCCCCAGATCCCCCTCCACCGTCCGCGCCCGCCACAACGCCCCGGCCACCTCCCGACCCGGCCCGTCGGCCCGCTCGTCCGGAGTCAACACCGAATACACGTCCGTGGTGGCGCCCCCCACGTCCACCACCACCAGATCGCCACCGACCGCGTCCGCCAACACCTCCACCCCGGTCAGCACCGCGTCCGGCGTCGCCGCCCGCACCAGCCGCCCGAACCGCGTCCCCCGCGACAGACGCTTACCGCCGATCACATGCCGCAGGAACACCTGCCGGATCGCCGCCCGCGCCGACAACGGCGCCAACACCCCGATGCGCGGCAACACGTTGTCGGCCACCGTCACCGGCACCCCCGCACCGGCCAACACCGCCGCCAACTCCGCGCGCACGTCGACGTTGCCGGCCAACACCACCGGCACCCGCCACCGCGCCCGCGCCAACCGCGTCGCGTTGTGGGTCAGCGTCTCGGCGTCCCCACCGTCGGTGCCACCCACCAGCAACACCACGTCCGGACGCGCCGCCCGCAACCCGGCCAGCTCCGCCCGCCCCAACCGGCCGGCGGCCACATGCACCACGTCGGCCCCCGCCGACAACCCCACCCGCCGACCCGCCTGCGCCGTCACCAACGGCTCGTACCCCACCACCGCCAACCGCAGCCCACCACCGGCCGACGAACACACGAACCACGGCACGTCCCGACCACCCACCCCGGTCGCCGCCACCGCCGCGTCCAGACCGTGCAGCACGTCCGTACCCACCGTCGTCGGCACCGACGCCGCCGCCACCAACCCACCACCGGCCAGGTCGACCACCGCCACCTTCGTGAACGTCGACCCGACGTCGGCGCAGACCGCGACACTCATACCGGCGCGGGCACGACCACCGTGCCGGTCGCCGACACCGCCACCACCGGCACCTCCAACACCTCCGCCGCCGACCCACCCCGATCCGGCCGCCCCCGACACACCACCCGCGCCTCGAAGTCCAACGTCCGGCTGCGGGAACCCACCCGCGTCACCGTCGCCACCACCTCCAGCACGTCACCGGCCCGCATCGGCGCCCGGAACTGCACATCCGAGTACGACGCGAACAACCCCTCGTCCCCATCCGTACGGATGCACACCTCCGTGGCCACGTCACCGAACAATCCCAACGCGTACGCCCCGTCGACCAGGTTCCCCGCGTAATGCGCATGCGCGTACGGCACATACCGCCGATGCGTCACCGTCAACCCCACCCGAGGATCCGTCATGCCGCCCCCACCTTCCGACCCGTCACCAACGCGTGCACCAGATACGACGCCACCTCACCCGGCGTGGTGCCCCGACCGAAGATCCGATCCACCCCCAACTCGGTCGCCTGCGACTCGTCGAACCGCGGCCCACCCACGATCAACAACGGCCGCCGTCCCGCCGGCAACGCCTCCCGGAACGCCGCCGACATCTCCCGCGTGTTGTGCAGATGCGCGTCCCGCTGCGTCACCACCTGCGACACCAACACCGCATCCGCCCGCGCCGCCCGCGCCGCCTCCACCAACTCCGGCACACTCACCTGCGCACCCAGGTTCGTCACCGACAACTCCCGGTAGTACTCCAGACCCTTCTCCCCCGCGATCCCCTTCACGTTCAGGATCGCGTCGATGCCCACCGTGTGCGCATCCGTGCCGATACACGCCCCCACCACCGACAACTTGCGCCGCAACCGCCGCTTCACCACCGCGTTGACCTCCTTGGCCGACAGCAGCGGAAAGTCCCGCTCCACCACCTGCACCGCCGACAGGTCCACCAGATGATTCACCCGCCCGTACACCACGAAGAACGTGAACCCGTCACCCATCTGCTTCGCGTGCACCAACAACGCCGGATCCATCCCCATCCGGTTCGCCAACTGGATCGCCGCACCCTCGGCCCGCTTGTCGTGCGGCACCGGCAACGTGAACGACACCTGCACCATGCCGTCACCGGTGGTGTCCCCGTACGGCCGCACCACCGGACCCTGCGACGCGCTCACGCCACCGCCTCCAGGATCTCCGTCGCCGGGTTGTAGTAGTCGGCCTCGTGCGCCGCCACCCCGTCCAACCCCTTGCCCCGATCCGCCGGTCGCTTCATGATCCCGAACGTGCCCTCGGCGATCGCCGTCAACAACGACCGCTCACCGATGCGCTCCAACAACTCCACCGCCTCACCCAGCACACGGTGCGCCCGCTGCTGGATGAACCCACCCGGCGCCGGCACGAAGTCCTCGTGCAACCCACCGGCGGCACCCAACACGTACCGCACGTTCTGCAGGGCGATGTCCCGATCCGACAACCACGGCGTCACCACCGCCTCCGTCATCATCCCCACCAGCAGGATCCCCTGCCCCGTCATGGCACCCACCAGATTGAAGAACCCGTCCAGCAGATTGCCCCGGAACACGTCACCGGTCATGTGCTTCGTCGGCGGCATCCACTTCAACGGCGCATCCGGGAACAACTCCCGCGCCAACAACGCGTGCGCCAACTCCAACCGGAACGACTCCGGCACCTCCGGATTGATCTCGAACGCGTGCCCCAACCCCAACTGCCAGTCCGCCAACCCCGCCTCGTGCGCGAAGTACTCGTTCAACAACTGCGACACCGTCACCGTGTGCGCCTCGTCCACCGCGTCCGCAGTGGTCAGATAGTTGTCCTCACCGGTGTTGATGACGATCCCCGCCCGCGCGTGCACCTGCCGCGAGAACCGCTGGTCCACGAACGTCCGGATCGGATTGATGTCCCGGAACAGAATCCCGTACATCGAATCGTTGAGCATCATGTCCAGCCGCTCCAGGCCCGCGAGCGTCGCCATCTCCGGCATGCACAACCCCGACGCGTAATTCGTCAACCGCACATACCGGCCCAACTCCCGCGACGACTCGTCCAACGCCGCCCGCATCAACCGGAAGTTCTCCTGCGTCGCGTACGTCCCCGCGAACCCCTCCCGGGTCGCCCCCTCCGGCACGTAGTCCAACAACGACTGACCCGTCGACCGGATCACCGCGATCACGTCCGCACCCGCCCGCGCCGCCGCCTGCGCCTGCGGAATGTCCTCGTAGATGTCCCCCGTCGCCACGATCAGATACACCCACGGCCGCCGCACCGGATCCCCGAACCGCCGCACCAACCGATCCCGCTCCGCCCGCCGCCGATCGATCCGCCGCACCCCCGCCGCCACCGCCCGCCGCGCCGCCCGCCGCGCCACCGTCGCCGACCTCCCCGACGGCACCACGAACCGCACCGACCCCGCCGCCGCCTTCTGCGCCAGCAACGTCACATCCGAGATCTCCTCACGCGCCAACGCCTCGAACACCGGCGCCGCCACCCCGTGCCCCAACCCCACATCCGCCACCACCGCGTCCACCAACCGGTTCACCCACGGGATACCGTCCGGATCGGCCCCCGCCACCCCGGCCAACCGCAACACCGCACGCTCCACCGACACCGTGGTGTGCCCCCGCGCCAACTCCACCACCGGCTGCCCGACCCGCCGCGCCAACTCCCGCGCCCGCGCCACCACCACCGGATCCAGATCCAGCTTCCCGCCCGAGAACCCACTCACCTGCGTCACGACGACCCTTCCTCGTAGATCACCTCACCGCGCAACACCGTCGCCCGGCACACCGGCAACGGCGTCGGATCCTGCACCCCCCGCACCTGCGGATCCTCGGCCTCCAACACCGGCAACCCCCGCGCCACCCCCGCCGGCGACGACCACACCGCGAACGTCGCCGGCGCCCCCAACGCCAACACCCCCTCGCTGTCCCGATGCACCGCCCGCCAACCACCCCGCGTATGCGCCGCGAACGCCGCCCGCACACTCATCCGCTGCACCGGGTTGTGATGCGCCACCGCCGCCCGCACCGAACCCCACGGATCCAACGGCGTCACCGGCGAATCCGACCCGAACGCCAACGACACCCCCACCCCGTGCATCGCCCCCATCGGATTCGACGCCAACGACCGCGCCAACCCCAACCGCGCCTCGTACATCCGACCCGCACCACCCCACAACCGGTCGAACGCCGGCTGCATCGACGCCACCACCCCGAACTCCACGAACCCCGCGATCAACCGCCGATCCACGATCTCCGCATGCTCGATCCGGTGCCGCGCCGCACGCACCCGCTCCGTCCCGAGCTTCTCCGCCGCCCCCGCGAACCCCGCCAACACCGTCGAGATCGCCGCATCCCCGATCGCATGGAACCCGCCCTGCATCCCGTGCGCCGCACAGTCCAACAAGTGATCACGAACCTGCTCCGCCGTCAGATACCCGTGACCACACCCCTCCCCGTCCACGTACGCCGCCGACACGTGCGCCGTCCGCGACCCCAACGCCCCGTCCGCGAACAGATCCCCACCCGCACCCACCGCACCCAACTCCCGCGCCCGCGCCGCACCACCCAACTCACCCCAGTACCCGTACACCTCCGGCACCCCCGCACCCGACAGCGCCAACAGACCCGTGAAGTCCTCCTCGTCCGAGATCTCCGGCCCACCGCACTCGTGCACCGCCGCGATCCCCAACGACGCCGCATGCCGCAACGCCACCCCCTGGGCCGCCACCCGCTGCGCCCGCGACACCGACGCCCGCGCCACCGCCCGCACCACGTGATGCGCGTCCCGCCGCAACCACCCCGACGCGTCGAACCCCGGCGCCGCCACCGCCTCCGGACACGCCGCCAGCAACGCCGACGACACCAGCGCCGAATGAATCGACGCCTGCGACAGATACACCCGCCGCCCACCGGCCGCCCGACCCACCTCCGCCGCCCGACCCACCTCCGCCGCCCCCGGCGGCACCGGCACCGACCACGTCGACTCGTCCCACCCGTGCCCCAACACCACCGCGTCCGCCGGCAACCCCGCCGCGAACACCGACACCGCCTCCAACAACTCTCCCGCCGACCGCACCCCGGACAGATCCAGCCCCGACAACGCCAACCCCGTGTCACTCACGTGCACGTGCGCGTCCACGAACGCCGGCGTCACCAACGCCCCACCCAGATCCACCACCCGGTCCGCGGCCGGCGCGTCCGCCCCGGCACCCAACCAGACGATCCGACCGTCCCGCACCAACAGCGCCGTCGCAGACGGATCCGCCGGGCAGTGCAACACGCCGGCCCGATACAACGTCGAGGGGTTCATCGTCATGACCTCAGTCTGCCGCCAACCGGGCCTCGAAGAGCCCACGCACCCCCGGCACCTCACGCAGCAGACCCAACGCCAACTCCGCGTGCCCCGGCACATACCCGTTACCGACCAGCATCGTCACGTCCGCCGCCAGGCCCTCCGCACCCAACGCCGCCGCCGCGAAACTCGTCGCCATCGAGAAGAACACCACCGTCCCCCCGTCCGCGGTCGCCAACACCGCACCGTGCTCACAGCCCGGCACGTCCACGCAGACCACCGTCACGTCGGCTGGCACCCCCAACGCCGAGGTCACCGCCACCGACAACGCCACCGGATCCCGCGCGTCGGCCACCGCCACCTCGTCGGCCAGGCCCGCCGCCACCAGCGCGTCGCGCTCCGCGACCGTCGGCACCACCCCGACCGTACGACCGGCACCCGCCCGCCGCGCCGCCGCCAACGACAACGAACCGCTCTTGCCCGCACCACCGACCACCGCCACCGCGACCGGCCCGGACCCCGCCCGCTCCGCCACGTACCGCCGCACCACCCGCTCCGTCAACGCCGGTGCCCCACACACGTCCAGCACCGCCAACGACAACTGCGGATCCAGGTCCTCCGGCAGCACCGCCGCGATCGACCGGGCGAACAGGATCGCCCACCCCTCGCACGGCACCTGCTCACTGAGCCCGTCCCACCGCGCCAACCCGTCGGTGACCACCAACGGCGTCAACGTCAACGACACCAGCGACGCCACCCGCTCACCGGCCTTGAGACCCAACGGCGACCGCCGCCCCGCCTGCGCCACCGTGCCGATCAGCATCCCGCCCGACCCGGTCACCGGATTCTGCATCTTGCCCCGCGTCGCGATGATGTCGAGCACCTCGGCGCGCACCGCGTCACCGTCGCCACCGTGCTTGTCGCGCAACTGACGGAAACTCGCCGCGTCCAGGTTCAGCCGCTCGACCGAGATCCGCACCTCGTTCGGGCCGATCTCCGACCGCGCGTCCAACCGCCAGGCCGCCTGCGGCAGCACCCCCGCCGGTTCCACGACACGGTGCAGACCCACTGGTGACGTCACGCCAACCTCCTGTCCGGCCGCCCGAAGCCCCGACATCAACTCGCATGACGGGAAAACTTCCGGCAGAATAATTCCTGTACCGAATATTTTCCAGTAACCTTCGGTCCGCTGACGAACCCGGACCGACCTGCACCCAGGTCGGACGACGCACACCCGCAGGAGGGGCCGTGACCCAGACCCAACCGCCGGTGCAGACCACCCCGGCAACACCCGAGCCGGCCCCCACCACCGCACCCACCGGCCAGCCCTACGAATACCGTCGCCACCGCCTCGTCGAACCCGACTGGACCCGCTTCCCCGGCTGGCGCCACGTCACCCGCGACCAGTGGGAGAGCGCCCAGTGGCAGCGCGTCAACTGCATCAAGAACATCAAGCAACTCCGCGCCCTGCTCGGCGACACCGTCGACGAGAGCTTCTACACCGACCTCGACGCCGACCAACGCGCCCTGGCCACCATGTCCATGCTCGTACCACCCCAAATGATCAACACCATGGTGCCGGACGCCCCACCCACCACCGAGACGCTGCTGGCCGACCCGATCCGGCGTTACATGATCCCCGTCGCCTCGGACCGCCGCACCGACTGGCCCTCCCACCCGTACGCCACCCGCGACTCCCTGCACGAACACGACATGTGGGTCGCCGAGGGCCTCACCCACCGCTACCCCACCAAGGTCCTCGCCGAACTGCTCTCCACCTGCCCGCAGTACTGCGGGCACTGCACCCGCATGGACCTGGTCGGCAACTCCACCCCCGCGGTCGACAAACTGAAACTCACCCTCAAACCCGTCGACCGGTACGACGCCCACATCACCTACCTCAAAGCCCACCCCGGCGTACGCGACGTCGTGGTCTCCGGCGGCGACGTGGCCAACGTCCCGTGGCGCAACCTCGAGTCGTACCTGATGCGCCTGCTGGAGATCGAGACCATCCGCGACATCCGGCTCGCCACCAAGGCGCTCATGGGCCTGCCCCAGCACTGGTTGCAGCCCGACGTCGTGGAGGGGCTGGAGCGGGTCGCCCGCACCGCCGCCCGACGGGGCGTCAACCTGGCCATTCACACCCACGTCAACCACGCCCAGTCGCTCACCCCGCTGGTCGCCAAGGCCACCCAGACCGCGCTCGACGTCGGCGTACGCGACGTCCGCAACCAGGGCGTGCTGATGCGCGGCGTCAACGCCAGCACCACCGACCTGCTCGACCTCTGCTTCGCGCTCCAGGGCGAGGCGGGCATCCTGCCGTACTACTTCTACATGTGCGACATGATCCCCAACGCCGAGCACTGGCGGGTCCCGGTCTGGCACGCCCAGCAGCTCCAGCACGACATCATGGGCTACCTGCCCGGCTACGCCACCCCCCGGATCGTCTGCGACGTGCCCTTCGTCGGCAAGCGCTGGGTACACATGATCACCGAGTACGACCGCGAACGCGGCATCTCCTACTGGACGAAGAACTACCGCACCTCCATCGAGTCCACCGACCTGGAGGCGCTCAACAAGCGGTACGCGTACTACGACCCGATCGACACCCTGCCGGACGCCGGTCGCCAGTGGTGGCAGACCCACCGCGACGACTGACCCGACCCGGCGTCGCCCGGGCGGCACCTCCTCCCCGACCCGTGCCACGCCGCGAAGCGGGCCACCGGAACGATCCGGTGGCCCGCTTCGGCGTACGTGCGGTCACTTCTTGGTGAAGGCGTCCTTGGCGTCGCGGCCGGCGTCCTTGACCTTCTCACCGGCCTGACGGGTACGGGCCTCGGACTGCTCGCTGGCGCCCTCGGCACGCATGCGCTCGTTGTCGGTCATGTCGCCGACGCGCTCCTTGGCGGCGCCGCTCAGTTCCTCGACCTTGTTCTTCGCCTTGTCGGTGAAGCTCATGTCGCCTCCCTGCCTGCCTCGGCGGCGCAGCGATCCGCTGCGCTCCTCACGCTCGTGTCCCCTCACCCGATGATCTGAAACTGTTCTCGGAGCGGTGGTGCTGTGCACATCCGCTAGGGCATCCTAGGAAGCTAGGTGTGGTTGTTTTCGCTGGTCGCGCCCGCCTCGGTGGCCCGGTTGAGCCGTCCGTGCCGTCAGCTCGACAGCGGCCGAACCCGACAGGAGTCGGCGGCCACGAAAGACGCCAACACCCAGGCGTAAACGGCACCGTCAGGTGGAGAGCAGGTGGCGCGCCTCACGGCGACTCCTCGGCGGCTCGTAGCGCCAGGACCGGCCAGTCCGCCAGATCGGTGAGCATCTGACGGTCGTGGGTGGCCACCACCACCGCCGCCGGGGTCTCCCGCAACGCGTCGGTCAACTCGTCCACCAGCAACGCCGAGAGGTGGTTGGTGGGCTCGTCGAGGATCAACAGGTCGGGCAGCTCGGCCAGCCGCAGGGCCAGGTTCAACCGCCGCTGCTGCCCCTGCGACATCCGGCCGACCGGGGTCCGCAGCGCCTCCCGGTCCAGCAGGTGTGTCGCGCCCAGCGGCAGCCGGTCGCCCTCGCGGACCCGCCCTGCGGACTGGAGCCGACCCACGTGCTGGTCGTACAGGTCGCGGGCGAGCGCGGCCGGGGGCCAGGCGGGCACCTCCTGACCCAGGTACGCGACGCGGGCCCGCCCCAGGTGCCGGACCGCGCCGGTGGACGGTTCCAGGTTCTGGGCGAGTACCTCGAGCAGGGTCGACTTGCCGGCCCCGTTCGGCCCGGTCACCAGCAGCCGCTCCCCACCGTCCAGGGTGAGCGTGACCGGCTGGTGCAGCCGCCCGGCCACCGTCACGTCGTCGCAGCGCAACAGCGGCACCCCGGGCCGGGTCCGCAGCTCGGGCCAGCGCAGACGCAGCGGCGGCTCGGGCACGGTGAGCCGGTGGGCGTCGAGATCCTCCTGCCGACGACGCAACGCCTGCACCACCCCGGGCGCCCGGGACTGACGCTGATGCTTACCGTGCCCCTTCTCCGGCCGCCAACCGGTGCTGAGCCGCTGCCGCGCCTCGTTCACCGCCTCGGCCAGCCGCTGGTGTTCGGCCTGCTGGGCCTCGTAGTCGTGCAGCCAGCGTTCCCGCTCGCGGCGACGGCCCTCCTGCCAGCCGGCGTACCCACCGGCGAAGACCCGTGGGCGGCCGTCCTCGCTGGGGTCGAGGTCGAGGAACTCCTCGGCCACGTCACCGAGCAGGGCCCGGTCGTGGCTGACCAGCACCACCCCGCCCGCGTGCTGACGCAGTCGCAGGGTGAGGAAGGCCAGGCTGTCGGCGTCGAGATGGTTGGTCGGCTCGTCCAGCACCAGCAGGTCGTGCCGGGCCCCGAGCAGGCAGGCCAGCCGGACCCGGTAGCGCTGGCCGACCGACAACGTCGACAGCGGGCGCTGCCGGTCCGGGCAGGCGTCCAGCCCGGCCAGTGCCACGTCCACGCGGCGTTCCGCGTCCCAGGCGTCCAGGCGGGTCGCGGCGTCCAGCGCGACGGCGTACGCGGTGTCCGCGCCGGGACGCCCCTCGGCCAGTCCCGTCGCCGCGTCGTCGAGCGCCCGTACCGCCTCCTGGGACTCCCGGATCGCGGCGGCGACCAGGGTGCCCACCGTCTCACCGTGGCGCGCCTCCAGCGCCTGCCGGGCCACGCCGAGCGTGCCCGTCCGTTCCACCGTGCCCTGGTCCGGGGTGAGTTCCCCGATCAGCACCCGGAGCAGGGTCGTCTTGCCCCGGCCGTTCTCGCCGACGACCGCCAGCCGCGAGCGGGCGGAGACGGTCACGCTGACGTCGGACAGCACCACCCGTCCGCCCAGCACCACGCGTACGCCCTCGGCCCGGACATGCGCCCGGTCACCGGCCGGCAGGCCGGGGGTCGCGTCCTGGGTGGGGTTCAGTTCAAGATTGTTCACTCTGCGCTCTTCGGCTCGTCGTGGAGCCGGGCAGCGCGATCAGGCCGCCCGGCGGGAACACCAGGACGGCGAGACAGAGCGGAGCTGGAAGAAGCCGGTCAACCCTGCCGCCGTCAGCGGCCGGACCAGGGCTTCATCGAGAAGGCACAGGAGTACATGCCCACGATCCTATCCGACTCCTGGTTGACTGAGGACATGAGCGAGATCCTGCTCGTCCGGCACGGCGAGACCACCTGGAGCGCGAGCCGCCGGCACACGTCGTACACGGATCTGGAGCTGACGCCCGACGGCGAGCGGCAGGCCCGCGCGCTCGGTCCGGCGCTCGCCGGCCGGCGGTTCGTCGCGGTGCTGAGCAGCCCGCGCCGCCGGGCGCTGCTCACCGCGCAACTGGCCGGGCTGACCGTCACCGGCACCGACGAGGACCTGGCCGAGTGGAACTACGGCGAGTACGAGGGACGGACCACCGCCGAGATCCACGACGAACGGTCCAGTTGGAACGTGTGGACCGACGGGTGCCCCGGCGGGGAGTCGCCGAGCGAGGTCGGCGAACGTCTGGACCGGCTGCTCGCCACGGTGCATCCGCTGCTCGACCGGGGTTCCGTCGCGATCGTCGGGCACGCGCACTCGCTGCGGGTGCTGGGCGCCCGGTGGATCGGTCTGCCGCCGTCGGCCGGTGGGCTGCTCCGGCTGGACACCGCCACCATCAGCGTGCTCGGCCACGAGCACGGCCGACGGGTCATCCTCCGGTGGAACCAGCCGCCTCCCCCGCCGCCCGCGACCGAGGGCGGGTCGGCGGCTCGCCACTGATCTTCGGCGGACGCCCCTCGTACGGGGTGGAGAGCACCACCGTCGTGCGGGTGGTGACGTTCGCCGCGGTCCGGATCTCCTGGAGTACGCGTTCCAGGTCGACCGGACCGGCCACCCGGACCAGCAGCAGATAGAAGTCCTCCCCGGCCACCGAGTAGCACGAGTCGATCTCCGGCAGGTGCGCGAGCCGTTCCGGGGCGTCGTCGGGCTGCGACGGGTCGAACGGCCGGATCGCCACGAACGCGGTCAGCGGCAGGTCGAGCGCCTCGAACGAGACCCGCGCGGTGTAGCCCTTGACCACACCGCGCTGCTCCAGCCGGCGTACCCGCTGGTGCACGGCCGAGACGGACAGGCCGACCTTCTCCGCGAGATCCGTGTACGACTGCCGGCCGTCGGTGGTCAGCGCGGCGACGATGGCCCGGTCGATCTCCTCCACGGCGTGCAACCTACCGGGAAAGACCGGTCGGCGCGACGACGAAACCACCGGAGGGCACGCGCGGTCACTCCTTCGCCAGGGCCCGGGAGATCACCAGACGCTGGATCTGGTTGGTGCCCTCCACGATCTGGAGCACCTTGGCCTCCCGCATGTAGCGCTCCACCGGGTGGTCGGCCACGTATCCGGCGCCGCCGAGCACCTGCACCGCGTCGGTGGTCACCCGCATCGCCATGTCGGTGGCGAAGAGTTTCGCCTTGGCCGCCTCGATCGAGTACGGCCGACCGGCGTCGCGCAGCCGGGCGGCGGCGAGCGTCAACGCCCGCGCGGCGGAGATCTGGGTGGCCAGGTCGGCGAGGGTGAAGCCGAGGCCCTGGAAGTCGATGACGGCGCGGCCGAACTGGCGACGTTCCCGCGCGTAGCCGACCGCGTAGTCCAGCGCCGCCTGGGCCAGACCGACCGCGCAGGCGGCGATGCCGAGGCGGCCGGAGTCCAGGGCGGACATCGCGATGGTGAAGCCGGCGCCCTCGCCACCGATCAGCCGGTCCGCCGACACCCGCGCGTCATCGAACGCGAGTTGCGCCACCGGTGACGACCGCAGTCCCATGGTGCGCTCGGCGGCCTGCGGGTGGAGACCGGGGGTGGACCGGTCGAGCAGCAGGCAGGAGGTGCCCCGCGCGCCGGGTCCGCCGGTACGGCAGAAGACGTTGTAGAAGTCGGCCACCTGGGCGTGGGTGATCCACGCCTTGGTGCCGGTGACCACGTACGCGTCGCCGTCGCGGACCGCCTTCGTGGTCAGCGCGGCGGCGTCCGAGCCGCCCTGCGGTTCGGAGAGGCAGTACGCGCCGAGCAACTCGCCGCCGATCATGTCGGGCAGCAGCTTGCGCTGGGCGTCGTCGCCGAACGTGGCGACCGGGTGGCAGGAGAGCGTGTGCACGCTGACCGCCTCGGCGACCGCCAGCCAGCGGCTCGCCAGGATCTCCAGCACCTGGAGGTAGACCTCGTACGGCTGGGCGGCCCCGCCGTACTCCTCCGGGTAGGGCAGACCGAGCAGACCCGCCCGGCCCAGGGTGCGTAGCAGCTCGCGGGGGAACTCGGCGCGCTGCTCGAACTCGACGGCCTTCGGGGCCAGCTCGCGGTCGGCGAGTTCGGTGGCCAGCTCCAGCAGGTCGTGGGCCTCTTCGGTGGGCAGGATCCGGTCGACAGTCATAGCGTGGTGAGCTCCGTGGGATGGTGGTGAGCCGTCGTACGCCGTGGCAGCTTCTGGCTCCCACCCGCTCAGCTTAACGTTCGTTCGGGTTACGGGCACGGACGGTGCGGTCGTGTCGACGACCCCGACCGGCCTCGTAGTCAGCCCATCAGCCAGAGGCAGAACGGGTGACCGTCCGGGTCCAGGCAGACCCGTACGTCGTCCTGCGGCTGGAACTCGGCCAGCGTGGCACCGCAGGCCAGCGCGTGCTCCAGGGCGGCGTCCAGGTCATCGACCCCGATCTCCAGGTGCATCATCATCTGCTGCCGGTCCGCCTCGGCGGGCCAGGTCGGTCGCACGTACGCCCGCTCGCGCTGGAAGGCCAACGCCAGGCCACCGTCGGCACTGCGCAGCACGACGTCGTCGGCCTCCTCCACCTCGATCTCCCCGCCCAGCAACCGCACGTAGAACCGGGCCAGCGCGGCCGGGTCCGGGCTGTCCAGGTTGACTCCGGTCAGGGCCAGCCGGGTCGGTACGCGCATCGGTCCTCCTCGTCCGGTCGTGCCGTCGACCGCGAACGTCGGTGGGATGTGCCAGGCTGTCGGGCGTGGCACAGCAGACCCCGATCATGCTCGTCGACTCGCCCAGTCTCTACTTCCGGGCCTACTTCGGCATCCCCGAGTCAGCCGCGCGGACCGCCGACGGCCAGCCGGTCAACGCCGTACGCGGATTCCTCGACATGCTCGCCCAACTGGTCCGCACCCGGCGGCCGGGCCGGATGGTGTGCGCGATGGACCACGACTGGCGGCCGGACTGGCGGGTCGCGCTGCTGCCGTCGTACAAGGCGCACCGGGTGGCGCCCGAGGGCGGCGAGGTCGTGCCGGACACCCTCAGCCCGCAGGTGCCGATGATCCTGGACGTGCTCGACGCCTTCGGCATCACCGTGGTCGGCGCGACCGGATACGAGGCCGACGACGTGCTGGGCACCCTCTCGGTCACCCAGCCCGGGCCGGTCGAGGTGGTCTCCGGCGACCGTGACCTGTTCCAGCTCGTCGACGACGCCCGTGGGGTGCGGCTGCTCTACATCGGGCGGGGCGTGGCCAAGCTGGACGACTGCGACGACACGGCGGTCCGGTCCCGCTACGGGGTGGCCGCCGACCGGTACGCCGACTTCGCCGCACTGCGCGGCGACCCCAGCGACGGGCTGCCGGGCGTGGCCGGCGTCGGCGAGAAGACCGCCGCCCGACTCATCGAGCGGTACGGCGACATCGACGGCATCCTGGCCGCCCTGGACGATCCGGCCTCCGGTTTCGCGCCCGGCCTACGCACCAAGCTCGACGCCGCCCGCGACTACCTGGCGGTGGCGCCGAAGGTGGTCCGGGTCGCCCTGGACGTGCCACTACCGCCGCTGCCCACCGAGCTGCCGTCCGCACCGGCCGACCCGGAACGCCTGGTCGAGCTGGCCGAGCGGTGGAACCTGGCCGGCTCCACCCGCCGCCTGGTCGACGCCCTCGCCAACCGCACCACGACGGATTAGCGCTCGGCGCGGCACCGCTACGACGTGCCGTCGACAATGGTCTGCTCGTACCGCAGCTCGTGCAGGTGGCTGCCCTTCACCAGTACCGACACCTCCACGGGTCGACCCGCAGCCGACCGGATCACCCGTAGCTGCCGAAGCACCGGGACGTAACCGGGCAGGTTCAGCGTCTCGATCTCTTCGGTGGTGGGCATCCTGGCCGAGACGTGGTCGCTCATACGCTGCTGAGCATGGCCGATCTCCGCCAGCACCCTCGGCGCTCCACCGGAGATCTTCCGACGCTCGGCCAGTTCGGTTCCCACCGCGATCGAGGACGGGTAGTACGACCACGACAGCTCGACCGGCTCGCCGCGGTGACGCAGGATGCGGTGCCGGAGCACAGCGCGTTCATCGGCGTCGAGTTCCAGTTCCCGCGCCACGTCGGCGGGTGGCACGACCTCCGCGACCCGGAGAAGGTGATAGCTGTAGTCGCCGGTCGACGGCGCGACGTAGGCCATCGCCTCGATCGGTAGTGCTTGCCGATGCCGGACGAACACTCCCTTGCCCACCTCGCTGTGCAGGAGCCCTTCCGCCTTGAGCGCGGCAAGGGCACGTTGCACCGTCGCGGTGGCGGCATCGAACTGCTGGACCAGCGTCGGGATGGACGGCAGGCGAGAGCCCGCAGGCAGATCACCCGACATGATGCGGGCGCGGAGGTCGGCCGCGATCTGCTCGTGGCGAGGTCGCCCGTCGCGTCCGCCGTTCATATGCCGTATCCCAATCCGCTAGTCGAGTGACATCTGATATCGCAGGCGTCGGCCCGCTGGCGTCATCGTCATGACGCTCACCTCGATCGGTACACCCTCGTGAGTGGTCAGCACACGCGTCAGGCCGAGGACCCACTCTCCGTCGGTGAGATCCAGCACCTGCCGTTCGGCAGCCTCGGGCTCCCGCGTGTAGACGTCTTCCGTGGCTTGCTTGGGAACATAGCCCAACTCGGCGAGGAGGCGGATCGCGCCTCCCCGGATCTTGCGTGGTTCGGCGAGCGCGGTGTCGCGGGCGATGGTCACCGGATAGTAGGAGTCGGTCAGCTCCACGGGCTGATCGTCGAGCAAGATGAGCCGACGACGGACGACCGCCGGAGTGCCTTCCTCCACGCCGAGCGCCGCCGCGATCGCCGCAGCCGGGACCACCTCTCCGACGTGCAGCAGGCGTTGCGTGCCGACGCCACCCTGCTGCGCCGCGTCGGCCGCCCAGGCATCGCCGTGCTGGTCGGGGCGTGGTCGGAGATACGGCATCGAGACACTGAGCCAGCCCGCTTCACTCATCTCCCACTCCTACCGCAATCGACCACGCGCCAAGGCTAGAACGTGTCGATCACACCGGCAATCAGTCCTTGTTGCCTTATTCGAAAGGCAGTAAGGTTGTCGCTACCGAGGCAGACCGTTGCGGGCGAGCCGCCGCCGGTCGCAGCCGTGCCCCTGCGACCGGCGGCCCCGCCCACCCTTGCCGGACAGGAGTGGACGATGGGTGTGAGCGGTGGAGTTCCGTTCCGGACAGGCGACGTGGTGCAGGTGGCCGAGCAGCACTACTGCTATGGCCTGGGCTGTCTGACGTTCCGGATCCTGGAGGTCGGGCGGCGGGAGCGACACAGCGACGGACTGTGGATCCACCTTCGCGGCGTCGACCTCGGCGACCCGTCCGGTCCTCGGCAGCGCCGGATCCTGGCCCGCCTCGATGCCGTCCAGCCAACGCCTCCCGGCCCGGTCGCACACATCGCCGCCCGACCGGGCTGGGAATGCCTCGGCTGCGGGCAGGACTGGCCGTGCCCGGACCGACGACGCCGACTGCTGCAACGGTACGACCGCGAGCGGATGACCCTCAGCATCTACCTCGGTGCACAACTCGCGGACGCCTCGGCAGACCTTCCCGACGTACCGCCCGGCGTGCTCTACCGGCGTTTCCTCGGCTGGCTACCCGATCGACACGAAGGCCCCGGAACACTGTGACCGGCATTTCCGGCGGCGGTCCGGGTCGTCAGACCACTTCCCGCAGGTAGCCGTCGATCGCGGCGGCCAGGACGTCCGCGCCGGGACGCGCCCAGACCTCCGCGTTGAAGACCTCCACCTCGATCGGGCCGGTGTAGCCGGCCGCGTCGACCGCCTCGCGCATCCGGCGCAGCTCGATGCAGCCGTCGCCGGGCAGCGCCCGCCCCAGCAGCACGCCCTCGGGCAGCGGGGTGATCCAGTCGCAGACCTGGAACGAGGCGATCCACTCCCCCGCGCGGGCGATCTGGTCGTGGACGGTGTCGTCCCACCACACGTGGTAGGCGTCGACCACCACACCGACCACGCTCGGGTCGAACCGTTCGGCGATGTCGAGCGCCTGCCCGAGGGTGGCGATGACGCATCGGTCGGCGCTGAACATCGGGTGCAGCGGCTCGATGGCGAGTGTCACCCCGGCGGTGTCGGCGTACGGGGCCAGGTCGGCGATGGCGTCGGCCACCCGCGCGCGGGCCCCGTCGATGTCCTTGCTGCCGGGCGGTAGGCCGCCGGAGACCAGCACCAGCACCGGCGCGCCGAGGGCGGCGGCCTCGTCGACGGCGCGCCGGTTCTCGTCCCACCAGTCGTCGGCGGTGAAGAACCCGCCCCGGCACAGTGTGGTGACCGCCAACCCGGCGTCGCGGACCAGCTTGGCGGCGCGGTCCAGGCCGTATTCGGCGACCGGCTCCCGCCACAGGCCGATGCCGGGCACCCCGGCGGCGACGCACCCGGCCACCACGTCGGGCAGCGCCCAGTGCGTGGCGGTGGCCTGGTTGAACGAGAAACGGGCCAGCTCCGGGCGACCGGCGGTCACTGGGCCACCCCCGCCACCTGGAAGAAGGCCCGGGCGCGGGCGGCGGCCTGCTCGGCGTCGGGCAGCAGACCGGCGGCGTCGGCCAGGGTGAGCAGGGTGGCCAGGTGCGCCGGTGACCGGCCGGACTGGAGGCCACCGACCATGGTGAAGTGGTCCTGGTGGCCGGCGAGCCAGGCGAGGAAGACGATGCCGGTCTTGTAATACCAGGTCGGGGCCGCGAACAGGTGCCGGGCCAGCGGCACGGTGGGCGCGAAGATCTCGTCGTACGCGGTCAGGTCGCCCCGGTCGAGGGCGGCGAACGCGGCCGAGGCGGCCGGTGCGATGGCCGCGAAGACGCCCAGCAGCGCGTCGGAGTAGCCGTCCGCGTCGCCCCGGATCAGCTCCGGGTAGTGGAAGTCGTCGCCGGTGTAGAGACGTACGCCCGCCGGGAGTCGGCGGCGCAACGCCACCTCGCGCCCGGCGTCGAGCAGCGACACCTTGATCCCGTCCACCCGGGCGGCGTGCGTCTTGAGCAGCTCCACCACGGTGTCGGCGGCCAGGTCCAGGTCGGTCGAGCCCCAGTAGCCGGTCAACGCCGGGTCGAACATCGGGCCGAGCCAGTGCAGCACCACCGGCCGGTCGGCGGCGGACAGCAGGTCGTCGTACACCCGCAGGTAGTCCTCCGGGCCGCGGGCGGCGGCGGCCAGGTGGCGGCTGCACATCAGCACCGGCACCGCACCGGCGGCCTGCACGTCGTCGAGCTGTTCGCGGTAGGCGGCGGTGACCTCGGCGAGGGTGACCGGTCCGGCCGGCAACTGGTCGGTGGCGACCCCGGCGACGATCCGGCCGTCGGCCGCCCAGGCCTCGGCAGCGCTGCGCCGGATCAGTTCCCGGGTGGCCGGATAGTCCAGGCCCATGCCACGCTGCGCGGTGTCCATCGCCTCGGCCACCCCCAGCCCGTACGACCAGAGGTGGCGACGGAAGGCGAGGGTGCTCTCCCAGTCGACCACAGCGGGCGTACCCGGGGTGTTGTCGGCCTGCGGGTCGGCCACCACGTGCGCGGCGGCGTACGCGATCCGGCTGCGCGGCGGCCCCTCCGGGCGGGGATGTCCGGTCCCACCGGCCAGCCGCAGTCGCCGACCACCGGGCAGGTTCACCTCGGTGGCGCTCACAGCGACAGCTCCGGGATCTCGACGCGGCGACCCTCGCGGGCCGACACCAGGCCCAGTTCGGCCAGTTGCACGCCGCGCGCCCCGGCCAGGAAGTCCCACGGGAACGGCTCGCCGACCGCGACGTGCCGCAGGAACGCCTCCCACTGCACCTTGAAGCCGTTGTCGAACTCCTCGTTGTCCGGCACCTCGGTCCACTGGGCGCGGAAGTCCTCGGTGGCGGGCAGGTCCGGGTTCCACACCGGCTTCGGAGTCACCGCGCGGTGCTGCACCCGGCAGCGACGCAGTCCGGCCACGGCGCTGCCGTGCGTGCCGTCGACCTGGAACTCGACCAGTTCGTCCCGGTGCACCCGGACGCACCAGGAGGAGTTGAGCTGGGCGATCACGCCGCCGGCCAGCTCGAACACGGCGTACGCGGCATCGTCGGCGGTGGCCGCGTACGGGCGGCCCCGCTCGTCGACGCGTTGCGGGATGTGCGTGGCGACGGTGGCCGAGACGCTGCGGACCTCGCCGAAGAGTTCCGCCAGCACGTAGTGCCAGTGCGGGAACATGTCGACCACGATGCCGCCGCCGTCCTCGGCTCGGTAGTTCCAGGAGGGACGTTGGGCGGGTTGCCAGTCGCCCTCGAAGACCCAGTAGCCGAAGTCGCCGCGCACCGACAGCACCTGACCGAAGAAGCCGCCGTCGAGCAGCCGCTTGAGCTTGCGCAGTCCGGGCAGGAAGAGTTTGTCCTGCACCACGCCGGTGCAAATACCGGCGGCGTTCGCGGCGCGGGCCAGGTCCAGGGCGGCGGCGGTGTCCTCGGCGAGGGGCTTCTCGGTGTAGATGTGCTTGCCGGCCTCGATGGCCTGCCGGATCGCCTTCTCCCGCTGCTGGGTGACCTGCGCGTCGAAGTAGATCTCGACGTCGTCGCGGGCCAGCGCCGAGGTCAGGTCGGTGGTCCAGTCGGTCAGACCGTGCCGTTCGGCGATCTCCCGCAGCTTGGCCTCGCTGCGGCCGACCAGCACGAGGTGCGGCCAGAGGGTGGTGCCGTCGGGCAGCCGTACGCCGCCGGCGTCGCGGATGGCCAGCAGGGAGCGCACCAGATGCTGCCGGTATCCCATCCGGCCGGTGACGCCGTTCACGATGATGCCGATCGACCTGCGGGTCATGGGGGGTCCTTCCGTCACACACGCACAGGTAAGCGCTTTCCCGCGTAGCCTAGGCCGGGCCACCGGGCCGAGGCAAGCGCTCTCCCGGCAGCGATACTTCCGGCCCCCACCGCCCACCAACCGGTGCCGGCCACCGTCCCGACACCGTGCGAAGGCACGCTGAGCTGGGCCGCGACCAGCGGTGTGAGCTGCCGGAACCGGCCCCCGAGCGGGAGACCCCGACTGCGGTACGGTGACGCTGGCCGCAGGCGCGCGGCGTGAGCGCAAGGGGGCGGTACGTGGCGACTCTGTCCGATGTGGCCCGGCGGGCCGGCGTCTCCCCCGCCACCGCCTCTCGGGTGATCAACGGCAGCAGCAAGCCGGTCACCGACGAGTTGCGGGAGCGGGTGCTCCAGGCCGTCGCCGAGTTGCAGTACGTACCCAACGCCCACGCCCAACTGCTCGCCCGCTCACACCGGGGCGCGGTGGGCGTGATCGTGCACGACGTCTCCGACCCGTACTTCTCCGAGATCACCCGAGGTCTGCAACGGGTCGCCACCGACCAGGGTCGACTGCTGATGATCTGCAACAGCTACCGCGACCCGGAGCGCGAACTGGAGTACGTCGAACTGCTGCGCGGGCACCAGGTGGCCGCCATCATCCTGGCCGGCTCCGGCTACCACGACGCGGATTTCACCCGCCTGCTCAACGGCAAGCTGGCCGCGTACGAGGCGACCGGCGGGCGGGTCGCGGTGATCGGTCGGCACGAGCACTCCGGCGACGCGGTGATGCCCGACAACCGCAGCGGCGCCCGACTGCTCGGGCAGGAGCTGTGCCGGCTGGGCCACGAGCGGATCGGCGTGGTGGCCGGTCCGCAGGTGCTGACCACCACCACCGACCGGTTGACCGGGCTGCGCGAGGCGCTCACCGCACACGGCCGGGACCTCCCGGAACACCGTGTCCGGTACGCCGAGTTCGACCGCGACGGTGGGGCCGCCGCCACCGCCGCTCTGCTCGACGCGGAACCGGAGCTGACCGCCATCGCGGCGCTCAACGACTCGATGGCGATCGGCGCGTTGGCGTTGCTGCGCTCACGCGGGCTGACGGTGCCCGACCGGGTCACCGTCGTCGGCTTCGACGACATGCCGATGGCCCGGGACGTCACCCCGACGCTGACCACGATCCGGCTGCCGCTGGTGGAGATGGGCGCGCGGGCCATGGCACTGGCCCTGGACCCGGGTGCCGACCGCCCCCGGGTGGAGTCGCTCGCCGCCGAGCTGGTCCGCCGGGACAGTTCCGCCCCGCCACCGGATTGACCGTGGCCGCCGCGATCGGGTTGCGCGGCTGAGATAGACGTAGTGTCATGCGTAGACTCCTGATCTCCGCCGCGCTCGCCGTGGCGATGGTGGCCGGCGCCACCGGGCCGGCGGTGGCTGCTCCTCCGGACAGCCCCGCACACCGGCCCGCCGCCACCGGCTGGTCCATGGCCGGCGGCGAGCTGACCTGGCGTTCGAGCAACCGGGTGCCGGTCGGTGGTGCTGCGGTCGAGTTCTGGTCCGGTGACCGGCGGCTCGGCCGGGCCCGCCCGCACCCGGACGGTCGCACGTTCAGCCTGCCGCTGACCGGGCCGGTCGAGCCCGACCAGCTCAGCGTGCGGGCCGGCGGCAGGCGGCTCGACGGAGCGGCTCCACCGGCCGCCCGCCGGTCCGGTCCGGTCGCCGCCGTACCCGCCCCGCAGCCCGCAGCCGCGGTCGATCCCGGCGTCCCCGGACCCCACGGACATATCACCGGCGAGTACGACCTGCCCGCCGTCACGCTGCCGGACTTCCCGGAGAAGGTCGAGATGCGTGCGGTGGTGGTCGCGCCGCAGGGCGGCACCGGAGCGCGACCGCTCGCGGTGTTCCTGCACGGCCGTCACACGACCTGCTACCAGAGTGGTGCCGACGATCTGTTCCTCCAGTGGCCGTGCCCGGACGGCACCGATCCGATCCCGAGCCACCGGGGCTACCTCCAGGCGCAGCGGCTGCTCGCCTCGCAGGGCTACCTGACCGTCTCCATCTCGGCCAACGGGATCAACGGCCAGGACGGGGCCGTCGAGGACAGCGGCGCCCAGGCCCGCTCCTCGCTGATCCGGCTGCACCTGGCCAAGTGGGCCGACTGGGCCGGCGCCGGACGCGCCACCGCACCGGCGATCGTGCGCGCGGCACCCCGCGCCGACCTGTCCCGGGTGCTCCTGATGGGGCACTCCCGGGGCGGCGAGGGGGTCAACCGCGCCGCGATGGACTCACTCACCCCGCCGCCGGCCGCCGTCGACGGCTACTCGGGCCGGGTCCGCTGGACGGTACGCGGTCTGCTGCTGATCGGTCCGACCATGGCCGGGCACAACCCGGTGCCGGACGTCCCGTCGGCGACGATCCTGCCCGGCTGCGACGGTGACGTCCTCGACCTCGAGGGCCAGATGTTCGTGGACGCGACACGCGGCGTCAGCTCCGGCGGCGCCCTGCACAGCGCGCTCTACGTCATCGGCGCCAACCACAACTACTTCAACACCGAGTGGACGCCCGGACAGGCGGTGGCCCCGTCGTGGGACGACTTCTTCACCGACGACGGTGGACCGGACCCCGTCTGTGATCCCGGCACCCCGACCCGGCTCACCGCCGCGCAGCAGCAGACCGTCGGCGCCACCTACGTCGCCGCCGCCGCACGGCTCTTCGTCGCGGGCGACGACCGGGTCCGACCGCTGCTCGACGGCAGTGGCCGACGCGCCCCCTCGGCCGACCCGGCCCGGGTGCTCAGTCACGCGCTCGGCGGCAACCGCACGCCGGTCCTGACGCCGGACCCGTCGACCACGCTCTCCGGCGGGGCCCGCCTCTGCGACCAGGTCACCGACGATCCGCAGCGGTCCTGCCTCGACCCGGACGACCGTGATGCACAGTTCGCGCACTTCGTGCCGTTCCGCTGGACCGTGCCCGACGTCGACCGGTACGCGGCCGAGCTGACCTGGTCCCGCGCCGGCACCCCGATCCGGCTGACGCCGCCCCGGCCGGTCTCCGTCGCCGGTGCCCGGGAACTGGCACTCCGCGTCATCGTCCCGCCGAACACCACCGACACCCGGTGGGACGTGACCGTGGTCGGCACGGACGGACGGCGTACCCGGCTCGGTGCCGTCCGGGTCGACGGCCTGCCCGGGACCGGGTACACGACCTCGTACTGGGCGCAGGAGGTGCGGGTACCGCTGAAGGGCGCCCCCACCCGGCTCGCCGCGATCGAGATCACCCCGCGCAGCGCGAACGGCCGCGCCTGGCTGCTCGACGCGTGGGGATGGTCGCCGGGCACCCCCGACCCACGCCCGGCCCGCCTGCCCCGCCTCGACGTCGGCACCCTTGAGGTGTCCGAGGGCGACTCCGGCACCCGGACGCACAAGATCCCGGTGTCGTTGACCGGACGCGGCAGCGGCGCGGTACGGCTGTACCTGCTCGACCCGGTGACCCTCGAGACGCGCATCTGGACGGCCACCGTGCGACCCGGTCAGCGCAGCATCCCGGTGCCCGTCGAGGTGCCCGGTGACACGCTGTGGAACTACACCGAGCAGTACACCTTGTCTGTCAAGACGGACCGGGGTGTCGTGGTCGGCGACTACGTCGGTGGACTCGACGTCCGCAACGACGACCCGGTGCCGGTGCTCACCGTCGAGGCCCGCGAGGTACGCGTCGCCGAGGGCGAACTGTTGAGCTGGCGCTTCTCGGCCTCCGAGCCGACCGAGCAGGGGCTGTTCCTGTCCGCCTGGCCGCAGGCGCCCAGCTCCGGACCCGAGCTGTCCACCCTGGACGTGGACCCGGACTGGTTCACCGACCACGCGTACGAGTCGGTGCAGCCGGAACGGCCGCTGTCGCAGACATGGCTGACGCCGTACCTGGTGATTCCGGCCGAGACCGGCGTCGGTGAGGTCATCGTGCCGACGATCGCCGACTCGGTGACCGAGCCGGACGAGTGGATCGAGCTGACCTTCGCCGAGCCCGAGGGCGGGCCGATCGTGGACGTGGTGCTGACCGGAGTGGTGACCGGCGGCTGACCGGCGGCTGACCGGCGGCACCGGACGCATACCCTGGTCCGGTGCCCCCGCTCAGCCCCACCCAACAGGTTCTCACCGCCGACGACGTGACCGACTACGTCCGGGCCTCGTTCGGCCCCGACCGCAAGGTCCGCGACTGCGCGCCGCTGACCGGCGGCGGCTTCGCCACCGTGTGGTGGGTCCACCTCGACGACGACCGCGAAGTCGTGCTCAAGGTGGGCCCGCCGCCCACCGCCCGGCTGCTCCGGTACGAGACCGGGCTGCTCGCCGCCGAGGCCCGCTACTTCCGGCTGGTCGCCACCGGAGCGCCGACGGTGCCGGTACCGACCGTCCTGCACCACGGGGTGCACCCGCGCCTCGGCGAGTGGCTGGTCACCAGCCGGCTGCCCGGCCGCGCCCTGCCCGACCTGGACGTCGACGACGCACCGGCCCGCGCCGACCTGGGCGCGGCGACGGCAGCCGTGCACCGCATCACCGGCGACCGGTTCGGCTACGACGCGGACCGGACCGGCGGGACGACCTGGCGGGCGGCGTTCACGGCGATCATCGAGGACCTGCTCGCCGACGCCGCCGACTGGGACATCGCGCTGCCCGTCCCGCCGCAGCGGTTCCGCACGCTGGTCGCCCGGCACGGTGACCTGCTCGACCAGGTACGCCGACCGGCGCTGCTGCACTTCGACTGTTGGGACGGCAACGTGCTGGCCGCGCCGGACGACACCGGCGCGTACCGGATGTGCGGGCTGGTCGACGGCGAACGGTTCCTCTACGGCGACCCGCTGCTGGACCTGGTCTCACCGCTGCTGTTCCGGCGCGCCGAGGACGAGCCGACGCACCCGTTCCTGCGCGGGTACGCCGAGGCCACCGGCACGCCACTGGTCTTCGACGACGGGGTACGCCGCCGGTTGGCGTTGTACCGGATGCACCTGCACCTGCTGATGACCGTGGAGATGCCCAGCCGGGGCATCACGCCCGACAACGACCCGGGGCGGCACACGATCCTGGCCGACCTGTTGACGCGGGACCTGGCCGACCTGTCCGACGACTGACCCGCCCTGCCACGGTCGGCAGGACGGGTCACCGGCTCACCGCGCGGGCGCGAAGGGGGCCAGCGGGTTGGGCAGGGCGCCGACGAGTTGCAGGGCGGCCGACGGGTCGGACAGGTCGACCATCTGCTGGTTGTCGCGCAGTTGCAGCCGGTTGAGGCAGGACAGCGCGAACTCCGGGGCGAACAGGTCGTACCGGGCCAGCCGGTCGGCCAGGTGCGGCACCTGGTCGGCGTACGCGGTGGCGCAGTCGGCGACCGCCCGCCAGAACGTCTCCTCGTCCACCACGCCCTGCGCGACCAGGGTGGCGCTGAGGAAGCGGAAGAAGCAGTCGAAGACGTCGGTGAAGATGGAGAGCAGCTTCATGTCCTCCGGGATGTCGGCCCGGATGCGCTCCACGGTCGCCGGCAGCTCCGCGTCGGCGCTCATCACCACGATCTCCTCGGCGATGTCCTTGAAGATCACCCGTTCGACCGCGCCGTCGCGCAGCACCAGGATGACGTTCTCGCCGTGCGGCATGAAGGCCAGGTCGTAGGCGTAGAAGGCGTGCAGCAGCGGGGTCAGGTAGGCGTTCAGGTAGCGGCGCAGCCACTCCGTCGGCGCGAGCTTCGAGGCGGCGACGAGTTCGGCGGCGAACGAGCGGCCGTCGGCGTCGACGTGCAGCAGCGACGCCATGGTGGCCAGCCGTTCGTCGGGGGCGAGGCCGGGCACCGGGCTCTCCCGCCAGAGCGCCGCCAGCATCTTGCGGTACGGCGAGTAGCGGTCGGTCGCCGCCTCGTACTGCCGGTGCCGGTAGCCGACGGCGGCCCGCTCCCGCAGGATGGTCAGGCCGGTGGCGCCGAACACCGCGTCCCCGGCGACCAACTCGGCGAGCCAGTCGTTGATCGCCGGAGTGGCCTCCATGTACGCGGCCGACAGCCCCCGCATGAAGCCCATGTTCAGCACCGACAGGGCGGTCTTGACGTAGTGCCGCTGCGGTGCGCTGACGTTGAAGAAGGTCCGGATGGACTGCTGGGCCAGGTATTCGTCCGGCCCCTCGCCGAGGTACACCAGGCGGCGGCGGGCCACCTCACCGGCGAAGGTCACCGACGTCTTGTTCCACCACTGCCACGGGTGCACCGGCATGAGCAGGTAGTCGTCCAGGTCCAGGCCGAGTTCGCGCATCGTGTCGCTGAACCGGTCCAGGGTCGCCTCGCCCAGTTCCGCCCGCAGGAAGCTCGCGTACTCCAGGTCGGCGGCGCAGGTGAAGCGGGCGTGGTCGCGGTGCGCGGCCACCCAGACGAGGCGTACCGGCCGGGCCGCCTCCGGGGCGAACCGGTGGTACTCGTCGACGCCGAAGCCGAGCCGGCCGTTGTTGGCCACGAAGCACGGGTGGCCCTCGGTCATCGACGTCTCGATCACCTGGAAGTCGGCCTCGACCAGCTCGGCGGCGCTCGGCAGCGCGCGGTCCAGCTTGTACGCGGCACCGGCCAGCGTGGAGGTGATCTCCTCCAGGTAGACCGGCAGGATCCGGTCGGCGAGCCCCAACGCGTCGCGCAGTTCCAGACAGAGGTCGACGGCGTCCAGCGGCAGCGACTCGTCACCCCGGTGCCGGGTGATGCTGCCCGGGTCGATGTCCCAGTGCTCCAGCGCCAGCACCCGCGCCGCGAAGCGGTACCGCACCGCGCCGGAGTCGCCGCTCACCGCGTACCACCGGCGGCCGTACGCGTCGGCGGGCCCGGCGCTCGGGTCGACCGGCTCGGGGGTCAGCAGCCGCTCGTGGGTGAACTCCGCGAGGGCCTTGCGCACCAGCAGCCGGTTGACCCGCTCCCAGGTCTGCGGACGCAGGTGCGCGACCGGTGCGGACGAGGCGGGGGTGGTCACGATGACGCTCCTTCGTTACGGGTCGCGGCGACGAACCGCTCCCGGGTGCAGATGCTCAACAGGGCCGTCTTCTCCGGCTTGGCGATCGGGCCGACCACCTCGAACCCGACCGCCGCGTTGAGCGCGTGCACGGCGGTGTTGCGCACGTCCGGCTCGACCACGACCCGACGGGTGGCGGGGTCGGTGAGGAGCCAGGCCAGCACGGTGGTGATCACAGCGGTGGTGAAGCCGTGCACCGGGGTGTCGGTGGGCGCGCAGAGGAAGTGCATGCCCACGTCGCCGGGCTGCGCGTCGTACAGGCCGACCAGCTCCACCCGGGCCGGGTCGTACCGTTCGGCGAGGAACGCCGGCTCGCCGCGCCACAGCCCGAGGTACGCGTCGTGGTGCGGGTGGGCGGCGATCGTGCCGTACTCGGCCGCGACCCGGTCCACGTCGGCGTCCTGCATCATCCAGAACGCCGCCTTCGGGTGGGTGACCCAGCGGTGCAGCAGCGGCGCGTCGGCGGCCACGTCGAGCGTACGCAGGGCGAACTCGCCCAGCCCCGGATCGTGCCGGGTGAACACGATCTCGGTCACGCGGGCACCCCGAACTCCTGGAACGTGATCGACTTCTCGATCGGGTACGGCTCCCGACCGAGAAGCTCACGGATGATCCAGGCGTTGCGGTACGGGCCCATCCCCAGGTCGGGCGAGGTGATGCTGTGCGTGTGCGTGCCACCGTTCTGGAGGAAGACGCCGCGTCCGGTCTGGTCGATGCTGTAGTTGCGGGCGACGTCGAGCCGACCGTGCCCGTCGAAGCGCAGCCGGTCCCGGATCGGGTCCAGGTATGCCGGCACCCGGTAGTGGTAGCCGGTGGCCAGCACCAGCCCCTCGGTCTCCAGCGTGAAGTCGCGTTCCTGCTCGACGTGGCGCAGCGCCAGCGTGTGCACCCCGGCGGCCTCGTCGTAGCGCACCCCGGTCAGCTCGGTGTTGGTCAGCAGGCGGGTGTCCACCGGCCCGTGCACGCTGGTGGCGTAGAGCAGGTCGAAGATGCCGTCGATCAGGTCGGCGGAGATCCCCTTGAACAGGCCCTTCTGCTCGGACTCCAACCGGTAGCGGGTCGCCTCGGGCAGCGCGTGGAAGTAGTCCACGTAGTCCGGTGAGGTCATCTCCAGGGTGAGCTTGGTGTACTCCAGCGGGAAGAACCGGGGTGAGCGGGTCACCCAGTTCAGCCGGTAGCCGTAGGTGTGGATGTCGCCGAGCAGGTCGTGGTAGATCTCGGCGGCGCTCTGGCCACTGCCGACCACGGTGATGCTGCGCTTCGCGCGCAGCGCGTCCCGGTTGGGCAGGTAGCGCGAGTTGTGCACCGCGTCGGAGGCCAGCCCGGCGCAGGCGGGCGGCAGGTGCGGCGGCGTGCCGGTGCCGAGCACCACGTGCCGGGCCCGGTGCGTGACGGTGCTGCCGTCGACGGTGGCGCTCACCACGTACCGGTCGTCGGCCGGGTCGTACTCGACGGCGGTCACCTGGTGGCCGAAGCGCAGGTTGGACAGCTTCCCGGCGGCCCACCGGCAGTACGCGTCGTACTCGACCCGCAGCGGGTAGAAGTTCTCCCGGATGTAGAAGGGGTAGAGCCGACCGATCTCCTTCAGATAGCTGAGGAAGGAGTACGGCGAGGTGGGGTCGGCCAGGGTCACCAGGTCGGCCATGAACGGGGTCTGTAGGCGGGACGACTCCAGCAGCATCCCGGGGTGCCAGGACACGTCGTCGCGGGCCTCCAGGAACAGTCCGTCGAGGTCGGCGATCGGCGCGGTCAGGCAGGCCAGGCCGAGGTTGTACGGGCCGAGACCGATCCCGATGAAGTCGTAGCTGGACATCCGGCCCTCCAGGCTCGGGTTCTCCGGCGGCATGTCAGCCGACCGGGCAGGTCAGGTCAACGGCGGGCGTGCCGGCGTGGGCGTGCACGTACCGGCCGGCGTGCTCGGCGATCAGGTCCAGCACGTACCCGACATCCTCGCGTGTGGTGTGCGGATTGAGAACGGTGAACTTGAGGTACTGCCGACCGTCCACCTTGGTCCCCGCGACGACGGCCAGGCCGGAGGCGGCCAGTGCCTCCCGGGCCCGCAGGTTGGCCGCGTCCGCCAGGTCCCGGCCGGGGCCGCCGGGCAGCCAGCGGAACACCACGGTGCTCAGCGGCGAGCGGGTCAGCACCTCGAAGCGGGGGTCGGCGGCGACCATCTCGAAGGCGTCGTCGGCCCGGTCGCAGACCTCGTCGAACAGCTCACCGACCGCGTCCGGGCCCATCACCCGCAGGGTCAGCCAGAGCTTGAGGGCGTCGAAGCGCCGGGTGGTCTGCATGCTCTTGTCGACCTGGTTGGGGATGCGCTGGGCGACCATCCGGGCCGGGTTGAGGTAGTCGGCGTGCCAGGTGACGTGCCGCAGCGTCCGCCCGTCGCGGACCAGCACCGCGCTGGAACTGACCGGCTGGAAGAAGGACTTGTGGTAGTCGACGGTCACCGAGTCGGCCCGCTCGATGCCGTCGAGCAGGTGCCGGCGGGTCGGCGAGACCAGCAGCCCGCAGCCGTACGCGGCGTCGACGTGCAGCCACACCCCGGCGGTGGCGCACACCTCGGCGATCTCGTCGAGCGGGTCGATGGTGCCGAAGTCGGTGGTGCCGGCGGTGGCCACGACCGCCATCACCGGCAGGCCGTCGCGTCGGCAGCGGGAGATCTCGTGGCGGACCGCGCCGGACCGCATCCGCCGGTCCGGGCCGGTCTCCACCAGCACGATCGCGTCCGGGGCCAGACCGAGCAGCTTGGCCGCCTTCTGCACGCTGAAGTGACCGGCCGCGGAGGCGATGATCCGCAGCCGGGGCAGCAGGATGCGCCGGTCGGCGGGGGTGGCACCGGCCAGGGCCTCCTCCCGGGCCAGCAGCAGGGCGTGCAGGTTGGACTGGGTGCCGCCGCTGGTGAACACCCCGTCGGCGGTCGGGCCGAACCCGATCCGGCCGGCCGTCCAGTCGACCAGCCGCCGCTCGATGAGGGTGCCGCCGGCGCTCTGGTCCCAGGTGTCCATCGAGGAGTTCACGGCGCTGAGCACCGCCTCGCCGAGCAGCGCCGGGAGGACCACCGGACAGTTCAGGTGGGCCAGGTAGCGGGGGTGGTGGAAGTAGACCGCGTCACGCAGGTAGACCTCCTCCAACTCGTCCAGCGCGGCGGTGGCGTCACCCAGCGGGCGGTCCAGGTCGACCGCGTCGACCAGCGGCGCCAACTCGTCCGGGCGTACGCCGGTGCAGGGTCCGGTCGCCTCGGCCACCCGCCGGGCCACCCGCTCGGTGCCGGCCGCCACGACACGCTGGTACTCCTCGACTGTGCCGGCGTGGAACAGGTGGGTACGGGCTGTTGTGGGCCCGTTCGGCGGCCGGGTCGGCGTTGCCTCGGCGGTGTGCACCGGCAGGGTCATGGACGTCCTCCACGCTCGGCGGATCAGGTGTCGGGCAGGCGGAAGCCGCCGCTCGTACGTCGAGCGGCGGGGCGCTGCGGTCTCGGCGGGTGGTGGCATGGACGGCCGGCGGGATGAGGCGCGGGTCGCCCGGAGGCGTCAGGCGAGCAGTCGCGCACCCGGCGGCGGGGTGGCGGTCGGCACGAGGCCGGAAATGGCGGATGCGAAGCGAGGTCGACCGATGTGACCGCTTCGCGGAAGACCGAAAGTGATCGGCGAGTCGGCTCCATCACGACCGGTGGTCCCGCCGAATGCGGCAGCAGTGCCGGCGGCGAGTGGGCCCCTGGACGGGGAGCGGCGGACGGAGACGGGATCAGGCATCGCGTCGTCTTTCGATCAGGGTCGAGAGGACCTTGGACAACCGCGGTTAGGTTAACCTAACCTAACCGGCTGTCAAGTCCCGCTCGGCGTTTCGCACCACACAGGAGCTCACACTGTCCGTCATCGAGCCACCACCCGATCCCCCCACCGCCGGTCCCCGCCGCTGTCCTGCGCACCGGTACGGTTACGCCGTGGACGAGCGGCGGACGACCGGACCATCCGCGCACAGTGGACGCCGCTACCGGGACCGGTACGGCATCCCGCACCTACGCGCCGACGACCCCGGCTCGCTGGCGTACGCGCAGGGTCGGGTGACCGCCCTGGACCGGGCCTGGCAGATCGAGGTGGAGCGGCACCGCTCGCAGGGCACCAGCGCCGCCTTCCTCGGCCCGGACGCGCTCGCCTGGGACCGGTTCGCGCGGCAGGTCCGGCTCGCCGACACCGCGCGCCGCTGCCACGCGGCGCTGGACCCGGCCACGGCCGAGTGGGTCGGCCGGTACGTCGACGGCGTCAACAGCGGTCTCGCCGAGGGCGCGGCCCGGGCGCCCGAGTTCGCCACCACCGGCCTGTCCCCCGGCACCTGGCAGCCGTGGACACCGCTGGCCGTCTGGCTCGGCCACCACGTGCTCTTCGCCGGGCTGCCCACCAAACTCTGGCGCGAACACGTGGCGCGAAAGCTCGGTCCGGCGGCGGCCCGCCTGTTCGCCGTCGACGGGCAGGTGACCTCCGGCAGCAACGGCTGGCTGGTCACCGGCGACCGGACCGCCACCGGTGCGGCGCTGATCGCCGGTGACCCGCACCGGTTCATCGAGGCGCCCGGCATCTACCAGCAGATCCGCCTGGCCTGCCCGGAGTACGACGTGCTCGGCTTCGCCGTGCCCGGCGTGCCGGGCCTGCCGCACTTCGGGCACGCCGGTGCGGTGGCCTGGGCCATCACCAACGCGATGTCCGACTACCAGGACCTGTACGCCGAGCGGCTGCGCCGGGTCGGCGACGCGGTCGAGGCGTACGGGCCGGACGGGTGGCGACCGGCGTACCGGCAGGTCGAGACCGTCGAGGTGGCCGGTGCCGACCCGGTCGAGGTCGAGGTGATCGAGACCGAGCGCGGGCCGGTGGTCTCCGGCGGCCCGGACCACGACCCGGAGCTGGCCGTCAGCCTGCGTCACCCGCCCCGGGTCACCGGTGACCTCGGCTTCGCCGTGCTGCCCGCGCTGCTGCGCGCCCGCACCGTCGGCGACCTGGACGCCGCGCTGGACGGCTGGGTCGAGCCGGTCAACGTGGTGCTCGCCGCCGACACCGACGGTGGGCTGCTGCACCGGGTCGCCGGGCGGGTGCCCCGACGGCATGAGGACAACGGGCTGCGGGTGGTGCCCGGCTGGTCGGCGGAGCACACCTGGCACGGCTGGCACGACACCCCGCAGTCCCCGGTCGACGGGGTGGCGGTGATGGCCAACGAACGCGGCATCTCCGCCGACCTCGGGGTCGAGTTCGCCCCGCCGTACCGGGCCGACCGGATCCGTACGCTGCTCACCGCCGGCACAAGCTGGCGGGCGGAGCAGATGGCCGCCGTACACACCGACACCCACCTGGCCGGAGCCGAACCGCTGCTCGCCGTGCTCGCCGACCTGGACGGGCTCAGCGCCGACGCCGACGCCCTGCGGACCCGGCTGCTGGCGTGGGACCGCCGGATGGCCGCCGACAGCGTCGACGCGGCGGCCTTCGCCGACCTGCGCTCGGCGGTGGCCCGGCGGCTCGCCGCCCACCCGGCGCTGGCCGTGCTGGCCGAGCCGCCGGCCCACCCGGAGGTGTTCCACCCCTGGCTGGCGCTGGTGCCCCGGGTCGGGTACGCGGTGGTCCCGCTGCTGCACGCCGATCTGCCGGGCGTGGACCGCGACGCGCTGGTGCGGGCGGCGGCCGAGGAGGTCGCCGCGACCGGCGACAGCCGCCGGTGGGGTGAGCGGCACCGGCTGCTGCCGTGGCGGGCCCTGCCCGATCCGGCCGCCCCACCCGGTCCGGAGCTGTCCGGCGACGGCGACTGCGTGCTGGCCACCTCCAGCGTGCCCGGCGTCACCGACCTGTGCCTACGCGGCCCGGCCGCCCGCTACGTGTGGGACCTGGCCCGCCGCGAGGACAGCCGGTGGGTGGTGCCGCTCGGTGCCACCGGCACCGGAGAGCACCGCGACGACCAGCTCACCCACTGGTTGCGCGGCGAACTGGTCGAGGTGACCTGCGACTGGGACCGCCTCACCGAGGAGCACGATGACTGACCCGCACCACCACACGCGACACGTCCCCGGTTTCGGCACCGTCACCTTCCGGCCGGTCGACCCGGACGCCGACGCGGACGTCATCCACGGCTGGGTCAGCCAGGACCGGGCCCGCTTCTGGGGCATGCGCGACGCCGACCGCGACCGGGTCGCGGAGGTCTACCGGTACGTCGACTCGCTGCCCACCCACCACGCGTACCTGACGCTGCGGGACGGGGACCCGGTCGCGCTGTTCCAGGGCTACCAGCCGGAACACGACCCGGTCGGCGAGTGCTACCCGGTACGGCCCGGCGACTACGGCGGCCACCTGCTGATCGGCCCCCCGGTACGCCCCGAGCCCGGCTTCACCGGCACGCTGCTCGCCGAGTTCGTCGCGTTCGTCTTCACCGACCCCACCCGACAGCGGCTCATCATGGAGCCCGACGCCCGCAACGACAAGGCGATCGCCCGGCTCCGGCGGGCCGGTTTCGTCGAGGGCCCGTTGATCGACCTGCCGCACAAGCAGGCCCGCCTGATGCTCCTAGACCGCCCCGATGACCAGGCCGGCCACATCTGACCATCAGCTCACCACCGCCCTGTCCGTGTGGTCGCGCACTCGATCCAGGATCGAGTGGTCAGCCCGCGGCCCCGATGCCACTGGATCCTGGATCGAGCGTGATCTTGAGCACGTCGGCGCTCAGGCCGTCTGGCAGCGCTCCGACAGGGCGTAGCGGGTGAGCACCACGTCCCCGATCTGGCGCGCCTCCACCACCTGGGCCCGCCGCCCCGGGTGCCAGGGGAACCGGCCCTCGCCGACGAACCGGGGTGCCCGCCGGTCCCCCACGAAGAACGGCGCCACCACCAGGTGCAGTTCGTCGGCCAGCCCGGCGGCGAGGAACTGACCGTGCACCACCGCCCCGCCCTCCACCAGCAGTCGACGTATCCCCCGGTCGGCGAGGTCGGCCAGCGCCCGACCCAGGTCGATCGGGTCACCGGCGTCGACCACGGTGGCCAGGTCACCGAGGCGGTGCCGGGTCTTCTCCAGCGCCCCGCTGGCACAGTAGACGATCCGGTCGGTGTCGCCGACGGTGAAGAACCGGGCGGTCGGGTCCAGGTCACCGCAGCCGGTCAGGGTCACCCGGGTCGGTGACTCCGGCAGGCCCCGGGCCACCCGGTCGGCCCGACGCCGGTCGCAGCGGACCAGCAGTCGGGGGTCGTCACGACGGACCGTACCGGCCCCGACCAGGATCGCGTCGCAGTCGGCGCGGACCGCGTCGACCCGGTCGAGGTCCGCGTCGTTGGAGAGCAGCAGCCGTTCCTCGGTGGCGTCGTCGATGTAGCCGTCGATCGAGGTCGCGCAGCTCAGCAGCACGTACGGGCGCTGCGCCGTCGCCGGGGCGGTCACCGGACGAAGGGAAGATCGACGGCGCGGGCGGCCCGGCTGGCCTTGGCCGCGAGGTAGTCGGCGTTGGCCGGGGAGAGGAAGACACCGGTGGGCACCTGCTCGGTGACCGTCACCCCGAGGCGTCCCAACTGCTCGGTCTTCTCCGGGTTGTTGCTGAGCACCGCGATCGGCCCGACGCCGAGCGCGACGAGCATCTGCGCGGCCACCGTGTAGTCGCGCTCGTCCTCCTCGTGCCCCAGCGCCACGTTGGCCTCGAAGGTGTCCAGCCCGGCGTCCTGCAACGCGTACGCGTCGAGCTTGGCGTACAGGCCGATGCCCCGGCCCTCCTGCCGCAGATAGAGCAGGTACCCACCGACCTCGGCGATCCGCTGCACCGCCTCCCGCAACTGGGGGCCGCAGTCACAGCGCTGGCTGCCGAAGACGTCGCCGGTGAGGCACTCGCTGTGCGGACGGACCAGCGGCACCGCCCCACCCTGCTCGGCGTCGCCGAGCGCGAACGCGAGGTGTTCCCGGCCGTCGACCAGGCCGTCGAAGGTGAACAACCGGGCGGTGGTGGCGTAGCCGTCGGGGAACCGCAGCGGCACGGTGACCTGCGTCCGGATGGTGGCGAGAGGCAGTGAGTCGGACATGGGTCTCCTCGTCATACGGTGGCGGGTACACGGACACGTCGAGCCAGCAGCACGGCCGCTCCGGGCAGGCTCGCGACGAGCACGAGAGCGCCGTACACGGTCGCCGCGGCCACCCCCTCGGCGGCGGTCAGGCCGGCGGCGGCGAACGCCCACGCGGCCACCCCCTCGCGCGGACCGAAACCGGCGACGTTCGCCGGCACGGCCATCGCGAGCAGGGCAAGCAGGGTCAGCGGCAACAGCAGGGTCAGCGGCGCGGTGGAGCCCGCCGTCCGCGCCGCCAGCAGGAACGTCGCCAGATGTCCGCCGATCGCGAGCGCGGAGGCGACCAGCACACCCAGCCAGGTACGCCGGCCCAGCAGGCCGTGGCGCACGTCGGAGACGGCCGTACCGATCGCGCGGGTGATCCGGGTGGCGCCCGACTGCGGCAGCACCCGGGCCGTCAGCACCACGCCGAGCAGCACCGCGACCGCCACTGCGGTCGCCACCGGCAGGTACGGCCGCACCGGCGAGGGGAACACGAACAACAGCACCACCGCGACCGCGACCAGCACCACCTGGCCGGCGACGCGCTCCCAGACCACCGCCCGGATGCCGCGTCCCACGTCACCGACGTCACGGCCGTGGCGTACCGCCCGGTGCACGTCGCCGAGGATCCCGCCGGGCAGGGTGGCGTTCAGGAAGATCGCCCGGTAGCAGTGCGCGACCGCCTCCCGCAGCGGCAGCCCGACGCCGAGACCACCGGCGACCAGGCTCCACCGCCAGGCGACACAGACCGTGGTGAACAGGCCGATGGCGAGCGCGGCGGCCAGCGCGGGCGCGTCGATCAGCCGTAGCCCGGCCAGGAACGGTCCCGTTCCCAGCCAGAGGAGCAGGCCGACGATCACGGCGAGCCCCAGCGCCAGTCGCGCCCATCCCCAGAGCGACCGACCCGCCGGGGCGGCCGTGGAGACGGCGCCACCAGCTAACTCCCCCACGCGTGCCTCCCCGGCATGGCGATCTTCCCTGACTGTACGCACGTAGTCGGACGGCCACCGGTTCAATGGCACAGCGCCAGCAGGTCGACGTGATCGACCTGTACCCCGAGACGACCGGTTCTAGCCTCCTCGCGCCGACGCCGCTCGTACTCGGTGGTGCGGTCGGTCAGCTCGGGCCGCTGCTCACGGGCGGCGTCCAACCAGCCGGTGAACCACTGCTCGGCCAGGTCGGCGTGCTCCGGGCCGAGCCGCCACGGGCTGGGCTGCACCCGCACCGGCACCCCGTGCCGGGCGAAGGCGGCGGTGCAGGCCTCGGCCGCGTCCGGGCCGAGCAGGTGCCGGCCCGCCACGGCGCGCCGCTGATGGGCGTTGAACGCCTCCGCCACCTCGTCGTCGAGCGGGTCGGACGGGGTCAGCCGTACCCCGCCGGTCACCGAGATCAGGAACAGCGTCCGGGTGCCGGCGCCGACACAGGCCGCCACGACGCGGTCGACCTCCTCGGCGGTCAGCATGTCGAGCAGCGCCGAGGCGGTGACCAGGGCGGTGCCGGCCAGGTCGTCGGCGGTCAGCCGGGTCAGGTCCCCCGCCTCGGACCGTACCGTCACCGCGCTGCCGTCGGCGGCGGTGTCGGGCATGTCCGCGCAGGCCCGGGCCAGCAGGTCCGGGTCCCGGTCGTGCAGCACCCAGTGCTGCGGTCCGGGCAGCAGCGGGGCCAGCCAGCGGCCCAGCGAGCCGGTGCCCGCGCCGAAATCGTGCACGACGTACGGGCCGTCGCCGGTCAGGGTGGCCCGGACCGCGTCGACCAGGTCCGTCGACCGGGCCGCCACGTCGGCGGGTTCGCGCAGCGAGAGCCACTGCGCGAAACCCGGCGGAAGCGCGATGCTCATGCCACCACCCTGACCTGATGATTCACTCGCTGACGCTCGCTCATGCCGGCACTCCGCTCCGCTGCGTGCCACCATGAAGCACCAGTGCCCTGACCTGATGATTCACTCGCTGACGCTCGTTCATGACGCCAATGCCTCCTCGAGGGCGGTGGTGATCCGGGTGGTGGTGGCCGTCCAGTCGTCGAGCGTGTCGCGACGTCGCAGGGCGGCGGTACGCAGGCGAACCCGCAGCGCCGCGTCGTCCAGCCAGTGCCGCAGCGCGTCGGCCAGCGCCTGCGGGTCCTCGGCCGGCACGAGCAGCCCCGGCCGTACGCCGTCGGGGGTGTGCCCGAGCGCGGCGGGCAGCCCACCGACGGCCGAGGCCAGCACCGGCACGCCACGGGCCAGCGCCTCGGTGACCACCATCCCGTACGTCTCGCCCCGGGACGGGTGCACCAGCAGGTCGGCGGCGGCGTACGCGGCGGCGAGCCGGTCGCCGGTGAGCGGACCCGCCAGCCGTACCCGGTCGGCGAGGCGGTGCGCGGCGAGCCGGGTCCGCAGCCGGTCGACGAAGGGCGGGTCCCGGTGCAGCGGTCCCGCGCAGGTCAGCGTCCAGTTCCGGTCGGCGACCGCCGCGAGCGCCTCGACCAGCACGTCGTGGCCCTTGTGTGCGGCGACGGCCGCGACGCAGAGCAGTGCCGAGCCCTCCGGCGACCCGGGCGCGGGCGGAGCCGGGTCGACGCCGGGTGCGGCCACGTGCACCCGCTCGGCGGGCAACGCGTACCGCTCCAGCAGCCGGTCGCGGGTCCAGGCGCTGGTGGCGACGACGGTGCTGGCCGTCGCCAGCGCCCGGGCCTCGGTGTCGTCGTCGCGGGGCAGGTGCACCAGCGGGACCAGGCGCAGCCGTCGGGCGTGTGCCGCGAGCGCGTCCGGGACCACCGAGGCGACGAGTCCGTCGATCAGGACCGGCGCGCCGTCGGGGAGCCCGGCCAGCACCTCGGCCAGCGCGGCGTGCTCGGCCGGGGACGGCTGCGGCCAGCCCCCGGGCACGGCGTGTTCGCGGACCGGCCAACCGGCGGCGGCCAGACCGGCGCAGACGCGCCGGTCGTAGCCGTTGCCGCCGCTGGGTGCGGCCGGGTCGTCGATGTCGCCGGGCAGGATCACGTGCAGGGTCGGCACGTGATCCTCGCCCGACGGAGGTGTATGCGGTACGAGCACGTCAGGCGGCGCCCCCGCCGGTCCCGCCCGGCAGTGACCGTTCGTAGGCGGCCCACGCCACGTGCGACTCGTGCAGGGTGACGGTGATGCCGGTCAGCCCGTGCGCGCCCGCGCCGAGCGCGCCGGAGGCCACCGCGTCGGCGAGCCGGTCAGCGATGGTCCGGGCCAGCACCTCGGTGGTGGTGTTCGTGCCGGCGAAGGCCGGCTCGTCGTCGAGGTTGCGGTAGTTCAGCTCGCCGAGTACCGCCTTGAGCTGGTCGGTGGCCAGTCCGATGTCGACGACGATGCCGTCGGCGTCGAGGTCGGGGCGGCGGAAGGAGGCGTCGACCACGAACGTCGCGCCGTGCAGCCGCTGGGCGGGGCCGAATACCTCGCCCCGGAAACTGTGGGCGACCATGATGTGGTCACGGACGGTCACGCTGAACACGGTTCACTCCCCGTCGTAGGTGATGAGATGGCAGAGCGCGGGCAGGGTGCCCCCGCTCAGGCGGTGCAGGACGTCGGGTAGTTCCCCGAACGGCGACCGTCCGGTGATCAACGCGTCGAACGCCGGGTCGGCGAGCAGGTCGAGCGCGAGGGCCATCCGGTCGGCGTAACTGCGGCTGCTGCGCCGGGCGGGGGCGACCATGCCGACCTGGCTGCTACGGATGGTGAGTCGTCCCGAGTGGAACGCGGCACCGAGTGAGAGCTGCACCTGGCGGTCGCCGTACCAGCTCAGTTCGAGCACCGTGCCCTCGGGCGCGAGCAGGTCCAGGCCGCGTTGCAGCCCGGCGGCGGTGGCGCTGGCGTGCACCACGAGGTCACGTCCCCCGGTGGCGGTCTCCGGAGTGGCGAAGTCCACACCGAGCGCGGCGGCCACCTCGGCGCGGCTCGGGTCGGTGTCGACGAGTTCCACCCGTACCCCGGGGAAGCGGGCCAGCAGGGCGGTCACCGCGCAGCCGACCATGCCGCCGCCGATCACGGTGACCCGGTCGCCGACCAGCGGCGGCGCGTCCCAGAGCGCGTTGACCGCGGTCTCCACCGTGCCGGCCAGCACCGCACGGGCCGCCGGCACGTTCTCCGGTACGACGGTGACCGCGTCGACCGGCACCACGTACGCGCTCTGGTGCGGGTGCAGGCAGAACACCGTACGCCCGCGCAGCTTCTCCGGCCCCTGTTCGACGGTGCCGACGCTCAGGTAGCCGTACTTGACCGGGGCCGGGAAGTCGCCCTCCTGGAACGGGGCGCGCATGGTGTCGTACTGGCTCTCGGGGACCGCGCCGGTGAACACGAGCGTCTCGGTGCCCCGGCTCACGCCCGAGAAAAGGGCCCGGACCAGCACCTCTTCCGGGCCGGGTGCCGGTAGCTCCGCCGAGCGGATCTCACCCTGGCCTGGCAGGGTGAGCCAGAAGGCGCGAGCCGTTCGGGTCACCGAGTTCTCCTTTGCCTGGGTCCGGACCGAACCGATCCGTCATGTTTTCCGTACATCCTTGACAGGGGTCGTCGATCATAAACACGGAGGCACGGTGTCCACAGTTCGAACCGGTCCGCAAATCGGGCTGATCGTTCAGATCGTCCTGCTGGCGGGGCTCGCCGCGAGCGTCGGTCTCGGCGTCACCGGCTGGGTGGCCGGGCTCGCGTACGGCACGGTGACCTGCGTGGTTCTCGTACGTGGCCTGCGCGGGTCCGGCTCGGACCGGCTCGGACCGGCCGACTGGGTGACGATGGGTCGGGGGCTGCTGGTCGGCGGGGTGACCGCGTTGATCGCGGACGCGTTGATCGCCGGCCGCCCGGCGCCGGTGGTGCTGCTGGTCACGATGACCGGGGTGGCGCTGGCACTGGACGCCGTCGACGGCAAGGTGGCCCGCCACACCGGCACCTCCAGCGCGCTCGGCGCCCGGTTCGACATGGAGGTCGACTCGTTCCTGGTGCTGATGCTGAGCTGCTACGTCGCCCCGTCGGTCGGGGTGTGGGTGCTCGCCATCGGCCTGATGCGGTACGCCTTCCTGGTCGCGAGCTGGGCACTGCCCTGGATGGACCGGCAACTGCCGCCCCGGTACTGGCGTAAGGTGGTCGCCGCGGTCCAGGGGATCATGCTCGCGGTCGCCGCGTCCCAGGTGCTGCCCGGGCCGCTGACCACCCTCGTGCTGGTCGCCGCGCTCGGCATGCTGGTCGAGTCGTTCGGGCGCGACGTCGGATGGCTGTGGCGGCAACGCGCGCCTCGGGTCGTACCCGCGGTGGTGGTCCTGCCGGCACCGGTCGTCGCCCGTCGGGTCGACCGGATCGAGGACCGCGACATGCCACCCGCGCCTGTCCTGTCGCTGCGCTGACCCGGGAGAAGCAGTTGTCGATCTCCGACCCGGCCCCCACGCCGGGCACCGACCACGCCCGCACCACCGAGCCCACCGAGCGACCGGACGACGCGACAGCGACCCCGCCCGCACCGGAGGTCGCCGGGACGGCCGACGAGCCGGCGGCTGCGCCCAGCCGACGGCGGGCGGTGCTGGCCCGGGTGGTGACCGTGCTGGCCGCCCTGCTGGTGCTGGCCACGCTGACGCTGCCCAACCGGCCGTGGCAGTTGGAGCCGGGCACGTTCCTGCGGATCCCGCTGGAGGCGCTGCTGCTGGCCGCGCTGCTGCTGGCGCTGCCCGGCCGACCGCGCCGGGTGGTGGCCGCCGTCTCCGGTGTGCTGCTCGGCCTCGTCGCCATGGTGAAGGTCGGTGACCTGGGCTTCTACTCGTCGCTGGGTCGCCCGTTCGACCTGGTGCTGGACTGGTCGCTGCTCGGGCCGGCGTTCTCGTTCGTGGCCGAGTCGATCGGTCGTCCGGGTGCCATCGCGATCGCCGTCGGGGTCGGCCTGCTGCTGCTGGGCATCCCCGTGCTGACCGCGATGTCCACGGTCCGGTTGTCCGGGGTGCTGGCCCGCAACCGCACCGGCACCACCCGGGCCGTCGCGTCGCTGGTGGTGGTCTGGGTGGTGCTCGCCGCCTTCGGGGCCCGGATCGTGCCGGGCGTGTACGTGGCCGACTCCAACGCGACCACCCTGGTCCAGGAGCACGCCGTCGAGGTGCACGCGCGGCTGCACGACCGGGCGGCGTTCACCGACGAGATCAACGTGGACCCGTTCCGCGACGTACCCGGCGACCAGTTGCTGACCGGGTTGCGCGGCAAGAACGTGCTGATCACCTTCGTGGAGAGCTACGGCCGGGACGCCGTCGCCGACCCCGACTTCGCCTCGATCCAGCGGGTGCTCGACGAGGGGGCCGGGCGGCTGTCGGCAGCCGGTTTCTCGTCCCGCAGCGGTTTCCTCACCTCGCCGACCATCGGCGGGGCGAGCTGGTTGGCGCACGCCACGCTGCTCTCCGGGCTCTGGATCGACAACAACCAGCGGCACCGCAACCTGCTCGCCACCGACCGGTTCACCCTGGGTGACGCGTTCCAGCGCGCCCAGTGGCGTACGGTCGGGGTGATGCCGGCGGTCAACCAGGCGTGGCCGGAGGGGGCGTTCTACGGGTACGAGAAGTTCTACAGCGGCCCCGATCTCGGCTACCAGGGGCCGAAGTTCGCCTTCGCCCCGATGCCCGACCAGTTCGCCATCCACCAGTTCCACCAGCGGGAGCTGACCGGCCCCCGGGACCGCCCGGTGATGGCCGAGTTGGCGCTGGTCTCCAGCCACTCCCCCTGGACCAGGGTGCCGTCGGTGGTGGACTGGGACGACATCGACGACGGCGAGGTGTTCCAGCGGGGCATCATCGGCACCCCGGCCGCGCAGGCCCGCACCGGCTACCGGCACTCGATCAACTACACACTGCGTACCCTGATCTCCTACCTGGAGCGGTACGGCAATGACGACACGGTGATGGTCATCGTCGGTGACCACCAGCCGGCTCCGGTGGTGACCGGGGAGAACCCCAGCCCGGACGTACCGATCCACATCGTGGCCAAGGACCCGGCGGTGTTCGCGCAGATCGAGGACTGGAAGTGGCAGGAGGGTCTGACCCCGGACGCCGACGCCCCGGTCTGGCGGATGGACACCTTCCGCGACCGGTTCCTGACCGCCTTCGGCCCGGGCAACTCCCGCTCCCACGCACAGGGCCGCTGACCGGTCCGTGTTCCCGCACCGGCCGTCGGCGGCCGGTGCGGGAACACGACTCAGCCGGGTTTGCGGGCGACCAGGACGTCGCGGACGATCGCCTGGTCGACCCGGTGGGACAGCCCCGTCCAGGGGCCCTCGTCGCGCACGTCGAGACCGGCTGCGGCCAGCCGCTCGGCGGCGGCCTCCCGCCGGGCCACGTTGGTGTTCCAGGAGATGCCGAGGGCGCCGCCGGGGCGCAGCAGCCGCACCCAGCCGGGCACGGCGGCGTCGAGCAGCGCGAGCGGGTCGCGGGCCAGGCCGGTCTCGGCGGTACGACTGCCGTGCTGCACCCCGTACGGGGCGTCGGCCACCACCACGTCGACGCTCTCCGGGCGGAAGAACTCCCCGACCCGGGTGGTGTCGGCGTTGACCACGTCCACGGTCTGCACGTCACCGGCCCGCTGCGCCTCCTTCGAGGCGGCCACCTCCACCCGCAGCCGTTTGCCGACCACCTTGCGTTCCCGGCGGACCGGCCCGGACTCCAACACCCGGTGCTTGACCCGCTTGCGCTTGAGCCAGGTGCTGAGGAACGTCTGGTACGCCTCGAAGTCCTTGCTGTCGCGGTCCAGGCCGGCGGCGTCGAAGCCGTACATCATCGCCTGGTTGACCGTGGTGCCCCGGCCGCAGAGCGGGTCGAGCACCCGGAACCGCCGGGTGAGCAGGTCGTCGGCCCAGGCCGAGGCGAGCAGGGTGACGTTGAGCAGCAGCTTGGTGAACTGCTCGTTGGTTTTGCCCGGGTACTTCTGGATGGTGACCAGGTCGTCGTCGAAGCGGTCCAGGCGGCTCAGCGGCACCGGCCGCAGCAGGTCACCGACGAACTCGAACAGCGCGTACGCGCTGGACAGGTTGGCCAGCAGCGCGGTGTCCCGCTCGCTCAGCCCGCCGTCGACCTCGAAGGTCACGTACGGCACCCCGCCGACGGCGACCGTCTCGACCGCCCCGATCCGTCCACCGAGCACGCTGCCGCCGAAGATCTCCAGCTCGGCCCGCGTCAGCTCCACCGCCGCCCCCGAGTACACCCGGTTACTCGAAGGCAGGATCAACACCCCATACCGCTCCACAACCAGGCACTATCCCACGCCCAGCGCCCCGCCGACGCCGCCCCCGGCCTGCCAACGCGATCATGGAGTTGTGGTACCACGGACGCCGCACCTCGCGGCCTTCCGGGCACCACAACTCCATGATCACGGGACTCGTCAGACGGGGAGGCCGCCGACCTGGGTGTTGATCCAGGAACGGATGGAGGGGAGGTCACCGTAGATCGAGGGCGCGGTGGCGCAGGTGGAGCTGTTGTTGCCGGCCCGACTGGTCGCGCCGATCACCTGCCACACACCGTTGACCCGGCGCACCTGCGGGCCGCCCGAGTCGCCGTAGCAGGCCCCGGCGTTGCCGTTGGTGTTGTTGGTGCAGATCTCGTACGGACCGTTGATGCCGCTGCACCGGCTGTCGGCCACGATCGAGGTGTCCAGCTCGTTGGCCACCAGCGGCGCCGAGCCGCAGCCACGGGGTGCGCAGGTCTGACCCCACCCGATGATGCGGGTGGCGGTGCCGACGGCGCCGGAGGTGGACGGGATCACCGCCGGTGCGTAGCTGACCGAGCTGGAGAGCTGGAACAGCTTCACGTCGATGGTGGGGTTGTTGACGGCCCGGCTCACGCCGACCACGACGCCGCCGCTGCTGCGGTTGACGCTGCCCACCCGCACCGACGACGGGGTCGGGCAGTGCTTCGCGGTGACCACCCAGTTCGCCTTGATCAGTGTGCCGGTGCAGCCGGAGGTGTAGACCAGCCACGGGTAGTTCTCGGTGGCCGGCCGACCGCCGACCACGAAGGTGCCGACGTCGCCGTCCTCGGTCCAGGTGTACGACTGCGCCACCCCGGCGGTGCTGAGGCTGCCCGCGAAGAGCTGGTTGACCCGGCTGGCCTCGGCCGCGCTGGGGTTGGCGTTGGTGCAGGAGACCGGCGCGCTGCTGCCGGACATCAGGTCGGAACAGAGCCCGGTACGCCGGTCGGGCAGCCCGAGGATGTGACCGAACTCGTGGGTGGCGATGCGGGTGCGGTTATAGCCCTGGTCGACGGCCTGCCACCCCATCCAGATCCGGCCGGAGCCCAGCCCGGTGACCTGCGCCCGGGGCCAGCCGGTGTCGACCAGGATGGTGACGTTGGCCGGCGTACCGGGGACCAGCCGGACGTTGCTGACCCGGCTGTTCCAGATCTGCGCGGCCTGGTCGAAGTTGGTCCGGAACTCGCCGGCCCGGCTGGCGTCGTAATACACGGTCCGGGCCGCGGCGGCGCCGGTGGCGGTGACCACCTGCACGCCGGTCGCCGCCAGCACCGCCGCGAGCGCGGCGGTGGCCGCGCGCAGCAGTTGTCGTCGGATCATCAGGTACTCCCCTGCGGACTGCGCGGCGCGCCGATACGCCGCGATCGATGTCCGTGAATATTAATGGCCACCTCCCATCCGATGTCATCGCGAAAGCGTCATACCGCCCGGGAGTTGTCAACCGCGTGTCACGCGCAAGCAGGGGACCCCTGCTGACGTCTGAGGTATGGCAGGGGACCCCTGCCAACTCGACGTCAGTCGAGGATGCCCTCGTGCAGGGCGCGCAGCACCGCGTTCGTCCGGTCCCGCGCGCCGAGCTTGGTGAGGATGGTGGAGACGTGGTTCTTGACGGTCCCCTCCGCCAGGAACAGCACCTCGGCGATCTCCCGGTTGCTGTAGCCCTGCGCCACGAGCCGCAGCACCTCCTGCTCGCGTTCGGTCAGGCCGGGGACGGGTCCCGCGTGCGGCCCGGCCGGTGACGGTCCCGAACGGATCGCCCGCAGCATCCGGTCGGTGATCGACGGGGCGATCAGCGTCCCGCCGTCGGCGAGCGTGTGGATGGCCCGGGTGAGCTGGTCCAGCGTCACGTCCTTGAGCAGGTAGCCACGGGCGCCCGCCCGGAGCGCGGCGAGCACCAGGTCGTCGTCGTCGAACGTGGTCAGGACCAGCACCGGGATCTCGACCTCGGCGGCGCGGAGTCGTTCGAGCGTCCAGATGCCGTCGAAGCGGGGCATCCGCAGGTCGAGCAGGATCACGTCCGGCGCGGTCTCGGCGACGACCGTCAACGCGGCCCGCCCGTCGTCGGCCTCGCCGACCACGTCGATGTCGGCGACCTCCAGCAGCCCCCGGATGCCCTGCCGGATGAGCGTCTGGTCGTCGACCACCACCACCCGGGTCATGCCGCCGGCACCCGCGCGGTCACCCGGAACCCGGCCCGCCCGTCGACGGCGAGGTCACCGCCGAGCGCCTGGAAGCGTTCGCGCAACCCCCGCAGCCCGTTGCCGAGCACCAGGTCCGGTGCGCCGCACCCGTCGTCGCGGGCCTCCAGCACGGTGCCCCGGGCGTCGGCGGACACCGAGATCCACAACTCGCGTGCCCCGGCGTGCCGGATGGTGTTCGTGACGATCTCCTGGGTGGCCCGGACGAACGCCGCGCTCTCCTCCTCGTCCACCCGTACGGTCGGCGAGACGTCCACCGACACGTCGAGCCCCGGCAGGTCACGGGCCATCCGCCGCAACGCCTGCTCCAGGTCGGGCGGTTCGGTCCGCAGCCGGCCGACCGTGGCGCGTACGTCGCCGAGCAGCTCGCGGGCGACTCGGTTGGCCCGTTCCACGTGGGTCCGCGACGCCTCGCCGTCGAGGTGCCGGGCCGTCTCCAACTCCAGCGTGAGGACGGTCAACTGGTGACCGATCTGGTCGTGCAGCTCGCGGGAGATCCGCAGGCGTTCGGCCGTCCGGGCGGACTCGGACAGCAGCACGCTCGCGGCCTGCAACTCCACGTGCGCCTCGGCCAGCTCGCGGCGCATCCGCTGTTCCCGGAGCAGGGTGCTCGAACTGAGCATGCTGGCCAACTGGATCAGCAGGTAGAAGCCGATCACCACGACCGCCTCCGGTGACCGGAACACGGCCGACGGCAGGCTCACCGCGATCACCACGGTGTTCAGGGCGACGAGGACCAGCCCCACCCGCAGCGGCGCCAGGTACACGCTGACCGCCGAGGTGAGCACCAGCAGCACCGGCAGCAGTCCCGAGTTGGGCAGTGCCAGCAGCACCGCCCAGGACGCCAGCACGGCCACCGCGAACGACCCGGTCCGCAGCGGGCCGGGCCGCTCGACGGCGACCGAGGTGAGCAACGCGACGAGGTAGAGGACGAACAGCGCGGTCCACAGGACCAGGGGGATCTCGGGGCCGACGGCCCCGAACAACACGGGCGCGGCGACGGCGATCGCGACCACGAGCATCGCGATGCCGGACCACTCCTCCGTCCCGACGCGTCGCACGCCCCCACTCTAGGTCGGCCCGCCTCAGGCGTACCCGTGCCGGAAGTCATGCCCCCGAGAGGTGACTTCTGGGACAGGTGGCCAGGTCGGGGCGTCCGTAGCGTCGGGGCATGACCAACGCCGAACCGGCGATCCTCGCCGAGAACCTCGTCAAGAGTTACGGATCGACCCGGGCCGTGGCCGAGGTGAGTCTCCGGGTCGACGTCGGGGAGGCGGTCGGTGTCCTCGGCACCAACGGCGCCGGGAAGACGACGACGGTCGAGATGATCGCCGGGCTACGCGTACCCGAACGGGGGCGGGTACGCGTACTCGGACTCGATCCCCGGGCCGACCGGCGGCGCGTACGGCAGGTGCTCGGCGTGCAGCTCCAGCACGCGTACCTGCACGGCGCGTTGCGGGTCACCGAGTTGGTCGACCTGTACCGCAGCTTCTATCCCGACCCCCGGCCGACCGACGAGCTACTGGACATGGTCGACCTCACCGGACAGCGGAGGACGACGTTCGACAAGCTCTCCGGCGGCCAGCAGCAGCGGCTCTCGATCGCCCTCGCGCTGGTCGGCCGCCCGCGCGTGGTGATCCTCGACGAGCTGACCACCGGCCTGGACCCGAAGGCCCGCCGCCGCATGTGGGCGACGATCGAGCGGCTCCGCGCCGAGGGGATGACCATGCTGCTGGTCAGCCACGCCATGGAGGAGGTGGAGCGGCTCTGCGACCGGGTCGCCGTCCTCGACGCAGGCCGCGTCATCGCCACCGACACTCCCGCCGGGCTGGTCGCACAGACCGGCACCGCCAACCTGGACGACGCGTTCGTCGCGCTCACCGGCAAGGAACTCGACCTGGAGGAAGCCGCATGACCACCGTCGTCGCCCACCGACCGGGGACACGCGCGCTGCTGACGCTGATCCGCTGCGAGGCGAAGATGGTCGTACGGGACACCCCCGGCCTGGTCGTCCCGCTGTGCCTGCCCCTACTGATCATGCTGACCAGCGCCGGCTCGGCGAACGAACATGAGGTCGCGGGTGGGCTGACCGCGCTGGACCTGTTCGTCCTCCCGCTCGTGCTCACCATGGTCATCGCGCTGATCGGCATCATCAACATGCCGAGTTTCCTGGCCTACTACCGGCGCTCCGGCATCCTGCGCCGGCTCGGTGTCACGCCCGCCTCACCGGCCATGGTGCTGACCGCGCAGGTGATCGTCAGCGTGCTTCAGGCGGTCGTCGGCATCGCCGCCGCCGTCGCGTTCGCCTTCCTGGTGTTCGGCGCGAACGCACCGGTCGACGTCGGCGCGGCGCTCGGCGTGACGGCGCTGGCGATGGCCGCCATGTACAGCACCGGCATGATCGTCGCGGCGGTCGCGCCCACCCCGAACTCCGCCGTCGCCATCGGTCTGGTCGTGTTCTTCCTCCTCGGTGCCCTGGGCGGGATGTTCGGCGGACCGGACGCACTGCCGGGCCCACTCGCCGACATCGGTCGCTGGCTGCCGTTCGGTGCCACCGTGGAGGCTCTCGGCGCCGCCTGGGAGGGCACGCCGATCGGGGCCGGGCAACTGGCGGGTCTGGGCGTCACGGTCGTACTCGGTGCCACCGTGGCGGGCCTGTTGTTCCGCTGGGAGTGACCGCCGCGCCGCGCGGCCGGGGCCGTCCCGGAGCAGCCGCCACGGCGGGTGCCCCGGCGGCACCGTCAACGCCGCTTGCGGCGGTTCCTGGTCCGGGCCCGTCGCTGGTCACGCACGCCGCCCGGCAGTGCGGAGGCGGTCCCGGCGGCGTCGGCCTCCCGAGTCGGCCGTGGCACCGGCGGCAGGACGAGCGTCCCGACCTCCGGCACGGCCCCGGCGCGCGCGGCGGTCGGCGGACCGACCGGGACCGGTTCCGGCAGCCGCCGCTCCAGGTCCGTGATGATCGCCTGTACGCGGGCCAACTGCTCCCGCACCGACGGCTCGTCCTCGGCGTGACCACCGGTCGGCCGACCGGCCCGCTGGGCGGCGACCTGCTCGTCCTGGTGCGCCTCCTGCAACGCGGTCAGCACCAGTCCGACCAGCAGATTGGTCAACAGATAGCAGGCGGCCACCATGTAGGAGACGTAGTACAGCACCGCCCACTCGGTGACGTCACGGCCCGCCTGGAGCGTGTCGGTGATCCCGTCCAGCGACAGCAGCAGGAACAACGTGAGCATGGCCTGCCCGACGGTGCCGTACTCCTCCGGGTAGGCGGTGCCGAACAGCATCCAACCGAGCATCGCGTACCCGTACAGGAGCAGCGCGGTGACCAGCAGGAAACTGGCCAGTCCGGGCAGGCTGCGCCGGATGCCCACCAGGATCACCCGCAGGCTGGGAAAGAGCCGGAACGCGCGCACGATCCGGGCCAGCCGCAGCAACCGGAGCAGGGTCACGTTCTCCCGTACCCCGGGCAGCAGCGGCGCGGCCACGATCACCAGGTCGAACACGTTCCACCGGTCCCGGAAGAAGCCGGCCGGGGAGGTGGCGTGCGCACCGAACCGGATCAGCAGTTCCAGCACGAACAGCGCGATGCAGACGTACTCCACGGCACGCAGCGCCGTACCCACCGACGCCACCACGTTCCCGTACGTCTCCAGGCCCAAGGCCACCGCGTTCACGATGACCACGGCGAAGCTGGCCAGGTTGAACCAGGGCGCGCCGACGACGACCCCGCAGCGTACGGCGAGCCGGCGCAACGGACCACGGACAGTACGCGTCATGCCACTCCTCGACCGGCTCACGACCGGACGGCAGCCTATGACATCCCGGGACAGGCCGGGCAGCCGGACCGGCCACATAGGACGGATGCCTGGTCACCCCGGCGCGTCGTCCGGCACGGCGATCCGGTCTGGTGGCGACCTCCCGCGCGGGCCGCTGGTGACCTCGCGGATCGGTCTCTGCCCGGCGGGTCGGCCGCCACCCCCGCTGCGGTGGCCTCGACCGCGCGGTGGTGGTCTGGACGGCGGACCCTACGATCTTCGTCGTGTCTACCACCGCCGCAACCGAGTTCGCGGGCGCCTGGACCGCCGGACGGTCGGTCCGCCGCACCATGCTGCTGATGATCTTCGGCCTGCTCGCCGTCGCGCTGAACACCGGCATCGGGTACGCCACCGCCGGCACCCGGGCGATCCCCATCGTCACCGGCGTACTCCTCTGCCTGGCCTTCGCCACCGGCGTGCATCTCCTGCACCGGGCGACCTGGCTGGCCCTGCTCTCCCTGCTGCCGGCCCTGTTCGTCCTCGTCGGCTCGGTGCAGCTCGCCCCCGACCTGGCCTTGAAGCAGCGCGGCCTCCGCCAGCAGGTGACGATCGTCGACGCCGAGGCCAACGGCAAGCGGCACACCTTCACCCTGCACGGCACTACCGGCCCGCTCGACGAACCGCTCGTCTACCAGGGCAGCTCCCCCGGCTACCGGGTCGGTGACACCCTCACGGTGCTGACCGACCCGGACGGACGGATCGCCCTGCAGGACGCCGACCGGGTCGACTCCGCCGGCAAGGTGACCAGCCTCGCCCTGGGCGTCGTCGGCTGGACCGTGATCGCCCTGCTCGCGGGCTGGCGGGGCCACGTCCGCCGTCGCACCGGCCGCTACGCCGTCGCGGCCTTCTAGCGCCCGACCTCACCACACCGGACACTCCCACGCTGCCGAGGATTCTTCGCGTTCTCGTTGACTCGCGCCCGTCGACCGTGAGATACATGGCCGCACGTCGATGGAGACATCGGCCCGGTAGCCGCCGTCCGGAGAGGCCAGAGATGACACCGCACGCACACCCGCCGGTCCGGCGACGTCGCACCCTGGCCCGAGCGCTGGCCGGGCTGGCCGCGTTCGCGGTCCTCGTGCCCGCCGCGCCCGCGTACGCCAACTCGCTGCCCAATCTGCCGCACCACGCGGGCGGCTACGAGTCGTCCTTCTCCCCCGCCTACGACTACGACACCGACGGCTGTTACGCGGTCTCGGCGATCAGCCCGGACGGACGGATCAACGGCGGGTTGCGGACCACCGGGGCGATCAACGGTAGCTGCCGGGACCGCTCCGACCTGGACATGTCGCAGACGTACGCACGGTCGAAGTGCAACAACGGCTGGTGCGCGATCGTCTACGCCAGCTACTTCGAGAAGGACCAGGCGGTGCACGGCAGCGGTCTCGGCGGTCACCGGCACGACTGGGAGCACGTGATCTCCTGGGTCGACCAGGCGGCCGACCGGGTCGAGTACGTGACCACCACGCAGCACAGCAGCCGGCGCACCTACCCGCGCGCCCAGGTGCGCTTCGACGGCACGCATCCCAAGGTGGTCTATCACAAGGACGGCGCGTCGACGCACTTCTTCCGGCTCGCCAACGCCAACGACGAACCGCCGGAGAACCACTACGGCACCTGGCACTACCCGCCGGTGGTGGACTGGAACGGCTGGCCCAGCCTGGACCTGCGGAACAGTCTGATGGCGGCCGACTTCGGTGCGGCCAGCATCAAGATCAAGGACGGTGCGTTCGAGTACCTGCTCGGCGTCGCCAGGCCCGCCGGCATCCCGTTCGACCCGTACGCCTGAACCGGCTCACCGGTCGCCCAGCGACACCACCAGCTCCTGGGTGCGGTGGTCGGAGACGCCCCGCGCGTCGCCGAATCGGTAGGAGTGCACCCGGACCTGCGGCGAGGCCAGCGCCCAGTCGAGTCGCCACCAGTGCGGCCAGCCGGGCCGGGCCGCGAAGCTGGCCGGGTACGGCGTCGTCATGGCGTGGGCGGCGTCGCGCAGGCCGTCGGGCAGTTTGCGCAGGTCGCCCATTGCCGGCGTGGTGTTCAGGTCACCGGCGAGCAGCACCGGATGCGGGTTGTCGCGGACGTCGCGGGCCAGCGCGCGCCACTGCGGCTCCCGCTGCGCCCGTTGCTCGCGCAGGATGCGGTAGAAGGCGGCGTCGAACGGTCCGTGCTGTGGGGAGAGCTGCACCGGCAGGTGCAGGTTGTAGGCCGAGAGCACCCGACCGCCGCCCAGGTCCAGGTCGGTCCGCAGGGTCTTGTAGCGCCACTCGTCACCGGCCGCCGCGACCTCGGGCGGCAGGCCGACCGGCTCCAGCGGTGCCTGCCGCAGCACCGGCAGCCGGGAGAGGGTGACCAGCTCGCCGACGACCACCACCTGGAAGCCGGGGAACTCGGCGCGCAGCCGGTCGAGCGTCGCCTCCGTCGGCCGCCCCTGCTCGTACCAGTACTCCTGCAACAGGTAGACGTCGGCGTCGGCGTCGCGCAGCACGCGGTACATCGTCTCGGTCTCGCCGCCGGAGTCCCAGTAGCCGGTGTTCCAGGAGAAGACCCGTACCGCGTCGGTGGGGGCGGGTCCGTCGCCGCCCTGCCACCAGCGCACGTTGACGCCGCCGAGCCCGGCACCGAGCAGCAGGCCCAGGGCGGCGAGCACCGACACCACGCGCCGACGGTGGCTCACCACCGCTCCGGCCGCCAGCACCAGGGGCACCAGCAGGAAGACCGGCGGCGGTACGGTGTCCACCGCGAGCCAGAGCCACCACCGTCCGCTCAGCGCCAGGTGCGCGACGGTGAAGGCGAGCCAGAGCCCGGCGGCGGCCGGCCACAGCACCGTCGGCCAGCGCCGCCGTACCGCGCGCCCGGGTGGCGTCGCGGTGTCGGCGGCGACCGGCGCGGCAGTGGTCACGCTGATTCCCACCGGGGCGTGCCGTCGATCGGGAACGAGGCGTCGTAGAGCTGCCGGAACGGCCGGGACAGCAGCCACTGCACGGCACCGGTCGCCACCCCGGCCGTGATCGTCACGTTGACCAGGAAGTGCAGCCCGGCGAAGCCGAGCAGGAACAGCGGCCCGTGCCGCCGCAGGACGAAGCGGTACATCCCGGCGTCGCAGGCCAGCGACGCCACCAGCAGGGCCGCCGGCAGCACCGCGCCCCACGGCCAGAACAGCAGCGGTACGACCAGCGCCGGCAGGGCGAGGAACGCGGCCAGGCTGCCCCATGCCCGGGAGGCGGTCTCGAAGCCCTTGCCGAAGCGCCGGGCGCGGGCGTACAGCGGGATCCGCAACCGTCCCCGGTGGAACAGCTTGCGCAGCAGGCCGGGCAGTTCGTGGTCGTGGTCGTGTCGGCCGCGCACCTCGGAGGTGAGCAGCATCCGGTACCGGCGGGTCAGCCGGTAGCCGTAGTCGACCTCCTCGGTCTGCCGCAGGGCCGGGTTGAACGGCCCGATCTCGTCGTACACGGCCCGTCGGATCACGCAGACGGCGGGGAAGAGGAACGACACGTCGCCCTCCGAGCTGATCGACCAGTAGTGGTACTGGAGCCCACGGTAGCGGGAGACGAGCGTGTCGTGGATCAGCGGTTCGGCGTCCTGGATCCCGCAGACCGCCCCGACGTCGGGTGCGTCCCGCAGGATGCGGACCGCGTTGGCGACCGCATCGGGTGCCAACGCCAGGTCGGAGTCGACGTAGCAGATCAGCTCGCCCACGGTGTGCGCGGCACCGACGTTGCGGGCGGTGCCGCAGCCACCGTTGGCGCCGGTGCTGACCACGCGGACGCCGAGCGCCTCGGTCACCGCGACGGACTGGTCGGTGCTGCAGTCGTCGACCATCAGCACCTCGATGTTCGGGTAGGTCTGGTCGAGCACGGAGCGCAGGCAGAGGTCCAGTGACTCGGCGTAGTTGTAGTTCGGCACGATCACCGAGACCAGGGGTAGGGCGTTCATCGGGTGGCGACCTCCGGGCGGTCGTAGAGCCGGCGGAAGCGGGCGGAGGTCAGCCAGGCCAGCACGCCGCAGGCGGCGGCGACCGCGATGACCAGGTTCAGGAAGAAGTGCATCGCGACGAAGTAGACCAGGAATCCCCAGCCGCGTTCGGCCCGGACGAAGCGGTACATGGGCAGGTCACCGGCGACGAAGGCGGCGAACGCGGCCAGCGGCACCACCAGGGCCGCCGGGCCGAGCAGCAGCGGCAGCACGAGGCTGAGCAGGGTCAGCGGCGCGGCGATGCTGACCCAGGCCCGGGGGCCGCTGCGCAGTCCGCCGGGAAACTCGGGCTTGCTGGCGAACATCGGGATGTGCAGCGCCGTCCGGGTGAACACCTTGCGGACCAGGACACCGAGTTCGTGGTCGTGGTCGTGCACACCCCGCACCCGTGGCGAGAGCAGGATCCGGTAGTGCTGCGCGAGCCGCATGCCGTAGTCGGCGTTCTCGGTCTCCCGCAGTCGGGGGTTGAACGGGCCGATCTCGGCGAACACCCGGGCCGGCACGGCCAGCAGCGCGGTGTAGAGCGTCATGATCTGCCCCTCGTCGGCGATCAGCCAGTAGGACTGCTGGAGGCAGCGGTACTCCTCCAGCAGGCTGTCCCGGATCAGCGGCACCGGGTCGTAGTTGCCGCACACCGCCCCGATCTCCGGGTCCGAGGTGAGCAGGTCGACCGCGTTGGCCACCGCGTCCGGGCGGGCCGCCACGTCGGAGTCGACGAAGAACAGGATCTCCCCCGCCGCGACCGCCGCGCCGAGGTTACGGGCCGCGGCCGGGCCGCTGTTGCTCGGCGTCCGCACGACCCGCGCGCCGTGGGCCTCGGCGACCGCCACCGAGTCGTCGGTGCTGCAGTCGTCCACCACGATGATCTCCAGACGCGGGTATGTCTGCGCCCGCAGGGAGTCGAGGCAGAGCCGCAGCGCGCGGGCGTAGTTGTAGTTCGGCACGATGACCGACACCAGGGGAGGGCTCATCAGTCCATCCAGGTCAGCAGGTGGGGATAGCGGGCGTTGATCTGTGCCACGGCCAGCACGACGCCGATCAGCACGGCACAGCCGACGATCGTCCGGTCGCGCAGCAGGATCCGGATCGGGTCGCCGCCGGTCCGCAGCACCAGGACCGCCTGGAGGTAGCGGAACGCGGCCAGCAACCCCAGGGGTACGACGAGCGCCAGCACGGCCGGCGGATAGGCGGCGATCGGCGCGTCCAGGTGCAGGTACAGCAGGAAGGTGGTGCCGGCCAGCGAGGTGGTCAGGCCGAGCAGGTGGTCGGCGAGCAGCAGGTTGTAGCCGTGCAGGGCCGGCCGGTGCGGGGTGCCGAGGGCGGCCAGTTCGTGCCGTCGCTTGCCCAGGATGAGCACCAGGCAGCCACTGAACACGGCGGTGAGCAGCAGACTGGCGGGCACCGTCCCGGTGGCCGCGTACCCCTGTAGGACGCGCAGCACGAAGCCGGTGGAGACCACGCAGACGTCCAGCAGCGGCAGGTGCTTGAGCCACCGGCTGTAGGCGGCGCTCAGGGCCAGGTAGGCGATCAGCGGCCACCAGGTCATCTGCGGGCCGGTGACGGTCACCGCGACCAGTCCGACGGCGAGCAGCACCGCGTACGCCCAGGCGACCGGGACCGGGACGTGTCCGGCGGCGATCGGTCGGTGCTGCTTGTCGGGGTGTTCCCGGTCGAGGTGGCGGTCGGCGATGTCGTTGAGCACGTAGATCACCGACGAGGCGAGCGTGAACGCGACGATCGCCCAGAGGCACCGCCACAGTGCCGACGCCGTCCAGACCGGGGTGTCGACGAGGGCGAGCGGGACGGCCAGGAGGTTCTTGACGACGTGCCCCGGTCGGGCCAGTGCGAGCAGGTGGCGTGGCAGCAGGAGCGGGCGTACGACCCGGTCGGGGGCGACCGGGGCGACCGGCTCCACCACGGTCTCGGCGGCGGTCATCGCGGGCCGTCAGAAGAAGATCTTCGCGGCGGCCAGGGCACCCTGTCGCCACGGATCGCGGCTGGTCCGACCGCCCCGCGACGGTCGGTGACGCTGTCGCTGCGCCCGCCACCACTCGTAGGTGCGCAGGATGGCGTCCTGGTTGGAGAGTTTCGGCCGGAAGCCCAGCCGGTCCCGGGCCTTGTCGATGCTGACGTACGAGTCGGCCATCAGTTTGTGCAGCAGGCGTCCGTAGACGGGTGAGAGCCGGGTGCGTTCCAGCAGGCTGAGCGCGGCGAGCGCGGGGCGGGCGGGCAGCGAGACCACCCGTCGGCCGTGACCGGCGGCGTCCAGGACCGCCTGGAAGTCCTCGCGCAGCGTGCCGAACTGCTCGGCGGCGAGGTTGTACGTGTCGTTGGCGACGTCGTCGTCGGCGTGCAGGACGGTGACCACGGCGGTCACCAGGTCGTCCACGGCGAACATCTGGATCCGTACGTCGCCGCGTCCGAGGACGGGGAAGTTGCGGCCTTCCTCCGCCCACTCGAAGAGCATGGCGAACAGCCCCATCCGGCCGGGGCCGACGAAGGTCTTGGGCCGCAGCACCGCCACCGGCAGGCCGTCCGCGCGGTGCCGTTCGGCGATCTCCTCGGCGGCGGCCTTGGCCGCGCTGTAGGTGTCGACCGGACTGCGCGGGTACGCCTCGGTGGTGGGCACCTGCGTGGGCAGCCCGTAGACGGCGGTCGAGGAGACGTGCAGGACGCGCTCCACCCCGGCCCGGCGCGCCGCGTCGAAGACCCCGCGCGTGCCGTCGACGATCACCGACCGGATCTCGTCGGACGGATAGCTCGGCAGCGCCGCCGCACAGTGGATCACCACGGTGGCGCCGGTGAGGGCGCGGTCCAGCAGGGCCGGGTCCCGGATGTCGCCGACGTACCCGACAGTGGGTTCCGGCCGCAGGTCGACGCCGCGGACCTGGTGGCCGTCGGCGGCGAGCCGGTCGGCCAGCCGGGAGCCGAGCATCCCGGCGGCGCCGGTGACCACGATCACCACAGCGATCCCACCTTCTGCGTGACGAACCGGGTCACCAGCCGGGTAAGCCCCTGGTCGAGCAGATCGCCGAGGGCGTCCACGGCGCGTTGCGCGTCGGCCGGTTCGGTGACCAGCGACGGTCCGATGACCAGCGGGTTGCGGCCGTTGAGCGTGTAGTAGGTGAAGATGTCGTGGTCCCGGTAGAGCGCGTTGATGACGGCGCAGGTGACCAGCTTGGCCTTGAAGCGGGGGTCGCGGGCGACACCGGCCGGGGCGAGCCGGCCCACCAGGTCGAGGATCTTCGGCCCGCCGTCGATCTGCACGCCCCAGAGCGCCCCGGCGCCGGCCACTCGGCCGACCGCCTCCGGATGCTCCTTGGCGAGCCGGTGCAACCCCGGTTCGAGGACCCGTTCCAGCGCCCGCGCCCGTGCCGGGTAGTCGTCCTCCACCACGATGTTGATCGCCTCGATGGCGGTGACGCACTCCTCCCCCATGCCGTAGTACGTGGTGCTGGTGCTCTGCAACAGCGCGTCGGTCAGGTTGTCGTACGCCTTCCGGAACACCGGCTTGCGGGCGACGAAGGCGGATATGGACGACTTTCCGCCGCCGAACGATTTGCTCGTGGTCAGCACGTCCGGTATCAGATCCGGGTAACGCATGAAGTAGAAGAGGCTGCCCGTCTTGCCCCAGCCGGTGTAGATCTCGTCGAAGATGAGTACGATGTCGTGTCGATCGCAGAGTTCCCGAACGCCGCGAAGGAAGTCTTCGTCGCACCATTGAATGGTGGAGGCGCTGAAAGGTTCGACGATCAGGGCGTACACGTCGCCGGCATGGCGTTCGATAGCGGACCGGACCGATTCCAGATCCCCGTACGCGAATGGGACGATTCCCGGAATTGTCGGAAAGTTGAAGTGCGGCTGTCCGGTGAGCCCACCGGAACCGAGCAACTTCCCGTGAAAGCCGCAGTCCGCGCGAAGGATGGTGCCCCGTCGGCCACCGTGGTACTTGTAGGCCAGCTTGACCGCGCCCTCGACCGCCTCGGCACCGGAGTTGGGCAGGAACGACATGGACAGGTCACCGGGCAGCAACTGGGCCAGGTTGTGGCCGAGCGCCGCGAGGTAGGGCGAAAAGTACGTCTTGTGCACCTCCATTCGCCGGCGCTCGGCGAAGCGTTGCCGCGCCGCCACGATCCGTGGATGGTTGTGGCCGTGGTTGAGCACTCCCACGCCGCCGGTCAGGTCGAGGACGCGCCGGCCGTCCCGCAGGGTCAGGTACGCCCCCTCGGCCTGCTCCACCAATTCCCGGCCGAACCCGAACGACGTCATCAGATTGACCTGGCTCGCGTTCACGTACCGTCGATAGAGGTCGTGCACCTCGCGAACGGTGAACCGCTCGCATTCCTCGACACTGACGAGATTGGGCATGACGCGACGCTATCTATTGCCTCGCGATCTTTCCTGGACCGAGGCTGGATGCAACCTTGACTACGCAAGGCAACCCTTGCCAGGGCGGGCGTCGGATGGATAACTTGGTCAAGGCGCAACACAATTGCCGCCAGTCAATTCCTCTGCACATTAGCCAACACTCGTTGAGGTGCCCGTCATGCCGCCGACGGTGTCGGTAATCGTTCCCACCCACAACAGCGCTAAGACCCTGGGTGCGTGCCTCGCGGCGGTCCTCCGACAGCGTCACCCGGTCACCGAGGTCATCGTGGTCGACGACGCCAGCACCGACGACACCCGGGAGGTCGCCCGGCGCTTCCCGTGCCGACTGCTGGTCACCGACCGCAACGCCGGTCCGGCCGCCGCCCGCAACCGCGGCATCCGGGCCGCCACCGGCGACCTGCTGTTCTTCCTCGACTCGGACTGCGCCCCGGAACCGGACGCCCTGGGCAACGCCCTCGCCGTCCTGCGCGAGCAGCCCGACGTCGCCTGCGTGCACGGCATCTACGCGCTGGAACCGCTCTTCGACGACGGTCCGATCGAGGCGTACCGGCTCACGCACGGGCACTACTGGCGGCTACGCCACGTCGGGCGGGTCCGCACCACCCTCTTCGCGATCTGTCTCATCCGCCGCGAGGTCTTCGGCAGCGTCGGCCTCTTCGACGAGCGACTGCGCGCGTCCGAGGACGTCGAGCTCGGCGACCGGATGGGCGACCGGTACGGCATCGTCCTCACCGACACGGTGGTCTGCCGACACGACGACGACAGCCGACTCGGGGCTCTGCTGGCCAAACAGTTCCGCCGCTCGCAGATGCTGATCCCGGTGGCCCTGGCCGAGCGCGGGCCGGCCGGTATCCGCGCCAACAGCCCGCTGGGTCTGCTCACTGCGGCGGCGGTGCCTGCGCTGGTGCCGACGGCACCGCTCACCGGCGGTTGGCCGGTGCTGTCGCTGCTGTTCCTGATCCTGTTCACCATCGCCGAACCGGCGCTGCTGCGGTTCGTCCTGCGCCGACGAGGGCTGCCGTTCACGGTCTTCTTCTTCGCCGTGCACCTGCTGGTCCAGCTCGCCGTCGTCGCCGGGGCCGTGATCGGCGGGATCCGTCACCTCGCCGACCGCGACTTCGGACCGAGCCGGACGACCGTCGCGAAGCCGTCCCGATGAGCAGCCGCCGAGGACCCGTCACCCGGCTCGGCGCGCACCTGCACGCACAGGCGTTGCACTACCTCCTGTTCGCCTATCGCGGCGGGCAGACGCTGCGCCGTCGCGCGGCCCTCGGCGGCCCGCACTGGCCGGTGTTCGGCCTGGCCGGTGAGGAGATCGCGCTCACCGTCGACGACGGGCCGCACCCGCAGTGGACCCCCGCACTGCTCGACCTGCTCGACCGGCACCGGATACGCGCCACCTTCTTCCTCATCGGCGACCGGGTCCGCGAGCACCCGGACCTGGCCCGACGGGTCCTCGCCGCCGGTCACCTGATCGGCAACCACTCGCGGTCGCACCCGCAGCCGTTCGCCGCGCTGTCCCGACCCGAGATCGTCGCGGAGATCGCGCAGACCCAACGTGACATCGAGGACGCCCTCGGCATCTCCCCACGACTGTTCCGCGCACCCGGCGGCAACTGGTCACCGGCGGTCCTGCGGACCGTCGCCGAGCTCGGCCTCACCCCCGTCGACTGGACGGTGAACCCCAGCGACTGGCGTCGTCCAGGTGTCGCGCGGATCTCCCGCACGCTGTCGCGTACCCGGCCCGGGCAGATCATGCTCTGCCACGACGGTGGTGGCGACCGGTCGCAGACCGTCGCCGCCCTGGCCGAGGTGCTGCCCCGGCTGACCGCCCGTGGGCTGCGCTTCGCCACCGTCCCCGCACACGTGACGCCCCGGCCGCGCCGGGTGGGAGAAGGCCCCTGATGTCGCACGGTGAACTGTCCATCCTGCTCCTGGGTCCGGTACGGGCCCGCCGGGGAGACACCGTCCTCTACCTGGGCACCCCCCGACAGCGGGAGGTCCTGGCGGTGCTGGCGATGCGCAGCGGCATGGTGATGTCCGTCGCCCAGATCGTCGAGGCGATCTGGGTCGGCCGACGACCCGATTCGGTGGAGAACATGGTGCACACCTACATCGGCCGACTACGCCGGGCCCTCGAACCGCCCGGCGACCGGCCGGCCGTGGCCCGGGTGCTGCGCTCCACCCGGCCCGGCTACACCCTGGACGTGCCGCCCGACGCGGTGGACACCGTCCGCTTCGAGCAGGACGTCCGCCGGGCCCGCGCGGCCCGCGCCCAGGCCGACCTGACCGAGGCGCTGTACCTGTTCCAGAGCAGCCTCGCCCGCTGGTCGGGGCGGGCCCTGCACGAGGCCACCGGCCCGCTGGCCGAGGCCGAACGGATCCGGCTGACCGAGCTGCGCCAGGACGTCCGGGAGGAGGCCACCGGCGTACGGCTGCTGCTCGGCGACATCGAGAACGTCGTCGCCGAGCTGCGCTGGATGCTGGCCGAGCACCCGATGCGGGAGCGGTTGTGGGAGCTGCTGCTCATCGCGCTCGGTCAGACGTCGCGGCGGGCCGAGGCGCTGACCGCCTTCCAGGACGCCCGGACCACGCTGGCCGACCGACTCGGGGTCGAACCGGGACACCGCCTTCAGGACCTGCACCGTCGGCTGCTGCGCAGCGAACCGGTGACGGTGTGGCCCTGGTGGGAGCGGCGCGTGCCGGTATAGGCACCAGCCGGTGCTCAGGGCTCCGCGACGGCGGCGGGGGTGAGCACGAAGAACGCGTCCCGCCCGGCGTCACCGGCCTGCGGCCCTCGCCAGACGGCCACGTCCAGCCCGCTGTCCCGGATCACCGCCACGAACTGTTGCGAGCGCTGCACGTCGTAGATCTGCACCAGGATCCGACCCCGCGTGGTGAGCCACCCCGGCAGCCGGCGCAGCAGGTCCGCCGCCTCGTCCACCGACAGGTAGTAGATGACCTCCCGCAACAGGATCGCGTCGTACCGGTCCGGCGGCACGTAGGTGCGGATGTCGGCCACCGCATAGGACGCGTCCGGCCGCCGCAACGCCCGGGCCGTCCCGATCGCCCGGCGGCTGATGTCCACCCCGTGGTAGTGCCGGTAACTGCCCCGGCGCAACGCCATGTTGACGCTGGTGCCGCAGCCCAGATCCAGGATCGCCGGCTGCGGCGCCCACGTCTCGATCAGCGACAGCGGTACGCTGCCGTCGCCGGCCCGGTCGAGGTAACCCCACATGCCCAGCGCGTACTGGGCGTCCCAGAGCGCTGCATTCAGCCGTGGACTGCGCCGGACCAGCGCCCGGACCGGTGCGCCCAGCAACCCCACCGTCGTCCGTAGTCTCGACACGTCCCTCACCGACCTCCCCCGCCGGGCCCACCCGGCGGCTGCCAACTGGAACGACTCACCCGACCGGCGCCGACCGCTCGACCGGTACCGGCCCGGTGAGCAGCGGCTCGTCGCGCCGTAACCGACGCCGGTGCAGGTACTGGGCCAGCAGCAGCCCTCCCCCTCCGACGGCCACCTCACTGAGCGCGCAGACCAGTCGGCTGACCAGCACCACCGGGGTGGCCACCGCCACCGGCAGCACGGTGGACAGCCCGATCATCAGCACCGCTTCCCGCACTCCCAGGCCGTCCGGGGCGACCATCACGGCCAGCCCGGCGACGGTCGCGGCGGCGAAACCGGCCACGCAGACCAGGTACGACCGCAGCGGCGGCGCGCCCGCGGCCACCGCGAGCAGCCACAGGTGGTGCCCGGAGACGAACCAGGACAGCGACTGCGCGGCCACGGCCCGCCGCAAACCCGCCGGGGTGGCGTGCACCTGCGGTGGTGGACGCCGCAGCAGCCGGGTCGCCAGGACCAGCGCCTTGTCGAGCAGGTCCGGCCGGACCACGAGCACGAGCAACGGGACACTGGCGAGCAGCAGCCACCAGGTGGCGCCGTCGAGCACCGCCGGACCGGCGGCGACCCCCAGCGTCATGCCGGTCATCGCCACCACCGCCCAGCTCAGCAGGAACACCCCGGCCAGCCGGACCGGCCCGACCTCGATCTCCCGGCCCATCCGCAGCAGCACCGGGAGGGCGACGAAGCGGCCGGGCACGAACTTGGTCAGGAACCCCACGAAGAACAGCCGGTACGCGGTCCACCTGTCCACCGGCGCGCCGAGGTCGACGAAGACGGCCCGCCAGGACGCCACCCCCAGCAGCAGCCCGACGGCGTTGACCAGCAGGGCGGCACCGACCGCCGCGCCCACCCGCCACGGGTCCAGGCGACCGGCCAGCGTCGCCACCGGAGTCCAGTCCTGGGAGCGCACGAACAGCACCAACCCGACGGTCAGCGCCACCACGAAGGCGACGGTGAAGGCCCGGTTGAGCCACCGCCACCAGCCGCCGCTCACCGGCGCGATCCCACGGTGGTCGGGCGGGAGGCACGGGCGCGTACCCGACGCGCCAGCGCGACACAGATCCCCAGGCCCATCCCGACGAACTCGGTCAGGTGGGTGAGCAGGCGCATCCCGGCGGCGAAGAACGCGAACCGGGGACCCCGGTGCCGGGCCGCGAACGCCAACAGGTCCCGGTCGGCCACGCCGACGGCCACCAGCAGGGCCAGCGGCAGCACCACCAGCCCGGGTGCCACCGCCACCAGCGGCGCGGTGAGCACGGCGAGTCCGGTGCCGGCCATGCCGACCACCGCGCCGACGTCGACCCGGTGCGGCGGGCGTCCGTCGGCGACCGACGGCTCCCAGCGGGCGGCCACGACCGCGTCGGCGTACGTCACCGCGCGGCGGAACAGTTCCGACAGGTACGGCCGGAGCCGGTCCACGTCGTCGTGGCGGCCGACCATCTCGGCACTGACCCGGATCTCGTAGCGAGCCGGCAGCCGGGTGCCGAACTCCACGTCCTCGGCGTCGCGCAGCCGCTCGTCGAAGCCCCCGACCAGCTCGAAGACCGTCTTCGGCACCGCCGTCAGCGCGAACATCGTGGTGGACGTGACCCCGGTGGCCCGACGTCGCCAGAAGTGCTCGAACAGCGTCTTGTACGCCTCGACCGGCCCGTCGTCGTAGAGCGGACGCAGGTCGTAGATGCCCTGCACCACGCCGCAGTCCGGATGCTGCCGCAGTACGCGTACCGCCGTGGCCAGCGTGCCGGGGGCCAGGGCGACGTCCGAGTCGACGAAGAGCAGCACGTCACCGGTCGCCCGGGCGGCACCGGCGTTACGGGCCGCCGACACTCCCCCGTTCACCGGCAGGGCCAGCACGGTGCAGCCGAACCCGGCGGCGATCCGCCGGGACCGGTCGGTGCTGGCGTCGTCGACCACGATCACCTCGGCCGGCGACTCGGTCTGCGCGTAGACCGCCGACAGGCAGTCGCCGAGGGTCCGTTCCTTGTTGTAGTTGGGCACCACCACGGACACCCTCACCGGCCCCACCCCTCTTCGCCGTCGGCCCGGGCACCGTCCGGCCGCCACGCCAGCCAGCCCAACGCCGCGTACCCGACGAGCACGTACAGGTTGCTGTGCAGCAGTTGCCAGCCGTGGAAGTGCAGGTCGACGCCGAGCAGCCCGATCACCGTCCAGGCGGCGCTGGCCACCAGCGCGGTCCAGAGCAGCACCGCGACCGCGACCGCGAGGCGGTTGCGTCGGCCACGCACCACGAGCAGCACCAGGGCCGGTACGCACCAGACCCAGTGGTGGTGCCAGGAGATGGGCGAGACGAGCAGGCCGGTCGTCGCGGCGGCCAGCACCCCGAGGAGTTCGGATCCGGCGCGGACGCAGCGGACCGCGACGACCAGCCCGGCCACCGTCGTCAGCGCCGCCAGGGGCAGCCAGACCGCCCGCACGTCGGCGGTGTCGCCGATCCGGGCCACCGCGCCGTGCAGCGACTGGTTCAGCACGGTCCGGGGATCACCGGTGACCCGGGCGGTGTCGAGCATGCCGCCGCCCCAGAAGCGGATCGAGTCGACCGGCCGCCACGCCAGACCGAGCCCGACGGTGGCGGCGAACGCGACCAGCGCGACCCCGGCGGCCCGCCAGCGACGCAGGCAGAGCAGGTAGACCACGAACAGCAACGGGGTGAGTTTGATACCGGCCGCGACGCCGACCCCGAGGCCGCGCCAGCGGCTGTCCGGATCGCCGGTCAGGTCCCACATCACCAGCAGCGCCAGGAACAGGCCCACCTGGCCGACCTGGAGGTGCCCGGCCACCGGGAAGACCGGCAGCACCGCGACCGTGCCCAGCAGGACCGGTCCGGGGCCGGTGTCCACACCGGCGGCCCGCAGCGTCATCCGGACCACGGCCGCCACGGCGGCGACGGAGGCCAGCGTCCAGAGCCCGATCCCGGTGGCGGCGTCGAGGTACGCCAGCGGTTGCAGCAACAACGCGGCGAACGGTGGGTACGTGAAGCCCAACGCGATGCCGTCGGTGCCCCGGTGGATCACGTCGTAGAGGGCGCCGTCACCGCCGGCGGCGGCGACCGCGCCCACCCGGTAGACGGCGAGGTCGCCCCAGAACCGGCCGGTGCCGCGGTGCACGACGACCGCCGCCACGGCCACCAGCACCGCGAGCACCGACAGCGCGGCGGCCGGCAGCACCGTGGAGCGTCGGCGGGCCGGCCGGGAGCCGGTCGTCGGCGAGAGGGTCGTCACCGCATCCCCCTTCAGAGGTCGGCGGGACGACGGTAACAATCGATGCGGGAACGATTTCTGTAACTGATCTGGATTACCGACGGTGCGGGTCGGCCCCCGGCCGGCGTCCGCCCCCCGCGGACGCCGGCCGGCGTCTCATCCCTTGACGCAGACCACCTGCTTGAGGTGGGCGACCACCTCGACCAGGTCCTGCTGCTGTGCCATCACCTCGGTGATGTCCTTGTACGCACCGGGGATCTCGTCCACCACCCCGGCGTCCTTACGGCACTCCACCCCCGCCGTCTGTGCCGCCAGGTCGGCCGTGCTGAACGTCCGCTTCGCCTGTGCCCGGGACATCCGCCGTCCCGCGCCGTGCGAGGCCGAGCAGTACCCCCAGTCGTTGCCGCCGCCCCGCACGATGTAGGAACCGGTGCCCATCGAACCGGGGATGATGCCCAGCTCGCCCAGTCCCGCCCGGATCGCGCCCTTCCGCGTCACCAACACGTCCACCCCCTCGTAGTGCTCCTCGGCCACGTAGTTGTGGTGGCAACTGATCGGCTCGTCGTAGCCGACGTGCGGGAACCGGTCCCGCACCAGGTTCATCAGCACGGCGAGCATCACCGCACGGTTGCGCCGCGCGTACTCCTGCGCCCACCACAGGTCCCGGCGGTAGGCGTCCATCTCCGGCGTACCGGAGAGGAACACCGCCAGGTCCCGGTCGGGCAGGTCGGCGTTGTGCGGCAGCCGACGGGCCACCGCGATGTGCCGTTCGGCCAGTTCCTTGCCGATGTTGCGCGAGCCGGAGTGCAGCATCAGCCAGACCCGGCCCGGCTCCGTCCCGCCCTGCTCCAGGCAGACCTCGATGAAGTGGTTGCCGCCGCCGAGCGTGCCGAGCTGCCGCCGGGCGCGTGACTCCAACTGCTGCACCCGCCGGTCCAGGTCGGCGAAGCCCCGCCAGAAGTCGTCCCAGCCACGCTGTTCCAGGCCCCGGATCCGGCGCGGATCCACCGGCTCGTCGTGCTTGGCGAAGCCGACCGGAATGGCGTCCTCGATGGCCCGGCGCAGCCCGGCCAGGTCGTCGGGCAGGTCCGCAGCGGTCAGCGAGGTGCGGACCGCCGACATGCCGCAGCCGATGTCGACCCCGACCGCTGCCGGTGACACGGCCTGCCGCATGGCGATGACCGAACCCACCGTGGCGCCCTTGCCGTAGTGCACGTCCGGCATCACCGCGACGCCCTGCACCCACGGCAGCGCCCCGATGTTGCGGAGCTGCCGGGCGGCCTGCGGCTCGATGGCGTACGGGTCGGTCCAGACCCGTACCGGCGCCCGCGTTCCCGCGAGCAGGCTGAATCCCATGACGTACCCCCGAAGTGTGTGTCTGAGCCTCCTCGTCCGGGCACGGCCTCACCTCGGCCGACGCCGTCCGGCACCGGTGCGACGAGTGGAGAAATGGGTGGACAGGACGAGGCCGCCCGGACCCGTGACGGGTGGGCGGCCTCGACGAACGGGCGGACGCGCTAGTGGTGGCGCGCCGGTCGTCGAGGCGGACGGAGGCGGGCGCCGCTCAGCGCCGCCGAATACCCGGACCGACAGGGTTCACCCCGGGTCGGCCAACCGTCCTGCGGTCTGACGTTCGTCGACACGGCGTACTCCTCTCGGCTCCGGTCCGATGTGACCTGATGCCGAGAAGAGTAGGGACCACCGCCGGTGGGCCGCAAACGATATTGAACGGCGCTCAGACGCGGGCGCCGTCGCCCTGGTCGCCGCCGACCCGGTCCAGGTGCGCGGCGAGTTCGTCGGTGAGCAGCAGATCGGCACGGATCTCGTCGTGCGGGTACGCGGCCCGACCGACCATGTGTGCCGCCACCGGCGCGGTGGCCAACTGGAAGACGCCCACCAGCACCAGGGTGGTGATGTCCACCCCGGTCCGCAGCCGCAGCGCGCAGCCGACCAGCACCAGCAGCAGCCCGAGGACCTGTGGCTTGGCCGCGGCGTGCATCCGGGTGAGCAGGTCGGGGAAGCGCACCAGCGCCACCCCGGCGGCGAGGCTGAGCAGCGCGCCGCTGATCAGGCAGACGGCGGCGACGATGTCGAGGATGGCGTCCGAGGTCATTTGGTGTCTCTCCGCGCGGCGAATCGGGCGACGCTGACCGACCCGACGAAGCCGAGGACCGCGAGGACCACCAGCACCGGCAGTGCGGTGGCGTCCCGGCTGTAGGCGGCCTCGGCGGCGATCGCGGTCACGATGATGGCCAGCAGGACGTCGGTGGCCACGGCCCGGTCGAGGATCGACGGGCCCCGGATGATGCGGATCAGGGTGAGTCCGCCCGCCACCGCGAGCAGCACGGTGACGGTCACGGCGACGACGGTCATGTCGCGGCCCCTTCCAGGTCGGCCGGTGGGGTCGGGTCGGGGTTCTGGCGGACGCGGCGCAGCTCGTCGGCGGAGCCGATGGCCTCGATGATGCGGGCCTCGAGGGCCAGCACCTCGCGCCGGAACTGTTCCACCTCGTCGATGCTGTTCACGTTGATGACGTGGACGAACAGGGTGCCGGTGTTCCGGTCGGCCTCCAGGATCAGACTCCCCGGCACCAGCGACAACGCCTCGGCGGTGAGGGTGAGGTTGAGGTCCGTGTTCACCCGGAGCTGCACCGCGATGATGGCGCTGCGCGGGACGTGTCCGGGGCGGAACGCCAGCCAGGCGATCTGGACGGAGGCGACCACCAGGTCATAGAGGAAACGTGCCCAGAACCGCAGCATCCCCAACGGGTGGAGCCGACCGGCGAAGGTCACCGGCGGCAGCGGGAAGACCGCGATGAGGATCGCGGCCACCACCAGCCCGCTGATGATGTTGGCCCAGGAGAAGGTGCCCCAGAGGAGCACCCAGACGACGACCAGGACGGTCACCGCGACGATGCGGTTGCGGCGTCGCGCGGCCCGGGACAGTGGCGGGTTCGGCGCGTCGGTCGGCGGGGCTGGGGTCATCTGGTCGGGGCTCACGGCGTACCCCCTGGGAAGACGGCCTCGACATAGGGTGTGCGCCGCAGCAGGTCGTCGGCGGCGTCGGTGCTGAGGTCGAAGAGCGGTCCGGCCACCACGGTCAGCGCCAGCCCGAGCGCCACCAGGGCCACGGTCGGCGCGATCATCAGGCCGGGCAGCACGGCACCGCTCTGCCCGGTGGTGTTCACCTGCGGCTGGACCGCACCCTCCGTGCGGGAGGCCCGGTCGGAGTCACCGGAGTCCGGCATGTCCGGGTGCGGTGCCCGCCAGAACGCGAGGTTCCACACGCGGGCCACCGCGTAGAGGGTGAGCAGGCTGGTCACCAGACCACCGGCGACCAGGATCCAGGCCAGCACACCGCCGTCGGCGATACCCGCCTGCACCAGGCCGATCTTGCCGAGGAACCCGGAGAACGGTGGGATGCCGGCGAGATTCAGCGCGGGTACGAAGAAGAGGATGGCCAACACCGGCGACAGTCGTGCCAGTCCGCCGAGGCGGTCCATGGCGGTGCTGCCGCCGCGGCGTTCGACGAGGCCGGCGGCGAGGAACAGGGTCGTCTGGATGGTGATGTGGTGCACCACGTAGAAGATCGCCGCGGACAGGCCCAGCGACGAGGTGAGCCCCACGCCGAACAGCATGTACCCGATGTGGCTGATCAGGGTGAACGACAACAACCGCTTGATGTCGGACTGCGCCACCGCACCGAGGATGCCGACCAGCATGGTCAACACCGCCACCACCAGGAGCAGGGTGGCCGTACGGCCACCGGGGAACAGCAGCGTCTCGGTCCGGATGATCGCGTACACACCGACCTTGGTGAGCAGGCCGGCGAAGACCGCGGTGACCGGGGCCGGGGCGGTGGGATAGCTGTCCGGCAACCAGGCCGACAGCGGGAACACCGCCGCCTTGATGCCGAAGGCCAACAGGAGCATGCCCTGCAACACCAGGCGCATGTCGTCGGGCAGGGCGTCCAGCCGGTCGACGAGCTGGGCCAGGTTGAGCGTGCCGGTCGAGGAGTACACCAGACCGATGGCGACCAGGAAGATCACCGAGGAGAGCAGGCTGACCACGACGTACGTGGTGCCGGCCCGGATCCGGGTCTCGGTGCTGCCCAGGGTCAGCAGCACGTAGCTGGCGACCAGCAGGATCTCGAATCCGACGTAGAGGTTGAACAGGTCACCGGAGAGGAACGCGTTGCAGACACCGGCGGTCAGCACGAGATAGGTCGGGTGGTAGACCGACAGCGGCGTCTCCTCGTTGCCGTCGGCCATACCCTGCCCGATGCTGTAGACCAGCACGCAGAGGGTGACCGAGGCGGAGACCACCAGCATCAGCGCGGCGAGCTGGTCGGCGACCAGCACGATGCCCATCGGGGCGGCCCAGCCGCCCACCTCCACCACGAGCGGACCGTCGATGCTGGAGCGGACCAGCAGCATCGCGGCGACCGCGACGGTGGCGGTGAGCACGGTGAGGCTGACCCACCGCTGGGCACGTGGACGGCCCAGCAGGAGCAGTGTGATGGCCGCGCCGAGCAGCGGCATCACCACCGGCAGCGGAACGAGGTAGGTCATCCGGCCCTCCCCGCGTCGACCGAGGCGGTCCGGGACCGCTCCGTCTCGGTGTTCGCGTCGTCGTCGTCATCGTCGTCATCGCCGTCGACGTCGTCGTCCGGGACCTCGTCGCGTTCCGCGAGATCCATGATCCGGCGGTCCTCGACGTCGTCCTGCACCTCGTCGTGCCCGTTGAGGTGCCAGCTCCGGTAGGCCAGGGCGAGCAGGAAGGCGGTCATGCCCAGGGTGATGACGATGGCGGTGAGGATCATCGCCTGCGGCAACGGATCGCTCATCTCCTCCTGCGGGCTGTCCCCGACGATCGGCGGCGTGCCGGCACGACCGCCGGTGAGCAGCAGCATGTTGGCGCCGTTGCCGAGCAGGATGACGCCCATCAGGACCCGGGTCAGGCTGCGCTCCAGCAGCAACGTCACACCCGCGGCGACGAGGACGCCCACCACGATGACGTAGGTGAGGTTGGGGGTCACACCAGCTCCTTCTCGCGGATCTCGGCGTCCTCGGTCTCGTGTTGGCGGTCCATCTCGGCACCCAGGCTGCGCAGGATGTCCAGCACCAGCCCGACGACGATCAGGAAGACACCGACGTCGAAGAAGGCCGAGGTGACGAAGTGGATGTGCCCCAGCACCGGCAGGTGGAAGTCGAGCAGCGCGGTCTGGAGGAACTCTCCGCCGAGCAGCATCGCGGCCACGCCCGTGCCGACCGCGACGAAGAGTCCGGCGCCGAGGACCGCACCGGCGTCGACCGGTGCCGCGCCGTTGAGCTCGGTACGCCCACCGGCCAGGTACCGCACGGCCAGGGCGAGACCGGCGACCAGACCGGCGGCGAAACCGCCGCCCGGGGCGTTGTGGCCGCTGAACAGCAGGTAGATGGAGAACAGCACCATGGCGTGGAACAGCAGTCGGGTGACCACCTGGAGGATGACCGACTGGGAACGCGCGGTGGCCCCCGTGGTCAGCCAACGGGGCCGGGCCGACTCGGTCGGGTCCCCGCCGGGGATCTGACCGCGCCGGTCCAGGTCACGGGCGTGCCGGAAGATCAGGCTGGCCACACCGGTGGCGGCCACCACCAGCACCGCGATCTCCCCCATGGTGTCCCAGGCCCGGATGTCGACCAGGGTCACGTTGACCACGTTCTTGCCGCCGCCGTAGGAGACCGCCTCGTCGGGGAAGTCCACCGAGATGGGGATGGCCTGGCGGGCGCCGGTGGCGACGTACGCCATGCCGGCGGTGACCGCGCCGACCGCGACGCCGATGGCGACACGCCCCCGGCGGCTGGACCGGATCGGCCGTTCCGAGAACTTCTCCGGCAGGCGGCGCAGCACCAGCACGAACATCACGATCGTGACGGTCTCCACCAGGAACTGGGTCAACGCCAGGTCGGGCGCGCCGTGCAGGACGAACAGCAGCGCGATGCCGTAGCCGGCGACGCCGACCAGGATCATCGCGGTGAGCCGGCGCAGCGCGCGGGCGGCCATCACGGCGGCGATCACGACGACCGCGGCGGCGACCCCCTGCAACGGCGTGTCCCACAGGTGGAAGCGCTGTGGCCAGGGGCTGCCGGCGATCAGCGTGCCGCCGGGCAGGACGACCAGCACCACCAGGATGACGCCGAGATAGAAGGGCAGCGAACCACGCTGGGTGGCACCGGTCAGCTCGACCGCCAGGCGGTCGATGCCGCTGATGGCCTTCTTGTAGACGGAGGCGCCGTCGAACGGCAGGCGCAGCGTCGTCCGGACCCGTTCGCGCCGCATCAGGTGGAACAGACCGGCACCGGCGGCGACGGCCAGCGCCGACAGGCCCAGTGCCGGCGTCAGCCCGTGCCAGAGCGCCAGGTGGTAGCCGGGCTCGGCGGAGCGGTAGAGGTCGGCGTACGGGGCGAGCAGGCGGTCCACCGCCGGGGCGAACAGGCCGGCGGTGACACCGACGACCGCCAGCACCGCGGCCGGGGCGAGCAGGGACCAGGACACCGGCCGGGACTCGGTGGCCGGGGTGTCGGGCTTGTCAGCGAAGGCGCCCCACATGAACCGCAGGGTGTACGCCACGGTCAGCACCGAGCCGAGGATCACCCCGGCGAGGACGACCAGGTCGGCGGTGCCGCCGTGCAGCAGCGCCTCGACCGCCGCCTCCTTGGCCACGAACCCGGCCATCGGCGGAAGACCCGCCATCGACGCGGCGGCGAGACCGGCGACCACGGCCAGGGCGGGTGCCCGACGCCCGAGCCCGCTGAGTTCACGCAGGTCACGGGTGCCGGTGACGTGGTCGACCACACCGACGGTGAGGAACAGCGTCGCTTTGAACAGGGCGTGGGCCAGCACCATCGCCACCCCGGCCAGCGCGGTGTCCCTGGTGCCGCCACCCAGGATCACCATCAGCAGGCCGAGTTGACTGACCGTGCCGTAGGCCAGCAACAGCTTGAGATCGGCCTGGCGCAACGCGGCCCAGCCACCGAAGAACATGGTGAGCAGCCCGCACACCAGCAGCACCGGGCGCCACGGCCCGGCCTCGGCGACCGCCGGGCCCATCAGGGCGACCAGGAAGACGCCGGCCTTGACCATCGCCGCGGCGTGCAGGTAGGCGCTGACCGGCGTCGGTGCCGCCATCGCGCCGGGCAACCAGAAGCTGAAGGGGAAGATCGCCGACTTGCTCAGCGCGCCCAGCAGGACCAGCACCATGGCCACCGCGAGGTAGCCACCGCCGGGCATGTTCTCGGCGATCTCGGACCACCGGTAGGTGCCGGCGTGCTGGCCGAGCATGACGAAACCGGCGAGCATCGCGAGGCCGCCCAGCGTCGTGACCAGCAGTGCCTGCATGGCCGCCCGTCGGCTGGCCCGCTTGGCCGGGTCGTAGCCGATCAGCAGGTAGGAGAAGACCGTGGTCAGCTCCCAGAACACGTAGAGCAACAGCAGGTCGTCGGAGACGACCAGGCCGAGCATCGCGCCGGCGAAGGCGACGAACACGGCGGCGAAGCGTCCCAGGCTGGGGTCGTCGGAGCGGAAGTAGCGGGCGCTGTACGCCAGCACCAACGCACCCACTCCGCCGACCAGGACGACCATCAGCCAGGACAGTGTGCCCATCCGTAGCGCGAGTTCCAGCCCCAACTGCGGTACCCAGGAGACGGTCTCCACCACCGGCTCACCGGAGCGGACCCCGCTCGTGTGAGTCAACGCCCACACCAGCGTCGCGCCAGGCACCAGTGCCACCAGGTAGAGGGCGTGCCGTCCCCAGGTCCGCACCAGCGCCGGGGCGATCACGGCTGTCAGCGCATGGACCGCCACCAGTACCAGCACACACCCTCCCCAGAGATCATTCGTCGGTGTGACGACCCTATCCGGTAAGGACCGCAATCCGCATCTGCCGTGATCCGGATCAAAGGTGTGTCACCCTGACAGACCGCCCCGGCTCGTGTGCGAGTTCACGTGCGGTTCACAACCGGACCCACGCCCGAAACCCGCTGCCCACCAGGAGATCCACTCTCACCTTAACGGACGTTCAGTCACGTCCCGCACGTCGGAGCCGCCCGTCGTCGCGGTCGATACGAAGTTCCCGTTCCAGCTCGACGATGAGCCTGCGCAGGTCGTCGAGCCGCTGGGAGACCGCGATCCGGTCCAGCTCGTCGGGCACCCCGTCACCGTCCTCGTCGTAGCCGGGGGCGAGGCCCTCGGTCATCTCCAACCGCCGGGCCTCCTCCATCGAGTTGACGAAGACCGCGATCAGGATGTTCAACAGCAGGTTGACGGTGATCACCACGAAGCTCACGTAGTAGAGCACGGTCCACGGCGAGAACTCCATGCCCTGCTCGATCAGGTCCGGCAGGGTCTCCAGCGAGAGCAACACGAACAGTGTCAACAACGACCGCCCGATGTCCCCGTATTCCTCCGGGTACACGTCCTTGAAGATCAACCATCCGGCCATGCCGTAGACGTAGAGCGTCACCATCGCCAGCGCGAGGAACCCGCCGATACCGGGCAGACTGCGCCACAACGCCGCGACGATCATGCGCAGACCGGGTGAGAACCGCACCAGCCGTACCATCCGCAACACCCGGACGACCCGCAACAGCGCCGAGTCGCCGTGCAGGGCCGGGACGAAGATCGCCGCGATCACCAGGAAGTCGAAGACGTTCCAGCCGTGCCGGAAGAAGTCCTGCGGACGACGGCCGTAGGCCAGCAGCCGGATGGCGATCTCGACCACGAAGACCGTCCGGAAGAACCACTCGACGCCGTGCAGCGCGGTGCCCGCCGTGCCGAGGTCGGGGTAGGTCTCCAGGCCGAGCACCACCCCGTTGGCGAGGATCACCGCGACGATGGTGACCTCGAACGACCGCGAGGCGGCGATCTCGGCGCAGGCGCGGGCGAGCCGGGAGTCGGGCGGCAGGTCGGCCGGGCCACCTCGCTGCACCGGCACACTCGTGACGGTCACCTCGCGACCGACCTCGACTCAGGGTCAGGGACCGGCGAGGCCGGCCACCGTGCGTCACGGCGACATCGACGTACGGCAGTCATGGCCCACAGCGTACGGGACGCCGTGGACGGATCGTCCCGCCGTCGCGGAGCGCGATGTCGCACCGGCGCGCCTGCTCACCCACCGGTCGACGTGCCGCGGCTCAGCCTGCGTCCCGACGGCACGGCACCGCGCGTCCTCGACCTGACACAGTGGAGTGTCCACCTGCTCAGACGGCTGTGTCACCAGGCCCAGACGACCAGCCACCCGGTGCCCTCCGCGCTGCACGACGAGCTTCGCGGCCACCCCGCCGACCCCGCCACCGCCGAGAACCGCGCCCCGGTCAGCCCACCGAGGAACGGGTGACCGGCAGGTCGAAGTAGGTGTCCGGCCAGGGCTCGTCGCGGTAGCGGAAGTGCCACCACTCCCGGTCGTAACCGACGAAGCCGCCGTCGGTCATCAGGTCCCGCAACAACCGCCGGTTCTCCCGCGCGGTGGGGCCGACCGCGGTCGAGTCGGTGTGCGACAGCGGATCGAAGCAGTCGAATCCGGTCCCCATGTCCACGCTGTCGTCCGGAGAGCGCCGGCCGTACGGGTCGGTGCAGGCGGCCGAGGGCTGCCCCGGTACGTGCCGGGGTTGCTCGGGCGGCGGCTGGCCGACCAGCGTGAGGTCGACCGTGCTGCCCCGGCTGTGCGACGTCGGCGCGCCGAGGTAGCCCCGGTCGAACAGCGCGGACTTGGCCACCCGGGGATAGAACTCCGCCTTGGTCTCCTGCCGCCCCGGGTCGGCGCCCCAGGCGACGAAGTCGTCCACCGCACGCTGCGGGCGGTAGCAGTCGTACACCTTGAGGCGGTGACCGGTGGCCAGGGCGGCGTCCTGCACCCGGCGCAGCGCCGTCGCGGCCGGCGCGGTGAGCAGGCAGAGCGGCTCCTGGTAGCCGTCGACGGGACGCCCGACGAAGTTGTGCGCGGTGGCGTACCGGATGTCGGTGAGGATGCGTCCGTCCACGTCGGAGAGGAGCACCAGGCCCGGCCGCGCCGGAGCCGAGACCGGCGGCGGCTGCGACGGCTCGGGGGTCGGCGCGTCCCGCCCGCACCCGACCACCCCGGCGCCCAGTACCACCGCCACCGCCGGGCCGACCGCCCACCGGCCGGGCCCGCGTCGGGCGGGTCGGGCCGACACCGTCGCCACGGCCGCTCGGGACGGCTCAGCGGGCCGGACGGCCACGGTGGGCTGCGCGGCGACGCCGGGCGACGACCGCGCCGGCCAACAGCGCCACACCGACGACGAGTACGGCCAGCGAGGCCCAGCGCAGCGGTGCGCCGAGGGTACGCGGTGCGGGCTCACCGGCGGCCCCACCCGGCAGCGCCTGCGGCGGCACCGAGGCCGACGGTACGGCGGACGTGGCGGTGCCCGGACTCACCAGCACCCCGACCGAGGCGTCCCGGGGCAGCCCGAAACCCCAGTCGAGCAGCGCGGCACCCTGTTCCCAGCCCCGCTTGTCCACGACGTCCGCACCGAGCAGGGTGACCACCAGCCGACGCCCGTCCCGCTCGGCCGCGCCCACGTAGGTGTGCCGGGCCAGGTCGGTGTACCCGGTCTTGCCGCCCAGCGCCCCCGGGTAGTGGTAGAGCAACTGGTTGTCGTTGTCGATGGTGAAGCCCTTCGCGCCCTGCCCCGGCTGGGGCGGGATGGTCGCCTCCCGGGTCGCCGCATACCGGCGGAACTGCTCGTCGGCGAAGCACGCCCGGGCGATCAGCGCCAGGTCGTACGCGCTGGTGAACTGCCCCGGACCGTCCAGTCCGGACGGGTTCGCCGCGTGCGTCTGGTAGGCGCCGAGCGCCCGCGCCTGCTCGTTCATCGCGCGCAGGCCACCCGCCAGACCGTCCGGCCCCCCACCGGCCCGGGCCAGCGCGTTCGCCACCTCGTTGCCGGAGCGCAGCAGCAGCCCGAGCCAGAGCGTCTCCACCCGGTACCGGCCGCCCTCCACCAGCCCCACGGCCGAGCTGCCCGGTTCGATGTCGAGGTCACCGGCGGTGATGGTGACCAGGTCGTACGGGTCCAGCCGGGGCAGCATGGTCGCGGCCAGCAGGAGTTTCTGCACGCTGGCCGGAGTGGCGTACTCGTGCGGACCGCAACCGCCCAGCACCGCTCCGGTGTCCAGGTCGGCCACCAGCCACGAGGTGGCGGCCACCTTCGGCGGTCGGGACACCGCCGAGGGGACGACCAGCCCCTGGGTGGCCAGCCGCGCGCCGCCCACCGCCCGCTGCACCGGGTCCGGTGACGGTGTGACCGGCTGCGACGGCCCGGGCGCCGGCGGCGCCGGACGTGGACAGGGCACCGGTGCCGCCGCGGCGGCGGTCGCGGGCAGCGGCGCGGTCATGAGCGCCGTCACCACCGCGACGACGAGGGCTCGGACTCTCACATCCAGCGACACTATCGGGTGGTTACCGACTGGTCCGGCAAATCGACCATCGAGTACGCCAGCGGCGCGCCCGACGACCGGCAGGTGGTACGGCTCGTCGGGTCAGCCGCGAGGGCGACGCGAGGCGCGGACCCGACGGGCGGCGACCACCGCCAGCGCGATCGCGGACACGCCGACCGTCAGCGCCACGAACAGGCCCGCACCCGGACGGTCGTCGACGGCGGCCGAGGTGGTACTGCTCACCGGAGGTGCCCCGGCCGGCGCAGGCACGGCCGGGGACGGCGGAGCCGGCGTACGTGCCACGTCCCACTCCCCCGGCTCCACCAGCCGACCCACGCCCGCCTCGCGGGGCAGCCGGAAGCCCCAGTCGAGCAGCGCGGCCCCCTGCTCCCAGCCGCGCTGCGGTCGGGGCTCGGCACCGAGCAGGGTGACCACCAACCGGCGACCGTCCCGCTCGGCGGCACCGACGTAGGTGTGCCGGGCGTAGTCGGTGAAACCGGTCTTGCCGCCCAACGCACCCGGGTAGCGGTAGACGAGCTGGTTCTCGTTCTGGATCTGGAAGCCCCTGGCGCCCAGCCCCCGCTGGGCCGGGATCCGGGTGCGTTCGGTGAGCGCGTACCGGCGGAACGTCGGGTCGGCGAAGCACGCCCGGGCGATGAGCGCCAGGTCGTACGCGCTGGTGAACTGTCCCGGGCCGTCCAACCCGGACGGCGTGACCGCGTGGGTCTGCAACGCGCCGAGGTGGCGGGCGTACTCGTTCATCGCCCGCACCCCGCCCGCCGCGCCGTCCGGGCCACCGCCGAGGCGGGCCAGCGCGTTGGCCGCCTCGTTGCCGGACTGCAGCAGCAGGCCCAACCAGAGCGTCTCCACCCGGTACCGGCCGCCGGGCAGCAGCCCGACCGCCGAGGATCCGGGCGCGATGTCCAGGTCCTCCCGGGTCACCCGGATCACCTGCTGCGGATCGAGCCGGGGCAGCATGGTCGCGGCGAGCAGGAGTTTCTGCACGCTGGCCGGAGTGGCGTACTCGTGCGGACCGCAACCGCCCAGCACCGCTCCGGTGTCCAGGTCGGCCACCAGCCACGAGGTCGCGGTGACCTTCGGCGGGACCGGTGCGCCCGGCGGCACGACGAGTCCCGGGGTGGCCAGCAGGTCCCCGCCGACCACCTGATGCTCCGGATCGGACGGGGGCGGCGTCGGTCGCGGCGAACGGGTCACCTTCGGCGCGACCGCCTTCGGACAGGGCACCGCCACCGGTGCGGCGGTCGGCGTCGACACGGACGACATCGCGGCACGGTCGGTGACCGCAGCCATACCCGGAGTCGCGGGCGTCGCCACGATCGCGAGGACGACGACGGCGACGGAGAAGGCCCGGACTCTCATGAAGACGCAGACTAACGGCACGATCGACAGTCGGATCCGATCGGTCGGACCGCCGACTCGACTCGATCGCGCCGATCTTCCACCCGCACCGGTTGAACCGATCCCGAGCGCCCCCCGTATCCACAGCCGAACACGCACAACGTTCGGACCTGCGACGGGAGCGCTCCCGAAGCTCGCCCGACGGTCATCCCGGGACAGGCTCCGGCACGCGGACCGGCCGCCGCTGTCGAGCCACCCGGGCTTCCCACGGCGCTTCAGCCGGCGGCCGCCGACGCGGTCGGCCCGCCCGGCGGTCATTCATGAGGAGAGAGCATGGTCAGGCGTACCCAGAACCAGCGGAAGCAGGCCGCCCTGAAAGTCGGCGGGGTCGGCATCCTCGCGGTGGCGCTGCTCGGCGCGGGCTTGACGCTGGCCTCCGCCGACGACGGCACCGGTGCGGCGCAGACGGCGAACTGCCCGACGGTCCGCGACAAGCTCTCCGGCGTACCAGCCGCCGCCGTCGCCGGAGTGGAACAGGAGCTGGCCAACCTCGACAAGCAGATCGAGGAGGCCAACGCCCGCCTCGCCGCACAGGCCGCCAACCCGCAGGGCGGCGCCAACTTCATCCAGCTCGCCATCCTCGGCCCGCTGGCCAGCAAGCGCACCGCCGCCCTGGACCGGATCGGCATCAACATCAACCGGGCCGGCGGACAACGCCCCGACCTGGCCAGCCTGGCGAACTGCGGCCTGAACGCCGCAGGCACCCCGAGCGCCGTCAACGGCGGCGCGGGCAACGGTGACATCGCGGCCGGGAACGGCAACACCGGCGGCAACACCGGCGGCAACACCGGCAACACCGGAGCCGGTGCGGCGCAGACGGCGAACTGCCCGACGGTCCGCGACAAGCTCTCCGGCGTACCAGCCGCCGCCGTCGCCGGGGTCGAGCAGGAACTGGCCAACCTCGACAAGCAGATCGAGGAGGCCAACGCCCGCCTCGCCGCACAGGCCGCCAACCCGCAGGGCGGCGCCAACTTCATCCAGAACGCCATCCTCGGCCCGCTGGCCAGCAAGCGCACCGCCGCCCTGGACCGGATCGGCATCAACATCAACCGGGCCGGCGGACAACGCCCCGACCTGGCCAGCCTCGCCACCTGCGGCCTCAACGCCGCAGGCACCCCGAGCGCCGTCAACGGCAACGCGGGCAACGGCAACGCGGGCAACGGCAACGCGGGCAACGGCAACGCGGGCAACGGCAACGCCGGGAACAACGGGAACGCGGGTAACAACGGGAACGCCGGTGCCGGCGTGGCGCAGCGGGTGAACTGCCCGAGCGTCGCCGACCGACTGCCGACCGTACCGGCGCAGGCCGCCGCCGAGGTGCAGCGTGAGCTGGCCAACCTGGACAACCAGATCGCGGACGCCAACGCCCGTCTCGCCCAGCTCGCGGTACGCCCGGAGGGTGGACCGAACTTCGTGCAGAACACGGTCGTCGGCCCGCTGAAGGACCGGCGTGTCGCCGCCCTGAACCGGATCGCCACCGCGATCGGCCGGGTCGACGGCAACCGGCCCGCCGAGCTGGTCGACCTGGCCCCCTGCTCGGTGAGCTGACCTCGGCGACACCCCACGGACGGTGGGCGACGGCTCTGGCCATCGCTCACCGTCTATTTTTGCGGCATCATTCACAAACTGGTTGACCCCTCAGTCACCGGACGACTACAACACGTTACAGCGCTGGGCCGGATCCGCCGGCTGCGGTCGGAGGGGTGACCGTGGGTCTGATCTCGTACGACGACGCCGAGGCGGCGGCCTTCGCCGCCACCCGCGAGCTGGCGCCCGCCGGCCTGACCCACTGGCGGCACGCCGTCCAGGAGCACCTGCGGCCACGGCCCGGGTCCACGCTGCTCGACCTCGGGGCCGGTACGGGAGCGTGGGCCACCACCTTCACCGGCTGGTACGGCGTACGGGTGCTGGCGGTGGAACCGGCCCCGGCGATGCGCGACCGATGCCCGCACCGGCCGATGGTGGCCGGCGAGGCGACCGCGCTCCCACTGGCCGCCTCCAGTGTGGACGGGGCCTGGTTGTCGACGATGCTGCACCACGTACCCGATCTCGACGCGGTGGCCCGGCAGTTGCGCCGGGTGCTGCGTCCGGGCGCGCCGGTGCTGATCCGTTCGCCCTTTCCGGGCCGCCACCAGCTCGTCGCCCTGTTCGAGTGGTTTCCCGAGGCGATCCGGGTGCTCGACCGGTTTCCCAGCCTGTCCCGGGTGCGCTCGGCGTTCGCCGTCGCCGGCTTCCCGGTGAGCAGCGTCGAGCCGGTCGCGCAGACGGTGGCCACCTCGCTGGCCGAGTACGCCGACCGGATCGACCGGCGCGCGCACACTCCCCTGCACCTGATCAGCGAGTCCGAGTTCCGGGCCGGTATGGCCCGGCTGAGGCGGGCGGTCGAGGGCAGCACCCCGGCACCGGTGGTCGACCACCTCGACCTGCTGGTGCTGCGCTGAGAATCCAGAAGCGGTCAGCGAATCCAGAAGCGAGTCAGCGCGGACCGAGATACCGCAGGTAGTCGTACAGCGCGGCGGAGCCGGCCAGCCGGCGCAGGCTGCGCCGGTGCAGTTCCTGCTCCCGTCGGGCGAGTTCCGCGCGGACCCGCTGCGGGCTGCCGGTGCTCCGCAACTCGTCGAGCACCGCAGTGATGATCTCGAACGGGTAGGCGCCCCGGCGCAGCAGCGCCACCACCTGGGCCGCCCGCAGCTCGGCCTCGTCGTAACGCCGATAGCCGGTGCCCGGCTCGCGGGTCGGCCGCAGCAGCCCGCGCGTCTCCCAGGACCGTAGCTGCGAGGTGCGGACCCCGACCAGGTCGGCGACCGCGCCGACCCGGGCGGCCCGACGGGGCGTCGGGACCGGTGCGCCGGGGTTCGCCACCACGGTCTCGAAGGCCCCGAGCACCCGCCGGATCTCGCCGCGTTCCCGGTCCAGTTCCGCGTGCCCGGCGTCCAGCGCGGCCAGCGCCGCCGGGAGGTCACCCGCGTGTACCGCCGCCATGATCTGGCGGGTACGCCCCCAGCCGTGCCCGTCGGCGACCGTCCGCGCGACGGTCAGGGCGCGCTGGTGCGCCGCCGTGAAGATCCGGTAGCCGCTCGGCGTGCGCGCCACCGGCGGCAGCACGCCGAGATCGACATAGTTGCGCACCTGCTGCACGGAGATGCCGGCCGACGCGGCGAGGTCCACCGCGCGCAGCCGCCCGGTCGACCGCCGTCCCGTCACCGGTTCACCCTAGCGCCTCACGTTCGTTTGAGACTTGAAGGCTCATTTCGCCCTGCCTACCGGCGGGGAGTCGGCAGAAGTCTCCACGGGCAGGTCAATGAGACACTTGAACCTGGCCAGGCCATCCCCCGCTCCTCCTTTCCGGGGCAGGAGTCCGTCCACGATCTCGCAAAGGGTTCGCATGCAGCAGCCAGCACGGTCCGCCGCCGACAGTCACGACGTGATCGAGGTACGCGGAGCCCGGGAGAACAATCTCGACTCCGTCTCGGTCGACATCCCGAAGCGTCGACTGACCGTCTTCACCGGTGTCTCCGGATCCGGTAAGTCGTCGCTGGTCTTCGGCACCATCGCCGCCGAGTCGCAACGGATGATCAACGAGACCTACAGTGCGTTCCTCCAGTCGTTCATGCCCAACCTCTCCCGGCCGGACGTGGACTCGCTGCGCAATCTCACCCCGGCGATCGTGGTGGACCAGGAGCGGATGGGCGCCAACTCCCGCTCCACCGTCGGCACCGCCACCGACGCGTACGCGATGCTGCGCATCGTGTTCAGCCGCCTCGGCACGCCGCACGTCGGCGGCGCCGGGGCGTTCAGCTTCAACCTGGCCGAGGGCATGTGCCCCGCCTGCGAAGGACTGGGCCGGGTCTCCGACCTCGACGTCAACGAACTCGTGGACGTGGAGAAGTCCCTCAACGACGGCGCCATCACCGTGCCGAACTTCGCGGTCGACACCTGGTACTGGCAGACCATCGTCGGCTCCGGTCTGTTCGACCCGGACGTCAAGCTCCAGGACTTCACCCCGCAGCAGTGGGAGGACTTCCTGCACAAGCCGGCCACGAAGATCAAGGTGGGCAGCAACAACCTGACCTACGAGGGCCTGGTCGTCAAGGTGCGCCGGCTCTACCTGGCCAAGGACCGCGAGTCGATGCAGCCGCACATCCGCTCCTTCGTCGACCGGGCCGTCACCTTCACCACCTGTCCCGACTGCGACGGCACCCGGCTCAACGCCGCCGCGCTCTCCTCCCGCATCGCCGGCCGCACCATCGCCGAATGCGCCGCCATGCAGATCAGCGACCTCGCCGCGTTCGTCCGGAGCATCGAGGACTCCTCGGTCGCCCCGTTGACCGGGAACCTGCGGGAACTGTTGGACTCGCTGGTCGAGATCGGTCTGGGCTACCTCAGCCTCGACCGGGAGTCGGCCACCCTCTCCGGCGGCGAGGCGCAGCGGGTCAAGATGGTCCGGCACCTCGGGTCCAGCCTCTCCGACATCACGTACGTCTTCGACGAACCCACCGTCGGCCTGCACCCGCACGACATCGCCCGGATGAACGACCTGCTGCTGCGGCTGCGGGACAAGGGCAACACGGTCCTCGTCGTCGAGCACAAGCCGGAGACCATCGCGATCGCCGACCACGTGGTCGACCTCGGTCCGGGGGCGGGTACCGCCGGTGGCCGGATCTGCTACACCGGAGACGTGGCCGGGCTGCGCCGCTCCGACACCCGTACCGGCCGACACCTCGACCACCGGGTACGCCTACGCGAGCGGGTCCGGACCCCCACCGGGCAGTTGGCCATCCGCCACGCCGACCTGCACAACCTGCGCGACGTCAGCGTGGACGTCCCGCTCGGCGTGCTGACCGTCGTGACCGGGGTTGCCGGGTCGGGAAAGAGTTCCCTGGTGCACGGCTCGTTGCGGCGACGGGACGGGGTGGTCGTGGTCGGCCAGGCACCGATCCGGGGATCGCGGCGCAGCAACCCGGCCACGTACACCGGTCTGCTCGACCCGGTACGCACCGCGTTCGCGAAGGCCAACGGCGTGAAGGCGGCGCTGTTCAGCGCCAACTCCGAGGGCGCCTGCCCGACCTGCAAGGGCATCGGGCTGGTCTACACCGACCTGGCGATGATGGCCGGCGTCGCGTCGGTCTGCGAGCGGTGCGAGGGCCGCCGCTTCACCGACGAGGTGCTGACCTACCGGCTGCGCGGTCGCACCATCAGCGAGGTACTCGGCATGTCGGTCAGCGAGGCGCAGGACTTCTTCCCCGGCGGCGCCGCCCGGGTGGTCCTGGACCGGCTCGCCGACGTGGGGCTGAGCTACCTCACCCTGGGTCAGCCGCTGACCACCCTCTCCGGTGGCGAACGGCAGCGACTCAAACTGGCCATCCACATGGCCGAGAAGGCCGGCACGTACGTGCTGGACGAGCCGACGACCGGCCTGCACCTGGCCGACGTCGACCAGTTGCTGGCGCTGCTCGACCGGCTGGTGGACGCCGGCAACACGGTCCTCGTCATCGAGCACCACCAGGCGGTGATGGCGCACGCGGACTGGCTGATCGACCTGGGGCCGGGCGCCGGTCACGACGGCGGCCGGGTCGTCTTCACCGGCACTCCCGCCGACCTGGTCGCGCACGGCGAGACGCTCACCGCCCGGCACCTGCGCGAGTACGTGGTCCCCTGACGGAGCCGCCTGCGCCCGGCACGGTCGTGTCGGGCGGAGGCGGGTCAGGCTTCACCGGGCGGAGGCGGGTCAGGCATAGCCGGGCGGAGGGCGCGAGGGCAGTCGGGCGGGCGCGTCAGGCCAGACGACGCAGCCAGTGACGTTGCCACGGGGTCTCGACCGCGCGGGGACGGTAGACGGCCCGGACCCAGTCCACCGCCTGATCGGCGGGCAACCCGTCGAGGATCGCCAGCGCGGCCAACGCGGTGCCGGTCCGACCCGTACCGCCCCGACAGGCCACCTCCACCCGCTCGCCCGCGTACCCCCGGCGCAACGCCTCCCGCAGGGCGTCCAGGGCGTCGGCCCGGTCCACCGGTATCCAGAAGTCGGGCCAGCGCACCCTGCGGTAGGCCCACCCGGGCGTCGGCCCGGGCGCCAGCAGCAGACTGAAGTCGGCGTCGGTGACCGGATCCGCGATGCGTCGCCCCCGCACCCGTACGCCGCCGGGCAGCGCGACCACCCCGGCCTGCGTGGCCCAGCCCTGGTCCTGCTGCTCGGCGCTCACCAGCGATGTCCCGACTGGTCTGGGCGGCCCTGGTCCGCCGCCGGACGCTCGTCCGCCCAGGCGCGCTGGTCGTCGCCCCAACCACCAGGCTGGCCCGCCACCGGCTGATGGTCGGCCCAACCAACCTGCTGACCCGCCACCGGCCGGTCCTCCGTCCAGGCGTGCTGGTCGTTCCCCCAGCCACCATACTGCCCCGCCACGGGTTGGTGCTCGGCCCGACCACCCTGCTGACCCGCCACCGGCCGCTCGTCCGCCCAGGCGCGCTGGTCGCTCCCCCAACCACCGGGCCGGTCCACCACCGGCCGCTCGTCGGCCTGGGCGCGTTGGCCGGTCACGGGCTGGTCGTCGGCCCAGGCGCTGCGGTAGATGGTGCCCCGCCCCTCCGGGTCGGGTGTCCCGGTCGTCGCCGACTCGGCCACGGCGGAGGCGGTGTCGTTGGCGCGCAGCCCACCGGCCCGGCGGGAGCGCCGCAACCGGGTGACCACGAACCACACCAGCCCGGCCAGGCAGGCCACGATGACCACGTTCTGCAGGATGCCCGCGTACCCCTCGACCAGATGCCAGTTGTCACCGAGCAGATATCCGGCCATCACGAACGTGGTGTTCCAGATCAGGCTGCCCAGCGTGGTGTAGAGCGTGAAGGTGAGCAGCGGCATCCGCTCCACGCCCGCCGGGATGGAGATCATGCTGCGGAAGATCGGGATCATCCGGCCGAAGAAGACGGCCTTGACGCCGTGCCGGAGGAACCACTCCTCGGTCCGGTCGACGTCGCTGAGCTTGACCAGCGGCAGCTTCGCCGCGATCGCCCGGGTCCGCTCCCGCCCCAGCACCGCGCCGATCCAGTAGAGCGCCAGAGCGCCGAGAACCGACCCGAGCGTGGTCCAGAAGATCGCTGCGACCACACTCATCCGGCCCTGCGCGGCGACGAATCCGGCGAGCGGCAGGATGACCTCGCTGGGGATCGGCGGGAAGAGGTTCTCCAACGCCACGGCCAGCCCCGCCCCGGGGGCACCGAGTCGCTCCATCAGGTCGGTGACCAGACCGACCAGGCCGTCCTCGGGCGGTGCGGACTGGGCGACGACGCCGACACCAGACGGGGCGTGCGGGGCTTGAATCATGGCCCACACGCTACGAACTCAAGCTGAGAATCGCACAATCGCCCGTCGATCGGTGAACGAGCACGATCTAGGCTACCCAGAGTGAGTGACGCATCAACGCGCGGCCCACTGCGGATCGCCGTCGCCCAGCCGTCGTACGTGGCGTACGACGTCGCGGCGAACGTGTCGGCGCACGCCGCGCTGGTCCATGCCGCCGACTGCCGGGTGGTCGTCTTCCCCGAGCTCTCACTGACCGGGTACGAACTGGACGCGCCCCCGCTCGACCCGACCGACCCACGGCTGGCGCCGCTCGTCGAGGCGTGCGGCCGGACGGGAACGCTGGCGCTGGCCGGCGCGCCGGTGGCCGGTGACCACATCGCCACCCTCGCGGTGGACCACGACGGCGCGCGCGTGGCGTACCGGAAGATGTCGCTCGGCACGGTGGAGGCCCGGCGGTTCACGCCCGGCCCGGAACCGGTCGTGGAGACCGTCGACGGCTGGCGGCTGGGCCTGGCGATCTGCAAGGACACCGGGGTGCCGGAGCACGCCGCCTGGACCTGCGCGCTCGGCGTCGACGTCTACGTCGCGTCGGTCGTCGACCACGCGGCTGACGCGGCGGTCCAGGACGAACGGGCAGTGCGGATCGCCACCGCACACCGAGTGGTGGTGGCGGTCGCGAGCTGCGCGGGGCCGACCGGCGGTGGCTTCGGGGAGACCGCCGGGCGCTCGGCGATCTGGGCACCCGACGGATCCGTGCTGGCCCGCGCGGGCACCGCACCGGACGAGTTCGTCCAGGCCGCCCTCACCTGAGGCCGGTCAGTCGTCGTCCTCGTCGTCGAGTGACTCCTCGACCTGGTCGAGCAGGCGCTCCAGGCGCTCGGCGAAGTCGGCCGGGACCCGACCGCGATCCACCTCGTCGTCCAGGCGGTCGCGCAGTTTCTCGATGCGCTTCTCGCGGTCCTTGGGCTTGCCGGTGGCGAGTTCGGCCAGGTCCTTGCGCAGCCGGTCGGCGACCTTGCGGTCGATGTCACCGCTGAACTGCCCCTCGGTCAGCAGTGCGATGAGCTCACCGGCGGTCTGGCGCAGGTTCACCGGCTCGGGCCGGGCGGTCGACGGCGTCGGGCTGGGTCGTGGGGCGGCCGACGTGGCCGGTGGCGAGGAGGTCGGTGGCGGTGCGGCCGGTGCGGAGCTGGGCGTGGCGGCCGGCACCCCTTCGTCGCCACTGCCGAGGGCGACCGCCGTGCCGATGCCGGCCACCAGGACCAGTCCGGTCGCCACCAGTGCGCCGACCGGTCGACGGGGACGCCGTGGGCGACCGGCGACGCTCCGGGTCGGACCGTCCGGCGTGGACCGGGCGGCGGAGGGCGGTCGGGCCGTCGCCGACCAGGTACCGGTCCGGTCGACGAGCGTCGCCGGGTGCGCGGCGGTCGCCGTACGGGCGGCGGTGGACGGGTCCGCCCCGCCGTGGGCGACGGCGGTGGTGACGATCGGCAGCACGGTCGTGGCCGACGAGGCCGCACCGCTCGCACCGGCGACGAACCGCGCCGCCAGTTGACCCGCGGTGGGGCGGCGGCCCGGATCGGGATCGAGGCAGGCCAGCATCAGGTCGGCCATGTCGGCCGGCAGGCCGGGTACGCGCGGAGGCGGCACCGGACGCCGGTTGGCGTGCACCACCAAGGCGTCCTCCCAGCTCTGCACGGGCAGCGGAGGTTCACCGGTGACGGTGCGGTAGAGCAACGCGCCGAGGGCGTACACGTCGCTGGCCGGGTCCGGGGCGCCCGGACCGAACCGTTCGGGCGCGGTGTACGCGGGCGTACCCATCATCGGCTCGCCGGTCGGGCCGGGACCGGCGTGCGGTGGCCCGGTCGGCGCGGCGATGCCGAAGTCGAGCACCTTGGCGCCGGTCTCGGTGAGCATCACGTTGCCCGGCTTGATGTCGCGGTGCACCACGCCGATGCGGTGCGCGGCGGCCAGTGCGGCGGCCACCTGGGCGGCCGTGCGCAGCGCCGAGGGCCAGGGCAGGGGGCCGTCGGCGAGTCGGTCGGCGAGGTTCTGCCCGTCGACGAGTTCCATGACCAGGAACGGCACCACGGTGCCACCGTCGAGGGCGGCCTCGCCGTAGTCGTACACCTGGGTGACGTGCGGATGAGCCAGGCGTGCCGCGGCGCGAGCCTCGCGGCGGAGGACGGCCCGCAGATCCGGGTCGACGGCGAACGAGCCGGCGAGGACCTTCACCGCGACGGGTCGGCCGAGGATCTCGTCATCGGCCCACCAGACCTCGGACATCCCGCCGAGGCCGATCCGGTCGCGCAGCACGTAGCGGTCGTGCAACCGCAGGCTGGGGGTGAAGGCTGACATGGGTCTCCAGTCTGCCTGGTGACCCGCCCCGCACACCAGTCGAGCGACCCGGGCGGCAGCGGTCGGGGCGGCTGCCGCGGGAGCCGGTGGGGGACTCAGGCCCGCCTCGCCGCCACCGCCCGGTCCCCGGTCGCCCTCAGCGGACGCAGTTGGTCGGGCTGGGCAGCGGGGCCGGCTGGATCCGGTCGGCGAGTCGGCGCAGTGCCCCGGCAGCGCGTCGGCGACCGGTGGCGAACCGCGCGACACGCGGCGGATCGGGACGGATCGGCGCGTCCGGCCGGGCGGAGTTGACGTGGCGGTCGACCGCGTCGATGGCGAACACGAAGCCGGTGGGCTGTTCCATGGTCAGCTCCTCGGGACAGGTCCGGACGTGGTCCGGACGACGAGCGTGGTGGGCAGCAGGATCTGACCCGCGCGGGCATCCTCGGGCGGGTCGAGGAGCAGTTCGGCCGCGGTGCGCCCCTTCTCCTCGGCGGGCTGACGCACGGTGGTCAGGCCGGCGGTGGCGGCCTCGGCGATGTCGTCGAAGCCGGTGACGGAGACCGGTGGTCCCCCTCCGGCCTGAGTGCGCAGGGCGTCGAGCGCGCCGAGGGCGAGTACGTCGGAGGCGGCCAGCACCGCCGTGGGCGGCTCGGGCAGGCCGGCGAGCGCCCGGGTGGCCACGGCTCCGGCCTCCCGGGTGTTGTCCCGGGCGGTGAGCACCGTCAGGTCGGTCCAGGACACGCCGGCCGTCGCGAAGGCGTCGGCGAAGCCGGCGAACCGCTCGCGGGTGGTGGGATGCGGCACGCCGGTCACGTCGGCCACGCGCAGCAGTCCGTCTCCGGCGCGTGGCAGGACGTCGTGGCCGAGCAGCGCGACCCGTCGGTGTCCGAGGTCGACCAGGTGCGCGGCCACCGAGTGGGCGGCGGCCCGCTCGTCGATGCCGACCCAACGGTCGTCCGCGCGGGGTCGCGACGAGGTGGTGACGAAGGGCAGCCCACGGCGACGGATGGCGGCGAGGAGGCCCTCCTCGCCGCCGGTGCAGTAGACGCAGAACCCGTCGGCGGCGGCGTTCTCCACCGCCCGCCGCGCACCGGCCGGATCCGGTGGCAGCGGCACCAGTAGCAGGCTGCTGGCGTGGCGTTCGGCCGCCTCGGCGACGCCGGTGACGAACCGGACCGCGAAGGGGTCGGTGAACGCGTACGACAGCCGCGAGGTGAACAGCACCCCGATGGCGCCGACGAAGCCCCGGCGCAGCGACCGGGCAGTCGGGTCGGGTCCCGGGTAGCCCATCTGCCGGGCGGCGGCCAGGATGCGCTCGCGCAGCTCGGTGGAGAGCTGGTCGGGACGGCTGTACGCGTTGGAGACGGTGCTGCGTGAGACGCCGACCGCCTCGGCGACGGCCCGCAGGGTCGGTTTCATGCAGGCCCACCCTTCTGGATCGATCCAGTTACTGGATCGATCCAGAGACTAGCCAGCACGTCGTCAGGTGTCAATCACCCGCCGTCGTCAACGGTCCGGGTGGATCACCTGGGGTCGAGGTCCGCGATCATCCGTTCGAGGATCTCCGCCGTACGCTCCGGCGGCTCGGCCTCGACACAGAGCCGCTCCATGGCGACCGCGTAGAAGTCGAGGTCATCGCGCTTGTCCAGATAGATCGCGCTGGTCAACTGCTCGATGTAGACGATGTCCGGCAGATCCTGGTCACCGAAGCGCAGGATGGTGAAGGCACCACCGGCGGCGGCGTGTCCACCGGCGGCGAACGGGATGACCTGCACCCGGACGTTCGGTGTCTGGGTGGCCTTGAGCAGGGCCTCCAACTGCCCCCGCATGACCTGCGGACCACCGATCGGGCGGCGCAGCGCCGCCTCGTCGACCACCGCCCAGAGCCGGGGCGGCTTGGCCCGGTGCAGCACCTCCTGCCGGCGCATCCGCAGGTCCACCCGGCGGTCGATCTCCGCGGGCGAGGCCTGGCCGTGCCCGAGCAGCACCACGGCGCGGGCGTACTCGCGCGTCTGCAACAGGCCCGGCACGAACTGCACCTCGTAGCTGCGGATCAGCGCCGCCGCGGCCTCCAGGCCGAGATACGACTGGAACCACGACGGGAGCACGTCGCCGTAGCGGTGCCACCAGCCCGGGTTGTTCGCGTCCCGGGCCAGCTTGAGCAGCGCGCCGCGCTCCTGTTCGGCGGTGACGCCGTAGAGCGTGAGCAGGTCGGCGACGTCGCGTTCCTTGAACCCGACCCGACCCAGCTCCATCCGACTGATCTTGGACTCGGAGGAGCGGATCTCCCAACCGGCGTTCTCCCGGGTGACCCCGCGCGACTCACGCAACCGCCGCAGTTGGGCGCCGAGTAGCATCCGCAGCACGGTGGGGCCCGCCGCCGGACCCTCCTCCGCGGAAACCATGGTCACCTGCCGTCCTCCGCACGCCGTCGTCGGTCGAACCGATGGACCGGTCCGACCGACGTGTAAGCATGCCATGAACCATCAGTGAGGTGAACCTCCGTCCCGCGTACGGCGATTCCCAGCGATGGGACGGACGGTCAGTCGATCAGATGGTCGAAGTCCCCGTCCCGGGCGCCGAGCACGAACGCGGTGATCTCGTCGACGGTGTAGATCAACGCCGGCCCCTCCGGGTGGCGGGAGTTGCGCACGGCGATCCCCGCCCCCTCGGGCAACTCCGCCAGCTCGACACAGTTCCCACTGGGATTGCTGTGCCGGCTCTTCTGCCAGACGAGAGGGGGCAACTGGGCGACGGGAACGCCGTTCGGGGGCTGCTGCATGGTGACGTCGGTTCTCTCCGGTAGGCGCCGGTGCCGTGGGAGGAGCGGTAGCGGCAAAGGGGATGGAGTCAACTCATCTGCACGTGCATCTGCTATTGCATCTGCAATGGACAGCGAGCATGATAGCGCAAGTGAGCGGTGCCCATCCGCTCACTTTCTGTCACGCGATCCCGGCCGCCACCAGGGGAAACGAGGTGTCTGGCACACACCCGTCGGGCGGGCGCGCGACGCGTTCGCGGCGAAGGGAGAGGTGGGTGCCGGATCCGCTCACTGTCGCGTCCGGTCTCTGCGCCGTCGGTGCCCTGCTCTCCTCCTGGCAGCTCGGACGTCGGGCCGTCCGCGCCGAGTCGGAGATCGGCCGACTCCAGGCCGAGCTGACCGCCGAACGGCACGCCGCCAGCCACGATCCGCTGACCGGCCTGCCCAACCGGCGGGCCTTCTACCGTCTGGCCGCGACCCTGCTCACCGACTGCGCGGGCCGCCCACTGGTCGCGGTGGTGCTCGACCTGGACGACTTCAAACAGATCAACGACCGGTACGGACACTCCGCCGGAGACCAGGTGCTGATCAGCGTCGCCGAACGGCTGGCCACCTTCGCCGGGGACAACCTGGTCGCCCGGCTCGGCGGGGACGAGTTCGCCGGACTGCTGGCCAGCCCCACCACGGACCGCCGGTGGATCGACCACGCCACCCGGCGCCTCTGCGACATGCTCGCCGCGCCGATCCCGCTGGGCACCGTCACCCTACGGGTGACCGCCTCGGTCGGCCTGGCACCGGTGCAGGGCACCCACCTCACCGAGGCCCTCGACCGGGCCGACGCGGTGATGTACGAGGCCAAGGGCATCGGCGCCGGCCGAGCCCGCCGGGAGCTGCGCGACAGCCCGCATCTCGCCGAGTGCTGACCTCCGTCCCTCCGTCGGGGCGTGACCGCGTCGTGTCCGGGTAACGGAACGGGATCAGGCGGACCGACGGCCGGAGGGACGATCGTGGCGAACATCCGGGCCCTGGTGCTCAACTGCACCCTCAAGCGCTCACCGGCGCCCTCCAGTTCCGAGGCGCTCGGGCGTGAGGTCCTCGACGCCCTCGCCGAGCAGGACGTCGACGGTGACCTGATCCGCGTCGTCGACCACGACGTCCGCTTCGGCGTCTCCACCGACGAGGGCGACGGGGACGGCTGGCCGGGCATCCGGGCGAAGCTGCTCGCCGCGCGGATCCTGGTGATCGCCACACCGATCTGGCTCGGCCAGCCGTCGAGCGTCTGCAAGATGGTGCTGGAACGGCTGGACGCCGAACTCGCCGAGACCGACGAGCAGGGCCGGCTGCTCACCTACGGCAAGGTCGGTGCGGTCGCCGTGGTCGGCAACGAGGACGGCGCACACCACACCATCGGCCAGGTGCAACAGGCCCTCAACGAGGTCGGCTTCACCTGCCCGGCGGCCGGGGCCACGTACTGGGTCGGTGAAGCGCTGCACAAGACCGACTACCTCGACGTACGCCCGAAACCCGACACCACCGGCCGGACCACCGCGGCGCTGGCACTGAACAGCGCCCACCTGGCCCGGCTGCTCGCCGCGCAGCCGTACCCGCCGCCGGACACCCGGCACGCGGCGGCCGGTCCCGGTCCCGAGGCGGGTTGACCGCGCCGGGCGTCAGTGCCAGCCGTACCCGGCGCGCAACGCCTGGCCGACCCGGTCGAATCGGGCCCGGTCCAGCACCGCGCCCTCCCGACGGATGCTGTCCTCCCGCATCGTCAGCACCCGGTCCAGCCGCACCCAACTGGGCCGCTTCTCCCGGTCCCACTCGCCGGGCCCGAGCGACAGCCAGTGCCGCTCGCCGTCGCGGTCGCTGCGGCTGGACAACATCAGCGCGAACAGCGTCCGGCTGTGCCGCCCCACCACCAGCACCGGACGGTCCTTGCCCTGCCGGGGGTCGTCCTCGTAGGCCACCCAGGTCCAGACGATCTCCCCCGGGTCGGCCTGGCCGTCCGGTTCCGGCGCATACGACAGCACGCGACGCTGCAACGCGGTGACCTGACGCGGTCGCGCGGTCTTCGCCGGTGCCGGCCCACCACGCCGGGGACCCGGGATAACCGCGCCGACACGGGCCGCCATACTCCTCAACAGACCTGCCACGGGCGGCAGCCTATCGGCTGGCATCGACCGCCCCACCGGCAGGGAGACCTCTGGCGGGTCCGGTCCACGTGGCGCGCCGGGGCTCCCCCGCCCCGACCCGGGCACGCGTCAGGGCAGGGTCTCCCCGGGGCACTCGACGGGTCCGGCCGACGGGCTCCGCAACCGTGCCACCAGATGCCGGAACTCGGCCACGGTGACGGTCTCGCGCAGCGTGGCGAAGACCGCGTCGGCCCCGACGGAGGCCGTCGCCCCGTCGACGCCGGCCCGCTGGGCCACCCGGCGCAGGAACTCCGCCGGTCGGGTCGACCCGGATCCGGTGGGCGGGTCGTCGGTCAGCTCGTCCGGCAGGTACCCGGTCGGGTCGGTGGTCGCCGTCGTACCCGCCATCCGCTCGGCGACGGTGTCCAGCACCGCGCGGGCCACGGCGGCGGCCTGGTCGGACGGCAGGCCCGACCGGCGCGACACCGCGGCGACGAACAAGGGAAACCGCACGGCGCCCTCCTGTCGTCGGCGCCGCGCCGATTACCCCTGCCCCACGCCGACAAACCGCCTCGGATGCGGGTGCGGTGCGGGTGCGGTGTAAGGAAGGGTCCCCTGCTATCGCCTGGTGTATAGCAGGGGACCCTTCCTTACCAGCAGGCCCGTGGCGGGACGCGGATTCACGTGGGTGTCGACTCGCTCGGGGGCGACGGCGAGCGGGCCTCGCGCCAGCACGCCGCCCGCCGCGCGTCCACGGTGTAGCAGAGTTCGCGGGACGCCTCCGGCCGCCCGTCCACCCGGGCGAACGGAAGTCCCCGGCCCGCGTAGTCGTAGTGCGCCTTCAACAGTCGGGTCAGGCCCGCCATCGCCCCGACGATCTTCTTGCGTGGCCGACCGGTGGCCTGCGCCAGGTCCCGCACGGTGAACAGCCGGTCGGGCTCGGCGGCGAGCGCGTCGAGCACCGCGGCCACCGTACGGTGGGTGGCGCTGCTTCCCCGGCTGAGTCGACGCAGGTCATCGACGGACCAGTCGGCGGCGGGCGGGCCGGGCGGAGGTGCGACCCGGGCGTGCGGCGGCCCCGCCCGCTGTCCGGCGTCCAGTTCGGCCAGCAGGCGCGCGACGTGCGGCACGTAGGCCATCGGCACCGCCACCAGCACCATCCCGTCCGGTGCCGGCCCCGGCTGACGGGTCGGCGCCCACCCGGCGCGGGGCGGGTACGGCGGCGGTGCCGGGGCGGTCACGAGGTCGGGTGGGCGGCCGGGGCCGCGGCGGGTACGAACCGGTACCCCAGGCCGCGTACGGTCACGATCACCGGAGGTCGGTCGCCGTCGAGGGCGAGCCGCCGACGCAGTCGCTTGATGTGCACGGTCAGCGTGTTGGAGCTGTCGTCGGGGACGCCGCCCCAGACAGCGGTGAGCAACTGCTCGCGGGTGACCGTCCGCTCGGCGTGGCTCATGAAGAAGTAGAGCAGCTTGAACTCCTTCAACGGCAGGGCGATCGCCCGACCGTCCCGGCTCACCTCGAACGTCGCCGGGTCCACCCGCAGTCCACCGAGTTCGATCGGCGGGTCGAGCGCGCCGGAGGTGTCCGGGCGGATGGCCCGCAGGATCGGCAGCACCTCCTCGGCGCGGTACGGACGGCGGACACCGGCGGTGGCGCCCGCCTTGAGCGCGGCCACGGCCACCCCGCCGTCGTCGTCACCGACCCCGACCACGGTCGGGATGCCGGCCCGCCCGGCCAGCAGCCGCACCAGGTCGGCGCTGCTCATGGTGCCCAGTCCGGCGGCGACCACGGCGGCGTCCGGTTGCAGGGCACCGGTGGCCAGCAAGGCCTCCGCGGCGTGCGGGAAGTGGTGCCCGCGTACCCGATGGTCGGCCAACTGCGCGACCAGCTCGGCGCCGACGCTCTCGTCGTCGTCCACCACGAGCAGCACGAATCGCCCGTCGGCTCGGTGGTCACCCCTGGTGGCCTCGACGAGGATGTTCATTCCACACCGGCTCCGGTTCAGGTTCGGGCCCCACGCGACGTCGGCACGTCGCGCAGGACGGTCCGCCGCACGGCAGGACGGCGTGCGGCCCGCCGTTGTACCGTCGCTCCGGCTCAGCCGAAGCGGCCGGTGATGTAGTCCTCCGTCCGCTTGTCGGCGGGGTTGGTGAACAGCTTGCCGGTCTGGCTGAACTCGACCAGCCGGCCGTGCCGCACCTGCCTGTCGTCCACCTCGGCGGTGAAGAACGCGGTGTAGTGGCTGACCCGGGCGGCCTGCTGCATGTTGTGCGTGACGATGACGATGGTGTAGTCGCTCGCCAACTCGAACATCAGGTCCTCGATCTTGGCGGTGGCGATCGGGTCGAGCGCCGAGCAGGGCTCGTCCATGAGGATCACCTCGGGCTTGACCGCGATGGTCCGGGCGATGCACAGCCGCTGCTGCTGACCACCGGAGAGCGCCAGGGCGCTCTTGCGCAGCTTGTCCTTGACCTCGTCCCAGAGCGCGGCGCGGGTCAGCGCCTCCTCGACGTGGTCGTCGAGACGGCCCTTGATGCCGTTGATCCGCAGCCCGTACGCGACGTTGTCGAAGATGGACTTGGGGAACGGGTTCGGCTTCTGGAAGACCATGCCGATCCGGCGGCGGACCTGGATCGGGTCGACCTCCTTGGCGTACAGGTTCTGGCCGTGGAAGAGGACCTCGCCGCCGACACGGGCGCCGGGGATCGGGTCGTTCATCCGGTTGAGCGCCCGCAGCACCGTCGACTTGCCGCAGCCCGACGGCCCGATCATCGCCGTGACCTGGTTCTGCTGGATCGGCATCGAGGTGCCCCGGACGGCCTCGTAGCTGCCGTAGAAGACGCTGACGTCGTTGAGCTGCATCACCGGTGCGGTCGACGACACGGTACCCGCGGCAGTGGTGCCGGGGGCGTGCACCGCGACGGACGGTCGGGTGGTGAGGTCGGTGTCGTTACTGGCCATGTCAGCGCTCCTTGATGGCGAACCGGCTTGCGATGAGGCGGGCGATGATCGTGAAGCCGAGCACGATCACGATGAGCGTCAGGGCGGCACCCCAGGCCCGGGACTGGGCCGCCTCGAAGGGTTGGCTGGCGTTGCGGAAGATCTGCGCGGGCAGCGCGGTGTTGGTCCCGTCGAAGAGGTTCCAGTTCGGCGCGAACACGATGCCGGTGACGATGACGATCGGCGCGGTCTCACCGGCGGCCCGGGCCACCGCCAGCAGCGAACCACTGGTGATGCCGGAGATCGCCGCCGGCAGCACGACGGTGAGCGTGGTACGCCACTTGCGCGCGCCGAGCGCCATGCTCGCCTGCCGCAGTTCCTCGGGGACCAGCCGGAGCATCTCCTCACTGCTGCGGATGACCACCGGCAGCATCACGCAGGCCAGCGCCAGCGAGCCGGCGAAGCCGGTCTGCTTGCCGACCATCAGCACCCAGGCGATGTAGATGAACACGCCCATCACGATCGACGGCACGCCGGTCATCACGTCGGCCATCAGCCGGATGACCCGGGCCAGCGGCTTCTGCTTGCCGTACTCGTTGAGGTAGATCGCGCCGAAGACGCCGAGCGGGATCGCCATCAGGGCGGCCATGCCGGTGATGGTCAGCGTGCCGACGATCGCCGCCGACATGCCGCCGCCGTCGCGGCGGTAGGAGTTCGGGATGTCCTCGGTCAGGAAGGACAGGCTCATCACCCCGGAGCCCTTGACGACGACCTCCCAGGTCACCAGGGCCAGCGGGACGACGGCGAGCAGCACGGCGGTCCAGATGGCCGCCGTGGCGAGGTGGTTGCGGAACCGACGACGGCCGGACAGGGCCGCCCTGGTCAGGTCGGGCCCGCCGGCTGCGGCCCGGGGGGCCGGAGGTGCGGTGACGGTCATTACCTGCTTCCCTTCATCCGCGCCTCGGCCCGGCGGACGACCACCTGGGCGAGCACGTTGATCAGTACCGTCATCGCGAACAGCACCACGCCGAGACCGATCAGGGCGGCGGTGTAGGTGCCGGTGGACTCGCCGAACTGCTGCACGATGACCGCGGCCATGGTGTTGCCGGAGGCGAACAGGTTGGCGGTGATCTGCGTCGAACCGCCGATCACGAGGGCCACCGCGATGGTCTCCCCCATCGCCCGGCCCAGGCCGAGCATCACCGCGCCGACGACGCCGCCGAAGCTGTGCGGGAAGACCGCGCCCCGGATCATCTCCCAGCGGGTCGCGCCGAGCGCCAGGGCCGCGTCCTTGTCGGCGCGGGGAACGGTGCCGAACACCTCGCGGGTGATCGAGGTGATGATCGGCGTCACCATGATCGCCAGGATGATGCCGGCGGTCATGAAGTTGCGACCGGTGCTGACCGGGCCGAAGAGGCTGCCGAGCACCGGGACGCCGCCGACCACGTCGTGGATCCCCTGGTAGACCGGGACCAGCGCCGGCGCGACGACCAGGATGCCCCACAGGCCGAAGACCACCGACGGCACGGCGGCCAGCAGGTCGATCACGGTCACCGCCGGGCCGCGCAGTCGGCGCGGCGCCAGCTCGGTGAGGAACAGCGCGATGCCGATCGAGACCGGCACCGCGAACAGCAGCGCGATCAGCGACGAGACGGCCGTGCCGTACGCGAACGACAGCGCGCCGAAGATGGCGTCGCCGGTCGCCGGGTTCGGGTCCCAGACCCGCTCGGTGACGAAGCGCAGCCCCATCGCGTCGAACGCCGGCCACGCCTCGGTCACGGTGGTGACGAGGATCAGCCCGAGGACGGCCAGCACGAGTAGGCCGGTGCCGAGCGTCCACCAGGAGAAGACCCGGTCGCCGAGGGCGCTGGAGCCGCGTCGGGCCAGCGTCGGCCGGGAGTCGGGGGACTTGGTTGTCAAGGTCATCTTCACTCCAGCTCAGGTACCCCTGGCGGGGACGGGATCGTGTCGATCCCGTCCCCGGATGGAACGCCCAGCGATCTTGATCTGCTCAGCCCTGGATCTTCTCGACCTGAGCCAGCGCCTTCTCCTTGAGCGAAGCCGGCAGCGGCGCGAAGTCGATCTCCGGAGCCAGCTCCTGGCCCTCGTTGAGCAGGTAGGTGAGGAAGCCCTTGACCAGCTCGGCCTTGGCGGCGTCGCCGTACGAGGTCTTGACGATGATGAAGGTCGGCGCGGTGATCGGGTACGAGCTGGCACCGGCGGCGTCGAGCGGGTTGTAGCTGAGGTCCGCCTCGACCGCGGCACCCTCCAGGCCGGCGGTGGTGCCCTCGATCGACGGCGCGACGAACTGGCCGTCCTTGTTCTTGATGGCGGCGAAGGTGAGCTGGGTGGCCTTCGCGTCGCTCAGGTCGACGTAGCCCACGGCGCCGTTGGTCTGCTTGACGATCTGCGCGACACCGGTGTTCTTCTCACCGCCCTGGGTGCTGGCCGGCCAGGCCACCGTGTCACCGCTGCCGAGCTTCCAGGTGGAGCCGGCGGCAGCCGCCAGGTACTTGGTGAAGTTGTTGGTGGTGCCGGAGCCGTCCGAGCGGTGCGCGACGACGATCGGCGTGCTGGGCAGCTCGACACCCGGGTTGTCGGCCTTGACGGCGGCGTCGTCCCAGGTCTTGATGTCGGTCTGGAAGATCTTGGCGAGCGTCTCCGGGCTGAGCTGGAGCTTCTCCACGCCCTGGAGGTGGTAGGAGATCGTGATCGGCGCGGCGACCGTCGGCACGTAGAGGAACGAGTCGGCGGCCACGCCGTCGGTGTCCTTCACCAGGCTGTCGGTGCCGGCGAAGTCGACCAGGCCCTCACCGAACTGCTTCTTGCCGGTGCCGGATCCGGTCGCGTTGTAGGTGACCGTGACGTTGGAGGCAACGCTCTTGAACTCTTCGATGACCTCTTGGTAATACGCGTCCGGGAAGCTGGCGCCGGAGGCGTTCAACGCGCCGGACAGGTTCGCGTAGGCGCTGTCGCCGCCGCTTCCGCCCGGCTCCGTGCTGTTGTCACTGCTACCACAGCCGGTAAGCGCGAGCGCGGCAAGCGCGACGCCGGCGAGGACGCGCCGCGAGAGCACGTTGCGGTTCACCAGGTAAGCCTCTCTATCGGGGTGCATCAGCCCGTCCGGGCCGTACGCGAGCCAAGGTAGGAGGCCCAGGTAGCCGGACCCCCGGACCCAGGTGAACGAAGAGTGAACTTGACGGCTCGACCGATGGCCGGACCGGAGTCGGGATGTGACGTTGCGGGGACAGCGTGCCGAATGCCCGGAATGCGACCCCGGTCGAAGCGGCCTCGGACCGTCAGAGCCGGATGGTGCCCGTCGTCAGGTAGACCACCTGCCGCGCCACGTTGACCGCCTGGTCGGCGTACCGCTCGTAGTAGCGGCCGACCAGCGCCAGGTCGATGGCGGACTCCACCCCGTACGGCCAGCCGGCCACCAGGAGCGACAGCAGGCGCTCCTGGGCGGCGTCGACCTCGTCGTCGTCCAGTCCGAGCTGCATCGCGTCCAACCGGTCGCGGGTGGCCAGCACGACGGCGGTCTTGTCGGCGATCCGGGCCGCCGCGTCGGCCATCTCCGTGATCACCGGGACCGCCGGTTCCGGGACCACACCCACCGGGTACCGCATCAGGACGACCTTGGCGACGTGCACGGCGAGGTCACCCATGCGCTCCAGGGCACCGGCGATCCGCAGGGCGCACACCACCAGTCGCAGGTCGGAGGCGACCGGCTGATGCCGGACCAGCACCTGCGGGATCATCGCCTCGACCTCGGCCCGCCGCTGGTCGAGCACCGTGTCGGCGGCGATCACCGCCTCGGCGGCACCCCGGTCCACATCGAGCAGGGCGGTGCCGGCACCCCGGATCGCCGCGCTGGCGTCCCGACTCATCGCGGCCAGCACGCCGGTGAGTCGGTCGAGCTGCTCGTCGTAGCTGTCCCGGCTCATCGCGCCCCTCCGTCCGTCCAGGCCGTCCCACCCGCCGGTGGCACGTCACCGCCGCGCCGGGGGCCGGGCCCGGCCCGGCCCGCAAAACTACCCGCCCCGTGCATCCCCGTCGGTGGTCAGTCGGCCAGCACGTCCAGCAGCAGTGCCGCCGTCCACCCGAAATCCGCCGAGCCGAGACCGGCACCGGTCTGCGGGTGGAAGTACTCGTGACAGCCGGCGGTCTCGACCAGCTCGATCATCGACGCGCGCAGGCCGGCGGCGAGCCCGTCCCGCCCGTGCGCCAGCAGGCCGTACCGCACCAGCCAGTTGACGTTCATCCAGCTCGGACCACGCCAGTAGCGCAACGGCTCGAAGTCGCTCGCGGTACGGTCGTGGCTCGGCAGCGGTCGCTCCATCCGCTCGGCCAGACCGAAACGCGCCGAGGTGGCCTCCGCCAGCACCGCCTCGACCTGCCGCGCCGGCAGGTCGGGCAGGATCAGCGGGGCCAGCCCGAGCACCGTACGGGCCGGGGTCAACCGGTCGGTACGCAGGTCGCGGGCGTGGAACGTGCCGGTGGCCGGGTCGTACAGCCGGTCCACCAGCGCCGTGGTGATCCGGGCCGCCTTCTCCCGGTGCGGCCCCGGGTCGGCGTCGACCTGCCCGGCGATCCGGGCCAACGCGTGCTCGGCGGCGCCCATCGCGGCGTTGAACAGCGGACACTCCACCAGGAACGGATGGCGCTCGGCCAGCCCCACGTCGCGGTACCCGGCCGCGCGGTAGGCGGTGACGATGGCGACGTACCGCGCGTAGTCCAGGTCGGTGGGCCGGTGCGCGGCGGCGGCGTGCACGATGTCGCGCCGCCGGTACGCCCGCATGACCGACGCCTCGGCGGGCACGGCCGCCAGCGGTTCGTCCCAGGCCGGGCTGTTGTCCAGGCCGGACTCCCACGGGTGCACCACGGCGGCCAGCCCGGCGCCGCCGACGTCCCGACGGGTGGCGAGATAGCGCTGCTGCGCCACCAGCCGGGGATAGAGCCGCCGCAACGCGTCCCGGGCCTGCGGCGAAGGTGCCCGTTCGTAGGCGTGCCAGGCGGCCAGCGCGTGCACCGGCGGCTGGACCAGACCCGAGGTGGCCACCGCGGGCGCACCCTCGACCTCGGTGCAGGCCCAGAACAGCGGACCCGGGAAGTACGCGGTGGCCGGCACCGCCGGGTTGAACACGATGTGCGGCACCCGGCCGTCGCGCCACTGGGCGGCGAACAGGCTGGACAGCTCCGACCAGGCCCGCTCGGGTCGGACGTGCGCCCAGCCGATCGCGATGAACGCCGAGTCCCAGCTCCACTGGTGCGGATAGAGGGTGCGCGACGGAACGGTGTGGTCGTGCTCCCAGTTGCCGTCCAGAGTGGCCTGCGCCGACTGCCGCAGCCGGGCGTGACCCCCGTCGGCCTGGTCGGCCGGGGCGGGGCTCGGTCCGGTCGACGGAACAGTCTGGTTAACCATGAGTCACATCCCGGTAGCGCTACGCTCCTCGCTAGGCTAGACGATCGTGGCATCAGTCAATGCGCACGGGGGCGCGCGAACGATCGACGCGAAGGAGCCCCAACGATGCAGCAGGGTCCCACGGGTACCGAGGGCGAGGACTACACCCACCGGTTGCAGAAGCTCGGTGGCGCGCGCTGGAAGCAGCTCCTGGACGTGCAGGCGCCGTACCGGTGGAACCTTCGGCGACTCGGCCTCGGCCGTACCCTCGACGTCGGCTCCGGGCTCGGCCGGAACCTGGTCAACCTGGGAGCCGGGGCGGTCGGCGTGGACCACAATCCGACCTCGGTGGCACACACCCGCTCGCTTGGGCTGGAGGCGTACACCACGGAGGAGTTCTTCCGCTCGGCGCACGCCCGCCCCGACGCGTTCGACTCCATGCTCGCCGCGCACCTGCTCGAACACATGCCGGCCGAGCAGGCCCGCGAGGTGGTCGCGTCGTACCTGCCGTTCGTCCGCCCCGGCGGCCGGGCGGTCTTCATCACCCCGCAGGAGCGCGGGTACGACAGCGACGCGTCGCACGTCCGGTTCGTCGGCTTCGGCGAGGCGGCCGAGACCTGCCGGGAACTCGGGCTGACCGTGCTGCGGCAGTACTCCTTCCCGTTCCCCCGGATCGCGGGACGGGTGTTCACGTACAACGAGTTCGTGACCGTCGCCCGGCTGCCCTGAGGGCCGCCGGTTACGGTGGGCCCATGGGCAACCCGACCCGGTGGGCCACCGACACCGGCCCCGAGCACTCCCAGTGGTACGTCGACCGGTTCCGCCGCATGGCGGCCGACGGGGTCGACCTGGCCGGGGAGGCGCGACTGCTGGACACACTGGTGCCGCCGGGCTCCCGGATCCTCGACGCCGGCTGCGGCACCGGCCGGGTCGGCGCCGAGCTGGCCGCCCGGGGCCACAGCGTGGTCGGCGTGGACGCCGATCCGGTCCTGGTCGAGGCGGCCCGCGCCGACCATCCGGGGCCGCGTTGGCTGGTCGCCGACCTGACCGAGCTGGATCTGGTGGCGGCCGGTGAACCGGAGCCCTTCGACGCGGCCGTGCTGGCCGGAAACGTGATGGCGTTCGTGGCGGCGGGCACCGAGGGCGCGGTGCTCCGGCGCGTCGCCGCGCACCTGCGTCCGGACGGGGTGGCGGCGATCGGATTCGGTACCGACCGGGGCTATCCGCTGACCGACTTCGACGCCGACGTGGTCGCCGCCGGGCTGCGCCGGGAGCACCGCTTCGCCACCTGGGACCTGCGTCCGTGGCACGACGACGCCGACTTCGCCGTCACCATCCTGCGCCGCCCCGCCACCGCATCCGCCTGATCGCGTCGAGAACGTCGCGAGCGGCGGCGGCCACCGTGCAGTCCGGTATGCGGCAGACAGGACACGTGCCGCCGACTGTCGGCTGGTGGTCGCGCAGGGTCCACCGCGCGGTAAGGGCGAGCCGGTTGAGGATCTGGGCCAAGGACAGGAGCGGTGCCGTCATACTCCGGACACCCCGAGGGCGGCGGCGAGTTGCACGACTGTCGTCGGAGCATCCGGGCTACGGATGAGCTGGGCGAGCACATCACGAGCAGCGGGTCGGTGGCGCACCTCAGCGGGGGCGGTGCGCTCGGCCTCCAGCACGATCCGAGCGGCGCTGACCGGGTCGCCCACCTGGAGATGGGCGCGGGCAGCGTCGATCAGGTACGCGGCACGGTGCTCGACGGGCAGCCACCGCCACCCCTCGCCGCTGACCACCTGATGATGCCAGACCACCGCGTCGCCTCCGTCGCCGCATGCGACCGCTGCCGACATCCGGGCGGCGGCCACGGCGGCGGGTCCGAACGCGGTCCGATAGTGGTCGCGACCTTCACCCACTCGCGCGGCCAGATCAGCAGCCTCGCCGAGCAGGGCGCGGGCAGTCCGCTCGTCGCCGTGCCCGGCCGCCGCGAGGGCGGCCTGCACGAGCAGTGTTCCGCACAACGACAGGCACGCCGGAGATTCACCGTCGAGGTCCGGCGGTGCGATGCGGTACGCGGCGGACCGGCTGGTCGATGCCGCCAGCCGCGCCCGTCCGGTGGACCGAAGTACCTGCACCAGTTGCACCGCTGCGGCGGCCACCAACGCCGGATCACCCACGGCGAAGGCCATCGCCCGGTCGGCGGCCAACCACGCCAACTCGCCTTCATCGAGCTTCACCAGCAGCGACGCGGTCACCCGATACGCCTCCACCAGCGGCCCCCGGCCCGTGCTCGGATCGAGGGCGTGGCCGCGCTGCGCTGCCGTCAGCAGCTCCGGCAATGCACGGATCAGGTGCGGGTACCGAGCGTACTGGTAGGTGGTCCACGCATGCTCCACCGTCCGGGCCACCTGGGCCGTCGACGACACGTCCCGACCCGAGGCTCGCCGCCCCAGGACGACGTCGTACGTCGACAACGTCTCCCGGATCCGCTCCACACCCTCCGGCCGCCCGCCGGCCCCATCGATGCGGGTGTCACGGCCGAGCAGCACAGACTGGTCGATCCCCAGCACAGCGGCGACGTCCACGATCGTGGACACCTTGTCCAACGACCTGGCACCACGCTCGACCTTGTCCACCCAGCTCTTGGACTTGCCCAGACGGTCGGCGAACACCTGCTGCGACATCCGCCGCCGACCACGCCAGTACGCCACCCGCCGACCGATCGGCAACAGCTCACCACTCACGACGCGACCGATCCGGCAACGTCCGGGCCAACTCCCTGACCGGTGTCCGCTCCACCTCAGTTCGGACGGCCACCCGCCACACGATGTGTTGCGCCGCGACGCACGGCCCCCACCAGATCACCCGTTCGCCTCCGCTCGTCATGAACAGCGGCGAAGGGATTCCACCAGCACATACTCCCTAGAGCCACCATGCGATCACGCTAAGCAGGAAGAGTCCGGACAGGGGGTACGTGGCGTACCCGGTGACGGGCGGTACCTACAGGTCGGTCACACCGATTCGGCGTGCGAGGTCGACGGCCTCGGCGCGAATCGACGCCGGCGCCTCGCGACACAACCGGCCGACCATGTCCTGCGCTATCGGGGAGTACCGAACCGTCTCCGGCGAAGTCGCCTCGGCCCGCGTGAGCAGGTGCAGGGTCGCCTCCCGTGCACCCTCCAGATCGGCCGACCGGGCCAGCTCCACATAGTGTCGGCCGCGACGCTCGGTCGATGGGATCGACGCCGGGTCCAGGGCGTGAGCCCGACGTTGAGCCTCGTCCGGGTCGCCCAGATCCACCGCGCACATGACGGCGTACACGTCGACCAGCGGCCGCGACACCCTGGTCCTCAGACCCACGAAGCCGTCCGGCAACGCACGGTCGATCACCGTTCTCGCGGCGTCCCAGTCCGACCACGCCCCCTGGTCGCCCGTCCGGGCGCGCGTGAGCGCCTCGTTCAGGTGCAGGTCGGCGAGCATCTCCGCCCACTCGGTCCCACCCTCGGCAACCCGAGGTGCGATCAGCTCTCGCGCATCCCGGAGCCGCTCCAAGGCCTCGTCACCACGACCGACCGAGCGCAGCAGGTGCGCGGCATACCAACTCGCCTGAGCGATCGCGAGCGGATCGTCAGCGTCCAGGGCCGCAGTCATCCCGCGGTCGACGGTGAGCCAGACCAGCTCGCGGTCACCGTGCCACGCCAGGTACGCCTGAGCGAGATGGTATGCCTGCGCGAGAAGCGCAAGGCTTGCCCGTCGTTCGGCGCCGGAATACAGCCGAGCCGCCCGTTGGGTCGCGTCGAGCAGCACGGGCAGCGCCTCGCCAACCGCAGTCCGCTGATGCCGGGACGTGTGCCAGGTCTGCCAGGCGGAGTCGACCGCGCCCCGCAGATAGTCGGTGCTCTCCGGTTCACCGTCGACCGTGATGTGCCAGGCGGTCAGAGCACGCCGAACCTCGTGAACGGCGGGATGACTGACCCGGGCGTCCAGGGAGAGCGAGACGGACGGGCCGAACAGGTCACCGAGATCCCGTACGCCGAGATGCGGGGCCAACTGTTGTGCGGCCCGCAGCGTCAACGACCGTCGCCCTTTCTCGATGAACTTCACGGTCGTCGGCGAGAGTCCACTCACACCGGCAAGGCGTTCACGGGAAAGCCCGGCAGCTCGGCGAAGTCGCTCGACGCGTTGGCCCGGGGTGGGTTGCTGCTGATCGGTCACGGAGACACCTCACCCAATAGGGGTACATCGTGTACCCCACCGTAACGCCCGAGTGCGGCCCTCGCCGTCCCCGGATGCAAAGGAAGGGACCCTTCCTATGCACCAGGCGTTAGTAGGGGACCCTTCCTTTCATCACGGAGGGTCGGCCTGGCGGGCCGCCTCGGGGTCCAGGGGCGCTCCGGCGGGAACCAGGTCGACCACGCCGGCGGGCAGCCGCACCGGACGCACCTCGCCGTAGCCGAGCATGGCCGGCACGGCGGCGTCGGCCAGGACGTAGCGTCGGCCGAGGTCGGTGACCAGGGAGATCGCCCCACCGGTGGCACCGGGCGCGGCGACCGATTCGACCACCGCGCCGCGCCCCGGCTCCACCGACACCTGGTCCGCCGCACCGGTCGCCCGGTGCGGCACGCCGACCGGTTCCGGTGTCCGTACGCCGAGACGCAGGTCGACCGGGCCGGTGTCGTCGCCGACCCGCACACAGAGCGTCGAGGTGTCCTCGGCGGTCAGCCGGGGCGGTACCTCGGGTGGCGCGCCGGGTCCGTTCGGGGTGAGGTCGTCGAGCTGCGGCAGGGCGGCGAAGCGGCCGAGGCTGACCGGGTCCGGCTCGCGCTGCCCGGTCCGGGCCAGCAGCAGCGCGGCCTGCAACTCGGTGATGCCGGCCAGGCCGTCACGGAGCACCACCGCGTACTGCCGCCCGCCGCCGGGGTTGCGCACGACGAGGACGTCGCCGACCCGCGCACCGGTGACGCGAACCGCGCGGTCACCGAGGCCGGGTATCTCCAGCGGCTTCAGGTCCGCGCCGGCCGGGACGGCGTTGAGCAGGGCCGCGGCGACCGGCACGGCCCGCGCCCGGGTGGCCGCCAAGGCGGCCAGCACCCGGTCGGTGTCCCGGACCAGGTGCCGCCGCTGCTGCCAGAGCAGGTGCAACGCGCCGTCGGGGGCGCGCAGCAGCAGGCCGTACGCGCCGAGCGGCCGACCGTCGTCGCCGCCGGAGCCGATCAGCAGCGTCGAGTGGGGCCGCTCCGGTCCGGCCGGGGTCGACACCGACGAGCAGACCGTCCACGGCGCGGTGGTGAGCCGCCCGGTGTCCGGCAGCGAGTCGGGCGCGTCGCCGATGCCCAGCGGTACGCCACGCGGCACCCCGTCGAGCGACCGGCGTGACACCAGCACGGTTCTCGGCTGGTCCGCACCGACGATGAGCAGAGCCGAGGCGTAGTTGCGGACCGGGTGCAGCCGCTGTTCGCGGTAGACGAAGCGAGCGCCGGACTCCTTCTCGACGATGACGGCGGCGGTGTCCCGCCACGTCGCGCCACCGCCGGTGAACAGGCCGTAGAGGGCGAACGCGCCCAACCCGACGACCGCCACCAGGACGCTGGCCAGGGCGGCACCGGCGAGCCGCCGCATCGGCGAGCGCACCGGGTCGGTCTCGCGCATCACCAGCGCCGCCACCACCCGCTGGAGGGTGAACTGGTACGAGTGGAGCTGGTCCTGCCGCGACGGCATGCGATCTCCTCCGCGCGAGACGGTCGGCGCACAGGATATGCGCCGCGTCGATGTCGCGTGGACCCTGCGTCACGGTCCGCCGGCATGCGCGTAGCATCCGGCCGGTGAGCGTACGTTTCGAGGAGCTGGCCTGGCGTCCGACCCCGATCGGCGAGATCAGCCTGCGCCGACGCCGGGACCCCCGTCTCGACCTCGACGTGTACGAGGTCAAGCTCGACGACGAGTACCTGATGTCGAGCCTGTTCACCGCCGGTGAGGTCGCGCTGGCCGAGCTGGGGCTGGCACCGCTGTCGGGGACCGGCCTGGAGGTGGCCGTCGGTGGGCTCGGGCTCGGCTACACGGCGAGGACGGTGCTGGCCGACGAGCGGGTGGGCGCGCTGCTGGTGGTGGAGGCGGTCGAGGACGTCATCGACTGGCACCGGCGCGAGTTGCTGCCGTTCGCCGCCGGGTTGGCCACCGATGCGCGTACCCGGCTGGCCCGAGCCGACTTCTTCGCCCGGGTGGCCGGCGGCGACGGCCTCGACCCCGACGCGCCCGGGCGTCGTTTCGACGCCGTCCTGCTGGACGTCGACCACTCCCCCGCGCACGTGCTGCACCCGAGTCACGCCGACTTCTACACCCCGGCGGGGTTGCGCCGCCTGGCGCGGCTGCTCCGTCCGGGCGGGGTGTTCGCGCTCTGGTCGGACGACCCGCCCGAGCCGGGCTTCGACGCGGTCCTCGCCGAGGTCTTCCCGACCCACCACAGTCACGTGGTGCGTTTCCCGAACCCGCTGACCGGTGGCGAATCGGCCAACACGGTCTATGTGGCGCAGACCTCGACCGCGCCTGACCTCGCCGGGCAGGCATGAGGCCGGGACGAACGGGGTAGCTGACCAGGCAGGCCGCCCGGATCGTCCGGGCGAGGTGCTCAGGAGGTTCAGATGCGTGCCCTGCTGTGGGTGGTCGCCGTGGTGGCCGGTGTGCTCGTCCTGCTCGGGCTGCTCCTCGAAGCGGTCCGTTGGCTGCTCATCATCGGTGTCATCGCGCTCGCCGCGGTGATCGTGCTGGCCTTCGTCAAGGGCCGGCGGTCGGCCCAGAACTATCCGAGCCGCCGCTGAGCGACGGCTCGGAAGTCGGCGGCGTCAGACGCCGGCGGCGGCCAGCGCGGGCGTCGCCGGGCGGTCGTCCGAGGTCGTCTCGGTGCGGCGGCGGTTCGGCAGGGCGAGGCGGAAGACCTTGCCCCACGCGGAGAGCACCTGTCGCGGCAGGGAGCCGGTGACGTACTTCAGGCCGTACTTGTCGAACAGCGCCCGCACCTCGGGGGCGATCTCCTGGTAGCGGTTGCTGGGCAGGTCGGGGAAGAGGTGGTGCTCGATCTGGAACGACAGGTTGCCGGTCATGATGTGCATCAGCTTGCTACCGCTGATGTTGCCCGAGCCGAGCATCTGCCGCAGGTACCACTCGCCCCGGGTCTCCCCCTCGATGGAGGTCTTCTCGAAGGTCTCGACGCCCTTCGGGAAGTGCCCGCACATGATCACCGAGTGGCTCCACAGGTTGCGGACCAGGTTGGCGGTGAAGGTCGCGGCCATGGTGTGGAAGAACGAGGGGCCGGACAGCAGCGGGTGGATCACGTAGTCCTTGAGCGCCTGGCGGCGGATCTTACGGCCGACCGCCCGGAGCCGGGCCCGGAACTCCGGGCTCTTGTGCTTGCCGTCCTTGAGGTTGTTGGCCAGGTCCAGGTCGTACGCGGCGACGCCGTACTCGAAGAAGCAGGCGTTGACGAAGTTGTAGACCGGCTGCCCCAGGTAGGCCGGGTGCCAGGGCTGGTCCTCGTCGACCCGCATGATGCCGTAGCCGAGGTCGTTGTCCTTGCCGACCACGTTGGTGTAGCGGTGGTGCAGCTCGTTGTGCGACTCCTTCCACTGCGACGCCGGGGTGGCGTGGTCCCACTCCCAGCTCGTCGAGTGGATCTTCGGGTCGCGCATCCAGTCCCACTGGCCGTGCAGGACGTTGTGCCCGATCTCCATGTTCTCCAGGATCTTGGCCACCGACAGACCGGCGGTACCGATGATCCAGGCCGGCGGGAACAGCGAGAACAGCAGCACCACCCGGCTGCCGACCTCCAACTTGCGCTGCGTCGAGATGACCTTGCGGATGTACGCGGCGTCCCGCTCACCCCGGGAGTTGATCACGCGCTCCCGCAGGGCGTCGAGTTCCCGGCCGAGGTTCTCGATGTCCTCGGCGGTGAGGTGCGCGATCGGATTGTTGGCCTTCTTCTGGATCACGGTCACGGCGGTGGTTCTCCGATTCAGATCTCGAGTTCGCAGGGCCCGGCCGCGGCCGACACGCAGGTCTGCACGCGTACGCCGTCGCCCGGCAGGGCGGTGGTGAGCTGTCCGTTGCGCAGGTCGCGGACAGCGCCCTGGCGAAGTGGCAGCACGCAGCCGAAGCAGATGCCCATCCGGCAGCCGGAGGGCATCAGCACGCCGGCGTTCTCACCGGCGTCGAGCAGCGGGGTGGTGCCGTCGGCCGCCACCGTCACCGAGGAGGTGGTGAAGGTGACCGTGCCGCCGTCACCGGCGGTGATGATGGTGGGTCGGAAGCGTTCGGTGTGCAGGCGATCGGCCTGCCCTCGGGCGTCCCAGTGCGCCTCGGCCGCGTCCAGCAGACCGAGCGGACCACACGCCCAGGTGCGGCGCTCCAGGTGGTCGGGGACGAGGGTGTCGAGTTCGGCGACGTCCAGCAGACCCTCGACGGAGGTGTGGCGCTCCACCAGCCGGAGGGCGCCACGCGCCGCGAGGGCGCGCAGTTCCGGACCGAAGACCACGTCGTCGGCGGTCGGCGCGGAGTGGACGAGCACCACGTCGCTGCCGTCCAGCGCACCGGAGCGCAGCATCCCGGCGACCGGCGTGATGCCGCTGCCTGCGGTGAGGAACAGCACCCGCTCCGGTGCCGGCGAGGGCAGCACGAAGTCGCCGCGTGCCTGGTCGAGCTGCACCAGCGTGCCGGGGCGGACCCGCCGCACCAGGTGGTTGCTGACCACGCCGTCGGGGATCGCCTTGACGGTCACCGAGATCGGGTCGGTTCGGCGGCCGGGCGGCGAGGTCACCGAGTAGGCCCGCCACTGGCGTACGCCGTCGACGTCGACACCGAGGCGGATGTACTGGCCCGGAACGTGGCCATTCCAACTGCGTCCCGGCTGGATCAGCACGGTCGCGGCGTCGGCCGTCTCGGGGCGTACCTCGACGATCCGCCCGCGCAGGTCGGCGCCGGACCGCAGCGGGGCGACCAGGTCGAGGTAGTCCCCGGGCAGTACCGGTGTGGTCACCGACTCGGCGAGTCGCCACAGACGGCGTCGAAGGGATACCTTGGCGCCCGGTCGCGGAACGGTGGCGGTCATAGGACGATGGTCGCGGTGTGCTGGGCATAAAATCTTGGCCGGCGAAGGTAAAGCGACCCATCCGTTTTGTGCGGGGAGAACAACGTGGCGGAAAACTCCGACACCACCCATCGGGCGGCCCGCATCGAGTTGGACCAGCGGGTGGCCGGTGAGCTGCGGGACCGCCTGCCGCTGGTCGCCGAACGGACCGTCACCGCGATCACGGCGGAGGTGCCCAGTTACTCCGGCACCCTGACCGGACAGATGCGGGACAAGATCGAGAACGCGGTGCAGATCGCGTTGGGCACGTTCCTGCAACTGCTCGAACGGTCCCACGGCGGCGACCCCAGCACACCGCTGGTCCCGGCGCTGGAGGCCGCGTACGCGCTGGGCAGCGGTGAGGCCCGGTCGGGTCGCAGCGTGGACGCGCTGCTGGCCGCGTACCGGATCGGCGCCCGGGTCTCCTGGCGGGAACTGGCCGCCACCACCGTGTCGATCGGGTCACCCGCCGCCGCGGTCGCCGAGTTCGCCGAGCTGATGTTCGCCTACATCGACGAACTCTCCGCGGCCAGCGTGGCCGGGCACGCCGACGAACTGGCCAGCGTCGGGCGGGCCCGACGACGGAACCTGGAACGGCTCACCCAGCAGTTGCTCCTCGGCGAGCCGGAGGACGTGCTGGTGCGCAGCGCGGAGCGGGCCGACTGGCCACTGCCGCAGACGCTGACCGTGGCACTGCTGCCGCAGACGAAGCTGCGTGGCGCGCTGGCCCTGCTCGACGAGCACACGCTGGAGAGCACCGAGGAACTGCCCGCCGGGGAGTCGGGTACGGAGACCGCCGTGCTGCTCGTACCGGACATGCACGGCGACCGGCGACGGCAGCTCGCCCGGGTGTTGCAGGGCCGTCGCGCGGTGCTCGGGCCGGCCCGTCCGTGGGCCCGGGCCCGCTCGTCGTACCACCGGGTGCTGCGGCTCAGCACCCTGGGCATCGCGCCGCCCGACGACGGCGAGCCGGTGGACACCGAGCACCACCTGGCCGAACTGCTGCTCAGCGCCGACCTGGAGGCGCTCGCCGACCTGCGCGCCCGGGTCCTGGAACCGCTGGCCGCGCTGCCCGCGGCCAGCGCCGAGCGGCTCGCCGAGACGCTGCGCTCCTGGCTGCTGCACCAGGGGCGGCGCGACGACGTCGCCGCCGACCTCTTCGTCCACCCGCAGACCGTGCGGTACCGGATGGGTCAGCTCCGCCAGCTCTACGGCGAGCGGCTCACCGACCCGCGCAGCCTGCTGGACCTCACCGTGGCGCTGGCGCTGCCGGCCCCCGGCCCGTCTCCCGCGGCGAGCTGAGCATGGATGTAAGGAGGGGTCCCCTGCTATACACCAGGCGTTAGCAGGGGACCCCTCCTTACATCCGGTGCATCGCTACTCGAGGGTGTGCGGCCCGAGCAGGCGGATCTCCTCGACGTCCAGGTGCGCCTGCAACTCGCGGAGCACCACGTCGTCGATCTCGCGGGCGTCGCGCATCCGGGTGATCTCGCGGCGTTTGTGGTCCAGCGCGGCCAGCCGGAGCCGACGCTCCGCCTCCTGGGCGGCGGACGTGTCGTCCTCCGGATCGGCCTGGGCCGCGTCCAGATGTCCCGCGTACTCGTCCTGGATGCGTCGCGTGGTCTCCGGGTCGACGCCGACCCGGTCGGCGATGTCCGGCAGCGCGTCGAGAGTGACCTGGGTGGCCCGCACCCGCGCCTGCCGGCTCTCGTCCTCGCGTTCCGGGTCGCCGGTCAGCCCGGCCCAGGACAGCAGCAGCGGCAGCGTGGTGCCCTGCACCAGCATGGTCAGCAGGATCACCGCCGCCACGCAGAAGATGATGAGGTCGCGTTCGGGCACCCGGTCGCCGTCGATGCTCAGCGGCACGGCGAGCGCCGCCGCCAGCGAGACCGCACCCCGGAAGCCGGCCCACCCGGCGACGGTACGCACCCGCCAGTTCACCCGACGGCTGACCGCGACCGCGCGACGGTCCACCAACCGGGCCACGAGGGCGGTCAGGTGCAACCAGAGCATCCGCACCGCCACCAGCACCACGGCCACCACCACCGCGATGGCGAGCGCGCGCAGCAGCGACACGCTGGTGACGCTGCGTACCGCCCGGGGGATCTGCATGCCGACCAGCACGAAGAGTCCACCGTTGATGAGGAAGGTGGTCAGGTCCCAGAACGACAACGCCAACACCCGCGACCGGGCCCGGACCACCCGGGGACTTGCCGCGGTCAGCATCAACCCGGAGACCACCACCGCGAGTACGCCGCTCTCGTGCACGACGTCGGCGAGGAAGAACGCGGCGAACGGGGTGAGCACGCTGATCGCGCCCTCCCGCAACGGATCGTCCAGGCGCTTGCGAATGAGGATCACCACGGTGCCGACCAGCAGACCGGCCGCGATTCCGCCGAGGAACGACAGGCCGACCCGCTCGACGAGCTCGAACACGGTCGGCGCGGCACCGCCGCCGAGCAGCCCGAGCGCCACGGCGAACAGCACCAGGGCGGTGCCGTCGTTGATCAGGCTCTCGGTGTGCAGCGTGGTGAGCAGCCGCCGGGGCATCCGCTTGGCCAGACCGGCCACGGCCGCGGCGTCGGTCGGGGCGAGCACCGCGCCGAGCACCCAGGCCACCGCCGGATCGACGCCGAAGCGCTGCACGACCAGCGACACCACCACCATCGTGACGCCGACCAGCCCGACCGCCAGCAGCGTGATCACCACGATGTTCGCCCGGAGTTCGCGCAGGCTGGTGGTCAGGCTCTCCCGGTAGAGGATGGCCGGCAGGAACAGCAGCAGCACCACCTCGGGAGGCAGGATGACGTGCGACAGCGGCGGCAGCAGCGCCAGCAGCGCGCCCATGCAGATGAGCAGGACCGGCGGTGCGACCCGGTAGCGACCGCCGAGGGTGGTGCCGAGCAGAACGGTGACGCCCAACGTGATGATCAGCAGCAGTTCGCTCACGTCGCCCCCGTTCGTCGTCCACCACATGGTGGTACGCCGAACGGGCGTCCCGGGCGGATTCGGCCGACCGGCGGGGCTCGCGGCTAGCGGGCCGCTCCCCCGGCCAGGTCCTCGGAGATGCGCCGGGCGGTGGCGAGCAGCGGCGGCAGCAGGTCCCGGCGGATCGTGTCGAACGTGCCGCGGCTGGCGTGGGCGGAGACGTTGACCGCCGCGACCACCGAGCCGTCGTCGGCGCGTACCGGAGCGGCCAGCGACCGCAGCCCCTCCTCCAACTCCTGGTCGACCAGGGCGTACCCCTGGGCGGCGATCCGGGTGAGGATGGTGCGCAGCTTGGCCGGGTCGGTGACGGTACGGCGGGTCAACGGGCGCAGCGTCGCGGTGGCGAGGTAGTCGTCCAGCCACTGCGCGGGCTGCGCGGCCAGCAGCACCCGGCCCATCGAGGTGGCGTACGCGGGGAACCGGGTGCCGACGCTGATCCCCACCGTCATGATCCGTTTGGTGGGCACCCGCGCCACGTAGACCACCTCGTCGCCGTCGAGGACCGAGGCGGAGCAGGACTCGTGGACCTGGGCGACCAGCGCCGCCATGTGCGGGCGGGCCACCTCCGGCAGGCCCAGGCCGGAGAGGTACGCGTAGCCGAGGTCCAGGATGCGCGGGCGCAGCGAGAACAGCCGCCCGTCGGTGTGCACGTAGCCCAGCTCGACCAGGGTGAGCAGGAACCGGCGGGCGGCGGCACGGGTGAGCCCGGTGGAGCGGGCCACCTCGCTGAGGGTGAGCTGCGGGTGCTCGGCGTCGAAGGCCCTGATCACGGCGAGACCGCGTTCCAGCGACTGGACGAACTCGCCGGATCGCGTGGTCGCCGCGTCGGTCACTGGGCCTCCTGCCGCAGGGTCTCCTGGGCCACCTTGAACGCCCGGTTCGCCGCCGGTACGCCAGCGTAGACGGCCACCTGCAACAGGACCTCACCGACCTCCTGCGGGGTCAGGCCGTTGCGCAGCGCGGCGCGTACGTGCATCGCCAGTTCCGCGTCGTGGTGCAGGGTGGCGAGGACGGCGAGCGTGACGCAGCTACGGGTACGCCGGTCCAGCCCGTCCCGCGTCCAGATCTCACCCCACGCGTACCGGGTGATCAGGTCCTGGAAGTCGGCGGTGAACTCGTCGGTGCCGGCGACGGCGCGGTCCACGTGGTCGTCGCCGAGCACCTGCCGGCGTACCGCCATCCCGGCCTCGTGTCGTTGCGCGTCGGTCACGGCGTCGCCCTGCCTTCCGGGTCGAGGTGGGTCGTGAGCAGGCCGGTGACGGCCTCGGGTCGTTCGACGTTGGCCAGGTGGGCGGCGTCGGGCAGGACGACCAGCCGGGCACCGGGGATCCGCGCGGCGATGTCGGCGGCGTGCGCGGGTGGGGTCGCCGGGTCGTCGGCGGCGGCGACCACCAGCGTGGGGGCGCGGACCGAGGCGAGGGCCGGGCGCAGGTCCATGGCGGCGATCGCCTCGCAGCAGGCGGCGTACCCGGCGGGCGGGGTGACGGCCAGCATGTCCTGGTAGGCGGCGACGGTGTCGGGCTGCGCGGCGGCGAACTCGGGGGTGAACCAGCGGGCCACGATCGCCTCAGTGACGGTGTGCAGCAGGCCGGCGCGGACGGTCGCGGCGCGGGCCCGCCAGCCGTCGGCCGGGCCGAGCGCCGCCGAGGTGCACAGCAGGGCCAGGCGGTCGATCCGCTCCGGCGCGTACGCGGCGAGCCACATGCCGACCATGCCGCCGAGGGACAGCCCCGCGTAGTGGACCCGTTCCACGTCCAGTGCGTCGAGCAGCCCGAGCACCGTCCGGCCCAGCAGGTCGATCGTGTACGGCCCGGACGGGACGGGTGAGGCGCCGTGCCCGAGATGGTCGTACCGGACCACCCGGAACCGGGTGGCGAGCGCCGCCACCTGCGGCTGCCACATCGCGCCGGTGGTGCCCAGCGAACTGCCCAGCACCAGCACCGGCGCGTCGGACGGGCCGTCCACGGTGGCGTGCAGCACGTCGTTCACGAGTCGGACCTTTCGTGTGCGAGCGCCCGGTCGACCAGGTGACCGGCGGACCCGAGCCAGGCGGTGGGGTCCAGGGCGGCGTCGAGGTCGGACTCGGACAGGTGGGCCCGCACCTGCGCGTCGGCGAGCAGGGCGTCCCGGAAGCGCGGGCCGGTGGCGGCCCGGCGGACCAGGTCGTGGGCGGCGGCGCGGCCCAGCGTCGGGGCGAGCCGGGCGGCGACCGCCTCGGCCATCGGCAGGCCGCCGGTGGCGTCCAGGTTGGTCCGCATCCGCTGCGGATCCACCCGCAGGTGGGTCAACATCCGGGCGGTCCGGGCGGCGGCTCCGCCCGCGAGGTGCACCAGGTCCAGCAGCGGTTCCCACTCGGCGTGCCAGCCACCGGCGGCGCGCTCGTGCTCCTGCCCGGCGGCGGCGAACAGCGTGCCGACCAGCCCGGGGCCGCGTCGGGCGGCGGCGGCGACCAGGACCGAGTCGACCGGGTTGCGCTTGTGTGGCATGGCCGAGGACCCGCCACGGTCGGCACCGCCCTCGGACACCTCACCGACCTCGGTCTGGGCGAGCAGGCCGACGTCGAGGGCGACCTTGCCGCCGGCGGCGAGCAGCCCACCGAGCGCGGCGGCCAGGTCGAGGACGGGTTGCCGGCGGGTGTGCCAGGGCAGCGGAGCCGCCGCCAGGCCCAGCCGGGCGGCGAAGCGCTCGACCACCGCCGGACCGGCCGGGCCGTACCCGGCGAGGGTGCCGACCGCGCCGCCGAGTTGCGCGGGCAGGGTGTCGCGGACCCGGCGGACCCGAGTGCGCACCTCGACGAGACCGAGCAGCCAGCCGGCCGCCTTGAGCCCGAAGGTGGTCGGCGCTGCCTGCTGGCCGAGGGTCCGTCCGATCATCGGGGTGTCCCGGTGGGCGCGGGCCAGCCCGGCGGCGGCGTCGACGGCCTCGTCGAGGTGCCCCAGCAGTGGCGTCAGGGCCCGCGAGGCGACCAGCGCCAACGCGCTGTCGAGCACGTCCTGACTGGTGGCGCCGTGGTGCACCCAGGGGCGGGCCGGTTCGGCGACGGCGGCGGTCAGTTCCCGCACCAGCGGCACGACCGGGTTGCCGGCGGCCTCCGCCGCCGCGCCCAGGGCCGCCGGATCGTACCGGTCGGCGCGGCACCCGGCGGCGATCGCGTCGGCCGCCGAGGCGGGCACCAGTCCGGCGTCGGCGGCGGCCCGGACCAGCGCGGCCTCCACGTCCAGCATCGCCCGCAGGAGGGCGACGTCACCGAGCTCGGCGTCGACGTCCGGCGTGCCGGACAGCCCGCGCAGCAGCACGTCAGAGGGCGAAGAAGACGGTCTCATGCTCCCCCTGCAGGCGGATGTCGAACCGGAAGCCGTCCGGGGCATGGCGGGCCAGCAGCGTGTCCCGTCGGTCGGGGTCGACGGTACGCAGCACCGGGTCGGCGGCGTTGGTCGGCTCGCCGGGGAAGTAGATCCGGGTGACCAGGCGGTGCAACAGCCCGCGCCCGAGGACGGAGACGGTCAGGTGCGGCGCCTCGGTCTCGCCCGTCGGGGTGGGCAACGGTCCCGGCCTGACGGTGAGCAGCGCGTACTCCCCCTGTGGGTCGGTCTCGGCGCGACCGAAGCCCCGGAAGCCGGCGACCGTCGGCGGTCGGGCGCCGCGCGGGTCGTCGGGGTGGTCGAAGCGGCCGTCCGGGTCGGCCTGCCAGGTCTCCACCAGCGCGTCGGGCACCGGAGCGCCGGTGCCGTCGACGATCCGGCCCCGGATCCAGAACGCCTCCGGCGTGCCGTCGGGCACCACGTACGCCCCGTCCGCCCAGCGCAGGCCGATGTGCAGGTACGGCCCGACGGTCTGGGCGGGCGTGACACCGAGGCGCTCAGTCATCGTGGTCGTCCTCGTCCTCGAAGGGAGTGGCCTCCCGGCCGCGCAGCACGATGTCGAACGCGTACGCCAGCGCCCACTCGGGTCGGGTCGCGTCGTGGTCGTACCGGGCGACCATCCGCTGCCGGGCCTGCGGGTCACGGACCGAGTTGAAGATCGGGTCCTGGAAGAACAGCGGGTCGCCGGGGAAGTACATCTGGGTCACCAGGCGCTGGGTGAAGGCGCGCCCGAACAGCGAGAAGTGGATGTGCGCGGGCCGCCAGGCGTTGTCGTGGTTGCGCCACGGGTACGCGCCGGGGAGCACGGTGACGAACTCGTAGCGCCCGTCGGCGTCGGTGCGGGTGCGCCCGACGCCGGTGAAGTGCGGGTCGATCGGGGCCGGCCAGGTGTCGGCGGCGTGCCGGTAGCGGCCGGCGGCGTTGGCCTGCCAGATCTCCACCAGGGTGTGCGGCACGGCGTGCCTGTCGCCGTCGCGTACCCGGCCGTGCACGATGATCCGTTGCCCCTGTGGTTCGCCGTCGTGCTGACGGGTCAGGTCGTGGTCGAGGTCGCCGATCCGCCCGTCACCGAGCAGCGGGCCGGTGATCTCGGTGAGTCGCTGCGGCAGGTGCACCAGCGGCTGGGCGGGGGCGCGGGCGACGGTGGAGCGGTAGCCGGGGCTGAGCAGGGGCGGATGGGCCTCGACGTCGTCGCGGCGGTAGCTCGGCAGCACCAGCCCGCCGCCGGTGTCTCGGGTCATGGCGTGGTTCTCCCCTCGGTGTCGGCGGGTTCCCGCCGGGTCCGTCCGCTCATCGGGCCGGCCGTACGGTCGCCTGGAGAGCGCGCAGCGCGGTGAGTTCGGCGGCGGTGGGCGGCGTACCGGTGGCCAGGTCGTCGGCGACGGCGAGCGGCCAGCCGGTGGCCGCCCGGGCCTGCGCGATGGTGACTCCCGGGTGCAGTCGGGTCAGGGTGAGTTCGCAGGTGACCGGGTCGGCTTCGAGCACACCGAGGTCGGTGATGACCGTCTTCGGCCCGCCGCCACGCAGGCCCAGCCGGGCCCGGGTGTCGGGGCCGTCGCCGTAGCCGACGGAGGTGACGAAGTCGACCCGCTCGGTGAACGTCCGCCGGCTCTGCCGCACCACGACCACCACCTCCCGGCAGGAGGCGGCGATCTCCGGCGCGCCCCCCGCGCCCGGCAGGCGCACCGTGGGGTCGCGGTAGTCGCCGCCGACGACGGTGGTGTTGATGTTGCCGTACCGGTCGAGTTGCGCGGCGCCGAGGAACCCGACGTCGATGCGGCCGGGTTGCAACCAGTAGTTGAAGACCTCCGGCACGGAGACCACCGCGTCGGCGGTGTCGGCGAGCACGCCGTCGCCGATGGACAGCGGCAGCCGGTCGGGCTTGGCGCCGAGACAGCCCGACTCGTAGACCAGCACCAGCCCGGGGGCGTGGGTGGCCCGGGCCAGGTTCGCCGCGGTGCTGGGCAGCCCGATGCCGACGAAGCAGGCGGTGCCGTCGCGCAGTTGCCGGGCGGCGGCGACGGTCATCATCTCGTCGGCGGTGTACCCGTCGGTCATGCCGGCACCTCCACGTCGCGTACGTGCCGGTCGATCCACTCCCGGAAGGTGTCGCGGTCCCGGCTGATCGCGTCCCAGGCGCGGTAGAAGTCGTTGTCGCGGACCGAGTAGTCCTGGGTGTAGGAGGGGTGGGCGCCGCCGGGCACCCGGGCCACCGCGTCGACGACCCAGCCGGGCAACACCACCTGGCCCGGCACCGGGGTCAGCTCGTCGACGATCTCCTCCACGGTGACCAGCGACCGGTCGGCGGCGAGCACCGCCTCCTTCTGCACGCCGGTGATGCCCCACATCTGCACGTTGCCGGCCCGGTCGGCGCGCTGGGCGTGCACCACGGTCACGTCGGGTCGCAGGGCGGGCACGGCGGTCAGCGTCTCACCGGTGAACGGGCAGTCCACGGTGCGGATGTTGTCGGTGTGCCGGGGCAGGTCGGTGCCGGTGTAGCCGCGCAGCACCGCGAACGGCAGCCCGGAGGCCCCGGCGACGTACCGGTTGGCCATCCCGGCGTGGCTGTGCTCCTCCAGTTCCAGCGGGACCGGCCAGGAGTTCTGCACCGCGTCGCGGAAGCGGTGCAGCGAGCCGACGCCCGGGTTGCCGCCCCAGGAGAAGACCAGCCGCCGGGCGCAGCCGGCGCCGATGAGCTGGTCGTAGATGACGTCGGGAGTCATCCGGACCAGGGTCAGGTCGCGCCGCCCCTGCCGGATGATCTCGTGGCCGGCGGCGAACGGGATCAGGTGGGTGAATCCTTCCAGCGCCACCGTGTCACCGTCGCGGACCAGGTCCGCGACGCCGTCGGCCAACGAGACGAGCTTCGCCATGGGCTTTCCGCCTCCCGATCTCCGGAGCCCGTCGACCTGTTCGGCATACGGACGTGCGTACTTATCTCGAACGTAGCGGCCCCCCGTCGGCGCCGTCAACGCAGCCCACCGACGGCGCGGCGCGGGCCGGGAATTGTTGCCGCACGCCCGTTGACTCGGCCCCGACCCACGTGCCAACGTTCCTGATGAGAACGGACGTTCGGCTTGCGAACAACCGGTGCCCCCTCCCGCACCGCGGGACGGGGTGTCCGCCGGGGCGTCGGAACGCCAGCCGCCCCGCGTGACGCGGACGCGGACAGGTCGAGGAGGCACGGATGCGTACCCAGGTCGGCATCGTCGGGGCGGGACCGGCCGGTCTCATGCTGTCGCACCTGCTGCACCGCCAGGGCGTCGACTCGGTGGTGCTGGAGAGCCGCAGCCGGGAGTACGTGGAGCACCGGGTCCGCGCGGGCGTGCTCGAACAGGGCTCGGTCGACCTGCTGCGCCGCACCGGCCTGGGCGCGCGGCTGGACCGGGAGGGGATGCGGCACGAGGGCATCGAGCTGCGTTTCGACGGCGAGTCGCACCGGGTGCCGATGACGGAGCTGACCGGCCGGGCGATCACCGTGTACGGGCAGCAGGAGGTGGTCAAGGACCTGATCGCCGCCCGTCTCGCGGCCGGCGCGACGATCCTGTTCGAGGCCGAGGCGGTACGCCTGTCCGGCTTGGACTCTTCACCGGTGGTGCACTACCGGCACGAGGGCGTCGAGGCGGAGCTGCACTGCGACTTCGTGGTCGGCTGCGACGGCTTCCACGGGATCAGCCGCGCGGCCGTGCCCGACGGGGTGCTGCACACGTACGAACGGACCTACCCGTTCGCCTGGCTGGGGGTGCTGGCCGCCGCCCCGCCCGCGGTGGACGAACTGATCTACGCCCACCACGAGCGGGGTTTCGCGCTCTACAGCCTGCGCTCGCCGCAGATCTCCCGGCTCTATCTCCAGGTGCCCGCCGACGCCGACATCGCCGACTGGCCGGACGAGCGGATCTGGGCCGAGCTGCGCACCCGGTTGGAGACGGTCCCCGGGTGGCGTCTCAACGAAGGGCCGGTCCTGGAGAAGTCGATCACGCCGTTGCGCAGCCTCGTGGTCGAGCCGATGCGCTGGCAGCGACTCTTCCTGGCCGGCGACGCCGTGCACATCGTGCCGCCCACCGGCGCGAAGGGCATGAACCTGGCGCTGGCCGACGTCGCCCTGCTCGGGGACGCCTTCGCCGCCTGGTACGCCGACGGGAGCACCGACCTGCTCGACGGGTACTCGGCCACCGCGCTGCGCCGGGTGTGGCGGGCCCAGCAGTTCTCCTGGTGGATGACCTCGATGTTGCACCGGCTCGACGCGGACGACCCGTACGAGGCGAAGCTCCAGTCGGCGACCCTGCGGTACGTCACCACCTCCGACGCGTACGCGACCAGCCTGGCGGAGAACTACGTGGGCCTGCCGCAGGTCTGAGACCTACCGCAGGGCACCGAAGAAGGTGCGCAGGTCAGCGACGAAGACCTGCGGCTGTTCCAGGGCGAAGAAGTGCCCGCCGGTGTCGTACTCGGCCCAGTGCACCACGTGGTGGTCGCGTTCGGCGAGCCGCCGCACGGTGACGTCGCGGGACCGGGACACCAGCACCCCGGTCGGCACGGTCGTCCCCTCCCCCACGCCCCAGTCGCCCGCCTCGCCGTCGCCGTCGCCGTACGCCTCGCCGGACCAGGTGGCGGCGGTGATGTCCTCGTAGTAGACCTGGGCGGCGGAGCCGGCCGTACCGGTCAGCCAGTACAGGGTGACGTTGGTCAGCAGCCGGTCCCGGTCGATGACGTCGTCGAGGTGCCCGTCGGCGGGCCCGTCGGTCAGCCGGTGGAACATCTCGACGATCCAGGCGAGCTGACCCACCGGGACTGCGGGACGTCCAGGTGAAACGGGACGATGTCGTCGGTCATGCGGTCGACGCTAGGAGCCGGTTAGGTCAGTTCCGGTCCTAAGCCGGTGGCATCCTCGATCACATGTCGACGCCCTCCGCACGCCTGCTCCGGTTGCTGTCGCTGCTCCAGACGTACCGTCAGTGGTCCGGCGCGGAACTGGCGGCGCGGCTCGGAGTCACCGCGCGGACCGTGCGCCGGGACGTCGACCGACTCCGCGAGCTGGGCTACCCGGTGCACGCCACCCAGGGCACCGGCGGCTACCGGCTCGGTGCCGGCGCGGCGCTGCCACCGCTGCTGCTCGACGACGACGAGGCGGTGGCCGTGACGATCGGGCTGCGGACCGCCCTGCGCGACCTGGGCGATCGTTGCCACCGGGGCGTGCCGGGCGGGGACGGCGAGAGTGGCGGGAACCGCGACGGCCCGGCGTCCGACTAGAGGGCAGAGCGGCGGGCGACCGGGCGACGGCAGCAACACCGACCCGAAGGGCACGGGCGTGTCCGCAGCAAGACCCTCTATTCCGATCGGAAAAGTCATGTCTCTGACCGAAGTCTCCGGCGCCTCCACACCGGACTCCACGCCCGGCCCGGATCGGCCCGCCGCCGAGCCGTCGCCCGCCCGCGCATCACGCCGTCCCTCGCCGCTGGCCGCGCTCCTGGTCCGCCTGCACTTCTACGCGGGTGTCCTGGTCGCGCCCTTCCTGGTCGTCGCCGCCCTGACCGGCCTGGCGTACACCGTCACCCCGCAACTGGACCGGATCCTCTACGGCGACGAGCTGACCGTCGCCTCGGTCGGTGCGCAGCCGAGGCCGCTGGCCGAGCAGATCACCGCCGCGCGGGCCGCCCATCCGGAGGGCAGCCTGGTCGGCGTCTCCCCCGGCTCCGGCGAGCACACCACCCGGGTGGTGTTCGCGCTGCCCGAGCTGGGCGACAGGCAGCACACCGTCTACGTCGACCCGTACACCGCGCAGGTACGCGGACAGTTGACCACCTGGTTCGGGTCCACGCCCGCCACCACGTGGTTGGACGACCTGCACCGCAACCTGCACCTCGGTGACCTGGGACGGCACTACTCCGAGATCGCCGCGAGCTGGCTGTGGGTGCTAGCGCTGGGCGGGATCGTCCTGTGGTGGCGTCGGCGCGGCGCACGCGGTCGGGTCAGGCACCTGCTGGTGCCGGAGATCTCCGCCGGCAAGGGAGTCCGGCGTACCCGGAGCTGGCACGCGACGCTCGGGTTCTGGCTCGCGGTGGGTCTGCTCGTGCTCTCCGCCACCGGGCTGACCTGGTCCCGGTTCGCCGGGGGGAACTTCGCCGCCGGGCTGGACGCGCTGGACGCCGGCCGTCCCGCGCTGTCGACCAGCCTGACCGGCGCGCCGGCGGACTCCGGCGGCGAGCACCAGCACGGCGGGACAGCGACGGAAGCAGCCGACCCGGCCACCTTCGACCGGGTGGCGACCGCCGCCCGCGCCGCCGGGCTGGACGGGCCGATCGAGATCACCCCGGGCGAGCCGGGCAGCGCCTGGGCGGTCGGCCAGACCGACAACACCTGGCCGGTCGGGCGGGACCAGGTGGCCGTCGACCCGACCGACGGTACGGTGACCGCCCGCCTCGACTTCGCCGACTGGCCACTGTTGGCGCAGGTGAGCGCGCTGGGCGTACAGGCGCACATGGGTCTGCTCTTCGGGGTGGTCAACCAGGTTCTGCTCGCCGCGCTCGCCGTCGGCCTGCTCTGCGTCATCGTCTGGGGCTACCGGATGTGGTGGCAGCGCCGCCCCACCCGCACCGACCGGCCGGCGCTCGCCGGGGCGCCGCCCGCGCGGGGTGGCCTGCGCGGGCTCCCACTGTGGATGCTGCTGGTCGGCGTGCCGGTGACCGTCGCGGTGGCCTGGGCGCTGCCGTGGTTCGGCATCCCGCTGCTCGGCTTCCTGGTCGTCGACGCCGTGCTGGGACTGGTCGCCCGTCGGCGCGGCCGGACCGCGACGCCCGCCGCGCGGTGAGGTGTGCCGTCCCGGCCGGGTGTCGTGATCCGGCCGGGACGGCACCGTCGGCCGCTGTCGGACCCGCGTGGTGGGCGGCCATGGAAATCGATGCGTCCCGACCATGGCGCGCGGCGCGGTTACGGGGTAGAAACATCTCGACCCCGATTCCTGCACACCGTGATAGAAGTCCGCCCCGCCGAGAGAGCGCTCTCACACGTCGGGGTCCACCGCGTCGTCGGGCCGGAGATCACGCCGCCCCGACGGGAAGGACGAACGAATGCCGACTCGACCACACCGCCGGCGGCTCGCTCGCGCGCTGGCCTTCGGCCTCGTGCTGACCACCGCCGCCGTCGCCACCACCACCTCGGCCGGCGCGGGACCGCCCCGACCGGTCACCCCGAACTTCGGGCCGAACGTCACGATCTTCGACCCCAGCATGCCGGTCAGCCGCATCCAGGCCACCCTCGACGCGGCCCACGCCGCCCAGGTCGACAACGAGATGGGCACCGCCCGGCACGCGTACCTGTTCCGGCCGGGCAGCTACGGCACCGCCACGCAGCCGCTCCAGATCAAGGTCGGCTACTACACCGAGATCGCCGGACTGGGCGCCGCCCCCACCGACGTGGTCATCAACGGCAAGATCGAGGCGTACAACCGGTGCCTGACCGAGGGCGGCACCGGCAACTGCATCGCGCTGGTGAACTTCTGGCGCACCCTGTCCAACCTGTCGCTGCGCGTCAACGCCGCCGGTCAGGACGACTGCCGCGCCTCGGCCAACTTCTGGGCGGTCTCCCAGGCGGTGTCGATGCGCCGGCTGGACATCAGCGGCGGCGGGCTGTCGCTGATGGACTACTGCACCAACGGGCCGCAGTACGCCAGCGGCGGCTTCATCGCCGACTCCCGGCTGCCGGCCACCACCAACGGCTCGCAGCAGCAGTGGCTGACCCGCAACAGCGAGGTCGAGAGCTGGTCCAACGGGGTGTGGAACCAGGTCTTCGCCGGGGTGGTGGGCGCCCCCGACGACGCCGGGTTCCCCGACCCGCCGTACACCACCCTGGACACCACGCCGGTCAGCCGGGAGAAGCCGTACCTGTTCGTCGACGCCAAGGGCAAGTACCAGGTGAGGGTGCCCGCCGCCCGCCGGGACACCCGGGGCGTCACCTGGGCGAACGGGCTGACGCCGGGACGCACCATCCCGATCGGCGACTTCTTCGTCGCCCGACCCGGCGACTCGGTGCAGACCATCAACTCGCAGCTCGCCCGGGGCAAGCACCTGCTGCTCACCCCCGGCGTGTACGACGTGGCCCGCAGCATCGAGGTGCGCCGCCCCGACACGGTCGTGCTCGGCATCGGACACGCCACGCTCACCGCCGTCAAGGGAGCCGTACCGCTCGACGTCGCCGGGGTGCCCGGCGTGGTGATCGCCGGAGTCACCATCGACGCCGGCCGCACCGAGTCGCCGGTGCTGCTGCGGGTCGGCCGCAAGCACGGCCGCGACCACAGCACGCCGAAGAACCCGACCACGCTCTCCGACGTGTACTTCCGCATCGGCGGGCCGCACATCGGCAAGACCGACACCGCGCTGGAGGTCAACAGCGACCACGTCCTGATCGACCACACCTGGGTGTGGCGCGGCGACCACGGCGTGGAGGGCTTCACCGAGGGGGTCAACGGCGACACCGACCGCTGGCGGACCAACACCGGACGGTACGGCGCGGTCATCAACGGCGACCACGTCACCGCCACCGGCCTGTTCGTGGAGCACTTCCAGCGGTACAACACCGTCTGGAACGGTGAGCACGGCACCACGATCCTCTACCAGAACGAGTTGCCGTACGACCCGCCCACGCAGGCGGACTGGATGAACGGCACGGTCAACGGGTGGGCCGGTTACAAGGTCGCCGACCGGGTACGCCACCACACCCTGCACGGCGGCGGCGTGTACGTGTTCAACCAGAACAACCCGTCGATCCGTACCGAGAACGGGTTCGAGGTGCCGGTGCGGCCCGGTGTCCGGCTGCACCACATCATGACGGTGAACCTCAGCGCCGGCACCATCGACCACGTGGTCAACGGGGTGGGCGAGGCCGCCGACATGGACCGCGTCGGCGCACCCGTCTACCTGCGCCAGTACCCGTAGGGATGAAAGGAAGGGTCCCCTGCTAACGCCTGGTGTATAGCAGGGGACCCTTCCTTTCATCAGTGGACGGTCGGGCTGCGGCGTTCCAGGAGGACCACGTCGCGCCAGCGGCCGTGGTGGCGGCCCACCCGTTCCCGGGTGCCGACGACGCGGAAGCCGGCCCGCCGGTGCAACGCCAGGCTGGCCTCGTTCTCCGGGAAGACGCCGCTCTGGATGGTCCAGACACCGGCCGCCTCGGTCGAGGCGATCAACCCGTCCAGCAGCAGCCGGGCCACACCCCGCCGCTGCGCGGCCGGGTCCACGTAGACGGAGTGCTCCACCACTCCGGCGTACACCGCCCGGGTCGAGGTCGGCGTCACCGCGACCCAGCCGAGCACCGCGTCGTCGGCGTCCGCCGCGACCAGCCGGTGCGCCGGCAGCCGGCCGGCGTCGAAGGCGGCCCAGCTCGGCGCGACGGTCTCGAAACTGGCCTGCCCGCCGTCCAGCCCGGCCTGATAGATCGCCAACACCCGCTCGGCGTCCCCACCCCGCATCCCCCGAAGCACGACGTCACCCACCGAGCCCCCCTCTGATCGTGGCGGTGTGGCTGTTCGGCACGCCGACACGGGAACAGCCACACCGCCACGATGAAGCACGCACCGCCATGATCACACGCGCGCCACGATGAGATGCGCGCCACCGCGTCAGTGGGTGGCCAGGAAGCTCTCGACCGCTTCCGCCGCGTGCCGTACCCCGCCGTTCGCCCGCACCTCGGAGCGGACCGCGTCCAGGCGACGCCGCAACTCCGGGTCGTCGGCGACCGCGTCCACCGCCGTCCGCAGGGTCTGCGCGGTGACCTCGTCGGCCGGCAACAGGCGGCCGACACCGGCCGCGACCAGCCGGTCGGCGTTGGCGAACTGGTCCACCGCCTGCGGGATCGCCACCGTGGGCACGCCGCACCAGAGCGCCTCGGTGCAGCCGCCCATCCCGGCGTGCGTGACGAACGCCGAGGCGTGCCCCAGCACCACCACCTGCGGCACCCGGCGGTGCACCTCGACGTGGTCCGGCAGCGGACCCAGCGCGGCCGGGTCCACCTTGTCGCCGACGGCGAGCACCACGTGCCACCGGGAGTCGGCGAACCCGTCCAGGCACGCGCGGTAGACCGGTAGCTGGTCGTTGTACGCGGTGCCGAACGAGACCAGCAGCACCGGCCGCCCGTCGGCCGGTGGTGTCCAGCCCGTCTCGGTGAGCCGGGCGGGGTCGAGGCAGGGTCCGACGAAACGTACCCGCTGCCGGGACACCCGGTCGGCGTTCGGCTGCATCACCTCGGGGATCAGCGCGAGGACGTGCGGCGGGCGGCTGAGGAACGTGTGCCCGTCCTGCGGGACGCCGTTGTCGGCGAGCCACCGGTCCAGCGTGGCGTAGTAGTCGCGCCCGGACGCCGAGTCCCGTAGGGCGGTGTAGAACGCCGCCATGTCCTCGTCGTAGCCGTCCCAGGCGACCATCGCGGGCGACAACTGCACGGCCGGTACGCCGTACCGGGCACCGAGCAGCGGCCCCGCCAGACCGCCGATGTCGTACAGCACGAGGTCCGGCCGGTCCTCGTCGAAACGGGTGGTCAGCCGGGGCAGCACCGCCACCGCCTCGTCGAGGAAGACCCGCATCGCCGTACCCGGGTCCTCCGGCCAGGGGGTGTCGCCCTGCGGCAGGATCGTCGGGTGGGCGAGCGGCTCCGCGCCGGTCGACGCGACCAGGTCGGTCAGCGGTGCGCCGACCGCGTACGTGACCCGGTGGCCCCGGTCGGCGAGTTCCCGGATCAGGGCCAGCGAGGGATAGACGTGACTCGGCGCGGTGCTGCCGATCATGGCGATGTGACGAGCGGACATGCCGACGATTCTGACGACTAGCCGGCCAGATGCCCGCCGATTTTCGTGTAGCCGCGCAGCAGGTCGCGGGCGATGATCAGCCGCTGCATCTCGTCGGTGCCCTCGAAGATCCGATAGAGCCGTACCTGCCGGTACCAGCGTTCGATCGGCAGCTCCCGGGTGTAGCCCATGCCGCCGTGGATCTGGAGCACCCGGTCCACCACCCGGTTGACCATGCCGGCGCCGTAGAGCTTCGCCATCGAGGAGGCGTGTCGCGGGTCCAGGCCCGCGTCGACCGTCCAGGCGGCACGCAGGATCAGCCACCGGGCCGCCTCCAGCTCGGTCTCCGAGTCGGCGATCATCCACTGGATGGCCTGGTTGGCGCCGATCTTCGCACCGAAGGTCTCGCGCGTGTTGGCGTGCTCGATCGCCATCCGCAGCGCCCGTTCGGCGATGCCGACGGCGTGCGAGGGGATGGTGTACCGCCCCTTGCCGATCCACTCCATGCCGAGGGCGAAGCCCTGGCCGATCTCGCCGAGGATGTTGCGGTGCGGCACCCGTACGTCGTCGAAGACCAGTGACGCCGGCCCGCCCTCGCCCATCGTCGGGATGAACTCCGACCGCCAGCCCATCGCCCGGTCCACCAGGAACGCGGTCGCCCCGCCGTTGCGGGCGCCCCGCTCGGGATCGGTGACCGCGATGACGATGGCGAAGTCGGCGTCGGTGCCACCGGTGATGAAGGTCTTCTCGCCGTTGAGGATCCAGTCGTCACCGTCGCGGCGTGCCCGGAGCCGGATGTTGGCCGCGTCCGAGCCGGCGCCCGGTTCGGTGATGGCGAAGCAGGAGAGCCGTTCCCCCTCGATGGTGGGCAGCAGGAACTCCTCCTGCTGCTCGTCGGTGGCGTGGAAGAGGATGTTGTCGGCCTCGCCGCCGAAGCGGAACGGCACGAAGGTGCGGCCGATCTCGGTCCAGATCAGCGACTGGACGACGGCGGGCAGTTCCATGCCGCCGTACCGCTGCGGGGTGGCCAGCCCCCAGAAGCCGAAGGTACGCGCCTTGAGCTGCAACTCGCGCAGTTCGGCGCGTTCCAGGCCGGGCTGGTGGGCCCGTTCCCGGCGCAGCAGCTCCTGCTCCAGCGGCATGACCTCGCGGGCGATGAAGTCGCGGGCGGTGTCGCGGATGGCCCGTTCCTCGTCGGACAGTCCGAAGTCCATGTGCTCACCCGTTTCTTTCCGGTGGGGCTGGTGACGTCCTACGCTTAAACTAGCGCTGCAAGTTTTCGACTGTCCAGACCTGTGGCAGAGTTCCGCCACGGAGCACCGACCCGAGGAGGAAGCCCATGCCCCGGCCACGACAGGCGCTGCTCAGCCGGGAGCGGATCGTCGAGGCCGCCGTGGCGTTGATCGACGCCGACGGGCTGGCCGGGTTCTCCACCCGACGGCTCGCCGCCGAACTCGGCGTCCGAGGGCCCTCGCTCTACAACCACTTCGCCACCAAGGACGCGATCCTCGACGCGGTGGCCGACAGCATCACCGGCCAGGTGGACGTGTCGTACTTCGGCACGGTCGACTGGCGGGTGGCGCTGCGCCGGTGGGGACACACCTACCGCGCGGCCCTGGCCGCCCACCCGAACATCGTGCCGCACCTGGCACAGGGACCCGGGCGACGTCCGGCGGCGCTGGCGATGGCCGACGCCGTCTACGGCGGGCTCGTCGCGGCGGGCTGGCCGCCGGCCCGGGCCACCCACATCGGCGCGCTGATGCGGTACTTCGTGACCGGCTCGGCGCTCGGCTCGTTCGCCCGGGGCTTCGTCGAGGATCCCAGCCTCTACGCCGACCAGTACCCGCACCTGAGCCAGGCGCACCGGCTCGCCGAGCACCAGCAGCAGGTCGACGAGGGCGCCTTCACGCTCGGCCTGGACGCCCTGATCGAGGGGCTGTCGCGCAGCTACGAACGCAGCGTCGGCCCGCTGCCGCCCCTGCCGCCGACCGACGAGGCGTACTAGGGTCGAAACTTCCACTGCCAGGCGAGGTGAGGGCCGCATGGATCTCGTACGGACCGACGTCTATCTGGACGGGCGCTGGGTCACGCCGAGCGGCGGAGCGTCACTGGAGGTGCACGACCCGACGACCGAAGAGGTCGTCGCGACCGTACCGGCCGGCACCGCCGAGGACGTGGACCGGGCGGTGGCCGCCGCGCGTGCGGCGTTCGGGAGCTGGTCGGCCACCGACCCGGCGGACCGGGCCGCCCACCTCGACCGGCTGCACGCCGAGCTGACCGCCCGCGCCTACGACATCGCCCGCACCGTCGTGCGGGAACTCGGCACCCCGCTCAAGGTCGCCACCCGGGTGCAGACCGGCCTGCCGCTGACCGTGCTGCGCAGCTACGTCGACCTCGCCGCCCGACCGCCGGCACCGGAGACCGTCGGCAACTCGCTCGTGGTCCGGGAGCCGGTGGGCGTGGTCGGCGCGATCACCCCGTGGAACTACCCGCTGCACCAGATCGTGGCGAAACTCGCCCCGGCGCTGGCCGCCGGGTGCACGGTGGTGCTCAAGCCGAGCGAGCTGACGCCGCTGACGGCGTACCTGCTCTTCGACGCCGTACACGCCGCAGGCCTCCCGCCGGGCGTGGTCAACCTGGTCACCGGCACCGGGCCGGTGGTGGGCGAGGCCATCGCCGCGCATACCGACGTGGACCTGGTCTCCTTCACCGGCTCCACCGCCACCGGTCGGCGGGTCGCGCACCTGGCCGCCGACCGGATCGCCCGGGTCGCGCTGGAGCTGGGCGGCAAGTCCGCCAACGTGATCCTCGACGACGCCGACCTGGCGACCGCGGTCAAGGTCGGCGTTGGCAACGCCTTCCTCAACTCGGGGCAGACCTGCACCGCCTGGACCCGGATGCTGGTGCAGCGGTCCCGCTACGACGAGACCCTGGACCTGGTCGCCAAGGCCGCCGAGGGCTACCAGGTCGGCGACCCCCTGGAACCGGGCACCCGGCTCGGTCCGCTGGTCTCGGCGCAGCAGCGGGACCGGGTCCGTGCGCACATCGCCCGAGGGCTGGCCGACGGCGGCCGACTCGTCGCCGGTGGGCCGGACGCCCCGGTGCCGGACCGGGGCTTCTTCGTCGCGCCGACGGTGATCGCCGACGTCGACCCGGACAGCGCCCTCGCGCAGGAGGAGGTCTTCGGTCCGGTGCTGGCGGTCATCCCGGTCGTCGACGACGACCACGCGGTGAGCGTCGCCAACAACTCCCGGTACGGATTGGCCGGCGCGGTCTGGTCCGCCGACGAGGAACGGGCGCTGCGGGTGGCCCGGCGGCTGCGGACCGGGGCCGTCGACATCAACGGCGCGCCGTTCAACCCGATGGCCCCGTTCGGCGGCTACAAGCAGTCCGGCCTCGGGCGCGAGCTGGGCAGCCACGGGCTGGCCGAGTTCTGCGAGATCAAGGCGATCCAGCGGTGAGGGGCGTGGTGGCCCGGGCGGCCGACACACCCCTGCGGGTGGAGCCGGTCGAGCTGCCCGACACCGGCCCCGGCCAGGTCCGCGTCCGCATCCGGGCCTCCGGTGTGTGCCACTCCGATCTGTCCATGGCGAACGGCACCCTGACCGCGCCGTACCCGCTGCTGCTCGGACACGAGGCGGCCGGCGTGGTGGAGGAGGTCGGTGACGGCGTCGACCGGGTGGTCCCCGGCGACCACGTGGTGCTCAACTGGGCGCCGGCGTGCCGGTCCTGCTGGTTCTGCCGACGCGACGAGCCCTGGCTGTGCCGGCGCAACGGCGCGCCCGCCGTGGCGCGGGGGCACACCGTGGACGGTCGGCCGCTGCACGTGACACTCGGGCTGGGCGCGCTCGCCGAGCAGGTGCTGGTGCCGCAGGAGGCCGCCGTGGTGGTGCCGCCCGAGTTGCCGTTCCCGGCCGCGGCGCTGCTCGGCTGCGCGGTGCTCACCGGGGTCGGCGCGGTGCGACGTACCACCCGGGTGGCGGCCGGCGACTCGGTCGCGGTGATCGGTCTGGGCGGGGTCGGGCTGTCGGCGGTGGCCGCCGCCCGGGCGGCCGGTGCCGGTGTGGTGATCGGGGTGGACGTCGCCCCCGCCAAGGCCGAGTTGGCCGCCGCCGCGGGCGCCACCGACTTCCTGCTCGCGGACGACTCGCTGGTCCGCGCGGTGCGGGGGCTGACCGGCGGTCGGGGCGTCGACCACGCGGTGGAGTGCGTCGGGCGCTCCGCCACCATCCGCAGCGCCTGGCAGAGCACCCGCCGGGGCGGCCAGGTCGTCGTGGTGGGGATGGGCGGTAGGGACGACATCCTGGGCCTGAGCGCGTTGGACATCTTCCACTCCGCGCGGACGCTGCGCTCCTCGGTCTACGGATCGTCCGATCCGGACCGGGACGTGCCCGAGTTGGCGCGGGCGGTGCTCGACGGCACGCTCGACCTGGGCTACCTGGTCACCGACCGGGCGAGGCTCGACGAGGTGCCTGCGGCGTTCGCCCGGATGGCCCGGGGCGAGGGTGCCCGGACGGTCGTCGAGTTCGACTGAGCGACTGCGGGCCGGTGGACGACGACGGTCCGTGGTGACACCCCGGACGGGTGCCCCCACGGACCGGTCCGCTGCGTCGGGTCAGCCGGCCTGCGCCGGGCTGCTCTGCGAGGTGTTGTAGAGACTGTCGCCCTGGTAGCGGGCGGTCACCGGCTCGGTCAGCGGGCCGCTGACGTTGCCCTTGAACTCGGCGACGCCGTTGCGCACGTTCGCCGAACCGAGGCGCTTGTCGCCCGCGTAGAAGTCGACCTTGCCGGAGGGCTTGCGGTCGCTGGTGGTCACCGAGGCGACCTCGGCGGTCGCGATGACGCGGTACCGGTGCGAGTTGCCGGCCCGGATCGACTCGACGTCCAGGTCGACGGTGGTGCTCCGGAACGCGACGGTCCGCAGGTAGTCGTTGAGCATCTGCCGCCACACGTCCCAGACGTGCACCCCGTCGATGTTGAACTCGGTCACCTCGACACCGGCCGCACGCCAGTTCTCGGTCCGGGCGACCGAATCGGGCGCGATGTTGATCAGCCAGTCCTGTAGGCCGGTGCCGACGTGGATGCCGCCGGGCACGGCCTTCATCCGCGCCACCTGCTCGGCGGAGGGGTTCACCGCACCGCCGGCCGCACCCCACGCACCGTGGTAGCCGACCAGGTCGGTGTTGTCGTACAGCAGCGTGATGGCGCGGGCACCACCGGCGGACAGACCACCGAAGGCGCGGTCCTCGGCGCGGCTGGAGACGTGGTAGTTCTTCTCCACGAACGGGATGACGTTGTCGCGCAGCTCGTCGACGTAGCCCTGGTTGCCGTCGGGCAGACCGTTGAAGTCGGTCGACACGATCACCATCGGCAGCGCCTTACGGTCCCGGATCGCGTTCTCCAGGATCTCGTGGGCCACGCCCTCCATCGTCCAGTCGGTGGCGTTGCCGCCGCCGCCGTGGCTGAGGTAGAGCGTCGGGTACGGGGTGCCGCGCTTGGCGTCGTAGCCGTGCGGCAGGTAGACCACCACGTCGTGCTTGCCCGCCGGGTCGGTGGACAGCGGCGAGTCGTACCAGCGCTGCTCCAGCGTGCCGGCCTTCTTGCGGTCGACCGGCGCCTGGTAGCTGTTGTCGTAGGTGGGGAATCGCTTGCTGTTCGGCACGTAGACCCGGCTGAGCAGCGCACCCGGCGCGGTCGCGTGCGGCGTGACCTCCAGCGGGTTGGCCGGGTCGGGGTGCAGCGTGCAGCCGCTGGCCGTGGGGCTGTCGCAGTCGTGGGTGAACGCGTACCGGAAGGTGCCGGAGGGCAACGGCGTGGTGAACGTCCAGACCCCGTCGCGTCCCTGCTGCATCGGCAGCGGACGCCACGGGTCGGCGAGGATGTCGCCGGGCTGCCACTGCGCGCCGGTGCGGGCGTCACCGCAGCCCACGCAGGTCACGCTCGCCGGCTGGGAGAACCACCACTCGCCGTAGATCTGGACCGACTGCACGCCGGCGGGCGCCCGGTAGCGGAAGGTGACCGAGTGCCCCGTGGGGGCCTGGTTGGTCTGCACGACCTTCGGTCCGAGGGCGGCGGCCGGAGCCGCGGACGCCGCGGGAGCCGCGAGGGCCCCGGAGGCGACCGTCAGGCCCGCGACGGCCGAGACGGCCAGCGCACGGCGGAACCGGCGGGTCGACGCGGGTGGAGGATGAGCAACGGGCATGTGCGTTCCCTTCATCGGCTGGTCGCCCGGTTGTTCCCGGGGATGTCGCACGGGCGACCAGTGGTGGGTGCTGACGGGTCCGTCGCTCTCCTGGTGCGGGTGACCGGTCCGTGACGGTCCGATGAGGACCGGCGCGGGCCGGGCGGCGGCCAGGATGCTCCGGTCCCGGTGCGGTGCGGGGTCACACCGAGCCCGTCGTGCGCGCCACCTGCTGATTAACGTGATCGTCACACAAAGGTGATATCTTTGTAAACACATTGGTGGCACCTTTCGTCGCCGGTCCGCCCCGCGCCGAACCGGCCGGCGGTGCGCGGCGCGCTAGTCTCTCCGCAAGCGAGTGATCGGGGATCCTTGATGGGCGAGGCGACACGGGACCCGGCGCGGCCCGCAGCGCCGGTGCTGCACGACGCCGTGCTCGACGCGCTCGGGCTGGAGATCACCAGCGGTCGACACCTCGCCGGGCAGGCGCTCACCCTGGAGCAGTTGCAGCAACGCTTCGGCGTCTCGCGGACCGTGATGCGGGAGGCGATGCGGATCCTGGAGTCGTTGCACCTGGTGGCCTCCCGACGCCGGGTCGGCCTGGTGGTCCAGCCGATGCACCGGTGGCGGGTGCTCGACCCGCGCGTGATCCGCTGGCGACTGGAGGGGCCCGGCCGGGCCGCGCAGTTGCGGACCCTCACCGACCTGCGGGTGGCGGTCGAACCGCTCGCCGCCGCCGGGGCCGCCCGGCACGCCACCGCCGAGGAACGTCAGCGGCTGCGCGCGTTGGCCGCCCGGATGCGGCAACTCGGCGAGGCCGGTGAGCTGGACGCGTTCCTCGCCGCCGACGTCGAGTTCCACGCGCTGCTGCTCCATGCCTGCCTCAACGAGATGTTCACCGCGCTGACCGGGGTGATCGCCGAGGTTCTCGCCGGGCGGACCGAGCACGGACTGATGCCCAAGTGCCCCCGACCGGTCGCCCTGGACCTACACGAGCGGGTCGCGAACACGGTCGCGGCCGAGGACGCCCGGGGGGCCGAGAACGCGATGCGGGAACTCGTCGAGGAGGTACGCGACGCGATCGGCGCCGCCGACGCGGACCGACCGACTTTCACTGAGTGAGAACGCGGCTCCCGGCCGACGGGGCGTAGCCGGAACCATCCGACTGACCGTCGTACGTCGACAGGAGGCCCGGATGCCGTTCGCACGTGACCAGTGGTACGTGGCCGCGTTCAGCACCGAGGTCGGGCGGGACCTGCTCGCCCGTACCGTGCTGGGCGAGCCGATCGTGTTGTGGCGCACCGAGTCCGGTGCGGCGGTGGCGCTCGCCGACCGGTGTGTGCACCGGCGGTATCCGCTGTCGGAGAGCCGCCTCGACGGGGACACCGTGGTCTGCGGGTACCACGGCTTCACCTACGACCCGAGCGGCGCCTGCGTCTTCGTACCCGGACAGCAGCGCATCCCCCGGACCGCGCGGGTGGCCGCGTACCCGGTGGTGGAGCAGGACACCCTGGTCTGGGTCTGGATCGGCGACCGGGACCGGGCCGACGCCTCCACCATCCCCCGGGCACCCTGGCTGGGCGACCCGCGCTACACGACGGTACGCGGCATGGCGCCGCTGGACGCCCGGTACGGCCTGCTGGTGGACAACCTGATGGACCTGTCCCACGAGACGTACCTGCACGGCGGGTACATCGGCACGCCCGAGGTGGCGAACACCCCGATCACCACCGAGGTGGACGAGGACCGCGGCGTCGTCTACGTCAGCCGACACATGGACGATGCCGAGTGCCCACCCTTCTATGCCCGCTCGACCGGCATCCAGGGACGGATCACCCGCTGGCAGGACATCGAGTACCACCCGCCCTGCCTGTACCTGCTGCACAGTCGGATCGCCCCGCAGGGCGTCTACCCACCGGCCGAGGGCGACGACGACCAGGCGTTCCACGCCGAGATCGTGTACGCGATCACCCCGTCGACCGCGCACACCACGTACGACTTCTGGGCGGTGGCCCGGGACTTCGCCGTGGACGACGAGTCGGTCAGCGAATACCTGTACCAGAGCAACCACACCGTGGTGATGCAGGACGTCACCGCCCTGAACGTCCTGGAGCGGGTGATCGCCGGCGAGCCGGAGCGGTACCAGGAACTGAGCATCAACATCGACACCGGCGGGCTGGCCGCCCGACGGTTGCTCGCCCGGATGGTCGAGTCGTCCACGGTGGCGGCACCCCGGTGACCGCGCCGGCCGGCGGGCTCACCGGTGACCGGGTCTACCGGATCCACTGGCTGCCGGGCACCGACACGCTGCGCGGCACCTGCCACTGTGGTGCCGAACGGATCGCCGAGGAGCCGGTGCAGTTGTGGGAGTGGCTGCTCGCCCACCCCGAGGACCACCGGCCACCGGCGACGGCCGCACCGCCCCCGCCGCAGCGGGCGGTGGTGCCGGCATGACCGCGACGCCGACGACGCTGGTGGTCGCGCGCCGCGAGGCGGTGGCCACCGGCGTGGTGGTGCTGACCCTGTGCCGTCCGGACGGTGGCGAGGTGCCGGACTGGACCCCGGGCGCGCACGTCGACCTGGACCTGGGGCCGGGACTGGTGCGCCAGTACTCGCTCTGCGGCGACCCGGCCGACCGCACCGCGCTCCAGGTGGCGGTGCACCTCGCGTCGGACGGGCGCGGCGGTTCCCGGCACGTGCACGAACGGCTGCTGCCCGGCGCGACGGTCCGGGTGGTCGGCCCGCGCAACGCCTTCCGGCTGGTCGAGGCCGACCGCTACCTCTTCCTCGCCGGGGGGATCGGCATCACCCCGATCCGGCCGATGGTCGCCGCCGCCGACGCCGCGGGCGCCGACTGGCGACTGGTGTACGGCGGACGCAGCGGCAGCACCATGGCCTTCGCCGCCGACCTGCGGCAGACGTACGGCGACCGGGTGTGTCTTCGTCCGCAGGACGAGACGGGCCTGCTCGACGTGGACACGCTGATCGGCGACGCGGCCGACGCGGTCGTCTACTGCTGCGGGCCGGCGGGACTGATCGACGCGGTGCAGCAGCGCTGCCGGACGTGGCCGCCCGGTCGGCTGCACGTCGAGCGGTTCGCCCCGACGGAGCAGGCCGCCACGGGCGACCACACCGTCGAGGTCGAGCTCGCGCTCTCCGGTCGTACCGTGCACGTGCCGCCGGAGACCTCGATCCTGGCCGCCCTGGAGCAGGCCGGTACGCAGGTGCTCTCCTCCTGCCGCGAGGGCACCTGCGGCACCTGTGAGACCACCGTGCTCGACGGTGTGCCGGAGCACCGCGACAGCCTGCTCACCGAGGAGGAGCGGGCCGCCGGGGACACCATGCTGATCTGCGTGTCGCGGGCGCGTACCCGGCGGCTCGTGCTGGAGCTGTGACCGGTCGGCGGGGATGATGGCGGGGTGCAGGCACGGCCCGGGCGCTCGGTCACCAGCAAGGTGCTGGCGCTGCTCGACGCGTTCAGCCCCGGTGAGCCGGCGCTGACCCTGAGCGAACTGGCACGGCGGGCCGAGCTGCCGCTGCCCACCGCGTACCGCCGGGTCGCCGAGTTGGTGGCCTGGGGCGCGCTGGAGCGGGGTGACGACGCGCGCTACCGGGTCGGTCTGCGCCTGTGGGAGGTCGGTTCGCTGGCGCCGCGTGGGCTGGGGCTGCGCGAGTCGGCGCTGCCGATCCTGGAGGACCTGTACGAGGTGACCCACGAGAACGTCCAGCTCGCCGTCCGGCAGGACCTCGAACTCGTCTTCATCGAGCGGATCGCCGGGCGGCACGCGGTGCCGGTGCTCACCCGGGTCGGTGGCCGTTTCGCACTGCACGCCACCGGTGTCGGGCTGGTGCTGCTGGCGCACGCACCGGCGCAGGTGCAGGAGCGGGTCCTCGCCGCGCCGCTTGCCCGGTACACCGAGTTGACCGTCACCGATCCGGTGCGGCTGCGTCGTCAGCTCGCCGAGGTCCGCCGGGCCGGGTACGCGATCAGCGACCGGCAGGTCACCATGGACGCCCTCTCCGTCGCCGCCCCGATCACCGGGCCGGACGGGGTGGTGGCGGCGATCTCGCTGGTGGTGGCGTACGACCGGGCCGATCCGCTGGCGCTGGCACCGCTGGTGCAGGCGGCCGGTCGGGGGGTCTCCCGCGCGCTGGGTCGCCCGTCCGCGTCCACCCGGCCGGGGCCGTTACCCCGCCGACCCCGTACGCAGTAGCTTGTCCGGGTGCCTGTTGCGTCATCCGACGCCGCCCGACACCGGCTCGGTCCGGCCCGACTCGGTCCGTTACCGACTCAGTCCGGGAAGGCGAGCAGGCGCAGCAGTTGCGCCAGCCGGGCGTGGTCCTCGGGGGTGACCGCGGCCAGCAGTCCCAACTCCACGGCGTGCGCGGAGGACTGGGCGCGGGCGAACAACTCCCGCCCCTCGTCGGTGGCGACCAGGACGTTGGCGCGTCGGTCGGCGGGGTCGGTACGGCGCTCGACCAGACCGCGCTTCGCCAGGTCGTCGATGAGCGCTACCACCTGACTCGGGTCCAGCCGGAGGAACTCGGCCAGCTCCCGTTGGGTCGGGCGGGTGTCGTCGGCGGCCAGCGCGAGCACCGAGTACGAGCGGGCCTTCAGGCCGTGTTCGGCCAGAGCGGCGTTGGCCGCGGCGAGGGTGAGCGCGTTGGCGCGCACCAGCAAAAAGCTCAGATCCCGGCCGAGCACGCTGTCCCGCAGGCCGTCGGCCGGTCGGGCTCTCTCGGGAGGAGGCACGGCGACGATGATAGCAAGCCCTACCAATAATTGACTTATTCAACGGTCCATGTTCCGATCGACCTCGACGCGAAGGAGTGCCCATGTCCCTGGACGGCAAAGTCGCAATCGTCACCGGAGCCGGACGCGGTCTCGGCCTCGCCTACGCCCGCCAGTTGGCGGAGCGGGGTGCCGCGGTCGTGGTCAACGACGTGGACGAGCAGGCGACCGCCGACGCCGTCGCGGCGATCCGGGCGGCCGGCGGACGCGCCGTCGCGGTGGTCGCACCGGTCGGCCCGACGGAGACCGCGCAGGCCCTGGTCACCGCCGCGGTCGAGAGCTTCGGTCGGCTCGACATCCTGGTCACCAACGCCGGGGTGCTGCGCGACACGGTGCTCTGGAAGATGACCGACGAGGACTTCGACACCGTGATCGGCGTGCACCTGCGCGGCACCTTCACCACCGTGCGCGAGGCCGTGCGACACATGCGGCAGGCCGGCGAGGGCGGGCGGATCATCTGCATCGGCTCCCCCACCGGCCAACGCGGCACCTTCGGCCAGACCAACTACGCCGCCGCCAAGGCGGGCATCGTCGGCATGGTCCGGACCTGGGCGTTGGAGCTGAAGCGGGCCGGGATCACGGTCAACGCCGTCGTCCCGGTCGCCGCGACCGCGATGACCGCCACCGTCCCCTACTTCGCCGCCGCGGTCCGCGCCGAGGCCGCCGGTGAGCCGATGCCCGCCTTCTTCCGGCACGACCTCGGGTTCGGCACCTCCGACGACGTGGCCGGGCTGGTCGCCTTCCTCGGCTCCGACGGCGCGGCCGAGGTGACCGGCCAGGTGATCGGCGTGGGTGGCGACCGGATCCAGATCTGGACCCACCCGGAGGTCGCGCTGACCGCCCACCACGAGGGCGGCTGGTCGTACGACGCGCTGGTCACCGCGTGGCCGAGCACCTTCGCCGGTGCGACGCAGAGCGTCGGCGAGCGCTTCCCGGAGTTGCCCGAGGAGTTCCGCGACACCGCCTCCTGACCCGCCGCACGAAGGTTGCCGAGCATGTACCAGCCCGCGATCGACCTGGACGCCGTCACCGCGATCGACATGCACGTACACATCGAGATCGACGACCACGGCCACGCCTCGCTGCCCGACCCGCTCGTCGCCGCCGCCTCGACGTACTTCCGCACCGACGGCCCGCGTCCGGCGGTTGACGCGGTCGCGCAGTACTACCGCGAGCGGAACATGGCGGCCGTGGTGTTCAGCGTCGACGCGCGCACGCAACTGGCGCACCCGCCGCTGTCCAGCGCCGACATCGCCCGTGCCGCCGCCCAGCACGCCGACGTGCTCGTCCCGTTCGGCTCGGTCGACCCGCGCACCGGCGAGGCGGCCCTGGAACTCGCCGCCCGGCTGATCGAGGACGAGGGCGTACGCGGGTTCAAGTTCCACCCCACCGTGCAGGGCTTCGACCCGAGCCACGAGGAGTACGCGCCGCTGTGGGGTCTGATCGAGAAGGCGGGACTGCCGGCGTTGTTCCACACCGGGCAGACCGGCATCGGCGCGGGACTGCCCGGCGGTTACGGCTTCCGGCTCGGACTGTCCAACCCGATGCTGCTCGACCCGGTCGCCGCCGAGTTCCCCGATCTCCAGATCATCATGGCCCACCCGTCGGTGCCGTGGCAGGACGAGGCGCTGTCGGTGGCGACCCACAAACCGAACACCTGGATCGACCTGTCCGGCTGGAGCCCGAAGTACTTCCCGGCCGAGTTGGTGCGCTACGCCAACTCGATCCTCAAGCGCCGGGTGCTCTTCGGCACCGACTATCCGCTGCTCACCCCGGACCGCTGGCTGCGGGACGTGGCGAGCACCGACCTCAAGCCCGACGTGCTGCCCGGCATCTTGAAGGACAACGCCGCCCGGCTGCTGCGCCTGGCCGGATGACGACGGAAGGACACCCGTGACCACCACCATCGCCTACGACAAGCTCGCCGACCTCGGTGGCACCGACCTCGGGCACACCGAGTACCGCACGGTCACCCAGGAGCAGATCGACCTGTTCGCCGACGCGACCGACGACCACCAGTGGATCCACGTCGATCCGGAACGCGCCAAGGACGGCCCGTTCGGTGCGCCGATCGCCCACGGCTTTCTGACCCTCTCCCTGGCCGTGCCGTTCTGGACCGAGCTGCTCGACGTGACCGGGGTGTCCACGAAGGTGAACTACGGCCTGGACAAGGTGCGCTTCCCGGCCCCGGTGCGGGTCGGCTCGCGGGTGCGGATGCGGGCCGTCGTCGCCGAGGTCACCGAGGTGGCGGGCGGTCACCAGATCGCCGTCGACCAGACCATCGAGATCGAGGGCGGCGGCAAGCCCGCGGTCGTCGCCCGGGGGATCTACCGCTTCTACGCCTGAGCTGCCGGGACCAGAGCCGCCCGGCCACCCACCGCCCTCCACCACCAGGAGACTGCTGATGCACCACCAAGGGATCGGCGGCTGGCTGGCCAAGCGCCGACTCAAGTCACCGGAGAAGACCGCCCTCGTCTACGGCGAGCAGGCGACCATGACGTACCGGCAGCTCGCCGACGCCGCCGACGGCGTCGCGGCGGCACTGCGGCACCTCGGTGTCGGCAAGGGCGACACGGTCGCGTACCTGGGCGAGAACGGCCCCGAGTTCCTCCAGGTGATGTTCGGGACCACCCGGCTGGGTGCCGCCTTCGTGCCGGTCAACACCCGGCTGGCGGCACCCGAGATCACCCACGTGCTCAGTGACAGCGGGGCCCGGGTGCTGGTCCACGACCCCGAGTTCGCCGCCCGGGTCGCCTCGGTCGCGGCGGCGTCCCGGCCCGCGCACACGGTGCCGACCGGTCCCGGGAGCGCCGAGGCCCCGGGGTTGTCCCGGTTGGCCGCCACCGCCCCCCGGGACGACACACCCGTCCGGGTGACCATGCGGGACCCGGCGGCGATCGTCTACACCTCGGGTACGACCGGGCGGGCCAAGGGCGCCGTGCTGACCCACGGCAACCTGACCTGGACGGCGCTGAACTGCATCGTCGACTACGACGTGGTGTCGACCGACATCGCCCTGATGATCTCGCCGCTGTTCCACGTCGCCTCGCTGGGCATGGGCGCGCTGCCGATCATCCTCAAGGGCGGCACGCTGGTGCTGGAGAAGGGTTTCGAGCCGGGACGCGCGCTCGCCCGGATCGCCCGGCACGGCGTCACCATGCTCAGCGGCGTACCGACCACCTTCCAGCTCCTGGCCGAACACCCGGACTGGGCCGGCACCGACCTGTCCACCCTGGGCAAACTCACCTGCGGCGGCTCGGCGGTGCCGGTCCGGGTGCTCAACGCGTACGAGGAGCGGGGCCTGTCGTTCTCGCAGGGCTACGGCATGACCGAGGCGTCGCCGGGGGCCACCTCGCTGCCGCCGACGATGACCCGGGCGAAGCAGGGCAGCGTGGGACTGCCGCACTTCTTCACCGAGGTCCGCGTCGCCGACACCGACGGCGGCCCGGCACCCGCCGGCAGCATCGGCGAGATCGAGATCGCCGGACCGAACGTGTTCCGGGGCTACCACCGGATGCCCGAGGCGACGGCGGGCGCGTTCACGGCGGACGGCTGGTTCCGCTCCGGTGACCTCGGCTACCTGGACGACGACGGCTACCTGCACATCGCCGGCCGCCTCAAGGACATGATCATCTCGGGTGGGGAGAACATCTACCCGGCCGAGATCGAGTCGCTGCTCGGCGAGATCGACGGGGTGACCGGCGTGGCGGTCATCGGCGTTCCCGACGAGCGCTGGGGCGAGGTACCGTGGGCGATCATGACGATCCGCGAGGGCACCGCCGTCGACGTCGACACGGTCCGCGACTTCCTCAACGGCAAGGTGGCCCGCTACAAGCTGCCCAAGAACGTGGTCATCGTGAACGAGTTGCCGCGGACCGCGTCGGGGAAGGTGCGGAAGGCGGACCTGCGGAGCCGCTTCGGCGGGTGGTGGCAGCGCGAGTGGTGACCAGCGCGGCGAACTCCGCGGCGGAGGCCTCGGCCAGCCGCTCGTGCATCCGCCGGTAGACCTGCGTCGACCGGGCGGCCGGCCACTGCGCGTCCATGAACTCGCGCGGCAGTCGCGGGTCGGCGCGCAACAGCGCGAGCCAGTCCGCGACCAGCATGGTGCGGACGGTGAGCGCGCCGGCCGCCTGCGTCGCCGCGTCCGGGTCGTCCCACACCTCGATGAACGCCAGGTGCTCGCGCCGGATCGCCTCGATGTCCCAGGCCGCCCGGACGCTCTCGGCGATCGGGAAGCCGGCCAGTTCGCGGGCGTGGAGGGCGATCACCGTGTTCGGCGGCAGATCCCGGCACAACGGCTCCAGCGACCCGGCGAGGTCGACCTCGCCGGGCGCCAGCCACAGCCCGTCGCGCAGCGGTGCGAAGCCCTCCCAGGTCAGCGTGGACCGCAGCCGGTGACGCAGGGTCCGCTGCCCCTCCGGGATGGTGAACGTGACGAGGGTCCAGCCGGTGCCCTGCGGGTCGAACGGGCGCGGGCCCCGGACCCGTTCGGTCGCCTCGCGCAGCACCGCCACCCCGTGTGCGGTGAGCGAGAACTGGATCTCCCGGCCGCTCTTGCTGCGGGCCAGGATGCCGGTCTGCACGAGCCGGTCGAGGGTGGCCCGCGTCGCCGGTGCCGCGACACCCGCCCCCTCCAGCACCCCGATCAGGACACTGGCCCGGACCGGCCCCGGATCGTCGTCGACGACGTGTTCACCGAAGAACGCGAGCAGCAGTTGCTTCGGCTGACGACTGCGCACAGTCCTCCCTCTCGGACGGCTCCGACCTGGCGACGGTCACGGGGCGACGGTCTGGGCGCCCTTGGCGCGACGGATCTGGTCGTAGACGTGGGTGCGCAGCTCCGTGAAGCGGGGTAGCGCGCGAGTCGTGATCTGGTCACGCTCCGGCGGCAGGTCGATGACGAGATCCTCCTGCACCCAGGTCGGCGACTTGGACAATACTAGAACCCGTTCGCCCAGGTAGACCGACTCGTCGATGTCATGCGTGACGAAGACGATCGATATCTTGCGGGTCGCGTGCAGCTCCCGCACCAGGTCCTCCAGGTCCGCGCGCGTCTGGGCGTCGACCGCGGCGAACGGCTCGTCCATGATCAGCACTTCCGGCTCGTACGCGACCGCCCGGGCGATCGCCACCCGCTGCTGCATGCCGCCGGAGAGCTGCCAGGGGTGGCTCCGGGCGGCGTGCCCGAGGCCCACCGCCTCGATCGCGTCGGTGACGAGGCGCTCGCGCGCCGCCCGGGACAGCTTCTTGTGGCGCAGCGGCAGTTCGACGTTGCCCCGCACGGTCAGCCACGGATAGAGGCTGCGGCCGTACTCCTGGAAGACGACGGCCATCGCGGGACTCGGTCCGGTCACCGGTGCCCCGTGCATCTCGACCAGCCCGTCCGTGGGCCGCAGCAGCCCGGCCAGGCACTTCAGCAGCGTGGTCTTGCCGCAGCCGGACGGGCCGACGACGCAGACGAGTTCACCGGCGGCCATGGTGAAGCTGACGTCCCCGATCGCCTCGACGTCGCCGGACGCGGACTCGTACACCTTCCGCAGGTGCTCCACCTTGAGCAACATGTCCCGCTCAGGCACGGTTGACCTCCCTGATTCCGTGGTACCAACGCAGCACCCGCCGTTCGACGACACCGAAGGTCGCGGCGAGCAGGACGCCGACGAGGCCGAGCAGGAGGATGCCGCTCCACATCTCGGCGATGAGGTAGTTCCGCTGGAAGTACGCGATCCGGTAGCCCAGGCCGGCGGACGAGGCGAACATCTCCGAGATCACCATCAGGATCAGCGCCACCGACAGTCCCTGCCGGACGCCGGCCATGATGCGCGGGCTCGCGGCCGGAAGCACGAGGAAGCGCAGCCGCTCCCACCAGGTGATCCGGTACGAGTCGGCGGTCTCGGACATGACGCTGTCGGTGGCCCGGACACCGTCGATGGTGTTCAACAGGATCGGCCAGACCGCGCCGGAGACGATGACCACCACCTTCATCGTGTCGGTGATGCCCAGCAGCAGCATCACCACCGGGATCAGCACCGGCGGCGGGATGGCCCGGAAGAACTCCAGCAGCGGTTCCAGCAGTTCGCTCAGCCACCGGAACAGTCCGATGAGCGTGCCGAGGGCGACGCCGATCACGATCGACGCGGCGATGCCGAGGGCGAGCCGGTAGAGGCTGGGCAGCACGTCGTGGACGAACGCGGGACCGACCCAGGTGTCCCGGAACGCCGCGCCGATGGTGAGCGGTCCGGGGAAGAACCGGTTCGTCGACACCGTCGACGTCGCGCCCCAGATCACCAGCAGCAGGAAGGGCAGCCCGAGCGAGTAGAGGAAGCCCGAGGCAACACGGTGCGCGAGGCCACGTCCGCGCGGCCGGGCGGCGATCCGTTCGGCGTGCGCGGTCATCGGGGCTCCTCTCCTCGGACGGACTGGTGCCAGGACAGCGAGCGACGTTCGACGAACCGGAAGACGAGGTTCACCAGCAGCCCGAGCAGGCCGGTGACCACCACCAGCGCGTACAGGCCGACCGCGTCGCCGGAGGAGCGGGACAGCTCGATCATCCGCCCGAGTCCGGGGTTGCCGATCACCATCTCCGAGGTGATGGCGAGGATGAGCGCCACCGCCGCACCCAGCCGGACCCCCGTCATCAGGTACGGCAGGGTGGTCGGCAGCACGAGGTAGGCCAGTCGCTCGCGCCGGGTGAGCCGGAAGCTGCGGGCGGTGTCCCGGGCCACCGCGTCGACGTCCGCGACGCCGTAGATGACCTGCACGAACACCTGCCAGAAGGACGCGTAGATGATGATCACCAGCGCGGCCTTCATCTGGATGCCGAACATCAGCACGGCCAGTGGGATGAGTGCCACCGAGGGGATCGGGCGCAGGAACTCGACCACCGTATGGGTCGCGCGACGCAGGACGGGCACCAGCCCGACGACGGTGCCCAGCACGACCGCGGCGACCGTCGCCACGGTCAGCCCGATCGCCCACGAGGTCATGGTGTGACCGAGCCGCCGCCAGAAGGCGACGTCGCGGAACTCCTCGGCGAGCCGAACCAGCACGTCCGTGACGTACGGCAGGTACTGCGAGTTGACCAGCCCGAGGGTCGGCACCAACTGCCAGACGACGAGGAATCCCGCCAACCCTGCGGCACCCAGCAGCACCTTGCGTGGCGGGCGGGTCCGCCGGATGGATGTCACGTGCATGTCGCTCCCGTGGTCGGCGGCGTCACCCTTCCCGACCGGCGGCCGGGAAGGGTGGGACCGCGAGGGCTACTGCTGCTGGATGAGACGGTCGAGGTTGGGCTGCCGGTCGAGCACCTGGTACTTACCGGCGAGCGTGGCGAGCGTGGTCAGGCTCTCCCGGTCCAGCTCCCAGCCGAACTCCGGCAGCCGCACCGAGTCCGCCACCGGCTCGGGGAGTTGCAGGTTGTCCTTGATGGCCTGCCGGACGTCCGCCTCGTTGGCGGGGTCCTGCGCCCACTGGAGGGTCTCCTTCATCGCCGTGGAGAAGGCGGAGATCAGCTCGGCGTCGGACTCGGTCCGCTCCTTCGTGGTGATCGTGGTCAGGGTGGTGAGCCCGGGGACGACTGCCTGGTAGGGCGCCACCACGAAGGTGTCCCCCCGGCCGCGCAGTTGCGTGACGAACGGCTCCGGCACCCAGGCGGCGTCGATGTTGCCGGCCTCCAGTTGGGCCGGCGCGTCCGGGAAGGCGACCTCGACGAACCTGATGGTGGACGGGTCGCCGCCGTCCTTCTCCACGGCGGCCATGATGGTCACGTCACCGGCCGCGCCCAGGCTGTTCACCGACACCCGCTTCCCGGCGAGTTCGGCGGGGCGGGTGATGCCCGACGCCTTCGACGCCACGACGGCGTTGATGTCGTCGCCCTCGGCGTACGAGGACGCGTAGTTGCCGATCATCACCACGCCGAGGTCCTGCAGGTCGGCCCGGAACGGACCGAACGGCTGGCCGATGGCGAACTCGATGTCACCGTTGATCAGCGCCGGGATCGCCTGGGCGCCGCCCTGGGCGGGCAGCACCTCGACCCCCAGCCCGTGCTTGGCGAAGATGCCCGCCTTGATGCCGCCCCACAACGCGGCGGTCTCGGTGATGGGCAGCGCCGCGACCCGCACCTGGCGCAGGTCGCCGTCGGCCTGCTCGGGGCCGGTCGCGTCGGAGTCGGTGCAAGCGGTGAGGGCGATCGCGACGGCGGCGACCAACCCGAAAGTGATGACCTTCTTCATGGACGGGGCCCTTCCTGGGCGGGGGTGGTGGGGGTGCGTCGACACGGCGGATGCCTCGAAGGTGCGGACGCGTTCGGGTGTGAGTGGGGTCACCCTGCCGTGGTGGCCATGGTCAGCCACCCGGCCACCAGATGTCAAGAATTTCTGACGCCCGTCATGAATAGGTTGAATATTGCGGCGGTGCGCCGCCCAACGCCCGGGTCAGCTCGGTACGCGAGCGCACGCCGAGCCGGTGGAACACGTTGCGCAGGTGGTGGTCGACGGTGCGGGTGGACAGGAACATCCGGCCGGCGATCTCCCGGTTGGTCGCACCCTCGGCGACCAACCGCGCGATGCGGAGCTGCTGGCCGGTGAGCAGGCGCTCGGCCGGACGCTGCGGCACCCCGACCGACTCCCCCGCCGCGCGTAGCTCGGCGGTCGCCTGCTCGCTCCAGGTCTCCGCGCCGAGCAGCACGAACGCCTGCCGGGCGCGGTGCAGGTGCGCCCGGGCGTCGCGCGGTCGACGGCGACGCCGCAGCTCCCGGCCGAACAGCAGCTCGGTACGGGCCCGCTCGAAGGTGGCGACGTCGGCCGGGTGCAGGCGCAGGGCGGCCCGGAACAGCTCCTCGGCCTCGGCGCTGCCCCGGGGCGCCAACAGCGCGTGGCACCGCGCGGACAGCGCCCGCCGCGACGAGCTGGCCGTACTGCCCACCCAACGGTCGAAGACCGCCAGCGCGGCGTGGGCCTGCGCGGGCCGACCGGCGCAGGCGGCGGCCTCCACCAGATGCGGCGTCGCCATCACCTGCACCATGACCTGACCCCGGCCGGTGCCGGGGCGGGCCAGCGAGGTGAGCCGGTCGGCGGCGTCGGCGTACCGGCCGGCGACCAGGTCGAGCACGGACAGCGCCCACTGGGCCAACGCGTACGGGCGGCTGTCCGGCGGGGCGCTGTCCCCGATCTCGGCGACGTACCGCAGGCCGGCGTCCCGATCGGCGCGCACCGCGGCGAGCACGGCGAGCAGACCGAGGTGCACCTCGGCACTGGCGTGCTGGTCGGTGGAGCGGGCCAGCAGCAGCCCCTCCCGGCAACTGTCCGCCGCCGCGTCGTGCCGACCCAACCAGTACTCGCTCATCGCCCGCAGTTCGAGGGCGCGCGGCAGCAGGCACACCTCGCCGGTGCTGCGGGCCAGCTCCACGGCGCGGTCGGCGAGCCGGTGCGCGGCGGCGTCCACCGCCACCAGCAGGCCGGCGGCGACCGCGCCGGTCAGGGCGCTCGGGGTCATGGCGACGCCGGACCGTCCGCCCAGCACGACCGCCCGACGCAGCAGCGGCCCGCCACGCAGGTGCTCGCCCCGCAGGGTCGCGGCGATCCCGGCGACCAGGGTGGTCAGCAGTTCCGCCTCCGGGCCGTCGGCGTCGCGACGCGCCGCCACCGGGTGGCGCGCCACCTCGGCGTAGCGGTACTGCTCCCCGGAGTAGCACACCGCCTCACCGGCACGCAGCAGGGCGAGCAGGGCCGTCGCGCGATCGGTGGCGGCCAGCGCGTCGGCGGCGGCCAGCAGCACGGGCGGCGCGGCGGACGGCGCGGCGCAGCGCAGCAGCATCTCGCCGCGCAGCAGCGCGGACCGGCCGCCGACAGCGGCGTCCCGGGGCGTGACCGGTCCACCGACCCCGGCGCCCTCCGGCGGGTCGGGCAGCGCCCGCAGCAGGGCGCGGGCCTGGCCGGTGCGCCCCACCGCCCAGGCGTGACCGGCGGCGGCGACCCGCCGCTCGGCGGCCGACGCCGGATCGTCGGTCAGCTCGGCGGCCCGGGCCAGTGCCGCCGCCGTGTCGACCGAGTGCCCGCCCTCGGTGGCGACCGCCACCAGCTCGGCGGCCAGGCCCGGGTCCGGGGCGTCCGTGGCGGCGGCCCGGTGCAACGCCCGCCGCAGCCGTTGACCGGGCGCGCCGCACGCGGCGGCGAGCAGCAGGTGCGCCGCCCGCCGGTCGGCCGCCGGGGCGGTGGCCTCGACCATCGCACGGGCGAGCGGTCGGGGGAAGGTGACGTCCCCGTACGGGCCGGTGCGCACCAGCCCTGCCGCCTCCGCCGGAGCCAGCGCCTCGACCGCGGTACCGGCCGCCCGGGCGGCCCGGGCCAGCACGCCGGAGCCGACGTCGGCGGCGAGCGCGGTCAGCAGCAGGACGCGCCGGGTGTCGGCGGGCAGCCGATCCAGCATGGCGCGGTACGCGCGACCGAGGTCGCCGTCCGGGGGCGGCGTGCCGGGCAGCGGCTCCCGTCCGAGCCACTGGCCCGGGGTGAGCGCGTCGGCCAGGTCCACCAGCGCCTGCGGGTTGCCGCCGCCGATCGAGGCCAGCGTGGCGAGCACCGGCTCGGGCGGCGGTCCGGGACGCCGGGTGGCGAGCAGCGCCCGACTGGCCGTCTCGTCCAGCGGCGACAGCCGCCGGCTGGGGATCCCGGCCACCAGGCTGCCGTCGTCGGCGGTGAGCAGGAGCGTGACCGGCAGGGGCCGCAACCGCCGGGCCACGAAGGCCAGGAGCCGGGCGGTCGGTACGTCGCCGGTGTCCAGGTCGTCCATGGTGCACAGCAGCGGACGCTCCCGCGCGGCACGGGCCAGCAGTCCGAGGACGGCCACGGTGAGGGTGAGCCGGTCGCCGTCGCCGCAACCGTCCCCGGTCAGCACGCGGCGCAGCATCCGCCGCTGCCGTTCGGGCAGGTCGACGGCGTGGTCGCGGACCGGATCGAGCAGCCGTTGCAGGCCCGCGTACGGCAACTCGGCCTCGTCGGCCAGTCCGGCCGCGCTGAGCACCGTCCGGTCGTCGGCATGCTGGTGGGCGTACGCCAGCAGGGTGCTCCGGCCCGCGCCGGGCTCGCCGTGCAGCAGCAGGGCCGCCCCCGGTGGCGTCGCGAGCAGGTCCCGGATCAGCCGGCACTCGTGCTGCCGCCCGCAGATGAAGGTTATTTGCACTCGCGATGCATTAACCATGCATCGAGTCTCGCCCACGTCGGGCGGCTTGGAAAGGGGGATCAGGCTTCGGCGACCGCCCTGAACAGGGACTCCACGGTGCGGGTCAGCACGGCGCGGGCGGCGTCCACGCCGAGACCGAGCCCGTCGCGCAGCGTCGACCAGGCCGGCCAGGTGCTCGCCGCGACCACCGCGTGGACCAGTTGTTCCCGACCGGCACCGGCGCACGCCAACTCGGCGGCGAACAACTCCTCGACCTCGTCGCGCACCCGGGCCAGGTGCTTGAGCCGGTTGCGGCGCAGTTGCGCGGAGAACGGCTCGCGCATCTGGGCGGCCCGCGCCGCCGGTGCGATCAGTTGCAGCAGCCTCGCCCGCTGCCGACAGTACGCGTCCACCCGCTTTGCCAGCGGCAACGTCGGCGAGATCGGCCGCCAGGCGGCGTCCTGCTGGCGGAGCAGCTCCCGGCCGCTGGCCTCGAAGAGGGTCTCCATGTCCTTGAAGTTGGTCCACAGTGTCCGCAGCGATATCCCGGCCCGCTCGGCGATGCGCTCACCGGTCGGGCGCAGGTCCCCCTCGGAGATCAGGGCCAGGTGCGCCTCCACGATGGCCGCCCGGGTGCGCTCGGCCCGGGCGGTCCGGCCGTCGACGCGACCTGTCGCCTCAGCCGCCGTCGGTGCCGTCGCCCGACCCGGTGCCTCGGCCCTACCCATCCGCGTCCGCCTCCCCCACCGTCACGTTCCGTTGTGCGAGCCGAGTCTAGACGCGTACCACGACGGGGTTTTGCGCCCGATATGCCGTGGCTGCGTGTCCGGCGAGTCGGCGCAACGGCGGTCAGGGCGTCGGCACCCCGTCGGCCGGGGGCACCACCGGCGCTGCGACTCCTCGACCGGCCCGTCCCCCTCGTCGGTCTGGTACGTCGGGCCGAAGTGGCGCTGCACTCCCCCGTCGACCCGGCTCGACCGGGGCCGCCGGTCGACGGACCGGCGGCCCCGCGATCCGGGACGACCTCGGCGTCGGGTCAGTGCGGGCACGTGTTGCGGTACTCCTCGACGGCCGGGCCGCTCGGCCCGGGGCAGAGGAACCGCTCGTACCGGGTGTCGTCGTCGACGAACCGCTTGAGCCAGGCCACCGCCTGCTTGGCGGTCGGCGTGTTCACCGTGTTCGGGAAGAAGTGCCCGGCGTTGTTCAGCTCCAGGTACGCCTTCTCCGCCGAGGCCGGGATGCTGGTGTAGAACGGCTCGGAGTGCGTGGCGACCGGGGCGGTGCTGTCGCTCTCCCCGCCGATGATCAGCGTCGGCACCCGCAGGTTCGACCAGTTCTTGGTCAGGTTCCAGGGGGCCAGCGGCACGGCGGCCTGCAACGACGGTCGGCTCGCGGCGGCCTCCAGGCTGCCTCCGCCGCCCATCGAGTGACCGGCCACCGCCAGCCGACCGGCGTCGATCCGGCCACGCACCGAGCTGCGCTGGGTGAGGTGGTCCAACGCGGCCAGGAGCTGACGCCCCCGGCTGGCCGGCTGGTCCAGACGGGTGATGGTGTCGATGCCGATCACCACGAACCCGTGCGAGGCGATCCGGGGACCGAGCCAGCTCAGGCTCGACCACGAGGCGGTGTAGCCGGGCGAGATGGCGACCGCGCCGAAGGTGCCCTCGCTGGTGCTGGTCGGGTAGTAGATGACGCCGCCGCCGAAGCCGCTGACGCTCACCGAGGAGACGCTGATCGAGGAGGTGGCGAACGGGCCTCGGCTCGCCTCCAGGATCGCGTCGGTCGGTGTCGGACCGCGCTCGTACGGGCCGGCGGCCTGGGCGGGCGCGGCGGTGGCGACGAGGCCACCGGTGGCGGCCAGGACGGTGACCGCCGCCAGCCGGGCCAGCAGGGTCGCGGAACGGGAACGGATGGTGGTGGATGATCGCACGTCGGGCACTCCCTCGGTCCGGGACGGTATCGACTGCGATCAGTGTTCAAGGTGTCCGGCCGGCAGCGCATCGGCAGAATCACCAGTCACCGGGGTCGCCGGTGGGTGCGGCCCACCGACGACCCCGGCCCGGTTCACCGCACCGTGCAGAGCGTGCCGTTGAGCCGGAAGGCGGTCGGCGTCACGTTCGGGCCGCTGTACGCCCCGACGAATCCGGCGGTGACCGTGCCTCCGGCGGGGATCCGACGGTTGTCGTCGGTGCCGGTCACCCGCACGGCGGTGCCGACCTGTTCCCAGGTGGCGTTCCAGCCGCTGCTCACCTGCTGCCAGCCCGTCGGCCAGGTCCAGGTCAACGTCCAACCGTCGACCGCACCCGCCCCGGTGTTCACCACCTCGACGTCGGCCACGTAGCCGTTGCCCCAGTCCGTGGTGCTGGCGAACCGGACGGCGCAGGTGCTGCTCGCCGGGCTGCCGGTGGTGAAGGTGAGCGGCGGGGAGGCCCAGGAGACCCGGCCCGCGGTGTCGCGGGTCAGCACGTTGACCGTGTACCGGGCGCCGGGGACGAGGTTCTCCACGGCGAGGCTGGTGCCCGAGGTCTCCCCGAGCTGTTCGCTGACCGCACCGTGCTGCCGGTGCACCTCGTACTTGGCGATCGGGGCGGCACCCCGGGTGGCCGCCGGCCAGGAGATGGTCGCGCTGCGGTGGGTGACGTCGTCGACCGTGGGTCGGCCGGGTGCGCCCGGCTGACCGCCCGGCGCGGCGGCCGGACGCACCACGAGCGTGGTCAGCGAGTACGGCGGCAGCGTCCGGCTGGTCGCGTTGCCGGTCTGCGCGGTGGTGACGGCGGTGGCGCCGTTGGTGTGGGAGTGCACCGTGGGCGCGGCGGCCGACGGCGCGAACCCGGCGTAGTCGATGTCGACCTCGCGGGCGTTGTCCGGGTCCTTGTTGATCAGCAGCACCGCGACGTCCCCGTCGGCGCGACGAACCGCGTGTGCGGCGACCAGCGGGTCACTGGTGCCGGCCCGGACGAACTGGTCCCCGGTACGCGCGAACCGGCTCATCATGGTCAGCCCGTGGTACGACGCGAAGGGCGTGTTCAGCGGCGGCTCGCAGACCGACCCGTCCGAGGTGCAGGTGCCGCTGGAGAGCATCCCGAAGTCGCCGTAGTCGGTCTGCCCCGCCACGGTGGTCACCTTGCCGATGCCGTTGCGCACGTTCCACCACTGCACGGTGAAGACCCCGTTGGCCAGCAGCCCGCTGTAGGCGTCGGCCAGGAACAGCGCGGCCGGTTGGCTGGTCATCCCCTCGGCGGTCACGTTCACCTCGGTGAGGCTGATGCCGATGCGGTCCGCGTCCGGCCCGGCGTACCGGCTGATCTGCTGCCGGAGCAGGTGCACCGCGTCCGGGATGTGGCTGGTCCGGGGCAGCGACTCGGCCGCGCTGCCGCCCGGGTACCAGTGCACGTCGACGAAGTCGATCCTCGGTCCGGCGATCGAGAGCACGGTCTGGTTCCAGGGGCCCGGGTCGGCACCGGCGGTCAGCCCGTCCGGCCAGTTCGCCGGCATGGTCAACACCGCGCCGACCTTGATGTCCGGGTCGACGGCCTTCATCGCGTCGGCGTACTCGACGACCAGGTTCGCGTAGTAGGTGGCGCTCTTGTCCGGGTGCTCGTCGGCCTCCCAGGCCGACCCGTAGTGACCGTTGCCGTAGTTCTCGTTGCCGACCGCCCAGTACCGGGCGCCGTACCCCTTGGTCACGTTGGCGTAGCGCACCCAGTCGGCCGCCTCCTGCGGCGTGCCGGTGCCGTAGTTGGCGATGATCATCGGTTGGGCGCCGGCCCGGCGGACCCCGGCCATGAAGGTGTCGAAGTCGGTGTTCGGCGCGACGTACCCGCCCGGTGCGGTGTGGTCGCGCCAGTGGTAGATGTCGGCGTACGAGCCGCCCGGGTACCGCATCATCTGCACGCCGGCCGCGCGCAGCAGGTCCGACGTCTCGGTGGTGCCCAACTGCGAGTCCCAGATGGCGTGGTTCACGCCCAGCGCGGTGTCCGGCACGGTGGCCAGCCCGGCCCGTGCGTTCACCGTCACCGCCACCGGTGCCGTCGCCGCACCGGCACCGGGTGGTGCCACGCCGAGCAGCGCGCCGGTGGCGAGCAGCAGGCTCGCCGCCAGGGCCGCCCGGCCACGCCGGGAGAGTCGCAACGGCGGGTTCAGGGGTCGAACACCGTGCCTGTTCGAGATGGTCATGGTCGTCCTTCGTGGGTGATCACGGCGGCGACCCGCCCGGCCCGGCGCCCGAGGCGGACGGCCTCGGGCGCGGGCGGACGCCACGACATCAGCTCGTCCGTCGCCTCCCGGGAGGCCGTGGCGGCTCCGGGTGCCCCTGAGGCGACGGTCAGCACGCTCGCGCGACCGGCATCGACGCATCAGAATCCCACACGCTCCGACGTGGACTCAACGACACACCGCACCGATCCGGTGGCGACCTCTGCGGTCAGCCCACCTTCGGCGTCGCCCGGTCGATGATCGCGGCGAAGTCGACGCCGGCCGGCAGGGTGCCGTATGCGTGTCCCCGGTCGACGCCGAGCCGCGAGGCACAGAACGCGTCGGCGACGGCCGGATGGCCGTGGCGCACCAGCAGCGCACCCTGCAACACCAGGGCCATCTGCTCGACCACCCGACGGGCCCGCACCTCCAGGTCCGCCGGGTCGTCGAGGGCGACCTGGAGCTGGTGCACCGCGGCGTCGAGCCGGGAGTCCACACCGGTGGCCATGCCCACCTCGGCCTCGAACGCCGCCCGCACCTCGGGCTGCCCGGCCAGCGCCCGCAGTACGTCCAGCGCGGCGACGTTGCCGGAGCCCTCCCAGATCGAGTTCAGCGGCGACTCGCGGAACAGCCGGGGCATCCCGGACTCCTCGACGTAACCGTTGCCACCCAGGCACTCCAGCGCCTCGGCGGCATGTCCCGGCCACCGCTTGCAGACCCAGTACTTGCCGACGGCCAGGGCGATCCGCTTGAACGCCGTCTCCACCGCGTCACCCCGCACGGAGCGGTCCGTCGCCCCGGCGAGACGCATCATCAGCACGGTCGCCGCCTCCGACTCCACCGCCAGGTCGGCCAGGACGTTGCGCATCAGCGGCTGGTCGGCCAGGTAGCGGCCGAAGGCCCGGCGGTGCGCGGCGTGGTGCGCCGCGGTGATCACGCCCTGCCGGATGCCGGCCGCCGCGCCGATCACACAGTCCAGCCGGGTCAGGTTGACCATGTCGATGATGGTGCGGACGCCGCGCCCCTCGTCGCCGACCCGCCAGGCCACCGCGTCGTCGTACTCGACCTCGGCGGAGGCGTTGGACCGGTTGCCGAGCTTGTCCTTCAGCCGCATCAGCCGCATCGGGTTACGGGTGCCGTCCGGCAGCACCCGGGGCACCAGGAAACAGGTCAGCCCGTCCGGGGCCTGGGCCAGGGTGAGGAAGAGGTCGCTCATCGGTGCCGAGGTGAACCACTTGTGTCCGACCAGCCGGTAGCTGCCGTCGGCCTGCGGGCGCGCGGCGGTGGTGTTCGCCCGGACGTCGGAACCACCCTGCTTCTCCGTCATCGACATGCCCGCCAGCAGGCCCCGCTTGCCCAGCGGCTCGCGCAGCCCGAAGTCGTACGTCCGCGCGGTGAGCAGCGGCTCGTAGCGGTCGGCCAGCTCCGGCGCGTGTCGCAGCGCCGGCACCACGGCGTAGGTCATCGAGATCGGGCACCCGTGACCGGCGTCCGGTCGCCAGGTGTAGAACCCCGCCGCGCGGGCGACGTGCGCGCCGACGCGCGGATCGGCCCAGGGCGCGGCGTGCAGCCCGTGGCCGACGGCGGTCCGCATCAGCTCGTGCCAGGACGGGTGGAACTCCACCTCGTCGATCCGACGGCCGTAGCGGTCGTGGGTACGCAGCGTCGGCGGGTGTGCGTCGGCCAGCCGACCGTGCTCGGCGGCGGCCTCGCCGCCCGCCAGTCGACCGAGTTCACGCAGGTCGGCCACGGCCCAGTCGGCGCCCTCGCGGGCCAACCCGGCCAACAGCGCCGGGTCGTCGGCGACGTCGTGGCCGATCATCGGCGGAACCTGGTTGAACACCTCGTGCGTGGCCACGTGTGGGACTCCCCTCGGCGGTGCGGGTGCGAACCATCATCCAGTTTCCCGGGGCGGGGCGGCTAACCCCGGCCTGTCGCCGGTCAGGGACCTGGCGAACCAGTGGTGCGCGTACGGGTTGGCGTTGTACCGCGGGATCTCGTGGTAGCCCGCGCTGCGGTAGAGCCGGATCGCCTCGGTGAGAGCGCGGTTCGTGTCGAGGCGTACGGCGTCCGCGCCACCCGCCACGGCGTGCCGCTCCAACTCGGTGAGCAACCTCCGGCCGACCCCGAGTCCGCGTACCGACCCGGACACCCACAGGCGTTTGATCTCGGCGGGCGCGCCGGGGTCGAACCGCAGTCCGCCGCAGCCCACCGGTTCGGTGGCGAGCGTGGCGACCAGGAACAGTCCGTCCGGCGCGACCAGGTCGGGCTCGTCGTCGCCGCCCGGGTCGAAGCCCCCCTCGAAGCGCTCGTCCAGCTCCCGCACGTACGCCCGCAGGCAGGCCCGGGCCCGGGGGTCACGCGGATGGCAGGGTGCGATGTCGACGAGTGACGCCATCAGCAGCCGCTCCACCTCGGCCATGGCGGCGGTGAGCCGACCGCGCTGCCCGGCGGTCAGCGGCGCGAGCATCGACCAGGCCAACTCGTCGGACCTGCGGTCGAGCAGGTTCCACTCGGCGTGGCCGTCCTCGGTGAGACGGGCGGCACGGACGCGCCGGTCGCCGTCGCCGGGACCGACCACGACGAGCCCGGCCGCCTCCAGGGTGCGCAGCAGCCGGCTGAGGTGACCGGCGTCGAGATCCAGCCGGGTACGCAGCGCGGCCACCTCGGCTCCGGCCGGGCCGATCTCCCAGAGCAGCCGCGCCTGTCCCAGGGGCCGGTGGCGGGCGAGGTAGTCGTCGTCGAGGGCACCGACCCGTTGGGTGACGGTGCGGTTGAAGCGCCGCACCACGTCGACCAGTCCACGATCCACGATTTCTGACTTTAGTCAGGTGATGCGGACCGCACCAGTGGCGGCTCGTCAGGCGCGCAGCACCGGCGAGGCCAACGCCGCCACGGCGGACGCCGCCAGCGCTCCGGCACAGCCGTAGAGCACCGTCGGGGCCGCCGCGATCTCGGCGACGGCGCCGAGCAGGGCCGTGGTGAGCAGCAGCGGCAGGCTCTGCACGAGTACCAGCACGGACTGCACCCGGGCCAGGTGCGTCGCCGGGCCGGCGGCCAGAATCAGGGGGCCGACGTGCGTGGCGAACAGGCCCGAGCCGACACCGACCGTCGCCGCGGCGGCGACCGACCATATCGGTGTGCCACCCATCGCCACGGCTGACGTCCCGGCGGCGGCCGTCAGCAGTCCGCCGACCGCCGTCGCGCCCGGGCGGGAGGACGCGCCCCGGGCCAGCACCGCCACCGCGACGACGACCGTACCCGCCGCGACGGCCGCGACGACCGTGCCGGTGAGCGGCCCCGGCCACGCCCGCTCCCGGGCCAGCAGCGGCAGCAGGAGCGAGGAGACCGGCAGGAGGAACCCGGCGGCGGCACCGGTGAGCAGCAGCGCGGGCCGCAGGGCCGGGTGACCTGCGGCGACCCGCAGCCCATCCAGAGCGGCCCGCCACACCGGTGCCGACGCAGGGTCGGACGCCGGTGCGGCGTCCGGGACGCGGTGTCGGCCGCGTCGCAACGTCACCAGGATCGACAGCATCACCGCGAAGGTCGCGGCGTTGACCAGTGCGGCACCGGCGAGTCCGACCGGCGCGAGGAGCAGGCCGCCGAGGACCGGGCCGGCGAACAGGGCCAGTTGACCGGCGAGTTGGCGTGCCGACATCGCCCGCGCCAGGGCGGCCGGCGACACCAGGCGACGCGGCATCGACCCACTGCTGGGCAGGTGGAACGCGTCCACCACCCCGGTGGCCAGCGCGGCCAGCAGCAGCGGCAGGCGCGGATCGGTCGACGACCAGGCCGCGAGGGCCAGCGACAGGGTCACCACCACCATCGCCGCGTCCGAGATGATCATGACGCGCCACGGGCCGACCCGGTCCGCCACCGCGCCACCGGCCATCAACAGCAGCGCCCGGGGCAGGTTGATCGCGGTCAGCACCAGGGCGGTGAACTGCCCGCCGTACCCGGCCGCGACGAAGGCCATCGCGAACGCCAGGGCCTGCACGCCGACCAGACTCACCGCGGTCCCGCCCAACCAGGCCCAGTACGCGCCGGGCACCGCCGCCCGACCACCAGTCACCTTCACGTTCCCCCCGTCGACGGGACCGGCGGCTCCACCGGGTGCGGTGCCGGCCCGGCTTCCCGGCACGGAGAGTGCGGCCTCGACCGGGTCGAGGGTCAAGCCGCCCCGAAGCTTCACCGGCAGCCGGACGACGGCGGCGCAGGCGTGTTGCCGACCCGTTTCCGTCGCCATCTCCTGGAAATCGGAGGCTTGCGCACGTGTTAACCGACCGCTACGTTAACGCTAACATCGAACTGGATGCATAGGTTGCCGGACCTCGGCGGAGAGACGGCCGAGGCGCCCGCGTCGTCACGGACCGCACACGACGCCCGTTCCCGTGACGGGATCGTCAGCGGCCCGCCGCCGGAGGTCCGACACCGGCAACCAGCCACCGGGGCGACGCGTCCCGGCCACTGCCTCCCGTACGACTCGACGGGCCGCACCCGTCCCTGGCGGGCCCGACCCCCACCCGTCCCCCGCGCCAAGAAAGGTCACCGCGATGGTCCTGAGTCGACGAGCATTCACCCTGGGTGCGCTGGCCACCGTCGGCCTCACCGCCTCCGACGTGGCATTCCGCCCGCAGTCCGCCTCGGCGGCCACCTACACCGCGTACCTCAAGACCTACTTCACCGAGTCCCCGAACCAGTCGGCGGCCGACTACGGCCTGCACCTCGCGGTCAGCCGGGACGGCCTGAACTGGTCCCCGCTGAACCAAAACAGTCCGGTGGTCACCCCGACCGCCGGTGACCTGGGGCTGCGCGACCCGTTCGTCTTCCGCAAGCAGGACGGCACCTTCGTGGTCGTCGCCACCGACCTGTACGGGCTCAACTTCGGCCGCAACAGCCAGTACCTGCACGTCTACGACTCGATCGACCTGACCAGCTTCACCGGGTACCGGCGCATCCAGATGCACACCTACGCCAACGTGCACACCTGGGCGCCGACGGTGTTCTGGGACGCCGGGCGCGGCCAGTACGCGATCGTCTACTCGGCCAACACCACCACGGACCTGTTCCTGGTGAACTACACCAGCGACTTCCGCACCGTCAGCGCGCCGCAGACCTACTTCAGCCCCGGCTTCCCGGTGCTCGACGCCGACATCCACGTCGACGGCGGGGTGACGTACCTGTACTACAAGAACCTCTCCAACGGGAACCTGTACGGCGCCCGGTCCGGCACCGGCGCCCCGAACAGCTTCACCACGTACACCTCCGGTCTACGGCAGGGCAACGCGATCGAGGGCGCCCACCTGCTCAAGCGCAACGACGGGTCGGGCTGGTGGCTCTGGGGCGACTCGTTCAGCCCGGTCAACAACGACTTCTACCTCTGGGGCACGAACAACATCGGCGCCAACTCGTGGTCGGTGCTCAACCAGCGCGACTACACGCCGCCGCTGAACTCCAAGCACGGCTCGATCGTCGGCATCACCGAGGCCGAGTTCAACGGCGTGGTCAGCCGGTGGGGCCTGCCGAACTGGGTCCGGCTGAAGTCCTGGAACCTGCCCGACTACTTCGTCCGGCACTCGAACCGCGCGGTCCGCATCGACCCGTACCCGTTCGACCCGCACCGCGACCAGATGTGGCGGATGGTGCCCGGCCTCGCCGACCCGGCCGGGGTGTCGTTCGAGTCGGTGAACGTGCCCGGCAGCTTCCTGCGGCACAGCGGGTACGTGGCCCGCCTCGACCCCAACGACAACAGCGCGACCTTCCGCGCCGACGCCACCTTCCACCGCACCGCCGGGCTGGCCGACGGCGGCTGGTCGTCGTTCCGCTCGTACAACTTCCCCACGCACTACCTGCGCCACGCCGGTCACGTGCTGCGCATCGACCCGCTCAGCGCGTCGTCGAGCGCCGCCGACCGTCAGGACGCCACCTTCCGCGTCACCTCGTGACGCCGTACCCACGGTGGCCGGACCGTCGCCGTCGCCCCGGCCCGGCCCGGCCACCCTCCGCCCGAGTCACTCCCGTCCCCGACCTCCGGAGGTCGTGATGCCCAACCCGTCCCTCAACCGTCGCCACCTTCTCCAGGCCGCCGGGGTGGCGGCCGTCGCCGGTGCGATCGGCCCGGTGCTGCACGGCCAGGCCGCCCGCGCGGCGATCCCCCCGGCCCGGCCCGACATCGGCGTCTCCGCGTACGCCTTCGACCCGGGCCAGGTCCGGCTGACCGCCAGCCGGTGGCTGGACAACCAGAACCGGACCCTGGCCTACCTGCGCTTCGTCGACGTGAACCGGCTGCTCTACAACTTCCGCGCCAACCACCGCCTCTCCACCGGCGGCGCCGCGGCGCTGGGCGGCTGGGAGGCGCCGACGTTCCCGTTCCGGACCCACTCCCAGGGGCACTTCCTGACCGCCTGGGCGCAGATGTGGGCCGTGCTGGGCGACACCACGTGCCGCGACAAGGCCAACCTGATGGTGGCCGAGCTGGCCAAGTGCCAGGCCAACAACGCCGCCGCCGGGTTCAACACCGGATACCTCTGCGGGTATCCCGAGTCCGACTTCACCGCCGTGGAGAACCGCACGCTCAGCAACGGCAACGTGCCGTACTACACCATCCACAAGACGATGGCCGGGCTGCTCGACGTGTGGCGGCTGGTCGGCAACACCCAGGCCCGCGACGTGCTGCTGGCGCTCGCCGGCTGGGTCGACTGGCGCACCGGGCGGCTCAGCTCCGCCCAGATGCAGGCCATGCTCGGCACCGAGTTCGGCGGCATGAACGCGGTGCTGACCGACCTGTACCAGCAGACCGGCGACGCGCGTTGGCTGACCACCGCGCAACGCTTCGATCACGCCGCCGTGTTCAACCCGCTCGCCGCCAACTCCGACCAGCTCAACGGGCTGCACGCCAACACACAGATCCCGAAGTGGATCGGCGCGGCCCGGGAGTTCAAGGCCACCGGCACCACCCGCTACCGCGACATCGCCGGCAACGCCTGGAACCTGACGGTCAACACCCGCACGTACGCGATCGGCGGCAACAGCCAGGCCGAACACTTCCGGGCCCCGAACGCCATCGCCGGGTACCTGCGCAACGACACCTGCGAGCACTGCAACACGTACAACATGCTCAAGCTGACCCGGGAGCTGTGGCTGCTCGACCCCAACCGGGTCGCGTACGTCGACTTCTACGAGCGGGCCCTGCTCAACCACCTGATCGGCGCGCAGAACCCGGCCGACGCCCACGGCCACATCACCTACTTCACCCCGCTGCAACCGGGTGGCCGCCGTGGGGTCGGCCCGGCCTGGGGCGGCGGCACCTGGAGCACCGACTACAACTCCTTCTGGTGCTGCCAGGGCACCGGGCTGGAGAGCAACACCACGCTGATGGACGCGATCTACTTCCACAACGGCAGCACGCTGACGGTGAACCTGTTCATGCCGTCGGTGTTGACCTGGTCCCAGCGCGGCATCACCGTCACCCAGACCACCGGCTTCCCGGCCACCGACACCACGACGCTGACCGTCACCGGCACCGTCGGCGGATCGTGGACGATGCGGATCCGCATCCCGGCCTGGACGCAGGGCGCGACGGTCAGCGTCAACGGCACGGCGCAGAACATCGCCACCACCCCGGGCACGTACGCCGCGCTGACCCGCACCTGGACCTCGGGCGACACGGTGACCGTACGTCTGCCGATGCGGGTGGTGGTGGAGCCGACCAACGACAACTCGGCCGTGGTGGCGCTGCGGTACGGCCCGACGGTGCTCTCCGGCAACTACGGCAACACCGCCCTGTCGGCGCTGCCCGTCCTGGCGACCGGCTCGGTGACGCGCACCAGCAGCACCGCGCTCACCTTCACCGCGACCGCCAACGGGGCCACGGTCAACCTGATCCCGTTCTACGACGCGCACGGCCACAACTACACCGTCTACTGGGGCACCGGCGGCCAGAGCGGCACCGGCGACGCCACCTTCCGGCTGGTCAACGCCGCCAGCGGACTGGTGCTCGGGATCGAGAACATGTCCACCGCCGACGGCGCGCCCGCCCTCCAGTGGGGCGACACCGGCACCGCCGACCACCACTGGCAGCTCGTCCCCGACGGCACGGCGGTGCGGTTCCGCAACGCCAACAGCGGCAAGGTGCTCGGCGTGCAGGACATGTCCACCGCCGACAACGCCCAGGTCCTCCAGTGGGGTGACACCGGCACGGCGGACCACCGGTGGACGGTGGTGGACGTGGGCGACGGCTCCCACAAGATCCGCAACGGGCACACCGGCAAACTGCTGGCCGTCCTCAACGGGTCGACCGCCCAGGGCGCGCGGGTGGTGCAGGATCCGGACAACGGCACGCCGGACAACCAGTGGCGGTTCGTCCCCAACGGCGCGCGGCGGATCCAGAACGTCGCCAGTGGCCTGGTGCTGGGTGTGCAGAACATGTCCACCGCCGACGGTGGCCTGGTGATCCAGTGGGGCGACACCGGCACCGCCGACCATCTCTGGACCGCACTGGTGGACAGCAGCGGCTACCTGCGGTTGCGCAACTCGCACAGCGGCAAGGTGCTGGGGCTGGAGAACAGCGGCACCGGCTCCGGTACGCGGGTGGTGCAGTGGGCCGACAACGGCGCGGCGGCCAACCGCTGGCGGCTGCGGTACGGCTCCGGCGGGGGCTTCCGGATCCAGTCCGGCAACGGCGGACGCGTGCTCGGCGTCAGCGGCTCCTCCACCGCCCAGGGGGCGCAGATCGTGCTCGCCGACGACAACGGTGGCAACGCCAACCTCTGGCGGTTCGTCTAGCCGGGCCGGGTGTCGAGGGTGGAGGTGACACGCCCTCGACACCCGGTCCCGGACGGGCCCCGGCCTGTGGGAGCGCACCCACGACGCATCGACGACGGTGTTACGCGGACATTTCAGACGAGTATCGCGGAAACTCTTGACGATCCATGTTAGCGCTAACAAGCTAGGGGCCCGCCACCTCGCTTCTGGAGCTCGCATGCAGGTGTTCGTCGGCCCCCGCACGCCCCGCCTCCGATCCCTCGTCAGACGGATCCTCACCGGCAACCCGCCCGCCCCGGTGCAGCGGTCCCGCGCCGCGATCCGCCGCAGACGGGCCACCGCCCTCGCCGCGACCGCCGCGCTGCTCGCCGCCGGCCTGGTCACCACCGGCGGCACCGCCCAGGCCGCCGAGCCCTGGTCACCGCGCTCGTCGTACACCTCGACCGACCGGGGTGACGGCACCTACACGGTGCCGCTGTTCCGGGCCGACGTGCCGGACATCGGCGTCGAGCGGGTGCCGGCCGCGGAGAACGCCGAGGGCCGGGACATCTACTACATGATCAGCACCACCATGCACTTGAGTCCGGGTGCGCCGATCATGAAGTCGTACGACCTGGTGAACTGGGAGATCGTCAACTACGTCTTCGACCGGGCGAGCATCGGCGACTCGTTCTCGCTGCGCAACGGCCAGAACTCGTACGGCCAAGGGCAGTGGGCGTCGTCGCTGCGCTACCACGACGGCATGTTCTACGTCGCCTTCAACACCAACAACCTCGGCGGCGCGTACATCTACCGCACCGACGACATCGAGAACGGCGCGTGGCAGCGCACGGCCCTCGGCCGTGGACTGCACGACCCGTCCCTCTTCTTCGACCACGACGGTACGCCGTACATCTTCTACGGCAACGGGAACATCAGCGCGGTACGGCTCAACTCCGCACTGACCGCCGTCGTGCAGGACTACCCGAACGTCTTCACCGCGAGCAACTACGCGGGTCAGCCCTTCATCGGCGGCCTCTTCGAGGGCGCCCAGTTCTATTACATCAACGGCTACTACTACGCGGTGATCATCACCTGGCCCTCCGGTCAGGGACGCCAGGTCGTCATGCTCCGTTCGCCGGAACTGCTCGGGCGCTACACCTCGGCCGGCGGGGTGAACACCTACGAGGCGCGCGGCGTGCTCAACTCCAACGGCTTCGCGCAGGGCAGCCTCGTGCCGATCGCCCGGGAGGACGGTCAGACCGACTGGCACGGCATGTTCTTCCGGGACACCTTCCCGATCGGGCGCATCCCGGCGCTGATCCCGGCGACCTGGTCCGAGGACGGCTGGCCGACCTTCGGCACCAACGGCGTGGTGCCGGTGGAGGGTCCCTTCGCCAAGCCGATCGCGCTCAGTCCCGAGCAGGAGCGCTTCGAGCGGCAGAAGTCCATCGTCGTCTCGGACGACTTCGCCAACGACGCCCCGCACAAGGCGTACATGGACGAGGAGTGGACCGCCCCGACGCCGGAGGTCGAGGCCGAGATCAGGCCCAACGGATCGCGGTTGGACATGGCCTGGGAGTGGAACCATGCCCCGGACAACCGCTACTGGTCGCTGACCGACCGGGCGGGTTGGCTGCGGCTGACCACCGGCAAGGTGGTCACCGGCGACTACGTCTACACCAAGCTCGCCAACCGGGCCGAGCTGGCCTGGTTCGAGGAGGCCCGCAACACGCTGTCGCAACGCACGTTCGGGCCCCGGCAGTCCGTCGAGACCAGGATGGACATCTCCCGGATGGCCGACGGTGACGTCGCCGGGCTGGCCGCCTACAACCGGGGCTTCTCGTACGTGGCGGTCAAGCGGACCGGCGGGGTCAACACCCTCGGCGTGGTGAACCGGGGACAGCCGTTCGCGGTCGACCTCGACCAGGCGACGTTGGAGAACTTCCTGCCGGGCACGACGGTGTCGCTGGGCGACGCGACCGAGGTGCACGTGAAGGCGGACCTCGACTTCGCCACGCCGACCGGGCAGCTCTGGACGACGTTCTACTACAGCCTAGACGGGGTGACCTGGACGCAGTTGGGCAACCGGGTGGGCCCGCAGACGCTGGACGGCAGCCTGGCCCACTTCATGGGGCACCGGGTCGGCCTCTTCAACTACGCCACCCAGCAGACCGGTGGATCCGTCGACTTCGACCACTACCTGCTCAGCGACACGCTCACCGCACAGAACCGGCCGCTGGACACCGGAGAGCTGGACGCGGCCATCGCGTACGCGGCCACGCTCGACGAGTCGGCGTACCCGGCCGACGCCTGGGCGGCCATGCGCGCCGCGCTCGCCGCCGCCACGACGGCCCGGGCCGGCACGTTCGGCACCCAGAACCAGATCGACGCGCCGGAACGGGCGCTGAGCTACCAGTTGGCCCGCCTCGGTGTGCTGCGGACCGACACGCTCCCGGTCACGGCGACCGCGCAGACGCGGTGCGTCGGCGGCAAGGCGTACCTGGTGGTGCAGGCGCGCAGCGACCACGACGCGCCGGTGGACGTGGTGCTGGAGAGCGCGTACGGCCGTCGGTCGGTCCCGGCCGTGGCACCGGGGGCCAACGCGTTCCAACAGTTCGCCACCCGTGGCGAGTCGGTCCCGGCGGGCACGGCGACCGTCCGGGTCACCGGGACCGTCGACGGCCGGGACGTGACCACCGTCCGCACCCCGGCGTACCCGGCCACCACCTGCGGCGGCTGATCCCGCCCCTCCCGATCCGCCCCGGAGCCGGTCCCGCACCGGCTCCGGGGTGCCGATGAACTCCCCTGCCCGTTCCATCTCAAGGAGGACATCTCGTGACACCGCGTCCACGAACGGGGGCCCGGCGACGGGTCGCCGCCCTCGCGACGGCCGGCGTGATGCTGGCCGGACTCGTCGCGGCGGCACCGGTCCAGGCCGCCGACACCAACCTCGTCGTCAACGGCGGGTTCGAGAGCGGCCTGGCCAACTGGTTCGTCAACAACGGCAACGCCACCGACAGCGCGACCCTCTCCCCCACCACCGACGCCTACTCCGGATCGGCTGCGGTCCGGGTCACCAACCGGGCGACCACCGGGTCCGGCCCGATGCAGGACCTCTCCGGCAAGGTCCAGGCCGGACAGACGTACACGCTCAGCGCCCGACTGAAGTACGACAACGCGGCCTCGCCCGCGACGAAGCAGTTCTTCGCCACCATGCACTACGGCGGCTCCACCTACACCAACCTGGTCAGCGTGACCGCCACCCGCGGTCAGTGGGCGCACGTCAACGGGCAGTTCACCATCCCGGCGAGCCAGGGCGTCGGCACCGCGCGGCTGTTCTTCGAGACCCCGTGGACGAGCAACCCGGCCGCCGATGCGAACCTGCACCTCATGGACTTCACGCTCGACGACGTGTCGGTGGTCGGTGCCGCGCCGCCGCCGCCCGCGTCCAAGACCATCGAGGTGGTCGGCAAGCTGCCCGGCGAACACAACCCGTTGATCGGGCACAAGTTCGGCGCTGACGGGTACGGCTTCGTCCACGACGGCCGGGTCTACATGTACATGACCAACGACACCCAGGGGTACGCGCCGAACCCGACCACCGGCGTCTCGCCGGGCATCAACTACGGCGACATCAACCAGATCACCGTGATCTCCACGACCGACATGGTCAACTGGACGGACCACGGCGAGATCCAGGTCGCCGGGCCGAACGGCGTGGCACCGTTCACGAACAACTCGTGGGCGCCCGGCATGGCCAAGAAGGTGGTCGACGGGCAGGAGAAGTTCTTCCTCTACTACGCCAACGGCGGTGGGTCCAGCAACGTGATCACCGGTGCGTCGCCGGTGGGCCCGTGGACCAGCGAGCGCACCAGCACGCTCATAGACGGCCGCACCCCAGGTGCCGAGGCGGTCGCCTGGAAGTTCGACCCGGCGCCGTTCGTGGACGACGACGGCGAGGCGTACCTCTACTTCGGCGGCGGCCCGGCGGCGACCAGCATGCCGGCGGCCGAGCGGTTCAACAACCCGAAGAACCTGCGGTCGATCAGGCTCGGCGACGACATGGTGTCGACCGAGGGCACGGCGGCGGTCGTGGACGCCCCGGTGGCCTTCGAGGCGGCCCAGGTGTTCAAGCGCGACGGCAAGTACTACCTGTCGTACTCGTCGCACTTCGGTGGCAACGACTTCGGTGGCAACCAGACGCCGCTGCCCGGCTACCCCGGCGGTGGTCAGATCGGCTACATGATCTCCGACGACCCGATGGTCTGGCCCAAGGAGACCTACGCGGGCGTGCTGTTCCCGAACCAGTCGCAGTTCTTCGGCGCCGGCACCGGGGGCAACAACCACCAGTCCGCCTTCGAGTACGAGGGCAAGTACTACTTCACCTACCACGGCCCGACGCTGAACAAGCGCATCAACGGCAACACCACCCAGGGCTACCGCAGCCCGCACATCCAGGAACTGAGCTTCAACGCGGACGGCACGATCCGCCAGGTCGTGGGCGACTACGCCGGTGTCGACCAGGTCCGGGACTTCGACCCGTACCGGGTGTTCGAGGCGGAGACCTTCGGCTGGAGCAAGGGCATCGCCACGGCGAAGATCGACGGCGGTTCCGCCCAGTTCGGCGACGAGGCACCCAACCTGGTGGTCCGCGACATCGACAACGGAGACTGGACCGCGCTCTCCTCGGTCGACTTCGGCACCGGGGCCAAGAGCCTGACCGCGAAGGTCCGTCCGCTGGTGGCCGGTGGGTCGATCCAGCTCCGGCTCGGTGACGTGACCGCGCCGGTGGTGGCGACCATCCCGGTCGACGGGCCGATCGGCGAGTGGACGGAACTCACCACCCAGCTCGACGGCGTGGCCGGCGTGCACGACGTCTACTTCACCTACGCCGGGCCGGCCGGTGCCGACCTGTTCGAGCTCGACACCTGGGCGTTCGAGAAGGCCACCGCCGAACTGCCGGTGACGGTCAGCGTGCAGGCGCGGTGCGTCGGCGGCAAGGCGTACGTGGCGGTGCAGGCGCGTAACGACCACGACGCGCCGGTGGACGTGGTGCTGGAGAGCGCGTACGGGCAGCGGTCGGTGACGGCCGTGGCTCCGGGTGCGAGCGCCTTCCAGCAGTTCAACAGCCGGACGGCGGCGGCGCAGGCGGGCACGGCGACCGTCCGGGTCACCGGGTCGATCGACGGCAGGGACGTGACGACGGTACGCACCGTCGGACACCCCGCCGCCACCTGCTGATCATCACTAGCAACTGTCGATCACGAGTGACGCGGAGAAGCAGATGAGAACGGACAATCGCAGGCGGCTGTTGGCGGCGGGTGCTGCCGGGGCGTTGCTGGTCGGGTCGGTGGCGATGGCCGCGCCGGTGTCGGCCGATCCGGGTGACAGTGGTGACGTGACGGTCACCGTGGAGATCGAGGAGTTGGTGGAGCCGGGTGTGCTGGCGTTGTCGATCGCGGGTGACTCGGTGGCGTTGACCGAGGACGGGTCGACGCTGCTGGTGCGTCAGTTCGTCGGTGGTCTGCCGACGGTGACCGTGACGGACACGCGTACCGCCGACGAGGTGCCGTCGGGTGCCGCGTGGGCGGTCCTCGGTAGTGCCACCGACTTCACCGGTGGCGCGGGTCAGGAGCCGATCGGTGCCGGGCACCTGGGGTGGAGGCCGCGTCTGGTCGACGGTGGTGACACCGGTCTGGTCAGCGAGGGTGAAGAGGTGGTGACGGTGTTGGACGAGCCGACGCAGCCGGGTAACAACGTGGGTCTGGTCGACCAGGAGTTGCTGGTCTCGACGTTCGACTCGGGTGCGGTCGCGGGTGGGGCGTACTCGGTCGACGCGGATCTGTTCCTGCGGACCCCGGCGGACGTGGCCGCGGGTGAGTACACCTCGACGCTGACCCTGTCCCTGTTCGAGTGATCCACCGAGGGCGGGGCCGCCGAGCCACGGCGGTCCCGCCCTCGTCCCCCGTCGAGCCGGCCGGAGCCGGCGACTCAGGCCCCGATCGCGATCGCGAAGACGTGCATGGTGGGCACGTTGGCCGCCGGTCGGGCACTGATGTTGGGCAGCTCGACCCGGGCGACCGCCTTGTTCTGCAACGTCACACCGACGAAGTAGACGCAGGCGGCCGTGTTCTGCCGCTGGTTGCCGGGCCGGTTCTGGTAGGCGGTGACCACGGCCGCGGTGGCTCCGCTGTGCGGCCCGCCGTACCAGTCCGGGGTGCTCAGCGTGAAGGTCTGGCGGGCGCCGTCGGCGTACACCACCGTGCCGGTGCCGGACACCGCACCGTACGTCCCGGTGGCGAGGAAGCCGAGCGTACGACCGGTGCCGGTGACGCTGATCGCCTGCCCGGAGGCGATGGCGTTGTCCGCCCCACCCGCCGCGACGGTGGGCCAGCGGAAGATCACCCCGTTGCGGCTCAGCGTGGCGCCGGGGGTGACGCCCGCTGCGGCCAGGGCCTGCGCGGAGAGCGAGGCGCCGTTGCCGTCGAAGTTGCCGACGCCGGTGTTGGTGTCGTTGCTGGTGCTGACGTTGGTGAAGCTCTGCTCCAGCGTCGGGACGGCGACGCCCGGCCCGGTGGCCCGGTAGGTGCGCCCGGCCTGGACGGTCACCTCGACCAGGTCGGTCTCGATCCGCGTGGTGCGCGCGGGGGTGCCGTCGGCGACGTCGACCACCGTGTACGTGGTGGCGAACAGTCGACCGCGCAGCCGTACCGTGCCGGCCCGGTCCGGACGGACCAGGATCTCGCCGGCCTGGCCGTTGCTCCACGTGATGCCGACGGTGTGTCCGCCCCGGGCACGCAGGCCGGACACCCGCCCGTTCGGCCAGGCGGTCGGTAGGGCCGGCAGCACGTGCAGTTCACCGGCGTGGCTCTGGAGCAGCATCTCGGCGACACCGGCGGTGGCACCGAAGTTGCCGTCGATCTGGAACGGCGGGTGCAGGTCGAACATGTTCGGCGCGAGCCGGGCCGGGGTGGCGAGGAAGCGGATCAGGTCGTGGGCGCGGTTGCCCTCCTCCATCCGAGCCCAGAAGTTGATCTTCCAGGCGAGTGACCAGCCGGTGCCGTCGTCGCCCCGGATCTCCAGGGTGCGCCGGGCCGCCTCGAACAACTGCGGGGTGCCGCGCCGGGTGATCTGGTTGCTCGGTGCGAGGCCGTACAGGTGCGAGATGTGCCGGTGGTTGCGTTCGGTCTCCACCCAGTCGTAGAGCCACTCCATGACGTTGCCCCGGGAGCCGATCCGGGTCGGGGCCAACCGGTCCCGGGTCGCCCGGACCTGGGACCGGAACGTGGCGTCCACGCCGAGGATCTCGCTGGCCCGGGCGCAGCCGTCGAAGAGGTCCCGCAGGATCTGGTTGTCCATGGTCGGGCCGGCGCACACGCTGGCGTCGGTGTGGTGGCCGATCTCCGGCGAATTCGACGGGTTGGTGACCAGGTAGCCGAGAGTCGGCTCGGTCACCAACGTGTCGAGGAAGAACTGTGCGGCACCCTTCATCGCCGGGTAGTTCGCCCGCAGGAACTCGACGTCGCCGTTGAACAGGTAGTGGTCCCAGATCAGGGTGGCCAGCCACGCGCCGCCGGTCTGCCACATGCCCCAGAACGCACCGTCCACCACGGAGGTGGCCCGCCAGGCGTCGGTGTTGTGGTGGGTGACCCAACCGCCCGCGCCGTACTGCACCTGCGCGGTACGGGCGCCGCTGACCGCGAGGTCCCGGACCATGTCGAAGACCGGTGCGTGGCACTCTGCCAGGTTGGTGGTGTTGGCCGGCCAGTAGTTCATCGGCAGGTTGGCGTTGATCGTGTACTTCGAGTCCCACGCCGGGGTCAGCGAGTCGTTCCAGATGCCCTGGAGGTTGGCCGGCTGGGTGCCCGGCCGGGAGGACGAGATCAGCAGGTACCGGCCGAACTGGAACAGCAGCGCGGAGAACTGCGGGTCGTTGACGCTGTTGTGCTGCGCGATCCGCACGTCGGTCGGCTGGTCGGCGGCGGCGGTCCGGCCGAGGTCCAGGCTGACCCGGTTGAACAGCGCCTGGTAGTCGGCCACGTGTCGACTGCGGAGCTGGTCGTAGCTGCTGGCCCGGGCGGCGGTCAGGTGCCGCCGCGCGATGCCCTGGTAGTCACCGCCCACGTTGCGGTAGGTGACGTAGCTGGACCCGATCGAGATCAGCAGGGTCACGCTGGTGGCGTTGGCGACCCGCAGCGTGCCACCGGAACTGGTCACGGTGCCGCCGCTGACGGTGGCGTTGGCCAGGGCCAGGAACCGCACCGCGCCGGTGACGCCCTCCTGGTTGCCGGAGACACCGTCGAGGGCGATCGTGCTGCCGTCGGGGCTGGCGAGCGTCGTGCGCTGCGGACTGTCGAAGGTGGCGGTGAAGGAGATCGACCCGGTCCGGTCGGCGGTCAGACGCATCGCGATGACCTGGTCCGGCGCGCTGGCGAAGACCTCGCGCTGGTGGCGGATGCCGTTCATCACGTAGCTGACCGAACTGGTCGCGGTGGTCAGGTCGAGCTGCCGCTCGTACTGCGACGCCCCGCCCGAGGTGGGGAACGTCAGCCGCAGGTTGCCGACGAGCTGGTACGCCAACTGCCCGACCGGGTTGCCGAGCATGTTCTGGTTGATCAGGTTCTGCGCCTGCGTCCACTGGTTGGCGAAGACCAACCGCCGGATCTCCGCGAGCGCCGCCAGCCCCCGGGGGTTGCTCGGGTCGTGGGGGCCGCCGGCCCAGACGGTGTCCTCGTTGAGTTGCAGCCGTTCGGCGTCGACGTTGCCGAACACCATGGCGCCGAGCCGACCGTTGCCGATCGGCAGCGCGCGCAGCCAGTCGGTGCCGGCGGACTCGTCGTACCAGAGGGCCAGGTCACCGGCGGCGAGCACCTGGGCCGGTGGGGCGGAGTCGGCGCGGGCCAGTGCGGTCCACGGCAGCGGCAGCAGGGCACCGCCCGCGCCGGCCGCGCCGATCTTGAGAGCCTGCCGTCGGGTCAGGTCTGACATCGATCCTCCAACCGGTGACCCGAGGGGCCACGCCGGTGCGCGCGAACAGGGTGAAAGCCGATCTGCCGGAGCTGCTCGGTGACGTCGGGCGGGCGTCTGTCGGGCGGAACCCGAGGCGCCACAGAGACAGCCAGACATCTGATGTGTTTCGCGAAGGTTACTCCGCGACGACAAAATAGGCAATGGTCGATGACGACTGGTCGCACCCGCCGTCAATTCGCTGCCGATCAGGCGTTTCTCACACGACGCAGCAGGTGATGGGCTCGCGCGGAGGCGGTTCGGCGAGCAGGCGGACGAATGCGGCACCCGACAGGGCGCCCTCGACGGCGTCCAGATACATCACATGTATCGACGTGGCGGAATGGTGGCGGGCGACGTCGGCCGGATCAGCGCCGGACGGTCGAACGCCCTTGGAGCGCCACACCCGGACAGGCGTCGCCGAGCCGCGCCAGGGCCGCGTCACGGTCGACCGCGGACTCGGCGAGGGCGAGGCGGCGTACGTGGTCGGCCACCCGGTCCGGGAAGCGGTAGCGAGCGCCGCATCGGATGACCAGCCGACGGTCGCGCAACTCCCCCAGACCGCGCCGGACCTGCACCAGGGTCAGGTTGCACAGCGCCGCCGCGGCGTCGGCGTCGAAGTCCGGGCCGGGGTGCAGGCCGAGGTACCGGACCAGCCGTTGCCCACTGGCCGGCAGATCGCGGTAGGCGAGATCGAAGGCGGCGAGCAGGGACGCCGCCGGGTCGACGCCGACCGACTCACCAGACAGGTCGAGGGTGGGGCAGCCGACCCGCTGCTCGGCGGCCGACTCCGGTCCGCCGGCCTCGTCGATCACCGTACTGAGCAGGCGTTCCATCCGATCGGCGCGGTCCACCACCTCGGCGGTGTCGGACGATCGGACCGGGCTTGCCGACGGGTGCCGGTCGGTGCGGGCGCCGACGGACGCGGTGGTGGCAGGAAGTCGCATGACAGGCCCCCCTTCCTCAGACGTCAGGTCGCGTGGTGGCAGGCACCCGCCGCCGCGTACGCGGACCGGTGGGCGTCGCGGGACCGGCTCGGCCGGCCGGGACGGTGGACGCCGAGAACCCGGGTGAGCACGTCGCGAGTGAGCGGAAGCCTGCACTCTTGACGGCAAAAGGTAGTCTGTGAGCGATAACATAGCAAGGTGTAGATGTTCTTGACATGAGGTCGACGCAGGTCACCGCGCCAGCCAGCCGCCGTCGACCGGGATGACGGCGCCGTGCACGTACGCGGACGCGTCGGAGGCGAGGAAGACGGTGACTCCGGCGAGGTCATCGGGGCGCCCCCAGCGTCCGGCCGGGATCCGCTCCAGGATCGCCCGATTGCGTTCCGGCGCGTCGCGCAGCGCCTGGGTGTTGTCCGTGCCGATGTAACCCGGGGCGATCGCGTTGACGTTGACCCCGTGCGGCGCCCACTCGTTGGCCAGCGCCCGGGTCAGCCCGGCGATCCCCGACTTCGCGGCGGCGTACCCGGGCACCGTCACGCCGCCCTGGAAGCTCAGCATCGACGCGGTGAAGATGATCTTTCCCCGGCCCCGCCGGATCATGTCCCGACCCAACTCCCGGGCGAGGACGAACGGTGCCGACAGGTCGACCTCCAGCACGTGGTCCCAGTCGGAGTCGGAATGCTCGGCGGCGGGCGCACGCCGGATCGTGCCGGCGTTGTTGACCAGGATGTCGACGGGCTGGTCGTACCCGACCAGCCAGTCGCCGAGCGCACGGACGGCGGCGCGGTCGGACAGGTCCGCCCGGTACGGCACGAACCCGCGTCCCTGCGCCGCCACCCGCTCGGCGACCTCGCTGCCGGTCTCCTCCAGCGACGCACTCACCCCGATCACGTCCGCGCCGGCAGTCGCCAGGGCCTCCGCCATCGCCAGCCCGATGCCGCGCCGGGCGCCGGTGACCACGGCCAACCGGCCACTCAGGTCGAACAGGTTCACGCGTTGCCTCCGCAGTCGACGAGCACCTTGACGTCACCACCGGCGGCGAGCGCCTCGAAGGCCCGTGCCACCTCGGCCAGCGGCACGATCCGGGAGACGAGCCGGTCGGCGGGCACCTGACCGGTGTGCACCAGACGGACCGCCTCCACGTAGTCCGCGCGCTCGTAGACCCGTACCCCGATCACCTCCAGTTCGCGCCAGAAGATCCGGTGCAGGTCCACCTCGCGGGGGGTGGGGTGGATCGCGACGACGACGAGCCGTCCCCGGACCGCGAGCAGGTCGGTCGCGGTCCGGACGCCTGCGGCCGAGCCGGAGACCTCGAAGACCACGTCCGCGCCGGCCTCGGCGGTCACCTCGCGGACGTGGCGCGCGACGTCGACCGTCGCCGGATCGACGGCGGTGAGGCCGAGGTCGGCGGCGAGTTCCCGACGTCGCGGGTCGAGTTCGAGCACGGTCACCTCGGCGCCCACGGCCCGGGCGACCGTGCCGATGAGCAGGCCGACCGGACCTGCGCCGACGACCACCGCGTGCTCGCCCGCGACCAGGCGGGAGCGGCGTACGTCGTGCACCGCCACCGCGGTCGGTTCGACGAGCGCGGCGTGGACCAACGACAGGTCCGGCGGCAGCGGCACCAGGATCCGCGCGGGTACGGTCCACGATCGCTGCATCGCGCCGGGCGAGTCGATGCCGACGAAGTCGAGCCGGTGGCAGATGTGCGGGTGCCCGGCACGGCAGGCGGGACACTCACCGCACCAGTCCAGCGGCATCACGGTGACCGGGTCGCCCACCCGGTGGTCCTCGACGCCCGCACCGACCTCGGCCACCCGGCCGGACATCTCGTGCCCGATCACCGCCGGCACGCGTACCCGCTGGTCCATCGCCCCGTGCGCGATGTGCAGGTCCGTGCCGCAGATCCCGGTGTACGCGACGTCGAGGCGCACCTGGCCGGGGCCGGGCGGCACGACGGGGGTCTCCGCGACGACGAAGGTGTTCTCGCCGACGTACTGTGCGCTGCGATTCACGCCGCCTCCTCGGTCGGGTGCCCGCCGTCGCGCAGCGCCTGCGCGACCGGGGGCCGGACGGCGACGGGCCGCCGCCGGTGGATGGTGCGGCCGGACCCGGACACCGGTGCCGGCCGAGGGTGCCGCGAGGGCGTCAAACGTCCGACGTCTCTATAGTGGTGAGGGCTGCCGGTGTCGGGCGCAGGCGGTGGCGGGCCGGTCCGAAGGGGGCGTGGATGGCACTGACCGACGACGCGATCGCGAAGATCCGCAGCATGATCCAGAGTGGTGAGCTGCCGCCGGGCGCACGGCTGCCACCGGAGCCGCAACTGGCCGCACAGATGGGGTTGTCGCGTAGCGGGGTCCGCGAGGCGGTCAAGGTGCTGGAGTCGGCCCGGGTGCTCGACGTGCGTCGCGGCGACGGCACGTACGTCACCAGCCTCGCCCCGCGCCTGCTGCTGGAGGGCCTCGGCGTCGCGGTGGAACTGCTGCGCGACGACACGCTGCTGGAGGTGATGGAGGTCCGGCGGATGCTGGAGCCGGTGGCGACCGGCCTGGCCGCGTTGCGGATGACCGACACCGACCTCGACGAGCTCGCCCGGATCCTGGAGGACATGCGGGCCGCCGCCGACGACGCCGAGAAGCTGATCCAGTTCGACACCGCCTTCCACCACACGGTCATCGCGACCACCGGGAACGAGACGCTGACGTCGCTGCTGGACGGGCTGTCCAGCCAGACGCTGCGGGCCCGGGTGTGGCGCGGGCTGATCGAGGGCAACGCGGCCCACAAGACGATCGACGAGCACCACGCGATCTATCTCGCCCTGCGCTCCCGTGATCAACTGCTCGCGCAGGCCAGTGCCCTGATGCACGTCAACACCTCCGAGGCGTGGCTGCGTACGGTGCTCGCCGCCAAGGCGACGGACGCCTGATCCCCGCACGCCGGATCACCCGGCCGCGTCGGCGGGCGCGGACCGCCGGGTCAGTCCGTAGGTGCGCACGGCGGTGCCGGCGAAGACCTCCTGCCGGTCCGGCACCGACAGCGGCGGCAGGGCGGCCTCCAGCGCCCGACGCACGCCCGGATAGTCCGACCTGAGCAGACAGACCGGCCAGTCCGAACCAAACATCAGACGACCCGGACCGAACTCGTCGACCGCGACCGCGACGAACGGGCTCAGGTCGGCCGGCGACCAGTCCGGTCGGGCCTCGGTGACCAGCCCGGACAGCTTGGCGGTGACGTTCGGGTTGGCGGCCAGCGCGGCGAACGGGTCACGCCAGGACCGCAGACCCGCCTCCCCCGCGTCGATCCGGGGCTTGCCGAGGTGGTCGAGGACGAACCGGAGCTGCGGTACGGCCCGCGCCGCCCGGGCCGCCGACGGCAACTGGTCGGCCCGGATCACCAGGTCGAACACCAGCCCGGCGGCGGCCACCTCGGCGAGTCCCCGTCGCACGTCGGGCCGGTCGAGGTAGTCGGGATCGGGCTCCCCCTGCACCTGCGGGCGTACCCCGACCAGCAGCTCACCGCCGCGCAGCCGGCGGTAGCGCGCGATGGTGGCCCCGACGTCACCGGCCGCGACGTCGAGCCAGGCCACCACCCCGAGGATCGGCGGTGTGTCGGCGGCGTGCCCGAGGAACCCGGCCGCCTCGTCGGGGTGGCAGCGACCGCCCTCCACCAGCACGGTGCCGTCCACGCCGGTCGCCACCAGTTCGGTGGTGAGGTCCGCCGGGGTGAACGGTCGACGGATCGCGGCCAGGGCGGGATCGTCCAGCCAGGTGTAGCCGTGCTCCGGCTGCCACAGGTGGTGGTGCGCATCGATGATCATGCAGCCGGCGCTCCCGCCTGGACCGGCGCGGCGGTCCACTCCGGGCCGTCGGGGAACCGGTAGTCGGTCAGCGCAGCCGGGACGATCTGGGCGCTCATGCCCGGCGTCCGCGGCGCGAGGTAACGTCCACGCCGCACACGGACCGGGTCGGCGAAGTGCTCGTGCAGGTGGTCGACGTACTCGATGGCCCGGTCGTCGGTGCTGCCGCTGAGTGCCACGAAGTCGAACATGGCCAGGTGCTGCACCAACTCGCACAGCCCCACGCCACCGGCGTGCGGGCAGACCGGCACCCCGAACTTCGCGGCGAGCAGCATGATCGCCAGGTTCTCGTTGACCCCCGCGACCCGGCAGGCGTCGATCTGCACCACGTCCACGGCGTCGGCCTGCAGGAGCTGCTTGAACATCACCGCGTTGTGTACGTGCTCGCCGGTGGCCACCCGGACCGGAGCGAGGGCGTTGCGCACGGCGGCGTGTCCGAGCACGTCGTCCGGGGACGTCGGCTCCTCGATCCAGTACGGGTCGAACGGTGCCAGCTCCCGCATCCACGCGATGGCCTCGGGCACCCCCCAGATCTGGTTGGCGTCGACCGCGATGCGGACGTCCGGCCCGACCGCGCGTCGGGCGATGCCCATCCGGCGGACGTCGTCGGCCAGGTTCCCGCCGACCTTGAGCTTGATCAGTCGGTACCCGTCGTCGACCGCCTCCCGGCAGAGCCGGGCGAGCTTCTCGTCGGTGTAGCCCAGCCAGCCCGGGGTGGTGGTGTACGCGGGGTACCCCTCGGCCAGCAGACGCTGCTCCCGCGCCGCGCGCCCGCCCTCGGCGGCCCGCAACAGGTCCCGCGCCTCGTCCTCGGTGAGCGCGTCGCGCAGGTAGCGGAAGTCGACCTGCGCGACGAGTTGCTCCGGGGTGAGGTCGGCGAGCAGCTTCCACAGCGGTTTCTCCGCCCGGCGGGCGGCGAGATCCCAGACCGCGTTGACCAGCCCGCCGGCCGCCATGTGCACGACCCCCTTCTCCGGGCCGAGCCAGCGGATCTGACTGTCGCCGACGAGCCGACGGGCCAGCGCACCGGGGTCCGCGAGCACCTCGTCGACCGGCTGACCGACCACCATCGAGGCCAGCGACTGCACGGCCGCGACCTGGATCTCGGTGCCACGTCCGACGGTGAAGACCAGTCCGTGCCCCTCCGCGCCGGTCGATGTCCGCAGGATCAGGTACGCGGCGGAGTAGTCCGGGAACGGGTTCATGGCGTCCGACCCGTCGCGGTGCCGGGACGTGGGGAACCGTACGTCGATGGTCTCTACGGACGAGATGCGCTCACTCACCGAAACTCCTGGGGGGTCGTACGGCTGACTCGGTCTGCGTCGTGCGGCGGCCCGCCGGCCTCATGTCTGTGCCTTGCCTCCGGTGATGCGGGAGACCACCAGGGCCACCAGGATGACGGTGCCGTTGAGGAAGTTCGTCCACTGTGCGGGCACCCCGGCCAGGGTCAACACGTTGATGATCATGAACAGCAGCAGGACGCCGGTGAAGGCGCCGAAGACGCTGCCCCTGCCGCCGTTGAGGCTGACCCCGCCGATCACCGCCGCCGCGAAGACCTGGAAGATCGCGCCGCTGCCCTGGGCCGCCGGCACCGCCGCCAGCCGGCCACTGATCAGCAGGCCGGCGAGGGCGGCGAGCACGCTGGCCACGATGAGGGCGACCCACAGCACCCGGTCGGTACGGATGCCCGCCGCCCGGGCCGCGTCGGCGTTGCCACCGATGGCGTAGAGCGCCCGGCCGGCACGGGTGTATCCGAGCACCACGATTCCGACGGCGACCAGCAGCAGCGACACCCAGATCGAGGCCGGCACCCCGAACCAGGTGGCGGAGCCCAGGTAGGTCATCGACTCCGGCAGCGCGAAGAAGGTCTGGCCACCGGAGATGCCGGTGAGCAGGCCGCGCAGGACGATCAGCATGCCCAGCGTGACGATGAAGCCGTTGAGGCCGAACCGGACGATGAGCAGACCGTTGAACGCCCCGACGAGCGCCCCGACGAGCAGGACCACCGGAACCGCCCAGGCGTCCGGCACCACGTCGAGCCCGAGACCCCGGGTGAGGGCGGGGTCGATGACCAGCCAGGCGGCGATGCCGGGCGCCAGGCCGAAGGTGGACTCCAGCGACAGGTCCATCTTGCCGGTGATCAGCACGATGGTCTGGGCGAGCACCACGATGGCTATCTCCGACATGCTCTGCAGCACGTTGATGATGTTGTCGCTGCTCAGGAAGACCGGGTTGACGATCGACCCGACGATGGCGACCGCGATGATCGCCGGCACCAGCGCCAGGTCGCGCAACCGGGCGACGGCCAGACTCCGCGACGCGGACCGGGACGGCGGCGGTGCCGCCGACGGCTGTGTGGTGGGCGTCAGCGTCTCAGACATGGTGGAGATCCACCCCTTCCATGGCGGCTACCAGATCGTTGTCGCGCCAGCCGCGCGCCGTCTCGCCGACGACCCGGCCCTGGAACATCACCAGCACGCGGTCGCAGATCCGCAGGTCGTCGAGTTCGTCCGAGACCACCAGCACGGTGGTGCCGCGTCGACGGACCTCGTCGACGACACCGAGCAGCGTCTGCTTGGACCGCACGTCGACACCGGCGGTCGGGGTGATGAGCACCAGCACCTTCGGCTCGCTGGCCAACGCCCGGCCCATTACCACCTTCTGCTGGTTGCCGCCGGAGAGGTCGGAGACCGGCACCTGCGGCCCGGACGCCTTGATCGCCAGGTCGGCGATGGTGTCGCGGGCCAGCGCGTCACGCCGGGCCGGTGAGATGAGACCGCGTCGCACGACCCGGTCGGGCACGGTCATCGTGACGTTCTCCGCGATGGACAGCAGCGGCACCAGTCCCTCCCGGTGCCGGTCCTGCGGCACCAGTCCGACCCCGGCGTCGAGGGCGTCCGGCACGCTACCCGGCCGCAGCGTGCGACCGTCCACCACGACCGTTCCCCCGGCCGCGCGGGCCAGACCGACGATCGCCTCGGCGACCTCGACCTTCCCGCTGCCGCCGCCGCCCGCGATGCCGACCACCTCGCCGGCCCGGGCATCGAGCGACAGTCGCGCACCGGAGGCGGTGGTCAGGTCACGCACCGACAGCAGCACCGACGCGTCGGCCGCGAGGGGCCGGTGATCCGCCTCCGGCATCGTCACGTCCTCACCGGTCATCGCGGCGACCAGGTCCGACCTGCCGAACTGCGCCACCGGCGCGGTCAGGATGTGCCGCGCGTCGCGGAAGACCGTCACCTGGTCGCAGATCTCGTAGATCTCCTGGAGGTGGTGGCTGATGAACAGGAACGTCACGCCCTGCGCCCGCAGATCCCGGATGCGGGTGAACAGGCGGTTGATGCCCGCGCCGTCGAGCTGGGCGGTCGGTTCGTCCAGGATGATGAACCGGGCACCGAAGGAGAGGGCTCGGGCGATCTCCACGAACTGCCGCTGCTCGACCGAGAGCGCCGCGGCGGGTTGACGTACGTCGACCTCGACCGACCAGGTCGCGAGCAGTTCCTCGGCCTGTCGGCGCAGCCTCGACCACCGGATCAGCCCGGCCGGGCCCCGGGCGTGGCGGTGGAGGAACAGGTTCTCCGCCACGGTGAGGGTGCCGATGATGGTGGACTTCTGGTAGACGCAGGCCACCCGCTTCCGCCACGCGTCGCGGTCACCCAACGGCGGGGCGGGCCGACCGTCGAACGCCACCGCGCCGCCGTCGGCGGCCTGGAGTCCGGTGAGGATGCCGACAAGGGTCGACTTGCCGGCGCCGTTGCGTCCGACCAGGGCGTGCGTCTCGCCGGGCCGGACCACGATGCCCGCGTCGAGCAGGGCCACCATCGACCCGAAGCGCTTGGTGATGTGCACCGCCTCGACGACGGGCCGGGCGCCGCCGGCCGCGCCGTCGGCCGGGTGGTGCGCGACGGTGGTCATGCGTTGTTGCCCCACAGGGAGGCGTCGTCGAACGTCAGCGTCGGCTCACCCGCGATCGGCGCACCGTCCAGGGTCACCAGTGGCGCCGGGAGCTGGTCCTCCAGCAGGCCGTCGCGGACCTGGATGATGGTGCTGCCGTGGTCGGTCGGGCCGGGCTGGAAGGTCTTGCCGTCCATCGCCGCCTTCACGTACTCCAGGCCGTACCTGGCGTACAGGTCGGCGGGCTGGCTGACGGTGGCGTCGATCAGACCTTCACCGATGTTCTTCAGCTCCTCCGGGATGCCGTCGTTGGAGACCACGAAGACGTGCTTCGGGTCGCTCGGCGGCACCTGGAGACCGCGCTGCTTGAGGATCTGCAACGTGCCGGACAGTGCGAACGAGGACTGCATGTAGATGCCCCTGACGTCCGGGTCCGAGGCGAAGCGGGTCTGCAGCTTCGACGCCGCCACGTCGGCCTTCCAGTCGGTGGCCTCGCCGAAGACGGTGATGCCGGGGAAGTCCTTGCGCATGCACTCGTTGAACGCCTCGGTGCGGTCCCGGCCGTTGATCGAGTCGAGGCCGCCCTGGAGCATCACGACCTTGCCCGTGCCGCCGAGCTTCGTGCCGAGGAACTGGCACGCCTTGATGCCGTAGGCCCGGTTGTCGGCGCGGACGACCATGAACACCCGGCCGGTGTCCGGTCGGGTGTCGATGGTGACCACCGGGATGTCCCGGCTCTCCAACTGGGTCAGCGTCGGTCCGATGGCGGCGGTGTCCTGCGGCGCCATCACCACGCCCTTGACCCCCTGGCTCATGAAGGCCTGGGTGTTGGAGATCAGGTTGGCGATGTCGTTCTGCGAGTTGGTCGTCTTGGTCTCGACGTCCAGCTCGTCGGCGAACTGCGGCACGTACCTGATGTAGGAGTTCCAGAAGTCGGTGTCCGAACGCGGGTAGTCGACGCCGACGAGCTGCGCCGAACCGCCCGAGCCGGTGCCGTCGTCGCCGCACCCGGCCGCGAGGGTGGCCGAGGCACCGAGCAGCACGGTCAGTCCCACGCTCAACAGAGCTCTACGTTCCATCGTGTGTCCTCCGTATCGGGATGCCGCCGGAGGCTGGGCACCGCGACCACCGGGCGCGGCGACGGACGACCGGCGGAACAGATGCGATCGGGCGGCGGTGACGTCCACAGCGGGCAGGTGCGGACGCCCCTCGGGTGGTTCGGGACGAAGACGGCCTAGACATCAGACGTTATTCGTTTCCGGCGCGCAGCGTCAACGCCTAGATCTGCGTTGATATCGGGCTATCGGCAGGAATCTGCGGCCGAGCATCGGGTCAGCGGAATGGATACATCACATCAATACCCCGACGCGGCGACTCGCCCGACGACGGCGGGTCAGACCGGCGGGCTGGACCGATGTTGGCGATCACACGACGGCGCTCGATCGCCGCCACGTCCGCACATCGACAGTCCTGCGAACGTTAACATCGACGCCCCTCGTGTTGCTAGCGTGTTTCGCGCCCGTGGCGGCACCCCCGGAAGCCCTGGGGGCGGAGGGTGTCACCACGGCCACCCGAGCAGCGGCCGACCGAAAATATCGATCAATGCCATCGTGTTGCTGGCCCTCTCGGCGCGACTCCATACTTTGGCTTGCGCGCGAGCCGCGAATCGGCACGAAAGTGTCATCGTCACGGCGAGGTGAGCGGATCCCCTCCGCAGGGCAGCACCTCCCGCATCGCGACGCCCGGCCCCCGTCCCCGGTCGATGTCGGCTGACCCCGACGTCCACCGTGCCCGGATTCCGGCGTCGCCCCTACCACCGGAGGTGAACATGACCCGAACGAGAGCGGGGCTGCTGGCATCCCTGGCCACCGCGTTACTTCTCGCCGTGGCGGGCGTGGCCCTGTCCCCGTCACCGGCCGTCGCCGCGTCGCTGGTCGAGGTGACCAGCTTCGGCAACAACCCGGGCAACATGCGCATGCACATCTACGCGCCGGACAACCGACCCGCCAACCCGGCGATCGTGGTCGCCATGCACGGGTGCGGCGGTTCCGGCACCGGCTTCTACTCCAGCAGCGAGTTCGCCCGGCTCGCCGACCAGTACGGCTTCCTGGTCATCTACCCCACCGCGACCCAGCAGGCCGGCTTCGGCAACTGCTTCGACGTGTGGTCAGCGGCCTCCAAGCGCCGCGACGGGGGCAGCGACCCGGTCTCCATCATGTCCATGGTCGGTTACGCCCAACGCCAGTACGGCGGCGACCCGCAGCGGGTCTACGCCACCGGCAGTTCCTCCGGCGGCATGGCCACCCAGGCCCTGCTCGCCCTCTACCCGGACGTCTTCAAGGCCGGCGCGGCCTTCATGGGCGTGCCGTTCAACTGCTTCGCCAACGCCGCCGACTTCCCGCCCACCAACAGCCAGTGCGTCAACGGCCGGATGGACCGCACCCCGCAGCAGTGGGGCGACGCGGTACGGCAGGCGTACCCCGGCTACAGCGGTCCGCGCCCCCGCATCCAGCTCTGGCACGGCACCAACGACACGCTCATCCCGTTCCAACTCCTGCAGGAGGGGGTCGAGCAGTGGACCAACGTCTTCGGATTGAGCCAGACGCCGACGTCCTCGGACACCCCGCAGGCCAACTGGAACCGTCGCCGGTTCGCCAACTCCGCCGGCACCGTGCAGGTCGAGGCGTACAGCATCCAGGGCGCCGGGCACACGCTGCCGTCGACGGGCATGGCCCGGGTCGCCATCGACTTCTTCGGCCTGACCTCCACCCCGCCGCCGACCACGCCGCCGCCCACCACGCCGCCGCCGACCACGCCTCCGCCCACGACTCCCCCGCCCACCACCCCGCCGCCGGGCACCACGACCTGCCGGGTGCAGTACTCGACCGACTCGTGGAACAACGGTCTCGTCGCCACGGTGACCGTCACCAACAACACCCCGAACCCGGTCAACGGCTGGACGTTGCAGTGGACCTGGCCGAACGGCCAGCAGGTCACCAGCGCGTGGAACGCCACGGTGACCCAGAGCGGCAGCCAGGCGACCGCACGCAACGTCGCCTGGAACGCCACGATCGCCGGCAACCAGAGCGTCAGCTTCGGTTTCCAGGCCACCCACAGCGGCACCAACAACCCACCCACCGGCTTCACCCTCAACGGGCTCGGCTGCCAGTGAGCGACGCCGGCCGACGACCGGGCCCCGACGCGGGTGCCACGACGTCGACCGGCGGTGGCATCCGGATCTGATCCACACCCGACGGCGACCGGCCGTCACCGAGTACGCGGCCCGGTGCCGCGGGCGCGCCACCCGCGCCCGCGACACCGGGCCCACTCGTTGTGCTCGTGCCCACCGGCACCCGCCGACCACCGGGGCGACGGGGTGCCCGACCAGGCGACCAGAGCATATTTACCGCGGTCACTTGAGCGTGTTATCGATAACATGCTAACTTCCGGTCGAGGGGTGCAGGGCACGCTCCTTCGAGGTCACCGAACCGGCCGGCAGGGCACGCCGACCGACGATCGCACCCGCCGGTGACCTGTCCGGGCCCGCCGACAAGGCGCAGCGCGTCGGCCGTCCGAGCCGCCCCGACCACAGGCGGCACCGGATCCCGTTCACCACGGCCGGGTCACCGCGCCCGCACGAACTCCACCGATCGCCCCAGCACCCGACGGGCCGTGCCATGGCCGCCCCCGGGTGTTCCTCGCCACTCGCCCTGGGGCCGAGGGGCGTACCGACCACCACCACGAGAGGTCTGTCATGAATCGCAGATCCACCGACGGCAGAGGTCCGGCCATCCGGCCGCGCGTCCTGCTGCTGTCCCTCGCGGCGGGCACCGCGCTGCTCGCCTCGACCATGCTCGTCGTTCCCGCCGCCAACGCCGCCGCCAGCACGCTCGGCGCCGCCGCTGCCCAGAGCGGACGCTACTTCGGCGCCGCCACCAGCTCGTTCATGTTCTCCAACAGCCAGCACACCACGATCCTCAACCGCGAGTTCAACTCCATCGTGGCCGAGAACGAGATGAAGTGGGACGCCACCGAACCCCAGCAGAACGGCTTCAACTTCACCGGCGGGGACCGGCTCGTCGCCCACGCCCGGGCCAACGGCATGTCGGTACGCGGGCACGCGCTGGTCTGGCACGCCCAGCAGCCGGGATGGGCGCAGAACCTCTCCGGCACCGCGCTGCGCAACGCGATGACCAACCACATCACCCGGGTCGCCGGTCACTTCCGGGGCCAGATCCACTCGTGGGACGTGGTGAACGAGGCGTTCGCCGACGGCGGTGGCGGCGGTCGGCGTGACTCCAACCTCCAGCGCACCGGCAACGACTGGATCGAGGTCGCGTTCCGGACCGCGCGGGCCGCCGACCCGGGCGCCAAGCTCTGCTACAACGACTACAACACCGACGGGATCAACGCGAAGTCGACCGGCATCTACAACATGGTGCGCGACTTCAAGGCCCGTGGCGTGCCGATCGACTGCGTGGGCTTCCAGTCCCACCTGGGCACCACGCTGGCCGGTGACTACCAGGCCAACCTGCAACGCTTCGCCGACCTCGGCGTGGACGTGCAGATCACCGAGTTGGACGTCGCCCAGGGGTCCAACCAGGCGAGCATCTACGAGCGGGTCACCCGCGCCTGCCTGGCGGTGGCCCGGTGCACCGGCATCACCGTGTGGGGCGTACGGGACAGCGACTCGTGGCGGCGCAACGAGAACCCGCTGCTGTTCGACGCCAACGGCAACAAGAAGGCGGCGTACCAGTCGGTGCTCAACGCGCTGAACAGCGTCAGCGGACCGAACCCGACCACCCCGCCGCCCACCACCACCGCGCCCCCGCCGACCGGTGGCGGATGCACCGCGTCGGTGTCGCTGAACTCGTGGAACGGCGGCTTCGTGGCCACCGTCAAGGTCACCGCCGGCAACTCGGCGATCCGTGGCTGGACGGTGCGGGTCGCGCTGCCCGGCGGGACCGCGGTCACCGGCACCTGGAACGCCCAGGCCAGCGGCAGCAGTGGCACGGTGAACTTCGCCAACGTGAGCTACAACGGCCAACTCGGTGCCGGTGGCAATACCGAGTTCGGTTTCCAGGGCACCGGAACGGGTCCGTCCGGCACCCCGACCTGCACGGCGAGCTGACCGCCCACCGGCGGCGGGTCCGGTCCGGCATCGCCGGGCCGGGCCCTGCCCGTCGCCGAGGGATGCGGGCCGGGCCGCCTCAGCGGACCGGCGGCCGACCCACGCTCTGCCGGGAGACCAGGGTCGGCGCGACCGTCTCGCGCAACGCTCCCCCGCTGGCCGACTCGATCTGGGTCAGCAGCATCTCCAGGCTGGCCCGGGCCACCGCGTCGAAGTCCGGTCGCACGGTGGTCAGCGGCGGGATGAAGTACGCGGCCTCCGGCACGTCGTCGAAGCCGACCACGCTGATGTCGTCCGGCACCCGGCGACCGTGCTCGTGCAGCGCCCGCAGCACCCCGAGCGCGAGGTGGTCGTTGGCGGTGAAGACGGCGGTGACGTCGGGCATCCGGGCCAGCATCTGCCCGCAGCGGTAACCGGCCGCAGCGGACCAGTCGGCGGGCACCAGCGGCGGGATCTCCGCCCCGGCCGCGAGCAGCGCCTCCCGCCAGCCCTCGATCCGGCCCGCGCTGTCGAACCAGTCGGACGGACCGGAGACGTGCCACACCGTGCGGTGCCCGGCGTCGAGCAGGTGCTGGGTGGCGGCCCGGGCACCGGCGGCCTGGTCCACCGTCACCAGTGGCATCGGTCGGCGCGGATCCCCGTCGACGGTGACCAGTGGGACGTCCTTCGGCAGGCGCTCCAGCGCCTCGCCGGCCGACTCCACCGGCGCGATCACCACGATGCCGGCGACCCGGTGGGCCAGGTGCCGCTCCACCGCAGCCGAGATGGACCGGTGGTCGAGGTCGCGGACGCTGCCCACGCTGACCGCGAAGCCGGACTCGGCGGCGACCTGTTCCAGCGCGGTGAGCAACGATGCCGGACCGTAGAGGGTGGTGTTCTGGGCGACCACGCCGATCACCTGCGAACGACCGGTGACCAACGCGCGCGCCGCCCGGTTGGGGCGGTAACCGAGCTCGGCGATGGCCGCCTGGACCCGCAGCCGGGTCTGTTCGCGGACGTTCGGGTGGCCGTTGAGCACTCGTGACACCGTCTGGTGCGAGACACCAGCGAGGCGAGCCACGTCCGTCATCGCAGGATCGCGTACGGCCATCTCAGACTCCCCGCATGTCGGTCGGCGCCGCGACCGGTCGACGCTGACTGGAACGGCTAGGGTACAAAGATCCCCTCTCGCGGTACCCACACCGGCCCGTGCCGTCCGAGTGGAGAGCGCTCGATCACGCACAGTCTACGTCAGCGCCGATCCCGATCGTTGCCAGGCCGTGCGGCCGAATTGGCGTCGCGCCGAGGCTCCGCGGTCGACGGCGTACACCGGGATCGCGCATGGTGTCCGTGCCGGGACGCGGGTGGTGCCCGGCCGGTCGCCGGGCACCACCCCTCGGTCACCGGAGCGCGGTGACCGTCCGTACCGGCGGGCGGCGCGGTCGGAGGTTCGCGCCGCACCCGCCCCGAGGGCGCCGTGACATCGAGGTCAGGGCGTGGCCAACTCGAAGCGTCGCACCGTCACCGCACCACCAAGGGCGCTGGTGGCGAAGTTGAAGATGCCGAACCGGTACCCCATGAAGAACGTCCAGTTGTTGTTGAGCGTCAGGGCGTTGCCCAGCGGGACGAAGGTGACCCCGTCGGTGCTGTACGAGAAGCGCGCCTGCCGCCCGGAGCCGGGTCTGATATCGGCGTTGGCCCGTAGCCAGATCCGACCGCCGGACACCGCAGCACTGGCGATCTCGGTGCCGGTGCTGGTGGTGCTCCAGTTGTTGCCCATGGTCAGGCCGTTGGTCATCACCACCCGGGTGGCCCCGTTGTCGCGCCGGACACCGATCCAGGCCGAGGAGTCCCGCAGCATGGCCAGGCCGGTGCGGTCCCCGTCGCGCATGGTGGAGTAGTCCAGCTCGACCGTCGCGGTCGAGGTCGGACCCTGGATACGGTGCGTGACCGTGTTGCGGGCCCGGTAGAGGTCGTTGGTGACGGTGGCGGTCTGCAGGCGCAGTCCGTTGTTCACCGAGAACCGGCTGGTGTCGGGGTTGTGGTTCCACTCCCACTGCACGCCGAGCTGGGTGCCGGCGAACGTGTCCACTCCGGTGAGCGGCTTGACCGGCCGCAGCGGCAGCGGGTTGGGGTAGTTCACGCCCCAGGCGCCGTTGACGGTCTGCACCTGCGGCCAGCCGTCGGCGGTCCAGGTGATCGGCGCGAGCGTCGGCATCCGGCCGCCCGGGTACGCGTCGGTGAACGCCATGTAGTACCAGGCGCCGTTCTGGGTCTGGACCAGTCCGCCCTGGTGCGGTACGCCGCCGCCGGAGATCGGCCCCTGCATGTTGAGCAGCACCTGCCGCTGCTCGTACGGGCCGAACGGACCGTTGGTCGACTTGAGCACGTACTGGCCGTTGGCCGGACGGGTCAGCCAGATGTAGTAGGCGCCGTTGCGCTTGTAGAAGCGCGCCCCCTCCAGCGTGCCGATGCTCGACGGCGTCTGGTAGACCTGCTGGGCCCGCACCTGGGAGCGCCCGTCGGCGGAGAGCTGCGCCACGCTGATGGTGCCGTTGCCGTACGCGACGTACATGGTGTCGTTGTCGTCGATCAACATGCCGGCGTCGTAGTAGCAGTTGGGGATGGTGGCGTGCCGACTCCAGGTGCCGTCCACGGCGGAGGCGGTGTAGATGTGGGTCTGGGCGAAGTCGATGCACCCGGCCCAGTAGTACGTCCGGTTGCTGGGCCGGTAGTTGAGCGTCGAGGCCCAGATCCCGTTGACGTACGCGTGTTGCCCGCTGGGCAGGTCGTACTTGGTGCCGAAGTCCAGCCGGGGCACCGAGTGTCCGGCGAACTCCCAGTTCACCAGGTCGTACGAGCGCAGCACCGGCGCGCCCGGCGAGTAGTGCATGGTCGAGGCGGACATGTAGTAGACGTCGCCGACCCGGATGATGTCGACGTCGGCGAAGTCCTGCCAGACCACCGGGTTGGTGAAGTTGCCGCCGGGGGTGCCCGGGTTGCCGGTGTCACCGACGCGGACCAGTTGCCACTGCTGGTTGGTGCCGCCCCAGTCGTCGTACTGGACGATGTTGCCGCCGTCGGCGGTGGAGGCGTTCTGCACCTCCACCGCCTTGTTGCTGTTGCGGTTGATCAGGCGGACGTACCCGCCGTCGGAGTCGGCGAGCCGGAACTGCTGGTTGGTGCCGTTGCCGTCGGTCCACTGCACGATGGACGCGCCGTTGGCGGTGGAGAAGTTGTAGACGTCGAGCACCTTGCCCGAGTGCCGGGACTTCAGCCGGTAGTAGCCGCCACCGGAGTCGACGAACTGCCACTGCTGCTGGTTGCCGTTGTTGCGCGTCCACTGGGTGATCCGCGCGCCGTCGTTCGTGGCCAGGTTGTAGACGTCCAACGCCTTGCCGCTGTTGCGGTTGACCAGCACGTACCACGCGTTGGTGTCGACCGTCGCCGCCGCTGCCGGCGAGGGTGCCACCGCCACCAGCGTGCCGCCCACCACGACCGCCGCCACCGCCGCGACGGCCCGGGACAACCACCCAAGCCGACGCGGAACGATGCGGGGGACCTCGAAGGTACCCATGATCCTCCTTGGGAGAAGAGAGTGGAGCGACCACAGGGGACGGTCGCGGGGTAGATGCGTCCCGCGTGGTGTGATCGCTAACAACCGCCGCCGTGCCCACGTGCGGCGTCGTGATCGTTTACTACGAAGCGGAACGCGCCTGGCCCGGTCGGCCGCAGATATCGTCCGTCTTCACTATCGACTGTGAGCGATAACAGATCCTTAGTCAAGACGTAACACCGACGACTTGCGCGGGGCCGGATCACGCACCCGGACACGACGAGGACGCCGCCCGACGGGGCGGCGCGGAGGTGTCGTCCACGCCGGGCGGTGTGGCGGCAGGGATGGAGCCGATCACCGTCGAGGCGGCGGGTCCGGCGGGCCGCCCGGGCGGCGACCGCCCGTCCCGGCGTCCCCGCCCCGAACACCGAGCAGGCCAGGGTCGGCGGCGATGATCCGATCGCGCATCGGGCGTCGGGCGAGCGCGGCCAGCGCCTCGTCCACGAGCACGTGCAACGGCATCGACAGCTCGGTCTCCAGCTCGCGGGTCGCCGTGGTGGTGGCGGCGACCTCGGCCCGCAACGCCGGCAGGACCCGCCGCCCCTCGTCGGTGAGCGTGACCATCCTGGTGCGCGCGTCGCGGCCGGGGATCGTCTCCACGAGCCCGGCACGCGCCATCGCGGCGACCGTCTGGCTGGCCGCCGAATGGGTCACGTCGATCGCGGTCGCGACGGCCCGGATCGAGCACGGCCCGTCGTCGGCCACCACCAGGAGCACCGGCGCGAACCGCGCGCGCAGACCGGGAAGGCCGATCTCGGCGTACACCTGGCCGATGCCGCCGTCGAGCAGCTCCATGAGCGTCGCGAGTCTCGTGCCGAGGACGCCGGGCCCGGGATCGGGGGTTGCCATGGCGGATACTGTAACAGCGCTGTCATATCGTGAGGAGCGCACCATGATCGAGCCGTACGACACCGGGATGCTCGACGTCGGCGACGGCAACCAGGTCTACTGGGAGGTCAGTGGCAACCCCGAGGGCGTCCCCGCCGTCGTCCTGCACGGTGGTCCCGGCAGCGGCAGCACGACCCGGCACCGACGGGCGCTCGCCCCGGAGCGGTTCCGCGTCGTGCTCTTCGACCAGCGCAACTGCGGGCGCAGCACCCCGTCGGCGGCCGACCCGAGCACCGATCTGCGCGCCAACACCACCGCCCATCTCGTCGCCGACATCGAGCGGTTGCGCGAGCACCTCGGCATCGCCCGCTGGGTGGTGTACGGCGGCTCGTGGGGCGCGACGCTCGCGCTGGCGTACGCGACGCACCATCCCGACCGGGTACGCGGCATGGTGCTCGTCGCGGTGACCATGACCCGACGGTCCGAGGTGGACTGGCTGTACCGGGGCGGCGGGCGGTTCTTCCCCGAGGCGTGGCAACGATTCGTCGCCCACGCGGGCCTGCCGGGCTACGCGCTGCCGACCGACAGCCAACCACCGATCGAACCGGTCCTGCTGCGCTACGGCCAACTCCTCGCCGACCCGGACCCGGCGGTACGCGAACGGGCGGCCGAGGAATGGTGCGCGTGGGAGGACGCGCTGATCTCCGAGGAGAGCAACGGCAGACCCGGCCAGTACTCCGCCGGGGAGCTGCGACAGCGGCTCACCATGACCCGGATCTGCGCGCACTACTTCGGCAACGGCGCGTTCCTGGCCGACGGCGAGATCCTGCGCAACGTTCCGAAGCTGGCCGGCATCCCGGGTGTGCTGGTGCACGGTCGTAACGACGTGAGCGGACCGGCGATCACACCGTGGGAGATCGCGCAGGCGTGGCCCGAGGCACGCCTGCACGTCGTCGGGGACGCGGGGCACACCGGCAGCGAGACCATGCGGCGCGTCCTGTCCGAGGCGGCGGACACGATGGCACGCACCTAGACCCGACCCGCGCCACGGGGGATGCGGGGACCCGGGCGCGTGCGTCGGTGCCGCCCGTCGGACGGGCGGCACCGACGCACCGTGGGTGCCGAGGTCAGAAGCCCCGGGCGAGGCGGTAGTACGCCTGGTTCCAGCGCAACTCGTCGGCAAACCGGCGAGACTCGGTGTTCGCGTCGATGACGACCAGCTCGGTACGGCTCATCTCGGCGAGGTCGTGCAGCTCCTCCACCCCCACCGCGTGCGAGAGCACGGTGTGGTGCGGGGCGCCGGCGGTGATCCATGCCTCGGCCGAGCCGGCCAGGTGCGGACGGGGCCGCCAGACCGCCCGGGCCACCGGCAACCGGCGCAGCGGCTGCGGCGGGGGTACCACGTCCACCTCGTTGGCGACCAGCCGGAACCGCTCCCCCATGTCCGCCAGGCCGAGCACCACCGCCGGTCCCGGCTCGGCGTCGAAGACCAACCGGACCGGGTCCTCGCGACCGCCGATGCTCAACGGGTGGATCTCCACGTTCGGCTTGTCCGCCGCGATCGTGGGGCACACCTCCAGCATGTGCGCGCCGAGGATCAGCTCCTCGCCCGGCGTCAGGTCGTAGGTGTAGTCCTCCATGAACGAGGTGCCGCCCTGCGCGCCGGCCGACATCGCCTTGAGCGTGTGGACCAGCACCGAGGTCTTCCAGTCGCCCTCGCCACCGAAGCCGTAGCCGTCGGCCATCAGCCGCTGCACCGCGATGCCGGGCAGTTGACGCAGCCCGCCGAGGTCCTCGAAGTTGGTGGTGAAGGCCCGGAACCCACCCGCGTCCAGGAAGGTCCGCATGCCCAGTTCCAGCCGTGCGGCGTACCGCAGCGAGTCGTGCCGCTCACCGCCGGGCCGCAGCTCGGCGGCGACCCGGAAGGTGTCGTCGTACTCCTTGACCAGGTCGTCGATCTGCGCGTCGGCGACCTCGTCGACCACCCGCACCAGGTCGTTGACCCCGTAGGTGTTCACCGAGACGCCGAAGCGCAGCTCCGCCTCGACCTTGTCCCCCTCGGTCACCGCGACGTCGCGCATGTTGTCGCCGAAGCGCGCCAGACGCAGCGAACGCATCGCCGACCAGCCGATCGCCGCCCGGGTCCACGAGCCGACGCGGGTGACCACGCGAGGATCGCTGACGTGGCCGGCGACGGTCTTGCGGGCCACCCCGAGCCGGGTCTGGATGAAGCCGAACTCCCGGTCGCCGTGCGCGGCCTGGTTCAGGTTCATGAAGTCCATGTCGATCTCGTCCCACGGCAGCCGGACGTTGGCCTGCGTGTGCAGGTGCAGCAACGGGGTACGCAGCGCGTCCAGACCCGAGATCCACATCTTCGCGGGCGAGAAGGTGTGCATCCACGCGATGACCCCGACCGCACCCTGCACCGCGGCGTCCCGGCAGACCTCCAGGATGTCCGCGCTGGTGGTCAGCACCGGCTTCCAGACCACCCGGGCCGGGATGTGCGGCGAGTCGTCGAGCAGGGCGGCGATCTGACGGGACTGCTCGGCCACCTGCCGGAGGGTGTCCTCGCCGTACATCGCCTGGCTTCCGGTGAGGAACCAGACCTCGGGTTCAGGATGCGTTGCCATGGGAGTTGCCTTCCGCGAGAGGGGCGGTCACTTGTAGCGGATGCCGATGAGGCGCTGGAGCAGGATGAACGCGAAGAGCAGGCCGCCAATTACGATCTTGGTCCACCAGGAGTTGAGGCTACCGTCGAAAGTGATCAGCGTCTGGATCACGCCGAGCACCAGCACACCGAGCACCGTGCCGAAGACATACCCCGATCCGCCGGTGAGCACCGTGCCACCGATCACCACGGCCGCGATTACGTCGAGCTCCATCCCGATCCCGATCAGCGGCGCCCCGGAGAGCGTGTAGAACGAGAGCAGGATCCCGCCGATCGCCGAGCACAGGCCGCTGATCGTGTAGACCGCGATCCGGGTACGCCCCACCGGCAGCCCCATCAGCAGCGCCGACTGCGGGTTGCCGCCGATCGCGTACACGTTGCGCCCCAACCGGGTGTACGCCAGCACGTACGCGCCGACGAGCACCACCGCGAAGGCGACCAGCACGCTCACCGAGACGAAGTTGCCGCCCGGATCGCCGATCCGGTGCTGCGCCATCGTGGTCCAGAAACCGTCGGTGATCCGGATCGACGAGTCACTGATGAACGTACACATGCCCCGGGCGAAGAACATCCCGGCGAGCGTGACGATGAACGGCTGGATGTCGAAGAAATGGATCGCACAGCCCATCAGGAACCCGAGCGTCGGCCCGATGAGCAACGCGATGACCAGCACCGGCAACGCGGGCAGACCCGCCTCGAGCAGCCACGCCGAGACCATCGCGGTCATCGCGACCACCGACCCCACGGAGAGGTCGATGCCGCCGGTGAGGATCACGAAGGTCATCCCCACCGCGACGACGAGGAGGAAACCGTTGTCGATGAAGACGTTGAAGATGACCTGGATGTTGGAGAAGGCACGGTACTGGGACACGCCGATGGCGTACATGACCAGCAGCAGGGCCAGCGTGGCCAGCACCGGCACGTGCCGCCGGGGCAGCCGCGCCCAACTCGGCCCGGTGGTCAACGACGTACTGCTCATGCCGTCACTCCGCTTCGCTGCGTGCCGCCATGAGGCTCCACCGCACTGAACCGATGATTCGCTCGCATCCGCTCGCTCATGCCGTCACTCCGCTTCGCTGCGTGCCGCCATGAGACCTCATTGCACCGCGCCTGATGATTCGCTCGCTCTGCTCGCTCATGCCGTCACCTCCTCCTTCTGGCGCTGCGGCGTCGGGGCCGGCGGGGGTGGGGTGCCGCGCTTGCGGCGGTTGAACGTGGCGCGGAACGCCGGGGCCTGGATGAGGCAGACCGCGATCACGACGACCGCCTTGAACAGCAACGCCGTCTGCGGCGAGATGTTCATGGCGTACACCGTGGTGGTGAGCGTCTGGATGATCAGCGCGCCGAGGATGGTGCCGCTGAGATAGAACCGCCCGCCGGCCAGCGCGGTGCCCCCGATGACGACCGCGAGGATGGCGTCCAGCTCCACCCAGAGGCCGGCGGCGTTGCCGTCGGCACTGGACACGTTGGCCGTCATCATGAAGCCGGCGACCGCCGCGCAGGCCGCGCTGACCACGTAGACCAGGAAGACGATCCGGCCCGACCGGATACCGGCCAACCGGCTGGCCTCCCGGTTGCCGCCCACCGACTCGATGATCATGCCGAGCGCGGTACGGCGGGTGAAGGCCGCGACCAGCAGCGCCGCTCCGAGCGCGATGAAGATCGCCAACGGCAGGGTGAGGAAGTGACCCAACCCGATCGCCCGGTACGGCCCGGAGTTGATCGTGATGATCTGACCCTCGGTGATCAACTGCGCCAGCCCGCGACCGGCCACCATCAGGATCAGCGTGGCGATGATCGGCTGAATACCGATCACCGAGACCAGTACGCCGTTCCAGGCACCGAGGACCAGCGCCACCCCGAGCGCCATCGCCAGCGCGGTCGCCACCGTGACGAAGCTGTTCTGGTCCGGCGCCTGACTGATGTGCAGGCAGGCGATCGCACCGCTGATGGCGCAGATCGACCCGACCGACAGGTCGATGCCGCCGGTGGAGATGACCAGGGTCATGCCGAGCGCGACCAGGATCAGCGGTGCGCTCAGCCGGAGGATGTCGATCGGGGTGCCGTACAGGTGGCCGTTGTTCATCTCGATCGACAGGAAGCCGGGGCGGTAGACCGTGTTCGCCGCCAGCATCACCACCAGGACGGCGATCGGCCAGAACAGCCGGTGCCCGAGCAGGGGCCGGATCCGTTCGCTCATGACTCTGTCCCCTCCCCGGGGGTGCCGCTGGCAATGGTCTGCATGACCCGGTCGGCGTCCACCGTGTCGTCGTTGGTCAGGTGCGCGACCATCTCCCGGTCCCGCATGACCGCGATCTTGTGGCTGAGTCGCAGCACCTCCTCCAACTCGGCGGAGATGAACAGCACCGCCATCCCACCGTCGGAGAGCTGAACGACCAGCTTCTGGATCTCCGCCTTGGCGCCGATGTCGATGCCCCGGGTCGGTTCGTCCAGGATGAGCAGCCGGGGCTCGGTGATCAGCCACCGGGCCAGCAGCACCTTCTGCTGGTTGCCGCCGGAGAGGTTGCGGACCGGCACCTCGGGGTTGGGCGGCCGGATGCTCAACGCCTTGATGTACTTGTCGACCAGTTCGTCCTGTCGACGGCGCGGGATGGGCCGCAGCCAGCCCCGGGCCGCCTGCATGGCCAGGATCATGTTCTCCCGGACCGACAGGTCACCGATGATCCCCTCCGCGCGGCGGTTCTCCGAGCAGAAGCCGATGCCGTGGTCGATGGCCTGCACCGGGTTGCGCAGGCCGGACGCCTTGCCGCTGACCGCCACCTGGCCCCGGTCGGCACGGTCCGCGCCGAACAGCAGCCGGGCCACCTCGGTACGGCCGGAGCCGAGCAGACCGGCCAGGCCGACCACCTCTCCGGCGTGGATGGTCAGGCTGAACGGGGCGACCGCACCCTTGCGCCCGAGGTCGGACACCTCGACGAAGGGCGTGCCGCCCTCCAGGACCGCCAGTTCCCGTCGGGGGTGCTCCTCGATGCGTTCGAGGACGTCGAGTTCTTTGCCGATCATCTTCTCCACGAGCGCGAGCTGCGGCAGCTCGGCGGTCGGGTACTCCCCCACCAGCGTGCCGTTGCGCAGCACGGTGATCCGGTCGGCGATCCCGTACACCTGGTCGAGGAAGTGGGTGACGAAGAGGATCGCGATGCCCTCGTCGCGCAGTTGCCGCATGATCCGGAAGAGCTGTGCCACCTCCCCGGCGTCCAGGCTGGACGTCGGCTCGTCGAGGATGAGCACCCGGGCCTGCACGTCGATCGCCCGGGCGATCGCCACCATCTGCTGCACGGCCAACGAGAAACTCGCGACCGGCGCGGAGACGTCGATGTCGAGCTCCAGGCGGGCCAGCAGCGCCCGGGCCCGCCGCCGGACCTCGCCCCAGCGGACGGCGCCGAAGCGACGCGGCTCCCGGCCGATGAAGATGTTCTCCGCCACCGAGAGGTTGGGGCAGAGATTGACCTCCTGGTAGACGGTGCTGACGCCGGCCGAGGCGGCCTGCATCGGCCCGTTGAAGGCGACCTGCTCGCCGTCGAGCGTGATGGTGCCCTCGTCGATGCCGTAGACGCCGGTCAACACCTTGATCAGGGTCGACTTGCCGGCGCCGTTCTCGCCCATCAGGGCGTGCACCTCGCCGGGGTAGAGCCGGAAGTCGACGTTGTGGAGTGCACGCACCCCGGGAAAGGACTTGCTGATCCCGGTCATCGTCAGGACCGGACGGCTATCCGTCATCCCATCAGATCCTCTTCTGGGTTCTCGCTGGAGGGAAGGGCCACGGAGCCCCCGTGGCGTCCGCCCGGTCAGCCGAGGGGCCGACCGGGCGGACGTGGCACGGGGGTGGCGGGCCAGGCGCCCAGTCCGTCGGGAAATGGGCGACGCGGCGGGGCCGCCACGTCACGCGGCGACCCCGGGCGTCGATCAGTACTTGCGGTTGGGCAGGGCCTCCTTGGCCTGCTCCTGGGTGAAGGTGGTCTCCTCGGTCTCGATCCGCGGCGGCACCTCCTCACCCGCCTTGACCTTCTTGGCCAGGTCCATCAGCTGTGGGCCGAGCAGCGGGCTGCACTCCGCGATGAAGTTGAACTTGCCGTCGGCCAGGGCCTGCATGCCGTCCTTGACCGCGTCGATGGTGATGATGGTGATGTCCTGGCCGGGCACCTTGCCGGCCGCGGTGATCGCTTCGAGGGCACCCAGACCCATGTCGTCGTTGTGCGCGAAGAGCACGTCGATCTTCGGGTGGGCCTTCAGGAACTGCTCCATGACCTGCTTGCCGCCGGCCCGGGTGAAGTCACCCGACTGGGAGGCGATGACCTTGAGCTTGGGGTCGGCGGCGATCGCCTCGGCGAAGCCCTTCTTGCGGTCGTTGGCCGGCGCGGAGCCGGTGGTGCCCTGGAGCTCGACGATGTTCACGTCGCCGCTTGCGGCCTTCTTCTCCTCGACCAGCCACTCACCGGAGAGCCGGCCCTCCTTGACGAAGTCCGAGCCGAGGAAGGTCTTGTACAGCGACGTGTCCGCCGAGTCCACCGCGCGGTCGGTCAGGATGACCGGAATGCCGGCGTCCTTGGCCTCCTTGAGCACCGTGTCCCAGCCCGACTCCACCACCGGCGAGAAGGCGATCACGTCGACCTTCTGCTGGATGTAGTTGCGGATGGCCTTGATCTGGTTTTCCTGCTTCTGCTGGGCGTCGTCGAACTTCAGCTCGATGCCCGCCTCCGCCGCCGACTCCTTGATGGAGTTGGTGTTGGCGGTCCGCCAGCCGCTCTCCGCGCCGACCTGGGAGAAGCCCAGGACGAGCTTGCCGTCGTCACCACCGGCGTCGCCACCGGTGTCGCTGTTACCGCAGGCCGCCACGCTGCCGGCGAGCAGCACGGCGGCGGCGACCGCGATGGCGCGACGACGCGCCATCGGCATTCGCATGTTCCTCATCGGATCTCCTCGAGTGGGTGCGGTTGTCCACGCCGCCCGCCGTGCTGCACGGGCGGCCTGAGTCGGTGGTGCGGATCCTGTGCGGGTGGTGCGAATCAGATCGCGGGTCGCCGGGACCCGCGATCGGTCAGGAGCTCGCCGGAGGCGAGGGGCGTTGTCCGTAGACGTTCTGGTAGCGGTCGTAGAGCGCGTCGATGTCGGCCTGCGCCATCGGCACCGGTTGCCCGAGAGCACGCGCCAGGTGCGCGGTCCGGGCGACGTCCTCGCACATCACCGCGGCCTTGACCGCGGACCGGGCGTTGCGCCCGATGGTGAAGACGCCGTGGTTGCGCATCAGCACCGCGGGCGATCGGTGCCCGGTCAGCGTGCTGACGATGCCCTTGCCGATGTCGTCGCCGCCGATCAGCGCGAACGGGCCCACCGGGATCTCCCCGCCGAACTCGTCGGCCTGCGCGGTGAGGTGGCAGGGGATCGACTCGCCGCGCGCCGCCCAGGCGGTGGCGTACGTGCTGTGGGTGTGCACGACGCCGCCCACCTCGGGCATGGCACGGTAGACGTACGCGTGCGCCGCGGTGTCGCTGGAGGGCGACAGCTCTCCCTCGACGGGTACGCCGTCCAGGTCGCAGAGCACCATGTTCTCGGCCGAGAGGTCGTCGTAGTCGACGCCGCTGGGCTTGATGACCATGAGGTCGTGGCCCGGTACGCGGGCGGAGACGTTGCCGGCCGTCCAGGCGACCAACCCGTAGCGGGTCAGCTCGCCGTGCAGCCGGGCGACGCTGGCGCGCAACTCGGTCACCAGTGCGGTCAGGTCGTCGCTCATGCCGGCACCTCCACCGTCTCCTGCGGCGCCCCGGTCGACTCGACCGCCGCGTTGCGGATCGCCCGTAGGCGCAGCATCACGTCGTTGGCGCCCCGACCGAAGTGGTCGTGCAGCGCGCGGTACTCGGCGTAGAGGGCGTCGTAGGCGCGCACCCGCTCCGGGTCCGGTTGGTAGACGGCCTCGTGCACGCGGCCCATGACCTGCGCCGCCGCCGTGATCGAGGGGTACGCACCGGCGGCGACGGCCGCGTGGATCGCCGAGCCGAGCGCCGGGCCCTGGGCCGAGCCGATGATGCCCAGCGGTCGGTTGGTGACGTCGGCGTAGATCTGCATGAGCAGCTTGTTCGAGGTGAGTCCACCGGCGATCACCAGATCGTGGACGGGGACACCCGCGTCGACGAACGCCTCGACGATCATCCTGGTGCCGTACGCGGTCGATTCGAGCAGCGCGCGGTAGATGTCCTCCGGCCGGGTGGCCAGGGTCAGGCCGACGATCATCCCGCTCAGGTCGTGGTTGACCAGCAGCGACCGGTTGCCGTTCCACCAGTCCAGCGCGACCAGTCCGTGGGCACCGACCGGCTGGGCGGCGGCCAGCTCGGTGAGCCGCTCGTGCGAGTCGAGCCCGGCCGGGGCGGCGTGGTCGACGAACCATCCGAAGATGTCGCCGACCCCGCTCTGCCCGGCCTCGTAGCCCCACGCGCCGTCGCTGATGCCACCGTCGACGACCCCGCACATGCCGGCCACCTCGGCCGGAGCCGTGCCGTTGACCACGTGGCAGGTCGAGGTGCCCATGATGGCCACCAGCCGGCCCGGCTCGATCGCCTGGGCGGAGGCCGCGGTCACGTGCGCGTCGACGTTGCCGACGGCGACCGCGACGCCCTCCGGCAGCCCGGTCCAGGCCGCGGCGGTGGCGGTGAGCCCGCCCGCCTTCGCGCCCAGCGGCATCAGCGGACCGTCCAGCTTGGCCACGAAGTCGCCGAAGCCGGGGTTCAGCGCGGTCAGGTAGTCCACCGACGGGTAGTTGCCGTCCTGGAGGATGCCCTTGTAACCGGCGGTGCAGACGTTGCGGGTCTCGACGCCGCACAGTTGCCACACGATCCAGTCGGCGGCCTCGACGAAGCGCTCGGCCCGGCGGTAGACCTCCGGGTCCTCCTCCAGGATCTGCAGGCCCTTGGCGAACTGCCACTCGGCCGAGATCTTGCCGCCGTAGCGGCCGATCCAGGGTTCGCCCCGCTGGTGGGCAAGCGCGTTGATCCGGTCGGCGTGCGGCTGCGCGGCGTGGTGCTTCCAGAGCTTGACCCAGGCGTGCGGGCGCTGACGCAGCTCCGGCACCTCGCACAGCGGCGTGCCGTCGGCGAGCGTCGGTAGCACCGTGCAGGCGGTGAAGTCGATGCCGATGCCGACCACGTCGGCCGGGTCGATCCCGGCGGCGGTCACCGCCGCCGGCACGGCGTGGCGCAGCACGTCGCGGTAGTCCTCGGGGTCCTGCAACGCCCAGTCGGGCGGCAGCGGAGTGCCGCCGTCCGGTAGGGCGGTGCTGATGACCGCCCTGCGGTACTCGTGCACCGCAGTCCCCAACTCGGCACCGTCGCGGACCCGGACCACCAGGGCCCGTCCCGACAGGGTGCCGTAGTCGACGCCGACGACGTACCGGTCGCCTGCTTCGTCCACTCCGCTCATCTTCACCTCCGGCCGATGACGGACCTCAGTGTTAACGCTCACATCCTGCGCCGTCAAGACACCTGCCGGCAACAGCTCCGTAACGGAGTACACCGAGAAATAGACCGCCGTCAACAGGCTACCGAAGGATGCCGGGCGACGGTGCCCCCGCCCCAGGTCACCACGTGTCCGGCCGATCGGCGCGGCGACCCGCACGGGACCGGACGCCGAGCACGCCGACGCGGGGCGCGCGGCAGGCCGTACCGGAGGGCGGGACGACGCGGCACCGGCACCCCTCGCAAGCCTCTTCGGCCTGCTCGGAGCGCTTGCCGAGACGACCCAGCCGAAACCGACCGGCACGTACGGTGGCCGTCACGCCGCACACCTCCCGCCGACCCGCCGACCATCCGCTCGCACGGGCCGGACCCTCCCGTGCGAGCTGCGCACATCCGTACGCGCACCGGGCATCGTGGACGGCACCCGGAGGCCGACACCCGGCAGCCGTCCGAGAGACGACCCGGGACCGTCCAGCCCCGGGAACCGGCCCGTTCGATGGACCCCGAGATGAGCGTTAACATCACCGATTCATCAGACGATCAAGGCGAGGTGTTGGCGACGCCCTCGATCATGCCGATCCCCGCCTCGATCACACCGCACCACCCCTCACTGACGTGCACAGTCATTCGGGTCACGCCGGACCGCCCTCCCGCAAGCCCGCCCGACCCACCCTCGACCACCCCGCACAGTGATTTACAGAATTGAATGTCAGCGATAACATTCGCGACATCGATGCTGAGCGTGGCCGGCTGAGGACTCCATGCGGCCACGGCCGACGGCGAACGGGCCCACCGCCGCCGGTCACCGGCGCACCCTCGCCCGGCCGCTGCCCTGCCACCACCGGTGCGCCCGCCCGACGACGCACCAGGCACCCCGCACCGCCCCATCACCGCACGGGCACCTCGTGGTCGGTCATCGACGAACGACACCTGTTGCCCCCTGACCTTGAAGGAGATCCGCATGCGCGCACGACCACGATGGTTGGCCGTCCTGAGCGTCCTGATGTTGGCGTTCACGGCCGTCGTCGTCGACGGGCTCCACTCGCCGAAACCCGCCCAGGCGCTCAACAACGGGGTGGCCCGTACCCCACCGATGGGCTGGAACACCTGGAACACGTTCGGGTGCAACATCAACGAGGCGCTGATCCATCAGATGGCTGACGCGATCGTCTCCACCGGGATGCGCGACCTCGGCTACAAGTACGTCGTCGTCGACGACTGCTGGTTCGACCCGAACCGCGACGCTCAGGGCAACCTCCAGGCCCACGCCGGCCGGTTCCCCAGCGGCATGAAGGCCCTCGGCGACTACCTGCACGCCCGGGGTCTGCTCTTCGGGATCTACCAGGTGCCCCGGGAGAAGACTTGCGCCCAGTACTTCGGCGCGTGGCCGGGCTCCACCGGCAGCCTCGGACACGAATACCAGGACGCCCGCCAGTTCGCCGCCTGGGGCGTGGACTTCCTCAAGTACGACTGGTGTTCGCCCTGGGGCACCATCAACGACCAGGTGGCCGGGTTCGCTCTGATGCGTGACGCGCTGGCCGCCACCGGCCGGCCGATCGTCTACAGCATCAACCCGAACAGCATCCACGAGAAGACCGGCCCGCAGCGCAACTGGGGCGACATCGCCAACATGTGGCGGACCACCGAGGACATCACCAACTCGTGGAACACCGGGCAGACCAACGGCTACCCGATGGGCGTGCAGAACATCATCAACGTCACCGTGCCCCTCGCCCCGTACGCCGCACCGGGCGCCTTCAACGACCAGGACATGATGGTGGTCGGCAACGGGGGCATGAACGACACCGAGATGCGCAGCCACTTCGCGCTCTGGTCGATCATGGCCTCGCCGTTGATCGCCGGCAACGACATCCGCAACGCCAACGCGGCGACCCTGGCCATCCTGCGCAACCAGCAGCTCATCGCGATCAACCAGGATCCGCTCGCCCTCCAGGCCGTGCAGGTGTCCAACGACGGCACCCGCCGGGTGCTGGCCAAGCGGCTGGCCAACGGCGACGTCGCGGTGGCCCTGCTCAACCAGGGCTCGTCCACCACCACCGTGTCCACCACGGCGGCGGCGATCGGCAAGTCCGGCAGCTCGTTCACGCTCCGCGACGCCTGGACCAACGGCACCTCGACCAGCACCGGCACGATCTCCGCCAGCGTCCCGGCGCACGGCACGGCGGTCTTCCGGGTCAGCGGCGGCGGGACGACCAACCCGCCGACCACCTTCCGGCTGCGCAGCGAGTCCTCCGGCCGGTGCCTCGACGTCAACAACGGCGGCACCGCCAACGGCACGGCCACGCTGATCTGGGACTGCCACAACAACAGCAACCAGAGCTTCACCCAGAACGGTCAGACCCTCCAGGTGCTCGGCAAGTGCCTGGACGTCTCCACCACCGCCACCGCCGGCAGCCCGGTGCAGATCTGGGACTGCAACGGGGGCACCAACCAGCAGTGGACCTTCAACGGCAACGGCACGATCAGCAGCGTGCGGTTCCCGAACCTCTGCCTGGACGTGAACAACAACGGCACCGCGAACGGCACCACGGTGCTGGTCTGGAACTGCCACACCGCCGCCAACCAACGGTGGAGCCGGGCCTGACCCGGAGCATCGACGCGGACCCGTCGCCCGGCACGACCGGGTGACGGGCCGGGCGGGTGCCCCGACACCCGCCCGGTCCGCCGCGCCCGGCGTCCACACCTCGACGGGTACGCCCCGACGCGCGAGACGCAGCGTCGGCGTGCGGGAGTCAGGCCAGGCGTTCAGACGCAGCGGGCGGGCGGCTCCCGGCGGGCCGTGGTCGGTGTGGCACAGCGACCGGCGGCGCCACCCGACGTGAGCACGCCCAACGGGTCGTCGAGCAGTGGGGCGAACCCGAGTTCGGCGGCACCCACCAACGTCGCGTCGTCACCGAGCGCGGCAGTACGCAGGCGCACGCTCTCCCGCGCCACCGGCAGCACGTTACGGGCGATCCGGCTGCGCACCTGGGCCGCCGCACCCGGGTACACGTCGCACAGCATCCCGCCGAAGACGACCATGCCCGGGTTGAACAGGTTGATCAGGTTGGCCACGCCGATGCCGAGCCAGTCCCCGATCCGCCGGAACGCCTCCCGCGCGGCCGGGTCACCGCGATCGGCGTCGTCGGCGACCGACCGGATCGCCGCACGACCGAACGTCTCGGCGGGACGGCCCGCGACGTCGAGCAGGGCCCGCTCGCCCACCTCCGCCTCCAGGCACCCGGACGAGCCGCAGCCGCACGGCCGCCCGTCGTACGGGTTCACCACCATGTGCCCCAGCTCGCAGCCGTAACCGCCGTGGCCGCCGAGCAGCCGGCCACCGACGATGATGCCGCCACCGACACCCACGTCACCGTGCAGGTAGATCAGGTTGTCGAAGCCGACACCCGCGCCGCGCCACTGCTCGGCCTGGGCGCCGAGATGGGCCTCGTTGCCGACCGCGACCGGCAGGCCGAGCCCGAGACGGCGGCCGAGTTCCGCACCGAAGTCCTGGTCCACCCAGCCCAGGTCCGGTCCGAAGCGGACCATCCCGTCGCCGGGCCGGATCATCCCGCAGTACGAGGCACCGATGCCCACGCATCGCGCCCGCGGCGGCGCGGCACGGTGCAACTGGCGGCCGAACCGGGCCAGCACCGCCACCACGCGGTGCAGGTCCGGCCCGGCCCGTGGGCGTACCGCCTCGCGTCGGTCCAGGATCGCCCCGCCCAGGCCGACCCGCGCCGCCACCAGCCGGTCCACCGCCACGTCGAAGGCCAGCACATAGAACCGGTCGGCCGAGGGTCGGACCATCAGCGAGGGACGGCCCGCGCGGCCGGTGTCGGTCGGCGGTTCCTCGTGGACCAGGCCCACCCGGCTCAACCCGGTGGTCAACGCCATGATGGTGCTGCGGTTGAGGCCCATCCGCTCGGCCAGCCCGGCGCGGGACGTCGGGCCGTCCAGGTGCACGTGCCGCAGCAGCGTACCGGCGTTGCGCCGACGGATCTCCTCCTGGACCAACCCGACCTCCGGCTTCAGCGACGGTGCGTACGGCCGACCGGAGGGAGTGTGTCCAAGCAGTGGGACGACGTCAAGCGCGGGCCGAACCGACACCCCTAGCGGGTCGCGCCCGCCCGCCGCTTGTTGTAGACGTCGAAGGCGACGGCGACGAGCAGCACCAGGCCCTTCACCACCGACTGCATCGACTGGTCCACACCCATCAACTGCATGCCGTTGCTCATCACGGCCATGATCAGGCCACCGACCATCGCGCCGACGACCGTGCCGACGCCGCCGGTGACGGCGGCGCCGCCGATGAAGGCCGCCGCGATCGCGTCGAGCTCGAACATGTTGCCGGCGGCGGGCTGTGCGCCGTTGGACCGCGAGGAGAAGATGATGCCGGCCACCGCCGACAGGAAGCCCATGTTGACGAAGATCCAGAAGTTGACGGTCTTCACCTTGACGCCGGACAGCATCGCCGCGGGCAGGTTGCCGCCGATGGCGTACACCTGCCGGCCGAAGACCGTCCGCCGGGTGAGCATCCCGTAGACCAGCACCAGCGCGGCCAGGATGATCAGCACGATGGGCAGGCCCCGGGCCTGCGCGAGCTGCCAGGCGAAGTACATGACCACCGCACCGACCAGCGCCATCCGCGCGACGAACAGCGCGAACGACTCGACCGGCTGCTGGTAGCGGATCCGCGCCACCCGGGTCCGGAAGCAGCTCACCACGTAACCGGCCACCGCGATGGCGCCGATGAGCAGGGTGAAGGCGTCGTACCCGTCACCGCCGATGAGTCCGTTGAGGAAGCCGGCGGCGATCCTGTTGTACTCGGCCGGGAACGGCGACAGCGAGATGTTGTCCAGCACCCGCAGGGTCAGACCGCGGAACAGCAGCATGCCGGCCAGGGTCACGATGAAGGCGGGGATGCCGACGTACGCGACCCAGAAGCCGTGCCACGCGCCGACCGCCAGGCCGACCACCAGCGCGGCCACCACCCCCATCCACCAGGGTTGACCCTCCCGGATCACCACCACGGCGGAGACCGCGCCGGTCAACGCGACCACCGAGCCGACCGACAGGTCGATGTGCCCGCCGATGATCACGATGACCATGCCGATCGCGAGCACCAGGATGTACGAATACTGGAGGACGATGTTGGTGATGTTGCCCGGGCTCAGCGAGAGTCCGTCGGTGAGGAACGCGAAGAGGGCGACGATGACGACGAGGGCGACGAAGATGCCGCTCTGTCGCAGGTTGTTCATGATGAGCGTACGGGGGTCGCTGCTGCCCACGTGCAGCGCGGCGGCGGGAGCGCTCTCGGTCGACGGGCCCTTCGACACCGAGGAGGGCTTGGTGCTGGTCATCCGACGGTTTCCTTGTCCTTCGCCATGAGTTCCATCAGCTTCTCCTGGGTGGCCTCGCCGACCGGCACCATGCCGGTGATCCGCCCCGCCGACATCGTGTAGACGCGGTCGCACATGCCGAGCAGCTCGGGCAGCTCCGAGCTGATGATGATGACCGCCTTACCGGCGGCGACCAACTGGTTGACGATGGTGTAGATCTCGAACTTCGCGCCGACGTCGATGCCCCGCGTCGGCTCGTCCAGGATCAACACGTCCGGGTCGGTGAACAGCCACTTCGACAGCACGACCTTCTGCTGGTTGCCGCCGGAGAGCTTGCCCACCGCCGACATCACGCTCGGCGCCTTGATGTGCATGTCGCGCCGGCTGGTCTCGGCGACCTTGGTCTCCTCGTTGTCGTGCACCCAGCCGAGACGGGCGAGCTTGCGCAGTCCGGCGGCGGAGACGTTGTGCCGGATGTCGTCGATCAGGTTGAGGCCGTACCGTTTGCGGTCCTCGGTGGCGTACGCGATGCCGTTGCGGATCGCCTCCGCGACGGACCGCGCCCGGACCTCGCGGCCGTGCATGAACAACCGGCCGGAGATGTCCCGGCCGTACGACCGGCCGAAGACGCTCATCGCCAGCTCGGTCCGTCCGGCGCCCATCAGCCCGGCGATGCCGACCACCTCGCCGGCGCGCACGTTCAGGGCGGCGTTCTGGACGACCAGCCGGTCCTGCGTCGGATGCCGCACCGACCAGTCCTCGATCCGCAGCACCTCCGCGCCCGGCGACGAGACCCGGTCGGGATAGAAGCTGTCCAGGTCGCGGCCGACCATGCCGCGGATGATCCGCTCCTGGGTCACCTCGCCGGAGGCCATCTCCAGCCGTTCCACGGTCCGGCCGTCGCGCAGCACGGTGGTCGAGTCGGCGATGGCGGTGATCTCGTTGAGCTTGTGCGAGATCATGATGCAGGTGATGCCCTGGTCGCGCAGCCGCCGCATCAGGTCGAGCAGGTGCGCCGAGTCGATGTCGTTGAGCGCCGCGGTCGGTTCGTCCAGGATGAGCAGCCGGACCTTCTTCGAGATCGCCTTGGCGATCTCGACAAGCTGCTGCTTGCCGACGCCGAGCTGCACCACCGGGGTCACCGGGTTCTCCGGCAGCCCGACCGAGGCGAGCAGTTCCGCGGCCTCGGCGTTGGTGCGGTTCCAGTCGATCAGGCCGGTACGCCCCCGGCGCTCGTTGCCGAGGAAGATGTTCTCGGCGATCGACAGATACGGCACCAGGGCGAGTTCCTGGTGGATGATGACGATGCCCCGGTCCTCGCTGTCCCGGATGCCACGGAAGTTCGCCGGTGCGCCGTCGAAGAGGATCTCGCCGTCGTAGCTGCCGGACGGGTAGACGCCCGACAACACCTTCATCAGGGTGGACTTGCCGGCGCCGTTCTCGCCGCAGATGGCGTGGATCTCCCCCCGGCGCACGGCGAGCGAGACGTCCTGCAGCGCCGCCACCCCGGGGAACGTCTTGGTGATGTGACGCATCTCGAGGATGTGGTCGTCCATCTGCACCGTCCTGGCGATCTGTGTCGTGAGGTCTGTACTGGGTCGAGAGGGTGGGGCCCGGCGGCGGACACCGCCGCCGAGCCCCCGGGTGCCGCCGTCAGTTCCTGGACTGGCCGGAGGCGACCTCCTCGGCGGTGAAGTAGCCGGAGTCGATCAGCACCTTCTGGATCTCGTCCTTGAAGACGGTCTCGACCGGCAGCAGGTACGACGGGACGACCTTGACCCCGTTGTTGTAGGTCTCGCTGTCGTTGGCCTCGGGCGTCTTCTCCTGGAGGAACGCCTCACCGGCGACCACGGCCTGCTCGGCCAGCAGGCGGGTGTCCTTGAAGATGGTGGAGCTCTGGATGCCGTCGTTGATCAGCTTGACCGAGGCGATCTCGGCGTCCTGCCCGGTGACCACCGGGATCTCGTCGGCGCCCCGGTAGCCGGCGTTCTGCAGCGCGGTGATGATGCCGCGCGAGATGCCGTCGTACGGCGACAGCACGCCGTCCACCTTGCTGTTGTCGTTGTAGCTGGAGGTGAGCAGGTCCTCCATCCGCTTCTGCGCGGCCTCCTGCTGCCAGCGCAGGATCGCCACCTGCTCGATCTTGGTCTGCCCGGACTTCACCTTGAGCGTGCCCGCGTCGATGAACGGCTTGAGGGTGTCCATCGCGCCGTTGAAGAAGAAGTGGGCGTTGTTGTCGTCCAGCGACCCGGCGAACAACTCGATGTTGAACGGCCCGGTCGCCTCGCCCTTGCCGCCGTCCTTGGTCTGCAGGCCGAGGCCGACCAGGAGCGCGCTGGCCTGGGCCACGCCGACCTTGTAGTTGTCGAAGCTGACGTAGAAGTCGACGTTCGGGCTGTCCCGGATGAGTCGGTCGTAGGCGATGACCGGGATCTTGGCGTCGGCCGCCGCCTGGAGCTGCCCACTGAGGGCGGTGCCGTCGATCGCGGCGATGATCAGTACGTTGGCGCCGCGCGTGATCATCTGGTCGACCTGCTGCGACTGGGTCGGGATGTCGTCACCGGCGTACTGGAGGTCGACCTTGTAGCCCTTGGCCTCCAGCTTCTCCTTGACGGAGTTGCCGTCGGCGATCCACCGCTCGGAGGTCTGGGTCGGCATCGAGACGCCGATGGTGAGGTCGGACGGCTTCTCGTCGCTGGTGTTGCCGCTTCCGGCACCGTCGCCACTACACGCCGCCATACTCAGCGCCAGGGCGGCGCTACCGAGAGCGGCCAGAATTCTTCTGCTCACTGGCTTCCCCAATCTGGAACTCGCGCCGTCGCACCGGCTGCGTGGATCGCACTTCGGGGCCCAAGTGTTAGCGCTCACATTGCCCGGGTCAACACCTCGCCGGAAATCCAGCGGTCACGTTCTCGTAACGAAGCCGAGGCTCCACCGGTCGGCCGAATCGCCGCAGGTCAAGGGGTTGCACATCGAAGGAAGTCGAGCATTCGCGCCGGCCACCCGAATAACGTCCATCGAGAGCAGAGAATACGCCAACTCGCGGCCCGGGGCGACCGCCCGGACACCCGCTGTGCACATCCGTCGACCCGCAAAGGGAAACGAGGCATCCGGTCGACGCACACCCACCGGGTGCTCACGCACCGTGACCGATCGAGCCGCCGACTCCACAACGGACCATCCTCTCCGGGAGCCGCCACGGCGCAGCGGATCGGGACCGACCCGTGGCGGCCATCGACGCCACCCGGGCGCACGGTCGGTCCCCGCGCCGTCACCGGCACAGTCTTGACATCGACCAGCCGGACGCCGATGCTCTGCTAAATCAGTTTAGCGCCCGTCCTCCCCCACACCACCCCAACCGGTCCGGGGCGCTGCCACGGGATCTGCCCACGGCAGCCGGACGCGTCCAACAAGGAGGGCCGATGAGACTGCGAAGGACGCTCACCGCCATGGCGGCGGTAGCACTTCTCGCCACCTCCGGCACAGCCGCGTACGCGGCGTCGAAGGGTCCCGGTGGCGACACCGGTGGCATCCGCAGTGTCACACCGATCACCACCGTCTACACGTACGGCCAGAAGGTCTCCGCCGTCGCCGTCGAGTACCCGCAGACGGTCAACCCCCGCGAGCTCGACAACTCCACCTTCTCGGTCTCCGACACCGTCTACAACTTCCGCTTCAACCCGATGGACGACCTGCCCAAGCTGGCCGACCGCAAGGTCACCCACACCTACACGAACAACGCGCCCACCACCCGCGCGGACCGTCGTTCGGTGGACGGCCGGTACGTCATCGTCGAGCTGGACCCCGCCGAGAACCTCGGCTGGACCGTCATCGTCTCCAAGTGCCCGACCTTCCTGTGCAGCGTGAAGGTCAACACCGAGCTGCCCACCCGGGTGACCCAGCGCAAGGACGTGCACGCCCAGCCCGGCAAGGGCAAGGGCAAGGGCCCGGTGCAGGCCAAGGCCGCCCCGAAGACCCCGCGCGGGGTCACCGAGAAGCCGGTGAACCTGCTCGTCGACGACTTCACGTACGGCTCGTACCTGAGCAACGGCATGGTGCTGCCCTACCACTACCACCTGCCGAAGAACTACCAGCCCGGCAAGAAGTACCCGCTGATGGTCGTCCTGCCCGGGCACGGCATGGGCTGGGACGGCGACAACCTGGGCGTCCAGATCGCCGCCGACATCCCGGCCACCGCCTGGCTCCAGTCGAGCTGGACCGGCAGCCGCGAGGACGTCATCGTGCTCGCCCCGCAGAACCAGCGGGTCGGCCTGCCCGCCGAGGGCGACCTGCTGATCCGGCTGGTCGACCAGTTCGTCAAGGACCACGCGGTGGACACCGACCGGGTCTACGCCACCACCGTGTCGTACGGCTCCCGGCTGCTCTGGGAGGCGTTCGCCAAGCGTCCCGACCTGTTCGCCGGTGGACTGGTGACCGGCGGTTTCCAGGTCGGTGCCGACCAGGCCAAGGCCATCGCCGCCGGTGAGGTGCCGCTCTGGATCACCCACGGCGTCAACGACCACCTGCTCAACATCTCGCTGGCCCGCAACACGCACACCGCCCTGCGCGCGGCCTACGAGGCCCAGGGCAAGACGCCCGCGCAGATCGCCAAGCTGCTGCGCTACACCGAGTACGGCAACGAGGCGTTCTCGCTGCCCGACTACCACGCCGCCTACGGTCCGACGTACGAGGACCGCAGCATCCTCCAGTGGCTGCTGGCCCAACGCAAGGGCTGACCCCTGGAGAAGCTCGCCGGCCACGACACCCCCGTCGTGGCCGGCGAGCCCGCTCTCTCCCCTCCCTCGGAGGGGCCGCTCCGCACCAAGGTCGACCCCTGGCCTCGCGATCATGGAGTTGTGGCTGAGGAAATGCACCGTAGGCGGCTTTTGTGAGCGCCAAAACTCCATGATCGACGTGGTGAACCGCGCTGTGCGGTCCGGGAACGCGCAGGATCGACACGGCCGGGGCAGGCCGGTGGTGCCCGATTGGCGGGGCAGCACGTACGGTGCGGTGATGCGAGTCGTACCGGGATGGGCGTTGGTCTCCGCCGTGGTCGCGCCGGTCCTCCTGATCGGTGGGTGGACGCTCGGCGCGGCCCGCCAACCGGGCGGGTTCGACCAGGTCACCGGGACGATCAGCGCACTCGCCGCCGTCGGCGCGACCGACCGGTGGATCATGACGGTCGCGCTGGCCGGGCTCGGGCTGTGCCACTGTGTGACCGCCGCCGGGCTGCGTCCCCTCGCACCCGCCGGGCGAGCGCTGCTGGCCCTCGGCGGGGTGGCGACCCTGGCGGTGGCGGTGTTCCCGCTTCCGGCCGACGGTGGCGGGTCGGTGCCCCACACGCTCGCCGCCGCCGTCGCCTTCGGCGCGCTGGCGCTCTGGCCGGCATTAGCACGGGCAGCAGGGCGACGGGCGCCGTGGGTGGCGCTGGCGGTCGGGTTGCTGCTGCCGGTGGCCTGGTTCGTGGCCGAGATGGCGGTCGACGGTGGGCGGGTCGGTCTGGCCGAGCGGGTGGCGGCCGGAGCGGAGGCGTTCGCACCTCTGTTGGTGGTCACCGCACTGCGCCGCACGGGCCGGTCAGGTCGGACGGGCCGGACGGGCCGCACTGCGCCAAACAAGTGACGGCGGGGTCGACGCCACGGCTCGCCGGCCGTGACGTCGACCCGGTCCGCCTAGTCGCTCAGGCAGGAGAGCAGGGCGGCGGCGAGCAGGTTGGCCCGCTCGTCGACGACGCCGCCCATCTGGTTGACCACGTAGCCGAAACCGACCCGGTGCTGGTCGTCGCCGAAGGCGAGGTGTCCGCCCGCGCCGTCGTGGCCGAAGCTGCGCGCGCCGAGCATCGGGCGCGGCGTCGAGTGGACGAGGAAGCCGGTCCCCCAGCGGTGTCCGACGTCGGGGAGTCCGTATACCTGCTGACCGGCGACGCGGACGGTGACGGCGTCGTCGACGGACACGGTGGTGAGCAGCGGTCCGCCGCCGACCTCGGAGACGCAGGCGGCGTAGAGGCGGGCCAGTGACTCGGCGGTGCTGATCCCGCCCGCGCCGGGGACCTGGGCGGCCTGGATGGCCGGGTCGTTGAAGCTGACCAGGCCGTCGGAGTCGGCGGGGAAGGCGAACGCGCCGCCCATGGTGATCCCGCGCTCGGCGACCGGGTCGCCGGCCGGGAAGGGTTCGCCGAGCGGCGCCAGCATCCAGGCGACCGCGTCGCGCTCGGCGGCCGGCAGGCCGACCCAGGTACGCAGGCCGAGCGGCTCGGCGAGGGTGCGGGCGAGGTACGCGCCGGGCGTCTCCCCGGTGATCCGGCGGATCACCTCGCCGATCAACCAGCCGTAGGTGATCGGGTGGTAGCTGTGGGCCGTACCCGGCTGCCACAGCGGGGCCTGCTCCTCGATCGCCTCGATCACCGGATCCCAGGCGAGCACCTCCGCCCGGGTGAAGGAGCGGTCCAGTGTGGGCAGTCCGGACTGGTGGGTGAGCAGCCAGCGGACCGGGATCTCGGCCTTGCCGTGCCGACCGAACTCGGGCCAGTACCGGATGACCGGGGCCTCCAGGTCGAGTCGGCCCTGCTGGACCAGGAGGTAGGCGCAGATCGCCATGATCCCCTTGGTCACCGAGAAGACCACGGCCGGGGTGTCGGCGGTCCAGGGCCGACCGGAGCGCGGGTCGGCCAGCCCGCCGTACAGGTCCACGACCTTGTTGCCCCGCAGGTAGACGGCGACTGCCGCGCCGACCTCCCCACGGTGGACGAAGTTGTCCCGGAACACGTCGGCGACGGGCCCGAAGCCCTCGTCGGCGTGGCCGTGGATCGGGGTGTCGTTCAACCCGTCATCCCTTCACGGAGCCCTGCAGGAGGGCCTTGATGAACTGGCGCTGGAAGATCAGGAACACGATGAGCGTCGGTGTGAGGATGAGCAACGATCCGGCGCAGAGCAAGACCAGATCGGTTCCCCACTGTCCCTGGAACGCGCCGAGGGCACCGGCCATGGTCCGTTTGGTGGCGTCGTCGACCATGACGATGGCGAGCAGGAACTGGTTCCAGGTCCAGAGGAACAGCAGGATGGTCAGCGAGGCGATGGCCGGGCGGGCCAGCGGCACGTGCACCCGCCAGAACAACTGCCAGGTGTTGCTGCCGTCGACCCGCGCCGCCTCGGAGAGTTCGCGCGGCACGTTGGTGAAGTGGGCGCGCATCCAGAAGACCGCGAACGGCATGTAGAGGCCGATCAGCGGCAGGATGATGGCCCAGCGGGTGTTCAGCAGGCCGAGGTCCCGCATCTGGTAGTACAGCGGGGTCACCACCGCCTCGAAGGGCAGCGTGAGGCCGAGCAGCAGCAGCCCGAAGGCGATGTGTCCGCCGGCCACCCGCAGGTGCCCGAGGCCGAACCCGGCCATGGTCGCGATGAGCACCCCGAACGGCACCACCCCGGCCACGATCAGCATGCTGGACACCAGCAGGGCGCCCATGTTCGCGGCGGTGAAGGCGTCGACGAAGTTGCCCCACTGTGGATCGGACGGCCAGGCCAGACCGGTGGGTACGGTGCCACGTGGTTGCAGGGCCGCCGAGAGCATGCTCAGGAACGGCAGCAGGGTGACCACGACCAGGGCGATCAGGAAGACGCGTCCGGTCAGCCGCTCGCTGCGGGTGGTCATGTTCATGGCTTCTCCCCCCGGGTCAGCCGCTGGATGGGCAGCACGCAGATCAGCACCAGCAGCATCAGCACCACGCCCAGGGCCGAGGCGAGCCCGACCTGGCGCTGGGAGAAGGCCAGCCGGTAGATCTCCAGGCCCGGCACGGTGGTCTGGATACCCGGGCCGCCGCTGGTCGAGATGTAGACGATGTCGAAGCTGGCCAGCGCCGCGATGATGGTCACGGTGAGGCAGACGCCGATCTCCTGGCGGAGGCTGGGCAGGGTCACCGCGAAGAACTCACGGATCGGACCGGCGCCGTCCATCCGGGCCGCCTCGTACAGCGACGGGTCGATCTTGCTCATGCCGGTGACCAGCAGGATCGTGCAGAGGCCGAGCATGATCCAGGTGCCGATCACGCCGACCGACGGCAACGCGGTGCTGAACTCGCCGAGCCAGGCGCGGGTGATGCCGTCCAGCCCGACGGCGCGCAGCACCTGGTTGACCAGACCGTTGCTGGACAGCACCCAGCTCCACGCGATGCCGGCCGCCACCAGCGGGATCACCTGCGGCAGGAACAGCACGGTCCGGACCAGCGTGCCGCCGGGGCCGGTGGTGATCCGCCGGACCAGGCTGGCCACCAGCAGGCCGAGGGCGACCGGGATGAAGCTGAAGAAGATGATCAGCACGAAGGCGTTACCGATGATCTTCAGTAGGTCGCTGTCGGTGAAGACGGTGACGTAGTTGTCCAGGCCGACCCAGGTGGCCGCCCCGATGCCGTTCCAGCGGTAGAGCGAGTACTGCACGGTCAGCACGAGCGGGCGCAGGACGAAGAAGCCGTACATGGCCAGGGCGGGCAGGACCCAGAGCCAGCCGCTCCACCGCGCCACGCGGCCCCACCGCTTCCGGTGGGGCCGCGTGGCGGGACGGGGGTCCGCCCCGCCGGGCCGGGCAGTGGTGCCCGACCCGGCGGGAACGCTGCCGAGGGCAGACGTCATCGGGACAGTTCCTTCTCGTACTCGGCCTGGACCGCCTTGACGTAGCCCTCCGGGTTCTGCTGGCCGGCGATCAGCTTCTGCATCTCGGGGGTGATGGCGGCGGCGAAGATGCCACCGGTGGCGTTGGCGGTGAAGTCCACCGCGCCGTTGTCGGCGCCGAGCTGCTGGGACGCCTTCAGGGTCTCGGCCAGTACGGTGCCCTCGGTCACCGGCGGCAGCGCCAGGTCGGCCGGGCCGCCCGGGTGCGAGCCGCCGACGTTGACCGAGATCTCGCGGGCCTTGTCGTTGGTGTGCACCCAGTTCAGGAAGAAGGCCGCGGCGTCGGCGTTCTTGGCCCGCGCACCGACACCGAAGGTGTTCGGCGCGGACATCGCCACGTTCTTCGCCTCGGCGGTCTCACCGGGGAAGAGGAAGAACCCGACGTCACCGGCCATGTTCTTGTCCAGGTTCGCCGACTCCCAGTCGCCGTTGAACATGAACAGGCCGTTGCCCTTCTGGAACTCGCCCATCATCGCGGTGTAGTCGATGGCGTTGGCGTCCTTCGGGAAGTAGCCGTCCTTGGCCCACTTCTCGATGGTCTGCGCGGCCTTCAGCGAGGCGGGGGTGTCGAAGGTGGCGCCCGGCTTCTGGAAGATCCAGTCCGCGATCGGGCCCGGGTCGCCGAACTGGTTCTGCAACGCCTGGTACGGGAAGTTGATGCCGGCGGTGTTCTTGTTGAACTGCATGATCGGCTGGAGGCCGGCGGTCTTGGCCTTGGCCAGCAGGTCCTCGAACTCGGCGATGGTGGCCGGCGGCTGGGTCATGCCGACCTGCTCGGCCTGCTTCTTGTTGTAGAACACGCCGGTCACGCTGTAGCCGAGGCCCATGCCGTACAGCGAACCGGTGCCGCGCTCGCCGCCGCCCTCGGTCAGCCGGAGCTGGACGAGCTGGGAGGCGGGGAACTTGTCCCAGCCGTACGCGTCGAAGTACGGGTCGAGGTTCTTCAGCAGGCCGTCCTTGACCAGGTCGACCATGGTGGGCAGCCGGATGATGTCGGGCGCGTTGTCCGAGGCGAGCACCCGGGGCGCGTTCTCCACGATGACCGTGAACTGGTCCTCGCGGATGTTGAACGTGACGTTCGGGTGCTGCTTGGTGAACTCGTCGGCGAGCGCCTTGGCCAGCGGGAAGCCGGTCTCCGCGTACATCTCCAGGGTGATCGGGTCGGTCCCGAGTTCGGTGCTGACCGGGGCGCCGGAGTCCTCCGGCGCGGTCGGCTCCGAACCCGGAGCACTACAGGCGGTGGCCGTCAGACCGACGGCGAGTAGTGGCACCATCAGTGCCAGCCGGCGACGGGTGAATCTGGTGGACAACTCCCGCACGTCAATGGCTCCCTTGACTCATCCGCACGTCCACGCCGGTCGGCGACCGGCGAGTACGCTCGCCACCACGGTCGGTGAACGCCACGCTCGCGCGTCGCGCACCGGACCTCGGCTCGCGGTATCCGATATGACCTCGGAGGTCGCTGTCGACAGCGTCCTCCGCAGTGGCGAAACAACGTCGCTAAACTGATTTAGCAGAGCATGCGCGCGGCACCCCGGCCTGTCAAGGACGAGTTGGCAACGGTCCGGAAACAAGCGGTTCACCAGGGGACTTCACCGACACCCGGACGGTCACCGGTGAGCCGGAACGCGACTCGACCCATCATGATGGGCAACGGCGGCGTCGTACGGACGACCGCGAACGGAGGACTGATGGGCCGCAACAGGGCAACACTGGCCGATGTCGCCCGACGGGCTGGGCTGTCCAAGACCGCAGCCTCGATGGTGCTCAACGGGCGCGAGGGCACCCGACTCTCCGCCGAGGCGCACCAGCGTGTCTTCGCGGCGGCGGAGGAACTCGGCTACCGACCCAACGTGGCCGCCCGCAGTCTGCGTACCCGCAAGACGGCCACCATCGCCTTCGTCTCGGACATCGTCGCCACCACCCGCTTCGCCGGTGGCCTGATCCGGGGCGCCCTGGACGCCGCCCGCGAGCGGGACCACGTCCTGCTGATCACCGAGACCCAGGGCGACGCGGCGTTCGAGCAGTACGCCATCGAGGCGATCCTCGACCGCCAGGTGGACGGCGTGATCTACGCGGCGATGGCCACCCGCCGACTGACCGTGCCGAAGGCGATCCTGAACGGCCCGGTGGTGCTGCTCAACGCCACCAGCTCGGAGGAGTTGCCCAGCGTGCTGCCGGACGACGAGTTGGCCGGCGCCACGATCGCCGAGGCCCTGCTCGCCCGGGGCCACCGGGACCGCATCGCGCTGATCGGTCGCAACCGGCCCAAGGAACGCGACCCGGAGATCTCCCTCGCCGCCGAGGCGCGGCTGCGCGGCATCCGGGGCACGCTCGCCGCCGCCGGGGTCGCGCTGTTCGTCGAGGGCTTCTGCACCGAGTGGCTGCCGGAGCACGGCTACACCGCCACGCAGGCCCTGCTCGGTCGTCCGGACCGGCCGAGCGCGATCATCTGCATGAACGACCGGCTGGCCTTCGGGGCGTACCAGGCGCTCGGGGAGGCCGGCCTGACGATCCCGGACGACATCTCGGTGATCTCCTTCGACGACGACCCGATCGCCTCCTGGCTGCGCCCGGGGCTGTCCACGGCCGCCATCCCGCACGAGCAGATGGGCCGCCGGGCGGTGGAGCTGCTGCTCGACAAGGACGACTCCGGCCCGGCCCTGGTGCCGATGCCGCTGCGCCGTCGCCGGTCGGTCGCGGCTCCGGCCGGGCGGACGCCGCTGCCGCGCGCCGAGAGCGACGCCACCCCGAGGTCGCGGGCTAAACCGATTTAGTGATACCTTCCCCGCCATGCTTCGTCTGCCCGACCACTGGGTGTGGGACAGCTGGTACGCCAAGGACGACGACGGCCGGTGGCACTCGTTCTTCCTGCGCGCCTCCCGGGCCCTCCTCGACCCGGACCGTCGCCACCGCCGCGCCACGATCGGCCACGCCGTCTCCACCGACCTGCGCGAGTGGCAGCTGCTCCCGGACGCGTTGGTGCCCGCCGACTCACCGGGCTGGGACGACCTGGCCACCTGGACCGGCAGCACCGTACGCGGGCCGGACGGGCGGTGGTATCTCTTCTACACCGGCGTCGGACGCGCCGAGGACGGGCTGGTCCAGCGCATCGGCCTGGCCGTCTCCGACGACATGGTCACCTGGCACCGGCACGGCGACACCCCGCTGCTGGAGGCCGACCCGACCTGGTACGAGCTGCTCGACCTGGACGCGTGGTACGAGCAGGCGTGGCGCGACCCGTGGGTCTTCGCCGACCCGGACGGCGACGGCTGGCACATGCTGATCACCGCCCGCGGTAACCAGGGGCCGGCCGCCGAACGCGGCGTCGTCGGTCACGCGACCTCGCCCGACCTGCTGAACTGGACCGTCCGGCCGCCACTGTCCACGCCGGCCGGATTCGGGCACCTCGAAGTGCCGCAGGTCGCCGTGGTGGACGGACAGCCGTTGCTGTTGTTCTGCACCAACCCCTCGACCGCGCCCGGCGAGTCCCGGGAACGGCTCTGGCTGGCCACCGCGCCCACGGTACGCGGACCCTGGGACATCACCGCCGCCCGGCCGATCGACCAGCCGCACCTGTACGCGCCCCGCCTGGTGTCGACCGACGACGGCTGGGCACTGCTCGGTTTCGTCGAGCACGGCGACGGGACGTTCGTCGGCGAGATCAGCGACCCGGTGCCGGTCCGCTACGAACCCGCCGCCGGCCTGGTGGCACGCGAGCCGCTGCCGGCCACCGGTGGTGCCTGAGGTGCAGGTCGGGGCCGACCCGGGGCCGTCGTCGGCCGCACCGGCGGTGACCGTAATCGGTGAGGCCGTCGTCGACCTGGTGCAGGAGCCGGACGGCCGGTACACCGCCCATCCCGGTGGCAGCCCGCTCAACGTGGCCGTGGGGCTGGCGCGGCTGGGCGTACCGACCGCGTTGCTCGCCCGCTTCTCCACCAACCGTTTCGGCCGGCGACTGCGCGCGCACGCCGAGACCAACGGCGTCGACCTGCGGCACGCCGTCGACGCCGACGAGCCCGCCACCCTGGGGATCGCCACGCTGACCGGAACCGGGGTGGCCACGTACGACTTCTACGTCGACGGCACCGCCGACTGGCAATGGCGCGCCGAGGAGCTGGACCCGGTGGTCGTCGGGCGAGGCATCGTGCACACCGGCTCGCTGGCCGCGTTCCTGCGCCCGGGCGCCGACCGGTTGACCGACACCCTCCGGGCCGCACGCGGGCGGGGCGCGCTCGTCAGCGTCGACCCGAACATCCGGCCCGGCCTGATCGGCAGCCCGACCTCGGCCCGGGACCGCGTCGACGAGCTGGCCCGCGTCGCACACGTGCTCAAGGCCAGCGAGGAGGACGTCGCCTGGCTCTACCCGGGTCGCACGACCGACGACGTCCTGCGGCACTGGCGGGACCTCGGCGTGACGCTCGCCGTGGTCACCCTCGGTGCCGGAGGCGTGGCCGCCGCCTGCGGCACCCGTGGGTTCCGGCAGCCGGCCCCGGTCGTCGCGGTGGCCGACACCATCGGCGCCGGTGACGCGTTCACCGCCGGGCTGCTCGCCGCCCTGTCCGGCGTCGCGCCCGGATGGTCCGAGCACGACGTGCGGGCCGCGTTGCGGTACGGCGTCGAGGTGGCCGCCGTGACCTGTACCCGGGCCGGTGCCGACCCGCCGTACCGGCACGAGATGGCGAGCCGCTTCCCGACCGGGTCCTGAGCCGCATTCGGTGGCTCACGGCAGGTCGGCGTGCATCCGCCGCCACTGTCCCGGGGTGCGGCCGTAGGCGGCACGGAAACGCCGGGCGAAGTGGGTCGGGTCGCTGAACCCCCAGCGGCGGGCCACCACGGCGATCGTCAGGTTGCGGCTCTGCGGCCGGAGCAGTTCCTCACCGGCACCCTTCAGGCGCTCTCCGATGATCCACTGCGCCAGGCTGAAGTCGGCCTGGGCACAGACCTTGTACAGGTGCCGCAGGGAGACGTTGTGCGCCATGGCGATGGTGGCCGGACGCAGGTCGGGATCGGCCAGGTGCTGCCGGACGTACGCCCGGACGAGGGTCAGCAGCGTACCGGCCCCGTCGACCCGGGCGTCCCGTGCGCCGCCGTACGCCGCCGAGGTGAGCAGCGCCCGGGCCAGCTCGACGCTCGCCGCGCCCAGCACCGGTGCCGCCGGATCGGTGCCGAGCCGGTCCGCTCGCTTCACCACGTCGACGACGTGCCGGGTGACCAGCGGATAGAGCGGGCTGGCCGGCAGGTTCCCCAGGGCCCGCCGGATCACGTCCACCGGCAGGGCGAGCCGGTCGATCGGGAACTGGAGGCACCCGGCAGCCCCGTCGCCGGACCAGGAGAAGTCGTACGGCGCGGACAGGTCCATCCCCATCAGTCCGCCGGGCGGGACCAACGCCTGGCGGCCCCCCTGCTCCTGCCGGCCGTCGGCACGCCGCTGCACGGAGAGCGCCACCACCGGTGACACGTCCTGCCGGGTCTGCCGGGCGGTGCGCAGCAGCCGGATCCCGGACGACTCGGTGGTGAAGACCGAGACGCCGCCGAGGTCCCAGACGGCCATCCGGGCGTACACGTCGCCGTCCGGGTCCTCGTGGATCACGTGGCACGGCGCGGAGGCGTACGCCATCGTGGCGTGCACCGCCTCGACCCGGTCGCGGAGCGGTAGCTGCGCGGTGTCCAGGACGACGGCCATCAGCTCACCTCGTCGGCTCGAACCGGGCCGGCTGCCGGGGTATCGGGTCGACGGGCGTCAATGCCCGCGCAAGGCCCGGCACCGGCACACCGGACGGTCCAAGGATCCCATGCCGGCGTTACGAAGCAGAGAATCCCTGACGCTCTCGGGCGATGCGGGCACAGGGTGCGGCGCCGGTGGTCAGGCGGCGACCGACCCGGTCCAGCCGTCGGTGCCGGACACGAGGCCGGTGTAGCCGCCCCGGTGGTAGAGCAACGGCGAGCCGGCGGCGGGACTGTGCACCACTTCCGGTTCGGCCAGCACGATGGCGTGGCTGCCGACCGTCACCCGGTCGATCACCCGGCACAGCAGCCAGGCGAGGGTGTCGTCGAGGATCGGTACGCCCTCGGGGCCGACCTGCCACCGGGTCGGCGCGGCGAACCGGTCGATGCCGCTGGTGGCGAAGGTGCGGGCGAGATCCTGCTGGTGCTGGGCGAGCAGGTGGACGCCGACGTGTCGGGCGGTGGCGACGGTGGGCCAACTGGACGAGCCGAGGTGGAGACAGAACGACACGACCGGCGGCGACAACGACACCGACGTGAAGGACGTGGCGGTGAACCCGACCGCCGGCTTCCCCGGCGCGGTCACCACGGTGACCGTGCTGGCCTGGTGCCGCAGCAGGGTCCGGATCTCGTCGGTCTCGGCGTCGAGGGGCGGCCGGTCCTCGGTGGGCGGTGTCACGGGTTCCTCCCGGAGATGGTGCGCTGCGGCTGGGACACCCCGTCCGCCGACCGCTCGTACGGGATCTTCTCGCCGGCCTCGACAGCGATCGGCAGGCGGTTCTCCGGTGGCGGCAGGGGGCAGGTCGCGAAGTCGGTGTACGCGCAGGGCAGGTTGGTGGCGCGGTTGAAGTCCACGACGACCCGGCCCTGCTCGTCGGGCGGGTCGACGGTCAGGGCCCGGTTGGCGGCGTACGTGGTCACGCCGGAGGTCTCGTCGGTGAACAGCACCGACAGGCTCCCCGGCGTCCAGCCGTCGAACGCGGTGAGGCGCAGTGGCACACCGTCCACGCTGAACTCGATCGTGCCGAGGGCGTCGTAGACGTGCTGGAGTCCCTCGACGGCGGCGCCGACGGTGGTCGGTCGCGGACTGTCGAAGGGGACGAACCGTCCGACCAGGACCCAACGGGTCGACGGCGGGTACGCCGGGGTGCCCCGGAAGGCGGTCCGTAGCGGGTGGTCGGGGCGGCGGGGACGCAGGATGTCGTACCCGCCCCGGCGGGCGATCTCCAGCACTCCGCCGTCGAACCCGACGGTGACGCCGCCGCGTTCCGCGATCGGGCCGAACTCGTGGCGGCCGGTCACCGGTCGCCCGTCGACCAGGAGTTCCTCACCCTCGGCGAGGTCGACCACCACGCCGTCCGCACCGGTGTGCCACCGACCGGGCAGGTCGGCGACGCGCTCGGGGCGGTCGGTGAGCCAGTACAACCCGGTCACGGCGAGGAAGCCGTGCGGGGCGGCCAGGTTCTCCTCGTGGCGGCGGTGCCACGCCTGCCACTCCCGGGTGAAGGCGTCGGGCTGCTGGTCGTCGCCCTCGGACGCGTCCGCTGCCGGGTGCGGATGAGGCCGGGTCATGTCGGGTTCCCTCCGTCGAGAGTGGATGCGGCAGGCGTCCGCCCGACCGTCTCGGGCGACCGGGAGCGTGGGAGGTGCCGGGTCGCCGGGCGACGCTGCCCGATCGGCGGCAGGACGGTGGCGCGGGGTGTCCACACCGTCACCCTGCCAGTGACCGCGTTCACAGGCCACTCCCCCTACCTCGCTCCTCCGTCGGGAACCACCCGAGACCGGGCACAGTGCCCGCCTCTCGGAGCGCCCCTCCCGGCCGCACGAGATATACCCTACTCATCCGGTTGGTTATATGGGTATTGTGAGCCGACCCACCGGACGAGGCAAGGAGGTGGCATGGCGACGAGCGCCGCGCGGCTCGCGCCGGGGCTGCACACGGACCCCGCGCCCGTCTCGATACGCCAGGTCGGGCGCGCATTCGTCGGCCGTCGCGGCACGCACCGGGTGCTGGACGACGTCACCCTGCGGATCGAGGCCGGCGAGGTCGTCGCACTGCTCGGCGCCTCCGGGTGCGGTAAGTCGACACTGCTGCGCCTGGTCGGCGGGCTGGACCGACCGAGTGCCGGCGAGATCACCGTGGACGGTCGACCGGTGCGCGGGGTGGCCGACCGCACCGCCATGGTCTTCCAGGATCCCCGCCTGCTGCCGTGGCGGACGCTGGCCGGCAACGTGGCCTTCGGTCTCGCACCCGGCCACGACCGCACGGCCGCCCGTCACGACGTCCGGGCCTGGCTGGAAGTGGTCGGGCTGGGCGCCTTCGCCGAGCACCGCCCCCGGCAGGTCTCCGGCGGGATGGCCCAGCGCACCGCGCTCGCCCGGGCACTCGCCCGGCGACCCGGTGTCCTGCTGCTCGACGAGCCGTTCGCCGCCCTGGACGCGCTCACCCGCCTGCGCATGCAGGATCTGGTCGACCAGGTGCAACGCGCCGCCGGCAGCACGGTGCTGCTGGTCACCCACGACGTCGACGAGGCGCTGCGGCTGGCCGACCGGATCGTCGTCCTCGGTCCCGCCGACCCGCCCGGGCAGGGGTCGACCGTCCAGCACGTCACCGCCGTATCGGGGACCCGGCCCCGGGACCTCGGCTCGCCGGCCTCGGCCGCCCTGCGCACCGCACTACTCGACCGTCTCGGCGTCTCCCCCGAAGGAAGCAGGAGTTCATGAGAAGGACCGTCGCCGTCGTGCTGGCCGCCGCCCTGCTGCTCACCGGCTGTGTCGCCGGAGAGGACAGCGGCGGCTCGGCGGCCGGCGGCAGCCAACTGCGGCTCGACTACGCGTACTGGAACCCGGCGAGCCTGGTGCTGCGCGAGCAGCGCTGGCTGGAGGAGGAGTTGGCCGACGAGGGGGTGTCGGTGAGCTGGTTACAGTCCGCCGGCAGCAACAAGGCCAACGAGAACCTGCGCGCCGGAGCGCTCGACATCGGCTCGACCGCCGGAGTCGCCGCGCTGGTGGCCCGGGCCAACGGTTCACCGATCAAGACCGTCGGCGTGTTCAGCCAGCCGGAGTGGGCTGCGATCGTGGTCGCCGAGGGCTCCTCGATCACGTCGGTCGCGCAGCTCAAGGGTCGCAAGATCGCCGCGACGAAGGGCACCGACCCGTACTTCTTCCTGTTGCAGGCGCTCGACGAGGCCGGGCTGGCACCGGGCGACGTCACCGTGGTCAACCTCCAGCACGCCGACGGCAAGACCGCACTGGAGCGCGGGGACGTGGACGCCTGGGCCGGCCTCGACCCGCACATGGCCCAGACCCAGGTGGACGCCGGCTCCACCCTGCTCTACCGCAATGTCGCCTTCAACACCTACGGCGTGCTCAACGCCCGTGAGGAGTTCGTCTCCCGCCAGCCCGAGCTGGTGCAGCGGGTGGTGAACGCCTACGAACGGGCCCGCCAGTGGATCGTCGCGAACCCGGACCAGGCGGTGGAGCTGCTGGCCCGCGAGTCGAAGGTGTCTCCCGCCGTCGCCCGGGTGGTGCTCGCCGAACGCACCCGGTTCGACGTCGACCCGGTGCCGGGCCCGGCGCAACGACAGGTCTTCGAGCGGGTGCTGCCCATCCTGGTCGCCGACGGCAACGTCCGCACCGACACCGAGGCCCGCGCGGCGCTGGACAGCATCTTCGAGCCCCGCTTCGCCCAGGCGCGGGCCGAGCCGTGAGCGCGGGCAGTCCGGTGGCGGTGCAGCCGCCACCGGCCCGCCCGGTCGAGCCGCCGGCCCCGGCCACCGCCGGAACCGGCCGGGGCTGGACCACCCGGATGGGGTACGCCGTCGCCGGGCTGCTGCTTCCGTTGGCGCTGCTCGTCGGCTGGCACCTGCTGGCCACCTCCGGCGGCTACTCCCGCGCACAACTGCCGCCCCCGTACGACGTGCTGCTGGCGCTGCGGGAACTCCTCGCCCGGGGTGAGCTGTGGCAGCACCTGGCGATCAGCGTGCAGCGGGTCCTGCTCGGGTTCACCGCCGGATCCGTCGCGGGACTGGCGCTGGGTGCCCTGGTGGGGCTCTCCCGGGCAGCCCGCTCGCTGGTCGGCCCGACCATCCAGGCGGTCCGGGCCATCCCGTCGCTGGCCTGGGTGCCGCTGCTGCTGCTCTGGTTCGGCATCGGCGAGACGCCGAAGATCACCCTGGTTGCGATCGGGGCGTTCTTCCCGGTCTACACGACCGTGGCCGCCGCGCTGCGGCACGTCGACCCGCATCTGGTCGAGTTGGGCCGGGCGTACGGCCGTTCCGGCGTACGGCTGCTCGGCACGGTGCTGCTGCCCGCTGCCACACCGCCGGTGCTGGCCGGGCTGCGTCTGGCGATGGCGCAGTCGTGGCTCTTCCTGGTCGCGGCCGAGCTGATCGCCTCGTCGATGGGGTTGGGTTTCCTGCTCATCGACAGCCAGAACACCGGCCGCACCGACGTGATCCTGCTCGCGATCGTGCTGCTGGCGGTGCTGGGCAAGCTCGCCGACACCCTACTCGGCCTGCTGGAGCGGCGTTTCCTCGCGGTCTGGACGTGACCCGCCGTCGGACGGACGAGGCGCCGGGCCGGTCAGAGCTGGCCGTGACGCGGCGGTGGAGTGCCGTCGAGCAGCCACCGACCGATGTGCTGGACCTTCCACCGAGTGGGATCGTGCAGCGTGTGGGTACGCGCGTCGCGCCAGTACCGGGACAGGTTCAGCGCGCCGGCGGCCGAGCGGGTGCCGCCGAGTTCGAACAGCGCCGAGGAGACCTCCACCGAGGCGCGGGCACCGGCCACCTTCGCCACGGCGGTCGCCACCGAGGCGCGGGCCGTACTGTCGTCGGTCAGGTCCGCCTCGGCCGCGTCGATCGCGGTCGCCGCCTCACGCAGCAGCGCCTCCGCGCCGCGTACCAGGATCTCCAGCTCCCCGGCCTGCTGGACGAGCAGCGGCTCGTCGGCGGCCCGGTCGACACCGGACTCGAACCACGGCCGCGCCCGGGCCACCTGCGCCACCGCGGCGTCCAGCGCGCCCCGGGCGATCCCGGTGTCCAGGGCGGCGTGCAGCACCTGGGCCCGCGCGCCGTAGGTGGTCGCCGCACCGAAGATCGACGTGTACGGCACCACCTGCGTCTCGTCCACCGGCACCTGCTCCAGCAGCACCGTCCCGCTGGCGGTGGTGCGCTGCCCCATCCCGTCCCAGTCGTCGCGCACCGTCACCCCCGGGGTGTCCCGAGGCAGGTAGGCCAGCACCTTCGCGGGTGGGCCGCCGTTCGCCGCCGGGTCGCCGTTCGCGCCGGAGTCACGGAGCGCAGCAGGATTGTCGGACGCCGCGTGACCGTCGGGCTCGGCCGGGTCGGCCAGTACGGCCCGGACCACCAGCCAGTCGGCGAACAGCGCACCCGTGCAGTAGAACTTCTCGCCGTGCAGCACGTATCCGCCGTCGGCCCGGCGGCGCAGAGTGGTGGCGTCGTCGGCGACGGTCCGCCCGCCGCGCTCGGACTGGGCGTTGGCGAACCGCTGCCCGGCCAACGCGGCGGCGAAGTAGCGCCGCTGCTGCTCCTCGGTGCCCTGCAGGCGCAGCGCCTGGAGGAAGACGACGTGACTGTGCGGGATCTGGGCGAGGCTGGCGTCGGCCGCCGCGAGCGTCCGGAACACCTCGGTCAGCGTGGCGACCGACACCTCGGCGCCACCGAACTCGGCGGGCACCGTGACGCCCAGCAGACCGGAGGCGGACAGCTCGTCCACCTCGGCCTCGGGCAGTCGTCGGTCCCGGTCCCGGACGCCGGCCTCGTCGGCGAAGACGGCCGCCAGTTTCCGGGCGACCTCGACGGCCTCCTCGTCCGTCCGGATCACACGCGTCATCCCGCCGACCACCTTCCCACCGAAGACTGTGAATCCTATCGGTTGAATAGGGTTAGTCTCGCCCTCGGCGGCGCCTGGCGTCAATTCCGCCGTACCACCAGACCGCGCTGCCGTTCCGACGTGATCTCACCGCCAGCTCGGACAGCACCCGATCCCGGATCGAGTGGTCTCATGGTCGTGGGGAGGCCACTCGATCCGGGATCGAGCACGATCTTGCGCGGTACGCGTCGGGATCGACGAGGCGCTCGCTAGTGCGACGGCGCGAGGGTCGGTTCCTCCGAGCGCTGGGCGGGCGCGGTGACCGTGGTGGTGGGGCTGCCCGGCGTGATCCGGATCCGCACCGGCGAGTCGACCTGGATCCCGAGCGCGTGGAACTCGTTGCGGGTGAGCGTCACGATCACCGGCTGACCGCCGGAGGTGGTCACCTCGACCCGGATCTCGAAACCGATCCGGGTGATCCGGGTGACCCGGCCGACCACGCCCGCGCTGTCGCCGCCGTCGGCGGTGAGCTGGAGGTCGTGCGGACGCACCAACTCGTCGCCGAGCTGGGTGACCGGACCGAGGAAACGCATCACGAACTCGTTGGCCGGACGGTCGTACAGGTCGTCGGGCGAGCCGATCTGCTCCACCCGCCCCTCGTTGATCACCACGATCTCGTCGGCGACCTCCAGGGCCTCCTCCTGGTCGTGGGTGACGAAGACGGTGGTGACGTGCACCTCGTCGTGCAGCCGGCGCAGCCAGTCGCGCAGTTCCTTACGGACCTTGGCGTCCAGCGCGCCGAACGGCTCGTCGAGCAGCAACACGGTGGGCTCGACGGCCAGCGCGCGGGCCAGCGCCATCCGCTGGCGCTGGCCGCCGGAGAGCTGCGACGGCAGCCGTTCGGCGAACTGTCCGAGGTGGACGAGCGCCAACAGCTCGTCCACCCGCCGGGTGATCTCGTCCTTGGTGCGCTTGCGGATCTCCAGCCCGAAGGCCACGTTGCGCCGGACGGTCAGGTGCTTGAACGCCGCGTAGTGCTGGAACACGAAGCCGACGTTGCGTTTCTGCGGCGGCAGGTTGGTGGCGTCCACGCCGTCGATCTCGACCCGCCCGGTGTCGGCACGTTCCAGTCCCGCGACGATCCGCAGCAGCGTGGACTTTCCGCCGCCGGAGGGACCGAGCAGCGCCGTGAGCCGACCGGCGGGGATGCTGACCGATACGTCGTCGAGCGCGACGAAGTCTCCGAAACGCTTGCCGACCTGGGAAATCTCGATGCTCAACGGTCTTCCTTCGGCCTGAGGACGGATACGACGATGATGCAGGCCACGGCGACGAGGGCGAGGAGGAAGGCGGTGGCGTACGACCCGCCCTTGTCGAAGTTGAGGTACTTCTCCTCGACCACGAGGGTGGCCGTCCGGGTCGCCCCGAGCACGTTGCCGGAGACGATCTTGACCGCGCCGAACTCACCGAGCGAGCGGGCCAGACTGAGCACGACGCCGTAGATCACGCCCCACTTGATCGACGGCAGGGTGATCCGGCGGAACGTCTGCACGGCGTTCGCGCCGAGACTGCGGGCGGCCTGCTCCTGCTCGTCGCCGACCTCCTCGAGGACCGGGACGACCTCCCGGATGACCAGCGGCAGCGCCACGAACACGGTGGCCATCACCATGCCCGGCACGGCGAAGATGATCTGGAGCCCGGCCGCTTCGAGCGTCGGGCCGAACCAGCCGTCCCGGCCGCCGTAGACCAGGATCAGCGCCAGGCCGACGACGATCGGTGACACCGACAGCGGCATGTCGAGCAGGGCGTTCAGCGTCCGTTTGCCGGGGAAGTCGTAGCGGACCAGCAGGAGCGAGATGCCGACGCCGAAGACGGTGTTGATGACCACCGCGACGACCGCGACGAGGACGGTCAGTTGCAGCGCGTGGATCACGTCGGGGTCGGTCAGGATGTCGTTGAGGTTGACGAAGCCGTCCGCGAACGCGTTGCGTCCGACCAGGTACAACGGCCAGGCCACCAGGAAGAACAGGTACGTCGTCACGACGAACCGCAGGACGTACCGGCCGGGACGTCGGCCGACCCGGGTCCGGGTGCCGGTGGAGCGCTCAGCCACGGCGCATCACCCTCCGCTGAATGACGTCGAGTACGACGATGACGGCCAACGAGACGGCCAGCAGCACCACCGCGACCGCTGCCGCGCTGTCGGGGTTGTCGTTCTCGATGCTGCTGAGGATGCGCACCGAGGCCACCTCGGTCCGCATCGGCAGATTGCCGGTGAGCAGGACCAGCGACCCGTACTCACCGACGGCGCGGGCGAACGACAACGCGGCGCCCGCCGCGATGGCCGGGGTGAGACTGGGCAGGATGATCCGCCGGAAGGTGGTGAACCGGCTCGCGCCCAGCGACGCCGCCGCCTCCTCGGCGTCCGGGTCGAGTTCGGACAGCACCGGTTGCACGGTGCGCACGATGAACGGCAGCGTGACGAAGAGGAAGGCGAGGAAGACCGCGATCCGGGTGTTGGCGATGTTGACGCCGAGCGGGCTGTCCGGCCCGTACAGCGACAGCAGCACCAGGCCCGCGACGATCGTCGGCAGGGCGAACGGGACGTCGATCAGGATCTCCAGTGCCCGTTTGCCGAAGAAGCGGTCCCGCACCAGCACCCAGGCGATCAGCGTACCCATCACGACGTTGACCAGCGTGACCAGCAGTGCGGCGCCGACGGTCAGCCGGAGCGTGGCGGCGGTCTGCTCGTTGGTGACCGTCCGCCAGAATCCGCCCCAGCCGCCTTCCGAGGCGGTCACCACGACGGCGGCGAGCGGGATGAGGACCAGCAGGCTGAACCAGACCATCGCCACGCCGAGCCCGAGTCCGGAGACCCGGGTGAGCGGGAGGCCGGCCCGGGCCGACCGGCGGTTGCCCGCCGGTCGGTCCGGAACCAGGGTCGCCGAGGTCACTTCGCCTTGCCGGAGGCTGCGATGATCTTGGTTACGATGCCGTCACTCTCGTCGAAGAACTTCTTGGACAGCGCCGACCAGCTCTCGAAGTCCTTCTCCACGGTCAGCAGCTTCTGCGGGGCCGGGAACGGGTTGTTCGGGTCGATCGCGCCCTCGACGCCGCTGGTGTCGACGCCGTCGATGATCGGCCGGAAGCCGGTCAGCGCGAACTGCCGCTGCCCCTGCGGGCCGAGCACGAAGTCCAGCCACTCCTTCGCCTTCGGGTCGGCGTCCTTGAGGATCGCGCCCGGGTTCTCGATCAGCATCGTGGTCTCCGGCAGGACCCAGTCCAGCTTCTCGCCGTTCTGCCGGGCCAGGATCGTCTCGTTCTCGTACGCGAGCAGCACGTCACCGGTGCCGCCGAGGAACGCGGTGGTGGCGTCCCGCCCGCTGTTGGGCAGCGACACGACGTTGCCGAACAGCTTGGTCACGTACTCCTGGGCCTGGGCCTCGGTGCCGCCGTTGGCGGCGATGTGCCCCCAGGCGGCCAGGGCGTTCCACCGGGCCGCACCCGAGGAGGCCGGGTTCGGGGTGACGATGCCGATGCCCGGCTTGATCAGGTCGTCCCAGCCCTGGATGTTCTTGGGGTTGCCCTCGCGGACGGCGAGCACCACCACCGACGACGAGACGATGCCCTTGGTCGGGCCGTCGTCCCAGGTCTGGTCGACCAGTCCGGCGTCGACCAGGCGGGTCACGTCGCTGCTGACGGAGAAGTGCACGTAGTCGGTCTTCAGGCCGGCCACCACGGCGCGGCTCTGGTCGCCGGAGGCGCCGTACGAGGTCCGGAACCGGACCCCCTTGCCGGCCTCGGTCTTGTTCCACTCGGCGGCGATGGCCTTGTTGGCCGCCTCGGGTACCGCGAAGCCGACGATGCTCAGCGTGGCGGAACCGCCGCCGGCCGCCTCACCGCCGCCGCAGCCCGACAGCGCCATGCCGGTGACCATGGCGAGAGCGATGGCCGCTCTGATCCGGTGCCTCATCGGAAGCCGTCCTCCTCCAGTGCGTGACCGCACTACATAAATCCGACCGATTAAATAGGGAATATGCCCGTTTTGAGTTGCCGTGGACCGAGCAGTGGTGGGTGCGGCCACGGACCGGGCGTCGATGCCCGGCCGGCACGACGCCGATCCCCGTCGCACCCGACTCCACATCGGGCGCGGCAGGTCTGATCGTCCGCGCCGACCGCGCACCGAATATCCCACTAACTCGACAGGTTTTCAAGCCTTGGGGGACCGGGGTGACCGACAGGCTCGACGCGGCGATCCGTCACGCCACCCGGGGCGGCCGATCGACGGCCTCCCGCCCCCGCCCGTCGGCGGGCGCGAGCAGATCCGCCAGAGTGGCGTGGTCGACCACGTCCTCGATCGCCCGGTGCACCGACAGCCACACCTCACCCAGCCCGGCGGCCACGCCGTGATAGCTGGCCACCTCGGCGGGCGCACCCCGGACCGTCGTCAGCGCCCCACCCGTGGCGCGCAGCACGTCGCCCACGGTGATCCCCTCCGGCGGGCCGGTCAACGCGTAGCCGCCGTCCGCGCCGCGCAGGCTGTGCAGCAGGCCGGCCCGACGCAGGTCCAGCAGGATGCCCTGAAGGAAGGAGTACGGAATGTCCTGGCTCGCGGCCAGCACCGCCGCCTTCACCACCGCCGGGTGACGCTCGGCCACCGCCAACATCGCCCGCACGGCGTAGTCCGATCGCGCTGAGACGTACACGTCACCCCACCAGCACCCTACATAATCCATCAAACATATAGGAATGGTGGACAGTCGGAGGCGGTCCGTCAAGGTGTCGGGCCGGGTCGGCTACTCGGCGCGCATCGCGCGGACCGCCTCCCCGGCGAACAGGCAGGCGGCCCGGTGCCCCGGAGCGACCTCGACCGGCGGCGGATCGGTCTCGGCGCAGTCCGGCCGGGCCTGCGGACACCGCGTCCGGAAACGGCAGCCCTCCGGCGGGTCCACCGGGCTCGGGATGTCACCACCCAGGATGATCCGCCGCCGGGCCCGCTCGACCTGCGGATCCGCCACCGGGATCGCCGACAGCAGCGCCGCAGTGTACGGATGCGCCGGCTGCTGCCAGACCCGGGCCGGCGTACCGGACTCCACGATCCGCCCCAGGTACATCACCGCCATCCGATCGCTCATGTGCTCCACGGCGGCCAGGTCGTGCGCGATGAACAGATAGGTCAACCCCAGGTCCCGTTGCAGCCCCCGCAGCAGGTTCATGATCTGCGCCTGCACACTGAGGTCCAGCGAGGCGATCGGCTCGTCCAACACGATCAGGTCGGGCTCACCGGCCAGGGCGCGCGCGATGCCGACCCGCTGCCGCTGACCGCCGGAGAGCTCGTGCGGATGCCGGTCGGCGAGATCAGCACGCAACCCGACCATGTCCAGCAGTTCCTCGACCCGCCGCCGTCGCGCGGTGCCCCGATCGGTGAGCCGGTGCACGGCCAGCGGTTCGGCGATGCTCGCGCCCACCGTACGGCGCGGATCGAGAGACGCCTGCGGATCCTGGAAGACCATCGCCACCCGGCGACGCAGCGCGCGCAACCGCCGCCGCGACCAGTCGGTCACGTCTTCTCCGGCCACCCGCACCGTGCCCGAGGTCGGGTCGACCAGCCGCAGCAACGCCAGCCCGGTGGTCGACTTGCCGCTGCCCGACTCACCGACCAGACCCAGCGTCTCGCCCCGGCGTACCCGCAACGACACCCCGTCCACCGCGCGGACCACGCCCGCCGGGGTCGGGAACCACACCGTCAGGTCGTCGAGTTCGGCGACCACGTCAGCCGGCCCGCCGGGCCGATGGCCGGTCAGGTGCGGCTCGGTCCGCTCCGCCGTCATCGGGCCTCCCCGTCGTGCCGTCGCGGATAGAAGGTGCGCACCTCGTGCCGCGCCGACACCGGCACCAGCGGCGGCGGCTCGTGTTCACAGCGGGCGTCACCCCGCACCGGACAGCGAGGCCAGAAGGCACACCCGGGCGGCAGGTCAAGCGGACTCGGCGGGGCACCCCGGATGGTGACCAGTTCGCCGCCGCCCGCCGCCGGGTCCGGCCGCGCCGCCAACAGCGCGCTCGTGTACGGGTGTGCCGGCCGGCCGAACACCGCGTCGACCGGCCCCTGCTCGACGATGCGGCCGGCGTACATGACCGCCACCGTGTCCGCGATCCCGGCGACCACGCCCAGGTCGTGGGTGATCCAGACGACCGCCGTGCCGAGTCGTCGCCGCAGGTCCGCCACCAGCTCCACGATCTGCGCCTGCGTGGTCACGTCCAACGCGGTGGTCGGCTCGTCGGCGATCAGCAGATCCGGCTCGCAGGCCAACGCCATCGCGATCACCACCCGCTGCCGCATACCACCGGAGAACTGGTGCGGGTACGCGTCCACCCGCCGCTGCGCCGACGGGATGCCGACCATGTCGAGCAGTTCGACGGCGCGGGCCCGGGCCGCCTGCCGACTCAGGCCGAGATGCTCCTCGCTCGCCTCGGCCACCTGCCGGCCCACCGTCAACACGGGGTTGAGCGACGTCATCGGATCCTGGAACACGAAACCCACGTGCCGCCCACGCAACCGACGACGCTGCGCCTCCCGCAGCCCGGTGAGCTCCGTACCGAGCAGGTGCACCCGCCCGGTCACCCGGGCCGAGCGCGGCGCGAGCCCGGTCGCGGCCAACACGCTCATGCTCTTGCCGCTGCCCGACTCGCCGACCAGGGCCAGCGTCTCCCCCGCCCGCACCGACCAGTGCACCCCGACGACCGCCCGCGCCGGTCCCCGGCGGGTACCGATCGTCACGGTGAGGTCCTCGATCCGCAGCACCTCACTCCGCTCGCTCACGCCGGCACTCCGCTACGCTCCGCGCCGCCATGAGGCACCACCACACCGCACCGACGATTCACTCGCTGACGCTCGCTCATGCCGGCACTCCGCTGCGCTCCGCGCCGCCACGAGGCACCACCGCGCTGAACCTGATGATTCGCTCGCTGACGCTCGCTCATGAGGTGCTCCTTCGGGCTTCGGCGACGGTGAGCTGTCGGGGATCGAGCACGTCCCGCAGCGCGTCGCCGACCAGGTTGAACGCCAGGACGGTGAGGAAGATCGCGGCCCCCGGGAAGACACCCAGCCACCACGCGTCGGTGACGAACTCCCGGCCGTCGAAGAGCATCCGGCCCCAGGCCGGTTCCGGCGGCTGCACGCCGAGACCGAGGAAGGAGAGCGCCGCCTCGGAGAGGATCGCGAAGGCCAGCGACAACGAGGTCTGCACGATCAGCGGCGCCGCGATGTTGGGCAGCACGTGTTGACCCATGATGCGCAGGTCCGACGCACCGATGGAGACCGCCGCCCGGACGAAGACCTGCTCCCGCACCGAGAGCACCCCGGCCCGGGTGACCCGGGCGAAGATCGGGGTGTAGACCACCCCGATCGCGATCATCGCGGTGAGCAACCCGGGGCCGAGCACCGCCACGATCGCCACCGCGAGCAGCAGCACCGGGAACGCGAACAGCACATCCATGCACCGCATCAGGATGTTGTCCAGCCAGCCGCCGTAGTAGCCGGCGAGCAGCCCGAGGGTCACCCCGACGGCCAGGGCGATCCCGACGCTGACCAGCCCCACTTGGAGCGACACCCGGGCCGCGACCATGACCCGACTGAGCACGTCGCGACCCAACTCGTCGGTGCCGAACGGGTGCGACCAACTCGGCGGCTGGAACATCCGGTCGACGTCCACGTCGTTGATGCCCGACGGTGCCAGCCAGGGACCGGCCACCCCCACCACGACCAGCAGGACGAGCACCGCGCTGCCGCTCAGCGCCAGCGGATCGCGCCACAGCGCCGACAACGCGCGACGCACCTGACCGTCACCGCCGCCGCCTCGCACGCCCCGGCCGGTCCACGGCGGTACGAATCGTCCGAGCCGCCCGCTCATCGGACCCTGATCCTCGGGTCGAGGCGGGCGTAGAGAACGTCCACCAGCAGGTTGACCAGCAGGAACAGTGCCGCGACCAGCAGCACCGCGCCCTGTAGCACCGGATAGTCCCGGGCCCGGACCGCGTCGAAGGTGAGCCGGCCGATGCCGGGCCAGGCGAACAGCACCTCGATCACGATCACACCGCCGAGCAGGCTGGCCAGTTGCACCGCGACGACGGTCACCACCGGGATGAGCGCGTTGCGCAGCACGTGCCGCAGCACCACCACCCGGGCCCGCAACCCCTTCGCCTCGGCGGTGCGGACGTAGTCCTCGGAGAGCACCTCCAGCATCGAGGAACGGATGAAACGGGTCAGGATCGAGGCGGTGACCAGGCCGATCGTGGCGGCGGGAAGGACCACGTGCGAGGCCCACCGTGCCGGGTCCTCGGTCAGCGCCACGTACCCCGACGGCGGGAACCACCCGAGCACCCCGGCGAAGAGCAGGATGCCCATGATGCCCATCCAGAAGTCGGGCACCGAGACCCCGAACTGGCTGAACACGCGAACCGCCTGGTCGACCAGCGTGCCCCGGCGGATGGCCGAGACGATCCCGAGCGGGAACGCCACGAGCATCGCGAACAGCACCGCGGTGAGCGCCAGCGACAGCGTCGCCGGCAGCCGTTCCAACAGGATCGCGGTGACCGGTCGGCCACTGCGGAAGCTGACGCCGAGGTCGCCGGTCAGCGCCCGGAAGAGGTAGTCGAAGTACTGCGGGACCAGTGGCTTGTCCAGCCCGGACCGGGCCCGCAGCGCCTCGTACGTCTCCTGGTCGAACCGGGTGCCCAGCGCGACGCGTACCGGGTCACCCGGCACCAGTTGGATCAGCAGGAACACCACCAGGGTCACGCCGATCAGCACGACACCGGACTGCACCAGCCGGCGGATCACGAAGCGGGCCACCTGCGGTCCCCGCCCCGGTCACTTCGCCAGCGCCGCGTCGCGGAACCGGATCGCCCGGTCGGTGCGTACCTCGTAGCCGGTCAGACCGCTGGACCAGCCCTGCGCCACGTCCGGGTTGTAGAGGTAGATGTAGCTGGCGTCGTCGACGATCTGCTTGGCCACCTGCTCGTACCGCTGCTTGCGGGCGCCCTGGTCGGTCTCGGTGCGGGCCTGGTCGAGCAGTCGGTCCACCGTGGGGTTGGCGTACTTGTGGAAGTTGAAGGTGCCGCCGCTGTGGTGCTGGGCGTAGTAGAACTCGTCCGGGTCGATGTTGCCCAGCCAGCCGAGCATGAACGCGTCGAAGTTGCCGTTGCCCTGCTCGTCGAGCCACTGCGCGAAGTCCAGCGTACGGATCTTGACGGTGACGCCGACCTCCGCCAACTGTGAGGCGATCACCTGGGCGGCGGTGACGGTCTCCGGGTACTCGCTGGTGACCATCAGGTCCAGGGTCAGCCCGCTGACACCGGCCTGGTCCAGCAGTTGCCGGGCCTGGTTCACATCGTGCGTGTACGGCGCGTACTCGTAGTGGTAGGCGCTGTTCTGCGGGATGGCGGTCTGGTTGACGGTGGCCAGCCCGAACTTGGCGGCCTTGGTGATCGCCTCCCGGTCCAGAGCGAAGGCGATCGCCCGGCGCACGGCGACGTTGTCGTACGGCTTACGGGCCTGGTTGAGGGCGAGGTACCAGTAGTCGGTGGACGGCACCGAGCGCACCGTCAGCTCGTCGGCGTCGAGCAGCGCGGGCACCTGCTGCGGCGGCAGGTTGTCGGTCCAGTGGACCTCACCGCCGCGCAGGTTCTGCAGGGCCACGGTGGGATCGCTGACGAAGGTGAAGTGCACCCCGTCCACCTTGGGCTTCTCGCCCCAGTAGTGGTCGTTGCGGACCAGCCGGATGCTGTCGCCACTGGTGTAGGAGCCGATCGCGAAGGGGCCGCTGCCGACCGGCTTGGTGGTCACCTCACCGGACTCGACGTTGGCCTTCTGCACGATCGCCACGCCCTTGAAACCGCCCAGGTTGGCGAGCAGGTTCGGGGTGGGGGCGGTCAGCGCGACGACCACCGTGGTGGGATCGGGCGCGGTCACCGACTTGACGGTGCCGAACTTGTACGCGGTGTTCAGCTTCTCGTCGATGATCCGGGTGTACGAGTAGACGACGTCCTCGGCGGTCAGCGGTGACCCGTCGGAGAACTTGACGCCCTCGCGGAGGGTGAACGTCCAGGTGAGCTGGTCGTCGCTGGTGGTCCACCCGGTGGCCAGCGCGGGCTGCATCTCCAGGTTCGCGTCCGGCTCGACCAGGGTGTCGTAGACGTTCTCCAGGACCTGGAAGCTGTAGTAGGCGGAGGTCTTGTGCGGGTCGAGTTGGTCGGGCTCACCGCCGATGGCGGCGTTGAGGACGCCGCCCGCGTTCGCCCCGTCGGCCCCGTCGACGTCGACCCCCTCGCCCGTGGTGCAGCCCGCGACCGCGACGAGCATCAGGGTGAAGGTGGCGCCGGCCAACCGGAATCTGGTGCTGGACATGGTCCTCCCCTGGATTCTTTCCCGGCTACTACTGAAAGATTTTGGCGAGTCTGGCCTGCTCTCCGGCGGTTGTCAACATAAATCGGGGTACATCTGGCAGGACGCGGTGCCGCCGGCTCCCTCCTGGACATCACGCTAACCGCAAACGGCCGTGACGGCAGGACGCGTACGGCGGCGGGATCACAGGCAGGACCAGCAGTAGAGGTGTTCGTCGGCGTCCCGGGCCCGTCGGGCGAGCGCGCTGACCTCCTCGATCACCGGCTGCATCTGGTCGTCGGGGAGCGGCCCGTCCCAGGCGAGTTCCGCACCGCTCCCCCACCGGGCCGACAGCTCCGGCACCTGGTCGGCGGTGATCGACGCCAGCGTGTCCCGGGTCGCATCGTCGAGCACGGTCAACCAGGGGCCGTCCTCGGCGCCGCTCCACACCAGCCGGTCCTCCACCAGGTCGTCGGCCTCGGCCGGACCTCGCACGAGAGCCACCAGCTCCCCCAGCGTCGCCGACGGGTCGATGCCCTTGCAGTCGATCGCGTCGACCCCGGGTCGTCCGTCGGCCACGACGACCGGCCCGCCGTCGATCTCCGCCATCAGCCGCACCGCCGCGGCGTCGTCGGCCGCGCGAAAGTAGTCGTACAGAACACCCATGCCGGTATCCCAGCAGAGGGGTCCGACACTGCCGTCCTCGCAGCTTCCTCAGGGTTGCCCGTCGGGGCAGTTGTTGCTGGTCAGCTTCATCGTGTACTCGGCGTCGTCGCTGGTGATGCCGGACGGCACGCCGTCGAACCAGGTCTCCACCTTCTGCCAGCCCACCCGCTGCTCGTAGTGCAGGTGCGGGGCGCCCGAGTTGCCGGTGCTGCCGATCCGCCCGATCTGCTCACCCTGGGCGACCCGCTGCCCTTTCTCGACCAACGGCGGTTCGAGCAGGTGCAGGTACTGCGTCTCCCAGCGTCCGCCGTGATCGATCTTGACCCAGTAGCCGCCGCCCCGACCCCGGGGGCCGTCCGGGTTCTCCGGAGTACGCCCACCCAGCGACCCGTTGATGCCGGCCACCGTGACGGTGCCCCCGTACGAGGCGAGCACCGGCTGCCCCCACTGCTCACCCTGAAGCGGGAAGAAGTCGACGTCGTACTCGCCGTGGCCGGGGTAGGTGCCCACCTGCCACGTCTCGCCGCAGCCCACCGGCATCTGGAACAGCGGGCGCGGACCTGGCGGCAGCAGTTGCGGCACCACCACGTAGGCGACCGCGCCCAGGGCCGCGACGGCACCGAGCGCGAGCAGGAGCCGCCAGGGACGGCGGGTACGACGATGGGTGCGGGGATGGCCGGTCGTCACCCTGCCAAGCATGGCAGAGCCCGACGAGTGGCCCCACCGCTGCCGGGCCGGACCGCGACGGCCACGTTCGACGGGGCCGAGTTCGGGTAACGCCCCGGTATGGCGCGGTACACGAAACCGGAGCTCCGGGAGCAGATCAAGGCGGAGATCATGGCCTCCGACCGGGGCGGACGCCCCGGCCAGTGGTCGGCCCGCAAGTCGCAACTGCTCACCAAGGAGTACGAGCGGCGCGGCGGAGGCTTCCTGGGGCCGAAGGACTCGCGGCAGCGGTCGTTGGAGCGCTGGGGCGCGGAGAAGTGGCAGACCAGCTCCGGCTCCACCCGGGCCCGCAAGGGCAACGAAACGGCACGCTACCTGCCGAAGAAGGCGTGGGACAAGCTCTCGGACGAGCAGAAGCGCGACACCGAGGCCAAGAAGCGGCAGGCGTCGCGAACCGGTCGGCAGTTCGTCGCCAACACCGGACCGGCCAAACGTGCCCGCAAGGAGGTGACCTCGCCCCGAGGCCGGGCTGCCACCTCGGCCGAGCAGCTGACGGAGCTGACGGTCCCCGAGGCCAGTCGACTCGTACCCGGCCTGGACAAGAACCAGCTCCGGGCGGCGCTGCGACGCGAACGCGGCGGCAAGGCCCGCAAGACCCTCCTGCAACGCCTCCAGTCGGAACTCGACCGCCGCTGATGCGCACGCGTCCCTCGGACGCGCATTGGTGCAAGGAAGGGTCCCCTGCTAACGCCTGGTGCATAGCAGGGGACCCTTCCTTACATTCTCGCGGGCGCAGGGCGCAAGGCGCGGGCGCGCAGTCCGGGACGCACTCGCCGACACGATCCGCCATCCCGACGCGCCCGGGACGGTCGTCTCGCTGGCCGCCACCCTCGGGGTGAGCTGAGCCGAGCGATCAGCTACGGCACAGCAGGGCGTCGGGTTCCCTGCCGGGAGACCAGATCCAGGCGCGGTAGGCGACCCCGACGAGGTGCTCACCGACGGCACACTGTCCCTTGTGGTGGCCGGTGGCGAAGTCGCCGCCCGGGCTGCCGGTCGGCCGGTTGTCGCCACGGTCGAACCAGACCGTTCGTCGGGTGCCGCCGACGGTGGTGCCCGCGTCGCGGCAGAGCACCGACGACAGGTTGGCGCCACGGACGGCGTACCCGACGACCGTCTGGTGCGGCGGGCACTGCAGCTTGGTGAAGCCGGAGGCCCAGTCGACGTCGACGTACGACTCGTCGCGGACCACCACGTGACCGCCGGTGTCCGGGGCGTCGGTGCACAGGCCCCGGTTGCCGGTACGGCTCAGGCCGATCAGCCGTTGGTCGTCGGGGCAGACCGCCTTGCGGGCGCCGGCGTCCCAGTCCGGTACGGCGCGCATCCGCACCGACTGGTTCAGGTCGGCGTGGTCGAGGGTCAGCATCGACCATTCCCGCACCGGGGCGATCGGACCGGTCCGGCCACCGGAGACCAGGCGACGCCAGGTGTCGGCCCGCCAGTCGTCGCCGTCGTAGAGACCCATCCGGTGGCCGGTGGCGTCCCAGTGCAGCAGCGCCCAGCCGTTGCCGCGCCGGTTGTCGTGCCAGCCGACCAGGGGCCAGTACGCGAAGTCGGCGTCGACGGCGATCAGGTGGTCGACGAAGTGGTGGAACCAGTCCCGCGAGCGCTGATCGGTGTTGTCCCGGCCACCGACACCGAACTCGCTGATCCAGACCGGTGCGGTGAAGTGCCGATCGGCGTCGAGCGCCACGTACGTCGCCTGCCGGCGGACGGTCTCCACGAGCTGGTCGCGGGTGAGGTCCTGGTAGCGGGGGTCGCTGGTCTCACCGATGCCGGTCGCGCCGCTGTGATTCGGGCCGGTGTAGCCGTAGAAGTGCGCCGAGTAGACCAGTTTGTGGGAGCGCACGAGGGTGTGTGAGAGCCGGCCGACCGGTTCGAGGGTGGGGCGCCCGTGCGGGAACCCGTCCACCGGCAGGCCGTACCAGTTGATGCCCTCGATGATGATCAGCAGGTGGGGGTTGGCCTCGGTGAGGATCCGGTCACCGGCCCGCTGGGCGGCGGCGTGCCAGTCGTGCCGGTCACCGAGTCCCCAGTTCGGGTCGTCAAGGACGGTGCGGCGTACCTCGTTGTAGAGGTCGGCGCCGACGACCCGGGGGTTGCCGACGTACCGGCGGGCCATCGACAGCCAGTCCTGTTCCCACTGGGCGGTGCTCTGGCTGGCGTTCCAGCGTTCGTTGCCGTCGACTCCGCAGCACCAGCGCGAGGTGTTGGTGTGGTTGTTGAGGATGACGGCGAATCCCTCGGCGGTCAGCGCCCGGACCGTCTCGTCGTACACCTGGAGCGGGGTACGGCCGCGGAGCTGCGGGTTGGCGCGGACGGCGGCGTCCGGCACCGGGCGGGTGTCGCGGATCATCTCGTTGGAGAACGGCAGCCGGACGCTGTTGAGGCCGAGTTCGTGGAAGCCGGCGAGGATGTCGGCCATCGGGGCGCGGTCCAGGCCGATCGGGATCTGGTCGGCCATCTCCCCGGCGTGGTGGTCGGCCGGGTCGGCGCGGTCGCCGCTGCCGGTCCAGGTGCCGCTGGCACCGTGCCAGTTGCCGGACTTGAGCTTGAAGCGGTTGCCGTGGACGTCGACCACGTACCGACCCCGGGTGCTGAGCGGGCCGGTCCAGGAGGCGGCGAGGTCGCTGCCCGCCGTGGTCGGGGTGGTCGGGGTGCGGGCGCTGCCCGCCGGGGTGGACGCGCGGGCGCTGCCTGCGGCGGGCGGCGTGACCACCAGGAGGAACCCGGCCAGCAGGCCGGACACGGTGACGAGGCACAGCATCGACCTGCGCATGGCGACCTCCCGACGCCGACCTGATCACCGTAGATAGTAGACGGTCGATCAGGTGCACGCACCGGCCGCGAGCCCGCCCACGGCACGGAGACCGGTGGGCGGGCTCGCGGTGCCGGTCGGTCAGGCCGCGTCGAGACGGGCCAGTTCCTCGGCCGAGAGTTCCAGGTCGGCCGCGCCGACGGAGTCCCGGATCGTCTCCGGGCGCGACGAGCCGGGAATCGGGATGACCGTGGGCGACTTCGCCAGCATCCAGGCCAGGCAGACCTGCTGCGGGCTGACCCCGCGCTCCCGGGCGACCTCGGCGAAGACCGCGAACCGGGAGCCCAGTTCGGCGGCGTTGGAGATGCCGCCGAGCGGACTCCAGGGCAGGAACGCGATGCCGAGTTCGGCGCAGAGCGTCAGCTCCGGTTCGCTGGACCGGAAGGCGGGAGAGAACTGGTTCTGCACGCTGACCAGTCGACCGCCGAGGATCTCGTTGGCCTGCCTGATCTGGTCGGGGTCGGCGTTGGAGATGCCGGCCATCCGGATCTTCCCGGCGTCGAGCAGGTCGCGCAGCGCCCCGATGGAGTCCGCGTACGGGGTGTTCGGGTCGGGGCGGTGGAACTGGTAGAGGCCGATCGCCTCGCCCCCGAGCCGCTTGAGTGACGCCTCGACCGCCTCCCTGAGGTGCTCCGGCCTGCCGTTCAGCGTCCAGAGGCCGTCGCCGGGGCGTACGTGGCCGCCCTTCGTGGCGATCAGCACGTCGGACGTGTCGCCGCCGTAGCTCGCCACGGCGCTGGCGATCAACGACTCGTTGTGACCGGCGTCGGCGGGGCCCAGGTGGTAGGCGTCCGCGGTGTCGATCAGCGTGACCCCGGCGTCCAGCGCGGCATGGATCGTGGCGATCGAACGCTGTTCGTCGGGACGGCCCTCGATCGACATCGGCATGGCGCCGAGGCCGATCGCGCCGACGGCGACGTCACCGATACGGCGGGTCTGCATACAGGCTCCTCCTCGAAGCGGTGTGGTTCGGCGGGCGGGCGGTGGCCCGCAACGCCCGGATTCCACCTTCTACCCCGATAGCTAAGCTGTCCAACAGAAGAATCTGATTCCAGCAATCGGTGACGGTGATGAATCGTGGAGTTGCGCCAGCTTGAGTACTTCGTGGCGGTCGCCGAGGAACGGCACTTCACCCGCGCCGCCGAGCGGCTGCACGTGGCGCAGTCCGGCCTCTCCACCTCCATCCGCTCGCTGGAACGTGAGCTGGGCGCCAGCCTGTTCGTCCGCAACACCCGCAGCGTGGAGCTGACCGACGAGGGCCGGGCACTGCTCAGCCAGGCCCGGCACGCCCTGGCCAACGTGGCCGCCGCCAAGGACGCGGTGGCCGCCGTACGCGGACTGCTGCGCGGCACGCTCGCCATCGGCACCCTCCAGTGCCTCGGCGCGGTCGACCTCGCGGCGACGTTGGCCCGGTTCCACGCCGCCCACCCCGGTGTCGAGATCCGGTTGCGTCAGGGCGGCTCACCCGACCTGATCGAACGGGTCCGCACCGGCGACCTCGACCTGGCGTTCGTCTCCGCGCCCGCGAGCGCGGTGCCCGGCGTCGCGTTGGCCCCGTTCCGGGCCGAGCCGCTGGTGCTGGCGTGTGGGCCCGCCCATCCACTGCGGGACCGCGCCGCGGTCGACCTACGGGAGTTGCCGGGCGAGACGTTCGTCGACTTCTCCCCCGGCTGGATCAGTCGCGACGCCGTCGACCAGGCGATGGCCGCCGCCGGGGTGGAGCGGCGCGTCGCGTTCGAGGTCAACGACGTGCACTGGTTGCTCGACCTGGTCGGTCACGGGCTCGGCGTCGCCGTCGTACCGCAGGTCTTCCAGGGCAAGCGGACGGCCGCGCGTTTCGTGCCGCTCACCGACCCGCCGCACTGGCAGCTCGCGGTGGCGACCGCGGGCGGCCGGCATCCCAGCACCGCCGCGACGGCGCTGCTCGGCCTGGACGACATCCGGGCCGCCGCGACGAGCCGACCGGCCTGACCGACGCCGGGTCGGCGCTACGGTACGTCCGCGCGCCGACCCGACGCACGGCACCGAAGCGGTCCGTACACACTGGATGGTCATGCCTGACGACACCAGGACGACCGGATGCCGCACGCCGCTTCGTTTGTACGCGGAATAAATAATCTCCGCCTTCTCAGGGCAGCGGCACCCCTCCCGACACCCCTCGAACCACCGCCACGAAACGGGCATCCGCCCTGTTCGCAGTGGTGTTCACGGCCGCCCGATACCAACTCGTTACTTGACTCAATAGTTCGTTCGCCGTAGGAAGGAAGTGTGACTGACGTGGTGACGCCACCAACGAGCCCGGTGAGCCGGGAGCGGTCGAAGGAGATCAAGCGCCTCTCGGTGATCTCCACCGCCCGCCAGGTGCGGCTGCTCTCCCGCGCCGAGCTGACCGAGCTGACCGGGTTGAGCCCCGCCACGCTCACGCCCCTCGTGCGGGAACTGATCGCCGAGGGCTACCTGATCGAACGCGGCCCGGGCACCTCCCGGGCCGGCCGCCCCCGGGCCATGCTGGAGTTCAACCCGCGCGCCGAACTGGTCGCCGCGGTGGCGCTGGAACCCACCCGGATCAGTTGCGAGATCGCCGACAGCGACGGCGCCGTCATCGCCCACCGGGCGGTCCGGCTCAGCGGGGACATCGTCGAGACCATCTGCCGCTCCGTCCCCGAACTGGCCGGCGACGGGCTGCCCGCGCTGCGTGGGGTGGCGATCGCCGCGCCGGGTGTCTCCTCGGGCGGCACGGTCCGGCTCGCCCCCTCGGTGGGGCTGGTCGAGGGCCGGCAGATAGGCGAATCGGTGCAACGCCACCTCGGCGTACCGGTCGTGGTGGACAACGACGTCAACCTGATGGCGGCCGGCGAGCACGCCGCCGGGGCCGGCAGCGACGTGGCCGATCTGCTGCTGTTGCACGTCGCCGACGGCATCGGCGCCGGACTGGTGCTGGACGGTCAGGTCCGCCGGGGCGCCGGTGGCGCGGCCGGCGAGGTCGGCTTCCTGCCGCTGGACCCGACCGACCGGGGTCACGACGGGATAGGCCCGTTCGAGGCCCGGTGGTCGGAGAACGCCGTCGCCGAACGGGTCGTCGCGCTGGCCCCCGGCCGACGGCCGGACGAACCGGTGGCCGCCCTGGTCGAGCTGGCCCGCACCGACGCGCGGGCGACGGCCTACCTGGACGAGGTGTTGGCCGCCTGGTCCCGGCTGATCGTCTCCTGCGCCTGCGTGGTCGACCCGGGCCGGGTCCTGCTCAGCGGTGCCGCCGCCCAGCTCGACGACGACGCCGTGGCCCGCCTCCAGACGCTCGTCGACGCCTCCGCGCCCGCCGCCACCGAGGTACGCCGGGCGGTCCTCGGCGACCGCGCGGTGTTACACGGCGCGATCAGTTACGCCCTGGCCGCCGCGGCGGCCGGCACACCCCAGCTCCTTCCCACCCCTTGATCCCCTCCGGAGGTACCTCATGAAACGTCGACTTCTCCTGGCCGGGGCGCTCGCCTCGGTGCTCGCCGTCGGCACCGCCTGCGGCGGTGGCGGCTCGGACGACGCCGCCGGTGACGTTCAGCAGCTCACCATCTATACGGCTCGGGACAAGAAGGTCACCGACTTCGTGGTGGAGAAGTTCACCGCGAAGTACCCCGAGTACCAGGGCAAGGTCGAGATCCTCAACATCGGCGCGCAGGAGATCCTGGAGCGGGTCCGTGCCGAGAAGGCCAACCCGCAGGCGGACGTCTGGTGGGGCGGCACCCAGCAGGGCCTGTCCGCAGGCGCGGCCGAGGATCTGCTGGCCCCCTGGCAGCCGTCGTTCGCCGAGCAGATGGACGAGCAGTACAAGGACGCCGAGGGCCGCTGGTTCGGGGAGATCCTGCTGCCCGAGGTCATCATGTACAACAACGCGGCGCTGACCCCGGAGCAGGCCCCGAAGGACTGGGACGACCTGCTCGACCCGCAGTGGAAAGACAAGATCATCATCCGGGACGTGGCCGCGTCCGGCACCATGCGGTCGATCTACGCCTCGATGATCCAGCGTCTCTCCCCCGACGGCAGCAACCCGCAGCCCGGGTACGACTGGCTCAAGCGCCTCGACGCCAACACCGGCTCGTACGCGGCCAACCCGGCCGACCTGTACCTGAAGCTCTCCCGCCAGCAGGGCACGCTCAGCGCCTGGAACCTGCAGGACGTGCTCTTGCAGGCCAACCAGTCGAACATGCCCTTCGGCTACGTGATGCCCACCTCGGGCGCGCCGGTGCTGGTCGACGGCCTCGCCGCGGTCAAGGGCGGCAACTCCGAGGGTGCGCAGAAGTTCATCGAGTTCCTCTTCGACGACGGGCTCCGGGCCGATCTGGCCAAGGACTTCTTCCAGATCCCCGCCATCGAGATCGCCGACCAGCCGGAGTGGCTGGCCCAGCTCGACCTGCGCCCGATGAACGTCGACTGGAACGTGATCGCCGAGCACGAGACCGAGTGGATCAACCACTGGAACAGCCAGATCAAGAACAAGGGCTGACCCTGTCGGTACCGGGCCGGGTACGCGTACCCGGCCCGGCCGCCGATGCAAGGAGGGGTCCCTTCCTATACCGGAGGCGTTAGGAAGGGTCCCTTCCTTTCATCGCGGCCGGCAGCACGAGAAGGAGGACATCATGATCGATGTCACGCTGGAGTCGGTGAGCAAGCGATTCGCCCGCGCCGGCGACACCGCGGCCGTCGACGACGTCGACATCAGCATCGCCGCCGGTGAGTTCTTCACCCTGCTCGGCCCGAGCGGCTGCGGCAAGACCACCACCCTGCGCATGGTGGCCGGGTTTTACTTCCCGACCTCCGGCCGGATCCGCTTCGGCACCGAGGACGTCACCCGTCGCCCGCCGAACAAACGCGACACCGGCATGGTGTTCCAGAACTACGCACTGTTCCCGCACATGTCGGTGGCGCAGAACGTCGCGTACGGGCTGAAGATCCGCAAGGTCGGGCGGGCCGAGTCCCGGCGACGTGTCGAGGAGGCGCTGGGCGAGGTGCACCTGGGCGGGTACGGCGAGCGGCGCATCGACCAGCTCTCCGGCGGTCAGCAGCAGCGCGTGGCGTTGGCCCGGGCACTGGTCATCCGGCCGCGTACGCTGCTGCTCGACGAGCCGCTGTCCAACCTCGACGCGAAGCTGCGCGAGGAAACCCGCACCGAGATCCGCCGCATCCAGAAGGAGAGCGGCACCACCGCCATCTACGTCACCCACGACCAGGCCGAGGCGATGGCGATGTCGGACCGGATCGCGGTGATGGAGTCCGGCCGGGTGCAGCAGATCGGCGCCCCGCAGGAGATCTACCACCGGCCGACCAACGCCTTCGTGGCCCGGTTCATCGGCCGCAGCAACGTGCTGTCGCTGCCGGTCACGGCGGTCACCGACGAGACGGTCACCGTCGGCCGCCCGGACGGCACCGAGATCGCGGTGGCCGCGCCGGTCGGGCACGGCCTGCGGCCCGGCGAGGCCGCGCTGGTGTCGGTACGCCCGGAGCACATCGGCCTCACCTCGGCCACCGAGGCGGGCGCACTGCCCGGCCGGGTGACCGAGCTGGAGTTCACCGGCATGGCCACCAACCTGGTGGTCGAGGTGGCCGGTGAGTCGGTGCAGGTGGCCGCCATCGACGTGCCGTCCGGCATCGCCGTCGGCGACCAGATCGGGCTGCGGCTCAACCGGGAGCGCATGTGGGTGGTGCACCCGTGACGGCCGCACCCAGCGCCGCCACCGTCCCGCCGATCACCGAGGACCCGACCCCGGCCGGAGGCGGTCGTCGTCCCCGGCTGGGCGGACGCTTCGCCGGTGGCGCCAGCTCCCGCTGGTTCCCGTACGCGCTGGTGTTCCCGCTGGCGCTGATCCTGTTCGGATACGTGGTCCAGCCGATGTTCGCCACCTTCGCCGAGAGCGTCGGGGTGGACGGGGTGGCCAACTACACCGAGTTCCTGCGCGGCGAGGGCGTGGCCCGCTCGTCGCTGCTCACCTCGTTGGGCATCTCGGCGGCCAGCGTGCTGCTCTGCGGGATCGTCGGCGTGGCGATGGCGTTCCTGCTCAAGCGCTTCCAGTTCCCCGGCCGCCGGTTGATCGAGGCGATCATCCTGGTGCCGGCCGCGTTGCCGCCGCTGATCGGCGCCATCTCGTTCCAGTTGCTCTACAGCGAGACCGGCATCCTGCCGCGCGGGCTCCAGCAGTTGTTCGGCACCGAGAGCCCGGTGCTGCCGTTCACCGGTATCGCCGGTGTGCTGGTGGTGCACACCTTCACCATGTACCCGTTCTTCTATCTCGCCGCCTCGGCCGCGCTGGCCGGGATGGACCCGTCGGTGGAGGAGGCCGCGTACAACCTGGGCGCCGGTCGGGTCCGGGTGTGGCGTACCGTGCTGCTGCCGATGCTCACCCCGGCGCTGGTCTCGGCGTCGCTGCTGGTGTTCATGACCTCGCTGGCGTCGTACACCGCTCCGCTGCTGTTCGGGGTGGACCGCACGATGACCATGCAGATCTACATCAACCGCACCAACGGCGACCTGCCGATGGCCTCCACGTACGCCTCGGTGCTGGCGGTGGTGTCGATCCTGTTCCTGCTCGGTATGCGCTGGTACGAGGGGCGGCGCAGCTACCGCTCGCAGTCCAAGGGTGTCGCCGCGCACCGGCGGGAGATCACCAACCCGTTCGGCAAGTGGGCCGCGTTGGCCGCCTCGATCCTGGCCACGGTGGTGCTGCTGGCGCCGGTGGGCACGATCGGGCTGGTGGCGTTCTCCGAGGACGGCTCGTGGACGACCGAGGTGATCCCGTCGGCGTACACCTGGCAGAACTTCGTCACCATCTTCTCCGACCCGAGGGCGTTCCAGCCGATCCTCAACTCGTTGCAGATGAGCCTGATCGCCACGGTCGCGTGCGTGGTGGTCGGCGTGCTCATCGCGTACGCGGTGCGGCGGTTGGACTTCCGGGGCCGGGCGCTGCTGGACGTGGCGGTCATGCTGGCGTGGGCGCTGCCCGGCACGGTGGTGGCGATCAACCTGATCTCGGCGTTCAGCACCGGCAACGCGTTCAGCTTCGGGCAGGTGCTGATCGGCACCTTCTGGATCATGCCGCTGGCGTACTTCGTGCGGTTCCTGCCGCTGGTGTTCCGGTCCAGTTCGGCCACGCTGGCGCAGATCGACCCCTCGCTGGAGGAGGCGGCCCGCAACCTGGGCGCCTCGTGGTGGCGGGCGTTCGGCACGGTCACCCTGCGGCTGATGGTCCCCGGGGTGGCGGCCGGGGCGCTGCTGGCCTTCGTCAACGGCGTCGGCGAGTTCGTCGCCTCGGTGCTGATCTACACGTCGCAGACGGCACCGATCTCAGTCGAGATCAACAATCGGATGTACTCGTTCGAGGTCGGCACCGCCGCCGCGTACGGCATGCTCCAGGTGGCGCTGATCTTCGTGGTGATGGTGGTCTCCGGTCGGTTGCAGAGCGGCCGGTCGGCGTCCCGGGAGGCGGCGAAGTGGACGGCGTGACGCACACCGAGGTGACGGTGAGCTGGCCGGAGTCCGGCCTGCTGCCGGTCGGCCGGGTGCCCGGTGGCGAACTGGCGGCGGTGGCCGCCGCCGCGGACTTCGCGGTGCTGCCGGTCGGCGCGGTCGAATGGCACGGCCCGCACCTGCCGCTGGGCACCGACCTGATCCTGGCCGAGGGGTTCGCCGCCGAGAGCGGCGCGAGCGGCGACGGTCCGCGCGGGGTGCTCTTCCCCGCCGTGCCGTACGCGGCCTGCCCGGGGCAGACCCGCCCCTGGCCGGGGACGGTGGCGATCCGCCCGGAGATCGCGGTCGGCTACCTGGCCGACGTGATCGAGGGGATCGTCGCCGCCGGTTTCCCCCGGCTGCTGATCGTCAACGGGCACGACGCCAACATGTCCACCGTCCGGGCCGCGATGGAGTGGGTCTCCGGCCGCCGCCAGGCCAGCCTGCTGCTGGTCAACTGGTTCCAGTTGGTCACCCCGGCGGAGACCACCCAGCTCTACGGCGAGCTGCCCGCGCGTGGGCACGGCGGGGCGTACGAGACCTCCGGCGTGCTCGGTTTCGACCCCGACGCGGTACGCCTGGACGCGGTCGAGGACCTGCCGCCGAAGCCGAAGCTGCCGGTGGCGCACCCGTACGTGCTGGTGGAGTCCCGGCCCGACCCGTGGCAGGGCTGGTCCGGGCACATCTCGCTGGCCGACGTGGCGCGCGGCGAACGGGTCCGGCACCTCGCCGGTGCCCGGCTGCGGGAGATCGTGGCCGCCTGGGTCGCCGCGCCGCCACCCGCGCCGCCCACCGCCGATCCGCTGCCGACCGATCCGCCGCCGTCCGGTGATCCGCTGTCCGGGGAGGAGGGGTGACCGTGGACCGGGGACTGGACGTCGTCGACTTCCACCTGCACTTCCGCATCGGCGCCGACGAGACGGTCCACGCCTGCGAGGAGGCCGCCGGGATGCATCCCGGCGGGGCGTCCGAGCGGGCCGCCCGCGCCGCCGCCTCCGCCCCGTACGCGCGGGCCTGGCGACAGGCGTGGTCGTTCCCGGAGCCGGAGCCGCCCGCCGCGCACTGGCCGGACGAGGCCGACCGCTGGGCCGACGAGTTGCGCCGGGTCGGCGTACGCCGGGCGGTGTTCGTCACCGGCGGCGGCAACGACGCGGTGGCCGACGTGGTCGACCGGCACCCGGACCTGCTGCTGGGCTTCGCCCACCACGACCCGTACGCGCCGGACGCCGCCGCCGAGCTGGAACGGGCGGTCACCGAACGCGGCCTGCGCGGGTTGAAGCTGTTCGCGCCGTTGCTGCGCGGACCGCTCGACGGGCCGGACCTCGATCCGCTCTGGGGCACCGCGCAGCGACTCGGTGTGCCGGTGCTGATCCACATCGGGCACTACGGCAGCGCCGGTGGCCTCACCTTCGGCCGGCACGGCGGCCCGGAGGAACTGGCCCGGATGGCCCGCCGGTTCCCGGAGCTGCCGGTGGTGGTGCCGCACTTCGGCGTGCAGTACGTGCAGGAGCTGCTCTTCACCGCCTGGGGCTGCCCGAACGTGCACGTCGACACCTCCGGCTCCAACCAGTGGGTGCGCTGGATGCCGTACAAGCTGACGCTGGAGGACCTGTTCCGGCGCTGCTACGAGACCATCGGCCCGCAGCGGATCGTGTTCGGCAGCGACTCGTCGTGGTTCCCGCGCGGGTACGTCACCCGCTACCTCGACGACCAGCTCCGCATCTGCCGGGAACTGGGCCTGCCCGACGAGCACCTGCGTGCGATCTTCGCCGGTAACGCCGAGCGCCTGCTCGGCCTCGACGACTGACCGGCCGACCGTCCGGGACGGCCACCACGCCGGCCCGGCCTGGAGAGGAATAAGGAACTCCGTCATGAGCACACCCGCGCTGACCACCTACCAGCGGCACCACCTGCGCCCCACCTACGACCACCACGTCGGGCACCTCTTCCCGGCGATGGTGCGGGCCAGCCAGGCACACGTGGTGATGCTGACCGAGCAGGGACTGGTCCCCGCCGAGCGGGGCGCCCGGTTGCTGCGCGGACTGGCCGAGCTGCGCGCCGACCAGGCCGACACGCCGCCCTTCGACGGCACCTTCGAGGACACGTACTACCTGGTGGAGAAGCGCCTCGCGGCGGCCTGCGGGGTGCCCACCTCGGAGCTGGACGTGCAGATGGCGCGCAGCCGCAACGACCTCGACGCCGGGGTGTTCCGGATGCTGCTGCGCGACCAGGTGGCCGGGGTGCTCGACCGGGTGCTGGACGCCGGGACGGTCGCGCTGGACGCCGCGGACCGGTACGCGGACGTGGTGATCACCGGTTACACCCACCGGCGTCCGGCCCAGCCGACCACCATCGGGCACGCCCTGGCCGGGTACGCCGAGGCGCTGGCCGGGGAGGCGGTCGCCTACGCCGACCTGATCGAGGCGCTCAACGTCTCCCCGTTGGGGTCCTGCGCGTTCGCCGGCACCGACCTGGACATCTCCCCCGCCCGGGTGGCCGAGCTGCTCGGTTTCGCCGCCCTGGTGACCAACTCGTACGAGGCGGTGGCCGGCGCCGACCACCTGGTGCGGGTCGGCACCCTCAACGCCCAGGCGCTGGCCACCGGGGCACGGCTGGCCCGTACCCTGATGGACTGGCTGAGCTGGCAGTGGGTGACCACGCCGGGTGACTTCACCCAGGGCAGCAGCATCATGCCGCAGAAGCGCAACCCGGTGGTGCTGGAACACCTGGTCTCGTACGCCGGGCAGGCCGCCGCCGACGCCGCCTCGGTGCTGAACAACGTGGGCGCGGCCTGGTGGGAGGACTCGAACAACGCCACCACCGACGTGCAGGTGCGGCTCTGGGAGAGCAACGACCGGGCGGACCGCTTCTTCGCCCTGCTCGGCGGCTTCCTCGCCGAGATCGCGCCGTTGACGCCGCCGTCGGCGGCCGAGATCGTCGCCTCCGGGGCCACCACGACCGCCGCCGCCGACGCCCTGACCCGGCACGGTGTGCCGTTCCGGGCCGCGCACTCGGTGGTGGGTCGACTGGTGCGCGGTGGTGATCCGCAGGGCTGGACCGCCGACGAGGTGCGGGCCGCCGCCGAGGGGCTGGTGCCCGGCGGGCTCGCTGACGCCGCCGTGGACGACCTGATCGCCGCCGCCGTCCGACCGGAGCTGGTGCTGGGCCGCGCCCAAGCCGACGGGCCGGGCAGCGACGCGGTGCGCGCCCAGGTGTCGACGCTGCGGAGCGGCTTCGACGCGGCACGGGCACGGCTGGCGGCGGTCCGCGACCGACTCGACCGGGCCGACGCAACGCTGGACGCGGTCGCCGCCGAACTGGCGGCCCGATGAGCGTGCAACTGGCGCGGCCCGAGGCGGGCGCGCACACCGACGGGCTGCTGCTCGGCATCGACTTCGGCGGGACCAAGATGGCCGTCGGGGTGGCCGACCGGCGGGGCCGGCTGGTGGCCCGGGAGCGGGTCCCCACGTACGCCGAGCGCAGTGCGCCGCAGGCGCTGGAACGGGCGTTGCACCTGGCCGCCCGGTTGGTGGCCGAGGTGGGCGGCCCGCTGCTGGCCGCCGGGGTGGCCTCGCCCGGGGTGATCCGGCCGGACGGCATCGAGCTGGCGCCGAACGTCCCCGGCTGGGAGGGACTGCGGCTGGCCGACGCGGTCCGGGAGGCGCTCGGCGTGACCGAGGTGGCGGTGGACAACGACCTCAACGCCGCCGCCCTGGCCGAACTGCGGCTCGGTGCGCTGCGCGACGCCGACCCGGGCCTGGTGCTGGGGTTGGGCACCGGGGTTGCCGCGGCGATCACGGTCGGCGGCGCGGTGGTCTCCGGCCACCGGGGCGCGGCCGGTGAGATCGGGTACGCGGTCTCCGGCGGCCCGTGGCCGGGCACCATGCTGGAGCTGGACTTCTCCGGCCGGGCCCTGGACGGGCTCGCCGCCGAACTGGGACTGGTCGGCGGCGCGGCGGCTCTCACCGAGGCGGCCGGACGCCCCGGGCCGGAACGGCGGGCGTTGACCGCCCGGCTCGACGAGTTGGCCCGGCACCTGGTGACGAGTTGCCTGCTGCTGGACCCGCAGCGGGTGGTGCTGGTCGGCGGGGTGGCCGGCAGCGCGCTGATCCGGGAACTGCTCGTCGACCGGCTCACCGAGGTGCTGCCGCACCGGCCGGAGGTGGTACTGTCCCGGTTCGCCGACGACGCCGCCCTGCTGGGCGCGGTCACGCTCGCGCGGGAAGCGGTGGTGGTCACCGGCTGACCGCCGGGACGACACCCGCTACCGGATGGCGTCGAGCCACAACCACAGGTTAGCCTAACCTAACTTGTGGAGAGTGAGGCGAGATGGCACAGCCGACGGCGGAGGTCCGCCGCACCGACCGACGGCGGGTGAGGTGACCGTGCGGATCAGCCCGACCGGCCGGTTGTTCGGCGAGATGTTCTGGCGGCAGCGCCGGGACACCGCGCTCTGCACCGCCTTCTGGTCGCTGCACCAGGTGTGCGAGGCACTGGTCCCGGTGGCCATCGGCCTGGTCATCGACCAGGCGGTGAGCACCGGGTCCACCTCGGCGATGATCTGGTCCGTCCTCGGGATCTTCGCGTTGTTCACCGCGTTGACCATGGGCTGGCGGTCCGGGTTCTGGTTCCTGTCCAAGGCGGTGACCGAGGAGTCGCACCTGCTGCGGATGCGTGTGGTCCGGCGCCTGCTGGGCGGGCAGGGCATCCGCACCGGTCGGCAGAGCGGTGAGCTGCTCTCCATCGCCACCACCGACACCCAGGCCGCCGCCGACTCACTGGAGCTGGGCAGCCGGGTGGTCTCCGCGCTGCTCGGGTTGGTCGTCTCCACGATCGTCCTGCTGCGGATCGACTGGACGCTCGGGCTCGGGCTGGTCATCGGCATCCCGGTGCTGGTGCTCGGCCTGCACGCGCTCGGGCCGGTAGTGGAACGCCACACCTCGGCGCAGCAGCAGGCCATCGGCCGGGCTGCCGCGACCGCGTCGGACCTGCTGCGCGGGCTACGACCGCTGCGCGGGTTCGGCGGCGTCGACGAGGCGTCGCGGCGTTACCGCAGCGCCAGCCGCACCTCGCTGCGCGCCAACGTCGGCGCGGTCAAGGCCGGTGCCGCGTTCGTCGGCGTGTCGACCTTCACCACCGGCCTGCTGATCACCGTCGTGGCCGCCCTGGCCGGTTGGTTCGCCCTGGAGGGGCGGATCACGGTCGGGCAGCTCATCACCATCGTCGGCCTGGCCGCGTTCATCACCGACCCGGTGCTGAACCTGGCCGACTGCGTCTTCCGGCTGGCCACCGCGCGGGCCAGCGCGACCCGGGTCGCCGAGGTGCTGGCCGCGCCCGAGCGTGCCGCCTCCGGCGTACGGGCGGCGCAGCCCGGCCCGCTGGTCCTCGCCGAGGTGCACACCCCGGGCCTGGACGGTGCCACTCTCGAGGTGCGTCCCGGGGAGGTGCTCGGAGTGGTCACCGGGCAGACCACCACCGCCGACGACGTCACCGACCTGCTGGCCGGGGCACGGGCACCGGAGCGGGGCAAGGTGACCCTGGCCGGCACACCGTTCGGCGACCTCGACGTCGCCTCGCTGCGGCAGGTGGTGCTCGTCGAGCCGCACGCGGTCGACCTGTTCGGCGGCACCCTGCGCGAGGTGCTGCAGAGCGGGGACGACCGGGACGACGCGGCACTGCGGCAGAGCATGGCGGCGGCCTCCGTCGACGACCTGCTCGCCGAGGGCGGCACCGGCCTGGACCGTGAACTGCTCGACCACGGGCTGAACCTCTCCGGCGGGCAACGGCAGCGGATCGCCCTGGCCCGGGCGCTGCTCGCGGACCGGCCGGTCACCGTGTTCCGCGATCCGACGACGGCGGTCGACGCGGTCACCGAGCACGCCATCGCCGAGGGGATCCGCTCCCGCCGGTCCGGGGACGAACGCGCCACCGTGCTGGTCACCACCAGCGCTCCCCTGCTCGACCGGTGTGACCGCGTCGTCTTCCTCGACGCCGGGCGGGTGGCCGCCGTCGGATCGCACCGGGACCTGCTCACCCAGTCCGCGTACGCCGAGGTGGTCCTGCGATGAGCGCGACGACGATGCTGCCGGTCGCCTCCGGCCGGGAGACCCTGGCCACCTTCTGGCGCAACCTGCGCCGCTATCCGCTGCTGGCCTGGGCGTCGGTCCTGACATCCGTCGCGGCCAGCGGTGCGGCCGTGGTGGTGCCGATCCTGCTCGGTCGCCTGGTCGACCTGGTCGTCGCGGGCGGCACCGTCGACGCGCTGCTGGTGACCTCGGCCTGGATCCTCGGCATCGGCCTGCTGGCCGCGGTGCTGACCGGCGTGTCCCGGTGGCTGGTCACCGAGTGGGGCATGCGGGCCTGCGCCGACCTGCGGGAGGAGGTGCTCGACCGGGCCCTGCGGATGGACTCGGCCCGGTTGGAGAGCGCCGGCTCCGGCGACGTCGCCGCCCGGGTCACCGACGACGTGGAACAGGTCACCGACTCGGTGCGGCTGGCCGCCGGGATCTTCACCGCCCTGGTCACCGTCGTCATCACGTTCGCCGGTTTCGCCACCCTGGACTGGCGGATCGCGCTCGCGTTCCTGGTCGTCTTCCCGGTGCACGTGCTCAGCCTGCGCCGGTTCGTGCCCCAGGCGAAGCGGCTCTACGCCGCCGAGCGCGAGGCGGCGGCGGAGCGGACGCAGAGCCTGCTGACCACGTTCACCGGTGCCCGGACGGTGCACGCCTACGGCATGGCACAGCGGCAGGGCCAGCGGGTGGACGGGGCGTCACGCAAGGCGGTCACCGCCCGGCTGCGGGCGGTACGCGGATTCCTGTGGTTCGCGAACATGATGAACTACGCGGAGGCGATCGGCCTCACCGCCGTGCTGCTGACCGGCTTCCTGCTGGTCCGCGCGGGCGAGAGCAGCGTGGGTGACGTCACCGCCGCCGCGCTGCTGTTCCACCGCCTCTTCGGCCCGCTCGGCATGCTGCTGATCTCGTTCAACGACGTCCAGTCGGCCGGTGCCGCGCTCGCCCGGCTGGTCGGCATCACCGGACTCGACGTCCCGGCGTCGCGCCCGCGTGCCGGGGACCGGCCGGCGGGCGGGATCGGCGCGAAGTCGATCGGGCACCGCTACCCCGGCGGGCCCACCGTCGTGCACGACGTGTCGGTGGAGATCGCCGAGGGCGAGTCACTGGCCGTGGTCGGCGAGAGCGGTGCGGGCAAGACGACGCTGGCGGCCATCCTCGGCGGGGTGTTCCCGGCCGCCGAGGGCGAGGTGCTGCTCGGCGGGCGGCCGATCGCCGACCTCGATCCGGTGGAACTGCGTCGTACCGTCGGCGTCGTCACCCAGGAGGTGCACGTCTTCGCCGGCACTCTCGCCGACGACCTGCGGTTGGCGGTGCCGCACGCGGCCGAGGAGCAGATGTGGGACGCGCTGCGGCTGGTCGGTGCCGACCACTGGGTCGCCGCCCTGCCGGAGGGGCTGCACACCCGGGTCGGCGAGGGCGAGCACCCGGTCACCCCGGGGCAGGCGCAACAGGTGGCGCTGGCCCGGGTCGCGTTGCTCGACCCGCCGATCGTGGTGCTGGACGAGGCGAGTGCCGAGGCGGGCAGTGCCGGGGCCCGGCAACTGGAGCTGGCCAGTGCCGCCCTGGTGCGGGGACGCACCGCGGTGGTGGTCGCGCACCGGCTCACCCAGGCGCAGAGCTGTGACCGGATCGCGGTGATGGCACACGGGCGGATCGTCGAGCTGGGCACCCCGGCGGAACTCGTCGCCGCGGGCGGCCGGTACGCCGAACTCTGGGCCGCCTGGCAACGCTGACCGTACGGCCGCCGGTCAGGGTCGTCCGGCGAAGGTCAGGGTCGTCCGGCGGGGGCGGTCAGTCGGCGGCCGGTTCCGCCCGACCGGCCCACCGGCCGCGTACGTGGCCGATGTGCACGCGCATCAGCCGTTCCAGGCCGACCCGGTCGCCCGCCTCGATCAGGTCGAGCATCTCGACGTGCTCGCGGGCGGACGGCACCAGTTCCCCGGTCTCGGCGAGCCGGGCCAGGCCGAACAGCCGCGACCTCGCCCGCAGCTCACCGACGAGCGAGACCAGATGGCTGTTGCCGGCCAGCGCGAGCAGTTCCAGGTGGAACCGGCGGTCGTGCTCGATGTAGGCGATCAGGTCCCGGCGCTCGGCGACCTCGACGATCCGGTGGGCGACCGGCCGCAGCCGCGCGACGTCCTCGGCGGTGGCCACGCCGATCACCCGCAGGGTGGTCGGCACCTCGATCAACCGCCGGATCTCGGTCAGGTTGTCGAGTTCCCGGTCGGACAGTTCGGTGACCCGGAAACCCTTGTTCCGCACGGTCTCGACCAGGCCCTCCTTGACCAGGTCGAGCATCGCCTCGCGGACCGGTGTGGCGGAGACGCCGAGTCGCGCGGCGAGCGTCGGTGCGGAGTAGACCTCGCCGGGGCGCATCCGGCCGGCCACCAGCGCGGCCCGCAGGGCGTGCGCGACCTGCCCGCGCAGGCTCGTACGCGCCCCCAGCGCCGGCAACTCCAGGGCGTCCGTCACCACCACGTCTCCTTCTCGGCGGCGGCGTGCAGCGCCGCCGACCGCCCGGCGGGTGGTGCCGCCGCCCAGCCGGACTGCGCGGCGCGGGCCGCCTCGGCGGCCGTGCCGACGTCCTCGGCGGTCGCGGCGGGCAGCGAGACGACGACGTCCTCGGGACGCTGGGGGCAGGCGGACACGACGACGGACATGAGAACTCCGGTGCTGGTCAGAGCTGGAAGCCGGCGGGGAACGGGTCGGTGGGGTCGAGGAGGTACTGGGCGGTGCCGGTGATCCAGGCGCGGCCGGTGACCGTCGGGACCACGGCCGGTCGACCGGCCACGGTGGTGCGCTCCAGCAGCCTGCCGACGAAACGGCTGCCGATCAGCGACTCGTTGACGAAGTCGGCGCCCAGCGCCAGCTCGCCCCGGGCGTGCAGTTGGGCCATCCGCGCGGAGGTGCCGGTGCCGCAGGGCGAGCGGTCGAACCAGCCGGGGTGGATGGCCATGGCGTGCCGCGAGTGCCGGGCGTCCGAGCCCGGTGCGGCGAGGTAGACGTGGTGGCAGCCGGCGATCGTCGGGTCCTCCGGATGCACCGGTCGGAGCTGGTCGGTGACCGCGTCCATGACGGCCAGCCCGGCGTCGAGCATCCGCTGCCGGGCCTGCGGGTCGGTGGGCGTGAAGGCGATGCCGAGCCGGTCGAGGTCGACGACGGCGTAGAAGTTGCCGCCGAAGGCGAGGTCGAGGGTGACCGGTCCGTACCCGGGCACGTCGACCGTGGCGTCCAGCTCCGACACGAAGGCGGGTACGTTGCGCAGGGTCACCGACTCGGCGTGCCCGTCGCGGACCGCCACGTCGACCGTCACCAGCCCGGCCGGGGTGTCGAGCCGGATCGCGGTGACCGGCTCGGTGACGGTCACCATGCCGGTCTCCACCAGCACGGTGGCGACCCCGATGGTGCCGTGCCCGCACATCGGCAGGCAGCCGCTGACCTCGATGAAGAGCACGCCCCAGTCGGCGTCGGGCCGGGTGGGCGGTTGCAGGATCGCCCCGCTCATCGCGGCGTGTCCACGCGGCTCGCACATCAGCAGGGTGCGGAGGTGGTCGAGGTGCGCGACGAAGTGCCGCCGCCGCTGCGCCATCGAGTCGCCGGGGACCACACCGATCCCGCCGGTGATCACCCGCGTCGGCATGCCCTCGGTGTGCGAGTCGACCGCGTGGAACACCCGGGTGCTGCGCATCGCCCTACCGCCCTTCCGGTCACCGGCCGACGGCCGCCACCGCCCTCTCGGTGGCCTCCCGGACGATGCGCTCCTGTTCCGGCGTGAGGGGCACCCGCGGCGGGCGGCACGGCCCACCGTAGCGCCCGACGAGGTCCATCGAGAGCTTGATCGCCTGCACGAACTCGGTCCGGGAGTCCCAGCGCAGCAACGGGTGCAGCGTGCGGTAGAGCGGCAGCGCGGTGGCCAGGTCACCGTCGGCCGCCGCGTCGAACAGCCGGACGCAGACCCGGGGCAGCGCGTTGACGTACCCGGCGATCCAGCCGGGCGCACCGGCCACCGCGAGTTCCAGGGTGACGTCGTCGGCGCCGACGATCAGGTCCAGGTCGGGTGCCGCCTCGGCGAGCCGGTAGGCGCGGCGCACGTCGCCGGTGAACTCCTTGACGCCGACGATCAGGCCCTCGCCGTGCAGCCGGGCGAGCAACTCCGGGGTGAGGTCGACCTTGGTGTCGATCGGGTTGTTGTACGCCACCACCGGCACGCCGACCCTGGCGACCTCGCGGTAGTGCGCGACCACGGCCCGCTCGTCGGCCCGGTAGGCGTTCGGCGGCAGCAGCATCACCGCCGCGCAGCCGGCCTCGGCGGCGTCCTCGGCCCACCGCCGCGCCTCGATCGCGCCGTACGCGGAGATGCCGGGCATCACGGTGAAGCCGTCGGGTGCCGCGTCGACCGCGACCCGGACCAGCGTGCTGCGCTCCTCGGGGGTGAGGGTCTGGTACTCGCCGAGCGAGCCGTTCGGCACGACCCCGTCGCAGCCCTCGTCGGCGAGCCAGCGGACGTGCGCGGCGTACCGGTCGACGTCGACCGCGAGTCGCTCGTCGAGCGGCACCGTGGTGGCCACCAGGACACCGTGCCATGGTCTGGACCGAGGGGGCATCGGGGTGCTCCTATCCGGTTCGGCCAGTACAATGTCACACACTACAACGGCGTCCCACCACCCTCCAGCCCTCGACGTCGGAGGTGCCATGCCTGCGCCCCGCCCCTGCGGCACCGGCCGATCCCTCCGGTGGTCGCGTGCGTAGCGGAGCGGTGGACCTGGTCGTGGTGGGCGCGGGCATCGTCGGCGCGGCCTGCGCACACCACGCGAGCCGGGCGGGCATGTCGGTCACCGTCGTCGACAGTGGACCGATCGTCGGCGGCACCACCGGGGCGGGCGAGGGGAACATCCTCGTCTCCGACAAGGAGCCGGGCCCGGAACTCGACCTCGCGCTGCACTCGCACCGGCAGTGGCGCGCCCTGGCCGACCTGCCGGTGCAGGACACGACCTTCGGTGAGCTGGTGGAGATGGAGGCCAAGGGCGGGCTGGTGGTCGCCACCGACCGGGCGTCCCTGGACGGCCTGGCCCGGCTCGCCACGCGACAACGCGACCTCGGTGTCGAGGCGGTCGCGGTCGACCGGGACCGACTGCGGGAACACGAACCGCACCTGGGCGACGACCTCACCGGCGGCTACCGCTACCCGCAGGACATGCAGGTGCAGCCGATGCTCGCCGCCGCCCACCTGCTGCGGCTGGCCCGCCACGACGGCGTCACCGTGCTGCCGCACGAGCCGGTCACCGGCCTGCTGCGCGACGGTCCACGGGTGGTCGGCGTGCGAACGCCCCGACGCGACCTCCCCGCCGCCGCCGTGCTCAACGCCGCCGGCTCCTGGGCCGGTCAGGTCGCCGCGCTGGCCGGTGTCGCGCTGCCGATCGCGCCCCGACGCGGCTACATCCTGGTGACCGAGCCGCTCCCGGCGCTGATCCGGCACAAGGTGTACCTCGCCGACTACGTCGCCGACGTGGCCAGCGACTCGGCCGCGCTGCGGACGTCCACGGTGGTCGAGGGCACCCGGGCCGGCACCGTGCTCATCGGCGCCAGCCGGGAACGCGTCGGTTTCGACCGGAGCGTCTCGATCCCGGCCCTGCGGCAGCTCGCCGCCGGTGCGGTCCGCCTCTTCCCGGTGCTGCGCGACGTCGCGGTGATCCGCGCGTACCGGGGCTTCCGGCCGTACTGTCCCGACCACCTGCCGGTGATCGGCCCGGATCCGCGCGCACCCGGGCTGCACCACGCCTGCGGTCACGAGGGCGCCGGGATCGGTCTGGCCCCGGGCACCGCGCGTCTGGTCACGCAGACCCTGCTCGGCACCCCGCCCGAGCTGGACCTGACTCCGTTCCGGCCGGACCGGTTCGACCCGGAGGTGTCCCGGTGAGCCGTTCCGACGAGTTCGAGATCCTCTTCGACGGCACGCCGGTGCCCTGCCGCGACGGCTGGACCGTCGGTGCCGCCCTCACCGCCGCCGGGGTGCTGTCCTGGCGGGACACCCGCGTCGGCGGGCGACCCCGGGGGCTGTTCTGCGGCATCGGGATCTGCTTCGACTGCCTGGTGACCGTCAACGGACAACCGTCGCTGCGGGCCTGCCTGGTGCCGGCCACGCCCGGCGACGACGTCCGCACCCAGCGGGGCACCGGCCGATGACGGGCACAGAGGCGGACGTGGCGGTGGTCGGGGCCGGGCCGGCGGGACTGGCCGCCGCGCTGGCCGCGGCCGAGGCCGGGGCCCGGGTGGCGATCGTCGACGCGGGCGTACGCCCCGGCGGGCAGTACTGGCGCTCCCCCGCTCCCGGCACCGGCCGGTTCCGGGCGGCCACCCTGCACCACGGCTGGACGCGGTTCACCTCCACGGTGGGTCGTCTCGCCGCGCTGGCCGACGCGGGTCGGGTCGTGCGGCTGGCCGGGCACCACGTCTGGTCGGTCACGCCGGAGGACGACGGCTGGGCGCTGCGCTGCCTGGTGGGCGCCGAGCCCCGACAGCACGGCACCCCCGGCCCGGTCACCGTGTCCGCCCGCCGACTGGTGCTCGCCACCGGCGCGTACGACCGGCAACTGCCCTTCCCCGGCTGGGACCTGCCCGGCGTGCTCACCGCGGGCGGGGCGCAGGCCCTGCTCAAGGGCCACCTCGTGGTGCCCGGACGGCGGGTGGTGGTGGCTGGCACCGGCCCGTTCCTGCTGCCGGTCGCCGACGGTCTGGCCCGGTACGGCGCGCGGGTGGCGGCGGTGCTGGAGGCGAACGGTCCGCTCGCCCTGACCCGGCATCCCCCGGCGTTGCTCGGCGCGGCCGGAAAGGTCGGCGAGGCCGCCGGGTACGCCGTCCGGCTGTTGCGGCACCGGGTGCCGGTCCGGCACCGGCACGTGGTGCTGCGGGCCACCGGCACGGACCGGCTGACCGGTGTGGTCGTCGGCCGGCGCACCCGGGACGGGCGGATCAGCCCCGGCACCGAGCGACGGATCGACTGCGACGTGCTGGCCGTCGGCTGGGGGTTCACGCCGCAGCTCGACCTGGCGCTTCAACTCGGCTGCGCGACCCGGGTCGACGTCGACCAGAGCCTGGTGCTCTCCGTCGACGAGGATCAGACCACGAGCGTGCCCGGGGTGTGGGCGGCCGGTGAGGTCACCGGTGTCGGCGGTGCCGACCTGGCGACCGTGGAGGGCCGGATCGCCGGTGCCTCGGCAGCGGGCTCGCTCGACCTCGCGGCGCCGCCCGGCGACCGGGTGGCACGTCGGCGACGCCGCGCCCTGCGCCGGTTCGCCGCCGCGCTGCACCGGGCCTACCCGGTCCCCGCCGACGTGCTCGCGCGGTGTGCCGACGAGACCGTGGTCTGCCGGTGCGAGGAGGTCGGCGCGGGCGAGATCCGGCAGGCCGTGACCGGGTTGGGCGCCACCGAGGCCCGTACCGTCAAGCTGCTGGCCCGGCCCGGGATGGGGTGGTGCCAGGGCCGGGTGTGCGGGTTCGCCACCGCCTGCCTGACCGCCCGGTTCGCCGGCCGGGCGGTCACCGAGGCGGACCTGCGCGCCTTCGCGGAACGACCGATCGCCGCGCCGCTGTCGCTGGGGTGGCTGGCCGCGTCCGAGGACGACGGATCCGACGTCGACCACGGCTGAGAGGGCGTCTCCACAGTGCCCGGAACCCCAGTTGACCGGGCGTGTGAGCGCTAACATCACCTCGTTTCCCGCAGGTGTCGGAGTCCGCACTTTGCCGGGTCGCAGGGATTGACGAGCGGAAAGTTAACGCTCACACTCGCTGACAATCCGTCTCTGCGCCACCGCACCGGTCGAGCCGTACCCCACCTGGAAGGACGATCCTAAGTGGCTGAATCCGTTGAGATCCCCGTGAGCCGACGTCAGGTCCTACAGGTGTCCGCCGCCGGAGTGGCCGCGGTCGCCACCGCGGCTGCGTTCCCGGCCGCCGCACAGGCGACGCCGATCCCGGGTTCGAGCCCCGGTTCGCCTGCCCCGGGCGGCGTCGTCGCCGACCCCGGTCCGGGCGGCACCGCTCCGGTCCGGCCGTTCCCGCTCCGTGACGTCCGGCTCGGCGACGGCCTGCTCCAGGAGAAGCGGGACCGGATGAAGAACTACCTGCGGCAGCTCGACGAGCGGCGCTTCCTGGTGCTGTTCAACAACCAGGCGGGCCGCCCCAACCCGGCGGGGGTCACCACACCCGGCGGCTGGGAGGACGGCGGGCTGCTCAGCGGCCACTGGGCCGGGCACTTCATGACCGCCCTCGCGCAGGGGTACGCCGACCTGGGCGAACCGATCTTCAAGAACAAGCTCGACTGGATGGTCGGCGAACTCGCCGCCTGCCAGGCGGCCATCACCGCCCGGATGGGCACCGGCGACCCGGGCGGGGACCCGCAGGAGCCGGAGCAGCCCGAGATCGGCCGGGTGACCGGCCGGTTCGGCAGCGGCCTGCGACTGGGCGGACCCAGCCGGGCCGAGCACGTGACGCTGCCCCAGGAGGCGATCAGCCAGCTCACCGACTTCACCATCGCCACCTGGGTCAACCTGGCGGCCACGCAGAACTGGAGCCGGCTGTTCGACTTCGGTCAGAACAGCACGGTGAACATGTTCCTCGCCCCACGCGCCGGGTCGACCGGGAACGCGCCCCGGTTCGCCATCACGGTCGGCGGCAGCAGCGGCGAACAGCAGATCAACGGCACCACCGCGTTGCCCGTCAACCAGTGGGTGCACCTGGCCGTCACGCTCACCCAGAACACCGGCACGCTGTACGTCAACGGCGTCCAGGCCGGTCAGAACACCAACATGACGCTGAGCCCGGCGAACCTCGGGAACCCCGGCAACCGGTGGATCGGACGGTCGCAGTACGGCGACCCGATGCTCAACGCCACCGTCGACGAGTTCCACATCTTCGACCGGGCGCTCAGCGCCCAGGAGGTCGCCTCCCTCCAGGACTCCCCCGCCGGCAGCACCGGTGGCGGCTCGATCGCCTGGTACCGGTTCGAGGAGGAGGGCGGGTCGACGATCCTGGACTCGTCGCCGAACGGGCGCGACGGCGGCATCGTCGCCACCCAGAGCGGCGGGACCGAGCTGTGGGTGCCGACCCACCCCGGTTACCTCGGCGCGATCCCGGAGGACGCGGTGCTGCGGCTCGGGCCGCCCCGGTGGGCGGTGTACGGCAGCAACGCGGCCACGAACACCTGGGCACCCTGGTACACCCAGCACAAGATCATGCGGGGTCTGCTCGACGCGTACTACCACACCGACAACGCCACGGCGCTCGACGTGGTGACCAGGATGGCTGACTGGGCGCACCTGGCGTTGACGGTCGGGGACAAGAACCACCCCGACTACCCGGGGCCGATCACCCGGGACAACCTGAACTACATGTGGGATCTCTACATCGCCGGTGAGACCGGCGGCGCGAACGAGGTGTTCCCGGAGATCTACGCGCTCACCGGCGACAGTCGGCACCTGGAGACCGCCAGGCTGTTCGACAACCGCGAGTCGCTCTTCGACGCCTGCGTGGAGAACCGCGACATCCTGGTCACCACCCCGGCCACCAACCCGGGCCGACGCCGCCCCGACCGGCTGCACGCCAACTCGCACGTGCCGCAGTTCGTCGGCTACCTGCGCGTCTACGAGCACAGCGGCGACACCGAGTACTTCCAGGCCGCGAAGAACTTCTACGGCATGGTGGTGCCGCACCGGGCGTACGCCAACGGGGGCACGGGCGGCAACTACCCCGGCTCGAACAACAACATCGAGCTGTTCCAGAACCGGGACAACATCGCCAACTCGATCGCCCAGGGCGGCGCCGAGACCTGCACCACGTACAACCTGATCAAACTCGCCCGCAACCTGTTCCTGCACGAGCAGGATCCGGCGTACCTGGACTACTACGAGCGCGGCCTGATCAACCAGATCGCCGGTTCCCGCGCCGACACCAGCACGGTCAGCAACCCGCAGGTCACCTACTTCCAGCCGCTGACTCCGGGGGCCGCCCGTGGCTACGGCAACACCGGCACCTGCTGCGGCGGCACCGGCATCGAGAACCACACCAAGTACCAGGAGACGATCTACTTCAAGTCCGCCGACGACTCCACCCTCTGGGTCAACCTGTACGTGCCGTCGACCCTGACCTGGTCGGAGAGGGACCTCACGGTCGTGCAGGAGACGGACTACCCCCGTCAGGACCACGTCCGGCTGACCGTCGACGGCGACGGCCCACTGGATCTCAAGCTGCGCGTGCCGGGCTGGGTGCGCAAGGGCTTCCAGGTCAGCGTCAACGGGGTCGCGCACGCGCACACCGCCACCCCGGGCAGCTACCTGACGCTGAGCCGCACCTGGCGCTCCGGCGACACGGTCGACATCCGGATGCCGTTCAGCCTCCGCGTGGAACGCGCCATCGACCGCCCGGACACCCAGGCCGTGTTCTGGGGACCGGTGCTGATGCAGATCCTCGGCAACCCCGGCGGCGGCGCGTTCCGGGAGCTGTCGTTGTACCGCCATCTCAAGCGCGACGGCGACTACAGCCGGGCCGCCATCACCCCGAGCAGCAGCACCGCCGCCGGTGACCAGCTCTTCGCCACGCACGGGTTCACCCTGCGGCCGTACTACATCGCCGACACGCAGGCCGTCTCGTCGTACTTCCGGCGCGTCGAACCGACGGTCGTGTTCGGCGCTATCGACACCGGCGTGCCCAACCACAAGCGCAACGACGGCCTGCCCGCGTACGACGTCCCGGTCACCGGCGTGCCGTCACCCGGCACCGACGGTCCGACCTTCCTCGACCTGCTCTGGGACGAGGCGCCGTTCGCCGGCCACGGCCAGTTCGTCACGGCCGTCACCCGCCTCGCCGACGCGTTCGTCGAGGCGGACGTCTTCACCGCCGCGCAACGCGACCGGATCGTCGCCGACGCCGCCCGGGCGAGGACGGAACTCGACCCCGGGTCCTCGTTCGAGGTGGAGGTGACCGCGAAGACGCAGCGCGTCGGCACCAACGCGTACCTCTCCGTCTCCGCCCGCAACGCCGACCAGGTGCCGCTCACCATCGAGCTGGTCACCGCCTTCGGCTCGCGGACGGTGACCGGTGTCGCCCCGGGCCGGACCGCGTTCCAGCAGTTCAACACGCGCAGCACGGCGGTAGCGGCCGGCACCGCCAGCGTGCGGATCACCGGCACCGTCGACGGCGAGGAGATCACCACCGAGGTCGAGGCCCCGTACCCGGCGCTCGACTAGTGCGTGTCCTGCCGGGTGGCGGCGCCCGCCGGGGCGTCGTCACCCGGTCTGCCGGGCGCCTGCGCGCCGCGAAGTTGCCGAACTGCCCGACACGACGGCCGTTCCCGGTGGAGTCTGCCAGGGAGGAGACGGCGGGGGAGGCGGGATGCGGCAGCGCAGGCGGGCGGGACTGCTGCTGCTCACCGCCGTGCCGCCGACCGTCGAGGCCACCGTCCTGGTCGCCCTGGGCTTCGTCGCCGCCACCGGGCTCGCGCCGCAGACCTCGGCGGTCTGGCCGTACGACACCTACCACGACCTGCGGTGGCTGTACGTCTACCACGAGTCCTGGCCGAAGTTCCTGCTCTGGTTGGGCGTGCTGGTGGCGGCGCGGGGTGTGTTCCACACCGTGCTGGTGGTGCTCGCCTGGCCGGACGGGGTGCCCCGGCCACCGGTGCGATGGCTGTTGCGGCGCAGTCTGGGGCTGGCCCTGCTGGTGGCGGTGATCGTGGCACCGTGGGCGTTGATCTCGGTGGCCGCGTCGGTGGTGGCGCTGTCCTGGGTGCTGCTGGCCTCGCTGCTGCCGATGTTCCTGCTGGCGCCGTTCCTGCAACGGGCCGCCGTGGTGGGACCCTGGTGGCGTGGCCTGCCGTCGCTGTCCCTGGTCGGCTGGTCTCTGCTGAACTTCGTGGTGCTGACCATGGCCGGAGCCGTCTGCTGGAGCGTGCCGGGCTGGTGGACGGTGCCGGTCGCCGCCGCCGCCGGGGTGGTGAACGGGTTGCTGTGGGACCGGACGGTGCACGCCGCCCTGTGCACGCCCCGGGTCCGGTTGGCGTGGCTGCCGGCGACCCCGGTCGCGGCCGTGCTCGCCCTGGCGGTGCCGCTGCTCATCCCGCCGCTGGTGCACGCGGTCCCCGGCAAGGACCTGCGGGCCGAGGCGGTGGTGCTCGATCATCCGCTGCCCCCGGAGGTGCCGCAGGCGGTCATCGTCCTGGCCGGCTACGGCTCCGCGTACGGCGGCGAGGCGCCGGTCGACGACCGCGTCGAGCGGTTCTCCTACCGGGGACTGGACCCGGACGGCACGCCCCTGCCGTACGGGCCGCGGGACACCACGATCTCGGTGGCGCAGAGCGTACGGCTGCTCGGCGAGCAGGTGCAGCGGCTGCACGGGCGTACCGGTCGGCCGATCGCGTTGATCGGTGAGAGTGAGGGGGCCATGGTCGCCCGTACCTACCTCCAGGAGGGCGCCCATCCGGCGGTCGACGCGCTGGCGATGTTCAGCCCGCTGATCAACGCGGGACGCGCCTACTATCCGCCGCCACACCAGGACCGGGGTTGGGGTGTGGTCACCGGATGGCAGTTGCGGCTCATGTTCGGCGTGCTGCACAAGGGCACCGGACCGGACGAGCCGTTCATCCGTTCGCTGGTCGACAACGCGCCGTTCTACCGCAACCAGCTCATGTGCCCGGTGCCGGGCGTACGGATGGTCGCCTTCGTCCCCACCTCGACCGCGGCCGAGGCGCCACCCGGCGACTACTCCGACATCCCGGTGTTCCAGATGCCCGGGGTCCACGGCGGCCTGCTGAACCGCGCCCTGGTCGAGGACCGGCTGGTCGCCTTCCTGTCCGGCGAACCGATCCGGCAGGAGCGCGACGAGTACCCGCTGTTGCAGCGGCTCGGTGCCGCGTGGCAGGCGCCGCCGTTGGCCATCGCCGCCAACCCGGCCTGGGCGGGGTTCCGGCAGCCGGACCCCGCCTTCACCGGGAAGGTCTGCCTGCCGACCCGTTGACCCGGCCTGACTCGACGGGTCGACGGGTCAGCGGGGCGCGGTGCAGGAGGATCAGCCGGGCGGCGGCCAGCGCCGGCCCGAGCACCAGCACCGTCTGCACCGGGTGGTAGGTGAACAGGAGCAGGTGCAGCACGACGAAGACCGCCACCGCGGCCAGCGCGAGCAGCGCCGACCAGCGGCGGCCGAGGGGTACGAGCGCCCCGGCCAGTGCCGTACCCACCCCGGCGGCCAGGCGCAGCCAGACCCACCCGGTGATGTCGTGCTGGTGGACGACGCCGGCGCCGATCGAGACGTACCGGTCGCCGGTGAGGTCGGCGCCGGCCGCCACCGCGTCGAAGATCCCGGCCGCGCCGAGCAGCACCCCGGCCAGGAGCAGCGCCCGTCTGCGTACGTCGTGCGTCGTCACCGCTCCCCCGTCGTGCGCCGGACCGTGGCGTGGCCGTCCGGTCGGCGCGGTCCGCTCCGGCGTCCGCCGACCTCGTCCCGTGTGCGGCGCGCTCAGCGGGTGATCTCCAGATAGCGGTCGAGCATGGCGTTCACCTGTGCCGGCACCTCCAGTTGCACGAAGTGCCCGGAGCCGGCGGTCTGCCCGATGTGCGACTCGGGGACGAGTCGGCTGAGGTGCGCGTAGTCGGCGAACGGTGCGTCGGTGCCGACCATCAACAGCGGCCGGGCCCAGGTGGTCAGCGCCGCCACGTCGCCGCCCTGCCGCACGTACGCGGCCAGTCCGGCGATCGGCTCGTAGGCGATCCGGGTGGCGGGTCGGCCCATCGCCCGGACCACCCGCTCCACCAGGCGTGGCTCGGAGTAGGGCCGGAAGTACGAGCGGACGATCTGCTCCCGCGCCGCACCTGACGTGTCGTCGCGCAGGGATTCGGCCACCTCGCCGATCGCGTCGGCGGCCCCGGGCGGCCCGGCCACCGCGGAGTCGAGCAGCACCAGGCCGGTGAACCGACTCCGGTCGGCGGCTGCGGCGGCCAACGACCAGACCCCGCCGAGGCTGTGCCCGATCACCGTGACCCGGCGCAGGTCCAGCGCCTCGGCCAGGGCGCGCAGGTGACCGCCCATCTGGTCGACGCCGTACCCGTTGGGCGAGGGCTGGCTGTCGCCGTGGCCGGGCATGTCGACGGCGATCACCCGGGCCGGTCGGGCGGCCAGGTGCCGGGCCACCGGCTCCAGGTACGTGTGGTCGCCGCACCAGCCGTGGACGAGCAGGAACGTGCCGCCCCGTCCGGGCCCGTACGTGCGGTAGTGCATTCCTGCCGCGATCCGTCCGTCCACCGTCGCACCTCCCCGACTGATGTGGCCGTACTTCCACTGAAGCACGACCGCACACCAGGACACAATTATATGTTGTATGTCCGATTTACTGCATTGCCGGCGCGGCGGTACACGGGGAGGGGCAGGTGGACGGACTGCTCGACAGCTTCTTCGCCAGCCTCGCCGAGACTCCGCCCGGCCGCCTGCCCACCACCCCCACCGGGGTGCTCCGCTTCGACTTCGACGGCGACGACACCTGGTTCGTCACGCTCGCCGACGGCCGCGCCCACGCGCACCGGGACGGCACCCACGCCGACTGCCGGGTGGAGATGAGTCGGGCCTCCTTCGAGCGTCTGCTCGCCGGCCACGACCACTTCGTCTCCATGCTGTTCCGGGGCGTGCTCTCGGTCGAGGGCGACCTCGTCCTGATGCACCTGTTCCGCCGCCTGCTGCCGGTGGCCGCCTACAGCGGGGCCGTCGAGCCGGTCGCACCGGGCACGACCTTCGCCGAGCCCGGTCTGGTCGGGCTCCAGCAGGCCACCCGCATCTTCGCCGGCAGCCTGTTCGTGATCAGCGAGGCCAACGGGAACGTCGGGACCACGCCGACCACCCCGATGGGCCTCTACTTCTTCGACACCCGGTTCCTGTCGACCTGGGACCTGACCCTCGACGGGGAGCAACTCTCGGTGCTCTCCCACGACGCGGTGCACACCTGGGAGTCCCGCTTCGGGCTGGTGCCCGGCGAGCCCACCCACTACGTCAGCGCGACCACCTCGGTCATGCGGCGACGCCGGGTGGACAAGGAGTTCCAGGAGGAGATCACCCTGCTCAACCACGCGCCCACCGCGAAGCGCTACACCATGCGGCTGGCGGTCGCCGCGGACTTCGCCGAGGTCCCCGAGGTCCGTAGCGGGCTCCGCCGGGACCGACCGGTGGTCGCGACGGTGGAGCGGGACACGTTGCGGCTGCACTACAAGCGGGAGAGCCTGCACCGGGAGACCGTGGTCACGGCCAGCGAACCGGCCGTGATCGACGAGGACGGTCTGACCTTCACGGTCACGATCGACGCGAAGAGCGCCTGGAGCACCCGGCTACGGGTGCTCACCCTCGTCCGTGACCTGCACAGCCGTGACCTGCGGGAGCGGCTGAACAGTTCGACCGGAAGTCCCGACACCCGGCTCCTGAACGACATCACCCGGCTGACCGAGTCGGCACCCCGCCTGCGCGCCGACTACGCGCCGCTGCAACAGGCGTACGAGCGGTCCGTGCCCGACCTCGCCGCGCTGCACTACCCCGGCCTCAACTACCTCGACGCGCTGCCCGCCACCGGCCTGCCCTGGTCGATGACGCTGCTGGTGCGGGAGAGCCTGATCAGCAGCTTCCAGGCGCTGCCCGTCCTGCCGGAACGGGCCGCCCGGACGCTGCGGATCCTGGCGCTGACCCAGGGCGCGCGGGACGACCCGTTCCGGGGTGAGCAGCCGGGCAAGATCGTCCAGGAGTGCCGGTACGGCGACTCGGCCGCCTTCAACGACACCCCCGAATCGGCCAACTTCACCGCCGTCGACACCACCGCGCTCTTCGTCATCCTGCTCGACGAGTACGAACGGTGGACCGGGGACGCCGACCTGGTCCGCGGGTACGAGTACGAGGTGCGGGCGGCCATCGACTGGCTCGACGGTCCCGCCGATCCGCTGCGCACCGGGTACGTCTGGGCCGGGTGTCAGACCGGCCGCACCGAGCAGGTGGGCGGCACCTGGCGCAGTTCGGCGGAGGCGATCTGTTTCGCCGACGGTCGCCCGGCCGGGTTCCCCCAGGCGACCTGCGAGGTCCAGGGCTACACCTACGACGCCAAACGGCGGGCCGCCCGGATGGCGCGCCTGTTCTGGCGGGACCCGGCGTGGGCCGACCGGTTGGACCGCGAGGCGACCGAGTTGCAGGGCCGCTTCGACCGGGACTTCTGGCTGCCGGACCGGGGCCACTACGCGGTGGCGCTGTCCGCCGACGGCCGACCGGTGGACGGGCTGGCCTCGAACATGGGCCACCTGCTCTGGAGCGACATGATCCCGAGGTCGCGGCGCGACGACGTGGTGCGGCACCTGTTCGGTCCCGGCCTCTGGTCGGGCTGGGGCATCCGCACGCTGGCCGAGACCGAACCCGGCTACAACCCGCTCGGGCGGCACACCGGAGCGGTCTGGCCCTGGGACAACTCGATCATCGCCTGGGGCCTGTGCCGGGCCGGGTTCCGGCGGGAGGCGGCGCGCATCGCCGAGGGCATGCTGGAGGCGAGCCGCTACTTCGACGGTCGGCTGCCCGCGTACCTCACCGGCTACGACCGGGCCGTCACCAAGGTCCCGGTGCCGTACGGGCTCGCCGACAGCCCGTACGCCCCGTCCAGCGGTACGCCGCTGATGCTGGTGCGGACGCTGCTCGGCCTGGAGCCGTACGCGAACCACCTGGCGGTGGAGGCCGGGGTGCCGGAGCAGATGGGCCAGATCGAGCTGCTCGACATACCCGGCCGGTGGGGGTACACCGACGCGCTGGGCCGGGGCCGCGCGTTCCGTGCGCGCCGGACGCCCTGAGGTGTAAGGAGGGGACCCCTGCTATACACGAGGCGTTAGCAGGGTGCCCTTCCTTACATCCGGTCGGCCCAGCGGCGGGCGATCCACGCACCGACGACCAGTTGGATCTGGTGGTAGATCATCAGGGGTAGCACCAGCAGGCCGAGCGCCTCGGGCTGCACCAGCACGGCGGCCATCGGCAGCCCGGTGGCCAGGCTCTTCTTGGCTCCGCAGAACAGGATCGTCACCCGGTCGGGTCGGTCGAAGCGGAGCAGCCGGCCACCGCCGTACAGCAGCCCCAGCACCAGCGCGAGCAGCCCGGCGACGACGGCGATCAGGGCGGCCAACCGCCCCGGCGAGACCTCGTCCCAGACTCCGGCCACCACGCCGGCGCTGAAGGCCGAGTAGACCACCAGCAGGATCGCGCCCCGGTCGACCCGGCCGGTCAGTGCACGGTGCCGCTCGATCCAGCCGGCGGTCCAGCGGCGGGACAGTTGCCCGGCGACGAAGGGCACGAGCAGTTGCAGCACCACCGTGCCGATCGAGCCGGCGTCGACGCGTACCTCGCCGGAACTCTGGAGCAGCAGGGTGACCAGCAGCGGGGTGAGGGCGATGCCGGCGATGTTGGAGAAGGAGGCGGTGAAGACCGCCGCGGGCACGTTGCCCCGGGCGATGGCGGTGAACGCGATCGAGGTCTGCACCGTGGACGGCACCGCGCAGAGGAAGAGGAGCCCCTGGTACAGCTCGGGGGTCAGCACCGCCGGTCGCAGCGGCGCGGCGGCGAGTCCGAGCAGCGGGAAGAGGACGAACGTGGCGAGCAGCACCACCGCGTGCAGCCGCCAGTGCCGGGCACCGGCGAGCGCCGCCCTCGGGGCGATCTTGGCGCCGTGCAGGAAGAAGAGCAACGCCACCGCGACCTGGGCCGCCACCCGTCCCGCCTCGGCGGCCGTGCCGCGCAGCGGGAGCAGGGCGGCCAACGCCACGGTGCCGAACAGCGCCGCGATGAACGGGTCGATCGGCAGCCGACGGGGCCAGCGCATCGCCTCTCTCCCCTCCGGTCGCCCGCGCCGTCCGGCGCGTCTCGGCGGCTGCCGACCATTGTCGGCCCGGATGGATCAGTGGGAAAGGCGATCATCATGCTGACTGTGATCACGGAACGTGATAGCTTCGCCGGGTGTACGACCCGGTGCAGTTGCGGAGCTTCCTGGCGGTGGCCCAGGCCCTGAGCTTCACCCGGGCCGCCGCCCGACTGGGCCTGCGCCAGTCCACGGTGAGTCAGCACGTCCGGCGATTGGAGGCCGAGACCGGCCGACCGCTGTTCGTCCGGGACACGCACAGCGTCGAACTCACCGTCGACGGCGAGGCGATGGTGACCTTCGCCCGGGACATCCTGGACGCGGGCGACCGGGCCCGACGACACTTCGCCACCGGGCCGGTACGCGGCCGACTGCGGCTCGGCGTCTCCGACGACCTCATCTCCACCCACCTGCCCCGGGTGCTGCGCGACTTCCGGCACCGGCATCCGCTGGTGCACCTGGAGCTGACCGTCGACCTGAGCGGCACCCTGCACCACCGGCTCGACGCGCAGCAACTGGACGTGGTCTTCGCCAAGCGCCTGGTCGGGCAGGACCGGGGTCGGCTGGTCTGGCGGGACCGGCTGATCTGGCTGGCCGCCCCCGGTCACCGGCTCGGTCCGGACGAGCCGGTGCCGCTGGTCGCGTACCCACCGCCCAGCATCTCCCGCGCGCAGGCCCTGGACGCGTTGGGCGCGGCCGGTCGTGCCTGGCAGCTCGCCTGCACCAGCACCAGCCTGGGCGGGCTGGTGGCGGCGACCCGCGCCGGTCTCGGGGTGATGGCGCACTCCGCCGAGTTGGTCCCGCCCGGTCTGGTGCCGGCCCCGACCGGACACCGGCTGCCGCCGCTGGGCGAGGTGGAGTTCGTCCTGCTGCACCGCGACGGCGCACCCGCCGACACGGTGGCCGCACTGGCCGAGGCGATCCTGACCGCGGGCGCCCGCACCGCATCCGCGTCCTGAGCGGCGCCGCAGCGACGCAGCCCGGTCGACCATGATCACGACGGGCGTCGCCGTACTAGGCTCGCGCCGTGGACGACACCTCGACGGCGTACCGCGAGGCGGTGCGACGGCTCACCACCACCGCGCCCGGCGCACGGTTCGCGGCGGCGCAGGCACTGGTCGCCCTCGGCGCGACCGACCCCGCACGGCGACAGCCGATCACCGACGCGATCTGCGCGTGGCTGCGGACCGCGCCCGCGCCGGACGGCCACGACGCCGAGGAACGTCGTACGGCGCTGCGCCTGCTCACCGATCGGCTGCGCGGCTCCGGCCCGGCCCCGAGGACCCCGCCCTGGGACGGGATCAGTGTGGACCTGTCCGGCGCGACGCTGCACGACGCGGACTTCCGGGCCTGTCGGCTGTGGGCGGCCCGGTTCGCCGACACCCGGTTCGCGGGGGTCACCGCCTTCGAGGGCGCCGCCGTCGACACCGACGTGTCCTTCGCACGGGCGGTCTTCGCCGACGACGCCACCTTCACCGGCCTGCGGGTCGGCGGCGACGCCGCCTTCGGCCGGACCCGGTTCCGGGCACGGACGGACTTCACCGGCGCCGTCTTCGCCGGCATGGCCTGGTTCGGCCGGGGCGCCGAGACCTGGTGGGAGGAGGACGAGGCGTGGGACACGGTGGACGAGATCACCCCGGCACCGTGGGACGAGCCCAACGAGGACGACCCGCACTGGCCGGTGGCGGTCCTGATCGAGGACTACCAGGACTGGGAGGAGGGCGGCGACGGCGCGCGGTTCGCCGGTGACGTCTCGTTCCGGGACGTACGCTTCGACGGCCCGGCCTGGTTCCACCACGCCCGGTTCGGGGCGCGGGCGTCCTTCGCCGGTGCCCGGTTCGCCGGGCGGGTCCACCTCGCCCATCCGGGTAGCGACCTGACCGGCGCCCACTGGGCCGGCGGGACCGACGACGGCGAGTCGGAGTGGCCGTTCGGCTGGGCGGTGGTCGCCACGGGCGGTCCCCTGACGCCGGACGCCTCGGTCACGCCCTACTCCCGGCAGTTGGCCGACGCCGACCCGGTGGTGCGTGCGGCCGGGCTGCGGATCCTGGCCCGGCTCGGGGACGACCGGCCCGAGCTGCGGCAGCCCATCGTGGCGGCGTTCTGCGCCTTCCTGCGGGTGCCGGTGCCGTTCCCGGTGGACGCCGAGGCCCGTACCGCCGGCCAGGACGCCCTGCTGCGGGAACGGCGGCTGGCGCAGCGGTTGCTCGCCGACCGGCTACGGCCCGGCCCGGGACAGTGGCGCGGGGTGCACCTGTGGCTCTGCGGCGCCACCCTGGTCGACCTCGACCTGCGCGGCGGAGAGGCGGAGTACGTCGACTTCACCGGGGCCCAGTTCCACGGCACCACCCGACTCGACGGCAGCCGGTTCGACCACGTCTCGTTCACCCTGGACGGGCCGTCGGGGCGGGCAGTCTTCCACGGTGACGTGGTGTTCGGCACCGCGCCGCCGGATCACGTGGTCCTGCACGGCGCGGTGGCCTGACACCGCATCCGGCGGGCCCGGCGGTGGTGGTGCCGCCGCCGAGCCCCGCCGGGTCACGGGTCAGCGGGCCGGGAAGCGCAGCACCCGGTCGTCGCCGTCTCGGACGTCGCCGCGCCCGTCGGTGTTGGACGTGGTGACCCAGAGCGCCCCGTCCGGGGCCACCTGCACGGTGCGCAGCCGCCCGTACCCGTCGAGCCGCGCGGACGGCTCACCGAGCCGGTCGCCGTCGAGCGGCACCACCCAGAGCCGCTCGCCGCGCAACGCCGCGACGTAGGCGTTACCGCCGGTGATCGCCATGCCGGACGGCGACGCCTCCCGGGTGGACCAGGTGACCAGCGGGTTGGTGTAGCGCCCGCCCGCGGTGTCGCCCTCGCCCTCGACCTCGGGCCAGCCGTAGTTACGCCCGGCCTCGATCAGGTTGACCTCGTCGACGTCGTTCTGCCCGAACTCGGTGGCGAAGAGTCGACCCTCCGGGTCCCAGGCCAGGCCCTGCACGTTGCGGTGCCCGAGGCTGTAGACCGGGGAACCGGCGGTCGGGTTGCCGGGTGCCGGTTCGCCGTCCGGCGTCAGCCGCAGGATCTTGCCGGCCGGGCTGGCCGGGTCCTGCGAGCTGCCGGTGTCCCCGGCGTCGCCGGTGCCGACGTACAGCATGCCGTCGGGTCCGAAGGCGATGCGTCCGCCGTTGTGGAAGCCGGCCTTGGGGATGCCGGAGAAGACCACCTCCGGCTGGCCGCCGTCGAGCCGGAACCGCACGATGCGGTTGTCGTCGGCGGCGGTGAAGTAGGCGTAGACCAGATCGTCGTCGGCGAAGTCCGGTGACACGGCGAGCCCGAGCAGTCCGCCCTCGCCACCGGCGGTCACGCCGGGCACCGTGGTGACCTCGTCGGGCGTGCCGCCACCCGGGGAGATCCGCAGGACCCGGCCGGTGTTGCGCTCGGCGACCAGCGCGTCGCCGCCGGGCAGGAACGCCAGGCCCCACGGCACGTCGATGCCCCGGGCCAGCTCCTCCCCCGCGTCGAGGTCGGGGGTCGCCGACGGGGAACTGCTCGCCGTACTGGTGGCCACCGGGCTCGGGCCGGTGGCGTCGGTGTCACCGTCGCCGCACGCGGCGGTCCCGGCCACCAGCAGTACGGCCAGGGCCGATCCGGCCCACACTCGGTATCGCATTCGTCTCCTTCAACGGTCTGCTGCGTCGTCCCGGTTCTGCGAGCAGCGAACCAGGCGGTGGCGAAAATTGAGGAAAAGACCCGGGCTGGTGCGGTCGACGACCGCTCGGGTCACGAGGCCAGGGTGGAGATGTCGATCACGAACCGGTAGCGGACGTCGGCGGCGAGCACCCGCGCCCAGGCGTCGTTGACCTGGGCGGCCTCGATCACCTCCACCTCGGGGGCGATCCCCCGCTCGGCGCAGAGGTCGAGCATCTCCTGGGTCTCGCGGATCCCGCCGATGGTGGACCCGGCCAGCGACCGCCGGTTGTCGAAGAGCGTGAACATGCGGACCGGCATCGGCTCCGGCGGCGCGCCGACGGTGACCAGCGTGCCGTCCAGGGCGAGCAGGTTGAGGTGGTCCTCCAGGTCGATCTGCGCGCTCACCGTGTTGACGATCAGGTCGAAGCCGTACCGCAGCCGGGTGAAGGTCTCCGGGTCGTTGGTGGCGTGGTAGTGCGCGGCACCGAGGCGGATTCCGTCGTCGCGCTTGTTCAGCGTCTGCGACAGCACCGTCACCTCCGCGCCCATCGCGGCGGCGAGCTGCACCGCCATGTGGCCGAGACCGCCGAGGCCGACCACCGCGACCCGGCGGCCGGGACCGGCCTTCCAGTGCCGCAGCGGCGAGTACGTGGTGATGCCGGCGCAGAGCAGCGGCGCGGCCTTCTCGAACGGGATCGACTCGGGGATCCGCAGCACGAAGTGCTCGTCCACCACGATGTGCGTCGAGTAGCCGCCCTGGGTGACCGAGCCGTCCCGGTCGGTGCCGTTGTAGGTGTCGGTGAACCCGCGCAGGCAGTACTGCTCCTGACCGGCCTGGCAGTTGGCGCACTCCCGGCACGAGTCGACCATGCAGCCGACCCCGACCCGGTCGCCCACGGCGTGCCGGGTCACCTCCGCACCGACCTCGGTGACGACGCCGACGATCTCGTGCCCGACGGTCAGCGGGTACGGCACGGTGCCCCAGTCGCCGCGCACGGTGTGGATGTCGGAGTGGCAGATTCCCGCCCAGGCGATCTGGATCAGCACGTCGCGCGGTCCCACCTCCCGCCGACGGATCTGACCCGGGGCGAGGGGCGCGGTCGCGGACGAGGCGGTGTAGGCGCTGACGAGGGTCACAGCTCTCCCAGGTAGGACGGGTCGACGCAGGCCGCGTACGGGGTGCGGCGAGGGCGGCATGATCGAGCCTAGCCGCGCCTGCGCACCGGGGCAGAGCACGACGACGCGCCGCGACAGCCCGCGACGAGGCGGGTACGCGGCGCGCGCACGGCAGCGCGGCGGTCAGCCGATTGCGCGCAGGCGCTCGGCCAGGACGTCGCGGAAGAAGTCGAGGAACCCGTCCGGGTCGGGGCCGGCGTTCTGCAGCACGATGTGGTCGAAGCCGGCGTCGACGTAGGTGCGGACCGCCTGGACGTACGTGTCCGGGTCGGGGCCGACGGCGAACTGCGCGCGGATGTCGTCCGGGGTGACGGTCCGCGCGGCGGCCTCGAAGTTGACCGGGTTCGGCAGTTCGCTCATCACCTTCCAGCCGGTCACCGCCCAGCGGCTGGTCTCCCAGGCGGCCCGCACCGCCTGCTCCTCGTCGGTGGCCCAGGCCATCGGGACCTCCGCGTAGCGCGGTCCCTGACCGCCCATCCGCTGGTAGGTCTGCACCAGGTCGGCGACCGGCTCGGTGGCGAACAGCCCGTCGCCCAGCTCGGCGGCGATGGCCACCGACGCGCCACCGCTGGCGGCGACCGCGATGACCGGTGGACGGTCCGGCAGGTCGAACACCCGCGCGTCCTCCAGGTGCAGGTGCTTGCCCTCGTACGAGTGGTAGCCGCCGGACCAGAGCAGCCGGATGATGTCCAGCGCCTCGCGCAGCCGCTCGTGCCGCCCGCGTGCGCTGGGGAAGCCCTGGCCGACGACGTGCTCGTTGAGGCGCTCACCGGCGCCGACGCCGAGGGTGAACCGGTTGTCGGAGATGATCGCGAGGGTGGCGGCGGCCTGCGCGATGATCGCCGGGTGGTAGCGCACCGTCGGGCAGGTCACTCCGGTGGCCAGACCGATCCGGTCGGTACGCGCGGCGACGGCGCCGAGCACCGTCCAGGTGAACGAGGAGTGGCCCTGGTCGTCCAGCCACGGGTGGAAGTGGTCGCTCATCTCCACGAAGTCGAACCCGACCTGCTCGGCGCGGACCGCCTGCCGGATGATCTCCGTCGGCCCGAACCCCTCGCTGGCCAGCTTGTATCCGATCCGCATCGACTCCCCCGCCCTGCGACCCGTGCTCCCTCGACCACTGTCGCACTGTCCGGCCGACCGGGCGGGGGTTTCGGGACACGCCCCGGATGCCGACGACCCACCCTCCGTCGGTGATCCCGGTAGGTGGGGAAACTCCGGATTCCTCCGCGCCAACCGGACCCTATGGTCGGTCGCACCGCCGCTGACCCGACCTGACCGGACCACGCCGCCGGTCGGCGGTCGGAACGGCGGGTCGTGTCCCCCGGCGGCGAGGAGTCCCTGGTGCGCAAGCTTGTCCCGGTCGTCCTCACGGTGGTACTGCTGCTGGCTGCCACGGCCTGCACCGGCAGGTCACCGTTCGACCCCTTCGGTGTGACGCACGAGGACCCGTACGGCGAGTCCGCACTGCGGTACGGGATGGCGCCGGTGCCGCACCCCGACCTGACGTACCAGCCGGACGTGGTGCTCGTCGGCGGCGGTGGCCGCGCGGTGCGCTCGGTGACCGCCGACGGCCTCACCTGGCGCATCGACGCCGCCGCGCCCCGCGCCGACGACCTCGCGCCCGGGAAGGTCATGTTCGTCACGGGGCGTGGCGTCGGCCGGGTGCTCGACCTGCGGCGCGAGGGTGGGGACCTGCTGGTCACGATCGGGCCGGTGACCGTCACCGACGTGATCCGCGACGGCACGCTGGCCCGACAGGACATCGCGATCGACGACCCGGTCGCCTACCGGGCCGGTGAGCCGATCTGGGCGCTCGACGAGGAGGAGGCCGACGCGGTGCTGGCCAGCCCGTCGGGTCGGGCCGGTCGCCACGGACCGCTGCGGCCCGCGCCGCTGCCGCCCCGGCCGGCACAGCCGGCACCGGTCCGGGGCGGCGGCGAGGTCACGACGGTGGTGGCGAACTTCTCCACCGGGGTCAGCCTGCACGGCGGGGCCGAGGTGAGCTTCCACTACGACCGCGACGGCACCAAGCTGTCCGGCAGGGCGGCGCTCACCTTCGACCAGCCCAGGGCGAGTTTCCACCTGGACATCAGGGGCGGCAGCGTGAGCCGGGCCGAGCTGTCGATCGCCGGTGGCTTCGGGGTCCGGTACACCTTCGAGGCGGGCATCCGGAACGGGCACAACCTCAAGGCGGTCCTGCCGATCCCGGTCGAGTTCGCCATCCCGATGGGCACCGTGATCGGCGTGCCGCTGGCGCTGACGATCAGCCAGACGGTCAAGGTCACCACGGCCTTCGGCGCGAAGGCGGGGACCGTCAAGGGCAACGGCGAGTTCTCCCTGGCCGGCTCGCTCGGCTACGGGTACGCGGGCGGCACGTTCGGCCCGCAGGTCAGCAAGAACTTCCATCGCAAGGAGAGCCTGATCAACTCGCTACGCGGGGTGCCGGTCGGCGTGATGGGGCTGCTCATCGAGCACCGGGTCCGGTTCGACCTGGGATTCAGCGCGTTCGTGCTCAAGGCCGGTCTCTTCTTCGAGGTGTCCACGGCCTACGGGACGACGATCGGGTCGGCGCTGGGCGCGCCGCTGGCGGTGTGCCGTGGGGTGGGTATCGGCGTCTGGGCCTCGTACGGCATCGGCTACACGATCCTGGCCCCGGTGGCGAAGGTGATCAACAAGTTCCTGCGGTTGCTGAACGTCACGCCGATCAACCCGTCCGGCCGGTTGGGGCCGCCGCCGTACCGCATCCACAGCGCCGAGGAGGTCATCCCGCCCGGCACCACGCTCTGCAGCACGCCGAAACCGTCCGGCGACTGAGTCTTCTGCGACACCTGTCGAGACGTCGGACACGATCACGGGCAACGGCTCCGGCAATTGCCGAGCCAATGTCCGACAATTGTCGAACCACCTACCGGGCACCCGTGCACGTGCGCGCGAAAATAGTCGGCCAAGGAACCGGGAGACGGCCACCCGAGCGTCTGTTGAGGAACTCTTGAGATTGCCCAGCGCCACGTGCAGGCCCCTTTCGACAATTGACCGAGACGCTGCCGAAAATACTGTCCAGACATTCGGCCGCAATCAGTGGCCGATTCCTCTTCGACGCATTGCTAGCGGCCCTGACCTGTGCTTAGGTGACGGACTAGATCCACCCGATCACTGTGGAGGACATTCATGCGCCCAGCCATGCCGGCATCACCGACACGTCGGGTCAAGCGTTCTGTGGCGGTTGCCGCCGCACTACTCATCGGCGCTCCCGGCGCCGTGGTGGCACTCACCGGACCGGCCGTCGCCCAACCCCTCGAATCGCACTGCGGAAACGAGACCGGCAACAAGTCGGTCCAGGGTTTCATCAGCCACGAGGAACTCCGCCGCAGCCTTCGACAGATCGAACACACCAGCAACGGCAAGGTCCGCGTCGACGTGGCCGGCCACTCGAACCACGGCCGGGAGATCTGGACCGCCCGGGTCGGCGAGGGTGACACGGTCGTGCTGATCCAGAGTCAGATCCACGGCAACGAGATGCACGGTACGGCCGCCGTGCTCGACGCCCTGCGGACGCTGGGCAACAACTCGAAGCGGTCCGCGGAGATCCGCAAGGCGGTCACCGTGGTGGCCATCCCCAAGCTCAACCCCGACGGCAGCGAACTGGACATCCGGCAGAACGCCCGCACCTGGGCCGACGTCGTCGCCGACTTCCCGCAGTTGACCGACGCCCGGACCGCCTGGAACTACAACACCCGGGTCGGCGGGTTCGACGTGAACCGCGACTTCAACCCCGACCTCGACTACGTGCCCCGGTCCGCCGACTTCCCGGGCAACAGCGCCTCGGTCGGCTGGTACATCACCCCGGAGGCCCAGACCGCCCGCGACGTCTACCGCTCGCTGGAGCGGGAGTTCGGCACCGTCGACGTCTTCGCCGACCTGCACAACCAGGCCGCCTGCTACACCGGTGTGGGGATGGACGACTACACCACGCTGTCCATCTCCGGGCGCTTCATCACGGACCCCGCGCAGCACGGCAACTGGCCGAAGTTCGACTACGACGCCTCCCGCCGGGTGAACGTCGCCGTCTACGACGCGCTCCAGTCCGGCAACTCCCCGCAGAGCAAGGTGACGCTCTACCCGCAGAACACGAACCTGCCCGGCACCGCGCTCGGTTCGTTCGCGCTGCGCGGCAGCGCCACCATCCTGTTCGAGACGCGTGGCCAGACCCAGTCCTGGGGCCAGAAGCAGCACGGCATGCTGACCAAGCAGGTCGAGGACGGACTCTTCGGCATCGTCGACTCGATCACCGACGGCACACTGGACGACATCGACCCCGCGCGGTACGACCTGATCCCCGCGCGGATGAACGTCCCGCGGAGCTGACCCTCGGACGACCACCGTCGCCCCGGCCCGGTGGGCCGGGGCGACGCCTCTTGAGACCGCACATCCCGCTTTCTGATCGGGACTGCGCACCGGTGAGACCCACACACTGTCGACCGCCGGCACCGGCCGGTGCGGTGCAGGCCCGTCGTGGGGAGTGGCGCGGTCATGGTGACGAGATGGGGCAACAGATGGCGGCGCGGCCCGGACAGCGGCGACGCGCTGCGTGCGGCGACGACTGCCGCACCGCCACCCACGGAGGCCGCCCGGCCGGGTCGGGCGGCCGGGCGTAATCCGTTCACCTGGCTGTTCCTGTGGTGCGCGGGGGTGGACCGCACCCTCGTCGAGACCCGGCTGGAGCGGTACCGCTACGTCGGCATCGGCGTGTTCATCGTGCTGATCGCGACCCTGTCGGCGGTCATGTTCGCCCTGTTCGGGTCCGTGATCCGGGGCGGGTTCACCGTCGCGCTGATCCCGTTCGCCGTCGGCTGGGGTGTGCTGATCTTCTGGGCCGATCGCTCGATCATGGCCGAGCCGAGCTACGGCGACCTCCGTCAGGTCGACGCCGGATCCGCCACGCGGCGCGCCGGCTGGTGGTCGCGGCGCGGTCGCCGACTACCGCAGTACGGCTTCCGGGTGGTCATCGCCGTCGGTGCCGCCTTCCTGGTCACCGAGGCCGTCCTGCTGCTGCTCTTCCAGTCCGAGATCCGCCGCGAGCTGGACCGCAGCCACACCGACCAGGTCCGGGTGGCGCAGCAGGTCGACTCCCGGGGCGAGACGACCCAGATCGCGGCGCTGCGGTCCGAGAAGCAGGCGAACGACGACCGGGTCACGGCGGCCGAACAGGCGGTCACCGAGGCGGCGGACGCCCTGGCCGGCGAGGCGGACGGGTCCAGCGGCAGTGGACGGCCCGGCTTCGGTCAGGTCGCCAAGCAGCGTGAGACGGAGCTGCGGCGACTGCGCAAGGTCGCCCGGCAGACCCGCGATGAGGTCGCCACCGCCAACGCCACCCTCGACGAGCGCATCGAGAAGCTGCGCAGCGACCGGCAGAGCAGGATCGACGCGAGCGTCGCGGCGATCACCGCCGACCGCGGGTGGATCACCCAGGAGCGGGCGCTGCACCGATTCCTCCAGGACAACCGCGACAACCTGCTGGTGGTGGCGATCCCCTGGGTCCTGCGGGTGACGCTGCTCGCCATCGACCTGCTGCCGGTCTCGCTCAAGCTGCTCGCCCCGCCGACCCTCTACGACCGCCGGGTCCGGGCCCAGGCCGAGCTGTCGGCGTATCGCACCACGCGGTGGTTGCAAGCCGGCCGTGACTCCGTCGACCAGGTCGCCGACCTCGACCAGGTACGCGCCAACACCCTCTACGACCTCGCCCGCGAGGAGGAGAACTACCGCAAGTCGACCCGTCTGGGTCACCTCAGGAACGGCGGCTGACCAGCCCCACCCGAAGCGGAGATGCCGATGTCGCACACCACACAGGACCGGATCGACGGGTACCGACGATGGGCCGAGCGGGTACGCGCCCAAACGCAGACCGCCACCGGGCCCGCCGAACTCCTCGAACTGCACAAGGACCTGATCGCCCGGACCTACGAGCTGGAGAACGCCTGCCTGGCCCCGGTGACCATCGGCGTGGTGGGTGAGTACAGCGCCGGCAAGTCCCTTCTGCTGGGCACTCTGCTCGGTCGTCCGGAGCTGCTCCCGGTGTCGACGGAGGCGACGACCGGCAACGTCACCGCCGTACGGCTCAGTGCCGGGCCACCGGGCTCACCGGTGGAGGTGACGTCCGCCTCGGTGAGCCTGCTGTCGGCGGCACAGGTGTCGGCCGGCGCGGCCTTCATCCTCAACAAGATCTGCAACACGGTCGCCGAGACCAACCTGCCCGTCGACGTGTCGACGCTGCGCCACTACCACCCGGTGCGGGACGGCTGGACGACCTTCGAGACGTGGTGCCGCCGGTACGTCTGGCCGGAGCATCCCGAGGGCACCCTTCCCGAGTCCAGCGTCCTGGCCATCCGGGACTCGGCGTGGGAGCTGCTGCGCATCCGTGACGCCCTGGACCGGGCCGGGGAACTGGTGCACCCGACGAACGCCGGGGCGTCACGTCCGCTGCACCTGGGCGCGTACGCCGAGGGACTGACCATCGGCGGCGCCCGCAGACCACCGTCGTCCTATCCGGTCCGTCCACCGGCGATCCCCCTCCCGGCGCACACCGAACTGACCGCGACGGTGCTTCGGGAGATCTTTCCCCTGCTGGGGCGGATCACGCTCCAGGTCTCGGTGCCGGCGGACCGGTGGCCGGTCGACCGGCTGGCCGGCGTCCAGGAGGTCGAGTTCCTCGACTTCCCCGGCCTCAACGCGCGCGGTGCCGCCCGCGACGACTTCCTCTCGGCCGCCCTGCTGCGCGACACCCACACCATCCTCATCACCGTACGGGCGGAACGGCCCGGCACCGAGGTCGCCACCAGGTTCCTGGCGCTGCTGGCCGGGCACGGTCGCAGCAAGGCCGAGCTGGCCGACTCGGTACTCGTGGTGGGCACCATGTTCGACCTGCTCACCCCACCGGCCGCGCCCACCGGGGCGGTCACCGTCGACCAACTCGCCCGGACCGACCCCGGCTTCCGCGACCTGGCCCGCACCGGGTACGAGCTGACCGGCCAGCGCCCGGACCGGATCGCCCTGGCCAGCCTCCTGCACGCGATCGACGTGCATCGCCTGCCGTACCGGCCGGACCGGGAGCTGGCCGGGGTGCTCGCCGCCCACCGTGCGGTCGTGCGGCAGCGGATGGCGGCCTGGCGCGGGATCGGGGACGCGCTCACCGCCGGGGACGCCACCGCGCCGCTGGCCCGGGCGGTCACCGCCGCCGCCGAGGACGGCGGCGTCGAGGCGCTGCGGGCGCTCGTCGCCCGACACGTGACGGAGCACGGCGTACGGCTCAAGCTCGACGCGCTGCGTCGGCACACCGCGACGATGCACCAACTCGTCACCACCCTCCAGTGGCACGACACCAGCGCCTCGCGGCAGGCCGGCGACGACGTGGTGAGCGACCTGTTCCGGCTGCGCGACGAACTGCTCGCCGCAGAACAGGTCCTCGTCGGTGGTGCGGCGAAGCTTCGCCCCGGCACCGCCGACCCGGCGTGGCGGCAGCATCTGGACGACTCCCTCGACCTGCTGCGGGTCTCCGTGGCCCGCACCGTGTTCGCCTGGCAGGGCTGGGACGAGACGCTCGACGCCACGCTGCACACCGGACGGGTGGTGGTACCCACCTCCGCCGCCGGCGAGCACGTCGTCGACGAGGACGACGACGAGGAGGACCGGCGTACCCACACCCCGCAGACCGGGGGCGGCGGTGCCGAACTGCTGACGAACACCGCCCAGTTGCGGCTCCGCTTCGCCGGACTCGTCGGCGACGCCACCCGGGAGGCGGGTCGGCAGTTCAACCGGCTCACCGCACTCTGGGTCGACGAGACGACCAAAGCCCTGACCTCGGTGTGGAACGGTCCCGGCGACCCGTTCGACGAACCGGCCCGGGCGGCGGCGCTCGCCGCGCTGGACCCGGACGGCGGGGCCAACCGGCGCACCTGGCTGCGCAGCTACACCCAACTGCAATGGGTGGTCAAACGGATCCGTCGGCGGTCCGACGCGCTGGCGCAACCGGCGCCACTCGACGGCCCGGACGTACCCGACCTGTTCCCGCTGCTGCCCGCCCAGCAACTGCCGTGGGCGACCGCACCCGGGCAGGCCGCGGTGACCAGCCAGGACGAGGGGCAGGAACAGCACGTCGTCCGGCTGCTGCGGATGCGTCAGGAGGTCGCCGACGGTGTGCTGCGCGTCGCCCAGCAACGCCTGTTCGACGCGCTGGTGGACCTGGCGGACCGGGTCCGGCGGGAGGTCACCGAGGTCCACCAGGAGATCCCGAAGGCGGTGTCGATCGAGCGGCTCGTCGCCGACGAGTCCGCCGCCTGGCTCGGCGGGAACACGCAGCCGGGCGGCACCACGACCGGCTCGGTGTGGCAACGACTGCTCCGGGACTGGCCGACCGATCTGGATCCCAGCGAGGAGGGGAACAAGTGACCGTCGAGATGCTCTTCGAGCCCGCAGCGGGCAGCCGTACCGCCGTGGTGGCACCCGACCGGTTCCGGCTGTACCTGCACCACGGGCGCTATCACCTGCCCCGGGTGGCGATCCGCGCCGTCGGCGGGCCGGTGGAGGTGTGGGACGTGTTCCTCGCCGACGCCGCACCGGCCACCGGGGCGCTCGGCCGCTATCTGGCCCGCAACTACCCGACGACGTCGTGGCGGGCCGTCACCGTGGGTGAGCCCCAGGAGGTGTCCGCCGCGGTTCCGGTCTTCGAGTACCTGAACCTGCCCGGTGCGGCCGGTCGGCTGGAGTCCGTCCGGCTCACCTGGCGGGTGACCTTCGGCGGCGAAGCGGTCACCACCCGGGACTTTCCCCTGCTGCTGGAGTTCGCGGCACCCGACGCCGAGCCGGAGACGGACACGCTCTCCGGTGGCGAGGGGCTGGGCAGCGGGGTGGCCGAGCAGCCGCTGCGGCAGCCGGTGACCGGGCACCAGGTGGCCAAGATGTTCGCCATCGACTTCGGCACCTCCAGCTCCACCATCACCATGGTGAACGACCACAAGATCCAGGGCAGCGACCTCGACCCCGCACAGGACGAGGTGCTCCGCACCGCGCTGGCCGAACTGCTCCAGTCCGCCGGGCCGGACGACGGCGCGGCCCGGCGCGCCTGGCTCGACCTGCGCGACAAGTGCCTGCGGCTGGTGCGGGAACGGACCGCCGGCCTGCCGGGCGCCCAGGACCACCCGTCCACCGACATCGACGAACTGGTCCGGCTGCTCGACGACGCCAGGGAGGGTGTCAGCGAGTTCCGGGCCCGGGTACGGGACCTGGTGCTGATCGCACTGCGGCCGGGCGCCACCAGCGATCCCCTGCTGAGCACGTGGCTCGCGGGCCGCCTGCACCGGATCCTCGACGACGCCCTCTACACCCCGGCGCTGACCACCTCGAAGCTGATGAAGGTCCAGTTCGACCAGGTCGACAACCCGGACACCGTCTCCAGCACCGTGCACGTCATCGGCGCCGATCCCGCGCCGGCCCGGGTCAGCCTGGTGCGGCCCACCGAGGACGAGAAGGGGTACGTCCGGTCGCTGCCGGGTCTCAAACGGTCGTTGGGCCGGAGCCGGCCGTTGGCGCCGGACCTGGCGGGACTGAACTGGAATCCCGCTCCCAGGAAGCCGGCCAGCAGCGACTTCCTGGTGCTGCACGCCTACAACTGGCTCATCGACAGCGCGTTGCGCTTCGCGGCGCGCGGCGGGACGGGGCAGCCGCAGGGGGTGGGCCACGTCGTCGTCACCTATCCGACGACCATGCCGCCGGCCCGCCGGGAACGACTGCGCAGCCTGTTCCAGGACGACCTGCTGGTGCCGCTGCCGACCTTCACCTACGACGAGGGGGTCGCGGCCGGCATGTACTTCCTCATGCGGGAACTGCGCGGCAGTCTGCCGGAGGGGATGGAACGGTTCCGCAGTCGCAGCCGCCCGGTCGACGTGGCCGGACAGCGGGTCTGGCGGCGGAACCTGCTCGTGATCGACATCGGGGGCGGGACCACCGACATCGCCCTGCTCGCCCTCGACCTGGAGGACCGGACCCCGGCCGCCGCGAACGACCCGAGGGCGGGCTGCTCCTACCTGATCACCCCACGGGTACTCGGCTCCACCGGACATCCGCAGCTCGGCGGTGATCTGCTCACCCTGCGGGTCTTCTACTGGATCAAGGCCAGGTTGACCGACGCGCTGGTGGCGAACCTGCCGGAGGAGGAACGTCGGCGGATGCAGGACACGTACCAGTGGCCCGGGATCAGCCGGGCGATCGACGGCAGCTACCAACCGCTGGCTCCGATGGTGCTGGCGAACCAGACGCTCGACCCGGCACCGTCGTCGGTCCGCCAGGCGTTGAGTGACCTGCTTCCGACCGACGCCGAGTCGGGCATCTCGACGTACGCCTTCAATCTGTTGTGGACGGAGGCGGAGACCGTCAAGATCGAGCTGGGTCGGCTGACCGGGCCGGGATCCGTGACCGTGCTCGACACCCAGCTCGACCAGGTCCTCGCCGAGGTCCGCCGGAGCAACGTGCCGCTGGTCGACAGCGGTGTGCGGGCGCCGTCGCTGGAACTGTCCAGCGAGGACTTCGTCCGCCTGGTCCGGCCGGTCGTGGTCAAGGCGGCCGACCTGGCGGCGGACATCGTCAACGTACGCCTGCGCGGCGCGGACGCGGAACCGCTCGACCAGGTCTTCTTCTCCGGGCGGAGCGCCCAGATGCCGGTGGTACGCCAACTCGTCGGCGAGACGCTCGCCCGACGGCTCGCCCAGCACGGCTCCACCGGGGCCTGGGACCCGTCGGCGATGGCGGTGGAGACCACGAACGCCAAGCAGGCCGCCTCGCTCGGGGCCTGCTGGGCCGAGGAGCAACAGAACCTGCGCGGCACCGCCGAGGACGGCGCCGGGATCGTCGCCCAGCTCAACCGGGGCGGCAGCGCCGTCATGATCGACGTGAACAACATGTTCCTCTCCCTGCCGTGCCACTTCTTCCTGCGCGAACCCGACGGCGGCAGCGGGCTGCTGCTGCTGGAGGCGGGCGCCCCCTGCCGGTACAGCGACCGCAACGGCAACCTGGCCGCGCGCAGCCGCTGGTATCCGGTTCCGCGCAACCTGCGGGTGCACCGCGACCTCGGTGCCCGCGAGTCCATCGAGTGGGGCGAGTTCCAGTTCCACCTGGCGACCCACGCGTTGCGCCAGACCGGTCTGACGCTGCCCGGCGAGCCCCCCGCCGACCTGTACTTCCAACTACAGATCGACCAGGATCTCACCCCGACGGTCTTCCTGTGCGTGGGCGGGACCCCCGACCACCTGCTGCACGAGCCGGGGGTGAACATCCTGCCCCGCCTGCGGGCCCCGGTCACCGGCCCGGACGGGACCATCGACCGGCTGCCGGTCGCGGTCCACGTCGGGGCCGCCTCGGCCCGCCACACCGGCCATCGGTCGGACGGCGCGACCCTGGTCTTCCCCGCCGCCACCGACCACCCGGCGTGGCCGCACCGGATGCACACCCTGCATCCGGACGAGCCCCCGGTGCCCGGGATGGTCAGCGAACAGCCGCTGCCGACACCCGTGGACGTCGGCGACGGGCGGCGGCTGTGGCAGTTCGAGGGGGTCGACGCGGCGGGCGACACCGTCGTCCTGGCACATCTCGAACCACCTGACGGACCGTACGACCGCGCGGTGCCCTACTTCGCCTCCCTGGACCGACGCGGTTGGCTGCGGGTGCACCGCGGCTATCCGCGTTACCTGACCACGACCCGGTTGACCGACATGCTCGGCCACCCCGGGGCCGTCTTCCACACCGCGATGAGCGAGGGAGAACCGATGTGGAACGACAGCTGGGACCCGTTCACCGGGAAGCACTGATGGAGCAGACGGACGGTGCGCCGCTCGAGGTGACGCTCGACGCCCTCGCCCGGCGCGGCGGGCCCCGTGCCGACCAGGCCCGGCAGGCCCTCGACGAGCTGGGCCGGGCGCTGGCTGCCGCCGCCCACTGGCCGCCGCCCGGTGACCACGCCGACCGGGAGACGGCTCGGCTGATCGGCGACGTGCTGCGCCGACTGTGGGCCGTCGCCGACCCGGTGCCGACCGCCGCTGAGCCCACCATCGGTGCACCGCGCACCGGGGACACCGCGCCGCCCGTCACGGCATCGCGGAGCGCGGCGGCGTCCACCTCCGGCTTCGTGGCGCCCGGCGGTCCGGCGCGGGGGCGGCCGGTACTCGCAGACGAGGTGGCCGCGCTCGTGGCGCAGTTCCTCGCCGACGGCGAGGTGGCCGCCTGGCGGGACGCCGCACCCCCGTTCGACCCGGCCCACTCTTGGGAGTGGATGTGGTTGACCTGCCTCGGGTTTCCCGAGCGGCAGGCCACCCGGTGGCGCGGCCGACTCGCCGGGCTGGGTGAGGGTGTCGCCGGGCCGCCGGGCGCGCTCGTACCGGCCCTGCCCGGTGTGGGCAGCGCCGGGCTCGACCTGGCCTGTGCGGAACCGGACGCCGAGGTCTCGGCGGCGCTGCACGGACGCGAGGACGACCTGGCGCGGCTGGTGACCGACGTGCTCAGCCTGGCGGGCAGTCGCGCGTCGCTGGACCACAGTCTGCAACCGGACGGAGCGGGCAAGCATCGGCTGGACGAGGAGGGCCAACAACGGCACTACCGGGAGCACCTGTTGCGCCGACTGCGGGAGTACGCAGACGAGCGCGACCAGGGCGGTCGGCTGCGCCGCCTGGTGGTGGTCGACGAGGCGGTGCGCTCCCTGTTCCCGCGCCCGTTGCCCGCACCGGGCAGTTGGTGGCGGCAGTTCGCCGAGCGGTCCGACGTGTTGCTGCGGGACCGCTTCGCCGACCACGACGCCGAGATCACCGTGCCCGCCGGCCCCTATCCGCCCTGCTGGCCGGGGAACGGCAAGAAGTCGACCAGTCCGAATCTGGACATCAAGGTGGCGAGCGATCCGACCAAACGGCGTCATCACGTGGAATGGGTGCTCCGGGTCGCCTACCGAGTCGGCGACCGCACACTGGACGGTCGAGTGATCTACACAGAGTGAACGGGTTTCCGGCGTACCGTGAAAGATGATGCCGGGTGGCCGCCCGAGGGCGCTAGCTTCCTCGCATCCGCTTCGCCGGCCCACCCGGGAGCTCCCGTGATCCCCGAACAGCGAACCGCCCCCAGCAGCCCGTGGCCCGCCGGCAGCTTCCTCGCCGGGCTGCCCGAAAACGACCGCGCGGTGATGTTGGCGGCCGGCAGTCCCCGGTCGTGGCGGCCCCGCGACCTGATCATCCGTGAGGGCGACACCGGCACCGCGGTCATCCTGCTGCTGCGCGGACACGTCCGGGTACTCGGCCACAAGGCGGACGGCAACCCCACCCTGCTCGCCGTCCGAGTCCCCGGTGACCTCATCGGTGAGCTGGCCGTCCTCGACGGCGGCCCGCGCTCCGCGTCGGTCGTGGCGGCGTCGGCCGCCTCGGGACGGGTCACTCCCGCCGCGGACTTCCGCCGGCTGCTCGACGACCATCCCGGCCTCGCCGGGGCGGTACGCCGGGTCGTCACCGCCAAGCTGCGGATGGCCAACCGCCACCGGGTGGACGTCGGTGGCGACCCGGTGCGGGTCCGTATCGCCCGGCTGCTCGTGCACATGGGGGAGGTCTACGGCCGTCCGGTCAGCGACGGCATCCTCGTCGACGTGCCGTTGAGCCACTCCGACCTGGCCGAGCTGGTGGCCGCGGCCGAGCCGAGCGTGCAGCGGGCGCTCGCCGGACTCAAGCGCGACGGCGCGGTGACGCTCGGCTACCGACGGGTGGTGATCACGGACGCGGGACGGCTGCGGACCGTGGCAGCAGCCGTCGCGCCCTAACCGGTGAGGGTCACCAGGGTCATCGCCACCAACGCCGCCAGCACCATCAGCGCCATCCAGTTCAGTGCCCGGACCACGTGCTGGTTCTTCACCATCGCGATCTCCGCCAGCCGCCGGGCCGACTCCCATGCCTCGGCACGCAACCGGCCGGAGGCCGCCCCGGAGGCGGGCGCCTCCGGTCCACCGAGGGCCCCGGCGGCGACCGCCGGGAACGCGAACCGGTTTTCCGGCGCCGGCGGCGTCAGTCGTGGCCGAAGTCCCTGCATGAGGTGGTATCCGGAGACCAGGAAACCGACCACCACGGCCGCCAGCAACGGTACGGCCGCCAGCCCGGCCGCCGCGCCGGAGGCCACCAGCACGGCCGCCTCCTTCAGGTGGGTGGACATCACCACGGCTATGCCGGAGTGCACCACGAGCAACATGCTGACCTTGCTGTCCGCCTGTTGGGTGGCGACCTGGAACGAGGCGTTGATGGTGCCGGCGACGGCGATCTCCTCGGCGGGGGTCAGGGGCGGGTCGGGCGGCGGCGATGGCAGGCCGGTCATGCCGACAGCACACCACCGATCGGCCGGTCGATCGACCTCAGGTGATGGCATCGACACCGAAAGTCACCACCGTCGCGCCGGTCAGGGGTGCGACTGGTCGTCGTCGTGGTGCAGGTCGTCGTGGTGGTGGTGCAGGTCGTCGTCGTGGTGGTGGTGCGGGTCGTGGCGCGGCTCGTCGACGTCGTCGTGGTGGCTCGGCGGATGGTGCTCCCAGCGGTCAGGGTCGTCGTGGTCACGGTGGTGGGTGTCCCGGCCGCCGGGCGACGTCGCACGACCGGCGGCTACCACGGCCGCCCGATGACGGCGGGCGAACTCGGCGGCGACGGTGGCGAGCCCGGAGACGGTGAGCACCGTGGCGACCCCGTCCCAACGGACCTCCGCACCGTACGGATCGGGTGCCGGCCCGGCCGGCGGAAGGCAGATCCAGGCGACCACCGGTTCCCCGCGCAGGGTCACCTCGACGCGGGAGAAGTGCTCCCGGGACAGGCCGGGATAGTTCTGGCTGACCAGGTCCGCATAGAGGGGATGCGGCACGATGACCGCGACGTCGCTGTCCGGCCGGGCGTCGGCCAGCTTCCGCTTCAGCACCGGGACGCCCACCAGGTCGTTGACGAGGATCGAGGCCGGGCCGGCGTAGCCGTTGGGACTGCGGGCGGTGGCACCCTCCACGATCGCCATCCTGGCCCGGACCGGTCCGAACCCGCCCGGATCACGGTTGTTCTCGTACAGCCCGTGCCGGAAGCCCCGGATCAGCGCCGGCACCACGCGGGCCTCGTCGAGCCCCGGCGGGAACACCAGCATCAAGCCGTCGCCGCTCTCCTGCGGCTCGACCTGGCGGATCCGCGCGTAGCGGCAGGCGCACTGCACGATGCGCAGCAGCCGCACCTGGGCGTCGTAGTGGGTCGCCGCGGTACGTCGGCTGTACCCCTCGATGTCGACCGCCATCAGCAGCCTGCGGACGAACCTCCCCTGCGGGACCATGTCTCCGTCTCCTCTCGGGCACCGGGGCGGGACCCACCACTCCCGCCGGACCGGCGGCGCGGTCATTGTCGGACCGCCCGAGCACCTCAGATGCCGTCGTATGACCGGAACAGGGGTCGCCGTCGGACATAGCCTCGACGCGACCGGCATCGTGACCCGGAAGGCCAGGGCCATGTCCTCCACTGTCGTGCCCCCGCATCCGCCACCGGGCTCCGTGCTGACGGAGCTGGCACGCTGCGCCGCCCTCGCCCGGACCGGCGGACCGGCGCTCGACCCGTTGGCCGACCTGCTGCGGCAGGCCGGTGACCGGCTGTCCCAGCCGATGCGGGTCGCCGTCGTCGGCCAGATCAAGCGTGGCAAGTCGACGCTGGTCAACGCGCTGCTCGGCACACCGGTGGCGGCCACCGGCCAACTGGAGTTGACCTTCACCGTCAACGAGCTGCGATACGCCCCGGTACCCACCGTCCGGGTCCACTACCGGGGCGACCCGACGCCGACCGAACTGCCACCGGAGCGGCTGCGCGAACTGACCGTCCGCGATCCCGGGCACCTGGCGCACCTGCGGCGCATCCGCAAGGTGGAGTTCGGGCTGCCCCACGACCTGCTGTGCCGGTTCCGGCTGGTCGACACACCCGGGCTGGGCAGCGTGCACGGCGTCGACTCGGCGAACACCAGCGAGTTCCTCGGGCTCGCGCCGACCGACGGCGGCGTCGCGGTGGGCTCCACACTCGACGTCCTGCACCGCACCGCGCGGGACGTGCACCAGGACAGCGCCGCCGAACTGGACCGCGCCGACGCCGTGCTCTATCTGTTCAGCCGCGCCCTGCACGAGACCGACAAGGCGACGCTGGAGGAGTTCCTCGGCGACGTCGGCGGCACGATCACACCGCTGAGGGCCTTCGGCGTGCTGACCCGCTGCGACCAGTTCTGGCCACCGACGGCGGACCTGCCAGGCCGCCCGGACCCGATGACGTTCGACCCGATGGTCGCGGCGCGCGCCCTGGCCGACGAGCATCTTCGTCGGCCCCGGATGCGGCGGATGTTCTACACCATCCTGCCCGTCTCGGGGCTGCTCGGCATCGGCGGACAGACCCTGACCGACGAGCACCTGGACTGGTTGGCCGACCTCGCCACCGCCGACCCGCGACGGCTCGTCCGCCACGCCGCCGACGTCGGCCGCTTCGCCCACGCGCCGAACCTCAGCGGCATCACCCTGCCGGTCGCCGAACGCCGGGCGCTGACCGAACAGCTCGGCGCCTGGGGCGTCACCCGCGCCTGCGGGTACGTCCGGGACGGTCTCACCCCTGCCGAGCTTCGGGACCGGCTGCGTGCCGACAGCGGGGTCAGCGCCCTGGAGGACCTGATCGCGAGCCACTTCGGCAACCGGTCCACGCTGCTCAAACTCGACCACGGGCTGCGCGACGCCGACCGGGAGGTGGCGCGTGTCCGGCTGGCCGCACAGCGGGGCGGGCCGCCCGTGCCCACGCCGGTGGGCGAGGTCGCCGCCGCGGTCGAGCGACTACGCGCCCGGATGCCCGCCTTCGCCGAACTGCGGACGCTGTCGGCCTTCTACAACGGCGAGGTGACGCTCACCGCGCAGGAATCGGCCGAACTGCTGCGCGTCACCGGGGAACACGGCACCAGTTGCGCCGCCCGGCTGGGCCTGCCCGAGGAGAGCGCACCGCGGCTCATCCTCGACCGGGCCCGGGAACGGGTCCGCGCCTGGGCGGCCCGGGAGCAGGATCCGACCCTGGACCGGCCCACCGCGCGGGCGGTGGCCACCATGCGGCGGTGCCACGAACACATCGCCCACCGGGCACGCCAGGCGCTGCGCCTGCTGTCCGGCGTCGACGACCTTGGATCACCCGCTCCGGCCGGAGACGGCACGGCGCCGCACGACCAGCAGGTGATCGTCCACCGCCCGGCCCTTCAGAGAGGTGACCAGTGAACGCGCTCGATCGACTCCGGCAGGACACGCTCTCCCTCCTCGACCACGTCCAGGTCGCTCTCGCCGACGACCTGCCGCAATCCGCCGTCCGGACGCTGACCGCCGAACGCGAGCGGGTGGCGGCCGGCCGTTACCACGTGGTCGTCTGCGGCGAGTTCCGGCAGGGCAAGTCGAGCCTGCTGAACGCGCTGGTGGAACGGATCGGACTCTTCCCGGTCGACCTGGACGTCACCACCGCGACCGTCACCGCGCTGCACTGGGCCGAAACGGAACAGGCGGTGGTGCACTTCGCGGAGGACCCGGACGAACCGTCCGCCGTACCCGCCCCGCTGTCGGTCCGGCCGGACGAGATCGGCGGGTTCGTGACCGAGCAGGCGAACCCGGACAACACCCGCCGGGTGAGCCTGGTGGAGATCGGGCTGCCGCTGGAGCGGCTGCGCTCCGGCCTGGTGCTCGTCGACACCCCCGGGATCGGCAGCCTCAACCCGGCGCACACGGCCGCGACCCGGGCCTTCCTGCCCCAGGCCGACGCGTTGATCTTCGTCTCGTCGGCGGTCGAGCCCCTCGGTACGCCCGAACTGGAGTTCCTCACCCACGCCCTGGCCCGGTGCCCGACCGTGCTGGTCGCGATCACCTGCATCGACAAGGTCGTCGACCCGCAGCCCGTGGTGGCGGCGGCGCGCAGCCGCATCGCCGCGGTGGCCGGCAGACCCGAGGACGAGCTGCGGGTGGTCGCCGTCTCCGCCTTACGCAAGACCACCGCGCTGGCCGACGAGGACCCCGAGTTGCTCGCCGAGTCCGGGTTCCCCGCCCTCGATCGCGAGCTGTGGGGGGCCCTCGCGTCCACCTGCGGAGCCCGGCAGGTCGTCCGGGCTGCGGACGCCGTGACCACCCTTCTCGACGACGCCATCGCGCCGCTGGCGACCGAGCTGACCGCGCTCGTCGACGACAACCTCGACGAACTGGGCACGCAGATCGAGACGGCCCGGGCCGAGGCCGACAAGCTCCGGGCCGAGACCCAGGGGTGGCGACGCAGCCTGCGCGGGGACATGGAGTTGGCCGCCCGCGGCGTACGCGACCAGCTCGGCGTGGACTTCGACCAGATCGCCGAACAGTTCCGGCGCAGCCTCGGCACCGACGAGGCCGTCTCCGACCCGAACGCCCTGGCCCGCCGGGTCTCGACCCGGATCGTCGACGCGGGTCAACGTGCCCAACGGGAGCTCCGGCTGGCCGCCGAGCACCTGGCGGACCGGTACGCCCAACGCCTCTCCGTCGTCGTCGACCTCCCGCAGGGCGCCGATCTCGTCGCCGAGGCGGGGGTGCACGACGTGCATCCGGCGCGCAGCAACAAGCCCACCCGCTTCGCCACGTTCCGCACGGGGTGGAGCGGCAGCATGGCGTACGGCGGGGCGGGCGCCGCCATCGGCGCGGTGGCGGGCAGCGTCATCCCGATCGTGGGCGCGTTGCTCGGCGGCATCGTCGGTGGCATGGTCGGTCAGATCACCGGCTGGTTCGCCGGACGGCAGGAGGCCCAGCTCCAGGCCGAACGTCGCCGTCGGCACGAGCAGGAGGCGGCGCTGCGCGACCGCGTCATCCCGATGATCGAATCCTCCCGTCGACGGGCCGAGCGGCAGTTCACCTACCAGGTCAACGACTACGTCGACGCGCTTGCCCAGGCGTTGGAGGACCACGTGGCCGCGCAGAGCGAGTCGTACGCGGCCACCGAACGGCGGTTGACTGCCGCCCGGGCCCGGGACGAGCGTGAGCGGGCGGAGCGGATCGCGGAGTTGAACGCCCGGGTGGGCGTCTTCGCCGGCCTTCAGGAACAGTTCGACCGGCTCCGGGACCGGGCCCACGACCTGGCCCGGCCGACCGACGAGGCACACCGGCGACCGTGATGACCACCGGCCTCGTCTACGGCGTCGACGTCGGCATGTCCACCTCGACGCTGGTGATCGGCCGCCCCGGCAAGGAGCCGGTCCTGGCCCGCGACCCGGCCGTACGGGCGGGGGTGCCCACCGTGCCGTCGACGGTGTGCCTGCTGCCCGACGGCACCCTCGCGGTGGGTGGCGCGGCCGAGAACGCCGGGCGGCTCCGGCCCCAGCACTACCGCTCCCGCTTCAAACGCGACTTCGCCGACCCGATCCCGTTGGCACTCGGTGAGGACCGCGAGCTCACCGCGCACGAGTTGACCGCCGAGGTGCTGCGCTTCCTGCGCGAACAGGCCGTCGAGACGGTGGCGGGCGCACCGGAGCGGGTCGTCGTCACGGTGCCGGCGAGCTGGGAGGAGCACAACCGGCAGCTCATGCGCGCCGCCACCGGCCTCGCCGGCTTCGACCCGGCGACGGTCCGGCTGGAGCCGGACGCGGTGGCCGCGACCGCGTACGCCTTCGCCGACACGACGTTGCCGGCGCAGGTCACCGCGCTCGTCTACGACCTGGGCGGCGGCACCTTCGACTGCGCGGTGGCGCAGACCGGTCCGGACGGCGCCTTCGAGGTGCTGGGCAGACCGGGCGGCATTCCCGACCTGGGCGGAACCGACTTCGACCGCCTGCTGCTGGCCCACCTCCGCCAGCGGTTCCCGGACCGCATCGCGCACCTGTTCGCCGACACCACCGACCTCGACCTCCTGCCCCGACGGCTGGCGTTGCGCGACACCTGCGAGCAGATCAAGATCCGGCTCTCCGCGGTCACCGCCCATCCGGCGTACCTCACCGAGCTGGATCCGCCGACGACGGTCACGCTCACCCGTGACGAACTGGACGAGTTGGTCCGGCCGGCCCTGCTGGAGACCATCGCCGAGTGCGAGCGGCTTCTCGACGACCTGGGCCTGCGCTGGTCCGACATCGACCGGATCATCCCGGTGGGCGGGCCGAGCCGGATGCCCTCGGTCGGGCGGACCCTGTCCGGGCACACCGGACGGCCGGTGCTGCGTACCGCCGAACCGGAGCTGGCCGTCGCGTACGGTGCGGCGCTCCTGGCCGTGCGGCCCACGCCCGACACCCGACGGGTCTCCGGCGCCGCCTCCGCCGCCCGGCCCGGCCACGGCCGGTCCACGGCGCCCACCGCCACGCCGACGACCGCCACGCCCGACGGCGGGCCCACACCCGACGTCGACAGGGCGTCGTCCGGCGTCGCCCAGCACGGCCGGACCGACCCCCGGACGATCACGGTGGGACGTCGGGTCTGTGCGGTGGCGGTCGACGGCGCGGGTCTGACCCTGACGACCGGCTCGCCCGGCGAGGTCCAGCTCTGGGACCTACGCCACGAACGGCTGCGCTGGCGCCGTCGCCTCGAACCCGGCGACGACGCGGCCGGCGGCGTCTGCTGCACTCCCGACGGCACCCGGGTCGCGGCGGCGGGGCGGGACTGCACCGCCCGCGTCTGGGACGCCGCCACCGGCGACCATCTGCTGCGGGTACGCCACGACGACCGGGTCAACGCGGTCACCTTCAGCCCCGACGGCGCGCTGATCGCCACCGCCAGCCACGACCAGACCGCCGTGCTCTGGGACAGCCGATCGGGACGCCGGCTGGCCACGTTCGCCGGCACTCACCTGCTGCACGGAGTCGCCCTCCATCCCGACGGCACGCTGCTGGCGACGGCCGGTGGACGCCGGGAGGCCGAGGTGTGGGACGTCGCCGAGCGCAGACGGCTCCGGTCGCTACCGCACGACGACTGGGTCAACGCGGTGGCCTTCAGCCACGACGGCGCGCTGATCGCCACCGCCAGCTACGACGGTACCGCCGTGGTCTGGGACGTCCGGTCCGGTGACCCCGTCACCACCGTCCGGCACGACGGTGGGGTCCTGGCGGTGGCGTTCGGTGCGCGGGGTCGCCTGCTCGGCACCGCCGGGGACGACCGCACCGGGCGCGTGTGGACGGTGCCGGAGGGCCGGGAGGTGGGCCGGGTCCACCACGCCGGGGCGGTGCACGGCGTCGCCTTCGGCGGCCCGACGACCCTGGTCACGGGTGGGCACGACCAGGTCGTCCGGATCACCACCTGGCCCGGGACCGCACGGGAGACCCGCTAGCGTCGGGCTCGCGGCGGAACGGATGCGCGCGCGGATGTCGCCGACGGGTCGACGCGATGCCGACCGACCCGACGGTCGCATGGATCGCCGTCGACGGGTTGACCCGACTGTAAGACATCTTTACAGTCCTGTTTCGACGCGTGTCGGCAGCTACCCCACGACGACAGAGGGAGTGGAATGTCCAGACTGCGTACTGCGGTGTCCGGAGTCCTCGCCGCCACACTCGCCATCGCCGGTGTCCTGGTCGCCGCCCCCGGCGCACAGGCCGCGACGGCGAACTTCGCCAAGGTCCAGGAGTGGGGCGGCGGCTACGAGGCCCGCTTCACCGTCCGCAACGACACCGCCACCACCATCACCAGTTGGCGGGTCGACTTCGACCTGCCGGCCGGGTCCACCCTCGGCAGCTACTGGGACGCCCTGCTGACCAGCAGCGGCAACCGGCACAGCTTCACCAACCGCACCTGGAACGGCACCCTGGCCGCCGGCGCGTCGACCACCTTCGGTTTCATCGTCTCCGGCAGCGGCACGCCGACCAACTGCACCGTCAACGGCGGCTCCTGCGGCGGTGGCAGCGCCGACACCCAGGCGCCCAGCGTGCCCGGCAACCTCCGGGTCACCGGCACCAGCACGTCGAGCGTGGCACTGGCCTGGAACGCCGCGACCGACAACGTCGGGGTCACCGGCTACGACGTCTACCGGGGCGGCACGCTGGCCACCAGCGTCGTCGGCACCACCGCCACCGTCGGCGGCCTGAGCGCCGCCACCTCGTACACCTTCTCGGTGCGGGCCCGCGACGCCGCCGGCAACGTCTCGGCGGCGAGCACGACGGTCTCCGCGACCACCGCACCCGGTGCGGTGACCGGCACCCCCGCCTCGATCAACGGCCAACTGCGGGTCTGCGGCGTGCAGCTCTGCAACCGGTACGGCAGGCCGATCCAGTTGCGCGGCATGAGCACCCACGGCATCCAGTGGTACTCGCAGTGCGTCAACAACGCCTCGCTGGACGCCCTCGCCTACGACTGGAACGCCGACGTGCTGCGCATCTCCCTGTACATCCAGGAGGGCGGCTACGAGACCGACCCGCGCGGCTTCACCGACCGGGTGCACGACTACATCGAACGGGCCACCGCGCGCGGCATGTACGCCATCGTCGACTGGCACATGCTCACCCCGGGCGACCCGAACCACAACCTGGCCCGGGCCCGCACCTTCTTCACCGAGATCGCCCAGCGCCACAAGGACAAGACCAACATCCTGTACGAGGTGGCCAACGAGCCGAACGGGGTGAGCTGGGCGTCGATCAAGAGCTACGCCGAGCAGATCATCCCGGTCATCCGGGCCCAGGACCCGGACGGCGTGGTGCTGGTCGGCACCCGTGCCTGGTCGTCGCTGGGCCTGTCCGAGGGCTCCTCGGAGACCGAGATCGTCAACAACCCGGTCAACGCCTCGAACATCATGTACACGTTCCACTTCTATGCCGCCTCGCACGGCACGACGTACCTGAACGCGTTGTCGCGCACCGCCGACCGGCTACCGATCTTCGTCACCGAGTTCGGCACCCAGACCGCCTCCGGCGACGGGACGAACGACTTCACCCGCGCCCAGCAGTACCTGGACCTGATGGCCACCAAGAAGATCAGTTGGGTCAACTGGAACTTCTCCGACGACTTCCGCACCGGTGCCGTCTTCACCACCGGCACCTGCGGTGGCAGCTCGTACACCGGGACCGGTGTGCTCAAGCCCGCCGGGGTCTGGGTCCGCGACCGGATCCGCACCCCGGACAACTTCCCCACCGCTTAGCGACGGCGCGAGGGCGGGACGGCCCGACCGGGCTGCCCCGCCCTCGCGATCGCCTGCGGACAAGGAAGGGTCCCCTGCTATACACCAGGCGTTAGCAGGGGACCCTTCCTTACACACACGGTCAGCCGCCGACACCGGAGCGGGCAGCCGCCGACACGATCGGCCCGCGCTGGCCCGGCGCGAGCACCCCGGCCGTGACCAGCCGGTCCACCACCTCGTTGACGTGCCGCACGAACTCACCACGGCTCGGCCACGGCGCACCGTCCAGGATGTGGTCGTTGACCGTGCAGGTGCCGGCCAGCGCGCGGTTGGCCACCCGGCTGTCGACGCCACCGACCACCACGGTCGCCCGGGTGTCCGGACCCGTGCAGATCGGCATGGCGAGCGGCCCGCCGACCACCGGCAGCCGCAACCGCGACGCCGCAATGTCCACCCCGAGCACGGTGCCCGGGGCCGGTTGCAGGGTGAACTCCCGGTCGGTGGAGAAGACCATCAGGCCGATCCGGTAGCCCGCGGGCACGACCTGGTCGTCCGGTTGCAGCGGTACGGTCACCTCGACGAACTCCCCCGGCACGAGCGGCTCGCTGCGGGTCAGCGAGTGCCGGTTCTGCGGGTCGGCCCAGCCCCGGGTGATGATGCTGGTGGTGCTGCCCTGGGTGCTGGACGTGCACCCCGAGGCACTGGTCCAGGGCAGGCGTACCAGCGCCACCGACAGGTTGACCGCCGGTTTGCTCGACCGCATCCGCAGCGTCACGGTGGCGGTGCCGGAGAGGTGCACCGGGGCGGTGAGTTCCGGCGTGACGTAGAGCAGCCGCTGGTCGGAGACGGTGGTGGCGAGGGCACCGGCGTTGCAGGCGGTGTCACCGGCGTCCACGAGTGATTCGACGCCGACGCCCGGCAACGCCAGCGAGGTCAGCCCGCCGCTGGTGTCGCCGCCGGGCGTGAACACCATGGTCACCGGCTGCGCGGCCGGGTTCGGATAGTCCGGGTACGGGGTGAGCGTGCTGGTCCCGGTCTCGTTGCGGACCACCCAGGCCCGCGCGTCGTCCTCCACGCCGTTGCGGAGGCCGTACAGGTAGCGGCTGAACCACCTGTTGCGCATCTCCAGCGGCGGCGCACCACCGTGTCCGCCCTGGTGGAAGTACATCTGCACGGGCGTGCCCCGGGCCTTGAGCGCGTCGGTGATCCGGACGCTGTGCTCGGGCATCACGTTCCAGTCGTTGAAGGCGTGTGCCATCAGGGTCGCCGCGCGTACGCCGCCGACGGCGTGCAGGTAGTCGCGCCCGGCCCAGAAGTCGTTGTAGTCGCCGTCGCGGCGGTCCTGGAAGCGGTTCAGCTCGTTGACCCGGACCTGCTCGACGCAGTACGCCCGGCGGTCCGGGTAGCCACTGTGGACGTAGTCGAACAGGTAGTCGATGTCCTCGCCGACCCAGCCGCCCGGGTTCCGGACCAGGCCGTGCGAGCGGTAGTAGTGGTAGTACGAGGTGTTCGGCGCGATCGGGATGATCGCGTCGAGTCCGTCCACGCCGGTGGTGGCGGCGGCCAGCGGCAGCGTGCCGTTGTACGACGTACCGGTCATGCCGACCTTGCCGGTGGCCCAGCCGGTGGCGGCGACCTCCACGTCACCGTCGACGCTGGTGTAGCCCTTCGCCCGGCCGTTCAACCAGTCGACGATCGCTTTCGGCGCCAACGACTCGTTGCTGCCGCCGACGGTGGGGCAGCCCTGCGACAGGCCGGTGCCCGGCGAGTCGGAGTGCACCACGGCGAAGCCGCGCGGCACCCAGGTGGCGACCTCGCTGGTGGAGACCGCCGTCCGGGTGGCGCGGTGGGCGATGGCCGGCGGCGAGGTCCGGGCCGGTGGCTCCTCCCCCAGCTCGTGCCGGACGTTCCAGAAGTACTGCGCCTGGGTGGAGGCGGTGCCCGCGTAGTAGGGGCTGGTCTCGTAGACGACCGGCACCTTCAGCCCGTCGCCGGTCTGTCCCGGTCGGGTCACGTCCACGTGCATCCGGTCGCGTCGGCCGTCGCCGTCGGAGTCGAACTCCGTCTCCACCCACAACTGCTGGCGGATCCAGTCGGCGGAGTCGGCGAACTCCGGCACGATCTGGGCCTGGCCGTCGACGAAGACCGGCCCGACCTCCTCCGGAGCGGCGACCGCGGGTGTCGCGACCGCCAGGGACAGGACGAGTGCCGCCGTACAGGGCACCGCCACCAGGGCGGCGACCCGTCGGCGCCCGCTTCGTCGCACCATCGTGAGCCCCTTTCCGTTGCTCGTCCGGGCGGCCCGAACGAGCAACGGACGACCCGGCGCGGTCGGCGGCTCCGGCCGACTGTCGTCGACGGCACGCACCGACCCCATCCTTGGGTGAGCAGACGGTAACGGTCCGTGGAGAGTGGACGCTTGAGACACCTGACGGAACTCCGCACGCCCGAGTACGACGAAACGTCGACCCCACTCAGGGGTTGAGGTACGCCAGCACCGCGAGGACACGCCGGTTCTGGTCGTCGGAGGGCGGCATGTCGAGCTTGGTGAAGATGTTGTTGATGTGCTTGCTGACGGCCTTCTCGGTGATGTGCAGCTTCGCGGCGATCGCGGCGTTGGAGCGGCCCTCGGCCATCGCGCCGAGCACCTCCCGCTCCCGGACGGTGAGTCCCGCGAGAGGCTCTCGGCGGGCCAGTAGCCGGGAGATCACCTCGGGGTCCATCGCGGTTCCGCCCTGGGCGACCCGGCGGACCGCGTCGACGAACTCGCCGACGTGGGACACCCGGTCCTTGAGCAGGTAGCCCACGCCGCCGTGCGGGGTGCCGAGCAACTCCCGGGCGTACAACGGCTCGACGTGTTGGGACAGGACGAGGATCGGCAGCCCGGGGATGCGGGTACGGGCGGCGATCGCGGCCTGCAGGCCCTCGTCGGTGAACGTCGGCGGCAGCCGTACGTCCACGACCGCCACCTGAGGCCGGAGGCTGACCAGGGCGGGCAGCAGGGCGGGTCCGTTGTCGACGGCCGCGACGACGTCGAAGTCGAAGGCCCGCAGGATCCGGGTCAACCCGTCCCGGAGGAGTGCGTGGTCCTCGGCGATGACAACACGCACGGCAACTCCATGGTGACGACGGTGGGCCCACCGACCGGGCTCGACATGGTCATCGTGCCATCGAAGGCGGCCAGGCGGCGTTCGATGCCACGGAGGCCGGAACCGGCGCCCGGGTCGGCGCCGCCGGTCCCGTCGTCGGCGACCACCATGGTCAGCGTGTCGTCGACGTGCCGTAGGGACACCGACCCGGTCCGCGCCCGACTGTGCCGGACCAGGTTGGTCAGCGTCTCGGCCACGGCGAAGTAGGCGGCCGACTCGACCGGGGTGTCGAGGCGGCCGGGCAGGTCGACATCGACCGTGATCGGCACCGGCAGGCCCAGCGCCAACGCCCGCACCGCGCCGTCGAGCCCGCGTTCGGCCAGCACCGGCGGATGGATGCCGCGGACGAGGTGGCGCAGCTCGACCAGGGCGGTGCCGCTGGACTCCCGTGCCTCCGCGAGCATCTCGTGGGCCGCGCTCGGGTTCCGGTCGATCAGCTCGTCGGCCAGGCCGATCATCATCCCCAGCGAGACGAGGCGGGCCTGGATGCCGTCGTGCAGGTCACGCTCGATGCGACGCAGTTCGGCCGCCTGGGCGTCGACGGTGTCGGCCCGCGTGACGGTCAGTTCGGTGACCCGCAGTCGCAGCTCCGCGGCCCTGGTCGGGGCGAGCAGCAGCCGGGTGAAGTGCCCGTCGACGCGGCGCAGCCACGGCGCCAGCCAGAGCCCACCGGCGAGGACGGCGGCGCCCTGCGGGACACAGACCAGCCCTTCCGCGACGGTGTCGACGGACCAGACGAGGCCGTAGCCGTACCAGTCGGTGCCGAGCCAGATCCACACCGGCACCAGCGTCAGGCCCAGCACGCCGTAGAGCGGCACGGCCAGGGAGATCAGGCCGAGGGCGGTGGACACCACCGCGCCGGGCAGGAGCCAGGCGAGGTCGCGCCAGGTGGCCGGGTCCGTGACGATCCACCGGAACCGCCGCCACCCGCCGGGGACGCCGCGTGCCGGGGGCGAACGGTAGGGCCGGACCACCGGGACACCGGCGCGGGTGGCCAGCCGGCGTTCGAGATCCGCGCGGTGGCGGACCAGCGTCATCGTCCACGGCAGCAGCGCCATGCCGAGGAACGGCACCGGGACCAGGACCAGCGCCACCAGCGAGACGCCGAGCAGCACGAGGTTCGTCGCGGCCAGACCGACGGCGGCCAGACCGGCGAGCACGGCACGCAGGCCCTGCCACGCCCACGCGTACGCCCGCTCGTCGCCGTCGACCCGGTCCATCGTCACATTGTGCCTGCGTGTCAGGCGCTTCTCGGTGGTGCTAGCACCCCATGGTAGGGAGGGGGCAGAACTCCTGACGGAGGCGTCCCGCGTGCGGTCTGCTGGGACCATGACGACCACCACGACGCCACCGCGCCCGGCGAGCGGCAGCGACTTCGCCGTCCTGTCCCGCCGGATCACCGATGCCGGGTTGATGCGACGCCGACCCCTCTACTACGCCCTGAGGTTGGGTGTCGTCGGGCTCATGTTCGTCGGCGGCTGGACGGCCTTCTTCGCCCTCGGTTCGTCGTGGTGGCAGATGCTCACCGCGGTGTTCCTCGCCGTCACGTTCGCCCAGGTCGCCCTCGTGGCACACGATCTGGCACACCGCCAGGTGTTCCGCACCCGGCGTCCGAGTGCGTTCGCCGGGCTGGTGGCCGGCAACCTCGGCGTCGGGATGAGCTACGGCTGGTGGATGGAGAAGCACACCCGCCACCACAACAACCCCAACCACGACGAGCTCGACCCGGACGTGGCCCCGGAGGTGCTCGTCTGGACCGCGGAGTCGGCCGTCGGCCGGCGCGGGCTGCGCGGATTCGTCGTCCGGCACCAGGCCGTCCTGTTCTTCCCCCTGCTCACCCTGCTCGCCGTCAGCCTCAAGGTGTCCAGCGTCAGGGCGTTGCGGGACGGCACGGTGAAGCGACCCGGTGTGGAGGCCACTCTGCTGTTCCTGCACGCCGCCGGCTACCTCACGGCCCTGCTGGTCGTGCTCACCCCGCCGCAGGCCGTGGCGTTCCTGCTGCTGCACCAGGGGATCTTCGGCGTCTACCTCGGGATGACCTTCGCGCCCAACCACAAGGGGATGCCGCATCCGACCGGCTCCGAGGACTATCTGCGCAAGCAGGTGCTGACCTCGCGCAACGTCCACGGCAGCCGGTTGGTGGACGCGGCACTCGGTGGCCTGAACTACCAGATCGAGCACCACCTGTTCCCCGCCATGCCGACGCCCAACCTGCGCCGGGCCCAGCCGATCGTGCAGGCGTACTGCGCCGAGATCGGTGTCCGCTACGAGCAGACCGGCCTGGTCGACTCGTACCGGCAGGCGCTGCGGCACCTGCACGAGGTGGGTGCCCCCGCGCGGGCCGCGTACGCCTCCCGGTGACTGTCCGACGAAGGCGTAGGCGTCGGGAGGCCGGGTAGGCAGCGGGTTCGGAGATTCCCCGACCACCGGGCACTGCCCGCCGGGAGGAGAAATCATGTCTCAGGACTACCGCAAGAGCCCCGAGACGGTCTCGCGTCTGACGCCCGAGCAGTATCGGGTCACCCAGGAGGCGGCGACCGAAACGCCCTTCGCCAACGAGTACTGGGACAAGAAGGACCCCGGTCTTCTATGTCGACGTGGTGTCCGGTGAGCCCCTGTTCGCCTCCGTCGACAAGTACGACAGCGGCACCGGTTGGCCCACGTTCAGCAGGCCGGTCGAGTCCGGGAACCTGGTCGAGATCCCGGACACCAGCCTCGGCGTGACCCGCACCGAGGTCCGGTCCGCGCACGGCGACAGCCACCTGGGCCACGTCTTCGACGACGGCCCGATCGAGACCGGCGGGCTGCGCTACTGCATGAACTCGGCCGCGCTGCGTTTCGTGCCCCGCGACGACCTGGAGCGCGAGGGCTACGGGGCGTACCTCGACCGGTTCGCCGCACGGCGCTGACCTTGTCCGAGGGCTCCCGTCCACCCGCGGAAGCGGGAGAAGGAGGCAGAGATGGCCGTCAAGACCGAAGCCCGACCGCGTACCGCCCAGATCCGGCCGTTCACGGTCGAGATCCCGCAGGCGGAGCTGGACGACCTGCGTCGGCGCATCGCCGCCACGCGATGGCCGGAGCAGGAGACCGTCGCCGACCAGTCGCAGGGCGTGCCGCTCGCGACGATCCAGGCCGTCGCCCGCTACTGGGAGCGGGAGTACGACTGGCGTGGCGTCGAGGCCCGTCTGAACAGCGTGCCGCAGTTCATGACCGAGATCGACGGGCTGGACATCCACTTCATCCACGTCCGCTCGAAGCACGAGGACGCGCTGCCGCTGATCATCACGCACGGCTGGCCCGGCTCGGTGATCGAGCAGCTCAAGGTCATCGGCCCGCTCACCGATCCCACCGCCCACGGCGGGAGCGCCGCCGACGCCTTCCACGTGGTGATCCCGTCGATGCCCGGGCACGGCTTCTCCGGCAAGCCGACCACGCCGGGCTGGGGTCCGGAGCACATCGCGAGCGCGTGGATCGAGCTGATGCGGCGTCTCGGGTACGACCGCTTCGTCGCCCAGGGCGGCGACTGGGGCGCGATCATCTCGGACCTGATGGGGGTGCAGGCCCCGCCCGAGCTGGCCGGGATCCACACCAACATGCCGGGCGCCGTACCGGCGGATCTGGACAGGTTGTTCCAGTCCGACATGAGCGGGGCGAACGACGCCCTGGGTTCGTTGCCGTCGACCCTCTCCGCCGAGGAACGGCGCGCCAGCGAGCAGCTCGACTTCGTGTGGAAGCACGTCGCGTACGCCCTGATGATGGGCACCCGGCCGCAGACCCTGACCGCGCTGGCGGACTCGCCGGTCGGGCTGGCCGCGTTCCTGCTCGACCACGACGCGCGCAGCCTGGACCTCATCTCGCGGGTCTTCGCGGGCGGGCCGGGCGGCCTCAGCCGGGACGACGTGCTGGACAACATCACGTTGTACTGGTTGACGAACACCGGCGTCTCGTCGTCCCGGCTCTACGCGGAGAACGCCCTGTCGTTCTTCGCCACCAAGGGCGTACGGGTGCCGGTGGCGGTGAGCGTCTTCCCGGACGAGTTGTACGAGGCGCCGCGGAGCTGGGTGGAGCAGGCGTACCCGAACCTCGTCTACTACCACCGGCTCGACCGGGGCGGGCACTTCGCCGCCTGGGAGCGACCGATGGCGTTCGCCGAGGAGTTGCGCGCCGGGTTCCGGCCGCTGCGCTGATCGACCGTCGTACCATCGCCGCGACCGGTGCCCTCGGGCGCCGGTCGCGCGCGTACGCCCGTCCGCCGCTCCCCGGTCGTCGCGTCAGTGGTCGGGGGTGGCGGTGCAGGGGTCGGACCCGGCGTCGGCGCGCAACCGCGTCACCGCCCGGGCGAGGAGTTCCTGCCGTCGGTGGTCCCGGCGCACGTGCACGACGATGCGACGCCGGACGACGGGACGGACCACCGGCCTCGCCACCGCCCCTTCGGGCAGCTCCACCACGGCCAGACGCGGCAGGAGCGTGACGCCGACGCCGGCCGCCACCAGGCGCAGCGCGGCCCGGTGGTCGTCCAGGCGGGCGGCGAACCGGGGAGTGAAACCGGCGGTCCGGCAGGCGCTGGAGATGATCTGCCCGATCGGGCTGTCGTAGATGTCGTGATCCACCCACGGCTCGGCCCCGAGGTCCCGCAACGCGATCTCGGGAGCCCCGGCGAGCGGATGCCCGACGGGCAGGACGGCGACGAGTTCCTCCACGGCGAGGTCGTGCCGCTGGTAGCCGTCGAGCCGGACCTCCACACCGCCCGCCGGCTCGGTACGGATGTCCAGGTCCGGCTGCCGGCGGCCCCGACCGTCGACCGGTTCGTTGAGGCTGATCTCGACGGTGAGGTTCGGTCGGTGCTGCCGAACGGTCTGGACCAGCCCCGGGATCCACCGTTCGGCGGCCGAGGCGAAGCAGGCGATCGCCAGATGTTCGCCCTGGCCGCCGCGCAGGTCGGCGACGACCCGTGCCAGGCGTTCGAAGTCGGCGACCAGCGTCTGTGCCTGGTCGGCGAGGTGCCGGGCGGCGTCGGTGGCGACGATGCCCCGGCCCTGCTTCACGAAGAGGACCAGTCCGGTCTCCCGGGCCAGCTCCGTCATGTGCTGACTGATCGTGGCCGGGGCGTAGTTCAGGTTCCGGGCGGCCTGGTTGATCGATCCGGCGGCCAGGACCGCCCGCAGCACCACCAGGCGTCGAGGGTTGAGCATGAGTCGACCGTACGGCGACGACGAACGATCAGCGATCTTTGTCTGCTTGTCGCTCCCGGCGGGGCCGTCGCAGGATGACCGGCAGGGACCGGCTCCGCGGCCTGCGCGTACGAGAGGACCGCTGATGGACACGACGTTCTGGGACCAGGCGGACCGCCTGCTGATCCGCTACGGGGCCGGCTTCACCCCCCGGATCATCGAGCGCGCCCACGGCTCGTACGTCTTCGACCGCGAAGGTCGGGCGATCCTCGACTTCACCTCGGGCCAGATGAGCGCCATCCTCGGCCACGCGCACCCGGACATCGTCTCGACCGTCTCGACCGCCGTCGCGTCGCTGGACCACCTCTACAGCGGCATGCTCAGCCCGCCGCTGCTCGCCCTGGCCGAGCGCCTCGCCGCCACCCTGCCGCCCACGCTCGGCAAGACGCTGCTGCTCACCACCGGCGCCGAGGCGAACGAGGCGGCGATCAAGATGGCCAAGCTCCACACCGGCCGGTACGAGATCGTCTCGTTCGACCGGTCCTGGCACGGCATGACCCAGGGGGCGGCGTCGGCGACGTTCTCCGCCGGACGACGCGGCTACGGTCCACCGATCCCGGGCAACCTCGCCCTGCCCACGCCGAACGCCTACCGGTCGCCGTTCCGGTCGGCCGACGGCACGTACGACTGGGAGGCGGAACTCGCGTACGGCTTCGCCCTGGTCGACCAGCAGTCCGCCGGAAGTCTCGCCGCCTGCCTGATCGAGCCGATCCTCTCCTCGGGCGGCATCATCGAGCTGCCACCCGGATACCTGCGCCGCCTACGGCAGATGTGCGACGAACGCGGGATGCTGCTCATCCTGGACGAGGCCCAGACCGGGCTCGGCCGCACCGGCACGATGTACGCCTTCGAGCGCGACGGGGTCGCACCCGACATCCTCACCCTGTCCAAGACCCTCGGTGCAGGGCTGCCGGTCGCCGCCGTGGTCACCAGCGCCGAGATCGAGCAGGTCTGCCACGACCGGGGTTTCCTCTTCTACACCACCCACGTCTCCGACCCACTGGCGGCGGCGGTCGCGCTGACCGTCCTCGACGTCATCGCGCGGGAGAAACTGGTCGAACGTGCCGCGCTGCTCGGCGAGCAGCTCACCGGTCGGCTCCAGGCGCTGCGCGACGCGCACGAGGTGGTCGGTGACGTGCGGGGCCGGGGCCTGCTCCAGGGCATCGAGTTGGTGACGGACAAGGTGAGCCGCACCCCGGCCGACGCCCTCGGTACCCGGGTCACCGCAGCCTGCCTCGACCGGGGGCTGCACATGAACATCGTCCAACTGCCGGGCATGGGCGGCATCTTCCGGATCGCCCCACCGCTCACGATCAGCGAGGACGACCTGCACGCCGGTCTGGACATCCTCGACGCCGCACTCACGGCGGCCCTACACGAACGGTGAGGCGCAGTGCTGTGCAAGCGGTCACGGCGGTGCAGCACGAGCGGTGAAGGCGCAGTCCTGTCCGCGATCCTGCACGAGCGGTGAGGACGCAGTCCTGTGCAAGCGCTCGCGTGACGGTGGCGTGAGCGGTGCGGCCACGCTCACGCCACCGTCACGCGAGCAGCCCGGCCACGCCCACGACAGCCGCGTGAACTGAAGCCTCACGGCAGCACCGCGCACCGACGGCAGGGCCACGGCGGGCTACCGAGCTGCGGGAGCAGGAAGGCCACGCTCACGGCGGTCCTCCGGGAACGGCCGGTCGCGCGACGACCGAGAGGCCGTCCACAGTGGCGGGATCGTCGGATGCGATCGCCGGACGCCGAGCACGGCGCGCGAGACGCCGAGCACGGCGCGCGAGACGCCGAGCACGGCGCGCGAGACGCCGAGCACGGCGCGCGAGACGCCGAGCGCAGCGCGCGAGACGCCGAGCGCAGCGCGCGAGACGCCGAACAAGGTGATGGGAAGCCTTCGCACTAGGCTTGTCGCCATGTCTGAGCCAACGCCCGGGCCGCGCAGGGTCGGCCAGCTGGTATGGGCCCCCGACGAGGTGACCGCCGGCATCGGAAGTCAGGTGCAACCGCAGGTCGGTCGAGGTCGGCGGGCGTTGCAGACCGGGCTGGCGGCCTTCCTCCTGACGTGGGTACCCACCCTCTTCATCCTCTTGGCGGCCACCTTCGCCGTACCGTCGTTGACCGACGACGCCGGTGCCGGTCGGGTCGCCCTCTGGGCGTTGCTGATCGCCGTGCTGTTCGCGGTCACGGCAGCGGTGAGCACGCTGTGGTCGAATCCTGACCGGGCCGGGGAGGAGCCCTCGGGTCTCGTCGTCGCGCTGCGGGTCGCACGCGGCGCAGTGCTGACCGGCGTGGGTGCGGGTGCGGTGCTGGCATGGCAAGGGCTGTCGGTACGGCAAGCCGTCACGCTGGCCGTGATCCTGGCGCTCATCCTGCGCGTCCTGCCGGTGGTCGCCGCGCGGACGCTGCAACGACGCCGCGGCCCTGAGCAAGAACCCCCCGCCGCCTCGACGCCCTGACCACCCGGTCGCCCCAGCACACCAGCCCACGAGCGAGCCCACCGCGAGCCGGGCACCGCCAGCCAGGCACCGCGAGCCGGGCACCGCGAGCCGGGCACCGCGAGCCGGGCACCGCGAGCCGGGCACCGCGAGCCGGGCTCTTCTGGATGAGTAGACAGCCGGTCGGCCTGGTAGACGTGTTCCCGCCGGCTTCGCCATGCCTCGCCGCGTCAGCCCGTCCGCTGTGTGAGTTGCTCCGTCGGACCGGCCGCTGTGGCGATCGGGCCAGCCCCGAGGCCACCGCCACCGCCACCAAACCCGAGGCCACCGCCACCAAAACGGACAAAGCGCCCGGCCCGACGCCTCGCTGGGCAGATCCAGGCAGGCACGTTCGCAGGTGGGTAGATTTGTTGTCGCTATAGCGACAACAAATCTACCCACCTGCCGATCTCTGCACGTCCCGCGCGCCCAGATGCAAGGAAGGGTCCCCTGTTAACGCCACCAAGCGTTAACAGGGGACCCTTCCTTGCACGCCCGGCGCTCTTGCTCGGCGGAGCGCGACCGGCGGCCGATCACGGCAGCGAGCACGCACCGCGGGCCGATCACGAGCACGCATGGCGGCCGATCACGGCGGCGAGCCACCCGCCGCGGTCGATCACGGCGCCGAGCACCAATGGTGGGCTGCCTCGACAGTCGGCACACCTCGTCGAGCCAGACGGACCGTGTTGGGGTGCGTGTCGACGTCTGCCGAGCGGGAAGACGCGAGGTGCCGCGCCGCGACACGCGTCGACGATCGAGCGTGCCCCTTGACGACGTACAACTGATTGGTTGTATATTGAAGTCGTGACGGAGACGAGTGAGGACCGGGCGGACGCCCTGTTCCATGCGCTCGCCGATCGCACCCGGCGGGACATCCTGCGCCGTGTGCTGGCCGGGGAGCACTCCGTCTCCGCGCTCGCCGCCAACTACGACATGAGCTTCGCGGCCGTGCAGAAACACGTCGCCGTGCTGGAGAGGGCCGGCCTGCTGACCAAGCGACGCAGCGGTCGCGAGCAACTGGCCAGCGGCGACGTGCAGGCGGTGCGCTCGGTCACCTCGATGCTCACCGCGCTCGAACAGATCTGGCGCGGCCGGATCGCCCGAATCGACGTACTCATCGCATCCGAAATCGACCAGGAGGACTGAACAGTGCCCGTCACCGACGTCAAGCAGGACCTCGACAACCTCAGCCTGACCATCACCGCTGACTTCGCCGCACCGGTGGAGCGGATCTGGCAGGTGTACGCCGACCCACGCCAGTTGGAGAAGATCTGGGGGCCGCCGACCTACCCGGCCACCGTGGTCGACCACGACCTCACACCCGGCGGTCGGGTGACGTACTACATGACCAGCCCGGAGGGCGAGCGCTACGCCGGATACTGGGTGGTCACCGCCGTCGACGAGGGGCAGAGCTTCGCCTTCGACGACGGCTTCGCCAACGACGACCTGACCCCCAACCCGGCGATGCCGGTCTCGAAGAACGTCTACACCTTCACCGCGCACGACGGCGGGACGCTGGTGACGTACGTGAGCACGTACCCGTCCGCCGAGGCGCTCCAGCAGGTGCTGGACATGGGCATGGTGGAGGGCGCCACCGGTGCGATCAACCAGATTGACGGCCTGGTCGCGGCCTGAGAGTTGCGGGAGCCGGTGCCGGTGCCGACCTGGAAGCCGGTGCCGGGACCGGCGCGCGTACCGGGCCCTGCGCGCCCGCCGGGCCGCGCACCGGGACCGGCGCGATGTTAGGAAGGGGCCCTTCCTATACCGCAGGCGTTAGCAGGGTGCCCTTCCTTTCAGATGGCCGCGTGGTTCACTACTCCCCCGGAGAACGAACACGAGGGGTGGCGGGTGCGGGTACTGATTCTCGGTGGCACCGCCGAGGCACGCGATCTCGCCGCCCGGCTCGTCGACCGGCCGGCACTGTCGGTGATCTCGTCGCTGGCCGGGCGGGTCGCCGATCCCCGTCTGCCGGTCGGTGAGGTACGCGTCGGCGGGTTCGGCGGTGCCGACGGGCTGGCCGGTTGGCTCGACGCCCATCGCGTCGACGTGCTGGTCGACGCCACCCACCCGTACGCGGCCCGGATCCGGACCGCCGCCGTCACCGCTGCCGCCCGGGTCGGCGTACCGCACCTACGGCTGGAGCGGCCGGGCTGGACGGCCCGTCCGGGTGACCGCTGGCACCGCGTACCGGACGTGGCCGCCGCGGTCCGGGAACTGCCGGCGCTCGGGCGGCGGGTCCTGCTCACCACCGGACGGCAGAGCCTCGCGGCGTTCCGCCCGTCGACCGGGTTGTGGATCCTGGCCCGGGTGGTGGACGCGCCGGACGACCCGCTGCCGGAGCACATTCGGCTGCTGCGCAGCCGGGGCCCCTACACGCTCGCCGGTGAACTGGAGCTGATCCGTACCCATCGCATCGACGTGGTGGTGACCAAGGACAGCGGCGGCCGGCTCACCGAGGCGAAACTCGACGCGGCCCGACAGCTCGGCCTACCGGTCCTGATGATCGACCGGCCGGTGCCCGCCGTCCACCCGACGACGGTGTCCAGGGTGGACGAGGCGGTGGACTGGGTGTCGGCGCTGCCGGTTCAGCCGGGATAGGTGCGCGGCGTCCAGACCACCACCGACTCGTCCCCTCGGGTGCTGACCTGGGTGGTCGACGAGCCGATGATGAGCAGGCACCGCATGTCCACCGTCTCCGGGTCGAGATCGCCGAGCGTGACCACGGTGATCGACTCGGTCGCCCGGCCCACGTCCCGGGCCAGCACCACGGGCGTCTTCGGGTCACGGTGACGCAGCAGCGTCTCCCGGGCCGCGCCGACCTGCCAGCGACGGCTGGCCGAGGCCGGGTTGTAGAGCGCGAGCACCAGGTCGGCGGCGGCTGCTGCGGCCAGCCGCGCCTCGATGACCGGCCACGGCTTGAGCCGGTCCGACAGCGACAACACCGCGAAGTCGTGCCCGAGCGGGGCACCGACCCGGCTCGCCGCCGCCTGCGCCGCGGTCAGGCCCGGCAGCACCCGCACCGGCACTCCGGTGAACCGGGCCTGCCCGGTCGCCACCTCGTAGACCGCGCTGGCCATCGCGAACACCCCGGGGTCACCGGAGGACACCACCACCACCCGGGCCCCGCCGAGCGCCAACTCCAACGCGTGCGCGGCCCGTTCGGTCTCCACCTGGTTGCCGGAGGTGTGCCGCTGCTGGCCGGGGCGCACCGGCACCCGGTCCACGTACGGGCCGTAGCCCACCAGGTGTTCGGCCTCGCGCAGCGCCCGCGCCACCTCCGGGGTGAGCCAGCGCGGTCCGGCCGGGCCGAGCCCGACCACGACCACCTCCCCCGCCGACGCCGGTGCCGGTGCCGGTGCCGGTGCCGGTGCCGGCAGGTCGTCCCGGCTGGCGGCACTGGTCGGGCTGGGCAGCAACGCCAGCGAGAAGTACGGCACCTCGTCGGCGGACACGTCGGCCAGTGGGGCGTGCCGTCCGCGCCGCGAGGTGGCCCGTTCCACGTACCACGTCTCGGGCAGCCGACCCGCGTCGTCCAGGGCGGCACGGACGTTGTCGAAGGTCCGACCCAGCTTGAGCACGGCGGCGGCGTCGGTGTCGGCGAGCCGCCGGGCGAGTTCCTCGGCGGGCAGCGTGCCGGGCAGGACGGTCAGCACCTCGTCGCGTTCGACGAGCGGCCGACCCAGCACGGCGGAGGCGGCGCTGACCGAGGTCACCCCCGGCACCACCTCGGCCGGGAACCGGTGCGCGAGCCGTTCGTGCAGGTACATGTAGGAGCCGTAGAACATCGGGTCGCCCGCGCAGAGCACCACCACGTCACGTCCGGCGGCGAGGTGGACGGCGAGCCGCTCGGCGCTGTCGTCGTAGAACCGGCGGATCACCCCCTCGTAGCCGTCCGGGTCGTCGGTGCCCTCGGTGGTGACCGGGTAGACCAGCGCCTCGTGAACGTGGTCCTCCCGCAGCAGCCCGGCCACGATGGACCGGGCGATGCTGCGACCGTGCCGGGCCGAGTAGTACGCGACCACGTCGGTCTCGCCGATCAGCCGGGCCGCCTTGACGGTCAGCAGTTCCGGGTCGCCGGGTCCGACGCCGACGCCGTAGAGCGTGCCGGGCTCCACCATGGTCACTCCACCTCGCTCGCGATGCCGTTCACCGCCGCCGCGGTGACGGCGCTGCCACCCCGACGACCGTGCACGACCAGGTACGGGATCCCGGCCGGATGCGTGGCCAGTGCCTGCTTGGACTCGGCCGCGCCGATGAACCCGACCGGCACGCCCACCACCGCCGCCGGCCGACCCGCGCCCTCGTCGACGAGTTCCAGCAGCCGGAACAGCGAGGTCGGGGCGTTGCCGATGGCGACCACCGCACCGTCGAGCCGGTCCCGCCACAACTCCATCGCGGCGGCGCTGCGGGTGGTGTCCAACTGCCGGGCCAACTCCGGAACCGCCGGATCACGCAGTGTGCACACCACCTCGTTGTCGGCGGGCAGTCGGCTGCGGGTGATCCCGGCGGCCACCATCGCCGCGTCGCAGAGCACCGGCGCACCGGCGGCCAGTGCCGCGTACCCGGCGGCAACTACTTCGGGGTGCGCCTCCACGTCGTCGACCAGGTCGACCATGCCGCAGGCGTGGATCATCCGCACCACCACCCGGGCGACGTCGGCGGGGAACCGGGACAGGTCGGCCTCGGCGCGGATGGTGGCGAACGAGCGGCGGTAGATCTCGGCGCCCGCGCGGACGTAGTCGTAACTCATCGTGGTCTCCGTGCCTGTGCCACCCGCTCGGCCAGCGGGCCGTGGTGATCTCCTCCTGGGCCGGCGACACGGTAACCGGCGCCGGTGGCCACCGCCAGGGCCGCCGGACCGGCGGGACGCCCGCAGCACCGGTCGCAGCCGGCCCAGTGCAGGGGAAGCGCGGCGGCGGCGGGCGGTGCGGCGGCGGTCAGGGCGGCGGTGGCATCGGCGCGGACGTCGGCGAGCGCGCTGGCGCAACCGGGTCGGCCGGCGCAGGCGGTCACCCCGACCCAGGGCGAGGCCGCGTCGACGACCAGCCCGGCCCCGGTCAGCGCCGGCACCGCCGTCTCGGGTGCGGCAACCACGACGACGGTCCGCCACGGGGTCACCACCACCGGCTCGTCGGTCAGTGCGGCGAGCGTGTCGGCCTGCGCGGCGGTGAGCCGACCCAGTGGTGCGGCGACGACCACGATGCCGGCCGGATGCGGACCGACCGGAGGCGGGTCGCTCTGTGGCGGGTCGGTCGGCTCGGCGTGCGGCCCGCCGAGCGCCGCGACGATGGCGGCGGATGCCTCCGGTAGGTCGGCCACCCGCCACACGTCACGCCGTCCGGCACGAAGCCGCAGGAACGCCCGGGCGGCGGCGACGATCGTTGCGGCGACCTGGTCGGTGTCGGCCCGCAGCCCGACGTCGCGGCCCGCCACCAGCAGCGCACCGGTGTCAGCCAGCCAGCACAGGTCCGCGCCGAGGGCGGCGACGTCACCCCGGCCGTCGTCGACGGCGACGAGGAAACGGCCGCTGAGGTCGGCCAGCTCGGGACAGGCGCAGAGGGCCTCGTCGACCCGGGCCACCACCGGCCGTACGTCGGGTCGGCCGCCGTGGTCCAGGCCACTCAGCGGTGAGGCGAGGATGTTGCGGACCGTCTCGTGGCTGGCGCTGGGCAGCAGCCCCGACTCGACCAGCACGGCGGCGATCCGGTCCACCGCCTCCTGGTCGCCGATGCCGCGGAGCTGCACGTTCGCCCGTGAGGTCAGCTCCAGCGTGCCGTCGGCGTCGCGTCGGGCGGCGGCGGCCAGCCGGCGCAGTTGGGACGTGCTCAGCCGACCGCCGGGAAGGCGTACGCGCACCAGGAGTCCGTCGGCGGCCTGATGGGCTCGGAGCGCCCCGGGACACCGGTCGGCGCCGCAGCGGCCGGACGGGGTGGAGACAGCGGGCACCCGTTCATCGTAGAGTCGGAGTCTCGGCACGGAACCCGCCGAGATCAGCATCACGCGGTCGGCGCGGAGGAACCCGGTGCGAGTCCGGGGCGGTCCCGCCACTGTCACCGGCCCGGCCTCGTGCCGGGCCGCGAGCCAGACACTCCGGTCGACCGCGACCGACGGCCACGGGCGCGGACCCGGGGAGGAGTCAACCATGCCCGGTGACGGCGTGATCCTACTACTGTCCACCTCGGACACCGACCTGCTCAGCGCCCGGTCCAGCGGTGCGGCATACCGGCTGGCGAACCCGGCCCGCGTCGGTGAGGAACCGGAGGCGCTGGCCGACCTGACGGCCGGCGTGGACCTCGTGGTGGTCCGCATCCTCGGCGGTTACCGGATGTGGCAGCGTGGTCTGGACACGCTGCTCGGCGGCGACGTGCCGGTGGTCGCCCTCGGCGGTGAACAACTCCCCGACGCCGACCTGATGGCCCGCTCCACGGTGAGCCAGGGCATCGCGGCACAGGCACACGCCTATCTGGCGCAGGGCGGTCCGGACAACCTCCGCGAGCTGCACGCGTTCCTCAGCGACACGGTGCTGCTGACCGGTCACGGTTTCGCGCCGCCGCTCGCGCACCCCGACTGGGGGGTCATGGCGCGTCCGGCACCGACGGTGACCGGGCCGACGGTGGGCATCCTCTACTACCGGGCCCACCAGCTCAGCGGCAACACCGCCTTCGTGGAGGGGCTCTGCGCGGCCGTCGAGCAGGCCGGTGGCGTACCGCTGCCGGTGTTCTGCGCGAGCCTGCGCGCCCCCGAGCCCGGCCTGTTGGAGACGCTCGGCCGGGCGGACGCGCTGCTGGTCACGGTGTTGGCGGCCGGGGGCACCCGGCCGGCGGAGGTGTCCGCCGGGGGTGCCGACGAGGCGTGGGACGTCGGCGCGCTCGCCGAGCTGGACGTGCCGATCCTCCAGGCGCTGGCGCTGACCCAGGACCGCGCGTCCTGGGTGGACAGCGACGACGGGCTCAGCCCGCTGGACGCGGCGACGCAGGTGGCGGTGCCGGAGTTCGACGGTCGGCTGATCACGGTGCCGTTCTCGTTCAAGGAGACCGACGCCGACGGGTTGCCGCACTACGTCGCCGACCCGGAGCGCGCCCGCCGGGTCGCCGGCATCGCGGTCCGGCACGCCCGGCTGCGGCACGTGCCCCCGGCCGAGCGGCGGATCGCGGTGGTGCTGTCGGCGTACCCGACGAAGCACGCCCGGGTCGGCAACGCGGTCGGCCTGGACACCCCGGCCAGCGCCGTACATCTGCTGCGGACGCTGCGCGGGCGGGGCTACGACGTCGGTCCGGTCGACGGCCCGGACGCGCTGCCCGGTCTGCTGCCCAGCGGTGACGGCCAGGACGCCGACGGGGACCGCCTGATCCACGCCCTGATCGCGGCCGGCGGCCAGGACCCGGAGTGGCTCACCGAGGAGAAGCTGGCCGGTAATCCGGTCCGCGTTCCGGCCGCCACCTACCGCCGCTGGTTCGACGCGCTCCCCGACGACCTGCGGGAGGCGATGACCGAGCACTGGGGTCCCGCCCCCGGTGACCTGTTCGTCGACCGGTCCGCCGACCCGGACGGCGAGATCGTCCTGGCCGGGTTGCGGGCCGGGAACGTGCTGCTGATGATCCAGCCGCCCCGCGGGTTCGGCGAGAACCCGGTGGCCATCTACCACGATCCGGACCTGCCGCCGACGCACCACTACCTGGCCGCCTACCGGTGGCTGGACGAACAGTTCGGCGCGCACGCCGTGGTGCACCTGGGCAAGCACGGGTCGTTGGAGTGGCTGCCCGGCAAGAACCTCGGCCTCTCCGCGAGCTGCGGCCCGGACGCGGTCCTCGGCGAGCTGCCGCTCATCTATCCGTTCCTGGTCAACGACCCGGGTGAGGGCGCGCAGGCCAAGCGGCGGGCGCACGCCACCATCGTGGACCATCTGGTGCCGCCGATGGCCCGCGCGGAGAGCTACGGCGACATCGCCCGGCTGGAGCAGTTGCTCGACGAGCACGCCAACATCGCCACCATGGACCCGGCCAAGCTGCCGGCCGTACGGGCGCAGATCTGGACGCTCATCCAGGCCGCCCGGCTCGACCACGACCTGGGAATGGAGCAGCGCCCGCACGACGCCGAGTTCGACGACTTCCTGCTGCACGTCGACGGCTGGCTCTGCGAGGTCAAGGACGCGCAGATCCGCGACGGCCTGCACGTGCTCGGGCACGCCCCGACCGGCGAGGCGCGGATCAACCTGATGCTGGCCATCCTGCGCGCCCGTCAGGTCTTCGGCGGGCAGGCCGACGCCGTGCCCGGTCTGCGGGCCGCGCTCGGCCTCGACGAGGGCGGCGCCGAGCAGACCGCCGAGGTGGACCGGATCGAGGCGGCGGCCCGCCGGCTGGTCGAACAGATGGAGCGGCACGACTGGTCCGTCGAGGCGGTCGACCGGGTACGCGCCGAGGTGCTCGGCGACGACCACCCGCACGGCGCGGAGGTCGGCCGGGTGCTGACGTTCGCCGCCACCGAGGTCGCGCCGCGCCTGGCCGGCACCTCCGGCGAACTCGACGCCGTGCTGCACGCCCTCGACGGCGGCTACGTGCCCGCCGGGCCGAGTGGTTCGCCGCTGCGCGGACTGGTCAACGTGCTGCCGACCGGCCGCAACTTCTACACCGTCGACCCCAAGGCGATCCCCAGCCGGTTGGCCTGGGAGACCGGGCAGGCGATGGCCACCAGCCTGCTGGAGCGCTACCGCCGGGACACCGGCGAGTGGCCGCGCTCGGTCGGCCTGTCGGCGTGGGGCACCTCGGCGATGCGGACCTCCGGCGACGACATCGCCGAGGTGTTGGCGCTGATCGGCGCGCAACCGGTCTGGGACCCGGCGTCCCGGCGGGTCACCGGCGTCGAGATCGTCCCGCTGGCCGACCTGGGGCGTCCCCGCATCGACGTCACGCTGCGGATCAGCGGCTTCTTCCGGGATGCCTTCCCGCACGTGGTGCTCCTGCTGGACGACGCGATCCGGGCCGTCGCCGCGCTGGACGAGCCGGACGAGGAGAACTACCTCGCCGCGCACGCCCGCGCCGACGCCGCCCGGCACGGCGACGACCGGCGCGCCACCACCCGCATCTTCGGCTCCAAGCCCGGCGCGTACGGGGCCGGGCTGCTGCCGCTGATCGAGAGCGGGAACTGGCGCGACGACGCCGATCTGGCCGAGGTCTACACCGTGTGGGGTGGCTTCGCGTACGGCCGTGACCTGGACGGGCGGCCCGCGCGGGAGGACATGGAGTCGGCGTACCGGCGGATCGCGGTGGCGGCGAAGAACACCGACACGCGTGAGCACGACATCGCCGACTCCGACGACTACTTCCAGTACCACGGTGGGATGATCGCCACGGTGCGGGCGTTGACCGGGCAGGCGCCCCGGGCGTACATCGGGGACAGCACCACCCCGGACGCCACCCGTACCCGGTCGTTGACCGAGGAGACCGCGCGGGTGTTCCGGGCCCGGGTGGTGAATCCCCGGTGGATCGCGGCGATGCGTCGGCACGGCTACAAGGGCGCGTTCGAGATGACCGCCACCGTGGACTACCTGTTCGGGTACGACGCCACGGCCGGCGTGGTCACCGACTGGATGTACGAGCAGCTCGCGGAGAGCTACGTGCTGGACCCGGAGAACCAGCGGTTCCTGCGCCGGTCGAACCCGTGGGCGCTGCGCGGGATCGTGGAGCGGCTCACCGAGGCCGCCGACCGTGGGCTCTGGGCCAAGCCCGACCCGGCGCTGATGGACGCGCTACGGCAGGCGTACCTGGAGGTCGAGGGCGACCTGGAGGAATCCGGCTGAGTGCTGCCGCCCCGGGGAGACACGCCGGTTCCCCGGGGCGGGTTCAGACGTCGTGTCCGGGGCGGGCGCTGGCGTCGGCGAGCGGGGTGACGTCGGCGAACGCGGCGACCGCACCGATCACGGTGACGGCGGGCGCGCTCAGGTGCCGGGCGGCGGCGACGTCGGCGATGTCGTCCAGCCGGCCCCGCAGTACGCGTTGCCGATCGGTGCCGCCGTTCTCCACGCTGACCGCCGCCGTGGCCGGGTCCATGCCGTGCCGCAGCAGCGCGGCGGTCACCTCGGGCAGCGTCTGCACCGCCATCAGCAGCACGATCGTGGTGCCGGATCGGGCCACCCCGGCCCAGTCGACGGTGCTGCCCGGGTCGTCCGGTGGCAGGTGGGCGGCGAGGACGGTGAAGCCCTGGGTCAACCCGCGGTGGGTCACCGGCACCCCGGCCAGCTCGGGTACGGCGACGGCGCTGGTCACCCCGGGCACCACCTCCACCGGCACCCCGGCGGCCCGGCAGGCCAGCATCTCCTCCATGCCCCGGCCGAAGACGAACGGGTCGCCGCCCTTGAGCCGCACCACCCGGTGTCCGGCCCGGGCCTCGGTGACCAGGATCTGGTTGATCTGCTCCTGGGGGACGAACGCGCCGCGCGGCACCTTCGACACGTCGACGACCCGGACGCCGGGCCGCAGGTCGCGCAGCACCGCGTGCGGCACGAGCCGGTCGGCCACCACCACGTCGGCCTCGGCGAGACGGTCCAGCGCCCGGCGGGTGAGCAGACCCGGGTCGCCGGGGCCACCCCCGACCAGGGTGACCCGACCCACGGCGGGCGGATCGGTGGGGGTGGGGCCGGCCGATCCGGGCACACGCGGGGCCGGGATCACCCCGGCCGCCGGGCTTGCGACAGCCGGGACGGCGCCGGAACCACCGGGTTCCGGGTCCGCGACGGCAGTGGGGGTACGGGGTGCCGCGCCGGTGGTGTGCCGGTGCACGGCGGTGGCGAAGCGGGCCGCCAGGCTCGGGTGTCCGGCCCAGTGCACGTGCAGGTAGGAGGCGTGCACGGTGCCGGACACGACACCGTCGGGCACCGGCGCGGCGGTGCCGTGCGCGGCGGACGGGCGGGGCCGGAACCGCCACGCGGGCGCGGTGTCGGGGTCGGCGTCGACGCGGGTGCGGTGGAACTCGTGGCCGGTGACCTGCTGGTCGGTGTCGGCGAGCACGCTGTCCGTGGCGGCCCGTGCGTCCCGGTAGCCCAGTGTCAGCCGGTCGGTCATCCGGGCGCGCACCGGCAGCACTCCGGTCATCGGCGCGCCGTCGAGGTCGCGGGCCAGGTAGAGCAGCCCGGCGCACTCGGCGACCGTCGGGACGCCGCGCGTGGCGGCGTCGGCCACCGCCCGACGCAGGGACGCGTTCTCGGTCAGTCCGGCGGCGTACACCTCGGGGAAGCCGCCACCGAGGTACAGCCCAGCGGTCTGCTCGGGCAGCCTCGGGTCGTGCAGCGGGTCGACCGGGGCCAGCCGCAGCCCGGCCGCGGTGAGCAGGTCGTCGGTCTCGGCGTACCGGAAGGTGAACGCCGGTCCGGACGCGACCGCGACGGTCCCCTCGACGGTGAGGCCGCCGAGTTCGACCGCCGGGTCCCAGGCCGGGCCGGGCAGCGCGGGTGCCCGGCGGGCCACCGCGACGACCTGGTCGAGGTCGACTCCGGCGGCGACGTGGGCGGCGAGCGCGTCGACGGTGCGCGCGGCGGCGGCGGCCCGCTCGGCGACCGGCACCAGGCCGAGGTGCCGGCTCGGGGTGTCCAGAGTGGCGTCCCGGCCCAGCGCCCCGAGCACCGGCACACCGGTGACGGCCAGCGCGTCGCGGATCTCCGCCTCGTGGGTCACCGAGCCGACCTTGTTGAGGACCACCCCGGCGACGGTGAGCTGCGGGTCGAAGGTGGCGAAGCCGTGCACCAGGGCGGCGATGCTGCGCGAGGCACCGGAGACGTCCACCACGAGCAGCACCGGGGTACGGGTCAGCCGCGCCACGTGGGCGGTGGAGGCGTACCCGGCCCGACCGACCGCGCCATCGAGCAGGCCCATCACGCCCTCGACGATCGCGATGTCGGCGGGGGCCCCGACGGTGGCGCCGTGCCGCAGCAGCGGCAGGATCCGCTGCTCGCCCTGGAGGAACGGGTCGAGGTTGCGACCTCGGCGGCCGGTGGCCAGCTCGTGGTAGCCGGGGTCGATGTAGTCCGGGCCGACCTTGTGGCCGCTGACGGTGAGGCCGCGCCGCCGCAGGGCCGCCATCAGGCCGGTGGCCACCGTGGTCTTGCCCTGCCCCGAGGCCGGAGCGGCGACGATCAACCGGGGCGGGAGGATCACCATTCGATGCCCCGCTGCCCCTTCTGACCGGAGTCCATCGGATGTTTGATCTTGGTCATCTCGGTGACCAGGTCCGCCGCGTCCACCAGCCGGGGATCGGCGTCCCGCCCGGTCACCACCACGTGCTGGCGGCCGGGACGATCCCGCAGCGTCTGCACCACCTCGTCGACGTCCACCCACCCCCACTTCATCGGGTAGGTGAACTCGTCGAGCACGTACAGGTCGTGGGCGGAGGTGGCGAGCCGACGCTTGATCTCCGCCCAGCCCTCCGCGGCCTGCGCCGCGTGGTCGCTCTCGGTGCCCTGGGTCCGGCTCCAGCTCCAGCCGGCACCCATCTTGTACCAGGAGACCGGGCCACCCTGGCCGGTCTGCTCGTGCAGCGTGCCGAGGGCGCGTAGTGCGTGTTCCTCGCCGACGGTCCACTTGGCGCTCTTGACGAACTGGAACACCGCGATCGACCAGCCCTGGTTCCAGCCCCGCAGGGCGAGCCCGAAGGCGGCGGTGGACTTGCCCTTCGACGGTCCGGTGTGGACCATCAGCAGCGGCCGGTTGCGGCGTTGCCGGGTGGTCAGCCCGTCGTCCGGCACGGTGACCGGTTGGCCCTGTGGCATCAGGCGGCACCCCTCTCGGTGCGGACGGCGGTGTGGGCGCGTACCGCGTCGGTGAGCGCGTCGGCGGCGACCCCCTCCAGCGGCAGGTACTGACCGCCGAGCGTGGTGGCCAGGTCGGCGGCGAGTCGCATGCGTACCCGGCCCTGCTCGCAGTCGACGACCACGGTGCTGGTGCCGGCGGCAGCGAGCAGGCGGGCCGCCTGCCGGGCCCGACCCACCGCGTCCGGGCCGGTGGTGGCGCGCCCGTCGGTGACCAGCACCAGCAGCGGACGCCGTCGCGGATCGCGGATCCGTTCCACCCGCAGCACCTCGCGGGCGCGCAGCAGCCCCTCCGCCAGCGGGGTGCGGCCCCCGGTCGGCAGCGTGGCCAGCCGGGCGGCGGCCACCTCCACGCTGGCGGTGGGCGGCAGGGCCACCTCGGCGTCGGTGGCGCGGAACGTGACCAGGCCGACCTTGTCCCGGCGCTGGTAGGCGTCGAGCAGCAGGGACAGCACCGCGGCCTTGACCGCGCCGACCCGCTGGCGGGCGCCCATCGAGCCGGAGGCGTCCAGGCAGAACAGGATCAGGTTGCCCTCCCGGCCCTGCCGCACCGGCAACCGCACGTCGCCGGGGTGGACCAGGATGCCGGGACCCTGTCGGCCCCGGGCCCGCTGGTGCGGTGCGGCGGCGTGCAGGGTCGCCACGAGGTGTGGCCGTCCGGTCGTCGCGCCGTCCGGACGCCGGGCGCCGACGGTCCGGCCGGTGGTGGTGCGGGCCGGTGAACGGCGGCCGGCGACACCGAGGCCGCTGCCGGGGACCTGCAACAGCCGGGCCCGGTAGGGCGCGCCGGCCGGTACCGGGGCGGGGACGGTCCGCTCCCCCTCGGTGCCCGGGGCGGGCGGGGTGTCCGGGCGGGAGCGGTACGGGCGCTCGTCGGCCGCGTCGGCCTCCGGGTCCCCCGGGCCGCCACCGTCGGGCGGGCCGTCCGGGTCGTCCGGGCCCGGTGGGCCGTCCGTGGGCGGATCCGGCTCGTCCTCGGGCGGCGCGGGCTCGTCCAGCCCGGCGTCGTGCAGCGCCCGATCGAGGTCGGCGGCGTCCTGCTGGGGCGGATCGAACGGGTTGCGGCGGCGGCGGTGTGGCAGGGCCAGCCGGGCGGCGACCCGGACGTCGCCGACGCTCACCTCGGTGCGCCCGCACCAGGCCGCGTGGGCGATGGCGGTCCGGGCGATGACCAGGTCCGCGCGCATCCCGTCGACCTCGGCGGCGGCACAGAGGGCGGCGATGCGGGTCACCGTCGCGTCGTCGAGGCGTACCGTCGGCAGCAGGTTGCGGGCCCGGGCGACCTGTGCGCCGAGCGCCGCGTCGCCGTCGGCGTACCGGGCGGCGAAACCGTCCGGGTCGGCCTCGTACGCCAGCCGTCGGCGCATCACCTCGGCACGCACCTGCGGGTCCCGGCTGGCGGCGACCTCGACGGTCAGACCGAAGCGGTCCAGCAACTGCGGACGCAGTTCCCCCTCCTCGGGGTTCATGGTGCCGACCAGCACGAACCGGGCCGCGTGGGTGACCGAGACGCCGTCGCGCTCCACCGTGGCGCGGCCCATCGCCGCCGCGTCGAGCAGCACGTCCACCAGGTGGTCGTGCAGCAGGTTGACCTCGTCGACGTAGAGCAGGCCACGGTGGGCGGCGGCCAGCAGGCCCGGGTCGTACGCGGTGACGCCCTCGCGCAGCGCCCGTTCCAGATGCAGCGCGCCGAGGAGGCGGTCCTCACCGGCACCGACCGGCAACTCCACCAGCCGGGCCGGACGCGTACGGGCCGGTGGGTCGGCCGGGTGCGGCCCGTCCGGGCAGTCCGGGTCGGGTGCCGCCGGGTCGCAGGAGAAGCGGCAGTCGGTGACCACGTCGACCGGGGGCAGCAGTGCGGTCAGGGCCCGCACGGCGGTCGACTTCGCGGTGCCCTTCTCGCCCCGGACCAGCACACCGCCGATCGCCGGGGAGACCGCGCACAGGTTCAGCGCCAATGCCATGTCGTCCATGCCGACGACGGCGGAGAAGGGGTACGACCGCACGGCCACACCTTTCACCTCGCGCGGGTCCTCGCCCACGACCGGTCACCGACCGCGTCGACACACCGGTCGACGCGGTACGGCGCAGCGAGTGTCTGGCTTCCGGTGGCCGGCGCGGCGCCGGACCGGTCACAGTGGCGGGACCGCCCCGGATTCACCGGCCCCACTCGGGCCGACTCACCGGTGTTCCCCACCGCGCCGTCGTCGCCGATGATGTCACACCGACCCCCCGGGGCGGCAGGGTCGCGCATTGCTGGACTACCGTTGCGCCGCGTGAGGTCCATGACATCCCCGGTCGCCGTGGTCGGCGTCGGCGCGGACGGCTGGGCGGGGCTCGGCGAGCGCGGACGCGACGCGGTGCGGCAGGCAGAGGTGGTGCTGGGCGGGAAACGGCACCTGGACCTGCTGCCGGCGAGCGTGCCGGCGCAGCGGGTCGCCTGGCCGACCCCGCTGCTGCCCGCCCTGCCCGACCTGCTCGCGACCCACGCCGACCAGCGGATCTGCGTACTGGCCAGCGGCGACCCGATGTGGTTCGGCATCGGCACGCACCTGGTGCGGCTGCTCGGCGCCGACCGGGTGCGCGTGGTCGGCCATCCCTCCTCGATCACGTTGGCGTGCGCGCGGATGGGCTGGCCGGTGGAGCGGGTCACCGTGCGCAGCGCGGTCGGCCGCGACCTGGACGAGGTCCGCCGCGACCTCGCCCCGGGCCGGTTGCTGCTGGTGCTCAGCACCGACGCCGACACTCCCGCCGCGCTGGCCGGGCTGCTCACCGACACCGGGTACGGCGAGAGCGAGCTGACCGTCCTGGCCGCGCTCGGCGCGCAGACGGAGCAGCGGGTCGACGGCCGGGCCGAGGGGTGGGACATCCCACCCGGCGATCCGCTGAACGTGGTCGCCGTGCGGGTCGCCGCCGCGTCCGGCACCCGGGTGCTGTCCGCTGTGCCCGGTCTGCCGGACGACGCCTTCGCGCACGACGGTGCGCTGACCAAACGAGAGGCCCGCGCGATGGCTCTGTCCCGGCTCGGCCCCACCTGCGACGACCTGCTCTGGGACGTCGGGGCCGGCAGCGGCAGTGTGGCGGTCGAGTGGCTGCGCAGCGATCCCTCCACGTCGGCGGTGGCGGTGGAGGGCCGTGACGACCGCGCCGACCGGATCGTCGCCAACGCCCGGAATCTCGGCGTACCCCGGTTGCGGGTGGTCCGGGGCCGGGCGCCGCAGGCCCTCGCGGAGCTGCCCGCACCCGACGCGGTGTTCGTCGGCGGCGGGCTGACCGCACCCGGGGTGTTCGACGCGGTCTGGGAGGCGCTGCGGCCCGGCGGTCGGCTCGTCGCGCACGCGGTCACCATCGAGGGCGAACGCGAACTCACCGACCAGATGGCCCGGCACGGTGGGGACCTGACCCGGCTGTCGGTCGAACGGGCCGCGCCGCTGGGCGGTTTCACCGGGTGGAAACCCGCCCGCGCGCTGGTGCAGTGGGCGGTGAGCAAGCCGTGACGGTGCACTTCATCGGCGCCGGACCGGGCGCCGCCGACCTGATCACCGTACGCGGGCAGCGCGTCCTGTCCCGCGCCCAGGTCTGCCTGTACGCGGGCAGCCTGGTCCCCGCCGACCTGCTCGCCACCTGCCCGCCCGACGCCCGACTGGTGGACACCGCCGAGCTGACGCTGGACGAGATCGTCGCGGCGATGGCCGAGGCGCACCGCGACGGGCACGACGTGGCCCGTCTCTGCTCCGGTGACCCGGCCGTGTTCAGCGCGGTCGCCGAGCAGACCCGGCGGCTGGACGCGGCCGGGGTGCCGTACGAGATCGTGCCGGGCGTGCCGTCGTACGCGGCGGCGGCGGCCACGTTGCGCCGGGAGCTGACCGTGCCGACCGTCGGGCAGACGGTGATCCTCACCCGTACCCAGGCCCGGTCGACGCCGATGCCGCCCGGGGAGACCCTGGCCGAGCTGGGTCGCAGCCGCGCCACGCTGGTCCTGCACCTGGCGGTGGCCCGGACCCGGCAGATCGCCGGGGAGTTGGTCGGGCACTACGGGTCGGACTGTCCGGTGGCCGTGGTCGCCAACGCCAGCCGCCCCGACGAGGTCGTGCTGCGCGGCACTCTGGCCGACATCGCCGACCAGGTGGAGGCGCACGGCATCCGCCGCACCGCGGTGATCATCGTCGGTGCCGCGCTGGCCGCCGACTCCTTTCCGGACAGTTACCTCTACTCCCCCGGCCGGGACCGCGGCGCCAAGCGTCCGACCGGGCCGACGGGGTGAGCGCGGTGCGGACGATCCTGGTGATCGGCATCGGGGCGGGCGACCCGGGTCAGCTCACCCTGGCCGCGGCCGAGGCGATGCGCCGGGCGGACGTGTTCTTCCTGCTGGACAAGGGCGCGGAGAAGCACGACCTGATCGCGTTGCGGCAGGAGTTGCTGGCCCGTTTCGCCCGGCCGGAGCACCGGGTGGTCGAGGTACGCGACCCGGACCGGGACCGGAGGGCCGACGGGTACGTCACGGCGGTGGACCAGTGGCGGCGGCACCGCGCCGACCTGCTGGAGGAGGCCGTCGCCGCGCACCTGCCCGACGGGGGCTGCGGCGCGTTCCTGGTCTGGGGCGACCCGGCGCTCTACGACAGCACGCTGGCGGTGGTGGAGGAGATCCAGGCGCGCGGGCGGGTCGCGCTGGAGCACACGGTGGTCCCGGGCGTCAGCAGCGTGGCGACGCTGGCGGCGCGGCACCGCATCGGGCTCAACCGGGTGGGCCGGGCGTTCCTGGTGACCACCGGTCGCCGGTTGGCCGAGCGGTTGCCCTCGGACGTCGACGACATCGTGGTGATGCTGGACGCGAACTGTTCCTTCACCCACTACCTGGACGAGGACTTCGACATCTTCTGGGGCGCCTACCTGGGCACCGCCGACGAGATCCTGGTCGCCGGACGGCTGTCGGAGGTGGCGGAGCGGATCGTGGAGACCCGCCGGGAGGCCCGCCGCCGCAAGGGCTGGATCATGGACACGTACCTGCTGCGGCGTCGGGACCCGGCCGCCGAGGCGTGACCGGGCCGACGCGCGACGTGGCCCGGACGCGGGGGCGAGGGTGCCTCTCGCCGACCCACGCCCGGGCGGTCACGTCGTCACCGGCGGGTCAGTAGCTGACCGTCGAGGCGGTGGCGGTGTCCGTGACGATCGCGATGCCGGCGCTGGTGCCGAGCAGTTCGGCTCCGGCCCGCAGCAACCCGACGGCCTGCGGGTAGGACTTGATGCTGCCCGACGCCTTCACCCGGCTCCGGCCGGCGGCCCGGGACACCAGGTAGCCGATGCTCTCCGGGTTGGCGACCTCGACGGCGCCGCTGCTGGCGTTCTTCAGGTACGCCGCACCCGCCTCGATGGCCAGCTCGATGGCGGTCTCCCGCTCGGCGGCGGTCAGCAGCGGCAGTTCGAGCATCACCTTGATCGGCACACCGGAGGCGCGGACGACACCGGCGATGTCCTCGCGGAACTCGTCGTACATGCCGCTCTTGAGCCAGCCGACCTGCACGCCGATGTCGATCTGGGCGGCACCGGCGCGGACCAGGCTCTCCGCCTCGAACGCCTTGCCGGCGCTGGTGGTCACGCCGACGGTCGGGAAGTCGAGGGCGGAGGCCACCTGGACGTCGGTGCCGCGGAGCACCTCGGCGACGACCGGCACCCAGGAACCCGGCACCATCGCCGCGTTGAAGCCGTGCGCGAGCGCCTCCTCGGCGTGCTTGATCATGCGGTCCCGGGTGGTGCCCACCTCGATCAGGGTGTGCTGGATGTACGGCGCGAGGGCGGCCGGGGTCAGGTCGGCCGGCAGGGCCGTCGTGGCGGACGTCATGGCGGGGATCTCCTTTGTGCGGACGTGCGGCACCCGGCGGCCGGCGTCGCGCGCCTGGGCCGCCGCAGTGGCGGAACTGGGGATGGTCAGGGACCGGGTGGACGGGAGCGGCGTGCCGCTCGTCGGGTCACGACCAGTCGATCAACACCTTTCCGACGTGGCCGGCGTCGGCCGCGGCCAGCGCCTCGGCCGCCTGGTCGGCGGGGAAGGGCGGGGCCAGCAGGTGCGCCAGCGCGGGCAGGCCACGGGCGGCGCGGAGCACGGCCGGGAACTCCGGCTGGGTGAAGACCCAGCTACCGAGCACCCGCAACTCCTTGCGGATCACGTCCACGCCGGGGTCGATCTCCATGCTGTTGTTCGCGCCCAGCAGCACCACCGTGCCGTGCGGCCGGGCCAGCTTCATCACCTGCGCCTGGGCGGCCGGGTTCGCCGAGCACTCGAAGACGATCTCCGGCCCGCGCCCCTCGGTGACGGCCGCGACGGTCGCGACCGGGTCCTGCCCGCGCGGGTCGACGACCACCGCGCCGAGCGTCTTGGCCAGGTCCCGCCGCCCCTCGATGGGGTCGACGGCGTAGACCTCGGCCCCGGCGGCCACCGCGAGGGCCACCACGCAGCAACCCACCGGTCCGAGACCGAACACGGCGACCCGGTCGCCGACACCGACGCCGGACTTGCGCACCGCCGAGTACGCGGTGCCGAAGTTGCAGGCGATCAGCGTCGCCAGTCCGTCGCTGACGTCGTCGGGCACCGGCAGGACGCCGGTCGCCGGAGCGGTGACGTACTCCGCGTCGGCGCCGCCCCGGTGGTTGCCGAGCGTCCGCCGGTCGGCGCAGAACATCGGCTCGCCGCTGCGGCAGAAGACGCACTCGTCGCAGCCGGAGTGCTGGTAGACGATCACCCGGGTGCCCTCGGCCGGTCCGGCGCCGGAGGCGGCGGCCACCGCGACCACGCCCACCGCCTCGTGGCCGGGCACGGTGTGCAGGCGGTTGTCGAGTTCGGCCGCCGGCTTGCGGTAGTGCGGCAGGTCGCTGCCGCAGACCGCCGACGACGTCACGCGTACCAGCACCTCGTCGTGGGCCGGCACCGGACGCGGCACACTGCGTACGACCGAGGTGCGGTCACCGGTCAGCATCAGCGCCCGCATCGACGGTTCTTCCGTGGGGTGGGCTTCCATCTCGCGTTCTCCTCGGATGTGGCGTGTCACGCCAGGTCCGCCAGGTCGAGGTACCGGCGGTACAGGGCGTCGTAGACAGGGACGGTGGTGGGGTCGGGCAGGTGACGGCGGGCGGCGGGCCGGGAACCGGCAGCGTGCGCCAGGTCCGGGTACCGGCCGAGACCCACCCAGGCGGAGAGGGCGGCGCCACGCAGCGGTGCGGCCTGCGGGTCACCGGTCGGCACCTCGATGGTGCGGCCGGTGACGTCGGCCAGGATCTGGCCGAAGACGTCCGAGCGGGCACCACCGCCGATCGCGGTCAACGTCGGTCCGGCCAACTCCGGCGGCAGGTGCCGCAGCACGTCACGGACCTGGAGCGCGATGCCCTCCATGGTGGCGCGCACGAGGGCGCCCGGTCCGTGGGTGAAGTCGAGGCCGTCGATCCGGCCACCGGTCGCCGTCCAGTGCGGGGTGCCGACGCCGGCCATGGTGGGCGCGAAGAGCAGGCCGCGTGCGCCGGGTTCGACCTGCCGGGCGTCGGCCGACATCCGCTCGTACGCCGTGTCATCGTCGCCGTAGCGCAGCAGATCCCGCAGCCAGCGCAGGGCCGACCCGCAGGCCGGGATGGTGCCCTCGACCGAGACGCAGCCCGCGACGACGTGGGCGGCGCGGACGAACCCGGCGGGGTCGGCCGCGTCACCGACGGCGGCCGGGAAGACCATCGTCGCCGAGGTGCCGAGGTTGACGGTGGCCGCGCCGGGACGGACCCCGCCGCCACCGGCCGCCGAGCACTGCTGGTCGCCGCCGCCCACGTACACGGGCAACCCGCGCGGCAGGCCGGTCCGATCGGCGACCTCGTCGCGCAGGCCACCGGCGACGTCGGTGGCCGCGCGCAGCTCCGGCAGCCGGTCACCGTCGAGGTCGAACGCCGCCAGCAGGTCGGCGCTCCACTGCCCGGTGTGCAGGTCCAGCAGGCCGTACCAGGAGGCGCAACTGCGGTCGACCTGCGGTCGGCCGCCGGTCAGCCGCGCCAGCAGCCACTCCTGGACGCCGACGAAGAAGGACGACGCGGCGTACGCCTCGGGGGCGTGTGCCCGCAGCCAGACCAGGGTGGCCAGGGCCGGCATGGTGCTCAACGGCATCCCCGACACCCGGCTGTAGGTCTGCGCGTCGACGGCCGCCCGCAGGGCGTCCAGCTCGCTGGCGCCCCGCTGGTCCATCCAGAGCACGAGCGGGGTGACCGGCCGCAGGTCGTCGTCGAGTCCGGCGACGGAGGCCCGCTGGGTGGCCAGGGTCAGCGCGACCACCCGATGCCCGGCCCGGTCGGCCACGGCCCGTACGGCGCGCAGCTCCCCGACGGTCGCCTCCCACATCGCCGGCAGGGACTGCTCGGCCCGTCCCGGCTGCGGGTGGTCGACGGCCAGGTCGCGGCTGTGCTGGCCGTGCACCTCGCCGTGCTCGTCGACCAGGGCGCAGCGGATCCCGGTGGTGCCGGCGTCGACCACGCACACGACGTCGGTCATCCCTTGACCGCCCCGAAGCTCATGCCGGTGACGAGCTGCTTCTGCGACAGGAACAGCACGACGGCGACGGGCAGCACGGCCAGCGTGCCGGCGGCCATCATCGGGCCGATCGCCACCGACTGGAACTGCATGAACCCGAGCATCGCCACCGAGACCGTCTTCGCCTCGCCGCTGGCCAGGGTCAGCGCGAAGACGAACTCGTTCCAGGAGAAGATGAAGTTCAGCACCGCCGCCGCGGCGACGCCGTTGCGCACCATCGGCCACGCCACGCTGACGAACTTCCGGGTCTCCGAGCAGCCGTCCAGGTCGGCGGCCTCGAAGACCGCCGCCGGCAGGTCGGCGAAGAAGCTGCGCAGCAGGAAGAACGTCACCGCGAGGTTGACCACCGTGTGCATCACGGTCAGCGCCCACACCGTGTCGATGCCGCCGAGTTGGCGGAACAGCACGAAGTACGGGATGACCACGACGACGGCGGGCAGCATCCGGGTGGACAGCACCCAGAACTCGAAGTCGGCGCGGCCCCGGAACTTCATCCGGGCGCAGGCGTACGCGGCCGGGGTGGCGGCGGCGATGGCGATCGCCGAGGAGACCACGGCGACCAGGACGGAGCGGCCGATCGCCGCCATGAAGTCCGCGTCGCCGAACAGGTCGACGAAGTTGAACATGTAGAGCGGGGCCAGCCAGTCCGGTGCGCCACCACGGATGTCGCTGGGGGCGGCGAAGCCGACGCGGAGCATGAAGGCGAACGGCAGGACCGACCAGAGGATGAGACCCCAGATCGCCACGGTCCGCAGGACCCGGCCTTTGCGCGTCTCGTGCACTAGTGCTCCAACCGTTGCAGCGCGGGCGCGGCGAACCGCTTGCCGAGGATGAAGAGGACGACGAGCAGCAGCAGGCCGAGCGCGGACGCCTCGCCGATGTGCAGGTCGTTGAAGGCGGTCCGGTAGATGCGCACGACGAGCGTCTCGGTCGCCGCGCCCGGTCCTCCCCCGGTGATGATCCAGATCGAGTCGAAGGTGCGGATCGCGTCGATCGCGCGGATCGTCACGACGAAGGCCACCAGTGGCTTGAGCATCGGCAGCGCGATACGGACCAGCCGCTGCACGGCGTTCGCGCCGTCCAGGGCGCCCGCCTCGAAGGTCTCGTCCGGCAGCGACTTGAGCCCGGCGAGCATGACCAGGGTGATGAACGGCGCCCACTGCCAGATGTCGACCACCACGAGGGCCACCACGGCCAGCATCGGCTCGGAGGTCCAGCCCGGGGTGGGCAGTCCGAGCGCGCCCAGGGTGGCGTTGATCTGCCCGCCGTCCGGGTTGAGCATCAACCGCCAGGACAGGTACGCCGCCACCGGGGTGGCGCCGAAGGGGAGCACCAGCAGAGCCAGGTAGAGCCGACTGCCGCGCAGTGGCCGCCAGAGCAGCGAGGCCGCGAGCGTACCCAGGACGAACTCGGCGACCACCGCGACGACCACCATGCCGACGGTGAGCAGCACCGCCCGCAGCAGACCGGGCTCGGAGAGCGCGTCGGCGAAGTTGGCCAGGCCCGCGAACCCCTGCTCGTCGGGGCGGGTCAGGTCGTTGCGTCGCAGCGACCCGACCAGCACCGACACGAACGGGTAGAGCGTGAACGCGAGCAGCAGCACCGTCATCGGCGCGAGCATGCCGACCAGGAAGAGTCGCCGGCCCCGGTCCTCGCGGGGGCGGCGCGGCGGGCCACCGGTGGTACCCGGACGCGTCGGCGGCGTCGGGTCGGCGGCCTGCCGCGCGAGCACGGCTGTTCGATCTGCGGACATCACAACCTCGTTCGGCCTTGACTGCTCCGGCAGTCGTGCACGGCGGTGGGGGTGGAGCGGGGCGTCATCGGCCGGCCCGGGCCATCGCTGCCGCCGCGTCCGACATGGCCCGCTTCGGGTCCTTGCCGTCCACCAGCACCTTGATCAGTTCGAGGGAGAGCGCGTCGGCCTCGCTCGGGAAGGTCGGCCGCGCGTACGGCACCCGCTCCGGCGCGACGGCCTGGAGGTTGGCGACGATCTCCTGCGACATGTCGCCCGGGTAGAAGGCGAGGAAGTCCTTGTTCGACCAGACCGACTCGCGGGCCGACGGGCTGCCCGACTCGGAGCTGACCGCGGTGGCGGTCTCCTTGCTCATCGCCCAGGCGTAGAAGAGCGCCGCCTGCTCCTTCTTGCGCGATGCCTTCGGGATGCCGGCCATCCAGTACCAGTAGTTCGGTGCGGCCGGGGCGGCGGCGCTGCCGGGCCAGCGCGACACCGCGATCTGGTCGGTGTGCTGGCTGCTGCTCTTGTCCAGCACCACCGACAGCAGTCCGCTGGCGTCGGTGTAGAGAGCCGCCCGGCCCTCGTTGACCGAGCCGGTGGCCTCCAGCCAGCTCATGTTCGACGCGCCCTTCGGGCCGTACCGGTTGAGCAGTTGCTGCACGTACAGCTCGGTCGCGGCGACCGCCTCGGGGCTGTCCACCGCCGGGGTGTTGCCGGCGTAGAACTCGCCGCCCTGGGTGAGGAAGTAGTTGGTCCAGGTCCAGACGATGTCGAGACCGCGCCGGCCCCGCCCGGCGAACGGGCGCTCCATGCTCGCGGCGAGCTTCGCGCTGGCGTCGACCAGGCTCTCCTGGGTGGGGAAGCCGGTGATCCCGGCCTGCGATGCCAGGTCCTTGCGGTAGATCACCACGCCGGCCTCGGCCGACAGCGGCAACGCCATCAGCTCACCGTTGAGGCTGCTGGCCCGGCGGGCCGGCTCGAAGAAGTCGTTCGGGTCGAACCAGCCGGTGTTGACCAGGTCGCCGCCGCCGAAGTACTTGTCCAGCGGCTCCAGCCAACCCGCGTTCATGTACTGCCCGGCCTGCAGGTTGCCGACCATCAGGGCGTCGTAGGTGGTGGCGCCGGAGGAGAGGGCCACCAGCGCCTGCTGGTAGTAGCTGTCCTCGGAGAGCGTGTTGGCCTTGAGCTTCATGCCGGTCAGCGACTCGAACTCGGCGAACCGCTTGCTGACCGCGGAGGTCCACCAGTGCTCGCAGAGCAGGAGGTTGAGCGTCTCGCCCTTGAAGCGGTCCCAGGACATGCCGGAGCCGCTGAACGTCTCGCCGGCCGCGGCGGCGTTCGCGGGACCGTTGTCGCCCTCGCGACCGGCGCAGGCGCCGAGCGCCACGGCGCCGCCGATCCCGAGCGCGCCGGTCAGCAGGCCGCGCCTGGACAGCCGGAAGGGAGCCTCGTTGCGCATGATGTCTCCTCAGGGCAGCGTGCGACGACGGCGGTGGCGAACCACCGTCGGCACGGGTGGGGGTGGGGTGTGGAGGGGGAAGGACGTGGGTGGGGCGGGGCGTCCTACCGTTTGATCCAGGAGGAGATCCGTACGCGGTCGCCGCGTACCCAGACGTCGGAGTACTCGACCGAGTCTCCGTCGGCCTGGTAGGAGATCTGCTCGAGGTAGAGGACGGGGACCCCGGGACGCAGCGACATCGCGGTGCTGACGTCGTCGTCGGGAAGTATCGCGGAGAAGGTACGCCGGACCGAGTCGACGGTCACGCCGTAGTCGTGTTCGAGCACTCCGAACAGCGACCGTTCCTGGAGGACCTGCGGTGACAGGTCCGGGCACAGGGCGGTGGGCAGGTAGTTGTCGAGCAGGTAGACCACCTCGCCGCCGACCGATCGGGTCCGGCGGATGGCCAACACGCTGAGGTCGTCGGCACGCAGGCCGAGGTGGGCGGCGATGTGCGAGGGGGCCTGGACGACGCGGGCGGAGAGCACCTGCGTGTGGTACTCGACGCCCTCCCGGTCCAGGCTCTGCGCGGTGGAGATCAGCTCCTGGGCGAACTCCTGCTCCAGCATCTGGCCCCGGACGAAGGTGCCCTTGCCCCGGGTCTGCTTGAGCAGGCCGGCCTCGATCAGCGTACGGATGGCCCGGCGGACCGTGCCCCGCGAGACGTTCAGCGCGGCGGCCAGCTCGGGCTCGGCGGGGAGCTTCAGGTGTTCCGGCCACTCCCCCGACTCGATGCGCTGCCGCATGAGTTGCGAGATCTGCTCGTGCAGCGCCTCGGCCTCGGCGGGCGAGACCTGTCGGGTGAGTGCCCTGAGGGCGGCGGGGTTCAGTTCCTGGGTCGTCGCCACGCCTGCTCCTCGTCGCTTGTTCAGTGATGTCCGCATTAGTCTGTGGACATCACTGAACATAGGGCTGGTCGATCACGGCGTCAAGCCCCTGACCTCAGGAAACTTGGCGCGGGTCAACTCACCCCCCGACCGCGCAGTGATGCACGACGACGGACGGGGTGCCGGCCGATGGCCGACACCCCGTCACGGTCGATCACGTCAACTCGCGGAGCAACTCGCGGTCGGCGTGGTGTTGTTGCCGTTCTTGTAGAGCGTGACGCCGAAGTTGTTGCCGTTGCCGTTCGGCCGCGCGGTGAGCGTGCCACTGGAGCCGCTGATCGACGCGTTCCAACTGTTCTGCACGCTCTGGCCGCCGTTGGTGCGGATGGAGACGGTCCAGTTGTTGCTGCCGCTGACCGAGAAGTTCACGTTGAACCGGTCGCTCCAGTCCTCGGCCCGGCTCACGCTGACCGAGCAGCCGCCGTTGCCGGGCGGCGGCGTGGTGGGGTTGGTGGTGCCCCCACTGTTCACCGTGATGTTGGAGCTACCGCTGCTCTGGTACCCCTCGGTGGCCATGATCTGGTAGTAGTGGTTGCCCAGGTTCATGCCCCGGGCCGCCCACGCGTCGAAGTGGTTGCCGGTGGTGATGGTGCCGCCGACCCGCTTCGACGTCCGGACGCTCCAGTACTGGTAGAAGGTCTGCGTACCGTCGATCGACGGCTGGTTGACCCGCTGGGTGCGGTAGATGTCGTACGTACCGCCGTCGGTGTTGATCGTGCCCATGGAGTTGGCGCCCGGCGGACGCCAGCTACCCCAACTGTCCACGATGTAGTACTCGACCAGCGGGCTACGGGTCCAGCCGTACAGGGTCAGGTACGAGTTGCCGTTCGGGCTGAAGGTGCCCGAGTAGGTCACGTTGCGCCGCGTACCCGGGTTCCAGCCCTTGCCGGCGACGAAATTGTTGACGTTGCTCCACTGGGTGCTGTACTGGCCGCCGTTCCCCATCGTCATGGAGACGTTGCCGCTGTCCTTCCAGAACGAGAAGAAGAACCCGTTGTGGTTCCCCTCCTGGTTGGAGGTCACGGTCTGGGCGTGGGCGGGGCCTGTCGTGATCGCCACGGTTCCGGTCGTGATCAGCGCCACGGCACAGGCCGCGCCGATCAGCGACCGGAGGCGTCTGCGGCGTCTCGGTTGCACGAGGCCGTCGGGCATTCTTCCTCCTCGGGACGGCTGGCCGGAGGCCAGCGGTGCGTACGCGCCGACCGCCTGTCGGCGGCCCGGGCGACCGCCGTCGACGGTCGGCGCGTATCGCATTCGGTGGTGGTGGGGTACCGGTCGTGCCGCACGGTGACCGGCGGAACTGGTGGCGAGGTCGACGATGATTGAGCTGCGTCGATGGCCAACAGTATTGGCCGTTTTCCCTGGACACGTCAACAACTTCCGGAAACACTCCCGACATCTCCGGCCCGCCGGAACTACCGCCCACCGCGATGTTGATCCTGTTCAGCGCTATCGAGAGTGCGTCACCTGGGTGAATATAGACCGCAACTATCGGTATCGCCCCGGACACGCCCAGCCCCTGCCGTCGGAAGTTCCAGTGGGTTTCCGGACGACGAGCGGGCACCGGGCGGGGTACATGTCGTGCATGGTCGACCTCGGGTACACCGTGCTCTGTCCGGAACTGCGCGGCTACGGGCAGTCCGGCAGGGTGCCGAACCGGCCCGACCACTCCCCGCAGCCGTGTGGCGTCGGTGGGCCGACGACCTGCGCGGGCACCCGATCGAGTCCGGCCATCACGTGGCCGAGGAGAACCCGGTCGCGCTGACCGGGGCGCTGCACCGCCTCCTCGACAGACCGGCGTCTACCCGGAGCGACGCAGGTCGGCGAGTCGACGGCGGGCACCCTCGGCGGCCGGGTCGCCCAGGTCGTCGAAGATGGCGGCGGCCAGTCGCCAGGCCGCCTCCGCCCCGTCGAGGTCGTCCATGGCGGCGCGGGTGTCGCCGAGGCGGGTAAGGGTCTCCGCCTGGTGATAGCGGTCGGCCGAGTCGCGGAACAACTCGATGGACTGCTCGTAGCAGGTCACCGCCGACTGGTACTCCCCCAGACCGTGGTAGGCGAAGCCCAGGCTGTCCAGCGTCGCCGCCTGCCCGTTGCGGTCGTCGATCAACCGTTGCTGGGCGAGCGCCTCGGTGCAGTCCGCGATGGCCTGCCGATGGTTGCCCAACACGGCGTGCAGGTAGCCGATCGCGTTCAGCGCCCGCCCCTCGCCCGCCCGGTTGCCGACGAGCCGGTAGAGCCGCAACGCCTCGTGGGCGTGCGTCAACGCCTCGTCCCGTCGGCCGAGCACGAAGCAGTGCTCGGTGTAGTTGTGCAGCGTCTGCGCCAGTCCGTCCTGGTCGCCGAGCTTCTCGTACAACGTGATCGCGCGCTGGAGGCGGTCACCGGCGGTGTCGTACTCGCCCAACCGGTAGGCGGCCCGGCCGAGCAGGCGGTTGGCGGTGGCCTGCGCCTCCAGGTCACCGAGACGTTCCGCCGACTCCAACGCGGCCTGCTGGGCGGTCGACTGGTCCTGCCAGAGCCCGCCCGGCGCGAGGAACGTGGTCAGCGCCCAGGCCAGCCGCCAGGCGTACGCGTCGAAACCGGTGGCGGTGGCCTGCCGGACCACCCGGAGCAGCACGTGCCGTTCGGCGGTGAACCAGGCCAGCGCGGCGTCCTGGTCGACCATCGGCACGCGGACGTTGCCGGGTAACGCCGGCAGCGCGGTGACCGGCGGCCACTGCGGCTGCACCAGGCGACCGGCCGGTTCGGCGCTGTGCAGGTAGTGGTCGTACAACCGGCGATGGGCCGCCCACCGCTGGTCGGCCGGCTCGTCGGCGTGGGACAACTCGGCCGCGTACGAGCGCAGCAGGTCGTGAAAGGCGTACCGGTCGGGACGGTGCTCGGTCAGCAGGTGCAGCCGGGTCAGCTCGGTGAGCACCGGGGCGACCGCGACGCGCGGCCAGCCGAGCAGCGCGGCGGCGGCGAAGCCGCTCAGTTCCGGCCCCGGGTGCAGCCCGAGCAACCGGAACAGGCGTGCCGCGTCCGGGCTCAGCGCCTCGTACGACCAGGAGAACACCCGCCGCACGTCGCCGTCGGCGAGCACCGCGAGCCGGGTCTCCGGGGCCCGCAGCTCGGCGACGACCGCCTCCAGCGGGAACGTGGGCCGGGTGGCCACCCGGGCCGCCACGATGGACAACGCGAGCGGAAGCCGACCGGCCGCTTCGATCATCTCGGCCACGGCGGCCGGTTCGGCGTCCAGGCGGCTGCCGTCGATCCGGCTCCGCAGCAGGTGCGTGGACTCGGAGTCGGTCAGCACGTCGAGAGTCAGCAGGCGGGCGCCCTCGGCGGCGACCAACGTGCTGAGCTGGTCCCGGCTGGTCACCACCACGGCGCAGCGGCCCCCGCCCGGCAGGAGCGGGCGCACCTGGTCGGCGTCGCGGGCGTTGTCGAGCACGATGAGCATCTCGCGGTCGGCCAGCAGGCTGCGGTACAGGCCGGTGCGGGCGTGCCGGCTGCTGGGTATGCGGGCCAACGGTACGTCCAGCGCCTCCAGGAAGCCGAGCAGGGCGTCGGCCGGGGAGACCGCCTCGCCCTCGTCGTAGCCGCGCAGGTTGACGTAGAGCTGCCCGTCGGGGAAGCGGTCGGCGACCCGGTGCGCCCAGTGCAACGCCAGCGTGGTCTTGCCGCATACCTGATTCTAACACATAATAGTCATGACCGCAACGGCTTCCCCTCTTGGACTACCAGCCCGGCGCCGGGCCATCCTGCTGGCCCGCTTGTCGGACAAGCGCGAAGACGTGGACTTGACGGACGAGGGCATTCCCGCGTCGTTGGAGGATCAGATCCAGCGGATGCGGGAGCGGGCCGATCGCCTTGGTTGGGACGTGTGGAAGGTGATCATGAACCCGCGCTTGTCGGCGTACAAGCGTCGGAAGATCACGTTGCCGGACGGGCGTCGGGAGTATCGGGTGTTCCGCCCGGACCTGCGCGAGGCCATGGCGGACCTGTGGGCGAGTCGGGCGAACGCGCTGTTGTGTCTGGACCTGGACCGGGCGTTCCGGGACCCGCAGGACTTGCGGGACTTGATCGATGTGGTGGAGCACGCGCCACATTCGGTCGTGGTGGAGTCGTGTACCGACTCGTTGCACATGGAGAAGGGCAAGGACAACTTCGACGCTGAGATCCGGGTGTTGGTGGCCAACAAGTCGTCGCGGGACACCGCCCGGCGGGTGTCGATGGCGCGGGAGCGCCAAGCCCGGAACGGGCAGTTCGGCGGGGGGCGCCGTCCGTTCGGGTTCTGCCTCGGGGCGCCGGAGGTACCGTCCGGGACGATGCCGGACGAGATTGTGTGCCCGTGGCACGGCGGACGGGACTGCCGGTCGGGGATTTCCACGATCGATTTTGAGACCGACGTGATCGAGGACTGTTCCCACCGGTTGTTGCAGGGTGTCAGTCTGCGTTCCCTCGCCGCTGAGTTGCGCGAGGGTGTGGTGCCGACCGTGACCGGGGCGCCGTGGAGCGCGGAGACGTTGCGTGACATCCTGTTGCGTCCGCGCAACGGCGGTTTCATGGTGCACAAGGGTGAGATCTTGGAAGGGGTCACGGCGCCGTGGGAGCCGATCGTCAAGCCTGAGGTGTTCTTCGCGGTGCGGGAGCTGTTGACCGACCCGGACCGGCGCAGCGGACCGGGCGCGGCACCGCGTTGGCACGGGTCGGGTATCTACCGGTGTGGGATCTGTACCCCGCTCGGCACGGTCACCGGCAAGCCGACGACATGTGAGGTCACCGGCGGCAGCCAACGGCAGCGCCGGTACCGGTGCAAGGACAAGAACCACCTGACCCGTAACGCCGCTCACGTGGACAACGCCGTGTTCGCGCACGTGCTCTACGCGCTGACGCACCCGCGCGCGTACGAGTTGCTGTCGGCCCCGGCGCCGGACGTGGACGCGGACGGGTTGCGCGCGGAGCGCAAGGCGATCCGTAACCGGCTCGACCTGATGGCCGAGGATGAGGTGTTGGGGCTCAAGACCCGCGCGCAGGTCATCGCCGCGACGAAGAAGGGCAACGCCCGTATCGCCGAGATTGACGAATTGTTGAACGCGACCGTGACCAGTGACCCCTTGGCAGCGGTGATCAACGCGCCGGACCCGGTGGCCGCGTGGGACGCGTTGGAGTTGGCCGATCAGCGGTTGTTCATCGACCGGTTGTGCACCGTGACGATCCTGCCGTCCGGCCGGAAGGGACGCGGGTTCGACCCGACCACGCTGGACATCGCTCCCAAGCACGGATTTGGGCGGGGTGGCCTGCCCGCCGCCGCGTAGTGGTTCCGGACGCCACGGGGCGCCCCCGATCGTGGGGGCGCCCCGTTGTCGTGCGCGGCCATCAGGCCGCCCGCCGCCGCGAACGCGTCGCCGTACGGTCGGCCGTGCGGTCGAGCAGCGCGGCTAGGGTGTCGCGTTGCTCGTCGCTCAACGGTGGCCACGCTTCGACGTTGGCCCGCACGTGCGCCATCAGCGACTCGTCACGCAGCACCGCGCGTAGCTTGGCCAGGCGTGGGCTGTCGCTGTCGCGGGGTGCGGCCATCGCGGCGAGCCGGGCGCGCATGATGGCCCGGTCCGCCGACGACACCCCCGCCGAGCCGTCGCCGGTTGGGGTGGGCCGGTCGCGTCGGGACTCGACGCGCACCGGGGCGTTGGTGGAAGGAGTGGAGAGGTGGCGGGCCATCGGTAACGTCCCCCGCGCGTTGGGATGGCCGGTGTCGTGCCGGTGGGTGTCGGGGGTGGGGTCGGTGCCGGGCGGGGTCGCCGGGCCGGTGGCCGACCGGTCGCCTAGAGACGGGCGACGGCGCGGGTTCGGGTTCTGGCTTGTGGCCATTGTCCTCCACTGTTGACTTTCGCGGGTTTCGTGAGAGTCGTGTGCATAGGTGGTTCGCCTCCTGTTCTGGGCTCGACGTTGACAAGTGGGGGTTAGCGGACCGTTGACGGTTGACGCTGGTAGCGGACGCGTCAGCCGGTAACGGCACGGCCCGGTACGGGCCGAGATGTGGGGCCGCAGACGTTGGCGCGTTCGTGCCGTTGCGTCCGGGCGGTTGCTCGCCTGCCCGTAGCACCGCCGGACCCGGGGGCGCTACGGGTGAGCGAACGCGTTGCGGGTGGGTTGCCGGGAGCGCTACGGGTAGCGCCTGGTAGCACCGTCTGCCGGGCGTTACCAGGCAGCGTTACCAGCCGCTACCACGCCGGTGCTGCCGCTTCCGCTTCCACCCGGGCAGGCGGAAGCGGAACCAGGAAGCGAAGCGGAAGCGGAACGACCGGCCCCGTTCCGGCCCCGTATCGCCACGGCGTCCGGACCGTTCCGCACCGGACGTACTGGACGCGTGGACCGTTCCGCCCGGCGCAAGGAACAGACCACGCGGAACGGGCCGTCGTTCCGGAACAGTCGCCACGGAACGGCGGAACGGCGGAACGGTCCGGCCGTTCCGCCGGTGTGCACGCCGGGGTTGGCCCGATGCCTCCGGGTGCGGTCTGATGGTGGCCATGGTGGAGCCGTCCGGCAGCGAAGCGCCCGAGCCGTCCGGTTGGGCGTTGGTTCGTATGCTGGCGCGCGAGTTCGTTCACGAGATGCGCCGTCCGGTGCCGCTGTCGGTGCGCTACCTGCGGTGCGACGGGTGCGGCCAGGTCACCCCGCACCGTGCCGACCAGCGCCTGTATTCGATCCGCTCGCAGGAGCGGGAGATCACCGCGCCGCCGCCCGAGGCGGTGTGCGACGAGTGCGGCCATGCGCAGCTCCGCACCGTGGGCGACGAGATCCCCGCCGACGTGACCGTAACCTGTTCCGGCCACCGGCACCGCCGGATCGGATCCAAGCGCAGCCGCCGGGCGTGCGCGCGGGATTTCGCCGTGCCCGCCGCCGCGTCGAGCGTGGTGTGTCCGTGGTGCGTGACCGTCCAGCCCGGACCCGGTGGCCCCGTCAACCGGTAACGCCCGCACGGGCCATGATCATCGGGAGCAAGCTGGTGCCTTCGGCACACGAAGTGCTGTGACCGGGCGCGGTCACCGTTCGAGGCGCGGTGCGCGGGGTGTTACGGGTCGCTGGTAGCGGGTCCGATAACGGCAGCCGTTCACCGTGCGGTGCATGGCAGATGACCCGAACACCAGCAGCGGCGCGCCGGGCGCGCCGACCGACCAGAGCAGCACCGGCCCGGCCGCGCCGCCTCGCCGGTACCGGCCGCGTGGCCCGGCGGTGCGGGATCAGCGGCTCACGCCGAGGTTCACCGGCGCGGAGGTGTCGCAGATCAAGGCCGCCGCCGATGCGGCGCAGATGACGTTGACCGGGTTCTGTGCCCTGGCCGCGCTCGCCGTGGCCCGGCGCACGCCGGGTGAGGTGGGCCGGGCGGGTGAGGCGCCCGCCGGGGTGGAGGAGTTGGCCGAGCTACAGCGGGAGTTGTTCGCTGTCCGCAACGCGGTCAACCGCGCCGGCACCAACCTCAACCAGGCCGTAGCGCAGCTTCACTCGACCGGGGCGCCGCCGGTGTGGCTGGAACAGGCGGTCAGCCGGGTGGCGCGAGCCGTGGCCGAGGTGGACACGGTGGTTGCGCGCATTCACCGCCGGTTGGCCTGAAACGGCCACCGGTGATTCCTGCGGTGCACCCACGCGGCGCCCACGTGGGCGGACTCTTGCGGTACCTGTTCGGTCCCGGCAAGCGGGAGGAACACGTCCGGCCCCGGGTGGTGGCCGCGTGGGACGGGTCCGGCCCGCTCGATGCGTTGCAACCGCCTGAGCGGTCCGGCGGGTGGCATGACGTGCGCGGGTTGACGAACCTGTTGGAACAGCCGGTGCGGGCCGGGTTCCGGGCGCCGTCCGCGCCGGTGTGGCACGCCTCGATCCGTAACCATCCGACCGACCGGATCCTGTCCGATGCCCAGTGGGCGCACATCGCGGCCGAGGTGATCGCCGCTGTCGGGTTGGCGCCGCACGGGGACGTGGACGCGGTGCGGTGGGTGGCGGTGCGTCACAACGACGATCACGTGCACGTGGTGGCCACGCTCGTGCGTCAGGACCGGCGCACGGTGTGGCCGTGGCAGGACAAGCGTAAGGCGCAGGCCGCCTGCCGGGATCTTGAGCAGCGGTACGGGCTGTACCGGGTCGCGCCCCCCGGGAAGGGGTCGCGCCGGTGGCCGAGCCCGGCCGAGCTGAACAAGGCCGCGCGGCTGCGCACCGCGTCCAGCAGCACGCGGCCGGGTCGCGAGACGGGGCGGGCGGGTCGCGGCGTGGCGCCGCGCGAGCGGTTACGGCGCCGGGTGCGTGAGGCCGCCGCCGTCGCCACGGATGAACGGGACTTCTTTGCCCGCCTCGCGCAGGCGGGCGTGCGGGTGAAGCTGCGGCGGGGTACGCGCGACCCGGAGCAGGTGACCGGGTACGCGGTCGGGCTCGACGGGCACCGCACCGCAACCGGCGACACGGTGTGGTACGGCGGGGGCCGCCTCGCCCCCGACCTGACGTTGCCGCAACTGCGGTCCCGGTGGACCGAGACCCCGCCAACAGGCAGGGGCGGGAACGCCGCGAGGGTGGCCGCGACCGGTATCGTCCCGCCGGACGTGTCGCGCCGCGCGGCCGAGACGGTCCGCGACGCCCACGAGGCGATGCGGGCCGCGTCGAGTCCCCTGGTCGCCTCAGCCATCGCCTCAGCCGCCGCCGACTTGTTGACCGCGACCGCGACCGCGTGGGAAGGCCGGGAAGGTGGGCCGCTCAGCGATGCCGCCGATTGGTTCGACCGGGCCGCCCACGACCTACACGGCCGAGCGTCGGCCCGCCGGGTGTCGCAGGCGAGCCACCTGCGCGCGATGGCCCGGCTGATCGCGGCCACGGGCACGGTGTCCCGCGACCGAGACACCGTCGCCGCGTTGCACCTCGTGTTCACCGTCGCCGCCCTCGCGGAGAGTCTGGCCGACCTACGCAAGGCGCAGGACCGCCTCCATCAGGCGCGGGCCGCCCGCCACGCGGCCGGACACCTTCCGCTGTACCACCCGCCCGCCGGGACGGCAGACGCCCGCACACCGGATGCGCGGGCCGCCCGACCGCCGACGCCGGACCCGCCGTCACTCGACCGGCGCGGCCGGCAGCGGTAGACCGGCCCGGGTGTGCCGGGCGACGCCGTGACGGTGCCGCCCGGCGCCCCGGGGTCAGTCGGGGTCGTCGGGGTGCGCGGCCCGGTGCGCGACGGGGGCCGGGTTCGGCAGGTGGGCCAGTCGGAGCCGGGCCGTGTGGCCGACCGGGAGCCAGACCGGCCCGGCGGGGTGGGTGGTGTGGTCGCCGGACGTGGTGGCCACGAACAGGCCGCCCCGGGTCACGGCCGGGTGGGTTCGCAACCGTTGGTGTAGCGCGGTTTCCTGCCGTGGAGTCTGCATCCGGATCAGTACCGAGTGCGACAGTCCGGCCGCCCGGTGCAGGGATTCGTAGCCGTCCAACTTTCCGAGGACCCGGCGGGCGGGTTCGGTGGCGCGGTCGTACTCCAGCCAAAACGAGACTGTGTGACCGTCTTCGGTCCACACGCCGTGCCCGTCCGGGTGGGCCAGGTCCCCGCACACGTCGCGGCAGCCCCGTTCCGACGACCACGCGCCGAGCCGGGCGCCGGGGGTGGTGCGGGCGTGCGCGGCCAGGTCCACGAAGAAGGCGTTGATGCCGAGCAGGTGTGCCAGGCGTGGACTGGACGCGAGCCGGTTGACCCGGTCCGCCACGGTGCCGGGCCGGGGCACGGCCGCGCCGTCGCGGTACGCGACATAGGCCGCGCCGATCCAGCCCAGCGACCACCGCCACGATTGGGAGCCGGGCCGTACCGCGTCCCGGAACCGGGACAGGACACCGCGTGTAGCAAGGAGGTTGAGCCGGTTGCGGGCGGTGTGCACGTTGTCGAAGCACAGCGCCGCCTCCAGAGCAACGCCAGCAGCGGTTACATCGAAAAGAATGCCGCGTCGCCTTACTGCGCCGGTGATGTCCACGACTGGCTCGGAACCTCCTACCACGAGAGCATTGAGAGTAGCGGTACATACACCTCCAACACCTCGAATCGGGTAGACGGCATTACGTGTTAAACAGCTCGGGCTCGAAATGCTTGCTTTGGCCGGCGGTGCGATGGTGCGCCGCCGGCGGGGCACCACACCGGGCGGTACTAGCTTTCGCGGCTACAGCGGTAATCTTGCTGTCTCTGCCAGGGTGCGGACAGCGCACGTCGGCGGACGAGCAGGCCAGCGTCTCCTTCGACGCGCAGCGCCGCCTCGCCGTTGACCCGCCCCCACATGTCCCTCAAGCGATGTTGCGCTCCGGGCAACGAGCTGAAATCGCCGGGCAACTAGTATACTGGATATGGATTGAACAGGGCTTGGTCAAGGAGGGTGAGGTAGCAACCGTACCGCGCTCCAACCCGATGGGTCTTGTCGCGGAGTCTGCCGTGCACATTGACCTTGCAACTTCGGTCGAACCGACACGTATACAGATACTCGCCTACCGAACCATCGAAGGGAACGGCCTGCCTACAGGGACACCGGAAGAAGCGTCGTGTGAACCCACGGCGACTCCTGCCAGATGCACGTACACTGTCGACGATCGGATCCGCATCTCGACAGTGTCAAGCGACGAAAGCCGGTTGATCATTGTCAACGCCGCTTGGTACGTTCCCGCACGGATGCGTGAGCAGGATGGCCGACTTCCCGCCGAGGTGTCAGCGTCCTGGGCATTCATTACCGAGACAACCAGACGCGGGTGAACGACCTGTGGAAGGCAGTATGAACGAGATTCTGGGACCCCTGCTGGTCGCCATGACAACGGCCGACGCCCGTCATCCCCGCCTTGCCATCGAACTCGTCAGCTCCTACGACGAGCGGTACCTCGCCGAGGTCGTCGCCCCGGCGTTGGGACAATCCGTGTCTCCGCTGACCACGCCGGGGCGCTGGTCGCTCGGCGGGTTGCTGATACGGAGTCGGCCGGAGGCTCCCACGCCACCAAACGTGGTCCGCTGCCGCCTACAGGTAGACAAGCCTGATCGGTGGCGTTACGAAGACCTCGGCGAGGAAGGCGCCGTCTTACGTGCCCACGGTTCGGACGGTGTCACCCGCTGGGCATATGTAGACGCCACAGTCAGAGCATGGCGTCCCGATCCTTCGGCCGACGTTCGGCAACTGGCGCCGACTGCCTGGCAGCAGGCCCCGAGCCCCGCCCTCCGCGAGGTCATTGACCCATCCCTTGTCCTACCGGCGCTATCGATCACGCACGCCGAGCCTTTCGAGTCCGAGTTTGGCGCGGCAGTCCGGCTGCAAGGATCCCCTCGATCCGCCGACCTTGTCGAGTCCGCACTTGTGAGCCCCTGGGCTGACCAGTGTGACGTTGACGTGCATTTCGCGACGGGTATCGTGCTGGCCGCGAACAACATGTCGGCCAGTGGGCGAACTCTCGTGCAGCATTCACTTGTCACGCTGGACATCTCAAGCCCATTCGGAGACGAAACATTCGCTGTACCAGAGCGTGAAAGCTTCGCCCCTTAACTCTCCTGCCCACCCGAAAGCCGCTGTCTTATGTAGTGGTGGCGCCTCGAAGCGTGTGACTTCGGCTCGGGTTTGTTGATCCTCAGGTGAACCTGCCGCTGGTGTTCGCCACAGGGATGGCAGAGGGTGTAGCGCCGGGGCGGATCGGTCGTCGATTTTCCATGGATGGCCCTGGGCGCTCCAGCGCTGCGTTCGCTGCGAGCGCGGACTGGCTGTAGTGAGGAGGCCAGGGGGCGGCGTCAGTGCTCTCGAACGTAGACGCCGACGCCTGGCAGCGTCTCCGTGATGCCCTTCGCTCACAAGTTCTGCATCGTGCGGTCGATGACTGGCTCTGTGACGCCGTAGTGCCCGGTCAGTTCGCGATCACAGCTTGACATCCCAGCCCCACCCGACGTACCTCGGCCCCGCGAGGTAGGGGGCGGGGGCACAGCAAACGGCCGGGGCGGGATGTCCCGCCCCGGCAATGGGGGTGCGCCCCCGCCGAGGGACCGTCATACCCGTGGAGGCTACCGGCGTGCGCCCGCGTCGTCCCACACCACCGCGTCCGGGCTGTCCAGCCAGAACCGATGTTCGCCGGTGTCGGTGACGGTTAGTCCGAGGCGGTCCCGGGTCGGTGCCCCGGCGTCACGCCACCAGTCGAAGACGGATTCGATCTCGTCCCACAGATCACGCTGCCCGTACTGCTCCACCTGCCCGGCGGTGTCATCGACCGCCGCCCATGAGCCATCCGAGGCGAACAGCCACATCTGCTCGTTGCCGCCGTTCGGGGTGAACCCGAGCCACGTCACCTCGGGGACCCGCAACGCCAGCCACAAACCCGCGTCGGCGTGGTGCAGCACGACACTCGGGTGCCGGGTCGGCCGGGTGGTGCCGGTCTGTTTCACCGCCGTGGACAGCGCTGCCGGTGCCCGGTCGGCCGCGCGGACCGGCATGAACCCGCCCGACTGTGCCAGGAAGAACCCTTGCCCGCTACCGCCGTTGACCTCCAACCGCACGAGCGGACCGCCACCCAGGTCACGCCACAGGCTGACCACGATGACCCCGCCGTCACGCACCTGAGCCAGCCATGTGGGCGGCACCGCAGGCACGGACACCGTGGCGATCAGCCGGTCATAGGGGGCATTCTCCCGCCAGCCCTGTTCACCGTCGCCCGTGACCAGGGTCGGCCGGTACCCGCACGCCGTGATTCGTTGCCGGGCAGAGTCCGCGACCACCGGATCAACCTCCACGCTGGTGACGTTCTGCGCGCCGAGGCGGTGCGACAGCAACGCCGCGTTGTAGCCGGTGCCGGTACCGATCTCCAAGACCCGTTCCCCACCGGACAGGCGCAACGCGTCCAGCATCAACGCCATGAGTCCCGGCTGTGTCGAACTGGACGTACCGGTCCCTGCCAGGGGTCCACCGGCCGGGTCCGGGCTGACCATGCCGTCCAACTGGGTGGTCAAGGTGGTGTCGGCGTACACCATGCGCCAGTAGTCCGGGTGGGCCGCGTCGATCGCCTGCCACCGCCCATCGGGCAGCGGGAGGAAGAATGCGGGCAGGAACACGTGACGGGGCACCTCACCGAACGCTTCGCTCCATAGCGGATCGGACAGGTAGCCGTCAGCTTCCAACCCGGACAGGAACCGGGGAATATGCCCGGACAGTTGTTCAGTCATGGGTGGCGCCCTCCAACGCGTCGGCGATAGCAGCGGCTATCGGCGATCCGGTTTCGTGTTCTATCCATGCCCATTGCCCGTTCGGGTTCGCCTCCAAAAACACGTGCTCACCATCCGGGGTAACGACAAAATCTAGCGCGGCGAAACGCAGGCGGCGCAGCGTGAGAAATCGCCGCACCTTGTCCGCCACTGCCTCGGGCAGTGTGTCGGCACTGTACCGAAGATTGTGGTAATCGGCGCGGCCTTTTTCAGTCATGGCTTCAATGCGCGCGGTGAACACGTTTCCGTCCACCACCGTCACTCGCAACTCGTGCGCTTTCTCGACCTGTTGTTGAAACAGGTGCGCTGTGACTGCAACACCGTCATCGAGCGTCGCCGGATCGACTGAACGGGCATAGATCACCTTGTCCTCGCCGAGGATGCCGATGGTCAACGACTTGTAGATAATCGGGCCGTGCGCCTGCGCGAACGCCCGCGCCTCGGCCGGATCGTTGGTAAGTAACGTTGCTGGGACCGAGAAGCCGACCTGCGCCGCTGTCGCCAACTGCAACGGCTTGTGCTCGGCCGCGCGGATGTCGTCCGGGTGGTTCAGCCACGGCAACACCGCCAGCACACCGCGTAGCCCAGCCACCGCCTCCGCGCGCACCCACTCGGCGTGCGGCACCTCGGCCGGCACCGTGATCGGGGTGGGGCGCCGCCACCACGCGCACGCCACGTCGGCTACGTCCACCGTTCGCCGGTCGGTGCGCAGGTGCCCGGTCCAGCTCCCGCCGAACCGGGCACCCAGCACCATCGTGGACGGGAACGCGCCAGGATCACACCGGAACACCGGAACCCCCCGACGTTCCAATTCGACAATCACCGCATCAGCGGTCACGTCGAACTCGCCGGTGAAAACCACGACCGTATGCCCGCCCACGCCTGCGCCTCAATCCTCGGTCTGGTCGGAGTCTTTGTCCGCCCCGCCCTTGTTGTCCTGCGCTGCCGTGTTCGTGGAGGTGGAACCGGTCGAGTGCTTCAACGCCGGAACACTCACCCCGCCCTCAGTGATGACGCTGATCTGCCGATCCGGATCGAAACGAACCGTGGACAAATCCACCGGCACCGGCACGACGTCAACCGCCTGCCGCGCCCCGAACGCTACTACTGTCATCGCCTTTCCCTTCCCTGGTGCGGAACGAGACTATGGAAAGCGGATCGGAACGCATCGTTGCGATCCTCACCGATCAATCCCACCGTTTTTCCTACACGAAACTTTCTGCCTCTGCGTGACAGGTCATGCAGACAACCACCACTGCGCAATTGCCGCCAGAGGTCAGCTCCATTGTTCAGCGGGAAACGGCTGTCGAAGGTCATCACGGCTCCTGCTCTCGTTCGTACTGGAAACCCTCGCTCAACGACGCCCCGCGTCCGCCGGTGGCGTAGCCGGTGTGATCCGGATACGAGCGGCCGAACTCACGGGACGCCGAGCCGGGAACGGACACCGGCGGCGCGGTAGCCAGCCGCCCGTCATACCAGCGCGGGTCTTCCCCTGCCGCAGCGATCACCGACGCGGCGTGTTCGCGTGCCGGGCATGGCGCCCGCTCGCCGCAGCGCACACACGCCCCGGCCGCGTCGCCGTGATGACCCTGGTACAACTCCACCGCCGTCACGTGCGTCGGGGTGCCGTGCAGGTTCGGAATCGACGCTCCCACCGTGACGACCCCCTTCCCATCTCAGAACCGTTGCTGTGCTGAGGCTTCAGGACGCGGAACGCGCCATTTCGGGACGACGAAACGCGGTCACGACCGGCCTACCCGCCACGCTGCCCCCGTCGCCGGTCACCGCGCCGGACGGACCGTCCGTGAGGCTGGCCACCAGCACCGCGAACCGGGTCTTCGCGTCCGTGTCGGCAAGTTTGAGCGCCCGATCAAGAACCGACTGTGTGGCCAACCTCAGCGGCAACGCGGTGGTTTTGTTCTCCCACGAGGAAACCGTCGAGGACGTCACCCCGAGATGTTCGGCGAAGGCGCGCACACTCATCCGCAACGCCTCGCGCAACGCCCGCGACTCACGCCCGGTCCACCGGACCACCGTCAGCCCGCAACCGCAACCGGCCCGGTCCCCGTCCGTGACCGCCGGCATCACGCCCGCCGCTCAGCGAGGGAGTACACCCGCGCACCATCCGGCATCGCCGGAAAATCGAACACGGTCGGGGTGAGGTTCGCCCCACCGGCGCCGGACGCGTCGATCAACACCCGTACCCCGCAGGCCACCACCGCCACGCGGCCCGCTGTGCCGTCCTGGCAGACCACCGTGACCGCCGATCCCGCCTCCGCGCTCACATTCACCCGCACCGCTCCGGCGCCCACCTCCGACGCCACCTGATCAGCGTCGTCGGCTTCGTGCGACGACTTCGGATCGAACCGCGCCGCGTCGTTGGCGTGCCCCTGGATGACGAAGAACCCAAGTGCGGCATCGGTGTCCCGGCCGAGCACCGCGCGGAACGCCGTGCGGTATGGCTCCGTTGGCCATCGGTGCTCTCCCCGTTCGAGTTTGCCAACGTAGCGGCCATCGATGTTGACCGTACGCCCGGTGTGCTTGAACAGGTAGGCGGCAACGAACTCGGCTAACTCCTGCCGCGACATCGGCCGTCCTGACCCGGACGGGGACAACCGCTCCCGCCGCGCGCCGCGCAACAGGTCGTTGGGACCCGGTTGATATGCCACTATGGATTTCCGTTCCTGGAATGTGTGAGTGTGGTTGGGGCAGGCGCGGCCGGGCGAGCGGCACGCGCATTCCGCAGCGGCGCACGAACCCCTCTCCCCGCCCCCGCCCACGCGGTCGGCACGTCATCCCGCCCGCGCCGCGAGCCAGTTCAAACCAACCCGTTTAGCGCCCATCAGCTCCGGGCGCGTCGCGCCGGGCCGCCGCCGAGGCAGGCTGGCCGAGAACGCGAACACCTTGGCCGCCGCCTCATGCGCCGGACACGGGCCGAGCACCTTGCACTCCACGCAAAGCCCGTCACCGCTGGACACCGCGTGTCGGTCCAACGTCGCCTGCGCGTGGTCGATCTGTGATCCGCCGTGATAGGTCGTTGCCATCTCACACATCCCTATGCCGAACGAGGGACAGACGTGCCGCGCGGCCCCGCGTGCCCACGAGCGGTACCGCGCGGCACGTCTGTCCCGATTCACCCACCACCACGGACCCTGACGTCACGAAGCAGCGGGGAGCCTTGTCGACACGCGGCGAACCCGCGTGCCCGCCGCCCACAGCAACGGGCGACCTGTCGCGTCCGTACTGATCACGGCCGGGCATGAGGACCGCCCTGCCGGAATCGCATCCCGCCCACGCGTACGGACACGGGGCGTGGTTGGTGGCTGATCTGCGTACCGTCCCGCCGCAGCTCCAACCCCTCAAGATCAAGCCACTCGCCATCGGCCACCTGTAGTCGCCGACCGATCCGGGTAACACGCACGATCAGCGGACCAATGCCATACCGATAGTCATGGTCATCAACCTCGATGACATCGCCGATCCTGACCGTGATCATCGGGGGTGCTCCACACGCCGAGGGGTGAGATCACTCGTCGTCGTGGCGCCGCAACGCGGGCACCATCGAGACTTGACCTTGAACGACCACAGCCCCGCGAGGTACCCGAGTACCGACGCGGCCAGTACGGTGCCGAACAACAAAGTGATCACCTCCTGCGCGGGCCGTTCCAGGTTGCCGGGAGAGGCATGGATGGTCACTCGACCCAACCTGACAGCAGTGACGGGACCACTGTCATGGACAGGATGCCACCGTTCAATGGCTGGGACAAGTGTCCCAGCGCCCTTGTCTGAATGTTCGGACCGTCTGTCCGTCGAGGTCAGTGAGACGGTGTCGACGCGCATCGGTGGGGTGAGATACTGGCCGTCGTGTCCGAGGGTCCGACTGCACGACGTAGAAGGCTGGGTCAGGTGCTCAAGCAGCACCGGGAGCAAGCCGGGATGTCGATAGAGGGTGCCGCGAAGGCAGCGGGCATCTCCGGTCCGCACCTGTCGCGGATCGAGCGGGCTCGTGTCGGGGTGCGGGTACCCGTCGTCAAGCTGTTACTTCAGACCTACCGAGCCGATGCCGGGACCATCGAAGAGATGGTGGAGATCGCGGGAATCAAGGGTGACCGGGGATGGTGGCATGACTTCCCGTCGATCAACCGGCCGTACCAGACGTTGATCGGCTTCGAGGCGGTCGCTTCGACCATCCGCAACTACGAGCCGTTCATCGTGCCGGGCCTGTTGCAGACGGAGGAGTACACGCGGGCCTTGCTGCAGCGAGGGCCGGCGCGGCTGAGCGAGGAGACGATCTCCGAGCGGATCACGGTCCGGACGCAACGTCAGACGATCCTCGACCGCGACGACCCGCCCGTGCTCTCCTTCGTGCTTGACGAGGCTGCGATCCGGCGCCCGGTTGGCGGGCCGGATGTGATGCGCCAGCAGTTGCAGCACATTCTCGATGTAGCGACCCGCCCGAACGTTGACGTCGCGGTGATCCCGTTTGCTGCCGGGGCTCATCCAGGGTCGCTCGGGTCGTTCGTCATCCACAGCTTCGCACCAGGTGAGCGCGACGCGATCTACATCGAGGGCATGGCAGGCGACCTCTATCCTGAACGGCGAGTAGAGTGGTATATCGACGTGTTCAACCGACTTCAGTCGATCGCCCTAAGTGATGTCGATTCGGTGCATTTCATTCGCAAGGCCATAGAGGAGATGAAAGAGTGACTCTTGGACAAGAGTGGAGGAAGTCCACTCGGTCGGGCGACAACGGCAACTGCGTCGAGCTGCGGGACAGGGACGGCCGGGTGGAGATGCGAGACTCCAAGGACCCGACCGGGCCGACCCTCGGGTTCGAGTACGACGTGTTTGCCTCCTTCATGGACGGATTGAAGGCAGGACGGCTCGACCGGTGAGGTAGCCGGCCACCCGACCAGTTGCCGAACGGGACGGCGACTCCCGTACATCAGGGGGTCGCTGCTTGCGTTTTTGGGAAAGCCTCACCGAGGGTGGCCGGTTCATAACCTCCCGAGCGCATCGCCTAGGGCCTCTCGGCCAGGCGAATCGAGCGAGGTAGGTCCACGATGAACCCCGTCACGCCGGTCAGAGGCGGGCGGGCAAAGATCGGACCACCGGCAACGGGGCGCTCCAGCCGTGCGGGGCGCCCCGCTCCTTGTCCCAACTTCCTCATCGACGTTAAGCCACACGCTCCGTCATCGGTTCCTGCGGATGGGGCCGGACGGTGGACGGGTCGATGGTAGCCACGGCCTGTTCTGCCTTCAGGATCTTGAGAAGGAGTGAAGCGCGTTCGTTGGACACACCGTGCCCATCATCGCGGATGGCGTCCGCGAGGTTGTCCCGCGACAGCGACCGCCCCTCGGCGGTAAGGGTCACACCTGCCGCCCGCGCCGCCGGGATCAAATGCCCCACGGTCCGGATGTCGACCGTCGCCGCCCGATCGTCCGGGATGCCGGTCCCGAGCGGGCCAGGCCGGCTCGCGCCGCCCGGGGCGCCCGCCGGGTCGGCCGGGCCGGTCGCGGACGGCCCGGGGGTTTTCGTCCGCTCGCCGGGGGCGGTCCCGGACCGCGCCACGTCGTCCCGTCCGGTCCGGCGGACGGTCCCGGGGACAGCCGGGACGGGTGCGGACGTCCGCTGATCGTCCCGGACGGTCGTCCGCTGATCATCGTTGGTGTGGTCGATCATCGCGAACAGAAGTTTGACCGAGACCAGCATGGAGACCGCCGGCCAACCGGCCAGCGCCTTGCCGATCGGGTCCGCCCCGCCTACCGCGATGTTCGCGGCGAGGCTCGCGGCGGTGCCGATGATGAGCGCGACCCACGGAATCCAGCCGGTAGGCCGCCCGGCGCGACGCTGCGCTACCAGGTAGAGGCTGGCCACGATTTCCAGCCCGTCCACGCTGATCGGGAACGCATACGACTTCCAGCCAAGTTGACCATGGTGAAGGGCCAGTTCACGCATGTGCGCGAAGCTGATCGCACCCGCGACGAAGGCCAGCCCGGCGACGAACAACGCGGTGAGGATCAACAGAGTCTTATCGGTTCGGTTCTTCATCGGGTCACCTCCGGGACAGTTGCGGCCGACGCGAGCAGCGTCGAGAGGGCATCGAGCACGCGCCGGGCGTTGTCGGCGGGCATGGACAGATGGGCGTCGCCCACCTGCACGCGCAGGTAGGGCTCACACGGCCACGGGGCGCACGCCTCAGTGAGCCATGCCGTCCCGTCCCTGACGGGCAGCCATTGAGCCGTGGTGAGGTTCAGCGGGAACGGGACGGACCTGTGCTCACCGCCGACACCGGACCGGTAGCCGTTTGCCTGACTGGCCGGGTCGGCGGTGCACCGGGACCGGTCACACCACGCGGGGTGCCGATCGGTTGGGGTTCGTCGCAGTATCGGGTCTGTGTGTTCGTGGGTGCCTGTCATGGCGTGAAGTCCTTTGCTGGCAGGAATTCGGGCGTACTCACCGGGGCGCAGGGCACCGGTCGGGCAGCGGGAGGCTCGGCGCGAGGCGCGCGTCATCGGCCCGGCCCGCTCGGCGGGTCGGGAAAGGTCAAGGGGTTGCAGGGACCGGCGAGCGGCCGATGCGGTCGCGTTGGTATGGGTGCGCGCGGACCGCCCGAGGCGGCGCCGGTCGGCGGGTCACGGCGCGGCGGGGGCAGTCGCTAAGGCGCGAGGGTCGATCAGCCCCGATGCCGTAGCCTGGACATGCACCGATAGACCGGTGGAAGTAGGCGCCAGTCCCCGCCGTGCGGGTTGACCGGGGGCCGCCTATCGGATCAGACCGGTACGATCCGGGCGAAAATTTGTGGGTTAGTTTTCCGTGTTCGGCTTGCCGACCCCGGCCATCCCGCACACCACGGTGACGACCACGGAGGTCGGTCCGCCGCCCGGGTGCCCGACGACCGCGTCGAGCCGGGCGAGTTGCTCCCGACGACCGACGAAGTCCGGCGTGGTGATCGGCAACTGCGCCGGACGGGTCCGGACGGCGGCGGGCGCGGCCCGGGCGGGCGGTGGCGGGCCGGGCGGCGGGCAGCGGTGGTGCAGGATGTCGTCGTACAGGCGGGTCAGCTCGGGCCCCGGGTCCATCCCGGTCTCCTCGGCGAGCACCTGTCGGGCCTGCCGGAAGGCCGCCGTCGCCCCGGCCACGTCCCCGCTGTGGTACAGGCCGGTCATCAGGTGCGCCCAGGCGCGCTGCCGCAGCGGATGCCGTTCGAGCAGGGCCCGGAGTCGGGGGATCACCTGCGCCGCCGCACCCAGCGCGAGTCGGGTGCCGGCGTGGTCCTCCTCGGCCAGCAGACGCCGCTCGGCCACCTGCCCGACCCAGCGCGACAGTGCCCGGGGCAGCGGCAGTCCGGCCAGGACGGGCCCGCGCCACAGCGCCAGTGCCTGCGCCAGCTCGGCCTCGGCGCGTACCGGGTCACCGCTGGTCGCGGCGGTGCGCCCGCGCGCCACGGCGGCGTCGAAGCGGTCCAGGTCGCGGTCGTCCGGCTCGACCCGCAGCAGATAGCCCCCGGCGGTGGTGACGATCCGTCCGTCGCAGTCGATCGCCTGCCGCAGCCCGCGCACGTAGGTGCGGATGTTGGCCCCGGCGGAGGCCGGCGGCTGGTCGCCCCAGAGCAGGTTCACCAGTTCGTCGGCGGGTACGGCCTCACCGGGGCGGGTCAGCAGCAGGGCCAGCAGCAGCCGTTGTTTGACCGAGCCGAGGTCGACCGGGTGCCCGTCCCGGGACACCGACAACGGGCCGAGAAGGTCGAAGCGGAGAAGCATCAGTCACCTCAGCCGACGGCCGGAGCCATGGGACCGGACACCATCCGAACCGCGTCGTCGCGCGGCCGGACCGGCCGACCGCCAGGAGTCGAGGACAATTCATTTGTACGCCAGTTGTGCGCGACGGATACGTCGGAGACCGTACCATCGGCCGCCAATCGATGATCTTTCCAAACGGTGGCGGTCGAGGTGCGCATGCGGGAACGGATCCAGGTCGCCCGGAGCCGGGAGGTGACTCTCGTCGACGTCGCCTCGGTGGTCGCCGGCTGCTCACCACGGCTGTCGGTGGCCGGCACCAACCGGATCCAGCAGTTGGCCGAGTCGGTCGGGGTGATCCCGCCGATCCTGGTGCAGCGGTCCACGATGCGGGTCGTCGACGGTGCACAGCGGCTGGCCGCGGCCCGGCGGGCCGAGGAGCTGATGCGTCGCCGACCGGAGGCCAGTCTGCGCGAGGTGGCTCGGGAGGCCGGCATCTCGGTGGGCACCACCTTCGACGTCCGTCGACAACTGGCGGCCGTCTCCGGCGAGGGCGCGGCGGAGACCTCGCCGAGCGCACCGCCCGGGCAGGGCCCCGCCGATCCCCTCGGACCGGCACTGCGGGCCGGGCTGGAACGGCTGGCCGACGACCCGTCGCTGCGCCACACCGAACGCGGAGAGGCATTGCTGCGGCTGGTCTCGGCGACGCTGGCGCTCGCCGAGCAGTCCGACGCGGTCGCCGACGCCACGCCCGGCCACTGCCGGGACGTGCTGCGCGACGTCGGGCAGGCCTGCGCCCGCGCCTGGTACGAGTTCACCGACCGGCTCGGCGACACCGACCTGGCCGAGCGGGCGGCTTGACGACCAGCGGCAACCGGCCCCAACGGCGGCCACTGTGGTGGGCGTGGTGGTCCGGACCGTCGGCATCGGGATCGCCGACGGTCCGGACCAGCACGCCCACCCCGGTGCGAACGGGCCCGCCGGCCGGCGGCCGGGCCGGTCGGGACGAGGCGTTCGCCGGCAAACTGATCTCCTCCGGAGGTGTCGATGAGTGAGGACCCGTCGCCCCGGCACGGCCCGTCGGACGACCGGGCCACGGGCCTGATTCAGGCGGTCCGACGACGGACGTCGGTGGCCGGTCGCACCGCGCCTCGGCTGCCGATCCCGGCGTCCCGGCTCCCCGGTGAGGATGTGGACCATCTCCTGCGGACCCGGCAGCCGGTGCGGCGGTTCCTCGGCGACCCGCTGCCCCGCGCCGACGTGCTGCGGATCTGTCAGGCCGGTGCCGACGCCGCGCAGCCGGTCGCACCGGAGGACGCCGACGGCGCGCATTGGCTGGTGTTCGCCCGCGCGGTCACCGACACCAACCCGGGCGTCCACGAGTACCGCGACGGCGAGCTGGTCGACGCGTCCGGACTACCGGCGGCCGAGGCGATGGCCGGGCTGGCATCGGGCCCGTGCGCCACGGTGCCGTGCGTGCTGGCTCCGGTGTGGGACCTGGGCGCCGCGCCGAACCGGCAGGACGTCGACGGCCACCTCGGCCTGTTGCTGCGTACCGGCGTCAGCCTGCACGCCGCGTATCTGCTTGCGGTGCGGCGGGGTTTCGGCGGCGGCCTGTTCCGGGGCCCGCACCCGGCCCTGCTGACCGGCGTCGGCGGCCGGGACGACCTGGCGGCCCGGCCGTTCCTGGCGCTGGCCTTCGGCCGGCCGGACCCGCAAGACGCTTTCGACGACCTCCTGGTGACGCGCCGGACGGAATAGCCACCTCGGCGGCCGTCGATGTTGCCGGACCGGGTCCGCGCGTGCTGGAATGGCTCATATCGCCGCAGCGCGGGGGCAAACGCGCTGGGAACGGCCTGCGCACGGGAGCAGCGCTATGCCGGCAGCGCGCCGCATCGGCAGACGGTCGCGCGCCGCATCGCCAGGCCATCACCACGACGACGGGCACATTCCGGGCAGATGTCCCCACCGTACGTGTTTCCCCCGGGACGAGTCCGCGCTCGCGGGCCGGACCTGCCGGGGGCGTCCGATGCGATCTGCCGACGCACCAGAACCGGCGACGAGGTGAGAAGCAGTCATGATTTCCCGACAGAGTGTGGCGGGGTGGTACCGGAACCGCTTCGTGTGGGTGGCGGTGATCGTGCTGACCGTCTCGGTCACCGCGGTGGCACTGGTCCGCGCCGCCGAGACGGACACGAAGCCGGCGGACCTGCGCGGGCAGCTCATGACCTGGATGCGCTCCACGCTCGAACAGGCGGACCCGGGGCAGCACAACCACGCCGGCCACGGGCCCGGGCAGGCGGCCGAGGGGCAGGAGACGCCACCGGCGGTGGTCTGTGGGGTCCACGTGTACGGCTTCGAGCCGGCCGAGGTGACCACGATCGCCGACGTCCGGACCGTCTACGGCTTCCACCTCTGTGGGGTGGCCGAGGAGAAGCGCACCTGGGACTGGGCGGTCAAGCTGGCCGGTCCGGTCATCATGGACCGCTCCACCAACCCACCCGGCATCCAGGTGGTCGAGGCGACCGAGGACGTCATCTTCATCGACCGGCTGCGGCAGATGTTCCCGGCGAAGTACGCCGACCTGGCGCAGAAGGAGGCGCTCGAGCCCAGGGAGATGGCCGACCTGCGTCGCCGGTACGACGCGGCGGCCGGGCTGTGACCCGTACCGGCTGACGCGGCGCGGATTCGGCGGGCTCGGCGCAAGGAAGGGCACCTTACTAACGCCTGGTGCATAGGAAGGGCCCCTTCCTAACGGTCGGTGTCAACCTCCGTCAGGCCGATCATCACCGCGCCCTTTTCCGAAACTTTCCGGAAGTTCTGGTCAGGGCAATCGGCCCGACATAACATGCACGCGCTTGGATGCGTCTGGTACGCGCCCGGCTTCACACCCCGCCACCAGCCACAATCGCGTAAAGGGATCACCGATGCGCCTCTGGAAATCCTCCCGCCGATCGCGACAGCGATCGCGGCTTCTCGCCGTCCTCTGCACCACCACACTCGTCGCGACGGTCACCGTCGCACCCGGTCCGGCCGCCGCCGCGCAGACCGTCCTCTCCTCCGACTTCGAGTCCGGCTCGTACGCCCCGTGGGGAGCGCGGGGCGACGTCACCCTCGCCATCGCGTCGGAGGGTCACGACAGCGACAGCAGCCTCTCGGTCACCGGCCGTACGGCGAACTGGCAGGGCCCGGCGACCAGCGCGACCGCCCTGTTCACCCCTGGTACGCGTTACTCGGTCGGCGCGTGGGTGAGGCTCCCGGCCGGCACCGAGGGCACCGCCGGGGTGCACTTCACCGTCGAGTCGACGCCGGCCAACGGCGGCGACAACACGTACACCTGGATCGGCGACAGCGTCACCGCCTCCGCGGACGAATGGGTGCGGATCGGCGGCGACTACACGCTGCCCACCGGGCTGAGCGCGGCCACCCTCTACGTCGAGGCGGAGGGGACCACCCCGTTCCTGCTGGACGACGTGCTGATCACCGCGCCGGACGGCGGGACCGGACCCGCGCCGGGGACCGTGGTCGTCGACACCGACTTCGAGGACGGGTTGGACGGTTGGGGACCGCGCGACGGCGGTCCGGGTGCCCCGAGCGTCACGCTGACCGACGTCGCGCACGGCGGGGAGGCCGCGGCGCTGGTCAGCGACCGGGTCAACCAGGGTGCCGGGCTCGGCCGGGACGTGACCGGGCTGGTCGAGCCCGGCGTGACCTACGAGCTCGACGCCTGGCTGCGCTTCGCCGAGGGGCAGCCGACCGACGAGGTCTGGCTCAGCCTGGCCAGCACCAGCGGGGGCAGCCAGTCGTTCGCCACGCTGGCCCAGTTCACCACCGTGACCAACACCGGGTGGACGCAGGTGACGGCCCGCTTCACCGTGCCGGCGGCGGACAGCGCGTACCTCTACTTCGAGACCCGCTGGCAGGGCGCGGACGTCCCCGGCAACACCAGTGACTTCCTCGCTGACGACATCGTCGTCCGGGTGCCCGAGCCGCCGGTGGTGGAGGACCTCACCGGCATCCACGAGACCACCGACTTCCCGGTCGGTGTGGCGATCGACGGTCGGGAGACCGAGGGTGCCGCCGCGCAACTGCTGACCCGGCACTTCAACCAGATCACGGCGGAGAACCACATGAAGCCGGAGGCCTGGTACGACGACGAGGGCACCTTCCGCCCGCACGACCAGGCGCTGACGATGATGGACTTCGCCCGCGACAACGACCTGAAGGTCTACGGTCACGTGCTGGTCTGGCACAGTCAGACGCCGGCCTGGTTCTTCCAGGACTCGGCGGGGCAGCCGCTGAGCACGTCCGCCGCCGACCAGCAGGTGCTGCGCGAGCGGCTGCGTACGCACATCTTCGCCGTCGCCCGGTCGCTGAGCGAGCGGTACGGCGCGTTCGGCTCCGCCACCAACCCGCTCTACGCCTTCGACGCGGTCAACGAGGTGGTCAGCGACAGTGGCGAGTACGCCGACGGCCTGCGCCGCAGCGAGTGGTACCGGATCCTCGGCGAGTCCTTCATCGACCTGACGTTCGAGTACGCCGACGAGGCGTTCAACGACGTGTACGCGGTCGACGGCACCGACCCGGTCACCCTGTTCATCAACGACTACAACACCGAGCAGAGCGGCAAGCAGGCCCGCTACCGGGCGCTGGTGGAGCGGCTGCTCGCCCGGGGTGTGCCGGTCGACGGGGTGGGTCACCAGTTCCACGTCTCGCTGGCCACGCCGGTGAGCAGCCTGGAGGCGGCGCTGGACGCGTTCACCGACCTGCCGGTGACCCAGGCCGTCACCGAACTCGACGTCACCACCGGTACCCCGGTCACCCAGGCGAACCTGATCGAGCAGGGCTACTACTACCGGGACGCCTTCCGGATCTTCCGGGAGCACACCGACGACCTGCTGGCCGTCACCGTGTGGGGGCTGACCGACGGGCGTTCGTGGCGGTCCGGCAACGGCGCTCCGCTGCTGTTCGACGACAACCTGCGCGCCAAGCCCGCCTATCACGGCGCGGTCGACGGCGAGTTGCCCGCCCGGCTGCGCACCGCCACGGTCTTCGCCGGGGAGGTGCCGCTGACCGCCGCCGCTCCGACGGACCTGACCTGGCGCAAGCTGCCGCTGCACCCGGTCGAGGAGGCGGCCCGGTTCCAGTTGCGCTGGGCAGCGGACCACCTCACCGCGTACGTCACGGTCACCGACGCCACGGTCTCCGACGACGACCGGGTCGAGTTCGCCCTGGACGGCGAGACCTACCGGGTCCGGCGCGACGGCACCGGGGACGTGCCCGCCGTGGCGGCGGCCCGGGACGGCGGCTACCACCTGGTCGCCCACCTGCCGCTGACCGAGGCCACCCGGGGGGACACGCTCTCCCTCGACGTGCGGGTGAACGACGACGGCACCACCTCCGGCTGGAACACCCCGGGCGCGGTCGGCACGCTGACCCTGGTGGAGGAGTTGTCGTACCTGGAGGTGCGCCGTGCACCGAGCGCACCGGTGGTCGACGGCACCGTGGACGCGGTCTGGAGCCAGGCGAGCACGGTGACCACGGCCAAGCAGGTCTCCGGCACCGACGGGGCGTCGGCGCAGGTCCGTACGCTGTGGCGGGATCAGACGCTGTACGTGCTGGCCGAGGTCACCGATCCGGAGGTGGACGTCTCCGGGTCGGACCCGTGGACCCAGGACTCGGTCGAGATCTACGTCGACGCCGGCAACGCCAAGAACGGCTCCTACCGCTACGACGACACCCAGATCCGGATCAACGCCGACAACGTCGTGTCGTTCGGCACCGGTGACGAGGCGTTCCAGGCCGGACGGCTGACCAGCGCGGTCGTGCGGACCGCGACGGGCTACACCGTCGAGGCCGCGATCAGCCTGCTCGAGTACGGCGGCCTCGACACCTTCCACGGCCTGGACTTCCAGGTCAACGACGCCTCCGGGGGTACGCGCACGTCGATCCGCAACTGGGCCGAGCAGGAGGGCGTCGGCTACCAGAGCACCGCCCGCTGGGGCGTGGGACGGCTGGTCGAGGGTTCCACCGTGGACGTCACGCTCACCCGGGTGGCCCGCTGGAACTCCGACAGCGGTGGCGGTTACTGCGCCACCATCACCGCCACCAACACCGGTGACAAGCCGGTGGCCTGGACCGCGATCGTCGACCTGGAGGGCGACATCTACACCGCGTGGAACTTCACCCGGGAACGTCAGGCCGACGGCGGCTACCGGATCAGCGGGGTGGACTGGAACCGGACCCTGAAGCCCGGCGCCAGTACCCACAGTGTCGGATACTGCGCCAACCTGTAGGAACCGATCCGACTCGTGGCGGCCATCGCTCCGGCGGTGGCCGCCACACCCGTCCGGGCACCAGTCCACGCAGCCGCCCGCCGGTACGTCGACCACGCCGGAGACGGGTCGGGTAGGACATTCGACGGAGCCACCGATGTCCCACCCTGGACAGACGACGGAACTTACGCAGCGCACTTGACCTGCGAAAACGTCCCCTTGTTGAATGAGCGCACCGCGGAGCCTTCCGACCGGGAAGGTCGCGGCCAGCCAGCACGGCGGCGCCTACCGGCGCGCGGAGTCGCACCCGAACGTCTCGCTGGACGCCACCGCGACCACCTCAGAAGGGACGTCACCAGTGTCCAGACCACGACGCCGGCATCTCATCCTGCTCGCCGCCGCGCTCCTGCTCGCCCCCACCGTCGTACCCGGGGTCGCCCAGGCGAACGGGCCGTTCGTGCCACCGAACCAGGAGACCGTCAACCGCTCCTCGATGCTCAGCGCCGCCGAGGTCTCGGCCGAGTTGCGCGCGTTGCAGGCCCGCAGCAAGGGCGCCCTGCGGGTGCAGGAGGTCGGCCGCAGCGGCCAGGGCCGCCCGCTCGAGGTCGCCTTCATCGGCACCGGCAGCACCCGGATCTGGATCCAGGGCCGCATCCACGGCAACGAGCCGTACGGCGCCGAGGCGTCGCTGGACTTCCTGAAGACGCTGGTCTCCGGCGGCAAGCACGCGCGGGAGGTGTTGCAGCGGGTCAGCTTCGCGATCATCCCGATCTACAACCCGGACGGTTTCGAGGCGTACCGGCGACAGGACGGCGTCCACAACATCGACCTCAACCGCGACTGGGGGGTGGACCGGCCGATCTTCGACCGGCTCAACGCGGTCCGGGCGGGTCTCGGTCAGGCGCCGCTGTCCGAGCAGACCTTCGCGAACTACACCCGGCACCGAGCCGTCGAGTCGCAGGCGTTCTGGTACGTCTGGGCCGGCTTCAAGCCGCACCACATCATCGACCTGCACCACCAGGGCACGTACGTGGACGGGGACACCGACGAGATGACCACGTTCTCGGTCGGCGTCTCCCTCGACCCCGGCATGCTCACCCCGCAGCAGTGGGACACCGTCCGCCGGATGGGTGTGGTGGCCGCCGACGCGGCGGGTCGCAGTGGCGTGGTCAACGTGACCCGCTACCCGTACATCAACATCCCGGAGGGCGTCACCTCCGCCGCCATGCTCAACGCCCCCGGCCCCCGGGGCGAGTACGCGAACTGGCGCAGCAACGCGATGTTCTTCGAGTCGCGTGGCGGCATCGGCCACAAGAGCAGCGGCTACCTCATCAAGCAGAACGTCGACGGCCTCTGGGCCATCGTCGACTCGATCAGTGACGGTTCGCTGGCCGGCGTGGACGCCGACCGGTGGAGCGACATCCCAGCCCGGGGCGCCTCGATCTCCACCTGCGCCAAGTTCCCCCAGCAGTGTGAGTTCTGATCGTCGACGCGACGCTGACCCGGCGGTGGTCCACCTGGACCACCGCCGGTCCGGCCGTGCGGACCACGTGGCCGGCCGGGGGCTGATCGGATGGCTGACGGGTGCCGACGACGCCACGTCGGGCTGAGCCTTCAGCCGCGGAAGCGGCTCAGGCGGTCCGCTGTCCCGCGCACCAGGTGCCGGTGACGGCGATGCCGTCGAGATGGTCGGGGTCGACGTGCACTGGGTCGCGGTCCAGTTCGACCAGGTCGGCGGCGGCGCCGGGGCGCAGCACACCGGCCCGGTCGGCGAGCCCGAGCGCGGCGGCGGCGTCCCGGGTGTAGGCCGCGAGTGCCTCGGTGACGGTGAGTCCCTCGTCCGGGTGGACGACGTCGCCGCCCGCCACTCGTCGGGTGACCGCCGCCTTGATGCCGACCAGCGGCGACAGCGTGCCCGCCGGGTAGTCGGTGCTGGCCGCCACCGACGCTCCGGCGTCGCGCAACGTGCGCAGCGGAACGAGCCGCAGGGGTGCGGGCAGCGGGAGCACGGTCAGCTCCGCGCCGAGGTCGTGCAGGAAGGACGGCTGCGTGACCACGTGTACGCCCGCGTCGGCGAGGCGGCGGGCGATGGCCGGATCGCAGACCATCGCGTGCTCGATCCGGATCGGGGTGTCGAGCCCGTCGACGGCGGCGAGGGCGTCGGCGAGGGCGCCGTTTCCGACCGCGTGCAGGGCCGGCGCGAGGCCACGCTCGACCGCCGCCCGGACGGCGGCGGCCAGCCGGTCACGGCCCAGCACCCGAAGGCCGTTGTGCCAGCGGCCGTCCGGGCGACGGGTCGGGGTGCCGCCGCGCCGGGACAGGGCCAGGGCCCGGCGACCGTGCCGCAGCAGCGCCCGGGGCATGCCGGCGACCGAACGGAGCACCTGTCCACCGGTGAGGCACAGGTCGCACCGCTCGCCCCCGTCGACGAGGAGCTTGAAGCCGCCGAGCGGGGTACGGGGATGTCCGTGGTCCCGGTCCGGGTCGAGGTCGGGCACGGTGGGGTCACCGATCTCGGCCGCGCCGACGTGCCAGCGGTGCACGGTCACGGCGAGTTCCGGAGCGGCGCGGGCGTACCGGGCGGCACCCTCCGGCGGCACCGCGAGGTCACCGATGCGGGTGATGCCGTGCCGGGCCAGGATCCGGCTGTGCGCGACGGCGCGGTGCACCCAGGCGTCGTCGTCGGCGCTGGCGCGGCGGGTCAACGACTCGGCGACGAAGCTGGCCTGTTCGACGAGGACGCCGGTGGGGCGTCCACGGCGGTCCCGTTCCAGGTGGCCGCCGCCGGGGTCGGGGGTGGCGCTGCCGTACCCGAGGGCGGACAGCCCGGCGGAGTTGACCGTGGACTCGTGGTAGCTGACCGAGAACAGGTGCAGCGGCCGGTCCGGGCAGGCGGTGTCCAGTTCGGCGGCGGTCGGCAGGCGCCCCTCGGCCAGGTGCAGCGGGCGTACCCCGTGCAGGCGCAGCCAGCCGGTGCCGTGGTCGGCGCGGGCGACGGCGGCGATCCGGTCGAGCAGCTCGCGCACCGTCGCGGGGTGCTCGTCGAAGGCCCGGGTGTGCTGGTCGGCGGCCACCAGATAGAGGTGGTGGTGCGGGTCGACGAAACCGGGGAGCAGGGTCCGGCCGGCGAGGTCGTGCACGGCCGCGCCGGGGCCGACGGCGGCGCGTACGGTCGCCGCGTCCCCGGCCGAGGCGATCACCTCGCCGTCGATCGCCACCGCCTCGACGACCGGGTGGGCGGGGTCCATGGTGCGGATCGTGCCGCCGCTGAAGACGGTCCTCATGTCACGCTCCAAGCTGGGCGAGCAGCCCCTCGGCCCACGCCGCGAGGAAACGGTCCCGCGCGACGTGTCCCGGCGGGCAGCCGTAGGTGAACTCGCTGATCGCGAAATAGAACAGCGACGACAGGGCCACGGCGGCGACGGCCTCCGCGTCGAACCGGGGGCGGTCTCCGGCGAGCTGCGCCAGCCACGCGGCGACCTCGTCGAAGCCCGGCTGGAACAGCCGCTGGTAGACGTCGGTGAGATCGACCGGCAGGTCGCCGCCGCGCAGGACGAGCCGGTAGAGGTCCCGGTCCGCCTCGACGGTGGCGAGCACGGCCCGGCCGGCGACCGCGATCGCGGTCTGCGGGTCGGTGAGGTCGGCGATCCCGGGCTGGGCCTGTGCGGCACGGCGGCTGTGCAGGACCCGGTCGAAGGCGGCCACGAGCAGTTCGCGTTTCGACCCGACGTGGCGGTAGAGCCCGCCCGCACCGGGAGACAACCCGGCGGCGGCCTCGATCTGCGTGATCGTGGTGGCCCGGTAGCCCTGCTCGGCGAAGAGACGCAGCGCCGCGTCGATGATCTCGTCCCGACGACCCATCGCATAAGTAAACACTTACTTATGCGATGCTCGCAACCCGCGCTCGGCGCGCCTGCCCTGCCCGTTCGTGTCCGGCGGGACCGGTTTGACCGTCGGGTGAACGGGCAGGACCCCGGTATGCCGACTGACCTGCTGCATCGGGTGGACGACACCCTGACACTCGCGATCCAGGGCTACGGGTGGCTGCCGAACCGCCTGCGTGCGGATCAGACGGACGTGGTGCGTACCCGTCTGCTGGGCCAGACCGCCGTGGCGCTGCACGGCCCCGACGCGGCCCGCTTCTTCTACGACGAGCGCCACATCCGGCGGCACAGGGCGATCCCGGAACCGATCCGCGGCACGCTGTTCGGCAAGGGAGCGGTGCACACCCTCGACGGTGAGCCGCACCGGGTGCGGAAGGCGATGTTCACCTCGCTGCTGATGAGCGGCGGGTTCGACGGGTCGGTGACCCGGACCGAGGTGGCCTGGGACGAGGCCACGCGGTCCTGGGCAGGTCGGCGGGTGGTGCTGTTCACCGCGACCGCCGAGGTGTTGACCCGGGCGGTCTGCGACTGGACCGGGGTCCCGGTGGACGACCGGGAGGTGCCGGAACTCGCCGCGAACCTGGTCGCCGAGGTGGACGGCTTCGCCACCGCCGGGCCCCGGCACTGGCGGGCCCGCCGCTCCCGGGGACGCCTGGAGCGGCGGTTCGGTGATCTCGTCGACCGGGTACGCCGAGGCGAGGTCGCCGCCCCGGACGGCTCGGCGTTGGCCGCGGTGGCCGCACACGTCGACAGCGACGGGCGGCTGCTGGACCCGAAGACCGCCGCGGTCGAACTGCTCAACATCATCCGGCCGACGGTGGCGATCACCTGGTTCGTGGCCTTCGCCGGGCACGCCCTGCACCGGTGGCCCGCGCACCGGGACCGGCTGCGCGCGGCGGAGCCCGCCTTCGTCGAGGCGTTCGCCCACGAGGTCCGCCGCTTCTACCCGTTCGCGCCCTTCGTCGGCGGGCGCGCGGTGACCGACCTCACCTGGCAGGGCACCGACATCCCGAGCGGCGCCATCGTGCTGCTCGACCTGTACGGCCAGAACCACGACACCCGGCTGTGGAAGGACCCGTACCGGTTCGACCCGGACCGCTTCGTGGGCCGGGAGATCGGCCCGTTCGAGCTGATCCCGCAGGGCGGCGGTGATCCCCGCACCGGCCACCGCTGTCCCGGTGAGCAGATCACCGTCGCGCTGCTCGGTGCGCTCGCCGTCCGGCTGGCCCGCCTCGACTACCGGGTCCCGGACCAGGACCTGGACATCCCGCTGCACCGCATTCCGACCCGGCCGGTGAGCGGTGTGGTGCTCGCCGTGGCGGGGCCGTCCGACTGAGCGACGGGTCGGCGCACCCGGCCACGCCCGGCCCGGCCGCCTATCCGGTCCCGCCCTGCAACCGCGCGAGGGCGTGGACCTCGGCCCGGGTGTTGCGGTACAGCGAGGTGTAGCCGGCGTAGAGGCCGTCGTAGGTGGCGGCCACCGACGGGTCGGGGCGCACGATCTGCCCGGGCCGGGTCCAGTCGGTGTCCGGGGCGGCCAGACCGGCACCGATCGCGGCCAGCAGGGCGTCGCCGTAGCTGGCCCCGATGGTCACCTCCGGCACCTCCTGCTCCCGGCCGGTGACGTCGCTGACGATCCGGGTCCAGAGTCCACCCTGGGTGCCGCCGCCCACCGCGACCAGCCGCGCGACCGGGTTCTCCGGGGTGTCCAGCAGTTCCAGGATCTGCCGGATGCCGAAGGCGATCCCCTCGTACCCGGCGCGGAACAGGTGACCCCGGCCGTGCCGCAGGGTCAGTCCGGCGATCACCCCCCGGGCGTCCGGGTCGAAGATCGGGGTCCGTTCCCCGGCGAAGTACGGCAGCAACAGCAGGCCGTCCGCGCCCGGCGGCACCGCCGCCGCCTCCTCGACCAGCGTCTCGAACGGCACCTCGCCCGTCAGGTCGCGCAGCCAGGTGGTGAGGCTGCCGGAGGTGGCCATGCCGGCGGCGAGGCAGTACGAGTCCGGAGACACCCCGACGGTGTTCCAGAGCTGCGGATGCCGGGCGACGCCCCGGAGTTGCTGGACGAAGAACATGGTGGAGCCGTACATCAGCATCAGGTCGCCGGGTCGGCGGACGCCGACGCTGACCGACTCGGCCCAGGCGTCCACGGTGCCGGCGCAGACCGGCGTGCCCACCGGCAGCCCGGTCGCCTCGGCCGCCGCCGGGGTCACCTCGCCGACGATCTGGGCCGACCAGGCCAGCCGGGGCGCGGGCAGGTCACCCATGACCTCGTCGTACCAGGGCCGGTGCCACTGCCGGGCCTCGATGTCGTACAGCGGCACCGACTGGCTGGCGGTGTGGTGGTCCAGGACGTACTCACCGGTCAGCTTCCGGACCACGTACGAACTGGAGTTGTACCACCGGGCCGCCCGCTCCCACACCTGCGGTTCGTGGCGTCGCACCCAGAGCGCCTTGGGACCGACCGCCTGGCTGGTGATCGGGGTCGCCGCCCGCTCCAGCACCGCGTCGGCCCCGAAGCGCTCGGTCAACTCGGTGATCTCGGCGGTGGCCCGCATGTCGATGCCGTAGAGGATCGCCGGACGGACCGGCTCGTCCCGCTCGTCGCAGAGCACCAGGCAGGGGCCGACACCGCTGACGCAGACCGCCGCGATCTGCGCGCCCTGGGCGGCGGCGGTCAGCTCGGCGGCGATGGACACCACGTCGCCCCACCAGACCGTCTCGGCGTCGACCTCCGCCCACCCCGGCCGGGGCAGCGACATCGACCGGGGCCGGGAGCGGACGGCGGTGGCCAGCACCCGCCCGGCGGCGTCGGTGAGCACGCCCTTGCTGCTCCCGGTGCCCAGGTCGATGCCGATCAGCAACGGTGCCATCTACAGGTTCACCTCACCGCAGAGGTGCACCGCCAGGCCCAGTTCGGCGAACATGGCGGCCTTGGCGGCGAGCGCCCGGTCGGCGGTGTCGGCGTCCGGGGCGTACACCACGTTCAGGTGGTTGGCCTTGTGGCGGGCCATCAACTGGTCGCGGTCGACGCCGTGCAGGACGGCGTGCATGATCGGCCACTGCGGGGTGGTGGCGTCGAGCCGGCGCCGGGTCTCCTCGGCCGGCAACTCCACCGCGCTACCCCGACCCAGGTCGACGTGGAGGACGCCGTCGGCGATGAAGACCCGGGACCAGACGATCTCCCCGGGCTTGGACACGCCGCTGAGGGTGCCGCCGCCGAGCGGGAAGTACATCGGCGGCTGCCGCATGCTCCAGCTCTTGTCGTAGCCGCCGTTGTGCGAGGCCGGGACCGAGCCGGAGATCTCCATGACCCAGACGAACCGGCCGTCGTACTCCTCGCCCCAGCGGATGTCGTGCAGGGTGGTCGCCGGGTCCAGCCCCATCGCGGTCCAGATCCGGTTGGTCACCAGGGAGTCCACCGCGACGCCCTCGTCGACCTCGTTGAAGTGCGGCAGCGGCGCGCCGGCGTAGAGTTCCCGGGCACCGTCGCGGCTGGTCACCGGCGGACGGGAGACGTTGTTCAGCAGCCCCTCGACCAGGTCGCTGGCGGGTACGACGTCCTTGAGCCCCTGCTGGTACTGGATGCCGACCGCGTCCAGGCCGAAGTCGTCGGCGATGCGCAGCGCGGCCACGTACATCGTGAACTGGCTGTGCAGTTGGGCGTCGGTCAGCTCGGTGGCCTCGTCGGTGCCGGTGTGGAAGGTAAACCCGGCCGCGTCCAGCCAGTCCCGTACGGCCTGCGCCTCGGCGTCGGTGACCGTCGCCATCTCGGCGACCAGGGCGCTCTGCGACAGCCGCTCCTTGTAGACGCCGAGCGGGTTGAGCAGCTCGTCGTCGATGATGGCGTTGTACATGCCCATGCAGCCCTCGTCGAAGACGCCGATGATCGCCTTGTCCCGGACGAGCTGCGCCGCGAGTGCCCGACCGAGCCGTACCTCCTCGGTGGCCGGCAGCTCCGGCAGGTCGCGGACGTGGCTCTGGTCGTGCTCCAGCGTCCCGGCCTCCAGCCAGGTACGCAGCCGCGTCACCGCCCAGTCGTCGGTGAACTTCTCGCTCCACAGGATGGAGTGCGCCACGCCCGCCTTGGTGAGGCTGGCGGTCAGGCCGAGCAGGCCGACCAGGCCGGGGAACTCACCGCTCCAGTTCGCCACCACCAGGATCGGGCCCCGGTGGGTACGCAGCCCGGCCAGCACGTGGTGGCTGTACTGCCAGACCGCCTCGGCGACGATCAGCGGCGCGTCCGGCGGGATCGACTTGAACACCTCGATGCCCTGGCGCTGGCTGGCGATGAAGCCGTGCCCGGCGGTGTCGTCGACCGGGTGCGCCCGCCGCACCCGGTGGCCCAGGGCGGTGACCGCCCGCTCCAGGTCGGCCTCGAACTGCCGCTGCACCGGCCAGCAGGTCACGTTGGCGCTGGGCCGCAGGTCGCCGCTGGCGACGGTCCAGACCACGCCGGGCTCGGCCACGGGCTGGTCGGTCAACTCGGGAAAGGCGTAGCTGCTCACGCGGGGCTCCTTCGAGGGCGGCGGTGTCGGGTGACGGCGGTGTCGGGGGTCAGAGCAGGTCGGCGACGTCGGCTTCGAGCGCGCGACGGTCGTCGGCCGAGATCGGGTCGAGCGGGGCACGCATGCCGCCGGCCGGCAGCCCGCGCAGTTCCAGGACGGCCTTGAGGTGGGCGAGGTTGCCCTGCCGGGTGGCGGCCACCGCCCGCAGCGACCGTTCCCTGGCCACCGCGAGCGCGTCGGCGTCCCCGCTGCGCAGGGCGTCCCGGACCGCGAGGAAGGGTGCCGGCAGCGCCGAGCTGACCCCGGAGACCACTCCGGCGCCGCCGGCCGCGACGACCTCGGTGAACTCCGCGTCGGCACCGGAGTACGCCGGCAGGTCCCGGTCGCCGAGCGCGGCGAGGTACTCGGCCAGCACCGGGGTCGGCTCGCCGCTGATCTTCACGCCCGCCAGACCCGTCCCGGCCAGCCGGGCCAGCGACCGTGGCGAGACCGTCGTGGTGGTCCGGGCGGTGAAGAGGTACGCGTACACCGGCCGTCCGGCGGCGGCGGCCACCACCGCCTGGTAGTAGTCGAGCAGGGCGCGCTCGGTGGCCGGGAAGTAGTGCGGGGTCAGCGCCGCGAGTCGGGCCGCGCCCCGGTCGACGGCCGCGCGGGTGAGGCGTACCGCCTGGTGGGTGCTGGCGTGCCCGACGTGCCAGTAGGTGCGCTCGGGCCCGAAGGCGTCACCGGCGGCGGCGGCGACGTCCAGCCGCTCGTCGTCGGTGAGGGTGGTGAACTCGCCGGTGGTGCCGGCCACGAACACCCCGTCGACGGGGTGCGCGGCGAGGTGGTCGTAGGCCGCCCGGGTGGCCTTGAGGTCGACCGCGCCGTCGGGGTCGAACAGGGTCGGCAGGGCGCTGATCAGGTTGGCTCCGGGGTGGGCCGTGGTCATGAGGTGTGCTCCGAGGGATCGAGCAGGGCGAGCACGATGCCGCGCCGCTGCCAGGTGTACGTCACAGCGAGCCGGTCCCCGACGGGGATCAGGCAGGGGTACGAGAACTCGTTGCTACCGGTGGTCCGGACTCCCGAGTCGGCGGGCCGGTAGCCCTCGTCCGCCGTCTCGCCGAGCGACTCCTGAAGGGTCAGCCAGGGCCGGAAGGATTGCCCCTCGTCGGTGGAGACGGAGACGATCAGGGGCGCCCGGCTGGCCCAGTCCCCGGTCGTCGGGTTGTGGGCCAGGTGGACGCGGTCGCCGAGACGGGTCACCGCGATGCCGGAGTTGTTGTTCGGCACGGTGGACAGCGTCCCGGGCGACCAGGTGCGGCCGTCGTCAACGCTGGTGGCGGTGACGAGCCGGCCGGCGGTGCTGCGGGCCAGCAGGCGTACCTCGCCGGTCGGGGTCTGCCAGAGCGCGGGCTGGATGGCGCCCGCGCCGGGGAAGGTGGCGTGGTCGAGCCGGATGTCCGGGGAGCGCTGCCAGGTGTCGCCGTCGTCGTCGCTGCGCTCGACGAAGCAGTCCCACCGGGGGCGCTCGCCCCACGTCTCGGTGGAGGCCCCGGCGAGCAGTCGGCCGGAGCGCAGGCGCAGCGGCGGGGTGCGGACCGGTCCCCGTCCGCCGGGCTCGGCATCGCCGAGCGGTCGGGGCGTCGACCAGGTCCGGCCGCCGTCGGTGGAGACGACCCGGTGGGTCACCCAGGTCGAGATGGTCGCGCCGACCTTGAACCAGCAGACCAGGTCCCCGCCGGTACGCCGGTGCAGCACCGGGTTCCAACAGGGTGCCAGGTCGCCGCTGACCACCGTCGGGGCGCTCCACCGGTCGTCGGACCCCCGGCTGAGCCAGATCCGCGAGTCGGCGGCTCCCTCGTGGTCGCCCTGGAACCAGGCGACCACGAAGGTGTCCTCGGTGACGCAGACGGTGCTGCCGTGGCACTGGCCGGGCACGTCCCGGACCACGAAGTGTCGTGCCGTCACCGGCTCGCTCCGGCGGGGACCGGCGGGTCGGTCGGGGTGTCGCGGTCGGTGGGGCCCTGCCGGCGGGCCTTCATCCGGCTACGGATGCGGGGCACCGCCACGGCCAGCACGGCCAGCACGAGCAGCCCGACCGCGATCGGGCTGGTGTAGATGGTCTCCAGCCCGCCCAGCTCCATCGACCTGCGGAAGTTGCGTTCGGCCAGCGGGCCGAGGATCAGTCCGAGCACGATCGGGCCGGCCGGGAAGCCGTACCGACGCAGCAGCAGGCCGAGTACGCCGAACAGGACCATGACGCCGACGTCGAAGACGCTGTTGTTCACCGCGTACGTGCCGACGATGCAGAAGGCCAGGATCACCGTCCACAGGAACCGGCTGGGCAGTTCCAGCAGTTTGGCGACGCCGCGCATGCGCAGCAGGCTCAGCCCCAGCGTCAGCACGGTGGCGAAGAACATGATGCCGGCGATCGAGTAGACCAGGTCCGGTTGCGAGGTGAACAGGCCCGGGCCGGGCTGGATACCCCAGATGATCATCGAGCCGAGCATCACCGCCATCACCGAGTCGCCCGGTACACCGAGAGCCAGCGTGGTGAGCACGGACCCGCCGACACCGGCGTTGGAGGAGCCGTCGGCGGCGGTGAGGCCCTCCAGGGAGCCCTTGCCGAACTTCTCCGGCTCCTTGGAGACCCGCTTGGCCTGGTTCCAGGCGACGATGCCGCCGATGTCCCCGCCGACGGCGGGCAGCACGCCGACCACGGTGCCGACGGAGGAGCCGACGGCGATCGGCTTGACCATCTGCCGGGTCTCCTGCTTGTTCGGCCACCAGCGGCCGAAGCTGGTGATCGCCTTCTGCTTCTGGTGGCCGCGCGAGATCATCTGGCCGAACACCTCGGCGATGCCGAACAGGCCGATGATCACCGCGATGAACGGGATCCCCTCGACCAGTTGCGGGATGCCGAAGGTCAGCCGGTCCGAGCCGTCCATCGGGTCCCGGCCGACGGTGCCCAGCGCCAGACCGAACAGGCCGGCGATGAGGCCCTTGACGAGCTGCCGGCCGGAGACCTCGATCATCATGGTGAGACCGAAGACCACCAACGCGAACATCTCCGGCGAGCCGAAGCGCATGGCCACCGTGCTCAGCGGGATCGCGGCGACCATCAGCACCGCGATGCCGACGAAGCCACCGACCGCCGAGGCGAAGGCCGACGCGGTCAGCGCCAGGCCGGCCTTGCCCTGCTTGGCCATGGCGTAGCCGTCGAAGGTGGTGGCGATCGACGCCGGAGTGCCCGGGGTGTTGATCAGGATGGCCGGGACCCGGTCGCCGAACTGCGCGCCGATCAGGATGGTCAGCAGTACGGCCAGGCCGGGCAGCGGATCCATGGTCAGGGTGAAGGCGCTGGCCAGGGCGACCGCCATGGTGGCGGTGATGCCCGGGAACGCGCCGACGAGCATGCCGATCGCGGCGCCCGCGAGGACGCAGAGCAGCATCTGGACGGAGAGGAGGGCACCGAAGCCCTCGACGAACGCGTTCACAGCGGCACCCTCAGCAGCAGGCCGAACAGGCCGTAGATCACCACGGTCACCCCGGCGGGGAAGACCAGCAGGTCCTTGACCCCCCGCCCCCCGGCGATCCAGGTGAGCGCGGCGACGAAGATCAGTCCGGAGACCAGGAAGTGCAGGTAGTACCAGAGCACCCCGAAGGCGAGCGTGGCCGCGACGAAGCCGACCACCCGGACGATCCCCGAGCGGGTGGCCGGTTCCTCCTCGTCCTCGTCGTCGGCCACGGCGGGCGTGGTGACGAAGGCGAGGACGATCTGTAGGGCCGACAGGCCGATGATCCCGATGGCGAGCGTCTCCGGCCAGATCCGGGGGCTCACCGCCAGGGCCCGGGCGGGCAGCTCGATCGAGCGGGCCAGCCACAGGAACACGGCGCCCAGCACCAGGAAGACCATCCCCGGTGCCGCCGCGCGCCAGCGCGCGGCGGCACCGTGATCACCCTGGATCGGCGGGTGGTGGATAGCCATCAGCCGTAGATCTGGCCGAAGCGGTCGTACTCGGTCTGGGCGAACTGGCTGGCCTCGTCCGGCGAGGTCGCCAGCGGCGTGTTGCCGGCCTTGGTCATCACGTCCTTGAACGCCTCCGAGGAGGCGGCCTTGCGGACGGCGTCGGCGAGCCGCTGCCGGACCTCGTCGGGCAGTCCGGCGGGGGCGCCCATCAGGCCCCAACCACCGATGACCACGTCGACGCCCTGCTCCTTGGCGGTGGACACGTCCGGCAGCGAGGAGACCCGCTCGGGGGCCAGCACCGCGAGGATGCGTAGCTGGTTGTTGCCGGCCGCGGCGGCGGACTCGCTCACCCCGGCCATCACGGCTTGGACCTCGCCGGAGACCCCGGCGGCCACGGCCGGCGCGCCGCCGTCGTACGGCACCGGCTTGAAGGTCGCACCGGCCGCCTCGCCCAGGGCCAGGGTGGCGGCCTCCCAGATGGCCCCGGCACCGGAGTTCGACACGGTGATCGTGCCCGGCTCGCGCTTCGCCGCCGCCAGCAGGTCGTCGAGGCTCTGGTACGGGCTGTTCGTCGGCACCGACAGCGTGGCCGGTGCGTTCATCACCTGCCCGAGGACGGTGAACTGCTCCGGGGCGATGTCGGCGCCCTGGTGCCCGAGCATCGCCACCTCGACCGGGATGAAGCCGATCGAGTACCCGTCGGCGGGACGGCCCTTGAGGTAGGTCAGGCCCACCCGTCCGCCGCCACCGGTCCGGTTCTCCACCACGATCGACCGGCCGAGGTCCGCCTCCAGCTCCTTGGCCAGGGTACGGGCGGTGAGGTCGGAGCCACCACCGGCGGCGGCGTGCACGACGAGGGTGAGGTCCTTCTCGGGGAAGTTCTCGCCGGAGGCGGTCTCGCTCCCGCCGCGGTTGGCGCAGCCGGTCACCACGAGGGTGCCGGCGACGGCCAACGCGGCGAGGCGCAGCATGCGTGATCTCATAGGTCGTTCTCTCTCTGGACGGGGGTCGGGGGGTTCGCGGAACGCAGCCGCGAGCAGGTCGTCTGCAGGTGTCGGTGCAGCTCGGCCTTGACCTCGGCGACCTTGCCGGCGGTGATCAGCCCGGCCAGGTCGTGGTGCTCCCGCGCCGAGGGCGCGAGGTCGGCCAGCCGCTTGCCGGAGGCGTGCAGCAGACCTTCGATGGTGGGGCGGAACTGGTCCCACAGGACGCTGAGCCGGGTCATCCCGGCGGTCGCGAAGAACGCGCTGTGGAACCGGATGTCCGCGGTCGTGAAGGCGACCGGGTCACGGTCGGTGACGGCCGCGTCCATGTCGACCAGGGCGGCACCCAACTGACGGGCGAGGACCTCGCGTCGGACGGTGATGGCCCGCTCCACCGCCAGCAGCTCGAACGACTCCCGAAGGGCCATCAGCTCCTCGATGTCGGCGTCGTTCAGCGACCGGGTGACGGCGTTGCGGCCGGAGCCGGTGACCAGTCCCTCCGACCGCAGGATGCGGATGGCGTCACGGACCGGACCTCGGCTGACCTGGAAGGAGTCGGCCAGCTCCTCCTCGACGAGCCGGGTGCCCGACGGCACGTCGCCGACGATGATGCGACGGCGCAGCTCGCCGGCCAGCTTCTCGCCGAGGGACTCCGCCCTGATCGGCCTCACGTCCAACACGATGTCCTCCTGATAACTGTTAACAGTTAACACTCGACTCATCCCACGGTCAACGGAAGATGACGAACGAGTTTCTCGATGTTTCCTGCCGGCGTTTCGCCTGGTGGATGCCCTGGACGATGGGACGCCGCCGCGACGACCGGCGGCGGACAAGCGGGCCGGGATGGGCGCGCGGGCCGGGAGCAGGACGGCCACCACGGGCCGCTCAGCGGACGGCGGGGCCGCGCCCGGCCACCGGTCCCCGCACTGCGGTCGCTGCCGACACAGCAGGGACCCGACCCGGCCGGCGGTCCCGCGACCGCACGTCGGTGGCCCCGAGGTCGCGCCGGATCAGCAGAGACATTGCGACAGGGTACGGGCGCGACCGGTTCCGGTCCGCCCACGGCGAGCGGCCATTCCCCGCAGTCGCACGAATCGCTCGGCCGGCACGCCAACACGCGTCGAAGCTCGGCATCGGCCGAGGGCCGGGGACGTCGGCATAGGCCGGGGGCCGGGGGCCGGGGGCCGGGGGCCGGGGGCCGGGGGCCGGGGGCCGGGGGCCGGGGGCCGGGGGCCGGGGGCCGGGGGCCGGGGGGCCAGGGGCCGGGGGCCGGGGGGCCAGGGGCCGGGGGCCGGGGGGCCAGGGGCCGGGGGCCGGGGGCCGGGGGCCGGGGGCCGGGGGCCGGGGGCCGGGGGCCGGGGGCCGGGGGCCGGGGGCCGGGGGCCGGGGGCCGGGGGCCGGGGGCCGGGGGCCGGGGGGCCGGGGGCCGGGGGCCGGGGGGCCAGGGGCGCCGACCCGCTGACTCCCATGTCTTACACGGACACTGTCGAGCTGACTGCGGCGACGGATCGCGGTGATCCGCCCCGCCTCGTCGGGCCGGCCGCAACCCACGCCGTTCACCGGACCAGCCATGACCCACGCCGTTCGCCGGGGCGGCCATGACCCACGCCGTTCGCCGGGGCGGCCGTGACGGTCACCGGCCGCGAGCGCCCGGCCCGCCACACCGCCGACCGCGTCGGTCCACCGCTCTTCCACGCCCGCACCGGCGACTTCGCCGACATCACCGTGCAGGCCACCGTCGGCCGCTCTCCCAGTCGAGGAGCCGATAGCGCAAACGGTTCAGCTCGACAGGGGCCGCCGACACGACCAGTCGGCCAGGCACCGGCCGGAGCCCGAGCCGGAACGCCGCTGTCCCGGGCGGCGTCACGCCACCCGGGACAACGGCACAGCTCGGTCGATCAGAAGTCGTCGTCGAAGCTGACCGAGCCGGTCACCCCGACCTGGTAGGCGGAGACCCGCCGCTCGAAGAAGTTGGACAGTTCCTGGACGTCCTGCAACTCCATGAACGCGAACGGGTTGCCGCTGCCGTACATGGGGGCGATGCCGAGCACGGCCAGTCGCCGGTCGGCCACGTGCTGGAGGTACTCGCGCATGTCGGCCAGCGACATGCCGGAGACGCCCTGCTCCAACAGGTCGGCGGCGAACTGCACCTCGCACTCGACCGCCTCGGCGAGCATGTCCTTGACCTGCTGCTCCATCTCGGCGTCGAACAGGTCCGGCTCCTCGGCACGGACGGTGTCGACCACGTCGAAGGCGAACGCCATGTGCATGGACTCGTCGCGGAACACCCAGTTGGTGCCCGAGGCGAGGCCGTGCAGCAGCCCCCGGGAGCGCAGGAAGTAGACGTACGCGAAGGCGCCGTAGAAGAACAGGCCCTCGATGCAGGCGGCGAAGCAGATCAGGTTCAGCAGGAAGGCCCGCCGGTCCGCCCGGGTCCGCAGCTCGCGCAGCGCGAAGATCGAGTCGATCCACTTGAAGCAGAACTCGGCCTTGCGGGCGATCGACGGGATGTTCTCCACCGCCGCGAACGCCGCGAACCGCTCCTTCTCGTCCGGGACGTAGGTGTCCAGCAGGTTCAGGTAGAACTGGACGTGCACCGCCTCCTCGAACAACTGCCGGGAGAGGTACAACCGTCCCTCCGGCGAGTTGACGTGCTGATAGAGGTTGAGCACGAGGTTGTTGGCGACGATGGTGTCACCGGTGGCGAAGAAGGCCACGAGTCGCGACACCAGGTGCTGCTCGGCCGGGGAGAGCTTGGCCAGGTCGGCGAGGTCGGAGTGCAGGTCGACCTCCTCCACCGTCCAGGTGTTCTTGATGGCGTCCTTGAAGCGGTCGAAGAACTGCGGGTACCGCATCGGCCGCAGGGTCAGATCCATGCCGGGGTCGAGCAGCAGGTGCCGCTCCCCCGTACCGGTGCTGGTGCTGGTGGTCTCGGAGACGGTGGTCACTGGCATGCCTCGCAGCTCTCGGGGTTCTCCAGGGAGCAGGCCAACGCCTCGTCGTCGCTGACCGCCACGACCGGCGTGACGCTCGGGGTGACGGCGACGGTGGCCTGCTGGATCCGGGTCGCCGGACGCGACCGCAGGTAGTAGGTGGTCTTCAGCCCGGACTTCCAGGCGTACAGGTACATCGAGGAGAGCTTGCCGATGGTCGGCGCGCTCAGGAACAGGTTCAGCGACTGCGACTGGTCGATGAAGGGGGCACGGGCGGCCGCCAGGTCGATCAACGCCCGCTGCGGCAGCTCCCACGCGGTCCGGAACAACTCGCGTACGTCCGCGGGCAGCTCGACGACGCCCTGTACGGAACCCTCGGCGCGCTTGATCTGCTCCCGGATCGCGGCCGTCCACAGTCCCCGCGCCTTCAGCTCGCGGACCAGGTAGGTGTTGATCTGGAGGAACTCGCCGGACATCGTCTCGCGCTTGAACAGGTTGGACACCTGCGGCTCGATGCACTCGTAACAGCCGGCGATCGAGGCGATGGTGGCGGTCGGCGCGATCGCCACCAGCAGCGAGTTCCGCAGGCCGTGCCGGCCGACCGTCTCGCGCAACGCGGTCCAGCGCTCGGGCTGGCCGACCTCGGCGCCCCACAGGTCCGGATGCAGCTCACCCCGGGCAGCCCGGGTCTCGGCGTACGCGGGATGCGGGCCGAACCGCTCGGCGAGCCCGGCGGAGGTCTCCAACGCGGTCAGGAAGATCTCCTCCTGCACCCGGGTCGACAACTCCCGGGCGGCCGGCGAGTCGAACGGCAGGCGCAGCGTGAAGAACGCGTCCTGCAAACCCATCAGCCCGAGCCCGACGGGGCGCCAGCGCGGGTTCGACGCCGCCGCCTGCTCGGCCGGGTAGTAGTTGATGTCGATCACCCGGTCCAGGAAGACCACGGCGGTACGCACCGTGGCGCGCAGCCGCTCCCAGTCGACACCGTCCGCGGTGACGTGCGCGCCCAGGTTGACCGAGCCGAGGTTGCAGACCGCCGTCTCGGCGTCGTCGTTGACCTCCAGGATCTCGGTGCAGAGGTTCGACAGGTGGATGGTGTTGCCCGGGGCGCCGGTCTGGTTCGACAGCCGGTTCGAGGCGTCCTTGAACGTCATCCACCCGTTGCCGGTCTGCGCGAGCGTCCGCATCATCCGGCCGTACAGGTCGCGGGCCTTGACGGTCTTGACCGCTTTCTTCTCGGCCGCCCGGTACGCCTCGTCGAACTCCTCGCCGAACAGGTCGGGCAGCTCGGGGGCGTCCGACGGGTCGACGAGCGACCAGTCGCCGTCCGCCTCGACGCGCCGCATGAACTCGTCCGGGATCCAGTTGGCGAGGTTCAGGTTGTGCGTCCGCCGGGACTCCTCGCCGGTGTTGTCCCGCAGTTCGAGGAACTCCTCCACGTCCGGGTGCCACGGTTCGAGGTAGACGCAGGCCGCGCCCTTGCGACGGCCGCCCTGGTTGACCGCGGCCACCCCGGCGTCCAGCGTCTTGAGGAACGGCACGATGCCGTTCGACCTGCCGTTGGTGCCCCGGATCAGGGCGCCCCGACCGCGTACCCGGGACCAGGAGATGCCGATGCCGCCGGAGAACTTGGACAACTTCGCGACCTGGTGGTAGCGCTCGTAGATGGAGTCGAGTTCGTCGCGCGGCGAGTCGACCAGGAAGCACGAGGACATCTGGGTGTGCCGGGTGCCGGAGTTGAACAGCGTCGGCGAGCTGGGCAGGTAGGCCAGGCTGGACATGAGTCGGTAGAAGCCGATCGCCTCGCCGGGCGTCTGCGACAGGCCGCAGGCGACGCGCAACAGCCAGTACTGCGGCGTCTCCACCACGAGCCGGGTCTGCGGGTGCCGCAGCAGGTAGCGGTCGGCGACCGTGCGCAGCCCGAAGTACTCGAAGCGCAGGTCCCCCGCCGGGTCGACGGCGTCGTCCAGCTTGCGCGCGTTGCGGGCCACGAACGCGGCGGTGTCGTCGCCGATCAGGCCCAGGCCGTGTGCGTACCGGATGGACTGGCTGAAGCTGGCGACCTGTTGCCCACGGACCTCCTTGTCCACGTACGCGGCCAGCAGCCGGGCCGCCAGCTTCGAGTACTGCGGCTCCTCACCGATCAGTTCGGCCGCGGTCTGGATGGACAGCTTGTCCATCTCGGCCGTGGTCGCGCCGTCGTACAGCCCGCTGATGGTCTTGGTGGCCACCCGCAGCGGGTCGATCTCGTCCAGGTCGGCGACCCACCGCTCCACCGCCTTGACGATCTTGTTGACGTCCACCGGCTCGGTGTCGCCGTTCCGCTTGCGGACCTGCATGACGTGCCGGCGTTGCTCCGGCCCCGCCTGCTCCTGGGTCACCGTCATGTTCCCCCTCCTCACGCCTGTCCCCGAGATCGTCGGGTCCGCGCGGGAGGACGCCGCCGGTCATCCGACGGCACTGCTGCCGTGACTGACCAGCTCCTGGCGTCGGCCGTCCCACGCGGCCTTCGACCGCCGCACACGTCGCGTGCGGCGCGCTGGCAGGTCTTCGGACTCGTGGGCCTGGTGCTCGCGCCTACTGGCCGTCGCTTCCCAGACCTGGCGGGTCCAGTGCGTGATGACGGCGGTCGTTCCCACTCACCGCTGCGGGGCAGTCCCGGATTCCCACCGGGTTCCCTCTTGCCTCGACCGTCGTGGAGCGGCGGCCGAACCAGCTACGGGGCACACCATATATGGGTGCGGTGCGGAGATGGCAACACCAGATGCTGTGCCGGGCGTGTCGCGTGCCAGATGTCGGGCATCCCGCCGACCGTCGGCCGGGTACTCGATCATGCCCACTAGCATCGTCGCGTGCAGACAGCGGCCGGACCCGGCGACCGACGGGCACTGCTCGACATCCTCGTCCGGGCCGCGGATCGGACGCCCGACCAGGTGATCGTGCACGTGCGCGAGGACGGCACCGAGCGCACCGTGACCGTCCGGCAGTTGCGGGACGAGTCGCTGCGGGTGGCGGGTGGCTACCGCGCGGCCGGAGTGATCCCGGGCACGCCGGTGATCCTGGTCGCCGACGCCGGGGACGACTTCCAGCCACTGTTCTGGGGTGCGCTCGCCGCCGGGCTGGTCCCGGTGCCGCTGCCGCCCGAACCGGCCCGGGTACGGGCCGTCCGCGAGCTGCTCGCCGACGCGGTGACCGTGGTGGACGACACCACCGGGGCGGTCGCCGACGGGCTGGCCGGACCGGTGCTGCGGCTGGCCGACCTGCGGACCGGCGCCCCACCGGAGGAGCTGTTCGCCGCCGACCCCACCGACGTGGCGTTCCTCCAGTTCTCCTCCGGCAGCACGGGCACGCCCCGCGGGGTGGAGTTGACCCACGCCAACGTGCTGGCCAATGTGGAGCAGTCCCGGCTGGCCAGTGGCGCCGGGCCGGACGACGTCCTGGTCACCTGGATGCCGTACTTCCACGACATGGGGTTGATCGGTACGCATCTGACCCCGCTCGCCATCGGGTGCACGCAGGTTCGGGTACCCCCGTTGGCGTTCGCGAAGCGCCCGGCGCTGTGGTTCACCGCCGCGCACCGACACCGTGCGACCCTGTTGTCGGCGGCGAACTTCGCGCTGGCGCTGGCGGTCCGCCGGGTCCCGACGGACCTCCTCGCCACGCTGGACCTGAGCCGGGTCCGGTGCGTGGTGGTGGGTGCGGAACCCATCTCCCCCACGGTGTGGCGGGCCTTCCTGGCGCACGTACGCCCGGCCGGGCTCGCCCCAGCCGCCCTGCGACCGGTGTACGGCCTGGCGGAGGCGACCCTCGCGGTGACCTTCCCGCCGCCCGGGGAGGTCGCCGCGCCGCTGGTGCTGGACCGGGCCGCGCTGAGCCAGGGCCGGGCGGTGACCACCGGGCCGGGTACGCACGCGGTGGAGCTGATGGACCTGGGACACCCGGTGCCCGGCTGCGAGGTACGCGTCGTCGACGAGCGGCACCGGCCGCTGCCCGAGGGTCGGGTGGGCCTGATCGAGGTACGCGGCCCGAACGTGGCGCGCGGCTACCACCGGGACCCGCAGGCCAGCCGGGAGACCTTCGTGGACGGTTGGCTGCGCACCGGTGACCTGGGTTTCCAGCGCGCCGGTCGGCTCTGCGTGACCGGCCGCGCGAAGGACGTCGTCTTCGTCAACGGCCGGACGTTCCACGCTCCCGACCTGGAGGCGGTGGCCGCCGCTACTGTCGGGTTGCCGGCCACGGCGACGGCGGTGGTCGGCTGCACCGACCCGGACAGCGGCGGCGAGCGGATCGTGGTGTTCGTGGCCTGGGCCCGTCCGCCCGCCGGGGCGACCGGGGTGCTCGACGCCACACGGGCCCGGGTGGCCGAGGCGGCCGGGCACGACGACGTGCGGGTGCTGCCGCTGCCGCCGGGCGCGTTCGCCCGGACCACCAGCGGCAAGCTGCGGCGGCGACGGATGCGCGAGCGCTACCTGGCCGGCGACTTCGCCGACCGGGAACGCCGCTGGCACCCGGCGGCGACCGGCCTGCCGGCGACGTCCGCGTCCGGCGACACACCCCCGGCGGCACCCGCGAACACGCACCCGGCAGGGCAGTCGGAGGCGTGCCCGTCGGACGACTCGGGGCCGGTGTCCCGCCGACGGGTCGAGCAGGTCGTCCGGGCGGTCTGGGCGCGGGTGCTGGACCGGCCCGCCGACACCATCGCGGCGGACGACCGGTTCCTGGCCATCGGCGGTTCGTCGCTCAAGGCGATGGAGGTGCTGGCCGGGCTGGAGGACGCCCTCGGCACCACGTTCGATCCGGCGGACCTGCGGGACTGCCCCACCGTCGCCACGTTGACCGACCGCATCCTGGCCGGGCCGCCCACGACCCGTCCGGCACCGCCCGACGGGTGCGCCACGGCGTCGCAGGCCACCCGTTCCGGCGCGCCGCCGCTCGCGGTCATCGGCATGGCCTGCCGCCTCCCCGGTGCCGACGACCCGGACGAGTTCTGGCGCAGGCTCGTCGACGGTGTCGACGCGGTCCGGCCGGTCCCGGAGCACCGGTGGACGCCGCAGGACGGCCGACCCCGTTGGGGGTCCTTCCTGGACGATCCGATGCAGCTCGACGCGGACTTCTTCGGGCTCTCCGACGAGGAGGCGCGGCTCACCGACCCGCACGCCCGACTCTTCCTGGAGGTCGGGTACGAGGCGCTCGAACGGGCCGGGTACGCCGGACCGCGTCGGCAGGGCCGCCGGGTCGGGGTCTTCGCCGCCGTCGGCGAGAGCGCCTATCCGGAGCTGCTGGCCGCCGCCGGTCCGGTCACCGCACCGGCGGCGCTGGTCGGCAACCTGCGCAACCTCGTGGCGGCCCGGTTGGCGCAGGCGCTGGACCTCGCCGGGCCGGCGATCACGGTGGACACGGCCTGCTCCTCGGCGCTGGTCGCACTGCACCTGGCGGCGCGCAGCCTGGCCACCGGCGAGTGCGACATCGCGGTGGTCGGCGGCGTGAACCTCAACCTCACCGAGACCGGCTACCGGCTGTTGGACGCCGCCGAGGCGTTGTCGCCGACCGGCCGGTGCCGCGCCTTCGACGCCGACGCCGACGGCTTCGTGCCCGGCGAGGGCGGCGCGGCGCTGGTCCTGTGCCGCCCCGACGACGCGTACGCCGCCGGGGACCGGGTGCTCGCGCTGGTCGCCGGCACCGCCGTGGGTAACGACGGCCGGTCGCTGAGCCTGCTCGCCCCGAACCCACAGCGGCAGTGGGAGGTCATCGCGCGCGCGTACGCGGACGCCGGGCTCGACCCGGCCGACGTCTCGTACGTCGAGGCGCACGGCACCGGCACCGGCCTCGGTGACCCGGTGGAGGCACGGTCGCTGGCCGCCGCGTACCCGCCCCGCCCCGACGGCACGCCCCGCGGGCTCGGGTCGGTCAAGACCAACCTGGGACACCTGCTCAACGCCGCCGGGATGCCGGCGCTGCTGAAGGTGGTGCTGGCGCTGCGGCACCGGCAGTTGCCGCCGTCGCTGCACCACGTCCGGCCGTCCACCCGGTACGACCTCGACGCCGCCGGCTTCACGGTGGTCACCGAGGCACGTCCGTGGACCGCACCCGGGCCCTTGGTGGCCGGGGTGAACGCGTTCGGCTTCGGCGGCACCAACGCACACGCCGTCCTGTGCGAGGCACCGCCCCACCGGCCCGTACCGCAGCTCGCGGGTCCCGGCGTACACCTGGTGACGCTCACCGCCCGGTCGGCGTCCGCGCTGCGGCGCAGTGCCCACGACCTCGCCGGGCACCTGCGCGACCGGGGCGACCTGGACACGGCCGACGTGGTCGCCAGCGCCGGGACGGCCCGCGACGACGCGCCGTACCGGTTGGCGCTCGTCGCCGACGACACCGGGCTGGCCGACCGGTTGGCGGCTGCCGCGACCGCGTACCGGGACGGGCCGGTCCGCCGTCGACCCCGGATCGTCTTCGTCTTCCCGGGCGACGGCTCGCCGACCGCGCCTGCGGTCCGCGACCTGCACGACCGGCTCCCGGTCTTCCGGGATCTGCTGACCGGGGCCTGTGTCGCCGTCGGTCCGGTGGCGGGGCGTCCGCTGCTGTCCTGGTGCCTGGCGGACGGGACGGGTCGGCCGGACGGGCGGGTCACCGCCCCGGTGCGCGTGGTGGTGGCCCTGGCCCTGGCCGGGCAGCTCGCCGCCTGGGGGGTGCGGCCCGACGCGCTGCTCGGTCACGGGGTCGGCGAGCTGGCGGCAGCCGCCGCCGGGGGCGCGCTGGGCGTCGCCGACGCGGTCCGGCGTGCCGTCGCGCTCGCCGACCCGAGCCACGCCGGGGACGGTCCCGACGACCGGGACGACGGCGGGTACGCCCTCGTGGCGCTGCGGGGCGTGCCGGTGTTCAGCCCGGCGGCCGGGCGGTGGGACCCACCGGAGCCGATCTCGTGGACGACCGACGCGGCGAGCGGACCGGAACAGGGCGCGGCGTGGCGGCGGCTGCACGACGACGGGTACGACACCGCGGTCGAGTTGGGCGTCGCGGAGGCGACGGAGCACGGTGGCGGACAGGTCGACGTCGAGCCGACCGACGGACTGGTGCGGTTGGTGGCGGCGCACTGTGGGTCGACCGGCGGTGCCGCGTCGCTGCTGGCCACGGCGGGACTGCTCTGGGCCCGGGGCGGCCCGCTCGACCGGCCCGCCCTGTACGGGGGGCGGCAGCGGGTGCCGGTGCCGACGTACCCGTTCGAGCGTCGCGCCTTCGCGCCACCGGGGACGGCGCACCCCGTACCGCTGCACCCCGTACCGCTGCACGTGGTCGGCTGGCGGGAGGTGCCGGCGGCGGTCGGCGGACCGGCCCGGCGGGTACGGCTGCGCGGCCCGGGGGTGGGCGGCCCGTTCGCCGACGACCTGGCCGCCGCGTTCACCGCCGACGGGATCGAGGTCCACGTCGACCCGGCACGGGCCGACGCCGCTCCGGACGACGACACTCCTGGGATCACCGTGCTGCTCGCCGGGGCGGCGGTGGACACGCCGGACGTGGCCGTGCTCGACGCCGCCGTCACCGGGCAGGTACGCGCCGTCCGCGCCCTGATCGACGAGGGGGCCGACCGGCCGGGCCGACTGCTGGTGGTCACCGAGGACGTGCACGTCACCGGCGCGGCGGCGGAACGGGGACGCCCGGTGCAGGCAGTGCTCGCCGGGCTGGCCACCGCGCTCGCCGACGAGCGTCCCGGCCTGCTCGTGCACACCGTGGACCTGTCCTCCTCGGACGGTACGGCAGCGCGCGTCGACGCCGTCCGTCACGAGTTGTCCGCCCTCGCCACGGACCCGCCCGCCACCGGTACGCCGACCGACCCGAGTATGCCGCCGGGCCCGCGCACGCCGAACGGGGTGGCCTGGCGCGGCGGACGCCGACTGGGCCGGTTCCTCGACCCGGCGGGCGGAGAGGCCGTGCTCGACCCGGTGTCGACCGCCGACCGGGCCGACGGACCGGCCGGGCCCGTCGCGGCGGGTGCCGTGCACGTGATCGTCGGTGGGGCCGGTGGGGTGGGCGCGGCGTTGGCCCGGTCCCTGGCCCGCCGGGAGCAGCCGACGTTACTGCTGGCGGGTCGGTCGGACCACGCACCGGCCGCCCTGCTGGCCGAACTGTCCGCGCTCGGCGCGACGGCGACGTACCACCGGTGTGACGTGACCGTGGCCGCCGACGTGGACGCCCTGCTCTCGGCGCTGCCCCGGGTGGACACGGTGTTCCACGCCGCCGGCATCGTCCGGGTCGGCACCCTGCGCGCCAAGTCCGTCCAGGACACCCTCGCCGTGCTGGGCCCGAAGGTGCGCGGCACCTACCTGCTCGCCGAGGCGCTGCGGCGACACGGTCACGACCGGTCGGCGCTGGTCGGGTTCTCGTCGGTCAGCGCGGTGCTGCCCGGCCTGGCCGGCGCGATCGGCGACTACGCCGCCGCCAACCGGTTCCTCGACGCGTTCGCCGCCGCGCACCGGGCCACCGGCCGCCCCGTCCAGGCGGTCGGCTTCGCCGCGATCAGCGATACCGGCATGGCCGCCCGCAGCGGCGGTGTCGGCACTGCCGCCGGGGCGATGCCGGTCGACGAGGCGCTGCGTGCCCTGGCGCTCGCCCGTCGTGTCGACGCCGCACACGTCGTCGTCGCATCCTCGCAGGAGCGTTCGGTCACCGCGCCGACGGTCAGCGTCCCGGCGGTCAGCGTCCCGGCCGGGGTCGCCGTCGCCACCGTCGCTGTCGAGACCGCCACTGTCGTCGGCCCGCCGCGCGGACCGGACGGTGTGGATGGTGGGCCGGGTCGGGACGAGGTGGCCCGGGTGCTGCGGCGGCTGCTCGCCGAGCCGCTGCACCGGCAGCCCGACGAGATCGCCGACGACACCTCGTTCCTCGCCCTCGGCCTGGACTCGCTGGCCGCGGTGGACCTGGTCAAGCGGCTGGAGGAGGAGATCGGCCGGGAACTGCCGGTCACGTTGTTCTTCGAGTACACCACCGTCGCCGACCTGGCCGCCCACCTCACCGGGGTACGCGACACCGAGGCGGTTCCGCCGGTGACGCGTACCACGCCGACCGGGGAGCGGACGCCGGTCGAGGGTGGGCCGTTCCCGCTGACCGCCGTGCAGCGGGCGTTCCACGTCAACGAACGGCTCCACCCGACCGTGGCCAGCTTCGCCTTCGTCCAGCAGACCGTCACCGGTCCCCTGGACGCCGCGCTGCTCGGGCAGGCGCTGGCTAGGCTGGAGGCGCGGCACCCGATGCTGCGGGTGCGGTTCACGGCCGGTCCGGGGACGCCCCGCCAGGTCGTGCCGCCCGTATCGGTTCCGGCGGCTCCGTACCCGGACTGGTACACGGTGCGGTCGCTCACCGAGCCGCTGGCCGAGGTACGGGCGCGGCTGTGCAACACCCCGGTCGACCTGACCCGGCAGCCGCCGCTGCGGGCGGTCCTGGTCCGGGAGGCACCGGACCGGGCCCACCTGCTGCTGGTGCTGCACCACGCCGCCGGGGACGGGTTCAGTCTGAACCTGCTCAGCGAGGAACTGTGGGCCGACTACACCGCCCTGGCCCACGGCCGTACGCCGGTGCACCGACCGTCGGCGCCCGGGTTCGACGCGTACGCGCACGAGGTGGCCGTGCCGACGTCGGCGGACCTGGCGTACTGGCGGGACCTGCTGGCCGACGGCACGACGCTGCGGCTGCCGTTCGACGGCGACCCGGACGCGCCGCCCGGCCCACCGCTGCTGACGGTGCCGGGTGAGCTGGAGCCGGCGCTCGTGGCGGCGTTGCGGGACCGGGCCGCCGAGGCCGGCGTGTCGCTGTTCCACCTGCTGCTGGCCGGGTACGTGCGGTGCCTGGCCCGGTGGGGTGGACGTCGACGCGTGCCGGTGACGGTGGCACGGGCCGGTCGGGACGCGCGACTGGACGGCATCGACCGGATCGTCGGGCCGTTCGCCGACACCCTGCCCCTGGTCCTCGACGTGGATCCCGGCGAGCCGGTCGGACAGCTCGCCGACCGGCTCCGGGTGGCCTGGTCGGCGGCGCAGCGGCACGGCTCGGTGAGCAGCCTCGACCTGGCCCGGCTGCTCGACCGGCCCGGCGCGGGGCCGCGTACCGCCAGCCCGGCCGGGTTCAGCTTCGCCCGGTTCCCGGTCACCCTCGACCCGGACTGTCCGGTCGCCGTGACGCCGACGGCGGCCGGTTCCGGCTCCGCCGCCACCCGGCTGAGCCTGCTCTGCTGGGAGTCCGATGACGGACTCGGGCTGTCCTGGAACTTCCCGCGCCGTCTGTTCACCCCGGCGACCGTGGCCCGGCTCGCCGCCGAGCACCGGGACGAACTCGTCGCGATCGCCACCGGCAGACCACGGCCGTCCACTGTGGGGGCGGCGACCGCGTCGGACGTGACCGTCCGGATCCGGGCGGTCTGTCGACGTGCCCCGGACGCGGTGGCGGTGACGACCGGCGCGCGGGCCATGACCTACCGGACGCTGGACCGCGACGCCGACCGGGTGGCCGCGCTGCTCGCCCGGCACGGGGTACGCCCCGGCGACCGGGTCGGCCTGCTCACCGCGCCCGGCCCGCAGACGGTGGTCGGAGTGGTCGGCATCCTGCGGGCCGGTGCCGCCTGGGTGCCGTTGGACGCGACCCACCCACCGACCCGCCTCGCCGACCACCTGGTCCGGGCCGGAGCCGGAGTGCTGCTGCACGACCACGACTCGGCCGCCACCGCGACCCGCCTCGACGGTGCCGCACGACCGGTCCCCTTCGCCCCGGGCACCACCGACGCCGCGCTCGACGTCCCGTCGGTGCCCGAGGCGACGGCGGACCAGACCGCGTACGTGATCTTCACGTCGGGGTCGACCGGGCGACCCAAGGGCGTACCGGTCAGCCACCGGTCGATGCGTACCTATCTCGACTGGGCCGTGGCCGCCTTCGACTACCGGCCCGGTGACCGACTCGCCCAGACGGCGTCGAGCTGCTTCGACGCCTCCGTCCGGCAGATCCTGGCCCCGTTGCTGGTCGGGGCCACCGTGGTCACCTTCACCCGCGCCCAGCTCCGCGATCCGCAGGCGTTGCTGTCCCGGATCGCGGCAGACCGGATCACGGTGTGGAGTTCGGTCCCCACCCTGTGGGAGCGGATCCTGCGCGCCGCCGAGGAACACGTCCGTCGGCACGGCGAGGCACCCGACCTGGCCGCGTTGCGGTGGGTGCACGTGGGCGGCGAGGAGTTGTCGCCGGTGGCGGTCCGGCGCTGGTTCGACCTGTTCGGCGACGCCCGGATCACCAACCTGTACGGACCGACCGAGGCCACCATCAACGCCACCTGGCATCTGATCGACGCCCGTCCCGACGACACGGTCCGTCGGCTGCCGATCGGTCGCCCGGTCGGCGGGGCGGTGGTCCGCGTCGTCGACCCGGACGGCCGGGTCTGCCCGCCCGGCGTGGCCGGTGAGCTGTATCTCGGCGGTACCGGCCTCACCACCGGCTACCTCGGCGAGCCGGAGCTGACCGAGGCGGCGTTCGTGGTCCACGACGGCGAGCGGTTCTATCGCAGTGGCGACCGGGGTCGGCTCGCCCCGGACGGTGCCCTGGAGTTCCTGGGTCGCCTCGACGACCAGATCAAGATCCACGGCCACCGGGTGGAGCCGGGCGAGATCGAGGCGGTGCTGCGCACCCACCCGGAGGTCGCCTCCGCGACCGTGCTGCACCGAGCCGACCCGCATCCCCGGCTGCACGCGTTCGTGCTGCCCGCGCCGCAGACCAACCCCACCACGGCCGCGTTGCGCGCCCACCTGGCCGCCCACCTCCCGGCGCACATGGTGCCCGCGCGTCTGCACCTGCTGGACGGCCTGCCGATGACCGCCACCGGCAAGGTCGACCGCGAATCCCTGGCGGCACTGGCCGCCGCCAGCCACACACCCGCTCCGGCCGCCGACTTCCCCGCACCCGCTCCGGCGGACGTCGACAGCCTCACCGCGCCGGATGCCGACGCAACGGGGCCTGCCCGTGTCACCGCCCCGCCGGAACGCCGCGCACCAGCAACCGGCATCACCGGTCCGGCAGGCACCGAGGCGGAGCTGGCCCGGATCTGGGCCGGGCTGCTGGACGTGCCGGTGGTCGGCCCGGACGACGATTTCTTCGCCCTCGGCGGCGACTCCATCCTGGCCCTGGAGGTCTTCGCCCGACTCCAGGAGCGCAGCGCGGTCACGGCAAGCCCGACGCTCATCTACGAGCACCGGACCCCGGCCGCCCTGGCCGCCGCGCTCGACGCCGGTACGGATCCGCACACCGGTGCTCGGGTCACGATGGACGTCGACGTCACGTCGGAACCGACGATCGACAGTGGATCGTCGATCGGCACCGCACCGCAGGCGGACGCCACCGCGCCGTTTCCGGTGACCGCCGCGCAGCGCGGCTTCCTGCTCGCCGACGCCGTCACGCCCGGCGCCGGCACCGCCTGGCTGGCCCGGCTGCGGTTGCGCGGTCCGCTGCGCCGGGACGCCTTCCAGCGCGCGGTGGACGTGCTGGTCGCCCGGCACCCGATGCTGCGGACCGTCTTCCCGGCCGGGGCCCGGCCACCGGTGCAGCAGGAACTGCCCGTCGCGATGCGGCTGCCGGTGGCGTACGAGCACCCGACCGGCCCGGCCGACCTGGCCGACCGGGTGGCCGAGGAACGTCGCCGACGGTTCGAGCCGTGGGCCTGGCCCCTGCTGCGGCTGCGCCTGCTGCGGGTCGCGCCGGACGACCACGTGCTGCTGGTGCACGCCCACCACCTGATCGGTGACGGCTACAGCGCCGCGCTGCTGGGCCACGAACTGCTGGCCGCCTATCACGCCGACGGGACGGCCGATCCGCTGCCGCCGCTGCGGGCCGGTTTCCGCGACTACGTGCGGCTGCTGTCGGCGCGGGCCGCCGCCGCACCGGACCCGGACGCGTACGCCTGGTGGTCGCAACGGTTCGGGTCCGCGTACCGGCCGCCGGTGCTGCGGGCGGACACCGATCGGCCGGAGGACGGCACCGGCGACGACCCGACGCCCCCGGTCCGCGCGTTCACGCTCGACGCCACGGTGGTGGCCGGGCTGCGCCGACTCGCCGCCGATGCGTCGACCACCCTGTACGCGCCGGTGCTGACCGCGTACCACCGGGTGCTGGCCCGGCTCACCGGTCAGGACGACCTGGTCCTCGGGCTGGCCGTGACCGGACGTGACCATCCGCTGCCGGACCTGCACCGGATCTTCGGTCCGTGTGCGGCGATGCTGCCGCTGCGCCTGACCGGCACCGACGCCTTCCCGGTCCACCTGGCCCGGGTCGCGGCCGAGGTCACCGCCGCCCGGCAGCACGCCGACCCACCGTCGATCGCGGCGGCCGTGCCCGCCGGTCGGCCCGACGGCGCACCGACCGGTGCCCAGTTCTTCTTCAGCTTCCTGGACTTCGACGCGCTCCGACCCGCCGCCCTGCCGCCGGAGGCGCTCGGTCCGGACCGGCTCGACCTCTGCTGGGACGAGGACACCGAACTCGCCCCGCCGCCGCTCGGCACCGACCTGTTCCTGACCGCCCGGCCGGTGGCCGACGGCCTGCGGGTCACCCTGCGCGGCTCCCCCACGGCGATGAGCGCCACCGACCTGGACCACCTCGCCGACCGGCTCCGCGCCGACCTGGGCACGGCCGCCACCGGACCGACCGCAGAGCCGACCAAGCGCACCGAGCCGACCGGGCCAGCCGAGCCGACGACGGACGCGGCGGCGTCGACCCGGCCGCAGACGGACGCGGCAGCGATCGACCGACCAGCGCCGACGCCGGAGGCGGGACGGTCGGCCGCGTTGAGCGCCGCCATCGTCGGGTATCTGCCCTCCCCCGCGCAGCTCGCCGTGATCGCCGGGCTGCCCGCCGACAGCCTGCCCCGGGAACAGCTTCGTGAGCTGCTCTTTCCCGGTGGTGGGCCCCGACTGTTGGAGGAGTTGTCCACCCCGCTGGGCACCTCCGGCTTCGTCTGCCTGCCGCGTTTCGCCGACGAGCTGACCTCCGCCGGGGACCGGCTCGCCACCGAGGCCGCCGTCGCGGTCGACCTCGCCGCCGGCCTCGGGGCGACCTGTGTCTCCCTCGCCGGCCTGATCCCCGCCCACACCGGGTACGGCGTCGGGGTGCTGCGGCACACGAGGACCGCCACGGCGGTCACCACGGGTCACGCGGCCACGGTCGTCTCGGTGGTCCTCACCGTCGAGGCGGCGTTGGCGGCGACCGGACGGAGCCTGGCCGGACGGACCGTCGCCGTGGTCGGTCTCGGTTCGATCGGGTTCTCCTCACTGCGGCTGCTGCTGGCCCGCGCGCCCCGTCCACCGGCCCGACTGCTCCTCTGCGACCTGCCGGCGACCGCGCCCCGGCTGGCCGACCAGGTGGAGCGGCTGCGCGCCGACGGGCTCACCGCCGCCGTCGAGATCTGCCCCACCACCCCGGCGGTGCCCGACCCCGCGTACGCCGCCGACCTGATCATCGGGGCCACCAGCGCGGCCACCGCACCACTCGACGTCGACCGGTTGCGCCCCGGCACGATCGTGGTGGACGACTCCTTCCCGCACGCGCTGGATCCCGGCCGGGCGCTGGCCCGGATGCGACGCGACCGCGACGTGCTGGTGGTCGGCGGCGGACTGCTGCACGTGGGGCGGACCACCCGTACGGTGCCGGTGGACCTGCCGTCGGCGGCGATCGCCGGTCACGCGGCGGCGCTCGGGTTGCCCGGCACGATCGCCTCGTGCCAGGTGGAGTCGCTGTTACGCGCCGGTACGCCCACCCTGCCGTTGGTGCACGGCCTGGTGGACGAGTCGACGGCGACGACGTACGCGGCGGCACTGGCCGGGGCGGGGGTCACCGCCGGGCCACTGCACCTGCTGCGTCACCGGGTCGAGCCGGACCTCCCGGCGGCGCTGCCGGAGGTCCCCGCGACCTGAGGCATCCGCTGCTGCGGGTGCCGCACGGCCGGTCGGGAGCTGCGGTTCTCGTGCAACGCGAGCAGCACCACCGAGGCCAGCACCAACGTCAGGCCGACCCACTGGCTGGTGCCGAGTCGACCGTCGAGCAGGGTGAGCCCGACCAGGGCGGCGGTCAGCGGGAAGGCCAGTTCGGCGAGGGTCGCGTTGGACGCGGGCGTCCGGCGCAGGGCGTGGTAGTACAGCGTCAGCGCGAGCAGGCCGGGAATGGCGGCGAGCAGCACCAGCCGGGGCACCAACTCGATCGGCACGCCGACCGGGGTGCCGGTGGCCGCCGCGAAGGTGGCCAACGCGATCAGTCCGACGCTGAACCGCAGCGTGGTGACGTGCAGGAAGGACAGTTCGGCGCTGACCAGCCGGCCGAGGACGGTCCCGGCCGCCCAGAGCGCCGCCGCGCCGAGGGCGAGTCCGGCTGCGGCCAGGCCGCGCGGCTGCGCCGCCAGCGGATCGGGGAAGGCCAGCAGCCAGGCGCCGACCAGCGCGGGCACCGCGAAGAGCGGGAACCGGGGGCCGACCCGCTCGCCCAACAGCACGGCGGCCAGGACCAGGGCGAGCACCGGCTGGAGCTTCTGCAACACCTGCGGGGTGATCGGGTCGCCCAGCCGGAACGCGGCGGTGAACAGCGTGGTGGCCAGCGCCGAGGAGCCGGCCCCGATCACCAGTACGGCCAGCTTCGTGCGCACCGAGGATCGGGCCAGGGCGCGTACGGCCGGGATCAGCCAGGGTGACACCAGCAGCACCAGCACGACGTGTTCGGCCAGCACCACGCTCAGCGCGGGAAGCTCGCGGGCCAGCGGTTCGCGGAGCAGGCTGGAGAAGCCCCAGAGACTGGCGGCCACGGCGACCAGCCAGGTGCGATCGCCGGTGGCCCGGCTGGTGAGCGGGCTCATCGTGTCCTTCCGGTGGGTGCCGACCTCATGATCAGTGAATCATTCTCGACCGTCCGGGCCGAGGTGGCCTCAGGCCGGGTGCCGGACGGCGTGCGGGTGGGCCGGGCGAACGGGCCGGGTGACGCGAGGCGGACCGCCGGACGGCGGTGTCGCGGCCCACGCGCGGGTGGTGGGCCCGAGGTGACCGGCCCGCAGGTCCAGCAGGTGGGCCACGGTGTCCACGTCCCGGCGCAGCCCTGGGGCGAGCACCGGCAGGTCGTGATAGCCGTCGGCGAGGAAGCGGCGGCGCGAGCCGGGCCCGAGGTAGGGACGGAAGTCGGCGGCCTCGGTCAGCGCCAGCAGGGTGGTGCCGGTGCCGTCGGCGTCCGGGACGACGGCCCGTGGGTACGGTCCGGCGGCTCCCAGGGCCGCGTCGAACTCCGCCGGGCGGGCCGCGGCGAGATCGGCCATCACCACGGCCAGACGGGCGTCGCCGTACGCCTCGCCGGCGAGCCGCAGCGCCGCGTCGACCTCCCGGTTCAACTCGGGCGGGCCGATCCGGCCGGCGACCACGGCGCCGCAGGCCAACGCCGTGGCGGTGACCTGCGCGTCGGTGGTGGCGACGACCACGGCGCGGACCCGCCGGGCCCGGGTCAGCCCACCGAGCACGTCGGTCAGCATCGCCCGGGCCAGCGCGGCACGGTCGGCGGCGGCCAGCCCCACGCATCTGGTCTTGGCCGCCGCGAAGGACTTGGCGGGTACGACCACCACCCACGGACCCGGGGTCACGTCTCCGGCTCCATCCGGGTCAACCGGCCGTACAGCTCGGGCCGGCGGTCGCGCAGGAACGGGCGACGGCGACGGGACAGGTCCACCAGGTCCAGGTCGACCTCGGCCACCGCGAGGTCGTCCCGGTCGTCGGCGGCCTGGGCGAGCACGTCGCCGTTGGGGCCGTAGACCGCGCTGAGCCCGAAGTACTCCTTGGTGCCCTCGGTGCCGACCCGGTTCGAGCAGATCACGAAGAGCCCGTTGAACACGGCGTGCGCGCGCAGCTCCAACTGGAACACCTCGCGCATCGGCGCGCTCGCCGAGGCGACGGGTACGCAGAGCACCGACCCGCCACGCAGGGCCACCACGCGGCTCAGTTCGGGGAAGTGCCGCTCGTAGCAGATGATGGTGCCGACGCCGGTCTCCCCGGTCTGCACCACGTCGGGTTCGGTACCGCCCGGCTGGAAGTAGAACTTCTCCGGGAAGCCGTTGGAGAACGGCAGGTGCGACTTGCGGTACACCGACTTGAGTTCACCATCGACGTAGGTGCAGGCGGTGTTGTGGTAGACCCCGGGGACCTGGCCCGCCTCGAAGATCGACGAGACCACCGTCATCCGGTGCCGCTTCGACCGCTCGGCCGCCATCCGGTTCGACGGACCGTCGAGGCCCTCGGCGTACCGGAAGTAGTCCAGGTCGGGTTCGGGCTGGACGAACGGCACCGCGAACAGTTCCGGCAGCAGCAGGATGCGGGTGCCCTGGTCGGCGGCGGCGTCGATCAGGTCGGCGGCACGGCCGATCGTCTCGGTCCGGTCGTCGGTGGCGCGGAGTTGCAGGGCGGCGAGTTTCACGCGGGGACCTTTCCGACCGCCGGGGCGAGGCCGGTCAGAGCCAGCCCCGAACGGGTCTTGTACCGCTTGTTGACGCTGATCAGGACTGCGGTCAGGGGTTCCAGTTGGCGGGCCAGTCGCAACCGGCCGGCATCGACGGCACGGCCGCCGGTCACGTCGACGGCGAGGGCCATCACCCGCTCCTTGGCGGCGACGTCGTCCCCGCAGACCAGGACGTCCTCGTGGCTCAGGTCGGCGTCCGGGTCGAGCAGGAGGGGGGCGGCCAGATGGTGGAACGCGCCGACCACGGTGGCCGAGGGCACCAGCGCGGCGGCCTCCTCGGCGGCGCTGCCGGCCAGCACGGCGACGCCGTACGGGCCGTGGCGGTCGAAGCCGAGCGGGTTGACGCAGCTCACCACCAGCTTGTCGGCCAGCGCCGGGGCCAGTCCGGTGACCAGGTCGGCGTGCCCGTCGTACGGCACGGCGAGCAGGACGACGTCGGCGTCGGTCGCCGCCGCCAGGTTCGTCGCGCCGGTGACGCGTGCGGCGCCGACCTGACGGGACAGCTCCTCGGCGGCGGCCTCGGCGCGTCCGGCGTCGCGGGAGCCGAGGACGACCCGGTGTCCGGCGCGGGCCAGGCGGTAGCCCAGCCCACGGCCCTGCGGGCCGGTGCCGCCGACCACGGCGACGCGGCAGGAGGGATGGGTGCTCACCGGGTCACGCCTTCGCGGCCTGGGCGAGCCGGGTGAGGGTCTGCTCCTTGTCCCCGAGCGTGGAGATGATCGGGCAGCGCACGCCCGCCTCCTGGTACGCCTGGAGCTTCTGGAAGGCGTCGTCGGTGGTGCCGCAGGCGGTGACGTTCTGCACCAGGCTGTTGGGGACCAGGTGCATCGCCCGCTTGATGTCCTCCGGGGTGGCGGGCCAGCCGGCGATCTCCTGCAACCGGTCGACGAGTTCCCGCTCCACGCCGCAGTGCTCAGCGATGTGCGGCTGCTGGCACAGATAGAGGGTGAGGAACGCCTTGCAGGCGTCGATGGCCTCCTGCGGGTCGTCGTCGTTGACGCTGCACGAGACGATCTGGGTCAGGTCGATGGCGTCGCGGCCGTCGGTCCGCTTGGCCAGGCCACGGTCGATCGCCTCCCGGGCACCCACCATGTACGACGGCGGCAGCAGGAAGTCCATGTGCACGCCGTCGCTGATCTCACCGGCGAGTTCGAGCATCCGGGGACCGACCGCGCCGATGTAGATCGGGATGTCGACCGGCTTGTTCTCCCGGTACATGCTGTCGAAACGCACGTCCTGCATCTGGACGAACTCGCCGTCGAAGTTGACGACCTCGTTGCGGAAGAACGCCTGGAGCACGCCGATGTACTCGCGCATCGACTTGAGCGGCTTGGACAGCGGCTGGCCGACCTTGGTCGCCAGCGGCTCCCACCAGGCACCGATGCCCAGGATGGCCCGGCCCGGCGCGACCTCGTCCAGCGTCTTGAAGGTCACCGCCATCAGGGCCGCGTTGCGGCTCTTGTTGTTGACCACACCGGTGCCGATCTTCACGTTCCGCGTCCGGCTCGCGATGATCGCCGCCGGGACGATGCCGTCGCGGGCGAGTCGTCCCTCGGCGACCCAGACGGACTCGAACCCGTTCTGGTCGGCGAACTCGGCCTGCCAGTAGGTCTGTTCCAGGCTGAGTCGCTCACCGACGTGGATACCCAGGGGAAGTGTCATCTGTCCAGCTCCGCTCGTACGTGGTGCAGGGGATTCGGTGGGTCAGAGGAGACGCGGGGCGTCGCGGGTCAGGAAGGCGCCCCGGCCCGGGGTGTCGGTCCGCAGACCGTCCGGGCCGACCAGGTGCTCGCCCCGGGAGAAGACGTGCACGGGTCGACCGGTCACGCGCATGCCCTCGTAGATGTTGTAGTCGGTGCGCGTGTGCGAGCCCGCAGCCGTGATCACGTGGTCGGCGGCTGGGTCCCAGACCACCAGGTCGGCGTCCGCACCGACCGCCACGACGCCCTTGCGGGGGAACAGGCCGAACAGCTTGGCCGGTCGGGCCGCGACCAGGTCCACGAAGCGGCACGGGTCGATCACCCCGCTCACCACGCCGGACTGCCAGAGGACCATCAGCCGGTCCTCGACGCCGGGGACCCCGTTGGGCACCTTCGGGAAGTAACCGGGGCTGCGCAGCTTCTGCGGCGGCAGGTCCTCGGGCTGGTGCAGGCAGAAGCCGGCGTGGTCGGTGGCGACGGTGGACAGGGCGCCGGTGGCGAGCATCCGCCACAGGCCGTCCTGGTTGCTGCGTTCCCGGATCGGCGGGGAGCAGACGTACGCGGCGGCCCGCTCCCCCAGGTCGGCGTAGTCCTCGTAGGCCACGACGAGGTACTGCGGGCAGGTCTCGCCGTAGACCCGTGACCCGGCGGCCCGGGCCCGGCTGATCTCGTCGGCCGCCTCCGCGCTGGAGACGTGCACCACGTACAGCGGTGTGCCGATGCGCTCGGCGAGCACGACGGCGCGGTGCACCGCCTCGGCCTCGGAGTCGTGCCCGTGGGCCCGCATGTGGAAGTTCTCGGCGGTCCGGCCGCTGTCCACCAGACGCCGCACCTCGCGGGCCACCATGTGTCCGTTCTCGGCGTGCACCATCGGCAGCACGTCGAGGTCGCGGGCCAGTTCGAAGCCGTCGAGCAGCTCGTCGTCGTCGACCATCTGGCCCGGGTAGGCCATGAAGAACTTCCAGCTCGTCGCGCCCTCGCCGACCAGCCGGCGCAGGTCGTCGAGGACGTCCGGCTGGGCGGCGCGGGGCGGGACGATGGCGTGCAGGCCGACGTCCACCACGGCCTTGGCCGCCGCCGTGTCCCGCCGCCGCAGGTACGTGTCGTACAGCGTCCGGTCGGGTTCCTTCTTGACGAAGTCGATGACCGTGGTGGTGCCGCCGCACGCCGCCGCGACCGTGCCGCTGTGGAAGTCGTCGGCGGTGTGCGTGCTGAAGCCGTCGACCGGATACTCCAGGTGGGTGTGTGCGTCGATGCCACCCGGCATGACCAGCTTGCCGGTCGCGTCCACCACCTGGTCGGCGGTCCAGTCCGTGCCGGTGCCGAGGGCGACGATCCGGCCGTCGCGTACCAGCACGTCGGCGCGGACCGCGGCGTCGGCGTTGACGACCGTGCCGTTGGTGATCAGCGTCGTCGGCATCGTGCCTCTCCTCTCCCCGGCGGGTCCGTCACCCGCCGGGCCGTCGCTCAGTTCTGGTAGTGCTCGTCGGCGAGGTCGAGCACCTCGTCCAGGACACCGAGGGCGAGGTCGATCTCCTCGGCGTTGATGACCAGGGGCGGGGTCAGCCGCAGCACGTTGAAGTTGGCGGTCAGGTAGACGCCCCGCTGCATCGCGGCCTTGAGCAGTCGGCCGACCGGCGCGGCGGCCGGTCCCTTGGCGTTGAACGGCACGAGCGGTTCGCGGGTGTCGCGGTCGCGGACCAGCTCCACGCCGTAGAACAGCCCCCGGCCCCGGATCTCGCCGATGCTCGGGTGGCGCTGGGCCAGCGTGGCCAGACCGGCACCGAGCCGCTCCCCCATCGCCCGCGCGTTGCCCACCACGCCCTCGTCCTGCATGATCCGCAGGGACGCCACGCCGGAGGCGCAGGCGAGCGGGTGTCCGGCGTACGTCAGGCCGCCCCAGAACATGTTGTCCCGCAGCCACTCGGAGATCCGGGTGGAGACCGTCATCGCGCCGAGCGGCACGTACCCGGAGTTCAACCCCTTCGCGGTGGTGAGGATGTCCGGCACCACGTCCCAGTGGTCGCAGGCGAACCACTCGCCGGTACGCCCGAATCCGGCCATCACCTCGTCGAAGATGAGCAGGATGCCGTACCGGTCGCAGACCTCGCGCAGCGAGCGCAGGTAGCCGTCCGGCGGGTAGAGCAGGCCGTTCGTGCCGGTGACCGGCTCGACGATGACGGCGGCGACGGTCTCCGGGTTCTCGTAGCGGAGGATCTCCTCCAGGTGCGGGCCGCCGGAGCAGACCGGGCACGGGTCGGGGTGCCCGGCCGGGCAGCGGTAGGTGTACGGGTCGAGCATCCGCACCACACCGCTCATCCCCGGCTCGGCCGCCCACCGACGCGGGTCACCGGTCAGTGACATCGCCCCCGCGGTCGCGCCGTGGTACGAGCGGTACCGCGCGATGATCTTCTGGCGGCCGGTGACGTGCCGGGCCAGCCGCACGGCGTTCTCGTTGGCCGCCGCGCCGCCGGTGGTGAAGAAGCTCATCTTGAGGTCACCGGGGGTGATGCCGGCCATCATCTCGGCCAGTTCCGCCCGGGACCGCTCGGCGAAGCCGGGTCCGATGTAGCAGAGCTGTTCGGCCTGGGCGCGGATCGCCTCGACCAGTCGGGGGTGCTGGTGGCCCAGGTTCAGGTTGACCAGTTGGGACTGGAAGTCGAGGTACCGGCGGCCGTCGTAGTCCCAGAACCACGAACCGGATCCGCCGGCCACGGGGATGGGGTCGAGCTTGCCCTGCACCGACCAGGAGTGGATCACGTACTCCTTGTCGGCCTCCTTGAGCCGCTCGCTGGTCCAGGTGGTGGTGTCGGTGTCGGTGATGGTCATCGGCTGGCTCCGTCCCGTCGCGCGCTCAGGTCAGTTGCTCTTGAGCTCGGCGCCGAAGGCGGCGAGGCGGGCCAGCGGACGTCCGGTGTTCGACGCGGCGCAGACCACGAGGATCTCCCGGGGCCGGGGCACGTCGGCCACCTGGAGGGTCACCGTCTGGTGGTGCGAGCGGGTCTTGGAGTCCAGCTTGTGCTTGAGCGGGATGTCGATCGGGCTGCCGGGCACGCCGACCTTCTCGGCGGCGGGCAGCAGTTCGGTGCCGCCGGCCGCGGTGCGGAACACGTTGCCGAAGCGCAGGTTGTGGATCAACGCCGAGCCGTGCTCGACCTCGCCGTCGATGCCGACGAGCGCGGCCTTGCCGAACGCCTCGACCTCGGCGCCGAGCAGTTCCACGCAGGCGGGGCCGACCAGCTCGCCGATCTCCTGGCCGATCTCGTCGGCGAGGGTGACCAGGTCCTGCACGTACTCGCTGGGGTAGGGATTCTCGATGACCACGCCGGCGAAGGCGACCCGGTGCACCGGCTGCACCGCTCTGCCGTTCTCCAGCCGCGTCTCTTCGAGGTGACGGATCAGCTTGCGAACCCGGATGCTCACGATCACTCCTTAGTGGTTCATTGGATGAACCATTGGTTCATATCCTGGCGTTGCAGAGGGTGCGAGTCAATAGCCCTCAGGGACGTATCCGGCTATCCGGCGAGGTTCACCTGTCGCCGTCCACGCAGGTCACAGCGGTGACGGCACGGTCGACGTCGCCGGCCACATAGAGATCGGTCCGCCGGTCGGCCAACGGTTGGTTGAACGGGTTGTGCCACCGTTGCGCCCGCGTACCGATCAGGTCCACCTCGGCCAGCACGAGTTCCTCGCGGTTGCCGCTGGCCGGGCCGGCGATCGGCCAGCCGTCCGGTCCGACCAGGACGGACCGGCCGACGAAGGGTTGACCGTTCTCCACCCCGATCCGGCTGATCCCGGCCACGTAGCACTGGTTGGAGTGCGCCCCGGTCATGCACATCAGGTTCGCCATCGCGGGCGCGGTCGTCGGCTGTCCCGGCACCGGCACCCAGTTCGACGGCAGCACCACCAGGTCGGCGCCCTGCAACGCGGCGCTGCGGAACGTCTCGGGGAACCAGGCGTCGTAACAGATCCCGATGCCGATGCGGCCCAGCGGCGTGTCGTAGACCGGGAAGCCGTCCGAGTTGCGGTCGTAGATCTCCTTCTCGTCGTTCCACAGGTGGGCCTTGCGGAACGTGCCGAGGTGCCCGGTCGGACCGAGCAGCACCGCCGAGTTGAAGACCGCGTCGCCGTCGCGCTCGGTCACCCCGCCGACGATCCACACGTCCAGCTCGGCGGCGAGCCGCGCCCACGCGGTGACCGTCGGCCCCTCCGGCACCGGCTGGGCGTACCGGGCGGCCTCCGCCCGGTCGGCGAAGACGTACCCCGCCGAGGCCGCCTCGGGCAGCACCACGAGACGGGCACCCTGATCGGCCGCCGCCCGGATCCAGGCGGAGGTGCCGGCGATGTTCGCCGCGACGTCGCCGAAGACCGGCGCCATCTGCACCCCGGCGAGCAGGAAGCGGGTCACCATTGCGCCCGGACCGCCGCGTACTTGACGAACAGGTACTCGTCGATGCCGACCGCCCCGCCCTCGCGGCCCGTCCCGGACTGCTTGACCCCGCCGAAGGGGGCCGCCGGGTTGGAGATGACGCCCTGGTTGAGCCCCACCATCCCGCTCTCCAGCCGCTCGGTCACCCGCAGCCCACGGCCCAGGTTCTCGGTGAAGACGTACGCGGCCAGGCCGTACTCGGAGTCGTTGGCCAGGCCGACCGCCTCGTCCTCGTCGTCGAAGACCACCACCGGGGCGACCGGGCCGAAGATCTCCTCGCGGACGCACCGGGCGCCGTCCGGCACCCCGGAGAGCACGGTCGGCGCGAAGAAGTGTCCCGCCCCGGCGACCGGCCCGCCACCGGTGACGACCGCCGCACCCGCCTGCGTGGCGTCGTCGACCAACTCGGCGACCGAGGTCACCGCGCCGCCGTCGATGAGCGGCCCGACGTCGGTCGACGGGTCCAGGCCGTGCCCGACGCGCAGCCCACCGAGCCGTTCGGCGAGCGCCTCGACGAAGCGCGGCGCCACCGAACGGTGCACGTAGAAGCGGTTCGCGGCGGTGCACGCCTCGCCGACGTTGCGCATCTTGGCCTGGACCGCCCCCTCGACGGCCAGGTCGAGGTCGGCGTCGCCGAAGACCAGGAACGGCGCGTTCCCGCCCAGCTCCATCGAGGTGCGCAGCACCCGCTCGGCGGACTGGGCCAGCAGGGTCCGGCCGACCGGGGTCGACCCGGTGAACGACAGCTTGCGCAGTCGCTCGTCGGTGAGCAGGGCCGAGGTGACCCGGCCCGACTGCGAGGTGGTGATCACGTTGACCACGCCCCGGGGCAGGCCCGCCTCCTCCAGGATCTGCACCAGCGCCAACATGGACAGCGGCGTCTGCTTGGCCGGCTTGACCACGACGGTGCACCCGGCCGCCAGGGCGGGACCGATCTTGCGGGTGCCCATCGCCATCGGGAAGTTCCACGGGGTCACCAGCAGGCAGGGGCCGACCGGTTGGCGCATCACCACGACCCGCGAGTTGCCGCCCGGCGCCGGCAGGTAGCCGCCGTCGATGCGGACCGCCTCCTCGGCGAACCAGCGCAGGAACTCGGCGGCGTAAGCCACCTCGGCCTGGGACTCGGCGAACGCCTTGCCCATCTCCAGGGTCATCATCCGGGCCAGGTCGTCGCGGCGCTCGGTGATCAGGTCGAACGCCCGACGCAACACCTCGCCCCGCTCCCGGGGCGCGGTCGCGGCCCACCCGGCCTGGGCCCGGGCGGCGGCGGCCAACGCGTCCCGCCCGTCCTCGACCGAGGCGTCCGCCACCTCCGCGATGGTCGTGCCGGTCGCCGGATCCTCCACGGGCAGGACGGCACCGTCCCGGCCCGCGCGCCACTCGCCGTCGACGTACAGCCCCTTGGGGGTCTTGTCGACCACCGTCAGTGCCGCCGCCAACACCTCGGCTGGTACGGCCATTGTCTCCTCCTTCACCGCACGCGTGGACGAGCCGTGCGGTCGGCGGGTGCCCTAGCGTCTGGCGAAGGCACTCGGAATGTCGATGTCTGCGTTACTGAGCAGGTCGGTGAGCTGCCGGGCGGCCTTGATCACCGACTCCGCCATGGTGTCGATGCGCTCGCGGGTGATCCGGTAGGTGGGCCCGCCGATCCAGACCGCGTACGGCGTGTTGCCGCGCAGCCGCACCGGCGCGGCGACCGACGCCGCCCCGACCTCCAGCTCGTCGTACGCGAAGGCGAACCCGCGTTCCCGGACCGCGTCCAGCGAGGCCACGAAGGACTCCAGGTCGCCCACCTCCGGCGGGGCGTGCTCGGCGAACTCCTCGGTGAAGTCCTCCCACACCGACTCCGCGCTCAGCGCCGCCAGCAGCACCTTGCCGGTGGAGGTGGCCCAGACCGGCTGGGTACGGGGCACCGGCTTGAGCGTCTGCCCGATCAGCGACGGACCCGGCACCTGCGCCACGACCATCACCTGCGGCGGCAGCAGCACGTCGAAGCCGGCCGTCTCCCGGGTCTCCTCGGCGAGGTTGCGCAGCACCTCGCGCATGTGGCCGTAGGCGCCACCGCCGTCGAGGAGTCCGCCCACGATGGAGAGCAGACCGAGGGACACCCGGTAGCGACGGGTGATCGGATCCAGGGTGAGCCAGCTCTCCCGCTCCAGCACGGTGAGCACCCGGTAGCAGGTGGCCTTCGGGATACCCGCCTCGCGGGCGACCTCGCTGAGCCCGACACCTTCCGGGTGCGCCGCCACCGCCCGCAGGAGCCAGATCGTGCGTCGCACCAGGCCCGCCTCACTGGGCGCCATCGCTACCTCCATCAATCGCCGTCAGCCGTGAGATACGGCCCACATCTTGGCAGAAGCCATCGGCTGCGGTCGGGTGCCGAACGGCGGGAACCGCCGGCACCCGACCGCCCGCCTACCTACCGCCTTCCGTGATCGTCACGGTCTCCGGTGTGTAGGAGTTGCCGTTGGCGTCGAAGCCGTCGGCCGAGAGTTCGTCGTTGGCGCGCTTGGACAGGTCGGTGCGGAACGCGTCGGAGTCCGGCACGCCCTTGAGCACGCCGCCGCCCATCGCGATCTTGATGGTCTGGTCCCAGGCCGCCTGGTCCATCATCCCGACGCCGTTGGCGGCCGGCCAGATCAGCTTGTTGATCTCGTTGAGCATCCAGGTCTGGTGTCCCTTGCCCAGCGCGCTGCCGGCGTTGAGCACGATGTCCACACAGTCGTCCAGCTCGTCGCGACAGAAGCCCCAGCCCCGGTAGGACGCCTTGAGGAACTTCACCGCCGTGTCCTGGTTGGCCTGCTCGTTGAGCCAGTCACCCCGGGCGTAGACGCCGTCCTCGAGGCTGGTGTAGCCGGCGTCCTGGAGGTTGATCACGGAGAAGTCCGACGGCTGGTACAGCTCGCCGGTGTCCGGGTTCTTGGTCTCCAGCAACTGGGCGTACTCGTTGTAGGTCTTGGCCTGGGCGGCGTCGACCTCCTTGCGCAGCAGCAGCGACATGTCGAACGGCTGCTGGATGATCTCGGCGTCCTTGGTCGGGTCGACACCGGCGTCCTTCATCGCGGCGAACAGCACGAGTTCGTTGCCGTAACCCCAGCTCCCGACCTTCTTGCCCTTGAGGTCGGTCAGCTCCTTGATGCCGGAGTCGGCCCAGGCGACCTGGAGGTACGCGCCGCGCTGGAACACCTGGCCGATGTTGACCAGGTCCGCGCCCTGTTCCCGGGTGACCATCGTCTTGGTGACGTGGCTGACCGCGAACTCGGCGTTGCCGGCGGAGAGCACCTGCTGGGGGACGATGTTGACGCCACCCTCCTGGATGGTGACGTCGAGGCACTCCTCGGCGTAGTACCCCTTCTCCTTGGCCGCGTAGTAGCCGGCGAACTGGGCCTGGGCGACCCACTGGAGCACCACCCGGACCTTGGTGGTCGACTCACAGTTCTTGGCGGCCTCGGCCGCGGACTCGCTCGGGCCGTCGGACATGCCGCCGCAGGCCGAGGCGGCGAGCAGGACGGCGGTGAGCGTGGCGGCGATCGTGATCGGGCGGTTCCTCCGCGAGGTCCGCCGTAGGTGCAGGGCCATATCTGACTCCAACATTTCGTGGGGGATCCGGGCTCTTTAGGAGTCGCTGTCGTGCAGGGACTCGTGCCAGGGCATCAGGAGGCGTTCCAAGAGGGACGTGGCACCGAACAGCAGCAGACCGAGGGCACTGGCCACCGCGATCCCCGCCCAGGCGTACTCGAAGCGGGGCAGGGCCGCCTGGTAGGCGATGTACACCCCGAGCGCGTTGCTCGGTCCACCGAAGTACTCGGTCACGATCACGCCGATCACGGCGAGCGTGCTGCCGAGTTTGAGCGCGTTGAACAGGTACGGCAACGCGTTGGGCAGCCGCAGCATGAGCGCCACCTGTCGAGGCTGTGCCGCGAGCGACTGCATGATCTCCAGGTGCAGGGGTGAGACCTGGAGGAGTCCCCTGGTGGTGTTGACCAGGACCGGGAAGAAGACCATCACCGCGGCCACACCCGCCTTGGACATCGGGTTGGTGACCCCGAACCAGTTGTTGAAGATGGGTGCGAGAGCCACGATCGGGGCGCAGTTGATGATGACGGCGGCGGTCAGCACCGGGCCGGACACGCCCGGGAAGCGGCTGAGCGCCAGGGCCACCGAGACCCCGGCGACCGCGCCGAGGAGCAGGCCGAGGAGCACCGCCCGCACGGTGATCACCGAGGCCGACATGATCGTGCCGAACTCGGAGCGGAACGCGGACGAGATCTCCACCGGCGCCGGCACGATGAACGACGGGACGTCGAAGATCGTGACGACCAGTTGCCACGAGCCGAGGATCACCACCGCGGTGAGCACGACCGGCAGGAACCGGCCGACGGCCGTCCGCAGCGCGGCGGCGGACGGGGCGCTCCAGGTCAGCGGCGTGGTGCTCATCGGGCCGCCTGCTCGGCCGGGGCGCCGTGCAGCGCCGCGCGCACCTCGGTGACCTTGGCGAAGAACGCGTCGGTGGTCCGGGTCGCCGCGGTCCGCGGGTACGGCAGGTCGACGTCGATGCTGGCGGCGATGCGGCCGGGCCGGGCGGACATCACGACGATCCGCGAGGACAGGAAGACCGCCTCGGAGATGCTGTGCGTGACGAAGACGACGGTGGTGCGGGTGTCCGACCAGATCCGGAGCAACTCGCCCTGCAGTCGCTCGCGGTTCATCTCGTCGAGTGCGCCCAGCGGCTCGTCCATGAACAGGATCTCCGGGTCCGCCGACAGCGCGCGGGCGATCGCCACCCGCTGCTGCATGCCGCCGGAGAGCTGCCAGGGGAAGTGGCGGGAGAAGTCGGAGAGCCGGACCAGGTCCAGCATCTCGTGTGCCTTGGCCCGCCGCGTCGCCTTGTCCACGCCGGCCACCTGCAACGGCAGCTCGACGTTGCGCTGCACGGTCCGCCACTCGAAGAGGCCGGCCTGTTGGAAGACCATGCCGTAGTCACGGTCGGACCGGGACGCCGCCGGCGTCTTGCCGTTGAGCGACACCGTGCCGTCGGTCGGCTCGGTGAGATCGGCCAGGATCCGCAGCAGGGTGCTCTTGCCGCAGCCGCTGGGCCCCAGCAGGGACACGAACTCGCCCCGCTCGATCGACAGGTCGATGTCCTCAAGCGCCGTCACCGTGCGGTCTCCGCCGGTGAACTGCTTGGTGACTCCTCGCACGGAAATGATCGCGGCCTCAGACATCAGCTTCTCTCCAGGAGTTGTGGAGGCGGAAGGGGTGGTCACCGGGTCTGCCGGTTCCGGAGCGCCACGCGCTCGATGAGTGCCAGGGACTGCACGAAGACGATGCCGGCCGCCGCCGCGACCAGGACGGCCGCGTACAACTTCTCCGGGCCGTTGGAGTAGTAGTAGGCGAAGGTGAGGATGGCCCGGCCGATGCCGCGGCCGGTGCCGGCGGAAAGCTCGCCGACGATCGCGCCCACCACGCTCGCGGTCGCCGCGAGGCGCAGCCCGGCGAAGACGAAGGGCAGCGCCGCGGGCATCCGCAGCCACCCGAGTACCTGCCAGCGGCCGGCACCGACGCTGCGCATGAACTCCAACTGGACCTTCGGCGGGGACTTGAGTCCCCGCAGGGTGTTGATGGTGACCGGGAAGAAGGCGAGGTAGGCGGCGATGCCGGTGACCGCCACCCAGGGCGGTGCGCCGGCCTTGCCGCCCCAGATCACGATCATCGGGGCGATGGCCACCAGCGGAACCGTCTGCGACGCCACGAGCCAGGGCATCAGCCCCTTGCTCAGTGGCACCACGTTCAGGAAGAGGACGGCGAGCAGCAGGCCGAGCGACGAGCCGGCCAGCAGGCCGTAGAACGCCTCGCGCAACGTCACGCTGGTCTCGCCGAGCAGGTAGACGCCGAGCGTGGTCGGGTCGCCGCGCCGGGCCGGTTCGACGAGTGCGCCGAGGATCGTCCACACGTGCGGCATCGACAGGTCGTCGGTGGCGACGGGGAAGGCGATCCGGGTGCCGGGCACGACGTCGCCGACGGCCCGGCCCAACGCCTTGTAGCCCTCCCAGAGGCCGGCGAGCGCCGCCACCACCAGGACGGCTCCGGCCGCGTTGCGACCGCTCCTGCTCGCGGCGGCCAGTCGGGCGTTTCGGCGGCGTGGTGTCGGCGGGTCCACCTGACCGGCGGGTCCGCCCTGGGCGGCCACCGCGGCGGTGGTCGTTCTTGTCACGGTCATGCAGGCACTCTCCGAATCCCTCGGAAGCGTCGTCTGGCGTGGGATCCGCCGGGCTTCCCCCGGCCCGGATCGGATCACTGAGTGAACTGGTGGTTCACCATAGGAGCGTGAGCGAGGCCACGTCAACGGTTCTGAGCCGTCCTCAGATCACGATTTACGACCTTGTAACCGGCCCCCACCTGCGGATACCGCAATACGGGCAGCCGTCCACCCACCTCCGCTACGCCACGCGATGCGTCAGGCACTCCCCGTGCCGGGAGTCGGCCTCGACGCCGTACGCGGAGCGCGGCAGTGGGGTGTCAGAACGGTCCGGACGCCCCGGCGTCGGCCGCCGACCACGTCCGGGCACACCTGCACGCCGTCCGGATGTGCCCGCTCACCGTTCGGGTGGCGGACCGTCCCCGGTTCGTGTCGGGACGGTCGGCACCGCGTCGGGCCCGGCGACCCGCGTGCCGGTGGGTGCACCCGACCCCGGCCCCACCGGCGGCGCGGCGGGCGCGGCGAAGGTCACCGGGGCGTCGAACGCGGCCCGGCGGGCGGCCCGGCGCAGGGCAGCCAGGACCGCCGGTCCGACCAGGACGATGGCGACGGCGGTGGTGACCGCCCGGCCGGTGTCCCAACCGAAGGTGGAGGTGACGGCCGTGAACACCGCGAAGCGGTGCAGGTTCTCCAGCACCGGCGCACCGGCGACGTACGAGAGCTGGGTGTCCGCGCCGACGCTGAACGGCCAGAACCAGAGGTTCATCAGCAGCCCGTACGCGTAGGCGGCGACCGCGCCGTACCCGGCCAGCACGGCGATCTCGGCCCGGCCCCGCAACCGGGACGGCAGCAGCCCCGCGCCGAGCCCCAGCCAGGCGGCGGCCAGCATCTGGAACGGCAGCCAGGGTCCGACCCCGGCGGTGAGCAGCGCGGAGGCGAACAGCGAGATGGCCCCCAGCAGGAAGCCGAAACCGGGCCCGAACACCCGACCGGCCAGCACCAGCAGGAAGAACACCGTCTCGATCCCGGCGGTGCCGGCACCCAGCGGGCGTAACGCGGCGTTGACGGCGGCGAGCACGCCGAGCATCGCCAGTGCCTTGCTGTCGATGCCACCCGAGCTGAGCTCGGCCAGGACGAGGGCGAGCAGGACCGGCAGGACGACGACGAAGACCAGCGGTGCCTCGGTGGTCCGCGCCGTCGCCTCCGGCTGGGCGGGCACGAAGAACGGCCAGGTGAAGGTGGCGAACGCGGCGACCGAGGCGAGGGTCAGGATGACAGCCGTACGCGGGGCGACGCGCAACACGCTCATCACGCCACCTCGGCACGGGCCAGTGCCGAGGTGACCTGGTCCACCGTCAGCCAGGACTGCGGGGCCAGGACCTTGGCGACCTGGGGCGCGAACGCCGGTGAGGCGAGCATGACCTCGGCGGCGGTGCCGTCGGCGACGATCTCGCCCTGCGCCATCACCACCACCCGGTCGGCGAGGCTGGCGACGAGTTCGACGTCGTGGGTGGCGACCACGACCGCCCGGCCCTGCGCGGCCAGCCGACGGACCACGGTGGCGAACTGCCGCTTGGCCCGGTAGTCCAGTCCCCGGGTGGGCTCGTCGAGCAGGACCACCGGCGGGGCGGCGGTGAGCTGGACCGCGAGCGCGAGGGCCAGCCGCTGCCCCTCCGACAGGTCCCGAGGGTGCCGGTCGTCCGGCAGCCCGGGGGTGAGGTGGTCCAGCAACTCCCGGCAGGTCCCGGCGGGCACCTCGGACTCCCGGTCGGCCTGGGCGCACTCGGCGGCCACCGTCTCCAGATAGAGCAGGTCGCCGGGGGTCTGCGGGACCAGACCGACCCGGCGGCGGGCCCGCGCGGCGGACAGCGCCTTCGGGTCCGGATCGCCGTCCGGGCCGGGCACGGTCACCGTGCCGCCCTGGCGTGGGCCGCTGCCCTGCACCGCCCAGAGCAGGCTCGACTTCCCGGAGCCGTTGCGGCCCATCAGCGCGACGACCTGCCCCGAGTGCAGGTCGAGGTCGACGCCGCGCACCGCCACCGTGCCCGGGTACCGCACCACGACGCCCCGCGCGGTCAGCGCCGGTACGCCCTCCGGCACCGGCGCGGCCGGTGGTGGCGACGCGTCGGCGAGCCGCTGCCGGAGGTCGCCCGCACGACGCCGCGCGTCGCGGACGGAGAGCGGCAGGGGTGTCCAGCCGGCGACGCGGCCCAACTCGATCAGCGGCGGGGCCAGCTCGATGCCGGCGAGTACGGCCTCCGGTGGCCCGTCGACGACGGTGCCGTCGCCGGGCAGATAGAGCAGCCGGTCGGCGTACTGCACGACGCGTTCCAACCGGTGCTCGGCCACCACCACGGTGACACCGAGGTCGTGGACCAGGCGGGTGACGGCGGCCAGCACGTCCTCGGCGGCGGTCGGGTCCAGCGCCGAGGTCGGTTCGTCGAGCACCAGCACCTGCGGATGGCTGGTGAGGACCGCGCCGATGGCGACCCGCTGCTGCTGCCCGCCGGAGAGTGTCCGCAGCGGCCGGTCCCGCAGCTCGGCGATGCCGAGCAGGTCGAGGGTCTCCTCGACGCGCTTGCGCATGACCGGCGCGGGCAGCGCGAGTTGTTCCATGCCGTAGGCGAGTTCCTCCTCGACGGTGTCGGTGACGAAGCCGGCGAGCGGGTCCTGACCGACCACGCCGACGACGTCGGCGAGATCGCGCGGCGGATGGGCCCGGGTGTCCCGGCCGTGCACGGTGACGGTGCCGTGCAGGGTGCCGCCGGTGAAGTGCGGCACCAGGCCGTTGATCGCCCGCAGCAGCGTCGACTTGCCGGCCCCGGTACGCCCGGCGACCAGACACAGCTCGCCCTCCGGGATGTGCAGGCGGACGTCGCGCAGCATCGGCTCGCGGCTCTCGGCGTACCGGACGGTGACCCGGTCGAAGTCGATCATCGGTGCGCCTCCGGCCGCGCCGTGTCGCGGCGCGACGTGTGGTCGGTGCCGCCGGTCGCCGATGGTGGGACGGGCAGCGGTCGCGGGGTCGGGTTCGTCGTCGGTGCCGGCGGGGCAAGCCAGGCCGGTGTCACCGCCACCAGCACCGCGAGCACCACCAGGGGCGTCAACTCCGGCCAGGTGAGCGGGCTGACCGGCGGGTAGAGCCGCTCCGGGTCCACCGTGCCGGCCATCGTCATCACCACGGCGGTGGCCAGGCCGCACCCGGCGACGGCCAGTTCGGCCGCCCGCCACCGGTCGGGGCGGTAGCGACTGCGCCGCACCTGCCGCCCGGCCAGCAGCATTCCGGCCACCGCCGTGGCCAGGCCGCCGAGCAGCATCGGCAGACCGAGGTAGCCCGGCACGGTCGCGTCGAGCAGGCCGTACGTGCCGACGCAGACACCGACCAGCCCGGCGAGCACCAGGGCACCGGTCAGAGCACGCTGACCGGCCGGTACGGCGGCGGTGCGCCCGTAACCCCGCGAGTCCATCGCCGCCGCCAGGGCCAGGGACCGGTCCAGGGCGTCGGCCAGCACCGGCAGGGCGATGCCGCGCAGCGCGCGCAGGCCGTGCCCGGGAGCGCCGCGCAGTCGGCGGGCACGGCGTACCCGCAGCACGCTCTCGACCAGTTGCGGGGCGACCGACAGGGCGACCACCACCGCCGTGCTGACCGCGTACAGGGCGCCGGGTACGGCCTTGAGCAGCCGCTTCGGGTTGGCCAGGGCGTTGGCGGCACCGAGACAGACCAGCATCGTGGCCAGCCGCAGCCCGTCGTAGAAGCCGCCGAGGAGCTGTTCGGCGGCGACCGGCCCGAACAGCCGGATACCGGCCGCCCAGGCGGGCAGCGGGATCTCCGGCAGGTGGAGCAGGACGTGGTCGCCCTGACCACCGCCGAAGACGAGGCGGAACAGCACCCGCATCGCCACGATCACCGCACCGAGCACCAGGTACATCCGGAACGCCAGTGCCCACGGGGCGTCGCCGCGGCGACGGACCACCACCAGCGCCGCCGCGGCGACGATCATCGCCAGCGGCAGCGGATTGGTGGTGTGGCTGGCCGCGGTCGCCAGCCCGAGCGCCCAGCACCACCAGGCGCCCGGGTGCAGGCCGCGCGGCAGCCGACCGGTCCCGGCGTACCCGGCCCCGGACCGCACCGACACCCGTGCGGGCGGACGGACGACGGCCCGGTCAGTCATCCGGGGTACGCCGACGACGGGCCGCGAGGACGCCACCGCCGACCAACACGACCAGCAGGAACAGCCCGGCCAGAGTGCCCAGCGGCAGGCCGCCGTCGTCCCGTGCCCCGGTGACCTCGACCGGCGGCAGCGAGCCCCTCGGGTCGGTCGGCGGCGCGGGCGCGGCGCCCAGGGGCGGCACGGTGCCCGCCGTCGGCGGCACCTCCGGCGGCGGGCCGGACGCATCGCCGGTCGGCGCGACCGGGGCCGAGGCGACGGGCGTACCGCCCCCACCGGTCGGGACGCCGACGCCCGGCGCCACGGGTGCGCCCGCGGCCGGCGGCGGGGCGACGGGCGGCGGGGCACCCGGCGGTGGCGGGGCGGGTACGGGTGGTGGCGGTGCCGGTGCCGAGGTGCGGGGCGGCGGCGGTGCCGGTGGGGTGGTGCGCGGCGGCGGTGCCGGTCGGTTCGGTGCCACCGCGGGTCGGGGCGCGTTGTCGGCGCTGCGGTTCAGCGAGAACGACCAGCCTTCGAAGCTGCCCGCCGGTGGCGTGCGGTTGAGCACGCCCCGGTCGCTGTACGTCCAGGAACCGCCGTCCGGCGCGTGCCAGTACGACCAGTAGGCGCTGGCCGGTGGGGTGTCCACGCACTTCTCCGTGGCAGCGGCGGGTTTGCCCTCGATCCGGCAGATGAAGCCCTCACCCCAGCGCAGGGTGCCGGCGATCTGGAACCCGGCGTTCTTCAACGCGGACAGACCGGTGGCCTGGTCGCCCGGGGCACAGCGGACCACCACCCCACCGCCGAGTTCCTTGAAGTCGACCACCACGGTCACCCCGTCGGCGTCCGGACAGTGGCCGGCGCGACCGGCGGCCTGTGCCGGAGCCGCGCCGAGCGCCGTACTCGCGGCGGTCACCGCGAGCACCAGTGCCGTGCGGACCGTCCGGCCGCTCATGTGGCCCGCCGACGGCCCAGCACCAGGAGGACCGCTCCCCCGCCGACGAGCAGCAGCGCGGTGAGCACGTACCCGCCGATGGCCACGCCGGTGGTCGGCAGGCGTCCCGGCCCGCCCGCGACCGGGCTGGTGCTCACGGTCGGCGTGGCGACCGGCGTGGACGGCGTCTCACTCGGGGACGCACTCGGCGTCGGGTCGACGGTGGGCGGATCGGTCGGTGTCGGTGAGGTGCTCGGCGTCGGTGACGCGGTCGGCGTGGGTGAGCCGGTGGGCGTCGGCGACGCGCTGGACGACGGGGTGGGGCCGCCGGTCGGCGGCAGGTCGAGACCGATCCGCCCGAGCGGCACCTGGGCCAGGCCGAGCAGCGCCTGGGCGGTGGCGCGACGCCACTGGTCCCGGAGGTTGTCGGTGATGCCCGCGCCGACCGCCTCGGTCAGCGCGTCGGTGTTGTACGCGATGGCACCGGCGTCGGTCGCGGCGGCACCGCCGTTGCCCGTGGTGAGTTGGAGCGCTGCCAACGCCTCGGCGGCCCGGGTGGCCTCGTTGTCCCGGCCCGCCGCGGCCAGAGCCTGTCCGGCGAGGCCGGTGCTGTTGGAGTTGGCGCCACTGGTCGGCCCCGACCCGCCGAACGACCCGTCGGCGCGTTGCTGTGCCGCCAGCCACTGGGCTCCACGCTGGGCGGCGGCGTCCGCGCCGTCGGCACCGCTGGCCAGCAGCGCCTGGACGGCCATCGCGGTGGAGTCGACGTCGAGCGTGGCGTTGCCCTGCGCGTCGCAGCTCGGCGACGGAGCGCCGTCCGCGTCGGGATAGAGCCGGAAGCCGCCGGCCGCGCACTGCTGGCGGACCAGGAAGTCGGCCGTCTCCTGCGGTGCGCCACCGCTGCGGGCCAGCCCGAGGACGGCGAAGCTCTGGTCGAAGGTGTTGGACGGGTCCTGACCGGACGCCTCGGTGGTGCGGCTGGTGATCCGGCCGTGCTGATGGCCGGTGTCCGCACCGGAGACCAGCGACAGGGTCTCGGCGCGCAGGTCCCAGCCGCCGAAGTCGGTCGGGTCGCCACCGGCGGCGGAGGCGGCGTAGAGCAGTTTGGCGGTGGCCCCGCCGTCGGTGAATCCCTCGATGCCCCAGTCGTCGTAGCTGTTGTAGGAGCGCACGTTGGCGGCGATCTGTGCGGTCGCCGACTGTCGGGTCGACGGGTCGACGCCGGTGGCGGCGAGGGCGAGCACGCCGTCGATGGTGAGGCCCCAGTCGGCACCGCCGAACGGACCGGGCAGGATGCCGTCGGCGTACTCACCGGCGAGCCAGCGCGCGGCGTCTCCGGCGGCGGCGGTGTGGGTCGCGGTCGGTGCGGCCACCCCGCCCAGTGGTGTGGCGACGACGACGGCGAGCGCGGTGGCGGTGGCCGCGCCGAGTCCGGCGCCGACGCGCCGGAGCGAGCAGGAGAGCATGAGGGGTGCCTTTCGCAGAGCGGTCGGTGAAAGCTCCGGAAGGCACGGGCGGCGGCATCCCGTACGCGCGGTCGCGACGAGGTGCCGAAAGTCGGCTGCCCGGACTCCACCCTGTAGACCTCGACAGTGGAAGCCGCTCGTCCGGTTCGGGGCATTCCGGCTCGCGAGACAGGGCTCGCTCACGGTTGCGGGTCAGCGCCGGCTTCGACCGGCTTCCCCCCGAACGGGACGCATTCAGTTGTGGCCCGGCACGCCGGGTGTCGACACCGTACCGCCCGGTCACCCTGCGGCGCCAGACGGCGTCGACACCCGGCGGGCGTCTGCGGCCCGTCAGGCTATCCGCAGGTCAGGGGGCGGTGATGCTGGGTGCCGTGCCGGTGCCGAAGGACCATCCCTCGACCGTGCCCGGTGCCGGGTCGTAGCTGGTCGCGCCCAGCGTGCTGTAGGTCCAGGTAGCGCCGCTGCCGGAGGCGTGCCAGTAGGACCAGTAGGCGCTGGCGGGCGGGGTGTTCACGCAGGGCTCGGTGGCGGCGGTCGGCTGGCCGTTGATCCGGCAGATGAACGCCAGGCCCCACCGCTGGGTACCGGTCACCGCGAAGCCGGCGCCCTGGAGGGCGGCCAGTCCGGTGGCCGGGTCGCCGAGCGCGCACGCCACCTGGACGCCGCCACCGAGCGGACCGTAGTCGACCACGACGGTGACCCCCGTCGTGCCGGTGCAGGCGGCGGCGTGGGCGGCGCGCGGCGACGGTTCGACGGCGATCAGGCCGAGCGCGACGACGGCCGCTGCCAACAGGCCGGCGAACCACCGGCGGGCGGGACTCTGGACATGGGACATGGGCGCTCCTTCGTCTGGGGGAACGGGGATCGGTTTGTGGTTCAGGGGCAGGGCAGGGTGGGTGCGCCGGTGGCGGCACCGGCAGACGAGAGCCGTGCGTACCCGGTGCCGGTGAGACCGAGGACGGCCTGGGCGGTGGCGCGGGTGGCGGTGCCCGGGTCGAAGGTGCCGCCGTCGAAGTCGACGGCCCCCCGGTCGGCTGTCGGCGCGCCGCAGCCGACCTGCAACCCGGCCAGGAAGATCCGGGCCCGCAGCCAGGACAGCGGTCGGCCACCGTCGCGTAGCGCCTGCGCCGCCAGCCCGGTGCTGTTGGCGTTGGCAATCCCGTCGGCGTTGGCGAAGCCGCCGTCGACCCGCTGCACCGACACCAGCCAGTGCAGTGCCGCGGCGGCGGCGGAGTGCCGTCCGGCGGCCCGCAACGCCTGCGCCACGAGGGCGGTGGCGTCCACGTCAGAGCTACAGACCGGCTGCGCCGGCAGCACCGGGTAACCACCGTCCGGGCACCGGGTGCCGACCAGCCACCCGGCGGCCGAGGGGGGCGTACCCGCTGCGGTCCGACGCAACGCGAGGATCGCGAAGGACTGGCTGAACGTGTTGCTGTAGTCGCCCCACGCCGACCGGTCGGTGAACCGGCCGTCGGGCGCCTGCAACCCGCGCAGCCGGGCGATCAGGTCCACCCCGCCGACGTCGGTCGGGTCGCCGCCGCGTACCGCGACGGCGAGGGCGAGCTTGGCGGTCGCGCCCGCGTACGCCTCGGTGGTGCCGTCGCCGACGTAGCCGTCGCGGACGTCCGGGCGGGTGACCCAGTCCAGCGCGGACGCACCGAAGTCGTCGGCGACACCGGCGGCGGCGAAGGCGAGGACCGCGTCGAGGGTCAACCCCTGGTCCGGGTACGCGACGCCGTCGAAGACGGTCTCGAATCGTTCCCCGTCGACCAGTTGGCGGGCCAGCCAACCGGCGGCGGCGTCGGACCGGACGCTACCCACCTGGACGGGGGCGGCGGTCGCCGGACCGGTGAGAGTCAGGGTGAGGGTGAGAGCGGCGAACACGCCGCAGAGGAGGGTGAGCAGGCGGTACCGGCTCAGGCGGACGACCATCGGGCGCGCCTTTCCGGCCCGGCGGTCGTCAGGAACCCGGCCCGCCCGTCAGGACGTGGCTGGCCGGCCTCCGACCCGTGGGCCACGACGGGTGAGGAGCAGGGACTCGCGGACACGTCGGGTATTCGGGCTCGCCACCGGGGTAACCCCCGGCGGCCCACCGTTGCGGGCCAGCGCCGGACTTCGACCGGACTTCCCCCACACGTGACCGCGGCTGTGGAATTGTCGGGCCAGTCTGGTCGGCTCCCGCCGCCGCTGTCAATGTGCGACCGGTCGCACGCGGTGCGTCACGTCGGCTCCCACTGTCGGTGCTCGCGGTTATCGTCCGACCATGACGAACAGTGATCTTGAGGTCTCCCCGACGCTGCCGACGGCCGAGGAGGAGGACCGCTTCTGGGCGCTGGTGGAGCAGGCGTGGGCCGGACTGGGTCCGGAGCAGGCGGCGCTGCGTCGCGCCCTGGTCGACCGCGATCCCGCGCACGACGACGGGTACGCCATGGACCGGTGGCTCGACCCCTTCGTCGCCGAACTACGTCGGCTCTCCACCGAGCTGCCCCGCGCCGAGCTGGTCGCCCTCGACCGGGTGGTCGAGCGCAAGCTGTACGACATCGACCGCGCCGACATCCACGAGATCATCGACGGCTCCGACGACGGTTTCCTGTACGCGCGCGGCCACATCGTGGCGCTGGGCCGGGAGTTCTACGAGGCGGTCAAGGCGAATCCGGTGACGGCGGTGCCCGACGCCGGCTGCGAGGGCTTCTGCTACCTCTTCTCCCACCTGCACCACGAGCGGTTCGGCGACTGGCCGGACACCGGCTCGGGGATCAGCCGGGAGTCGTGCACGAATCCGGCCGGCTGGGCCGACGCGTAGCGCACGGGTCGGCACGACCAGGACACCACCGGACCGACGTCGCTTGTGAGGTATGTTCGGTTCGATTCGCTCAATGCCACACACACGCTATCGGCGTATGCACATAAGTGAGCAGACGATCTCCCTCGCGACCGGCACCGTAGTGCTGCCCGATGTCGCGAGGGAGGTGATTCTCATGAAGAAGCTCACGGTTCGCCGGCTGGAGTCGGTGAAGACCAGCGCTGTCGCCGCTGCGTGTGTCGTCTCCTGACGGTGACACACCTGAAGGCCGGCACCCGGACGGCAACTCCGGGTGCCGGCCTTCAACGACCCGGATGAGATGAGCGAAAAGGACGACTGACCATGGCCGGCTACCCACCAGACACACTTGTCCGCGTGCGCCCGTTCGACCACCGAGCGGAGGGCGACACCGTCATCATCGGCGACGTCGAGCGGCAGGTGTTCCTGTCGATCCCCGCCGAAGGGCTGGATCTGCTCCACTCGCTGGCCGCCGGCAACTCGGTGGGCGAGGCGGTCCGCCAGTACGAACAGAAGTACGCCGAGACGCCCGACATCACCGACTTCCTGGACGCGCTGGGCGACGAGGGTTTCGTCGAGGTCGACGGCGGGGCCGCTGCACCCGCCCCGGCCCCGGCCCCCGCTCCGGCCGCGACGTCCCGCCCCCGGCGCAGTTGGAGCCTGAACTGGCTCAGCCCGACGGTGGCCCGCCGCATGGTCAGCCTGCCCGTGCTGCTGCTCTGCGTCCTGGTCATCGCGGGTGGTGTGTACCTCGCCGCCGACGATCCCGACCTGCTGCCCACGCCCGGCGAGACGCTGCTGTTCCCCATCCACTTCGCGGCGCTGACCTGGGCGACGTTCATCCTCACCCTGGTCGGGGTCGCGATCCACGAGGCCGCGCACATGGTCGCGGCGCGGGCGGCGGGCGTACCGTCGCGGCTCGTCATCGGCAACCAGATGTACATCCTGGTGGTCCAGACCGACATGAGCACGATCTGGATGGCGCCGAAGCGGCAACGCTTCGTCGCGTTCATCGCCGGGACCCTGGTGGACGGCGTGCTCGCCTCGGCCTTCGTCTTCGCCCTCTGGGCGGGCCGGCAGGGCTACCTGCAACTGCCGGAGTGGGGCGCGCTGCTGCTCACGGCGCTGCTGTTCACGTACCTGGTCCGGATCATCTGGCAGACGTTCCTGTTCCTGCGGACCGACGGCTACTACATCGTCGCCACCGCGCTCGGGTGCCGGAACCTGATGTCCGACACCGAGGACTACCTGCGCAACCTGGTCGCGCGGATGGTGCGGCGCACGCCCCGGGTGGACCAGTCCGGGCTGCCCCGGCGGGAGATGCGGGTGGTGCGCTGGTACGCCCTGGCCTGGATCGGCGGGCGCCTGATGGCCCTGCTCACCCTGATCTTCGTCGGCATACCCCTGCTGTGGGGCTTCATCTACCAGTTCCTGCTCTTCGTCTCCGGCCAGGACTCCATGATGGGGTCCCTGGACTTCGTCACCATCGCGGTGATCAGCTTCCTGCTCGACGGCGGCGGGCTGCTGCTCTGGGGCCGTAGCCTCTACCAGAACGCGCGGGAGCGGCGTCGCCGGCACGCCGTCCGCTCGGCCCGGGCGCAGGCCCGCGCCGCCACCCCGACGGTCGTGGAGCCGAGCGGCCGGCAGTGACCCCTTCCGCCCTCCGACTCCCCCTCACGGCCGATCGTGGTCGCGGGTGGGAGTCGGAGGCGTACGGGGTGCCGGCCGGCGGATCGGTGTGCGGTGCTCACGCGACGGCGTCGGGGCGGCGCAGCGGGCCCAGGCCCATCCGCTCCATCAGGTAGCCGACGATCGCACTCGGGTCGGCGTGGATGGCTCCGCAGGGCGACCGCCGGATCATCCCGCGGTCGGTGAAGCGTTGCAGGAACAGCCCGACCCGGGAGCGGGTCGTGCCGATCATCGCGGCGTAGTCCTCGTGGCGCAGCTTGAGGCCGATCCGGATACTCCGGCCGGACGCGGTGCCGAACCCCTGCGCCAGGTCGAGCAGGCGCATCGCCAGGCGCGCCTCGCAGTCGGATGTGGTGTGTTGCAGCAGTAGTGAGCGGTGTCGGCGCGCCTTCAACATCTGGCTCTGCAACCACACGTCGCAGATGCTCGCCTCGTCGAGCAGGTCCCGCAGGACGACGCTTTCGAGCACGATCAGATTCGTGTCGACCACGGCGGCGGGAATGTACTGGTTCGGCATTCCGGGAAGCGAGTCCTCGCCGAAGTACTCGTTCTTCGACAACACGTCGATAATTGTCCGGCGACCGTTCGGAGAATAGTGCTCCAGGCAGATCGCGCCGCTGTCGATGAAGTAGACGCGAGCGTCCGCGCCGTCCGTCTGCAACAGCTCGCCGGCCGCGAGCGCGACCCGTCGGGCCGCCACGGTGTGCGAGTAGAGGGTTGTTCGCACGCCCTTCATGAGACGGTTCGTCAGCTCGGATCCGCGCGGCACGAGCATGTCGTCCAGGACACTCGTGGCGGTCCGCGTGCCGGCCAGGTTCATCTCCGTCCACCGTCCCGATCTCTCGTCAGCGCGGTGCGCGGCGGGTCCACTCGGTGTCGGTCACACCGCACCAGGGATCGCACCGGACCATCAATGATCTTGACGTCCGTTCCTGATACGCTAGCGAGTCGCTCCGCCGGGCGTCAGTCGCGCGTTTTACCGGCACCGGCACACCGAACGGTTCCTCAGGTATGGCCACCCGGCCAGGATGGGTCCGATTCGGCGGCGACGTCAACCCGTGAAATGACCGCTCGCACCGCTTGTCGCCCACCGTGCGAGGGCGTGCCGCACCGCGCGGCACGCCACCCCGACTGGTGTAGCATGTCGGTTCCGGCCACTCGCGGACCGAACACGACACACTGCGTACGCGGCTGTCCGGCCGGCTGTCTCAGGCGTACGCGAGGAGGAAGTCGACGGTGCCGGTGCCACCGGGCTGGCCCGGCGGGACGGTCAGCCCCGGCTCGCTGTTCAGGACGTAGAAGCCCCCGTTGCCGATCAGGCGTGGAGTCACCGCCATCGCCTGGGCCGCCATGTTCGATCCGGTCGGTCGTACCACGCTGTCGAGCAGGAGCCGGAAGAGATTGTCGTTGAGGTTGGCGACGTGCAGGACCCGGTAGGAGCGCGGTGCGGGGGCTCCGGTGCTGGTCAGTCCCCAGATCGGCACGATCTGGTCGCGCCACCGGGCCGGGTTGTTGGTGATCGACGCGTCGTAGTTCTGTAGTTGGGTCTGGATGCCCGAGTGGATCCCGGCCAGGTGGATGTGGAGTTGGTCCTGCTGCCGGATCATCGGGTCGGCCGAGTTGACGCCGAGCCCGACGTGCGGATAGACCACGTGTCCGGGCTGGCCGGGTTGGGCGTTGAGCCACGCGTCGAGCCAGTAGTTCGGTGCGGCGGCGGTGGTGATGAACGGGCACTCGATGCCGCTGACACGGCAGGTCGGGACGAGCAGGTAGTCGTGGTTGGACCCGGACCCGCCGTTGAGGAGCACGTACGTCGCGGTGGTGCGCAGGCACTGCGGGAACGGCGGTCCGGGCTTTGCTCCGGTGCAGACCTGCACCCGGTCCCACAGGTCGTACCGGCCACCGGTGTCGCTCGGGTAACCGCAGAGGGCGGACGGCGTGGGACAGGCGGCGGTGCCCGGCGCGCCCGGCGCATCCGGGGGCGTCGGAGCATGTCCCCCGTCAGGGGAGCCGCCGTCGGCCCGTGCCCGCCCGGCGGCGACCAGACCCAGCAGGCCGGTGGCACCGACCGTTCCCGAGAGCCTGACGAACTGGCGTCTGCCCAGTTCCGTGCCGGTCCTGTCGTCGCCCACCATCAGCCTCCAGGGTTCCCGATCCGTGTGGATGCGCCGGTGTCCGTCCCGGACCAGCACGCCAGGAAGGACGATTCGGACGCGATGTCGACATTAAGGCGAAGGACCCGAAACCTCCTCGGTGCCGGGAGTCGGTCCCCTGATCGTGTCCGTCGGCTTGGTGATCACCGTCTCCGACCGCCGCGTTGACCTGAAGTGGGGTTGAGGACTTAGCGTTCGGACCGAGGACACGGAGAAGGGCAAGCCATGCGACTGTCACGTCTGTTCACGCCACGCACGGTGGCGAGCGCCCACTGCGACCTGCCGTGCGGGGTCTACGACCCGGCCCAGGCCCGCATCGAGGCAGAGTCGATCAAGGCGATCTGTGAGAAGTACCAGGCGAGCGACGACCCGGAGTTCCGGACCCGTTCGCTGGTCATCAAGGAGCAGCGGGCCGAGCTGGTCAAGCATCACCTGTGGGTGCTGTGGACCGACTACTTCAAGGCTCCGCACTTCGAGGCGTACCCGCAGTTGCACCGGCTCTTCAACGAGGCGACCAAGCTGGCCGGGGCCGGCGGCGCGAAGGGATCCGCGGACCCGGCCGTGGCCGACCGACTCCTGGCCCGGATCGAGGAGATCTCGACCATCTTCTGGGAGACCAAGAGGCAGTGACCGTGAGCCGGGCGGCACGTGCCGCCCGGCCTGGGCCGGGGGTCGGGTGGGACGGGGCCGGACCCGTCCCACCCGACGTCTTCAGCTACGCAGGTTCCACTGCTGGTTCGTGCCGCCGTGGCAGGCCCAGAGGTGCACCTTCGTGCCGTTCGCGGTGCCGTTCCCGCTGGCGTCGAGACAGAGCCCGGACTGGGCACCGGTGATCGTGCCGTTCGGGTTGACCGTCCACTGCTGGTTGGGCTGGCCGTTGCAGTCCCAGATGATCGCCAGGGTGCCGTTCGCGGTGCCCTGGCCGGACGCGTCGAGGCACTTGGTGCCGTAGACCACGAGCTGCCGGGCGGCGGTGTACGTGAAGCGCTGGTTGGTGCCGCCGTGACAGTCCCAGAGCTGGGCCTGCGTGCCGTTGGTGGTGCTCGATCCGCCGATCTCCAGGCAGCGGCCGGACTGCCCGCCGACGAGCTGGACGTTCTGCTGACCGCCGCCGCCCTGCGGTCCGGCCGCCGCCATCACCGCCTGCGCCCCGGCGGGCCAGTTGTTGTTGCTCACCGTGACGTTGCCGTTGACCACGTTGCCGCGATCGCCGTTGGTGACGTTGCTGCTGCCGTTGGTCGACCAGTTGGTGGTGACGGTGAAGTTGCCCATGTTCTCGGCGTACCAGTAGTTGGCGGTGGCCCAGGTGCCGGTCGAGGCGAAGACGTTGGTGCGGGCGGTGAAGTAGCGGGAGCCCTCGTCGAAATAGAGCCCGAAGTGGCCGTTGGTCCGCAGGCAGTAGTTGTCGGCGATCAGTCCGCCCGGATTCGCCGACAGCGTGTAGATGCAGCCGCCGTCGTTCATCTGCTGCATGACGTCGTGCACGTAGTTGCCGACGAGCCGGTTGTTGGACGCGGTGGTGGCGGTGCTGTAGCGCGGCTGGTAGTTGTACAGCCCCCGGTCGGCGTAGTGGTTGCTGCCCCCGGCGTCGTTGGAGCCCCAGCCGTACCCGATGGACATGCCGGTGTACGGCATGTTGTAGACCTCGTTGTACGAGACGGTGGAGTTGGTGACGTACGTGGTCAGCACCGAGACGATGCCCCGGTACTCGATGCCCAGGTCGTGCAGCCGGTTGTTGCTGATGGTGATGTCCCGGTTCACCATGCGCTGGTCGCTCGGGTGGTGGGCGTCGGCGCGTACGCCACCGACGACGATGCCACCGGCCACGTTGCGGGCGATCTCGGACCGGGTGATGGTGATGTTGCTGGCCCCGAGGCCGACGCCGCTGCCGTGGGCGTTGGCGTCGTTGCCGATGCCGATGGCGGTCTGACCGAGGTTGACGAACGAGGAGTCGCTGAAGGTGACGTTGTCGGCGGCCGAGATCTGCACGGCGGCCGGCATCTGCTGCCAGTTGGGGCGGGTGGCCTCGAACTGCGGGCAGCCGTTGTGGCAGGAGGTGAAGGCGGGCCAGCTCCAGTTCCCGGCGATGTACGCGCCGGTCTGCTGGTCGACGTACCCCTGGTTGCCGCTGGCGCCGAGCCAGCTCGTGCCGGTGACGGTGACCCCGCTGAACGTGATGTGGTGGGCCGGGGCCGCGTACGTGCCGCCAATCTGGATCAGGGACTGCACCGTCGGCAGCTCCACCCGGGCGGTGCTCATGTTCTGCCCCGCCAGCGGGATGTAGGACAGGGCACCGGTGCCCGGGTCCAGGTACCACTCCCCCGGCGCGTCCAGGAACTCGTAGGCGTTGCTCAGGTACAGCGGCCCGGCCCGGTGCGGGCTGGTGAAGGTGTCGTACCCGAAGTTGTTGTTGCTCCAGCCGGGTTGCTGCATCCGGATCTGGTTGCCGCTGATGCTCTGCACCGACACGTACCGGTCGGTGAACGAGTTGACGCTCTCCATCTGGACGCGGCTCTGGTTGGCCAGGTTGTTCAGGTAGCCCAACGCGCTGCTGGTGAAGCGCATCCCGGTGCTGTCGGCGGTGAAGTCGGCCCGGTTGACCTGGGTACGCGCCCGGGTGGCCACGGCACCGTCGACGTAGAGCTGTCGACTGTCCAGCCCGGCGCCGACGTTGGCCCGCCAGATGTTGCGTCCGGCGTCCACCAGCGACCAACCGGTGACCGCGCGGGCGCCGCTGATCACCGGCCGGGCCGACGGGGCGGCCTGCCACAGCACGCGGTATCCGTTGGTGCCGGAGTCGGCGGCGGTGAAGCGCAGCGGCGCGGACAGCCGGTACACCCCGTCGGCCAGTTGCACCACGATGTCGCCGGACATCGCGCTGTTCAGGGCACGGACGGCGGTCTGCGCGCCGGTCAACGAGCACGGCGCGGTGGCGCTGCACGTGCTGCCGCTGCCGGTCGGCGAGGCGTACAGGGTGGTGGTGGCCGCGAGGGCCGGGGCGGCGGAGGTGGCCACGACGGTGGCGGTGAGCACGCTGGTCAGCGCCACCGTGGTCACTGCGGCCAGCACCCGTCGGGGTGTGGTGGGACGAGGCGGTCCGGTCACGGGAGGTCTCCTTCGGCTGGGACGGGTGGTGGTGGTCGTGCGGATGGTGGTCGTGCGGGTAGCGGCCGACTCAGCCCAGGAGCCCGCGCAGGTAGGCCAGCCCGTCGAGGGCGAGCCGGTCCGGCGACGGGGCGAGGGGCCGCCAGATGGACGCGGCGGTGGCGATCGTCTCGTTCTCGGCGGTGAACGACTCGATGCAGACCGCACCCCGGTAGCCGGTGCCGGCCAGCACCGCGAACAGGCGCGGCCAGTCCAGGTGGTCGCTGCCGGGAGCGCCCCGGTTGGTGCCGCTGACCTGGACGTGCTTGATGTACGGCCCGGCGACGGCGAGCGCGCCGTACGGGTCGGCCTCCTCGATGTTCATGTGATACGTGTCGATCATCAGGCCGACGTTCGACGGCAGACCGTCGATCAGGTCCACCGCCTGGTCGATCGTGTTGACCACACTGGTCTCGTACCGGTTGAGCGCCTCCACCCCGATGGAGACGCCCCGCGTACCGGCGTACTCGGCGACCGGGGCCAGGGCCCGGCGGAAGTCCGCGTAGCAGGCGGCGCGCTCGGCCGCCGACATCCGCCAGGTCCGGCCCACCGAGGCGTAGACCGGACCGCCGACGCTCGGCGCGCCGACGGCCGCCGCGCTGTCCACGCAGCCCTTGAGGTACGCCACGGTGGCCGCCACCACCGCCGGTGCGGCGTCGACCAGGTCCCGGCCGGGCGGGGTGACCGCGCAGACACCGGCCGCGCTCAGCCCGTGCGCCGCGAGCAGGTCCCGGGTCCGGACCGGATCCCAGGCCCCGGGCTGCTCGATCGGCAGCTCGACCGTGTCGAAGCCGAAGCCGGCGATCCGGGGCACCAGCTCGGTCAGGGCCGCGTCGTCGACCGGTGAGGTCCACACCCAGGGGTTGACGCCGATCTCGTACACCGGGGCCTACTTCCAGCGCTGGGGGTACCCGGGCAGGTCGGTGCAGCCGCACATCGCGTAGTGCAGCGGCGGCATGTCCGGGTCGAGGTAGCGGTCCAGGTTCTCCTGGGTGATGGTCGGCTGCGGCAGCTTCCACGGGTCGGCCACCTGCTCGCCGTCGAGGATCCGCAGGGCGGCGATGATCGGCGTACGCCACTGGTAGGTCGGGTAGGTCGGCGCGATGGCGGTCAGCCCGGCCTCCTTCCACACCTTGAGGAAGTCGAGCTGGTCCTCGCCGTTGATCGGCGGCACCGGCTTGCCGGCGTCCTGGAACGCCTCCACCGCCGCGACCGCGACCGCCCCGGCGTCCATCCAGACGCCGTCGATGGTGCCGTACCGCTGGAGGTAGTCGTCGACGATCTTCTTGGTCTTGGCCGGGTCGCCGTCGGTGAACTCGACGCCGACGACGTCGACGCCCGCCTTGTCGAACGCGACCTTCGCCGCCGACCAGCGCGTCTCCAGCACGTCGACGCCGGGCAGGATGCGCAGCGCGAGCAGCTTGCCGCCGGGCTTCATCCGCTGGCTGACGAACTCCGCGCCCACGTGACCGAAGCCGTATCCGCCGATGGGGTTGATGAAGGTCACCGGGCAGTCCGTGTCGACACCGCGGTCGAAGACGATCACCGGCAGGCCGGTGCGACAGGCGGCCTCCACCGCCGGGGTGAGGGTGGCGGTCGTGTTCGGCGAGACGATCAGGGCGTCGCAGTCGCGGCCGAGCAGGTCGTTGATGTCGGCGATCTGCTTCTGGTCCTTGCCCTCGGCCTCCACGTGCACGAACTCGGCGATCCGGTCCCCCTGTGCGGCCACCTCGGCCTGCATGGTCTTGTAGCCGACCTGACGCCACGGGTTGTTCAGCGCCGCGTTGGAGAAGCAGATCCGGTGCGGCCCGGCCTTCTGGTAGGAGGCGGTGTCCACCATCACCGGGTCGAGCGCCTGCTCCCACGGCTTGTCCGCCGGGCCGGTCGGGGTGGCCTGCAACAGGGCCAACTCGGCGTCGTAGGCGGCCTGCGCGAAGAAGGAGGACTGCTCGCCGGTGCCCGCCCCGGCGGGCGCGGACGAGGCACCGGACGGGTTCGCCACCGGTTGGTCGGTGGCGCAGCCGGCGAGGGCCAGCAGTGTCACCGCGCCGAGCGCGGCCAGGAAGCGTTTCATCGGATCCCCTTCATCTGGACGTGGACCGTCGGGCCGCGACCGCGACGGCGGCCAGGATGATGGCGCCCTGGACCGCCGGTCGGAGCGCACCCGAGATGCCGTAGAAGTTCATGAGCGCGAAGAGCAGTTCGAGGGTGGTGGCGCCGAGCATCGCGCCGACGACCGAGCCCCGGCCGCCGCCCAGCGCCACACCGCCGAGGACCACGGCGGTGATGGCACCGAACTCCAGACCGGCACCGGCCTGGAAGGAGACCCCGCTGTAGCCGCCGATCAGGATCGCCGCGACCGCCGCGGCGAGGCCGCTGAGGACGAAGGCGGCGGTGCGGGTACGCCACACGCGCACCCCGCTGAGCCGGGCGGTGCGCGGGTTGTCGCCGACGGCGACCAGGATCCGCCCGAAGTCGGCGCGGGTCAGCAGCACCGCCACGGTGGCGACGACCGCCAGGATCAGCAACGCGTACGGGATGCGGCCGAGCAGCGGCACGTCCTCGACGGCGCGCCGGCCGTACTGCCGGAACTCCTCGGTGAGCCCGCCCTTCGGCGCGCCGTCGGACCAGAGGTAGACCGCGCCGACGAGGATCAGGAACATGCCGAGGGTGGTGACGAACGAGGGCACCCCGAGCCGCGTGGTGACCAGGCCGTTGACCAGTCCGACGAGCGCGCCGCCGACGAGCAGCACCAGCACCACCGGCCAGGTCCGCGTCGGGTCGCTGTCGATCAGCCGGGCGGCCACCACCACCTGCGCGGTGACCAGGGCGCCGACGGAGAGGTCGAACTCGCCGCAGACGATCACGAAGTACTGACCGGCGGCGAGCAGGATGATCGGTGCCGAGCGGCCGAGGAACGACATCAGCGACGGCGGGCTGAGGAAGTCGGGCTGGCGGACGGTGATCAGGACCAGCAGCACCACCAGGATCGCCAGGATCGGCGCCAGGCCACCGGGCCGGGTCCACTGCGCCGGTCGGAGCCGACGCCGAAGGGTCTGCGTGCTCACCCGGCCGCCTTCCGCATGCTCCGACGGGCGTAGACGGCCACCGCCGCGATGATGACCACGCCCCGGACCACCTGCTTGGCGAACGCGTCGACGGCGAGCTGGTTGAAGACGGCGTCGATGGTGGCGAGCAGCAGCACGCCGCCGACCGTGCCGACCACGCCGCCCCGGCCGCCGGCCAGTGCGGTGCCGCCGATCACCACGGCGGCGATCGACTCCAGGTCGTAGAGGCCCTCCGAGCCGACGCGGGGCGCACCCGAGCCGAGCCGACTGGCGAGGTAGATGCCGGCGATCCCGGCGCAGAGCGAGCAGAGCACGTGCGCGGTGACCCGCACCCGGTCGGTGCGTACGCCGGAGAGCCGGGCGACCTCCTCGTCACCGCCGACGGCGAGCAGGTGGTGACCGAACCTGGTCCGGGCCAGCGCGAACCAGCCCGCCCCGGCCACCAGGAGCAGCAGCAGGAAGGCCAGCGGCACCGGACCGACGCGCTGGTAGCCGAGGGTCTGCACGAGGGTCGGTGAGGTGGTCCCGGCCGGGCCGGCGTACCCGTTGTCGAGGTATCCCTTGAGCAGCAGCCCGACGCCGAGCGTCGCGATGAACGCGTTGATCCGCCCGGCGGTGACGAGCAGGCCGTTGAGCAGCCCGATCCCGGCGCAGACCAGCAGCGTCAGGCCGATCGCGGGCAGCAGCGCGCTGTCCCGCCCGGCCATCGTCTCGGCGGCGACCAGCGTGCTCAGGCTGACCACGTACGCGACCGAGAGGTCCAGCGAGCCGCCGAGGATGACCAGGGTCTGCCCGACGGCGACGAAGCCCAGTCCGGCGGCGACGTGCAGCAGGCTCACCGTCGTCGACTGGTTGACGAGTTGACCGCCGTCGAGCAGGACGACCAGCCAGCCGATGGTGAGGGTGAGCGCGAGGGCCACGAACACCCCGGGCACCGGGCGGCGGGCGGGCAGCAGCGCGCGGGTGGTCACGCGGCGGTCTCCCATACCGTGCCGAGGGCGAGCCCGACCACGTCCTCCTCGCGGCTGCCGGCGGGCAGTTCACCCACGATCCGGCCGTCACGCATGACCACGATCCGGTCGCTCATGCCGAGCAGCTCGGGCAGGTCGGACGAGATCATCAGCACGGCGGCGCCCTCTGCGGCGAGGCGGCGGACCAGGTCGTGGATCGCCGACTTCGCGCCCACATCGATGCCGCGGGTGGGTTCGTCGAAGAGCAGGACCCGGGGGTGCAGGGCGAGCCACCGGGCCAGCACGACCTTCTGCTGGTTGCCGCCGGAGAGGAAGCGGATCTCCTGGTGGTCACCGGCGGCGCGGACCTCGACGGCGGCGAGCAGTTCCCGCACCCGGGCGGTGCGCGCGGCCCGGCCGGAGCGGATCGGGAAGGCGGCCCGACCGGCCAGCAACGCGTTGTCGAGCACCGACTGACGGCCGATCGTGCCCTCGCCCTTGCGGTCCTCGGTGACGTAGGCGATCCCGGCCCGCATCGCCGCACGCGGGGAGCGCAACCGGACCGGCCTGCCGTCGAGGCTGACCTCGCCGGTGGTGAACGGGGCGGCCCCGAACAGGGCTCGGGCCAGCGCGGAGCGGCCGGAGCCCTGGAGCCCGCCGACGCCGAGCACCTCGCCCGCGCGCAGGTCCAGCTCGACGTCGCGCAGTCTGCGGTTCCCGCCGCGCCGGACGGTGAGCCGGACCGCGCCGACGTCGGCCGGGGCGGCGCGCGGCGGGTAGTAGTGCGACAGTTCGCGGCCGACCATGTGCCGGACGAGGTCGTCGGCGCTGGTGTCGGCGGTGTCCGTGGTGGTCACCCGGCGGCCGTCCTTGAGGACGGTGATCCGGTCGGACAGGTCGAAGACCTCGGCGAGCCGGTGCGAGACGTAGAGGATGCCGATGCCCTGTTCCTGGAGGCGGCGCACCAGGGCGTAGAGCAGGGTCACCTCGTGGTCGGCCAGGGCGGCGGTCGGCTCGTCCATGATGATCAGCCGGGCGTCCAGGGCGAGCGCCTTGGCGATCTCCACGACCTGCTGCTGCGCGACGCTGAGCCGCCCCACCGGCGCGTCGGCCGGCAGGGCCGTCTCCCCGACCGAGGCGAGGAGTCGCCGGGTGCGTTCGCGCATCCGGCGACGGTCGACCAGGCCACGGTGGGTGGGTTCGTGGCCCAGGAACACGTTCTCCGCGACGGTGCGTTCCGGCAGCAGGTTGAACTCCTGGTGGATGATGCCGATGCCGGCCCGCTGGGCGTCGCGCGGGCCGCCGAAGACGCGCGGCTCGCCGTCGAGGGCGACGGTGCCCGTGTCGGGGGCGTACCCGCCGGAGACGATCTTCATCAGGGTGGACTTGCCCGCGCCGTTCTCGCCGACGACGGCGTGCACCTCACCGGCGGCGACGTCGAGATCCACCCCGTCGAGCACGCGGACGCCGAGGAAGGACTTGCTGATTCCCCGCAGCGCGAGCAGGGGCGCCGGACGCCGGTCTGACATCGTCGAAGATCCTCACGGATAGTAGCCATGATCGGATGCCGTCCGCCGCCGGAGATCCTCCAGCGTGGACGGTCGATACTGTTTCCTCATCGAAGTGCGGCACTTCGTGTTGTCGTGCTCAAACTTTCGCTTGACACAACCGAAACATCACACGTATGAAGATAGATGTTCGGGTATGAGTTCGCAATCCCCCTCCCGCCAGGGACTTTCGGGCACCGTCCCATCGGCGCGGACCGGGAGAGTCACACCTGCGCGAGAGCCAGCACCGACACGGAGACACCGTTCATGGCGTCGTTAACATCCGACGACATCGATGCAGGATGCGCTCCGGCTCCCCACCCCCACGGAACGGCACCTCGGTCCGACATGACGGTGAGTCACCACCGCAAGCGTCGGCGCGCCACCCGTATCCCCTGCCCGTCCAACGAGGAGACGCCATGCGTCGCACGACAACCATCATCGGAGTGATCGCGGGTCTGTTACTGACCTTCGCGGTCGTGAACCCGGCGGCGGCGGCTCCCGCCTTCCGGGCCCTGGTGTTCACCAAGACCGCCGGTTACCGGCACGACTCCATCCCGGCCGGCGTCGCGATGTTCCAACAGCAGGCGGCGGCCAACAACTTCGAGGTGGTGCACACCGAGGACTCGTCCGTGTTCACCCCGGCCAACCTCGCCACCTTCGACGTCCTCGTGATGTTCCAGACCTCCGGCATGGTCTGGACCTCGGCCGCCCAGCGTCAGGCGGTGGAGGGTTTCCTCGCCTCCGGCAAGGGGATCGTCGCCGTCCACAACGCCACCGACATGGGCATCGAGGGTGAATACCCGTGGTGGGACCAGACCGTCAACGGCGGCGCGCACATGCCGGAACACTCCCCCGGCGTCCTGCCCGGCACCGCCATCGTGGCCGACAAGAAGCACCCCTCCACGGCCACCCTGCCGGACCGCTGGAACCGCAGCGAGGAGTGGTACAACTTCGACAAGAACCCGCGCGGTGACGTACACGTGCTGGTCACGGCGGACGAGCGGACGTACAACCCCGGCTCCCGGGCGATGGGTCCGGACCACCCGATCTCCTGGTGCCGCAGCGTCGGCGGGGGTCGGGTCTGGGCCACCGCCATGGGCCACGCCATCGAGTCCTACAGCGAGACCCACTTCCGCAACCACGTGCTCGGCGGGGTGAAGTGGGCCGCCGGCAACGAACCCGGCGACTGCGGCGGCACGGTCTGGGGCAACTTCGAGAAGCGTTCGCTGGACACCAACACCGTCGACCCGATGGCCCTGGCGGTGACCCCCGACGGCCGGGTGATCTACGTCCAGCGCGGCGGCCAGATCAAGATCTTCAAGCCGAGTACGAACAGCACCGTCACCGCGGGCACGCTCAGCGTCTACACCGGTGGCGAGGACGGCCTCACCGGGCTGGCCCTGGACCCGAACTTCGCCACCAACGGGTACGTCTACCTGTACCACTCCCCCGCCAGCAGCTCCACCGACATCAACCGGGTCTCCCGCTACACGCTGAGCGGTGACACGTTGACCATGTCCAGCGGGGTCACCGTCATCGACATCCCGGCGTACCGCGACCGGACGTACCCGGAGCCCGGCCACACCGGCGGGTACATGGAGTTCGGGCCGGACGGCAACCTCTACATCGGCACCGGTGACGACGTCGCGCCGAACCTCGACCCCAACTGGCAGGGTTACGCGCCGCTGGACTGGCGCTCGGGCAAGCACATGCTCGACGCGGCCCGCACCGCCGGCAACACCAACGACCTGCGGGGCAAGCTGCTGCGCATCCGGCCCTCGGCGAGCGGCGGTTACACCATCCCCTCCGGCAACCTCTATCCGCAGGGGACGGCGCAGACCCGGCCCGAGGTCTACGCGATGGGCTTCCGCAACCCGTTCCGCTTCTCCATCGACCCGGCCAACGGCTGGGTCTACCTGGCCGACTACGGGCCGGACCGGAACCCGCCGACCACCAACCGTGGCCCGGAGGGTCTCGTCGAGCTGAACGTGATCAAGGCACCGGGCAACTACGGCTGGCCGTTCTGCCACGGCGACAACCAGCCGTACGCGCCGTACAACCCGGACACCGGTGCGGTCGGGGCCAAGTTCAACTGCGCCGCCCCGGTCAACAACTCCCCCAACAACACCGGCCTGACCAGCCTGCGCCCGGTGGTCGCGCCGAACATGTGGTACGGCTACGGCACCTCGACCACCTTCCCGGAGCTGGGCTCCGGCGGCTCGGGGCCGATGGGCGGCCCGGTCTACCGCTACAACGCGGCGAACCCGTCGCAGACGAAGTTCCCGCCGTACTACGACGGGGTGCACTTCTTCTACGAGTGGTCGCGCAGCTACCTCAAGGAGGTGCACTTCGACTCGGCGACGGCGGTCACCCGGACCAACGCGTTCCTGCCCACCACCCGGTTCAACAAGCCGATGGACATGGAGTTCGGCCCGGACGGATCGCTCTACCTGCTGGAGTGGGGCACCAACTTCGGCGGCGGCAACAGCGACTCGGGTCTCTACCGGATCGACTACGTCCAGGGTGGGCGGTCCCCGATCGCGAAGGCCGCCGGCACGCCCACCAGCGGCAACGCCCCGTTGACGGTGCAGTTCTCCAGCGCCGGGTCGGCGGACCCCGACCCCGGTGACACGCTCAGCTACCAGTGGACCTTCGGTGACGGCACCACGTCGACGGCGGCCAACCCGTCGCACGTCTACACCGCCAACGGCAACTACACCGCCCAGCTCAGGGTCACCGACAGCACCGGCAAGACCGGCTTCGCCAACGTGGCGATCACGGTCGGCAACACCGCCCCGGTGGTCACCATCACCACACCGGCGCACGGCGGCATGCTCACCTTCGGCGACCGGGTCTCCTACCAGATCAGCGTCTCCGACCCGGGTGGGGCGGCGATCGACTGCGCCAAGGTGATCCTCAACCCGGCGCTCGGGCACGACGACCACGCGCACGAGACCACCGACCTGCCCGGCTGCTCCGGCACCATCTCCACCGACCTGCTCGGCGGGCATCCGGATGGCGCGAACCTGTTCTACGTGCTCAACGCGCGGTACACCGACAACGGCGGGGCGGGCGGGGCCGCACCGCTGACCGGGCACGCACAGGTGATCCTCCAGCCCAAGCACAAGCAGGCCGAGTACTACAGCAGCCAGTCCGGCACCCGGGTGGTCGACCAGGCCAGCGCGGAGAGCGGCAAGCGGATCGGCGACATCTCCAACAACGACTGGGTGGCCTTCACCCCGATGAGCCTCTCCGGCATCAGCACGGTCAGCTACCGGCTGTCGTCACCCTCCGGCGGCGGCACGATCGAGCTGCGGGCCGGCTCCCCCACCGGCACGCTGCTGGCCACCACGCCGGTGCCGGCCACCGGCGGCTGGGACAACTACCAGTCGACACCACCGGTGAACGTCACCGCCCTGGCCGGTACGCACACCCTGTACCTGGTCTTCAAGGGCAGCGGCAACAACTGGTTCGACCTCGACTCGCACACGTTCGGCGGTGCGGGGGTCGGTGTCGGCGGCACCGGCGGGGTGGCCGGGCGGACCTGGACCCTCACCGCGCAGCACAGCGGCAAGGTGATGGACGTCAACGGGGTCTCCACCGCCGACGGCGCCCAGATCCACCAGTGGGCCGCCAGCGGCGGGAACAACCAGAAGTGGCAGGCGGTCGACGCCGGCAACGGTGCCGTCACCCTCCGGGCGGTGCACAGCGGCAAGTGCGCGGAGATCGTCGGTTCGTCCACCAGCGCGGGTGCCTTCCTCCAGCAGGCCACCTGCGGCACCGGCAACCAGCAGAGGTTCACCGTCACGGCGACCGGCACCAGCGGCGTCTACACGGTCCGCAGCGTGCTGAGCGGCCTCTGCCTGGACGTCAACGGCGCGGCCACCACCGACGGCGCGCGGTTGGTGCAGTGGACCTGCCACGGCGGCACCAACCAGCAGTGGCGGTTCGGCGCGGCCTGACGACCACGACGCTGATCCGCCGATGACAGCAGTCGGGACCGGCCTCCGCACCACGGGAGCCGGTCCCGACCGCCGTGCGCGGACCCGGTCAGCGTGCGCGGACCCGGACGGGTTGTGCGGACCCGGGGCGACGTGCGCGAACCCGGGGCCGCCTGTGCGGACTCGGACGGCGTGCGCAGACCCGGTCGGCTCAGTGGCCGTCGGACTCGGCCAGCGGTGCGCCGGCACGCCCGCCGTGGCCGTTCACGCCGCCGACCGTCGCGCCGGTCGGCAGGTACGCCGTCCGGGCCGGTGCCGGAGCGCCGTGTTCCGGCAGCAACCGTCGTCCCGCCGACCCGGGCCGGACGTCGGGCCCCTCGGTGCTGCGGGCCGCCGGAGGGCGGACGGCGGCGCGGATCGTCCGCTCGTCGACGCGGACGCCGAGGCCCGGCGCGTCGCCGAGGACGAAGGCACCGTCCTCCACGTGCAGGTCGAGCGTGACGCCGACCGGTGGACGCAGATCCTGCAACTCGCTGGTCAGGTGGTTGGGCACCGACGTCGCCGCGTGCAGCAGCCCGACCGGACTGTTGCCGATCGGGCTGACCGGCAGGTCGTGGGCGTGCGCCAGGGCCGACGTACGCAGGAAGTGGGTGACTCCCCAGACGGCGGCCGTCTGGACGATGTCGACCGCCCCGGCGGCGATCAGCGGCCGGTACTGCTCCAGCCCGGTGAGGTTCTCGCCGGTGGCGACGGAGGCACGCACCCCCCGGCCGACGGTGGCCAGGCCCTCGGCGTCCCAGCGGCGGACGGGCTCCTCGATCCAGATGAGATCGAGGGTGCGTTCGAGTTCGCCGACGTGGCGGACGGCCTGCTTGCGGGTCCACGCCTCGTTGACGTCGAGCATCAGACCGGGTCGCCGTCCGTGCCCGGCCTCGGTCAGCACCTGTTCGACCAGGCCGAGGCGATGCCGGTCGCGGGCGATGTCCAGACCGCCCTTGAGCTTGGCGGCGCGCAGGCCGTGCGCGGCGTACGCGCGGTAGGTGTCGACCAGCTCGTCGTCGGCCAGGCCGATGTCCAGGCCGGAGGCGTACGCGGGCACCCGCCGGTCGCGTCCGCCCAGCAGTCGCCAGAGTGGCTGGCCGGCGGCCTGCGCCTTGATGTCCCAGAGGGCGGTGTCGAGCGCGCCGATGGTGCCGAAGACCGCGCCCGCGTGTCCGGCCTTGAAGCTGTGGCGCAGCATCCGGTCGTAGAGCGTCGGGACGGCGCGCGGGTCCTCGCCGTCGAGGGCCGCGAAGACGCGTTCGATCTCCACGTGCGGGCCGAGGCCGACTCCGGAGATCCCCTCGTCGGTGTCGACGACGACGATCGACACCGGGACCACCCCGTCGGCGAGGACGCCGTTGGCGTCACCGACGGGGCGGCCCCATTCCTGCACCGTGGTGAGCGTCCGATATCCGGTGATCCGCATGTCAGCCCTTCGTGGAGCCGGCGGCGACGCCGTCGGCGATCTGGCGCTGGAGGAAGAGGTAGACCAGCAGGACGGGGAGCGCGGCGATCAGCACCCCGGAGGCGAAGGTCGGGATGTCGTCGGAGTACTGCCCGCGCAGCGAGGTCACGCCCACCATCAGGGTGCGCTGGTCGGCCGAGGGCATCATGACCAGCGACATCAGGACGTCGTTCCAGCAGAACAGGGCGTTGAGGATGCCGACGGAGAGCAGCGCCGGGGTGCCCAGCGGCAGCATGATCCGGCGGTACACGCCGTAGAGGCTGTTGCCGTCGATCCGGGCCGCGTCGATGATCTCCGGCGGGATCGACCGGTAGTAGCTGGTCATCAGGAAGACGGTGAAGGGCAGGAACTGGGCGACGTAGACCAGGATCAACCCGGGGTAGGTGTCGATGAGCGCGGTGTCGGCCATGATCCGGGCCAGCGGCACCATGATCACCTGGAACGGCACGAAGAGACCCGCGAGGCAGCCGAGGAACAGCGCCCGCGACCCACGGAAGCGCACCTGGCTGAGGGCGAAGCCGGCCATCGAGCCGAGCAGCAACAGCAGGAGCACCGACGACGACACCACGATCACCGAGTTGACGAAGTATCGGCTCATGCCGACGCTGCTCCACGCCGTCTCGATGTTGTCCCAGCGCAGCCTGTCGGTCAGGGCGAAGCGGTCGAGGATGTAGTCGCGCCGGGTCTTCATCGCGACGTTCGCGGTGAACAGCAGGGGGTAGATCGTCGCCAGGGCGAGCACCAGCATCGGGACGGCGATCAGCCACCGCCCCGGCCGCAGTCGGGACATCAGTTCTCCCTTCCGGCCCGGCTGAGCAGCTTGATCTGCACCAGCCCCACCACGAGCATGATCACGAAGAGGACCGTCGAGGCGGCCGACGCGAGGGCGGGCCGGTTCATCTGGCCCTGCTGGATCCAGATGTAGTACTCCGGCAGGTAGGTGGACCCCTCCGGGCCGCCGCTGGTCATCACGAACAGCAGCCCGAACATCGAGGTCAACATGCCGATCATCGTGGTCACGAAGACGAACTGGATGGTCCGGGACAACCCCGGCACGATCACGTGCCGGATCACCTGGGGCAGCGAGGCCCCGTCCACCCGGGCGGCGTCCAGCAGGGCGGCGTCGAGGGTCGCGAACCCGGCGAGGAAGACCACCAGGGACATCCCGAAGGTGGCCCAGACGTGCACGCCGACCACCACGAACATCGCGATGTCCGGGTCGCCGAGCCAGTCGATCGGGCCGACACCGGCCGGGCCGAGCAGGGAGTTGAGCGGGCCGTCCACCGCGAGCAGCAGGTTGAAGATCGCGCCGACGATGACCGGGGAGAGCACGGCCGGGAAGAAGTAGACGCTGCGGTAGAGCCGGTGCCCGGGGACCCGCAGGTAGATGAAGGTCGCCAGCAGGCCGGGGATCGCCACCGCCACCGGCAGCAGCAGCACCAGCCACCCGACGTTGCCCAGCGCGGTCCGGAACAGCGGGTCGGCCAGCAGTTCCCGGTAGTTGTCGACGCCCACCGCCGTGCCGTCGCGGGCCCCGTCCCCGGTGAACGAGAAGTTGACGCCGAGCACCAGCGGATACAGCCGCAACACCACGATGATCAGCACGGCGGGGGCGACCAGGACGTACGGTGCGAGGCGCTCGGAGCGCAGACGGCCGGCGGCCCGCGCCGCACCGGTCCGGCGACGGTCGGCCGCCGCGTCGGTCCGTCCGGCCGGAGCCGGACGGACCGACGACTGCGCGTTCCCGATCGGCACGAACTCAGCCCGCCTGGTCGGAGGCGGCCAGTTGCCGCACCACCTCGTCGACGCCGGCCGAGCCGCTGAGCAGTTGCTGGGACAGTCTGCCCATCAGGTCCAGGGTCTTGGAGGAGAGCGCCACGTGCAGGGCCGGCTTGCCGTCCGCGGTCTCGGCCACGATGCCCGCCACCGCCGGGCCGCCCTGCGACACGTCGATCGTGGTGTCGGCGGCGATCGCGCCCGCGTCCGCGTAGAAGGCCTTGAGCGCCTCGGTCGAGGTGAGCGAGCGGACCAGGTCGGCGGCGACCTTCGGGTCCTTGGTCCACTTGGCCACCCCGTAGCCGATCCCGCCGTCGAAGGGCAGGCTCGGGGTGGTGCCCTCGGTGACCACCGGGGCGTTCATCACGCCGAGCTTCTCCGGCGTCAGGAACTCGTTGAAGTCCTTCCAGTGCCCGACGTCCGACATCAGCCCGATGACGTGGGCGGCCTTGCCGGACTGGAAGAGGGCGAACCCGTCGTTGAACATCGCGGTCGAGTTCGCGCCGTCGGTGTTCAGCCCGGCGTCGCCGGCCTCCTGCCAGAGCTGGAACACCCGCTTGACGTGCGGTGAGTTCCAGTCGCGCTTGCCGGCGACCCAGTCGTCGTACTCCTGCGCGGTGAGCGTGGCGGAGCCCAGTGCGGAGAGCCAGAACTGGATGCCCGCGCCCTCCTTGTTGCCGAGTGCGAAGCACTTGGCACCGGCCTTGGCGATGGCGGCGCAGTCGCTGAGGAACTCGGTCCAGGTCGTCGCCGGGGCGGCGGGGTCGAGCCCGGCCTTTTCGTACAGCGCCTTGTTGTAGTAGATCGGGTGGCCCTGCAACGTCACCGGACCGGCGTAGGTGCGGCCCTCCTCGGTGAAGGCGTCCCAGCCGGCCAGGCGCTCCCGGTCCTCGGCGAGATACTCGTCCAGCGGCACCAGCGCGTCGACCCGGTCCCGGATCTGGCCGCCGCCGTTGAACAGCATGACGTCCGGGCCCTTACCGGCCTGGATCGCCGCGCCCAGCAGGGTGTAGTACTGGTCGAACGGCTGCGCGACGAACTCGACCGTCACGTCCGGGTGCTTCGTGGCGAAGTCCGCCTTGGCCTTGTCGAGGTACGCGGCGGCGGACGCCTCACCGGACTTCCAGTCCCACACCACCAGCTTGCCGTCCGCGCCACCGCCGGACCCGCCCGATCCGGTGGCGCTTCCACAGCCGGCCGTCGCTACCAGTCCCACAACGAGGACGGCGGACCAGAGTGCGCGTTTCATCGTTGTTCACCTCTGAACGGGAATGGCCGACGGCTCCACCGCAGGCCAACAATGTGCGAAAACGTAACTCGTATGACGTCTGACGTCAACGGTCGGACGTACACTGACCACCGGACGTCGTGCCACGGCAAGCAAATCGGAGGGGACATGACGCCATCGCAGGAGACGACCGTGGACGCCACGGCCGCCCCGGCCTGGACCCGCCGGCCGCAGAACCTGGCGCGCGCCGTCACCGCCGAGTTGGTGCAGCGGATCGTGCGCGGGATGCATCCGTCCGGGTCTCCCCTGCCCCCCGAGCCCGTGCTCTGCGAGACCTTCTCGGTGAGCCGGACCGTGGTCCGGGAGGCGGTGAAGGTCCTCCAGGAGAAGGGCCTGGTGCAGGTACGCCAGGGCGCCGGCACCACGGTCACCGAGCCCTCGAACTGGGACATGCTCGACGAACTCGTCCTCGCCGCCACCATCGCCGAGGACGACAGCCTCGCCATCCTGGACGACCTGGTGGTCACCCGCCGGCTGCTCGAATCGGACATGGCGCACGTCGCCGCCCGGCAGGCCGACGGCGAGACCATCGAGCGCCTGCGGGCGCTGGTCGACCGGATGGACGAACTCGTCGACGACACTGTCGCCTACCACGAGCACGACCGGGCCTTCCACGACACGGTGATGCAGGCGTCCGGCAACCGGATCGCCCGTGGGGTGGTCCGCTCGCTGGAGAGCCAGGTCGCCAACACCGCGCGGTACATGGGTCGCACCCAGCGCTCGCTCTGCGTGGCGTCCAACCGGGGACACCGTCGCATCTACGAACGGATCGCCGCCCGCGACCCGGCCGGTGCCGCCGAGGCGATGTTCACCCACATCACCGAGGCGTGGCTGGTCCGCCGCAAGGGCTCCGGCAAGCCGACCCGACTGCAACGCTGACACCGCCCCTCCATTCGCCGTCGGCAGCCGTCACCGGTCGTCGACCGGTGACGGCTGCCGTGGTGATCCCGCTGTCCTGCCGAGGTCAGGAGAACTGCGCGAAGAACCGCCAGATCTCGCCCTTGGTCCAGGTCGTGATGCCGCTCTCGCCGTACGTCCCGTCCACCGGGCCGGGCATGTGTCCGTTGTCGAAGGCCGCCCACTGCACCGGGTAACCCGACCGGCAGCCGGAGTACACGGTGGTGATGTGGGTGCGGCTGCCGCCACCGGGCTCGGGCGGGTTCTGCGCCGCGCACCCGTTGTTACGGACGAACGTGTCGCGCAGCGCGCGCCCCTGACCGATGTTGAGCACGTTGTCCGAGATGCCGTGCAGCCCGAAGTACGCGATCGGCTGGGTGCCGCCGGAGCAGCCGCTGATCTGGGCACCGGCGATCACCGCGACGGCCCGGAACACGTCGGCCCGCGCACAGGCCAGGGCGTAGCTCATGCCGCCGCCCCAACTGAAGCCGGTGGCGAAACGCTGCCTCGGGTTGACGCAGAGGTCGCTCTCGATCCGCCGGATCATGTCGTCCACGAACGTGACGTCCTCGCCACCGGCGTTGCCCCAGCCGTTGCCGAGCCCCTGCGGCGCGACCAGGATCGCGCTGTTGTTGGACTGCTCCTGCTGGCCGTAGTACGACCAGGCGGTCCCGCTGGTGCCGCCGTTGGAGATCTCCTGCATGGTGCCGCCACGCCAGTGGAAGGCGAAGATCAGCCGGTACGGGTTGTTCGGCTGGTAGTTGGCGGGTACGCGCAGGATGAACGACCGGCTCTTGCCGCCGCTCTGGATCGTGTGCGTACCGCTGGACAGGGTGGGCGTACGGCCGCATCCGGTGCCGCCCGGCGGGTTGGGGTTGCTCCCGTCGACGCGGACGAGCTGCCACTGCTGGTTGCCGCCGTTCCAGTCCGCGTACTGGACGATGTTCGCCCCGTCGGCGGTCGACGCGCCTTGGACCTCCACGACCTTGCCGCTGTGCCGGCTGACCAGCCGGACGTGGCCGCCGTCCGAGTCGGCCAACCGGAACTGCTGGTTGGCCCCGTTGTTGTCCGACCAGGCGACGATCGGGGCACCGTCGGCGGTGGACAGGTTCTGCACGTCGAGGACCTTGCCGGAGTGCCGGGACTTGAGCCGATAGAAGCCGCCGCCGGAGTCGACGAACTGCCACTGCTGGTTCGCGCCGTTGTTGCGCGTCCACTGGGTGATCCGCGCGCCGTCGTTGGTGGCCGAGGCGTACAGGTCCAGCGCCTTGCCGCTGGTCCGGTTCACCAACACGTACCACGCGGTGGTGTCGACCGTCGCGGCGGACGCGGGCGTGGCGCTCACCGCCACGACCGTGCCGGCCGTCATGACCACGGCGAGCGCGGCGGCCAGTACGGATCGTCGACCGCGTCTCGGCGGGGAGGCGGGACGGGCCTCGCCGATGACTGTCATTGTCCACTCCTTCGGTCGGGGTCGCCTGCGGGCGGGACCGCCCGCGCGCGCCCGGCTGGGGGTGCCGGCGTCGGGTGGTGGCGTCAGCACGTCGGTGTGTCGTGGGGATGCCCGGACGGCGGCGCCCGATCCGGCGACACGAGCCCACGAGGGAGCGGTCCACCAGGTCGGGGCGTGGTGTCGACGCCGGACGACCGGACCGCTCGCTCATCGAAATCTAACGATGCAAACGTCATACGTCAAACGACAGATGTAGGGCTGACCCGGAAAGTGGCTGCGCTGCGCCTCGCCGGGGACCAGAATGGCGCGGTGCGGATCACCGAGATCAACCCCGGCGCAGACGAGACACTGGCCCGGACGCTGCTGTCGATCCAGCACGCGGCGTACGCGGTGGAGGCGTCGCTCATCGGCGACGACCGGATCCCGCCCCTGCACGAGACGCTCGACGCGCTGCGCACCGCGCCGCTGCGCTGGCTCGGCGCCCACCACGACGGACGGCTGGTCGGTGCGGTGGCCTGGTCGGAGAACCCCACCGAGCGGGACATCGACCGACTCGTGGTGGACCCGACGGCCCACCGTCGCGGCACCGGCACCGCCCTGGTGCGGACGCTCCTCGCCTCGGCCGGCGACCGGCGGACCGTGGTCGCCACGGGCGCGGCGAACCTCCCGGCCCGCCGGCTCTACGAGCGTCTCGACTTCCGCCTGATCGGCGAGCGCGAGGTCATCCCCGGCCTCCGGATCGCCGAGTACGCCCACGAACCGGCGACCTGAACCACCCTCCCGTCGTCACCTGCCTCGCCCCGGTCCGGGGAGACGGGTTGGTGCACCGGGTTCCGGGACAGGAAGGCGTGGTCAGACCAGCCCGAGGCTGATGGCGAGTTGGGTGATCGTCGTCGACGCGTCCTGGTCACGGGCCGCGTGGGCGACCATCTCTCGCACCGCCGGTCGGTGTCGGATCTCGGCGGGCGCGGTGGCGTCGGCCTGGATCAGCACTCGGGCCGCGTTGGTGGCGTCGTCGGTGTCCAGGTAGGCGCGAGCGGCGTCAACGAGATGCGCGGCGCGATGCTCGACGGGCAGCCACCGCCACTCGTCGCGCCCGATCGCCTTCTCGTGCCGCGCGACGGCGTCCGAGGTGTCGCCGAGTTCAATGGCGGCGGTGACCCGGGCCAGTTCGACGGCGGTCGGGCCGAACGCCGTGCGGTGGTGGTCGTGTCCCTCGCCGACGCGGGCGGCCATCTCGGCGGCTTCGTCCAACAGATCAGCGGCGGCGCGGTCGTTGCCGCAGGTCGCGGCGATGAGGGCGGCCTGCACGAGCAGGCTGCCGCAGAGCGACACCTCCGGCGGATCGCCGGTGTCGGGGTCGGCTGGGGCGATCTGGTAGGCGGCGGCCAGCATCACCGAGCGCGCCCGCGCCGACGTCCGGAGCACCTGACCGAGCTGCACCGACGCGCACGCCAGCAACAGCCGGTCGCCGGTGGCGGCGGACATGGCCCGGTCGGCGGCCAGCCAGGCAAGCTGGTGCTCGTCCAGCTTGACCAACAACGCCGTAGTGACCCGGTACGCCTCCACCACCAACGCCCGACCCGCCTCCGGGGCCTGGGCGTACGCCCGGTGCACCGTGGTCAACAGCCCCGGCAGCAGGTCGATCAGGTGCGGGTATCGGGCGTGCTGGTAGGTGGTCCACGCATGCGCGACCTCCCGCGCCACCCGCTCCGGCGGCATCACCTCGCCGCGCGCCGACGGGCGACCGAGAGCCATCTCGTACGTCGACATCGCCGCCCTGATCCGAGCGACACCCTCATGACGCTCGACCGCATCGGCAGGCTCGACGTCACGGCCGAGCAGGGTCGCGGCATCCACCCGCAGCACGGTGGCGATGTCGCGGATGACCGACAGGCGCTCCAACGACCGTACGCCGCGTTCGACCTTGTCCACCCAACTCTTCGACTTTCCCAGGCGGTCGGCGAACGTCTGCTGCGACAGGTTCCGCCGCGCCCGCAGATAGGCCACCCGTCGCCCGATCGGCACGGGATCACCGGGCACGACGCCACCGCCGATCCGGCACCGCCCGGGTGGTCTCCTCGACCGGTATCCGCTCCGCCTCGGCCTGCGCCAGGATGCGTTGCTTCGCGGCCTCCCGCTCCGCCGCTTCCGCCTGCTCGCCGCGACTCTGCACCGGCTCGCGCTGCATACCGTCCACCCGCTACCTCCTCGAAAGACACAGCAAGGTGCGCTCGAAAGACGACCTTTGCTGTGCTGGCAGAAGGGGCGCGGCTCACCTGAGAACTGGTGGCGGCACCTCACGCACCGGTCGCACCCCGTAATGCCATGTTCACGGGGCGCAATGAGGGTGGACAGGTACACGGCAGGCCACGCCATGCGACCTGCGGGAAAGGTGGTACGTGTTGTGCGACTACGCCCCGACCAGAGACGCCAACTCGGCCAACTCCTTGGTCATCGCCCGCCGACGCTTCTCGGCGATCGACTGGACGATGTCCCGGGCATACCGCTGCTGCCGCAACCATGCCGGTGCCCGATCCCGGAGATCCATCAGCACACCGGTCGCGTCCGCGTACGCACCCGTCTGAGCGTGGGACCACGCGACGTCCAGGTAGTGCCGCTGCCGCGATGACGGGGTCACCTGCGGAGACCGGTGCACCTGCTGCGCGAGAGCCAATGCCTCGTCGGGACGGCCCGCGATAACCGCCGACTCCACCCGCATCAGGTGCACACCCTCGGCCGAATAGTCGTTGCCCGTGATATCGGCGTCCGGGTTAGGCCGGTCACCAAGCCGGTGCGCACCGGCCGCCGCCAGGTCGAGCATGTCCCGGGCGTCGTCGTGTCGCGCATCGCGGACCGCCGCCGACGCGCCCTTGATCAGCAGAAAGCCCCAGGCGGACAGGTGGGCAGGTGAGGCGGTCGACAGCTTCGGCTCCACCTGATCGGCGGTCCGTACCGCCAGCACCTCGGCCTCCTCGAACCGGGCCTGCCGCAGCAACAGCCAACACATCGGTGCCACCGCTGCGGCACCAACCATCTGATCCCCGCTGCAACGAGCGTGATCCAGTGCGGCTGTAAGCGCGACATGCGCAAGGTCAACACGGCGTAGCTGGATCAGGAGGCGACCCGCCAACTGGTGAGCCTGCGACGCCAGCGCATGCGCCACCAACCGCTCATCACCGTCGGCGACGTCGACAAACGTCCGCGCCTCATCGAGCAGGCCAGGGATCAACGTGAGAGCTGCCGCGTAGTCATTGGCGTGGTAGATCGTGTTCGCCGCCTTGATCGAACGGCGCACGTCAGCGGCAGTCGGTGGGCCAATCTCGGGGTCGTCCACTACGGAACGCCCGTCGAGACCCGAGACCGGCGTCAGAGCGCGCCGGACATCGACAAGACCCAGCGGCGCGGCATCAGGCTCACGCATGGCCTGCGCCTGCGCAGCGGAACCCATCAACGCGGACGTCGGAACGCCAAGAGCAGTCGCCAGCTTGTTCAACGTGGACATGCGGGCGCTGGTCCGCTCGTTCTGCTCCAGCTTCCGAATCGTCTCCACACTGACGCCCGCCCGCTCCGCGAGCCGCTCCTGAGTGAGAGTGGATTCGCTGCGCAGTCTGCGTAGGTGATCACCGATCGTAGTGAGCATGGCAGCCTCCCCGGAGAACCGACTGAGCCCGAACCCGCCGACCGCCCGGCGGGCCACCACTCCGGACGGTACACCTCATCGACCCGAAGGCCACGACACCGAACACCCGGGCCGAGCGCTGCCCCACATTCGCCAGCGGGATGCCGTGAGTCGTCTATATCAGTTCCATGCGTCAACCAAACCAGGGGTTAGTCCGGCCGTCTCTTGCACCACCAGCGCAGACGTGACAGCGAGGGAGCCCTCGGACAACCGCAAGCTGCCACACCGACCGACGTCGCGTCACCAAGCAGGCGAACGGCATGCGAACGTGCGGCGAAGGCTACCGAACCGACAAACCCGCATACGGCGGGGATGCGCCAATCACACCTATCGAGTCTGGCCGGAGCCTCATGGTTCGCCTGCGTCGGGCGGAAGACACAGCGCTCCTCGTGCAGGAGGCCACAACGCGACGGAGGACTATATCGTGCGGCCCGCCGTGGCACTGGTGGCAACATCCGCAAGCCGCAGAGAGATCAAATCTTGAAAGCACCCAATTCCAGGTTGCAACACAAGTGGCAAATAGTCGACACATGTCGAGTTTCGGACTGCCACTCCCTGACCGCTATGCCTTCTCGCTCTTCGGGAACAGCCCCGGCAGATGCGAATGTCTCACCTTGGCCAGATCCATTAAGATGCATCCTTCACGAGGCTGCCCACCACCTCACCTCACCCGAAGACCAAACGCACTTGAGGACCGACATGTCCGATTCGCAACGAACCAACCGCGCCGTGCTTGCCGCCACGCTGCTTGCTGCCGCCATCCCCCCTGCAGCCGGAGCCTATTTTCTTCAGAACGTTTACAGGAATAATCCCGCTATCCTGATCGCCGGAATCATCGCCTGGGAAGCAGGGTTGCTTCTGTGGATCTTCCTGAGCAAAGTCATGGATAAGCTACAGGAGCGATGGTCAGATAGATTCGTGGACGTCATCGACCAGTGGCTAATACGAACATTCTCGCGTTACGGACGGAAGTATCACAGATACTTGCGGGAACTATATCTTGACATGGACCTTAAAGGCCTACCACTGCGCGGCATATATTCACTAGCGGCGGATCAAGTATTCGTCGATATCAGCCTTTTTCCCCAATCTATCCACGAAATACCTAGCGGGCTACTCGAGGGAGGCGAGCCTCAAACAGACCGATTCTTGCGAGGGACCCGTCTACACGTGTGGGAACTACTACATCGACACGACAAGCGCCCGGATCCGCTTGCGATATTGGGCCCGCCGGGCAGCGGCAAGACAACATTACTCAAATACATGACGCTTACGATGTTGCATCGTGGGCGAAAGTCCCGACGCCTTGGAGCACCCAGGGCCAAGATGCCCATTCTTCTCTTCCTCAGAGAGCACACCAAATCGATTATCCAAAATGGTGACTCCACCCTTGCGGACTTGGTGAGATCCTCGCTTACGAGTTCACCAGCGGCAGTCGATCCGCCCCGTTGGTTCGAGAAGCAACTTGGCAGGGGGCGGTGCGTCGTCCTGCTCGATGGCCTTGATGAGGTAGTAGAACCTGAACATCGGCGTCAGGTTGTGGATTGGGTCGATCGCCAAATTGCGACCTATCCCGACAACAATTTCGTAGTTACCTCACGGCCACACGGCTACAAGTCCTATCCAGTCAGTCGCGCGACATCGGCACGGGTTCGACCCTTCACTGAACATCAAATCGAACTATTCGTCAATCAGTGGTATTCTGCGACTGAACAGCGGCGTGCTGGCCGAGCCGATGCCGGGGTTACGTTCAGAGCACAGGATGGCGCCAAGGATCTAATGCGGCGTTTGCGTTCGAACAGCAACCTGCACACTCTTGCCATGAATCCCCTGCTCCTTACAATGATCGCTCACGTGCACTACTACCGGGGAGCACTCCCAGGCACACGTGCCGATCTCTATCGCGAGATTTGCCAGGTACTTCTAGGACGACGCCAGGACGCAAAGCGAATATCCAGCGATCTCTCCCTGGATCAGAAGGAGTATGTGATTCAGCACCTCGCCTTCGAGATGATGAAGAGAAGAAAGGTTCGAGTAGCCGCCGACGAGGCAGCCACAATCATCGCGCCACATCTCAAACGAATGAGCATCCGACTGAGCACACGGGATTTCTTGCAGATCATCAGAGATGAATGCGGTTTATTATTAGAAAGGGAAACGGGAATTTACGCTTTTCCTCATCTCACCTTCCAAGAGTTCTTGTGTTCGCGATATATCTCCGAAAAAAAGATGGAGTCGGTGCTCGTCGAAGGTGTTACCGACCCGTGGTGGCGCGAAACGACCCTGCTCTACGTCGCGCAGCAAGGGGCTGACGCTGTTGTGGAGGCGTGTTTAGCGAAAGCCCCGAGCCAAGCGGCGCTAGAGCTGGCGGTCGGCTGCTCCGACGAAGCCAGAGAACTATCTCCAGAGCTGCGCGCTAAGCTCGAGGAAGCGTTAAGTTCGAATGCGGCAGGGGGAAACACCGAATCTCGCGCGATGGCGGCCACGGTGATTCTAGGACGGACCATGCGGGAGGCGGTTCGCGTTAATGAAGACACATGGCTCAGCAGGAGCCCTATTTCCATCCGCGAATACGACTTCTGCCTGCATCGGCCATCAGATCTGACTCCAAAGTTCGACCCTCAACGCCCCGCCCTAATTAACAGTGAAACAGAGGTGCAACAATTTATCAGGTGGGCGTCGGGCATCGTCGGTGAGGTCCGGTTACCAACATCTACGGAAGTAAGCGCGGCCGTCTCGGACGATTTGCTAAATATATCAGAGAGCGCGATTTGGACTTCAGGCCCAGGCAAGACTTTGACACTATTTGCCGATCACCTGCCACCGATCAATGACTTCGAGCAGCGCGCACGGGACCAGTTGCGCCAAGACGCCGTTGCCTTCCTGCGATTCTTGGCTCACGAGGAAGAGGCAGGTGCCGAGACGCAGAACCAGCAGGTGCTTTATGCCATTGAACGTAACATTCCCCGTCGACTTTTAGCTCTCGTGAGCCTTGCCACCTGCCTGGACTTCCGGAACCCACCAGCCGGCATGAAATTCCTCCTCGATAAATCCCAACTGACATTGACTGCATTTGACGCCACTCTCGGCAAAACCATCACCGCCTCCGTTTATTATGACGACTGGCGCGGCAACTCCCTGGATATGATTGGCCGAGATCTACCCTGCCTCCCGTCGTTTGTCTATCCAACACAAAGGAACGCGGTGAGTGCCGAACAGGTCTTCAAGAAGGCCGAGACACTCATCCGAGAGAGAGGTGGTCGACGAGAGGAAGCACAGGGGCCTGGGATGCTTCGCCTAGTTGCCGCGACTACAGGCATTCTTCGAGGCTTCGCATCCGACAAGAACTCCGACGAGTCAGTTCCCCAAAAGACAAAGAAGAACCAGAAGTCGGAAGAGTTCGATTCCACCAACATGGATCACCTCCTTCTAATCGCGCGAGTAGCGTCCGCCGCAGCTACTTTAGAGCTGCAATTGGCTGAACAGAGCCACGCACCCATCAGTCCAAGCCTAATCCGACTGCTGAATCGCCGAATCTTTCCATCGAAAGTTCGGCGCGGCTCGAATTGGCATCCAACCCTGGCCCACCTGACCAGCGAGCTCTGCGTCCTTGAGTGGCGGCGAAGAGGCGAGCTACCTGTAAATGAGGTCGTACACCTTGCACGCAACTGACCCTACTGTCTTCCGTCGGCTGATGCCGACACACGTTCATGATCCGAACTACGGCATCGGCGCAGGGAGTACATGGATCCTCGAGCTAGACATTTAATGTGATGAATATCTATGGGTGCGGCCATCATCAGCAGATGAGCGAGAAGTCGACATCCGTGCGGGGGTGCGTGTTCGACACGAGGCGGACCGCTCATATGCGGCGCTAGTGGACGGGCCGGACGGTGAGGTGGAGGTCGGCCGGACCTCCAAGACCAGCGACGTGCTGGCGCTGGCCCGTGCCCGCATCCCACCGAGCACCTCAACTTCATGCCGACCGTCACGGACGAGGAAGTAGCGGCTTTCCATGCCTACATATCCGCTCCCTCGGGGCGGGATAGCTAGCGGGCACTCGCAGTCCACGGCAACTCAAGTCGTCCGGGCCTCTGGCCAGGGCTAGTCAAGCGGCGACTATCCGTCTATCTCGATAGACGGCCGATGCCGGCGTAGGTAGCCTCGCGCGGTGACCCGCTACAAGCGGTACCGCTACGTCGGACCATCGGATCATCCTCGCCCGTCCGCTGTGCCCGGCAGGAATCGTCGTCGCCGACACGCCCAGCGCGCTTAGTACGTGGCTGAACGAACGGCATGCGAACGGGCTCAACGAGCCCGCCACGTTCGTCGTCGACCTGCACGCTGTCCTCCGGCCAGCACCCCCGTCAGAGCGAGCACGTCGCCTGCGCTGCCGGGCAAGACGTCTTGGCCGCCGGTGAGATCACCTTCGTCGAGAACAACACCCGACACTACGTCCAAGAGGTCAGCAACCAGTCGACCGGCTACTGCCCAAATCCGGACTGCTGGCCCGCCGTCGCCGCAGCACTTGATCGTCTCGGCGTGCCGCATCCAGGCGGACTCACCGCCGCCCTGACCTTCAGACGTTGCACAGCCTGCGGAGAACGCAACATTGTGCGAGACGCCGACTTCACATGCGCCCTCTGCGATGGCACCCTGCCGCCCTATTGGAACTTTGCCCCATCTAAGCGGCCAGGCTCAACCGCTCGCACAGCCCCCGCAGCTCCGTCGACGTCGCACCCTTACGCAGCAGCGATCGTGCCGTCTCCCGCGCCGACACCGACGAACGGGCGTGTTGCGATCCGACCCGTTCGGCAGCAAGCAGCATCCGCACCACATCCCGGTCCCGGCCGACCGCCTCAGCGGCACGGCCCATGTCGAGCCAGAAATACACCTGCCGCACCGCTGGCAGGCCCGCCAGCTCCACGCCCGATGCCGTCTGCAACGCCGCCTCCGGACGACCCGTGTCGAGCAGGAACGCCATCAGCCACAGCGCCACGTTCCGTGGCCCCCAGGCGAGATCCCAACTGTCGGTCTCCCCGGTGTGCGCCGCGATCCGTCCCGCCTCGGCAAGGTGCTCCTCCGCACCCGCCTGATCCCGCAGCCCGGCGAGGTGATGGGCCCGCGCCAAGTGCAGGAACCCCAACACGTCCAACGCGCCGTCAGCCCCACTGCCCGAAAGATCGGCAGCCGCGACGTCACACAGCGCCCGCGCCGGACCGTACGCCCCCGAATAGGCCGACACCCGCGCCCGGTTCGCCGCCGCAACCCCGGCCGCCACCGGGTCATCGAGCAACCCGGCCGCCTCGGCACACCGCTCTGCCGCCAGCCACGCATGCGCCGGGTAGCTGACGTTCAGCAACGACCCCATCGCCACGCCGTACACCGGCACCATCTCCGTCAACGCCACTCGCCGATCAGTGAGGCCGTGCATCGCCGGCACCAGGTCGACAAGCCGCCGCAACGCGCCCGCGTAGTCACACCGCCCATACAGGCCACGCACGAGCGCCGCCTCTCGGCGTACCTGCTCGACGGTCGCCACCGCATCGGAACGCATGGACATCGGCGTGTCCATCATGATCCGCCACACCCGCTCCGCGTCGATGCGCGCCGCGTCGAGCTGCCGATCAGCCGGTGTGTACGCCTGCCCGGTCAGGTCCACTACCGAGCATTCGAGAGCCGCCGCCAGATCCACCACCATGTACCGGTCGGTGCGCTGCTGGCCACGCTCGATCCGCGACCACGAGGTGTGGGAGATCCCCGCCCGACTGGCCGCGTAGCGCACACTCCAACCACGCAGCTCCCGACGAGCACGAATACGATCACCAATCGAGGGATCAACAGGTATCGGCCGACGAGCCATCAGCGGCACTCCCAGGTCAGATGAGATCCCCTGCCGACCATTCCCGGCAGGCTGCCACTCCGGACGGTACACCGACCAGCACCGACAGCACCCGGGCGCGCTCAATCATCAAGCGAGCCGTCAGATTTTGAGCGGACCTCCGAGCAACGTGCCACCAGCGGGAACGCTGCTCAATCCCCTGCGCACACGGCGCCGAAGGCTCTCATTGCTGTCCGGCGCCTCACGGTGTCTTGTGCCCCCAGTCCCGAATACCCGAAAGCGCCTACGGTCTGCGGCTGGCGCGGTTGCACGTTCTGCCCTACTCGCGACGTTCGAGCCCGCCTTCGCTGGCCCACGGATGACCCTGGTCGATCCTGTTTGATGTAATCCCGCACAAGGGAGGACATCATGGTGGACGACGCGGTGAAGGCATACATCGAGGCGACCTCAGCGCGGCTGACTGCGGACGGCTGCGACGTACACACTGAGGACTGGCATGGCACCGGAGTACTTGTCGGCCACCGCTCGGACTTCCGCATCCAGTGGATGGCGACGAAGCTGCATCTCCTCACGATCGTGGCCCCCATGTCAGACGTCGCGCCGGACGACTTGGAGTCATTCACGAACGCGACATTCGAGTATGCGGAGGCGCGTAAGGGACAGATGCGCGGCCTACAAACCGGTGTTGCCGTCTTCCCGAGCCTCGTCGGCACGCACATTGATCCGGCCGCGATGGCCTGGTCGAAGAGGAAGCAGTTGGTGCGCTTCGCCAGCGTGGCACGCCCGGTCGTCGTGGACGTTACGGCCGGCACCGTTGGTTGCTTCCGGCGTACCGCAGCCCTCGGCTTCGTCTATTCGGGACACCTCCGCCGCAAGCTTGACCTGTACTTTCCCGCCCCCGGCCGTCAAGGCGCCCTCGACAGCTCGTGATGCGCGGTGGCGTTCCGCGTGGTGGGGATCTGGCGCGGTGGTCGTCGAGCGGAACCTGCCTACCGGTTGACGACGTCCAGGCGGTGATGAGCCACGAGAAGCCATCAACCATGTTGAACCATGTCACCAACGCACACGACGCGTTCGCTGACGATCGAATCAGGGCGAGTTGCGCGCTCATGCCGATGAGCGTGCGTCGTGCTCTCCATGCCAAGGTCACGCTCGATCCGGGATCGAGTGGCATCCCAGCGTTTCCGTAACCACTCGATCCCGGATCGAGCACGACCTTGAGGCTGGCGAGCGAGTGAGCCGGCGGGACGTTGATCCGAGGCACGGACCTGCCGCTGACAAAGCGCGGCGGCCAGCCGCCACCGCAAGAAGACGTTCCCCCAGCCCTCCGCACACCTGGCCGAGGCGGTTCGCGTACTGCCAACCACAGACTCTTGTTGCCCAGTTCCAGGGACTATCGGTGGGCGATGCTGGAATCGCACCACTGACCTCTGCGGCGTGAAGCTCCGGGCCGTCCGGGTGCAGTTCGGCGTAGACGCCCCGCAGCGCCGTCAGGTCACCCTCGGTCCCGGGCGCACGACTGTCGGCACGGCGTCACCCTCCGACACGCCGCGCCGCACCCCTCCTTCCTCCCGCAAATGAAAACCGTTACCATTGCCATCGCCTGTTGCTGAGTGGGGAGGCGTCGATGGCGCACGTGTTGTTGGTGGAGAGCTGGGTCGGGGCGATGAGCCACCTCCTGCCGCGAGCGGTGTTGGAGGCCGGACACCGGTTCTCGTTCCTGACCCGGGACCTGCACCACTACCTGCGCGGTGCGCCGCCCGGCGGCACACATCCGCTGCTGGCCGCGCAGAACGTGCTGACCGTCGACACCAACGACGTACCCGCGCTGTTGGAGCAGGCCGGACGGCTGCACGCGGCGTTGCGCTTCGAGGGGGTGCTCACCTCGTGTGACTACTACCTGGACACGGTCGCCCAGGTGGCCGCGCACCTCGGGCTGCCCGGTGCGGATCCGGCGGCGGTGCGGCGGGCGTACCGCAAGGATCTGGCCCGGACGGCGATGGCCCGCGCCGGTGTGCCGCAGCCCAGGTTCGCGCTCGCCGACGGCTGGGCGGCCACCGCGCAGGCCGCGCGCGAGCTGGGGTATCCGCTGGTGCTGAAGCCGGTGGACCTGTGCGCCGGCATGTACGTACGGCAGGTGGCGGACCCGACCGAGCTGCGCGCCGCGTTCGACGCCCTCGCCGCGTTCCCGGTCAACGCCCGGCGGCAGCCGAGGGTGCCGGTGGTGCTGCTGGAGGAGCTGCTGACCGGCCCGGAGGTGAGCGTGGAGACGGTCACCGTCGACGGTGTGACCACGGTCGTCGGGATCACCGACAAGAGTCTCGGCGGTGCCTCCGGGTTCGTCGAGACGGGCCACATGTTCCCGGCGGTGCTGGACCCGGCGACCCGTGAGCGGATCGGCGAGGTGGCGGTGGCCGCTCTGGAGGCGGTCGGGTTGGACCGCGCGGTCGGGCACACCGAGCTGCGGCTGACACCCACCGGGCCGCGCGTGGTGGAGGTCAACCCCCGGCCCGCCGGCAACCAGATCACCGAGTTGGTGCGCCGGGTCACCGGTGTGGACCTGCCGATGGTGTACGCGCAGCTCGCGCTCGGCGAACACCCGGACCTCACCCCGGCCGACACCGGCGTACGCAGTGCCGCGATCGCGTTCGTGCTGCCGCCGCGACCCGGTGTCGTGGCGCGGATCGACGGCACCGGAGCCTGGTCGACGGATCCTCGGGTGGTCGACTGGTCGGTGAAGCCGGACGGCCACCGGGTCGGGGACGCCAGCAGCAACAACGACTACCTGGGTCACGTGATGGTGGTCGACACCGCCGGTGCCGGTGCGCGGACGGTCGCCGACCGGCTGGCCGGGCAGGCCCGGGTCGGGTACCTCGACGAGAGCGTTCCGGCCGGTGCCGACGCCCGGGTCGGGGTCGGGGCGTGACGGCCACCTCGCCGGCCCGACCGGCGTACCGGTCGATGTCGGCGCTGGTGGAGGCGGTGCGCGCGGGACGGCTCGGGGCCGATCCGGCGCGGGCCACGGTCAGCGTCGGGTTCGTCACCCGGCAGGGCGTGCGGCACGCCTCGCGGGCGCACGGCTACCGCAACCACGTGCTGAGTCTGCGGGTCGACGCGGCGGTCGGATCGTGCGCGATCGAGCCGGGCGAACTACCCGACGAGACCGCGTACGACTGCGTCGGCGCGTCCGTGGCGGACCTGCTCGCCCACCCACTGCTGCCGGTGCGGGTGGCCGCGCTGGACGCGTACCTGATGGCGGTGCGCCCGCACGCCGAGGCGGCGGACGCGACGGTCACCGTGCCCGGTGGCGGGTCGCTGGCCAAGTCACGGGCGCGCGCCGAGGCGGTGGTGGACCTGCTGCCGACGAGCAGCCGCACGGTGCTGGTCGTCGGGGTGGTCAACTCGCTGTTGGAGCGGCTGCGGGCGACCGGTCGCCGGTATCTGCCGTGCGACCTGGCCGGGGGCCGCACCGAGTGGGGAGAGCCGCACCTGCCCGACGCGACGGCGGTGCTGGACCGCTGCGACGCGATCCTGGCCTCCGGCATGACCCTCGGCAACGACACGTTCGCGTCGCTGCTGGCGCACGCCGCCGCCGAGCGGAAACCGTTCGTGGCGTTCGCGCAGACCGGCAGCGCGGTGCTGCCGTGGTTTTTGGGCGCCGGGCTGACCGCCGTGTCGGCCGAGCCGTACCCGTTCTTCTGGCTCGACGGCGGGCCGACGACCCTCTACCGCTACGGAGTGTCCGGATGAGCGCGCCACAACTGTTGAACCTGGTCGGACACACCCCGCTGGTGTACGTCGACGCGCCGCTGCCGCACCCGCACGGCGGCTTCTGGGCGAAGGTCGAGTGTGCCGCGCCGGGTGGCATGAAGGCCCGCGCGGCGGTCACCATGCTGGCCGGGGCGCGGCGTCGGGGCGAGTTGCGTGACGGCGCGCCGGTGGTGGAGTCGACGAGCGGCACGCTGGGGATCGGGCTGGCGTTCGCCGGGCACGCCTTCGGGCACCCGGTGGTGCTGGTGGTGGACCGGGAGCTGGAGCCGTCGATGCGGGCGCTGCTGCGCGCGTACGGGGCGCGGCTGGAGGTGGTCGACCGGCCGCACCCGACCGGCGGGTGGCAGCAGGCCCGCCGGGACCGGTTGACCGAGCTGCTCACGGCGCTGCCGGGGGCGTACTGGCCGGATCAGTACCACAACCCCGACAACGTGGCCGGGTACGCGAGCCTCGGTGACGAGATCGCCGCCCAGGTCGACGCGGTGGACGTGCTGGTGTGCAGTGTGGGCACCGGCGGGCACAGCGCCGGGCTGGCGCGGGCGTTGCGGCGCTCCTGGCCCCACCTGCGGCTGATCGGCGTGGACACCGTCGGGTCGACGATCTTCGGTCAGCCCGCCCGTCCCCGGCTGATGCGCGGCCTGGGCAGCAGCATCCATCCGGACAACGTGGACTATCCGGCCTTCCACGAGGTGCACTGGGTCGGTCCGGCGGAGGCGGTGGACACCTGCCGGCGGTTGGCGCGTACCGGCTTCGTCACCGGCGGGTGGAGCACCGGGGCGGTGGCCCGGGTCGCCGCCTGGGCCGCCCGGACCCGGCCGGACGCCCGGGTGGTGACGGTCTTCCCGGACGGCCCGCACCGCTATCTCGACAGCATCTTCGACGACGGCTGGTGCGCCCGGCACGGACTGCTCGGCTCCGGCCACGGGTATCCGGTGGAGATCCCGCACCCCGGCGCGGTGGAGGTCACCCGGTGGAGCCGGTGCCGGACGGTGACCGATCCGGTTGCCGACCGGGGACGGGTACCGGCATGAGGCTGACCTGGCAGGCATACCCGCTGGTGCTGCGGGAGCCGCTGCGCATCTCCCGGTCGGTGATGGCCCGTCGGGAGGCGGTACGGCTGACCGTGACGCACGACGGTGTCACCGGGCACGGCGAGGTCGTCACCAGCCACTATCTCGGACTCGACCGGGCGGCGATCGAGGCGTGCTGCGCCGGGTGGGCGGAGCGGGTGGCAAGCCGCCCGGACCCGGAGACGCTCCGGGCCGAGCTGGGCGCGTATCCGGGGCCGCCGGGAGTGCGTGGGGCGCTCGACGCGGCCGTGCACGACCTGCTCGGGCACGCCCGGGGCGTACCGGTGCACCGGCTGGTGGGGGCGCCGCAGCCGACGCCGGTGGCCACCGCGTACACCATCGGGCTGGTGCCGGTGCCGGAGGCGGCGGCGACCGCCCGACGGCTGGTCGCCGCCGGGTTCTCGGTGCTCAAGGTGAAGGCCGGCGACGCGGACGACCTGGCCCGGGTGGCGGCGGTCCGGGCCGCCGCGCCGCACGCCCGGCTGCTGCTCGACCCCAACGGCGGCTGGTCCGCCGAGCAGGCCGTGCGTCAGCTCGACGCGCTCGCGCCGCACAAGCTGGACGCGGTGGAACAGCCCATCCCGCCGGGCCGCCCCGACCTGCTGGCCTGGGTGGGTGCCCGCAGCGGCACGCCCGTGGTCGCCGACGAGGACGCCGCCGGTCCGGCCGACCTGGACCGACTGGCGGGCGCGGTCGCCGGGGTGAACGTGAAGCTGGCGCGGTGCGGCGGCATCACCGCCGCCGGGGACATGATCGAGGCGGCCCGGCAGCGGGACCTGGACGTGATGCTCGGCTGCCTGGTGGCCAGCTCGCTCGGCATCGCCCCGGCGGTGCACCTGGCCGGTCTGGCCCGCTGGGTGGACCTGGACGGCCATCTGCTGCTCGCCGACGACCCGTGGACCGGGATCGGCGGGCGGGACGGTGTGCTGCGCCTGTCCGGGGCGGCCGGGCTCGGCGTGGCACCCGCAGCGGAGGAACGCCGGTGAGGGCCACCTGGGCGTCGTGGCGCGGCTTCCCGGTGCCGATCCGGCTGCTGGTGGTCAACCAGCTCGGCGTCAACGTCGGCTTCTACATGCTGCTGCCGTTCCTGGCCGGTTATCTCACCGACCAGATCGGGCTCTCGGCCGCCCTGGTCGGCCTGGTCCTCGGGGTCCGCAACCTGAGCCAACAGGGACTGTTCCTGCTCGGCGGCTCGGCGGCGGACCGGCTCGGCGCACGCGGGGTGATCATCGCCGGGTGTGGCCTGCGGGCGGTCGGCTTCGCGGTGTTCGCGGTCGGCGGGTCGCTGTCGGCGCTGCTGGTCGCCTCGGTGCTGACCGGGCTGGCCGGTGCCCTGTTCAACCCGGCCGTGCGCGCCTATCTGGCCCAGGCCGCCCCGGACCGGCGGGCCGAGGCGTTCGCCCTGTTCAACGTGTTCGCCAGCGCGGGGGCGCTGATCGGGCCGCTGGTCGGCAGCGCGCTGCTGCTGGTGGACTTCCGGGCGGCGGCGACCGGGGCCGCGCTGGTGTTCGCCGCGTTGACCGTGGCGCAGGCGCTGGTGCTGCCGGCCCAGCCGGTGACGGCCAGCGGGCAGAGCGTCGGCCGGGACTGGCGGGAGTCGCTGACCGACGGCCGGTTCCTGGCGTTCACGGTGGCGTTGAGCGCGCTCTTCGCGTTGCAGACCCAGCTCTATCTGGTGCTGCCGGTGCAGGCGGAGGCGGTCACCGGCACGCCGCTGGCGGTCGCCGCACTCTTCGTCGTCTCCACCGTGGTCACCGTGGCGGGGCAGGTCCGCATCACCGCGCGGCTGCGTCGCCGCGTCGATCGGGGTACCGCGATCGCCGCCGGGATGGCGGTGACCGGCGCTGGTTTCCTGGTGCCGCTGGTGCCGCTCGGCGGTCCCCCGGCGGTACGCGTGCTGCCGGTGCTCGTCACCACGCTGGCGCTGGCGGTCGGGGTGATGGTGGCACAGCCGTTCGTGCTGGAGCTGCTGCCCGGGTTCGCCCGCACCGGGCTGACCGGCACCTACTTCGGCGTCTTCTATCTCGCCTCGGGTGTGGTGGCGGCGCTCGCCACCACCGCCGTCGGCGGGCTCATGCAGACCGGAGCGGGCGGCACGGCCGAGCGGGTCCCGGCCGGGGCGTGGCTGCTCTGTGCCGCCCTCGGGCTGGCCTCGGCCGCGGCGGTGCGGGTGCTGCACCGCCGGAACCTGCTCGGCCCCCGACCGGCCGCCGACACCGCACCGGGCGACGCGCGGCTGCCCGCCGTCACCCCTCGCCGCCCCGGCGCGGCCTGAACACCGCAACACCTTCGAGAGGAAACCCCATGTCGATCCACCTGTCCCGCCGCACGCTGCTCGGCGGCGGCGCCGCCCTGGCCACCGCCCTGCTCACCGGCTGCGGCGGCGACTCCACCAGCGGCCCCGGTGCCGGTGACACCCCGAGGCGGGGCGGCCGGTTGCGGGTCGCGTTCGCCGGTGGCGGTGCCACCGAGACGCTCGACCCGCACCTGGCGAACCTGTTCAACGAGGCGTCCCGGGCCAAGGCCGTCTTCGACAAACTGGCCGACTACGGCCCCGACGTGTCGATCCAGCCCCGGCTGGCGCTGAGCTGGGAACCGAACGCGGACCTGACCCGCTGGCGGGTGGCGCTGCGCGAGGCCACCTTCCACGACGGTCGGCCGGTCCGCGCCGCCGACGTGCTGGCCAGCTACGCCCGCATCGTCGACCCGGACCGGGCGTTCCGGGCCCGCGCCAGCCTTTCCCTGATCGACCTGCGGGCCAGCCGGGCGGTGGACGACCGCACCGTCGAGTTCGCCCTGCACCGGCCGTTCGCCGAGTTCGGCAACGTCCTCGCCACGTTCGGCGCGTACATCGTGCCGGAAGGCGCCGAGTCGTTCGACCGGCCGATCGGTTCCGGCCCGTTCACCGTCAGCAGCTTCACCCCCGGCCGGTCGCTGCTGCTGGCCCGCTACCCGGACTACTGGGAGGGTGCCGCGCACCTCGACGAGCTGGAGTACGTGATCGCCAACGAGGAGTCGGCCCGGATCAACGCCCTGCTCGGCGGGCAGGTCGACTACGCGCACGATGTCAGCCCGACCACCGCGCGGACGCACACCGGCAACGACCGGGTCGCCATCACCCGGATGCCGAACAGCAACCTGCTCGGCTTCACGATGAAGGTGGACCGTCCCCCGTTCGACAACCGGGACCTGCGCGAGGCGATGTTCCTGCTCACCGACCGCGAGCAGCTCGTCGAGACGGTGCTCTCCGGCACCGGGCAGGTCGGCAACGACCTGTTCGGCAAGGGCTTCCAGTACTACGCCGACGACATCCCGCAGCGCACCCGCGACCTCGACCGGGCTCGCGCGCTGGTGGACCGGGCCGGTGCGCGCGGACTGCGCATCCCGTTGGACACCGCGCCGGTCGCCGCCGGTTTCGTCGAGGCCGCCAGCGTCTTCGCCGACCAGGCCCGTCAGGTCGGGCTCACCGTCGAGCCGGTGCAACGCAACAAGGACACCTACTGGCGGGACGTGCTCGACGGCGGCGTGCTGGCCACCTTCCGCAGCGGCGCCATGCCGATCGAGACGCACATCTCGCAGCGGCTGCTGACCACCTCCACCACGAACGCCACCCGCTGGACGCGGCCCGAGTTCGACGCGCTCTACGGCACCGCCGTCTCCACCCCCGACGAGGCGGGTCGCCGTCGCGCGTACGGGGACATGCAGCGGATGCTGCACGCCGAGGGCGGGCTGCTGGTGTGGGGGTTCGCCGACTTCCTGGTGGCCACCGCCCCGACGGTGCGCGGAGTCTCCGCCGAGGCGCCCGCGAACACCCTGGACTGGGCCCGCTTCGACAAGGTGTGGCTGGCTTGAGTCTGACCCGCTACACCGTGCAGCGGCTGCTGCTCGGTGTCGGGCAGGTCGCCGGCATCACCACCGTCGTGTTCGTCCTCACCGAGGCGCTGCCCGGGGACGCGGCCGTGGTGATCGCCGGTGACCATCCCGACCCGGAGCGGATCGCGCTGATCCGGGCGCAGCTCGACCTCGACCGACCGGCCTGGTGGCGTTTCCTGGACTGGTTGGTCGGGCTGCTGCACGGCGACCTCGGTGCCTCGCTGATCTCGCAGCGGCCGGTGCTGGACCTGATCGTCGGCGGGGCCGCCGCGACGCTGCTGCTCGCGGTCGCCACGCTGGTGCTGCTGGTGCCGCTCGCCGTCGGGCTCGGCATGCTCGCCGCCCGCCGCGAGGGGGGCCGGCTCGACCGGACACTCACCACCCTCGCGGTCGGACTGTACGCGGTGCCCGAGTTCGCCCTGGCCATCCTGCTGGTGGCGGTCTTCGGCGTCCGGCTGGGCTGGTTCCCGCCCACCGCTGTCGGCGCCGACCTGCTCGCCCAGCCGGGTGTGCTGGTGCTGCCGCTGCTGGTGCTGCTGGCCCGGCCGATCTGCTCGATCAGTCGGCTGACCCGCGCCGGCATGGTGGACGCCCTGCGCGCGGAGTACGTCCAGCACGCCCGCCGTCTCGGTCTCTCCACCCGGCGGCGGTGGCTGGCGCACGCGCTGCCGACCGCCGCCGCGCCGGTCGTGCAGCAGGTCGCCCGCACCACCGACTGGCTGCTCGGCGGCGTCATCGTGGTGGAGGCGGTCTTCGTCATCCCCGGGCTGGGCACCGCCCTGGTCGACGCGGTCGCCGCCCGGGACGTACCCACCGTCCAGGGGCTCTGCGTGGTCGTGGCGGTCACCACCGTGCTGGTCAACCTGGTCGCGGACCTGGTGGCGTTCCGGCTCGCCCCGCGTACGGTCGGTGTCCGGTGACGGCCCGACGGCGGAGACCCCGGGCGGTCGTCGGGATCGTGCTGCTCGCCGTGCCGCTGCTGGTCGCGGTCGCCGGTCCGCTGCTGGTCACCGAGTCCGACGCGCGGACCCGACCGTTCGACGGCGCGGGGCTGCTCGGCACCGACTTCGTCGGCCGGGACGTCGTCGGGCAGGTGCTGCTCGGCGGGTGGTCCGTCGTCGCGGTCGCGGTCGCCGCCACCGCGCTGGCCTATCTGCTGGGCGTGCCGCTCGGCCTGGTCGCCGCGCTCACCCGGCACCGGCGGCTCGACGAGGCGCTGATGCGCCCGCTGGACCTGCTGCTCGCCATCCCGTCGTTGCTGCTGCTCATCCTGCTGGCCGCCACCGCACCACGGGGGCCGCTGACCCTGGTGGTGATCGTCGCGGTCGTCACCCTGCCGGAGGTCGCGCGGATCACCCGCGCCGCCGCGTTGCCGCTGGCGCACGGCACCGTGATGGAGGCGATGCGGCTCTACCGGGAGACCTGGTGGCGGCGGGCGATGGGCTACGTCGTGCGGGGCATCCGCCGGGTCCTGCTCGCCGACGCCGGGGTGCGGTTCATCGGCGCGGTCTATCTCGTCGCGACGGCCAGCTTCCTCGGCATCGGGGTCGCCCCGGACGCCGCCGACTGGGCGGTCATGGTCGACCGCAACCGGGGCGGGATCTTCCTGCAACCGTGGGCGGTCGTCGTCCCGGCCGCGCTGCTCGTCGCGCTCGCCGTCGGCGTCAACCTGGTCACCGACGCGCTGGTGACCGGCCGGAAGTCGGTGGCGGAGCCGGACGGCGCGCGTACCCGGGAGGAGGTCCGATGATCCGGGTCGACGGGCTGGGTGCCGTCGCCGACGGACACCGGTTGCTGCGGGACGTGTCGTTCACGGTGCCGTCCGGTGGGGTGCTCGCCGTCGTCGGTCCGTCCGGCAGCGGCAAGTCCACCCTCGGGCGGGCGCTGCTCGGCGAGGTCGGTCCCGGCGTACGCCTCACCGGCCGGGTCGAGATCGACGGTCGCGTGGTCGGTCCCGGAACCCCGGCGCCCGGTGGGCTCGTCGGGTACGTCCCGCAGCAGCCCTCGGCCGCGCTCACCCCGGTACGCCGCATCGGTCCCGTGCTGCACGAGATCGCCCGCCGACACCGTCCGGTCCCCGGTCGGCGGGCCCGCCGCGCCGCCGTCCGGGAGGCGGTCCGGGCGGTGCTGACCCGGGTGGGGCTGCCCGCCGACGCCGAAGCGCTGCGACGCTACCCGCACCAGTTCTCCGGTGGGCAGCAGCAACGGCTGGTCGTCGCACACGCCCTGCTGGCCGGGGCCCGGGTCCTGGTCGCCGACGAGCCGACCACCGGGCAGGACGGCCTGCACCGCCGCGACGTGGCCGCCGAGCTGCGCCGCCTGGCCGCCACCGGGGTCACCGTCGTCCTGCTCAGCCACGACCTGCATCTGGTCCGCGCGATCGCCGACGACGCGATCGTCCTGGACCGGGGCGTGGTGGTCGCCGCCGGTCCGGCGCACACGGTCGTCGGGGAGCCCACCCGGTCCGCTCCGGCGGCCCGTCCCGACGCCGGGTCCCCGTCCACCGACGCGCTGCTGCGGGCCGAGGCACTGACCGCAGCCGCGCTGCTGCGGGCCGAGGGGCTGACCGCCGCGCACCGGGGCGGCACCGTCCTGCACGGCGTCGACGTGACGCTGGGCGACGCGCAGTGCCTCGCGCTGATCGGTCGCTCCGGCAGCGGGAAGACCACCCTCGCCCGCTGCCTGGCCGGGCTGCACCGGCCGGACACCGGCACCGTCACCCTCGACGGCCGTCGGCTGGCCGCCTCCCTCGATCGACGGGACCCGGCCGACCTCGCCGCCGTGCAGTACGTCTTCCAGGACCCCCGGGCCAGCTTCCACCCGTACGCGCCGGTGCTGGCGCAGGTGACCCGGCCCGCCGTCCGGCTGCGGCGGCAGGGACCCGCCGACGTGCTGGCGGCGGCGCGTGCCCTGCTGGATCAGGTCGGCCTCGACCGGGACCTGGTCACCCGTCGGCCGGACCGGCTCTCCGGGGGCGAACTGCAACGTGCCGCCCTGGTCCGGGCCCTGCTGACCCGGCCGCGTCTGCTCGTCTGCGACGAGATCACCTCCGGGCTGGACGGCGTCAACCGGGACCGGATCCTCAGCCTGCTGGACGAGCTGCGGCAGGCGCACCGCCTGGCGTTGCTGGTCATCACGCACGACCCGGAGGTCGTCGTCCGGCTCGCCGACCGCGTCGTCGTACTCGACCATGGTCGGGTCGTCGAGCACGGTCGGGCCGCCGAGCTGCCCGCCGGTGCCCGGTCGACGCTGACCCGCGCGCTGCTGGACCCGACGATCGCGCTACCCGCGACCACACCCGACACCGAGGAGATGAGCAGGACATGACCGACGAGACGACCGGACCGTACGACCTCCGCACCGCCGGGCCGCAGCACCTCGACGGTGCCCGCAGCGTCATGCTGGACACCTTCTACCGGGACTTCGGCTACGGCTACCAGCCTCGTTGGCACGCCGACGTCATCGACCTGGCCGGCACCTACCTGCGCCCGGCGCGGCACGCCCTGTTCGTCGCCACCAAGGGTGACGAGGTGGTCGCCACCACCGCCGTACGCGCCGCCGCGCCGAACAGCCCGCCGCACCCGCGCTGGCTGGCGGAGCGCTACCCGGCGGCGAGCACGGCGCAGCTCTTCCGGGTCTACGTCCGTCCCGAGCACCGGCGCAACGGGCTCGCCCGGGCCCTCGTGCGGCGTGCCGTCACGTTCGCCGCCGGGCAACCCGACTACCGGGTGGTCTATCTGCACACCGACACCCGGGTGCCCGGCGCGGAGGCGTTCTGGCGCGGCGTGGCCGAGCTGGTGCACGACCCGCGCGACGGTGATCCCCACGCCTCCCCCACCGTCCACTTCGAGATCCCGCTCCCCGGCCGCAGACCGGCACACGGGGACCAGATCGCCGCCGATTCGGCACGGTCGGGGGCTTCCCCAAGGGCCACCTCCGTTCGATAGCATCGAACACGGGTCCGGACGGGTTCCGGCCAGCGCGACAGGAGGTCCCCATGCGGTCCACGGGCAGTCATCCGGTCCCGGAGCAGGCCCGCCCCGACGACGGGAGCAACGGTCACACCCCGGCCGACCTGGTCGGTGCCCGGATCCGCCAGTACCGCAAGGAACGCGGGCTGACCCTGCGCGGCCTCGCGTCCCGCTCCGGGCTGTCCATCGGCTTCCTGTCCCAGGTCGAGCGCGGCATCTCGTCCATCGGGCTGACCGCGCTCGGCAGCGTGGCCAAGGCACTGGACCGGACGGTGGGCGACTTCTTCGACGCCAGCACCGCGCCGGTCGGGGGCACCGTCACCACGCTGCCCCACCACTTCTCGCTGACCAGGGCGGAGACCACCGCCACGCAGTACGTCTCGGGTCAGCAGACCTATCGGATGCTCTCCGAACGTGGGCCGGACCTGCTGCTCGAACCGATGCTGGTGCACATCGCCCCCGGCGGTCGGCGGGAGAACGCGTACGGCCACGCGGGCGAGGAGTTCGCCTACGTCATCTCCGGCGAGCTGCTCTACGAGGTCAACGGCGTCGAGCACCGGCTGCATCCGGGCGACAGCGTGCACCTGCGCTCCACGGTGCCGCACACGATGTACAACGACACCGACGCGGTGACCACCGTGGTCTCGGTCGTCACGCCCCGACTGTTCTGACGGCGGCCCCGGCTTGTTCACTGTGATGAAACAAGCCGGCAACTCCGGGCGGGCTCACCGCCCGAGGCTGCGCCCCACCTGCTCCATGGTGGCCTGGCAGATCGCCGAGCCGGGACCGATCACGTCGAAATGGTCGCCGGGCAGTTCGAGGTGGGTCAGCTCGTCACCGGCCGCCCGCGCCGCCACCGCGTACCGGCGGTTGATGTCGACCAGGTCCGGGCTGTCGCCCGCCCCCTGCACCAGCAGCGTGGGCACCCCGACCGGCAGCCGCGCCATCGGGTCACCGGCCGCATACCGCTCGGGGACGGTCGTCGGGGTGCCGCCGAGAGCGGCGCTGACCGCACCGTCACCGAGCTGACGGCCGTCGGCCTCGGCCAGGTCCAGCACACCGGCCAGCGACACCGCCAGGGCGACCCGTGGCCCCGGGGCGAGGTCAGCCGCCAGGTCCGCCGCCGCCCGCAGGGCCAGTTGCCCACCGGCCGAGTGGCCGAACACGACGATCCGGTCCAGGTCCAGCACACCGGCGTCGGTCACGACGGGCAGCACCGCCAGCGCCGCCGCCACGTCGGCGGTGGTGGCGTCCCAGCCGTGCCGGTCCGGCCGCCGGTACTCCACGTTCCACGCCGCGTAGCCGCGCGCGGCCAGGTCCACGGCGAGCGCGTCCATCAGGTCGGCTCCCCAGTGCGACCGCCAGAAGCCGCCGTGCAGCAGCACCGCGACCGGCACCGGACGCGCCGGGTCCGTGGTGGGCAGTCGCAGCTCGCCCCACTGGTCGGCATGCGCGCCGTAGGGGACGCGCACCGCCGGGGACCGGTGCTGGTGCACCGCGTGGCGGATCGCCCAGGCCAACCCCCACACGCCCCGGCCGGAGAGGTGGCGGGCACCGGCGACGGCCGTGGCCACGGTGAGGTCGTACCAGACGACGTGCGGGGCGGCCCCGCTCATCAGGGCCCACGCGGACGCCGTCGGGCCGGGCAGCACCACCACCGGCGCGGCGGTGGCCGCCAGCGCCGATTCCAGCGCGTCGGCCGAGTCGGCGGCCACCAGGCGACCGGTGCCGCCGAGGTCGGCGGCGGTGGCGGTGGTGAGCGACTCCAGCAGGGCGAGGTCGGCGACGAGGTCCGGGCCGACCAGCACGGTGACGTCCATCCGGTTCTCCTTCAGCGACGCAGCAGGGGCAGGACGGCGGTGCCGAGCAGGTCGACGCCCCGGTCGTCGGTCAGCCCGTGCGGGGTGCCGAACTCCACCCGCCGGACCCCGGCGTCGATGAGCTGCTGCGCCTGGGCGGCGACCTGCTCGGGGGTGCCGGAGAAGGCGAAGCGGTCGAGCACCTCGTCCGGGATCAGCCGCCCGGCGGCGTCGTGCGCGCCCGCGTCGACCAGTTCACCGACGCGCGCCACCAGGCCGTCCGGCAGGGTGACCGTCGGGTCCAGGTCGGCGACCACGGCGAGGTACATGGCGACCTCGGTACGGGCCTTGGCCCGCGCCGCCTCGCCGTCGGTGTCGACCACCGTCACCGCACCGAGGACGATGCCGACCTCGTCCACGTCGCGTCCGGCGGCGAGGGCCCCGGCCCGGAGCCGGTCCCGGACCACCGGCACCATGTCGGGGTTCGCGCTGCCGCCCACCTTGATCTCGTCGGCGATCCGGCCGGCCAGGGCCGCGCCCTTCGGGCCCCACGCCCCGATCAGCAGCGGCGGATCGGGGCGCTGCACGGCGTAGCGCAGCGCGGTCTCCGGGGCCAGCGTGAAGACCTGCCCCCGGTAGCCGTCCCGGTCACCGCGCAGCAGGCGGTAGACGACCGCCGCCGCCTCCTCGATGGTGGCCAGCGGCTTCGGCTGGGGCAGCCCGACCGCGCCGAGCCAGGTGCCGCGCGCCAACCCCAGGTAGGCCCGTCCGGCCGAGGCCAGGTCGAGCGCGGCGAGCTGACCGGCGATCTCGTACGGCGCCAGGCTGTACGGATTCAGGCAGGCCGGGCCGAGGCGTACCCGGCTGGTGGCCTGGGCCATCTCCAGCAGCGGGAAGATCGGCGGCTGGTACATCAGGTCACCGAAGACGGTCAGCACGTCGAATCCGTGCGACTCGGCGGCACGGGCCAGCCGGGCGTACGCGCCGGACGGCTTGTCGCTCTGTAGACCGAGTCCGATCTCGACCGTCATCAGGTGAGGTCCGCCGAGTTCATCCGGCGTCGGCAGGTCCGCTCCACCTTCATGATCAGCCGCTCCTCCGGGTCCGGGCAGGCGAAGTGCGAGTCCTGGTCGAGCCAGTCCCCGGCGGCCAGGTCCCGCTGCTTGGCGGCGAGGAAGGGCAGCACGGCGGCGAGGGCGTACACGCAGAAGTGCTTGCCCTCGGGCAGCTTCAGGTGGGCACTGTTGACCAGGTCGAACGAGTCGCCGACGGCCATGCCGCAGACCGAGCGCCCCTCGATGCGGTCCACGGTCACCGTCAGGTCGTAGATCTCCATGTCGCCGTCCGGGCTGTCGCTCATCCTCGCTCCTCCTCGTCGAGCCGTACGATGATCTTGCCGGTGGTCCGTCGGGCGGCCAGGTCGTCCAGGGCCTCCGGGGTCTGCGCCAGCGACACCACCCGGCTGACCGGGGGCCGGACCGCGCCGGAGTCGCAGAGGTCGAACAGCGCCCGGTAGGCGGCGGCGACCGCCTCCGGGCAACGCCACGGGTACTGCGAGCCCCAGGAGAGTCCGATCAGGTCGGCGTTCGCCGCGATCAGCCGGGCCGGGTCGACCGGCGGTGGCGGACCACCGGCCGCGCCCACGCTGACCAGCCGGCCCTCGAAGGCCAGGCAGTCCAGCGACCGGGCGAGCAGGTCGCCGCCGACCGGGTCGACGACCACGTCCACGCCCTGCCCGTCGGTGGCCGCCCGGACCGCCGCCACGAAGTCCTCGCCGGTGTAGTCGATCGCCACGGCCGCACCCTGGGCCCGGCAGACCTCGGTCTTCGCCGGGCCACCGGCGGTCGCGACGACCCGCGCGCCCCGGGCGACGGCGAGTTGGGTGACGGCGATGCCGACCCCACCGGCACCGGCGTGCACCAGCACCGTCTTCCCGGCGGTGACCCCGGCGCGTTCCAGCGCGAACCAGGCGGTCTGGTAGGTGACCGGCAGTGCCGCCGCGATCGTCGGGTCCACGGTGGACGGACGGGGCACCACCACGGTCGCGTCGACCGTGACGGTGTCGCCGAGGGCACCGCGCGGCAGCGCCGGGCAGGCGATGACCTCCTGGCCCAGCAGGTGCTCGGCACCGGCACCGGCCGCCACCACCCGACCGGCCGCCTCGACACCCGGCGTCATCGGCGGCTCCGGCCGCACCGGGTACTCGCCCCGGCAGAGCGAGACGTCGAGATAGTTCAGCCCCACGGCGCGGACCGCGAGCTGGACCTCGCCGGGGCCGGGCGCGGGGTCGTCGGGCCGCTCGGCCACCGACAGCACCCGACCGGGCTCACCCGTGTCGTAGGCGACCAGCCGCCGGATCATCGCGCCGCCACCGGCTCGCGGAGCGACTCGGCGTGGTGGTGCACGATCTGCCACCGGCCGTCGACGCGGCGCAGCACGTCGGTGACGCGGGCGGACGACGGCGGGTCATCGGCCTCGGCCCGCGCGATCAGCAGATAGCGGGCCAGGCCCACGTCGCCCCACACGTCGATGCGCTTGTCCTGCGCCGCGAGCACCGCCAACTGCGGGCGCTGTCCGGCGGCGTCGCGCTGGTCGCGGTAGGCGTCCAGCTCCGCCCGGGTCCGCAACGGCCCGGGCAGGTGGGTCTCCCAGGTGGTCACGTCGGCGTGCAGGTGCCCGTCGAAGCGCTGGCGGTCCCCGGCGAGGAAGGCCGCGTACAGGTCGTCGATGAGCGCGGCGATGAGTGCCGCGTCGGTTGCCACGATCGTCATGCCGTCTCCGTCCGGTCGTCCCGGGCGATCCGTCCGCCCTTCATCACCCAGCGCACACCCCGGAACGCCGAGATTGCGGTGAGCGGGTCCTCGTCCATCGCGATCAGGTCGGCCAGCTTGCCGACCTCGACCGTGCCCCGGTCCTCCTCGACACCCAGCCAGCGCACCGGCCCCCGGGTGCCGGCGTGCAACGCCCGCGCCGGGCCGATCCGCTCGGCCATGTACTCCAGCTCCCGGACCGTGGCGTTGGTGCCCTCGAAGTGCCAGAACGGCGGCATGTCGCTGCCGAGCAGCACCTCCACCCCGGCCTCGACGGCCATCGCGAAACTCTCCAGGTGCCGAGGTCCGGCCCCGAGCGACCGGCACTGCATCCACTCCGGTACGCCGAGTTCGTCGAAGAACTCCTTGCACCGGGTCACCAGCAGCGTCGGCACCAGGGCGGTGCCCTGCTCCGCCATCCGCGCCACCACTTGCGGGGTGAGCTGGTAGCCGTGCTCCACACAGTCCAGTCCCAGCTCCACCGCCGCGCCGATCACCTCGGCCGGTCCGGCGTGCGCGGTGACCTTGCGGCCCCAGGCGTGTGCCGTCTCCAGCACCGCGGCCAGCTCGTCGGTGAACAACTGCGGGGTGTTGATGCGCTCGTGCTCACCGGCGATGCCGCCGGAGATCATCACCTTGATCAGGTCCGCGCCGGCCTTGATCTGGCTGCGCACGCCGTGGCGGAACCCGACCGGTCCGTCGCACTCCAGGGTGTCGCTGCTCTCGTGGCCGTGCCCGCCGGTGCAGACCAGTGCCCGCCCGGCGGTGTGGATGCGGGGGCCCTGGGCCCGGCCGGCGGCGATGGCGCGGCGCAACGCGAAGTCGGCGTGGTCCTTCTCGGCGACGCAGCGCACCGTGGTCACGCCACAGTGCAGCGTGCGCCGGGCCCCGTCGGCCATGTAGTACGCCAGGTCGTGCGGACCCATCATCTTGACGTCGTCGCCGCCGGTGCCGGGCAGCGACAGCGAGAAGTGGGTGTGCATGTTGGCCAGACCGGGCGTCAGGTACGCCCCGTCCAGGTCCACCTCGCGGACCGCACCGGCGGCCTGCGCCTGCGCCGTCACCTCGGCGTACGGACCGACGGCGGCGATCCGGTCGCCGCGTACCCAGACGGCGGCGTCCGGGATCGGGTCCACCCCGTCCACCACCCGCGCGTCCAGCACGGTGCAGTGGGCCAGCAGCAGGTTCGGCTCGACGTCGCTCATGCGATCACCCCATAGGTCTCACGGGCGGCCTCGGCGGAGACGTACCCCTCCGCCACGTCACGACGTACCGCCTCCGGATCCCGCAACGAGGGATCACCATGACCACCACCACCAGCGGTCAACAACGACACCCGATCACCGGACACCACCATCGTCCGACGCGTACTCACCCGCGCCTCACGATCCGTACCCGGAAACACCACCACCTGATTCGGCTCCGGCGACAACCCACCCGCCAACGCCCACGGCGCACTCCGCGTCTTCTTGATCACCGAAAGAAACTCCCCCGACGACACGAAACGAATATCCCGCCGCAACCCACACCCACCCCGAAACCGCCCCGCACCACCCGAATCCGTCCGAATCTCCACCCGCTCGAAGAACATCCCGGTCTTGGCTTCCAGGACTTCGACGGGGGTGTTGCGGGCCTGGGTCTGGCACAGGTGGTTCGCCGGGCCGATCCCGTCGTGGTCGACGGTGCCGCCCCAGCCCACCGGGTCGTTGTTGCTCACGGCGAAGATCTGACCGGTCTCCGGGTGCGCGCCGACCATCATGAACCCGGGCACGTCACCACCGCTGGACGCGGGCAACCGCTCCGGCATCCCCTGCGCCAACGCCTTGTAGATCAGTTCCAGGGCGACCGTCCCGGTCCACTGGGTGAAGGTCGCCGCCGGGTAGACCGCGTGGAACAGCGTGCCGGGCTCGGCGCGTACCCGCAGCGGGGCGAAGTGCCCGGCGTTGCTCTGCTCGGTGGGGGTGGTGATCGCCTTGAAGGCGACCCGGCAGGTCGCGATGGTGGCGCCCAACGGCAGGTTGACCGGGCCGGGGACCGCCGGTGAGGAACCGGCGAAGTCCACCGTGAACGTGCCGTCGGCGACGGTCACCGTGGCCCGCATCAGGATCGGCTGGTCGGTGACGCCGTCGTCGTCGAGCCAGTCCTCGGCCGTCCAGGTGCCCTGCGGCAGCGCGGCGACCGCCTCGGCAGCGGACTCGGCGGCCGTGGCGATGAGCCGCTCGACCACGGCGTCCACGGTGGCCGTGCCGTGCCGGCGGTACACCTCGGTGAGGCGGCGCTCGCCGGTGCGCAGCGCGGCGATCTGCGCGTGCAGGTCACCCAGCACCGCGTCCGGCATCCGCGAGTTGAACCGGATCAGCTCGTGGATCTCCCGCACCGGCACACCCCGGGACACCACCTTCGTTCCTGGGAAGATCAACCCCTCCTGGTGCATGTCCGTCGAGTCCAACACGTACCCCGGGTCCTTCGCCCCGAGGTCCATCCAGTGCGCGCGGATGCAGAGGAAGCCGATCAGCTCCGCCCCGTCGGCGCCTTGCGGGTCGGGCAGGAAGACCGGGGCGAACAGCGTGGCGTCGTAGCTGTGCGCGGCGTTCCAGTACGGGTAGTTGAGCAGCACCACGTCGCCGGGGTGCAGGTTCTCCCGACCCACGTACTCCACGCCCCTGGCCAGCGAGTAGTCGTTCGCGCCGAGGAACCGGGACAGCCCGGTCGACTCCGCGACCAGCCGCAGGTGACGGTCGTAGACGGAGATGCCGAAGTCGTGCACCTCGTAGATGACCGGGTTGAAGGCGGTACGCACCAGCGTCACCCGCATCTCCTCGGCGGCGGAGGTGAGGTAGCTGCCGATCACCTCGACGGTCGCGCCGTCGACCGGGGGCTCACCCATCGACGTCCACCCCGTAGACCTCACGGGCGGCCTCGGCGGAGACGTACCCCTCCGCCACGTCACGACGTACCGCCTCCGGATCCCGCAACGAGGGATCACCATGACCACCACCACCAGCGGTCAACAACGACACCCGATCACCGGACACCACCACCGTCCGACGCGTACTCACCCGCGCCTCACGATCCGTACCCGGAAACACCACCACCTGATTCGGCTCCGGCGACAACCCACCCGCCAACGCCCACGGCGCACTCCGCGTCTTCTTGATCACCGAAAGAAACTCCCCCGACGACACGAAACGAATATCCCGCCGCAACCCACACCCACCCCGAAACCGCCCCGCACCACCCGAATCCGTCCGAATCTCCACCCGCTCGAAGAACATCCCGGTGCGGGCCTCCATCACCTCGATCGGGGTGCCCCGCCCGGTGCTGCCGGAGACGTGGGTGGCAGCCTCCATGCCGTCGTGCTCCGGGGTGCCGCCCCAGCCGACCAGGTCGTTGTTGCTCACCGCGAAGATCTGACCGGTCTCCGGGTGCGCGCCGACCATCATGAACCCCGGCACGTCACCACCACTGGACGCCGGCAACCGCTCCGGCATCCCCTGCGCCAACGCCTTGAGGATCAGCTCGACGGCGACGATGCCGGTCCAGAGCGTGAAGGTCGGCTGCGGGTAGACCGCGTGGAACAGGGTGCCCGGCTCGGCGCGTACCTCCAGCGGGGCGACGGTCCCGGCGTTCGACGGCTCGTCCGGCGAGGTCAACGACTTGAGGACGACCTTGCAGATCGCCTCGGTCGCGCCGAACGGCATGTTGATCGGCCCCCGGGTGGCCGGTGCCGAGCCGGCGAAGTCCACCACGAAACGTTCGTCGCTGACGGTGACCGTGACCCGCATCTTGACCGGGTCCTCGGTGATGCCGTCGTCGTCGACCCAGTCCTCGGCCGTCCAGGTGCCCTGCGGCAGGGTGGCCAGCGCGGCCCGGGTGCGGGCCTCGCCGTCGGCGATGATGTGGTCGACGGCGGCGGAGACGGTGTCCCGGCCGAACTTCTCGATGATCTCCAGCAGTCGGCGCTCGCCGGTACGCAGCGCGGCGATCTGCGCGTGCAGATCACCCAACACCGCGTCCGGCATCCGCGAGTTGAACCGGATCAACTCGTGGATCTCCCGCACCGGCACACCCCGGGACACCACCTTCGTCCCCGGAAAGATCAACCCCTCCTGGTGCATGTCCGTCGAGTCCAACACGTACCCCGGGTCCTTCGCCCCCAGATCCATCCAGTGCGCCCGGACACAGAGGAAGCCCACCAGGTCGCCGTCGGCGTCGGCGTCCGCCGGGTCGGGCCGGAACACCGGCGCGAACAGCGTCGCGTCGTACGCGTGCGCGGCATTCCAGTACGGGTAGTTCAGCAGCACCACGTCACCCCGGTGCAGGTTCTCCCGACCCACGTACTCCACGCCCTTGGCCAGCGAGAAGTCGTTCGCGCCGAGGAAGAAGGTCAGCCCGGTGGCCTCGGCGACCAGGCGCAGGTCGGCGTCGTAGATCGACAGGCCGAAGTCGTGCACCTCGTAGATGACCGGGTTGAACGAGGTCCGGATCAGGGTGGCCCGCATCTCCTCGGCCGCCGACAGCAGATAGCTGCGGACGACCTCGACCTGTGCGCCGTCCAGTGTGGTCATGCCGACTCCTCCAGGGTGACCAGCAGGTAGCGGTGCTCGTCCACGGTGACGCGCTGGCCACTGGGCACGACCGTGGTGGAGGTGCCCTCGTCGACCAGCGCCGGACCGCTGAACGTGTCGCCCGGCTCCAGCACGGCCCGGTCGTACACCGCGAACGGGACCACGGCACGCGAGCCGAAGTCGTACGCGTCGCGGTGGGTGAGCAGCGCCCGGGACGGGTCACCGTCGCCGCGCGGGTGGGTGCCCAACTCCGGGCGGGTGGTCCGGCCGATGCCCCGGACCCGCAGGTTGAGCAGTTGCAGCGGGTTGTCCATGGTGTGGCCGTACCGGGCCCGGTGCACCTCGTCGAAGGCGCCGCGCACCGCGTCACGATCCAGCGTCGACCCGACGGTCACCATCAGGCTGTGCTCCTGGCCCAGGTAGCGCACCTCGAACTGGCGCTCCAACACGGCCTGGTCGGCCGGTACGCCCTGGTCCACCAGCGAGGCGACCGCCTCGGCCTCGACGGCCTTGAACAGCTCCTCCAGCTCGTCCAGTCCCACCTCGTCGAGGCCGGCCATCACGGTACGGCTGAAGTCGTTGACGATGTCCGCCGACAGCATGCCCCAGGCGGAGAAGCCGGACGGCGCGAACGGCACGACGACCTCGCCGATGCCCATCTCACGGGCCAGCAACGGGGCCAGCAGCGGCCCGGCGCCACCGAAGGCGAGCAGCGAGAAGTGCCGGGGGTCGTGCCCCCGCTCCACGGTGATCTGGCGGACCGCGCCGACCGTGCGGGCCAGCAGCACGTCGAAGACACCGGCGGCGGCGGACGTGGCGTCCCGCCCGAGCGGCTGCGCCAGTTGCTCGTCGATCGCCGCCCGCGCCGCCTGGTCGTGCAGGCCCATGGTGCCGGCGAGGAAACGCTCCGGGTCCATGTAGCCGAGCACCACCGCCGCGTCGGTGACGGTCGGACGGGTGCCGCCCCGGCCGTAGCAGACCGGCCCCGGGTCGGCCCCGGCGCTCTGCGGGCCCACCTTGAGCAGCCCCCGGTCCAGCCAGGCGATCGAGCCGCCACCGGCACCGATGGTCCGGATGTCGTACGTCGGGATCAGCAGCGGGAAGTGCTCCAACTGCGCCTCGTACGCGGCCACGGCGGTGCCGTTCTCGATCACGCAGGCGTCCAGCGAGGTGCCGCCGATGTCGAACGTCAGCAGCCGCTCCCGGCCCAGCTCCGAGGCGAGGTACGCGGCACCGACGATGCCGCCGGCCGGGCCGGACAGCACGGTGTGCGTCGGTGACGTCTTCGCCACCGCGCTGGTCATCGAGCCACCGCCGGAGCGCATGATCAGGAACTGTCCGGTGAAGCCCCGCTCGGCGAGGCCGGACTCCAACTCGTCGACGTACCGTTCGAAGATCGGCCGGATGTACGCCTCCAGCACGGTGGTGCTGGTCCGCTCGTACTCGCGGTACTCGCGCACGATGTCGGTGGAGAGCGAGAGGCTGACCTCGGGGAACTCCTCGCGGATCAGCCGGGCCGCCTCGCGCTCGTGGGTGGGGTCCAGGAACGAGTGCAGGAAGCAGATCGCGATCGAGGTCACCTGGTGGTCCACCACCAGCGTGCGGGCGGCGGCGCGGACGCTGGCCGGGTCCAGGTCCTCCACCACCCGGCCCCGGTGGTCGAGTCGACCGCGTACCCCGGCGGTGAAACGGCGCTGCACCAGGCTCGGCGGGCGCTGGTACTGGAAGTCGTACATGTGGTCGGCGGGCACGTTGCCCCGGCCGATCAGGAAGATGTCGCGGAAGCCCTCGTTGGTGATGATCCCGGTCCGGCCGCCGCGCCGCTCCAGCACCGCGTTGAGTCCCAGCGTGGTGCCGTGCGTGAACAGCTCCACCTCGGACAGGTCGGTGCCGAGCGCCTCGATGGCGGCGAGCACCCCGTCGGCGGGCCGGGCCGGGGTGGTCGACGCCTTGCGGAAACGCACCCGGTTGGTGCGGGTGTCCAGTTCCATCGCGTCGACGAACGTGCCGCCGATGTCGACGGCCAGCCGGATGGGACGACGGGTCATGGCGTGTCGGCCTGCTTTCCGATCAGGGCGGGAAGTTCCGGGACGCGCCAGCAGGCGGCCCGGCTCGCGCCGTACGACTGAAGGTTCTGCGGCTGGGAGCGACAGGTGTCGGTGACGAAGGGGCACCGGGCGGCGAGCGCACATCCGGTGGCCGCGTCGGTCTCCTCCAGGTCCTTGACCAGCTCCACCCCCGCGACGGACGCGGGCGGCGCGCCGAGTCGCGGTGCGCTGGCCAGCAGTGCCCGGGTGTAGGGGTGGCGGGGGGTGTCGAACACGACGTCGACGGGCCCCTCCTCCACCACGCGACCGAGGTAGAGCACCGCCACCCGGTCGGCGAAGCCCCGGACGGTGGCCAGGTCGTGCGAGATGAAGACCGAGGCCCGGTCGGTGTCGGCGGTGACGTCGGCGATCACGTCGAGGATCTGGGCCTGCACGGTGACGTCGAGGGCGGAGGTGGGCTCGTCGAAGACGATCAGGTCGGGCTCGCCGACCAGGGCGCGGGCGATGCCGATGCGCTGGGCCTGGCCGCCGGAGAGCTCGTGCGGGTAGCGCCGCAGGATGGACCGGTCGAGTTCCATCCGGTCCAGCACGGCGGCGACCCGGGCCTCCCGCTGGGCGGCGGGCAGGCCGGCGGCGCGCAGCGGCTCGGCGATGGAGTCGCCGACGGTACGCCTCGGGCTCAGCGACCCGATCGGGTCCTGGAAGACGAGCTGGGCGCGGGTCCGCAGCCGGCGTAGCTCCCGACCCCGGGGCGCCCGGCGGCCCGGCTGGCGGACCAGGTGTTGCCCGGCGACCGCGACGGAGCCGGAACTGGGCGCGACCAGCCCCATGATGAGTTTGGCGAGGGTGCTCTTGCCGCAGCCGCTCTCGCCGACCACCCCGAGCGTCTCGCCGGGTCCCAGGCGCAGGCTCACCCCGCGCAACGCGTGGTGTCCGCCGGAGCCGAAGCGGCTGCGGTAGACCACGTGCGCGTCCTCGATCTCCAGGACGGCGGACCCGGACTCCGTCGCGTCGGCGGCGACGGCGGGCGTGGGTGCCGCCTCGTCGGTGGTGATCGGGCCGGTCTGCGGGTGGTAGCAGGCCAGCGACCAGTCGGCGGCGGATGCGTCGTCGGCAGGCGCGTCCATCGGGGTGGTGGGCGGACGGCTGGTGGTGCAGGTGTCGTCGGCGTGCGGGCAGCGGGCCGCGAACGGGCACTGGTGCGGCGCCTCGCGCAGCAGCGGCATGGCGCCGGGGGTGGCCACCACCGGTCGGCCGCCGACGTCGGGCACCGAGCGCAGCAGCGCCCGGGTGTAGGGGTGCGCCGGTTCCCGGAAGACCTGGTCGGCCGGTCCGCTCTCGACCACGGTGCCGGCGTAGAGCACCACCACCCGGTCGCAGACCTCGGCGATCGAGGCGAGGTCGTGCGAGATCAGCAGGACGCTGCGGCCGTCCACGTCGGCGGCGTGCCGGAACTGGCGCAGGATCTCCCGGGTGAGCGTCACGTCCAGGCCGGTGGTCGGCTCGTCGGCGATCAGCAGGCCGGGGGCGCAACCGGTGGCCAGCGAGATCATCACCCGCTGGGCCATGCCGCCGGACAGCTCGTGCGGGTACGCCTCCAGGCGGCGTTGCGGGTTGCGGATGCCGACCGCCTCGAACAGCTCCCGCGCGGCCTCGCGGGCGCGTCCGGCGGACATCTCCTGGTGGGTGACGAGCCGGTCGGTGAGCTGGCGTCCCACGGTGCGGGTGGGGCTGAGCGCCCCGCGCGGGTTCTGGAAGCAGATCGCCGCTCCCCGTCCCCGGTGGGCGGCGAGGGCCGTCTCGTCCATCCGCAGCACGTCCGCGTCGTCGAAGCGGACCCGCCCGCTGGCGTGTGCGCCGGTGGGCAGCAGGCCGACCACCGCCCGGGCCACCATGCTCTTGCCGCCGCCGCTCTCGCCGACCAGTCCGACCACCTCGCCGGGCCGGACGGTGAGGCTGACGTCGCTGAGGGCGGCCACCTGCCGACCGGCCCGGTGGATGACCACGGAGAGGTTCTCGATGGAGAGCATGGTTACCGCCGCTTCGCGTTCGCGCGTTCCTGCAGGCCCTCGCCGAGCAGGCTGAACCCCAGCACGGAGACGAACAGGGCCAGGCCGGGCGGCACGCTGGTCCACCATCGACCGCCGACCACGTCCGGGGCACCGAGGCTGATCATCGCGCCCCACTCGGCCTCCGGGATGCTGACGCCCAGCCCGAGGAAGGAGAGCCCGGCCAGGGTGAGCATCGCCCAGCCGCAGTTCAGCGGCGCGATCGTCCGGACCGGGGTGAGGCTGTTGGGCAGCAGGTGCCGCCAGAGGATGCCCGTCGTCGAGGCCCCGGAGGTCACCGCGGCGTCGACGAACGGCAGCTCGCGCTGGGTGCGTACCTCGGCGCGGACCAGTCGGGCGTACGCGGGGGCGTTCACCGCCGCGATGGTGATGATGAGGTTGACCGTGCCGTTGCCGAGCAGGGCCGCCACCGCCAGGGCCAGGATGAAGGTGGGGAACGCCTGGAAGATGTCGACGACCCGCATGAGCACGTCGTCGATCCAGCCGCCCCGGTAGCCGGCCACCAGGCCGAGCAGCGTGCCGACCACCACCGCCAGGGCCACCGCGGCGACCGCGATGCCCAGGTCCAGCCGGGCCGCGTGCAGCACCCGGCTCCAGACGTCCATGCCGTTGGTGTCGGTGCCGAGCAGGTGTGCACCGCCGGGGGCGGCCAGGGTGGCGTTCGGGTCGACCTCGGTCGCGCCCCAGGAGGAGAGCAGCGGCGCGGCCAGGGCGGCCAGGGCGACCACGGCCAGGATGGTCGCGCCGGTGATGATCAGGATGCGGGAGAAGCGGTCGTCCCGACTGCCGGTGACGATCACCGCGTCGGCGCCGGCGTCCCCGGGGCCGACACCGCGCAGGTCTGCCATCAGATCCTCACTCTCGGGTCGAGGATCGCGTGGACCACGTCGGCGATGAGGAACACCAGCACGTAGCAGAGCGCGATCACCACAACGGACGCCTGCACCACCGGGTAGTCCCGGTACAGCAGGCCGCGCAGCGCCCACTGGCCGAAGCCCTGCCAGGAGAAGACGTACTCGACCAGGACGGTCGAGCCGATGGCGGTGCCGAAGACCAACGCGGCCAGGGCCGGCAGCCGCAGCAGCGTGGAGCGCAGCAGGTAGCCGTAGAGCAGCGTCCGTTGCGGCAGCCCGTGCGCCGCCGCCGCGGTGTACGCCTCGGAGTTGAGCACCTCCAGCGCCGACGCCCGGACGCTGCGCAGCAGCGGTGCCATCACGCCGACGACCAGGGTGAGCACCGGCAGCGCCAGGTACGCGGCAGCGCTGGCCAGCGCCGGTCCGTTCCCGGTCAGGGCCGCGTCGACGAGGCCGGCGCCGGTCAACGGGGTCAGGTTCGTGTCCGGGTCGACCCGTCCGCTGGGTGCCGGGAACCAGCCCAGCATGCTGTAGCCGACCAGCACGAGCACCAGGCCCAGCCAGAACTCCGGGATGGAGTTGCCGACCAGGGCGAAGATCCGCACGCCGTGGTCGCCGACGCTGTTGGCCCGCCGGGCCGACCAGACGCCCAGCACGGTGGCCACCACCAGCGCGATGGAGACCGCGATGACCACCAGCTCCAGGGTGGGCCCGATCCGCAGCGCCATCTCCGCGCCGACCGAACCGCCGCTCTGGATGGAGGTGCCGAAGTCACCGGTGACCAGCCCGCCGAGGTAGTCGAGGAACTGCCGCCACAGCGGCTGGTCCAACCCGAACCGGGCGCGGGCCGCCTCGGCGTCGGCCTCGCTGGCGTTCTGGCCGAGGATGCTGCGGACCGGGTCGCCGGGCAGCACCCGGACGATGAGGAAGGTCAGGACGACCACCCCGAGCAACACCGGGATGAGCTGGAGCAGCCGCCTGACGACGAAACGGAGGATTCGCATGAAGGGAGCCGGCCGCGCCTAGGCCGACCTGGTCAGGTAGCGCAGCCGGGCGAGGCCGTCCATCGGCTGCACCCAGCCGGCCACCGCCTCACGCACCGGGAGGTTGAAGTTGGGCTGACAGATCACCACCCACGGCACGTCCTCGGCGAGGATCTGCTGGACCCGCCGCCACAGCGCGTTGCGGTCGGCCTCGTCGACGGTGGTGTGCGACCGCTCGTAGATCTGCTCGATCTCGGCGTTGGTGTAGTTCGAGTAGTTGAGGTTCGCGCCCTTGACGAAGCTCGTGGCGAGCATGTATTCGACGTCGTTGACCCAGAGCTGGCCGGAGGTGAGCTGGAGCGGGATGTTCTTGCGGGTCCGCCGCTCGCCGAGGGTGGCCGGGTCCAGCGGGGTCAGCTTGAGGTTGATGCCGGCCTTCGCCGCCTCGCTCTGCACCTGCACCGCGATGCGCTGCTGCTCCTCGTTGTCGGCCTCGAAGACCAGCTCCGACTCGACCGAGGCACGGCCTGCGGCGTTCAGCGCGGCACGGGCCCGGTCCACGTCGTGGGTGAACGGGTAGCCGCTCTCGTCGTACCCGGGCATGTCCAGCGGCACCGGGCTCTTGGCGGCACGGGCGTCGCCGCCGTAGACGTTGTTGATGATCTGCTCGTACGGCACCGCGTAGGCCAACGCCTTGCGGACGTCGACGTTGTCGAACGGCGCCGAGGTGACCGACATCTGGATCGCGACCTGGCGGTTGCTGGCCGCCGAGATCACCTTGACCCCGTCGGTGCTGCGCAGGTCCTCGATGTCGCGCTGGCTGACGCCGAGGGCGATGTCGATGTCACCGGCCTGGAGTTGCAGCCGCTGGTTCGAGGCGGCGGGCACCACGGAGATCCGGATGGTCGGCGTCTTGGGGGCGTCCGGGCCCGGGTAGCCGGTGTTCGCCGCCAGCTCGATCTCCTGCCCCTGGGTGGCCTTGGCGACGTTGTAGTAGCCGCCGGTGGGGGCGTTCTTGGCGAACCACTCCTTGGCCCACGGGTCGTCGGCGGTGGCGTGCTTCTTGGCCTCCTCCGAGTCGAAGACGTACAGCGAGATCGCCTGGATCTGCCGGGTCAGCGCGCTGGGGAACGCCTGGTGGAACTCGACGGTGTAGTCGTCGACGACCTTGACCTGGTCGGCTTCGGTCAGACCGATGGTGCGGTAGATGCCGGCCACGTTCGCCTGGGCGGCGAAGGCGCGGTCCTTGGACCACTTCACGTCGGCCGCGGTCATCTCGTTGCCGCTGGCGAACGTGACGCCCCGGCGCAGCTTCAACGTCCACACCTTCTGCTCGGCGTCCGGCTCGAAGGACTCGGCGAAGGTCGGGGTGATGTTCTGGGTGTCGAGGATCTGGCTGTCACCCGCGGTGGTGACGCCGTAGTCGATCATGTAGGGGAAGACGTTCTTGAACATCATCAGCGCGGTCAGGTCGAAGCCGACGAAGTCCTGATCCCAGCTCGACAGGTAGCTCGACACCGCGATCCGCAGCGTGCTGGCGGTCGGGCCGCCGGACGTCGAGTCGTCCGAGTTCGAGCCGCTGTTCGCGGCGCAGGCGCCCGTGGTGAGCAGGAGCGCGAAACTGCCGCCCAGTTGCAGCACCCCGCGTCGGGAGATGGCGGGCGAGGAGGGGCCCACACCAGGTGTACGTGCCATGAAGTAGTCCTCCTAGAACTACGAGGCGGACGGGCCGCGCAGCGGACCCACTCGTGTTCTATCGGATTAGGTGGAGGTGAACAAGACCCCAACCCTTGTTCACAGCGGAACTCCCGAAATTGGCACCCAGACCCGGCCGAACGGCTGATGAAGTGCGGCGCAAGTGTTCACACAAGTTCACACAACTGGTACGTACGGCTGTTCACCAGGCCCTCGCCCGCCGGAGGTCGGGCCTGATCTGTAGCCAGGCTCCACGGGCCCTTGAGAATCCCGGGCGAGCATCAGGCACCACCCAGCGAGGAGGTTGCCCCGATGCCGACGCTCTTCGATCCGGTCCGACTGGGTCGCCTGCGGCTGCCCAGTCGGATCGTGATGGCCCCGATGGGCCGCGGCCGCGCCACCCGGGACGGGACTCCCCTGCCGTACGTGGCCGACTACTACGCCCAGCGGGCCGACGCCGGGCTCATCGTCAGCGAGGCGACCAACCCGGCACCCCGGGCGGTGGGCCACGCGTACAGCGTGCAGTGGCACACCCCCGCGCAGACCCAGGCGTGGACGGCGGTGGCCCGCGCCGTCCACGACGCCGGTGGCCGCATCGTGCTCCAGATCATGCACGCCGGACGGATCGGTCATCCGGCCCTGTACGGTCACCGGCCGCTGGCGCCGTCGCCGGTGCCGGCCGCCGGACTGGCCCGCACGTTCGACGGGCCGAAGGAGCACCCCGAGCCGCGAGAGATGACGCCGACCGACATCACCGACGCGATCGAGGACGTCGTGCGGTGTGCCGAGACGGCCGTCGCCGCCGGATTCGACGGCGTGGAACTGCACGGCGCCAACGGCTACCTGGTCCACCAGTTCCTGTCGGCGGCCACCAACCGCCGCACCGACGAGTACGGCGGCGCACCGCACCGGCGGGTGCGCTTCGCCGTCGAGTTGGCGGAGGCGGTCGGCGCGGCGGTCGGCGCGGACCGGGTCGGGCTGCGGCTGTCGCCCGGGTTCGGCCTCAACGACATGACCGAGCCGGACGCCGCCGAGGTGTACCCCGCCCTGCTCCAGGCGCTGCGCCCGCTCGACCTGGCGTACCTGCACCTGGTGCACGGCTCCGACCCCGAGCTGACCCGGGTCGTCCGGGCCCGTTGGGACGGGGCGGTGGTGCTCAACCCGGGCACCGGCAACCTCGGTCCGGAGGCCACCCGGGCCGCGGTGGCGGACGCGCTGGCCGTCGGCTTCGACGCGCTCGCCTTCGGCAAGCAGTTCCTCGCCAACCCCGACCTGCCCCGCCGCCTGGCCGACGGCGGCCCGTTCAACCCGCCGGACCCGACGACCTTCTATCAGGGCGGTCGCCGGGGCTATCTCGACTACCCCCGCATCGACGACACGGAAGGGAACACCGCCTCATGGTCGTATTCGTCAACAAGCTCACGCTGATCGGCGCCGCCGAGGACCTCGAACGCCACTACGCCAGCGTGGCCGAGTACATGCAGACCCGACCGGGGCTGATCCGGTACGTGCTGAGCCGGTCGCAGAAGGATCCGTCGACGTACTACAACATCGCCGAGTGGACCGACGAGGAGTCCTTCCGCACCGCGCTGCACGAGCCGGAGTTCCGGACCCGGCTGGACCGGTTGACCGGCATCATCAAGGGCGAACCGCACCTGACCGAGCCGGTCTTCCAGTACGAGGCCGACCGCGTCACCGGTTGATCCACCGAGTCCACGGCCGCCGGAGCGCGCTCCGGCGGCCGTGGCCCGTGTCAGTAGTTCCCGAGACCGCCGCAGACGTTGAGCGCCTGCCCGGTCAGCGAGGCGGCGGTGTCGGTCACCAGGTAACCGACCAGCCCGGCGACCTCCTCCGGCGTCGAGTACCGGCCCAGCGGGATCTTCGCCTCGAACCGCTGCCGCACCGCGTCCTCGGTGGTCTGCCAGTGTGCCGCGTACCCCTGGCGTACCCGGACCGCCATCGGCGTCTCCACGTACCCGGGGCACACCGCGTTGACGGTGACGCCGGTGCCGGCCAGCTCGAAGCCGACCGCCTTGGTGAAGCCGACCACCCCGTGCTTGGAGGCGGTGTACGGCGCCGCGAGCGCGACGCCCTGCTTGCCGGCGGTCGAGGCGATGTTGACGATGCGGCCCCACCCGGCCTCCCGGATGCCACCGGCGCGCAGCACCTCGCGGGTCACCCGGAACACCGAGGTGAGGTTGGTGGCGAGCACGTCCTCCCAGAGCGCGTCGTCCAGCTCGGCGGTGACCCCGCCACCGGAGCGGCCGGCGTTGTTCACCAGCACCGTCACCGGCCCGAACCGCTGCACCGCGGCGGCGACCAGCCGGACCACGTCGTCCGGGGACCGCACGTCGGCCGCCACGCCGTCGACCTCCAGGCCACGCCCGCGCAGCTTGTCGACGACCGTGGCCACCTGTGCCGCGTCGCGGGCACAGAAGTAGACCGGGAAGCCCTGCTCGGCCAGCGTCTCCACCACGGCCAGCCCGATCCCGCTCGTACCGCCGGTCACCAGCGCCGCGCCGGTACGTCTCGGTGTCGTCATCTCCGTTGTCCTCCTCGATCGGTCGATCACAGGGTGAGTACGACGCGGCCGGTGACCCGGCGCTCCAGCAGGGCCCGCACCGCCGTGGCGGCATCGGTCCAGTCCGCGTGCAGCCCGACGTGTGGACGCAGCCGCCCGTCCACCACGAGCCCGAACAGCGTCGCCAGGTCCTCGTCGGCCCGGTGGCGTTCCAGCTCGTCGAGCAGGAACAGGTGCTCCAGGCGTACCCCGGCACGGGCGTGACCCCAGTCCGGCGGCAGGACCAGCTCGGCGCGCACGGTGTTGCCGAACACCACCGCCACCCCGCCCCGGCGCAACCGCACGAACGCCTCCCGGAACACCGTTCCGCCGACGCTGTCCACGACGACGTCCACCGGCTCCTGCGGCGGTGCCGCGTAGCCGGCGTGCACCAGGTGGCCCCGCTCGGTCAGGTGGTGGCCCCGTTCCGGGGTGCCCACCCAGCCGAGGACGGCGGCGCCGCCGGCCGCCGCGAGGTCCGTCACGAAGCCGCCGACGCCACCGCTGGCACCGGTCACCAGCACCGAGCGACCCAGCAGCCACCCGGCACGCCGCAGCGCGTACAGGGCGGTCAGACCGGCTACCGGCACCGCCGCCGCGACGGCCGGTTCCACCCCGGCCGGTATCGCCGCGAGCCGATCGGTCCGCACGGCCGCGAGCTGCGCCCATCCGGTCGACGCCGCCACGCCCGCGACCGGTGTGCCGATCGGTGGCCCGGTGCCGTCCTCGGCAGCGCGGACCACCGTGCCGGCGACGTCCAGCCCGAGCCGGGCGCCGGGCGGTTGCCGGGCGGCGAGCAGGAGGTCCGCGCGGTTCACCGCGACGGCGTGCACCTCGACGAGCGCCTCGCCAGGCGCAGGACGCGGCTCGGGTACCGACTCCAGTCGGAGTCCGTCGGGCTCGTCCACGGACGTGACCAGTGCTTTCACATCGACCTCCACCGGTACGACGGGTTCCCGCCCTTCGTACCGGCGGGTGCTGGAGTCCTGGTGGAGGGTCGCCGGTGAGATGGGCGTCACTGGGATTCGCGTTGCCGGTGCCGCCCGACCCGAGCACGATGTCCGAGGCGGGCGACGGTAGTCGCCCTGACACTGTGCGTGCATTCCGCCGCTCGACGGGGGACATCGGTGACCGACTTTCGCATTCTCGGGCCGCTACAGGTCACGATCGACGGGCGACCGGTGCGGATCGGCGCCCCGAAGCAACAGGCCCTCCTGCTGACCCTGCTGATGCGGGTCAACGAGGAGGTGCCACTGGACGAGCTCTACCCGCGATTGTGGGGCGACCGCCCACCGGCCCGACCCGCCGCCGCGCTGCACGTGCACGTGGCCCGGCTGCGCGCGGTGCTCGGTGACCGCCCCGGCGCACCGGTGACCTCGCCCCGCCCCCGGGTCCGGTCCCTCGGTGGGGGCTACGCGTTGCGCACCCCACCGGAGACCGTGGACCTGCACCGGTTCCGCGCGTCCGCCCGCCGGGCGGAGCAGGCCCGACGCGGCGACGATCCGGCCGGGGAACTCGCCCACGTCCGGGCGGCGTTGGCCCAGTGGCACGCGGATCCGGCGCGACCGGCCACAGTGGCCTCCCTCGCGGTGGTTCCCTCGCTCGCCGAGGAGGTCACCCCGGTACTGGTCGAGGAGCGGTTACGGCTGCTCGAACGACGCTACGAACTGGAGCTGGCCACCCGACCGCCCGGCGAACTCGTGACGGAGCTGCGGGCCCTGGTCGTCGCGTACCCGGTGTGCGAGCGACTGTGGTGTCTGCTGGTCACCGCGCTGCAACGCGCCGGTGACCGGGCGGCGGCCCTGGCCACCTACGAGCGGGCCCGCGCGACGCTGCGGACCCGACTGGGTCTGACACCCGGGCCGGAACTGGAGGCGGTTTACCGACGCATCGCCGGGGACGGCTGGCACACCCACACCGACCTGCCGCCGGTCGACGCCGACCGGCAGCCGCGCGGATCCGGCTGGCCGGCCGTCGCCGCCGCGCTGGCCGGCCGGGACGCCGGCACCGCGCTGCCCCTGGTGTGTCTCGCCGGTCCGCCCGGACCGGACCGCACCGCAGACGTGGCGGCGCTGGCCCGACGGTTACGCGCGGCGTTCCCGGACGGGCAGTGGTACGTACGACTGACCGACCCCGCCGGCCGGCCCCGTGACCCGGCCGAGGTGCTCGCCGGGCTGCTGAGCCGCTCCGGCGTGGCCGCCGACGCGGTGCCCCTGCGCCGCCGGGAACTGGTCACCGCGTACCGGGCCCGGCTCGCCGACCGGCGCGTGCTGCTGGTGCTGGACGACGTCCGCGACGCCGAGCAGGTGTACGACCTGCTGCCGGGCACCTCCCGGTGCGCGGTGCTGACCGTCGGCGACACGATCGTGCCGGAGCTGGTGGCGCTGCGCGGTGCCCGACCGTTCGCGCCGCAGGCGTGGGGCGGCGACCCGCACGCCTCCCGACACCACAGGACCGGGGAGCCGCCGGCCGCCACCGCACGCGTCTCATCGACGCAACAGGGTCCGTAGCACCTGCTCCAGCCGTGTCTCGGGATCGGGCAGCGGACCGACCGACCGCCAGGCCACGAACCGGTCCGGCCGCACCAGCGTGGCGCCGTCGGGCTCGATGCCGTAGCGGGCGCCGAATTGGCCGTCCCGGTCGGCGTACTCCCCCGTCGGACCGATCGGGTGCACGACCAGGGGCACGCCGAGCCGCTCGGCGACCCGCGTGGCCGGTTCCGCCCAGGCCGCCCCCGCCGACCCGGTCAGCAGCACGAACCCCGTGCCGAACAACGCCGTCGTGGAGGTGTCGGTGCCGTCGGGGCCGGTGAGCGGCAGGAAGGGCGCCCGCGATCCGGGTCGGCCGGTGGCCGTGGTCGGGTCCTCCACGAGCGCGCCGTCGTCGCCGGGTTCGAGCAGGACCGCACCGGCCGGGTACCGGTAGCCGAAGGTGAGCACGGCCGGTGGCAGCGGGGCGGGCACCTCGTCGTCGCGCAGCTCCGGTGCGATCCGTTCGACCAGGTTGGCGAACTGCTGCTCGACGAGCAGCCGGGCGTACGGCCCCCGCTCGGCCTGGTACGTCGACAACAGGTCGGGCCCCGCCCAGCCCTGGATCACCGCGGCGAGCCGCCAGCCCAGGTACCACCCGTCCATGATCGCCGTGTTGCCGCCCAGCCCACCGGTCGGCGGCATCACGTGGGCGGCGTCGCCGGCCAGCAGCACCCGGTCCACCTGGAACCGCTCGGCGACCGCGCAGGCGATCGAGGTCTCGCCGTACTCGGTGATGTCCATCGGGAGGTCCGGGTCGAGTCCCAGGTCGACGGTGATCTGTCGGGCGATCGCCTCCCGGGACCGGTGCCAGCCCTCCGGCAGCTCCGGGGTGAGGTTGCGGAAGTAGCCGTACAGGCCGGGGATCTCGGTGTTGAACAGCACCGCCCGGTCGACGTGGAAGGCCGCGAACCGGGAGCCGTCGGCGGCACCGGGCGTGTGCGCCAGCGGCTCGCTGAGGTCGGCCTTGAACAGCACCCGCAGGACCTGCCCCACCACGCCCCGCCCCCGCAGGGGTACGCCGAGCGACTCCCGCACCGGACTGCGCCACCCGTCGGCCGCGACCAGGTACGACGCCCGCACCCGGTGGCGCGTACCGGTCTCGGTGTCCTCCAGGAACGCGGTGACACCGTCCTCGTCCTGCGCGAACCCGAGCAGCCGGGTGCCGAAGCGCACCTCGGCGCCGAGCCCTCGGGCCCGCTCGGCGAGGGCCGCCTCCGCACCGGACTGGCTGGCCGTCCCCCAGTCCTCGGGCGACACGTGTCGCATGGTCAGCTCTCGGCCGCTGACCAGCGTCCGGGTGACCGGCCCGCCCAGCCGGGGCGCGAGCACCATGGAGAACTCGGTGCGGTCCGGACGGCTCAGGTCGCGGATCCGGTCCACCAGACCGGCCACCCGCAACGCCTCCATGGTGTGCGGATACTGGCCGGTGGCCTTGACCCCGGTCGACGTACCGGCCCGGCGCTCCACGACCAGCGGGCGCACCCCGTGCAGGCCGGCGAAGATGGCGGTGCTCAGGCCCGCCGGGCCGGCACCGACCACCAGCAGCGGCCGGTGTTCGGCGGCGGTCACGGGACCAGCACCACGCGGCCGAGCTGGCGGCGGTCCTCGATGAGCCGGTGGGCCTGCGCCGCCTCCTCCAGGGGCAGGACGGCGTGCACCGCCACCCGCAGCCGACCGTCGCGGACCAGTTCGGTCAGTTCCCGCTGATTGCGTCGCGCCTCCTCGGGCGCGGCGGCGAGCCAGGCGTCGAACGCGGTGCCCACGATGCTCTTGAGACCGAGCAGGTCGGTCAGGGCGACCCGCGCCACGTCGCCGTCGGCACCCGCGAATCCGTAGTAGACCAGGCGGCCGAGCGGCTTCAGCAGCGCGAGGCTGGGCGCGAAGACCGGCCCTTCGACGCTGTCCAGGACCACGTCCACCCCGGCGCCGCCGGTCGCCGCCCGCACCTGTTCGGACCAGTCGGGTGCGGTGTAGTCGACCACGACGTCGGCACCGTGCTCGCGGACGAACGCCGCCTTCTCCGGCGAGCCGACGGTGCCGATCACGGTCCCGGCGCCGCGCAGCTTCGCCAACTGGGTCACCAGATGTCCGATCGCCCCGGCGGCGGCGTGCACGAGCACCGACTCACCGGGGGCGAGCCGGCCGACGCTGAGCACGTTCGCGGCGACCTGGGCGGTCGAGGCGAGCGCGGTGGCGACCGGTGCCGACACGTCGTCGGGTACGGCGACGGCCTGCCCGTCGGTGACGAGGACCCGGTCGGCGTACGCGTCGGCCACGCCCCAGGCGGCCAGCCGGTCACCGACCGCGAAGCGGTGCTCGCCCGGTCCGACCGCCTCCACCCGGCCCACCACGTCCCCGCGCGGGGCACTGGGCACCGGGGACGGGAACGGCGCGGTGCCGGAGCGTAGCTGGGTCTCGATGAAGTTGACGCCCACGGCCTCGACCTGGACGCGCAACTGACCCTCGCCGGGCTCCGGCACCGGCACCTTGTCGACGGTCAGCACCTCGGGACCGCCGTGCTCGGAGTAACGGATGACGCGCATGCGGGGGCTCCCCTTCCGTCGACCGGCGGCGCGGTGCCGCCACCGCCGGTTCTAGCCGCGGGCACTCGCGGCCGGGTCGAGGACGCCCCCAGCGTCACGCGGGTTGTCGTGGCGCGCGCAGCGGTCCGGGCACGAACGCGGCGGCCAGTCCGGCCACGAGCGCGAACCCGACCACGAACCAGTACGTCCGGCCGTACGCGTCGGGTGCGAAGGTGCCGGCGGCGGCGAGACGGTCCTGGAGGGCCACCGCCACCACGGCGATGCCCAGCGACCCGCCGATCTGGTTGAGGATGAACAGCGCGCTGGTGGCCCGGGGCGCGTCGGCGGCACCGACGGCGAGGTACATGAACGCCATCACGCCCGGCACCGTGAACCCGATGCCGAACCCGCCGACACCGAACGCGATTGCGGTCACCGTCTGCGAGGTGTCGGGGCCGACTCCGGAGAGCACCACGGCGGCGAGTGCGGCGAGCAGCATGCCGATCGGTGCGGTGGCCCGCGCGGTGAGGCGGGCACCGGCCTTGCCGACGGCGATGGCGCCGGCCGCACCGAGGATGCCGGAGGGGACCATCAGCAGGCCGGCGTGCAGTGCCCCGAACCCGCGTGCCTGCTGGTAGTAGAGCGGCGTGAGGAAGAGCAGCGCGTTGGCGACCGCGCCGACGAGCAGCATGGTGACCACCGACATGGTGAACCCGCGCTTCTGGAACAGCCGTACGTCGATCAGCGGCGCGGCGGTGCGCAGGGAGTGCAGCACGTACGCCACGAGCAGGGCCGCGCCGACCACGAAGGCGGTGACCGCCCGCCCGTCGCCGAAGTCACCACGGTGCGCGGCGGTGACGAGGCCGTAGATCAGCGCGGCGAACCCGGGCGAGAGCAGGGCCAGGCCGAGCAGGTCGAGCTTCGGTGCCGCGGCGTCCCCGGTGGGACCGTCGGCGGGCAGTACGCGCAGCGCGAGCACCAGCGCGACCACGCCGACCGGCAGGTTGATGAAGAACATCCACCGCCAACTGATGTCGTCGACGAAGAAGCCGCCGAGGATCGGGCCGAGCACCGGGCCGACGGTGAGCGGGATCGAGATGAGGCCCATCGCCTTGGTGACCCGGGCGGGGCCGGCGGCCCGGGCGATCAGCGCCTGCACGACCGGGAAGATCATGCCGCCGCCGAGGCCCTGGACCACGCGGAACGCGATCAGGCTCTCGGCGGACCAGGCCAGGCCGGACAGCAGCGAGCCGAGGGTGAACAGCACGACGGCGAAGATCCACACCCGTCGGCCGCCGAACCGGTCCACCCCCCATCCGGCGACCGGGGTGGCCATCGCGACGGCGAGCAGGTAGACCGCGGTGACCCACTGGATGGTCGACAGGGGCGCGTCGAAGACGGCGGTCAGGCGGGGCACCGCGACGTTGACGATCGTCTCGTCGAGCAGCGCCATGAGCAGGGCCAGCAGCAGGACGCCGGCCATCTTGAGGAACGCCGGATCGAGGCGGTCGTCGACGGCCGGGCCGGTGGGATCTGGTGCGTCGTCGGGTGCCCGCCGCGATGCGGCCCCGTCGGTTGCCGCCAGGGACGGCGTGTCGCTGGACATGATGTGGACCTCCGAGCCGGGTGATCGGGGATTGACGCTGGGATACTACATGCATGTGCACACATATTCTGGCGCACCACGTCGTCCCGCACGCCTGTTTCCCTGTTCGAACTTGCCGGAAGGCACGAATAAAAGATGCTGTTACATTGAATGAGCAGCGACATGTAGGGTAGGGCGTCAGCAGACGAAGGGGGCGCGATGGCGGAGCGACGCGACGGACAGCCCGACCTGCTCGCCCTGTGGCGGCAACTGACCGTCCTCACCGGCCGACTCGGGCAGACGCTGGACCGGCGACTCACCCGCGACTTCGACCTGACCCTCACCGAGCTGCTCGTGCTCGACGAACTGACCCGGGGCAACCCCCGGGGCATGCGCATCCAGGACCTCAGCGACGCGGTCGCCCTCGACCAGTCCTCGATGAGCCGCCTGGTCACCCGCCTCACCGCCAAGCAGCTCGCGGCCCGGGTGAGCTGCGCACACGACCGCCGTGGGGTCTACTGCCAGATCACCGAGTCCGGCCTGGAACGGCACGACCAGGCCGCACAGGCGTGCCGGTCGGAGCTGGCCACCGCACTGGACGCCGCCGCCTTCGACGAGCGCCTGGCCTCCGTCGTCGCGCGGCTCACCCGCCCCGTCGGCCTACCCGCCGACGCCTGACCCGCAGGGAGCACCCGTGCATCTGTCGATCCTCGACCAGTCGATGATCCCGGAGGGGTCCACCCCGACCCAGGCCCTGCACCACACTCTCGACCTGGCCCGCGCGGCCGACGCACTCGGCTATCACCGCTACTGGCTCGCCGAGCACCACGCCACGCCGTCGTTCGCGAGCCCCGCGCCCGAGGTCATGGTGGCTCGGCTCAGCGGCGAGACGAGCGGGATCCGCATCGGCAGCGGCGGGGTGCTGCTGCCGTACTACAGCCCGTTCAAGGTCGCCGAGACCTTCCGGGTGCTCCAGGCTCTCGCGCCGGGCCGGGTCGACCTCGGCATCGGGCGGGGCGCCGGAGCAAGTTCCCGTGACGCCCGGCTGCTCAACCCGCACCTCTACACCTCCTCCGACGCCGCCTTCGGCGAGCAGGTCGACGCGGTGCGGGCCTTCCTGGGCGCTGCCGGCGACCAGGGCGGCATCATGCCGTCGGTGGACGACACGCCCCAGGTGTGGCTGCTCGGCGCCAGTCCACCGAGCGCGGCCCTGGCCGGTCGACTCGGGCTGCCGTACTCGTTCGCGCACTTCGGCCGCCCGGAGCTGGTCACCGAGGCGGTGCAGACCTACCGGCGGCATTTCGACCCGCGAACCGGTGGCACCCCTCGGGTCATGGTCGGCATCGGTGTCTACTGTGCGCCGACGCGCGCGGAGGCGGAGCACGTCTTCGCCAGCCAGCGCCTGTTCCGGCACCGGATGTCCCGTGGCGACCTGCGTCCGGTGCCGCCCGCCGAGGTGGCGCTCGCCCAGTTGCCCGGTCTCGGCGAGGATCTGCTGACCGAGCGCACCGAGTGGCCGCGCTACCTGGTCGACTCCCCCGACGAGGTGGCGCGACAGCTCACCGCGATGAGCGAGGCGGTGGGCGTGGACGAGTTCGTCGTCCTGTCCACGATCCACGATCACCGGGCGCGGGTGCGCTCGTACGCGCTGTTGGCCCAGGCGTGCGGTCTGCGTCCACGCGATGTGCCCCGACGGTCGGCGCTCGCCACCCTGCAACCCACATGACAGATGTGACCGGCACGCATTTCCCGTCCGGAAACACCGAGCCGCGACGGTAAGAGGCCCACCGTCCAGGAGGCCGCGTGAGCGCGACAGCCGGCATCGGGCATACCGACGACGACTACCGGGTCCTGGGACCTCTGGTCGCGACGCTCTCCGGCCGCCCGGTGCCGGTGACCGCCCCGAAGCAACGTGTCCTCCTCGCGACCCTGCTGCTGCGGGCGAACACCTGGGTCGGCGCGCCGCAACTGGTCGGCGCGGCCTGGCACGACCGGCCGCCGGAGAATCCCCGCGCCGCTCTCCACGTGCACCTCTCCCGGCTGCGGTCGCTGTTCGCCGAGATCCGCCCCGACGTCCCCGCGCCGATCGAGGCACGACCTGGGGCCTACCGCATCGTCGTGCCGCCGGGGTCCCTGGACCTGCACCGCTACCGCGAGGCGGCGATCCGGGCCCGGGAGGCCCGACGCGTCGGACGTCCGGACGTCGAGGTGCACTGGGTACGGCAGGCACTGGCGGAGTGGCGCGGGGAACCGCTGGCGCTGGTGCCGTCGGTGCGGATCCGGCAGGAGGTGGTCACCGGCCTGGTGGCGGACCTCCTGCACCTGACGGAACGGCGCTTCGAGCTCGAACTGGCCCTCGGCCGGCACGCCGAGGTCGTCGGGGAACTGCGTACCGCCGTGGTCGCCCATCCACAGCGGGAGCGCCTGTGGGCGCAGCTCATGGAGGCGCTCGCGGGCAGCGGTGACCGGGCCGCCGCGCTCGCCGCGTACCACCGGGCTCGGGACCGGCTGCGCGAGGAGTTCGGCGCGACGCCCGGCCTGGAGCTGCGGCAGCGCTACCGCCGACTGCTCGCCGAGACCGGCGACACCGCGCGAACCCGGACGCCGCGCGCCTTGGCGGACCCGCCCGTGGGGGCCGCCCGCACCGGCTGGCGGGCACAGTGCCAACTGCCGCCGGACGTCGCCGACTTCGCCGGTCGGGCCGACCTCCTGGCGGATCTGCACGCGGCGTTGCGGTCGACTGCGGACGGGCCACCGGTGGTCTGCCTGACCGGAGCGCCCGGCGTCGGCAAGTCGGCGCTGGCGGTCCGGACCGCACACCGGCTGCGGGACCGGTTCCCCGACGGCCAGTGGTACGTGCACGCCAGCGAGGCCGACGGCGCCGGCCGTGACTGGTCGCAGCTCCTCGCCGAGTTGCTGACTGCCGCCGGGGAGGACCGTCCACCGACCACCCCCGCCGCCGCTGCCCGCGCGTTGCAGCGCCGCCTCGCCGGCCGCCGTGTCCTCATCGTCATCGACGACCTGCACGACGCCTCGGCGCTGCGCGGCCTGTTCCCGCTCGCCGCCGACTGCGCGGTCCTCGTCACGCACCGCGGCCGGCCGGAGGCGCTCGTCGCATGTCCCGGCGTCCGGGTCGTCGCCCTCGACGTGCTCTCCCCCGCCGAGGCGACGGCACTGTTGACCGTCATGATCGGTGCGGACCGGGTGACGCGGGAACGCGCCGCGCTGGACGCGCTCGTCGTCCACTGCGACCGGCTGCCGTTGGCGCTACGGATCGCCGGGGCCCACCTCGCCACCCATCCGACCCAGGGCATCGGCGAGTTCGTCGAGCTGCTCGGGGCCAATCCGCTCGACGCGCTGAGTCTGCCCGGCAGCCGGCGCGCGGCGGTACGGACCGCGTTCCACCTCGCGTACACCGCGCTGCCGGCGCGTACCCGGCGGATCTTCCGGCTGCTGGCGCTCGTGCCGGGAGTGTCGCACCGCGCCGAGACCGTCGCGGAGCTGGCCGGTCTGCCGGTCGCCACCGCGGCGCAGGGGTTGGACGAACTGGTCCGCGCCCAACTCGTCGAGCAGGGCCGCGACGGGGCGGTCCGGCTGCACAGCCTGATGGCGCGCTACGCCGCCGAGCGGGGACGCGCCGAGGACGCACCCGCCTACCGTCGGGCGGCGCTGCGCCGGTTGGGCGAGTGGTATCTGCGCACGGCCGACGAGGCGGTGCGGCTGTGCCACCCGGACGTGGTGCGGCTGCCCACCACCCATCGGACGTCGACGTTCGACGGGCGCCGGGCGGCCCGTGGTTGGCTGGCCCGGGAACGGCGCAACCTGGTCGCGGTCGCGGTGCACGCCGCGTCGACGGGTCTGGTGCCGCTGGCGGTCCGGCTGACCGACGCGCTGCGCGGTCCGTGCGGAGCCGACCGGCACCACGCCGACTGGCGGCTGGCCGCCGAGGCCGCTGTCGACGCGACCGATCCGGCCCGCGAGCCGGTGCACGCCGCGATCGCCCGGCTCAACCTCGGCCTGGCGTTGCAGGGCCTGCACGACCTGGCCGCCGCCGAGCCGCACCTGCGGTACGCCCGCGACCGGTTGCACCGACACGGGCCGGCCCCGCTGGAGATCGTCGCGGTCACCGCGCTGGCCATGCATCGGCTCCAGCGCCCCCGGAAACGGTTCGACGAGGCCATCCGTCTGCTGCACCGTGGCCTGCGGCTGTGTCGGCGACTCGGCCTGCGCCAGGCGCAGGCGCGCTGCCTGCTGTATCTCGGGATGGCCCACCACGGGCGCGGTGACCTGCGGATGGCCCGCCGACACCTGATGACGGCGGCGCGCATCGGCGAGCGCATCGGCTCCTGCTCGGCCCAGCCGGAGATCCTGGCCCGGCTCGGCACGGTCTGCGGTGACCTGGGCGCGCACCGGGAGGCGGTCCGGTGGCTGCGGGAGGCGTTGCGGCTCGGGCGGTGCGCCCGGTCGGCGCACTCCGTGGCGCTCGCCTCCTACGGCCTGGCCCGGGTCGGTCGGGCCACCGGGCACCGGGACCGGGCGCACCGGCACGTCGGCCGGGCGATGGCCTTCGCCGAGGAGGGCGGGTACGTGGCGCTGCTGGTCAACACCCGTAACCTGCGCGCCGCGTTGCACCAGGACGAGGGCCGGGCGGATCTGGCGGAGCCGGAGTACCGGAGAGCGTTGCGCGAGGCCGAGCGCGTCGGCCACCCGCAGGCCCGATGCGAGGCGCTGATCGGGCTGGCCGTGCTGGCCCAGCGACGCGGCCACCACCGGGAGGCACGCGAGAACGTCCGGCAGGCGGCCGGCGCGGCCCGCGCCGCCGCCTCGGTGCGTCTACAGGCGCACGTCCGGCAGGTCAGCGCCGGGCTCCGGCGAACCTCTAGCGCGAGCTGACACGCTGCCCCGGCAACGACGGCGGCACCCGGAGGGGGCACATGCTCGCGCTACGGACACGGCGACTGTTCGACGGGGTCCACCCGGTGCCGATGGCGCGGCCCACCGTGGTGCTCTCCGGCGGCGTGATCGAAGCGGTCCTGGACGGCCCACCGCCATCCGGTGTCGAGCTGGTCGACCTGGGTGACACGACCCTGCTGCCCGGTCTCGTCGACGCCCACGTCCACCTGGCCTTCGACGCGTCGCCGGACACCATGGGCAGTCTCGCCGTCGCCGACGACGACACGCTGCTGACCCGGATGCGGAGCGCCGCCACGGCGACGCTCGACGCCGGTGTCACCACCGCGCGCGACCTCGGCGACCGGGGTTACCTGGGGCTCCGGGTCCGGGCCGAGACCGCCGACACGCCGCACCGGGGGCCCCGGCTGCTCGTCGCCGGACCACCGATCACGTCGTACGGCGGGCACTGCTGGTTCCTCGGTGGGGAGGTCGACGGCGTCGACGCGATCCGGGCCGCGGTGCGCCAGCGGGCCGAACGCGGGGTCGACGTGGTGAAGGTCGTGGTGACCGGCGGCCAGCTCACCCCCGGTTCGCTGCCGCACGAGATGCAGTTCGGGCCGGTGGAGTTGGCCGCGATCGTGCGGGAGGCGCACCGGTACGGGCTGCCGGTCACCGGACACTGTCATGCCGCCGACGGCATCGCCGCCGCGGTCACGGCCGGATTCGACGGCATCGAGCACTGCACCTTCGTCACCGCCGACGGCGTGCGCGCGGAGCCGCCGCTGCTGGCCCGGATGGCGGCGGCCGGGACCCGGATCACGCTCACCCTCGGCACCGCCGGACCCGGTGGCGGCGGTGGCGGCGGTGGCGGCGGTGGCGGCGGTGGCGGCGGTGACCCGCGCCGGGCGGCGGTGCACGCGGCCCTGCGCCGGGTGGCCGGTTGTGGCGTACCCGTCGCCTGCGCCAGCGACGCCGGTTGCGGTCCGGGCAAGCCGCACGGTTCGCTGGCGTACGGGGTCGAGGCGATGGTGGGTCTCGGCGTCCCGCCCACGGCCGCGCTGCGGGCGGTGACCTCCGGGGCCGCGCAGGTCTGCGGACTCGCCGACCGGATCGGCCGGATCGCACCGGGGTACGACGCCGACCTGCTCGCGGTGCACGGGGACCCGACCGTCGAGCCCGGTGCGCTGCGGCGCGTCGCCGCCGTCCTGCGCGCCGGACGGCGGGTGCGGTAGCTCCTCCAACGGTGCTGGACCGGACGTCGATCGGCGCGCGGGAGGCTCGGCGGGTATCCCGACCGAGCCGGCAGGAGGTCCCCCGTGCCCGATCCCACCGTCCACACCACACGCCACACCGTCGACGTGAGCGCACCCGTCGACGCGGTGTACCCGATCATCGCCGACGTCACCCGCTGGCCGTACACGTTCGCTCCCACGGTCCACGTGGACCTGATCGAGCGGGCGGCCGACGGGCCGCAGCACCGCGAACGCCTCCGGCTGTGGGCCACCGCCAACGGCGTGGTCCGCTCCTGGGTCTCCCGCCGTACGCTGACACCGGCGCAGGGCCGGATCGCCTTCCGGCAGGAGGTGTCGGCAGCGCCGGTGGCCTCGATGGGTGGCGAATGGCGACTCGAACCGATCGACGGCGGCACCCGGGTCGTCCTGCTGCACGACTACTCCGTGGTGGACGACGACCCCGAGGCCGCCGAGTGGGTGGCGCGGGCCGTCGAGCACAACAGCACCGCCGAGCTGGCGGCGCTACGCGCGGCGGCGGAGTCCGCCGAGGACGGCACGCTGCTCTCCTTCGCCGACGAGGTGTTCGTGGCCGCTCCGGCCCAGGACGTGTACGACTTCCTGTACCACGCCGACCGGTGGCGGGAACGGCTGCCGCACGTGGCCCGGGTGGAGCTGACCGAGGACGAGCCCGGCGTGCAGATCCTGGAGATGGACACGGTCGCGCCGGACGACAGCGTGCACACCACCAGGTCGGTGCGGGTCTGCTTCCCCGCCGACCGGATCGTCTACAAGCAGACGGTGCTGCCGCCGCTGCTCGCGGCGCACACCGGCACCTGGACGCTGCGCCCCGAGCGGGACGGCGTGGTCGCCACGTCGCAGCACACGGTGGTGCTGCGCCCGGACCGGGTCGGCGCGTTGCTCGGCGAATCGGCGACCCTCGCCGACGCCCGGGACCTGGTCCGCCGCTCGCTGGGCACCAACAGTCGTCGCACGCTGGAGCAGGCGCGTCGGCACCTGCAACCGGTCGCCGACTGAGCAGCGTGACGGGCGCGGCGAACCGGTCGGTTCGCCGCGCCCGTCACGCTGCTCAGACCCGGTTGACGTAGTCCAGCAGCGATCGTGGCGTGTCGCAGCTCTCGACCACCTCGTCCGGCAGCGTCACGGCGTACTCGCGGGAGATCCGGGAGACGGTCTCCAGCAGGGCGAGCGAGTCGAAACCCAGGTCGACGAAGGGGGTGTCCAGGATCTCGCGGTCCAGGTCGACGGAATCGTCCTCGCCGGCCGACGCGCGCAGGATGCGGCGCAGATCGTCGAGGTGGAGCGGCTGGTCGGCGGTCATGATCGTCCTTTCGGGTCGGGTCGGTCCGGATCACGAGGCGACGCGGCGGAGCACGGCGGCGGCGTTGAAGCCGCCCCGGCCCCGGGCCACCACCAGCACGTGGTGCAGTGGCAGCGACCGGGGCTCGCCGGTGACCAGGTCGATCGGGCAGTCGGGAGCGGGGGCGTCGACGCCGACGGTGTGCGGCGCGACGCCGTCGCGGATGGCGAGCAGCGCGGTGGCGAGGTCCAGAGCGGCGGCGCCGGCCTGGAGCCGGCCGACCGTGCTCTTGGGCGCGGTGACCGGCACCCGCCGTGGCCCGAACACCTCCGCCAGGTCGGTCGCCTCGGTCCGGTCGGCCGCGCGGTCCCCGGCGCCGTCGGCGAAGACCAGGTCCACGTCGTCGGGGGTGATGCCGGCGTCGCGCAACGCGCCGGTGATCGCGCGGCGCAGCCCGGTCGCGGGCACACCGGCCGGGTCGAACGTCGCGACGTAGCCGGCCAGTTCGCCGTAGACCCGGGCACCCCGGGCCCGCGCGGAGTCCGCGTCCTCCAGCACCAGGTGTGCGCCCCCCTCGCCGGGCACGGCACCGTCGGCGTCCGAGTCGAACGGCAGGTACGCCCGTCGCGGGTCGGTACGGCTGCTGAACCCGCCGGTGCTGAGCCAGCCGGCGAGGCCGAGCGGGCATAGTGCGCCGTCGACGCCGCCGGTGAGCACCACCGGAGTGCCCCGACGGATCTGCCGTCGCGCGTGCCCGATCGCGTCGAGCCCGCCCGCGTGGTCGGTCACCAGGGCGGCTCCCGGGCCGCGCAGGTTGTGCCGGATCGAGATCTGTCCCGAGTTGACCGCGTAGAACCAGGCGAAGGACTGGTAGGCGCTGACGTGGCTGCCGCCCTTGCTCCAGAGGTTCTCCAGTTCCCGCTGCCCGAACTCGAAGCCGCCCATCGAGGAGGCGGTGGCCACGCCGACGTCGTACCGGACGCCCTCGACCGCCGGCACCCCGGCGTCGCTCAGGGCCTGCTCGGCCGCGTACAGGCTGAGTCGGGTCATCCGGTCGGTCTGGGGTAGCAGCCGTCCCGGCAGGTGCTCCTCGGCGACGAAGTCGGGCACCTCACCGGCGACCCGCAGCGGGTAGCCGGTGGCGTCGAAGCGGGTGATCGACCGGATGCCGCTGCGCCCCTGCACGGTGGCCTGCCAGTACGCCTCCACGTCGAGACCGGTGGGCGCGGCCACGCCGAGTCCGGTCACGACCGGGGCGCTCACGCCGCCCGCCGATCGGGCCGGGCCAGCACCACCGCGCTCTGGAAGCCGCCGAATCCACTGCCGACGCTCAACACCGTGTCGGTGCGGTGTTCGCGGGCGACGTTCGGCACGTAGTCGAGGTCGCACTCGGGGTCGGGTACGTGCAGGTTGGCCGTGGGCGGCACCAGGTGGTGCTCCATCGCCAGGGCGCAGGCCACCAGCTCCAGCGCACCGATCGCGCCGAGCGAGTGCCCGATCATGGACTTGATCGAGCTGACCGGCACGCGGTAGGCGTGCTCGCCGAGGCTGCGTTTGAAGGCCGCCGTCTCGTGCCGGTCGTTCTGCTTGGTGCTGGACCCGTGGGCGTTGACGTAGTCGACCTGCTCGGGTGCCAGGTGCGCCTCGGCCAGCGCCACCCGGATCGCCTCGGCCATCTCCACGCCGTCGGCGCGCAGCCCGGTCATGTGGTAGCCGTTGCAGCGGCTGCCGAAGCCGGCGACCTCGGCGTACACCGGGGCGCCTCGGCGGCGGGCGTGCTCCAGTTCCTCCAGGACCAGCACCCCGGCCCCTTCGCCGAGCACCAGGCCGTTGCGGGTCGAGTCGAAGGGGCGCGACGCGTGCTCCGGATCGTCGTTGCGCGGGCTGGTGGCCTTGATCGCGTCGAAGCAGGCCAGGGTGATCGGTGAGATCGGCGCGTCGGTACCGCCGGTGACCACCACGTCGGCGCTGCCCTCGCGGATCAGTTCGGCGCCGTGCCCGACCGCGTCGAGGCCGGAGGTGCAGCCGTCGGAGACCAGGGCGACCGGGCCCTGCGCGCCGACGACGTGTGCCACCTCCGCGGCCACCGCGCTGGGCACGAACCAGTCGTAGAGCTGCGGTACCGCGTACGTCGGGTCGACCAGCCAGGACCGGCCGCCGTCGCTGAGCACGACGTACTCCCGCTCCATGCTGGTGGTGCAGCCGACCGCGCAGCCCAGCGACACCGCGACCCGGTGCCCCTCCTCGCCCGGCAGGTCGAGGCCGCTGTCCGCGACCGCCTCCCGGGCGGCGACCACGGCGAACTGGGTGGCCCGGTCCATCCGCCGGGCCTCCTGTGGACTGAGCCCGGCCTCGACCGGGTCGAAGTCGCACTCGGCGGCGATCCGGGAGCGGTAGGGCGACGGGTCGAAGGCGGTGATGCCCCGGGTTGCGGTGCGGCCTGAGGAGAGCAGGTCCCAGAACTGCTTGACGTTGCTACCACCCGGGGCGACGGCCCCGAGTCCGGTGACGACCACGCGACGGCTCATGGTCCGACGGTCGCAGCGGGTGCTCAAGCGACGGTCGAGCCCTCCTGGAAACGGACGCCGTCCACGGCGGTCCGGGCCGTGGCGACGGCGACCAGGTCCGCGTCGCGGCTGCCGGCGTGCGTCGGGAGCACCGCCAGCGCCGTGCAGCGGCCCTGCCGCACCGCCGGGTGCCGACGGGCCAGCGCGGTCAGTCCGTGCGGCGCACCGGCCTCCACGAGCACCTGCGGCTCCGTGGCCAGCAGGGCGTCCAGCGCCGCGCCGAACCGGACCGGTGCGGCCGGTTGGGCGGCCCAGTAGGCCGGGTCGGTGGCCACCTCGGCGGTCATCCGGCGGCCGGTGTAGCAGGAGAACAGCGACAGGCGCGGCGGACGCAGCGGCAGGGTGCGCAGCAGTGGCTCGGCACGCGCGGCGGCGACGGCCAGTGCGGGGCTGTGGAACGCGGTGGTCGACCGGGCCCGACGGCAGGTCACGGCGGCGGCGCGCAGCCGCTGCTCGACATCGGTCAGGGGTGCCTCCGGGCCGGCGAGCAGCAGTTGTCCCGGCCCGTTGACCGCGCCGACGACCACCCCGTCACCGAGGTACGGCCGCACCTGCTCGGGGGTGGCCGCCACGGCGAGCATGCCGCCGGGCGGGGCGTCGGCGAGGTGCCCGAGCCGGTCGCGGAGCACGCGTACCGCGTCGGACAGGCTCAGCACGTCGGCGAGGGTCGCCGCCACCACCTCGCCGACGCTGTGGCCGAGCAGGGCCACCGGCTCCGGGCCGTCGTCGAGCAGTGTCCGCCCGAGCCCCCAGCCGATCGCGAACAACAGCGGCTGCGCGCGGCGCAGGTCGTCCAGGGGTACGGCCGGGCGCGCGGCGAGCCAGTCGGCGCGGATCGCGTCACCCTCCGGGCCCCAGAGCGCGAACACCTCGTCGACGTGGCGGCGGAAGCCCGGGTGTCCGTGGTAGAGGCCCACCGCCATGCCGGATCGTTGGGCGCCCTGCCCGGGGAAGAGCAGGGCCACGCGTCGGGTCGTGGGTGCAGACATGCCCCGACCGTCGCACCTGCCCCTTGAGGGCGACTGAAGCCGTACCCGCTCGACGGGTTCTCGAGTCCCGGCCGAGCACGGCGCGCGACCGTGGCGGTACGCGACGGCGGTGCCGAGGCGAACCCCGGCGCTCCGCGCCATCGCCCGCCCCACGACCGGCCGGCGATCCGCCGCCGGACCGACGCCACGAGCGACGTTCCGGCGGCGGTGGACGCCCGGAGCCCGTCGCGAATCCGGCGATCCGAGGGAGCGGCAGACAGATGCGATTCGACGGTGTTCGGGTGGCCGGCGTGGCCGCGTACGTGCCGGGGCGGACGCGGGTGCGCGACGCGGTAGCCGACGGCCGGTGCGGTCAGCGGCTCGCGACGCAGACCGGCCTCGACGCGGTGAGCGTGTCGAGCGATGAGTCCGGGCCGGAGCTGGCGGTACGCGCCGCCGAGCTGGCCGTCAAACGCTCCGGGCACACCCCGGACGAGGTGGCGCTGCTGCTGCACGCCACCGTCTATCACCAGGGACACGACGTGTGGGCGCCGGCGTCGTACATCCAGCGGATGGTGCTCGGCAACCGCTGTCCGGCGCTGGAGGTGCGGCAGCTCTCCAACGGTGGACTCGCCGCCCTCGATCTCGCGGCGGCGTACCTCACCGCCGCGCCGCGACGGGCTGCGGCGCTGCTCACCACCGGGGACCGCTTCTGCCCACCGGGCTTCGACAGGTGGAACAGCGATCCCGGCACGGTCTACGGCGACGCCGGTACGGCGCTGGTGCTCTCCCGACACGCCGGGTTCGCGCGCCTGCTGAGTCTGGTGACGGTCTCCGAGTCGGACCTGGAGGGTCTACACCGGGGCGACGACCCGTTCGGCGCGGCGCCGCTGGCCCAGCGGCAGCCGGTGGACCTGGACGCGGTCAAGAAGGCGTTCGTCGCCCGGACCGGGGTGTCGTACAGCATCAGTCGGGTGGTGGCCGGCCAGTCGGAGGCGGTGGACCGGGCGCTCGCCGAGGCGGGGCTGACCTTCGCCGACGTGGACCGGTTCGTGTTGCCGCACTTCGGGTTGCGGCGGCTCACCTCCTCGTACCTGCGACCGTGGCAGTTGGATCGGGCCGTCACCACCTGGGCCTGGGCCAGCACGGTCGGGCACCTGGGGGCCGGCGACCAGTTCAGCGGGCTCGCGCACCTGGTGGAGAGTGGAACGCTGCGCCCCGGCGAGCGGGTGCTGCTCGCCGGGGTCGGAGCGGGATACACGTGGACCTGTGCGGTGCTGGAGATCGACGAGGTGCCCGGGTGGGCGGGGTGAGCGGCGCTACGCCTCAGGCCGCCGCCGGGTTCACCGTGGACCGTTCGACCCCGCTGGCCTCCAGGTGCCACTTGGTCAGGATCCGGCGGTACGTACCGTCGGCGATCAGCCGGTCCACCGCGGCCCGCAGCGGTTCGGCGAGACCGGCGCCCTTGCTGGTGGCCAGGCCGACGTCACGGCGGCCGAGTTCGCCGACGAAGCGCAGCCCGGGCTGCTGGCTCGCGGCGTAGCGCAGCACGCTGGAGGTGCTGACCAGGATGTCGACGTGTCCCTCCCGCAGGGCCAGGAAGTGCGCAGCGGCGTCGCTGTAGGTGCTGATCTTGTACGGCTTGCCGGCGTCGACGCACACCCGCTCCCGCTGGCGCAGGTCCTGCTCGAAGGTGCTGCCCACGCCGGTGCCGATGGTCAGCCCGCAGAGCTGCGACACGTCGGTGACCTCGCGCAACGAGCTGTCGTCGCGGACCATGAAACCGGTGCCGTCGGTGAGGTAGACGGTGAAGTCCAGCACCTTCTTGCGTTCCTCGGTGACCGCGAAGTTGGCGGTGCCGACGTCGAACCGGCCGGCGGTCAGCCCGGTCAGCAGCGACGCGCCGCTGACCTGCTCGCGGCTGACGGTCAGGCCGAGGACCCGGGCGGCGGCGTCGGCGATGTCGATGTCGACGCCGCGCGGCGGGCCACCGTCCTGAGGGTGGAAGGCGATCGGCGGGGTACCCACCGCCGAGCCGACGGTCAACCGACCGCGCTCGCGGATCTCGGCCGGCAGCAGCGCCGCGATGTCCGGTGCGGCCTGCACCTGCGACACCACGTCCTGGGCGCCGAGGTCGGCGGGCGCCTCCCCACCGGTGGGGGCCGGCGCGGCGTGGACGCATCCGGTCAGCAGGCCGAGCACGGCGGTCGCCGTCACGGCGACCATCCAGCGGGTGTGACGCGACGAATACACATTGTCTCCTTCAACGGTTGAGGATGGTGGCGAAGAACCGCGCGGTGCGCTCCTCGCGAGGGCGGTCGAGCATCGTGGCGGGTGGCCCCTGCTCGACGATGCGACCGCGGTCCATGAAGACGATCTCGTCGGCGACCTCGGCGGCGAAGCGCAGCTCGTGGGTGACGATCAGCATCGTCATGCCGCCCGACGCGAGGTCGCGGACCACCGAGAGCACCTCGCCGATGAGTTCCGGATCCAGCGCGCTGGTCGGCTCGTCGAAGAGCATCACCTTGGGACGCAGCGCCAGGGCGCGGGCGATGGCGACGCGCTGCTGCTCGCCGCCGGACAGCTCGCGCGGGTAGGAGCGTTCCTTGTGCGCCAGGCCGACCCGGTCCAGCAGCTCGCGGGCGCGGGCGAGGGCCGCGTCGCGGGGCAGCCGCTGCACCGCGATGGGTGCCTCCACGAGGTTCTGGACGACGGTCAGGTGCGGGAACAGGTTCAGCGCCTGGAACACCATCCCGACCTCGGTGCGGTGCCGGGCCAGCAGCCGTGGCGACGCCTCGACCAGTCGGCCGCGCCGCAGCACCTGGCCGACCGGTCGGCCGTCGACCAGGACCATGCCGGCGTCGGCGCGTTCCAGACGGTTGACGCAGCGCAGCAGGGTGCTCTTGCCCGAGCCGGACGGGCCGACGACGCAGGTGACGGTCCCCCGGTCGACGGTGAGGTCCACCCCGTCGAGCACGGTGGTGGCGCCGAACGCCTTGCGGACGCCGACGAGCTGCACCATCGGCCGGAGCGGGTCGTCGTCGTGCATCGTGGTGCTCACCGTTCCGCTCCCTCGGCGAGGGCCCGCAGGCGGGCGCGCAGGGGCAGGCCGTTCCGGCCGCTGCCGCGTCCGAAGTAGCGTTCGAGGAGGTACTGGAGTCCGCTAAGGATGGTGGTGAACAGCAGATACCACAGCGTCGCCACCAGCAGCAGCGGGATCACCAGGTAGTTGCGGTTGTAGATCAGTTGGACCGAGAAGAGCAGATCCTGTCCGGCGATCACGCTCACCACCGAGGTGCCCTTGAGCAGCGCGGCGGCCTGGTTCGCCGAGGGCGGCACGATGGCGCGCATCGCCGGTGGCAGCACGATGCGCCACAACGTCCGGGTCCGCGACAGCCCCAGCGCCTGGGCCGCCTCGGTCTGCGACTTGTCCACCGACAGCAGGCCGGCGCGCACGATCTCGCTGGCGTGCGCCGCCTCGTGCAGCGTCAGCCCGATGACCGCGGCGAGGAAGCCGTTGATCAGACCTCGGGTCTGCACGTCCAGCAGGGTCGGACCGAACGGCACCTCGACGGTGATGCGGGGGTAGAGCAGCGAGATGTTGTACCAGAACAGGAGCTGCACCAGGATCGGCACGGACCGGAACAGCCAGGTGTACCCCCAACTCACCGACTGCAGCAGCAGGCTGCCGGAGAGCCGCATGACCGCCAGCAGCGTACCCAGGGCGAAGCCGCCGACCAGGGCGATCGCGGTGAGCAGGAGAGTGATCCGGAGCCCGTCGAGGATGACGTCGGCGGTGAGGTACTGCGCCACCACGTCCCACTGGAGTGCGGGATTGCGCGCCAGGTTCTGCAACACGAGCAGCAGCACCACCAGGCCGGCCAGTGCGGCCACCCGGCGGCTGCGCCGGTACGCCGGTGGGGCGGGCGGGGCGGTGAGGTAGGTGTCGGTCGGTACGACCGTGCGGGTGGTCACCGGTGCCGTCAGAACCGGGGCAGCACGTGCGAGGCGAACAACCGCAGGGAGCGGGCGGCCTGCTCGTACGGGACGTTGCCGGACACCACCTGGAGGCTCAGCGTCACGTCGCCGAACCACTCGCGGATGTTCTCCACCGCCGCGATCACCTGCTCCGGTGAGCCGACGAGGGCCTTGCCGGCGGCGACCTGCCGGTCGAAGTCGCCCTTGCCGACCCGCTCCACGATCTTCTCGTAACCCGGGTAGTCGGTGCTGCGGGTGTGCGCCCAGGCCGACACCGCGTCGGCGAGCGTCCGGTGGGACTGCTCGGAGTAGCCGCGCCCGAGCCTGCGCGCCTCGTCGGGATCCTCGGCCAGGAACGCGTTGTAGCTCATGTGGACGTCCTCGTCGGTCGGGGTGAAGCCGTTCGCCACCGCGGCCTTGCGGTACAGCGCCAGCACGTCCTGCACCTGCTCCCGCGAGTTGATCGAGGGCACCAGCATCACGCCGTGGCCGTTGCGGCCGGCGGCCTCGGCCGACTCCGGTGACTTGGCGGTGGCCACCAGGATCCGGGGGTGCGGCTGTTGCACCGGCCGGGGCAGCAGGGTGACCGGGCCGAACCGGTGGAAACTGCCCTCCCACACCGCGTTCTCGGTGGTCCACAGCAGCGTGCAGGCGGCCACCCCCTCGTCGAAGCGGGCCCGGCTCTCGTCCAGCGGTATCCCGAACGCGTGGAACTCGTCGGGCAGGAACGCCCGGCCGAAGCCGACGTCGAGCCGACCACCGGAGATGCCGTCGAGCATCGCGAGCTTGCCGGCGAGCTTGACCGGGTGGGTGAAGGCGGGCAGCACCGCGCCGGTGACCAGGCGTATGCGCTGGGTCCGGGCGGCCGCGGCGGCGAGGAAGGTGACCGGGTCCGGGCTGTAGCCGCCGTACGGGGAGAAGTAGTGCTCGACGGTCTTGACGTGGTGGAAGCCCAACTCGTCGGCCAGCTCCGCCAGCCGCAGGCTCTCGGAGAAGTACTGCCCGGCCGGTTTGTCCTGCGGGCCGACGGTCGGGAACAGGTTGATGCCGAACTTCATGCCAGCTCCCTCGGGTTCGGACGGGCCACGACCGGTGCGACCGTGGCGGCGTCGGACCAGGCGCGGTACGTCCCGCGCCGGTACAGCAGTGGGGCGTGCCCGGTCACCGTGACCGCCTCGACCAGGCCGACGACCACGGTGTGGTCGCCGAGCGGCACCGCGTGCCGCACCGTGCACTCGGCGTGGGCGGCGGACGCGTCGTCGAGCCGTGGTGCGCCCCGGGCCCCCGGCGAACCCGTCCAGGGCACGTCGGTGAACTTGTCCACGCCGCTGCCGGCGAAGCGGGCGGCGAGATCGCGCCGGTGCCCGGCGAGGTAGTTGACCGTGAAGGCGCCGCTGCGCAGGATCCGGGGCAGGGTGCGGGACCGTTCGTCCAGGCAGACCAGCAGCAGCGGCGGGTCCAGCGACACCTCGCACACCGCGCTGGTGGTCAGTCCGGCCGGTTCGTCGCCGTCCAGGGTGGTCACCACCGCCACGACGCCGGGTACCGTGCCGAACAGCGCCCGGAACGTGGACGCGTCGACCGCCATGCGTACCCCTCCCACCCGCCGTGCTGCGCGGCCGGCCCGCGCTCCGCCGACACTGGCGGTCCTCGCTAGAGGCCAGGTACACCGGCGCTGGAGAGATCGACACCGGCCTCCGCGAGGCGACGGCGCAGCAGGGCGGTCGCGTTGCGGTGCAGCGGGAAGTCCGACCCCGGCGGCACGACGCCGCCTGCCTCCAGCAGCCGCACCACCCGGGCGGTGACGACGCAGAACCGGAACGCCGCATCGACCTCGTGGTACGCCAGGTGTTCCAGCGGGCGGCCGAGCAGCCGGGCGTAGTACGCCACCGTCTCGGCGCGGGTCGGCAGGCCGGGCAGGCGCGCGGCGCCGATGCCGGCGCTCAGGAAGCGGTCCATGTGCAGGAACCAGGCCAGGTCGCTCTCGGGGCGGCCGACGTCGGCCATCTCCCAGTCGAGCAGGGCGGCGGGCCGGTCCCCGGCGAACACGATGTTGCCCAGTCGGGCGTCGCCCCACAGCGGTGCGGGCGCGGTCGGTGCCGGTGGCCGGTGGGCGCGCAGCCACGCCAACGCCGCCGCGACGGCCGGGTTGCCGTCGGCACCGAAGTGGTCCAGGTGTCCGGCGTAGAACTCCAGGTCACCGGTGGGTGCGGCGGTGACCGGCAGGGTCGCCGGGTCGAGGCGGTGCAGGCGGCTCATCGCGGCGAGCGCCCGCCACCACACCGCCCGCTGCCGCGCGGGCGTCGCGTCGGCGAGCCAGCCCTGCCGGTGGTACGACGGCAGGTCCGCCGGCACGTCGCCGACGACGCGGGCCATCACCACGAACGGCGCGCCCAGCGGCTGCGGGTCGGGTTCGTGGCCGAGCACCGGCGCCACCGGCACGGCCGTGTCGGCGAGCGCCACCTGCACGGCGACCTGTTCCCGCCACCGCAGGTCGGGGAAGATGCGATGCCCGGTCGGTGCGACCCGTACCGCGAGCGGCACGGTGCGCTCCCGGCCGTGCTCACGCCACCTGGCGTCGCAGAGCAGGATCTCGGCGGAGAAGCCGGCGGTGGGTGGCACGGTCACCGGCCCCACCACCACGTCGCGGGCGGGCAGGGTGTCCCGCAGCCACTGCGCGAGCCGGGTACGGGTCAGTTCGGGGTCACGCTGCACGGGTATCGGCACGGGGCCGCCTCCGATCAGGATGTGCCAGCGGGTGGCGTGGGAACGAGGAAGGGCCGCCGCCCGGCGTCGAGCGCGGCGAGCGCGTCCAGGCTGAGCACCGGCGCGGCGGGCGGCGGCGGTTCGAGCCATGCCGCGCCGGTGCGGACGGCCTGGTGGAGTCGCCGCAGCGGCTCCGAGGGTGGGACACCGAGGTCGCGGCCAAGCGCGGCGGCGAGTCGTTCGTAGACCCGAATCGCGTCGGCCTGCCGACCGCTGCGGTGCAACGCGGTGATCAGGCTCGCGTGGATCGGCTCGCTGAGCGGATGGCGGCCGGCCAGGGCGGTGGCCGTGGGCACCACCTGCCGGTGTCGGCCGCAGCGCAGCTCCGCCTCCAGGTACCGCTCGACCAGCAACAGCCGCCACTGGTCGAGGTGACCGGCGATCTGCTGGGCGACGGGGCCGGTGCGGACGTCGGCCAGCACCGCGCCGCGCCACAGCGCGAGCGCCTGCCGCCACGACCGGGCGGCCCGGGTCGGGTCGCCGGCCGCGGCCCGTTCCTCGCCCTCCCGCACCCGCGCGCGGACCACACCGAGGTCGGTGTCGAGCGGGTCGACCCGCAGCCGGTAGCCGCGCTCACAGGTGACCACCCGCGCCGGCACGTCCGCGTCAACCAGGACCCGGCGCAGGTGCATGACGTACGTCTGGAGGGTGGTCGCCGCGCTGCGCGGCGGATGGTCGTGCCACAGCTCCCGCATGCAGGTGGCGGCCGGCACCACCTCGTCGGCCCGCAGCACCAGCAGACCGAGCAACTGACGTTGCTTGGGCGCGGTGGGGCCGGCGTCCCCGCCGGGGCCACCGACCCGCAGGCCACCCAGGACGTCGATGGTCATCGCCGGACCTCCCGGTCGAGACGGCGGCTCCAGCCGGAACCGAGCCCGGTTGGGCTCACTGGAGGCGGTGACCCCGCCGTGGAACCGGAGGTGAGATGACGGCCAGGCCAGAGGCCACGCTGGTGCCGGTGGCACCGGACGTGTACGCGTACGTCCAGCGGCCGGGCGGCTGGTGTATCGGCAACGCGGGCATCGTCGTCGGCACCGACCGCGTCGTGGTGGTGGACACCGCCGCCACCCGGGACCGGGCCGAGGCGTTGCTCGCGCAGGTACGCCGGGTCGCGCCGGGCCGTGCGCAGGTGGTGGTGAACACCCACCACCACGGTGACCACGTCTTCGGCAACTGCGTCTTCCCGGCCGACGCCGAGATCGTGGCGCACGAGCAGGCACGCGCCGAGATGGCGCGGACCGGGCTGGCCATGCGCGAGCTGTGGCCCGACGTGGACTGGTCCGGGATCCGGCTGCGGCTGCCCGGCGTCACGCTGCGCGAGCAGCTCACGCTGGACCCGGGCGGGGTACGCGTCGAGCTGATGCACCTGGGTCCCGCGCACACCACCAACGACGTGGTGGTGTGGCTGCCGCAACGGCGGGTCCTGTTCGCCGGGGACGTCGTCTTCTCCGGACGCACGCCCTTCGTGCTGATGGGGTCGGTGACCGGTTCGCTGGACGCGCTGGCACGGATCCGGGCGCTCCGGCCGCGCGTGGTGGTGTCCGGGCACGGTGAGGTGAGCGGGCCGGAGGTCCTCGACGCCACCGAGGCGTACCTGCACTGGTTGCGGGGGCTGGCCCGACAGGGCGTCGCCGACCGGCTGCCCGCGCTGGCGGCGGCCCGGGGCGCCACCGGCCATCCGTTCGCCCACCTGCCGGAGGCGGAGCGGCTCGTCGCCAACCTGCATCGGGCGTACGCGGAGGAACGCGGCGAGGCACCCGGGGCGTACCTGTCGTCGCGGCCGGTCGTCCGGGACATGGTCCACCTGCACGGCGGCCCGCTCGTCACGTCGGTGTAGCGGTGGGCGGCGACGGCCGGTGCGCGACACCGGCCACGACACGGCCGGACCGGTGGTCCGGCAGACGCGGAAGGGAGTTCTCATGGTCCTCAAGGGAAGAGTCGCGGTGGTCACCGGCGGCACCGCCGGCCTGGGCAGGGTCATCGCACGTACGCTCACCGACGCCGGGGCCACCGTGGTGTCCGCGTCGCGCGGCGCACCGGCGAGCGGTGACCGGTTCCCGGTCGACGTCGCCGACCGCGCCTCGGTCGACGCGCTGGTCTCCGGCGTGCAGGACCGGTACGGCGGGCTGGACATCCTGGTCGCCAACGCCGGGATCAGCCGGCCCGGTCCGCTGGTCGGCCTGCCGGTGTCGCAGTGGGACGAGGTGCTCGCCACCAACCTGACCGGCGTGCTGCACTGCGTACAGGCCGCCGCGCCGCTGCTGCGGGCCTCCGGCGCCGGGCGGGTCGTCACGGTCTCCTCGTTGCTGGCCCGGCGGCCGGTCGTGGGAGCCGGCGCGTACAGCGTGTCGAAGGCGGCGGTCGAGACGCTGACCCGGGTGCTCGCCGCCGAGCTGAGTGGCGACGGCATCACCGTGAACGCCGTCGCCCCCGGCGTCGTCGACGAGGGCATGGGTCGCCAGATCCTGGCCAACGAACGGCTCTGGGGCCGGTTGCGGGGCTCGCTGGCCTCGGGCCGGGCCGCGACCGGTGACGAGGTGGCCCGCGCGGTGCTCTTCCTCGCCTCGCCGGACAGCTCGTACGTCAACGGGCACGTGCTGCACGTCGACGGCGGCCTGGACTACTAGCCCGGATGCCTGGTGGCGGCGGCCCGGTGCGGGCCGCCGCCCCGGCTCAGGTCCCGTCATGGGCGACGTGGCGACGACGGACGAACCAGCCGTCGCCACGCCGTTCCAGGACGTCCTCGGCGGTGGTGCTGAGGTACACCCGCGCCTCACCACCGCCGCGCGAGGTCTCGAACACGGTCGCGTAGTAGCGGGTCCGTACCGTGTCCTCCCCCGCCGGCTCGGCGGTCACGCCGCCGTACCAGTGGCGACGGACGAGTCCGCGCTCGGCGATGCCGTCCATCCCCCGGCGCATCGACGCGGCGATCGCGGAGCGGCCCCGGCGCGGTTCGGGTTTGACGTTCTGGGCGAACTCGCCGTCCTCGGTGAACTGGTCCGCCCACTCCTCGGCCCGTCCCTCGTCGAGGAGTTGGAAGTGCCAGGCGTAGAACTGCAGGATCTCGGCGTACGTACGGGCGTCGATGACGGGCGGTCGGGTGCGGGCGGGCTCGGTGACCGGCATGGCTGCCTCCTTCGCGACGGTGACGAGGATCAGTTGACGAGCAGGTGGTGCACGCTGCGGTCGGCGGACGACGCGGCGGGCAGGTCCAGCGCCGGTTCGGCGCGCAGCACGGCCCGTTCCAGGCGTTGCAGTCGCCGTGACGGCTCCAGCCCGAACCGCTCGCCGAGCGTGGTGCGCAGGTGCCGCAGCACGGCCAGCGCCTCGGTGGTGCGACCACTGCGGTACAACGCCAGCGCCAGTTGGGCGCAGAGGTTCTCGTGGGTGGGGTGCCGACGTACCAGCGTGCGCAGCTCGCCCAGCAGCTCGCGGTGCCGCCCGATGCGCAGGTCGGCCTCCACCCGCTCCTCCTGCACCGCGAGGTGGACCTCGCGCAGACCGTCGAGACGGCCCCGCAGGATCGGGCCGGCCTGCACGTCGACCAGGGCCGGTCCGCGCCACATCTCCAACGCGGCGCGCAGCAGCCGGGCCGCCTCCGGGTGGCGACCGGCGGCGAGCGCCTCGCTGCCGTCGCCGGCCACCCGCTGGAAGTCCTCCAGGTCCAGCTCGCCCGGCTCCAGGTGCAGGGCGTAGCCGCGTTCCCGGGTGACGATGCGACCGCCGCCCGGTGCCTCCGCCTCCAGGCGCAGCACCCGGCGCAGGTTCATCACGTACGTCTGGAGTGTCGAGTGCGCGCTGTGTGGAGGTTGCTCGCCCCACAGCTCGTCGACACAGTCGTCGATGGTGACGACGGTGTTGGCGTGCAGGAGCAGGAGTGCGAGCAACTGCCGTTGCTTCGGCGCGCTGGGCAGTCGCCCCGGCATCATGGTCAACGGACCCAACACCTTGAACCGCATGTCTCCCCCTTGTCGCGCGTTGTCGCAGCGACCAGGACTATGCCGAGGAGCCCTTTCGATCCCCTTACCGCCGGACGGCCCCCAGCTCACTGACCTCCTAAAACCTACCGAAAAGATAGGCTTTACCGAGGCGCCGGGGGTGTAAGGAGGGGTCCCCTGCTATCGCCTGGTGTATAGCAGGGGACCCCTCCTTACATCCGTCCGGCCGCCGCGAGCAGCGGACTCGCCAGCATCCGACGCTGACGCTGCGCGTCGGCGACCGCGAGGTACGGGCCGGGACCATCGAGGCGGAGACGGTACTCGGCCACCACCTCGGCCCCCGGTGCGACTGACCCGGGAGGTGCCGTCCGACCCGAGGCTGCACCGGACACTGCCGCAGGACGCGGGCCTGGTGCCGCAGCGGATGGACGACACAGGTCCCGGCCAGGACACCGTCACGGCGCTCGCCGGGGCGCAGCCGGGCGGACGCTTCGTCGACTTCGGTGCCGTCCACCTGGTCACCACCGGCGCACTGTCCACGCTGGGCGCACGGCCCGGTGGAGCCGGCGCGGTCGCGGCCCGTTTCCGGCCGAACCTGCTGCTCGACGCGCCCGGCGATCCCGAGCCGGGTCAGGAACTGCGCCTCGGTGACGTGTTGCTGCGGGTGCTCGTCGGTGTGTGGTGCCCGGGCTGACCCAACCGGAGGTACCCGCTGATCGGGGCGTGTCGAGCGCGCTGGCCCGGGCTATCGCGTCCCCGTGGTCGGATTGGGCCAGGCGGCCTGCTTCGGTGTCTACGCCGAGGTCGTCGAGCCGGGATGGTTGTGCGCCGGCCAACACGTGCGCTGACCGGCGCAGCAGGCCCCGAACGACAATGTGCCGCCCAGCAATAGGCGGCACATCATCAGATAGTAGTTAGACAGTAACAATAGGTTATTACGACACCCACTTCACCCACATGACGTGCAAAGTTTCGCCGAGCGCCGCCACCGACGCCACGAGATTCGGCGGGTCGGCGACAAAATCCGCCAACGCGGCGACCGCCGTAGGGATGATCATTTCCATGGGCGAAGGCTACAGAGCGATCATGGCGAGCGACGTGACGTTTCACCAGATGGGATATCTTTACCGAATTGACATAGTCAAATAACAGAAAGTAAGCAATGTCGGACAAGGTTGTTTATGTGTCAACATTTGCCATAGTCGAGAGTCCACACCAGGTGCACGGCTCACCGACCACTGGCTCACGGACGGTAGGCTGGCCGCCACAGCACTGAGACCTATCTATCTGCGACTCGGCGGGGGGCCGATGGACGATCAGCTGGTCTTGGCCGTCACCACCACGCTGGCGAGCAAGGGAGCCGAGGCTCTCGTGTCCGGAGCGCGCAGTGCGACCGGCACGCTCGTCCGCCTCGTCCGCGGTCGCTTCTGCAGCGGGACCCGGGAAGGCGATGCTCTCACCGCCGCCATGGCGCACCCGGACGACCGATCGCTCCAAGCCGCCCTGGCCTCGTTCCTGGCCAGCGAGATGTCCCGTGACCCGACGTTCGACGCGGCCGTGCGGGCGGCTTGGCATCGCCTGTCGAATCAAATCGACAACAGCTCGCGGCACAATGTGGTCAACAATTTCAACGGGACGGCGGAGCGAGTGGTCCAGGCACGCGACATCAAGGGGGACGTGGTCTTCTAGCCGTCGAGTCGCATGTCGTGGGCGAAAGGCATGGTCGGTTGGAATTCCCACACAACGGAATTGATCAGAGCACACCGAGCGGAACGACCAACGAGCTTTCCGGGGCGGTTATCGGGCCGAGCGTGCAGGCCGGGATCGTTCACGGTGGCATCCATTTCGCCGGCACGGGAGAATCGAGGATGGTTCCCCGACAACTTCCCGCGCCGTCGAGGCACTTCACGGACCGGACGACCGAGATAGCGGCACTGGACGATCTTCTCTGCGGGGACGGCAGGGTCGTCGTGATCTGTGGTTCCGGTGGCGTCGGGAAGTCCGCTTTGGCCCGCCAGTGGGCATACACCGTACGGAACAGGTTCACCGACGGACAGTTGCACGCCGACCTCCGTGGATTCAGCGGTGAGCCGCCGTTGGACCCCGGCGCGGCTCTCGCCGCCTTCCTGCGCGCACTGGGCGTCGCGGCAGAACGGATCCCGATGGATCTGCCGGAGCAGGCGGCGCTGTACCGGACGGTCACCGCGCACCGGTCCATCCTGGTGGTGCTCGACGACGCGTTCTCCGCGGCTCAGGTCCGCCCACTGGTGCCGGCCTCGGAGTCCGCAATGGTCGTGGTGACCAGCCGTCGACGGCTGACCGGTCTGATTCCCGACGGTGCGCGGCTGCTCGACGTGGGTCCCCTACCGACGACGGCGGCAGTGGAACTATTGGCGCGGACGGTGGGGCGACAGCGGATCGTTCGGGAGCCCGGCCCGGCCGAGGAACTGGTGCACATCTGCGCCGGGTTGCCGCTCGCGCTGGCGGTGGCCGCCGGTCGGTTGGCCGGCCGACCTCGGCTGAGCGTCCGCCGACTGGTCTCCGAGCTGACCGACGAGACCGAGCGGCTGGCGCGGCTGTCGGTGGTGGAAGGAGTGTCGATCAGAGCTATGAGCGAGGTCTCGTACCAGGCGCTGTCCCTGGAGGCGGCCACTCTGTTCCGGGGGCTGGCGTGGCATCCGGGAGCGGAGTTCGGTCTCGAACTGGTCGTCGCGGCGGCACTGACCACCGACCGCGCCCGGGTGGCCGACCTGATCGACGAACTGCTCGAGGCGAGCCTGCTGGAAGAGGTGGCCGAGGAGCGGTTCCGCTTCCACGATCTGCTGCGGCTGTACGCCCGGGAGGTGTCGGAACGGTGCGACACCCCGACGCAGCGGGACACCGTGCAGCGGGCGATGCTGGAGTTCTACCTCGCCGCCGCGCATCGCGCGGACCTCGTGGTGACCCCCTATCGTCGTCGGCTGCCGTACGCCGGTCCGCCACCGCCGGAGTGGCTTCCCGAGTTCACCGACCGCGCCGACGCCCTCGGCTGGTTGCAGCGCGAACGCAGCAACCTGCTGGACGCCGGGCGCACCGCGTACCAGCTCGGCCACCACGAACTCGCCTGGCATCTCAGCGACGTTCTCTGGCCGCTGTTCCTCTACGTCAAGGACTACACCGATCGCCTGGAAGTCGACGAGCGGGGCCTGCAGGCCGCCCGGTCGTGGGGCAACCCGCTGGCCGAGGCGAACATGCTCAAGCGTCTGAGTCGGGTGCACAATCGGCGGGGAGACCACGGCGCGGCAGAGTCGTACGGCCGCGCCGCGGTGGACCGGTACCGCTCGGTCGGCGACGTCCAGGGCTCCGTCGACGCCGAGGAGGGCTTGGCCACCCTGTACGCGGACACCGGTCGAGCAGAGCAGGCCGTGCGGGTGTTCACCCGGGTCCTCGACGCCCGCCGTGCCCTGGCCAACCCCCGGAGTACCGGCTTGACCTGCCTCAATCTCGGCATGTCACTGACCCGGACCGGTCGGCCGGACGACGCCCTGCCCCTGCTCGCGGAGGCCGGGGAGATCTTCTCCGGACTGGCCGAGGTCGATCCCTACAACGGCGCTCGGGTGTTGCTCGGCCGCGCCGACGCGCAGCTCGGCCTGGGTGACCTCGACGGTGCGGAGCAGGCGGCGACCGAGGCAGCGCACCGGATGACCGAGCTCGGGTCCGCCAACGAGCGGGCGGAGGCACTGGACCTGCTCGGGCGTGTCGCCCAACGGCGCGGTGACCACGAGAACGCACGGCGGCACTGGGCCGAGGCGGTGGCCTTCTTCGACTCCGTCGGCTCGCCTCGCCGTGCGGAGGTGCGCGGTCGGCTCGACGGGCTCGGTGGCACCGGCTAGCAGGCTCGGCACCGTCAGGTGACGGGACACGAGGTCACCGGTGGCCCACCGATGGTGGAGTTCCCGGGCGGTGGCCGCCAGCGCGGCGATCGGCAGGCGCCGCGGGCGCCCACCTGTGGTGAGACGGTGTCGCGTCCCGGATCGGGTGTGCACCTCGACCTCGCCCGACGGAGCGTGTACGACGACGAGGGACGCTCCCGGATAGGCGTTCATCATCCGCTGCCCGACAGCGGTGAGCGTGTCCGGCCCGGCGGTGGTGAGCACGATGTCGGCGAGCCGGGCGAGCCGGGACGACGGTCGGGGCACCAGGAGTGAAACGATGACGGGATCGGGGCGATCGGTCACGGCAGGATCTCCCCGTCGACGAGACGCGGCACGGGCACCGGATCCGCCCGTCGGTGACGGCCCGGCTCGGTAAGACCGAGCAGGCGATACAGCGCGCGTCGCAGCAGCGTGCCGGTCTGCCCGGGGTGGCCGGTCAGGGCCGCCATCACCGCCCTCTGGTCGAGGGTGGTGGCCCGGCGGAGCTGCGGTAGCAACGCCTGCGCCGGGTCGAGGTGTGCGGCACCGGTGGCGACCAGGTGCTGTGGTGTCCCCGTGACGGGTGCCGCCTGCGGGCTGGTCAGCAGCAGGATCGGACGTCCGACGGCGGCAGCGTAGGCGGTGACCGAACCGTGGTCGCCGATCACGCGATCGGCGGCGACGATCAGGGCGCGCCAGTCCTGGGTCGGGTCGAGCAGGAGCAGTCCTGCCTCGCGGCAGTGCCGCAACCATGCTCTGACCTGACGGTGACCGTGGGCGTCCCAGACTGCGGGGTGCAACAGCGCGGCCACCCGGTGACGGTCGGCGGGGAGCTGCGTCATCAGCGTGGGCAACAGGTCGGGCCAGTGTCCGAACAGGCCGTCACGCCCCCAGGTCGAGCTGACCACGGTCAGCTCCTGGTGTTCGCGGACACCGAGGGCCTGCCGGTAGACGGGTCGGTACGCGAGGCTGGCGACCAGTCGGTCGACGCACGGGTCGCCGACGACGGTCGCGACGCCGAGGGCTTCGGGGCACTGATGGCGCAGCACATCCATCTCGTGTTCGTGCGAGAGGGCGAGCGCGGTCGGCAACACCCGGCCGCTGTGGGTGAGTCGCTGCCGGTCGAGCCCGTACACGGCGGTGTCGGTCAGGTACGGCCCGCCGTACCCTCCGGGCCGCACCCGTTTGCTGCGGCCGGCGCCGTGGGCCATGACGAGCAGTGGCGTGTGTAGCTGGTGCAGCCCACCCCAGGAGGTGGCGATGCCGAGGTCGAATCGTTCCCGTGTCGCCTGCGACCAGGGCAGCGTGAGAGCGCCGAGGCGCTCCAGGTGACGGGTCAGCCGCTGGTTGAACACGTCGGGCGCGACGGTGAAGACCACCTGCACCCGGGCGTCCCCCTCGATGTGATCGATCACGTCGAGTAGCCGGTGGCAACTGGCGATCGTGTGCGCCACCGCGAGCACCGTCCGGCATCCGGCACGCGTGATCCAATGGTCAGAATCGATACCAACGGGAGTGGACAACCATTCCGGCAACGTCATTTCGACCTCCTCGGGGACCCGGCTCGAGGAGGCCAGCGTCGACGGCCGACCTGCCGATCACATTGCCGACCACCTTGCAGTCCGCTTATCCGGAGCTGGGCAGTGGATTGTCCGATTTCGGACTCTGAGCAGGAGGGTTGGCCCATTCGTCGAGATGACACAGAATAAAAATCGCTGGCGATCGATCAATCCTGGCGGGGGTGGGGTCCATGGAGTTCACGATTCTGGGGCCCACAGAACTCAGGATCGGGGAACGGTCGACACCACTCGGCACCGCGAAGCAACGTGGCCTGCTCGCCGTCCTTCTCTATCACGCCGGCGATCCAGTACGGGTCGAGACCATCGTGGAACTTCTATGGCCGGAACGGGATGTCGATTCCTGTCGCACCCTGCTCTATCCGCTCGCGAGTCGACTTCGCAGCGTTCTACGTGACGCCGGTCTACCCGAGGCGCTGCAAAGAGTTCCCGGGGTGAACGCCTATCGGCTGGACGTCGAGCCGACACTCGTCGACTATCACCGGTTCCGCAGCCTCACCTCGCAGGCCCGGCGCGCTGCCGAGGAGAACCGGCACGACCGGTGTGTCTCGCTGCTCGACACCGCGCTCGGGCTGTGGCGGCACGATCCCCTTCCGGAACTTCGCGGAGCACGGTGTGAACACCTGCGGCGGGACATGCAGGAGCATCTGCTGGCCGCGCAGAAACTACTCACGTCCAGCGAACTGGCCGTCGGCGAGTACGACCGGGCGCTGGTCCGATCGGAGTACCTGGTCACGGAGAACCAGTACGACGAGGCGGTCGCCCGGCTGCGGGCCACCGCTCTGCACAGCGCCGGTCGCACCCACGACGCCCGCCAGTTCGTCGTCGCCTTCCGACGCCGCTTCCGGCGCAGGATGCGCACCGATCCGCAACTGGACCTCACCGAGTTCTCCCCGCCTGCCCCCGCAGGTCGGCAGGGCACGGCCCCGACCGGGGACGGGGCGACATCAGTGCCCCGGCAGTTGCCCTACGACGTACCGGACTTCACCGGTCACACCGAACTCCTGTCCGAGTTGGACACTCTCGCCACCGACGAGGGCACCCCGAACGTGATCGCGCTGGCCGGGATGCCGGGGGTCGGCAAGACGGCGTTCGCCACCCGCTGGGGCCACCATCGGCGGGACTGGTTTCCCGACGGTCAGCTCTATCTGAACGCCGAGGCGCACAGCCGGGTGCCACCGATGTGTCCGGAGGACGCCCTGCGGCGCTTCCTCGTCGGCCTCGGCGTACCCGCCGACCGGGTGCCGGTCGACCCGATGCAACGGGGCGAGCTGTACCACCGGCTGATGAGCGGCCGGCGGATGCTCGTCGTGCTCGACAACGTGCTCGACTCGGACCAGGCACAACAGCTCATCCCCCGGTCCGACACCAGCCTGACGATCGTGATCAGTAGAAATCGTCTCAGCGGACTCAGCGTCCGACACGGAGTCCGTAGCCTGATTGTCACGCCGCTCCCGCACGCCGACCGGCAGCACCTGCTCACCCGCATCGTCGGAGCCGAACGCGCCGCTACCGACCCCGCCGCCCTGGACACGTTGGGTCGACTCTCCGGCGGCCTCCCGATCGCACTGCGGATCATCGGCGAGCGTGTCGCCGCCCACCCTCGGGCCCCTCTCGGCGACCTGGCCGACGATCTCGCGGACCGGCTGCTCGACCTCGACGGCGACGACAGCGACGAACTCACCCTGCGTACCGTCTTCGCGTGGTCGGTCAATGCGCTCGCGCCTCTGCCGGCCCGACTGTTCCGAAGTCTCGGGCGTTTTCCCGGGGCGACCGTCGCGGCGGAGGCCGCAGCGGCGCTTCTCGGGACGAACGCCGTCGTGGCCGAGCGGGCGCTGGACCGGCTCGCCCGCGCTCATCTCGTCAACCACGACTCCGTCAGTCGGTATCGGATGCACGACCTGCTGCACCGATACGCGAGCGAACAGGACGACCGGCCCGACGGGGCACCCGACGCCACCCTGCGGCGGCTGCTCGACTGGTATCTGCTGACCGCCGTCGATGCTGTTCGGTGGTTGGAACCGCAGCGCCCGGCAGTGCCGGACCTGCCCGAGGGCGTCGGGGTCACGCCGGTCCGATTCACCACGGAGGGTGACGCGCTGCGGTGGTGTGAAGCAGAGCGGAGCAATCTGCCCGGAGTCGTCCGGGCCGCAGCCGCACAGGGCTTCTCGCGCCATGCCTGGCAGCTCGCCGACACGGTGCACGAGGTGTACGACCGCTCCGGTCCCCAGGACGACATGTGGGACATGCTGACGGTCGCGCTCGATGCCGCAACCGCCGACGGGCACCTGCGCGGCCGGGCCGGCACCCTGGCCAACCTCGGTGCCGTCCACTTCGCCAGACACAGCTACCAGCAGGCCGGTGACCTCTTCACCCAGGCGCTGGACCTCGCGGTGGAGCACGGTTTCACCGAGATCGAGCTGGCCTGTCTGCACAACCTCGGCTCGGTACATCTCCGTACCGGTCGGGTCACGACCGCCGTCGAGGTCTTCCAGCAGGTACTCTCCGCGTGCCGGGCGGTGGGCGACGTGACCGGCGAGGCGTACACCCTCTACCACCTCGGTGACGCGCACCGGCAGCTTGAGCAGTACGACCGGTCCCGTCGCCTCTTCCAGGAGGCCCTGACCCTCTGGGAGCGGGTCGGTTCGTTGCGCGGACGAAGCCTCAACCACGTACGTCTCGCCGAACTGCACGTACAGACCGGTCACCCGGAGTCCGCCCTCACGCAGGCCCAGGTCGCGCTGGGTCTACACGGCAGGGTCAACGACGAGGGCATCCGCTGCGACGCCCTCGTCGTCGCTGCCGAGGCCCGCCTGCGGCTGGGGCAACACCGCAACTGCCTGGCCGACGCCACCCTGGCCCGCGCCGTCAGCGAGGAACTGGCCGATCCGTTACGCCAGGCGCGGGCGCTCGCCGTCCTCGCGGAGGCTCTCGTGGTCACCGGGAACCATCACGTCGCGCAGGTGCGCTGCCGGGAAGCCCTCGACATCCTGGACGAGGCCGGCGAGCACGAGCAGCTCGCCGTACTCGACCGCTTGCTGGCGGTGGCCGCCACCGCCCCCGGCTGACCCGGACTCCGGCGAGGTTCCCCGACGCCGACCGGGCCGACGTCCCGGGCCGGGGCCGAACGGTAGTCGGTCAGGCGAGGCGTTGGTAGACGACGAGCGGGTTGCCGCCCGGGTCGACGACCACCGCGCGTCGCTCGTGCGGGCCCACCACGACGTCGCCCGCCGTGCCACCGGCGGCCGTCGCCTGCGCGAGGCAGGCGTCCAGGTCGTCGACCTGGATGCTGAGCAGGGTACGACCGGCGACGGGTTGCTGCGACGCGTCGGCCAGGCCGACGGTCACCGTGCCGTCGGTGAGCGCCGCGTACCGGTCGCCGTCGCGGAAGCGTACGGCCAGCCCGAGGCCGGTGTAGAAGTCGAGCTGGGCGTCCAGCTCGTCGGCGGGGACGATCACGTGTCCGATCTTCATCTGCGGAACCTCGGCATGACCTCGCGGGCGAAACGTTCGACGATCCGGATGGAGTCCTCGATGGGCAGGCCGAGCCACTGCGCGCGGAAGACGAAGTGGTTGAAACCGGCGTCGGCGAAGTCCTGGACCTTCGCCGCGATGTCGTCGGGGGACCCGAAGAAGAGGGCCCGCTCCTTGATGGCCTCCCACTGGGACTCGAAGAAGTCCATGCCGTACTGCACGTACTCGCCGTAGGAGCGACGGACCGCGTCACCGGCGAGGGCGTACGCGTCGTCGAAGGAGTCGGCCACGCAGAGGTCGCGGTGGATCGGGAAGACCGCCCCCTCCTCGCCGAAGCCGGCCGCGCGGCGCTGCTCCCGGTAGTCGGCGAGGTTGCCGACGGCCCAGTTACGGCGGACGTTGGACGGGGCGAGCCAGGGCAGGCCCTGCCGGGCGATCCGGGCGATGCCGGTGGGGCCGTTGGCGCCGACCCAGACCGGCGGGTGCGGCTGCTGGACGGGCAGCACGCTGCACCGTACGCCGTCGAGGGTGAAGTGTCGGCCCTCGTGGTGGACCGTCTCGCCGGTCCACAGCCGCTGCATCACGGCGAGCGCCTCGTTCATCCGGGAGACCCGGGTGCGCCGGTCGATGCCGAACGAGGCGAACTCCACCTCCCGGTAGCCGGCACCGATGCCCAGGACGAACCGACCGCCGGACATCTGGTCGATGGTGGCGATCTCCTCGGCCCAGTGCACCGGGTGCCCGAGCGGCAGGATGAGGATCCCGGTGCCCAGCTCCATCGTGCCGGAGTGGTCGATCAGTCGGCTCAGCAGCGGCAACGGCTGTGGGGTCCGCAGCGACGACAGGTAGTGGTGGATGCCGTAGACCGAGTCGTAGCCCAGGTCGCGGACGTGCTGGACGTACTCGACGGTCTCGCCGAGGCGTCGACCCAGGTCGTCGTCGTACGCGTACTGGTGGTCGAGCAGGACGCCGAACTTCATCGCGGCCTACTTCTCGCGGGCCCGCGAGTCGCTGAGCCGGAAGTACGGCGCGACCAGCCGGTCCCGGTCGGCCAGCGCCTGCGCGATGCCCTTCTCCCGCCGCTCCTTGAGGAAGTTCCAGTCGCCTTCCTCGAAGCTGACGTTGGTGGCCCAGCCGTGGCCGACCCACCCGGTCATCGCGCCCAGACCCTTGCCCCGGGCCTCCATCACCACCTGCATCATCGACTTGCCCATCATCAGCGAGTCGAGCGGCATCACGGCGATGGCGTCGGCGTAGTCGTCCACCCAGCGCGACAGTTCCTCGCGCTCGACGACCTTGGTGACCAGGCCCTTGCGTTCGCCCTCCTCGGCGCCGATGGCCCGCATGGTCAGCATGACGTCCTTCATCGTCGTCAGGCCGACCTTCTCGATCCAGTGGTACATGTCCTGCGGGGCCGGGCCGAGGTAGCGGAAGGCCGGGTGGGTGAACCGGGCGTCGGGGCTGGCGATGACGATGTCGGCGGAGAGCGCGATCTGGAAGTGTCCGCCGTAGCAGTAACCCTGCACCTGGCAGATGGTCGCCTTCAACGACTCGATGATCGGGCGGGTGAAGCCGGAGCTGAGCACGTTGCGGTCGGGCAGGATGCGCTGCCGCTGCGCCGGGCGACGGCGGGACGCCTTGTCGGTGCCGGTCTTGTAGCCGATGTAGTGGCCGAGTTCGGCGGCGTCGGCGCCGGTGCCGAAGTGGTCGCCCTCGCCCTTGAACACGATGACCTTCACCCGGTCGTCGGTCTCCGCCTCACGGACCAGGTCACCGACGCGCTCGAAGGCGGCGACGGGGATGGCGTTGAGCCGGTCGGGGCGGTCGAAGGTGATCGTCGCGACCGACCGCTCCTCGTCCACGTCGTACCGGACGTACGTCGCGAGGACCTCGGGGTCGACCTCCATGTTCTCGACGTCCCACTGGTCGGCGAGCAGTTCGGCTTCGGTCTTCTTCACGGCGGTTCCTTAGGGTCGGCTGGTGCGGAAGGCGGGGAACACCTCGGTGGCGAACAGCCGCAGCGAGGCGCGCAGTCGCTCGGTCGGCATGCCGAGCCACCCGGGGCGGAAGATGAGATGGTCGAAGCCGAGGTCCCGCAGGGCGGAGATGCGTTCGATCAGGAACTCCGGCGAGCCCAGCAGCAGGGTGTTGCGGACCAGGTCGTCGAAGCGGTCGCGCTGCCAGCGCAGCGCCGGGTACTCGGCGTAGGTGGAGTACTCCCGCCGGGCGTGCGGCAGCGCCTCCTCGACGGCCTGTTCGGTGGTGGGCGCGCAGTACAGCTCGACACCGACCGGCCGCTGCACGGTGGCGGGGTCGCGGCCGTACTCGGCCAGGGCCTCGTCGTAGACGGCGAGGTGCTCGGGCAGGAACCGGCGGCTCGGCGAGTTGCCCGGCGCGTACCAGGCGTCGCCGAGGCGGGCGGCGCGGCGGACGGCCTTGCGACCGCCCGCGCCGATCCAGATCGGCGGGCCGCCCGGGGTCAGCGGCCGGATGCCGATGGTGGCCTCGGCCTGTGGATAGAACTCGCCGTCGTGGGTGACCGGCGTGCCGCTCCAGAGGGCCCGGATCAGCCGCAGGCTCTCGTCGAAGCGACGGAACCGGGCCTGCGGGTCCAGACCGAAGGCGGCGAACTCGTTCTCCCGGTAGCCGGCGCCGACGCCGAGGACCACCCGGCCGCCGGAGAGGTGGTCCAGGGTCGCGAACTCCTCGGCGACGTGCACCGGATGGAACATCGGCAGCAGCAGGATGCCGGTGCCGAGGGTCATCTCGCCGGAGCGCGGGATGAGGCTGGCCAGCATCGAGATGGGCTGTGGGGTGGCCAGGTTGGACTGGAAGTGGTTGATCGTCCAGACCGAGTCGTAGCCGAGTTCGGCGGCGAGTTCCACGGTGCCGAACAGGTCGTTCAGGTGCCGGCCGAGGTCGTCGCCGTGCGGGTACTGGTGTGACGCCATGATGCCGAACTTCATCAGCTCCGACCTCCCTCGGCGGCGGGCGCCGCGACCCGGCTGGTCTTGCCGGTGGCACTGCGTTCCAGGGCGGGTACGAACTCGACGCGCCGGGGTGCCTTGAAGTGCGCCAGGCGGTCGCGGGCGAAGGCGACGATGCCCTCGGCGAGGACCGCGTCGGGGATCGAGTCGTCGGCCCGCCGGACCACCAGGGCCACCGGGATCTCGCCCAGCCGGTCGTCCGGGCGACCGAGCACCCGCACGTCGTTGACCAGGGGGTGCTCGCGGAGTTCGTCCTCGATCTCCTCGGGCCACACCTGGAAGCCGCCGCACTTGATCATGTCTCGCTTCCGACCGACCAGGAACAGCACGCCGTCGTCGTCGACGTAGCCCATGTCGCCGGTGTGCACCCAGCCGTCGCGGACCAACTCCCGGGAGGCGTCCGGGTCGTCGACGTACCCCTTGGTCAGCGCGGAGCGGACCACCACCTCGCCCTCCGCGCCGGCCGGCAGCGCGGTGCCGGCGTCGTCGCGGATCTCCAGCTCCACCCCGGGGTAGACCCGGCCGGCCGAGCCGGGCTTCCACCGGCCGGCCTTCATGTCCCGGCCGTTCCATCCGGCGATGTGCCCGGCCTCGGTCGACCCGTAGTTGACCAGGATGGGTACGTGGTAGCGCTGCTCGAAGGCGCGTCGTACCGGCCACGAGATGGCCTGCCCGGCGACCAGGACCGACTTGACGCCCTCGAACGGCAGGTCCCGTTCGGTGTGCACGATGTCGAAGACCATGGTGGGGAGGAAGAAGAAGTTGTCGAAGGCGAAGCGTCGCATCAGCGTGTCGAGGCGGTCGACGCCGAAGCGCTCCCAGACCACTGCGGCCCGGCCGACGAAGTACGCGAAGAGCAGCGAGTGCTGGCCACCGCTGTGGAACAGCGGCAGGGCGATCAGGTTGGGTCTCGCATCGGTCGCGGCGCTGCCCTCGGCGTCGGTGCCGGTGGCCACCCGCGCCATCCGCATCAGCGACTCCCGGGACCCGCCGTGGGTGACGCTGACCGCCTTGGGTCGGCCGGTGGTACCGCCGGTGAACAGGATGCACGCCTCCGCGTCCGGTGCGACGTCGACGGCGGGTACCCGGGTCGGGTGTCGCCAGGACAGCGCAGGCGCCCCGGCGACCGGTTCGGTGACCGAGCGGACCGGCAGGTCGGTGCCGGTGCGGAACTCGGCGACCACCTCGGGCCGACGGTCGTCCACGAGCAGCAGGCGCGGCGTGGTCTTGGCGACCGACTCGGCGAGTTCGGCGGCGTTGTAGAGGCTGCTGACCGTCACCGGCACCGCGCCGATCTTCCACGCGCCGAAGAGGAAGAACACGACCTCGGGGCCGTTGGTGAGGTAGCAGGCCACCCGGTCACCGGCGCCGACGCCCTCGGCGCGCAGCGCGGCGGCGACGCCACCGGAGAGCAGGTCGACCTCGTCGAAGGTCCACGACCGGCCGTCCTCGCCGTGCAGGCCCGGCACGTCGGCCCGGTCGGTGCTGCGGCCGTGCAGGATCAGGGCGAGATTCGCGCCGCTCATCGCGTCGTCTCCTCGGTGCTCGGCGTGGCGACCCGGCTGATGACCTCGGCGCCGAACCGGGCGAGTTGCTCCATCGCCTCCTCCTGGCTGGCGCCGACGAACTGGTGTCGCAGCGACACCTCGGTGATGCCGAGGTCGTTCTCCCAGCGGCGGAGCTTGTCGACGATCTCGTCGGCGGACCCGACCAGGCAGTCCTGGGCCAGGTACCGGTCCAGATCCAGCGACTGGGCCTCGTCCCACGACTTGTAGCCCGCGTACTGGCGTTGCAGGTGCGGGCGGACCGCCGCGACGGCGCTGCGGTAGCTGTCGCCGATGAACGCCTCACGACTCATCGGGTATTCGCGGACGGGGTCGAAGCCCCGCTCGGCGAGTTCGGCACGGTAGATGCCGAGGAGTCGGGCGAGTTCGGCGTCGTCGCCCTTGGGGCCGATGAGCCAGGGGGCGTCGAGCCGGGCGGCGCGTCGGATGGCGGGTTCGGCGAACGCGCCGATCCAGATCGGTGGGCCGCCGGGCTGCACCGGGCGCAGCGGCAGGTCGGCCTGTGGCACCTCGCCCCAACTGCCGGCGGCGTCGATCGTCTCGCCACGCCACAGGGCGCGCAGGATCGGGACGTACTCGCGGAGGCGGCGCAGCCGGTCCTCCCACGCCACGCCGAAGGCGGTGGTCTCCCGGCGGCGGTAGCCGGCGCCGATCCCGACGGTCAACCGTCCGCGGGTCAGCACGTCGAGGGAGGCCAGTTCCTCGGCGAGGGCGATCGGGTTGAGCAGGGGGGCCAGCAGCACCCCGAAGCCGATGCGGATCCGGCTGGTGGCGTGTCCCAGGTGACCGGCGAGCGGGATCGGCTGCACGAACGCCGACCGGGCCAGGTAGTGGTGTCCGAGGTAGACGGCGTGGAAGCCGGCCGCCTCGGCGGCGGCGGCCTGGGCCAGTACGCCGTCGATGCCCTCGGTGGCCGAGGCCGCCGGGTCGAACTGGGCGCTGAGGAAGCAGCTGATCCTCACCCGACGACCGCCTGGGCGGCGGCGGGCGCGCTCACCTGGTCGTCGGTGGCGGCGGTGGCGCGGAAGTGCGGGATGACCTTCGCGGCGAACTCCTCCATCGACTTGAGCGCGGCCTTGCGGTCCAGCGACGGGATCCGCAGCCAGCCGATGTAGTGGTTGATGCCGAGTTGTTCGCGCAGCATCTCGATGGTCTCGATGACGCGCTGCGCGGAGCCGAAGTTGCCGCCGTGGGTGAGGGTCTGCTCCAGGGTCAGCAGTTCGATGTTCTTGGCGACCGCCGCGTAGTAGGCGCGTTCCTTGTCGATGGCCTCCTCCGAGCCGGGGATGACCTTGCCGACGGACTTGTAGTAGTTGAGGGCGGCCTGCGCGGCGGCACGCAGTCCCTCGCTGCCGTCACCGCACCAGACCTGCTGCATGAAGGGCAGGTCGTAGGTGCTGATGTCGAATCCGTTCTCCCGCATGCTCTGCCGGTAGAGGTCGAAGTTGCGCTGCATCACGCCCAACGGGGTGAAGTTCGGCGAGGTGATGATCGATTCGCCCAGGGCGCCGCGTTCGCGGAAGCTGTCCGGGGAGACGGTGCCCTGCAGGATCGGCGGCCCGCCGGGCGTGTACGGCCGGGGGTAGGTCGTGACGTTGTCGTACTGGAAGATCTTGCCGTGGTAGGAGAAGTTCTCCTGCGACAGGGCGAGTCGCAGCACCTCCAGCGTCTCCTGGTAGCGCTGCTTCGACTCCTCCAGTGGAATGCCGAAGCCGGCGAACTCGGCGGGCTGGTAGCCGCGGCCGACGCCGATGGAGACCCGGCCTCCGCTGAGTACGTCGAGGGCGGCGATGTCCTCGGCCAGCCGCAGCGGGTGGTGCAGCGGCAGCACGAGGACGGCGGTGCCGATGGTGATCTGTCGGGTCCGCTCGGCGACGGCCATGCCGAAGTTCACCGGGCTGCCGAGGATGCCGTACTTCGAGAAGTGGTGCTCGGCCAGCCAGATCGAGTCGAACCCGAGCTCGTCGGCCAACTGGATCTCGTCGAGGGTCTCTCGCAGCACCTGGTGATCGGATGTGCCGTCACTCACCGGGAACAGGTTCATGATTCCGAACTTCACGGCTTCTCCTCGTTTATTCCGACCAGCCGGTATGTTACCGCCGTGGTATCCGGCCTGCAAGGGTTTCGCAGGTCAGTGGGGTTACGACGAACGTCGGGTGGCGATGCGCAGTTCGCCGACACGGCGGCGGTGCCAGGAACCGCGGCCGAACCGGGCGTCGAGCACCATCGCCCGGCGCAGGTACAGGTGCGGCACCGCCTCCATGGTGATGCCCATGCCTCCGTGCACCTGGATGCACCGCTCGGCGGCGAACACCGCCGCCGCCCCGGCCGCCGCCTTGGCCGCGTGCACCTGGATCTCCGCGTCCGGTCGTCCGTTGTCGACCGCCCAGGCGGCGTAGAGGGTCAGGTCCCAGGCGGCCTTGCGGGCCGTGGCCGCCTCGGCGAGCTGGAAGGCGACGCCCTGGAACGAGCCGATCACCCGTCCGAACTGCTGACGGGTACGCGCCTGCTCGGCGGCCAGCTCGATCGCGCCCTGCGCGACCCCGCAGAGTTCGGCGGCGACCACCAGCGTGGCACGGGCCGCCCCGGTGCCGGCCGGCACGATGTCCTGCGGATCGGGCAGCGTGACGTCGGACAGCGGCACGGAGGGGTCGACCGACTCACGCGCGGTCACCTCGACCGGCCGGGTGGTCCACACCCCGTCGGTGGCGCCCAACGCGACCACCGCGTCCGCCTGCGCCGCGTACGGCACCAGCGTGCGTACCGGCGTCCGGGTCGACACCTGGTCGGCCCGCGCGGTGTGCCCCGGGACGTCCACCGCCGGGGTCAGCACCCGACTGCCGTCGAGCACGTCGTCCGGCAGCGGCGTACCGTGCCCCCTGCCGCAGAGCAGTTGCACCGCCGCGGCGTGCGCCGGGAACCGGCTCGCGACGAGCCGCTCGCCGAGCGCCTCGACGGCGACGAGCAGGTCGATCAGGCTCGACCCGATGCCGCCGACCTGCTCCGGCACCCCGAGGAGCCCGAAGTCCCGCAGGAGGGTCGCGTCACCGACGGGGGCCTGCCAGTGCGTCGGCAGCCCGCCGGTGGCCCGTTCCGACTCGGCCAACGCGCCGACGGTCTTGGCGATGTCCTGCTGTTCCTGGGTGAAAGTTGCCCGCACGCGATGACTCCGCTCAGCGTGAGCGGGGCAGGTTCAGCACCCGCTCCGCCAGGATCGATTTCTGGACCTCCTCCGTGCCGCCCTCGATGGTGTGGGCACGGGCGCGCAGGTAGCGGCGCATCCGGGCGGCGGCGCCGTCGCCGTCGAGCAGCACGCCGCCCCCGTCGTCGAGTTGCACGGCGAGACGGTTGGCGCGCTGCACCACCCCGGCCCAGAGGCTCTTGAGGGCCGAGGTCTCCGGCCCGGGCACTCCCCCGGCGCGGCTCTCGCCGAGCATCCGCATCGACCCGATCCGCACCGCCTCGGCGTCGCACTGCAACGCGCCGACCGCGTCGACGAAGGCGTTGTCGTCGGCGACCCCGCGCGCGATCCCGAGGTCGACGACCCGGTCCACCGCCTGGCGGGCCCACACCCACAGGTTCAGCGCCATGCTGCCGCGCTCGAAGGCGAGCGTGGTCAGGGCCACCCGCCAGCCGTTGCCGACCCCGCCGAGCACGTCGGCGTCGGGGACGAAGACGTCGTCGAGGAACATCTCGTTGAACTCGGTGTCCCCGTTGATCATCGTCAGCGGCCGGACGGTGAACCCGTCCATCGGGGCGAGGAAGTAGGTGATCCCCTGGTGCTTGGGCGCGTCGGCGTCGGTGCGGGCGAGCAGCAGACACCGGGACGCGTTGTGCGCGTTCGACGTCCAGATCTTGGCGCCGTTGATCAGCCAGCCGCCGTCCACCTTCGTCGCGGCGGTCCGCAGGCCGGCCAGGTCGGATCCGGCGCCGGGCTCGCTGAAGCCCTGGCACCAGTACTCCTCGCCGCGCAGGATGCCGGGCAGGTGCCGGGCCTGCTGTTCGTCGGTGCCGTGCGCGATGACGGTCGGTCCGGCGAGCATCATGCCGACCCCGTTGAGCGGGTACGGCGCTCCGCGCACCGCGGCCTCCTCGTTGAAGATGGCCTGCGCCAACGAGTCCAGTCCCCGACCACCGTGCGCGACCGGCCAGGACAGGCCGGCCCAGTTGCCGGCGCAGAGCCGGTCCTGCCACACCCGCGACCAGTGCTCGCGCTCGTCCTGCGACAACTCCTCCTGGTCGGGGACGTCGCGCAGCGCCTCGTCCAGCCAGGTGCCGACCTCGCGCCGGAACGCCAGGTCGGACGCGCTGTCATCGAAGTCCATCCGTCCCTCCCCTCGTGTCGTGCCGCCCGGTCACGCGGTCACCTCACGGGGACGCCGCAGCCGGGCCTTGTAGAGCTTGCCGTTGGGATCGCGCGGCAGCGCGTCGCGCACCAGGTAGGAGACCGGGCGCTTCGGCTTGGCCAGTCGGTCGGCGAGGTAGCGGCGCAGTTCGTCGACGGCGGCGTCACCGTCGGGTGCGTCGTCGCGCAGGACGACGTGCGCCTGCGGCACCTCACCGAACTCCGGGTCGGGTACGCCGATGACCCCGGCGTCGGCGACCCACTCGTGGGCCAGCAGCGCCGCCTCGATCTCGGCCGGGTAGACGTTCACGCCGCCGACCAGGATCAGTTCGGAAGCCCGGCCGGTGATGTAGAGGAAGCCGTCGGCGTCGACGTGGCCGACGTCCCAGACGGTCATCAGGCCGTCGCGGCGGGCGCCCTCGGTCTTGCCGGGATCGTTGTGGTACTCGACCCGGTCCTCGCCCTGACGCATGTAGACGATGCCGGTCTGTCCCACCGGCACCTCCTCGCCCTGCTCGTCGAGGATCCGCAGGGTGGAGATGGACGCCGGCCGCCCGACCGTGCCGGGGTGGGCCAGCCACTCGTGCGGGCGGGCGATGGTGGTGCCGACCTCGGTGGAGCCGTAGTACTCGTAGACCACCGGCCCGAACCAGTCCATGATCCGCTGCTTGACCTCCAGCGGGCAGGGTGCCGCGCCGTGCAGCACGTAGCGCAGCGAGGAGACGTCGTAGTCGTCGCGTACCGACTCGGGCAGTTGCAGCAGTCGGTAGAAGTGCGTCGGCACCATGCTGGTGCCGGTGACCCGCTGCTCCTGGACGCGCCGCAGGAAGCCCTCCGGCGTCCAGCCGTCCATCAGCACCATCGTGCCGCCGGCGTGCAGGGCGCCCATCGCCGGGGTGATGTTGGCGGAGTGGTACATCGGCGCGGAGACCAGCCAGGACGCGAAGGCCGGACGCTCCATCCCGAACTCGGCGAACAGCCAGCGGTAGGTCAGCGCTCCGGCGTCGGCGTCGATGCCGCTCAGCGGTCGCTTGACGCCCTTGGGGCGGCCGGTGGTGCCCGAGGTGTACATCATCAGCGACCCTGCGGGGACCTGCTCCGGACTCACCGCCGGCATGTCGGCGGTGAGCGCCGACAGCGGCCGGGCCCGGTCGGTCTGCGGCGTGCCGTCGACGAAGACCTGGATGCCGGGGGCGGCCTCGGCGGCGGAGACGACGACCTGCTCGACGCGCGCGGACCCGACCACCACCTTGGCGCCGCTGTCGGCCAGGATGTACGCGATCTCCGGCTCGGTGAGGTGGTAGTTGAGCGTGACCAGGTACAGGCCGGACTGCATCGCCGCGAGGTAGAGCGCGATCATCCCGGCGCTGTTGGTCATGACCGCGGCCACCGTGTCGCCGACCTCCAGCCCGGCCCGGGTACGCAGGCCGTGCGAGATCCGGTTCACCTCGGCGAACAGGTCCCCGTAGGAGATCCGACGGTCGTCGTGGGTGACGACCGCGCACAGGTCGGGTGCTGCGGTCGCCCACAGCCGAAAGCCGGTCCGCTCCTCGCTCATCGGACTCCTTGAGTTAAATTCCGACCATCCGGTATGTTGTGTTGTCCCACCGTAAGGGAGCCGAGCGACGATGTCCATACCCGCGATCGACGCCCACGCCGCCAGCTACCGCGCCCGTGAGGTGCCCACCCCCGCCCAGGTCGTGGACGGTGTCTGGGCCGTGCCCGTGCCCCTGCCCGGAAGCGCCCTGCGCTACGTGACGGTCTACCTCCTGCACACCGCCGACGGGCTCGTCCTCGTTGACGCCGGCTACGACCACCCGGTCTGCTGGCGCGCGTTCGCGCAGTCCGTGGAGTCCCTCGGGCACCGGGTCGAGGCGATCGGCACCGTCCTGCTCACCCACAACCACCCCGACCACGTCGGCTTCGCCACCCGGCTCCAGACGGTCGCCGGGGCCCGGATCGTGATCGGCCGCCCCGACGACTTCGCCACCATGCACCGCACCCGGGGCACGTTCCTCGCCCAACTGCGCGCCGCGCTCGACCTCACCGGAGCCCCCACCGACGTGGTCGAGTCGATGTACGCCGACGCCGTCGACGTCGCCGTGCACCACGAGAACCTGCGGCCGGACGTGACCGTCACCGACGAGACCGAGTTCCGCTTCGGCGACGTGACCGTGCGCGCCGTACCCACCCCGGGGCACACCTACGGGCACACCGTCTATCTCGACACCCGGGGCCTGGTCTTCACCGGCGACACCATGATGGCCGAGGGACCCACCCAACTCGCGATCGTCAGCCGCCCCGAGGACGACCCGGCCGCCGACCTGTTCGGCAGCCTGGCCCGCATCCGGGCGCTCGACGCGGCGGTGGCCTGCCCGGCCCACCAGTTCCCCTACCGCGACGTCGCCGCCCGGGTCGACGAGCTGAGCGCGTACCACCGCGACGAGGTCGACGCGGTCCGGGACCTGACCACGGTCGGCGACGACGCGTGGACGCTGGCCCGGCGGATGACCTGGCAGAAGCCGTGGGACGAGTTGGGTCGGGGCACCCGCCGCTTCCACCTCGTGCACGCCCTCGCCCTGCTGCAAACGGCGACCGGCCCCGGCCGGTGACGCTCAGCCAGGCCGCGAGTCGCCGTACGTCCAGTCCGGCCGCAACGTCGGGCGCAGCTCTCGCAGACTGCGCTTGAGTACCTTGCCCGACGGGTTGGTGGGCAACTCGGTCACCAGGTAGACCTCCTTGGGCACCTTGAACCCGCCGAGCCGCTCCCGGGCGTACGCGATCAGCTCCTCGGCGTCCAGCCCCGGGCGGCTTACCACGAACGCCACCGGCACCTCCAGCCACACCGGGTGCGGTGCCGCCACCACCGAGACGGCCAGGACCAGCGGATGCCCGGCCAGGACGTTCTCGATCTCGGCACTGGACATGTTCTCCCCGCCGCTGCGGATCATGTCCTTGAGGCGGTCCCGGATGTAGAGGTAGCCGTCGGCGTCGAAACAGCCGACGTCACCGGTGTGGAACCAGCCGTCGCGGAACGCGGCACGGGTCGCCTCCGGGTCGTCGAGATAGCCGGGGCTCACCTTCGGCCCGCGCGCGATCACCTCGCCGTTCTCCCCCACCGGCACGTCGTCGCCGTTCGAGTCCACCACCCGCACCTGCACCCACGGGGCGGGGATACCGACGGAGCCCTGCTTGCTCTGCGCGTGGGCGGCGTCCAGGTAGGTCAGCCCGCTGCACGTCTCGGTGAGCCCGTACCCCTCGATCAGCCGCGCGTTCGGGAACAGCGTGCGCGCCACCGCGTACAGGGCGGCGCTCACCTGGGAGTAGATGACCCAGCGCACCGAGGACAGGTCGGCGTCCGCCGTCTCGCGCCGGAGCATGTCGAGCATCGTCGCGGCCATCACCATCCCGGTGACCCGTTCCGTGTCGATCGCCGCCAGCACGGCCGCCGGGGCGAAGCGGCGCTGGAGCACCATGCAGCCGCCGACGTGCCAGATGCCGTACCCGGGCAGGTCGGTGCCGCCGACGTGATAGAGCGGCGCGAAGTTGAGCACCCGGTCGCCCGGCCCCAGCCCGAGTTCGACGATCTGGGCGTGCATGTTCATGTTCACGTTGCCGTGGGTGAGCAGCACGCCCTTGGGCAGGCTGGTCGTGCCGGAGGTGTAGACGATCCGTTGCAGGGCGTCCGGATCGAGGTCGGCGTCGGGCACCCGGGCGCCACGGTGGGCCTCGATCAGCCCCCGCAGGTCGGTCCAGCCGTCGCCGATCGGTTCCAGCGCGAACCGGCGTACCTGCGGCAGGCGTGCGGTGGCCAGGTCGGTCAGCCCGGCGAACTCGGGGACGGTCGCGACCGCGCACACGTCGGCGTGCGCGAGCAGCCGCTCGATCTCGCCCGGCGTCAGCCGGTAGTTCAGCGGCACGAACACCGCACCGAGTTTCGCCGCCGCCAGCGACAGGATGAGGAACTCGGGCACGTTGTTCGCCACGATCGCGATCCGGTCGCCCCGGCCCAGCCCCTCGGCGGCGAGACCGGCCGCGAGCGCGTTGACGTCCTCGTCGAGCTGCCGGTGGGTCCAGCGCCGGCCCTCGAACACCAGCGCGTCGTCGTCGCCGAAGCGCCGCGCGTTGCGGCCCAGCATGGCGGCGAGGTTGGCGGTGCTCACCGGGCCGCCTCGATCTCGCGCAGCCCCTTCTTGAGCACCTTGCCGGAGTCGTTGCGCGGCAGCGCGGTGACCACCTGCACGTACTTCGGGACCTTGTAGCGGGCCAGCTCGGCCCGGCAGTGCCCGCGCAGATCCTCACCGGTGACGGTCGCGCCGTCGCGCAGGATGACGAACGCCTTCGGCACCTCGTCCCACGTCGGGTCCGGTACGCCGATGACGGCGACCTCGGCGACGTCGGGATGCTGCGCGAGGACCCGTTCGATCTCGGCGCTGGCGATGTTCTCCCCGCCGGACTTGATCAGGTCGGCGCGCCGGTCGACGAACCACAGGTAGCCGTCGGCGTCGATCCGGCCCACGTCGCCGGTGAGGAACCAGCCGTCGCGGCGGGTCCGTCGGTTGGCCTCGTCGTCGTTCCAGTAGCCGGGCGAGACCTTCTCGCCCCGGACCACGATCTCGCCCTCCACGCCCGGGGGCACCGGCTGGAACCGCTCGTCGACGATCTCGATCCGCACGCCGGGGAACGGTGCACCGAGCGCGCCGAGCTTGCTCTGCTCGTGGGCAGCGTCGAGGTAGCATGCGCCGTTGCACAGCTCGGTCATGCCGAACGTGTCGACCAGCCGCACGTGCGGCAGCCGCCGTTTCACCTCCTGCCGCACGCTCGGCGCGACCCCGGCGAACAGCAGGTAGCGCAGGGACCGCAGGTCCGGCGGCTCGGGAAGGTCGAGCAGTCCGAAGAGGATCTGGGCGGCCAGGACCATGCCGGTGACGCGTTCCTCGGCGGCGACGCGGGCGATGTCCGCCGCCTTGAACGTCGGCGTCAGCACCATCGTCGCGCCCGCCACGAAGGTGGCCAGGCCGGGTGCCTCCAGACCGCTGACGTGGAACAGCGGCGCGGAGACCAGGATCCGGTCCTGCGGGGTGAGTTCCAGTTCGAGCAGTTGGGCGAGGTGGTTGGCGGTCAGGTTGCCGTAGGTGTGGACGACACCCTTGGGACGGGCCGTGGTGCCCGACGTGTAGAGCAGCCGGTGCACGTCGCCGGGCTCCTTGGCCGCGTCCGGGACCCGGACACCCGCCGGTTGCCCGGTCAGCAGCACGGCCAGCCGCCGGGCGTCGCCGACCACCCGGTCGCCGTTGGCCACGGCGGTCCGCAGGCCGGTACCGGCCAGCAGCCGGCCCGCGTCGTCGGCGAAGTCGTCGTCGTAGAGCAGCGCGGTGATGCCGGCCTGGTCGATGACGTACGCCTGCTCGTTCGGGTGCAGCCGCCAGTTTAACGGGACCGACACCGCGCCGATCCGGCTCAGCGCGAGCAGTTCGAGGACGTACGTGGCGGTGTTGCGCCCCAGCACGCCGACCAGTTCACCGGGGCGCAGCCCGGCCGCGAGCAGCGCCGCCGCGTGCCGGTCGACGTCGGCGTCCAGCTCGGCGTACGTCCACCGGGCCGCACCGTCGACCAGGGCCTCCCGGTCGGCGCGGCGCAGGGCCTGCCGGCGCAGCGTCAGCGAGAAGTTGCTGCCGGCCATCAGCCGTCCGCCTCCCGCCGCCGGGCGAGGATCTCCTCCCGCGACGGCAGCGACACGAACTCCAACAGGTTGCCGTCGAGGTCGCGGGCCGCGAACGCGGTGATGTACCCGTAGTTGTCCAGCAGCACCCGGTTGGGCGGGGTCAGACACTCGGCGCCCAGCGCGACCAGCCGGGCGTGCAGCTCCTCCATCTCGTCCACCGGCACCGCGAAGCTGAGCAGGAAGGTGCCCAGTTCCAGGTGCCCGCCGGTGGCGGTCCGGGTCGGGGTGCCGTTCCACTCGATGAGTTCGAGCTGGCCGATCTGGCTCGGCCCCTGGAGGTACTGCACCCGGCCGGTGGTGCCGGCGGGCAGCCCCAGCGACACCTCGATGCCCGGCCCGCCGACGTCGGTACGGAGCGTCCGGCGGTAACCGAGCGCCTGCTCGTAGAAGTCGGCGGCCCGGTCGACGTCGGAGACGGTCACCGCCACGTGGTGCACTTCGCTGACCGGCATGTCACTCGCCTTCCGTACGGTCCGACGAACCGGACAGGGCCTGCTGGATCAGGGCGACCTCGTCGGCGCCGCTGTCCGGCACGATGAAGTCGCCCAGCCGGCAGATGTCGTCGATCGAGTCGAGGATGTCGTCGGGCGAGGCCGGTGCGACGCCGCCGTACCAGCCGGGCGTGACGCCCAGGAAGATCCGCCCGACCCGGCCGCCGCCGACGGTGAGGATGTGCCGGTTGAGTTGGCACTGCTCGGAGGCGAGGAAGGTGGCCACCGCCGCGACGTGCTGCGGGTCGAACCGGTCGGTCAGGTCGCCGAGGAGGTTCTCGGTCATCCGGGTCGCGGCGGTGGGCGCGATGGCGTTGACCAGGACGCCCCGACGGGCGCCCTCCAACGCGAGCACGTTCATCAGGCCGATCAGGCCGGTCTTGGCCGCACCGTAGTTGGCCTGCCCGAAGTTGCCGAACAGTCCGGACGACGAACTGGTCAGCACGATCCGGCCGTAGCCCTGCCCGACCAGGTGCGGCCAGGCGGGCCGCAGCACGTGGAACGCACCGGCCAGGTGCACGTCGAGGACGGCGCTGACGTCCTGCTCCGTCATCTTGGCCAGGGTCCGGTCGCGCAGGATGCCGGCGTTGTGGATGATGCCGTCCACCCGCCCGTACGCGTCGATGGCGCGGCCGACCAGGTCGGCGCCGCCGGACGCGGTGGCCACCGAGTCGGTGGAGGCGACGGCGGTGCCACCGGCCGCCTGGATCTCGTCGACCACCGTCTGCGCGGCACCGGAGGAGCCCGAGCCGTCGACCGCGCCGCCGAGGTCGTTGACGACCACCTTGGCGCCGCGTGCGGCGAGCGCGTGGGCGTGTGCCCGACCGATGCCGTTGCCGGCACCGGTGACGATGACGACCCGACCGTCGAGGCTGACCCGGCTCATCGCTCGCTCCCCAGGACCGCGACGAACGCCACGCAGGAACCCGGCTGGCCGCCGAGGTTCTGGGCCACCGCCAACCGGGCGTCGGGCACCTGCCGCGCACCGGCCTCACCCCGCAGTTGGGTGAAGCACTCGAAGACCATCCGCAGCCCGGTGGCGCCGATCGGGTGGCCGAACGACTTCAGCCCGCCGTCGGTGTTGACCGGCAGCGCGCCACTGAGGTCGTACCGGCCGTCGAGGATGTCCCGCCAGGCCGTTCCGCGCGCCGAGAATCCCAGGTCCTCCATCAGCACCACCTCCGTCGGCGTGAAACAGTCGTGCACCTCGGCCAGCGAGATCTCGGTGGCCGGGTCGGTGATCCCCGCCTGCTCGTACGCCTGCCGCGCCGCCTCGACCACCTCGGGGAAGGTGGTGAAGTCGTAGCCGTCGGCGGCCAGCCCGGCACCGGAGCCGGCGACAAAGCCCATCCCGCGCAGGAAGATCGGCTTGTCGGTGTACCGGTAGGCGTCCTCGGCACGGACCAGCACCGCCGCCGCCGCGCCGTCGGAGACCCCGGAGCAGTCCAGCACGCCGAGGTCCCCGGCGATCCGGGGCGACCGCTCCACGGCCTCGGCGGAGACCGCCTTGCGGAACTGGGCGCGCTCGTTCAACGCGCCGTTGGCGTGGTTCTTCGTCGCGACCTTCGTCAGGGCGCTGCGCATGTCCCGGGCCTCGACCCCGTACGCGCGCTGGTAGGCGGGTGCGAGCAGGGAGAACCCGGCCGGCGCGGTCCAGTCCACGTCGGTGCCGTCGGCCGGTGGGAAGACCGCCGACAGGCCGGAGTACGACGAGTCCTTCAGCTTCTCCACGCCGGTCGCCATCACCATGTCGTACGCGCCGGAGGCCACCGCGAACGCGGCGTTGCGCAACGCCTCCGAGCCGGTGGCGCAGTAGTTCTCGACCCGGGTGACGGGCTTGCCGACCAGCCGCAACGGGCGGGCCAGCGTCTGCCCGGACATACCGGATCCCTGGGTGCCGACCCAGAACGCGTCGACGTCGTCGAGGGTCAGGCGGGGTTGGGAGGCCACGCACTCGCGGACCGCGTCGACCAGCAGGTCGTCGGCGGAGGAGTGCCAGTGGTCCCGGAACGGGGTGCAGCCCATCGCGACGATCGCGACGTCGTGGGCCATACGCCTACTGGCCATCGGGGGTCTCCTTGCGCGGGCGGAGTTTCCAGAAGTAGTTGTGGATCGCGTCGGTGGTCCACAGTCGCCGGAAGGTGGGCGTCATCGACATCCCGACGACCACGTCGGCGGGGTCCACGTCGGTCGCGTACGCACTGAGCCGACCTCCGCCGGCCACGTCGGCGACGACGATCGCCACCTCCGGTTCCGGCATGGTGGTCAGGTGGTCCCGGGTCGACGAGACGACCAGGGCGGTGCGGTCGCGCAGCGAGACCGTGGTGGGTTCCGCCAGGGTCGCGACACCGCAGCGGGCGCAGACCCGGCTGGGCGGTGTGGTGACCGTGTCGCAGGCCGTGCAGCGGGAGCCCTCCAGCCGGTACTTCCAGCCGGCGCGGCGGTGCATCGGGGGGGCGGCCGGTGCCGGTGCCGCCGGCCGGGCCGGACCCTGCACGTCCAGCAGTCCACGCCAGCGCAGGTAGCGGCCGTAGCCGAGGCGGTGCCGGGCGTCGAGCTGGGCGCGGACCGGCGCTCCGCCGCGCGCCACGCGGACCTGGTCGCCGACCCGGAGCACGAACGCGTCGGCCCCCTCGGTGACCGACAGCAGCAGGATGTGCTGACCGGGTTCCGCCTCGTCCAGCGTCGCGGCGAGCAGCAGTCCCGGATGGGCGGCACCGGTGAAGCCGGTGAGCCGCTCGATCGCCGCGTCCTGACCCGCGCCGCCGAGCGCGCGCCGCAGCACCGCCGCGCAGCGGGCGTTGGACGACGACACGACCACGTGGTCGACGCCGTCCCGACCCGCCTCGGTCAGGGCCCGGCGGGCCACGTCGAGCCCCGCCTCGGCGAGGACCTCCGCGGTGAACCGCTCGTCCCAGACCCGGTCGTGCCGCTCCCCCGGCAGCCGCCACCGTTCCAGCAGCTCCACGGTCCGGCCGGCGCGGGCGAGCAGGACGGCGGCGCGGGTGCCGCCACCCACGTACGCCGTGGCGGCGTCGCCCTGGGCCAGTTCGTCGGGCGCACCCGGGCGGGTGGTCCGTACGTCGGCCAGGGCGGCCACCGCTCCGGCCCGCAGGACCGTGTCGAGCGCGACCGCACCGGACCGGTGCCCGTGCAGGTCGACGGCGCTGATCCCGGGGTCCAGGCCGACCGCCTCGTGCACCACGGCGGCGGAGGTCTTCCCCTGGTAGGGCGCGCTCGTGGTGGCCAGCAGCAGGTGCCGGTCGGCCGGGATGCCGGTGGCGATGTGCCGCAGCGCCTCGACCGCCATGGTGATGCTGTCCTCGTCGAAGGCGGCGACGCCGCGCACCGGCCCTCCGGCGCGGGGTGGTCCGGACGCGTCGATCCTGTTGTCGTCGAGCGCGTACGCCGGAAGATAGGCCGCGTACGCGTCGATGCCGTGCTGCTCGTGCATGGGTGCCGGGTTCTCCTTCAGCTCCACGAGGGGATGGCGGCGAGCAGTCGCCGCGTGTAGTCCTGCTCCGGCCGGTCCAGTACGCGTTCGGCCGCTCCCTCCTCGACGACCCGTCCCCCGCTCATCACCGCGATGCGGTCGCACAGGTCGCTGGCGAGCATCAGGTCGTGGGTGACGAACAGCAGGCCGATGCCGAGTTCGTCGACCAGGGTGCGGAACAGCTCGACGACCTTGGTCTGGGTGGTGACGTCGAGGGCGGTGGTGCACTCGTCGGCGATCACCAGCGAGGGGCGGGTGACGACGGCGAGGCCGATGGCCACCCGCTGCCGCAGCCCGCCGGAGAGCTGGTGGGGATGGCTGTCCAGCACCCGGGCGGGGTCGGTGATACGCATCTGCTCCAGCACCTGCACCGAACGGCGTTCGATCTCGGCCCGGCTGATGCCCGGGACGTGTCGGCGCAGCACCTCGGCGAGGTGCACCCGGACCTTCATCAGCGGGTTGAGCGAGCGCGACGCGTCCTGGAACACCATGCCCACGGCGCTGCCCCGGACCCGTCCGGTGCGGTCCACCCCGGGGGCCACGACGACGTCACCGGCGAGCGTGACGGAACCCTGTTCCACCCGGACGTTGCGTTCCAGCAGCCCGACGACGCAGCGGGCCAGGGTGGTCTTGCCGCTGCCGGACTCGCCGACCACCCCGACGATCTGGCCGCCCCGCACCTCAAGGTCGACGGCGTCGAGCAGCCGCAGGTCGTCGGTGGCGAGTCGGGCGGTGACGGTGAGGCCGTTGATGGCCAACAGGTCGGTCATCGGCGCCTCTTCCGTGGGTCGTGGTGGGTGAGCAACGCGTCGCCGAGCAGGTTCACCAGCAGCACCAGCAGGGTGATGGCGAGGCCGGGGAAGAACGCGAGCCACCAGGCCTGGCTCAGTTCGTCCTGACCGGAGGCGAGCATCGAGCCCCAGCTCGCCCGCGCGGGTCCGACGCCGAGGCCGAGGAAGCTCAGTGCGCTCTCGATCAGGATCGCGGTGCCGACCTGGAGCGTGCCGAGCGCGACGATGGTCCCGGCGAGGTTGGGCAGGACGTGCCGGAAGACGATCCGGGCCTCCGAGGCGCCGGCCGCGCGTAGTCCGGTCACGAACTGGCGTTCCCGGACGGCCAGGGTGGCCGAGCGGGTGACCCGGGCGCAGACCGCCCAGCCGGTGAGCGCCAGCACCAGGAACAGCACCGGCAGCGAGCTGCCCCGGTTGGAGATGATCGCGAGGGCGACCAGGATGAACGGCAGGGCGAGCTGGGCGTCGATGAGGATCGAGATGACCCGGTCGACCCAGCCCCGGAAGTAGCCGGCCAGGACGCCCAGCAGCGTGCCGGGGCCGATGGCGACCAGCGCGCCGACCAGGCCGATCATGATCGTGAGCTGGCCGGCGGAGACGAACTGGGTCAGCAGGTCCTGGCCGAGCTTGTCGGTGCCCAGCGGATGCGCCCAGCTCCCGCCGTCGAGGAAGCCGGGTGGTTGGCGGGTGGCGTCCAGGTTCTGTCCGCGCTCGGGCAGCAGCCCGGTCAACGGCAGGACGAACACCAGCACGGCGACCACGGCCAGCGGCAGGGACAGCCAGAACACCGAGGTACGCGCACGTCGGGCGGTGCGGGCTGGTGGCACCGGCGCGGTGACCGGATCGAGTTCGAGTTGGCTCACGGCACTCACCTCACCCTCGGGTCGACGATCGAGTGGAGGACGTCGACGAGCAGGTTGAGCAGGACGAAGACCAGTGCGCCGAACACCACGATCGCCTGCACCAGCGGGAAGTCACGGAACTGGATGGCCTGCAACGCGAGTTGCCCGAGGCCGGGCCAGGAGTAGACGTACTCGACGGCGACCGCGCCGGAGAGCAGGATGCCGGTCTGTAGGACGACGATGGTAAGGATCGGCATCATGGCGTTCTTGAACGCGTGCCGCCAGACCACCCGGAGCCCGGCGATGCCCCGGGCCCGCGCGGCGTCGACGTACGGCTCGGTCAGCGCCTCGCTCATCGAGGCCCGGGTCAGCCGGGCGATGTGCGCCATCGGATAGACCGACATGGTGAGGGCGGGCAGCACCAGGTGCCGGAGGCTGCCGGACTGTCCGGCGGGTAGCCAGCCGAGGTTCACCGCGAACAGCACCACCAGCATCATGCCGAACCAGAAGACCGGCACGGACTGGCCGAGCAGGGCCAGCGTGGAGGCGGCCCGGTCCCACCAGGTGCCCTCCCGGGTGGCCGCGAGCACACCCAGCGGGACGCCGACGAGCAGGGCGAGGGCCATGCCGGCGGCGACCAGTTGCAGGGTGTACGGCAGCCGGTCGGCGATCATGGCGGTGTTCGCCTGGTAGAACTGCAACGACTGTCCGAGGTCGCCGGTGAAGACGCCCTTGAGGTAGTTCAGGTACTGCACCACGAGCGGTTGGTCGAGCCCGAGTTCGGCGCGCAGCGCCTCGCGTTGTTCCGGTGGCGCCATCGGCCCGAGGATCATCGTGGTCGGGTCGCCGGAGAGACGGCCGAGGGCGAACGCCAGGCTGAGCGCGATGAGCAGCGACGCGAACAGCGACGCGAGGCGGACGCCGACCCGGCGTACGGTGCTGGCCTTCATCGGCGGTTCCTCCATCGCGCGCCGGGCATCGCGGCGAGCAGTTCGCGCGTGTAGTCGTGTCGCGGTGTCACGAAGACCGTCTCGCACGGTCCCGCCTCGACCACCTGACCGCGGAACATGACGTGCACGGTGTCGCAGACGGCGCGGACCACGGCCAGGTCGTGGCTGATCATCAGCAACGCGGCGCCGGTGGTCGTCCGGATCTCCCGGAGCAGGTCCAGCACGTCGGCCTGGACGGAGACGTCGAGACCGGAGGTCGGTTCGTCGGCGACGATGAGTTGGGGACGCATGAGCAGCGCGCGGGCGATGCAGACCCGCTGTGCCTGTCCGCCGGAGAGCTGGTGCGGGAACCGGTCGAGGATCTCCGGCGCGAGCCGGACCCGGCCGAGCAGGTCGGCGTCGGTGATCCAGGACGTGCGTCGGGGTTGCAGGGTACGCAGTTCCCGCAGCCCGGAGCGGACGGACTGGCGGGGGTCGAGGGAGCCGTGCGGGTCCTGGAAGACCACCTGCACCTCGGGACGCAGCCGGCGTAGCTGCCCGCGTCCGATCGAGGAGAGCGAGCGGCCGAGCAGCCGGATGTCGCCCGTACCGCGTGGCCCGAGTCCGGTCGCGGCCATCGCCAGCGTCGTCTTGCCGGAGCCGGACTCGCCGACGACGGCGACGCTCTCCCCGGCCGCGATGCGCAACGACACCCGGTCCACCGCCCGGAAGACCTCCCCCGTGCTGCGGTTGCGGTGCTCGACGACGAGGTCGTCGACCGCCAGGACGGGCACGTCCGCCTCGGGGGTGCGGGGATGCCGGGTGTCGCCCGGCATCCCCGTCTCCACTGCCTCCGACATCGTCAGCGGGTCGTCTTCGTGAAGTCCACGGTGTTCAGGGGACCGAACTCGACGCCGGTGACGCCGGGGCCGGTCGCGTAGTTGAACACCTGCCGGTACAGCGGCACGTAGCAGTGCTTCTCCACCACGCCCATGGTGTTGAGCTGCTCGTAGATGGGGGCGGCCTGGTCGGCGTCGTCCTGCTCCAGCGCGTCCTGGACCATCTCGTCGAAGCGCGGGTCGGGGCAGTTGCCGGTGATCGACTGGGTCTTCATGAAGCCGCTGGCGAAGAAGTCCGGCACCGCCACGTTCGGCACCCCGGCGAAGATCGCGATGCCGGGCACCTGGCGACCGATGACGCGCTTGACGAGCGTGCCGTAGTCGAGCGGTTCGTAGGTGACCTTGAAGCCGGCCTGCTCCAGGCCACCACCGACGGCCTGCGCGACCTCCTCGATGTTGGTGTACTGCGCGGCCGGGTAGGTGATCTGGACGGTCGGGCCACCGGAACCGACCAGTTGCTTGGCCCGGTCCAGGTTCGGGGCCACGCTCTGCGCCGGCTGCTCGCCGGGCCGGACGTTGAGCAGTCCGGCGTCGGCGACCGCCTGGCCGTCGAAGATGCCGCGCACGATCGCGTCGCGGTCGATGGCCAGGGCCGCCGCCTCCCGCAGCTCGGGCTTGTCGAACGGGGCCTTGGTCGAGTCCAGGAAAGCGATGATCTTCATGGCGGTCTCGGTGCTGACCACCTCGACATTGGCCGCCTTGGCGGCGGACGCCTGGGCCGGCGGGAGGTCGAAGGCGATGTCGACGCTCCTGCTCTGGATCAGGGCGAGCCGCTGGGCGGCCTCGTTGGCCCAGGTGAAGGTGATGCCCTGGTTGCTGGGTGCCGTACCCCAGTAGTCGGGGTTGGGCTTCACCGACATGTCACGTCCGGCGTTGGCGCCCGCCCACACGTACGGCCCGGTGCCGATCGGGGCGGCGGCGAAGCCGTCCGAGCCCTTCTCCTCGTAGTACTTCGGGGGCACGAGGTAGACCGTGGTGAGCAGGTCCGGGATGTTGTACTGCGGGGTCTTGGTCTTCAGCACGACCGTGGTCGCGTCCGGGGCCTCGATCGAGGTGACGTTGCCGAAGTAGGACTTGAGCTGTGACGCCTCGCTGTCCCGGGTGAGGGTGATGGTGTTCGCGACCGCCGCCGCGTCGGCCTTCTCGCCGTTGCTGAAGCTGACGTCGGGCCGGACGGCGAAGGTCCAGGTGGTCGCGTCGGTACGGGTCCAACTGGTGAGCAGGCTGGTGTCGGCGGGGCCGAGGTTGTCGTCGGTACCGATCAGCGTTTCGAGCATGGTGGCCCAGACGATCTGACCGGACCGTGCGCCGACGATGGGGTCGAGGGTCGCCGGTTGGGCCGCGAGCAGCGCCCGGATGGGCGTCGAGTCCGATGCGCCGGAGTCCGATGAGTCGGAGTCGCCGCAGGCGGTCAGGCCGATACCGGCGAGCGTCAGTGCCGTGGCCAGCGCCACGGTGCGCCGGGAGCGCGAAGATTTCATGATCATCATGGCTGTCCTTCACAGGGGATGGACCCGTCGTGCCCCGCGTGACGCGGCGGTGACGTTCGCCACAAAGTACCGACCAGCCGGTATCAAGTCAACGGGTCAAGCCGGTATCTCGTTCATGACAATCAGATCACATGGGCAGGTCAAGGCCAGACATTGCCTTCATACCGACCGGTACGTATTATGCCGAGGGTGACCCCCACACTCACCCACGAACGCGACGGCCACGTCGCCCGGGTGCGGTTCGACAACAGCGCCCGCGGCAACTGCCTCGACGACACGACGCTCCGCGATCTCGTGGACACCCTGGAGACCGTGGCGGCCGACGAGGCGTGCGCCGTCATCCACCTCGACATGGCCGGTCGGCACTTCTGCAGCGGCTGGGACACCTCGGCCTTCGGCCGACTCCGGGGCGCGACCGCCGCGACGGTCGCCGCCGGTCTGCGCGACAGCGACGCCGCCCTGCACCGCGTCCGGCGACTCCCGGTGCCCGTGGTCGCCGCCGTCCGGGGACAGGTCGTCGGCTTCGGTGCCGGCCTGCTCAGCGCGATCCACCTGCCGGTCGCCGGCGAGGGCGTCCGGCTCTCCCTCCCGGAGGCCCGGTACGGCTTCGCCCCCGCCGGGGTCGGCCACACCATCGCCCGGTCCGTGCCCCGCCCGCACGCTTACCACCTGCTGACCGGTGCCGCGACGGCGACCGCCCGGGACCTGCTCGCCTGGGGCCTGGTCGCCCAGGTGGTACCCGACGACGAGGTCGACCGGGCGGTGGACGCCCTCGTCGACACGCTGCTCGCCGTGCCGGCCCGGACGGTGCGCGCGGTGGTCCAGGTCGTCGAGTCGAGCCGGGAGTCCGGCACACCCGACCGGGCCTACGAGATCTCCGCCGACACCATCGTGGCGGGGCTGAGCACCCCGGAGGTGTCCGGATGAGCGAACCGTTCCGGCCCGGCGAGGCCGTCTGGGTCGAGCTGTGCACCCCGCACCCGGAGCAGGCCGAGGAGTTCTACCGCACGCTGTTCGGCTGGACCGTGCGGACCGAGCGGCTGGGCACCACCACGTACCGGATGTGCAGTCTGAACGGCCGCGACGTGGCCGGCATCTCCGACGCCACCGCCCTGCACGGCGGTCGACCCCGGGGGTGGATCGCCTACTTCGCGGTCCACGACATCCACCGGTCCGCCGCGCAGGCCGTCGCGCTCGGCGGCGAGCTGGTGACCCCGCCGCGCTACCTGCCCGCCGCCGGGACCGGCGCCGCCGTCATCGACCCGTTCGGCGCCGCGTTCGGTCTCTACCAGGGCGAGTCCCGGGCCGGTGTGCAGATGCTCAACTCGGTCGGCGCGCTCTGCTGGAACGAGCTGGACACCGGGGAGCCGGACCGCGCGGTGGCCTACTACCGGTCGCTGTTCGGCTACACCACCCAGCAGCACGGGGACTCCCCCACCGCCCGCCCGTACAGCCTGCTGATGCTCGACGACGTACCGGTGGCCGGCGTGCTCGCGCTCGACAACGACTGGCCGAACCTGATCCCGTCGAAGTGGATCACCTACTTCGCGGTCGCCTCCCTGGACGAGACGCTGCGTCAGGTCGTCGCGTTGGGCGGCACGCCCACCGTCGGCCCGGTCGACAGCCCGCACGGACGCCTGCACCTGGTGAAGGATCCCGGCGGGCACACCCTCTGCCTGATCCAGTTGGAAGGCGGACTTCGCCCGCACCATCCCTCCTCCGACCCGGCGGTGACCCGATGACGGCCGAGCCCCTGTTCGACTCCGCCGAGTTCCGCCAGGTGTGCGGACACTTCCCCACCGGCGTCACGGCGGTGACCGCGGTGACCGGTGACGGCACCGTCGCCGCGTTGACGGTGAACTCCTTCACCTCGGTCTCGCTGCGGCCCCCGAAGGTGCTGTTCTGCGTCACCAGTTCCTCGTCGAGCTTCCCGGTGCTGATGGACTCGGCCCGGATCGCGATCCACATCCTCAGCCAGGACCAGGAGGACGTGGCGCGCCGGTTCGCCACCTCCGGGCTCTCGGGGGCGGACAAGCTCGACGGGGTGTCCTGGGTGCCCGGCCCCGACGGCGTCCCGCTGCTGCCGGGCACGCCGGCGGTCCTGGCCGGGCGCCGCGACACCGCGATCACCAGCGGCGACCACGTGATCATCCTGCTCGACGTGGACCACGTGCACCTGAAGCAGACGACCGTCCCGGCGCTGTCGTTCTACCGGGGACGGTTCGTCGCACCGTCGAGCACGCCGGGGCAGTGACCCGCCGGGACGCCGGGACGTGACCGCCGGTACGCCCGGCGGTCACCGCCGTCACGGCAGGTAGCGGAAGAGGATCTCCGCCACGCAGCAGGTGGTGGAGTCCTCGGCGAACTCCACCACCACCGACGCCTTGGCCTGGACGCCGCCCTCCGTGCCGGCGATCGGCTCGGCGGCGAGCAACGTGGCGGTGCCCTGGATCGGTACGCCCGGCGGCAGCGGCTTGACGAATCGGACCCGGTCCAACCCGTAGTTGACGCCCATCGAGAACGTCGTGACCTCCAGGATGTCCGCGAGCAGACGCGGCACGAGGGCCAGGGTGAGGAACCCGTGCACGATCGTCGTGCCGAACGGACCGGAGCGGGCCCGCTCGACGTCGACATGGATCCACTGGTGGTCCTTGGTCACGTCGGCGAAGCGGTCGACCTCTTCCTGGGTGATCACCCGAGGCTCGCTGGCCCCCAGTTCCCGGCCGACGAGATCGAGCAGGTCGGCCGGGGTGGGCGCGATGGTGCGGGAGGCGGTGCGCATCGGGCGGCTCCATTCGTGGGACGGCGGGAGTCAAAGCATACCGACCGGATGGTATGCTCCCGCCAGGGTTCAGGACGAGGAGGTTCTCCGTGGCGTTTTCCGCGTACCAACTGCCCGAGGAGCACGAGGCCGTTCGCGAGGCCGTCCGGGCGGTCTGCGACCACCGGGTCGCCCCGCACGCCGCCGCCGCCGACGAGAACGCCGCGTTCCCGCAGGCCTCCTACGACGCCCTACGCGCGGCCGACTTCCACGCCCCACACATCCCCGTCGAGTACGGCGGCGCGGGTGCCGACGCCCTCGCGACCGCGATCGTGATCGAGGAGGTCGCCCGGGCCTGCGCCACCTCGTCGCTGATCCCGGCCGGCAACAAGCTCGGCACCATGCCGCTGCTGCTGGCCGCGGACGACCACCTCAAACAGCGATACCTGCCACCGGTGGCCCGGGGCGAGGCGATGTTCTCGTACTGCCTCTCCGAGCCGGAGGCCGGTAGTGACGCGGCCGGGATGCGGACCCGCGCCGAGCGCGACGGCGGTCACTGGGTGCTCAACGGCGTGAAGCGGTGGATCACCAACGCCGGGGTGTCCGAGTACTACACGGTGTTCGCCGTGACCGACCCGACGGCGCGTTCCCGGGGCATCTCCGCCTTCGTGGTCGAGAAGTCCGATCCGGGGGTGAGTTTCGGTGCGCCGGAGAAGAAGCTCGGTATCAAGGGTTCACCGACCCGTGAGGTGTACCTGGACAACGTCCGTATCCCGGCGGACCGCATGATCGGCGGCGAGGGCACCGGTTTCGGTACGGCGATGAGGACGCTGGATCACACGCGGGTGACCATCGCGGCGCAGGCGCTCGGGATCGCGCAGGGTGCGTTGGACTACGCCAGGGGGTACGTGGCCGAGCGGAAGCAGTTCGGCAAGGCGATCGCCGAGTTCCAGGGTGTGCAGTTCATGCTCGCCGACATGGGCATGAAGCTGGAGGCGGCCCGACAGCTCACGTACGCGGCGGCGGCCAGGTCCGAGCGGGGTGACGCCGACCTGACGTACTTTGGTGCGGCGGCGAAGTGCTTCGCCTCGGACGCCGCCATGGAGATCACCACCGACGCGGTGCAGTTGCTCGGTGGGTACGGCTACACCCGGGACTACCCGGTCGAGCGGATGATGCGCGACGCCAAGATCACCCAGATCTACGAAGGCACCAACCAGGTCCAACGCATCGTGATGGCCCGCCAACTGCTGAAGGACTGAGTCGTGACGGCGCGCTGAATCGTGACGGCCCGGTCGCTGCTCGGCGGCGACCGGGCCTGGCGACTCAGACCAGCCCCTCCAGCACCATGGCGCTGAACTGGCGCGCCACGTCGTCGATGCTGAGTGGGCCGTCGAGGTTGAGCCACTGGTAGGCCCACGCGCACATGCCGACGAGCCCGAAGGTGGCGATCCGGGGATCGACGTCGGCCCGGAACACGCCCCGCGCCACGCCGTCCTGGATCATACCGGCGAACGCCGCCTCCAACCGGTCGCGCTTGCGGGTCACCTCGGCGAACAGGTCACCGGTGAGGTAGCGCCGCTCCTGGTAGAAGATGGTCACGTGGGCGCGGTACTCGGCCACGCTGGTCAGGCTGAGCCGGATCAGCTCGGCGACCCGCACCTTGGGGTCGTCGCTGCCGCTCTCGATCCGCTCGATCGCGGCGAGCTGCGCCTCCAGATACTCCTCCTGGATGTGCCGCAGCAGGTCGTCCTTGCTCTCGAAGTGGTGGTAGAAGGCACCCTTGGTGAGCCGCGCCTGGTCGGCGATCTCCTGGACCGACGTCCGGTCGAAGCCCCGACGCTCGAACAGTTCGAGCGCGCTCGTGATCAGTGATCGACGGGTGTTCTCCGGGTCGTAGCCGTCGGGCCACCGCTGCCGACGTCGGGTCGTCGCCGGCCGGCTGGACGTCGTACGCGCCATCTGTGGACTCCGCCTTCCGTACCCCGTCAATGTCCCGCCATCCTACCGCCCGGTCGGAAGGTTGTGGGGGTGCACGTTCGGCGATTCACGCGGGTGACTACGCGCCGACCGTCACCAGACGGGCCGCAATGGCGGGACAGCGACAACAAGGGGCCGCTGCCCTGGGCGGAGTGACCGCCTTCGGGCGTCGACTCCGCCCAGGCACCGAGGCGATGTCCGGCGCTGTCGTCGACCCGTACGCGGTACGAGAAAACGCCCGGGCCACGAACACCCGGACGGTCTTCTCTCGCGGGGACGGCACTGTCCCACTCATTCCGCGATGGTGATGTCCCGCTTCCCCAGCAAGGTCCGTCGGGTCAGCAGAATTGCGGACGGACGTGCGACCTCACAGATATCGGACGCCGGTCAGCCGGGCGGCCTCCGCCCAGATCCGTCGCCCGTTGTCCGGGTCCTGTGCCGGCGCGCTCGGCCGCACCTCACCGACCGGCCCACGGATCTCGGAGAACCCGCGCGGCCCGAAGAACTGCCCACCGCGTACGCCGGTCGCGGTGGCCGCGTAGAGCTGTGGTCGGGCGCCCGCCTCGACCCGGCTGATCAGCAGCGGACTGAGTCGGCCGAGGACGCGTAGGAACACGTTGCGGTTGGCCAGCGCGCGGGGGGTGAGATTGGTGCGGGTCATCCCGGGATGGGCGAGCACGCTGATCACCGGCGACCCGGCGGCCCGCAGTCGACGGTCCAGTTCCAGGCCGAGGATGGTGCCGACCAGCTTGGACCTCGAGTACGCCGTCGGGCCGTGGTAGGACTTCTCGGAGTTGAGATCGGCCAGGTCCAGGCCGCGCCGTCGGTGCACGATGGACGAGACGGTGACCACCCGAGGCTGCCGTCCGCCGGTCAACCGGTCGAGCAGCAGGCCGGTCAGCGCGTACGGGCCGAGCGCGTTCGTCCCCATCTGCATGTCGAAGCCGTCCACCGTCGGGGCCGGACGGGCGCCGGTCAGTGCCACCCCGGCGTTGTTCACCAGCAGGTCGACCGGCCCGGACAGGGCGGTGGCGAAGGCGCGTACGGATTCGAGGGAGGCCAGGTCCAGTCTGCGCACCTCGACCTCGGCTCCCGGCACCTGTCGTCGGAGGTCGGCGGCGGTCTGTTCACCGGCCGCGACGTCGCGTACCGCGAGCACCACCGAGGCGCCGTGGCGGGCCAGCTCCCGGGCGGTGACCCGACCCACGCCCGAGTTCGCGCCGGTCACCACCGCTCGGCGGCCCTGCTGGTCGGGAATCTGTTCTTCGGTCCAGTTCGGCATGTCCGTCGACGCTAGGAGGCGTTCCGGGCCCCCGGAGAGACCTCGCCAACCTGGGACCGGGGGACCTACCCTGCGGCCGGACCGACCCGGCAGACTCGGGTGGTGACCACCACGGCGTACACCCGCGAGTTGGCGGACTTCCTGCGCAACCGGCGGTCCCGGCTGCGTCCGGAGGACCTCGGCCTGACGCCCGGACCGCGCCGCCGGGTCGCCGGCCTACGGCGTGAGGAGTTGGCTCTGCTCGCGGGAGTCAGCACCGACTACTACCAGCGTCTGGAGCAGGGCCGCGACGTCCGCCCCTCCGACGACGTGCTGACCGGCATCGCCCGGGCCCTCGCCCTCAACGCCGAGGAGACCCGCCACCTGCACGCCCTCGCGCGTCGGGCCCAGCGACCGCCGACGCCACGGCGCCGCACCCGGGAGACGGTTCCGGAGAGCATCCATCGGCTGCTGCACAGCCTGCACACCCCGGCCGTGGTGATCAGCCGTCACCTGGACCTGCTCGCCTGGAACAGGATGGCCACCGCGTTGTATCCGGGCATCGGCCCGGGCAACGTGCTGATCGACATGTTCACCCACGCCGAGGCGCGGGACCGGTGCGCCGGGTGGCGCGAGACGGTCCTGGACTATCTCGGCTTCCTGCGTGCGGCGGTGGCCGCCGATCCGGAGCACCCGCGCGCACAGGAGATCGTCGGCACGCTGACCATCCGCAGCGAGGAGTTCGGCAGGCTCTGGGCCCGGCACGACGTCCGCGAGTCGGTCCACGGCAGCAAGGTCTTCGCGCATCCCCAGGTCGGCGAGTTGCGCCTGGACTGGGACGCCTACACACCGCCGGGGCGCACCGGGCCGATCCTGATCGCCTACACCGCCGCCCCGGGCAGTGCCGCCGCCGAGCGACTGTCGCTGCTCGCCGCGTACGCCGGGTGAGGGCGGCGGCCCACTGCAACCGACCAACCGGGGCGAACCAGGCACGCATCGACTTCCGGAAATCTAATTTCGGGCGATCGGCGAGCCCGGTCCATCCATCCCGAAAGCCCCGCTGAGCTGCGATTGTGGGCGACTCGGACCAACCACATCCAGTCCATCCAGATCGATCGTTCATCGACCATCGTTGATAATCGGAAACATCGGTGTAATGCTGGGGCTTGGAAGCGCTCCCATGTCGATCCGATCGCCGAACGGAGGACGTAACGTGCGTTCACACAAGCCCGACCAGTCCGGCTCGCGAGTCCGGTCCGCTGCCCGCCAGCCGCTTCGGGCGCTCGTACTGCTGCTCGCCATGACGGCCGGGATGATCCCCTGGGTCGGTGCCGCACAGGCCCACGGCACCATCATCAACCCGGCGTCCCGGGCGTACCAGTGCTGGCAAACCTGGGGCAGCAACCACACGAACCCGGCCATGCAGCAGCAGGACCCCATGTGCTGGCAGGCGTTCCAATCCAACCCGGACACCATGTGGAACTGGATGAGCGCGCTGCGGGACGGGCTGGGCGGCAACTTCCAGGCCCGCACCCCCGACGGGCAACTGTGCAGCAACGGCCTGTCCCGGAACAACAGCCTGAACCAGCCCGGGGCGTGGAAGAGGACCAACGTCAGCAACAACTTCACGATCCAGCTGTACGACCAGGCGAGCCACGGCGCCGACTACTTCCGGGTGTACGTCAGCAAGAACGGGTTCGACCCCGCCACCCAGACCCTCGGCTGGGGGAACCTGGACTTCATCACGCAGACCGGGCGCTACGCCCCGGCGCAGAACATCAGCTTCAACGTCTCGACGTCCGGATACACCGGACACCACATCGTGTTCGTCATCTGGCAGGCATCCCACCTCGACCAGGCGTACATGTGGTGCAGCGACGTGAACTTCGGCTGATCCGGTAGTCCCGCCCACTGCGGCGGCGGCTCCGGCCCGGGACGGATCCCGGGCCGGAGCCGCCGCGTTCGCGCTACTTCATCGCGGCGATCTGGATCAGGTTGCCACAGGTGTCGTCGAGCACGGCGGTGACCACCGGCCCCAGGTCGGTCGCCTCCTGGACGAACCGCACACCCAGCCCCTTGAGGCGTTCGACCTCGGCGTGGACGTCCTCGACGGCGAACTGCGTGAACGGGATGCCGTCGTCGACCAGCGCCTCCTTGAAGGGTCGGGCCGCCGGGTGGCCGTCCGGCTCCAGCAGCAGCTCCACCCCGTCCGGGTCGGCGGCGGACACCACGGTGAGCCAGCGCGCCTCACCGGCCGGCACGTCGGCCTTCTTCACGAAGCCCAGCTTCTCGGTGTAGAAGGCGAGCGCCTTCACCTGGTCGTCGACGAACACGCTGGTGATGTTGATGCGGAGCACGGTCGCTTCCTCTCAGTCGGTGGGCCACCGCTCGGCGATCGCGCGCAGCGGGCCGGTGTCGATGTGGTGGAACTTGTACCGGCCCTCTCGCCGGACGTGCACCAACCCGGCCTGTTCGAGCACCGCGAGGTGTTGCGAGATGGCCTGACGCGACGAGGTCAGGCCGTGCTTCATGGTCAGCCGGCCGCAGATCTCGAACAGGGTCTGGCCGTCCCGGTCGACCAACTCGTCCAGGATGATGCGTCGCGTCGCGTCACCGAGCGCCTTGAACAGGTCCGGTTCCGCGTCCACCCGGACAGTTATAGGCAAGCTGTCACTTGCCTGTCAAGTCCGCCACGCTCCGCCGGGCTCAGCCGACCGAGTGGGCGTGCCGGGCGGTCCGCTCGGCCAGCCACAGCCAGCGACGCTGCACCTCACCGCTGGTGGCGGCGACCATCGACAGGGCGTCGCCGCCCACCTTGCGCAACGCCTCCGCCTCGGCCGCCGGGTCGTCCAGCAGCGCCGCGCCGTCGCGGAACGCCTCCGCCTCGCTCGACCCGCCGAACCGGGGCGCGACCTCGTCCCGCCAGAACTCGCCCCAGGTCAACTCGGGGTTCCAGGAGAACCGGGCGTACGCCAGGTAGCTCACCTCGTTGGTCGGGTGGTACGCGGACGCCTCGGCGAAGATGGTCAACCCGCGCATGCCGGCGGCGGCGGTCCGGGTGGCCATGTCGGTGTACATCTCCGGCACCCAGGAGTGCCGCTGCCGGTTCCACTGCGACCCCGCGTGCGTCCGCAGCACGTTGGTGGTGTGCGGCAGTGCCGCCACGTGCGCGGCGGTCAGCCGGTCCCGGTTGTCGTACCAGAAGCCCCGGTTGACGCAGTACTGGTAGGCCACGTCGTCGGGCAGGTCGGCCAGCGGCCGTTGCGCGTCGAGGTCGAAGATGTTGTCCCAGTACACCTCGACCAGGTGACGCAGCGGCACCCCGGCCGGACCCGGCCGACGGGCGGTGTCCAGCAGGGTCGGGTACACCGACCGCATCGCCTCGTACGACCAGGAGGTGCGCTCGCCACCGGTGCGCTCGACACACCGCGCGCAGGCGCAACTGCCGTAGTCGCCGGTCTCGAAGTTGATCCCGCCGACCGGCAGGGTGTCCAGCAGCCAGTCGATGGCGTCGCGGTGCCAGGCCAGGTTCTCCGGCTGCGACGGGCAGGCGGCCATCATGTACTCGCTGGCCGGGAAGTGCAGGTCGCCGAACTCGTCGATGTCGAAGCCGACCTTCTTCGGCAGTTCGGCGGCCAGATCGGGGCGCTGCCGCAGCCAGGTGGCGAGGTTGTACCGGTGCCGGCCGTCGAAGTAGATGCCGCCGTAGGCGTTGACGCCCACCCCGGCGATGATGCGTACGCCCCGGGCGTTGGCGTACTCGCACAGGTCGCGGGCGGCCTCGACGCCGCCGTGGGCGTCGCGCAGCAGCCCGTACACCACGATCCCGCCGATGCGTTCGGCGCTACAGAAGTCCACCAGCCGTCGGTAGTCCGCGCCGAAGGCGTCGCTGCCCTTGGCGTACGGGTTCAGCGCGCCGATCTCCTGCTGGCCGAGTTGGCGAAGGTCCCAGTTGGTGGAGTGGTCCCAGGTCCAGAGTGTACGCAGCGGCAGCCCGGGGGCGCTCTGGTGCGCTCCGACGGGCAGCCCGGCCGGGGTGGCCCGGTCCAGCAGGTCCCGGACGGCGTAGACCAGGCCGGCGAACGGGTCGCCGACGACGCGGATCTCCCCGGTGGCCGGCACCTCGACCCGGAAACCGCCCTCGGGCAGCGTCGGGTCGGGAACGAACCGCACCGGCTCCGCCCCCTCCCCCAGCGACTCGGCCAGCAGGGTGGCCGCGAACGGCGCGTGCTCGGCGCCGTGCACCCGGACGCCGGAAATCTGGCGGTACGACATCATGACCTCCCGAGGGACTGCGGAGTGGCGGCCAGGTAGTCGACGACGTCGAGAGCCGTCCACACCCGGTGCCGCCAGTACGGATCGTGTTCGACGAGGGTGCGGGCGGCCGACGCGTCGGGTGCCCGCAGCACGAGGACGGAGGCGCTCAGGTCGGCGCGGGCCCCGGCGAGCAGGGCGGTGCCGTCGGCGAGCAGTCCGCGTACGTGGTCCAGGTGGGCCGCCCGGTACGGCTCGCGACGCTGCGCCGCGTCGGCGGCGAAGGTGGCGGTGACCAGGAAGGTCGATTCGAAGATCACGTGTCCGCCCCGATCGCTCCGACCAGGCGTTGCAGGGCCACCCGGTAGACGCTCTGCGGCCGACCCGCGCCGGTGCTGACGTGCACACCGACCTCCTCGGCGAACCCGGCCGCGCGCAGCGCCTTGAGCAGCCGGCGGGCCGAACGGGTCTCCACCCCGTACGCGTCGGCCAGGCCCCGCGCGGTCACCTGGTTGGGGTCCATCTGGTGCAGCGCCTCCAGCAACCGCCGGGTGGAGAGCGGTCCGAGGCGCAGTTGCTCGCTGACCCGCAGCACACCGGGGGCGGTCTCGCGCAGCCGCTGCTTGACCGCGCTCTCCCGGGTGGAGTAGATCTCCCCGTCCGGGAAGACCACGTGCGTCTCACCGCCCCGGCCCAGCGCGAGCGCCTGGCGGGCGTTGGCCTCGGCGGCGGCGATGGTGGTGCCGGCGCCGAAACCGACGGTGTGGTCGCCGTCGACGCCGCGCAGGCTCAGCAGGGAGGCGTGCCCGGCCCGGTGCCGGGCGATGGCGCTCTCCACCGTGCCCCGGCTGGTGGTGATGACCAGCGTCCGGTCGTCGATGGTGTTGAGTCGCCCGCGCATCCGCTCGGCGTGTTCCAGCAGTGCCTCGCGCAACCGCAGGCGCTGTCGTTCCGCCTGGTAGGGGTCCTGCGGGCGGTTCGCCGACTCGGCCACCTCGATCATCATCACCGCGATCTGGGTGGCCCGGGACTGGCGTACCTCGGCGGCGAGCCAGGCCCGGCGCAGCGCGTCGCGGACCGAGGCGCGGGTGTGCTCGACGCGCCAGACCGGCACGCCGCGCTCACGCAGTTCCCGGTGCACCGCGCCGAGGCAGGTCAGGCAGGCCTCGACGGCGCCGGACTCGTAGCGCTCGCGGTGGTAGGCGGTGATCTCGGCCAGGCCGGAGAAGAGCAGGCCGGACGAGTCGGCGATCGGCAGGATGTCGGTGGGCGGGGTCAGTTCGATGTCGTGGTACGTCTCCCGGACGGTCTCCGCCTCGATGGTGTCCACACTGACCCGGGGCAGTCGCCCGCCACCGGCCAGCAGCATCCGGGACAGGGTGCGGTACAGGTCGATCCCGGCGTGCCGGATGTAGTCGATCTCGGCGCGCAGCCCACCGCCCGCCGCCGCGAAGGCGTACGGGATCCGCCCGGTGAACAGCAGCACCTGGCACAGGTCGTCCAACTCGCGGGCCAGTTCGGGGGCCTGCTCGGGGTCGGTGTACGCGCGGGTGGTCACCTCCTCCGCGCGCCCCTCCCCGGCAGCCACCTCCTGCACGAGCCGGATCGAGTCCTCCGGGCCGATGATCCCGATCACGCTGCCGCCTCCACGTCGTCGCCTCGCCGTCGCCTCGGGCTGCTCAGCCGGTGTAGACGGTGCCGGCGATGCCGGCGCTGGCCGGTGCCGCCAACAGCGTCAGCACCGACGCCACGTCCTCGGGACGGCCCAGCGCCGCCTCGATCCGGGCGACCTGGGCACCGTCGGTGCCGTTGGCCCGTGCCTCGTCCAGCGACCGCCGCATCAGCGGGGTGTCGATGTCGCCGGGACAGAGGGTGTGCACCCGGATCCCGCGTGGGCCGAGTTGCCGGGCCAGCGTCAGTGCCAGGCCGTGCAGTCCTCCCTTGCTCGCGCCGTAGGGTACCGAGCCGGATCCGGCCAACACGCCCGCCTTGGAACCGACCAGGACGAGCACCCCGTGACCGGCGGTCAGGTGTCGTACGGCGTGCTTGGCGACCAGGAACGGTCCGGTGAGGTTGACCTCGATCACCCGCTGCCACAGCTCCAGCGGCAGATCGGTGACGTCGGTGCCCTGCCCGCGCATGATCCCGGCGACGTGCAGCACCGCGTCGATGCCGCCGAGGTCGGCGGCGACCGCGTCGAACACCGAGGCGACCTGCGTCTCCCGGGTCACGTCCACCGCGTGGGCGACGGCCGTCGCCCCGGCGGCACGGGCCTGCGCGGCGGCACCGGCGGCGCCGTCGGCGTCGGCGTCGAGCACCGCGACGGCCGCGCCGGCCGTGACGGCGGCCCGGACCGTGGCGAGCCCGATGCCGGAGGCACCGCCGACGACCACCACCCGGCGGCCGGTGAGCAGGCCGACCGCCGGGGCGACGCCGGTCACCGCCGGACCGTCCCGCGGACCGCCTCGGCGACGTGGTCCGCCTCGGGCACCACGGCCTTCTGCAACGCCGGGGCGGCCGGCATCGGCACGTCCGGGGCGGCCACCCGGGCCACCGGGGCACGCAGGTCGGCGAAGCACTCGGACGCGGCCCGGGCGGCGATCTCCGCACCGAATCCGCCGGTCAGGTTCGCCTCGTGGGCGACGACCAGGCGGCCGGTGCGCGCGATCGACGCGCCGACGGTGTCGAAGTCCAGCGGATTGAGCCACCGCAGGTCGATCACCTCGGTCTCGATCCCCTCCGCGGCGAGTTGGTCGGCGGCGGCCAGGGCTGCCGGGACCATCCGGGACCAGGCCACCACGGTGGCGTCCCGGCCGTCGCGGACCACGCGGGCGCCGCCGATCGGCTCGACCGGCGCGTCGGTGCGGACCGGGCCCCGGGTCGGGTAGAGCATCCGGGCCTCCGCGACGACCACCGGGTCGTCGCTGACCACCGCGGTGCGCAGCATCTGGTACGCGTCGTCCGGTGTGGACGGCAGCGCCACCCGAAGGCCGGGCGTGTGCGCGAAGTACGCCTCCACCGAGTGCGAGTGCTGGGCACAGGCACCGGGTGAGTACCCCTGCTGCATCCGGATCACCAGCGGGGCCTTCCACCGACCGGCACTGGAGTAGCGGATGGTGGCGATCTGGTTGACGATCTGGTCCATCGCCACGAAGGAGAAGTCGGCGTACATGATCTCGGCGATCGGACGCAGGCCGGTCATGGCCGCGCCGAGCGCCATGCCCAGGAAGCCGGTCTCGGAGATCGGGGTGTCGAAGATCCGTTCGGTGCCGAACCGCTTGTGCAGACCCTTGGTGGCACCGAACGGGCCGCCGGGCAGGGCGACGTCCTCACCGAAGTAGACGGTGTCGGACCGGCTGTCCAGCGCCCAGGTCAGCGCCGCGTTGACGGCCTGGATGTACCGCAGCGACTCAGACATAGACGTACTCCTTGACGGTCGCCGGGTCGGGGAACGGCACCTCGCGGGCGGCGACGACGGCGGCCTCCACCTCGGCGGCCACCTCCGCGTCGATGGCGTCGAGCCGGGCGGTCAGCTCGGCGTCGGCGGCGGCCCGGATCCGGACCAGCGGCTCGCGTTCGCGGGCGGCGGCGATCTCACCGGCCGGGCGGTAGTGCTGCACGTCGCCGCTGTAGTGGCCGACCAGGCGCTCGGTCATCGCCTCCACGATGGACGGGCCGGAGCCCTCCCGGGCGCGGGCGACCGCCTCGGCGACGGCCTCGGCGACCGCGTCCGGGTCGTTGCCGTCGGCGACCCGGCCGGGGATCCCGTACCCGGCGGCGCGCTCGGCGAGCTGGCGGATGCGGACCATGTCCTCGATGCGGGACATCTCCGAGTAGACGTTGTTCTCCACCACCAGGACCAGCGGCAGGTCGAGCACGGCGGCGAGGTTGATCGCCTCGTGCACGTTGCCCTGGTTCATCGCGCCGTCACCGATGCTGACCACCGAGACCGCGCCGCTGCCGGTGCGTTGCGCGGTGAGCGCGGCACCGGTGGCGATCGGCACTCCGGCGCCGACGATGGAGTTCTCCCCCATGAACCAGCGTCCGGGATCGGAGAGGTACGGCGAGGCGGCCCGGCCGCCGTTGACCGCCGAGTCCCGGCCCATCATCTCGGCGAACAGCCCGGTCATGTCCACACCCCGGGCCAGCGCCCAGCCGTGCCCACGGTAGGTCGCGGTCACGTGGTCACCGTCGCGCAGCGCGCGGGCGGCACCGACCGGGATCGCCTCCTGACCGTTGCACAGGTGGATCGAGCCCGGGATCTCACCGTCGTCCTTGAGGGCGGCCAGCCGCTCCTCGAACCGGCGGATCCGGGCCATCGCCCGGTAGTCGTCCGGCAGACCCATCACACCCCCATAGATGAATTAGAGCCCTATTCCGGCTCGTTCGGATTGGAGCCTAGACCAGGGACATCATGCTATGGAAGAGTGCATGAGCAAGTTTGTGGCCGTTATAGGGCTCTAATTTGGGGGCAGCATGGAGATCACCGCCGTCGAGTCGGTGGTGCGGGGCGACGCGCACTTCGTCGCGGTGCACACCTCGACCGGGCTGGTCGGCGTCGGGCAGTCCGCCTGCTGGGGGTATCCGGGAGCCGTACACGCGGTCGTGGAGGCGTTCCGCCCGCACCTGCTCGGCGCCGACCCGAGCCGCATCGAGCACCACTGGCACCACCTGTACCGGATGGGACCGTTCCGGGGATCGGTGCTCACCGCCGCCGTCTCCGCCATCGACCTGGCGCTCTGGGACCTGCTCGGCAAGCGACTCGGCGTACCGGTCTGGCAGTTGCTCGGCGGTCGGGTCCGGGACCGGATCCGGCTGCACCTGCTGCTGCCCGGTACCGGCGCGCAGGACCTCGCCGCACAGGCCACGGCGGCGGTCGCCGACGGGTTCACCGCGGTGAAGTTCGACCCGCTGCCGGCGGACTACGGCGACCTGTCGCTCGCCCGGCTGGTCAGCGACACCGAGGCCACCACCGCCGCCGTCCGCGACGCGGTCGGACCCGACGTCGACCTGCTCATCGAGCTGCACCGCAAGCTCACCCCGTTGCAGGCCGAGGCGGTCATCCCGGCGGTCGGTCGGCTGCACCCGCTGATGGTCGAGGACCCGATCCAGATCGACAGCGTCAGCAGCCAGGCCGAGGTGAGCCGCCGCGCGCTCGGGGTGCCGATGGCCAACGGCGAGCGGCTGCACACCATCTGGGAGTTCAAGGAGTTGCTGGCGCAGGGCGGGGCCCAGTACGTCCGGCCCGACCTCGGCCTGGCCGGCGGCATCAGCCACGCCCGCAAGATCGCGGCGCTGGCCGAGTCGTACCACGCGGCGGTGGTCAGTCACAACTGCCTCGGACCGCTGCTCACCATGGCCTCGGTGCACCTGGACACGGCGATCCCGAACTTCGTGACGCAGGAGTACTCCCCGCTGGACGACACCCTCGCCGACGGTCCGGCCCGGGCGTGCGTCCGCCGCGAGGGCGGGTTCCTGCCGATCCCCGAGGAACCCGGTCTCGGCGTCACCCTGGACCTCACCGACGAGACCCCGCTGGACCTGACCGGCCGCCCGCTCACCCGCATCCCCCACCGCGCCGACGGCTCCATCGCCTACGCCGTATAGCTGTAAGGAAGGGTCCCCTGCTATCGCCTCGTGCATAGCAGGGGACCCTTCCTTACATCCATTCCTTACATCCGGCGGCCGGGATGGTGGAAGACGGGGTACGCCCACAGGGGTTCACCGTCGGCGTCGGCGATCTCGGCGAACAGGTGCGACAACGACGCCGTCCACCGCGCCTGCACCTCGGAGGCGCCGGTGACCCGGCCGGCGTGGTCGAAGCCCCACCGGGTCCGCAGGACGCAGATCAACAGCAGACCGTGCCGGTAGATGTGGTAGTCGTACACGCCCGCCTCGTCGAGCAGGGCGGCCATCTCCGGCCACAGCTCGACGTGCCGGCGCTCGTACTCGGCCTCCGCCCCGGGACGCAGGCGGTACAGGTGGCACACCTGCACGCCCGGCCCGCGGGCCGGTCCCGTCCCCGATCCGGTGCCGGGATCGGGGACGGGACCGGGGTGACCCGCGCTCGGACATTGAGGAGTATCCGGGTCGGGCCGGTCGGTCGGTGTGCTCACTTGCCGGAGCCGGCGAGCGCACCGGAGACGAGCTGGCGCTGGAACACCAGGTAGATGATGAGCACCGGGAGCAGGGCCACGATCAGGCCGGCGCTGACCAGCGGCACCGACACGTCGTACTGGCCGCTGAGCAGGGACACGCCGACCATCAGCGTCTTGGAGTCCGAGCCGCCCATGATGACCAGTGGCAGCAGCAGGTCGTTCCACATCCAGACGAAGTTGAAGATGGCCAGCGCCGCCAGGGCGGGGGTGGCGATCGGGGCGAGCAGCCGGAACAGGATGGTGAAGTGTCCGGCCCCGTCGACCCGGGCGGCCTCGATCAGCTCGTCGGGCACCTGCTGGAAGTAGCCGGCGAGCTGGTACGTGCCCAGCGGCAGGCCGAAGGCCGCGTACGCCAGGATCAGTCCCTGGTACTCGCCGGACATCCCCAGGTCCAGCACCGTCTGGTAGAGCGGGTAGATGATCGCCTGGCTGGGGATGGTCAGGGTGATGATGATGAACAGGAAGACCAGCTTGCCGCCCCGGAAACGCAGCTTGGTCACCGTGTACGCGATCAGCATCGCGGCCAGCACCGACAGCACCAGGCCACCGACCGTGGTGATGATGGAGTTGAGCAGCAGCCGGGGCATGTTCATCCGCTTGAACGCCTCGACGTAGTTCTCGAAGGTGATCCCGGCCGGTAGCCCGAGCGGGTCCCGGGCGAACCCGGTCTGCGTCTTGAGCGAGCTGACCACGGTGAACAGCAGCGGATAGAGCGCCGCCACCGCGACCACCACCAACGCAAAGACCAACAGGTAGCGCCCGATCTGGGCGGAGTGTCGCCGGTTCATCGCGGCTTCCGGGTCCCCTCTTTGAACATGTGCCGCACGCTGAAGATCGACAACACGGCGACGAAGACGAACAGGGCGATGCCGATGGCCGAGCCGTACCCCCGGTCGAGGAACTGGAAGGTGGTCAGGAAGACCAGGTACTCGGGGAGCATGGTGGCGTCGCCGGGGCCGCCCTGGGTCAGCGCGTAGATCAGCGGGAACAGCCAGATCAGCACGCCGGAGGCGCAGAGCACGCTCCAGTACGCCACGGTGGGACGCAGCATCGGCACCACGACGGAGAAGAGCCGCCGCCAGAAGTTGGCCCCGTCGAGGTACGCGGCCTCCAGCACCTCGTCCGGGATGGTGGCGAGCCCGGCCAGGTAGGTCATCACCCCGAGACCGAAGAAGCTCCACAGCGCCACCGCGACCAGTGAGAAGAGCGCGCTGTTCTGCCCGTTGAGCCACTCGATGGCCAGCGGCTCCAACCCGACCGCGCGCAGCAGGGCGTTGATCGGTCCGTCCGGGCTGAGGATCTGCCGGAACATGATGCCGACCACGATGGGCGCGATGGTGTACGGGACGAAGTAGACGGCCCGGAAGAACTTCCAGCCCGGTGCCCGTTGGTGGATCAGCACCGCCAGGACGAGCGGCAGCACGATCCAGACCGGCAGGGTGGCCACCACCAGCAGGGCGTTGCGGAAGCTGGCCAGCACCACCGGGTCGTCGAACATCCGGGTGTAGTTGTCCCAGCCGGCGAACGAGCTGTCGCCGAAGCCGCTGGAGGCTTCGAAGCTGGTGATGACGCCCCGGATCAGCGGCACCAGTTTGAAGGTGACCGCCAGGGCCATCCCCGGCAGCACCAGCAGGGCGCCGAGCCACCATTCCCGGGCGTGCCGGGGTCGCCGGGTGCGGCGTACCGGCGGGGGTGGGTTCGTCGCGACGGCCGAATCGGCGGCCGACGCGGTGGAGATGCTCATCGGGCTGTCCTCCCCGGAGGCTGGCGGGTGGGGTGGCGCCCGGCCACCCCACCCGGTGCGACTAGTTGCCCTGCTTCTTCGTCGGGCTGCGCTCCAGCGCCTGCTGCATCTGGTCGGCCCACTTGTCGACGGTGAGCTGACCGAGCGTGATCTGCTGCCAGCCTCGGGCCAGCGCGTCGGCCTCGGGGCCGGAGAGCATGACACCGGCGTGCAGGGTCGGCTCGGCCACGAACTCCTGGATCTTCTTGAAGGCCGGCGACGACGGCAGCAGGGCGGGGTCGACGTTCTTGTTCAACGGCTGCCCCTTGGCGTGCTTCACCCACAGCTCGCCGTTCTCCTTGCCGGCCAGCCAGGTGATGAACTCCAGGCCGGCTTCCTTCTTCTCGCTCCACTGCGTCACGCCGTAGACGGCGCCCTCGATGCCGGAGAACTTGCCGGCCAGCGGCGCGGACTGGTTGATCACCGGCCACCGGGTGACGCCGAGCTTGTCGTCGCCGAGGGCCTTGCCGAACGCCTCCCAGTTCACCGCGTCGGAGATGATGGTGCCGGCGAAGGCGGCGTCACCGCGCTGGAAGATGTCCGCGCCGTCGGGCAGCATCGTGATCGACGGGGCGTTCTTGTTCGTCCAGCCCTTGGTGGTGATCTCGGCGAGCTTCTCCAGGACCTGGACCAGCTTCGGGTCCTTCCAGGACAGCGTGCCGGCGAGCAGACCGCGGATGTCGTCCTCGGTCAGGTAGTTCCGGGCGATCTCCGGGAAGTCCCAGTACGCCGGGAAGGTGCCGGACAACCCCAGCGCCAGGCAGGTCTTGCCGGAGTTCTTGATCGCCTCGCAGGCGGCGCCGAACTCGTCCCAGGTGGCCGGCGGGTTCTCCGGGTCCAGCCCGGCGCCGCGCAGCACGTCCTTGTTGAAGTACAGGACGTTGCCCTGGTAGGAGAAGGGCACGCCGAAGCAGGCCTTGCTGGTGTCGAAGCCCTCGCAGGCGCCGCTGTAGGTGACCAGGTCCTTGTTGATCTCGGCGGCCCGGTCACCCAGCGGCACGTACGCGCCCCGCCGGTCGAACAGCTCCAGCCCGGCGTTGTTGGCCATCACGTCCGGCCCGGACTGCGAGGTGATGTACGGCCCCTGCACCTCGGGGTACTTGTCGAACGGGACCGACTGCAGGTCCAGCTTGATGTTCTGGTGGCTGGCCTCGAAGGTGGTCTTCACCTGCTGCCAGTACTCGGAGCCGCCCGGCTCCCAGGTGAGCACCTTGAGGGTGACCGGGCCGTCGGCGGCGTCGCCACCGCCCCCGCATCCGGCCAGCATCGCGGCGGTGGCCACACCGGCGGCGAGGACGCCGGTCAATCTACGACGAAACATCGGCGCAAGCTCCTGTCAGGAGAGGGGTTCGAGGGAGATCCGACGGGGTTCGCCACCGGCGGCGGCGCTGTCGGCCATGGCCGTGGCGACCTGCACCACGTGCAGTCCGTCGGCGAGCGGGACGACCGCCGACGAGTCGGTGCCGGTCACCTGACCGACGAAGTGGCGCAGTTCGGCGGCGAGCGCGCCGCCGCCGTCGGCCGGCGAGAGCAGCCAGTCCGGCGCCTCGGTCTGCTCGGCCTGGACGAGCAGCGTGGGGTGGCCGAGGTCGACGTGGGCGACCCCGTCGGTGCCGTACACCTCGACCAGGTCCGAGGTGTGGTTGGGCGTGGTGTCAGGCAGGAGGTAGCTGTTGCGGATCGACGACACGACATCGTTGGCGTGCCGAAGCTCCGCCCACACCAGGACCGGCGAGGTCGGTCCCGGTCGGGTCCGGGCGGTCGCACGGACCTCGACCACCGGCGACTGGGCGTACCAGATGGCCAGGTCGACGTCGTGCACGGCGGTGAGCAGGGCCGGATGCTCGCCGGGGAAGAGCCGGCTGAGCGCGCGCGGGCGGTCCCGGCGGGAGGAGACGGCCAGCACCCGGCCGAGCCGGCCGGCGCGGACCGCGTCGTACAGCGCCCGGTGCGGGGCGCTGTGACGGAGGATGTGTCCGGGCTGGCAGAGGACCTGGTGGGTGCGGGCCGCCGCGACGATCGCGGCGGCGTCGGCGACCGTCGCCGCGAGCGGCTTCTCGACCAGGACCGGCACTCCGGCGGCGAGCAGCGCGACCGCGACCTCCCGGTGGGCGGGTCCGGGTACGCAGACCGAGGCCGCCTGCGGGGCTCCGGCGGCGAGCAGGTCCGCGACGGTGCCGTAGGTACGGGCGACGCCGTGCGCGGCGGCGGCCCGGTCCCGCACGTCGGGGTCCGGGTCGACGAGCGCGGCCACCGGTACGCCGATCGACCGGTACGCGGCGACGTGCCGCAGCCCGAACGCGCCCGCACCGATGACGGCGACCTCCGGCGCGGCGTTCATGCCGCGCCTGCCCGGGTGCCGCCGGTGGGCACCGGGACGGTGCGGTCGACGACGCGGTTCATGCCGTCACCGCCGCGACGGCCGCGTCCGGCCCGGCGGGTGCCGGTACGGTCGTCCCGACACCGGGGGCAGCCGCGGGGAGTCGCCCGTCCAGTACGGCTCGGGTGAGCCGTTCGAAGGCGGTCACGCCGACGTCGAGGCACCGCTCGTCGACGTCGAACGAGCCGGAGTGCAGGGGCGCGCCCCCGCGCTCGCCGGTGACGCCGAGCTTGACGTACAGGCTCGGGCCGAGCGCGCCGAGCAGCGCGAAGTCGTCGGTGGTCAGCGGCGGCACCGCGAGGTCCGCCACCTGCACCAGGTCGGGCAGCTCGCGGTGGGCGAGTGCGACGAGTTCGGCCGCGTTGCGTACCGGCGGCATCTCGTTGGCCCAGGTGAAGCGGACGCCGAGGTCGAGCGCGGCGGCCTGCTGGCGGGCGACCCGTTCGATGACCGTCTTGAGCCGGTCGCGGACGCCCTCGTCCAGGGTGCGCAGCGTGCCGGTGGCCTCCGCGTAACCGGCGACCTGGCTCTGGCTGGCTCCGCCGGAGATGGTGCCGATGTTGAAGGCCATCAGTTCGTCGGCGTTGCGCGATCGGGCCACCGCAGCGTGCAGCAGGTTCACCATGCCGCTCAGTCCGAGGATGGCGTCGCGGCCGAGCGCCGGGGTGGCGGCGTGCGCGGCCCGACCGAGGACCTCGATGCGGAACGCGTCCTTGGCCGCCATCGCGGTGGTGCGGTCCACGCCGAGGGTGCCGACCGGCAGGTCGGGCCAGCAGTGCAGGCCGAGTACGGCGTCGAAGCGCCGGCCGCGCAGCGCCTCGTCGACGAGGACGGCGGCGGCGCCGGAGGTCTCGCCGAACGGGATCTCCTCGGCGGGTTGGAACAGGACGGTGACCGAGCCCCGGGCCGGCGGGTCGGCGGCGAGCCGGGCGGCGGTGCCGTACGCGACGGTCATGTGCACGTCGTGTCCGCAGGCGTGGCAGACCCCGGCGGACGTCGAGGCGTACGGCTCGGTCTTGGCGTCCTGCACGGGATAGGCATCCATATCGGCCCGAAGGAGGACCGATGGCCCCGGGAGGCGACCTTCGAGTTCGAGTACCAGTCCGGTACCGGCGATGCCGGTGCGCAACCGCCCGAACGGCTGAAGCTTCTCGGCCAACGTCCCGGCCGTGCGGCGTTCAGTAAACCGCAGCTCGGGGTGGCGATGGAGCTGACGCCTCAGCAGTACCAGCTCATCAACCCCGTCGTGTCCCCGCGCCACCCGGCCCACCCTTCGCTCGCGACCTGCAATCCGGACCTAATTGAGACAAGAACCTAAGTCAGGGGGGTGGCCGCGTCAATAACCAGCCAGAATTTGGGTTATCGTCCGTGACCATGGATCGCGCTGACGCCCACCTGCACCTGTTCGCCGACGGCTACCCGGGCCGGTACGGACGCTCCCCGGCAGGCGGCCAGGAGATCGCTCTGTATCAGGACATCCGTCGCGTACACGGCATCGATCGGGCCCTCGTGGTCGGGTACGAGGGCGAGCCGCGCTTCGCCGGGAACAACGACTACCTGGCGGGGCTGGCCACCCGGCACCCCTGGATCGCCCCGGTCGCCTACGTTCCACCAAGTGGACCGGCGGACGGGCAGTTGGCCCGCTGGTGGGCGGCGGGCTTCGTCGGGGTGGCCGCCTACCTGGCGGAACCCGAGGCCGCCGACCGCTTCGCCGACTGGGTGACCGGCTGCGCCGCCGACCTCGCCACGGCCGGTGCGGTGCTCAGCCTCAACGCCACCCCGGCCGCCACCCGGCGGCTCGGCCCCGCACTCGCCGCCCTCGACGGGTGTCCGGTGTTGTTCAGCCACCTCGGGCTGCCCGGCAGTCGGCCCACGCCCCCGACTCCACAGCAGGCCACCGAGACCCTGGCGGCGCTGCTCGACCTCGCCCGACTGCCGCACGTCGGAGTGAAGATCTCCGGCCTGTACGCGGTCAGCGAGCCGTCGCACGCCTGGCCGCACGCGGCGGCCCGGCCCTTCGTCGAGCTGCTCCTGGACCGCTTCGGCAGCCGGCGACTGTACTGGGGTTCGGACTTCCCGCCCAGCCTGGACCATGTGTCGTTCACGCAGACGCTGGAACCCGTCGGGCTGGACGACCTCTCCCCCACCGAGCGGGCGGACGTCCTCGGCGCCAACCTGCGCCGTCTCCTCGACCGCGCGCCCGGCCCGGGAGGCGACACGTCAGCGGCCGAGCCGGCCTGACGGAGCGTCGTCAGGCCGGCTCGGTCTCGCGACACACCGGGTCGCGCAGTCCGGCGTCAGCGGCCTCGACGGTCACCCCGTGCAGGTCGGGGTCGCCACCTCCCGGCCGGGGCGGGCCGGGGCGAACTCAGAGCACCGACGCGTACCACTGGGCCCCGGTGACGCTGATCCGCTGGGACTGCTGGCGGTTCCACTCCACCCGCAGGCCGTGCTCGCGCAGCACCGGGAAGACGAGATCGTCGAGGAATCGTTCCAGGTCGGCCTGGTATCCGGCCTGCTGCTCGGCCTCGGAGAGGGCGGAGTAGGCGGCCTCGTCGAAGTCCACCGGCGGATAGGCCCCGTAGCCGAGCCAGACCTGGCCGTCCTCGCTGTCGACCAGCGACTCGGTGTCCTGCTGGTGGTACCAGAGGTAGCCGTGCCAGTGCCGGGAGTCGTCCCGCTCGTCGTGGATCTCGCCCGCCGCGCAGGTGCCGCAGCAGGTGAAGTTCTCCCTGGCCACCACTCCACGCCGGTTGAGTTCGGCGAAGGCGCGGGTCAGGTTGCCGCTCACCTCACCCCAGCCGCGTTGCTGCTCCCGCCGCGCCGCCACCGCCGTCTCGTACGCGGCACGCAGCTCGTCGTCGGTAGCGCCGTGACGCTGACCGTCCTGGTCGAAGAAGTCCACGAACTCGTCGGCGTCGGTGTCGCCGCGCACGATCCAGGCCCAGATCTCGGCCTCGATCTCATCGCGTCCCGGCTCCCCGATGCGCTCGGTGAGGAACCGTACGCCCGCCGGGCGCTCGTTGTAGATCCATTCGGTCATGGCGAGGATCTTCACACGCTCCTCCGACAACCCGCGCCCGCCCGGCCTCGGCACCGGACGCCGGGCGGGACGACGGGGTTTCAGCCGCCGGGTCCACTGCCGCGCTCAGGCGGGGACGGCGGCCGGCCCCATCCGGAAGTCCGGGTCGATCTGCGTGGTGAGGTCCACGCCGGTACGGTCGTTGGCCCAGGCCATCGCGTTGCGCCGGTGGAACTCGTGGGCCCAGCGGGTGAACGCCGCCCAGTCCTGGGTGGTGGTGTCGACGACCTCGGCCAGGCGACCAAGCGCCGCCCGGTTCTCCGGCTCCACCTCGTCCAACGGCCCGAGGTCGCCACGCTCCGCCCGGCGCACGTACGCCGAGCGTCCCACCCAGGTCAGCAGGTCGTCTCCGACGTGCTCGCGCAGGAACTCCACGTCGGCGGCGTCCTCGACCTTGTTGCCGACCACGGACAGCGCCACCCCGTAGTCCCGCGCGTAGCCGGCGTACTGCTGGTAGACACCGACCCCGCGCACGGTCGGCTCGCAGACCAGCACCGTGCGGTCGAAGCGGGTGAACAGCCCCGAGGCGAACGAGTCGGCACCGGCGGTCATGTCCACCACCACGTACTCGCCGGGGCCGTCGAGCATGTGGTTGAGCAGCAGCTCCACTGCACCGACCTTGGAGTGGTAGCAGGCCACCCCCAGGTCCTCGGCGGTGAACTCGCCGGTCACCGCGAGTCGCACCGCGCCGACGGGGGCCACGCAGGTCGCGTAGATCGGGTTCTCCTCGTCCACCCGGAGCAGACGGGAACCCCGGCCCGGCGGGGTGGTCTTCACCATCTCGGCGGCGGAGCCGATCCGCGGATTGCCGCCGCGCAGGTACTCCTTGATCGCGGGCAGGTGAGCGCCGAGCGGCACGGGAGCGGCGGCGGGCTCCGGCCCGCCGAGGGCGACCGCGAGGTGCTGGTTGATGTCGGCGTCGATCGCCAGCACCGGACGGCCGGCGGCGGCGAGGTGGCGGGCGTAGAGCGCGGTGAGCGTGGTCTTCCCACTACCGCCCTTGCCGACGAACGCTACCTTCACCGCGACCACCCCTTGATGCCAACGGAAACCGTTTCCATGAGCGCGATGGTAACGGGTGGTGCGGCACCCGCCGCGGACAACCCGCTGATTGCGTCAGAACCAGGTCATCGCCTCCGGCGCGCTGTCGCCGGCTCGTCACGCCCTCTCCGACTCGGCCTGCGCGGGGAGGTCGAGCACGTCCGCCGCCAGCCGGTGGATGGTGTCCAGCGTGGCGTCCCGGCCGCCGGCCGCCTCGACCATGAACAGCAGATGCCGCACGCCGGGCAGGGCCGCCGCCCGGGCCACCGCCTCTCGGCATCGGCGGGGCGAGCCGACCGGGTGGATGTCGATCAGATGGTCCACATAGCGTTCCGGATCGCGACGCCCACCCGCGGCACCGTCCAGGCGCACGTACTCCCGGGTGCCGGCCAGCAGTGGCGGCAGGCCGGCGCGCACCGCCCGCGCCGCCGCGTCGTCGGTCGCCGCCACCTGGGCGAGGTGGGCGCTGGCGTGGTGGATGCCGGTCGGGTCGTGCCCGTGCGCGGCGGCCACCCGCGCGTGCCGGGCCACCAGTTCCGCCTTCTCGGCCAGGTCCGCGTGCAGGCCGAGCAGGAGCGGAAGTCCGTGCCGGGCGGCGAGGTCGACCGTCCCCGGGGTGGTCGCGGCCACCCAGACCGGCACCCGGCCACGCGGACGCGGCACCACCGCGACGGGCCGGAACGGGAAGCGCGCGTTACCCGCCACCACCGGCTGCCCGGACAGCCACCGCAGCAGCAGTTCCACCGAGTCGCCGAAGCCCTGTCGGAACCGGTCCAGGCCGGTGCCGAAGACCTCGAGGTCGACCCAGGGACCGCCACGGCCCACGCCCAGCCGGAACCGACCGCCGGAGAGCTCGTGCAGCAGCACCGCCTCCTCGCCGAGCGCCACCGGATGCCGGTTGGACAGCACGCAGGCGGCGGTGCCGACCGCGATGCGCCGGGTGGCGCCGAGCAGATGCGCGGCGAAGGCGACCGCAGAGGGACAGACGCCGTAGGGGATGAAGTGGTGCTCGGCGATCCACACCCCGTCGAAGCCGGCGGCCTCCGCCGCGCTGCCGTACCGGTGGGCGTCGGCGAGCACCTCGGTGTGGGTGTGGCCGGGCCGCTGCCCGGCGAGCAGGAACAGGTGTGCGTGCACGTCCCGTTCCGCCCGCCGGGTGCGGCGGGGATCAGCAGTCACGCAGCTCGGGCGACTGGTTGAGCAACTGGCCCCGGGTGGAGACGAACCGGCGGTAGGTGTCCGAGTCGACCGCCGACGGCCGGAAGGCCGCGACCCGGTGGCAGTTCTGGAAGGCGAGCTTGACGCCGAAGTGGCGCTCCAGGCTGGACCGGATGGCGTCGCTGGCCAGCGCCCGCAACAACTGCCCCCGCTCCGCCTCACTGGGCGGCGGGAGCACGTTGTCGGCGAACTCCTCGCCGGAGCCGGCCAGGTCCGACGCCACCCGGCTGACAGTCTGCCAGGCGTACGGCAACGACTCCCGAACGCAGGCGACGAACTCCTCGTCGTCGACGGGGCCGGACTCGGCGGCCCGCAACAGGTCGGGCGGCACGGTGAGAGACATGGTCCTCCTCAGTTAACGATCACGGTTTTCGCTTTCGTTAGACTGAGCACACCATGTCGGTGACCACGCGTCAATGCCCGAACACGGAAAGCCACCACGATGCCCGTCAGCCGCCACCGTCCGTGCAGGAGGCTTCGCACGCCCTATCGGCGCACGCAGTCGGCGCAGACACCGACGATCTCGAGCGTGTGGTTGAGATCGGTGAACCCGTGCTGCGCCGCGACGCCCTCGGCCCACTCCTCCACCGCCGGACCGACCACCTCCACCGTGCGACCGCACTCGCGGCAGACCAGGTGATGGTGGTGGCTGCGGCTGCACCGGCGGTACAACTGCTCGCCGGAGGGCAGACGCACGGTGTCGACCTCGCCCGCGTCCACCAACGCCTGCAGGGTGCGGTAGACGGTGGTCAGGCCGACCGACGCCTGCTGGTCCCGCAACTGGGCGTGCAGTCCCTGGGCGCTACGGAACTCGGTCAACTCGTCGAGCAGCCCGACGACCTCGGCCCGTTGCCTGGTGTTGCGGGCAGCGCCCGGAATCGACTTGATCGCCATCGCCACTCCCCTTCGTCCGGGGCCTCGGGCCGACACGGCAGCCTCGCAGCTCACCCCGGGGCCGGCGACGCGAGTCTCAGCGGCTCGCCGTCGGGCCATCATGATAGCCGCCGTTGCGTCGGCGGAGCCGCCGCCGCTGCCCACCCAGACCCAGTTGCCTCCGGCCACTGCGCGTCGCGGTGACATCCGCCAGCGTGGCGGGCGTGCGTGGCAGCAGGCGAGCAGACGGTGGGCACCGACATCGACGGCGGCGTGGAGGTCCGGCCGGGAGGCTCGGGGTCACCATGGCCGTTGTCCGATGTGCCCACCGACGACCTGCCTCGAACGTCTGCGCACCGGCGACGCGCTACGCCGCAACCCGCAGCTTTGCGCGGCATGCGGGGGCTCGCCAAGCGACACGGCGGATCGATCCCCCAGGGTCGTGATGACGGGAAGCCGCAGGCTCACCCCGTCGGGCCCGGACGGCGCGCACGGCCACCCCTGACCGTCGGTCCGGCAGGCCCGGCGCCGGAGTGCCGAGTCGGAAACGTTACGACTTGACGAACGGCATGTTATCGCTCACAGTCGATGCCTAAGGACGGCGCCTGCGGCTTACCGGGCAAGCCCGCTGCGCCGGATCTGGGATCGGGCGCGCCCAGCTATAGCGGCGATCATGTTAGCGCTGCCATACCGCGATTGCGTTCGACCCGTGCGTCACGGTGCGCCCGACTCCGGGCGGACCGTTCATCTGTTGGTCATTGAAGGAGGATCATGTCTGCCTTCGGTAGATCTCCATCGATCGCACCGCCGTCGCGGCGGCGCCGGTGGTTGCCGCGGGTCATCGCTGCCGGCGTGGCAGCGGTGATGGTCAGTGGTGCCGCCGCCGCGGTGCTGGCGACGCCCGCCGCTGCGGCCACGGTCGACACCAACGCGTGGTACGTGTTGGTGAACCGCAACAGCGGCAAGGCCCTGGACGTGTACAACCTGGCCACGAGCGACGGTGCGCGGATCACCCAGTGGACCAGGAACAACGGCAATCAGCAGCAGTGGCAGTTCGTCGACTCCGGCGGTGGCTACTACCGGTTGAAGTCGCGGCTGTCCGGCAAGGTGCTGGACGTCTACAACTTCTCCACCGCCAACGGCGCGTCCATCGTGCAGTGGACCGACGGCAACGGCACCAACCAGCAGTTCCGGCTGGCCGACTCGGCCGGTGGCTACGTTCGTCTGATCAACCGCAACAGCAACAAGGCGGTAGAGGTGCAGGGCGCCTCGACCGCTGACGGCGGCAACATCGTGCAGTACGACGACTGGGGCGGCACCAACCAGCAGTGGCAGCTCGTCCGCGCCGACGGCGGGACCACGCCGACCACGCCGCCGCCGTCGGGTACCTGCTCGCTGCCGTCGTCGTACCGGTGGTCCTCGACCGGCGCGTTGGCGCAGCCCCGCTCGGGTTGGGTGTCGTTGAAGGACTTCACCCACGCCCCCTACAACGGCCAGCAACTCGTCTACGCCACCACCCACGACACCGGCACCAGCTGGGGCTCGATGAACTTCGGCCTGTTCTCCAACTGGAACCAGATGGGCTCCGCCAGCCAGAACCCGATGCCGTTCTCCGCCGTCGCCCCCTCCCTGTTCTACTTCGCCCCCCGCAACATCTGGGTCCTCGCCTACCAGTGGGGCGGCCCCGCCTTCTCCTACCGCACCTCCACCAACCCGGCAGACGTCAACAGTTGGGGACCGGCACAAACCCTGTTCACCGGATCCATCACCAACTCCGGCACCGGCCCCATCGACCAGGCCCTCATCGGCGACAGCCAGAACATGTACCTCTTCTTCGCCGGCGACAACGGCCGCATCTACCGCGCCAGCATGCCCATCGGCAACTTCCCCGGCAACTTCGGCGCCAACTACACCACGATCATGACCGACACCACCAACAACCTCTTCGAAGGCGTCCAGGTCTACAAACTCGAAGGCGAAAACCGCTACCTCATGCTCGTCGAAGCCATCGGCTCCCAAGGACGCTACTTCCGCTCCTTCACCGCCACCAGCCTCAACGGCACCTGGACCCCCCAGGCCGCCACCGAGAACAACCCCTTCGCCGGCAAAGCCAACAGCAGCGCCACCTGGACCAACGACATCAGCCACGGCGAACTCATCCGCACCAACCCCGACCAGACCATGACCGTCAACGCCTGCAACCTCCAACTCCTCTACCAAGGACGCTCCCCCAACTCCGGCGGCGACTACGGCCTCCTGCCCTACCGCCCCGCACTACTCACCCTGCAACGCTGACCCACCGCTCCACGCCCGGCGGGCCCACGACAGGCCCGCCGGGGTGAGCGCCTCGGCGGCCCTGTCCCGTACCCGTGGGACAGGGCCGCCGGTGTCGTTTCCGCCGATCAGGCTTCGGGCCGTCCGGCGGTGGCGGCGACGAGCAGCGACAGTTCCCGGACGAGGTCGTCCAGGGACTGGCCGCTCTGCGTCCGCAGCAGTCCGAGGCTGAGGTCGGCCAGCAGATAGAAGCCGAGCGTCCTGGCCTGCTCGGAGTCGAAGGCGGCGAGTAGTTCCTCGGCACCGGCGAGGTCACCACGGTGTTTGGCGGCGATCACCCCGGCGGCGCGTTGCACCAGTTCCGCCACGGCCGGGATTGGGCCGGTCACGCCGCTCAGATCGTCGGCGTGGCGGCGCGGGCGGCGTCGAACCGGACGATCACGTCCGACCAGTTGACCAGGTTCCACAGCCGGTCCACGTAGTCCGGTCGCACGTTCTTGTACTGCAGGTAGTAGGCGTGCTCCCAGGCGTCGAAGACCAGCAGTGGCGTGGTGCCCTGTCCGACGTTGCCGTGGTGGTCGTAGACCTGCTCCACGATCAGCCGCTGCCCGAGTGGCTCCCAGGCCAGTACGCCCCAGCCGGAGCCCTGGACACTCTTGGTCGCCGCCGACAACTGGCCGGCGAACGCCTCGAACGAGCCGAAGTGCTCGTCGATCGCCGCCGCCAACTCACCGTCGGGGCGGTCGCCGCCGTCCGGCGACAGGTTGCCCCAGAAGATCGTGTGCAGGACGTGCCCCGACAGATTGAACGCGTACGTCTTCTCCAGACCGACCAGCGTGCCGAAGTCGCTCCTGGCACGGGCCTCGGCGAGCTGCTCCAGGCCGTCGTTGGCCCCCTTGACGTACGCGGCGTGGTGCTTGCTGTGGTGCAACTCCAGGATCTGCCCCGACATCGCCGGCTCCAGAGCGCCGTAGTCGTAGGGCATGTCGGGCAGGGTGTAGACCGCCATCAGGAAGTTCCTCCACGTCATTCTGCGATGACTTTGCTATTGCCACTATCTTGCAACAGATCTACGCCGCGCAGTAGCAGGATCGGGTGCGCTGATCCTCGGACATCCACGGAAGCGGCGGCCGTAGGCCGAATCGGGCCATCGGGCCGATGTCCCGGCCGTCGGGACACCGGCCTCTGTCAACCGGGACGCCCGGACCGGCACACTCATCGGCGGTACGCGGGCGTGGCGGATCGGGGCGGCCCGGGGGGTGTCGCTCCGATCCGCCGATCCGTCTCCTCGGTCGGGCCCGACGGCCCGCGACCCGGTTGGTGGCGACGTCGGCGCAGCGCGGACTACCGGGACGGAGCCGGGGGTACGCGGGGCGTCAGAGGGCGGGACGGACGACGAAGGTCGCCGACGACGAGGAGGCACCGTCGCCGATCGGGGACACCTGCATCTGACGCTGCCCGTCGTGCCGGAGGTAACGGTTCGGGTAGTTGTAGGAACGCAGCGACGTGTGCGTACCGCTGATGCCGGTGACCTGGCAGAACGTCGAGTCGGCGCGGAACAGGTCGCTGCCGTCGGCGCGGTGCAGGAACACCCGGAACTCGTGGTGCCGCAGGTAGTGACCGGGGAAGTTGACCGACTCGAAGGAGAGGCAGGCCCCGGCGAGGCCGGTGCGGACGACGAACGCCGCGTCGGCCTTGGAACTGGCGCTGCTGCCGGCGTCGACGGCGTCGACGCGAGCCTGGAACCCGGCGTGCCGCACCCGGCGGCCGGGCAGGGCGGCTGCCTCCAGGCCGATGCGGGCACCCGGAGTCAGGGCGGTGCCGGTCGGAGCCGGTGGCGTCGACGAGGGACGCGCGGGGTCGCTCGCCACCGGCGGCGGCAGGACGGGGACGGGGTGTGCGGACGTGGGGCCCGGAGTCGCCCGGCGGGACACGCTCGCTCCACCACCGTCGACGGTCGGGGTGGCCCCCGGCGACAGGGTGGGCGTTGCGGGGACAGCCGAAGGCGTGTCGGAACCGGGAGCACCGGGACCGATCGGAAGTCCGTCGCCGGGCTGGTCCGGGCGGGGCACCGCGGCGGCGAACTCGCCGCGTACCGGCTCGGGTGTGGACCCGTCGTACAGTGCCGTCACGCCGACGATGGTGCTCACGGCGACCACCGCGACCCCACAGAGCAGCAACTTACGCCGGACGTCGGCGGCCGCGCCGGGATGCGACCGACCGGACGGCGGGAGCAGTACGGTGGCGGACCCGTCGCCGGGACGACGACCCGGACCGGCCTCGGCGGGAGTACGGCTCCGCCGGGTGGGTGCGGACAGCACGATGCGGGGCAAGGCCGGGGACGGCGTGCTCCGGTGCGGCGTTCCACCAGGCCGGTCGGGTCGGCCGCGGCCCGACCGATAGGACGCTGTCGGGGCGGTGTCCGTGTCGGGCGCAGAGATCCAACCACCGATACGCAGGCGTGGCTGATTGGTGCCCTTCTCGGACATGGTGATCTCCTGCCGCTTCCCGCGCACGCGCCCGCCCGGACAAGTCATCTGGTTGCGGCACATACGCTCTCATCACCACACGGGTCGGCGCCAGTCCTCACCGACGACTAGGTCGAGCCGGTGTCGAGGCGCTCGACGGCGGTGTCGTGGATCAACCGGTCCCCCAGCAGGGCGGAGATCGACGCGAGGCGCCGCGCGTCGGCCTCCACGTCGGCGTGTGCGATGTCTCCCGACGGCGGTTCCACACCGGGCTCCACCGTGGCGTCGGCCACCTGTCCCCGCACGTACCGCCGGACGGCGACCAGGATCCCGGCGGCCTCCCCGGCAGCAGCCACCCGGGCCCCGTCCCATCCGGCCGTCGCGGCACGCCGCCGGGCCCGCGCCACCACCTGCGGATCCGACGGCCCCACCGCCTGGAGACCGTCACCGATCTCCACGCACCGCCGGTACAGTCGCTGCCCGACGCCCCACACCCACCAGGGGTTGCGCTCCGGGCTGCGGGGCGGGTGCAGCGCGATGCTCGGAACGGCCCGGTAGAGCAGGAACCACAGCGGATGCAGGTCGCGGTAGAGCGCCCTTCTGCGCGGCCAGGCGCGCAGACCGTCGACGGTCCTCCACACCGCGGACAGCACGAAGCTCGAACAGATCAGCACGACCGACAGCGTGACCAGCGACTGCGACGCGACCGGTTCGGGCCAGGGAGGCGTGGAGCCGGCCAGTCTCCAGGCGAGGAACAGCGCCTTGTGCCCGACGAAGGCGGCGCCGAAGAACGCACCGGCACTCAACAACCGCATGACGACCTTCAGCCGGGTGCCGGCGAAGCGCGCGTAGCCCAGCGACATGCGCAGGATGTCCACCACGGAGACGCCCAGGTATGCCAGGAACGCGAGCATGTAGACGATGACCTGTGGCCGGTCGCCGTAGCGCTCGGCGAAGTGCATCGGCTCCGACTCGGGGACGTCGGCGGCCCAGAACATCGTGATCATCACGGTGGCCACCACCGCGAAGAACAGCCATCGCCGTCGCATCGACCGACGCGCCCGCTGCGGATCCCCCAGATGCAGAAAGAGGAACTGGATCGCGGTGGCGGTGATCAGTGCCGCGCCGTGCTCGACGGGCTTGGCCAGGTTCGGCACCCCGGACATCCCGTCGATCCCGCTGTGCACCGGGGCCCACCCGGCGGTGACGGCGACGCCGCAGCCGAGGCAGATCGCCAGGCTGGCCCGGATCCTCGGGTTCGACGGGTCTCGTCGTAGCGCGCCCAGCCTCACCACGAACGCCGCGACGGCGACCACCAGCGCCGCGACGTGGCCCGCCGCCACCAGCATGCGTACCTCCCGGCTAGTCGGTCAGCGTCGCGGCGATGCGGTACATCACCGCCGCCGTCTCGTCCGCGAGATCGTCGAAGCCGCCGACCCGGCCGACGGCGGCCATCTGCGCGCCGAGGTGGGTGGCCAGCAGCTCGGCGTCGTGTTCCTGGCGGTCGTGGAACGTCGACGACGAGCGGGCCAGCAGTGCCCGGACGCCGGCCGAGTCCGTCGGCTCCGGCACGGTGGACGGCAGCAGCACCTTGCCGGTGTGCCGCAGCGCGATGTGCATCAACTCGTGCAGGATCGTCTGGGTCTGCACGAGCGGGGACGAGTCGCGGCTGTAGAGCACGTAGTCCGTCTCCGCGGTCGCCACCCACAGCCCGCACGGCCCGGCCTGCTCACCCATCGTCATGGCCAGGACCTGGATGTCCCGGCGACGAGCCTGGGCCAGGGTCGAGATCATGCCGGGGAGCGTCAACGGTGCCGGCAGGTCGACCACGAGTTGGCGGATCAGCCTCTGGACCTGCCGTCGGTGCCGCCACATCGCCCCCGCGCTCCCCCCGTGCGAGCCTCCACCGAGACGTTCCCGTGCCTGTCGTCCGTCCTCGTCCTGATCCCCACGTCCGGTCCGTCGAGACTCGCGCTGCGCCACAATAGTGGTGGCACAAGGGGGCAGCATAGCCAACCGGCGTCGATCGTGGGATCCCCGCGCGGGCGCGCGCCCCTGCCGCGACGGACCGGCCGGGCCGGGCAGAATGCGGGAGTGTCCGACACCAGGGAGGTCCGCTCCGGTCGACCGGCGCTGCGGTCCGCACGCGTGGTGACCGAGGTGTTCGCACCGGCGCTGCTGGCCGCGGCGATGCCCGTCGTCATCGGGGTGACGAGCGTGTCCCCCCTCGTCGACGGCCTCGGGTGGGCGCTCGTGGGTGCGTTGTTCTGCTCGGCGATCCCCAACGCAATGATCTGGTGGGACGTCCGCCGTGGGCGGTTGACCGACCACCACATCCGGGTCCGCGAGCAGCGCCGGACGCCGCTGCTGTACGGCCTGCTCTCCGTACTCGTGGGACTGTCGCTGATGATCGGCCTCGACGCGCCCCGCCCGGTCGTCGCGATCGTCGTGGTGATGTTCCTGCTCGGGGTGGCGGTGACCGCGGTGAACCTGGTCTGGAAGCTCAGCATCCACGCCGCGGTGGCCGCCGGTTCGGCCGCGGTGCTCGTGGTCGCGTTCGGTCCCGCACTCGTCGTCACCGCACCGCTGGTGGCGCTGGTCGGCTGGTCGCGCGTACGGCTGCGGGACCACACCGTCGCCCAGGTGGTCGCCGGCACCGTCGTGGGAGTGCTCGTCGCCGTGCCGACGTTCCTCGCCCTTCGGTGAGCGGGATCCGCGCTACGGGTCGGACCGGTCCCGGCGTTCCTTGCTCTGTGCCTCCAGCGCGGCGACCTGCTCCACGATCGCCCGCAGGCTGGCCCGTGGCGCGCCGGGCGGCATCCGGCGGGCGAGCACGGTGATCGTCTCCAGGTCCGGGTCGCTCACCGACTCGGCGTCGGCGACCCGGTCGAAGAAGAAGTTCGGCTCCACCCGGAAGAAGTTGGCCAGTTGCTGGATGGCCGATCGCGACGGATTGTCCCGCTCCCCCCGGAGCAGGTAGTTGACGTAGCTGGTGGACAGACCGGTCGCCTTGGCGACCTCGTCCGGCGTGAACGGTCTGTCGGTGCCGGGTTTGAGACGCGTCTCGAACAGGTGCCGCAACCGGGCGGCGAACGAGGTCGGCCCGTCGGTGCCACCAACGTCGGCCATGACCATCCTTCCGATCCACCTGCGACGATCGCCGCACCCCGATTGGGGACGACCACAATAGTTGCTGAACGGCGTGGCGCTGTGCTCTACTGAGCTGCACCTGACAACTATTGTGGCAGTGACACCGTAGCGGACACCGCCCGATACCCAAAGGCATCCACGGACTCCGGCAGATGTCGAATCGGTATCGACGTGTCGGGTGACGCGCGTCAGTGGTGGAAGCGGTACGGGGAAACGCAGGCTGTCGCGGCGTGCGTTGCCGCATCCCGGGCGACCGGCAGGCGGGCTCAGGGCTCGTCGTCCTCCGCAGCCGTACGCCCGCGTCCCTGGCGCCGGTGGCCCGGGGCGGCGCACGCCCCGGGCCATTCAGGGTCACCACAGCGCTGCGACCGTCGCCGAACTCGGGCAGCGGCAGCAGCGCGTCCGTGGCGGCCTGTGCTTCCGGACGACCTATCGCCCGACCGTGGCCCCAGAGAGGAACGCCCATCTCCAAACAGTCACGGGTGCCACCTCCTCGGTCTCTCGCACGGACTCGAGAGAGGTCTACGCTGGGCGTGTGATCCGGGCTGTGATCGTGGACGTCGACGACACCCTGTGCCTCACCCAGGCCGCCGCGCTCGCGTTGGAGAACGAGGTGCTGGCACGGATGGGCCGACCTCCGATCCCTCCGCACGTGCACCTGTCCACGTGGGGAGCGCCGCTGCTGGACGCCATGCCCATCCGGTCGCCGGGCCTCGACCTGGCCCGGTTCACCGCGCTGCACCAGCAGGCACTGGAACGGCACATCGCCGACGGCCGGCTGGACGTGATCCCGCCGGAGAACCTGCGGGCGCTGGACGAGTTCGTACTGTCCGGCCGGGCGGTGTTCCTGTTGACGTCGCGGACCGAGGACGAGGTCCGGCACATGCTGGCACCCGACCACGTCCTGGCCACCCGGGTCAGTGGCGTCTACCACGCCGGGAACACGCGGTTCCGCAAGCCGGACCCGCGTACCTTCGACGAACTGCTGGCGTCGACGGGACTGCCGCCGGCACAGTGCGTCTACGTGGGGGACTCCCCCGGTGACGCCCTGGCCGCCGGGGGCGCGGGACTGCACTTCATCGGCTGCCTCCAGAGTCGGATCCGGACGCCCGCGGACTTCGAGCCCCGGTACGTCGACGCGTTCGTGGACGCGTTCCCCGACATCGTCGACGCGGTCCGGCAGCTCGAACCGGTCACCCCGGTATCAGACGGTTGACCTGCGGCGACGAGCAGGCCGAGGCACGGCGGACCCGGGCCGACGGCGTCGACGCCGGCATCGGCGGGGATGGCACCGGTCGCCGGCCACGGGTACGGTCGAGGGAGGCGCCCTACGCGCCACGTCGAGGTCGGCACCCACGCGCTGTCCTCCCCGGCGCCGGATCGATGGTGGCAACCTCATCCGGCCGCGCCAGTGCCCTTCGCCAGGGCAGGGACTGAGCATTCGCATGAATCTCGTCACTGACCAGGACCTTCTGCGATTCAAGTACTACGACGCCAGACCGAGCACCCGGCACGTGACCCTGTCCGGGGAGGCCGATCTGGCGACCACCACGGTCATCCGGCACCACCTCGGGCAACTCCTGACTCCCCCGTGGGTCACCCATCTGGTGCTCGACCTGACTCCGCTGCGCTATCTCGACTGCGCCGCGCTCTCCGCGCTGCTCGTGGTCCGGGAGACCGCCGCCACGCGGGGCCAGCGGATCACCGTCACCGTCACCGCCACCAGCAGCGCGGCGAGGGTGATCGCGCTCAGCGGCGCGGACCACGTCCTGCGGACGCCGGAGCACCTCCCGGGACCGACCGCGTCGATCGCGCGCGAGGTGACCGGCCCCCACCGGCCGTCGGTCGCCGCCGGCAGGCGCAGCGCAGGACCGGCGGCCCAGCCGGCATCCCGCTGAGGGAGCGGAGCGCGACGCCGGTGCCACATCCGGATCACGACTCGACGCGGTGCTCCACCGCGTCGAGTCGGTCCGGTGCGGGACTCTGGTGCGTCGCCGCCTCGACCGTGCCGGTCGGACAACCGAGAACCGCCGCGATCTGCGCCACCGACAGGTCTTCGACGTAGCGCAGCACCACGATCGCCCGCTGCCGCCGGGTCAGGCGGGCCAGTGCGCGGCACACCGCGCCCGTCAGTAGCCAGGCGGACCGCAGCAGTCCCATGCGGCCACCACCGGTCGTCCCCTGATCGCGGTCCATCGCCCGTTGCCTCGGTCGGGGTTCGTGTCGGCTGACACGCCCCGTAGAGCATCCTAGGAGGATGGACTGATGGGTGACGGGCGGCGGGCCTGTCAGCCCACACGGTCGGATGTCGTACCCGTGGGCAAGGATCTTGTCAGCACGACGCCGACACCGGTCGGCGCGACATCACCACGGCGGACGTCGAGTCCGCGGCGGGCGGGAGGATTGCGGTGACGGACGCCGACGAGGCCGCGTGGCGGCGGCGGAGCGTGCTGGCGGTGATGCCGCCGGCCCGCCCGCGCAAGCTGGCGAAGGTGCCCTTCGTCGAACTGGCCGACGGCCGACTACAGGGCGTTGTCTCCAGCGGCTCGGACATCGAGCGGGTCTACGTCTCGTCGGTGACCGCCGGCACCCACGCCTATCACTGCAGCACCAACAACAACCGGCCCTGTGGCGGGTTGCGCGGCGCGCCCTGCAAGCATCTGCACTCCCTCGCCGACGAGGCCGTCCTCCAGTACGGCGTCGAGCGGGTCGGCCGGTACCTGCGGGTCGACGGCGGTGACGGGGTGCGCAGCGGGACGGACCTGCTGGCCCGGATGGACACCCGGCACGAGCCGACCCCGGCCGCCGTGGTGTTCAGCCGGTTCCTGCGTCACCTGGCCTACCTCGAACTACCGGACAGCGGCACCGCGTTGCCCGAGCTGCACTGGTTCCCGGCCACCGGGGCGGGTCGCTGATGATCGGCACCCAGTTGGCGCAGTTGGCGCAGGATGGTCCGGTCGGTCTGGCCGACGTCGACACGGTGGTGGTCGGCTTCGACGAGGCACTGGTGGGCGGGTTCGCGCGGGTCGGTGACCAGGCCGCCGCAGCACTGGCGACGATGGCCGACGCGGTGGCGGGCACCCCGCTGGCTGCCCGGGTGGCCGACGCGGTGGGCAGGGTGACCTCCGGCGGGTTCGGGCCGGACGACCTCGCCGTCCTGGCCGGCGCCCGGTCGGCGCTGCTCGGTGCGGCGCACGACGCGCTGCTCGACCGGTTCGACAGCGCCGTCGGGCGGGACCGGGCACCGTGGACGGCCCCGGCCGGTGCACCGGCCGAGATCTCCGCCGCGAGCGGCGCAGCCGCCGCCTGGCTGCACGAGGTGGCCGTGGCCGGCTGGCGCGGCGTGGACCACGAAATGCTCTCCGCCGTCGGGTCACCGGTCGAGGCCGCCCTGGCCGAGCCACGGCTACGCCGGCTGGCGGTGCTGCTCGACGGACTCGCCGCCGAGCTGCGGGCGAGCCTGCCGGTGGCCACGATGCCGCAGGTGCCGGCCCGCCGCTGGGCCGACCTGTGGACCCGCGCCGTGCTGCTGACGCGGGATCGCTCCGGCCCGGTGGACGACGTCACGCATGTCTCCGGGCGGCTGCTCCCGCTCGGGGTGGACGTGCACGAGCACGCCACGGCGGTGCAGGTGCAGGTGCACGCCGTCCTGGAGCCCTCCGACGGCGGACCGGCCCGACTGGTCCGTACGGCGGTGGCGGCCGGGAAGGTCGAGACGATCACCGGGCCGGCGGTGTGGCGGCTCCTGGCGGCGTACCCGGTGCTGCTGGCGGCGGTGGCCCAGCGGCGGGCGGTGGCCGTCACCGACCTGCCGGTGCGCGGCGGTGACCTGACCTGGTGCGACTCGCAGGCCCGCGCGGGCGAGCCGGCCGACCCGTTCGCCACCGGCCGGTTGCTGCTCGCCGAGGCGACGGCGGCGGCCACCGCCCCGCTGGACCGGCATCCGGCCGTGATCGCCGAACCGGTGCTGATGGAGGGCTACCGGGTACGCATGGACGGCGACGGCCTCACCCTTGAGCGCGACGGAGAGTCGATCGGCGTCACGGTCGAACGGCTGCCGGCGGCCGGTCCACTCACCCCCGCACTGGTCGCCGCCTCGACCTGCTGTCTCGGTCTGGCGCGGTGGGATGGTGGACGGTGGTGGGTGCAGCCTCTGGCGGTGCAGGCCACGGTCAAACGCGCGCCCGTCGAGGCGCACAACGGCGACTGGGCCGAGGGCGTCACCGACCCGAAGGTGGCCAAGTCCGAGGCCAGGGCGGGCGACGCCGTGGCCGTACTGCGCGAACGCGCGGGACGGTTGCTGCGCCGATGACCCACTCCCCCGACGACCAGGCCGCCGCGAACCGGCGGCAGGTGCTCTACTGGCGGCTGCTGGGCCGGATCTTCGACCCGGACGAGCAGCCCACGCTGGAGTCGGCGAGCATGGCCGTGGTCGAGGACCTCGGCCTGCCGGCGGCCCTGCTGGACCCGTCGGTGTCGGTGGACACCGTGGTGCAGCGCTTCCCCGAGGTGGCCGACGAGCTGCGGGGACTGCTCTCCGACCCCGAGGCCGCGACGGGCGACGGGTCGTATCAGCCCGGTGAGGCCGAGGTCCGGCGGGCCGCGCTGGTGTCGAAGGTGCTGCTCAACGTGTTCGCCACCGGTACGGGGCCGGTCAGCGCCGGTCAACTGGCCCGCTGGCAGGCCGACGCCGGCTGGTTCGAGCAGGCGCTCGGCAGCGCCCCCGGCGAGCTGCGCCGACAGGGCACCGGCCTCGGCGGCACCCTCGCCGGCATCGAGGGCGACCTGGTCCGGCGGATGCACCTGCGGGAGGTGCTGGCGGACCCGGTGCTGGCCCGTCAGCTCACGCCCAGCATGTCGCTGATCGAGCAACTGCTGCGGGACAAGGCCAACCTGTCCGGCACCGCGTTGGCCAACGCCAAGGCGCTGATCCGCCGCTTCGTCGACGAGGTCGCCGAGGTGTTGCGGACCCAGGTGGAGCAGACCAGCGTGGGCGGCATCGACCGGTCGGTGCCGCCGAAGCGGGCCTACCGCAACCTCGACCTGGACCGCACCATCTGGCAGAACCTGACCAACTGGAGCCCGGAGGACGAACGCCTCTACGTCGACCGGCTCTACTACCGGCAGACGGCACGCAAGACCACGCCGTCGCGGTTGATCGTGGTGGTGGACCAGTCCGGGTCGATGGTCGACTCGATGGTCAACTGCACCATCCTGGCGTCGATCTTCGCCGGGCTGCCCAAGGTCGACGTGCACCTGATCGCGTACGACACGCGGGCGTTGGACCTGACCCCGTGGGTGCACGACCCGTTCGAGGTCCTGCTGCGCACCAGGCTCGGCGGCGGTAACGACGGGCCGGTGGCGATGGCGATGGCCCGCCCGAAGATCGTCGAGCCGCGGAACACGGTGCTGGTGTGGATCTCGGACTTCTACGAGTTCGGCCGGTCCCAGCCCCTGTTCGACGGCATCGAGGCGGTGCACCGGTCGGGGGTGCGGTTCATCCCGGTCGGTTCGGTCAGCAGTTCCGGTCAGCAGAGCGTCAATCCGTGGTTCCGACAGCGCTTCAAGGACCTGGGCACCCCGGTCGTCTCCGGCCACATCCGCAAACTCGTCTTCGAACTCAAGAGCTTCCTCACCTAGGAGAGACACCCCTGATGTCCGAGATGCTGCGTGCCCCCGCCGAGGTCAAGTACGCCGACGAACTCGACTTCCTGGAGTCGGTGGACACCGGACCGAAGCCGTACTCGTGGCGGTTGAGCCCGCGCATGGTCCGGCTGTTCGTGCTGGGTTCGGAACGCGCCGACGGTCTGGACCGGGAGATCCCGCAGAAGTGGTTCGGCGACCGCAGCTTCGTCGAACGCAGCATCGTGACGCTGGCGTCGGACCGGGGCCTGCTGCTCATCGGTGACCCGGGCACCGGCAAGAGCTGGCTCGCCGAACTGCTGTCGGCGGCGATCTGCCGCAACTCCACGCTGGTCGTGCAGGGCACCGCCGGCACCACCGAGGACCACATCAAGTACTCGTGGAACGTCTCCATGGTCATCGCCAAGGGCCAGTCGCGTGAGTCGATGATCCCGTCGCCGATCATGACGGCGATGGAGCAGGGCGTGGTGGGCCGTTTCGAGGAGCTGACCCGGTCCACCAGCGACGTACAGGACGCGTTGATCTCCATCCTGTCCGAGAAGTACGTCTCCATCCCCGAGCTGAACGACGACAACATCGTCTTCGCCCAGCCCGGATTCTCCATCATCGCGACCGCCAACAGCCGGGACCGGGGCGTCAACGACCTGTCGTCCGCGCTGAAGCGACGGTTCAACTTCGTCCGGATCCCGGTGGTCACCAACAAACGCAGCGAGGCGGAGATCGTCCGGTTCCGGACCGAGGAGTTGCTACGCCGCCACCATGTGGAGCTGGACGTGCCGCCCACGCTGCTGGACATCCTGTTGCAGAGCTTCGCCGACCTGCGGGCCGCCGCCGCGTCGGCGACCAGCGACGACGAGAAGTTGGAGTCGGCGCTGTCCACCGCCGAGCAGATCGGGGTGCTGGAGGACGCGATCCTGCACAGTCAGTTCTTCGGCGACCGGACCCTGCGGGCCGAGACGCTCGCCGGTTCGCTGATGGGATCGCTGGCCCGACGCAGCCCGGAGGACCTGGCGATCCTCAACAAGTACCTGCACGCGGTGGTGGAGCCCCGGGCCACCGAGGACGGCGGTGAGTGGCGCGGCTTCCTCGACGGTGGCCGTCAGGCGATCGCCGCCCTGTCATGAGCGCCCCGGCGGCCGTCGGCGCGTTCGGTGCCCTGCGTGAGCAGCTCACCGACGCGGCCGCCGCGTTCGCGGGCGGTCCGGACGCGCTGGCCGACATCCTGGCCGGGATGGTCGACGACGTGGACCGGGCCCTGGGCGAGCGGCTGGAGATCTTCCCGGTCTGCCACCATTCGCCGGCCTCCGCGCTGGCCATGGTGCGTCGGTTGCGGAGCAGGCAGCCTCGGGTGATCTATCTGGAGCTCTGCGAGGACCTGCGGCCGTTGCTGGGGGAACTGCGCAACTGTCGGCTGCCGGTGGCGGTGCAGGCGTTCGCCTCCGAACTCGACGGTTTCCCCGCCGCGTGGGGTCCGCTCAGCGTGATCGCGCCGGTCACCGAGGCGTCCGCCGAGTACCAGGCGATCGCGTACGCGTTGGAGACGCCCGGGGTGGAACTGGTGCTGGTCGACCGCTCCACCGATCACGTCTTCCAGTGGTCGCCCCGTGCCGAGACACCACCACCGGGCGAGGTGCCCGGCGCGGAGAGCGGGGCCGAGGCGGGCGAACAGGCGGCCCTGCACGGCGACGCGGTGGGCGTGGAGATCGGCGACCTGCGTCCCCGGTTCGCCGAGTTGGAGGCGCACCTGCTGCACCACGGCAAGGTGCGGCACTGGTCGGAGTGGTGGGACCAGTACGTCGAGCGGCCACTCACCGTCGCCGACCACGACACCTACCGTCAGGTGATGGTGCTGATCGGCAGCCTGTTCCGGCGGTTGCGTCCCGCCGGGTCGGACCGCACCGACCGGGACGAGGACCGGGAACGCTACATGTGGACCCGGATCCGGCAGCACCTGGCGGCCTCCGGCGCGGCACCCGAGGACTGTCTCTACGTCTGCGGCGCCTTCCACGCCGCCAGCCGGGTCGAGCAGTTCGGCCTGGACTCCACCGCCCCGGACTTCGACATCTCGCCGCGCACCGCGACCCGGTGGCGGTACGGCCTGATCCCGTCCAGCCACTCGGCGATCGAGGCACAGTTCGGTCTCGCGCCCGGATCGGTGTCGATCGCGGCGGCGAGCTGGACCAGGGCGGTGAGCGGGTCGGGTGTGACGCCGTACCGGCTGGACGGCCAGCGGGGCGGCACGTCCCGGGGCCGACGGGGACGCGGCGAGCCGGATCCGGCACCGGCCGAGGCGGTCACCGACCGGCTCTCCGGGTTCCTCGCCGCTCCCCCCACCCTGGACGGGCTCGACGAGGCGGAGCTGCGCCGGTGGTGTGTGGACATCGTCCGGCTGGCCCGGCGCAACGGTTACCTGGCCAGCACCGCCGACGCGATCGCGGTGTTCGAGACCTCGATCCTGTTGGCCGGGCTGCGTGACCGGGCCCGACCCACCCCGTACGACTTCGCCGACGCGGCGGTGACGTGCATCGAGAAGGACGTGGTGCCGGGTCGGCGCGATGTGCGGCGGCTCTGCGAGATCCTGCTCGGCGGGGACCGGATCGGGCAGGTCGGCTACGACGCCCTGCCGCCGCTGGCCCGCGACGTGCTGGACCGGCTCCAGCCGCTCGGTCTGGACCTGGAGAAGCGGACCATGCAGCGGGCGCTGTTGGATCTACCGGCCAGCCCGGAGCTGGCGGGCTGCTCGGATCTGCTCTGGATGCTGCGGCACGTGCTGCCGCCCGGTGCGGTCCGTCCGATCATGGGTGAACGTCGGCTCGGTCACCGGTCCATCCAGGAGAGCTGGGACCTGGCGCTGGGCCGTCACCAGCGTGCGCTGATCGAACTCGGGTACGAGGGCGTGACCGTCGAACAGGTGCTGGAACAGCGCCTGCGTCGGGCGGCACACGGCCCGGACGCCACCGCCGTCGGTGCGCTCACCGCCGTCGAGGACGCCATCCGGCTGCTGGACAGCCCTCGGCTGGTCGAGGAACTCGGCAACCGGGCGGTGGAGCTGCTCGCCGCCGAACGTACCGTCGACGACGCGCCGCACGTGCTGCGCCGGATCCGTCGGCTGCTCGCTCACCACCAGGCCACCGCGCCGACGCTGCCGGCCTGGTGCGCGGCGTTCGTGACCACCGGGTACGCGCACTACTGCACGTTGCTGCCGACCGCCTTCGTCGAGGAGGAGACCGGCGTACGGCAGGTCGGGGCGATGCTCGGGTTCCTGTTCAGCCTGGAGAGCCTGGCACTCGCCCTGGGCTGCGAACGTTCCCAGCTCGAACTCGCGGTGGGTCAGTCCCATCCGCAGGCTCCGGCCAAGGTGGCCCTGCTCTGGGCGGCCCGGCACCAGCTCGGTCTGCTGCCCCTGACCGAGCTGCGGGCCCAGTGCCGGGAGCTGCTGGCGAACCCGCTGGTGGTGCCGGCCTTCCCGCAGTACCTGTCCGGGTTCGTGCACGCGCTGGAACCGGTGCCGGGGCTCGCGCCGTTCGTGGTGGAGACCATGTCGCCCGCGTTCGCCCGGCTGCCCGACCCGGTGCTGCTGCCCTGGCTACCCAATCTGGTCACCACGCTGCGGGAGCACGGCGCCGAGTCGGTGCCGCTGCTGGTCCGGGAGGCGGGGCGTACCTTCCCGGGCACCCTGCCCGAGCTGAACTCCTGGGTGCCGCCCTGGCTGGCCACCGCCCCCACCACCCCGACCGTCGCGGCGGGTGTCCCGGGTGTGGCGGCCGGGCCGGTGCACGCCCTGCTGGCCGGTCATCCGGAACCGGTGGACGCGGTCGCCGAGCTGTTCGGCGTCGCGGACGGCTGGCACACACCGCGTGGCGGCGCGGCGACCCTGGTGGAGACCCACCCGAGCACCGCCGAGGCGGTCGCCGCACTGTTGTCCGACAGGTGACGCGTGGTGTCGGGCCGCGCTGCCCGACACCCCGCGGCCCGGCTGCGGGACGTGCGGGTCACTCGCAGAAGACCTGCACCTTGGCCTCGGGCTGGTCCACGTCGACGGTGAGGTCGTCGAGCTGCTCGACGAGGTCCTCGATGTGCTGCGGCTTGAGCTGGGTCAGGTCGATGGGTACGCCGGACTTGGCCAGCTCGACGTTGACCTTGCTGAGCGCCTGCGGGGGGACCAGGCTGGTGAGGCGTACCCCGGCGCGCAGCAGTTGCAGCGGGACCCGGATGTTGACCTGGCCGGGACCGTCGTCGTCGTTCGAGGTCACCAGCACGCGCAGATACTTGGGGCGCGCCTTCGGGCGGTGCAGGGCCGCCGTCGGCGACGCCACCTGCTCACGCTCCAGGGCGCTGATGAGCTGTTCCGCCTCGTCAGCGGTGATCTTGCCGTCGGCCAGCATCTGGAGGATCTGGCGGCGCTGCTCGTTCATGTCGGTCCTCTTCCTCGACTCATCTCACGCTTATCAGCAGGGCCTTGCCGCCCTGCCCGATCTCGATCCGGGTGCCGGGCAGGGCGCACAGCACCTGTCCCACCCCCCGTGACGCGGCCACCGGGTTCACCCGGACGACGAGGCAGGCGATCAGGGCGACCGGGAGGGCGATCAGCAGCAGTGGCGCGAGCAGCAGCAGGACCGGCAGGACCGGTACGTACCGCCGCCGCCAGCGGCCGTCGGGGCGGCGGTGACGGATCGTCACCAACTGCGGGATCACCGTGAACTCTCCAGCTCGGTCAACGCCTGTGCGACGTCGATCTCTCCCCGCCGCAGGCGGTCGACGACGTCGGCGCCGGTGGGCCCCGGGTCGGTGTCCACGAAGTCGAGCTGGGCGGCGATCCGGTTGAGGCGGGACTTGATCGTCGGGTAGCTCACTCCGAAGATCCGCTCCATCTCCTTGATCGAGCCGTGTGACCGCACGAAGGCGGCCACGAACACCTGGTCGTCGACGCCGAGTTGGGCGAGTTGCGGCGGCTCGAACTGTCCTTCGACCGCGATGCCGCTGCCGGTGAGGCGGACCCGTTCGACCACGAACGACTGCCCACGGGTCAGATCCGTCAGTTCCTGCCAGTCCACCTGCGGCCCCCTGCCGTCGACGACGCACCTAGGACTAGTTGTAGCTTGATTTTCCTAATCTCGCAACGCCCAGACCTTAAGATAGTTCATATCAGTGGCGCTTCAGCGAGGACGTTTCTTCGAACCGAGTTCGCCAAGGAGCGACGCGCGGAGGCTGGAACGAATACCGTGATCGTTAAGGTCCGGGTGGGCTGGGTATAGAGGCACGACGATGGATGGTTCGACGGCACCACCAGACACCCAGGGGGAAGCCCGTGAGTAACCGAATCGGCGCGACTCGCGCCAGCCACGACACGGCGGCGGTGTTCGACCGCAGCGCCGCCACCTACGACCGCGTCGGCGTGGAGTTCTTCGGCCCGATGGGGCGGGAACTGGTACGCCGGGCCGGGTTGCGCCCGGGACAACAGGTCCTCGACGTCGGATGCGGGCGGGGTGCCGTCCTGCTGCCCGCGGCACAGGCCGTCGGCCCCACCGGCGGTGTCGTCGGCATCGACCTGGCTCCGACGATGGTCGACCTGACCCGCGCCGACACCGCCGGCCTCCCGCACGTCCGGGTGGAGGTCGCCGACGCCGAGGATCCACCCCTGCCCGAGGCCGCCTTCGACGCGGTGCTCGCCGGACTCGTCGTGTTCCTGCTACCCGCGCCGCTGTCCGCACTGAGCGCCTACCGGCGGTTGCTGCGTCCCGGCGGGCGGCTCGGCGTCACCACCTTCGCCGCCTACGACCCGCGCTTCACCGCGGCGCTCGGCACGCTGGCCCGGCACGTGCCGCCGGAGCGCCGCCAACCACCGGCGACCGGCCGGGAGGACGACTTCGCCACCCGCGAGTCGACCGGTGACCTGCTGCGCCGTGCCGGCTACCACCAGGTCACCGTGCACGACGTACCGTTCGAGAGCCGGTTCCGCGACAGCGACCACTTCGTCGCCTGGGTCTGGTCCCACGGAGCCCGCACGATCCTGGAGAGCATCCCGACCGAACGGCTGCCCGCCGCCCTCGCCGACGTGGCGGACGTGCTGTCCCCGGACGGCGGAAGCCTCCGGCTGACCACGACCATCCGGTTCGCCCTCGGCACCCGCGCGGATTCCTGACCACGGCAGAAATCCTCGACGATGCAGGGAACTCCGGGCGGGGTGTGCCCGACCAGGTAAGCGAGGTGCGTACGCACCGGTCGCCGCACCCCTCCCGGAAGGTCGTCCACACATGTTCCTCACACGTCGTCGGGTCGCCCAGCTCGGCGCTCTCGGGCTCTTCACCGCCGCGACCGTGGCGCTCGCCGGCTCACCGGCCGCCGCGCACGTCACGATCAGCCCGTCGGTGACGACCGCCGGCTCGTACGCCGTGCTGACGATGGGTGTGCCGCACGGCTGCGACGGTTCCGCCACCACCAAGGTGTCCATCCAGATCCCCGAGCGGATCGTCACCGTCACGCCGACGGTGAATCCGAACTGGACGGTGGAGAAGGTGATGGCGGACCTGAATCCGCCGGTCAAGGACAGCCACGGCAACGAGGTCACCCAGCGGGTCGCCGAGGTGGTCTACACCGCCAGGACGCCGTTGCCGGCCGACCTGCGGGACACCTTCGAGCTGTCGGTGAAGCTGCCCGACGCCGCCGGCGAGACGCTGGCGTTCCCCTCGGTGCAGACCTGCGAGCAGGGTGAGACGCCCTGGGTGCAGATGCCCGCCGACGGTCAGAACGCCGACGAGCTGGAGTATCCGGCACCGAAGTTCGTGTTGACCGCCGAGGCCGACGGCGACGCCGCGGTGCAGCCGGTGGCCCGGACCAGCACGGAGTCCAGTGGCGGCAGCGGCGCGGTGGGGTGGATCGGCCTGGTGCTCGGCGCGCTGGGTCTGCTGGCCGGCGGGCTGGCGCTGGCGCGTACCCGCAGGACGGCCTGACGGGCGGCAACGCAGGTGACGTCCCGTAGCGGCCTCGCGGCACGGCGGACGGCAGCAGGCGGGCGAACGCGGTGGGTGCGGTCCATCGCGTTCGCCGGCCTGCTCGGCCTGTTGGCGGCCGTCGTGCCGGCGGCGCCGGCCGCCGCCCACGCCGTCCTGCTGGGCACCGACCCGGCCGACGGCGCCGTGCTGGCGACCACGCCGGCCCAGATCACGTTGACCTTCAACGAGCCGGTGGCGGTACGCGCGGGCGGCGTCCGGTTGCTCGACGCGGCCGGCGCGGAGTTGTCCAGCGACAGCCGGTCGGTGGACACCACGGTGGTCCTGACCGTGCCGCCGGAGCTGCCCGGCGGCACCTACATCGTCACGTTCCGGGTGATCTCCGCCGACAGCCACCCCGTCTCGGGCGGATTCAGCTTCGCGGTGGGGGCGCCGAGCAGTTCCACCGTGGCGGTGCCGGAGAGCAGTCCGGGACGTGGGCTGGACGTCCTGCGTCAGGTCACCGAGGCGCTCGCGTACCTCGGCCTGCTGGTCGGCGCGGGCGTCCTGGTCTTCCTGCTGGTGCTGCTGCGCGCCGACGCGCCGGTGCTGCGGCGACGGCTGCTGCGGCTGGCCGCCTGGTCGGTGGGGCTGACCGTGGTGGCGCGGCTGGTCCTGGTGCCGGCCGTGCCCGCCTGGCAGGACGGCCGCAACCTGGACGGACTGGTCGATCCCGCGCTGTGGACCGCCGGCCTCGGTGCGGAGGAGTCCCTGAGCAGTCTGCTGGTGATGCTGGGTCTGGGTGCCGCCTGGTGGGCCACCGCGACGGCCGGGTCTCCGCCTACCGTCGAGGCGGCCGAGCCCTCGCCGGTTGCCGGGGCCACCGGTCCCGACCGGCGGGCGCCGCTGACCGCGGTGGCGTTCGCCGGTGTGGTCCTCGCCTGGGGGGCGGTCGCCCTGGTCGGCCACACCCGGACCTACGGTCCGGCCTGGCTGGTCGTCCCGGCCGACGTGCTGCACGTGGTCACCGCCGGGGTGTGGCTGGGCGGGCTGGTGGCCCTGGCCTGGACGCTGACCCGGTCGGCCGAACTGCCGCCCGGCGCGGCGGCGCGTACGGTGTCCGCGTTCTCGCGGGTCGCCGCCGTCCTCGTCGCCCTGCTCGGCGTCGCCGGGGTACTGCTCGGATGGCGCATCCTGGGGTCCTGGGAGGCGCTCCGGGACACGGCCTACGGTCTGGCCCTGCTGACCAAGGCGGGACTGACCGTCGTGGTGCTGGCGGTGGCCGCACACAACCGGTTCCGTCTGGTGCCGCGCGTCGTGGCCATCGATCGCGACGAGGGAGCTCCGGCGGCGTGGCGGCTGCTGCGGCGCGCGGTCCGGTGGGAAGCGGCGCTGCTGGTCGGGGTGGTCGCCGCCACCGGGTTCCTGGTCACGCAGAGCCCGGTCACCGAGGCCGGTACGCGTCCGGCGGCCGATGCCGGGGAGCGTCCGATCCTGGTGGAGGCTCCGCTGGGGTCGGGGCGGGCCGTGGTCCGGCTGACCCCCGGGGTGGTGGGAGTGAACTCGATGGAACTGAATCTGCTCGATGCGACGGGCCGGCCCGTCGAGCCGGTCGACGACCCCAGGTTGACGGTCCAGTTGCCCGCGATGGACGTCGGGCCGCTGGAACGGACGCTGTCGCCGACCGGACCCGGCCGGTACGAGGCGGTCGTCGACCTGCCGCTCGCCGGCTCGTGGGTGGTCCAGGTCAGCGTCCGGACCTCGAAGTACGAGAGTCCGGTCGCCCGGGTCACGGTGGACGTCGGATGACGCCGCGACGGTGGATCCGGACGGCCGCCGTGGCGGGCGGCGTGGTCGCGTACCTGGCGTTGGGGACGGCGCCGGCCTCGGCGCACGTCGAGGTCGCGGGGGCGCAGCCGAACGGTGACGGCAGCACGACCCTGACGTTCGCCTACGACCACAGTTGCGACGACTCCCCCACCACGGAACTGGTCGTCGCCCTGCCCGAGGGGGTGACCGCGACCGGCACCGTGGAACCGGAGGGCTGGTCCGCCGCGCTCTCCGGGGACCGCGTCACGTTCACCGGACCGGGGCTGGAGACAGCCGAGGTGGGCGTGACCGCCCGGATCGCCGCCCAGGCGGGCGACACGCTGCACTTCCCGGTGCTGCAACTGTGTGCCGACGGCAGTTCACTCGACTGGATCGACCGCACCGCCGACAGCGACTACCCGGCACCGAGGTTGATCGCGACCAACGCGGTGTTGGAGAACCCGCCGGAGGCGACCGCAGCGCCGCCTGCCGCCGCTGGCGGGTCCTCGCCGGAGAGCGCGGGCGCGACGTTGAACCAGGCGCTGAGCGTGGTGGTCGTCTTCGTCGCCGTCGCCGCAGGGGCGGGTTTCGTGCTCGCCCGCCGCACCGCGTAGGGACACCGCGCGGCCTGCCGGGAACGGGAGGTCGACGCGGTGTCCCACAGACGGGAGGCCCCGGTCGATCGTCGACGATCGACCGGAGCCCCTTTCGGTACGACCCGGATCAGGCCAGGTCGAACCGGTCGAGTTCCATCACCTTGGTCCAGGCGGCGACGAAGTCGGCCACGAACTTGCCGCGGGCGTCGTCGCTGGCGTAGACCTCGGCGAGCGCCCGGAGCTGCGAGTTGGAGCCGAAGACGAGGTCGACCGCGGTGGCGGTCCACTTCACCTGGTCGGTCGCCAGGTCGCGGATCTCGTAGACGTGCTCGTCGGTCTCCGACGCCTTCCACCGCGTGCCCGGGGAGAGCAGGTTGGCGAAGAAGTCGTTGGTGAGCACGCCGGGCCGGTCGGTGAGGACGCCGTGGCGGCTGTCGCCGACGTTGGCCCCGAGCGAGCGCAGGCCGCCGATCAGGGCGGTCATCTCGGGCGCGGTCAGGTTGAGCATGTACGCCCGGTCGACGAGCAGCACCTCCGGCTGGGTCTTCTCACCCGGGCGCAGGTAGTTGCGGAACCCGTCGGCTCGCGGCTCCATGACCCGGAACGACTCGACGTCGGTCTGCTCCTGGCTGGCGTCGGTGCGGCCCGGGTGGAACGGGACGGTGATCTCGACCCCGGCGTCGCGCGCCGCCTTCTCCACCGCAGCGGAGCCGGCCAGCACGATCAGGTCCGCCAGGGAGATCTTCGCGCCACCGGCCGCGTTGAACTCCCGCTGGATGTCCTCCAGCGTCTTGAGCACGGCGGCGAGCTGCTCCGGCTGGTTGACCTCCCAGTTCCGCTGCGGTTCGAGGCGGATCCGGGCACCGTTGGCGCCGCCCCGCTTGTCGGTGTAGCGGAAGCTGGCGGCCGAGGCCCAGGCGGTGGAGACGAGCTGGGCGGTGCTCAGCCCGGACTGTAGGACCTTGGTCTTGAGGGCGGCGACGTCGGCGTCACCGACCAGCTCGTGGTCGACGGCCGGCACCGGGTCCTGCCAGAGCTGGGCCTCGGGGACCCACGGGCCGAGGAAGCGGCTGACCGGGCCCATGTCGCGGTGCAGCAGCTTGTACCAGGCCTTGGCGAAGGCGAGCGCGAACTCGTCGGGGTTCTCCAGGAACCGGCGGGAGATCCGCTCGTACGCCGGATCCACACGCAGCGACAGGTCCGTCGTGAGCATGGTCGGCTTGTGCTTCTTCGACGGGTCGTGGGCGTCCGGGATGATCGCCTCGGCGTCCTTGGCGACCCACTGCTTCGCCCCACCCGGGCTGGTGGTGAGCTCCCACTCGTAGCCGAAGAGGATCTCGAAGAAGCGGTTGCTCCACTCGGTCGGCCGGTCGGTCCAGGTGACCTCGAGGCCGCTGGTGATCGTGTCGGCGCCCTTGCCGCTGCCGTGCGTGCTCAGCCAACCCAGGCCCTGCGTCTCCAGCGGGGCGCCCTCGGGCTCCGGGCCCACGTGGTCGTCGGCGATGCCGGCACCGTGGGTCTTGCCGAACGTGTGGCCACCGGCGATGAGCGCGACGGTCTCCTCGTCGTTCATCGCCATCCGGGCGAAGGTCTCCCGGATGAAGTGCGCCGCGGCGAGCGGGTCCGCGTTGCCACGGGGGCCCTCCGGGTTGACGTAGATCAGGCCCATCTCGGTCGCGCCGACGCCCGTGGCCATCTCCTGCTCGGAGACGTAGCGCTCGTCACCGAGCCAGGTGTCCTCCGGGCCCCAGAAGATCTCCTCGGGCTCCCACACGTCGGGGCGGCCGAAGCCGAAGCCGAAGGTCTTGAAGCCCATCGACTCCAGGGCCACGTTGCCGGCGAGCACGAGCAGGTCGGCCCAGGAGATCTGCTGGCCGTACTTCTGCTTGACCGGCCACAGCAGGCGGCGGGCCTTGTCCAGGTTGGCGTTGTCCGGCCAGCTGTTGAGCGGGGCGAACCGCTGGCCGCCGTCGCCGGCGCCGCCGCGACCGTCCTCGATGCGGTACGTGCCGGCGGCGTGCCAGCTCATCCGGATCATCAGACCGCCGTAGTGGCCGAAGTCGGCCGGCCACCAGTCCTGCGAGGTGGTGAGGACCTCGGTGATGTCCCGCTTGAGCGCCTCGACGTCGAGCTTGGCGAACTCCTTGGCGTAGCTGAAGTCGGCGCCGAGCGGGTTGCCCTTGGACGAGTGGGCGTGCAGCACCGACAGGTCGAGCTGGTTGGGCCACCAGTCCCGGTTGGTACGCGGGCGACCGCCGGTCTTCGGGGTGGGCGAGTCGATCGCCGGGTTCTCGCTCTCGCTGCCGTGCGCGGTCACCGAGTCGTGGGCCACGGGGCAGCCGGACTCGGCCTTCTTGTCCACGCCCTGGGCGCTCGTCGGACCGTCGTGCTGTGCGTTACTCAATGTGCTGCTTCCTTCCGACCTGGCGGATCACTGGTGGTGCGTGTCACTGGTGGTGCGTGCGGTCGCAGTCGGGGCAGGTGCCCCAGTAGACGACCTCCGCCTCGTCGACCACGAAACCGTGGTCTTCGGAGGCGGTGAGACAGGGGGCGTCACCGACGGCGCAGTCCACGTCGGCGATCGCGCCGCAGGAGCGGCAGACCACGTGGTGGTGGTTGTCCCCCACCCGGGACTCGTACCGGGCGACGGCCCCGGCAGGCTGGATGCGACGCACCAGACCGGCGTCGGTCAGAGCCCGCAGCACGTCATAGATGGCCTGGTGGGACACGGTGGGATGATCGGCCCGGACCAGCCGGGTCACCGCGTCGGTGTCGACGTGCGGGTGGTTCCGCAGCGCCGCGAGCACCGCCAGTCGGGGCCGGGTCACGCGCAACGAGACCGCACGGAGCTGGGCCTCGAAGTCGGACGTCATGCCGGCCAACCTACTCCACTCTTTTGGAATCAATCAAGTTTGCTGACGCTCCGCACGCGCGTGTCACGGTCCGTCCACGCCTCGGCGCCGACCTGCCGGCAGCCGGGACCGGTGAGCGCCGTCACAGAGGCAACGTACGGCGCGGGCCGCCGGACACGGCGCTCTGGTCCGGCCGTACGCGGAGCCGCCGAGGCACGGGTTTCGCCGCCGACGTACCGGAAATCAGATCAGATTGATCGAGCCGCCGGTTCCGTCCGGCCGGGAGCGCGCTTGAGGATGACGTGCAGACGCCGAAGGGCGTGGCTCACACCGGGACGGAGGGCGCAGATGCACCGAGACAGGAGCACCGACGGCACGGGCACCGGTGACCGGCGGCACCGGGTGGTGATCATCGGATCCGGCTTCGGCGGGCTGTTCGCGGCCAAGGCGCTGCGCCGCGCGCCGGTGGACGTGACCATGGTCGCGCGGACCACCCACCACCTGTTCCAGCCGCTGCTCTACCAGGTGGCCACCGGCATCCTCTCCCCCGGCGAGGTGGCGCCCGCCACCCGCGAGATCCTGCGCCGCCAGCGCAACGCCGAGGTGCTGCTGGGCGAGGTCACCGACATCGACCTGGAGACCCGGACCGTCACCGCGAACGCGCCGCTGACCACGTTCCGCGTCGAGTACGACAGTCTCATCGTCGCCGCCGGGGCGACGCAGTCGTACTTCGGGCACGACGAGTTCGCCGAGCACGCGCCGGGCATGAAGAGCATCGACGACGCGCTCGAACTACGCGGGCGGATTTTCGGGGCGTTCGAGTTGGCCGAGTTGGAGACCGACCCGGCGGCGATCGCGCGGTGGATGACCTTCGTGGTGGTGGGTGCCGGACCGACCGGCGTGGAGATGGCCGGGCAGATCGCCGAGCTGGCGCACCGGACCCTGCCGGGCGAGTTCCGGCGCATCGACCCGCGCAAGGCCAGGATCGTGCTGCTGGACGCCGGTGACTCGGTCCTCGGCACGTTCGGCGACCGGCTCTCCGGCAAGGCGCTGCGGCAGTTGCACCGCCTCGGCGTCGACGTGGAGCTGGGCGCCACGGTGGTCGGCGTGGACGACGACGGCATCGAGGTGGCCGACCGGGACGGCCAGCGACGGCGCATCGAGTGCAAGACGAAGATCTGGGCGGCGGGGGTGTCGGGTTCGCCGCTGGGCGCGCACCTGGCCGCGCGGGCCGGCGCCGAGACCGACCGGGCCGGTCGGGTCAGGGTCGAGCCCGACTGCACCCTGCCCGGGCACCCCGAAGTGTTCGTCGTCGGCGACCTGATGGCCCTGGACCGGCTGCCGGGCGTGGCGCAGGTGGCCATCCAGGGCGGGCGGCACGCGGCCCGGCAGATCCTGCGGCGGCTGCGGGGCGAGCCGGCGGGACAGCCGTTCCGGTACCGCGACAAGGGCAGCATGGCGACCATCTCGCGCTTCTCGGCGGTGGCCACCGTCGGGCGGCTGCGGTTGGCCGGACTGACCGGGTGGCTGCTCTGGCTCGCCGTGCACCTGTTGTACCTGGTGGGCTTCAAGAACCGGGTCACCGCCGTACTGCACTGGTTCGTCAGCTTCATCGGGCGGGGCCGCTCCGAGCGGACCGTGACGTTGCAGCAGGTGGTGGCGCGTACCGCGTTGCGGGAGGCCGGCGAGCAGACGGCGCCTCCGGTCGCACCGGCCGCCGCCGGGTCCGACGGGTCGGCGGGCAGCGCCGCCCCGGCCGACGTACCCGGCCAACGGACGGCCGTGCCGGGGCCCGAGGCGGCGCGGCCCGGTGCGCCGGAGCGGCCGACCGGCTGACCGGCTGACCGGGACGGGCGCCACCGTCGGCCGCCGTGCTCGGCTCGGTGGACGCGCGGTGCTCAGGCCGGCCGGTACAGCTCGATGTCGGTCGGCGCGCCGTGGCGTTGGAGGATGAGTACCAGCATCCACAGGTTCGGCACCCGGCGGACCAGGACCGAGACCGGCTTCGCGGCGTCGCGGGTCCAGATCTTGAGCCGGACCCGACGCAGTCGCACCACGGCGATGTCGGAGAAGGACGCGTACCTGCCGGCCGAGGCGATCCCGTCCGGGGTCACCGTGAGCGGACCGAACTCGACCCGGCCGGCCGAGGTCAGTTCGGCGAGCACCTGCGGGAGGCGGGCCGAGGCCGCCCGGCGCTCCACCTGCTCGCCCAGGTCCGCACCGTCGACCAGCGGCGGCTTCTCCAGGTTGACCCTCGTGCCGTCGGTGAGCCGCAACCGGCAGCGGTGCATCGTCGTCGCGCCGTTCTCGCTGTACATGCGGAGGTGGTAGCGCCAGACCTCGGCGATGTCTGCCCAGGCGATCGCGTGGGTGAGTCGGGTGTGGTTCTCGGCGGCCAACAGGCCGCCGTCGCACAGATAGAACCGGCGCCGGATCAGCCGCCGGGTGTCCACCGCACCCCATCCGGCGAGCAGCACCGCCGCACCGGTCAGGCCGCCCATGACCACGATCCCGACCGTGGTGGTGACCGCGGTCGTGGCGACGCCGAAGAGCACTCCCAACAGGAGGAAGAACAAGGCGGAGGAGACGCTGAGCGAGTAGCTCGGCCGGAAGGCCCGCTCCACCCGGCCGAATCCGATCTCCTCTGCGGTGTCCTCGATCGAAGCTGGTAAGCCGGACATGCCCTCAGGCTAGAGCGCCCGAGCCACACCGAGGTTCTCCGGACACGCCCCGGTCATGGCCCCGGCCCTAGATCGGGAAGTGGCCTCGACGCCAGTGCCAGTGGCGACCGGCGCGCAGGTGGTCGACGATCGCGCGGTGCAGCGCGGTGCGGCGCGGCAGCTCGTCCACGGGCGTGCTCAGGCTGCGGAACACGAACCGCAGCACCTCGACGTCGGCGTCCAGCCCGTCCGGTTCCTCGTAGGGCTCCAGGGTGAACCGGCGCTGGAACCGGACGATGTGGGAGTCCTCCGGTAGGTACTCCCGCAGTTGCGGATCGAGCAACCAGGAGCCGCAGGAGAACGTCGCGTACTCCTCGTCGGGGAAGTGGCGCGGGAAGAAGGCACGGGCCGTGTCGAGCGAGTCGGTGACGGCCCGGGGCGTCAGCGGCCCCGCCTCGGGGATGTGCAGGCCGATGCTGCCCTCGCCACGGTGGTGCTGCAACCGGCCCAACTCGTAGAGGCCGCCCCGGGCGTGCAGGGTCAACCAGCTCTGCATGACCGGCCAGCCCTCACGGTGCATCCGCCGGTCGATCGCGAGGTTGCGGCCCAGGTCCGCCAGGGTCGTCCAGGACACCGCGTCGGGGACGCCGTGGTCGCGGTGGAAGGCCCGCACCACGTCGAGCAGGGCCAGGTACGCGTACACGTACAGGTGCCGCCAGGCCGGGCCACGCTCGCGGGGCAGTTCCGGGCCCGGCGGCAGCCAGTCGTACCCACCGAGGTCGGCGCGGACCAGGGCGATCGAGCGGTCGAGCAGCCACCGCAGCTCCGGGGTCCACAGCGGCGAGTCGGGATCGGGCCAGCCCGCCAAGATCTCGGCGGCGTCGTCCGGGCGTACCGCCAGCCGGTCCAGGAGCGCGGGCGCGTCGGCCTTCGCGGGCAACGGGGCCGACGGGCGGTCACCGGCGAGCCGGTGGACGCGTGCGACGTCGTCGACGGGTACGCCGAGCCGGACGGCGATCTCCTCCAGATCCACGTCGATGAACCTACTCGGCGACGTGCGCGCCGCAAGCCCCGCCGGCCCGCCCGACGTGGCCGGTGGCGGCGATGGACTCCGGCTTCAGTGCGCGCGGCGGTAGTGCAGCGCCACCGCGCCGTTGCGCATCGGCTGCGCCGAGAGCAGTTCGAGTCGACGCGTACCCGGCAGCCCGTCCTGGTACAGCGTCGGGCCGTGACCGGCGATCCGGGGATGGACGAGCAGCTTGTACTCGTCGATCAGGTCCAACCGGTCGAGCGCGGTCGCGAGCCTGCCGCTGCCGAGGAGGACTCCGGCCGGGGTCGCGTCCTTGAGCTTCTGCACGCCCGCACGCAGATCGCCGGCGATGTGGTGGCTGTTGGCCCACGGGAAGTCCGTGCGCGTCGACGACACCACGTACTTGGGCTTGGCCTCCAGCTTGACCGCCCACTCGCGCAGGGCCGGCGGCGCCTCCACGTCGCCACGGGCGACGGCCGGCCAGGAACTCTCCATCATCTCGTAGGTGACGCGACCCCACAGCATCGCTCCGCCCTCGTCCATGAGGCCGGTGAAGTAGGCGTGCGTCTCGTCGTCGGCGATCCCCTCCTGGTGGTCGACGCAACCGTCCAGGGTGAGGTTGAGGCTGAAGACGATCCGTCCCATGGCCGGCGAGTCTAACGCCAGCACCGCGTCGGCCAGGCGATCGACGCGTCAGCGGGACGTGTGGCGGCCTGCTCAGCGCCCGGTGTCGTCGGTGCGCGGTCGGACGCCGCCGACGAAGGCGTCCACCGTCGGCCCGTGCAGCACCGCGCCCGGCACCGGGTCTCGCCGCGCCCGCGCCGCCAGGCGCGTCACCGGCAGCCGACCCGGGCGGGTGGCCGCCGCGAGCACCACGTTGCCGTACCGTCGGCCGCGCAGCATCCGCCGGTCGGCGACGACGCAGACGTCGGCGAAGACCGCGCGCAGGGTGGCCGCCTGGACCCGGGCCAGGAGCAGCGGCGGCAGGTCGGTGACGTTGACCAGATAGACGCCGTCCGGCCGCAGCAGCCGGGCGATCTCGGCGGCGAACGCCACGGTGGCCACGTGCGGCGGCATCCGGGCCGCCCGGTAGATGTCGGCGAACACCAGGTCGTACCCGTCGGCGGACGCTGCGGTGACCGCCTGCCGCGCGTCGTCCACCCGGATCTCGACTCCGGGCTGCCGCAGTGGAAGCTCCCGGGTCACCAGGTCGACCACGGCCGGGTCCCGCTCGACGACCACCTGCGCCGAGCCGGGCCGGGTCGCCGCGACGTAGCGCGGCAGGGTCAACGCGCCGCCGCCCAGGTGCAGCACGTCGAGCGGATCACCGGCCGGTGCGGCGAGGTCGGCCACGGCGGCCATCCGGCGCACGTACTCGAAGTGCAGGTAGGTGGGGTCGGCGAGATCCACGTACGACTGCTCGACGCCACCGGCCAGGAGCGTGCGACCGGTGGGCCGGGCCGGGTCGACGACCAGGTCGAGACGGTCGTCGGTGGCCTCCATGAGCAGGCAGGCTAGCCCAGCCGCCGGTGCCGCACCCGCGAGACCCGACGGCGTCAGCTCCCGAGCATCGGCGGGCGGTCGCTGTTGAGGTGGAACGCGCGTTCCTCGGCCTCCTGCCGGGCCGCGACGAAGTCGCGTTGCCAGTCGGGAGCGCCGTCCGGGATGCGGGCGACGACGTTCTCACCGTGGATCCGACCGTCGGCGTCGGTGAGGCTGACACCGACCACGGTGTGCCCCCGACCGGGGATGGCGTAGTGGCGCACCGTCCACCGCGCCGACACCTGCGCAGCGTGACGGCGACGTCGGGCACCGGCCGTCAGCACCGCTCCGATGAGCGCAACGGCGGCCAGCACGACGAGGAGGACTGCCAGGAACGCGATGATCCGCACCCGCCCGAGGCTACCCGGACTCCCACCGGACCTGCACGCAACGGTGGCGGTCAGCAGCCGAGGCGTCGACTGGACAGCGCGATGTCGTCGATCCAGAGGTCGAAGACGCCCGGCGTGGTGCCGCCCTGATAGAGCTGCCAGCCGATCTTCACGGTGTTCACGGTCGGCAGGACGAACGGCACGTCGTTGCCGCCGTGCTCGGTGGTGGAGGCGGTCAGCTCCGGGTTGGCCACCCCGTCGATCCAGACCGTGACGCGGTTGTCGGTCGGGTCGAGCTTCCACTCGACGCACTGCCAGGTGTCCTCCACCACCGGGGCGGACTCGCGCCAGTTGGTCCAGTCGCCGGTGGGCCCGCCGTCGGCACCGACGCCCCAGAAGATGCCGGGGACGGTGGGGGCGTACTGGCCGCCGACCGGTCGGACGATCTCGGCGCTGCCGGTGCCGGTGGCCTCGACGAGGGTGAAGTGCGCCCAGTCGGGGGCGGTCGGGAAGGCGTCCACGCGCAGCCGCATCCGGCCGTAGAAGCGGTTGCCCGGTGCGGCGAAGTCGTCGACGCGTAGGAAGGCGCGTCCGTTGTCGACGGTGTGTACGTGCAGCACCTGGTTGCCCCGGTGGGTGCGTTCCACCGTCAGGGTGCCGTTGCGGGTGTCGATGCCCCAGTTCAGGCTGCTGGCACCGCCGCGCGGCAGGCGCTCGAAGTCCTCGCAGAACAGCATGTGTCGGGTGCAGGAGCCGCGTTGCGAGGCGTTCGCGGCGTCGGACGGGACGCTGCCGGCCGTAGCGGCGAGCGTCAGCGCGGCGGTCACCGCGGCGAGAAGTGTGCGCATGCCTGTCCTCCGTTGGTCGCCACGGCAGCGGTCCGCCGCCGGGCACCCGGCGTCCGACCGTCGGTACGTCACGGGTGCCCAGGCGGGACCAGAGTCCGTCGACCGCCTGTGGAAGCGTTCCCATATATAGCAGACGATGGATGTCTGCGCTGACCGTGGTCGGATTCGTCAGGGACGGGCGTCGAAGACGCTCACCGGGCGGTGCTCGGGGTCGTCGGAGAACAGCGACGGGCCGTGACTGACCTCCCGGGGCATCGGGGACAACGCGGTCAGGCCGTGCCGGGTGGTGAACTCCCCGAAGGCGAGCAGGTGCCGGTAACCGGCCGCCGCCTCGTCGACCGGCGAGAGGTCGCCGACCGCGGTGGCGGTGAACGTGATCTCCAGCCGGGGCGGCAGCGTCCCGGTCACCACGCGGACCGACTCGCCGGTCCGGGCGCGCACCCGCTCCTCGATCAGGTCGCGGGACGCCCCGTCGAGGCCGGCGGGCCCGGGGCGGGCCAGCAGCATCCGGGCGGCCCCCGCACCGGCCCCGGCCGACTGCGGGGCGGCGGACCAGCAGAGGTCGGCCGGTGGCACCGCCAGGTCGGCGAGGGCCGCACCGAACGCCTGGTCGATCTCGGGCGTGACGGCGGCCATCTCGGACATCCGCCCGATCGTGCCCTCCACGTCGTCGGGAATGTCGAGATCCAGCATCACGCCCACCCAGTCCAGGCTCGGTGCGTGCTGACGGTGGGCGGTCAGGTCGGTCGGGTCGAATCCGGCGATGCGCTCGGCGACGGCGAGGAAGAAGTCCTCGAAGCTGCGCCGCATCATGACGCTGTCGCGCCACTGCGCGAACGGGAAGTCGGCGGCCTCGCCCAACTCCGACAGTGGCACCTGGGCACGGCGCAGCAGGTCCGCCATGATCCCGTGTCGCACCTGCGAGCGCGCGTACTGCCGGTAGCCGGAGTGCGGGTCGACCGACGCCGGGGCCAGGATGCCGCGCTCCGCGTACAGGCGCAGCGCCTTGGCCGACAAGCCGGTCATCATCTGGAACTCACCGGCGGTGAGGTCGTCGTTCATGGTTCTCCTCCGGCCCGACGCTGTGGATCGTCTCATCGTGGGCCCGGCCCCTGGGGCAAGGTCAATCCGGAGACGCTCCGGCCTCGGACGCAGAGGGGGCACTACTCCACGGACCACGCACCTGGCCACCAGGACATTCCTACGATATAGCCCGTATGGTTACCAGAGGACAGTCTGCGGTGGTGGCGTCGGCCTGCGGCCGGGTGCCGCGATGACCTCCGCCAACAGCCTGCTCCGCAGTGCCGCCACCCCGCGCCGGGCGACCTTCCTGGAACTCTTCTTCGACCTCGTCTTCGTCGTCGCGCTCGCGCTGCTGTCCGAGACCCTGGTGACCAAGTTGACCTGGCGGGGCGTCGCCGAGGCCGTCGTCGTCCTGCTCGCCGTCTGGTGGGTGTGGGTGCTGACCACGCTGGTCGCCGACCTCTACAACCCGGACAGCTGGGTCATCCAGGTGGTGACGATCGGCGTCATGTTCGGCGCGTTGATGATGGCCGCCGCCCTGCCGTCCGCGTTCGCCGACCGCGCGGCCATCTTCGCCGGGGCCTACGTGGCCAGTCACCTCGGTCGAGGATTCCTCTTCTTCCTGACGTTGCACGAGCCGATCCCGCGCCGACGCGCGGTCCGGATCTGGGCGTGGTTCGGGATCTCGGCCGTCGCGTGGATCGCCGGTGCCCTCGCCGACAGCACGGCGCGCCTGTGGTGGTGGGGCGGCGCGGCAGCCGTCGACTACCTGGCCTTCGCGCTCGGCTACCCGTTCCCCGGTCGGCGACGGATCGGCGCGGCCCAGTTCAACCCGATCGCCGAACACATGGCCGAGCGGTACCACCAGTTCTTCATCATCGCCCTGGGCGACATCATCCTGGTCGCCGGCCTGACGTACAGCGCGCACCCGGTCACCGCCGAACGGACCGCGGCGATCGTGATGGCGTTCGCCAGCGCGACGCTGCTGTTCCGGATCTACGTGCACCGGGCCGCCGCGCAGTTGACCCGGGCCATCGAGAAGGCCCGGGAACCCGGCCGGTTCGCGCGGTCCGCGCCGTACACCCATTTGCTGATGATCGGCGGGGTGGTGACGGCCGCCGCCAGCGCCAAACTGATCATCACCGAGCCGACCGGCACGGTCGAGCCGGAGCTGCTCGCCATCGTCGTCGGCGGACCGGCGATCTTCCTCGTCGGGCGGATCCGCTTCGAGTACGAGGTCTTCGGCCGGGTCGCCTGGCCGCTGCTGGCCGGCATCGCGCTTCTCGGCGCGCTGGCCCCGGTCGCGTTGGCGCTCACCCCGCTGCTCGCGGTGATCTGCGCCAACCTGGTCCTGCTGGCGATCGCCCTGTTCGACGTCGCGCACCGCCGACGTCGCACCTCCGTCCCGGCGACACCGCCGCTGTAGAGCCGCACCCGCCGACGCCGCGCGACCGGGTCCCCGTCGTCCGGCCGGGCCGGTGTCCGGGAACCGGCCGGACAGCAGGCGACCGGGTCACCGTGGGCGTGCACACCGGGCAACCGCCCCCCGACGAAGGAGATCCGATGCTGAGAAGAAGTGGGGCGGTCGTCGCCCTGGCCGCCGTGGCGCTCGCGTCCACGGTCCTCGCGGCGGCACCGGCGGCGGCCACCACGAGCGCCGGACCGGACAACCGGGTTCCGGTCACGTCGACCACGACGTATCCCGCCAGTGCCACCGTGCTGCTGACGTTCCCCGGCGGCAGGTGCACCGGCTTCATGATCAGCGCCCGAACGGTGGCGACGGCCGGACACTGCGTGCACACCGGAGGTTCCAGCGGTGGCTGGCGGACGAACATCGTCGCGTACCCGGGGCACAACGGGACGACGGCGCCCTTCGGCTCGTGTGCGGCGACCCGCCTCTTCGCCCCGCAGAACTGGACCGGCTCCATCTACGCACCCGGCGGCGGCGACCCGGCCCACGACTACGGGGCCGTGCAGCTCAACTGCGCCGTCGGCAACAGCACCGGCTGGTACGACCTCGGATCCACCACCCAGCCCCTGACCGGCTCGTGCACCGTCACCCACGGGTATCCGGCGGACCGGACCGGGCAGTGGGCGAGCACCGACCGCATCCGCGCCGAGACCGCCACGCAGCTCTACGCGGCACACAGCTTCAGCGGCGGACAGGACGGCAGCCCTGTCGCCTACACCCCCGACCCGGAGGACTGGTGCCCGCTGCCGCCGCGACTGGACTTCCCCTGGCCGAAGCCGCCCTGTCCCTGCCCGCCCACGCTCACCGCCCTGGGCATCCTGAGCAGCGGCGTGGGTGGCACCGGACCGGTCCACACCAGCAGCGTCGTCACCCGACTGACGCAGCAGGCTCTCACCAACTACGCGCAGTGGCGGTGACCGCCGCCCACAGCCGATCCACGCCGGCTCGGTCAGGCCGACCGGGCCGGCGCGGCGGTCAACCGTGCCCGGACCTGCGCGGCGTCCGCGTGGTCGAGTTGCTCCAGGATCTCCAGCGCCCGACACCAGGCGGTACGGGCCGAGTCCGGCTCGCCGGCCGCACGGTGGCTGTCGCCGAGGTGGGTCAGCGTGGTCGCCTCGAAGTACCGTTCCGCCGCCTCCCGCCACAGCGCCAGCGCCCGGTGATAGCACCGGATCGCCTGCGGCTGCCGGTCCAGCCGGAAGTGCACGTAGCCGAGGCTGTCCCAGGTGTGCGCCTGCCAGTACCGGTTGCCGACCTGCTGTTGCAGCGCCAACGCCTGCTGGCAGTGCGCCAACGCCTGCGGGTAGTCGCCGAGCTGGCTGTGGTACCAGCCGATGTTGTTCAGCGCGTTGGCCCGACCGCTGACGTTCCCCGCCGCGGTGAACAGCTCCAGCGCCTGCCGTGCCTGGTCGAGGGCGTCGCGCAGTCGCCCCTCACGCTCGGCCAGGATGCCGAGGTTGAGATGGACCCGGGCGCTGCCGACCGCGTCGCCGAGGGCGGTGTAGAGCGCCAACGAGGCGTCCAGATGGGACCGGGCCTGCTCGTGGTCCTCGCGCCGCAGGCAGGCCACGGCCCGGTTGCGGTGGGCACGGGCCTGACCGTCCCGGTCGCCCACCCTCGCCGCGGCGACCAACGCCAGCTCCTGCACGACCAACTGCTCCGACCAGGCGCCGATGCGGTCCAGGTAGGTGTTGACGGTCCAGGCGAGCTGCCAGGCGTGCGTGTCGAAGCCGTGATGTGCGGCGAGGGCGACGAGCGCGAGCAGCACCCGGTGTTCCCGGGCGAGCCAGTGCCAGGCCCCGGCCCGGTCGGTCGGCGGGTCGACCACCGCCCCGACGCGCGCCGGGACGAGGCTGATCGGGTCGCGGTGGTCGTACAGGAGCAGGGCCGCGGCGTACGCGGTGTGCAGATAGTGGTCGAGGAGACGACCGAGCGCCTCCCGGCGTACCGGGTCGGGGTCGTGTCCGGTCGTCTGCTCGGCCGCGTAGGCGTGCAGCAGGTCGTGCAGGGCGTACCGGCCGGGTCGTGGCTCGGAGACCAGGTTCGCGTCGGCGAGGGCCGCCAGCGTCCGCCCGGCCCGGGTGGCGGACAGGTCGGCGAGACTGGCCAGCGCCGCGCCGGTGACCTCCGGTCCGGGATGCAGCCCCAGCAGGCGGAACGCTGATGCGGTGGTCGCGTCGAGACCTCGGTACGACCAGGAGAAGACCGCCCGGATGTCGAGGGTCCGGTCGCCGCCGGTGAATCCGTCGAGGCGTCCCGGCTCGGCCAGCTCGTCGGCGAGGTGGCCGAGGCTGAGGCCGACCCGGGTGGCGGCCCGTCCCGCCACGATGGCCAACGCCAGGGGTAGTCCGGTCGCCGCCGCGACGATCCGTGCCGCCGCGTGCGGCTCGTCGGCCAGCCGCTGCGGACCGAGCCGGACCGCGAGCAGTTCGTACGCCTCCGGCGGCGACAGCGGTTCGAGGACGAACGGTCGGGCGGCCTCGATGCCGACCAGTCCCGGCAGGTGGTTACGGCTGGTCACCAGCACCAGGCATCCGGGCGAGTTGGGCAGCAGGGGACGCACCTGCGCGGCGTCGCGGGCGTTGTCGAGCAGCACCAGGACCTGCCGGTCGGCCAGCAGGCTGCGGAACAGCCCGGAGCGGCCGGACAGACCCGCCGGGATGCGGGGCGCGGAGACCCCGAACGCCTCCAGGAACTCCCGCAGCACCTCCGCCGGTTCCGGTACCGGCCCGTCCGGGTCGAACCCGCGCAGGTCGACGTAGAGCTGCCCGTCGGGGAAGCGGTCGGCGACCTGGTGTGCCCAGTGCAGTGCCAGCGCCGTCTTGCCGACGCCGGCCGTACCGCTGAGCAGCGCCACCGGCACGGTGCCCGGCGCAGCGTGCCGGTGTGCCGGCAGCGCCGCCAGCTCGGCGAGCACCGTACGGCGTCCCACGAACCCGGGTACCGCCGCCGGGAGCTGCCGGGGTGTCACCGGCGGAGCCGTCCCGACGGTGGTGTCCTCGGCGCGCCGGGCGAGCTGCGTGCGGGCGGCGGCTCGGAGGCGGTCCTCCGCGCGACCGGCGTCGACGGTGCGTAACAGCCGCCAGTGCGCCGCGTCCCAGCGGCTCAGCTCCGCCATCTCGGCGGGCACCGGGATCCCGGCCCGCTCGGCGTGGGCCAGGCAGGTGGTGACGTAGGAGACGACGAACGGCCACTCGGGCAACGACTTCGCGTTGAGCTTGTCGCTGAGGGTGGAGCGGGCCAGCGGTGACCCCAGCGCCGTCGACACGGCCACCAGGGTGTTCAGCGACGGGGATCCGCAGTGTTGCCGCAGGCGTTTGAGGTCGTCGACGAACCGGGCCAGAGCCGCCTGCGCCTGCCCGGCCGGTCCACTCATCCCGCACCCTCCCCCAGGCGACTCCGATCGCCAGTCCATGGAGGATTGTCGACCCACTCGCCGCCGTCATGGGTCGGCGAAGCCGCCGATGTCATGACATCTCGGGAAAACGTGTCCTGGCAGAGCGGAGCACCCGCGCCGGAAGCTGCTCATCGCTGCGCTTCGAAGTGCTCCTTCATCGCCGGGTAGTAGTCGTCGAAGTTCGGCCTCGGCCGACCGGTGTGTGCGGCCACCAGCGCGTCGAGGTAGTACTCCCACCCCGACCCGGACTCGCCGACGTGGTCGGTGGCGGTCAGGTGGTGGGTGAACCGCAGCTCGGTCACGCCCGCGCTCTCGGACAGCGCCATGTCCAGATGCCAACTGCCGTCCTCGTCCACCGCGGAGACCGTGAGTCGGTTCGGCGGTTCGCACGCCTCGATGGTCATGTCCATCCAGGGCGCGTCCTCCTCGTACGCCATCTGCACCTCGATCGTGCGGCCGGGCCCCGCGTCACCCCGCCACGGGCCGAACCAGCGCGCCGTCCGTGACGACTCGGTGAGGCTCGCCCAGACGTCGGCGATGGGTGCGCGGAACGTGCGGGTGAGCACGAGGTCGCGGTCGAACAGTCGGCCGGTCGGGGTCGGTGTCACGCGGTCTCCCTCGTCGATGGGTGCTGCGCGGTCGTGGTGGTGCGCCGCTCGCGGCGGGTGCGGAAGACCTCGGTCTCCAACGCGTCGAGGTGCTGCTGCCATCGGGGCGGGCGCATCAGCCGCCCCAACCACCCGACCAGTTCGTCGAGGGGCGCGGTGGTCAGGGCGTAGACCCGTCGACGTCCGTCGGGCGTGTCGCGCACCAGACCGGCCTCCCGCAGCACGCGCAGGTGACGACTGACCGCCGGTCGGCTGATCACGAACCGGTCGGCGATCTGCCCGGCCGAGAGCGACTCGCCGCGCAGCATCAGCAGGATCTCCCGGCGCACCGGGTCGGCGATCGCCGCAGCCACCTCGTCCACGAATGAAGCGTAACTTATGGGTTACGCTTCAGCCCCTCGACACCTCACACGTGTCGACCGACGGGTGGAAACCCGTGATACGGTCGACCATCGATGATGATCTTGGTTCGGAATGGTCGACCGGTGGAGGTTGTCGGGAAGTGCCACCACGTCTTGAGTTCGGGGTGCTGGGCCCCCTGCAGGCGAGACTGAACGGGGTCCCCGTCGACCTCGGCGGATTCCGCCAACGCAAGGTCCTCGCCTGTCTGGTCGCGGCGCGCGGTCGGATCGTTCCCACTGACCGGTTGATGGAACAGGTCTGGGACGACGCCGTCACCCCGACGCAGGCGACCCTCTTCGGCTACGTGGCGAGTCTGCGGCGGGCCCTGGAACCAGGCCGGGCGGCCCGCACTGCGGCGCAGGTGGTGGTCAGGGAAGGCCCGGGGTACGCGCTGCGGGTGCCGGCCGGTCTCGTCGACGCGGAACGGTTCACCGCTCTGGTGATGCGCGGCGACCGGCACACCTCGGCCGGCGACCACGACGCCGCGACGGCGGTGCTCGACGAGGCGCTGACATTGTGGCGAGGTCCGGCCTACGCCGACTTCGTCGACTCCGAGTTCGCCGTGACCGAGGTGGCGCGGCTCGACGCACTGCACGCCATGGCCCGCGAACAGCGCCTGGCGGCGGTGCTTGCCGGCGGCAACCATGAGAGTGCCGTCGGCGACCTGGAGGCGCTCGTACTCGACGAGCCGTTGCGTGAGCGGGGCTGGGAGTTGCTGGTGCTGGCGTTGTACCGGGCCGGACGGCAGGGAGACGCGCTCGCCGCCCTGCGTCGGGCCCGTGAGCGCATCGTGTCCGAGCTCGGTGTGGACCCCGGCCCGGGGTTGCGCCGGTTGGAGGCTGAGGTCCTTCGCAACGACACGTCCCTCGATCCGCGACCGACGCCGTCCCGCAGGTTGCCGGACGTGGCACCACCCCGACGCAACGTGCCGGCCGGGCTGTCGTCCTTCATCGGCCGACGCGGCGAGCTGGCGACCCTCGGACTGGCGGTCACCGGTCATCGTCTGGTCACGGTCGTCGGGCCGGGTGGGGTCGGCAAGACGCGGCTGGTGTTGGAGCACTGCCGGGAACGGACCGACCCGGACGGTCCGTGGCTCGTCGAGCTGGCCAGTCTGCACGATCCCACCGAGGTCGTCCGTGCGGTGTCGGACGTCTTCGCGCTGCCGGGCGTGAGCACGGCCGAGCACCTCGCTCAGCGGCTCGCCGACCGGAAGGCGCTGCTGGTGGTCGACAATGCCGAGCATCTCGTCGCGGCGGTCGCCGACCTGGCCCGTACCCTGCTCGGAGGGTGTCTGGGGCTACGCCTGGTCGTCACCGGCCGGCAACCGCTCGGCGTACCCGGTGAGGCGGTCATGGAGCTGGCGCCGCTCGGCCTGGACGACGCCGTCGAGTTGCTGTCGGATCGAATCGCCGCAGCCACCTTGACGCATCCGGGCAAAGGGCCAGACCGGCTCTTGGCCGCGCAGGTCTGCCGCGACCTCGACGGTCTGCCCCTGGCGATCGAGTTGGCCGCCGCCCAGTGCCGGGCGCTGTCCCTGCGGGAGATCGCTTTTCAACTGGACGACCGGCTCGCTCTGCTCGGTAGCGGGTCGCCCGACGAGGACCACCGGCACGCCACCGTCCGAAACGCGATCGACTGGAGCTACCAACTACTCACCAGGCCTGAGCAGACATTGTTTCGACAGCTCGCCGTCTTCGACGGGGCTTTCGACCTGGACGCCGTCCGGCAGGTCAGCGGCGACGGCGAGGTGCCCGACCCGGTGCCGGTCCTACTGGCGCTGGTCCGCAAATCGCTGGTTACCGCCGATCCCGACACCACCCCGCGCCGTTATCGGATGTTGGAGCTGGTTCGCCAGTACGCGAACGCGGCGCTCACCGAGGCGGAACGGGACCGGGCGTCGGCGCGACACCGACGGTGGCTGCTCGGGTTGGTCGAGATCGGAGAACAACGGCTGCCGACCGCCGACGGTACCGGATGGCTGTCGCGGCTCAGCGCGGAACGCGACAACATCCGGGCCGCGCTGACGTCCGCACTGGCCGCCGACGAGGTGTTGCTCGCGGCGCGGATCTGCGGCGCGCTCGCCTGGTTCTGGTACCGGACCGGCCAGATCGCGGAAGGGCTCCGTTGGGGCGGTCGTACCCTTTCCGCGCTGGACGCGCGTGCGGACGGGGCCGCGTCCGGCTCGGCGGAGTGGACGCTGGCTCGGGCCCGGCTGTTGATGGCGATCGGTGGCTGTGCCTACCTCAGCGGTGACCACCACGGTAGCGTGGCCGCGTTGGGTGAGTCCGCGCGACTGTGCGCCCAGGTCGGTGCCCGGCACCCGCACACGACCGCCGTGATCTACCTGGCATCGGTGACCGCCATCGGCGGCGACGTCCCCGGTGCCCTTCCCCTGGCCGACCAGGCGGTGCGGTTGGCGGACCTGGTCGGCGAACCGTGGGCGCAGGCCGAGGCGCTGACCGTCCGGAGTCAGCTCAGCCGCGCCTGCGGTGACCTTCCCCGGGCGCGCGACGAGTTGGCGCGGGCCAACACACTGGCCCGCTCCTGCGGTCATCAGTGGGCAATGCTCTCCTCGGCGTGGATGCAGGCCAAGGTCAGTGTGGACCTCGGTGAGCCGGACCGGGCGCTGCACATCCTGACCGACATTCTCCGGGAGGCGGACCCCCGGCACGACCGGTCGAGCTGGCTGGCCCTGGTGCACTCGGTGGCGGGCGCGCTCGGCCGCACCGGCCGGGCCGGTACGGGGGCGGTGCTGCTCGGCGCCGTCGAGACCCTCGGCGCGAGCATCGGTTACCACCCGGAGCAGATGGATCCGCATGACGCGCCCGGCAACACCGCCGCCGTGGCCGCCGCCATGGACCCGGCCGACTACCGGGCCGCTCGCGCTCGCGGCACCGGTCTGACCTGGTCCGGCCTGACCGGCCTGCTCGTCGACGAAGGGCTCGTGCCGACCGCTTCCCAGTGACTTCCCATCAGTCTCGCAGCACCGGCCGTCACGGTGGGACGTTCGCGTCCGGCCGCACCGACCATGTGCGGTCGACGCTGTCCACAGCAGATTGGGGAAGTGAACGTGTCACCCACCACGTGGGCCGGCGGCAAGATCCCGCCGTCGCGCGTCAGCATGAGAAAAGGCACCGCCCTGCGGCGACGGCTCGCCGTCGTCTTCGTCACCGTCCTCTCGCTGCTCCTCGGCAGCGCCGTCGTCGCCCGCGCCGACGACACCGGCGACTGGGACCCGCAACAGGCCCGCGACCGTCTCTTCTCGCTGCACATGCGGATTCACGACCGGGGCCAGCAGGGCATCCAGGACATGATCGTCTCGGCCGCACTGCGGGACTGGCGGGCGAGCCATCCGCAGGCGACCGCCGCCCAGCTCCGAGACATGATCATCCGGTTCAACACCGCGGTCAGCAACGAGTACGCCGGCATGCCGAGCACAGAGTCGACCGCATACAGCTATGTGATCAAGGGAATCGAGGCGATCTCCGGGCTCCCGGGGGTCAGCTTCGTCGCCCCCGCCCTGCGGGTGCTGCTGGAGAGCACCTGGGGTGACCAACTCGCCTCCGAACAGCTCTACCGGCATCAGGTGACCGGCGCCTACCAGAACTACCTGTACCTGGAACGGTTCTACACCGTGCAGGACCGGGAGTGGGGCGAGATCACCCGACTCGGGCAGCAGGATCCGGCCTTCGCCGAGGCCTGGGACGGGTTCATCGGCGCCCGGGTCGGCATCCGGCTGAACGCCACGTGGGGCGAGATGCTCGCCGATCCGCTGCTCGCCTCCTTCATCAACGCCGAGGCGCTCAACCAGATGATGTCCCAGCAGCGGGCGTCCACCACGGAGCTGCTCGACATGGCGCGGCAGGGCTTCGCACGGATCAACGCCGACACCGAGGCGCTCCGCGAGGAGCTGGCGCGGATGTCGGTGAAGTATCCAGTCGGCCCCGGGCCCAAGCCGACCCCGGCGGACTACACCCGGGCCCTGTCCGAGGCCGAGGACCGGCAGGTCGCCATCGACGGCGCCGGCGCCGCGCTGAACTTCGTCGCCACCCTGATCGGGTTCGCGGACAAGAAGGCGGCCAAGGAGATCTCCACGGTCGGCGGCGCGGCGCTGACGATCGCGACCGCCATCAACGAGTACATCCCGAAGGTCGCCGGCCTGGACGTCTTCGAGGCGCTCAGCTCGATCGGGACCGCTGCTCTCGCCGGCAACCTGCTCGGCGCCGCGATGTCACTCACGTCGGTCTTCTTCGGCAGCGGTCCCAGCCCGGAACAGATGATCCTCGACCAGATCGCCGCCATGCGTCAGGAGATGCGGGAGCTGGGCACCCGGATGGAGGTCCGGTTCGACGCGATCGAGCAGGCGTTGGTCGTCATCTTCGACGAGATGCTGGTCCAGTTCGACCGGCTCCGGGGCGACATCCGCGACGTCCGCGCCCGCCTCGACTCGATCCAGTCCATCCTGCTGGGGCTCGACGCCAAGGTCAGCGCGTTGGCGGTCAGTACCCACGCCGCGTTCGAGGAGAACGCGATGCACGACTTCAAGTTGCAGGCCGAGACCTATCTCGGGTACGAGGCGAAATCCGGCCGCCCGCTGGACAACTTCGATTTCTACTGGCCGGCGGTCTCCGCCTTCTTCCACTACGGCAAGGAGAAGTCGGCCGCCAGCGGGCTCGCCGTCACCACCAAGGATGTCGGCTCCCTCGGCGTGGACGGGGTGAGGACCCACACGCCGAACGGCTCGATGCTGCTGCTCGCCCGGCTGGCCCGCGGGTACGACCCCCAGTTCCCGATGCCCACCGTGCAGACCGGCTTCGGCGTTCCGAACGCCGGGGTGTGGTCGGCCGCCTCCCGCGCCTACATCGCGATGACCGAGCAGAACGCCGCATTCGCCCGCACCGGCACACCGCAGCGGGCGATCGACCTGCAGAACACCGGCCAGGACATCCTGACGGTCGCCCGCAGCTTCAGCGGTCCCACCGAAGCCGGTGGCACCAATACCCTGTTCACCAAGCTGACCCAGTCGTACGGGACGGACCTGACGGCGCTCACGGGTGCGCTCGGCGACATCCGCAAAGAGGTCGGGATGAACGGGAGGTACGACCCGTTCGGCCACGCCAACCAGGCACCCCCGGGTCGGGTGGCGGCGGTCGACACGATGCGCACCTGCGCCACCAATGCCAGGCCCCTGCCGGTGCCGAGCAACGGGGTGACGGCGAACCTGCCGCACTCGTACCACACCGCGTACACCCTGTTGCCGCAGGCGGCGCAGCCGTCGTTCAAGACCTGCTTCGACGCTGTCTACGAGAACCAGGAGTACTACGAGGCCGGTTACGAGACCGGCACCACCGCCGACGTACGGGTCACCATCCGGCTGCACGTCCAGTGGCCGGGTGGCGAGTGGCGGGAGGCACGCAGACTGGTCCACGTCGGCTCCGCCGGCAAGGTCGAGTGGTACAACTCCAAGACCGGGTCCGGCCGGAGCATCGCCCCCGACGAGGCGGTGTCCAACCTCTGGGCGAGCGGCCTGCGGACGGGCGTGGAACGGCACGCCCAGATCTCGAACGTCGCCGCCAGCGAGGACGACGCCTGGCTGCGGGCCACCGCAGCCCTGCACGGTCGGCAGAAGTACTACTACCAGCGGGTGCTCACCGACCTGAACTCTCCGGCGACCCCGCTCGCTCGGGCGTACACGAAGCTCAACGACACCCTGCTGCTCCTGCAGGCGTACAGCCAGGTCGGTTGGGCCAAGGCGCTGCGCACCAATGAGACGCTGAACAGCCTGCTCTTCGGCGGACAGCACCTCCCGGGCGCGTTCACCCTGCCGGGTACCGGCGATTCCGATCACCTCGCCGAGGCGATGGCGGGCGCACTGAAGGCGTACGACGCGTGCCGGCCGGAGACGCTGGGCGGTGCGTGCGCGTACAACGACTGGTTCTCACCGCGAGGCCACGCTCCGGCGCAGTTCGGTGTGGACTGCCCGGCCGTGACGGTGCCCGAAATGCCGGGCGATCCGGTCGGCGACTGCGTGGCCATCCAGGCAACCCAGCGTCTGGCCGCCCTACAGGAGCAGTACCGGGTGCAGTCTCAGCGCCTCAAGGCCGGTGACTACGTCGAGGGACCGCCGGAGATCGAAGAGGTGATCTCGCACCTCAAGGTCTCGGACGCGTTGCTGCGCCGTTGACATCCGGACCGCCCCTCGCCTCGGGTCGGTGACCGTCCGACGGGGAAACGGGTGGGCATCCGGCGTCAGCCGGGTGCCCACCCGCCGCACCGACCGGGGACGGTGCGGTGCCCCCGTACGATCCCGGGATGTTGGGAGTGCATTTCGCCGTCGCGGCGGACACGGAACGCGCACTGCTCGTGGCCGCCGATCGAGGCGACAGCGGCGGTGTGGGTGACATCCTCGAAGGCATCGAGGAGTCGTGGACCGACGGCGAGTTGACGGCGGACACCGACAAGGCGTGGGACGCCGTCCACCGCTGCCTGACCGACGGCACCCTCGACCCGGACGCCGGCACGTACCCGTTGTCCCACGCGGTGCTCGGCGGGCGGCACCTGCACGACCAGTACTACGTCGTCTACGTCAGCGCCGCCGAGGTGCGGGATGTCGCCGACGCCCTGCGCGAGGTCCAACCGGCGTGGCTGCGCCGACGGTTCGACGCAGTCGACGACCCGAGTTACCTCGGTGCCCAGGACGACGCGGACTTCGCGTACACCTGGGACGGCTTCACCGAGATCACAGCCCTCTACGAGCGCGCCGCCGCCGCCGGACGCGCGGTCGTCTTCACCGCGACCTGAGCGATCCCCACTCCGGGTGGTGAGCCTCAGGCCACGAGAAGCCGCAGGCCCAGTTCGGCGGCGTCGAGGTCGGTGAGTTCGCGGTTGCGTTCGGCCCACCGGCCCGAGGACAGGTCCTGCCGGAGAGCGCGTACGGCGCGCTGCTCGGCCGCCGGCCCGACCCGGGTCCACACCGACACCGCCCGGCGGACCTGCTCCTCCAGGTACGCCTCGGGTCGGCGCCAGTACGCCTCGAAGAAGCCGTCGGCGCAGTCCCACGGGACGAGCACCGGCTCCGTGCGGGCCCCGATGGCGCGGGCCAGTTCGTCCACCGAGGGGCGGCCGACCACCAGGCCGGCGACCTCGGGCAGGTAGTCCCGGCTGAGCCAGAACCGCTGACGCCAACCGGTGTCACTGGCGTCGTGCGTGAACACCACGACGCGACGGGCCACCCGCCGCATCTCGCGCAGCCCGGCGATCGGGTCGTGCCAGTGGTGGACGGTGCTGAAGGCCAGCGCGGCGTCGAACGCCCCGTTCTCGAAAGGCAGGTTCTCCGCGCTGGCGGCCACGCACGGTGCCGCGTCCACGGGACGTTGCGCCCTCATGATCGCCGAGGGTTCCACCGCGGTGACCTCACGATCGGTGGGCTCGTACGAGCCGGTGCCCGCCCCGACGTTGAGCACCGTGCGGGCGTCACCGAGGGCTTCCCAGACCCGTGCGGCGATGCGCGGCTCGGTGCGCCGCGTCGCCGGGTACGCGGACCCGATCGACTCGTACAACTGCGCGCCACTGACCCGCGGATGCTGCTCCGGCGTCATGCTGATGCCCATCGCCCGCGCCTCCGTCTGCCTGTCCACGGCGCTCACCGTGGCGGTGACCCGGTCGCCTCGCACCCCGGGTGCACCGGACCGGTGACACACGCACCTGCTCGCGATCGTCGGAGGTCCACGATCACGAGCAGGTGCGGTCGGGTCAGTTGGACCAGGTGAATCCCGCCAGGTGCGAGATCTCCTGGGCCTGGTCGAGACCGAGGGTGGCGACCACCCCGGCGGCGGCCAGCAGGACGAGGGACACGACCGTGCGGCGCAGGCGCATGACGACCTCCATGACGAGCGGCACGAACTGGATCTGCTCGAAGAATATCAATGGCTTGCCGATTCCTGTAACGCCTCAGGGAATCGACTCGGTGGCTTCCCTGCGGGCCGGGCCGGCCAGCGAGTAGGCGATCAGCCCGCCGAGGGCCAGCACCGCCGCCGTCACCGTCGCGGCGGTGCTGTCGGTGGGTTGGGCCTGCCAGGTCAGCACCGCTCCCCTGGTGCCCTCCAGGGGATACATGACCGCGACGGCGGTCCAGCCGAGCGGCAGGAACCACGATCGACCGGCACCCACCACCGTCGCGCACAGCGCCGTCAGTCCGAGCAGGCCGGTGGCGTCGCGGAACACCAGCGTGGCCGGCCCGAAGCGGGCCCCGGTGTAGCGGGTGGCGAGCAGGACCAGCAGGACCACCAGCAGACCGGCCAGCAGGTGTGCCGCGCGCCGTGGCGGCCACCGCACCGAGGCGGTCCGGTCCAGGTGCTCGTCGGGGGCGGCCAGGGTGGCCGAGAGCACCGCGACCATCAGCAGGACCGTCAGGACGACCGTCGTCGGGGCGACGTCCCGTTGGTCGGCGATGGTCAGCCACAGCGTCCAGATCACCGCCGCGCCGCCGAGGGCCACGGCCAGGGCCAGGGGTACGCGCCGGGAGCGCAGGTAGAGCAGCGTCCAGGTCACCGGGGGCTCCGGGACAGCAGTCCCGTCGGGTCCTCGCAGGCGCGTTTGGCGTCACGGACCGCCGTCACCCGGGCCAGAGCCTCGTCGGCGGAGACCTCGCGCAGCCCGTGCCACAGGGCGAGCGCCTCGGCGTTGAGTTCGGGGTTCTCCTGGATCATGCCGGGGATGAGCCCGACGTCGGACTGCGGCTCGCGGCCCAGCAGCCAGTACGCCGCCGCCCGTTCGACCGCCTCGTGGTGTTGCCGGCATTCGAGGTCGATGGGGACGCCCAGCCCTCGGACGACCTCGACGGCCACGACGCCCGGGTGCGCGAGTCCGCCGTACCTGTCGATCCGGACCGGCACCTCGACGACGTCGTCGCGGGACGGCGTGGCCTCGCCGTGCCCGTACGTGGCGGTGTCCTCGTGCACGGCGGTCGGGGCGTCCGGGAGTTTCGCCAACGCCGCCAGACCTTCACGGGCCAGCGGGGTCAGGTCGTCGAGGACCCTGGTGTTGACCCGGCTCACGCACACCGTCGGGGCGTCGTCGGTGCACACCAGTTCCCGGGCGACCGGGTCGACCGGCGCGTCGAGCACGGCCGGGTCCCGGGGCACGACCGCCACTGCCGCGGCGAGCCCGAGCAGCACCGGCACCAGCGCCGCCGTACGGGCCCGCCAGCCACCGGCGACGAACAGGATCAGTCCGGCGACGGCGAGCAGGGCCAGCCAGATCGCCACCGCACCGCTGACCCGGTTGTCGATCGTCTGATAGGCGTGGAACTGGCTCGTGCCATAGATCGGTGACACCGCTGCGGCCAGCCAGTCCGGTCGGAGGAACATGCTGACCGACACGAGCAGGACACCGGCCACGCCCAACGCGGGCGCGGTCGCCGGAGCGGGTAGCAGACGCCCGATCCCCAGACCGAGCCAGGCCGCGGCGATCAGGGACAGCACGCCGACGCCGGTGACGACGGCGAAGCCGAGCAGGGGCAGATAGCCGGCGCTGGTGGCGATCCGGGCGGCACCCGCCACGGTCACCAGCAGGTAGGCGGTGCCGAGGGTGAGGGCCATCGCGCCGAGGACGGGCACCATCCGCTGGGCGCGGGGCCGGGCGGTGGTGCCGAAGAGTTCGCCGACGTTCGACCGGTGTTCCCGACGGCCCTGCCAGGCACCGGCGGCCAGCGCCAACGGCCACATCAGCAGCAGGTACTCGCGGGTGATGAGAGCCAGCGACATCCAGCCGCCGGACCAGCGGGCCGGGGCGACATAGAGTGCGCCGATCCCGGCGAGCACGGTGATCAGCGCGGCACCGAGCGCGGCGGAGCGGCGGAGTTCGACTCCCAGGATGCTCATCGGGCGGCCTCCGCCCGGTGCCGGCGCAGGACGGCGGAATAGCCGCGCTCGGTCGGGCTGTCGCCCGGGTGGCTCTGGTCGCCCTGGGCGCTGAGCGCCTCGGCGGTGCCCTGCCAGACCAGGCGCCCCTCGTTGATCATGACCACGTCGGTGCAGGCCGCCGCCACGTCCTCGACCATGTGGGTGGAGACCAGGACGCAACTGTCGGTGCCGAGGTCGCGCAGCAGTTCGCGGAAGTCGAGTCGTTGTTCCGGGTCGAGGCCGACGGTGGGCTCGTCGAGCAGCAGGAGTTGTGGGTCGTTGACGATGGCCTGGGCGATGCCGGCGCGGCGCAGCATACCGCCGGAGAGGGTCTTGAGCCGGGCGTCGGCCCGGTCGGTCAGGCCGACCCGGTCGACGGCCCGCTGGACCGCCGCAGGGATCGCGGCCTTGGGCATCTCCTTGAGCCACGCCATGTATCCGACGAACTCCCGCACGGTGAAGCGCGGGTAGAAGCCGAAGTGCTGCGGCAGGTAGCCCAGGCCACGGCGCACCGCCCGCAGGTCGGCGCGGCCGTCGACCGGGTGTCCGAGCAGCGTCAGACGCCCGGCGGCCGGCGCGAGGACGGTGGCCAGGGACCGCATCAGCGTGGTCTTCCCGGCGCCGTTGGGGCCGAGCAGTCCGTGGACCCCGATGTTCAGGGCCAGGTCGAGGCCGTCGACGGCCAGGCGTCGTCCGGCGCGGACCCGCAGTCCCTCCGCGTGGACAGCCCAGGGATGGGTGGTGACGGCCGTTTCGGCCGCGCTCAGGGCACGCATCGGCATCCTCCTTCGTTCGGGGTCGGTGGAGCGGGACGCGGCGTCGCGCGTCCGGTGGGCGGAAAGGTGTTACTGCTGGGCGAGTCGTCGGAGCCCGTCGGCCCGCAGCAGCGCGGTGAGGGTCAGGGCGACCGTGGTCAGTGCCCAGATGCCGGTGCTCTCCTCGGTCAGCACCAGTGGCGTACGGGCGGCGGCGATGCTGGGTGTGATCACCGCGAGCGTCCATACCGCGACCAGTCCGATCGCGGCCCGACGGACGCCGACGAGACTGCCCAGCGCCAGCGTGGCGGCGGTGAACGTCAGGCAGGGCAACAGCGTCAGCGCCGGTGGCACGCCGGTGCCGTAGCCGGCGAGCGCGAGGGGTGGGATGACGACCACCAGCACCGTCGCGGTGCGTCGCAGCAGGGTGGTCAGGCCGGCGCCGGGGGTGGTGGCGATCAGTTCCCAGGCGGGATCGGCCCGCCGGTGCCAGGCGACCGCGACGCCGGGCAACGGGGCCAGCGGCGCGAGCAGCAGCACCAGCGACGGCAACTCGGTCCACAACTCGCTGAGCAGGACGGCGCAGGCGAGTACCGCGGCGGTCATGGCCAGCCAGGGGACGAGCGTGCCGGCCAGCCAGCGGCGGCGCAGCACCGTCCAGGACCGGCTGCGGGCGGCCGGGGCCGGGGACGCGGCGATCTCCCGGTCCAGGGTGGCGGCGACCTGGGCGAGGACGGTACGCGTGTCGACGGTGGTGCTGCCGGCCAGCCGGGCCCGGCAGTCGGCGCAGTCCTCCAGGTGCACCTCGATGGCCCAGACGCTGGGCTCGTCGAGGCGGGGGTCGGCGGTGGCGTACCGCTCGATCTGGGTGAGGGTCGGATGGGGGGTCATGACAGGGCCTCCCGGAGCGCGATGCGGGCCCGGCGGACACGGGACTTGACGGTGTTCTCGGGTACCCCCAGCAGCACGGACGCCTCTCGCGGCGAGAGGCCGTCCAGGACGGTGGCGCGCAGGGCGGCCCGGACCTCGGGCGGCAGCGTGAGCAGCGCCTGTTCGAGTTCCTGTCCGATCCGCGCCGCCATCACCTCGTCCTCGGCGGCGGGTGCCGTGGTCGGCATCAGTGGCACCTGCGGCAGTCGCGCCGTGCGGGCCCGACGACGGAACGCGTCGACCAGTCGGTGGGCGGCGATGGTCCACAGCCAGCCCACGGCGGTCCCCCGCGCCCCGCCCCCTCCGGTCCGGACTCCGGCGAAGGTGCCCGAGGCCCGCCAGACCGTGAGATAGGTGTCCTGGAGAACCTCGGCGACGACGTCGGGGTCGGCGCACCGGCGGCGCAGCCGCACCTCCAGCCACGGCGCGGTGCGCCGATACAGTTCGTCGAAGGCCCGCCGATCTCCGCAGGCGACGCGCCGCACGAGTTCGCCCTCGTCCGCCGCGTCCATGCCGGTACTCACACCGGGTAAGACGATGGGCGGACCACGATCGGGTCCCGGATCACTGTGACGGCCATCACCTTCGTCGCGGGCCGGTCGACCGGCGGCTATCCGCGTCGATCCCGGGGCGGGAGCTGACGTCACGGCGCCGACCGCGGTATTCAGCTCGTGGCGTTCGACGGCCTCAGATCCAGGGCAGCGCGGCGCGCTCCTGCCAGTAGCGGTCCGGCGGCAACGCCAGGGTCACCCACCGGGCCGGATCGACGGTGAGCGTGTACGCCCGCAGGGTCGGGGCGAGGTGGTCCGCGATGGCGGCGCGCGATGGTTGCCGTCGGCCCATCCCACACCGCCTGCCGCGCGCCGTCGTCGGTGCCGGCGTCGTTCCGGTCCGACAGGGGTCAGCGGGCCAGGTAGGCGGCCAGACCACCGAGCTCCTCGTTGGCGATGAACACCGAACGGACGTTGATGATGGCTTCCTCGACGTGGGCGGGGCAGCCCCACGCGGCGTCGCCCCAGGAGTCGGCGATCTTGATCTCGGCCGGTTCGGCGCATCCGGCCGTGCCGCCGAGCTGGCAGTGATCGGGGTGCGGCACCGCGACCTGTGCGGCGGCGGCGGACCGCATCCGGGCGTTGAGTTCGGCAGCGGCGGCGGCGCGCTGCTCGGCCTCGGCGCGGAGTTCGCGCTCGGCGCGTACCGCCTTGGCCAGTTCGTCGTGGGCTGCCGCGGCGCGCTCCTCGGCGGCCTTCTGCGCCTGCTCGATGTGGTGGCGTTCGATGGCCAGTGCCGCGGTGCCGGCGAAGAGCCGGGCGATGGCGAGGTCGGTGTCCTGCGGGACGCGCGGAACGCGGTGGTACATGGCGAAGGTGCCGAGCAGTCCGCCGTCACGGGCCAGGATCGGCGTGGACCAGCAGGCGGCCAGCCCGGCCCGGTCGGCCAACTCGCGGAAGTCGCTCCAGAACGGGTCGGTCGCGATGTCGGTGACGACGACCGGCTGCCGCCGGTGGGCCGCGGTGCCACAGGAACCCACACCCTCGCCGGTGGCGATGCCGTCGATGGCCTGGTTGTAGAAGTCCGGCAGGCTTGGTGCCGCCCCGTGGCGCAGGTGCCGGCCGTCGGTGTCGGCGAGCAGGACCGAGACGAGCACCTCCTGCGGAGCGAGGTTCTCGATGCAGCGGGCCATCCCGTCGAGCACCTCGGTCAGGGGTGCCTGTCGGGCGATCTGCTCCAGCAGGGCGCGATGTTCGGCCATCAGCCACTGGGCATGCTTGACCTGGGTGGTCTCCACGCCGATCACCCGGATGCCGATCACCGTACCGTCGGTGTCGCGGCGTGGTTCGTAGGTGAAGTCGAAGAAGGTCTCCCGGGCCTGCGGGCCGGTGCCCAGCTCGACCCGGACGTCACGTCCGGTGTAGGACTCCCCCGCGCGGTAGACCTGGTCCAGCAGGTCGATGAAGCCCTGACCGGCGAGTTCGGGCATCAGGTCCGCCAGTGGGACCCCGGTGCGTGCGCGTTCCTGGCCGATCGTGGTGAAGAACGCCGGGTTCGCGGCCTCCAGCACGTGCGTCGGCCCGGCCAGCGCGGCGAACACGGCGATGGACTGGCCGAACAACGTACGCAGGTCGTCCTCTGCCGCGGGCGTGGTCACCGCCGGACCCACAGCAGCAGGCCGTCGACCCGATACCGCCGTCATGATGTGTGCTCCGCCCCTCGCCGTGGTTCCCGTTGCCGCACCGCCAAACCTACGGGACGACGCACCCGCTCACCGGGCGTGGCCCTGCCGCCACCCCCGTGCCGGGGACGGCGGCGACTGAGTGGAAGGTCAGTCGACGGTGCCATGGAGTCGGAGTCCCGGGACCGACGCGGACGGCGCAGAGATCCGATTCCCCGTACGACACGAGATGAGCGGCGACACGATCGACGAGTTCGTCGTGCCGGGTGAATGGTGCGGTTCCGAAAATCAATAGACGATCATTGATATAGGGTACCCTCGATGCAACACTCGTTGGAAGCGCTCCCACACCGTCCCCCGGAGCGCTCGGAACGGAGGATGCACCGTGCGTTCACACCACCCCCCTCAATCCCGGTCGGTCGTCCACCGACCTCTTCAGGCGCTCGCCCTGGCGCTCACCATGGTCGTCGCGATGCTGCCCTGGGCCGGTGCCGCCCAGGCCCACGGCACCGTGATCAACCCGGCGACCCGCGCCTACCAGTGTTGGCAGAACTGGGGCCACCGGCACATGGATCCGGCCATGCAGACGCAGGACCCGATGTGCTACCGGGCCTTCCAGGCCAACCCCGACACCATGTGGAACTGGATGAGCCAGTTGCGGGACGGCCTGGGTGGGCAGTTCCAGGCCCGTACGCCCGACGGTCAACTGTGCAGCAACGCCCTCTCCCGGAACAACGCCCTGAACCAGCCGGGCGCCTGGAAGGCGACCACCGTCAGCCGCAGCTTCACGCTCCAGTTCTACGACCAGGCCAGCCACGGCGCCGACTTCTTCCGGGTGTACCTGACCCGGCAGGGGTTCAACCCGGCCACCCAGCAGGTCGGGTGGGGAAACATCGACCTGATCCAGACGACCGGGCGGTACGCGCCGACGCAGAACATCTCGTTCAACGTCTCGACCTCCGGCCGTAGCGGACAGCACGTCCTCTTCGTGATCTGGAAGGCGTCGCACATGGACCAGACCTACATGTGGTGCAGCGACATCAACATCGTCTGATCCGTAAGGTCGGCAATTACGCCGCTGCTCCGGCCCGGACCACTTCCGGACCGGAGCAGCGGTGCGTCCGGTGTCGAACGCAGTCGAAAATGGCGCTCCCACGAATTCGCCCCGCCGACTCGGCCGACCGTTCCGCGAACGATTCCCCGGACGCCGTCGGGCGAGATCGGGGTAATGCCTGCCGATCGCGCGGCGGCAGCGACCCGGCGGACCGGAACCGCACCGGAACCGCGCACCGCCGTCGACCGCGTCGATTGCGGCCCGGACGGCGTGGACCGCACCCGCCCGGGCCGCAATCGCTCACGACGGGCCGGGGCCGCGTCGGGCGAGCACCGTCCCGGCCCCGGCCGGAGCCCCGAATCGCGCGGCGGCGGGTGGTCGGCCACCCTTCGCCGCGACACATAGTCGCCGTCCACTTACCGCACCGCACATTTTCGGCCCTCTCGGGCCGGGCAGATCCACCCGGGCGATCGGATCGGTCAATACCTGGGCCGTTATGCGGATCCCGTTGACGCGGCAAGTAACGCAGGCGCTATTGTGACTACCACGTTCGTGGAACTGTCCTCACTGGAAGGGAATGTGCTCAGACGTGGCTAAGCAGATCATTCATAAGCTGGTCGACGACCTGGACGGTGGCGACGCCGACGAGACCGTGAAGTTCTCTCTCGACGGCGTGCAGTACGAGATCGACCTGTCCAGCAGCAATGCCGCGAAGTTGCGGGAAGCCTTCGCCTCCTACGTCGCCCACGGCACGAAGGTGGGGCGCGGCGGCGTGGTCGTGGGCGGCCGGGCTGCTCGTGGTCAGGGTTCCGCCAGCACCGACCGGGAGCAGAACAAGGCGATCCGGGAGTGGGCCAAGAAGGCCGGTAAGGACATCTCCGACCGGGGCCGGATTCCGCAGGAGATCGTGGACGAGTACCACGCGAAAGCCGGTCGCTGACCGCCCGCACGACTCATCTCGCGCGGTTGGACGAAACGCTCGTACCGGTGCGGTGAAGCCTCTGCACAGCCGGGGCACGCGCACCGTGACGGGCCATTAACCGGTGGTGCATGAATCGCATCGACGTCCGGTCACCGATCTCCCCATCGGTGCCGGCGTGGCGAGAACGAATGGGTGTACGTACCAGGGCAGCCGATGACCCTGGGCCGCATTCTGCGGCCCGATCGGCCACGCCGGTCGATGGGCCGGGATCGCGACCGGATGCCGCGTGCCGACCTGACAGTCGCCACGATGGCGCACCACAATGATGCCCATGAGCAACGACGAGGCCCGGCCGTCCACCGTGGTGTGGGTCGAGCGGCGCACCGACCCCGTCGGCATCACCGCGACCACCAGCAGTTCGCCGACGAGATAGCCGATCGTCTCGGCGAACCGGGCCACCTGGTAGTCGATCGGGCGGAGCAGGTCGATGGCGACCGAGCCGTCCAGCACCCGCAGGGCGACCTGCCCGTCGGTGAAGCTGGACAGCAGGGTGCCGGCCAGGAAGGCGACGAAGAGGTACGCCTTCATCTGTTCCCAGGTCAGGCCGGCCATCTCGCCGCCGGGGTCGGCGGCGAACAACGCGCGCCACACCGCGAACAGCGCCACGGTCTGCACCGCGACCCCGGCGACTTGGAGCAGGAACTCGCCCCGGTAGACCAGGACCGTCGACCAGGCCGTCCGGGCCAGCGTCCGGTACGCCCTCATGTCGGTCTTCCCACCGTCGGCTGACCGAGTTCGCCCGCGTACGCCCGGCGGACCACGTCCTCGATCGAGGGCTCGTCGATCCGCAGGTCGACCACCGGCACCCGGGCGGCGATCGCGGCCACGATCTCGCCCGCGCCGTGCCGGACAATTCTTGCTGTCAACCTCAGTTGAGCAGGAGAAACGCCGCTCGCCATCACTTGAACACAGCACAATGCAATGATGCTTATCGATGATTGCGGCATTCTTTCCGAGGCCGACCGGATGCAAGGAAGGGACCCTTGCAATACACCAGGCGTTAGCAGGGGGCCCTTCCTTTCCCGCACGGCCCGGGCGCGGTGACGCGGGTCACGCCGACAGGCGCGTGCCGTCTAGTACGTTTGTACTTGTACGGACGTACCAGAACGAGGAGTCACGCATGACCACCGGACGACCCGCACACCGGGAGCGCCCGTGACCTCTCGCCGGGACCCCGAGGGACGGCGGCGCGCGATGCTCGACGTCGCCGCGAAAGAGATGATCGACAACGGCTGGGAGGCGCTGACCCACCGCCGGGTGGCCGAGCTGGCCCAGGTGCCGCTGGGCGCCACCACCTACTACTTCGACTCCCTGGACGACCTGCGCACGAGCGCGTTGGAGGTCGTCGTCGCCCAGGCCGACGAGGAGATCCGGCAGGTCGCGGCGGCCGTGCACGCCTGCCGGGGAAGCGCCGAGGGTCTCGCCGCGCTGTTCATGGACTACCTGAGCGACCACGCGCGACTACAGGCCGAGAACCTGCTCTACTACGCCGGCGTCCAGCAGCCCGAGTTGCGTCCGTACGCCCAGCGCTGGATCCGGGGCATGACCGAGATCCTCTCGGCGTACGCCACCCCGGAGGCCGCCCAGGCCACCGCCCTCTACCTGGACGGCGTCATCCTCTACACCCTGCTGCACGACCGGCCCGTCGACGAGCGGGCCCTGCGCATGGCCATCACCGCCCTGATGGGCACGTCCCTCCCGGAGGACCAGTGAGTACGACGCACACCTCCGACGCACCCGGGGCCACTGCCGGGCACCTGTCCGCCCGACGCCGGTGGGCCGCCCTGGCCGTGCTCTCCACCAGCCTGCTGGTGGTGGTCATGGACATGACCATCCTCAACGTCGCGCTGCCCGACATGGCCGCGGCGCTGTCGCCGACCGCCGCCCAGCAGTTGTGGATCGTCGACATCTACTCGCTGGTCCTCGCCGGGTTGCTGGTCAGCATGAGCACGCTGGGCGACCGGTGGGGGCGCAAGCGGATGCTCCTGACCGGATTCTCGGTCTTCGGTGGCGCGTCCCTGCTGGTCCTGGTGGCCGAGTCGGCTCCGATGGTGATCGCCGTTCGCGCCCTGCTGGGCGTGGGTGGCGCGATGATCATGCCGGCGACCCTGTCGATGATCCGCAGCCTGTTCACCGATCCGGCCGAACGCGCCAAGGCGCTCGGCATCTGGGCGGCGGTGGCCTCCCTGGGCGCGGCCGTGGGACCGATCGTGGGTGGCGTGCTCCTGGAGCACTTCGCCTGGCAGGCGGCGTTCCTGCTGAACGTGCCCTGGATGGTCGCGGCGATCGTCGCGGCGGTGCTGCTGTTGCCGGAGGCCCGCAACCCGAACCCGGGCCGCTGGGACGCGCTGGCCACCGCCCTGTCCATCGCGGGCATGACCGCCCTGGTGTGGGGCATCAAGCGCATCGCCAAGGAGGGACCGACCGACCTGCTGGCGCTGACGGCGCTGACGGCGGGACTCGCCCTGCTGGTGTGGTTCGTGCTGCGGTGCCTGCGCAGCGACTCGCCGCTGCTGCGGGTACGCCTGTTCGGTGTCCCCTCGTTCACGGCCGGCACGCTGGCGGCGCTGTTCACCATGCTGGCCATGGGGTCGGCACTGCTGCTCTCGGCCCAGTGGCTCCAACTCGTCCGGGGCATGTCGCCGTTGCAGGCTGGTGTCGCGTTGCTGCCGCTGGCCGTCGCCGCGACGGTCGTCTCGCCGCTGGCACCGGCGCTGGCCCAGCGCATCGGTGCCCGTACCGTCCTGGTCGGGGGCCTGGCGTTGACGGGTCTGGGTTTCGCGGTCCTGGCGGTGGCCCCCGAGCCACTCGGGTACACCCCGGTCGGGGTCTTCCTGGCCCTGCTCGGGGCCGGGATGGGCTCGCTGGCCATCGCCTCGGCGATCATCATGTCCGGGACCCCGGCCGAGCACGCGGGCAGCGCCGCCGCCATCGAGGAGACCTCCTACGAACTGGGCGCGGTGCTGGGCGTGGCCGTGTTGGGCAGCACTGCGGCGGCGTGGTACCGCGCCGAACTCCCGGCCTCGGAGCTGGCCGCCGCAGGGCTGACTGCCGAGCAGGTGGGGGTGGCCCAGGAGTCCCTCGGCGGCGCCCTGCACGTCCTGGAGGGCCTCGGTCCGGCCGGGGCCGCAGCCGCCGCCCAGGCGCAGGAGGCGTTCACCCGTGGGCTGATGCTGGTCGGCGGCATCGGTGCCGCGATCATGCTGGTGTCGGTGGTCGTGGTGTTCGCCCTGACCCCGAGGGGACTGGACGTGACCAAGGGCCACTGAGCGGCCGGGTAGGGGTCGTCACCGTGTGACGACGGTGCCGCGCGTGCCGCCGTCGAGGTGGACGGCGCGGTCGGCGAGCGCCGTCTCGGCGGGGTCGTGGCTGGCGACGACCAGGGCCGCGCCGGTGGCGACGCGCTCGGCGAGCAGCTCGTGGACCCGCTGTCGGCTGGGCGTGTCGAGGGCGGCGGTGGGCTCGTCGAGGAGGTAGACGTCGGCGTCCTGGACGAGCGCCTGGGCGATGAGCGTGCGCTGTCGCTGGCCGCCGGAGAGTTCGCGCAGCCGATGTCGGGCCAGGTGCGCGATGTCCAGTCGCCGCATGATCTGCGCGACCGCGACGCGATCGTCGCGGCCGAGGCGGCGGCGCGGTGTGAAGCGCCCGATCTGGACGCACTCGGCGACGGTCAGCGGGGTGGCGTCGATGTCGCTGGTGCGCTGCGGCAGCAGGGCGAGGCGGGCGCCGGGCCGACGGTGGACGCGCCCCTCGGTGGGCTGCGCGACGCCGGCCAGCAGGTGCAGCAGCGTGCTCTTGCCGGAGCCGTTGGCGCCGGTCAGCGCGATCACGGCTCCGGGTTCGACGCGCAGGTCGACATGGCGCAGGACGGGAACGTCGGCGTATCGAAAGCCGACGCTCTCGGCGGTCAGGACGACGGGACCCACAGCAACCCCTTATCGGCAACGGTTTTCGTTTCAGTATAGTCGGTCGGGTGATGTCGTCCCTGGTCGAACCGTTCACGGTGTCGTTCGTCGTCCGCGCGCTCGTCGGCGGCGTGCTGCTGGCCGGCGCGTGCGCGCTGGTCGGCGTCTGGGTGATCGCCCGAGGGATGACCTTCCTCGGTGAGGCGATGAGCCACGGCATGTTGCCCGGCGTGGCGGTCGCGTCGATCCTCGGCGGGAACCTCGTCGTCGGTGCCGCCGCCAGCGCGTTCGCCATGGCGGCCGGGGTCAACGCGCTCCGGCACAGCCGCGAGTTCGGACGCGACACCACGATCGGGCTGCTGTTCGTCGGGATGCTCTCGGTCGGAGTCATCATCGTGTCGCACTCACGGTCGTTCGCGACCGACCTGACCGCGTTCCTGTTCGGCGACGTCCTGGCGATCCGCTGGTCGGACCTGGTGATGCTGGGCGTCGCGGTGGCGGTGGTCGCGGCGGTGACCGTCACGTGCTACCGGCCGTTCCTCGCGCTGACCTTCGACCCGCGCAAGGCCCGAACGCTCGGGTTGCGCCCCGACCTGACCAACGCCGTGATGCTCGCGCTACTCACGATCACGATGGCGGTGGCCTTCAGCGTCGTCGGCACACTGCTCGCCTTCGGCATGCTGATCGCGCCGTCGGCAGCGGCCATGCTCGTCGCGCGGCGGATGCCCGCCCTGATGCTGACCAGCTTCCTGATCGGCTCGGTGGCCACCGTGGTCGGCCTCTGGGTCTCCTGGTACGCCGCGACCGCCGCCGGTGCCACGATCGCGGCCGTCACCGTACTGATCTTCTTCACCATTCTCGGCGCGCGGTGGATCGCCACCACGGTGCGGCGTCTCCGGTCCCCGGTGCCCGCGCCCGTCGCCGCCCCCTCGCTGGAAGGACGTCCGTGACAAGAACCGACAGACTGTCGGCCCGTGTCCTCGCCCTGGGCCTCACGCTCACCGTGGCCGCCTGCGGGTCGGGTGATCCACCGGGGACCGAGGAGACACCGCACGGCTACGTCGCCGGTGCCGAGGAGACACCCGAGCCGCAGTCGGCCATCGCGTACGCGCCCCGGGGCGGCCAGCGGTTGCACCTGCTCGACCTGATCACCGAGTCGGAGAGCGGGGTCGACCTCTCCGTCGGTGCCGAACGGATCACGGAGGACGGTCGGTTCGTCTACGTCGACGACGGGGACCGACGGGTCGAGATCGTCGACACCGGCGTCTGGACGGTCGACCACACCGACCACGTCCACCACTACCGCGCGTCGGCCCGTCCGGTCGGCTCGTTGACGCTCGATGCGCCGATCACCACGGTCGTCGGCTTCGAGGCCCACACCACCATCGGCACCACCGACGGCAGGGTCACGGTGCTCGACCGGCGTGCGCTCGAAGCCGGCCAGGTGACCCGCCTCGCCACGATCCCCACCGGCAGTGCCACGGCGCTCGCCGTGCCGTACGCGGAGCATCTCCTCGTCGCCGTCGGCGACGATCCGGACCGGCCGGCGGACCGGATCGTGTCCATGGACGAGCGGGGCGAACCGGCCGGCGGGCTCGACGTCGCCTGTGCCGCCCCACGCGGATCGGCGGTGCTGCGCGGCGGCGCGGTCATCGCCTGCGCGGACGGTCTCGTCCGGGTCAGGCACGAGGGTGATCGGCTCACCGCCACCACTCTGGACAGCCCCCGCACCCCGGTCGCCACCGGAGTCTTCGGATACCGACCACGCAGCAACGAGGCGGCGGTCGCGGACCGCGCCGGGATCTGGTCGGTGAACGCGGCCAAGGCCGTCCTGCGCTACCTGCCGGTGGACGACCGCCGACTCGTGGCGGCGGCCTCACCGGCCGACGGACGTACGGTGCTGGCCCTCGACACCACCGGCACGCTGGTCAGCTACGACCTGGAGACCGGGCGGGAACTCGCCCGGTCGGCCGTGCCGGCGGCGAGCCTGACGCTCGACGTCGACCGCGCCTACCTCGCCGAACCGGCCGCCCGGATCGTCCACGAGATCGACTATCGCGACGGGCTGCGGACCGCCCGGACGCTGCGGGTCACCGAGCGACCGGATCTCGTGGTGGAGGTCGGCCGGTGAGGGTGTGCAGAGTCCTGGGTACGCTCGCCACGGTGGCCGTCCTGATGGTCGGCGGTCTCGCCTGCACCGGGCCGGAGCGGACGCGCATCGTGGTCACCACCAACATCCTCGGCGACGTCGTCAGCGAGATCGTCGGCGACCACGCTCGGGTCACCGTGCTCATGAAGCCGAACGCCGACCCGCACTCGTTCGCCGTCTCCGCCCGGGAGGCGCACGCCATGCAGACGGCCGACCTGCTCGTCTTCAACGGTCTCGGGTTGGAGGAGGGCGTGCTGCACCATGTGCGGGCGGCGCAGGCCGAGGGGGTGCCCACCGTGGAGGTCGGCGCGCGGGTCGAACCGATGGACTATCAGGACGGTGACGCGGCTGGCCTGCCGGACCCACACTTCTGGACCGATCCGGTCCGCGTCGTCGCCGCCGTGCGGGTGCTGACCGAGGAGATCGTCGCGCACGTCGACGGTGTGGACCCCGACGCCCTCCGGCAGCGCGCCGAGGCGTACGCGAAGCGGGTCGGCGAGTTGGACGCGACGGTGGCCGCGCGGTTCGCCGGGGTGCCGGCGCAACGCCGCGTCCTGGTCACCAACCACCACGTGTTCGGCTACCTCGCCGCGCGCTACGACCTGACCGTCGTCGGCGCGATCATCCCGAGCGGGACGACCCTGGCCTCACCGAGCGCCTCCGACCTCGCCTCGCTGGTCACCGCCATCGAGACCCACCGGGTGCCGGCCGTCTTCGCCGACACCGCGCAACCGGCACGCCTGGCCGAGGTCCTGGCCGACGAGGCCGGCATCACCGTACGCGTCGTCGGGCTGTACTCGGAATCGCTCGGCGATGCCGACGGCGACGCGGCGACCTACCTGGACATGATGCGGTTCAACGTCGACGCGATCGTCGACGGCCTGAGCGGCTGACCCCCGGCACGTCCGGTCCGGGCACACCTCTGTACAGTTATTGGAAATGGTTGTCAGTTTCATTAGAAGGGAAATGATCGTGACTCCACGCAGAAGCCGTGGTCTGGCCGCGGTGCTGGCCGCATCGCTGGCACTCACCGCATGCGCCGCCGAGACGACGGAGGAGAGCGGATCGCCCGCACCGGCCGGCACCGACTCGGTGCAGGATCCGGTGGCGATCACCTACGAGGGCGGCATCTACGTGCTCGACGGCGAGACCCTGCGGGTGGCGCACACCATCGCTCTGGACGGGTTCAACCGGGTGAACCCGGCCGGCAACGCCACCGGGGTCTTCGTCTCGACCGAGGCCGGATTCCAGGTGCTCGACGCCGCCGCGGGCAGGATGACCGACATCAGCTACCCCGGCGCGAAGCCCGGCCACGTCGTCCTGCACGGTGACCGCACCATCCTGTTCACCGACGGCACCGGTGAGGTGCACAGCTTCGCCTCCGCGGACCTCACCGACGGCAAGCCCGCCGCACGCCAGTACCGGACCGCGCAGCCGCACCACGGCGTGGCGGTCGAACTGCGCGACGGCACCCTCGTGGTCACCCTGGGCACCGAGGAGTCCCGCCCCGGCGCGATCGCGCTCGACAAGGAGGGCAGGGAGTTCGCCCGCAGCGAGGAGTGCCCCGGCGTTCACGGCGAGGCCGTCGCCCAGGGCGAGGTCGTCGCGTTCGGCTGCAAGGACGGCGTCCTGCTGTTCAAGAACGGCGCGTTCGTCAAGGTTCCCAGCGACCGGGCGTACGGTGCCGTCGGCACCCAGGTCGGCAGCGACGACTCGCCCGTCCTGCTCGGTGACTACAAGATCGATCCGGACGCCGAGCGGGAGTTCCCGGAGCAGTTCGCGCTCATCGACACCGCCGCGAACGCCCTGAAGGTGGTGCCGATGCCCGAGGGCGTCAGCTACAGCTTCCGGTCGCTGGCCCGGGGCCCGAAGGGTGCGGGCCTGATCCTCGGCACCGACGGCAAGCTGCACGTGGTCGACCCCGCCACCGGCACCTTCACCGCCTCGTGGCCAGTGGTCGCCGCCTGGCAGGAGCCGATGAACTGGCAGGAGCCCCGCCCGGCCCTGTTCGTCCGCGGCGACACCGCCTACGTCACCGAACCGGCCACCCGGAAGGTGCACCGGCTCGACCTGACCACCGGCACGATCGTCGGCTCGGTGGAACTGCCGTCGGCCCCGAACGAGATCAGCGGGACGCTCACCGCGCACTGATCCCACGACACCCCGAACTCCGGTCGCCTCACGGACCGGCCGTGCCGCCCGGTTGGATCGACCGGGCGGCACGGTGCGCGGTCAGCCGCCGCAGCAGCCGTCGACCGAGGTCACCCCCGGCGCAGCCGGTACGCGCGGACGATCGTCTGGTCGACGCTGTTGCCCGCCCGGTCGGTGACCGAGGCGCGCAGCGACACGTACCCGCCGGAACGGGGGTGCTGGACCGTCGCGGTCCACGTCGAGCCGACAGAGCGGACCGTGGCCGGCTGCCAGATCCTGCCGTCGTCGTAGGAGACCTGCACGGTGACCTTCTTCGGCGTCACCGCGACCCCCTCGTTGCCGAGCACACGCAGCGGGATGTCCAGGCGCCCACCGGCCGGCGCGGCGGCGTCGCGGCCCAGCTTCGGATCGAACCGCACCACCATGACCGGCAGGCGTTCCCAGTCGTCCCCGGCCGGCCGGGCGGACCGGAACCGCCAGGTCAGAGCGACCTCGGTGGACAACTCGGTGAAGCTGCGCCGGGACGTGGTCTCCAGTCGGTACGACGCCGCCGCCGGCGGCACCTCGAAGAAGCCGAAACCGGCGTCGAGCGCCCCGGTGTACTCGTCGACCAGCTCGTCGCCCCGGTAGAGCGCGGTCCGACCGGTGTCCCCGTTGGAGACACCACCGTGCCCGGCCGCGTCGCCGTGCAGCGGGATGTCGATCCGCATGAAGTCCTCGATCCGGCTCGCGCTGCTGAACGGGGTGTCGTTGCGCAGCAGGGTCGGCCCGATCGGCGCGGCGTTCCACACGTCCCGGTAGCTGCGTCCGGCCCGGTATCGCTCCGACGCGCCGTAGAGGATCTTCCGGAACTCCTCGTCGAGCTCCCCGTCGCCGCTCTGCGCGACACTGACCGCACCCGACCAGGCGGTGTCCGTGGTGCTGTGGTACTCGGTCCAGACGTCGCCGACCGGCACCGACGCGCTCGCGGTCCAGCCGTACACCCCGTCGAACTCCGCCGTCATGCTCCGCTCGACCATGTCGCCCAGGCGTTCGCCGCGCAGTTCGTGCCGTACCGTGGCCAACTCCGCGCGCCGCACGTCCTTGCGGTAGCCGGTGGGCAACCGGCCGGGGAACCCCTCACCCAGGTGATAGATGTACGGGCTACCGGCGAAACCGCCGTCGCCGTCCGGCCTGGCCCACTGGTGTGCGACGAAGCCGCTGATGTGGTCGTGGGTCGCCCGGTCACCGAGTTGGGCCGTGTAGAGGGCGTCGAACCCGCCGGCCCACACGTCGATCTTCGCCGGTGCGTTCTCGTACATGTCGACCAGCACCCCGGCCTGCACCAGCACCGGGCGGGCAGTGCGCTCCGGCACCGTCGCCGTGATCCGCTTGCCCTTCCGGGCGTCCAGCGTGACCGTCAGGTCCCGGTTCAGGTCGATCTCCGGTCGGCTCAGCACGGTGCTGCGCTCCCGCTCGCCGAACTCCTCGACGAGGCCGGTCACGGCGTAGCGGCCGGTGGGGATCCGGATGGTGGTGGGCCCGCCGGACGTGCCGTCGAGCGCCTCGTACGCCGGACCGTCGATCCCGTTGACCAGCGTCCAGTACGTGTCGGCTGCCGCCCCCGTCGAGTCGAGGTGTCGGACGGTCAGGTCGTAGCTCTCCACCTCGCGGTGCACCCCGACCGGGACGACGGTACGGCGTTCACCGGCGGTCGCGACCAGGTGCCCGCTGTAGTAGCCGTCCACTCCGTCGACGCTGGTGTCCACCGTGGCGGCCACCTCGGCGGAGCCACCGGCCGGCACGGTGACCTGCGGTGCTGCGGTGCGGAACATGCCGGCGGGGGCGGCCTTGCCGTCCGGCCCGATGATCTGCCAGGTCAGGTCGAGGGTGAGCGGCTCGGTCCCGTCGTTGCGAAGGGTGACCGTCCGGGTGATCGGGTCGTCGTCGTGATGCGGCCACTGGGTGCGGCCGTACGACACGCTCGGCGGATCGGCGGTCACCGCCTGCCCGACGGCCCGCGCCACGTCGACCAGGCCCGCCCCCTGCTGGTACGCGGTGTCACCCGGCCGTGGGTTGGCCGAGCCCATCAGGGCGGACTTGAGGCGCGTCGCGTCCCAGTCGGGGTGCTGCTGCGCGAGCAGCGCCGCCGCGCCCGCCACGTGTGGCGCGGCCATCGAGGTGCCGGACTCGGCGACGTAGTGCTGGTCGACCGGTACGCCCATCACGCCCTCGGCCGCCCGGGCGGCGACGATCCCGACGCCCGGAGCGGTGATGTCCGGTTTCACGGCGTCGTCACCGACCCGCGCGCCTCGGCTGGAGAAGTCCGCGAGACTTCCGTCCCGGTCGACCGCCCCGACGGTGAGCGCGGCGTCCGCGCTGCCCGGCGAGCCGACCGTACGCGCACCCGGTCCGTCGTTGCCGGCCGAGATCACGAAGAGGGCGCCGGTCTGGGCGGTGAGCGTGTTCACCGCCTCCTCCGTCGGGTCGATCTCCGGCCCGTCCCACCGGCCGAGGCTCATGTTGATGACGGCGGCCTGCTTGTCCACGGCCGCCCAGTGCATCGCCGCGAGGATCGCCGAGTCCTCGCACCAGTCGTCGCAGACCTTGGCGGAGACCAGGTCGGCGTCCGGCGCCACACCCCGGTACTTGCCGCCGGAGGCGGTGCCCCGGCCGGCGATGGTCGAGGCCACGTGCGTGCCGTGCCCGTGCCGGTCGACCGGGTCGGTGTCCGGCACGAAGGTGACCGCCTCGCTCACCGCGTCGGCCAGGTCGGGGTGGGTCAGGTCGACGCCACTGTCCAGGAGCGCGACGGTCACCCCGGCTCCGGTGAAGCCCGCCTCGTACGCGGCCGGCGCCCCGATCTGCCGTACCCCCCGGTCCACCGCCGGGCGGCGCTTCCCGTCGAGCCAGATCCGTTCGACGCCGGGAATGCGGTCGGCGACCTCCTCGGCTCCGGTCAGCTCCGTCCAGACGTCGGCCAGGTCGGCCTTGTCCGCGCTGACCGCGGCTCCCTCGATCGCCGGGAGCGCCCGGTCCACCCGGACCTCGCCACCGGGCACCGGCGAGCCGCCCCGTCGGGCTGCGGCCCCGTCCGGGTACGCCATGATCATCGGCAGCCGGTCGCGGGCGGCGTCGTGGTAGCCGTACTCGATCAGCTTGCTGACGTTGAACAGCCGACGGTCCAGCACGCCGGAGGCGATCAGCGGCACCGCGTCCGCGGGTACGACGTGCATCTCGCCGTCGATCCGGTGGGACCGGAAGCGCATGTCCGCGCGATCCTTCGCCGGACGGATCGTCACCCGACCGCCCCGGTCGACGGTGATCCGGTCCCCCGTGATCAGCGTGACCGTCGCCGGCTGGTGGTCGGCCCTGGCAGACGCCCCGCCGCCGAGGCCGGGTCCACCACCACCGGGCGTACCGCCCCCGCCCGGCACAGCCCAGCCGGGTTGCCCCAGCCCCAGCACGAGAGCGGTGGCCAGCCCGGCCGCACCGACCCGTTTCAGTCCTCTCATCAGACCTCCACATCAGACGATCAAGACGTAGAAGCATCATCCGGACCACTCATCAGATTCCTGTTAGGACGGTGAGTTTGCGGGCTCGGTACGGATCCGCCGCATAGTCGATCATCGGGCGCTGACGGATCCTGCCGCGTCGTCGGCCACCACCGGTGGGTGGCAGGTGATCACCCGCGCCCACTCGCTCCGCGACGAATTCCCCCACTCCCGCACCCCCGGAGCCTTCCGCACTGACCGCGATCTCACGATCTCGGGGGGTGAACGAGAAAATCTATGCTCGAAGCACTAGACATTCGCATCCGATCTGGCTAGTGTTCCTGGTGTTGACAGATGAGGTCTGAGGAAGACGCAGACGGGTAAGACCGAGCACCAAGCAGGGCCCGGAACCATCGCGGCTCGCTCGGCACAGCGGTGCCACGACACGGCACCGCAGCAGGACCTGACGCAGTTCCCGGTCAGGGGCAACACGGGCGGGGCGTTTCCCCGACCCGGCAGGACAGCTCGCCGCACGTGTGTGGGGCCATGAAGTCGCGTGGGCTCCGACACCGGCGGGCAGCACGACACATGGTGGAAGTAGAGGAAAGGGAGGGCTGAACACCGTTGGATCGCCCGCTGCCAGGAAACGGTTGCACCACTGGCGCGGACACCGCAGGTTCCATCGAACGAAAGGTGGTCTCCGGTCACGCTTATGCGATCCTCGCGCCCCACGCCGACGGCGGCAGGTGCGGATACGAGAACCCGACGGACCAGTCGGTAGATGGTGTTTCCAACCCGTAATCCCGGGCCCCGGCGCACAAGCGCCGGGGCCCTCGTCATGGAGAGATTCGTTTATGGCCCAACCCGATGACATGTTCGGCGACGACGACTACCCCGCCTACACGATGGGCCGCGCCGCGGAGATCACCGGCGCGTCACAGGACTTCCTGCGCCGGCTCGACGAGGCGAAGCTGATCGCCCCGTCCCGGTCGGCCGGCGGGCACCGCCGATACTCCCGCTACCAGTTGCGCCTGGCCGCCCGAGCGCGGGAGATGGTCGACCAGGGCACTCCACTGGAGGCCGCCTGCCGGATCATCATCCTTGAGGACCAGCTCGAGGAGGCCCGCCGGCAGAACGAGGAGTACCGGCGCCGACAGGAAGCCGACACCTGAGTCGTACCCCCGGTGAAGAATGGTGGGCATGTCCCAGCAGACCTCGCACCGGCACCATGCCCTCGACTACGTCGAGCTCACCGTCACCGACCTGGCCGACGCCAAGCGCTTCTACGCCGAGGCGTTCGGTTGGCAGTTCACCGACTACGGGCCGGCGTACGCCGGCATCCACGGTCCGACCTCCGGGCCTGAGGTGGGCGGTCTGCGCCAGGACCAGCAGGTGCGGACCGGCGGCCCCCTGGTGCTGCTCTACTCGGCCGACCTGGACCGCAGCGTCGAGGCCGTCCGGAGGGCCGGCGGTGAGGTCGTCGAGGGGCCGTACGAGTTCCCGGGCGGCCGTCGCTTCCACTTCACCGACCCGAGTGGGAACGAGTTGGGCGTCTGGGCCGAGGGGTAGCGCGGCGACGCGCGGCGTCGGGAAGACCGTCACGTTCGAGCGGCCCGACGGCGGCGCCGCGTCACGACCAGGCACCGGCCGACGCGGCGTGCTCGACGTACGTGTCGAAGTCGATCGGTTCACGTCCGAGCAGCCGCCGCACGGTGTCGGTCGGCTGGGCGAGGTAGCCGGCCCCATCCCGGCGAACATCAGGTTGAGCGCCGCCGCGTCCGCCTCCGACCAGCCCTCGGCGAGCACCTCGGTCCGGTACTCCTCCGGCGTCAACTCCACGTACCGGATGGCCCGACCGGACACCTCGGCGATCGTCGCCACCGCCTCGGCGAAGGTCAGTGCCCGGCGGCCGGACAGCTCGTACACCTGCCCGTGGTGGCCGTCCTCGGTCAGCAGGGTCGCCGCGACGTCGGCGATGTCCTGGGCGTCGACGAAGGGTTCCGGTGTGGCGTCCATCGGCAGGGCGAGGCGACCCTCGACCAGCGGCTGCCGCCACAGGTCCTCGTCGAAGTTCTGGTGGAAGTTGTTCGGCCGGATGATCGTCCAGTGCGCGTCGGAGGCACGGACCGCCTCCTCCGCGCCGAGCATGCTCGGCGAGAACTCGCGGTCGATCCTGTCGATCCCGCGTCCGGAGAGCGCCACGAAGCGGCCGACGCCCCACGTCACCGCTCGTGACACGAAGTCGTCGGCGACCGCCGGGTCCGCCGGGGCGATCAGATACACGGCCGACGCCCCCGCCACCGCGGGCTGCCAGGTGTCCGGCTGCGTCCAGTCGAAGAGCACCTCGCCCGAACGGGAAGCCGCCCGTACCCGCTCGCCGGACGCCCGCAGCGCCCGCACCAGCCGACGTCCGGTCTTCCCGGTCCCCCCGATGACGAGGATCTCGTTCGTTTCTTTCGTCATGGCCACGAGTCAACCCGCCCTCCCGTCGGCAGGACATGGCTCGTCGTACGCGCGGCATGTGCGATCGTCCGCACCCCTAGGGTGAAGCGATGGATCCGTTCGACACCCTGCTGCGGGACGTCCGCGCCGAGGGCGCCGCCTTCGGCAGGTCGGTGCTCTCGCCGTCGTGGGCGCTGCGGTTCACCGACGGCGCACCTCTGACGCTCTGCGTTCCGTTGCGCGGCGAGGCGTGGATCGTCCACCCGGAACGCGACGAGCCGGTTCGGGTCCGGGGCGGCGAGGCCGTCGTGGTGCGGGGACCACACCCCTTCGTCCTCTCCGCCGAGCCCCGGTCGACGTTCCGGCCCGACGAGATGCGCGACGTCGACTGTCACCAGCCGCCGGGCACACCGACGGCGGAGCCGGGCACGGCCGAGCAGATGCTGCTGCTGGCCGGGGCCTACCACGTCCGGGGCCAGGCACCGCAGCGGCTGATCGGAGTGCTCCCGCCGGTGCTGGTCGTACCGGACGACCACGACTGTTCGTCGCTGCGCGACTACCTGGACTTCCAGCTCGGCGGATGCCGCCCGGGTCGACAGATCGTGCTGGACCGCCTGCTGGACTGCACCATCCGGGACTGGTTCGACCAACCCGGCGCGGCGGCACCCCACTGGTATCGGGCGTTGGGCGACGACACGGTGGGCCCGGTGCTCCGCGCCATGCACGACGCCCCGGGTGAGCCGTGGACGCTCGCCTCCCTGGCGGCCCGGGCCGGGGTGTCCCGCACGACGCTGGCGAAACGATTCACCGAGTTGATGGGTGAGCCGCCACTGACCTACCTGACCGACTGGCGGATGGCCCTCGCCGCCGACATGCTGACCGACACCACCGTGACGGTCGCCGCCATGGCGCGTCGACTCGGCTACTCGGACGCCTTCGGTTTCAGCACGGCCTTCAAACGGGTCCATGGGGTGAGCCCCAGCGAGCACCGCCGGCTCGCGCAGTCCGCAGGACAGATGGCAGCGACGATCGACCCGCCATCGACCGGGCCGGTTCCCCGGCAGACCCTGCCCCGCTGACGTGCTGCCGAACAGGCGGTCGGCCCCGACCGGCTTGGGCCGGTAAGCGGTGCGGGTGAAGGAGCAGCGGCACGTGGACGAGCCCGGCACTCCGACGGCGGTGCAGGTGGACCAGGGACGAGGTCCTGGCCTCCCGCCGCCGGCTACTTCGGGCCCACCTTCGGTCGCGCGTTCCCGACCCCCCGAGGAGTTGGTCTCCGAGTCGGCTTTCGACGAGGACCCGCAGGCGGACTGGTACGCGCGTGAGGACGAGACGCAGGACGGCCTGATCGACCTGTACCGCCGCGTCGCGGCCTTCGCGGATCAGACCATCACCGAGCTGCCGCTCGACGCGCCCGGACGGGTGTCGTGGTGGCGGCCGGAGCGGCAGGCGGTGACGTTGCAGCGGGTCATCATCCACGTGATCTGGGACCTCACGCGTCATGCCGGTCACGCCGACATCATGCGCGAGCAGCTCGACACGGCGATCGGCCTACGGCAGGACAACACCAACATCCCGACCGACTATCCGTGGCCGGAGTACCTCGCCAAGCTGACGCGACTGGCCGACCGCTTCGCCTAGCCGCTCCGGCCGGTCACCGCGTGCGGACGACGCTACGCTGGCCGCGTGCGGTTGGTCATCATGGCGGACACCCACCTGCCGAAACGTGCGCGGGATCTGCCGGCCGGGCTGTGGGCGGCCGTCGACGCGGCCGACCTCGTCGTCCACGCCGGAGACTGGGTCAGTGCGTCGTTGCTCGACGATCTGGAGCGACGCAGCGCCCGGCTGATCGGTGTCTTCGGCAACAACGACGGTCCCGAGTTGCGTACCCGGTTGCCGGAGATCGCCCGCGCGGAGGTCGGCGGTCTGCGGATGGCCGTGGTGCACGAGACCGGTCCGGCCGGTGGCCGGGAGCGGCGGTGCGCGGCCCGGTTCCCCGACTGCGACCTGCTCGTCTTCGGGCACTCCCACATCCCCTGGGACAGCGAGGCGCCCGGTGGCCTGCGACTGCTCAATCCCGGTTCGCCGACCGACCGGCGGCGTCAGCCGTACGCCACGTACCTCACCGCCGAGGTCGCCCACGGTCGGCTCGACGCCGTGACACTGCACGAGGTGCCGCGATGACGAGGGGTGGACCGGCGCACGGATCGGCATAGTCTGGGACCATGCCGAGAGCGATCTGGAACGATGTGGTCCTCGCCGAGAGCACGGACACCGTCGTGGTCGAGGGGAACCACTACTTCCCCCGTACGGCGCTCCGCGACGACCTGCTGCGCGACTCCGACACGCACACGTTCTGCCCGTGGAAGGGCACCGCGTCCTACTACACGTTGGAGCACGACGGGAAGACCAGCGTGGACGCGGTCTGGTACTACCCCGAGCCGCTGCCGGAGGCGGAGATGGTCCGGGACCGGGTCGCGTTCTGGAAGGACGTCACCGTCGTCGGGGAGGACTGACTCTCGTCACACCCGACTCACCGTTTCCGACGGAGTGCTCACCGCCACCACCGGTCGGGTGACCACCACCGCGGTCGTCCAGAGCACCACGGCCGCGCCGAGCGAGGTGACGGCCGCCGCGAGTTCCGGCATTCCCATGACGTACGAGACGAGGGACCCGACGGCCACCAGGGCGAGCGCGAGCGCGGTGCCCACGTACTCGCGTTGCCGGAGGATCGCGATGAGTGGCACGAAGTGCGCCGCGACGACGACCAGGACGAGGGTGGGGATCAGCCTCGGGTGTCCGGTCGGCACGGCGACCAGGCAGACGCCGCCGATCAGCAGTCCCTGCACGACGCCGACCCGGTTGAACCGGCGCATCCAGGATGCCGACAGACGCCGGGTGACCTGCGGTCGAGGCCGGGTCACCCCCAGGGCCAGGACGACGGCGGTGATCACGGTCGCGGCGACGAGCAGCGGGATGCGCGCGGCGGCGGGCGCGAGGTGCAGGCCGGAGACCGCCCAGAGCAGGGCGAAGCCGGCGAGGACGAGGGTCCCGGTGCGGGCCAGGGCGCGCTCGGACACGGCCACGTCATCGGTGCGCGTGCGGGTCTGTCCGGTCTCGGTCATGACGTCCCCTCCGTGGTCCGGGAGCCGGGCAGCAGGTGTCCGAGCAGGAGTTTGAGGATGAGCATCGGTGCCAACCAGGCGAGTGCCGTCGGGACCGGTGAGAGCGTGACCGCCGCGACGAGCAGCAGGGTCGCGGCCGCGAACGCGAGTGGGCGTTTCAGCGCCGGTGCGGCGGTGGCGATCAGCACGGCGGCGGCGAGGGTGCCGGCATAGAGCACGATCGCGGTCGACCACGGGTACGCGGGCAGGACGAACGCGACGACGGGCAGGTGGACGTGGGCCGCCACGAAGACCAGTTGTCGCCGGACAACGTCGACGCCGGTGTGGAATCTCCTCGACGCGGACACGGTGGCGTTCACGACGGCACCACCGAACAGGTCGAACCCGAGCACCGTCAGCAGGAGGACGATCGGCACCGGGTAGCCGGCAGCGGCGCCCACGGCCCCGGCGACGGTCGCGCCGACACCTGCGGTGAGGTAGCTGAGCCGACTTTCCGCCCGCGTGGCTCCGGGCGCGACGAGCAGGTCGTTGAGCCGCGAGACCGGACCGCGCGGCGGACTCGGGGACGTGGTCGTGGGCATGGCTGCCGTTCGCTCGGAGACGATTGGTGAACTATCGCTCAGCATAGTGAACGTTTGTGCACCCGTCGAGTTCGGGCTGCGCCGGGGGCCGGTATGAAACGGCCCGGCCCGGAGGCGACACTCAGCCGTCGGCTGGTACGGGGGCTTGGATCGCGGTGCCGGAGTACAGCCGGTCGATGGTGTCCCACCAACGCCGGAGGCCGTCGCGACCCATCGGATCGGCGCCGAGCACGTCGGTGATGCGGTCGCGCAGCAGGATGATGGACAGCTCGTGGGCGAGCAGCACGACCGCGAGCTGTGCCCGGTCCACGTTTCGCGCGACCGCGCCCGCGTCGGCCATCCGGTTCATCAGCGAGTCGGCGAACCCCTGCACCATCCGGTACGCCTCGACCGAGCGCGACGTGGTACCGACGAGCAGGTGCGCGAGATACCGGGTGGCCGCCGGGGAGGACAGCGCGTCGGCCGACGCGAGGAAGCGGTCGGGCGGACCGGAACCGGCCGTCTCGGCGAGCGCCTCCAGCGCGTTGCCCAACACGCCCAGCACGTGCGCGTCCACGGCGGCGACGAGGCCCTCCCGCGACCCGTAGTGCTTGATGATGAGCGACTGCGAGACGCCCGCGCGCTCCGCCACCTGCTTGAGCGACGCCGCCGCCGGCCACTGCTCGCCGAAGAGTTCCAGAGCGGTGTCCCGAATGATCGCCTTCGCGGTGCGATCCGCGGGTGCATACATGTTCACCACGGTAGCAACCCGGGGCGTCGTCAGGCCGGGCCGGCAGTGCCACCGGCGTCAGGTCAGCGCCTCGGCCATTCGTCGTACTCCTTCGGTGATCAGCTCCGGGGTGGTGCCGAGGTTCAATCGCGCGTGTCCCGCTCCCCCGGTGCCGAAGACGGGGCCGGGACTGAGCGCCACCCGGCCGCGATCGAGGAAGGTCGCGGCGGGGTCGTCGCCCAGGCCGAGGGCGCGGCAGTCGAGCCAGGCCAGATAGGTGCCCTCACCGGGGCGGTAACGGACCGTGGGAAGGTGTTCGGCCAGCAGCCGGGCGAGGCGACGACGGTTCTCGTCGAGGTCGGCCAGGAGGGCGTCGAGCCATCCGACGCCGTCCCGGAGGGCGGCGACGTGGGCCAGCACACCGACGTGGCTGGGCCCCTCGTTGACCCAGGCGGGGACGCGGGCGAGATCGTCGACCGCCGCGGGTCCGGCGACGGCGACGGCAGCCCTGAGACCGGCGAGGTTCCACGCCTTGGACGCGGAGATGACCGAGAAGCCGTTCTCGGCGCCGGGCACGCTCAGGTACGGCGTGAACCGCGCCCCGGCCAGCACCAGCGGCGCGTGGATCTCGTCGGCCACGACGCGGACACCGTGACGGTGGGCCGACGCGGCGACCTCGGCGAGTTCGTCGGCGGTGTGCACGGCGCCGGTCGGGTTGTGCGGGCTGCACAGCAGGTACGCGGGCCGGGAGCCACGTCCCGCCGCGCGCCGGAACGCGTCGTCCAGGCCCGCCATGTCGATCCGGCCGTCCGCGCCGAGCGGGGCCTCCTCGATGGGGCGGCCGGTGCGCCCCACCACCTGGTAGAACGGCGCGTAGACCGGGCAGTTGACCACGACGGCATCGGTCGGACCGCAGATCACGTCGAGGACCTCGACGATGCCGCTCATCACGTCCGGGACCATCGTGGTGCGGTCCACGGCGATGCCGTCGAAGTCCCACCGGTCGCGGGCGAAGTCGGCGAACGCCTCGGCGTAGGCGGTGCCGGCGGGGTAGCCGGTGTCGCCGCGCCGGACAGCCTCGGTGATCGCGTCGACGACCGGCCCGGCCAACGGCGCGTCCAGCTCCGCCACGAACATCGGCAGCACCTCGCCCGGGTGGGCGCGCCACTTCTCGCTCGTGCGCTTCCGGAGCTGATCCAGGGTGAGCTGCCGCAGAGGTGTGGGCTCGGAGGTCACGACACCGAGACTAGTGACTCGATCTTCCGGCAGCGCCGACGGTCGACGGTGTCCGGTATGGTGCTCGGCGGCACGAACTGTTGCGAGGTGTCCCACCCGTGGTGGGGAGAATCGGGAAGCCGGTGCGAATCCGGCACGGGCCCGCCGCGCCGACCGGGGAGCTGCCCATGTTCGACGATGTGTACGAGGTCATCCACGCCCGCCGGGACGTACGGGGTGAGTTCACCGGCGCACCGATCCCGACCGAGGTCCTCGATCGGGTGCTGGCCGCCGCGCATGCCGCGCCCAGCGTCGGTCTGTCGCAGCCGTGGGACTTCATCCTGGTCCGCGATCCCGCGCTGCGGGCGGAGTTCCACCGTCACGTGCAGCAGGAGCGGGACGTCTTCGCCGCCGGTCTGCACGGGGAGGAGGCACGCCGGTTCAGCCGGATCAAGATCGACGGGGTGTTGGAGTCGACGCTGTCCGTCGTGGTGACGTACGACCCCGACCGGGGGTCCCCGGCGGTGCTGGGCCGGCACGCCATCGCCGACGCCGGCCTGTACTCGGTGTGCCTGGCCATCCAGAACCTGTGGCTGGCGGCCACGGCCGAGCGACTCGGCGTGGGTTGGGTGTCGTTCTACCGGGAGCCGTTCGTGCAGGATCTGTTGCGGATCCCGGCGGGTGTCCGCCCGGTGGCCTGGCTGTGCCTGGGCCCGGTCACCCACCTGGAGCAGGTGCCCGATCTGGAACGGCACGGCTGGCGGCAGCGCCGCCCCTGGCGGGCAGCGGTACACCGGGACCGCTGGGAGCGTTCGGGCCACTGACCCCGGGTGTGCGTCAGCCGGGGGCGAGGAGGCAGAACTCGTTGCCTTCCGGGTCGGCCAGCACCGTCCACGGCAGATCGTCGCGGCCGACGTCCACCGTGGTGGCACCGAGGGTCCGCAGCCTGTCCACCTCGATCTGCGGATCGTCACCGGGATACGGACGGACGTCGAGGTGGACCCGGTTCCACCCGGTCTTCACGTCGGGCGTACGGAGGAACTGCAGGTAAGGGCCCACGTCCGCAGCGGAGCGCAGGACCGCTGCACGGTCGGTGACCTCGTGCAGGCGCCAGTCCGTGGCGGTGCTCCAGAAGTCGGCCATGGCGCGCGGGTCCGCGCAGTCGACCACGACGGCGGCGACGGGTCCGATGTCCCGGTGCGCCGGTCGGGGGTCCAGGACGCAGAACTCGTTGCCCTCGGGATCGGCCATCACCGTCCACGCGACGTCGCCCTGCCCCACGTCGGCGAGGGTGGCGCCGAGATCCTTCAGGCGCGCGACCGTCTCGGCGTGGTGCTCCGTCGAGGTGGTGGCGAGGTCGAGGTGGACCCGGTTCTTCGCCGTCTTGGGTTCGGCGGAGGCGACGAGGTCGACGAAGACGGCGGCCGGGTCGGGGTAGCCGACGCCCTCGGGTTCGAGGTTGGTGACACCGGGTTCCTCGCTGGCGATGCCCCAGCCGAGCGCCGCCGCCCAGAAACCGCCCAGCGCGGAGTCGTCCCGGGCCTTCATGTTGATCTGCACGAGTCGCGTTGCCATCCGGCGATGCTAGCGGCAATGCGAGTCGATTTCGATTTACTTGATGCTGGTCGATACACCTCCGTGAAGTTTTGGGACTTATGCCCGAGTTGTCCGCATTGGAGTTCTATCGTGTCCCTGCGTGACAGCACGCCTACGGGGATGCACGAGGAGGACACATTGACTGGACCGACAGGGATGACGACGGGCGAGTCGAGCAGTCGAGGAGGTCATCGCAAGCTCAAGGCGATCCTGGCCGGCGGGCTCGCACTCGGCCTCGGCGCCACGATCACCCTCGCCGCCTGGAACGACTCCGAGTACGCCACGGGCACGTTCACCGCCGGTAGCTTCAGCATGGAGGGCAGCACGGACGGCACCACCTACGCCGAGCACCCGACAGCCGGCACGGCGGCGGCGTTGGCGTTCAGCACCGGCTTCGACAACATGAGCCCGGACGACGTGGTCGCCGCACCGTTCGCGGTGCGCCTGACCGCGGCCACGACGTACGACGCGACCGTCACGGTGGCGTCGGCCACCCCCGCGCCGCCCGCCTTCGTCGGCCTCACCTACGGCATCGCGACCGTGCCGACGTTCGGTGACTGTGCTCCGACACCCACCACTCCGACCTGGATCGTCCCCGAGGGCACCGCGCTCGACTCGGTGACCGGCGCGCTGTCGTTCAACCTGACCCAGGGCACCCCGCCCACGACACCCGGCGCGCCGGTGTTCCTGTGCTTCGTCGTCACGGCGGGCTCCGGTCTGGTGCAGGGCACGTCGGTGACGGAGACCTGGCAGCTCCTCGCCGAATCCGTCTAGGTGGTGGCCGTGGTCAACCGTCGCACGCAGGCCGGGACACCACGGCTCCGCCGAACCCGTGCCGTACTCGCCGCCGCCCTGGTCATCGGCCTGGGCACGACGTCCACGCTCGCCGCGTGGACCGACGGCGAGTACGGCACCGGGTCGTTCGCGGCCAGTGTCTTCGGCACCGAGTCACAGACCGCGTCCAGCACCTGGGCCAGCCACACCCCGGCGGCGAACGCCGCGACGCTGGCGTTCAACGCGACGGCGATGTCCCCCTCGGTCTCGTTCTACGCCTACCTCGACATCCGGACGACAGCCACCACGAACGTCGGCGGCACGGTCGCGCTGACCAGTTCGTCCAACAACGCCGGTGCCCTGCTGCCGGCACTGGAGTACCGCGCGGTGCGGACCGCCACCACCAGCACCACCTGTGCCGCCGCCGCGTTCACCGGTACGCCGACGTGGATCGTCGGGCCCAGCTATCTGGGTGTCACCTCGGTTCCGGGCTCGCCGGTGTCGTCGGCCATCACGGCACCGGCCGGCGCGACACCTTCGTTGCGGTTCTGCTTCGAGGTACGCGTCCAGTCCGGCGCCGGCAACTCCTACCAGGGCACCACCGGTGCCGTCACCTGGGAATTCACTGCCACGTCTACGTAAAGGACACCTCGGATGGTGGGACGAGCGCGTCAGCGGCGCGGACTCCTCGCGCGGGTCGGCGACCTGGTGCTGACCCTGCTCGCCGTCGGCGGGACGGTGTGCGTCGTCCTCGTCCCGCTGGCGTTCTTCTTCGACATCTCGCTCATCCTGTTCAAGACCGGGTCGATGAGCCCGAGCATTCCCGCCGGATCACTGGCGGTGGTACGCGAGATCCCCGCGTCCGAGGTCGCCGTGGGAGACGTCGTGACCGTCGACCGTACGCCGCTGGCACCGATCACCCACCGGGTGGTCGAGATCGCCGACGGCGGCGGGTCCACGCGCCTGCTCACCATGCGCGGGGACGCGAACGAGTCCAACGACGCCGCACCGTACGCGGTGACCCACGTACGGCGGGTCGAGTGGTCGGCGCCCCGGCTCGGGTACGCGGTCCGCACCGTGTCGAACGTGTACGCGATGAGCGCGATCACGATCGGCACCGCCGCGATCGTCACCTGGGCCTTCTGGCCGCGCGGCGAGCCCCGGCCACCGGCTCGCCATCGGCGGCCGGGCCGGTCCGGGCCGGACGGGGAGCCGCCGGACCGGGAGACGGGCGCGCACGCGAGTCCGACCCTGCGATGCCTGCTGCTGGCCGTGGCGGTGCTACCCGGGGTCACCGCTGCGGTGCTGGCGGCACCCGGCCCGGCCCGCGCCGACCCCGCCGAGGACGTCATCCGGAGCCGGTTCCTGACCCTGGTCTCGATCGGCGACGAGGCGCGGATGACCACCATGGCACCGGAGGAACCGGTGCCCTGGCAGGTGGGCGTCTCGGCACACGCGCCGCAGCCCGGCACCGTGACCATCTCGCTGTCGGCCTCCGGTCCGCTCGCCGCCAGGCCGGACGGACTCCAGGTGACGGCCGCCGTCTGCCCGCAGCGGTGGGTGAGGGGCGCCTGCCCCACCGGCCAGGCGCAGCAGGTCCTGGCGGACGGTCCGGCCACCAGGTTGACCACGGCACCGATCACCATCAGCTCGATGCACGCCGACCAGCAACGGTGGGTCCTGGTCACCGCGAGTCTGCTCGCGGGTTCCACGGCCTCCGGGTCGGCGGACCTGGTCGTCACCGCGACCGGGTTCGGTGACCGGGCCTCGGCCGGCGGCACGGTCGGTCCGCTTCCGCGTACCGGGCCCGACCTGCGGACACCGTTGGCCGTCGGGGCTGGCGCGCTGCTCGCCGGCCTGCTGCTCGTGCTCGCCGTACGCCGACGCCGCATCCGGGTGGGGCAGCCGTGAGACGTGCGCGGATCCCGCTCCGAGGGGCCGGGACGCGGACCGGGCGACGGTGGATCGCGGGTACGGCCGCCCTGGTTCTCGCCTTCACGGTCGGGGTGCTCGCACCGCCGCAGTCGACGCTCGCGGCGTGGACCGACACCGAGTACGGCCGCGGCACGCTGCAGGCCGGCGTCGTCAGCCCCCCGACCAACCTGCAGTGCAGCGCGGGTGTGCTCACGCCGCCGACCTTCACCTGGACACTGCCGGTCGGCGGCCTCACCCGCAGCGGCTTCACGTGGTCGCTGTCCGGCGGCTTCACCGGCGGCGGGACGCTCGGCCCCACCGCCACCAGCGTCAGCGTGCCCGGCGGGTTGCTCTCCATCGGCAGCGGCACCTTCCAACTGGTCGCGAACGGCCCCGGTGGCTGGACGTCGACCCAGGTCACCGGCACGCTCGGCATGGTGACCGCGGTGCTCTACACCTGCAGCGTGCCGTAGTACCGCGACAGCCGTGCTCCTCGCGCGGTTCAGGGCTGGGCCAGCAGCGCGAGGAACCGGCGCAGGGCCGGGTTCGTGCTGTCGCGGGGCCAGGCCAGGGCGACGTCCACGGTGGGTGTCGGGGCGGTGAAGCGGCGCAGGCGTACCCCGCGCATCCGCAGCGCGCGCGCCCGACCGGCCGGGACGGCCGCGACCACGTCGCCCTGTGCCACCGCCCGCAGCAACTGCTCGTCGTCCGGCTCCTGCCGGACGAGCCGGAAGCCGCCGCGCGGCCAGACCTGCGCGATGGTCCGGTCGAACATGCCGGGGCCGTTCTCCCGGGGCCACATCACGGCCGGCAGGTCGACCACCTCGGCCCGGCTGATCCGGCGGCGACCGGCGGCCAGTGGGTGATCTGCGGGCAGGGCCAGCAGCAGTTCCTCGGTGTCGACCGTCCGGCAGGCCAGCGCCGGTTCGTCGAGCGGCGGGCGGACGAACGCCGCGTCGAGCCGTCCGGCCAGCAGCCCGGCCACGTTCGGTGCCGTCCAGGCCGTCTCCGGGACCACCTCGACCTCCGGGTGGGCGGCCCGGAACCGGGCCACCAGGTCGTCGACCCGACCGCCGCGCGCCGACCGGGTGTACGCCAGCCGCAGCCGGCCACCCCGCCCGCGCACCAGACCACGGATGCGGGCGGTCGCCGCGTCCACCTCGGCGAGCAGCCGAGCGGCTTCGTCGGCGACCCGCGCGCCCACCTCGGTCAGCGTGCAGCCCCGGCTGGTGCGGTGCAGGAGCGGCACGCCGAGCTGACGTTCCAGTGCCCGGATCTGCTGGCTGAGCGCGGGCTGGGCGACGCGCAGCCGCGCGGCGGCCCGGGTGAAGTGCAGTTCCTCGGCGAGCACCGCGAAGTACCGCAGTCGGCGCAGGTCGGACCAGGCTTCGAGGGTCGGCGCGTCGGACATGGAGCCACCATAAGCGCCGCTTATCGCCGACCGGCCCACTTCGTCTTGGACGTCGCCGCCACGTCGCCGCCACGATTCGAGACAGGCGGTCCGACAGACGGGAGCGAGCGATGACGGCAGCGACGGACGTGGTGGTGGTCGGCGGCGGGATCGTCGGGATGACGGCAGCCGTCACCCTCGCGCGACGGGGGGCACGGGTGACCGTGCTGTCGGCCGACGATCCGGCGGACACGGTGTCCACGGTGGCCGCCGCGGTCTGGTATCCGAGCCACACCGACGAGGATCCCCGGGTGTCGGACTGGGCACGCCGGACCCGGATCGAGTTGAGCCGCCAGGCGGCCGACGGCGTGCCGGGGGTGGTCGACCGGCCGACCCGGATGCTGCTGCGCGGCCCGTACACCGGGCCGCCGTGGTGGTCGGCGGCGTGCGCGGACCTGGTGGCGGAGCCGGCGACGCCGCCGTACACGGCAGTGCTGCGGTTCACCGCGCCGACGGTGGAGATGACGCCGTACCTGGCCTGGCTCCGGCAGCGGCTGGCGGCCGACGGTGGGCGGCTGGTACGCCACCGGGTGGACCGGCTCACCGACGCGTTCGACCTCGCGCCCACGGTCGTGAACGCGACCGGCCTGGCCGCCGGTCGACTCGCCGTCGACCCGGCCGTCCATCCGGTGCGCGGGCATCTGGTGCTGGTGGCGAACCCGGGCCTGACCGTCTCGGTACGCGACGAGGACGACCCGGCCGGGATCACCTACGTACACCCGCGCCGACACGACGTGGTCCTCGGTGGCACGTACCAGCCGGGAGTGGGGCACACCGCGCCCGACCCGGACACCGCGGCGGCGATCCGACGGCGCTGCGTCGCACTCGTGCCGGAACTGGCCGACGCCCCGGTGCTCGGCGAACGGATCGGGCTGCGTCCGGCCCGCCACGGCGGCCCCCGGGTCGAGGTGGACCCGTCGATCAGTCCGGGACGCCGGCTCGTGCACGCCTACGGCCACGGCGGAGCGGGGGTCACCCTGTCCTGGGGGTGCGCCGCCGAGGTGGCCGACCTCGTGATGGGCACCTGAGCGGGGACACGGCTGTGGGGCCACCGGGCGGAGCGGGTGCGGGAAGGACTTGACGCACCGCCGACCATCGAGCAGGGTCGATTCCATTGATGCTGTGACACGGGGAGGAACAATGAGGGGTCTCGTCACCACCGTCTCGGCTACGGCCCTGCTGTTCCTGGCCACGGGCAGCGCGCCCGCCGGTCCGGTGCCGACCGCCGCGACCTGCGCCGGGCAGATCCACGCCAACCCGGGGTTCGAACGCGGCACCACCGGCTGGACGGCCGGACCCCGCATCGTCGTACTCGGGGACGCGGCGCGGCCCGCACACTCCGGCCGCGCCTACGCCACCTTCGCCGGGCTGGACGTGACCCGGTCGGATCTGCTGCGTACCACCGTCACCGTGCCCGCCGACTGTGACCTGACGGTCCGGTTCTGGGCCCGGACCACGACCACGGAGACCAGCCGGAGCGACTACCTGAACGTCGGGCTGGCGGTCACCGGGACACCGCCGAAGACGAGGTTCTCGCTGGCTTTCGACGGTGGGGCGCAGTGGCGCGAGTACGCCATGGCGACCGGGACGGCGACGACCGAACGCACCGCGACGGTCAGCTTCGTCGCCAGCGAGACGGCCGGCAACGGCGTCACGACCTTCGACGTCGACGACGTGACCTTCACGTTGAGCTGACGCCGGGCGGGTGGTGTCCGCCTAGAGTCCGACGTCGCGGGCGAGGAGGGCCGCCTGGACCCGATCGGAGACACCGAGCTTGGCGAAGACCGCGGAGAGCTGGTTGCGGACCGTCTTCTCGCTCAACCCGACCCGGCGGGCGATACGGGCGTTGGTCTCGCCGGCCGCCAGGTAGCGCAGGATGTCCCGTTCGCGCGGAGTGAGCTGGTCGAACGGTGCGGGCAGCTCCACCGGCCGGCGTTGCAGGCCGGCCAGCACCCGAGGGCCGACCCGGGGGCCGAGCACGAGTCCACCACCGGCCACGGTCCGCAGCGCGTCGATGATCACGTCGGGGTCGGTGTCCTTGAGCAGGTATCCCCGGGCGCCCGCGTGCAGCGACCGGCTCACCACCTCGTCGTCGTCGGCCATGGTGAGCATGAGCACGGCCGTCGCCGGCCGGTCCCGCACGATCCGGCGGGTGGCCTCGACACCGTCGCCGTCGGGCAGACCCACGTCCATGGCGACCACGTCGACCGGCTCGGTCATCACCAGACGGATCGCCTCCGCGCAGGTGGCGGCCTCCAGCACGGCGGTGACCCACTTCTCCCCCTCCAACATGATCCGTAGTCCACGGCGGACCACCGGATGGTCGTCCACGATCAGCACCCGTCCCTGTCCGGACATCTCCTCGCCCCACTTCCGGCCCGACCGCCTCGACCGGCCCGCCTCATGCTGTCAGCCGGGTCCATCCACCGGAACGGGGGTCGATGCGACCGGCTGGACCGGCAGTCGTACCCGTACCAGGGTGCCCTGCGGTTCGCGGTCGACCAGGTCGCACTCGCCGCCCAGTTCGGCGGCGCGCTCGCGCATCGAGTCCAGGCCGACGCCGCCCGGGCGGCGGGCGCGGATGCCGACGCCGTCGTCGCTGACCTCGACGACCAGGGCCCGGCCCCGGCGGACCACCACGTCGCAGGTGGTGGCCTGGGCGTGCCGGGCCACGTTGGCCAGGGCCTCGCCGACGATCCGGTACGCCGCCACCTCGACGGCGGCGGGCAGCCGCTCCAGTCCGTCCTCCACCCGCAGTCGCACGGACAGGCCGGGGCCGTCGAAGCGCTGGCACTCCGCCCGCAGGGCCGACTCCAGTCCACGATCCAGGGCGGGTGGACGCAGTTGGTCGACCAGTTGCCGTACCTCGGCGGTGCAGGTCCGGAGGTCCTCGGCGAGCCCGTCGAGGATGCCGACCAGTCGCTCCCGGTCGGTGGCGAGCTTGCGGGCGGCCCGTACCTGCATGGACATGCCGGCGAAGGTGGGACCGAGCCCGTCGTGCAGGTCACGGCGCAGCCGACGGCGCTCCTCCTCCCGAGCGGTGACCAGTCGCTCGCGGGAGGCCCGCAGGTCACGGATCAAGCGCGCGGTCGCCGCCGCCACCGAGGCGTGCAGGGCGACGTCGCTGAGCAGGCGTCGCTCGACGGGCGTGAAGCGGGTGCCGGGCGTACGGTGGGCCACCACCAGCCAGCCGACGCGCTCGCCGTGGGTGACCATGTCGAACCGCTCCACCGATCCGGAGGGCCGGCCGTGTTCGGCGTGCATCTTCGGGGGCCGCTCCGGGTCGTGGTCGCCGTCGGCGGCCAGTTCGACGGCGACGTAGGGCACCTGTAGGGAGCCGGCGACGGTCCGGGTGAGCAGCGGCAGCACGGCCTGCGGCTCGACGGTGCGTTCCAGCAGGTCCCCGAGGCGGGCCAGGACCGCGTACGGTTCGTCGCGCTCGCCGTAGAGCAGCCGGTTGACGCCGCGCTGCACCCGGTGCCGCAACGGTTCGAAGGTCACCGCGATCAGCCCGGTGGTCACCAGCGAGGCGTTCGAGGTGTCGCCGCGCAGCACCAGGTCACGCAGCAGACTCACGGTGGCGACGAAGGCCACGATCAGCAGCAGGCTCATCACCAGCCACACCAGCGTACGGTTGATCACCTGTTCCAGGCCGTAGAGCCGGTAGCGCAACACGGCGAGGGTCATCGCCCCGGGAATGGCGATCACCATGAGCACCCAGGCCCCGGAGAGGTTGAGCGCGTCGAGCACCAGTCCGAGCAGGAACAACACTGCGGCGGCGAGCAGGCAGGCCAACTGTTGGCGGGTCTCGCCGGTGGCACGCCGCCAGCGACCGACCAGCGAGACCAACACCGCCAGCAGCGCCAGCACCTCGACGCCGATCGCCAGCAGGGCGATCTGCACCAGGGTGCGGGCCTGCGCGGTGGCGGCCGGCTCCGCTGACAGCAACAGCCGACGGGGGTCGCTGAGCGCGGCCACCGCCAGCGCCAGGGTGGCCACGGCGGTGCTGACGACGACCAGGTACGCGACCGGACGCCAGCGCCGTCCGGGCAGCCGGCCGTCGGGGAAGACCAGCAGGGCGAGGATGACCAGGCCGTACGGCGGCCACCAGAGCCACTGCCCCACCCAGGCGACCGGGGTGATCCCGGTCCAGCTCAACGACAGGGCGGCCACGGCGGACGTCAGCCCGGCCGCGGTCATCAGCCGGCCGACCGGGTGGCCCGGCACACCGGCGAGCACCAGCGCGCCGAGCGCGGTGAACGCGGCGGCCATGCTGGCGGTCACCGCGACCGGTCCCTGCGCGGCGGCGTCCCGGCTCCACAGGTGGCCGATCACCACGAGCAGCGCGGCGACCGTCCCCGCCACCGCCAGGGCCCGACGGCGGACGGTCACTGGTGGCGGGGTCGGCGACAAGGGAGCCTCCGGGACGGTCGGAAAGGTGTCGGGTCAGCGAGCCCAGCCCGCCGCGTGCATGGCATTGTGCAGCAGGTTGCCCCGATGGCCGTGTGAGTGCCACGGCAACGCGTCGACGACGTCGGTGAAGTTCGGAGCGTCGCAGTCGGGCAGCTCGGACAGCACCTCCTCGACGTCGATCCGGTGGTCGCCGAGCACCTGCGGGCGTTCCCGGACGAACCGCTCGACGTGTGCCAGGACCGCCTTGAACCGTTCGCGCAGGACCTCCGGCGCGGCCGGGCGGGGCGACGGGTGCAGTTCCATCAACTGCCAGTCCTGCGAGAAGACCGGGATCAACTGCCGGCCGGTGGGGTCGAAGAACTCCACCGGGCCGTCGAGCTTGTCGTAGTGCCTCTGCTCGTCGAGCAGTTCGGCGAGGTTGCGGTAGACGTGGCAGAAGGTGTCGTCGCCGGCCACCAACACGATGCGCGGGTCGGTGCCGGCGGCGGCGACGTCGGGCGTACGAGTGGGCAGGGTCATGGTGGGTCTCCTCAGGATCACGCGAAGCGTAGACACGCGCGTGGTCCACAGTGGCACCGTCGCGGGTGTCGCGTTCGTCGACGAAGGTCCGACCTACCCATCGTCACCCGGCGGGTGTCCCGCCGACCCGGGGCGGATGTCCCGGGTCGGCGGGATCGTGGCCCGCCCGGTCAGCCCAACCGGATCGCCCGGCTGGCCGCACGGGTCATGTCGACCGTCGCGGTCACGTCCGGCAGCCCTTCGACGTGCGCTCCGGCGTGCACCCGTCCCGACCAGTGGCCGTACCGGGCGGCGAGCTGGTTGGCACGCAGCTCGGCGGCGCCGAACAGGCACGCGCTGAGCGGGTCACGGGGTGCGCCGCTCGTGGCCTGCGGGCAGCCGGCACCGTACTGGCCCTGGTTGGCCAGGGGGTTGAACCCGGACTGGTCGCCGCCGCACGGGTCCCAGCCGTCGTGCTGCGTGCAGCCGGCGTAGTTCGCCAGCGCCTGCGCCATGGCGTTGTGCAGGTGCCGGTTGGCGGACTGGTCGGCGTCGCTGCGGGGCCGGGCCCAGTCGGCCGGCAGGCCGTGGCTGCCGAAGAGCAGCCCGCGCAGGCCGTCGTCGGACTCCAGGGCAGTGCCCCAACCCAGCTCGGTGTACGCCTGCAGCAGCCGCAGCGCGTCGGAGACCTTCTTGCCCTGCTGCCACATCGCCTTCGCCGAGTCCCAGGTGCCGGGGTCCGGCGCGGCGGTGCCGGAGCCGGCCAGCATCACCCGGTAGAAGTACTTCTGCCGGCCGGCGAGCATGCTGGCCGCCTTGGCCCGGGCGGTCGCCGTCTGGGCGTCGACCGTCGGGATCGCGGCGGACTCGAATGCCGTCCGATAGGTGGTGTTCCACCGCTCGTCGAGGAACTTGCGCTCGTCGTAGCAGTAGCCGTCGGGAATCTCCGAGCGGACGCTCCAGGAGCAGAAGACGCCGATCGGGAAGACCCGGGTGGCACTGCGGACCTGCTGCCAGTCGCCGCCGGCCCACTTCACCCGGGACCGTACGGTGATCTGCAGGTCGCCGCTGGTGGTGTGGAAGCGGGGCCCCGGGTTCTCCACCACGTTGACGAACTGCGCCTCGTAGCAGCTCGTGAAGGAGGGCCGGTGGGCGGGCGGCAGGCCGTGGGCGGCCAACTGGAACGGGTTCGGCAGGGTGTTGTGCCGCAGCGTGGCCGGCACCGCACGGTTGCCGAGAGTCCCGGTGCAGGGGCTGATCGAGCCGGTCTCGCTGATCCGGTTGCCGGCGGCGATCTGCTGGTCCGGGCTGCCCCACATGTCGTACTCGGGGATCGCGTCGCTGCCGTTCCAGAGGACCGCGCGGCGGACGTTGTCGACCTGGTCCCGCCAGCCGTTCATGGCGGTGCGGTAGTCGTCGACCAGCGCGGTGAACAGGGCATTGGTGGCGCCGCCGGAGCCCGGCTTGCTGAACTGCCGGACCCGCTGGTTGATCTCGTCACCGGCCAGGGCCACCGCCTCGGCCCGCCCGGTGTCGATCCGCCTGGCGTACTGCGGGTTCTGCAGTTGCAGGATGTTGTAGGTGCGGGCGGCGGTCTTCCAGGCGGCGGCATTGGCCACCGGTCCGGTGGTCCAGGCGCCGCCGACCCGCTGACCGGCCCACTGGGTCAGGTAGTTGATCGAGCCCTCGGGCAGGAAGAGGTCGAGTTGCGAGACCGGGTCGGCGGTGCTCGTCCCGGCCGGGACGGTGAAGGTGCCCTCGGCGGCGGCGCGCAGCGTGGCGAACTCGAACGTCGGCGACTCGGCCTTCGGGAAGTAGGTGTTGATGTAGTCCGGGATCGGTTCCCCGGTGATCTCCTTGTGGTGCACGTAGGTGGTGATGACCGTGTTCAGCGGGTCGCGGGCGATGTTCTGCAACGCCACGTGGGTGGCGAGCGCCATCGCGTCGACCTTGCGTTCGATGGTCTGCAACTGGGTGGCGATCCGGCCGAGGTTGGCGTGCACCTGGTCCAGCGACCGGGTCAGCGCGTCGAGCTGGGCGACCAGGTTGCCGTACATCTCGGTGAGCGCCGCCTCGATCCGGTCGAAGCGCCGGTCCATGCCCTGGGCCAGGCGGTTGATCTGGTCCCGGAGCTTGCCGATCTCGGCCTGCACGGCGGCGTTCGGATCTCCGCCACCGGCGAACAGACCGATCAGGCTCACCGCCGCGCCGAGCAGGTTACCGGTGAGCACCGCGGTGCCCATGGCGACGGCGGCGGTGCTCAGCCCCTGGCCGAGCACGGTGGTCATGTAGGTGTTGATGGCGGTGACGGAGGTGACGATCGCCTTGCCGATCGTCTCCAGTTGCTTGCCGAACTTCTTGTCGTGGAACCCCATCACGGTGGAGAGCACGCTCACCGTGGAGCCGAGCCCCTCGAAGATGGTCTTGTTCTCGGCGGTCTTGCGCTTCTCCTCGTCGATGACCGCCGAGGTCGGCTTCGGGTCGCCGTTGAGCGGGTACGTCGCCGCCCTGGCCACCACCTCGTCGGCCCGGGCCCGTCCGCCCGCGTCCAGCACGGCCAGCGCCGCGTACGCCCGATCCTGCACCAGCGCACGGAAGGCGGCCGGGTCGTCGCGCTCGTCCCGGATGGCGGTCAGCGGCACGTAGTGGCCGAGGGTGCCGGCGTTGCCGTCCGGACGCGGTTCGTGGATGCGGGTGGCCAGCAGCGTGTCCACCGGGGTGCGGACCGCCGTCTTGGTGCGCCCGGTGAACGCGGCGTCCCACCCGACGGTCAGCGGGTCGTCCACCTTGGCCCGCCGGTGCAGCTCCATCCAGGTGTCGCGGACGACGTCGCGGGACTTCGCGTTCCACGCGGCGTCCTGGTAGCCGCCCCGGACCAGGTTCAGCATGTCCGGTACGACGTTGGCGCCCTCGGCACCGACGGTGCTGTCCAGGAAGGTCCGCACCGTCGGGCCGGTGAGCACCGCGCCGCTGCTCGGGGTCTCCCCCAGCCGCGCGAGCAGGGCCATCGCCAGGGCGAAGCGGGACCGCTCCTCCCCGCTGCCGTCGGGCGCCACCGTGGCGACGGCCGCGCGGGTGCCGGTGGCGTGTGCCGTGACCTGGGCGGCGTCGGCGTTCGGGTTCGCCGTGCGCCAGTCCAGCAGTTCGGCGGTGAGCAGGGCGTCGGTGAGCCCGGCGGCACCGTTGTCGTGGAGCTGCACCACGGCAGCGAAGAGCGCACCGTGCACGGTGTGCTCGTCGAACGGCACCTGCTCGACCGCCCGCGCCGGAGTCTGGTGCATGGTCACGGTGAGCATCGCCGCGATCCCGACGGCACACCACCGTCCGAGTTTGCCCCGGCGGCCCGGGGGCCTGCCGTATCGGCCGGGCGGTCTGCCCGACCCCTTCGCCGCTGTCGTCACCACGTGTTCCTCCCAAGACCGGGACCGGACGGGCCGGGCCGCATCGAACCTGACCGTTCCGAGGCTGGTGGTCGGGATGTCCCGGAGGACAGGGACGACCGCCCGTCGTCCAGGGACATCCGTACCGGCCGGGATGCGTGACACGACGTGTGTGACGGCGCCTGCGTGGCAGACCTCCGGGCGACGGAGGCCCGTTAGGCCGCTGGTCGAATGCGACTCACTCCGCAGTGGGAGTCGAATCTCGCGCCTGAGCACGATGCGTTCCGATGGGAACAACTTGATCATATCTCTATGTCTCGTACTCTTCGGACACTGAAGGTGGTGGCCACCAGCCTGACGCTGGTCGCCACGATCGCTGTCGTACCCGCCTCCGCCGTGGCGCAGCCCGGCGCGTCCGCCGGGAAGGTGGACCGCGCCGAGTTGCGAGCCGCGCTCGCGGCGGTACCCGAAGCCGGTGTCCCCGGCGCGCTGGCCGCCGTGCGCGACGGTCGGCACGACTGGCAGGCCGCCGTCGGCCAGGCGTTCCTGACCAAGCCGCGACCGATGCAGCCGCAGATGCGTCACCGGATCGGCAGCATCACCAAGACGTTCGTCGCCACCACCGTGCTCCAGCTCGTCGACGAGGGCCGACTGGGTCTGGACGACCCGATCGGACAGCGGCTGCCCGAGGTGGTGCCGGGCGAACTCGGCGCCCAGGTCACCGTCCGGATGCTGCTGAACCACACCAGCGGCATCGGCAACTACACCAACGCGATGATCGACTCGTACGCGGCGATCGACCGGATGCAGGTCACCACGTACGCTCCGGCCGAACTGGTCGCGATGGGCCTGGCCATGCCGCCGACCAACGCCCCGGGCGGGCGGTTCAGCTACTCCAACACCAACTACGTCCTGGCCGGGATGCTGATCGAGGCGGTCACCGGCAACAGTACGGCGACCGAGGTGCAGCGGCGGATCCTCCGACCGCTGAAGCTGACCGGCACGTCCTTCCCGGGCACCGATCCGACGATCCGCGGTCCGCACGGTGGCGCCTACTTCGCCCCCTTCGGCGCTCGCGACGTGAGCGAGTTCAACATGAGCTGGGCCGGCGCGGCAGGTGAGATGATCTCGACCACGGCGGACCTGAACACGTTCTTCCGGGCGCTGCTCCGTGGTGACCTGCTCCGTCCGGCCACCCTCGACCAGATGCTCAGCCGGGTGCCGATGGTCCCGGAGGTTCCGGAGGCCGGTGGCTACGGTCTGGGCATCTACGCGCTGCCCACCCCGTGCGGCGAGTTCTGGGGCCACGACGGCGCGGTCATCGGTCACCTGACGTACTCGCTGCACAGCCGGGACGGCGTGCGCCAGGCATCGTCCGGGATCAACCTCAGCCACTACCAGATCGGGCTGCCCGGCGCGCATCCGGTCGACATCGCCTGGCAGACGTTCGTGATCACCGCGATCTGCCCGGCCGGCGGCGTGAGCAGCCGTTCGGCGGGGACGGCGCCGCAGTTGCCCAGCGTGAGCCGGATGCCGGGCAACGACGCGGCGGTGGCGGTCCCCTGACCCGTCCGGCCGGAGGCGAACCGCGCGAGTTCCGGCGATATCCCGCAGACCGGTTTGGATCGTCGGTGCTCGGGAAGATCTTCAGTATGTCTATCTGGAGCAGGTTCACCCAGCGGCGTAGGCGGAAGATCGAGGAGCAGCGCAACGAGGCCGTGGCCAGGGCGATGGCTCGTGGCGCCAGCCCGGAGGAGGCAGCGGCCGCCGGTGACCGCGCGGCGCGCGGTGACACCGCCACCACGGTGTTCCGCATCTCGAACATCTGATCCATCCGTGCGGCCGGGACGGCACCGTCCCGGCCGCACGCTTCCGCGTCGGTCGGATCAGGCGGACGGTTCGCGTCCGGGCAGCGTGCGCGACGTGCCGTAGGTGGTGCCGGCACGGTCGCGTTCCAACCAGCCGGCGTCGACCAGCATCCGACGGGCGCCGGCCACGTCGTCGGTGACCGCGGAGAGCCGCCGGTTGATCTCGTCCTCGTCGCACGGGCCGTCGAGGTCGAGGAATCGGACGAGCATCTCGGCCAGCAACTCCCACCGTCGCGACATCGTCGGCGGGACGCTGGTCAGCCGGCCGTGCGCGAAGAAGCTCCGCAGCTCCGGATAGATCACGAGCAGGTGGCTGATGGGCTGCTGACGGTCCAGGTCGGCGGCGCTCTCCCGCAGGGCGTCGAGTCGAGCCCGGTAGACGCCGGTGCCGGTGACCACACCGATCGCGTGCAGCCGGGCGAGGGCCGCTCCGGCCTTCGGAGCGGGGATGTCCAGAGCCTCGGCCAGTTGGTGGACGGTGAGCCCGTCCTCACCGCGGCGGGTGAGTTCGGCCAGCGCCCGGAGGCGCTCGGGAGCGGCGAGCGCGGCGAGGATCTCCGCGGCGTGCGCGGCTTCGGCGGACATCCGATCATTCTGCCAGCGCCCTCAGGCCGACCACGGTGGCGCGCAACGAGGAGGCGACCCTGGCATCGGTCGCGTACTCAACGGACGCCGCTCTCCACGGCCGCGACCGGAGGCAGTTCGGGCCTCGTCAGGTGCCGGGAGACCCGCAGATCGGCGCGACGGACCTCGAGTACCTGCCGTTGGTCAAGGTGGTTCCAGGGCGGGGTGGGCTGGTCCCAGCCGGTCGAGGCGATCACCACCCGATCGGGTTCGACGAGGTAGTTGAGGGGGAAGAAGCCGGGGCCACGACGTCGGCTGACGGCGGATTCCGGGTCGTGGTCGGCGTAGGCGAACAGCGACTGTTCGGTCAGCAGCAGGCAGTTGAGGCCGCTGTACCGGGTGGCGCGACGGCGTACCTCCGCTGCCGCCGAGCTGAGTGCGGTCACCGGGTCGGTGCGGTGCAGGAACTGCCGGACCAGGAGGAAGAAGCGTTCGCTGTCGGTGGTGCCGATCGCCGCTTCGCGCATCGCCGGTTCGAGCAGATCGTCGACGGCGTCGGCCGGGGAGAAGTCACCGTTGTGGGCGAAGGCGACCGTCGCCGACCGGAACGGGTGGGTGTTGGCCAGGACGAGCGGAGAACCGGGATTGGCCAGCCTGATGTGCAGCAGGGCCGCGTCGGTGGTGATCCGACTCAGGGCGGAGGTGAATCCCTCGCTGGTCCGGGCCGACGTCGGCTCCTTGTCGACGCGGAGTTCACCGTCGTGCCAGTGGGCCACGCCCCAGCCGTCGCCGTGTTCGGCCGACAGCTCGGTGAAGCCGGGCAGTTCGGTGGCGAGCAGATCGGTCAGGCGACCGGCGGACGCGCCGACCACACCCAACAGACGACACATGGAGCTACTCCCGGGGTAGGGCGGGCGGTCAGCCACGCCGCTGTAGAACCGTGGCGAACCACGACAGCAGCCCGTTGACCGCGACGAACATGAGGGTCATCACGAGGTAGGTCTGGATGAGGGCGTGGGTGTACTCACCGAGGACCCGGCCCGCGTGGAGGAGTTCGAGGAAACTCACCACGTAGCCGAGCGTGCTCTCCTTGAGCAGGCGGATGAACTGCGTCACCAGCGCCGGGGCGACGCGGCGCAGGGCCTGCGGGAGCACCACCAGCCGCATGGTGGCCGCCGGGCTCAGGCCGACGCACAGCCCGGCCTCGGTCTGTCCCCTGTCGACGGCGAGGATTCCGGCGCGGAAGATCTCGGCCAGCGCGGCCACGTTCGAGACCACGATCGGTACGACCAGTTGCCAGAAGATCGGTAGCCGCAGCCCGAAGCGGGGCGCCAGGATCAGGAAGGCGAACAGCAGCAGGAGGATCGGTACCGCGCGGAACAGCTCGACGTACGCCACCGCCGGCCACCGGATGACCCGTCGCCGGGACAGCCGGCCGAGCGCGACCAGGAACCCCAACGGCGCGGCGATGACGGCGCTGACCCCGGCGGCCAGGAGGGTCGCCGCGAGGCCCCGGAGGAGAAAGGCCATCACGGGCCACTGCCCGAAGATCGTCCACTTGGCCGGGTCGAGCTGGCCGTGCGCGTGGAACTCGGTGATCGCCCCCCCAGAAGAGGCCGACCAGGAGCACGGCGGTGCCGATGGTCGCCAGCCGGATCCATCGCCGGCCCCGGGGACCCGGCTGGTCGAACAGGGCCTGCTCGGACACGCTCATCGCTCGATCGCCACCCTCTTCTCCAGCAGCCCGGTGACCACGCCGATGCTCAGGGTCAGGATCAGGTAGAGCGCCGTGCTGACCAGGAAGGTCGGACCGGCGTCGGCGAACTCCAGGTTGATCAGATCGGTCTCACCGGTCAGTTCGGTGACGCCGACCGCCGCGGCGAGGGAACTGCTCAGGGCGATCGCGATGAAGATGTTGCCCAGCGGCTGGACCATCGCGCGGAAGGCGCGCGGAAGGATGACGTGGCGCAGACTGCGGGCCGTGGTCATGCCCAGTGCCCGTGCCGCCTCCGCCTCACCGGGCGGTACGGTCCGGATGCCGGACCGGATGGTCTCGGCGACCAGTGCCGCCCCGTACATCGCCATCGCGGTGGTGACCGTCCAGAACAGGTCGTACAGGATCCCGATCTCGGGCAGCCCGAACACGAACAGCACGAGTAGGACCAGCAGCGGCGTGTTGCGCATGAATTGCACGTAGATCGCGGCGCAGACCCTCAGCAGCGGCACCGGCACGATCCGCATGATCGCCACCACGGTCCCCAGGACCATGGCGCCCGCGAACGAGGCCGCGGTGAGCTCGATGGTGACCAGGAGGCCGGCCCCCAGCCGGCCGAGGTGGCTGAGCACGCCGTCGACCAGCGGGAACCCAACCACCTCCGACACGTACGACACGTGGATCGCGCTCAGCTTCCGGCGGCGGAGCCGAGAACCGGCGGGGCCGGCGGTTCGCCCTCGATCGCGGTGCCCACGGTCAGCTTCCAGATCCGCTCCCACAGGCCCGCTTCGACGATCTTGGTCAGCCACCCGTTGACGAACGTCTTGAACTGCGCGTCACCGGGCGGCAGCCCGACCCCGTAGGGGTCCTCGGTGAACGGCTGGCCGACGACCTTGACCTCCGGGTCACGCTGCGCGTTGCCGAGCAGGATGGCCTGGTCGAGCACGTACGCCTCGGCCCGGCCCTGGCGGAGCGCCTGGACGCACTGGTCGTTGGTCTCCAGCAGGAGCAGGTTCGCGTCCGGGACCACCTGCTTGAGGGTGTTGACCGCCGTGGAGTTGGCCTGGGTCACGACCGTCCGGCCGGCCAGGTCCGACGGTTTCGTGATGCCGGTCTCCGACTTCTTGACCAGGATGGAGGTGCCCGAGTTGAAGTACGGTCCGGCGAAGTTGATCTTCTCAGCCCGCGCCGGGGTGATGGTGTAGGTGGCGAAGACCGCGTCGACGGTGCCGTTCTGCAGCAACAGCTCCCGGGTCTGCGCCGTCACCTGGACCAGCTCGACCGACGGCGTCCCGGTGATGTACTTGGCCAGGAGCTGGGACAGGTAGGCGTCGAAGCCGGTCACCTTTCCGGTGGTCGGGTCCTTGAGGGAGAACAGGGCTGCGGTGGTGGTGCCGCCGACGCGCAGGGTGCCCGCCTGCTTGACGGTGGCCATCCGGCTGCCCGCCGGAAGGTCGGCCGGATCGGCGACGGGAGCGTCGGCCAGGATCTTCTCGATCGACTCGCCACCCGCTCCCCCGTCGGCGGCGGCGGTCCCGGGCGGCGCCGGCAGAGGGGCGGAGCTGCATCCCGCCGTCACGCCGAGGGTGGTGGCCAGCGCGACGGCGGTGGCCAGGACGACGGCTCGTCGACCGGAGGGCCGACGACGGCTGCGAGCAGCCAGGGCGGTTGGTCGTTCCACGGTGTCTCTCCTCAGGGATTTCCGGTGCGATTCGGGTGGTCCGGATACACGCAGGCCAGTAGACGAAAGGTGCCGCGAGGGGCCGCGTCGGGCACCACGTGATAGCGAGGTTCAGCCGGATTCGGCTGCGCAGAAAGCATCGGGCCGATGCCGCCGAACGTCCAATCAAAACGTCACCGAGCATTCATAAGCGCTCTTTATGCTTCAGCTCGTGTTGGACACGCATCAGTTGCTCATCCTGTCCGAAGTGGCGCGGCACGGCTCGTACACGGCAGCGGCCAGAGCACTCGGTTATTCCCAGCCGGCCATCAGTTATCAGATGCGGCTGCTCGAACGGTCTGCCCGCGCGCCCCTGGTGATGCGGGCGGGACGAGGAATCGTGCTGACCGAGGCCGGTCGCCGGCTGGCCGACCACGCCGACATCGTGCTGGCCGCACTCGCCGCCGCCGAGTCCGAGATCAGGGCGATGAGCGAGCAGCGGGCCGACACCGTCCGCCTGGGGGCCTTCCGGAGCAGTTGCGCCACACTGGTCCCCTCACTGCTGGACCGACTCGCCCGGAGCACACCGGACGACGGCGCGGACCCCCCACCGCAACTCGTCGTGCAGCAGGTCGAACCGCCCGAGGCCGCACAACTCCTGCGGTCCGGCAAGATCGAGGTCGGCCTGCTGTGCGACTGGAGCAACGAGGGCACCGCCGACGCGGAGCGGGGCCTTCGCCGCGTCTCGCTGATGACCGATCGCCGGTGCGTCGTGGTGCCGGCCGATCACCGGCTGGCCCGGGAGACGTCCGACGGTGACGAGGTGGACTTCGCCGACCTCGCCGACGAGCCGTGGGTCATGGAGACGGTACGGGACCGGTTCCTCGCCGCCTGCGCGGCGGCTCGTTTCGAACCCCGCCTGGTGGCCACCGCGGACGACCATGTCACGATCCAGAACCTCGTGACCAGCGGCGTCGGCATCACCCTCATGAACGAGCTGGCGATCTCGGCCCACCTCGACAACCGACTCCGGGTCCGGCCGCTGGCCAACTGGCCGCAACGTCGGATCTACGCACTGGCGTCGCCGGAGGTGCTGCGCGAGGCGCCGGTCGCGCACACCGTCCGCGAGTTGCGCACGGCCGCGCGCAGTCTGCGAGGCCGCCTGCGGTCGGCGCCGGTCGGCGTGCACCGTTCCGGGCCACAGGCGGCCTGAGGGCCGGCGCTCTGCACGGGTACAGCGTGCCGCAACTCCCACTTAACCGGTAGGTTAACAGGTGTATTGGATCACACCTGCTGACATCGGACCGCCGCCGGATCTAGCCTCTTGGCATGAGTGCAAGCAGGTGTCCCATTCGACGCCGCTTCGTCGAACCGTTCCGGTTCTGTAGCACCGCCGGCTGAGCTCGACGACACAGCCGGGAACGGTTTCTCGGTCGCGCCGTCCGCGATTTCGACATCGCGGCGTTTCTCATCTCCTCGGCTGTGATTCCTGCATTCGTCGGGCGCGGACAGACCATTCCTCGATCGCATTGCGCGGCCGAGTCGATCGGTCGCGCCCTGCGGCGACGAACCGTCGAACGACCGTCGGAACAGAAGGGAGGAACCAGCGGTTGACGTCGCCACAGGACGGATCCCGGGAAGAGCCGACGCCCGCCTCCCCGCGCCGCGACATGACCGAGGCGGTACGGCGGTACGGATCACGGTTCGACGGCACGCAGGGCCTCGAGCACATCGCGCCGGTGCCCGAGGCCGTCGTCGCGTGGCTGCTCGCGCAGGTGAAGGCGGCGGCCGGTACGCGTGGCACGCACCCTTCCTTCGGCACGGATCTGGAACGGCGTCTCACCTCGGACTATCTGCTCACCGAGTGGCCCCGGGTCCGCAGCGAGACCGGGCTGCCGCTGTCGAGCCCCGCCGACGGCGAGCGGACCCCGTGGCTGCGGGTGCTGCTGGGCGACGCGGTGGAAGCGGACCCCGACATCGAGCAGATGCCCGACGGGCCTCCCGTGACGCTCCAGCGCTGGGCGTTCGGCGGCTGGGAGGTGGCGGAGAGCGGCGGTGCCAGCGACCTGCGGACCGTACGCCTGCCGTTCACCTATTCGCACCCGGTGCCGGCGGACACCGGCGGCATGCTGCGGCGGGTGGCGCTGACGGTCCAGCCGAGCATGACGTACAACCAGACGTCGAGCTCGGCGACGGTCACCGGCGCGGTGCAGGCGCTGACGCTGTTGCGCAGCCGCGAACGGTCGTGGCCGTACCGCTACCGGATGCGGTGGCAGCTCCGCATGGGCGACGACGGGAACCGCCCGTGGACCGACCTCGAGAGCCCACCGCCCGAGCGGTTGACGGTGTGGTTCCCGACGCATCAGGTGGAGCCCACGCCCCCGGACGCGGGGGCGCTCGTACCCGCGCCGCTGGACGTCCTGCGCGACGTGCCCCTGTTCGGGGTGCAGTCGGTACCGGACGCCGACCTGATCTTCCGCGATGTCATGGCGTCGTTCCGGCCGCACCTCGCGACGTTGTCGGAGGCGTCGAGACGGGACCTGTGGGAGTTCTTCGGCGAGTACAGCCTGCGCGCGAACATCCCGTTGGCCTGGGTGGGCAGCCATCCGTCGCCACTGTTGTTCGACGACGACGGGTTCGTCGTCGGATACCTGCGGATGCGCGCGACCCTGGTCGCCCGGGAGGTCACCGGTCCGGCCACGCAGGACGCCGTGCTGGAGTCGCACGTGCTGCGGATCCTGCGGGTGGACGGTTCCGCAGAGGTCACCAACGCGGTCGGCGTCGACGGCTTCGTCACCTTCGGCATGTCGACCTCACCGGCCGACGCGGGCGGCGAGCCGGCCGGCGGTGCCGTCCGGGGACAGCTCGGTGCGCGGCATCAGGTGTCGCACACGCTGGGATCGGGTGGTGGGGCACGCACCTCGCACTCGCTGCGGATCCGCAAGCCGCTGATCCCCCAGGGCGTCGACGTGATCCTCGACGTGGAGCTGGTCCGCGCGACCGGTGCCGCGGCCCGCCCCGAAACGGCGACGCCGTTGGGCTCCGGCGTGCCGCACCGGGCGATCCTGCGGGTACCGTCCGCGGACCTCGTCACCCGACGACCGACCACGCCACGCTACCTGCCGCCCGAGATCGCGCAGCTCCGGTCGATCGGCGTCTCCACCACGCCGTTGCGGGTCACCGGTGCGGACCCGTTGTTCGCAGCGGTGCAGACCTGGCTGACCGGGCACGGCTTCCTGCCGCCCGAGGACGAATCGGCGTCGGACGCGCTGACCGACGAGGCGACCAGGGTGCAGCGCCTGGTGAACGTACGCAAGCTCGACGTGGCCCGCTCCGGCGTCGGGCTGCGCGGCGCCGTGGACGAGATGATCGAGGGTGGCTACCCGATCGTGTTCGAGCTGCCGGTCCGGGGCGAGATCCAACGCGCCGAGGCCCGCATCGTCGCCGAACGCCGCTTCACCGACGGCCCCCAGGGAGGGGTCGTCCACGTCCTGTTCCTGCCCGACGTCCAGACGCTGAACTGGACGGGTTCGACCCTGCCCGCCAGTGAGGGACGAAGCCGATCACCGTTCGGCTGGAACGGTGGCGTCGCCGGCTCCTCCACCAACCCGGCCGGGACGACCGCGACGGACCGGCCGGTGCAGGGCTTCTCCGGCGGCGTCAACCGCTTCTCCCGGCCCGCCACCATCACCGACACCACCATCGGCTTCGGCCAGGAGTCGTACGCGCTCAGCCCGACCGGTGAGGGGTCGCACGCGTTCCAGGTGCCGGTGCGGTTGCGTGTGGAGATCTCGTGGAGTCACGGCGACTCACCCGAGCCGACCGAGGCCGACGGGATGTTCGGACTGGCGGTACCCACCTATCGCACGCTCGCCGAGCCGGTGGAGATCCGTCCGCACCGGGATCCCGCACCACGGGCTGTCACCGATCAGGATCGCACCAGCCTGGACCAACCGGACGAGACGATCTACCGCAACGGCGTGCTGCGCCTGCCCAGCCTGGCGTACGTGGACCGGGTGGAGGGCAGCCGGGTCATCCGTGCGGTGGTCAAGGCCCTGATCGGCGCCGGACACCCTCCGGTCGTACCGGCCGAGGCGCCCACCGCCGTACTCCCCCGCATGCCGGGCGCGTACCCGGTCGACGACGTGGCGCCGCCGCCGGTCGGCGGCGACCTGGAGATGCAGCCGGTGCGGCCCGCACGCAGGCTGCCGGGTGCGGCCGACACGGATCGGCCGCGCACCATGCCCGGCGCCTTTCCGGTCGACGAGGCGATCGCGCCGATGGCGGTTGTCGGTGACGACGCCCCGGCCCCGGAGAACCGGGTGTTCTGGCCGTGGGGCGGCCGGACGGCCCGATGGCTCGGCCGGGCGGCGATGCACGGATGGGCGTGGGTGCGGCGACGGACGCTCGGCGAGCCGCTGGACCGACCGGAGACCATGGCGCAGGAGGTGGCGCACGCGGCGGTCTCCCCGCACCATCTGGTGGCCAACGCCCTACAGGTCTTCAACGACCAGTACGTGACCGAGAACATCGGCGGGCACGGCATGGTGTCCGGCACCGACATCTCGGTGACGGTCGAGGGCTATCTCACCGACGTGCGGCTCCTGCCCGCACCCGGTGTCATGGACATGGAGAGCTGGCTGCAGTCCCTCGACGGCTCGGCGCAGACGGCGGAGGACAGCGTCGGGTACGAGCTGCCCGCCACGCTCAGCGGCTCGTACGGCAGCGTCACGCAGTTCGTACCGGCCGGGACGTACACCCACCTCAGACAGACCGACACCCGTACGACGTTCGCCGACAACACGATGGCGTTCCGGGTCACCACGGAGAACGACGTCTCGGTGTTCCGCTTCGCGGCGAAGGCCGTCTATCTGATCACGGTCACCAAGGGCGTCCGCAACGTGGTGGCCGGGACGCTCGCGGGTCGGCCGTTCGCCGAGTGGCAGGTCGTGGTCGAGGTACCCGAGGCCGTGGAGTTCCTGCTCGTCGAGAACGACCTGCTCAACCATCCGGAGTTGCGGCAGATCCCCGGCATCACGCCAGCCGACCCGCAGACTGCCGCGATCGCCGACCGCACGCTGCCCTCGTGGTTCGTGCACGGCCGCGGCAGGCTCGGTTTCGGCGTGGCCACCGCGGTGGTCCCCCGAGGTCCGCGCCCGCAGTTGCGCAGCCACGTCCGCGCGATGGTCGAGGCCCAGGCACCGGGGGTGACCCACCCCGGCCACGCCGCCTACCTGCCGGGGGTCCGATCGCGGATCACCGACCACACGTCCACCCTGGGGCTGCGGACTCTGATCAACATCGGCCCGGAGGGCCGCGCCTCGTTCCACTTCGTGCACCGGTCGTGGCTCGGGCCACGGCTGGTGGAGGTCGAGTTCCGCGCGCAGCCGGTGGAGAGCCCCACGCAGCTCGCCGCGCGGCGAGGCCGGCCGACCTCGTCCAGCGCGGGCCTGGACACCATCCTGGCCCACTCGTCCGGCGAAGGCGGCTCACTACAGACCCCGGGCGCGAGCAAGGAGAGCGTCACCCGGGTCGTCGCCAACAGCGCCGCCTTCTCCCCGATGGTCAAGCAGCACGGCCACCAGGCACAGCCGGCCCTCTCGATCGGTGCCCAGCACCAACGTGTGCAGACCGCGACGTCGCTGCGGGAGTACCGCACCTGGGAACGGACGATCGCCACCACCCAGTTCGACCGTGTCCCCTACACGCTCGGCGTCGCCGTCCGCTCGATGCCGTTGGACGACGCGCTCGTCGTCCGGGTGGGCCGGGCCGCGATCAACGGACTCCGCACCCCGGGCCGGCTCGTCCGGCTGGCCTGGCCGAGCCTGCCGACGCTCCGCGCGGCCGGTGAGTCCTCACACGCCTTCGCGACCCTGGTCACGTTGCGTTTCAGCCAGGCGGAGACGCCTCGTGTCCCGCTCGGTGACCAGCGGCAGATCTCGCCGCTGCTGCTCACCTCCGCCCCGACCGCCGTCGTACCCCCGCCCACCGACGCGGTCGTCGTCGACCTGGAGATCCCGGCATCGGTTCGGGCCCTGGTCACCGGCCCGCCCTGGCGTCCGAGCCGGCCGTTCTCGGTGTACGACTTCGACGCGGTCACGCAGCTCGCCGAGGCTATCCGGTCCGTCGACCCGTCCCTGGCCGACGACGACCAACTGCACAACTCCACCTCGGCGGAGGGCATCTTCGTCCGCCTGTCCAGCCTCGCCCGCTCGGGCCGGGTCACCATGCTGGAACCCGCCGCCGTGGGCCGCCTACTGGGTCGCGCGGGTGGGCCGGGCACCTCGCTACAGTTCGCGCTCTTCTCCCCACGGCCTGCGAGTTCCAGCCGCAACGTGGCCATCGACGGCATCAACGCGAACACCGACAGCTTCACCACGACCGTCGCCGGGTCGGTGATCCCTGCGATGACCTTCGGCGACGCCCACCCCCTGACGCGGGACGTCACCAACACCGGTGGTCCGACGCTGCCGATTCTCGGGGTCGACGCGCCGCACGGTCAGGGCGTGGGCGGTTCGGCGCAGCGCCGCGAGATCCTCCGGTTCGGCACCCCGGTGGAGTCGGCCGCCGGGGACGGCACACCCGGATACCAGGTCGTCGCCGTGGCGGTGGTCCGGGTCAACGGTCCCCACGGCAGGCGGTGGGTCGTCGGCAACATCGAGATGCGCACCACCGAGGCCCCACCCGCCCCGGCACCGGTCGAGGCGGTCACGCCCAGGGCACCGGAACCGCCCCCTCCTGCCCCGGAGGTCGCGCCGACGCGTGCACCGAGCGTGGCGTCGTTGGACGTCACACCGACACCGCCGCCGCGTACGCCCAGCGTCACCCCGCTGGACGTCGCGTCGGCCTCGCCGGTGCGCTCCGCACCGCGTACGCCGAGCATCGCGTCGCCGGACGTGGACGTGGAACCGGGCGCGGTGATCACCTACGACGACGTCGCGTCCCTCGCGGCCGAGACCGGCGCGGAGCAGACACCGGCCGACCTGCCGTCCACGTCGACGGCCCCACCGTCCGCCGCGTCGACGGTACGCGCGGACAGCGGTCCGGCGGTCGACGTCGCCGCCCCTGTCCAGGACGACCCGCTGCTGCCCGAGGAGATCACCTCCGTGAACGGGGTCTGGTTCGCCGGTGCCCCGCCGGGCCCCCGCGACGAGCCGGCGCTGACCGCGCTGACGCAGGCGGTGCAGGCGGCGGGAGCGCAGCGGCACGTGGTGATCGTCAACACGCCCCGGCTACAGCCGCAGCACGCCGCCGTCGTCGCGGCGCTTCGTCAGGCGGTGGACCGGCTCGCCTGGTGGGACGGGCGTGGTGTGGTCGTGGCGGTGCTGCGCGCCGACTCGCTACTGGAGGCGTGGCTCGACCGTGCGGCGGTGGTGACCGTGCGGCGGGTACCGGCACCGGTGGACAAGGACCGGGTGGCCCTGGACACGGTATGGGAGCTACGCGGTGCGGGCGGTCGGCGCGAGTTGTTCCGGGAACGACCGACCGCCGACCTGGTGACCGCAGCGGTCGAGGCGAGTCGGGCGGTGGCCCGTCCCCCGCTGCCACGGGACCTGGCTCGGTGGCTCTCCACCAACACCTGGCCGCAGCGGCAGGCCGTTCTGGACGAGCTACGAGAGCGGCTCGTACGCCCCGAGGTGCTCGACGCGCTCGAACAGACCATGACCGCCGAGGGACGCCCGGGAGGCGTCCTGACCTGGCTCGACCAGGTCGGTCCGTGGCAGGTGGCCGACCGGATCAGACACGACTCGGAACGCGTTCGCCACGAGTTCGGGGTGGCCGATTCCCACAGCACGCGGCGCGGGATCGCCAACCGGGTGCTGGAGGAGATGTGGGCGGAGAGCCGGGCCGACCGGGAACTCGCCGCGATGTCCGTGCTCCTGCGGCGTGAACTGGCCGCCCGCGACGACACCGCACCGCCGGGTGAGGCGGTGACCGCCCCGGTCGTCACCGACCCGTGGAGCCCGCATCCCCCGGTCGCCGGGCTGTGGGCCGGGCAGATGTTCGCTTACCTCACGCGCAGCGAGCCGGAGTGGAGCGACCCCCACGCCGGCCGCTTCCTGCTTCGCGCGGTGTTCGACCGCCAACTGTCGTACGACGACTATGCCGCACTGGTCCTGGCGGGTGCCACCAACACGAGCGAACGGGTGGACGGCGTCATCGCCACGGCGGTCGCCGTCGTCCTGGAGCTGTCCCGCCGGGTCCCCGACCGGGACCGCGACGAGGAGGTGCTCCGCAGCATCGACGACGTGATCACGAGCGTGCAGTGTCTGATCGATCCGACGCTGCGGGTGGAATGGGTGTCGCGGACCGACCCGGCCTGGTGGAGCGGTACGCCGCTGGCCGACAGCCTGCACCGCGACGGCCGGCTTTCGTCCACGTCAGCCCGACTCGACCACCTGGCCGCGCTGATCGCGTCGTGCGGCTACTGATGTCGACGAGTTCTGCGACATCGGCTACTCGCCCCGGCCGAAGATCGACGCTGTGGAGGCCGCAGGCAACCTCGCAATCCTCGGCATCCTGGTGGGCGTCGCGGCACATAGGGTCACTGCGGTGATCAACGAACGGATAGCGAGGTTCAGAAGACGTGGACGTTAATCCGCTGCGCGACCTGATTCGGGCTCTCGCCAGGGCCGACCGGGAGCCGCCGACGCCGTGGCAGCCGACATCAGGCAGCACGGCCTACCCGGCAGCCTGCGGCTGATCGAGGCCGCTTTCGCCCTTGCGGTTCATCGGCACCTCGGAGCCAACGCCACCCCCACCGACATAGCCGCCTTCGTGTCGTCAGCTCGCTCCCAGTACCAGCAGGTGCGACCCCACCCGCCCTTGAGGTGGAGGGCGTCATCCGGGCCGCCGTGGGCGAGCCGGAACTGATCGACAACCTCTCCGCCGAGGCCGTGCTGGGAATCGAGATCTTCGTCCTCGGACAGATTCTCCTTGAGTCGAACCTGACCCCGACCGAGCTGGACGAGTTCGTGGCCGAGGCCGAGCAGCTCGCCGCCGAACACCTGCCGTAAGTCCGGTCGGCCGATCAGCGGACTTACGAACGCCTTGCATCCGGCAGCGTCTCCACTCATGGCGGCTGCTGGTGCACCGGCTGCCTTGAGCTCAACAGGACGACCCGGACGCCGCCCGCAGCAGGGACAAACTGTCTGTCGACAGAATTTTTGACCCAAGGTTATATTCAAGGATTTGACTGGCCTCAGGGCCCCATCCATGTCGAAGTCGGGTCGCCAGTAGCCTTCTGTCAGACGACAGTTGGAGATCCGGTGGACAACGCGAGCGACCACACGAAGAGGCACAGCGCCGAGACCTTCGCCGCCGAGCTCAGGCGCAGGATCAGAGAGGGCGTCGCGGGCTACCAGGCTGGCGCGAAACTCCCCACCTTGCGGGAACTCGCAGCTACCGAGGAAGGCGTCGCTCGTGGCGTTGCGGAGAAGGCCATTGATCGCCTTCGGGCCGAAGGATTGATCGAGTCACGCCGAGGTTCCGGCAGCTACGTCAGGGCAGGCCGGATCCTTCGCACCTCGCCAGGCCGCCTGTCGCTCAAGCAGTGGGGACGCGGGCTGTCGATCCAGGCGCACGATGCAGCGAATCCGCCGAAGGCAGTAGATGTCGAAGTGGGCGATGTGGTGCCGCCACCACACGTTGCCGAAGCGCTCGGAGTAGCGCCCGGTGAGGTGGTGCTGTCGAGATACCGCCGGTTCGTGCGAGATCGACGCTCGGTACAACTCGCCACCGCCTATCTGCCAACGGGCTTGACCCGTGGGACTCGCATCGAGCACACCGACACTGGGCCGGGCGGTACGTTCGCCCGGCTGGCCGAGCTGGGATTCGGGCCCACCCGGTTCGTGGAGCGGGTCATCAGCCGCGCGCCCACGCCGGAGGAGATCGACGGGGTGGATGACCGCGATGGGCTGGGGCTACGCCGAGAAGGGAGCCTGGTCTTTGAGATCACCAGGTACGCCTTCGCGGGTGACCGGTGCGTCGAGGTGTCGTTGATGGTGCTCGACGCTGAGGCGTACGAGCTGGTCTACGACTTTCCCGCCGAAGGCTAGATCGAAAGAAATTGTCACCCCAAAGCTTGATTGTCTGCTGACAATCCGTCAGGCTTGGTCCTGTAGGGACAGCCCCATCAGTCATCGAACGACGGTGTCGGTGTGGGGAGTGAGACTCCCGAAGGGATCAGTGATGCGCGCTACCTCCACACGACGCCGGAACGGCGCGGCTGCGGCTCATGCGACAGAACATCACCGTCCAGAGTCTTCCCGCCTGCGGGCGCCCTCCTGGCTCTTGGCCTCGGCGGAGGGTCGGAACTCGTGATTGTCGAGATGGTGCCGGTGCTGCTTGGTGCCGTACTGCTGGGGTTCCTGGCCGGGCTGTTCGCGTTTCGGGTGAAATCGCGGTGGTGTCCGCGCTGCGGGGAGTCGACCGACGCGATGCCCCCGACCGGCGGCAGCAGATGACCCACCGGCGTGACCACAACTCCGTACCTCTCGGGCGGAGGGTGGCCGAGCTGCGGGCGCACCGGGGCATGACCCAGCAGGCGTTCGCGGATCGGCTCGGCAAGTCGAAGAGTTGGGTCGACAAGGTCGAACGCGGCGTACGTCAACTCGACCGGTATTCGGTGATCCAGGAAATCGCCGACGCTCTGCGCCTCGATCCGGAGATGCTCCTCGGGCCTCGCCGGCCGCCACCCACGACGCCGAGTCTGGACGGTGTCGACGCGATCCGGGCCGCACTGGCCTGCTACCAGTACCAGCCGGAGCGCACGGTCACGGAGCACCAGGCCGGCCGGCAGGTCGCGCACGCCTGGATGAGCTACCAGCACGGCCGGTACCCGCAACTCGTGGGAACCCTGCCCAGCCTGCTCGACGCGACCCAGGGTCTCCACAGACTGCTGGCGTCGACCTACCGGATCACCGCTGCCGTCCTGGTCAAACTCGACCACGCCGACCTCGCCTGGCTCGCCGCCGACCGGGCCGTCGCCACCGCCGCCGGTGACCCCGCCCTCGCCGCCAGCGCCACCATCTCCGTCGCCCAGGCGCTGCGCGCCCTCGGCCACCACCGACTCGCTCTCACCGCCGCGCTCACGGCGGCGGACACCACGGACGACGACGTCGTACGCGGCACCCTGTTCCTCCAGGCCGGGCTCGCTGCCGCCGGTGACGGTGACCGCCGCAACGCCCACGACCTGCTCGACCACGCCGCCACCCTCGCTGAAGGACCCCTCGACCACATCGATGAGGACCACACCGGCTTCGGGCCGGTCGCCGTCCAGGTGGCACGCTCCCTCGCCGCCCACCGCCTCGGCGACACCGTCGAAGCCGTCCAGCGACACGGGCACGCCCTAGCCAGCGACGACTGGCCACGACTGCCACCCGAACATCGCGCCGCCCATCTGGTCGACGCCGCCCGCGCCTACCTCGACGTCGGCGATCCCGGCCGAGCCGGACACGCGCTGCTCGACGCCGACAGCGTCGCGCCCGCCGAGGTCCGCAGTCGCCCCGCCGCCCGTACCCTCCTCGCCGAGATCATCCAGCGCGGGCCCGCACCGGCCGACGTCGCGCGACTGGCGGCCGTCGTCGGCCTGACCCGACAGTCCTGACCCACACACCTACCGAGACTCCACCTCGCCCGGGACGACCTGTGAAGCGTGGTGCGCGACGTACCGCTCGACGACCTGATCCGCGCCTTCCACCGAATCCCGGGTGGCGCCGCCCGTCGTCGGTTGGTGTCCGCGTAACGACGAAGATTGAGTTCGGGTCGTGCGAAACGGAGACTAACTGACGCGATTCGCTGCCCAACCCTGGATATTCTGTGCGCCCGTTCCGTGACTGTGGGAGATGGGCATGGAGCCTCGATGGAATGCGGACCCGGCAGCGACTTTCACGCGACGACTCGGCCGCTCGGCTGCCGAGCTGGGCGAGAGTGGCGGCACGACGACCTGCCCTGACATCTGGGAGCTCTCAAATGGCGATGTGGCGGTCATCGGCCGCGACCTCACGGATGTCTACGCCAACCGGCTTCCTGAAGGCGTCAGCGTCGGCCGTGACGAGCGTCTGGTCGTCATCCCGCGCAGCATGATCCTCGCCGCGAAGCCGGACATCCCGGATGCGTGACCTGCTTCGGATGACGTCCGGGGAAGCGCTGAGTCTGTCGGACTATGAGGCGGACTTCTACGCCATGGTGGAGTCCGTGGACGAGCCGATCCTGAAGACGGAGCGGATGCAGACGTTCCGGGAGCCCGGCAGCCCGAGCTGGGAGGCATTCGACGCAGGCAGGTGGGACGAGGCGTTGCTGATCGCAGCGCAGCCGAACCCGGATCTGGCTCAGTTCTTCGCACTCCTCGCCGAGCGAGGTTCCGGGCTGCACCGTCTGCGGATCGTGGAGCTACCGCTCACGCCGTACCTGATCTGGGAATTGAATTTCCTCCGTTTCCGCGCCGAAGCCGGTGAGCTCATTCGGGTGCTCACCGCCGACAAGGTCTGGGAGTACGAGCAGGAGCACGGCGTGGTGCCGGAGCTGATGGTGGCGGGCGACAGGGCCGTGTACGACGTCCGCTACGACGTCGATGGAACTCCGATCGGTGCGGAGAAGTTCGCAGAACCGCAGGTCGTCGAGGGCTGCCGCTCGCAGGTGCGGGCGCTGCTCGCCAGGGCGGAGTCGTTCGACTCGTTCTTCGACCGTGAGGTCGACGGGCTGTCACCACCCAACGCCCACCTGTAGTAGCCTCGCCTCCACGTTCAAGCATGGAGGCGGTGTGTCTCTGGGTCGGCGAAAGACCCGGTTACGACTGGTCGTTGCTCGGCAACGTCGGTGAGGCTTATGGAGCAGCCTCGGCGATCCTCGCCGGTCTCGCGCTCGTAGGGGTCGCCATCTCTCTGATCGTGCAAGCGAGGGAGGCCAAAGCAGTTCGCGAGCAGGCACTTCGCGCGCTGCACACCGACCTGCTCAAGATGGCTATCGATGATCCGGGGCTGTTGGAGTGCTGGGGACCGATCGAGCAGTCAACGGACCTGGAGTGGTTCCGCAAACACGTCTACACCAACCTGATCGTGTCGCACTGGCAACTGATGTGGGAAGTGGATCTGCTGAGCGAGGACCACTTGGAGATCCTCGCTGATCAGTTCTTCAAGGGCATGGCCGGACGACGCTTCTGGGCGGAGGCGCGGGGTCCACGCATGAAGGCGGAGACGTCCCGACGAGCGCGGCGTTTCACCCTGATCGTGGACCGGAGTTACCAGACGGCCGTCACTGCGGGTCCGCCGGCCGACGCGATGGACGGCCGATCATCGTCGAACGACCGCGCGGTAGGTCCCGACCCGCATGCGGCGCAGCGCGGAAGGACCCAGAGCCGCGCAGCCGACCTGGCGCTTGGTGCCGTCCTCGGCGGCGGCGTGGCTCTCGCCGCCCGCTACCTCGTCCGGCACGGCCGCATTACCAGCGGAAAAGGCTGAACCGCCCAACGGCGACGCTGATGTGCCGCGCCGTCGTCGTCAGGCGACTGTGCCGTACGCCTGCCCTTTCCGCTGGGAGCCCCGCCGATGACCGTCGACACGTGGAAGTCCTCGGACCCGCCGACCCTGGCCGACGATCTCCTCCTGCTGCTGTTCCAGCCCCGGTCCGGCACCATCGCGGGCGAGAACACCCTCTTCTACGTACTCGCCGGAGCCGTCCTCGCCGACCTCGCGCTCGGCGGCCACGTGGCGACCACGGCGAACGGACGGATCGGCGCCTCGGACCACGTACCCCCCGCCGACCTCCTGCGCTCGACCTGGGACTACGTCTCGGACATGCCCCGCAGCGCCCCAGACCGTCCTGGCGGCGATCGGCCCCGGCCTGCGGCGGCCGGTGCTGGACAGGCTCCCGCCTGCGCCTCCGCCGTGAAGTGGTCGTCGGGTTGACGTGGGCGCATCGGATTCGCGGGGACCATCAGGATCACGGACACATCCTGCCCCACGAGAGCTGCCGTCCCTCCCCCGCCGACGATCCCCGGCGTTCGACTGGTGACCAGGGCGGCGTACGGCGAGGCAAAGTCGGCACCCACACATCGATACGAGCGTCGATATGATCGGCCGACTGACGATGCCTGCGGAGGTTCGGATGCGGATGGCACGGTTCTCGGCGGTGTGGCGCGGTGCCCGATCCCGGCTGGACCGTTGGCTGTCCATCGCCCGTCTGCTCCCGCATGCGGGCATGCCGACACTGGGCGCGGCCCTCGCGGTGAACGTCCTGCTCGGTCTGCTGCCGATCGGGTTCATCGTGGCCACGAGCGTGATGGTGCAACGGCTCGCCGAGGCGATCGGTGGCGACGAGCAGGCGTGGCGCGCGACGGTGCTCGCGTTGGGTCTCGCCGCGCTGGCCTTCTTCCTCCAGCAGGTGCTCGCGCCGGCGCAGACGGCGTTGGGGCATCTGGTGACCTGGCGGGTGGACGCCTGGTGCACCCGTAGCCTGATGACGTCGGCGCTGGTGGACGCGCCGATCTCGGCGCTTGAGGACGCGACGGAACTGGATCGGCTGAGCCGGGCCCGGGAGGCGTTCGGCCGGACCATGCCCACCCCGGGTGACGCCGCCGCAGGTGCGTTGGCGCTGCTGCCCCGGTACGGGCAGCTCGTCGGGGCGGTGGTGGTGCTCTGGGTGGCGCTCTCCCCGTGGGCGTCGCTGGTGGCCGGGGTGACGGCGCTCGTGGTGCGCTTCGGTCAACGCGGGGCGCTGGGACGTTTCGGCGCGTTCCTGAAGGGACTGTTCCCCACCTGGCGGCACGCCTCCTATGTGCGGTCGATGGCGGCGGGGGCGGCGTTCGCCAAGGAGATCCGGGTGTTCGGTCTGATCGGCTGGGTCCGGGAACGGCACCGCTCGGAGTACCTGGACTACCTGCGGCAGTTCTGGGCGGGACGGCGGCGGATCAACCTGCGCCCGTTCCTCGGGTACGCGGCGGTCGGCCTGGTCGGGGCGACGATCGTCTTCGTGTTGATCGCGCAGGCTGCCGCCGGTGGGCGGCTCAGCGTGCTCGAACTGGGGCTGGCGGTGCAGGCGGCGCTGATCCCGATCCGCTTCGGGGTGCACTTCCCGGAGAGCGACGTGCCGACGCAGTACGGGCTCCAGTCGTACGAGGCGATGACCGACTTCGCGCGGTCGTCCCGGTCGCGGGCGGCGCTGGCGGCGCCGGTCGCCGGTGAGTCGGCGGCCGACCGCCCGGAGCGGGAGGTGCGGTTCGAGCAGGTGCGGTTCCGGTACGCCCCGCAGGGTGCGGAGGTGCTGCGGGGGTTGGATCTGAGGTTGCCTGCGGGGCGCTCGACGGCCATCGTCGGGCTCAACGGTGCCGGCAAGACCACGTTGGTCAAGTTGTTGACCCGGTTGTACGACCCGGTGGCGGGGCGGATCACGGTGGACGGGCGGGATCTGCGGGAGTACGACGTGGCACAGTGGCAGTCCCGGATCGCGGTGGTGTTCCAGGACTTCGTCCGGTTGGAGCTGAGCGCGGCGGAGAACGTCGACCTGGCGGCGGGTGCCGCCCCCGACGACGAGTCGCCGCTGTGGGCGGCGCTGGACCGGGCGGGGGCGCGGGAGGTCGTCGAGGGACTGGACGCCGGTCTGCGGACGACGCTGTCGAGCCGGTACGCCGGTGGTCAGGACCTCTCCGGTGGGCAGTGGCAGCGGGTGGCGTTGGCCCGGGCGATGCGCAAGGTCGCCGCGGGGGCGTCGATGATCGTGCTGGACGAACCAACGAGCCAACTCGACGTACGCGCCGAGGTCGACTTCTTCGACCGGTTCCTGGAGATCAGTCGGGGGTTGACGACGGTGGTCATCTCACACCGCTTCTCGACGGTCCGTCGGGCCGACCACATCGTGGTGGTGGCCGACGGGGTGGTGCAGGAGCAGGGCACACACGACGAGTTGGTGGCTGCCGGGGGCAGTTACGCGACGTTGTTCCGGTTGCAGGCCGACCGGTTCGTCGACGCGGAGGCCGGCCGATGAGCGGGTTGGGGCGGGCCGCACGTTTCCTGGTGGTGCTGGCGCTGCGGACCGACCGGCGGCGGGCGGGTCTGGCCGCAGTCATGATCGCGGCCGGCTATCTGGCCTCGCCGATGGTGGCGGTGCTGCTCGGCCGGCTGGTCGACGCGGCGTTGGCGGCGCACACGGACGTGGCGGTGACGCTGGCGGCGGCGGTGGCCGTGGTGCTGGTGGTCGAGTTGATGATGGCGCACTTCGCCCATCTCCAGTATTTCGAGCTCGCCGAGCTGATGGAGCTGAAGCTGCACGGTGAGCTGATCGAGCGGGCCAACGGGAGCGTGGACTTGGCCCAGCTCGACGACTCCCGGTTCGCCGACGAGTTGCAGGTGGTGCGGGACGACATCTCGCCGATGCAGGTGCCGGTGGAGGGGCTGCTGCAACTGGCGGGGGTGGTCGGTCAGCTCGTGGTCACGACGGTGCTGCTGGGATTGTTGAATCCGTGGTTGGCCCTGCTGCCGCTGGCGGCGGTGCCGCCGGTGCTGTTGGCGCGGCGGGCGCAGCGGCTGGTGGACCAGGCCAAGGACGACACGGCGGAGGGGATCCGGCGTTCGCAGCACCTGTTGCAGGTGGCCACCTCGGCGTCGTCGGTGAAGGAGTTGCGGCTGTTCGGGACCGGTCCGGACCTGGTGCGTCGTCAGCAGGCCACGATGGCGGCGGTGACGTCGACGGTCTGGCGGGCGCAGGCGAGCGGGGCGGCGGTGCGGGCGGCCGGGCAGGCGTTCTTCGCCCTCAGCTATGGTGCGGCGCTCTGGCTGGTGGTCCGGGACGTCGCCGACGGCCGGGGCAGCGTCGGCGACGTGGTGTTGGCGGTGACGCTCGCGGTGCAGGTGAGTCTGCAGGTCGCCAACGGTCTGGGGTTGCTCGGCACGCTCCAGGGGTTCGGCACGACGGTACGCCGGCTGGAGTGGCTGCGGGCCGCCAGCGCGGTGCCGGACGGGGTGTCGGAGCCGTCCGGATCGGCGGCACCGACCCGGCTCGACGAGGGCATCCGGTTCGAGGGGGTGGGTTTCCGCTACCCGGGAGCCACCCGGCCGGTGTTGCGGGACGTCACCTTCGAGTTGCCGGCGGGCAAGACGGTGGCGATCGTCGGTGAGAACGGTGCGGGCAAGAGCACGCTGGTGAAGTTGCTGTACGGCCTGTACCAGCCGACGCAGGGCCGGATCCTCGTCGACGGTGTGGCGCTGGACGAGGTGGATGCCGCGCAGTGGCGGTCCCGGACGTCGGCGATGTTCCAGGACTTCGCCCGGTTGGAGTTGACGCTGCGGGAGAACGTCGGGATCGGTGCGGTGCAGCGGATCGACGACGAGGAGTCGGTGCGGCGGGCGATCGACTCGGCGGGGGCGCAGCGGGTCGTCGACGCGGTGGAGGGTGGCCTGGACGGCTACCTGGGCACCGGTTTCACCGACGGGCAGGAGTTGTCGGGTGGGCAGTGGCAGTCGTTGGGGCTGGCCCGGTCCCAGATGCGGACCGAGCCGCTCCTGTTGGCGTTGGACGAGCCGGCGGCGGCGTTGGACGCCGCCGCCGAACATGCGATCTTCGTCCGGTACGCCGAGTCGGCCCAGCGGGCGCAGCGGCGTGGCGGGATCACCGTCTTCGTCTCCCACCGCTTCTCCACCTTGCAGATGGTGGATCTGATCGTGGTGCTCCAGGACGGTACGGTGCGCGAGTCCGGGTCACACGCCGAGCTGCTGGCCAGTGGTGGGCTGTACGCGGAGCTGTATCTGATGCAGGCCCGCGCGTACGGTCCCTCCGGCGAGGATCAGCCGCCGGAGGCGAGTTGACGGTCGATGAGCGCGGCGAGTCCGGCGACGCTGACGTTGTCCATCAGTTCGACGGCGGAGAGTTCGACGTCGAAGAGGTCCTCTGCCTGGGCGAGCATGTGGACCAGTTGCATGCTGTCGGCGCCCAGCGCGATGAGATCCTGGCTCATCTCGTCGGGGGTGAATCCGAGAAGGGGCTCGACCACCTCGGTGACGAGTCGGCGTTCGGTGTCGGTCGGCGCGGCGGAGGGGCTCAGCTCAGTCATCTCGCTCTCCAGTCGGGGGGCCACCCACGGTCGCGGGCGGAACCAGTATGGCCCTTTGTCGATGGCCCGACGGTGCGGTGCGCGCCGCGATGCCCCTCGATATTGACATTGGCCGAAGTGGCTTCATAGGCTACCTTCCGGCCATAAGCCGCACCGCCGGACAGGTGGTGCCGGCGCCCAGACCGGAACGGGGGCACCGGGATGGATCGGAGAACCGGCCACGATCTCGTGGTGACGGTGCGGCAGGCGCGGCAGGCGCAGGCGTCGGCCACCTGGGCCCAGCGGGAGATCTGGGACGTCATCGACTGGTTGGGTGATCAGCCGCAGAGCTTCACCATGCGCGAGATGGTGCTGGTTCCGGACGGCGTCACGGTCGCCGGGGTCCGGCGGGCGCTGGAGGAGGTCGTCGCGCGCGTCGACGTGCTCCGCACCCGGCTGGTCATGGGCGCCACGGGTCTGCGGCAGGAGGTGGACGGGTCCGGCACCCTGACGGTGCCGGTCTGGTCGGCGGCGCCCGACCGGGTGATAGCGGACGCCAAGGAGTTGGTCGCGGCGATGACCGCGACGGTGTTCGACCTGGCCCGGCAGTGGCCGGTGCGCTTCGCTCTGGTGCTGGCCGACGAGACGCCCGCCGCGCTGGTGCTGAACGTCTCGCACGCGGCCGTCGACGCGACCGGGTTGGCCCTGCTCAAGGCGGAGCTGCACGGCGCTCTCGCGGGTGCGTCGGTCGAGCCGACCGAGTCGCGGTGGCAGCCGCTGGATCAGGCCGGTTACGAGGCGAGCGAGCCGGGACGTCGGCGCAGCCGGCGGGCGGTACGGTTCCGCGAGGAGCTGCTCGGTGAGGTGCCCGAGTCGCTCGTGCCGCCGTCGTCCGAGCCGCCGCACACGCCCCGGATCGTGCAGCTCGACATCGAGTCGTCGGCCGTCGCGGTGGCCGCGCAGATCTTGGCCGACCGGCAGCGGGTGAGCACCAGCGCGGTCCTGCTCGCCGCCCAGGCAGCGGTGCTCTCCCAGCACACCGGCGCGGACCCGATGTTCCTCACCCTGATCGTCGGCGGCCGGGTGGAACGTCGGCTACAGACGATGATCGGCCCGGTGGTGCAGAACGGTCTGTTCCGGGTCGACGTGGGCACGGGTACGTTCACCGATCTGGTCACCCGCTGCTACCGGCAGGCCATGCTGACCTATCAGCACGGCAACCACGACACCGTCGAGCTGGCCGAGGCGCGGCAACGGGTGGCGGCGCGGCGGGGGTTCGTGCCGCAGATCGGGGTCTTCTTCAACGATGCGCGGGAGCAGCAGCGGTGGTCGGGCCTGCCGCAGGTGCGCTCCGGTGCGGCGGAGCTGGCCGAGGATCTCGCCGCGCTGTGCCGCGACACCCGGATCGAGTACGTGACCGGCTGGGACGCGCAGGATCTGACCGTGTTCCTCAGTGTCTCGGATGCGCCGGGCGCGGCCGCGATGCAGTTGCGGGTGGACACCGCCTACCTCGGTGTCGAGGATGCCCGACGGCTGCTGGCCGGAATCGAGTCGTTGCTGGTCGCCGCAGCGGCCGGCGATCTCGACATGCGGCAGGTGGGGCGGGTGGCCGGCGTACGGCCGTCGGTGGGCCGATCCGGCTCCCACTGAGCACGACCGCCGCTCCGGCGGGTGCGGCGCGCCGACGACTCAGCGTGTTCGTGGTGCGTCCGGACAACAGCGGCGTGTCGGCACTAAGGTGGTGGGCCGACACGGCTGGAGGGGAGTTCGGTGGCTGAGGTTGATGCCGGCGACTGGGTGGCGCGAGTGGCCGACGACGTGGTGGCGGAGTGGGAGCGGCGGCCCGGGACACCGGTGCTCGTCTGCGCCTCGGGGATCAGTCCGTCCGGGCCGATCCACCTGGGTAACCTGCGCGAGATCATGGTCCAGCACTTCGTCGCGGACGAGTTGAGTCGGCGCGGACTGCCGAGCCGGCATCTGCTCTCCTGGGACGACTACGACCGGCTGCGGAAGGTTCCGGCCGGGGTCGATCCCTCCTTCGCCGAGTACGTCGGTCGTCCGCTGACCGGGGTGCCGGACCCGTGCGGGGAGCACGAGAACTGGGCCGAGCACTTCAAGACGCCGTTCCGGGCGGCGCTGCGGCAGCTCGGTGTGGTCGTCGACGAGATCTCGCAGACCGCCATGTACACCGGTGGCCGGTACCGCGAGCAGGTCGTGACGGCCATGCGGGCCCGGGAGCTGATCGGCTCGGTGCTGGGCAGATACCGCACGAAGGTCGACCAGGGCGAGTCCGAGGAGGGGTTGACCTCCCACGACACCTACTACCCGTACAAGGCCTACTGTGCGGTCTGTCGGCGCGACGACACCACGATCGTGTCCTTCGACGACGAGACCACGGAGATCCACTACACCTGCGCGTGCGGGCACTCGGACCGGGCCCGGCTGGACCGCCAGGACCCGGGCAAGTTGGTCTGGAAGGTCGACTGGCCGATGCGGTGGGCGTACGAGCAGGTCCTGTTCGAGGCGGCCGGTGTGGACCACTCCTCCCCCGGTTCCAGCTACACCGTCGGAGGCGAGGTGGTCGACCGGGTGTACGGCGGCAAGGCGCCGGTCTATCGCGGCTACTCGTTCGTCGGCACCAAGGGGGCGGCCAAGCTCAGCGGCTCCGCCGGTGCCGCCCCGACACCCGACGACGCGTTGCGGATCCTGGAGCCGGCCCTGGTGCGCTGGTTGTACGTGCGGCGTCGCCCGAACCAGTCGATCACGGTGGCCTTCGACCAGGAGGTGAGCCGGCTCTACGACGAGTGGGACGCCCTGGTGGGGCGGGTTCGGGCGGGCACCGCGTCGGAGGTCGAGGCGGTGGTGCTCGACCGTTCGCTGCGCACCGCGGAGGTGGAGCTGCCGCAGACCGCGCGGCCGATGTCGTTCCGCACCCTGGCGTCGGTGTACGACATCACCGCCGGCAACGAGGCGCAGACGCTGCGGATCCTGCGCGACATGACGCCGCAGGAGCCGGTGGGCTCGTTGGACGAGGTGCGTCCCCGGCTCGACCGCGCGGCCGACTGGGTGGCCACGCACGTCGCACCGGCGGAGCGTACGCAGGTGCGCGCCGAGCCGGACCGGGAGTTGCTGGGCTCCCTCGACCCGGTGCAGCGGGAGAGCCTGCGGCTGCTCGCCGAGGGGCTGACGGACGACTGGACGCTGGACGGGCTGACCACGCTGGTCTACGGGGTGCCGAAGCGCCAGCTCGGGCTTCCGCTGGACACCGCACCCACCCCCGAACTGCGGGCCGCCCAGCGGGTGTTCTTCGGTCTCGTGTACCGGCTCCTGGTGCACCGGGACACCGGCCCTCGGCTGCCGACCCTGTTGCTGGCACTCGGTGCCGACCGGGTCCGGGCGCTGCTCACCCCGCAGGAGGCCGAGGCGTCAGCCGGTCGGGCGTGACCGGGCGTCGGTCGACGTCGATCACTTTCATTCACGGACATTGATTGCCGGACGGCTCGGTGATGGGTTAAGAAGGCTGTCTGCCCTCGACACCCGACACCCGACAGGACGCCCATGGCCCTCATCGCCGTCGAAGACCTCCGTCGACTGGTAATCGCACTGCTCGGTCAGGCCGGCACGCCGGACGACGTCGCCGAGATCGTCGCCGACTCGCTGATCGGTGCCGACCTGGCCGGGCACGGCTCGCACGGTGTGCTCAAGCTGCCGTCGTACCTGCGGGACATCGCCCAGGGCCGGTTGAAGCCGACCGCCCGGCCGTTCGTCGTCGACGACGCGCCCGCGACCGCCGTGGTCGACGGCGCGGGGGGTTTCGGTCACCTGGCCGCCCGGTACGCCGTGGACCTGGTGGTGGAGAAGGCCGCACACAGCGGACTGGCGGCGGTGGTGATGTCGCACGCGCACCACACCGGGCGGCTGGGTGGCTGGTCCGAGCGCATCGCCGACGCCGGTCTGATCGGGTTGTTGACCGGCGGTGAGGGGCAGGGGCCGTGGAAGGTGGCACCGCACGGCGGGACCGACGGTGCGCTGGCCACCAACCCGGTCACCTGGGCCGTTCCGCGCGCGGCGGGTCGGCCCCCGGTGGTGCTGGACTTCGCCACCAGCATGGTCTCGATCGGGAAGTTGCAGATCGCGCGCGCCGCCGGGGCGCAGACCGTGCCTCCGGGGTGGCTGCTGGACGCGCAGGGCGCGCCGAGCACCCGGGTGGAGGACTTCTTCACCGGCGGGTACCTGTTGCCGTTCGGGGGCCACAAGGGTTTCGCGCTCGCGGTGATCGCCGAGTTGCTCGCCGTCGGGCTCAGCGACGGTGACCGGTTCGCCGGTGCCGAACGGTCGAGCTGCCTGTTCGTGCTCGCCGTCGACCCGGCCCGGTTCGGGCCGCCGGAGCGGTTGCACGACTTCGTCGAGGCGACGGTGCGGCGGCTCAAGGCGGTGCCGGCCGATCCGGACTCCGGCGAGGTGCTGGTGCCGGGTGAGCCGGAGCAGCGCGCCCGGGCGGCGGCCGACGGGGTGGTGCTGCCCGACGCCACGTGGCGGGACCTCTGCACGGTGGCCGCCGGGCTCGGCATCGACACACCGACGGCGGCCGACGCCTCGGGTGCGGGCGGGTCGGGATCGATCCCGGCGCAGGGAACGGCGTGAACATCCTGGTGGCCGGGCGGCTCGGCCGGTATCCGGAGCGGATCATGACGTTGGCCGAGCGGGGGCACCGGTTGACGTACGTCACGATGCCGGCACCGGCCCAGCGGCCCACGCCGGACGTGCTGCCGTCGAGTGTGCCGCAGTACCGGCTGCCGGCGGGACCGGCCGGCGCGGAGTTGACCCGGATCGCGGCGGAGCACCGCGTCGACGTGGTCTACAGCCTCAAGAACGTGTGGGACGGGTCGTTGCAGTTGCTCGGCGAGCTGCTCGACGCCGGTGTCGGGCCGGTGGTGCGGCATCACAAGGAGCACTTCTGCGAGTCGGCCGACCTGGAGCGACGGGCGTTGACCGAGACCGCCGGGCAGATCTACATCAACCAGGAGTCGCTGGACTACTTCCGTGGGGCGTACGGGGTCAGCGACGCGTCGGCGCACCTGCTGGACCCGGACTACCTGCCGGCGCGGTACTTCACCGACGACCTGACCGGCAAGCTGCACGAGCGTGACGGTCAGCCGCACCTGCTGGTGGCCGGTGGGGTGTCCAGCACCCGGGGTCGTACCGACATCCGGGAGCTGTGTGCGGCGTTGAGTCGCCGCCGGGTCCACGTGCACATCTACGGCGGCAAGTACATCGGTCCGAACGCCCAGTCGATCTGGAGTGTGGACAATGCGCATGCCCGCGCCGAGTACGCCCGGCTCGCCGAGAGCGGCTACGTGCACCTGCACGACCACATTCCGCCGGAGCGGTTCGTCGCCGAGTGGTCCCGGTACGACGCCGGGTTGATGCACGTGGTGGCGCAGGGCACCCACGAGGTGGGCTTCCAGCGGATGAACCGACCGAACCGCCTGGTCCCGTACCTGGCCGCCGGGCTGCCGGTGGCGCAGCAGCGCGGCGGCCAGGAGGCCATGGAGCGCATCGTGCGACAGGAGGGGCTCGGTTTCCTCTTCGACGGGTACGACGAGCTGGCCGACGTGCTGCACGACCGGGCGCGGCTGGACCGGCTCGGTGCCGACGTGCTGGCCCGGCGCGGGGAGTACACGTTCGAGCGGCACGCCGACGCGCTGCTGGAGGTGTTGGCGGGCTACGCCGGGCGACGCTGACCGGCGGCTCGGTCGAGGGTTGGCAGGGGTCCCCTGCTATGCCGTAGGCGTTAGCGGGGGACCCTTCCTTGCACCGAGGCGGGCGCGGGTGTGGATCCAGCGTACGGTCGCGTCGCGTCGCCACCGGCGTACGGCGTTGCGATCCTGCCGCAGCGACCGGTACTCGACGCCGGCCCGCAGGACGCCCTCGCGCAGGCGCAGCAGGGCCGGATGAGGTGGTACGGCGGGCCCGACGGCGTCGACGGGATAGCCCAGTTCGGCCATGACCGGCCCGGCGGCGGCCTCCACCAGGCCGACCTCGGCGGGTGCCAGTCGGCTGCGCCAGGTGCCGACGCTGCTGGAGGTCACCGGTCGGCCGGCGTTGCGCCAGGACTCCGAGAGGCTGGCCAGGGCCCGGGCCGTCGGGGTGCGGTCGTGGGCGAAGATCGCTGGTTCCGGTGACTCCCCCAACCAGGCGCAGAGCTGCGTGATCATGTCTCGGGGCTGCCGCACCAGGTCCTCGTAGCGCAGCAGGTGGACCGTGTCCGGGCCGTGACGGGCCAGCGCGGCGGCGGCCGAGGTCTGCTGCCGGGCCCAGAGCTGCCCGGTGAGGTAGGGGTGGCAGTGTCCGAACACCGCCCGGCGGGAGGAGGCGGCCACGTCCCGGGGATCGCGGACCAGCCAGACGAACCGGGCCGCCGGGTACTCGGCCAGCACGTCGGCGACGTGGTCGACCATGAAGGTGCTCTTGCAGCCCCAGCGGGCCTTCCCCTCCGCCTCGCGGTACTGCTCGTAGAGTTCGGCGACCACGCCGAAGAGGGTGGGGCTCGCCCGGGCCACCGCCAGGTCGGCATCGACGCGGTGCGGCCACGGGGAGATGTGCCGGTCGAGCAGGAGGCAGGCGTCGTGGACGAGCCGTCGACGGTTGTCCTCGTCGGTGAGGTCGCCGTAGCAGTGGGCCACCGGGGCCAGGTAGCGCATGAAGTGCGGCGGGTGTGGGACGGCGATGCGGGAGTGTGCGTTCAGCACCAGGCGGAGCAGGTTCGAGCCGGAGCGTTCGGTGCCGATGATCAGTACCGGGCTCCGGGTGCGTCCGCTCCGCCCGGTGCCGTCCGTGGTCACGCCGCGCCGGCGGTGACCAGTCCTCCGGTCACCTTCTTCGCGCCGCAGGCCATCAGGCTGCTTCCGGCGGCGGCCACCTCCGGCGTGGCCACCTGGTCCAGGGTGAACCGCTCCGAGCCGGGGACCAGCGGCGCGCCCGCGGAGCTGGCCTGCGCCCGCCAGCCCGAGCCGGCGTACGAGGTCGAGCGGGTCAGCCCGTCGTCGGGGTTGGGGTGGAAGTGGGTGAAGTTCTCGGGCCAGTGCTGGAAGTCCATCACCGGGCCGGGCTGGTAGGCGTCGTAGACGCGCTTGTAGGCGTCGCGGCACGCCTGCTCGGAGAGTCCACTGACGTTGAGGAACTCGTCCTCGTGCAGGGCCTGCTCGATGGAGAGCCAGTTGACGTGGTCCAGTTCGCTGCGCATCAGGCCGGACTGGAGCGCCTGCTGGTAGACGGTGGTGCCGGGCATCGCGGAGAGGTACTTGACCCGGGTAACGTGGTTGTACGTCTCGGCGAACTCGACCATGTGGTTGAGCGACTCCTCGCTCTCGTTGGGCAGGCCGACGATGAGCAGGGCACCGAACCGTACGCCGCCGTCGAACGTGGTCCGCATGGCCCGGACGGTGATGTTCTCCGAGTTGCCCTTGCGGGCCTCGCGCAGCACTTCGGAGCCGAGGGACTCGACGCCGTAGAGGATGATGTCGGCACCCGCGTCACGCATCGCGTCGATCCGCGGCTTGTCCATGTCGGCACACCGGGTCAGACAGGTCCACCGCAGGTCGTGGTCCTTGATGACGTCGCAGATCTCGATGGTCTGTCGACGGTGGGAGCTGAACGTCAGGTCGACGAAGAAGCTGAACTCGATGCCGTAGCGGCTCTTGAGCCAGGCCAGGTCGGCGTCCATCTTCTCCGGCGACTTGGCACGCACCTGCGGGGTGGTGCGGTAGCAGAAGGAGCAGTCCATCTTGCAGCCACGGCTGTAGGAGGAGATGATCTGCGGCTGTAGGCCCATCGGGCTCTGCGCCTGGGGCCAGAGTTCCAGGCGCATCCGGGGCAGCGCGTCGAGGTCCATCATCTGTCCGCGCGGCGGCGTGCGCTTCACGACGCCTTCCGGGCTGCGGTAGAGGATGCCGCGGATGGTGGGCAGGTCCTGTGCCCAGCGGCCGGCGGCGTAGCTCTCCATCAGGTCGAGGATGGTGATCTCACCCTCGCTGATCACCGCGATGTCGCAGGCGGTGTGCTCCATGAACAGGTTGGGCACCGAGGTGACGAGCGAGCCGCCGCAGATGATGGGGATCTCGGGGGCGTTGTCCCGGACCATGGCCATCAGCTCGTTGCAGAACGGGAAGTTGTCCTCGAAGGTGCAGATGCCCAGGACGTCGGTCTGACCGATGATCTGGTCGTAGGCGGCCTGGAGAGGGTTGGGCGTGTACCGGACGTCGACGATCCGGACCGGGTAGCCGGCGTTGTGCAGGACGGTGGAGATGTAGGAGGCCCCCTCGTAGGGGGACGTCAGGAAGAACTCCCAACCACGCGGCATGGTGAACGGTGAGGGGCCGACGACCAGCGTGAACCGGGGCAGGGTGGGGTCGGTGGGGACCGGCGTCTTGTCCTGTTCCCGCATCTGTTCCTGGTAGCGGTGGTCGACGGAGTTCGTGGCGTTGGCGTACAGCTCGGGAGCGAGGGATAGCACACGAGGCATGACTGAGACCTTCCTGTCGTCGCCGCCGGGCCGTCCGGTCGGGACACCCGGCGATTGAGGACAACTATATCGAGCTTTGTCGATCTAGCGACGTCTCGTCGTCGGTCCGGTCGGTCTCACCGGCCACCGGGTAGACGCCCGGGTCGTCGAGGGGGACCTTCAGCCAGGAGATCATCTGTCGCACCTGGTGGTACGCGGCCAGCCGCCGGGCGTCGTCGTCCGTGGCCTCCGCCTCGGCGATCGGCTGCCACAGTCGCCGCACCATGACCGGGCCGATCTCCAGCAGTCCCTCGCTGCCACCGGTCGCCCAGCGCGCCAGCACGTAGCGGGCGAGTACGCCGACCGGGATACCGAGGTTGCGGGACATCCCGCGCAGGGTCACCAGCGGGTCCAGCATGCCGTACCGCATGACCTCGTCGCGGAAGTTGGCGTGCGGGTCGTCCTCCGGCCAGGTGGCGTGCCAGCGCTCCAGGCGGATCAGCGGCTCCTCGGCCGGATCCCCGCCGACGTTCTGTTCCGACGCTGATGTGGTCATCTCGCCTCCCACGTCGCTGCTCCCGTGCTCAGTCCGTCAGTCCGCCCGGTGCAGGATGCCCGTCATACAGCCCAGGGCCCCGGCGGCCCGGACGTGCTGGTCGACACCGACCTCGGTGACGGTCACCCCGACGGCCTCCAGGCGGCGGCGGATGCCCGGCGCTCCGGTCGGCATCAGGGCCCGTCGGGGACCCAGCGCCACCAGGTTCATCCCCCGTCGCCGCAGCAGCTCGTCGTCCGGCGCGAACTCCACCGCACGGACGTCCCGGGAACGCAGCAGCGCCCGCAGATCGTCGGTCGCGGCGGCGGTGTGCACCGCCGCCAACCGCTCGTCGAGGAACGTCACCGCGCCGAGGAGGTGCTGGACACCCGGACCGAGCCGGACGGTGACCACCTGCACGCCCTGGTCGGCCAGGACGCGGCGGAGGCACTCCGCCCCGGTGGCGCTGGTGCGGAACCCCACCCCGACCATCACCGTGTCGCGGTCCAGCCACAGCGCGTCCGCGCCCTCCAACGTGGCGGTGCCCGTCACCGTGGCCAGCAGCGGGTATCCGGCGGCGGCCAACGCGGCGGCGGCGTGCCGTTCCTCGCCCGCCCGTTGCGCGGCGGCCGTCCGGCCCACCACCACTCCGGCCGGGGTGGCGACGAACAGGTCGCGGGTGAAGACGAAGTTCGGTGGCGTGTCCGCCGCCGGGCGGGCCAGCACCACCTCCACGCCCGCGTCGGTGAACGCCGCGGCGACCGCCTCGGTCTCCGCGCGCATGGCGCCGAGGTCCACCCGCGCGGTCATCAGCGCGGCGGCCGGATCGGTGATCCGGGCCAGACTCTCCGGCGGCCAGCCGAGCAGCACCGCCCGCAGCGGCGCGGACTCCGACCGGTAGCCGCAGCGGGCCCAGAGCCGACCGACCGCCACCTCCTGCTCGTGGCTGGTCGGCCGGGGCGACCAGCCGGCACCACCGAGGGTGCTGGGGCGCGGTGGCGCCGTGGTCTCAGATCCAGGATTCGTCGTCGTCATATCCGAGCTCCTCGGCCAGTCGCCGCTCCGGTCCGCCGATCGCCGCGCGGACCAGCTCCGCCCGTCGCCGCCACCGGCCGGGCTGCGGCGGCGCGGTGGCGACCACCGGGTCGCGCAGTCCATCGGCCGCGATCGTGCGGAGCGGTCCGTCCATCGGCACCCCGAGCCAGTCGGTGATCCGGGTCAGCACGCCCGCCCGGCTCTGCGGTGTGCGCACCAGGTCCTCGAACCGCACGCGCAGGTAGGGCAGTCGCAGCGCGGCGGCGTCGTCGAGGATCGCCCGGTGGCAGGAGCGCCACTGCAGGGCGCAGACGTCCGGCAGGGGCGCCCGGGTGTAGTCCTGCCAGCCCTGCGGCAGGTCGAACTTCCACCACCAGCGGTCCTCGGGCCGGTCCCGCCCGTAGCCGGTGATGTTCAGCGGCCGGTCCATCCGGTGGGCGTGGAAGCCGTGGTAGAGCCAGCCGTCGTAGAGGCCGTTGATGGATCCGGCCGGGTTGCGGGTCAGGTGCAGGACGCGAATCCGGGCGTTCGGGAACAGTGCGCGCAGGAAGCCCAGCCGGTAGGCGTTGCTCGGGGTCTTGATCACCAGCGGGCGGGTGGCGAGGTCGTGTGCGGTGGCGTAGCGCCAGCCCACGGTGAGCACGAAGGGCGGTTCCTCCACCAGCAGGTCACCGGGCGCACCCCGTACGTCCTGGCGCCACGGCGGCCCGGCGAGGTGCGGCGGCATGTCGTAGTAGCCGGTGCGGACGGACACACCGCGCACGGCGAGAGCGGCGTGCAGTCGGGCGTGGAAACGGGCCGCGTGCGACAGGCGGGCGGGGTCGAAGTCGGGCTGCGACCACAGCTCGGCCAGCACCCGACGGGCCGTGTCGAGCCAGTCGGCCAGGTCGATCTCGATCGTCGGCCACTGGATGGTGAACCGCCAGGCCGCGTCCAGGAGGAACTGTTCCGGCCCGACGCTCGGGTCCGGTCGGCCGACGTCCAGCGACAGTTCCTCGTCGAAGACCCGGCGGCGGGCGGGCGGCAGGGCGGCCAGGTGCGCGGCGTCGAGCTGGTCGGAGCCGGTCCCGCTGTTCGGCGGCACCAGGCCGGCCAACCGCAGGTACGGGTTGAACTCCGCGCGCAGGTGCAGCAACGAGGGCGTACGGCGCAGCATCTCGGCGAGCATGCTGGATCCACTGCGTGAGCTGGAGGCGAGCACCACCAGGTCCCGGACCCGGCCGGTGAAGTCCCGCACCACGGGCCGCCGCAGCGCGCGCAGTTCGGTCAGCCGGTCCGCCAGGTGGGCGTTGCCGGCGAGCCCGGGCGCGGTGCCGGTCAACACACCGGTTTCCGTACCGAGTACACGCACCAGCGCCACTGGTCGCGTACCGATCCGTCGGCGGCGACCTCGAACGGGTGCACCGCCCGCACCTGGGCCGGAGCGTCGTAGAACAGCCGGTAGATCTCCTGGCGGGCCGCAGGGGTCGTCTCGTGGGTGTCGATCCACTTGTCGATCGACTCCCAGAGCAGGTACTCCTCCATCGCCAGGTCGGTGAAGCCGGCGCCCAGCAACAGCCGCCGGAAGTCCGGCTCCCGGAACATCTGGAACAGCAGCGGCTGCTTCTTCTTGAAGATCCGGAACATCCAGTACGCGTCCTCGTCGGCGTACGGGACGATCTGGCCGACGATGAACTGCCCGCCCGGCTTGAGCACCCGGAAGACCTCCGACACCGGCTTCTCCGGGTTCGGCAGCAGGTGCAGGACCTCGCGGTTGACGACCAGGTCGAAGCTGGCGTCCGGGAAGGGCAGGTCGTAGACGGTGCCCTGGTGGACCTTGTCGAGCCGGGTGGAGGCGAGCGCCACCATCTCCGGGGTGATGTCCAGACCGATCATCTCGCCGACGCGGCCCCGGAAGGCGTTGCCGACCACCCCGCTGCCGCAGCAGACGTCGAGCATCCGGGCGTCCGGGGCGACGTCGCACAGCGCCGCGTGCTGGGCCAGCAGACCCTCGTCGGTGAGCCAGGAGCAGGAGTCGTGCCAGTTGCGCGAGCGGATGCCGAACTGGCGCTGGTAGACGGCGTAGTCGACCTCGATCCGGCGACGCCGGACCTGCGCGGTGCGGCTGGCCAGCCGGGCGGCGAGCCGGGCGCGGGCGGAGTCGAGCGTACGTTTGACCAGCCGCTGCCCCAGGTCGTCGTCGAGCGCCAACTGTCGGGTCAGCTCGGCTGACACGGCGGCACGGACGAATCCGGCGACCTCGCTGCTCTGCAACCGCTTCTTCGTCTGTCCGTCGAATCGGGGGCTGCGCATCCGCACCGCCACGACCGCAGCCAGTCCTTCGAGGATGTCGACCGTGGTGATCCGTTCCCCCGCGGTCGGGTCGAGCAGGCCGCGGCTGGTCGCGTACTCGTTGATCACCTCGGCCAGCGCGGCGCGCAACCCGTCCACGTGGGTGCCGTGGTGGTCGGTCCGGACGGTGTTGACGAAGCTCTGGATGTCCTCGGTGTAGCCCTCGGTCCAGCAGAAGGCGGCGTCGAGCGCCAGGTCGTCGGTCTCGTGGCGGACGGCCAGCGGATCCGGGTGCACCCACACCGCGTCGCGGTGCCGGTGTCGGAGGAACCCGCCGACGCCGGACTGGTAGCTGAGCCGGATGTCCTCGCCGGTGCGCTCGTCGCGCAGCCGCAGGGTCAGCGCGGGGTGCAGGAAGGCGACCTCCTCCAGCCGGCTGCGGATCAGGGCGGCCGAGAACTGCGCGGTCTCCAGGACCGTCTCGTCGGGGAGGAAACGGATCCGGGTGCCGGTGCGGTCGGACGCGCCGACCCGTGCGAGGTCGCCGGTCGGCACTCCCCGCGCGTAGGTCTGCCGATGGTGGGCACCGTCGCGCCAGACGTCCAGTTCCAGCCGTTCGGACAGGGCGTTGACGCAGGAGAGTCCGACGCCGTGCAAGCCGGCCGAGGTGCGGTAGGAACCGGCCTCGAACTTGCCGCCGGAGTGCAGGGTGGTCAGCAGCACCTCGGCCGCCGGGCGGTGCTGCTCCGGGTGCGGGTCGACGGGGATGCCCCGACCGTCGTCGCCGACCGAGCAGGAGCCGTCGCGGTGCAGGACGACCTCGACGTCGCGGCAGTGTCCGGCCTCCGCCTCGTCCACCGCGTTGTCGACCAGCTCGCTGACCAGGTGGTGCCAGCCGGACACACCGACCGAACCGATGTACATCGACGGGTGTCGGCGTACGCCGTCGAGGCCGGAGAGGACCATGATCGTGCTGGCGTCGTACCTGTCGGCGGGTACCGGAGGCGGCGTCGGGGCGGCCTGCGTGGACTCCATCGGCTGGCTCACTTCCTGATCGGCGGTCTGCGGGCCGGTGGTCATCCGGTGACCGGCTCGCCGAGCGGCGCGGCCGGTACGCCGCGCAGCGCCTCGTGGGCGGCGCCCAGCTTGGCCAGGTGCGCGTGCTTGAGGGCGCGCAGCGTCTCCAGCCAGCTCGCGACGTCGGCCAGTCCCTCCTCGTGGGCCCGCTGCACCAGCGCGGGGTAGCGGACGGTCGCGGCCTCCATCTCGCTGCTCAGCGCGGCGGCGAGGTTGAGATCGGTGTCGCCCAGCGGTCGTCCGGTGGCCGGGTCGGCCACCGCCTGTAGGAAGTCGAGATGCCCGTGTGCCACACAGGCCGCGCTCTCGGCGAGTTCGGTGAACAGCCGAGCGGAGTCCAGCGAGCCCTCGATCTCGGACACCTGGGCGAAGTACTGCAGACGCAGGACGGTCGATGCTTCGGCGATGAACGCCGCGCGGATCTCGTCGAACAATTCCTCGGTGAGGGCACTCATTATTTCGTTCCACTCCCCCGAATGTTTGAGAGTATTGCCGACCGGAGCGGAAACCGCCGGATTCGGATTCGGAGTTCAATTGGTCGAGAGGGTGCGGGATCGGCGATCCCGAATAGTCGTCTAACGCTGGCCAGGCGTATCGCCACCTGGCTCACCAGGCCCGGTGGTTCGAACTATAGACGCGTCGACCATCACCCGTCTAGAGTCCAACGTCAATGTCAGTGAGCCTTCGGCAGGGCCGCTCGGGAGCGTTGCGCCGGTTCCGCAACGCCGCCCCGCCCGACCGCCCGGCGGCCCCACGCCGGCACGGCCGGTCCCGAATTGTGGAAACGACAGGGGAACAGTGACAATTAGCGATCAGGACGTCGTCGACCACTTCACGGCACGGGCCCAGGGCTACGACCGCTCCAGCGCCTGGTGCACGGACACCGAACTCGGCCGCCTCGTACTGGACCTGACCACGCCACGGCCGGAGCACGCGGTGCTCGACGTGGCCTGCGGCACCGGCCTGGTCTCCCGGCTGTTCAGCGGACGGGTGTCGCGACTGGTCGGCGTCGACGTGACCGCGGCCATGGCGGAGCAGGCCCGGCCGTCGCTGGACGACCTCGTCCTCGCACCCGCCGAGGATCTGCCCTTCCCCGACGACTCCTTCGACATCACGGTCTGTCGGCAGGGCATCCAGTTCATGGAGCTGCCGGCCGCGGTCGCCGAGATGACCCGGGTGACCCGACCGGGCGGCCGGGTCGTCCTGATCAACCTCTGCGCCTACGGCACCGACGACCGGGACGAGTACTTCGAGATCCTGCGGCTGCGCAACCCGGTACGTCGACACTTCTTCCTGCCGGGCGACCTCGCGGCACTGCTGCGCGAGGCGGGCTGCGGGGAGGTGGAGACCCGCAGGTACGTCTCGGTCGAGGACATCGACGTCTGGTCGGACAACGGCGCCATCGACGAGGACGCCAGGGAGGCGATCCGCCGGGTGTACCGGTCCATGTCACCGGAGTTCCGCCGGTTGCACGCGGTGGCGCAGACCGACGGGCGGATCATCGACCGGATGCTCTTCGAGATCGCGGCGGGGTCTCCGGCCGGGGGCTGACGCACGGACGGTCCCCGGGCCGACGAGGGGCGTCCTCGTCGGCCCGGGGTGGCGTGCGCTCAGTCCACCACCGGCGGGACGGCGGGTGGGGCGACCGTCGGGGACACCAACGGGACGGGGTGGAACTCGTCCGGGTCGGTCGTCAGGTCGTACCAGTCGACGGCGCCGCCCTCGACCGGCTGCCAGATGGTCTTGTCACGGCCGTCGATGCGGACCGAGGCCAGCGCCCGCAGGTCCCGGTACTCGCTCGCCTCGCGCTTCTCCTCGGGGAAGTAGGTCTCCGAGTACGCGGGCCGCGACGTGCCGGTCAGATCCCGGAAGAACGACACCATGGACTCGCCGTCGCCGGGGGTCCCCGGCAGCCCCAGCAGATCCAGGACGGTGGGCATGATGTCGACCAGCCGCACCTGCTCGTGGAACTCCCGACCGGCCGGCACCCCCGGCCCGGAGAAGATCATCGGCACGTGCTGGGTGGCGTCGTGCAGCAGGCAGCCGTGCCCCTCCTCGTACGGATGCCCGCGCTCCCCCGCGTGGTCGTTGGAGTACCAGCCGCCGAGGTCCTCGCCGTGGTCGGAGAAGCAGACCACGAGCATCGAGTCGATGTCGTGTCCGGCGGCGGCCAACCGGTCGAGCAGCACCCCGAGATAGTGGTCGCTGTAGGCGACCTCGCCCTCGTAGGGGTTGTCGACGGCCACGCCGACGTCCTCCGGCGGCTCGTACGGCCAGTGCGCGTCGAAGAAGTGGGCGAAGAGGAAGAAGGGCGTGGTCTGTTCGGCCAGCCAGTCACCGGCCCGCTCGGCGACCATCGGCGCCCGCTTGAGGGCCAGCCCGCGCAGCTTCACGTCGCCCACCGCGAGAGGGTCCCGCCCGTCGGGCAGCAGCGGGATCTCGTCGTCATAGAAGTCGAAGCCACGGTCGATGCCGTACCACTTGTTGAGACCGGGACAGGAGACGACGGCGCCGGTCCGGTAGCCGACCTCGCGCAGCCGTTCGGCCAGGGTGGGCACGTCGGCGCGCAGTTGTTCACGGAACAGGTGACGGACGCCGTGGTTCGGTGGTTGCAGCCCGGTGAAGACCGTGGCGTGGCTGACCGGAGTCAGTGGGCAGGACGACACGGCCTGGCGGAACGTGACGCCCCGGCGGCGGAGCCCCTCCACACCCGGGAACCTCCCGGAGTACGCGACGTCGGCGCGGACGGTGTCGAGCGAGACGAAAAGGACACTGGGCCGGTCCACGAGAACCCCCTCGCTGCTACGGGCAGTCGGGAGATCGTACCTGATCGATGCGTTCATTGACGACCACGGAAGTGCGCCGACGGCGACACGTTGACGGTGATCATCGTTGGCGTTATGTTCGTCGCCATCGGCTTAGGGGGGCGCAATGCGGTCGTGCATCCTGATGTGGAAATACCCGCAGATGGTGGTCCTCACGGCCGTCACTGCCGCCCTGTACGCGACCGCGTACATCGCGTTGTCGCCGTTCAGCATCGATCTGGTGCCGGGCGTGCTCAGCTTCTCGATCCGCACCATCTTCCCGATGGTTTTCGGAATCCTGTTCGGCCCGGCGGGAGCCTGGGGCCTCGGCATCGGAAACATTGTCGGTGACCTGTTCACCGGCAGTCTCGCACTCGGCTCGGTATTCGGTTTCCTGTCGAACGCCCTGCTCGGCTACCTCGGTTTCACCCTCTGGTCCCGGTTCGGTCCACGCCCGGCGCCGCACGACGCCGACACCGAGGACGCGCCGGCCGGTGACCGGGTCCGCCCGGTGCTGACCTACCTGGCCATCGGTGTCGTCGCGGCGGCGGCGAGCGCGGTCGTGCTCGCCTGGGGCCTGGACCTGCTCGGCTTCGTGCCGTTCCGGGTCGTCGCGGTCACCCTGGCCGCCAACTTCGTGATCGGCAACTGGGTCGGCGGTCTGCTGTACCTCCTCCTGCACCGACGGGTGCGCGCGATGGGCGTGACCTGGGACGAGATCATGGATCTCGACCAGCCACCGGGCCGAGGGCCACGCGCGCTGCTGGGCACGGCGCTCGTCGCGGTCGGCGGCATCGCCGGTTGGCTCGTCGGCCTCCAGCTCGGCGGTTCCGACCTGCTCACCCCGGTCGTGGGCGTCGCCTTCGTGGCGGTGCTCCTCGGCTCGTTCCTCCTCTGACGGGACGATGTCCCTCTCGTTGACCGCGAAGCACCTGGGCTTCACCTATCGGCGGTCCTCCACCGCGGCGTTGACCGGGGTGGACCTGCACCTGCCACCTGAGCAGTTCACCGCGCTGCTGGGCGCGGCCGGTGCCGGGAAGTCCACCCTCGCCATGGCGCTGACCGGCCTGATCCCGCGCAGTGTCCGGGGGCGTCGGGAGGGCACGGTGCACCTCGACGACCGGGATCTCACCGAGCTGACCGCCGCCGAGGTGGCGCGGCACATCGGCATCGTCTTCCAGGACTTCGAGAGTCAACTCTTCGCGACCAGCGTGACCCTGGAGCTTGCGTTCGGGCTGGAGAACCTCGCGGTCGCAACGGCCGAGATGCGTCAGCGGGTCGAGGACCACCTGCGCCTGCTCCGGCTCACCGAGCTACGCGACCGCGAACCGGCCACGCTCTCCGGTGGTCAGAAGCAGCGGCTGGCACTGGCCGCCGCTCTGGCCCTCGAACCGGAGATCCTGATCCTGGACGAGCCGACCACCGATCTCGACGCGGCCAGTCGCGTCGAGGTGATCCGCGCGGCGCGCTGGTCGGGTGGCCGGCCCCGGACGCTCCTCCTGGTGGAACACGACACCGAGGCGGTGCTGGGTCCGCCCGGCGGGCCCGGCGCGGACCGGGTGGTGCTGCTGGAGGGCGGCCGGGTGGTGGTGGACGGTCCGGCCGACACCGTCCTGCGGGACCCCGCGCTGCTTCGCCGGCACGGGGTCCGGCCGCCACAGGTCGCCGACGTCTGCGACCGGCTCGGGCTGCCCGAGATCGCCCTCACCGTGGCCGAGGCGGTGCCGCTGATCGGGCCGCTGCGCCCCTCGGCGGGGCCGACCCGGGCGCGTGCGGAGCCCGGACCGGCCGTGGTCAGCGCGCGGCACCTCGACCACGAGTATCCCGACGGTCGGACGCTGGCCCTGCGTGACGTGTCGGTGGACATCCGAGAGGGACAGTTCACCGCCGTCATGGGACGTAACGGATCCGGCAAGACGACCCTGGCCAAGGTCCTCAGTGGGTTGCTCGTGCCCGATTCGGGGCAGGTCGACGTGTTGGGCAGGGATCTGCGGGGCCTGCCCCGGGCCGAGGTGGCCCGCCAGGTGGGCTACGTGTTCCAGAATCCCGACCATCAGCTCTTCTCGGCGACCGTGGCGGACGAGATCGCCTTCGGTCCGCGCAACTTCGGCCTGCCGGACGACGAGGTGCACGACCGGGTGGAGGCCGCGCTGGCCGACGTCGGTCTGACCGAGCTGCGCCGGACCGACCCGTTCCTGCTGCGCAAGGGCGACCGGCAGCGCCTGGCCGTGGCGGCGGTGCTGGCCATGGGTCCTCGGGTGATCGTGCTGGACGAGCCGACCACCGGCCTCGACGAACGGCAGCAGCAGTCGGTCATGCGGCTGCTGCGCCGCCTCAACCGGGCCGACCTGACCGTGGTCATGGTCACCCACCACGCCAACCTCGTCGCCGAGTACGCCGACCGGGTCGTCGTGATGACCGACGGGCGTATCGTCCTCGACGGGCCGCCCGAGGTGGTGTTCCGGCGTCGCGACGTGCTCGCCGCCGCGTCGGTGCTGCCGCCGCCCGTGCTCGACCTCGCCGACGAACTGCGGGTGGACGCGCTCACGGTCGACGAACTCGCCGCCGCCGTCCGAGTGGGCGGGTGAGACGTGTACAAGAGCCTCTATCTCAACCGTTCGTCGCCGGTGCACGCCCTCGATCCACGGGCCAAGCTGCTGGGCCTGCTCGCCCTGGCCGGACTGCCGTTCGCGTTCAACGACCCCCGCTACGTGGCGGCGGTCGGGTTGCTCGTGCTGGGGCTGTCCGCCGTCGCCGGCTGCCTGGGCAACCTGCGCCGATTCCGCAACGTCTACCTGCTGGTGTTCGTGGTCAACGTCGTCCTGTGGCAGTTCACCATCGACGGCACCACCACGCTGTTCGAGCTGGGTCCGGTCACCGTCACCCGGGAGGCGCTGCTGTACGGCGTCGCCGCGGCGCTGCGTTTCGTCGTCGTCCTGATGGTCGGCACCCTCTTCGTCTCGTGCACCAGCACCGAGGACGTCACCGTCGGGCTGGTGCACCTGCGCCTGCCGTACACCGTGGCGTTCGTGGTCTCCACCACGCTGCGCCTGGTGCCGGCGTTCGTCACCGCCACCGGCACCGTCATCGAGGCGCAGACGGCGCGGGGTTTCGTGGCGGACAGCCGCAACCCGGTACGCCGGGTCCGTCAGCTCCTGCCCGTGGTGGTGCCGTTGATCGTCTACGCGCTGCGGCACGGGTCGATGATGTCGCTGGCGATGGAGGCCCGGGGGTTCACGGTGCGGGGCAGCCGGACCAGCTACCGCACCCCGGTGATGACCGCCCGGGACATCGCCGTGTTGGGCGGGCTGGCGATCATCCTGGTCGGTGCGATACACCTTCGACTGTCCGGTTACGGCGTGGTGCTGCCCGGACGGCTGTGACGCACCGGGGCGACCGGGAGGGAGCACGAATGACGCCTCGCCTGATCGCCACCGACGTGGACGGGACCCTGCTGCGCCCGGACGAGACGGTCTCCGCCCGCACCGGTCGTACGCTCGCCGCGGTGGCCCGCTCGGGCACGCCGTTGGCTCTGGTCACCGGTCGTCCGCCGCGCTGGCTGCGGCCGGTGCTGGCGGAGACGGCGCACCGTGGGCCGGTGGTCTGCGCGAACGGGGCGATGCTCTACGACGTACCGACGCAGCGGGTGTTGCGGTCGTACCCGATGGAGGTGGCGTGCCTGCGGGCGGTCGCCGAGAACATCCGGCGGATCCTGCCCGACGCGGCCTTCGCGGCCGAGTACGGTGACGCCTTCGTCCACGAGCCCGGGTACCGGCCCCGGTGGGACATCGGTCTGCCCGAGGTGAGCATCGTGGACCTGACCGTGGTGCTCGCGCGCCCGGCGGTGAAGCTCCTGGTGCGGCACACCGAGCTCGGGGCGGACGCGATGTTCGAGCTGGTGCGGCCGGCGGTCGGGGACCTCGCGGTGGTGACCCACGGTTCGGGTGACGCCCGGATGGAGATCTCCGCGGTGGGTGTCACCAAGGCCACCGCGCTGGCCGCTCTCGCCGAGGAACTCGGCGTCGACCGGTCGGAGGTGATCGCCTTCGGTGACATGCCGAACGACCTGCCGATGATGGAGTGGGCCGGGCGGTCCTTCGCGGTCGCGAACGCACATCCCGAGGTCCGGGCGATCGCCGACGAGGTGGTCGGTGCCAACAGCGAGGACGGTGTGGCCGGCGTGCTGGAGCGGTGGTGGCCGGCCGACGCGCCGCCGCCGCTCAGTGGTCCGCGTTCCCGGTCCGCCGCCGCAGCCGCGCCAACTCTGCGGTACTGAAGCCGGAGAGCCGGCGGGCGTCGGCGTTGATCGGGTGTTTGTACGGCGTCCCGGCGTCGTTCTCCTCCAGGAGCCGGTACACCCGTTCCTCGGCCTCCTGGACGGCCTGTTCGCTGCCCAACAGGTGACGCAGCCAGCGGTTGCCGTTGGCCACGTGGGTCACCTCGTCGGCGGTGATGTACTCGAACACCATCGCGATGTGGTCCTCGCCGTCGGCCTTGAGCCGACGGTGCACGTTCTCCGCGCTGTCCAGCGCCGCGCCCTCGCCGATGCGCTGTTCGATGATGAGCCGTTCCGCGAGGTCGCGGCCGAGGACGAACTTGTCCCACACCTCGTACTGCACCGGCTGGTCGCCGGGGGCCAGCCCGCACTCGTGGGCCCGTTGCATGAACAGCTCGAAGTGGCGGGCCTCGTCGCGGATCTGCTTGGCGAGGTCGTAGCGCAGGCCCCACGGCGCCTCGGGGTGGTGTGCCAGGACCGCCGCACACACCTCGGTCGCGCACAGCTCGATGCGGTACGCCATGTCGTAGAGGATGGTGCCGTAGCGGCCCGGCCCGTCCGGGGGCACCGCCCGGCCCTCACGCAGGCCGGGATCGCGTCCCGGCCGCGTCGGGATCACCGGAAGCGGTGGGCAGGGGGTGTCCGTGCCGGATTCGCTCGGCAGCCGGGACAGGACCTCCTGCCGGAGGGCGGGCTCGTAGGGCAGCACGTCGATGCGGTGCAGCACGTCGGTGAGGCATTCGACGGTGCTCTCGTCGGCGGCGGTCAGCAGTCGGGAGCGGTGCGCGAACACCTGGTCGCGCAGGTCGGGGTAGCAGACCCCGACCAGCGCCGTCCGTTGCCGCTGCGGGTCGGGGATCCGGGTCACGCGGTCGAGCAGGCGTACCCGTGCGGTGTCCGGGACGACGGCGTCGGAGGTGCTGGTGCGCAGGGTGGCGATCCGTTCGTCGATGAGCTGGGCACCCTGGGCCAGCGCCCAGATCTCCCGCGACAGCGCCAGCTTCTGCGCGGTGTCGGGTATCCGGACCAGGACGCTCGCGGCGAGCCCCATGGTCTGCTCCATGGCGTCCCGGATCGTCGCCAGCGCCCGTCGGTTGTGGGTGAGGTCGAGTCCCGGTGGCACGAACTCCGGATCCAAGAGGGAACCTCCCCGAACGTCCGATCCCTGCCGGTCCGGCCGTGCGGCTACGCGACGCCGTGGGCCGTCCGCATCCCTCTGAGGGCGGATCCTACAGCGCTGCGCGGGGGCCGAGGCAAGAGCAATATATCCATGTCGGTAACTGTCGTGCCGCGTACGGACTTCGTCTACCATCGATCTTTGTCGCGGCGTTTCGGAGAGGATGTGACGAGGTGCTCACCGATGAGGAGCGCTTTCTGTTCGACCTGCGGGGCTTCGTGGTCCTCCGCGAGGTACTCGGCCCGGAGCAACTGGGCGAGGTCAATCGGATCATCGACGACCAGGAGCTTCCTCCGCCCGGTGACACGTTCGCCGACCAGATCTTCTCCGGCTTCCTGAGTTGGGGGCCGGCCTTCACCGACCTGCTCGACCACGAGCAGGTCTTCCCGATCGTGACCACGCTGCTGCCGCGGCCCCGGCTGGACCGCTACTACGGCATCCGGATGCGGGCCGGCACCACCGGCCTGCCGCTGCACGGTGGAGCGCTCGAGGCCGACGGCCAGTCGGAGTTCTACCACTTCCACCACGGCCAAATGGCCAACGGCGTGATCACGGTCAGTTGGGCGCTCACCGACATGCTGACCGGTCAGGGCGGCTTCGTGTGCATCCCGGGCAGCCACAAGAGCAACCATCCGCTGCCGAAGTCCTGGGACTACCGGGCCGAGGCGGTGCACCACGTGCCGATGGCCGCCGGTGACGTGCTGATCTTCAACGGGGCGATGGCGCACGGCACCCATCCCTGGCACGCCGACCACGAACGCCGGTCGGTGATGTTCAAGTACGCGCCGGGGCATCTCGCGTGGAGCAAGGTCTACCTGGATTGGGCGGCCGACCTGCGGCAGTCCCTGAGTCCCCGTCAGCAGGCGCTACTGGAGCCGCCGTACTGCTTGCCGCACCACGAGGACCCCACCGACCGCTTCGTGCGCTGACCCTCCGCTGCCGGTACGCCCGCCGTCCACCCGACGGGCGCACCACCGTCGAGAGGAACGCGATGACCGCACTGCTGCTGTCGGGGCTCGGCCCGGCCTTCCTGAACGAGTCAATGCTGCGCGGCACACTGTTCGATCCGGACAGCGTGGACCGGCTCCGCACCGACTATTACCCCGACCTGACCCTGGCCGACCTGGGGTTCGAACGCGACGGCCGCCGACACCCGTTGCTGCGGCCGGCACACGGGCGGGGATCCAGTTCCCTGCGGATCGACGGGCTCGACGGGATCACCGCCGCGCCCGTTCCGCACCTGACCACGGCCACGTTGGAGTCCATCCTCGACGCCACCGCCACGGACTACGAGGCATTCGACCTGTCCGGGGTGTGGCGGGGCGACCGGGAGCCGGTCACACCGTCGTCCCGGGTGCACGTCGTGCTGCTGTCCACGACCTTCATCTGGGACCACCGCTCGATGTCCCGGGCGATCCGGTGGGCCGCGGACCGCTACCCCGGGGTGCCGATCGTGCTCGGCGGCCAGTACAGCAACCTCAAGTACCTGAAGATCATGGCGGCCCACCCGGAGGTCATGTGCGTGGTGCGCGGCGACGCGGAGGAGGCGTTGCCGCTGCTGCTGCGGGCCGTCGCGGGCGGCGGGGACTGGCGCGACGTGCCGAACCTGGTGGTACGCACCGACGACGGTCGCATCACGCACACCGACTTCCGGTACGTGGACATCGAGGCCCACCCCTCCCCCACCATGCGGGGGCGACGGCCGATCGTGCCGTACGAGTCGATGCGCGGCTGCCCCTTCAGTTGCAAGTTCTGCTCGTTTCCGGCCGCCTCGCCCAAGTGGCGGTACAAGTCGGCGAAGAAGATCGCCACCGACTGGGCCGGGTACGCCGAGGTCAACGGCGCCCGACACATCAGGGCCTCCGACTCCACCTTCACGGTGCCACCGACCCGCCTGCGGGAACTGTTCGACCTGCTGCCGGAGGTGGGCATCGGGTGGGAGGCGTTCGCCCGGGCCAACGCCATCCGGGACGCCGAGACGGTCGACCGGCTGCTGGCCGCGCACTGCCGGTGGTTGTCCATCGGTTTCGAGTCGATGAGCGACCGGACGCTGACGCTGATGAAGAAGCAGGTGACCGCCGCCGCCAACCGCCGTGCGTTCCAGTTGCTGTCCCGCAGCGACCTGGGTTACCGCTGCTCGTTCATCCTCGGCTACCCCGGGGAGACGCCGGACGACTTCGGCGAGACGGCCACGTTCCTGCGCGACGAGTACGCGGGCCACTTCACGCTGAGCATCTTCTCCCTTCAGGACGAGACGATGCCGGTCTGGGAGGACGCCGAGCGACTCGGCATCGAGGTCGACGACCCGGAGACTCCGGACTACTCCTGGCGGCACAACGGCATGGACATCCACCAGGCGCGACGGTTGTGGCGGCAGACGCTGGAGGAGGTGCGGTGGAACAGCGACACGGCGGTCCACCTGCTCTGGCAGAAGGACTACGAGACGCCGCTGATCCCCTGGCGTGACGCCCGGACGAACTTCCGGCTGGAGAAGCTGGTGGAACGCCTGGCCATGCTGCCCACCGCCGAACCGGACCCGCGCCGGGCCCGGCCGAGGATCGTGGGGCTCCTCGACGAGCTGGCGCGGGAGGGGGTGGCGGCGCACCCGGCCACGGCCGGGTGAGCCGCCACGGGACCGGTCAGATCGCGTACCCGAGTGACCGGAGCTGGGCGCGGATGTCGACGGTGGCGGGCACCGGCTCCGGGGTGCTCCGGGCCAGCGTGTAGGCGTCCAGCAGCGCCCGCAGGTCGCGGTCGTCGGCGGCGGGATCGACGTGCGGCACCAGGTCGTCGTCGAACCGTTCCACCCAGACCGTCTCCACCTCGTCGATGCCGGCGTAGGACTTGCGATACCGGCGGGGTACCCGGACGAGGCGGTGCCGACCCTGGTAGGCGGCCTGCCCGACCAGGACGTGACGCAGCGGGCCCTGCGCTTCGCCGGCCCGCTGCCGTTCCTGAAAGGCGATGAACTCGCCGAGGTCGGAGGTGTACGCCTCGGCGAGGGCCTCCGCGTCGGGCGGTGGCCCACCGGTCCCCCGGGCCGCATCGGCCAGGCTACGACCGTCCAGGGCGTCGTCTGCGGCCGGGGACAGACCGGCGAGGTCGAGCACGGTGGGCACGATGTCGACCGTGCGGATGCGGTCCCGGTGCAGGCCGGCGGCGACACCGTCACCGACCATGACGACGGGCACCCGCAGCACCGCCTCGGCCATCGAGTTGAAGTGCCCGTTGGTGTGCTCGTCGAACTCCTCGCCGTGGTCGCTGAAGACGACCAGCAGCATGCGCCGGCCGGTGGCGGCGACGCGACGGGTGAGCCGGTCGAGGAAGGGCTCCAGCCGGGTGGTCAGGAAGTGCGCGACACCTTCCAGGTACAGCCGCATCAGCAGGTCGTACGCGCCGGTCTCGTAGAGGTGGCCGGCGGCCCGCTTGTAGCGGAACAGCAGTTCGGCGTCCTCCGGGTCGCGATGGCTCTCCACGAGCCGGTCGACGAACGCCGGCTTCTCCGCGGGCAGCATCGCCTCCAGTTCGTCGACCTTGTCGCGGAAGGCCTGGCCGCCGTAGCGGAGGTTGTGGAAGCCGTAGGGGATGTGCACACCGCCGAAGTGGGCCAGCGCGACGCAGCCGTCGGAGGCGGCGACGGCGTCGACGAAGGCGTCGTCGTCCTCGTCGAGATAGACGTCGACGTCCCGGGTGAAGCCGAGTTCGGGGCCGAGGATGATCGGGAAGTCGACCTTCATGATGGTCTGTCTGCCCGCCCGCTTGCCGTGGGTGAAGATCGACGGTGCCCGCAGCCGACCGTTGTAGAACTCGTGCAGGCCGTTGTGCAGGGGGTAGCGCCCGGTGAGCAGCGCGCCGTGTGCGGCGGCGGTGTAGGGGGCCGCGGTGATCGTGTTCGGGAAGAACGCGCCGCGACCGACGAGGTCGTCGAGGACGGCGGTGGGGGGTGCCGACAGTTCCGGGAAGCGCCGACGCCAGAGGTTCAACGGGTTGGCGGCGATCGCGTCGCCGCGCAGCGTGTCGATTGAGACGAAGACGATGTGGTCGTACGGCTGCTCGCCCACGGTGCTCCGATCCTTCGGTCCGGCGTGCCGGGACTGGTCGACGGCATCGATCGATTCCACTATTATGATCCCGATGATCTCGATCTACAACGGTCGGCGACACCGGTGTCGAGGACCCCGATGCGCGTCCTGGTGACCGGAGCGGCCGGCTTCATCGGCAGCCATCTGGTGGAACGCCTACTCGCCCGTGGCGACGAGGTACGCGGCGTCGACTGCCTCACCTCCGGCTACCCACCCGCGACGAAGCTGGCCAACCTGGCCGCGGTCCGGCACCATCCCCGGTTCGACCTGGAGACCGTCGACCTCTCCGGCACACCGACCGCTCCCCTGCTGGACGGGGTGGACGTGGTCTTCCACCTGGCCGGTCAACCCGGTGTGCGGACCTCCTGGGGCGACGGGTTCGGCGACTACGTGACGCACAACGTGCTCGTCACCCAGCGCGTGCTGGAGGCCGCCGCCGCGACCGACCCGGCTCCACGGGTCGTGATGGCCTCCAGTTCCTCCGTGTACGGCGAGGGGCACCGATGGCCCACCCCGGAGGACGCACCGGCACGACCGGTCAGCCCGTACGGCGTCACCAAGCTCGCCGCGGAACACCTGTGCCGGGTCTACGCCGACCTGCGCCGGGTCCCCACCGTGGTGCTGCGCTACTTCACCGTGTACGGGCCCCGGCAACGACCGGACATGGCGTTGCACCGGATGTTCGCCGCCCTGGCCACGGGCCGGAAGTTCCCGGTCTACGGCAGCGGCGGGCAACTGCGCGACTTCACCTACGTGGACGACGTGGTGTCCGCGACGCTGGCCGCCGGAACGCGTCCGGTGCCGCCCGGCAGCGTGCTGAACGTGGCCGGCGGGTCGGCACGGTCCCTGACCGACCTGATCGCGCTCGTCGAGGAGGTGACCGGCCGGTCCGTGCCGGTGCGTGACGGCGGGGTGCCCCCGGGCGACGTGTCCCGCACCGGCGGGTGCATCGACCGGGCGCGGGAGCTGTTGGGCTGGACGCCCCGGGTCGGGCTACGCGACGGGGTGCGGGCCCAGGCGGAATGGCACCTGCGTGCCGACTGAGCCGACCGGCGTCATCGCCGACCTGCACGGGCACTCCCGGCTCTCGGACGGCTGGAACCGTCCCGCCGAGCTGGTCACCGTGCAGGCCCGCGCCGGTGTGGCACTGGTGTCGCTGACCGATCACGACACGCTGACCGGCACCGTCGCCGCAGCGGCCCGGGCCGCCGAACTCGGCGTGTCCTACGTGGTCGGTGTGGAGATCACGGCAGCCCCGGTACGGCACGACAACCACCTGCTGGCGCACGGCGTACGCGCCGACGATGCCGACCTGGCCGCGCTGCTGGCGACCAACCGGCGGATCTGGCGACGGGACGCGCTGGCCGCCCGCGCGGCGTTGCGCGAGGCCGGGTTGACGGTGCCGGACAGCGCCGCGTACGACGACACCGACGCCCTCGTCATGCCGCACAGTGTGGCGCGCGACGTGATCCGGACCGGTCGGGCGACCCACCCGCAGGTCTGGCAGGTCATCAACGACGCGTTGGCCCGACAACCACCCGAGACGTACGCGGGGATGCCGGAGCCGGTGGAGATCGCCGAGGTGGTGCACCGCGCGGGTGGGCTGCTGGTGTGGGCGCACCCGGGGCGCTCCCGCAGCCCGGAGCGGATGCGGGCGGTGCTGCCGCTGCTCGACGCGATCGAGGTGCACACGCCCCGGCACGACGAACGCGCCACCGCCGAGTGGGCGGCGCTCTGCGCCGAGACCGGCATCCCCGCCTGCACCGGGCGCGACCACCACGGCTACCCGCGGTACCAGCCGCCTCCGGTGCCGTTGGACCCGCGTTACCTGGAGCGGCTGGCGGATCGGGTCGTCCGGCCGGACGACCCGATCCGGACGCCGGGGTCAGCCGCTGGTGTCGACGGTCGACGCGACCAGGGTGGAGCGGCGTAGCTTGCCGGTGTCGGTGTGCGGGATCGCGTCCCGGAACTCGTAGGTCAACGGCATCTTCGCGGTGGAGAGCAGAAGCTGGCAGTGCCGCCGCAGGTCCGCCTTGGCCGGTGGCGCGTCCGCGACCGCCGGGACCACCACGGCGTGCACCGCCTGCCCGAGGACGGCGTGCGGGCGGGCGGCGACGGCCACGTCCGCGACCCCGGGGTGTTGGCGCAGCACCTCCTCCACCTCGGCCGGGTAGACCTTCACCCCGCCGACGTTGATCATCTCGGCGCGCCGACCGACGATGTGCAGGTAGCCCTCCTCGTCGAGGAAGCCGGCGTCGCCGAGGCTCATGAGGCCGTCGCGCTCGGGCAGGGCCGGCCCGTCGCCGAGATAGCTGGGCTGCCGGGTGAAGCGGGAGCGCAGGTACACCTCCCCCACCTCACCCGCCGCCGCGACGCCACCGTCCTCGCGGTACACCCGTACCTCGCAGTCCACCGGTCGCCCGACGCTGCCCGGGTGCCGCAGCCACTCGTCACCCCGGATCCACAACGCGCCGATGCGCTCCTGGCTGGAGTACCCCTCATAGAGGGTCTCCGGAGCGAACACCTCCATCCAGGCGCGCTTGAGCTCCGGCGGGGCACCCGCCGAACTCTGGTGCACGCAGGTCACCGAGGAGACGTCGACCTCGCGCAGGGCCGGTACGGCCAGCAGCCGACGCATCAGACTGGGCACGATGATGAAGTAGTTGACCCGGTACCGCTCGATCAGCTCGGGGATCCGGGCCGGCACCACCTGCGGCACCAGCACCACGGTGTGGCCGAGCGCCAGGCCGTGGTAGAGCTTGGTGAACCCCGCGTGGTGCAGCGGGATCATGGCGAGCTGGACCTGCCCGACGTCCAGACCCACCGCCCGGTCACCGGCCGACGGGAAGTCCTCGGCGGCGTACACCCAGTCGGGCCGGCGCAGGATGATCCGGGGCCGTCCGGTGCTGCCGCCGGTGGCGTGCGCGGAGCGGGGTGTGCCGGCGGGGAACGCCGCGCAGTCGACCGGCGGTGCCGTCCACAGCTCCGCCGCCGGCACGGTGGTCACCGCGTCGTGCGGTGCGGTGGCCACGACGACGGCCGGGTGGGCCGTGTCGAGCAGGACGGCGAACTCCCGTTCGGTCGACTCGGGGTCCAGGGGCAACACCGTGGCGCTCAACTTCCAGGCGGCCAGGGTGGCCACCACATGGTCCAGTCCCATCGGCAGGCGTACCGCGACGAGCACGCCCGGGCCCACCCCGGCGGCTGCCAGTCGACCGGCCGCCGCGTCACTGGTCCGGTCCAGTTCGCCCCAGGTCAGCGAGCGGGTCCCGACGGCGTCCGGCAGAATGACCGCTGTTCGCTCGGGATGCCGGGCGGCCAGCTCCCTGATCCGGTCGCCGATGCGGATCGTCGGGGCCGTCGTTGACAGCTTCTCGGAATGGATCATAAGGTCAATCATATCGAGAACTGTCTTTCGCGAAGACCTCCGAACCCGGTGCGAGCCGCCCCCTGGAGGGCCCTGCGGCCGGTCCGCCTCGATGTCAGGGAGTCCTGAATGCGGGTGCAGGAAGCGATCGCGGCCTCGGTCCACCGGCTCGGGGTCCGCCACGTCTTCGGCCTGATGGGCCGGGGCAACATGGGCTTCCTGCTCGACATGGTGCACCGGCACGGGATCGGCTACATCGGTGCGCGGCACGAGACGAACGCCGTCACCATGGCCGACGCGTACGCGCGCAGCACCGGTCGGCTCGGTGTGGCGACGGTCAGTGTCGGTCCCGCGTTCAGCAACGCGCTCACCGGGATCCTGGAGAGCGCGCGCGGCCAGACGCCGCTGTTGCTGTTCGCCGGGGACACCGCCACGACGCACGGCGACTACGGCCAGTTCCTGGACCAGGCGCCGCTGCTCGACGCGGTCGGGGTCGCCCACCGTCGGCTCGACGAGCCGCACCGGGTCGGCCCGGAGATCGCCGAGGCGGCCCGCCGCGCCGTGCACGACCGCCGGCCGGTGGTGCTGACGGTGCCGCTGGACGTGCAAGGCAAGCCGGTCGAGGTGTTGGTCGAGCCGGTCGGTCCACCCGAACCGGCACCGCACCCGCTTCCGGACGCCGCCGGCCTGGACGCCGCCGTGGAGGTGATCCGGCGGAGCCGACGCCCGGTGCTGCTCGCGGGCCGTGGCGCGCTCGCGCCGCAGGCCCGGGCGGCCCTGATCGAGCTGGCCGAACGGGCCGGCGCCGTGCTCGGTACGACCCTGCACGCCGACGGGCTGTTCGCCGGTGTGCCGTGGAACGTCGGATTGCTCGGCGCGCACTGCACCACGTACGCCGCCGAGTTGGTGGCCACGGCGGACACGATCATCGCCTTCGGCACCGGGCTGGACCGCTACACCACCCGGGGCGGGCACCTGTTCCCACAGGTGCGGGAGATCGTGCACTGCGAGGTGGATCCCCGGCGGACCGCCTCGGCTCCGGTCACCGTCCGACTGACCGGGGACACCACGGCGACCGCCCGTTCGCTCGCCGCCGAGTTGCGGCGGGGCGGACACCGGGCCACCGGTTTCCGGACCGGCCCGTGGGATCCGCCGCCGCCCTCCCCGCAGCCCGCGACCGGCGCACCGGCACCCGGCTTCGTCGACCTCACCGAGTTACTGTCCACGCTGGACGCCTGGCTGCCGGCGCACCGGTCGGTGGTGCAGGAGAGCAGCCACGCGGCGGGGAACGCGGTGGGGCACCTGCGGGTGGCCGCGCCGCGGGCGCGGGTCAGCACGTTCGACTTCGAGTCGATCGGGCTGGGCCTGGCGAGCGCCGTCGGCACCGCCGTGGGCCGTCCGGACGCCCCGACGGTCGCCGCCGTCGGTGACGGCGGCGCGCTGATGGCCCTCGGCGAGCTGGAGACGGCGGTCCGCCACCGGTTGCCGATCCTGCTGCTGGTGCTCAACGACAGCGCCTACGGCGCGGAGGCACGGGAGTTGGAGATGCGCGGCCTGCCGATCACCGACGCGCTCTTCCCGACCACCGACTTCGCCGCCGTCGGCCGGGCGTTGGGGGCGGCCGGGTCGGTGGTCCGCGACGTCTCCGACCTGGTGGCGATCCGCGACTGGATCGCCCGCCCGGAAGGGCCGTACGTGCTGGACTGCCGGCTCGACCCGACCCTGGTCTCCGGCTGGTTCCAGCACGCCATCGCCTCGCCCGACGGCTACCTGCGCCGGCCACGGTGGCAGCCATGACGAGACGTCGACCGGCACCGGCCGGGCAGGAGGGACGAGACTCGTGATCGTCATCATCGGAGCAGGTCCGGCCGGGCTGTCGGCGGCCTACCACCTCGGCGACGAGAAGTACACCGTCCTGGAGTCGGAGGCGGAGCCGGGTGGGCTCTGCCGCTCCTTCGACCTCGGGGGCGCCACCTTCGACCTCGGTGGGCACGCCTTCTTCACCAAGCACGACTACGTCCGGGACCTGGTCGAGCAGCTCTGCGAGCCGGGGGTGTTCGCGCAGCCCCGCGAGGCGTGGGTGCACAGTCACGACACCTTCGTCCGGTACCCCTTTCAGAGTCACCTGCACGGGCTGCCGTCGGAGGTGGTGGAGGAGTGCCTGGTGGGCCTCTACGAGGCCGCCCGTCGGCAACCGCTCGCCGCGCCACCGGCGAACCTGCGGGAGTGGATCGAGCTGACCTTCGGGCCCGGTATCGCGGCCCGCTTCCTGCTGCCCTACAACGAGAAGCTGTGGGCGTTCCCGCTGACCGAGATCGCGCCGGGTTGGACCAGCAATCGGGTGGTCACCCCGGACGTCGCGGCGATCGTCGGCGGCGCGTTGCGCCCGGACCGTTTCTCCGACTTCCCGAACGCCGTCGTGCGCTATCCGGCCACCGGCGGCTTCGCCAACCTCTACCAGGGCTTCCTGCGTACGGTCGGCGAGCGGATCCGGCGGCACAGCGTCGTCGAGGTCCGCCCCGGGGAGTCGACGGTCCGGGTCGAGGGTGGCGCCACGATCGGCTACGACCACCTCGTCTCCACCATGCCGCTGGACGAGTTGGTGCGGCGTACCGACGGTCTCGACGACTGCTGCCGCGACGCCGCGGGCGAGCTGCGCCACAACAGCCTCCATCTGGTGAACCTGGTCTTCGACCGGCCGGCCATGACCGAGATGCAGCGGGTGTACTGCGCCGATCCGGAGATCCCGTTCCACAAGCTGGTGTTGAACTCGAACTCCAACCCCGAGCTGCGCGCGCGACCGTGCTTCGGCATCCAGGCCGAGGTGAGCTTCTCCGCGCACAAGCGCGCCGACCCGGAGGGCCTGACGGACCGGGTGCTGGCCGCGCTGCGCCGGATCGGCATCGCCGAGGCCGACGACCGGGTCAGCGCCGCGAGTGTGGTCACCCTGCCTCGGGCGTACCCGGTGCAGACGTCGGCGACCGTCGAGGCGCGTACACATCTGCTGGCGGAGTTCCAGCGGCGTCGGATCCACTGTGCGGGCCGGTTCGGCGAGTGGCTCTATATCAACTCGGACGACGCGGTGCTACGCGGCCGGGTCCGGGCCGAGGAGATCCTGGCGCACCGGGCCGGCAGCTCAGTCGAGTGACTCCGCCGGGGGCAGCCCCAACACCGTGGTCATCCACGGCAGCGCGACCTGGAGTTGACGGAGCTGGAACTCACGGACCAGCGGCAGCTTCGGCAGGAAGGGCAGACCGGCCCGGCTGGCGAAGAAGCCGGTGACCAGGGTGACCACCGTCGGGTCGGGGTCGGTGAGCATCTCGGCGGGCTGCGGCCCGCCTTCCAGGGTGAGGCTGGGCAGCCAGAACGCGAGGTCGAACTGCGGATTGCCGAGGGCGGCGTGATTCCAGTCGAACAGCACCGCCTGGGTGCCGCGGAAGCAGAGGTTGTCGCTGCGGACGTCGAGGTGGGTGACCGAGTCGCCGTCCATTCCGGCGAAGTCGGCGGCGTCGAGAATGGCGGGCAGGCATTTGTCCAGCCACTGCGGCGAACAGACGCGCAACGCCAGGAACTGGGTCGGGTCGCGGGCGATCTCGGGCCAGCCGCCCTGGCCGTACTGGGTGTGCGAGGCGGGGATCAGGCCGTCGACGGCGGGGCGGGCCGCCAGGTCGCCCAGCGTGTCCCGGACCGCCCGGAGCTGCTCGGCTGACCACGGTGGCGGCCAGGTCGAGGCGGAGAGATCCTCCAGCACGAGTACCGGCAGCTCACCGTCGTCGTACCAGCCGAGCAGCTCCGGCATGAACGGTGCGTGGAGCTGCCGGTAGACGGCGTGCTCGCGGCGTAGCCAGATCGCGCCCGGCTCGTCGTCGGCGTGCTTGACGAAGACGGTGCGGCCGTCGTCGAGGCGGGCGAGCCAGCGCCGGTTGTTGGAATATCCACGCCGGACGCGGACCGCGTGCACCACCCGTTGCCCGGTCGCGTGGGCGATCCGTTCCGCCTCGTCGACCGCGATCATCGCGTCCGCCTGCATCGAGTCACGATAACAGAGGGCCTGATCAACCGATTCACGCCGGTCACCCGGGTCCGGGGACGACGATCAATGGGTATTGCCCGCTCGACGGCCACCCCATATCGTCTGGCAATGCTCACTCGACCGGGCCGATCCGCCGCCACGACAGGTGTTCGCGGCCGGGCCGACACACGGTGATCAGGGCGGAGGGGCTCACCAAGACGTTCCGGCGGTACGAACGCGAGCCGGGCGTCCTGGGCAGCCTCCGGACCCTGTTCAGCCGGCGGCACACCACGGTGACCGCGGTGGACGAGGTGTCCTTCGAGGTGTCGGCCGGGACCCGGGTGGCGTACCTCGGGGCGAACGGCGCCGGCAAGTCCACCACGGTCAAGCTGCTGACCGGGGTGACGACCCCGACCCGCGGGCGGTGCACGGTCGACGGGATCGAGCCGCACCGCGACCGCGTCCGCAACAGCGGCAACATCGGTGTCGTGTTCGGCCATCGCAGCCAACTGTGGTGGGACCTGTCGGTGCCGGACTCCTTCCGGATCCTCAAACACATCTACGACATCGACGAGGCGGTCTACCGGCGCAACCTGTCGTTGTTCCGGGAACTGCTCGACATCGACGCGCTGGGCAACACCCCGATCCGGGAACTCAGCCTCGGGCAGCGGATGCGCGCGGAGATCGCCGCGAGCCTGCTGCACACCCCGGCCGTGGTCTTCTGGGACGAACCCACGATCGGGCTCGACCTGGTGCTCAAGGAGGCCGTGCGGGAGCTGGCCAACCAGATCAACCGGGAACACGGCACGACGATCTTCCTGACCAGTCACGACATCAGTGACATCTCCGCCATCTGCGACCAGGTGCTGGTGGTCGACCAGGGCCGGATCGTGCACCAGGGCACGCTCGCGGCGCTGCTGCGCACGGCCCGCCACCGGGCGGTGCACTTCGACCACCGGGGAGACGAGTCGCCCGAGCAGGTGGCGGGCCGGATCGAGGAGGCGCTGACCGGCACCACCGTCTCCGTCGACGACCAACGGCGGGTGACGATCGGCTTCCCCGTCGACCGGCTCACCGCCCGGGAGGTGCTCACCTGGGTCCTGCACCACTTCGACGTGACCGACTGTTTCGCGCCGGAGCCGGACCTACAGACGGTGCTGCGGGAGATCTACGGTGCTCGCCAGCCGGCGGAGCACGGCTGAATGACGGTCGCGGTCCGCTGTCCCCGCCTGCGTCGTTACCTGCCGTTCGCGGTCAGCGGTCTACAGGCGACGCTGCAGTACCGGGCGAGCTTCTTCGTCAGCCTGGCCACCACGGCGACCAGCACCGCCGTGGTGGTCTTCCTGTGGCGTGCGGTCTACGCGGCCAGTCCCGACGCGGGACCCGGCGGCTTCGGCGTCGAGGGCATCACCACCTACCTGATCGCCGCCCAGGTGCTCGGGGTGCTGCACGCCAACCAGGTCGACAGCGAGATCGGGCAGGACATCCTGCGCGGCGACATCGCCGTCGCGCTGATCCGTCCGGTCAGCTATCCGGTGATGCGGATCTTCACCGCCCTGCCGGTGTTGATCACGAATCTGCTGATGGTGGGCCTGCCCACCTTGTTGATCTTTTCGGTGCTCTTCCCCCTACAGTCCCCGGCCCCGGTGGACCTGCTGCTGTTCCTGGCGGCGGTGCCGTCCTCGGCGGTGATCGCCTTCAGCCTCAACATGCTGGTCGGGCTCTGCGGCATCGCCACCACCAACATCTGGGGCATCCGCATCGTCAAGGAGAGCGTCGTGGTGTTCTTCGCCGGTCAGCTCGTACCGCTGGACCTGATGCCGGCGCCGCTGGCCGCCGCCGCCTCGGTCCTGCCCTTCCAGTCCATGGTGTACGCGCCGGTCCGCCTGCTGACCGGCCGGTACGACGGCGCGTCCGACGCGGTGGTCATCCTGGCCGGGCAGGTGGGCTGGGCGGTGCTGCTCGCCGGTGCGTGCGCGGTGCTGTGGCGGGTGTTCGTCCGACGCGTACAGGTGCTCGGCGGATGAGCGGCCCCGGTCGCGCGTCGCGGCGGGCCCCGCTGCGTTACGCGCGGCTGACCTGGTTCCTCGGTGGGGTCAGCCTCCGGCGGCTCGTGGCCTACCGCACCGACTTCCTGCTCGGCGGCGTCGGTTTCCTGCTCCGGGTCGGCGTCCAGGTCCTGCTGATCGGCAGCATCTTCCAGTTGGTGCCCACGGTCGGCGGCTGGTCGGTGGACCAGGTGTTGTTCCTGCTGGGCTTCGCGTTGCTGCCCCGTGGGCTGGACCGGCTCTTCACCGACTACCTGTGGGTGGTCGCCTGGCAGTTGATCCGCAGCGGCGACTTCTACCGGCACCTGATCCGGCCGGTGAATCCGCTGTTCAGCGTCCTGTCGGAGCGGTTCTTCTGGCCCGACGCGCTCGGTGAGCTGCTGGTCGGGTTCGCGCTGCTCGGGTACGCGGGCCGGCGGCTCGGGCTGACCGTGGACGCCGAGCTGGTCCTGGTCGGTGCCGGTCTGGTCGTCTGCGGCACGCTGATCTACACCGGGATCAAGCTGATCTTCGCCTCGATCGCCTTCTGGACGATCACCAGCCAACCCGCGATGCACGCCGCCAACCAGCTCTCCGAGTTCGCCGCGTTCCCCCTGGAGATCTATCCGGGCGTGTTGCGGTCCGTGCTGACCTGGGTGCTGCCGTTCGCGTTCACCGCGTACATCCCGGTGGACTTCCTGCTCGGCGGGGACGGTCGGTTGGTCTGGCTCACGCCGCTGGTGGCGGCGGGCATGCTGGGCGTCGGCTACGGCATCTGGAACATGGGCATCCGCCGGTACGAGATGACCGGGAGCTGAGAGGAGAGGCATCGGTATGAGAAGACAGTTGCCGCTCGGTGAGCCGCTGGCCCGGGGTTACCAGTTCTACGCCTTCCCGTTGGCGATCCTGGCCACCGAGGCTCGGGCCCGGGACTGGATCCTGAGCAACTACATCCACGTCGCCTTCGACCCCAAGGCGCCGGACTCGCCGGTGCCGTTCGGCTTCTATCTCTACGACTACGCGATCAGCCCGTGGCTGGAGGTCGTCCGGGCCAGCCGCGAGTGGGTCGCCTGTGTCGGCGGGGACATCGTCGCGCTCTGCCGCGACTCCGTCGGTGCCGGCTACTACCCGTACCTCAACCTGGACGAGCACCACCTGCCCGGCCGGGCGCCCTACCAGCAGTGGCACCAGACCCACGACGTGCTGGTCTGCGGCGTGGACGACGACGAGGGCACGTTCACCGTCTACGGCTACACGGCCAACGGGTCGCTGCGGACCACCACGGTCGGGCAGGACGACTTCGCCCGCGCGTACGCGAGCCTGGACGAGGTGGAGAACGACTGCTTCCAGGTCTACTTCTACCGGGTACGACCGGACGCCAGCTACCGGATGCGGCTGCACGTGGTGGGCGGCGCGTTCGAGGAGTACCTGTCCGGCGCCAATCCGAGCAGCCGGGTCGACATGCTCCAGGAGGAGTGGGACCGGGCGTACGGTGTCGACTCCTACGCGCCGATCCGTGGATACCTGCGCGACTACCTCACCGGCGACGCGGCGTACGACATCCGGTACCTGCACGTGTTGTGGGAGCACAAGCGGCTGATGACGGAACGGTTCGTCCGGCTGGCCGAACTCGCCCCGGCACTGGCACCGCTGGTGGACGACTGCCGTGCGATGCAGACCGACGCGGTGGCGTTGCGCAACGGGATGCTGTGGCACGAGCAGAAGGGACGGTCCTCCCGGTTCGACGAGGAGGCCATGCCCCGCCTGGAGCGGATCTTCGACACCGAGGTGCGGGTGCTGCGGCAGGCCGTCGAGGAGATCCGGCGTCATCGGACGCAGGAGCCGGAGACGGATCAGTGGCACGGCCGTGAGGGCCTGCCGACAGCCGCGAAAGGCGGTGGCGGACGGTGAGCGTGGAGGCGGTGTGCACGGTGGTCCTGCGGATGCCGGCGCTGCGGCCCGACGATCACCTTCAGGTGCGGCTCGGCGGCGGTGAGACGCGGGACCTCCGGTACGACCGGCAGGCCGACGAGTGGACGGTCCCGCTCGATCCGGCGGCACACCCCGAGGGTGTCGACGTCGTCGTCCTCCTCGACGGCGACCCCCAGCTCGACGGGCCGCTACACCTGACCTCCGCCGAACTGGCCGCCCCGACCTGCCGTCTCGACGGGCGGGTCCACTTCGCGCGGCACCACGACGTCCTCGTCGGCGAGTCACATGTCGCGCGGCACTTCTTCCCCGGCGACCCGGACACCGCGCACCGCTACGACGTGATCGTCGTCGGCTCCGGTGCCGGCGGCGGCACCCTGGCGTACCAGCTCGCCGAGACGCCGTGGCGGGGTGGCCGGCCACCGCGCGTCCTGCTGTTGGAGGCGGGCAGTTACCTGTTCGGAACGCACACCGGCAACCTGGCCCGGTACCAACCGGTCGGCCCCGACGTGTACCCGAACATCTTCCACCACTGGGGTGCCTTCGGTCGGCGGCGCTGGCGGGCCGCCGACGCCGAGAGCGCCAGGGCGCGGATCGCCCAGGGCCTCAACCTCGGCGGCCGGACCCTCTTCTGGGGAGCGTCGGCACCCCGGATGCACCGCTGGGAGTTCCGCGACTGGCCGGAGACGGTCCGCGACGAGCTGTGCGACGTCTGGTACGACCGCGCGGAGCAGTTGACCCGCGTCACTCCCCTGGTCCCGTCGGCGTACCAGACGATGGTCAAGGCCAGGCTGCGGGAGTTGCCCGCGTTGGCCGACTTCCGGCACTTCGATCCGCCGATGGCGATCGAGTACTGCGGACCGGTCCCCGGGGCGGTGCCGGCCGGGATCTGGTCGGCGGCCGAACTGCTGCTCAGCCGCGCGATGCAGGACGACCGCTTCGGGAACCTGCGGGTCCACCTGAACCACGAGGTGGTCGGGGTCGAGAGGGCGGCGGGCGAGGTCACCGGCGTGGTCGCGTACGACCACCTGGCAGGTCGGGACCGCACCTACCGGCTGGCCGACGACGGCGTGGTGGTGCTGGCCGCCGGCACGGTCGGCACCGCAGTGGTCGCCCAGGCGTCCGGCCTCGCCGATGACGATCCGCTGGTCGGGCGCGGCATCACCGACCACCCGATCTACGTGGTGAAGTTCTGGGTGCGGCAGGGCGGCGACTGGTACAGCCGGTTCGACTCCAGCAAGACCGTCTCCCGGCAACTCACCGACGCCGCCGACGTCGACCCCGCCCACCCGTACAGCGTCACGCTGGACCTGGGTGCGAACCTCAACCAGTTCCGGTTCGTCAACGCCCTGGAGTTCACCGGCGCGGACCTGGCGACGATCGACGGGAAGATGCCGGGCGAGCTGGTGTTCATGGTCGAGGCGCCGCTGGTCGAGCAGAACGCCGTGACCCGGACCGAGTCCCGGCCGGAGGGTGCGAAGCCGACCGCGCTGCCCACCATCCGCATCCATTCCAGCCCGCGAGCCGACCAGGTCCAGGCCGCTCTCGACAAAATCGCCGCCGATGTCGTCCGCGCCTTCGGCGGCGACGTGTACGAGCAGCTCTGGGCTCCGCTCGGCGGGGTGTCGCACGAGGTCGGCACGATGCGGATGGGGCGCGTCACACCCGGTCGGCAGCGTCCGGGAGTGGTCGACGAGAACCTGCGTGTCCGGGGCCACCGCAACCTCTACGTCTGCGACCTCTCCGTCTTCCCCAACTCACCGGCGGCCAACCCGACGCTGACGCTTGCGGCGCTGGCGCTGCGCCTCGCCGCACACCTCAGCACCTGACGGCACACCCCGAGGACGGCTTACTGCTCCGCAGGCGAGGTCACGATCTCGCGTAGCCCGTGCAGGAGTCGGTCGACGTGCTCGGCGGTCGTGCCGATGCCGATGCTGGCCCGGATCGCGTACCCGTCGGTCGGGCGGCCGAGCCGCGCGGCGGCGCCGGCCAGCAACCTCCGGCTGAGCGGGTGGGCGCAGAACAAGCCGTCGCGTACGCCGATCCCGTACTCGGTGGAGAGGCGGTGGGTGACGTCGGCTGCCCGCCGGTCGGCGACGGTAAAGCTGACGATGCCGACCCGGTCGTGATCGGCGTCGAACGTGCGCAGTTCCGCCACCTGCGGCAGGGCGGCGAGGCCGTCGCGCAGCCGGGTCAGCAGCTCCTGCTCGTGGCGGGCGAGAACGTCCGGCGCGGCGGCGGAGATCGTGGCGCAGGCGGCGGCGAGCGCGACCGCGCCCAGCAGGTTCGGCGTGCCGGCCTCGTGTCGCGCCGGACCGGTCTGCCACTGCACGTCGGCGGGCTCGTCACCGACGTGCCGGGTGGCCCCGCCACCGGACAGGTACGGGTCGGCGGCGTCGAGCCAGTCGGCTCGGCCGGCCAGGACTCCCGTGCCGAACGGCGCGTACAGCTTGTGCCCGGACAGCGCCAGGTAGTCGATGTCGTCGCGGGTCATGGAGACCGCGCGGTGCGGGGCCAACTGTGCGGCGTCGACGGCGATCCGCGCGCCGTGCCGATGCGCGATCTCCGCGATGTCGGCTATCGGCCAGACCTCTCCGGTGACGTTGGAGGCGCCGGTGACCGCCACCAGCACCGGCCCCGCGCTGCCCAGGTCGGCCAGTGCACGGGTCAGCCCGGACGTCACCTCGGGCAGGTCGGTGGGCACCGGCAGGCGGTGCACGCGCGGCCAGGCCAGAAGGTTCGCGTGGTGCTCGCCGGCCCAGGTCACCACGGTGGTGTGCGGTGGCAGGGCCCGGGCGAGCAGGTTCATCGCATCGGTGGTGTTCCGGGTGAAGATCACGTGGTCGTCCGGCCGGATGTCGAGGAAGTCCGCGACGGTCTGACGGGACTGCTCGTAGGCCAGCGTGCATCGGCGCGACGCAGCACCGGCACCCCGGTGCACGCTGGCGTACCAGGGCAGCAGCTCGGTCACCGCCTCGGCGACCTCGGCGAGACAGGGTGCGGTGGCGGCGTAGTCGAGGTTGGCGTACGCGGCGGTGGTGCCGTCGGCGAGGCGGACCGGCAGGTCGTCGCCGAGCACGGCAGGAGCGATCGTGGGCACAGTGGTCCTCAGGTAACAGTGGACCCGTGGGGGTCCGCGCTTGCCGCTGCGGCGGTCGCCGACGGCCTGGTCTCACCCGGAGGCACCCCACCGCGGATATACGAGGGTTGCCGGTCAGCAGGCCGGGGCCTTGACGCTGACACTCTTGACCGCTGCCGATGTTGCCACACCGGCAAGCCCGCCCGCTAGGGCCCGTGGCGCGCCCAGCATGTCCCTGTTCGTACGACACGCGACAGCCCCCTTGAGTCGCCCCTCGCCGCACCGGTCACGGTCACGCGCCGCCGATCGACTCCACCACGGTGAACAGCACACTCCATGATGGACGAACCAGTGGATCGCCTGTCAACTTCGCGAAGCACTTTCGGTCACCTCGTCGACGGCGCGACCAGCATCGGGCGGCTCGGTCCGGCCGACGCGCAGCAGGTGAGCCGGGCGGCCCTGTCGAGGCCGGGCCGCCCGGCTGACGAAACACCGGGCGGCGTCGTCGTCCTCTGCGTGGGTTCACCGCCGGGACGGGCTCATTCCTTCCAGGGCGAGTCGCACCAGCCGCTCCGCCTCGGCCGCACTCGTCGATTCCGCCGCCAGTGCGATCGCCTTGACGAGGGTCACCAGGTCGATCATCTCGACGTCCGCGCGTACGGTCCCTTCCTCGGCGGCTCGGCGCCGCAGCGGTTCGCCCGCCGTCACGAGCATCGCGGAGCAGGACTCGCTCTCCTGGGGCGCCCTGAGCAGGGAGGTGACCAGGCCGCGGGTGGTCGTGCTGTAGACCGCCAGCTCGCACAGCCAGGTCGTCAGCGCCTGGCGGGCGTCCGGCCCGGTCGACAGCTCACCGGCGCGGGCACAGAGCGCTTCGACCCGGTCGTGGAAGACCGCCTCCAGCAACGCCCAGCGGGACGGGAAGTGCCGGTGCAGGGTCGCCGAGCCCACGCCGGCGGCTCGGGCGATCTCCTCCAGCGACGCGTACGCGCCGTCCCGGGCGACCGCCTCGCTGGCCGCCGTGACGATCAGCGCGCGGTTGCGTTGTGCGTCAGCTCTCATCGCCTGCCGTTTGAATAAGTGGGGTTACCCCCCATATCGTAACCGACAGGAAGTGGGGTGCCACCCCACTTGTTCCGAGGAGGAGACATGGCCGTCCTTGTCATCGGCGCCACCGGCAAGCAGGGCGGATCCACCGCCCGGGCACTGCTCGACCGGGGCGTCGCGGTACGCGCCCTGGTCCGCGACACCACCAGCGCGGCCGCACTCGCCCTCCGCGACCGAGGAGCCGAACTGGTCCGGGGCGACCTGGACGATCCCGCCTCGCTCCTCGCCGCAGCGCGCGGAGCGGACGGCGTCTTCTCCATCCCCTTCCCGGATCTCACCGATCTGCAGGGCGATGCCGAGCTGCGCCGAGGGCGGCACCTCGTCGAGGCCGCCCGCAGGGCCGGGGTGCCGCAGTTCGTCCACAGCAGCGTCGCCGGTGCCGGTGACTTCCACCGCAACCAGCCGGGCTGGGCCGAGGGCCGTTGGGACCGGCACTACTGGGAGAGCAAGGCAGCAATCGACGAAGCGGTCCGCAGCAGCGGATTCGCCCGCTGGACCGTCCTCAAGCCCGCGACCTTCATGGAGAACCTGCTGGAGAAGTCCTTCCTGTTCGGCGACTGGTCCAGCGGCACCATCGTCACCGGCTTCGCCGCGGACACCCGCATCGCCTGGATCGCCGTCGACGACATCGGTGCGGCTGCGGCGACCGCCTTCACCGGATCGGGCACGCTGGACGGTAAGGAGGTGGAACTCGCCGGTGACATGCGGACCATGACCGAGGTCGCCGCGATCCTCAGCGAGGTCACCGGCCGGACCGTCACCGCGCCGGTCCTCACCCCGCAGGAAGCGGTCACGCGCGGCCTGCCGCCGTTCATGGTCAAGGTCGTCGAGCAGATCAACGAGAACGGCACCCCCGCTCGACCGGAGATCGCCCAGGCACTCGGCCTGCCCACCACGGACTTCCGCACCTGGGCCCGCCGCGCCCTCACCTGACCGCTCGGGTGCCGGGCCGGCTGCGGACGGCCGGCCCGGCAAGCCCGACGAGGTCACCCACCCGGGTCGAGGTCAGGACGGCCGTCGGGCCACCGCCTGGATCTCGATGAGCAGGTGCGGATGGGGCAGCTGGTGCACGGCCACGGTGGTGCGGGTGGGCCCGGTCTCGTCGAAGTACTCGGCGTAGACCTCGTTGTAGCCGCCGAAGTCGTTCATGTTGACCAGGTAGGTGGTGAGCTGGACGAGGTCGTCGAGGTCGGCCCCGACGGAGTGCAGGATGTCGCGGATGTTGTCGATGACGGCGCGGGTCTGCGCGCGGATGTCGAGGTCGGTGACGCCCATCGGGTCCGCTGCGGCGCCGACGATCGTGTTGTCCGGCCGACGGCTCGACGTACCCGAGACGAAGATCAGGTCGCCGACGACCTTGACGTGCGGGAAGCGGCCGCGCGGCGTGGCCATGCCGGGCACCACACCGTCGGGCCGACGGTCGCGTCGGGCGCCGTTCTCGTTGTGTGGGGTCACGACGCGACCCGCAGGGACGCGGTGCCGAGCGTGTCGACGGTGACCCGGACGTGGGATCCGGCCCGCAGCGGCACGGCGGCGGTGGCCGCACCGGCGAGCAGGATCACGCCGTTGGCCAGGTCCACACCGCTGGCGGCGGCGAGCCGGACCGCTTCGGCGAGCGCCCGGCGGGGGTCGCCGAGGATCGCGGCCGTGGATCCGATCTGCACGGGTCGCCCGTCCACCTCCAGCAGTACGCCGAGGTTGTCGATCCCGTCCGGCAGCGGTTGCCAGGCGCCGAGGACGAAGCCGCTCGCGGAGGTGTTGTCGGCGATGACCTCGGGCAGGGTGAAGCGGAAGTCGACGTACCGCGAGTCGATCACCTCGAGGGCCGGCGCGACCGCCGTGATCGCACCACCGTGGACGAGGAAGGCGACCTCCGGTTCGACCTTGGGGTGGATGTGGGCGGCCAGTCGGAGCGTGCCGCCGTCGGGAATGTGCATGGCGTCGGTGAGCCGACCCCAGATGACCTCGTCGACGCCCATCTGCGCCATCTTGGCCCGGCTGGTCAGCCCGAGCTTCAGTCCGACGGGACGTTCACCGCGCGAGAGCCGGTGATCGACCACGGCCTGCTGCACCCGGTAGGCGGTGGGTACGTCCAGCGCGGTGTCGGTGCCGAGCTGCGGGATGGCGGTACGGCTGGTCGCCGCGGCGTCGAGGCGTCGGGCGAGGTGGTCGGTGGTGCTCATCGGCTTCCTCCGGTCGCGGTGGTCCGGTCGGTGGCGGCGACCAGGTCGAGGGCGACGTCGACGATCATGTCCTCCTGTCCGCCGACCATGCGGCGGCGACCCAGTTCGACGAGGATCGAGCGGACGTCGATCCCGTAGCGCTGCGAGGCCCGCTCGGCATGACGCAGGAAGCTGGAGTAGACCCCCGCGTAGCCCAGGCTCAGCGTTTCCCGGTCGACCCGGACCGGCCGGTCCTGCACCGGCCGGACCAGGTCGTCGGCGGCGTCCATCAGCGCGAACACGTCGCAGCCGTGGTCCCAGCCGTGGAGTTCGGCGACGGCCGCGAACACCTCCAGGGGTGCGTTGCCGGCGCCGGCGCCGTGCCCGGCCAGGGAGGCGTCGACCCGGGTGGTGCCGTGCTCCACGGCGGCGACGCTGTTGGCCACGCCGAGGGACAGGTTGTGGTGCGCGTGGATGCCGATCTGCGTGGCCGGGTCGAGGACCTGGCGGTACGCGTCGACGCGTTCGGCGACGTCCCGGGTCAGCAGCCGACCGCCGGAGTCGGTGACGTAGACGCAGTGCGCGCCGTAGGACTCCATCAGTTTCGCCTGCGCCGCCAGTGCCGCCGGGTCGTTCATGTGCGCCATCATCAGGAACCCGGACACGTCCATGCCGTTGTCGCGGGCCCATCCGATGTGCTGGGCGGAGATGTCCGCCTCGGTGCAGTGCGTGGCGATCCGTACGCTGGTCACGCCCAGGTCGCGGGCGGCCTTGAGGTCGGCGATGGTGCCGATGCCGGGCAGCAGGAGGGTGGTCAGTCTCGCGGTGGTGACCGCCTCGGCCGCCGCGGCGATCCAGTCCGCGTCGGATGCGGCGCCGTGCCCGTAGTTGACGCTCGAACCGGCCAGTCCGTCGCCGTGGGCGACCTCGATCGCCGCGACCCCGGCCGCGTCGAGGGCGGCGGCGATCGCGCGGACCTGGTCGACGGTGAACTGGTGCCGTACGGCGTGCATGCCGTCGCGCAGTGTCACGTCCTGGAGATAGAGCCTGGTCATGCCGGCACCTTCCGGTCGGCGCGGGGTGCGACCATCCGTTCCGCCGTGCGGAGTGCGGCAGAGGTCATGATGTCGAGGTTGCCGGCGTACGCGGGCAGGTAGTGCCCGGCGCCGGAGACCTCCAGGAACACCGACACCTGGACGCCGGTGAACCGGGTGCCCAGCGCGGGCACGTACGTGTCGACGTGGTCGAACTGCACGCGTTGTTTCAGCCGGTAGCCGGGCACGTATCCGGCGACGGTGGCGACCATGGTCTCGATCGACGCCGCGACGGCGGCCCGGTCGACGTCCCGGTCGGGGCAGAGGCAGTAGACGGTGTCGCGCATCATCATCGGTGGTTCCGCCGGGTTCAGCACGATGATCGCCTTGCCGCGACGGGCGCCGCCGACGACCTCGATCGCCCGTGCCGTGGTCTCGGTGAACTCGTCGATGTTGGCCCGGGTGCCCGGGCCCGCCGACCGGGAGGCGATCGAGGCGACGATCTCCGCGTAGTGCACGGGTGTCACCTGGCCGACGGCGGCGACGATCGGGACGGTCGCCTGCCCGCCGCAGGTCACCATGTTGACGTTCGGCTCGTCGAGGTGCTCGTCGAGGTTGACCGGCGGCACCACGTACGGGCCGACGGCGGCCGGGGTCAGGTCCACCACCAGGCGGCCGTGCTCGCGCAGCAGTGCGGCGTGGCGGCGGTGCGATCCGGCCGACGTGGCGTCGAAGACGACCCCGACGTCGGCGAACTCCGGCATCGTCAGCAGTCCGTCGATCCCGTCGGCGGTGGTGGCCACGCCGAGCCGGCGGGCTCTGGCGAGGCCGTCGGAGTCCGGGTCGACGCCGACCATCGCCGTCATCCGCAGCGACTCCGACAGGCGCAACACTTTGATCATCAGGTCGGTGCCGATGTTCCCCGGCCCGATCACGGCCACTCCGGTGCTCATGCCGACTTCCCCGGGCTGAAGCAGGCCCGGACCGAGCCCAGGCCGGAGATCCGCGCCTCGTACGTCGCGCCGGGGGTGACCGGCACCATCGGTCCGAGTGCGCCGGACAGCACGATGTCCCCGGCGGCCAGCGGCGTACCCGTGCCGGCCAGGGTCTGCGCGAGCCAGGCGACCGCGTGGACGGGGTTGCCGAGGCAGGCGGCGCCCGCCCCGACCGACACCGGTTCACCGGCGTGTTCGAGCACCATCCCGGCCAGTCGGAGGTCGACGTCCGCCAGCGAGCGGGGCTGGTTGCCGAGCACGAACAGTCCGGAGGAGGCGTTGTCGGCGACGGTGTCCACGATGGAGATGTCCCAGCCGGTGATCCGGGAGTCGACGATCTCGATCGCGGGCAGGACGTGGTCGGTGGCCCGGATCACGTCGGCGGGTGTCACCTGCGGGAACGGCAGGTCGGCGCCGAGCACGAACGCGACCTCGGCCTCCACCCGGGGTTGCAGCAGCCGACCGACGTCGATCTCGGTGCCGTCCGGGACCGCCATGTCGGCGAAGAGCACCCCGAAGTCGGGCTGGTAGACGCCGAATGCCTGCTGGACGGCGGACGACGTCAGGCCGATCTTCGCGCCGACCCGGCGGCGGCCCGCCGCCTCCCACTGCGCGACCTGTGCCTGCTGCACCTGGTATGCGGCGTCGACGTCGCCGACCGGGATCAGGTCGCCGCGCAGCGGCGCGACGGGGGTACGTGTCTCGTAGGCGGTCCGCAGCAGTCGGGCGGCCCGGGTGACATCACTCATGACAGGTCCACACAGACGTTGGTCAGCTCGGAGTAGAAGTTCAGGGAGTGGACGCCGCCCTCGCGGCCGACGCCGGAGGCTTTGGCTCCGCCGAACGGGGTGCGCAGGTCCCGCAGGAACCACGTGTTGACCCAGACGATGCCGGTCTCCAGGCGTGTGCCGGACCGGTGGGCGCGGCCCACGTCGCGGGTCCAGACGGTGGCGGCCAGGCCGTAGTCGCTGTCGTTGGCCAGGTCGAACGCCTCGTCCTCGTCGTCGAACGGCGCCACGTGGCAGACCGGGCCGAAGACCTCCTCCCGGTTGACGCGGGCGTCGGGCCCCAGGCCGGTCAGGACGGTGGGACGGACGTAGGCGCCGCCGTCGCGGGCGTCGGCGAAGGTCGGGATGTCGCCGCCGGTGAGCACCGTGGCGCCCTCGGTGCGGGCCAGATCGTAGTAGCCGAGCACCTTGTCCTGATGGGCGTGGGAGATCAGCGGCATGTTCGCCGTCGCCTCGTCGGCGGGCCAGCCGAAGGTCAGCTCGTCGGCGCGTGCGGCCAGCCGGGTCACGAACTCGTCGAACACCGGTCGCTGCACGAGCAGTCGTTCGGTGCAGAGGCACACCTGGCCGCCGTTGGTGAACGAGGAGCGCACCGAGCCCTCGATCGCGGCGTCGAGGTCGGCGTCGGCGAAGACCAGGCCGGCGTTCTTGCCGCCCAGTTCGAAGGAAACCGCCTTCACGCCGTCGGCCGCCGCCCGCATGATCGTCTGGCCGGTGGCCGACTCGCCGGTGAAGGTGATCGCGTCGACGTCCGGGTGCTGGGTCAGGAACTCCCCCGCCGAGTTCGGTCCGAAGCCGTGTACGACGTTGAAGACGCCGTCGGGCACTCCGGCCGCCGCCATCACCTCGGCCAGCAACGTCGCCGACGACGGTGTCTCCTCGGAGGGTTTGACCACCACGGTGTTGCCGCAGGCGAGGGCCGGTGCGACCTTCCAGGTCAGCAGCAGCAGGGGCAGGTTCCAGGGCACGATCACGGCGACCACGCCGACCGGTTTGCGCACGGCGTAGTTCAGGGCTCGGCCGCCGGTGGGGGTCGGGGTCGTGAAGGACTCCGTCGGGGCGGTCGACACGATCTCGGCGAACGCGCGGAAGTTCGCCGCGCCACGGGGGATGTCCAGGGTGCGGGCCTGTGAAATGGACTTGCCGGTGTCGCCGACCTCCGCCGCCACCAGGTCGTCGAAGCGGCGTTCCAGTTCGTCGGCGACCCGGTAGAGCACCGCGGCCCGCTCCCGCTCCCCCATGCGTCCCCAGGGTCCGCGCAGCGCCGAGCGTGCGGCGGCCACCGCGGCGTCCACCGTGGATCGGTCGGCCTCGGCGACGTGGCGGATGGTCTCGCCGGTGACCGGGGAGACCTTGGCGAAATGCCGGCCGGACGTGTCGAACACGCCGTCGACGAAGTTCGGCAGGACGGTCGGCTCGCCGGCCGGTCGGCCGGCGAGCAGACTCGGGGACCAGAGCCCGTCGGTCATCACAGGCGTGCCTTTCGGTCAGGACGTGGTGGGCGCGGGGTCGGGGTTTCCGGCGGTCCCGGACTCGGCGACCAGGGCGACCACGGCGGCGTCGACGGTGGACTCACCGGTGACCGAGGCGGCTGCCTCGTCGGTGACGACCAGCACGGTGGTGCCCACGCCGACGTTGAGCGGGTCGACGGCGACCAGTTCGGCGCCGTCGGGCCGGACCCGGACCCGGACGAGGCGTCGGCCCTGCAACGAGGGCAGGATGCGGTCCGCCCACACCTTGCCGACGACCTCGCCGAGCACCATCAGGCTTCCCCGCGCAGGCCGGCCATGACCTCGCGGATCCGGGCCGTCTCGGGGTTGTCGAGCAGGGCGGCGGTGGTCGGGTGCGGTTTCGGGTAGACCTGCGAGCTGCGCAGGTCGCCGTGGGCGCGGATGGCGGCCTCGCCGGCGGCGACCGCCTGACGTACGGCGGCGAGGGTGCCGCGTACGGCGACGGCGAGGTAGCCGCTGGTGACTCGTTCGACGCCGACGCAGCGTACGTCGGCGGTCTTGATCATGGCTTCGATGCCTGCGGAGAGGGCGACGACGCCGCGGGTCTCGACGATGCCGATGGCGATGTCGGAGGACATGACGGGATCTCCTTACCGGCTGTCAGTTGCCGACGAGTTGGGGGTCGGCCGCCAGCGCGCTGACGGCGTCGCAGGGGCTGGCGAAAACGATCGAGCGCACCGAGCGGCTCTTGGCCCGGGCGGTCTCCTCGCCGATGTCGACGGCCTCCTCCACGGTGGCGAGGTCACCGCGGACGGCGACGGCGATGATGCCGCCGCCGAGCCGGACGACCTTGGTCACCTCGACCTCGGTGGCCTTCACCATCGCGTCGACGGCGTCGAAGATGGGGGTGAAGCCTTCGGCCTCGACGAAGCCCACGGCTGTGTTCCGCATGCTCTCTCCTCTAGTGGTGGTCTGGCAGGTTCCAGGACAGGACGGCGCCGCCGGTGCCCCAGATGGGGCCGTAGGCGTGCAGGTGTGCCGGGCCGGTGCTCGCCCCGGCGCCCGCGGCGAAGGCCAGGGCCCGGAACTGGCTGTCGGCCTGGGCCTGCCGGGCGAACTCCTCGCGCACGCTGAGGGCTTCGTCGATCTTGCCGGCGGTGAGCAGGTCGAGGATCCGGGTGTTCCACTGCTCGTGGGCGGGTGCGCCGATGCGGTCCTGGTCGGGCTCGATCCACTGTTGAATGAGCCCGGAGGACATCCCGGTCACCACCACGACGGCGGCGCGCAGTCCGGCGTCGCGGGCGGCGGTGGCACCGGCGCGTCCGACGGTGGCGAGGGTGTCGGCGTCGGCGTAGAGGTTGCAGGAGACCTGTGCCCAGCGCAGTCTCCGCTCCGGGTCGAGCAGTGCGGAGGTGACGATGGTGCCGGTGTCGATCGGGAATCCGTCGTAGCGGGTCCGTCGGGCCTGGAGTCCGTCGGTCTGGACCCGGGCGGCCCAGCGTTCGGTGAAGTCGACGTCGAAGCGGAGGTCGTAGTCGAGCAGGCCGTAGTCGTAGGCGTACCAGTTCTCGTCGACGTGCCGGCCGCGAGGGTTGGGGTCGCACTGGAACTGGTGGCCCAGCACGGTGAACCACTGGGTGGACAGCAGCAGCACCACGTCGGGTTCGAGTCGGCGCAGCCGGGCGCCCACGTCGCGGGCGGCGTCGGCCAGTGCCGACCAGCTCGGTGCGGCGTGTTCGGCGAGCAGGTGCGGCATGCCGGGCAGCAGCGCGCCGGCGACGACTCCGGTCCGGTCAGCCATGGTGGTCCCCCTCGGGTACCCATTCGACGACCGCGTTGCCGGTGCCGATGATCGTGCCGTAGCCGAGGACGTCGCCCGCCACCTTGGGCCAGCCCATCGCGGCGAGCATCCAGGTGAGGCTGCCGGCCTTGGTCTCGCTGGCGGTGGCCTCGATGTGTTCGGGGATGAGTTCGCGCAGCGGTGCGGTCGGTCCGCGTCGGATCGCTTCGAGCAGCTTCATGTCCCAGCGGTACTGGTGGTTGTTGTAGGGGTGCTCCCGTTCCATGTCCTCGGGCAGCTCCGGTTCCTCGTGCCAGTGCAGGTGCGACAGCGAGTTGGAGGCGAGCAGGACGGCGCGGCGGCCGGTGGCTTCGACGGCCCGTCGGGTGGCTTCGCCGAGGACCTCCATCTCCTCCAGGGAGGCGTCGGAGTAGAAGTACGGGTTGTTGTTGGCCGAGAGGGAGACCACGGGGATGTCCCAGGCCGGGTTGGCCAGGTGCAGGGCGCCGATGGTGGCGTAGTCGACGCGGACGCGCGGGTCGTGCAGGGTGCGGGTGACCAGGCCGAGTCCGTTGGCCTCCTCGGCGATGGCCTCGCCGAGTTCGACGTCGGTGCGGAAGTCGTAGTGGTAACGGAACAGGTGCGGGAAGATCGGTTCGACGGAGGTGCCGCGCGGGTTCGGTACACAGTTGACGTGGTGACCGACCATCGTGATCCAGTGCGGGGCGTGCACGATGAGCACGTCGGGCTTGTGGACCTCGCGGATGCGTGTGCGCAGGCGCTCGTACGCCCAGCGCAGCGTCTCCCAGCCGCCGCTGGATCGGGGTTCGTTCTGCGGTGGGTTCTCGGCGTAGATCAGGTGCGGTGGGTGTGGGCTGAGGCAGCCGGCGACGATGCCGCACCGGCGCGTCGCGGTGGTCGGTTGCGGGGCGCGTGGGGCGGTGGTGGCACCGCCCCGGGCCGGTGCGACCGGCACCCGGAAGACCTTGCTCATGAGCGTCCTTCCCCGCGCAGTACCCGCACGTGGGAGCGGTCGTGTGGGGCGGTGCCGAGGATCTGCAGCCCGTCGTCGTCGAGGGCGAGTTCGTCGGCGGCCAGTGCGGTGTCGTGTCGGATCCAGGCCCGCAGCGGGGCGGGATGTCCGCCGTGGACCTCGACGAGGGTGTCCTCGGCCAGGCCGCTGTCGGGAGCGACGTAGGCCAGGCGTCGCTGGCCGCGCTGGCCGGTGTAGGCCGGCTGGGTGGTGACGGTGGTCCGCAGCCAGCGTCGCTGGTCGCGGAGCCGTTGCCGGGTGGCGGCGGTCGCGGTGGGGTCGACCCGGCCGTCGGCGTCGAGTTCGACGCCGTAGCGCTGTCGTGCCTCGGCGGCGGTCAGGTACTCCTGGGTGATGTCGTCGGCGACGTGCTCGGGCAGCCGGTCCAGCGGGTCGCCCCAGCCGCCGCCGCCGGCGGACTCCATCACCAGCAGGTCTCCGGTGCGCATTGGGAAGCCGGCGACCTTGCCGGGGGTGGCGAAGTCGACGCGTTCGCCGTCGGACCGTCGGATGTGGGTCACGGTGGGCGCGCCGGGGCCGCCGTGTCGCAGACCGTACGGCGGGACGGTGGTCCGGTCGGTCTGCACCGAGTACGCGCCCCCGCTGGCCAGCAGACGGGTCTCGCGGCGGCTGCCGAGTCCGCCTCGGCGTGCGCCGTCGCCGCTGGAGCCGGTGCGCAGCTCGCAGGACTCGACGAGGATCGGGATCTCGGTCTCCAGCCGTTCGACGGACTGGATGGTGGAGATGTCGCCGAGGTCGACGGGGTTCATGGCGCTGGGACCGTCGGATTCGAGGAACCCGCCGTTGCCGCCGGCCGGGTAGTCGTAGTAGAGGTATGGCCGGCCGGTGTGTTCGTCGACGCCACCGATGAGGTTCTGGAAGGTGGTGCCGAACTGGTCGGCGGCGATGAGGTCGGGTGCCACCTGGCTGAGTGCGGCCATCACGGCCGAGATGACGCGTTTGCGGACCTCGCTGTGGGCGTTGGCCGGGGCCGGGTAGCTGACGTGCACGACGGTGCCCGGCTCGGTGTGCACCCGCAGCGGCCGGAAGGCACCGTGGTTGACCAGGCCGCCGGGGTCCAGGGCCGATTTGACGGCGATGAAGACGCCGGCGACGGTCATCGCCCGCGAGGAGTTGACCACGGCGGCGACCTGGGTCGACGAGCCGCGGAAGTCGGCCTCGATCTCGTCGCCGTCGACGGTGAGCGCGCAGCGGACGATGGCCGCGTCGTACTGTCCGTCGGTGTAGAGGTCGAGGTAGTCCTCGTAGCGGTAGGTGCCGTCGGGCAGGGCCTGGATCATGGTGCGCAGGCGGTGCTCGGTGCGGTTCATGTTGGCGGCGACGGATTCCAGGATCAGGTCGGTGCCGTGCCGGGCGACGAGTTCACGCAGGCGCCGTTCGGCGGTGTGGCAGGCGGCGATGCTGGATTCGAGGTCGCCCCGGCGTTCCTCGGCCATCCGGACGTTGGCGAAGACGATGTCGAACGCGGCCCGGTTGGGTCGCCCCTGCTCGATGAGCCTGATCGGGGGGATCCGCAGCCCTTCCTGGAGGATCTCGGTGGCCTGGCCGGAGACGCTGCCCGGGGTCATGCCGCCGATGTCGGCCCAGTGCATGCGGACGCAGGGGAAGAGGAAGAGTTCTCCGTCGACGAAGACCGGGCTGATCAGGGTGACGTCGTTGAGGTGGCTGCCGCCTCGGTAGGGGTCGTTGACGATGTAGAGGTCACCGGGGCGCATCTCGTCGGCGAAGTCGGCGAAGATCTCGGCGACCGAGGCCGGCATGGCGATGACGTGGCCGGGCATGTCCCGGCCCTGGGCGACCATCTGTCCCTGGGGGTCGAACAGGGCGCAGGAGAAGTCCTGTGCGTCGGCGATCACCGGCGAGTGCGCGGTGCGGAAGATCGTTTGTCGCATCTCCCGGACGATCGAGATGAGACCTTCGGTGACGACTTCCAGGTCGATCGGGTTCACAGTCATGCGGATGCCTCACTGGTTCCGGCTCGATCCCGATGGTGGGAGAACGGACCATCTGGGGTGGGCCACCGTGGGTGGGCCATCTGGGGTGGACCATAACGCACTGGACCATAATGTGGTCCTAGGGTTATATTATGAAACCTAGCAACCGAGAAGGTGGGAAGCAAGATGTCGTACGCCACTGACACCAGCCCGGACGACGGGCCGACGCCCCGGGAGTCCGGCACCCAGGCGCTCGACCGCGCCCTGAGCGTGCTGCTCGCCTTCCGTGGCACCGAGGCCGAACGCAAGGTCAGCGACGTCAGCCGCGAACTCGGCCTACACAAGTCGACCGCCAGCCGACTGTTCCGCGCCCTGGCCGACGCCGGCTTCCTGCACCGCAACGAGGACAACGGCAACTACCGGCTCGGGGTCACCGTCTTCGAGCTCGGCGCGCGCTACCTCGCCGGCCTGGACCTGCACACCCTCGCCCGTCCCCTGGTGCACCGGCTGGCCGAGGAGGAGGGCGAGAGCGTCAACCTGTCGGTCCTGGAGGACCTCGACGCGATCTCCATCCACGTCGTGCAGGGCACCCGCAACCTGCAACTCGTCTCCCGGCTCGGCCGACGCATCCCGCTGTGGTGCAGCGCCGCCGGCAAGGCCCTGCTGATCGACCGGGACGACGCCACGCTGCGCGCCACCCTGGCCGACGCACCGTTCACCGCGCTGACCGCCCACACGATCACCGATTTGGACACGTTCGTGTCCCGGATGGCGACCGTCCGGGAGCAGGGCTGGGCGCTCAACGACCAGGAGAGCGAGGAGGGACTGCGGGTCGTGGCCGCGCCGGTGCGCGACCGCCACGGCCGGGTCACCGGCGCCATCAGCGTCTCCGGCCCGATCTTCCGCCTCGACGAGGCCCGGGTGACGCAGCTGGCCGAAGCGGCCCGCCGCACCGCCGACGAGCTGTCCCGGCAACTCGGGTACGGCTTCGGCGACGTCTGGGGCGACTGACCCGGTCAAAACTTCTCCTGCACGACGTCCGGGCGGATCCGTACGTGGAGCAGGGCCGGCCCGGCCAACGGCAGCACCTCGTCGAAGGCCGCCCGCGCACCCGCCTCGTCGGTGACCGTCCACGCCGGCACCCCGAGTGCGCGGGCCACGGCTGCGAGGTCCCGCTCGGGGAAACGGGCCAGCTCGGGGTCGACCCCACGCGGGGCGAGTTTGCGGACCTCCGCGCCGTACGCGGCGTCGTCGAGGAGCACCAGCAGCACCGGTGCGCCGACCCGGGCCAGGGTGTCCAGCTCCCCCAGACCGGTGAGCAGGCTGCCGTCGCCCTCGAACGCGACCACCGGCCGGTCGGGGCGGCCCACGGCGGCGCCCACCGCGAACGGCAGTCCGACGCCGATGCTGCCGAACTCCCACGGGGCGAGGAAGGACCGGTCGGTGGCGGCCGAGTCCAGCAGCAGGTTGGGCCAGCCGCCGAAGTGACCGACGCCGACCACCGTGGTCCGCTCGCGGGGCAGGCGTTCGGCACAGATCCGGATGAAGGCCCGAGGGTCGATGCGGCCGGGCCGGGACTCGATGTCCAGGCCGGCGAACGGGTCGGCACCCGCCAGTTCGGCAGCCAGGTCCGTGCTGCGCCAGTCCGGTCGGCGTACCGGCGTCAGCACCGCCGACACCGCCTGCGCCGTCTCCCCCGCGTCGCCCAGCACCCCGGCCGACACCGGCCAGCGGGCCCCGATCGCGGCCGGGTCGACGTCCACCGCGACCAGCACCGCGTCCGGGAAGAGCGCACCGTGGTCGGCGGTCCACCGGTTGAGTCCGGCCCCGAACGTGACCACCAGGTCCGCCTCGGCCAGGGTCCGCCGGGACAGCGGCCGGGACAGCCCACCGGCCACCCCGAGGTCGTACGGGTGCCCACGGAACAGACCGGCGGCCATCAGCGTGGTGGCGAGCAGGGCTCCGCTACGGTCGGCGAGGTCCCGGATCGCGGCCGCCGCCGGTTCGGCGCCCCGGCCGGCGAGCAGCACCGGGCGGTGCGCCGTGCGGATCCGGTGGGCCAGCGCGTCGACGTCGGCGGGGTCCGGCGCGAGTGGTCGGGGTGCCCGGAACACCATCGGCGCCGGGGCGGGCGGGTGCTGCGGGACCTGCGCGTCGGCCAGGTCGATCGGCATGTTCAGCACCACCGGGCCGGTCAGCTCGCGGGCGGCCCGGAACGCCAGCCCGACGTCCCGCATCGCGGTGCCGGCGGTGTGCACCGGGACGAACGTGCCGGCCGTGGCCAGCGCGTACGGCTGCTGGTCGAAGTGCTGCACGTGCAGCGGGTCGCCGGGCGGGGTGTCGCCGGCGAGCAGGACCAGCGGGGTGCGGGCCTGCCGGGCGATGGTCAGCGCCGCCCCGGCCACCGCCAGTCCCGGCCCCTGGGTGACGGTGGCGACGCCGCAGCGGCCGGTGGTGCGGGCGTACCCGTCGGCCATCATCACGGCGGCGTTCTCGTTGCGGGCCGCGACGAACCGGACGCCGTGCCGCTCGACCAGGTCGGCGACCAGGTACATGTTGGCGTCGCCGAGCAGACCGAAGACGGTGTCGACTCCGTGCGCCACGACGGCGTCGGCGATCGCCTCGAACACCCTCACCGCGCGTCCCCGTCGAGGTAGCCGCCGGGCGGGCGCAACGCCACGCTCAGCGCGCCGAGGAAGGAGTCGTTGGCCGCCGCGTCGAAGCGGGGACCGGCCAGCCGGGCGGCACGTTTGGTCATCGTGCGGCCGACCACCGAGGTGGCCAGCAGCCGGTCGGTGATCGCGTCCACGGCGGCGGGCAGGTCGTCGGCGGCGACCACCCGGGTGACCAGGCGCAGGTCGAGCAGTTCAGCGGGTTCGACCCGCTCGCCGAGCAGCAGCCAACGCTTGGCCAGGTCGGCGCCGACGAGGTCGGCGAGGATCGCCATGCCGCTCCAGGTCAGCGGGATGCCGTAGGTCACCTCGGGGAAGGTGAAGAAGGCGCTGTCGGCGGCCACCCGCAGGTCGCTGGCGAGCCCGATGATGGCGCCCGAGCCGATGGCCGGGCCGTTGAAGGCGGCGACCGTGGTCTGGTCCAGTCGGTACCAGCGTTCGACCAGGTCGGCGGTGCGCCGCTGGACGTGCATGGTGGTCTCGGGGTCGAGGTCGGCCAGCTCGCGCAGGTCGGTGCCGGCGCAGAACGCCGTGCCCTCGCCGGTGAGCACCACCACCTCCACCGTGCGGTCGCGGCCGAGTTCGTGCAGCACGTCCTCGAAGCGGCCGAGCATGTCGAGGTCGAAGCTGTTGCGCCGCAGCGGTCGGTGCAGGGTCACCCGGGCCAACCGGCCGGAGCGGTGCAGCAGGACGGACTGATCAGTGGTCATGGTGACTCCGAGGTCAGGAGGGCTCGGTCGACGAGCGCGGCGGCGTGGCCGACGTACGACAGCGGGTCGAGCAGCCCGGCCAGTTCCGGGCCGGGCAGGGCGGCGGCCACCTGCGGGTCGGCGCGCAGCACCTCGACGAACGGCCGGTTCTGCTCCAGGCTGTCGCGGACGATCCGCATCACCAGGTGGTGGGCCTGCTCCCGGCCCAGCGGGTCGGCGAGGCGGAGCATGATCGCCTCGGAGAGCACCAGCCCACCGGTGAGGTCGAGGTTGGCGCGCATCCGGTCCGGATCGACGCCGAGGTCGCCGAAGACCTCGACCAGCCGTTCCAGGGCACCGCCGATGAGGATGAAGCACTCCGGCAGCAGTTTCCACAGCGTCATGCCGACGCCCATGTCGCGGTCGTCCTGCGCCACCATGGTCTGCATCGCCAGCGGCACCTGGGCGCGCAGCGTGCCGGCGGCGGCGATCACCGCCTCGCAGCGGATCGGGTTGCGTTTGTGCGGCATGGTGCTGCTGCCGACCTGGGTGGCGCGCTGCGGTTCGTGGGCCTCGCCGACTTCGGTACGCCCGAGGAAATAGATCTCCCGGGCCAGTTTCTCGGCGCTGGAGGCGACCAGTCCGAGGACCATCAGGCACTCGGCGAACCGGTCCGAGGTGGCGTGCCACGGGGTGTCGGCGACGCCGAGACCGAGTTCGTCGGCCACGGCCCGTTCCAGGGCGAACGCCTGCGGACCGTAGCCGGCCATGGTGCCGGCGGCGCCGCCCATGCTGGTCACCAGCAGTCGTTCGCGCATCTGGGCCAGGCGGGTGCGGTGTCGTTGCAGCTCGCTCTGCCACACCGCGCAGCGCAGGCCGAACGTGGTCGGCAGCGCCTGCTGGCCGTGGGTGCGGGCGGCCATCGGGGTGGTGCGGTGTCGCAGCGCCAGCCGGCGCAGGATGCGGACCAGTTCGTCGACCTGGCGGGAGACGATGGCCAGGCCGGCCCGGGCGCGCAGCACGAATCCGGTGTCCATCACGTCCTGGGTGGTGGCGCCGAGGTGGACGTAACGGCCGGCGTCGCCCTGGCAGGCGGCGGTCAGCGCCCGGACCAGCGGCACGAGCGGGTGCACGGTGTCGGCGGCGTCGGCGGCGAGCACCGCGGTGTCCAGCCGGTCGAGCCGGGCCGCGTCGGTGATCGCCTGGGCTGCGGACGAGGGGATGACGCCGAGGCCGGCCTGTGCGCGGGCCAGGGCCGCTTCGACGTCGAGCCAGGACTGCATGAGTTGGCGGTCGTTGAAGACGCCACGCATCTCGGCGTTGCCGAAGAAGCTGGTGACGGTCAACGAGTCCAGGAAGCACGAGCCGAGCTGCATCAGCGTTGCTCCTCACCGGTGAGCAGGGCGAGCGCGGCGCGTCGGTCGACCTTGCCGGACGGCAGCAACGGCAGGTCGGGGACCGTACGGATCAGCGTCGGCACCTTGTGTCGGGCGAGTCGGGCGGCGGCCGCCCCGGTGAGCCGGTCGGGGTCGGGGGTGGTGTCCGGGGCGGCGACGACGAGGGCGGCGACCTCTTCGCCCCAGCGCGGTGACGGCAGGCCGAGTACGCACACCTGGGCGACGGTCGGGTCGTCGAGCAGGGCGGCCTCCACCTCAGCCGGGCTGATGTTCTCGCCGCCCCGGATGATCAGCTCCTTGACCCGGCCGGTGAGGGTGAGGACCCGGTCGCTGTCCAGCGCGCCCAGGTCGCCGGTGCGCAGCCAGCCGTCGGTGGTGATCGCGGCCTCGGTGGCGGCCGGGTCGTCGACGTACCCGACGGTCACCGACTCGCCCCGGACCAGCAGCTCACCGGGGCGGCCGGCGGGCAGTTCGGTGCGGGTGCCGGGGGTGACGACGACGGCGTCCAGGTCCGCGACGATCCGTCCGACGGTGTCGCCGGGACTGCCGCAGCTCCCGTCGCCGGGGTCGACGCTGATCGTCGGGCCGGCCTCGGTCTGCCCGTAGATCACGGCGATGCGGTCCAGGCCGAGTACCCGCCGGGTGCGGGCGAGCAGCGCCGGCGCGCACGGCGCGCCGCCGAGGAAGCCGACCCGCAGCGACGACAGGTCGAAGCGGTCCGGCGCGGCCTCCACGGTGTCGGCGAGCATCGTGGCCATCGTCGGGACGGCCTGGAGCACGGTGCACCGGTGCCGGGCGATCTGGGTGAGCACCGGTTCGGTGCGGAAGCGGCTCACCGACACCCACAGCGCCCCGGTGACCAGGGCCAGCACGGCACCGCTGCTGAGCCCGGCCGCGTGGGCCAGGGGCAACGGTGAGGCGATCCGGTCGGTGGCGCCGAGTCCGGCGGCGTCGGCCGTCCACCGCGCGTTGGCGATCAGGTTGCGGGCGCTGAGCGCGACCATCTTCGGCGGGCCGGTCGAGCCGGAGGTGAACTGGATGTTCAGGGTGGCGTCCGGGTGTCCGGCGGGGGCGGGCACGGCGCCGTCGCCGATCCCGGCCAGGTTGTCGCCGAGGACGTGCCAGCCGTAGGGGCGGGCCGAGCCGGGCAGCGCGGCGAGCGCCTGCGCGGCGGTGGCGGCGCCGTCGCGGTCGCGGAGGCGACGGGCGACGAAGAGTCGGCGGGGACGGCTGCGGGCCAGAGCCGTGGTCAGCTCCGGGGTGCTCAGCCCCGGATGCAGGGTCACCAGGGCGGCGCCCCGCCATGCCGCGGCGGCCAGCAGGACCAGCCAGTCGAGGCTGTTCTCGGCCCACACCGCGATCCGGTCGCCCCGGCCGACGTCGAGCGCGGCCAGCGTGGCCGCCCGCCGCCCGGCGAGGTCGGCGAACTCCCCCGCCGACACCGGCCGGTCCTGGTCGAAGGCGTACAGGGGGCGGTCCGGGTGCTGGGCGGCGTGGTCCAGGACGGTGGCGTCGAGGGCGTTGATCACCGGATCACTCCTTGACGAGCAGCAGGTTTCCGTGGTCGTCGACGGTCGCGGTCCACCCGGCGCCGACCACGGTCGTGCTGCCGCTCTCCCGGATGACGGCCGGACCGGGCACCGTGCGGCCGGGAGCCAGGTCGGTGCGGCGGTGGACGGTGGCGTCGACCCAGCCGTGCGCGCCGTAGACGCGGGTCGGTGCGGGCTGCGGGGTGGTGCCGGCCGGGGGTGCGAACCGTACGGCGGGTCGGGGGCCGTGGGCGGTCAGCCGGCAGTTGACGATCTCGGCCGGGTGTCCGGAGCGGGCGTAGGCGTACCGGTCGGCGTAGGCGGCGTGGAAGGCCGCGACCAGGTCCTCGGCCGTGGCCGGTAGCTCCCCGACGGGGACGGCGAGGTCGAAGGACTGACCCCGGAACCGCATGCCCACCGACAGGCCGAAGGTGACCTGGTCGGGTTCGACGCCGTCCTCGGCCTTGAGTTGGGCCCGCGCGGTGTCGCGCAGTTCGGCCACCACGGCGCGGACCGCGCCGAGTCCGCTCTCGTCGGCCGGCACCAGCACGGTGCGGACGTAGTCGTGCCGGGCCTGGGCGGTGACGAAGCCGAGGGCGGAGAAGTTGCCCGGTACCGGTGGCACGAGGACCCGGCGGATGCCCAGGTCGTCGGCGAGCACGGTGGCGTGCATGGGGCCGGCGCCGCCGAAGGGCATCAGCACGAAGTCGCGGGGGTCGTGGCCGCAGGCGACCGAGATCTCCTTGATCGCGCTGGTCATCTTGGCGGTGGCGATGGTGAGGATGCCGTGTGCCAGTTCCAGGTCGTCGAGGCCGAACTCGGTGGCCAGGCGGTGCATGGCCGTGCGGGCGGCGGCGACGTCGAGGCGTACCTCGCCACCGAGGCTCTCCTCGGGGTCGAGGTGGCCGACGAGCAGGTGGGCGTCGGTGGTCGTCGGCTCGGTGCCGCCCCGGCCGTAGGCGGCGGGGCCGGGGGTGGAGCCGGCGCTGCGGGGGCCGATGCGGAGTTCGCCGCCGAGGTCGCGCCAGGCGATCGAGCCGCCACCGGCACCGATCGTGTTGATCTCCACCTGGAAGGTGCGGTTCGGGTAGCCGGCGATCGTCCCGTCGTTGGTCATCAACGGGGTGCCGTTCTTGATCAGGCAGACGTCGGTGCTGGTGCCGCCGATGTCGCAGGTGATCACGTTCGGGTAGCCGGCCAGGCCGGCGACGTGGACGCTGGCGGCGACGCCGCCGGCCGGGCCGGACAGGGCCAGGTTGATCGGCAGCCGGCCGGCCTCCTCGGTGGACACGACGCCGCCGCTGCTGGTCATGATCGACAGCGGGTGGGCGTAGCCGCCGGTGGCGAGGGTGTCGCCGAGCCCGCGCAGGTAGTCGGAGACGGTGGAGCGGACGCTGGCGTTGAGCACGGTGGTGGCGAAGCGCTCGTACTCGCCCTGTTCCGGCACCACGTCGGAGGAGATGGTGCAGACCAGGTCGGGATAGCGTTCGGCGAGGCGGGCGGCGGCGGCCCGCTCGTGGGCCGGGTTGCGGTAGGAGTGCAGCAGACAGACGGCCACGGCCTTCGGTCCGGCAGCGGCCACCCGGTCCAGCACGCTGTCGAGGGCGGCGGTGTCCAGTGGCCGCACGACGCTGCCGTCGGCGCCGATGCGCTCGGGCAGGACGTGCCGCAGGCGACGGGGGGTCAGCGGGGGGCGTCCCGCCTCCTTGACGCTGTAGAGCTGCGGCCGGTGGCCGAGACCCATCTCCAGGACGTCGCGGAAGCCCTCGGTGGCGACCACGCTGACCGGCTCGCCGGAGCCTTCCAGCAGCGCGTTGGTGACCCGGGTGGTGCCGTGGACGAAGCGGTCGACCTCGTCGAGGCGTACGCCGAGCTTGGCCAGTCCCTCGAAGATGGCCGCGGCCGGGTCGTCGGGCGTGGACAGGGTCTTGGCCTCGGCGAGCCGGGCGGTGGCCGGCTCGTACACGATGACGTCGGTGAAGGTGCCACCGATGTCGACGCCGATGCACAGCATGGCGAGCCTTTCGATAGTGGTGGGCGCGCGGGCTCCGGCGGCCGGCAGCGGCGCGCCGTCAGGGGCGGGCGGGTCAGAACGTGACGCCGTACCGGCGCAGGGTCCTGCTGGTGACGGACCGAAGGATCCAGTCGAAGACGTAGCCGAGCAGGCCGAGGGTGATGATGCCGACGAAGACCCACTCGGTCTTGGCGTAGTTGCGGGCAGTCCAGATGAGCGATCCGAGGCCGCTCTGTGCCGCGACGATCTCGGCGGAGACGATCGTCAGGAAGGAGTTGCCCATGGCCAGCCGGGCGCCGGTCACCACGTGTGACACGGTCGACGGCAGGACCACCGAGGCCAGGGTGCGTACCGCGTTGGCGCCGAGCGCGCGGGCGGCGCGCAGGCGGAGTTCGTCGACGGACAGGACGCCGGCCAGGGTGTTGAGCGCGACGATGAAGACGGTGGTGTAGAAGATCAGCGCGATCTTCGACGCCTCGCCTGGTCCGAGCCAGATGATCGCCAGGGTGACGAAGGCGATCGGCGGGACGAACCGGAAGAACTGGATGTACGGGTCCAGCATCAGCCGCAGCCACGGTACGCAGCCCATCAGCAGCCCGACCGGAACGCCGATGACGACGCCGAGCGCCCAGCCGGTGAGGATCCGGGTCGACGAGGCGCTGATCGAACTGGCCAGCGTGCCGTCCTGGATGAGTTCGACCGCGCCGCGCCAGGTGAGCAGCGGTGAGGGCAGGAAGAAGGCGGTGTAGTTGCGGCTGACCAGGTCCCAGATGACGACGCCGAGCAGCACCGACAGAGCCGACAAGCCGATCCGGGTCAGCCGGGGTCGGCTGGTGCGGCGGCGGGCCGGGCCGGTCGTGTCGCGGCTGGTCTTCTCCGGCACCGTGCGCAGGTCCACGCTCATCGTCGTGCCTTCCTGTCGGCGCCGTCGGGTGTCGGGCGCTGCCGACCGTCGTGTCCGTCGTCGAGGCCCTGGGCGCGCAGGGTGCGGGCCACCTCGGCGCCGATGTCCTCGCGGAGTTCGCGGAAGAGTGCGGCGCTGGCCGGGTCGGTCAGGTCGCGGGGTCGGGGCAGGTCGCACGGGTACACGTTCTTGATGGCCGCCGAGGGGCCGGCGGTCATGGTGACGATCCGGTCGCCGAGCAGGATCGCCTCGCCGATGTCGTGCGTGACGAACACGATGGTCGCGCCGGTCTCCCGCCAGATCCGGTCGAGTTCGACCTGCATGACCAGTCGGGTCTGGGCGTCCAGGGCGCCGAAGGGTTCGTCCATCAGCACGACCGACGGTTCGTTGGCCAGCACCCGGGCCAGTTGTGCGCGCTGGCGCATGCCGCCGGAGAGTTGGCCGGGAAACCGGTCGGCGCTGTGGCTGAGGCCGACCATGGCCAGGTAGCGGTCGACGTCGGTGGCCCGCTGGGCCTTGGCGACGCCGCGCATGCGCGGGCCGAAGTCCACGTTCTGTCGGACCGTCAGCCACGGGAAGAGCGCTTCGGCGCTCTGGAACACCACGCCGCGGGAGACGTCGGGGCCGGTGACCCGCGCGCCCGCGCAGGTCACCTCCCCACCGACGGGTGTGACGAATCCGGCGATCGCGTTGAGCAGTGTCGACTTGCCGCAGCCGCTGGGGCCGAGCAGGCAGACGAACTCCCCTGCGGCGATGTCCAGGTTCGCCTGGCGGACCGCTACGAAGTCGCCGAACCGGATGTCGACGTCGCTCACGGACACCGGGGAGCCGGTACGGTTCACGCCACTCCCCTGATCATGACGGTCGCCGGGTCGGCCTTCTGGCCGACGATGTTGCTGTCCTGCTGGAACTGGGCGATCTCGTGGTAGCGCTGGATGTCCTCGTCGGTGAAGTCACGGACCTGGCACTGCACGCCTTCGAGGAGGGTCTGTGCCTCGGCGGCGGGCACCTTGATCGCGGTCTCGGTGACGGTGCCGGCCTTGGCGGGGTCGGCGGTGAGCTGCTCGCAGGCCTGGGCGATGGTGTCGACGACCTTCTTGGCCGTCTCCTTGTTGCCCTCGTACCAGGCGCCGTCGACGCCGATCACGAGGTTGTAGACGTACCCGATCTCGCCGCTGGTCAGCAGTACGGTGCCGCCGTTGGCGACGCCCCGCGAGGGCCACGGCTCCCACATGATGTAGCCGTCGACGTCGCCGCGTTGCAGCAGTGCCGGCATCTCGGCGGGTGAGGCGTTGACGAACTCGACCGTGTCGCGGGCGATGTTGCGGCTGTCGAGGACCTTGTTGGTGGCGTACTCGTTCACGGTGCCGGGGACGACGCCGTACTTCTTGATGCCGGCGACGTCGGTGATGCCGGAGCGGGCGACGAGCTTGATGAAGCTGGGCGACTGCGAGAAGACCGCGAGCCCCTTGATGTCGCCCCGGGTCGCCCGGTTGAGCAGGCTGGATTCGGTGCTGGCGGTGACCTGGCCCTGCTTGGCCAGGATCGCGTCGAGCCCGCCGGTCCCCTCCTGGTACTGGGTGACGGTCACGTCGAGCCCGGCCTGGTCGAAGAGGTTCTCCTGGTCGGCGAGGTAGATCGGGGAGTACGCCGGGTCGACGCCGACGCCGAAGTTGACGGCGGGGGTGGGGCCGCTGTCGCCGCCGGAGTCGCCAGAGGACTGGTTCTCGGAACACGCCGCCATGGCGACGGTCATCAGCAGGGCGGCGGCCGCAGCCGTTACGCGCATTCTCATGGCTTCCCCAGACTTAAGCGGCTCATATTGTGGTCTTGGTTTCTTAATATGGGACGCTACTGTGAGGCGCTTTACAACGTCAAGAGGCGTAAGCGAGAGCCTCTAACCACAGACAGTAGCCAGAGGCCGTCGTACGCCCCGTCGTGCTCGCCGACGTACCGAGGAGATAGCGACCATGAAGTACCTGAACAACCCACTTGATGCGGCGAATCCGAAATCTCAGGCGAGAGCACTCCAGGGAAAGAACGTCACGCAACGTGGCGAACATTCGGCCGTGAAGGGACTCGTCTCCCCCCACGGGCACGCGCCGACGACGACCGAGCGGACCTGGAGCGTGACCGACACGCTCCACTACGCCCTCAGCGTCGGCGCCGGTACGCCCGATCCCACCGACGAACTCCGGTACACCACGGAGAACACCGCCGGGCACCCACACGCCGTTCTCCCGAGCTTCGCCACCCTGCTCGCCGCCGATCCGCCGTACCTCGGCGAGCCGGCCGTCGTCCGGCACGCCGGGGAGACCCTGACCCTGCACCGGCCCTTGCCACCCGCCGGCCGGGCCCGCGTCACCGCCACCGTCACCGGCGTCCACGACCAGACCAGCGGCGCTCTGTTCCACCACCGATCCGAGATCCACGACACCGACGGCGTCCACCTGGCCACCGTCGAGCGCACCATGTTCGTCATCGGGGCCGGCGGTTTCGACGGCCCACGCGCGCCGCGCACCCCCTGGCAGCGACCGGCGGAGCGCCCCGACCACACCACCGACCACCACACCCGCCCCGACCAGGCGCTGCTCTACCGCCTCAACGGCGACCGCAACCCACTGCACTCCGACCCGGCGGTAGCCGTCGCCGCCGGCCTTCGCGGCCCCGTCCTGCACGGGCTGTGCACCTTCGGTTTCGCCGCCCGGACCCTGCTGCGCACCGCCGCCGACAACGACCCCGACCGGGTACGCCGGATCAGCGCCCGGTTCACCGCACCGCTGTTCCCCGGCGACACCCTCACCGTGCTGGTGTGGCGCCGCCCGGTGGGCGCACTCTTCCAGGCCGTCGACGGCCGAGGCCGTCCGGTCCTCGACCGGGGCACGCTGGACCTGCACGGATGACCACGAGGCGACGTCCGCGCGCCTGAGCGGCGCGGACGGGTAGCCGTTCCGGCAGTGCCGAGCGGTAGCCTGGACGGGCAGCCACCCTTCGAGGTGGCGGCACGGCGGTGGGGCCCGCCGTACCCGAACCGTGCCGCACCCGGTCGCCGACGGTCCCTACCTGATGATCCTCGCGCACGCCCACACCCGGGCGTGGAGACCGCCCAGGTAGGAGCCCGTGCCCGTGCCGCATGACGAACACCGCGACCCAGCCCGCAGCCCGCTGCGCGAACCGGTCGATCCCGACATCGTCGTCCCACCGGGGCCGCCCGGTCGGGTGCCGCGACAGATCGAGGTCCTCGCCGCGATCGCGGCCGGCGGCGTACTCGGCGCCTGCGCCCGCTACGGCGCAGGCGTGTTGTTTCCGACCGCGCCCGGGACGTTCCCGTGGACGACGTTCTGGATCAACATCACCGGCTGCGCCGTGATGGGTGCGCTCCTGGTCCTGATCACCGAACGGCGCGCCGCTCATCCGCTGGTCCGGCCCTTCCTCGGCACGGGCGTACTCGGCGGCTACACCACGTTCTCCACCTACGCCCTCGACGGCCAGCACCTGATCGGCGGCGGCCGGGCGGGCACGGCGCTGCTCTACCTCGGCGGCACCCTGGTCGCGGCGCTGGCCGCCGGGTGGGGCGCGGCGACGCTCACCCGGCTGCTCGTTGCCACCGGCGACGGAGCCGCCGGATGAACTGGCTCATGGTCATCCTCGGTGCCCTCGTCGGCGCGCCGCTGCGTTTCCTGATCGACCGCGCCGTCCAGGCCCGGCTCGGCACCGCCTTCCCGTGGGGGACCCTCACCGTCAACCTCGTCGCCTGCGTCGGCCTCGGCGTCCTGGCCGGCGTCGGCACCGTGACCGCCGTGACTCCGGCCCTGCAGCACCTGATCGGTCCCGGGTTCTGTGCGACGTTGAGCACCTACTCGACCTTCTCCGTCGAGACGATCCGCCTGACGGAGGCCGGCGCACCGCTGCGCGCGATCGCCAACGCCGTCGGTAGCGTCCTGGCCGGGCTGGCCGCGCTCGCCCTCAGCAGCCAGCTCACGGTCGCACTCCTCGCCTGAGCCGTCCTCGGCGAGCCGACGGTGTCCTGCGGTGCATTCCGGCGAGGTCGTCGTACGCCGCCGGCCGTAGCGGAGCGACCGGAGCGGCTCCTACTCCCGCCAGCCGGTCAGCTCGACCCCCTTGGCCAGGTCCACCCGGAAGCCCAGCGCGATCTCGCCGCTCTCGCCCGGGGCGAGTGACAGCCGCCAGGTCATCTCACCCAGTTCCGTCCGCTCGACCGGTGGCGGCACGACGGTCGTCTCGCGTACCGCCACCGCCTCGTCCCGCGAGACCGGGAGCTGGTCGCGGACCTCGACGGTGGCCGGGCGGGGCGTGTGGTTGTCGACGGTGATCCGGTACTCCACCTCGCGCCGCCGGGTCGACCCGAGCGTGGCCTTGGACTCGGCGCGTCGGTGCAGCTTGCGCTCCACCCGGATCCGGTCGTCCACCCCGAGCGCCAGCTCGGTCTCCTCTCCCGGCGCCCACATCGGCAGCCGGGTGGAGGCGACGAAGTCCGCGTCGTGGAACACCGCGGCCGGGCCGGGCAGCAGTGCGTGCTCCGAGGTGTTGCGGACCGTGGCACGCAGGTGAGCCTCGGCGGCGCGGACCGGGGCGGTGACGTGGTCCAGCCGGGCCGGTAGGTCCAGCACGGCGATGGTGGCGCGGTGGGCGCTGCCGTCGGCGGGCACCGCCACCGGCCGGGCCGGCCGGTAGGTGGCCGCCGTGGTCCCCTGCTCGACCTCGGCAACGCTCTCCCGCAGCATCTGCGGGGCCGGCGGCGCGGCACGGGCCGCACCGGCGGCCGGCGCCGCGCCGAACGCCGGCATCCCGGCCACCATGTCCGGCGCCGCACGGGTGGGCGGTGGCCGGAGCCGGTCGAGATACCAGGGCGACAGTTCGGGTACGCCGGTCGTCGCCGCAGGTCGGGCGGTGGAGAGGCGGAGGTCGCACTCGGGCCAGTCCTCCCCGGTGCTCTGGCTGACCATCGCGAACCAGGTGACGGTCATGGTCTCGTCGACCAGCCGCAGATCGTAGGAGGGTTGCCACCGGGCACCCTCCACCAGGTAGGTCAGCTCCAGCTCGACGTCGGTGTCGTCGGCCTCGACCGCCACGATCACCTCGGCGGCCAGCCGGTCCGGCTGTTGCTTGCCGCGTGCGGCGTCGAGATCGCGCCCGACTGCGGCCAGCTCCTCCCCCAGCTCGGTACGCCGACGGGTCAGTCCGCGCCGTCGGGCACGCGAGTCGGCGAGCTGGGCGGCCACCGAGTCGGTGAAGGCGGCCACGTCGGCGGGCGCGGCGTCGCCGGTGGCCAGCGCGCGGGCGTACGTGCCACCGGCCCGCTCGGCCAGCCTGGTGAGGAACTGCCCGCGCTGCTCCTCGATGCCGTCCGCGTCGTCGACCTCGGCCAACTCGTCGGTCAGCTCGCGCCGACGCTGCTCCAGGGCGACGACCTGCGCGTCGGTGCTGCGGGCCTGCCGCCAGGCGGTCACGTCCACACCGAGCACGGTGGCCGCGCCCCGGCCGCCGACCCGGACCGAGTCCCGCCGAAGGCCCAGTGGCAGCGGCGCGACGCGTACGCGGTGCTGACCGGTTGCCAGTCGGGTGCCGCCACTGCGGGTGACCCGGGCCCGGTCGGGATAGACGGTGACGCCGACGACGGGGGCATCGATCTCCGCAGTGTCCACGGCGGTGAGGGTAGTCGACCCCGGTGACCGTTCCTTCCGGCACCGGTGACCCGCGCCCGCCGGACGGCAGTCTCCGACGCCTGTAGACGGTCGGTGGCCAGGGGTGACGGGATGACACCGCTCGCGCGGGCGCTCGCCCCCCGTCTTCTGGCATCTACGTACGGGGGCGGGTCTCGCACGTGGTGTGCGACGACGGTGGTGCGTGGCGAGGTGTCGTGACGTCCTGAGCGACGCAGCCCGAGCAGCCGCCGAAACACTTCCGGCATGTTTCCGAAACTACCGGTTGAAAACCCTGGAACATTCTGCCAGCCTGATAGGCACCGATCGATGAGATCGCTAACATTGATCTTCCCGACCCTGGAGGTGTCCGCACCGTCACCAGGCCCGAGCATCCGGGTGACACGTCCACACCGGAGTCCACCGCCCGCAGCCACGTCCCGGCGAGCGACGGACTCGACCACCGCCACCCTTCACCCGCCGACCAGACGGCCAGCGGCGAGTCACCTCCGCATGCATGCCGGACATGAGCCCTGACCAGGTCGGCGGAATCGGCATTGCGGGTCGCCGTCTGCGCGCACCCGATCAGCGACAGACATATCCCATCCGTCCCATCAGTGGAGGATCGACATGATCTCCCGAACCCGTCCCCCCAGACGTCGACTCCGCGCGCTCTATGTTCCCGGAGCCGCCGCGCTGGTCGCCGTCTTCGTCGCATCGTTGCTGCCCACGCTCGCCCACGCCGCCGAGACAACTCTCGCGGCGGCGGCGAACCAGTCCGGCCGGTACTTCGGTGCGGCGGTGGCGGCGAACAAGCTCGGCGACGGCGCGTACACGACGATCCTGAACCGCGAGTTCAACAGCGTCACGCCCGAGAACGAGATGAAGATCGACGCGACCGAGCCGCAGCAGGGCAACTTCACGTTCACCAACGCGGATCGGATCGTCAACCACGCTCTCAGTAGGGGTTGGCAGGTGCGTGGCCACACGTTGGCCTGGCACTCGCAGCAGCCCGGCTGGATGCAGAACATGTCCGGCACCCAGTTGCGTAACGCGATGCTCAACCACGTCACGCGGGTCGCCACCTACTACCGGGGCAAGATCCATTCTTGGGACGTGGTGAACGAGGCGTTCGCCGACGGTGACAGCGGCGCCCGGCGCGACTCGAACCTCCAGCGCACCGGCAACGACTGGATCGAGGCGGCGTTCCGGGCGGCCCGGACGGCGGACCCGGGCGCGAAGCTCTGCTACAACGACTACAACACCGACAACTGGAACTGGGCCAAGACCCAGGCCGTCTACCGGATGGTCCAGGACTTCAAGCAGCGGGGCGTACCGATCGACTGCGTCGGGTTCCAGTCGCACTTCAACGCCCAGTCGGCGTACAACAGCAACTACCGGACCACGCTGTCCAGCTTCGCGGCGCTCGGCGTCGACGTGCAGATCACCGAGCTGGACATCGAGGGCTCGGGCACCTCGCAGGCCAACACGTACCGCAACGTGGTCAACGACTGTCTCGCGGTTCCGCGCTGCACCGGCATCACGGTGTGGGGCATCCGGGACACCGACTCGTGGCGTTCCAGCGGCACCCCGCTGCTCTTCGACGGCAGCGGCAACAAGAAGGCCGCCTACACGGCCACCCTGGACGCGCTGAACAGCGCCGGTCCCGGGACCACCCCCACGCCCACCACGCCGGGGCCCACCAACCCTCCGTCCGGCTCCGCCAGTGAGATCGTGGGTTCGCAGTCCGGCCGGTGCGTGGACGTGCCGAACTCCTCGCGGGACAACGGCACCCGTGTCCAACTCTACGACTGCAACAAGCAGACCAACCAGGCCTGGACCTACGACGCCACCACCAGACAACTCCGCGTCTACGGCGACATGTGCCTCGACGCCGCCGGCACCGGCAACAGCGCCGCCGTCCAGATCTACTCCTGCCACAACCAGACCAACCAACAGTGGACCATCAACACCAACGGCACCATCAGCGGCGTCCAGTCCGGCCGCTGCCTCGACGCCTGGAACACCACCAACGGCGCCCAGATCCAGCTCTACGACTGCCACGGACAAACCAACCAGCAGTTCCGGCTGGTGTCCCTCGGCGGTCCCACCTCGCCGCCGCCGACCACGCCGCCGCCGTCGGGTACCTGCTCGCTGCCGTCGTCGTACCGGTGGTCCTCGACCGGCGCGTTGGCACAGCCCCGCTCGGGTTGGGTGTCGTTGAAGGACTTCACCCACGCCCCCTACAACGGCCAGCAACTCGTCTACGCCACCACCCACGACACCGGCACCAGCTGGGGCTCGATGAACTTCGGCCTGTTCTCCAACTGGAACCAGATGGGCTCCGCCAGCCAGAACCCGATGCCGTTCTCCGCCGTCGCCCCCTCCCTGTTCTACTTCGCCCCCCGCAACATCTGGATCCTCGCCTACCAGTGGGGCGGCCCCGCCTTCTCCTACCGCACCTCCACCAACCCGGCAGACGTCAACAGCTGGGGACCGGCACAAACCCTGTTCACCGGATCCATCACCAACTCCGGCACCGGCCCCATCGACCAGGCCCTCATCGGCGACAGCCAGAACATGTACCTCTTCTTCGCCGGCGACAACGGCCGCATCTACCGGGCCAGCATGCCCATCGGCAACTTCCCCGGCAGCTTCGGTTCGAACTACACGACGATCATGACCGACACCACCAACAACCTCTTCGAAGGCGTCCAGGTCTACAAACTCGAAGGCGAAAACCGGTACCTCATGCTCGTCGAAGCCATCGGCTCCCAAGGACGCTACTTCCGCTCCTTCACCGCCACCAGCCTCAACGGCACCTGGACCCCCCAGGCCGCCACCGAGAACAACCCCTTCGCCGGTAAGGCCAACAGCGGCGCCACCTGGACCAACGACATCAGCCACGGCGAACTGCTACGCACCAACGCCGACCAGACCATGACCGTCAACGCCTGCAACCTCCAACTCCTCTACCAAGGACGCTCCCCCAACTCCGGCGGCGACTACGGCCTCCTGCCCTACCGCCCCGCACTACTCACCCTGCAACGCTGACCGCGTGCAGGTCCGGCTCGGGCACAGCCGGCGCGGGCGGGTTCGGCGCATGCCGGACCCGCCCATCCCACACCCACCCCCACCACCACCAGGAGGTATCGACAGTGCGAGGACATGCGCCCCCTCCCCTGCCCTCGGGGATCACTGACGCGCACCGCGCGTCGCCCGGCTTTCGGGGACGACTGCTCAAGCTCGCCGCCGCCGGACTCGCCACCGCCGTCGGGTTGCTCACCGTGACGTTGGCGACAGGGTCGGCGTCGGCCGCCGACAACCCGTACCAGCGGGGCCCGGACCCGACCCGGAACAGCGTCGCGGCGGAGAACGGCCCGTTCGCCAACACGTCGGTCAGCGTCCCCAGCGGGAACGGCTTCAACGGCGGCCGGATCTACTACCCGACCGACACCAGCCAGGGCACCTTCGGGGCCATCGCGATCTCACCCGGCTACACCGCCCTGTTCTCGGCCGAACTGGCCTGGATGGGACCGTGGCTGGCCTCGCATGGTTTCGTGGTGATCGGCATCGAGACCAACAGCCGCAACGACTTCGACACCGCTCGCGGCACCCAGTTGCTCGCCGCTCTGGACTACCTGACGCAGCAGAGCACGGTGCGCAACCGGATCGACCCGAACCGGTTGGCCGTCGCGGGTCACTCGATGGGCGGCGGCGGGGCGCTGAGCGCCGCGATGCGACGCCCGTCGTTGAAGGCGGTGGCCGGCATCACGCCGTACTCGCCGTCGTCGAACCTGGCCAACGACCGGGTGCCCACGATGATCATCTCCGGACAGGCGGACACGGTGGTCACCCCGTCGTACGCGCTCGGTCTGTACAACAGCATTCCGGCCACGACGGAGAGCGTCTACCTGGAGGTCGCCGGTGGCGACCACGGATTCATGGTCGGCCGGTCGAACCCGGTGCTGATCCGGACCATGCTGCCGTTCCTGAAGACGTTCGTCGACAACGACGCCCGGTACACCCAGTTCCTCTGCCCGCTGGTGGACAACAGCGGGGTGGTCACCTACCGCAACACGTGCCCGTTGCTGCCGCCACCGACCGGTACGCCGACCCCGACCCCCACCACGCCCGGGCCGACGACGCCACCGCCCACCACGCCGCCGCCCGGCTCCGCCAGCGAGATCGTCGGCGCGCAGTCCGGCCGGTGCGTCGACGTCCCCAACTCGTCCCGCACCAACGGCACCCGCGTCCAGCTCTACGACTGCAACAGGCAGACCAACCAGACCTGGACCTACAACACCAGCACCAAGCAACTCCGCGTCTACGGCGACATGTGCCTCGACGCCGCCGGCACCGGCAACAGCGCCGCCGTCCAGATCTACGCCTGCCACAACCAGACCAACCAGCAATGGAACATCAACACCAACGGCACCATCAGCGGCGTCCAATCCGGCCGCTGCCTCGACGCCTGGAACACCACCAACGGCGCCCAGATCCAGCTCTACGACTGCCACGGACAAACCAACCAGCAGTTCCGCCTCGCGGCCAGATGATCGTGACCGGCCTGGCCGGTACGCAGCTCTCCAAGCTGCGCAGCCGGGTCCTACACGTCTGAGCGCCAGATGAAACGGGCGGGCTCGATCATGTCGAGCCCGCCCGTTGCCGCGTACGTCCGACTGCGGGCTCCGTAGGCTTGGGCTGGTGACATCTGTGCGGGAACGGATCAGGGCGGTTCTCGCCGGGGCGGTCGACTACGAGGCGGGGCTGGACGCGCTGACCGTCACACCGTCGGTCGACGTCGACCCGGCGCTGGTGGCGGCGCGGGACGAGGCGTTCGCGCGGCTGTGGCGGGGCGGGTGGCAGCCGACCGAGCTGCACCGGGTGGTCGCGCGGCGGGGCCTGCCGCGCCAGGCCGACCTGGTGACCGACGCGGTCGCCGCGTACCTGCGAGGGTTTCCCCGGACCACGGTCGACCGGCGGTGGCTGGCGCAGGCGGACGCCCTCGGGGCGCAGGTCTGGTGGGCGGACGACGCCAGGTACGTCGACGCTCTCGCGGCCCGCTGGCGGCTCGACCGGGTGGCCGTACTCGACCTGGTGTTGGGCCTGCTCGCCATCCTGGCCGCGCTCCCGCCGATCGAGGTGCTCGTCCCGCCGCCCGGGTCCGCCGCCGCCCCGGTCGGCGGGTCTGGGTCGTCGCGGACCGACGCCCGGCTGCTGGACCGGGTACGCGCCCTGCTCGCCAAGGCCGAGTCGACGACCTTTCCGGCCGAGGCGCAGGCGTACACCGCCAAGGCGCAGGAACTGGTCACCCGGCACAGCCTGGACGAGGCGCTGCTGGCAGCGCGTGGCGGTGACGCGACTCCGGTGGTGCCGTACGCGCGCCGGATCGGCGTGGACCATCCGCACGACGGGGAGAAGGCGTCCCTGCTGGCCGCCGTCGCCAAGGCGAACCGCTGCCACACGGTCTGGTCGCCGGAACTGGCGTTCAGCACCGTCTTCGGGTTCGACACCGACATCGACGCGGTGGACCTGCTCTACACCTCGCTGCTGGTGCAGGCGCACCAGGCGATGGCCCGGACCGAGCCGCCGGGTGGTAAGGCCGGTCGGAGCCGGCTGAAGGCGTACCGTCAGTCGTTCCTGGTGGCCTTCGCCGACCGGATCGACGAACGGCTGACCGCCGCGGCACAGGTCGCGTTGGCGCAGGCCATCGATCGGCGGGACGGGAACGGTGCGAGCGACGCGAGCGACCTGCTTCCGGTGCTCGCCGCGCGGGACGAGCAGATCCGCGAGACCATGCGGCGGGTCTTCCCGGACACGGTCCGGTCGCGGGCCATCCGGGTGGACAGCCGCGACGGTTGGGAGTCCGGTCGGCAGGCCGCTGACCGCGCCTCCCTGCCGTCCGACACCAGGCGGTGACGGGATGTCCCGCCCGTCCGAGCCCACCGCACCCCGTTGGCACAGCAGGTGCAGGTTCCTGGCCCACACGCGTCGGTCGACGGCGGGCGGTTCTGGCGACAGGACGACCGTCCGCACCGGGTCACGGTGCGGACGGTCGCCTCGCGATCAGCTCCCGAAGGTGCCGATGTAGAGCAGGCGGTTGGGTGAGCCGGCTCCGGGGTTGACGACGACGTTCGGGGTAGCGGCGGCGACGATCGCCGCGTTCACCGTCGCGGGCGACGCCGACGGGTTGTTCCGCAGGTAGATCGCGGCGGCGCCGGCCACGTGCGGGGCGGCGAACGAGGTGCCGCTACCGGTGTACGTGGCGGTGTTGCTGGTCCGCCAGGCGGCGGTGATCGACACACCCGGGGCGAACAGGTCCAGCGCGGTGCCGTAGTTGGACCAGGTGGGACGGGTGTCGGTGGCGTCGGTGGCGCCGACGGTCAGCGCCTCGGTGACCCGGGCCGGTGAGGTGCCGGTGGCCGGTACGCCGGAGTTGCCTGCGGCGATGGCGTAGGTGATGCCCGCGTTGATGGATCGCCGGACCGCGGCGTCGAGGGTGGTGCTGGCCCCGCCGCCGAGGCTCAGGTTGGCCACCGCCGGTCGGGTGGCATTCGCGGTGACCCAGTCGACACCGGCGATGACACCGGCCGTGGTGCCGGAGCCGCTGTTGTTGAGTACCCGCACCCCGACGACGGTGGCGTTCTTGGCCACCCCGTAGGCGGTCCCGGCGGCGACCGAGGCGACGAAGGTGCCGTGCCCGTTACCGTCGTCGGTGTTGTAGTCGTTGTCGACTGCGTCGTAGCCGTGCACCGCCCGGCCGCCGAAGTCCTGATGGGTGATCCGGACTCCGGTGTCGACCACGTAGATCCGCACCCCGTTGCTCGGACCGTAGGTGAACGACTGGTTCAGCGGCAGGTTCCGCTGGTCGATGCGGTCGAGACCCCAGGACGGCGGGTTCGGCTGGGTGGCCAGCGCCTGTACCCGCTGGTCCTGCTCGACGTAGGCGACGGCCGGGTCGGCGGCCAGGCGGCGGGCGGCCCGCTCGGTGAGGGTCGCGGAGTAGCCGTTGACCGTCCGTCCGTAGAGCCGGTCGACCCGGCCACCGCCGTGCCGGGTGGTGACACGCTCGGCGCTGGCTCGGGTGAGCTGCTGCCCGTCCTTGAGTACGACGATGTAGCTGCCCGGGACGGCGGTCGGCAGGTCGGCACCGAGGACGGTGCCGGTGACCGGCGTGGCCGCCGCCGGGTTGAACCCGGCCGTGGCGAGTAGTGCGCCCGCGAGCGTGGCGGCGCCCAGAGTGCCGAGCCGGCGGCGGGTGACGAGGTGGGTGAGCCTCACGTGGCTGCTCCTTCCTGGGCCGGCCGTGGCAGCGGCCGGCGCGTGCCGCGCCTGTGTCCATGGTGGACGGTGTGGCGCGGGAACCCTTGTGGTGCACCGGGTTCGGTGCGACCCCAGACTAGGAAAGGATGAGCCATCGATGGTTGCGGTTGCTTTAGGCTTCTGTTGCCGGGTTGCGCCAGCCGTAACGAAAAGACGTGACGGTGACGGGCCCACCGCTCAGCCTGCGGAGGCGGTCATCTGACCGGCGACCATGGAACGGCCTGACGCATCACGGTCAGAAGTGGCCGATGCGGCGGGGTCGGCAGGGCGGTACGGCGTCCAGGGCGGCTCACGCAGCGCGGGACAGTGTTCGGCGGTCGGGTGGTTCGCGATGTCGATCATGCGGTCGAGGGCGTCGCGGGCGGCGGCGAGGTCGGCCATGGCGGCGGTGATCCGGTCACGTTCGACGGCCAGCAGCGCGAACGCCTCGCGGGAACCGTGTCCGGCGTCGACGTAGGGCATCAGTTGCAGGATGGTCCGGCTGGGCACACCGGCGGCGAAGAACTGTTGGATCAACCGGACCCGTTCGACGGCTGATTCGGGATAGGTGCGCTGGCCCCTGGGGCTCCGCTCCGACGTGAGTAGACCCTGCTCCTCGTAGTACCGCAGCGCTCTCGTGCTCACACCCGTCCGTCGGGCGACGTCACCGATCCGCATCCACGTCCTCCATCGGTTTCGCGTTCCGACTTGCCCTTGACGTCAACGTCAGCTTTTACCGTAGTCGACGTCGGGCCGGATCCGGTCCCACCCCTTTCCGAGACGACCCAGGCAGGGAGCACCACCCCATGAACATCACCGACCAGATCGCCCTCGTCACCGGTGCCAACCGCGGCATCGGCCGCCAGTTCGTACTGGAGCTGCTCGATCGCGGGGCGCGCAGGGTGTACGCGACGGCCCGTCGCCCCGAGAGCCTCGACTTCGACGACAGCCGCGTGGTGCCGCTGCGACTCGACCTGCTCGACCACGAGTCCGTCGTCGCGGCGGCAGCGACCGCGCGTGACGTCACGCTTCTCGTCAACAACGCCGGTATCGCGACCGGTGCCCCGCTCGTCACCGGTGAGCTGATCGAGGTCCGCCGCGAGATGGACACGCACTTCTGGGGCACCCTCGACGTGATCCGCCAGTTCGCCCCCGTACTCGCCGCGAACGGCGGTGGTGCGATCGTGAACGTGCTCTCGGCGCTGTCGTGGTTCGCCGGCCCGGGCACCGGCGCGTACTCCGCCGCCAAGGCCGCCGAGTGGAACATGACGAACGGTGTACGCCTCGAACTGGCCGCCCAGGGCACCCTGGTCCAGGGCGTACTCCTCGGTGCCGCCGACACGGACATCACCGCCGACTACGACGGACCCAAGATCGACCCCCGTGACGTCCCGCGTCGATCGCTCGACGGGCTGGCCGCCGGGTCGATCGAGGTGATCGTCGACGACTGGACCGCGATGGTGAAGGCGTCCCTCGCCGACGACCCGGCCCCGTTCTACACGCGGGTCACCGAGATGCTGGGCGCCAGCTGAGCTACCCGGCCCACCTCACGGAACAAGGATCGTCTTGCCCCGGATGCGTCCGGCCTCGGCGTCGCGGTGCACCGAGGCCAGGTCGGCGAGAGGACGCGACGCAGCGATGTCGAGACGGACGGCCCCGGCGTCGACCAGGGCGACGAGGGCGGCGAGGTGACGGGTGTCGTTGCGGGCCACGAAGCGTACTGCCCTCACCGCCGACCCGGCGGGTGCCGTCAGCGCGCCGGCGGCGGACACGACGACGCCTCCTGGGCGCACCAGCGACATCAGTGCCGCGGCGTGCCCGGCACCGACCACGACGACGTTGACGATCACGTCGACCGGGGCATCGAGCGCGTCGCCGAGGGGCGTGTTCGTGTAGTCGACGATCTCGTCGGCTCCGAGGTGACGGACCACTGCGGTACTGCGCGGGCTGGCCGTGGCGATGACGTGGGCACCGACGTGCTTGGCGAGCTGGACCACGAACCCGCCGACGCCACCGCCCGCTCCGTTGACCAGTACCCGTTGCCCTGGAGTGATGCCCGCGTGCGCGAACACCGCCTGCCAGGCCGTGACACCGGCAATGGGGATGGCGGCGGCGTGCGGGAGGGGAACGGTGGTGGGCGCCGCCACGACGGTGTCGGCGGCGGCGGTGACGAACTCGGCCGCGGCACCGCCCGTGTCGAGCCGTCCGACGACCCGGTCGCCCACGGCGAGGGTGTCCACACCGTCGCCGAGCTCGACGATCGTGCCGGCGACATCCCCGCCGAGGGTGTACGGCAGATCCAGCGGGAAGACGGCACGCAGCAGTCCCCGGCGCAGCCCGATGTCGGACGGATTGAACGAGGTCGCGGCGACCGTGATCAGCACCTCGTTCCGGCCCGGCGTCGGGCGCGGCACGTCCTCCTCCCGGATGACCGAGGCCTCGCCGTACTGGTGGATTCGCATGGCTCTCACCACTCGAACCTATGGCGGCACCCGAAGACGATCCATGCTCTGTAGTCCCTCATTCATACTCGATCGTCCTCGCGGCGATATCCTGGCCCCGATGGACGTACTCAGCGACGTGATCACGGTCATGCGAGCCGGCCGGCCGCGCTCCGCGCGGATCGCGTGGTACGCCCCGTGGGCGCAGCGGTTCGCACCCGTACCCGGCTCCGCCGGTTTCCAGATCGTCCTCCAGGGGCCGTGCTGGCTCATCGCACCGGACACCGACCCGGTGCCGCTTGCCGCCGGAGACATCGTGTTCCGGCCGCACGGTCCGGGCCACACGCTGGCCGACAGCCCGACGACCTCACCCACCGCGCCCGCCTGCGACCCGAACGACCCTGGCCTGTCGCGCTACGTCTCGGACGTCGGCGACGCCGCTGCCACAGTTACCCTGTGCGGCGCGTACGAACTCGATCCGGTCCATACGCATCCGCTGCTCGACGACCTGCCCGCGCTCATTCACCTGCCCGCGCACCTCGGGCGACACCCGGAGCTACGCGCCACCGTGGACCTGCTCGCCAGCGAACTGGAACGGCCCCGCCTCGGCACCGACGCCATCATCCCGGCACTGCTCGACACCCTGCTGCTGCACATCCTGCGTGCCTGGCTCGACCGCAACCCGTCCTCGCCGACCGTGGCAACGGGCTGGGCGGCCGCACTCAACGATCCGGCCACCGCCGCCGCACTACGGGCCATCCACAGCGACCCCGCCCGGCCGTGGACCGTCGCGGCACTCGCCGCCGAGGCGGGGCTGTCCCGAGCACCGTTCGCGCGCCGTTTCACCGCGCTGCTCGGCCAGCCGCCGATGACCTACCTGACCTGGTGGCGGATGACCACCGCCGCCCGGCTTCTCCACCAGTCCGACACGCCGCTGCGCGGCATCTCGGAGCGAGTCGGCTACACGTCGGAGTTCGCGTTCGCCGCCGCTTTCAAACGCCGGTACGGCACCTCCCCCGGCAGATACCGACGGCGGTGACGGCGCCCCTCAGACCCGGTCGTTCGTCGCCGCCCCGGCCGCTCCCGGGAAGCGTTGCACAAACGCGCGGTGCACCGGGGTGTCCGGGAGGCCGTCGCGGATGGCGAACAGCACGTGGTCGAACCGGTCGACGACCCGCAGCGCGTCGGCGAACGCGTCGGCCACCGTCGCGGGGTCGTTGCGGAACACTCCGCACCCCCACGCGCCCAACACCACCGTCCGATGCCCGTGCGCCGCCGCGACCTCCAGTACCCGCCGGGCGCGTCGGGTCAGGACGGCCGGTACCTCCGCCGCGTGCTCGGGTTGGTTGCGGAGGACCGCGCCCAGGTTCGGCGCCGCAGCGGTCAGGAACGACGTCAGGTACGGCCGGTCGAGGAGGGTGCCCTTGTCGTCCCGGAACACCGGAACCCCCGGCGAGTAGACGACCCGGTCGCTGTACCGCAGATCCCGCTGCGCACGATGGAACGCGTAGAAGTCCGGCGCCGCGAGCAGACACGGGTACAGCGCCGACGAGCGGGCGATGCTCTCCTCCTGTGCCTTCGCCCCGCCCAGGAAGCCGCCTCCCGGGTTCTTCGCGGAGGCGAACACCAGACAGGCCGCTGCGGATCCCAGCCGGGAGGCCGCCTGCAACGTCGACTCGTGCGTCACCTCCACCCGGCCGACACCGGGCGCCGTGCTCTCCCCGTGCAACACGTCGTCGGGCAGGTGGTGCCGCGTGCCGGCGACGGCGGCCCGCACCGCGTCGCCGATGACGACCTCGTCACCGTAACCATTGCGATAGCGGCCGGACTCGGCGATGGACACGGTCTGGCGGGCGATCTCACGAAGACGCTGACTCACCGGCGCACCAAGTGAGTCGGGAGGGAAGGGGTCTGCACAGCCGTGCAGGCTAGGCAGGCAGAGCATCAATCGACAAGCGATTTCGCCGCCCACACCTCCCAGGGCATCCTAGGAAGTCATCCTGGTCGCGGTAGACGCCGAGCGCCCGTCACATACCCTGGACCCTCGCCGACGTCTGATGTGGCACCGAACCGGTGCCACATCTTCGAGCGTCCCGGTGTGTCGGCGCGTGCCAGGGTCCGGTCAGGCCGCGCCGGCCACGAGCAGGGCAAGGACCTGCCCGAGCAGGTTGTTGGTGACGTGCACCGCGACGGCGGGCCAGATGGAGCCGCTGCGGCGGAACACTTCGGCGGCGACCAGGCCGACGACCAGTGCGGTCACGAAGACGAGGTTCAGGCCGTGCATCAGCGCGAAGATCAGTGAGCTGCCGACGACACCGACGACCGCGCCGTAGCGCAGCAGTGCCGTGGTGACGATCCCGCGAAAGAGGAACTCCTCGCCGATGGGCGTGAGGACCGCCAGGAACAGGAACGACAGGATCAGCGTGAGGATGCCGTCGCCGGCCGCGTCGAGATACGGCTGTTGGATGTTCTCGGACGGGCCGGTGAGGTAGTAGACCGTGGCGGCGACGAGCCGGGAGACGACCAGGGCGACCAGACCACCGGCGACCCCGATCAGCAGCCAACGGCCGGTCGTCGGGCGGATGCCGAGGTCGCTCCAGTTCGTGGAGCGGATGCGGGCGGCGGCGGCGAACGCGAGGAGACCGGCGACACCCGAGAGGGCGGCCAGGATGAGGCCGGACGTGACCGGGCTGAACCCGTCGGTGACCCCGGTCCGGTCGAGGGTGATCGGTAGGCCGTAGCCGACCACCGCCATGACGGCCAGCCCGACGAGGATCTCCGGCCATCCCGGTCGCTTCGTCTCCACCAACGCGTCCACCGACATGACGGCAACCTCCATCGCGAACCTCGTGCGGGCCGAGGCAGATAGTTGCCCTTCCGGTCCTGGCGCAAACCGAACGATTCCGTACCTCGCCCATCCGCTGGCCACGGCCCCACGGTGGACGCGGGCCGTACGGCGGTCGTGGCGGACAGTACGCTTCGATTCGTGACGATCGGCCGTGAACTCCGGTCGACCCACGGGCGTAGTAGGCAGCGGATTCCACGACGAGGAGGGTCGCTGTGCAGGGGACGTCTGGTGCCGACGCCATCCGCCGGATCGGCAACCTGGCCGGCCGCCTCGGTGCTCGCTACCGTCGGCTCGACGTGCGGATGCGCCGGGCGGTGGCGATCACCGGAGTACTCGCCATGCTCGGAGTCGCCGCCGTGGCGTCCAGCATCGGCACTGCGACCGCCGAACCGGCTGTCCTGGTCGGCAAGGACGTACCGGCCGACCAGGCGACGGCGATCGTCGCGGCCGCCCTGTCGTGTCCCGCGCTGACTCCGGCGCGACTCGCCGGTCAGGTGATGGCGGCGTCGGGCTTCGAGGTCAATCAACGCTCCGCCGCCGGTGGCGCCGGCGTGGCCGCTCTCAGCGAGGAGACGTGGCAGCGGTGGGCCCCGTGGCCGCAGGCGCCCCGGCTGGACGCCACGGCCAACATCCTGGCGCTCGCCCGCCACGTGTGTGACCTGGTCGGTCAGGTGCGCCACGCCGGTGTCAGCGGTGATCCGTGGCGGTTGGCGCTGGCGGCGTACCACTCCGGCGTCGACGCGGTCCGCGCGGCCGGCGGCGTGCCGGCGTCCGCTGAGGACTACGTCGCGACGGTCGCCGCCTACGCCGAGGGCTATGCCGGCCGGCCGGACCTGGCCGCCACCGCCGAGCCGACCCCACCGCCGCGCCCGGTCGAGGCCGCGCCGTCGCCGGGCACCGCGCCCCGACCGGTACCCGGCGCCTACCTCGATCTGGTGCTGTCCGCCGGGAAGGTGTGTGCGACGGTGACCCCGGCCCGGGTGGCGGCGCAACTGATGGCGTCGTCCGGCTTCAACCCCAACCTGCTCGGCCCCAATGGCGGGCAGGGCATCGCCCAGTTCCTGCCGGCGATCTGGGCCCGGTACGCCGAGCCGTCCGCCTCGCCGTGGGATCCGACCGTGGCGATCCCGACCCTGGGGCGGGCGATGTGCAGCCTCTCCGGTGAGCTGGCCGGCCTCGGGGCGGACCCGTATCCGATCGCCCTGGCCGCCTACCAGTGGGGTACGACCGTGGTGCAGCAGGCCGGTGGAGTGCCGGATGCGGCCGGGCTGCGCGACTTCACCGGCATGGTGCTGGCGTACGCCGAGCACTACGCGCGGGACCCACGGCTCGGTGCGCCCCCGGCCACGCCGACCGCCGGCCCGAGGTCGGGTGGCCCCTCGGCACCGCCGCTCGCCGGCGCTCCCCCGTCGCCCCCGCCGGCCCCACCGGCCCCACCGACGCCGGTCGTCCCCACCCCGGCCCGAGCGACCCCGGCCCGCACGACGCCACCCGCGGCGACGACCGCGCCCAGCTACCCCGGGCGGCCGATGATCGGTTGGGAGAACCGCTGCATCGAGGTGCCCGGGGCAAGGTCGGTGGATGGTGCCCAGTTGCAGATGGCGGGGTGTGTCTCCGGCAACGTCGGCCAGAAGTGGTCGTTCAGCAAGGGCACGATGATGGCGCTCGGCAAGTGCATGGACCTGGCCTGGGCGGGCACCACCGACGGCACCGCCGTTCAGCTCGCCGACTGCAACGGTGGTTGGGCCCAGCAGTTCCGGCTGACCAGTGCGGGCGACATCGTCAACCCGCACACCGACAAGTGCGTCGACATCCGGGACTGGGGCACCCGGCTGCAGTTGTGGACCTGCTCCGGTACGGCCAATCAGAAGTGGCGTCGGGGCTGAGAGTCAGTCGGTCGGCGTGGGGGTGACCGGGTCCAGGCGGGCCGAGACGACCGGGCCGCCGTCCGTGCGGGCGACGGTGAAGAAGGTCAGTTCGGCGAGGGTCGTGTCGAGTTCACCGCTGATCTCCTGCGCGCCGGGCCGGCCGTCCCACTCGACCACCTCGTGGGTCTGCCCGTCGCGGGTGACGCCGAAGAGTCGGTAGCGGACTCCGGTCTCCAACCCGACGACGCTGGCGACGATGGTCGATCGGCCGTCGGTCTCGGCGATCGAGACCGACAGGCGCGCCGAACCGCCGCCGACGCCTTCGGCGGTCGCGACACCGACCGGGGTGACCACCGTCGGTTCGCTGGTCAGCCGGGGCAACCCGACGGCCAGGGCACCGGCGAGGACGACGGTCGCGGCCAGTGCGCCGGCGGCGATCCGGAGCCGGCGGGAGATCCTGCGCCGGGGGTTACCCGGTCGTCCGTCCTGAGGTCCGGTCGGAGTCGTCCGCCTCGGCGGGCCGGTGCGGCCCGGTCGGGCGCCGGGCTGGTCGTCGACCTGGCCGGCACCGGTCGTCGGTGCCACGGCGGGGCCGGTCGGGTGGATGGTGTCCTCGCGCACGGCAGCGGGCTCGGGGGGCCGACCGGGGTCGGACGGCTCGTCGTCGAGCTGTGCCAGGGCCAGCGCGACGGGTCCCACCCGGTCGCACTCGTCGAGGCACTCCGTGCAGCCGGCGAGATGCACCTCGAAGGCGGCCTCGGCCACCGGGTCCAGCGCGCCGGCCAGATAGAGGGCACAGGTCTGCCGCGCTGCCGCGTGGTCGCTGTGGAGGTCAGTCATCACGCGGTTCCGGGTTGATGCGGTGCTGCGGCGGAAGGCACATGTCATACCCCGTCCGTCGGCCCGACGATGGCGCGCAGTGCCCGCAGCCCGTAGTGGGCGCGGGACTTGACCGTACCCTCGGGGATGTCGAGCCGGGCGGCGATCTCGGCGGTGGACCGGCCGTGAAAGTACAGGTCGATCAACACCGTACGCTGCTCCGGCTTGAGCCTCGGCAGGGCGTCGTGGACGGTGTGCACGGCGACTATCTCCTCGACGTGGTCGGTCGTGGTCGGCATCCGGGAGACGTCGACGGCGCCGACCTCGGTGGGGCGGGCCTGTCGGGCCCGCGCCGCGTCGATCGCGATCCGTCGGGCCACGGTGAACAGCCAGCGGCGCTGGGTCTCCGGGTCCGACGACAGGTGGTCGATGTGGCGCCAGGCCCGGACCATCGTCTCCTGCAACAGGTCCTCGGCGATGTGCCGGGCGCCGAGCGAGAGCTTGAGCAGGAACCGGAACAGTGGTTCGGCGTGGGTCTCGTAGATCAGGCTCATCCGGGTGTCGGCACCGGGTGTCGGTGTCTCGTCCGGTGTGGCTGAGGCGTCCGCACCGGCCCCGCTCGACACCGTCGCCACCGACCCGCCTCTCCTGTCCGGCCACCGTCGATGCCGGGGCGGGGCGGATTCCGTGGCCCAGCCCGGCTTCGTATACCGACGGCGCGGGCGACAGCATACGGGCGTCACCTGACGATCCTGTTTCGACTCGCGCATGGTCGCTGATGTCACATGTGGACAGTCGCTCGGGCCCGGACGTCGTCGACTCGCAGGGTCCGCAGGTCGTCGACGCTGGGGGCGGTGACCGAGCGGAGCCGACGCGCCTGCCGGGTGACCACCTCGTCGAGCAGTTGCCGGGCGTACCGGCCGTTGCCGAACGTGCGGCCGGTCTCCACCGTCTCGAAATGGCCACGTAGGGCCGTCAACGTGTCGCCCGGGCATTCGTAGCCGCTGGCGCGGGCCAGTCCCTCGAAGATCGCGACGAGTTCGTCCGGTGAGTAGTCGTCGAAGTGGATGCGGCGGGTGAAGCGGGACTGCAGGCCGGCGTTGGCGGCCAGGAAGGCAGCCATCTCCGCCTCGTATCCGGCGGCGATCACCACCACCTCGTCGCGGTGGTCCTCCATGAGCTTGACCAGGGTGTCGATCGCCTCCCGTCCGAAGTCGTTGCGGGCGTCCGGCGGCGCGAGGGTGTACGCCTCGTCGATGAACAGGACACCGCCGCGGGCCCGTTCGAACGCCTCTCTGGTCCGGTGCGCGGTGTGGCCGACGTACTCACCGACCAGGTCGGCGCGGGCCACCTCGACCAGTTGCCCGGCCGCCAGCACCCCGAGCGCGTGGAGCAGCCGGCCGTAGAGGCGGGCGACGGTGGTCTTGCCGGTGCCGGGTGGGCCGGAGAAGACCAGGTGCCGCGAGACCGACGGGGCGGGCAGTCCGGCGCGGACCCGTTGGCGGATGTTGGCCAGCAGGTCGATCAGTTCGGCCACCTCACGCTTGACCCCGGCGAGTCCGATCATGTTGCCGAGTTCGCCGAGCAGCAGGTCCAGTTCGGAGAGTCGCGGCGTACCCGGGCTGCCTTCGGCCTCGGGCGCGACACCGAGGTCCTGCGGCAGTAGTTGGGCCAGTTCCACGCCGGAGGAGGCGCCGGCCTCGGAGAGCCGGAACGCCTGCCGGCCGATCATGTCCTCGAACACCTTGCGGGCGACCCGGGCGTTGCCGAACGACTCGCCGCGTGGCATCGCCCGGAACCATCCGGTCAGCGCCAGGCGGGTGTCGTACTCCAGCGAGTAGTGATGGGTGCTGCACAGCCGCTCGACGATGGTGACCAGTTCGTCGTCGGTGTAGCTGTCGAACTCGACGGTGCGGGAGAAGCGGGATGCCAGCCCCGGGTTCGAGTCGAGGAAGGCCCGCATCTGCGGGGAGTATCCGGCGACGATCACCACCACCTCGTCGCGGTGGTCCTCCATGAGTTTGACCAGGGTGTCGATCGCCTCCCGACCGAAGTCGTGTCCGCCGCCACCGTCGACCGGCGCGAGCGTGTACGCCTCGTCGAGGAACAGCACGCCGCCGATCGCCTCGGTGAACCGTTGTGTGGTCTTCACCGCCGTGCCGCCGACGTGCTCGGCGACCAGGTCGGCGCGGGACACCTCGACCAGTTGTCCGCCGGGCAGCACCTGGAGGGCGGCCAGGATCTGGCCGTACAGGCGGGCCACCGTCGTCTTGCCGGTGCCGGGCGCACCGGCGAAGACCATGTGCCGGGACATCGGCGGCATCGGCAGGCCGGCGGCGCTGCGGCGCTGCGCCACCCGGTGCAGTCCGACCATGGTCGCCACCTCCCGTTTGACCGCGGTGAGTCCGACCAGGGCGTCGAGTTCCGCCAACAACGGGGTGGCCGGGTCGCCGCCCGGTCGGTCCGGCCCGTCCGCGGCGGCGGGTGGTTCCGGTGCCGGGACGCCGGTCGTCGTCGGGGCGGGGCGGTCGGCCGGTGCGGGGCCGTCCTGACGGGGGTCGTCCTCCGCCGGTTCGGGTCCGGTCCGGCGCACCTGTCGGCCGGCGTTGCCACGGACGGTCGTGCCGTCCATCGGGACGGGCTCCAGCGTCTCCATCACCACGCCGTCGCCGGCGTTGTCGAAGATCTCGCACCGGTCGAGCCGCCCCGCGGACCGGCCGGCGAACCGGATGCCGGAGCCGGCGCAGCCGTGCACCCGACTGTGCGCCAGCCGCAGCCGTGCGCGGGCGCCGACGTCGGCACCGGACCCGCCGGTCTCACTGACATCGCAGGAGGTCCCGGTGACCGATCCGCCCTCGTCGACGAGCAACCCGACACCGCCGCCACGGATCCGGCAGTCGGTCAGGGTCAGCGTGCCGTCGGCGGCCGCCCGCACCGCGGCCGTGCCGCCGGTGAACGTGCCGCCCTGGACGGTGCCACGGCCGCCGTCGACGGATTCGACGCCGTAGCCGGTGCAGTCGCGGACCGTCGCGTCGGTCAGCACCGGGTCCGCACCGGCGCGCACCAGGAATCCGGTCCGGCCACCGTCGACGCGCACCCCGGTGAACGTGCCGCCGACCGGACCGTCGAGCAGCACCGCGATCCCGGTACCGCCGTCGATCCGGCCGCCCTCGACCCGGGGTGTGGCCGATCCGGTGACGGCGAACGCAGCCGCCCGGGTCGCGCTGATCCGGCAGTCGAGCAGCGCGCCGGTGGCGTTCTCCAGCACGATCACGCCGTGGCCGGCGGTGCCGGTGACGGTGCACCGACGGGCGGTCGGATCGGCGTCCCCGGAGACGACGACGCCGTGCCCGCCGAGGTCGCGGAACTCGCAGTCGTCGAGGACCGGTCGGCCGCCGGTGGTGATCAGCCCGGAGCCGGGGCTGTCGTGCACGACGCAGCGTTCGACGCGTAGCGCGCCGTCCTGCTCGACCGCGACGGCCGGGCCGTCGACCGCGCTGATGTCGCAGCCGACCACCAGGCCCCGACCGGCACGGGTGGACAGCACGCCCGCGCCCCGCACGCCGGTGACCGTGCAGTCACGTAGGACCGGGTCGGCGCCGCCGGCGATGACGACGGCCGCCGCTCCCACGTCGCGCACGGTGGTGGCGGTGACCGTACCGGCCGCACCGCCGTCGATCAGGAGACCGGCGCCGCCCGGATTGCTGAGAAGGCAGTCGCCCAGTTCGAGGCGACCGGCGGCGGCGTGCACGCCGACCACCGCGTCGGCGCGTACCTCGCACTGGGTCATGCGCAGCGTGCCGGTGGCGATCTGGACCGTCGGGAACGCCTCGTCGCCGCCGGTGAGGACCAGCCCGCGCAGCACCACGGTGCCACCGGACTGGAACACCGCCGGACCACCGACGCCGTGTACGGTGACCGACCCTCGACCGTCCTCGGCGACCAGGGTCACGTCGCCGGTGAGTCGCAGCCGTTCCCGGTAGACGCCCGGCTGCACGGCGACGGTGGCGCCCGGGCGAGCCAGCGCGAGCGCGTCGGAGATGGTCGGCAGGCAGTCCGGATCGGTCTGGGAGACCGACAGCACACCCTGGCTCACGGTCGGGTACCTCCACGTTCGGGGTCGGATGCCGGACCGGTGGCATCGGGGACGAGACGTCGGCCGTCGTCGTGCAGGCCGGGCGCGAACCGCAGCAGCGGGTGGGGTGCGTGCGGAGCGGCGGTGTCGGACGGTGGCGCGGCGTCCTGTTCCAGTGCCTGACGCAGTCGGTCGCGCATCCGGCCGACCGCGTGGGCGGGTTGCGGCCCGACACCGGTCAGGTCACCGAGCAGTACCCGGGCCGGTCGGTCGTCGGTCTCGGCCGGGTCGACCGCGAGCACCACGAAGCGGCTGCCGGGCGGGAAGAGGGCCCCTGATCCGAACCGGTCGACGCGGCGGGCGGTGGCCGACCAGACGGCGAACTCCACGGTGGCCGCCGGGGCCGGCCGCCGGACCAGGTCCACGTCGACGAAGGCGGGCTCGACCAGTTCGTCGCCGGGCCGGTAGCCGGCGAGGAGCGGGGCGGGGACCTCGCCGTGGGCGTGCACCGCTCCGAGGACGGTGGGTAGCCGACGCAGTCCGTGCAGGGCGCCCCGGGCGAGCAGCAGCCGGTCCGGGGTGTCGTCGGTGCCGCCGCGCAGGGTGGCGTTGATCCGGTCGCGCTCGGATCCGCCGTACGCGCACAGGGCGACCAGTGCGGCGACCACGTCGGCGGCGGTGCCGGCGGCCCGGAGGCCGGGCTCCTCGGCCAGCACCCGGGTCACCATCCGGGCGTACCCGTCGTAGCGGCCGTCGAGCACCTGTCGGAGCCGGGTCCGGTCGTCCGGGCCCCACCTGTCGTCGAGCCGGCGGGCGACGGCGCGGGACGGGAGCGGTCCGGACGCCCGCTCCGGGTGCGGGTCCCCCGGGCTGGTGGGCCGGTGCGGCGGCGGGGCCGACCCGGTGTCCGCCGGTACGTCGGGCGGCGTCTCGCCGGACGCCAGGACCGACGGAACACCGGCATCCGCGGGCGGGCCGACCGCGTGCACGGGGATCGTGACGGGAGTGTCGGTGGCGGCCCGGACGGAGGCGGCTTGCGCCGAGTCGGTACGGCGCGGCTCGGTGTCGGTCGGGTCCGGCGGTGCTGCCGGCGCGGGCGCCGGGACCCGCGCCGGATCGGGCCTCGGTCCGTCCGGGGGCAGGGCGCTGTCGGCGGGTTCGACGGTCTTCGGCGCGCGCCACCGGTCGCCGTCGCACAGCTCGATGATCATGGCAGGGGCCAGGGGCGTCGGCCCGTCGCTCGCCGCAGGGCCGTCCGGCACCGGGGTGACGGGCAGCGTGGCACCGACCTCCTGCGCACGTGGGGCAGTGGTACCGACGCGGGGCGGCCAGCGATGGAACGTCGCCGGGGTCGTCAGGGTTCCGTCGTCGGCCGCGGTGACGATGTCGGTGCAGACGAGGATCGGTTCGCCGAGGGCGGTGGCCAGTCCACCGAAGATCAGTCCGGCGGCGGCCGGACCGGTCGGTGCCGTGCCGGTGACGACCAGCACCATCGGCTGGTGATCGTCGGCCCGGACCGTCGTGAGCAGGGCGGCCAGGATCGCCGGTGGTGCCGGTCGACCGGCGATCCGGAACCCGGTCGGGCCGACCTCGATCTCCACCACGTATCCCGCCGCGGTGGTCCCGGTAGCGGGCGCACCGGTAACGGGTGAGCCGGTGTCCAGCAACGACCAGCCGGTGGCGGTGCGTCGACCCGGCGGGGTGGGACGGGTCGACGGTGCCGGGGTGGGCCAGACGTGGCCGGTTCCGGCCGGGCGGCCCGGTGGGTAGACCAGCCACTCGTACGGGCCGGTCAACCCGGTCTGATCCTCCGGGAGCGGATCTCGTGGGATCGTCACCGCCTGACCAATCCGCTCCGCCAGTCCTCGTGCGGCCCGGTCGACGACGGAACGGTCGGCGTAGTCGCCGAGCGGCAGCAGCCGGATCCCGTCGGCGCTGCCGCCCAGCTCCGCCCCGAGCACCCGGGACAGCACCACGAAGAACTGCGGCAGGGCGGTGACCTGTGGCGTGCTGACCACCGTGACCCGGTCGGTCTCGACGGGCAGCGACCCGACGAGGCGTACCACCGCATCCCGGTCCTCGGCCGCGGTGCGCAGCAGCAGCGCGTCGCCGACCGGTTCGGTCAGCACCCCTGTCACCGCCACCGTCGTCGCGGCCATCCGCGGTTCTCCCTTCCGCCGGTGGTGGGCGTCCCGGCCCGAGTGCCCCCACTACGACCGCCGGACCGGCTCGGTTCACGGTCGGCGCGCAGTTTCCCGTCGACCTGTGGTCGTCGCCCACAGCGCGGCCCGGGCACGGTGCAGTGCGGCGGGTCCGACCTGGGGTGGGTGCGGGCCACAGGCGCGCAGGTGGGCCAGGAAGGTGGGCCCGGGTGCGAGCCGGTGCCGGTCGAGGTAGTAGGTGACCATGTCGCTCCAGATCCACTCCCCGTCGGTGCGCAGGTCCGTGGGTACGGCCCCGATCCGGGTGCGGTCCAGGGCGTCGTCCAGGAACGTCGCGGTGGTCAGCAGCGGCACGCCGTACGCGAGACGGGTCAGCACCCGATCGCGGTCCGGCCCGTCGAGGCGGGGCTGGTCGGGGGCGCAGCCGGGCGACTCGGCGAACCGGACCGGGGCGGGTGGCCGGGGTGTCCACAGCAGCGCCGCACAGCCCAGGGCGATCCGATGCTGCGCGGGCAGGGCCGTCTCGTCGTCGAAGACCTGCACCAGTGGTGTGCTCTCCCCCGCCTCGCGGAGCACGGCCTGCAACCGCGCGGCGGCCGTCGGCAACGGCCCGTCGGGTCGGTGCACGAGGTAGACGCGTCGGGGTGGAGTGCCGTCGGTCGGGTAGCGCCACGACCGCCACAGCGCCTGGGTGCCGGTCAGCGCCGGCATCGCGGCGACGATCGTGGTGTCCACCGGGTCCGGTGCACCAGGGCCGGCGTACCCGCTGGTGAGGTCGAGGATGGCCGGCAACCGCTCCTCGGCCAGCGCCGTCGGATCGGCAGGAGCCAGCCCGTGCGCGGGCGGTGGCGAGGCGTCGGTGCGGCGGACCTCGGCGAGGGCGGCGGTGTCGGCCCCGGCCGACGACAGCGTTTCGGAGAGTACGACGACGTCCGCGGCGCTCAGCGGGACGTCACCGGTCAGCGCGGTGAACACGACCGCTTCGGCCACGTCGCGCACCAGGCCCTCGGCCAGCCAGGCGCGGGCCTCGCTGACCAGGTCGTCGGGGAAGTGCCCGTCGAGGCGGAGCAGCAGGTGGTGCAGCGCGAGAGAGGGCTGCTCGGTCATGGTCCCGCCTGGAAGGTCGTGGGGAGGTGGCCGTGGACGGCGGCGAACCGGTCGGCGGCGGCCACCGGGTCGTCACCGTGGACCAGGGCCTCCTGGACCCGGGTGCGCAGCCCGTCGAGAAACGTCGGGTCGACCGGTGGGGGCAGGTCGTACCGCATGATGACGGCGTCGACGGCCTGGCGCAGTGCGGTCGGACTGAGATCGGAGCGGTGCCACCGGACGGTGCTCGCCGATGCGGTGCCGTCGGTCGGTTCGAGGGACTGGAAGTGGTTGAAGCTGCGGGCGAGGTAGAGGGCGTGGTGCGCCTCGGACCGCAGTGGCAGGGGAACCCCGGCCACGAACGGCACGCGGTCGCGGTCCCGGTCGATGGGGACCACGACGATGTTGAGGTCGAGGGCCACGGCCAGGGCCGTCGGCAGGTCGTCGCCGATCGCCGAGTTCCACAGGTCGCGCTGCCGCATCGCGGCCTCCAGCAGTTCCACACCGCTGGGTGTCCGACCGTGCCGTTCGACGGTGTCGAGGACCAGCCTGACCACCTCGGCGTTGCCGGCCTCGTCGCGGCCGGTGAAGTGGACGGCCAGCATCCCGAGGACGTTGCGGTCACCACGGTCGATCCGGTCGGCGACCTCCCGGAGCCACTGCACCCTCGGCTGCCGTTGCTCCCGCTCGGCGACGGCGGTGCGAACGTGGTCGGCGAGGGTCCGAGCGGTGGTCGGGTCCTCGGCGGTCAGCAGGGCGCGCAGGTCCTCCCGGGTGAGGTCGTCCACGCCGACCACGTCGTGTGCCCTGGCCCGACGCCGTAGTTCGTCGAGCTCCGCCTCGGCACGCCAGGACTCCCGGGTCTCGGCGGTGGGCGGCACGTACTCCCAGCCGGGGGTGAGTCGGGTGTCGGCGTGCTGATGATGGAGCTGGTCGGCGATGATCCGGCCGGCGGTACGACCGAGATGTGGCTCGAACCTCGCCGGCTGTTGCGCCATCAGGTCGGCGGCACGGGCGCGGAGTTCCGCCGGGCCGGCCGGGTCGCCGGGCAGCGGCACACGTTGCCGACGGCTCGCTTCGAGCACCGCCCAGAACAGACAGTCGCGGTCGTCGGGAACGTCACGCAGCCGCAGCCGCCCGGCACCGGGCACGTCGATCGGGATTCCGACCGGACGCCAGGCCCGGGTGCGTTCGTGCAACCGGCGCAGCTCGGCGTGGTCCGGGCTGTCGTGCGGCACGCGGGACAGCATGCGGTCGATGTGGTCGCGCAGGCCGTCGACCATCTGTCGGGTCTGTGCGACGGTCAGCAGCCGCCGCGCGTCGGCGATGGTCTGCCCGACCTCGGGCCGGCTGCCGGCGGATCGGTCCGCCGGGGCGTTGGCGTGTCGCTGGTGACCGCCGGTGTCCTGCCGGGACCGCTGGTGCGGCGACCCACCGGTGTGGGCGTCGTCCTTCGCCGCTGCCGGGTCGCGGTCCTGATCGAGGTCCGCACCCTCTGGCCGGCCGTCGGTCGGACCGTCCCCGTCGGTCGGACCGTGTCCGGGTGGCGGTGGTCCAGGTGGGCGGGGGGACCCGCCGTCCCGGTCGACGCTGCGCAGGCCGTCGGTCTCGACGATGAGGAGACCCCGTTCCTGCCGCGCCTGCCAGCCGAGCGGCACCCCGTGCGTGTCCTCGTCGTCCTGGTCGGTGCCGTCGGTCCGCGTGGTCTCGTCGCGACCGGACCGGTCGGGAGGGCCCTCGTGTCCGGCTCGCCGCGTCCCCTCGGGCGGTGCGAAGATCCGGTCCAGTTCTCCCGGCGTCAGTCGCAGATACCGGGTCGGGTCCAGCTCGACGATCAGGGCGTGGGCGGCCGCGATCCGATGGTCCAGGACCGGACCGACCAGCGGGTCGGGCAGATGCGCGGGGACGGCCTCCGGGTCGAGGGCGACGTAGGCGGCCAGCAGCGATTCGGCCAGGGCCTCGCCTCGGCCGATCCAGTCGGGCGCGTCGTCGGCCGAGGCGGTGAGCCGGACCTCCTGCTCCGTCACCGTCTGCCGCCAGTCGTCGACCGCCTCCCACAGTTCGCGCAGGTGTGTCCGTCGTTGCGCAACGGTGGCGTCGGCGGGGAGCTGATCGACGATGTGGGCGAGTCGGGCGTGGTGGACGAGCCACTCGGTCGGGGCCTCGAACCGCTGCCGACGCCATGTCGACACCGATGCGTCCCGCTGCGGGACCGGACCGTCCGGCGCACCACCGGAGTGGGCGACCCGATCGGTGGGGTCGCCTCGCGACGCGCCTCGTTCGAGGTGCACGGTGTCGATGCCGAGCAGCGCGGACAGGTCGGCGGTGTCGCCCGACACGTCGACCGAGAGCAGTGGCCGGTGGCCGTCCTGTCGGAGCCGGTCCAGGAGGTACGCCTGGTCGGCACGGTCGTCGGCGTTCGGGTCGGCCGTCGGCGGTGCGCCGGTCAGGTGAGGGTCGGTGAACAGGTCGGGACGGCGGTTCCGCAGGGCAGGGCCGGGGTCGTCGCCGATCAGCAGGACCCGTCCGGTCGGGTGTCGGGTCTGGTGCTCCCCCGCGAGTTGCTCCAGGAGGACGTCCGGCAGGTCGGGTTCGGGGTACGTGCCCGGTTCCGGTGCGGGGCGGCGTACCCAGAGCAGCATCACCGGCTGCCCGTCGTCGAGCCCGAGCAGCCGGATCCTGTCGTCGAGGTCGTTGCGGCGTTCCTGGGACAGCCCTCCGAGCAGGTCGGCACGGAGCCGGTCCCGGGTGGCCGGGGCGTCGGTGCGGCGCGACTCGCTCCTGGTCGCACCTCTGCGACGGTCTCCGGCGGGACGGGCGGTCCGTCGACGGCTGTGCTCGACCGGGTGCGTCGGGGGGTCGGTGTCGGTCGACGGAGCCCGGGTGTGGGCCAGCCGGCGGGCGACGACGTGCGGATCGGTGCCGTCGAGCAGCGCGGCGGTGACCCGGTAAGCGTGGTCGAGCAGGGCGGCGGCCGATTGCGGCGTACCGGCGCTGCGGGCGGCGACGATGGCGTCCACCCGGTGTCGCAGTGGGACCAGTGTGTCGGGGTCGAGTGCCGCGAGTCGCCGGTCGACGGTGGCCCGGTCGACCGGTGGCAGACCGGGCGGGGGTGCAGGCGACAGGGGCCGGTCGGTGAACTCGGAGGCGTACCGGGCGGCGGCTTCGGTCGTGCCGGTGTGCCAGGCGGCCTCGATCTCCTCGGCCAGGGCGAGGAGGGCGGCGGCTCGCGCCAGCAGGTGGTCGCCGCCGGCTCGACCGCCGGGTCCGACCAGACGGCGGAACTCCTTGTGCAGGTCGCGCCCGGCGGCTTTGCGGTGGAGTCCACCCGCGGTGTGCGTGAGCCTGGCTGCGGTTCGCTGGAGCCCGGCCACGGTGTGCTGGATCCGCACGGACCTGGTCTGGAACCAGGCGCGCTGCCCTGCGCCGGGTGGTGGGAGCTGGTGACGCAGCACTCGGCGCTGGGCCCGCAACACCGGGGTCAGGTCGGGCTCGGCGGGCGCGTTCGCCGTGACCTGGTCGAGCAGTGCGCGGGCGGCCTCGGCCAGGTGCACCAGCCGCTGGTCGACACCGGGTCGTCCGGTTGGCTCCCGGCCCGCGTCGTCGACCGCCTCCGGAGTCAGCTCACCGCGACGCACCTGGTCGGCGAGTTGAACGAGCTGGTCCCGGTGCGCCCGGGCGGTCGCCAGGTGGCGCAGTTGGTCGACGGTGGCGGAGCGCGGTCGGCGCAGCGCCGTCCGGAAGTCTGCGGTGTGGCGGTCCAGGGCGGTCGCCAGGTCCTCGGCGGTGGTCAGGGCGAGGGTGTGCAGGGCCTGGCCACGAGCCTGCTCGAACCGTCGTCGGGCTGCTTCGTTCTCCGGCAACGCCGGGATGCGGTGGGCGGTGACGTCGGCCGGTTGTCGGGCGCGGCCCGCGGCCAGCCGGTCGGCAAGCCCCTCGGCGTCCGCTCTGGCCTGGAGGTATCGCTCCTGGGCCGCCCGGCTCTCGATCCGGGCCGCAGTGGCCTCCGCTTCGGCCTGGTCGCGTCGGCCGTCTGTCGCGTCCGGGGGAAGGTCGCGTAGCTCGGCCTCGGCGGCACGCCACTCGGCTGCCCTCTGCAACCAGTCGGCCCGGCTCGTCAACGCGTTCTCCCAGGCCGCCACCGTCGAGTCGATGGCGTGGCGGCGGGCCGGGTCGGTGTCGTCGAGCCAGCCGTTGGCCCGGGCGACCTCCTCGGGTACCTGCACCTCGATCGTGCCGGGCAGCGTCACCTCGGCGCCGGCCCGGTCCCCGAGCGGGTCCGTCGGGTCGCGGACCACGTGTCGTTCCTGCACTGTGAAGGTGAAGACCATCGTGCGACCCCGGTACTTCACGTTCGAGCCGGTGTTGGCGGTCGTACCGGACCGGGCGGCGCTGCCCGAGCCGACTCCGAGCTGGCCCGGCATCGGCGCGTCGTGTCGGGTGACCGGGTTGATGCCGGAGGTCCCGGTGCGGAGGTCGACCTCGAAGCCGGCGAGGTTGCGGGACTGCGTCTGGGTAACGGTCGCCACCGATATCTGTTTGGGTCGTTCCATCCGGTCGTCGGTGACGATCCGGGCCAGCGACGGCGGGCCGAGGCGCGCGTACCGTTCGAGGATCGCGCGGTAGCGCGGCGCGATGCCGGGGCCGGTCAGCCCGGTCGTGACGCCCTCGTTCGCGATCCGGGGGTACTGGGCCTTGGACCATTCCGGGGTGGCCTGGTCGTGAACGGCTGCCGGGACGATGGACCGTGGATTGCGCAGCGGGTCGGTGCCGATGGCCCGCTGGAGACGCGAGGTGCGCGCGTGGGCGGCGACCGCCATCCGGGCGGCGTCCTCGGACGCCCGCGCGGCGGGGAAGGAGGTGACCATCGCCTCGGTCGGCAGGCGGGTGCCGCCGCGCTGCCACCGCCGTACGGCGTTCGGTTCGGTCTGTGCGGAGGTCAGCGCCCGTGGTCCGCCGGTGGGCCGGTCTGCGGACGGCGCTTCGGGTACGGGTTCGCGGACCCGGGTGGCGGACTCGGGGATCCGCAGTCGGATCGGTACCCGGATCGGGGCGCTGCGGTTCGTGTCCGAGGTGGTGACGGTCAGTTCGAGGATGCTCTCGAACTCGATCAGTGGTCCGGTTCCGGTGACGACGCGCTCGTCGACCGCTGCCGTGGCGGTGGACCGGTCCGCGTCGCTCTGGTGTCCGAGGCGGGCACCGGGGCCGGCGCCGAACACTCCGCCGTGGTGCTTGGGGGGGTTCTCCGGGTCGCTGCCACTGGTGTCCCGCCCGGGGACGTAGCTCCCACTGACGTCGACGGTGATGCCTCTCGACCTGTCCACGGCGACGGTGTGGTTGGCCTTCGTGTAGTACTCGATCTCGGTCGGGTCGGAGATGATCTCTGCCAGGCGCGGCGGGGTGAGTCGGGCCCGGATCCGGACGTCGACTCCGGTGGTCGTCCGCGCCACGAAGGCGAACCGGCGCATGCGTCGCCGGTCGTAGAGACGTACCAGTAGGTCGTTGGAGAGCAGGCTGTCGACGAACGCGGCCAGGCCGAACCGGCCGAAGATCGCCTTGGCCCGGCCGACGTTGCCGAGCGGATCCCGCAGCGGCTCGTCCGGGAGCAGGTCGACGCCCTGCTCCCGGAGCCGGTCCCGAATCTGCTGGTAGAGGTCCGGGCCGCCCAGGTTGTCCACCCAGGCTCGGCCCAGGTCGCCGGAGTCCAGCGTCAGGTTGTCCGGGATCCGCCAGGCCGGGGCACCGGTCGCCGGAGGCAGGTGGATGGTCGCCGGTGGGGTGGGCGGATCCGGCGGCAGCGGCAGAGTCGGGATCTGCCGGTCGGCGTTGGCCGGGTCGGCGTTGTGCTGTTCGATCCAGGCGTTGGTGGTCTGGACGTCGCGGAGGGCGACGGCGATGAGCAGGCCGTTCTCGACGGACACCCGCTGGTGTCGGACGCCGATCTGGCCGGTGAGGAAGTCGGAGGCGCCGGCCCACCGGGTCCGTGCGGTCAGGTGCCAGTCGCCGTCGACCCGGTAGAACACGAACGCGCCGCTCTGGACGACGTTGCGTTCGGCACCACCGGTGTCGGTGGCCGTCGTGGTCCGCAGGTCGTTGTGCCACTGCACACCGGGTTGCAGGCCGGCGCTGCCGGCGTAGTCGCCGTCGCCCCGGTGCCCGAACAGCCCGAACAGCCGCAGGGTGTGCATTCCCCCGGTCACCTGCGCCGAGGTGATCGGGTAGCTGCCCGCCATCGACGACTCGAGTTCCCAGGAGCCGGGGTCGACCGGGCGGAAGGCGGTCGGCGCGAACGCGACCTGCAACGAGCCGAGGTCGTCGCGGAACACTCCCCCGGCGAACAGCGTGCCCGAGGTCTCGCCGGGACTGATCAGGTTACGGGTCCGCCCGTTGGCGAACTCGGGGGTGAAGAACGCGTCGATCTGGCTACGGGACGCGCTCCCCGGGGACGTCAGCACGTCGCCGTGCGGCAGTCCTTCGAGCAGGTCGAGCGCCGCGTCCCGGATCGGGGCGAGCGGACCGACGCCCTCGGTGTGGAAGCGCAGCGGCAGGCCGGCGAAGGGCAGCGGCGGCGGTGCGGTTTCGGTGACGTCGTGAAGGACCGGGACTGCCCGGTCGTCCGTGGCACCGTCCGGCCGGGGGGCCGGCTCCTCGACCCCCATCCGGTCGGCCCACAACTCGGACAACCAGATCCGCATCCGGCCGGGCCGAAGCCGGATGGTCTGCGGGGTGCCGGAGAACTCCAGGTGGCCGGTGTCCAGGTGCTGCCCGTCCGGCAGCTCGATCCACCGCCGGTCGCTGCGGTGCGACAGCAGGCCGCCGGTGACGGTGCGGTACAGCGCCCGGGGGCGGGTGTACGAGGAGACCTCCACCTGGAAGTCGAGATCCAGTTCGTACTCGCGGGCGGTGGTCCGGCCGTCCTTCGGCGTCGGGCTGACCGACATCTCCACCTGGGCGAGCTGCTGTCCGGTCGCCAGCTTGCGTCCGTTGCTGCGGGTGTACTGGTAGCCGACGCCGGCGGCGGCCAACGCCCGCGACGACGGCTTGCGCCAGCGGTCGAAGAAGCCGAAGCGGATGCCGGCCTGGTAGTCCCGACTGACCGAGGTGTGGGCCTGCGCGCGGTCGCCACCGATGTCGGTCTCCCGCATCGAGATCGACTGGGACTGGCCGGTGCGGCGTCCCGCGGTCCGGGTCGCGGTCAGCACGATCCGGACGTACTCGTTGCGGTACCAGCCGTACCGCTTCAGCTCCACCACGATCCCGGTGTCGAAGAGGCTGTCCACCATGGCGCGTACCGCCGGCTGGCTCAGGGCGGTCCGCAGTGACTCCTCGTTGCGGCGGTGCTCCATCAGGTCCCGCAGGGTGCGGATGGTGTCCACCGGTGCCGGTCCGTCGACGACGAAGCCCGGGTGCGCCCGCAGGACGGTCTCGATGTCGGCGAGGACCTCGGCGAGCCCGGTCACGTCCCGTACCGCGCCGTCGCCGAGCGGTCCGGTCATCACCTGGGCGTCGTCCGGCAGGCGGGCGCCCTGGCCGGTGGGCAGGTCCGGCGGCAGGTCGGTCGCCGCCCGGACGAAGAGGTGGTCGGGTTCGGTGGAGACCTCGTCGATCCCGGCACCCTGGATTCTCCAGGTGACCGGGTAGTCGCGTAACTCGGTCTCGCCGGTGTAGATGACCGCCCGCTTGCGTCCGCCGCTGCCGCCGCCCAGCGCCGCCTGTTCCCGGCGGCCGGAGACGCCGACGCTGACCGACCCGGTCAGCGGTACGCCCGTCTCGTCGCGCGGCCCGTTCCACCCGGCCTGGAGCGCCGCCCCGAAACTCGACGAGGCCGCCGCGCTGTGCTCGTTGGCGACCACCAGTTGCGCGCTGTCGCGCAACACCACGTCGGTGGCGGTGGACCGGAGGGTGTGCTCGGCGCTGCCGGCCGTGATGGTGAACGGCCCGGCGACCTCGTTGGTCGTCTCGTTCCACAGGGCCGGGATGCGCAGCCCGCCGGTGAACTCCTCCAGTGCCGCCTCGACGTTGCGGGCGCTGAGCAGGCGGGACAGTTCGGCCCGGCTCGCCGAGCCGACCGCGAACAGCCCGGGTGGCAGCGTGCGCTCGGCCAGTCGCCACAGCTCGGGTACGACTGCGGCCTCGACCTGGTGTACCCGGGGGACGGTCGACGGTCCGAGTCCCTCGGCGCGCTGTTCGTTCCGGTCGGCGACCAGGGCGTGCCGGGGAATCTTCAGGATCGCCTCGGTGGGTACCTCCCGGGCCGGGCCGACCTGCTGGTTGGTCCCGTCGGCGGCGCGTTCCCACAGCTCCAACCGGTACGTCGCCCGCGCCGCGATCCGGTCCGCGCCGTTGCTCGGCCGGGCCTGCCGGTGGGTCACCAGGGACCGGAGCGTGGACAGTGCCTGCGTCAGCCGCCGGAGGGTGGCGTGCAGGTTGAGTCCACCGCCGACGATACCGGGCTCGACGGCGCCAGCCGGGCTCACCGTCAGCGAGGCGTCGACGCCACCGCTCTTCGACTTGGTGACGCCGCTCGTGGTGGTGACCGCACCCGCCCGGTCGATCCGGGTCAGCACGGTGTCCGGGTCCTGGTCAGGGGTGCGGCGCAGCTCGTCGAGCGTCACCGAGACGCGCAGTTCCACCTGCCGACCGTCGACGGTGACCGGGACGTGCTCCCCTCGACCGACGAGCCCGTGCAGGTCGCCGCTGCCGTCGGCGTCGTTGTGCAGCCGGCGGAGGAACTCGTCGAGGCCGCGGACCTTCCGGCTGCCGCGCTGCCGGACGAGGTCTCGCGCGGCCTGCTCGACCTCGGCGAGGCCGGTCACCCGGACCACCTCGGCGGCACCCAGTGAGCCGGCGGCCAGGTAGCCGACCGCCACCAGGCCGTCGTCGAGCGGGTCCGGCGCGGGAACCTCCCCTTCCGGGTGGTCGACGGTGAGCAGTGCCGTCTCGGCGTCGCCGTCGGAGTCCGTACCGGTTCCGGCGGGCGCGTCCAGCCGTCCGCCGGTGGTGTCCGACGAGCGACCGCCGATCGGCACGTCCAAACCCCGGACCGGGCCGTCGACCGGTAGGCCGTCCGTGGTCGGCACGAACAGCACCGTGTCGGGCTGAATCGTGAGGTCGGCGACCGTACCGTTCTGGCCGTCGAGGAAGACCACCCCGTTGTGGTCGTGGATCACGTTGAACGCGTGGGCGAAGTCCCGACCCGTGACGTGTACGACGACGATGCCCCGGGAGCCCTGCGGCGCGGACCGCATGACTCGGGTGACGGCGGCGAAGTCCGCCACGGCCACCGGTGCCCGGTCGCGGTAGCGGGTCAAATGCTCCAGTGGCGCCAGCGTGGACGGTGACGACTGTAGGCGTTCACCGGGTCGCAGTCTCTCGGTGAACGCCAGGTCGGTAACGATCGCGGTGAGTACGCAGTTGGTGCCGAACTCGCCCTTCCGATGCCGGTGCGGGTTGATCCCGGGAAGCCACGGATAGTCGCGCTGGACGACCGTGGCGTCCGGTGGGGGATCGGTTCGCGGCATCGCCTCGGTTCCCGACCCGGCGTCCCGCGCTCGGAGGTCCCCACGCGGTCCACCGTTCGTTTGCGGGGCGGTGTCCGTCGGGGTGCGGGCGGGCGGGGTGGCCGGGCTGAGGCTCGGCGTGACGGTGCCGGTGCTCGCCCCGGTGGTGGCCGCAGGGGGCACGGCTCCCGGCCGGCCGGCGAGCGGGGCGGTGGGCGGCGACGCGGAGGCGGTGGTGGCCGAGGCGGACGGCACCGGCGTCGGCGCGGCGGTGGAGGTCGACGACACCGGTGACGGTACGGGGGTGGCAACCGTGCCCGCCACGGCCGCCGGCCGGACCGGCACCGGACCGTTCGACGGCGTAGCGGGTGACGGCGTAGCGGGTGACGGCGTAGCGGGTGACGGCGTGCCGGATGACCCGGTGGGTGCCGGGCCGGTGGGTGCCGGGCCGGTGGGTGCCGGGCCGGTGGGTGCCGGGCCGGTGGACGAGACCGTGGTACCGGCCGGGGTGATCGTGGTCGCCGCCGCCGGCACCGGCGTGGGGGCGGCGGGGCGTGTGGGCGACGGCCCGCCGTTCGTGGCGGCGGCGGTCGATCCGCCGCCGTTCGGGGGCGTGCTCGCCGGGGAGGTGCCGGTGCTGGGTGCGGGCGTGGCGGCGGCGTTGGGTGCGGTGACCGGGGTGGGGGTCGCGGCCCCTTGGCCGCCCATCGAGGGTGCGGGGGTCGCCGGGGGCGCGGGCGCGGCAGACGGTGCCGGTTGCGTGACGAACGGCCCGCCCGACGTGGTGACGGCTGCCGCCGGGACCGCCGATGGCCGGGCGTCGTTCGACGGGGCTCCGCCGGTGCTCGACGGGTCGGCGGTGCCGTTCCCGCCGATGGTGGTCGGAGGGCTCGCGACACCGTTGCCGGTGACGGCACCCGCTGCCACCGGTCCGCCCGCCGCTGACGGTCCGCCGGCCGGACGCGGCCCCGACGGGTCACCCTGCTGTCCGGAGACGGCCCCGGTGCCGTCCGACGGCGATGATCCTGACCGGTCGACATCCCGGCCCCCGGGTGTGCCGGGGGCGGTGGCCGGGACCGGTCCGGCGGCGGTGGTGGATCTGCCGTCGGAGGGCCCTCCGGGAACACCGACCACGACGGGTGTGCCGGTGCCGTCGGATGCGGCGGGTGCTCCGGCACCGTCCGGGCCGGGCGGCGGGGTGTCGGCCGACGAGGGGACGTCGAGGGGCGGCGGGGTGTCGGGAGCCGACGAGGCGTCCGGGGGCGGTGGAGGCGAGGACTTCGAGGTGGGATCCGGGGTGGGCGTCGTGCGGCTGGGCGCGTCCCCATCGGACTCGGTGTCCCGGGTGCCGCCGTCGGGGCCCGGCCGGATCGCGTCGCCGATGTTCGTGCCGGCGGCGCTGGCCGCGCCGGACACCGCGCCGGAGACCGCCGCCGCACCACCGACGTTCCATCCCTGGCCGGTCATCACGCCGTAGAGGCCCTCGGTCAGGTATTCGACGGCGGCCTCGGAGGCCATCTCACCGGCCGCGTCGGCGGTGGCCTGACGCCCGGTCGGCCTGGGTTCGGGTGTGGTCAGCGCCTGGCGGAACGTCGTGCCGGGCGGAGGCACCGAGTCGGCACCGGCGTCGGTCAGCGCTCGCGCACCGGGGCCGCCGAGCCGCCGGGCCAGGAGGTTGATCGCCGGACCGAGGAAGGTGGAGACCGCGCCACCGAGCGCGCCGACCGCCGCGGCGTCGCGGGTCAGCTTGCCGTCCCAACGGTCGCGGGTGCCCATCGACAGTTGCAACCGCTGGACGATGGCGTCCATCAGCACCTGCAGGCCGATGCCGATCACCTGGTTGACGGCGACCATCTGGATCAGCCGGCCGAGCAGCGTACGGACCAGGAAGCGGAACACGGCGACCCGGGCCGCCAGCCAGTTCAGGGCCGCGCCCGGGTTGAAGAACGAGAAGGCGAGGGCCACGATGAAGTCGATCATCAACTGGATCAACGCACCGATGATCATCATCTTGACGTACTGGACCTGGGTTCCCGAGGCGCGGCTCTTGGCGCCGAGGTCACGCAGTTGGTCGGCGGCGACGGCGAGGTAGCCGGGGTTGCGGAGGTACCCCTGCATCGACTCGACGAACGCCTCGTCGGCCCGGCCGGACACACCGCGTCGGATGGAGCGGACGGCGTCGACGAGGAGCGGAAGGGCGGAGTCGACCCCGTCGGCCGCGCCGCTGTAGGCCCGGGAGAGCCCGAACAGGCGATCCTCGTCGGTCCCGGGGAAGTCCTCCCCCGAGATCCACTTGAGAAAACCGGCGAGGTCGTCCGACGCCTCGATCCCCATCTCCGCTCACCTCCCCCGGTCCGACACCGTCAGGTACGCACCGGACCGTTGCCGGACCAGCCGGTCGCCGTGTCCCCGTTCTCCGCCTCGTACCTGGCCAGCAGCGCGGCCAGATCCGCCACGCGGCTGCCATCGCCGACCGCCAGCTCCCGCAGGCCGGTCAGCACGTACCTCGCCAGCGGCAACTCGCGGTCCAGGTCGGCGGCGACCGCCTCGTCGACCTCGCCGCGGACGCTGAGCACGACCGGGGTGTTCGCACCCACCTCACCCTCGAACGTCTCGACGACCGCCTGCATGTGGGCGAAGTAGGCGGCGAACGCCTCCTGCCGCAGCCGGTCCGTGTCCGCCGACAGCGGGGCGCTCACGGTCGGCTCCCGGTGCCGTCACCGCTGTCTGCCGCCGCCGCCCCGGTCGGCCGGGACGGAGGCGGGTCGGCGCCGGGCCACGGGTCGTTCACCAGCCGGATCGCGTCGCGCATCATCGACTCGAAGTCGGCCTCTCCGTTGATCATGTCGAGGACCGGCATCCCGGGCGGCAGGACCGCGGCGAAGGCGGCGGCGACGGCTGCCTGGGCCTGCTGTCGGGCCGCTCCGACGGTGTCGACGAGCAGGGTCGCCAGCTCGGCCGACGGCATGCTGCGGTACGACCGGCTCAGGAACCGGATGTCGACGAGATCGCCACGGCTGTTCACGGTGACCGTGATGACCCGGTTCTTCGACGTCACGCTCGTCTCGGAGCCGTCCAGACGGGACTGCACGTCGGCGATCGCCGCCTGGCTGGCGGCCAGTTCGGCGTACGCCTGCTCGATCTGGTCCTGCATGGGACCGGGCATGTCGTTACCTCCTCACTAGTTCCGACGCCGGGTGGTGTCCCGGTGCGTCGGGCCGTACGGCGATCCCGGGCCACGCGACGGCACGTTCGACCGGCCGGGACGCGTACCCTCACCGGAGTCCGCCTCGTCGAGGTCGTCGCGACCGATCACGGCCGGGGCGCAGTCGGGATCGGTGCCCCACACCTCTTCCTCCTCGGCGAGCCAGGTGGTCCGTTCGCGGTCCTTGTCGTTGTCGCGACCGCCGCCCTGCCCCAGGCCACCCATCGGCGGCATCATCGGGAAGCCGCCCATGCCGCCCGTCCCGGGTATCCCGGCGCCGGCGGCACCGGCTGCCCCGGCGGGTCCGAACGGTGCACCGGCCATGAACCCGCCACTGGTGACCGCGCCGGTGCCGCTGCCGGCCACGCCGGCGAAGCCGGGTAGGGCCGAGCCCGGCACGTAGCCGGGCGGTGGTTCGCCGATCGGACCGATGACGGCACCGCCGTTGGGGCCGGCCGACGAGCCACCGGAGTCGAAGCCACCGGAGCCCACACCGCCGACCGCCCCCGGGTCGACGACCGAGGGGTACGACGTGGACGGCGGCGTCAGGCCACCCAGGCCGCCGCTGCCGCCGGTCGACACGCCGCCCGACGCCGAGCCGTCACGGCCCGGACCGCCGACGACACCCGAGTCACCACCCGCCGGATTCGGCGTGGACGGCGGGGTGAGGCCGCCCAGGCCGCCGCTACCTCCGGAACCGGATCGGGAACCGCCACCGGACGTCCCACCACCGGGCGTGCCGCCCACGACACCACCGCCCAGGCCGGGCAGGAAGGAGCCGGAACCGGCCGTACCGCCGCTGCCGATCCCACCGCCGACACCGCCGGTACCACCGCCCAGCCCATCGAGGCCGACAGTGCCGCTGGATCCGCCGCCACCAAGACCGGACGGGTCGAATCCACCGGCGGACGGCCCTCCGGTGGACCCCCCACCCGCGCCACCGCTGCCGAACGCTCCGCCCGACCCGCCGCCGGATCCCCCGGCGCCGAGGCCGGACGGGTCGAAGGATCCGCTGGAGCCGGAACCCCCCGGACCGCCGCCGACGTTCGCACCGCCGAAGCCCTCACCACCCGGCCCACCGCCGAAGTCGGCGCCGCCCGAGCCACCGCCACCGAGCTCCGCGCCGCCGGAGCCGCCGTCGTTCCCGCCACCGCCGATGTTCGCGCCGAACTCGTCACCGCCCGGCCCACCGCCGAAGTCGGAGCCGCCGGAGCCGCCCCCGCCCGGACCGTTGCCGAACGGGTTGTTCGGACCGTTGCCGAACGGGTTGTCGTCCTGCGGCGAGTAGTAGACGCCCCGGTACAGCGGGAAGACCCCGCCTCGCATCGCCTGGATCGTCAGGTTGAAGCTGGTGATGAGCGCCTGGGTGGCGTTGACCGAGGCGAGGTTCAACGCCTCCAGGTTGCTGACCCAGGTCGACTTCATCGCGTCGTTCAGTTGGTTCCAGCCGTCGTTGCTCATCAGGTCGTACGTGCCGAGGCCCTGGTCCGGGAAGGAGAACGTCCACGGCTGTTCGGGCCCGGCCGTCCAGGTCCCACTGCTCGTCCGCGCGTCGTGCTCGTCGACCTGGCGCTCCATGGCGCGCAGCACCTCCCACACCAGCCAGTTCGGGTCGTGGTAGCGGTAGGCGACGAACGCGTTCCAGGCGTTCTCCATCGCGGTCTTGAAGGTGCCGATCGCGGTGCTGTTGTCGTTGAGCAGTTGGACCCAGTCGCCCTGTTCGGTGATGTTCTCCTTGAGATAGAGCATGGTCCGGGCCATGTCGGCCATGGCGAAGACGAACGCGTCGGCGGCCGTACCGTCGAAGCCGGCCCGGTCCTGGTCGATCCGGTCGACCACGGCCCGCACGGCCGGTTGGCCGCCGTTCATCAGCCAGTCCGTCACCTGCCAGTAGAGGTGGGCGGCGTCGGAGAAGGTCTGGGCGTCCAGGAACTGGTTGGCGCGGATGCCGGAGACGATCGGACCGCTGGCGTTCACCGTCCGCTGCGAATGGCTGGCCGGGGAGTCGTCGCCGCCTTCGAAGAAGGTGACCCAGCCCCGGATGAGCTGGAAGTACATCCGGGAGTCCCGGCCGCCGTGCCGGCGTTTGCGATAGAGGGTGATCCGGTTCCAGCCCTCCTGGTCACCGGGCATCCAGTGGTTCCACGGACTCTGGTTGCCGTTCTCGGTCACCTGCCAGAACGAGGTGTCGAGCTGGATCCAGGTGTTGCGGGCCGCGACCCCCGGGTCCGCCTGTTCCTCGGACCCGAGCACGTCCCGCAACGCCGGCATCCACTCCATGGACCGGCTACCGGTGAACGCGTCACCAGGCTGGGTCATGTTGCTCCTTCCGTTGTCGCAGGTCGGGCCCGGGCCCGAGGGTGGTCAGAAGGCCGGCAGCCGGCTGCCGAACTCGGCGGCCGACATCTCGTTGAGCGTCTCGGCACCGTCGGTGAGCGCCATGAACGCCCGCAACTGCTGCCCGCGGGTGGCGGACAGGGTGCCGATCTCGTCCAGCCGGGCCTGGATCGCGGAGCCGTTGGTGCGGATCAGGTTGGCGAGGGTCTGCCCGACCACGAAGTTCTCGTGTCCGGGACGGATGACCAGGTTGTTGATCGGTCCCTGCGCCGCGCCGGGCGCCTGCGTGGCCAGGGTCATGTTGACGGCGACGAAGTCGTTGAGCATCCCGTCGTCGACGTGGATCGGCATTCGCGTACCCCGTTCAGAGGTTGCCCTGGAACAGGGCCGCGCCCTGTGCGTCCGCGACCTGGTACGTCTCGCGGATCCGGTCGATGGCGGCGGCACCGGAGCCGAGCGAGTTGTTCATCGTCGTCATTCCGCCCTCCCAGACGGTCTGCGCCGCCCGGTACGACTCGGCGGCACCGCCGAGATTCATCGTGATGAACCGGTTGACGACGGCGTTCAGCTCGTCGAGGGCGTTGTCGATCGACCGGGTGACGCCGCGCAGCTCCTCGCCGCTGCCGAGCAGTCCGTCGGGGTTGAGTCCGTAGGTGGCCATCGGGGATTCCTTTCGTCGCAGGGGGCGGTCAGTCGCCCTGGTACCAGCGGGAGTGCGAGGAGGTCTCCAGCTCGGCGTTGCTGGTCGCCTGGAGGTACTGGCTCATCGCGGTCCGCAGCATCTCCAGGCCGTTGCGGACCTGGTTGAGGCCGCCGCGCCAGTTGGACAGCTCCTGTCCGTAGAGGGTGCGGGCCTCGCCGTGCCACTGCATCGACGAGTTGACCGCGTCGACGCTGGCGTCGGCGGCGTTGCAGTTGGCCATCGCCACCTCGAACGCCGACAGCAGTTGGCGGATGGTCTGTTCGTCTACTTCGTTCTGTGCGGGCATCTCGCTCTCCTTCGTGTCGGGTGTCCGGTCCGTCCGGCCGTCGCGGTCGCGGTGCCGGTCATTTGCGGGCCAGCTCGGGGTCAAGCAACGGTCCGGTCGGCAGCAGGTCCAACAGCCCTCTGGTCACCGTCGCCGCGCCGTCCAGGGGGTAGCCGAGGACCTCGGCGACGGACGGGTCGGCCAGCGGGTACTTGATCCCGGCATCGGTGACCAGGAAGTAGCCGGTGCCGGGAAGCTGACCGGGGCGACCGAGCCGGACCAGGCCGCCGACCCCGGGGGCGACCGACACCGCGCCGGCCGTCCGGGCGGTACGGGTGACACCGGTGCCGTCGACGGTGCGGGCGGCCGGTGCGGTCAGGGGTGGTCGTGACGTCACCCCGATGCCGCCGCCGTCGGTGTGCCGCACGCACCAGACCCGGCCCGGCCCGGGTTCGGCCCGCGTCGGCGGGGTGGGTGGCAGGTCGGCGGGGACGGTCGGCTGGGCGGAGACCGGCAGCCGGGCCAGCGCGGCGGGGCTCATCGCCGTCGGCGCCACCGGCGCGGGCCGGTACGCCCGGGCCGTGTCCGGGTCGCTCTCCACCAGGCCGTGGGCCAGTGGACCGAGCTGGCTGAGCCCGTCGCGGTGCAGCAGGTAGTGACGTTCGGGCAGGCCGGCGACGCGGACCACGAAGAGTTGACCGATCCGGGTGGGGCGGCCGTCCACCTCGGGACCCGGTCGGCCCCGGTCGGGTACGGGCACCGGTGCGAGGTCCGGGCCGACCGGCAGTTGCTCCAACCAGCCGGGCTCGACCAGGACGGGTACGCCGTCGTAGCCGAAGGCCCGGCTCAGCCAGTCGCGGGTCAACGCGAAGCGGCGCCCCTGCCAGACCAGGAACGTCGGACCGGCCGCGACGCGGGCGACCACCGCCTGTTCGGCGGGAAGCGGGGTGTCGGTCGCCGACCGGTCGACCGCCAGGGTGGTCGTGGTGGCCGGGGTGCCCGCGCCGTCCCGGGTTGCCTGCGCACAGACGTGCCAGGCGGTGCCGGCGAGCGCTCCGGGTGCGGGCAGGGCGTCGGGGGCGCCGACGATGCCGAGCGGGCGACCGCGTGGCACGTCGGCCAGCGAGCGGCCGGAGACCGAGACGACCTTGGGGACGGCGCCGAAGATCAGCCGGGCGGAGGTGTAGTTGAGCACCGGGCGCAGCGTGCCGTCGACGAGGACGTACCGGCTGCCGGTCTCCTTCTCGACGACGAGTTGTCGGGGCGCTCGCCAACTGTCGGCGCCGCCGGGGCGCAGGAAGCCGTAGACCGCGAAGCCGGCGACGACCAGGGCGGCGACCAGCAGTCCGGCGAGGCTGCCGACCAGGATGCGACGGTGCGGGTTCTCCGGTGTCTCCGGCTCCCCCGCCACCAGCGCACCGGTGAGTCGGCCCAGCACATACGACTGGGCCTGCACCTGGTCCCGACGTGACTGCACGCCCCTCAGCCGCCCAGGGCCCGGGCGAAGGCGTAGACGTCGAGGACGGCGAGCAGGACCGGGAAGACCGCGACCATCGCCAGGGTGTGGGTCAGGTCGCCGATGCGTCCCCAGTACGGCATGAGCCGCCGACCGGGCAGGGTGCGGGCGGTGGTGACCAGCAGGGCCGCGCCGATCGGCACCAGCACGACCGGGACCAGTAGGCGCGGCCAGCCGGTGCCGGTGGTACTCACGTGCAGCACCACCGTGGCCAGTCCGAGCACGGCCGGTGCGCACAGTGCGAGTCGGTGCCAGGCGCTGGTCATCGGGCGGGCGGCGAGCAGCCGTACGGTGGCGACGAGGACGACGAGGGTCGGTGCCGCCCAGCCGTCGGCGGCGCCGACCAGCGTCAGGGCGCCGAGCGTGACGGCGGCCAGGCCGGTGTGCAGCGCGGTCATGTAGCGGTCGGCGGTGGCGGTGCGGGTCAGCAGCGGTTCGCTCGGCTCGGGGTCGATGCCGTCCTGCAGATGCTCCGGCTGCACGGGCAGCGGTTCGAGGTGCAGTCCGGCGAGGCGGAAGGCGAGCAGGGGCACGGCCGTACCGGCGATGGTGGCGGCGACCGCGACGACGGCGGCGGCCCGGACGGTGCTCATCGGGACGAACGCGGCGAGTGCGGCGCCGGCGGCGGTGAACAGGGCCGCGGTGAGGACGGCCGCGAAGAGTGGACCGGCCCGGCCGAGCAGGATCCGGCCGAGGGCGGCGGTGGTGAACACGGCGGTCGCCGCGACGACAAGCCGTGGGCCGTCCACCGTCAGGGTGGCGTCGGGGCGGCCGATCTCCGGCACCAGCAGTCCGGCGAGGCCGGCGTGGGCGACGGCGGCGACCAGGAACACCGTGCCGGCGGCCCGGTCACCGACGGCGCGGGTGAGCGCGAACGCGGCGGCCAGGCAACCCAGCGCGAGCCCGGCCGCGCAGAGCAGGCGGGGTACGGGTGGGCCGGCTGCCGCCAGCACGGCGACGCCGGTGCCGAGCAGTACACCGAGTGCGCCGAGCGCCGCCCAGCGCACCATCTGCGGTCGCCACAGGCCGGACCGGGCGCGGGCTCCGGTGGCCACGCCGTCGATCAGGTCGTCGAAGTCGACCGGCGGGATCTGTTCGGCGCGCGGGCGCAGGTGCACCGTGTCGCCGTCGCGGAGACCGAGGGAGGCGACGGTGCCGTCCTCGTCGAACGGTGGTGCGCCGAGGCGCTGCAGCACCCAGCCGCCGTGCAGCAGCCCGGTGTCCGCCAGGTCCTCCCCGAGGTGGTGCAGCAGCGCCGGCAGCAGGTCGGCGACCAGCACCTGGGCGGGTACGGCCAGCTCGATCTGCCGGTCCGGTCCGCAGACGACCAGTCGGCACATCTGCTCACCAACGGCGATGGTCATGCCCTCTCTACGGGCCGTCTCCGAGGCGGTTCAACGCAGGTGCGGAATTTTTTCTGACCCGTCGCCCGGATCGGTGCGTAGTAGGAGCGCGCGGGCGGTCGGTCGGGCGGCCCGCAGCGGGGACAGGAGGGCGGACCGTGACCACAGTGGTGTTCCGGCGACCGGCGCGGCGTAACGGCCCGGAGATGCCGGCGGGTGAGATCAGTCTCCAGGAGCCGCCCGAACTGCCCGAGACGCAGTCCGGTGGGCTGCGTCAGGTCATGACGATCATGCCGATGATGGTGATGTCCGGCGTCATGATGCTCATGTTCGTCGGTGGCGGCCGGGGCGCGATGACCTGGGTGATGATCGGTCTGATGGTGGTCGCGATGGGCGGGATGCTGATCGGCCTGATGATGAGTTCCGGCGGTGAGCGCAAGCGTCGGCTCGGCGGCGACCGCCGCGACTATCTGCGCTACCTGGCGCAGAACCGCCGCCGGGTACGACGTACCGTGGCGCAGCAGCGCGACGCGGGCGCCTGGCGGCACCCCGACCCGGGTGCGCTGTGGTCGGTGGCGATGACGTCGCGGCGGTGGGAGCGGCGGGCCAGCCATCCGGACTTCCTGGAGGTTCGGCTGGGCACCGGCCGCGCGCGGTTGGCCACCCCGATCGTGCCGTTGCAGACCAAGCCGATCGAGGATCTGGAGCCGTTGGCGGCGAAGTCGCTGCGCCGCTTCATCAAGGCGTACAGCACGCTCGAGGACCAGCCGGTCGCCGTGTTCCTGCGCGGTTTCGCGCTGATCCGGTTCACCGGTGACGCCGACGGTGTCCGTGCGGTGCTACGCGCGATGATCACCCAGTTGGTGACCCTGCACGCGCCCGAGGAGGTGGTGCTCGCGCTGTGTCTGGGTGGTGAGGGTGCCGCCGCCTGGGAGTGGGCCAAGTGGCTGCCGCACGTCCAGCATCCGGTCGAGCAGGACGCGGCCGGGGCCACGCGGCTGGTCGCGGAGAGCATCGAGGGGGTGGAGCGGCTGCTCGGTGAGGGGTTCCTCGCCCGGCCGCGCTACGAGCAGGGTGCCACGCCGAGTCGCGACGAGCCGTACGTGCTGGTCGTCTGTGACGGTGGGCGGATCCCGACCGGGGCCCGGATGGCCTCCGGCGGTTACCGCAACGCGGTGCTGGTCGACATCGGCACCGCGCCGGCCAGCACGCCCCGGCATCTGCTCTGGCTCGACCTGGTCGAGGACCGGTTGGAGATGGTGCGGCACGACGCGGTCGGTCGGGAGAAGCGGTCGCCGTTGGCCCGCGCCGACCGGCTCAGTGTCGCCCGGGCCCGGGCGGTGGCGCGGATCCTGTCGCCGTACCGGCTCGGGGTCGCCACCGAGCCGGTCGCCGAGGCGCTCGACTCCGACTTCGACCTGGGGGCGCTGCTCGGGGTCGCCGACCTGAGCCGGCTCGATCTCGACGTCGCCTGGGCGCCCCGGTCGGCGACGGACCGGCTGCGGGTGCCGATCGGGGTGGACTCCGACGGTGCGCCGGTGGAGTTGGACATCAAGGAGTCGGCGCTGGGCGGGATGGGTCCGCACGGCATGCTGATCGGGGCGACCGGCTCGGGCAAGAGCGAGCTGCTGCGTACCCTCGTGCTGGCGCTCGCGGCGACACACTCCAGTGAGACGCTGAACCTGATCCTGGTGGACTTCAAGGGCGGTGCCACGTTCCTGGGGCTGGACCGGCTGCCGCACACCTCGGCGGTGATCACCAACCTGGCCGACGAGGCGGCGCTGGTGAGCCGGATGCGCGACGCGTTGCACGGGGAGCTGGTCCGCCGGCAGGAGCTGCTGCGGCAGGCCGGTGGCTACAGTTCGGCGCTGGACTACGAACGTGCCCGCGCTCAGGGCGCTCCGCTGGATCCGTTGCCCACGTTGTTCGTCGTGGTCGACGAGTTCAGTGAACTGCTCGCCGCGCACCGTGACTTCATCGACCTGTTCGTCATGATCGGTCGGCTGGGACGGTCGCTCGCGGTGCATCTGCTGTTGGCCAGTCAGCGCCTCGACGACGGTCGGATCGCCCAGTTGGAGTCGCACCTGTCGTACCGGATCGGGCTGCGGACGTTCTCGTCGATGGAGTCGCGGTCGGTGATCGGTGTGCCGGACGCGCACGAGTTGCCCAGTCAGCCCGGCAACGGTTATCTGCGGACCGACGTGTCGACGCTGATCCGGTTCAAGGCCGCGTACGTCTCCGGTGCGCACCGGCCCAGGGCCCTGCGGTCGCGGCAGGACGTGGTGCAGCGGCAGTTGGTGCCGTATCTGTTGGAGCACGTGCCGTACCGCACCCCGACGCAGGCGCCCCGGACACCGGCGGAGGTGCCACCGGGCGAGGCCGACGTGACGGCGCCGAGTGTGTTGTCGGTCGTCGTGTCCCAGCTCGTCGACCAGGGGCCGCCGGCGCATCAGGTGTGGCTGCCGCCGCTGTCCGCCGCGCCGACGCTGGACCAGTTGCTGCCGGCGCTGGCCCCGGATCCGCAGGCCGGGCTGCGGGCCGCGGACTGGCCCGGCGCCGGTCGCCTGGCGGTGCCGGTGGGGTTCGTGGACAAGCCGTTCGAGCAGGTCCGTGAGCTGATGGTGGTGGACCTGGCCGGCATCGGTGGGCACGTGGGCATCGCCGGAGGTCCGCAGAGCGGCAAGAGCACACTGCTGCGTACGTTGATCTGCGGGTTGGCGTTGACCCACAGCCCGGCGCAGGTGCAGTTCTACTGTCTGGACTTCGGCGGGGGCACCCTGTCGACGATCGCCGACCTGCCGCACGTGGGCAGCGTCGCCGGGCGGCTGGAGATCGACCGGGTGAGCCGCATCGTCGCCGAGATCGGTGCCCTGGTCACCGAGCGGGAGCGACGTTTCGGCAGTCTCGGCGTCGACTCGATGGCCACCTACCGGCGGGCGCGGGCCGACGGCACGATCACCGACGACCCGTACGGTGACGTGTTCCTGGTGGTCGACGGTTGGTTCACGTTGCGGCAGGAGTTCGAGGCCGCGGACACCGCCATCCGGCAGATCGTCGCGCGGGGGCTCAACTTCGGGGTGCACGTGCTGCTCACCGCCGCCCGCTGGTCCGAGGTGCACCACGGCATGCGGGACCAGCTCGGCACCCGGCTGGAACTGCGTCTCGGTGACGCCGTCGACTCCGCCATCGACCTGCGACTGGCAGCCACGGTGCCGCACCTGCCCGGTCGGGGGCTGACCGCACAGAAGATGCACTTCCTCGGCGGGCTCCCGCGCATCGACGGCTGCGGTGACGCGGACAGCGTGGCCGAGGGGGCCCGGAACCTGACCGCGTCGGTGCGGGACTTCTGGGCCGGGCCGCCCGCGCCGCCGGTGCGTACGCTGCCGGCCCTGCTGCCGGCCACCGAGCTGCCGCCGCCGGACGGCGACCTGCGGGTGGCCCTCGGCATCGACGAGGAGCGGATGCAGCCGGTCTGGCACAACTTCGAGGAGGTGCCGCACCTGACCGCCCTGGGCGACACGGAGAGCGGCAAGACCAGTCTGCTGCGCCTGCTGGTCGACGGGGTGACCCGGCGGTTCACACCGAAGGAGGCCCGGATCATGGTGGTGGACTACCGTCGGCGGCTGTTCGACTCCGTCCCCGCGCCGTACCGGCTCGGGTACTCGGTGTCCCCGGGGGCCACGAAGGAGACCGTGGCCAGTGCGGTCGAGGGGCTGCGCAGCCGGATGCCGGGCACCGACGTCACGCCGGAGCAACTGCGTCGCCGGGACTGGTGGACCGGGCCCCGGCTGTTCGTCCTCGTCGACGACTACGACCTGCTGGCCGGCCACGACAGTCCGCTGGCCCCGCTGATCCCGTTCCTGCCCCAGGGCACCGACATCGGCTTCCACCTGGTCCTGACGCGGGGTGCGGCCGGGGTGATGCGGATGTCGATGGACCCGCTGATCCGTCGGCTACAGGAGACGAACAGTCCCGACCTGGCGCTGTCCTGTCCGCCGTCGGAGGGGCCGCTGCTCGGCAACACCAAGCCGCGCATCCTGCCGCCGGGGCGCGCGCTGCTGTGCACCCGCCGGGGGCATCGACTGATCCAGACCGGGTGGACGCCGCCGCCGGAGCTGTCGCCGTCGGCCGGGGCGGTGGCCGGCGTCGCCGGATGACCTGCGGTCAGCGCGGATCCCAGCGGCGGCGTCGGCCACGCCGCAGGACCGCGATCGAGAGCAGTGCCCCGGCGGTCGACAGGAGCAGGAGGGTGGTCGCCACGGCGGCGCGGCGGACCGCCGGATCCGCCGCCGGGACGGGTGCCAGGACGGCCGCCGGGACCGGTTCACGGGTCGGGGTGCCGGCCAGCGTCGGGTCGATCACGGTGACCGCCGCGTACGGGTCGACGGTGCCGGCGCCCAGCCGGGGGTCGCCCGGCACCGACGGTGGTTCGGCGGTCAGCCGCAGCCGGTCGCGGACCTGCGCCTGGGTCAGCTCCGGGTGGTACGACCGCACCAGCGCGGCGGTTCCGGCGACGTACGCGGCGGCGACGGCGGGACCACCGACCCGGTAGTGGCCGGTACCGGTGGGTGCGACGCTGACCGCGCCGGTGGCGGGCGCCACCAGGTCGACGCCGGCCGACGGTGCGCTGTCCTCGGTCGGGACGCCGTCCGGGTCGATCCCGCCGACGGCCAGCACCTGCGCGAACGCGGCCGGATACCAGGCCGGTGGCGAGGTGGCCGACGACGGTGTAGCCCGGTCGTTGACGGCGGCGACCACGACGATGTCGCGGGCCACGGCCTCGGCGACCGCCGAGGCGAGCCGGTCGTCGGTGCCGGGACGGCCGGTGCCCACGAGGATCACGTCGGCACCGAGGGTGGTGGCGGCCCGGATCCCGTCGGCGAGCCCGGTCGGCGGCACCCGCCCGTCGCGACCGATGATCCGGATCGGCAGCACCGTCGCCGCCGGGGCGATCCCGACGACTGCGGTGCCGCTGACCGGGCGGGCGGCGACGATCCCGGCCAGCGTGGTGCCCCGGCCGAGGCAGTCCCGGTCGGCGCGGGCACCGTCGGTCACGTCCCGACCAGCCGACACGGCTCCACGAAGTGCCGGCGCGGTGGCGCTGACCCCGCTGTCGACCACCGCCACGGTCACCCCGGCCCCCCGGGTCAGTGGCCAGGCCGCCGACGGTCCCAGCCGGGCCACCGCCCACGGCATCCCCGTGACGGTGACCGGTGACGCGCCGACGCACCCGTCGGTCACCGTCGGCAGGGCCGGCGGTTCGTTCTGTCGGGAGTGGGCGGGGGCCGCCGGTACGACCAGCGCCGTGACCGCGACACAGAAGCCGAGCGCAGCTCGGGAGACCGTACGTCCGACGGGCACCGCCGTCTCCTCTCAGCCGATCCGGTCGGCCGGCGGTCGGGCCGGCAGATCATCGTCGTGCCGGTGCTGGTGGTCGTGGCTCGGCACGTCGTCGGGGATCGTGCCGCCGGGCCGGTCGCGGAACCGTCGTGACCACCAGGCGAGACCTCCGGCCGCCGCGGCCAGCAGGAGCACCACCAGCGCGGCCACCGCCGCCGGTCCGGGGGACGCGTCGTCGCCGAGGGTGGCGAGTTCGTCGTGCCGTTCCTCCTCGGACAGCCTCGCGGTCACGGCCGCGCCGGCATCGACCATGCCGAAGCCGGTCAGCGGGTCCGGTACCCGCGAGGCGGCCGGGTTCGCGGTGACCCGCAGCCGGTGGGCCACCGCTGCGGCGTCGAGGTTGGGCAGCGCCGCCCGGACCAGCGCGGCGGCTCCTGCGACGAACGCGACCGCGTACTGGGTGCCGCTGCCGGCCCGCGTCCCGTCCCTGCCGGCGACGAGGGTGGCGATGTCGATGGCGGGGGCGACCAGGTCCACCGCACCGCTGCGGTAGTCGGCGGCCAGTTGGCCGTCGGCCCCGACGCCGGCGACCCGCAGCAGACCGTCCGCGTCGTCGGGCCCGGTCGCGGGGTCGGTGGTCGTCGCGGCGCCGGCCACGACGACCACGTCGTGCGCGAGCGCGGCGCGGATAGCCGCGGCCACCTCCGGGGTGGCCGGGTCGACGTATCCGCCGAGCGCCACCACGGTGCTGCCGGCGGAGACGGCGACCTCGATGCCGGTGGCCACGTCGGCGGCCCGCGCCTGTGGGGTCGTCGTCACCACCCGCACGGGCAGCACGGCCGAGGCGGGGGCGATGCCGCCGCCGGTCTCGGTTCCGTCGGCCCGGGCGGCGATGATGCCGGCCATCGCGGTGCCGGAGCCGAGACAGTCGACGTCGCCGCGTTCGTTGCCGGCGACGATGTCGACCCCGGTGGTGACCCGCCCGCCGAGCGCGGGTCGGCTGCCGTCCACTCCGGAGTCGACCACCGCGACCAGGACGCCGCTGCCCTCGGTGAGTGCCCACGCCTGCTCGGCGGCCAGTTCCTGCCGGGCCCAGTCCGAGCCGGTCTGCGGACCGGCCGCGACCGCGCAGCGGCCGGTGTCGGGCGCCGGGGACCGCCTCGGGGTCGGGTCGGTCGACGGTCGGGGGCCCGGCGTCGGGGTGGGCGCGCCGACGGCGGAGAGCATGCCGTAGCGGACTCCCTCGCCGTAGGCGTCCCAGGGCAGCACGATGATCCAGCCCGGACGCAGCGTGTCCGGGTCGGTGAGCCGGCCGCCGTCGGGTTGCACCCGGCCGGCGTTGAGGTGCAGGACGTCGGTGGTCCGTGCCGTGGTGCCCAGGAACCGCTGTGTGATCACCGACAGTCGCTCCGGCTCGCCCTGGTAGGACGAGGTGACGACGTAGTACTTGGCGTAGGTCTCCACCGGGGCGGCGTCCGCCGGACGCGCTGTGGCCAGCGACGCGACGACGGCCAGCACGAGCAGACCGCACCACCATCGGATCCACAGACGCCGCTGTGTTGTCACCGACAGCCTCCTCCGCTCGGGTGGGTCCACCCCATGTCGACGCCTGCACTACGCACGCCGCGCCGGACCGGTTCATCGCGTGTGTCGCCGGTGATCCACATAGGTCGTACGGCGGTGCTATAGATGGACGATATGCGGCCCATCGCGCGCGCGGCGTCCGGCGGTCCCCCTCAGATCCGTCGCCTCGACGTGGCCCGGCACCGCCGGGTGGAGGGACTGTTCGACGTCTGGTTGGAGCCGCGACCGGACGGCGCGCTGGCGGCGCTCGGGTCGGCCGGCCCGGCGCTGACCGCGAAGGACATCGCCGACCTGGTACGCCGCTCGGGGGCCGCCGGTGACGACGTGCGGATGCTGACCGCCGACGGGGAGCGCCGGGCGAGCCTGTTCCGCGAGGTCGCCGCCATGCTCGGTCAGGACGTGCTGATCACACCGGCGGGCGCCGACGTCCGGCACCGGTGGCTGCCCACGGAGCCGGAGGCACCGCGGGACGCGGTCGCCGTGGAGCGGGCCGGCGGCAACCCGGTCGACTGGATGGTGATCCAGCCGCCGGGTCTGGAGGCGTCGCTGCCCGGCTGGTTCGACCTGGTCGACGGGACCGTGCAGGCCCGGACCGGGACGGTCGCGCTGGCGCTGCCCGGTGGGCTGGCGCTGGCCACCCGGGCCGACTTCACCGCCCGGCGGGCGGCGGTGGCCCGCCTCGCTCCGGGCGACCCGGACCTGATCACCGTGGCCGTCACGGTCCGGTCCGCCGGGTTCCTGGTCGGCGACTACCGGGGCACCCAGGAGATCCTGACCGGCCCGGCGCTGGCCGCGGCCCTGTCCGCCCTGCCGCTCTACGGCGGTGACCTGCGGCTGTGGCTCACCTGGCCGGCTGATCCGGCCGAACGGGTCCGGCTGGCCGCCGCGCTCGTCGCGCTCGCCGAGGCCAGTGGGGCGACGGTGTGGACGCCGCCGGTCGGTGGCACCGCCGAGATCCTTGCCGACTCCGGTGACCTGCGGGCGCTGGACGCCGGCGGCGCGCCGGGCCGGTGGCAGGACCATCAGCCGGACAGCGACTGCGGCGGGCCACCGCGTTACCTGAGCACCGCCGACGGGCGGCTGCTGCCGACCACCGAGGTCATCATGGCCGGCCTGACGGCCGCTCCCCGGACCGGCATGGCGCCGACCGACGTGCCGGGCGACGAACCGCCGGGCCGTCGGCCGGTGCTGGCCGCCGATCCGCAACGGCCCGCCGGGTACGGCGTGAGCTGGTTGACCGACGGCCTGCCGGTGAACACCGCCCCGGTCGAGTTGTACGTGACGGCTCCGGTGCCGCCCGCCGAGGTGCTGGCCGGAGGCGTACCGGCTGCGGAGCTGTTCCTGATCGGTCGTCCCGACCTGGCGCAGGCCGCCGCCGGGCGTCGACGCGGGTACCTGTTCCGGGCCCGGGTGGCGCCGGGCGGGGCGGTCCGGGTCACCTCGCTCGACCTGCACGTGCCGGCGGACCTGCAGCATCTGCTGGCGCAGGCCGACGCGTACCTGCTGCCGGCCGGTCGGCTCGATCGGATCCGGCTGCTCGCCGCGTACTCGCTGGACCGGGCCTCGGTGTCCACGTTGGAGCAGGAGTTCGACGAGCCGGCGCCGGTCTGGTTGCGGTGTTCCGGGGCCCGGCACGGGGTGGCCGGGCTGCCCAACGACGCGGACCGCTGGCCCCGGGCCCGGGTCGGCCGCTGCTATGCGCTGGTGCCCGTCACCGCACGGGCGCTGCCCGGCGGTTGGTTGCCCCTGCACCGGGAGCAGCCCGGGGTCCGGGACGGCCACTGGCTGGTCGAGCTGCGGGTGCCGGCGCGGCGGGCGATCGACGTCGCCGCCACCGCGGATCGGCTGGGCAGCCTGCCGTTGGTGCGGTCCCGGGCTCCGCGACTACGGGCTGCCGGGGCCGCTCTGGTGCTACCGAGCCGGGCCTATCCGCGGGTGACGGTGACCCGCAGGTTCCGGCCGACGACTCAGGGCTGGGTGGCCGTGCCGGGGCCGTCGACTGCCGTGCCGTTGTCGTCGGCCGTACCGGTGTCGTCGGCCGTACCGGTGTCGGACTGAGCCGGGCTGACCGGAGCGGTCGGCGTCGGCCCTTCGTCCACGATCGACCACCGGGCGCGGAGCACCTTGCCGCAGAGCACCGGCACCACCCTGCCGCCGCTGTCCACCGCCATCCGCCGCGCGGCCCGCAGCCGGGCGCCGCGTAGCCCGCCGCTGAACACGACGGCGGCCTCCGGGCCGAGGTCGGACAGGTCGAGGGGGAACTCGTCCAGCCACCGGACTCCGCGCGGCGGGTCGGTGCCGAGCGCGTCGCCGACGGCCGCCACGTCCACGCCTGCCGCCAGCAGTTGTTCGGCGATCGTCACAGCCCGTTGTCGGCAGGCGACCGGGTCGCCGGTCACGGTCAGGACGTCAGGGGTGCGCGCGAGGTCGACCCAGAGGGCCCACCCGTCGCGGTGGCCGAGCAGGACCGGGACCCGGGCGTCGGTGAACTGCTCGTCGTCGGCCAACCAGGCGTACGCGGGAGGTTCGGACGGACCGGCCGCGCCGACGAGTTGCACCCGCAGTGCGGTGGTGGGGTCGTCGAGTTCGGTGCGCAGTGTGGGATGCCCGCCGGTCGGGTCGTCGGGGCGGGGGTGGACAGCGGGTCGCGGCGGGCCGGAGGCGAGCCGCTGCTGGATCCCGTCGCGGGAACTCGACGCGACGATCGGGGCGTCCGCCGGGTCCGGGCCCTCCGGGTGGTCCGCCACGTCCGGGTGGTCCGGTCCTTCGGTGGGTTCGGGGGTGCTCGCGTGGTCCGGGCCGACCTCGGTGGTCGAGCCGACGGGAGCGGGCACCGGGGCCACGGTCCTCCGGTCCGGGACGGGGAACTGCGCTCCGGTGCCAGCCGGGTCCTCGACCGCAGGCGTCGGCGGCTCGGGTGCCCGGGTGTCGAGCACGCCGGTCACCGGGGTGTTCTCCCGGTCAGCCGGTGGCGCGGGCTGGTCTCCGACCGACGCGGTGACGGCCGGGTCCGGTCCCGCGCGTGCGCGTCGCAGCATCCACAGCACGATCGCGAGCAGCACCACCATGACGCCGAAGGCCGCCAACCGGAACAGGAAGCCGCCGATGCCGTCGGGGTCCGGGGCGTTCGGCGGCGCTCCGGCAGCCGGTGCCTCGCTGCCGGTGGCGGCGGGCCCGGTGATCTCCGGCAACGGTCCCACCGTCACCCCCGGCCCGTCGGCGTCGGCCGGCAGCTCCAGCAGCCAGCCCTCGCGCAGCACCAGCGGGTCGGTGAGCCGCTCACCGTCCGGCTGCAACCGGTCCCGATTGAGTTCGAAGATCTCCCGGAACCGGTTGCCGTCGCCGAGGGTCCGGGCCGCGATCTGGTACAGGAACTCCGGGGTGCCCTGGTCGGTCACGCCGACGACGTAGTACCGGGTCTCGGTGGAGCCGGAGGTCGACGGTGTCGGTGCGGCGGCACGGGCCGGGACGCCGGTGGCAAGCGTCAGTAGGGCGAGCACCAGGGCCACGGCCACCGTGCCACCGGTACGGCGTCGACTGCCGCGAAGCCCCATCGTCGACCGTCCCTTCCCGACTGTGAACCGCTCGCGTCGCGCCCCGGATGCCGCACCCACTACGCATGCCATGCCGGTCAGGTTCACCCGTTGGTGTCAGTGTGGCGACCGGCCGATGGCTGTGGTGCACACGGGTATCTTGCACGGTGGACCACCGACCGGACGGCGGGGCAGTCGACGTGGGCGATCGGTGACCTGGAGGTGTGATCGTTGGGAACACCACGACGGTTCGTCGCACCGTTGGTCGCCGCGCTGCTGTGTCTCGGCGTCCCGTTGCCGGCCCGGGCGGAACCGGTGCCGAATCCGGCCGGGTCCCAGGTCAAGTACTACGTCGTACGGGGCACCGACAGCGGCGCGGCGGAGTCGCTGTGGGACATCTCGACCCGGCTGCTGGGCAGCGGTGACCGCTACCTGTCGATCGTCGCGCTCAACCAGGACCGGACCCAGCCGGACGGAGGCGTGCTCACCGACCCGACGGTGCTGCGGGTCGGCTGGCTGCTCGTGCTGCCCTGGGACGCGTACGGCGACGGGGTGGTGCACGGGCTCCTGCCCACCCGGGTCCCGACCCCGCCTGCGCCGGCACCGCCGAGAGCCGGCGGTCGTGCGTCCGGCGACGGTTGCGGGTCGGCGGCCACCACCAGCGACATGGCGGTGCCGTGGGCGCAGTTGCGGCTCGCCCCGAGCGTCGCCTGGCAGCGGAGCACCGGCAACGGGGTGACCGTGGCCGTGGTCGACTCCGGGGTGGACGCCACCGTGCCGGCGCTCGCCGGGCGGGTCCGCCCCGGCGCCGACGTGGACGTCACCGACGGCCGGGGTGACACCGACTGTCTCGGGCGGGGCACCGCCCTGGCGGGAATCGTCGCGGCGCAGTCCCGCCCGGGTAGCCACTTCACCGGGATGGCGCCCCGGGCCGTGATCCTCCCGATCCGGATCCCGCTGCACGACGGGAGGGCCACCGGTGACGACGTGGTACGCGCCGTCGGGCTGGCGGTCGACGCCGGTGCCGACGTGGTGATGGTGCCGGCGCAGGTGACCCTGACCGAGGGGCACCGTGCCGCGCTACTCGGCTTCTCGGCCGACGCGGACGTGGTGCTCGTGGTCGCCGCCCCGCCGGACGGCTCCGCGCTCGGCGGCGGCCCGTACGACGGGCTGCTGCGGGTCGGGGCGGTCGGCACGGACGACGAACCGGCGTACCCGTACCCGAAACGGGCCGTCGACGTGCTCGCACCCGGCGTCGCGGTGGCCAGTGTCGGGCTGGGCGGCAGCGGGGAGGTCGAGGCCAGTGGCACCGACTTCGCCGTGCCGTTCGTGGCCGGCCTGGTCGCGCTGGTCCGTTCCGCCCACCCGGACCTGGACGCCGCCGCCGTGGTCGCCCGCGTCGTCGACGGCGCCGAGCTGGGCCAGGAACGGACGCCCGATCCCCGCTACGGCTGGGGTGTCATCGACCCCGCCGCCGCCGTCGGTGCCGTCGCCGCGCAGGCGGGCACCACCGGAGGGCGACCCGGCACGTTCACCGTCGACCGGGGCCCGGGCCTCGCCGCCGTGGTGGTCGTCCTGCTCGGGCTGGCCGGGTTGCTGGTGGTCGGCGCGCGGCAGGGGCGACGGCGTCCCTGATCGGTGTCCGAGGGGCGCACTTGCCGGTCGGCGACGTGATGACGCCTCTGGTGGGATCGCGCGGGTGTGTGTACCGGCTCCGTTCGGGCGTCGTCAGCCCACGACGGCGCCGAAGGCGCGACTGACCTCGCGCGCGGCCCCGTCCACCAGCTCGACCAGGTCGACCGCACGCTCGGGACCGAGGTCGTGGGCCAGGCCTGCGACGCTGACCCCGGCGACCGGTACGCCACGGTTGTCCCGCACCGCCACACCGAGGCAGCGGGTGTGCTCCTCGTTCTCCCCGGCATCGTATGCCCAGCCCTGGTTCCGCACCTGGTCCAGCGCCTCGCGGAGGCGCGACGGTGTGGTGATGGTTGCCGAGGTCAGGGCCGGCAGGCCGGTGCGTCCGGCGATCGCGTCGACCTCGGTCTCGTCCAGACCGGCCAGGACGGCTTTGCCGAGCGCCGTCGAATGCAGATGGACCGCCTGGCCGATGTAGGAACGCAGCCGGTATGCACCGGGTCCGTCGAGCTTCTCGGTGTAGACCGCCTGGTCGCCCTGACGTACGCCGAGATGGACGGTGAGGCCGGACGCGTCGGCGAGTTGTTGCAGCGCCCGGCGGACCCGCTCGGGGTGGCCTACGTCGGTGAGCAGGCGGCCCGCCAGGCTGAGCAGTCCGCTGTCGGGGACGTAGCCCCGGTCCGGGTCCTGGCGTACCCAGCCGACGGCGATCAGTTCCGCCAGGATCCGGTGGGTGGTGCTCAGTGACAGCCCGGCCACCTGGCGGATGCTCGACACCCGGCGTTCCGTGGGTAGGGCGTCGAGGACCCGGACGACCTTCTCGACCGCGGAGAGAGGTTCGCCTGCCGGCTCGGATGCCACAACGATCAGCGCCCCATCCAGCCACCGTCGACGACCAGTACGTGCCCGTGGATGTACCGCGAGTCCGGGCCGGATAGGAATACTACTGGTCCGGCGACGTCCTCGGGCGCGCCCCAGCGACCGGCGGGAATCCGCGATCGGATGGTCGCCTCGCGGTCCGGGTCGGCCCGCAGCGCGGCGGTGTTGTTGGTGGCGATGTAGCCGGGCGCGACGGCGTTGACATTGACGCCACGGCTGGCCCATTCGTTGGCCAGGGCCCGGGTCATCCCCACCACCGCATGCTTGCTGGCCGCGTAGGCGGGCACCAGGATGCCGCCCTGGAACGACAGCAGCGAGGCGATCGTGACGATCCGGCCGTCGCCGTGCGCGAGCATCTGCCCGCCGACGGCCTGGGTGAGGGCGAAGACCGCGTCGAGGTTGAGGTTCAGCACGCGCCGCCAGTCGCTCATCGGTGTGTCGATCGCGGGCGCACGCGTGATGGTGCCGGAGTTGTTGACCAGGATGTCGATTCGGCGCCGGTCGAGCAGACGTCGGACCTCGCGGCTGGCGGCGGGCTCGTCGGTCAGGTCGCACCGGATGGTCTCCGCCGTGGCACCGCGGGCGGCCACCGCCCCCGCGATGTCGTCGTTGCTCTGCCGGTCCCAGCAGACAAGGTCGGCTCCGGCGTCGGCCAGCGCCAGCGCACAGGCCCGGCCGATGCCGGTCCGGGTGCCGGTCACCAGGGCGGTCCGGCCGCTGAGTGGGCGGCCGGACCTGGTGGTGGCGACGCTCACCGCAGGTCGTCCATGTCGACGACATCCACGTCGGTGTAGTCGGTGTTCTCGCCGGCCATGGCCCAGACGAAGGAGTAGGCGCTCGTGCCGACGCCACAGTGGATCGACCAGGGTGGCGAGACCACCGCTTGCTGGTTGGCCACGATCAGGCTGCGGCTGTTCCGAGGTTCGCCGCACAGGTGCATGACGCGGCCCGTCTCCGGCAGCCCGAAGTAGAGGTAGATCTCTGTTCGCCGCTCGTGCAGGTGACAGGGCATCGTGTTCCAGACGCTGCCTTCGGCCAGTTCCGTGATGCCGAGGACGAGCTGGTTGGAGGCCAGGCCGCCGGAGTGCACGTACTTGCGGATCGTCCGCAGGTTGGCCTCGGCGGGCGCGCCGAGGTGCAGCGCTTCGGCGTCGTCGCGGCGGGCCAGTCGGGTGGGCTCGCGGCGGTGTGCCGGGGCTGATGCCAGGTAGTAGGTGGCGGTACCGGCGAATCGCACGTTCCGGCTGCCCTGACCCACGTAGAGCACGTCGAGTGCGGCGAGGGTGTACGTCTCGTCGTCGACCTCGACCGTGCCGGTGCCGTCCAGGCAGACCACGGCCAGTTCACGTCGATCACAGAAGTGCTGTGCGCGCAGGTCGGCGGGGACGGGCAGGTCGACGGTCCCGCCGGCGGGGCAGGCCCCGCCCACGATCAGGCGGTCGTGGTTGGTCTGCGCCAGTCGTACCTCCCCCGGAGCGAACAGGTCGGCCAGCAGGAATCGGTCCCGGAGCTCGGTCGTGCTCAGGCCGGCCATCTCGGTGGGATTCGTGGGGTACGTGACGAGCATCGCAATCCTTCCGTCAGGCAGAAGCACTTTCCTTCCAATGGAAGATGCAGCATACTTCGTCCAACCGCAAGTCCCCCCTCACATCCGTGCTGAGCAGCACTTCGACGGAAGGAGCTCCGCGTGACGCTGAATGTCGGCCGTCTCGGACTCGGCACCCTTCCCTTGGCCGCCGAAGGCCGACCCGATCGCGATCAGGCCCTGCACACCCTGGAGCACGCCGTCGAGACCGGGGTGCCGCTGTTGGACACCGCGGACTCCTACTGCCTCACCGACGCCGACCACGGGTACGGCGAACACCTGCTGGCCGAGGCGATGCGTCGCTTCGGCCCGCGCTGGTTCGACCGGGTCACGGTGGCCACCAAGGGTGGGTTGCGGCGCGGCCCGAACGGTGGCTGGCACCAGCACGGCCGCCCGGAGTACCTGCGGCGGGCCTGTGACGACAGCCTGGCCCGACTGGGGTTGGACAGCCTTCCTCTCTACCAGTTGCACCGGCCGGACCCGGCGGTGCCGATCGAGGACTCGGTCGGCGCCCTCGACGAACTCCGGCAGGCGGGCAAGATCCAGCAGATCGGGGTCAGCAACTTCGACATCGAGATGCTGGAGCGGGTACGCCCCATCGCGCCGATCAGCACGGTGCAGAACCGGCTGTCCCTGTTCGACCGGGAGGAACTGGAGACCGCGCGGCACTGCGCCCACCTCGGTATCGCCTTCCTGGCGTGGGGGCCGCTCGGTGGCCGACGCCGTGCACCGCAACTGGCCACGATGCTGCCCGCACTGGCTCCGGTGGCCGAGCGGCACGGGGCCACCCCCCATGAGATCGCCCTGGCCTGGGTGCTCGCTCAGGCTCCGTCGGTCGTGGTGATTCCCGGCTGCACCAGCCCGGACATGGTGGACAGCGCGCAGCGGGCAAGCCGGCTGCGGCTCACCCCCACCGACCTTGACCAGTTTCCGCTTCCCGAGCCGACCGATCACCGCCACGATTCCGCCCCCGCGACGCCGCAGTGGCGGGACACACCCGAGGAGAGCACCAGATGACGCAGTCCGCTCCGCTGCCGGCCGCCGTGGTCGGCGCCGGCATCTTCGGCCGCCGACACGCCCGAGCCCTGCACGAGAACCCCGAGGCCGACCTTCGCCTGATCGTCGATCCCGATCCGAGCACCGGCGCCGCCGTGGCCGCCGAGTTCGGTTGCCGGCACGTGACCAGCGTGGAGGATGCCCTGGCCGAACCGGGTATCGAGGCGTTCACCGTGGCGGTTCCCGACCGGCTGCACCACACCGTGACCGAGCCACTGCTGCGGGCTGGGCGGGCGGTGCTGGTGGAGAAGCCGATGGCGCACAGCCTGTCGGCGGCGCAGGCGATGCGCGAGGCCGCGCAGGCCGGCGGTGCCCGGCTGATGGTCGGACAGTTGTTCCGGTTCGACGGTCGCTACCTGGCCATGCGTGACGCGGTCCTGGCCGGGGCGCTCGGTGAGTTCCTCCACGGCTCGGCCAGCCGGCTCAGCTTCAGCCGGGTGGGCGTGCGCAACAAGGGCAACAGCTCGGTGCTGTGGTATCTCGGTGTGCACGAGGTCGACGCGATCCAGTGGATCACCGGTGAGCGGATCGTCGCCGTCAGCGCCACCCGGGTCGCCAAACACCTGCCCACCCTCGGTGTCGACTCCGAGGACGCGATCGTGGCACTGGTCCGTTTCAGCAGCGGAGCGGTCGGGCAACTCTGCTTCGGCTGGAGCCTCGCCGAGCACATGCCCACCGGCCTGAAGATCGGTATGGAGTTGGTCGGCACGGCCGGAACGATCGAGCTGAACACCCAGGGCAGCGGCGTCACCATCTGGGCGGAGGGTCGCACCTCGACGCCGGAGTTCATCTATTCGGCCGAGGTCGACCGACGGCTCGCCGGCAGCCTCGCCGCCGAGTTCGGGCACTTCGTCCGGGCGGTGCGCGACGGCAGCGACTTCAGCGTCCCGGTGGCCGACGCGATGGCGAATGTCGCGGTCAACGACGCGATCCTGCGATCGGTGCAGTCCGGCGCCTGGCAGGACGTCGCCCCACTGGACACGCCGGCCGGTCAGGACGGCTGACCGATGTCGCCCCGGCCCCGGCTGCTGGCCACCGGGTTCGGCTTCACGGAGGGCCCGCTGTATCACCCGACGACCGGGGAAGTGATCTTCAGCGATCTGCTGCACGACGTGCGACGGGCGTGGCATCCGCACCGGGGGGTACGGGTGCTGCGCCGGCCCACGAACCTCGCCAACGGTCTGGCGCTCGATGCCGTGCATCGGCTGCTGGCCTGTGAGCATGCCACGAGTCGGGTGACCCGGGAGGCCGACGACGGCACGGTGGAGACAGTGGCCAGCCACTGGCAGGGTCGGGAACTCAACTCTCCCAACGACCTGATCGTCGGGGCGGACGGCGACGTCTACTTCACCGATCCCACCTACGGCCGACGGGAACGGCTTGGCGTACCTCGCGAGCAGCAGCTCGACTTCCAGGGCGTCTACCGCGTCGATCCGGACGGGCGACTGCACCTGCTCGCCACGGACTTCGCCCAGCCGAACGGTATCTGTCTGAGCCCGGACGCCGGCCGCCTCTACGTCGCCGACACGCAGCGGGCCGAGGTCCGTTCCGTTCGGATGGAGGGTCCGGTGCCGGTTGGTCCCTGGTCGGTACTCGCCGCCGGCCTGTCCGATGCGCGGCGTCCCGGTCGCCCGGACGGGCTGCTCTGCAGCCGTGACGGCGAGATCCTGGTGACCGGGCCAGGCGGTATCCACGTCCTGGATCCGGCGGGCAGAACGCTGCGGGTCATCCACGTGCCGGAGAAGGCACACAACATGACCTGGGGCGGAGCGGACCGGCGTGACCTCTACATCGCTGCCGGTGGCTCGCTCTACCACGTCCGTCTGCCGGTCGGTGGTGTACCTGATCGGCCGACACGCCCGCCGGCCTGAACGCTATCCGCAGAGCGAGACCCCGCCGGCCGGCGACCTGCCCGGTGGACGGTCAGGCCCACCTCAGCTCACCCCGAACAGGTCCAACTGGACGGCGAGCAGGTCGTAGTAACCGACCAGGGTGCTGAGTTCGAACAACCGGTCGGCGCCGAGCGCGTCGACCAGCTCGCGAAACTCCGGATCACCGACGCGTCCGGTCAGCAGCAGCCGGGTGCCGCGGTACACGGCCCGTTCCTGGGCGTCACTCAGGGCAGGTTCGGCACCGGCACGGATCGCGGCCAGTTGCGCGCGGGTCAGTCCGGCGGCCAGCGCGATCGGCTCGTGGCTGGTCTGCTCGAAGGCGCAGTCCCGGTGCGCCGCTACGGTGAGGATGGCGACTTCCCGGGCCCGGTCCGACAGCCGGCCGTGATACCGGATCGCGGCACCGAGCCGCTGCACCGCGTCGCCCAGTACGGGATTGAGCAGCATCGCGTTGAACGGTCCGAGCAGCCGCCCGTCCGGGGCGGCCACCGGAACCGGGCTGGACGCGCGGTCACCGGCGGTCAGCTCGCGGTGCAGTGCCCGCTGGGCGGGGTCCATCTCGTCAGGTCGAGGTCGGGGAATCCGGCTCATGGCACTCCTTCGAGGTCTCCGGGCCGTCGGTCGCTGTCCGGTCAGTAGCCCCTCGCCGGATCGACCAGATTGCGCAACGCGCGCCCGGACAGGAAGCGATCGAGGTTGTCGGCGAACAGCTCGGCTCGCCGTCGGCTGCGGGTCGGGCTGACCCCGACCGAGTGAGAGGTGATCAGGACGTTGTCGAAGGTCCACAGCGGTGAGTCGGGTGCCAGCGGTTCGACCTCGGTGACGTCCAGCCCGGCACCGCCGATTCGGCCGGCGGCCAGAGCCTCGATCAGCGCGGCCTCGTCGACGGCGTCACCTCGACCGACGTTGACCAGCACCGCGTCGGAGTGCAGGGCAGCAAGCTCGGTCCGGCCGAACACCCGCTTCGTCGCCGGGGTCGACGGCAGCGCGAGCACCACCACGTCAGCCTCGCTCGCCAGTTCCGCCATTGCCTCAGGACCGCAGACCTGGGCGAGAAAGGACGGCGTCGTGCCGCTCGGGACACGGCGGACACCGAGGACCCGGCAGCCCAGCGCGGCGAAGCGTCGTGCCACCGCTTCGCCGATGTCACCGAGGCCGACCACCAGCACCGTCGAGCCGGTCAGTTCTCGGCAGCGCGGATTACGCCGCCAGGTGCGGGTCGCCATCTGCCGGACGTGCAGCGGGAGTTGCCGGTGTAGCGCCAGGGTGAGCGCGAGTGCGTGTTCGGCGGCGGGCACCGCGAACACCCCCCGGGCGTTGGTGACCGCCACGCCCGGGGGAAAGCCGGACTCGCGCAACTGCCGGTCCACTCCGACACTCGGTAGTTGTAGCCAGCGCAGCCGGGCCGCGGCCCCCAGGTCGGCGGTGGGCCAGCCGATCAGCACCTCGGCGGCGGCCAGGTCGTCGGCGTTGACCTCGGCCGCGTCACGTTCGACGAACCGCACCGCCGGAAAGCGGTCCCGCAGTGCTGCCACGTCGGGCGGATCGAGGTCGAAATGGGTGGAGTAGACCAGCAGCACCTGGGTCGCCGTACCGGCGGTTGACGTGTGGTGCCTCGGGTCGTCCGGCGGACCCGAGGCGGTCACCGCGGCCGGTCCTGCAAATGCGGGGAACCGGCGATCACCGGGAACTCGGCGAAGAGGGACTCGTCCACCTCCACACCCAGACCCGGTCGGTCCGGTGCCCAGACCAGCCCGTCGGCATCGACGTCCAGCGCAGCGGTGCACAGTCCGTCGGCGTACCGGTTGTCGGTGGCATCGGCCTCGTAGATGTAGGCGTTGGGCAGTGCCGACATGACGTGCAGGACCGCGGCGTGGTTGAGCCGGGTGTTGCTGATGTGCGGAGCGATCCGTACGTGGAAGGCGTGGGCGAGGTCGCCGATCTTCTTCAGCTCGGTCACGCCGCCGCCGCTGCTCGGGTCGGGCTGCACGAAGTCGACCGCCTCGGCCTGGAGCAGTGGCAGGAACTCGTGCACGCCGAACAGGTGTTCGCCGGTGGCCACCGGGACCGGCGAGCGGCGGCGAAGCTGGCGCAGGGAGCCGACGTCGGTACGGGAGAAGGGTTCCTCGACCCAGGTCACGTGGTAGTCACCCAGCTTCGGCAGGAGCCGGTACATCTCGTCGTAGCTGTAGCCGAGGTTGATGTCGACCATGATGTCGAAGTCGTCGCCGACCTCCTCGCGAACCTGACGCAGCCGGGCCACGTCATTGGCATAGGTGTCGCCCAAGCGGATCTTCACGGCGGTGTAGCCCAGCTTGCGGAGCCGGTCGACCTCCTCGGCCAGCTGCTCGGGCGGCTGGAAGCCGAGGCGAATGCCGCCGGCGTACGCCCGGAAGGCGCGGCGTTCACCGCCGAGGAGGCGGTACACCGGCAGCCCGAGCCGCTTGCCCCGCAGATCCCACAGTGCCATGTCGATGCCGCCGAGTCCGGCCATGGCCGCCGCTCCGGTGCCGGCGCCACGGACCTGACGACGGAACACCTTCGCCCAGATCGCCTCGGTGTGTTCGGCGTCCTCGCCGCGCACCAGATCACCGAGAGTGGTGTTGATCAGTTCTGCGATGGCGGTGGGTGCCTTGCCGTGGTACGCCTCGCCGTAGCCGACTGCTCCGTCGCTGTCCTCCACCCGCACGATCACCGCGTCACGCTTGTACGACTGGCCGGTGGCCAGCGGCATCGGTAGTTCCTTGTATCGGTAGGACAGCGGTACGGCGTCCACCTTGGCGATCTTCATGCACTGCTCCTCGGTCGGTTTGCGGGGTGGGTTCGGAGTCGGTTGGTCAACCCTTGGACGCTCCGGCGGTCAGCCCGCTGATGATCCAGCGCTGCACCGCGAGGGTGAAGGCGATCACCGGCGCCATGATCAGCACGGTGACGGCGCCGAGCTGGCCCCACGCCACGCCCTCCTCCTCGCGGACCTGGGAGGCGAAGGGCGGCAGGGTGACCGCGTCGGAGAGGGTCAGTGGCAGGGCGATGACCATGTCGTTCCAGGAAAGGATGAAGGAGAAGATGCTGGCTGCGGCGATGCCCGGCCCGGCCAACGGCAGGACGACCCGCCAGAAGGCGGTCCAACGGTTGCAGCCGTCGACCATGGCGGCCTCCTCCAGTTCCCGCGGCAGGTCCAGGAAGAAGCTCTGCAACATCCACGTCGCCAGGGGGATGTTCAGGGCGATGTAGGGGACGATCAGCGCGGTGCGGGTGTCGAAGAGGTCGGCGCGGTTGGCGATGACGTACAGCGGGACGACCAGGGCCACCGGGGGCAGCATCCGGGTACCCAGGATGATCAGGCTCATCTTGGCGTGACCACGGGGTCGCAGTCGGGCGAGGCCGTATGCGCCGAAGACGGCGAGCACCACCGAGGCGACCGTGGAGACCAGGGTGACCACGATGGAGTTGGTCAGGTTGCGCAGCACCGAGGAACGGGTGGACTGGAAGATCGCCTGGTAGTGCTCCAACGTGGGTGCGAAGACGAACGTCGGGTCCTGACGCAGGATCAGGTTCGATGGCATGATCGAGACCAGGAACAGCCACACGATGGGGAAGAGCGCGACGAAGATCAGGGTGCCGGCGACCAGGTAGGCCAGGAGCCGGCCGGGGGTGAGCGAACGGCGGGCACGGCGGGCGCCCGCCTGTGGCTGCGGGGCCGGCGCCGGGGCTGTCTCAGCTGAGCGAATCACGCTTAAGCCACCTCATGTAGATGATCGCGACAACCAGGTTGATCAGGACCAGGAACCACGAGAGAGTGGAAGCCAGGCCGACGTCGTAGCTCTGCAGCGCGACCCGGAAGATGTCGATCGACAACAGGGTCGTGGCGGTGCCGGGTCCACCCTCGGTGAGGATCCAGATGGTGCCGAACGAGCGGATGGCGAACATGGTCTGGAAGATCAGCACCAGCAGCACCGCGGGTTGGACGACGGGCACGATGATCTGTCGGATGCGCGCCCAGCCGGTTGCCCCGTCGAGGTCTGCGGCTTCCAGGATGTCCTTGGGCATGGTCTGTAGCGCTGCGAAGATCACCAGAGTGACGAAGGGTGCGTTCTGCCAGACGTCGGTCAGCACGATGCTGAAGAAGGCCATGTCGGGGCCGAGCCAGAAGACCCGGTCCACACCGATCAGGCCGAGTGCCCAGTTGAGCAGCCCGCCGTCGTAGTTGTAGAGCAGTCGCCACACGTTCCCGACGGCGACCTCGGAGACCATCATCGGCAGCAGCAGCGCCACCCGCAGCGCTCTGGCCTTGGGGAAGTGCCGGTGCAGGAAGAGTGCGGTGCCGAAGCCGACGATCACCTGCAGGACGACCGTGAGCACGACGAAGATCGCTGTCCGCACGATGGTGTCGCGCCAGCGCGGGGTCTGCAACACCTCGATGTAGTTGGCCAGGCCGACGAACTCGGGCCCGGTGACCGACGTGAGTCGCCAACTGTGCAGGCTGACCCAGAGGTTGTAGCCGATCGGAACGATCAGAACCACGAAGAGGAACAGCATCGGGGCCAGCACGAACAGGTAGCCCAGTGCGGTGCGGCTGCGCCACCAGGGTGGCCGTCGGGTGGCGGGGCGCTCGGCCCCGCCACCGTGGGGGGACGCGGCGGCCCGGTCGGGCCGCGCCGCCGCGTCATCCAGGCGTACGGTCGCCGATGCGGGGGCACCGCCGCCCGTGTCCCGGGTGTCCTTGTCCACGGGTCTCCTCCTGAGTGGGGATCAGCCGGCGAGGATGTCGTTGACCCGGCGCTCCGCATCCGCCAGCGCCCGCTCCGCAGTCGCGTTGCCGAGGAACACCTGCTGCAACGACTCACCGAGGACGGTCTCGATCTCGCCCCACTGCACCACGCCGGGCCGGGTCTCCGGGGACTCCAGTGCGCTGCGAACGATGTCGGCTTGTCCGTCCGGGAAGATCTCCTTGACCTGCGGGTTCTCGAAAGCGGTGGTGGAGGCCGGGCGGATCAACTGCTCCGGATCGGCATCGGCGGTCGGCCGCTGGAAGTTCTCGAGCAGGAAGGTGAGCAACTGCCAGGCGTTGTCCTTGTTCTTGGAGTGCTGGGACAGGCCGTAACCCCAACCGGTGACGACGTACCGCGCCTGATCCACACCGGGTGCGGTGAACATCGGGGCGAGTTGGAACTTGCCGGCATGTTCGGAATCGGCCGGGTTGTTCATCGCGCGGAGGAAGGTGGTGGGCAGGATCGTCATCGCCGCCTGACCCCGTTGCATGGAGACGAGCGTGCCGTCGTGGGCGAACTCGATCGCGTCCCGCGGCATGAGCCCCTCGGTGTAGAGGTCACCCATCAGTCGGAACGCGGCCAGGCCCGCCGGGTTGTTGAAGGCGGCCTTCTTCCCGTCGGCGCTCAGGGCGCTCTCCATGCCGTAGTTGAAGGCGAGTTCGAGCCAGATCGAGACATTGCTGGAGGCACGCCCCCAGGGTCCGGTGAATCCGGAGACTCCCCCGGTGTTCAGTGTTCGGGCCGCCTGGAGGAACTCCTCGTAGGTGGTGGGCGGTTTCAGCCCGGCGGCCTCGAACAGGTCGGTGCGGTAGATCAGGGTCCGTGGGCTGACGCCGAGTGGAAAGGCGTACTGCTTGCCGTCCACCTTGAAGATGTCGACGAGGGGACCGATGAAGTCGCTGGTGTCGACGTTGTCGGCGGCGAGGCGGTCGTTGAGGGGTTCGAGTTGTGGCGCGACCTCGCTGAGCCAGGCGACGTCGTCGAGCAGAATCAGATCGATGTTCCCGGACCGGTTGTTGAGGTCGAGTACCTGCCGTGAGCGGGCGTCCTCCTGGGGCATGGAGATGGCGTCCACGGTGATGCCGGTCTGCGCGGTGAATGCCGACAGGACCGGCTGCATCGATCGTTCGAAGGCTCCGGTGGGCAGCAACAACCGGACCGCACCCCCTGCTCCGGCGTCGTCCCCACCGTTGCCGCAGGCTGCGGTCGTCATCAGCATCGCCGCTGCCAGAACTCCGGCTACTTTGCGGTTCATCGAAACTCCAAATCAGCCCAAGTAAAGTGATAAATAGCCATATGGCTATTCGAGTCGTCGCTGTCGCCGCGCATCCGAGTCCTACGAGGGACTCGTGGCCGGCGCGGATTCGACCACCGCACCGGCCGCACGCCGGCACACCCGATGGCTGCGCGTCGAGCGCGTCATACCATCGCCGTCGTCGCCTGGTCTCTGACTGTCGTTGCCCTGTAGGCAACGGCGTTGCCTTATGGACCACCGAACTATAACCTCGTCTCAGTCGCTGTCAACATGCTCGAAACAATCGAGATCGCCAGCCGGAACGGCAGCGAGGAAGGCCCCCGTGGATAACAACCCGATGCGCGGCGAACCTCCGCGCGCCAACCAGGGCGTCGAACGCGCCCTGACCGCACTGACCCTGCTCGCCGAGGAGGCGTCCACGCTCGCTCGCCTCTCCGCCCGGCTCGGCGTCAACAAGTCGTCGGTCCTGCGGATGCTGCAGACCATGGAGGCGCAGTCCTTCGTGCGCCGAGACGAGCAACAGCGCTACCACCTCGGGAGCCAACTCTTCGCGCTGGCCAACCGGGCGCTGGAGGACATGGACCTGCGTGAGGTCGCCGAGGACGCACTCACTCAACTCGCCGCAGCCTGCGGCCACACCGTCAAGCTCGCCGAACGCCAGGGCACCGACGTCGTCTACATCGACAAGCGCGAGAGCCGAATGCCGGTACGGTCGTACTCCCGGGTCGGCTCCCGACTCCCGTTGCACTGCACGGCGCTGGGCAAGGCGATGCTCGCTCACCGGCCGGCGGATGAGGCCGCCGCGCTGATCGCGCGCTGCACGCTGCAACGACGCACCGACTACACACTGGTGACCGTCGAATCGCTGGAACGGGACCTGGTCGAGGTGAGGCACCGTGGGTTCGCCATCGACGAACGCGAGAACGAGGACGCAGTTCGCTGTATCGCCGCGCCGGTCCGCAACGCTCGCGGCATCGCCGAGGCCGCGATCTCCATCTCGGTGCCGGCCACCACGGCCTCCCTGGAGGAGCTTCTGATGCTGCACCCGTTGTTGGTCAGAGCGGCGAACATCGTCTCGGCCCGGTTCGGCTGGCGTCCGGACCTGGGCAACGACATCACCCCGGGCGGCACTGCCGTAGCGGTGCACTCGCCGCGACGCGCTCCGGCTGACACCCCCACCACCACGGCACAAGCCCTGAGGACGGAAACAGCATGACTACCGCCGACGGCAAGACCCCTCGCCGATCCCGGATCTTCCTGCCCGATCTCGAACACGCCTCTCCGATCCCCGCGGGGGTACGGGTGGGGAACATGATCTTCTCCTCGGGTATCACCGGGAAGGATCCGTCAACCGGCCGGTTGCACCTGGACCCACCCGAGCAGATCAGGCAGGCGTTCCAGAACCTCGGTGCGTTTCTGCACGCCGCAGGAATCACCAGCGACCAGATCGGCCACATGACCTTGTTCCTGGCCGACCTGACCGACCGCCCTCTGGTCAATCGGGAGTGGGAGAAGATGTTTCCCGACCCGGACAATCGGCCTGCCCGTCATGCCGTGGTCAGCTCGCTCGCGGAGTTCCACGAGGAACTGCGGTTGCAGATCGAGATCGTCGCGGTCGCCGCCTCGTCCACGGCTGACGCCTGACGGTGCGCTTGCGACCGTCGGCCGGTGCGGCGAGGCACGTGATCCCCGCTCGTGGTGCTGGTGGTGCGGCGTGGCCGGCTGCGTCCTAGGTACCCGTCCATGGCCCGGCCGTCCTCTGCCCTCCGCGGGCCCTGCGACTGAGCCGCCGGGCCCCCGGGCAGCGGGTCACGGGGTCCAGACCACGTGTGGGTTGACGCGTCCGGTCCAGTCGAAGACGGCCATGTTGTCCCAACCGTTGCCGGTGCCGTTGATGTCCGCCGGGTCCCAGCCGTTGCCCCGGATCGCGTACCAGGTCGGCTCCCAGTAGAAGACGCCCACGCCGCCGGCGTTGCGCACGGTGTTCTGGACCCAGGTGAACTGTTGTGCCTGCCCGGCCCAGGTGGCCGGGATGTTGTCGCACAGCGCGGTCCCGGGGACGACGTTCGGCTGGTGGTCGGCGTCGGCCGTGGTGAACTGGTACGCGGTCTCGGCGAGCACCACCGGCTTGCCGTAGCGGGACTTCACGTCGACGATCACGTTGTACAGGTTCGCCAGCGAGCCGTGCCACATGCAGTAGTAGGACAGGGCGGTGACGTCCCAGGTGACACCCTGTGCCCGGATGCCGTCGTAGAACCAGCGGGCGTTGGCGAGGCTGTCGGCGTTGGCCGTGTGGATCCACACCTGGGTGCCGCTGTTGCACGCCTTGGTGGCCTGGTAGCCCTGCTTGAGCAGGCTCGCCAGCGGGGCGAAGTCGTTGTTGACGACCCGCCCGGTCGGCCAGAGCATGCCCACGTTGATCTCGTTGCCGATCTGTACCGCGTCCGGCGTGGTGCCCTGCGCCTTCAGGGCGCTGCACACGTCGTGGGTGTAGGTGTAGACGTCGGTCTGCAGTTGGCTCAGCGAGTGGTTGGCCCAGGCTGCGGGCGGATACTGCTTGCCGGGGTCGGCCCAGGTGTCCGAGTAGTGGAAGTCGATCAGGAGCTTGAAGCCTTTGGCCTTGATCGTCCTGGCCTGCTGGAGCACCTTCGCCTTGTTGTTGTAGCCGCTGACCGGGTTGTTCCAGACGCGCAGTCGTAGGTGGTTGACGCCCTTGGCGGCGAGGATGTCGTAAGGGTCGGCCTGGGCGCCGGAGGCGTTGTAGTAGCGCGCGCCGAGGTCGAGGCTGCGTTGCAGCGACGAGACGTCGGCGCCGCGCATGGTGAGGGTGGTGGCCGCCTGCGCGGGGGCGGTCAGGGCCAGCGGGGCGGCGAGGACGATCGCCGCCAGGACGGCCCGGAGGGACGGTTTCATGGCGCTCCTTCACGTGGAGGGTGCGGTGCCCGCCCGGGACTGGGCACGTCCGGCGGGGCTGCCGGACAGGCCCGCGAGGTGGTGGTGGGTGCGCTGGCGGACGGTGGCGGGAGGGTACGTCCAGTGTGGCAGCCGGACCCTTGATACATCGAGGGGCTTCGTTGCGGAGGCGTGCGGGGCGAGCCGTACGGGTCAGTGCTCGTGCTCCGCTGCGAGGTCCGCGTTCGCGGCGGCGCCCCGGAGTGTGACGAAGGCCCAGATCGCGGCGCAGACCATGATCGCTGACCCGATCATGCCGGTGACGGTGATCGCGTCGGTGAACGCCGTCGCGGCGGCGTCGACGATCGAGGCTCCGGTGCCCCCGCCGACCTCGCCGGCGACCAGCAGGGCCTCCGCCATCGTCGAGGACGCCCGTTCGGCGAGCGACGTCGGCAGGTGCAGTGCCTCGGTTCCGGCGGTGAAGGCCCTGGTGTACCAGGCGACGAGCATCCCACCCAGCACGGCCGTACCCAGCGTCGTGCCGATCTCGTAGGCGGTCTCGGAGGTTGCGGCGGCCTGTCCGGCTCGCTCGGGTTTGATGGAGCTCATGATGATGTCGTTGCTCAGGGTCAGGCCGATGCCCGCGCCGAACGAGACCAGCGTGAGCGAGGTCGCGACCAGGGCCGGGCTCGACGTCGGCTCCAGGTACGCGGTCAGCCCGAAGCCGACGGCGGCGATCAGGAGCCCGGTGGTGATGACGTACGCGGGCAGGATGCGCCTGACCAGGGCTGCCGCGACGAATCCGGCGGTGCCGGCGAGGACTGCCTGGGGCAGGAGCCAGACGCTGGCCTGGAGTGGGTTGAGGCCGAGCACGAGTTGGAGATGCTGGACGAGGGCGACCAGCGCGCCGACCATCGCGAAGATCGACAGCAGGTCTCCGATGACGGCGCCCCGGAAGTGCCGCACCGTGAAGAGCCTGACTTCCATGAGCGGAGTCGGCAGGGTGAGCTGTCTACGCACGAACCTGATGACCGCGATCAGGCCGACGACGAGGGCCGCCACCGCGATGCCGATGTCCGTGCCGCCGGCCAGGGTCTTCACGGCGTAGACCACACCGATCATGCCCACCAGGGACAGGCCGACGCTGACCAGGTCGATCCGGTGCAGCTCGGGGTTTCGGCTCTCGGGCAGCAGGAGGGGACCGACGATCACGAGAAGCAGCATCACGGGGATGTTCATCAGGAACGCGGCCTGCCAACTGAACGCCTCGATGACCCAGCCCCCGAGGATCGGCCCGACCGCCGCGCCCACCGATGCCATCGCACCCCACACGGCCATCGCGTAGCGGCGCTGCTGCCGGTCGAGGAACATGTTGCGCACCAGGGACAGCGTCGACGGCATCATGATCGCGCCGCCGACGCCCAGGAGAGCCCGTGCGCCGATCAGCATCCACGGCGACGTGGCCAGTGCACCGGCGACGGAGGCGATCGCGAAGACGACCGCGCCGACGAGCAGGTTGCGTCGCCGACCGAAGCGATCACCCACGGTGCTCATCGCCACGAGCAGACCGGCGAGCACGAGTGAGTAGATGTCGATCATCCAGAGCTGTTCGATGCCGGTGGGGCTCAGCTCGGCCGAGATCGCGGGCAGCCCCAGGATCAGGACGGTGCCGTCGATCGTGATCAACAACAGGGGCAGGACGAGGACGGCGAGGCCGAGCCAGGTCCTGGTGGTGGCCTTGGGAGGGGCGTCAATCATCACGATTCCTCGTCCACGGTCGGCGGGGCGGTGACCTCCGCTCAAGCTACCGTCCAGATGGTCGGTTAGACAACACGCCTGGTTTGTTGAGGCGAACGACCGCACTGTAAGGCTCGCCACGTCACCTGCCCGCCAGCAGTCTCGGCACGCGGAGAGGTCCGCTGCGCCGGCCGGCGCAGCGGACCCGAATGAGTCGACAGAGGGTCAGATGGGTGCGGCGAAGGTGCCGTCGGTGGCGAGGTCGAGCAGGAGCCGGCGAGCAGTCGCGATGCTCGCTTCGTCCTCTTCCCCGTGCAGGACCGCGAGCGCGACACCCTCAGCGGCTCGACGCACGAGCTGGATCCGCTCGGCACTCAGCCCGTCGGCGGCGAGCTGCTCGCTCCACCACACGCCACGCTCGCGCACCACCGCGGCGACCCCGGGGATCGCGTACAGGCCGTTCCAGATCGGTGCCGACGTGACGTCGCGTGCCGCCACCGCGTCGGCGCTTCCGGCGCAGAGTGCGCGGACGTAGGCACGGAGCATCTTGCCGGGATGGTTCTCCGACAGGTCGAGGTGGCTGAGGACCGCTTCCCCGAAGCGTTCGTACATGTCCTCCACCACGGCGATCACCAACTGCTCCCGGCTGCCGAAGTGATGGATCAGGCCACTCTTCGACACGCCGGCGGCCGAGGCCACCTGCGCCAGGGTGATGGCGTCGCCTCTCTCCAGGAGCATCGGAGTGGCCGCATCGAGCACCGCCCGGCGGGTGCGCTCGGCGTTCCGCGTCTGCCGCCCCTCGGTCACCGGCACACCCACCCTCGACTCCGCTACGGACCAGTCGGTCGACAGTACAACGCAAGCGGACCGACCACCCGTCCACGAGCGGTACGCGGTTGCGGGCGGCGGCCGACGCACACCTTCCCGAACTCACGGCCCGCAGCGCTGCCACCGCCGCCCGCACAGGCGCCTTCGCCAACCGATGGCACGGCGCCTCGGCTCGCCGGTGGTCAGTGCGGGTGTCGGCGGGCGGCGTAGGCCCGGACCTTGGCGCGGTTGCCACAGGTGGCCATGCTGCACCAGCGGCGTCGGCCCCGCGGGTCGAGGAAGAGCCATCCGCAGTCGTCGGCGGGGCAGGCGCGTACCACGGTGCGGGCGGGGGTGGTGAGCAGGTCGGCGGCGGCGCGGGCGGCGGCCAGCAGCGGCAGCGGCAGGCCGACGTCGTCGGGCAGTGTCCAGTGGGCGAGCCCGGTGCGGTCGGTCTCCAGCGTGGACGCGGCGGCGGCGCGCTGCGCCTGTTCCGCGACGTGCCGGAAGGCGTCGGTGTCGCGCGGGTCGAGCAGGACGTCGTGCAGGGCGGTGCGCATCTGCCGGGTCGCCGTCAGGACCTCCTGGGCGGCGGCGGGTTCGCGGCGGCCGTGCTCGCGGAGTCGGGCGACGCCGGTCGGGGTGAGGAGTCGGACGTGTCCGGCCCAGACCGCGAGGCGGTCGAAGTCGCGTAGCCATTCGCGTTCCGGGCTGGGTGGTGCGGTCCAGCCGGCCCAGGTGTTGCAGAGTTCCAGTGCGGGGTGCCCGCCGATCGGGATGGGCATCGGATAGCCGTCGACGTTCACCCAGTGCATCTCGACAGTGTGCCTTGACTCCATCCATCTAACCAGTAACCTCATCAACACCGGTTAATACCTCAGAACTGGTTAGGTGGATGACATGCGTCCGGTAAGAACAGTGCTCGCCACCCTCATCGTCGCGGCCCTGGTGGCCGTCCCCACCGGCCCGGTGGCCGCTCGGGACACCCGGCCCCAGCTCTCGGCATCCGACCGGCAGGGCGGGCAGGGTCTCCGTCCCGAGCCCTGGCGTCCCCACCTCCAGCAGGAGTGGACCGGCCCGGCCGGCCGTTACTGCTCGTTCCCGCTCAGCGTCCGCGTCGTCTCGCAGGACATCCGGGTCCGGGTGCTCGCCCGGTATCCCGACGGCGCCGTCAAGCGGGAGGAGTACGCGGGACCGCTCATCGTGGACTTCATCAACACCGACACCGGGCAGGCCGCACGCCGGGACGCGGGTGGCTCCGGGCTGCTGGAGTACCGGCCGGACGGTGGGTGGCTGCGCTACACCATCGTCGGACCGGCGGGGTTCGGGTTCCGGCCGGGCGACCTCTATCCGCGCGGCTACTACATCCTCGACGGCCTGCACGTCATCTCGATCGACGCGGCGGGCACCCGGGCACTGGCGCTCGGTGTCGGCCGGCAGGACAACGTGTGCGTCGCCCTCGGCGACCCGGCCTCCTGAGCATCCGGCTGCGCCGTTTGCGCCGCTCGCGACGACCAGCCAGCGCATCATGAAGACCTCGGCACCGGCGGCGACGCTGAGGCGCGGCGCCAGGACGACGGTGTCGTCACGGGAGCCGACGCGGGCAGGGCCTCGACCGTGTGGGCACCGCGCCGGACGGGTCGGCGATCCACCCCGTCGGAGCAGTGCGGGGCGACGGGGAGGAGACGGGGTGCTGTCGGCGAACCGGAGACTGGTTGCGCTGCTGCTGCTCACCTCGGTGTCCCCGACCGTCGAGGCCGCCGTCGTGGTCTCGCTGGGTTTCGTCGCGGCGCAGGGTCTGGCACCGCAGACGGCAGCGGTCTGGCCGTACGACACATACCACGACCTGCGATGGCTGTACGTCTACCACGACTCCTGGCCCTCGTTCGTGTTCTGGCTCAGCGCGTTGGTGGTGGCCCGGGGTCTGTTCCACACGCTGCTGGTGGTGTTGGCGTGGCCGGGCGAGGTGCCGCGACCGCCGGTGCGGTGGCTGCTGCGACGCAATCTCGGGCTCGCCGCGCTGGTGGCGGTCTTCGTCGCGCCGTGGGCGCTGATCTCGGTGGCCGCGTCGGTGGTGGCGCTGTCCTGGGTGTTGTTGGCCTCGGTGGTACCGATGTTCCTGCTGGCGCCGTTCCTGCAACGCGCCGCGGTGCTGGCGCCGTGGTGGCGGGGGCTGCCGCCGATCTCGCTGGTGGGCTGGTCGCTGCTGAACTTCGTGGTGCTGACCATGGCCGGTGCGTTGTGTTGGAGTCTGCCGGGATGGTGGACGGTGCCGGTGGCCACCGTGGCAGGCGTGATCAACGGGCTGTTGTGGAACCGGATCATCCGTACCGCCCTGGTCAATCCCGCCACGCGGTGGGCGTGGGTGCCGGCGACGCCCGTGGCGGTGGTGCTGGCCCTCGCGGTGCCGTTGCTCATCCCGGTGCTGGTCGACGCCGTACCGGGCAAGGACCTGCGGGCCGAGGCGGTGGTTCTGGACCGCCCGCTGCCACCCGACGTGCCGCAGGCGGTCATCGTCCTGGCCGGTTACGGCTCGTCCTACGGGGGCGAGCAGCCCCCCGACGAGCGGGTCGAACGCTTCTCCTACCGAGGGCTGAGCTCACACGGCGCTCCCCTGCCCTACGGATCACGCGACACCGCGATCTCGGTGGCCGACAGCGTGCGACTGCTCGACGAGCAGGTGCGACGGCTGCACCAGCGCACCGGCCGACCGATCGCCCTGGTCGGCGAGAGCGAGGGCGCCATGGTCGCCCGCAGCTACCTGCAACAGGGGGCGCATCCCGCCGTCGACACCCTGGCCATGTTCAGTCCCCTGATCAACGCGGGACGCGCCTACTACCCGCCGCCGCGCGAGAACCGGGGATTCGGAGTCGCCACCGGGTGGCAACTGCGGCTGGCGTTCGGCGCGGTGCGTCTGGTCGGTGGGCCGCACACCGGTCCCGACGAACCGTTCATCCGGTCCCTGGTCGACGACGCGCCGTTCTACCGCAACCAACTCATGTGCCCGGTACCCGGGATCCGGATGGTGGCCTTCATCCCCACCACCACCGCCGCCGAGGCACCACCGGGCGAGTACAGCCGCATCCCCGTCTTCGAGATGCCGGGGGTGCACGGCGGCCTGCTCAACCGGAGTCTGGTCGCTGACCGGCTGCTCGCCTTTCTCTCCGGCGAACCGATCCGGCACGAACGCGACGAGTACCCCCTGCTCCAGCGCCTCGGTGCGGCCTGGCAGGCACCTCCCCTGCCGATCGCCGCGAATCCCGCCTGGTCCCGGTTCCAGCAACCCGACCCCGCCTTCACCGGGAAGGTGTGCCAGCCGGCCGGCTGATCCGCGCACGTGCCGTCCCGACCCCGGCACCGCCGGTCGAGCGGCGGTGACCAACGCACGGACGGCTCCGCCTGCGGCGCGTGAATTCCCCCGATGTGGCCGCCGCGCCCCAGTCCGCTCGGCACAGTAGGTGCATGACGGACGGGGGCTCGGCACCGGCCGCGCTCCGTCGCCGGTTCCTCGTCCTCCGCACCGAGGGGACCACCGGCGAGGTGAGCTGGATGGAACTCTTCATCGACCTGTTCTTCGTGTTCGCGTTCCTGCGGGTCACCGACCTGATGGCCAGCCGGCTCGAATGGCTCGGGGTCGTCGAGGGCACCCTCGTGGTGCTGATGCTCTGGCACTGCTGGAACTCCTGCGCCTGGCTCGGCAACGTCGTGTACCTGGACAAGGGCCTGTTACCCCTGGTCGTCTTCGGCATCGCCACGACGCTGCTGATCATGGGCGTCGCCATTCCGGGCACCTTCACCGCCGAGTCCGGCGGCGTCATCGAACCGCTGCTCGTCGCGTCCGGCTACCTGCTGATCATCTACTCCGTGCTGGCGGTGCTGACCTATCTGCACTGGCCGCAGGGCCCGGCCGGACGGCGCCCGGTGATCGCGTCCTGGCTGACCTACCTGCCGGCCGGGGCCATCCTGGCCTGCGCGATCTGGTTGCCTCCCCGACTCGACCCGCCGATCGACGACCGGCACCTGCGGACCGTCTTGTTCGCACTGGCCATCGTGATCAACTTCAGTGCGCTCCGGGTGGTCAGCAGCGGCAACGCGCAGGTGGTGTCCAGCAGACACCTCGCCGAGCGGCACGGCCTGGTCGTCCTCGTCGCACTCGGCGAGACGGTCATCTCGGTCGGGGCCAGTCAGGGTCTGGGCGGCGACGAACCCGTGACCTGGCAGCTTCTGGCCGGAGCCGCACTCAGTATCGCCGTGATCTCCGTGCTCTGGTGGACCTACTTCGACGTCGCCAAGGTCGTCGCGGAACACGCGATGCAGTCGCTCCCCCGCGCCGCACAGTCCCGGATCGCCCGAGACGCCTACAGCGGTCTACACCTGCCGATGATCTGCGGACTCATCGTGCTCGCGCTCGGTCTGAAACACGCCGTCTCCTCCGCCACCGGCACCGCGGACCATCCCTGGCACGCCGCGAGCGCCGTCCTGTTGTTCGGGGGCGTCATCGTCTATCTCGGCGGACTGGTCGCCTTTCAGCGGCGCGCCCTCGGCATGCTCGGGCGCAGCCCGGTCGTGGGCAGCGTGGCATTGCTGGCGCTGTTGCCATTGGCGGCCCGTACCCCGCCTCTGGGCGCGCTCGGGTTGCTCCTGCTCGGGGTCACGGCGATGGTCGTCGCCGACCGCACCGTGTTCCGGCGACGCCACCGGCAACTGCACGCGCGGGCCGATCCCGAAGTGGCCAAGATCCCGGGAGCCACCCCGAAGGAACTCCTCGTCGACCTCGTCTTCGTGTTCGCGTTCATCCAGGTCACTGTCCTCATGGTGCGGGAGAACTCGGTCTTCGGGGTGGTACAGGGGCTGATCCTGCTGGCCCTGCTGTGGTGGGCGTGGGCGAGCTTCTCCTGGGTGACCAACGCGATCCGGCACGAAACCGTACCGGTGCGTCTGGCGATGATCGGCGTCATGGCGTTGACGCTGATTCTGGGAGTCGCGCTGCCGCACACCTTCGAGTCGACTCCCGGTGGACTACCCGGTGCCAGCGTCGTGGTGGCCGCGTACATCGCCGGTTGGACCGTCCAGGCCGCGTTGGTCTGGTACGCCGCGCGGGACCGACCGGACCTGCCGGCCGTGGTCCGACAGTCGGCGTGGCCCAGTGCGGTGGCGCTGGCGCTGCTGACCGGCAGCATCGTCGTGGAGGTGACCGTCGGCGATGCGCCACCGATCGACCTGATCATCACGATGATGTGGCTGGTCGCGGTGGTGACCGAGATCCTCGGGAGCTATCGGACCGGGCTGCGCAGATGGCGGATCCGGACCGTGCGGCACTGGACCGACCGGTACGCATTGATCATGTTGATCGCGTTCGGTGAGACCATCATCGCCCTCGGGTTCTCCGCCGCGCAGGAAGCGACGTCGCTGCCGCTGGTCCTGCTCCTGGTCGCCGCGTCGGTCGCCATCTGCACCATCTGGTGGTCCTACTTCCACACCGATGCCGGGCTCGCCCACGACGCCCTGCGGGCCGCCCGGGGCGAGGAGCGGATCCGCCTGGCCCGGGACGCCTACACGTACCTGCACCTGCCGATGGTCGCCGGATTGATCCTGTTCGCGTTCGGCCTGCGCCAGAACCTGATCCTGCGCGACAGCCCGTTGGCGGCCCACGCGCAGGTTCTCGGCCACTACGCGCTCTATCTCGGCGCGGTCACCTACATCGCGGCGAACCAGGCCTTCTGGTGGCGGGTCTGGCAGCGGGTCAGCGGCTACCGGATCGGCGGTGCGGTGCTGCTCGCGCTGCTCGCGCCCCTGACCGCCCCGCTGCCTGTGCTGTGGAACCTGGTGTTGCTGGCCGGCCTCGGAATCGTGTTGGCGGCGATCGAGATGCTCGCCCGTCGGCGGGAGCGCGCCGGCACCACCCCCCGGCCGGCCTGACGGCAGCCCTCGCCGACTGGCCCGTCGTGTCGGCGGAGGTGGTCAGAAAGGGCCGCTCCCCCGTGGCCCGGGCTTGTCACGCCACACCCGTGCTGCTACCTTTTCACCTGTAAGACTTCTCTTACACATGGAGGCGGATGATGACAGTGGCCCAGCCGACCGGCGACGAGCTGGTCGAGATGCTGGCCGCACTCGCCAATCCGCTCCGACTGCGGATCATGGCGAAGCTCGCCGGTGGCCGTGACTACGTGAGCCATCTGGCACGCGAGATCGGCGTGAGTCGACCCCTGCTGCACATGCACCTGCAACGGCTGGAGGCCGCCGGCCTGATCACCGGCAGTCTCGAACTGTCCGACGACGGCAAGGCCATGAAGTACTACGAGGTCGCCGAGTTCGACCTGCACCTGACCGCGTCGACACTCGTCGCCGCCGCACAGACCCTCACCAGTTCCGAACCCACGACGGGTCCGGCCCCGAAGGAGCGCTCCCGATGATCCAGACCTGGCCCGAGACGGTCTTCGTACTCGGTCTGCTGCTGTTCGCCCTCCTCATCCTCGGTGGCACCGCCGCCACCGTCCTCGAGTTCCGCAAGAGTCGGATCGACGCCCAGCGCGACGAGGAACTGCGGCAGCTCGTGGGCCGCTACGAGAAGCTGGCCGAGAACACGCTGGACGCCCAGCAGCGGGTGGCCGCCGACGTCTCCGAGCTGCGTACCCGCACCGCCTCCATCGAGAACATCCTGCGGACCGTCGAGTGAACGGCCCGGGGACGGCCACCATGAAGGCGATCACCCAGGACCGCTACGGCGGCCCTGACACGCTGACCCTGCGCGATGTCGCGCGGCCAGAGCCCAGGAAGGACCACGTCCTGGTACGGGTCCGGGCCGCCGGCATCCACCGGGGCGACCGGATCCTGCTCGCCGGACGGCCGTACGCGGTCCGCGTCGTCGGGCCCCTCGCCCCCCGGCACCGGATCGCGGGCACCGAGGGCGCCGGCGTGGTGCACTCCGTCGGCAGCGCCGTCACCGGGTTCGCACCGGGTGACGAGGTGCTCGGCTGGGGCAACGGTCTGTACGCCGAGTTCGCCTCGATCCCGGCGAAGAACCTCGTACCGAAGCCGGCAGCGCTCACGTTCGCCCAGGCCGCCGCCGTACCGGTCTCCGGCATGACCGCCCTACAGGCCCTCGACGGACGGACCCGACCCCGACCCGGACAGCGGGTCCTCGTCATCGGCGCGGCCGGCGGAGTCGGCACCTTCGCCGTCCAGATAGCCAAGTCGTACGGCGCCGAGGTGACCGGTGTCGGCAGCTCCACCAAGGCCGACCTGATCCGGTCACTTGGCGCCGACCACGTCATCGACTACACCCGCGAGGACGTCAGCCAGAGCCGACAGCGCTTCGACGTCGTCATCGATCTGGTCGGTGACCGCCCGGTGAACCGGCTCCGTCAGCTCCTCACCCCGACCGGAACGCTCGTCCTGATCGGAGTGGAGAACGGCGGCCCGCTGCTGGGTGGGTTCGAACGCAACCTCATCACGATGCTGACCGCGCCCTTCATGCGGCAGCGTCCGGTACGACCACTCTCGTCGATCGGCCGTAGGGCCGACCTGGTGGCGCTGACGGAACTCGTCGCCACCGGCAGCCTCGCGCCGGCCGTCGACCGGACGTATCCACTGGCCCGGACCGCCGAGGCGTTCCAGTACCTCGCGGACGAGCACGCGCGCGGCAAAGTGGTCATCACCCTGTGAGTTCTCGGCCAGTCCGTCCGGTGGCCTGCTCGGCCCGTGGATCCCGACGCCGTCGTCGGCGGTCTTGCGTCACGCTGACGCCGGTGCAGATCGATCTGGTGGCGCTGATAGTCCAGCGGTCTCGGCGCACGCACGGCGACGCGCTACCGCGTCGTGGCAGGGGCCGGAGAGTCCCTGCGCTTGAGTCCGAACAGCGGACGGATCCAGCAGACCCGTCGGATCAACAGTTCGTGCAGCACCGCACAACCGAGCAGAGTGCCGAGCAGGATCACCGACGCCTCGATCCACAGGGGCACGGCGCTGTCGAGGAATGCGTACCCCAGGACGACGGTGATGCTCTGGTGCAGGATGTACCACGGCAGCACCGCCTCGGTGGCGTACGTCAACGTCCGTGACGGCCGCGCCAGGAACCGCTGCGCCAGACCCAGCACCGAGGCGATGACCGCCCAGGCGTAGACCTCCCGGGTCACCGCGAACAGGAGGCTCGGCCCGGTGTCGGCGCGAGCGGACATCGACAGCACGACGCCCAGCCCGACCGCCACCAGCAACGCCGGCACCAGACAGGCCCGGATCGCCGACCAGAACGTGGCGCTCTTGGCCGCGAACCACCCGAGCAGCACCATGGTGAGGCTGTGCGCGTGGGTGGCCCAGTCGTTGATCATCATATGGGTCGTCGGGAAGACGGGGTCGAGGACGATCGCGTAGATCATGGCGGGTAGCGCCGGCACCACCAGCACCAGCCACGGGGCACGTCGGAGCACCGTCGCCGCCGCCGGACCCGTTCTGGTGCGCAGCCGGGTCATCCGCCTGTGGCCGGCTGCCAACAGCAGGCTGTAGACCAGCACGTAGGCGAGGAACCACAGATGGTTCCAGGTCGGGGTGATCACGGAGAAGGACTCGAACGGCCAGAGGTATCGGGGGAAGAATGCGAGCAGACCGGGCTCGATCTCGCCCTTGGCCCGCAGTTCGACGTAGGCCTGCGGCATGACGACCACGAGCATGCCGATTCCCAGGGGAAGCAACAGCCGGTCGATCCGATCCGAGGCCACCGCGCGCGGTCCCCGGGAATCGAGCAGGAATCGGAGCGCCACCCCGGAGATGAAGAACAGCAACGCCAGCCGCCACGGATTGACCAGGGACATCAGCGGTTCGAGATGCGGCGATACGTAGTCGCTCTTCACATGCCAATCCCACGTGACATAGAACATTCCCACGTGATAGAGGATGAGGGTGGCGAAGGCCAGGACGCGCAACCAGTCCAGGTCGTGACGACGGGGGGAACCGGTGGGGGTCATCGCATCGCACCCTTCCGACGGGGGCCGCAGCACCTCGGGTCGTACCCCGGACGCTAGGCACACCGGCGGTGGGGGCGGAACCCGGCGGGGACGGGCGGCGGACGGCCGGGACCGGTGGTGCAGTCGCCCCGCCGGTCAGGGACGAGTGGTGCGGCGTGCGGCGTGCCGGGACGCCGAGCGGTGGCGGCGCACACGGTGAACAGCCGACACGGACCGGACCACGAGTTGGAGCGTCGGATCTGGGTACGGGTCGCATTGATCTGCGTCGTGACGTTCCCCTTGGTGGCGGCGATCAACGCGATGACACTCATCACCGATGCGCAGCGTTACAGCGGCGGTGTGCGATGGGCCGAACCGTGGTTGCTGGAAATGACCAGCGTGGCCGGCGCTCTGATACTCGTACCCGCCGTCGCCGCCCTGGAACGTCGCGTCCCCCTGGCATCGGGAATGACGCTGCGGAACGGCGCTGTGCTGATCGCGGCGAGCGTGCCGTTCTCATTGGCTCATGTCGGGATCATGGTCGGTCTACGGACGGCGTTGATCCCGTCGGTCACCGGTAAGACATACACGTTCTTCGTCGATCCGCTGACCGATCTGCTGTACGAGTACCGCAAGGACCTGTTTCTCTACGCCGTCCTCGTCGGGCTGCTGACGCTGTCCCGTCAGATCGAGCTCGGACGCCAGGAGGCGGCTGCGGCACGAGCCGAGGCCCGGAAGAGTGGCCGACTCACCCTGAAGTCCCAGGGCCACACGATCCACCTCCGTGCGCGGGACTTCACCTGGGCGCAGGCCAGTGGCAACTACGTCGACGTCATGGCCGCAGGGAAGTCCTACCTGCCGCGGACGACACTCAACGACCTCGAAGAGCAACTGCACAGCGCCAGCGTCGACGTGGTCCGCGTCCACCGTTCCCGGCTGGTGAACCGGGAACAGATCACCGAGGTACGCCCGACGCGCAACGGGGATGTGGAGATCCACCTTGCCGACGGTACGACTGTCAAAGGTTCCCGGCGTTACCGCGACCGGTTGTCCCCGCCCGACACCACACCTCCGCGATAGCATCCCTGCCGGCAATCCGAGCACCTATCGCGCGCGCATGAGGCCGTACTCGGCCAGGGCGTGGAACGCGGCCTTCGGCGTCCACGAGCCGTCCGGCAGCACCCGCACGATCCCCCGCGCGGCCAGGTCGAAGTCGTGGTCGGGGTCGGCGGTGGTCGGGAGGTGCCGGTTCGCGAACGTGTACACGAACGCCGCCTCCACTCCACCGGCCTCGTAGTCGCGCAGCAGGTCCAGGATGTAGCGGGCCTGGCCCTCCTCGTCACGCTCCACCGCCGCGGTCAGTGTCGCGGCGCGACCGTGCTCGTCGTACGTCACCGGTTCCGTCCCTCCCGCGACGTCGCCCGCCCCGCGGAACGTGCAGCAGCCGAACTCGGTCACCGCGTACGGCTTACCCTGCCCCGCCGCCGCCGCCAGGGTCTGCGGGAACGCCGCGGCGTTGGTCGCGTCGCGGTAGCCGGCGTCGTTGGCGATGATGTCGAACGGTGTCCAGTCGACGTCCTCGAACGGGATGGAGGCGTAGCCGACGGGGCCGCCGAACCGGTCCCGGACCGCGGGCACCGCCTCGGTGAGGAAGTCACGCACCGCGGCGCGCGCCGCGGGGATCGCCTCCCGTATCCTCATCGGTTCGGTGAACAGCGCCATGCGCTCGGCCAGGTCACGGCCGGGGAGGAAGCCGTCGGTGACCATGGAGATCTCGGAGCCGGTGAGGTAGACGACCGAGGCGCCGCTGCGCCGTAACCGGTCGGCCCGCTCGGCGCCGTCGAGCACGAACGCCATCAGTTCGTCGCGGTCGAGCCCGTTGGTGAACGGGCAGTACCAGACCTCGAGTCCCGCCTCGGCGGCGAGTCGCGCGGCGGTCTCCAGCCGGTCCTGCACACCGCCGGTGATGCGTACCGCGTCGCAGCGCAGGTCCTGGCGGATGACGCGGAGGTCGCGGAGCACGGTCTCGGGGTCGAATGGTTCGTGGGTGGTGGATCCGGCGCTGACGAAGCCGGTGTCGTAGTTCATCCCGAAGACGCGCATCAGGGTGCCCCTTCCGTAAGGTACGTTGCGTGCCCTATAGAGTACGTCCAGTACCCTGCAAGACATGAGCACCAGACGCCGCGGGGTGGAACTGGAGCAGGCCATCCTGCACGCGGCGGCGGAGGAACTGCGTGAATCCGGTTACGCAGGGATGACCATGGACCGGGTCGCCGCCCGGGCCGGGACCAACAAGAACGCCATCTACCGCCGGTGGCCGCATCGGGCGGCACTGGGCATCGCGGCGTACCGCCACCTCACCGACGCCGTCATGCCGAACCCCGACACCGGCAGCCTGCGGGGCGACGCGCTGGAGATGCTGCGGCGGGCGAACGAGACGTGGTCCTCACCGTACGGAGCCGTCCTCCGCAGCCTGCTGGCGGCTGCGGCGGACGACCCGGCGCTGCTCGACCTCATGCATGAACGCTCGGGCGCGGACACCATGGACCGCGCCTGGCTGGCCATGCTCGAACGCGCCGTGGCACGCGGCGAGGCGCCGACGGCAGCCGCCCACCCACGCGTCGCCACCACGCCGATGATGCTGTTGCGAGCCGAGTACGCGATGCGCGGCATCCCCACGGTCCCCGACGAGGTACTGGTCGACATCGTCGACGAGGTCTTCCTGCCCCTGGTACGCGGCCGCGCATGACCGCCCGCACACTCGGCGACCCGCGTCGCCGCCCAGGGACCGTCCGGTCGGCACCGCCTCACATCCGGGATCTCAGTACGTCGAACTCGACCCTTCCGCCGCCTCCTGGAAGCCGGCGACGGCCCCGCCGTGGTCTCTCGCCCAGTGCGTCAGGACCTCGATGGGCTCGACGAGGGTCCGGCCGAGATCGGTGAGGTGGTACTCGACCCGCCGTGGCCCTTCGGCACGACGTTCGACCAGACCGTAGCGCTGGAGCCGGCGCAGCGTCTGGGTGAGGACCTTCGCGAGATGCCGCCGATGAGGTCGACGAGCTCACCGTGCCGGCGGGGCTGGTGGCTGAGCCCGAAGATCACGAGCACGGCCCACTTGTCGGAGATGATCTCGACGCCCAGACGCGTGGGGCAGTCGGCGAGGAAGGACGGTCCAGCCGCGTTCTGCATGGAAGTCGAAGGTACCAGGAGGTAACTCACGGCTCCGTAGCGTCTTCCCTGAGCACCAAGGCCAGCACCGGATGCGGAGGAGTCACCATGCCACGAGTCGTCGTGTTCGACGAGTTCGGCGGGCCGGATGTCATGCACGTCGTCGAGGAGCCGGTCGTTCCGCCCGCGACCGGCGAGGTCCGGATCAGGATCGAAGCGTTCGCCGTCAACCCGTTGGACCAGATGATGCGATCCGGCGCCGTTCCGGCCATCGTGTCCCTGCCCCACGCACGCATCGGCGTCGAGGGAACCGGTCTCGTCGACGCGCTGGGCCCGGGGGTGACCGGGCTGAAGGTCGGCGATCCGGTCATTCTCACGGCCGTTCCGGACGCGAGCGTCCGGGGCAGTCACGCCGAATACACCACGATCCCCGCGAGCCGGGTCGTCGCCCGGCCGACCGGGCTCACGGTTGCGGAGGCGGCGGCGATCTGGGTCGCGTTCTCCACCGCCTACGGGGCGCTGGTCGAGAAGGCAGGGATGCGGCCCGGCGACCACGTCCTCGTCACGGCTGCGTCCGGCGGCGTCGGACGGGCGGCGATGCAGATCGCCAACCAGATCGGTGCCGTGCCCCTCGCCGTCACCCGGCACGCGGCGAGGCAGGACGACCTGATCGCCGCCGGTGCCGCCGCCGTCATCGCCACCGACCGTGACGATGTCGCCGACGCCGTGCGTCACCACACCGGTGGAAGCGGTGCCGACATCGTCCTCGACGTCGTCATGGGCCCTGGCCAGCAGGAACTCGTGAAGGCCGCCCGTCCCGGCGGAACACTGGTCGCCGCAGGCTTCCTGGACCCTCGGCCCACTCCCTTTCCGGCAGGCACGCCGCTGACGGTCTTCAGCTACCGCAGCTTCGAGCACACCCTCGACGCCGTCGTGGTGAAGCGCATGGCGGCCTTCCTGAACGCCGGTGTACGCCTCGGCGCGCTGCGGCCCGCCATCGACAGGGTGTTCGCCCTCGATGATGTCGTCGAGGCACACCGCCACCTCGAGGAGGGGCTGCACGCTGGCAGGAAGGTCGTCGTCACGGCCTAGGAACGGACCTGGCACCGCGACGTCCGCGAGCGCCATCGTGACCTGGAGCGTGATGCGTCCACCCAGCGGTTGACCGCGTCTTCCGCCGGGCCGGTGCTGGTGCTGGTGCTGGTGCAGCATCCGGCAGACCACCGGCACCTGCCCGGCAGGTTGACTCCTGCCGGGCATCCTGCCTGTCTCCGAGCATCGGACGCCGTTTGACTCACGGTCATGACACGCATTCGGAAAGCGATCACCTGTGCGGTGGTCGTCGGGGCACTGGTCGGTGCGACGGCGATCAACGGTCCCGCCTCCGCGTCCTCGCAGACCGGCGAGCCGGAGGCCGCCGCGTCCATCCTCGACCTGATCCCGGCCCCGACCCTGGACCGGATGGTCGCCCAGGCGCCGCTGGTCGACGCGGCCAACGTCATCCGCACCGCGGTGGACCGCGCGCCGGCACGCGGCTACGCCGGTATCGGGCTGGTCGACGACCATGTCACCCTGTGGTGGAAGGGTGCGGTGCCCACCGACATCGTCGCCGCCGTGACGTCCGCCCGCCGGATCGCGCCGGTCGAGGTGACCCGCGCCGCCTACTCCCGCGCCGAGCTGCGGACGGCGGCGGCCAGGATCACCCGGGCGGTGGCGGCCGACCCGGCGGACGCGGTCCACGCGGTGCGGGTGCGCACGGACGGCGCCGGCATCGAGGTCGCGGTGGACGACGCTGCCGGCGTGACGCGGCCGACGTTGCCGGCCACCGGTGTGCGGACCAGCTTCGTGAAGCGTGACCGCATGGTCGAGCGGTCACGGGCCAACGACGCGGCACCGTTCGACGGCGGCTCGGGCATCGGGTTCACCACCCCCGGGTGCACCGCCGGCTTCGGCGTGCGCAACGCGGACACCAACGCCGGGTACGTCCTCACCGCCGAGCACTGCGGCGCCATCGGTTCGCCCTGGCACGTCGGGTGGAACACCAGCACCAACACCGGGACGCTGGTCGGCTACGCGGTCGACAGCAACGACGACCACGACACGATGATCATCTCGACGTCGTCGCCGGGCGACCACCTCTATGTCGGTGGCCAGCACGACGAGGTACGCGCCCAGGTGGTCGGCTGGACCGAGGTGTACCCCGGCCAACTGCTGTGCCAGTCCGGGTACACCTCGGCGGGTGAGCTCGGCGGTCCGGTCTGCAACCTGCGGGTCGATTTCCACTACGACGACATCGAGGATCTCGTCGAGGCCACCCAGCTCGACGGCGACGAGGCCGCCCGGGGCGGCGACAGCGGTGGTCCGGTCTACGCCGTGAACGCCAACGGCACCGTCCTCGCGGCCGGCACCACCACCCGGTCGGCCGGCCCGGGCTTCGGGTTCCAGGACTTCGCCACCGCCCGCGACGACTACGGCAACATCGTGCCGGCGACGGCGATCGTCAGCACCTGCCGGGTCTCCTTCGTCGTCACCGACTCGTGGTCGACCGGCTACACCGCCAGCGTCACCGTCTACAACGACGGCCCGGCCGTCAACGGCTGGTCGCTGGGCTGGTCCTTCCCCGGCGGGCAACTCGTCCAGGGCCACTGGAACGGCGTCTTCCAGCAGACCGGTGCGGCGGTGACCGTCACCAACGAGAACCACAACGCCGCCATCCCGACCGGCGGCGCCGTCAACATCGGCTTCACCGCGAACGGTACGCCCGCCACCCCGGCGCCCTTCACGCTGAACGGCACCACCTGCAACTGACCCTGTCACCGGTACCGGGCCCCGCCGTGTCGTCGGCGGGGCCCGGTGCGTGTCCGGTCAGGCCCGCGCCAGTTCCCGTCGCAGGGTCGCGCGAAGGGTCCGCACCTCGGGGGCGTCCAGTTCGCCGCACCGGTCCAGGGCACGCTGGCGCAGCAGGTCAGCCTCGACAGCCCGGTCCGGGTCCGCGTCGGCCAGCGCCGCGAGCGCGTACAGGGTCTGTGCCTCCCACCACGGGCAGCACAGCGCGGCGTACAGCACCAGAGCCGCCTGCAACGCCTCGCCCGCCGCGTCGCCCTCACCCAACGCCTGAAGGGCCAGCCCGTACTGGCGGATGGCGCTGGCCTCACTGAACGTCGCGCCGAAGGTGTGGAACACCCCACGCGCGTCGGCGTAGGCGTTCGCGGCTTCCCGCCACCGACCCAATCCGGCCAGGTCCGCCCCGAGACTCATCATCGCCCCGGCGCCGGCCACCGCCGCGCCGGTACGGCTGAGCCCGTTGCCCCGGCCGTAGAAAGCCAACACGTCACGGTGCAACTCGGCCGCCTCGGCGAACCGGCCGAGCGCGGCCAGCGCCCCGCCCTGCACGCTCGCCGCACTGTGCTCGCCGAGGGCGTACCCGACCTCACGGAACAGGCCCACGGCCCGGCGGCAGTGGTCGACGGCCCATCCGGCCCGACCGGTCCGGATGAAGATCACAGCGGTGTAGGTCAGCGCCCACCCCTCCTCCCGGCGGTCCCCGATCCGCCGGGCCAGCTCCAGCGCCCGTCCCAGCGCGGTCAGCCCGTCGGTGTTGCGGTCCCGGCAGAAGTACCGGGCCCAGCCGAGGAAGTTAAGCAGGACCGCCTCGTCGCGAGGGCTGCCGACGGCCTGGGCGGCGGCCACCCCCAGCGAGAAGATCTCGTCCCACGGGTGACGGTGGCTGTGGGCGTCGGAGTACCAGTGCAGTGCCCGGGCGACCGCGACCACGTCGGTGTGTCGACCGCACCGGGCCGCGTCCCGCAGAGCCGCCAGCCAGTTGCCGGACTCCCGGTCCAACCAGGACGCCGCCGCCCGATCGCTGACGAACGGGGAGTCGGACCGACAGCCGGCCGGTTCGAACATCGCACCGGCCTGCCGGGTGCGCCGCAGCAGCCAGCGGACCATCCGATCGTGCGCCCCCGTCCGACAGGACTGGTCCTCCTCGGCGTCGAGGCGTTCCTGGGCGTAGAGCCGGACCAGGTCGTGGAACTGATACCGGTCCCCCGTCGCCACGAGGACACCGGTCTCGACCAGCTCCTCCAGAGCCGACGCCGCAGCCTCCTCGTCGACGCCGGCCACGGCGGCGACCAGACCGGGTGCGAAGTCGGCGCCGGGGATCAGCGAGGCCCGCCGGAACACCTGCGCGGTCCTCGGGTCCAGTTGCCGGTAGGACACCTCGAACGCGGAGCGCACGCCCAGATCGCCGGCGGTCAGCACGGTCAGCCGCCGACGCTGGTCGCGGAGCAGGTCCACCAACCAGCCGACTGACCACTGGGGCCGGCTGGCCAGGCGGTTGCCGGCGATCCGCAGGGCCAGCGGCAGCCGACCGCAGAGGTGGACGAGTTGGTCGGCGGCGGCCGGTTCGGCGGCGACCCGGTCGGCCCCGACGATCGCCGCGAGCAGGTGTCGACCGGCCGCCGGGTCGAGCAGGTCGAGCGGCTGCCGGAGCGCACCGGCGAGACCAGTCAACGGACGCCGGCAGGTGACCAGCGCGAGACACCCGGGCCCGGCCGGTAACAGGGGGCGCACCTGGGCCTCGTTCGCGGCGTTGTCCAGGACCACCAGCAGCGGTCGGTCCCGGGTGAGGGTGCGGAACAGGCCGCCCCGTTCGGCCGGTGACACCGGCACCCGGGTGTCCGGCACACCGAGCGACCGCAGCAGTCCGGCCAGGGCTTCGGCCGGATCGACCGGTCCGTCCGGCGAGACGCCCTGTAGGTCGACGAAGAGCTGCCCTCCGGCGAAAGCCGGGCTGAGTCGATGTCCGGCTGCGACGGCGAGGCTGGTCTTGCCGATCCCGGGCGGCCCGTACAGCACCACCACCGAGGCGGTGTCCGGCCGCCCGGCGGCCACCTCGCGGGCCACCGTCGAGAGGCGTTCCAGGATCTCCGCCCGGCCGGCCAGGTCCGGAACGGAGGCGGGCAGTTCTCCGGGTACGACCGCTGCCGGGTGTCCGGACGGCACCGTCGTGCTGTGCCGGGCGGTGAGGCGGTCGGGTGGCCCGGTTGCCGGGTCTGGGGGTCGCCGAGCGGCCCGGGCCGAGGCGACGAAGCGGTCCCGGTCCGCCCCGGCCAGTCGCAGGGCATCGGCGAGCAGCTCCACCGTGCGGCGCTGCGGACTGCGTACCCGGCCGCGCTCCATCTCCCGGATGCCGCGGACACTGGACCGGGCCGCCTCGGCGAGCTCTTCCTGGGTCATCCCCCGCTCCAGACGGAGGGACCTGAGCAGGTCTCCGAACTGGTCACGCTGTACCTGACCTGTGGGCATGTTCCCCCAACCACCCGACGCCCGCACTCACGTACCGGTGTCGATGCTCGCACGTCAGTGACGATCAGCGGATCCCTCATATACGGGGTGTGAGCATCGCCATGGAGAATCCGGGACGAGCCATCGATATCAGGCCATCCCGTCCGTGGCGCCTTCCGGCTTGTCCGGTGTGGACGGTGTGCTTCAGGCTCGGATGCCGGCCTGAATGCCCGCTGCCGGTGGGTCCACCTGCCGGGGGACGCGGCCGGCCGGCATCCCCCGCCCGGCTTACCCGGCAGGTCAGATCGTGGGCCGACGACCGGAACGTGTTCTCGGCGCAGCATGTACGCATCGATCAACGACGGACGCCCCCGGCCGGACAACCGGCCCCGGGCGCGTGGGAGGAGAACCCGATGCGCAGACGATCATTGCGGCAGCGACTGGCCACGACGACCCTGGCGGTCACCCTGGTGGCCACCGGCCTGGGTACGACGGCCGGGGCCGCCCAGGCCGCCCCCGTTCCCGCCGCCAACACGGCGGTGAGTGCCGCGCCGCTCACGCAGGCCGCGGCGGGTGCATGGCTGCTCCAGGGAGTCTTCCCCGACCCGATCACCTGCCACATCGCCGGAATCGCCTCCGGCCGGGAGTACGTCTGCGTCTGGTACGTCCTCGCCTGGGCCTTGAACGTCTGGCAGGACTGAGCCCGGCATCGCCGCTCCCCTCGCACACCGTCGAGGAACCCGACACGCATGACGGTGTCGCCCGGTCCGCGATGACGGACCGGGCGACACCGGTCGGTGCCGGTCAGGCGGTGAACTCACCGACGACGGTGTAGAGGCCGGGGCCGGCCTGGGCGATCGCGGCCGTCCGCCTGGCGTACTCGGCCGTCTCGGACCGGCTGACCGGCACGGCCGCACTCTCGCCGTGCTCGCACTCGCCACCGCCGACACGGGCACGATCACGCGGGTCTGGGTGGTCCGGAACCCGCAGAAGCTCGCCGCGTGGAGTTGGTCCCCGGCGGGCCTCGACCGCTGATCGACGCCGCGTGCGGGCGACCGCCGTCATGCCGGCTCGGGTACGCCTCCCGGATCACCGTCGTCGGGCGACGGCTCGACCGGCGCCTCCGGCAGTTCGCCGGGCGTGTCGGGAAGAAGCTCACCGGCGTCGTCCGGCACGGGCTCACGAGGGTCGAGGGGCGGATAGACGTCCGGATCGAGGTCAGGATTTGTCATCGGGCAATTATCCGCCACGACCGGCGTCGCCGCCTCTCACACCGCAGGCCAGGGGCGGCCGGTCCGGGCCGGCCGCCCCGCGCGGTCAGGCTGCGCTCAGCCGGTCCAGGCCCAGTCGCCGGACGTACCTGCCGTACGCCCCGGGCCCCAGGCGGGAGAGCACGAACCAGACCGGCCCCGGGATCACCGCCTTGAGACTCTCGGTGTGCTCGGGCCGGGCGTCGTGCAGCAGCATCCCGAAGATCAACGGGAGCTGGCTCTTCTGCGCCGAGGCCATCCCGTGCTTGCCCGCCTCGGCCCACTCCTCGTCGGTCAGGTATTTGTCGATCAACGGCAGCACGTGGGCCTCCTCGGCGTCCAGGTGTGCCGCCATCGGCGCGATCAACGCGTCGACGGCTGCGGCCAGCGCCTCCCGGTCGGCCACCGTCGCGGTGTCGCGCCACACCGTCACCCGCTCCTCCACCTCGGCCAACGCCGCGTGCAGGCTCTCGTGCTGACTCTCCATGCTCTCGACCAACGGAGCGATCTCGTCCGGACCGCGTTGCAGCAACTTCGGCCAGACGTGCTTGTCCTCACCGCTGTGATGCGTGTGCAACGCGCCGGTGAGCAGGAGCACGTGGTCGGCGACGCGGGCGGCAGCCGGGACGTCATCCGCAGGTACTGTCCGGACCAGGGCCGCAGCGGCCGGAAACTCGCGCCTGAAGAGGCTGTGCACGACGTACATGTCACGGCTGTCGGCCATGGTCCTTCTTTCCGCTCGGATGGAGGAAGGGCCGATCTCACCTTCGTGGACCGACCTTCCGCTGGAACCCGTACGTGGCCGGACGTTCGGTCCGGCTGCGCACCTGTGCCGCATGTACCCACAGACGACGCGCGCCACGCAGGAGATGCGGCTCCGACGCCAAGGGACCGTCCTCGTTGCCGTTGCCCGGCGGACCTTTCCGGAGTGCCGACCGTGCCGTGCCGGTCGGCAGCGGCACCCCTCAGCTCACCGCAGGCGACGCCGGGCGCATCGACGGGTCGAGGGTCACCTGACGGACCAACTCGGCCCGCGAGGTCACCGCCAACTTGCGGAACGCCCGCCCGAGGTGGAACTCCACCGTCTTCGGGCTCAGGAACAGGGCAGCCGCCACGTCCTTGTTCGTCCTGCCCGCCGCGACCTGCGCGACGATCTGCCGCTCCTGCGGGGTCAACTCCACACCCGGCCCGGCGATCGTCCGACGGATCTTCTCCCCGGTCGCCCGTAGTTCCCGGCGCGCCCGCTCCGCCCACGGCTGTGCGTCGAGGCCCTCGAACTCCTGCACCGCCGCACGCAACTGATGCCGGGCGTCGACCTTACGGCCGACCCGGCGTAGCCGCTCGCCGTACGCCAGCCGGGTGCGGGCGGTGGCGTACCGGTCGGGCAGTTGCCCGTGCAGCGACAGCGCCTGTTCGAACGCCTCCTGGAAGCTGTCGTCGGTGGCGAGCAGCGCCGTGCACCGGGCCGACAGCGCGGCCCCGGCCCGGGGTGCGACCTGTGGCCCGTACTCCTGCCACCGGTCGAATGCCCGCAGCGCCGCCGCCCGGTCACCGGCCGCCACGTGGATCGCGACGAGTTCCGGCTCGGGGGCGAGGTCCCGGTCGTACCAACCGGTGTCCCGCAGGGTGTCACCGACCGCCTCGAAATGCTCCACCGCCCGCGCGACGTCGCCGCCGACCACTGCGATCAGGGCGTCGGAGAACCGGGCGGCGGCACCCACCGTCGCACTGGCCGCGAACCCGTCGGTGCCGCGCGCCTGGTCGAGCAACGCCTGCGCGTCGTCGATCCGCCCTCGCAGCGCCGCCACCTTGGCCAGATGGGTGAGCGTGCCGGCGACACTGTTGGCGTAGCCGAGGTCACGCAGTAGCGCCACCGCCTCCGCTCCCGCCGCCGCAGACTGGGTGAAGTCGCCGGCCCAGGTGTGCAGATGCATCACCACGCTCAGCGCCGCGGCCACCTCCACCGGGTGCCGGCCCCGGGCCAGATCCACCGCCCGCTCGGCGGCGGCCAACGCCTCATCCTCGCGTTCCAGTAACGCCAACGCCATGCTGATCTCGACGAGTTGGGCGTCGGACTGCTCCGCGGTGCCGGTGGCGTACGCGAGCCACCGCTCGATGACCGGACACCCCTCCGACGCCTGTGCGCCGGCCATCAGCAGCCGTCCCAGCGTGTAGTCGACAGCCATGTCCTGCGGCCCGCCGTCGTCCGGGACCAGCTCGCGGGCCCGGCGGACGGCCCGCAGCCCTCGCGGGACCTGTCCCTGCCACATGCTGGCCGTCGCCGCCTCGCACAGGGCCTCGGCTGCGGTCACCCGATCCGCGCCGGCTGCGTCGGCCGCCGACGTGAGCACGTCGTACGCGGTGGACAACGCGGTACGCATGCCGATCCGTCCACGCAACAGCAACAACGCCGGACGCTGCGACCCGTCGTCGGTCAGCGCGATCGCCTCGTCGGCCAGCCGACCCGCCCGGACGCTGTCGCCGCCGGTGAGTGCCGTCGACGCGGCCTCGGCCAGCCGGCGCGTGCGGGTCTGCGGGTCCGGGGTCAACCGCGCCGCCTGCTCCAGCGCGGCGGCGGCGGCGACGAATCCCATCCGCGCCCGGGCCCGTTCGGCGGTCCCGGCCAGCGCCGCCGCGATCGTCTCGTCCGGGCCGAGCGCGGCCTGGGACAGGTGCCAGGTGTGCCGTTCGGGGTCGGTGGTGCCGCTGGTCGCCCGAGCGAGGGCGTGATGTGCCGCTCGCCGGTCGGCGGTACCCGCCGCCGCGTACACCGCCGCCCGCAGCAGCGGGTGCCGGAACTGCACCCGACCGTCCGCCACCGACAGCAGGCCAGCGTGTTCGGCGTCGGCCAGGGTGTCGATGCCGAGGCCCGCGTGGGACAACGCCGCCCCGACCACCTCCACCCGGTCGTCGGTGGTGGCCGCCACGAGCAGCGCGCCGAGCCGGATGTCGGCCGGCAGCGCCGCGAGTCGCGCCACGAAGACGGCGCGGATCCGGTCGCCGACCGGCAGAGGTCGGTCAGTCGACGCGGTCTCCTCAAGTTGCTCAGGCGTCAACAGGTCGACCAGCTCGGTCAGGGCCAGCGGGTTCCCCCCGGTCTCGGTGTGCAGCCGCTGAGCGACGGGTTCGGCCACCGGCCGACCGGTGGCTCGGGCCAGCAGCCGGTAGGCGTCGGAGGCGGCCAGTCCGCCGAGGCGTAGCTGCGGGAAGCCGTCGGTGTCCACCACCGTGTCCGGCTCGTCGCGGACGCAGAGCAGGAAGGCGACCGGGTCGGCGGAGAGTCGCCGCGCCGCGAATCGGATCGCCTGCGCGGATGCCTGGTCCACCCACTGCAGGTCGTCGACGCAGACCAGCACCGGCCGCTGCTCGGCGGCGGCGGCGAGAAGTTCGAGGGTGGCCGCCCCGATCACGAACCGGTTGCCGGTGCCGGGCGGTCCCAGCCCGAGTGCCCCGCGCAGGGCCGCTGCCTGGAACTCGTTCACCGACGGCAGATGCGCCAGCAGCGGACGGCACAGGTCGAACAGTCCGGAGAACTCCAGCTCGGCATCGGCCTGCACTCCGCAGGTGCCGACCACCGTCAGATCATCGGCGAGGCCGGCCGCGTACCGCAGCAGGGCCGTCTTGCCGATGCCCGCCTCGCCGCGCAGCACCAGGGTGGCGCTGGTGCCGGCCCTGGCCTGGTCGATGGCCTGCGCGATCCGCGTGCGTTCGGCCTGCCGCCCGACCAGTTCTGCCACGTGACCAGTATCGCCGACGTCAGCCGCGCTAGGGATTTCCCCGAAGAGTCAGCGAGTCCACCGGCTCCAGCATGGAGGACACCAGAACATGTGAGGAGCAGACAGATGAGAATCGCCATCCGCCGGTCCCTGACCGTCACCGCCACCACGTGGTGCGCCGCCACGCTGCTCGCTCTACCCGCCGGTGCCGCCCAGGCCGGGCCGGTCGACCCGCCGGAGCCGGGCAACTGTGCCGAGAGAGTCTCCGGAACCCTGACCGCCAACGCGTCGACGGTCGGCAGCGGGAGTCCGGTCACGGTCTCCTGGAGCGGCCGGGTCACCACGCCGTTGTGCAGCGACGAGGTCACCTTCCGGGTCGGCACGGCGTCGGTCCTCGCCTCGGAGCAGGTCGCCGCGACCGGCGCCAAGGTGTTCCGGCCGCTCGTCGGCACGACGTTCCACCTCTACGCCGTCTATCCCGGCGGGTTCAAGTCGGTGGCGTCGCGATATGTCGGCATCACCGGTGAGGCCCGCGTCGAGGTCTCGATCAACCAGCTCCAGGTCGTCAAGGCGCAGGAGAGCTCCGGCGACGAGCCCTGGCTGATGATCTTCCCGATCTTCGCCGACGGCACCACCATCGACGCCGGCAACCTCGCCAGCGCCAGCGCCCGGGTGATGAGCGCGCCCGGTACGCACGGGATGCTCGGGGTCAGCAGCGTGCGCACCAACACCGTGGTCAACGTGCCGCCGGCGCAGGGCCGGTTCAGCACCGTCGTCCAGCCGGTCCGCAACCTGCCGGCTCCGCTCGCCGACAGGATGAGCATCGTCGGCTTCGCCGTGATCGCCCTCGAGGAGGACGAGACCCCGACCACCGCCGCGGTCGCCGGCCGCAACGCCGCCCGCTCCGCGCTGACCACCGAGATCAACACGCTGATCCGCGAGTTGCGGGAGCCCACCAGCGCCGACATCACGCGGATGCACGCCAGGGTCGCCGAGGCCGCCACCGCCGCCGTCGTGCAGGAGACCGTCAACTCGTGGAACCCCATGGGCTTCATCGACCCTGACGACGTGATCGGTGCCGGTTTCCGCTACCTGACGCTTGAGCAGATCAAGACCAGCTCGACGGGCACCCAGTCGTTCGCCATCCCGGTCGAGGGCCAGGGCGCCTCGTACGTCATCCGCGGCACCATCAGCCGGACGTAGATCGAACCGCCCCCGGACACGTGCCCCGGGAACCCCGATCCCGGGGCACGTGCCGGGGATCTCCGAAGCCTCCCCAGGGGCCCGACGCCCCGACCATCGACCTACGACACCAACCCAGCAGGGAGTATCCGATGAGGTCCACCGTCCGTCGGTTCATCGCCACCGTCGCGGTCGCCGCCACGCTGCTCGGTCTCTCGGCCGGCGCCGCGCAGGCCGGCCCACTCGACCCGCCGGAGCCGGGCAACTGCGCCGAGAAGGTCTCCGGAACCCTGACCGCCAACGCGTCGACGGTTCGCCGGGGCGCTCCGGTGACCGTGTCCTGGGTCGGCGCTGTCACCAGCGCCGTCTGCCTCGACGAGGTCACCTTCCGGGTCGGGACCTCGATCCTGACCTCCACTCAGGAGAACCGGGTCGGCGCCAAGACGTACCGCCCGGTCACCGGGACCACGGTGCACCTGTACGCGGTGTACGGCAGCCAGTTCCGGTCTCTCGCCTGGCACCATGTGGCGATCGAGAACGAGACACCCGTACGGATCGAGGTGACGTCCGTGCGGGTGGTCACGGCACAGGAGTCCGGCGGGGACGAGCCGTACCTGATGATGATGCCGTTCGTCTTCGACGGCCACGATCGGACCGGCGGTGCCGGACCCGGGTTGCGGATGCTCTCCGCCACCGGCCACCAGGGCATGCTCGGGTCCTGCCCGCCCGTGGTCGCCGGCCGCACCTGCCCGGTGCCCGGCACGGTCGGGCGGTGGGACACGATCATCTACCCGTACCAGGACGGGTCGGCCCACAGCGCCGAGTTCGGCGTGGGTCTGATCGTCGTGGCGATGGAGGAGGACTCCACGCCCCACAGCGAGGCGATCGAGATCCGTGACCTCGCCCGCAGCGTCGCCCGGGAGGAACTGCCGACACACCGGAACTGGGTGAACGAGAGCAGGGTGGCCTCGTTCGGCCACAAGGTCACCGGGCCGGTCGGTACGGCGGTCCGCGGCGAGCTGTGTTGCACCCTCGCGCAGGCGGTGCGGGACAACGACGACCTGATCGGGACGGAGATCACCGCCCTCAGCCAGTCCTCGCTGATGTGGCCCGGGAGCCGGATCGAGAAGGTCCTCTACTTCATCAACGGGCCCCAGGGCGGCAGGTACGAGGTGCGGGTGACGTTCAGCCGCCGCTGACCTCGTCCGGTGCCTCCGGCAGTCAGCCGGCGGCACCGGGACGTGCGCTCGATCGGTGTGTGCACCCGTCGGCCCGGCTAGGAAGGGTCGGCCGGGAACCAGCCGGCCCGACCGAGGGCGCCGGGCAGCCGGTCCCTGCCGAGTTGCTCGCCGATCCACGCCGCCGTCTCGATGACCTTCGACGGGTCGAGGCCGGTGGGGTGGCCGGAGCGGTGCAGCGCGTAGGTGAGGTCCTCGGTGGCCACGTTGCCGGTGGCCGCCGGGGCGAAGGGGCATCCGCCGATCCCACCGACGCTGGCGTCGAGCACAGTCACGCCGGCCTCGACCGCCGCCAACGCGTTGGCGACGGCGGTGTTGCGGGTGTCGTGGAAGTGGGCGCGCAGTGGCACGCCCGGTGCCGCCGCGGTCACGGCGGAGACCAGGGCGCGCACCTGGACGGGTACGCCCACCCCGATGGTGTCCGCGAGGGCGATCTCGTCGGGTTCGCCCTCGACCAATCGCCGCGCCAGGTCGCCCACGGTCGCCGCGGCGACGTCGCCCTCGAAGGGGCAGCCGAAGGCGGCGGCCACGGTCACGCTGGCTCGTACTCCGGCGGCGTGGGCGGCCTTGGCGATGTCGGTCCAGGCACCGAGCATCTCCTCGACGGAGGCGCCCTGGTTGCGTTGGCTGAAGGTCTCGGTGGCGACCACGACACAGTTCACCTCGTCCACCCCGGCCGCCAGGGCACGGTCCAGTCCGCGTCGGTTGAGCACCAGGCCGATGTACGATACGTCGCTGCGTCGTGGCACTGCGGCCATCACCGCTTCGGCGTCGGCCATCTGCGGCACCCGGTCGGCGCGGACGAAGGAGACCGCCTCGACCCGCCGCGCTCCTGCTTCGACGCAGCGCCGGATCAACTCGATCTTGCTTGCCGTCGACAGGATCTCGGGCTCGTTCTGCAGACCGTCCCGTGGAGACACCTCCACCACCTGAACCACCATATGTATACAATCTCAGACTGTCAGACCGGCGGCAAGGGTGCCGACGACATGCGGCTCACACGACGGAGGCACGGGTGACGAATGCCGCGGAGGACGCGTACGAGGCGCTGCGGAGCGCGATCCTGAACGGCTCGATCGGCCCACGCGCCCGCCTGGGCGAGATGGAGTTGTCCCGGCAGTTCGGCGTCAGCCGGACGCCGATCCGGGAGGCGCTGCGCCGGCTCACCGCGGAGGGCCTCGTCGTCTTCCAGCCCAACCGTGGGGCCCGGGTCGCCGAATGGTCGCTCGGCGACCTGCAGGACATCTACGAGATCCGCGCCCGGCTGGAGAGCTACGGCGCGGCCCTGGCCGCCAAGCGCATCGAACCCGAGGTCCTGGACCGGCTGGACGGGCTCTGCGATCAGATGGAGGAGCTGGCCCGGCGGATGGGTCCGCAGGACCTGGACCGGATCGCCACCCTCAACGCCGAGTTGCACAACGCGGTGCTGAAGGCCGCCGCCAGTCCCCGGCTCACCTCGCTGCTGTCCGCGGTCGTGGAGGTGCCGCTGGTCGTGCGGGCGTTCCGCCTCTACACGCCCGACGCCCTGGCCCGCAGCATGGCCCACCACCGGGACCTGGTGGCGGCGCTACGGGCCAGGGACGCCGAGTGGGCGTCGAGCACGATGCGGGCCCACGTGCTGGCCGCCCGGACGGTGCTGCTCGACGGCATGGTGGACCGCCCCGAGCTGTGACCCGGTCGTCGCCACCACGCCGCCGGGCAGGTCAGCTCCCGGGCGCTCCGGGTTTGATGCAGGCCACCTCCCGGTCGGCGCCGATCGGCGTCAGCCGCACCTCGGTCTGTACACATCGGTCCTCACCGACCGGGCAGCGTCCGTGCAGGACACATCCCGAGACGAGCTGGGTCGGGCTCAGCGGGTCACCGACCAGCCGGGCCGGGGGCAGCTCCTGGTCGGGGTCGACGGGCAGGGCCGCCGCCAGCAGCGCGCGGGTGTACGGGTGTTGGGGATCGGCGAACACCAGCTCGGACGGACCGGTCTCGACGACCCTGCCCCGGTACATGACCACGATGCGGTCGCTGACGTACCGGACCGTGTGGATGTCGTGCGAGATGAACAGGTAGCCCATGCCGAGTTCGGCCTGCAGGTCGGCGAGCAGTCGCAGGATCTGGGCGCGGACCGACAGGTCGAGCGAGGAGGTGGGTTCGTCGAGCACGATCAGGGACGGCTCGGTCACCACGGCCCGGGCGATGCCGACCCGCTGCTGCTGCCCGCCGCTGAGTTCACCCGGATAGCGCCGGGCCATGTCGGGGGCGAGTCCGACCTGGTCGATCATCTGCGCGACCCGGGCACGGCGCTGCGCCGTGGACATCGCGGGCCGGTGGATGGCGAGCGGTTCGCCGATGATGTCGGCCACCCGCATCCGGGGGTTCAGCGACTCGAACGGTTCCTGGAAGATGATCTGCAGCTTCGCGCGCAGCCTGCGCATCTCGGTGGCGGGCAGCGCGAGCATGTCGGTGCCGTCGAAGCGCACCGAGCCCCGGGTCGGTTCGATCAGGCGCAGGGCCAACCGACCCAGCGTCGACTTGCCGGAACCGCTCTCGCCGATGACCGCCACGGTCTCTCCGGCGTCCACCGCGATCGACACGTCGTCCAGCGCGTGGACGCGGGTGGCGCCACCGACGTGGAACTCCTTGCTGACGTTGGTCAGCTCCAGCAGACTCACCGCGCTGCCTCCTTCTCCTGGGGCAGGTGACACCAGTACGTCCGACCGGACGTCTGCGTCACCGCGGCCGGGACCACCTGGGCGCACGGCTCGAAGGCGTGCGGACAGCGGGCCCGGAAGGGGCATCCGGACGGGTAGTCGATCAGGTCGGGCAGTCGACCGGTGAGGTGCACCAGCGGCTCGCCGGGCCGGGGAACGGCCCGGATGAGCGCCTGGGTGTACGGGTGGCGGGGGTCCCGGAGGACCTCCCGGACGGTGCCGTGTTCGATGACCCTGCCGGCGTACATGACGACGACCCGGTCGCAGTACTGCGCGACGACGCCGAGGTCGTGGGTGACCAGCAGCATCGAGCGGTCGTGTTCGCGGACCAGGCGGCGGATGAGGTCCAGGATCTGCCGTTGCACGGTGAGGTCCAGGCCGGTGGTCGGTTCGTCGGCGATCACGAAGGCCGGATTGAGCAGCATGGCCATGGCGATCACCACGCGCTGGGCCATGCCGCCGCTCAACTGGTGCGCGTAGCCGTCGAGTACCCGGTCCGGGCCGGCGATGCCGACGTCGGTGAGCGCGGTGCGGGCCCGGTCCCGGACCGCGCCGTCGGCCTTGACCCCGTGCGCGGCCATGATGGTGGCGAACTGCCGGTGGATGCGCATTACCGGGTTCAGGGCGCTGAACGGGTTCTGGGCGATGAAGCCGATCTCCTTGCCGCGTAGTCGGCGCAACTCGGTGCGGCGCAGGCCGAGCAGGTCGACACCGTCGAAGCGGGCGGTGCCCTCGACCACCCGGCCGGGGGGCCGGACCAGGCCGAGGATGGACCGGATGGTCACCGACTTGCCGCATCCGCTCTCGCCGACGACGCCGACGATCTCGGCCCGGTCGACGTGGAAGTCGACGCCGTTGACCGCGTGCACCAGTCCGTCGGGGGTGTCGAACCGGGTGGTCAGGCCGCTGACCTCCAGCAGACGTCCGCCGGGTCCGCCGGACGACGGCGGGGTGGGCCGGCTGTCGGGCCGACGTCGTGCGTTGAGCAGGCTCATCGTTGCCTCGCCCGACCGAAGGTGTCCTGCAGTTCGTCGCTGATGGCGTTGAAGCAGAGCACGGTGAGGAAGATGGCGAGTCCGGGGAAGACCGAGACCCACCACTGGCCGGTCGTCATGTTCTGCGCTCCTGTCTGGATCATCGCGCCCCAGCTCGCGTCGGCGGCGTTGATGCCGATGCCGAGGAACGAGAGCGAGGCGATCACGACGATCGAGTGCGCGACCGCCAGTGACGCCTGGGCCAGGATGATGCCGGTCATGTTCGGCAGGACGTGCCGGAACATCACGCGCGGCCCGGTCGCGCCGATGGCGTGGGCCGCCTCGATGTAGCGGCTCTCCCGGATGGTCAGTCCCTCGCTGCGGACCAGTCGGACGAAGCGGGGGACGTTGATGATGGCGATGGCCACGACGACGTTCTCGATGTTGTTGCCCATCAGGGCGACCAGGGCGATGGCCAGGATCAGCAGCGGGAACGCCTGGAACACGTCGAGGGCCCGGACCACGCGTTCGCCCCACGGTCCACGGTGCAGGGCGGCCAGCCCGAGCAGTACGCCGATCACCAGCGAGATCAGCATGCCGGCGAGGGCCAACGGGATGTCCACCCCGGCGGAGGCGATCAGTCGGCTGAACACGTCGAGGCCGAACTTGTCGGTGCCCATCCAGTGCTCGCCGTCGGGTGCGGTGAGGGTGTTGGTGGTCGGTTCCGTCGGGTCGTGCGGCAGCGGTGCGAAGTAGGCCGCGGCGAGCAGGCCGGTCAGGACGGCGCCGGGCAGCCAGAGTCGCCACCGCCGACGGCCCCGGGGGCGTTTCCTGGTGGTCGGGGCGGTGACCGTGGTGGGGTCGGCGGCCAGGGTCTCAGTCATAGCGCACCCTCGGATCGAGCGCCGCGACCAGGATGTCCAGCGCGGTGAAGGCCAACAGGGTCCCGAGTCCGGCGGCCAGGATGAAGCCCTGCACGGCCGGGATGTCGAGCAGGAGGATCGAGTCGATCGCCCACTCACCGAAGCCACCCCAGGAGAAGATGGTCTCGATGATGGCCGCGCCGCCGAGCAGCGCGGCGAGCAGGATGCCGCCGTAGGTCAGGATCGGGGTCCGGGCCTGGCGGAAGGCGTACGCGAGGACGGTGCGCTCGCGCAGGCCGCTGGCGCGGGCGAACTCGACCTGTTTGGACTCCAGCGCCGGCACCAGGGAGGCGTACGTGCTGCGGGCGAAGTACGCGGAGTAGTAGATGCCCAGCGTCAGCACCGGCAGCACCGAGTGCGCCACCGCCGATCGGAAGGTGCCCATGTCGCCGGAGAGCAGCGAGTCCAGCAGCAGCGCTCCGGTCACGGTCGGTGGTGGCTCGTCCATCAGGCCGAGGCGACCGACCGGGGCCGGTGCCCACCCGGCGAGATAGAAGAGCAGGTAGATGAGCAGCAGCGCCAGGAAGAAGTCGGGGATGGACTGGAACGTGGTGACGATGAAGCGGGAGGTGCGGTCGGCCACCGTGCCCTTGCGGTAGGCGCCCAGCGTGCCGAGGCCGATACCGACCAGCGCGGCGAGAGCCAGGGAGAGGAACACCAGTTCCAGGGTTGCCGGGGCGAACCGCAGGATCTCGTCGAGGATGGGCCGGTCGGTGTAGTAGGACGAGCCGAGGTCGCCGCGGACCAGGCTGCCGAGGTAGTCGACGAACCGTTCCCACAGGGGCAGGTCCAGGCCGAGTCGACGTTCGATCTCGGCCAGTTCCGTCGGGGAGGCGGCCGGTCCGGCGATGACCCCGGCCGGGTTGCCGGGTAGCGCGTTGACCAGCAGGAAGGCCAGCACGATGACGGAGAGCAGACCGACCGGGAGGAAGAGGATCCGGCGGCGGGCGTATCTGAGGACCCGCATCACGCACCTCCCGGTTCGAGCAGGGTGGTCGCCTCGTCCAGGGTCAGGACCTGGGCGTACTTGGCGTCGAGGTCGAACAGGGCGGCCTGGTGCGGGCGGGGGTCCCGGTCCAGGCAGGCGTCGGCGACGACGAGCGGGACGAATCCGTGTTGCAGCGCGTCCACCGCGCTCGCCCGGACGCAGCCGCTGGTCGAGGCGCCGGCGATGAGCAGGGCGTCCACGCCGAGTACGCGCAGGGTGCTGGCGAGGCTGGTGCCGAAGAAGGCGCTGGCGTACTGCTTGGTGACGACCGCCTCGTCGGCGGCGGGTGCCAGGACCGGTGGCGCGGCGGCGAGTTCGCTGCCGCGTTCGAAGACCCGCAGGGCGGGCACCTTGCGGGTGAACAGGCCGCCGTCGATCCCGCCGGGGGCGAGTTCGACCCGGGTGTGGATCACCGGGGTGCCGTGGCGTCGGGCGGCGGCGAGCAGGTCGACGCTGGCGCGCAGGGCCGGTGGGTTCTCGTCACCGGCGTAGAGCGGTGAGGCCGGGTCGAGGTAGGCGCGTACCAGGTCGACGAGCAGGAGCGCGCGGCGGGTGCCGTGTCCCAGGTCGCCGCCGAAGCCGGCGCTGCGGTAGTCCGCGTGGAGGTCATTCACCGTGTCCGCCTCTAGATGACGCCGCTGGCACGCAGTTCGTTGATCTCGGACTCGGCCAGGCCGACGATGTCGGTCAGCACCTGGTCGGTGTGCTCGCCGAGGCGGGGGCCGGTCCATTTGACCCGGCCGGGGGTGCGCGACAGTCTCGGCACGACGTTCTGCATCGGGAACTCGCCGAACTCGGGGTGTTCGACCCGGACGATGGCCTCGCGGGCGGCGAAGTGCTCGTCGTCGAGCATCTCCGGGGCGCGGTAGACCCGGCCGACCGGCACGTCGTGTTTGATCATGACGGCCATCAGGTCCTCGGTGTCGTGGCGGCCCGACCAGCCGGCGATGATGTCGTCGAGTTCGCCCTGGTGGCGGCCTCGGGCGGCGTGGGTGGCGAAGCGGGGGTCGGTGCTCAGTCCGGTCATGTCCATGGCCGAGGCCAGGCGCCGGAAGACGGTGTCCTGGTTGGCGGCGATGAGCAGCAGGCCGCCGTCGCGGGTCGGGTAGACGTTGGAGGGTGCGATGTTGGGCAGGATGGCGCCGGTACGTTCGCGGACGTGGCCGCCGAGCGTGTACTCGGGCAGCAGCGACTCCATCATCGCCAGGACGGCCTCGTAGATCGCCGAGTCGACGACCTGGCCCCGGCCGCTCTGGTCGCGTACGCGCAGGGCCATCACCGCGCCCAGGGCGGCGAAGGTGCCGGCCAGGGAGTCGCCGAGGCTGACGCCCACCCGGCTGGGCGGGGTCTGCGGGTCGCCGACGACGTAGCGCAGGCCGCCCATCGCCTCGCCGACCGATCCGTAGCCGGGTCGGGTGGAGTACGGTCCGGTCTGGCCGAAGCCGGAGACACGCACCATGACCAGGCCGGGGTTGTCGGCGGACAGGTCCTCGTAGCCGAGGCCCCAACGTTCCATCGTCCCGGGTCGGAAGTTCTCGACGACCACGTCGCTCTGCGCGATCAACTGGCGGGCGACCGACTGGCCCGCGGGCGTGCGCAGGTCGACGGTGATCGACTTCTTGTTGCGGGCGACGATCGGCCACCACAGCGACTTGCCGTGCGGCTTCTCCTGACCCCATTCGCGCATCGGGTCGCCCTGGCGGGGCGGCTCGCACTTGATGACGTCGGCGCCGAAGTCGGCCAGCAGTTGGCTGCAGAAGGGGCCTGCGAGCAGGGACCCGAACTCGATCACGCGCACGCCGTGGAGCGGTCCTTCGTGGTGCGTTTCGCTAGACATGGACACCTCTCATAGCAGCCCACCCGGGTGGGTGTTTGTATACAACAGTTGTGCGTCGCCCGCTGTCAACAGCGGCTTTTGCGAGCCAGAGCCAGAGCCGAATCCCGTGGTGGACCTCCGTGCATACAGGACAGGGAGTGGTGTGCCGTGTCGATCACCCGCCGAGCCGCCGGCCGAGTAGCCGACCGAACGCCAACGCCGGGGTCACCGCCATCCCCCCGCAGAACGCGGCGCCGCTGGTGGCGCCCATGCCGATCGCCTCACCGACGGCGTACAGGCCGGGAACGACCCTGCCGTCGTCGCGGCGCACCCGGAAGGCCGCATCGACGTCCAGGCCGCCGAAGCTGCAGAGCAGCGCGGCGGCCGACCGCACCGCGTAGAAGGGCGGCCGGGCCACCCGGTGGCCCAGGTGCCGTCGGCCCAGCGCGTCGACGCCCCGGTCGACCGCCAGGTGGTACGCCCGCACGGTGCGCCGCAGGCCGTCCGGATCGATCCCCGCCCGACGGGCCAGATCGGTGAGGTCGTCGGCGAGCCAGGCCACGTCCCCCTGCCGCGCCTGGGCGCGGAGACCGTCCGGGCCCCACGCGGGCACCAGCGGTGACCCGGCGTCGATCGCCGCGTCGTCGCACACGATCCAGAACGCGGCGCCCGGCTGGTGCTGCACGGCCCGCTCGTGGCGCGTGACGTCGCCGAGATCCTCGGCCACGAACCGGTCGCCGTCGGCGTTGACCCAGATCTCCCGGGGTACGCGGTCGGCGGGCGCCAACTGCGCCACCTCGGACCAGAAGTCCACCCGGCCGGGCGTCGAGCGACGTTCGAGCAGGCCCAGGCGGGGGGTGTGCAGGTCGGCGAAGCGGACGGCGGCACCCAACGGCGTGGCCATCCGCATCGCGTCGCCGGTGGAGGTGGGCTCGGCGTTGGTCACCAGGCGGGGTGCGCCCGGAGTCACCGCGGAGAAGATCTCCGGGTTGGCCCCGTACCCGCCCGAGGCGAGCACCGTGACGTCGGCGCGCAGCTCACGCTCACCGTCCGGGGTCCGTACGACGGCACCGGTGACGCCACCGCCCTCGGTACACAGACGCAGCGCCCGCGACCGCAGCCGCAGCGTGACCCGACCGGCGTCCACCTGCGCGGCGAGCAGTGGCCGCAGCGTCTCGCGGATCGACCGGCCCCGGTCGACGCCCCAGTAGGTGCGGGGTCGGGAGTACGGCGAGTGCCCGTGGTAGACCACCGGCATGCCGGGGGCGAACGGGAAGCCGTTCTCGTCGAGCCAGTCGACGATGCCGGGGGCCTCGTCGACGGCCAGCCGGATCAGGGCGGGGTCGCCCTGGTGGTGCCCGATGCGCTGGACGTCGGCGAAGTGCCGGTCCGGGTCGTCGTCGATGCCGGCCGCGCGTTGGCGGCGGGTGCCGGCGGCGCTCATGTGTCCGGCGGAGACCCGCAGGGTGCCGCCGATGTCGGTGCCGACGTCGACCAGGTCGACGCGGAGCCCGGCCCGGGCCGCCTCGATCGCGCAGGGCAGACCTGCGGTGCCGGCGCCGATCACCAGGACGTCGGTCCGCCCGGTCACGGTGCCCGCCCGGACCCGGTGACGAAGGAGACCACGGCGGTGGCGAACTCCTCCGGCACCCGCCACGGCAGTTGCCCGGTGGAGTCGGTCAACCGGACCGAGGTCGCGTCCGGGCGGATCTGCCGGGCGATGTCGTCGCAGTGGGCCAGCATGTCCCGGGCGGCGGTGAGCAGCAGCACCGGGCAGGGTGCGCTGCGCAGCGGCTCGGTCGGGTCGTAGCGGAAGGCGGCGCGGTAGGCCCAGTTGTACCGGTCGAACACCGAGGCGATGTTGGCCACCGCGAGGTTGACCAGCTCCGGTGGCTGTTCCCAGATGTCCAGGTACCGTGCCCAGAGGTCGCGCAGGTGCTGACCGGTCGGGTCGATCGGCCTGTCGGGCGCCCAGGTGGCCCCCAGCCGCTCCCGTTCGGCCCGGTCGAGCACCAGGCCGGACAGGATCGCGTGGGTGACCCGGCCGGGCGCGGCGAGGTCGGTGACCGCCAACGCCAGGGAGGCGCCGGTGTGCTGTCCGGCGACGGCGAACTCGTCGATGCCCAGCGCGTCGACGGCGTCGAGCAGCAGGCGCGCGTAGCCGGGGATCTCCGGGGGTTCGGGCGGCGGGTCGGACTGCCCGTACCCGGGGGTGTCGAAGGCGTACGCGCGTAGTGAGCGGCCGAGCGCGGGCATGGCCGGCGCGAAGACGTTGGACGCCTGCGGCGACTCGTGCAACAGCACGAGTGCCGGTCCCCGGGTACCGCTGCTCCGGTAGTGGATCTGGGCCCCCGGCGGGCCCACGTATCCGCGCATGTCACTCCCCTCGCTCGGTCGGTGGTACGGGCGGCGGAGGCCGTCGCTTCGGGGCGGTCGACCGCGCGGCGCGTCGTCTCGGGCTGCCGCCGGACGCGGGCGTCGCGGGGCGGTCGGCCTCGCCGGTGCTCTCCCCGACCGGGTCCGGCCGGTCCTCAGCACGAGTGGCCTCAGGTTCCGGCCCGCCAGCGTCGGTGCGTGCTGCCTCGCCGGTGTGCCGGTCGGCCGGCGGGGCGTCCCGCACGAGGTGGGCCGGTACGGCGGGACGGCCGAGCACGGTCGCGACGATCGTGCCGCCGGTCGCCGCGACGGCCTGCCGTGCGCTGTCCACCGCCGCCGTCACCGAGGCCATGTCGCCGATGAAGGAGACCGTGACGAGACCGCCACCGATGCGGCTGACGCCGATCACCGTCACCTCGGCCGCCTTGGCCATCACGTCGACGACGACGATCGAGGCAGCCAGTCCGCGCGTCTCGACCATGCCGAGCGCACCCGCATTCCACAGGTCCACGTCAGTCCTTCACATAGTTGACCCACGCCTCGGTCTCCAACCGGTCGACGATCGCGACGATGGTGGAGTCCACGGGCGCCTGGCTGGATTGCCGTTCCGCCAGTCGTGCCGCGCTGCCGCACGCGACCAGGACGACCTCGCCCCGGCCCGCGCCGACGGTGTCGACGGCGACGTACGGCTCCACGGCGTGCCCCTCACCCAGGGGCGTGACGACGAGCAGCTTGGCGCCAGTCAGCGTCTCGGCCTTGACGGTGCTGACCACCGACCCGATCACCCGGGCGATACGCATGCCGGATCACCTCGTTCCTCTAGCGCCGGGACCAGGGCGTCTTCTCGAAGGCCAGCCGGACGGCCTGCCGGGCCGACTCGATCTCGGCGTGCAGTCCGGAGACCCACAGCCGCCCGAACTGGCCGACGCCCCGGACGTCCACGATCTTGACGTCCGCCGACTTCTCCACCTCGTTGCCGACGGCGGAGATGTAGGCGGCGGGCTGGCACTCCACCACCAGCATCGACTCGCCGGCCACCAGCAGGGAGCCCTTCTTCGACCGGTTGACCAGTTGCGCCTGGTAGGCGTCGATGTTGGAGACGACCTTCGCCGAGACCAGTTCCGCGGGCTGCGCGTCGGCCTCGGTCATGCCGAGCAGGTCGAGGATGGTGCGACCGGCCTGCCGTACGGCGTCCTGCGACATCGAGTGCAGTTCGGTCATGCCGTACTGGCGCTCGACGACCTGGGAGCCGGGCCGGACACCGGCACCCTTGACGGCCGCGTCGACCAGGGCGTAGACGTCGCTGCCGGGGGATATCTCCAGGAAGAGCTGGGACATCCCCTCGACGACCGGGTCACCCGACATCACACTGCCCAGCAGGGCGGCCATCTGTGGCTGGAGTCGGTCGACGAACGCGTACGTGCGCAGCTCGACCTCGCTGCCGGCCACGTCAGCGCCGACCCACGAGCAGCGAGAGGGTGCCGCTGCGCCGACGCTCGCCGCTCTGCAGGACCCGACCGGTCGGTGTGGTGACCTCCTCGACGCACTCCCGTTTGCAGGACAGCTCCGAGCAGTCGCCGGTGAATCCGGCGTCGCGGGCGGCCTGGAGGAGGTCCATGTCCCGCATCGGGCCCCAGAACGGCTCGTTGTTGTTCCAGGTGTCCCAGTCGATGAGGAACTGCACCAACGGGTCGAGCCCGGCGTAGCCGGGGAAGTCCGCGTGGATCATCATGCCGCCGGGGGCGAGCAGCCGGTGACACTCCCGCAGGATCGCGCGGACCGCGTCCGGTGGCACCTCGTGCAGCACGATGTGCGAGACGATCAGGTCGAAGTGCCCGTCCGGGAACGAGGTCGCCTCGGCGTTCTGCTGGGAGAAGTGCACCTTGCGGCCGAGTGACTCGGCGCGGGCGTGGCCGTAGCGCAGCAGGGCCGCGCCGACGTCGACGCCGTGCACCTCGGCGTCCGGGTAGGCGTCGACGTAGGGCAGCGTCGAGTTGCCCACCCCGCAGCCGATCTCCAGGATCCGCTTCGGGCGGAAGTCCCGGTGGGACTGTTTGAGGTAGTTGTTGACCACGGACTGGCCGTAGTCGTCGTTGAGGGCACCCATCTGGCCCATGGCGTAGACGTAGACGCCCCGGTCGTAGAGTGCGCCGGCGGTGAGGTCGTCCGCCACGTACTCGCCCCGGTAGCCGCCGGGCATGGCGTGGATGTCGATGCCCCAGAAGTACCAGGGCAGCTCGAAGGCGGGATCCAGTTCGAGGGAGCCGAGCCCGCGTTCGGCCCGCTGCGCGCGGGCGGCCAGGTCGTCCCACTGCCGGGCGATGCTGTCGGCCACCACGTTCCAGAGCAGGTCCTGGCTCGCCCGGCGCACGGAACTCCAGAGCTGGTAGTACGGCTCCGGTTCCATGGCTCGGCGCACCGCTTCCCGGTCCCGGGGTGCGACGCCCGTCTCCTGCTGGTATCGGGGGGCGACGCGGTGTGTGTACAGTTCCCGGACCCCGGGGGTCACCTCGGTGGAGATGTGCGACTTCAGTGCCCGGACGAAGTTCTCGCGCGCGAGTTCGTCGTGGTTCTCTCGGGGCAGGACCCCGTGCTCCTGCTGTGTCATTTCCCCTCCCCCACCTGTGCGAAGGCCTGCCGGATGACCTCCCGGTAGGACTCCGGGGTCTCCTCCCGCACGATCTCCTCGCGCCACTCGTAGAAGACCCGCAGCACCCGGCCGACGAACGCCGCCGCCTCGGTGTCTCGGGCCTGCGCGTCGGCGTCGGAGACCGGGTAGGCGTCCACGGCGCCGCGCTCGACCACCCGCCGGTCGGCGAGGAGTTGTTCCAGGGTCGTCAACCGTTCCCGCAGCACCCACACCTCGGAGGAGAGGGTGACCACGGTGGAGACGAGGGCTTCCATGCCCGGTTCGGCGAAGAACTGCGGGCGGGCGCCCTTGGCCTTCTTGGGCAGCGGCTGCCCGGGCAGTGGTTGTGCCTGGTCGGGACGGCCCACACCCGGTCCCCCGAACGCGCCCAACGCCTTGAGCGTCTCGGTGGCCACCGTCGAGGCGTCCGCGTCCGGGTTCGCCGACAGCACGGCGGTGGCGACCGTACGGATGGTCCGTTCCGCCTGTTCCTCGGCGCTGGAACAGCCGCACGAGCAGTCGTCGGCGTCGCCGCACCCGGCGCCCGTGCCGCCGGTCGGTGTCGGTGGCGCGGGCGTCGGCGGTGGCGCGTCCTGTCCTGTTCTGCGGACGTCGATGCCCAGGTTGCGGGCCAGGTCCTCCGCGTGCGGCGAGATCAGGTCACGCGCGCCCAGAAGGATTTCGCGCGGCCCGGTCGACCGGGCGACGTCTTCGATATCGACCGCAGTCCATACCCGACTCATGTGTCAACTCCTTCGACGAGCACGCGGTGTCCTGTTCAGGCCCTGGTTCCGCCCCGGGTCGCCCCGGTCGGCAGGATCGCCTCGACCTCACCGTGCGGGCGCGGGATGACGTGCACGGAGACGACCTCACCGAGCCGGGAGGCGCTGGCGGCTCCGGCGTCGGTGGCGGCCTTGACCGCGCCGACGTCGCCGCGCACGACCACGGTGACCAGGCCACCGCCGACGTACTCGGTGCCCACCAGCACGACGGTGGCGGCCTTGACCATCGCGTCGGCGGCCTCGATCGCCGCGACCAGGCCACGGGTCTCGATCATTCCGAGTGCGGACATCTGCAGGTCAGCCATGACGGTTCTCCTTCGATCGTTCGTCGGCGGGCGGGTGTCCGCCGGTGTTCAGGGCCTTGCTGGTCCGGCTGCGGTGCCGGTTCATCCCCCGGTCACCTGCCGGGCGATGCGGTGCACGAGCACCTCGAGTGGGGTGCGGGGGGTCGTCTGCGGGCGTGCTCCGCCCGGCCGTTGACCGCCGGGTGCCGCCGACGACGTACGGCCGGGCGCGGTGCCGGCGGCGGGTGGTGCGGGCGTACGCCGGGATGCCGGTTCGCGGGGCGGTTCGAGGCCGGTCTCGGCCCGGCACCGTGCCCGCAGTTCCTCGACCGTGCCGCCGTGGTGGAAGCGGGGCAGCTCCGATCGGCTCGCGGCGATCTCGGCGCGGAGTCTGCGGGTCTGCTCGTCGTCGACGCGGTCGCCGACCAGGACCACCCCGTGGCGGCGGGCGCCCTCGACGGTGACCAGTCCCCGTTCGACGTCGTGGCGTACCTGCTCCGGGTCGCGTTCCAGCGGGTCACCCCACCCGCCGCCGCCCCAGGTGACGAAGTGCAGCAGGTCGCCGGGGCGTACGTCGAGGTGATCGCACTTGGCCGGCACCGTCTGCCGCGATCCGTCGGCGCGTTCCAGGATCTTCGTGCCGCGTTGTCCCGGCTCGCCGCCGAGCACGCCCCAGGGTTTGGTGAACCACCGGTCGTCGTGGATGGAGACCTGGCCTGGTTCGAGGAACCGGTAGCCCACCCGGATGCCGTTGCCGCCACGGTGCTTGCCCGCACCGCCGGAGTCCGGGATCGACTCGTAGGACTCGATGCGCAGCGGGTAGTACGCCTCCAGGTACTCGTTGGGCACGTTGGTGAACGAGGGCCACATCGAGTGGCCGTCGAAGCCGTCGCCGACCGGTCGGGCGGGCACCCCGCCGAAGCCGATCTGGTAGAGCTGGAACCAGGTGCCGGAGCGGTCCAGGCCGGAGTACATCAGGTGCGGGCTGGAGGAGAACCCGGCGGCGCAGAGGAAGTCCGGCCGGCACTGGCCGAGCAGTCCGGCCAGGACGTCGAAGAGTCGGCCCAGGGCGTGCGTCCGGCAGGACAGTGCCGCCGGTCGTCGGGGCTTGAGCAGGCTGCCCTCGGGGATGCGGACGTCGACCAACGGGTAGAACCCGTCGTTGAACATGATCAACGGGTCGACGGCCATGATGGTGTACACGCCGAAGAACATCCGCAGCACGTTCTCGTTCAACAGGAAGTTGATCGAGCCCTCGGCCTGGTCGCTGGTGCCGGTGAAGTCGAGCACCACCCGGTCGCCGTCGCGCCAGAGCGTGCACCGGATGCGGAACGGCCCGCTGCCGCGCCCGTCGTCGTCGATGTAGTCCTCGAAGGTGACCGGCTGTTCGGGGACGACCTGCCGGAACAGCTTCGCCATGGCCTGGCGGTTGCGTTCCAACAGCAGGTCCAGCGTCGAGAGGTAGGTGTCCAGGCCGAAGCGCTCGCACAGTTCCCGGACCCGGGTCTCGGCGGTCCGGCAGGAGGCGAGCACGGCGTTGAGGTCGGCCCGGTTCCAGTTGGGCAGGCGTACCTGGTTGAGGACGGTGTCCAGCAGTTGCTGGTCGAGTGTCCCGCCGCGGAACAGCTTCACCGGCGGGACGATGACGCCCTCTTCGTAGATGGACACCGCGTCGGTCGGGAGGCTTCCCGGCACCTTGCCGCCGACGTCGCTCATGTGGCCGAACATCGCCGCCCAGCCGACCAGCGTGCCGTCGGCGTAGATCGGCAACAGCACCAGCCAGTCGTTGGCGTGGCTGATCGCGCCGTCGCAGGCGTACGGGTCGGAGGTGAAGAAGACGTCGCCCTCCTCCACCGTGCCGTCGTAGCCGGAGAGGAAGCCGTCGATGAAGGAGCCGAACTGTCCGGCGACCATCCGGCCCTTGCGGTCGGCGATCAGCGGGAAGGCGTCGTTCTGTTCCCGGATGCCCGGGGACATCGCGGTACGCAGGACGACCGCGTCCATCTCGAAGCGGGCGTTGCGCAGGGCGTTCTCGACGATGTCGAGCACGGCGGTCTCGACCTCGACCGGACGCGGCGCCCGGGTCGTCTCGACGATGACGGCGCTCATCGGCGCACTCCCTCCTCGGCGGGCAGGACGAGCAGGTTGCCCAGCCTGTCGACGCGCGCGACGCAACCCGGCAGGACCAGGCTGGTGGAATCCATCTCGACCACGATCGCGGGTCCGCGCAGTTCGTCGCCGGCACGCAGCGCGGTGCGGTCGTAGAGGGCCGCCTCCTGCCAGCCGCCGTCGACGTACACGCGTTGGCGGCCGATGACCGCGCGGGAGGCGTCGTGGTCGCCCGACTCGATCTCGACGGGTCGGATCCGTTCGGCGTCGGAGACCCCCACCGCCCGGATGTTGACGATCTCGTGCTGTTCGTCGAGGGCGAAGCCGAACAGGCGTCGGTGAGCCTCGTCGAAGCCGTCGCGCAGCGTGGAGATCAGTGGCTCCGCACCGGAGGCCGGGACGCTGACGGGGACCTCGAAGCCCTGCCCGTGGTAACGCACGTCGGCCTCGAAGCGGACCGTGCGGGCGTCGGCGGGCACCTCGGCCCGGTCGAACTCGGTGTCGATCTGGGTGGCCAGGTCGCTGAACTCGCGGCGCAGCAGCGTCTCGTCGAGGTCGTCGAGGGGGCGGACCAGTGACCTGTTCGCCTCGGCGCGGACCCCGGTGGAGGCGTCTCCGTAGGCGCAGAGCACACCCGGGGACTGCGGGATCACCACCGGCCACGAGCCGAGGAGCTTGGCCAGGGCGTTGGCGTGCAGGGGGCCCGCGCCGCCGAATCCGAAGAGCGCGAAACGTCTCGGGTCGTAGCCGCGCTGCACCGAGACCAGTCGCAGGGCGCCGAGCATGTTCTCGTTGACGATGTCGATGATCGCGGCGGCGGCGGCCTCCACCGTCACGCCGAGCCGGGCCGCGACGGTGCCGACCGCGGTGCGGGCCTTGTCGACGTCGAGGGGCATCGCGCCGCCGAGCAGCGCGTGTGGCAGGTAGCCCAGCACGACGTTGGCGTCGGTCACCGTCGGCAGTTCGCCGCCGCGCCCGTAGGTGGCCGGGCCGGGCAGGGCCCCGGCGCTGGCCGGGCCGACCCGGAGCGCGCCGGTCAGTTCGGGGACGTGGGCGATGGAGCCGCCGCCGGCACCGACGGTCTGCACGTCGATCGAGGGCGAGCGGACGGCGAGGTCGGCCACGGTCGTCTCGCGCCGGATGACCGGGGTGCCGTCCTCGATCAGGGCGACGTCGGTGGAGGTGCCGCCCATGTCCAGGGTGAGCAGGTCGCGGAAGCCGGCGGCCGGTCCGAGGGCCACCGCTGCGGCGACGCCGCCGGCCGGTCCGCTCATCAGCAGGCTGACCGGGATGTCCTCGGCCCGTTCGAAGGTCATCAGTCCGCCGTCGGAGCGCAGCACCCGGCGGTCGCCGACCAGTCCTTCGGCGACCAGTTTGCTGCTGAGGTTGCGCAGGTAGGCGCCGACGCCGGGGCGGACGTAGGCGTTGGCGACGGTGGTGAGAGTGCGTTCGTACTCACCCAGTTCCGGTAGGACACCGGCGGAGGTGGAGACCGGTACGCCGGGTGCCTCGGCGGCGGCGATCTCGGCGGCCCGCTGCTCGTGGACGGGGTTGGCGTAGGAGTTGACGAGGCCGATGGCCAGCGCGTCCACGCCCCGGTCGACCAGGTCGCGGACGGCGGCCCGCACGGCCGTCTCGTCCAGCGGGTCGATCTCGGTGCCCCGGGCGTCCAGTCGGCCCCGGACCTCGCGGACGTCTTCGAGTGCGACGAGTTCGGCGGGTCGGTCCCAGACGATCCAGCCGCCGAGTCCGCCGGGCACGTACGACCTGGCGATGTGCAGGACCTGCCGGTAGCCGACGGTCACGATCAGGCCGACCCGGGCGCCTCGGCGTTCGAGGACGGCGTTGGTGGCCACGGTCGTGCCGTGCAGGAACTGGCGGATGTCGGCGGCGCGGGCGGTGGCGTCGGCGAGGACCCGGGTCACGCCCTCGACGACGCCGACGGACTGGTCCTGCGGCGTGGAGGGCACCTTCGTGCGGCGGGTCCGGCCGGTCGCCTCCTCGATCAGAAGGACGTCGGTGAACGTGCCTCCGACGTCGACTCCAAGTCGGTACATCAACGACCTGCTTTCTCGGTACGTCAGTCGCGAACAGTCGTCGCCGGCGGGTCCCCCGCCGGTCGGTGTCCCCGGCGTGTGCACCGGGGACGCCGGCCGGGTCAGGAGACGGAGATGTCGTAGTAGTTGACGTGGCCCTGGGAGTAGCTGACGAAGCCGGTCACGCCGTCGCGGAAGGCGTAGAACTTCTGGGAGTCGACCAGCGGGATGGCCGGCATGTCCCCCACCATGAAGTCGTTGACCTGCTTGACCAGCGCCTCCCGTTCGGGACCCGGCTGCGTTTCGAGGATCTGCCGGGACAGCCCGTCGACGGTCGGTGAGCTGTAGTTCTGCAGGTTGGTCAGGCCACCGGTGGAGTAGAAGACCTGTAGGTAGTAGGCGGGGTCGGGCACCAGCGGGGTGCTGGTGGCCAACCAGCTCTGGAGCTTGCCCTCGCGCTTGGCGGCGTCGAAGTCCGCGCCGGAGGCCACGTTGTTCAGTTTGACCTCGATGCCGACCTTGGCCAGTTGTGACCGCAGCAGGACGGCCACCTGTTCGCTGTGCGCGCCGACGTTGGCCGCGTTGTAGGCCAGTTCCATCGGGAAGCCGTTGGGCAGGCCCGCCTCGGCCAGCAGTTGCTTGGCCCGGTCGATGTCGTGGGTGAGGGGCTGTGCCGCCGCCGGGGCGCCGAAGTCGTCGTGGATGAAGTCGCTCGACGCGGTGGAGTAGCCCTGGTACGCGGATTCGACGATCGCGGCGCGGTCGACGGCGTAGGAGATGGCCTCGCGGACCCGCTTGTCGTCGAAGGGCTCGGCCTTGAGGTTGGGCACCAGGACGTCGATGTTGGGGTAGAGCACCCGTTCGAGCCGGACGCCGTCGCTGTTCTCCAGCGAGGAGAGTTGGTCGAAGGTGAGCGCGCTGGCGACGTCGACCTGCCCGCTCTGGGCCAGTTGGAGCCGGTTGGAGGTGTCGGCCACGGCGCGGACCACCACGTCGGTCACGGTGGGCGTACCGCGGAAGTAGTTCTTGTTGGCGGTGAGGCGGACCTCCTTGCCCGGGTCGAACGAGCGCACCTCGTACGGGCCGAAGGTGGCGGTGTTCTCGCCCAGCCACTTGTAGGCGTACGGGTCGTCGCCGGTGGCGTGCTTCTTGGCCTCGACGGAGTCGTAGATCGTCATGAAGAAGGTGCTCAGGATCGAGACGCTGACCGCGTTCGGCTGGGCGACGTTGATCGTGACGGTCCGGTCGTCGGTGACGGTGACCGGGTTCTCGATGTCCCATCCGCCGATGCCCATGAGGATCTTGGCGATCGGTACGCCCTCGCTGTTGACCATCCGGTCCACGGACCACTTCACGTCCTCGGCGGTGAGGGCGTTGCCGAACTGGCTCTTGGCCTCGCGGAGGGTGAAGGTCATCTGCTTGCGGTCGTCGCTGAGTTCCCAGGACTCGGCGAGCTCGGGCTCGATCTGGTCCGGGGTCTGCAGGGTCGTCGCGCCGGCCTCGGGCTTGGTGAAGCGCACGAGGGTCCCGGAGATGTTCGGTAGCAGGTCGATCGAGATGAAGCCCTGGTAGCGCTCGGAGTCGAGGCTGGAGACCACGCCGGGCGCGGCGACGGTCAGCGCCTGGCCGGTGCCGGCGTCGGTGTCGTCGCCGTCGTTTCCACTACAGCCCGCGACAGCCAGGCTCGTCACGGCGAGCGCCGCCACGGCCCGCATCCGAACGGAAGTCGTTCCCATGCCGACACCTCCACATTGTGTGCAAGGTTGCTTTATCAGGCGTGCTTGACTTGGTGAAGCGGATCACAGGATGCGATGTTTGTATACAGGTCTTCGCCTGTCAAGGCTTCGTTCAGCCAGATCGCGACCATCCCGACCGGTTCGGCGCGAGTAACCGACGGCTAGCAGGGCAGACACCCACCCGCGTTCCAGCGCGCGCACCCCTGCCAGGCTTTGCATACATGGAGTTTGCGACACCCTAGCGCCGCATCCAGCCCGTGGCCACTAGCTGCGAAGCCAAGGTGAGCGCCACTCGCGGACCTAGACGCCCTCCGGCGGATTACATACAATCCTGCGTCAACTGAAGGAGGTCACCGTGACTCATGCCGGTAAGCGACGGGTCATCATCGATCAGGTGCCGCACCGCGTGTGGCGGGCAGCGGGCCTGCCCTTCGGACTTCTCACCCGCCAGATCAACGCCGACCCGGACACCGGAGCGCAGACGCTGGTCGTCGACGTCCCACCCGGCTGGCACATGCCGACGCACTGGAACGGCGCCGACCTCGAACTACTGGTCCGCGACGGCGACCTGACCATCGCCGGGCGCCACTGCCGCCCCGGGCACTACCTCTTCCTGCCCTCCGGCACCGCACTCGGCCCGGTCTCCTCGGAGCAGGGCGCTACGTTGATCTTCTGGACCGACTCCCCCTTCGAGGTCCGCACGGATGCCCCACCGACGCCGTCGACCCCACTCGGCGAGACCGTCGACATCTTCGACCGGGCGAACTGGCGACCGGTGCGGGAGGCGTTCGCCGGCGTCACCGACACCAGCAGCCACGGCGACCTCGACGTGCCCACCCAGTGCATCCGGCTGCGCAAGGTCGAGGAGAGCGGCAAGGACACCATCCTGTTCGTCCTGCCGCGAGGGTTCGAAAAGACCGCCCTGGAGTTCCACCACAGCACCGAGGAGATCTTCTTCCTCGGTGGCTGGTGCGCCACCGACCCGGAGCACGTCTATCACGCCGGTGAATACCTGTGCTGGGAGCCGGGCGTCATCCACGGCGTGGTCACCGGCTGGGAGGCGCTCTGCCTCTCCAAGCACCACGGACCGCTGACCAGCCCGCAGATCCCCCTCGGCGCCACGAGCGTGGACGCCGAACGGTGACCCGGTTACCCCACGACGGCCACCGGCGCGGCGGGCCGGGGACCTCGCGTCCGGCGTTCGTCGTGCGCCGCGACGCGCTGGAGTACGAGCTGATCTCCGCCCTCAACCACAACCCGGACGACGAGGGACTGGTGCACCGTCTCGTCGACCGGGACACCACCGGCGATCCGGAGTGCGAGTTCCTGACCGGCGTCTACCGGATGGAACCCGGGATGACCCACCCGCTGCACCTGCACGCCGACTCGGCCGAGTTCTACTACGTGCTCACCGGCACAGCCCGGTTCACGCTGGCCGACGAGGAGTTCGAGGCGGGCCCAGGCACCGCGATGTACATCCCCGCCGGTGTCGCCCACGCCATCGAGACCGGCAGCGCCGACGGCATGGAGCTCGTGTACTCCTTCAGCGCCCCCGACCTGCGGGGAATCGGCACCAGGTGGCTCTAGGTCGGTATCGCGCCGGACCCACCGCACATCGAGGCAACCGTGGATCGACGAAGGAGACGAGGGTGCGCAGGATCGAACATTGGATCGCCGGGGCGTCCGTCGCCGGCAGCGGGTACGCGACCGTGTACCAGCCCGCGACCGGCCGGCCCCAGGCACAGGTCGCCATCGGCGCCCAGCCCGAGATCGACCAGGCCGTCGCGGCGGCGGCCCGGGCCTTCGAGTCCTGGGGCGACGTGTCGCTGTCCCAGCGCACCAAGGTCCTCTTCCGCTTCCGTGACCTGGTCGAACGGCACGAGGACGAACTGGCGAAGCTGGTCACCACGGAACACGGCAAGACCGTCGAGGACGCCCGCGGCGAGGTGATCCGGGGCCGGGAGGTCGTCGAGTTCGCCTGCGGCATCCCGCAGTTGCTCAAGGGCGCCTACTCCGACCAGGTCTCCACCGGTGTCGACTCGTACTCCCTGCGCGCGCCGCTCGGCGTCTGCGCCGGCATCACCCCGTTCAACTTCCCGGTGATGGTGCCGATGTGGATGCACCCCATCGCCATCGCCTGCGGCAACACCTTCGTGCTCAAGCCCAGCGAACGCGACCCGTCCGCGTCGAACCTCGTCGCGCGGCTCTACGCCGACGCGGGCCTGCCCGACGGCGTGTTCAACGTGGTGCACGGCGGCAAGGAGGCGGTCGACGCGCTGCTCGACCATCCGGACGTCGCGGCGGTGTCGTTCGTCGGCTCCACCCCGGTGGCCCGGCACGTGCACCAGCGCGCCGCTGCCGCCGGCAAACGGGTGCAGGCGTTGGGCGGGGCGAAGAACCACGCCGTGGTGCTGCCCGACGCCGACCTGGCCGAGGCGGCACGGCAGATCACGTCGGCGGCGTACGGGTCGGCCGGACAACGCTGCATGGCGATCTCCGCCGTGGTCGCGGTCGGCGACGCCGGGGACGACCTGGTCGACCTGCTCAGGCGGGAGGCCACGGCCATCGTGGTGGGCCCCGGCGACCAGGAGCCGTCCCAGATGGGGCCGGTGGTCACCGACGAGGCGCGCGACCGCGTCATCACCTCCGTGGACGGTGCGCAGAAGGCCGGGGCCACCGTGGTCGTCGACGGCCGGGAGCTGCGGGTCGACGGCCACGACGACGGATACTTCGTCGGCCCCTGCCTGCTGGACCGGGTCACCCCCGAGATGGACGCGTACCGGCAGGAGATCTTCGGGCCGGTCCTGGTGGTGCTGCGGGCCGGGAGCCTGGACGAGGCGATCAGGATCATCAACGCCAACCCGTACGGCAACGGCACCGCCCTGTTCACCTCCGCCGGAGCGGCGGCCCGCCGCTTCGTGCGTACCGTCTCGGTCGGCATGGTCGGCGTGAACGTCCCGCTGCCGGTGCCGATGGCCTACCACTCCTTCGGCGGCTGGAAGGCGTCGCTCTTCGGCGACACGCACATCCACGGCCAGGAGGGCGTGGCGTTCTACACCCGGGGCAAGGTGGTCACCACCAGGTGGCCGGGCACCACCCCGACGGCCCGGCCGGACTTCCACTTCCCCACCGCCACCTGACCGGTCGGCGCTGACCGGCGCGGGCCTCCCGACGCCGGTCGGCGCAGCCGTCCCTCGACCGGCCCGCCCGCGGTGATGCATGCCGCCAGCGGCTACGGCCCGGACGTCCCGGGCGGTGCAGTGGCGCGGTCGATGGCGGCCTCGACCGCAGTGCCGATGCGCCGCAGGGCCGCGAGGTCGCCGGGTTCGAGCTGATCGATCAGGTACTCGCGGACCGCCGCGACGTGGCCCGGCGCCGCGGCCACGACGGTCTGGTAGCCGGCCTCGGTCAGGGTCGCGTTGGTGGCTCTGCCCGCGCCGGGGATCCGGGAGCGCGCGAGCAGTCCGCGTGTCTCCAGCCGACCGACGACGTGTGACAGGCGGGACAGTGATGCCGCCGCCCGTGCTGCCAGACGACTCATCTGCATCGTGCGCTCCGGTTCCTCGGACAGCACCGAGAGCACGATGTATTCGAAGAAGGTCAGCTCAGACTCGCGTTGCATCCGCGCGTCCAGGGCAGCCGGCAGGCTGATCATGATCGCGGAGTTGGCCAGCCATGCCGCCCGCTCGTCGTCCCTCAGCCACCGGTGCTCGGTGACGGATCCGGTCGACCTCGACGCTGCCCCTCTCCTGGCCATGAGGGCACCTTACGTGCGACTTGTTGACGCTTCAAGTTCGGGCGGGTAGAACTTGAAGCGTCAAGTTCGCCGGACGGCCCCGGTGAATCGACGGGGAAAGGACCACGGCATGCAGACCACCTCACTGGGCGGACTCGACGTCTCCCGCATCGGCCTCGGGGCCATGGGGATGTCGGCCTACTACACCGGCGCCGGTCGCGACGAAGCCGAGTCGATCCGCACGATCCGGCGCGCTCTGGACCTCGGCGCCACCCACCTGGACACCGCCGAGGTGTACGGGCCGTACGTCAACGAGGAACTGGTCGGTCGCGCGATCAGGGGCCGCCGCGACGAGGTCGTCCTGGCCACCAAGTTCGGCCTCGTCTCCCACACCGGCAGACCGGGGACGGACAGCACCCCCGCCAACATCCGCGTGGCGGTGGACGGCTCCCTCCGGCGGCTCGGCACCGATCACATCGACCTCTATTACCAGCACCGGGTGGACCGCGACACTCCCATCGAGGACACGATGGGAGCGTTGCGCGAACTGGTGGTCGCGGGCAAGGTGCGCCACATCGGCCTGTCGGAGGTGTCCGCGACGACGATCCGCCGGGCCCACGCGGCGCACCCGGTGGCCGCCGTCCAGACGGAGTACTCGCTGTGGACCCGCGACCCCGACGGCGACGTGCTGAGCACGCTGCGGGAACTCGGCATCGGCCTGGTGCCCTACTCGCCTCTCGGACATGGCTTCCTGACCGGTGACATCCGCTCCCTCGACGGCCTGGACGCCACCGACTGGCGGCGCACCAACCCCCGGTTCACCGGCGACAACCTCACCCGCAACCTGCGCATCGTCGAGGAGGTCCGCGATGTCGCCGGAGAGGTGGGTGCCACGCCCGCGCAGATCGCGCTGGCCTGGCTACTCGCCCAGGGTGAGGGCATCGCGCCCATCCCGGGCACCAGACGCGTCGACCGGCTGGAGGAGAACTGCGCCGCCGAGAGCATCCGCCTCACCGCCGATCAGATCACCCGGCTGGACAGCCTGACCCCGGCCTCCGGCAGTCGCCACTCCGCAGCCGACATGGCCGCCATCGAGGGCTGAGCAGCGTCGAGACACGCCGGGCCGGAGGCGCACCGTCGTGCTCGCCGACCGGGATGTCGTGCTATCGCGCGAGCAGGGAGCGCAGAACTCCGCTGATCTCCTCGGGTGCCTCTTCGGCCATGAAGTGCCCGGCCGAGGTGGTCCGGTGGTCCAGATCAGTGCCCCACGCGTGCCACAGCGCGGCGGCGTCGTAGCCGAGTGCGGCACCCCAGTCCTGCTGGACCACCGTGACCGGCATGGACAGGCGCTTCCCGGCGTCCCGGTCGGCCCGGTCGTGCTCGATGTCGATGCCGGCCGAGGCGCGGTAGTCGGCGACGATGGAGGGGACCGCCTCACGGGAGGCTTTCAGGTACTCCGCCCGCACGGCCACCGGAATGGACTGCGGGTTCTGCGCCCAGACGTCGAGGAAGTAGCCGAAGAAGGCGTCCGCGCTGGCGCTGATCATCTGTTCCGGCAGGCCGGGCGGCTGGGCCATCAGGTAGAGGTGGAACGCGACGGCGGCGGACGATCCGTGCAGGATGTCCCACATGTCCAGCGTCGGCAGGACGTCGAGAATGGCGAGGTGGGTGATCGTACCCGGATGGTCGAGGCCGGCCCGGATGGCGACGAGGGCACCCCGGTCGTGTCCGGCCAGGGCGAAACGCTCGTGGCCGAGCCTGCCGGCGAGGGTGACGATGTCGGCGGCCATGGTCCGCTTGGCGTACGTGTCGGCGTCGCGCGCCGCAGGTTTGTCACTGGCGCCGTAGCCGCGCAGGTCGGGACAGATCACGGTGTGCTCGGTGGCGAGAGCGGCGGCGACGTGCCGCCACATGACGTGGGTCTGCGGAAAGCCGTGCAGCAGCACGATCGGGCTGCCCGTACCTCCGACCGCCACGTTCAGTGTCACGTCGTCGTCGACCGCGACACGCTGGTACTCGAACCCGGGAATGGTGGTCGTCATGATCGCCCTCTTCTCGTCGGATGGACGATCCCAGCCTGCCGGTCGCCGATGAGCAGACGATGAGCGCGATACGTTGAGCGCACAGACGGAAGGGCGGTTCGATCAGTGCAGGTCAGCATCGGTGTCCTCGGGCCGGTCGTCGCCTGGGACGGTGCCGGCGCACCGATCGGGCTGAAGGGGCCGAAACACCGCGCGGTGCTGGCGCGACTCGTCGTCGCGCGCGGCCGGGTCGTACCGGTCGGCACGCTTGTCGACGACCTGTGGCAGGTGCCACCGCCGGGCGCGGTGAGTGCTGTCCGCACGTTCGTGGCGGCGCTACGGCGGGCGCTGGAGCCGGACCGGCCACCGCGCGAGTCGACTCGGTGGCTGGTCACGGAGGGCCCGGGCTACGCGCTGCGGGTGGCGCCGGACGCGGTCGACGCCTGGCGGTTCGAGAACGAGACTGCCGCCGCTTCCACGGTGCACCCGCGCGCGGCGATCGAGCGGCTCGACCGGGCTTTGCGTTCGTGGCGGGGGCCCGCGTTCGCCGGCTTCGACGAGTCGTGGGCCGACGTCGAGCGTGCCCGGCTCGAACAGCTACGGCTCCACGCGATCGAGCAGCGGGCTGCGGCGTTGCTGACCACCGGGCGCGCCGCGGAGGTCGTACCGGATCTCGACGCGCACGCGGCCGAGCATCCGTGGCGGGAGGAGGCGTGGCGGCTGCTGGCGCTCGCCCTGTACCAGGCCGGACGCCAGGGTGACGCGCTTGCGGTGCTGCGACGAGCCCGCAGCCTGCTCCTGGAGCAGCTCGGCGTCGATCCCCACCCACGGCTGCGTCGCCTGGAGACCGACATCCTCCGTCAGGCCGACCGGATCGGCGACGGTCTCGGTTCGCCAGGTCCGGAGCAGGTCTGGGCGGAGGCCGCGGCGGCATACGACCGCACGGTGGCGTCCGGTTCGTCGGCGCGGTTGGAGTCGACCATCGGTCTGCTGCGCAGTCTCGCCGTGACGGGGGCGAGCGGACTCGAGGCGGCCCGGGAGCAGCGGGTCGCGGCGATCACCGCCGCCGAGCAGGTGGGTGATCCCGAGCTCACCGCCCGGGTGATCGGCGGCTACGACGTACCCGCGATCTGGACGAGGGCGGACGATCCCGCACAGGCGGCGCAGGTCGTGGCGGGAGCCGAGCGTGCCCTGGCCGCCTTGGCCCCCGACTCGTCCGAGGCCACCCGCGCCCGACTGCTGGCCACCATCGCGGTGGAGTCACGCGGCACCCGCGCCGCACGCGGACCCGAAGCCGCCGAGCAGGCGGAGCGGATCGCGCGCCGCCTGGGCGATCCGGCCCTGCTGGCCTTCGCCCTCAACGGCGTGTTCATGCAGACCTTTCACCGCGCGGGCCTGGCTCCCCGACGGGACCGGATCGGCGCCGAACTGGTCGCGCTCTCCGCCCGGCACGGCCTGGGGACGTTCGAGATCCTCGGCCACCTCGTCCGACTACAGGCCCGCAGCGCGCTCGCGGACTTCGCCAGCGGCGACCAGCACGCCGCCGCAGCGGACCGGCTCGCCGAGCGGTACGACCGCCCACTGGTCAGCGTGTTCACCCAGTGGTACCGCGCGCTGCGACTCGCCGCGACCGAGCCGTCGCCGCAGGCCGCGGAGGCGGCCTACCGCAACGCGGCGGCACAGCTCGACAACGCCGGTATGCCCGGCCTTCAACAGGGCCTCCTCCCGCTGGCCCTGCTGTGCCTCGGGGTGGCACACGGGGAGCCCGTCCGCTTCGACGACGAGACCGACTGGGGCCCGCACACGCCCTGGGTACGCCCTCTCGTCCTGCTGGGACAGGACCGCCCGGCCGATGCCGCCGCGGCGCTGCGTCAGGTCCCGGTTCCCCCGCGCGACCTGCTGATCGAAGCCCGGTGGTCCCTCACGGCCCACGCGGCGATCATCCTGGACGACTCGGCGGTGATGAGGCGTGCCCGGATCGCACTCTCGCCGGCTGCCGACGAACTGGCGGGAGCCGGCAGCGGCATGCTCACCGTCGGTCCCGTCTCACGTCATCTCGAGAACCTCGACGCGGCCCTCGGCCGCAGCTCGTAGGAGAGTTCGGCCGGTGAGCCCACGCCGGCGTCCGATCACGCTGAGCTGATGAGCGGTGGCGGAGGTCGTTCGACCCGCGCCAGACCACGTCCTACGCGAAGCCGCGGAAGATGCCGTCGCCGTCCACGTTGTCGGCGAACTCCTCCCAGTCCATGTTCGCGATCGTGAGATTGTTCTGGACCGACCACATCTCTGACGGCACGACTCGGAACGTGGCACCGCGCTGAGGCCCCTCGCCCTGGTCCTCATCCTCGTCCTCCTCCTCGTCCTCGTCGTCGTCCTCGTCGAGGTTCACGACCAGGATCGGGCGGTCCGGGTGGGTCAACGTCTCCGCGTCGACGAGGAAGGCGACGACATGATCGCTGTCCGCGGGCACCATCTCCACCAGTTCCAGCGGTGTGATGTTCTCGTAGGCGCGGTCATCGACGAACGTGACGAACGCCGTGAACCCTTCCGCTGTCTGCGGTTCAGTGATCGCAACCTGAATCTCTTCCCATTCCTGCGAACGGGAGAAGTCGGTACGGATGACCAGGGAAGCGTCGGAGTCCTGGTACCACATGCCATCATCCACGCCGGCGAGGATAGTCCAACCCGACGACATCCGACGCATCCTCATCGGGTGGATCCGGGCCCGGAGGGGCCGGCGGCACCCTGCACCGGCCACCTCACACCCTCCGGCGAACCGGGGAACCTCAAGTCACCTGCGGGCGCGCCGTACCGATGTGGAGGATGCTGTTCCACTTGCTATCGTCGGTGTCATGCAGGAGCCCGCAGGGTCGGGCCGGGCGCTGCGGCGTGACGCGCGGGCGAACCGGCAGCGCGTCATCGAGGCCGCCCGCCAGGTGTTCGCCACGCACGGGGTGTCCGTGACCTACGACGACGTGGCGCGGCAGGCCGGCGTCGGCGTCGGCACCGTCTATCGACGCTTCCCGACCAAGGAGTCGCTGCTCGCGGCAGCTCTCGAGGAGAGCCTGGAACGGCACGCAGCGTCGATCGAGGCAGCGCTGCACGCGCCGACCGGCTGGGACGGCCTCGTGCGTTTCCTGTGCCGTGCGGCGCAGTTGCACGCCACCGACCGTGGTGTCCGCGACGTCGAGTTGGGGGCGGGTTTCGACGAGCGGTACCTCGCGCAGATCCGTGACCGGATCATGCCGATCATCCGACAGTTGGTCGCGCGCGCCCATGCTGAGGGCACGTTGCGTCCGGACGTCACCGCCGAGGACATCCCGGTGCTGCTGACCATGATCAGTGAGGTCGCGCACCACAGCCGACAGGTCCGTCCCGAGACCTACACCCGTTACCTGCGGCTGCTCATCGACGGCCTGCGCGCCTCGCCGGAGGTGGGCGATCTGGGCACACCGACGACCGGCACCGAGGTCGATGCGCTGCTACGGCACTGGCTGCCCGGCCTTCAACGCCGGGGTTGACGGCGTGCGGACACCGAACCGAAGTGGAGAGCTTCCTTGCGCGCGTACGAGTTGACGAGCTTCGGCGGCCCGGAGGTTCTCCGCCTGGGCGACCGCAGCGACCCGGTCCCGGGAGCCCACGACGTGGTCGTCGACACCCGCGCGATCGGACTCAACCCGATCGACATCCTGCAACGGTCCGGCACCTTCCGATTCGCCAACCCGGTCCGGTTTCCCATCGTGCCCGGGAACGAGTTCTCCGGCGTCGTGTCTGCGGTCGGCTCTCACGTGAACACCTTTGCCGTCGGCGACGCCGTCTTCGGCCGCACCGACAAGGCACGCCTCGGTGCACTGGCCGAGAAGGTCGCCATCGCAGCACACCTGGTCGCGCCGATGCCGCGCACGCTCGACTTCGCCGCCGCCGCGGCCGTCCCGCTGGCCGGCACCACCGCCCTCCAGGCCGTCCGCGACGCCCTCGCGATCCACGCCGACGACCGGCTGCTCATCACCGGCGGCTCCAGCATGGTCGGCATGTTCGCGACCACCCTCGCCGCCCGCACCGGTGCCCACGTGGTGACCACCGCCTCCGCCGCCTCCGCACCGCTCCTGCGCAGCCTCGGCGCCGCCGAGGTCATCGACTACCGGACCCGGCGCGTCGAGGCGGTCCGGGTGCAGTTCACCAAGATCTTCGACCTCGTCGGCGGTCCTCCGCTGACCGCATTGCTGGAGTTGGTGTCCCCTGGCGGCCGGCTCGTGACGATCACCGCGACCCCGACCCCCGGATCGGTCCGACACGACTATCCGATGCCGGCCTGGCGTGCCGCGGTCCTGGAGACGGCCTTGTGGCTCGCCACGCTCGGGCCCCGGCGGCGCGCACGCGCAGGAGACTTCACCTACCGGTTCCTGTCCATGCGCCCCAGCGGACAGGATCTGCGCGATCTGGGCGTGCTCGTCGACAGCGGCTTGCTACCGGTGAAGATCGACAGTACCTACCGCTTCGACCAGGCGGCGGAGGCATTCGCCCGCGTCGAGACGCGCCGGGCCAAGGGCAAAGTCGTCGTCCTCACCGATCCCGCGACCTGAGCCTCGTGACCGGCGCCCCACCGACGGTCGCGTCGTCGAGCGCCCTGTCGGCCCGTCCCCCTAGCCGAGCAGGGCGATGACCAGGGAGGAGGCGGCGGCCGTGAGGAGCACACCGCCGGTGCCGACCCCGGTGACCGCGCTCACCGACAGGGCTCGGTTGCGGGCCACCGGCACGGCGGCGAGCGATACCAGCGTGATCAGCGCCGCCACCACGTGGATCAGCGGGTAGCCGATCAGGGTGGCAACGGGAAACAGGTGCACGCCGACGACGAACGCGACCCAGGCCGGGATGATGTCGCGACGGCGTACGGCGGCGAGGATGCCGGCACCGAGCGCGGCGAGCCCGAATTCGACACCGACCACGATGCCGAAGGTGCGGCTGGTCCCTGCGGTGAACGCCGTGCCGTCCGACCAGTGTCGCCAGGCCACGAGTGCCCCGAGCACGAGTACGAGCACGGCTGCGACCGAGGCGGCGACGAGTGGCTTGCGCCAGCGTGGTGGAGGTGATTCCTGTGCCCAGCCGAACCAACTGGTGGCGAAGAATCCGAAGACGACAGCGGTGGCCGCCGCGTCGCGGACGTGTTCGGCGATCATCGGTCTCCAACGGTGGCGGCGGATTCGCCCAGGAAGCTACCAGGCGGGCCGCCGCTGGCCGGACGGGCTGCCTGGGCGGTCGGGATGCGTCGACCGGTCCGTCGACCAGGGACGTCGACGGTTTGCGCGGCTCAGGGCAGCAGGATGACATGCAGGGTGCGCGGGCCGTGCACGCCCTCGACCCGGTTGAGTTCGATGTCGCTGGTGGCCGACGGTCCGCTGATCCAGGTCAGCGGGCGGTGCGGGGACAGGCGGGCGAGCGCCTGCGGCACCCCGGCGACCACCTGGGCGGCGCGGACCACGCAGATGTGCCGGTCCGGCAGGAGGCTGAGGACGCGGCGGCCCTGGTCGGGTGAGGCGTCGAGGACGACGGTGCCGGTCTCGGCGACCGCGACGGCGGCAGCGGTGACGACGGCGTCCGAGGCGGCGATCCGGGCGTTGTCCAGCCCGTCGTCGGGCAGGGCGGTCACCGTCGCGGGCAGCCAGGCCGGCGGCAGTCCCGGTGGGACGACGACCGTCGCGGGCGCCGGCAGGAGTTCGGCGATCGTGTCGGCGACCTGCGCCTCCGGTACGCGGTGCACCCGGGCCCGGTAGTCGGTCAGCCGATCGACCAGCAGGTCGAGGTCGACCGTGCCCTCGCGCCGGTAGTCGCGCGGAACCCGGACGTCGGCTCCGCGCTCGCCGACGGCGGCACGCAGCCGACCGAGGACGGTCTCCCGGCCGCTCACCGCTTCGACCACCATTCGCGGAAGGTCTCCGCAGGCGGTTCGGGCAGGTCGCGGCTGGCGGTCCAGCCGGACAGCGGCGGCGGTAGCCCCCGGCCGCGCCGGCCGAGCAGTCGGCTGGACCGCGCGGCGCGCTGTGCGGTCGCGTACAGGGCGGGATGGTCCATGGTGTACGCGGCGGCGGCCATCGCCGCCGCCTCGGCGCGCGGGTGGGGTGTCTGGTCGCGGAGGTGCACCAGCAGCTCCGGGATGTTGATCTTCACCGGGCAGGCGTCGTAGCAGGCACCGCAGAGCGACGAGGCGTACGGCAGCGACGCGTTGTCGGCGATCCCGGTCAGTTGCGGGGAGAGCACCGCTCCGATCGGGCCCGGATACACCGACCCGTAGGCGTGCCCACCGGTGCGCTCGTACACCGGGCAGACGTTCAGGCAGGCCGAGCAGCGGATGCAGTGCAGTGCCTGTCGACCCACCTCGTCGGCGAGGACGGCGCTGCGTCCGTTGTCGAGCAGCACCAGGTGGAACGCCTGCGGGCCGTCGCCCGGGGTCACGCCCGTCCACATCGAGGTGTAGGGGTTCATCCGCTCGCCGGTCGAGGCGCGGGGCAGCAGTTGCAGGAAGACCTCCAGGTCGCGCCAGGTCGGCACCACCTTCTCCACACCCATCACGGTGATCAGGGTCTGCGGCAGGGTCAGACACATCCGCCCGTTGCCCTCGGACTCGACCACGGCGAGGGTGCCGGTCTCGGCGACGGCGAAGTTCGCCCCGGACACCGCCACCGGCGTGGTGAGGAACGTCTGCCGCAGGTAGCGGCGGGCCGCCGCCGCCAGGACCGCTGGTTCGTCGGTCAACGCCGGGTCCACCCCGGGCATGGCGCGCAGGAAGATCTCCCGGACCTCGGCCCGGTTGCGGTGGATCGCGGGCACCAGGATGTGGCTGGGCCGGTCCTCGCCGAGTTGCACGATCAGCTCGGCCAGGTCGGTCTCCACCGGAGTGATCCCGGCGGACTCCAGTGCCTCGTTCAGGCCGATCTCCTGGGTCACCATCGACTTGACCTTGATCACCCGGTCGCTGCCGGTGGCCGCGACCAGCTCGGTGACGATCCGGTTCGCCTCGGTCGCGTCGGCGGCCCAGTGCACCACTCCCCCGGCGGCCGTGACCCGCGACTCCACCTGCTCCAACAGTTCCGGCAGCCGCGCCAGCACGTCGGCCTTGATCGCCGAACCGGCCGCCCGCAACTGCTCCCAGTCCGGCATCTCGGCGATCACCGCGCCGGACTTCGCGCGGATCGTGGCCGTGGCGTGCCCGAGGTTGCGGCGTAGTTGCGGGTCGGCCAGGGCCTGCCGCGCGGCGGCCGGGAAGGGTTCCGCGCCACGCAGATGCCCCACACCCGGTGGTGCCGTCACCGGCATACCGAGAAAGGTCCGGCTCACGACCTCACCACCAGTTCGCCGCGTTGGTCAGGAGTGTCGCCGCCCGGTTCGGTCGAGGCCAGGATCTCCGCCAGGTGCACGGTGCGTACCCCGGTGCGCAGCCGGGACAGTCCGCCGCCGATGTGCATCAGACACGACGCGTCCCCCGCCGTGCAGACGTCCGCGCCGGTGGCGAGCACGTGTCGCATCTTGTCGGCCAGCATGGCCGTCGACGTGTCCGCGTTCTTCACCGCGAACGTGCCGCCGAAACCACAGCACTGCTCGGCCGCCGGCAGCTCGACCAGGTCCAGGCCCCGCACCTCGCGCAGCAACCGCAGCGGCCGGTCCCCCACCCGCAGCACCCGCAGCGAGTGACACGTCGGGTGGTAGGTCACCCGGCGCGGGTAGTAGGCACCGACGTCGGTCACCCCGAGCACGTCCACCAGCAGCTCCGACAGCTCGTACGTGCGTCCGGCCACCGACTCGGCGCGGGCGGCCGACCGCTCGTCACCGGCCCGCCGGGCCACCGACGCGTGCTGGTGCCGCACCGACCCCACGCACGACCCCGACGGCGCCACGATCACGTCGTACGGATCGAACACCCGCGCGTACCGGCGTACCAACGGCACCGCCTGCCGCTGGTAGCCGGTGTTGACGTGCATCTGCCCGCAGCAGGTCTGCTCCTCGGGGAAGACGACCTCGTGTCCCAGGCGTTCCAGCAGCCGCACCGTCGCCTTCGCCGCCTCGGGGAACATGGTGTCGGCCAGGCAGGTCACGAACAACGCGATCCGCACGTCACACCTCCGACCGGATGGTCCGGGCCGCCACCGGGCCACGGTCGGGCCGGTGGCGCACGATCGGTTGAGTCTGCCGCACCAACGGCCGCAGCGCAGCCGGGTGGTCGGGGCGCACGGCCCGGAAACGCAGGAAAGCCGCCCCTGGGGCATGGTCAACGCAGCCGCCGGTTGCGAAACTGCTTCAATCTGCATCAGCGCGGGCAATCGGGGTCCTCGACACATCGGCGACCATGCGTACCGGTTCGGCGACACCACGTGCCCGGGCGGTGTGCCTGACGTCTGTCCGAGCGGCTCGGCGTCGGCACGATCCGGGGGAGGAAGCAATGTCCAGCACCGCGCTGTCGCTACCGCAGCCGCCCGCGCGGGCGCCCGAGTTCGGTCGGGACGCGCTCATCGTCTGCGAGAACCTGGTGCGGATCTACCAGACCGGTTCGATCGAGGTGCAGGCACTACAGGGGCTCGACCTCACCGTGGACAGCGGTGAGCTGGTCGCTGTCGTCGGCGCCTCCGGGTCGGGCAAGTCGACGCTGCTGTCCATCCTGGCCGGTATCGACGCGCCGACCGCCGGGCGGGTGCGGGTCGACCGGTGGAACCTGCTGGAGATGTCCCGCGCGGACCGGGTGGACTACCGGCGGCACACCGTCGGGTTCGTCCGGCAGCAGACGGCGAGCAACCTGATCCCGTACCTGACCGCACGGGAGATGGTGGACCTGCCGATGACGGCGGCGCGTACCGCGAAGAAGGAGCGCCGGGACCGCGCGGCCGAACTGCTGGACGGCCTCGGTGTCGCCGACTGCGCCGACCGGCGTCCCGGGCAGCTCTCCGGTGGGCAGCAGATGCGGGTCGCGATCGCGGTGGCGCTGGCCAACCAGCCACGGGTCCTGCTCGCCGACGAACCGACCGGAGAGCTGGACGCCGCCACGTCCGCAGAGGTGTTCGGCGTGCTGCGGGAGGTCAACCGGCGCTACGGCGTCACCGTCGTCGTGGTGACCCACGACCCGGAGGTCAGTGGCCAGGTCGAACGGACCGTCGCGATCCGGGACGGACGCACCAGCAGTGAGGTGCTGCGCCGCACCACCACCGACGCGGTGGGCGACACGCACACGATCGCCGAGGAGTACGCCGTGATGGACCGTGCCGGGCGGGTGCAGGTGCCCCGCGACTTCCGCCAGGCGTTGGCGCTGACCCGGCGGGTCCGGCTGGCCCTGGAGCCCGACCACATCACGATCCGCCCCTCGGAGAGCAGCGAATGAGCCGCGAGCCGCTGCTGCGTGTGCGCGACGTGCACCGGCGCTTCCGCACCGGACCGGCCGTCGTGCACGCCCTGCGCGGCGTGTCGTTCGACGTGGCGGCCGGTGCGATGGTGGCGTTGGTCGGCCGGTCCGGGTCGGGCAAGACCACCCTGCTGAACACCGTCGGCGGCCTGGACCGCCCGGACGCCGGCACCGTGCACGTCGACGGCACCGACGTCACCGCGCTCGACGAGGACGGTCTGTCCCGGCTGCGGCGCGAGAAGGTGTCGTACGTCTTCCAGAGCTTCGGCCTGATCCCGGTGCTGTCGGCGGCGGAGAACGTCGCCGCCCCGCTGCGGCTGGCCCGCGTCGCCCCGGCCGACCGCGAGCGGCGGGTCGCGTTGCTGCTGGAGTTGGTCGGGCTGGCCGACCACGCCCGGCAGCGTCCGGCCGAGCTGTCCGGCGGCCAGCAGCAGCGGGTGGCGATCGCCCGCGCGTTGGCCGCCTCGCCCCGGCTCCTCATCGCCGACGAGCCCACCGGGCAACTGGACGCGGAGACGGGCCTGTCGGTGATGGCCCTACTGCGCGGGGTGGTCGAGTCCGAAGGCGTGACCGCGCTCGTGTCCACCCATGATCCGTTGATGATGGCGTTGGCGGACCGGGTGATCCGGATCCACGACGGGCAGCTCCACGACGAGGCGGCCGGGCAGCCGGAGAAGCCCACGCCGGATGCCGGGTGACGCGCCGATGCTGAGGCTGGTCAGCCGGCGTGCCCGCGCGCAGTGGCCGCTGCTGGCGGCCCTGATCGGGGTCGTCACGGTCGGTGCCACCCTGCTGGGCACCTGCACCCTGCTGAGCACCCGCACGGCCGCGCGGGCGGTGGAGGTGGCCATGGCCCGCGCGGATCCCGCCGACGTCGGCGTGACCGTCTACACCGGCACCGTCGAGGGCCCGGTCGCGCGGTCCGTCGCCGCCGACACCCGCACCGTGGTGGTCGCCGCGCTCGCCCCGTTCCCGGTGACCACCACCACGCGGGCGTCGACGGTGCTGCGGGCGCTGCCGCCCGCGCTCGCCCCGGGGACCACCGTCGGGCCCCAGGCGTACCTGTCGGGACTCGACGACCTGCCGACCCGCGTCGAGCTGGTCACCGGGCGCTGGCCGCGCGAGCGTGGTGACGCGGTGGTGCTGGAGTCCACCGCCCGCCTGCTCGGCCTCACCCTCGACCGTCGGGTACGCCTCGGCGCCGAGTTGGCCCACGATCCCGTCCCGGCCATCGACGTGACCGTCGTCGGGGTGGTCCGTCCGTTACCGGGCCGGGGCTGGGACCGCGACCCGCTGGCCGCGGCCGGCGCCGCCGTCGACTACCAGGACGGTCGTTTCCGGCAGCCGGTCAACGCCTACGGCCCGTTCCTGGTCGACCTCACCGACCTGCTCACCAGCGGCGCCACCGTGGACCGGATGGAGATCACCGCCCAGCCGGACCTGTCCCACGCCGACCGCCGCGACGTGCAGGCCGTGGCCGGGGCCGTGCGCAGCGCCGACCGTCGGCTGACCGGCACCCTCGGCGATCGTGTCCGGCTCGCCCGGGTCGCCTCCGACCTGCCGCTGACCCTGCGGACCGCCGACGACCAGCGGCGCGCCACCGGCGCCCTCGTGCTCGCCGTCGCCGCCCTCGGCGGTGTCCTGACCGCGACGGCGCTCGTGCTCGCCGGCCGGCTGACCGCCGGCATCCGCGCCGACGAGACCGCCCTGCGGACCGCTCTCGGCACCAGCCGCCGTCAACTCGCCGCCACCGCGACACTCGAGGCCGGGCTCGTCGCCGTCGTCGCCGTCGCGCTCGCGATACCGGCTTCGGCGGCCCTGCACGCCGGCCTGACCCACCTGCCGCCGCTGGACGGCGCCGGGCTGACCGCGCGGCCGAGCGTCACCGGCGCCCAGGTTGTGGCGATAGTCGGCGGTGCGCTGGTCCTCGCCGTGGTCCTCGTCGTCCTGGCGGTCCGGCCCGGCCCGGCACCCGGCGACCGCCGCACCCGCCGCGCGCTGCTGGCCCGATCCGGCGCCGACGTGCTGCTCGCGGTCCTCGCCGTCGCCGCATGGTGGCAGTTGTACGCCCAGCCCACCGCCGCCAGCCCCCGCGCCGACGCGGTCCGGGTGCTGGCACCGGCGCTGCTGCTCACCACCGGCGCCGCCCTGGCGCTGCGGGTGGTCCTGCCCGCACTGCGCGGGGCCGACCGGCTGGCGCACCGGGCCCGGGGGCTGGCGCCGACGCTGGCGGTCTCCGAGGCGGCCCGCCGCCCCCAGGCGGTCGCCGCCGGGCTCCTCGTCGGGTTGGCCTGCGCGGCGGCGACCTTCGGCCTCGCCCTCGACACCACCTGGCACCAGTCGCAGCGCGACCAGGCCGCGCTGTCGGTCGGCACCGACCTGGCGGTGTCCCTCAGCACGACGCCGGTGCCCGGCGACGGCGCGGACGTCGCCGCGGCCACCGCGGGGACGGTCAGTCCGGTCCTCGACCGTGGTACCGCCGTCGGTCAGTGGCTCGGCACCGCCGGCGACGCGCCGCGCCTGGTGGCCGTCGACACCACCCGCGCCGACGCACTGCTGCGCGGGCGGGTCGACGGCACCTGGACCGAGGTCGGCGCACGACTCGCCCCACCGACCCGCGTCACCGGTCTGCCCGTCGCCGCAGGTGCCCCGCTCGTGCTCAGCGGCACCGCGACCGGCGACGCCCCGCTCGCCGTCACGCCCCACCTGCTGCTGCAGGACGCCAGCGGCCTGCGCACACCCTGCACCGGCGCACCCGTGCCGCTCGACGGCCGGGAGCACCGGATGCCCACGTGCGCGAACGCCGACGGGCTGCACCTCGTCGCGGTGTCCCTGCCGGTCACGGCCGACCCCGAGGCCGCGGTCGGCAGTCGCACCGCCATCGCCGTCACCCTCACCGTGCCGTCCACCGGATCGGCGCCCGGATCGGAGTGGACCGCGACGTCCGCGCCGCCGGTGCCGACCAAGCTGCGCGATCCGACCGTCGTGCTCGCCGCCGGGTCGACGCAGACCGCGCTGCGGATGGCGGCGAGCGTCGACCTGGGCGGCGCGGACGCCGCCCGTACCCTGGTGGCCACCGCCTTCCCCGACCCCGGCCCGGTGCCGGTGGCCGTCTCCGCCCGCTTCGCCGACGCGGTCGGTGACGTCGGCAGCCGGCTCAGCGTCACGGTCGGCACCACGCCCGTCCCGATCGTCGTCACCGAGGTCGTGCCGACCGTGCCGTCCGCGCCCGGTGCCGTCGCCGTCCTGGCCGACCTGGACATGCTGTCCCGCGCCCGTGTCGTCACCGGCGATCTGACGTTCCCGGTCGACGCCTGGTGGGTCGGCCACCCCACCGGTTCCGGCGCCGTCGAGCGGGCCACCGCCCTGCACCTGGGCACCGTCGCGACCCGCGAGGCGGAGACCGCCCGGCTCACCGGCGGCCCGCTGCACGCCGCGCTGCCCGCCGCGCTGCGGCTCGTCGTCGCGGCCTCGGTCCTGCTGCTGGTCGCCGGTGTCGTCCTGCACGTGACCTGCGAGCTACAGGTCCGCGCCGTGGAGGTGGCGCGGCTGCGCGGCCTGGGAATGACCCGGCGCGGCATCCGGGCCGTGCTCGTCGGCCAGCACGGCGTCATCCTGCTGCCCCTGCTCGTGGCGGGCACGGTCGTCGGCGCGCTCGCCACCCGCCTCGTCACTCCCCTGCTCGTCCGCTCCGACACCGGCGCCGCGCCGATCCCGACCGCCCAGCCGCACTGGCCCTGGCCGACCGAGGCCGCGCTGCTCGCCGTCCTGCTGGCCGGCTGCCTGCTGGCGGTCGCCGCCGTGGTCGTCGTCCAAGTCCGTCGGGCCGACGCCGCGCACCTGCGGGTGGCGCCGTGAAGCGGTGGCCGACCCGCCGGTGGCCGGCGCCGCACTGGCCCAGCGTCCGGGGCCGGGCCCGGACCGACGCCGGGGCGCTGCTGCTCACCGCCGCCGTCGTCGCGGCCGTCGTGCTGCTCGCCGGGGCCGTCCCGGCGCTGCTCCGGAGCGCCGCCGACGACGCCGTCCAGGACACGGTCCGCCGCGCCGGCACCGGCGCCAACGTCCTCGTGCACGCCGACTGGGAACGCGACGACGGGCCGACCGGCGGACGGTTGCGGATATCCCGCCTCGCCGACGAGGTCGACGACTTCCGCACGCGGGCGGCCCACACGCTCGGCCCCGACCTGGACGACGCGCTGCTGCCGCCCATCGCCATCGTCCACGGCCCGATCCTGCGCATCACCGACGGCAACCTGCCGCGTACCTTCCAACTCAGCTATCTGGCCGATGAGCTCGGCGGCCCGGAGGTGACCTGGATCGCCGGCAGCGCACCCGGCCGCGCGATCGGCGAACAGTCCGTCGAGGTCCCCTACGACGGACCGCCCTGGCCGGTGCAGGTCGGTCTCTCCGAGGCCGACGCCGCCGCCCTCGACCTCGGCCCCGGCGACCGCATCCCGGCACAGGACGGACAGGGCGGCGAGAAGGACGTCCGGATCAGCGGGATCTACCGTCCCGTGGACAGCACCGACCCCGCCTGGCGACTCGCCCCGGCGTTGCTGCGCCCCGTGCCGGGCGCCGACGGCGTGGGCACCACCCGGTTCGGCGGTCTGCTGTCCCGTGAGTCGCTGCCGGACGCCCGGCTCGCCGTCGACCAGGACCAACTACGGCGCACCGTCCACTTCGCCCCCGAACCCGACGCGCTCACCTGGGATGCCACCGCCACGCTCGCCGGTCAGGTGGTCAAGCTCAAGGCGACCTCCGGCTCGTCAGCCGTACGCGACGGGTCGCTGAAGTGGGAGTCGCAGCTCGACACGGTCCTGCGCGACGCCCGTACCCAGATCAGCGCCGCGTTCACGCAGGCCGCCGTACTGCTCGCCGGAGTCCTGACCGCCACGGTGCTGGTCCTGCTGCTCGCCGCCGACCTGCTGGTGCGCCGCCGCACGCCCGCGCTGGCCGCCGCCCGGCAGCGCGGTGCGGCGCTGCCCGACCTCGGTGCGGAACTGCTCGTCGAGTCGACCGTGGTGTCCCTGTCGGCCGCCGCCGTCGGGCTGGTCCTCGCCCGCGCGGTCGCCCCGGGTGTCTGGTGGACCTGGACCGTTCCCGTGGTCCTGGCCGGTGCCGTCGCCGGGCCGGTGTTCGGCGTCCGCGCCGCTGCGGGCGCCGGCCGCGACCGGCGCCAACCGGCCGACCCGGCCGCGCGGCGTCGGATCCTGGCCACCGGCCGGCTGCGCCGCGCCGCCGTGGAGGCCACGGTGCTGATCGCCGCGGTCGCCGCGGTCGGCACCCTGCACCAGCGCGGACTCCTGCCCGTCGCCTCCGACGGCGGTGAGCTGAGCGGGGACCTGGTCCTCCCGATCAGTGCCGTCACGCTGGGCGTGCTCGCCGGCGCACTCGTCGTGCTGCGGCTGCTGCCCGTCGGAGCGAGGTTCGCGCTACGACGGGCCCTGCGCTCACGCCGCCCGCTGGCCGTGTTCGGCGCCGCCCGGGCAGCCACCACGGCCGGGCGCGCGCTGCCGCTGCTGGTGCTGGTCAGCGCCACCGCACTCGCGTCGTTCGCGCTCGTCGTCGGCAGCACCATCACCCGGGGTCTGGACGACGGCGCGTGGAGCACCGTCGGTGCCGACGCCCGCCTCGACGTCGGCACCGACGCCGAGGCCGCGACACCCGCACTCGCCGAGCGCATCGCTGCCGCACCCGGGGTGGGGCAGGTCGTCGTCGCGCGGGTGACCGACGCCGCGCCCGTCTTCACCGACGCGACCCTGCACACCCCACGCCTGGTCGTCGTTGACGCCGCCGCGTTCCAGCGTCTGCTGGCCACCACCCCACTGCCCGACGCGCCGGAGCTGGCCCGGCTCACCGCACCCGGTGCCGGGGAGGTGCCCGCGTTGGTCCGATCGCGCACCGGTGACCTGGGCACCGGTACGCGGTTGCAGCTCTCCCACGACGACGGCCCGGCGATCCGGCTGACCACGGTCGGTACTGCGCCGTCCGTCGGTGGCGCCGCCGACGTGGTCATCGTGGACGCCGAGGCGCTGGCCGCCGCGGGGCTGCCCGCCGTGCCCAACACGGTCTGGGTGACCGGCCCCGGCGCGGCGCGGGCCGTGTCGAATCCCGGCGTCGCCGCCGACGTCGTACTGCGCACGGAGGTGCGGCAGGCGCAGCGGGTGGCGCCGCTGACCGCCGGGACACTCCGGCTGGCGTGGACGGCCGCCGCGGTGTTGCTGGTGCTGGGGCTGCTCGGCCTCACACTCGCCGCCGCCGCCGGTGTGCAGGAGCGGTGGCAGACTCTCAGTCGGCTGCGGACCCTCGGCCTCCGGCCACGCGACGCCCGCTGGGTGGCCGCCGGAGAGCTGCTGCCGCCGGTCGTGGTCGCCGCGGTGTGCGGCCCGCTCCTCGGCGCGCTGCTCGCCTACCTGACGTTCGGTCCGCTCGCGCTGCGGCTGCTCACCGGTCAGGCCACCGCCCCGGCGACGGTGCTGCCGTGGTGGCTGCTCGGCCTGGTGGGTGTGGCGCTGGTGGTGGCGGCGGCCGTGGTCGTACCGGTCGAGGCGGCGCTGCGGCGACGCGACCGGCTCAGCGAGGTACTCCGCGCCGGTGCGTGACCCGCGTTCGCCGTCGCCGCGGCCCGCACGAGGACACGCCGACAGGAACGGACGCCGGGGGCATCGGCAGGTCCACCGGCAGGACGGGACCGCGAGCTACGGCTCGCCCTCGCCGACCACCGTTGCGTCCGGCCGGGCCGCGAGCATGTGTTCCCGGCGTGACTCGGCCTCGGTCTGCGCCACGCGGGTCATCGCCTGACGCAGGATCGGCGGGCCCATCACCGACGTCACCACCGCGATCAGCACGATCACGGTGTAGCTGGCGACGGAGAGCACTCCCAACCGCAGGCCGGTGGTCGCGATCACCACCTCCACCACGCCGCGGATGTTCATGCCGGCGCCCAACGCGATGCCCTCCCAGTGCGACAGCCGACCGGCGCGCGCCCCCAGATAGGCTCCGACGAACTTGCTCACGATCGCCACCAGCAGCAGGGCGGTCGCCGCGACCAGCACCGTCGGGTCGGCCAGTTCGGTCAGGTCCATGCGTAGTCCCGCGGTGGCCAGGAACAACGGGGCCAGGATGCTGAGCACCACCGTACGCAGGGGAACCAGATCCTTCAGCAGGGACCGGTCGGGTCGTGGATCCGCCGTCCGGGCGAGACCGATCAGCACGCCCCCGATGAACGCACCGAACAGGGCCTCCATCCGCAGCGAATGGGTGATCGCGGCGCACAGCAGGATGATGATCACCGCGGTCGTGCACCGTGGACCGCCGTCGCCGGCCCGGCCGGCCAGCGTGAGCACCCACCGCACCAGCGGCCGACCGATCAGGAGTGCCGCCACCAGGAAGAGAACCAGGTACACCAACGACAGCGTGACGGCGTCGGCGCGTACGCCGGTGGTGGCCGCGGCCGAGACCACCGACAACAGGAACCACCCGACGGCGTCGTCGACGGTCCCGGCGACCAGCGTGAGCTGGCCGATGTCGCGGTGCAACAGGCCCATGTCGGACAACGTCTTGGCGAGTACCGGGACCGCTGTCACACACATGGCCACGCCGAGGAACAGGGCGAAGATGCCTCGCTCGGTGCCCTCGGTGAGCAGTGCGGCGGGGACGAGGTAACCGGCGGCGATGCCCATCGCGAGCGGCAGCACCAGGCCCGCCAGACTGACCTGTACGCCGACGATGCCTCGCCTGCGCAACATGGCGAGGTCGAGTTGCGCACCGGTGACGCCGACCAGCAGGAGCACGCCGAGCTGGCCGACTGCGTCGACCAGGTGAAGCTGGCCGGCGTCCACGGGCAGCACCCGGGAGAGCAGACCGGGTGCGACCTCGCCCAGCAGGGACGGGCCGAGCAGCACACCGGTGAGCAACTCGCCGATCAACGCGGGCATGCCGCATCGGACGGCCAGCCGTCCCAGCGTGAACGCGACCGTCAGCAGCAGGCAGACCTGGAGCAGGAAGATCAGCAGTGAGTGCGGGTCGAGGCTGGGCACGGGGCTGACCATCGTGGTCCTCCGGGCGGTCAGGTCGCGTGACGTCTGCGGTACGGGCGTGCGTCGTCAGCGCGGCCGTTCGGCAGGCCCGGCGCACGGGGTCGCGTCGTGCCAGGACGGGCCGGGCTGGGGTCGGCGGACCGCGTGGCGCAGCACCCGACGCACCATCGCCGGGCGCATGAGGGCCTCCGGCGGGTCCATCAGGCCGGCGACCCGCATGAAGCCGTTGGTCACCTCGGGGTCCCGGGTCGCGGCGTACTGCAGACGTGCCATGTAGGCGTTGCCGATCCGCACCTTGAGGGTGCGCCGCCCCTCGACGCCGGGGAAGTCGAGATCGCCGCCGGCAGAGATGTCCCAGGGAGCATCGATGGCGCGAGCCAGGTCGGTGTAGAAGGCGTGCGGAGCGGGTGGCCGCCCCGCCCGCAGATGCGACCGCAGCGTCATCGCCTGGACGGCCGCCACACTCATGCCCTGTCCGTAGACCGGGTTGAAGCTGCAGAAGGCGTCGCCGACGACGAGCAGCCGGTCGGGAAAGCGCAGCAGCCGGTCGTAGCGGCGGCGGACACTGGCCGGGAATCGGAAGGAGACCGGGGCGTCGAGCGCCTCGGCGTCGCGGACCGCCTCGTACACGTCCGGCACCGGTAGGGAGCGGACGAACTCCAGGAACGCCTGCGGGTCCGTGGGCGGGTGGTCACCGAGGACTCCGGTCAGCGACAGGATGCAGACCTCCGGCGCGACCTGGCCGAAGAACGCCCCACGCGGGTGACGCGGGGAGGCCACCGGATTGATCGACTGCACCCCGTCGAACATGTCCGCCCGGGTGCGGTAGTGCCGGGTGGTGTAGGCCAGGCCCACCTTGACGCGTTCCTCCTCGGGTCGCTGGAACCCGAGTTCGTCCAGCCAGGCGGGGGTACGGGAACCACGACCGGTCGCGTCGACGACCAGGTCCGCGTCGATCACCTCCGCCTCGGCCGGGCCGGTGCGCCGAAGCACTCGTACGCCGACGATCTGCTCGTGGTCGTCGGTGGCGACCAGGCCGAGCACGTCGCACTCCTCGATCAGGCGTACGTTCGCGATGGCGGTCACCCGGTTGCGGACATGGTTCTCCAGGACGGGGCGCGGTGCGGTGACCGAGACCAGGCCGGTGCGGGCCGGTTGGATCCGCCGGCCGTTGAAGAACCACCGCATCTCCCCCAGGTCGCCGGTGGGGACACCGGCGGCCCTGAGTTCGTCGGTGAGGCCGGGGAAGAGTTCCTCCAGTATGAGATGTCCTCGCGCGTGCAGGCCGTGCGCGTGGACGGTGTGCGGTGCTCCCCGACGCGGAGTGCTCACGCCCAGCACCTGGTCGCGTTCCACGACGATGACCTCTGCGTACGATTCGGCCAGGACTCGGGCGGCGAGGAGGCCGCCCATGCTGCCACCGAGCACGACGGCACGGGCTCCGAGTTGCGTCATCGACATGTACCTCTTCCTGATGGCGGGCTCGACGGGTCGGGCGGCGCGCCGTGCCGACGAGTCGGCACGGCGCGGCTTCCGGGCTACCGCCAGCGTCGCCAGAGTCGCCGGCCGGGGCACCTCCGTGCGTGCGGCCCGGCCGGCGTTTCAGGAGCGGGTGGTTCCGGACCGCCGTCGGAACAGCAGCAGCAGGACGACGAGCAGTGCGACACCGTCGACGATCAGCAGCGCCGCCCCGATCGGGTCGACGCTGTGGGCGTGCGCGGTCGGTGGCGGATCGACCGACCCGTCGGTGGCACCGACGGTGAACCGGACGATGCCGGAGACCACGCGTCCGTCGAGGGACACGACGTGGTAGGCGACGGCGATCGCGGCCGGACCGTCGAGGGCGATGGCCTGACGCAGGCCGTCGTCGCCGTCCGGTCTGATCGCGCCGGTGTCGCGGCGGGACGACGCGCCGTCGTACACGCTGATGTGGGAGAGTTCCACGTCGGGTCGGGCCGAGACCCGGATCTGGACCGCCGTCGGCACCGTGGTCAGCACGGCACCGTCGGCGGGAGCGATCGAGATCACGGTCAGCGGCGAGTCGGCCGCTGACACGGACTCGATGTGGGCGGCGAGGGCGAGGAGTGCGACCAGCGCGGCCACGGCCGCGGCGGCGCCGGCGTAGATCCGAGCCGGGGTGGACATCAGCGGACGGCTAGTGACCCACGGCCGCGACGGGTGGCGAGGTGCGGCTCCGCCCGATGCCGGGTGCGCAGGTGCAGGCCATCTCCGCGCGCTCCGCGGCGTTGGGCCGCAGGTGCAGGTAGGCGGCGATGAGCATGGGGATGAACACGACCGAGTTGTAGAACAGGTGCAGTTCCACCCGGGGAACGACGAGTTGCAGCAGGCTGGTCGCGACGGTGGTGCCGGGGAAGCGGAAGGAGGTGTGCGCCTGGACGAGCAGCAACGCGTGCTCGATGTGGTGCCAGAACTGGAGGGCGAGGGCCACCGTCCACCAGGCCCTGGCCCGCCCGGTGAAACCGGGGCGCAGCAGGAAGAGGCCGACCAGCATCACGATGGCGTAGCCGTAGTGCAGCCACTCCGAACTGACCAACCAGGGAAACGGCATTCCCAGCACGCCGCGGGCTTCCGGTCGTGGCCATCCGAGCGCCCAGATCTGGTACGCCTGCACCAGGTGCTCGGCCCAGTGCGCGACCACGACGAGCATGTACAGAGTCAGGGCGGTGCGGTGGAAGCGGCCGTTGAGAGAGGACAGGAATCCGGTAGAAGCCCCGGCAGTGGTGACGGACATGGATCCTCCAGAGCGATGCCATGCAACTCTTTCGGACCACAGTAGACACCGCAAATGCGGAAGGTAACTCCCAGATTGCCGGGAGTGATCGATGGTGCGGGATCACCTCTGCTCGTGCAGGCGGACACTGAGTCCCTTGCCCTCGAACTCCTTACAGACGAACGCCGGTTCGCGGGGTCGGCTCAGCGCCGGGTCGTGGCGGTAACCGATCTCGGTGAACTCGGTGATCGCCTCGGGCTCGTCGACCCGATTGGTCAGCAGCCACCGGGCGAACGCCCCGCGGGCGATCTTGGCGTGCACCACCACGAACCGCGGCTCACCCGTCTTCGGGTGCACGGTCAGGAAACGCGGAGTGACGAACCGCTCCCGGGCGAGAAACCGCGTGACGGTCCGGTGGTACTCCGCCGCCGCGAGGTTCACCACCGCGCCCTGCGGAGGCAGGCATGCGGCGATCCGGTCACCCCAGAAGTCGTAGAGATCGGCGTAGCGGCGGTCGGGCAGCCGGTACCCCATCTCCAACCGGTACGGCCGTACCGCGTCGTGTGGCCGGAGGATCCCGTACAGCCCGGAGAGGATCCGTAACCGCTGGTCGGCGTAGGCCCGGTCGCCCTCGGAGAAGTCGCACGCACGAAGGCCGCTGTAGATGTCACCGGCGAAGCTGTCGATGGCCGGTGACTGCCGGTCGGGCTCGACACCCCAGTCGGCGAGCAGCGCACGGGTCTTGGTGGCCAGAGCCGGCGAGATCTCCATGACGGTGGCCAGTTGCTCGACCGACAGGGTTCTCAGGTGGTCGGCCAACTCCTCGGCCGACTCGCGCAGCATCGGTGTCGTCAGGGCGCGATTGTTCGACGGCGTCGCCCGCATCACCTTCGACGTGTGAATGAGGACGATCATCACTTCTCGATCAACTTGACCAACTGCTTGACGATCCGCTTGAGCTCCGCCTTCTTCGCCTTGGCGTCCTTCATGTCGTAGCAGTAGAGCATCCGGCGACCGTCGGCGTAGTCGCCCTCCAGTAGTTCACTCTCGATGTTGACCACCATCGGGTTGTGGAACACCAGGTGGACGCGCTCCTTCGACCACAGGTTGAAGGTCACCAGATACTCGCCCTGATAGGCGAAGGACGGCGCCTTCCACTTGATCTGCTCGACGATCTTGGGGTTGACCGACTTGATGCCCTCGCGCAACATCTCGACCTCGGCCTTGAACGGGTGGTCGAGGTTCTCCATGAACGCATCGACCTCGTCGGTCCGGTTAACGGTGTTGTCGACCTTGCCCACAATCGCCTCCGCATCGACGTCGATACCCGCGGTGAGCATACCGAAGTCGGCGCGTGACACCCGCGATGTCGGGACGACGTCGGACCGGTGGTGCGACGACCGCACTGTCGCCGCACCACCGGAGTTCGAATCGACCGGGAGTCAGCCCGCCGCCCGGTGCACGAAGCCCTCAAGCGTGGTGACCAGCTCCGACCGGTTCTCCCGGTGCCGCACGCAGTACTGGCTGGGATACCACCCACCGACCTGCCACGCCGCAGGCTGCTTGATCGGGAAACAGCCGCCGGCAGCCGCACCCGAGATCACGTTGCGGTACCAGTCGTAGGTCACCATCGGCTCATAGAACGTGAGACGGCCGCCGTAGGAGCCGTAGATGAAGGTGTGCGTGAAGGGCTCCCCGTTGATCTCCGGCCCGGTCAGGTCGATCAGGTGGTTGCCCATGCCGGGCTCGACCGCGCTGAAGTCGCTGTAGTCGGCCGGCAGATACTGCGGCGGCAGGGGTCGGCGACCCACCTCGAAATCCTCGCAGTCGACGAGCATCCCGCAGGGGCCCGGCCGGATGGCGAGACGCTCCTCGTCAGGGGTGAGATAGAAGTGCACGTCGAAGTGCGCCCGGTCGTAGATGTGCTCGGGCAGGTGCCCGGACGGGTTCCAGTTCGTCAGCACGTACTGGAACGGCGTGTCCACCTCCTCGCGGAACTCCTCGCTGAGCTGCAACGGGTATTCGTACCCGCCGGTGCACTCGGTGTGCGGATCGGTCTCGCCGTTCTGGTCCACGTCGTGGCACCAGCGGCCCTCGGTCGGCGGGTGGTCGGGCAACCCGTCCAACGCGTCCTCGGTCATCGCCATGCCGATCACGTGCGGCACCCCGTCCCGGGACTGGGTGAAGGCCCGGACGGTGCCGTTGCCCAGCGTCGCCGACTCCCCGTACACGGCACACACGCCGGCATAGGAGGAGGTACGGCGAAGCAGGGAGTTCGCCACCGACCTGGGCACCTTGGCGGTGAACTCGACGCCGCCGGTCGTGGAGTGCGCGACACAGACGTCGACCTGCCGCCAGCGGGCGGAGACCGGATTCGGTGTGATCACGATGACGAGGGCGAGCACGAGTACGGCTGCCGTAGCCGCAGCGGCGGTGCGGATTCTTCGACGCGGCATGACTACTTCCTCAGTTCGTCGGGCTCATCGCCCTGGGAGATGGGCTGGCGGGGTCCGGGACGGCGCCCGGACGGGCACGAGCCGGGGCGGCTCGTGGATCGGGGTCAGTGGGCCGGTGGGGCCTCGCCCGGCATCGGCATGCCGGGGTGTCCGGCCCCGGTCGGTGGCAGGCCCCGCAGTCGGGTGGCGAGCAGCAGCGCGACCGCCAGGAAGAGCACGAGGTTGATCAGGCTGGCGCCGTGCAGCGCCTGGGTGAAGGCCTCCCGCGCGGAGTCGAGCAACTGGGCCGCCAGCGGCTCCGGCAACGTCTCCGCCGCCACCACCGCGCCGACCAGGCTCTCCCCCGCCGGACCGGCGGCCGGGGCCGGTACCTCCGCCGGCACCTGCACCGCGGTGCCGTACACGGCTCCGGCGACGCTGCCGAGAATCGCCACGCCCAGCGCGACCCCGAGTTCCCCGCCGGTCGACGAGAGCGATCCGGCCGCGCCCGCCTTCTGCGGGGGAACCGAGGACATCAGCACCGCGTTGGCCAGGGTCGCGCTGGGGCTGCCTCCGAGGTACATGACGACCAGACCCACGAGGAGAGTGGCCAGGCCCCCGGTGGCGCTGACCTGGGTGACGATCACCGCGCCGACCGCCGCGAGGACCATGCCGCCGGCCAGGACGTAGGCGGGTCGCACCGAGCGGGCGACGGCCGGCCCCACATTGCCCCCGATGACCATCGCCGCGGCCGGGATGAGCATCCACAGTGCCACCTTGAGCGGGCTCAGCCCCTCCACGAGTTGCATGTAGAGGGTGGCCACCAGGCCGGTTCCGGCCGTGATGAAGCCGAACGCCAGCCCGAGCAGGACGACGGTGTTGACCACCGGGTCACGGAACAGCGCGAGGTCCAGCATGGGCTGTTCGAGGTGTCGCTGGCGATGCACGAACATCATGCCGAACGCGAGTCCGACCAGGATCGTGCCGCCGGAGGTCGGGCCCCAACCGGCGCGCGCGATCTCCTTGAGCCCGTAGACCACCGGCAGCAACGCGGCCAGTGAGAGCAGCGCGCTGAGCGGATCGAGCCGACCGGGCTGAGGATGCCGGGCCGCCGGCAGCAGACCCGGCCCGACCGCCAGCAGCAGGGCCATCACCGGTACGCCCAGCAGGAAGATCGAACCCCACCAGAAGTGGTCGAGCAGCAGGCCGCCGACCACCGGACCGAGGATCACCCCGAGCATGATGGCGGTACCCCAGATGCCCATGGCGGCGCCCATCTGGGCCGGATGCGGAAAGAGCTGGCTGATCAGGGCGAGCACGCAGGGCATCACCGTCGCCGCCGAGATGCCGAGCAGCGTGCGGGACACCAGCAGCATCTCGATCGAGGTCGAGTACGCTGCCAGCAGCGACGCGACCAGGAATCCGGCGGCGCCGCCGAGCAGCACGGTACGGTGCCCGACCCGGTCGCCGAGCGTACCCATCAGCACCAGGAACCCGGCGATCACGAAGCCGTAGATGTCGGTCACCCACAACTGTTGGGTGGCACTGGCCCCCAGGTCGGTGGCGAGCCTCGGGAGCGCGAGGATCAGGACGCTGATGTCCACCGTGGTGAGCAGCGTCGGCAGGCACAACACGGCGAGCGCGACCCACTCCCGGCGGCCCGCTCGGGCTCCCATGTCAACTGTCGTCACGTGGCGGTCCTTCTGTCTAGGTGAATGACGTGGACGCGATGTCAGGCGGCGTCGGCCAGTGACCGGAAGAATGCGCGGACGTCACCGACGAACAGCTCGGGCACCTCCATGGCGGGGAAGTGCCCGCCCCGGTCGAACTCCGTCCAGCGGGTGACGGTCGGGAAGTCACGGTCGGCGAGCCGGCGGATGGGGACGATGCAGTCCTGCGGGAACACGGCGACCCCGAGCGGCACGTTCAGTGGCTGCTCCCGATATCCGGAGAGCATCTCGCCGTGCGGGTCCTCGGTCGCCGCGCGCTGTTCCTCGGTGATCTCGCGGTACATCTGCGCCGACGAACCCGCGGTACCGGTCAGCCAGTAGATCATCACGTTGGTGAGCAGCAGGTCACGGTCGATGACCTGATCGGGCAGGTCGGCGTCGGTCCACTCCTTGAAGCGCTCGACGATCCACGCCAACTGGCCGGCCGGCGAGTCGTTCAGCGCGTACGAGACGGTCTGGGGACGCGTCGACAACAACTTGCGGTAGCCGGAGCCGTCGGCGTCGAAACTGGCCAACCGGCCCAGCCGTCCCAGGTCCTGCTCGCCGAGGCCGTCCAGCTCGGCGGGGTCCCCGGAGGGGAAGACGGTCAGCATGTTGCTGTGCACGCCGACGACGTGCTCGGGTGCCAGGCGACCCACGGCGAGGGAGATCGGAGAGCCGAAGTCCCCACCCTGGGCGCCGTATCGCTCGTAGCCCAGGCGGTGCATCAGCTCCACCCACGCCGCCGCCACCCGGTTCACCGTCCAGCCGGGCGCAGCCAGCGGACCGGAGAAGCCGAATCCCGGGATCGACGGCAGCACCAGGTGGAAGGCGTCCTCGGCGGAACCGCCGTACGCCACCGGGTCGGTCAGGGGGCCGACCACGTCGAGGAACTCCGCGATCGACCCCGGCCAGCCGTGCGTCATGATCAACGGCAGCGCGTCCGGCTCGGGCGAACGCACGTGTGCGAAGTGCACGGTCGCTCCGTCGATGACGGTGGTGAACTGTGGCAGCCGGTTGAGCCGGGACTCGGCCTGTCGCCAGTCGTAGCTGGTCAGCCAGTGCGCGACGAGCTCCTTGAGGTAGGACAGCGGCACCCCGCGCGACCAGCCCGTCTCGGGCAGATCCGGGGACCAACGGGTCTGCGCCAACCGACGCCGCAGGTCGTCGAGCTCGGACTGTCGGATGTTGATGGTGAATGGCTGCACGTCTGTTCTCCTCAGGATTGCCATCCGGGTGCGGATCAGACCGCGCGACCGGCGCGCCCGTCATCGCATCGGCCGTGACGTCGCCCATGACCGTGGCACCGGGCGCCGGGCCGCCGCACCTTCCGGATTGCGGCGAGGTCCGGCCGCACCTGCGGCTTTCAGCACTCCCGACGGCGACGACGAGCGCACGTACGGAGATGAACGCGCGCACCGACAGTTGGGATCGTGAGCCGCACGTCGCCTGCCGAGGCCAGCGCGGCGCGGCACGCCGGTCCGATCGAGGAGAGTGATCACGGGTGACCACCCCGTACCCCCCACCGCCGACGACGCGGAGCCCCCTGTCCAGCAGGACGAGGCACTTCGTCCTGCCACGCCAGTGGGCGTCCATGCGCCGGGCCGAGCAACTCGAACGGGAGACCGGCACCCGGGTCATCCACCTGGAGAAGGGCGACTTCCAGGGAGAGGAGTTCCGGCCCGCGCCGCACATCCTCGACGCCTGCGCCAGGGCGGTGCACGACGGACACGTGCGCTATGTGCCCGGGCCCGGGCTACCGGAACTGCGCGACGCCATCGCGGCGGAGGCGACGCGTCGGGGCCGGCCCACCGCGCGTGAGGAAGTGCTGGTGACGATGGGTGCCAAGCACGCGCTGACCCAGAGCCTGCTCACCCTCGTCGACAACGGGGACGAGGCGATCTTCCCCAATCCCGGGTATCCGCCGGACGAGTTCTGGATCACCTACGCCGGCGGTCGCGTGGTGTACGCACCGCTGGTCGAACCGGACTTCCACTTCGACCTCGACCACCTGGCACGGCTGATGAACACCCGCACCAAAGTGCTGATCATCAACTCTCCGCAGCGGCCCAACGGCATGACCGTGGACCGGCTCGCCGAGATCGGGGAACTGTGCCGGCGGCACGACGTGATGGTGATCTCCGACGAGATCTTCAGCCACATGGTGTACCCACCGGCACGGCACCACACGATCGCGGCGGTGGACGGGATGGCCGACCGGACGCTGCTGGTCGACACGTTCAGCAAGAGCTACATCATGACCGGGTTCCGGATCGGCTGGTGCGTGGCGAACCGGGACCTGATCACCGCGATGGACATCTTCCAGCAGAACTCGGTGACCAACGTACCGGCCTTCGTGCAGATGGCCGCCCTGGCCGCGTTGACCGGCCCGCAGGACCACGTAATCGCCACCCGTGACCGCCTACGCGTCAAGCGCGATCGGATGGTCGCCTCGCTGAACGCCCTGCCCGGCGTCACCTGCCCCGCGCCGGACGGGTCCTTCTACGTCTTCCCCGACATCCGGGGTACCGGCCTGACCGCACAGCAGTTCACCGACCTGCTCATCGACAGGTACGCGGTGGGAGTGGTCGCCGGCACGGCGTTCGGTGATCGGGGCGAGGGGCACGTACGGATCACCTACGCAGCACCGGACGAGATCCTCGACGAGGGGCTGAGCCGGATCCGCCAGGCCGTCGAGAACCTCGGCTGAGCGATGGACATCGGACGGATGGTGGCGTGGGGGGCAGAGCGCCACCCGCAACGGCGGGCGATCGGCGGCGATCGGCCGATGACCTTCCGCCAGTGGGACGCGTACACCAACCAGCTCGCTCGGGCGCTGACCGCGCTCGGCGTACGCCGCAGCGACCGGGTGGCGCTGCACATGGCCAACGGCACCGCTCTGGCCGGCTGTTACCTGGCCGTGCAGAAGCTCGGCGCGGTCGCGGTGCCGCTGTCGACCCGATTCGCCGCAGCCGACGTCGAGCACTGCCTCCGCGACTGCGCACCCGTGCTGGTCGTCACCGACGCCGGCACCTCCCACGGCTGCGACCGGGCCCGCGACGCGTTGCGCGACCCGCCCGCGCGGATCGCCGTCGGCGGCCCGGACGACACGGAATCCGACGGGGTCACGCTGGCCTCGGTCGCCGCCGGTCAACCCGACGGGCGGCTGCCGGTCACCGTGGCCGGCCACGACCTCAGCGTGCTGCTCTACACCTCCGGCACGACCGGCCGTCCCAAGGGAGTGCCTCGGACCCACGCCGCCGAACACGCCGCCACGGTGGCGCACGTTCTCCAGTCGGGGCTCCGCGCGGAGGACGTCACGCTCGGCGTGATGCCGCTCTTCCACACCATGGGGCTGCGTTCGCTGCTCGCCAGCCTGCTGGTCGGTGGCACGTGGGTGCCCCAGCGCAGGTTCGACGCGGACGAGTCGACCGAACTCGTGGCCCGGGAGGGCGTCACCACGCTGTACCTCGTGCCGACCGTCTTCTGGTCGCTGCTGGGCACCGGCCGGCTACCCGAGCTCACGTCGTTACGCCGGCTCGGGTACGCGGGTGCACCGATGACCCCGGACCTCGCAGGTCGACTCGTGGCGGCGGTGCGTCCGGAGACCTTCGTCAACCATTACGGCAGCACCGAGATCTTCACCTTCACCGTGGAGCCGGACGCGGCGGCCAGGCCCGGCAGCGCCGGACGCGCGGGCCTGTTCTCCCGGGTCCGGATCGTCGCCGACGACCCCGAGGCCGGTCCGGACGACGTCGTGGGGCCGGGTGAGCCGGGACAGGTGATCGCGTCGATGGACTCCCCGGAGGCATTCTCCGGCTACTGGCGGCGGCCGGAGGCCGACCGGGCGGCGATCCGGCGCGGTTGGTACCACACCGGCGACCTCGCCGTCCGGGACGAACGCGGAGACCTCTGGTACCAGGGGCGCGTCGACGACATGATCATCACGGGCGGGGAGAACGTCTATCCGGCGGAGATCGAGGCAGCACTGTGCGCCGTGCCCGCGGTCAGCGACACCGTCGTGGTCGGGCTCCCGGACGAGCGCTGGGGCCAGTCCGTCACCGCGTTCGTGGTCGTACGCCCCGGCCTCGACCCCGCGCAGGCGGTCCGGGAGGTGCAGCGCTTCGTGCGGACCGCCTCCGGTCTGCCGTCGCTGAAACGCCCGAAGCGGGTCATCGCCGTGGAACGGCTCCCCCGCTCTGCGGTGGGCAAGATCCTTCGCCGGCGGCTGACCGACGGTGACTTCACGCCCCTGGCCGACACCACCGGCCGCGGCACCACGGAGCACACGGAGGGGACCCGATGAACGGGTGGAACACGCGAGTCATCAGGTTCGGTGCGACGAGTCCCCCGGGCCGCCCGCAGCACGTCGGAGAGTCGGCATGAGCGAACTGCCGCACGGCGCGGGCCCCCTGGTCGGGCTCGCGGGACGCACTGTCGTCGTGACCGGCGCGGGTGCGTCGATCGGCGACGCGTACGTGCGGGCCTTCGTGTCCGCAGGCGCCAACGTCGTCGCCGTCGACCTCCTGCGTACCGCCCGCTCGGCGCTGGGTACGGCCCGTGCGGTGACCCGCACCGGGCCCGGCCGCGCGGTCTTCGCGCCCGCTGACGTCACCTCGACGTCGGACTGGAAGCTCGTCGTCGAACGGACCATCGCGGAGTTCGGACGTCTCGACGTGCTGGTCAACAACGCGGCCGTCTACCGGTCACTCTCCGGCAAACGTCCGCTGGGCGAGTTGGGCGTCGAGGAGTGGGACGACGTGTTCGCGGTCAACGTCCGCGGCACCTGGCTGGGCATCCGTGCGGTCACCCCGTCGATGGCGGACTGCGGTGGAGGCAGCATCGTCAACGTGTCGTCGGTGGTGAGCCGCACCGGTGCGGTCGGCTTCGCCCACTACGTCGCCTCGAAGGCGGCGGTGGAGGGGCTCACCCGGGCTGCGGCGCGGGAACTCGGAGTCCACCACATCCGGGTCAACGCCGTCGCTCCGGGACTGGTGGCCAACGACGCCAGCCGGACGCTGAACACCGACGAGTACCTCGGCGCGGCGGCCCGCGCCCGCGCGCTGTCGCGGCCGATGCACGCCGAGGACCTGATCGGTCCACTGCTCTGGTTGGCCTCGCCCGCTTCGGCGTTCGTCACAGGCCAGACGGTCGTCGTCGACGGCGGGCAGGTGTTCGCGTGAGCGAGTACGAGCGGGCAGAGCACCAGACGCCGGGCGAGGCTTCCCTCTGGTGGCGGGTGGCGCCGCGGAGTGCCGAGACACGCGGGCGGGTCCAACCGGTCGATCCGACGACCCTCACGCCGCTCGCCCCGGTCACGATCACCACGGCGGAGCAGCTCGACGAGGCCGCGCGGCGGGCCCAGGCGGCGTTGCGGGGCGGGTGGTCGATCGACGGTCGCCGCCGAGCCGCCGTCCTGCACGGCTGGGCCGAGGCGCTGGCCGCGCACGGGGACGAACTGGTCCACGCGCTCGTGACCGAGACCGGCAAGCCGCTGGCCGAGGCGACCCAGGAGGTCCGTGCCGGCGTCGACACGCTGACCTACAACGCCGGTCTGGCCCGTCATCTCGGTGGCGTCGCCGGCACTCTTCCCGACGGCACGGTGACGCACCTCGTCCGGCAGCCGGTCGGGGTCACCGCCTTCGTCGTCCCGTGGAACTGGCCGCTGCTGCTCCTGCTCCGGGACCTCGCGCCGGCGCTGGCCGCCGGGGTGACCGCGCTGGTCAAGCCCGCCCCACAGACCAGCCTGGTCACCGCTCGGATCCTGGCGCTCGGTCGCGCCGCGGGGCTGCCCGACGACGTCGCGCACCTGGTCGTCGGTGGAGCCGAGGAGGGCCGTGCCACGGTCCGGCACCCGCTGGTACGGGCCGTGGCCTTCACCGGATCCACCGAGGTGGGCGCGGAGATCCGCCGGGCGGCCAGCGACGACATGACCCGTACCCTGCTCGAACTGGGGGGCAAGGGAACCCTCGTCGTCTGTGCTGACGCCGACCTGGACGCCGCGGTCCTCGCGGCGGTGCGGGCGACCGTGGTGACGAGCGGCCAGATGTGCCTGGCCTGCACGCGTGTGCTGGTGGACAGATCGGTCTACCGGGACGTGCGCGACCGCCTCGTCGACGGGCTCGACAGGATCAGGGTCGGTCACCCCGCCGATCCCGAGACGCAGATGGGGCCCCTGGTGTCGCCTGCGGCCGGTGAACGGCTGACCCGGTCGCTGACCGCCGCCGCGATACGGCACAGCGTGCACGGTGGTCACCGGCTGCATCTTCCTGACCTGGCGGGGTACTTCGTGCGTCCCGCCGTGGTGACGGATGTCGGGCCGGACACGCCGCTCGTGCAGCAGGAACTGTTCGCCCCGGTGGTGACCGTGGAGCCGTTCGACGACGAGGCCGACGCCGTCCGGCTGGCCAACGCGACGCCGTACGGCCTGGCGGCCGGGGTCTGGACCCGCGACGTGGACCGGGCATGGCGGCTGGCCCACCGGATCGAGGCAGGCACGATCTGGGTCAACGGGTACCACCACTCCTACCCGGAGACCCCCAGCGGTGGCGTCAAGCTCTCCGGCGTGGGCCGCTCTCGCGGGGTGGTCGGGGTCGAGCAGTTCACCGAGCTCAAGCACATCCACTTCGGTGTCTGCGTCCCGGGAGGTCGGCGGTGAACCTGCCCGCCGTGCCGGCCGGTCTGCCTGCGGCGTGGCCGGTCGAACAGAACCTGCGTTCCTGGCTGTCCCACCTCAACCGTCAGGGTCGCCTCGGGCAGGTGCGCTCGTGCGTCGAGCCCGACCAGGAGGTGTCGACGGTCCTCGAGAGCCTCGACGGGCAGCGGGCGGTCCTGTTCCGCGACGTCGCCGGATCGGAGTTCCCGCTCGTCGGCAACACCGTCCGCAGCCGCTTCGATCTCGCCGAGGCGATGGGTTGTCTGCCGGACGAGACCGCCACGCGTTATCTCGCCGCCCTTGCCCGACCTCGCCCCTGGGTGCCGGTGTCCGACCAGAGCGCGCCGGTGCTCGCCAACCGGTTCGACGACGAGGAGCTCCTGTCCAAGCTTCCGCTGACCGTGCAACACGAGCACGATGCCGGGCGGTACCTGACCTCAGCGCTGATCGTGGCCCGGGACCCCCGCACCGGCGCCACCAACCTCTCGATCAACCGGATGCTGGCCGTCGGCGAACGGCATCTGCACACGCTCGTGCTTCCCGGACGGCTGCACCGGATCCTGGCCGCCTCGGAACGGCGCGGGCTCGATCTCGACGTGGCGGTCGTGCTGGGCGTCGATCCCCTGCTCGGCCTGGCCAGCCAGGCTCCGGCGACGGACCGGGAGCTGGACGACCTCGAGGTCGCCAGCGCGCTACGGACCACCCCGTTGCCGGTGGTCTGCTGCCCCACCAACGGCCTGCCGGTGCCGGCCGAGGCGGAGTTCGTCCTCGCCGGCCGGTTCCGGGCCGACGTCCGGGAGCCGGAGGGCCCCTTCGGTGAGTTCCCCCGGACGTACGGGCCGAGCGCACCCGCACCGGTGATCGAGCTGACCGCCGGATGGCACCGGGACGCCGCCGTGTGTCAGACCATCCTCTCCGGTGGCCGCGAGCACTTCCTGCTCGGCGGGATCGCCCGGGAGGCAGCACTGCTGCGGACACTGCGGTGGGCGCACCCGGAGGTGGTGGCGGTGCGGCTGACGGAGGCCGGTTCGTGCCGGCTGCACGCCGTCGTCGCGGTGAGCCCGGCGGGCGCCGGGTCCTCGATGAACGTCCTCCTCTCCACGCTCGGCGCGACCGGTGCGGTCAAACACGCGATCGTCGTCGACGACGACGTGGACATCCACGACGACGAACAGGTGGGCTGGGCGGTCGCCACCCGGGTCCAGGCGGACCGGGACGTACTCGTGGTGCCACGGGCCGCCGGGAGCGGGCTCGACCCCTCGTCGGAGGGCCGGACGACCGCGAAGTTGGGCATCGACGCGACCGTCGCCGGCGATGCACGCAGTCGACATGCCCGCATGCGCACCAGTCCCCGCAGACCGGAGTGGATCGAGCGGTTCCTGGCGGAGGCCACCTGCTCGTGACCACCCGGCCGGGCGGCCGGGCCCCCGCCGAGCCCCGGGGGCCGGTTGCGCCACCGTCCCTGGGATGCCTCCCCAGGAGGTCTGAGAACGGAAGGTCAGCATCTGTGGCAAGCGACGAACTCAGTCGGATCATGGCGGCGCTGGCCGATCCGACCCGACGGGCGATCCTCGTCCGGTTGGTGGATGGCGAGGCCAGCGTCACCGAGATCGCCGCCCCGTTCGCGATGACAATGCCCGCGGTGAGCCGCCACCTGCGGGTGCTGGAGCGCGCCGGGCTCGTCCGACGTCGGCGCGACGCGCGGCGGCGCCCCTGCCGCATCGCCCCCGCACCACTGTGGACGGCACTGGCCTGGCTGCAGGAGATGGCCTCCGACGCCGGTGGCGGCGGACCCGTCGATCTGCTCCACGGCCCAGCCGGGCCGGGCAGCGCCGAATCCGGATCCGCCACCACCCGCTAGCGGTTTCCCTCCCCCGACTCCACCGTCGCGGACGGTTCGCGGTCAGGGCGAGAACGTCTTTCCGGTCGCATTGTTCCGGCCATTCCTGCGCGTTGTTCCGAGACACTGTCCCGCCGTCTGCGTCGGCCGCGACCAGCGAGGTCCACCACCGGCAAGGGCAGTCAGGGAGATGCTCGGCGACCACACCGGCTGACACGATCCCACACAGAGCAGCCGGGGTGTCGAGCCGACCTCGTCCGGGCACCGAAACGATTTTCGTGACGTCACCGAAATCGTTCATCACGTAAGGGAGACGACCGTTCATGAGCAGATTCGTCGGAGAACGCGCCGTCGTGCTGGGTGGCAGCATCACCGCATTGTTCGCCACCAGCGCGCTGTCCGAGGGCTACCGCGAGGTCGTCATCGTCGACCGCGACGAACTCCTCGGCGTACGTGAAGCACGCCGGGGGGCGCCCCAAGCACGCCATATCAACGGGCTTCTCGCCCGGGGCGCCCGCGCCATGGAGGAACTCTTCCCGGAGATCACCGCGCAGATGATCAGTGCCGGGTGCCCACAGACCGACCTGTCCGGCACGGTGCGCTGGTACTTCAACGGCAAGCCGCTCAAGCAGGTGCGTGCCGGCCTGACCAATGTGGGCGCCCGACGCCCGATCATGGAGGCGCACGTCCGCGACCGAGTGCAGGCGCTCGGTAACGTCACCTTCCGGGAGCGGTACGACATCACCGGCCTGGCCACGTCGGCGGACCGGTCCCGGATCACCGGCGCTCGGGTCCAGCGCCGCGACGGTGGCGCGGAGGAGACGCTGGAGGCCGACCTGGTCGTGGACGCCACCGGCCGTGGCTCCCGGACCCCGCTCTGGTTGGAGTCGCTGGGCTACCCCCGGGTCGACGAGGAGGGCACCAAGATCGGGCTCGGGTACGTGACGCGGCACTACCGGTTGCGTACCGACCCGTTCGGGACCGACCACTCGATCATCGCGGTGGCGAACCCCGGGCTTCCCCGCGGTGCCATCTTCACCAAGACGGACAGCGGTCTGGTCGAGTTGACGGCATACGGTCTGCTCGGTGATCATCCGCCCACCGACCCGGACGGCTTCACCGCCTTCGTCAAGACCCTGGCCGCCAAGGAGATCCACGAGGCGATCGTCGAGGCCGAGCCGCTGAACGACCCGGTGCTGTTCCGGTTCCCGACCACGCTGCGGCGCCGATTCGACCGGATGGCGCGACTTCCCGAGCGTCTGATCGTGCTCGGTGACGCCGTCTGCACCCCGAACCCGGTCTTCGCCCAGGCCCAGAGCCTCGCCGCGCTGCAGGCCCTGGCCCTGCGCGACACGCTGCGCGGTGGCCGTGCGCCGGACTCGGTGGAGTTCATGCGGCAGGTCGGCCGAATCATCGATCCGGCCTGGGACATGACCGAGGGCATCAATCTCAGCTTTCCCGGTGTCGAGGGTCCGCGGACCCCGATGCTCAAGCTGATGCAGGCCTACATGTACCGCGTCCAGGTGGCGGCCACCCGGGACGCCGCCGTGACCGAGCAGTTCATGCGCTCGGCCGGACTGGTCGACCCGCTCGAGGCGCTGATGCGTCCCGGAATGGTGCTGCGGGTGCTGCGCAACTCCCGCGCCGCGGCCTGAGCGACGCCCGCCCGCGACACCGGCGACGCCGCCCACCGCTCCCGCCGCGACAGGACGTCGAGGCCCGGCCGGTGGGCGGCGTACCCGGCTCCCCGTTCCCGACCGTCGGCGGCACCGACGGATGTTCCCTAGCGGAGGTCACTCCATGACGATCACACAGCCCGGAGTACGGCCGGAGGTCCCGCCGGGGATCGGCGGCTCCCGTCTGCCGTCGCTGACCGGACTTCGGGCCCTTGCCGGCCTGTCGGTGTTCATCACCCACGGGCTCGCCCTGGGCCTCTTCACCGACCCCGAGGTGATGCTCGACTACATCCACTACGGCGCCAACGCCGGGATGTTCGGACTCGCCTTCTTCTTCGTCCTCACCGGTTTCGTGGTGACCTGGACCGCGTCGTCGACCGACAGCGCCCGGGCGTTCTGGCGTCGCCGCTTCTTCAAGCTGTTCCCCAACCACGTGGTGGTGTACGCCGTCATCCTGCTCCTGCTGATCCCGACCGGCGCTTCGATCCAGGCGGTCGAGGCCACGGCTGGGCTGTTCCTGATCAGTTCCTGGTTTCCGAGCGAGGCGTTCCTGTTCGGCAACCTCAACGGCCCGATGTGGTCGGCCAACATCGACGTGCTGGCGTATGCGGCGTTCCCGTTCCTCTACGTCCTGGTCAAGAAGATCTCACCGAGCCGGCTGTGGGCCTGGGCGATCGGCGTGACGGCGCTGGCGGCCCTCGTGCCGGTGATCGCCGGCAACCTGCTGCCTGATCATCCGCCGTCGATGGTGGCACCCGAGGTCTCCTGGCCGCAGCACTGGTTCGGTTTCTACTTCCCGTTGACCCGGGCGCTCGAGTTCGTGGTCGGCATCATCATGGCGCGCATCGTCCTCACCGGTCGGTGGATCGGCCTGCGCGCCCTGCCCGCGTCCCTTCTCACTCTCGGCTTCTACCTGGTGACCCTGGACGTGCCGGTCTTCTACGGCTACACCTTCGTTCCGCTCATCCCGATGGCGCTGTTGATCCCCGCCTTCGCGATGGCCGACGTGCGGGGACGGCGGACGCTGGTGAACAGCAGGCTGATGGTGTGGATGGGGGACCGGATGTACGCCTTCTTCGTCATCCACATCACCGTGATGTTCATGGTCCACGCGGCCTTCACCGGTGAGAACGGCGTCACCGGCATGTACAGCCGGGCGACGTTCGGCCTGGGCACCGGGATCGTGGTGCTGGTCGCGACGTATCTGCTCTGTCTGGTCCTGGCGTCGGTCCTGTACGAGTTGGTCGAGCAGCCGGCGATGCGTCGCTGGTCGCGCCCCCGACGGCGGGTCGACGTGGCGGTCCGGCCGCAGCCCGACGCCGCCGGGGGCAGCCGGTCGCGCTGAACGCCCGCCGACGCACGGCCGCGCCCGGTGTCCGGGCGCGGCCGTCCGTCGTCGCCGGACCGGCCGGCTCCCGTCCGGTCCACCGCGGGCGCCCGGGGCGGGGACCCGGCAGGGGGTCATCCGGGGATCTCGACACGGGCGTCGTCGCCGCAGACGACGCGGCAGCCGCGGCGGGGGTCGCCCCGCTCGATCGTCACGGCCCGCCCGACGAGCGAGTCCACCAGCCGGCGCACCCCGCAGATCCGGGCCTCGTCCAACACGACGGTGCCGGACACGTCACTGTCACGGACGACGCAGCCCGGGCCGATCGAGGTGTAGGGCCCCAGATGGCTGCCGTCGATCACCGACCCGGCGCCGATGATCGCCGGCCCGTCGACCCGGCTGCGGACGACCCGGGCGCCATGTTCCACCCGGACTCGGGGACCGAGGACGCTGAACGGGTCGACGTCACCGTCCCGGACCGGCTCGACCCCGGCCAGCAGGTGCCGGTTGGCGGCGAGGACGTCATCGCTGTCGGCGATGTCCCGCCAGTAGCCGGCGTACTCGCTGGCATGGACGACGACGCCCTGGTCCACCAGCCACTGCACGGCGTCGGTCAACTCCAACTCACCGCGCGGACCGGGACGGATCGCCTCGATCGCCTGGTGCACGACGGGCGTGAGGAAGCAGGCGCCGACGAGGGCGAGATCGCTGCGCGGGCGACGCGGCTTCTCCACCAGGCGGGTGACCCGGCCGATCCGGTCCAGCTCCACCACGCCGTACGGCCGGGGGTCGGTCACCTTCTGCACGAGCAGGTGGGCCGCGGCTCGTCGGCGACGGAACTCCGCCGCCGGGTCGCCGAGCCCGTCGGGCAGCAGGTTGTCGCCCAGGTGAAGCAGGAAGTCCTCGTCGTCGAGGTACACCCGGGCGATGGCCACCGCATGGGCGAGCCCGCGCGGCGCGTCCTGCGGTAGATAGGTGATGGTCACGCCGTGCCGAGAGCCGTCGCCCAGCGTCTTCTCGATCTGCGCCGTCCCGGCCGGCACGACCATGCCCACCTCCGTGATGCCGAGATCACGCACGCCCCGCAGCACGTGTGCGAGCAGCGGCTGGTTGGCCAGCGGGACGAGTTGCTTGGGCAGCGAGTGGCTGACCGGTCGAAGGCGGGTACCCGATCCTCCGGACAACACCAGGGCCTTCACGAGTTCTCCCAACGGTTCGGGCGGCGGGCCGAGGCGTACCGGTGAACCGGGTAGCGTCGCGGCCCCCGGGACGTCGACCCGCCGGGTCGGCCGCGACGGCCGACCCGGCGGTCGGTCAGGGCAGGAGCAGGATCTTGCCGAGCGTGCGACGCGACTCCAGCGCCACGTGGGCCGCCGGGGCGGCGGAGAGGGGCAGGGCGGCGTGGGTACGGATCCGCAGCCGACCGGCCAGCACCTCGTCGAAGACGGTGGCGGCGCGTCGGCGGGTCTGATCGGGAGTCCGGTCGTAGTGGCTCAACGACGCCTTCGTCAGGAAGAGCGAGCCGAACGAGTTCAGCAGGCCCGGGTCGACCGGGTCGACCGGCCCGCTGGTCTGGCCGTAGAGGACCATCGCACCGCCTGGGCGCAGGCAGGCCAGGCCGTCGGTGACGGTGTCGCGACCGATCGCGTCGTACACCACGTCCGCACCTCGGCCACCGGTCAGTTCCCGGACGCGGACGGCGAAGGAGGTCGTGCGGCGGTTGACGACGTGATGCGCTCCGGCGGCCAGCGCGGCGGCGGCCTTGTCGTCGCGGGACACCGTCCCGATCACCGTGGCACCCAGGCGGGCGGCGAGCTGGCAGAGCAGACCGCCGACTCCGCCGGCTGCGGAGTGCACCACGCAGACGACGCCGTCACCCAGCGGATACACCTCGGTGACGAGGAGATGTGCGGTCATGCCGTGGATGAGGACGGCGGCCGCGCCCGCCAGGCTCACGCCCTCGGGCACCGGCAGCAGGCGGGCAGCGGGCACGACGCAGTGCGTGGCGTAGGCCCCGGGTCGTCCCATCCAGGCGACCCGGTCCCCCGGGGCGACGTCCGTCACGTCGGTACCGACCCGGAGCACCGTGCCGCTGCCCTCGATGCCCGGGGTGAACGGCAGGTCCACCTGGTACGTGCCGACGCGCTGGTAGAGGTCGACGACGTTGACGCCGGCCGCAGCGACCCGGACGAGACACTCGCCGGCCGCCAGCGGGGGCAGTCGCGCCTCGCGGAGGGCGAGGACCTCGGGTGGGCCGTACGTGTTCATCACCACCTGCCGGGCCGGGTCGGCGGAGTCGGTGAGTGGCGGGTCGCCGGTCATCAGCCGCCGGCCATCGGCGAGAGGATGGTGACGACCGCCTCGGGGCCGACGGTCGCGGCGGCGCGCTGGTGCCGCGGGATCATCTCGTCGTCGACGCAGATGTTGACGTAGCGCAGCGGAACCCCCTCGGCGTCGAGCAGTCGCCGGCCGAACTCCGGGTGGCGGGCCGCGAAGTCCTGGATGACGGCGTCCAGTGGGCCGGTCGTGCCCTCGAAGTCGGTCCTGCCCTGGGGCGTCCACACGGCGGGTACCACGATCCTGACCATGTCTCTCCTCGGTCTCAGAGGTCGGCCGCGCAGCGGAACCCGTGTGCGAAGCTGGACCACCCATCGGGGTCGCCATGCATCCGTTCGCTACAGCGGACCTGGTAACGGAAGTTCATCCACGAGCCGCCCCGGATCACGCGGTAGCGGCCCATCGCCATGCGCACCGTGGGGTCGCAGCGGACGCCGTCCGCGTAGAGCCGGGACGACGTCGAGGTCCACTCGTAGACGTTGCCGGCCATGTCGGCGCAGCCGAAGGGGCTGTCGCCCCGCTCGGAGAAGGCGCCGACCGGTGATGTCCTGGGCACCGGTCCCGCGCGCGCACACTCGCCGCGCCACCACTGCTGCCAGGCGGCCAGCGAGGTCAGCGGACCGGCGTGCGACTCGGCCGTGTTGGCGGCCTGGACGTCCCACTCGTCGCCCCAGGGCCAGATCCGGAAATCGGGTCCACGTGCCGCGAGCTCCCACTCCGTCTCGGTCGGCAGGCGCTTGCCGCACCAGGCGGCGAACTCCTGCGCGTCGGTGAAGGAGACGTGGACGACGGGGTGGTCGTCGAACTCGGTACCGCCGGTGCCCGGACCTCCGGGTGACCTCCAACTGACCCCGTCGAGTTCCACCCAGCCCTGTGCGGTGTAGACGAGGCCGAAGCCCCGTCGTTCGGCCTCCGTGCGATACCCGGTGTCGCGCACGAACCGGGCGTACGCGGCGACGGTCACCGGGAACCGGTCGATGCGGAAGGGCGCCACCACGGTGGTGAACTGAGGCGTCTCGTCGGCGAACCAGAAGCGGGGCAGCGGCTGGTCGGCCTCGGCGAGCCAGTCGAGGACCCAGTCCGGGCTGCCCTGCCGGAACGCCCCACCGGGCACCCGCCGCATCTCACCCATCGGATCCCGCCTCTCGCCGTTGGTCGGGCCGTCCACCCCTGGTCAGCGCCGTGGGGCAATCATTCATTCGGGTCTCGTCCACGGGCACCTCTCGCTGTGCCCTGTGCGGTCGGGCACACCCGGATGCGCATCGTCGAAGGTGAATACCGTAGATCGATGTAATGCAATTGGGTTACGCCCTGCTGGTAGTAGATGACTGGTGCTGGCAGGTGCACGAGGGGGCGGGCGGGACAGCCGCCCCCTTACGCTGTGCCCGCCCGGGTCGGCACCGCGCCCACTGTTCGGAGGGCTGCGGGAACGACACACGGCCACCGCGCGCCCCGGTCGTCCGAGGTCAGCGCGGTGGCCGTGGTGACAGCAGGTTAGGCGCCGCCGGGGCTGTTCTGGTACGCGGCGAGGCGCCAGCCGCCGTCCCGCCGGACCATCAGCCAACAGGCCCGGATCGCCCGCTCGGGCGCGACCGCGTCGTCGCCGGGCAGAAGGACCCCGCCCTCGGTGAGCACGACCGCGACCTCCGCGCTGAGAAAGCGGACGTCGATGGGCTGGCCGGTGACGCTCGTGCCCCGGTAGGGCCCGGCGAAGGCGTCGCGCATGTAGGCGACGATGGCGTCACGGCCCTTGAGGTAGAGGTTCGGCAGGATCATGGTGCCGTCCTCGGCGAAGACCGCGCCGAAGGCGTCGGCGTCGTGCTGGGCCCACGCCGCCACGATGCGGCCCGGGAGCGCGGCGACGCCGGCCTGGTCGACCGGGCTGGGCCGGAAGCTGGCACTGGTTGCGGACACGATGGTGCTCCTCAGGATCGGGACCGGGATCCGGTCAGACGTACATGCTGTTCGGTTCGAGTCCGCTGAGCAGACGACCGTGCAGCTCGGCGTTGGTGTCGGGGTGCATCAGCGCGTGCAGGCCGAGTGCCTGGATGTCGCGCTGGATGCGTTGAACGGGTACGTCGAGATAGACGGAGGACCCGCCGCTGGCATCGGCGAGCAGAGCGACCGCCTCCCGGGCGCGCTCGACGGCCGCACCCATGTCGGCACGGGCGAGCACCCGCTCACGCGTCGTCCAGGTCTCCTGCTCGGCAGCCTTGCGGTCGACGGTGGCGGCCAGGCGGTGGGCGTGGAACTCGGCCTCGTCGATTCGGGTGGCCGCGTCGGCGAGTCGCAGGTGGGTGATCGGCGCCTCGCGCTGGCTCGCGTAGTCGGTGTAGGTGATCTTGCGATCTCCGAGACGCTGGACGAACGACTCCAGCGCTCCCTTCGCCAGTCCGAGCGCGACCCCGACCGAGGAGGCGGCGGCCACCGGCAGCAGCGGCGCCTGGTAGATCCGGCTGGTCCGGTTGGCCCGCGAGGCACCCTGGCCCTGCAGCACCGCGCCCAGTGGGAGGTACCGGTCCGCAGGCACGAAGAGGTCCTGGGCGACGGTGCTGACGCTGCCGGTGCCCCGCAGTCCCGCGCTGTGCCAGTCGTCGACGATGAACAGTTCGCCGGTGGGCACCAACGCGATGACCGGCATCGGCTCGGCTTGCGAGGCGAGCAGGACGGCGATGACGACCTGCCAGGCGCTGTGTCGGGCGCCGGTGATGAAGCCCCACTTGCCGTTCACCACGATGCCCCCCTCGGCGAGAGTCGCCGTGGCGCTGGGGCTCAACGTCCCACAGATCAGCGAGTCCGGGCCGGTGAAGACGGCGTTCTGGACGTGGTCCGGGAAGTGGGACGCCATCCAGGTGGGGATCCAGTAGACCGAGGCGGTCCAGGCGGCTGACCCGTCGCCCCGGGCCAGTTCGGTGGCGACGTCGACGAGGGTACGGGTGTCGGACTCGTAGCCGCCGAAGCGCAACGGAGTCCGCAGCCGGAACATGCCGGCACCGGCCAACGCGGCGATGGACTCGTCATGCAGTCGACGGTGCTCCTCGTGCCACGCGGCGAAGCCCCGCAACGTCGGCGCGAGGTCGGCCGCGCGTCGCACCAGTTCGGCCCGACCGGCGGGATCGTTGTTCACATATGCCTCCCATGGACATTCGGCTCGACTGAGCCGCGACGACACACCCGCCGTCGCGCGACGCGATCGCCACGTCGACGGCGGGCGACACTGAGATCGGCCGCAACACCGGGCGCAGACCGCCCGGCCGAGCTTGTGCTCAGGCAGCGCGGGCGACACCGGTCCAGCGCGCCTGGCGGACGGTGGCGACGGTGCGGATGTCGGGCAGCGCCACCAGCATCGGCGGATCACACAGACGTGCCGGCCGGAGCCGCACGACGAGATCGACGGACTGCTGCGGGCCGACCCGGAAGGGTCCGTGGCAGCCGAACATGGCGGCCGGGTCGGGCAGCGAGCCGCCGCCTCCGTCCGGCACGGTGCCGAGGCCGTGGCAGAGCAGGTACCACATACCCTCCGGAACGCCGTCCAGCGTGAAGCGGCCGGGGCCGGTCAGGGCCACGCAGCTCACCGGACGCCCCTCCGGGATCCGACTCTTGAACAGCCCCATGAACACCGCGTCGAGCGGTGTCGAGGAGTGGCCCGAGACGACGCCCGAGACGACGCCGTCGGCCGGGACGGCACCGTCCGGCTCAGCCCGCACGATCGACCGCAGAACTCCCCCGCGCCGGCGGTACTCGGTGGGTGAGAGCCCGACGCTGCGGGTGAATCGCGAACTGAAGGTGCCGACGCTGTTGTATCCCACGTGCACGCTGATGTCGGCGACGTTCATCGTCGTCGACAGCAGCAACGACTTCGCGCGCTGCAGGCGCAGCGCCGACAGGAACCGGCCCGGCGACACGCCGGTCACGCGCTGGAACACCCGGGTGTAGTGGAACTTGCTGAACATGGCGGCGCGCGCCATATCGTCCACGGTCAACTGCTCACCGAGATTGTCCCGCATCAACGCGATCGACCGCTCGACCGCATCAACGAAATGGCTGCTCACTACGCCTCCCCTGCCACGGCAGGCCTTTGGCGACGGTTTGTGGGGACGAAAAGAAATGGCGCCCCGGAACGCGTCACCGCCGGCAGTCAGCCGGGCGCACGTTCGAAAGAGTGCTCCGCACCGGCCACAAATCTCGGCGCTGGTGCAATGCAATTGGAGCTGGACCGACTTCTGCCCTTCTCACCGGCCGCCGCCGGCTTCGCGGCCCGTCCGGCCGCCGACCGGATCAGCCGCCGCCTCGCCTGCGACCCGATCGAGAGGGGCAGTCGCCGTATGTCGAACGCCCACATTGACAGCTGACATCATCCGCTTCCCTTGAAATCGGCACGCCCTGAGCCTGCGATTGCGGTAATCCTCGCGTTGCGGAGAAGAACCAGGCATCTTGAAAAGTGCGGTCAATTCCGCACGCTCGAAGAAGCGCCAGGTGTCGCAACTCACGTGAACGAAGGCCGGCGCAGAAAGGGAAACGACCCGCTACCGTCACAACGCGTCATGGAGCAGGCCACGTTTCCGAGGGGTCGCTGATGTTAAGCCCACTGCGGCTCGTGACGGACCTGTTAACAGGATGCGCGGCTGGTCGGCCTGACGCGCACGGGATGTGACGCACCGTGCGGGCGGAGTGGGGTGCCCTCCGGACGCTGCACGCGTACGGGATATCCACGTACGGTGACCATCGGCGCGCGGGACGTGCACGGAGACGAACATCCCATTAGACAGCACACGAACGTCGATCGCCACCGTCGGCCGCCGCGTACTCCTCGCCGCGCCGAGCTGCGGGGTCAGCACGTGCCCGGGTCCGGCCGGGACGGCATCCGTCGCCCCGGCCGGCCTCCCCTCACCTACGTGACGGCTCCGGCGGGCGACCCGCGTCGACCGGCCCGCCCTCCTGCGGTCGGCGCAGCCAGGCGACCCACCACATGAGTCCCCGCACGAGACAGACGAAGGTCAGTGCGAAGAACGTCGTGTACACGACGTTGAGGGCGATCAGGATTCCGTAGACGGCGGCCACCCCGGATCCGAACGCGAACTGGTTCCAACCCCTGGTCGGCGTGGTCCCCGGGTCCGTGATCATGTAATTGGTGAACAGGACGAACGCCACTCCGGTCATCGGCACCAACGCCCCCCACAACGCCACGTCCAGCGTCCAGTGCCGGACCAGCGCCTGGATCACGAAGCCGCCGACCCAGCCCAGGATGAGTGGGACCTTCTTGGTCAGCATCGCGTTCAGGACGGTGCCGGAGGTGATGATGACCAGTGGCACGACGATGCTGATCACGTCCGGAACGTGTTCGGTGAAATGGTACGGCGGCGCGACGTTGACCCAGGGGAACATCAGCAGGGCAACGGTGATGCCGAGGTTGGACGGATTCATGAAGTGCCGCATCCGCCCGTTGACCGGCGCCCGGAGCACGGCCTTCTGGCCGATGGCCACGACCACCGCGAACGCGATCGGCCAGAACCGGTCGTTGGCGTACAACAACATGTTCACGGCGAGAGCGGTGATGTGGGTCGGCAGCAGGAACTCGAACATGCCTCGGGCGCCACGCCCGGCGAATTCCGGCGAACGACGGTACGCGGCAGCCGTGATCAGCTCGATCCCGATCTCCGCCGCATAGCCGATCAGCAACGCGAAGATCGGCCACGCCCAAGGCTGCTCGAAGCCGAGGACCGTGTAGCCGAGGATGTTGAACACGGTCATCGAGATGGCGAAGTTCCGCAACGCGAGGTAGCGGGGGTCCTTCGCCGCCGACCCGGTCTCCTTCGGCACCGGTGGAGGGTCGCCACCGACGCGCGCGGGAACGGCTGATCGGTCGGTGCGGTGGATGGACGGGGCGCTCATGACGCCTTCACCTCCCTGACCTGGTCGGTCAGCATCAGGCTGTGCCAACCGCGGGTCATCTGCTGCGTCCGGGTGTGCCGCACACCGTCGAGGTCGCGCCAGGCGAGTTCGACCGAGACGGGCTGGTCGCCGATCTCACCGAGCCCGAACACCACGTCGAAGCTGCGCTTGCCGGAGTGGCCGCCGCCGCCGTCGAGCTGGGCCAGCCGGACACGTCCGTCCGGCGTACGGACCCGCACCTGGGCGTTGTAGGCCGGCGTACCGATCGCGTCCGGTGAGCCGGCGGGCCGGTACAGCCGCAGGCCCAGGAAGTCACCGAGACTGTCGGCGGTGTTGCGGTAGAAGCTCGGCCGGCCCCACTGACGAGCCACGGCGAAGTCCTGACTGCCGTTGCCGTCGACATCGGCGACCGCGACACCACGACTCGGCGTGTCGTCGGTCATGCCGAGTTCCCGGGCCAGATCGGCGTAGCGCCCGTTGCCCTCCGGCGTCCAGAAGGCGATCGGCTGGGAGCCGGCGATGTCGTCGCCCGGCCGCGAGTTCGGCCACATCTGGGGGTTGCGCAACATGAGGTCGTTGGCCATGGCCAGCTCCTGTAGCCAGGCCCACCGGTTCAGGGTGCCCCGGATGAAGCCGTTGGTCTGCACGATCTCGACCTCGCCGTCGTTGTCGAAGTCCGCCATCTTGGTGTCCCAGCCCCAGCCCGACCAGGCGAGATTGCGCTCGGCCGCCTCGTTGACGTACGGCGCTCGTCCGGCACGCAGCATCTCGCCGGCCGACTCCGGGCTCGACGCGATGTTGCGCCAGACGAAGGTGCTCTCCTCGAGCCCCCAGGACGTGGTGATGTTGCTGACGAAGGCGTCGAAACGCCCGCTGCCGTGCAGGTCGCCGAACTCGATCGACATGCCCTTGAACGAGTCGTGACCGAGGACCAGTGACTTCGGCGTGAACGCGTCCCGCTTGCCCTCGACCAGCTCGAAGCGGATCCTGCCGGGCTCCGAACGGTTGTGGAACAGGCGGTCGTTGCCGAAGTCGTTGGCGAGGTACAGCTCCGGCAGCAGGTCGCCGTCCAGGTCGGCCGAGGCCGCACCGAGGGTCCATCCGCTGGCCACCGCCGGTGCGATCGCGGCCTGTTCGGTGTAGGTGACCGAGGGCTCGTCGCCGCCCTGGGCCGCGGTTCGGCGCAGGATGTGCGCACCGCCGGCGTTGCGGGCCCGGGACATCGAGTGGTTCATCTGCATCCCGGCGCGCCCGTCCGGATCGAGCACCTGGGAGTCGGGGAAGTAGTTGAACACGCCGATGTCGGCGTGTCCGTCACCGTCGAAGTCCGCGATGGCCACGGCGTTGGTGTTCCAGAGCTTGCCGTCGTACACCCCGTCACCACGGTCCCGGGTGGGCACCAGCTCGGTCGGCCGGAAACGCTCCGCGACGAGTGGTGCCCGGCCGCCACGGTTCATGAAGAGCACCGGGGTGCGGCCCCAGTAGTAGACGAGCAGGTCGGTCCAGCCGTCCTCGTTGAAGTCCCCGGGCACGCAGCCCATCGGCGCCATCGCACGGTGGGTGGGCAGCGGGTCCGGGGTCAGGACGAACGGCTGGTACACGTTTGCGCTGCCCGGTGCCGGAGTGATGATCACGCTGTCACTACGGGTGTCCACCAGGCACATGTCGTTGGGCACGCCGCCGCCGTCGAGGTCGTTGATGGCGACCGCGGCGCCGACCGACGACACCCAGGACCGGATGTGCTGGTACTCGGGGTTGACCGTCCGGACGCTGCGCTCCGGCAGCCCGTCCGGCAGGATGATCGGTAGTTCGGTGAAGTCGAACCGCTCCGCCAGGCGCGCGCGTTCGGTCGGCGATGCCAGTGGCAGCCGCGCCACGAGGTAGGTGGCGATCACCAGGACGATGACCGTGAGTACGGGAATGAGCCGGCGTAGAACGCCGACCGGGTGCGATACCAACAGCTCCCCCTCGAAGGTAGGCAGCGTCGTCACGACAACGTCGCGTGCCGCGCTGGAATGTGTCGGCCCGGGGCATTCGACGGTCGATCCGCCTCACCTCTCCTGGGCGTCCGCCGGTATGCGTAGGCGCTGACCGGTGACGAGAGCTGCCACAGGGCCCGAAGGATCCGTCGAGGTTTCCGTTCCCCCGCGAATACGACGTGGCCACGAATGTGCCGACCTGGTGACGACAACCGCATCATCGGAGTGGCCCCGAACCACCAACATCATGGCCGACGCGCGTGATGCAGTTCTTCTCGCACGTTGCGGTGGCGACCAGTCCGGGCGTGACGGGCCTCGACACGTTTCCGAATGACCGCATCCGCATCCGCGTCCGCGATCCGCCCACCGCGGCTGCCGGTGAGCGGTGGCATGTCGTGGCCGGTCGATGGCGGGCTCGCCCTCGGGTAGGATTCGCCGATTAACCGCGGCGGTTCCGCTCGTTCACGTACCGCCGGTCTGGGCGACGGCCGCACTGAGCCACGTCCACAGCATTTGTCGGATTCCCGGTTAATTTGCTCTTTCGCCCGCTATGTCATGCCGATTGCAGCTCCCGTCCCGCCGGGACTCCAAACCCGCGCACCGACACCCCGATCACGGAGCGTGGTTGAGAGACAACACTCCGACCGCACGGGTGCGGCCAGGTCCCCGCACTCCAGAGGCCATGCGAGCGTCCACTTGCGACGCTTTTGGCAGCACCTCTCCGGAAACTGCATTTAGTGCCACTATCTGTTACTCGCCGTAACGCATTCGAGCGCACCGCCACAACCGCAGAAAATCGGCAGTTGCCCATTCGAATGGCGAGCGATAGCATCTAAGTTCCACAAGACGCCAATAAATATAGAAAACCCGAAAGAATACACCATGCACTTACGATTAGGGGCGGCGAACGACCACGCACGCTCCAGACAGACATTCGACCGGCTCCCCGGGTGATCTGATGCTGGTGGACGAAATAGCCGTCCGACGCGCGTTGTGGACCATGCGTGAGAGACTGGGAGAGCCGCTGACAATCGACGAGATAGCCAGCGCGGCGATGTTCAGCAGATTCCATTTCTCGCGCCTGTTCCGCAGAATGACGGGAATTTCGCCCGGCCGGTTTCTGGCCGCGATCCGCATTCAGGAGGCCAAGCGGCTGCTCGCCAGCACGTCGATGACCGTGGCGAGCATCAGCACCACCGTCGGGTACACGAGCCTCGGAACCTTCAGCACGCGATTTCATCGCAGCGTCGGAGTGTCACCCATGGCGTACCGACGGCGGTTCCTCGATCCCCTGCCACCGATCGGACAGGGCGGGTCGCCGCCGGGCAGCGCCGTGGTCAGCGGGGAGGTCAGCACCTTCTGCCCGCGCTTCACCAGACCGATCTTCATCGGGCTCTTCCCGGACGCCATCGCCGAGGGCCCTCCGGTGAGCTGGGCCATCCTGAGCCGCCCGGGACCCTACCGACTCACCGAGGTCAGCGCCGGCGACTGGTACCTCGTCGCGCACTCGCTGGGAAGAGGCCCGTGCCCGCCCGACGGCGAGCATCCGACCGACCACGCCGGGGTGGCCCGGTACGGACCGCTCCGGGTCACCGACGGTGGTCACCTGTCGGGCACGACGGTGCTCGTCCGTCCGCACCGTGACCTCGACCCGCCGGCCCTGCTCTCCCTGCTCGACCTGCCTCCCGAGACGGTACTCAGGTTCCGACGCGGGCAGGAGGGCGACCGTCGTCAGTCGACCGCGTCCACCGCACGCACCAGCATCGGCAACCCGCCGCGGATCCTCAACGACAGCATCGGCTCCGCGACGACCTGGTGTCCGGGTGCCGTCGACAGCCGGAACTCCCGAGCGATCATCGCCAGCACGAACACCGCCTCCATCAGACCGAGGTTGCTGCCGACGCAGATGCGCGGACCGGCACCGAAGGGGATGTAGGCGTACCGGGGACGGTCCGGCGCCCTGGCCGGGTCGAACCGCTCCGGGTCGAACCGCTCCGGCCATGTCCAGAACTCCCGGTGCCGGTGCAGGGTGTACGGCAGGACGACCACGTCGGCCCCGGCCGGCACCGCATACCCGCCCACCACGTCGGCGTCCGTGGCGATCCGGGGCAGCAGCCAGACCGGCGGGTGCAACCGCATCGCCTCCTTGACCACCATCGTGGTGTAGCGCAACCGATGCAGATCCTCGTAACCGGGTAACCGCCCGCCCAGCACCGTCTGTGCCTCCTCCCGCAACCGGTGCCGCACCGCCGGTTCCCGATCGACGCGGTACAGCGTCCAACCGAGGGTGCTGGCGGTGGTCTCGTGACCGGCCAACAACAGCGTGACCAGTTCGTCGCGGAGCCGACCGCGGGCCACCCGGGGATCGGTCTCGGCACGCGTGGACACGATGAGGCGTGAGAGCACGTCGTCCCGACCGTCGGTGGACTCGGCCCGGGCCGCCACCAACTGGTCCACCACCCGTTGCAACTCGCGGCGGGCCCGCCGGAAGCGCATCTGGCGGGGCAACGGCAACCAGGCGGGCACCATTCCCAACGTGGCCAGTTCGAACATGGCCTGGTCCTGGACCGCAGCGAACTCCTCGCCGACGGTCCCGAACGGACTGAGGTCGGCATCGAGCAGGGTACGGCCCAGCACGCCCAGGGTGAGACCGGTGAACTCGGTGACCACGTCCACCGGGACCCCGCCCACGCACTGCCGAAGCCGGTGAACAAGTCTCTGCGCCTCGGCCGCGATGAGACCGGCGTGGTGGGCCAGCCGACGCGGATGGAACACCGGCTGGATCACCTTGCGCTGCTTGCGCCACAGCTCGCCCTCGCTGGTCAGCAGGCCGTCGCCGAGCGCCCGCCGGGCGTGCACCAGGCCGATGCCCTTCTGGTAGTTGCCCGCGTTGTCGGCCAGTACGTGCTGCGCGTGGTCCGGATGGTTGAACACGTGCAGGCTCTTGTGGCCCACCGGTATCCGCACCGCGTCGCCGTACCGCTGCACCGAATCGCTGATCATCCCCAGTCGATCGCGGGTCATCACCGCCAGCATCCGCAGTGCCGCTCGCCGAGGTGGTCCCGGCGGTGCCGCCGGCCGTCGTTCCCGTGCCGTCATGCCCGTGTCCTCCGCTCGTGGTCCGTCGTGCCCAACACCCCGTCGTGGAACAGCAGAGCGCCGGTGGTCGCGCCCCGGACGGCGGTACGCAGCCGGCCCACCACGATCGTGTGGTCGCCGCCGTCGTAGTGCCGCCACGGCTCGCACTCGAACCACGCCAGGGCGTCGGCGATCAGCGGTACTCCGCTGCGCGCCCCCGGCACGGTCGGGATCCCCGCGAACTCGCCGGGACCCACCGGACGCCGGGGATCGGCGAAGAACCGCGCGATGCCGGCATGACCGGCCGCCAACACCGAGAGGCCGAAACCCGAGGCGTCCTCCAGCAGGGTGTGCGTCACCGTGGACCGACCGACGCAGACGAGCACCAGCGGCGGGTCCAGGGAGACCGACGTGAAGGAGTTCACCGTCATCCCGTGCGGGTGCATACCGCCCACCGTCAGCACGGTCACACCGGTGGCGAAGCTGCCCAGCACCCGCCGCAGCTCACGACCGGTGGGAAGGGAGCCGTCCGGGCGGCCCGTCACGATGCCTCCGCCCGGACGTACGGTGCCAGCGCCTGGGCCAGTGCCTCCGGCACCCGGGTGGGTGCGGTGCGGTTGTTCGGACCTCGCATACAGGCCACCCGCTGCGCCCCCCGCGCCACCAGCCGCTCGCCGTCGGAGCCGGCGAGACGCAGGTAGTCGAACCCGAACTCCACCTGGGTCTGCGCCAGCTCGACCAGTCGCATCCGGACGCAGACCTCGTCCAGGGCGGCCAGTTCGGCGAAGAACTCGCAGTCCACCCGCAGGGTGAACAGCTTGAGATCCACCCGCAGGTCGTCGAGCACCTCGGGGGCGCGCTCGCGCAGGAACAACTCCCGACATCGGCCCTGCCATCGCAGGTAATGCACGTAGTACACGTTGCCGACGAGGTTGGTCTCCTCGAACCCGACCACGTGCCGGTACTCGAAGTAGCGGGACATCAGCCCTCCCGGGTCAATAGGCCGAACACCACCGGCTCGGACACGTCCCGCAGCGCCGTCACGAACGTCGCCACGGTGATCGCCCCCGCGCTGAGCACGACCCAACCGGGGCGCGCAGCAGGACGGACCGTCAGCGTTCCCACCAGCGGTTCGCCCGCCTTCTGTAGACATTCCATGGCCACCCAGACACGCGTGGCCGCCACGTCCCGGTCATCGCCGCCGTCCGGACCGGTCAACAGCGGCAGCAGCTCCGCGTGCGCGCCGAGCAGCCCACGCCACTCCACCGGCGTACGGGGCACCACCGCCTCCACGTCGCAGGCCGTCGTCTGGCCCGCCACCGTGCACACCGTCACACCTGCGCCGTGCGCGAAGGAGACCTCTCTACCGCCGTCGATCTCCGGCCGACCGTCGGCGCGGTACCGCACCGGCCGTCTCCGCCCGACGGCGCGGGCCAACGCCCGGGCCGACCGGGACCGGCGGATCGCGATCCGGTCGCCGGTGTCCCCCGACCCCGCGTCGTCGGGTTCGACCCCCACCGCGATCTCGGCGCCGGTCAGTTCACCGACCACCCGTTGCAGGAACGGCCCGAGCAGCGGCGCGAGCCACGGGCCGCGCCCGTCACCCTGGCGTACCGCCCGTAGGCTCAGCCCCTCCCACCGTTCGACCGCCACGCCGTCGGCGGTACGCAGCACCACGTCATAGACGTAGGTGTCGCCGTCGCGGGACCGCTCGACCGCCTGGTACCGGTAGGGTCCCGGTCCGCTGACGCCCGGCGACACCCAGACTCGCGCGACACCGGTCGGCAGGAGGGTGGCGTGCGGTACGCACACCTGGATGCCGTGCATCATCGCGTCCCGGATGCCGGGGTCGCCCAGCAGCAGGGCGGGGGGATGGAAGGCGGCGAACCAGTCGTGTTCGGCGGGCAGCAGGTCGGCGTCGACCTCGCGGGCCGCGACGTGGTGGTACCGCGCCACGCGCTGGAACCGGTGGCCCTGGAACAGGAGGTCGCCGTAGAGTTCCGCCGCCGGCCGCAGGGGCACCTCCGGCACGTCCGCCGGCACCGGCCGGGGCGGGCCGTCGGGCACGGCGAGTTCCTCGTACCGCAGGCGGGCCCGGAAGTGTTCGGCCCCGAACCGCGTCTCGCTGCTGTGGACGGCCACCTGCACCACTCCGGGCGCGGTGGCGACCGCCGCGACACGGATGCGGGTCGCTCCGTCCTGCGTCACGACGATCGGGCGGAGGAACTGCGCGTCCTCCACCAGCGGCGTCGAGGGCCGCCCGGTCAGGGCGTACGCGACCTGGGCCATCGCCTCCATGCCGAGTACCGCCGGGAACAACAGGTCACCGTCGAGGTGATGGTCCGGCAGGTAGAGGTCGCTGCCGATGCTCAGTTCCGCCTCGGTCACCAGCTCGACCCGGGGGTAGTGCACCAGCGGCCGTTCCAGGAACCGCAGCAACGGCAGTTCCACCTGCTCGTAGCGCACGGTGTCGATGCCGGAGGTGCGTCCGCTGATCACCACCACCGGCGGCACCTGCGGGTCGCTCACCAGCCGGCGCAGCAGTTCGACGCCCTGGGTGGGGGTGATCGGTGTGACGCCCTCGCGCGCCAGCGTGTCCACGACGGAGAGGCGCTCGCCCATCCCCACCCCGGACCACACCGACCACTCCAGGCAGACCGATCGACAGTTCGGGTGCCGCTGCCCGTACGACCGGGTCAGGTCGGCCAACCACTCGTTGGCGGTCGCGTAGTGGGCCTCACCGCGCAGACCGGCCCGGCCGATGATGCTGCCGAGGGTGACCAGCAGGCGCAGGTGGCCGGGGCCGACGGCGTCCAGCACCGTTCGTAGCCCGCCCACCTTGGCGGCGAAGGCGCGTCGCAGCGCCGCCGCGTCGAGGTTGCCCAGCGCCGCCGGTTCATTGGTGCCGGCGCCGTGCAGCACCGCGGTGACCGGACCGAACGTCCGGACGGCCTCGGCGACGGCGGCACTCACCTGTGCCGGTTGGGTGACGTCGGCCCGTACGTAGTGGGCGGCGACGCCGTGATGGGCCAGCCGCTCCAGGTTCGCCGCCAGCTCCGAGTCCGTCGCCGGGTCCGATCTGCCGAGCAGGGCGAGACGGGCACCGGTCTCCACGGCCAGGGCGAACGCGCACTCGGCCGTGATGCCCTTGCCGCCCCCGGTGACCAGCAGGACGTCCGACTCGTCGAGGGGCGCCGTGGTCCGCTCCGGTTGCAGGGGCATGGCCCGTAACGTCGGTACCCGCCGTGTCCCGTCGGGGTCGTAGTACGCCTCGACGTACCGTTCGGTCGCCCGCACCTCGCCGACGACGTGGTCGACCGCGTCGGCGGTGGCCGGGACATGAACGACCGTCACCCGTAACCGGGGATGTTCCATGCGCAGGGTCTTCGCCAGGCCCGCAGCGCCGCGATCGTGCTGGACGAGCACGAACCGGTCGACGCCGGCATCGGTCATCGCCTCCTGGGCACCGTGCAGCGCCCGGTCCAGGTCGGTCTCCGCACAGTCCGGCGGCAGGCAGACCAGGACACCGGATCCGGTACGCCCCGCCACGAGTCGGTCCAGGAGGGCTGCGGCGAAGGGATGGTCCGCCGGGGCGTGCAGTCGCCAGCCACCCGACTCGGGCGGGACGACCGGGCCCGGCAGCGGACTCGGATCCAGGACGACCGCCCAGGCCCGTGCCCAGCTCTCCGCGCCGAGGATCGGCGGGGCGGACACGGTGGCGGCGGTTCCCCCGGTCGCCTGTAGTTCCTCCAGTGCGGTCGCGAGTTCCCGCACCGAGGCCGCCGCGAAGTTCAGCGGCATGGTCACCGCGCCCAGGCCCATCCGCTCGGCCACCTCGTTGACGAGACGGCCGACGGTGATCGAGCTCAGGTGCAGGTCGTCCAGGAGCCGACTCTCCGCGCCCACCATCTCGAGGGGGAGTTCCGCGCGACTCGCGGCCAGTTGCCGAAGCAGATCGAGTGCAGCCGGCCCGGATCGGTCGACCGGCTCCGGCGGCGTCGCGGTCTGCGCAGGGCCGACCGGACCGAGCGCGTCGCCCTCGCCCCCTGCCACGGTCGCCACGGGCACCACCTCGCACGGGCTGGTCAGCACCGCCGCGGGCGCGGTGACGTCGATCGGGCGGGCCAGTCGATCGTCGAAGAGCGCGGCGGGCATCCCGGCCGTACCGGCGACGTACGCCGCCCCGACCACCCGCAGCAGGCTCACCAGTGACTCGTCATCGGTGTCGAGTGACACCGAGGGGATGGCGCCGGTCTCGGCCGCGAGGCGGGACAGCACCCGTCCGGGCCCCACCTCCACGAAGAGATCGACCTCGTCGGCGGCCACCGTGACGGCCTGACTGAACCGCACCGGCTCGGTGATCTGTCGGCGGAGCAACGACGGCACGTCGGCGCCCGCCATCAGCGGCTCGCCGGTGACGGTGGAGACGACCCGCCGGCCGACCGGGCCGAGGCCGGCACCGTGCAGCGCGGCGGCGAACACGTCGGCGGCCGGCGCGACCAGTGGCGAGTGGAAGGCGTGGGAGACGGCGAGGGGGGTGGCGGCGATGCCGTCGGCGGTCGCCCGGCGACAGACCTCACGCACTGCGGCGACCTCGCCGGAGACGACCGTCTGCGTGGGGCCGTTGTACCCGCTGAGCACCACCGGCAGCCCGTCGACGAGACGGTCGACGATGGTCGGTGGGGCGGCGATGCCCGCCATGGATCCCGGCGCGCTGTGCCGTGCCATGGCCGCCCCCCGCACGGTGGCTATCCGCAGCAGCTCGGCCTCGTCCATCACACCGGCCCAGTGCAGTGCGGTCAGCTCGCCGAGGCTGTGCCCGACGGCCAGAGTGGCCTCGATGCCGAGCAGCGTCAGCGCGGACAGGCCGGCGAGCGAGCCGGTGACGATGCGCGGTTGGGCGTTCTCGGTGGCGACGGGATCGGCGTCACCCGGCTGCGCCGCCTGCCGGTAGATCGAGTCCACCACCGGGAACCTCCGCCGCAGCGCGCCACCGGCGCTACGCCGACCGGAACCCTGGCCGGGAAAGAGATAGCCGATGCGGCCCCGGCCGGCGACCCGGCCCAGGAACACCCGGCCCTCGTCGAACGGCGGCGACTCCTGGCCCCGGTCGAGCGCGTCCACCACCTGGCGGAGCCGGCGTTCGGCGTCCTCGGGGTCGACCACCACGACCGCGGCCCGGTAGGGCAGGTCGCGCAGCTCGTGTCGCAACGTCACGGCGAGGTCGGTCAACTGGGCGTACGTGGCGGCACCGGCGAACGCGGCGAGGTGCTCCGCGCGGTCCCGCAACGCCGCCCAGGAGACCCCGTCGAGTACCAGCAGTTCGGCGTCCTGGGCTCCGACGGCCAGCGTGGCGGCGCGCGGATCGAGCCCACCCGGCCGACGGGCCCGGGAGTTCTCCACCACGACGTGGGTGTTGATGCCGCCGAAGCCCATGGCCGTGACGCCTGCCCGCAGCGGGGCGCCGGCCGGCCAGGGCTCGGCGGCTCGCAGCACCCGCAGGGCGCGTGTGGTGCCGGTGAGCAGTTCATGGGGCTCGGGACAGCCGAGCGCCGGGGGCAGCACCTGGTGGTGCACCGCCAGGACCGCCTTGATCAGGCCGGCGACTCCGGCTGCGGCCTTGGTGTGCCCGATCATCGCCTTGATCGAGCTGATCACCGCGGGCGGCGCGGTGGGGTCGGCCGCCCGGCGGGCCTGGGACAGCGCGGACAGTTCGGTGTCGTCGCCGACCTGGGTACCGGTGCCGTGCCCCTCGAAGAGCGCCACCGTCTCCAGCCCGAACCCGGCCCGTGCGTACGCCCGTCGCAACGCCAGCCGGTAGCCGCCGATCTCCGGCCGGGTGATGCCGCCACGACCGTCGGAGGAGATGCCCCACCCGGCCACCGTGGCGTAGATCCGGTGCCCGGCGCGCCGCGCGTCCGGCTCGCGCATCAACACGACCATGCCGCAGCCCTCGCCGGGCCAGAACCCGTTGGCGCCACGGTCGTACACCCGCATCTCACCGGTGGCGAGGGCACCCGTTCGGGCGAATCCGATGGTCTCGAGCGGGTCGATGGACAGGTCCACCCCACCGGCCACCATGACGTCCACGTCTCCGTCGACCAGGGATCGGCATGCCGTGGTCACCGAGAGCAGCGACGACGAGCAGGCGCCGTCCACCGTGTAGCCGCCGCCGCGCAGGTCGAAGTGGTTGCAGATGCGGCCGGCGATGGTGTTCGACAGGGCGCCGGCGAGCGTGTCCTCGTCGACGGGCGGGAAGGGGCGCTTGTAGTCGGCCTCGACACGGTCGAGGAAGTCCCGGACCCGATCCTCCGTCCAGGGCAGCTCGGACAGGACCGGGGCGAGGACCCGGCGCACGAACGGCCAGCGCAGTCGTAGCTGGTTGGCGCGGCTGAACTCGCCGGTCAGGCTGTTGCCGACCACGACACCGGTCCGCTCGGCGGGCAGTCCCGCGCCCATGGGGAAACCGGCGTCGGCCAGCGCGGCGGCGGCGACCTCCAGGGCCAACCAGTGGGTCAGGTCGGTGGACCGGTAGGTGCTGCCGGCCACCTTGAAGGCGACCCGGTCGAACTCCCAGTCCTGCAACACCGCGGCGTTGCGGGCATAGAAGCGGTCCGGCGTGGCCGGGTCGGCCGACCAGTAGTCGTCCAGACGCATCCGACCGTCGGGGAGCCGGCGGAAGGCGCGCCGGCCGGCGAGGCCGTTCTCCCACAACTCGGTCGGCGAGGACGCGTCCGGGTACCGGCAGGCCATTCCGACGATGGCGATCCTTGTCATGGTGGCGGTGTCTCCGATCTGGTCGCGGCCGCGACCGCAGTGCTAGCGACTGTCCGCGACGTGATCGCGCTGGCCGACGACGAAGGTGTCCCGAATCCAGTTCCGCCAGATCTCGTACGTCGGTGGTTCGCCGGGCAGCGACAGGCCCGGCCGGACCCGGTCGGTGACGGCCGCCGCGCCGGCCGGTGAGAGGCCGCAGAACAGCCGGGTGGCCAACTCCACGTGCGGCACCACGAGCCCGGCGCGGACTCGGGCCGCCGCAGCGAACGCCGCGCCCTGGGCGAGGTGCGGACGGTACGTGGCGGCACGCCGCCACAACTCGCGTAGTTCGGCCCCGTCGGCGCCGCCGGCGTAGGTGGCGGCCAACCCGACGCCGCTGTACAGGTCGGCCCGGCGGTGTTCGGCGAACCCTTCGATGAGCCGGCTGATCTGGACCACGTCGGTGCCACCGACGAACCAGAGGGCACGTCCGATCCCCTGGTCGATGACCCGGGTGGCGTACCCGGAGTCGTCGTCGACCGGCCACGGGAACCGGTCGTGCCGGTACTGCTCGATCACGTACTTGTGGGTGTGGAAGTACGCCTGGTGGAAGCCGTACCCGTCGAGCACGAGCCAACGCAGCAACGGGTCCGGTGCGTACAGCCGGGACCACCGCATCCGGGGCAGGCGGGCCATCGCCCAGCCGATGCCGACGTAGGCCATGTAGACGTGCGGGCTGCCGGCGCCGGCGAGGAACTGACGCACCAGCCCGCCACCGAACGGCAGGCCGTCGCGGACGGCCAGGGCCATCGCCGCGCCCTCGTAGGCGAAGCCACGGAACCGGGTCGGCACCCGTTCCAGCGCGGGCCCGACCTCAGCGACCCGGCGGGCCTCGGCCGCGTCGCCGTACCCTTCGAGGAAGGTCCGACCGATCGTTTCGAGCAGGTCGCGTGCCGGTTCGGACCGCGTGTGGAAGCCGCGCACGCTCATCTGCGTCTCGGCTGGGTCCGGCGTCAGGACGGCTCGGCGCAGCGAACCGATGAAAGCCACAGTTACCCCTCGTGTGGTCAGCGTCGACCGGACGGACCGGGTATGCCCTCGGTCCGCCTGCGCGACGTGGATGGCGGCGGGCCGTCGACCCGCCGGGATGGTCAGGACTCCGGTGCGACGGCCCCGTCGGTGGCCAGGCGCGAGCGGACCCGCTGGCGCCACACCTCGTACGGCGGTTCGGCACGCTCGGCCGAGAGACCGTCGACCGCGACCTCGTCGGCCAGTGCCGACGCGGCGTCGACCGACAGGCCGGTCAGCGCCGCGACGGTCTGCCCGGTGTGCGGCGGCACCGCACCGGAGAACGTCCGGGCCCGGGCCGCGAAGACCGCACCCTGCGCCAGGTGCGGCCGGTACCCACCGGCCTGCCGGCGCAGTGTCGCCAGCCCGGCCGGGTCGCAGCCGCCGGCGAAGACGGCCGCCAGGCCGGCGCCGGCCCAGAGGTCGGCCCGGCGTGCGACGGCGAAGCGTCCGATCGAGGTCGCCACGTCGTCGGGCCGAGCGCCGTGGACGAACCAGAGCGCACGGCCGACGCCCTGGTCCACGGCGCGCAGGAAGTAGTCCGGGGCTCCGGCCCACGGATACGGCCGGGGGCGTTCGCCCCTGCCCACCCACCGGTCGACGTCGAAGTAGGCCAGGTCGAAGCCGTATCCGTCGACGGCGAGCCAACTCATCGTCGGGTGGTACGGCAGGCCGGAGAGGTCCGGCAGGATCCGCCGCCAGGTCGCCCGGGGCAGCCGCGCCATGGCGAACCCGATGCCGATGTAGTTGAGGAACACGTGTGGTCGTCCCGGCCCGAGGAGCAGGTCGCGGGTACGACGGCTGCGGAACATCGACATCGCGTCGCGGACGGTGAACGCCATCGTGGCGCCCTCGTAGGCGAAGCCCCGTAGGTGGGGGTCGACCAGCGCGAGCCGCTGCTCGATCTCGTGCAGGTCACCCGAGTCGATGCCGCTCTCGAATCCACACACGACCGCCCGCGGGATCGCCTCCAGTGCTCGCGTCGTCGCGGACGCGGCGGCGGGGAAGCCCCGCGCGGCGAAGCTCACCTCCCGCCACGATGGAGCCAGGAGGTGACGACGTAGCGAACCGACGATGGTGGGCATGGCTCCCGCTCTCCTACCGAGGTCGACCGGTGACCGTCAGCTATCGACGGCCGTTCCATCGTGGGCCACCGCTGCGGGTGAATCTTCTTCCGCCGTGCCCAGTGCCCGCGTACGAGCAGGCCACGAGGAGTCCGGCGGCCGGTGGGCGAGACGACCTCGTCGCCGGGCAGGTGCGCACAGCGGGAGAGGACGACGTACCGCGCCGTGGGCAGGCTGAACCTCGCGCACTCCCCCGACGCCTCCGGCCGTACGTCAGCGTGACCACGGGGCCGGCGGGATGCACGGGGCCACGTCGACCAGCGAAGGGCCAAGATGGACAAGTCAAACGTGTTCGCCGACCTGGCGGACGACTGTGTGGAGTTCGACGAGCTGCTGGACACCCTGGGCCCCGACGACTGGGCTCGGCCGACCCCGGCGCCCGGCTGGGAGATCCGACACCAGGTCGCGCATCTCAGCGCGGTCTTCCGGATGGCGGCGGTGGCCGCCTCCGACGCCGAGGCGTTCCGTGCGCTCACGGCACGGCTCAGCGACGACTTCGACGCCAACGTGGCCGCCGCGTTGTCGCGCTACCTCGACGGCGGCACGGCGGCGCTGCGGGGGCGCTGGCGCGAGGAGTGGACCTTCGCGGTGGAGGCGCTCGCCGGGGTGCCGGCCGGGCACGTCGTGCCCTGGCTCGTGCGTCCGCTGCCCGCCCCGGTTCTGGCCGCCGCCGGGATGATGGAACTGTTCGCGCACGGTCAGGACGTCGCCGATGCGCTGGGCCGGGTGCCCGAGCGCACCGACCGGATCCGGCACGTCGTCGACTTCGCCGTCCGCACCTGGGACTTCGGCTACCACAGCCGGGGCCTGACGCCTCCGGGTGAAGGCTTCCGGTACGAACTGACCGCGCCCTCCGGCGAGTTCTGGGCACTCGGGCCGCAGGGCGCCGAACTCGTCCAGGGTTCCGCCGTCGACCTGTGTCTGCTGGTCACCCGGCGACGGCACCGTGACGACCTGGACCTGCGGGCGTCCGGCGCGGACGCCGAGCACTGGCTGGACATCGCCCAGGCCTATCGTGGGCCGGCGGGGCCGGGCCGCCGCCCGGGACAGTTCGCCTCGGTGCGGACGGCAGAGGCGCCGGACTGCCCCCGGCGGGACCGGTGATGGCCGCGACCACGCCGGCCGATCCGGCGACGACGGTGACGCTGGAGGCGTTCGCCGACACGATCGTCCCGGGTGTCAAGCGCTCACCCGACGACCGGGCGATCGCCGGTGTCGAGGACGATCCGGGCGCGGTGCAGGCGGGAGCGCTGGCGGTCCTCGCGCATCCCGCCCTGGGGCTCACCGAGGCGCTGGACGGGATGGCCGGTCTGCTCAACATGCACGCGCAGCAGCATGCACGGGTCGGGCGGTTCGCCCTGGACCCGGCCGTGCCGCCGTTCGTCGCCCTGGACTTCGACGCCCGCACCGCTCTGGTGCAGGAACTGACCGACCCGGCACATCCGGAGCGGGAGGTGTGGTTCGGCGTCGCCCTGTTCTGCACGATGGCCTTCGACAGTGCCCCACACCTGCCCACCGGCGAGGCGCTGGAACAGGGGCATCCCGGGCTGTCGCTGCTCGGCCTGCGCAGACCGGATCCGGACGGGTTCTGGCGTTTTCCGCGCTTCTCCTACCAGCGGCGGCTGGCCTGCGTCCACCCGCACACCACGGCGACGGGAAGTCCGGCATGACCAGCATCGAGCAGACCGACGTCGTGATCGTCGGCAGCGGCTTCGGCGGCGCGATCCCGGCGTACCACCTCGCCGCCGGTGGCGCGCGGGTGGTGGTGCTGGAGCGGGGCCCGTGGCTCGCCAGCGAGGAGTTCCAGCACGACTTCCTCCTCGGCTCGTCGTACACCCGGATCTTCGACTTCACCGTCGGCGATGGGATGAGCGTGCTCGCCGGCAACTGCGTCGGCGGCGGCAGCGTCGTCTACTTCGCCACCATGCCGCGTGCCCCCCGGTTCGTCTTCGACCGCACCGGCGGTCTCGGGCGTCGGATGTGGCCGACCGCGATCAGTCGGGACACGTTGGACCCGTGGTACGACGTCGTAAGCGACGCGTTGCCGGTGACCGAGCAGTCCTGGGACGACGTACCCTTCGCCGGTGGCCTCTTCGCCGCGGCCTGCGCTCGTGCCGGGCGCACCGCCAATCCCGTTCCCTCGGCGATCGACAAGCCGCGCTGCACCAACTGCAACTGGATGATGGCCGGGTGCCGGTTCGACGCCAAACGGTCACTGCTGCTCAACTATCTGCCCGCCGCACTCGCCCACGGTGCGCGGATCCGGCCGCTGCACGAGGTGCAGCGGCTGACACGGACTCCGACCGGCGCCTACCGGGTCCACTACGACATCGTCGACGACGGCGACTACCGCCTCACCCAGGGTTCGGGTGTCATCGAGGCGAAGATCGTGGTGTTGGCGGCCGGTGCCGGGGCGACTCCGGTCATCCTGCAACGGTCGGCGGCAGCGCTGGGCGCCATGCCGGCGGCGGTGGGTCGCTACTTCTCCGGCAACGGCGAACGTCTGAACACCGCCGTGGTGGACGAGGAGCGGGCTCGCGACCTGCTCGGGCTCGACCGGGGCGACGGCACGGCGTACGAGGCGTACCAGATCGGCCGGGGCCCGTGTGTGGCCACCTGGGACCGGCTCGACGACTCACTGCCCGAGTACCGCCGGTTCTCCCTGGAGCAGTTGTACTTCCCACCCGGGCTGGGCACCGTCCTGGCCCAGGTGCCCGGTGCCACCGGCCCGAGCTGGTTCGGCCGGGAGAAGAAGGAGATGCTGCGCCGGTGGCGTTCCTGGCTGACCGTCTTCACCATGAGCGAGGACGACAACGAGGGGGTGTTCGGCGCGCCACCGCAACGAGGCAACGCCGAGCGGATGACCCAGCAGATGCTCGGCCGAGGTTCACTGCGGTACGACCCGACCGAGAACACGCTGCGTGGCTGGGCCGAGTCCGACGCCGAGGTGCGGGAGATCCTGGAACGCGACGGTCTGGCCCGGGTCAGGCCATGGACCAACGACCTGGTGGGCGCCTACACCGTGCATCCGCTGTCGTCCTGCCGGATGGGCGACGATCCGGAGACCTCTGCTCTGGACGACCGCCACGAGTTACGCGGTCATCCCGGCGTCTTCGTCACCGACGGCTCGGCGGTGCCTGGTGCGTTGACCGTCAATCCCGCTCTGACCATCGCCGCGTTGGCCGAGCGCGCCGTACCCGGGGTGGTGAGCGCAGCCCGGCAGCGGGGCGTCGCCGTGGTGTACGGTGCGCCCGGTCCCGACGGCGTCCGCACACCGGCGGTACCGCCGCCGCTGGCCGCGTGAGTGCGGTACGGCTGCCACGGGAGACATCATGGGAATCCTGTTCGCTCGGCTGACCAGCCGGATCACCCAACGCCACATCACACATCTGCGCCCTGTCGCGGCCCGGGGGGCGTCCCCGCTGGTGCGCCACGTCTATCGCCAGCTCGCCCGCGAGTTCGGGCTGTTCGCCCCGCCGGTGACCCTGCACGCCGCCGCACCACCGGTGCTGGCTGCCTGCTGGTTGATGCTGCGTGAGGCCCTGCTCGTCGACGGTCCGGCCGACCGGGGCACCAGGGAGGCGGTGGCGGCGGCGGTCTCTCTGGCCAATCGCTGTCCGTACTGCGTCCAGGTGCACGCCAGCGCGCTGCGGGGGCTGCTTCGGGGGCCGGACGCCACCGTGGTCGCCGACGACCGGCTCGGTGAGATGACCGAACCGAGGCTGCGGGACCTCGTGACCTTCTTCCGGCACGACGGCGTCGGCCCACCGGCGACCGCTGCCCGGCCGGACGCCGCCGAGCTGGCTCACCTGGTCGGCGTGGCGGTGCTGTTCCACTACCTCAACCGGATGGTGAACGTCTTCCTCGCGCCGTCGCCGTTGCCGGCCGTGCCGTCACCGGCCGCCGGTGCGGTCCGCTGGTCGGCCGCGGTCACGATGGGCCGGCTGGCTCGTCGCGGCGGCGTCCCGGGACAGCAGCTCCACCTGCTGCCACCGGCGTCGCCGCCGTCCGACCTGGCCTGGGCTCAGCCGGGCACGGCCCTGCACACGGCCTTCACCCGGGCCTACGCGGCCGTCGACGACGCCGCCGAGTCGGCGGTGCCCGCCTCCGTCCGTCGGCTGCTGCCCGAGTTGCTCGCCGGGCGACGGCCGGCCGGTCTGCCGGAGGTCGACGTGGCGGTGGACCGGCTCCCGGTACGGGACCGGCCGGCCGGTCGGCTCGCCCTGACCATCGCACTCTGCTCGTACCGGGTCACCGACTCGATGGTGGCGGAATACCGGCGGTCCGACCCGGCCGACCGCCGTCTGCTGGAACTCGCCGCCTGGGCCAGCCTGAGCGCGGCCCGGACGGCCGGGCCACGGCTACACGGGGCCTGGCGCGAGGCGGCCTGAGGCGACGATGCCGTCGCTGACGGCACCACACGACTGTGGCGGCCCGGTGCACCGGGCCGCCACAGTCGTATCGGGGGACTCACACGACGTGCACCTGCGGGACGTAGAGGATCCAGCGTCCCCCCTGGGCCGTGAAGCGTCGTTCCTTGAGCATGATCTCCTCTGCGTGGTTCCAGGCGAAGAGCAGGGCGTAGTCGGGATACGGATCCACGAAGGCCGCGTGGGGACGCACCGGGATGTGCATCCCCGGTGACAGCCGCCCCTGCTTCTCGGGTGTGGTGTCGCAGATGAACGGCACCAGGTCGGGTCCGATGCCGCAGTAGTTGGTGACGGTGGCGCTCTTCGACGTGGCACCGTAGCCGACCACCCGTCGGCCGGCCGCCCGCAGATCGGTCAGCAGCGCGACCAGGTCGGTGCCGACGCGGTCGATCTGCCGGGCGAAGCGGCGGTACGTCTCGTATTCGCCGATCGCGTACCGCGCCTCGTCGTCGATCATCCGGGTGACGCTGTCGCGGCGCGGGCGGGCACCGGGCCTCGCGACGGTGAAACGTAGCGAGCCGCCGTGGATCGAGATGCGTTCCACGTCGACCAGTTCGAAGCCGAATCGGGTCGCCATGGCGTCCACCGCCCGCACGGAGAAGAGGTAGAAGTGCTCGTCGTAGATCTGGTCGAAGTAGGCGTACTCCACGATGTCGCCGACGTACCGGTCCTCGAAGACGAAGACACCGTCCGGTGTGAGCAGCCGGTCGACACCCCGGAAGACGGTGGCGATGTCGGCGACGTGGCTGATGGTGTTGGCCGAGAAGACGACTCTGGCCGGTCCTCGTTCGGCGCGGATCGCGATGGCGGCGGCTTCGTCGAAGAAGCTCACCCGCACCTCGGCGCCCCGGAGCGCGGCGTCGCGTGCGGCGCCCGCCGAGGGATCGACGCCGAGGTGGCGGACACCGGCCGCGCCGAGCGCACCGAGCATGACCCCGTCGTTGCAGCCGATCTCGACGACCAGATCGGTGTGACCGGTCAGTTCGGTGCGGCGCAGCCACCCGGCGACCTCCTCGAAGTGCCGGCTCAGCCCGTCGGAGGTGGACGACCGGTACGGGTAGTCGGCACGGAACATGTGGTCGGTCGGCATCGCCTCCAGTTGCTGGACCATCGTGCAGTCGGCGCAGATGCCGACGGCCAGTCGGAAGAACCGTTCCGCACCGGTCTCGTCCGGCCGGGGGAAGGAGTTCGAGGCCGGTTGCCGGCCGAGATCCATCCATTGGTGCACGGGACCGGCGCAGAGCCGGCACGTTGGGGCGACTGACACCAGCTCGGGGCCAAACACGTCGTCGTACTCCTTCCGCCGACCGTCATCGTCGCCAGCACCGCCTGACCGGGGCACATCCGAGCGTGCTCGACCTGGGTCCGACGCCCTGCGGGCAGGCGAGAGCAGGGGTGGCGGGAGGGCACGCAGGAAGGTGCCGCCCGGGCCGTCGGCAAGCAGGATCTGTGGCATCGGTAGGACCCAGCGCGGCCCGGCTCACCGTCCACAGGCTGCCTCCGACGGCTGGTGATCCCCCGAGATCCTCCCGGTCCGACACTGCGGCAACAGCGTCGGGCCGGGAGTTGACGTTTGTCACGAGGGTGAGGAAGAAGGCATGTCGAGTGCGACGCCGCAGGGTGGTCCGGGATCCTCCGTGCCCGGCCCGGACCTGAACCGGGCGGACCTCAGGCCGGGCTGGCGGAGCAGGACGACCGAACCACCGGTGGTCGCGGTCGTCGGCATGGGATACGTCGGATCGTGCATCGCGGGGACGCTCGCCGACCGTGGCCTCTCCGTCCTCGGAATCGACACCGACGTGGACCTGGTGGACCGGATCAACCGTGGCAGCACCCCGCTCGCCGAACCGGGCCTGGCGGATCTGATCGCCGCCGAGGTCGGTGCGGGCCGGCTCCGCGCCACCACGGCCGGGCAGGCCTGCGCCGGCGCTGACGTGGTCCTGCTGACCGTCGCCACTCCGGTCCGGCAGGACGGGTCGCTGGCGGACGAGCACCTGCGCACGGCGTGTGCGGCGTTGTGCGCGACCCTGCGTACCGGCCAGTTGGTGATCCTCAAGAGCACGGTGCCGCCCGGTACCACCCGGGACGTCGTCCGCCCGCTGCTGGAGGCGAGCGGCCTGCGGGCCGGTGCGGACTTCGCCCTGGCGTACGCGCCGGAGCGGCTCGCCGAGGGTACGGCGCTACACGACCTGCGTACGCTGCCGGTGGTGGTCGGGGGCATCGATCCGCGCAGTACCCGCCTCGCCGCGGACTTCCTGCACAGCGCGCTCGGTGCCGCGACGTTGCCGCAGGAGTCGCTGGAGGCCGCAGAGATCGTCAAGCTGGCCGACAACTGGTGGATCGACCTGAACATCGCCCTCGCCAACGAGTTGGCGATGTTCTGCGACCTGTACGGCGTCGACGTGCTCGACGTGATCCGCGCCGCGAACGCGATCCCGAAGGGCGACGGTCACGTCAACATCCTGCGGCCCAGCGTCGGTGTCGGTGGCTCCTGCCTGACCAAGGACCCCTGGATGGTGTGGCAGTCCGCTCGCCGACACGGGTTGCGGATCACCACCGCTCCCGTCGGCCGGGAGGTCAACCAGCGGATGCCCGGCTACACCGCCCGCCTGATCCTCGACGAGTTGGCCGTCCGTGGCGTGCCGCCGGCCGAGGCGACGGTGGCGGTGCTGGGTCTCGCCTTCAAGAACAACACCGGGGACCTGCGGGCGACCCCGACCGAGCCGGTCGTGGCGGCGCTGCGGGCGACCGGTGTGCGGGTCCGCGTGCACGATCCGCTGGTCGATCCGGCCAGCGCGCACCAGACCTTCGGCCTGCCGGTCACCACCACCGTCGAGGAGGCGGTGCGTGATGCCCACTGTGTCGCCCTACTGGCCATGCACCACCAGTTCGAGGACCTGGACTTCGCCCGGCTGCCGGTCGCCGAGTCCTGCCTGATCCTCGACGGACGCGCTTACCTGTCCAAGGAGAAGATCGCCATGCTGGAACGCCTCGGCTACACCTATCGCGGGATCGGGCGGTGAGCGCGGCCCGCGTCGTCGTCACCGGCGGCCATGGTTTCATCGGCAGCCACCTCGCCGACCGCCTGGTCAAGACCGGGGCCGACGTGACGGTCCTGGACAGTGGTGACCCGCCGCCCCACCTGGGTCTGCTGCGGCTGCACGCCCGACACGTCCGGGGTGACGTGCGGGATCCGGACCGGTTGGCGGAGGTGATCACGCCGGACGTGCAGGTGGTCTACCACCTCGCTGCGGCGGTGGGGGTGGACACGTACCTGCGACGTCCGCTGGAGGTGATCGACGTCAACTTCGTCGGGACGCAGCGGGTGCTGGAGCGTGCCAGCACGGTCGGCGCGCGAGTGGTCGTGGCGAGCACCAGTGAGATCTTCGGCATGAACCCCGCAGTGCCGTGGCGGGAGGAGGCCGACCGGCTGCTCGGCCCGACCAGCGCCCCGAGGTGGTGCTACGCCACCAGCAAGGCCCTCGCCGAGCACCTCACCTTCGCCTTCGTGCAGCAACACGGACTCGCCGCGGGGGTGGTGCGCTACTTCAACGTCTACGGTCCCCGCCAGCGGCCGGCGTACGTGATCAGCCGCAGCGTGCACCGTGCGTTGAACGGACGTCCCCCGATCGTCTACGACGACGGCAGCCAGACGCGAAGCTTCACCTACGTGGCCGACGCGGTCGAGGGCACCATCCTCGCCGGTGCGAGTGCACAGACGATCGGCACCGCGGTCAACATCGGCAACACCCGCGAGACCACCGTCGCCGACGCGATCGCCCTGGTGGGTGTGGCAGCCGGGGCCGGTGGCGACGCGGTCGCGGTGGACACCGCCGACGATCTCGGCTCGGGCTACCAGGACCTGCCCCGGCGGATCCCGGACGCCAGCCGTGCCCGGCTGCTGCTGGGGTGGAGCGCCGAGACCGACCTGCGGACGGGGGTGGGCCGGACGGTGGCGTGGGCGAGGGAGAACCCGTGGTGGTTGGCCCTGCCGGACAGCGGGGCCGGCCGGTGAGCGCGCAGACCCGGCCGTTGACCGGGGACGAGTACGTCGAGACGCTGCGCGACGGCCGCGCGGTCTACCTGTACGGCGAGCGGATCCGGGACGTCACCCGACATGCGGCCTTCCACAATCCGATCCGGATGACCGCCCGGCTGTACGACGCGCTGCACTCCGAGACGCACCGGTCGGTGCTCACCACCGCCTGCGACGCGCCCGGCGCCCACGGCTACACACACCGCTTCTTCACCACCCCACGCAGCGCCGACGACCTGGTCGCCGCCGAGCGGGCCATCGCCACCTGGGCCCGGATGAGTTACGGCTGGATGGGACGCGGCCCGGACTACAAGGCGTCCTTCCTCGGTACGTTGGGGGCCAACGCCGACTTCTATCAGCCGTTCGACGACAACGCGCGCCGCTGGTACCGGCGGTCGCAGGAGCAGGTGCTCTACTGGAGTCACGCGATCGTGCATCCGCCGGTGGACCGTTCACGCCGTCCCGACCAGGTGGCCGACGTCTTCGTACACGTCGAGCGGGAGACGGACGCCGGGGTCGTGGTCAGTGGCGCGAAAGTGGTGGCGACCGGGGCGGCCCTGACGCACCACGCCTTCGTCGCCCACTACGGTCTGCCGGTGGCCCGGCGGGAGTTCGCGCTGGTCGCGGCCATTCCGACGGACGCGCCGGGGGTACGTCTGATCTGCCGTCCCTCCTACGCCGCCACCGCGAACGCGATGGGCACTCCGTTCGACCACCCGCTGTCGTCCCGGTTGGACGAGAACGACACGATCCTGGTGCTCGACAAGGTCCTCATCCCGTGGGAGAACGTCTTCGTCTACGGCGACCTCGCCAAGGTGCAGACCTTCGCCGGCCGCTCGGGATTCACCGAGCGCTTCACATTCCACGGCTGCGTACGCCTCGCGGTGAAGCTCGAGTTCCTGGCGGGGTTGTTGGCCAAGGCGCTGGAGATGACCGGCACCGCCGACTTCCGGGGTGTGCAGAGCAGACTGGGTGAGGTGCTGGCGTGGCGGAACCTGTTCCAGGGGCTCGCCGGTGCCGCCGCCCGTGACCCGGTGCCGTGGCACGATGGTTCCGTCCTGCCCAATCCGCGGTACGGGGCGGCGTACCGGTGGTTCATGCAGGTGGGCTATCCCCGGGTGCGGGAGATCGTGTTGCAGGACGTGGCGAGCGGCCTGATCTACGTCACCTCGGGTGCGGAGGACTTCGCGAATGCCGAGATCCGCCCCTACCTCGACCGGTACCTGCGTGGTTCGCAGGGCGTCGAGGCCACCGAGCGGGTCAAGGTGATGAAGCTGTTGTGGGACGCCGTCGGGTCGGAGTTCGGCGGCCGGCATGAGCTGTACGAGCGCAACTACGCCGGCAACCACGAGAGCACCCGGGTCGAGCTGCTCTCCGCGGCGATCGCCGACGGCGACCTGGCCGGTTGCAAGGCACTGGTCGACGAGTGCCTCGCCGAGTACGACCTGACCGGCTGGCGGGTCTCCGACCTGGCGTCCCACCACGGTCGGCGTCCGCCGCGCTGACCGCCCGCGCCTACTGCTCGGCCAGCAGTGCGGCGGCCTCGGCGGTCTTCCCGGCGGCGTGGGCGGCGACCAGGGCCGCGAAGCGGGCCGCCGGCATGATCCGGACACCGAGTGCGGCGGCCTTGTCGGCCTTGCCTCCCGCTCCCTCCCCCACCACGACCAGGTCGGTGCGCGCGGAGACCGACGAGGAGGCGACACCGCCGAGCCGTTCCACCGCCTCGTTGCCCTCGGTGCGGCTGAGCCCGGGCACCGCCCCGGTCACCACCACCCGCATCGGGGTGCCGTTCGGCCGACGCAGCGGCGGACAGGCCGGGTCGTCCGGGGCTGCGGCGGCGCTGCGCACCGTGGGCACGGCACCCGGCTCGACCATGTTGACCCCACGTGCGGCAAGCCGGTCGATCAGCGGTTCGAGTTCGCCGAGGTCGGCGACGATGGTGGCAGCCCGCTCGGGGCCGATGCCCTCCACCTGCTGCAACTCGTCCACGCCGGCGTCGAGCAGTGCCCTCATCGTGCCGAAGTGTCGGGCCATCCGCCGCGACAGGGCCCGCCCGGTCATTCGCACGCCGAGCCCGATGAGGACCCGGGACAGCGGGCGCCGGGCCGACGCCTGGATGGAGGCCACGAGCTTGGCCGCCGAGACCTCACCCATCCGCTCCAGCGTCACCAACGCGGATCGGTCCAGGTCGTACAGGTCGGCCACGTCGGTGACCATCCCGGCGGCCACCAGGGATTGGATGATCTTGCCGCCGACTCCTTCGACATCCATCGCGTCCCGGGAGACGAAGTGTGCCAGCGCCTCGTGGGCGCCGCAGGCCCGGCCCGCCACACACCGCCACCGCTTCTGCGAGCGGTCCAGTGGACCGGCGCAGCGCGGGCAGTGCGTCGGGGGCGGGAAGGGCGTGGAGGTCGGGTCCCGTCGGTCGAGCATCGCCCCGGTGATCTCGGGGATGACGTCGCCGGCCCGGCGCACGAAGACGACGTCGCCCACCCGGACGTTGCGCCGGTCCAGGTCCTCGAAGTTGTGCAGGGTCGCCGAGGTGACGGTGACGCCGCTGATCTGCACCGGTGCGAGCACGGCCACCGGCGTGACCACACCGGTGCGGCCGACCTGCACCTCGATGCCGAGCAGTCTGGTGGTGCGGGTGTCCGCGGGGAACTTGCACGCGATGCCCCAGCGTGGGGCACGGCTCGACGAGCCGGCCAACTCCCGGTCCGCCGGCCGATCGGCCTTGACCACCGCGCCGTCGACGCCGTACCCGAGGGTGCCGCGGGCGACCCGCAACGCCTCGACCGCGCCGACCGCCTCGTCGATGGTGGCGCAGACGGTCATGCCGCCGGTGGCGGCGGTGGAGATGACACCCAGTTCGGCCAGGCCGGCCATTTCCACCGAGTGCGGCGGCGGTTCGTCGGGCGCCACGGACAACGCGCCACGCACTCCGTAGGCGATGAACGACAACGGCGCGTCATACGCGCGTCCCTCCGCCCGCAACGTGCCGGCGGCGGCACTACGGGGATGCGCGAACGCGGGCTCGCCGTGCCCGGTACGCAACTCGTTGGCGACCGCGAAGTCCGCGTCGGTCATGTAGACCTCGCCACGGATCTCGATGGTCAACGGCCGATTGAGCTGCATGGGCAACCCGGCGGCCCGCTGGGCCTGCCCGGTCACGTCCTCGCCGGCCCGACCGTCGCCGCGGGTGGCGACCCGGGTCAGCCGGCCGTCGACGTAGCAGGCCGCGATCGCCAGCCCGTCGATCTTCGGCTCGACGACGAGCGCCTCGACGGCCCGGCCGAGCAGGCGTTCCAGCCGACCCGCCCAGCGCCGCAGAGGCTCCTCGCCGAAGACGTTGTCCAGGCCGAGCATCGGTTCGCTGTGCACGATCTCGCCGCCGACGGCGACACCCGCGGCGACCAGATCCGCCGGTGAGTCCGGCACCTTCCACTGTGGTCGGCGGGTCTCGGTGGCCGCGATGCGGGCCAGGAGGGCGTCGTACGCCGCGTCGTCCATTCGCAGGTCACTGCCGTTGTGATACTGCGCGGCAGCGGCCCGGGCGGTGGCGACGGCCTCGACGTAGTCAGCCCGGTCGGAGAAGGGGGCGGCCACCTCGGGGTCCACGATCGGGGTGTCGGCCACGGAGATCGGCACGTGGGGGATCTGGGTCATGGTGGGCGGATACCTCCGGTGTCGGCAGCCGGCCCGCCCCCGCAGCGACGACGCTGCCGGGGGCGGGCCGAGGCAGGGCGGTGGCTGAACTGACCTACCGTCGGATCCGCGCGTGGGCAGCGAGGCCCTCGAGGACCGGCACGACGTCGTTCGGACTGGGCATGGCCCGCCAGACATCGTAGATCGCCGCGGCGCCACGCCGGTAGGACGGATCGTCGAGCACCGCCCGGATCGCCTCGCGCAGCTCCGTCACCGACTGGGTCTGGTGGTCCAGTCGCAGGCCGGCACCCCGGGACACGACATAGTTCGCCACCGGGGTCGCTTCGAGCTTCTTCGGTGGCATCACCCAGCGTACGGTGGGCCGCTGCGTACGGGCGCCCAGCTCACGTACGCCGTACTCGACACCGGAGCGGTAGATGCCGGTGTCGTCCGTCGTCTCCGCCGGATTCTCCTCCACGCGCACCAGGAGGATCGAGTCGCGGGTGTCGCAGACGAGCTGCGGTACCCGGGCGGCGACGGCCGCCTGGAAGGTACCCAGGCCGCCGTGGTGGATGACCGCCGCGCAGGTGGGCAGGATCTGGTTGAGCGGCAGGTAGTCCATCAGGCGCACGTTGGGCGGTGGTGGGTACCCGTCCAACTGCACGCCGTTGAGCGTGGCCACCACCTCGACGTCGAGGTCGGCCAGGGCTTCCAGCAGCATCGGCGTGCGGTTCCAGTCGCCTCGGATGAACCGTCGGTAGGACTCGCCGAGGGTCAGGCAGATCCTCGGCCGTCGGGCCGGCACCCGCAACCAGTCCGGCACCGGGGCGGCACCGTTGTAGGGCACGTACCGCAGCGGCACCCTGCGGGTGCGGGTCGGCAGTTCGAGACCGGGCGGGGCGGTGTCCAGGGTCCACTGACCGGTCAGCAGTTCGTCGTCGACCTGGACGCCGTACCGGACGGCGAGCGGACGCAGCAGGGTGGCCAGCGGGTTCTCGTCCAGGCCCGCCGCGACGAGCGCCCGTCGACCGGCAGCGAGCCGGTCGAGGCTCCAGCCCGCCGGATCATAGGCGAAGACGAGCCGGGCGTGTGCCGCGCCGCTGACCCGGGCCGCGATCGCGCCGGCGGCCTGGGTGAGGTCCCAGATCACCAGGTCCGGACGCCAGGCGCGGGCGAAGTCGATCAGAGCGTGCGCCTCCGGTCGGTCCGGGCGCAGGTAGTCCGCAGTCGGGGTGAGCAGGTACTGGAAGAAGAGGTACCAGTACTCACGTTCCTCCGCGTCGAGGCCGAGCACCTCGGCATAGCGTTCCGCCTCGACATGTCCCTTCGGCTCCAGCGGGTCGTCGCTGGTCCGCGCGGCCCAGGCCGCGTCGCCCAGCGGCACCGGGGTCAACCCGGTGGCGGCGATCTGGTCGGCGAAGGAGGCAAGGGAGGCCAGCCGGACCTCGTGGCCGGCACTCTGCAACGCCCACGCCGTGGGCACCATGGGGTACAGATGGGCGATCGACGGGTCGATGGCGAACAGGATGCGCATGTGTCTCCTCGTACGGGGATCGGTCGAACGGGGTGGTCGAAGGTTCGGGACGGGCGGGTCGTCGTCGCTCAGGCGGGTAGCACGCGGTCCAGGACGTCGTGGTGGCCGTCGACCAGAGCGGCCACCGTGTCGGCCCGGAACTGACTGCGGCGGTAGCCGATGCTGCCGACGATGCCGCCGGTGGCGTCGAACTCCACCGCCCACAGCGCGCCGTCCGGGATCTGCGAGCCGAACTCCTGCGACCGCAGTCGGCGCCGCATGGCGCGGTAGGTGAGGTCACCGATGCGCTCGTCGACGGCCATGAACGGGGACTGCACCAGTTGGAACACGCAGGAGGCGTGTTCCTGGTCGGCTGCGGCGCGCATCAGGTCTGGCGCGACCCCCAGCAGGTCGACGAAGGGGATCTCGTGGCGGATGGCGGCCAGGCAGGTGGCTCTGACCCGGTCGACGAGGTCGGCGAAGCGCCCACCGGGCGGCGTGGCGATCCGCAGCGGCAGCAGGTTGAAGAACGAGCCGACCATGTCGACCGTCCATGCGGGACGGCGGCCCGGGGTGAAGGTGGGCATGACGACCTCGTCGAGGCCGGTGGCGTCGGCGAGCTGCCGTACGTGTGCCGCCGCCAACACCATGAAGGGCGTGCAGCGCCGCTCGGCTGCGTACGCCCGCACCCGCCGGCCCAGGTCCTCGTCGAACCGGAAGCGGTACCACGCGGTGCCGTCGGCCTGGTGCCGCCCACGTGGCCAGTCGATCCGGACCGGGGTGAGCACGGCGTCGCGCAGGTGGTCGGCCCAGTAGCGACGGGCGGCGACGACGGAGGGCCCGTCGGCCGCCTGCCGCTGCCACCGTACGTAGTCCCGGTACTGGCGGACCTTCGGCAGTTCGGGCGGGCGTCCGGAGCGCCGGGCCCGGTAGCAGTGTGCCAGGTCCCGCAGCACCACCTGGATCGACCAGCCATCGACACCGGTGTGGTGGGCGGCGAGCACGAGGACGGCGTCCTCGCGGTCGAATCGTCCCAGGTGCGCCCGCAGGCTCGGGCACTCCGTCGCGGGGACCGGCCGGGACTCCACCTCGTTGAGCAGGATCTCCGCGTCGTGCTCCCGGTCGGTGCCGGTGGTCGGCAGCTCCTCGACGTGCAGGTGTGGCTCCTGCGGGGGGCGGACGAGTTGGTGCGGGCCGGGGTCGCGGACGATCATCGTCCGCAGCGACTCGTGCCGGGCGACCACGTCGGCCAACGCGCTCCGTAGCACCGCCACGTCGAGCGGCCCACGGATCCGCCACCCGCCGACGATGGTGTAGTGCGGGCCGAACGGCCCGGAGCCGCTGCCGTCGTCGACCATGTGGAGGAACTCCTGCTGCCGGGAGAGGGCGACGCGCCCCGGCGGCGGTTCCGGTCGTGGCTCGGTGGTGGTCAGGTCGGTCGGGAGGGTCCACAACGACGACGACGCGCCGGTCTCATCCCGCCTCATGTCCGGCTCCCCGCAGTGCCGATCCGCCGGTGGCCTCCGGTTCGGGTCGGCGCCACCGCATCCCGTCGGCGGACGGGATGAGCCCGCCGGGGCGCAGCGGGCGTCGGTCGTCGACGTTGCCGCCCAGCGCCGCCTGGGTCTGTACGCGGACGCCTTCTCTGAGGACGCCTTTGAGCAGGCTCGACCCGAGCAGGTCACGGTCCTCCCCCGGCACGTCGACGGGGCTCTGTACGACGTCGGCCAGCTCCTGGAACGCCTCCTTGCGGTTCTGTCGGTAGGCGCCGGGGTCGAGCAGCGCGCTCTCTCCCGAGCCCCCGCCGCCGACGAGTTGGACGAAGGCCTGCACCGAGCTGGCGACGTCGTCGTCGGTGAGGCGCTTGGCGGTCCAGAAGTACGAGTCCTCGTCCTGGTCCATGTCGTAGAACGCGACGAGGAAGTCGTGGAACAGGGCGTACTCGCGGCGGTAGCGCGTCTCGAACTCCTGGAGGGTGCCCGCCTCGTCCAACTCTCCGGCCAGGCAGGTGTTGATCGAGCGGGCGGCGAGCAGTGCGCTGAAGGTGGCCAGGTGCACGCCGGAGGAGAAGACCGGGTCGATGAAGCAGGCCGCGTCACCGACCAGCAGCATTCCGGGTCGGGTGAAGCTGTCGTGGAGGTACGAGTAGTCCTTACGGACCCGTACCTCGCCGTACGGGCCGTCGGTGACCCGGGTCGCCTCGGCCAGGTACTCGGCGATCAGCGGGCACTCGCTGATGAGCTGGCGCAGCACCGTCTCCCGGTCGCCCTCGCGGACCCGGTCCAGCGCCTCCGGCCGGAGTACGGCTCCGACGCTGGTGAGGGTGTCGTTGAGGGGGATGTACCAGAACCAGCCGCCGGGGAAGGCGACGGCGAGGATGTTGCCGCTGTTGGGCGCGGGGAGCCGCTTGCCGCCCTCGAAGTAGCCGAAGAGGGCGAGGTTGCGGAAGAACTCCGAGTAGTGCCGTTCGCCGCCGATGCGGTGGTGGATGCGGCTGCGGTGGCCGGAGGCGTCCACGACGTACCGGCTGCGCAGTTCCCGGCGTACACCGTCCTCGTCGTCGAAGCGGACGCCGCAGACCCGATCCCCCTCCTCCAGCACGTCGACCACGGCGCACCGTTCGCGGACCGTGACGCCGCGGCGGCGGGCGTTGTCGAGCAGGATCTGGTCGAACGTCATGCGTTCGACCTGGTATGCGGTGGCGTCGCTGGCGAAGCGTGGGGAGATCGCGAAGGCGAACGTCCACGGCTCGGGGTTGCGGCCCCAGCGGAAGGTGCCGCCCCGCTTGAGGGGGAAGCCGGCGCGGGCGAGTTCGTCGGCGACGCCGATCAACCGGCATACGCCGTGCACGGTCGAGGGCAGCAGCGACTCGCCGATCTGGTAGCGGGGGAAGCTCTCCCGCTCCAGCAGCAGGACCCGGTGCCCCTGCATCGCGACCAGGGTGGCGACGGTGGCGCCGCCGGGTCCACCACCGACCACGATCAGGTCGTAGTCGAACTCGTCGTCGGTCATGTGAAGTCCTCCGTGATCTCTGTGGTGGCAGGGGTCAGCGCAGGGCCACCTCGCTGCGCAGCACGGCGTCGAGCAGCTCACCGCGGCTCAGTGCGGACGCCACGGCGGTGAGGTCGTCGGCCATGTATCGGTCCTGGTGGAGGGTGGGAGCGAGGGAGCGGGTGAACTCGTAGGCGGCTCGACCGGCCGGGCCCAGGCCGTCGGCGCGTCCGGCCACGTCGGCCGCCTGGGCGGCGGCCAGCAGCTCCACCGCCAGGATGGTGTCGTTGTTCGTCAGGACCCGGCGGGCGTTGCGGGCGCTGATCAGGCCCATGCTGACGATGTCCTGGTTGTCGCCGTTGGACGGGATGCTGTGGATGCTGGCCGGGCCGATCGTGCGGTTCTCCGCGACCAGTGCCGTGGCCGGGTACTGCGCGCCGGCGAAGCCACTGTGCAGTCCCGGTTCACCCAGCACCAGGAACTCCGGCAGGCCGTAGTTGAGGTGTCGGTTGAGCAGCCGGTTCGTCCGCCGTTCGGAGAGCACTCCGAGCTGGGTCAGGGCGATGGTCACGTAGTCCATCGCGAAGGCGACCGGCTGACCGTGGAAGTTGGCGCCGTGGAAGACCTCTCCGCTGCCGAAGAAGAGCGGGTTGTCGTTGGCGGAGTTGAGTTCGATCTCGACGGTCGCGCGGGCCTGGGCGAGGGTGTCCCGGACCGCGCCCAGCACCTGCGGGACCGCCCGCAGGGAGTACGCCTTCTGCAGGTAGATGTCGGTGCGCTGGACTGCCTGGTCGTGCTGCCATTCCTCGGCGACCTGCCGGCGCAGGTCCGGGTGGGAGACGGTGAGCGTGCTGCCGTCGAGCAGGGCCCGCAGGTTGGCCGCGGAATCGATCTGGCCGGGATGCGGTCGGGCCAGGTCATGTCCCTCGGCGAGGAACGGGCCGGTCGACCCCCGCAGCGTCTCGATCACCAGGGCGGCGACGATCTCGGCCTGACGGACCTGGTCGGCCGCCCGCCCGAGCACCAGCGCACCGAGTCCGGTCATCGCGGAGGTGCCGTTGATGAGTGCGAGGCCCTCCTTGAAGCGCAGTTCCAGCGGCTCGATGCCGTATTCCCACAGCACACCGGCGGTCGGCACCGGTTGACCGTCCCGCAGCACGTACCCCTCACCGAGCAGGGTGCTGGCGATGTGTGACAGGGGTGCCAGGTCGCCGCTGGCACCCAGCGAGCCGATCTCGGGGATCGCCGGGGTGATGCCGAGGTTCAGGTACATCTCCAGTCGGGTGATCAGTTCCGAGCGGACCGCGGAGTAGCCCTTGGCGAGGGCGTTGAGTCGGGTGGCGAGGATGGCGCGGGCCTCCACCTCGGAGAAGCACGGTCCGACTCCGGCACTGTGGCTGCGGACCAGGTTCGTCTGGAGTTCCACCTCCTTGGGGTGGTCCACCAACATGTAGATCATCTCGCCGTATCCGGTGGTCACGCCGTAGACCGGCACGCCCTGCCGGACGATGTCCTCGAACCGCTGCCGGCTGGCCACCACGCGGGCCAACGCGGCGGCCGGCACCACGCAGGGCGTACCCCGTTCGGCCACCTGCCGGACGCCGTCGACGGTGAGTCCGGCGCCGTCGAGGAGCACCGGCGTCGCGCCGTTGTCGTTGTCAGCCATGCTCGTCTTCCATTCGTCGTGGGTGGTCGGCGGTGCGGGGATCGGGTAGCCGGGCGCGATCGACCTTGCCGGCGGGGTTGCGCGGGATCCGGTCGAGCGGCACGAAGGAGGTACGGCGGCTCACCGGCCCATGACGGCGGCGCAGCAGCACGCGCAGTTCCCGCGTCACCACCGGCGGCGACGCGGGCGGGCGCGGCACCACGAAGACGACCAGCCGGCTCACCAGGCCGTCCGGGTCGGTCACCGGCGACACTGCGCAGTCGGCGACCAGTGGATGCTCTGCCAGCCCTGCCTCCAGGCCGGCGAGTTCGACCCGTCGACCGGCGAGTTTGACCTGGTGGTCCCGGCGGCCGAGATATTCGAGTTCGCCGTCGAAACGGCGTCGGCCGAGGTCGCCGGTGCGGTAGCAGCGGATGGCCGGGTCCTGGGGCGGGGGCAGTCCCGGCAGTGGCCGGAACGGCGTGTCGTCGGTGCCGACCGGTAGGTAGCCCGACGCGGCGTGGCGGCTGCGCACGACGATCTCGCCAGGTACACCGGCCGGGCAGAGGCGGTCCGCCTCGTCGACGACCAGGACCTGCCGGCCGGGTATCGGTCGGCCGATCGGGACGCGTCGCCCGCGCAGCGGCGCCACGATCTCGTACACGCTTGCCGCGATCGTCTCGGTCGGGCCGTAGAGATTCCACAGCCGGACGCCGGTGAGCGCCCGGCGCAGCCGGTTCGCCAGGGTCACGGCGAGCGACTCCCCGATCAGGAACAGGTGGGCCAGCCGGGCCGGAACCTCGGCTCCCCGGTCGATGGCGGCCATCAGTTCCCGGGCGAAGCTGGGCACGGTCTGCAGCATGGTGATGCCCTCGTGGTCCATCCAGCGCAGGAAGCGTTCCGGGTGCACCCGGACCCGCGGTGGCACCGCGACCACGGTGGCACCCGAGGTGAGCGCCGCGACCACCTCGCACAGCGCCGGGTCGTGTGTGACGACCGCCCACTGCGCCACGCGGCTGCCGGGCCCCAGTTGCGCGGTGTGCGCCAGCCAGATGGCGAACTGCGCCAGGGCGGCGTGGGTCTGCGGCACGCCCTTCGGTCGTCCGGTCGACCCGGAGGTGAACGCGACGTAGGCGGTGGAGGCCGGCTCGGGCGCGGGTGGCGGTGGCCCGGACAGGTGGGTCGTCTCGTCCGCCGTCAGCACGGGGCCGCCCTGGGCGGTGCGGAACCATTCGGCCAGCGGGTCACCGGCCGTCTCGACGCCGACCAGCAGGGCGGCGGGGCGCAGGTCGGCCAGGAGTGTCCGGACGGGGTCCCCCGCGTCGCCCGGGTCCAGCCAGGTGACATGACCGCCGGCGAGGAGGACCGCCAGACCGGCCTGGACCAGCGTCGGGCCCATCGGTAGGCGCAGTGCCACCGCTCGCCCGGCGACCGGTACCCGGGCGGTCAGCCGGGCCGCCGACTCCGACGCCCCGGCGAGCAGTTCCGCGTACGTCAGGTTCCCCGCCTCGCTCCGCACCGCCAGCGCGTCCGGATAGCGGTCGCGGCACCGGCGGATCAGCTCGGTCACGGGCTCGGGCGTGGGTGTCAGGGTGGCGTCGGCGTCGCGCAGGGTCGCTGCCTGGTCCACGGCGTCCTCCAGGGGGAGGTCGCTGAGCGGCTGGTCGGGGTCGTGCAGCGCGGCGGTCAGCAGGGTGCGCAGCTGCCCGAGGAGGCCCTCGATCCACCGACGACCGATCCGGTCGGTGGGGGATGCGAGTGTGCCGGTGAGGCCCGCGACGCCCGACGAGACGGTGAGGAGCAGGTCGACGGGGAGGGCGCGGAGCGGGGACGGCAGCGCCCGGACCGTGGCTCCGGCCAGGCGCAGCGGGGCCGGCGGATCCGCGACGGCGAGGACGCTGGCGCGTGGCCCGTCGCCGTGGTCCGGTGCGGTGGCGTCGCTCAGCCAGCGTACGGGCGACGAACGGGATTGTCGGGCCGTGTGTCGGCGGCGCGCCATCCGCCGCAGGTAGGTTCGGAAGGTGTCGGCGTCGTCGGGCCGACCGTCGAGCGGCAACAGGGTGGTCATCGGCCCGACGAGTCGTTCCTGCCCCGGTCGACGCAGGTCGTCGGCGACGGCGACGGGTGCCGCCTGGTCCCCGCCGTGCCGGGCCAGCACGAGGTGGTAGCCGGCCAGCAGCGCCGTGCCGGTGTCGGTGCCCTCCCGTGCGGCGAGGTCCCGCAGGGGCCGCCCGAGTTCCTCCCCCCAGTCGAAGTCCACCTCACCGTCGGGGGCGGAGACGGCGGCATCCGGCCGACGGACGGACGGAGCGGCGACGGCGTGGACCGGCGTGCCCCTGACGACCTCGGCGTAGGCCGTCGACAGGTCGGCGGCCAGGATCGACATCGACCGGGGGTCGGCCACCGTCGGATGGGCGTCCAGGACAATGCGGTGGTGCCGAGGTGCGATGTGCCGTACGTCCAGCCGGACGAGCGAATCGGGGTCGGCCGGCGGCCTCCGCAGCGCCGCGTGCCGGTCGAGCACCAGCGCCCAGGCGGTCCGTAGGGCGTGGATGTCGAGCGGGCCACGGACCCAGTACGCACGGCGCAGCGACGCCGGCGGGCCGGCCGGGCGCACCCGGACTGCGGTGGGGACCTCCGCGGCGAGCGGGTCCGGGTCGATGCGCGACGCCGGTTCCGGCACGGGGACGTTGATCGTCACGCAGCAAGTCTCGGTAAGCGCCGACGGGCGGGCATCTCTGGGCGTGCGCGGTGCCGACCGCGCGGGTCCGGAACGACCCGACGGCGCGCAGCGGTCTTCCGGAGTGCGCATTCGCAGAGATGCCCGCCACTGTCCGAGCCCGCACGATGGGAGGCAGAGCCGCGCGCGAGCTGGAAGTGGAGCCCATGAACGAGACCCCGGGAATCGTGCCGCCCGTCCTGGACGAAGCCGAGTTACGTGAACGGATCGGCGCCATCTGGCGCGATGTGCTCGCCGTTGGTGACGATGCGTCGAGCGATGCGACCTTCCTCGAGTTGCAGGGACAGTCGATATCCGCCGTCCGGATCACCGGGCGGATCGAGGAGGAACTCGGCATCGAGGTCGACGTCGCGGTCCTGTTCGAGGACCCGGATCTGGCGACCTTCACGGACCTGGTTGTCGCGGGTGCCCGAAACGAACGCTGATCGACGCGGGTCCGGGTTCACCCGAGCCGGCGTCCCACCGGAAGGAGGATCCAGGTAATGCTGTCCATCAGGCTGTACGACATCGAGACCGGACATGTCCAGACGCTCACCGAGGTGGCCGACCTGGTCAGCGCCGACCGGTGGCTCGACCGGTTCGCCGTGGGCGGCATCGGCACCAACGACGTGGTGTACGTCGTGGAGTCGCCGTCGGCCACGGTGGACTGTGCGGAGGCGGATTCCGTGGTCGCTGCCTGACTGTCGCGTCGATCCGGCCACCGGAGCCGCTCCCATCACCCGTAGACGTCCGCCCCGACCGAAAATCATCGGTCGGGGCGCATCTTTGTTCCCGTGATCGCCATGTCGACCCGGTGGGGCAGCGACGGATAGACGGATAGATCATTGCTGATGGCCACGCAACGCGTCTAAGATCAACCTTATCGACCTGACTTGTTGCTTTGACACATCATTCCGCTGATCGGGCACATTTCTTCCGGTAGATCCGAGGAATCGACGCGCCCCCGACCTCGACGTCGACCCGCGACCTCGGGCACTCCCCCGGGCAACGACCAACGAAAGGGCCACCATGACTCTGTCCGTGCTGCGGCGTGAACGACGCGACGACGGCGGTCCGGGTGACCGGAGACGAACACTGCGGCGACGCGTGCTCGCGTCCGTCGCGGCTGCGGTGGTCCTGCTCGCCCTCGGCGCGTCCAGTTCCGCAGCCGCCGACCCGTACCGCGAGCCGCTGACCGGTCGGGCGAAGTTCGACCCGTCCTTCCGGCACGGCACCGTGGCCGTCGACGGCGGCCGACTGCACTACGTCACCGGCGGCAGCGGGCCCGTCCTGGTGCTGCTGCACGGCTGGCCACAGACCTGGTGGGCCTGGCACGACGTGATGCCGGCCCTGGCCCGCAACCACACCGTCGTCGCATTCGACCTGCCCGGTCTGGGCGACTCCAGCCACTTCGCCGACGGGTACGACAAGGTGACCACCGCCAAGCGCATCCGCCAGGCGGTCCACGCCCTCGGACACCGCACGGTGTCGATCCTGGCGCACGACGTCGGCGTCCTCGTCGCTCACCCGTACGCCCGCGAGTTCCCCACCGAGGTCTCCCGGATCGCGGTGCTCGACTCCACGCTCTCCGGCTACGGCCTCGAAGACGCCTACACGCTGAGTTTCCACTTCCTGTTCAACGCGGCGCCCGCGCCGATTCCCGAGCGGATCCTCGACAACGACGACGTCCCCACCTACCTGGGCATGATCTTCGACTTCAGCGTCAACCGCGACGCCATCGACCGCACCGTCTACTACCGCTACTACCGGGACCCCGCCGACCGCACCGCCGGCTACAACTACTACCGCGCGTACAGCGGAGACGCCGAGAACAACCGGGCCAACGCCCACCGCCGGCTACCGATGCCGGTGCTGGCGGTGGGGTCGGCGGCGACCTTCGGCCCGGCGGTCGCGGAGTCGTTCCGCCAGGTGGCCGACGACGTCCGCGAGGTCGTCGCCCCCGACTCCGGCCACTTCATTCCGGAGGAGAACCCGCAGTTCCTGATCTCCTGCGTGAACCTCTTCACCGGCGCGACGGCCGGCCCGCCGCCCCCCGCCCTGGCCGCCTGCGCCGCCTGAGCGCTCGCCACTCCGGCCGTCACGCGGGCACGTGACGGCCGGAGTGCGACCCGAGTCGAGGTCACGTCTCGTCGGACACGGTGGGTGCGGCCAGGTCCGCTGCCGACTGAGGCAACTGCGCGACCAGGTCCAGCCGGGCCGAGACGAGAGCCAGGTGGATCCGGGCCGGCCAGGCGTCGACCGCGGCGCTGCGACACAGGTCGCTCGACCAGTCAGCCGGCACACAGCCGGCCACCACGAGGCCCAGTTCGGTACGGACCCGGCCGCCGAGTTCCGTCGCCCGGTCCCACCAGCCGGGCTCACCGGGCAGCAGCAGCACACCGTCCACTCCCCGGCGTTGGTGCCCGGACAGCTCACGCAACGTCTCGTCGTCGGCCCACGGATCGGTCACCGCCACGACGACGAACCGCAGGGCGCGGCGACCCGGGGCCAGCAGCCGGCCCTCGATGCCCGCGTCCCAGCCGGGTCCGGGCGACCTGGCGGCGACGTGGCACGGTTGCAGCCAGCCCGCCGGCATCGGATGCGGCCCGCCCACGCTGGTGCATCCGGGCCGAGACGGGCCCACACCGAGCAGCCGGTGCGCGAGCCGCAACCCGTGGTCGGTGAACGGCTCGGCGACGGCGTTGCGGCCGGAAGGTGAGGGCGGCGAAGCAGGGGCGCCGGCTCGATCGCTGCCGATCGTGACGGAGCCGACCGGATTCGGGGCGGCCGACGCCCCGGCGGCGGACTGTCGGAACACCGCCTCCGCCGCGTCGAGTGGGACCGGGCAGCGCCGCCGCAGCCCCAGATAGCTGAGCGCGGTGGTGCGGGTGATGAAGTGCAGCCCGAACTGGGCCGCCGGCAGGTGCATCCGGCGACCGTACGTCTCCCACCACCGCATGCTGGGGCCCGCCAGACGCTGCATCCGTACCGCCGCAGGGCGTCGCTGGCGCTCGTACCCGGCGAGGGCCTCGGCCACGGTGTCCCGGTTGCGTAGTGCCGCGGCCAGGGCGAGTGCGTCGGCGAGCGCCATCGAGGTGCCCGAGGCGACGGTGAAGTGCGCGGTGTGCGCGGCGTCGCCGATCAACACCTGGTTCCCGTGCGACCAGCGCCGGTTGGTCACCACCGAGAAGCGCGACCACCGGCGGCGGTCGCCGATCAGCGCGCCGCCCAGTCGCTCGGCGAAGACGCCGTCGAGCAGCGCCAGTCCGGTCTCGCCCAGTTCGCCGGGCACCGCGCCGCCGTGACCCGGCTGGTGCAGACCGGCCCGGCGCCAGGTGCCCTCGTCCATCTCGACCACCACGGTGCTCGGGCCACCGCCACAGGAGTACGCGTGCGCGGCCATCGACCCGTACTCGGTCGGCACGAAGAACATCGTCGCGGCATCGCCGAGGTCGGCGTCGGTGCCCAGCCAGATGAAGCGGGCGAGGCCGGTCCGGACGGTCGTGCCGAACGTCGCCGACCGCGCCGCGCGGTTCGCCGAGCGGGCCCCGTCGGCGAGCACGACCACGTCGGCGTCGAGGTCGTCGGCGTCGACGTCACACCCGTGGTGCACCCGCACGCCGACCTGCCGTGCCTGTTCGGTGAGCACGGCCAGCAGGGAGGTGCGGGAGACCGTGACGACCGGGAAGCCGTCGTAGCGCAGCCGTCGGCCCGGCAGCCGCAGCTCGATACCGGACAGTGGCCGGGCGGCCCGCCCGATCTGCTCGGCCACCGTCCGGTCGCCGGCCGCCAGTTGCCGCATCGTCCGATCCGACAGGGTGATGCCGAAGCCGCCGGCCCCTCCGGGGGCGGCACGCTCGTAGACGTCGACCACCGTGGCTCGCATCGCCAGGCCCAGCAGCCGGCCGAGGAAGAGTCCCGCCGGACCGGCACCGATTATCGCCACCCGCCGTGTACCCATGTCCCTCCACAGTGCCGATGGGAAGACGACCGGGCCGCCTCCCCTTCCCGCACAGGCGCGGCCCGGCCTGATCCCGATGCTGGCAGTGCCGACTGTGGGGACACACCTTCCGTCGTGCGCTGGCCCGCGCCGTGGGCGGCGGTCACGTCGCGGCGCCGGGCGCGCACGCACGGAGATGCCGGGCCGTCGCCGCCGCGACCACGATCGGGGCGTCCCCGCAGCCACCGCATCACCGGGAGGTCCGGTCGGACCGCCCGGCGTCGGCGGAGAGGAGAACCATGGGCACCGATCGAGACGTCGCAGTGACGGAGGCCGACTACCTCCGGCTGCTGGCACACGGCAGCACCGCGTTCGAGCTACTCCGTACCGCGCTGGAGTTGGGGATCTTCGAGCACCTGGAGGACTGCGGTGGAGCCGATCCCGCCCGGTTGGCGCAGGCGCTGGACATCGAGGTCCAGCCGGCCCGGGTGATGCTGCTCGGACTCTGTGCGCTGCGCCTGGTGGACAAGTGCGGCGACGCGTACGTCAACGCCGGGATGACCCGCCGCAAGCTGCTGCGCTCCGGTCCCCGCTACCTCGGCCCCCTGGTCGACGTACAGGCCAAGGTGATCAACCCGGCGCTGCCCGACCTGGCCGAGTCCGTCCGGCGCGGCACCAACGTCGGCCTGCGCCACCTGACCGGGCCCGGGGCCACCGTCTACGAGCGACTCACCGCACACCCCGATCTGCAGCGGGTCTTCTACGCGAACATGGGAGACGCCTCACGCAAGGCGATCACCCCGCTGCTGGACCGCTACGACCTCAGCGCGGTCCGGCACGCGATCGACGTCGGGGGTGGCGACGGGACCAACGCCATCCACCTCGCGCAGCGCTACCCGCACCTCACGATCACCGTCTTCGACCAGGAGAGCGTCACCCGACTCGCCGCCGACCGCATCGACGATCCGGATCTGCGGCGGCGGATCCGCTTCCACACCGGCGACATCATGGCCGAGCCACTGCCCGCCGGGGCGGACGCCGTCCTGGTCTTCCACATCTTCGAGATCTGGTCCCGGGCGCGGAACACCGCGTTGCTGCGTCGGTGCCGGGCCGCGTTGCCGGACGGGGGCGTGTGCCTCGTCTACAACTTCGTCTCCGACGACGCGGGAACCGGCCCGATGAGTGCCGGGCTGGTCTCCCCCTACTTCCTGACTCTCGCCTCCGGCGAGGGGATGGCCTACTCCGCCGCGGACATGGAACAGGCACTCCTGGACGCGGGTTTCGCCGAGGTCGAGCGGCACGAGGACATGGGGTTCGGCCACGCGCTCGTCGTCGGCCGCCGATAGGCGCCGACCTCCGTACGCCGCTTCCGGTGCCCCGTCACGCGTCAAGGAGCTGTTATGACCTCGTCCGAGCCCATCGCGTTGGTGGGTATGGCATGTCGCTTCGCTGGTGACGTCGATTCGCCCGAACGGTTCTGGGCGTTGCTGCGCGACGGCCGCGACACCGCCGGGCCGATCCCCGCCGACCGCTGGAGTTGGTACGCCCGTCAGGGTCCCGAACATGCGCAGGCGGTCGCGAGGGCGACGGGGTACGGCTCCTTCCTGACCGACATCGCCGGCTTCGACGCCGACTTCTTCGACATCACGCCTCGGGAGGCGGCGCTGATCGATCCGCAGCAACGGATCGTGCTGGAGCTGGCCTGGGAGGCGCTGGAGCACGCCGGAATCCCGCCGCGCGGGTTGGCCGGTGGCGACACCGGCGTCTTCATGGGGGTGGGCGCGGACGACTACGGTCGGCGGCTGCTGGAGGACCTGCCCCGCATCGAGGCGTGGACCGGGATCGGCGGCGCGTACTGCGCGGTGGCCAACCGGGTCTCCTACGTGCTGGACCTGCACGGACCGAGCATGACCGTGGACACCGCCTGTTCCTCCTCGCTGGTCGCCATCCACCTGGCGGCGCAGGCCCTGCGTGCCCGCGAGTGTGACCTCGCCCTGGCCGGAGGGGTACTGGTGATGGCTGCCCCCGGTCTCACCCTGGTCCTCGACGCGGCCGGGGCGACCGCGCCGAACGGGCGATGCAAGTCCTTCGACGCCGGTGCGGACGGCTACGGCCGGGGCGAGGGCGGAGGTGTGGTGGTGCTCAAGCGCCTCGCCGACGCCCGCCGTGACGGAGATCGGATTCTGGCGGTGCTGCGCGGCAGCGCCGTCCGCCAGGACGGTCGGACGAACGGCATCATGGCCCCGAACGGGGCAGCCCAGGCCGAGCTGATGCGCCGGGCCTGCCGCGACGCCGGTGTGGACCCGCACACCGTCGACTACGTCGAGGCGCACGGCACGGGCACGCCGGTGGGCGATCCGCTGGAGGCTGCGGCGCTGGCGCAGGTCTACGGCGTCGGGCGGGAAGCCGCCCGACCGCTGCTGATCGGTTCGGTGAAGCCGAACATCGGCCACCTGGAGGCCGGCGCGGGCGTCGCCGGCGTCATCAAGACGGTGCTCGCCCTGCGGCACGGACACCTGCCGCCGAGCCTGGGGGTCACCCACCCCAACCCGGCCGTGGACTGGGAGTCCTGCGGAATGCGGGTGGTCCGGGAGGTGACGCCCTGGCAGCGTCGGGCGCACCCGCGACGGGCGGCGGTCTCCGGATACGGGTACGGCGGCACCATCGCCCACCTGGTCATCGAGGAATCCGACGCGGCACCCGAACAGACCGGGCGACCGGGGCCGGGCGGTCCCCGCCTGTACCCGTTGTCCGGCGCGTCCCCCGCCGCCCTGCGGCAGTACGCCGAGCGCCTGGCCACCCGCCTCGAGACGGGTCCGGCGCCGTCCATCGTCGACGTCGGGCACACCCTCGCCCGGCGGCGCGGGCATCTGCCCTACCGTGCCGCGGTCGTCGCCGCCGGGCGGTCCGCGCTGGTCGACCGGCTCCGGGAGATCACGCCGGCCGGACGCAGGGGTGTCGCCGACCCCGCACCGGGCGGCGACCGGGGAGCCGTCTGGGTCTTCTCCGGGCACGGCTCGCACTGGACCGGGGTCGGCCGCGACCTGGTCGAGGACACCCCGGCGTTCGCCGATGTCCTGGACCGGCTCGACCCGGTCTTCCGGTCCGAGGTCGGGTGGACGCCCCGGTCCGCGCTGTTCGACGACCGGGCCCAGCCGGTGGACGTGGTCCAGCCGATGATCTTCGCCGTGCAGGTCGCACTGGCTGCCACCTGGCGGTCGCTCGGGCTGCGGCCCGCCGCCGTGATCGGTCACTCCGTCGGCGAGATCGCGGCGGCGGTGACCGCCGGGATGCTCACCCTCGACCAGGGTGCCCGGCTCGTCTGCCGCCGCTCCACGCTGTTGCGCGACGTCGCCGGGGCCGGCGCGATGGTGCTCGTCGACGTCCCGGCCGACGAGGCACGGCGACGGCTGCGGGGGCGCTGCGACGTGGTCGTGGCGATCGACGCCGCACCCCGCGCGTGTGTTCTCTCCGGCGATGTCGCGGCGGTCCACGCCGTCGCCGAGCGTTGGCGGGACGCCGGGGCGCGGGTCAGGCCGATCAGGTCCGACGTGGCCTTCCACAGTCCGCAGATGGACCCGCTGCTGGACCGGCTGCGGGCCGCGGCGGCCGACCTGCGCCCCACCGGCGCCCACACACCGGTCTACACGACCGCGCTCGCGGACGCCCGCTCGGCCGCACCTCGGGACGGCGGCTACTGGGCACGCAACCTGCGGGACGCCGTCCGCTTCGCCCCGGCGGTGACCGCCGCCACCGAGGACGGTCACCGCCTGTTCCTGGAGATCTCCGGGCACCCGGTCGTGGCTCACTCGATCGACGACACGCTGGCGTCGTTGCCGGTCGCCGACACCCGGGTGGTGTACTCGCTGCGTCGGGGCGGCGCCGGCCGGGAGGCGCTGCTGACCGGTCTGGGCGAGCTCTACGGTTGTGGCGCGGAGGTGGACTGGTCGGCGTTGTGGCCCGACGGTGGGCTGACCGACCTGCCCACGCCGGCCTGGCAGCGCAGCCGGCACTGGGCGGTGGAGCCACCGCCGCCCACCGCCGGGAGCGGCCCCGACCGTGCCGGTCACACGCTGCTCGGCAGGCGGACGGTGGTCCGGGGCGCCTTCCCCGCCGACGTCTGGCTGACGCGCCTGGACCAGGGGAGCCGCCCGTACCCCGGTGAGCACCCGGTCCGTGGTGTGGAGATCGTGCCCGCCGCGGTGCTGCTGACCACCCTCCTCGCCGCCGCCTCGACCGGGCGAGGCTGGTGGGACCTGGTGGACGTCCTCCTGCGGACGCCGGTCAGCGTGACCCGGCCCCGGGCGGTGCAGGTCGTCCGGCAGGGCGAGGAACTGCGGCTGAGCTCCCGTGTGCTCGGCGAGGACCCGGATGAGGACGCGGGCTGGCTGACACACACCTCCGCCGCCGCTGACCCGTACGCCGGTCTGCCGGGGCCCCCCGAGCCGCCGTCCACGGTGACCGGCCCCCTCGACGAGAGGCACGTCGTGGAGCGGCTGGCCGACCTCGGCGTCGCGGCGATGGGTTTCTCGTGGACCGTGCGCCGTCTCGGCCAGACCTCCGACGGCCTGGTCGGCGTCGTCGATGTCGACGATGCCCCCGACGCTGCGGGCTGGGCACCGATCCTGGACGCCGCGTTGTCGATCGCGTCGGTGGTCTTCCCCGGGCCGCCGGTGTTGCGGATGCCGGCGTCCGTCGCCCGGGTCACGCTCTGCCCGACCGCGGTCGCCCAGGCCCGGATCACCGTCCGGCGTCGGGGTGCGGACGTCGTCGACGTGGAACTGGTCAACGTCCACGACGAGGTGGTCGGCCGGCTGACCGGCCTGCGCTACGGACTGCTCGACCAGGACGTGGCGCGACTCGACGCCCGCACCCCGGTGCTCTACGACACCGCCTGGCGGCCGGCACCGCACCTACTCGGCCCTCCGCCGGACGGGGCGGTCCTGGTCGGCCCGAGGTCCCCACTCGGCGACGATCTGGCCGCACAGATGGTCGCGCACGGCGTCCGCTGCCGGCAGGTCACCGACCCGGACCAGATCGTCGGCGACGAACTGCTCGACGGCCGGGCCGTCCTGGTGGTACCCGCCGAGGCGGCCACCGACGACGTGGCCGAGCTGGTCGCGGCGAACGCGTGGTTGCTGACCCGGACCGCGCGCCGGGTCGCGACCGGGCAGGGTGCCCGCCTGTGGTGTGTGACGCGGGGTGTCCGATCCGGCGACCGGCACAGCGCGCTCGGTCACGGCGCGCTGTGGGGATTGGGTCGGGTGATCGGCAGCGAACGGCCCGAGAGCTGGGGTGGCGTCGTCGACGTCGGTGCCGACCGACGCGACCTGTCCACCCTCGTCGCCCTGGTCGGCGCCGGCCATGGTGAGGACCTGGTGGCGGTGGGCGGGGGCGAGGCGCTGGTCCCCCGGCTGCGGGCGGTCACCGATGGACCCCTCGCGCCGTCGTTGGCCTGCCGTCCCGACGGCACGTACCTGATCACCGGTGGCCTGGGGGCGCTGGGGCTGGAGGTGGCCGCGTGGCTGGCCGACCGGGGCGCCCGCCGCATCGTCCTGACCGGACGGCGCGGCCTGCCCTCGCGCGAGACGTGGGACGGGCTGACCGACCCGGGGCAACGCGCGGCGGTACGGACCGTGCGGGCACTGGAGCGGGCCGGGGTGACCGTCGTCGTCGTGCCGTGCGACATCGCCGACGCGCAGGAGGCCGTGCGGCTGCTGCGACCCGCCGCGTACGGGCTGCCGCCGATTCGCGGGGTGGTGCACGCGGCCGGTGTGCTGGACGACCGCACCATCGACACTCTCGACGAATCCTCGCTGCGACGGGTGCTGCGGCCCAAGGTGGCCGCACTGACCCTGCATGCGCTCTTTCCGCCGGGCAGCCTCGACTTCTTCGTGTCGTTCTCCTCGGTGGGCCAGCTTCTCGGCCTGCCCGGTCAGGGCAGCTACGCCGCGGGCAACGCCTTCCTGGACTGCCTCGCCCGCCACCGGCGTGCGGCTGGTGACACCGGGACGAGGAGCATTCGGTGGACCTCCTGGCGTGGGCTCGGGATGTCCACCTCCAGCGCCGTCATCGACACGGAACTCGCCGCGCGAGGCGCTGCCGACGTCAGCGTCGCCGAGGCGTTCGCCGCGTGGGAGCAGGCGCACCGACATGATCTGGGCGAGCCGGTCGTGTTGCGGGTGCTCCCGCCGACCGCCGGTGGTCACCGACCGCCGCTGCTCGGCGAGCTGTCCGGCGAGGACGGACCGCACAGCGCGTCGGACGGTGGCGGCCCGCCGTGGGCCGGACTGGACGACACCGCGCTCCATGCACATCTGCGGGACCGGATCAGCGCCCAGGTCGCCGACGAGACACGGCTGCCTCGCAGTGAGATCGACCCGCTCCGCCCGCTGTCGGAGATGGGCCTGGACTCGGTGATGACCACCCGGGTCCGGGCGGCCCTGGAGCGGGAGTTCCACCTCGCGCTGCCGGCCACCCTGCTGTGGGACCGGCCGACGGTCGAGGCGATGGCGGAGTACCTGGCGGATCGACTTCCGAACACCACCGCTTGGAGGAGCACGCGATGACGACCGACGACGGGCTCGTACCCTGGCCGGAGGATCTGGCGTACGCCTATCGGATGGCGGAGTGCTGGCGTGGCCGCCCGCTCGGTGCCCACCTGTGGGAGTGGGCGGACCGGTGGGGTGATCAGGTCGCGGTCGTCGACGGCCCCCGCCGGGTGACCTACCGGGAGCTGGCCGAGTTGGCCGATGGGCTGGCCGAGCACCTCAGCGAGCACGGGCTGCGCCAGGGTCACCGGGTGCTGCTGCAGCTACCGAACTGCTGGGAACTGGTGGTCGTCATGCTCGCCTGCTTCCGGCTCGGGGTGGCTCCGGTGATGATGCTGCCGCAGCACCGCGAGCACGAGCTGTCCGCGATCGCCGCGCACGTCGACGTCCGGGCGTTGGTGGTGCCCGACCGTTGGCGCGACTACGACCACCAGGCGCTCGCGTACCGAGTGGTGGCGGGGTTGCCCGGCCCGACCTCCGTGTTCGTCTTCGGTGACGATGTCCGCACGCTCGGGGTCGACGGGCGGGCGCTGTTGCGGGCCGACGGCGACGTCGAGGCACGACGTCGCCGGCTGGACGCGTGCGCGCCGGCCGGTGGCGACGTGGCGCTGTTCCTGCTCTCCGGCGGCACCACGGCGGTGCCGAAGGTGATCGCCCGCACCCACGACGACTACGAGTACAACCTGCGGCGGTGCGCCGACGTGTGCCGCTTCGGGCGGGACACCGTCTACCTGGCGGTGCTGCCGGTGGGGCACAACTTTCCGCTGGCGAACCCGGGGGTGCTCGGGACGCTGTACAGCGGAGGGCGGGTGGTCCTGTTGCCGTCTCCCCGTCCGGGACCGGCGTTCGCCGCCATCGAGGCGGAGCGGGTCACGGCGACCTCACTGGTACCGGCGGTGGCGATCTCCTGGACGGCTGCGGCCGACTGCGGCCGGGACCTGTCCAGCCTGCGGCACGTCCACGTCGGTGGGGCGATGTTCGCTCCCGAACTCGCCTCGGCGCTCGGTTCCGCCCTCGGGTGTGAGGTGCAGCAGGTCTACGGCATGGCGGAGGGTCTGGTCTGCTACACACCGATCGGCGCGCCGCCCGAGATCGCGCACCACACGCAGGGTCGACCGCTCAGCCCCTTCGACGAGTTGTTGGTGGTGGAGCCCGACACCGAACGACCGGTCGACCCCGGTGTCTGCGGTGAGCTGCTCACCCGTGGCCCGTACACGCCGCGCGGTTACTACCGGGCACCCGAGCAGAACGCCGTCTCCTACACCGCCACGGGCTGGTACCGCACCGGCGATCTGGTCCGGCTCACCGGGGACGGCGATGTCGTCGTCTGCGGACGGATCAAGGACATGATCAACCGGGCGGGCGAGAAGATCTCCGCCGGTGAGGTCGAGGCCCTCGCGCTGGAACTGCCGGAGATCGCCGAGGTCGCGGCCGTGGCGATGCCCGATCCGGCGGTCGGCGAACGGCTCTGTCTCTTCGTCCGGCTGCATCCCGGGCGCAGGCTGACACTGCGCCAGTTGGCCGGGGCGCTGACCGTTCGCGGCCTCGCCGCGTTCAAGGTGCCGGAGCGCCTCGTCGTGGTGGACGAGCTGCCGCACACTCCGGTCGGCAAGCCGGACAAGAAGGCGCTGCGGCTGATGTTGACGCCTCGCGCATGATCGCTGGAATTTCCCGCCCGGGACCGCTCAGTCGCGGGTAGATGCATCGTCATAACTGTCAGAGCGCTCTTGAAGCGGCTCGACGGACGACGATGTATCACGACACGGGTGCCCATGTTCTGTCGAGTCACGTCACCCGTTCCCTCGGGAACGGAAACGACCGGTCCCCGCAGAATTGTGCCCGCATTCAAGAAATGGAGCATCACGTGTTCGCCAGAGACCGGAAACGCACCCTGTCCCTCCTCGGCGCCGGCGCGGTGGCGGCCCTCGCCTTCTCCGTCGCCGGGCCGGTGCCGGCCGTCGGCGCCCCGACCACGCCCGGCGAGGCCCCCGCACCCGCCGTCCCGACGGTCACCGTCACCCCGGCAACCGGCCTCGCCGACGGCCAGGTGGTCACCGTCAACGCCACCGGCCTGCGCCCGAGCAGCGTCTTCCACATCGGCCAGTGCGCGATCGTCGACGACGCCATGCCCTGCAACGGGGGCGAGACCATCGACGTCAGCACGACCACGTCCGGCACGCTCTCCGCCAGGCTGGCGGTGCGCCACATCTACCAGGGCACGCTCGGCCCGGACGGCACGCCGTGGGGGGTCGTCGACTGCAACAAGGCGCCGTGCGGCATCGGGATGTTCAATGACTTCGGCGAGGGCGCGGGCGCCGAGATCTCATTCCAGTAGTCACACGCAGATTGTTCCGGATCGCGCTTCGAGCGCGATCCGGAACAGTCCCATTCGACCTTCCGTCTAATCAGTCCACGCACCCCGTATGACAGTTCTTGGCGCACCTTTCATCAGATCGGAAGCTGCGTCGGGTCATTCGAGCGGACCATTGAGGCCGCCGACCGATCTGCGACCGGCCGCACGCACGGAGATGCCGGCCACGGCGGTGCGCCCTACCGTCGGACCCACGACTCGTCGCGCGCGTCGACGTCACCCCGCCGGATCCGCGCCTGCGCGGACGGACCGCCCGAGGCCGGCGTCACCCCTCCTGCGAGATGGACGACCAGGCCCGTACCGCTGCCGCTCGGTGCGGGCGTCGTGGCTCGCCGACGCAACCGGTGCAGGCGCGCCCGGCGTCCGACTCAGGAGGTCCACATGCGTCCGGTCCGGTACGGCACCCTCGAGGTCCCCGGCGCCCAGTTGTACTTCGAGGTCCGCGGCGACGGTCCGCCGCTGCTCTGCATCCCCACCGGCAACGGCGACGCCACCCCGTTCGGCCCCTTGGCGGGCAGCCTGGCGACGCGGTACACGGTGATCACCTACGACCGGCGGGGTTTCTCCCGAAGCCCGGTCTTCGATCCGGTCGTCGACGATCGTCGTGTCGAGGTGGACGCCCGGGATGCCCGCCATCTGTTGGACCATCTCGCCGACGGACCGGCGGACGTGTTCGGCACCTGCTCGGGAGGCATCGTGGGGCTGGCTCTGCTGCAGGCCCACCCGCACCGCCTGCGCACCGTGGTCGTGCACGAACCGCCACTCGTGTCGATCCTGCCCGACGCCGCGCACTGGCTCGGGTTCTACGACGACCTGTACCTCACCTATCGCGAGCGTGGCGGCGAGGCCGCCCGGGAGTTGTTCCGCGACCACGTGGGCCTGGCGGGCGAGACACGGCCGCCGGAGGACGCCCGGCTCCCACCGGATCAGCTCGCGCAGCTCCAGGCCCGGCTCCACCGCAACCAGGTGTTCTGGTTCGAACACGAGACCCGCAGCTTTCCGGCGTACCGGCCCGACCTGGAGCTGCTGCGCCGGTACGCGGCGCGATTGGTGCTGGCCGGCGGCAGTACGTCGCGGGAGCAGTTCGCCTACCGCCCGAACCAGGCTCTGGCCCGGCTGCTCGGTCTCGCGCTGATCGACTTCCCCGGCGGTCACGTCGGACACGTCACCCACCCGTACGAGTTCGCCGACCGGCTCGCCGACGTTCTGGGTCGGGCCGGGGAGCACTCGATCGACCGTCCCTAGCCGGTAGCGCATCGGTGGTGCGGTGGCGAACCCGATACACGACCGTTTCGTATCACCTGCATTTGCCGGTCTCGACCGCTCCGCACTACGGGAGGCGGAGCGTGTCTCGGGTTCCGACATACTGATTTCACGAGGCGCCAGAAAGGGGAGGGCGACGTTACGCCTCGGTGATCGAGGAGTATTTCCGAGATCACGAACCACCATTTCGACATGGAGAACAACATGCGTAAGAAGCGAACCGTAGTCACCCTCACCGCGGTGGCACTGGCCGCCCTGACCGCGCTGTTCCTCGCGGGGAACGGGGCAGCCACCGCCGGCTCCCAGCAGGCCGTGGTCGCCCAGACCGAGTTCAGCAACGAAGATCTCCGGCAGATCCTGGTGCCGGAGAGCGAACAGCGCAAGACCGCATCCATCGTTCACCCCACGGTCACCATCGCGGAGGCAGTCGCCACCGGGCAGTTCGGCACCGGGCCCGGCATGACCTCCGAGCCCCGTGCCTGCCTGGAGATGACCAGCGCCCTGGGCGATCTGCGCGGGATCGAGGGGTACATGCACGCTGGCGAGCGGTCGCAGGCCGCCGCGCCGGAGAGCCTCCAGCGGTACTTCATGACCGCCGTCTTCCAGATCCCCGGCGGTGCCAGCGCGGCGATCGACAAGGTGGCGAAGGTGCTGCGTACCTGCAGCGCCGGCACCATCAAGCTGGACACCGGCAACGGTACGCCGCTGAACGGCACCATCTCCTACGCGGAGCACGAGGCGCCGGCGCTGCGCGGTGCCCGCACCTTCGCCTCGACCCTCACCACCGTCCTTCCCTGGTCCAACCCGTCGTCGTCGGACAAGTCCGTGCAGTCGGTCGCCGAGTGCGACGCCCAGCTCACCCTGGCCGCCAACGGTGACCTGCTGATCTGGTCGGTCGAGCCGACCAAGCAGCTCGCCGTCAACTCGGTCAGCACCGTCCACCAGCGGGCCCTGGCCCTGCGCTGATCCCACCGTCGCCCTCCCAGGTCGTGCCTGCGCCCTCCGGCGCAGGCACGACCCTTTTCGGGTCGACGATCGCGGTTCTCAGCGGCGGACGCTGCGCAGCATCGCCGCGATGAGGACCCCTCCGACGGCGAGGTGCATCAGTAGGAGCACGGCCGTCGCGGCACCGGTCTCCGCCATGAACGGCCCGGCGAGGGAGAGCAGCGTGAAGAGCACCGCCACGATCACCCAGATCCGCAGGCCGTGTCGGGTGACCCGCTCCAGCAACGCGAGCAGGCCCCAGCCGAGCAACGAGGTGATCAGCGAAGAGGCGATCACCGCGCCCACACCGATCTCCATCGGCGGTTCGCCCGAGGCCACCGTGGCCATCAGGTCCACCCCGGCCAGCGGCACCGCCACCACCCAGATCACCACCGCCGCCAGCACGGCCGCCAGAACGCCGATCGCGCGCTGACGCCAGCGCGGCCTGCTCCTTTCCGTCGAATCTCCGGTTGCCGATGAAACGGCAGAATCCATGGCCTTTCCCCAATCGTGTGAGTGGATTCGCGACACGGGTGCCCGGCACATCTGACGAACAATTCGGGTGACCCGGATCCTACCGTCGACCAACCCATACCGGGAGGGCTGACCGAACCTATTTTCGCAAACATCTCCGTCGATGCTGAACAAGAAGGTTGACGAAGGCGACGTCGTGGCGATTCGAGGTGGCTGACGTCTTTCGTCCTGCGCCGGCCGTGGTGCCGATGCGCACGCGACAAGAAGACACCCTGCGGCCTCCCGGTCAGGCTGAATGGGCCCAGACGCCCGTGGCGCCCGGCGACGGGAGTTGCGACCAGGAGGAGAACCGATGTCGACCCCCACGACGACGCCCGACGAGCGCCCGGCCTTCCCGATCGGACGCCAGTGTCCGTACCGACCGTCCAGCGACTATGCGGCGTTCCGGGCCGAGGGACCCCTGTCCCGGGTGCGTCTCTACGACGGACGAGAGGCGTGGCTGGTGACCGGGCATGCGGAGGCTCGATCGCTGTTGGCCGACCGTCGTCTGTCGATCAACGCCCGCGCAGAGGGCTTCCCCGCACTCAGCGCGGAGATGGCGGAACTGGCGAACACCGGCTACACGGATGTCCTGATCGGTGTCGACCCGCCGCTGCACACCCGGCAGCGCACGATGCTGATCCCGAGCTTCTCGGTCCGGCGGATGAACGCGTTGCGTCCGGCCATCCAGGACATCGTCGACCAGCGGATCGACGCCATGCTGGCGGCGGGTTCGCCAGCGGATCTGGTGGCCGAGTTCGCGCTGCCGGTGCCGTCCATGGCGGTCTGCGTGCTGCTCGGCGTCCCGTACGAGGACCGGGTGGCCTTTGCCCGCCCGGCCAGGGAGCTGTTCGACGCCGACCCGGGCCGGGCCGCCGCGGCGATGACCGCTCTGACCGACTACTTCGGTCGGCTGATCGCGGCCAAGGAGCGTGATCCGGGTACCGGGCTGCTCGACGACCTCATCGCCGATCAGGTACGCAGGGGGCGCCTCAGCCGTGACGAGCTGGTCATCTACGCGATGCTCATGCTGATCGCCGGGCAGGACACCACCGCCAACGTGATCTCCCTGGGGAGTCTGGCGTTGCTGGAGCATCCCGACCAGTTCGCCACGCTCCGGGCCGACCCGGAGCTGGTGACCGGTGCGGTCGAGGAGATCATGCGGTACGTCTCCCTGGTCGAGGCGATCTCCCGGGTGGCGGTGGAGGACATCGAGATCGCCGGACGTCGCATCAAGGCCGGCGAGGGCGTGCTGATCGGTGCCGCCGCCGCCAACTTCTCCACCGCGCTGGTGCCCACTCCGGACGAGTTCGACGTGACTCGGTCGCCGCGCCATCATCTCGGTTTCGGTTTCGGCATCCACCAGTGCATCGGGCAGAACCTGGCCCGCATCGAGCTGGAGCTGACCTTCCGCGCGCTGACCCAGCGGCTGCCGGGTCTTCGTCTCGCCGTGCCGGCGCAGGAGATCCGCAGCAACGTCACCGGTCCGATGGAACGGCTGACCACCCTGCCGGTGGCCTGGTAGAGCCGCCCGGTCCGGGACGTCCGGCCGGCGTGTCGGGCCGTGACGTCGGCCGCGCCTGGCCGCCATGGAGGCGACCGGCCGCCCCGCGGCGGCGAGGCGCGTTCATCGGGACCGGCACCCGACGGCCCGCCGCCGACTCCATCGGAGGCGGGCCGTCGGGTCAGCAGGTTCGGTCGGTGCGCGGTGCCGCTCCACCCAGTGCGGCGTAGCGCGCGGCGAGGGCATGGAAGGACTGCTTGGGCTCCCACCGGTAGGGCGACGCCGGATCGTCGTGGTACTCCCGGATCGTCCGGACCAGCGCCATGCTCGCCACGTCGAGGTCGACGCGGGGATCGACGGAGAACGGGTGGGTCGGATGGATGAATTCACTGACCGCCACGCCGTGCACCCCGGCCCGGACGAAGACGTCCAGCATCCGCTGATGGAACTCTGCCTGAGCAGGCTCGTCGCGCCGCACGCCGGGCCGGACGGTCGGCACGGCGCCGCTGCGGTCGACCACGTCGAAGGAGAGGAATGCCTGCTCGGCCGCTCGCGTGTGCGTCGCGGTGCCGAACTCCGCGATCATCACCGGCTTGCCCCACCGGTGGTACCGCGTGATCTCCGCGACGCGGTCCTCGTCCCGGGCCGGATAGCCGAGCGTGTAGAAGTGCATCAACCGGATCACGTCGCACAGCCGCCAGTCGACGTCCTCGAACGGTGCCGCCGCGTAGCCGACCTCGCCGGAGAAGTGGGACCGCACGACCCCCAGCATCCCGTCGAGGAACTGGTTGAGCCGCTGATTGCCGTCGACCAGGTCGACCGGATCGGTCGGCCGCAGGAGGTGGTGGTCGGCGTCGGCGAAGACGTTGGCCATCCGCTCGTGGTAGCGCCCACCGGGTAGCAGGCCCGGGGTGAACACCGAGTGGACACAGCCCGCGGAGAAGCTCACGGCCGCCCCGTCGCGACGCAGTCGCTCGGCGAGACGGGCCGCCTCGGCCAGGTGGTCGACGACCTCCGACTGCGGCCGGTCGACGAGTCGTGGCTGCCACCAGACGTGCAACCCGACCTCGGCGGCTGCCCGCGCGGTGTCGTCCAGGCGTCCGAGGTCGCTGCCGTAGACGGTCACCGAGTTGCAGTGCAGCCGCCGGCGGATCGCGCCGATCTCGTCCACCATCCGGTCGGTGCTCCAGAGCACCCGGGACAGCTCGCCCTGCCCGGTGGCGAAGTTGGTGCCGGTGTCGTAGGCGACACCCACCGAGCGCAGGACTCCGGCGGAACCGGAGGAACTGTCGGGCTGCGGGCTGCGAACCATCGCGATCTCCCTGGTGACGTGGGACGGACGACCTGTCCGGGCTCGACCCTGCCAACCGTCGTCGTCATCCCGCACCTTCGGACGTGCGACCAGTCGACACTGCCGCCGCGTGACCGAGCACGCACGAAGGTGCTCGGTCCGCCCGTCGCTGCCACGCTGGGCACATGGCGGAGTTCGACGGCAGGGCCGTCCTGATCACCGGCGGCGGCAGCGGCATCGGCCTGGCCACCGCGCGTACCTTGCTGGACGCGGGGGCGCAGGTGGTGCTCGCCGGCCGTGACGCCGCGCGACTGCGGGGTGCGGTCGAGACCCTCGACGCTCCCGCACGTGTGACCGCGGTCCCCACCGACGTGTCGAGGGAGTCCGACCTCGACCGTCTGATGGCGGTCGTGGCAGACCGCGTCGGCCGGTTGCACGGGGTGTTCGCCAACGCCGGCGTCGCCCGCTTCAACCCCTGTGCTGCGGTGACCGGGGACGAGTACACCGACCTGCTGGACACCAACGTGCGGGGGGTCTTCCAGACGATTCAGAAGTCACTGCCGTTGTTGGCCGACCGGGCGGCGATCGTGGTCAACGGCAGTTGGCTGGTGCACCGCGGCCTGGCGACCACGCCCCTGTACGCGGCGGGCAAGGCCGCGGTGGTGAACCTCGCGCGTTCCCTCGCCGCCGACCTGGGCACCCGCGGCACCCGGGTGAACGCGGTGAGCCCCGGCTACATCGTGACGGACATGTTCCTCGGCATCGCCGATACGGCGCAGGCCCGGGAGGGTGCCCGCCGTCAGGTGCCGTTGGGGCGGCTGGGGCGCCCGGCGGACGTGGCGCAGGCCGTGGCCTTCCTGCTCTCCGACCGCGCCTCCTACATCACCGGTCAGGAACTGCTGGTCGACGGCGGCCTGATCACCTCGGTGCCGAACTGATACCTGGTGGCCCTCCGACGGGACGAGGCCACCGTCGCCGACCGGATCGGCGTTTCAGGCGTGGTGGATCCGGTACCCCACGCCGGGCGGGCACCGCGCGATCGTTGACCCCACGAGGAGGTCGCGCGGTGCCCGCCCCGTTCGCGCCCGCTCCGGTCCGCTCGCCATCGGCGGGTCCACCGTCCGTCGTCGGATTGACCGGCACGAGCCTCGATCCCGCCGGTGAGGCGAGGCATCGGTACCGGCCCCGACTCATCGCCGGGGCCATCGGCGACGACGAGCGGGCCCTGACACCCGGGTCTGCTGCGCCGGAGCAGGCACAGGTCAGAGATACGGCTTGCGGGCGGCGACGATCGCGTACCCGATCTCGGTCCGCCTCCCGAAATAGTCCCGGTAGGACGCCGCCAGAGTGGCCACCGTCTCCGCTCCGAAGCGTGCGGTGAGCTCGTCGCGCAGCTCCTCGATCCGGTCGAGATACCGCAGTCCCATGCCGTACACCCGCGGTCCGCACTGGGTGTACTCCTCGACGTCGAAGCCCGCCGCGCCGAGCAGCGAGGTCCACTCCGCCACGGAGTGCAACTGGTTGATGCTGAAGAGCGCCATGAAAGGCGCCACCTGTGCCGCGCTCACGTGCGACTCACGGGTGCAGTCGGTGATGGCCAGCCGACCGCCGGGGCGCAGCACGCGGTGGAACTCGGCCAGTGCCACCGCCACGTCGACGGCGTGCACCATGGCCTCGACGGCCACCACGGCGTCGACCGAGCCGTCGGCCAGGGCGAGTTGGTGGTAGTCACCGAGGGCGAAGTCGACCCGCGCGCCGAGTCCGGCCCGCTCGGCCCGGCCGCGTGCCTCCTGCACCTGGACCGGACTCACGGTCACACCGGTGACCCGGACTCCGTACTCCTCGGCGAGTTGTACCGCCGGGGCCCCGACGCCGCAGCCCGCATCCAGGACGTGCTCGCCGGGACGCAGGTCGATCGCGTCGCCGACCTTGCGGGTGATCCGGCGGGCCGCCTCGACGACGGGGGTGTCGTCACGGTCGTCGTACCAGTAGGACAGGTGTTCCTGACCGTCGATGAAGACCTGCGACAGCGCGGCGGTGGAGTCGTAGAGCCGGCTGAGCTCGTCGGTGCTGGGGGTCGTTCGGTCCATCGCTCCTCGTTTCGGTGTCGCGCCGCTCCGATCGCTAATCACCCTCACATCCACATCGGGGCCACTCATCTCCCGTGTTGCCGGACGCCGCCGTCGACACTGACAGCAACCGCCCGGCGACCGCATCGGTATAGTGAGCCGTGGATGCTTGATCCACGATGGAGGGGAAGAGGCTTCGATGGCCGACCTCGGCGCGGACGCGCCCGCGCACGACACCGCGCAGAAGCCCGCCATCATCGACGAGACCGCCTTCGCCGCACTTGTCGACCGGCACCGGCGCGAGTTGCAGGTCCACTGCTATCGGATGCTGGGGTCCTTCGAGGATGCCGAGGACCTGGTCCAGGAGACCTACCTACGGGCGTGGCGCAAGCGCGAGACGTTCGAGGGGCGATCGGCCGTCCGCGCCTGGCTGTACCGCATCGCCACGAACGTGTGCCTGGACTTCCTGCGGGCCAACGCGCGTACACCGATGCCGTACCGGCAGCCGGCGCTCGGCGCGGATCCGGACGTCCCGGGCGGTCCCACCGACGAGGTGCCCTGGCTTCAGCCGTACCCGGACCGACTGCTCGACGTCGTCGCGTCGCCGGACAGTCAGCCCGACTCGCAGGTCGTGGCCCGGGAGACGATCGAGCTCGCCTTCCTCGTCGCGATCCAGCATCTGCCGGCTCAGCAGCGGGCCGTGCTGATCCTGCGTGACGTGCTCGCCTGGACGGCGAACGAGACCGCCGCGATGCTCGACATCAGCGTCCCCTCCGCGAACAGCGCACTCCAGCGCGCCCGCGCCACCCTCAAGGATCGGCTGCCGCGGCGTCCGATCGAGTGGGGTCCGACCACGGACCCGGCGGAGGCGGAGCGGGCCCTCGTCCATCGGTGTATCGAGGCGTTGGAGAAGGCCGACGCGGCGAGCTTCGCCAAGCTGCTGCGCGAGGACGTCCGCGTCACCATGCCGCCGGACCCGTTCTGGATCGTCGGCCGGGAGGCCTTCACCGCCGGGCTGCTCGCCCAGTTCGACCCGACCTCGCCGGCCTACTTCGGCGAGTGGCGCGCGCTGGGGACACGCGCGAATCGGCAACCGGCGGTCGCCGGGTACGTCCGGCGGCCGGGCGAGTCGCTGTACCGCCCGCAGGTGCTGAACGTCTTCCGGGTGGAGGGCGGCACGATCACGGAGATCACCGCGTTCCCGCCGGAGGTCTTCTCCGCCTTCGACCTACCGGAGCAGTTGTGAGCGGCCGGACGGCGGCGGTGTCGGTCAGCGCCGCCGTGCGACGGTGAGGCCGTCGGCGATCGGCAACATCACGGTCTCCAGCCGGTCGTCGGCCGCCACGGCGGCATTGACCGCACGCAGTACGCCGGCACAGCGCCGTTGCATGGGGTCGGTGGCCAGATCGGGTGCGGTCACGAAGCCGTCCAGCAACACGTTGTCCAGCAACAACAGGCCACCCGGGCGGAGTAGCGGCACCGCCAGCTCGTAGTAGGTCGGGTAGTTCAGCTTGTCGGCGTCGACGAAGACGACGTCCACCGCGGCCTGGCGTGGCATCGCCCGGAGGCTGCGGGCAGCCGGTCCGAGCCGGAACTCGATCCGGTCCGCCATCCCGGCCTGCTGCCAGTGGGTCCGGGCAAGGTCGTGCCACCGGTCGCTGTTGTCGCAGGTGATCACCGTGCCTCCGGGGGCGAGACCGCGTGCGAAGGCGAGGGCCGACAGCCCGGTGAAGGTGCCGAGGTCGATCACCGTGCGGGCGTGCACCAGCCGGGCCAGCAGGGTCAGCAGCGCGACCTGTTCCGTCGGCACCATCATCCCGGCGACCTCGCCGAGCCGTGCCGTGGCGGCGACCAGGTCGCGTACCGCTTCATCCGGCGCCGAGGTCGAGGCGAGCAGGTATTCGCGCAGCACCTGGTTGACCGGTACGTGTTTGGCGGCTGTGCCGTCTCCCACCGCGTCTGTCCTCCCCTGGTCGCTGGGCCGGTGCCCCGAGCTGGCGGGCACGGGTCTGGATCTCGGTCCGATCGTCGTCGTGCGGTCCCGGCAGGCGCATCCTCCACCGTGCCGAGGCGGCGTCTCGGGGTCGGCGCGGGTCGCGCACGGCTGAGGAAGCGACTGCCCGTGACGCCGTGCCACGCTGACGCCAGGGATCACGACCAGCCAGGGAGCGGTAATGCGGGCAATGTGGAAAGGCGCCATCTCCTTCGGTCTCGTGTCGATCGCCGTGCGGGTACATGCCGCCACGGAGGAGAAGACCGTACGGTTTCGGCAGGTGCACCGCGACGACGGCGGCCGGATCGGCATTCGCCGGTTCTGTGACGACTGCGACCGTGAGGTGGCCTACGAGGACGTCGCCAAGGGGTACGAGACCGACGACGGGCTGCTGGTCGTCGTCGGCGACGAGGAGTTGGCCGCGCTGCGTCCGCCGGCATCGCGCGCCATCGAGGTGGGCCGGTTCGTCCGCGTCGACGAGATCGACCCCGTCCTCTATGACCGGACGTACTTCCTGGAGCCGGACGACATCGCGGTGCTGCCGTACACGCTGTTGCGTGACGCGTTGCGCGGCAGTGGTCGTGCGGCCCTCGCGCGGGTGACGTTGCGTCAGGTGGAGCGTCTGGCGGCGATCCGGGTACGCGAGGACATGCTCGTCATGCACACGATGGTCTGGCCGGACGAGTTGCGCGTCCCGGAGTTCCCGTTCCTGTCCTCCCCGGTGGTGGTGCCGGCGCCGGAACTCGCCCGCACGACCTCGCTCGTCGACGCGATGACCGACCGGTTCGATCCCGACGACGAGCGGGACGAACACCGGGCCGCGGTGCTGGCGTTGGTGGCCACGAAGGTCGGCGGCACCCCGGAGGGCGCGGTGGCGTCGGTTCCGGCCGCTGACGCCGGAGCAACGTCAGCGTCGCCGTCGGAGGTCGTGCCGGCGCAACCCGCGCCGCGCCGGCCTCGCGCCAGGAAGGCCGCGTAGTCTCCGGACGGCCTCAGGTGCCGTAGCCCTCCGTCACCACCCGACGTACCGAGTCGCCGTATCCGTCGTGGCTCTCCGGTGCCACCGTGCCCAGTCCGTCGACGTATCGGTTGAACATGCAGAATGCGGCGGCGATCAACACCGTGTCGTGGATCTCGACGTCGGTGGCGTCCTGTTCGCGGGCGGCCCGCACCAGTTCGCCGCTGACGTCACGGCCCGACCGCTGCACCGCCGCGGCGATGCCCAGCAGGGCCTTGAGCTTGGCCGAGATCGGCGCGGACTCGGGGTCGGCGCGGACCTGCTCCACCAGCGGCAGGCCCTCGTCCAGTTGGGCGGCGGCGAACAACGAGTGCGAGGTACAGCAGAATTCGCACTCGTTGCGGCCGGAGACGTACGCGGCGATCAGCTCCCGCTCTCCCCGGCTCAGTGAGCTGGGGCCGCGCAGCAGCACCTCGGCGAGTTCGTTGAGGGGTTTGGCGGTCTCGGGGCGGTACCGCATCAGGCCGACGATGCCGGGGTGCTTCGCCTCGTCGAGGCCGAGATCGATGTGCGCGATGAGGTCACCTCTCAGGTGGACGGTGTGGCTCTCCGGCGGCCTTCGGACGCCTGCGGTCATCGGATGGTGGCACGCGCAGCGGTCGTGGACTTCTTCGAACGTGCTCAATTTCCCGCCGTCCATCGCCGTTCTCCGAGTATCGGGCCCATCGGCCCGGCTCTGGCGTGTCCGAGGCCGTTGACAGCACCCCGTCCGGATCGGGACCGTCGTGTTCTCGGCACCGGCGAAGTGGAGGCGTGGCGGATGGACGACACCGGTTCCGGCGTCAGCGCGCAGCACCGCTATGTGATCATCGGTGGAGGGCCGGCGGGCCTGCAGCTCAGCTACTATCTACACCGGGCCGGCTGCGACTACCTGACGGTGGAGCGGGAGTCCGCACCGGCGGCCTTCTTCCGCCACTATCCGCGGCACCGCCGGTTGATCTCCCTGAACAAGGTGCACGCGGTCAGCGACGACCCGGAGATCCGGCTGCGGTGGGACTGGAACTCGCTGCTTCAGGAGCCGGCTGAGCTGCCCTTTCCGAAGTACAGCCAGGAGTACTTTCCGCACGCTGACGACATGGTGCGCTACCTGGACGACTTCCACCGCCACCACGAGCTGCGGATCCGGTTCGACACCGCGGTCGAGCGGATCGAGGCGACCGGGGACGGATTCGTCGTGCACACCACCGCCGGCCCGATCGGTGCCCGCTGCGTCGTCGTGGCGATCGGCTGGGGTCGGCCGAACGTCCCGCCGATACCGGGGATCGAGCACGCCGTCGGCTACGAGGAGTTGGACGTCGACCCGAGTCGCTATGCGGGTCAACGGGTCTTGATCATCGGCAAGGGCAATTCCGCGTTCGAGACCGCCTCGGCCATCCTCGGCCACGCCGCGATGGTGCACCTGGCCAGTCCTCGGTCGATTCGGCTGGCCTGGAACACCAAGCATCCGGGAGACGTCCGCGGCCATCACGGGGCGGTGTTGGACAGCTACCAGTTCAAGACGCTGCACGCGGTGCTCGACTGCGTCATCGACGAGATCCGGCGCGACGGTTCCCGGTACGAGGTCCGGCTGACCTACACCCACGCCGACGGCGAGACGGCGGTGCTGCCGTACGAGTCGGTGCTGAGGTGCACCGGCTTCGCCATGGACACCAGCCTGTTCACCGACGGATGTCGCCCCGAGTTGGTGCCCAGCGGTCGCATGCCGGCGACCCGGCCGGACTGGCAGTCGACGAACGTCGACGGGCTCTACTTCGCCGGGACCATCGCCCAGGCCCGTGACTTCAAGCGGGCATCGTCGGCTTTCATAGATGGATTTCGCTACAATCTGCGGACGCTGACGGCGCTGCTCCGCGAGCGGTACGAGGGAGTCCCCCTTCCGCACCGCACCGTCCTGCGCACTCCCGACGCGCTGACCTCGCTGGTGCTGGACCGGGTGAACTGGAGCTCGGCCCTGTGGACCCAGTTCGAGTACCTCTGCGACGCCCTGGTCGTCGACGACGTCGCCGGCAGCGTGCGGCACTACACCGACCTGCCGGAGGACTACGCCCGGGAGCGCTTCCACGACCAGCCGCACTACTACACCTTCGGCCTGCGGTGGGGACGCGAGGACTACCGCGACGTCTTCGCCATCGAACGGCACCCACAGCCGGACCGCGCCGCGGAGAGCGCCTTCATCCACCCCGTCATCCGCCGCTACCACGGCCGGACGCAGGTGGACGAACTCCACCTGCTGGAGGATCTGCTCGCGCAGTGGCGCCGCCCCGACCGGCACATCGAGCCGCTGCACCGGTACTTCACCCGGGAACTCGGTCGGTCCCGCCGCGGCGGGTCAGAGCCGGACCAGGACCTCCCGCAGTGATTTGCGGTCCAGGTGCGGCACGGTGGCCCCCGGTGCCGGGTAACCGACCGGCATCACCACGTACGGCCGCTCCTCGGCGGGACGGTCACAGACCTCGTTGAGGAAGCGCATCGGCGAGGGTGTGTGGGTCAGCGTGGCCAGTCCGGCGTGGTGCAGGGCCGTGATGAGCACACCGACGGCGATCCCGACGGACTCCTTGACGTAATACGGCTTGGGTGAGTTCGGTCCCTGGTGCACCTCGAAGACGACGATCACCACGGGAGCGTCCGTGAGGAACGGCTTGCGCCAGTCGGTGCCCAGCGGCGCGATCGCGGCGAGCCACTCGGCGGTGGCCCGTCGTTCGTAGAACTCCCGTTCCTCGGCCTCGGCGGCGGCGCGCAACCGTCGTTTGCGATCCGGATCGGCGACCACGACGAACCGCCACGGCTGCACGTTGGCACCGCTCGGAGCGGTGGCCGCCGCCCGGACGGCCTGCTCGACGGCCTCCATCGGCACCGGCCTCGGGGAGAAGTGCCGCACCGACCGTCTCGTGGCCATCCGGTCCGCGAAGGCTCGGCTCACCCCGACCGTCTCCGTCTCGTCACGTCTCACCGGCTGCTGACCCATGCCTCTCGCCTCCATCGACCCTCTCCTGCCCTCGGGTACCAACCCAGCATCCCCGTCCGAGCCGGTCGCCGCTTACGGCAGAGAGCCTTCTTCGACGGGTTCGTCGAGGGCGGTGCCGCGCACCGTCTGGGCGATCAGGTAGTCCACGGCGTCGGCGGGCCGGTCCCGGCGACGGCCCGCGCGGCGCTGCCGGTGGGCACCGCTGCCGGCCGCCAGCAGGCGGCGCAGCCGTCGGTCCAGCAACCCGCGGTCACCGAGTTGCTCCAGCACCGGCTGCAACGCACCGACCAGCCCCGTGACCAGGGCGGTCGCGGGCATCAGGCGCCCGGTACGGAGATCGATCAGGTCACCGTCGAGCCCGTCTCGGGCAGCACGCCAGTACGCCAGACGCAACAGCTCCGCCGGTACGTCGTGGTCCGCCTCACCCCGCTCGACCGACGCCACGGCGCGGACCACGAGCGCCCGGACCAGCGCCGCGTACAGCGCCGACTCCTCCGCCGTCACCGGCACGTCCGCGACCCGGATCTCCAGCGTCGGGTGGGTGACCGAGGGACGTACGTCCCAGAACAGCGTGCCGGAGTCGACGGTGGCACCGGCGGCGGTGGCGGCCTCCACGGTCTGCGCGTAGTGCGCGGCGGAGGTGAACCGTGGCGGCGGCCCGGCGACCGGCCAGCGAGACCACATCACGGTCCGCCAGCTCGCGTAACCGGTGTCCCGACCACGCCAGTACGGCGAGTTCGCGGTCAGCGCGATCAGCAACGGAAGGTGTGCCCGCAGATGGTTGCTGACCTGCACCGCATACTCGCGGTCGGGCATCTCGACGTGCACGTGCAGGGCGCAGACGGCCAGATCGTCGTGCAGGCCACGGAACATCGCGGTGCCCCTGGCCGGCCGCGGACCCTCGACGATCGGTACCGGGCCGTCAGGCTGGATGACCGGCGTGCCGGCAGCGACGAGACGGAGCCCGGCGTCGACCGCGCAGCCGGCGACCACCCGGCGCGCCTCGACCAGATCGTCGATCAGGTCACGCATGGAGGTGACCGGGCGGGTCCGGGTCTCCACGTGCACGGTGGTGATCTCCCCACAGACCCGATCGCCGAGCTGTTCGCGGGCCCGCGCCACGACGCGGGCGGCGCCCGGGGCCACCGCCCGGCTCTCCCCGTCCACCAGGAAGAACTCCTCCTCCACCCCGATCCGGACGCCGGGTGCGTCGTCCGAGCCGTTGCTCCGCTGGTGAGACACGCCTGTGCCGCCTTCCCGTCACCTGGCGGTGCCACGTCGTCGCGGCCCGCCGTCAGGCTACGGTCCGACGGTCGTCAGGGGCGTGTCACGCGCGGCGAGAAGCCGCGTGATCAGCCCGGCGAGCAGTGCGACCCGTTCGGGCGCCCGCGCCAGATCGACGTACTCGCCTCGGGCGTGCGGGTGCCCACCGACACCGCCGAGCCCGTCGAGGGTGGGTACGCCGAGCGCGGCGGTGAAGTTGGCGTCCGACGCGCCGGCGGCGTACGCGCCGTCGACGGCCGGTAACCCCAGTTCGGCAGCGACCGCCTGGGTCTGCCAGAGCAACGGACGACCCATCGCCTCGGGCATCGGGTAGCGGTTGACACCGCCCTCGATGACGAGCGTCGCGCCGGGCAGCCGCGGTACGAGGCTCCGCAGCGCCTCGTCGACTCGGTGCAGCTCGTCGCGGCTCCACGCCCGGACGTCGACGTGCATCACGGCCGCCTCGGGCACCACGTTGGTCATCGTGCCGGCGGTCAGTACGGTCGGCGTGACGCTCGTGCCGTCACCGGCCAACGTCCCCACGTTCAGCAGTTGGTGGGCCAGTTCGACACCCGCGTTGACGCCGCGATGCGGCTCGACGCCCGCGTGTGCCGCTCGGCCCCGCACCGTCAACTGGTACACCGATCCGCCCTTACGCGCGATCTTGACTTCACCCGACTCGGTGCTCGGCTCGCCCACCAGGACCGCACCGGAGCGGGCCGCCTGTTGTTCGATAAGTGGACGCGAGGCCGGCGAGCCGCTCTCCTCGTCGCAGGTGAGCAGGAGCCCCACCGGTGACGGGTCGGGCAGCAGCTCCACGGCGGCGAGCATCTGCACGATGCCGGCCTTCATGTCGCAGACCCCTGGGCCGGTGGCGACGGTCCCGGTGATCGCGAACGGCCAGTCTCGTACGGTGCCGGCGGGCCACACCGTGTCGTAGTGCCCGAGCAGCAGGACCCGTTGCCGCTCGGCAGGCCACAACAGATGGGGCAGACCGTCGAGCCAGATCCGTCGCGCCGGCCTGCCGAGGGCAGCGGTGCCCCAGTCCTCAAGGAGATCCGCGCACGCGGTCAACTCGTCGGCGGCTCCCGGTGGCGACTCGCAGGCGACAAGGTCACGAAGTCGAGTGGTCATCCACGGCAGCCGGTCCCGCGCGCGGGCACACACATCTCTGAGGCCAGTCATCGCTCGATCGTGCATCAGACAGTGAACCCTCGTACGGCAACAAACGAGGTATGCCGCTTTTGCCCCGCCTATCCCCGCCAGGTACGGCAGTCTGCGATAACCGCCGCCGCGTCGGCCGCCGATACCGCAGCCGTTCCACGATGGTGGATGTCGAGAACCGCACGGCGAGCTTCGACCCATCATGCGAGGTCCGCTGCCACCACCGTCAGGGAGGTCACCGTGCGGTTCATCATGCTCAGTTGGCTCGACCACGACAGCATCGCCGTACCCGGCACCAGGAACTGGAGCGCAGAAGACCTCCGTACGCACTTCCGGTACCTCGACGACCTGCACCAAACCCTGACCACGACCGGGGAACTGGTGAGCAGCCACACCCTGGCTCATCACCGACGGTCGCTGATCGTCCGCGCCGACACCGGAGGGTCGTCGGCGGTGGTGGGCTCCTTCGGCGCCCGCGCTCTGGCCGGCTACTGGCTGATCGACTGCACGGGGCCCCGGCGCGCCATCGAGATCGCCGCTCTCCTCTCCGCCGCACCCGGCACCTCGGCGCATCCCCTCAACCATCCGATCGAGTTGCGCCCAGTGGTCGAGGCGCAGCCCTCGCGGTGACGACACCCGTCTCCGCCGGGCACACCGACTACCGGAAAGCCGGCGCGGCGGCCCGGAAGACCGGGCCGCCGCGCAGGCCGCTACCGCTGATCAGGAGGTGAGAGTGTTCGCACCACACGGCACGCCGTCACATCACCTGGCGAAGTCCACCCAGGGAGGCGAGGACCGGGGCCGGGGCCGTCAGCGCCAGGGCGAGATCCGGCTCACGACCGGTGAGGCTGTCCAGCACATCGTCGGCCGTACCGTGCCCCTGCACATCGTCGACACCACCCGCTGCGACGAACACGTCGTCCTCGGCGACACCGATCTCGTACCGCGACTCGATGCTGGCCCGCAGCGCGAGCGTGGTGGCCGGCGGGTTGCCGGTGAGCACGCCGATCCCCCCGGCGATCAGCAGACCGTACATGGTGACCAGCGGGAAGTCCTCGATCCTCGACTCCGGCTCCGACCCGAGCGCCAGCGCCACGTCCCGCTCGTGGATCCACGCGTCCCAGAGCATGTGCAGGGAGAGCGTCGACCAGTGCACGTGGCGTCCGCTCGGTGCCGGCAGCAAGGGACCTTCCGGTCCGGCGGCCCGCGCCTGGAACAGTTCCCCTTCCCGCTGGACCAACTCCCCCAGGGTCCGCAGGGTCTGGTCCGGGCTCTGCTTCGGCGAGTCCGCCAGCCACAGCGCCGGTGTGCGGGCGGGGTGGATGGGCCCGTGACGCAGGAACCGTGCGATCTCCGGGCTGCCGCTGAGCAGCGCGACGTGCAGCTCTGCCACGTTGACCACGTGTCGGACCACGTCGTGCACCGACCACTCGGTGCAGCGGGTTCTCGCCGTCCAGCCCGCCGGATCGAGGCGCATGACGAGGCGCAGGAAGTTCGCCCGTTGTCGCTGGAGTGCGGCGCCGATCGGTTCCGGGCCGGTGGTCAGACCACGCTTCTCGGTAAGCACAAGATCAGACAACGGATCACCTCTCGACGAGCGGACCGACGACCGGTTCGGGATCGACACGTTGCACCATTGTGGACGGTCACACGATTGATCGACAGTCCTCGAACGAATGAGAGGCGTCAGGCCGCGGACAGCGCCACCACGTCACCGGGTCTGGTGGCCGGGCTGGTGAGCGCGGTCGGAGCGCAGGTGGATCCGGCTTGGCGGGGGCGGCGAGTCCTGGCCCCGGCGGTTTCGCCGAGCGGGCGGTGGCACCGGTCGGAGTCCTGTTTCCGGTACCGGACGGCCTGGGTCTGCCGGAGGCGACCGCCCTGTTCAGCGACGGCAGCACGGCGCAGGGGCTGACCGAGCACGCCAGGATCGACGCCGGCGACTGGGTCCTCGTCGAGGCGGCGGGTGGGGTGGGGAGTCTGCTGGTGCAACTCGCTCGTGCGGCCGGGGCGCGGGTGGTCGGAGCCGCCCGCGGCTCGCGGAAGCTCGACGTGGTCCGGGAACTGGGCGCCGACGTGGTGGTCGACTACTCCGAACCGGACTGGACCACGCGAAGCGACCGGCGGTGCCGGACCGGATGTGGTGTTCGACGGTGTCGGCGGTCAGATCGGGCGGGCCGCGTTCGAGGGGACGGCCCGCGGCGGCCGTTTCTCGATGCACGGCGCCGCCAGCGGCGGGGGGCACGCTCGTCGAGCCCGCCGAGGCACACCGTAGGGGCATCGAGGTGATCGGCATCGCGCAGTTGTCCGGCTTCAGGTCGGAGATGGTGCGGTGGGTCGAGCAGATGATCGCCCAGGCGGCGGCGGGGGTCGTCCGGCCGGTCATCGGGCAGACCTTCCCGTTGGACCGTGCCGCCGACGCGCACGCCGCGATCGAGAACCGTACCGCCGTGGGGAAGACCCTGCTGCTGATCTGAGGCCGGAGCGGGCCTGCGGGCGGGTGGGCCGTGGCTTCGCGGTCACGAGTCGCGGCGGCGTCCGCCGTCGATCGGTGCGCCGTCGCGCAGGTGTCCGTCGGCGATGAGGACGGCGAGGTCCGCGTCGACGTGCTCGTACCAGGTGTCGTCGGGATAGACGACGACGAGCGGGCCGAGGTTGCAGGGGAACAGACAGCCGGTCGGGGTGACCAGGACGTCGTCGTCGCCGAGGCCGTGCTCCTTGAGGCGGTTGCCGAGGGCGGCGGCGACCTGGCCGGCGCCGTACGCGGTGCAGCGGGGCCCACGGCAGAGCAGTACGTGTCGGCGGTGTCGGGTGATCCGTGACCAGGCCGGGCTGCGGAACGGTCCGGGGTTGCCGTCGAGCGTGGCGTGTTCGCCGGTGATGGCGTCGCTGACGGCGGCGACCAGCGCGGGGCGTGTCGCCAGTGGTGGGGCGAGGAGGACTCGTACCTGCCGACTCCGGGTGGTACGCCAGTGGGCGACCGCGCGGCGCAGCCAGGTGTCGAGGTACCGGTCGGGCGGTAGGTGCGCGGCCACGAGCAGGACTTCTCCGTGCTCCGGTACGGCGTCGAGGGCGGTGTGCAGCGATGGTTCGGCGCCGTCGAGGAAGCAGGCCCGCACCGGCACGCCGGTGGCCTCGGCGACCTGCGCGGCGAGGCGGTGGATCGCGTCGTGGCCGCCGTGGTGCGTCGCTCCGCGCGAGACGAGCAGGACGTTCATGCCACCGGTGCCCGGTAGGTGATGACCGGGCGTCCGTCGTGCAGGGCGACGTCGGCGTCCACGGCGTACACGTCGGCGAGCAGCGCGGGCGTCAGCACCTCGGCAGGGGGTCCGGAGGCGACGACCCGGCCCTGGCGCAGCACCACCACGAGGTCGCAGAACATCGCGGCCAGGTTGAGGTCGTGCAGTGCGGCGAGGGTGGTGACGCCGCTGCGCCGGACCAGGCCCAGCAACTGGAGCTGGTGGCCGATGTCGAGGTGGTTGGTGGGTTCGTCGAGCAGGAGCAGTTGCGGTTCCTGGGCCAGTGCCCGGGCGAGTTGGACCCGCTGGCGTTCCCCACCGGAGAGCGTCTGCCACCGGCGGTGGGCGTAGCCGGTCATGTCGACGCGGTCGAGGGCGTCGGCGGCGGCGGCCCGGTCGGTGTCGGTGTCCGACCAGCGGGAGCGGCGGTGCGGAGTGCGGCCGAGCAGTACCACGTCGAGTGCGGTCAGGTCGAGGTCGGTCTCGGCGTACTGGGCGAGCAGGGCCATCCGTCGTGCGGCGGTGGCACGCGGCAGCCCGGCCACGTCGTCGCCGGCGACGGTCACGGTTCCGGATCCGGGGGCGATCAACCCGGCGACGACCCGCAGCAGGGTGGTCTTGCCGGACCCGTTGGGGCCGAGCAGTCCGACCAGGGTGCCGCGCGGCGCCGAGCAGGTCACCCCGTCGAGGAGTCGAGCGGCCGGCACCGACCACGAGACGTCGTGGATCTCCAGCATCAGGTGCTCCGGTCCCCTCGGCGCAGCAGTAGCACGAACGCGGGCACCCCGATCAGGGCGGTCAGCACGCCCACCGGTAGCTCGCGGGGGTCGAACAGGGTCCGGGCCGCGGTGTCCACCCAGATCAGGAAGATCGCTCCGGCGAGGACGACGACCGGCAGCAGCCGCCGGTGATCGGGGCCGGTGAACCGCCGCACGGCGTGCGGCAGGATCAGCCCGACGAACCCGATCGCGCCGCTGATCGAGACCAGCACGGCGGTCAGCAGCGCCGTGGTGACCAGGAGCAGCCATCGGACACGCCGCACGTCCACGCCGAGGGCGGCGGCGGCCTCCTCGCCGAACGCGAACGCGTTGAGCGCGCGGGCGAACCGGAGGATCACGGCGAACCCCGTCGCGAGCAGCGGCGTCGCCCACGCCAGGGCGGTCCAGTCCACGCGGGCGAGCGAGCCGGACAGCCAGAAGGTGATGCTCTGGGTCGCGTGCGGCTGGGCCGCCCAGATGATCACGAATGTCGTCAGCGCGGCGCACATCTGCGCGACGGCGACGCCGGCCAGCACCACCCGGGTGGGTCGCAGCACCGCTCGCCGGCCGGCGGCGGCGACCACGACGGCGAACGCGGCGAGCGCCCCCACGAACGCTCCCCCGGTGAGCGCCGCCGCGCCCGCGCCGAGTCCCAGGACGAGGACGGCGACGGCCCCCAGCGACGCGCCGGAGGAGACACCCAACAGGTACGGGTCGGCGAGCGGGTTGCGGGTGACGGTCTGCATGACGGCGCCGCAGGCGGCGAGGCCGGCCCCGACCATGGCGGCGCCCAGGACCCTCGGCAGCCGCAGTTCCCACACGATGTGGTCGCGCAGCAGCGGCACGTCGGAACTGGCCAGGCCGAGATGACCGGTGACGACCCGCCACACGGTGCCCAGTGAGAGGTCTGCCGGCCCCACCGTCACGGCCGCGGCCACCGACAACAGCAGGACACCCGCGAGTACGACCACGGCGGCGGCCGGTCGCACCGTCCGGGTCGGTTTGGGCGGGGTCGGTGCCGGCCGGGTGGTGACGGTGGTCAGTTGCTCATCCCGCCGACGCCCCGGGCCAGTGCCTCCACGGCGAGCACGTTGCGCACGCCGGCGGAGGTGGCGGAGAAGGGTACGGTGACGTACCGCTTGTCCCTGACGGCGGGCAGGTCCTTGAGCGCCGGGTGCTTCTCGAGGAACGCCTGCTTGGCGGCGGCGGTGTCCCAGCTCGCGTCGACGAGCACGATGACGTCCGGGTCGCGCTCGATGACGGCCTCCCAGTTGGTGTCGGCCCAACTGCCGGTCAGGTCGTCGAAGATGTTGGTGACCCCGGCCGCAGACATGATCATGGCCGGGCCGCCGCAGCAGGCGCCGGCACTGGGCGCGTCGTTGCCGCCGTCCCACCACAGCACCCGCGCGCCCTTCGCACCCGCCGACACGTCCGCGATGCGTTGCTTCTGGTCGGCGATCAGCGTCTCGGCCCGCTCCGCGACGCCGAAGATCGCGGCGATCTCCCGGATCTCGGTGAACACGTCGTCCATCGCCAGCTTCGCCGGCCGGGTGTCCTTCGGGCAGCCGGCGGTGGAGAGGTACGTGGTCACGCCGAGTTTCTGCCAATCGGCGCGGTCACCTGCTCCCTCGTCGCCGAACGCGCTGGAGAAGGAGGCGTAGACGAAGTCCGGGGCGAGGTCGAGCAGCTTCTCCTTCGACGGGTACTCCTTGGCCAGCACGGGCACCTGCGCGTACGCGGCGGCGTACTCGGGCAGCACCTCGTCGTCGAGGTAGGCGGTGCCGGCCATCCGGTCCTGCAGGCCGAGCGCCAGCATGATCTCGGTGGCAGACTGGTTCATCGTCACCGCCCGCGCCGGAGGGCCCGGGACCGTGACCGGGGTGCCGCAGTTGGTGAGTGTGACGGGCCCGGCGGCGGAGGCCGTGGCAGCCGGCTCGCTGTCGCCGGTCGTGGCGCATCCGCCGAGCAGGGCGAGCACGATGGAGAGCGGCGCGGCAACGCGCCAGGACGCAGGGAACCGCATAGCGGGACCACCTTCCAGCACCTCGTGGACGGTCGTACGGGTGCCGTGGCCGGTCTCCTGGCTGACGGGTGGTGCGCCGGTGGCCGGCCTTCCCAGGCTTACGCCCAGTGACCTTGCGTGGCCTCCAGCATCCCGATCACAGTGGCGAGGGCCGCACCGGTCTCACACCGGCTTCCCGAACACCACGGCGAGGCCACCCTAACCAAAGCAGGCAGCACCGTCACCGTGGCCTAGATCATGGTCGGGAGTGCACGCGGGTTCAGGCGGACGGTGCAACCGAGCGTCGGTGTCGCACCAGGACGCCTCGAAACGTCTCAGGTCCCGGTGTCACAGCGGTGGTGGGGTGCCGGCACCGCCTGGATCAGAGACGAACTCAGCGAGACTTCTTCGCTGCTCGCTTGCGCGGTGGGGTCAACAGGTCGGCGACCGCGGCGATCGCGGACGGCACCAGGCGGTAGTACGCCCAGACGCCGCGCTTGTCACGTTCGAGCAGGCCGGCCTCGGTGAGGATCCGCAGGTGGTGACTGACGGTCGGCTGGGAGAGTCCGAGCGGCTCGGTGAGGTCGCTGACCGACGCCTCTCCCTCGGGAGCCGACTGGATCAGGCTGAGCAGTCGTAGCCGGGCCGGGTCGGCGAACGCCTTCAGCACCCCCGCGAGCCGTTCGGCGTCGGCACGCTTGATCGGCTCGCCGGCGAGGGGCGAGATGGCGGGCGGCGCAGTCTTCACAGTTCCCACGCCTTGCATCGTTGCAGCACACCCCGTCGATCCGCTGGTGAACGAGGGCAGGATCACCCGGAGTTCGTGCGGCTGCCCGCCACCGGACATCGCCGTACCCCCGCCGGGGGGAGTCGTGAACTCCTCGGAGGCAGGCAAGTACCTCCGCCTGCGGTGCGACACCGGGCTCGGCGCAGACGACATCGAGGCGCTCATCGTCGCGCTGCGCGACTGCGTCGCCGGTGCCTCCATCGCGGAGGGTCACGGGTGGCGACGGTCTTCGGGCCGGCGAACAGGCGCGGGATGCGTCGGAGCCCGCCCGGTGCGTACAGTTCCGGGTCGGACGTGGGGTCGACCGGACGGATCCGGCGCAGGGAACGGGACATCGACGGCATGACGGCGGACAAGATTGCGAAGAACGGTCAATACCGCATTGACCCGACCCAACTGGAGACCTGTCTCAGCGTCTTCGAGGCGTTGGAGGATCTGCCTCCCGATCATCCCGACGTGGTGCGGGTGCAGCGGGCCACCGCGAAGCTCTACAAAATGATCAAGCAACGGCGACGTGAGGACCGACGGGATGCCATCGCGGCAGCCGATCGCGCGGTGACAGCAGCCACCGCCACCGGTGCCCCGGGCCGCATCGACGACGAGACCCAGGGCAACCCGCTCGTCTCCCCCACCGTGGGTGCCACCGCCGGCGTCCTGCACAAGCCGCGTGGTTGCTACATCTGCAAGCAGCGCTACCGCGAGGTGGACGCCTTCTACCACCAGCTCTGCCCGACCTGCGCCACCCTGAACCGGGAGCGCCGCGACGCCCGTACCGACCTGACCGGTCGGCGCGCGCTGCTCACCGGCGGCCGGGCGAAGATCGGCATGTACATCGCACTGCGGCTGTTGCGCGACGGCGCGCACACCACGGTGACCACCCGATTTCCCCACGACGCGGTCCGTCGATTCGCCGCGATGCCCGACAGCGGGGACTGGCTCCACCGCCTCCGGATCGTCGGGATCGATCTGCGCGACCCCGCCCAGGTGATCGCCCTCGCTGACTCGGTCAGCGACCAGGGACCACTCGACATCCTGATCAACAACGCGGCGCAGACCGTCCGCCGCACGCCCGCGGCGTACGCGCATCTCGTCGCCGCAGAGGCGGCGGCCCTGCCGGACGGTCCGCTACCGGAGATGATCACCTTCGCCAAACCGGCCGGCCGGAGCGAACCGGCGGGTAGCCTGATCGCGGCACCGACCTCGCCCACCATCACGCCACACGCGCTCACCGCGCTGGCGCTGACCAGTGGCTCCGCCTCACCGGAACGGATCGCGGCAGCCAACGCCATCGACGCCGGCGGTCTGGTGCCCGACCTCGACCCGGTCAACAGTTGGGTGCAGCGGGTGCACGAGGTGGACCCGGTCGAACTGCTCGAAGTGCAACTGTGCAACGTGACCGCGCCGTTCGTACTGGTCAGCCGACTGCGACCGGCGATGGCCGCAGCGACCGCCCGCCGCAAGTACGTGGTGAACGTGTCGGCGATGGAGGGCCAGTTCGGCCGCGGCTACAAGGGGGCAGGTCACCCGCACACCAACATGGCCAAGGCCGCGCTGAACATGCTGACCCGGACCAGTGCCCAGGAGATGTTGGCCGACGGCATCCTCATGACCAGCGTCGACACCGGCTGGATCACCGACGAACGGCCTCACCCGACGAAGATGCGGCTGGCCGAGGACGGCTTCCACGCCCCGCTGGACCTGGTCGACGGCGCGGCCCGGGTCTACGACCCGATCGTCCGCGGCGAACAGGGCGAGGACCTGTACGGCTGCTTCCTCAAGGACTACGCGCCCTGCGCCTGGTGATCGGCGCTGACCCCGGGGACAACCTCCGCCAAGCAGCTCGAAGGCCCGGCCGCACAGCGCGGCACCCCGCCCATGCCCTCCCCCACCCGGCGGCCAGCCGCCCGCCGGGTGGCGGCGCCGACGTCAGGTTCCGGTCACCCGACGCCTCCGGCCCGCAGGCCGGCTGAGAGGAACGAGTCCTCACCGCGTACATCGTCTCCTCGCCTTGGTGCTCGACGTCATCGTCAGCGTCCTGGTGACGTGGAAGAAGGCCGTCTGAAGCGCCGCGAGGACCCCGCCTCATCCACGCCGATGCCGTCCCCCCTCGCTGGTAGGCATACCCTGACCACGAGCACAGCTTCCGCAGGCACGTCAACGCTCGGGCTCGACCGGCCCGCGCCCGCTGCTCGACCCGAGAGGTACTCCTATGCCCGATACGACGGAGCCCGTCACGTACCTCATCGTGGACGGGGAGAACATCGATGCCACTCTCGGCAACAGTGTTCTGGAGCGCCGACCGGCACCTGCGGAGCGACCGCGGTGGGAGCGTCTGCGGGACTTCGCACGGGACACGTGGCAGCGGCCGGTGAAGGGGCTGTTCTTCCTCAACGCCTCGGGTGGCGGTCTGCCGATGCCCTTCGTCCGGGCCCTCCTGAGCATGGAATACCGGCCCATCCCGCTCGCCGGATCGTCGGATCAGAAGGTGGTGGACATCGGCATCCAGCGAACGCTGGACGCTATCGCCCGACGCCCTGGCAACGTGATGCTCGCCAGCCACGACGGCGACTTCCTCCCGCAGATCGGGGAGCTCCTGCACGGTGACCATCAGGTCGCGGTCGTCGGGTTCAAGGAGTTCCTCAACGCCGGCTTCGCCGACCTGCCGGGCCTGCAGGTGTTCGACCTCGAGGAGGACGCGGGCTGCTTCACCAACGTGCTTCCTCGGGTTCGCATCATCGACCTCGACGACTTCGACCCGGAGCGCTTCCTGTAGGCCGGACGGCATCCGACTGACGGCGAGCACCAGGTCACGGCGGACAAGCCGCGACAGGCCGGCCCCACCTGGTGCTCGCCGTGGCCCGTGCTGCCGTTCGCCGAGGGCTGCCAGGCTAGTTTGCTCGGATGAGTTCCCTCGATGACGTCGCGAGGCGTGACGGTTGGCGATGCTGGGTCTGCGACGAGTCGGTCGACCCCCACATGTCGGTGAATGACCCGCGTGGTCCCAGCGTCGACAGCCGTACCGCCGACAAGAAGGCCCGGGTCGCCGAGCGGCTCGCGCATCGTGCCTGCAACACCCGCAAAGGCGCGGTCAAGGTGGTCATTGCCTGGCCGGAGCGTCTGCACGTGGTGGAACCGGCATCGCTGATCGCCGTCGCCGAGCGACTCGAACGCAAGGGTGGCCGCGAACTGGTCGCCCGCTGTCCACGTCGGGAGGATGCCGAGGAGGCGGCGGAATGGCTGGTCGACCGGTTCTCCCGGCTGGTGCCCGGACTGCCGGTGACCGCGAGCGTCGACGCGGGCGGCGGGCAGTACCTCGTCGCCTTGGCCACCGGTCGCCGCTGACCGACCGCCTGCTCGACAGGCCGCTGGCCGCCAGGGCAGCCCACCGAACCACCGCCAGCGCCGTCACTCACGGTCCACCGAATTCGATTCGACGGCGGCACAGCGGTGGCCGTGTTGCGCTCTGCCGTCAGTCGGCCGGTCCACGGTGACGAGAGAGTGACACTCCGCAGGTAGTGGGCGGCTCATCCGGCCGGCCGAGCCAGGCGAGAATCACCTGGTTCGTCTCCTGCGGCTTCTCCTGCTGGATCCAATGACCGCAGTCCAGGCTGACCACCTTCACGTTCGGCACGTACTCTGCCGGGCTCTCAGACCGTGCCACCGTGTCGCGATCGCCGTAGATCATGAGGGTGGGCTGGCGGATGACGGGATCCACGTCCGCCAGCAGATGCCAGTTGCGGTCCAGGTTCCGGTACCAGTTCACGCCGCCGGTGAAGCCTGTCGATTCGAAGGCGGAGACGAAGACCACCAGTTCGCTGTCGCTCATGACAGGCTCACCCGGCGGGGTCTCCATCCGGGCAAGGTCGATCAACGTGGTGCCGGGCGGTGGCTCCGCGAGGGGCACGTCCTTGCGGTACAGGTTCCGGAGGAACTGGTGCGTGTTCTCCTCGAACACGGCGTCCGCGACGCCCGGCTGCCGGTTGAAGTGGACGAAGTAGAAGTCGCTGCCGAGCACCTCCTCCATGCCCTCGATCCATGGTTTCTCCCTCGCCGACCGGGCGAGACTGCACCGGCTCAATCTTCCGAGGCCCTGACGCGAAGCCCGACCTGCCGGACTCTGGTCGCCGGATCAGGCAGGCGGCGGGCTGCGGCGGGCAGGTGTCCGCCGCAGCCCGGAGGCCGGTGCCGGCCTCCGCCGTGGTCAGCAGGCCAGGGTGGAGATCGGTACGCCCGTCAGGCCGTCACCGCGGACGAAGCCGGTGACGCCGGTGCTGTTGTTCCTGACGTAGTACCAGCCCCATCCGTCGTCGCCCACCGCGCCGCACCGCAGGGTCACGCTCTGGCCCACGTAGCCCAGGCCCAGCACGGTGCAGGTCGTCGACGGGCCGCTGCGCAGGCGGATTCCGGCGCCCGAGAAACCGACGCTGTACGGCTCGTTGGCGCCGGGTAGCCAGCCGCAGCGCGGTGCCATCGCCGTGGTCGATTCTGTCGCGGTCTGCGGGGCGGCCTGCGCGATCGCCGGGCCGGCGGTCACGACCGGCAGGCCGAGGGCCACGGCGCACGCGGTCAGGCGTGCGGCTGTGGTCAGTTTCATCTGCCACTCCCTGTCTCGTGGTCGTCCCCGCCCATACGGCGACTGCTCGCAGCAGCGAGAACGGCGGCGATATACCCAGTGGCCTCACCCTAGAAGGCGCATCGACATCGATCACAGTCATTTATCGGGACCGGCGCGGCCGACCGCACGCTGCTCGGCCGTCACCACCAAGGGCCAGCCCTGCGTGATCGCGACACGGGCCGTACGTGCGGATGTCTTCAGGCGGCTTCGGCGACACCCACCGGCAGCGCCGGGCCGAGCAGCAGGCCACCGTCGAGCACCAGCTCGGTGCCGGTGGCGAAGGATGCCTCCGGTGAGGTCAGGTAGAGCAGTGCCGCGCTCACGTCCGTCGGGGCGCCGAGTCGGGGGATCGCGAACGGCTTCGGGTCGTAGAAGTCCGAGATGGGCCGCTCACCCGGTGCGGCCGGTTCGTGGATCAGCTTGGTCGAGATGACGCCGGGGTGGATGGTGTTCACCCGGATGTTGTCGCGGCCCAGTTCGAGGGCGGCGCTCAGCGTCAAGCCTCTGGTCGCCCACTTGCTGGCGACGTACGAGGCGTAGAGCGCGGTCCCCCCGTACGCCATGGTCGATCCGATGTTGACGATGGAGCCGCCGCCGGCCCGCCGCATCGCCGGGGCGACGGTCTTGATGCCGAGGAACTGGCCGGTCACGTTGATCGCGAAGGTGCGGTCCCAGCGGGCCTGGTCGGTGGCGTCGATGGTGACGGCGGAGTTCTGGACACCGGCGTTGTTCACCAGGATCGTCAACGCGCCGAAGGTCTGCTCGGTGGCGGCGACGGCGGCGGCCCAGTCGTCCTCGCTGGTGACGTCGAGGTGGACCGCGAGGGCACGTTCACCCAGTTCCGTGGCGAGCTCCGTGGCCTTGCTCAGACCACCCGTCGTGCTGCCGATGACGACGTTGGCGCCTTCGGCGTGGTAGGCGCGTACGTGGCTTTCGCCGAGTCCGCCGGTGCCGCCGGTGATCAGGGCGGTCTGGTCCGCGAAGCGTGGCATGTGCACTCCTTGAGAAGGCTGGCTGGGTGAGCTGACCGACTCACCTCACCACTGGACGCTACCGAGGCCCGGCATGGCGAGTCAAGTGACTCACCTCGCCATCAGGCATACTGGGACCATGAGCACCGAACCCTCGGCGTACCACCGACGGGTGGCAGAGGAGAAGCGCGCGGCCATCCTCACGGCCGCCACCGACCTGTTCCTGGCCTCCGGCTACGACAGCACCTCGCTCGCCAGGATCGCGGAGGCGGCGGGGGTCTCGAAGGCGACCCTCTTCAAGCAGTTCCCCACGAAGGCGGCCCTCTTCGACGCCATCGTGACCGATTCCTGGAAGGTCGAGGACTCCGGTGGCCCGGACCCGTCCGCCACCGACCTCCGGACCGGCCTGACCGCGATCGGCCACCGTTACGTCGAACTGCTCACCCGTCCGGGGATGACCGCCCTGTTCCGCATCGTCATCGCCGAGCTGCCGCGCTTCCCCGAACTCGGGGAAGCCCAGTTCAGCCAGGGGAAGATGCCTTACTTCGAGTCGGTCAGCCGATACCTGGCCGCCGCACACGCCGCCGGCTCCGCGAAGGTCGAGGACCCCACCCTCGCGGCGACCCAGTTCCTCGGCATGATCTCCAACTTCGTCTTCTGGCCCACTCTCCTGCTCACCGACTGGGCACCCGAACGCTCCGCGATCGAGCGGGCCGTGGAGGAGGCGGTGCAGACCATGATCGCCCGGTACCGGCCCTGAGCACGGCAGGAGACCAGGAACCGGGCGTCGGTACTGGGGAAACCGAGCGAACCCCGCCCGCCACCTACCTTGCGGGCAGGCAAGAGTTCGGCCTCCGGTTCGGTCCGGCGAGCCACTATCTGAACGGTGACGTCATGTCGTGGATGATCGTCCGGGTCGCCGGATACAGGGAGCGGTACGCCGTGTAGCCACGGTCGTAGGCGTCGGTGGTCGACGGATCCGGTTCGACCCGGGCAGCCCACCGTGTCCACTCGTCCTCACGGTCGACCAGCCCGACCGCGAGGCCCGCAAGGTACGCGTCGCCGTAGCTGGCCCCGATCGTCTGCTCGGGGATCAGTTGCGGCTGACCGGTGACGTCGGAGACGATCCGTGTCCACAACGATCGGGCGCCTCCGCCCACCGCGATGACCCGCTCCGGTGGCGTCAGGAGACCGGACATCTCGTCGAGGTGGTGCCGCACCGCGTAGCCGGTCGCTTCCAGCACCGCCCGATAGAGATGCCCGCGCCCGTGGTCGAGGGTCAGGCCGGCGACGACACCGCGCGCCTTCTCGTCGAACAGCGGAGTCCGCTCGCCCGCGAAGTACGGCAGCATCACCAGGCCGTCCGCGCCTGCGGAAACCGCTGCGGCCTCGTCCGTCAGCCGCGCGTAGTCGGTTCCGCCGACCAGCTCTCGCAGCCACTCGACCACGGCACCCGATGTGGCGGTGCCTCCCGCGACGCAGAAGCTGCCCGGAAAGAGGCCGGTGGTCGCCCACATCCTGGGGTGGACGACCGGCGCGGTCACCACCTGGGTGAGGAACATGGTGGTGCCGTACATCAGCATCAGGTCGCCGGGGCGAGTGGCACCCACGCTGGCGGCCTCGGCCCAGGCGTCGACCGTGCCGGCAGTGACCGGGACGCCCTCGGGCAGGCCGGTGATCCGTGCGGCGTCCCGCGAGACCCGGCCGGCGATCTCGGTAGGCCACAGCAGCCTCGGCAACTCCAGCCCCGGGGCGATCTGCGTGGCCAGGTCGTCGATCCAGGACTGCCGGTGCAGGTCGTAGAGCGGGTCGCTCTGGCTGGCCGAGTGGTGGTCGAGGACGTACTCGCCGGTGAGCCGGAACACCAGGAACGAGCTGGCCATGAAGAACCGACGGGTGTCGGCCCAGACCTCCGGCTCGTGTCGCCGGACCCACCGCAGCTTCGGACCGGCGGCCTGACTGGTCAACCGGTTGCCGCCGCGCCGAACGATCTCGTCGGCGCCGATGACGTCGGTCAGTTCGGCGATCTCCGCTGTCGCCCGGGTGTCGACGCCGTACAGGATCGCGGGCCGCAGCGGCCGTCCCTCCTCGGTGGTCGGCAGGACGCACGGACCGATGCCGCTGACCGCGACGGCGGCGACCGGCCCGGGAGCCGCCGCGAGCAGGTCCCGCACGATGGCGACGAACTCCGACCACCAGACCGTCTCGGCGTCGTGCTCCACGTGGCCCGGCCGGGGCCGCGACACCCGGTGCGGGCGGATCGCGGTGGCCAGTACGGCCCCGGCCGGGTCGGTGAGGACGCCCTTGCTGCTCGACGTGCCGATGTCGACGCCGAGCAGGCAGGGGTCACCGGTCATCGGCTGGTCCTGCGTCGCAGCCGTGCAGACGGATCTGCGGCAGACCGGTGACCTCCCGGTCGTACTCGCGGTCGATGCGGATGTCGGTCAGTTCCTGCAGGAAGACCTCACCCTGGCTCCAGACGGTGGCCCGGAAGACGTGTCCGCCACGGACGTTGCCACCCGCCTCGGAGAACAGGGCGTGGCAGTGCGCCCACAGCTTGCCGTCGAGGGTGGTGACGTTGCCCTGGATGGAGAGGATCTCCATCGGGCGTTGCAGCACGACGGTGTCGATCTCGTCAGCGAACTCGTGCTCGCGGTGGATCGGCAGCGTGGTGATGTCTCGCGGGTTGCGCAGGTAGACCTCCTGGATGGTGCCGATCACCGAGAGGATGACGGCGGTGTGCACGCCGTGATCGCGGCACACCTGCTCGATCGAGTCGGTCAACTGGGCGCCGGGCTTGATGCTCGCGGCGATTACGCGGCCGTTGCCGGCGGCGCGGCTGACGACGGCGGGGACGGTGCTGGTCATGGTGCCTCCCGAGGTGCTGGTCACTTGACGCTGCCCATCGTCATTCCGGTCACGATGTGCCGCTGCGCGGCGAGGGTGAGGAGGAAGACGGGCAGCATGATGATCGAGGCGTAGGCCATCATCGGCCCCCAGTCCAGGGACGCCTCGTGGACGAAGTTGAAGACGGCTACCGGCAGGGTGCGGCTGTCGCCGTCGGAGAGGATCAGCGCCATCTTGAAGTCGTTCCAACTGAAGATGAACGCGAGGATCCCGGCGGTGAGCATGCCGGGCCGGGTCAGTGGTACGGCGATCCGCCAGAACGTCTCCAGTTTCCCGCATCCGTCGACCTGGGCCGCGTCGTGGACCTCGTCGGGCAGGGCGGCGAAGAAGTTCACCATGATGAAGACGGTGAGCGGGAACGTGATGATGACGTGCGACAGGACCAGTGCCGGGTAGGTGCCGACCATTCGCAGCGCGGTGAACGCGACGAAGAACGGCACCAGGTAGGCCACTCCGGGCAGCAGCCGGGCGGTCAACAGCGACAGCGAGAGCTTCGTCTGCCGGTAGCGGGCGATGCTGTAGGCCGCAGGCACACCGATGAGCAGCCCGAGCAGGCTGGAGGAGGCGGCGACGATCAGGCTGTTCGTCATGTAGCGCGCGAACGGGGTGCGGGTCAGTGCCGCCTGGTAGTTGTCCAGGGTGGGAGTGAAGTCGAACCACTTCGGCGGGATCGTGTAGATGTCGACCTGCTGCTTGAACGACGAGGTCAGCATCCAGAAGAACACGAACAGGGCCGGGGCGAGCGCGACGGTGACGGTGACGGCGAGCGCGATCCGACCGAGGATCGATCGCCGTCGGCGAGGTCTGGCCGCCGGTCGGGTCGGCGGTGTCGCGGTGGCTCGGGTGGCGGTCAGGGTCTCGGACATCGGTTCACCCCTGGTCGGTCCGCGCCCGGAGGCGGGTGAAGACGATCGCCACGACGAAGACCAGTAGGGTCAGCCAGACCAGCAGCATCGACCCGTACCCGAAGTGCAGGTACGACAGGCCCTGCTTGAAGGCGTACAGGTTGAGGGTCTCCGAGGCGGTTCCGGGACCGCCGTCCGTGATGACTTTGATGATGTCGAACGTCTTGATGGCGTCGATGAGTCGGAACAGTGCGGCGACGAGGATGACCGGGCTCAACAACGGCAGCGTGACGCTGACGAAGGTACGCACCGGCCCCGCGCCGTCGACCTTGGCCGCCTCGAACGGTTCCTGCGGAAGCGCGGCCAGCCCGGCCAGCACGATCAGCATCACCAACGGCGTCCACATCCAGGTGTCCACGATCGCCAGCGCCGGGATGACGAGGTTGGCGTCACTGATCCAGAGCAGGGTCGGTCCACCGACGGATTGCACGAGGTAGTTGAGGATGCCGATGGTCGGGTCGAACATCATCTTCCATACCAGGGCGACTGCGGCCGGTGTCGCGATCATGGGGAACATGAACAGGGTGCGGGCCACGCCTCGGCCGGGGAAGCGCTGGTGGAACAGCAGGGCCGCCCCGACGCCGAGGACGACCTGCAGCCCTACCGACAGGGTGACGAAGTAGATGGTGCGCCAGATGCTGCCCCAGAACTGGCCGTCAGTCAGCGAGCGGGTCAGGTTGTCCAGACCGACGAACTCCGGTGGCCGTAGCCCGCCGGACCACTCGTGGAAGCTGAGATAGACGGTGTATCCGATCGGGAACGCCAACATCGCGACGACGACGATCAGTGCCGGGGCCGGCAGGATGTACCGGTCGTATCGGTCGAGAACGTCGAGCAAGGTGCGGCGTGGTGCGGGCTGCGGGGGCTTGCGCGCAGCCCGTGGGGGGCTTTGGGTGAGCGGAGCCATCGGGACCAGGTCCTCCCTTGCGAGGTCCGCGGCCGGAGGAGTGGCCTCCGGCCGCGGCCGATCACTAGCGCATCGCGTCGAGCAGGCCCTGCAGCTTGTCGTTCTGCTGGTCGGCCGTCCGCTTCAGGGCGTCGCCGGTCTGACCCTCCAGACCCTTGTTGGCGACCAGTCCGGCGATCTCGCGGGCCTCGACGCCCGGGGTCACCGGCGGGTTCATCCGGGCCCGTGCCGTCTGGGTGCTGCTCAGCACCACCTGGGTGAACTCGGGCGTCTTGTCGGCCTGCTTGAACTCCGGCGACTCCCAGGCCGACGCGCGCGGGCTGGGCCAGCCGGTGAGTTTCAGGTCGAGGTTCATCTGCTTGCTGGTGGCCCACTGGATGAAGTACCAGGCGGCGTCACCCTTCTCGGAGAAGGGGTTGATCCCGTAGCCCCAGCCGCCGATGAACGGCGCGGCGTCGCAGTCGGCGCGGGGGACGGTGGTGTATCCGACGTTGCCGGCCACCCGGGACTTCGTCGGATCCTCCAGGTCCTTGACGAACAGGTTCACGTCCAGGAAGGCGAAGACGTTGCCCTGCGCGAACTGCTGGGAGGGCACCGGCCAGTCGAATCCGGCGATGCCCGGCGGACCGTACTTCGTGCCGAGTCGTCCGTACGCCTCGTACGCCTTGAGCGCCTCCGGCGTGTTGATCGCCGCCTTGCCGTCGGTCACCCACTCGCCGCAGTGTGCGTAGAGGAAGGACGAGAACGGTGTGGTGGTCTGGTACGGGATCCCGCGCAGTGCGAAACCGAACACCCGGTTGCCGGGGTCGTGTACGGCCGCTGCGGCGGCGTCCCACTCGGCGAACGTGGTCGGCACCTCCAGACCGGCCTTCTCCAGCAGGTCCTTGCGGTAGTAGACCAGATCGGTCTGCATCTCCCAGAGGACGGTGACGGTCTGTTCCTCCACGGTCATCGCCTTGCGGATGCCGGCCCCGAAGTCCTCGAAGTCGTACTCCGGGTTGGTGGTCCCCGGGTTGGTCAGGTACGGGCCGAGGTCGGTGTACCAGCCGTTCTTGGCGAACTGCAGGCCGTCGACCTCGGGAAAGGTCGCCATGACGTCGAAGTCCGAGGCCCGCGAGGTGAGCCGTACCGGCAGGTTCTGCCGGTAGCTGGTGACGTCGGACCCCTCGATCTCGACGGTGATGCCGGTGAGGTCGGTGAACTCGGCGAGCCCGGCCCGCAAGCTCTCCACCTGACCGGTGTCGGCCACGTAGACCTTGATCGACTGGCCGTCGTAGCGCTTCCAGTCGAAGGTGTCGCCGGTGTATTCCGGGCCCTGGTTCCCGGCGCCGCCCCCGCCGCAGGCGGTGACGGCCAGCGTCGCGGTCAGGGCTATCGCGAGGGTCCGTGTTATCGATCGAAAGGATTGCTTCATGTCGGTTCTCCTGACGAGAAGACCGGTGTGTCGGGCGCACCGTCGTCGCCGGACATCTGAGCGACCACGGTGCAGGGCACCTCGCCGACGCCCTGCACATTGAGCGGGGCGAGGGTGAGCCGGATCCGGTGCCCGGCGAGGGCACCACATCCGACCAGTCCGGCCACGGTCCAGATGGACTCGGTCAGAGTCAGGGTGGCGGCCCAGTCGTGCCGCACCTTCTCCGGCCGGTAATGCGTGAGATAGATCGTGGCGGCGTCCGACGGGTACGACGGGCGAAGCCAGGGCTGTAGTGCGGTCCACTCGGTCCGGGCGTGGTCGCCACCCGGCCGGTCGAGGTAGAGGCAGTCGGTGAGCAGCAGATCCGACGAGTTGGCGCCGAGCCGCTCGACCAAGAGCTGTGCCGCCGCGACACTCAGGTAGGGCCCGTCGAGGTAGTACGCCGCTTCTCCGAAGCGATCCGGCTCGTCACCCCAGCCCGTCGCCAGGACCACCGCGTCACCGGTACGCAGGTCGGCGTCGTCAAGCGCGGCACGGACGGTGTCGGTGGCGATCTCGCCGCCCGGTCCGGCCTGGCACGACAGCACGATCGCCGACCGACCGAGCAGCCGCTGCGGCGGCAACTGGTCGACGGTGGCTCCGGTGGGTGAACCGAGCGCGGGACCCAGCAATCGGGTCGCGGAACCGCTGCCCATGGTGATGTGGAAGAGGTTCGCGCCGTTGTGGGTCAGCGTCGCGATCTCCTCGGTCCGGTACGGCGCCTCCCAGGGAAAGAAGCTGCCGGCCGGTGACTCGGTGGTGATCGGGCGGGTCAGGTTGATGGTGCGCAGGGTCATCGGGCCTCTCCCGCCTCGTCGCCGTCCACAGCCAGCACGGTGCACGGGGCTCCTTCGGCTCCCGCGAGGAACAGGGGCAGGACGGTGACCCGGACACGCTTGCTGCGCAGCGCGCCGCAGTTGGCCACCGCGGCGACCGGTGACATCGCGAGATGCAGGACGACCGACGACCCCCAGTCCGGAGCGCCGCCACCGGCGCCGCGTTCCGGTGTGTAGTGCCGCATGTAGGTGCGGGCCTGCGGGGAGGGGAACGGCGGGCGATCCCACGGCTTGCGGGAGGCCCATTCCGGAAACATGAAGCCCTCACCGAGATTGCCGATGTACGCGCAGTCGGTCAGCATCAGGTCGCTGCCGCGTTCGGTCATCACCTCCGCCAGTCGTTTCGCGCCGTCCAGCGAGAAGTGCGGAGTGGTGGTCGCGTACTCGTCACCGAGCGTGCGGTAGCGTTCGTCGTCGCCCCATCCGGTGCGCAGCAACACGGCGTCACCGTCGCGGTAGTCGGGATCGCCCACGACGGCGCGCTCGATGTCGTCGGCCTCAATCTCCTCGCCGGCCTGTTTCGGGATGTCGATGACGACCGTCTCGCGGTCGACCAGCGTGCCGTAGTCGAGTTCGTGGATCCTGAGCGCGTCGTCGTCGTAGCAGGCGCCGAGCATGAGCCGGGTCCCGGCCTCGCTGTGGAAGCTCATGTGGTGCGTCGCGACACCCTGCCGTCCGTGCGTCGTCACCGGCGTGAGCTGGAAGGGGGAGTCCCAGGCCCAGACGTTTCCGACCGGCATGAACGGATAGAGCGGCAGCGTCAGGTTGACAGTCTTCATCGGGCCTCGCTATCTCTCGGTGCGGTCCGGGCGTCGGTCCGGCGGCCGGGGTCCGGCGCAGGGCTCAGGCGCCCGGGACGCCCTGGGGGAAGTAGAGACGGGGCTGGGCGGCCGCCCAGCGGCTGCGCTGGTCGGCCATCACGCCGCCGACCAGGTAGACGTGGTGGATCACCTGCTCGGAGATGGCTTCGGCGTCACCGCCGCGCACCACGTCGAGCAGGATCCGGTGCGACTCCGCGATGTCCTGCACGCCCAGCGTCGGACCGACCATGTTGAGCCACAGTCGGAAAAGCACGTGCTGCTCGTCCCAGGCCTTCATGATCCGGGGCAGGCCGCACGGCGCGCAGAGGGTGCGGTGGAACCGGTAGTCCAGGTCGGCGATCCGGCGGGTGTCACCGGCCGCGGATGCCTCGTGCATCTGAGAGATCAGATCCTCGAGGTCGGAGACGTCGGACGGTTGCAGCCGTGGTGACGCCTGCTGGTAGGCCAGGGTCTCCAGCACGGTACGGACCATGTGCAGTTCATGAACGTCGTCCTCGGTCAACTGGACGACGCGGGTGGTACGCGCGGACTCCTCGACGAGCAGGCCGTCCCGCTTGAGCAGCCAGATGGCCTCGCGCAGTGGTGCACGGCTGACGCCGAGTCGCCGGGCCAGTGACTCTTCCACGATCCGGGTGCCCGGCGGCAGTGTGCCGTCCAGAATCGCCGTCCGCAGCACGTCGTAGGTCGACTCGCTGAGCACGACCTTCTGGGGCACGCGCAGCGCGGCGACGGACGATGCGGATTCGGCCGAGTTGACCATGCGACAACCTTCCGGAGGGGGCCCGGACTCGATGAAGTCCGGCGACTTATCGTCGACGGTGTACGGTAGACGGAAACGTAGCCGTAACATGAATGACCCGTCAAGAGGCCCGGCACAGGCTGTTTCTGGACGCGAATCCCCTGGTAGACGCAGTGTGAGCGGGTGAACGACACCGAGCCACGCCCAAGTCCGACACGCCGCCGCAACGCGCACGAGCCGCCATCCCGCAGACACTCGGCGGCGTCAAGTGTGCGGGGTCGACAGCCGAGCGGGCACTGCTCATTCCGGTCGATGGCGCTGGTCGCACTTCGCGACGCCGACACCGAACCGGAGTCTGCCGACCAACCGAAGCCCGTGGTCCGACGTTCTCGGTCACCGACGGCGGGCATGGCACGATACCCGTGTCCTGCGCCGCCAGTGGCCGGGCACGACGCTGATGGAGTCGGGATGTCAGAACTGGCCGGCACCCCGGTGCCGGGCTTGACGAAGCTGTGGACCCACGATCCGGTCACCGCCGGCCCGTATCGCCTGGTCGGCCGGCTGGGCGCGGGTGGACAGGGGGTCGTCTATCTCGGTGAGGACGACGCCGGTGACCGGGTCGCGGTCAAGATGATCAACGTCGATCTGAGCGATCCACGGGCGCGGTCGCAGTTCGTGAAGGAGATCGCCGCCGCACGCCGGGTCGCTCCGTTCTGCACCGCGCAGGTTCTCTTCGCCGAACTGGACGGCGAGCAGCCCTATGTGGTCAGTGAGTTCATCGAGGGTCCCACCCTGCACCGACACGTCCGAGAGCACGGCCCGGTGACCGGTAACGCCCTGCACCGGCTCGCCGTCGGCACGGTCACCGCGCTCGCCGCGATCCACGGTGCCGGCGTGGTGCACTGCGATCTGAAGCCGGACAATGTCGTGCTCGGCAAGGACGGTCCTCGGGTGATCGACTTCGGCATCGCACGCGCGTTGGGAGTCACCGAGACCGCGTCCAGCCGAGTCATGGGGACCACCGCGTACATGGCGCCGGAGCGGTTCCGCAACGACGCGGTCGGTCCGCCCTGCGACGTCTTCGCCTGGGCGGCCACGATCGCCTTCGCTGCCGGCGGTCAGCCGCCGTTCGGCAACGATTCGCTCTTCGCGGTGATGCACCGAGTGCTGCACGACCCACCCGAGCTGCCCACGTTTCCGGCCGCGCTGGAGGAGCTGATTCGGGAGTGCCTGGCCAAGGATCCGGCGGATCGGCCGGATGCCGAACGTGTGCTGGTGCGGCTGCTCCGACAGGACGCCACAATCACCACACCACTACGTCGGGAGAACCTGCTCGAGGTCGGCAACGAGACAGCGGGCGCGCCGACACCGAACCACCCGCTCCCCCACATCACGCCGACGACACCGCAGCCACGCCCGACGTTGCCGCAGACTCCGACCCAGCCGACGGTGCCGGCCCAGTCCCGGCCGTCGCAGCCGGCACACCTTCCGGTGCCGGAGCCCGGCGTCGGTGCCGAGCCTGAGGGCGCGTTACGGCGGCTGCGTCACGAGGCTTCGGACGCCTGGGGCATCTCGACCGCACTCTTCCTCGGTGCGGTGGGCGCCGCCGCCGGCTACATCGCGTCGAGCGCGATCGGTCCGGCCGCCGCGGCCGGGGCGGTCACCTTCGTCGTGGTCTACCTGGTGCGGCTACTCGTCGCCGTGGCGGTCGGGGGACGGTCCGACCACGGGTGACTCGCTACGGTGTGGGGTGCCTGGGAGGCCGGCTGGCGCCGGATCGATAGGTTGACTGCCACCAGCCGCATGCTGAGGAGGACGTCCCGATGACCCCATCCGCTACGCGTACGCGGCAGTGGTTGCCCTACACCGCCGCCTTCACTGCCGGGCTGGTGGTCATCGTCGGGGCGTTCGTGTTCGTGCAACAGCGCGAGGCGGGCGACGAGGGACCCCGTACCGACTGCGACATTGCCCTCCAGGTCAACTCCTCCACGGAGAAGGCGGCGCTGCTGGTCGACCTGGCCGAGCGCTACAACCGCAGCACCCGGTCGGTCGACGGCGGTTGCGCCCAGGTGCACGTCAGCGCGTTGAACTCGGGGAAGGCCACCGAGGCGCTGGCCACCGGATGGGCTGACACCGGCCTGCCGCAACCGCAGGTCTGGCTGCCGACGTCGAGTCTGTGGACCGGTCAGCTCCGGCTGCTCGACCAGGCCGCCGGGCGGGCACCGCAGACACCGGACCGCTACCCGTCGATCGCCAACAGCCCGCTGGTGATCGCGATGCCGCAGCCCAAGGCCGAGCTGGTACGCCAGCGCGGGCCGCTGGGTTGGGGAGAGATCCTGGGCCTGTCCGGGCGGGACGGGTGGGCGGGCTTCGGCAAGCCGGAATGGGGCCGGTTCACGTTCGGCAAGGACAACCCGAACCTGTCCACCTCCGGGCTGGCGGCGACCATCGCCACCTACTACGCGGCGGTGCAACGGTCCAGCGACCTGACCCGATCCGACCTGGCCAAACCCGCTGTCACCCAGTTCGTGCGGCGGATCGAGGCCAACGTGGCGCACTACAGCGACGACTCGGTGGACCTGCTGCGCAGCCTCGCCGAGGCGGACCTGGCAGGCCGTACGGACGACATGAGTGCCATCGTCCTGCAGGAGGAACTGGTGGACCTCTACAACACGGGTGCGTTGAGCCCTCGGCAGGACGGGCAGGAGCGGGGCCGCCGTCCGAACGTCCCACTGGTCGCCGTCCACCCCAAGGAGGGCACGTTCAACCTGGACCATCCATTCGTGGTGCTGCCCTCCGCCGATGAGCGGCAGCGCGCGGCAGCAGCCGACTTCCATGCCTTTCTGACCGAGGACGCCCAGCAGGAGAGCTTCACCCGCCTCGGTTTCCGGGACCACGAACGCCGCGCCTCGGCGGAGCTGCTTGCCAGCGTCGGCGACGAGCCGACCGGCGGGCTGACGTACTTCGAGCCCCCGGACCCGCAGGTGGTCGGTGCGATGTTGGACGGTTGGCGCACCCTCCGCAAGAAGGCCAACATCCTGATCGCCCTGGACACGTCGGGGTCGATGCAGGCCATGATCGGCACGCGTACCCGTTTCCAGGTCGCCTCGGCGGCGGCGGGCAAGGGCCTCGCGTTGCTCAACAGCGAAGACCGGGTGGGGCTCTGGTCTTTCTCCTCGGAGACCTCGAAACGGCCGCAGAGCCCCTACCGTGAGGAGGTTCCGCTCGGCGCGTTCGACCAGAAGCGGCTCACCCGCAAGATCGACGACTTGCACGTCGAGGGCGGCACCGCGCTCTACGCGACGGTCCGGGCCGCCCACCGGGAGCTGCTCGACCGGTACGACCCGCAGCGGATCAACGCGATCGTCGTGCTGACCGACGGCAAGAACGAGTACACCAAGGACAACGACCTGGCCCGCCTGCTCGACGAGGTCGCCCTGGATCCGCAGCGTCCGGTGAAGGTGTTCTGCATCGCCTTCGACCGGGAGTCGGACTTCGCCACCCTGGACAAGATCGCCAAGGCATCGTCGGGCAAGGCCTACGACGCCACCGATCCCGCCACGATCGACGAGGCGTTCGTGAAGCTGGTCAGCAGCTTCTGACGTACTCCCTGGCCCGCACCGGGCCGGTGCGACCGTGACGCGGATCGGGCCTCGCCAAGGCCGACACGGCGACCTTGCCTTTTGCGGCCGTGGGTCGTGAGCAGCTCGCCGTGGTGGACGTTTGCGCCGTCGTCGTGGGCGCGGTGTCGGCGTCACGCCAAGAAGCCGTTGATCGCCGTGGTGGCGTTGCGCGGACCGTCCTCTTCGCTGATCCTTGCGCCGATCGCTTGAGCGCGGGATGCGTAGCGGGGATCGTCAGCCAGTTCCCGGAGTCGTCGCGTCAGTGTGACCTCGGTGAGCGACTTCAGGGGCAGCGGCCGGGGGCCGGCGCCGATGGCGGGCACGCGGTGTGCCCAGAAGAACTGGTCGGCGAAGCTGGGCAGGACGAGTGACGGTTTGCCATGGGTCAGGACCTGGGCGAGGGTGCCTGCCCCACCGTGATGCACGACTGCCGCGACCTGACGGAGGATCTGGTCGTAGTCGAGTTGGTCGACCACGTGAAGGGAATGGGGATCATCGGTGTGGTCGAGCCCTGCGACGCCACGCTGCAGGATGATCCGTAGTCCCGCAGCGCGAGCGGCAGAAACCATGATCCGACTGGTCCTTTCCGGGTTCGGCACCGGCGTCGAGCCGAGTGTGACCAGCACCGGCGGAGCACCGTCTGCCAGGAACCGACGGGTTGCGGAGTCCAGCGGAACGCCTTCTCGGGCGGCGGTCCGTAGGTAGCCGGTGGTCACCACGTCGGCCGGCCAGTCTGCGGGGCGCGGCAGGACCTGCGGGCTCACGCCGACGACCACTCCAGCTCGTCGGCGCCGGAGGGTCAGGGCCTGCCGGGTGGAGATCGGCGGACGGTTGAGGATGTCGCCGCCGAGCCGGTTCATGATCCTTCCGGTCAGACCCCACGCGAGCCAGCCGTCGGCGGAGTACGAAAGCCGGTTGGCGACGGGCCCCAGCGTGTGGCCGATACGATGCCCGAGGGCGCAGGGGAACGCGCGGGTCGGAACTGCGGGCACATGGTGCACTTGGATGACGGGCAGCCGCAGCCGGTCGGCCACGTCGAGGGCGGGGAACGTCATCGGGTGGCAGAGCACCGCGTCCGCGTCTCTTGCGGCGGCGAGCGTGACTCGGTAGACGCGCTCGAACTGCGGTGCCAGCGCCGACATCAGTCGTGCTATCGCCAGTGGGTCGTAGTTTCTTCGTAGGGCCGCGCGAGCTGCGGGCAGGCCGAGGAGCTCTCGGCTGTCGTCCATGTCGATCAGCCGCAGGCCGACACCCGTGTTCCGGCCGAGGCTGCCGAACTCGCTCTGGGTGACCAGCCGGACTTCGTGTCCTGCTTCGACGAGCGCCTGCCCGAGTGCGACGAAGGGAGCCACATCTCCCCGTGACCCGAGTGTCACCAATACCAATATCATCGTCCGGCTCTCTGCTTGACTCGCAACCGGTTTCCACGTTACGACTTCCACCCTCTCATCCGGCAACAACCGGCCCACCACTCTTCTTTTGATGGAATTTCCACAGCCCGTCACCCGCCAATTGTGCGAACCCGGTCTTATCGTCCGAAACCGGCGGCGAGGAAGGAGGCATACGGACGGCTCACGGATACACTCGGCGCTAGTGACTGAAAGTCAGTCGGACGCTGCAAGGGCAATCTCCGGTCGGATGTTTCCTACCTGTTTCTTCGACCCAGATTGGTGGACTGAGGTGCGGCAAATCCCACTCTCGGATCTCGACTTGACGCCCGGACACATTCATGAGTGGCGGTTGCGTGCACCGGAAACGCTCGACCCCGTCACCCTTGGCACGAAAGCTGCCTCCTTCAATCAAGAGAAGCACTTCATGGCAGCGGTCTCCGCCCGCCGGGAGCACGCTTCCGAGGACTACTGGGTAGCGATGACCTTCCAGATTCCCGGTCAGGTCGACCTGACCACGCTGGAGGCTGCCCTGCACCGCTTCGTCGAACGCCACGAGGTTCTGCGGTGCGGCTTCGAGCACCTGGTCGGCGGCCTGCGGTGCGACGTCATGTCACCGGCTGACATCGTGTTGGAGCACACCGACGTGGGCGAGAGGACAGCGGCTGCCGCGCTCAGCCACCTGGAGACGACGTTCAACGAGACGATCAACACCCTGACGTGGCCGCTCTTCCGCATGGGTGTCGTGGTCGGCGGTGATCACTCCACCGTCTTCCTGGCGTTCGATCACATCGTGTGTGACGGGATATCCCTCACGGTCGCGGTCGACGACATTCAGCGGTCGTACGCTGCCCTCGCCGCAGGTGAACAGCTCCCTACCGAGCCCGCAGGCAGCTATCTGGATTTCGCCGAGTCACAACGAGGGCGATATTCCGGGATAGCAGCGGATGGTCCGGAGTTGGCGTACTGGAGATCCTTCATCGACGAGTCCGGCGGACTGTTTCCCCCGATCCCCCTTGACCTAGGCGTCGAGCCTGGTCGCATGTATCCGGCCCGAAACCTCACGGTCCGTCTGCTGGACGACGAGGATGCGACGGCGTTCGAGCACCTGTGCGCACAACACGGCGGAAAGCTCTTCATGGGACTTCTGGCGGCGGTGGGAATCGCGTTACGACGGGTGTCCGGCGCGACGACGTACCACGGTTTTCTGCCGATCAGCGAACGGCGCGACCCCCGGTGGCGCGAGTCTTTCGGCTGGTTCGTCAACACCATGCCGATCACCTTCCCGATCTCAGAATCGCTCTCCTTCCCGGAGATACTCGACTCCGTACGCACCGGTTTCCACTCCTTGATCAGGCATGTGGACGTGCCATTCGTCAAGGCGTGGGAGTTACTCGCACCGCAGTACTACCATCTGCGCACATGGCCGTTTCCGGTCAACTTCTTCTCTTTCATCGACTACCGGAAGATGCCGAACGCGTCCGAGTACGACGTCTGGCGACCCACCACGATCCCACAGGCGTCCCACACCAACACCGGCAACATGTGGTTCTATCGAAACTCCTCCGGCATCCATCTGAACCGGATCATCGCGGATACGCCACAGTGCCGACAGGCCATGTCCGACTATCAGCATGCCATCGCCGACACGCTCACGGAACTGACGGAAACGGCCTGACCGCCCACCGGGCAACGGCGGTCGACCGGATGACTCTCATCGCCGACATCTGCTGACCTCGCCATCTCCGACCCCTCCCCCGTCACCGCCGGGTGGCCTCGACACCCGTGGTGGTGGAGAAGGACAGCGGGCCGCCGACCTCGACCAGCGCCGTCCACCGAAACGGTCGGCGACGCTACAACATCTCCAGCGGCTGCGGTTCGGCCGGCGGCGGGAACGCCGTGTCGAGTGCCGCCACGTCCTCCTCGCTCAGTCGCAGGTCGCGCGCTTCCGCGTTCTCCCGGGTGTGTGCGGGCTTGGACGACCGAGGGATGGCCGCGACCCTCGCCTGCCGCAACAGCCAGGCCAGCGCCACCTGAGCGGGGGTGACCCCGTGCCGGGCGGCGGTCTCGGCGACTTGAGGGTGGCCGAGTAGTCGACCCTGCTCGATCGGCGAGTACGCCATCACCGGGATGTGGTGCTCGCGTAGCCACGGCAGCAGGTCGTACTCGGGACCGCGCCGGGTGAGGTTGTACAGGATCTGGTTGGTCGCGCAGGCGCTGCCACCTGCTTCGAAGAGCTCCTTCATGTCGGAGAGATCGAAGTTGCTCACGCCCCACTGCCCGATGTCGCCGGCGTCGACGAGTTCGGCGAACGCCTCGATCGTCTCCGCGAGTGGATTCGTGCCACGCCAGTGCAGCAGGTAGAGGTCGATGTGGTCGACGCCGAGTCGTTGCATGCTACGGCGGCAGGCCTGCACGGTACCCCGTCGGCTGGCGTGGGACGGAAGCACCTTGTCGACCAGGAAGACGTCGGCGCGTCGTCCGACGATCGCCTCGCCGACGAGTTCTTCGGCGGCGCCGTCACCGTACATCTCGGCAGTGTCGATCATTGTCATGCCCAGGTCGAGCCCGGTGCGTAGGGCGGCTATCTCGTCCTGTCGCCTCTCGGGGTGCTCGCCCAGGTACCAGGTGCCCTGGCCGAGCACGGGCATCGTCTGGCCGGACGGCAACTCGATCGCGTCGGCAGCGAGGGTCATGTCGTGACCTTCCCGGAGCATGGGTACCAGTGAGTTGCCTGCGTTACCCGCTGCGGCAGGCAGCACACCTCGTGGCGCGGACCTTCTCCGCTGTACAGAGGGCGCAGGGGGACGCACTTGCGGCCTCGACTGACGTTCGCTGGTCCGTTTGCCCATGCCCGCACCGGGAAGGCGACGACGTTCGATCGATGCGCCGCCGAGGGGCGGTGCCGCGAAGGGAGGGCCGCAGAGATGGCGCAGGGTCAGCAGCCACTGGCTGGCAAGCGGGTCGCGTGCCTCGCCGCCGATGGGGTGGAGGATGTGGAGTACGCCCAGTCCCGGGCCGCCGCGGAGCAGGCCGGGGCCGAGGTCCACCTGATCTCGTTGCAGTCCGGCGAGATCCAGTCGATGAACCAGGACATCGATCCGGCCAACCGCTATCGGGTGGACCGGACCGTGGACGAGGCCGATCCGGCCGACTACGACGCCCTGTTGCTGCCGGGCGGGACGGTCAACCCCGACCGGCTCCGGATGAGCCCACCGGCGATGGACTTCGTCCGGGCGTTCTTCCAGCAACAGAAGCCGGTGGCAGCGATCTGCCACGGACCCTGGTCGTTGGTCGAGACCGGAATGGTCAACGGCCGGACCGTCACCTCGTTTCCCAGCCTGCGCACCGACATCCGCAACGCTGGCGGGACCTGGGTGGATAAGCAGGTCCAGGTCGACAACGGACTGGTCACCAGCCGCAATCCCAGCGACCTTCCGGCCTTCTGCGCCACGATGGTCGAGCAGTTCGCCCAAGGCGAAGACGTCCGCCACATGGCGACGGCCTGACCCGGTGGGGCTCAGGGTCGAGAGAGCCAGGCCGGACCTGAGCCCTGCGGCGGTCACCCGCCGGCCGGTGTGCCACCGCTTGGCCGGGGCGCGGCTGGTCGACGCAGATCCCCACACCCATCATGGCCATCGCGGCCACGGCATCGTGTCGAGCAGCGGCACCGGATCGCCGCCGTACCACGCAGCGGCCGATGAGCGGCGTGAGGTGGTTTCCGAGGGGTATCCCCCGCCCCTACGGGTCGTGCCCCGGACCGTCGTCGAATGCTCGGCCGGGGTACGACCGGATGCGGAGGCTACCGGTGACGCGACCAGCAACCAGAGAGGCAATCAAGACCAGGCAGGACGAGGTCCAACGGCGGGGACGCGGGCTCGGCTGGGTGAGTCTGGGTCTGGGCGTGGCTCAGCTGGCGGCGCCGGAGACGGTGCGCCGGATCAGCGGCGTGGACGACTCCTCGACGTCCCGGGCGGTGGTGCGGCTGGTCGGGGCGCGGGAACTGGTACACGCGGCCGGGCTCCTGACGAGCCGGCGAAAGGGAATCTGGGCGTGGACGCGGGTCATGGGCGATGCGATGGACCTGGCCGCGCTCGGAATTGCCATCGCTCACCGCGACGGGCGCCGCCGGCGCCGCCTCATCGGTGTCACGGGCGCCATAGTCGGAATCACGGTGGTCGACCTGCTGACAGCCGCGCAGGCGACCCGGTCGTCAGGGCGGGCGGCACGGGGCTCGCGCGAAGGAGGATTCATGGAGCTGACAGCCACGACGACCATCCGCAAACCTCCGCCGGAGGTCTACGCGTACTGGCGCGACCTCGACAACCTCCCGACGTTCATGGCCCACCTGGAGGAGATCCGCACCACCGGTGACCGTACGAGCCATTGGTCCGCCAGCGCGCCGTTCGGCAAGAACGTCCAGTGGGACGCGGAGATCGTCGACGAGGTGGCCGGTGAGAAGATCGCGTGGCGGTCGACCGGCGACGCCGACGTGCCGAACTCCGGCACGGTCCGGTTCATGCCCGCCCCGGACGGTGTCAGCACCGAGGTGCACATCGTCATGTCGTACGACATCCCGGGCGGCGCGGCCGGCAAGGCGGTGGCCAGGTACTTCGGCGAGGAGCCACACCAGCAGCTCGACGACGACCTGCGCCGACTCAAGCAGGCCCTGGAGACCGGCCAGGTGGTCCGATCCGAGGGCGCCCCGTGGGGCAAGCGGGCCCGCAAGGAGTTCCCGCAGCGTCCGGCGCAACCGCCGTCGGATTCCGACCTCGCGAAGGGAGCGGACGCGTGAGGGCGAACACCTGGGTGGGCCGCAACAAGGTGAAGGTCCGTGACGTACCGGATCCCAGGCTCCTGAACGAGCGCGACGCCATCGTACGGATCACCTCCACCGCGATCTGTGGCTCCGACCTGCATCTGGTCGATGGTTACGTGCCCACGATGCAGAACGGCGACGTCATGGGGCACGAGTTCATGGGCGAAGTGATCGAGGTCGGCCGGGGCGTCGACCCCGCTCGGCTGCGCGTCGGGGACCGGGTCGTCGTTCCCTTCCCGATCGCCTGCGGCGCGTGCGGCGCCTGCGCCGCCGAGCTGTACTCCTGCTGCGAGAATTCCAACCCGAATGCCGGGATCGCGGAGAAGATGTTCGGTCACCCCGTCGCCGGGATCTTCGGCTACTCGCATCTGACCGGCGGATTCGCCGGCGGTCAGGCACAGTACGCGCGGGTGCCGTTCGCCGACGTCGGTCCACTGAAGATCGAGTCCGATCTGGCCGACGAGCAGGTGCTGTTCCTCTCGGACATCCTGCCCACCGGCTATATGGGTGCCGAGATGTGTGACATCCAGCCCACCGACGTGGTGGCGGTGTGGGGTGCCGGCCCGGTCGGCCAGTTCGCTATGGACAGCGCCCGGGTGCTCGGCGCCGCGAAGGTCATCGCCATCGACAAGGAGCCGTACCGGCTACAGATGGCCGAGCAGGCGGGCCACACGACGATCAATTTCGACGAGGTCGACGTGCGGTCGCGGCTGTTGGAACTGACCGGCGGGCGGGGACCGGACAAGTGCATCGACGCGGTCGGCATGGAGGCCAGCCACGGTGCCGCGCACGTCCACGCCTACGACCGGGTCAAGCAGGCAGTCCGTGCGGAGACCGAGCGCCCGCACGCGCTGCGGCAGGCGATCACGTCGTGCCGCAGCGGCGGCATCGTGTCGGTGATCGGCGTGTACGGCGGCTTCCTCGACAAGTTCCCCGCCGGCGCCTGGATGAATCGGGCGCTGACCCTGCGCACCGGTCAGTGCCACGTGCAGCGCTACATGAAGCCGCTGCTGGAGCGCATCGAACGCGGCCAGCTCGATCCGGCCCGGGTCATCACCCACACCCTGCCGCTCGACGAGGCGGAACGCGGCTTCGAGATCTTCAAGAACAAGCAGGACAACTGCGAGAAGGTCGTCCTCAAACCCTGACCACCAGCCGCGTCCGGGCACCACGGCCTGTCCCGTGGTGCCCGGACGCGCGGAAGCGGCCGGAGCACGGCGCGCGTCAGGGTCGGGGGTGGCTATGCGGGGTGTGCGCGGGTGAGTGTGGCGTAGACGATGATGTTGTCGCGGTAACTGTCGCGTTCGGTGTCGAACGGGCCGCCGCAGGTGATCAGCCGCAGTGCGGCGTGGTCCACGGGTCCGTAGACGGCTTCGGTGGGGAAGTCGTCCTTGGGGTGCCGTTGGTTCTTGGTGACGGTGAACGTGGCTCGGCTGCCGTCCTCGCGGTCGACGGTGAGGGTGGCGCCCGGCACGAGGTCTGCGAGGTCGTGGAAGCTGCCGTCGTGGCCTCTCCAGTCGACGTGGCCGGCGAGTACGGCGGGCCCGAGGGCGCCGGGAGTGGGTGCCCGGGTGTACCAGCCGACGTCGGTGGCGCTGTCGGGCACCTGCATGGTGCCGTCAGCTTGCAGGCCGAGCGGCACGGTCGGGGCGCTGACCTTCAGCGACGGGATGGACACCCGGGTTGGTGGTGAGCTGGGCATCAGTGGACCGGTGGTGAGTTCGTCGCGCTGACCGCCGGATGAGGCGGGGGTGTCGGCGGTCGGCGGCGGGACATCGGTGGATTGACCGCCGGAAGCGCAGGCGCCGGCGCCGAGGGCGGCGATCGCGGTGACGATGGCGGCGACCGCCGGAGACGTGCGTTTCCGGCGGCCACTGCCACGTGTCGCGGGTCGGGTGATGGTCATCGTGTCCGCCGGGTCAGCGCTGCCGGGCCAGGCGGCGACGCGTCACGGCCACGCCGGTCAGGCCGAGTAGCGCCATACCGCCGGCCGTGTACAGGCCGAGGGCTCCGGTGCTGAGGCCGGTGCTGCCGTCGCCGGTGGCGACGCCGCCGGCGGGCACGGAACCGGCGGCGGCCCCGCTGACCATGCCGCAGGTGGCCGGGTCGGTGGCCTCGGCCGGGATGCCGTCGACTCCGACCGATTTGGCGAAGGTCGACTCGCCGAGGGCCTCCATGTCGTACTTGCCGTTGCCGTTGGCGTCGATGCCGTGCTGCACGATGTGCAGGTCCTTGAGGTGCTCGATGGTCCCGGCGGGCAGATCCGCCGCCGGGATGGTGCGTTCGTAGGTCAGGTTGCCGTCGGCGTCGGCGGTGGGCATGCGGTCCACGGCCAGGCCGCTGGCCTTGGTCGTGTCTCCGGTGGTGGTGAGGGAGATGAAGATGTCTCCGTACATCTTCAGGCCCTCCTCGGTGCTGACGTACCCGTTGCCGTCGGCGTCGGCGGACTTGTCGGGGCAGTGGAAGTCCATGCCGTTGGCCGCGCCGTGGATGTGCTGCGCGTGTGGCGAGTTCGGTGTCATGCCCTGCGATCTGATCTGGACCTTCAGGTCGCCGCCGCTGGTGGCGGTCAGCGTCGCGGTGCCGGTGGCGCCGGTTTCGTTGAGGTCCAGCAGCTTCACCCGGACGCTTTCGTCGGCATACGCCGTCCCGGGGAAGGCGAGGATCATTGCCACCGTGGGCAGGGCGAGCAGGCTACGGGACAGTCTCACGGCAGATCTCCTATCAGGTGGTCCCGGAGGCGGCACCGGGATGTCGTCGGCGGGTATTCGATGCGACGCGAGGGTCGGATGGGTCCGATCCCGCCCAGCATTCACGCGGAGCGGCGGAAGCTGCCGGACAGGACGCGGTAGACGGATTCGCTGTCGGTCCAGGTGGCGTCGGGGGTTGTCCAGGTCAGTGCGTACGCCTGTCCTGGGTCGGTGCCGTTGACGAGCAGCCGGCGGGCGTGTTGCCGCTGGCCGTCGGGGCTGTCCCAGGTGTATTCCCACTCGGCGGCGCCGCCGGGCCGGATCAGCGGGCCGATGCTGATCTTCAGGTAGCCGGGCAGCGCGCCGGCCTCGGTCAGGCGGTCGGCCTCGGCGCTCCAGTGATCGCTCGGGATCGTCCGTCTCCGCACCGTGAGGTCCACGGCCAGCAGTCGGTCCTGGTGTGGATCCTGGAGGCAGACGACGTCACCGTCGGTGAAGCGGAGCCACCCTGGTGGCACCGCGATGCCGAAGCCCTCCTCGTCGGCGTGCCACGACCAGTCCGGCGGCACGGAACGGTCGCCGCGTGCGGACGCATCCTCGGACACCACGCGAGGTGGTTGCTGAGGTGGGGCCAGACACGCTGCCGCCGGGATCGTGCTCGCCGAGGTGCCGACCGGTGGCTGCCCGCCGCCGACGGGTGTGCCGCCGCCGGTTCCGGTGACGGCACCGTGGAAGCCGTCGAGGGTGCGCTGCGCACCGACCACGGCCAGGCCGCTACCCGCCGCCAGGGCCGCGACCGCGGCCACGAGGGTCATCGCGCTGCGCAGGCCCGTCCGACCGTCGGCCGTGGCGAGTGCTCGCAGCCGCGCCGCCGGTGTCCTTCGGTCGGCCGGAGTGTCGCTCGCGGGTGGCACCTGCGTCGTGTCGCCGGACCCGGTGTCGGCACCAAGTACCCGGGTGCGGTCGGCCGGCCACGTGGTGGGCAGGGTGCGGGTCGCGTCGTGGGCGGCGTCCGGCAGCCCCCGCTGGCGGCCAGGGTCACCGGCGGGTGCGACGCCTCTCGCGTGCGGGTACGACGGCGCCACCATCGGCCCAGTGATCTTCCGCAACCTGCGGGTCACCTCGGCGGCACTCATCCGCTGGCGTACGTCCCGTTCGAGTAGTCCCTCGATGACCCGCGCAAGCGGTCCGGCCCGCTGCATCCGGTCCGGCGGATCGGTGGCCAGCGCCATCAGCGTCTGCACCAGCCCGGATCGGCTGTAGGGCGGGCGGCCCTCCACGGCGGCGTACAGGGTCGCTCCGAGCGCCCACAGGTCCGCCCCCGGCGAGGAGACGCCGTCGCGGACCCGCTCCGGTGCCACGTACTGCGGCGAGGTGGTGATCCCCCACGACTGGCTGACCGCCGCCTCGCCCTCGATCACCGCGGACCCGAAGCCTCCCAGCAGGGCCCGCCCGTCGCGGGCGATGAGCACGTTGCGGGGGGTGACGTCGCGGTGCAGCACCCCCGCCCGATGCGCGGCGCCCAACGCCCCCACCAACTCGACGCCGATCCGCGCCACGGCGTCGACCGGCAGCGGCCCGTCGTCGGTGAGCACCCGATGCAGGGATCGTGAGGGTACGTGCTGCATCACGATCCACGGCCGGTCCTCGACCGTGATCACGTCGTAGACCCACACCACGTTCGGGTGCACCAACTGGGCCGCCGCCTGCGCCTCCCGCAGGGTCCGCTCCCGCAGCTCCGCACCCTCCCGCTCGGTCAGCCCGACGCGGAACAGCACCTCCTTGACCGCGACGTCGCGGTCCAACAACTCGTCCCGGGCCAGCCACAACCGGCCCGCGACACCCCGGCTGATGCATCGGATCAGCCGGTACCGCCCGATAAGCTGCGCATCCTCCATCACGAGACGTCTTCGTAGCCGGTGGCCAGCCGGATGGGTGTCGAGGTCACGTCGAGCCCATCAGGAAGAATGTGGCGGAGAGTGACCCTGCCGCGACCGATGGTGCGGCATGTGGTGGCGACCCATCCGATCGGGCATGCCGCCTCGAACAAGACGGGAGCGGTATGCGCGCACGGAGAGGGGACAGACGATGGCGGAATCGGGCCCTGAACGGGTTCGGCGATGGCGACCGGTGTCGGTGACTCCGCCACAAGCCCCGAGCGTGGAAGACCTGCTGCGACAGGTCGGGCGAGGCGACGAGACGGCCTTCGCCCACTTGTTCGACGCGGTGGCGGGCAGAGTTCTCGGCCTGGCCCGCCGCATCCTGCGCGACCCGCAGCTCGCCGAGGAGGTCGCGCAGGAGGTCATGGTGCAGGTGTGGCGTACCGCAGCCCGCTTCGACGCCGAACGGGGATCCGGGCTGGCCTGGGTGTTGACGCTGACGCACCGGCGGGCGGTGGACCGGGTCCGTTCGGAGCAGGCGCTGGCCGACCGGACGCAGCGCGTCGCGGCGACCGACGTGGAGGTGCCACACGACCAGGTGGCCGAGGCGGTCAGCGCCCGGCTGGACCGGGAACAGGTCCGCCGGTGCCTGGGGCGGTTGACCGACCTGCAGCGCGAGGCGGTGACGCTGGCCTACTACGGCGGCTACACCTACCGGGAGGTCGCGGAGCGGCTGGACACACCACTACCCACGGTGAAGACACGCATGCGGGACGGACTGATCCGGATGCGCGACTGCCTCGGCGTCACGATGGGAGAGCGGGCATGAACAGCGACATCCACACCCTCGCCGGCGCGTACGCCCTCGATGCCGTCGACGAGGTGGAACGGGCCGGGTTCGAGCGGCACCTCAGCGAATGCGACACCTGCCGCCTGGAGGTGGCCGAACTGCGGGAGACCGCCGCCCGACTCGCCGACGACACACCCGACGGCACGGCGCTGCCCGCAGGACTCAGAGAGCGGACCCTGGCGCAGGTGGCCCGGACTCCGCAGGAACGCGTCACCGCCGTCGAGAGCCGCCGCACCGCGTCGACGCCGCGATGGCGGCAGTGGGTCGCCGCCGCCTCGATTGCCGCCGTCGCAGCGACCGGCGCGAGCATCGTCACCTGGACGGTCGTCGACGACCGCGATCGGCAGGAGCAGCCGGTCGACGACCGTACCCGCCAGATCGCCGAGGTGGTCGCTGCCGGCGACGCGCGTGTCCACCAGGAGGCCATCGACGGCGGCGGCAGCGCCACCGTGGTGTCGTCCGCGCAGCGGGACCAGGCAGTTGCCGTGCTGCGGGAGCTACCCGATCCGGGTGCCGGCCGGGCCTATCAACTGTGGCTGATCCCGTCGGCCGGAGCACCGCGTGAGGTCGGCCTGCTCCCCGCCGGAAGCACGGCCACGACCACCCTCGTCGGCCCGCTGACCGACGTCGCGGCGTTCGGCGTGTCCAACGAGCCCGCATCCGGCTCGCCCGCACCGACAGACGTCGTCGTCCAGGTGGCGCTGCGGTGATCGGGGCGGCACTGGCCTGAGACACCGTGGACGAGCCGGCAGAAAGAAATTGGCGTTCGGCGGCCATCCGCTCGGCGTCGGGCTCCGAAGCACCGGTGAACGCACCACCAACCCCGGATGTGAGGAGCTCATATGTCTCGGCGTACGTTCGTCGCCGTCGGCGCGATCGCCGTTCTTGCCCTGTCCGCCTGCGGTGACGGCGACAGCGGTACCGACACCGCCGACACCGGCACCGCCCCGAGCATGTCGGCCAGTGCCCCCATGGCGTCACCGTCGGCGGCGGCGGCGCAGTTCGGTCCCGGCTGCGCCGCCGTGCCCACCGACACGGCGAACCCGGGCAGCTTCGAGGCCATGGCCAAGGTGCCGGTCGCGACCGCCGCCTCGGGTAACCCTCTGTTGTCGACGCTGGTGACCGCAGTGGACAAGGCCAACCTGGTCGACTCGCTCAACAGTGCGCAGGGCATCACGGTGTTCGCGCCGACCAACGACGCGTTCGGCAAGATCCCCAAGGCCGACCTGGACAAGGTCCTCGCCGACGACGCGACCCTGAAGGACGTGCTGACGTACCACGTGGTGGAAGGTCAGTTGTCCCCGGACACCATCGCCGGCACACACGAGACCATGCAGGGCGGAGAGATCACGGTGACCGGCAGCGGCACCTCGTTCACCGTCAACGACACCTCGACGGTGGTCTGCGGCAACGTCTCCACCGCCAACGCCACCGTGTACATCGTCGACACCGTCCTGATGCCGACGAGCTGACGATGTCCACACAGACCGGGCCCCGACCGGTGGACCGCCGGTCGGGGCCGCGCCCCAGACCCCACCGGTGGCATCCCCGCGCCGTCCTGGTCGGCGTGCTGGCCGCCGCCGTCGCACTGGGCGTCGCCCGGCTGGCCGCCGCGTTCCTCGGCCCGGCCTCCGATCCGGTGCTGGCCGTCGGCGCCACCGCCATCGACACCGCCCCCCAACCCGTCAAGGCCTGGGCGATCCGCACCTTCGGCACCGCCGACAAGCTCGTCCTTCTGACTGGTGTCTACACCGTGCTGACCGCCGCGGCGGCGGCGATCGGGGTGGCGGCGTTCCAGAGGCGCCGCTACGGCCTGCTCGGACTGGCCGCGTTCACCGGCATCGGCGTCACCGCGATCCTCACCCGCCCCACCGCCACCGCACTGGACACCCTGCCGACACTCGGCGGCGCGGCCGTCGCCGCCGCCGCGATGCTGTTGCTGCTCCGCACCGCCACGACCAGTTCCCCCGGCACCGTCGGACGACCCCGGCTGCTCAACCGCCGTCAGTTCCTCGCCACAGCCGCCGGCACCACCGCGACCGCGGCCGGCGCGGCCACCGCCGGGACGACGCTCGCCGCCCGCAACGCCGCCGGCAGCCGCTCCCGCGCCACCGTCGTCCTTCCCGCACCGATCCAGCCCGCGGCGAGGCTGCCCGCCGACACGTCCGCCGGGGTGAACGGCGTGGCACCGTTCATCACCGCGAACCGGGACTTCTATCGCGTCGACACCGCCCTCGCCGTCCCGCAAGTCGACGTCGACCGCTGGCGGTTGACCCTGGACGGCGCCGTCGATCGGCCTCGGACGTGGCGTTTCGACGAGCTGCTGGCCCGGGGACTGATGGAACGTGACTTGACCCTCAACTGCGTCTCCAACGAGGTCGGTGGTCCCTACATCGGTACCGCCCGCTGGAGCGGAGTGCCGCTGGCTCCCCTGCTCCGGGAGGCCGGCATCCGACCCGGCCAGGACCAACTCGTCAGCCGGTCCGTCGACGGCATGACCATCGGCACCCCACTCGTGGCGATCCTCGACGGCCGCGACGCCATGCTCGCCGTCGCCATGAACGGCGAACCTCTCCCCCTGGAGAACGGATTCCCGGTACGCATGCTCGTCCCCGGCCTCTACGGCTATGTCGGCGCCTGCAAGTGGCTCACCGCGATGACCGTCACCACGTTCGACGCCTTCGACACGTACTGGGTCGAACGCGGCTGGGCACACGACGCACCGGTCAAGACCGCCTCCCGCATCGACACCCCCAAACCCTTCGCCCGACGCCCCGCCGGACCGGTCATGATCGCCGGGGTCGCCTGGGCCCAACGTCGCGGCATCACCGCCGTGCAGGTGCAGGTCGACGACGGGCCGTGGCAGGCCGCACGCCTCGCCGCAGGACCGTCACCGGACCTGTGGCGGCAATGGGCGTACCGCTGGCCAGCCACACCCGGTAGTCACACCATCCGCGTCCGCGCATCCGACAGCACCGGCGCCACCCAGCCGGAGCGACGCAGGACGCCATACCCCGACGGCGCCACAGGCTGGCACAGCATCAGCGTCACCATCACCTGAAACCCGCCGACCCGCTTACCGAGTTCCCGGGCACCGTCAACAGAATGGGCGCGAGCTACCGCAGTCGTTCATGCGCGGTCTTCCACGGCCCGTAACGCTGCGGCAGGTCCCGCCACGGGGCCTTCGGCGGCGTGCACCGGGCCGATGTCGGCGGACGCCGCTCGGTCGATCCGCTGTTGGGGGACGCCCACACCCGCTGCCCCCGCCACAACACCGGCCGGTGCGCGCCAAACTGCCGCGAGATCCTCGACGACGGGCGCAATGGCCGGACGCAGCGCGTGCACCTGCGGGTCGCAGTCGCCCCTCGCGGGCGAACGGGCGGACCGCGTCCTGTCGACGGTGCGCGGCGGTGAGTGACGTTCGCCGCGATGCCGACTGACCGTTGGTGCGCGGGGGGCCGAGTGGATAGCTTCGAGCCCTCAGGGTGAGCGACGGGCGGAGGCTGGATGACGCATGGCAACGCTGAGTATCGCTACGCGAACACGGCGATACTGTCGGTTACGGCTTTGGAGGCGCCGGTCATCGTCACCTCTGATCAGTTCGATGAGCAGCTGAGCGAGACCTTCCGGCGGCTGAGACTGCGCCCAGGGATGCTTCAGCGGATCGCCGGGGTGCAGGAGCGGCGCTGGTGGCCGGAGGGCTACGGATTCGCCGAGGCGGCGGCGACAGCCGGGGCCAAGGCGCTGTCCGAGGCGGGTGTCGACGCGCGTGACGTCGGCCTGTTGATCAACACGTCGGTGTCCCGCGCACATCTGGAGCCATCGACGGCGGTCTCGATCCATCACGCTCTGGACCTGCCGCCGTCGGCCTTGAACTTCGACATCGCCAACGCCTGCCTCGGATTCGTCAACGGGATCCAGGTCGCTGCCAACATGATCGACGCCGGGCAGATCCGGTACGCGCTGGTCGTGGCCGGCGAGAGTTCCCGCGAGGCCCAACAGGTGACCATCGAGCGGTTACGGAGATCCGACTCCACCCGCGACGACGTCCGGGAGCAGTTCGCCACGTTGACCCTCGGTTCGGGCGCGGCCGCGATGGTGTTGGCCGCCGCTGGCAGCCATCAACAGGAGCACCGGCTGATCGGCGGTGTGAGCAGGGCTGCCACCCAGCATCACGAGCTGTGCGTCGGGGACAACACGCGGATGCGCACCGATGCGAAGGGGCTCCTCGACGCGGGTGTGGACCTCGCGGAGGCGACCTGGGCACATGCCGGGTCGTGGGACTGGCAGGACATGGACCTCTACGTCATGCATCAGGTTTCGGCAGCCCACACGCATGGCGTCGTCAGGCGGCTCGGCCTTGACCCGCGGCGGGTCCCGGCGACGTTCCCGCTGTGGGGAAACGTCGGCCCGGCGTCGCTACCGATGACCCTGGCCCACCACGCCGGATCGCTCCACTCCGGTGACCGGGTGCTGTGCATGGGGGTCGGCTCCGGCCTGAACACGTGCGCGCTGGAGGTCGTGTGGTGAGCAGTCGACGGGCAGCGCCGCCGCTCGGGTTACCCGGTCTGGACAGTGCCTGGTCCCGGTGGGTCACTGCGACGGACAGTCAGGGCGTGCAGCGCACCTGGCATGTCCTGGACACCGCCGCTACGGACTCGGGTAGCGAGATCCCGCCCATCGGCACGCTGCTGTGCGTGCACGGCAATCCCACCTGGTCATACCTGTGGCGGCACCTGCTGGCCCGGTTCCAACGGGCTGACGCTCCGTCATGGCGGGTGGTCGCCGTGGACCACCTGGACATGGGGTTCTCGGAGCGGACTGGCACCGTACGCGGGCTGGCGCAGCGGATCGACGACCTCACCACGGTCACCGACGCGCTCGGCATCACCGGGCCGGTCGTCACAGTCGGGCACGACTGGGGCGGGTCCATCTCGTTGGGTTGGGCGCTGCGTCACCGTGATCAGCTACGTGGTGTCGTGCTGACCAACACCGCGGTGCACCAGCCGAGTGGGTCGCCGGCGCCCGCCCTGATTCGCCTGGCCCGGCTGCCCGGCGTGTTGCCGGCGGTGACCGTGCGGACGCAGACGTTCCTGCAGGCCACCCTCGCATTGGCGAACCCGTGGCTGCCGAAGCCTGTCCGAGAGGGCTATCTCGCTCCGTACCGCGGGGTGGAGCGACGGGCGGCGATCGGCGGCTTCGTCGCGGACATCCCACTCGGTCCCGAGCACCCGAGCTGGCGGGCACTGCAAGGAGTCGCGCAGCGTCTGCACACGCTGGCGGGGATACCGACACTGCTGCTGTGGGGACCACGCGACCCGGTCTTCGGCGAGGTGCACCTGCGCGACCTGCGCGACCGGCTGCCGCATGCACAGGTACACCGATTCGAAGGCGCGGGTCACCTGCTCACCGAGGACGCCGATGTCGCCGGTGCGGTCGTGCAGTGGCTGGGCGACCTGGACCGCCGGCCTGCCGAGCCGATCGCGACGCCGGAACCGGCGGTGCCGTGCCGCCCGCTGTGGGCGGCACTGGCAGAGCGTGCCGAGGACCGGTCGGTCGCTCTGGTCGAGCTGGCGAACAACGGCCGGCAGATAAGCTGGTCCTTGCTGTGGCGACGCATTCGGGAGATCGCGGCCGGGTTGTCCGCCTCCGGCGTGCGTCGCGGCGATCGGGTGGCACTGCTCGTACCGCCCGGCGCCGATCTGACCGCCGCCGTCTACGCGTGCCTTCGCATCGGTGCGGTGATCGTGGTGGCCGATCCGGGGCTGGGACTGGGCGGCATGAGCCGAGCGCTGCGCAGCGCGGACCCCTCGCACCTCGTGGCCGTCGGCCCCGGACTCGCTCTCGCCCGCGCCCTGCGCTGGCCCGGAAGGCCACTCGGGGCCGGACCTGGCGCCGCCGTGCTGGGCGCGCTCACCCTGGGCAAGCTCGCCCGCCTCGGTGCCGATGTCCGGGACCTGCCGGCCGCGCCAGAGCCGGACGACGACGCGGCCGTGCTGTTCACGTCCGGTTCTACCGGGCCGGCGAAGGGTGTGGTCTACACCCACCGCCAGCTTGCCGCGATGCGTGACGCGCTGTTCGGCCTTGGCGTGAACGCCGACGCCGGAATCGTGGCGGCTTTCGCGCCGTTCGCACTCTTCGGGCCGGCTCTCGGTGCCCCGTCGGCGATTCCGGACATGAGGGTCACCGCCCCACGGACGTTGACCGCCGCCGCTCTGGCCGAGGCGGTGGCCGCAGTCGACGCGACGGCGGTGTTCGCCTCACCGGCCGCGCTACGCAACGTGGTCGACACCGGCGACGTGGTGGACGATCGCCAGCGCGCCGCGTTGGAGGAGGTGACGTTGCTGCTGAGCGCGGGCGCGCCGGTGCCCGCCGCGCTGCTCACACAGATGCGGGCCTTGATGCCCAAGGCCCAGCCGCACACGCCCTACGGGATGACCGAGGTCCTCCCGGTCACCGACATCACCCTGGACGAGATCGTCGATGCCGAGCCGGGTGACGGTGTGTGCGTCGGCCGGCCGTTGCCGGGCGTTCAGGTGGCGATCGCGGCCCTGGACTCGACCGGTACGCCTTCCGAGCACGCCGGTTGCGCTCCTGGGCTGACCGGCGAGATCCTCGTCAGGGCCGGGCATGTGAAGGATCGGTACGACGGGCTCTGGCTGACCGAGCGGGACAGCTCCCGCAATCCCGGCTGGCACCGCACGGGCGACGTGGGCTACCTGGATCCCGAAGGCCGGCTGTGGGTGCAGGGTCGGCTGGCCCACATCCTGCTCACCTCCGACGGCGTGCTCGCCCCGGTCGGGATCGAGCAGCAGGTCGAATCGGTGCCGCAGATCGCGCGGGCCGCAGTGGTCGGTGTGGGGCCGCCCGGTGTGGCGAAGGTCGTGGTCATCGCCGAGACCCTGCCCGGGACCCGCCATGCCCGACTGGCGAGCCGGGAACTGACCGACGCGGTACGTGCCGCGGCCGTGCCGCCGGTCGCGGCCGTGTTGGTGGTCCCGTCCCTGCCCACCGACATCCGCCACAACTCGAAGATCGACCGCACGCGGCTACGGGGCTGGGCGGAACGAGTGCTCGCCGGCGGAAGGGTCACCGGGCTGTGAGAATCCTGGTCACCGGTGCCAGCGGCATGCTCGGCGGCACCACTGCCACCGCGTTGCGGATGCGCGGCGACGAGGTGCGCGTCCTGCAACGTCGACCCAGCGGCCTGGTCGGGGTCGACGAGCGCTGCGGCGACATCACCGATCCAGAGGCCGTACGGGCGGCCACGGAGGGGGTCGACGCCGTGGTCCACCTGGCCGCGAAGGTGTCGATGACCGGCCCGTGGCGACAGTTCGAGCACATCAACATCAGTGGTACCGCCACCGTGCTCGCCGCCGCCCGGGCAGCCGGAGTGACGCGATTCGTGTACGTGTCCTCGCCGTCGGTCGCTCATCATGGCACTGGTCTGGTCGGCGTCGACGCCGGCGCAGCCGACCCCGAGCGGGCCCGGGGAAACTACGCCCGCAGCAAGGCCTCGGCGGAATTGCTCGCGCTGGCCGCCGACTCGCCCGACTTCGCCGTGGTCGCGGTCCGCCCCCACCTGGTCTGGGGACCGGGTGACACCCAGTTGGTGGGCCGCATCGTCGAGCGGGCCCGGGCCGGCCGGCTGGCGCTGGTCGGTCAGGGAACCGCAATGATCGACACGACGTACGTGGACAACGCCGTCGACGCCCTCGTCGCCGCACTCGACCGGGTGCCCGAGGCGGACGTACACGGGCGGGCCTTCGTCGTGACCAACGGCGAGCCACGGACGGTGCACGAACTCGTCGAGCGGATCTGCGTCGCCGCCGGGACGACGCCACCGAGACTTCGGGTGCCGGTGGCGGCAGCCAAGGCCGGCGGCTCCGCAGTGGAGTGGCTGTGGTCGGCGCTTGGGCGCACCGACGAACCGCCCATGACCCGGTTTCTGGCCGAGCAGTTGTCCACCGCACACTGGTTCGACCAACGCCGGACCCGCGAGGCACTGCGCTGGTCACCGCAGGTGACGCTCGATGAAGGCTTCGTTCGGCTGGCTGCGGCGTACCGGTAGGTTTCCTCCCTCGGGGCCACCAACGGGCCTTGGGTGCGGCATCTCGTCGCCGCTCTGGCCGGGACGACGGCGGTCGACGATTACCGCCGCGACTCCTCGTGGAGGGCGTCGCGCACGTGCATGAGCGCGAACCCGAGCAGGTTGAGGCCCTGCCACCGGGCAGGATCGGCGGCGGCAGGGTCGTCTCGAGTCAGCCCGATGCCCCAGATCCGGTCCACCGGGCTGGTCTCGACGAGCACCCGTCGTCCGGTTGCGAGCAGGAATGTGCGCAGTGCTGCGTGCTGCCGGAACTTGGCCAGGTTGCCGGCTACCACGATGTCGAAGCGGTGCTCGTCCCAGGTCCGTTGATCGAAGCCGGCGACCCGGCCGCCGAGCGACTTGGCCGCGTGCGGGTGCGGCGCGGCGAGTACCCGCTCGGCTATCCCCTCATCACCGAACAAGGTGGCCTTGCGCCACATCATGTAGTGCTCAGCGGTCGCGAATGCGATCCCGTCGACGGTGAAAGGCGATGGCCACCACTGGCTCAGGCATCCAGCGCCGACGCGGCCGTCGCGCTCCGGCTGGTGCCCCCAGAAGAACAGCAGCCTGCTCCGCTCTCCCCGCGCGTACGCAGTGACCAGATCCGTGACGCTACGACCTGACGCCAGCATGATCACGAGTGTGCCCGACAAGGCCCCCAGCCCACCACACGTTTGTCCGCAGCGAGGCCAAAGCTTGATCCGTATCGTTCTGCAATGGCGCCTCGCTTTGGGTTTCCTGAGTGCCTCACAGCAGCTTGTCGAGGGTGATGGGCAGACTGCGGATCCGCTTGCCGGTGGCGTTGTAGATCGCGTTGCCCACAGCGGCTGCGGAGCCGACGGTGCCGAGCTCGCCGAGACCCCGAGCGCCAAGGTGGTTGATGACGGGGTCGGGACGGTCGAGAAAGTGGACGTCGATGGCGGGGATGTCGGCGTTGACGGGGACCATGTAGTCCGCCAGGTTGCTGCCGGCCAACCGCCCGGTGTCGAGTTCGAGCGGGTTGTCCTCCAGCAGCGCGTGACCGATGCCGAAGATGACGCCTCCGACGAGCTGACTCCGGGCGGCCTGGGCGTTCACGATCCGGCCCGCGTCCACCACCGTGGTGAAGCGGGTGACGCGGGGCTCCCCGGTGTACCTGTTGACTCTGACCTCACAGAAGTGCGCGCCGAAGCTGTGGTACATGTACTCGGTCGCTTCCGAGCCGGGCTGAACCGTCGAGGTTGCCTCGACGCTTCGACGACCGACCGTCCGCAGCAGACGCTCGAAGGGCATCGAACGGCCCCTCCCCCGCAGTTGGCCCTTCTCGTACGCCAGTTCCTCGCTGTTCGCACCGTGCCACGGTGACCGCGGATCCGTGACAGCGACCTGTACGAGTTCGGCGACCGCAGCGTGGACGGCGGCTTCGACCGCCGGCACGGTACTGGCGGTGGCCATGGAACCCACAGCCGGTGCCCCCTGGGGCAGGGCGGTGTCACCCAGTTCGGGCTTGACCCGACGCAGCGGGATGCCCAGCTCGTGGGCTCCGGTGATCGCCAGCAGAGTCGTCGCGCCGGTGCCCAGATCAGCGGTTGCGGAGGAGACCAGGGCGGTGCCGTCGTCGAGCAGCCGGACCCGGGCCTGGACGGGATCCGGGATCCGGCGTCCCGGGTAGATGGCCGTGGCCATCCCCATCCCGACCAGCCACTGCCCGTCGACCCGGCTGCCCGGCCTGGCGCGTCGGGCCGACCAGCCGAATCGGCGGGCGCCGACGCGGTAACAGTCGTCGAGATGTTTGCTCGACCAACGTGCGCCCGTGCCGGGCACGGTGGTGGCGTAGTTGCGCAGCCGTAGCTCGACCGGGTCGATGCCGGTGGCGACGGCGAGTTCGTCCATCGCGGTCTCCAGCGCGAAGGCGCCCGGAGCCTCGTTGGGTGCCCGCATGGCGCAGGTGGGGGGCACGTCGAGCAGGACCTGCCGCTCGTCGAAATGCAGGTTCGGAGTCTTGTACAGCACGGCCGAGGTCTCGATGGCCGGCCGCATCGACCAGTAGCCGACGAACGGCATCACGGCGTCGCTGGCGTGACTCACCACGTTGAGCACGCCGTCCCGGGAGGCGCCCAGCTTGACGGTCTGGTCGACCGCACTGCGGTGGCCGATCACGGTGAAGACCTGCTCCCGGGGCAGGACCAGCCGGACCGGACGGTTCAGCTCACGGGCCGCGGCCGCGGCCAGGGGGACGTCGTACCACGGAATCACGCGACTGCCGAACCCACCGCCGACGTACGGGGTGATCACCCGCACCCCGGTCGGCGGGATGCCGAGTCGGATAGCTGCCCCCAAGGCGGCGATGTGAGGCAACTGAGCGCCGCTGTACAACGTCAACTGGGTGTGGTCGCTGTTCCACTCGGCGAGAACGGCATGGGGCTCCATCGGGACGGCATGCTGCGTCGGCTGATGGAAGGACGCCTCCACCACGACGTCACTGGCGGCGAACGCCGCCTCGATCGAGGCGACACCCGGAGCGAGGACGGTGGCGCTCGCCGGGGGTTGGCCGGGCGCCACGGCGGCCGGTACGCGAGGCTCGTCGGCGAGCGACGTACGGGGCTGCTGCTCGTCGTAGGTTGTCGTGATCAGCCCTGCGGCCTCCCGCGCCTGCCAGGAGGTCTCGGCGACGACCATGCCGATGATCTGCCCCCGGAACCGCACTCGGGTGTCCTGCAGGGGCGCGTAGTTCTCCCCGGCGCCGGGCACCGGCTGGAGCCCGAGTTTGTGGAACGGACTGTAGACGCCGATGACGCCCGGCGCGTTCTGCGCCGCGACGGTGTCCATCGCGGAGATCGAACCCCGCGCGATGGTGCTGACGACCAGGTGGGCGTGCGCCACCTTCGCGCGAGGCTCCGAGGCCGGATAGTCGGCCGAGTACCGGGCGGTGCCGGTGACTTTCGCCCGGCCGTCGACGCGATCGATGTCGCGCCCGAGTGGGGAGACGGTCATCGTGACTCCTAGGTGTGGGAAGAGGACCGTGGCCGGGTGATGCCAGCGCTGTGGCCGAGGTGGTCCGCCGTCCAGGCCGGCGGGACGGTGGAGGGTGAGCGGTCGGCGCGACGGTGGATGGGCACCCCGGTGCGTAGCGGCACGCCGGTGCCGCCGTGGCGGTGGGCGACGATCTCCGCCGCGATCGACAGTGCCGTCTCCTGTGGAGTACGGGCGCCGATGTCGAGCCCGATCGGCGAGTGCAGACGGTCGAGTTCCTGGTCGGTCAGGCCGGCCTCGCGCAGCCGCGCCCGGCGTTGCTCGTGGGTGCGCCGTGATCCCATCGCCCCCACGTAGCCGACCGGCAGTCGCAGGGCCGCGGTGAGCAACGGTACGTCGACCTTCGGGTCGTGGGTCAGTACGCAGATGACCGTGTTGCCGTCGAGGCGCTGTGCCCGTAGATAGCGGTGCGGCCAGTCGACGACGACCTCGTCGGCGTACGGGAATCGGTCGGGTGTGGCGAACGTGGCGCGCGCGTCGCAAACGGTCACCCGGTAGTCGAGGAAGGTGCCCAGGCGGGCCAGTGCCGCCGCATGGTCGATCGCTCCGAAGATGAGCATCCGTGGTGCGGGGGTGGTGCATTCGACCAACAGGGTCATCGACTCCTGGCAGTAGCCGTCGGCCACCCCGATGTCCACGGTGCGGCTCGTTCCGGCGTGCAGGACACCGGTCGCGTGGGCGGCGGCTATCTCGTCGAGCCGTTCGTCGCCGAGGGTTCCCTCGCGATCACGGACGGGGCGCACCACGATGACCCGTCCGAGATGGGTGTCCGGGCCGCAGACTACGGTGGCGACGGCGACCGGCTCGTCTTGGGCCGCGTCGACGTACGCCGCTTCCAGAGCGCTCTCGATGCTCGGGTCGTGGTGGCGCAGGAACAGCTCGATCGTTCCGCCGCAGGTGAGGCCGACGCCGATGGCGTCGTCGTCGGTGTAACCGAACCGCAGGGTCTTCGGGTCGTGATCCCCGAGCAGCATGTCCTGGCAGGCCTGGTAGACGGCGGAGTCGACGCAGCCACCGGAGACGTTGCCCAGCACGGTTCCGTCCGCGTCGACGACCAGTGACGCGCCGGGCTGGCGGGGTGCGCTGCCGTCCACACGGGTGACGGTGGCGGTCACGAAGGGTGTCCGGCTGCGGAACCGTTCGAGGAGTTCGGTGGCGAGTTCAAGCATGAGCACCATCGCCGCACGCCGGTGCCGTCGAAGCCTTGGGCTGGTTGTTCATCGGCGCTCCGCCAGATCGGTGAGGGCTCGGACCAGCGTCCGTCGCAGCAGCGCGGGCTTGAACGCGTTGTGCGTCAGCGGTCGGGCGCCGTCCGCGGCGGTGCGTACCGCGGCCTCGAAGACGTCGGCGGTGGCCCGCCGACCGGCCAGGGCGCTCTCGACCGTCGGCAGCCGCCAGGGTCTGGTGCCGACCCCGCCGACGGCGATCCGGGCCTGCCTGATGGTGCGGCCACGCCACTCGATGGCGACGGCCGCGGAGGTGAGGGCGAACTCGTACGACTGCCGGTCTCGGATCTTCAGGTAGACCGAGTTCGGTGCCCACATGGAACGCGCAACGGTGATGCCGGTGACGAGTTCACCCGGTCGCAGCACGTTCTCGACGTGAGGAGTGTCGCCGGGCAGGGCGTAGAACCTGTCGAGTGGCACTGTACGAGTGCCCTGCTCAGTGGCCAGATGCACGTCGGTGCCGAGTGCCACCAGCGCGACAGCCAGATCGCTGGGATGCGTCGCCACGCAGGCGTCGCTGGTGCCGAGGATCGCATGCGTGCGGTTGATCCCGGCCAGCGCCGAGCAGCCGCTGCCGGGATTCCGCTTGTTGCAGCCGGTGCTCACGTCACGGAAGTAACCGCACCGGGTGCGCTGCAACAGGTTCCCGCCGATGCTCGCCATGTTGCGGAGCTGAGCGGAGGCGCTCAACTCCAACGCCCGAGCGATCATCGGATAGTCCCGACGCACGTTACGGTCAGCGGCGACATCGCTCATCCGCTCCAGCGCACCGATGTGCAGCCCGTCCCGGTCGAGTTTGATGCCCCGCAGCGGCAACCGGTTGATGTCCACGACCCGAGTCGGCGCCATCACCTCGAGCTTCATCAGGTCCACCAGGGTCGTGCCGCCAGCCAGGAAGGCCGTGTCCGTGCCGGCGTTCGCGAGGGCCTCGCGAACAGCGCGCGGCTGGGTGAACGTGTAGGGCCGCATCAGCGCATCACCCTCTGCGCGTCCCGGATCGCGTCCACGATCGACGGATAGCAACTGCACCGACAGATGTTGCCCGACATGCGCTCGCGGATCTCCTCGTCGGAGCGCGCATGGCCCTCCTGGACCATGCCGACCGCCGACATGATCTGCCCCGGCGTGCAGAAGCCGCACTGTAGGCCGTCGCGCTCGATGAACGCCTGCTGCATGGGGTGCAGCAGATCGCCCCGGGCCAGACCCTCGATCGTGGTGACCTCACGCTCATGGACCGTGGCCGCCAGCGTCAGACAGGACAGCACCCGCCGGCCGTCGACGTGCACAGTGCAGGCCCCGCACTGACCACGGTCGCACCCCTTCTTCGTACCGGTGAGCCCCAACTCCTCCCGCAACGTGTCGAGCAGCGTGAGTCGCGGGTCGACCCGTACCGAGACCGGCCTGCCGTTGACCTCGGCCTGGACGGTCACGAGATCCGCGTTCGCCACCTCGGCTGCCGGCGCGGCCTGCGCCCCTCCTTCCAGCAGCGGTATCGCCACCGCCGCCACGACACCGCCACCCAGAACACTTCGCCGGGACACACCCGACCGGCACTCGCCATCGTCGTCGCTTGAATTCATCGGACCTCCCCGGATAGACGTCGGGTGGGACGTACTCCCTCACCCTGACGACCGCAGGTGATGGCAACCAGGGTCTGTCGATCCCAGGCTGGGACGACAGGTCTCGCCACGCGGGGTCTCATCGCGCGTCGGTGTCGTACCCGGCGGCCACGTCACCGCCCTGCACCACGGCGTTGGCGGAGCCTCTGCCGATCCCCGGATCAGCAGAGCCTGGATGACCTTTCGGTGATGCCCGATTCTCAGTAGCGCGCGCCGTACCAGCGGATCCGCATCCGCTGATCGACGACGGCCGTTTCCGCGACCGCGTGCAGCGCGGTGGGACAGGAGATCTGAACTGTGTCGTTCTTCCTTGAGTTCGTGCGTAACCCCATGACGGTCGGCGCCGTCCTACCGAGCGGGTCGGCATTGGGGAAGGCAGCCACGGCAGCAGTGCCGCTGACCGGCTGTCCCACCGTCCTCGAACTCGGCCCTGGTACCGGCGCGTTCACCCGGACCATCCAGCAGCGCCTGGCCGGCTCTGGCCGGCATATCGCCGTCGAGGTCAACCCTCGGTTCGCCCGACAGTTGGCCGCCCTCTACCCGGCGGTCGACGTCGCGATCGCGGATGCCATCTCGCTCCGGGAAGTGCTCACGCAGCGCAGCGTCGACCAGGTCGACGTCGTCGTCAGTGGTCTCCCCTGGGCGGCGTTCGACGAGAAGTCCCAGCACGACGTTCTGTCAGAGGTGCTCGCGGTCATGCATCCGGGTGCGGTCTTCACCACCTTCGCCTATGTCCACGCCCGGTGGGCTCCACCGGCCCTGCGGATGCTGCGATCACTGCGATCTCGATTCGAGGAGGTCGTCGTCGGCCGCACGGTCTGGGCCAACGTGCCGCCGGCGATGGTCTACTACTGCCGACGCCCGATCGGGCCGGACGAGAATGGCCGGCGACCCATGATCGCGGTGAGGGCGAAGCGCCAGGCCGAGATGCAGGCCCCGGTGTGAGAGGGGTGTCAGGATGTTCGGTTGGAAGAAGAAGCTCAACGATCTGGTGGCGCAGCTCAGGCCCGACCTGAGTCGGGAATCGCTCGGTGTCGGGCCCGACTTCCCGGGCATCGCACCGAACCCGCTCCTGAGCTCGACGTGGAAACCGCTGACGGCGTCTCGTTCCGCGGGATCGCAGACGAAGACCTGACGATCACCGAGCTGACCCGACTCGCCCCAGGGCAGACGTTGCCCGTGCGCTACCGGCCGGCCGTCATGGACCACTATGTCGCCCTCGCCCGGGACGCGGACCCCGCCCACGTGCAGCAGCTCGCTGACGAGATCGCGAGCCGCAAGCGGACCTGATCTCTGCCTCGGCGCCGATCAACATAAGGGCGTGGCCAGTAGTTCGGCCAAGGTCATGCCGAGTTCGGCACGGATTCCTGCGGCGGCCGCTTCCGCGTCCTCCGTCACGATCACCTTGTGCACGAGCGCCTTGGACTGCGGCGGGTCGTCACTTCCGTAGGCGCCAGCCGCGACGTGCCGTAGCTACGCCTCGATCTCATCCGTGCGCCAGCGGGGCTGGTGCGTGTCCGTCGGGACGGCTACCACCGAATCCGGTGAGTTGCAGCCGGCTATCGGCATCGGACGGACCGGCTTGCAGTGAATCGTGGTCACGAAGACGGTCTGTCGCGGTCCGGGTCGGATGTGGCTGGCAGCTCCACCCGCACGGTGAGTCCGCCTTCGGCGTTCGGTGCGAGCACCAGGTCGCCGCTGTGAGCCTCGACAGCCGCCCGAGCGATGGCGAGGCCGAGGCCGTGACCGCTACCCCGCGTCAAGGAGCGCCCCGTGCCGCGGGTGAAGGGCTCGGTGAGCATGGGCGTATCGGCCGGCGACAGAACGGTGCCGCTGTTGATGATGGTCAGGGAGGCGTGCTTCTCCGTCGACGAGAGAGTCAACGACACTCGCCCGCCTTCATGGTTGTGTTGGATCGCGTTGCGTATGAGATTCGATGCGGCCTGTCGTACGAGGACGCGGCTCCCCCACGCCACGGCTTGTCCATCCGGGCCGGTGATCTCGACTCCGGCGCGGGCGGCATCCTCGCGCAGGTCGGCCACGATCTCCGACGCGACCGCACGGAGGTCGACGGCCTCTGGCAGGACGGTTGCGTGTTCTGCCGTCGCGAGATCCAGCAGCGCATCGACGGTCTCGATACTGCTCTGATTCACCTCGCCGATGCGAGCGATCACGGTGCGGAGATCGTCGACGTCAGGCGCCGGCCCGGACAGAACGACATCGATCATCGTCTTGATCGTCGCCAGCGGACTCTGCAATTCGTGGGAGGCGTTGGCGGTGAATCGGCGCTGGGCCGCGAAGGAACGTTCGAGTGAGGCGAGCATCTGGTCGAACGTGTCCGCCAGATTCTGAATCTCGTCCGGCGGACCGCTGAGTCCGACACGATGATCGAGTGATCCTTCTGTCGCGCGTCGTGCGGCGTCTCCGATTTCGCTGAGCGGCTTGACGATGCGTCGGGCGATCAGCCATCCGACGATGCCGCCGATCACCGCCATCACGAGGAGCGCGAGGACCGACGCGATGAGGAGGTTGTCGAGGAAGTCGTCGGCGGTGGCGACGGCAATCCCGCTGGTCGGCTGGGAAGCACCGGTGGGCCCTTGCTCGGGAAGAGTCGGGGCACGGTCGTTGACGATGTGGTAGCTCGGCACGAACCTCATGTACAGGTACACGAGCGTGATCAGTACGGCGCCGGAGCCGGTGATGAGTCCGGCGTAGCTGAGGGTGAGGCGGGTTCGGAGGGTGAGCCGCCGCCCGGCCCCGTTGCGAACGGTCTTCCTACCACGCATGTCAGTCGCCGAATCGATAGCCGGCACCGGGGACAGTCTGAATGATCCAGGGGCGGCCGAGCCGCTTGCGGAGGTTGGAGATGGTGACGCGGATGGTGTTGGTGAATGGATCTGCGTTGGCGTCCCACGCCTTCTCCAGCAGAGTCTCCGCACTCAGCACGCCGCCCTGGGCGGCCATCAGGAGGTGCAGGACGGCGAACTCCTTCGGGGAGAGGCGAACCAGGCGTCCGTTGCGGTAGACCTCTCGCCGAAACGGGTCGAGCCGCACCCCGTGCGCTTCGAGGACGGGCGGGCGCGCCGGCTCGGTCCGACGTTCCAGAGCCCGGATGCGCACGACGAGTTCGGGGAACTCGAACGGTTTGGAGAGATAGTCGTCTGCGCCGGTCTCGAACCCTGTCACACGTTCATCAAGGGTCCGGGCCGCAGTGAGCATCAGGACCCGCACGCGGGGATGATCTGCGGCGATGACCCTGCAGACTTCGTCGCCGTGGATGCCGGGAAGGTCTCGGTCCAAGACCACCAGATCGTACCCGTTCCCGGCGATCAGTTCGAGTGCTTCCTCGCCCGTCGAAGCGAGGTCGACGGCCATCGCCTCCCGCCGCAGACCGGTCTGGACGGCATCGGCCATGTACGGATCGTCCTCGACGATCAGGACGCGCACGTGTGCTCCTCTCGTCGCCGACCTGCCGTCCAGGGAAGCACACCGAGCGTTGAGAAAAGGTAAAAGAAACCTTGAACGCGCTGACAACGGCGGGGCCGGTGCACTGGTGTTCACCCACGGAGAGTCCGTGGCGCTACACCGCAAGGGGCCACCCATGCTGACCTCGAAGAAGTCCCGTCACATCGCCGCCATGCTGCTGGCCGCGCCGCTGATCGCAGGGCTGACCGCCTGCAGCACTGCCGACACCGGGTCGGCTCCCGCCACAGGGGGAAACCAGACTCAGTCGTTCGAGTCGTTCGAGGAGTACCAGCTGGCGTTCTCGAAGTGCATGCGTGGCAAAGGCATCGACATGGCAGACCCGAACAACGGCGGCCAGTCGATCAGTCAAGCCGACGATGGGTTCATGGAAGCTGCGAAGGCCTGCCAGTCGGAGATCGGCCGGCCGCCGGCCCGCGAGGGCGACCCCGGCCTCGGGGGCGACTCGGCGGACAGGCTGCGCGAAGAACACCTGAAGATCGCCAAGTGCCTGCGCGAGCACGGCGTGGACGTTCCCGACCCCGCGCCCGGCGAGGATCTCGCGATCCCGAGCGATGTGCCCGTGGACGCGTTCGAGACCTGCGCGCCTAACGGCGTTGGCGGCGCCGCGACCGGAAGCAACTGACGATGAGCAGCGCCGCAACCGATACTCCGACCGAACACGCTCCGCCTCCCTCACGACGTCGGTGCGTCCTCGTCTCCCTCGGCCTGGTCACGATCGTCGCGTTGATCGCCGCAGGCGTCTTCTGGATGTACTCCGCCAACGCGACCGCGAACGAGGACAGTTCGAACGGTCGCGCCTCCACCCGCACCACCGACGAGATCGTCCTGGGCGACCTGCAGGGCGACACCACGGTCACCGGCACGCTGAAGTTCTCCGGCTCGCGTGCGATTCAGGCGAACGCCGACGGGACGGTGACCGCCCTTCCCGAGCCGGGCTCGGTGCTGAAACGCGGCGACCGCCTGTACGCCGTCGACGACGTGCCGTCCTTTCTCCTGAGCGGCGCGCTACCGGCCTGGCGTGACTTCGCCAGCGGCATGGAGGACGGGCCCGACGTGACACAGCTCGAACAGAACCTCCGCGACCTGGGCCACTTCAGCGACGAACCGGACAAGCATTTCAGATGGGCCACGGCCGAGGCGATCATGAACTGGCAGGAGGCGAACGGACTGCCCAGAACGGGCACGCTCCCGCTGGGCTCCGTGGTCTTCACCAGGGGTGACCTGCGAGTAGGCGAGATCAGCAGCGGCACAGGAACGCGCGTGGGGCCGGGCACGACGCTGTACGACGCCACGGCCACCAGCCAGGTGGTCGAGGCGAACGTCAAGCTTGGCGATCAGCAGCTCGCGGCGCCGGCCACCCCCGTGACCGTGCGGCTGCCCGGAGGGGGAAGCACGACGGGGAAGATCACCTCCGTGCGTACCCCCACCGAGATCGACGGGGCGAACGGGCAGAGACAGACGGTCATCCCGATCGTGGTCTCGCTGGATGACCCGGCCAAGGCCGCAGCGTTCCAGCAGGCGTCCGTGTCGGTGAGCATCCCCAGCGAGAGGCGAGAAGCTGTACTGTCGGTGCCGGTCGAGGCTCTCATCGCGATCACCCCGCAGCAGTTCGGTGTCGAGATCGTCGACTCCGACGGATCGACGACGAAGGCCCCGGTCACGACGGGAATGTTCGCGGGCGGCCGGGTCGAGATCAGCGGGGACAGTATCGAGGCCGGTCAGCGTGTCGTGGTGCCGCGGCGATGAACCCGCTCGTGTCGCTCACTGATGTCCATCGCTCCTACGGCAGCCCGCCCGTACAGGCGTGCGCCGGCGTCACCGTCGACATCCATCGCGGCGAACTCGTCGCCATCGTCGGTCCCAGCGGATCGGGCAAGTCAACGTTGCTGAACCTCATCGGCACGCTCGACACACCCACCTCGGGAATCGCCCGTATCGACGGGATCGACGTCAACGAACTCGATGACCGTTCCCTGTCGGCACTGCGTTCGCACCGTATCGGATTCGTCTTCCAGCAGTTCCATCTCGCGGAGGGCACCACCACGGTCGACAACGTCGCAGATGGACTTCTCTACGTCGGTGTCCCCAAAGCCGAACGCCGCCGACGCGCCGTCGTCGCACTGAAACGCGTGGGACTGGGGCACCGTCTGGATCATCGTCCGCACCAGCTCTCCGGCGGCGAAAGGCAGCGCGTCGCCATCGCCCGCGCCGTTGTTGGAGAGCCCCCGCTGCTGCTCGCCGACGAACCCACCGGAAACCTCGACACCGCGTCCGGCGCCGCGATCGTCGAACTCCTCCATGAACTGAACCAGCAAGGCACGACCGTCGTCGTCATCACCCACGACAGCGAACTCGCCGCGGAGTTCCCCCGCCGGATCGCCATTCGCGACGGACGGATTCTCCGCGACGAACAGAAGGAACTCACCTCATGACCACCACCGTGACACAGCGGCCACCTGCCCCGCCCGGCGACCCGGGTCCGCCACGCTCTGCCCTGCGCGGCCGTGACATCCTCTCGCTGGCCGCGACGGGCCTCCGGGCCCGGCCGACCCGAGCCATCCTGTCCGCGCTGGGGATCGCGATCGGCATCGCAGCGATGATCGCCGTGGTCGGCATCTCCTCCTCGAGCCAGGCCCGCTTGAACCACGAACTCAACCGCCTCGGTACCAACCTGCTCACCGCCACGGCCGGGACGAGCTTGACCGGAGAGCAGTCGAGGCTCCCCGTGGACACCGTCGACAAGCTCCGTCTCATCGACGACGTCCTGGACGCGAGCTCGACCGCTCTTCTTACCGAGTCCGTCTACCGAAGCGAACTATCCGACCCTGCGGCCACCGGCGGGATCTCCGCCATGGTGGCCGAGCAGAATCTCCTCACCGTCGTCTCGGGAGGAGTGCGGTCCGGCACCTGGCTCAATCCCGCCACCGGGAGCTTCCCGACCGTTGCCCTCGGCGATACCGCCGCCAAGCGGCTCGGCATCGTCACTCCCGGCACACAAGTCTGGCTCGGCGGCAGCTACTTCACCGTCGTCGGCATCCTCGAACCCGTCGCTCTCGCGCCCGAACTGGACACCGCCGCGCTTGTCGGAGAAGCCGTCGCGACCTCCCTGTTCGGCTTCGACGGCAGCCCGACGACGGTGTACGAACGCTCCGATGACGCGTCCGTCGACCGCATCCGCGACCTCCTCGCCCCGACCATCTCCCCTCAGGCACCCGAGGAAGTGAAGGTCTCCCGCCCTTCGGACGCGCTCGCGGCGCGCCACGCCGCGAACCAGGCCTTCACCGGTCTGCTGCTCGGCATCGGCTCCATCGCACTCCTGGTGGGCGGCATCGGCGTGGCCAACACTATGATCATCTCCGTCCTGGAACGCCGTCGGGAAATCGGACTGCGACGAGCCCTCGGCGCCACCCGCCGCCACATCCTCGTCCAGTTCCTCGGCGAAGCGCTGCTCCTGTCCGCCCTCGGCGGAATCTTCGGCAGCGCCGTCGGCACCAGCGCAACGATCATCATGGCGACTATCAACGGGTGGCCGTTCGCTCTCCCCCCGATCGCCATCGTTGTCGCCATCGGGGCCACTCTCGCGGTCGGCACCATCGCTGGCCTGTACCCCGCGCTGCGAGCAGCCCGCACACCACCGACCGCCGCGCTCAGGTAGATCCGTGCCCGCGGGGAACGGCTAGGCCCGGCAACACTCGTCGCACCACGACACCGACTGAGGATCGCCACCAGGCGAGACTGCGAGACGTCGGCGTAGACCGAACTCGGCACCGGTGTGAACACCTGCCGCTCCGCTTTCGCGGCCCACAGTCACGGCCGCGCGGGCACGGGAAGCGCGGCCGACAGCGCGTAGCTGATCGCTCCATGCAGCACGGCCTGGTCGCCGAGGGTGGCTCGGCGTACCTGGGTGGGCGCCGGGGTGCCGGCGGAGACGAGGCTCTGCATCTGTGCGAGCCGCGCGTCGTCAAGCTCGGCGGCGGCACCGCTGAGCAGCACCAGCCCCGGATCGACCACACAGGCACAGGAGAGGATGAGCCGGGCCCAGGCGTCGAGGACCTCGTCGAGATAGTCGCGGGCCGGTTCGGACGCGGCGGCCAGCTTGATCAGTTCCCGTACCGGCGAGTCGGGTCGGTGTCCCGGATGCAGGGCGACCACCCGTTCCGCGATGGCGTTCGCCGACCACCGGGCCTCGAACTCGCCGACACCGCGGTGACTGCGTCTCGGTGCGCCGTCCAGGGGCAGGAAGCCGACCTCGCCCGCCGCGCCGCTGGCGCCCCGGCGGACCCTGCCGTCGAGGACGAGCCCCGCGCCGATGCCGTCGGCCACGTGGATCAGCAGCAGGTCGGTGACGTCCGCCCCGGCGCCGGCAAGGCACTCGCCGGCAGCCATGAGGTTGACGTCGTTGTCGACGACGACGGGTACGCCGAGCCGCCGCTGCACCGACTCGCCGATCGGCCATGCCTCGACCAGTCCCACCGATGGCGCGAGGCGTACCGCACCGTTCGTGGAGACTCCGGGCACGGCGATCGCGACCCCGCGCAGCGCCGGCAGGTTGCTGCCGACCAGTTCGAGGACGAACGCGCAGATGGTGTCGACCACGTCACCACCGAGCCGCGCGGTGCGGTGCGCGATGAGGACGCCTTCGCTGTCGGCGATCTCGCAACTGATCCGCGGAGGTTCGAGCGAGACCGCGGCGACGAGTTCGGCGCGTGGGTTGAACTCCAGCATCTCCCGGGGCCGCCCGGTGGTGGAAGCACCCGGCCCCCGTTCGATGAGGTAACCCTCGGCGATGAGTTCCCGCACGAGGGCGGTCACCGTGGCCGCGGAGAGACCGGTCGTCTCGGCCAGGTCCACTCGGGACAGCAGCCGCGCCTGCCGGGCGGCCACGATCACCGAGAGGCGTTTGATCTCCCGGGAGCGTTCGCGGCTGACCGGGCTGGTCGGCGCTACCTTGGACACGCCTTACTTCTTACTGAGAAGAAAAGGCGGCGTCAAGTAACGGGGTTGTCTCGACGCACGCCAGCCCGACCGGCGCATCGGGGATCACCCTCGACATCAAAAGGGTTAAATACCGGCAAAGCTTGCTTATCAACTCGTGTGGCTGGGCCGCCGCAGGCGTCGCCCCACTGCGATCGTTTCTTCAGAGAAGGAAGAAAGTCGCTGGAAACTCTTGACTATGCATCTGACGCATCCCTAGCGTTACCGCCCGAAGGCCTTCCGATTGATCAACCTCTACGGTGGATCAGCCGCTATCCCCATCGTGCGTACCGTCCGGTCCGCGACGGCACGCGCACCACCACCGTCTAGCAACCACGACGCACGGAGGCCGTTTCCGGTCTCCAGCGGACAGCGGTCCGCGATCGAGGCCCGGCGCGAGTCAAGCGTCTGTCGACCTTCGGCCCGCCGGTAGCCCGCCCCAGACGCAGTACTCGTCCCCACAGGGAGAGGTATGCCCATGAGATGGCGCACCACAGCGACGATCGCCATGTGCGGTCTGCTGTCGCTGGGCCTGGCCAGTCCGGTTCAGGCCCATTCCGAGGGCTCATCGCCCGAGTCCACAGTGAAGAGCCCGTCCAAGAAGTCCGACAAGCCGGTCGACCTGGACATCATGTTCATCGGCGCGCACCCCGACGACGAGGCCAGCCAGCTCGGCATGCTCGGGTACTGGAACGAGTACCGGGGGATGAAGGCCGGCGTCATCACCACCACCCGCGGCGAGGGCGGCGGGAACGCCGTCGGCCTCGAGGAAGGCCCTGCACTCGGCATCCTGCGGGAGGCTGAGGAGCGGCGGGCGGTGGCCTGGTCCGGTATCGACCACATCTACAACCTGGACGCGCTCGACTTCTGGTACACCGCCAGCGCTCCCCTGACCGAGGAGGTCTGGGGCTACGAGGAGACGCTGTCCCGGATCGTGCGCGTCCTGCGCACCACCAAACCCGAGGTCATCCTCACGATGAACCCCTCGGCCACCCAGGGCAACCACGGCAACCACCAGAAGGCCGCCATGCTGGCCGTGGAGGCCTTCTACGCCGCCGCCGACCCGAAGGCATTCCCGGAACAGATCACCAAGGAAGGGCTCAAGCCCTGGCGGGTCTCCCGGATCTTCCAGACCGGCGGCAGCGGCTCCGGCAGCAGCGGCCCCGCCTGCGAGACCACCTTCACGCCGACCGAGGCCAGCGACGTCATCTTCGGCACCTGGCAGGGCTACGAGTCGGCGCGTCACGACGGCAAGCGGTGGAACACGGTCCAGACCTTCGCCCGCCGGGAGTACGTGTCGCAGGGCTGGGGCAACAGCTCCTTTCCGACGACCGACCCGGCCAGCATCGGCTGCAACCGGCTGAACCTGATCGACAGCCGCACCCCTTATCCAGACCCCAACGTGGGTGCTGGCATCGGGGCGCTGCAGGGCGCCACCCTGCGTGCGCCCGGTGGGCTGCCACTCGGCACCGAGGTCCACGTACGGCCGCAGAACTGGGAGGTCCTCGCCGGACAGCCCATCCGCGTGGACACGGTCCTGTACGCCGAGCGGGCCGTCCCGGGCGCCAAGGTCGCCCTGAAGGTTCCGGCCGGCTGGAAGGTGAGCGGCAACGGCGACGTCGGCACGCTCACCCCGCGCAAGCAGGTCGTGAAGAGCTTCACGGTCACCCCGCCCGCGCGGCTCGAGGTGGGTACGCGGTTCCGCATCGAGGCCACGATGACCAGCCGGATGGACGGCAGCGGCACCAGCAGCGCACGGGTGCAGGCGACCGCTCCGGTCCGGGGCACCCTTGAGCCGCTGCCGGAGATCGCCGACTTCCGGGCGTGGACCCTGCGCAACAAGACCCAGCAGCTCGACGCGCTCATCGAGTCCCTGCTGAACATCCCCAGTGGTGCCACCCGCAGCGTCCGGGTCGACCTGACCAACCACAGCGACCAGGTCCAGTCCGGGACCGTCAAGCTACAGGTGCCGGCCGGCTTCTCGGTGGCGGAGCAGCAACTGCCGTACACCGGGCTGCGGCCGGGCGCCCGCGGTTCGGTGACCTTCACGGTCACCAACACCGACACGTCGCTGCCGACCGCCAACCGGGCGCCGGACAACGGCGCGTACCGGGTGCGGATCGAGACCAGCTACAACGGTGGCAGCGCCACCGAGCCGGGGGCGTTCAACCTGGTGCCGGTCACCACGATCCCGCGGGCCTCCACCGCGCCGTCCGTAAACGGCACGGCCGCACCGGGCGAGTACACCGGTGAGGTCATCGACATCTCCACCCGCTGGGAGGGCACCGACGCACCGCCGCAGGACATCTCCGGCACCGCGCAGCTCACCTACACCGACGACGCCCTGTACGCCATCTTCACCATCACCGACGACGTACTCGGCACCGTGCTGCCTCCCGAGGACTGCAAGCGTCCGCGCCGCAACGACAACATCGAGTTCGGCATCGACCCGCGAGGCAACTCGGCGAACACCTCCACGGTGTTCAACGTGGCACTCTTCCCGGCGACCGACGACCCGGCCAACGGCAACCCGCCGTGCTTCGCCCGGGAGCGGGACAACCACCAGGGTGGCCCGGAGACCGCACCGGGTCTTGAGATCGCCTCTGTCGTCACCAACAACCCGTACACCGGCTACCGGATCGAGGTCAAGGTGCCGTTCGACGTGCTGCCGGACACCGTCGACCCGGCGCGGATGGGCCTGAACATCCTGGTCAACGACTCGGACACGCAGGACCTGACCGCGCAAACCCGGGTCGGCTGGTCGACCTGGAGCGGCGTGCGGGCCGACCCATGGCGCTGGGGCGTCGCGACCCTGCCGGGTCTGCCGGTGCTGCCGTCGGCGCCGAAGGCTCCGGTCATGCCCGACACCGCGGCGCTGAGCGTCGAATCACCGCAGACGATCCTGCAGTCCGTCTCGGACGGAGTGGCGCCGGGTGGTTACGCGGCACTACCGGGCAACACGGTCAAGATCAAGAAGGTCGTCCGAACCTCCTCGAAGGTCTCGGTGGACCTCCAGGTGAAGCAGCGCGGCACCGCCCGGGCCTTCATCTGGGACGGGGAGCGGGTCCTGGCACAGACCACGGCCACCCTGGGCAAGAGCCACACCCTGGTCCTGCCGCTGACCGGGCGCCTGCCGGCCGGCACGTCGCTGCTCGTCTCGTACGAGCACGGCGGCGCCACCACCGGCCTCGCTCACCGGCTGAGCTGACCGAACAGGTCAGCGCGTCGATCTGACGCGCGACCCCGATGGGCCGGGCCGCAGGGCCCGGCCCATCGGCGTCCCAGCCCGGTCGCGCTTCGAACTGGAGATCGTCGAACTCGTCACGACGGCAACAGGCATGGCTATCCAGGCCGATGTCACGGCGACGGCGGACGGCCGGTGGTGGCGCATCGTCCATCGGGTCCTGCGGGGCCGGGCGAGTATCGGTCCGACCGACGCGCTGGTCGGGCGGCTGGGGCTTCGCCCTGCGAGAACGTCAGAAGCGGCCCCAGTCGTCGGCGGCCGGGCGCCACACGTCGATGTTGCGCGGGTCTACGGCCATCCGCCTCGGCCGGTGGTTCTCCTGCTCCTCGGGGGTCAGGACCCGATGTCCGTCGCACAGTTCGAATCGTGGACCGTGCCGCTGATCGAACAGGTAGAACGCGATCGACGTCGACGCCGAGTGGTTGACAAGGTCCGAGGCGATGGGCACGTTGCGGTACTGGGCCCGGGCGCGGGCCCGCATCACGTGGTCGAAGTTCTTCATCATGAAGCACAGGTGGGCGACGTAGTACTCTTTGTTGCGCTGTAGGGCGAGGCTGTGGTGGTACCGGTCCTCGGAACGAAGGAAGACCGTCACGTCGCCGACGTGGTCGGATACCTGGAAGCCGAGCACCGTGGTGTAGAACTCCAGACACTCGTCGTACCGGTCGGTGGCGAGGAAGGGATGAACCAGGTCGCGTGGGCGCAGTTCCAGCAGCGGCGGCTCGGCGTACTCCAGGAACTCGGTGAAGAGTTCGACGACGAGCCCGTTAGGGTCGCGTACGGCAAAACCCCGACTGCACAACCCCTTCATCCGCTCGTCCAAGGGGAGGATCTCGTGGCCTGCCGCGCTGACCCGCGCGCTCAGGTCGTCGAGGATGGCGTCGGACTCGACGCTGAAGCCGACCGCGACGGTCTCTGCCGTGCTGCGGGTGGGATCGTGGATCAGCTCGATGCTGTGGTGTTCGATGTCGGCCCGCAGGTAGGCGTGATCCTCGGTGTGCTGCTCGAGTTGGAGCCCGACGTGGTACTGCAGGAACTCGATGGTCGCCGCCATGTCCGGGACGACGATTCGGGCGTACTCCATGCCGTACGGCGCTCGGCTGCGTACACTGCCGGTCTGCTGGTCCATGGCGGGCCTCGTCTCTGTCGGTGTGCGTGACGGATCAGCGGTGCAGGCTGGCGATGGCCTGTCGCAGGATGACCGGCCGCCAGCGGGTGCGCACGAACTCTTCATGCGACGGACTGCCCAGGTAGTCCAGTAGATCCTGCTCGGTGTCGAAGTCGACGGCGAACCCGTGCGACATGGAGTCGTCGCGGCTGCTGACGTTGGGACCACTGACCCAGTTGCGCATCGCCGGGTAGCGGGTGGGGAAGGTCTCCAGTTCGGCCAGGACCGCGGTCACCGTCTCCGGCGGCACGTCGGGGCGGAAGCGGAACAGTACGGTATGGCGGATCATCACGACCTCAGAGGATGAAGCTCAGCCGGGCACCGGGGGCCATCGACTCCATCACCGGCACGGCACGCCGGATCCGGAACCGCAGACTGTCCTCGTCGACGACGAGGACGTGTTCGTAGCGGCCGGCGTAGGTGTACGTGCCACCGTCGCGGAAGCGGGTGACGAGGAAGTTGGCCGTCACCCACACGGTTTCGTCGCCGTGCTCGAGAATGACGACGTTCGAGACGATCCGGTGCGTCCGTGAGTGCGGGTTCTCGGCGTGTGCCATCCGGCTCTTGAGGCGTTTGACCCGGGCCCGCAGCAGCGCATGGTCGTCACAGACGAAGAAGCCGGACGAGGCGATCGCACCGCTTGCGTTGTCGGTGGTCGGGACCTCGTACTGGGCACCCTCCTCGAACAGTTGCAGCCACTCGTCCAATCGCCACTCGTCCAGCAGCAGCGCCTCGCCGTAGAGGAAGTCCTCGACCTCCGCCCGGCCTACCGTCCGGCCCTTCACCGTGGGCACTCCTTCCCTGCCTTGCGCTCTCACCAGGACCCTGTCTCCGGTGGGGACGGCTCGTCGACCAGTCCGGCCCAGTGCCGCCAGAAGCTGCGCATCGCGCCTTCGTCGATCGAGCGGCCCTGGTTTCCCAGCCGCTCGTTGTCCATTCCGCGAGACATGTCGCTCCAGTCGTGGCGGGGGTCGGCCGCGCCGGCGGTGGCCTCGATGCCGCGCTGCACCGCCTCGTACGCCTCGATGTCGTCGGGGGTGGCAAGGCCGCCCGGACCCACGAAACTGACCATCGTCCGGACTCTCAGTTCCCGAGTGACCTGCGGTTCGCCGACCTCGACGAGCTGCCACGCCCGTACGTCGGTCCGGCCGGCCTCGACGGGTTCGAGCTGGCGGATGGTGAGCGCCTCAAGATCGAACAGCAGCAGGTTCGGGAAGACGAACAGGATGCGGCTGGCGTCGGCGACCTCGGCCGCGCGCTCGGCGCCGAGCCGGTCGACCATCTCGCGCCGCTTGGCTGTCGTACGCTCCTTCTCCTGGGGGCCGAAGCGCGGCTCCCAGACCATTCCGATCCTACCGTTGTGGCCGGTGAGGACGAGCAGACCGTGGCCATCGCCGAGGTCGTAGGCGTACTGGTCGTCGTCGGTGACGGCGAAGCCCGTCTCGCGTAGGTACCCGACGAATGTGTTGTGCGTCGGCGCGAAGTGGTAGCCGTCCATGGCGTTCTCGACCGCCAGCTTCCAGTTTCCCTTCACTCCGTAGAGCTGCACGCCGGGCAGGGTCTCCAGTCCGTCGGCACCGATCTGGGCGGTGAGCGACATGTAGTGTGCGGCGCGGCCGAGGTGCGTCATCAGGTCCGGCACGTCCGGGTCGAAGGCGACGAAGACGAAGCCCTCGTGGCTCTGGACCCGGGGCACCGATCGTAGGCGCATCCGCTCCTTGAACGCCTCGACGTCGGCGTACGCGTCGTCGCCGGGTAGGGCGGCGAGTTCGCCGGAGTTGCTGAACGCCCAGGCGTGGTAGAAGCACTGGAAGAACTTGCTGTTGCCCTCCGGGTGCCGGCACAGGATGGTGCCGCGGTGGGTGCAGGCGTTGAGGAACACCTGGATCTGCCCGGCGGAGTCCCGGCAGAAGATGAGTGGGCGTCCGCCGAGCGATCGCGTCTTGAAGTCACCGGGGCGGGGCAGTTCCGACTCGTGCCCCAGGTAGAGCCAGGTGTGTGCCCAGATCCGCTCCCGCTCGCGCTGGAAGACCTCTGCGGAGCGGTACGCCGAGCGGTGCACCCGGAAGGTCAGCGCGGCCGGGTCCTCGTCGACCAGATGGCCGAGGGCGCCGGCGGCGGGCATCTGCGCGGGAAGAGTCATAGATCTCGCCGGGCCCTTCTGTTCCACAGATCTTGGTTCTCTATTCGAGATAGCGTCTCGCCATGTGATGCTGCTACGGTGCGCTCGCGGGTGTCAAGAGCTACCCCACCATCCATCGCCCCAGTTACGCGTGGTTAACAGCCGCGTGACACCGTCCCGCCTGCCCGTCCGGCAACGAGGCCGGCTGGGCTTGTTTCCAGTGACTGCGGACCACTCACGTGGCCAACCCCCGAATCGCAACCGGAGGCACAATGCTGCAGCCCAAGCAGGGGCGCATCGATGGCGCGCACTACCTGCAGACCACCCCGGAGACCTGTCTGTGGGGCTACCTACCGAACCGGACGCACTCCCCGGTGCTTGAGGTCGCCTCCGGCGATACGGTGACCATCGATACGCTCAGTCACGAAGGCATCCTGGAGGACCAGGGTCGTGACCCGCTCGCCTTCCTCGCCGGGTACGGGGTCGACGGGAGCCAGGTCCTCGACGACTCCCGGGACCTCGCCGCGTCCGGCGTGGCTCACGACTACGACAGGGACGGCCCGCACGTGGTGACCGGCCCGATCCGGGTCGCCGGCGCGGAGCCGGGCGACGTACTCCGGGTCGAGGTGCTCAGCTTGCTGACCCGGGCGCCGTACGGGTTCGTCAGCAGCCGGCACGGCTACGGCGCGCTACCCGGCGAGTTCCCGCAGACCCCGCCGGACAGCGGCGTCCGCCCCGACGGCTCCCGCGACTACCACAGCGTCTTCACCTTCACTCGGGTGACCGAGCGGGCCGGCCGGCTCCACGGCGCCATACCGTTCGACAACGGCGAGCGGGCCGCCTACTTTCCGCTGGCCCCGTTCCTCGGTCTGATGGGTGTCGCGGTCGACACCGACGAGCCGGTGCACTCCGTGCCACCGGGTGGTTTCGGCGGCAACCTCGACATCAACGAACTCCAGGTGGGGTCCGCGCTGTACCTGCCGGTGCAGTTGCCCGGGGCCGGCTTCTACGCCGGTGACCCGCACTACGCCCAGGGGGACGGGGAAGTCGCCCTGACCGCTCTGGAGGCACCCCTGCGCGCCACCCTGCGGCTGACCGTGGTGCCCCGGGCTCAGACCGGCGGCGTACTCGGCACGCTCGGCGGGCCGTTCGCCGAGACGGCCACCCACTGGCTGCCGATCGGGCTGCACGAGGACCTGAACGAGGCGGCCCGCCGGGCGGTACGCGCGGCGGTGGAGTTCCTGGCGCAGACCCAGGGCATGGACCGGGCCGCCGCCATGGCCTATCTCAGCGCCGCGGCCGACTTCGAGATCAGCCAGGTAGTCGATGCGGTCAAGGGAGTGCATTGCATGATCCGCAAGGCGGACTTCGCGGCCCAGGTGTGACGACGGCGGGCGGACCCGAGGGTCCGCCCGCCGCCTCGGCCGGCCTCGCTACGCCTGGTACGGCACCCGTTCCAGCGGAAACATCGACTCGGCGGTGGCCACCACGAACCAGGGGAAACCCAGCCGGCCCACCGCGTCGACCCGGGTCGGATCGATCCGCCCCGGTGAGGTCTGCAACGCGTCGTCGACATCGACGCAGACCACCTCGACGAGCACGATGCGGAACACCGCCGTCCCGTCGGCCCGTTGACCACGTTCGATCACCTCGGTGACCCGGCACTCCATCTGCGCCGGGCTCTCCACCAGCGACGGCGGAGCTACCACGTGCGACGGGCGGCACCGCCATCCCGTCGCGTCGAGTTCTCCGGAGCCCGGCGGATACTCACGGGCGACGGTCTCGATGTGCGGGGCGAGCGCCCGGGTGGTCAGGTTGACCACCAACTCACCGGTGGCCTCGATGTTGAGCCAGGTGTGCTTGGGTAGACCGTCGGCCGCGCGGGCGCCACCGATCGTGATGGCGAGCAACGGCGGTTCTCCGGTAAGTGGCATGAAGTAGCTGAACGGTGCCACGTTCACGGCGCCCGACCGGTCGACGGTGGTCACCATGGCGATCGGCCGCGGCACGACCAGTTGGGAGAGCAGGCCCTGCCGGCGTTCCGGGCTCAGTCCGGCCAGATCGATGATGCTCATCGGCTCGTACCCACCGTCGACGGGGCCGGGGTGGAACTGTCTGTCGCGGGTGGCGCTCCAGCGACGGCCGGCTCGTCCTCCTGGCTGGCTCTGGGGCGCATGACGAGACCGAACACCTCACCACGCAGTTCCGTGAAGCGTGCCTCCATCTTGGTCCCGACCTGGTCACGGGGTCCCGGCAGAACAACCGGGATGTCGGCGATGATCCGGCCGGGGTTGGCTGCCATCACCACTACCCGATCCCCCAGATAGACAGCCTCGTCGATGTCGTGGGTCACGAACACCACCGTCATCCGGTACTCGTCGCGGACCCGCAACACCAGGTCCTCCAGGTCAGCCCGGGTTTGCGCGTCGACCGCCGCGAACGGCTCGTCCATGAGCATCACCTCCGGCTCGACCACGAGGGCCCGCGCGATAGCCACGCGTTGCTGCATGCCGCCGGACATCTGCCAGGGATAGAGCGCGGCGCTGCCGGCCAGTCCCACCGCCGCGAGCGCGTGCTCGACCCGCTTGGACAGTTCCGCCTTGGGCAGCTTGTAGGCGGCGGCCCCGAGGGTCAGGTTCTTGCGAACCGTCAGCCACGGAAACAGCGAGCGGCTGTAGTCCTGGAAGACCACCGACAATCCCCGTGGTGGGCCGGTGACCCGGTTACCGTCGAGCAGCACCTGTCCGCTGGTCGGCGGGAGCAACCCGGTCGCCATCATCAGCAGCGTGGACTTGCCACAGCCCGACGGCCCGACCACCGTCACGAACTCACGTCCGCCGACCGTGAGCGAGGTTTCGGTCAAGGCCTGGCGGGCGGCGGTGCCGCTGCCGTAGGTCTTGGTCACCGACTCCAGTCGTAGTTCCATCTGACCTCCCGATGACGGGTTAGAGTTCGCCGAGCCCGGCACGGCGCTCCCAGCGCAGCAGGCGCGCCTCGACGAAGACGAACAGGCGGTTGAGGATGATGCCGATGACACCCACCACGAGGAACCAGGCCCACATGTCCACATAGGAGAATGTGCGCTCGGTGTAGACGATCTGGTAGCCGACCCCGCTCGTGGTGGCGTACAGCTCGGAGACGACCATCAGGATCAGTGCGGTGCCGAGGCTCACCCGGATGCCGGCCAGAATCTGCGGGCTGGCTGCGGGCAGCAACACTCGGCGGTACAGGTCGATGCGGCGCAGCCGCAGGCTACGTGCGCTGCGCAACCACGCCTCGTCGACGTTGCGGATGCCGTCGCAGGTGTTGATGGTGATGATCCAGATGGTGCCGATGAAGATCAGGAAGATGTTCATCGAGTCGGTCACGCCGAAGATCTGCACCGCGATCGGCAGCAGTGCGACCTTGGGCAGCGACATGAAGAACCGCACGATCGGGCCGTACATCCGGTTGGCCAGCCGGACCCGACCCAGCAGGACGCCGAACGCGACGCCCAGCACGATCGCCGCACCCCAGCCGCGCAGGAACCGGGACAGGCTTGCGGACGCGTTGCTCCAGAGGAGGTCCGAAAGCAGCAGTTGACCGGGCTCGGCGACCAGGAACAACTCGACCGACCGGCTCAGCACGGCCGACAGCGGGGGAAAGAACAGCGTCGGATCGGCTCGGGCGACAACCTCCCAGAGCAGCAGCAGGAGCAGCAACAGCCACAGATCGGCGATCCGGCGGGCCGCCCGGCCCACCCACCGCCACCGCCTCCCCGGATCCCCCGGTGGCGGCGCGGAGGCCGGGGCGGGCCGCCCCGGCAGGGGCAGGCCGGTGGGGGTCTGCTGCGGTACGGTCAGGCTACTCAACGGGGATCCACCTCACGATCCGGCGCTCGGCCCTGATCAGGGCCGCGTGCAGCAGCGCACCGATCGCGGCGACGAGCAGCACGCCGGCGTACACGATGTCGGCACGGTGTGCCTGCTGGTACTGGACGATGACCACTCCCACACCGGTGCTCGCGCCCAGGAACTCGGCGCTGACGATCACCACGAGGGCGATGCCGGACGCCACCCGGATGCCGGTGAGGATGGAGGGCAGCGCGCTCGGCACGGTCACGTAGACCTGCCGGCGCGCCCACCCCCAGCGCAACGACCGGGCCGCGTCGATCCGTTTCGGATCGGTGCTGGCCAGGCCGTAGACGGTGTTGATCAGTAGTGGCCAGAGGATCGCGTAGAACGCCACCGCCAGCTTCATCTGCTGGCCGAGCCCGAAGATCAGGATGGCGATGGGGATCATCGCGGTCGACGGCACCGACCGCGCGGCGTCGACGCAGACCATCGCCGCCCGGGACAGCGCCGGCGTCGCGCTGATCAGGACCCCGATCGGTACGGCGACCGCGGTGGTGAGGGTGAGGACGAGCAACCACGTCCAGAGCGTGTCGCCTAGCCCGCTCAGGTAGTCACCGTCGCCGAGCACGTCGGCGATCGCGGCCACCACCAGTTCGGGCCGGGGCAGCGCAGTCGGATTGATCAGCTCGGGATAGCTCGCCACCGCCCAGAGCAACACCAGGCTGCCGACCCCGAGCACCGCCGGCCAGATCGACCGGATCCGGTAGACCATCGTCGACACCATTCACTTCCCTCCCACGCGACCTGCTCGCCGCATCGGTCAGCCGGCGCTCGGCGAGGTGGCCGGTGTGGCAGCGGTGGCCGTCCGCCGGGAGAACTCCGGGACGATGGTCGTCACGTCGATGCCCTTGTCCAGCAGGCCGCCCTCGTGCGACACCCGGGCGATGGTCGCCATGGCGTCCATGTTGACCAGGCCCTCGTACTCCTGCTCCGGGATGCTGGCCAGGGTCCCGGCCGGGGTCTTGCAGTACTTCTCCATGATCTGGAACTTCTCGGTGTCGTTGGCGGGATCGTTGCCGGCCACCGCGGCCTGTTCCATCGCCGCGACGAAGGACCGTACGGTCTGCTCGTTCTTACCGATGAAATCGCTGGTGGCCAGGTAGACCGCGGTCGGGGTGGGGCCGGTGCCGTCGAAGATCGGGTTGCCGATCGAGCGGCCCTTGCCACTGCCGACGATCTGCGCGACCTGGGTCGCGGAGACCTGCGCCGCGTCGACCTGTCCCCCCTCGACGGCTGCCACCAGTTCGGGGAAGGGCAGCGCGACGAACTCGGCGGTGACCTTCGCGCCCGCGTGCCGTTCGATCCACTTGGTGGTGAGGAACTGGCCGGAGCCGCCCAACTCGTTCACCGCGACCCGCTTGCCCTGCAGGTCAGCGGGGCCGTTGATGCCCGAGTCGTTGGCGACGATGACGCCGTGGGTGTCGGCGGTGGTCAGGCCGCTGCCGGAGACGACCTGCACCGGTACGCCCTTGGCTATGGCGGTGAGGGTGGTGACGGGATTGACGAAGGCGATGTCCGCGGAGCCCGACTGGACGGCGGCGAGACCGGCCGAGCCGCCGTTGGTCTTGATGAGTTCGACCGCCAACCCGTGCTCGGCGAACAGTCCGGTGTCCAGCGCGTACTGGGCGATCTCGTTACACAGCGACAGTGTGGTGAGCCGCAGCGGGACCGGCCCGTCGCCCGTCGCGGCGTCCGGCTCGGACGATCCGCAGGCGGTGACGGCAAGCAGCGCAGCCGCGACACCACCAGCGAGCAGAATGCGATTCTTTATCACTGAATTCTCCTCTTTATAGGCATTTGCCGAAACGCGGACGTCCGGCGGCGGGATTCGCCCCGCCGTCACCGGAACCGCGTGGGATGGTGCTCAGTGGTGGTGGTGTCTGATTGCACGGCCGACATGGCCGGCAGGCGGATCCGGAATGTTGACCACGGCCGCCTCTCTCGTAATGCGATACAACGTAGCGACATGCGGAACGCTGGGTCAACGCTCGCACTGGGGAGCAGAGCAGGTTTAACCAACCTGAAACCGCGCCTGGCCTGCTGTTCGACAGATCATCCGCGCGCTTTCACCCGGTTGACCGGGGTCAGTTCCCCCAGTCAAGTCGCGGGGTGGTCGCCTGGCCGATACGAAAGTGGCCGAGGTCGTCGAGCGCACTGCCGTCCCGCGTGGCGTCCCGCGACACCACCACATGCCGACCGAACTGCGGGGCCAGGGGGCGTCCGACGTCGCGCTGCAGCCACAGCCGCAGCAGGTGTCGGCGGCGTTCCGGCTCGGGATGGTCCACGAACTCCGTCCGGGAGTGCAGGGCGGCATAGTTGAGCAGCCACTGCACGTCGCCCGGCTGGAAGTCCATGTGCAGGGCGATTCCCGGCTCCAGGGTGATCGCGTCGAGCAGGTGCAGCAACTCGATCTGCTCGGGCGTGAGACGCGGGACCTCGGGATAGTCCTGCGCCGAGAAGATCATCGGGCTGCCGGCGTACATGCTGAAGACCCCGTCGACGTAGCTGCAGATCGGAGACGTGTAGAACTTCTCCGGTGCGTCGTGGTCCTGCTTGTACCAGTCGAAATAGAAGGGCTCGAACAGCAGTGGCGCGAGATCCGGCCGGCGGCGGGCGACCTCGCGATAGAGGGTGGCACCACTGACCAGACTGCTCGCACCACCTTCCTTCGCCGCCCGCAGGCACATCAGCGCGACCACGTCGGAACTGTCGGAGTGGAACCGCAGACCGTCGCGAATCCGCGAGCCGAGCGCGGTCGGGTCCTCCTTACGGGTCTTGTCCGAGGTGGCCCGGATGTGGTCGAGGACGTCGCCGAGTTCGTTCTGCCGCATCGGCACGCCCAGGTGCAACCCCATCAGGTAGAAGATCGCTCCGGACAACTCGTCGGGATAGTCCTGCACCGGGATGCCCCGCACCAGCGTGAAGCCCCGACCGGCGTCGAGGTCCCGGCCGACCCGGGCGAGTCCGGCAGCCGAAACCGGCAGCGGGTACTCGGCTGCGGTCACCGTACGCAGATCGGGGTTCTCGGCCACGAAGCGCCGCCCCACCTCCTCGAGTTCGGCGATCTCGGCGGCGGAGAGCTGGTAGATCCAGCTCGTGTCGTTTTCCAGTTCGTCACCGCGCCAGGCGGCAGGCCCGGCCACGGGCGGGAGGTCCACATGAGTTGGCATGATTACTCGCCTCGCTTCCGGCGCCCTACGGGGCGCCCTTTCAGTTGTCGCCGACCGCAGCGCTGCCACCAGGGCAGCGGGTGCGGGTTCAGCTACGGCCGAGGACTGGAGGTACCGCTTAACGCGGACCATAACAATGGCCATCTGTCTCGTCAAGAGAGATGACGTTTTGCCCAATGAGACGGTCGGGCTCGCCGGGGAACAGCCGCCGCCGGTGCGGCAGACTGTCCATCGCCCCAGGTCGGGTCACCGTCAGCGCGGCCACCCGGTTGGCGAAGCGCGCCGCCTCCACCACCGACGCGCCGTCGAGTACCGCATCGGCCAACGCCGCACAGAACGCGTCCCCGGCCGCTGTGGTGTCCGCCGCCTCGACCGGTTCCGCCGGCACCAACTCGTACCGGTAATCGTCCACGACCAGGGCACCGTCCGCGCCGAGCGTCACCACGACCTGGCCGCGTACGCCGAGGGATCGTGCCATCGCCGCGAGGGCGTCGAATCCGGGCGCACCCTCCCAGCCGGCCCCGTCCGGCCGCCCGGCACCGACCAACTGCACCAACTCGCCCCGGTTCGGCACGAGCAGGTCCACCCGCCGCAGGATGGCGGCGTCGACCGGCCGGGCCGGCGCCGGGTTGAGCAGCACCAGCCCCTCGGCCAGGCCGACCGCCGCCGCGACGACCTCGGTGGACACCTCGTGCTGCAGCAGGAGACACCGAGCACCGACGAACAGCCGCGACGCCGCCGCGACGTGTCCGGGCGAGAGCCAGCCGTTCGCCCCGGGGCTCACCACGATCGTGCTGTCGCCGTCTGCGGTGACCAGGACCACCGCCTGCCCTGTACGGCGTTCCGCCGTGCGGTGCACCGCCGAGATGTCGACTCCCTCCCGGTCGAGCACCGTACGCAACCAGTCACCGTCCGGGTCTTCGCCGACCGCCGCCACCATCGCCACCGAACGGCCCAGCCGGGACGCGGCGACGGCCTGATTGCCGCCTTTACCCCCACATCCGCGGGTCGACTCACCACCGGTGACCGTCTGTCCGTGCGCCGGCAGGTGCCGGACCGGCACCACGACGTCGAGGTTCAGGCTGCCGACCACGACGATCTCGGCGGACTCCGACGTCACGAGCCCGGCCGCCAGGCGGCGTCGGCGAGGTCGCCACGGGGTGGCGCGAACACGTCGACGTTGACACACGGCCCCTCGGTCGGCTCGATGTGGTGCAGCGCCCCTCGTGGGACCAGCAGGATCCCACCCGGTCCCAACGGATGTGCGACCCCATCGACGTGGTAGTTGCACCTGCCCCGCAGGATCAACACGAGTTGGTCGAAGTCCTCGTGGCGGTGCGGATTCGCCTGCATGCCCACCTGTAGTTCATGCCAGGACAACAGCACCTCGTCGGTGGCGTAGATCTTTCGTCGCACCCCGGGTCGCAGGTCGGTCGCCGGTATGTCGTCCCAGTTGACCGCGACGTGATAGAGCGGGTCGTTGCGCATCGTGCTCCTTCCAGTCGGCCGGGGCCGACAGTCATCGAGGTTCGTCCGGCCGGGACGGCGCGGCGCCGTCGAGGGTGACCGGCCGGTCGGCGTACAGCGGCTCGGCGAGATGACGCAGCGACGACCCCAGTGCCTGCAGGTCGGAGCCGACGACGAGGTAGCGGACCGGGGCCGGACCGAGCCGGCGCAACTGGTCCGGCTCGGCGGTGGCCGACCACGCGCCGAACGCGGCGCCCGCCCGGGTGGCGGCGGACGCGATCTCCGCCAGCCGCCCCGGCAGCGCGGTCCGGTCCTGCCCGCCGGCCCGCAGACTCGCGGCGAGGTCGGTGGTACCGGCGAACACGACGTCGAGTCCGGCCACGATCTCGTCCAGCGGGTCGACGGTGGTCGCCGTCTCGATCTGACCGACCAGCACCGGCGGGTCCGCCGCCTCCCGGCGCAGGTATTCGTCCAGACCGACCAATCCGTACGCCGCCGCCGGATGGGCGAGGCTCAGGCTGCGCTCCCCGACCGGCGGGTAGGCGGTGGCCGCCCGCAGACCGTGCATCTCGGCCCCGGTGCGCAGCATCGGCAGGTGCAGTCCGACGGCACCCGCTTCGAGCAGCCGGTTGATCTCACCGGCGTCGAGGGCGGCGACCCGCACCAACGCGGGCAGCCCGATGCCGGCGGCGTGGCGGACCAGTCCGAGCACGTCCCGGTCGGACAGCGACGAGTGTTCGGCGTCGATCACCACCACGTCGAAGCCGGCCAGGCGGGCCAACTCGACGGAGTCGACGGTGGGCAGCTTGACGAAGGTGCCCACGACCCGGTCCCCGGTAGCCAGTCGGTCACGCAGTCGGCGGCGCCACTCCCAGACGCCCAGGGCGGACATCCCGGCCTCAGACCTGCCGCCGCGACCCACGCCAGGGCGCCGGTTCGACCTGACGCCCGTGGTGCAGCACGACGACCGGCTCCAGGCGTGGCGCGGACAACTGGTTTCCGGCCGCGTCCGGAAGCACCGTCTCCTCGGTGTCGGCCAGCACTGTCACGTGTGCCGGACCGCCCTCCACCAGCGTGCCGTACCCCTCGGTGTCCAGGCCGAGCAGGCGGGCGGGACGCAGCGTCATCCGCGGCGCGATCTCCTCCATGCTCATGCCCAGTGCCCGCAGCTTGGCGGCGCTGGTGACGAGGTCGAATACCGGCCCCTGCCAGTTGCGGGCACTGGTGTCCGAAGTGAGCAGGTCGGGCAGGAACCCCTCGGCTATGGCGACCCGGGCCACGTCGAAGCTGAGGTTGCTGCGGCCGTGCGCGGAGTCGAAGAGCACGCCGCGCTCCCGGGCCCGCCGGACCTCGGGCAGCACCCGGCCGTCCTGCAGGATGCCGTGCGGCTTGCCGGTGTAGCAGTGGGCCACGATGTCACCCGCGCGCAACAGGTCGAGCACGGCCGGCAGCGGCTCCTCGGTCTCGCCGATGTGCACCATCAACGGCAGCCCGGCCTCCGCGGCCAGTTCCAGGGACATCTTCAGCAGGCGCCGCCACGCACCGCCAAGGACGTCCTCGGACAGCCTGATCTTGAAACCGCGGACCGTCTGCGGGTTCGCGCGGGCCACGTCCAGCGCGTCCTCCGGCACGAGTGTGTCCGGATTGAGCAGCTCACCGAAACGGAAGTCGATCAGGCCGAGCACGGAGACGTTGAGGAAGTTGACCAGCCGCATCTCGGCGGGCGCGACGACGAACCGGGAGAACGCGGCGAAGGTCGACGCGCCGACCGTACCGGCGTCGGCTGCGGCGACCACGCCCCTCCGCAGGTGCGCCTCGTCCGGCGGCGCGCCCACCTTCGACACGTGGGCGAAGATGTGGGTGTGCGCCTCGACCAGTCCGGGCAGCACCCAGTGGCCGGTGCAGTCGATCACCTGCGTCGCACGGCTGCGGTCCAGGCCGACGGCGATCCGTTCGACACGGTCGCCGGAGACCGCGACGTCGGCGACCTGCCGGCCGCCGGTCGCCGGGTCGAGGACCGTACCGCCGGCGAGAACGAGATCGAACAGGTCGGGTTCGGGTTTCATGGGTTAGTCCCGTCTTTCGCTGTGAGTGGCCGTCGGACCGGCCGGAATGGGGGACCCGGCGGCCGGTCGCCGAAGGCCCGATGCGCCTCGTCGTGGTTACCGCACGACGGGACCGCTCCCCTGGTCGGCGTCGCCGGCGGCGAACAAGGTGCGCAGCGGTAGCACACCGGTGACCGACACCTCCACGACGTCCCCGTCGCGCAGGAAGTCGGACCGGTCTTGTCCGGTGCCGGCCGGCGTACCGGTGAGCACCACGTCGCCCGGCTCCAGGACGCTGTAGTGGGAGATCCGCGCGAGCAGTTCGGGCACCCGGAAGATCTGGTCGTCGATGCGGGAGTGCTGCCGGAGCACGCCGTTGACCCACGTCGACACGCTGGTGCTCGCGCCGGGAAGCGGGCCGGTCAGCTCTCGAACGGAGCTGCCCAGGGCGCCGAAGCCGGCGAAGCTCTTGGCCAGGCTCGGGTTGCCGGTGACCGCCATGACGTCGCGGGCGGTCAGGTCGTTCGCCGCGGTCACTCCGGCGAGGTAGGACCAGACGTCAGCCGCCGGAACACCGGACATCCGGCGTCCGACCACGACGGCCAGTTCACCCTCGTAGTCCACCTGCCGACTGGCCGCGGGCAGCGTCACGGTGGCGCCCGGTCCCGACACCGCAGCCGGGGACCGCAGGAAGAGCACCGGACTCTCGGGTACGGCCCGACCGGTCTGCGCGACCTTGGAGTGGTAGTTGAGCCCCACCCCCCAGAAGGCCCGAGCACTGGCCAGCGGACAGCTCAGTGCCGACCCGAGCCCGTCGAGCGGCCACCGCTCGCGCACCCGGGCCGCCCGTACCGGGGCCCACCCCTCCCCGATCGCGAGCATGGCCGCCACGTCGGGGTAGGGCAGATCGAGAAGGGCCACCTCGGCACCTTCCAGCAGGCCGAGACCGTGTCCGGTCGCTACCAGGTTCATGCCAGGGATCTTTTTATTCGAGATGCCATCTTGTCAAGTGAAACGATGGCAACGTGCTGGACGGCCACCGGCAGGGCTCAGACCCGGGGGCGGCGCAGCCGGAGCAGGCACGGAAGGGCACCCGGGCAGCCAACCTCGCCGGCTGGCCCGCATCGTCGGTACGCACGACCGCCGACACCGGCGGACCGGCCGGTGTGCCGGAACCTTGTCAGTCGGAAAGGTCGCCGAGTTCGCGGGACAGCGCCGCAGCCGCCCGCCGCAACGCCTCGACGGGCGCACTGAGCGCGCCGCCCTCCAGGCTGACCGTCGTGCCCAGCACAGCCATCGCGGCGACGACCTGGCCCCGCTCGAAGACGGGGGCGGCGAAGACCCGGACCCCGAAGTCCTCCGGCGAGTTCTCGGCCACACCGGCCCGCCGAATCTCCTCTGCCACCTGGCGCGCCTGCGCCGACGGCCGCAGCCGTCGGACCGACGCCGGAAGCTCCGCACCGGGCAGGAAGGTGGTGAACACCCGACCCTGGGCGGAACGGAGCAGGTCCAGTTGCACGCCGGTCCGCACACTGAGCCGCACGTCACCGGAGGTGTTGTCGACGCACCGGACCACCACCGGGCTCTCCCCGTTCCAGACGCTGAGCACGACGGTGTGGTCGGCCTCGGCCAGCAGCCGTTGCATGTGCGGTTCGGCGGCGGTGACGATCGGCAACGCCGCCCGCGCCGCAGCTTCCAGCGCGAGCAGTTGCGGACCGAGCGAGTAGCGCGACTCGGCCGGGTCGTACCGCAGCAGGCTCGCGGCCCGCAGGGCGCGGGCGTACCGGTGGGCGGTCGCCTTGCTGACCGCCATCGCCTCCGTGATCTCGGCCAGACTCAGTCGAGGCCGGGCCGGGGTGAACGCACCGAGGATGAGCGCGGCCCGTTGCACGGTCTGGATGGCCGGCCCGTCCGCAGTCGGGTCGTCGGCTCGTCGCCGTGCCATGCACCGCCTCCGCGCAATCGTCGTCGCCATGACTCTACTCCCGGCCGACCACGGCGCCGCGACACCGTTGCGGCTTCCTTGCGGGCCGACGGATCAGGCGTCCGAGGAGTGTCCGGGGACGGTGCTCTTCGTCGGGTCGATCAGCGGGACGAGGTTGTTCACCGCGGTCGCCGCCTCCCCGAAGCCCACCGATATCAGCCGCACCTTGCCCTCGTAGTCGGCGATGTCACCGGCCGCGTACACCCGGTCGAGGTTGGTGCGCATCGACCGATCCACCAGGATGTGCCGGCGCCCCAACTCCAGGCCCCAGTCGCGCATCGGCCCTAGATCGGCGATGAAGCCGAGCGCCGCCACCACCTCCTGGGCCTCGACCGTGATCTGTCGCCCGGCACCCGTCTCGGCGAGGGCGACCCCGGTCACCCGATCATCGCCGGCCAGTCCCACCACCTCGAACGGGGTGAGTACCCGCACCGGGGACGCTTTCAGCATGGCGACGCTGCGCTCATGGGCGCGAAAGGACGGACGACGGTGCACCAGGGTCACCGATCGGGCGATCGGGTGCAGCGCCAACGCCCAGTCCACGGCGGAGTCCCCGCCGCCCACCACGACGACGTCGGCGCCGGACAGTTCGTCCGGCCGGGGTACGAAGTAGCGCAGTCCCCGACCGGCGTAGTCAGACCCGACCGGCAACTCGCGAGGTGTGAACGTACCGATGCCAGCGGTGAGCAGCACCGCCCTGGCCCGTACCACGGTTCCCGCGTCGGTCCCCAACTCCACCCCGTCCGGACCGGTCCGCAAGGTGACCACGCTCTCGCCCAGCACCCAGTGCGGATCGGCAGTGCCGGCCTGCGCCACCAGGGCGTCGACCAGGCTCTGGCCACGTACCGCCGGAATCCCGGCGATGTCGAAGATCTCCTTCTCCGGGTACAGGGCGGCGATCTGCCCACCCGGCAGTGGAAGGGAGTCGATGACCGCCACCGTCATCGCCCGGAACCCGGCGTAGTACGCGCCGTACAGACCGGTCGGGCCGGCGCCGACGATCGCCAGGTCGACCTCGTACCGCCCGGCTGCGGTGCTCACACGCCACCATCGGCCACGACGTCCGGATGGTCGTGGCCGATCCGGCCGATCTTCCGCGCCCCGCCGGGCGAACCGATGTCACCGAAGAACTCGGCGTTGACGCGGGCGAACCTGCTGGCCGTGGCCGGCAGGTCCCCGTCGTGAAAGATCGAGGTGACCGGGCAGACCGGCTCACAGCGGCCACAGTCCACGCACTCGTCCGGATTGATGTACATCATCCGGTCGCCCTCGTAGATGCAGTCGACCGGGCACTCCTCGACGCAGGACCGGTCCTGAATGTCAAGACAGGCGTCGGTCACGACGTAGACCATGGTTCCTCCCTGTTCAGCCACGGCGTGGGCCGTCTCGTCGTAGCCAACCGCAGATCACCGAACCATGTCAACATGCGAGATGGCATCTCGCATAGGTTACGCTAGTCGGGTGGCGGACCCGAACCTGACGTCGCTCCAACGCAGCGCCGACCGAACGATCGATGCCCGATCGGTCGTTGCCGCGCTCCGCGCCATGTCCTGGCGGGCCAGCCCTCGCGGCCGGGAACGCGCCCTGGCCGAACGGCTGGCCCGCTGGTCGCGACTGCGGTGGCCGGATCTCGACTGGCAGGTTGATCCCGTCGGTCGTACCGGCGCGAACCTGCGCTGCCGCTCGGTGCGCGACGTCGCCGACGAACTACTGATCTACTCCCACCTCGACACGTCCCTGACCGGCGAGGGCGCGACGGACCGGGCAGTGACCGGCATCGACACCCCACCACCCCGCCTGGTCGTCGACCGGCGTGGGGACCGGTTGGCCGGCTTCGGCCTCGGCGTGGCACGCGGCCCGGCAGCCGCCGCGCTGGTCGGTTTCGCGGCGGCCAGCGGAGCGGTCCGCCAGGCCCGCCTGCCGCACCAGCTCACTCTCCTGCTGGCCAGCGCCGGGACACACGGTTCGCCCTACGGCCCGCAGGGATCCGATGTCCCGCCGTCGGGCCTGGCGCACTACCTCGACACCGACCGCCCGGCAGCCGCGGTGGTGGCCAAGAGCGGCCCGGCGGGAATCCTGCACGAGGAGCCCGGAGCCATGTTCGTGCGGGTCACGCTTCGCACCCGCATGCGGCCGGTGCTCGCCCGCGACCAGGCAGCGCCCGCCGGGGGTCCGCTCGCCCACCTCGGCGCGGTGCTTCGCATCCTGGAGCGGTGGCGGATCGACCACGTCCGAACCCGGCGACCGGGCGACCGGCAGATGGCCGCCGAGGCGGCGGTGGGCGCGGTGCACTCCGGACTGGCCGGCAAGCCGGACATCCTGCCCGGCATCGTCGAACTGCACCTCTACGTGATCACCGCAAGCGGCGACGATCCCGATCGCATCCGCCGCGACATCCACACCCGACTCGTCCGGGGGCTCGCCAACGGGCCGCTGGCCGATTGCGCGATCACGGTTGACCGACACGTCGTGCAGACTGCCGGCCGCACCGCACCGGATCGTCCCGTGGTCAGGCACGCGCACGCCGCCTGGCGGCTCACCCAGCAGACCCCACCCGCGCCGATCTCCGGCTGGAAGGGCTCCACCGACGGCGCGGCCCTGCGCGCGGCCGGGATCGACACGGCCCGGGTGGGTCCCCGCCCCGGAACCGACCCGCAAGACCCTCGCGTCGACGTGCTCGCCGTGTCGGATCTCGTGCGTTTTGCCCGTCTCTACGCTCACATCTTGCTGCGGCACGCGACTGTCGGACGCACGGCAGTCGACCGCTAGCGTATTACATGCCAGAATGATGTCTCGCAGAACGAAACAGTGGGGCGGCAGGCTGCGGTCCGACGAGAGAAAGGGCCCTGCATGGCCGACGACGTGGTGGCCACTCCCGGCCCCGGCCCGACCGAGCCGGGTACGCCGGCAATCCAGACCGTACAACGCGCCGCGATGATCCTCAGTGCGTTCACCGCCAGCCGCCCCAGACTCACCCTGAACGAACTCACCGCCAGCCTCGGCACCAGCAAGGCCACGGCCCACCGTTACACCAAGGCGCTACGCGAGAGCAACTTGCTGCGTTACGACGACCGCGAAGGGCTCTACTCCTTGGGGCCGCAGATTCTCACCCTGTCGGCCGCCGCCCGCGCCGGCCTGCCGGTGATCACTATCGCCGGCCCGTACATGCAGGCACTGGTTCGCGCGGTTGACGAGACCGTCGTACTCAGCGTCTGGGACGGCGACACCGCCGTGGTGGTCCGCGCCGACGACAACACCGACCGGGTGATCCGGGTCAGCGTCCGCACCGGCTCACGGCTGTCACGCACCGAGTCCGCCCAGGGCCGGGTCTTCTGCGCCCACCTCCCCTCCGAGGAGATCCCGGGACTGGACGCCGACCTACAGAGCTCCGAGGAACTGCGCCAGGAGATCAAGAAGATCCGGCACGAGGGGATCTCCGCGAACACCCCCTCCACCAACGGCGTACGCAGCATCGCCGCCCCCGTGTTCCGGGGAGCCACGCTCGTGGCCGCCATCGCCATCGTGGGCACCACCACGTCCGTACCCGAAGGCACGGACTCGCCGCTGGCACAGCAGCTCAAGCGGACCGCAGCGGCGATCAGCGCCGAACTGGGCAACATCGATCCACCCGGCTGACCACGGACCTGCCCCACCTGCACGCCTTCACCCGCGGCCTCGGCCTCGGCCTGGACCCTCCGTCACCGCCGAAGGTGAGACAGGCCCTCGTGGACAGCGGCCGTCCTCAGGTGCCCGCTGGCCCGGCCCCGGCGGCGCCTATCCCGAGGGCACTGGCGCAGAGGTACGCGCTTGGCCGCACCACCGTGGTCCTGCCCGAGTCCTGTCGCCCCAACCTGCTCGAGGGCCTGGCCGCCGTACCGGTTCTCGACGCGCCGACCGTGACGACCGTCATCGCCTGGCCGCCACACAGCCGCTCCCGGGCACTCGCCGACCTCGTCCGCACAGCCACCGGCCGCTGAGCCTCATCAGGCACGACCCGGGGCGCGCCCGGCCCGACTGTCCGTAAGCGATCAGAAGGTGAGGACGGGGCGTCCGCGGACGCCGCCAGCGGCGAGATAGCGGTGCGCCTCGGCGGCGTGTTCGGCGGGGAAGGTTTTTGCGACCCGCAGGCTGAGCACGCCCGACTCGGCTTGATCGCGCAGCCGGGTGAGAGTCTCGGTGTCGGTGAACCGGGTGGAGACCACGACGGGTGACCAGCGCAGGCCCCGTTCGGTGGTGCCACTGTGCAGGGTGACCGAGGCGATGGTGCCGCCGTCCCGTACGGCCGGTGCGACCGCGCCGTCGAGCCCTGCCGCGTCGATCACACCGTCAGCCCCGTCCGGCCGGATGCGGCGCACGTGGTCGGCGAACCCGGCGCCGCGGGCCACGATGTGGTCGGCGCCGAAACCGGCCACCAGGTCGCGGTCACGGTCGGAGGCGTCTGCGATCACCGTCACACCGTCGGCCCGGGCAAGCTGCACGGCATAGCCGCCGACGGCACCGGCCGCGCCGGTGACCGCGACCGTCTGGCCGGGTGCGAGGTGCAGCGCGTCCAGGGCCATCCGGGCGGTCAACGCGTTCATCAACAGCGTGGACGCCGCGATCGGATCCGCCCCCGCCGGGGCGCGCACCACCGATTCCGCCGGGGCGACGACGTACTCGGCCTGAGCCCCTTCGGTCTTGCGTGTGGGCAGGACCGCGATCACCTCCGTGCCCACAGCCAGCTCGGGCCGCACACCCTCGCCCACCGCGTCCACCACACCAGCGGCGTCGCCGCCCACCACGTAGCCATCGGAGAGCGGGAACGCATTCGGATACTTCCGGCGGGCGACGCCGGACCGAATGTTCAGATCCGCCGGGTTGACGGCGGCGGCAGCGACCTTGATCCGCACCTGACCCGGACCTGGCTGCGGCTGCGGCAACTCTAAGATCTGCATCACCTCGGGCCCGCCGAAGTCCGTGAAACCGACCGCTCGCATAGTTCCTCCCGTGCTCGCACCGTGGCGCCGAGCGAGCCACCACCAATATGACACTCCAAGAGTGACATATAAACCCACAAACCGCTACTCCATGGATTACACTTCGCACGGACGGTAGGAGGGAGGCCAGACATTGCCGGACCTGCGGTTTCCCGCACTACTCGACGTCATGATGGCGCTCGCCGCCGCCGATCAGGACACTCGCCCGGTGCGCAGCTCCGCCGAACTCGCCGAGGCACTGGACATCAATCCCGTACTGGTCCGACGCCTCACCGCCCCGCTGATCCGCGCCGGACTGCTCACCTCGACCCATGGCCGAAACGGCGGCCTACACCTGGCCACACCCCCCGACCGCATCACGCTGCGCGACATCTACCTCGCCGCCGTGGGCGACAAACCGTTGTGGGACAACCGGCGAACCGAGTGCCAGAGCTACCTCAACACCGGCCACGGCCGCGAGTTCCTCACCCAGGTACACGACCAGGCCGAAGAGGCGATCCTGCAGGTCCTGGCCAGCCACACCCTCGCAAGCTGTCATCAACACATCCTCGGAACCACGACCGCACCACGGCCGGGAGTGTGGATCTAACGGTGCTTCCGGCCTGACCTGCCGGCTAGGGCACTCGCCGACGCGCTGAAACCGGCGTGGATCGCAAGCACGTCGCACCCACGGCCCCGCCTTGTGCTCCACATGAGCGACCCGGCCCCGGCGAGGGCACTGGGGGCGACGTTCGCCATCGCGCTTCGCACCCGGGAGCCCACCGATCCGGCTGTGGGATCACCCATAGTCGCCGACCCTTCACAATCAGTCCCGACTGCCCGATCCTTCATGGGTGACAATCGATCGCACCACGCTCGCCGCGGTCCTGACCGTCGCGATGCTCGTACCGCCGTGGGTGGCGACCCCGGCCTCCGCCGCCGAGGCCCGCACCCCGACCCGGACGTTGCCCTCGGCCGCGACGGCCGACCCACCCGGCCAGCCGGACCTGGGGGTGGCCAACCGGTTCGTCGCCGGGGAGGGGCTGCCCGACTGGTCCCGAGCCGGATACCTGGGCGGCCAGGTCCCGTCCGCCGGATACGTCACCGGGGCGGCCCCCTGCCGAATCGAACCGGCCCGACTGGCCAGCCAGTTCGGGGTGGTCCCCGACGACGGAGTGGACGACAGCGCCGGCCTGCAACAGGCCATCGACACGATCCGCTCGGACTGCTCCCCCACCGCCAGCCACTACCGGCTCTCCCTGATCGAGCTACCCGCCGGCCGGATCGACGTCTCCCGGCAGATCTCCGTCGACGCGAGCTTCCTGCTGCTCAAGGGGCAGGGCTCGGGCACCGGAGGCACCCGGGTGGTGTTCCGCCCGGACACCAACACCCGGTACGACACCCTCAGCTCCGACGGCAGCCGCTGGGAACCGACCACCATGACCTGGGGCAGCGGCAACGACACCGGTCGGGGCGGCTGGATCTGGCCGGGCCGGGCCCTGTTCAAGGTGCAGAACCGGGAGGTGGCCACCCGGTACGTCGACGAGTGGCAGTCCGCCCCGGCCAACCGCAAGGACCTCTTCGAGGGCTCGGTCAACCAGCACTGGGTCTCCGGGATCCGGGTCGCCGCCCGCTCCACCGACCCCGGGTTCTCCGCCCGGGCCGGGCAGAGCGTGATCCAACTGGTGAGCAACGCCGACATGGGCAAGTTCAGCCTGGGCGGGCACGTCTGGGTGGGAGCGGCCAACAGCATCAAGTTCTACGAGGAGCAGGGGCTCAGCTACGCCGAGCACGGCAGCATGTTCGAGAACCTGCACATGCGCCAGCAGATGTTCCGGGTGGTCGGTGTCTCCGGCAGCGCGAAGACCATCACCCTGGACCGGCCCCTGGAGTTCGACCTGCCGGTGGACTCGGTCTCCGACGGCTCCGCCCCGCTGCTGACCGAGACCCCCTTCCAGAGCAAGGTGACCCCCCTGAAGGTGGTCGAGGGGGTCGGGTTCGAGGACTTCGCCTTCACCCAGGACATGACCGGGCTGCCCAAGGTCGGCGGCGGCAGCTATGCCCTCTCCCCCGCCGACGCGGTGCACAACTACGGCAACCTGGCGCCCGAGTACGCCATGCACGGCGTCCTGTTCAAGTGGGCGGCCAACAGTTGGGCCCGGGGCCTCAACGGCACCATGACCGGCTCCCACCCCCTGGTCACCGAGGTCGCCCGGAACCTGCACATCGAGGGGAACACCTTCGACGGGGCCTGGAACAAGGGCAAGGGCGGCAACGGGTACCTGCGCGGCAGCCGGGTCTGGGACTCCCTGTACGCGTACAACACCAGCCGCAACCTGCGGCACTTCACCTTCCAGTGGTCGGCCAGCCGGAACGTCGCCTTCCGCAACGACCTGGACTCCGACCTCAACCTGCACGGCGGCTGGGAACGGTACAACCTCTTCGAGGGCAACACCGTGCGGGTGCCCTACGAGCACCGCTCCGGCAGTTGCACCGCCAACTGCGGCGGGGAGGGGGGTGAACTCGACGACGGCACCTGGTATCCGATCTGGTGGGGGGCCGGGCCGAAGGCGATCAAGTGGTCGGGCTCCACCGGTCCGCAGAACGTCTTCCACGGCAACACCCTGACCAAGCAGGCCACCCCCGGGGGGCCCTTCGCGCCCTACACCCCCTACTCGGCGCAGAGCCCCGGAGTGCCCGCCGACGCGGTGCACCAGTTCGGCTCGGACCCGGCGCACCCCGCCCGGTTCCGGCACCTGACCCAGTCCGGTGCGGTCATCCCCGACTGGTCCGGCCGGGAGACCCTGGACTACTCCGGGGGCCAGGGGGTGGTCCGCCTGGCGGACGCCCGCCGCCCCTCCCTGTTCCTGCGCGACGCCGGGCAGCTCGACCCCCGGCAGGACGAGGCCCACCGGGCGGCCACCTGGAACATGCAGGGCGCCGGGTCGAACGCCGGCGGCTCGTACGACAACAAGTACACCAGCGGCCTGCTGCCCCTACTGCGCGACGCGGAGGTGGTGGCGTTGCAGGAGGCCGGCACCCCACCGGGGGGAGCGACCCACCTCGCCGACCACCCGCAGAACGACTTCGTGCGCCAGAGCCCGCAGGGCCTCGTCGCCCCCGACGTCGTGGAGTACAGGTACGGCGGCACGGTCACCCGCCCCGGGGGGTACCTCTACTGGCTGCACACCGACACCAGCCAGGTCAACGAGGGCCGGGTGAACATGGCGATCGCCACCCGGCAGCAGGTCGACCCGGCGGGGATCGTCGTGGTGGCCAACCCGCTGGGGGGACGCCCCGCCCTGGGAGTCACCGTCGGCGGGACGGTCTTCTTCAGCCTGCACGGATTCTCCGGCGGCGGCAACGACGTGCCGGGGCTGCTGGAGGCCATCCGGGTCCGGATGCTGACCGCCGGGCCGAACAACACCCCCCGGGACTGGGTGGCCATGGGGGACTTCAACCGGCACCCGGACACCCTCGCCGCCGTGCTGGACGCGGCCCACTTCGCGGTCCACACCCCCGCAGCCGCGACCCACCCCAGCACGAACCCGACCGCACTGCTGGACTACGCGGTGGTACCCCGCGGGGTGGGGGCGCCCCGGGTCACGGGCAGCACGGTAGTGACCGAGATCCGCACCTCCGACCACCTACCGGTGCGGTTCGACCTGGTGCTCCAGGCCGCAGCCGAGCCCCGACCCCCGGTGGCCGAGCCCCCCTCCGGGCAGGGGATCCTGCTGCGCAGCGCGGGCACCACCAACGTCGTCGACATCGTCCACGGCGGCAGCAGCCACTTCCTGGTGGACGCCCCGTACCACAGTGGCTTCCAGCAGAAGTGGTCCCTGATCCGCAGCGGGGAGCACCCCGGGTACTACCAGATCATGAACCTGCTGACCGGCAGCCTGATGGGGCAGGCGGAGGGGGCCCGGGACGGCTGGGTGGTCCAGTGGCACCAGGAGGCCCTGGACCAACTGTGGTGGCCCGATCCGCAGGAGGACGGCACCTGGACCCTGCGTAACCGGGTCACCGACCAACTGCTGACCGTCGTGCCGGAGCTGGGGCTGCTCGCCGGCCGGGACCCCGACGGGTCGGCCCGGCAACGCTTCTTCCTCCAGTCCGAGCCCGAGATGACCGACCTGCAGGAGATCACCCACTACCCGGTGGAGGGCACCCACGACCTGGTCGCCGACGTCTCCGGGGAGAGCACCAGCGTCGGCACCCCGATCATCCTGTACCAGGAGACCGACGGCCCCAACCAGCGGTTCACCCGGATCCCCGCCGGGTCCACCGGGGACACCCCCTGTTACTACCTGGTCAACGGCGGCCGGTACCTCAGCTCCTCGGCGACCGGGAACGCCACCTTCGGGGCGGGGGTGACCCTGGAGGACTTCCGCCCGGACACCGACGAGTACCTGTGGTGCGTGCGGCAGCAGGGGGCCTCCTTCACCCTGGCCAACCGGACCGAGGTCAACGGAGTGCCCACCGACCTGTACCTCACCGAGCACGGGTACGGCCAGCAGCTCACCGTCGACCCCTCCGGCCCGGGACCGATCCAGACCTGGGTCTGGGAGGCGGCCACCAGCTGATCCCCTCCCGGCCGGGCCCCCGTCGGGGGCCCGGCCGGGAGGGGGCTCGTCCGGTCCGGCCGGAGGTCGGCGCGGGGCGAAGCGCAGGATCCGGTCGGTGACGGCCGGGGTGCCCCGCCCGTCCCGGTTGCTGCGGACGTCGACCTGGGCCTCCCCGACGATCCGAACTCGGCTACCGGCGGCTTCGACCAGGTTCTTCGCGTTCTCGATCTCGCAGTGGTGGGGCTGAGTTGTCGTTAGGGCCGCGCCGCCGAGCATCAACCAGATCGAGGTCGCGCGGTTCACCAGGTCGTCGAGAACCGCCGCACGGACCTCGGCGGGCTCGGCGCCGTCGTGGTGTTGCCGCACACCCGCTCCGGCGGCATGGTCCCGTCCGCGTCACCCGACCGGCGCAGTGCGGCCAGAGCCCGGCGGCGCCACTGGTCGGCGAGGTGCCGTCTTATGCCGCCCAACATGCCGAGCCCGGCGGTGACGTGGATACCCCAGTCGCTGCGGAATAGGGGGTGCCGCGGACGATCGGTGCTGACAGCATCGAGGCGATGCCGGGTTCCCTTTTCGCCGTCAGTGACCTGCCCGTGGCGTACGCCGAAAATCGTGAAATCACCGACCGCCTCGCGCCGGAGTCCGACGACGACTGGCTGATCGTCGCCGGCGACGTCGGTGCGATCGACGCCGACGCCGAATGCACCCTGCGCCGGCTGCGCGGCCGCTTTCGGGAGGCGCTCTGGTCGCCCGGCAACCACGAGCTGCGGACCCATCCGCGCGATCCGGTCCGGCTGCGCGGGGTGGACCGCTACCGGGCGCTCGTCGACGTGTGCCCGGACCACGGCATCCACACGCCGGAAGACGACGACGGCCACCTGCGCCTCCCGCGCACCATTCACCACGACGGGGTCCGCTTCGAGCAGGTGTCGCTCGGCTGTCCCCGCGAGTGGCGCCGGCGGGGAACAGGGGCGGACCCGCTGCGCCGGATCCTGGCCGGGCGGCCGTGATCGAGCTGCTGCTGCCGGCGCCGGTGGCCTGCGCCGAGGCGTTCGCCGACATGGCCGGCGAGTCGTGCTTTCCCGGTGAGGAACACCTGATCGCCCGGGCCGTGCCGGGCCGCCGTGCGGAGTTCGTCACCGCCCGCCGCTGTGCCCGCACGGCGCTCGGGCAGCTCGGCTTCGCGCCGGCGCCCCTGCTGCCCGGCCCGCGCCGGGACCCGCGGTGGCCGGCCGGGGTGACCGGCAGCATCACACACTGCAGGGGCTACCGCGCCGCGGCCGTGGCCCTCGCCGGGCACGCGGCCGGGCTCGGCATCGACGCCGAGCCGCACGAGCCGTTGCCCGGCGGCGTCGCCGCGTCGATCAGCACCGCAGGCGAGCGGGATACGCTGCGCCGCCTGCGGCACACCGACCCGGCCGTCCACTGGGACCGGCTGCTGTTCAGCGCCAAGGAGTCGATCTACAAGGCGTGGTTTCCGCTAACCCGGCACGAGCTCGACTTCGGTGACGCCCGGCTCGCGATCGACCCGGCCGGCCGGACGTTCGCCGGTCACATCACCGCGCCCGCCGCCGGGCCGGTGCCACGGACCATGCACGGCCGCTACCTCGTCGCCGCAGGCCTGGTCGTGACCGTGGTCCTCGTACCACCCGGCCCTACTCGGCGATCTTCGTCCGCATGGTCCAGCGGTACACCGGCGCGGTGACATCCGTGCCGATCTCTCGTTCGAAGTGCTCGTACCCACCCAGAAAGTCAATCTTGATCTTGTCAATCTCGGTGTGCCGGTCGATCATCGCCGAGATCGGCGCGTCGGACGGGCCGCCGACCAGCGTGGCCTCGATGCGTCGTGTGAGATCCATCGGGTGCACCTCCCGTGCGGGGCTGACTGCACACGATGCTGGGGCATCGCAGACGATCCTGGGCACCCGTATCCCAGCCCCTATTACCGCGCTCATCTCGCGGATGAGCGACGTCGATGGCGCAGACTTCCGGCATGGAACTTCCCTCCGGCACGGCTGTGGCTTCCGGCACGGGACTGGTCGAACGCGATCACGACCTCGTCCCGTTGCGGCGGCTGCTGGACGACGGCAGCGCCGGCCGCGGAGGCGCCGTGATCATCGCCGGACCGCCCGGCAGCGGAAAGACCGCGCTGCTGCGATCCGCCGCCGCCGACGCCACCGCACGCGGATTCACCGTCCTGGAAGCCGCCGGATCACCGGCCGAGAGCACCCTGCCGCTCGGCGTGTTGAGCCAGCTGTTCTACAGCGACCCCGCAGGCCACCACGGCGCCGGGCTCGTCGCCGAGGCCGACCTCGGCGACCGGTGGCTGCACGACCTGTTCCGCGCGGCCGGCGACCTGGCCCGGGACCGTCCCCTCGCGCTGTGCGTCGACGACCTGCAGCACATCGACCGGTCGTCGCTGCGCTGGCTGCTGTACCTGACCCGGCGTATCGCGGCGATCCCGGTGGTGGTCGTCGGCGCCGACTGCGACGTGCTGTCGCCGGCCGAACCGGTGCTGCGCACCGAACTTCTGAGCCGGCACCACACCCGGCGGATCGACCTGCGGCCGCTCAGCCAGGCGGGCGTTGCACGGATCCTCGGCGGGCGTCGGTCGGGGCTTCTCTCGCCGGCCACCGAGTACCACCGTCTCACCGGTGGCAGCCCGGCACTGCTGCGCGGGCTGCTCGCCGATTCGGCGGCCGGCTTCACCCGGGCGGTCGACGACTGCCTCTACCGTCTCGAAGCGCCCGTGCTACAGATGGCCCGCTGCCTCGCGGTGCTCGGCGACCATGCCTCGACGGCGCTAGCCGGCCGCCTCGGCGGACTACCGGCCGCCGACGTCGACCGGACCGCCGCCCTGCTCGCCCGCACCGGACTGCTCGACGACGGCGGCCGTTTCCGCCACCCGCTCGCCGGACCAGCCGTCCTCGACGGCATGGCCGCCGAACACCGTGCGGACCTGCACCGGCGCGCCGCACGGTTGCTGCACCGGAACGGCGCCGCCGTACCGGTGGTCGCCGCCCACCTGGCGGCCGCGACACCGCTGCAGGAGCAGTGGGCCGTGCCGGTGCTGCGCGCGGCCGCCGACCACAGCGTCGCCGACGGTGACACCGGGCAGGCGGTGCGCTACCTCGGTCTCGCCCACCGCATCGCCGCCGACGAGGGCCGGCGCGCGTCCCTCGCGACGGCGCTGACCGAGGTGCAGTGGCGGGCCGGGCCGGCCGGCGCGCTGGTGCACCTGATCGACCTCGCACCGGACGGCAACGACCGCATCCCTCTCGCCGACGCGATCCTGCTGCCCCGCTACCTGGCCTGGTACGGCCGTGGCGCGGAGGCGCAACGCCTGCTGAACCGGCTCGGCGTACGCCGCCCGGATCTCGGCCGCGACGCCGACGCGGCGCTGTCGCTGAGCAGACTGATCGTCGCCTGCCTGGCTCCGGCTCACCTCGCGGACCTGCCGGCCGGCGTAGAGTTCCCCGGCGGCGCGCTGATCGCGGCGCTACGCGGCGAGCCCACCGACCCGGCGTCCGAGCAGATCCTGCCAGCCACCGTGCAGGACTCCACTGCCGCCGCGACCGCCGGCGCCGTGGCCGCGTTGCTCTACAGCGAACACGTCGAACGCGCCGTCCGGTGGTCGGCCACGCCGACCGGCGACCTCTCTCCCACCTGGCGGGCGCTGCTCGGCGCCCTGCGCGCCGAGATCGCACTGCGCGCCGGCAACCTGCCCGCTGCCGAACACCTCGCCACCGCCGCCCTCGACACCATGTCCCGCCACGACTGGGGCCTGGCGGTCGGCGCACCACTGTCCACACTGCTCACTGCGCAGACCCTGATGGGCAAACATCGAGAAGCCGACGAACACGTCCGTACACCGCTGCCCGCGCCGATGTTCGACACGCTGTTCGGGCTGCACTTCCTCGACGCCCGTGGCCGTCACCACCTCGCCGCCGGCCGGCCGCACGCCGCCCTCAGTGACTTCCTGGCCTGCGGGGACCTGATGCGCGGCTGGAACGTCGACCGGCCCGGCGTCGCGGCCTGGCGTCTGGGGGCTGCGGACAGCTGCCTGCGACTGCGGCGTATCCCGCAGGCACGGGCCTACCTCGACGAGCAGCTCACCCTGCTCACCGGTACCGAGACCCGCACCCGCGGATACGCGCTGGTGCTGCTCGCGGCCGCCACCGACCTGCGGGGACGGCCGGCCAAGCTGCGCGACGCGGTCCGGCTGCTGCGCGAACAGGGCGACCGGCTGGGCGCCGCGTACGCGCTCGCCGACCTGGGCCGCGCCTATCACGCCCTGGGCGATTCGGCGAAGGCCCGCACCACCGTGCACCGGGCCGGCCGGCTGGCCGAGGAGTGCGGCGCCGCAGGGCTCAGCGACGAGCTGCTGCCCCCGCCCGCTCCGGAGTCCCCCCAGGTCATGCCGGTCGCCGCAACGCTGAGCGACGCGGAGCGGCGGGTCGCCTCGCTGGCCGCGTACGGGCACACCAACCGGGAGATCGCCGGCAAGCTCTACATCACGATCAGCACCGTCGAACAGCACCTGACCCGGATCTACCGCAAACTCGCGGTCAACAGCCGGGCCAGCCTGTCCGAGGCACTGCTCGGCTCGGCCGAGTCGCTCTGGGACGAATCCGCGTGAGCCGACCCCTATCCGCTGTCTAGGGGTACGCCCGGGTAGAGCGGCAGGTCGACCGGACTCCCACCGGTTCCGGCGAGCAGCCCGGCCCAGTCCAGCGGCACCCCCGCCACGTGCAGCCGCCCACACGCGGCGGCGAGAGCGAACGTCTCAGTGCTCTGCCCGTCCTGCAGCGCCACGCGGATGGCCCCGTCCAGCGGCGTGGTGAGCGCGTCGTCCGGCCCCAGCTCGACGAACGCACCGACGCCGTGGTCGCGCAGCCAGGCGAGCCCGTCGGCGAAGCGCACCGTCTGCCGCAGGTGTCGCACCCAGTGGTCCGCAGTCCGAAGCTCGGCCAGGTCGATCCGCCGGCCGGTCACCGTGGAGACCACCGGAATGGCCGGCTCGCGAAAGCTGATCTCCGCGGCGACGGCGCGGAGATCAGCGGCTGCCGAGTCGGGCCCGGGAACGTGGCCAGGCGGCAGGCGCCGGGTACGGCGTCCCCGCACCTGCCACAGCGCGGTCACCTCCTCGACGGCCTGTTCCTCACCGGCCACGACGGTGGCTTCCGGTCCGTCGACGGCGGCGACCGCCAGAGTGGGCCCCCGGTGCTTCAGGGAGGCGGCAACCTCCGTCGCGGAGGCGTGGACGACTGCCGCCGCACCGCCGGACCCGCGCACCAGCCGGGCCCGCGCCGCGACCAGCCGAGCGGCGTCGGGCAGCGACAACGATCCGGCGACGTGAGCGGCGACGATCTCACCGACCGAGTGGCCGAGCAGGAAGTCCGGCCGCAGACCCCAGGAGTCGGCCAGCCGGAACAGCGCGACCTCGAAGGCGAACAGGGCCGGCTCGGCGTAGCCGGCCCGGTCCAGCAGGTACGCCGCCGGGGTGCCGGGCGCGGCGAACATCAGCTCACGGACGGGTCGGTCGAGATGCCGGTCGAGCTCGGCACACGCGCTGTCCAGCGCGGCGGCGAACACGGGGTGGGCGCGGTGCAGGTCGGCGCCGAGCTCGGGCCGGGCACCCCGGCCGGCGAAAAGGAAGGCCATAGCGGGTCGGCCCGTGGCGTCGGTGAACAGGCCTGGTTCGGTCGGACGCGCAGGGCCGGTGATCAGGTTAGGGGCGGATCGGGCAGCGGCGAGCGCGGTCAGGCCGGCGCGGGCCGCGGCAGCGTCCTGCGCGACGACGACTGCCCGGTGCGCGAGGACGGCCCGGGTGGTGGCGAGCGATGTCGCCAGGTCGGCCACTGGTAGGTCGATGGCGAGCAGCTGGCCGGCACGGGCGCGCAGGGCGGCCGGGGTGCGGGCGGACAGCACCAAGGGCAACGGCCGGGTGGGAGCGGCCGGTGCCCGGCACACGTCTGCGGCGACCTGCTCCAGGACGATGGTGGCACTGCCCGAGGAGACTTCGCGCCGGTGCGGGAATCCGCGTGGGGTGCCGCGCCGGACCGCGAGGACAGCCGTGTGTAGGTCGGCGACACCGGCCGGCGCGTCACCATCGGCCGGGGCGGCATCTTCGGCCAAGCCCGCATGGTCGACCAAGCCCGCGTCGTTGAGCGCGGACCGGTCCGGCCGTCGGTTCGGGTGGACGACCGCGCTGCCTCTGATCATGGCCAGTGCTGCGTGTCCGTGCCGCCGGGCCCGGGAGTGCCGCTCGAGGACCAGGACGCCGTCGGGGGCGGCCACCAGCGCGAGGTCGCACTCGCCCGCCTCGACGGCGCGCCGGGCCAGGTGCAGCGCGACGAGCGTCGACGAGCCGACGGCGACTGTGAGCGCCGAGCCCACGAGGCCCAGAGTGCGCGCGAGCGGGCCTACCAGTCCCGAGCCCTGCGTGAGCGGGCCGGCCAGGTCGGCGGCGGCGAACACCGCCGTGCCGGTGCCGCGCACCGACGACGGGTCGATCCGGGCGGACTCCAGGGCGTGCCAGGAACGCTCCAGCAGCAGGCGCAGCCGCGGATCGGCCACGTCGCCGTCGAACAGGTCCGTGGTGACGGCCGATCGGAAGCTCAGGCCGACGATCGCGATGGGGTCGTCCGGCCGCCCGGCCTCGGCTGGCAGCCGTCGCAGTGCCGCCGGGCCATCGGCGTCACCAGCAGAGCGGCAGCCCAGGCCGATCGCTTTCGGCCGGGCAATGGCGGGTGCCCCGGTGGTGGTGGCCGGACCGACGGCCACGGTTGTGGCGGGTCCGGCGGTAGCGGGCGGCTCGGGCGACGACGACTGGTCGGCGTGTCCGGGGCGGTCGACGGGTCGGTCTGACCGTGGGGTCTTCGGGGAGGCTTCGGCTACGGTGACGACCCCGCCGAGGCCACGGGCGACGTCGAACACCGCGGCGGCCTCGGCGCCGCTGATGCCTCGGCTGCCCCAGCCGATCGCTACGGTGGGTAGGCCACGGGCCTGGCGATTCTGGGCGAACGCGTCGGCGTGCGCGGCGGCCGCCGCCAGCTCCGGGTGGGTCGGATCGCCGAGGACGCCAGCCGCGGCGGAGAACACGACGAAGCCGGCGAGGTCGATGTCTTCGGTCTGGCGGTGCAGGGAGGCGAGTTCGTCGGTGGCGTGTACGTCGGTGTGGACGACGACGGTCAACTGCCGGTCGACGGGGATCGCGGCGAGCGCCTCGGCGACGCTCGGGTGGGTCGACACGGTGGCGTCGTCGAGGTCCGCCATCGCTGTGGTGGTGACGAAGCTGACGTGCCGGATGCCGTGTGCCCGCACGAGCCTGTGCGCCGCGAAAATCATGAGGTCGGCCGAACGCCCGGTGATCAGCGCAGCGCCGCTGCGGTGCAGCACCGGGAGGATCACCTCGGCTGCTGTGCGGGCCGGCGCAGGGCGCGGCACGAGGACGGCGCCGGCTCGAATCGCCACGCCGGGCTCGCCGAGGGCGACGGCGAGCGTGAGCATCCGGGCCGACACCGGATTGTCGTCGAGGTCGACTATGGTGACGCGGTCACGCTGGTCGGCCGGCAATGATCGTACCCGGGCCCAGACAGCCGCGCCGGTCGGGTCCGGTACGCCCTCGCCGGCACCAGTGGACACCGCGCCGTGGGTGACCACGACCAGCCGGGTGGGCACTGCCGCCGCAGCCCGGTCGGCGCCGGTGGGCACTGCCGCCCAGTCCTGGTCGGCGCTGGTGACCACGACCGCTGGCGTCTCGTGGCCGTGCACGACAGCGCGCAGATCGTCGGTGGTCGCCCCGATGCCGGCCGCTGCCACGGTCGCCGGGTCGAGCCCGACGGCGACCCAGCCCGCCGCCGAGACAACCCCCGGCGACACTGTGACGGACGGCCTGTCCACCGCCGAAGCACGAGCCGGCGACACCGGGGCTGACGACCACTCCAGGCGGTACAGCGGGTCATGACCGCCTAGGCGTACGGCCAAGATCTGGGTCTGCCGGTCGTTGAGCAGATGCCGGCGGGGCTTGCCGGAGCTGGTGCGCGGCACGTCGGTGATCTCGTGCAGCTCCTGCGGGATCTTGAATGCGGACAGACGCTCCCGGCATGCCCGGAACACCGCCTCCGGGTGGATCGACCCGTGCCCGGCGGGCACGAGACCGGCGACCGGGACCTCGCCGAGGATCTCGTGCGGGCGGCCGGCGACCACCACGTCGGCGACACCGGGCACGGCGCGAATGACTTCTTCGATCTCCGCGGGATGGATGCCCTCGCCGCCGCGGATGATCAGCTCTCGGCTGCGTCCGGTGATGGTCAGATATCCGGCCTCGTCCAGGTACGCCAAGTCGCCGGTGCGGTACCAGCCGTGCCGCAGCACCTGCGCGGTCGCGCCGGGCTGGTTGTGGTAGCCGAGCATGACGTTCGGCCCGCGGACCCAGACCTCGCCCTCCTGCCGAGGTGGCAGGTCTGCGCCGCTGTCGCGGTGGACCACCCGGACCGCCAGCCCGGGCACTGGCAGCCCGCAGGAGCCGGCCACCCGGGCGCCGGTCGGCCAGTTCGCGGTGATCGCGCCGGACGTCTCGGTGGCGCCATAGGTGTCCAGCAGTGGCACGCCGACCGCCGACTCGAACGCCGACCGCAGCGCCGCGCTCGCTACCGAGCCGGTCACCAGGCAGTGACGCAGGCGGTGGGCCGTGAGCCGCTCGCCGCCGAGGGCACGCAACAGGTAGTGGAACATCGTCGGCACGCCCGGCAGGAACGTCACAGGCTCCTGTCGGAGGCGTTCCAGCACCTCGTCGGCGGAGAATCCGGCCATGATGCGCACGCTGGCTCCGACCGCCACGGCACCCTGTACGCACAGCACATGCGCGATGCTGTGGAACATCGGCAGCGGCCACAGCAGGTGGTCGTCCGGCGACAGTCCCAGGATCGGGGCGTAACACGCGGCCACCGACCACAGGCACATGCGCTGCGACGACACGACACCCTTCGGCCGGCCCGTGGTGCCCGAGGTGTAGAGCATCCATGCCGCGGCGTCCAGGTCGAGATCGTCACGGGCCGCCCGGGGTGACTCGGCGCCGGCCAGGCGCTCGTAACCGAGCGCCGGGCCGCCGGCTCGCGGACCGGCACCGGTCACGATCAGCATCGGTGGCCGGCGCCCGGCGGTCCGCTCGACCTGCGCGCGATGCCGGCGGTCGGTGATCACCGCGACGGCACCGCAGTCCTCGAGCAGATAGGTCAGCTCCGAGTCGGTGGCGGCCGGGTTGAGCGGGACGGCGACGGCGGCCGCACGGTTGACCGCCAAGTAGCTCTCGGCCACCTCGACGCTGTTGGCGAGCAGCACGGCGACCCGGTCACCGCGTTCGACGCCTGCGGCGGCGAGATGCCCGGCGAGGCGCGCGGTGCGCTGCTCCAGCTGGGCGTACGTCACGGCACGCCGGTCGTCGGCGAACGCCACCTTGTCGCCGGCCGCCGCGGAGTGCCCGCGCAGCAGTTCGGGCAGCGGCCTGATCAGATCGGTTCGCAGCATCGGCGACCGGGATTCCGCGCGGTCAGTTCGGGGCGCACCAGCGCAGCAGGCAGGCGCCCAGCGACATGCCGCCGCCGAACCCGGCCAGCAGCACCAGGTCACCGTGTCGTAGGCGGCCGTGCCGGTTGGCCTCGTCGAGCGTCAGCGGGATCGACGCCACCCCGGTGTTGCCGTAGTGCCCGACCGTGAGGTGGGTCTGCGCGCCGGCCAGCCCGGCCGCCTTCGCCAGATCCCCCAGCATCACACCGTTGGCCTGGTGCGGCACGAAGTGATCGATCTCGGACGTGGTGGTGTCGTGAGCGTCCAGCAGCTCGGCCAGGAACTGCGGCACGTGGTCGCTGACGAACTGGCGCACGTCACGGCCCCGCATCCGGAAGTAGTGGTCGCCGTCGTTGACCGTCTCGGCGCTTGCCGGCACCCGGCTGCCCCCGGCACGCACGCCGACCATCTCGTGCTCGGAGCCGAGACCGCGCAGGTCGGCGCCGACGACCAGCGCGTGGCTGCCCTCGCGGGCCCGCTCGGCCGCCCGCGCGGACAGGTCCGAGGTGGCCTGGTCCTCAGCGGCGTACCGGCCGGACTGGATGAGCGTCTTACGCGTGATCCAGTCGGAGGTCACCCCGACCGGGTCACCGACCTCCTCGTTGGTCACGACGCGATCAGGACCGTACGAACCGGTGCCGAGCACCCCGACATGCTGTGCCACTGACCCACTCCCGACTGGAGACCAGTGTTGCCCGTGCTCGAAAACGTAGGGCGTCGATCCCCCTAGGCCCAACCCCTACGATGCGGTCACAGCGGGATGTTCCCGTGCCGGCGGCGCCCGGCCGGCGCGCCCCGCCAGCTCCTGCGCCATCTGGCGGCGGCTGGTGACCGGCACGATGACCTCGTCGACCACGCCGACGGCGAGACCGTGGGTCACCCCACCCGACTCGCGCTAGTGTGCGGCGACCAGCTCGGCCAGCAGCGCCTCCCGCGCCTCGGGCTCGGCTGCGGCGAGCCGTTCGCGGTGCAGCACGCCGACCGCCGCCTGCGCGCCCATCACCGCCACCTCGGCCTCCGGCCAGGCGAGACGCCGGTGGCGCCGAGCGACCGGGAGTCCATCGAGATGTACGACTTGCCGGTGACGAGCGTGACCGGCGGCACTACCGCCTCGCCGAACGCGTAGAGCAGCTTCGCGCCCCACCGCACCACTCCTGTGCGACGCCGGGCAGGTAGCCGGGCACGTCCACGAGGACCCGCAGCGGCACGCCGACCGAGCGGCCCGGTCGAACCAGCCGGGCGAGGCGAGGTGGCCGACGATCTGCCCGGCCCGCCGCAGCGCGTGCGCCTCCGAGTGTGCCCGGGTCGAGCCGCTGCTCCGTCCGGAGCACCGGGTCACGCGGGTCGATCGTGACCGGAGGCTCGCTGAGCGGGGTCATGTCGGCGACCGCCTTGCTGTCGTGGTGTGGGCCGCGGCTCAGGCGGCGGGGACGAGTTCGTGGCGGATCTCGCGGTACAGCGACTGCAGTTCCCGGCCCGGTTCCAGGCCAATTTCGCGACGCAGGATCGCGCTCGCCGAGGCGTACGCCATCAGGGCTTCCGTCTTCTGTCCGGAGAGATGCAACGCGATCATGAGCCGGTGGTGTAGGGGCTCGTGCAGCGGGTGCTCGACGACGAGCTGTCGCAGCGTGCCGGCCATCTCCCGATGCCGTCCCAAGATCAAACCGGAGTCGGCGTACGCCTCGGCGCAGGCCAGCCGGTCGTCGTCGAGGGAGGCGCTGAACCCGCCGAGGGCGATGTTGTCGGTGAGCCCGTCGAGCGCCGGCCCCCGCCACAGCGCCAACGCGGTTCCCAGGTCGTCGACGGCCTGCGCGTGGCGACCTGCCGCCGCGTGGTCCCGGCCCCGTTTCGCAGCATCGCGGAACAGGGTCAGGTCGAACTCGTCGACGTTGATCCGATAGCCGCGCGGTGTGGTGGTGATCGCGCCGTCGCCGAGTTGCCGCCGCAACCGGCAGATGTGGACGTGCACCGCGCCGACGGCCGTACGCGGCGGGCCGCCGTCCCAGATGTCGGTGATGAGCCGGTCCATGGCGACGACGTGCCCGGCCCGGGTGAGCAGCACGCCGAGCAGGACCCTGACCTTGTAGGCGTTGAGCGCCGTGCCCGGCGCCGCGCCCAGGACCCGCAGCGGACCCAGCACCTCGTAGCGCATGGTCTTCCCCTCGGTTTCTCTCCCCGATGCGGGAGACGCTAGGGAGCGGCTCACGAGGTGAACAACCCCACTGCCACCCCTAACCGGCCGGTTAAGCGGTGCGCGGCATCCTGACGGCATGACCTCCTGGATCCGCCGTTTCCATCCCGCGAAGGCGGGCGCGCCGCGGCTGGTCTGCCTGCCGCACGCCGGTGGCAGCGCCACCTTCTTCTTCCCGTTCTCGGCCGGCCTGGCCCCGCGGGTCGCGGTCCTCGCCGTGCAGTACCCGGGCCGCCAGGACCGCCGTCACGAGCCGTTCGCCGGTTCGGTGGCCGGGCTCGCCGAGGGGGTGTTCACGGCGCTCGCCGCAGAGCCGGACCTCGGCGACGACGTCGCCCTGTTCGGGCACAGTATGGGCGCCGCGGTCGCCTTCGAGGTGGCACGCCTGCTGGAGCAGCGTCTCGGGGTCACTCCCCGCCGCCTGTTCGCCTCCGGGCGGCGGGCACCGTCACGGTGGCGCGACGAGCGGGTGCACACGCTCGACGACGCCGGTGTCATCGCCGAGCTGACGGCGCTGGACGGGTACGACAGCCGGGCGTTTGCCGACCCGGAGATGCGGGCGCTGGTGCTGCGCACGATCCGTAACGACTATCGGGCGATCGAGACGTACCGCTGCCCCCCGGACGTGACGATCGCCGCCCCGGTGACGGTGCTGACCGGCGACGCCGACCCGAGGACCACCGCCGACGAGGCCGACGCGTGGCGCCACCACACGACGGCGGGCGGCACCGTCCACACGATGACGGGCGGGCATTTCTACCTCAACGACCACCGCCCGGTGGTCCTCGACGTGATCGCCCGGTCGCTGACTCTCTAGGTCTTCCGCGCGTCAGCGGAAGGCGTCGATGGTGCGCGCGGCCCACTCGGCGAAGGCCGCGGAGGCCGGCCCAGCACCTGCGTCACGTCGGGGCTGATCAGCTGCTCGCGTCCAGCCGGGACGCTGAGGATCGCCAGGGTGCCTCCGACCACCGGCGGCGGTGGTATGAACGCCAGCATCTGACGGCGGGCCGACGTCGCCGAAGGGTGCGGCCACCGTCCGGCCGTACCGAACCGGGTCGGCCCAGGCGAAGGCGTTGTAGGCCAAGCCGCCGGGGCACAGGATCGTCCAGCGTGGCGGAGGGCGCCTGCAACGATCAGCGGACCCCGAGATCGCGTGCTCGGTCGTCTCCCAGCGGTGGAGCGGGCACGGAGCACCTACGACACCCGATGACGGGGAGAAGCCCGAGTCAGCTCACCGGGACACGGCTGCGTGCGGCGGTGATCTCCGGCCAGTTGCGGACCGCCCAGTCGGCGAGGCCGGACAAGGGTTCGAGCAGGCTCTCCCCCAACGGGGTGAGCGCATATTCCACGCGCGGCGGGACGGTAGCGTGCACCCGCCTGTGCACCAGACCCGAGGATTCCAGGCCGCGCAGGGTGCGGGTGAGCATGCGGTGGCTGATGCCGTCGATGCCGCGCTGCAGCTCGTTGAAGCGGTGCGGCCGGCGACCCAGCAGCACCAGGACGATCATCGACCACTTGTCGCTCATCAACCGCACCACGTCGGTGACGGGGCAGCGGTCGTACTCCTCGGCGGGCACGGGCATCGGCAGATCGGCGCTCGCCAGGGAGGTCACTGCGGTGCTCGGTGCGGACATCGGACGACCTTCTTCCCTCGATCGCGGGGCACGACGAAGATTGCTCGCTGTAGCGACATGGTAGCCGCCGAACCAGGACAACACCGACCCAACGCACGCCCAGCGAATTTCACTGAGAGTAACCGAACTCGTCGTTGATGAAGCCGAGCACCTCGTCCAGCGATGCCGACTCCAGGTCGATGGCCGTCTCCTGCGGGAACCGTCCTTCCCAGGCCCGTAGCAGCTGTTCGAGACGCCGGGTGATCTCTGCGGGCTCGCCCGGCTCGGCCGTTCCCAGCGCCACGGCGATCCGGTCCAGTGCGGACTGCAGGTCCAGTGGGCCGACCGGGTCCGCCGCCCCCCGGGGCAGCAGGTCGCCGAGGTGCGCGGCCAGCTCGGCCGGCGACGGATGGTCGAACACCACGGTCGCCGACAGTTTCTGCCCCGTCTCCACGGCCAGCCGGTTGCGCAGCTCCACCGCCGTCAGAGAGTCGAGGCCCTGCTCCAGGAAGCCGCGGTCCGGGTCGACCGCGGCCGGGCCGGCGTGCCCCAGGACGGTCGCGGTGCAGGTGCGGACCAGATCGGACAGCGCACGGTCCCGGTCAGCGGCCGACAGCCCGGCAAGAGCTGAGGCCAGGGACGGAGCCGACGAAACGACCGGCGCGAGCTGGTGCGGGACCAGGTCGCGCAGCGGCGGGCTGACCGGCGCGGTGCGGGCGGCGAAACGCAGCGCCGCCACGTCGAGCCGGACCGGCACCAGCGCCGGCTCACCGGTCCGCAGGGCCCGGTCGAACAGGGCCAGGCCGTCGGCGGTCGCCAGCGGCGCGATACCGCCACGGCGCATCCGGCGCAGGTCCGCGTCGGTGAGCTTGCCGGCCATCCCGGCCCGGGCTTCCCACAGACCCCAGGCCAGCGACAGCGCCGGCCGGCCCTGCGCCGCGCGGTACTGGGCGAACGCGTCCAGGAAGGCGTTCGCGGCCGCGTAGTTACCCTGGCCCGGCCCGCCCAGGATGCCGGAGGCCGACGAGAACAGCACAAACGCGCCGAGGTCGGCGTCCAGGGTCGCCGCGTGCAAGTTGAGCACGGCATCGACCTTGGCGCGGAACACCTCGTCGACCTGCTCGTCGGTCATGGCCGCGATGACGCTGTCCCGGTTGACGCCGGCGGCGTGCACGACGGCGGTGAGCGGATGGTCGGCCGAGATCCCGGCGACCAGCTCGCGCACCCGAGCGGCGTCGGCAAGGTCGCAGGCGGCCAGGGTCACCTCGGCGCCCAGGGCGGTCAGGTCGTCGCGCAGCTCGGCGGCGCCGGGGGCGTCGGCCCCGCGTCGGCCGGCCAGCACCAGCCGGCGCACCCCGGCCGAGGCGACCAGGTGCCGGGCAAGTTCGCGGCCGAGGCCGCCGGTGCCTCCGGTGATCAACACCGTGCCTGCCGGGTCGACGGTGAACGCGGGCGCCGCCGGAACCGGCGCCGGCACCAGGCGCGGCACGAACGCCTGCCCGCCGCGCAGCACCAGCTGCGGTTCCGGGTCGGCGAGCGCGGCCGCCAGATCGTGCGCCGGCACCGTGTCGTCGGCGTCGACCAGCGAGAAACGGCCGGGCTGTTCGGCCTGGGCGGCGCGGATCAGGCCCCAGACCGCGGCGTGGGCGGGGTCGACCGGGGCGCCGGATGCGGCGGGGACCGCGTCGCGGGTGAGCACGACCAGGTGCGTGCCTGCTCGACCGTCGTCGGCGAGCAGACGGCGCACGACGGACAGCACCGTGGTCGTCGCCTCGCGCGCCGCGGACGCACCGGGTTCACCCGGTGCCGTCCCGACCGGCAGGACGAGCAAGGAAGCGGCCGGATCGAGCGCCGCCGGGTCCTCGACGGTCACCGCGGTCGGTGCGTCCGCGACCGGCCCGGCGAGCCGGTGCGGGACGAGGCTCACCCGGTACAGCCATTCCGGGCCGTCGTCGCCGGCCAGGTCGGACGGGGGCTCGGCGAACGTCACCCGGGCCGCGCGCAGCACGAGCCGGCCGGTGTCGTCGAGCAGCTCCACGTCGGTGACGGCGTCGCCGACGACCCGGAACCGCAGCCGCTGCGGCGCGGCCGTGGACAGCCGCTGGAGTTCCTGCCCGCTGCCCACCAGGCCACGGCCGGTCAGCAGGGACAACGCGGTGAGCGCCGCTCCGGGCGCGCCGCCGGGTCTCAGGTCCGCGTAGACCCGGTCGCCGGCGCGCCAGGCCGCGGTGACGATCCGCTGGGCGGGCCCCCAGCCCACACGGTCGTGCTCGAAGTCCAGCGGGACCGGCACGGCGCCGGCGGGCAGCCACCCGGTATCAGCGGACACGGTGGGCGCAACCGCGGAAGCCCGACCGGAAGCGCACACCGTCCACCCGTCCACACCGCTGCGGCGGGCGTACAGGCTGACCGCCCGGTACCCGCCCTCGTCCCGCTCCATCACCCGGATCTGCAGCTCGGCGCCGCCCCGGGCGGACAGCACGAACGGCGCTTCCACGGTCAGGTCGGCGAGCCCGGTGCAGCCGGCCTCCGCAGCCGCGTGCAGCAGCGCATCGGTGGTCGCGCCGGCGGGTAGGACCGGGCGGCCGTCCACAGTGAGGTCTGCGAGCCAGGAGCCCGCGTTGATCCGGGCGGAGTGCACCACGCTGCCGTCGGCGAGCGCGACGGGCGCGCCGAGCAGCGAGTGCCCACCCGCGTCCGGCAGCAGCCAGAAGTGCTCGCGGCGGAAGGCGTACGTCGGGATGGGCGCGGGATCGCCGGCGGGCAGCACGGCGGCGAGATCCAGGGGCACACCGTGCGACCACAGCCGGCCCACCGCCTCGGCGACGCCGACCCCGTCCGGGCGGTCCGCCCGCAGCAGCGGCAGCACGAGGCGGTCCCGTCCGTCGAGGGTCTCGGCGGCCATCGGGGTGAGCGCGGCGCCGGGGCCGATCTCCAGGTAGACCTCGGCGTCCAGGGCGGCGACCCCGTCGGCGAACCGCACCGTGTTCCGCACGTGCCGGACCCAGTAGTCGGCGGTGGTCAGATCGCCCGGCCCGGCGAGTGCGCCGCTGACGTTCGACACGACGGGTAGGGACGGCTGGGCGTACGCCACCGCAGCGGCGACCCGACGGAACTCCTCGAGCATCGGGTCCATCAGCGCGGAGTGGAACGCGTGGCTGACGGTGAGCCGCTTGGTCTTGTGCCCGGCCGCGGTCAGCCGCTCGGCGATCGGCAGGACGGCCTGTTCCTCGCCGGCGAGCACGATCGCCGACGGGGCGTTGACCGCCGCGACGCTCACCCGCGGGTCGTCGCCGATCAGAGCCCTCGCCTCGTCCTCGGTGGTCTGCACCGCCACCATGGCACCGCCGGGCGGCAGTTCCTGCATGAGCCGGCCGCGGGCGGCGACCAGGCGGACCGCGTCCGGCAGGTCGAGCACCCCGGCGATGTGGGCGGCGGTCAGTTCGCCGATCGAGTGGCCGACGAGGTAGGCGGGCACGACGCCCCAGGACTCGATCAGACGGTAGAGAGCGACCTCGACGGCGAACAGCGCCGCCTGGGTGTAGGCGGTCTGGTGGAGCAGGGCCCCCTCCTCGAAGATCACCGGGCGCAGGGGCCGGTCGAGCACCTCGTCGAAGCGGGCGCAGACCTCGTCGAGGGCTTGGGCGTAGACCGGCTGGGTGGCGTACAGCTCCCGGGTCATGCCCGGCCGCTGCGAGCCCTGACCGGAGAAGAGGACCGCCACCCGGGCACCGGCCACGGTGGCGCCCCGCCCGACGCGGGCGACCGTACGCAGGCCGGAGAGCAGCTCGTCGCGGTCGGCGGCGGTGATCGCGGTGCGCCGGTCGAACGCCGAGCGGGTCAGCGCCAGGGCCCGGGCGACGCCGGTCAGCGGCAGGTCGGGCCGGTCGAGCAGGTGGCGGCGCAGGCGGTCGGCCTGAGCGCGCAGCGCGTCGTCGGTGCGCGCGGACAGCAGCACCGGCACCGGCCGGTCGGCGGCCTCGACAGGAGCCTCGGCGGGAGGCGCCTCCTCGAGGATGACGTGGGCGTTGGTGCCACTGATGCCGAACGAGGACACCCCGGCCCGGCGCGGGTGGCCGTTGCGCTGCCAGGGCTGCGCCTCGGTGAGCAGCCGCACCTCCCCTGAGGTCCAGTCGACCTCGGTGGTGGGCTCGTCGACGTGCAACGTCTGCGGCAGCAGGTCGTGGTGCATGGCGAGGACCATCTTGATCACGCCGGCGACGCCTGCCGCAGCCTGCGTGTGCCCGATGTTCGACTTCACCGAGCCGAGCCACAGCGGCCGGTCACGGTCCTGGCCGTACGTCGCCAGCAGCGCCTGTGCCTCGATCGGGTCGCCGAGGCGGGTGCCGGTGCCGTGCGCCTCGACCACGTCCACGCCGGAAGCCTCGACACCGGCGTTGGCCAGGGCCTGCCGGATCACCCGCTGCTGGGACGGGCCGTTCGGCGCGGTCAGGCCGTTGCTGGCGCCGTCCTGGTTGACGGCCGAGCCGCGCACCACGGCGAGCACGCGGTGGCCGAGCCGCTGCGCGTCGGAGAGCCGCTCCAGCACCAGCACCCCGGCGCCCTCACCCCAGCCGGTCCCGTCCGCCGAGCCGGCGAACGCCTTGCACCGGCCGTCCGGCGCCAGCCCTCGCTGGCGGCTGAAGTCGACGAACGGCTCCGGCGAGGCCATCACGGTGACGCCGCCGGCCAGGGCGAGCCGGCACTCGCCGCGCAGCAGTGCCTGGGCGGCCCAGTGGATCGCCACCAGCGAGGACGAGCAGGCCGTGTCGATGGTGACAGCCGGCCCCTCGAGGCCGAGCGTGTAGGCGATCCGGCCGGAGGTCACGCTGGCCGAGTTGCCGGTGCCCAGATAGCCCTCCACCTCCGCCGGCACGTCGCGCAGCCGGGCCGCGTAGTGCCCGCCGTTGGTGCCGGCGAACACGCCGGTGTCGGTGCCCCGCAACGTCGCCGGGTCGATGCCCGCCTGTTCGACGGCCTCCCAGGCGGCTTCGAGGAGCAGCCGCTGTTGCGGGTCCATCGCGATCGCCTCACGCGGCGAGACGCCGAAGAACCCGGCGTCGAACTCGCCCGCGCCGTGCAGGAAGCCGCCCACGGTGGCGTACGTGGTGCCGGGGTGGTCGGGGTCCGGGTCGAACAGGGTGTCGAGGTCCCAGCCACGGTCGGCGGGGAACGGCGCCATCGCGTCACCGCCGCCGCTCAGCAGGCGCCAGAACTCGTCCGGTGTACGCACCCCGCCCGGGAAGTGGCAGGCCATGCCCACGATGGCGATCGGCTCGTCGACCAGCACCGCGACGGCCGTGGCCGTCTGCCGTCCATCGTCCCCGTCGCGGTGCAGGAAGTCCGCCAGCGCCGCCGGGGTCGGATAGTCGAAGACGGCGGTCGCCGGCAGCGTTCGGCCGAGCGCGGTCGCGAGCCGGTTGCGCAGCTCCACCGCGGTCAGCGAGTCGAATCCGATCTGCTGGAACGCCCGGTTCGGGTCCACGTCGCCCGGCCCGCCGTGCCCGAGCACTGCGGCCACCTCGAACCGCACCAGCGCGAGCAGTTCCGCCGCCGTGGTGGGACGGACGACGGCGGTCTCCTCGACGCGCGGCGCCGCCGCTGCCGGCGCCAGCTCGGCGAGCAGCGGGCTCGGCCGCACCGCGGTGAACGAGGCCGCGAACCGGTCCACGTCGAGGTCGGTGACCACGGTCGACGGGCCGCCCCACTGCACGAGGCGCTCCAGCACCGCCAGGGCGCGCTCGGGCGGCATCGGCCGGACCCCGTCGCGGGCCAGCCGCTCGCCGACCGCGCCCGCCGCCATGCCGGCGCCCGCCCACGGCCCCCAGGCCACGGCGGTGGCCGGCAGGCCGTCCTCGCGACGCTGCTCGGCCAGGGCATCCAGGTACGCGTTCGCGGCGGCGTAGTTGGCCTGGCCGGCCCCGCCCACCGCGCCCGCGAACGAGGAGAACAGGACCAGCGCGCCCACACGCTGCCCGGCGGTCAGCTCGTGCAGGTGCCGGGCGCCGTCCACCTTGACCCGCAGCACCCGGTCCAGGCGCTCCGGGGTGAGCGACGTGATCACCCCGTCGTCGAGCACGCCCGCGGCATGCACCGCCGCGGCGAGGGGCCGGTCCGCCGGAATCGACGCCAGCAGCGCGGCGACCGCCTCCCGGTCGGTCACGTCACACGCGGCGACGCTCACCGCGGCGCCGAGCCCGGTCAGCTCGGCGCGCAACTCGGCCGCGCCGGGCGCCGCCTCCCCGGACCGGCTGACCAGCAGCAGGTGCTGGGTGCTGTGCGCGGCGAGCCGGCGGGCCAGCTGAGCGCCGAGCCCGCCGGTGCCGCCGGTGATCAGAATGGTCCCGTTCACCCGCCGTGCCTGGCGCTCATCATCCGTGGCCGCCGGGCGGACCGGCGTCGGCTCCGGCTCGGCGAAGGCGGGCGTACGCACCAGGCGCCGCCCGAAGACGCCCGCGTCGCGGATTGCGACCTGGTCCTCGCCAGCGCCGCCGGTCACCACGGCGATCAGCCGCTGCCAGACCCGCTCGCCCGGTGCGGACGGCAGGTCGACCACACCGCCCCACAGCTGCGGCAGTTCGAGGGCGGCCACCCGGCCCAGCCCCCACACCTGCGCGGCCACCGGGTCTGCGACCCGGTCACCGGCTCCGGTGGACATCGCGCCGAACGTCACCGACCAGACCCGCGCCGTCGATCCGGCGTCGTGCAGGGTCTGCAACAGCGCGACGGTCTTCGGCAGGTCCAGCGCACAGAGAACGCCGGCCAGCGGTTCGGCGTCGGCCGGGTCGGTGACCACCCGGGCGCCGGCGGCGGTCAGCGCCCGGGTGGCCGGCTCCAGTCCGCCGTCCTCGGCGACGACCAGCCAGGTCCCCTCGGCGGCGAGACCGACCGGCTCCGGCAGCGGGCGCCAGAGCGCCTGGTAGCACCACGGCTCGTTCTCGGAAGCGGCAGCCGCTGGTGTCGCCCACCAGTAGCGGCGCCGCTGGAACGCGTACGTCGGCAGCTCCACCGGCCGCGCGCCGAGCCCGTCGAAGGCCGCGCCGGTGTCCCAGGCGTGGCCGTGCACCCACAGACGGGCCAGTGCGGCCGCGACCGCGACGGCCTCCGGCTGCCGGGGGTGCTGGGCCGGAACCACCACGGCCGGCTCCGCGCCGGTCAAACAGGCGCCGACCGCCCCGGACAGGATCGCGTCCGGGCCCACCTCGACGAACGTGCGTACGCCCGCAGCCTCGACGGCCCGGACCGCGTCGGCGAATCGGACGGCGAGCCGCAGGTGCCGCGTCCAGTAGTCGGCGGTCCGCAGGTCGTCGCCGGTGGCCGGGCGCCCGGTCAGGGTGGAGACGATCGGGACGGCCGGCTCGGCGTACGCCACGGTCTGTGCGACGGCCCGGAACTCCTCGGTGATCTCGTCCATGTGCCAGGAGTGGAAGGCGTGGCTGACCCGCAGCCGCCGGGTGCGCCGGCCACGATCCGACCAGAGCGCGACGACGGCGTCCACCACGTCGCTGTCGCCGGACACGACCACCGACTCCGGGCCGTTGACCGCCGCCACGTCCGCGCCGGCCGGCAGGTCGGCGTGGACCTCCGCCTCGGTCGCCGCCACCGAGGCCATCGCACCGGCCCGGTCGAGCCGCTGCATCAGCCGGGCCCGCGTCGTGATCAGCAGAGCGGCGTCGGCCAGGGAGAGGACTCCGGCGACATGCGCCGCGGCGAACTCGCCCACCGAGTGCCCGGCCAGCAGCGCCGGTCGTACGCCCAGCGACTCCAGCAGCCGGTAGAGCGCCACCTCGAACGCGAAGATCGCCGGTTGTGTGTACACGGTCTGGTCCAGCAGCGGTTCCTCGTCCGCGAACATCAGCTCCCGCAGCGGCCGGTCGAGGTGCGCGTCCACGTGGGTCAGCACATCGTCCAGTGCGGCCGCGAAGACCGGATAGGCCGCGGCCAGGTCCCGCCCCATCCCGGCGCGCTGGCTGCCCTGCCCAGTGAACAGGAACCCGAGCGGACCAGCTTCCTCCTCCACCGTTCCGGTGACCACCCCGCCGGACGACTCACCCCGGGCGATCGCCATCAGCCCGGCCCGGTGGCCGACGCTGTCGGTTGCCGTCACCGCGGCGCGATGCCGCAGTCCGGTCCGGGTCGTGGCCAGCGCCAGGGCGACGTCCACCGGCCGGTGTGGGCTGTCCCCAACGGTGTAGCGCAGCAGATGCCGCGCCTGGTCCCGCAGCGCCGCCGGGGTCGCCGCCGACACCACCCACGGAAGGGGCCGGTCGACCGGCTCCGGCGCCGCCTCGGGGTCCTCGGCCGGGCCTGCCTGCTCCAGGATCACGTGGGCGTTCGTGCCACTGATACCGAACGACGAGACGGCGGCCCGGCGCGCGCGGCCGGTCTCCGGCCACGGCGCCGCCTCCCGCAGCAGGCTGACCGCCCCGGCCGACCAGTCGACGTGCGGGGTCGGCTCGTCCACGTGCAGCGTGCGGGGCAGCACGCCGTGCTGCAGCGCCAGCACCGTCTTCATCACGCCGGCCACGCCCGCCGCGGCCTGGGTGTGCCCGATGTTCGACTTGACAGAGCCCAACCACAGCGGCCGGTCCGCTGGCCGGTCCTGCCCGTACGTGGCGAGCAGCGCCTGCGCCTCGATCGGGTCGCCGAGAACGGTGGCCGTGCCGTGTGCCTCGACCGCGTCGACGTCGGCCGTGGAGAGTCCGGCGTTGGCCAGCGCCTGCCGGATCACCCGCTGCTGTGAAGGACCGTTCGGCGCGGTCAGGCCGTTTGAGGCGCCGTCCTGGTTGACCGCCGAGCCGCGCAGCAGGGCCAGGACGCGATGGCCACGCCGGCGGGCGTCGGAGAGACGCTCGACGAGCAGCATCCCGGCGCCCTCACCCCAGCCGGTGCCGTCGGCGGCAGCGGCGAACGTCTTGCAGCGCCCGTCCGGCGCCAGCCCGCCCTGCCGACTGAACTCGATGAACGCGCCGGGCGTCGACAGGACCGTGACGCCGCCGGCGAGGGCCAGGTCACACTCGCCGGCCCGCAGCGCCTGCGCGGCCAAGTGCAGCGCGACCAGCGACGACGAGCAGGCGGTGTCCACGGTGACGGCCGGGCCCTCCAGACCGAGCTGGTACGCGATTCGGCCGGACATCACGCTGGCGGCGCTGCCGGTGATCAGGTAGCCCTCGCCACCGCGCTCGGCGCCCTGCATCAACGTCACGTAGTCCTGCCCGTTGGCGCCGACAAACACGCCAGTGCGGCTGCCCCGCAGCGCCACCGGGTCGATGCCGGCCCGCTCCACGGCCTCCCAGGCGGTCTCCAGCAGGATCCGCTGCTGCGGGTCCATCGCGGTGGCCTCGCGCGGGGAGATGCCGAAGAACTCCGCGTCGAAGTCCGGGGCGTCGTAGAGGAACGCCCCGGTCCGGGTGGTGGTCGTCCCGGGCCGGCCCGGCTCGGTCGACCAGAGGCTGTCCAGGTCCCAGCCACGGTCGGTGGGGAAACCGCCGACCGCCTCCACACCGTCGTCCAGCACCTGCCACAGCTCCTCCGGCGACCGGACACCGGCCGGGAAACGGCAGCTCATCGCCACGATCACGATCGGGTCGTCGGCGTCCGCCACGGTGACCGGGACCGGGGCCGCGGCGCCGGCCGGTGCGCCGGTCAGCTCGCCCAGCAGGTGGGCGACCAGGGCCTCGCCGGTCGGGTGGTCGAACACCAGGGTGGCGCCCAGGGTGAGGCCGGTGGCGGCGCGCAGCCGGTTACGCAGTTGCACGCCGGTCAGCGAGTCGAAGCCGAGGTCCTTGAACGTCCGGGTAAGCGACAGCCGGCGCGGCGAGTCGTGCCCGAGCACCGCCGCCGCATGCTCGCGGACCAGGTCCTCGACCGGTGCGCGCCGCTCGGCCGGCAGCAGCGCCGCCAGCCGGTCGGCCAGCCCGGGGCCGGCGGTCGAGCGGGCCGCCGCGACCCGCCGGGCACGGGTGCCGGGGAGGTCGCTGAGCACCGCCGGCAGCGTCCCCGCCGCGGCGAGCTCGCGCAGCTCGGCGACGTCGAAGTCGGCGGCCACCACGACCGGCTCGGCGCCGGCCCGGGCCGCGCGCAACAACGCCAGACCGTGGTCGGCCGTCAGCGGGGCGATGCCGCCGCCACCGATGCGGCGCAGGTCCGACGCGGACAGGTGCCCGGTCAGCTCGCTGCGCTCGGCCCACAGCCCCCACGGCACGGCCAACGCCGGCCGGCCCTGCCGGTGGCGGGACCGGGCGAAGGCGTCCAGGAACGCGTTGGCGGCGGCGTAGTTGGCCTGCCCGGCGGTCCCGACGGTGCCGGCGATCGACGAGAACAGCACAAACTCGCGCAGGTCGAGCCCGGCGGTCAGCTCGTGCAGGTGCCGCGCGCCGTCGACCTTGGCGCGCAGTGCGGTGTCGACCCGTTCCGGGGTCAGAGCGCCGACGACGCCGTCGTCCAGGGCGCCGGCGGCGTGCACCACGACGGTCAGCGGGTGCTCGGCAGGGACGGCGGCGATCGCGGCGGCCAGCGCGGCACGGTCTGCGGCGTCGGCCCGGGCCACGGTGACGCCAACGCCGAGGTCGCGCAGTTCCTCCGCCAGTTCCGGCGCGCCGGGCGCGTCGGCGCCGCGACGTCCGACCAGCAGCAGGTGTGCCACCTCTCCGCGGGCGGCCAGGTCGCGGGCCACCAGGCGGCCGATCGCGCCGGTGCCACCGGTGATCAGGGCCGTCCCGCCTGTCAGAGCCGGGCCGTCCACCGGAGCCGGGCCGCCTTCCGAGGTCGGGGCCGGCGCCGGATCGTCGGCTGCTGTCACCGGGACGAGGCGCGGCACGGTCAGCACACCGTCACGGAGCGCCAGCTCCGGTTCGCCGGTGCCCACGACGGCGTGCAGCACCACCCGGGAGGCCGGGGTGTCGTCGATGTCGACCAGCACGAGCCGGCCCGGCTCCTCCGACTGCGCCGAGCGCACCAGGCCACCGACCGCGGCGCCGGGCAGATCGTCGCGGTGGGTCAGCACCACCAGGGGCACGGTGGTGGTTCGCGGGTCGGTCAGCCAGGTCTGGATCACGCGCAGCGCCTCGTGCACCGCGGGCGCCACCTCGTCGTCGGGGCGCGCCGGGACGTCGAGGACCACGGTGGCGGGCAGTTCCGCGGCGGGGTCGGCAAGCAGGGCGGGCACGTCGGTGACGGCTGGCGGCTCACCCGGCGTGACCTGCGGCAGGGCGGTCCAGGCCACCCGGTACAGGCCACTGACGGCGGGATCGGCCGCGGCGAGCGTGCCCAGGCGTACCGCCGAAGCGGTGAGAACGAGTTGGTCGGCGCCGTCGGTGGCGGTGAGAGACCAGCCACCGGCCTGGCCCGGCGTGAGCCGCACCCGCAGATCGGTCGCGCCGGTGGCGTGCAGCACGACGTCGCGCCACTCGGTCGCCACCGCGCCGGGATCGGGCGTCGCCGCGCGAAGAGCGGCCGCGAGCAGGTGCGGGTGGATGCCGAAACCGGCCGGCGGCTCGACGTCGTCCGGCAGGCGCACCTCGATCGTGTCGCCCTCGCCCGCCGCAGCGACCGGTCCGGTGTGCCGCTCCCCCATCCCGTGCGCCAGCCGCGTCCACGCCGTGTCGTCGTCGCGCCGGGCGAAGATCTCCACCGTGCTCCGGCCGTCGTCGTCCGGCTCGGTGACGGTCACCTGCACCCGTGTGGCGGTCGTCGGGCTCAACGGCAGCGGCGCCTCGACGGTGAACGTGCCGAGCCGTTCGCAGTGGGCCTCGTCGCAGCCGCGCAGCGCCATCTCGACGAGCACCTCGACCGGCGCCGGCTCGCTGTACAGCCAGGAGTGGGTCGCCGCGGAGAGCCGGCCGGTCAGCAGCACTCCCCGCCCGCCGGCCTGCTCGACGGCCGCGCCGAGCAGCGGGTGGCCGGCGGCGGTTAGGCCCAGGCCGGCCGCGTCGCCTGCGGCCGGCGCCGGCAGCAGCCAGTAGTCGCGCCGCTGGAACGCGTAGGTCGGCAGATCCACCCGGCGGGTGTCCGGCGGCAGCAGAGCAGTCCAGTCCACGTCGACACCGGCGACGTCCGCCTCGGCCAGCGCGGCGGTCACCCGGGCCAGGCCGCCCTCGTCGCGTTTCAGGGTGCTCAGCACCGGCCCGCGCACCCCGGCGTCGTCGAGCACCGACTCGATCGACGCCTGCAGCACCGGGTGGGTGCTGATCTCCAGGAAGGTGGTGATCCGGTCGGCGGCCAGCGCCCGCACGGCCGGGTCGAACTCCACGATCTCTCGCATGTTGCGGAACCAGTAGTCGCCGTCGAGCGCGGTGGTGTCCCCTGGCCCGCCGGTCACGGTCGAGTAGAAGGCCACTGGTGCGGGGCCGGGCGTGACCGGGGCGAGCACCCGCAGCAGTTCCTCGCGCACCGCGTCGACCTGCGGGGAGTGAGCGGCGAGGTCGATGCCGCGGATGCGCCGGGCCCGGATCCCGTCGGCCTCCAGTTCGGCCTCCAGGTCGGTGAGCGCGTCCCGGTCGCCCGCGACGGTCACGGCCGCGGGACCGTTGATGGCCGCGATCGACAGCCGGCCCGCCCATTGCGGTAGGCGCCGCTCCAGTTCCTCGCGGGGGGCCAGGATCGAGGTCATGCTGCCGGCGCCGGCCATCGCCCGCTGCGCGGCCTGGCTGCGCAACGCGATGATGCGGGCCGCGTCGCGCAGGCTAAGAGCGCCACACACGTACGCCGCGGCGATCTCGCCCTGGCTGTGCCCGACCACCGCGGCCGGCTCGACCCCGACGGACCGCCACAGTGCCGCCAGCGACACCATGGTGGTGAACAGCACCGGCTGGACCACGTCGGTACGCTCCATCGACGGCGCGCCGTCCGCACCGGCCAGCAAGTCCCGCACGGACCAGTCCTGGAACTCGCGCAGGGCGGCGTCGCACTCCTCGACGCTGGCCCGGAACACCGGTGAGGTCGCCAGCAGCTCCGTCACCATGCCTGGCCACTGTGTGCCCTGGCCGGGGAAGACGAAGGCGATCGGCGTGCGGGTCGCCACGCCGGTGACGACGCCGGGAGCCTCCGCGCCGGCCGCCAGAGCGCGCAGCCCGGCGACGAGGTCCTCGCGGTCACGGCCGATCACACCGGCCCGGTGCTCCAAACGGGCCCGGCCGGTGGTCAGGGTCGCCGCGATGCCGGCGAGATCCGGGGATCCGGTCCCGGCAAACGCGGCCAGCCGCTCGGCCTGTGCCCGCAACGCTTCGGGCGAGTTGCCGGACAGCATCCACGCGGTCGGCCCGGACAGTTCCGGTGCGAGGTCTGCGGGGGCCGTGGGGGTCGCGGGGTGATCCTGCGGCGCCTCCTCCAGGATCACGTGCGCGTTGGTGCCGCTGACGCCGAACGATGAGACACCAGCGCGGCGTGGGCGGCCGGTGACCGGCCACGACACGGTCTCCGGCAGCAGTTCCACGGTACCGGCCGACCAGTCCACGTACGGCGTCGGCGCGTCCTGGTGCAGCGTGCGCGGCAGGATCCCGTGCCGCATGCCGAGCACCATCTTGATCACGCCGGCCACGCCCGCGGCCGCCTGCGTGTGCCCGATGTTCGCCTTCACCGAGCCGAGCCGTAGCGGCCGGTTCGCCGGCCGGCCCGGTCCGTAGGCGGCGATCACGGCCGACGCCTCGATCGGGTCACCGAGCCGGGTGCCGGTGCCGTGCGCCTCCACCGCGTCCACGTCCGCCGCCTCCAGCCCGGCGCTGGCGAGGGCCCGCCGGATCACCCGGGTTTGCGCGGGCCCGTTCGGCGCGGTCAGCCCGTTGCTGGCGCCGTCCTGGTTGACCGCCGACCCGCGCAGCACCGCCAGGACCGGATGGCCGTGACGCTGCGCGTCGCTGAGCCGTTCGAGGACGATCATGCCGGCGCCCTCGCCCCACGCGGTGCCGTCGGCGGCCGCCGCGAACGGTTTGCACCGGCCGTCGGCGGCGAGCGCGCGCTGCCGACTGAACTCCAGGAACGGCGCGGGCGTGGCCATCACGGCGACACCGCCGGCCAGCGCGAGCGAGCACTCGCCCTGCCGCAGCGCCTGAGCGGCGAGGTGCAGCGCGACCAGCGACGACGAGCAGGCGGTGTCGACGGTGACGGCCGTGCCCTGCAGGCCGAAGGCGTACGCGATCCGGCCGGACAGCACGCTCCCGGCGGTGCCGGTGCTGAGGAAGCCCTCGACGTCGCCGGGCACCCGGTCCAGCCGGGTGGCGTAGTCGTGGAACATCGCTCCCACGAACACGCCGACCCCGCTGCCGCCCAGGCTCAGCGGATCGATCCGAGCGCGTTCGAACGCCTCCCAGCTGATCTCCAGCAGCAGCCGCTGCTGCGGGTCCATGGCGAGGGCCTCGCGCGGGGAAATGCCGAACAGTTCGGCGTCGAACGCGGCGGCCGAGGTCAGGAAACCACCGGTGCGCACGTAGCTGGTGCCCGGGTGATCCGGATCGGGGTGGTAGAGCGCGTCGACGTCCCAGCCGCGGTCGCCGGGGAAGGCCGTCATCGCCTCCCGGCCCTCGGTGATCAGCTCCCACAGTTCCTCGGGTGTGCCGACCCCACCGGGATAACGGCAGCTCATCGCCACGATGGCGATCGACTCCGCCGGGTCGGCCGGCGGCTCGGCCGGCGCGGTCGCGGACTCGCCGCCGGCCAGGTGCCGGGCCAGCGCCTGCGGGGACGGGTGGTCGAACGCCGCCGTCGCCGCCAGGGGCCGGCCGGTCGCGGCGATCAGCCGGTTGCGCAGTTCCACCGCAGTCGCCGAGGTGAGGCCGTGGTCCTGGAAGGTCCGGCCGGGCTGTACGTCCGCCGGGCCGGACAGGCCGAGCACAGCGGACGTCTCGGTCAGTACGACGGTGAGGGCCTGCTGCTCGGAGAGGTCGCCGAGCCGGTCGGCCACCGTGGGCGCGAGGGCCCGCAGGACGGGTGGCACCACCTCGCCGAGGGCCGCGACGTCGATGGCGACGGGCAGCAGCTCCGGTTCGGGGGACATCATGGCGACCGAGAAGAGCGACAGGGCCTGCGCCGGGGTGAGCGGCGCGCACCCGCCGGGCCAGGCGGCGAGATCGTCGTCCGGCGCCGGGCCCCGGGCCAGGGTGACGGTCTGCAGTCCGGCGGCGCGGCGGCGGACGGCGAGCGCGCCGGCAAAACCGGCCGCGGCCGCCCGCTCCGGTTCCGCCGGGACGCCCAGCGCCGGCGCCGCGGTGGTGAACAGCACGAGCGCCGGTCCGCCGGGCTCGCTGTGCGCCCGGTGAAGCTCCCACACCTCGTCCGGGTCCTCGTCGGCGGAGGTGTGCACGATCGCCGCCACCCGGCTGTTCGCGTCCCGGCCGTGCGTGGCGCCGAGGCCGGCGAGAGCGTCCGCCACGCCGTCCGGTTCGCCGTCGACGACCAGGTGGCGCACGCCGTGCCGGGCCGCCAGGTGCTGCGCGACCTCCCGGCGACGGGCGCCGGTCACCACTACGGTCTCGTCCGGCGGGAACGCCGGGATGCCGTCAGCGGCAGCCCGCACCAGGCGCGGCACGTAGGAATGACCGCCCCGGACGGCCAGCCGAGCTTCGCCGGCCGGCCCGGCGACCGCGGCGTCCGGGTCGTCGACGTCGACCAGGACCATCCGGTCGCCGACGGTGCCCGCGCGCGCCGCCGCCATCGCGTGCACCGCGGCGGCGGTCGGCTCGGGCAGTTCCCCGGGCCGGACCGCGACGGCGCCGCGGGTCACCACGGTCAGCCGTCCGGTGGCGCCGGCCAGTCGCTGCTCCAGCAGCTCGGCGGCACGCAGGACGATGTCGCGGACCCCGGCCGGATCGGGCGCCGGGGTCAGGTCGAGGACGTCACCGGCACGGACCGCGGCGGCGCCCCGGGCCGGTTCGGCCGGCGTCCAGGTGAGCCGGAACAACGAGTCGGTACGGCCGTGCACACCGAGCAGGCGGGCGGGTGTCCCGGCCAACCGGTGCCGGGTGATCTTGCCGGAGACGGTGCGCGGGATCGCCTCCACGGCGTACAGCGCGACCGGCACCTTGTAGTAGGACAGCCGCGCCCGCAGCGTCGCGAACGCCGCGGACACGTCGAACTCGGCGGCGTCGAGCACGACGTAACCGACCGGCTGCTCGCCGAGCACCTCGTCGGGTTCGCCGGCGGCGGCCGCGTCGGTCACGCCGGGAATCTCGCGCAACACCTCGTCGATCTCTCCGGGGTGGATGTTCTCCCCACCGCGGATGATCAGATCCTTGATCCGGCCGCTGATCGTCAGGTGCCCCGCGGCGTCCCGGCGGGCCAGGTCACCGGTGTGGTACCAGCCGTCGCGCAGCGCCTCCGCGGTCGCCTCGGGCCGCTCGTGGTAGCCGAGCATCAGGCTGGGTCCGCGCACCCACACCTCACCCTCCGCCCCGGCCGGCGCCTCCGCGCCGGTCTCCGGGTCGGCGATCCGCACGTCGAGGCCCGGCACCGGCAGACCGCAGGAGCCGTCCGGCACCGGCGCCTGCGGCGGCGACATGGTGATCGCGCCACACGTCTCGGTGCTGCCGTAACTGTCGAGCAGCCGGACGCCCACCGCATCCAGGAACGTCGCCCGCAGCGCGGCGCTCGCCACGGCGCCCGTGCACAGGCACACCCGCAGGCCGTCCACCCGGACCGCGCCGCGCCGGGCCTCCTGCGTCAGGTAGTGGTACATGGTCGGCACCCCGGCCAGCACCGTGTAGCCGCCGGTCGTCAGCTCGGCGGCGACCTGCTCGGCGGCGAACCCGGGCAGGATCCGCGCGGACGCGCCGGCCGCGGTCACCCCGACCACGGCCAGGATGTGCGAGAGGCTGTGGAACATCGGCAGCGGCCACAGCAGGTGGTCGCCGGCGTGCAGGCCCAGCAGCGGCTCGTACGACGACCGGATCGACCACAGGCAGCTGCGCTGGGTGGAGAGCACACCCTTGGGCCGTCCGGTGGTCCCCGACGTGTAGAGCATCCACGCCACCTCGTCGAGGCCGAGGTCGTCGCGGGGCGCCACGCCGGAATCGGTGGTGGCCAGCCGCTCGAACTCGGCGCCGCCGGACACCACGGTCACGCCGGCCGGCAGCGCCGCACGCACCTCGGCCGCCCGTCCCGCCTCGGCGAACACCAGGCGGGCACCGCTGTCCGCGACCAGGTACGCCAGCTCGTCCACCGTGGCCAGGTGGTTCACCGGCACACCGGTTCCGGCCGCACGGAGCACGGCCAGGTACGCCTCCACCTGCGCGACGGTGTTGCCGAGCATCAGCACCACCCGGTCCCCTCGGCGGAGCCCGAGCGCGGCGAGGTGCCCCGCGGCCCGCCCGGTCCGCTGTGCCAGCTCCGCGTACCCGACACTGCGGGTGTCGTCGCGGTAGGCCACCTTGCCGGGAAAGCGCCCGGCGTTGGCCAGCAGCAGCTGCGGCAGTGCTCGGGTCGGCTCGGAACGCGGCACCTGGGTCTCCCGATGGTCGAAGCGGAAAGAGGCTCAGCGCACGTCGTCGTTGAGAAAGCTGCTGCCGCGCACGATGTTGGAGCGCAGCATCTTAGTGCCGTCGACGCCCTTGCGGGTGCGGCGCAGCAGGAGCAGCAGCGGGTTGGCGCGCTGCATCATCCGGGCGGTGGAGTGGATGCGCTTGGCGCGCGGCCGACGGACCTGCTCGTACCGGCGCAGAGCCCCCTGCGGGTCGGCGGCCGCCGCGGTGGTGGTACGGCTGAGCACCCAGGCGTCCTCGAGTGCCTGGTTGACGCCCATGCCGATGCGGGGCGGCACCACGTGGGCGGCGTCGCCGACCAGCGTGATACGTCCGCGGCCCCACGGCCGGTCGACCCGGTGCAGCAGGTGCGGCGCGATGGCGATGTCGTCCTCGGTCAGCGCGTCGAGTAGCTGCCGCACGGGTGCGGCCCAGCCGCCGAAATCGCGACGCAGCGCGGCGAGCCGGGAGCCGCTGGACGTACCCTCGGCGGCGTCGGCCGTCTCCCGCCCGGCGGGGATGTGCCGCAGCGCGCCGGTCCACGGCACCTCAAACGCCCAGTGGATCAGGCCCGGCCCGACCGGGTGGATGGTGCAGAGCCCGACCTTGCCGTAGTAGGTGGGCACGACGTGTTCGGAATCCATGGTGATGGGCGCTTTTGTGGTGCCGTGCCACGAGGCGAGGCCCATGGCGCGCGGCAGCACGTCGCCCATCAGGTGGCGGCGCACCACCGACCGGTAACCGTCTGCGCCGATCAGCACATCGCCCTCGGCCGTGGTGCCGTCGTCGAAGTGGGCGACGGCACGGGACGCGGTTTCCTCGATCCGCACGCAGCGCTTGCCGAACCGCAGCACGCCGGGAGGCAGGGCCTCGACGGCGCGTTCCATCACGGTGCCCCGCATCACCCCCAGGCCGGGTGTGCCCAGATCGTCGGCGATCGCGGTCATGTCGGTACGCATCAGGGGGCGGCCGTCGTATGACCAGACGTCGGCCGCGTCGATGCGCTGCCCCAGCCCGTCCAGCCGCAGCCCCAGGTCTTTCATGATGCCGGTGCCGTTGTGCCAGACCATCACGCCGTTGCCGCCGTCGCGCAGCTGCGTCGCGCGCTCGTACACCTCGACGTCGTGCCCGGCACGGGCCAACCCGACCGCCGTCAGCGTGCCGCTGACGCCAGCGCCGATGATTACCGCCTTCATCGTCTCTCCCCAGAGGTGCTCGAACGGATCAGGTCTGCGAGGGGTCCATCGCCCGCTGGATCAGCGCGGCGACGTCGAGGTCGTCGATGGCGATGTCGGCGCCGTCCGGCGCGGTGGCCGCGGGGACGTCCGGCGCGGCCGCGAGGCTGACGATCGCGTCGTAGAGACCGGCCTGGTGGAACCGCTGCAGCGGGATGGTGGCGAGCAGCCGGTGGAAATCGGCGGTGGCCGGGTCGACGTCGGGCGCCTCCGCCGGGGGCCGCAGTTCGCGGTCGAGCATGGCGGCCAGCGCGCCGGGGCTGGGGTTGTCGAAGACCAGCGTCGCGGGCAGACGCAGCCCGGTGGCGGTGGTGAGACGGTTGCGCAGCTCCACGGCGGTCAGCGAGTCGAACCCGAGGTCCTTGAACGCCCGCCCCGCGCCGATCTCACCGGTGTCGGCATGGCCGAGCACCGCAGCCGCCGAGGAGCGGACCAGGTCCAGCAGCACCCGGGCCCGCTCGGCCGGTGCCAGCCCACGGTAGCGCTGCCCGGACGTCTCGGCCGGGACCCGCTCGCCGCCGGACCGGGCGGTCGGCCGAGCCGCCGCGCCGGCCAGCCCGCGCAGCAGGGCGGGCACCACGCCGGGACCGGAGTCGTCGCGCAGCGCCGCGAGGTCCACCCGCAGCGGCGCCAGGACCGGGTCGGCGTGGCGCAGCGCCGCGTCCCACAGCCGCAGGCCCTCGTCGCTGGTCAACGGCGCCACACCGCCCCGGGCGAGGCGGCCCAGGTCGGTGTCGCCGAGGTGCCCGGTCATCGAGCTGCGCTGCGCCCACAGGCTCCAAGCGAGTGAGGTCGCCGGCCGGCCGGCGGCCCGCCGGCGTACGGCGAGGGCGTCCAGGTAGGTGTTCGCGGCGGCGTAGTTGCCCTGGCCCGGCGCGCCGAGCAGGCCGGCCGCGGAGGAGAACAGCACGAACTCCATGAGGTCGTGGTCGCGGGTGCAGGCGTCGAGGTTCTCCGCCACGTCCACCTTGGCCCGCAGCACCGCGTCGAAGGCGGCCGGCGTCAGGGATCCCACCAACCCGTCGTGCAGGATGCCTGCGGCGTGCACGACGCCGGTGAGCGGGCGCTCCGGCGGAATCGCCGCCAGCAGGGCCGTCAGCGCGTCCCGGTCGGCGGCGTCGCAGGCCACGACGGTGGCGGTGGCGCCGCGTCCGGCGAGGTCGGCGACCAGCTCGGCGGTGTCCGGCGCGTCGGCGCCGGACCTGCTGACCAGCAGCAGATGGCGTACGCCCCGGTCGGCGAGATGCCGCGCGAGCAGCCGCCCGAGGGTGCCGGTCCCGCCGGTGATCAGGACGGTGCCGTGCCGCTCCCACGGCTGCGGCAGGGTCAGCACCACCTTGCCGGCGTACCGGGCCTGGCTGATCCGGCGGAACACCTCCGGTGCCTCGCGCACGTCCCCGACGTGGGCGGGCAGCAGCCGCAGCGTGCCGTCGCCGAACAGCCGCACGAGCTCGGTGAACATCTCCTGGATGCGGTCCGGTCCCGCCTCCACCAGGTCGAAGGAGCGGTACCGGGCGCCGCCGAGCGAGCCGGGATCGCGCCGGTCGGTCTTGCCCATCTCGACGAACCGGCCGCCGGGGCCGAGCAGCCCGGCCGACGCGTCGACGAACTCGCCGGCGAGGCTGTTGAGGACCACGTCCAGACCGCCTGGGAAGCGTTCCGCGAACGACAGGTCCCGCGAGTTGCCGATGTGCTCGTCGTCCAGGCCCAGCCCGCGCAGTACGTCCCACTTGCCGACACTCGCGGTGCCGTAGACCTCGGCGCCCCAGTGCCGGGCCAGCTGTACCGCGGCCTGGCCCACGCCACCGGCGGCCGCGTGCACCAGAACCCGTTCGCCGGCTCGCAGCCCGGCCAAATCGTGCAGGGCGTACCAGGCGGTGAGGAAGACGATCGGCATGGACGCGGCCTGGGTGAACGACCAGGCGTCCGGGATACGGGTCAGCATCCGGTGGTCGGAGACGGCCGTCGGCCCGAACGCGCCGGTGAACAGGCCGGTGACCCGGTCGCCCGGCGCGAGCGACGTGACGTCCGGCGCGACCTCGAGGACGGTGCCGGCGGCCTCGCTGCCGAGTAGGGCCAGGTCCGGGTACATACCGAGGGTGATGAGCACGTCGCGGAAGTTGACGCCGGCGACGCGGACGGCCACCCGGACCTGGCCGGCTTCCAGGGCGGCCGCCGACTCCGGAGCGGGCCGGATCGCCAGGCCGTCGACCGATCCGGCGCCGGTGGCGTCCAGACGCCACGGGCCGGGCTCGGCGGGCGTCCGCAGGGCGCGACCGGCGACTGGGCGCAGGCGCGGCACCCAGGCCTTGCCGCCGCGGATCGCGACCTCGGGGTGGGCCCCGTCGATCAGGCCGGCCGGCAGCGGGTCCAGGGTGTCGACGTCGACGAGCACGAACCGGCCGGGGTTCTCCGACTGGGCGCTGCGGACCAGGCCGCGCACTGCCGCATGGGCCAGGTCATGAACCTCGTCGCGGTCCTGCACCGCGACCGCGCCGCGGGTGACGATCGCCAGGCGGGAGTCGGCGCCGGCCAGCTCGGCAGTGAGCTGCTCGTGCACGGCGAGCAGAACCGTGCGGACGTCGCCGGTCGGGCACTCGGTGATCACCACATCGGTCGCCGCGGCGACAGGGGCGGCCGGCGTCCACTCCAGGGCGTACAGGTCGTCGTCGGGGGCTGCGGCGGGGGCTGCCGCTGGCGCGCGCAGTGTCAGCGAGCCGATCGACACCACCGGGGCCCCGGTGGTGTCGGTGGCGGTCAGGGCGAGCGTCCCGGGCGCCGCCGAGGTCAGCCGGACCCGCAACTCGGCGGCGCCGGCAGCGTGCACCCGCACGTCCTGGAAGCTCCACGGCAGCCGGGCGGCGCCGTCGTCTGGCAGCAGGCCGCCTGCTCCGGCGGCGTGCAGGGCGGCGTCGAGCAGGGCCGGGTGCAGCAGATAGTCAGCGGCGCCGTCACCGGGCAGGCGCACCTCGGCGTACACGGCGTCGTCGCCCGTCCACACCCGATGCAGTCCCCGGAAGGACGGCCCGTACTCCAGCCCACGCCCGGCCAGATCGTCGTACAGGCCGGTGAGATCCACCGGGGACACCTCGGTGGGCGGCCACGACACCACGGTCGACAGCGCCGGAACCGCGGCGCTGCTCAGCACACCCTCGGCGTGCCGAATCCAGCGGCCGGCGGCACGGGAGTGCACCACGACCGACCAGCGGCCTGCCTCCGCCGCGGTGACACCGACCTGCAGCTGCGCCGGTACGACCAGCGGCGCCCTCAGGGTGAGCCCCTCGACCACGGTGGCGCCCACCTCGTCGCCGGCGCGGACGGCCAGCTCCAACAGCCCGGTCCCGGGGAGCAGGACCTCGTCGCGCACCCGATGGTCGGCCAGCCAGGGCTGGGTGTCGGCGGCGAGCCGCCCGGTGAGCAGCACCGTGTCCTCGCCGGCGACCGGCACCACCGCGCCGAGCAGCGGGTGCGCCGCCGGGCCGAGACCGGCCGCCCCGACGTCACCGGCGCCACGGGGGCGGCTCGCCCAGAAGGCGCGGCGCTGGAACGGGTAGGTGGGCAGGTCCACCCGCCGCGCATCCGGGAAGATCGTGGTCCAGTCGACCGGGACACCACGCACCCAGGCCTCGCCGAGCTGGCGGTAGAGGCGGGTGAGCCCGCCCTCGTCGCGGCGCAGCGTAGCCACGACCACCGCGTCGACACCGGCCGCCTGGCTCGTCTCCTCGATGCTCAGGGTCAGCACGGCGTGCGGGCTGACCTCGACGAACGCGCCGAAACCGGCGGCCAGCAGGGCGCTGACCGCCGGTTCGAACTCGACGGTGTCGCGCAGGTTGCGGTACCAGTAGCCGGCGGTCAGCGACCGGTGCTCGGCGAAACCGGCGGTGACCGTGGAGAAGAAGCGGACGTCGCCGTCGCGCGGCGTGATCGGCGCGGCGATCCGGGTCAGCTCGTCGCGCAGCTGCTCTACTTGCGGTGAGTGCGAGGCGTAGTCGACTGGGATCATGCGGGCCCGGACACCGGCCGTCTCGCAGGCGTCGCGCAGCATGGTCAGCGGGCCGGGCGGGCCGGAGACCACCGTGGAGGACGGTCCGTTGACGGTGGCCACCGACAGCTCGGGGAAGTCGCGGGCGAGACGCTCGCGCACGTCGGCCACCGGCAGCGCGAGCGAGAGCATGCCGCCCTGGCCGGCAAGCCGCAGCAGCGCCCGGGAGCGCAGCGCCACGAGGCGGGCGGCGTCCGGCAGCGAGAGCGCGCCGGCGACGCAGGCGGCGGCGATCTCGCCCTGGCTGTGTCCCAGCACCGCAGCCGGGCGGACGCCGTGGGCCTGCCACACCTCGGCGAGCGACACCATCATGGCGAAAAGGGCGGGCTGGACCACGTCGACCCGGTCCAGGGAGGGTGCGCCCGGCGCGCCGGTGAGCACGTCGAGCAGTTTCCAGTCGACGTGCGGGGCGAGCGCGTCGGCGCACGCGGCCATCCGCTTGGCGAACACCGGCGACGTGCGCAGCAGCTCGGCCGCCATGCCGGGCCACTGCGAACCCTGGCCGGGGAAGACGAAGACGACGCCGTCGTGGGTCGCGTCGGCGGTACCGCTGACCACGTCGGCGGTGATCTCCCCGCCGGCCAGCGCCGCGAAGCCTGCCCGGGCCGCGCCGGGGTCGGCGGCCACGACGACCGCTCGTGCCGGCTGCGGGGTGCGGGCGACGGCGAGGGAGTGGCCGAGGTCCGCGACGGGGACGTCGGGCAGCGCGGCCATCCGGGCGGCCAGCTCGCGCAGGGCCGGTTCGGAGCGGGCGGACAGCGGGAGCGGCGCGACGGCGGGTACGGCGGCCTCGGCAAGAGCCTCAGCCGGAGGCGCCTCTTCGAGGATCACGTGGGCGTTGGTGCCGCTCATCCCGAACGAGGACACCCCGGCCCGGCGCGGGTGGCCGTTGCGCTGCCAGGGCTGCGCCTCGGTCAGCAGCCGTACCTCCCCCGACGTCCAGTCCACCTCGCGCGTCGGCTCGTCCACGTGCAGGGTGCGTGGCAGCAGGTCGTGACGCATTGCCAGGACCATCTTGATCACGCCAGCCACGCCTGCCGCCGCCTGTGTATGCCCGATGTTCGACTTCACCGACCCCAGCCACAACGGCCGGTCCCGGTCCCGGCCGTACGTCGCCAGCAACGCCTGCGCCTCGATCGGATCACCGAGACGGGTCCCGGTGCCGTGCGCCTCCACCACGTCTACCCCGGAGGCCTCCACACCCGCGTTGGCCAGGGCCTGCCGGATCACCCGTTGCTGCGACGGGCCGTTAGGTGCGGTCAGACCGCTGGAGGCGCCGTCCTGGTTGACCGCCGAACCGCGCACCACGGCGAGCACGCGGTGGCCGAGCCGCTGCGCGTCGGAGAGCCGCTCCAGCACCAGCACACCGGCGCCCTCACCCCAGCCAGTGCCGTCCGCCGCGCCCGCGAACGCCTTGCACCGGCCGTCCGGCGCCAGCCCTCGCTGCCGGCTGAACTCGAGGAAGGCTCCGGGGGTGGACATCACGGTGACACCGGCGGCCAGGGCCAGGGTGCTCTCGCCAGCGCGCAGCGACCGGACCGCGAGGTGTAGCGCGACCAGCGACGACGAGCAGGCGGTGTCGACGGTGACGGCCGGGCCTTGGAAGCCGTACGTGTAGGAGAGCCGGCCACTGAGCACACTGGCTGCGGTGCCGGTGCCGATGTAGCCCTCCAGTTCCTCCGGCGCATTCGTGGCGACCGAGGCGTAGTCCTGGCTGTTGCTGCCGACGAAGACGCCGGTGGTGCTGCCGCGCAACGTGTCGGGACGTACCCCGGCGTCCTCGAGGGCCTCCCAGCTCGTTTCGAGGAGCAGCCGCTGCTGCGGGTCCATCGCGATCGCCTCGCGCGGCGAGATGCCGAAGAAGGCGGCGTCGAAGTCGCCGGCCGCAGTGAGGAAGGCGCCGTGGCGGGTGGTGGAGGTGCCAGTCCGCTCCGGGTCCGGGTCGAACAGCGCGCCGAGGTCCCAGCCCCGGTCACCCGGGAACTCGCCGACCGCGTCGGCGCCGCTCTCCAGCAGCCGCCACATGTCACCGGCCGAGGAGATCCCGCCGGCGAATCGGCAGGCCATACCGACCAGCGCGATCGGCTCGCGGTCCCGTTCCTCGGCGTCGCGCAACTGCCGCCGGGTCCGCTGCAGATCTGCCGTCAACCGTTTCAGGTATTCGACGGTCTTTTCTTCGTTCGACATTCACGCAACCCGTCTGTCGCGGCCCGAAAGAACCGTGTCTCCGCCGTTGAAGCTAATGAGCCCGCAGGGTGTGAAGAACCCCTCTCGGATGGCGGGCAGACCCCTATTCGCCGCCCCCTAGCCACCCGTCCACCGCCAGAGCGGTGGAGGCGGCGGCCGCCTCCAGAATGGTGAAGTGATCACCGGGGACGTCGACCGTCTCGTGCGGCAGATCCCACTCGGCGCCCCAGCCGCCGGCGCCCGCCTCCACCGAAGACCACGGCTCGGTGGCGCGCACCAGCAGGGTCCGCGTGGCCACCGGCGCCGGCTCCCACCCCGCGAAGATCTCGTGATAGCGGCCCATCGCCGTGATCCGGGTGTCGCTGCGCAGTCCCATCCCGCTCTCCCGGTCGGCCACCGCCTGCGCGAGCCCGGACGACAGCCACGGCCGGCGCCGGATCGACGCCGGGGTGGAGCTGTCGAGCAGCACGACCGCCGCCGGCGGCAGGTTCACCGATTCGAGGTGGGCGGTGAGGGCGTACGCCAGCATCCCGGACATCGACCGTCCCACCACGACGAAGCCGTCCCCGCCGGCCGCCAGCCGGCGCACCGCCTCGGCCTGCATCCGCACCAGCGCGTCGAGCGACTCCGGCAGCGCCTCACCCTCGAGGTAGCCGGGCTCGGGCAGTGCCCACACGTCCCGGCTGCCGCGCAGCGCGCCCGCGAACGGCGCGAACTCGTGCGGCCCGGCGACCGCGCTGAAGCTGGGCAGGCAGATTAGCGGCAGGCCGCCACCAGAGGAAGAGACGGAGGCCAGCCGTACCGGGCCGGGCACGTGCTGCTCGGCGGTGGCCACGTCGAAGGCCGGCCGCAGCCGCGCCGCCGCCTGCACCAGCGCGAGCCCTTCGTCGAGGCGGCCCCGCACGCAGGCCTGCCAGTAGAGGGAACTGACCGTGCCGGCCGCCTCCGGTCTGGGCCCGGCGGCCCGCGCGGCGAGGTGCCGGGCGAGTGCGGCCAGGGACGGCTCGTCGAAGACGACGGTCGGTTCCAGGGGTACCCCGGTCGCCGCGACCAGCCGCCGTCGCAGCTCCGTCGCGGTCAGCGAGTCGAAGCCCAGTTCGAGCAGGCTGCGCTGGTCGTCGAGGGCGTCGGCCGTTTCGTGGCCGAGCACCGCAGCCGCCGAGGAGCGGACCAGGTCCAGGGCCGTGGCCGGGTCGAAACCGGCCACGGCGGCCGATTCGGCGGGACGGACCGCCCGGCGTACCGGCCGAGGCGCGGACAGAGGCTCGGAGAACGACTCGGGCCCAAGAGAGCCGACCGTGACCTGCGAGGCCGTCAGCACCGGCTCGCCCTCCGTGTCGGTCGCGACCAGCGCTTCACCCGACAGCCGGACCACCAGGTGGTGGGCGCCGGTCGCGTGTAGCCGCACACCACGCCACCCGGTGAACGGCAGCCCCTCCAGCAGATCAGGGTGCAGCAGATAGTCCCCGGCCTGCTCGGGGTCGGCCAGCGCCACGTCGGCGATGATCTCGCCCTCATCGAGGGCCAGATCCGCCGCGACATCGGCCGCCAGGATCGCGGTCGCGTTGACCGTCCAGTGCCCGCCGTCGTACGACGAGATGCTCGCCGCCCGGCGCCCCTCCGGATCCGCTGCACGCACCCGGATCTGCACCCGCGTGCCGCCCGCCACCGCGGGCAGCGGCGCCAGGAACTCGGCCTCCTCGATCAGGTCGCAGCCCACCTCGTCCCCGGCCCGCAACAGCAGCTCCAGGATCACGCCGCCCGCCCGGGGCAGCACCGCGTCGAAGAGCACGCCGTCACCGGCGATCACCACCGGATCACCCAGGTCGAGACCGGTGATCGCGTCGGTCAGCCACAGACGCCGATGCTGGAAGGCGTAGGTCGGCAGGTCGACCCGGCGGCCGAGCGGGACGACCGGGCGCCAGTCGACCGGGACACCGGCGGTGTGCAGCCGGGCGAGGGCGCCCAGCAGGGTGTCCTCCTCGGGGCGGTCGCGGCGCAGCGCCGGCTCCAGCACGGCGTCGTCCGGCAGCAGGTCGCGGGCTATCGAGGTGAGCGTCCCGTCCGGCCCGACTTCGAGCAGGAACCCGGCGCCGAACTCGTGCAGACGCAGGACGGCGTCGTGGAACCGGACCGGGGCGACGGCGTGGCGTACCCAGTAGTCCGCCGACCGCAGGTCGTCGCCCTCGGCGAGCCGCCCGGTCACCGTGGACACGATCGGCAGGCCGGCCGGCGCGTACGTCACCGACTCCGCGACCGCGCGGAACTCGTCCAGCATCGGCGTCATCAGCGGCGAGTGGAAGGCGTGCGAGGTGCGCAGCAGCTTGCGCCGGCGCCCCTCGAACCGCTGCGCCACGGCCTCGACCGCGCCGGCGTCACCGGAGATGACCACCGACGACGGGCCGTTGACGGCCGCGATGCCCGCCCGGCCGTCGATCGCCGTGAGCGCCTCGGCCTCGGTGACCGCCAGCGCCAGCATCGCGCCGCCCTCGGGCAGCGCCTGCATGAGCCGGCCCCGGGCGCACACCAGCGCCGCCGTGTCGTCCAGGCTGAGGATGCCGGCGACGTGGGCGGCGGTGAACTCCCCGATGGAGTGCCCGGCAAGCACGGCCGGCCGGATTCCGAACGTGCCGAGCAGCCGGTATAGGGCGATCTCCAGCACGACCAGGGCCGGCTGGGTGTACTCGGTGCGGTCGAGCAGGTCCGCCTCGCCGTCGATCACCCGGCGCAGCGGACGGCCGAGGTGCCGGTCGAACACCGCGCAGATCTCGTCGAGAGTGTCGCTGAACAGCGGGAACGTCGCCGCAAGCTCCCGGCCCATCCCGGCGCGCTGGGCACCCTGCCCGGTGAAGGTGAGGGCCAGCTTCCCGTCCCGGCGCACCCCTGCCGGCAGCGCGTGCAGGCCGGCGATCAGGTCGGTGGAGGTCCGGCCGAGCACCACCGCGCGATGGTCGAACAACGCCCGCTTCGTCAGCAGCGCGTGCGCCACGTCGCGTGGGTCGCCGCCCACCGCCGCCAGCCGGTCCGCCTGATCCCGTAACGCCTCCGCCGATTTCGCCGACAGGATCCAGGGCACCAGCGTCGACGCCGGGCCGTCCGGCGCGGGCTCCTCTTCCGCAGGTACGCTCGGAGCCTCCTCCAGGATCACGTGCGCGTTCGTGCCGCTGATCCCGAACGACGACACCCCGCCGCGCCGTGGACGGCCGTCCGCCTCCCAGGGCTGCGGCCGGGTGAGCAGCTCGGCGGCGCCGGCCGACCAGTCGACGTGCGGGCTCGGCTCGGCGGCGTGCAGCGTCCGCGGGAGCAACCCGTGCCGCAGCGCCAGCACCATCTTGATCACGCCGGCCGCGCCGGCCGCCGCCTGGGTGTGCCCGATGTTGGACTTGATCGACCCGATCCGGACCGGCTGCTCCCGGTCCTGGCCGTACGTCGCGAGCAGCGCCTGCGCCTCGATCGGGTCGCCGAGCCGGGTGCCGGTACCGTGCGCCTCGACCGCGTCCACGTCGGCGGGTCGCAGGCCGGCCACCGCGAGCGCCTGCTGGATGACCCGCTGCTGGCTGGGCCCGTTCGGGGCGGTGAGCCCGTTCGACGCGCCGTCCTGGTTGACCGCCGACCCGCGGATCACGGCAAGGACCTGGTGGCCGTGCCGGCGGGCGTCGGAAAGGCGTTCCAGCAGCAACATGCCGGCGCCCTCGGCGGCGCCCATGCCGTCGGCGTCCGCGGAGAACGCCTTGCAGCGCCCGTCGCGGGCCAGGCCGCGCTGCCGGCTGAACTCGAGGAGGAAGCCGGGGGTGGACATCACCGTGACACCGCCGGCGAGCGCGAGCGTACACTCGCCCTGCCTCAGCGCCTGGGCCGCCAGGTGCAGCGCGACCAGCGACGACGAGCAGGCGGTGTCCACGGTCATGGCCGGGCCCTCCAGCCCGAAGGTGTACGAGATCCGGCCGGACACCACGCTGCCGGTGTTCCCGGTCATCAGGTGGCCCTTGACCCGCTCCGGGACGCGGGCGAGCAGCCCGGTGTAGTCCTGGCCGCTGGCGCCGGCGAAGACTCCGGTGCGGCTGCCACGCAGCGTCGCCGGGTCGATCCCGGCGTTCTCGAGGGCCTCCCAGGAGACCTCCAGCAGCAGGCGCTGCTGCGGGTCCATCGCGATCGCCTCGCGCGGCGAAATGCCGAAGAAGCCGGGGTCGAAGTCGGCGGCGCCGCCGAGGAACGCGCCCTCCCGCGTGTACGTGGTGCCTGGGTGCTCCGGGTCGGGGTGGTAGAGCCGCTCCAGGTCCCAGCCACGGTCGGTGGGGAACGGGCCCACCGCGTCGCCGCCGCGGACGAGCAGCTGCCACAGCTGCTCCGGTGAGCCGACCCCGCCGGGGAACCGGCAGCTCATCCCGACGATGACGATCGGGTCCGTAGCAATGTCCGCCGCGGTCACGACCGGGGCGGGCGAGTTCGGCTCGGTCGCCGTGCCGAGCGTCGCAGCCAGCACGAAGGCGCTGATCGCGGCCGGGGTCGGGTGGTCGAAGACGAGGGTGGTGGGCAGTCGCAGTCCGGTGGCGGCGGTGATGCGGTTACGGAGTTCGACGGCGGTCAGCGAGTCGAAGCCGATGTCCTTGAAGGCCCGGTGGGCGTCGATCGCGTCGGCACCGTGGTGGCCGAGGACCGCCGCGGCGGCCGCTCGGACCAGGTCGAGCACGTGCTGCTCCCGGTCGTCGGCGAGCAGGGCGGCGAGCCGGCCGGTGAACCCGGCCGCGGTCGTGCCGGCGGCGGCGGCACGCCGTGCCGGCGCACGGACCAGGCCACGCATCAACGGCGGCACGACGACGTCGTCGCGGTGTAGGGCACGCAGGTCGAGGCGGGCGGCGACGAGGGCGGGCTCGGGGCAGTGGACGGCGGTGTCGAAGAGGGCGAGGCCGTGTTCGCGGGTCAGGCCCACGATGCCACCACGGGCCAGACGCTGCAGGTCGCCGCCGTCGAGGTGCCCGGTCATCGCACTACGCTCGTTCCAGAAACCCCACGCCAACGACGTGCCCGCAAGACCAAGACCCCGACGATGCACGGCCAACGCGTCCAGAAAAGCATTCGCGGCCGCATAGTTCGCCTGCCCCGCCGCACCCAACACCCCGGCCACCGACGAATACAGCACGAACATCGACAGATCCGCGCCCACGGTCAACTCATGCAGGTGCACCGCAGCGTCCACCTTCGCGCGCAGCACCACCTCGACCTGCTCGGGTGTCATCGACTCCAACACCCCGTCAGCGAGAACACCGGCAGCATGGACAACCCCGCTGACCGGAACCCCGGCCAACGCCGCCGCCAACTCCTCCCGATCCGCCACGTCACAGGCCCGGAAAGTGACCTCGGCCCCGAGCGCGGTCAACCGCTCCCGCAACCCCGCCACCTCACCACTGCGACTCAACAACAGCAGACGCCCGACGCCCGCAGCCGCCAAATGCTCCGCGACCAACTGACCGAGGGTTCCGGTCGCGCCGGTCACCACCACCGACCCCGAGACCGCCTCACGCGGCGGCGTGAGGACCACCTTCCCGACATGCCTGCCCTGCACCATCAACCGGAACGCATCCGAGGCACGCCGCATGTCAAACGCCCGCAGCGGCAGCGGCCGCAACGCACCGCAGGCCATCAGACCAGCGACGTCGGCCAGAATCTCCTGCGTCCGATCCAACCCCGCCTCGGCAAGGTCGAAGGCACGATAGTCCACACCCTCCGGCTCACGGACATCCGTCTTACCCATCTCCACAAAACGACCACCCGGCGCGAGCAAACCCAGCGACGCATCGACGAACTCACCCGCCAGACTGTTCAGCACGACATCGAAACCGGCCGGGAAACGCTCCACGAACGACAGATCCCGCGAACTACCGATATGCCCGTCGTCCAAGCCCAGCCCACGCAGCACCTCCCACTTGCCCGCACTCGCGGTGCCGAACACCTCCGCACCCCAGTACCGGGCCAACTGCACCGCCGCCTGACCCACCCCACCCGCCGCGGCATGAATCAGAACCCGCTGCCCAGAACGCAAACCACCAAGATCACGCAACCCGAACCACGCCGTGGCAAAAGCAACCGGAACCGTCGCGGCCTCCGCGAACGACCAGCCATCCGGCACCCCCACCAACATCCGCTCGTCACCAACCGCCTCCGGACCGAAAGCCCCGATAAACAAACCCATCACCCGATCACCGGGACACAAACCAGTCACCTCATCACCGACCTCCAGCACCACACCGGCAGCCTCACCACCAATGCTGCCCACACCCGGATACATCCCCAGACTCAACAACACATCCCGGAAATTCACCCCAGCCGCCCGCACCGCAACCCTCACCTCCCGCGCGGCAAGACCACGACGTTCAGTCGAAACCACCGCCAAACTGTCCACAGACCCACCCACACCCACGTCCAAACGCCACAACCCAACCGGCAGCGAAGGAGCAGGCGCCGGGCGCGCCAGACCGGGAACGAGAAGTCGACCGTCGCGTACGACGATCTCGGTCTCGCCGGTGGCGACGGCCGCCGGGAGAAGGTCCGCGGATCCGTCGACGAGGACGAACCGGTCGTGGTGCTCGGCCTGCGCCGAACGGACCAGGCCCCACACCGCCGCGTGCGCGGGATCGGTCAGGCCGGGCCCCACCGCGCCGTCGGTGACCAGCACCAGCCGGGAGTTGGTGGTGCGCTCGTCGGCGAGCCACCGTTGCAGCAGATCCAGGGTGTCGACGGTGGCTCGGTGCGCCCGCGCGGCCAGATTCCCCCCGGAAGCCGGCGGCAGCAGCACGGCCATGGTCTCTGCCACCGCGCCGGACCCGTCGAGCAGCGCCGTGAGTTCCGCGAACTCGACCACGGTCACGTCGTGCTCGCCGGCCGAGGTCACGGCGGTCCATTCGACTCGCCAGAGCCCGTCCACCGAGCCGGAGGAGGCGGCGACGCCGGTGAGGGGCCGGGTGACCAGCCTGCCCACGGTGACGACCGGCGCCCCGGCCGGGTCAAAGGCGTGCACCGTCACGTCGCCCTGCTCGTGGCGGGTCACCCGGACCCGCAGATGGGTGGCGCCGACGGCATGCAGGGTGACACCGGTGAACGCGAACGGCAGCCGCGGCTCCCCACCGGCCGCCGCCGGAACGAGCGAGATCGCCTGCAGGGCCGCGTCGAACAGCGCCGGGTGCAGGGCGAACCCGGCGGTCTCGACACCCTCCGGCACAGCCACCTCGGCATAGACGCTGCCGTCGTGCCACCACGCGGCCCGCAACCCCTGAAAGACGGGCCCGTACCGGTATCCGCCGTCGGCGAGCCGCTCGTACATGCCGTCCACCGGTAGCTGCTCGGCGCCGGCGGGTGGCCACGACGCCGGCGCCGCGTCCGCATCCGCGCCGCCCCGGGCCAGCGTCGCCGTCACGTGGTGGGTGAAGTCGTCCCCGTCGTCGGGACGGGAGTAGATGTCAGCCGTGCCGTCGCGCAGCACGACCTGGAGCGCCACGTGCCCGCGGCGCGGCAGGACCAGCGGCGCGTGCAGGGCGAGTTCCTCGATGTGGTCGTACCCGGCCTCGTCGCCGGCCCGGACCGCCAGCTCGACGAAGGCCGTGCCTGGGACCAACACCGTGTCGTTGACGGCGTGGTCGGCGAGCCACGGATGGCTCTGCAGGGACAGCCGCCCGGTGAGGACCACCGCGTCGCCGTCGGCCAGGCGCATCGTCCCGGCGATCAGCGGGTGCCGCGCCGCCGCCAGACCTGCGGACCGGACGTCGCCGGCGGCGGCCGCGAGCCAGAAACGCCGGCGCTGGAAGGGGTACGCCGGTAGGTCGACCCGGTTCCCCTCGGGCACCCAGGTGTGCGGGTCGAGGCGTACTCCTTCGACGAATAGCCCACCGGCCGAGAGCAGCAGCCGGTCCAGTCCGCCCTCGTCGCGGCGCAGGGAGCCGGACACCACGGCCCGCCCGCCGGCCGCCTCCACGGTCTCGGTGACCGGCACGGTGAGCACCGGGTGCGGACTCATCTCCACGAACGCGCCCACACCGTCGCCCGTGAGCCGCGTGATGACCGGTTCCAGCAGCACGGTGTGCCGCAGGTTCGCGAACCAGTAGTCGGCGTGCAGCTCCGCCCCGTCCACGACCTCGCCGCGCAAGGTCGAGAAGAACGGGATCGCCCCGATGCGGGGCCGGACCGGCGACAGCACCCGGGCGAGTTCCTCGCGCAGCGACTCCATCTGCGCCGAGTGCGACGCGTAGGTAACCGGCACCCGGCGGGCGCGGACACCACGCTGCTCACATGCGGCCTCAAGCTGGGCCAAACCGGTCACCTCGCCGGCGACCACCGTGGCCGACGGTCCATTGACTGCGGCGACGGACACGCCGGACATCTGTTCCAGCAGTTCCTCGACGTCGGCCCGCGACATCGCCACCGAGGTCATGCCGCTCTCGGTGCCGGCCAATCCGGCGATTGCCGCCGAGCGCAGCGCCACCACGCGTGCGCCGTCCTCGAGGGTCAGCGCTCCCGCCACGCACGCAGCCGCGATCTCCCCCTGCGAGTGCCCGACGACCGCCGACGGCTCGACACCCCACGACCGCCACACGGCAGCAAGGGACACCATCACGGCCCACAGCGCCGGCTGTACCACCTCCACCCGCTCAAGCGCCCGCTCGTCACCGAGCACCTCGGTCAACGACCAGTCCACGAACGGCCCCAGTGCCTGCTCGCACTCCGCCATCCGCCGCGCGAACACCGGCGACTCGGCCATCAGCGCAACACCCATGCCCGCCCACTGGGCGCCCTGGCCGGGAAAGACGAACACCACCCGTTCGTCGCGGCCGGCGGAATGGCCGGCGACTACGTTGGGCGCCTCGATGCCTGCGGCGAACGCACTCAGTCCGTCCCGCGCCGTCACCGCGTCGGCTGCGGCCACCACGGCGCGTTCGGCGAGCAGCCCACGGGTGCGGACCAGGGACGATGCGACGTCGTGCAGGGACACGTCGCCTTCGGCGAGGAGTTCGGCGAGCTGGAGGGCCTGGTCACGCAGAGCGGCAGGAGACGCGGCGGACAGCAGCAGGGGGACGCCCGAAGCGTCCCGTCGCGGCACGGCCGCTTCGACGGGCTCGCCCTCCTCCAGGACCACGTGGGCGTTGGTGCCGCTGATGCCGAACGACGAGACGCCGGCTCGGCGCGGATGCCCGTTGCGTTTCCACGGCTGGGCTTCGGTGAGCAGGCGCACGTTCCCGGCCGTCCAGTCCACCTCTGGGGTCGGCACGTCGGCGTGCAGCGTGCGCGGGAGCAGGTCGTGCCGCATCGCCAGGATCATCTTCATGACGCCCGCGACACCGGAGGCAGCCTGGGTGTGCCCGAGGTTCGACTTCACCGAGCCGAGCCACAGCGGCCGTTCGCGGTCCTGGCCGTACGTCTCCAGCAGTGCCTGGGCCTCGATTGGGTCACCGAGTCTGGTCCCGGTCCCGTGCGCCTCCACCACATCCACACCCGCCGCGTCGACACCCGCGTTCACCAACGCCTGCCGGATCACCCGCTGCTGACTCGGCCCGTTCGGCGCGGTCAACCCATTCGACGCACCGTCCTGATTGACCGCCGAACCCCTCACCACCGCCAGAATCCGATGACCATTACGCCGAGCATCCGACAACCGCTCCACCACCAACACACCAGCACCCTCAGCAGCACCCATCCCGTCCGCGTCCGCCGAGAACGCCTTACACCGACCATCAACAGCCAGACCACGCTGCCGCGAGAACTCCAGGAACAACGCCGGCGTCGACATCACCGACACCCCACCCACCAACGCCAACCCACACTCACCCTGCCGCAGCGCCTGCACCGCCAAGTGCAACGCCACCAACGACGACGAACAAGCCGTGTCCACCGTGACCGCAGGCCCTTCCCAACCGAAGAAGTACGACAGCCGACCAGACAGCACCGACGCCGCATTCCCCGTCACCAGATGCCCCTCGACACCCTCCATCACCTCACCCGGAGAACCGCCGTAATCGTGCCCACTCAGCCCGGCAAAAACCCCGGTCCGGGAACCCCGCAGATCCGCAGGATCAAAACCCGCATCCTCCAATGCCACCCACGCCGTCTCCAAAAACAAACGCTGCTGCGGATCCATCGCGAGAGCCTCACGCGGCGAAATACCGAAAAACTCGGCATCAAAATCAGCGACACCGGAAACAAATCCACCGAACCGAACATACGACTTCCCCAACGCCCCCGGATCCGGATCAAACAAGCCCTCCACATCCCAACCACGATCCGCCGGAAACTCACCCACCACCTCCCCACCGGACACCAACAGATCCCACAAACCAGCCACCGAATCGACACCACCACCAAACCGGCCACCCATACCCACCACCGCGATCGGCTCCGACGCCGCCGCGGTGGAGGCGACCGGGGTGGCGACGGCTTTGTCGGTGTCGCCGACGAGGTCCGTGCGCAGCCGGCGGGCCAGGTCGGTGGGGCTGGGGTGGTCGAAGACGAGGGTGGTGGGCAGTCGCAGTCCGGTGGCGGCGGTGATGCGGTTACGGAGTTCGACGGCGGTCAGCGAGTCGAAGCCGATGTCCTTGAAGGCCCGGTGGGCGTCGATCGCGTCGGCACCCTGGTGGCCGAGGACCGCCGCGGCGCTGGACCGCACCAGGGCGAGCAGGTGCTGGTCGCGCTCATCGGCGGACATGGCGGTGAGCTGGGCCGCGAGGCCGATGCCGGCGGATCCGGCGGTGGCGCGGGCGGTGCGGCGGGCCGGGGTCCGTAGCAGGCTCCGCAGGATCGGGGGTGTCTCCTCCCGAGACAGCACACGCAGGTCGAGGCGGACGGGTGCAAGCGCGGCGTGGGTGTGTGTGACAGCCGCGTCGAAGAGGGCGAGGCCGTGTTCGCGGGTCAGGCCCACGATGCCACCACGGGCCAGACGCTGCAGGTCGCCGCCGTCGAGGTGCCCGGTCATCGCACTACGCTCGTTCCAGAAACCCCACGCCAACGACGTGCCCGCAAGACCAAGACCCCGACGATGCACGGCCAACGCGTCCAGAAAAGCATTCGCGGCCGCATAGTTCGCCTGCCCCGCCGCACCCAACACCCCGGCCACCGACGAATACAGCACGAACATCGACAGATCCGCGCCCACGGTCAACTCATGCAGGTGCACCGCAGCGTCCACCTTCGCGCGCAGCACCACCTCGACCTGCTCGGGTGTCATCGACTCCAACACCCCGTCAGCGAGAACACCGGCAGCATGGACAACCCCGCTGACCGGAACCCCGGCCAACGCCGCCGCCAACTCCTCCCGATCCGCCACGTCACAGGCCCGGAAAGTGACCTCGGCCCCGAGCGCGGTCAACCGCTCCCGCAACCCCGCCACCTCACCACTGCGACTCAACAACAGCAGACGCCCGACGCCCGCAGCCGCCAAATGCTCCGCGACCAACTGACCGAGGGTTCCGGTCGCGCCGGTCACCACCACCGACCCCGAGACCGCCTCACGCGGCGGCGTGAGGACCACCTTCCCGACATGCCTGCCCTGCACCATCAACCGGAACGCATCCGAGGCACGCCGCATGTCAAACGCCCGCAGCGGCAGCGGCCGCAACGCACCGCAGGCCATCAGACCAGCGACGTCGGCCAGAATCTCCTGCGTCCGATCCAACCCCGCCTCGGCAAGGTCGAAGGCACGATAGTCCACACCCTCCGGCTCACGGACATCCGTCTTACCCATCTCCACAAAACGACCACCCGGCGCGAGCAAACCCAGCGACGCATCGACGAACTCACCCGCCAGACTGTTCAGCACGACATCGAAACCGGCCGGGAAACGCTCCACGAACGACAGATCCCGCGAACTACCGATATGCCCGTCGTCCAAGCCCAGCCCACGCAGCACCTCCCACTTGCCCGCACTCGCGGTGCCGAACACCTCCGCACCCCAGTACCGGGCCAACTGCACCGCCGCCTGACCCACCCCACCCGCCGCGGCATGAATCAGAACCCGCTGCCCAGAACGCAAACCACCAAGATCACGCAACCCGAACCACGCCGTGGCAAAAGCAACCGGAACCGTCGCGGCCTCCGCGAACGACCAGCCATCCGGCACCCCCACCAACATCCGCTCGTCACCAACCGCCTCCGGACCGAAAGCCCCGATAAACAAACCCATCACCCGATCACCGGGACACAAACCAGTCACCTCATCACCGACCTCCAGCACCACACCGGCAGCCTCACCACCAATGCTGCCCACACCCGGATACATCCCCAGACTCAACAACACATCCCGGAAATTCACCCCAGCCGCCCGCACCGCAACCCTCACCTCCCGCGCGGCAAGACCACGACGTTCAGTCGAAACCACCGCCAAACTGTCCACAGACCCACCCACACCCACGTCCAAACGCCACAACCCAACCGGCAGCGAAGGAGCAGGCGCGCGGACAAGGCGAGGCACGTACGCGGTCTCACCGCGCAGCAGGATCTCGGGCTCGCCGGTGCCGAGGGCGGTGGCCAGCGCCGCGTCCGGCGCCGCGGTCGCGACACCGGTGTCGACGAGCACGAACCGGCCGGGGTGCTCGGCCTGCGCAGACCGCAGCAAACCGACGAGAGCGGCCCGGGTGAGGTCCGGCGTCTCACCGTCCAGGGTTAGCGCCTGATGGGTGACGACGGCCAGTCGCGCGTCCGCGAACCGTTCGTCAGCAAGCCACCGTTGCACGACGTCCAGCAGCCTGACCGTGCTGTCCCACACGGCGCCAGGCAGCGAACCGCCGTCGCCGCGGCCGCCGTCGTACACCACCACGTCGGCTTCGACAGACCGGCCGGTGATCGCCTCGTCCCAGGCCACGATCCGGACGTCGGCGGCCGGCGGCAGCTCCAGCGGCACCAGGTCGACGCGGAACAGCGCGTCGTCCACGCCCGGGTCGACGTCGGCGACGGGCCGGGTCACCAGCGCGTCGACGGTGACGACCGGCGCGCCGGCCGGGTCCGTCGCGTACAGGGTCATCGTGTCGTCGCCGTCGCGGGTCAGCCGGACCCGCATGCTCGTCGCGCCGGCGGCGCGCACGGTGACACCGGTGAAGGCGAACGGCAGCCGCGGCCGGTCACCGGCGTCCCCGCCCAGCACCAGTGCGACCGCCTGCAGAGCGGCGTCGAACAACGCCGGGTGCAGCGCGAATCCGTCGACCTCGGTGCCCTCGGCGAGGGCCACCTCGGCATACACGTTGCCGTCCTGCTGCCAGGCCGCCCGCAGGCCCTGGAAGACCGGCCCGTAGTGGTAGCCGCCGGAGGCCAGCCGCTCATAGACCCCGTCCACCTCGATCGGCTCGGCGCCCGCCGGTGGCCACGACCCGGACCGGGCAGGAACGGGCGCCCGCTCCCCGGCGGTCAGGACCGCGGCGGCATGCCGGACGTACGGCTCGTCCGGCTCGGCGTCGTCCGGCCGCGAGTGGATGGTCAGCGAGCCACGGCCCTGGTCGTCGGGCGCCCGCAGCACCACCTGGACGTGCACTCCCCCACGGCGCGGCAGGGTGAGCGGCGTGTGCAGGGTCAGTTCGTCGATGTGGTCGTACCCGGCCTCGTCCCCGGCCCGGACCGCCAGCTCAACGAAGGCCGTCGCAGGCACCAGGACGCTGTCGCCCACCGCGTGGTCGGCCAGCCAGGGGTGACTCCGCAGGGACAGACGCCCGACCAGCACGACGCCGTCGTCGTCGGCCAGCCGCATCGACCCGGCGATCAGCGGGTGCCGGCCGGCGGTGAGGCCGGTTGCCCGGACGTCCGCGCCGCCGGGTGAGCCCAGCCAGAAACGCCGCCGCTGGAATGCGTACGCCGGCAGGTCGACCCGGTTGCCCGTCGGCACCCACCGGTCGAGCGCGATCGGAACGCCCTGGACGAACAGTTCGGCTGCCGACATCTGCAGGCGGCTCAGTCCGCCCTGGTCGCGGCGCAGTGAGCCGGACACGACGGCGGCGGCGCCAGCCGCCTCCACCGTCTGCGTGACCGCACCGGTGAGCACCGGGTGCGGGCTCATCTCAGCGAACGCGCCCACGCCGTCGGCTGCGAGCTGCGAGATGACCGGTTCGAGTTGGACGGTGTGCCGCAGGTTCGCGAACCAGTAGCTGGCGTCCAGGTCGGCACCGTCGACGAGTTCGCCGCGCAGGGTGGAGAAGATCGGGACATCACCGGTCCGCGGGCGTACCGGTGCGAGAAGGTCGGCGAGCTCGTCGCGGAGCGCCTCCATCCGGTCCGAGTGCGACGCGTACGTCACCGGCACCCGGCGTACGCGGATGTCCCGCTGCTCGCACCGCGCCTCGAGGTCGGCCAGGCCCGTCACCGCGCCGGAGACCACGGTCGCCGCCGGGCCGTTGACCGCCGCGATCTGGACGCCGGGCACCTGTCCCAGCAGGAGCCGCACCTCGTCCGCCGGTAGAGCAAGCGAGGTCATGCCGCCGTCGGTGTCGGCGAGCCGGACGATTGCCGCCGAGCGCAGCGCCACCACGCGTGCGCCGTCCTCGAGGGTCAGCGCTCCCGCCACGCACGCAGCCGCGATCTCCCCCTGCGAGTGCCCGACGACCGCCGACGGCTCGACACCCCACGACCGCCACACGGCAGCAAGGGACACCATCACGGCCCACAGCGCCGGCTGTACCACCTCCACCCGCTCAAGCGCCCGCTCGTCACCGAGCACCTCGGTCAACGACCAGTCCACGAACGGCCCCAGTGCCTGCTCGCACTCCGCCATCCGCCGCGCGAACACCGGCGACTCGGCCATCAGCGCAACACCCATGCCCGCCCACTGGGCGCCCTGGCCGGGAAAGACGAACACCACCCGTTCGTCGCGGCCGGGCGCGTTGCCGGCGGCGACGTCCGGTCCCGGCGCCCCGACGGCGAACGATCGCAGGCCGGCCTCGCCCGCAGCCCGGTCGGCGGCCACCACGACGAGGCGCTCGGCCAGCACGCCGCGTGTGCGGACCAGGGACGACGCCACGTCCGTCAGGGATGCGTCGGCCAGCAGGTCCGCCAGGTGCGCCGCCTGCTCCCGTAACGCGGCCGGCGACGCCGCCGACAGCACCAGCGGCAGCGCGGCCGACGGCGGGCCGGGGTCGATGACCGTTTCCGCCTCGGTGTAATCCTCGATGATGGCGTGGGCGTTGGTGCCGCTCATCCCGAACGACGAGACGCCGGCCCGCCGCGGATGCCCGTTGCGTTTCCACGGCTGGGCTTCGGTGAGCAGGCGCAGAGTGCCGGGCGACCAGTCGATCTCGGGCGAGGGCACGTCGGCGTGCAGGGTGCGCGGGAGCAGGTCGTGCCGCATCGCCAGGATCATCTTGATGACACCGGCGACGCCGGCCGCGGCCTGCGTGTGGCCGATGTTCGACTTCACCGAGCCGAGCAGGACCGGATCGCCGTCACCGCGCGCCTTGCCGTAGGTCGCTTGGAGTGCCTGGGCCTCGATTGGGTCACCGAGTCTGGTCCCGGTCCCGTGCGCCTCCACCACATCCACACCCGCCGCGTCGACACCCGCGTTCACCAACGCCTGCCGGATCACCCGCTGCTGACTCGGCCCGTTCGGCGCGGTCAACCCATTCGACGCACCGTCCTGATTGACCGCCGAACCCCTCACCACCGCCAGAATCCGATGACCATTACGCCGAGCATCCGACAACCGCTCCACCACCAACACACCAGCACCCTCAGCAGCACCCATCCCGTCCGCGTCCGCCGAGAACGCCTTACACCGACCATCAACAGCCAGACCACGCTGCCGCGAGAACTCCAGGAACAACGCCGGCGTCGACATCACCGACACCCCACCCACCAACGCCAACCCACACTCACCCTGCCGCAGCGCCTGCACCGCCAAGTGCAACGCCACCAACGACGACGAACAAGCCGTGTCCACCGTGACCGCAGGCCCTTCCCAACCGAAGAAGTACGACAGCCGACCAGACAGCACCGACGCCGCATTCCCCGTCACCAGATGCCCCTCGACACCCTCCATCACCTCACCCGGAGAACCGCCGTAATCGTGCCCACTCAGCCCGGCAAAAACCCCGGTCCGGGAACCCCGCAGATCCGCAGGATCAAAACCCGCATCCTCCAATGCCACCCACGCCGTCTCCAAAAACAAACGCTGCTGCGGATCCATCGCGAGAGCCTCACGCGGCGAAATACCGAAAAACTCGGCATCAAAATCAGCGACACCGGAAACAAATCCACCGAACCGAACATACGACTTCCCCAACGCCCCCGGATCCGGATCAAACAAGCCCTCCACATCCCAACCACGATCCGCCGGAAACTCACCCACCACCTCCCCACCGGACACCAACAGATCCCACAAACCAGCCACCGAATCGACACCACCACCAAACCGGCCACCCATACCCACCACCGCGATCGGCTCCGACGCCGCCGCGGTGAGCCGGTGGTGGTCCTGGCGGATGCGGTCGTTCTCCTTCAGCGATGCCCGCAGCGCTTCGACCAGCTGCTCAGTCGATGTCGTCATGGGATCTCCCGTTTCTCGTCGCCGGCCGGAGGGCAGCGCGGGCCGGGCCCGGGTGGGGCGGGGGCCGCCGAATACACGCACGAATCCACGCCGAACGTATGCGGGAGCCGACCACACCGGACACCCCTACGGCGGCGATCCAGCCCCCTATACCAGGGCAGGGAAACACTTCAGCAGGGGTGCGGCACGCTACGCGACGGCCATCACCGGCAATACCCCTGTCGTACCCCTGGCCCGCGTTTCCGCCTGGGGCCCGGACGAATACCGGACCACCCCTGACTAGGGCTGATGTTCTGTCCAACGGAGGAGACGACGTGCTGTCATGGGCCAGCCAACATTCGACAATATCGCCGATTCCTCTCTCACCCGGAGAAGATTCATGACGCTCACCTCGCTCGCACCGGTGCCCACCCCGAACCGGACCCATCTGCCGTCGAAGATCGTGAGTGTCGGCACCGCGGTGCCGCCCGATTCGTACTCGCAGCAGGACATCCTCGACGTCTATGGGATCACCGACGAGCGCATCCGGTCGGTCTTCCGCAACAGCGCCATCGAGCGCCGTTTCCTGAGTCTGCCGCCGGAGCTGCCGAAGGGCACCCGGGCCGTCGAGACGCAGGGTGAACTGCTGCGCAAGCACAAGGTCACCGGGATCGACATGGGCAAGCGGGCGATCCTGTCCTGTCTGAAGGACTCCGACTACGAGCTCGACGACGTCGGCTACCTGTGCTGCATCACCACGACCGGGTTCCTGACGCCCGGGTTCAGCGCCCTGCTCATCAAGGAGCTCGGGCTCAGCGTCACCACGAGCCGCCTCGACGTGGTCGGCATGGGCTGCAACGCCGGCCTCAACGGCCTCAACGCCGTGGCGGGCTGGGCGAGCGCGCACCCGGGCAGACTCGCGCTGATGGTCTGCGTCGAGGCGTGCTCCGCCGCGTACGTGCTCGACGGCACCATGCGCAGCTCGGTGGTCAACAGTCTGTTCGGCGACGGTGCGGCCGCCGCGGCGCTGATCACCGACGAGGCGGGGCTCGAACCCGGCCCCACCGTCCTGAAGTTCGCGAGCTGCATCATCCCCGAGGCCGTCGACGCGATGCGCTACGACTGGGACGACCAGCAGGGCAAGTTCAGCTTCTTCCTGGACCGCGAGGTGCCCTACGTCGTCGGCGCGCACGCCGAGGACGTCATCGGCCGCCTGCTGCAAGACACCGGGCTGCGCCGCAGCGACATAGCGCACTGGGTGGTGCACTCCGGCGGCAAGAAGGTCATCGACTCGGTGATGGTCAACCTCGGCCTCACCCGGCACGCGCTGCGGCACACCACCGGCGTGCTGCGCGATTACGGGAACCTCTCCAGCGGCTCATTCCTGTTCTCCTACGGCCGGCTGCTCGAGGAGGGCGTCACCCGGCCCGGCGAGTACGGCGTCCTGATGACCATGGGCCCCGGGTCGACCATCGAATCCGCCCTACTGCGTTTCTGATTTCCTCTGACGCTGACCACATTCGAGAAGGCGGTGCACGTTGACGGACATATCGGAGCCCGGAACGCGGCAGGTCGTACACCTGTCGATCAGCAGTGCGCAGCCGATCGGCCCCAAGCTGGTCGCGCAGGTCGAGCAGGCCTGCGCCCGGGCCGAGGATCTGCCCGGTGTGACGGTCGTCCTACGACTCACCGGGGGCCGGCCCGCAACGACCGACACCGACCTGAGCATCCACACGGTCAACCGGTGGGAGCGGGCGCTGCGCCGGCTCGAACGCCTCGACGGTGTCGCCATCGCGGTCGCCGACGGCCTCTGCGCCGGACCCGCCCTGGAGGCGCTGCTCGCCGCGGACTACCGGATCGCCGGCCCGGATCTGCTCCTGCGGTTCTCGCCGGAGGCCGGTGATCCGTGGCCGGGTATGGCCGTGCATCGCGTCGCCAACCAGCTCGGTGTGGCTCGCGCCCGTGGTCTGGTGCTCTTCGGAGCGGAGTGGACCGCCACCACAGCGGCGACGCTGGGGCTCATCGACGAGGTCACCACGGAACTCGACGAGGCGGTGGCACGGCGCACCGCGGCGACCCGCGATCTCGTCGGCAGTGAGCTGGCGATCCGCCGGCGCCTGCTGATGGAGGCGAGCGCGGTGAGTTTCGAGGACGCCCTCGGCACCCATCTCGCGGCGTGCGATCGGACCCTGCGGCGGATGAAGGGAACGCAACCGGCATGAGCACCGTCGCCGTGCCGGTGCGCGAGCCGCGCATGACCGGCGATCTGCGTGCCGACGCCGCCGCGCTGCGGTATCGGACCGAGCGGGACGACGCCCGGCTGGCGGACCTGCCCGCGAAGCCGGAGCGCACGCCGGACCAGCAACAGGCCGCGGACGGGCTGCACTCGTCGAGCCGGGCCACCCGGTCCCGTTTCCTGGCCGCGCATGCACCGGCGGTCTACGCGGAACTGACCGAGGACAGCACACTGTGGCTGCGGATCGCCGAGCTGGCCTCCGCGGCGGCCGGCCGTTTCCCCGGCCTGGTGCCCACCCGCGACCAGCTCGACCACGAGCGCCGGCACCGCCAGCAGGACAAGGAGGCCCGGGAAATCGACCAGGCGCTCTTCTTCCACCGGCTGCTGAGCGTCCCGGCGGTGGGGCGGCACGTGCTCGACGCGATGCGGCGTCCCACACCCCGCGCCCTCGACCTGCTGCCCGGTTTCCGGGACGGCGGGCTGACGGAGTTCGCCACCGTCCGGCTGGAGCGCGACGGCGACATCGGCCGAGTCACCCTGGCCAACCCGCACGCGCTCAACGCCGAGGACAACCAGCTCGTCGCCGACCTGGAGACCGCCGTCGACCTGGTCCTGCTCGACGACGGTATCCGGGCGGGGCTGCTGCGCGGCGCCACCATCACCCATCCCCGCTATGCGGGGCGCCGCGTCTTCAGCGCCGGCATCAACCTCAAACACCTGCACCAGGGCCGCATCTCGTACGTCGACTTCCTTCTCGGCCGTGAGATGGGCGTTCTCAACAAGATCGTCCGAGGTCTGCGGACCGACGACGGCACACCGGCGGAGAAGCCCTGGGTCGCCGCGGTCGACACGTTCGCCATCGGCGGCGGGATGCAGATGCTGCTCACCTGCGACCGAGTGGTGGCCGGCTCGGACGCCTACTTCACCCTGCCGGCCGCGCAGGAGGGCATCGTGCCCGGCGTGGCCAACCTGCGGCTCGGACGGTTCGTCGGCGCCCGGCTGGCCCGCGACATCATCCTGAACGGGCGCAAGCTGTACGCGAGCGAACCCGAGGCGCGCATGCTCTGCGAGGAGATCGTCGACTCGGGTGAGGTCGGCACGGCCGCCGACCGGGCCGCCGAGCGGCTGACCGCGCCGGCCGTCGTCGCCAACCGGCACATGCTCAACCTCGCCGACGAGCCGCCCAGCGCCTTCCTCGACTACCTGACGGAGTTCGCCCTCGTCCAGGGCGAACGGTTGTACAGCGCGGACGTGCTGGCCAAGGTCGGCGCCAATTGGAGCACGGGAGAGCGCCGATGACGCCGATCGAGGCCATGCTGAGCATCCTGCGCGAGGAGGGTGTCACCCGCGTCTTCGGTAACCCGGGCACCACCGAGTTGCCGTTCCTCGACGCCCTGGTCGCGGCCCCGGACATCCCCTACGTGCTCGGCGTGCACGAGGGCGCGGTCGTCGCGATGGCCGACGGCTACGCGCGCGCCACCGGCCGACCGGCGTTCGTCAGCCTGCACGTCGCCGCAGGCCTGGCCAACGGGCTGTCCGGGCTGCTCAACGCGAGCCGGTCACGGACGCCGATGGTGGTCACCGCAGGCCAGCAGGACCGCCGGCACCTGGCACAGGATCCGATGCTCTCCGGCAACCTGGTCGAGCTGGCCCGGTCGGCCGTCAAGGCCACCTTCGACGTCCAGCACGCCCACGACCTTCCGGTCATGCTGCGCCGGGCGTTCCGCCTCGCCGTCCTGCCGCCGGCCGGCCCGGTCTTCCTGTCGGTGCCGATGGATCTGCTGGCCGAGGAGACCGACGTCGACGTCTTCGATGCGCCGGTCGCGGCGCCGCCGGCCGCCACCGGGATGGCCAGCGCCGCCGCCCTCCTGGCCCGCGCGCGGCGCCCGGCGATCGTCGCGGGCGACGGCGTCGGCCGCGAGGGCGGGGTCGACGCGCTGGTCGCCCTCGCCGAGTCGGTCGGCGCGGTCGTCTACCACCAGCCTATGCACGACGGCGTCGACTTCCCGATGGGGCACGACCTGTACGCGGGCGCACTCCCCCCGGTCAACGCCGAGATCCGCCGGACGCTGGCCCCGTACGACCTGGTCCTGATCGCCGGCTGTCACGCGTTCATGCCGCACCACTACTCCCCCGGTCCCGCCCTGGCGCCGGGCACCCGGGTGGTGCAGGTCGATTCAGACCCGACCGAGATCGGCCGCAACTTCGCTGTCGAGTTCGGCCTGACCGGGGCCATCGAGCCGGCTCTGCGCGGTATCGCCGAGAGACTGCGGGAGCTCCGGCCCGAGGTCGGACACCGCCGCGTCGAGCTGCGGGAACGGCACCTCGGTGCGCGAGCCGCCGCGGAGACGGCGGCGCTCAAGGCGTACGGTCCGGCGCCCCTGGAGCCGGTGGCCGCCGCGCACGCCGTCGCGTCCGGGCTGCCGATCGACGCGGTGGTGGTCGAGGAGGCCATCACGACCGGGGTGCTGTTGCGCCGCTTTCTGCGCCTAGAACGGCCCCGCTCGCTGGTGCACACCGTCGGCGGCGGGCTGGGTTTCGGCATCGGGGCCGCCATCGGCGCCGCGATGGGTGACCCGGACCGCCCGGTCGTCGCCGTGCTGGGCGACGGCTGCGCCATGTTCGGCCTGCAGGGGTTGTGGGGCGCCGCCCGGTACGGCGTGCCGGTGACGTTCGTGGTGATGAACAACGGCGAGTACCGCACGCTCAAGGACACCCTCGACAACTGGGACAGCCGGGCCACCCACGCCGGCCAGTATCCCGGACTCGACCTGGGGCCGCTCGACTTCGGGGCCGCGGCGACGTTCTTCGGCATCGAGGCGCGCCGAGTTGCGCACGCCGACGAGCTCGTCGATCTGGTGGCCGGCGCCACGCACCGCGACCGGCCGCTGCTCATCGACGTTCCCATCCTCGGCCACCGGCAAGGAGAGCACCCGTGACCCGTCTGATCGACCTCGCGCGCACCGGCGGCAGAGTATTCAGCGGCGGCTGGCGGGAGCCGGCCGGCGGCGCCGCAGCGGTGGTCGAACCGGCGACCGGCGCCGTCCTGGCCGAGGTCGGCGTGGCCGACGCCGACGACATCGACGAAGCGGTCCGCGGCGCCGGAATCGCCCAGCCGGCGTGGCAGGCCGTCCCGCCGCTGGAGCGGGCCGCCGTGCTGCGCCGCGCCGCCGCGGTACTCACCGAACACCGCGACGAGGCCGCCGAGTGGCTGATCCGCGAGAGCGGCTCGATCCGCGGCAAGGCCGAGTACGAGGTGGCGTCCACCGTCGACGAGCTGTGGGCCGCCGCCGCCCTGCCGATGTTCCCGCACGGGGAGCTGCTGCCCGACCCGGCGGGCCGGCAGAGTTCCGCCCGCCGGGTCCCGCTCGGCACCGTCGGGGTGATCAGCCCGTGGAACGTGCCGCTGCTGCTGGCGCTGCGGGCGGTCGCACCGGCGCTCGTGCTCGGCAACGCCGTCGTCCTCAAACCGGACCCGCGCACCGCGATCAGCGGCGGGCACCTGGTCGCGGCCGTTTTCGAACGGGCCGGGCTTCCCGGGGGCGTGCTGCACGTGCTCGCCGGCGGCCCGAAGGCAGGCGCGGCACTCGTCCGGAACCTGGGCACCGACATGATTGCGTTCACCGGTTCCTCGGCGGTCGGCCGGCAGATCGGGGCTGAGGCGGGCGGCGCGCTCAAGCGGGTCTCACTCGAGCTGGGCGGCAACAACGCTCTGCTGGTCCTGGACGATGCCGACGTGGAGGCGGCCGCTGCGGCCGGCGCGTGGAGCTCCTTCTTCCACCAGGGTCAGGTCTGCATGGCGGCCGGACGGCACATCGTCGTCGAGTCGGTCGCCGACCGTTACGTGGACGCGCTGTGCCGACACGCGGCTCAGTCGACGGTGGGTGACCCGTGGACCGACGACGTCACGCTGGGCCCGCTCATCGACGTGGCCCAGCGGGACCGGGTCGACCGGATCGTGCGCGAGTCGGTGGCCGCCGGAGCGGTGCTGCGCGAGGGCGGCGGCCACGACGGGCTGATGTACCGGCCGACGGTGCTGACCGGGGTGACACCCAGCCAGCCGGCCTTCTGGGAGGAGATCTTCGGCCCGGTGGCGCCGGTGATCGTGGTGGCCGACGAGGACGAGGCGGTCCGGGTGGCGAACCGCACCGAGTACGGCCTGGTGGCCTCGGTGCACACCGGGTCGGTGTCCCGGGGAGCGGCACTCGCCGGCCGGCTGGACACGGGCATCGTCCACGTCAACGACCCGACGATCGACGACAACGCGTTCGTGCCGTTCGGGGGCCGCGGAGCGTCCGGCAACGGCCATCGCCATGGGATCGGCCGCAACACCGACGAGTTCACCCAGTGGCAGTGGCTGACCCTCCCGGGCGCCGGCTGATGCCGGAGACGGTGCAGTACCGCAAGGACGGTCACCTGGCGACGATTACGCTGAACCGTCCCGACGTGCTCAACGCCATGAACCTTCGGATGCACGCGGAGCTGGCCGAGATCTGGGACGACTTCGAACGCGACGACCAGATCTGGGCGGCGGTGCTCACCGGCGCCGGCGACCGCGCATTCTCGGTCGGTCAGGACCTCAAGGAGCTGGCGGCCCGGGAGGAAGCAGGTGAGGCGGGACCCTCCACCTTCGGCGGCCGCGGCAAGCCCGGTTGGCCACGGCTGACCGAGCGGTTCGGCCTGACCAAGCCGCTGATCGCCCGGGTGCGGGGATACGCCCTGGGCGGCGGCTTCGAACTCGCCCTGGCGTGCGATCTGATCATCGCGGCGGACGACGCCCGGTTCGGGCTCCCTGAGGCTCGACTCGGCCTCATCGCGGGTGCCGGTGGCGTGTTCCGGCTCAGCCGTCAACTGCCGGTCCGCACCGCGCTGGGCCACCTCATGACCGGCCGGCAGCTCGGCGCGGCCCGGGCGTACGAGCTGGGGCTGATCAACGAGGTGGTGCCGGCCGCGAAGCTGGACGACTGCGTCCGCGCCTGGACCGACGACCTGCTGGCCTGCGCGCCGCTGGCCGTCCGTGCGGTGAAGCAGGCGGTCCTCAGCTCGGCCGAACTCTCGGTCGAGCGGGCGATCGCCACGCGCTATCCGGCCGAGGAGGTCCGGATGCACAGCGAGGACGCCAAGGAGGGCCCGCGGGCGTTCGCGGCGAAGCGGCCGCCGCGCTGGCTGGCGCGGTAAGCGCCGCGCGCCCTCGACGCTGGTCAGCCCTCGATGCTGACCAGCGTCAGGCTGTCCGGCAGGTCCGCCCGTCGGTGCACCTTCAACTTGCGGTACGTCCGGGTCAGGTGCTGCTCGACGGTGCTGACCGTGATGAACAGGCGGCGCGCGATCTGCCGGTTGGTGTGCCCCTGCGCGGCCAGCGCCGCCACCCGCCGCTCGGACTCGCTCAGGTCCTCCAGGACGGGCTCGTCGTCGGCCGCGACGTGCTCGCGCACCACGTCGAGTTCGGGCCACGGCGGCTCGGCGAGGGCCTCGGCCACCCGGGTCCCGGGCTCGCAGTGCCGCACCATTTCGCGGGCCCGTGCCTCCACGGCGCGGGCCGACTTGACCGCGCCGGCACGCGCGTACACCCGACTCAGGTCCATCACGACCTTGGCCCGGTGCAGCAGGTCGCCGGTGGTGGAGAGCGCCACGTCGGCCTCCTCGAGCACCTTGATCCGGTCGATGTGCCGGGAGGCGGTCGCCGCGAGCAGCCGCAACGCCATTCCGGCAACCCGCGGGCTGACGTTGCGGGCCAGGTCGAGCTGCTCCTGGGCGAACTCGCGGGCCTGCTCGGTCTCACCCGCGCGCAGGTGTACCTCGGCGACACCGAGCCGCCACGGGACGAGTGCCGGCAGGTCGATCTTCCAGTCGGTGAGCAGCTCGCCGCAGAGCCGGAAGTCGTCCATCGCCATGTGCACCCGGCCACGGGCGAGGAAGTAACGCCCGCGGGCGTACAGGTAGTGCACGGCGGCCCGGCTCTCCAGCACGGCCTCGGGGAGCTGTTGCAGGACCACGCCGCCAGCCAGGTCGAGATCACCGGACTCGGTCGCGACGAGCAGGAGCACGGACGTCGCCCAACCGTCGGTCACACCCCACTGCTCGGCGGCGGAGTCGGCCAGCGCCAGCTGCGCCTGGTGGACTGCGAGCTCCAGATCTCCCTCGCGCAGCGCGATCTCGGCGCGGAACGCCGCGAAGGCGGCGTGCCAGGTGGACGCTCCCTGCACGGCCGCGCGGCGCTGCAGTTCGTCGCAGTGCCGCGCGGCGACGTCCAGCCGGTCGGCGTAGATCAGCGCGGTGAGCGCGATCAACGTCGGCGTGAGGGTCGCGTTCTCCAGGTCGCAGCTCTCCAGCAGGTGCTCGGCGTGGTGCAGGCACCGCTCGTCGAGCTCACCCTCCTTCAGCGCGGCGCAGATCTCGAGCGCGGCGCGTACCGGGCCCTGCGGCGAGAGCGGGCCGCGGGCCCCGCCGTCGATGACGGCGTCGGGCAGGTGGGCGGCCAGCCGCGGGTAGGTGATGGTGAGCCAGGCGCGCAGTAGGCCGACGGCGCCGGCCGCAGCCGGAGTCGGGATCGGCCGGGCGGCGAGCTGCTGGAGCGCTCTCTCACAGTCGCCGATGCGGCCGTGGCTCAGTAGCAGATATACCAGCGCGACGGCGTCGGACCAGGAGAGCTGCCCGGCGTCGGCCGCCTCGATCAGCGGCGGGAAGCGCCGTTCCGCGAGGAACTTGTCCTCGCGCCACTCGATCAACGCGATTCGGGACAGGAGCGCGGCGTTCTCAGCGGCGTCGGCGGTGGTCTCCCGGGCCAGTTCGAGGTATCGGACGGCCTCCTCGGTCCGGCCGTCGGCGTGTGACTCGGCTGCCGCGGCCCGCAGCACGGCCACCGCCCAGCCGGGCAGCGGCACTCCGGCGTCCAGCAGGTGGGCCGCGGACACTCGGGCCGGCATCCCCTCGTCGCGGAGCACCTCGGCGGCACGGGTGTGCAGCCGCCCGCTCTCCCGCGGGCTCAACAGGCTGAGCACGGCATGACGGGTGGCCGGATGACGCAGGCACCCGTCGGGAGTAAGACCGGCCGCCACCAGCGTCGGCTCGCAGCGCAGGACCGTGTTCTCGTCGAGGTCGAGCAGGGCGGCCAGGCGCTCCGTGGTGGGGTTGTCGAGGATGGTCGCGCCGGTGACGACCTGCTGGACCTCCGGCACGCTGCGGTGCATGCAGGAGACGACCGCCTCGCCGAAGGCGCCGTTGACGAGGTGTGCGACCGGCGGCAGGGTGCCCGCGGCGCTGGCCGTGGCGAGGTCGTCGAGCAGGCCGGTGACCAGCAGCGGGTTGCCGCCGGTCAGGGCATGGCACTGAGCGGCCAGTTCCGCAGCATCGGCCTCGTGCGCGACGGCCCGGGTGACCAGCAGGTCCCGGATCCCGGCGGGGGTGAGCGGGCCGAGGCGGACGCGACGGCAGTGCAGCTGGTTGAACAGCTCGGCGTGCAACAGCGGGTGCTGGGAGTGCGGGAGACCGACCTGCTCGGAGATCACGATGAGGCAACTGGTGAACTGGACCCGCCGGGCCAGATAGAGCAGGCCGCGCAGGGAGCTCTCGTCGGTGTGGTGCACGTCGTCGACGACGATCGCCACCGGCTGCTGGGCCGTCTCCCGGGAGAGCAGCCGCCACAGGTCGTGGAAGACCCGCACGTACTCCCGCTCGACGTCGTCGGCGTCCGCGCCGGCGATTACCATGGACGCCACGTCGGAGCTGATCAACCGGCCGACCTCGTCGCGATGGTGCGGCGATCGGGTGAGCGGCTGGAAGATCTGGGCGAGGGTCCCGAACGGCAATGCCCGCTCGGCCCGCGAGGCGTTCGCACTCAGCACCAGCGCCCCGGATTTGAGAGCCCGGCCGGCGAAATCTTGCAACAGTTTTGATTTGCCTGTGGCGACCGGGCCCGCGACGACCAGAACGCCGCCTTTTCCACCGACACAATCGCTGTACATGGTATCGAGAAGTTCCGAATACTGATGCCGGTCGACCAGTGACGACATGCAATCCCCCGCAGCCGTGTGCACCGCCGCGAACCCTTGCGTACGACCTCGTGTCCGAGGCCGCGCGATCGGCGGACGCCCTACCCGAAGCGATACAGACTGTCGCGAACCTACCACCGAATGATGACAACATTGACAAGAATCGGTGAGCGCCACATGACCTGGAGTCCACAGAGGACAGTGCTATGGAGATCGACGTTCGGCGACCAGACATGATCCCACTCGCCGCCAGAGGGCGATTGCATCCGTTTAGCTATATCTATGCATTGGGTCCGTTTGGAGATCGTTCTGCGGGTTCGCGGTGGATAGAGGTTGATCGATGGATTTCGGTGTCACCAGCCGGCCGTGTCGCCGAGCGCCCCGGGTCGAATCGTGAGGACGACCAGCCCGGCCAGTGGCAGCAGGAGGGTCGCCAGGTGGTCGCGCCGGCAGAGCGCGAGGAGCAGCACCAGCCAGAGGTAGGTCACGCGATGCCACGGGACGCCGGCGGCTGACCAGCCGAACTCGCTGGGCGGCGGGTCGGCGATCGGCACCAGCTGGAGCAGGAGCTTCGGCCAGGACGGGTGGTCGGGCCAGCTGTGGTGCAGCATCAACAGCACCACCCGGACGATCGCCACGGCCCGCAGAGCGTTGAAGTAGCGGTCCCGGTTCGGTTGCACCGGCCAACCCAGAGGGCTGCGCGGACCTGGGCGTACGCCGAAAAGGGTGGAGACGGTGACCGAGTAGGGGTCGGTTTTAAGGGTTGGCCGCGGTTCTGGGCCGTCCTAGGTTGAGGGAGATCCCCATTCTGCCGAGGCGAGGCTATGCGCGAATTTCTGCTCCGTCGGCTGCGGACCGCCCTGCGCCTCTGGCTCGAGGGGCTCGGCCGACTGCCCGCCGTGACGGCGCCCGGGACACAGCGGCCCGCCGTGGATCCGCCGCGGGTGCCGGTGGGGCACCCGGAGCGGATCCCGGCGGCCCCCTCCGCACGCACCGTTGAAGAACGGGTGCTGTGGGAGGACCTGCTCACCTAGTGGTGGTGTCGAGCTCCGGCAGCAGCCGGGTGGCGCCGTAGTTCTTCAGGACCAGCTCCCGGGAGACGTCGGCGAGCCGGCGTGCGGTGGCCGGGTCGAACGTCTTGATGCTCAAGTCGACCTTCTTGCCGCGGTCGATGGCGGTGAGCCGCTCCGCGGGCGGGTTGTCGATCAGCTCGACGATCGGGGCGATCGCCTCGTCGATCGACTTCGCGGCGAACTTGCTCGCCAGCGTGATGAGGCCCCGGATCGGCTGCTTCATCTCGCCGATGCTGCCCAACGTGGCGGTGAAGCCGGGGTGGTAGAGGACGTAGCGCGCCTTGCTGCTGGGCGCCTGCTCGAAACCGCGGCCCAACAGGTCGTTGGCCCGTCCGCACTGGGTCTGCGCTTTGAGCTGGCTGTACTTACGCTCGGCCTGGAGGTCGTCGAAGTTCACCGAGCCGACCTTGATGCCGGGCGAGGCGACGTTGATGATGACCGGGTCGGCGGCGGCGTCGAACTGTGCCCGCAGGCCGTGCCCGAGCAGGTAGCGGGCCAGGTAGTACAGGCTGAAGGTGAACTCGAGGCCCTCGGCGGTCTCCAGGCGCTTGGCGTTCTGCCGATTGGCGCAGAGCACCAGCGCGTCCACAGCCGGGTGTGCGGCGGCGATCTGGTCGACGACCTTCTCGACGGTGGCGATGGAGCTCAGGTCGGCCGGGATGAAGTGGAACCGTCCGGCCGCGCCGAGCCGGGCGGCCTCGGCAGCGACCTCCGCGCCCTTGGCCGGTTTGGTGCCGATCGCCACCACGGTGTCGCCGCGTTCGAGCCGGGCAAGGGCCGTGCCGCGCCCCATGCCGTCGGTTCCGCCCGCGATGACGATGGTTCTGCTACCTGCCTGCTGCGGCATTTTTTCGGCTCCCGTTGATCCGGTTGGTACGTATGCTCCCAAAATTGTGGTCCGTGGCCGCGACCTTGGGAAGAACGCACACTGGTGTGGGGTACGCACCTTTTTGTTCGTGGGCGCCGTTCGTCCGCGCCGCCGTATCAGGGGTCGGACAAGGGTCGGGGATGCGTCGGCCGGCGGTTAGCGTCGAGGCGGTAGCTCGAATGTCGCTAATGCAAAGGGATGTGTGAAGGATGGGGCGCTTCGCCTATGTCAGCACCTCCGGCCGTCAGCCCGAACCGGAGGAGAAGGAAATTGAGATCACCATCACGACTCCGGCCGAGGTGCGCCGCGGCGAGACCCTCAACGTCGAGGTGACCCTGCTGACGCTGGAAGGTGTGTTCAAGGACTTCCCCACCCGCGACATCGTCGGTGAGGTCACCATCGTGGTCGCCGGGGCCGAGGAGCGGACGCTGCTCGCGGTCGGGCTGACCAACGCCAACTACGTCTTCCAGGGCAAGAACGTGCTGATGACCGGCGGGCACGCGCAGTTCGTGCCGGCGACGGAGGGCACCTACACGTTCGCGCCGGGCGAGATCACGGTGACCACATCCGCCTATCCGCTGCGGAGCATCCCGAAGCAGCCGCACCCGGCCGACAGCAAAACCACGGTCGTCTGACCGCGGTCACGGCAGCAGGTCGGCCCGCCCCATCCCGGTCAGCAGCCGTGCGATCTCGGTGTGCAGCCGGGCGGCGTCGGCCGGGCGGTACCCTGCGGCGAACACCCGCCCGGTCATGTCGATCCGGCGCCGGCCACGGAAGGCGCTGACCCGGTCGGCGGGCGGATCGGCCAGCAGGCGCAGCAGCGGCGCGACACCGACGTCGACCGGTTTGCCGTGCAGGGCCAGGGTCGCGCCGGCGAGCAGCCGCCACGGCTGGCCGAGTTCGCGCTGCAGCCCGGTGCGGACGACGTCCGGATTGAACAGGACGTACGGCACGGTGGTGGTATCGCCGCGGTGGGCGAAGGCGACACCCAGCAGGTCGGTGGCGCGGCCGGCCTGGGCGAGGGCGCGGAAACCGCCGCCACCGGCGGTGAACTGCATGTCGTGCCAGCGGATCCGCCCGGCCGGTGTCCCGGTGCCGCAGACGTTGACCACAAGCGGACGGTCGGCCCGGCGCAGCTGCGGCAGCAGGCCGTACGTCAGGGCGAACCGGCTCAGGCAGGTCAGGGCGAAGTTGCGTTCGACGCCCTCGGCGGTGTGCCCGAGCCGGGTCAGGTAGCGCTGGGCGCACAGGACCAGCCGGTCCAGCCGGTCGAAGCGGTCCCGCACGGCACCGACGATCTTGCTGTTCGCGCTCATCACCCGCAGGTCGGCGCGGAGGAACTCGGCACGTCCGGCGGCGCCGGCCTGTTCGGCCGCGGCCAGGAACGCGTCCCCTTTGGCCGGTGTGCTGCCGACGACGAGGACGTGGTGACCGGCGGCCAGGGCGTCGAGCGCCACGGCGCGGCCGACGCCGTCGGTCCCGCCGCTCACGAGATAGTTCGCCACCCCGCCATGGTCGGCGGGCGGGCGCCGACCCGGACACCCCTACGTCGCCCCTAACAAATGCGAAGAATGTCCCGCCCTGGTTTACGTTTCTGGTGTCCGGTGTCCTTCAAGAAAGCGAGCGCTTCATGCGTGATGTGTATCTGGCCGGGATTGCCGCGGTCCTGCCGCCGGCGGAGGCGGCCGACGAGGCCGTGGCCGCGGGGCGGTACGACGCGGAATCCGCGGCGAAGACCCGGCAGTTGGCGGTCACGGTCGCGCCGGAGGGGACCGAGTCGCCCGACCTGGCCATCGACGCGGCGCGCCGGGCGCTGCGTCAGGCGGGCGCGGGCACTGCCGACGTCACCGTGCTGCTGCACGCCATGCTGGCCCCGCCGATGCCGCTGTGGCACGCCGCCGGGTACATCCACCGGCAGCTCGGCCTGCCGGCCGGCGCGTGCACGGCGACCGACCTCAACGCCGGCTGCGCCACCGCCCTGATTGGCATCCAGATGGCCTCGGCGATGCTGCGTGTCCGCGAGGAGCGTGAGGTCGCCCTGGTCACGGCCGCCGACTGCTGGCGGTTCCCGATGGTCGACCGCTGGCGCACCGCCGCCACGCCGTTCGGTGACGGCGGCGTGGCGGCGGTACTGTCCAACCGGGACGGCTTCGCGCGGATCGCCGGCGCCGCTTCGCTGAGCGAGCCGTTCCTGGAGCCGATCAACCGGGGTTACGACCCCTACACGGCGGACGGCGCCGGGCACGTCGAGCCGGTCGTGCTGCGCAACCGGGGCGGCCGGGGCGGGGACCCGTCGGCCATGCTGAGCGCGGTCGTCAAGGTGGTGCAGGGTGTGGTGTCCGAGGCGGTACGCCAAGCCGGCATCGACATGTCCCAGCTGGACCACTTCGTCAGCCCGTTCATCGGCCACGACCAGATCGTCAGGCAGTTCCTCCAGCCGCTGTCGCTCGACATGAGCCAGATCCCGTGGGAGCTGGCTCGGCGGGTGGGGCACATCGGCGCCGCGGACCCGCTGGTCGGACTGGACCACCTGGTCAACGTCGAGAAGGTGTCCTGGCGGCACATCCTGGTGCTGGGCGCTGGCCTGGGCGGCATCTTCCACGCCATGGTCGTGGAGAACACCTGTGCATGACAACGGGTCCCGGTCCCGGAGCACCTCCGGAACCGTGCCCGGGGCCGGCGCGGCGATCAACTGCCGATGCTCTGCGGGTGGGTGAAGAAGGCGGAGGGGTCGTACGTCTTCTTCACCTCCACCAGCCGCTCGTAGTTCTCGCCGAAGTACGACCACTTCCAGTCGTCCAGCGCCGGGTCCGGGTAGTTGATGTACGAGTGCCGGCTGGAGTGCGGGTCGATCAGGTCGAAGCCGCGGCCGGTCCACTGATCGGCGGCGGCGGCCTCCTCCTCGCCCGGAGTCCCGCTCTCCCCGACGAGCGTGTACTTCACCAGGAACCGGGCGTCGCGGTGCACGTACGCCGTGTCGGTCGCGGCGATCTCGTTGGCGGCGCCGCCGAGCGCGGCGAGCGCGAAGTAGCGGAACTGTCCGGCCCGGCGGTCACCGTCGAAGACCGCCAGCGCCTGCTCGAGCACCGATCGGCTCACCGGCTCGGTGAACAGGCGGTGCCGTTCGCGCAGGAAACCCTGCCGGGGCAGCAGCGCCTCGTGGCTGCTGCCGGCGCGCCGACGCTGGGCGGGTGTCATGCCTTCGCAGCGGTACAGCTTGAGCATGGCGTCGAGGTAGGGCAGCTCGGTGGCGTCGACGGAGCGCGGCGCGGCGCCGACGGACTGCGACAGCGCCGCCAGGGCTTGGTCGAACCGCTCCTGCGACCCGGCGAACCCGCCGTGCAGCATGACGAACCCGGTGGCGCCCGGCACCGCGTCGGGAAGTACGACGCCGACCTCCGAGGCGAGTTCGTTCGGCGCGGCCGTCATCCAGTGCTGCCACTGGTCGAGGACGTCGAGCGCGTGCTCCCAGGCCCAGAGGACGGTGAAGTTGACCAGGCGGGGCACCTGGATGGGCTCCACCTCCAGGTCCACGACGACGCCGAAGTTGGCGGCGCTGCCACCGCGCAGGGCCCAGAAGAGGTCCGGGTCCCGGTCGGCGGAGCAGGTCACGGCCTGCCCGTCGGACAGGATCAGCCGGGCCGAGACCAGCCGGTCGCTGCCGACGCCGTGCGAACGGGTCTGCCAGCCGAGGCCGCCGCCGGTGAGGAAACCGGCCGGGCACACGGTCGGGCAGACGCCGGTGATGACCTGGCGCCGGTGCGGCGCCAGCTCGTGCAGGACGTCGACGGCCTGCGCGCCGGGACCCAGGTGGACGGTGCGCTCGGTCAGGCCGACGGTGTTCAGCCGGGACAGGTCGACGACCAGCCCCGTGGTTGTCGACCAGCCGGCAAAGTTGTGCGCGCCGCTGCGCGGGGTCAGGTGCAGGCCCTCCGCCTGGGCCAGAGTCAGGCAGGCCCGGACGTCGGCCTCGTCGGCGCAGTAGGCGATCGCGGACGGCCACACCGCGTCGAACTCGGCCAGCTGCAATTGGCGCGCGGCCGGGTAGCCGTCGTCGCCGGGCAGCACGAGGTCGCCGGTGAGGCCGGCCCGCAGGTGGTCCCAGCTCACCATCAGACGACGGTGGTCTTGCTGTCGGCCGGGTTCGGGTCCTTGGGGACGCTGGTGAGCGGGTAGTCCGAGGTGGTGACGGTGATCTCGCCCGGTGCGAACGTGTAGGTGCCCGGCTCGGTCGCGACGATCTCCGCGTGTCCGCCGGTGAGCAGGACGTTCTTGCCGGTGAAGACGTAGTTGGCGTTGGTCAGGCCGACCGCGACGACCTTCTGCTCCGCCGGGCCGCCGATCAGGACGGTCACCTCGCCCTTGATGTCACCCGCCGGGCGGTCCTTGATGGTGCCGTGCAGGGTTCGCAAGGTGACCTCGATGTTCAGCGTCTCGCCGGCGCGCACCTGGTCCGGAGTGGTCACGGTGATCTCGATGTCGCTCAGCACCGGCTCGGGCTGGCGGGTGGAGCTGCTGTAATAGGCGAACCGGCCCATAATTGATGTCCTCATTTCTTTCGCGCATCAACAATCGCGGCTTCAACAATCGCTAGGAAAGCGGCGCGAACCGTTGACGAAAGGAGTCGGGAAGGACGCTACCGAAGGGCCTGGTGGAATGGTGGGAACGGTTCGTTCCTAGGGGTGGACATAGGGGTTCGACGACTCTCCCGGCCGAGTAGCGTCCGGCCCATCGCCGCATCCCGGGCCCACGGGCCGGTGGGTGGACGGGCCGCATCGTCGACCAGGCGACGAATTCACTGGGCACCGCGGGCGCTACCCCTATCCGGCACGGAGAAGTCAAGGGTGGGGCAGGGGTTTTCACCGGTCGCGCGTCCCGATTGCATCTGAGGAATGGGTGAGATGCGGATATTGGCGGTGTCGGGATCGCTGCGCCGGGACTCGTATAACCGTGCTCTGCTGTCGGCGTTGCCGAAGCTCGCCCCGGCGGGCATGGCGTTCGACCACTTCACCGATCTGGGTGCGGTGCCACCGTACGACCAGGACCTGGAGGTCGACCCGCCGCCGGCGGTGGTCCGCTGGCGTGCGGCCGTCGCGGCGCACAAGGGCATCGTGCTGGCCACTCCGGAGTACTCCCGGGGCCTGCCGGGCGTGGTGAAGAACGCGCTCGACTGGGCATCGCGGCCGGTGCAGGCGCCGCCGCTGAGCGGCAAGGCCGTCCTTGTGCTGGTGGCCACGTCGGGCCGGGCGCTGGGATACCGCAGCCTGGGCGACGCGCAGAGCCTGCTCACCGGGATGCGCAACATCGTGGTGCCGGCGCCGGAAGTGGTGATCAACTCGGCGGAGACCGCGCTGGTGCCCGACGGCGACGGGTGGCGGCTGGCCGACCCGATGGCCGAGGCGTTCGTCGCCATTCAGCTCGGGCTGCTGGCCGACATCGTGGAATCGGGCATGGCGCAGCTCCTGGAGGAGCGTTTCCGTGCCCGCAGCGCGGAGGTCACCGCCCTGCTGACAAGGGCTGCCAACGGCCGTTGATTAGGGGTTATCGGCGCTCGTGCGGTCACCTACGTTCGATCCCGGGCCGATCCGGCCCGCTCACCCATCACGGAGGAACCGTATGAAGCGCTCGCGCGTGCTCGCCGGGTTCGCTGCCGTCGCGGCAGCCGTACTCGGGTTCGTTTCCGTCCCGTCGGCCGCGTCGGCCGACGTCTTGAGCACCCACCCTGTCGTCTCCGGGACCAGCAGTGTCGCCTACAACTGCGTGGAAGATCCGTACCCAGGCGGTCAGACCTCGTTCGACGTCACGTTCAGCGCCCCGTCGAAGGTGCGCGTGGGTGTGAAGTTCACCCTCAAGGCGACCGTCGCCGCCTCGGTCACCATTCCGATCGACGTGCCGGCCAACGGCGTGTCCGGTTCGGTGCAAGCGGTGCTCGGCGGTGCGGGCAGCGGTGTCGTCAGCGCCGCCGGCCTGACCAACGCCACGGTCGTGCCGGCCGGGCAGCTGCTCACGCTCACCGGCGGCGCGGCCACCGTGTTCCCGGCGTCGCGGGGCGTCCTGACGTTCACCCCCGGTGTCCTGGAGACGACCAACTGGCTGGGCCAGCACTTGGTCTGCACGCCGTACCTGCCTCCGGCGACGGCGCTGTCGATCGTCGTCAAGTGATCACGGCCTAGACGGTTCGTCAGCGCCGGCCGGGCGTTGGCGAACCCGGGCGAGAGGGGACCACCGTGCCGCCGGACACCGTGCCCGACCCGCGTGCCGTGGGCGAGCTCTACGACACGATCGACAACAAGGGTGTTCTCCACTTCGGCTGGTGGGACAGCCTCGACGACGAGAAACCCCTGGAACAGGCCGCCGATCGCCTGACCGACGTGGTCACCGAGAAGCTGCGCCTGGCGCCGGGCGCGTCGCTGCTGGACGTCGGCTGTGGGCTCGGCGTCCCTGCGGTGCGGATGGCGGCCCGCGCCGGCGTCGGCATCCTGGGCATCACCGTCAGCGGCGAGCAGGTCCGGCGGGCTGGCGAGCTCGCCGCCGCGGCCGGGCTCGGCGGCCGGGTCCGCTTCGAGCTCGTCGACGCGACGGCGATGCCGTTCGCCGACGGCTCGTTCGATGCCGCGTTCGCCCTGGAGTCCCTCATCCATATGGACCGGCGTGCGGCGTTGCGGGAGATCGCCCGGGTGATCCGTCCGGGCGGCCGGGTGGTGTTGACCGACCTGTACGACCGCACCGCGGGCTCGGCCGGCCGGCACTCGATCATTCACGGTCTCGCCGAGTTCTGGTTGCTCAGCCCGCTGATCGGTCGGGACGACTACGGCGGTCTCGCCGCCGACGCCGGCCTGGAGGTGGTGGAGGTGCTCGACGTGAGCGAGAACGTGTTGTGGAAGACCCTACGACAGCTCAGTGACCGGATGGCGGCAGGTGATCGCAGCGTGGTGCCGGACGCTGCGGTGGACGGTCTGGACGACACCGGCGCCGCCGCGCTGGCGGGCGAGCGGGATCTGGGGTGTCTTCTGGTCACCCTCCGGAGACCGTGACACCGGCGATGACTGTCCGATAAGCAGTCTCGCGATCGTGATCTTCGTTGCGGGCCCATCGCGTCACAAGGATGCAGAACGCCGCGACCAATTGTTCAGCCGCCTTCCCCATACGGCCGGCGGCCGGTGGCTTCAGGGTGTAGTCGTAGTCGAGTCCTTCTGAGGCTCGGGGCGAGCAGACAGGTGGCGGCCCTCACTTGAAGGCGGCGTGTCCGGTCAGCATCTGCCCGATGATCAGTTGGTGCACTTCGGAGGTGCCCTCGTAGGTGAGCACCGATTCGAGGTTCGCTGCGTGTCGGATGATCGGATAGTCGAGGGTGATTCCGGCCGCGCCGAGGATCGTCCGGCATTCCCGGGCGATGGCGATCGCCTCCCGCACGCTGTTGAGTTTGCCCAGGCTGATCTGCCGGTGGTCGAGAGTCCCGGCGTCCTTGAGTGCGCCGAGCTGCAACGCCAGGAGCATGCCCTTGCCCAGTTCGAGACCCATGTCGGCGAGTTTGAGCTGGGTGGCCTGATAGGCGGCGAGCGGCTTGTCGAAGATCTGCCGGCTACGGGAGTACGCGATGGTCGTCTCCAGGCAGTCGTGCGCCGCGCCGAGCGCGCCGAAGACGATGCCGAAGCGGGCCTCGTTGAGGCAGGACAACGGCCCGGAGAGGCCGGCAGCCTGGGGCAGCATCGCGTCGGCGGGAAGCCGCACGTCGTCGAGGACGAGTTCCGAGGTGACCGAGGCGCGCAGGGAGAGCTTGCGCTTGATCTCCGGGGCGGTGAAACCGGGGGTGCCGGCGGGCACGAGGAAGCCCCGCACTCCCTCGTCGGTGTGTGCCCAGACCACGGCGACGTCCGCCACCGATCCGTTGGTGATCCACATCTTGGTGCCGTTGAGCACCCAGTCGTCGCCGTCGCGGCGGGCCCGGGTCCGCATACCACCCGGGTCGGAGCCGAAGTCCGGCTCGGTCAGCCCGAAGCAGCCGATCGCCTCGCCCGCGGCCATTCGGGGCAGCCACTGCTGCTTCTGCTCCTCGGAGCCGAATCGCCAGATGGCGAACATGGCCAGCGAGCCCTGCACCGAGACCAACGAGCGGAGCCCGGAGTCACCCGCCTCCAGTTCGAAGCAGGCCAATCCGTACGCCACGGCGGAGGTGCCGGCGCAGCCGTAGCCGCTCAGGTGCATACCGAGCACGCCCAGGTCGCCGAGTTCGCGGGCCAGTTCCTGGACGGGCAGGCCGCCCTGTTCGTACCAGGTGGCGATGTGCGGGCGGATCCGCCGGTCGACGAAGCCACGGACGGCGGCCTGGAGGTCCCGACTGTCGTCGTCGACGAGGGTGTCGACGCCGACGGACGCGAGCGCGGACACGGGGGCAGACAGGGTCACGGTTCGGTTCCTTCCGGGGCTTGCAGGTGCGCGATCACGCCACGTGCCACGGCGACGGCCATCGCGTCGAGCGCGTCGTAGGTCATCGCCGCCATGTGCGGGGTCGCGAAGACCCTGGGATGGTGCAGCAACGGGTCGTCGGGAGCGGGTGGTTCGGGCGCGAACACGTCGACGGCGTAGCCGCGTAACCGCCCGGCGTCGAGTGCGGCCAGCACGGCTGCGCTGTCCACGACACCCGCCCGTGCGGTGTTGACCAGCAGGGTGTCCGGCCGCATCCGGGTGAGCGCGGCGGCGTCGATCAGCTCGGTCGTCTGCGGAGTCTGCGGTACGTGCAGGCTGACCACGTCGGCTTCGCGCAGCAGGTCTTCCAGCCCGACCAGGCGTACCCCAGGTGGTGGGGTGGTGGTGGCGACGTCGTAGCCGATGACGGTCATGCCCAGTCCCTGAGCGCGGATGGCGACGCCCCGGCCGATCGCGCCGAGCCCGATCAGGCCCAGCGTGCGGCCAGCGAGCATGGTCCCGGTCAGCCCGGCCGCGACGACCGCCGACGGCAGTGAGCGGCCGGCCGGAAAGACACCGCCGGCCAACGAGGATGCCGCCGCCGGTGCTTGGCGGGCCAGGGTGAGGGCGGCCAGGACGACGAACTCGGCCACCGACTCGGCGTTGGCGCCCGGTGTGCTGACCACCGGTATGCCGAGGCGTTCGGCGGCGGCCAGGTCGATGCCGTCCACGCCGGCGCCGTGCCGACCGACGACCTTCAGCCGCCGGGCGGCCTTGAGCATCCCGGCGGTCACGGCCGAGGAGCGCACTATCAGGGCGTCGGCCGTGACCAGGGGTCCGGCGAGGGTCTCCGGGTCGGTGGCGTGGGCGACGTGCACCTCGCCCGCGGCGTGCAGCAGGTCCATTCCGGCTGCGGCGATCGGCTCGGTGAGCAGGATCTTCGGTGTCATTGAGGTGTCCTCACCAGCCGGTGTAGCAGGTCACCGGCACGCTGTAGAAGTCGCGCGCGTAGCCACCCTGCTCCCGTGGGCCGTGGTTGGAGGCGCCGGTGCCGCCGAAGGGCAGGTGCAACTCGGTGCCGGCGGTGGGCAGGTTGACGGTGACGATGCCGGCGCGGGCGTCCCGCTTGAACCGCTCGGCCGCGGACAGGGACGTGGTGACGATCCCGGCGGACAGCCCGAAGTCGGTGTCCCCGGCCACGTCGATCGCCTCGTCGAGATCGTTGACGCGGATGACGCAGGAGACCGGACCGAAGATCTCCTCCCGGGCCAGGCGCATGGTGTTGCGAGCGTCGGTGAAGAGGGTGGGGCGCATGAACTGCCCCTCGTCCGGGTGGTGCTCCCCGCCCGCCACCACGGTGGCGCCCTCGTCCCGTCCGATCCGGACGTAGTCGAGGTTCTGGGCGAGTTGTTCGGGACTCACCACCGGACCGAGGTCGCTGCGCGGGTCGAGCGGGTCGCCGACCCGTAGTGCGCTGACCGCTGTGGCCAGCGCCGCCACGAACCGGTCGTGGATGTTCGCCTGCACGATCAGTCGGCTCGACGCCGTGCAGCGCTGGCCGGTACTGAAGAAGCTGCCGTCCAACGCACAGCGGACCGCCACCTCCAGGTCGGCGTCGTCGAGCACCACCAACGGGTTCTTGCCGCCCATCTCGAGCTGGAACCGCTTGTTGCCGTGGGCGATGCACTGCCGCGCGACGTGTGCGCCGGTGCCGGTGCCGCCGGTGAACGAGACACCGTCGACTGCGGTCGAGGTCAGCAGTTCCTCGCCGACCACCCGGCCTGCACCCATGACGAGGTTGAACACGCCGGGTGGCGTTCCGGCCTCGGCGACGATCCGGGCGAGTTCCCCGGCCGAGGCGGTCACCAGCTCGGCCGGTTTGAGCACCACCGTGTTGCCGTGGGCGAGCGCGGGTGCGACCTTCCACGCCGGGATGGCGAGCGGGTAGTTCCACGGCGTGATGATCCCGACCACGCCGAGTGGCCGACGCCGGACCTCGGCGTGCACGTTCGGACGGGTGGACGAGTAGACCTCGCCCTGCGGTTGCAGGAGTTGGTGGGCGTAGTACCGGAAGGTCTGGCCGGCCCGGACGATCTCTCCCCGGGCCTCGGCGAGGAGCTTGCCCTCCTCCCGGGCGAGCAGGACGGCGAGTTCCTCGGTCCGGCGCAGCAGGGTGGCACCGATCCGGTCCAGGATCTCCATCCGGGCCGCGACCGGCTGCCGGGCCCAGCCGGGCTGGGCCCGGCGGGCGGCCTCGATAGCCGCGCGCGCGGTGTCCCGGTCGGCCAGGGCGTACTCGCTGACCACCTCGCCGGGACGCGCCGGGTTGTGGTTGGCACGGCGTTCGCCGTCGACCCACTCCCCGTCGACGAGGTTGAGATGGTGCGGCATCGTCCCGGTCACCGGTCGCCACCGGTCACGGTGACGAGGGCCTGGTCGGTCGGGCCGGCCGCCTCGGGGAAGTGGCAGGCCACCTGGTGACCGCTGCCCACCGCAGTGGCCAGCGCGGGCTCCTGCGTCGCGCAGATCTCCTGTGCCTTCCAGCATCGGGTCCGGAAGCGGCATCCGCTGGGCGGGCTGAGTGGGCTCGGCACGTCTCCGGTGAGAATGAGGCGCTTGCGCTCGGTCTCGACCAGCGGGTCGGGAATCGGGACCGCCGAGAGCAGCGCCTTGGTGTACGGGTGCTGCGGCCGGCGGTACATGTCCTCGCACTCGCCCACCTCGACGACGGTGCCGAGGTACATCACGGCGATCCGGTCACAGAGGTGCCGTACGACGGCCAGGTCGTGCGCGATGAACATCATCGTGAGGCCCAGATCGTCCTGCAACTGCTCCAACAGATTGACGATCTGCGCCTGCACGGAGACGTCCAGCGCGGAGACCGGCTCGTCGGCCACGATGAAGTCCGGGTTGCTGACCAGCGCCCGGGCGATGCCCACCCGCTGGCGCTGACCACCGGAGAACTCATGCGGGTAGCGGTCGTGCCACTGCTCACTGAGCCCGACCAGTTGCATGGTGTCGACCGCCTTGGCCCGCCGCCCGGCTGCGGAGAGCTCGGTGTGTACCAGGAGCGGTTCCTCGATGAGTTCGCCGATGGTCATGCGCGGGTTCAGCGAGGCGTAGGGATCTTGGAAGATCATCTGCATCCGGCGGCGCATCGCCCGCATCCGGCTTCGGCTCAGGGTGGTCAGCTCGGTGTCGTCGAAGGTCACCGTGCCGCTGCTGGGCTTGAGGAGTTGGAGGATGGCGCGTCCGGTGGTGGATTTGCCACAGCCGGACTCGCCGACCACACCGATGATCTCGCCTCGCCGGACGTCGAGGTCCACTCCGGACACCGCCCGCAGGCGGGCCGGTCGCAGCTTGCCGCGCACCGGCACCTTGAAGTCGACCGCCAGGTCACGCACCTGCAGCAGGGGCCGTTCGGGTGTGGTGGCAGCAGCCTGCGACATCAGCTCTCCTTCGTCGAGAGGTAGGGGTGCCGGTCCTTGGTGGTGAGCCAGCCGCCCTCGTCGACGGACCGCATTCCCCAGCAGCGGGTCAACTGACCCCGGTCGGGCGTCTCCCAGGTGGTGACGAGATCGGGTGCGCGACCCCGGCAGGTCTCGCGCACGTGTGCGCAGCGCGGTGCGAACCGGCAGCCGTCCGGCATCTCCGACAGCTCCGGCGGGCGGCCGGCGATCGGGCGGAGCTTGCCGCCGCGGACCAGGTCGAGCCGGGGCACCGAGCCGAGCAGCCCCCAGGTGTAGGGCATCTGCGGACGGTGGAACAGGTCGACCGTCTCGGCCCGTTCGACGATCTGGCCGGCGTACATCACGTTGACCCGTTCGGCCATGCCCGCGACGACCCCGAGATCGTGGGTGATCAGCAGGACTGCGGTACGTGTCTCCCGGGCCAGCTCGCGGAGCAGATCCAGGACCTGCGCCTGGATGGTCACGTCGAGCGCGGTGGTGATCTCGTCGGCGAGGATCAGTCGGGGGTTGCAGGAGAGCGCCATCGCGATCATCACGCGCTGCCGCATCCCACCCGAGAGCTGGTGGGGATAGGAGCTCAGTCGGGTCTCGGCGGCGGGAATGCGCACCATCTCCAGTAGTTCCACAGCTCGCGTCCGCGCGGCGCGGCGGCTCAGATCGAGATGCAGTTCCAGGGTCTCGGTGAGCTGCTTGCCCACGGTCAGCACCGGGTTCAGCGAGGTCATCGGGTCCTGAAAGATCATCGAGATGCCCTTGCCGCGGACTGCCCGCAGTTCGCGGGGGCGCAGCCGCAGCAGGTCCCGCCCTTCGAAGAGCACCTGTCCCCCGGTCACCTCGCCGGCTGGGGGAACGATCAGGCCCATGATGGACTGTGCGGTGGCCGACTTCCCGCAGCCGGACTCCCCCACCAGGGCCACCGTCTCGCCCGCGTCGACGGTGAACGAGACGCCGTCGACCGCCGTCACCGTGCCGCGCGCGGCACGGAATTCGGTACGCAGGTCGCGCACCTCCAACAAGGCCATCGGACCCCCCGCAGTTCGGGACGCTAGAGCGTCGCTATCCGTCAACCAGGAGTGTTGCACAGACGATGTTCGTCGTCTAGGCTCCCGTCTGCGACGAATACCGCCACCAATCCAGTTGGAGCAACGTTGGCATCCAAGGACTCGATCGAAAAAGATCGCAGCATCATCCGGGAACTCGTCCAGGACCCCCGGCAGACAAACGTGGCGCTGTCCGTCAAGGTCGGACTCTCCGAAGGTTCGGTCCGACGGCGGATGGAACGGCTCGTCAGCGGCGGCCTGTTGCAGTTCGCCGCGATCCCCAGCGCCGCCTTCATGGGGCGCCCGGTGCACACCCTGTTCGAGATCCAGAGCGCTCCCGGCAGCACCGATCAACTGATCGACAAGCTCGCGGGCATGCCGGAGATCGCCTACGTCTATCACGTCACCGGGCAGTTCGACATCATCGCCGTCGGCTACTTCGCCTCCAGCAACGCCATGCGGCGGTTCTGGACCGAGCGACTGGGTCACCTCGACGGCGTGATGGAGAGTCGCTCGGTGATGGTGCTACGGGTCGCCAAACGGGCCCACGAATGGGCCCGCGACATCGCCGTCACCGGCGACGACGAGTCCGCCCACGCGGACTCGGAGCCACACACACCCGGCTCCTGAACCTGACCTGACCGAGAGAGACACGCCATGCTGCGCATCACGCTGATCCGCCTTATATCGGTTATTCCGGTCCTATTCGGGATCTCGGTCATCTCGTTCCTGGTGATCCGCATGATCCCCGGTGACGTGATCAGCTCGATCATGGGGCAGGACTTCGGCGACCCCGCGATCGAGGCGGAGATGCGCCGCTACTTCGGTCTCGACATGCCCGTCTGGGAACAGTTCCTGAGGTGGCTGGGGGCGCTGGTCCAAGGCGACCTCGGCACCTCGATGCGTACCGGCCAGCCGGTTCTCCAGGAGATCATGCAGCGCTTCCCGTCCACACTGCTGCTGGCGGTCTCGGCGCTGCTGGTCTCGATCCTCATCTCCATCCCGCTCGGGGTGCTCAGCGCCACCAAGCGCAACGGCCTGCTCGACGCAAGCACCCGGGTCGCCTCGCTGATCGGGCTCTCCCTGCCGAACTTCTGGCTGGGCATCCTGTTGGTGTACGTCTTCTCGGTCGCGCTCGGCTGGCTCCCGTCGCAGGGCGCCGGGGAGGGCGAGGGGTTCCTGGGCAGCCTGAAATACCTTGTCCTGCCCTCGGTCACCCTCGGCGCCAGCCTCGCCGCGATCAGTATGCGGATGACCCGTTCCAGCATGTTGGAGGTGCTGAACCAGGACTACGTCCGCACCGCCCGAGCCAAAGGGCTGGGCGAACGCGGAGTCATGGTGCGGCACGCCCTGCGCAACTCGCTGATCCCGGTGGTGACCGTGCTGGGCATCCAGGCCGGAGCGCTGCTCGGCGGCACGGTCATCGTGGAGCAGGTCTTCGCCTGGCCGGGGCTGGGCACGATGGTCATCCGCGGGATCAGCCAGCGTGACTACCCCGTCGTCCAGGGCACGCTGCTCTTCCTGGCCTTCTTCTACGTCGTGGTCAACCTTCTCGTCGACCTGCTCTACACCTACCTGGATCCGAGGTTGCGCAGTGGTCACTGAAGCCGTGCACGGTCACCCCGAGGGCAGCAAGCAGCAGTCCCCCGTCGCCAAGCCGAAGCCGACGGGTCGGCGCGGTGGTCACCTGCTCAAGCTGATCACGCGGGACAAGGTCGGACTGGTCGGACTGGTCATCGTCGTGCTGATGGTGGCAGCCGCGGCGCTGGCTCCCCTGATCTCGCCCTACGACCCGACCGCGATGAGCAACCAGCGGCTCGCGCCGCCCGGCGGCGACTTCCCACTCGGCGCCGACGAGGCCGGTCGCGACCTGCTCAGCCGGGCACTCTACGGCGCACGTACCTCGCTGACGGTCAGCCTGATCGTGGTCACCTGCGCCGGTGCCATCGGCGTACTGCTCGGGCTGCTCGCCGGCTTCTACCGGGGCGTGCTCGACGCGATCATCACCCCGGCGACCGACATCATGTTCTCCTTCCCCACCCTGCTGCTGGCGCTCGCGGTGGTGGCCGCCCGAGGCCCGGGCACCGAGAACCTGATCCTCGCCCTGGTCATCGTCTTCATCCCCAGCTTCGCTCGGATCGTGCGCGGCACCGCGATGTCGGTGCGGCGTGAGCCGTACGTGGAGTCCGGTCAGGCGGTCGGGCTGAGCAACACCAGACTCATCCTCAAATACATCCTGCCGAACTCGGTGGCACCTATCGCGGTGCAGTTCACCACGAGCATCGCCTACGCGATCCTGATCGAGGCTTCGCTGGGCTACCTCGGGCTCGGCGTGCAGCCTCCACAACCGTCCTGGGGCTCGATGCTCTCCAACGGCAAGTCGTTCATGGAGTTGTCGATCTGGCCCTCGGTGGTGCCAGGGGTCTGCATCGTGATCGCCGTACTCGGCTTCAACCTGCTGGGGGACACCCTCCGCGACGTCCTGGACCCGCGGCTGCGGGGCCGCTCCAGTCGCTGACCCGCAAGGAGCACAACCGCGTGGAATCCATCGACGACCACGTCGTTCGCCGGCTCACGGAGTGGTCGCAGGGCCACCCCGCGCCCGCGCAGACCTCTCCGGACATCGACGTCGACTCCGACCTGCTGATCGACTATCTCGACGCTCAGATCCAGAGTCGACACCTCGACTTCGCGCTGCGCTGGTTGCAGACGCAGCGGGAGGGCTTCTACACCATCGGCTCCAGTGGACACGAGAGCAACGCCGCCGTCGCACTGGCGCTACGGCCGACCGACCCCGCCCTGCTGCACTACCGCTCCGGTGGCTTCTACGCCGCACGAGCCGGTCGGGTCACCGGCTCCACACCGATCGCGGACGTCCTGCACTCGGCGACCGCCTCCCGGGACGATCCGATCTCCGGCGGTCGACACAAGGTCTTCGGTCACCGGGCCCTGAACATCATCCCGCAGACCTCGACGATCGCCTCGCACCTTCCCCGGGCGATGGGCATGGCGTTCGCACTGGAACGGGCTGGCGCGGCAAGCGACTATCCTGCCGACGCGGTCGTGGTCTGCAGCTTCGGCGACGCCTCGGCCAACCACTCCACGGCCGCCGGCACGCTCAATGCGGTGGGCTACAGCGCTCACCAGCGCATTCCGGTACCTCTGCTGTTCGTGTGCGAAGACAATGGCATCGGAATCAGCACCCGCTCCCCGCACGGCTGGGTACGACGGATGCTGTCGGCCCTGCCCGGCGTGGACTACGCATACGCAGACGGCACCGACCCTGCTGGCCTGCTGACCACTGCGGCCGACCTGGTGGACCAGGTACGCACCCACCGTCGGCCCGCAGTGCTGCACCTGGGCACCGTGCGGTTCATGGGACACGCCGGCTCGGACGCCGAACTGGCCTACCGGACCCAGGCCGAGATCATCGCCGACTACGCCCGCGATCCGATCCTGGCGACGGCCGCCTTGCTGGCGCACCGGCAGATCCTCAGTCCGACGGAGACCCTCACCCGCTACGAGCACGCCCGCAAGCAGGTGATGGAACAGGCCAACCTGATGTCGGGCCGGATCGAGCGGCTCTCCGACGCGGCGGCGGTGACCGCACCGCTGACCGCCCGCGACGTGGATCGGGTCCGTGCCGCCGCCTGCCGCGGCGGCACCGGACGCGAACGGGCTTTCGGCGGCAGACTTCCCGAGTCGCGTGGCCCACTCACCCTGGCTCAGACGATCAACGCGACGTTGCACGACGCCCTGTTGACCTGGCCGCAGGCTCAGGTCTTCGGTGAGGACGTGGCCCGCAAGGGCGGCGTCTACGGTGTCACCCGAGGCTTGCGCAAAGTCTTCGGCGCCAGGCGGGTCTTCGACACGCTCCTCGATGAGCAGGCCATCCTCGGGGTGGCGCTCGGCGGAGCATTGGCCGGTACACTGCCGATCCCGGAGATCCAGTACCTGGCCTATCTGCACAACGCCGAGGACCAGCTCCGCGGCGAGGCCGCGTCGCTGCGCTTCTTCTCCAACGGGCAGTACGCCAACGGCATGGTGGTGCGGATCGCCGGCCTGGCCTACCAGAAGGGGTTCGGCGGGCACTTCCACAACGACAACTCGGTGGCGGTGCTGCGTGACATCCCCGGTCTGGCCTTGGCGGTCGCCTCGCACCCGGCCACCGCACCCGATCTGCTGCGCCAGTGCCTCGCTCTGGCCGAGCAGGAGGGCCGGGTCTGCGTCTTCCTGGAGCCGATCGCCCTCTATCACCGGCGTGACCTGCATGTCGATGGCGACGGCGGCTGGCTCGCCGGCTATCCGACGCCGACGCAGTGGGCGACGACGGACACCGCGCTGGGTCAGGTTCGCACCGTCCGCCCGGGCACCGACCTGGCGATGGTGACCTTCGGCAACGGCCTGCCGATGAGCCTGCGAGTCGCCGACCGGCTCGCCCGCGACCAGCAGGCCGGCACACGGGTCATCGACCTCCAGTGGCTGTCGCCGCTGCCGGCCGCCAGCCTGCGCGCCGCCCTCGACGGCATCCCTCGGGTCCTCGTCGTCGACGAGACCCGCATCAGTGGCGGCGTGTCCGAGGCCGTGGTGGCCGCGCTGGTCGACGGCGGCTTCACCGGCGCGATCTCCCGGGTCAACAGCGTCGACAGCTACGTCCCGCTGGGTCCGGCCGCCGACGCGGTCCTGCTCGGCGAGGACGACGTGCTGGCGGCGGCCCGCGCACTGCTCGGCCGGGCCTGACCTCCCGGCCGCACCGTCACGACGGCGGCCCACCCGGTCCGGGACGGGTGGGCCGCACCCTTGGCGTCCACTGCCGGCGTCCTGGTTGCCGCCCCATCCGACCCGCCGTCCCTGGCACACCAGCACGACGCGACGGCGGTCCGCCCGTGCTGGGGGACCGCCGTCGCGTCGTGGATGGTGCGGGTCAGTACCCCAACGCCGGCTGGCGTTTCTGGCCGGTCAGCGGCTCCCCGGCGAGATACCGATCGAAGTTGTCGCAGAAGTCGGCGTAGAGCCGTTGCAGATTGCCCGAACCACGAAACGACGTGTGCGGGGTGACCGTGGTGTTCGGCAGGCTCCACAACCGGTGCTCGGCGGGAAGCGGCTCCTCCTCGAACACGTCGAGCACCGCACCGGCGATCCGGGCCTGCCGCATCGCGTCGACGAGCGCGTCCTCGACGACGAGCGCGCCCCGCCCGACGTTGACCAGGATCGCGGTCTCCTTCATCGCCGCGAATCGCTCGGCGTCGAAGAAGTACCGGTTCTCCTCGGTCAGCGGCATGGCCAGCACCACCGAGTCGGCCCCCGGCAGCAGCGCCAGGTGATCGGCGTACGGCTCCACCCGGTCGAAGCCCTCGGCCGGGGTGCCGGCACGGTTGACCCCGATCACGGTGACACCCAGTGCCCGCGCTCGCCAGGCGACCTCACGCCCGATCCCGCCGGTGCCGAAGACCAGCATGGTGCTGCCGATCAGGTCCCGGCCGACGAGTCGTACCCACTCCTGACGCTCCTGCGCCTCACGCAGCGCCGGGAATCCGCGCTGGTGCAGCAGCACCGCACCGATGATGTACTCGGCGATCGGCACGTTGTAGGAGTTCCCCGAGCGGGTGTAGACGAGCCCTTCCGCCAGGCGGCGGCGCATGATGTCGCCGCCCACCCAGTCGAACCCGGCGGCGGTGATCTGGATCCAGCGCAGCCCGTCGCACTTGCTCAGCAACTCGTCGAAGGTGTCCTCGTTCATCGCGCTGCGCAGGATCACCTCGGCGTCGAGGTACTCCTCGCGCACCGGCTCGTCCTCCGGCACCGGCGTGAACCGGCACTGCGGGTACCGCTCGCGGAGCTGCGGCAGCAAGGTGTCCAGGTTGGGGGTGATCAGGACGTGCGGTCCCGGCGTGGCGACGGTCATGACGACTCCTGCGCCCGCTTCTTCCGCTCGTTGTAGGTCAGGCCGCCCTTGGCCCAGTTGTCGTACGAGACCTCGTAGAGCAGGACGTGGGTGTTCTCGCGCGGCGAACCGTACTTGACCAGCACGTCGGTCAGCTCGGCGATGATCGCGTCCTTGGTCTCCTGGTCACGCTTGCCGATCTCGGCACGGATGATGGCCATCTCAGTTCTCCTTTGTCGTCGCCGCGGACGCCGCGCTGGCGAAGTCGGGGTTGTTGGCGTACTCGGACTTGACCGCCAGGTAGGCGAAGGCGTGCGTGACGCCGGTGCGCAGGACACCGTCGAACACCTCATGGGCCTTGTCGATATCGCCCTCGTGGTAGTACCAGTTACCGAGACCGTAACCCTGGGTCACGGTCTTCAGGTCGTTGCCGTCGCACATCGCCCAGAGTTGGTCGGGGGTGACGTCCCCGGTGTAGAGCTGCATCCGGCCCTCGTAGCCGACGAGGTGGTCCTCCTGGACCAGGGAGATCGCCCGGAAACGGTCGAGGACCTCCTCGGCCTCGGCCGGCCGGCCGAGGCGACGCAGGGCCATGTACTGCCAGTCCTGCGACGCGACGATGCCCTCCTGGTGGCGCGATGACTCCTCGGCGGCCCGGAAGCTGGACAGGCAGCCCTCGAAGTCGCCGATCAGGTACTGGGCGACGCCGAGGTGATACCAGATGCCGGCGTGCAGTGTGGTGTTGTACCGGTCGAGCACGTCGGGGTTCCGGGCAGCCATGGTGTCGGTGAGGTGCTGCGGGCGTACCTGCTCGGGTCGGCCGAGAATCAGGCTGACGACGTCCTTCTCGACCTCGGGCTGGTACATCTCGTACTCGTCCTCGACGCCGGGGAGCTGATCGGCCGCAGCGCGCAGGTCCTCGATGGCCCCGGCGTAGTCGCCGATCGAGATGCGGCGGTGTCCCCGGAAGCGCAGCAGTCGTGCGCTGCCCGGCTCCTGTGCGAGCGCCTCGGTGAGCAGAGCCACCGATTCCTCGTGCTTGTTGAGGTAGCCCTTGAGTCGGGCGGCGATGATGTAGCGGTCGGTCAGTGGTACGGACGTCATGAGCTGCCTTTCGTCACAGGGGGTGGCGGGGGCGTCGGTGTGCCGGCACCCCCGCCACGACCCGTCAGCGGTCGAGCCAGATGTTGCGGTAGAAGCGGTACGTCGGGGTCGGGTCGCCCTTGTAGCCCATGACGTCGGCCTGCACCACGTCGAAGTCCGCGTTCAGGAAGGTCATCGCGACCGGCCCACGCTCGGCCAGGATCTTCTCGGCCTGCTGGTAGAGCGCCGCGCGCTTGTCCTTGTCCAGTTCCGAGCGGGCCTGGACGACCAGGGCCTCGTACTCGTCGTCGCTCCAGTTGCCGTAGTTGAGGCCGCCGCCCTTCAGGAAGCTGGCGGTGAAGCGCTCATCCGGGTCATAGGTCAGGCCGAAGCCGGACTGGTACATGTCGAAGTCGGCGGACTTCGTCTTCGTGTCGGCGATGGTCGACTCGACCGACTCGATGGTCACCTTGATCCCGATCTTGGCGAGTTGCTGCTGCTCGACCTCTGCCGAGCGCACCTGGAACGCCGAGGTGGCGATCACCATGAGCTTGGCCTCGAAGCCGTCCGGGTAGCCCGCCTCGGCCAGCAGGGCCTTGGCCTTCTCCACATCGGCCTGGCCGTAGATCGGGTCCTGCACGGCGCCGAAGCGGTCCGGCGGCAGGTAGCCCGCGTTCAGCGGGGTGCCGTAGCCGGAGTTGGCCACGTTCAGGATCTCCTGCCGGTCGAGGGCCAGGAAGATGGCCTGCCGGACCTTCACGTTGTCGTACGGCGCCTTGGAGGTGTTGAGCCGCAGGTGCAGGGAGAGCGAGCCGGAGCCGCCGTACCACTTGAGCTTCTCGTCGCTCTTGAGCGCGTCGATGAACTCGGGCGCCGGACGCCAGAGGAAGTCGACCGTCCCGCTGCGGACCGCCGCCGCCCGGGCGTTGTCGTCCGGGTTGAAGGTGAAGTCGATCCCGTCGAGGTACGGAACACCCTGCTCCCAGTACTGGGTGTGCTTGTCGAGCTTGATCGCCTGGCCCGTGACCCGCGAGGCGAGCTTGAACGGCCCGCTACCGCCGTCGACGCTGCCGTTGAGGCCACCGGCCTCGACCACGGTGCGGTCAACGATGGAGGACGCCGCCGTGGAGAGCAGGGTCAGGATGGCGGCGTTCGGCGCCGACAGCTTCATCTCGACGGTGCGCTCGTCGGGCGCCTGCACCGAGGCGATGCTCTCGTAGCTTCGGGCGCGAGGCGCCCGGGTCGCCGGGTCCTTGATCCGTTCGATCGAGTACTTCACATCCGCCGCGGTGACCTTGCGCCCGCTGTGGAAGAACGCGTTGTCGCGCAGCTTGAACGTCACCGTCAGGCCGTCGGCGCTCTGCTCCCACGACTCGGCGATAGCCGGCTTGATCTCGCCCCGGTAGGACTGCACCAGTGACTCGTAGATCTGCTCGTTGATGACGAAGGCCGAGGTCTCCGACATCCGGTGCGGGTCGAGTTCGTTGGCGTCGAGCCGGATCATGACCCGCAGCCGGCCACCGGACTTCGGTGTACCGGACGGCTGAGAGTCATCCTCCAGGCGCACGTTGGCGGTCAGACCGTCGTTGGATCCGCTGTCACCGTTGGTGGACGGAGGCTCACCACCCCCGCAGCCGGCGGCGAGCGCCGAGATGACGCCCACTGCCAGCACCTTGGTCAAAATTCGAGTACGCATGAGTCTCCTTCGCTGGTATCACAATCAGCGCTCAAGGTCAGGCCGGCTTCCACGTCTCCCCGTAGACCCGAAGCCAGTTGCCGCCGAGGATCTTGGTCACGTCCTCCGGCGAGAAGCCGCCGTCGAGCAACGCGGTGGTGAAGTTCGGGAAGTCACCGGCGTCGTCCATGCCGATCGCACGCCGCTCGTTCCATCCGAAGTCGCCGAGGAGGTTCTGCTGCTCCCTGGAGTTCGACTGCGCGATGGCTTTCAACTGTGCGATCCGCATCGGCTCGGTCCACGTCTCGTCGTAGTCGGTGGCGATGGCGACGTGGTCCACGCCCGCCACCTCCACCACGCGGCTGACGTGCTCGACGAAGCGGACCAGATCCGGACGCCGGGACGGGGCCTCCGGGTAGTACAGGAACCCTGACAAGGTGGTGATTCCCATGACGCCGCCCTGCTGCCCGAGGGTGCGCAGATAGTCGTCGGACTTGGCCCGGATGTGCGGCGACATGGCGTCACAGAAGGAGTGGGTGACCACCACCGGCTTGCTGGACGTCTCCATGGCGTCCAGGCCGGTGCGCTCGCCACAGTGTGAGACGTCGACCAGGATGCCCAGCTCGTCCATGGCCTGGACGAAGCGACGACCCCGGTGCGTCAGGCCCGCGTCTGTCTCCTCGCCACAGCCCGCGCCGAGCAGGTTCTGCCGCTGGTAGGTCAGTTGCAGGATGCGGACACCCAGGTCGTAGAAGGTGCCCAGCAGGTCGAGGTCGACCCCGATCATCTCCGTGTCCTGCGGGCCGAAGATGACGGCCTCCTTGCCTTCGGCCTTGGCCCGATGGATGTCGTCGACGGTCAGTGCGAGCAGAACGTCGTCGGGGTGTTCGTCGATCCACCGACGACACCGGTTCACCTCCCGCAGCGCGGTTACCGTGTCGGCGTACGGCCTGGTGACGGTGTGGTTGACGGCGGTGACGCCGCCTCGCCGAATCCGGTCGAGGTGGGCGTCGCTCAGTTCGATGACGGTGCTGCCGTCCACCACGGTGGCAGTGGCGTGCAGCTCGGTCGCCGAGACTGCGGAAGTGTGCGTGGCAGCAGTGTTCACGTCATCTCCAGGATCATCGAAAAGATGCTGTGACCCTACGAGTGACGCCACTTCCTGTCTATAGACCTAAGACCTTCGTCGGATAACCGTTCAGAAACGACGAGATTCGTCGCTTCTATGGATCGATACGTGCCGCCGCCGCGCCCTCTGGGACAAAAGCCAACAGAGGGGGCACACTCCTCCGGACCACTCCAGCCCTTCCGCCAGTTGGCGTCAGCGTCACCAACGCAGGTCGTGTAGCGGCGACTACGACGCACCGCCGGACAGTTGCGCAGGGACTGAACTTGGCTCCGGATTCCGCCGCAGCGGTGAGCCCGGCGCCGGCACCGGCCTCAGGCGACGTGTGTCCGCGGGCGCACCGGCGGATCGTCGCCGGCCGGGAGATTCACGTCGCGTCGGCGGCCGTGTGGCCCGCAGGCGGGCGCGAGCCAGGAGAAGAAATATGACACAAGGTGTCAGGATTTGGGTGGAGCATGGGTTCATCGGTCGGCGCCGGTGACAGGCGCGGACCAGGCACCGAACAGATACGGAGAGACAAGGACCTCCATGCGCGAAACCCCAGAAGATCTCGAAAAGCTCCAAGCCCTCCTGGACGCCTCCCTCGCCGCCTCCACCGCCCACCTCCGCTCGATCATCAACACCGCCCGCACACTGAACGCGGAGCAGCTCACCCAGGTCCTCACCGGCATGTGCACCCTCGCTCTGGCGAGCGTGACGGCGAAGGGCGAGCCACGGATCAGCGGGGTGGACGGGCACTTCCTGCGCGGCAGGTGGCACTTCGGCACGGCGCCCGACGCCGCCAAGGCGCGCCATCTCGCGGCGCGGCCCGCCGTCAGCGCCGCACACATGCGCGGTGAGGACCTCGGCGTCTTCACGCACGGCACGGTGGAGATCCTCAACCCCCGCAACGGCGACCAGGCCACGGACTGGCCGGACGTACTCGCGTACCTGAAGGACTTCTACGGCGACGACCTCTTCGACTGGGACAACGACGTGGTCTACTACCGGCTGCATCCGCACTGGATGACCGTCTACGCCCCAGACACCGCAAAGCTCACCGTGGCGTCCCAGCCCTGATCCACAGCACGAGCCGACCGACACGCGTCCAAGACCCGCTTCGTCAGAGGTCTCGCCACCCCTAGCCAAGGGCGAACCGTTCGAGCCGGGAGGAGCCGGCCAGGCGCGTCTTGCTGCCACCACCCACGGCGCTACCACTTCAGTCCGTTGCTTCGGGATGACCCGCCGGGCACGCTTCTGGGGGTCTCGGTCGTCTGAGCCGGCACCGGGACGGGGCGACAGGTGCCGTGTCGCCCCGTCCACGGCGGCGGTGGCGGTCGGTGCGGCATCAACGGCACCGACCGCTGTCATCAGGTCGGCAACAGGTTCTCGGGGAGGTCCTGGTAGGCGACCGGGCGGAGGAAGCGGTTGATCGCCATGGTTCCGACGGAGGTGGAGCGCGCGTCCGAGGTGGCGGGGTACGGGCCGCCGTGCACCGTCGCCGGTCCCACCTCGACGCCGGTCGGCCAGGCGTTGTAGACGATGCGGCCGGCGCGGCGCTCGAGTACCGGCAGCAGGCTCGCGGCCAGCGCGTGGTCGTCGGGGTCGGCATGCAGGGTGGCGGTGAGCTGCCCGGCAAGGTGCCGGGCCACCTGGATCAGATCGTCGGGGTTGGCGCAGCTCACGAGGACGGACGTGGCGCCGAAGACCTCTTCCTGCAGACGCGGCTCGGTGAGCAGCGTCTTGGCGTCGGTGTGATAGATGGCGGGTACGCCGGCGGCGTGGGTGGGGTTCGCGGTTCCCTGGGCGAGCAGACTGACTTCCGGGATTCCGGCCAGTTCCGTCTGTCCGGCCCGGTACGCCTCGGCGATGGTGCTGGTCAGCATGGTCTGCGCGGGCTGCTCGCGCAGCATTTCGACCAACGTCTCGCGGAAGGCGTCGAGTTCGGATCCTTCCACGGCGAGCACCAGGCCGGGATTGGTGCAGAACTGGCCGGCGCTGGCGGTGAGCGAGGCGACGTATCCGGCGGCGATGTGGTCGGTGGCGGCGGCGAGGCGGTGCGGCAGGAGGAAGACCGGGTTGATGGCGGACATCTCGGCGTAGACCGGGATGGGGATGGGACGGCGTTGGGCCAGGCTGGTCAGGGCGGTGCCACCGGCACGGGATCCGGTGAACCCGACAGCGGCGATCCGTGGGTCGCCGACCAACTGCGCGCCGGTCTCGTTGCCGTCACCGAACACCAGAGAGAACACGCCGTCGGGCAGGTCGGCCTGCCGCGCGGCGTCGGCGACACAGGCGCCGACCAGCTCACTGGTGCGTAGGTGGGCGAGGTGTCCCTTGACCACGACAGGGCAACCGGCAGCCAACGCCGATGCGGTGTCACCGCCCGCGACGGAGAACGCCAGCGGGAAGTTGGAGGCGCCGAAGACCGCGACCGGGCCGAGCGGTATGAGCCGCGACCGCAGCTCCGGTCGGGGCAGCGGGGTCCGGTCTGGCTGGGCCGGAACGTGTCGGGGGTCGCGCCATTCGGGCGTGCCGAGCAGGCTGGCGAACATGCGTAGCTGGCCGGCGGTGCGGGCCAGTTCGGTGCGGGCACGTGCCTCGGCGAGGCCGGTCTCCAGGACGACGGCGCTGACGATCTGTGCGCTGTGCTCCTCCAGGTTGGTGGCGATGCCGGTGAGGAAGGCGGCCCGGTGCCGGTCAGGCGTGGCGCGGTAGGCGTCGAAGGCCGCCTCCGCCCGCCGGCATGCCTCCGTCACGGCGGTGCCGTCGTCCATGCCGTACGGCGGGTCGAGTTCCTCGCCGCTGTGCGGGTTGCGCGAGCGGCGGGCCCCTGCCTGGCCCCGGACCCGGTCGGCACCGATGAACATCTCGCCGGTCAGCTGAATCTTCCCGGGTGCGGTCACGGCTGCTCCTCGCCCTCGGCGAGGCGGGCCGGGTCGGGCAGCAGCTCGCGCTCTCCGGGGTCGCGGTGCACGGCGAGCGCCCAGAACAGCAGGGCGATCCCGACGGCTCCGGCGTCCGGGGTGCCGACGGCGCGGTCCCCCACGTAGCTGGCGCGTCCCATCCGGGGCCGCAAGTCCGCGGTGGCGTGGGCGTGCCGCGCCGCCGACCTGGCGACGGCGGGCCAGTCCAGCGGTACGGGCTTGTCGCGGATATCGGCGAGGGTCGGCGCGAGGCAGTCGACCATGGTGCGGTCGCCGACCTTGGCCTCACCGACACGCTCGATCGCGGCGAGCCCGTCGGCCAGGCCGTCGCGGAGCGCGGTGTCGGTGTCGCCGTGTTCGGCGAGGTGGGGGGCGATCGCCTGTAGCAGCAGCCCGATGAGTGGACCACTGGTGCCACCCACGTGGTCGAGGAACCAGGTGGCGGCGATGCTGACCTCGGTGGCGAGGTCCGCGTCGTCGGGTATCCGGGCGACGGCGCCGCGCAGCCCGTCGCGGAGGTTGTCACCGAAGTCGCCGTCGCCGGCGACCTGGTCGATTCGGGTCAGCTCGGCGTGTGCGGCCTCGGCCGCGTCGAGGTAGGTCCGCATCAGCATCGTCGGTCTCATTTCCGGAGGGCGGCGGTCCACGCTGGGGCGTTCCAGAGTTCGGCCCAGTCGTCGTCCAGCAGCGTGACGGTGATGGAGAAGCCGCGCATGTCCAACGCCGGCGACCAGGTGCCGACGAGGCTGCCGGTGGTGGAGACGCCACGGTCGGCGAGGGTGTCGACGGTGCGCGCGAAGACGTTGTAGAGCTCGATGGCGGTGGTGCCGCCGAGCCCGTTGACCAGGACGAGGGCTCGGTCCCCCGCCGGGAGGCCGGCGAGCACGTCGTCGACCATGCGATCGACCAGTTCCTCCAGCGGTGGTCGGGCGATGCTGCGTCGGGCGCGTTCGCCGTGGATGCCGACGCCGTACTCGACCTGGCCGGGTGGCAGGACGAAGCCGGGTTCGCCGGTGACGTGGGAGGTGTGCGCGGCGGAGGCGACGGCGATGCTGCGCGAGCGGGCCACGACGGCGCGTCCGAGCCGGGTCAGCGCATCGAGGTCGAGACCCTGGTCGGCGGCGGCACCGAGTAGTTTCTCGGTCAGCACCGTCGCACCGGTGCCGCGCCGGCCCGTACCGGTCTGGTCACTGTCGGTGGCCACGTCGTCGTCGACGAGCACCCGCTCGACCCGGATGCCATCGTGCCGCAGCCGCTCGGCGGCGATGCCGAAGTTGATCCGGTCACCGGTGTAGTTCTTGACCACGTGCAACACACCGTCGGGACCGGCCACCGCTCGGCTCGCCTCGTAGATCTGCCGGTTGTGCGGCGAGGCGAACACCTTGCCGGGCACGGCGGCGTCGAGCATTCCGGTGCCGACGAGTCCGACGTGCAGGGGTTCGTGACCGGAACCGCCGCCGGAGACGATGCCGACTCGGCGGCGTGGGTCGCGGTTGACCGCGACCACGTACCCGGGCTCTGGGTGGAGTGTGACGATGTCGCGGTGGGCGTGGGCGAAGCCGAGCAGCGCTCGGTCGACGTAGTCCGCCCTGGAGGTGAAGAAGGCTTCGGCCATGTCCTGGTCTCTCAGTTCCGGCCCGCCGGCTGCGCCGTGTCGGCCCGTCGTGACGACGGGACGGCGCGGCCGTCGTTCGGCGGGGTGGGGTTCGGCGGGGTGCCCGGAGGGGCCATCGACCCGCGAATGATCATCTTGGCCGGCAACACGACGTCGCCGAGGTCCTGTTCGCCGTCGAGCATCCGCAACAACAGGTCGGCGGCGTATCGGCCCATCTCGTATGCGGGCTGGTCGATGGCGCTGATCGGCGGGTCCACCAGAGGGAAGAGGGTCATGTCGTCGAACGCCAGCAGGCTGATGTCGGTGGGGATGCGCAGTCCGGCCCGCCGGATCGCCTTGAGCGCGCCGACGGTGACGAGGTTGTTGAAGCAGAACACGGCGGTCGGCCGTGGGTCGAGCGCGAGCAGTTCGTCCATGGCCCGGAGCCCACCCTCCTCGCCGAGGTGGCCGTGCCGGATGTACTCGTCGGGCAGGCTCAGCCCGGCGTCGCGGTATGCCAACCGGAACCCGGACAGGCGCTGGCAGGCGGTGTCGAAGTCACGCGGACCGGAGATCATCGCGACCCGTTGGTGCCCCATGTCGAGGAGTTCCCCGATGGCGCCCCGGGTCACCTTACGGTTGTCGGTGCGGACCAGCGGGGCCTTGATGCCCCGGGGCCGCCGGTCGACGAGAACCAGCGGCCCCTGGGTGGCGCCGAGCGCTGCGGTGAACCGCTCGTCGGTGCCGACGGTCGTGGCGGCAAGACCGGCGAGGGTCCCGTCCTGGAACGAGGTGAGCAGGTGGCGTTCCCGTTCCGGATTGAGGTGCGAACTGGCGATGACGCAGTGATAGCGCGCCTGCGCGGCACGGTCCTCAAGCCCTTGCGCGACCTGGGCGTAGAACGGGTTGGTGATGTCCGGGACGAAGAGGCCGAGCAGATTGGAGTGGCCGCGCGACAGGGCACGGGCGGCGGCGCTGGGTACGTAGTCCAGGCGTCGCGCCGCCTCCCTGACCTTGGCCTTCGTCGCGTCGGTCACCGACACTTCGTCCCGCAGGGCGCGGGTCACGGTCGCGGTGGAGACGCCGGCCAATCTGGCCACGTCCCGGATTCCTGCCACCAGAAGGCTCCTTGTTCCAGTCTGTGGGGAGTTCCCACAGGTACAACGTGCGGGCGACGCCCGTCAATCACTCGGCGAGGACACCGGCTTCTACCAGCGCGCCCCGGACCGCAGTCTCCTCCGCCGCGCTGACCGGCGTGAGGGGGTGTGCGCCCAGGCCACCGTCGCGTCCCTGCATCCGTAGTGCGGCCTTGATGCGTACGGTCATGTTCGGACCGTCGACGGCCCGCCAGATCGGCAGCAGCTTGTTGTGGATGTCCAGTGCCGTCTTGTGGTCGCCGGCCCGCACCGCGTTCCACTGTTCGACGCAGAGCTGCGGGACGACCGTCAACGTCGCGCTGATCGCTCCGCCGGCACCGAGCAGGTAGGCCGGATAGAGCAGGTCGTCGACGGCGGTGAAGACGACGCCCTCGGTCGGCGCCGCCTTGAGCAGGTCGGCGAGCTGGTGGATGTCTCCACCGGACTGCTTGACGCCGACGACCCCGGGGACCTCCTGGATGACCCGGTAGACCGTGGTGGCCGGGATCAGTGCGTACGGGATCACGTTGTAGATGATGACCGGCAGTCCGGTCTGCTCGCTGATCCGCCGGTAGTACTCGACGGTGGTGTCCTCGTCGGGCTGGAACAGGTAGTGCACCGGGGTGACCTGCAGGGCGTCGACCCCGACCTCTTTCAGCGCGAGACCGTAACGGATCACCTCGGCGGTCGAGTCGCGGATGATGCCCGCGATGACCGGTACGGCACCGGCGGTCTCCTCGACGGCGATCCGGGCGACGGTGACCGACTGGTCGATGGAGAGCATCTGCCCGTCGCCGGTGGAGCCGGTCACGCACAGTCCGTGTACGCCAACGGTCAGGTGGAAGCGGATCTCCCCGCGCAGTGCCTCGACATCGATGTTCTCGTCCGCGTCGAACGGTGTCACGAGCGGCGGGATGATCCCGGTGAAGCGGGGGGTGGCGGCCTGAGCCATGTGCGACCTCTCTCAGCGAGCGATGTTACCGGTTACAGCAATGGGAGCTTTATCCATCCGAGCGCGGATGTCAACCACCGCGTTAAGGGCTCGTGACGTGCTCTTTTCGCGTCTGCTCTTGACATCCGCCGGAACCTGACGTGATCGTGTAACCGATAACACTCCTGCTCACCGACGCATCGGTTCCCCGGATATCCGCTCATCCACCCCGAACCCCCGAGGACGACCATGAGCCGCAATCACCACCGAGCGAGGCTTGCCGTCACCGCCGCAGCGATGGCCGGAGGGCTCGCGCTGCTCGCCGCCTGTAGCCCACCCACCGCAGGTGGCCAGAACACCCGCGGCGACGACGGCGGCCCCATCACCCTGACCTTCTGGACCAACCTGACGGTCAACACCCAGGCCGCCGCCGTGCAGCGACAGGCCGAGAAGTGCGCCACCGACCAGGACGACGTCACCGTCTCCTTCGAAGCCGTCCCCTTCGACAGCATGTATCCGAAGATGGTCACCGGCTTCAAAGCGGGCAACGGCCCCGACATCATGAACACCATCGAGGGAGGCGTGGCCGCCGCACAGGCCGGCGACTTCATCGTCCCCGTCGACGACGTCGTGGACAGGCACGGCCGCGACGACTTCATCCCCTCCTACCTGCGTGCCGTCAGCAAGGACGACAAGACGTGGGCGGTACCCGACTGGGCCCTGCACCAGGAGGTCTGGTACCGCAAGGATCTCTTCCAGGCCAAGGGCATCGCGATCCCCCGGTCATGGCCGGAGCTGCTCGCCGCCGCCAAGCAGCTCGACGACCCGGCGGCCGGCGTGCGCGGCTTCGCCGTACCGATGGGCTCGGCACTGGTCGCCCCGCAGACCTACTACCAGTTCCTCTACGCCAACGGTGTGCACACCTTCGATCCGCAGACCGGTGAGTACGCGCTCGACCGCGACCGGGCCAAAGCCATCGAGGCCACCAGGTTCATGCTCGACCTCTATGCCGCGGCCTCCCCGCCCGAGTCGCGTACCTGGTCATGGAACGACTTCCGGACCAGTTTCGCCCAGGGCAAGCTCGCCATGGTGCTCGACTTCGGCGCCGTCGTCGGTCTGGCCGCCGAGCAGAACCCGCAGATGCTCGACAAGATGAGCGTCTTCCCCCTGCCCGGCCCGAACCAGGCGACCGCGCCGCGGGGCTCGATCGGTGGCGGCTACTTCTACATGGTCGGCAAGAGCAACGACCGTCGCGAACAAGCCGCCAAGACCCTCGTCCAGTGCATGATGCAGCCGGACCTGGCAGCGGAACGCGTCAACACCCGTCCGGTCTTCGCCCTGCCCGCGACGAACAGCGCCGCAGCCTCGACCACCTACACCGGCAACGAGACCGTCCTGCGCTTCCAGACCGAGATCCAGACGATCCGGGAGCAGATCCTGCCGGAGTGGTACCGATACGGCATGGAGGCGGGCCTCAACCAGCTCGCCGGCCAGATCGAGGCCACCACCTTCGTCGGCGACCAACTCCAGTCGGCCGCCGCCGGCACCATCACTCCGGAACAGGCGTTCGACGCCATCAACGCCGAGATGAAGCGTCTCGCCAACGTCAGCTGATTGGTGCTCCGATCCCGATGACTCCCGTATTCCTCACGCGGACGCTCACCGGACGGCAGCAGCGCGCGGGCATGGCCTTCGCCGTGCCCGCCGCACTGCTCTTCGCGGCGATCCTGGCCTATCCGATCTTCGAGAGCTTCCGCACCTCGCTGTTCTCCATCAACCTGCTGACCGGCGACGCCGAGTTCGTGGGCCTCGACAACTACACGGCGATCGCCAGCGACCGGCCGCTGCTCACCACCATCGGCAACACGCTGCTGTGGACAGTGCTCTCCCTCGTCGGCCAGCTCGGCCTCGGACTGATAGCGGCGCTGCTCATCGACGCGGACTGGCGTGGCATGCGGTGGATCCGCCAGTTGCTGCTGATCCCGTACGTGGTTCCGGTCATCGCCACCGCCCTGATCTGGCAGTGGATGCTCGATGGTCACTACGGCATCGTCAGCGGCAACCTACAGTCCTGGGGGTGGCTGCCCGACGGCGCGACTCCCCTCGGCCTGGAGGGTTCGGCGCTGTTCACCGTCATCCTGGTCAACATCTGGCGCGGTTTCCCGTTCGCGATGCTCGTCTACTGGGCCCGGATGCAGGGCATCGACAAGGGACAGTACGAGGCGGCGCGGGTCGACGGCGCCGGCCCCTGGCGGGAGTTCGTGCACGTGACCCTGCCCAACCTACGCTCGGCCACGCTCGCGCTCCTGGCGCTGCGCGGCATCTGGACACTGATGTACTTCGAGCTGGTCTGGCTGCTCAGCCGTGGCGGACCGGCCGGGGCGAGCGAGGTGCTCTCCACCTACATCTACAAGGTGTTGATGGGCGAATTCCAGATCGGCTACGCCGCGGCCATCGCCTCCTCCGTCGGCCTCTTCCTCGCCGCTGCCGGCCTGGCGGGCTGGCTCGTCATGCGCACCAGGAGACGCCATGCCTAGAAACAGCAGACCCACTCCCGGCCGGGTCGCCGCCGTCGCCGGACGGGTGGTGGCCCTCACCCTGATCGTCTTCTTCGCGGTCGGCCCGCTGCTCTGGATGGCGCTGAGTTCGGTCCGGCCGGCCACGGAACTGTTCCAGAGTGACCCGTCACTGATCCCGTCACAGTTGACCGCGGACTGGTACCGGGAGGTCTTCGAGGGCAGCGAGGCGGTGCGCTGGTTCCTCAACAGCTTCCTCGTCGCCGTGGCCACCACCGTCATATCCCTGCTCGTCGGCACCACCGCCGGCTATGCCGTCAGCCGTTTCCAGTTCCCCGGCCGCCGAGTCCTACTCGTCTGTCTGAGCGTGTCGTACCTGTTCCCGGCCATCCTGCTGCTGGTCCCGTTGTACCTCGCGCTGTCCGCACTCGGGCTGGTAGGTGGCCTGGTCGGCGTCACCATCGCCCACCTGACCATCACACTGCCGCTGACCACCTGGCTGATGAAGTCGTTCGTCGAGGCGGTCCCCCGCGAGCTGGAGGAGGCCGCCTGGGTCGACGGTCTCGGCTACCTGCGCGCCTTCCTCACGGTGACGCTGCCGCTGCTGCGCACCGGCCTGGCCACCACTGCCATGTTCTCGTTCATCCTCTCCTGGGACGAGTACCTCTTCGCCAGCGTCATCGCCCAGGGTCGCAACGTCACCGCCCCGGTCGCGATGGCCGGCTTCGTCACCTCGTTCGACATCCGCTGGGGCGCGATCATGGCCCTCAGCACTCTGGTAACGATCCCCGTCGTGGGACTCTTCCTCGTACTCCAGCGCTACTACGAGAAGGGCCTCACCGCCGGCAGCGTGAAAGGCTGAGCGTGTCACCCGAGAATCACGTCCTCACCCCTCAGGTCCTCGTGGTCGGTGCCGGCTCGGCCGGCACCGCCGCCGCGATCGCCGCTGCCGAGACCGGCGCCGACACCCTGCTGGTCGAGGCCACCGGCCACGTCGGAGGCACCCTGGCACGCCAACTGTTGGAGCACAGCGCCGGTTTCCACGACGCCGCCGGTAACCAGGTCACCGGCGGCATCGGCCAGCGGATCATCGCCCTGCTCCAGGAGTACGGCGGCTCACCCGGCCACATCCCCGACGACGTCAAGTACACCGCCACCCGCACCCCGGTCAACCACGCCGAACTGTCCATGTGCGAGGCCATCCTGTTGCGCCGAGCCGGAGTCCGGCTCCTGCTCAACACGGTCGTCGTCGCCGCGCAGACCGCGCAGGGCGAGCACGGTAAACAGGTCACCGGGGTCGTGGTGGAGTCAGCCGGCCTCGGGCGCGCCCTGATCCGTCCGGAGGTGGTCGTGGACTGCTCCGGCGACGCCGTCGTCTTCGCACTCGCCGGGGCGAGCTTCCAGACCGACCGCATCAGCTCCACCCAGCCGGCGTCCCTACTGCTCAAGCTCGGCGGCGTCCAGTACGCGCCGCTGCTGACGTACGCGCGGGACAACGCCGACGACTTCCGTCCCGATAGCCACATCGGCACGCCCAGCGACGAACACGTGAACCTCTGGGGCTTCGGCCGCCTGCTCGACCAGGGCCACCGCGAGGGACGGCTCTCCTGGCGGCGCACCGAACTCCACCTGGCCGGCTGGCCGAGGCGTGCCGAGGCGGTACTCAACCTGACCCGCACTCCGATCGACCCCGCCGGCAGTCGTCTCGGCGACGCCTACCTGACGCTCGCCGAACAGGTCATGCAGACGGTGGACTGGTTTCGTCGATACGTACCCGGCGGGTCCGACGCATACCTGGTCGACGTATCAGACCGGGTGGGAGTGCGGGAATCGCGGCGGATCAAGGGACTCACCACCCTGCGCGAGGAGGACGTCAAAGGCGGTCGCCGCAGTCCCGACAGCATCGGGCAGGGAGCCTTCCCCATCGACGTGCACGACAGCAACTCGCCAGGGCTCTCCCACACCGACGGCCTGACCGCCGCCTACGACATCCCGTACGGAATCCTCGTCGGCCACGACCACGACAATCTCCTCGCCGCCGGCCGATGCGTGTCGAGCACCCATGAGGCCAACGGCTCGGCCAGGATCACCGCCACCTGCTTCACCACCGGCGAAGCAGCCGGCACGGCGGCGGCCCTGGCCGTCCGGCACCGCACGAACCCCCGCCACCTCGACGTCGCACAACTCCAAGCGGTGCTCCGCCAGCGCGCAGTGATCGGAGCCCGTTGATCAGGCATGAGTTGTCCGCCCGATGCATGAGTCGACGGGACGATCACGCGCCAGGGTAACGCAGGTGTGGGGTGTCACTCGCGGGTGAGTCCCGGCGGTAGCGCGTCTTCGTCGGGTCGGACCCGGCGGGCGTTGGCCAGAGGATTCTGTGGGAGGGTGTTGATCAGCGGTTCCGGGCCACCGACGCAGGTCCAGGTGTCGTCCCAGAGTGCGGAGACCAGCCATGACCGATCGGCGGGGAAGAACAGGTCGGGTAGTGATCCGTCACCGTGGCGCATGTGACCGGTCCGCCAGGTGAGGGCCTGCTCGGGTCCGGCCTCGACCAGCACGTAGGACCAGTTCCAGTAGAGCGACACCCTGGGGGCGTGGGGGAAGACGATGTCGTGGGGTCCGGTGTCGAGATAGGCCAGCCACCAGTGCTGGCCGGGGGTCTGTGCGGTGAGGTCCTGGACCAGGGCGTGTTCATAGGCGGCGACGGTGACGCCGTCGGGCTGGTGGGTGGTGGCGTAGGCGTCGAAGATCGGGGGATGGCGGTGGTGATCGAGATGCCGGCAGTGGTGTGACCGGCGATCCACTCCACCTCGGCGGCGGTGCCGATCCGCCACTGCCGCCCGTCCTTGTTGACCTGCATACCGGTATTCAAGCCGCTACGGTGACGGTCGGCGCGGGAAACAGTGTTTCCTCGGCGTGGCCCGGCAGCCTTTGTGACAGCCGCGAAGTGTCGATTGAGGTGGGGGACTTTGCGATGAGCGGTCCGTGACCGAGCATTGTGCATGCGGCCATGGCCAACATCGACGACTCTGGTGCCGCGCGGGATACTGATTCCTTCCCGGGCGTTGTCACGGGTCTTCCTGAGAATCCACGTATGCGATGTCGTCGAGCAGGCAGGGCTCCACCGTCAGAATGGTGTCGCCGCCCCACCGACTCCGGACGCGACCACGACCCCTGTCCATCCTCCCGGGTCACGGATCGTCGCAACGGCCACACCTCTCAGCCGTGCCCTCGATCGGTGCGATTCGGCCCACCGCCTCAGGCTGACTGTCGCGACGACGAGGCATGCCTCCGCAGAGCCGGTTGACCGAGGGGTCCCCGTCTACCTCGCGGCGCGTGCCGTCTGCCGCTGTGCGCGGGCGATGCCGTCGTGTGCGCGATCCTGCTCGTCCCGGTCCCCGGTCGCGGTGACGATCGACAACGCGGCAGCGTACCGGGCCACGGCGTCGGCGGTGCGGCCCATTGCCGCCAGCACGTCGCCGAGATTGTTGAGCGCGCTCGCCTCCCCGTAGGCGTGCCCGATCGAATTCAGGATGCGGATCGACTCCGTCAGATCATCGACCGCGCGGGCGTGGTCACCACGGATGCCCCGCACCCGGCCCAGGTTGCTCAGCGCCACGGCCTCGCCGTAGACGTGCCCGGTCGCCCGGAAAATCTCGTGTGCCGCCGCCAGGTGCCCGGCCGCCTCGTCGTGCCGCTCGAGGCTGGCGCAGACGTCACCGAGGTTCGTTCGGGCCATCGCCTCGCCGACCGTGGCGCCGACCTCCCGGAACAGCACGGCGGCCCTGGACAGTTCGTCGTACGCCTCACCCAGGTGACCCGGGCGGTTGTCGGCGTTACCCAGGTTGACCAGCACGGACGCCTCGCCGTACCGGTCACCCGCCTGGCGGTAGGCGGCGAGCGCGGCCCGCTGGAGGGCGTCGGCGTCGCGGCCGAGGCGTTCATGCACGATGCCGAGGTTGGACAGTGCCCGGGCGACGCCGAGCGCGTCGCCGCACCGGTTCAGGATTGCGACCGCCTCGGCCAGGTGCGTCTCGGCGAGCTCGTAGCGACCGCGCAGACGGTGCACGGCACCGATGTCGGTCAGCGCGCGGCCGTGCCGCACCGGGTCGCCGCTGTGCCGGGCCGCCTCAAGCGCGTGGCCGTGCAGTGCCTCGGCGTCGGTGTACCGGCCGCCCTCAAGATGGCGGTAGAGCGTGGCGGCGAGGTCGGCCGGGTAGTGGGGTCGGCCGTGTTCCAGCGCGGCAGCGGCGGTCGCGACGAGGCCGGACAGTTCCGCGTCCAGCCAGTTCCGGGCGGCGGCGTCGTCGGTGAAGCCCGGTGCGCGGGTCACGGCGGGGCGGTGGGCGCGGTCCGCCGGGTGCAGCCGGTCCATCGCCGCCGCGGCGGTCGCGAGGAGGTGGGTGTGCAGCCGGTCCAGCGCGGCACCGGCCTCGTTGGCGGCGGCCAGCTCGCCGGCGTACGCACGCAGCAGGCCGTGCATGCCGTACCGTCCCGGCCGGTCGGCGCGTAAGAGATGTTTGCGGGCCAGCAGTTCCAGATGCCGTACGGTATCGGTGAGGGGCGCGTCGGCCATCGCGGCGGCGGTGTCGGCGGCGAACGAGGGGCCGGGATGCAGCCCGAGGCGGCGGAACAGCCGGGCCGCCTGCGGCGGGAGCTGCAGATAGGACCACGAGAAGACCACCCGCACGGTCGACCGCAGGTCCCCGCCCGGATCCAGCGACCGCAGCCGCCGGTCGGCGAGTTCATCGACCAAGGCCGCCAGGGTTTCCTCCGGCCGGAACGCCGCCAGCTCGGCCGCGACCCGCAGGGCCAGCGGGAGGCGGGCGCACTGTCGGGCGAGCGCGGCGGCGGCCTCCGGCTCCTGGTTGACGCGTGCGCCGACGAGCGAACGCAGCAGCGTCACCGCGTCCGGCTCGGGCAGCAGGTCCAGCACGAGACGGTGCGCGCCGTACAGGGCCACCAGGCCGGCGAGGCTGTCGCGGCTGGTGACGAGGACCGTGGTGGCACCCGTTCCCGGGATCAATGGCCGGACCTGGTCGACGGAGGCGGCGTTGTCGAGGAAGATCAGCAGGCTTCGGCCAGCGGTCACGGCCCGATACCGGGCGGCCCGGCGGTCGAGGTCGTCGGGGATCTCGGCGACCGGGACGCCGAGGGACTCCAGCAGGTGCCCGAGCGCGGTGCCGACCGGGACCGGACGGTGCGGGTCGAAGCCGCGTAGGTCCAGGTGGAGCTGCCCGTCGGGGTGCCGGTGGCGGGTGCGGTGCGCCCAGCGCAGGGCCAGCGCCGTCTTGCCGACGCCGGCGGTGCCGCAGACGACGCCGATCCGCACCGCACCGCCGTCCGAGACCCGGCCGTCCGTGATCGAGCCGTCCCCGCCGCGGCCGTCTGTGATCCAGCCGTCCAGCGTGGCCAGTTCGGTCACCCGCCCGGTGAAGCCGGCGACCTCGGCCGGGAGCTGGTTGACCGGTGGCGCGGCGGTGGGGCCGCCGGCTGGCGGGTCGACCGCCGGTGTGGGCGCCTTGTCGAGTACCCGCAGGTAGGCCGCGACGAGGTCAGGTCCGGGACCGACACCGAGTTCGTCGGCGAGGTGCCGGCGGACGACGTCGTAGGCCGCGAGCGCGTCGGCACGCCGGCCGAGAGCGTGGTACGCCCGGATCAGCCGGGCGTGCATCGCCTCGTCCAGCGGGTGCGCCGCCGCCTCCTCGCGTAGCAACGGGAGGGTCCGTCCGGCGGAGTCCGGTGCACACATCAGGTCGGTGTAGCGGGCCACCGCCGCGCGACGTTCGTCGAGCAGGGCACGGACCGTCGGATGCCCGGCCAGCGCGGGCACGTCGGCGAACGGCTCGCCGTGCCACAGGTCAAGCGCGGCGGCGAGGCGGGCCGCGACCTCCTGCGGCTGTTCGCGGTGATCGGCTTCTGTCGCGACGTGGAGCAGGCTGCGGAACCGGTCGAGGTCGACGGTGCCGTCCGGCAGACGTAGCGCGTACCCGGCCCCCACCGACGGCAGCATTCCACTATGCGCGTAGGCACGACGGTCGGGTTCGAGTAGCCGGCGCAGATGCTTGACATGGGTCTGGATCACATTGGCCGCGCTGCGCGGCACGTGCTCGCCCCAGAGCACATCGGCGATGCGGGCACCTGACACCGGCCGTCCGCCGGCGAGCACGAGCAGGCTGAGCACGGCGCGTCGGGCAGGCGGACCGATCCTGACCTCGTCGCCGTGACGCCAGCATCGAATGGGACCGAGGACCTGGATAACGAGCAACCGGCCGCCTCCTCGAGAACAATCGAGGTTCTTCATTGTTCTGGGGCACGTCGCCGGATTCAAGCCTGGCATATCCAGATGAGACCAGATTTCGTCCAGCCGCTCCTGAGAAGCTGCCCACACCAGTCGACCGGACGGAGTGGTAATGAGATCGAGAAGCACCATCAGCAGGGTTTCGGCATTGACGGCGGCCATCACGCTCGTGCTTGGCGGCATGCTGGGAAACGCGCTCCCGGCACACGCCGCGCCGACGACGGACGCTCCCAGCCTCCCCGATCAGGTGGTCACCGCGGCACCCGGCATCGCCACGCAGAAGCCGAGCCCCGCCCGGCGACCCGCGGGCCCACAATCGGCGGCCGACGTCACGAAGGGTCCCGTGATCACGCTGAGTCCGCCAGCGGGCGGCTCCCCGGCCGCCGGCAAGGCACCGCGGATGGTCGACGGGGCGCAGCAGCAGAACCTGAACTGCACGCCCTACATCAGTGCGTGGGCCACTACGAGCGGCATGCGGGTACGGATCGAGTACCTGGCGGAGATCGTCTGCAACTTCTATCTCGCAGGCGCCGGGCAGGCGTACCTGATCGAGCGGTCGTCCGGTTCGCCGTACAACGGGCAGGTTGTCGCGGCGGCACCGGTCTTCTCGTTCGTCAACGGCTACTACGGCTACAGCCACGGCGCGGTAACCATCGACGGCCGCTACTACAACGGCGGCTTCGACATGGAAATCGGGTTCAACCTGGCGTTGCAGGTCTACGGGGGCTACTGGGCCGGCTGCTTTGCGCTTCCGCCGGGCATGCGCTACCTGAGCCCCTGCTACGGCCTCGGCACCGACACCGTCTCTGTCTCGGTCGGGTCCGGCGTCTTCTCCACCGGCATGCCGAGGGATCGGCTGGACGTGCTAAGGCGCCTGACCTCGACCGATTCCGCGAGCTACGACGCCTGGAACATCGGGCGTTTCTATCCGGCGACCTACGCGGCGTACGAGTTCGACTGGTCCAACGATCTCTGCACGGGAGCGCCGGACAACCCGCTCGGCTTCACGTTCGAGTCGGCCTGCGCCCGACATGACTTCGGTTACCGCAACTACAAGGCGATCAATCTGTTCGCGGAGCACAAGGAGCGGTTGGACCTCGCCTTCTATGAAGACCTACGACGGGTGTGCGCCAACTACCCCGAGGCGGTGCAGCCGGCATGCTATGCCCTGGCCTGGGTCTACTACGAGGCGGTTCTCATTTTCGGGCGCCAGGAGGTCACGCCCGAGCAGATCGGCGAGGCCGCGAAGCTCCTGCCGGACGGCGTATCCGACGTGACCGCGTTGACCTGACCGGCCGACCTCTCACGTCGGAGCCCACGGCCTTTTCATGATCGATAGTGGTGGCGCGGGCGAGCCTGGCCCGTCGGGTTCCTCCCGGCGGGCTCACCAGGCTGGCCACGCACACTGAGGGCTGGGCGGGCGTGGAGCACGGCCAGATCCATCCGCTCCGGCTGGCCTCCATGCGCTACCGGGAGCACCTGGACTCCTACGAGAACCGCGTTGCTGCCCAACTGGTCGACCGGCTCCGCGAACATCTCTCCCGCCGAATCCGCGAACTGACCACGCTCGCGGATTGCCTGGCCCGGTCGTCATCGAGCTGGCCGACCGTCGCCGTCGCGCAGCACGTGGCGGTGCATCTACTCGCCGAGAACCAACAGGATTCGGCACGAACCTTCGCCACCAGCGGCATCGACCGATTCGCCGCCTCCCCCAATGGCGGTACGGCCCATACGGAGTGCCGCTGCTGCGCGAGCCGGTCGCCTGGTCCCTGTGCCGGGTGACCGAACGCGTACTCGCGGGGACCACGCCATCGTGCTCGCAGAGCCACTGGCCGGCAGCCACCGCCCAGGCGCCCCCCTGCTCTGTCACATGGGGAGCTACGCCGCCCTACGCGAAACGTCAACGGAGTCGTGAGGTTCTTCTGAGGAAATGTGGACGCTTCTGTGGAGGGCATGGCGTTCCGCCCGGAAGAGATGGGTCGCCGCTGAGGTCCGGTGCTGGTGACCTTCACGTAGACCAGCCCCTGGTGCGCTGCGGCAACAGCAGAACGGTCAGTCAGCCGTCGCTATCGCCACCGACCGCTGGTGCGCCCCCTGGTGACACGTCAGTCCCGCCACTGCTTTGCGAGCAGTTCGTACGAGCTGACCCGGTCGCCGTGCGCATGGGTGATCGTGGTGATCAGCAGTTCGTCGGCGGCGGTGACGTCACGCAGGACGCGCAGCCGCTCGACGACCGTTCCGGGTGATCCGACGAACTGGGTATCCACCCGGTCGGCGACGAGCCCGCGGTCTTCGTCGGTCCACGGCAGCGCGGCGGCCTGCTCCGGACGGGGGAACGGGATCGCGCCGTCGCCGCTGCGGATACTGCGCACCCAGGGCCCGTACGGTGCGGCGAGTCGGCGGGCCGCCTCGTCGGTCTCGGCGACGACCACGTCGGCGGAGACCACCAGGTATGGCGCAGCCAGCACGGTCGAGGGCCGGAACGCGGCCCGGTAGGCGGCCACCGCGTCGAGCACCGAGGCGGGGCTGACGTGGTAGTTCGCGGCGAACGGCAGCCCGAGCGCGCCCGCGAGTTGGGCGCTCTCGCCGCCGCTGCTGCCGAGCAGCCACACCGAGAGGTCGGTGCCCTCCCCCGGTACGGCGTGGGCGTCCAGCCCGTTCTCGTCGGTGTAGTCGCCGCGCAGGAGAGCGAGGATGTCGGCCAACTGGTCGGCGAAGGCCGGCGGCTGCGCGCCCGGTTGGTGCAGCAGCGCGCTGGCCAGCGCGAAGCGCGGTGAGGCGAGCACGCTGGCGTAGGAGAACGGCCGCGGGATCAGCAGTCCGTCGACGACCCGGGCCTCGACGGGCGGAGCGGTCGTGGGAGCGGTGAGTGCCCGCGCCGCCTCGACGCGCCATTGTCCGGAACGGCCCAGCCCGAGGTCGATCCGCCCGGGGTACAGCGCGGCGAGGGTGCCGAACTCCTCGACCACCGAGAGGGCGGTGCGGTGACCGACCTGGACGGCGCCGCAGCCGACGCGCAGCACGCTGGTGGCGGCGGCGACCTGTCCGATGAGCACCGCCGGGGCCGAGCTGGCGACGCCTGCGGCGAGGTGGTGCTCGGCCAGCCAGTAGCGGTGGTAACCGGACTGTTCGACCCGGCGGGCCAGGTCGACGGTGTTGCGCAGGGCGTCGGCGACGCTGCCTCCGGCGGGCACCGGCGACAGGTCGAGGACGGACAGTGGCGTCGATGGCATGGTGGGATCCCGTTTCTGCTCAGACCGTGGCTGCGGCGGTCACCGCCGGGGTGAAGGGGCGACTGGGGATTTCGCGACGCAGCACCGGCGCCACCTCGGCCTGGAACAGCTCCAGGCTCTCGCGGTGCTGCCTGTCGGTCAGCCCGTCGTGGTCGGCTTGGAGGTGCATGACCTCGTGGCCGAACTGCTCGTGGTAGCGCAGCACCTTCTCGGTGATCTGCTGTGGACTGCCCACCAGGATGGAGCTGCGTTCGATGGCGTCCTCCAAGGTGGGAAAGACGGTGGGAACGCCGAGCCGCGCGAACGCGGCGACCCGGGCGTCGAAGATCGGTCGGTAGCGCTCGATCGCCTCCTGCGACGTGCGCGTCACGTGGAAGCCGGCCGAGCCGGCGCCGACGAGGGCGGCGGCAGGGTCGTGTCCGTAGTGCGCCCAGCGGTCCCGATAGTGGCGGATGAGCTCGGCGTATGGCTCGATGGGGTTGGTGACGTTCGCGGAGAAGAGTGGGTCGCCGTAGCGGGCGGCCAGGTCGACCGACTCCCGGCTGGTGGCGCTGCCGTGCCAGACCCGGATCGGTTGCTGCAGCGGGCGGGGCCAAGTTTCGGCCTCGTTCAGCGACGGCCGGTACTTTCCCGTCCAGGTGACCCGGTCCTCGCGCCACAGGCGGCGGAACAGCTCGTAGCCCTCCCGGTTGCGGTCCCACTGGTCATCGGCGGTGACGTGGAACAGTTGGGCCTGCGCGGCACCGTTGCCCTTGCCGATGATCAGTTCGAGCCGCCCACCGGCGAGGTGGTCGAGGGTGGCGTAGTCCTCGTACGCGCGGACCGGGTCGAGCAGGCTGAGGGTGGTGACGGCGGTGAAGAGGCGGATGGTGGACGTGCGGGCCGCGATGTGGCTCAGCACCACCGGGGGCGAGGAGGAGATGAACGGCCGCTCGTGCCGCTCGCCGACGCCGTATCCGTCGAAGCCGAGTTCCTCGGCGAGCACCGCCGTGTCGACCACCTCCCGGAACCGCTCGCTGGTGCTGCGCCGTCGACCGGTGACCGGGTCGGGTAGGTGGGCGATCAGCGTGATCAGCAGGAACTTCATGCGGAAACCGTCACTTCCGGCGCAGGGGTCATGGGCGGCGTACCGCCAGGGCGAAGCAGCGCGAGTACGGCAGCGTGTCGTAGGGGGCGAAGACCGGTATCGGCCGGTAACCCGCCTGCTCGTACCGGCGGATCGCGTTGGCTTGGCGGTCGCCGGTCTGTAGCACGATCCGTACCGCGCCGAGCTGGCCGGCGGCCTCCCGGGCCGCGTCGAGCAGGCTTCCGGCGATGCCGTGCCCACGGTAGGCCGGTGGTACGTACATCCGCTTGAGCTCCAGGTCGGGACCGTGCCACCGCATGGCGGCGTGCCCGACCGGCGTGGCCCCGACGGTGTACGCCACCCCGGTCCAGGCCACCGAGGTCGCGACGAGCACCTGGGCGGTGGGCAGGTGGATCGGGTCGGCGGGCCGGTCGGCGTAACGGTGGCGCAACTCGGTGGTCATTGCCGCCCGTAGGGCGACGGCGTCCGGATCGTCCCAGCGCCGGCGGCAGACCGTGACGGGCATGCTCACGCCGCACCGAAGTGGCCGACCGGGCAGGCGGGGCCGAGACCGAGATGGTCGCGCAGGGTGGTACCCGTGTACTCGGTGCGGAAGACCCCGCGCTCCTGCAGCAGCGGGACGACCCGGTCGACGAACTCGTCGAGACCGCCGGGGGTCAGGTGTGGCACCAGGATGAAGCCGTCGGCGGCGTCGGACTGGACGAAGTGGTCCATCCGGTCCGCGACCTGCTGCGGCGTCCCGACGAACGACTGCCGGCCGGTCACCTCGATGATCAGGTCACGGATCCCGAGGCCCTTCTCCTCGGCCAGGGCGCGCCACCGGCGGGCGGTGCCGACCGGATCCGGGTACATGTCGGTCCGGCCCCGGCTGATCGCGTCGGTAGTGACGTCCGGGTCCTCGGCGGGCAACGGGCCGTCTGGGTCGTAGGCGGACAGGTCCCGGTTCCACAGTTGTTCCAGCAGCAGGATCGCGGTCTGCGGGCTGACTTGCTGGCGACGGATGTGATGGGCGCGTTCCTGTGCCTCGGCGTCGGTGTCGCCGAGCACGGAGGTGACACCGGGGATGATCTTCAGGTCATCCGGGTGGCGGCCGTGTCGGGCGAGCCGGGACTTGACGTCGCGGTAGAACTCCTGGCCGTCCTCGAAAGTGCCGTGCCGGGAGAAGATCGCGTCGGCGCTGGACGCGGCGAACTCGCGTCCGTCGGGCGAGTCGCCGGCCTGCAGGATCACCGGGTGTACCTGCGGGCTGCGCGGCACGGTGAAGTGCCCGGCGATGTCGAACTGGTCGCCGTGGTGGGCGAACGCGCCCGGGTCCGCGTCCGTCACGTACCGTCCGCCGTCGCGGTTCCCCACGATCGCCTCCGCCGGCCAGGACTCCCACAACTCGCGGGCGGTGCGGACGAACTCGGCGGCCCGCTCGTACCGCAGGGAGCGGTCGAGGTAGCCGCCCCGGCGGAAGTTCTCCCCGGTGAACGCGTCGGACGTGGTCACGACGTTCCAGGCGGCGCGACCGCCGGAGAGGTGGTCGAGGGTGGCCAACTGGCGGGCCAACTCGTACGGCTCGCGGAAGGTGGTGTTGAGGGTGCCGGCCAGCCCGAGATGGCTGGTGACGCTCGCGAGGGCGGCCAGCAGGGTCAACGTGTCCGGACGGCCCACCACGTCGAGGTCGTGGATGCGGCCGCGCTGCTCGCGCAGGCGCAGCCCTTCGGCCAGGAAGAAGAAGTCGAACTTGCCGCGCTCGGCGGTGTGGGCCAGGTGCACGAACGAGGAGAAGTCGATCTGGCTGCCAGAGTCTGGGTCGCTCCACACGGTCGTGTTGTTCACGCCGGGGAAGTGTGCCGCCAGGATGATCTGCTTGGGCATGACGGTCTCCAGGGTTCAGGCGGTCGCCGCGACGGCGTACCGGCTGGCCGGTCGGGGCAGGCCGAGCAGGTCACGCAGCGTTCCACCGGGATAGCCGACGCGGAACAGACCCCGACTCCGCAGCGCCGGAACCAACGCGCGGGTGATGAGGGTCAGGTCGTGGGGCAGCACGGCGGGTCGCAACCGGAAGCCGTCGACGCCCGCGCGGTGCCATTCGGCCAGCAGGTCGGCCAGATCGGCCGACGTCCCGGTGAAGGTGGCCGCGTCCGAGTTGGACTCGCCGCCGTGCAGATCGTCGAGGCGGGCGCGGCGCCGACGGGCCGGGGTCGGCGATTCGTCGAGCAGGACCCCCAGGTCGGCGAGCACTCGCAGCGGCGGGTCGGTCCGGCCGATGGTCGCCTCGGCGGCCCGGATCTCGGCGACGATCGCGGCGGCGTGCGCGGCGCCGGTCGGGGTGACGAAGACGACGTCGGCGTGCCGTGCGGCGAAGGTGTACGGCACCGACGAGTGGGCCAGCGCAGCCACCACCGGCTGGCCCTGCGGGGAGCGAGGCACGATGGAGGGACCCTTGACCGAGAACCATCGGCCGACGAAGTCGATGTAGTGCAGCCGGTCCCGGTCGACGAAGCGCCCGCTGGCGACGTCCCGGATCTCGGCGTCGTCCTGCCAGCTGTCCCACAGCCGGCGGACCACCTCCACCGCGTCGCCGGCCTCCGCGAAGAGGTCACCGACGAGCCGGACGACCTCCGGATCGTCGAGCCGTGCCGGATCCAGCGCGGGGATCTCCCGGCGGCCGAAGTGATCGGCCTCGGCGCGCCGGGCGGAGACCCGGGGCCGCCAGCCCGCCCGACCGCCGCTCACGTGGTCGAGCGTGGCCACCGCCGTGGCGAGGTGGAACGGCTCGGTGTGGGTGGTGCTGGTGGTCGGCACCAGCCCGATGTGCCGGGTCAGCGGGGCCAACCGGGCCGCGATCTGCACCGCGTCGAGGCGTCCGCGGAGCAGGTCGACCCGGCCGTCGGGGCCGTCCGGAAGCGTCGACTGAAGGTCCAGACTGTCCTCGAGGGTGAGCAGGTCCAGGGCCGCGCGTTCGGCCTCGCCGGCGAGGGCGGCCCAGTAGCGGGCGGTCAGCGGCGCCGCCGCGCCGGCGCGGGACAGCCGCCAGGCCGCCGGGTGCCAGCCGAGGCCGTCGAGGGCGACTGCCAGGTGCAGGGTCTTCTCGGTCATGAACGTTCCTCCTGCGGTGGGCCGGCGACGACGAGCGTGGGCAGCGCGTCGAGCAGGGATCGGGTGTAGTCGTGCCGGGGGTACGTGAAGACGTCGCCGACCGGCCCCTGCTCGACCACCGTGCCGTCGTTCATCACCAGGACCCGGTCGCTGAGGTGGTGCACCACGCCCAGGTCGTGGGAGATGAACAGCAGCGCGGTGCCGTCGGCGGCGCGTAGCTCGGCCAGCAGGTCGAGGACCTGCGCCTGGACGGATACGTCGAGAGCGGAGACCGGCTCGTCGCAGACGATCAGACTCGGTCGCGGGGCGATCGCGCGGGCGATGGCGACCCGTTGCCGTTGCCCGCCGGAGAGCTGTCGCGGGTGCCGGTCCAGCAGATCCGGGCCGAGGCCGACCCGGCGAAGCAGGTCGACGACGCGAGCAGGCCGGTCCCGCCGGGCGACGTCCCGATCGACGTTCTCGCCGATCACCTGGCCCACGGTGTAGCGGGGATCGAAGGAGCTCAGCGGGTCCTGCGAGATCAGTTGCAGCCGGCGGCGCATCGGGCGACGGGTCCGTTCACGGGTGGCGGACCACGGCGTGCCCTCGAAGGTGACGGTGCCGGCGTCGGGATCGAGTAGACCGGCGACGATCCGCGCCACCGTGCTCTTGCCGGAGCCCGACTCCCCCACCAGCCCGAGCGTCTCGCCACGTGCCACGGAGAAGGAGACGTCGTCGACGACGGTGTGCTCGCCGTACCTCTTGGTCAGGCCACGCGCGTCGAGTACCCGGTCGTCCGGGCGGACCTCGTCGCGGACGGGCAGGGCCGCCCGGACACCCGCGGCCGGGGGCGGCGCGGCGAGCCGGCGACCCCGGGACGACGCCGACGGCACGGCGGCCAGCAACTGCCGGGTGTACGGATGCTCCGGGGCCCGCAGCAGGCGGCCGGTGGGCCCCCGCTCGACGATGCGGCCGTCGCGCATGACCAGGACCCGGTCGGCGACCTGGGCAACCACCGCCAGGTCGTGGCTGATCAGCAGCAGGCCCACACCGCTGGCCCGCCGCTCGGCGAGCAGCCGCAGGATCTGCGCCTGCACGGTGACGTCCAGCGCGGTGGTCGGTTCGTCCGCGATGAGCAGCGCCGGTTCTCCGGCGATCGCCGAGGCGATCAACGCACGCTGCCGCAGCCCGCCGGAGAGCTGGTGCGGGTACTGCCGGGCCCGGCGCTCCGGCTCCGGCAGGTGGACCAGGTCGAGCAGGTGGGCGACCCGACCGGCCCGCTCCCGGCGGCTGACGATGCCGTGTGTGGTGAGCACCTCGCCGACCTCGGCACCCACCGACCGCAGCGGATCGAGGGAGACCAGCGCGTCCTGCAGGACCAGCCCGGCGATGCGGCCCCGGACCCGCCGCCAGTCCCGTGGGCGGTACGCACGCACGTCCTCGCCCGCCACATCCAGCCGTGCGGCGCGCACCCGTGCGTCCTGGCCGGCAAGACCGACCAGGGTACGGGCGGTGACGCTCTTGCCGGAGCCGGACTCCCCGACCACGGCCACGCACTCGCCACGCTCGACGGTGAAGCTGATCCCGCGCACTGCGGCGACCCGACCGGTCGGCGCCTCGAAGTCGACGTGCAGGTCCTCGACCGTGACCAGCGGCGCCATCAGCGGCGCCGTCCGTCGAAGCGGGCCTGCCAGTGCCGGCCGAGCACGGTCAGCGAGACCACGGTGGCGGTGACAGCCAGGCCGGGCAGGATGCTGATCCACCAGGCCACCTGGAGGTAGCTGCGTCCCTCGGAGAGCATCGCCCCCCACTCCGGCGAGGGTGGCTGCGGACCCATGCCGAGGAAACTGAGGCCGGCGGCGGCCAGGATCGCCTCACCGAGCCCGATCACGGCGAGTACCGGCACCGGACCGACGACGTTGGGCAGCACGTGCCGCAGCACCACCCGAAGTCGGGACTGCCCGAAGGTGACAGCCTGTTCGACGTAGCCGGAGCGGCGCACGACCAGCGTCTGACCACGGACCACCCGGGCGTGGTGCGGCAGCGTGGCGATACCGATGGCCACGATCAGACTGGTGGTGCCGGGGCCGGCGATGGCGATGAACAGCAGGGCCAGCAACAGCATGGGAAACGCCGACAGCGCGTCGAACGTCCGGCTGAGCGCCTCGTCGGCGACCCGGTGCGTGAGGCCGGCGAGCAGGCCGAGCAGTACACCACCGGTCACCGCGATCGCGGTGGCGGCGACACCGATGGTGAGCGAGTGACCGGCGCCGTGCACCACCCGGGTCAACACGTCGCGGCCGAGGTGGTCGGTACCGAACCAGTGTCCGGCCCCGGGCGGAGTCAGCACCGCGAGCGGGTCGGCGGCGAGCGGGTCGGCGGGGGCCAGCACCGCCGGCCAGGCCGCCGCGCCGACCAGAAGGATGAGGTACGCCCCGGCGGCGAGCAAGCCAGGTCCCGGCCGGGACCGTCGGCGTACGACGGGCCCGGTGGGGTCGACGAGGATCCGGGCGGGCGCGTCGGTGATCGGGGGGCCAAGGGTGACGGTCATCGGTCAGCTCCTTCGCAGACGAGGGTCGACCAGGAGATACGCCAGGTCGGCGGTGGTGTTGACCACGACGTAGCCGGCGGCGGAGAGGGTGACCACGGCCAGCACCACCGGCATGTCCCGGGTGGTGACCGCGGAGAGGGTGACCTGGCCGAGGCCGGGGCGGCCGAAGACCTGCTCCACGATGACGGCGCCGCTGACGACGATGCCGAAGATCCAGCCGGCCAGGCTGACCGCTGGCAGGAGGGCGTGCCGCAACGCGTGGCGCGCCAACACCGTTCGTTCCCGTACGCCTCGGGATCGGGCGGTGAGCACGAACGGCTCGTCGAGGGCCTTGTCGATGCCGTCGCGCAGCACCTGTGCGAGCAGCCCGGCGACGGGCAGCGCGAGGGTGACGGCGGGGAGCACCAGCGCGGCGATGCCCCGGTCGCCCGAGACGGGGAAGAGGCCGAACCGGAACGACAACACACTGAGCAGCAGAAGCCCGATCAGGAACGAGGGGGTGGATACCAGCAGCAACTCGGTGCCCGAACTGAGACGGCGCAGCCACGGTCGCCGGTTCCCGGCGGTCGCGACCGCGATGACCAGGGCGAGCAGCACACCGAGCCCGGCGGCGGCGACCGCGAGCCGCAGGGTGGGGGCGACCTGTTCCCCGATCACCTCGCTGACGGGACGTTGCAGGAGGTACGAACGGCCGAGATCCCCGCCGCCCAAGCGCCCGAGGTAGTCGAGGTACTGCAGGACGGCCGGCCGGTCCAGGCCCCACTCGGCGATGATGGCGGCGCGGATCTGTGGGGTGTCCGCGCCGTCGCCGACGATGTTGTCCACGGTGTCACCGGGGGCGGCGAGCAGCGCCAGGTAGGCGGCGGTGGCGGCGACCCACAGGACGACCAGGCCGGCGCCGAGTCGACGGGCTACGGCACGCACGGTTGGTCTGCTCATGTCACTCGCTGATCCACAGGTCGTACGCGCTCGCGGGCACTCCGGCGGTGGGTTCGAAGCGCACCCCGCCGACTCGGGTGCTGGCGGCGATCTGGTCGGCCGGCGCGTACAGCGGCAGTAGCAGGGCCTGCTCGACGACGACCCGTTGTTGCAGGTCGGCGTAGATGCCTGCCCGCTTGGTCGGGTCCACCGTGGCCTGACCGGCCTCCAGGAGTTGGTCGATCCGGGGGTCGTTGATCTGGGTGCGGTTGATGCCGCCCTTCGAGTGCAGCAGCAGGTTCAGCGCCGCACCGGCGTCGGTGTCGGCCCGTGAGTTGTCGAAGACCTCGTACTCGTTGCGCTGGATGGCGTCGGTGGCGGTGCCCTGGTCGACGAGCGACACCTTCAGGTCGATGCCGGCGCTCTGCTTGACGGCCGCCTGCACGGCCTGAGCCAGCACGTCGCGTCGGTCTCGAACGAAGGGCGCCGACTGCACGAGCCGCAGGGTGAGTCTCTTGCCGCCCTTCACTCGATAGCCGTCGGCGTCGCGGGCGGTCCAGCCGGCCTGGTCGAGCAGGCTGTTCGCCCTGGTGGCGTCGCCGCTGTACTCGTTGCCGTCGAGTCGCTTGTCGTAGAGCGGGCTGGACGGGCTGATCACACTCCAGGCGCGGGTAGCGGTGTCCCGGTAGACCGAGCGCAGCACGGTGTCGACATCGACGGCCTCGCGGAACGCCTGGCGGACCCGCAGGTCGTCGACGGGTGGATGGGAGGTGTTGAAGTAGTAGGAGTAGGCGGAGCCGGAGTTGAGCTCCCGGCTCAGGCGCAGCGCCCGGTTGCCGGTGACCAACGGCTGGTCGGTCGCGGGCACCCCCTCTATGACCTGCACCTGGCCCGACGTGAGGGCGCCGACGCGCACCGCCGACTCCTTCAGGAAGCGGTAGGTGACCTCGTCGAGGTAGGCCGGGCCCGTGTGGGTCGCGGTGGGCGGCGCCCAGTCGTAGGCGGGGTTGCGCCGGTAGTGCAGTTCCTGTCCGGCGACGTAACGGTCCAGCACGAACGGTCCGGTGCCGACCACGTCGACGCCGCCGGCCTTGAGGTTCTTCGCCTCGCGCAACGACTTCGGGGAGACCTGGGCACCCTGTGGGGAAGCGAGGAAGTCGAGGATGAGCACGTCGGGTGCGGTGAGGGTGAGTCGTACGGTGCGCGGGTCGACGACCTCGACGGCCTTGAGGTTACGCAGTTGCACGGCGGCGACGGCGGGGGCGTACCCGGGTTCGCGCAGTTTGTCGATGTTCGCCTGCACAGCCGTCGCGTCCAGGGGTGTGCCGTCGGAGAAGGTGACGTCGTCGCGCAGTGTCAGGGTGTACGACAGCCCGTCCGGGGCGACCTGCCAGCCGGTGGCCAGCCACGGCGCCAGTTTGCCCTGCTTGTCGTAGGTGAGCAGGGACTCGAAGGTGTTCCAGACCAGCAGGCGCGCCTTGGCTTGGGCGTACTGGTGCGGGTTGAGGGTGATCGGCTCGGTCTCCACTGCCCAGGTGAGGCTGCCGCCGAAGCGCGGCTGACCGGCGGCGTCGGCGGCCGGCGTGGTGCTGGTGGAGCAGCCGGCGGCGACGGCGAGCAGCGGGGCGAGCGCCAGGGTGGCGAGAGTTCGCAGACGGTCGGCGGGCATGGCGGTGTCTCCCGTCCAGGCAGGCGGTTCGGGTACGCCGACACCCGGCCCGGCGCGGGTGGCGTGGGTCGGTCGCGGTGTCGGTGCTGATGGCTCGGCGGTCGGCTCGGCAGTGAGCCCCACCCCGGCTTACCGGTACGGCAGGCCGGGTGGCCGGGTGCCGGTCAGGCCAGACAGGAACTCGACCACACCCGACCGAAGTCGATGTGGCCGCGGATCGTCAGCCGCAGCCCGCTGGACATGCGCCGAGTCCACCTCTCCCGCCCCGCAGTGTCAACGAATCGGCTGAGGGATGTCGGCTATCGCACGCAAGGCCATCGATTCATTGACGCAATCCCTACTAAGGCTATAGGGTTTGAAGGGATCCTGTCCGGTGGGTCGACCGGGACTCGTACCGGGCCGGGATCGACCCGCCGGGCACGTCGCCGGTCGCCGGCTCAGTCCACATCGAGCACGGCCCTGCCCGGCACGCGGCGCCTCGATCGCCTCCCCGAGACGATGCCACGAGCCGCGCCAGCCGATCTGCGCCCGCAGCGCCCCTCGGGCCACGAGGTCCACCAGCAGTGCCAGATCAGCGGCCGACGCGCTGGCGTCACCGAAGGGCCGCAGCGTCCGGTGCGAAGGTGGCGTTCACCGAAAAGACGGCCCACTCGCCGGAAGCCCAGCCGGTGCTGTGCAGCACCCCACCGGGCGCGAGCAGCCCCCAGGCGGCCACCAAGTGAGGACCGCCCACGGTGTCCAGCAGCCGCATCCGAGACGTCTTGTCGATCTGGGCGAGCCTGTTGAAGAGGTGAACGACGATGTACGGGTCGGTCTCGGTCCCCAGGGTGGCGTTGGTGAAGTACGGCTCGACCGCAGTCCGGATGTCCTCAGGCTTGTTCACGAAGTCGATGACGAACGTCTTGCGTTTCTGCTCACCACTGGCAGTGCAGTGGGTGCGGTTACGCCGCGACAGCGTCTGCACGGCGGTGACACCCCTGACCCATTGCCAGTAACCACAGCGGCACGTACCGTACGGACCTTGCTGGTCAGAGCGGCTCCCCCGTGGCCGCTCTGACCAGGCAGTTGCGCTTCTCGCCCGGCGCGGTGGCCGGGCGCAGCTGGTCGGAGGGTGTCGGGCCGGGGATTCGCCTGCCTCGTTGCGATCCTCGCCCGGCGCAGTGGCCGGGCGCAGCCCCTGCTGCCGTCCGCGTCACCCCAGTAGGAGATGCGGTTGCGATCCTCGCCCGGCGCAGGGTGGCCGGGGTCATCGTGGTGCAGCGTCAAAGCCAGCAGGGCAGCCGCCGCGTACCGGTCGCCCCGATCGATAAGATCGTCGACCAGTTCCGGCCGATCAACCACACCGACCCAATTCCCGATCGACCAGCCCGACCCCGTCACCACCGCAGGATCATCCCACCCCGCCGACTCACCCGTCTCGACCACGAACGCCAGCAGGCCGACACTGCACAGGGCGGCCAAGAGCGCACCAGCCGATCCCGTGATGGATGGCGCAGCGACTCAAGCGCCTTCGTTCTGGTGGTCGAGCCACCGACGCACCGCCGTGAGGTCGATGTCGGCCAGTCCCACGAGCGGATCGACGCGGTGCAGCAGCGCCGGGTTCGGATGGTGCGCGGCGACCCATCGCCGGTCGACGTCGGTAATCTCGTCATCGAGCCAGACGAACGGGCGACCTACCGCCCACCGCGCCAACGAGGCGGTCTTCCAGTGCACGCCACGTGGTGGTTCCTCATCACCGTCGATCCAGTCGACCACCGGCAGCGCAGGAAGGCCGAGTCGAGGTGCCACCACCTCGTTCGCCTCGGCCATCCACGTACTCGCCCACACCGGGTCACCCGGCAAGGCCAGCAGCCGGCGACCATCATCGGGATCAAGACGATCCAGCAGAGGATTGCCAGAGCAGTCAGGACGGTCTCCCACGCTGCCGCCGTGCTGACAATTGGAATCAGACGGCCGGGCCCGGAACGGGATAAGCACGCCGTCGATGTCGACAAAGATCAACAGGCCCTCGCTGGCAGACACCGCCGAACCTTATCGCTCATCGGCAGCCATCGGTGTCGACCGCCAGCGACCCGCGATCTAAGCGCACCCCAAGCAGTAAGCCAGCCGGATCAAGGCGCTCGACCAAGATTCGACTGGCTCAAAACTGCTCTACAGGATCAAGTACGGTCCGGCAGAGCCTGGCCGCGCGCAGGCGCTACAGCCTACGGCCCCGCGCGCACGCCCACGAACACCGAACCATCCAGTCCCGAGCCCGACCGATCCACCGGCCGAGGCCGTGACGATCCCTTCACCAACCACCCACGGCGAATGCTTCCGGGGATCGGTGCCGCACCGCGTAGCCACTTACCCGCTGCGTCCGCCCGACACTGATCGGTCTATTACCATGCGTCTTGCTCTCTAATGGCAACCGTGACGGCAACCCGAGTTGACGACCACCGACCCGCACATCCAGCAGTCACGGTCGGTGACCAGACCCACTCAAGCTGCGCGCAGCAGAATACTGCGCCAGACGCGACCAAGTGACCGATTCCCACAGCATCATTCCGTCCGCGCTGACAGAATCGCCTCGCACTCTCTCTCGTATACGGCCACTGCCCACTCCCGTCGTTCTAGATACGCCTCCCAAAAATCGCGCCCCCTCCAAGCCTTAGGCCCGATTGTCAGCAGCCCGGACTCATCGAGCGAACACATCCAGTTTGGGGGAATTACTGGCGATGTGACTTCGAATAGGCGTACATCGAATAGAGCTGGAGGCTCACCGCTGACGACCTCAATTCGAAAGTAGGAGGGTCGATCGGCAAGCGATGATACTTCAAGCACCGCGTACTCGCGTCCTACCGACAGAGCATCGACCCCCTGGTGGGACACGCCCTCTGGCCGTCGGCCCGCATATTTCACCCGCACCGCTACCTCGCGTGGACGCATGAGAGAGACACGAGACGAAACTCAGGATTGAACGCGGACCGCTGACGGCGGCAGGCGAAGTGGTGGTTTCAGGTGGTCGCTTCCTGCCAGGGATCGACGACGCCGATCCCCGTGTCGGTGAAGTCCTTGGTGTTACGGGTGGCGAGGGTGGCAGCTTGGGCGCGGCAGATGGCGGCGATCTGGGCGTCGAACCCGTCGATCGGGCGGCCGAGTCTGTCCCGCCCGGCGACGACGTCGGCGTAGGCGCTGGCTGCGCCGAGGTCAAAGGGCAGCACTTGGCGGGGAAAGGCGGCAAAGATCTCGTTGGCAGCCTGATGCAGTGACTCCCGGCGCTGCCCTGCCGGCAGCCGCGCGATGCCGTAGCGGATCTCAGCGACAGTGATCGCCGTGGTGTAGAGGCCGGCACGCGAGTTCTGCTGGATCCACGCGAGTACCACCGGTGCGGGCTCGGCCCGCATGAGTTCGGAAACGACGTTGGTGTCCAGGACGATGATCATTCGGGCAGGCTCGCTGCGCGGGGTGACGTCGACCGAGACGGCAGCTCCAGTTCGACGCCGCCGAGTCTGGCGAATCGATCAGTGAGTGCGCTGAATAGGTCGCTTGTCGGCGCATCCTCGGCGACTGCTCTGGTGAGGATGTCGCGGATCTCGGCTTCCATGGATCGGCCATGCTGCGCAGCGCGGCGGCGCAACTTCTCCCGCACCGCATCGTCGAGATCCCTGATGCTGAGCGCTGCCATCACTCCTCCTCACCTCAGGCAATGAGAGCAATGCTAGCATAGGCGCGGACTGCCGCCGCGGACCGCTCAGGGCGTACGCCGGTATTCCTGATCTGGGCATCCTCAACACCCGCGTCAGCCACCACATACACGCCCCAATCGTCGTTCGGCCACAGCTGACCGCGATCCAGCTACCGGCCTACGCTCCCGGACCTCCACCCCACCGAAGGCGACTCGGCCGCTACAGCGTCGAGGGCTGGCCCGAGGCTCGGGTCAGCCCTCGACCTGGTCGGGACGTCAGGATTCGGGGCGACGGCGCAGTGAACGCAGCGCGGGAACCGCGTCGGTGGCGGCGAGCGCCCAGAGCACGAGCAGCGGCTGAAAGAGCAGGCGGACCGCCCGTGCCGCGTCGGTGTCCAGGCCGAATCCGTCACGCCCTTCAGCGAACTGAGCGATGTTGCCCGGGAAGACCGCGACGAAGAAGGCCGCTACGACCGCTCCGGTGAGGCCACGCACGGGCTGCCTCCAAGCGGCGAGCAGGGCCAGCCCCAGACAGATCTCGACCACTCCGGAGGCGACGACGACGAGTTCGGCATCGAGCGGGAGCCAGGAAGGCACCTGCGCCCGGAACTCCTCGCGCGCGACGGTCAGGTGGGCGGCGCCGGCAACGAGCAGCATCACACCCAACACGACCTGGCCGACCGCACCCGTCAACCGTCGGACAGACGTGGATGTCATGCTGTCTCTCCCACGGCGTGAACGAGGAACGGACAGCCGGCCCGCTGCGGGGGCGACTCCCACCACCCTACGGACAGAAGAGGCGGTCCGGCTCCAGGTCCCGTACCGCCTCGTCTGTCGACTGAGCTGTGGGAAGTCTCGGTCGAGGTGACCGACCCTGCCGCCGGCTATGGTCAGTCTGAGTGGTTGTCTGCGCTGCCCGGCAAGAACAAGCAAAAGCCGTCGGCGGGCAGGTATCCGCAGTCGGAGGTGCCGGCGTATCACTCCTGTCCGAGAGCGGGAGGCGGCGAGTTGGACCGATGCCCGGCGGAGACGGTGCCCGTGCACACGCCCATCGATGCCGACCGGTGGGAAGGCTCGTCCAGGCTCGGCGGTGGCATCTGCGTGGATGGCTCGATCACGATGATGACCTTGTCCAGTGATTCGGTCCGTGCAGGCCCACGAGGTCCGCAGGGACCGCTGACAAGCACGGCTCCGGCAACTGCGAGTGTGGTGAGCGTGAGGCCATCGCTGTGCTCATCCGCATGATGTGTCTCCCGCTGTCCGGCCTCTGGGCGTGTTGGCGGTTATCACGACTGAAGCAAACGAGTTCCGGACAGTCCAAGCTGCGGCAGGTCGAGCAGGCGAGGCGAGGCCGCCGACACCCGCGCACCCGTGCCATGACAGAGGTAGGGGTGCGCGGCCGCGATCGTCGTGAAGCGCGATTCGGGCGACCTCGGCACAGCACCGGCCCCGGCCCCGGGCCGGACTCCCATCCTGACAGCCGGTGAGATCGGTGCTCGACGAGTTCAGCACCTCGACACGGGCCCGTCCAGGGGGACCCTGCGGGTGGAATGACCGGCTGCCACGAGCGACATATCGGTGGCGCGGGCGTGGACCGGACGGACAGAGTAGCCGCGTGTTCGCCCGTACAATCGCCGACGTGGTCGACCTCGTTGCCTCCGGCGAGAAGGTCAAGTTCCTGCACTTCTGGGGGCATCAGCCGCAGCCGGATGGCAGCGTCGGCACTGGCTGCTTGAGCCAGTGGTGGCAGGCCGTGTTCACCGTCGACAGACGCACGTTCGCCACCGCCGAGCACTACATGATGTGGTCCAAGGCGATGCTGTTCGGGGACACCGAGGTCGCCGGGCAGATCCTTGCCGCGTCACATCCGCATCGCGCGAAGACACTGGGGCGACAGGTCCGCGGCTTCGACCAGACCATCTGGGAGGCCCGCCGGTACGCGATCGTGGTCGCCGGCAACATGGCCAAGTTCGGACAGCATCCCGGCCTACGCTCGTGCCTGCTCGGTACCGGCAACCGGGTACTGGTGGAGGCCAGCCCGGTGGACCGGATCTGGGGCATCGGAATGGCCGCCGACGATCCACGCGCCGGCGACCCAGCACGGTGGCAGGGCCACAACCTGCTCGGCTTCGCGCTCATGGACGCCCGCGACCAGCTACGCAAGGACAGCCAATGATCACTGACTTTCGGGTAGGTGTTCTATTCGAAGTGGGTCAGATGGTCCCGTCGTGCAGGTGTCCGGGCATCGCCGGGCCGGTGAGACGGTCGCAGTCGAACAGTTAGCCGTCGAGGATGGCGTGGGACCAGCCGTCGGCGGCGAGTAGTAGGGCGAGGTACTGCACGAGTCCCCTCGAGGGGTCGAGGGTGGCACGATAGGTGATCACGTGGGGTCCTCGCTGGTGGGTGAATCTTGTGGTGAGAACTGCCTACCGAGGGCCCCACGTCCTCGTCCAGTATCGCCCGACTTCACCGGCTTCGTCCCTGTCGCGCCAATCAACACACTTGCGTCGCTGAAATCAGGTCAGTGCTGCCTGGTACTTGCAGTCTCTGGATAGGCACTCGCTCCGGGCGGAGAATCGAAACATGACCACAGCCCCCTTGATTACTCGCGATGATCGTTCGGTGCCCGTCACCGTTCAGCAGCGAAGCTCGCTCACACCTGCGGAGGCGTTCGCCATCGTCGTGCCGATCGACCTGGCCAGCGTCTTCCCGCGCATCCCCGGTGTCCCGTCCATCACGGGCGTCGAGCAGCAGTCAGGTGTCTGGGACCACGCGGGAGCCTCACGGTACCCGCAGTTCAGCGACGGGTCGCAGGCGTTCGAGCAGCTCACCGAGTACACCACCGGGCACAGCTTCGCCTATCAACTCACGGAGTTCACCAACCTCCTACGCCGGCTCACGATCGGCATCCGTGGGGAATGGACCTTCACCCCGGACGGAGCCGGGACCATGATCCGCTGGACCTATGAGTTCCAGCCGAAGCGGGGTCGGCGCTGGATCCTGGCTGGGCCGTTCACGCCATTGTGGCGTGCCTTCATGCGGCGCACGATCGCCAACATCGTCGAGGCAGCAGAACGCGCATGAACAGCCCTCGCCGCGATTCAGGGAGCAGACACCCGCGGCAGACGAACGACGATCCGGAGCTCGGAGCCGCGTTGCGTGCCTGGCGGGATCGGCTCTCCCCGCGCGACGCCGGCCTGCCGGTAGGCGGTCGACGTCGTACGCTCGGACTGCGGCGCGAGGAGGTCGCTGAGCTGGCCGGCCTGTCCGTGGACTATCTGGTCCGGCTTGAACAAGGCCGCGCTACCCGCCCGTCACCGCAGGTTGTCGAGACCCTCGCCCGCGCGCTCCAGCTCACCGGACCCGAGCGCGAACACCTGTTCCGTGTGGCGGGCCTCGCGCAGATTACCCACGATCGGATCCCGCGGCATGTGCCTCCCGGGGTGCAGCGCCTGATCGCCCGTCTCGGGGAGATCCCGGTCGCCGTGTTCACGGCGCACTGGACCTTGCTGGTCACCAACCGGCCGTGGCGGGCGCTCGTGGGCGATCAGGAGGATCGGCGCGTGGACAGCAATGTCCTGCGTGCGATCTTCGCCGACGGGGACCTGACGCCCTGGCCCATCACATCCGATCGCGCTCCCGAAGACGTGGCCGCCGCGTTCGTCGCCGACCTGCGAGCCGTGCGCGGTCGATACCCCCACGACCCGGACTTGACGACCCTCATCGCTGATCTGCGCACGACCAGTCCCGCCTTCGACGCGGCCTGGAACAGTGGTGCGGTCTCCGAGCATCGGTCTGAGCGAAAGACCATCCAGCATCCGGCCGCCGGCCCGCTCACCCTCGACTGCGACGTTCTGACCGTCCCCGGCGCTGACCTCCGTGTCGTCACATATACGGCACCCGCCGGGTCCGCAGACGCCGAGGCGCTGCAGTTCCTCACTGTCACGGCCTTCACGACGCTCAGCTGATCTCGCCACGAGGCCACATCGCTCCGGTCAGAGCCCCCGGGCCTGCATGCGACTTCGCTCGCGACGCCGCGCCTGACGGCCCGCCCACTGGCCCGAAGGCGATGCCTTGGACGTTGTGGTGGCCGCTGGAGTAGACCGGGGAGTCGCCGGGGTTGTCCTCGGGGATGGAGCCCTCGGTGGCGATGCGGAGGATCTTCCCGTTCAGGGAGTGGGTGATCGCGGAGTTTTCGGACTTCTCCGGCGCCGCCACCCCGCCCGACGCCGCTCCCGGCGCGCCCAAACACGCCCGCTACCTTCAAGCCGTGCAGCGGCTGTCGCCCCGCCAACTCGCCGAACTGGTGGCGCGGCACGCGGCCCGGGACCGCCTCTTCGCCACCCTGCTGCTGAGCGAGGCCGGCATGCTCGGCGCCGCCGACACCTCCGGCCTCGCCGACTTGCGCACTGCGGTCCGGGACGCGTCGACCGTGACCGCCGGCAGCAAGTGGCAGATCTCCGACGTGGAAACCACGGGGCACCGCCTGGCCGCCGAAGTCGAGATCCTCTGCGCCCACCCCGCTACCCCTGCCGCGCTCGACCTGGTCGAGGAAGCAATCCTCGTCTGGGACGACTTGTCCGGTCATCTCCGCGACGCCTACGACATCACCCGCACCGAACCGCAGGAGATCGCCGAGCCGCTCGTAGGCGCGCACCGCGACCTGTGTGAACGCCTCGACCTCGCCTCGGACGAGATCGCCCAGCGACTCTACCGGCTCCTTGCGCGCTGCCACTACGACACCGTGGACGTCGACATCCACGCCGATCTCCTCGCTGAGCACGCCGTCGGAATGGCTGGCACGGCCGGTTGCTGATCATCGTGCGCGGAGGTACACCGCGCTTTGCTTGTGCCGCCCGCCGCAGGACAGGGCAACGCCGCCCGGCAAGCACCGGCGGCGGGGCTACTGCCGACCCCTACAGGTCGATCGTTGTTTGGTGGTAGTGGCTTGACCAACCGGAGTCGTTAAAGCCCTGGTAGCTGAGCTTGACCGGAAGGAACAGGCGTAGACAAAGTGTCCTCAGTCGATTGCTTGGGTTTCGACGGCCACGGTGGAGCCGGTGGCTGTCTTACGGACGTAGAGGCGGGATGGAATCCGCCGACGTAGTTCCGCGACGTGGCTGACCAGTCCGACGGTACGGCCACCTGAGCGCAGGCCGTCGAGGGCGTCGAGTACCTGGTCGAGTGCCTCTTGGTCGAGAGTCCCGAAGCCTTCGTCGACGAAGAGGCTGCCGAGTTGGGTGCCGCCAGCCTCAGCCAGGACGACATCGCTGAGGCCGAGCGCCAGGCACAGCGAGACCAGAAAGGTTTCCCCGCCGGAGAGGGTGGCCGGGCGGCGTTCCTGGCCGGTCCAGGCGTCTACGACGGACAAGCCGAGCCCATTGCGGCCGGCTCGGCGGCCGGTGTCCGACTCGGTGACATGGCGCAGCAGGTAGCGGTTGTGGGTGACCTGCCCGAGTCGGGTGTTCGCCGCCGTGACGACGTGCCGGAACCGGTGGGTCAGCACATAGGTAGAGAGGGTCATCCGGGTACCGCTGTCGCTGCTCTTGCCCTCGACGAGTTGGGCGAGGCGGTTGGCGATCTCGTACTCGGCGCGGATGGGTCTCCACTGAGCGAGGGCGTTGACCAGATCCGGGCCCAGCTGCTTCAGCCGGTCGTGTTGCTCGACGGCGAGGCCATGCTGGGCGTGCAGCTCCGTGGCCCGCAGTCGGGCGGCTTGGTAGGTCTGTTCGCTGCCCTCAACGTCCGGTGATGGTTGGTGTGCGGCGGCGAGCAGGGTGGGGTCCTGTGCTCGTCCTGCGGCCTGGTGGTACTCGCCGTCGAAAGCGTCGATACGCTCCTGCAGGTCGACGATCTCGGGGTCGGTCAGGGCTGCGGCCCGCGCTGCCACGGTGTCGGCGAACTCCGACAGGTGCAGGTGGTGCTGCGCCTCCCGGTGGGCGTCGGCGAGTTCCCTTCCTGCCTGTAGCCACTGCCCCAGGTTGGTCGCTGCGGTCCTGACCTCGGCGATTTCCCCGGTCAGGCGGGTCACTCACGTCACGCTGGATAGTTTGCAGCGCACCCGGAATCCTCACGGATCTCCTGTGCGTTACGCGGACCCTCTCCGCCGCTCTCATCGCGATAGGTGTATTTGACAACTTGAGGGTCAGCATCAGCCGGGTATTCGGGCGCCTGGGAGATCACTATCACGTCCGCCACCGTGTGCTGCCCCCCCCCTTCACGTTGAGACGCAGAGTGATACCAACGAACTCGGGGAGTCCGATGTTCGAGCCCGCTTCGATGGTCGTCGTACGATAGCCGCTGCTGTCGCCAAGCGTGATCCACCCCTCGGCGATGGGCGCCTCCGTTGGATCCGCGACCTTCCAGTAGGTAAACCGCATTGACGTAGGATCAAAGTCCGGCACCTTCGCAGCCGCCTGGTTGTCGATCGCCTCGACCCCCACCACCTGCTCACCGTCGCAGAGCGGCGCGTAGATGTGGATTCGATCGCCGATCCGCGCTACGCCGACGGCATAGTAGTCATGGCTGGGCAGCAGGACACCACAGCTGGCCATCAGTAGCGAAATCCCTATCGAAAGGATAACCACTCGCACCCTTAACACGTGTAGCTCCCTCCGCCACCACTGGCGACTTCAGCGGCCTTTTCGAACCTATTGGGGACTGCCCCGGGTTTGGTTGACTCGGGGGGTTGAGTGGTTCAGGGCGTGTGTGTGGGCTGGTTGATTGTCTCAAACTCGATGGGCGTGAGGCGGCCGAGGCGTTGTTGCCGGCGTCGGCGGTGGTAGGTCCGTTCGATCCAGGTCACGATTGCTAGGCGTAGGTCGTGGCGGGTGGTCCAGCGTTGGCGGTCCAGGACGTTGCGTTGTAGTAGGGCGAAGAACGATTCCATCGCGGCGTTGTCGCCGCAGGCGCCTACGCGGCCCATCGAGTCGATCAAACCGTTGTGGTGCAATGCCTTTACGAATTTCCTGGACCGGAATTGCCTGCCCCGGTCGGAGTGCACGATCGTCGCGGCCGGGTTCCGCAGCCGAGTGGCGTTGGATAGCGCCGCGACGGCCAGAGAGGCTTTCATCCGGGTGTCGATGGAGTAGCCGACGATCCGGCCGGAGTACACGTCCTTGATCGCGCAGAGGTAGAGCTTGCCTTCGGCGGTGGGGTGTTCGGTGATGTCGGTCGACCACAGCCGGTTCGGGGCGTCGGCGGTGAAGCGGCGGTGCACCAGGTCGTCGTGCACCGGCGGTCCGGCCCGCCGCGTGAGCCCCTTACGCGTGGCGAACACCGACCAGATGCGCTGCTGTGAGCACAGCCGGGAGACCCGGTTCCGGCCGGCGGTGATGCCGTGGGCGGGGAGTTCGTCGGCGATGAACCGGTACCCGAACGCCGGATCATCGTGGTGGATGTCCAGAGCGACGTTGATCAGATACGCGTCGTCGACGTCACGTCGCGACACCGGCTCGGCGCGCCACGCGTAGTAGGCCTGCCTACTGAACCCCAACACCCGGCAGGTCACCGCGACGGGGATCCCGTCCGCGGCCAGGTCACCGACCAGCGGGTACATAATTTTGGGGAGATATCCCGAGCGAAGAACGCCGCCGCCCGCCGCAGGATCTCGTTCTCCTGCTCCAGAAGCTTGTCACGCCGACGCAACTCCCGCAGCTCCGCCGACTCGGAACTGGTGGTCCCGGAACGGACACCGTCCTCGACGTCGGCGAGCTTGAGCCAGCGGTGCAGACAGCCCTCGGAGATCCCGAAGTCCTTCGCGATCTGCCGCAACGGTGCCTCACCCTTTGCGGGCGACCGCGACCACGTCACGACGGAACTCCGGCGGAAACGCTTTCGGCATGACAGACATCCTTCCTGCGAGGAACACATCCTCACAGGTCAGGAGTCAACCAAACCGGGTGCAGTCCCTCCGACACCGGTGCAGCCTATGCGCGGCACGGTAGGCGGATTGCCGCGCTTCGCGCAGCCAAGCGCCGATTCGGGAGGGTGGTTGTTCATGTGCAGGGATCGGGTGGCGAAGCGTTCGGCGTGGGTGTTGCGGCCGAGGGCGTGGAAGCAGTGGCCGAATTTGGCGGACAGGTATGCCTCGTCGAAGTAGCTGAGCCATTGCGGGTCGCTGCTGCGGTCGGCCCGGTCGAGGGCCTGTTCTGCCTGGTGTAGGGCGGCGGCGCAGGCCCGTTCGTCGCGGGCTCTGGCCAGGGCGCGGGCCTCCATGACGTGGGCTTCGGCGGTCAGGACGGTGATTCCGGCGCGGCGTGCGGTTTGGCCGGCGGCGTGGGCGAGGTCGAGGCCGGTGGTGGTGTGGCCGAGGTAGGTGGCTTGGTAACTCATGGCGGCGAGGATCTCCGCGCCGAGGCCGTCGTCTGTGGCGGTGTGGGCGAAGTCCAGGGCGAGGGTGAGGTATCGCTGGGCGATGCCGTGTTCGGCGGTGTCGTACGCCTGCCAGCCGGAGCGTTCGGCCTGCAGATCGTCCGCGCGCTCGCCACTGGCGAGCTTCGCGGCAGCATCGAGCTGCGCAATCGACCGGGCGGTGGCACCGAGGCGGTTCTCGTGGTGCCGATGAGCGATTGCTGAAAGTTTGATGGTCTTCAGTATTGACTAAGGTCGCCATTGTCGCCTATCGTCCCGTCCACGCGCTTTGCTATACGGGGGCAGATGGGCAGCCGTCGAACCCTGCGCGAAAACGATTCATCGCATGGTTCACGGGGGGCAACACAAGTGACGATGGCGCATGCCCGCATCGCGCAGGGCGCCGTTCTGGCAACCCTGGCGACGTTACTCTCAATTCCTACATCACTACCTGGCACCGCTCATGCCGCAGGTTGTCCGTCCGGAGTGGCCGCCGAGAACGAGCCGGCCGCCGAGACCGAGGCGGCGGCAAAGCATCTCGCGGAACTCTGTGACAAGCCCGTCGAGGTCCTCGATGAAGCCGACGAGACCACCAAGGTCGTCGCCCTGCCCAGCGGTGACTTCGCTCTCGAGACCTATCTGGAGCCGCAGCGCGTCAAGCGGGACGACCGCTGGATCGCGCTGGACACGAATCTCGAGCGCGGTGCGGACGGCCGGTTCCGGCCCAGGGCCGCGGCCGACGTGTCGTTCTCGGCCGGTGGCACCGGCCCGTTGGCGACTTATCGCGAGGGTGGCGCCGACTTCACGCTGACCTGGCCGGCGCCGCTGCCGTTCGGCGTCGTCCGCGGGGACTCGGTCACGTACCCGGAGGTCCACCCGGGCGCGGACCTGGTGGTGCGTGCCGTGCCTGGCGGCTTCTCGCACGTGCTCGTGGTGAAGAACGCCGAGGCTGCCGCGAACCCCGAGGTGCGCGAGACCGCGTACGTCATCGGCGGCTCGGCGACCGTGACCGAGACCAACGATGGGATCGTCGTGAAGGGCCCGGCCGGTGTGATTGCCGGCGCTCCCAAGGCGATGGCCTGGGACTCGACCCGGCAGATCCGCGAGCCGCAGACCGCCGCGCTGCGCCGGCTGGATCCCGGCGGCCTCGCCCCGCTGCGGGTGGCCGAGCCGTCCACCGCCGAGGCACCGAGCGAGTTCGCCCGCCGGTCCGTCCTGGATGTACGGGTTTCCGACGAGACGCTGACGGTGAGCGTCGACGAGAACCTGCTGTCCGCGCGGTCGACATTTCCCGTCTACATCGACCCGACCTATTCCAAGTACTACGCGAAGTGGATACCGGTCAACGACTCTCGTCCGGACACCAAGTGGGTATCCGGCAACGACTGGCCGCGTGAGGTTATCCGGATCGGGTCCAACTACGACAACTACGGTGACGTGTGGCGCGCGCACATGCAGTTCGACGTCAGCGCGCTCAAGGGCAAGCGGGTCATCAAGACGCCCAGCGTCGACGCCTACCTGACGCACAGCGCCTGGTGCGGCGGTGAGTCGCTGGCGCTCTGGCAGACCAATGCCATCGACGGCAACACCCCGACCTGGAACGGCATGAAGGGCAAGTGGCTGCACGGCAAGGCGATCCACACCAAGACGGTCAAGGTGAACAGCGGTTGCAGCGGCCAGAAGCCGGCCTGGGTCAAGTTCAACGCGAGCGGTGTGAAGACCCACGTACAGCGGCATGCCGACATGGACTACAGCAGCATCACGTTCGGCCTGCGGGTGCCGACCGAGAGCGGCGGCCACTGGGTCAAGGCCGAGCGCGGCAAGATTAAGCTGGTCGTCGAGTACCAGTCGAAGCCGACCTCACCGGTGCCGGTGCGCACCGCGCCGGGTGGTAACTGCGCCACGTCGCCCGGTCCGTGGATCAACGACAGCACCCCGGCCCTGTACGCCAAGGCGACCGACGCCGACAACTCGGTGCGGCTCGTCTTCGACGTGAACGGCCCGACCGTTCCGGCCGACCACACCTCCGATGCGGTGGCCTCAGGCAAGGAGGCGACCTGGACCACCCCGGTGCTCAAGGACGGCAGCTACAACTGGAAGGTCCACGCCACCGACGGCACGGACAAGACCGGCTGGAGCAAGACCTGCTACTTCCGGCAGGACCACACGCCGCCCACCCTGCCGGTGATCGCCCGCAAGACCGGCACCCCGACGCCCGAGCTGGGCAAGCCGGTGACCCTCACCTTCTCGTCGACCGACGCGCTCTCCGGCGTCGGGCGCTTCGACTACGGCATTGGCGTCGACGCGAAGTCGTCGAACGTCGCGGCGTCGGCCGGCAAGGCGGAGGTGACCTTCACCGCGGACAGCGGCAGGACGCAGATCTACGTGTGGGCCCGGGACGTCGCCCTCAACTACTCGTCGCGGGCGATCTACAACATCTTCACCGGGCGGATCACACCGATCGAGCCGATGGCCGTCTGGCGGATGACCAGCAACCTGCGTGACGACTCCGGCACCATCGACGACGAGGGCAACATCAGCGAGTCGGCTACCGAGAAGGACCTGCGGTGGACGGTCTCCGGCACGCCGACATACTCGGCGGACCGGCTGAACCGCGGCAGCACCGCGCTCAACCTCACCGGCACGGGCTGCGCCACCACCATCCCGGTGGTGCGCAGTGACGCGCCATTCACCGCAGTGGCCTGGGTCAAGCTGACCAGCAAGGCGGCCGGTTCGAACCGAACCGTGCTCGCCATCGCCGGCACCAACGCGCCGGCCTTCGTGCTCTCCTACCACCAGGCCAGCGACCGCTGGGAGACGGCGATCACCAACGCTGACTCGGCGACGGCGACCTGGACGATCGCCCGCGGCACCACCTCCCCGACGCTGAACGGCTGGCATCACGTGGCGGCCACGGTCGACCCGATCGGCAAGACGTTGCGGCTCTACGTGGACGGCGCGGTGCAGTCGACCACCGCGATCAGCGCCCTGCCGTGGCGCGGCACCGCCCGCACCCTGATCGGCTGCGGCGGCACCGCTGGCGTGACCAACGCGCAGTTCATCGGTGCGGTGGACCACGTCGCGGTGTGGAGTGGTCTGCTCAGCGACGCGCAGATCGCCACGGCGCGCGACGAGCTACCGGCCGCCGGTGTCGCTGCGGCCTGGAAGTTGCGCGGCACCGGTGACGACGCCAGCGACCACGGCCACACGCTGACCGTGCCCGCCCCGGCGACGCCGCCGACGCCCGAGCCGACCCCGGAGCCCGAGGTCACCGACGACCCGGCACCCGATCCGGGCGGTGTCCCGACCACGCCGCCGGGCGAGGAGCCGGCGCCCGAGCCGACCGAGACCGGCGACCCGAACGAGCCGGATCCGACCGGCAGCCCCGAGGTGCCCGAGGAGCCGTTGCCGGATCCGTCCGAGGAACCGACGCCCGAGCCGACCCCGGCACCGACGGTTCCGATGGAGTGGACCGACGACGCGTACGGCCGGCCGGACTCCGCCTGGTACGTCAGCGGTGACCGGTGCGCCACCACGCAGCAGAACGTGATCCGCAGCGACGAGTCGTTCACGCTCGCCGTCTGGGCCCGCCTGGACGACACGAGCGCGATGAACCAGACGATCATCGGCACCGACGGCAATCGGGTCAGCGGCTGGTACCTCGGTGCCCGCACGAATGCTGCCGGCGAACCGTTCTGGTCGTTCATGATGAAGGCCTCAGACTCCGAGACCTCGGCCTCGGAGTGGGCGGGTGGCAGCACCGACGCGTTCGCCGCGACCGTCCGCAAGTGGACGCACCTGACCGCGACCTACAACGCCACCACCAAGACGATGTCGCTGTTCGTGAACGGCGCGAAGGTGGCGTCCGTGGTGCGGTCGACCGGCGCGAACTGGAGCGCGTCCGGTGCGTTCAGCCTCGGCTGCGCCAAGTACGCCGGCACGCACACGGACTTCTTCCGGGGCGCGATCACCGACGTGAAGGTGTGGCGCGGCGCGCTCACCGATGCCGCAGCAGCCGCCGTGAAGAACGCCAACCCGCCGGTCAGCGTGCAGGCCTGGTACCCGCTGGAGGGGCCACGGGCCGCGGAGCCGACCAACCTGGACGACCGCTCCGGCAACGCCCGGCACCTCTCGATGGCCGCTGGCGTGCCGCACTGGGAGCAGGACCGGTTCGCCAGCCGCAACGGCGCGCTGGGGCTGGCCCTCGACGATGGCTCGTGTGCCGAGACCGGTGCGCCGGTGATCCAGGCGAACGAGTCCTTCTCGGTCGCCGCCTGGGTATCCCTGGACGACCTGACCGGAAACCGCACCGTGCTGTCGCAGTCGGGCAGCGTCAGGCACCGCTTCCTCATCGAGTACGCGGCCGGCATCGGCCGGTTGCGGGTGGTGATGACCGGCGGTGACTCCGCGAGCGCATCGACCGCGGAGGTGCGCTCACTGGCCGCCCCGGTAGCCGGCGTCTGGACGCACGTGGCGGCGGTCTTCGACGGACTGACCAACGAGCTGACCTTCTATGTGGACGGTGAGCCGCAGGGTGAGGGCGCCACGCTGACCGGCCCGCTGTGGCCCGGGTCCTCCCCGTTGCGAGTCGGTTGTCTCGCCCTGACGGGCGGCCCCCGCTCCAACTACTTGGGCGGCATCGTCGATGACGTCCGCGTCTGGACCTCCACGGTCGACCCCGACCTCTTCGGCACCTTCGCCCACGCCTGACCGGAGAACGTTCATGACTGAGAAGAAGAAGTTTTTCTCATCGGGCCGGCGCGGGTTCGCCCTCGGTGCCTCGGCTCTGATGCTGACCTCGTTCCTGACCTACAACCGGGTCGCCGAGATGCTGGACGGCGAGCGGGACAGCCAGTCCGTCGCCGCCACCAACTTCGGCACTGTGAAGGTCGACCCGGTCCCGCTGCCCACCGACGGTGGCGCCTGGAAGGGACCGGAGAAGGGCCGCTGGCCCGCCGCCGGCTCCACCGAGATCGTCCTGGCCGGCGCCGCCGGCCGGGCGGTCGAGGGCAGGGCGGGCTCGATCAAGGTACGGGTCAAGGCCGTACCCGGCACGAAAGCGCCGGACCGGGTGCGGGTCACGACCCTGCCCGAGGAGCAGTCCACCAAGCTGGGGTTGAGCGGCCCGGTGCTCGCGGTCGAGGGCGACCGGCCCGGCGACGTGGAAACCGAAGTCGACACCGACAGCTTCAGCCAGCTGTACGGCGGCGGCTGGGCGAGCCGGCTCAACCTGAGCAGCTTGCCGGCGTGCGCAGCGACGACCCCACAGAAGGCGGAGTGTCAGGACGCGGTGCCGCTGAACACGGCGAAGCAGGCGACGACGCTGGCGGCGCCGATGACGCTGACGGCGGCGGGGCCGACCATGCTCGCTCTGGTCGCGGACACCGAGTCCGGTGAGGGCGACTACAAGGCCAGCGACCTGCAGGCGTCCGGCTCGTGGACGGCCGGCGACAGTTCCGGGGCATTCAACTACTCGAACGCCATCAAGGTGCCGCCGGCGCCCGGCCCGGTGCCGGCCGTCGCGCTGAACTACTCGTCGCAGATGGTCGACGGTCGGATGGCGGGCAACAACAACCAGGCGTCCTGGGCCGGCGACGGCTGGGACTACACCCCCGGCTACATCGAGCGCAGCTACGTCACCTGCCAGGACGACGTGGACAAGGTCGCCGGCAAGGACCCGAACAACAAGGACAAGAAGACCCTCGACCAGTGCTGGAAGGACAAGTCGCCGAACATCACCGTCTCGCTGAGCGGCACGAACACGGCGCTGGTCAAGGACGACGCGACGGACACCTGGCGGCCCGCCGCGGACGCCAACTGGAAGGTCCAGCTGGAGGGCTCGACCGCCACAAAGGGCACCGCGGCCACCGAGCGGTGGATCATCACGACCCCGGACGGCACCCGTAACTTCTTCGCCGCCGAGGTCGGCACGTCCAACTCGCGGTGGTCGGTGCCGGTCTTCGGCAACCACGACGGCGAGGACTGCCACGCCGCAACCTTCAAGGACTCGTCCTGTCAGCAGGTCTGGCGTTGGCTGCTGGACAAGCAGATCGACGTCCACGGCAACATGACCCGCTACTTCTACAAGAAGGAGACCGGGCACTACGGCGCGGCCGACGACAAGAACAACCGCGTCTCGTTCGACCGTGGCGGCAACCTCGAGCGCATCGAGTACGGCCTGCACACGGCGCACCCAGACGTCGCGGCCACCGGCCGGATCCTGTTCAGTACGGCGAACCGGTGCTTTGCGAGCGAATGCTACTCCGACGGCAAGCCGGTCGCCGCGAACTGGCCGGACGTGCCGTGGGACAAGGAGTGCGCCGCCGAGCCGTGCACCGACAAGCTCGCACCGGTCTTCTACTCCATCAAGCGGCTCACCAAGATCACCACGGAGATCCGCACCAGCGCGACGGGATATGACCCGGTCGAGTCATGGACGCTCGATCAAGAGTTCAAGGCGCCCAAGTCGGCGCGCTCCGCGTCGTTGTGGCTCAAGTCGATCACGCACGCGGGGCACGTCGGTGGCACCGTCACCGATCCGCCGGTGGTCTTCACCGGCGTCGAGCTGGCTAACCAGGTCAACGCGATCGCCGGCACCGAGTTCTTCTCCCGCTGGCGGATCCAGAACATCCGTACCGAGTCCGGCGCGGACATCTTCGTCAACTACTCGGACGCCGACTGCGACGCGAACGACCTGCCGGCCGTGGAGAACAACAGCCGGCTCTGCTACCCGGTGTACTGGACCCCAGACGGCTACTGGGAGCCGACCAGGGATTGGTTCCGCAAGTACGTGGTCAAGGCGGTCACCACGTACGAGCGCACCGCCGACCAGCCGCCGGTGACCACCCGCTACGCGTACTCGAACGAGGGCACCAACACCAACGTGCTCTGGGGCTGGGACGACGGCGAGTTCACCAAGAAGAAGCACCGCACGTACGGTCAGTGGCGCGGCTACTCCAGGGTGACCGCCACGGTGGGCGGCACGCAGGCCCCGTTGGTCACCCGCAAGCAGTTCTTCCGTGGCCTCGACGACCAGCCGCTGCCCGGCGACACGACCCGCAGCGTGCAGGTCACCGACTCGGCCGGCAACAGCTACGTCGACCAGCCCGCGCTGGCCGGCTCGACGCTCGAGGTGGCCTCGCTCGACGGCACAGCGGTCGTCGAGTCGTCGATCACGTCGTACTGGGTCAAGCAGACCGCGACCCGCACGCGTACCGGCGGATCGGACCGGGCGTACAAGATCGCCCCGTCGGTGAAGAAGGAGCGCCGGCTGCTCGCACCCGGAACCTGGGAGCAGAGCGAGACCCGGACGACGTACGACGACGAGGGCTACGCCGAGGTCGCGTACGAACTCGGCGACACAGGCAAGACCGGCGACGAGTCGTGCACCCGTAACACGTACGTGCGGAACGACGGCCTGTGGTTGCGCGGGCTGGTGTCGCGGAGCGAGACCGTGTCCAAGGCCTGTGGCGCGACCGTGTCCAGGCCGGCCGACGTCGTCGCCGACGTCAAGACCTACTACGACGGTTCGGACACACACGGCGCGGTGCCCAGCAAGGGCAAGGCGACCCGAGTCGACACGCTCGACGAGTGGCGCAACGGCGTGCCGCAGTACACGGTGACCACGCGGGCGGCCTTCGACGCGCTGGGCCGGCCGACCAGCAACACCGACTCACTCGGCAAGGCCAGCAGGACATACTACACCCCGGCGGGTCCGGGCCCGGTCACCCAGACCCGGACGCGCAACGCACTCGAACACGAGGTGATCACCGACCAGAACCCGGCGTGGGCCACACCCACCTCGATCCTGGACGCCAACAAGAAGCGCACCGACCTGGAGCACGACCCGATGGGCCGGCTGGCGAAGGTCTGGCTGCCAGGCCGAGCCAAGACCGCCACGCCGAACCTGGAGTTCTCCTACCTGGTCCGCGCCAACGGGCCGCTGGCGGTGACCACCAAGCGGCTCGGCCCGAACAACAACCAGATCACCGAGATCGGCTTGTTCGACTCGCTCTACCGGTCGGTGCAGGTCCAGGAGGACGCGCAGAAGAACAAGGACGGCAAAGACGCCCGCCTGGTCACCGGCACCGGCTACAACGAGCGCGGTCAGGTCCAGTACAAGTCGGACGGCAACTACGCCGCCGGCAAGCCGGGCACCGATCTACTGGCTGTCACACCGGGCGAGGACCGCAGCCGGACCGTGTCGACCTACGACCGGCTGGGCCGCGTCGTGGAGGAGGCGCTCTGGTCGCACAATGTCCGCAAGTGGGGCACCACCACCGAGTACGGCGGGAACTCGCTGGGCTGGCAGGTGGCCGTCACGCCGCCGAAGGGCGGCACCGCGACCGCGACCATCGAGAACGTCGACGGCGACATCGTCGAGGAGCGGGAGTTCCACGGTCCCACGCCGGAGGGCGCGTTCGACAGCACGTCGTACACGTACACGCCGCGCGGCGACCTCGAGACCGTGGTGAAGGGGGCCCGCACCTGGCGGTACGAGTACGACCTGCGTGGTCGTGAGATCAAGACGATCGACCCGGACAAGGGCACCACGGTACTCGAGTACAACAACGGCGACGACGTCACCAAGTCGACTGACGCCGAGGGCGACGTGGTCTCGACCACGTACGACGACCTGGGCCGGCAGAAGCAGCGCCTGTTCAACGGCGTCAAGGCGGCGGAGTGGACCTACGACACCGTCGCGAAGGGACACCTCAGCAAGTCGACCTCGATCGTCGGCGGGCACTCCTTCAGCAAGGAGATCTTCGAGTACAGCGACGCGTACCAGGTCGTCGACGAGGAGGTCACCATCCCGGCGATGCCGGGGCTGACGGGACTTGCCGGCACCTACGTCGCGACGTACACGTACACCGCGAACGGCCTGCCGTGGCGTTCCAGCCTGCCGAAGATCGGCCCGATGGAGAAGGAGGGACTGACCCGCACGTACGACGACCTCGGCAACGTGGTCAAGCTGACGGGCACCTCCTCGCCGTCCGGCACCACCCGCACCTACGTCGACCGGACCACCTACTCGCCGTACGGCGAGGTGCTCAACCGCTGGCTCGGCACGCCGGTCGGGGACAAGCCGCAGGCGTACCAGAACTACGTCTACGACGACGCCACCCGGCGGCTGTCGGAGTTCTGGTTCGACCGCGACGGCAGCGTGCCGAACGTGGCCGCAGTCACGTACGACTACGACGAGATCGGAAACGTCCGTTCGGTCGCCAACCGGCCCGTGGACGCGGACAACACCCCGCGCGTGGGTGAGGAAGACGTCCAGTGCTTCACCTACGACCACCTGCGTCGCCTGACGGAGGCATGGACACAGGTGGCCACCGAGTGCGCCGGGCCGGCCGCCGCGGGTGGCAAGGCACCGTACTGGAAGACCTGGTCGCTCGACGAACACGGGTCGCGGACCGCCACCAGCGACAAGCTCACCGGTAAGACCTCGACCTACCGGTACGCGGCCGGTGCGCAGCCGCACGGCGTGCGCACCATCACGACCGGCGAGCAGGTCGACCACTACGACTGGGACAAACGGGGCAACCTCAAGTACCGCAAGGTGGGCGACCGCACCGAGACGTTCCAGTGGAGTCCGCACGGCAAGCTGACCAAGATCAGCGGGCCGGAGGGCGACACCACGATGGTGTACGACGTCGACGGCAACCGCATCGCGCGGATCGACCCGAAGGGGGCGGCCACCGCCTTCCTGTTCGGCAACGAGTACACCTCGTCGCCGACGAACACCAGCGCCACGCGGTACTACGAGCACGCCGGCGACACGATCGCATCACGGACCGACACCACCAGCCGCGTGGGCGACATCATCTGGCTGGCGTCGGACGCCCAGGACTCCGCGACCTGGGCGGTCAACTCGGTCACCCGGGCCGCGACGATCAAGTACAACGACCCGTACGGCAACCCACGCGACGGATCGACGACCCCGCAGTGGCCCTCGGGTCAGCGCGGGTTCGTGGGCGGTATCAACGATCCGACCGGACTGACCCTGCTCGGCGCCCGGTACTACGACCCGAGGACCGGCGCGTTCATCTCGGTCGACCCCGAGATCGACGAGCACGACCCGCAACGGCTCCACCCGTACGCATACTCGAACAACAACCCGACGACGTTCTCCGACCCGGACGGCCTGTTCTGGGGTGCCATCAAGAACGGTATCCAGAAGACGGCCAGTGCGGTGGCGAACGGCGCCAAGGCGGCCACCAAGGCGGTGGTCGACAACGCCGGCACGATCGCGTCGGTGGCCGGCACCGTGGCGATGGTCGCGGCGGTGTTGCCCCCGCCCGCGCAGGTGGTCGCCGCGGCGGCCGGTGCGGTGGCGGCCGTCGCCGGAGCGATCGACACGGCCAAGTCCTGTACGGGTGGTGACGTCGGCGGCTGTGCGTCGGGCATCGCCGGCATGGTTCCCGGCGTGCGGCAGGCCAAGAACGCGGCACGAGGTATCGGGCCGTTGAAGAACGCCGCGAAGGGCATCTTCGCCAAGGGCTGTAACAGCTTCTTACCCGGTACGCGGGTGTTGATGGCCGACGGCAGCACCAAGCCGATCGAGGCCGTCGACGTGGATGACCAGGTCGTCGCGCGGAACCCGGAGACCGGTGCGGATGGCATCCGCCCTGTCACGTCGGTGATCACGGGCACTGGTGAGAAGCAGCTCGTGAAGATCAGCGTCGATGGTGACGGCGACGGCGCCGGGGACGGCACCGTGACCGCAACCGACGGCCACCCGGTCTGGGTGGAAGACGAGCGGCAGTGGCTGGACGCCGGCGCGCTGAAGGCGGGCATGCAGCTGCTCACGCCGGACGGCGCCCGAGTCACGGTCATCGCGGTGGTCGCCTACGGTGCCGTCGCCACGGTGCACAACCTCGACGTCGACGACATCGACACGTACTACGTCGTCGCCGGTGGCACGCCGGTCCTGGTCCACAACGCAGAAGCCTGCTCGATCCTCGAGCACCGAGCCAAGGAGCTGCACGACCTGCGCCGGGACGGCACCGCGTCGGGCTACTTCCAGTGGAAGCTCGGCACGACGGCGGTCGTACGCAGCAAGAAGGTGTTGCCGGACGGCACGGTCACCTACGTCGACGTGGTCGCCGCCAACGGCAAGGGACTGTCTGCGGCGCAGAAGGCGGCGCTGCGCGGCAACGAGGAAGAAGCGGTCAACTTTGACGACCTGCACGCCGAGATGAACGCCCTGAAGCATGCCTTGGACTCGAAGTACGAGCCACTGCACGGCTCGGCGAGCCGCAACGTCTGCCCCTGGTGTGAGAATTCGATCCGGGATCTCGGTGGCCGACTCAGCGGACGCGCGAAGTGGCGGCAGGCGGTTCCTGCGGCGGGCGGCAAGAAGAAATACCCGAAGGGGCAGCGCGGCTTCGAGATCTACCGCAACGGGCAACTCTATGGCATCAAGGTGCACGGCGGCACCCTGCTGTCCTGAACCCTGGGCTGCCCGGCCCCTGCAGGGGCCGGGCAGCCTGACCCATCGTCGATAGGATGTCGCCGTGATTCGTGAGATGCGCTTCGTCGTGTCGGTGCCGGATGAGGTTTCGGCCTATGCCGTCGCCGAGAAGCTGGCCGAGCGCGGCCACCTGCTGGTCGCGGTACGTGAGGTGCCGACCAACCCGCTGGAGGGTCGCTTCGCCGGCTGGTGGCGAGCCCACTCACTGGCGGTGGACCCACCCTACGAGGGGCCACTGGAGGTCTCACCGGCCGAGAAGAAGGCCGTCGCGGCCATTGCCCGGAAGTACGGCGGGCAGGTCAACTCGGCGTGCGGCCAGTTTCCGGACCAAGCGATCGAGCGCTTCTCCCGGGAGGGCCTCGCGCACGAGCTCGACCGGGCCGAGGCCGACCGGATCCGCGCGGAGCTCGTCGGCGGGCAGACGGCCGCCGCGCCGTCTCTGCCCGCGCCTCCTGGACTCAAGTGCGGTGGTTTCCGTCGTCCTGCCGCCGATCTTCGTGCGGCCGCCGAGGTGGTGCCCTTCGAGGGGCGGACCTTCGACGGTGTGGGCGACCTGATCGCGGCCATCGCGAACGAGGCGTTCCCGCAGGGCTCGGTGGTGCCCGCCACCCCGGACGCTGTGCCGCGGCTGGCCGCGCTGGCGGGTGCCGACGGAGTGAGCGACTTCTACCGGGCGATGACGCTCATGGTGCTGTTCCAGATGAACACCGCGGGTCGTCGGCGGCTGGCCTACCAGGCGGACGCCCCGGAAGACGGCGGCGCCGAGACGCGTGCGGAGACAGCGACCCGGGCTGCGGTCGCGGCGGTGCTGCCCGGTCTCGCCGTAGGCCGCAGCGAACTGACCGAGTTCCTCCTCGCCGGGCTGTCGGCGGCCACGCGGGAGGCGGGGGCCGGAATGCCGGCTGGCCTCGAGCGGATCGCCGTGCGTTACGCGGGCACCGCCCGCAGCCCGGTGGTGGACCTGATCCGGGCCGTGGCAGACGGGGCCGACGAGCCCATCCGGACCGCCGTCGCAGCGGTGGTGGCGGCCCTGCCCGAGGTGGTCGACGGCGTGCAGAGCACGAAGGCCACGGTCGAGGGGCGGGCACTCGACACGCTCGATACCGTGCTGCAGTGGGAACTGGACAACGCTCGGCTGTCCAGGCTGGGCTCGGTCTTCGGCCCCCGCTGATGACCGCCTGCCCACCGCCGTTGGGGCGGCTGGACAACGTTGGCGACCGCGAGACCGCCCGCTCAGCCGCTACGACGCGTCCCTCGTCGCCGTGGACGATGCGGTCGCGGTCACCCCCGGTTCGGCGAGCCGGGTGGTGTCCGCCGTGCGCCGGCTGATCGAGGAGGGCACGCCCTGCCGGGCCGACGCTCTCGCGGTGCTCATCTACGTGCTGGATCATGCCTACGTGTACCGCGATCTGCGACCCAGCGAGCGCACCTACCGCGGCGCGTGCAATTTCGGCATTGCCGAGGAGGAGGCGGTCCATTCGATGATGTGCGACGAGTACAAGCCTTCCAGGCACAAGATTGCACCCTTCTCCCCATTCGCGGCGCTCTCGTAATCGGCGACTATCGCGAGCTTGTATTTTGGACTGAAACGCGCCGCGACGGCTTCGGCGCCGGATCACCACCGCCGGACACCGGCTGCTTGCCCGATGAAGTGGACACGTAGGCCTTGCCATTCATAGAGCATCGGGATGGCGTGCGCGTCGACAGCGCCATCCGGACATGCCGCGACAAGTGCATCGGAGGTGGGGTCGGCGGTCTAGCATCGAGCGGTGAGTTTGTCCCTTGACACCTTGCCGAAGATCGGCGCACCTGCGACGCGGGCGCTGGACGCTGCCGGCTACACCGCGCTACGCCAGCTCGCGGGTGTGCCGCGCGCGGAGCTTGCCAGGTTGCACGGCATGGGGCCGAAAGCACTGGACATCATTGAGGCCGCCCTCGAACAGCACAATCTGGGGCTGAGCTGACGACGGCCTGACGCGACGTGCCAAGTGGACCCCGACGCCCGCATCTGCCGCTCGGGGTGGACTGGTGTTCATCACCGATGGTGACGCACGGTGATGTATGGCTACCTCTCCTGCTTCCGCGTCTCCTGTGGTACCGGCCGATCAACTCGTTGTGCGCGCCGCGGTGTCGGCCTTCCTGGGCCGTTACCGCGGCCAGACTCGCGTGCACACCGAGTCCGACCTACGTGTCTTCCTGCGCTGGTGCGCCGACCACGACCTGGACCCGCTGGCTACGGCGCGGGTGGACATCGAGCGGTACGTGCGATGGCTGCAAGACATCCGCCGGTACCAGCCCTCGACCGTCTCCCGTCGGCTGTCCGTCGTGGTCGGCTTCTACCGGGTCTGCGTCATCGCCACCATCCTGGAGCACTCACCGGCCGACTACGTCCGCCGACCCACCGTGCCAGCCGAATCACCGACCCTCGGACTGGGGCACCTACAGTTCGAAGCCCTGATCACCACCGCCCGCAACTCCTCGAACCCGAACGACTTCGCCCTGGTCGCGCTCCTGGGCCTGCTCGGGCTGCGGATCTTCGAAGCCTGCGGGTCGAACATCACCGAACCCGGCGAGGAACACGGCCACCGGGTCCTACGCGTACGCGGTAAAGGCGGCAAGGTCGTCCTCGTCCCACTACCGCCAGCGGTGGCCCGAGCCATCGACCGGGCCGTCGACGACCGCAACGCCGGGCCGATCCTGCGCAACATCCATGGTGGGCGGATGGACCGGCACGCCGCCACCCGCCGACTCAAACACCTCGCCCACGCCGCAGGGATCCGGATGCCGAGGATGCACCCGCACATGCTGCGCCACACGTTCGTGACTACCATGCTCGACGCCGGCGTCAGCCTCCGCGACGTGCAGATCGCCGCCCGCCACGCCGACCCGCGCACCACCATGCGCTACGACCGCGCCCGCAAGAACCTCGACCGCCACCCCAACTACATCCTCGCCGCCTACATGGCCTCCGGAACATGATCAGCCACTCACGGCTTTGCCGACAACAGTGCGCCGTTTCGGACGCCGACGTTCAAAGAGGTCACTGCATGGCGGTGGCTGGCGGGTGATCGAACGAGACCGGGCAGAGGAAGATGTACAAGGCATAGCCCCGGCCGATGGAGACATCGGTGGGGTTGGGTAAAGCCTGCGGCGGTTCTTCCATCGGCCGCCAACTGCCGCCCGACCCGTGCCACTCGCTGGAATCGACGGTGAGCAGAAGTGTCATCGCGGTGCCACACTCCGCGCAGTCCACCGGATGCGGGTCGGTCAGCGACCAGTTCGCGAAGCCGCCCACTTTCCAGCCCGGCGCCAGTGACAAGTCGAACTGGTAGTCGATTCCTTCCTCCTCGTCGGCCTCCCCCTCGGTCTCCTCCTCCCAGGCGGTGATCCGGGCGTCGAGTTCCTCGGGCAGCAGTCCGCCGTACTGGTACTCGCGAATCTGTTCGGGGTACACGTTGCAGGGGGTGGGCAGATAGGAGTCGTTGACGACGGGCGGTTCGGGAGCCGTGGCCAAGGGCTGGCTGACGTCGGCGCTGCGGCGCCAGTACAGCCGTACCCGCGGGTTGTAGCCCTCCTCGGGGTGGTCCAGTGGGCACCACAGCACCTGCAACAGATCGGCGTCGTCCGAGCCGACGAAGTCGGGAACGTCCCGGCGATACAGCTGCGTCACCGGGACCAGCGAGATCGGCTGGTCCACCAGGCTGTGCGGCTCGGAAAAGTCGAGACCCGGCAGTTGCGTTCGCTCCTCGTCGGTCAAGGCGTAACGAGTGCCTGTCGCGTCGGCACGGGACTGCGCCGCCTCGTAGATCTCCCGGCTGCGACGGACCGTCGAAGGCGTCTGGAGCCGGAAAATGTAGTGGGCATCGCCATCTGTGCATACTGGCCAGGCCTCACCAGCCGGCCAAAGCAGCGGGCCACCCACCGAACTGTCGCCGACCGTCGGTGTACCGGGCCGGGGATGCAGCCGGGTGGCCGTCGCCGAGTGCTCCCTCAACTCGGGGAAGAGCTCCGTAACGTCCAGCGGCCGCGGTGGCGTGGTGCGAGTCATGGCAGATGATCGTAACGATCGGGCACGACAGTCCGAGTGGTCCACTGAGCCCAGACGCGGCACCCGCCGCTATCCGGATCTGCCGCTGTGTGCTCGCCATCGGACATCGGTAGTCGGTTTCGTGTGGCTGGTAGGTCGGAGTCGGGGCGGGAACGCGAACGGAGGTCCTCGATGATGACGGGCATGGACGTGGAAGCTCGACGTGCCGTGGTTGTGGCGCTGCTGGGGCTGGGCGGCAGCGGCGCCTACCAGGACCGGGCGGATGCCGGCCGGGCCCTGGCGAGTTTTGCGGAGATGCCGGAGTCGGCACAGCCGCTGCGACGGCTTCTGCTTGATGCTGACGACACGTTCGTGACCCTCGTGACCGCGGATGCGCTGCTTCGTCGGAAAGACCTGGCCGGTCTGGCGCTGGTCGCGGGAGCGCTGGCGGACGCCGATGACAACCATGCAGACTGGATCTTCACCGCAGTCCGGGACGTGTACATGATCTACGCCAGCGAACGTGACGCTGCGGTGCGGATGTGCGACGCGTTGCTCGAAGATCCTGATCCAGGCATTCGTCAAGGAGCCGCTCGTCTGTCGGGCACCCTTGCTGCGATCAACCCGGTGCTCTACCCCGTAGCCAGCAGTGGAGATTGACGGCGCAGGCTCGCGGCATCCAATGCCGCAGAACGCGAGTTGCCCGGGGACGATCGCATGCGCCGCTGGACCTCAGGCTGTCTGGGATCCGGTGGACTCGGATGTTCGCCGTTGATCATGGCAGTATCGCGGACATGTCCGAAGCGAGGAGTCTGGTGCCGTTCCGGTGGAACCTTGTCTCGCCGGACGATCTCGGTTCGCTGTTGGCCGGCACGAGCACGCCGGATCTGTGGTTTCTCGATGACCTGGTGGCCTGCGCTGGAAAGGTGCTGGCGCGCAGCGGCAACGGTGATCTGGTCTTCGTCGGCAGGTCCCTGGACTCGATGTTCGACCTGTTCAGCGGTGCTCTCGCCAGCGACAGCGGGCGCCTGTTGTGGCGGCTGCCGCTGTCTTTCCAGCGCGCGGCCACCGGTACTGGGCGCCGGTGGCGACGGCGCGCGTTGACACCAGCCGAGCATGCCCGGGCCCGGGAGATCCTGACGGGCATACAGGTGACGCCGCGCAGCCTGGCGCGGCGGCGCCGGCCGGTGACGTTCGTGGATGTGGTCGACGGCGGTAACACCTTCGCCGACCTGTTCGACCTGCTACGAGACTGGATCGACGAGCAGCGCGAACCGTGGCCGGTGATCCGGCGCAAGCTGCGGTTCGTTGGCGTGACCGTCCGCCGCAAGACCAGCCCGAACACCTATCGCTGGCAGCAGGAAGCCGCCTGGACGCGGCAACTGCCGGCGCGAGCGGTCGTCAACGTGTCCCTCGACGGCGCCGTCTGGTCGTACTTCGGCGACTTCCAGACCAAGTTGACCCGTTCGTTACGGCCGGACCGCTGGCTGGCCGAGGTCGACGGTCCCGGCCGTGACGAACGCACCCGGCAGGCTCTTGCGGAGGCTGCGGCGCTGGTCGGCTACGGCCGTAGCCAGTCCGGCCGGCACGCCCTGGCCCGCGCGATCGGTCGGGAACCGGCCCTCGCGCAGTCCTGGCTGCGTACCCTCGTCACCGACCTCAACGCCGGGTGAGTGTTCCCACCAGCGTGACGGTCGGTGCAAGATCTGGTGGTGGACACCACCGGCATCCAGACCGCGTTTGACGAGGTGTTCGACCAAGCCATCGTGTTCCACGGCTTCGCCGATCACATGCGCGACTACGACGTCTTCATCTCCGCGACCGCCGATCCGCGTACCGGAATCGCCTCACAGCACCTTCGGTACCGGTTCACGTACTGCGTCCGTGCCACCGTGGTATCCGCCGTCCCGCCGCAGGTGTGGCGCGAGTCGCTCGACGACCGGCTCATCGACTATGACCACGGCCGCGACCTCGACGGATACGTATGGGGCGTGAAATGGCAGAACCTGTACCCGGGAATGAGGCTCGTGACGGAGTCGACCGACGCCGACCATTGGTCTCGCTCCATCGGCATCCCGTTCCACGAAGCGGCCATCGAGACAAACGGGCACAACCTCTCACTCGTCTTCGCCGACCTAGCCGTTGACATCATCCGCGCAGGGCATTCACCGATCGTCGTGCCGAACGACGGGCCGGACTTCAAAGCCTCACCGCACTGAATGCGTCAGCGGACGGTGACGACGAAGCGCACGGATCTGCCGCAGACCGGGCGTCACGGAGCGCAGCCGCTGTCCATCAGCAGGCGGAGGACACGCCCGAGAAGTGCGCGACCAACATTGAGCCATTTTCATCGTGCGTGGCGGTCGGCTTCGACGTGGTGCAGGGCGAGGATGGCTTGCACGATCGCGGTCGCTCGGCGTGGGCAGCAGCGCAGCTTGATCAGGATTTTCCAGGTCTTGAGGGTGGCGATCGCGCGTTCGCCTCGAGCGCGGATCTTCGCGTGGGCCCGGTTGACGGCTCTCTGCCGGGATGACAGCTTCGGCCGGAAGCGGCGCCGCTTGAACGGGGTGCGCACGCTGCCGTGGGTGCCTTGATAGCCCTTGTCCGCGAAGGTCATCACGTCGGCGCTGGTCAAGGCGTCGATGATGCCGTGGGCGCGGGCGGCGGTCAGGTCGTGCGTCGAGCCGGGTAGCGCGGCCGAGGCCCAGACGAGACGTCCGGCCGCGTCGGCGATGACCTGCACGTTCACTCCGTGACGCTTGTGCTTCCCGGAGTAGTACGGCTTCTGGTTGGCGACCCGGTCGATCGGGATCAGGGTGCCGTCGAGGATCGCGTAGGCGAGCAGCCGGATCCTGGTCATGGCCGTGGCCAGGTCGCCGGCGGTCGCGGCGAGCAGGTCGATGGCCTCGCGGACATAACGCCAGGCCGTCGTGACGCCGATCTCGAATCCGACGGCCAGGCGGGCCAGGGTGTCGCCGTTGCGCAAGTGGGCAAGGGCGAGCAGGGCTTGCCGGCCGGGGGCGAGGCGTCGCCACCGGGACCGTCGCTGCTGGCGGCGGGTTCGGATGAGGGCGGCGAGGTGGTTCAGGCTGCGGGTGGACAACGGAATCGCGGCAGGGTAAGACAGCACAGCGAGGCTCCCGGTTGGGGCATCTGATCTTGGTCGATTGCTGTCTTACCGGGAGCCTCGTCCTACCTGGACACCGGCCTCCCGCACCACCCGCGACCTGCACCGTCACGATGAAAATGGCTCATGGTCTATGGACAGTCGTGTGGATGATTCTTCTATGACAGTCGACGAGTCGATCGTCGAGATTTGGGGCCCCAGGGATAATGAGTGGGAACCGCTAGGCAGTGGCTTCTTCATCGGTCCGCAGATGGTCCTCACCTGCGCACACGTCGTGAGACCGGCCCTGAGTCAGGGCAAAGACACTTACTTGCAGGTCCGGCAGGCCCGGCAGCGGCATAGGGCGGAGCTCCTGGTGGCCGACCCTGAATCCTGGGAAGGCTCACTGACGCCGCCGCCGGATCTTGCGCTACTACGCGTGTCCGGCCTACGTGGACACACCGTGCTACAGCTTGCTACAGCACGAGCAGGACTCGGCGATTCTGTCGAAGTCCACGGCTACGGGGACGATGGCAACAGGTCACCACGCGGTTTCGCCGCATGGTCAGCGGTCATGACGGCCACTGGTTACGTACCGACACGCGGTTCCCGGGGCGCCCTTAGTCTCACTGGACACCCACTCCCCAACGGTGCGTCCGGGGCAGCGGTGACTGACCGGGTAAATCACCGAGTCGTGGGCATTGTCAAGGCCCGCGACCGCGCTGGCTATGCGATCGTCACTCCGGTTCCGGTGATCCGCGCCTTCGTCGACGAGCACGTGAAACGACAGTGGCTCAGGCCGCCAACTGACCCGAAGCCGGTGGATATTCCGGTGGTCGAGTCGGCCAACGTTACTGACGTCGCTCCGACGAGCCCCGTTGTGGGAACGAGAGGGTTTGCGGACGCGCCCGCCAAGAAAGACCTTCTCGGCCGCGCAGCGATGGTAAACGTACTGACTGAGGCGCTGGACCCCACGACTGCGGACGGAGCTCTGTCTGGCGGGCCGGTCGTCATCGGTGTGGAAGGACCGTGGGGCACGGGAAAGACGACCACGATCCGCCTTGTGTATCAGGCACTCACCGCTCGCGATGCGGCTTGGTCTGCGCAACGGCGGGGCAACCAAAGTCGTTGGCAACGTCTCATCGATCGGCGACAGGCATGGCGGCTCACACCGGCGGGCGCCCATTGGCTGCTCAAGGTATGGCGCCGACCAGAAGCAGCAGCGGCGAGTAGTCCGGCAGAGGAGCGTGGCGGCCCACCTGTCGTGGCGATGTTCGAACCGTGGGCGCACCAGTCAAGCGAGCAAGTTTGGGCTGGTCTGGTGCGAGTGATCACCCACGCCGCAGTCAGCGCCATGTGTCCCAGCCGGGGAGCGCAACGACGCTATTGGCTCGCGCGCAACGCACAACGACTCGACATCACACCGTTACGTCGAGCCTTATGGCGCGGCGTATCCTCACCACTGTTGGGGCTGTCATTGTTCGCGCTAGTCGCACCTATAGCCATTCAATTCATGCGACTGAATCCGAACGTCACCCCGCTCGGGGTCGACGCCATGATCTGGGCGTGGGCAATTCCGGCCACGCTGCTGGCTGCTGGACTCGGGCACACGGGAGCCCGGTATCTGTTCGGTCGGGCGGAGGCATTCATTCCAGAGGAGTTGTTTAGCGGTCCCGTTATGAGTAACGTCCTCGCTGGAGGCACAAGCGACGCAATCCTGCGAGACCCGTTACACCACGCCCGTTCCGGGAGCCTCTACCTGGTTCAGCACGATGTCAAAGACGTCCTCGACAAACTCAACCGCAGTGGGCGGGAACTGGTCATCTTCGTTGACGACCTCGACAGATGCGCGCCGAGTGCCGCTGTTGAGGTCCTACAAGCCATCAATCTATTCCTGTCGGGATCGCTCGGCGGCGCGCGATTTGTTATCGGCTTGGACCAAACGATCGTCGCCGCTCAACTCGGGCAAATCTATGACCACATCAAGGACAGCACCGCCATCACCTTCGGCGATGACCCTGGGCCCGGATGGAGCTTCCTGCGAAAGCTGATCCAACTTCCGATCCCGCTACGGCGCCTGACCGCAGAACACCTCGACAGCTACCTCGCCGGTCTTCTCGGCCCCGTGCGATCCCAGCCCGCAAGCAGCCGACCCGACGACACCAACGACGCAAAACCGGATACTCCCGGGCAGTTCACGAGAAGTGATTCGCCGGCGCTGACCGACCCGTTGACACCGGACACTTCGACCACCGTGCAGGCAGTGCTCGACAGTCACGTCCTCGAACGCGACCCCGAGGTCCGTACAGCGCTGTGGCAACGCCTAGCTGCCGCTGATGTTTCTGGTCGGGAAACCAAGCGCCTGCTTAACGTGTGGCAGTTCAACCTTCGGATAGCGCTGTACGCACAGCCTGGTCTTCCATACCAAGCTGCGGTGCAGCTCGCATGCCGCCTCGTCGTGGCGTCGGAGATTCTGATCCGCTGGCCAGCTCTGCTGCGGCAACTCTCCATCAGCGTCGGCGGGCGTCCAGCCCTCACCGCACTTGCGGAGGTGGTAGACGACGACGTCGAATGGGGCCGCATCATCAATCGCCTGAAACTGGACAAACGCGAGTATCATGCTGCGACCCGCCGTCTACGCGCGCTTCTTACGGACAACGACGCCAAAGCGATTGCTGCCCTGACCGCCGCCCTGCTGTAGGGCAATAGATCCCGGCCGGGAGAGCCACCCACCCCGATGTCACAGCACGACCAGGTACGGCCGTTCTATCGCCTGCTGATCCCAGCCGCGGCGGCAAACGGGGCACGCAACAGCCCCGCAATCGAACATGCGTGCGATTCAGATCGTGGATCAGGTGGTCAGGGGGCCTGTCTCGCCAACGGCTCTGTCTCACTTTAGGTGGTGACGGAGGGTGGCCGGTGTCGTTGTTCCTATGTGGAGGATGTCAACAGGCTTGTACAGACGGTGTTCTCGGGGTTGTCTCCGCTGGTCATCGAGGACGTGGCCGACGAGGGTGAGCGGATCGTGGTGCGGGCCCGGACGCCGCAGGACACCGCGGTCTGTCCGAGGTGTGGGGCCTCGTCGCGACGGGTCCACGGCTATCACTGGCGGACGGTGGCGGACGTTCCGATCGACGGGCGGCGGGTGGTGGTCCGCGTGCGGGTACGGCGTCTGGTGTGCCCGACGCGCGGCTGCCGCCACACCTTCCGCGAACAGGTTCCTGGGGTGCTGGAGCGATACCAGCGCCGCACAGCCCGTCTGAACAAGCAGGTCAAAGCCGTGGTCAAGGAGTTGGCGGGCCGGGCCGGGTCGCGTTTGCTGGCGATACTCGCGGTGGGCCTGTCCCGTCACACGGCCCTGCGCGCCCTGCTGCGCATCCCGTTGCCCATCGGGCGCACGCCCCGGGTGATCGGCGTTGACGATTTCGCTCTGCGTCGGCGGCACCGCTACGCCACCGTGGTGATCGACGCCGAGACCCATGAGCGGATCGACGTGCTAACCGACCGCACCGCCGACACCCTCGAAGCGTGGCTACGCGAACATCCCGGCGTGCAGGTCGTATGCCGCGACGGCTCGGCCACCTACGCCGAGGCCATCCGCCGAGCCCTGCCAGACGCGGTGCAGGTCGCCTACAGGTGGCACCTATGGCACAACCTATGCGAAGCCGCCCGCAGCGAGGTGAAGGCGCACAGCACCTGCTGGGCTCCCGTCCTGGACGCACCCATCTACGACGGTCCCCGCGCGCAGACGACCCAGCAACGCTGGCACCAGGTCCATGACCTCCTCGGCCAAGGCGTGGGCCTGCTGGAGTGCGCCCGCCGCCTGCAGTTGGCCCTGAACACCGTCAAACGCTACGCCCGAGCCGACCGGCCCGAGCGGATGCTCCGCGTCCCCAAATACCGTGCCAGCCTCGTCGACCCCTACCGCGAACACCTACGCAAACGTCGAGCCGAGGACCCCGGCGTCGGCGTCAAGCACCTCTTCGAAGAGATCAAGAGCCTCGGCTTCACCGGCTGCCTCAACCTCCTGCACAAGTACATCAACCAAGGCCGCGCGGACGCCGACCGCAGCCACATCTCCCCACGCCGGCTCGCCCGGATGATCCTCACCAGACCCGACAACCTCAAACCCGAGCACCAAGATCTACTGGCAGGGCTCACCGCCGCCTGCCCAGAGATGACCCAACTCGCCGCCGTAGTCGCCGGCTTCGCCGAACTCCTGACGCCTCAGCCCGGAAACACCGACCGGCTCTCGCACTGGGTCCTGCAGGTTCGCGCGGTCGATCTACCTCATCTGCACGCCTTCACCAGGGGCCTGGAACGAGACCGCGACGCCGTGAACGCCGCACTCACGCTCCCCTACAGCAACGGCCCCACCGAAGGCGTCAACACCAAAACCAAACGAATCGCACGTCAAATGCACGGACGAGCAGGCTTCACCCTGCTCCGCCACCGCATCCTCCTCGGATAACAGCACCCTCCGTCACCACCGAAAGTGAGACAGGGCCAAACGAACGGTGTAACTCGGGCTGTAGACGGCTACTTGCGGCCTGCGGACAGGCGTCCTTCGAAGGCGATGTCGAAGGCGTTCAGGGCGGGTTTCCAGCGCATGGTCCACCGCCGGCGGCCCTGCCCGGTCGGGTCGCGACTCATCACGGCCAGGTAGACGCATTTGAGCGCGGCGGCCTCGTTCGGCAAGTGCCCGCGAGAGCGGACGGCGCGGCGGATGCGGGCGTTGACGCTCTCGATGGCGTTGGTGGAGCACACGACGGTACGGATCGCGGCGTCGAAGGCCAGGGACGGCACGAACTCCGCCCAGGCCTGTTGTCACAACCGGACGATCGCTGGATACTTGCCGCCCCACGCCTCGGTGAACTCGGCGAAGCGAGCCCCTGGCGGCGGCTTCGGTCGGCGCGGTGTCGACGGGACTTCGGCGGATCTGGTTGATGTAGATGCTTAGTCCCGGCGCCGTGCTACGGTGCGCCGGCGCCGGATGCTACGAAAGGTCGAGGTGCCGGACCTCGCGCCATACCTGCTTGTTGGCCTTCCATGCCTCTGCGACCCATGGTGGACGTCGGGAAGGGAACGGGCGGGGGTGCCGTTCACCCCACCACAGCAGGACCAGATGCCGTCCCCGGGCGTACTGCTGGAGCACATCGCGCCGCAGGTACAGCAGGTGACCGGTCATCCGTGGCGGGGGACCGTAGGACAGGCTCGCGGGAGCGCCCGCCTGATCGAACTGGTGGAACGCCTGTGGACCGGCGCTTAGCCGCATCGCCTGCGACAGCGACTTCGACGGGACGAGAACCGTCCCGATGCCGGTCTCGGACGGGTCGTAGCCTTGCCAGGTGATGCGGTGCGCGAGCACCTCCACCTCGACCTCGGTACCGCCGATATTCATTGACCTGCCGTACGGGTTGCCCGGCCACACCTCGTGGGCGTTGCGTGCGAAGTCCGGATGCCACGGGACCTCTCCCGCGAACGTGTAGTAGTCCTGCGGCGGCTCCGGGAACCAGTGACGCCCGGGGTAGTTCGCCTCGATGGCCGCTTCGGTGATCGCATCGGCGTCTGCCTCGGTCGCCAGCAGCGCGAACAGCATGCCCCACACGCTTCGGCCGGCTGCCTGTGCGCCGGTCTCCAGATGCCCGCCGACGGCGATCCACGGTCCTTCATGCCCGCCGAGCCGTGGAGCTTCGACCAGTTCTGGGGCTAGGTCGACGGCACCGTCGACCACCCAGTCCTCGACGAGCAGCGGACTGGTTCGCGCCCAGTCGGGCACCGTCGCCGGCAGCGGTGCCAGACGGTCGGGGAACGACGGATCGACCGGCAGGTCGGAGATGCGTTCCTGATCCGGGGAGCGCTCGCCGCCGGCTTCCATCCGCCCCGCCGTGGCGTAGAAGCCGATCCAGCTGTACTTCTTCCCGTAGCGCTCGGTGTTACCGGTCCCGCGGGACCGGGCGGCGTAGGTGGCGCTTTCGATCTGGTCGTCGATCGGGCCGAAGGTGGCCTCCCGCCAGCCCAGCGCCCAGATGATGCCTCGGATATCGGCCAGCAACTGCACGTAGCGGGGATGGTCGCGGTCGTAGTTGGCTCGGTCCTCGAGCAGGCTGCCGATGGTGTAGTTCTCGAAGTCGGGCTGCAGGGCCGCGCTGACTTCGTCACTGCGTGGGTCGCCGGCGGGCAGCGGCTCGGCGGTCGCGGGAAGGCCGAACACGGCGTCGTCCGGTGTCGGGATGCCCGCGGGCAGGGCGTCCGGCCGGAACTGGTGCGCAAACTGGATGATCCCGCGGACGTAGAGCCTGATGAGCCAGTCATCGGTGGGTCGGGTCGCGGTGGGTCCGAGCAGCGTGTCGCGCAGCTCGGTGAGTAGTTCAGGAAGAGCCGTGAGGTCCGTGGCGTTGCGCTGGTGGGCCAGTACCACGCCGTAGGCCGCCGCGACGGTGCCCTGGCCGACGTACCGGTCGTTGATCTTCAGAGCTTCGAGGGTGAGTGCGAACAACTCGTCCGGGCAGCGCCGGCCGAACCAGTACAGCGTCCGGGTAGCCTGCTCCCGCAACCTGCGCTGGGTGCTGGTCAGTAGCCACATCACCCACCGGGCGCGCAGGTGGTCCCGCTGGTCGGTCGTCTCGGCCGTGCTCCAGCGCTGCTGCAGATCGCGCAGGTCCTTGGCCAGGTCCTGCCATCGTGACCGGGCCCATTCCGTCCAGACGAGATCGCGTTGCGCGAGTTCCATCCCGCTCAGCGTGTCGTGCAGGAAGGTCGCGTTGAGCGGATGGGAGAGAGCACCCCGCAGCAGTTGCCCGCTGGTGAATAGCCGACTGTGATCGGCGCCAGGATCGCACAGGAGACTACCCAGTGCGTCGACGGTGGCCGCATCGAGGTAGCGGGCCTCGAGCGCCGTGGTCAGCGGGAGCGCACGACTGCGCAGCGGCTGCTGGACCAGGGTCCACAGTTGCTGCTGTCGGCGCCGTGGCAGCAGGCCTGCGAGGGCGGCGACGATGTCCTCGGCCAGCGGGTGTGCACCATCGCGGCCGGTGGTGAGCGCATCGATGGTGGCCGGGTCGCCGAGCCACTTTTCGACGGCTGGACGGTTCCGTGCCGCGATCAGCGAGTCCGCGATGATGTGCCCGGCCAGCTCGTCGAAACTGATGATCATGCCGAATTTGCCGGGGTGTGCGCGTATCGGCGCGCGCAGAAGAATGCCTTCCTGCTCCAGCATGCCGACCATGCTGGAGTCCCAGTGCGGATCCTGGTCGACCAGCTGCCGGAGCCGCTCGAACTCGATGCCGTTGGCGCGCCGATCCCACAGCAGGTTTCCGATCTTCGTCAGTGCTACGTGCACGTCGGCGGCGTAGACCCGGCGGTGTGCTGGAGCCAGCTGGGCGATGCGATCGGCGGCCTGGTCCAGGTATCGGTCGAAGACCGCGGTGAGCGAGCCGGGCATGGCTTCCAGGCCGACGACCTCGCGCCGGTCGGGGTTGGTCACCTCGCAGAACAGGCGCAGCGTCAACGGTTTGTCAACGACCTGTTCCGGCAGGTCAGCGTCCGTTGTGTCGATCCGGTAGTGGGCGAAATAGCGGTCGAGCGCCGGCTGTCGGTCGCTGCCGAACCCGTCGATCGTCAGCTGCCGCGTTCCCGCGGGCAGGCATTCGTCGACGAACCTCCTGCGCAGCGTCACTACCAGCAGCACGTGCGGGTAGTGGGCCAGGAGCGGCTCGACAGCGCCGAGCAGATACTTCCAGCCGCGGGGGTCCTCCGCCTCATTCAGTCCGTCGATCACGAGCGGAAGCCGCCGCTGGGCGCGTTCGCCGGCGGCATCGAGCGCGGCTAGCAGAGCCTCCATGGTCGGACAGGCCCGGCCACCGATCGACACCGTCTGCGCGAGATCGTCGAGGGTGTCCCGGGTGCCGAGCTGACGGCCGTGCAGAAAGATGCCCGCGGGACGATCGCCGCCGTCGGCGGTGAGCTGGGCGGCGAGGTGGGTCTTGCCGTTACCCGCGTCGGCAACGACCGCGACCAGCCGGACGTCAATATGGTCCGCGATCACCATGATTAGGGCGTGCGCTTTGTCCAGGTCGTCCAGCGCATTGGTCGCCGGCAGCGCCACCGCGCTGCGGGCGTTGCGCAGCTTGCGCAACAACACGCGATGCTGCGTACTTACCCGGGGAGTAGTGACGCAGCGGCTGCGGAGCGCCTGCCAGTCCGCCCGTTCGAGGTCGGCGGCCACCGCCAGGCACTGGTCACGGCTGGCGGCGAGCGTCGCGACGAACGCCTCGGTCTCGTCACGCAGAGCAGCGGGTACGTCGGCCGGTAGCCCGGCGCCCGGGATCTCGAGTGTCGATGCGGCGGCGCTGAGCTGCGTCCGCGCGCCGCGGTCGCCGAGCATCCGCTGAATGGACCGTTCGGCGTTGACCGGCTGGTGAGCTTCGGGCAGCCAGCGGAAACGGACCGGGGCGACGGCACGTGCGTGGAGTTCCCGCAGGGTTTCCCGGGTCAGGACGAGTTCACCGAAGTAGGTCTCTCGGTACAGCTGCCCCGGGCCGGCCAGATGCTCCTCGACGTTCGCGCTGGTCCACAGGGTAAGTCGCATGTTGCCGGCGATCGGCTTCAGCTCGTAGAACCAATCCTGGTCCTTCTTGGTGAGGGGATGGCGTGTCCACAGCACCCAGTCGGTCAGGCCCGGCAGATCGCGGACGGTGTCCTTGACGGCCTTCTCGATCTTGTCTCTTCGGGTGGTGCCGATCGCCCGCCCTGGCGGGAGCTCGTACCATCGGCACTGCCAGCCGAACCACCGACCCGCCTCGCCGAGCGCGCAGTCCTGGTCGAGTCTGAGATGGAACTCGATGCCAGCCTGATTGGCGGTGGCCTTGAAATCCCCGCGCGCACCGTAGTGGCGGTGCATCAGATGGCGGCAAAGCATCTCGAAGTTGTAGGTGGCGGCGCCCGGCAACCGGCCGAAGGTGTCCCAGCCGACGCTACCCATTGCGTCGCACACCGTCCTCGTCGAGGCGCTTTCCCTCCTCCGGGAAGTCGTGGGCGGAGAACATCTCGATGCGAGCGCCCTTGGTGAGGAGGATCTTGATGTAGGCCTGGACTTCGGTCTCGTCGGTACGGATCACCACCGAGTCCCCGCGTGCCACGACATTGGCGCTGTACGCCAGCTGTTCGAGTTCGGCCGGGCCGAGGCTGTGCACCTCGAGGGCTTGGAGCAGGGCGAGCATCGAATCACTGAACCGGGACGGCGGCTGGCCGTACTCGATCCTGCCGGCGTCGAGGTCGTCTTGGACGCCGGAGGCCAGCCGGTCGATGAGCTCCTTCACGGCGCCCGCCTCGCCCGCGGAGGCGAACTTGCCGACCATGACGAGGTTCATGGAGTGTTCGGAGCCGTATCCCCACCAGATCCTCACGGGGTAGCTCCGGTGGTCCGCAGGACCGACAGGGCGGCCATGACTCCGTCCTCTCCGATCGGCGATCCGCCGGCTTGGTACGAGGATCTCTTCAGGACGCCGTCGGCGGTGATGTGCGCGTAGGCGTCCAGTGGCTGCTCTCCCGGGACCGGCGCGGTCACCGGCAGCCCTTGGATGCCGGTCGCGCCGATCGTGACCGCCAGCGGTCCCCGATAGCGGTTTAGCCAGGCCCGCATCTCTGACAGGGTGGCCTGGTCGATGCCGTGCCAGCGGGCTGTGGGTTGCTGCGGGAGAAGCAGGAGTTCGCGCGCACCGGCCTGCGTCGCCACGTCGGCGACCTGGTCGAGCTCGTGCACCGTCCGCTCGTTGACCACGACATTGATGCCGAACGGCGCCACGTCCCCGACATCCGCGAGGCGGTCGAGCAACGCGCCGAACGGTCGTCCCCGTAGCCGTTCGTAAGTCTGCCCGACGCCGTCCATGCTGATCCGGATGAAGTGCACCGCGCCGACGAGCCGGGTACAGACAGAGGCCGTGAGATGGTGACCGTGACTGGTGAAAGTGACGGCGAGATCTGTCTGCGCTGCGACGAGTTGGCACATCTCGGGAAAGCCGGTGACCAGTGTCGGCTCGCCGCCGCCGAACCCGACCCCGAAACAGCCGTGCGCGTCGAGTTCCTTCGCCCACGCCACCACGGTGGCGGTGTCGTGGCGGCCTGGTGTCTTGGGCGCATAACAGTAGGAACATCGCAGGTCACACGCGTTGGTCAGGGCCACCGAGACCTGCCGCGGCGCGAGAGCGACGGACTCGTCGGTCCCCGCCTGATCGATGAATAGGTTCATCCCGGTTCGGCGATCGAACACATGCGTGCCGAGCGCGGTGCGGCGCGTCTTGATCCCGGCCCGCGCGCCAGCCGGTCCGGCCGCTCCCACGGGGGCGGTCTGCGCGGAATCTGCTGCCACCCCACCGCATCCCTTCGGAGTCCCTGCGTACGGACGATACTTGAGCGTGACGTCCGGCAGTACATTAGCCTCGGTCTTTCATTTGAGTGTGGTTGCATAGCTGGTTCCCTATGAGTCTGATTTAGGTGGTTGCTGGCGTTTTGGCGGCATGTTGAGGGCCCGGCGTGGGGCCGGGTTCCTCCGCGTCGGCTGGTAGCGGTGTGGGGCTGCGGGGTCAGCCGGTGGGTCGGGGTAACGCGGCGAGAGCGGTGAATGCGCTGGTCAATGCGTCGGTCCAGGGCCAGTCGTTGGCGATAGCGAGCCGGGTTCGGCGGGCGGTGCGGGTGATCCGGGCTGCGACGTGTAGCAGCCGGTAGCGCAGTTTCTTGGGCTCAGCGGTGGCGAGGTCACTGTCGAGCAGCAGATTCTGTGTCCAGGCGAGCAGGTCGATGCCGGTCAGCGCGAGTTGGAGCCAGGCATGGTTGATCGCGAACAGTCGGGACGGGAACCGGCCGAAGCCGGTGTCTTTCCCGGTGCGGATGCGGTCTTCGATCCGGGCGTGAGCCCGGTGGCGGGCTTCCAGGAACTGGATGCTGCCGGTGCCGGGCGGGGTGTCGGTGGCGACGATTTGGTGCTGCCAACCCTCGACGGTGTCGAACAGCGACAGCTGGGCACCGGGGTGCGGGCGTTCCCGGCGGACCAGGAAGCGGGTGCCCTCAGGCCAGCCGCCGGCGTCGAACAGGCCGCTGATCTCGCAAACTTCGGCGTGTTCGCGCAGTTCACCGTCGGTGTCGACGGCGGGGATCCAACCAGTTGCGGCCCGGATCGCCTCGCGTATGGGTTCGGTGATCGCGGCGCCGACCGAGAACCGGATATCGAGGTGCTGGTCCCGCAGGCTGCGGATGTGGGCGAGGAACTCGTGACTGGACCCGGCAGCGTCGGCGCGGAGCAGGATCGGCGTGCCGTGCCGGTAGGCGTCGGGGATCTGGGCGAGGGCCTGGGCGAGGGCGTGGTCGAGGACGGTGATGTGGTCGGCGGTGGTGTTGGAACCGGCCCTGCCCTCGCGCAGCAGCCCGGCGAGAGCTTCTCCGGTGTTGTCCAGGAAACACAGCAACGGGTGGTAGCCGAAGGTCTTCTTCCAGGTGCGGGTCGCCGCTTCCTTCTCCGAGTGGCAGATCACGATGGTCGCGTCGATGTCCAGGACCAGGCCGTCGACCAGCTGGCCGGCGACCGCAGGCTGCGGCAGGTGACCGCGGACCTCGGCGTACTGGGCCCAGACGACCTTCCGAGCTCGGGCCCGCGCCACACGCAGTTGCGCCAACAGCGTCTCGTCGAGTCGTGACAACAGTCGCCAGGCCGTGGGGGCGGAGGCGACCGGCCCGAACAGAGCCGCTTGGTCACGCAGCACGGCCAAGTCAGCGATGGCCTCACCGCCATCGGCGATCATCACCGCAGATCGACAGCGATCCGGCCCGGATCATGACCGCTGCGACGCTGCCGCAGACCCGCCATGGCCTCACTGAACGCGCTGGTCAACCCGGTGGCATCGGCGAGATCAGCGAGCAGCCGGGCACCGGCATGACCGACCACGCCCCGCCCGTCTCCAGTCACGATGATCTTCGGACGTGTTGCGGTAGCCTTCACCCTGCAAGTGCCTTCCGTGGCGGGACTATGGGACCTTCGACAAGCCCTATTTTCCCTGATCAGAAGGCACTTCTTCGTTCTCGGTCCACTCCTTGGACAACCCTTAACGAAGGGCTGAGGCTAGCACTGCGGCCACGAGGTCGGGATCGTCTAACTGGAGGCGCTTGAGCGTCGCGGCTTCCTGCGGCATGCCGTCCGTGGACCCCACGCCATGGCTGTCCGCCCGTCCGTCGCGCAACACCGGGCGGTCGCGGCGCTACCCCGAAATCCGCCGAGAGGTTGGCTGCCCGACGACGCGCCTGCCCCCGCCCGCAAGGAGGTGTTTCCACCCGGAGCCGCCCCGACGTCCTGCGGGCGCAGAACGCTATCGTGCAAAGAACGATGCGGAGCCTGAAAGGCCAGCTCGACCTCGCATCGCGAACAACCAGCGACTCCCGATCGGGAACCATCGGCTCCGGCAAGAACTGGAGGCTTGGGCCAGGGTCACGAGGATTCTTGCCAGGAAAGCCGCCCAGATTCCCTCCCGGGTCGGGCGGCTATTGCTGGTGTCCAAGGTGGAGGCGAGCCGTATTAGCAAGAGGTACGGGTTGAATGATTCCACCTCGGTCGTAAACGCTGCTAACGCGAAGGTTTCGGCACGAGTACGGAATCATCCAACACTTTGGGGCAATTGTCATCCACTACGGAATGTGAGCCATGATAGATTCCGAAGCCTCGTACACGCGGGCTCGTCAGATGGTCCAGCAGGCCCGTCAGGACAGCGACGTGGACGCCCTATGCCGGGCCGTACACTCGCTGGCGGCACTGGTCAATCCCGGCACCGCTCCCCCCGCTCACGTCGCCACCGTGGGGACGGCGTGGTATTTGCTCTTCGAGGCGACCGGGGAGCCGGCGCCGATGCGGGCGGCCGAACAGGCGTATCGGACAGCGCTCGACCGCGCGGCCGACTCGGCTCCCCCGATCTGGCGCTCCCATCTCGGAATGTGCCTGCTCCGGACGAGCGAACGTACGGGACGCCACGGTGTCCTCGAGGAAGCGCTGCAGCTGCTTCGGTCGGCCGCCGGCGACCTCGACGCGGATGCGCCCGGCTACTTCGCGGCCCAGGCCAACCTGGGCCTCGGCCTACTGCGCACGATGGAACACACGAGCCGGATCGACTTGCTGCCGGAGGCTGTAACGGCGCATCGCGCCGCTGCCGACGCCGTCCCCGATAGACCAGACGCCGCAGCACAGATCCTCAGCAATTTGACCAACACACTGATGTACGCCTGGGACCACACTGGCGCGCGAAAGTACCTCACCGAGGCGCTCGAAACGGCGCGGGCAGCCGTCGCGCTCGTGCCGCCCGACCATCCGGCCGTGCCGGGCTGCCTCGCGGCACTAGGCCGTGTGCTCACCGCCCTGGCGCAGGCGACCGGCGACCAAAAGCCGCTGCTCGAGGCGATTCACCGGTTGCACTACTGCCTGCGGGACCTGCGGTCGAACGATCCGGACCGTCCGCTCTGGCTTAGCTGGTTCGCCACCAGCTGCCGGGTGCTGTTCACCCGTACGGGCGATGTCGTCGCGCTCGACGAGACGATCGGGGCTAGGCGTGAGGCGGTCCGGCTGCTCCCCGACGACCATCCAGACCTCCCGGCATATCGGGGAAACCTGGCGATCGCCCTGCGGAACCGCTACGACGCGATCGCGGACACCGCGGCGCTCGACGAGTCTGTGCGGTTGCTGCGGGACGTGGTCGCGCAGTCCCCACCCGACGGTCCGGAGCACTCTCGTCATCAGGCGGATCTCGCCAACTCGCTGCACCGCATGGGAGTCAGCACCGCAGACCCGGACGTGTTGGACGAGGCCGCCGAGTTGCTGAGAATCGCCGCCGACACGACGATGCTTGGTCGTCCGGAGCGCCTCATGCACCTCGCGAACCTGGGTTCGGTGCTGCTCAGCGCGGCGACGTTGACACGTGAACCGGCTGCGCTGTCCCGTGCGATCGCCGTGCTGGGCGACGCGGTTGGCGCGGCGGGACCGGAGGACCCGGAACTCGCTGAGGCGCTGCTGAACCTCGGCCGGGCGCATGAACTAGGGCACCAACGCACCGGAGAGCGGGATGCGCAGGAAGAAGCCGCCCGCGCGTACGAACGGCTGGTTTCCACCCAGGAGGCGCCAGCTCAGTCGCGTGCCCTCGCTGCGCAGGCCCTCGGGCACCTGCGGTTACGCGCCGGCGACAACCGTGCGGCACTTGACCGGTTCGCCCGCGCGATCGACCTGCTCGACCTAGTCGCAGGGCCTGGCCTGGGCCGGGACGACCAAGAACGCCTGCTCGGGCGGTTCCCAGCCCTCGCCACGACCGCAGCTGCCTGCGCGATTGAGCTCGGCGACCTGGACACCGCAGTCGAAGTGTTGGAACGCGGCCGTGGCGTCATGATCGCCCAGGCGCTGGGCGCCACAGCCGGAACTGACCAGGTGCGCCGGCACGTGCCCGAACTCGCGGATCGTCTCGACGCGCTGCACAGGCTGCTGGAATCGGGCGAGCGGGAAGGCTCCCCAGCTGTCGGGAGCCGGCACAGCATCGTGCTGGAGCGTGACGCCGTACTCGCGGAGATCCGCGCCACTGCCCAGCTCAAGGACTTCCTGCGTGCGCCGCGGGCGGCCGCGCTGCGCGCAGGGCTCGGTGACCGGACAGTGGTGATCGTCAACGTTGCACCGCAGCGGTGTGACGCGTTGGTCCTGACGTCCACGGCCACCCGACTTGTTCCGCTGCCGGGTCTCACCATGGGTGATGTCGCCGGGCACGCGTCGGGCCTGTCGGATATCACTGACGAGCGTCTGCTGGAGACGCTGGCCTGGCTCTGGGACGTCGTGATCGGACCTGTGCTCGCCCGGTGCGGGCAGATCGGTGTGCCTATGCGGCTCTGGTGGATGCCGACCGGTCCGTTGTCCTTCCTTCCCCTGCATGCTGCCGGGCACCATCGCGCTGGAGAGGGCACGGCTAGGTCAGCCTTACACCAAGTGGTCAGCTCGTACGCCACGACGCTACGCAGTCTCGGGTCCGGCGCACCGCGCCCGGTAAGCAGTCCGCTAACCGTGGCCGTCCCGCAGAGCGAGGATGATCTCGCATTGCCGGGGGCACGACGGGAGGCGGACATCGTCGCCCGGCACCTCGGCGATGCCACCGTCGCGGTCGCCGCAGAGAGAGCGACCCGGCAACGGGTTCTCGATCTGCTCGCCGAAGCGGACTGGGCGCACTTCGCCTGCCACGCGACCACGGATCTGGCTCGCCCATCGGACAGTCATCTTTCGCTACACGACGGCCCACTGCGCGTCCGTGACCTCTTCGCGCTCCGGATCGCGACGACGCGAACAAGGTCGCTCGCCTACCTATCTGCCTGCTCGACCGCGCGAGGCGGTCCCAGTCTTCCTGACGAGAACATCCATCTCGCCTCAGCACTGCAATGGGCCGGGTTTGCGGACGTCATAGCGACGTTCTGGCCTGTGCCGGACCCCGTGGCGGTTCGCGCCGCCGACCGTGTATATGCGCACATGCGGGGCGCGACCCCGGCCCGGGCGCTGCAGGCGACCGTCTCGGAGCTCTATGACAGGTACCCGGAGTGGCCGACGGCTTGGGCGGCCCACCTGCACCTGGGTGCCGACCATCCCGCCCGCTTCGGATGATCCCGAGCTGTCGCGGCCCGGATACAGTAAGCGACTATGGACACTCGGTGGGATCCGGAGACTGTCACCGATGCACTCAACGTTCTGCGAGACCTGGCGGATTGGCGACTCACCCCAGAACGATGGGAGCGGGTTGAGGAGATCCTGCGGGCAATGGAAGAGGCGTTCGCAGCTGGTGACGCGGCGGGGCTGCGAGCTGCGACCGCTGATCTGGAAGTGCAAGGTCCTGTCCGGCTGCGCGGCATCGGAACGAAGCCGGCGAGTCAGCCGAGTGCGCCGGTTCGGGATCGCCAGAACCGGCTCGTGCACGCCCTCGACGGCATCGCGCCGCGGACAGACGTGACGGCGGACGACCGGCCGGACGGTGAGCGTGCCTCCAGCACTCGTTGAACAGGAGTTCGTGGCGCATCTGTTCGCGCCTCTGGACGGCCCGAACGCCGGTGTGGCCTGGCGTCAGCTGGGTCACATCTGGCACCGGTGTCGGCGGGTGATGACCGAGCCGATTCCGCGCGTGCCTACGGAGCTGCCCGAAACGGTTGCGAAGGTCGGCGCGGACCAGGTGCTGGCGGGCCGGCAGGATCCGGGCATCAATTATCAGGCTATTGTGCGCCGCGAACACGACGTCTTGAACCTTTCAGTTGCCTTCGCTGGTCCGCGCAGCGGCCAAGAGAGCGGTCCAGGATGGACCGACTTCGATCGGTGGTGGCAGAGGCTCGCGTCGGACGGCACCGGTGCCTTCCTCGGGCTCGCGGTGATCTTTCAGGCGAAGTCATCGAGCCCCAGTCCAGAAGTCGCGACGTTTACCGATGCGGTCCGTGCCGCCCTGCCGGCAGATCCGGCCGACAGGCCCGACTGGTGGACCGACGTGCACCGCGGCCCGCACGACCTCGCTGTCTGGGAGGCTTCCGCGGCTGGCAACGGCTCCCACCGCCGGTTCGTCGTTCTCGCCACTGGGCAGGACGACGATGTACTCAGCGGCTTCACGTGGAGCGACGGCACCTCTGTGCTTCCGCCCCTGGGCCGGTACTTGCTGCACGCGACCAAGCTGCGCTATCAGGACCGGGTGCGTGGCGATGGCCGCCCGTTGCGCCGACTCGAGGCGGAGATCACCGCCCGACTGAACCGGGCGTCCGGCCCGGACCCGATCACCATGCCTCGCACGGACGAGCTGCGGTTGATCAACACACTGTCCGCCTTACGGACGATGCTCCGCACGGTCGACATCGCGCTGGACAATATGCATTCGGCGTACGACCGTCCAATCGGCGGGGACCGGTCTCTTGGCGAATGGCTGTGCCGGCAAATTCCGGATGACATCTCCTACCTGGAGACGTTATTGGAGCAGGTTAAGGCTGTGCGAGGCCTACTCCTCGACCCCGGACAGATGAGCGCTGACGCGGTGCCTTCGGTCCTGGCCGTTCCACCGGCCGACCCGGCCGCCGATGACAACGAGGAAGGCTCAAGGCTCGAGCTGCGGTTGGGCTTCGGCGTGGACATCGTAGGGTACAGCGGCCGCTCCGGGCCGGCCCAGGCAGACGCGCAGAAGCGGCTCGCCGAAATGTGCCACCGGGTAGCGCAGGGCCTCGGCCTCCGCCTGACTGACACCGATCGTCAGCACACCGGCGACGGCATGAACGTGTTCCTGCCTTCGCAGATTCAGCTGCACAAAGCGCTGCCGATGCTCCTAGATGGCTTCGACCGCGAACTGGCCGACGACAACGCGCGCTACCAGGACCGGATCCGCCTCCGGGTGGCCATCTCGGTTGGCCTTGCCGGCATAGGCGACCTAGGGTTCTCCGGCGAAGCCATACTCGAGATCTCTCGCCTGCTCAACAGTTCCCCGCTGCGCCAAGCCGTCGGCGGCAATCCCGGGGTAGACCTGGTCGCCATGGTGTCGGACACGCTGCACCGGTTCGTGATTCGCCCCGGTTGGGCGCGGCTAGCACCCGAGCGGTTCGAACGCCATCTCGTCAAAGTGAAGGAGTACACCGGATTCGCCTGGGTGTGGATCGGCTCGGTACGACCATGAGAGTGAGAGGTATCGGATGGGCTTTCTACGACGCTCGCCAGGTCAGCAGCGGCCTGTCTCCTCGCCGCCGCCACCGCCTGAACTTCCGACGGCAGACAACGCCTGGCGCACCCTGATGCTCGTGGTCGAGTGGGTCAAGCATGCCGAAACCAAGGCCGCCGCCACGCTTGCGTCTACCGGGGTGGTTGCCGGACTGCTTTACGCTCTCGTCAGCCAGGCGAAGAAGCCAGGGGTTGCCTTCGCCGTTGTGGCATCGATTACCGCAGCCGCAGTCGTGGTGGCCGCTGTCAGCGCGGGAATAGCGCTGCGTCCTCGCGTGTCCGTCGGGCCGGCGCCGGTGAGCCTGCTCTACTACCGCGGCATCACGCACCGCTTCCCACGCGACACCCACGCGTACGCCCGAGCCTTCGCAGAGCTGATCGCAGACCGCCCGGCCCTGCTCACGGAGATATCCGGGCAGATCTGGGGCAATGCGACCGTGGCGAGCCGGAAGTATCGCGCGGTGAACACCGCGATCGCCGCGCTGATGCTGGCGCTCGTCCTGCTGGCTGTGACTGCGGTGCTCAGGTTGTTCGCCTCGTAACAGCGCCGAAGCTCCAGGTTTGGGTACCGGCCGAACCGGCAACGCCAGAACTAATGCGCTGCTGGCAACCCCCAGGAGGGCGCGGGGACGCCCGTCGGCATCGGTGCCGCCTTGACAGGTCAAACCGTCAGGCATGCTCGCCACGCTGCCGCCGGTATCGGAGTGCTCGTCGCGCCTGCAACGTCTACTCCGTCTATGCGCTCGCCGGAGGGCGGTTTGGAGCCTGGCGCGCTGGCTGGCAGTCGATGCTGGCCCGTCCGGGACGTTCTGGTGGTTCGACCTGTCCGCTCCGCCTGAAGTTCAGCCGGCGCTGACAACACGACCCGACCGACATCCGGCGCGCGCCTGTCGATCTCTTCCACGGCAAACCCAGGGCGAGCGCTCACCGGCAGGTGGTTCACCTCCTCTGCCCTTCAATTTGCCGGATACTGCCACGCCGTCGGCTCAATTTGGGTCAACGCCACCCCGGTTTTCGGGCAGAGCCGACATGTGGCCGGAGCGGCTCCGAGGGTGCCCTGGCCGTGCACTGGGCAGCGCAGGCGAGACGCCAGGCGCACTGCACACCGCAGCACACGTTCTGTGCGGCTTCCATCCTGACCGAGTGGCGGTGTGGGCACGCGTGTCCGCGCCGGTGCCGAGCTCGTAAGGGCTGCTATCGGCAGTGTCAGGACTGCATTGGCCTGCGGGAGCTCCCGATCACCACGAAGGGAGCCCACATCTGAGGCAGCGCGGCCACAAGGCGCGGCCCGGGGGACACTCCGGTTTCGGCGGCAAACTGCGTTAGGTCCTTGAGACCGGCGTCGCGCATCCATCGCTGGGCCCTGGCCAGAGCCCGGGCGGGAGTGTCGCCCTCCCGGTAGTGTGCGTAGAAGCGGCTGATCAGCAGGGCCGCGAACTTGTCGTTCACGTTCCACAGCGTGCCGACCACAGTCGCCGCTCCGCAGTAGCCGAGGAGCCCCGGAAGTCCGAACGCCTCATCCGGGGCGCGAGCGACGTCGGTGACCGCGCTCTCGCAGGCGGAGGCGACGACCAGTTGCACATCGCGCAGGAGGCCGTGGTCGAAGAGGTCGAGTGCGCTCAGATGGTCGAGTCCTGCGAGGTACAGGCACGACCGCAACGGCTGCACCGGGTCGTAGCTGCCGTGGCAGGCGAGATGAATGTGGGTGGCATCGCGGAACCCGGCGAGAACCGCCTCCCGGGTGGCCCCCGCTCCAACGAGTTTTTGCACCGGACCGCTGAAGAGCCTCTGCACCGCAGTGACCTCTCGGACGGTATGGGGCAAAGCGTCGTCGGGGCGCACCGTGAGCAGCCGGGTCCGCTCGGATGGCGTCACGTCTTGCGCAGCGAGCAGTGCCCGAGCGGACGGCGTATAAGAGATGTCGGCGTCGTCGATGAGGTGACGGATCCGGCCCGCTCTGTGGTAGCGCGCGGCATGCAGTGGCAGGGCGCCGAGCAGTCCCGTCGACACGAGGACCACGGCCGGTACGCCCTGCTCGGTGAGCAACTCGCCAACCATGCCGAGGAAGCTGCTTCCGAGCAGATCGAGCACCGTGTCGTCGTATGCGGCCTCGGCGGACACCAGCGTGTCGAAAAGGACGTCGACGGCCAACGGGGCGAAGCAAGGGATGATGTCACGGGAAGCAGTAACGAGCAGAGCGGCGCTGCCCAGCCGGGCGGTAAGCAGGTAGCAGAGCGGCTCCTCGGGCGCCGCTGCGCGAAACGGCGCGTCAACCGGTCGCTTTGCGAAGTCCGCGAAGCCGGGTAGCGACCGAATCGCCTCCAGTACAGATCGCAGCCGGGCCTGCGCATCGGCCAGCATGCCGCGTACCTGCCAGCGCTGGGCCTCGTCCTCGGGCGTCAGGATGCGTTGCTGGCGCTCCGCGTCCGCGAGCAGAGCGACGGCGGCCTCGTACTCCTCCGCCAGTCGTGAGGCCTGTGTGCGCAGCCGGTCGATGTCACTGCGGTCGCGGTCCAGCAATCGGCTGAGTTCGCGTGCCCTGCCGTTCTCGAGCACCGTCACTGCCTCCTCAAGCCGGCCAGACCGGGCGAGGGCGTACGCGGCGTCCTGGTGCAGGCCGGCCGCGCGCGACAGTTCCGCCTCGCGGCCGGAACCTGCCACGACTGTGCCGTAGCGGTTCTCCACCTCGGCAACAGCCTCGCGGAAGAATTGCGCCGCCCGCAGCCAGTCCTCTGTGGCCCCGCACCGATGCCCGAGGGTGATATAAACCCTGCCAGCTTGGTGGAGGGCCTTGCCCGCGATCACCAGTTGGAGACAGCCTTCGAGCAGGTCCGTTGCCAGTTGCGCATCACCGCTTCGACCGCGTGCGGTAAGGGCCTCCGCGAGGTCGACGGCTGACTCCACCCACTGCTCGGGGACCTCGGCGACCGGCCGACCGGCGAGGCATCGGTCGAGAAGCGCGACGATGCGGTCGTGGTCCGGGTCGGGTAGCCGGCTCAGCGCGTACGCGAGATTGCGACTGGCCTTGCTCTCCTCGGCGACGGCGCCGTGGCACCGGAACAGCCGCACAGCCGTCTCATAAAGGCGCACCGCCTCGGCGAGGTGCGCCGCATCCTGCGTTGCCCATGACTCCAGGGCGTTGGCCAGGTTTCCTGCGATGCCCGCGTGGGCCATCGGCGCTCGGTCGATCGGCACTAGCGCCAGAGCGCCGCGATAGCTCTGGACCGCCTCGGCCGGAGCGGGTCTGCCTTCCGCGCTGGCTCGCATCATGAGGACAGTGCCGACGGCATTCGCCGCGTCCGCGCGGTCCGTTGGGCTTCCTTCAGAGTCGTAATAGGCCTGGGCAGCGCGGGCGTGGTGCAACGCCCGGTCGAGGTTCGCGTCTCGATCGCCCTCGACGTGGGCGCGCAGGACGAGGCTGAGATTGGTGTGGCATGCGGCCACCGCGCCGGGCTCACGCAGCAGCGGGAGCGCCCGAGCCAGCATCTCCTCGGCGCGGGCGAGGCTACCGGGGATGTCCGCCAGTTCCTCCGCCGACCAGACGAGGCCTAGATTCATCAGCGCGGTCGCATGGGCCTCCGGCTCGTGCTCGAGGGTAAGGACCGTCAGCGCCGCGGTGATCCGGTCCCGCGCCCGCAGTACGGACGTCCGTCGGTCCACAGGGTACTCACGATAGACGTTGCCGAGCGACAACATTGCCCTCGCCCATTCGTCGGGATGACTCCGGCGCCGCCACGTCCGCAGAGCACGCCGCAGCGCTCGGATCGCTTCGTCCGCCTCACCGCGCGGATCGGGACCGTCCAGCCGACGCCACCAACTGCCCACCATTGCCAGTGCAGTGGCGGACAGTTCATCCGCGCCCGCCCGTTCCAGCAGGTCCGCCCCCGCGGAAGCTAGGTCGATGGCTTCGCGCCGGCGGCCTTCCGCACCGGCCTCGACCGCCTGCGCCCGCAGGAGGAGGAGCAAGCCGTGTACGGCGGGATATCGATCCGCGGTCACGGTCGCAATCATCGACTCCAGTAACATCTCGCTCTGCTCCCCGTCGTCGAGCAGCGACCGGTGTAGCAGACCACGCAATCGGTCCGGCAGCGTGGTCCTACCCGACAGGTCCTGAAGCCACCGCCATTGCGCGTCGAGCCGTGCGGCCAGGGCGGATTCCGGATGCGCCACCAGAATGTCCAACCGGCGGCGGTCCCGAGCAGAGCAGTCACGGCGAAGCTGAAGAGCAAGAGTAAGAGCAAGTTCGGTACGGAGCAACGGCCGCGCCGCCATCAGCCGTTCACCCGCAACCCTGCTGGGAGCCGCACACAGTTGACGAAGGTCCGCCTCCGTCTCCAGTTGCGTCCGCCACGCGACGACCTGAGGGTCCTCTGGAAGGCGTGCCTCGGCCAGCTCGGCGAAGCGGATGGCACCGGGAAGATCACCGCACCGCCGGGCCAGGAAGTCACTCGCGGCGAAGGCCGCTTCGGCAGCGGCGGACGGCGACGGCACGGCGTCGAACAGGGCGACCGCCTCGTCGAAGAGCTCCGCGGCGGCATGAACGCGGTCCTGGATCATGCGCGCTCCAGCGAGCGCGCGGACGGCACGTGCCTCACCCTCGAGATCGCCAGCGCCCCGGAACAGCTCCCGCGACTGCTCGGCGTACCGGATCGCTGCCTCGTGGTACCCCGTCGCGTCAGCCATCTGTGAGACGTCGCCGAGGGCACGCGCCTCACCGGCCCGGTCACTGCACGCGCGATAGGCGAGGGCCGACCGGTGATACAGATCCGCCGCCTCGTCATAGAGGCGCGCTTGCCGTCGCAGCTGACCGAGGTGGGCAAGGGCCCGGGCGCGCAAGCCGTCCGCGCCGAATCGTTCGGCCACGTCAACGACCTCGCGAAACATCCGCTCCGCCGCCACGTCACGCTCAAGATGCTGTAGGGCTATGCCAAGATTCTGGGTGAAGATCAGGAGATGGTCGGCGAGTACCGCTAGGCGGCGGCCTCGTTCGCTCTGATCGGCGAGCGTCGACCAATCCTTAAGCACCACCAGAAAGGGGATCATCGAATTCAGCAGCTCCACTGCATCCGGCGCACCAGTCTTGACGAGTTCCATCAACGCAGGCCGGGCCGCAATGAACCAGTCCACTGCCTCGCGTCGCTGTCCAGCATCGTCGACGGTCGTCATCACGAGCGACGCCCTCACAAGATCGTCGCGCAGGTCGGCGTTCACCGCTCCATGGTGCCCTTCGCCGAGAAACGTCGAAAGGTTCGACTTGCACGACGGCGGTTCGTGGTTGAGGTCGAGCAGGGCTGCATCAGCACGATCGGCGTCCTGCACGGCATCGTGCACGCTGTCGGTTTGCCACTAGGCGACCTGGCCGAAGGCGTCTGCACGGACAGCCGCACCCACTAGCTCACGTGATGGCGTGGGAGAGCGGCCGGTGGTGGTGCCAGCAAGGCGGGCCAGGTCGGTCATGGCACCAATACCACCAAGGCGTACCGGGCCGCGCGGGCGAGTACGCCACCTGGCTCGGCCAGCAGGCCGGCGAGCACCCGAACGCCCTCGCCGACCAGGTCGGCACGGAGGCCGGTCCCATCGATCGTATTCGAGGTCAAGCTCTTCGTATGACTTGCCCGATCTGCCGCGCCGCCTTAGGAGCAATGGCCGTCGCTGCCAGGAGGGTGGCGGCGGCGAGGCCTCCCATCACCACCGTCTTGTTGGACAGCTTGTCAGACAGCGTTTTGAGCAGGCTCTTGTTCTCCGTGTCCTTCTCGCCTTGCGTCTGCAGGAGCTTCATCAGCAGGTCGAGGACATACCGCCGCTGCTCCCATTCCAGGTCTCCGGCGAGCACGTCCCGGAGGATCTCCCGCGTGTCCTGGCAGGCGCGATGGAACCATTCCTGACTTCGGATGTTGGCCGCGAGCGTGGACTGGTGCTGCCTCTCGAGAACGTTGACCGCATCGGTTGCGAGCTCTCTGAAGTTGTCCATCTCCGACAGGTGCCGCCGCACAACTTCGACGTCGGCGGTCGGCATCGTAGACGCGATGCGGAGCAGCTTATTTCCCTCGTATACATCACGCCCGGGTTCGAGGTCGGTCGCCTCGACGCTGTCTTCGTCCTCGTGCCCCACGCAGCTACTCCGATCCAACTGACACCGATTCCACAGCAGATGCGCGGACAAGGTGCTCCGGCTCCTCGCGAGACAGAGTGTAAGCAGAGCAAGCCATGGCACCCGGCGTGAGACGCACCCTAGAAAGCAGCCACGCGGCTGGACCGGCGGACTCAGCTACTGAACTCTGCGACGTCGAGCAGAACGTCCAAGCGGGCGACGCAGGGCCCCGGCAAAGTCGTGACGGTGTCTGACTTGTGAGGCTTGGAGTAGAAGCGCCGTTGGTGGTGGCAGCAAGACGGGCATGACCGGCTCAGAAGATCATCAAGGTTCCTACGCCATGCTGATCGCCGAAGTGAGTCATGCCCGCACTGCCATCATCGCTGATCTCGTCCCTGTCCTGCGCACCGGCTCTGACCGTTGCCGAAACCGCTGGTGGGCTGCCCGAAGCGCTCGCTGGTCTGCCTGATCCACGAGCCCGGCGAGGTGTCCGGCACCAGCTGACCGTCGTGGTCACCGCAGCGGTGTGTGCCGTGGTCGCCGGCTACCGCTCGTACACGGCGATCGCCGAATGGGTCGCCGACGTGCCGGCGGCAACGGCTCTCGCCTTGGGCATGACCCCGGATCGGCGCCCGTCGGAAGCGATGATCCGTCGGTTGTTGCAGGCCATGGACCCGCAGCTACTGACTGCGGCGATTGGTGTCTGGCTCGCCGGTCGGGCCACCGCCACCACCTCGACGGCCGGCCGGGCGATCGCCGTCGACGGCAAGGCCCTGCGCGGCTCCCGTACCACCGACACTCCGGCCCGGCACGTGATGACCGCCTGCGACCAGGCCGCTGGTGTGGTCCTGGCCAGCATCGACGTGGACGGCAAGACCAACGAGATCACCCGGTTCGCGCCGCTGCTCGACCAGATCAGCGACCTACGCGATACGGTGATCACCGCCGATGCCCTGCACTGCCAGCGTGAACACGTCACCTACCTCGCCGAACGCGGCGCGCACTGGATCCTCACCGTCAAAGGCAACCAGCCCCACCTACACGCCCAGCTCACCGCACTGCCCTGGCGGGCAGTCCCGGACGCCGCACGCGACACCGACCGCGGACACGGTCGCCGCGAGATCCGCAGCTGCAAGATCCTGACGATCTCCACCGGCATCGACTTCCCGCACGCCACCCAGGCCATCCAGATCCGCCGCCGCAGACGCCGCCTGGACCAGCCGAAACGCTTCACTACCGAAACCGTCTACGCCATCACCGACCTCCGACCCCACCAGGCGAAACCGGCACAGCTGGCCGGCTGGATCCGCGGGCACTGGTCGATCGAGAACAAGGTCCACTGGGTACGCGACGTCACCTACGACGAAGACCGCAGCCAGATCCGCACCAGCACCGGCCCCGAAATCATGGCCGCCCTCCGCAACGCCGCGATCAGCGCCCTACGCCTGACCGGGATCACCAACATCGCCGCCGCCAACCGACACCACGCCCGCGACAGCACCCGCCCGCTGACACTGCTCGGCATCATCTGACGACTTTGCCGGGGCCCTGCGGGCGACGCACCGGCTTGCCGAGCCGGACGGCCCCCAGGATTCGGACTCGCCGGTGCAGGTCGGCACCCCGATCATCGACACGGCGCAGAAACGGATGCCGGTGCTGGCGCCCCGCTAACAAACTGGACGGTGAGTTGTCTGATGGCCCGGCGTCAGTCAGCAGGGGCTTGACCCCTGACCCTGGACACGGGGTTTATGCGGCCGGGGCCAGCGTAGCTGGCGCTGGCCGGGTGCTCTTCTCGTAGGTGATCGGTGATTGTTGTCCGAGCCGTGAGTGGCGTCGGACGGTGTTGTAGCGGTGCAGCCAGCGAAACGAGGTCAGTCGTGCTTCGCGTTCGTCGGTGTAGGCGCGGCGGCCTTGCAGGGTCTCGCGTTTGAAGGTCGCGTTGAACGACTCCGCAGCCGCGTTGTCGGCGGAGCTACCGATCGTGCTCATCGATTGCTGGACCCCGGCTGCGGTGCAGGCCTCGGCGAAGGCCCGGGAGGTGTATTGGGCTCCGTGGTCGGTGTGCATGATCGCCCCGTGCAGGCTGCCCCGAGTCCGCTGGGCGGCGTTCAGGGCGTCGATGACCAGGTCGGTGCGCATGTGGTCAGCGATCGCCCAGCCCGCGAGGCGCCGGGAGTGCAGGTCCAGGACGGTGGCCAGGTAGAGGAACCCGCGCTCACCGACCGGTAAGTAGGTGATGTCACCGACGTAACGCTGACTCGGCTGCCCGGCGGTGAAGTCCCGGCCGATCAGGTCCGCCGCTTTCGCCGCGGCCGGGTCCGGCACCGTCGTACGCGCTCGTCGCCGTAGGCTGGGCCTGACCCGGTTTGACGGACATCCCAGCTCAGAGGGGCTGTGTGCTCCTCGGGAGGATGTTCATCATGGAAGGCATGGGTAAGAAGCCACGCCGGCCGCGTCGGGCGTTCACGCCGGAGTTCAAGGCGGAGATCGTCGAGGTGTGCCGGCGCGGTGACCGCACGGTCGCGCAGGTCGCGAGGGACTTCGACCTGACCGAGACCGCGGTGCGGGAGTGGGTCAAGCAGGCTGACCTCGACGCCGTCGCGCGGTCGGATGGGTTGACCAGTGACGAGCGGGATGAGTTGGCGCGGCTGCGGCGGGAGAACCGTCGGCTGCGTGAGGACGTCGACATCCTGAAACGGGCCACGGCTTTCTTCGCGAAGGAGACCCGGTGAACGTGTACCCGTTCATCGAGGCGGAGAATGCGCGGCCCGATGGGAACGTGAAGCGTTCCTGTGAGCTGTTGGAGGTCTCCCGGTCCGCCTACTACCAGCACCGCGCCGGCCCGTCGCGGCGGGACCGTGACGATGTCGACCTGATCGCCCGCATCGTGGATGTCCACGCGGGCTCGGCGGGCACCTACGGTGCCCCTTCGGGTGCGCGCCGAACTCGCCGCGCGGGGACGGCGGCATTCCGGCAAGCGGATCGCTCGGTTGATGCGCACGGCGGGATTGTGCGGTCGGGCGCCGAAACGGTGGCGCACCACCACCGTGCCCGACCCGTCAGCGGCGTTGCCGGCGGATCTGGTCCGCCGGGACTTCACCACCTCCGCGACCGGGGTCGACACCCGCTGGTGCGGGGACATCACCTATATCCGCACCTGGGAAGGGTGGCTGTATCTGGCCACCGTGATCGACATCGCCTCGCGACGGGTCGTCGGCTGGGCCACCGCCGATCATCTGCGCACCGACCTGCCCGCCCAGGCCCTGTCCCACGCGATCGCCAGCCGACGTCCGACCGGGCCGGTGATCTTCCACAGCGACAGGGGCTGTCAATACACCAGCACCCAGTACGCCCGCCTGGCCGACCGACACCGGGTACGGCTGTCTGTCGGCGGCCGAGGACAGTGCTGGGACAACGCCGTCGCCGAGTCGTTCTTCGCCACGATCAAGACCGAGCTACTCGACCGGCGGCCATGGCCCACCCGAGCCGCCGCCCACGCGGCGATCTTCGACTGGATCGAGGGGTGGTACAACACCCGCCGCCGCCACTCCACCCTGGACTACATGAGTCCGGCCGAGTACGAATCGACCGCCTATTTCCGCAGGCCAACCAACAAGGTAGCGTGAGATCAACTTACCGACCCTGTCCGTCAAACCGGGTCAACCCCAGAAGCGAGACAAGCAGTCGGGGGTGCTGGGCCGACGGCAGGGACGAACCTCGAGCGAAGCGGAAGTGATCCCCCTCAGACGGAATGGGCGACTCGGAGCACCTTGGCGACCAGAGGGCGCAGCTCTGGAGGGTTCTTGTCGGCGCGGAGGTTCAGCAACGAGATGAGGTGGTGGCGGACTGCTGGATCGTCGTTGGCCAGGTATATGCGCAGGCCGGTTTCTTGGAAGTCGCGCCGCAGGTCGGTGCACGGATCGTCCTCGACCTCGCTGCCCGCGACGCGGAGGTACGAGCAGTACCAGGCGTCCGCCGCGCCGATGATCTCGTATGTGGTTCCCGTCCGGAGGTACTCGAGAAGCCTCGTCTGCACGCGTCTGCGGCCGAAGGCAGCCAGCGCTGGCCTGATGTGCCGTTGGGTGTGGCTAGGGTCGGGTTCGTAGACGGCGGCGCGCATGAGCGGTTCGAACAGTTCCTCGGGCTGCTGTGGCGCCGCCTCCCGCATGATCATGAGGGCTACGTGGCATTGCCAGTGTCGCCGGACCTTCTGGTTGGTGCGCTCGTCGCCGGACGGTGCGGGCGGGTGCGCAAGGCCGAGCAGGTCAAGAACCTCTATGAGGCTCCGTTCGTACCGGTCGTAACGCTCGAAGCGATCCTCGTCCACGGTTATAGAGCCTATGCGGATACACGCTGGCGGCTTCAGCGTGGATCCTGGCCTTGCTATCTCGCCGCTCCGAACGAGTTTTCGGATCGCTGCGGTCATGGCCGCTACGCCGCTCAGCGGAGGCGGCCCGCGCGTCCGGCCAGTGCGGCCATGGCCGCGTCCAGGGACAGGTCTGCGGCGCTGGTCAGCAGGAGGTCCGCAGCCGTGAAGCGGGCGTGGTCCGCATGCGGGTTCGGTACCGCCACGCAGTGCAGCCAGGCCGCGTGTGCCGCCGCCACGCCGTGCGCGGTGTCCTCGAGGGCAACCGCCTCCTGCGCCGGCAGCCCGAGCCGTTGCAGCGTCAGCAGATACACGGCCGAATCGGGCTTGTGCGCGTCCACCTCCGCGCCGGTCGCAGCACCTCGCACCGACCGCCTCGGCTTCTCGCGATTGCGACGACGGTTGCAGCATTGGGGTTCGAGTCGCCTCGAAGGTCAACACCTTGAAATCGAGCTCGACCTGGAGTGTTGGCTTTGGGCGTGTCTCGGGATCGACACGAACCGATGCCCAACCTGGAATGCGCCTTACCGGCGCTATCCCGCTCGGTTGAAGATCAGCCTTTCTTGACGGGTCCGGAGCCCGGGCGTTCCGGACCTGTCTCTGCGCGCGAGCATTCCCAGCCGAACGCGCCTCCACGACCCGACGCGGTGCGCTCATGCTGACGTCAGGGCCGTTCGCGGCTTTGCCGACCTGCACGGCTGATGCGGTTTGAGTAGTCTTGGACTCCGCCAATTTTCCTTGAGCAGTGCCCGGAATCCTCATCGCGATGAGCGCGGCGACTCGGTCCCCGCCCTTCTTCGCCGATTAGCAAGGTGACGACGAGTGCGCAGGGCGTCGGGATGCCTGGGGCCGACCACAGGCAGTTGATCAGCGAGTAGGGCTTCCGTTTCGGCGACTGCGCCGGCCCAGTCTCCCGCCCTTCCCCGGCGGTCAGCGAGCGCGCCGCGGGTGGCGAAGGTGTCGCGATGGTTGGGGCCCAACCGACGTAGCTGGTCGGCGAGCAGGGCTTCCGTTTCGGCGACTGCGCCGGCCCAGTCTCCTGCCCTTCCGCGCCAACCGGCGAGGGCGCGGCGGGTGGCGAAGGTGTCGCGATGGTAGGGACCTAATACCTGCACCCGGGAAATAAGCACTTCCTCCAACGCGGCGAGCGCTCCCTCAACATCCCCTGCCCTGCCTCGTCGATCGGCAAGGAAGGCGCGGGCGGCCAACGTGTCGCGACGGTCGGGCCCCGACACGCGCAGCTGGACAGCAAGAAGGACCTCCAACGCGGCGACCGCGCCAGCCCAGTCACCCGTGTCTGCTCGCCAAGCAGCGATACTGCGGTGGGTGAGCAGGATGTCGGGATGGTCGGGGTCCAACGCACGTTGCTGATCGGCGAGCAACTCTTCCAAAGCCGTGACCGCGCCAACCGCATCGCCTGCCTTGGCCCGCCATTCGGCGATGCGGTGTCGGGTGGCCATAGTGTCGGAGTCATCGGGGCCCGACAGCCGCAGGCGGTCAGCGAGCAAGTCCTCGAACGCGGCGACTGCGCCCACCCAGTCTCCTGCCTCTCCCCGCCACTCAGCGATGCGGTGGCGGGTGCGTAGGGTTTCACGATGATCGCGGCCGACTGCCTGCAGTAGCCGCGCGCCAACCGTCGCCCACACGACCTCATCGCCACCGCGACCAGCAGTTACCCAACTACGCAATGACCCTGACTGGAGGGGAGCATGACGGTTCTCGCCTCGCCTTCTGTAGCCTCTTGTTTAGATGAGCACCTCTCGGCGGCCTCGCTGTGTTAGCCGGGCTGGCTTGGTGTTTGGTGGCATTGCAGGGAGTCATCACCTTCGCCTAGCCGCTGACGGACATTGCGCCACTCACGGCCGACGAGTTCGGGAACAGCACGGATGAGCACCTCGCCCGTCGCCCTCCGGCTGAGGTACCGCTCAACCGCGTGCGTGTCGGCCCCGTTCTCGACAAGGATGTCGTCCGCCTCTGCGATCTGCGGCCACCACGGCCGTAAGGAGCCGGCACTCGCCACTGGATCACGGCGGTCTCGAATGTTCACCCAGGTGGGAACGTCGATCGAGGAAGCGGGAAAGCGGGACCGGACGAATCGCAGCCCGAGCGGTGACCCCAGCGTGAGCAGCAGCGCAACGCCGTGATCCGGGGTACGCCGAAGGTACTCGGCGGCCACCACCGATCCCAGCGAGTGGCCGACGAGCACCCGGCATCCGGATGTCACGCTTTCCGTGACGCGCTGGTCGATTTCGGCTTTCAACGCGACGTCACGCAGGTAGCCGCGCACCTGCCGCAGGGCACCCACGGCCGTGATCGCGGAAGCCGACCTGAAGCGGATCCCCAAGGCCCGCAGCAGCACCTGGAGCGGTGTAGGCATTCGGGTGTAGCCCTTCTCCCCTGCCAGGTAGGCGGTGGCGGCTGCCACGTCCTCCGGTGTGACCATCTCCGAGAGCATCTCCTCGACATCGGCGCGTTCCTCGTCGCTCAGACCATCGAGTGCGTCTGCCTCCTCGTTGCCCTTGCACCCTCCGGATGTCCTCGGCGGCAGGTAGAGGTCGCCGTAGAAGGCAAGGTCGAGGTCGACGTGGTCGACGCGGCGACCGGTGGCTCGCTCGACGCCGTCCAACAGCGCCGGCCGCCAGTCGGCCAACAACTGATGACGACCGGAGTGGTGCTTCGCGATTCCATGTACGCCGACGATCAGGGTCACCCGCACTCCTCCAACTCGTCCTCGGACGCCGAGCAACCATATGCGGCCGCCGTCTCCGGCACGTTCATTGCCCGCACCCGGACGATCGGTCGACCTGCACCGGACCGGACCGGATCCAGCCGCACCCGGCGCTCCGTCCCGGGTGCGAGGTGGAACCACGACTCGGTGGGTTGATAGTCGGCGCAGGTGATGGCGACCCACTGCGCGAGCCGGGTGGCAGCGATGTCGACCTGCCACCCGTCGTCGGTCCGCTGCACCACCGCGTTCAATCCCCCGTCGTACGCCGGTCGCAGGTGTTCGCCGAGAAGCGCGACCTGCTCGGCGAGCACCAAGCCGTCCGCTCCGATCAACCTCACCCGCAGCACATCCCATATGCGCGGACCGAACCGGTACACGTGGCCGGCGTCGGTAAAGTGGCCCACAACTTCGTCGAGGCGGATCTCCATCCCTTCCCGCGCCGGCACGACGACCTGTGTGGACACCGATTCGAGCGGGACACCGGACACGGACCAGAGGCGGATCTCCAAGCGCGCCGCTATCGCCACCTTAGTGTCGTTGCAGGCGATCACGACGAGGCCGTTCAGCCCGTCGTCGCTCACGAGCACGGAGACCGGAGCGAGCACCCGCCGCAGCGCGTACCAGGGCGCCTTGGGAGCCCCACCGCTGTCCGTCAGGCCCCAGCCGGCACCGGGTGCGAGGTCCCGCAGTGTCCAGACCAGCGCTCCGGCGCACCCGGAGGTGGGCCGCCGCCACCGCGCGAAGGCCTCCGTCATCAACACGCACGTGACCGCACGGCCGAGGTCGAGGTACCGCTGCGGGTCCTCCATCCGCACCAGCATCGGATCCACGTCGAAAACCTGGCGCACGTAGTGGTCCCGGACATCCTCGAAATCCCACGAGGCGCCGCGGTCCCTCGGCACACCCGCCTTCCAAGCCGGATGGTGACCTGCGACAGCAGCTGATCCGAACCACCGCTCCACCCCCGGAGCCTCCGGGGGAATGCTTAGTGCCAGGCACTCGGCGGCGAAGCGCACCCCGGCGGTCCGGACCTCCGACAGGGGCCGCAGGTAGGCACCGACGCCGTAGTAGTGAGCGACACCGGACGAGACATCCGTTGGTAGCACACCGCCGGTGGGAGTCGACGGTACGTACGGCACCTCCAGCACACGCTGCCGCAGCAACTCGGGAATCAGCGTGTCGACCGCCGTCACGGCCGAGCGGTCGCGTTGGATACCCAGCAACGCCGGCTGCTGTTCGGTCTCGCTGCCGCCGCTGAGCACGGCGAGGCAGGGTCGACCGGACACCCGCTCGACGAGTTGTGTCACCTCAGCTGCCAGCTCCGCGAGGAACCCGTCGTCGTCAGGCGGGTCCAGCGTCGCCAACATGACGTCCTGCCACACCAGCATGCCAACCTCGGTACACAGGTCGTAGAAGGTATCCGTCTCGTACAGCGTGCCCCCGACGACGCGCAGCATGTTGAACCCGGCGTCGCGCGCCAGTTCGATCGTGGCGCGGAGTTGTGCAGTGTCCGCGCGCAGGGAGACAGGGTCCGGTGGCATCCAGCAAGCGCCACGGGCGAACAACGGCACGCCGTTGAATCGGAGCTGGAAACCGCCGGTGGAGCGGTCCACGGTGACGTTGCGGAATCCGATGTCGCGCAGCCGGACCTCGTACCCGTCAACCACGACCGAGACCGGGTAGCGGTACGGCAGACCGTGGGTGTGCGGCCACCACGGCCGCACCCGCGGCACCCGTACCCGGGCGCGCAGCGCACCATCGGCGAGGGAGGCCTCGGCGAACGCGTCGCCGACGTAGACCGTTGCCCGCCTCGCCGGTTCCGGCGCCACGAGCCCGGCCTCCACCGCCACCACACCCTCGTCGCCGTCAAGCTGGGCCGACAGGTGGTGGCTCACGACGTACGGGCGGTCCACGGCGCGCAGCGATACCGCTCGCCACGGACCGACCGGCGGTGCGCTACCGGCCCAGGCCGGGGCACGCCCGAGCAGTGACGTGCGCAACCAGCGCCACCCCTGCTGCGTCACGAGTGAGGATTTCCAACGCGGTCGAGGGCGCCGGGCAGTCACGAGGGGTAGGGCCGCCCGGCAGCGGATCTCGACCGTGACCGTACGCGGCAGGGCGGCCAGCTCAACGGCATGCGACCGGAACATGTTCTCGCTGTGCAGCACGTGCGTTCCGGCGAGCCAGACGTCCGCCACGGTGGCGAGCCCTTCCACGGTGAGCAACCAACCGGCAGGGCAGTGCGCCACATCGATGACGGTGCGCCACCACCAGTCGCACCCGTCCAGTTCCTCCCCGGTCACCGGTGCCCTGCCGTTGACCCGCAGGACCTCAGCGGCGGTGCCCGGCACCCGGGCGGGCATCCAGCCATCGTCGGGCAGGTCCTCCGGCGACTCCGCCGCCCCGGGCGGCGACGAGAGCGCCTCCCATTCGGCGACGTCGAGCAGGTTCATCGCGAAACCCTCTCCGCCGGGTGACCGATCGGTGATCCGTCGCCCACCCCAGCTGCCATCACGGCGAGGCCGTTCGCCCAGTTGGCCGCCATGACAGCTACCGCAGGTCGTGTCTCGACAGCACGGCCGCGAGTGATCCGCGACAATTTGAACTGCAGACTCTTGGCCTCCGCAGCGACGGTCTCGAAGCACTCCGCCGCACGGTGCAGCGGAAGATCCGCCCGACCGTGCAGCCAGCGGGCGAACGAGCCGGCAAGCTGGGCCGTCGCGCCACACTGCCGAACGGTCGCGAACGCATACCGGTGGAACATGTCCTCGTTCCACCGCGACAGCTGAACCAGTTCCTCCTCCAACCGGTGGCCGAGCCGGTCCACCGGGTTGTCGGCGGGCCGGCGTGCCAGGTGCGAGCGCGCCGCCCGGAGAGCCCGCGGCAGTACGTCGGACCGAACGACCCCGTCGAGCCGGACCACCTCCACGTACGGGGGAAGGCCGTGCCCGCCGCCGTCGCCGGCCAGAAAGAGCCCCTCGAAGTCGTCGCCGGACAGATCGTGGTAGCCGGTGTTGTGGAAGTACTCCAGCCGCCTGCCGGCACGGTCGACCGCGTTCGGCACGATCGTCGACTTCACGTGCTCGGTGTGATAAGACCGGCCGGCGGTGTCGGGCAGGAACCACGAGTCGACCTCGACCGTCAACAACCGTCCGGCACCCAGGAAGTGCTCGATGTGGTCGATCAGCGGCCGCCAGAGGGTCACCTCGTCGACAACCAGCCCGAAGACGTCGCGCAGGTCTTCCGGCGGGAACTTCAGGAACTGCCACTGGTCGTCGAGGAAGTCGGCGGACAGCGTTGAGGCAAGTCCCGCGGCAGGGTCGAGGCCAAGCGCGTGGATCACCTCGACCCACACGTCGAGACTGCAACTTGTCTCGCTCCAGATCTGGTCGCAACCGTGCAGCGGGTGAGCGACGTGATCCTGTCGGGAGACGGCGAGTACACGTCTCATACGCCGACCGATCGGCGGACCTGCGCGGGCCAGGCGGTGGGATGGGGTCCGTGCACCCGGAGCAACGCCAAGGCGAGCCGTTCAAGCCCGAAACCGACACAACTGGTGTGTGCGGTCGCCCCGTCGGCACACCTGATGTCGAAGGCGTGACCGAAGCGGTCGCCATGGGCGTTGCAGGAGGCTAGAGCGGTGGGGGTGGAACTGTCGCCGTGGTAGAGCTCCGTGACGAGTTCGATCTTCGCGCCATCTTTCCGCTGATGCGTCGCGAGCAGCTTTCCGGCCCTACCGAAGAAGGGATCATTCGCCGTGACGGCCCGAACCGGTAGCCGCAGCTCGTGCATCGCATCCTGTCCGCGCTCGACCCAACGGTCGCGGAACCCCGTCGCGTCGGCCGCGTTGCCGAGGAACAGGAACTCCCGCTGCCGGAACGACTGCATACGGGCCGGGTCCACCGATGGTTCCCGCCGGAAGCAGTGACCCAACAGGTCGACCCGCCGCCCGGGTCTGGGCAGCTCCCCTCGGAACATCGGAAAGACCGGCTGGCACGCCGCGGACACCAGCATGAGACCCGCCGGGGCAAGGCGGTCGGTCCAGTGCTGCCGGCGCAGCACGGTGTGGTCGCCCTCGTCGCCGTCGAAGCCGTACACGGCCCCGGCGAGCTGCGGAAAGGAGGCGAGGTAGCCGGCGCGGAGGTAATCGTCCGTTCCGCACACCGGGGGCAGACGCAGATGCAGCGCTTCGTCACCGCTGGTGAGCGTCAGCAGCCACGCATCGACCGCCTGGACGATGGACTCGAACCCACCGGTGAAGGCGTACAGCCCGGCCGGGCCCAACGGCACCAGGTGCCCCGCCTCCACGAGCGCGGCACGGAAACCGGCCGGTCCACCGTCGTCGATCATCACCACCTCCGGACGGAAAGCAGAAACTGCGCGGTGCCGTTGAGCACCCGATCGTTGTTGACCATGACGAGGCCGCCGTAGGCGTCACGCAGCATCCGCCCCATCGCATACTCGCCCTCTTCCCGGTAGCCGGCCATCCCGATCACCACCAAGGCACCACTCACCACATCGACGCACAATGCGGAAGCCGACACCTTAAGATTGTTCATGAAGACTGTGTCGTCGGGCGTCGGTGGGGCGACGCCGTCACGCTCATCGAGCCGCCGCGCTGCCGCGTACACCAGTTCACGTAGCTGTTGCTGAGCTGCGGACAGTCCGGCCAGGCGGACGGCGCCAATCGGCATCGTCCCGGGAGCCCTTCGCGCCGCCGCCTGGACGAAGCGCGACGCGCGTTCGAGTGCTCCGGTCGCGATGCCGAGCCAGGCCGCCGCCCACAGCGTGTGCGCCACGGGCAGCATCGTCGTCGCGAGAATGGTCTCGAAGGAGTCGTCCAGCACCGCGTCGAGCGGCGCGGTGGCACGGAGACGGTACGGCAGGCTCCTGGTGCCACGGAGCCCCATCAGTTCGGGTTCTCCGGTGCGCTGCAGGTCGAGATCATTACGTCGGCAGGCCATGAGTATCTGATCGCTGAGTGGGCCGGTCGGGGTACGTCGCGCCGTTACGAGGATGGCGTCTGCCTCCTCGGCGTAGGAGATTACTCGGGTGCGCTTGTCCACGTGGGCAACGCCGTCACGCTGGTGTATGGCGCACGCGCTGGCCCGGATGTCGTCCCCGCCGCCCTGTTCCGAGGTTGCCGAGCCAAGCAGAATCTGCTGGTCGGCGACCTCTCGGAGAACGTCCTGGAGAACCCGGCTGCGGCCGTGCCGCACGAGACAGGCGACCTGGATCTGGTGCATGGCAAAGATGAGCGCCGTCGATGCGCAACGGCGGGCGAGCACGTCGACGGCCTGAGCGACGTCGGTCACTCCGGCCCCTTCCCCACCCAACGCGGGAGGTACCAGTGCCGACAGCAGCCGCGACTGTCGCAACGCGCCGAACGACTCGGTGGGAAACCGACCCTCACGGTCGACAGCCGCGGCCCACGCGCTGGTCACCTCGTCCGCAATCACCGCAGCCCGCCCCTGCAGCGAGGCCGGGTCGACGCTGGTGCTGGTCATGCGGCCCCTCCCACCGTGGTTTCGCGCAGCGCGGCCTTGATGGAGGAGATGCTGGTGAAGGTTTGCTTCGTCAGCAGGTGGTCCGGGAACTCGACGTCGAAGGCGTCCTCAAGTGCAAGCATCACACTGACACTGGCAAGCGATGTCATTCCTGCGTGGTACAGGTCGGTGTGCTCTTCGAGCTTCTCGACCGACACCGGTAGGCGGGCGTGCTCTCGCAGGACTCGCCGGATGACATCCGCCCACGTTCGCCTATTGTCCGTCGACAAGGGCTGCGCTCCCTTCGCCCGAAGGCTCGGTGTGAGCCGGCACGAGGGGCGACCCACCCGGCGTACGCGCCGGTGCCGCCCACGGCGTAAACGAAAGGGGCCGCTCGGCGGCCGTCCGGGCCCGTGACAGCGGCCTGGCGGTCGGACGGCGGATGAGCAGATCACCGAGTACGAGTGCGTCGAGGTCGCTGCGCAGCAGCGTGTCGACCGCGTCGTCGGCGGTCAGCACGATGGGCTCGCCCGCCACGTTGAAAGAGGTATTGACCAGCACGGGTACACCGGTGCGTTCCCCGAACGCCCTCAGGAGGCGGTAGAACCGGTCGTGGCGGGAATGGACCAGTTGCGGACGGGCAGAGCCGTCCACGTGCACGGCGGCCGGGATGTGTGCCCGCGACCCGGCCCGGACCGGCCAGGCCGCCAGCATGAAATCAGCGAGTGCGCTGGGCTCCCCGTCGAAGAAGCGGCCGAACTCGCTGGCCGGCAGCGCCGGCGCCAGAGGACGCCATTGCTCCCGACCCTTGAGCCGGTTGACGTGTGACAGGGCTTGCCACCGACGCGGGTCGCAGAGGATGCTGCGAGCGCCCAGAGCACGTTGGCCGACCTCCGCGCGCCCCTGCCACCACCCGACCACCAGGCCGTCGGTCAGGTGCCGTGCGACGACGTCCGGGACGGACGCGTCGTCAAGCTGCTTCACCTCGAACCCGCTGAGCCGTCGCAGTGGCGGCTTGTCGAGCCCGGGCGGGGTCGGTGCCCAGAACGGGTGCGCGAGCCTCGATGGGGGCGGCGCCACGCCAGCGATCTCACGCTCGGCCAACAGCGCGGCGCCGAGGCTCACCCCCGCGTCGTGCGGGAACGGAGGCACCCACACCTCGTCGAACAGTCCCGCGCGGTGCAGCCGTCCGTTCGCGGCACAGTTGAGCGCCACGCCGCCCGCCATCACCAGCCGGTCGGCGCCCGTGAGCCGACCCGCGAGCCGCGCCAACGAGAGGATGGTCTCCTCCAGCGCCTGTTGCATGGAGGCAGCGACATCCGCGTACGCCATCACGTCGTCGCCGCTGCCGGCGCTGAAGGGCGGCGTGGCGGTGCGCAGCCATGCGCGGGTGCGGCTGCGGGAGAGCATGAATTGCTGGCGGGCTGGTGCGTCCGGTGGTGGGCTCCCGCGGACGAGGTAACCGTCCGGGGTCGCGACCAATGGCACCGACTGGTCGGGCCGGCCGTAGGCGGCTAGTCCCATTAGCTTGCCCGCGCCCCAGTGGGACAGCCCTACCCAGTCGGCCACCCAGCCGTAGAGGTGGCCGAGTGACGCCTCAATTCCCCACGTCTTGATCACTTCGATCCCACTGGGCCCGCCTACTGCAAGGCTGGTCGACACCGTCTCTCCGCGGCCGTCGGCGATTAGGATCGCGGCGTGACGGAGGCCGCTGGTGTAGAAGGCGCTCGCGGCGTGCGCGACGTGGTGCTCGACGAATCGCAGATCCACGGTCGTCCGGGAGTCCCACAGCGGGCCTAGCATCCAACGCAGGAACTCGGTGCGGTCGTATCGCACTCCCTCAACCTCGCAGAGACGGGGCACGTTCCATCCAACCGCGATTGTGTGCACGTCGCCGAGGCCGATTCCGCCGTGACGGAGGCAGGCGGCGACCGCTTCGGACGGGGATTCGCCCCGTGCATACCGCTTCCTGCTCAATCGCTCCTGCTCGACCATGGCAATCAGTTCACCGTCGCGGAGCAGCACGGCGGAGCCGTCGTGAGGGCCCGTGTTGACGCCTAGCACGTACCGGCCCGGTCGGGCCGCCCGAGTCATACCGGCCTGGTAGGGTCGCCGCCGGCGCGGAGCACCGCGCCGAGCCTGCAGAGGTCGCGGATCAGGTCCGGGTCGGCACAACGACCCTCGGGTGGAATTCCCAAGGCCGACACAAAACGGTTCCAGAAGCACTTCATGGCCACCACCGCGGTCAGCTCCAACAGCTCCTCGTCATCGACGTACCGGCGCAGCGTGCCGACGACCTCCGGCGGTATCGCCGATGGCGCGAGGACGACCCACCTGGCATACTCCAGCCCCGCCACGACGCGAGCGTCGAACGCGGCAAACGGCGTGGCGAGCGTACGCAGTTGCGCGGCCGTGACCTGTTCGTCCAGCGCGACCGCCGCAGCATCGTCGACGCAGTACGCGCATCCGTTCAACATGGACGTGTACACGCATAGGACCGCTTGCGTGGCCGCATCCAGCCGGGTCAATGACACGTACATGTGCTCAGCACGAACCGTCGCCTGCCACGTCGGCACCGATCGAGCGACGGCGGCGGTGAGGTTCCTGACCCGTCCCCATCGCTCGATGTCAGCAGCGAACGCCCGACGCAGCGCCGCCGGCATGTCGGCAGCGTCCTGGGCGGCCGTCGGAGCGGTCGCGCCTCCCGTCGCCCGGTTGCCGGGATTCATCGCAGCACCATCGCGGTGACCTCGCGCTCCGCGTCCACGAGCCGCTCCAGCAGGCGGATCACACGCTCTCGACGGTGACCGACGAGCCGGTCGTCGTACGTCCCGAGCATGTGCACCAGGTACCAGTCGTCGGCCAAGCTCACGAGGCGGTCCCGGACCGGCACCACCTCCGGGACACCATGTGCCGCGAGGTGCCGGAACAGCTTGGCGGCCTGGTAACGCTCTCCGGCGGCCCGGCAGACGTCGATCTGACCGTCGCCGTGTCCGGCCCAGCGGAGAAAGGCCTCCAGCGCAAGCGTAGACCGGGCATGCGTCTGTCCCAGGTGGCGCCGTACCGCGGACAGCACCGCCGCCGGGGAAGGCTTCCGGATCGGGTCCCGGGTCAGCGCGTACAGCTTCATAGGCTCGACCCGCCCCCGGCACGGCGCACCACGCATCGTCTCGTAGGCATCACCGGTCACGGTCATCACCTGATCGCCCGATCGCGCGGCGAGGAAACGGACCGCCGCCGGGCTGCGCTCCAGCACGAGGACGGCATGGATGACGTGCCGCTCGGAAGCGAGGTGACCGGGCAGGTGATACTCGTCCACCTCGGCGACGAAGGGGCGACCGGCGGCGGAGAGGTCGAGCTCCCGTGTTCGCGCGGCGACGGGATCGCCGAACCTTTCGATCGTGACCACGACGCCGCAGACCTCGGTCAGCACCTGGTTCCAGGTCATCGCGCCGAACAGGACCCCGGGTCCTCTGAACTGGCAGCCCCACGCCAGCCCGAGAATCTCCGCGTAGTCACCATGACCGCTCCTCTTCAACGCATGGGCCAAGAGTTGCCAGTGACAAGTGGCGATGGGAGCATCTGCCCGATTCGGCCCGTTGAGGTCCGATGCCGCGAGGGAGCGCATCACGTCTCGCCTATGGGGCGTGTCTTCATCTGGTCCTCCCCACACAACACTTCCCGGGTCAGGGATCGCAGGACACCGAGGGCTGTCATCTGGCAAGGAGCCGCGAGGTATTCGAGTGGCCACATCCGACCGAACTCGTCCTCGAGTGCCATCATGAGATTTACGAGCCCAAACGAACTGACCCCGGCATCGGACATCGCCAGATCATCCGGTGGAACCGTTTTCACCTGAAGCATCGTCGCCACGACACGATCGAATGCCTGATCAAATGCATCGCGCGCCGCCTCTGGCTGCACGCTCAACGGAAGTCACCCATCCATTTCGTCGAACAATGAAGGTTGAAGGTCGATGGCGACAACATGGCGATCCGTGCCGATAGCGACATGCCCCTCCCACAGGTCCACCGCGTATGCGGGTGACGCCTGGGGCAGGCTCAGAAATCGGCGCGTCTGCACGTCCCAGGCCCGGACCGAAAGATCATCACTGGCGGACACGATGACGGCCCGGTCCTGGAACGTCCCTATCGCAACACCCCAGACGCCATCTGTATGACCGCGAAGTGTAATCGTTGCCACACCAGTCGTATAGTCCCAGACGCGAATTGTCCGATCCGCACTGGTTGCAACGACAACCGTCTTCCCACGCACCCGGCCGAATCGAACGAACCGCGTACCTCGGGTATGTCCATGAAGCCGGCGGATGAGGTGTCCCGAGTCCGCGTCCCAGATCCAGATGCTGCGGTCGGTACTGGCGGCCGCGATCACCGGCCGTCCGTCCACGGTCTGGTAGGCGACGCCCCAGATCCTCTCCTGCGAACCCTTCAACACGTGCAACGTCCTGCCGTCGAACGCGTCGACGACGCGGACTGTACGGTCGCGACTGCCCGAAATGAGTACCGGCCGCCCGTGAAGGCATCCAGCGGTTACGCCCCACACGCTGCGGGCATGACCGGGGAACTCAGCGACGGGAGCGCCACCCCGCGCGTCCCACAGCCGCACCATCGCGTCGTGGCCACCGGAGAGCACCATCGCACGCCCGTCGACCTCGAATGTGGCCACCGCCAACGTGCCGCCGTCGTGGCCGTGCCACCCCTCCACCAACTCGCCGGTCGTCCCGTCACGAACATGCAGCCGGCCGTCCTGGGACCCGGAGACGATGCTCCGCCGCCCGTCGAGCTCAGCGAACGCGACCGACCGGACTGGGCCGGCGTGCACGTCCGGCGAACTGCGTGCCACCGTCGCGGCCCGGCCCCACTGCCAGATGCTGGCGACCCCGCCAGCGGACGGCGCCGGCGGCGCCACGCTGTGACCATCTGCGGGATCCCATACGCGGATCGACCGATCGGCGCTCGCCGACACCAGCCGCAGCTCATCCCCCAGCATGCGGAAAGCAAGCCCGCGGATGCCGCCTAGATGACCGTGCAGCACCATCCGACAAGTGCCGGTCAGGCAGTCCCAGAGCCGGATCGTCATGTCGCTGCTGCCCGACGCGAGCATCGGCACACCGGCCACCACGGCGAACGCAAGGCTAGTCACACCCGCCTCGTGCTCGGCGAACCGATGCATCGCCTCGCCGGTGACACCGTCCCACAACCAGACCGACTCGTCAGCGTTGCCCGACGCTACGAAGGAGCGCTCGCCCGACCGTCCCACCGCCACCGCCATGACGCTGCCGGTGGGGCCGGTCAGGCTGAGCAGGTTCTCCCGGTCGGTCGTGCGCCAGACGTTGACCACCCGATCCAGGCCACCCGACACCACCACGGGCACTCCGGCGAGGTCTCCGGCGGTCAACGCGGACACCGCGTCCCGGTGGGCGTGCCACTCACCGAGCAGCGCGCCGGGCTCCATGCGGAGGCTGCGCAACATTCCGTCCTCCCCACCGGCGATCACGACCAATTCCGTAACGTCCTGCCGGGTGACGCACGTGACGGGCGAGGCAGTGGGCGCGCGGCTCAGCAGCATGCCCGAGCCCGGATCCCACAGTCGCACGGTGCCGTCCGCGCTGCCCGACACGAGTCGCGGCGCACCCGCCACGGTGACCAGGAGCAGCGCCGGGATACTCTCGTGGTGCGCCTTCCAATCCAGGAGCTGCCCCGCCGTGTCGGCGCTCCACGTCTGGATGTGGTGGTCCTCGGTGGAGGTGACCAGCACCTCGCCGGTGTCAAGGTCCGCGGTGGCCAGCGCCGAGATGTCCTGTGAACCGATCTGGGGCCGTTCCAGTACGGCGGCCTGCCGACCCGCGGTAAACAGCAGCCGCCACGGAAGGTAGTCGGCATAAGCGCTCGCATCGAGTCGACGGCCCAGCTCCTCGCTGGCGTACTCGAGATCGAGATTGACCACCCGCTGTACGAAGGTGCCGCCGACCCGCGACGCCCCGAGCCGCATGTAGGCCCGCACGACACCGCTCACCGCTGGATCGGAATGCTCGGACAGCGGCGGCAACTCCGGCAACAGCCGCTCCGGATCCACCGCCCCCAGAAATCCCGTGTCCTTCACCAGATCGGCGAGAAGGTCACCGCTCGATGCGTGAGTCGGCAGGTGCTGCCGAATGTAGGCGTTGACGCCGAGCCAACCGAGACTGGCCTGCCGCACGTAGGCAACGAGCAGGTCAGCGATGCGACGTTGGGTGCCATCATACGGGTCCACAACGGTATCCTTCCGAAGAGCACGCCGTCACACTTCGGTCAGCATATTCGCCCGAGAGGGCCGCCGTGTCCGCTCGCCCTGACGAAAATTCGACGGTATCGTGCCGCTTGTGAGGTCAACTCGCCCTTCCCGGTCGGGCCTCGTCCATGACTGACGAATTTGACGTTCTTCGACGTCATCTCGTGACCATCGCTACTGCCACGTACGAAGACCCGACGTGGGAGGACCTGCCGGGTGTCCATGACGAAGTGGCGGTGTTGCGTGATTGGCTCTGCGCCGAACACCTGACCGACCGGCGATTCGAGTTGCGCTGGCCCGAACTCGCCGACGACCCTACCGAGGACGACATCCGGGGCCGGCTCAAGCATCTCGCCCGCGACCGCGTGTGGACGGACGCTGACGCGGCAGTGCTGTACGTGACGGGCCACGGCGTCGAGGCCGACTCGACACACTACTTGATTCTGCGCAAGAGCGTCGGGTCCATGCTCGCTACCACAGCGCTGCGGACCTCCGACCTCATCAGCTGGCTGGCCGACACACCGATCCACCACCTGCTGATCATCATTGACGCCTGCTACGCCGGCCAGGTCGCGCACGATGCCATGCGGCTGAGTCGGCAGCTTCACCGCCGGTGGCTGATTCTACCGAGCGTCACTCGCGACGAGAAGGCGGTGACCGGGGCACTCACCTCTGCGATCGTCAAGTTCCTCGACGCACTGCGCGAACCGGAAGGTCGACGCTACGGGGAAGGCCCGTACATCGACGTGGCGGCGTTCGTCCAGGACGTGCAGGAGCACCTGGGGCCTGGCCAGTCGCTGTATCCGCTCTACGGCGGCCAGTTGGCAGGGCCACACGTCTGCCTGCCCAACCCGCACCACCAGCGCAGCGCCGTACTCGAGATCGGCCCCGCCCGGCACGAGCTCGCACTGCCCAAACAGGAACTGGAGACCCACTGGTCACCGCGTTCGCGCGGGGTGGCCACCGGCGAACAGGCCGGTTGGCTCTTCACCGGGCGGGGCGCCCTCATGCGCAAGTTGATCGCCGCCGCAACCAGCTGGCCCCGTGTGACGGTCATCTCCGGTGGTGCTGGCAGCGGCAAATCCGCAGTCCTAGCGCGCCTAGTGACCCTGAGCGACCGACAGTTCGCCGAGGAGTACGCGGAGGAGATCGCTGCAGTGCCGGCCGGGCTCCGGCCCCCGCTCGACGCCGTCGACGTCGCCGTCCTGGCCACCGGGAAATTGCATACGCAAATCCTGAAGCAGATCTGCGATGCCCTGCGCGTACCCCCGCCGGAGACCGGCTCGCCGGAGCCCACCGTGGATCAGCGCCTCGCCTCGTTCCATGCCTGGCTCAATTCCCGGGTGTCGCCCATCACCGTCGTCATCGATGCCCTCGACGAGGCGACGGATCCGGTCGTGCTCGTCCGTGAAGTGCTCGCCTTCCTGGAGCCCGACCCCGCGAACCCGAAGATCCGGCTGCTCATCGGCGTCCGTTCACTCGCCGCGCCGAACCGTGCGGCGCACGTGGGTCCTTCGCCCGCCGCGATGCCACTGGCCGACTTGGCCGAGTCCGTCCTGCAGGCCGACCGTATCCCGGTGGACGAGGCACCATGGTGGGACCAGCGCGATGTCGTCGCCTACGTGCAGAGCATCTTGACACGCACCAGGAACTCCCCGTACGCGTCGGTTGACATCGCGGACACCGCAGGTGTCGCGGGGGCTGTCGGCACCCGCGCCGCCCGCTCGTTCCTGGTTGCCCGGATCGCCGCCTCATCGCTCGCCGGACGTCAGAAGGTTATTCAGGCCGACGATCCCTCGTGGCTCAAGGCACTCGACGACGGACTGCTCGGTGTGTTCCGCGACGACCTGCACAACAGCATCGCGAGCGCCGCCGACCGGCACCGCGCAGTCGTCCTGATGCGAGCCGTCGCCTTCGCGTTCGGGGCCGGGCTGCCTTGGCGCGGGTTATGGCCGCTGGTCGCCAGCGCGGTCGACGAGGACGGCGGCCAGTACGGCGACTCGGACATCGTCGCGCTGTTGAACTCGAGGCTCGGCGCCTACCTGATCACAGATCGGGACAACGGCATGACCGTCTACCGCCTCTTCCACGACTCCCTGCGCAGCACCTTCCGAGACCGATGGCGGGAACTCTTAAGAGCTCCTAACACGATCTAGTTGATCGATGCCTGTGCGTGTCTTTGGTGGGTCTGGTCGCAGGCGGTGGCGGCCTGCCCGCCGACCTGGTCCCAGGGATCACCCCCGCGTGCGCGGGGAGCAGATCTCGTCACATGGGCGGGTATGGCTGGAAGCCGTCTGGTAGAAGGTGGGCCAGTGTGCGCACAGCCCTATTTTGCAGTGCTCTGATGGTGCCTTCGCTCTTTCGCATCGCACGAGCCGCCTCGGCGATCGAGAAGCCCTGCAAATAGCAAAGATCGATGCACTTCTGCTGGTCGGAGGACAGCCGCCGGACTGCCGTCAGCAGCACCGGATCGGTGATGTGGTCAATGATCCATGCCTCCGGATTCCTTTCCGGTCGTTCGTGTCGGTCGGCGTCGGTCACGTCGCCGGTGGTGACCTCGAGCCTGTAGTAGCCGGACCTGAAGTGGCCCTCGACCAGGTTGCGGGCGATGGTGACCAGCCAGGCGCCGAGGTCGCGGCCATGCCAGGTGAAGTTACCGATCCGCTTGAGCCCGCGCAGAAAGGTGTCCGCGGTCAGGTCCTCGGCGAGCTGGCGGTTGCCGACCCGGAAGTAGACGAAGCGGAAGACGGTGTCGACGTAACGGTCGTAGATCAGCCCGAACGCCTCGGCCTCGCCAGCCTGGGCACGCTCGACCAGCCTCCACACCGCGGTTTCCTCGTCCCGGCCGAGCCGGCCCGGCGCCTCGCTTCCCTCGGAGTTGGGGTCTGGTCGGCCGGGCCGAGACGGGAGGTGTGCAACGCCCGCGCGGGCTCGGATCGTCGTGATCTCGTCGTCGGTCGCCCGGTCCTGCGGCACCGCATCGACCATCGCGGCACCGAGCGAGGACGCTCGAAGTAGGTCTTCGAACTCGAGTTCAGGGTCGCTGTCCGGTGCGCACGGCTGCCGTGCAACGGCATGCAGCGATGCGATACCGGAACGAGCCGGCCAGTTGGCGTTCACCATGTGATTCCCTCCTTCCGAAGCTGTCGACGCGCCCGGTGGATCTGACCTTCGACGGCCTTCGCCGAGATGCCGAACCGCTCCGCGAGCTGGCTGTGGGTCAGCCCGTAGGCGTGCCCGAACAGCAACGTCCGCTGCAGATCAGACAGCACGTCCGTGTTCTTGATCTTGTCCAGGACCACCTTCGCCAGTGCCGATCGAGCGGGGTCCTGTTCCGAGCGCAGCACGGACGGTCCGGCATCGTCGGATGGCAGTTCGACCTCCGTCCTGCTCCTACTGGTAAGCCAGCGGCGAAAGACATTGGCGAACTCGCCGCGACACAGACCGAGAAAATAGTCATGCAGAGTGGACCCCCGATCCGGATCCCAGCCCGCACCGGCCTGACACCGCCGGACGAACACCTCCAGGGCCTTCGCGACGCTCTCCTGCACCATGCCGTCCTGGTCGACATGCGCCCAGCAGTCAGGCGCATGCAGCAACCAGCCCCGCCGGACACAGTGACGAAAGATCTGCTCGGTACGCAGATCACGGCGCATCTGCGCGACAGCGGCCGCCACCATCACGTCTACGAGACGGCTCCACGACCGCCCGGCGAAGCGGTCGGCCTCCACCAGGCTCCAAAGCTTGCGGTCCGCAGCCAGCCGATCACCTTGGTCGTCCTCGTCGGCCATCCCACCCCCTCCCAACAGCCCCCGTCGACACACCTTCTGTCAACGGCGAGCCCTCCACCCACGCAGAAAGTGCGCCGATTGTCGGGGTACTCGTTGGAGTGCAGAGGTGAGTACGGCTGATCTGGCTCTGTCGCTGATCTTGTGACGGCAAGTAGCGAGCGCCAAGATCCTCGCGGTGCAGTCCACATTGCTCAAGGTTTTCCCGCATCTGTCTGGCGTCGTCATCGAGGCGATCGAGCGATCGGCCGCGATGATCGTGTTGCGGGCGCGGCCGAGGGCACGTGGGAGTCGTTGTCCGCACTGCAGCACGACCTCGGTGCGTATGCATGGCACGTATCGGCGTCGGCTGGCCGATGCCGCGCTCGGTGGCTGCGCCGTGGTGATCGATTTGTTGGTCCGGCGCTTCAAGTGCGTGTCTCAGGTCTGTCCGGCGGTGACGTTCGTCGAGCAGGTGTCAGGTCTGACCCAGCCGCACGGACGGCGGACGCCGGTGCTGCAGCAGCAGCTGGCGCAGGTCGCGGTCGCTCTCGCGGCCCGGCCAGCGGCTCGCCTCGCTCGACGGCTGGGGCTGCCGGTCGCCAAAGACACCCTGCTGCGGCTGGTGCGTGTGTTGCCGGAGCCGCCCGTCGGTGACGTGCGCGTCGTCGGTGTCGACGACTTCGCGCTGCGCCGGCGTCACATGTACGCCACGATCATCGTGGACCTGGAAACCCGTCGTCCGGTCGAGGTACTTGAGGGACGCGACGCCGGGCCGGTCACGGCGTGGCTGGCAGATCACCCCGATATCGACGTGGTGTGCCGCGACCGCGGCCGGGCCTATGCCGAGGCCGCCCGAGCCGGTGCCCCGCAAGCAGTGCAGGTCGCCGACCGGTGGCACCTGTGGCACAACCTGTGCCAAGCGGTGGACAAAACCGTCGCCGCGCACCACGGCTGCATCAAGGCGGCCTTCACCCCGACGCAGCCACCGGCGCAGAATCCGGCGCCGCCGCTACCAGACGCGCACCTTGATGTCCGGGGCCGACCCCGGGTACTGGCGGCTCGAACCGCCGAGCGATACCAGGCGGTGCAACAACTCGCCCGGCGCGGTGGCCGGGCGCAGCACCCAGCCGGTACCGGGTCGTGCCGGTGGCCGCCGCGTTGCGATCCTCGCCCGGCGCGGTGGCCGGGCGCAGCGGCGGGCGCTGTCGGCCGCCTACGCCAACGCCTACGCGTTGCGATCCTCGCCCGGCGCGGTGGCCGGGCGCAGCGGCCCGAGGAGCGTCACATGCTCCCCGGGCCGGTAGTCGTTGCGATCCTCGCCCGGCGCAGTGGCCGGGCGCAGCACGCTCTACGTACGACTGAGCCGGATGGCCGACGGCCGGTTGCGATCCTCGCCCGGCGCAGTGGCCGGGCGCAGCCCCGCTGGATCGGGTCGAAACGATCGGCGCCATCACTGTTGCGATCCTCGCCCGGCGCAGTGGCCGGGCGCAGCCTGGTTCCGCACCCAGCTGCTTCAGCCGGAGCCGCTGTTGCGATCCTCGCCCGGCGCAGTGGCCGGGCGCAGCCCCATGCGCGGGATCGTACAAGATCACCGACGATTCTTCGTTGCGATCCTCGCCCGGCGCAGTGGCCGGGCGCAGCTCCATGGTCCTGGTGCTCGATGGGACGCAGGTCGCGGCGTTGCGATCCTCGCCCGGCGCAGTGGCCGGGCGCAGCACGGGTCGCGCCGCCCGGCTCACCGACGGGACGGCGGTTGCGATCCTCGCCCGGCGCAGTGGCCGGGCGCAGCTCCATGGTCCTGGTGCTCGATGGGACGCAGGTCGCGGCGTTGCGATCCTCGCCCGGCGCAGTGGCCGGGCGCAGCACGGGTCGCGCCGCCCGGCTCACCGACGGGACGGCGGTTGCGATCCTCGCCCGGCGCAGTGGCCGGGCGCAGCCCGGCGACGTTGCGCTTCACCGCCCCCGCGACCTTGCGGTTGCGATCCTCGCCCGGCGCAGTGGCCGGGCGCAGCCACGCGTCGACCCGCGTCACGCGCATACGTCGCCCCTGGAAGTTGCGATCCTCGCCCGGCGCAGTGGCCGGGCGCAGCCTGCCGCCGACAACGACACCCTCGATACCTGCATCGAAGTTGCGATCCTCGCCCGGCGCAGTGGCCGGGCGCAGCCGTCGACCTACGCGAGCGGCTCGGTAAACCCGCAGGGTTGCGATCCTCGCCCGGCGCAGTGGCCGGGCGCAGCCAAGCAGGCCGCCAGCCAGCGCGGGCAGCGCGGTAAGGCGTTGCGATCCTCGCCCGGCGCAGTGGCCGGGCGCAGCGGTTCCCGAACAGGGAAGATAGTGATGCGTTGATGCTTGTCACCCAACTCACTGTCCGTTTTGCCGATTTAGCTCGCATTTTGCAGTTCGGAACCCCCTGGGGTTTCCGTGCCCACTGGGGGTTCCTAGATCACCTGGATCCCCGATCCCCAGACTCAAAGACGAGCATGGAGAGGATGATCTGGGGTCCGAGCAGTCCAGGTTCGGTCGTCACGTTCGCCGACGGGCGAAAGGCTCGATTCTCTCGATCACGGCCGCGATGGCGCCACCCCACGAACCGTTCCAGCGAGCAGCACACCTATCGAGACCACCGATGCCTGCGGATGGCCTATCCGAGAAGCGCATGACGGGACATTGCTTTGGTCGTCGAGGTCCAGCAACTCACCTGGGTCTCCACCGAGGAGTTCACGCATCAGAGATGTCCACCTTCGCCGCGATCATGTCGATCGGGGGATGATGATATGCCGCCCACCCGGGTCGACAGAGCCCTTCTTCGGGCAGTCGACCGAGACAGGTGGCGTTGAGATCGGCTTCGATCATCGTCATGTCCCGGTTGCTCAACTGCCAGATGTCCGGGCAGTTACCGCCTGCGGAGGTGTTGCCCAGGTGGTGTGACGGCTTGCCCCACCAGCGGCGGATCTGGACGCCCGGATCTGCTTCCGATCGGGCCTGCGGCCGCGCCAGCCTCGCCGACGGCGTGTGAGGTTGACCATGGTCGCTTCGCTCGGCCGGCATGTGTGGTGCCGCCGTGTCATGGAGCATGTCGGGGTGAGCTGGGTGGCGAACTTGATGGTGCAGGCGGACATGGCGGATCACGGCACGGTACGGTCATTGAGTGGCTGGCTGGAACGCGAGGCGCCGCGGCGAGCCGAGGCCAGCCCGAACGCGTACGGCGACGAAGCCCGAGGAGTCGGCGCACTACGGTCGTTGACCGATCCCGAGTCCCATCAATGGGGCGGTGGGAAGAACCCGGAGTGCGAGGTCTGGGCCGGTGCCCTCAACCACGCCGACCTCGACACGCTGCTCACCCATATCCGGACGATGCCCTGGCGTTATCCGCAGCGGGTGCAGGTGTTCCTGATGGACCAGGAGGAGTCGTACTTCCGGCTGTACATGTGCCGCGACGGTGTCTGGCAGCAGTACGCTCCGCTGCCTCCACCTGACGCGGACGACCAGCATGCCTGGTAGGTGATACACCCTCGACGTCGCCCGGTCGGTGACCTGGCGAGTCCTGATCGCGCAGTGCCGCTCCCCCAAGGGCACGGGCGGCTGCCGGGCTCCGGGATGGCTCCGGCAGCTGCTCGGCGTCTGGGTTTGGTGTTCGTCGGGATGTTCGCCCGGGTGGTGTCGCCGGTTCATGGACGAGGGTCCGCTGGTCGGGTTAGGCGAATGGGTCCCAGTGGGCCGCGTAGCGCAGCAGCGAGCGGGCCAGGTCGGGTTGGGCTGCCGCCCATCGGGTGTCGAAGAGGAACCACTGGTCAAAGCCGAAGAAGTCGTCGATGTAGCGGGCGACCTGCGTAATGTGCGGCTCCACGATGATCAGCGATTTGGTAGCGGGTTGGGCGGGCAGCGGCGTTCGGATGTCGTCGAGGTCTGCGGGTGTGGGCAGCTGGTCACGGCGGTCGGAGAAGGGGGCGTATCCGGGCAGTCGGGCGTAGCGGTGCAGTGACCCGCTGAGGTCGGCGTCTGCCGGGGCGATCAGGGCTCTGAGTAGCTGCGCGTCATGGGGCCAGTGGTGGATGTCGGGGTCGTCGGCGCTGCGGAGGTGGGTGGCGAGGTCGGGCAGGGTCAGGCCGGGGAAGACGATGGCACCCGCCAGGTCCAGGTTGCGGTGGGAGTCGGGTGATTGCCAGCAGAGGCGGACCGAGTACACCGCCTGCGGGCCGGATGCGGCCAGCCGGACGGTACGGACCGGCACGCCGTGGCTGAAATTCGCGCCGGGCGCGGCCGCGTCGGTGGGCAACGGCCAGGTGCCGTGGAGCAGGAACGCCACCCGGTCACGCGAGGCGGCGGCCTCGTCGTCGAGGAAGTAGTAGGTGAGGTCCACCTCGTCGTCGTCGGTGCGGACGCGTAACGCGTGTGCGTCGAGCCGGATGAAGGTGTCCTCGTCGCCCTCCACCCACAGGTGTTCTCTCAACAGGGCGCGCAGGTCGTCGACGGATTCCGGCCGGGGCAGGTGGTGTTCCGGAATCTCTTCGAAGATCGACGACAGGCCGTAGACGTCACCACCCAGCTCGCTGTGGATCAAGGCGTCCGGGTCGTCGTGCTCCCAGCCGCGACGGAACCAGTCGAGCACCGTCGCGTCGGGCAGGGTGACCACCCGCTTGCCCAGCGGCGACTCTTCCCGGGCGCGGTACACGAAGTACATGCGGCGCACCCTAGGCGGACGGTCCGACACGCTCCCAGGCCAGGGCGAGGGCGCCGGCACCGCGCGTGCCGGCGCCCTCGCCCTGCCACGGCGGTTCCCCGCCCGGCCGGTGCCGTCGGCGCTGGTGGGGGGGCAGGACCATAGCAGCGGTGCAGTCCGGGGGCGTCCTTGCCGCCCTGGTGCCCACCACGCTTCACGTGATCGAACATGCGCACGATTCGGGTTGTGGATCAGGCGGTCAGGCGGTGGTGGAACGGGGCGTGGGGCCGGTTGTCGCGTCGGGATGTGTGGTTGGTCCGTCAGACCCGCTGGAGGGTGGTCGCCCGCACTGGTGACCGTGAGACGGGCCGGACGTTGCGGTGGGAGTTCGACACGCAGGTTGAGGCGCAGGAGATGGTGGATCGGCTGTTGCGCGCGCCGTCGCCCGGTGCGTGGCGGGAGCACGTGACGCGCGACTGAGCCCCTTCGCGCGCGGGGAGCAGGCCGCGCCATTCGGCGGGGTTGACGGGCCGGCGGGATCACCCCCGCGTGCGCGGGGAGCAGCCGGCGCCCGGGTTCATCTGGGCCACCGTGTTGGGATCACCCCCGCATGCGCGGGGAGCAGACGTACCGCTGGGCCGCTGCCCATGAGGGCCGCGGATCACCCCCGCGTGCGCGGGGAGCAGCCTAGCTCGCTTTCACGCTTTCCCGTACGTCCGGGATCACCCCCGCGTGCGCGGGGAGCAGCTGCCGCCCCGCCTGCGCGGCACCTTCCCGACGGGATCACCCCCGCGTGCGCGGGGAGCAGGTCTGGTTGAAGTTGCCAACGGCTTCCATGGGGGGATCACCCCCGCGTGCGCGGGGAGCAGGCTAGCAACGTCATCGGAATCTTTCTGACGTGGGGATCACCCCCGCGTGCGCGGGGAGCAGAGGATCTGCGGGGTGCGGCCGGGACTGCGCGGGGGATCACCCCCGCGTGCGCGGGGAGCAGGTCTGCTGGTGCGGCTGTCCCGGTTGGAGTCGGGGATCACCCCCGCGTGCGCGGGGAGCAGTCGGACCTGTTCCACGCCAAGGTGACCCGCGAGGGATCACCCCCGCGTGCGCGGGGAGCAGCTAGCCGACCGGCTCACCGACGTGGATCGCACCGGATCACCCCCGCGTGCGCGGGGAGCAGTCCGCCGTCAGCGGCGTCGACGGATCGTGGATGGGATCACCCCCGCGTGCGCGGGGAGCAGGCCGAGCCACTGGGCAACATCGCCACCGAGCGGGGATCACCCCCGCGTGCGCGGGGAGCAGACTACCTGAACTGGGGCGCTAGAGATCATCATCGCCGGTTTCGTTCACTTCCTTCACCATGATCTTCTCCGCCTCTTCAATCGATCGCCAGCTCCAAGGTACCGCCGACTTACCGCCCTTGGGCGCTCCACCTCGTCACCCTGGCCCGCTCGGCTTGCCTGGGTCGGCGGCCGACGGGATGGCATCCCTAATCCACTACCACCCACGACCGCAAACGTTCGGCAACTTCATCCTGAAGTCGGGTCGCCCCTGCCGGAGGCACAGCTCTCACCGCAACCTCTGCCGCCAGCAGCGTGACCATCCTTCGTCGTGTGATCGGTCAGGCGAGCGGGTGTGGCTCGTTGGTCAACGCCGCCAGGGCGCGTGCCACCTCGTGCAGCGTTGCCCGCACGTAGGTTGCCGTCGTACCGGCGCTGCTGCCACTGTCGGAGTGGCCGGCATACTCACGGGCTACCGCGTACCCGAAGTTGCGTTCCACCCACGTCAACGTGGTGTGGCGCAGCCAGTGGGTGCTGATCTGCTGCACATACACCCACGGCAGGTGCTCACCGATACGCACCCACAGGTGGTCGTAACGCCGTCGGCCGATCGGCCGCCCGTCGCGGTACCGCAGCAACTGCCCCGCAGGAGCGGCGTGCCGGTCGGCGGCGTGCCATTGCAGGTGCCGCATCAGCGTCGGCGACACCGGCTGCCACCGCGTCGTGTCGCCTTTCTCCCGCAGCAGGATCAGGCACTGCTCCGGATCCAGGTCCACCGGCCGCAACGCCAACGCCCCACCCCGCCGACACGCCGTCTCCGTATGCAACCGCAGCAACAGACTGTCCAACACCGGATCATCCCCAGTACGGGCCGCGACCTCGTTGATCTCCGCCAACCGGGCATCCGCCACCGCCCGCCGAGTACTCGGCAACCGACGCGGCTTGGCCACCTTCGCCGCCGGATTATCCGCCGCCGCGATATACCCATCCGCTACCGCCCGCTTGTACAGGCACCGCAACGCCGCGATCAGATGCTCCACCGCGCTACGCCCACCCCGCGCGTTACGGCGGGCCACCACGTGCGCCTTGACGTACTCGCCGAGCTGCTCGATCTCCGACGGCGTCGGCTCATCCAGCCGACGCTGCCCCCACTGCTCCACCACCCGCTTCCAGTACGAGCCATACGCCCGCCGCGTCCCCACGCTGACCGCCGCCGACACGACCGGCACATAATCCGCGAACGTCGGCGCCAATGGACGGTCCGCCGGGGCTTCCACCAGGTCCGCCGCCGAGATGCCCATCCGCGCCAACAACAACCGCGCCGCGTCCAACTCAGCTCGACTCGCACCACTCACGACACACCACCAGCCAACACAGCGGCATGGGCCTGAGTGACGATCTCGTCCAGCGTCGCCATCGGACACACCAGCAGCAGCCCCACCGCTGGATCCGCCACCAGAAGGAGCCGATCGCCCGTCCGTAGAGCGCACCAGTGCCGCACCGCCGCGGGAAGACGTACATGCCCCTGACCGGTCAGCCGGAACACACCCTGATCATCACCGCGCACGACGACGATCCCGGCCCGCTCCCGAATGTCCAACCGGGTACCCGGCCGCCACCCCAGGGCACCCACCACGAACCGGTCCCGCAGCCGGCCACTGCCCTCCAGCGCGGCCACACCGTAGACGCGGGGACTCGTGCAACGTTCCGGCAGCGACGACATCGGCAACGGACCACGACGCAACCCGCCGCTCGTCGAGCGCTCGGCCGCCGAACCCGGGTCGGACAGGACCACCGGTGGAATCACCGGGCCTGTCGAGGTGTCAACCACGGCCACCACCACCCGGAACCAACCGAGCAGCGACCGTGAAGAAGAGAAGATTCGCGTGGTCAAGCATGCTTGACCACCAGCACGTGAAACTGGGCGCAAACGCCGCGTTTTTGTGTCCGAGGGGGGACTTGAACCCCCACGCCCTATACGGGCACTAGCACCTCAAGCTAGCGCGTCTGCCATTCCGCCACCCGGACTTGCTGTGTCCAGCCTACCGTGTCGACCTCGGTGATCCATCACCAGAAGGCCGCCCGGCGGGCCGCACGGGGAGTTACTGTACACGCCGCCGGTGGATCATGCACATCAGCATCCCGAGGCCGATTCCGGCCGATCTGACCGGCCCTGGCGGGCCTGTCGGTGCGGGTCCGGCTGGCGTCACGGTGCCCGTACCCGGCAGCATGGCGGTGTGTCCCATGCCTCTCCCTTGGCCGTCGCCCAGCAGCGGGCTCTGGCGCTGCGTGGCGCGGGCAACCTCGCCGCCGCCCGTGAGCTGCTCACCGACGTGGTCGAGTCGGTGCCGCCGTCGCTGGGCAAGGATCATCCGGACGCGCTGAGCACCGCGCACCTGCTGGCCAGACTGCACCGGGAGGCCGACGATCCGAGCGCGGCACGGCGGGTGTTGGAGGAGGCGTTCGCGGCCGGGGAGCGGCGGTGGCCGCACGCAGACCCGTTGATGTTGGCGTTGGCCTTCGAGCTGGGGTCCGTCGCGGACGAGCTGGGCAACCGCCACGAGGCCCGCCGCAACTACACCCGCGTGGCCGCTGCCGGCCCCGCGGTGCTCGGTGCCGATCATCCGGCGGTACGCACGGCGCGCGAGTATCTCGGCGACGCCGCTCCGGCGCCGCAGCCGGCGGTGCCCGCTCCTCGCCAACCGGAACCGGCGCCCACGCCGACGCACGGGGTCCTGAACGAGCCGACGATCTCGCTGGCGGTGCTGTCGACCGCCTGGAAGCCGCACGACGCCTCGACCGCCGCCGGGTCCTTCCGCCAGTCGACGTCCCCGTTCGGCGAGGGTGCCGCTGCCCCGTCCGCCCCGGCCTCGGCACCACCGGCCTCGACACCACCGGCGTCGGCCGTGCCGCACCCGCGCGCCGTACCGGGCTCGCATGCCCCTGGCGTGCCGCCAGTACCGCCGGTCGTGCCTGCACCGCCGCGCATTCCGCCGCCTCCGGTCGTGCCGGAGCCTCCGACGGTGCCGCTGGCCCGGACGGCCCTCCACGACCAGGCTGCTCACCCGGTCGCGTCACCGGAGGCAGCCGAGCCGACCATCGCGCTGAGGCTGCCGGTCCGCGAGAGCGAGGTTCCACCACCACCGGTACCGACCACCGTTCCCGACCCAGCAACGTCCGCCGCACCGACGGCGCGCCTCACGCCCGTCGAGGCCGACGAGGAGACGAGCGTTCTCCGGATACCGCCGGCACACGACGCCTCGACGCCGGACGATGCCGACTCGGCCCCGTCGGGCAAGTCGGCGGTGCCAACCGAACCGGGAACGTTGGCAACCGAGCCGGTGCCATCGGCGTCGCCAGGCGCATCAGGCGAGGCCGACGATTCAGCCCTTGCAGGGGTCTCGGCCGAACCGAGGACGCCGGTCGGGCCGGGGTCCCCGGACAAGGAGAGGTCGCCCGACGGACAGCGGCAACCCGACGGGCAGGCGACGCCGGAGGGGAACGGCTCGCCCGGTGGGCCGCAGTGGACGCGCCCGACCGTACGGGTTCAGCAGATCGGCCCGCTGTTGGCCGAGGAGGCAGCACGGGCTCGCCGCTCCCCCGAGACCGCTTCGCCAGCCTCGGACGCGAACCCGGACGACGCTCCGCCGAGCGACGCCCCGGTAAGCGGAGCGCCAGCCAGCGGACCGCCCTCACCACCGACGAGTGCGGTCCAGACGAACAGTCCGTTCACCGGCGGACCGCCAAGCAACAATCCGCAGATCAGCGCACTACCGGTGAGCGGACCACCAGACAGCAGTCCGTCGATCAGCGCACCACCGACCAGTGGAGCACCGACGAGCGCGCCGCCGACCAGCGTGCTCCCGGTCATCCCGCCACCGGTGAGCACCTCACCGACCAGTGCGCCACCGACCAGTGCGTCACTGGCTGGTGCACCACCGGTCAGCGCGCCACCCACCAGCGGTGGGCCGAGCAGTTGGGCACCCGTGAGTGCGCCGCCGCCCCCTCCCCCGTACCCCGGTTCGACCCATCAGCCGCCGGCACCGGGATTCCCCGGCATGCCCGCCACGAGCTCGACGTCCGGGCCGCAGGATCCGACCGCGCCGCTGCCCCAGCCGGGTCCGACCAGTGGACCGACCGGTTACCCGTCGCTCAGCTCCGCGCCCCCCGGTCATCCGCCCGCCAGCGGATCGCCCGGCTATCCGAGCATCAGTGGGACGACCGGCGATGGAACGGCCCACGGCCCAGCCGGCCATTCACCAGCCGACTATCCGGCGACGGGTGGCTCACCTGGCTACCCCCCGGTCAGTGGAGCACCGACCTACCCGCCGCCTGGCGGACCCTTCAGCAGCACCCCCGCTGTCGAGCAGTCGGGCTACCCGCAGACCGGCTACCCGGTGACCAGCGGATCGACCGCCCCGGGGCCCGTCAGCGGCCCGCCGGGTTACGCCCCGACCAGCAGCCCACCGGCGAACTGGCCGGGATTCGCCCCCGTCAGCACCCCGCCAGCCCATGGCCCGAGCCACGCACCTGCGAGCAGCCCACCGGCAAGCGGACCCGGGTATGCCCCAACCAGCGATCCGCCAGTAGGTGGCCCCGGATACACCGTGACCAGCAGCTCCGGGTACGCCCCAGCCAGCAGTCCACCGGTCAGCGGTCCCGGGTACGCCCCGGCAAGCGGTCCTCCGGCCGGGACCCCGGCGGGCTACGGGCCGCCCGGCTACCCGGGTACCAGCACCGCGCCGACGGCGGGCACCGCCGGTTACGGTCCCGGAGGCGTACCGGCCCAGAATCAACCCCACCAGTACCCGCACCAGCAGCATCCGCAGGCGGCCGGTGGGCAGCAGCCGTACGACCCGGCCGGGCAGGCAACGTACCCACCAGGGCAGAGCGCCGCGTACCCGCCGCAGTCCTGGGGGCAGCCGGGTGCTGGGCAGCCCGCGTCGGCGGGGGGCATGGCGTTCCCGGTGGCGCAGTCGGGGTCGGGGCGGAATCGAGCGGCGATCGTGGTGGCGATCGTGGCCGTGGTGGTGGCGCTGGTCGCGGTGATCGGGCTCGGGGTGTTGATCGTGAACGATCGGCAGGCGGCGTCGCCGACGGCGCCGGTCGAGTCGGCGGCGGCGGATCCGGGTCCGCCGCCGACGGAGTTGGAGTTGCGCGATGATGCGGCCACGATCAGGTTGACGTGGACGGATCCGTCGGGCGGGATGGTGCCGTTCATGGTGGCCGGTGGGCGGGCCGGGCAGGCGTTGGGGGTGCTGGCCACGGTGGGTCAGGGGCAGACCAGTTACACGGTGAACGGGTTGAATTCGCGAGTGGACTACTGCTTCACGGTGTTGGCGGTGTACGGGACGAACGAGTTCGCGACGTCCAGTCAGGTGTGTACGACACGGGAGTCCGGCGCGGGTCAGAACTGAGCGTCGCTCACGGTCGGTGGGCGGGCGGGTCCTGGTGGGACAGTCGGGGCGGGACACGCCGACGACACGCCACGCTGGGTGTTCACCGGCGGACGGTGTGGGTTCCCGGGGTGCGTGGCGTGACCATATGATGGCTCCCGGTTCAGGGGAGGGGTCGCCGTCTGGGGGCGCCACCGGCCAGGACGATACGAGAGGCAGCCGGTTGTGGCGAGCACCGACGAGGCCGTTCCGAGCCGCACCGCCCGATCCCGGTCGCGGGTACGCGGTGGTCTGGTCACCGTGGGGACGGTGCTGGCGTTGCTGGCGGCGATGGGTCTGACCGTGCTGGGTCTGGGCTCGGCGGACAACGCGGTGGCCAGCTTCGACGCGAGTTCGTGGTTGTGGAGTTCGGCGCGCAGTGAGTTGGCGCGGGTCAACGGGGTGACCGCGCGGGTGGACACCCGGGTGGAGGTGCCGGCGGGTCGGCGGCATCCGATGCAGGTCACGCAGACCGACCGGGTGTTGGTGCTGCGGGATCTGCACACCGGTCAGATCAGCGCGTTGGACCTGGCGACGTTGCAGATCACGGCGACCACGCCCACCGCGCCGGGGCTGGGCGTGAGCGTGGCGTTGCACGAGGACGCGGCGTTCGTGGTGGACGCGGTGCAGGGTGTGGTGCGCCAGTTGGATCCGCGGTCGTTGGCGCCGGTGGGTGAGCCGGTGCGGTATCCGCCGGGGATCACCGGTGGCGCGTTCGACGGTAAGGGTCGGTTGTGGATCGCGGTGCCGGCCGAGGGCACGGTCTCGGCGATCACCCCGGCGGTGCTGCCGTCGAAGTCGGCCGGGGGCGCGCAGGTGGGGCCGCAGCGGGTGGAGACGTACGACGTGGCGGGGCCAAGTCACGAGTTGGTGGTCTCCACGCTGGACGACGGTGTGGCGGTGCTGGACCGTACGGCCGGGGCGTTGGTGACGGTGGTGCGGGGTGAGACGCGGCGGACCGCGTTGGCGCAGACGTTGACCGGGCCGGGCACGATGCCGGTGCGCACGAGTGGGCCGGTGGTGCCGGTGACGGTGGCCGGGCAGCGGCAGGTGCACGCGATCACCGATGCCGGTGAGGTGCGCTCGTTCACGGTGCCGGGTGAGGGTGACCGGTTGAGTCCGGCGGTGGCCTGGGCGGGCCGGTTCTACTGTGCGGACGAGGCGTCGGGCACGGTGTACGCGTTCGACGCGGCGGGCACGTTGGTGGACACGATCCGGGGTCGGTGGCGGGGGCCGCTGGACCTGGAGGTGCGGGAGAACCACCTGTTCATCAACGCGCCGGAGGCGGCGACGGCCCGGGTGGTGGACGATTCGCACCTGGTGCGGGAGGTCGACAAGTACGCCAACGACGTGCTCGGTGGTGATCCGCCGGTGGAGCCTCCGCCGCCGCCTCCGCCGCCGAAGAAGCCGCAGGTGGGTAAGCCGGGTGCGCCGCGCAACGTGAGCGCGGCGGCCGGGAACGCGCAGGCGCGGGTGAGTTGGCGGCCGGCGCCGGCCAACGGCGCGGAGATCATCCGGTATGTGGTGGAGGGTGCCGGGCAGCGTCGCGAGGTGGGCGCGAACCAGCGGTCGGTGCAGATCAAGGAGTTGACCAACGGGGAGACGTACCGGTTCGCGGTGCACGCGGTCAACGCCGAGGGTGCGGGTCCGACGCGGACCAGTAATCCGGTGACGCCGACGGCGGCGGTGCCGGATGCGCCAGCCAGTGTGTCGGCGCAGGCCCGCGCGGACGGCACGGTGGTGGTGAGCTGGCCTGCGGCGAACGGGCAGGGCAACCGGATCGCCCGGTACGCGGTGACGGCGATGTCGGCGGGGACCAACGCCCCGGTCGGTGAGGCGACCGGTGAGGAGCTGGTCATCAAGGCCGGTGAGTTGGAGTACGGCACGCAGTACGCGTTCACGGTGGTGGCGGTCAACGACAAGGGTGCGGCGTCGGAGTCGTCGCCGGTCAGCGACACGGTGGTGCCGTTCACGGTGCCGGGTGAGCCGCTGGAGTTGCGGGCCGGCACGGTCGGGGACCGGTCGGGGACGGTGTCGGTGCAGTGGGCACCGGCGGCGGCCAACGGTCGGCCGGTGACCGGGTACGTGGTGGAGGTCGGTGAGCGGCGTACCGAGGTGACCGACACGCAGACCACGGTCAGTGACCTGGGTGACGGGCAGAACGTGACGGTGCGGGTGCGGGCGGTCAACGAGGCAGGTGAGGGTCCGCAGGCCACGACGACGGCGCGGACGGTGGCGCGGCCCCGGGTGACGGTGACCGGGTCGTCGGCGACCGCGACGTCGGCGACGGTGACGTTCACCGTGGACGCCGGTGGCGGGCAGGCGACGTGCACCCTGGCCCGGTCGGGTCAGACGGCGCGCAGTGGTCCCTGTTCCAGCATCACGATGAACGGCCTGTCGCCGGGGACGGACTACACGTTCACGGTGACGGCGACGAACGCGGCCGGTGACGGTTCCGCGCGTCGGGTGCAGGCGACGGACGCGTTGTTCGGCATCGCCACCTGCAACAACGGGAGTTCCGGTGCGGAGGCGACCTACTGCGATCGGGACCGCGACGGCCGCAACGGCAACGAGATCTTCTCGGTGCCGAGGCAGGACAACGACCGGCAGGTCGGGTGGGCGCGGCCGGGTAACCGGTTGAAGGCGTACTGCCGGGTGCGGGGCGAAGAGGTGTACGCCTACATCTACAACAACGACAAGCGCAGCACCTGGTGGGTGCAGGTCGAGTACAGCGGACGTAACTACATCCCCTGGGCCTGGCTCAACCTGGAGGGTGGGGACGACATCGCCGTCCTGCCCACCTGCTGATCCAATTCGGCCGAGGAGCACCACCGTGAACAGCCACGAACCGCTCACCCAGCAGGAGGTGCAGGGTTTCGCCGCCCTCGCCGCGCGGCTGGCCGAGAACGTCAACTCGGTGGTGCTCGGTAAGCCGCAGGTGGTGCGGCTGGCGCTGACCGCCCTGTTCGCGCAGGGGCACGTGCTGTTGGAGGACGTGCCGGGGGTGGGTAAGACGACGTTGGCGCGGGCGATCGCGGCGACGGTGAAGGGGCAGTGGCGGCGGATCCAGTTCACGCCGGACCTGTTGCCGTCGGACGTGTCCGGGGTGACGATCTTCAACCAGGCGACCCGGGGGTTCGAGTTCCATCCGGGGCCGGTGTTCGCCAACATCGTGATCGCTGACGAGATCAACCGGGCATCACCGAAGACGCAGTCGGCGTTGCTGGAGGTGATGGAGGAACGCACGGTCACCGTCGACGGGGTACGCCATCCGGTGCCGCAGCCGTTCCTGGTGGTGGCCACGCAGAATCCGGTGGAGATGGACGGCACGTACCGGTTGCCGGAGGCGCAGTTGGACCGGTTCCTGGTGAAGCTGTCGGTGGGGTATCCGGACGAGTCGGTGGAGGTGGAGGTGCTGCGCGGGGCGACGGTGCGGTCCCCCGAGGCGCTCGCGGCGGTCACCGACACCGCCACCCTGGGCGAGATGGTGCGGATGGCCCGCCGGGTGCACATCGCCGAGCCGCTCTACGCGTATGCGGTGCGGTTGGCGGCGGCCACGCGTACGCATCCGCAGGTGCGGGTGGGGGTGAGCCCCCGTGGGGTGATCGCGTTGACCCGGGCGGCGTGCGCGTACGCGTTGATCGACGGTCGGGGCTGGATCATGCCGGAGGACCTCAAGACGTTGACCGAGCCGGTGTTCGCGCACCGGCTGTTGCTCACCCCGGACGCCCAGGTGCGTGGCGTGACCGCCGCCGACGTGTTGCGTCAGTCCGTCGCCTCGGTGCCGGTGCCGCTGCCGTCGGGGCAGCCCGCCCCGGCGCACCCCTGACCGCCGGGCGCCTGTCGTGCGGATCACCGCCCGGGGAGTCGGGCTGCTGGTGGCTGCGGTCGTGCTGGCCGGTGCCGGTTTCCGGTTCGCGTACCCGGAGTTGACGCTGCTCGGCGTGGCGGCGGGCGGTGCGGTCGCGGTCGCCACCGTGACCGCCGCCCGACGCCCCCGCCTGCAGGTGCGGCGGGAAGCGGACCCGGACCGGGTGGGTCGGGGTGACCCGGCGTCGATGACCGTGACGGTCCGCAACGCGGGACGGTGGGGTGCGGCGAACCTGCTGGCCACCGACCGCTGCGGTGACCAGGTGGTGCCGGTGCCGGTGCTGCGGCTGCGCCCCGGGACGGACACCGTGGTCCGCTACGACGTCCCGACGGTGCGGCGGGGGGTGGTGCCGGTCGGGCCGCTGCGCGTCACCCGCCGTGACCCGCTGGGTCTGGTGGTGCTGGCCCGCTCCTACGGCGACAGCGTGCCGGTCTGGGTGCACCCACGGATCCACCCGCTGTCGGCGGTGCCCACCGGTGCCGGGCGCAGCCTGGACGGACGCGTCGACGCCGTCCCGCACGGCTCGATCACCTTCGACTCGTTGCGGGAGTACGTGGTGGGCGACGAGTTGCGGCGGGTGCACTGGCGCACCAGCGCCCGGGTCGGTGAGCTGATGGTGCGGGAGAACGTGGACACCAGCCTGCCGCGAATCGTGGTGCTGGTGGACAACCGGATCGCCGCCCATCCGGACCGCGTGGACGGGGTCGCCGAGTCCTTCGAGTCGGCGTGTGAGGCGGCGGCGTCGGTGGTGGCCGCCGCCGTCCGCGAGGACCTGCCGGTGGTGCTGCTCTTCGTCGCCGCACCACCAGCGGACAGCGTCGAGGACGACGGTGCGGTGGGACCGCTGGACCGGTTGGCGGCGGTGGCGCTGCACACCGAGGGCACGGTGCAGCAGGCGGCGGCCCGGCTGCGCCGCGACCGCCTCGGCGACACCCTGGTCGTCCTGACCGGCCCCGGTGGCCGCCCGGACCTGGGGCACGTCGGCGCGCTGCGCGGGGCGTACCCGTCGGTGGTGGTCGGGGTCTTCGGCGCGGCGGAGGCGACGCCGCCGGGCGCGGCCGGGCTGGTGGTCGTCGACGCGGCCGACGGCGCGGCGTTCGCCGCCGAGTGGGACGGGGTACGGCGGTGGTGAGCCGGCTGCGGGCCGTGCCGGTGCCACTGGCCCTGGTCACCATGGTCACGCTGGCCGGGGTGGTGCTCGGCCGGGTGTACGCCGACACGCTGCTGACCCTGCTGGTGGCCGGTGCGGCCCTCGGGTCGGTGCTGGTCAGCGTGGTGGCGCGGCGGTTGCCGTCGTGGCTGGTGGCGCCGGTGTCGGTGCTGGCGATGGCCGGGTACACCGCGTGGTGCCTGCACCTGTCGGCGGGCCGGGCGCAGCTTCCGGGCGCTTTCGCGGAGATCGTCGGCGACGCCGCCCGCAACGCGATCCCCCGGCTGCTGACCGCGATGATCCCGGTGGAACCGACCCCGGACACGGTGCTGCTGCCGGTGGTGGCCGCCTGGCTGACCGGGCTGGCCGGCGCGGAGGTGGCGGTGCGGGCCGGGCGGGTGCTGCTGGGCTACCTGCCGCCGGTGCTGCTCTACGCCGGTGCCGTCTACGTGGTGGGGCCCAACGCCACACCGGCGATCGGCGCGACGGTAGCGCTGGTGGCGGTCGCCGCGCTCGGGCTGGCCGTCTCCGGCAAGGAGGCCGGCCCGGACCCGGTGGCGGCTCTGGCCCCAGAGGTACGCGCCCGGGTGCGACTCCGGTTGGCCGCCGCCTCGGCCGCCGGCACGGCGGTGGTGGTGGCGATGGCGGCGGTGCTGGGTCCGGCGGTGGCCGCACTGGTGGACACCCGACCGGTGGACCCGCGACGGTACGTGGAGCCGCCGCAGGTGCAGACGTTGGACGAGAACCCGCTGATCCGCATCTCCGGCTGGGCGCTCAACCCGGACCAGCAGTTGTTCCAGGTGTCCACCGAGCGGCCCGACGCCACCCCGCCGCCGGAGGGAGTGCGGATCCGGCTGGCGGTGCTCAGTGACTACGACGGGGTCACCTGGCGGGTCGGCGCCACCTACCGCAACGCCGGACGGATCCTGCCGGCCCCCGACCCGTCCCCGGACACCACCGTGGACACCCTCCGGCAGGACATCACCGTCGGTGAACTCAGTGGACGGCTCCTGCCCGCAGTCCCCACACCGGTGGAGGTGTCCGGGGCGCGGGTGGCGTACGACCCGGCCACCGGCACCCTGATCCGTCCCGACGGGCTCTCCCCCGGACTGCGGTACACGGTGACCTCGGCGCGCGAGATCCCGGATGTGAACCTGCTGGCCACCGCGAACACCCCGGCCGGTGACGTGGTGGCACGGGTGCTGCACGTCGCCGACGGAGTACCGGAGCAGCTACGGCGGTTGGCCACCCAGTTGGTGGAGGAGAACGGCGCCCCGTACGCGCGGGCGGCGGCGATCGAGCAGTGGCTCGCCGAGCACTACCGGCTGGTCGCCGACGCCCCCAGCGGGCACGCGTACCCGAATCTGGGGTTCTTCCTCTTCGGGCCGCGTAACGCCGGTGGGCAGCGCGGCACCTCGGAACAGTTCGCCGCCTCCTTCGCGGTGCTGGGCCGGTTGGCGGGGCTGCCGACGCGGGTGGTGGTCGGGTTCGCCGCGCCGGGTGCCGGACCGGTGCGGGCCGCCGACGCGTACGCGTGGCCGGAGGTGTTGTTCGAGGGGTTGGGGTGGGTGTCGTTCGATCCGCTGCCCCGCCCCGACGAGGAACCCCGCCCGGTGGAGGAGGACTTCCGGCCCAAGCCGGAGGATCCGCCACCGTCGGAGCAGCCGGAGCCGACGCTGGAACCGACCGCCTCGCCCCCCGCCCAGGCGGCCCCGGGCGGCCCCGAAGGCTCCGGTGGGATGCCGAGGTCGGTGCTGGCCGCCGGCACCACCGGTGGGCTGCTGCTCGTGGTGGTGGGGGTGCTGGCCACACTGGCCGTGCTGCGGCGGGCGCAGACCCGGGACCGGTTGTCGCGGGGTGACCCCGGTGACCGGATCGTCGGCGCCTGGCGGGAGCTGACCGACGCGTTGCGGCTGGCCGGGCAGCCGGTGCCCGCCGACCTGTCCGCCAGCGAGGTCGCCGCACGGGCCCGCCAGGCCCTGACCGACACCGAACCCAGGGCCGACACCGAACTCAGGGCCGAGACTGCGCGCGGACCCGACGCCGAACTCGGGGCCGACATCACACGCGGGGCCGACGACGGCACCGGGGCGGCCGGGGCCACCGGCGTGGCCGGGGATATCGAGGGCGGGCCGACGAATCAAGCGTACGTCGCCGTCGACGACCTGGCCCGGCTGGTCAACCAGGTCGGCTTCGCTCCCGGTGCGGTCACCGAGGAACAGGCCGGAGCCGCCGCCGGAGCCGCCGGGACCTACACGAGCCGGTTGCGGGCCGGGCGGTCCTGGTGGCGACGGCTCCTCTGGTCGGTGCATCCGGGGCCACTGCGCTGGCACCGCTGACCCCCGGGCGGCGTTACCGGTCGGCGGCCCGCAGCCGGCGCACCAGTTTGCGCAGCCCCGACTGCCAGCCGTCGGGGTCCTCGGCACGACGACGGGCGTAGTCGGCCACCTCGGGGTGCGGCAGGATCAGGAACCGCTCCTCGGCCATCCCGGCCACCGCCGCCGCAGCCACGTCGTCCGGGCTGAGCACCACACCGGAGGCCGCCGTCACCCGCGCGCCCAGGTGCCCGGCGGCCAGCCCGTCGGCCAGCATCGGCGTGTCCACGCCCTGCGGGCACAGAGCGCTGACCCGGATGCCCTGATCGCGGTAGGTCACCGAGAGCCACTCGGCGAACCCGACGGCGGCGTGCTTGGTCACCGAGTACGGGGCGTCGCCGACCGCCGTCAGCAGCCCCGCCGCCGAGCAGGTGTGCAGCAGGTAGCCGCTGCCCCGGGCCACCATCTCCGGCAGCACCGCCCGGGCCGCGTAGACGTGCGCGAGCACGTTGACCTGCCAGGCCCGCTCCCAGACGGCGGTGTCGACCTCCACTCCCCCGCCGGTGGTCACCCCCGCGTTGGCGCAGAACACGTCGATGCGGCCGTGGCGGCGCTGCACGTCGGCGATCAGGGCCCGGACCTGCTCCTCGTCGGTGACGTCGACGGTCACCGCGTACGCCTGTGGGCCGACCGACGCCGCGACGGTGTCGGCGGCGGCCCCGTCGACGTCGGCCAGTACCAGCGCGGCGGCACCCTCGGCGGCGAAGCGGCGGGCCAACGCCGCCCCGATGCCCCCGGCCGCACCGGTGATCACCGCGACCCGGTCGGTGAGGTTCACGCCGCCCCCGCCCCCGTGTCGGGGCCGAGCCGGGCCACCAGCGTGGCCAGCGCCGCCGGGTCCCCGGCGGGCACCTCCGGCGTGGGCAGCAGCGCCAGCACCGGCACCTGGACCCCGGCCTCGGTATAGCGGCGCACCTGGGCCCGGCACCGCTCGGGTGAGCCATGCACGATCAACGCGTCGACCACCTCGTCCGGCACCGCCGCCAGCGCGCCGCGTCGGTCACCGGCCGTCCAGGCCCGCCACATGTCGGCCAGCGCCTCCTGGCGGCCGAGCCAGCGGTGAAACGCCGCGTACGCGGGCACCGTGAGATAGCTGGTGATCATCCGGCGGCCCAGGGCGCGGGCGTAGTCGACGTCCTCGGTCGGGCAGACGAAGATCCGCGCGACCACGTCGAACTGCGGGCGCCGCTCACCCAGCTCCGCCACCGCCCGGGGCACGTCGGTGGCGGCCAGCCAGTTCAGGATCACCCCGTCGGCCTCGGCGGCGGCCAACCGCAACATGCCCGGGCGTAGCGCGGCCAGCAGCAGCGGCGGCGGCACCAGCGGCGGCCGTTCCAGCGTGAACCGGCGGACCGCGAAGGTGTCGAAGTCCCCGTCGACGGTCTCTCCGCGCAACGCGGCCCGCAGGAACGCCAGCACGTCCCGGGTCCGCCGCAGCGGCTCGGTGAACTCCACCGCGTTCCAGTCGGAGACCACCACCGGCGACGACGCGCCGATGCCGAGGGCGAACCGGCCGGGAGCGACGTCGGCGAGCGCGGCGGCGCTCATCGCCAGCAGGCCCGGCCCCCGGGTGAACACCGGCGCGACCGCGGTGCCCAGCCGTAGTCGGGGCTGCCATGCCGCGGCGAGGGCCAGCGGGGTGAACGCGTCGGCGCCGTTGACCTCGGCGGACCACACGTCGGTGAAACCGGCGTCGGTCAGGGCCGCGTACATCGCGGCGTGGTCGGCGAGCGGGATCGCGCCCAACGGCACCGTCATTGCCCATCGCGTCGTCATCGGTCGATGGTGCCCGTTGCCGCACCCGCCGAGCAAGATCTGGTCGGCTTCCCGGAATACGCCGCTGAGCTGCGCCGCACGGTGCTACGACAGCAGGATGAGCTGGACCGGCGGACGGGGCGGCCGACCGTGACGCGTTTCTCCGGTCGGCTGGCGCCGGTGTCCCAACCGGGCCGGGCCACGTTCCTGGAACTCTTCTTCGACCTCGTCTTCGTGTTCGCCCTCACCCGCATCTCCGCCCGCACGTTCGAGGACCTCGCGTTGGAACCGGGAGGGGCTTCCGGGTGGACCCCGGTGACCGGCGGCCTGAAGACCCTGCTGTTGTTGCTCGCGCTCTGGGCGCTGTGGCAGAACACCGCCTGGGCGACCAGCCGCTACGACCCGTACCACGGCGGGGTACAGCTCATCGTCATGATCGCCCTGGTCTGCAGCATGGTGATGGGCGTGGCGATCCCCCAGGCGATCACCGCCTCCGGGCTGGCCTTCGCGGTGGCGTACGTGGTGGCGCAGGTCGCCCGCCCGCTGATCCTGCTCGCGTACGGCACCCCCGAACGGGCCCTGAAGGCCCGCACCGCGATCACCTTCACCGCCTCCGGCGTGCTGTGGATCATCGGCGCGACACTGCCGGTGCACCTGCGGGTGATCCTCTGGACCAGCGCGCTGGGTCTGGAATACCTCTCCGGCCGGTACGGCTACCCGGTGCCCGGACTGGGCCGCTCCACGGTCTCCCGCTGGGACATCTCCAGCGAACACCTGGCCGAGCGCTACCAGCAGTTCTTCCTCATCGCCCTCGGCGAGACCGTGCTGGTCGCCGGCTTCTCCTACAGCGACGGCCCCTACCCACCGTCACAGACCGTGGCGTTCGCGCTGGCACTGGCCACCTCGATCCTGCTGTGGCGCATCTACGTGCAGCGCGCCGGTCAGATCCTCGGCGAGGCGGTCGCCCACGCCCGACAACCGGCCGGCATCGGCCGGTCGTCCGCCGACACCCACCTGGTCATGGTGATCGGGCTCACCGCCACCGCCGTCGGCTACGAGCTGGCCATCCAACACCCGCTCTACCAACCCGAACCCGCCTGGATCGTCATGATCCTCGGCGGGCCGGTGGTGTTCCTGCTCGGCCGGGCCCGCTTCGAGTACGAGGTGTTCCACCGCGTCTCCGCACCTCGCTGGATCTCGGCGCTGGTACTGGCCGCCGCCGTACCGGTCGCCACCCACCATCCTCCGGTCTACTCACAGGCCCTGGTCCTCGTGGTGCTCGGCGTGGTCGCCCTCACCGACTCCCTACGCGCCCGCAACAAGGCACCCGAACCGGCCGCCCCACCCTTCTGACACCCCCGGCGTCCGGCACCGGCAATACGGCCCTGACCAGCGCTAACCTGGCTGTCGTGACCTTCTCGCTCGTCGCCCGCTCCCCCGACGGCCGCACGCACGGCATCGTCGTGGCCAGCCGCTTCCTCGCCGCCGGTGCCCTCGTCCCGGCCGCCGAGGCCGACCTCGGCGCGATCGCCACCCAGGCCCACGTGAACCTCGCCTACCGGCCGCAGGGACTGGCCCTGCTGCGCACCGGCGTACCCGCCGCCCACGTCGTCGCCGGCCTCGTCGCCGCCGACCCGGAACGCGACCACCGGCAACTCGGCGTGGTCGCCGCCACCGGCCCCGGCGCCACCTGGACCGGCCCGAACTGCCGCGACTGGGCCGGCGGCCAGGCCGGCGACGGCTGGGCCGCCCAGGGCAACATCCTCACCGGCCCCGAGGTGATCGACGCCCTACGCGACACCTGGCTCACCGGCACCGACCTGCCCTTCGCGCAGCGGCTGGTCGCCGCGCTGCGCGCCGGCCAGACCGCCGGCGGCGACCGACGCGGCCAGCAGAGCGCCGCCCTGCTCGTCGTCCGAGAAGGCAGCGGGTACGCCGGCACCGGCGACGTCGCCATCGACCTGCGCGTCGACGACCACCCCGACCCGATCACCGAACTGGAACGGCTGCTCGCGCTGCACACCCGTATGTTCAGCCGCCCCGACCCGGCCACCCTGCTCACCCTGGCCGGCGCCCTCGCCGCCGAGGTCGCCGGACTCCTCACCGCGCTCGGGCACCCCGCCGACCCGACCGAGCCGGAGGACGCCCTGGTCGCCTGGGCCGGAATGGAGAACCTGGAGGAACGACTGGTGCCCGGCCGCATCGACCCGGTCGTCCTGGACCACCTGCGGACCGCCGTCCCACACGTCCCGGCACCGCGCTCCCCCGCCTGACCGCACCTACGCTCGGAATGCGCTCGACGGGTGCGGCCGGCCGAACCCGAGGACCCGACCCCGACGACCGTCACCCTCTGGTGAGCCCGTTCGCCGAGGACCACCAGCACGCCTCCTACGACGGTGCGGCGGCAGCGCTGTTCTGGCGGCAGTTGGTGCAGGCGACAGCGTGGCGGGACGAGGGTCGGCGCAGCGTATCGATCAGAGGTAGACCACCTGACTGCGGCGGTCGGCGGTGACCGCGTCCAGTCCGGGCGCGTCGAGGTCCACGTAGAGCTGGAGCAGTTGCACCACCGGGTCGAGGTTGACCCCGGCCGGGAGCGGAAGGTTGATGGTGTCGTTGTTCGGCCGATTCGGTGAGCCGGAGGCGTCCCACACGGCGCGGACCACATTGCCGTCCGGGCCGGTCGCCTCGACCTGGGCCCGCAGCGTCTTCGGGGTGCCGGTGGCCTCGATGACCGCGGTGAACGATCCGGTCGCGGGGTCCTTGGTCACCGAGAGCTTGACGCCACCGACGACCTGCACCACGGCCCCGATCGTCAGGCCGCGCACCGCGAAACTCAGCGTGCGGGCCAGTCCACCGGCGAGCCCGGTGGAGGCCGGGTTGGGGGCCACGAAGACCTGGCCGTCGGTGAATGCGTGGAGGTCGGGCTCGCACTTGTACGCGCCGCCCTTGGGTAGCGGCTGGTACACGCTGGTGTTCGTCGCCGGCTCCGACTGGGTCAACGTGTAGGAGAGTCCCACGTCGTCACCGGAGACGTTGTGCGCGTACAGGTTCGGTTCACCATCAATGTTGATCACCTCGAACTGCACGCCACCGGTCTGGTACGGGTCGGAGGTCTGCCCCCGCTGCGCGAGCACGAGCATCGGCAGGACGTTCGCCGCCACGCTCGCCACCTGCACCAGGGAGCCCAGCCAGTCGTCGAGCCCGGCCAGGCTGGCCCGTGCCGGCTGCACCGCTGCGGAGCCGGGAGCCGCCGCCGCGCTGCCCGGTGCGGCCAACCCGACCGTTGCGGCGGCACCGCCGAGCACGGCCGCGCCGCGCATCACGTCCCGGCGACTGACCGACCGACGACGGTGCTGTTCATCCTGCATCTCCGACCTCCGCATCCGGCTGTGGTGTGCCGTGAGGCCGGTGTCGCACCCGTCGCCACACCGTGGGTGAAGGTGACGTTACTCGATGTGTATATCGAAGTCTATCTTTCAATAGGTGGGTTCATGTTCCACCACGGAACGATGAACTCCGGAGAGATTCCCGGTTCGCCTCAGCGGCCGAAGGAGAGCAGTCGCAGCCCCGCGCTGTCGAGCAGGGCCTGTTCGGCGGCGCTGCGCGGGCTGCGCCCGGTGGCCTTGGCGATCAGGGCCATCCGGTCCCAGCCCAGTTCCCCCGGGACGTCCCACCCACCGGTCAACAGGTCGGCGATCACCTGTGCGGCGGCGGGGGTCAGCCAGGCCGGTCGGTCCAGGGCGGCGGCCAGGTCCAGGCCGTGCACCCCGACCTCCAGCACCCGGGTACGCAGGAACTCCGTCACCGTCATCGCGTCACCGTGCCGGGTCCGCACCACCCGGTCCGGCGGGTACGCGTCGACGGCCGCGACCGTGGCCCGCCAGGCGCGGTCGAACTCGGCAGCCAGCCGGGACGCGCTGTCGACGTCTCCGGACGCTTGCGCGGAGGCGATCCGGTCGGCGTCGACCTGTGGGGTGAACTTGGCCGCGCCGAAGTATTCGGCGGCGTCGACCCGCGCCTGGGCGGGTGCCGGGTCGGCGAGCATGTCGGTCAGTCGGCCGACGCCGGTGTGGACGTGGGCCAGCAGTTGCGCCAGGTTCCAGGGCGGGCAGCCGGTGGGGCGGGTCAGGTCCGCGTCGTCGAGGGTGGTCAGCACCTCGCCCAGTCGGGCGCACTCGGCGGCGAAGGCGGCGCGGACCGACCGGTGAAGGTCAGGACCGGGCACGGGTCAGCCCTGGTGGCGGGGGACGATGCGGTGCACGGAGGCCAGCACGAGGGCCATCACCACGCCCATCGTGCCGACGATGCCGGCGGCGCTGCCGGCGTACCCGAGGAACAGGGGGCGGCGACCGAGTGCCTGCGGGGGTGTGCCGCGGACGCCGATGAGCCACCAGAGGGCCAGGGCGCAACCGGCGATCACCAGGAGGCCGCCGACGCCGAGCAGGATGGCGGTGAGCCGGTGCGCGTCGCCCGGTTCCACCTCGGCCTGTTCGCGTTGGGTGACCAGCAGCAGGAGTCCGGCCAGGGCCGCCCAGACGCCGACGACGAGGTAGGCGGCGACGGCGTCGCTGGGGCGGTGCCAGCCGGCCGACAGGGTGGCGACTCCGGCGGCGGCGGCGTAGGTGGCACCGATCACCGCGCCGAGGGCGCGTACCCGGGGTGGCAGCACCAGCACCAGGGCGACGGCCACGGAGGCGGCGACGGTGGTGTGGCCGCTGGGCAGGCTGTTGCCGACGAACGCGCGTTCGGGGTCGATGCCGTAGTCGGGGCGGGCCAGGCCGTACTTGAGCAGTTGGGTGGTGACGTTGGCGCCGGCGATCAGCGCGGTGGCGGCGACGGCGAGAGCGATCCGGCCGCGGATGAGGGCGATGAAGCCGATGGTGATGGTGACCGCGAGTAGGGACACCACGGACATGGCGTTGAGGATGCGGTCGACGGGTTCCTGGATGTGGTCGCGGCCGATCCGGTTGCCGGCCAGGGCGACGGTGTCGATCCACTGGCCGAGGCCGGTGTAGAGGGCCAGGCGCCACACGACGATGAAGGCCGCCACCTGGATGAGGACCAGGACGACGAGCCAGACCGCAGTCCCACCCCGGGGCGTCACGCGCACCCGGACAACTTAGCGGCACGGTGGGGCCGGATGGCCGGTGGCCCGCCCGTGTCGCGGGGATAGGTTGGGGCGCAGGTGAAGGAGGAGATGGTGACCGGTACGTCGGAACGCGACCCGGCGGCGGTCCAGCGGCCGGAGTCGCTGGCCGACCTGCTCGGTGGGCGTCAGGGGGCGGTCGACGCCACGGTGCCTCCGGTGGCCTTCACGGTGGGGTGGCTGGTGGCCGGTCAGTCGGTGCGCGTCGGGGTGGCGGCGGCGGTGGTGGCCGGGGCGGTGGTGGCCGGGTGGCGGCTGCGGCGTGGCGATCGACCCCGGTCGGTGGTGATCGGGCTGTTGGCCGTCTGTGTGGCCGCGCTGGTGGTGGTGCGTACCGGGCGGGCCGAGGACTTCTTCCTCGTGCAGTTGCTGGCCAACGCGGCCAGTGCCCTGGCGTGGGCGGCCAGCATCGTGCTGCGGTGGCCGCTGCTGGGTGTGGTGGTGGGTACGGCGCTGGGTCAGCGCGGGCGGTGGCGGCGGGATCCGGCGCTGCTGCGGGCGTACGGGCGGGCCAGTTGGGTCTGGACGGCGACCTACGTGGTGCGGCTGGCGGTGTTCGTGCCGCTGTATCTGAGTGGGCAGGTGCTGGGTCTGGCGGCGGCCCGGGTGGGGATGACGTGGCCGTTGGTGGCCGCGGCGTTGGCGGTGAGTTGGGCGGTGATCCGCCGGTCGCTGCCGGCCGGTCATCCGGGGATACGACACCCGGTGGTGCCGGAGGCGGCGTCGGCTGCCGGGGCGGACGGTAAAGAGCCCGCACAATAAGGGAGAGGCCGCCACGGGGGGAGCGGCCTCTCCGGTGATGTACGTTACTCCGTCCCGGGCCGGGTTGTGATCCCGGGGCGGTCACTTTTTTCTGCGATCTAGGTACCCGTCCCCGAAATCGGGGCGGTGGGGTGGGTCGACCGCTCCGCTGCGTCGGCCAGAGGGGCCGACCCACCCCGGCCTGACCGTGGGTGTCAGGCCGTCGTTCGGCCGGTACCTGCCTCTACCCCCGAGGCCCGGCCGAAGCCTCCGGGTGGGTCACCGCCCACCCGGAGGAGTTTCGGTCAGCCGTTGGGGAACAACTTCCCGTAGTCGGCGTACGCCATGGCGACGTCCGCCTGTGCCCAGAACCGGTGGTAGCGGAACTCCGGCTCCGGCCCACCGTCGAGGTAGGCCTGGACCTTGGGCCATGCCGGGTCGTTCTTGTAGAACGACCGGATGTCGAGGAAGCTCTTGCCCGGGGCGATGACGTCGCCGTTGGGCATGCGGCCGGTCCATCCCTGCGGGATGTAGAGGCCCTGCCCGGTGGAGGCGTCGTAGACGTCGTCGAAGCGGCGGTAGTCGCCCCGCTTCTCCACCGTCGAGACACCCTGCGCGTCGCTGTTGGCGTGCAGGGCGTCCAGCAGACCCTTGGCGGTGGTCTTCGCCGCCGTGTCACCCGACTTCGCGGCGTAGGCGATCAGCGTGCGGGCGTAGGCGGCGGCGACGCCGACGTCCTGGCCCTTGACCGTCACCTCGACGTGCAGGTTGGTGTTGGGCTGCGGGTTGGTCGGGTTCCAGGTGGTCGGCTGGCCGGTCCAGCGCATGTCCGACGGGATCGACCAGTTGGTGCCCACCGTGGTGTTGGCGATCGCCCACGGCACCCACTTGTCCAGCAGCGCCTTGGCCTTCGCGTTGCCGCTGACCAGGTACAGCTCGGCGATGCGCTGCATCGACCAGACCTGCATGCCGAACCACTGGTTCGACGGCGGGTCGTTGTAGACCGGGTCCTCGTCGTAGAACATGCCGTAGAAGGTGGACGTGCCGGCCGGCGGCGTGCCGTAGTGCCCGCCCCAACTGTTGGTCGCGCCACCGGCGATGCCGCCCTCGGCCGACTGGAGCCAGGTGTAGAACTCCAGCTGCCGGTTGAGGCTGTTGGTCCAGTCCGCCGCCGCCGTGGACGAGCGCGGCTTGAGCTCGTTGACGTTGGTCAGCGCCCACGCCGCGAACGGGTTCTGGTAGCCGAAGTGGCTGTGGCTGGAGCCGATGCGCCACGACCAGTTCTGGCCGGCGTCGTACGCGCCGCCCCAGGCGTAGTACCAGGACAGCAGGTAGTGCGCGGAGTCGCGGCCGTTGCCGGCCGGGCACTGGCTGGCCCCGACGCAGTTGCCGATCCGCTTGAAGTACTTGTCGAACATGGCGTACCGCAGGTAGTCGCCCATCTTGGCGGCCTTGGTCACGGTGGCCGCCACGTCGGCCTGCTTGTTCTGCTCCTTGGCCCAGGTCAGCGCCCAGTAGGCGGCCTGCACGGCACGGGCGTCGGCGTCCGGGGCGTTGGTGTACTTCCACTGCCGCGCCGGTGCGTTGGACTCCTTGACGAACAGGTCCAGGTAGCCGTACTGGCCGCCGTGGCGGAACGTGTCGCAGGACGGCTGCGGCACGGTCTCCCAGACCGACTCCTGGGTGCCGCGCTGGAAGGTGTTGATGTAGGCCGGCCGGGTGGTGCCGTTGCCGCAGCGTCCGAAGCCGTAGGTGTTGTCGACGTCGAGCAGCCAGTGCATGCCGTAGATGTCGCCGGTGCCGTAGGTCTGCTGCAGTTCCGAGCGCAGCGGGTCGCGGCCCACCGGGACCGACGTGTCCAACTGCGACGGGTACTGGTTGGGCAGGTCGTGCTCGGCGGCGTAGCTGGCGTCACCGGCGGCGCCGGCGGTCGGCTGGTCGGCCGAGGACGGGATGATGTACTTCTCCATCACCGTCCAGGCGTTGTTGAACGGCGCCCAGTTCTGGGTCACCCGCCCGTAGTAGGCCTCCAGCCACAGCCAGAAGCTGAACGCCTCGGAGGTGGTCTGGTGGCCGTGGTCGGGCGCCTCGACGATCAGCGTCTCGATCGAGTGGTACGGCACGCCCTCGGGGCTGAAGTAGCCCGAGTTCTTGATCTTGCCGTATTGGGCGAGGAACCGCTCCACGTACTCGCCGTCGCCACCGCCGGGCACGTCGTTGTCGATCTCGGTGACGGTGATCGCCAGCGGCGCGTAGCCGGTGGCCGAGGCGGTGATGGTGGCGGTGCCGCCGACGGTGTCGGCGTCCTCCGCCGCCGCGACGGTCACGGTGACGCCGGTGCTCCAGTTGCTCGGGGTCAGCGTGACCGTGGACGGGGTCACGCTGATGTCCGAGTCACCGGTGCGCACCAGGCTCACCGCGACGTTCGAGGTGGGCGCCCGGTCCAACTTGAGGTTGAACGTCGAGGTGCCGCCCTCCGGCACGCTCACCGAGGACGGGGTGGCGACCAGCGCCGGCCCGGTGGCCGCGGTGACGGTGAAGGTCCGCTCGGCCACCGCCGAGAGGTTGGCGTTGTCGTACGCCCGCGCCTGCACCGTGTACGAACCCGCCGGCAGGTCCTCCAGGGTGTACGCGTACGGGGCGGTGGTGTCGGTGTAGACCAGCAACCCGTTGCGGTAGAACTCCACCTTCGTGATGGTCCCGTCGGCGTCACTGGCCGTGGCGGTCAGCGGCACGTCGGCCGGGGCCACGAACGGCCCGGCGGGCACCGACAGACTCACCGTCGGCGGCTGCTGCGGCACACCGCCACAGGTGACCCCGTTGACCGAGAAGGACGTCGGCTTGGGGTTGCTGCCGCTGTAGGAGCCGTTGAAGCCGATGGTGGTGCTGGCGCCGGTGGCCAGGTTGCCGTTGTACGACTCGTTGACGGCGGTGACCTCGTTGCCGCTCTGGGTCCACCGGGCCGACCAGCCCTGGGTGACGCGCTGGTTGCCGGGGAAGGCGAACTTCAGCGTCCAGCCGGTGATCGGGTCACCGAGATTCTTGACGGTGACGTTGGCGGTGAAGCCGTTGCTCCAGTCGTTCGTCGCATAGACCACGTCGCAGGCCGGTGCGGCCTGTGCGGCGGCGGCGGGCACGGTCACCCCGCCGATCGCCAGCGCCGCGGCGGCGAGCCACGCCATGCGCCGACGTCTTGCCAGATTCTTCATCTGCGCGGTGTCTCCTCGGGCAGGCCGGGGACGGTGCCGCCCCGGCGCGACGCCGCGCCGACAGAGTGTCCGCGAGGCGCCGAGTGGATGGTGGTCTCACTGTCGGCACGAAGGCCGGGGGCGGCGGGGGCGCCGTCGTACGACTGCTGCTCCCCGCTGCGATCAGGACGCCGGACCGGACAAGCCGGGCTGCCCTCGGCAACCTGCACTCACGCGTATCTGGCTCCACGCGGTCGATCGACAGTGTGCCATGGAAGCGCTCCCAGATCCAGCACAGGAACTTCCGGAAACACCGGCTTGTTTCGATCTCGTTTTGGGGCTTTCACAAAGCCGTGACGGGCGTTACAGTCGCAGCAACGTCGATGGGAGCGCTTCCATCGACGAGGTTCCAAAAAGAAGATCACCCGGGGCTGTGCCCACAGCACCGGGGAGTAGACCAGAGGCCGACGGCGGGCCAGCCCGGACACCGCCGTCAGCCGCCGCCCCACCACAGTGGAGGGAGGTGGACCTCAAGCCACTCGCGTGGCCCGGCTCCCGCGCGACACGCACGACTGGGACGCCAAATCCGCCCGTGCGTGTACCGCAACACGGTGGGGACGGGGGTTGCCCTCCCCCGTCCCCACACTAAACCCCCGTTCACGATGGGAAAAGAGGCCGACGGGTCAGACGCGCGTCACACGCGCGCCCCGCACCGGCAGTCGACCCGCCCGCCGACCGTGCGACGCCCGCCGACCGCCTCGGGCGCGCGCCATCCCGGTCCGCGCACTGCGGAATCCAGCGCACCCCGGTCTCGCCGACCCGATGCCCGACCGGCAGCGCCATCTTTCCCACCCCCAGCCGTTCCCGCCGCCAAGGCAGCCCCGGACCTGCGACGATCCGGCCCTTGGCGGGCACCGCCCACCCTTTACCCTGTATTGGGAGCGCTCCCGAGGGCTCAGGCGGTCAACCATCCACGAGGAGAACTCCATGTCGATACTCACCCGGCGCGACCTGCTGCGCCACGCGGCGCTCTCGGCCACTGCCGTCACCCCCGCCGGCGCCGCCATCGGCACCACCGCAGCCGCCGGTGCCGCCGTTACCCTCGCCGGCTGCCAGCCCGGCGACACCGACCGCACCGCGCCGGAGACCAGCCCGGCCACCCGGCTGCCCTTCCCGCAGAACTTCGGTTGGGGCGCGGCCACCTCCGCCTACCAGATCGAAGGCGCCGCCAAGGAGGACGGCCGCGGCGAATCGGTCTGGGACACCTTCAGCCACGCCCCCGGACGCATCCGCAACGGCGACACCGGGGACATCGCCGCCGACCACTACCACCGCTACGCCGACGACCTCGATCTGATGCGCGACCTGGGGCTGCGCAGCTACCGGTTCTCCATCTCCTGGCCGCGCATCCAGCCCGACGGCACCGGCCCCGCCAACCAACGCGGCCTCGACTTCTACCGCCGCCTCGTCGACGGCCTGCACGAGCGGGGCATCTCCCCGATGGCCACCCTGTTCCACTGGGACCTGCCCCAGGCGTTGCAGAACACCGGCGGATGGGAGTCCCGCGACGTCGCCCAACGCTTCGCCGACTACGCCGCCATCCTCTTCGACGCCCTCGGCGACCGCGTCCCGGTCTGGCTGACCATCAACGAACCCAAGACCGTGGTGCAGAACGGCTACCTCTCCGGCCACCACGCCCCCGGCCTGCGCGATCCCGACGCCGCCTACCTGGTCGCCCACCACCTGCAGCTCGCCCACGGCCTCGCGGTCCGCGCACTGCGCGACACCAGCGGCACCGGCCGCATCGGCCCCGCCTTCAACCTGCACCCCTGCTACCCCGCCGACGACTCCCCCGCCGCCGCCGAGGCCGCCCGCCTCTACGACGGCTACGAGAACCGTCTCTACCTCGACTCCGCCCTCAAGGGCAGCTACCCCGAGGACGTCCTGGCCGACCTCGGACCGGACAGCCGCATGGTGCGCGGCATCCGCGACGGCGACCTGGAGATCATCTCCGCCCCCATCGACCTGCTCGCCGTGCAGTACTACACCCCGATCTACGTCACCGCCACCGGCGGCACCGTGCGCCGCTGGCCCACCTCCGAGGCCGAGTGGCAGCAGATCTACCCGGACGGCATGTACGACATCCTGACCCGGGTCACCCGCGACTACGGCCCCATCCCGCTCACCGTGACCGAGAACGGCCTGCCCACCCCCGACGTACTCGCCGACGACGGCACCGTCGAGGACACCAGCCGGGTCACCTTCCTGCGCGACCACCTCGCCGCCGCCCACCGCGCCGTCACCGACGGCGTGCCGCTGGAGAGCTTCCACGTCTGGTCGCTGCTCGACAACTTCGAGTGGGCCGAGGGCTACGACCAGCGCTGGGGCCTGATCTACGTCGACTACGCCACCCAGCGCCGCGTCCTCAAGCGCAGCGCCCACTGGTACCGCCAGGTCATCGCCGACAACGCCCTCTGAGGTGTAAGGAGGGGTCCCCTGCTCACGCCTCGTGCATAGCAGGGGACCCCTGCCAACCACTCCCCTCCGGCGGTGACCCGCACCGTTCCGGCAGCGACGCGGGTCCGCGCCCGCCCCGGCCCTGCACTAGGGTCGGCCGCATGGTCGATCGCGCCCCGTTGGGGCGGCCGTTCTGGACATTCTGGAGCGCCGCCGCCCTGGCCAACCTGGGTGACGGCATCCGCGTCGCCGCGTTCCCGCTGCTCGCCGCGGCACTCACCGACGATCCGCTGGCCGTCGCCGTCGCCGCCGCCGCCCAGTTCCTGCCCTGGCTCGTCTCCGGGCTGCTCGCCGGTGCCCTCGCCGACCGCCGCAGCGCCCGCACCCTGCTCGCCGCCGCCGACACCGCCCGGGTCGTCGTGCTGGCCACCCTCGCCACCGCAGTGGCCCTGGGCTGGGCCACCATCGCCCTGGTCGTCGTCACCGCGTTCCTGCTCGGCATCGGCGAGACCCTCCGCGACACCGCCGCCCAGGCCGCCGTCCCCCGATTGGTCGCCGACGCCGATCTGGAGAAGGCCAACGGACGCCTCGTCGCCGGGGAGATCGTCGGCAACGAGTTCGTCGGTCCCCCGGTGGGCGCGATGTTGTTCGTCGTCGGCGCGGCCATCCCCTTCGCCGTCAACGGCGCCACCCTCGCCCTGGCCGTGATGCTCGTGCTCTCCCTGCCGCTGACCCTGGCCCACCGGAGCACCGGCGCACCCACCGACGAGACGCCGACCGCCGAGGGCGACGGCATCCTGGCCGGCCTGCGGTGGCTGATCCGCCAGCCGATGCTGCGTACCCTGGTGCTGGTCACCGCCGCGGTGGCCGCCGCCGACACCGCCTGGTTCGCGATCTTCGTGCTCTACGCCCGCGACGCCCTCGGCCTCGGCGCGTTCGGCTTCGGCCTGCTGCTGGCAACCGGTGCCGCAGGGGGCCTGATCGGCTCGTTCGCCGCCGACCGGCTGGTCGCCCGGTTCCGCCACCGCCACGTGCTCACCTGGTCGACGGCCGTCACCGCCGGCGTCCCCGTGCTGCTGGCCGTCACCCCGCACCGCGCCGCCGCCGTGGTCGTGGTGGTCGCCACCAGCGCGGCGTTCGCCGTGCTCAACGTGGCCGCCCTGTCCGTCCGGCAACGGCTCGTGCCCGGTGGCCTACTCGGCCGGGTGATCGCCGCCTCCCGCATGGTCACCTACAGTTGCACCGCGCTGGGCGCACTGGCCGGCGGCGCGCTGGCCGCCGGTGCCGGCATCGAGGCACCGTTCGTGTTCAGCGGGGTCATCGCCGTCGCCGCCACCGTCGCCTGGTGGTTCGCCTCCCGACGCGGCACCCCCGGTGCCCTCGGCCTGCGGTAGGCCGAGGGCACCGCATCCGGGAGGTCAGGTCCTCCGGCCGGACCGGGTCAGCGGGGCAGGGCCTGCTGCAACTCGGCGCGCAGCGCCGGGGTCAGCATCTCCCCGGCCTGCTTGGCCAGCCGGGCCATCTCGTAGCCCACCACGCCGATGTCGGCGTCCGCTGCGGCCAGGGTGGCCAGGATCGACCCGTCGCGGACCTGCATCACCAGGAAGTAGCCCCGCCCCATCTCGACGACGGTCTGCTTGACCACGTCACCGTCGAACATCTGCGCGGCACCGGCGGTGATGCTCATCAGACCCGAGGTGACGGCGGAGAGCTTGTCGGCGTGGTCTCGGGGCAGGTTGTCCGATATCGCCACCAGCAACCCGTCGGAGGACACCACGATCGCGTGGGCCACTCCCGGCACCCGCTCCGCGAATGCGCTGACCAGCCAGCTCAGATCCCGAGCCTGCTGCGACAAGGTGGTCACCTTTGTCCCCCTTCATTCCAGAAACCCGACGGTGGCACGGGAAACTGCATGGTCTCCTCGGCCTCGGCCCGCCGCACACCGCTGTACAACTTCGACAACATTCCGCCGACCGCCTCCGGGTCGGGGTCGTGCCGAACCGGCCGCTGCTGCTCCGGGCGGGCCGGCTGGGTCACCGAACTCAATTGCGCCATCGGGACCCGCATCGGCAGGCCACGGGCGTTGGTGCCGGCGGTCACCGGGACCGTCGGCGGTGCCGGCTGCCCGACACCCGTCGTCGGTACGGCCCCGGACGGTCCCTCCCGGGACCACCAGCCTCCACCACCGACCGGAACGGCCGCCGCCGGGGCGAGCACGTCCTCGGCGCGTACCGGATGGGTCTGTCGCGGCACGGTGGTCGGTCGACGGCCCGCGACCGGCAGTTCCACCGGGCCGGGACGGGCGGTCATGCCGGCCGGGATCCGCGGCGCCGGCGCCGGCTCGACGCTCGGCGCCGCCAGCAGCGCGCCGGGCAGCTTGATCCGGGCTACCAGGCCCCCGACGCCGCCGTGCAGCCGCACCTCGACGCCGTGCCGGGCCGCCAGGTGGCTGACCACGAACAGACCCATCCGCTCCACGGTCGCCACGTCGGCGGCCGGCGGGGTGGCCAGCACGGCGTTCGCCTCGGCCAACGCCGTCTCGCTCATACCGATGCCCTGGTCGGCGATCTCGACGACCGCGCCGGGGCCCTCGGCCCGCGCCATCACCTGCACCACCGTGTCGGGGCGGGAGAAGGCGGTGGCGTTCTCCAGCAACTCGGCCAGCAGGTGGACCAGCTCACCGACGGCGTGCCCGACCACGTGCAGGTCGGCCACGGCCTCGTGCCGGACCCGCTGGTACTGCTCGATCTCGGCGCTGGCCGCCAGCAGCACCGCGCCCAGCCCGATCGGCCGGTTCCACCGCCGCGTCGACTCGGTGCCGGCCAGCACCAGCAGGCTCTCGTCGTTACGCCGCATCCGGGCGGCCAGGTGGTCCAGCTTGAACAGGTTCTCCAACTGTTCCGGGTCGCCCTCCTCCCGCTCCAGGTCGTCGAGCAGCTCCAACTGCCGCTCGACCAGCACCTGACTACGTCGGGCGAGGTTGACGAACATGGCGTTGACGTTGCGCCGCATGTTCGCCTGCTCGACCGCCACCCCGACGGCGCTGCGGTGCACGGCGACGAACGCCTCGGCCAGCTCACCGATCTCGTCGAGCGAACGGACCACCGCCGGGGACACCTCGATGGGCGGTACGCCGCCGGAGACCGACCGCAGCCGGGCCAGCGCCTCCGGCAGTTCGAGTTGGGCGATGCGCAACGCCTGCGAGCGCAGCAGCCGGATCGACCGGGCCAACGACCGGCCGACCAGCACCGAGATCAGCACTGCCACCAGCAACACCGTGATGATCGCACCGATCAGCAGCAGCGTCTGACGCAGTTGGGAGCTGCTGGCCGCCTCCGCCTGCTGCACCGCCTCGGCCAGCACCTCGGCCTCGTACTGGCGCAGCAGCTCGTGACGGTTGTCGCCGGCCTCCCACCACTGGCCGCCGGTCAGCACCAACCGACCGGCCGCGATCTGGGCGATCGCCCGATCCTCCAGCTCAGCGGTGGCGGCGAAGACCGGGGTCACACTCATCTCGTCGTACCGGGCCACCTGCCCGTTGGTGGCGGCGATCCGGAACACGCCCAGCGCGGTCAGTTGGCGGGCCCGCAGTTCGGCCAGCCGTGCCCCGCCGTCGGCGCTGTAGCCGCTGTCCCGCGCGGCGGCGTACACCTCCGCGCGGACCCGCGCCGACAAGTCCTTGGCCCGGGCGAACTGCACGTACCGCAGCACCGCGTCGGCCAGCTCCGGGCGGTCGTTACCCGGCGCCGGCTGGGCGAGCAGGTTCAGCAGCCCCTCGATGGCCCGGTGGTAGTTACCGAGGATGGTGTCGTCGCTGAGCACCACGGTCGCCATCACACCGCGGATGTACTCGACCTGCTGCACCGCCTGCGACGCCACCGAGTAGACGTCCCGCCACGCCGGGTCGGCCTCGGCCACCGGCTCGGCCACCTCCCGCAGCGCCCGCGCCGCGTCGTCGGTGGCCTCCCGGTACTGCTGCAACGACCCCAGCATCGCCGCGCGGCCGGCCTCGTCCGCGCTGGCCCGCAGCACGGGCAGTTCCCCGGCGGTACGGTCGCGTTCCTGCTGCAGCATGTGCACCAGGTAGGTGATCTCCTCACCGACTCTGACCTGCGCGGCGAAGTCACTGAGGGTGCTCGCCCGCCCGACCAGGCTCTGGGCCTGCACTCCGGCCATGACCAGGAACGCCACCGACGGGATGACCAGCACGGCGGCGAGCTTGGTCCGCATCCGCCAGTCCCGCAACCGGAACGCGGACCGCCGCCGGTGGGGCACCACCCGGACGTCGAACCGCCGTCGGCGATGCGCTGACACCTCGGGTGTCTGATGTGCTGCACCCACAGGGTCCTCCTCCCCACGCGCCCGCCGCGACCTCGGGGAGCGCGGTCCATCCAACCAGGCCCCCGAGCAGTGTCAACGCCCTGCCCTGACGAAGGGTTCAGGACGAGACCGCCGGTCGCCACCCTATGCCGGGGTCGCCGGAGCTTGATCATCCGTCCGGCTGATGTCGGCCACCACCACGGCATCGGTGATCCGGCCGGTCGCCACGAGCGCCGCGCCGGTGGCCCCGATCTCCGGATGACGTCCGAAGTCGACCCGACGGGGCGTGAGCACCTGGGCGAAGGTGCGGCGCCACCAGGGCGAGGCGGCCATCGCGCCGCCGCCGAGGACCACGTCGGTGGGCCGTCCGACCATCGACTCCAGCCGCACCAGGTCATCCACGACCTGCTCGCACACACCGTGCATCAGCCCGGCCAGGACCTGCACCGAGGTGGTGCCGAAACCGAGTCCGCGCAGCTCACCGGAGCCGGCACTCCGGTCGCCGGGGGGACGATCGCCGCCGAAACCGACGTTGACCGGTACGCCCTCGCCGGGCGGCAACGACCCCAGGGCCCGCTCCAGCGCCGGGCCGGTGGGCAGCCGCAGCACCCGGTCCGCCCAGGCGAACAGATTCCCGCCCGAGGAGTACGCCGCCCCGGTGACCACGTGGTCGTGGTCGACACGGTAGCGCCACAGTCGCTGCGGCAGCGGCGACTGCGGAGCGTGCGCCGGCATCCGCTGCAACAGTCGTACCGCCGAGGAGGTGCCGACGGTCACCGCCGCCCGACTGTCGTCGATGCAGCCGGAGCCGACGTTGGACGCGGCACCGTCGCCGACCGGGGCCGTCCAGGACGCCTGCGCCAGGTCCGGCCAACGGCGGGCGTACTCGCCGCGCAGCCGACCCCGCCAGTCCCGGTCGGCCAGGTCGGGCAGGTCCTCGCCCCGGGCGCCGGCCAGCGCGCACGCCTCGGGATCCCAGTCCAGCGTGCTCAGGTCGAGCAGGCCGGTGCCGGAGGCCTGGGACATCGACATCGGCGCGTCGGTGAGCAGGTGTCCCAGCGCGTACTCGACCAGGCCGGTGAAGCGGCCCACCCGGACACCGGCGTGCTCGCGCAGCCACGGCAGGCGCACCGACCAGTAGCAGCGGTGCCACCAGGTGCCGGTGCGCTGGTGGTAGTCGACCGGGTCGACCGGCCCGGCCAACGCCGACGACGGCTCGGGGCGGGTGTCCAGCCAGGTCAGCACCGGGCCCAGTGGTGCGTCGTCGACGCCCAGCGGCAGCACCGAGTGCCACTGGGCACTGACCGCGATCAGGTCCACCTCGCGCAGGTGACCGTGTGCGTGCAGCTCGTCGAGGCACTCGACCAGGCAGGCCAGGTACTGCCGAGGGTCCAGGGTGCCGGCGCCGTCGCCGTCGACGGTGAGCACGGTCTTGCGTCGCGCCAACGCCCCCGGCAGGGGACGGATGTCGGCGTCCATCACGAGCCCCCGCACCGAGGAGGTGCCCAGATCCAGCGCGAGAATGTTCATCGCGGTCAACGTACCCGTTGGCGTCGGCACCCGGGCGTCACCGCCCGCGCGGGTCCGCCGAACGGCTTCCCCACCGCCCGCACCGCGCGTAGGGTGTGCCCATGCCTACGCGCCTGTCCTGCTGGTGGCCCGCCGACCCGGCGGCCCTCCTGCACGCGTAGCGTCATCCACGCGGCCGCCCGACGAGGCGGCCGCCGGTCACGGTTTTCCGGCCCGTGGGCCGCCGCAACGGCGGCTCCCGGCCCCCAGGAGAGACCGATGACAGCACTGACCGACCTGCTCACCGCGCTCGCCGACGGCACCGACCCGGGCCCGTTCGCCCTGGTACGCCGCGACGACGCCACCCACCTCGACCTGTTCACCGGCACGGTGGACACCGCCGCGCGACTGGCCGACCTGCCGCTGCCCACCGACGTGCCCGGCCCGGCCACGCTGGCGCTGGTGCCGTTCCGGCAGGTCACCGAACGCGGTTTCGCCTGCGTGGACGACGGCGTACCGCTGGAGTTCCTGCGGATCGGGCGGCACGTCCGGGTGCCGCTGACCGACGTCCTCGACGCCTTACCCGAGGGCCCGGTACGCGCCACCGACGCCGCCTTCGACGTCCCCGACGACGCATACGCCGCCGTCGTCGCCCGCGTGCTGGCCGAGGAGATCGGACGCGGCGAGGGCGCCAACTTCGTCATCCACCGCACGCTGCACGCCCGGGTCCAGGGCACGCCGCTTGCCGCCGCGCTGGCCGCCCTCCGGTCGCTGCTGCACCGCGAACGCGGGGCGTACTGGACGTTCGTGGTGCACACCGGCACCCGCACGTTGGTCGGCGCCAGCCCGGAACGGCACGTCAGCGTCGACGACGGGCTGGTCATGATGAACCCGATCAGCGGCACCTTCCGACACACCGGCACCACCGCCGACCGGGCCGCCCTGCTGCGCTTCCTCGCCGACACCAAGGAGACCGAGGAGCTGTACATGGTCCTCGACGAGGAGCTGAAGATGATGGCCACGGTGGCCGACCGCGGCGGTCAGGTGGTCGGGCCGTACCTCAAGGAGATGTCGCACCTGGCGCACACCGAGTACCTCCTGGCCGGGCACGGCAGCCGAGACGTACGCGAGGTGCTGCGGGAGACGATGTTCGCCCCCACGGTGACCGGCAGCCCGATGGAGAACGCCTGCCGGGTCATCGCCCGACACGAACGCACCGGCCGCCGCTACTACGCCGGGGTGCTGGCGCTGCTCGGCCACGACGACGACGGCCGGCAGACCCTCGACGCGCCGATCCTGATCCGTACCGCCGAACTCTCCCCCACCGGTGAGCTGCGGGTGCCGGTCGGGGCGACCCTGGTCCGGCACTCCACACCCGCCGCCGAGGTCGCCGAGACCCACGCCAAGGCCGCCGGGGTGCTGGCCGCCCTCGGCCTGGGACCGCAGGCACCCCGCAGCGGGCCGCAGCCGCCCCGACGCCTGGCCGACGACCCCGAGGTACGCGCCGCACTGGCCGCCCGCAACGCCCCGCTGGCCCGGTTCTGGCTCGACCAGCGGCCGACCGGCGCCCTGGCTCTGCCCGCCCTGGCCGGCCGCCGGGCCCTCATCGTCGACGGCGAGGACACCTTCACCGGCATGCTCGCCCACCAACTCGGTGCCCTCGGCCTGACGGTGACCGTCCGACCGTGGCACACCACCGGCCCGGTCCACGACCACGACCTGGTCGTCGTGGGACCCGGACCCGGCGACCCCACCGGCGACACCAGCAAGATGCAGCGGCTGCGTGACCTGCTCACCGACCTGCTCGACGCCGGGCACCCGACCCTGGCGGTCTGCCTCGGCCACCAACTCCTCGCCGGCCTGCTCGGGCTGCCCGTCACCCGCCGCGACGCCCCCTACCAGGGCATGCAACGCACCGTCGTGCTCTCCGGCACGCCCCGCCGGGTCGGTTTCTACGCCACCTTCACCGCCCACGCCGACACCGACCACCTGGACAGCGGGTACGGCCCGGTCGAGGTGGCCCGCGACGAGGTCGACGGTGCGGTGCACGCGCTGCGCGGCCGGGGCTTCGCCGGGGTGCAGTTCCATCCCGAATCGGTGCTCAGCCCGGACGGCGTCGCGGTGCTGGCCGACCTGCTCACCGAGCTGCTGCCGGCACCGGCCGGCGAGTTGTCCACCACCGGGCAGGCATAGCCGGCCCGATCCGGGGTAGCGCTGTTCACGGCCGACGGTCCGGGCGGGTATGAGAGCCCCCGCCCGGACCGCCGGTCCCTGAGTCAGCCGGCCAGGCCCTGCTTGAGCGCCGCACCGATGCGCACCGCCCGCTTGGCCGTCAACGCCGTGGCCTCCAGCGCCACGTGGTCCGGCGCGGTCTCACCGTTGTTGCTCGTGTGCGACGCACCGTACGGGTTGCCGGAGACGAACTGGCTCGGCTCGGTGTAGCCGGGCGCGACCACGATCCCGCCCCAGTGGTAGAAGACGTGGAACAGCGACAGCAACGTCGACTCCTGCCCACCGTGATGTGTGGCTGTCGAGGTGAACGCCGAGTACACCTTGTTGGCCAGCGCACCCTGCGCCCACAGCGGCCCGGTGGTGTCGATGAACTGCTTGAGCTGCGCGGCGATCAGACCGTACCGGGTCGGCGAGCCGAAGATCACCACGTCGGCCCAGCTCAGGTCGTCCGGCTGCGCCTCCTCGACGTCCTGGGTCTCCAGCCGGTGTGCCTCCCAACCCGAGTTCGACCGGATCGCCTCGTCCGGGGCCAACTCGCGCACCTTGCGCAACCGGACCTCCGCACCGGCCTCCTCGGCGGCCTCCCGGGCCGACTGCGCCATCTGGTACGTGATGCCGGTCGCGCTGTAGTAGATCACCGCCACCTTGACCTGTGCCGCCATCGCCTACGTCCTTCCTGCCGTGATCGTCGGTAAGCTCCCGCGACTACCCGTTGCTTGCGTCGACAAACATTCGTCGGATTCGACCGACCCCGCCGCACGCCCTGTCCACCGGTCGACGGACACCCGGTCCCGTCCTCCGGTCGTCCCACCGCGCGCCCGCTCTGACACCGCCCCCGACGATCGGCCCGGCAACCCGGCTGGCATGCTCGCGACCATGCAGATCCGGACCGCGACCGCCGGGGACTGGCCCGGCATCTGGCCCTTCCTGCGCGAGATCGTCTCCGCCGGGGACACCTACACCTGGCCCCGCGACGTCGACGAGACCCTCGCCCGCGACATGTGGCTGGTCCCCCCACCCGGACGCACCGTCGTCGCCGTCGACGACGACGGCACCGTGCTCGCCTCGGCGAAACTGACCCCCAACCAGCTCGGCCCCGGCGACCACGTGGCCAACGCCAGCTTCATGGTCGCCCCGGCCGCCGCCGGACGCGGAATCGGCCGTGCCCTCGGCACCCACGTGCTGGACCTGGCCCGCACCGACGGCTACCACGCGATGCAGTTCAACGCCGTGGTCGCCACCAACACCCGCGCCGTGGCGCTGTGGCGCTCGCTCGGCTTCGACGTGGTGGGCCGCATCCCCGACGGCTTCCGCCACCCCACCCAGGGCCACGTCGACCTGCTCGTCATGTACCAACGGCTCTGAGCCGCCCGGAGGGCACCCGGCCGCGCCGGATAACCTGGGCCGGTGATGCTGCCCCTGCCCACCGGCGACTTCCAGGCGTACCTGTTCGACTGCGACGGCACCATCGTCGACTCGATGCCGCTGCACTACACCGCCTGGCGGCAGGCGCTCGACGAATGGGAGTGCGCCTTCCCCGAGGACCTCTTCTATGCCTGGGCCGGCCGACCGACGCTCGACATCGTCGACGCCCTCAATGAGCAGCAACGCCTGAACATGCCGGTGGAGACCGTGGTCGCCCGCCGCGAGGAGCACTACCAGCGGCTGCTGCCCACCGCCGCCGGCATCCCCGGGGTGCTGCACCACATCGAGGACGCGCACGGACGCATCCCCTTCGCCGTGGTCTCCGGCAGCACCCGCGAAGCCGTCACCGCCTCCCTCGACGCGCTCGGCATCCTCGACCGGTTCGACGTGCTGGTCTGCGCCGGTGACTACACCCGCCCCAAACCCGACCCGGAGCCGTTCCTGCGCGCCGCCGAGCTGCTCGGCGTACCGCCGCACGCCTGCCTGGTCTTCGAGGACGCCGACCTGGGCATCGAGGCCGCCGTCGCCGCCGGCATGGCAGCGGTCCGCGTGCCCCAGCCCCGCCAGGGCCGCTGACCCGCCGGAAAGCACCCGACTGTCGGTACCCGGGCCTAAGCTGCCCTCGACCGACCACGGAAGGCGGCGCAAGTGGCACTCACCGGCACGACGCTGACCGGCGCCGACGCTCTCGCCCTGCGGATGACCAGCCTCCTGCTCAGCGCCACCCCCGCCGCCACGCCGCAGACCGTGGCCGAGGTCGTCGAGTGGTTCGGCGCCATGCAGGCCCAGGAGATCAACAGCGGCCTGTGGTCGCTGGGCGTACGGTTACCCGGCGCCACCCAGACCGACGTGCACGCCGCACTGGAACGCCGGGAGGCCCTGCGAACCTGGCCGATGCGCGGCACCATCCACCTCGTCCCCGCCCGCGACGCCCGCTGGATGCTGGAACTGACCCGCGTACGGGCTTTGGCCGGCGCAGCGGCACGCCGCGAGTTCCTCGGCCTGACCGAGGCCGACGCCGACCGCGCCGCCGACGTGCTCGGCACCACCCTGGCCGACGGCGGTCGGCTGACCCGCACCGACTGCGTGGCCGCCCTGGTCGCCGCCGGCATCGACTCCGCCGGCCAGCGCGGCTACCACCTGCTCTGGTACGCCAGCCAGCGCGGCGTCACCTGCATCGCCCCCAATCTCGGCACCGAGCAGACCTTCGCACTGCTCGACGAGTGGGCGCCCGGCCAGCACCGACCCGACCGGGACGAGGCCCTGGCCACCCTGGCCCTGCGCTACTTCCGCAGCCACGGCCCCACCACCCGACAGGACTTCGCCGGCTGGACCGGCCTGACCGCCACCGACGCGAAACGCGCCATCGCCGCCGCCGGGGACGACCTGACCACCGTCCAGGTCGACGACACCGAAGCGGTCCTGCCGCCCGCCCTACTCGACGCACCCCGCACACCGACCCCCGACGTGCTGGCCCTACCCGGCTTCGACGAGTACCTACTCGGCTTCAAGGACCGCACGCTGATGCTCGACCCCGCCCACAAGCAGGCCATCATCCCCGGCGGCAACGGCGTCTTCCAGGCCACCATCGTGATCGGCGGCCGGGTCGTCGGCACCTGGAAACGCACCCTGGCCAAGACCAGGGTCACGCTGGCCGTGAAACCACTGGTCCCGCTCGACCCGGCACAGCGCACACAGGTCGAGCAGGCCCTGCACCGCTACGCCGACTTCCTCGCCCTCCCACCCCGCGTGACCTGGCCCGACTAGCCTTCCCCACCGGACACGGTCGCCGCCGCGGCGACGCCGACACCCTGGTCCGGCCGGTGAGGATCCGGTCCACGGCCTCCACCACCAGCGGCGCGGTGACCGCGTAGAGGTCCTGACCGGCGGCGGCCAGCCGACGGTACGTATCCCCCGAGCGGACCCGACGGCCGTCGCGCCGCTGCCGGGACCGGACACCTACCGCCGCACGTTCCGGAGCTGACGCCGCCCCGGCTGCCCCGCCGAACGTGGCGCGGCCCTCTCCGACCGGCGGTGACCAGGAAACAGCCCTCAGGCGCGGACGACGTCTCGGCAGGCGGTGGCGATCAGCAGGCCCAGGCCGACGGCCATCAGCGGCAGCCCCAGCCCGAAGGGCAGTTCCGCGACCGAGTTCAGGTTGTCGCGTCGCCCGATGTTGCCGAAGCTGGCCGCCACCACCGCACAGGCCATCACCAGGGTGCCGATCCCGGCAGCCAACGCGGCCATCGCCGCCTCGACGACGGTCCGGGCCCAGAAACTGGCCACGACCGCCACCAGCAGGAAGGCGAACGTCCAGAGCGTCCACCCCCCACCGGTGCTGAGGCTGGCGTACTCCCAACCGGAGTACCACCACAGGTGCCGTGGCGACTGCCGGAACCACGGGAGCAGATACCCGACGAGGATGAGCATCGTCGCGAAGAGCATCACGCCGTCGAAACCGGCGAGCCGGCTGCGCCCGTCGGCACCCTTGTCCTGAGTCACCTTCGGGATGCTAGCCACACCACGCCAAGGACTCGACGGTCAGAGCAACGAGTCGTCGTAGGGGGCAGTCAGCGCACCACCGGCATCGCCGGTGTTCACCACACCGGCCGGCTCGATCAGGACCGCGTGCACCTCCCCGTCGGCGACCGGGCAGTGCTCGACGCCACGAGGCACCACGAACAACTGCCCCGGACGCAGGACCACGTCGCCGTCGCGCAACTGGATGGTCAGCTCCCCGCTCACCACGAGAAACAGCTCGTCGGTGTCCTCGTGGGTGTGCCAGACGAACTCGCCACGCACCTTGACGACCTTGATCTCGTAGTCGTTGAGCCGGGCCACCACCTTCGGTGACCAGTGCTCGGAGAAGTGGGACAACTTGTCAGCGATGTCGACAGCCTGATGCGCCACGCCCACCATCCTGACATGGCCAACTCACCCCACCGACGTCGTCACGATCCCCGGTCGATCGGGCCGCCACCTCGGTACGCCGACCTCTGTCGCCTCCACGGCGTCTCGGGACCGCATCACGGAACACTGCCGTCGGTGGATGGTTCCGGCATGCGGTCCCGCTCCGGAATCGGTTCTGGTGGCCGGACGTGGCCGACGAGCACGCGACTCTGACCTGCCGGACGACTCCGGGACGGAGTTGCTCGTGCTGTCGGCCGAGGAGGGCAGCGCCACCGAGGACGGACTGCGGCTGCTGGCCGCGCTCAGCAGCACCGAGGAGCCGGCAGAACGGCAACCTGACCCCAGAACCCCGATACACGGCTGCTGAGGCTGACTAGACCGGCACGAAGGTGGCGGCCAACACCCGCCAGTCGCCGTCCTCCCGCACCCAGAGTCGGGTGTAGCGCAGCCGCGCGGACACCACGGCACCACCCTGAACGGCATCCACCGCAGCGACCATGCGAGTCACCCCGGTCCGACCGTCTTCCTGGACGTCGAGCGACTCCTCCACCAGGCTGGTGATGCGCAGTGCACCGGAGCGGTAGCTCTCCAGGTCGTCGTCCTTCGTGAAGACCGTTCCGTCCGGTCCGGCGGCCACGACCTGCGGGTGCAGTAGCGCGTCGAGAGACTCGACGTCGGCGGCGCGCTGGGCGGCGTGCAGTCGCCGTTCCGCGGTGAGGAGATCCATCCACCGATCCTCCGCAGCGCGCCGCAACAGGACAAGCGACTTCGCTCGCGGCAGAACGGCGACGACAGCCCGGCAGGACGCCTGAGTGGGTTCCGGCACGAGATCAGTCAGCCCCGCAGACCCGCCTGCGTGTGCGACAGTGACTCATGCCGTTGAGCGAACATCACCTCAGGGCGTCGATCGCCGTGTCCGACATCCAACGGGCGGTCGCGTTCTACGAAGGCACACTGGGCCTACCGGCGTTGCAGTCGGGCCCGAGCGCCACCATCGCCGACGGCAGCCGCGTCTATGGTGCCAGCGGCATGGCGGCCCTGAACGTCTACCAGTCGGTCACGGCCGGAATGAGCCCGGCGACCCTGGCAACATGGTACGTCGACGACATCGACCGGATCGTCGACGAACTCGGGTCGTCCGGCGTCGAGTTCATTCGGTATGACGGGCTCGAACATGACGCCAGGGGCATCACCGCTCGGGCCGGCGGTGGACGTATCGCGTGGTTCCAGGACCCGGACGGCAACACCTTCGCCCTCGAAGCCGACGTCTGACCGCTGGGCGGGCACTCGTCCCGATCAGCTCGCCGTCAGGCCGCCGAGATAGCCGACGTCCGTGGAGCCTGACGCGACCTGCACGCGGTAGCCCCGGTGCCGGAGAACCTGCACCATCTTCGCGACGCCCGCCGGGTTGGCGGAGTGGACATTGACCACGCCGATGTCGAGGGGGCGCTTCTCGAACGCGGCCCGTTCCAGGATCTCCACGACCGGCCAGATCGTGTCGTCCCCACCCAGGTCGTGGTCCAGCCACAACTCGTCGATGCGCCCGTCCCGGTACCGACCGATCAACTCCACTCCGGCAGCACTCGTCCGGGCCACCTCGGCATCGCGCCCGTCCACGAACGAACGCAGGTCATCGACCAGGACGATCGTTCGACGGCGCTCCACGCAATGATCATGCCGCGCTCCCTCGCGTGCCGCCATGCACATTCGCCGCCGGCGGCCACGTACGCGCAGGCCCGCGGCACGTTCCGCGCCACCGCCCTCCGGGGGCAGGCCGCGTGGCCGATTCTGGTGCCGGATCAACGAAGGCAAGTGGTTCGGCGGCGTCTGTCTCGGCGTCGCGGCGTACGGCGAGTTCCGCGTCGACTGGTTACGCACCGTCGCGCTGTTGCTGACCCTGTTCACCGGCGGACTACTCGCCGTGGCCTACCTGGTCCTGATGCTCGTGCTCCCCGTCCTCCCGACGGTCGCCGATTATGAGCGCCCACGCAACGCCCCGCGATACCCCTGAGCCCCCGGCGCGCTAGCACGCGGGACCTACCACGCCCATGCCGCAGACCGTCGAGGCATCATGCGTGATCGGCGAAGATGGACTCATGCCCCGCCTTGTCGGCCCCGCCCTGCCCGCCGGCCTCCTGCGTGACACCGTTCAGCCCTGTCTGGCCGCCGGTGAGCGCATGCTCCTACGACCATGGCGTGACACGGACGCCGGCACGGTACGGGCGGCGTTCGCGTGTCCCGACATCCAACGGTGGCACCTGCGCCGAATGGACAGCGACGACGAAGCGCAGGACTGGATCGCGGACTGGGACCGCCAGTGGGCGGGCGAATCCAATGCCAGCTGGGCTATCGCCCGCAGCAGTGATGATCACGTCGTCGGTCAGGTCGGCCTCCGCACAATCCTGCTGTCGCAGGCGTCGGCGGAGCTTTCGTACTGGGTCCTGCCCGCTGCTCGCGGAACAGGTATCGCCGTGCGTGCGGTCCAGGCGTTGACATCGTGGGCGTTCGGCACCCTGCGGATGCACCGGATCTTCCTGGTCCACTCGGTGGCCAACTCGGCGTCCTGTCGGGTCGCGCAGAAGGCGGCATTCGGCGTCGAGGGCACCCTGCGCGGGCACCTGCGGCACGCCGACGGGTGGCATGACGTCCATGTGCACGCCCGGTTGCGCACCGACATCAGCTCCGCACCGTAGCCCCACCACGTCGAGAGGTGTGCCGCGCGACGTACGCTGACCATGGTTTTGGCCGGCGTTTCTGCGCGTACTCCGAGTACTAGTCCGAGCGGTCGTCGAGAGAGGCGAGGATGAGTTCCCGTGCGGCGTGGATTGTGGATGAGGAGGTGGCCGGGTTCCGGCCGATGCGTTCCGCACCTGCACGCATGACGCCGGAGAGCAGCTCCACCGCGAGGTGCACATCGCCGACATCGCGGAACTCGCCGCGTTCGACGCCGTCCCGGACGACGTTCTCGACCTCGACGACTATCGCGTGGAACGGGCTGCTCGGCCCCTTCGGCACGTCGACGAACGGCAGGCCGGAGCCGGGCCGGAACATGAGCTGGAGAACCGGGTCCTGGAACGCGACCAGGACCGTCTCGATGATCTCCCGCATCCGTTCCGCAGCCGGGTCTGCGGAACGCGCGGCGATCGCGGCCACCCGGTCGACCGTGGGCTGCCCCACCCGCTGAGTCAGTGCCAGGACCAACGCTGTCTGGTCACGGGCGTAGTTGTACAGCGTGTTGCGAGCGAGCCCGGCCCGGGTCGCGATGTGGCCCATGTTGATCGAGTCGTAGTCGCGTTCGAGCAGGAGTTGCCGCGTCGCCTCGGCGAGATCGGCCCAGACCATCTCGTGGTGTTCGTCGATGCTGGATCCCCGAATCCGCGGCATCCCGTCATCCTTCCCTACGACAGCGGGTCATCCGGTGGCTGCCTTCGGGTAGTGGCGGCGCAGGTTGGCGGCGATGACGCGGTCGAGCATCCGGTCGGAGAGCAGCCGGGTCAGGCCGATGACCAGGGCGGCGTCACGGCCGATGGGGTAGCGGGTCCGCGGCCTGCGGGCCGTCACGGCCTTCGCGATGACCCGGGCGGCGGCGTCGGCGGTCACACCAGACGCCGTACCCGTCTCCATCAACGTGTTGATCGCCTGGATCAGGCTGCCGTACCGGGCGTCCTGCTCCGGCGTCATCCCGGCAGCCAGTCGGTTCGCCGTGGCGACCCCACGGGCGGCCATCTTCGTCCGGACGCCGCCGGGCTCGACCACGACCACCGGTACGCCCAGCGGCGCGACCTCCCGCCGCAGCGCGTCGCTCACCGCCTCCAGGGCGAACTTCGCACCGGCGTACGCCCCGTACGTCGGCATGGCGGCCTTACCGCCGATCGAGCTGATATTGATCACGCGGCCCTTGCCACGCAACAGCGCGGGCAGGAGCACCTGGGTGACAGCGACGTGGCCGAACAGGTTGACCTCGAACACCCACCGCCACTGCGCCATTGGCAGGGCTTCGACCGGCGCATTCACCTGGATTCCCGCGTTGTTGACGAGGGCGTGCAGCGTACGCGGATCCTGGTCGACCCGCGTGGCGAGTGCCGCCACCTGCTCGGGTCTGGTGATGTCGAGGATGACCGGCTCGATGCCGGTCGCGCGGACGGCGTCAGCGTCGCGGTCGCGTCGCACACCCGCCAGCACGTGGAACCCCTGGCGGGCCAGTTCGCGGGCGGTTGAGGCACCCATGCCGGTGGACGCACCGGTGACCACGGTCAGCTTCTGCATGCCCGCACCCTGCCTTATGCGACAACCTGTCGTCAAGATACCGACAACCTGTCGTGAAAATGCGTCAGACCGGTCGTGGCCTGACGATGCCGGAGATGCGAAGCGGGAGACGGGCCATCGCCGCTCACCCGCGTCACCGTGTCATCGACCGCTGGGACTGTCAGAATCGTGGTCACGGAGCCGATGCACGGGGGCGAGGGGGATCCATGAGCGACTGGAACGAGAAGATCATCGCCGAGTTTCGCGCCAACGGTGGGCAAGTGGGTGGCCAGTTCGCAGGCGCGCCGCTGCTGCTGTTGCACACCGTCGGCGCCAAGAGTGGCCAGACGCGCGTGAGCCCGATGATGTACCAGAAGCTGGACGACGGCTACGCCGTGTTCGCGTCCAAGGGCGGGGCACCCACCAATCCCGACTGGTACCACAACCTGGTCGCGCATCCGCAGGTCCGGGCGGAGATCGGCACCGACACGGTCGGGTTGGTCGCCCGGGTCGCCGAGGGTGACGAACGGGAGCGGATCTGGAGCGCGCAGAAGGCCGCCTACCCGGGCTTCGCCGACTACGAGCGCAAGACCACCCGCGAGATCCCGGTCGTCGTCCTGGAACCGGCGCCGTAGGCGGACACGGCACCGCTTCGTTGACCTCAACCAGGGTTGAGGTGCTTCACTGGCGGCCATGGATCTTGACGGTCTGCGCGTCGCCCTCACCGGTGCCGCACGTGGCACGGGTCGACTTCTCGCCGAGGCGTTCGCCGCACGCGGTGCGCAGGTCTTCCTCTCGGCCCGCGACCTGGCAGCGGCACAACGTGTCGCGGAGGCGATCAACCGGCGCGGAGCAGGCCGGGCCGATGCCTTTCCCTGCGACCTCGCTGCGCCGGACTCGGTGCGGGGATTCGCGGCGGCCCTGGCCGACCGGACGAGCCACCTCGACGTACTCGTCAACAACGGTGCCCCCTACATCCACGGTGACGACCTGGCAGACGTCGCGGACGACATGATCGAGAGTGTGATGGCTGCCGGCGGGACCGGCACCGCGCTGTTGACCAAGCACCTGTTGCCGCTGCTGCGCGCGTCGACGCGGCCGGACGTCGTCAACATGATCTCCGCGTGCGGCGAGGTGGGCCACCACCGCTCGGGTGCGCATCCGGCGTTCTACGCGGCCAAGCACGCCCATGCCGGACTCGCCGAGATCCTGTCGCACCGGCTCCGACCGGAAGGGATCCGAGTGATCTCCCTGTTCCCGCCGGACTTCGTTCAGGACGGGCCCCGGCAGGCGGACAGCGACCTCACCGCACGGTCGGTCGTCGACTGCGTCCTGTTCGCCGTGGCACAACCGCGTGACTGTTTCATCCGCGAGTTCCGCTTCGAGCAGGTGAGCGGTCCGAGCTCCTGAGTGGCGTCGCAGACACACTCCGACGGCGACCTGGAGCTACCGCACCCGACGGCGGTCGTACGGTGGCTCGACCGGTGGGCCGCTGCAGCAGCGGCCACCATCGGTGCCCGAGGCTGACCACGGCAGTGCCGGTCACGGGTCGCGCCGTAGTTCCCGCAGTGCACCGTGTCGGCGTAGCGCCCAGGCCAGGCGCCGGACGCTGGCATGTCGGACGAACAGCACCGCCGCCCGACGGATCAGACCGAACCGGTTGTCACTCATCTGATCGTCGATCGCCTGCCAGATCAGCACACGCACCCGGGAGTTGTCCAGGGCCGCCCGCACCTCGCGCCGTACCGTGGGGTCCTCGGCCGCAGACGCGATGGCCGCCGCCTGGCCCGGCTGCTCGACCAGCGGTTGCACCGCTGCGACGAGGGGGCGGCGTACCTCGTCCCGCTCCAGCAGCAACAACACCGCTTCTCGGATCTCCGTCGTGTCCAGGCCGGTACGCAGCAACGTCAAGAGACTGCGTTCCACCTCGTGGTCCCGGTCCGCCACGGACAACCTCGCCAGCAGGTGCGTCACCTCGTCCAGATCGACCAGGTGCCGCAGCCCGTCCCGGAACTCCGGCATCTCCCACGCGACCTGGAGGGCCTTGGCCAGATTGCGATCCATGGATGACCGCTACCCGTTCCCGACGTCCGGCGAAACCCCTCCGGCCCACCGTCAGAGCCCGGCACCGTCACGCTGCGGGCCATGACGGCCCGGGCGGACACCACCTTCCCACGCCCGGCAGGCCGAGCACGATCGGCGCGGCACCTAGGATGGTCTCGATGACCGTTCCCCAGGCACGCCCCGACGACCTCCCCTCCGACGAAGACCGGATCGACGCGGCCCTGCGGCTGCTCTCCGGCGTACCGGCCGAACTCGACGTCGCCACCAAGCGGCTCAGCCGGGGCGGCGGCGTCTACGCCTGGTGGGCCGACCCGCTGGTTCTGCCTGATCTCCCCGGGCCGCCGAACGAGCACGTCCCGTCGCTGCGGATGCTGTATCTGGGACGGGCGACCAGCCTGCGGGGCCGGATTCTGCGCAACCACCTGCGGCGATCGGGCAGCTCGACGCTGCGCCGTACCCTCGCCGGGCTCCTGGTGTCGGAGGCATACCGGACGACGTGGACCGACCGGGTCGTCCTGGTGCCGGAGGACGAGGCACGGCTGACCGCCTGGATGACCACGCACCTGCGGTTGACGTGGGCCGAGGACCCGGAGCCGACGACCATCGAGGCGGAACTCGTCCGGCGTCTGCACCCGCCGCTCAACGTCCATGGCGTCGGCCCGGAGCACCTTCAGGCGACGGTGGTCGCCGCCAAGGACGCGTACCACGCCAGCAGCGGCCCGGCCTAGCCCGCCGACGGCCCCGGACCGAGCAGGTCGTCGCCGTCCTGGCAGTCGGCGTGCCCTTCGCCGTGCTGACCCTGCGCGCGCTGCGCCGACTCCCCCCGGCCGCCGCCACGACGTAGGGTCGGATCCATGCTGGAGTCGCAACGCGAACGTGTCCCCCTCAACGACGGCGGCGAACTGGACACGGCTCTGGCGTTCCTCGCCTTCGCCCGGTCCTGCGTCCTCAAGAAGGTCGACGGCCTGGACGAGGAACAGCTACGACGCCGCCTGGTCGTCTCCGACACGACGCTGCTGGGCCTGGTCCGGCACCTGACCGACGCGGAACGGTACTGGTTCGGGTACACCCTGGCCGGGGACACCCGTCACGCCGACGTCGACTTCGACATGACGGTCGGCCCGGACCTCAGCGCGGCACAGGTCATCGACGACTACCGCCGCGCGATCGCCGAGAGCGACGCACACATCCATGCGGCACCCAGCATCGACAGTCGCACCGCCCAGCCGGTGGACGACGAGCCTCGCACCCTGCGCTGGGTGCTGGCCCACATGACGAGCGAGACCGTCCGGCACGCCGGGCACGCCGACATCCTGCGCGAGCTCGTCGACGGCATCACCGGACGCTGAGCGACCCCGGTCAGCTCTCGGCGGCGGGGTCGGCAGTCGACGGCGTCGGCCAGAAGGGCCACTCCTCGAATGAGACGCAGCGACCGTCCTCGGCGAAACGCATGATCCACAGATCGCGGTACTCCTGCGGCACCCGGTCGCCGTAGCGGACCTCCAGCCGCGCCACCGCCGTGTCACCCTCCACGGCGACGATCTCGCTGGTCAGGTGGAACACCTCGTCGGGACCGGTCCGCTCGTCCTCCCACATCCGGGCGATGGCCGGCAGACCGATGACCGGCTCCCGGTAGGGCCCCTGCCGGTAGGTCGCCTGTGCGGTGAACGGGCGCAAGCTGCTGGCGGCCGGCGAGGACGTCGTCCGCCGACACGGCGTCTCGTCCCTGGAGCTGAACGTGTTCGGGGACAACGACCGGGCTCGGCGGCTCTACCAGAGTTCGGGCTATCGGGTGGTCACGCAGCAGATGCGCAAGACACTGCGCTAGCCCGTCTCGGGCTGGCCTGCGGGAGCGGTGGCCACCTACCCGGCCCTGCGGTCGGTGCCGTCTCCGTCCGGGCCGGGGGTGTCCTGGCCGAGGCCCCGACGGATCGCGATCTCCACGGGCGAGTACGCGCCGTCGACCCGCTCCAGTTCGTACGGCGCGGCCGGCATCAGCGGCGGCTGGGCCATGAAACGCGGCCGTACCCCGTGGTGCGGTTGCGCCGCGTGCACCAGGAACGGATGGCACAGGAAGACGTCGCCCGGGGATCCGGTGGCGAGGGCGAGCGGCCGGTGGTCCGACGCCGCCACCAGGTCGGGTGCCAGGGTCAGCCCGCTCGCTCCGTCCTCCCCGTACTTCTCCAGGATCTTCGGCGCGTCGAGGTGTGAGCCGACCCGGATCCGGGTCGGGGCGTCCTCCGCACCGACCGCGCTGAACAGGAACAGCATCAGCAGCGCCCGGCCCTTGGAGCGCAGATTCGTGAAGTACCAGCTCTCGCCCTCCGGCAGATAGCTCCCCTCGATGTGCCAGCCGGCGTCGTCCGGCTCCTCCTCGTGCGGGAAGCGCAGCGGGAACGTGCCCAGCGAATAGCGCGGCTCCCAGCGTCCCGCGCCGACGAGCAGGTCGTACGCGTGATGGAGGTACGGAGAGTTGGGTGCGGCGGCGAACGGCCCCTGCGCCATGCCGGCCACCCAGTGCACGGGCTGCGTCCACGTCGCCGGATCGTCCGGATCGCAGCCGGTCTCCCGCCACAGCAGCCGCGCACAGTCCGCGGCCACGCGCGGCGCGACAGCGCCCTCCAGCTTGACGAAACCGTCGCGGAGGAAGCGGGATACCAGGGTCGTGTCGTCCATGCTCCCATCGTGCGGCGGCACCGATGGGGGTCACTCGACATTTGCCGCACCGTTTCTGTCGGGTGCTCACCGAGCCTCCGTCCGGCAGCGCCGTCGCGGCCCGTCAGGGAACCACCGGTGGCGCGCGGTAGGTTGTCACCGTTCCCCACTGCGGCGCGGTGGCCGGTCCGGCGCGGCAGGCAGGGCGTGGGTGTGCGACGGAGGCGGGGGTGGCGGTGGGTCTGCGGGTGAGTGGCCGCAATGCGCGGTTCCAGCAGTGGGAGGCGCTCCTCGGTAACCGGACCAAGCGGCAGCGGCGCGGCGAGTTCCTCGTGCAGGGCGTACGCCCGATCAGCATGGCCGTCGAACACGGCTGGCAGATCCGCGAGCTGCTCTACGACACCAGCGCTCAACTCTCCGGCTGGGCACGCGAGGCCCTGGACACCGTCCGGGCCGAGAAGATCGCCGTCTCCCGTGACCTGATGCACGAACTGGGCGGCAAGGCGGACACGGTTCCGGAGCTGCTGGCCGTGGTCGCGCTGCCGGAGGACGACCTGCGCCGGATCCCGCTCGGGCCGAGCATGCTCACCGTCGTGTTCGATCGGCCCACCAGCCCCGGCAACATCGGGACGCTCGTGCGGTCCGCGGACGCCTTCGGCGCGTGCGGCGTCATCATCACCGGTCACGCCGCCGACGTGTACGACCCGAAGGCGGTCCGGGCGAGCACCGGATCGCTGTTCGCCCTGCCCGTGGTCCGGGTGCCCTTGCAGCAGGCCGTGCTGTCCTGGGTCGCCGACGTGCGCGCCGACGGCATCGGCATGAGCATCGTCGGAACCGATGAGCGCGGCGCGCTGGACGCCGCCGAACACGACTTCACCCAGCCCACGCTGGCACTGATCGGCAACGAGACCACCGGCCTCAGCTCCGGCTGGCGGGATGCCTGCGACCAGCTCGTGCGGATCCCCATGTTCGGGTCCGCCAGCTCCCTGAACGCGGCCACCGCCGCGACGGTCGTGTTGTACGAATCGGCACGCCAGCGGACCGCTGCCGCCCGGCGATAGCAGTCCGGACCCGCCCGGGTGCCGGACGGGCCGCCCGGCAGGTGACGGTGCCGCCGCAAGGCAGGGGCTAGCCTACCGACATGGCGAGCGATGCCCTGGATGAGTTGATCGTGGCGGACGCCGACGAGCTCCGTGCGTGGTTGTCGGCCAACCATGCCACGTCGCCCGGTGTCTGGCTCGCCCTGACCAAGAAGGGCGGCACGGTCACCACGCTGACCTGGCAGCAGGCGGTCGACGAGGCACTGTGCGTCGGGTGGATCGACGGTCAGGCCAGGAAGCGGGACGAGGAGACCTCCTGCATCCGGTTCACGCCGCGTCGACCGCGCAGTATCTGGTCTCAGCGCAACGTGGCGCACGTGGCGCGGCTGGAGGAGCAGGGGCGGATGCTGCCCGCCGGACGCGCCGCCGTGGAGGCCGCGAAGGCGGACGGGCGGTGGGCCGCCGCGTACGCCCCGTCGTCGGAGGCCGAGGTGCCCGCCGACCTCCTCGCCGCGATCGCCGCCGAACCCGCCGCCCAGGCCATGTTCGACGTGCTCACCAAGACCAACCGGTACGCCTTCGTGCACCGCCTCAACGCGGTGAAGCAGGCCCGGACCCGGGAACGGAAGATCGTCGAGTTCGTCGCGATGTTGGCCCGGCACGAGACGTTCCACCCGCAGAAGGCCACGCCGCCGCAGTCGGCGTCCGCGTGACCCGCTACGGCCGGTGACGGCACGGCCCGACCGGCGGGCGTGTCCGCGGCGCTGCGCGGCAGGCGGGTGCGGCGCACTATCGTTGCGGCGTGCACATCCGTTTCGACATCCCCGCCGATCCCGCCTACCCCGGCCGGGTGGCCGCGGCGATGAGCAGTGACCAGCTCCGCAGGTACGCCTCGGTCGGCGCGGTGCTGCTGACGGTCGGCGTGATCGGTCTGCTGCTCTCCCGGGGGTCGTCGTGGGGTGCGCAGATCACGCCGTTGTGGATGGCGATGGCCATCTTTGGCCTGCTGGCGATCCTCTACTGGCCGTGGGTGCGGCTGCGGGCCCGGCGCCGCTCCAGCGGTTACGCCGTGGACGGCAGCTACGACATCACCGACGACAACATCATGATGCGCAGCGGCTCGGAGTCCGGTGGCATCGCCTGGGAGGGTGTCTCCCGGGTGAAGGACACCCCGGAGTTCTGGGTCGTGTACGTCGACCGGATGCCGGCGACGGTCATCCCCCGCCGGCTGATGTCCGCCGAGGACGCCGAGACGTTGCGGACCTTCATGGCCGCCCGTGGGCTGCTCCAGGAGGCCGCGCCCCGGCGCTGAGCCGAGCATTGTCGTCGCGGCAGCCGCCACCCGGCCACGGAGTTTCCGGTCGGGGGCTCAGAGCGGACCCAGGACCTGGCCGGGTGCGGCGTCCAGGGAGAGTGTCTCCAGGACCCGGAGCAACTGTCGCTCCTCGTACCGGAAATGGCTCTCCATGATCGCGGCGACCCCCTCCAGGTGGCGATCCAGCTCGGCGACCGGCGCGGCCCGGTCGATGGCGGCCTGGAGGCCGCCGAGCAGGTGCGCGATCATCGAGTGGTCCTGGCGGAGGTGACGGAGCACGGGTGCCAGCTCCGGGTGGGCCGCCTCGATCGCCGGGAACAGGGTGTCGTCCTCGCCCCGATGGTGTCCGTCGAGGGCGGCGCAGAACCCGTGGCAGTAGAGCAGCAGCTCACGGGTGGCCGCCTCGCCGGATGTCCCGTCGGCGACCGCGGTGCGGACGAGGTCGAGCGCCGCGCGGAGACGGCTGTGGACCTGGCGTAGCTCATAGCTCCAGGCGACGAGCCTGGTCGTCTCGCGCTCAGACACGCGAGGACGAAGGATGCGACGTGAACACCGTCGGCCTCCCTCGGTAGGGCGCCTCCATGCCTGACACGGCCTGCCACCGGCACGCGACGCTCACCGCAGCATAGTTCAAGGGCCACCGGCCGTCGTGATCGATGGCTCTGCCCGAGCAGCCCCAGCCGGGTGCGGTGTACGACCTGCACGACCTGGTGGTGCGTACCCGGCTGCGGTGAACCCGAGCGCCGCTCACCTGGGCCTGTCGACGACGAAGGGCAAGGAGATCTCTCCCTGCCCTTCCTAACGTATAGCGCACCGGGGGGCTTGCGGCAAGGCCCCCGGTATGCCGCAGAATCTGCCGGCCGAGTCCACAACCTGCGGAAACGGGGGCAGACGTGCAGGTGTTGAGGTCGACTGACGGCAGTCACGGGGAGGTCGGGCCGGGGTGCCCGTCGGGGTCGGAGGTGTCGCGATGACCGAGCAGTACGTGGTGGATCTTCACGAGGTGGACGCGACGCGGATCGCGGTCGTCGGTGGCAAGGGCGCGCACCTGGGCGAGCTGTCCCGCATCGACGGCGTACGGGTGCCGGCCGGCTTCTGCGTGACCACGGACGCCTTCGGGCGGATCATCGCGGACGCGCCGGTCGGCACGCTGCTCGACGAGTTGGCCCGCCCGGCGGCGGACGACCGGGAGACGATCGGCACGCACAGTGCGCGGATCCGCCGGATCATCGAGGGCGTCAGTGTCCCGGGCGAGGTCACGGCCGCGATCATCGACGCGCTCGCCTGGTACGGAGAGCAGACCGCCTACGCCGTGCGGTCCAGCGCGACGGCCGAGGACCTTCCGTCGGCGTCGTTCGCCGGGCAGCAGGACACGTACCTGAACGTGGTGGGGCCGAAGGCGGTCCTGGCGCACGTACGGCGCTGTTGGGCGTCGCTGTTCACCGAGCGGGCCGTGGCCTACCGTCAGCGCAACGGCATCGACCACCGGGCGGTGCGGATGGCGGTGGTGGTGCAGCAGATGGTCGTCCCGGAGGCGTCCGGCGTGCTGTTCACCGCCGATCCGGTCAGCGGTGACCGGCGGGTGGCCACCGTGGACGCCGGTTTCGGGCTCGGTGAGGCCCTGGTCGCCGGGCTGGTGAACCCGGACGTCTACCGGGTCCGCGACGACGAGGTCATCGGCCGGTCGGTCGCCGCGAAGCAGCTCGCCGTGCAGGCCCTGCCGGGCGGCGGGACCACGCAGGTGCCGGTCGAGGGGTCCCGGCGTGGGCAACCGGCGCTGACGGACTCGCAGGTCGTGGCGTTGGTGCAGCTCGGGCGGCGGATCGAGGCGCATTTCGGTCGGCCGCAGGACATCGAGTGGTGCCTGGCCGACGGCCGGTTCCACGTCGTGCAGAGTCGCCCGATCACCACGTTGTTCCCCGTCCCCGACAGCGTCGACCCCGGCAACCACGTCTACGTCTCGGTGGGCCACCAGCAGATGATGACCGACCCGATGAGGCCGCTGGGCATCTCGATGTGGCAGCTCACGGCCATGGCGCCGATGGTCGAGGCCGGTGGTCGGCTGTTCGTCGACGCGATCCGCATGCTGGCCGGCCCGGGACGCGCCGCCTTCCTGGACATGATCGGCCGGTCCGACCCGTTGACCCGGGACGCGTTGCAGGCGGTCCTGGACCGGGGCGACTTCGTGCCGACGCCGCCGGACACCGTTGCCGCCGGTCCACCGGCCGGCGGGGCTCCCGCCCCGATCCCGACGGACCCGGCGATCGTCGCCGAGCTGGTCGAGCGCAGCCGGACGTCGATCGCCGCGCTGCGGCGCGACATCGCCACGAGGACCGGGCCCGAGCTGTTCGACTTCCTGCTGGCGGCCTTCGAGGAGCACAAGCGTGTCCTCGCCGATCCGCTGAGCGGGCAGGCGATCAGGGCGGGGATGGAGGCCACCTGGTGGCTCAACGACCGGTTGTGGGAGTGGCTGGGTGAGAAGAACGCCGCCGACACGCTCACGCTGGCCGTACCCGACAACGTCACCTCGGAGATGGGTCTGGCGCTGCTCGACGTCGCCGACGTGATCCGCCCGTACCCGCAGGTGGTGGCGTTACTGGCGAGGGTCGGCGACGACGGTTTCCTGGACGGGCTGCCCGAGGTCGAGGGCGGCGGTGAGGCACGTGCCGCGATCGAGGCGTACCTGGAGCGGTACGGGATGCGGGGCGTAGGCGAGATCGACATCACCCGGCCACGGTGGTGCGAGCGCCCGAGCACGTTGCTGCCGGTGCTGTTGGACAACGTCCGCAACTTCGCCCCGGGCGAGGCCGGGCGACGCGTCACGGACGGTCGGCGGCGGGCGCGCCAGAAGGAGCAGGAGATCCTGTCCCGGTTGCGGGCCCTGCCCGACGGGGCGGCCAAGGCCGACGAGACCAAGCGGATGATCGACCGGGTCCGCACCTTCGTCGGGTACCGGGAGTACCCGAAGTACGACATCGTCAGCCGCTACCTCGTCTACAGGCAGGCCCTGCTGGGCGAGGCCGAACGCCTGGTGCGGGCCGGGGTGCTCGCCGAGGTCGAGGACGTCTTCCACCTCACGTTCGGCGAGTTCCACGAGGTGTCGCGTACGCATCGGGTGGACGCCGGACTCCTCCGGCGGCGCAGGGACGCGTTCCGGTCGTACCACGCGCTCAGCCCGCCCCGGGTGCTCACCTCCGACGGTGAGGCGCTGACCGGGGCGTACCGGCGCGACGACGTGCCGGCCGGTGCCCTGGTCGGCCTGCCGGTCTCCACCGGGACCGTGGAGGGACGCGCCCGCGTCGTGCTGGACCTCGGGCAGGCCGACCTCGCACCGGGCGACATCCTGGTCACCGCCTACACCGACCCGAGTTGGTCGCCGCTGTTCCTCGGCGTCGCGGGTCTGGTGACCGAGGTGGGCGGCCTGATGACCCACGGCGCGGTGATCGCCCGGGAGTACGGCCTGCCGGCCGTGGTGAGCGTCGAGGGAGCCACCCGACTGATCCGGGACGGGCAACGGATCCGGGTGCACGGCACCGACGGGTACGTCGAGATCCTGTCCTGACGGGTGTCGGGGCGGTTCAGGTCAGGGCGGCGACGGCCGCGTGCAGCCAGGTCGAGGCCGGTGCGTCCACCACGGGTTGCGGCGTGCCGTTGATGGTGGCGGTCAGCGCGTGATATCTGCCGAGCAGCGCGGCGTGTCGGCGCACCTGCGGACCGGGGTCGGCGGCGGCGACCTGCCGCCGTACCTCGGTCAGGTCTCGTTCGCCGCTGCGACTCGCGGCCAACGCCACCCACCGCGTCGCCAACTGCCGGGCCTCCCGGGAGTCGACCGGTACGCCGGCCTCGGACGCGGCCCTGGCCTGCGCGAGGATCTCGACCTGCGCCGCGACGTCCGCCTCCGCCGACGGGTCCGCCCGCTCGTCGCCGGTGGCGGTGAAGGTCTCGCCGAAGAACCGGCGCACCGCCTGCCGGAATTCGGGGTCACGGACCATGTCGGCCAGCTCGACCCACGCATCGAGCTGCTCGCCGGTGGGGTCCGCCGGCAGCCGGGGCCGCCACGGGCGCAGGTAGTCGACGAACTCCCGCAGGTCGAGGCCGTCGGTGACCTCGGCCCAGAACTCCTCCACGAGCTGCTCACGGTCGTCGTCGGACATCGACGCCAGCCGGTGCACGAGACTCACCTGCCCGGCCTCGCTGTCCTGCCGCACGACCGCCCGCAGCACCGCGCGGCGGTTACGTAGCTGACCCATCTGCCGCTCGACGAGCGCCAGATGGGCCGTGGCGAGATCCCGCACCGTGATCTCGTCGGCCAGCAACCGACGGATCTCGTCCAGCCCCGCCCCCAGATCCCGCAGCGTCCGTACCAGTTCGAGGGCAGCCACGCCCCGCGCGTCGTAGCACCGGTACCCGGCACCGGTGTACCCGGCCGGCGCGACGATGCCCTCGTCGGCATAGAACCGGATGGCGCTGACACTCAGACCCGTACGCCGGGCCACGTCCCCGATCGACAACCACTCGTTCATGACCACCACCCTGGCGTCTCAAGCCGCCTGAGAGTCAACAGCGGACCCGGTTAGCCGGTGGCGCGGACCGTCACACGGAGAAGCGGTTCACCCGCTCGGGACGCAGCAGGATGCGGACCACTCCCGCGCTGCGCCACTCGTCGACCATGCTCTGACGCTTCGGATCGCTCATGTCGTAGTACCGCTCGGCGAGCCGGGTCGCCAACTCCACGCCACCGTCGTCGTGCAGCGTGACCGGGCCCTCCACCGACACCCAGTGCTCCGGCTCACCGGTCGGCGCGGCCACGACCACGGAGGCCCGGGGCCGTTCCCGGATACGGTCCAGCTTCGGCGCGTCCGGCAGCGAGAACATCTGCAGGTCCCCGTCCTCGGTGACCTCGAACCACACCGGGCGCGGCGCGGGCCAGCGGTCGCCCCGGGGCGCCACGGTGAGGAAGGCGTGCAGCGGCCGGGCGAGCAGAGCGAGATCCTCGTCGCGGAACATGACATCGAGCCTACGACCGGTGGCGTACGCCCGCAGGCTTCTGCCGTCGGCGAAGAACCTTGGCGTGCCGCGTACCTCGCTGCTTCGCTGACGGACATGCAGATTCTGGTGTTGGGCGGGACGGCATGGCTCGGACGCGAGGTCGCCCGGCAGGCGGTCGACCGGGGGTACGCGGTCACCTGCCTGGCCCGGGGCGAGAGCGGGACGGTGCCGCCCGGCGCGGTTCTCGTGGCCGCCGACCGGGGCGACCCCGACGCGTACGACGGGCTGCGCGACCGCGACTGGGACGCCGTCGTCGAGGTGTCGTGGCAGCCGCGCTTCGTGCGGGAGGCGCTGCACGCCCTGGGGGGCCGGGCCCGGCACTGGAGTTACGTCTCCTCGGTCAGCGCCTACGCCGACCACGACACCCCCGGCGCCGACGAGTCGGCGGCCACGCTGCCCGCCACGGCCCACGACACGGTCGACCGCGACGAGTACGGCGCGGCGAAGGTGGCCTGCGAGCAGATCACCATGAGCGAGGTGGGTGACCGCGCCCTGGTGGCCCGCGCCGGGTTGATCGGCGGGCCGGGTGACCACAGCGGCCGGTCCGGTTACTGGGTCGCCCGCGCCGCCCGCGACCCCGACACGCCGATGCTGGTACCCCGTGCCCCCGAGCTGTCGACCCAGGTCGTCGACGTCCGCGACCTGGCTGCCTGGCTGCTCGACAGCGCCCGGGCCGGCACGGTCGGCACGTTCAACGCGGTCGGCCCGGTCGTACCCTTCGCCGACTGGATCGCCCGGTCCCGGGCCGTGGCCGGCCACACCGGTCCGCTCGGGTACGCGGACCCGGCGTGGCTGGTGGCGCAGGGCGTGGCCGAGTACATGGGCCCGGAGTCGCTGCCGATGTGGATCGCCGACCCGGCAGCGCGCGGCTGGGCGGCCCGCAGCGGTGCGGCGGCCGAGGCCGCCGGTCTCCGGCACCGCCCGCGTACCGACCTGCTGGCCGACACCCTCGCCTGGGAACGTGCCGAAGGGCTGCACCGGGATCGCCGCGCCGGGTTGAGCAGCGCCCGGGAGGCCGCGCTGATCGACGCCCTGCCGGACGCCGCCGGATGACCGGTGCCCGCTCGGGCGGGGTTCGAGTGTCGTTCGCAGAGCGGATTCCGCTCCGCGCACCGGCACACCCGCATCACCTCACGCCGACGGGGCAAAGCCGGCCTGGTGCGCTTGACGCGACAGGTGGCCGCCGAGTAGCCGCAACCTGTTGCATCCCGCAGCGTCGCTGCCAGCCGTTGCAGCACGGCTGCCTGATCGGCGGTGGCGGTCAATGCCGCCCGACGAGGTCACCCACCTCGGTCCGGGACGAGACGCCCAGCTTCCGCAGGATGTTCGAGACGTGAACGGCGGCGGTCTTCGGTGAGATGTAGAGGCGCCGGGCCAGCTCGGTATTGGTCAGCCCGTCGCTGATCAGTACTGCCACCTCCCGCTCGCGGGGGGTCAGGGCGGTCGGACCTGTGACCGCGGGTGCCGCGTCGACCGGGGCCATGCCCAGTTGGGCGCGGACGTGGGCGAGCTGGGCGACCCGCCAGCCACGCCATTCGGCCAGCAGGGGTACGGCCGCCTCCACCTGGGCGGCAGCCTCCTCGCGCTGGTCGTCGGCGAGCAGACAACGGGCCGCGCCGACGCGTACGGTGCCGCGGGTCGCCGGAGACAGGATGTGTGCCTCTGCGATGGACAGGTAGCCGGCCAGCGCCTCGACGTGCCGGCCGCGTGCTTCCGCGAGCTGGGCATCGACGAGCGTCCGGTAGGCGTCCCATACGTTGGCATCGAGTAGCGCGGCGGCCATCTGGTCGAGCCGGTGCGTCGGCAAGCCGATGTGAAGCGCGGCAGAGATCAGATCGTGGGCCGTGTCATTGCTGCGCCAGGGCTGCCTGGATAGGGCCGCGATGAGTTCCTCCAGGCTCGCTTCGGCGCGCGGGAGGTCGCCGCGACGGCAGGCGAGGTGGAACGCGAGGCTGGGAATCGTCGCCGGCCAGTTGTCGGGCAGCGCCGCCAGGTCCGTGACGAGCTGCTCGGCCTGATCCAGCTCGCCGGCCTCCAGATAGAGCCCGGCGAGGAAGACCCCGTGATAGTCGGCCCAGCGGCCCCGGCGCCGGTAGCTGCGGTCCTGCTCGCGCCCCTCCTCCAGCGCCCCGGTCGCGGCGCGCAGGTCGCCGGCCCGCACCGCCAGCCGGGCTCGTCCCTGGAAGTACGTGGCCACCGCGAGTGACTCGAAGCCGGCTCGCTCGGCGTCGACCCGCATTCGCTCCAGTGTCTCGGCGTGCTCGATCGGCGAGGTGGGTGGCTCGCCGTGCACCAGGAAATCGAGGGCACGGGCGGCCAGCACCCACTCGCCCGCCTTTTCGGCCTCGTCGACGAGAGCGGACAGGATCCTGCGGCCGTCGGCGGCGGTCTGCGGGCGCTCGACAAGCGTCGCACCCTTCTCGATCAGCGCGGCCAGGCGTACGGCTGGCAGGTCGAACTCGTCCGCCAGCGCCAGCGCGCGGTCGGACCAGAGCAGGACGGCGTCGCAGTCGCCGCGCAGGTACGCCGACTGCGCGATCGCGGTCATCGCCCGCGCCTGGTCGGCGCCGGGGGGAAGCTGCGCGATCAGGTTCCCGATGTCGCGTGTCAAAGCGCGCATCTCGTCGGTCTCGCGGGACTCCCACGCGATGCGCACCAGGAGGTACAGCGACTCAGCCCGGTCGGTCGTGGTGTCGGCGAGGTCCCGCCAGCGTCGGCCGTACCGCAGGGCGTCATCCAGCAGTCCGGCCAACCACGCCGCTCGGGCGGCGGAGGCGAGCAGGTCGGTGTCGTCGGGCATCTCGTCGAGACCCATCTCCGCCAGTTGCAGGGCCTGGTAGGCGGAGCCGATGGAGAGGGAGAACTCAGCGCCGCGGCGGGCCGCGGCGACCATGTCGTCGTACCGGCCGGCGCCGCGAGCGTGGTGCGCCACCATGGCCGGGTCGGAGGCACCGCCGCTCAGGAGTACGTCGAGTGCCCTCTCGTGTAGCCGGCGGCGCTGCCGGCCGAGCATCTGGTCGACGATCGCCTCGCGCACCAGTGCGTGCCGGAACGCGAACTCGTCGTCGCCGGACTCGACCAGGACGCCCCGGGTGACCAGGTCGCGCAACACGGCGATGAGCTCGTCCTCGCCCATACCGGTCACGTCGGCGAGCAAGTCGAACGGGATGCGGTGGCCGAGCACGGTGGCCGCCTCGACGACGCGGTGGCTGACCGGGTCGAGGTCGTCGACCTGTCGGCGTAACACCTCGGCGAGACTCCACGGCAGCGGTTGCTCGACCAGCGCCTCCACGTCGTACCCGGGCAGCGCACGCAGCAACTCCTCCAGGAAGAACGGGTTGCCACCGGTGCGGTGGTGCAGTGCCGCCACGGCGCGTAGCGGCGCCGGAGCGCCGGTGGCCGCCGCCAGCAACGCCGCGGTCTGTGCGGGGGTGAGGCGGTCCAGGCGTACGTGGGTGACGGTGTGCCGGCGTTCCATCCGGGCCAGCAGGCCCGCCACCGGTTGGCGGCGGGTCACCTCGTCCGGCCGGTACGTTCCGATCAGCAGCCGCGGCCCGCGCTGGTCGGCGATCCGCTCGAACAGCGCCGCGCTCTCCGAGTCGGCCCAATGCAGGTCCTCGAAGACGATGACCGCAGGGGAGTCGCCGATCAGGTCGGCCAGGATGGCGAGGCCGGTGTGCAGGCGCTCGACCGGGCTGCGCCGCGGGTCCGCGAGGGCCGCAAGCTGCTCCTCGCCGCTGCCAGGACGGCCGTCGATGGCGCCCAGGAGCACCTCGTACGGCCGGGACAGCGAGCCGGGTTCCGCCTGGCCGACCAGCACGACGGTCTCCGCCGACACGGTGGTCAGCAGCTCGTGCACCAGCCGGGTCTTCCCGATGCCCGGCTCGCCCGCGATCAGCGCAACCGCCGGCTCACGCGCCGAAGCGAGCTGCGCCAACCGGCGCAGCTCGCTTTCCCGCCCGATCATCACTGGGCTGGCACCGCCGCGGATGGTTCGCACGACGTGAGGTTACCGTCGGGCTGTCCACGGACGGCCAGGGTGTGACGGACCCGGCGGGCCCGACGGGCGTTGGTGAGTAGGCGCTCGCTGTCGGCCTCGGCGATCAACTCGCGGCGACGATCGTTCGCCAGAGCCAGCATCGTGTCCGGGTCCATCCACATGGCTTGTCTCCTTGTCAACCGCTGATGGATCAATCGTCGGTTGACACGGGTGCCGCCACATCGGGCAACGAATACCTATCTTCACTGCTCACCCGGGTTTAGCGGAGTACGCGGGCCGCCTAGGCATACCTAGTGCCTGCATCTTCGATGGCGCCCACCAGTAGAGGTCACCGGATGCGGGGGCATCAGAGCGAGGAGGTGGTCGAGGTTGTGTCTCCCGACCCCTGGTCCTCTCTCTGCCCGGGCACCGGAGCGCCCGGGCGCGACAAGGCCGGCGCCCCTCGACGGGAGACGTCGAGGGGCGCCGGGCGTACGCGGTCAGGCGTCCAGGGTGCCGGCCGCGCGGCCCTCGTGGAGGGTGAGGTTGCGGCCGTTGGACGGGTCGAACAGGTGGATCTTCTCCAGGTTGAACCAGACCCGCCGGTTCTCGCCCTCGGTCACCGTCGACTCGGCCGACAGGCGGGTGACCAGGTTCGACCCGCCACCGGCGAAGTCGGCGGCACCGGTGTCGGCGGCCAGCTCCTCCAGTTCGGCGGCGGTGGCCCGCTCCCCCTCGACGGTCAGGTAGACGTACTTGTCCGAGCCCATCGACTCGACGATGTCCACCGGCGCCTCGAACTCCATGCCCCGGCGGCGGGTCTCCTCGTCGATCAGCTCGGCGTCCTCGAAGTGCTCGGGCCGGATGCCGAGGATCAGGTCCCGGGAGGCGTCGGCGGCCTCCAGTTCGCGGCGGATCCGGTCGCCGATCGGCACGTCACCCAGGGCGGTACGCAGGGTTCCCTGTTCGATGGTGGCGGGCAGGAAGTTCATCGACGGGGAGCCGATGAATCCGGCCACGAAGAGGTTGTTCGGGTTCTCGTACAGCTCCTGTGGCGGTCCGACCTGCTGGACCGCCCCACCTCGCATGATCACCACGCGGTCGCCGAGGGTCATCGCCTCGGTCTGGTCGTGGGTGACGTAGACGGTGGTGGTGCCGAGCTTCTTCTGCAGGCGGGACACCACGGTCCGCATCTGCACCCGCAGCTTGGCGTCCAGGTTGGACAGCGGTTCGTCCATCAGGAACGCCTTGGGTTGGCGGACGATCGCCCGGCCCATCGCGACCCGCTGCCGCTGCCCACCGGAGAGGTTGGCCGGCCTGCGGTCCAGCAGCGACGTCAGTTCGAGGACCTTGGCCGCCTCGTCGACCTTGCGGTTGATCGTCTCCTTGTCCAGCTTCGCCAGCCGCAACGGGAACGCCATGTTCTCCCGGACGGTCATGTTCGGGTACAGCGCGTAGGACTGGAAGACCATCGCGATGTCCCGGTCCCGGGGGGCCTTGTCGTTGACCCGTTCGCCGCCGATGCGCAGGTCACCGGAGCTGATGTCCTCCAGCCCGGCGATCATGTTGAGCGTGGTGGACTTGCCGCAGCCGGAGGGACCGACCAGGATCACGAACTCGCCGTCGGCGATCTCCAGGTCGACGTCCCGCACCGCCGTGGTGCCGTCCGGGAACTTCTTGCTCACCTTGTCCAGCACGATGTCAGCCACGAGTTATCACCTATCCCTTGACGGCGCCGGAGGTCAGGCCGGAGACGATGCGGCGTTGGAAGAAGAGGACGAACAGGATGATCGGTACGGTGATCACCACTGCGGCGGCGCAGATCGCCCCGGTGGGGTCCTCGAACTGCGACTCACCGGTGAAGAACGACAACGCCACCGGCACCGTGCGCGAGCGTTCGGTGGAGGTCAGCGAGATGGCGAACAGGAAGTCGTTCCAGCAGAAGATGAAGACCAGGATCGCCGTGGTGAAGACCCCGGGCGCGGCGAGTGGGGCGATGACCCGCCGGAACGCCTGGCCCTGGGTGGCGCCGTCCATCTTCGCGGCCTTCTCCAGATCCCAGGGGACCTGCTTGAAGAAGGCGGACAGCGTGTAGATCGCCAACGGCAACGCGAAGGTGATGTACGGCAGGATCAACCCCGGCCAGGTGTCGAAGAGGCCCAGTTGCCGCTCGATCTCGAACAGCGGCGAGACCAGCGACACCTGCGGGAACATCGCGATCAGCAGGGCGACGCCGACGAGCAGGCGCTTGCCGGGGAAGTCCAGCCGGGCGATCGCGTACGCGGCCATGGTGCCGAGCACCACGGCGATCGTGGTGGCGATCAACGCGATGCCGATGGAGTTGATCAGCGCCCGGACGAACTGGTCGGTGGCGAAGATGTTGCGGTAGTTCTCCAGCGTCCACTCGCGTGGGATGAAGTTGCCGTCGGTCAGCGTGGCCGGCGTCTTGAACGACAACGACATGATCCAGAGCACCGGGATCAGGGCGAAGACGACCACGATCGTGTTCATCACGCCCCACTGGAGCTTGACCTTGGTGGTGTCGGCCATCTCAGCGCCTCTCCCCGTCGTCACTGCCGGGGGCAGCGGTACCGAACAGCTTCACGAAGATGAATGCGATGATCGCCACGGCGATGAAGATCAGCACCGACATGGTCGACCCGATACCGAGGTTCAGGCCCCGGATCAGGTTGTTGTAGGCGATCATCGACACCGACGAGGTCTGGTTGGCCCCGTTGGTCAACACGTAGATGTTGTCGAAGACCCGGAACGCGTCGAGGGTGCGGAACAGCAGAGCGACCAGGATCGCCGGCTTCATCACCGGCAGCATCACCTTGGTGAACCGCTGCCAGGCGGTGGCACCGTCCGTGGAGGCCGCCTTGAGCAGGTCCTCCGGCACCAGCGCCAGCCCCGCCATCAGCAGCAGCGCCATGAACGGCGTGGTCTTCCAGATCTCCGCCAGCATGATGATCGCCAGCGAGCTGGCCCGTTCGGTCAGCGGTGCGCCGTCGGAGAAGAGGTTGGCCAGATAGCCGGTGCCGGGGGTCCACGCGTACCGCCAGGAGAAGGCGGCGACGACCGTGACGATGCCGTACGGGATCAGCGCCGCCGTCCGCACGATGCCCCGGCCGACCAGCGTACGGTGCATGACCAGCGCGAGCCCCATGCCGAGCACCAGTTCCACGGCGACGGTGACCACCGTGATCAGCATCGTCACGCCGAACGCGGTCCACCAGAAGTCGTTGGTCAGCACGGTGACGTAGTTGTCCAGACCGACGAACTCCCGCTCGTCGGGGAAGCGCAGGTCGAAGCGCTGCAACGACAGCCACACCGAATAGAGGATCGGATAGCCGGTCACCGCGACCATGACCAGCGCGGCCGGTGCGCACAGCAGCCAGCCCAGTTTCCGTTCGGCCCGCTTGTTCTCGCTCAGCGGCACCTTGGCGGAACGGCGGGACCGCTGCGCGGGCACCGATCGGGCGGCGTCGGTCGTCTCGTCGACCGGGTCGGTGCCGGTCGTCGTGGTTCGCTCGGTCACGGCAGGACCCCCCTCGACTCCAGCGCGTCCGCGATGGCGTCACGCAGCTCGTCCGCGGTCGCGGGCGGGTCGATCGCCGACGGCGGCGACAGGATCGCCGACATCACCGTCGAGATGCTCTGGTACGCCGGGGTCAGCGGCCGGACCGCCGGGTCCTGCAACTGTTCGAGGATGGTCTCCTTCATCGGGTACGCCTCGTCCATCTCGGGGTCGTCGTACACGCTCTCGATGGTCGGCGGCACACCGTCGTTGATCGCCGAGAACTTCTGGCTCTCCGCGTTGCGCAGGCACCTGGCCGCCTCGAAGGACTCCGCGGGGTGCTTCGAGTGCGAGCTGACCGCGAGGTTGATCCCGCCGATGGTGACCCGGCCGGGCGTGCCCTCGTCGATGCCGGGCACCCGCGCCCAGGCGACCTGCTCGGCCAACTGCGGGTTGGCCTCCTGCATGGCCGGATAGACGAACGGCCAGTTGATCTGGAAGGCACCGTTACCGGACTGGAAGTCGAGCCGGACCGGGTCCTCCATCGCGTTGCTGAACGACGGCGAGGTCACGCCGGACGTGGCGAAGTCGCGGAGCTGCTCCAGCGCCCGCACCGCGCCCTCGTCCATCGCGGCCTCGGTGCCCTCGGCGTCGAGGATGTTGCCGCCCGCGCTGGCCACCAGGGTGTTGTAGAGCACCACCAGGCCCTCGTACTGGGCGCCCATGGTCAGCACCTGGTGCGGCTGGCCCTGCTCCTTGAGCCGCTGCGCCATCTGGATCATCTCGTTCCAGGTGGTCGGCGGCTCGGGCACCAGATCCTTGCGGTACCAGAGGAGTTGGACGTTGGTGTTCTTCGGCGCACCGAAGAGCTTGTCCTCGTACCGGGCGGTCTCCAACGGTCCCTCCAGGGTGCCGTCCTCGACCTCGGCCCGGTCCTGCCCGGTCCATTCCAGGATCCACTTCGCGCCGGCGAACTCCTGCGTCCAGGTGACGTCGAGGCCGAGCACGTCCATGCCGTCGTCGTCGGCCGCGAGCCGCCGCACCATCTGCACCCGCTGCTCGTCGGCCTCCCGGGGCAGCACGCGGTAGTCGATCCGGTAGCGCCCGCCGGCCTGCGCGTTGCACTGGTCGACCACCTGCTGGAAGTTCTCCTCCGGCGGGTAGTAGAGGTTGATCGTGGGCACCCCGCCGTCGCCGCCGGAGGCGCAGGCGGCCATCGGTGCCAGCAAGGTCAGCGCGGCGGTCGCCGCCGCGACACGTGCCCGAGGTCGGCGTCTGCTCATACCGGCACTCCGCCACGCTCCGGGGCGTCGCCCGGCACCACGGCACCGGGCCTGCTGTACGGCTGATCCATGACCCCTCCCTCGGTCTCGGCCGACAACCGGGGAAGAGGTCTCGTGCCCCGGCGCACGACGACACGGCCAGGGCTTCTGACCTGCTGGTTCGCCGCCCCGGCGCCTCGTGGCTGCAACACTGCCCGAGCCGGGAAGTCGCGAAACCCACCGCGCGACACGACGTAAACGTCACTTTGCGTGGTCCAGGTCACACCGGAGGCCGACCCGGACGGTGGGAGCTAGTCTCGGGCGGTGGACGCCACCTTCTTCTTCGATCCCGCCTGCCCGTGGACCTGGCGCACGTCGCGCTGGCTGGTCGCCGCCGCCGAAGCCCGTGACCTGCGCATCGAGTGGCGGGCGTTCAGCCTGAGCATCCTCAGCGGCGGCCAGGCCCCACCGGAGTACGCCGAGGCGATGGCGGCGTCGGGCCGGGCGCTGCGGCTGGTGGAGGCGCTGCGCGCGGCGGACCGCCACGAGGACGCCGGCCGGTTCTACACCGAGCTGGGCACCCGTACCCACGATGCCGGCAACCCGCCCAGCGACAAGCTGGTGGCGGAGGCGGTGACGGCGGCCGGTCTCGACGACGTGGCCGTGGCGCTGGACGACGACCGCTGGGACACCGAGGTGCACGCCTCGCACGCGCTGGCGTTCGGCTCGGCCGGGCCGGACATCGGCTCGCCGGTGCTGATGGTCCCCGGCGCCGACCGGGGTCTGCACGGCCCGATCCTCACCGAGGTACCCGACCTCGACGACACCCTGACTCTCTGGGACAACCTGCTCCCGCTGCTCCGCATGTCGGCCTTTCACGAGGTCAAGCGCGGTCGCCGCTGACCTCTCCCCCGCCGACCACCCACCTCGCCGCCCCGCGCCGCTCGGTCACCCCCCCGAGCGGCGCGGCCCCTGTACGGAACCTGCCCATCCCGCGCTGGTCGCCCCCTCCGCGTCGATCATGGACTTGTGGCCCCCGAGATGTCCGGACACTCCGTGTTCTCGGCGACCTCAACTCCATGATCGGCGCGCCAGGGCGCGGAACGGCGGGCACGGTGGGGCGGGGTGCGGCGGGGCGGGGTGCGGGTGGGTGGGGTTGGGGGCAGGATCGGCGGCATGCTCGCGCGCTTCAAGGACCTCTGTCTCGACGCCGCCGACACTCGTGCCCTGGGCGGATTCTGGGCCGGCATCCTCCACGGGAGCCTGGTCGACACCGGGGACGGGGACGGCAGGGTCGACCCGCCGGCCGGACGGCCCTCGGCCGAGTCGATCTGGATCAACCGGGTGCCCGAGCCGCGTACCGCCAAGACCCGCGTACATCTTGATCTGTGGCTGGCCGAGCCGCAGCCGACGGCGCTGCTGGCGGCCGGCGCGCGGATCGTCCGCGAGCCCGACTCGGAGATCGACTGGTGGGTGCTGGCCGACCCGGAGGGCAACCTGTTCTGTGCCGTCCCGCCCGACGGGGACGCTGCTCCCGGGCCGTTCGAGCTGGTGGTCGACTCCGCCGACGCGGCCGCCCAGGCGGCCTGGTGGTCCGGCGTCGTCGGCGGCGAGGTACACCCCAGTGACGAGGGGTACGCCAAGATCGTGGGTGCGGCCGGGTTCCCGTGGGACTTCTGGATCTTCGACACGGTGCCGGAACGCAAGACGGTCAAGAACCGCATGCACTGGGACGTCGACCTCGTCGCCCCCGAGCCGTCCGCGCTGATCGCCGCCGGGGCGAGTCTGCTGCGGGAGCCCGACGACACGGTGAGCTGGTGGGTGCTGGCCGACCCGGAGGGTAACGAGTTCTGTGCGTTCGCGCCGCATCCCACCGCTTGAGTGATACCGGTCGTCCATCCGGTCGACTAGCGTGACACCTGCCGTGCCGCCAGCGCGTACGCCGTCGCCGCCGTTACGCCACCGGCCCACCCCGATCCGCCGATCGGTGGGTTCTCGCGGGAACACCCCGTCACCGGTCCACCGGTTGGGCAGGATCGTCCCCAACGAGGAGGTGCCGCCGTGGTGCAGGACACCCGCGCTCTCGCCCTGACGTTCGAGGTGAGCGGCCTGCCACCGGTCAAGACCGAGGCGCTGTCCATCTTCGCCGCCGGCCACCGGCAGGCGACGAGGGTCCGCGCCCTGCTCCAGGCCGCCTGCGAGGCGGCACAGAAGACCGGCTGGACCCCACTGTCCGGCCCGATCGAGGTGGACCTGACGCTGCGTTGCCCGCCCGGGCACCGCACCTCCGACGCCAGCACCCTGCTGGGCGGGGTGTGTGCGGTGTTGCAGGACAAGAAGCGGGTCACCAGCATCGGCCTCGCCCACCTCGGTGTCCTCGTCGATGTGGCCCTCTACGACGACGACAGGCAGATCCGCCGGTTGTCGTACCTGGAGGAGCCGGGCGAGGAATTCTCGTACCAGGTACGCGTCGCCGCGGTACCGAACGTGGTTTGACGGACGGTGGTGGTCGGGTACCGCTGCCGCCGACGAAGGGAGCACCGATGTCGGAGCCACACGTCACGCTGGAACCGCGTGACCCGGTCCAGGAGAAACTGCGTGGGCCCCTGGAGCAGCAACTGACATCGGCACTCCAGGTGGCCGCCGACCGGATCCGGGACTCCTACACCGGTGAGCCGGTGGAGCAGGTCTGCCAGCAGTTGCTGGACGAGACCCGCGCCGGCCTGCACCCGGACATCGCCGCGGCCTTCCAGCCCGACATGGACGAGTTCTGCCGGGTCGCCGTCGCCATCGTGCGCGGCGAGACCACCTGAGCCGACCCGACGACACGGGTCAGGACCGGAGCCGCACGCTCCGGCCCTGACCCGTCCGGCGTGGGCAGCGCACCGGCCGCGTACCGACGCGCGTGTCAGCAAGCCCCAGCACGGCAGCCGGCCCGCCGGCACTCAGCTCCACGGTGCCCCACGACCGGACCCGGTACCGTGACCCACCCCGGCGGGTCGCGGTACCTGGGCCGAGGCTAGGCGTGCCAGGGCCGAGCCCGCGCGGGCCGGTACGCACTATTGCCGGCCACGGGAAAAAGCGGCAGGAGCCTGTAACACCTGACGGGCGTGAAGCGCTGACCCGGTCGGAGCTACAGCGGACCGGCCCGGCGGCCTCAGAAGTGCCTGAGCAGGTCGGGGAAGGCGCGCAGATGCAGGACGCCCTCGTCGCTCGGGTCCAACTCGTCGTGCTCCAACACCCAGGTGTTGGCGTTCGGGATGAACACCGCCCCCCAGCCGGCCGCCCGCGCCGGCAGGATGTCCGACCGCGGCGAGTTGCCGATCATCCATGCCCGGGTCGGGTCGACGCCGTGCTCCCGGCTCAGCCGGTGATAGGTCGCCACGTTCTTCTCCGGCACGATGTGCGCCGCCGCGAAGTGGTGCAGCAACCCACACGCGTCCAGCTTGCGCTGCTGCTCCTCGCGCTCCCCCTTGGTCAGCAGCAGCAACTCGTGCCGCCCGGCCAACTCGTCCAGCGCGTCGGCCACCCCCGGCATCAGCTCGACCTGGTGGTTCACCAGCGCCACCGCCAGCTCGTCGATCTCGCGGCGCTCCGCCTCGGTCGCCGGGCGTTCCCGCAGCCGTTCCAGGCACTCCCGCAGGCTGCGCAGGAAGACCTTGCTGCCGTACCCGTGCGCCACGGCGTTGGCCCGCTCGATGTCGTCGAGCACCGACCGCAACTGCGCCCGGTCGAGGGTCGGATGGTCCACCCAGGTGAGGAAGTCGTCGATCACCCGCTCGAAGACGACGTTGTTCTCCCAGAGCGTGTCGTCCGCGTCGAAGACCAGCACCCGGCCCGGCTCGATCGGTTCATGTGTCACGCTGCGACCCTAGGCAACCGCACCGACCCCGGCGACCCGATAAATCGTCCCGTCGAGACAGACCCACGCAGACGACAGGATCCGGACGCTACTGCGGTAGCCGGCACCCCCGATGAGCGGTGCAGCGCCTCAGGTCCGTGGTCGCGTCCTCGCTCGGGCCGACGAGAGGTCGGCCCGGGGCCAGGCGGAGACACGCCTGGCCCCCGCAGAGGGTCGCTGTCAGCTACGTCGAGTCCACTGCTGGTTCGCGCCGCCGTTGCAGGCCCGGAGGATGACCACAATGTTCACGCACACATCGAGAGCACATGAAGCGGCACCGGACCGGGCGCGCGGGCCGGCTGGCGACCGGGTGACCCCGGCACGTACGGCAACAGCCCCACGCCACCGGCGAGGTGAGCGGATCAGCGCGGGCTGAACAGGTGGTTGCCGAGCAGCCGCTCGCGCTGCTCCTGGGCCTCGGGACGCAACCGACCACCCCGGGTCAGCATCACCATGCCGTGCAACAGGCTCCAGCCGAGTTCGGCGAGCGTGTCGTCGTCCTGCGCGGCGGCGGACGCGGTCAGTGCCGCGCGCAGCTCACCGAAGGCCGCCGCGACGGTCTCCGGCACCTCCTCGGCACCGAGCGTGAGATCCGGAGTGTGAGCGAACATCGCGTCGTAGATCTCCGGGTACGCGTAGGCGAAGTCGAGATAGGCCGCCATCACCGCCGGCCACACCTCGGCCGGCCGGTCCACCCCCGTGCGGGCGGCGGTCAACGCGGCGGACAGGTCGGCGAAGCCCCGCACCGCGACCGCGGCGACCACCGCCTCCCGATCGGCGAAGCGTTCGTAGAGGGCCCCGAGGTCCACGTCGGCGCGCTCGGCCAACCGGCGGGCGGTGACCCCCGCCCACCCCTCGGCCTCGGCCAACCGCCCGGCGGTCGCGACGATCGCGTCGCCGCCCGGCACACCGTCTCCGTGCTCTGCTCCGGACACCCCGCCGAGCGTAGTCGCGACGCCCACCGGTGGCCCCCTCGCGACGGAATGGCGACTCTGCCGCGCCTGGTCAGCGCCGCAGCGTCAGGATGAGGTCGGCGACCAGCGCCGACCAGCCGGTCTGGTGCCAGGCACCGAGCCCGGCGCCGTTGTCGCCGTGGAAGTACTCCGGGAAGGCGATCAGGTCCCGCCAGTCCGGATGGGTCTGGAACAACTGCGCCGCGCCGTAGATCGGCCGCCGCCCCCAGTCGTCGCGGGTGAACAACGCGATCAGCCGGGCGGAGAGGTCGTCGGCGATCTCGTCCAGCGTCCTCTTCACCCCGGAGCGCGTCGGATACTCCACCTGGAGGTCCTCGCCGAAGAACGCCGCGTAATCCCGCAACGCGCTGATCAGCAGGAAGTTCGTCGGCATCCAGATCGGACCGCGCCAGTTGGAGTTGCCGCCGAACAGCCCGCTCGTGGACTCGGCGGGCTCGTAGCCGACGCAGAACTCCTGCCCGCCCAGGGTCACCGCGAACGGCTTGTCCAGATGTGCGCGGGACAGCGTCCGCAGGCCGTACTCGGAGAGGAACTCGTCGGTGTCCAGCATCCGGGCGAGCAGCCGGACCACCTGCTCCGGGCCGCACATGGACAGCAGTCGCTGCTGCCGCCCGTCCGGGCCGATGCGTCGGGCGCCGACCACCGAGGCGTACTCCGGGCGGTGGGTGAGGAACCACCGCAGCCGGGCCCCCAACTCCGGCAGCCGGTGCAGCGTACGCGCGGGCAGCCGGGTGACCGCCGCCAGCGGCAGCAACCCCACCACCGAGCGCACCTTCAACGGCACCTTCGTCCCGTCGGCCAGCCGCAGCACGTCGTAGAAGAACGCGTCCTCGTCGTCCCAGAGCCCCTGGTCGTACGCGGCCGCCGCGATGTAGGTGAAGTGCTCGAAGAACTTCGTCGCGGTGTCCACCCAGGTGCGGTCGTGCTCGGCCAGCACGATGGCGATGTCCAGCAGGTTGAGCGCGTACATCGCCATCCAGCCGGTGCCGTCGGACTGCTCCAGCACCCCGGCCACCGGCAACGCCGCCGACCGGTCGAACGGGCCGACGTTGTCCAACCCGAGGAAACCGCCCTCGAAGACGTTGTTGCCGCCGGTGTCCTTGCGGTTGACCCACCAGGTGAAGTTCATCAGCAGCTTGTGCATCATCCGGGCCAGGAAGTCGTGGTCCCGGCTGCCGTCGATCTCGAACACCTTCAACGCCGCCCAGGCGTGCACCGGCGGGTTGACGTCGCCGAACGCCCACTCGTACGCCGGGATCTGCCCGTTGGGGTGCAGATACCACTCACGCAGCAGGAGCAGCAGTTGGTCCTTGGCGAAGCCGGGGTCCACCCGCGCGATGCTCACGCAGTGGAAGGCCAGGTCCCACGCGGCGTACCACGGGTACTCCCACGGGTCCGGCATGGAGATCACGTCGAAGCTGGTCATGTGCCACCAGGCGCTGTTGCGCCCGTGTCGGCGCCCGGCCGGCGGCGACGACCCCGGATCGCCGTCGAGCCACCGTTTGACGTCGAAGTGGTAGAACTGCTTGCCCCACATCAGCCCGGCGATGGCCTGCCGGGCGATCAGCGTCTCGTCGGCGCTGGCCTTGGTCGGGATCACCCCGTCGAAGAAGCGGTTCGCCTCCGCCCGCCGCGCCCACACCACGGCCTCGAAGCCGTCGCCCAGGTCCGCCGGGGGCGGGTCGACGGCGCCGGGCGGCGGTGCCGTGCGGGTCAGCCGCAGCCGGATCTGGCGCTGTCCGCCCGGTGGTACGTCCAGCACGTAGTGCAGCGCGCCCTTGGTGCCGGTCAGCTCCGGGTTCACCGTCTCGGCTCCGTCGACCACGTGGTCGTTGATGCCGTCCTTCGGGTACGGCGTGCGGCTCGGCAGTCCCCAGAGCCGCTCGGCGTTGGTGTCGTTGTCGCACAGCAGCGGCGTCGGGTCGCCGTCGCCTTCGAGCCGGACCTGCCCCAGCACCCAGTGCTCACCGACCAGCCGCGCCCCCTGCCCGACGATCTGCGGCACCCGGTCACCGCCGGGCAGCCCCCACGCCCAGGTGTTGCGGAACCACAGGTGCGGCAGTACGTGCAGCCGTTCGGACCGGTCCCCCCGGTTGACCACGGTGACCACCACGCACAGGTCCGTCGGGGTGGCCTTGGCGAAGTCGACGGTCACCGCCCAGTACCGGTCGTCGTCGAAGATGCCGGTGTCGACCAGCTCGTACTCGGTGTCGTCCCGCCCCCGCAGCCCGTTGACCGCGACCAGTTCGTCGTACGGGAAGGCGGCCTGCGGGTAGTGGTAACGCCAGCGCATCCACGAGTGGGTGGGCGTGGAGTCCTCGTACCACCAGTAGTCCTTGACGTCCTCGCCGTGGTTGCCGCCGTCCCCGCCGAGACCGAACATCCGTTCCTTGAGGATCGGGTCCCGCTCGTTCCAGAGCGCGAGGGCGAAACAGAAGGTCTGTCGGTCGTCGCACACGCCCGCCATGCCGTCCTCGGACCACCGGTAGGCTCGGGACCGCGCGTGGTCATGGGGGAAGTAGTCCCAGGCTGTGCCGTGCTCGCTGTAGTCCTCCCGTACCGTCCCCCACGCCCGCTCGGACAGATAGGGACCCCATGCACGCCAGTCCTGCTCGCCGGCATCAGCCTGGGCGAGCCGGAGCCGTTCCGCGTCGGGGGCCGGGGCGGAGGGTGAACCTTCGGTGATCACCTTTACATCTTCGACGCCGCTGGGGTACTTCACCACAGCGGCCATTGTCGTCGTGTCGTGTTACACCTCGCCGCCGGTGGAGGAAAGTTGATCGAGATTCGCTTCGGCTCGCAGGTCTGCGGGGAGCTGACCAGCGCCGCCGGCCGCGAGTGGTTGGTGCCCGACGGCCTCGGCGGGTACGCCATGGGCACCGTCGGCGGGCTGCGCACCCGCCGGTACCACGGGCTGCTGGTGGTGCCGGGCGACACACCGGCCGCCCGCAAGGTGGGGCTGGTCAGCCTCGACCCGTCGGTGCTGCTGCCCTCCGGGGCCCGGGTCCGCCTCGGCGCGCACGAGTGGGTCTCCGGCGACGTCGACCCGCGCGGCTTCGAGCTGCTGGAGCGCTTCGACCTGACCGACGGGCTGCCCCGGTGGCGGTGGCGCATCGGGGACGTCGTGATCGAGCGGGAGCTGGCCATGTCGCACGGCCGCTCCTGCGTGGCGGTGGTGCACCGGTTGATCAGCGGTGGTCCGGTCGAGCTGGAGCTGGCGGCGGCGTGCACCTGGCGCGACGCCCACGGCGAGCGGCGCGCCGACGGTCCGCCGCTGCGGATGGACCCGGTCGACGGCGGCGCGGTCATCGAGGGCGCCTACCGGCTGTCCGGGCCCGGCTGGACCCCGCAGGGCCACTGGTGGCGGGGCGTCTACCACCGCGAGGAGGCCGCACGCGGCCTGCACCCGGAGGAGGACCTCTGGTACGCGGGCCAGTTCCGCGACACCCTGCGCCACCCCGGCGACACCGTGTCGGTGCTGGCCTGGGCGCAGGACGCGGCTGCGGCACCGCCGCCGGCCACCGAGGTGGTCGCGGCGGCCCGCCGCCGCAACCGGGAGGTGGTCGCCTCCGCCAAGCCCGCCGACGACGTCGAGGCCACCCTGGCCCTTGCCGCCGACGCGTTCATCGTGCGCACCGACGACGCGCCGGTGGAGGTGGTCGCCGGCTACCCGTGGTTCGGCGCCTGGTCCCGGGACACGATGATCTCCTACGAGGGTCTGTTCCTGCGGACCGGCTGGGCCGATCGCGGCCGTGAGCTGCTGCGCTCGTACGCGGCCACGCTGTCCGAGGGGATGCTGGCCAACACCGCCGACACCGGCCGGGTCGAGTACAACACCGTCGACGGCACCCTGTGGTTCCTGCACGCGGTCAGCCGCCACGTCACCGTCACCGGCGACACCGACCTGGGCGACGAACTGCTGCCGGCGCTGCGTGGTGTCCTCGACGCCCACCTGGCCGGCACCCGCTACGGCATCGCCGTCGACCCGGCCGACGGACTGCTCACCGCAGGTGCCCCCGGAGCCGCGCTCACCTGGATGGACGCCCGCGTGTACGGGGTGCCGGTCACCCCTCGCCACGGCAAGCCGGTCGAGGTCAACGCGCTGTGGATCAACGGGGTGGCCGGCGTGGCCGAACTGGCGGACCTGGCCGGGCAGGACTCCGACGGGCTGCACCGACTGCACGAACGGGCGGTCAAGGCGTTCCGGGACCGCTTCCCCGCCCCGGGCGGCTGGCTCAACGACGTGGTCGACGCGCCCGCCCCGGCGTACCCGCTCGGTGGCGCGGCCTTCCACGACGACGACCTGCTGCGCCCCAACCAGCTCCTGGCCTGGTCGTTGCCGTTCGCGCCGCTGGAGCCGGACCCGCGAGCCGTCGGTCTGGTCGGAGCCGGGCTGCTCACCCCGCTCGGCCCGCGCAGCCTCTCCCCCGACTGCCCCGGCTTCCTCGGCCGGCACCGGGGCGGACCGGCCGAGCGGGACAGCGCCTACCACCAGGGCACCGTCTGGCCGTGGCTGATCGGCCCGTACGCCGACGCCAGCCGACGCGCCGGTCTGGCCGTCGACACGCTGTTCACCGGGTTGGAGGCGCACCTGACCGAGTACGGCCTCGGGTCGGTCAGCGAGACCGCCGACGGCGCGTCCCCGCACATCGCCACCGGCTGCCCGTTCCAGGCCTGGTCCGTGGCGGAGCTGCTGCGCGCCCGCCGCTGACCCGGAAGGTGGGGCGCCCGCACGGGACGCCCCACCAACGTCAGCCCCGGCCCGGCGGGTCAGCCGGGCCCGTCGGTCAGCCCAGACCCGCCGCGACGGCGGCCGGACGGCCACCGACCACCGGCAGGGTGATCCGGGTGCTGTCGAAGTGCACGGTGATCTGCGCCCGGGTCTGCTTGGCCCGGCTGCTGTAGCCGGAGTAGGAGCCGAGCAGCACCACGCCGATCTGGTGCCCGGTCTCGAAGACGTAGTCCTCCGGCATCAGCGGCACGTCCACGCCATACTTCGCGCCCGGCACCAGCGGCGTCGACACGTACAGCGAGTCGAGGTTCAGCCCGTCCACGATCCCCTTGGTGACCAGCTCCTGCGGGTTGCTCGCCACGGTCTTGACGGTCTGCCGGTAGCAGCCCTCCTCCGCGTACCCGCCGAAGGTGGCCGCCTCGCCCCAACAGTCCTCGGTGCTGCGGGTCTGGATGCCGTCGCCGCTGGTGCTGAACCGCTCCCGGGTGCCGTAGTCGACCAGCAGCCCGGCGAAGCTGGTGTCCGTTCCGTCGACCGACGCCTTGATCCGCACGATCGGCGTACCGGAGATGTGCAGCGGCGCGGTCAGCGGCGCGGAGAGGAACACCAGCCGGTTGTCCGTGTTGGCCGACGGGTCCGACGGGTGCCGGATCGCGGTGGCCTGGCTCATCGTCGGGGTGTCCCGGAACGTCGCCGAGCGGTTGCCCGGGCCCGAGCGCACGGACAGCCCGCCGGGGCCACCGTCGGTGCCCGGCCGCAGGAACACCTGGGTGGGTCGGCTGGCCGGCAGCGGCCAGTCGGCGTGCGTCTCCCAGACGTCCGGCAGCCGCTCGACGTCGGCCGTCGGCTCCCGCATGATCCCGTTGTCGATGCCGTGCAACCAGAAGTCGAACCAGCGGTGCAGGGTCCGCACCCACTCGGCGCGCCGGAAGTCGAACGGGTCGATGTGCCCGGTGCCGGTCAGCCAGAGCTTGCGCGGCACGTTCTGCTCGGCCAGCGCGTACCACCACTTGCTGAAGTGGTCGGCCCGGACGTTGTCGTCGTTGATGCCGTGCACCACGAAGACGCTGGCCTTGACCTGGCCCGCGTGCGGCAGGTAGTCCCGTTCCGCCCAGAAGTCGTTGTAGTCGCCGGTGGCGTCGTCACCGCCCTGGCCGAGCTGGGTCCGCACCGGGGCGCAGTACTGCCGCCGGTCCGGATCGGTGACGGTGTTGGCCAGGCTGCCCGAGTAGTTGTTGGCCCGGGTCACCAACCCGTTGCTGCGCGAGTAGTCGTACCAGTTGGAGATCGCCGAGATGGGCACGATGGTGGTCAGCCCGTCGACGCCGGTGGCGGCGGCTGCGTTGGCCAGCGTCCCGTCGTACGACTTGCCGATCATGCCGGTCCGGCCGTTGTGCCAGTCGGCGACGACCTCGTTGCCGTCGGCGTCGACGCCCTTGCGACGGCCGTTGAGCCAGTCGATGCCGGTCGGCGCGCTGATGTTGTCCGCCCGCCCGCCGGTCACCGGGCATCCGGTCGAGTTGTTGGTGCCGATCATGTCCAGCAGGACGACCGCGTAGCCGCGCGGGACGAAGTAGTTGTCGTAGAACAGCGGCCAGCGGTCGTTGAGGCCGTCGCCGTCCAGGTCCGCCTTGCACTCGCTGTCGTTGCCCCGGCAGACCGTCGAGAAGTACGGGCTGGCGTCCATCACCACCGGCACCCGCAGGCCCTGATCGCTGGCCTTGGGCCGGATGATGTCCATCGCCACGACGTCCAGCGCGCCGTCGGCGTCGGTGTCGACGTCGGAGGTCACGAAGATCCGTTCGCGGATCGCATCGGCGTACCCGAACACCGGCTGGGTGACGCCGTCCGCGACGACCGGTCCCGTGCCGGCGGACACGGGTTGCGCCGCCGCCGGGGTCACCGGCAGGACGGCGGCGATCACCGCGACCGCCACCGCCGGAACCCACCATCGCCTCGTGGTTCGCATCCTGCTTCTCCTTCCCGGCACCCGACGTCGACCGCCGCGCACCGGCTGGCGGGCGGACCCAGGGTCGGTCGGTACACCGTCCGAATAGAACCTACGAAGCCGGACGTGGTAGGTCATCCGACACCTGCGGGACAAACCACCGATCGACTCCTACGAATGTCGCAGACCGGTGTCGGGCGGTACCGCCACCCCACACCGGCCCAGCCGCCGGCAGCCCTTTACACCACCGCAACGGCTACGTCTCCGCTGGTTATCCAGGCCCGACCAGGATTGGTCCCGATCCAGCCGCGACACCGACAGGCCCGCCGGGGGGCCTGCTGCCGGGCGCGCGGGGACGACTCCGAGGGGGCGCGTATGTCACCGAACGCCGACGTGATCGACATCAACCCCGCACGCTCGCAGCGGGTGCTGATCCTGTCCTGGGAGTACCCACCCGTCCTCGTCGGCGGACTCGGCCGCCACGTGCACGCCCTCTCCGTCGCCCTGGCCGCCGCCGGCCACCAGGTCACCGTCGTCACCCGCCACGCCGACGGCGCGCCGCTGGAGGAACACGTCGACGGCGTACGCGTCGTCCGGGCCGCCGAGGACCCGGTCACCTTCCCCCTGGCCACCGGCTCCCTGCTGGCCTGGACGATGGCGTTCAACCACACCCTCACCCGCGCCGCGCTGCGCGCCGCCGACACCGGCGACTACGACGTCGTCCACGCCCACGACTGGCTGGTCGCGCACACCGCGATCACCGTCGCCGAACACCTGGATCTGCCACTGGTCACCACCATCCACGCCACCGAGGCCGGCCGACACCAGGGCTGGCTGCCCGAGGAGATGAACCGCACCATCCACGGCGTCGAACACTGGCTCAGCAACGCCTCCACCCGACTGATCGCCTGCTCCGGCTACATGCGCGAGCAGATCACCACGCTGTTCGACGTACCCGCCGGACACGTCGACGTGGTCCCCAACGGCGTCGACGACCGGGCCTGGCGGGCCCGCCCCCGCGCGGTCGCCACCGCCCGTGCCCGCTTCGCCGGAGACGGCCCACTACTCGGGTACGCCGGCCGACTGGTCTACGAGAAGGGCGTGCAGCACCTCGTCGACGCCGTACCCGAGCTACGGGAACGGCACCCCGGGCTGCGGGTGCTGATCGCCGGCGACGGCCCGTACCGGGGCGAGTTGGAGGACCGCATCGGGCAGCTCGGGCTCGGCCGTACCGTCCGCTTCGCCGGGTTCCTGGACAACACCCAGCTCCCGGCGGTCCTCGGTGCCACCGACGCCACCGTCGTCCCCAGCCTCTACGAGCCCTTCGGCATGGTCGCACTGGAGGCCGCAGCGGCCGGCGCACCCCTGGCGGTGGCGCGCACCGGCGGCCTGGCCGAGATCGTCGAACCCGGCGTCACCGGCGTGACCTTCCCGCACAGCGATCCGTCGGCACTGGCCGGCGCGGTCGGCCAACTTCTCGGCGACGAGGTCTTCGCCCGCCGCGTCGCCCGCGCGGCCCGCACCATGGTCGGCCGCCGGTACGGCTGGGCCACCATCGCCGCCCGCACCGCCGAGACCTACGCCGTCGCCCGCCGCGACCACGGGCCCACGCACTCCCGGCACCCCGTCGTCGACTCCGTACCCCGCCGCCGCGCCATCACCATCCCCGACGGCAACCTGCTGGCCGTGTGAGGGGCCGCCGGCTCACCGTCGAGACACGCGCGCACGAGATAGGTGATCCCCGATCCGCTGGCTAAGGTGTACGCCGGACGGTGGATGGGGGACACGTGCGAGCGTTGATCGCCGACCGGTACCGACTGCTCGACCTGGTCGGTCGCGGCGGGATGGGCACCGTGTGGCGGGCCGACGACGAACTGCTGCACCGGCAGGTCGCCGTCAAACAGGTCGTCCTGCCGGCCCGGCTCGGCGGTGACGAACTCGACCACCTGCGCGCCCGGACGCTGCGCGAGGCCCGCACCGCCGCCCGGCTCAACCACCCCAACGTGGTCCGCGTCTACGACGTGGTCTCCGACGGCGGCACCCCGTGGATCGTCATGGAGTACGTGCCCTCGCGCACCCTCCAGGACGTCCTGGACACCGACGGGCCCCTGCCTCCGCGACGCGCCGCCCGCATCGGCCTGGCCCTGCTGGAGGCGTTGCAGGCCGCCCACAGTGCCGGCGTCCTGCACCGCGACGTCAAACCCGCCAACGTGCTCCTCGCCCACGACGGCCGGGTCCTGTTGACCGACTTCGGGCTGGCCGTGTTCGACGGCGACGGAGCGATGACCGGCGCCGGTACCATCCTCGGCTCCCCGCAGTACGTCGCCCCCGAACGCGCCGCCGAAGGCGTGTCCAGCGCGCCGGCCGACCTCTGGTCGCTCGGCGCCACCCTCTACGCGGCCGTCGAGGGCCGCTCGCCGTACGCCCGCAGCACCGCCATGGCCACCCTCAGCGCGCTGGCCTGCGCACCACCGGACCCGGCCCGCCACGCCGGGCCGCTCTCGGCTGTCCTGGCCGGGCTGCTGCGCCGCGACCCCGCGCACCGCGCCGACCACCCCGAGACCCGCCGCCGACTGCTCGCCGCCGCCGGCCCCGACGAGACCCCACCGCAGACCGGTGACGAGACCGCTCCCCTGCCCGGCGACGGGCGATCCCCCGACCCCGGCCCGCACCACCCCACCTCCGGACACCACGCCGACGATCGGACGGAGGGTGACCCGGCCGCTCCCACCATCGAGGAAAGGACGGCCGCTCCCGACGACCGGGACGACCTGCCGGACGAAACCACTCCGCTGAAGCTGCGGACCCGCACCGGCGAGCCGGACCGCGAGCGAGGTGCGGTGGCACGGCCCTGGGCGCTCGCCGCCGTCGCCGTCCTGGTGGCGATGGCCGCCGGTATCGGTACCGCGCTGACCGTGGTGGGCACCGGCGACGACCACCCGGACGCACCCCACGGGGTCACCGAATCGTGGCCGGGGACGGCCCCCTACGAAGCCGGTGGCCCGAACCCGGGCCCGGGTGGTCCGCCCCCACCCGACGGGAGACGCCCGCCCCCACCGCCGCCGGGCGGACTCGTACCACCGCCGCTGCCCTGCGTGCGACCGTGGGTCGACGGCGGGCCGCTCGACACCGCCGCGCCGGTGCCCGACGACGAGACGTTCCGGCCACCGTCCGGCTGGGCCTGGCACACCGACCGCACCGACTTCCGGGTGGCCCTGCCGGAACAGTGGCGGTACTCCCGCGACGACGACGTGGCCTGCTTCCAGGACCCGGCGACCGGGCGCGCGCTCACCGTCGCCCGCAGCACCGACACCAGCCTCGGCCCGGTGGCGCGGCTGCGCGCGGTCCGGGACCGGGAGTTGGCCGCCGGCACCCTCCCCGGGTACCAGGAGTTCCGGCTCGGCCGGATGGGCGACGCCACCGCGTGGGAGTTCGGCTGGCTGACCCCGCACGGCGACCGGCTCCGTGCCACGCAACTCGTGCCGGACGGGCGGGTCCGCGACCGCGCCTGGACGCTCGGCTGGATCACCCACGAGTACGACTGGGAGCCCTCGACCGCCCAGTTCGCCACCATCCGCTCCGGCTTCCGCCCCCGCCGCTGACTCCTCGGCGCCTGAATCACCGGCTGTCCTGGAGGATCGACGGAGGCCGGGTGGGGTGGGTCGGTGCGGCACGCCGCTAGGCTCGGGGGCGTGGAACGGGAACGGCACGACGACACTGACCGGCTGCGAGTCTCCGACCGGGAGCGGGAGGAGGTCGTGGACCTGCTCGGCAAGGCGGTGACCGAGGGCCGGATCACCCTCGACGAGTACACCGAGCGGGCCGGTGCCGCACACGCCTCCCAGACGCGTGGTGAGCTGGCCCGGCTGACCACGGACCTGCCGGATCACCCCGGCCGTAGCGTGCAGCCCCTGGGCGGGCACGCCCCGACCCCGGAGAAGCTCCTGGCGATCTTCGGCAGCGAGGTCCGCAAGGGCGCCTGGGCGGCACCGGAACTGATCGAAGCACGGGCCGTCTTCGGCGACTGCCGGATCGAGCTGCACGAGGCCCAGCTCTCCGCCCGCGTGATCCGCATCGACGCGGACGCGATCTTCGGCAGCATCACCATCGTCGTGCCGGAGGGCACCGACGTCCGGCTCACCGGCAGCGCGGTCTTCGGTGACAAGAAGTCGAAGCTGACCGGTCCGGTCACCCCCGGCAGCCCGGTGATCGAGGTGACCTGCCGGGCGATCTTCGGCGACGTGACCGTCCGGGCGCCCCGCAAACGCTGGTGGAGCTGATCACTCCTCGCCCGCTGCGGCACGGGCCCGCCGGACCCGCCGGTCATCGAACCAGAGCGCCAGCCCGACCCGGCCCCGATAGGCGGCGATCCCGCCCCAGACCAGGATGATCAGCCCCGTCCACCACCAGAACCGGCCGCCCACCCCACCGGGCGGACTCGCCTCCCGCACCCGACCGCTCTCGATCACACCGTCGGCCACGTCGATCGCGAAAATCTGATCCGGAGCGGTCAGCACCGTACGCGGCTCGTCAGCACCCGGAGTCAGCGCGAGCACCCGGACACCCCGCACGCTGCCGGACGAGGTGCGCTGGTCGATCTCCAACGGCTGGTCGAACCGGGCGGGCGACAGTGGGTTCGGGATGAAGCCCGCGACCAGCGCGGACCCGTCCGGTCCCCAGCCGAGCAGGCGGATGGTGGTCACGTCGGAGACGGCCGGCAGGTCCAGCGTTCCGGCGTCGCGGCCGGTCAGCGGGTCCACCCGGCGCAGGTGCCATTCAGTGCTGTCCACGCGACGGGTGGCCAGGGTCAGCCATCGACCGTCCGGGGTCCACGCTCCCTTGCCGGCCAACGTGGATTCGTAGGGCACCGCGAACGACGACAGCCGCGTACCGTCCCGCGCGGCCACCCAGACCGTGTTGCCGACCTGGTAGGCGAGCCGGTCGCCGGCCGGCGTGAACGCGACCGGGTGAGCGAAGATCTGCTGGTGGGCTGCCTCGCGCACGCGAGTCCGCTCGCGCCCGTCGACCGAGACGACGCTGAGCACCGACCGTAGGCTCGACTGCCGCGCGTCGGCGAACACGATGTCCACCATGGCGATGTGCCGGCCGTCCGGTGTCCACCCCGCCGGGTACGCGAACGTCACGTGCTCCGAGGTGCTCTCGACGTGCCGGGTGCGACCGGTGACCAGGTCGATGACGTCGACACCCGGCCGCTCCGGATCGTCGGCGGACCGGGCGATGTACCGGCCGTCCGGGGACAGCAGCACCTTCTCGCCGGCCGGCGAATGGGCTCCCATCCGCAGGATCCGATAGCGATCGGAGTCGGCACCGACCGCCCCGACGTAACCCGTCGGGTCCGGCCCGTTCAGCCGCCCTCGTTCCCCGCTGAACAGGACGGCGGCCGGGCCGAGGCGCGGTCGGTCGGTGACGTGCAGCGCACCGATCGGCGGGAGGCCGATCCGGTCCGGCAGCGCACCGGCGACCCCGTCGGCCGGGTCCACGCTCGGGGCGCGCCCCACCGGCGCCACTGTCATGGCGAGCGCGACCAGGACCAGGACCAGCGCTGCCGCGCCCCGGTTCCGGCGTCGGGTGCGTCGTGCGGTGGCCAGCGCCCGCTCGTACACCGGGTAGACCGGCGCGTCCTCCGCCGTGTCCCGCAACGCCTCGCGCAGTCGGCTGGTCACCGTGCACTCCTCTCGGCCGTGTCGTCGACCAGGTCGGGGGCGATCTGCCGGAGCCGCCGCAATGCGTCATGGCCATGGCGTTTGACCGTGCCGACCGAACAACCCAACACCTCGGCGACCCGCGCCTCCGTCAGGTCCTCGTAGAACCGCAACACGATCACCACCCGCTGACGCGGAGTCAGCTGCCGCAACGCGGCAGCGAGGCTGAGACGCAACGCGCTGGCCTCGGTGCCGTCACCGGCCGGCCGTTCCGGCGGCTGCGCCTCCAGCCGCTCCACCAACCGACGCCGCCGCCACCACGACACCTGCTGGTGATACATCACCCGACGCACGTACGCCTCCGGGTCACCATCGGCAACCCGCCGCCAATGCCGATACGTCCGCGCCAACGCCACCTGCAACAGATCCTCGGCGAGCTGATGATCCCCGGTCAGCAGATACGCCGTCCGCGACAACCCCGGCGAACGATGCACCACGAACTCGTGGAACGACTGGACCATGCCCACCCCCTCACCGCTCTAGAACGTCAGAGGACACACCGATGGTTGGGGTCGATGGTGACGGGCCGGTCAGCGGCCGGTGGAGCCGTCGATCCGTTCGCGGAGGATGTCGGCGTGGCCGGCGTGCCGGCCGGTCTCCTCGATCATGTGCACCAGCACCCACCGCATCGACGGCGCCGGTCCGCGTCGAGGCGGTCGCGGGGCGGGATGGGACAGGTCCGGGCAGGCGTCGATGACCTGGTTGGCCCGCTCGACGGTGGCCCGGTATTCGGCGAGTACGCCCTCGACGGTGTCGTCGGCGGACGGCCGCATGGTCGCCCGCCAGTTGTCGACGGTCTCGCCGAGGAAGTAGAAGCGTTCGACGTGCGTGAGATGCGTGATCAACCCGAGGAGGTTGGTCCCCGAGGGCACCCCGGCCGTACGGACCTGCGGTTCGTCGACGCCGGCGACCTTGTCCGCTATCGAGGTACGCAGGTAGTCGAGGAAGCCTCGCAGGGTGGCCTTCTCGTCGGCGCCGGTCCAGGCCGGTCCGGTGTCCCGGGCCCGGGCGCGGGTTCGTCGTGGGCGGTCGGTCGGCACGTCCGTCACTCCGTTCCGGTGGCACGTCGGATGAGCAGGACGTGGTCGATGACGGTCGCGACCTGACCGGCCGGTCCGGTCGCGCGACGATGGGGCGCATCGGCGCGCAGCACCGTCCAGTGCGCGGGGTCCAGTTCGAGGTCGGCGGCGACCTCGTGCGGGGTCGGGTGGTGGACGTCGGGGTCCTGGTTCCAGGACCAGGGGGCGGTGGAGCCGTGGTCGACGATCAGCAGGTGTCCACCGGGGCGCAGGGCCCGTGCGGCGGTACGAAGGATCCGGCTGCGCAGCATCGCGAACGGCGTGTGGAAGTACTGGGCGGAGACGAGGTCGAACCGGCCGGCCGGGAAGCCGCTGGTCAGGTCGTGCCGTTCGGTGACGACCCGGTCGCCGAGGCCGAGCTCGCGGGCGCGGGCCCGGACCCGGTCGACGGCGGTGGCGGAGATGTCCACGGCGGTGACGTGCCACCCGTGGCGAGCCAGCCATAGGGTGTCGCCGCCGGCACCGCAGCCCAGGTCGAGGGCGTCGCCGGGATGCAGTGGCGTGGCGGTTTCGGCGAGCAGCGGGTTGGCCCGTCCGCCCCAGGTACGCCGGGAGCGGTAGTGCCGCTCCCAGAACCGAACGGCGTCGTCCGGCCCGTTCGGGTCCGATGCTCCGGTGGCGTCCATTGGTGCCCTTTCGTCAGGTCGGCGCACCGGCGTCCGGCAGGCCGATCGCGCGGTGCGGTGCCGCCAGCATCACCAACACCTTTGCCCGTTTGCAATTTCTCTTGCAGATCCGCAATCATCGGGGCATGGACGACTCTGCCGGGGACGTGTTGGCCGGTGTCGGGCCGCGACTGCGGGCGCTGCGCCGAGCGCGTCAGACCACGCTGGCGGCGCTGGCGAGCGAGACCGGCCTGACGGCGAGCACCCTGTCCCGCCTCGAGAACGGCAAGCTGCGCCCGACACTGGAGCAACTGCTGCCGCTGGCGCGGGCGTACGGCGTACCGCTGGATGATCTGGTCGCGGCGCCGCCCACCGGCGATCCGCGCATCCACCTCCGGCCGATCCGGCGCGCCGGGTTGGTGCTGGTGCCGCTGACCCGGCGGGCCGGCGGCGTCCAGGCGTACAAGGTGATCTATCCGCCGGCGGGGCGGTCGCCGACGACGAAACCGCAGACCCACGAGGGATACGAGTGGTTCTACGTGCTCAACGGCACCGTCCGGTTCGTCCTCGGCGATCAGGAGTTCCGGCTCGGCGTCGGCGAGGCGGCCGAGTTCGACACCCGCATCCCGCACTGGATCGGCAGCGCCGACGAGCGGCCCGCGGAACTGCTCACGCTCTTCGGTCCGCAGGGAGAGCACGCCCACGTGACACCGGCGCACCGGGCGTAGCCGGCTCGGCGCGGCGCGTCGTGCGACGGTGGCTGGCCCGCCCGTCCGGTCAACCCAGCGCGGGAACGGGTGCGCCGATGCGGTGCAGCGTGCCGTCCGGGTCGACGTAGGCGAACTCGCGCAGCCCGTACGGGGTGTCGTGAGGCTCGCCCAGCCGGCCGTCGACACCCGAGGCGGCCCAGGCGGCATGCAGCGCGTCGGCATCGGAGACGTACAGGTAGAGCGCCGACGCCGTGCGGGTCGGGTCGTGTTCGGCCCACTCGGTCAGGTGCCACGAGACCGAGTCCCGCTCGACGAATCCGTACCGCTCGGGCCCGGTGTGGGCGCGCACGGTGAAGCCGAGCCGCCGGTAGCGGTCCAGCGCGGCGTCCAGGTCACGCACCGGCACCACCGGGGCGATCCTGTCGAAAGTGATCTCTGTGGGCATGCGGGCACCCCGTCCGGAAGCGCCGATGTGCGGCGACGACGTCCCGGAGACCGTACCGCCGGGCTACGACAGGTCGGCGGTACGCCGCGTCCCATGGCCGACACAAGCGGTTCGGTGAGCCCTTCGGCGCTGCCATACTCCCTGGTGGTCGGGCCGTTCCCCGGGCAGCGCCACGGCGCTGTCCCTTGTGGAGGAGAACGCCGGTCCCCCTGCGGCGTGGCGGAGAACTACAGTGACGTAGTTTTGGCGCTCAAGATCCCTGGGGAGGGCGAGCCGAGATGATGGGTCCGTCGCACGCGCTGTCAGGCGCGGCGGTATGGCTGAGCGGGTCCTGGGCGCTCCAGCACTTCTACGACTACGAGCAGTCGCCGCTGGCGTTGGCCGTCGGTACCGCCGTCTGCGCCGGTGCCGCGCTGCTGCCGGACATCGACCTGTCCGGCAAGGTGACCCGCAACCGGGGCGGCGCGACCGTGGCCCGCACCTTCGGTGTCTTCTCGCTGTTCGTCGCCGAGGTGGTGGAGAAGATCTCGCTGGGCGTCTACTACGCCACCAAACTCAGTCGGGACCCGAAGCGCAACAACGGCCACCGGACGCTGACCCACACCATCCCGTTCACCGTGCTGGTCGGCTGGGGCACCACCACGCTGTGCGTCCAGTACGGCAAGTGGGCGGTCATCGGCATCCTGTTCTTCATGATCGGTCTGGCGCTGCGCGGCCTGTTCGACAAGTGGGCCGCGCGCGCCGGCTGGGTCATCGTCACGCTGGTCTCGGCCGGCGCCGCCGTATTCACCGCCGTCAACCTGCCCGGTGACCGCGGCTATCCGATGATCGGGCTGGCGGTCGGGGTCGGCTCGTTCGTGCACATCCTCGGCGACATGATCACCCGAGCCGGCGTACCCATCCTGTGGCCGATCCCGATCAAACGGCGGATGTGGACACCGATCAGCCTGCCCGACAAGATCGCGATGCGGGCCGGCGGACGGACCGAGACCGTCTTCGTACGCACCGGGCTCATGGTCGTCTCGGCACTGGCCGCGCTGGGCCTGGTCGCCCCGTCGGTGCTGGAGAAGTTCCACCTCGATATCTGATCTGACCCCTCCTCGCGCCGGGAACCATCCACCGGCCGGGCCGCTGGCGATCGGCTCATCGCCCGGCGTCCACGAAGGCGACGATCTCGTCGAGTCCGGGACGGTAGCCGTCGCTGGCGTCCACCTCGATCTCGGGTACGTCGAGCCGGACGGGCTGAAACTCGTGGTGGCGGACGGCATGGGTCTGTCGGCCGCCGAGGTGCGCATCCGCATGGGCCCGCCGGGTCGCGACCTCGTCCTGTCGTCGCCGGACGCGGTCGAAGGCCGTCTGCGCGGAGACCTGGCAGTGCACCACCCGAATGTCGGCGATCCCGACCAGTGGCTCCAGACCGGGGTGCCATAGGCGATCTTGAAAGGCCGCCTCGGCGACCGTGGTGACGCCTGCGGTGACCACAACTCCATGATCGACGGGCGAGTGCAGTGTCGCGAGGGGTAGCGGGAGAGCGGCGAGGGGGCGGCCGGGGGCCTTGACGTCGGTTTGTCATGGGGTATTGACGTGGCTGTAACACGTGACCTACCTTCTGTCGAACCGCTTAGTCGAAGCGTTTCGACGAGCCCGCGAGGGAGGTGCCCGTGGCCACCATGCAGGACGTGGCGCGTCGCGCCGGGGTCTCGGTCAGCACCGTGTCGTACGTGCTCACCGGCACCCGCCCGATCTCCCAGGCCACCCGGGACAAGGTCCTCGCCGCGATGGCCGCGCTCGACTACCAGCCCAACGCGATGGCCCGCGGGCTGGCCAGCCGCCGCAGCCGCATCCTCGGCCTGCTGCTGCCGATGGACGAGCGGGGTCTCGGGGCCACCGAGACCGCCTTCGTCACCGGCGCGGCGGCCGCCGCCGGTGCGGCCGGCTACCACCTGGTGCTCTCCCCCATCGGCGTCGGCGACCTCGACGAGCTGCGCCGGCTGGCCAGCCAGCGGATGCTCGACGGCGCGCTGCTGATGGAGGTACAGGTGCACGACCCCCGGGTGGACGTGCTGCGGGAGGTCGGCGTACCGCTGGTGCTGATCGGTCGCACCGCGGACACCAGCGGGCTGTCCTACGTGGACATCGACTTCGCGCAGACCGTCGAGGACGCTGTCGGCCACCTGGTCGACCTCGGACACCGCCGGATCGTCTACGTCAACCACTCCGCCGACACCCTCGCCGAGGGCTACGGCCCGGCGCTGCGGACCCGGGACGCGTTCACCGCCGCGATGACCGGACACGCCCTGGAACCACTGATGATCCCCGCCGAGGACAGCGCCGCCGGGGGCCGGGCCGCGCTGGACACCGCGCTGCGGCAGGCACCGGACCTGACCGCGATCCTGGCGATGAACGAGAACGCGGTCTTCGGTCTGCTCGGCGAACTGGCCGCCCGGGGTCGGACGGTCCCCGACGACGTCTCGGTCGTCTCGATGGTCACCTCGCCCCAGGTCGCCGAACTGGCCACGCCCGCGCTGACCGCGATGAGTTCACCCGGCTCGGCGGTCGGCCGGATCGCCATCGAGACGCTGCTGCGTCACCTCGACGGCGGTCGTGACGAGATCCACCAGCAACTGTTGCCGTGCGCGCTGGAGGTCCGTGGATCCAGCGCTCCGCCGCGTACGGCCGGCACGAGTGACACGGGGGCCGGCGGCGACCAGCCGGCTCCGGACAGTGAAGCAGCCCGCCGTCGCGCTGCCACGCGACGACGGGCTTGAGGAGTACCGGCTCGATACTCAACAGGGAGACTAGCAATGCGACGATTCCGCAGCGTAGCCGTGGCGGCCACGGTGGCCGCGCTCACGGCGACGAGCCTGGCCGCCTGCGGCGGTGACGGGGACGACAGCGGGGCCAACGTCCTCAAGCTCTGGCACTACGAGAGCGCGAACAGCGCGATGGGCATCGCCTGGGACCGGGCCATCGAGATCTTCAAAGACGAACACCCCGGGGTCGAGGTGCGCTTCGAGCGCAAGGCGTTCGAGCAGATCCAGCAGAACGCCGGGATGATCATCAACTCGGCCGAGGGCCCCGACATCATGGAGTACAACAAGGGCAATGCCACCGCTGGGTTGCTCTCCTCGCAGGGCTTGCTCACCGACCTGACCGCCGAGGCCACCGAACGCGGTTGGGACAAGGCACTGAGCCCCAGCCTGCAGACCACCGCCCGGTACGACAACGGCGTGATGGGTTCGGGCAACTGGTACGGCGTGCCCAACTACGGCGAGTACGTGATGGTCTACTACAACAAGGAACTCTTCACCGAGCACGGCGTCACCGTGCCGACGACGCTGGCCGAGATGACCGCCGCGATGGACACCTTCGTCGCCAAGGGCGTCACGCCGCTGGGCATGTCCGGCGCCGAGTACCCGGCCGGTCAGCTCTTCTACCAGCTCGCGCTCTCCCGCGCCGACCGCAGCTTCGTGAACGACTACCAGCTCTACGCCAACCCGGTGGATTTCAAGGCCGACCCGCTCAGGTACGGCGCGGACACCTTCGCCGAGTGGGTCCGCAAGGGCTACATCGCCAAGGACTCCGCCAGCCTCAAGGCCGAGGACATGGGCACCTCGTTCATCTCCGGCAAGGTACCGATGATCGTCTCCGGTAGCTGGTGGTACGGCCGCTTCAAGAGCGAGATCTCCTACGACTGGGACAGTTTCCTCTTCCCCGGCAACACGATGCACGCCGGCTCCTCCGGCAACCTCTGGGTGGTCCCGGAGACCAGCAAGGCCAAGAACCTGGCGTACGACTTCATCGACATCACCATGCGGCCGGAGATCCAGGCGCTGATCGGCAACAACGGGGGCGTGCCGGTGGCAGGCGACCCGGCCACGATCAGCGACGAGAAGGACCGCAAGCTGATCGAGAACTTCAACACCATCAGCGGCCAGGACGGCCTGGCCTTCTACCCGGACTGGCCGGTGCCCGGCTACTACGACGTGCTGGTCTCCGGCTTCCAGGGCCTGATCAACCAGTCCCGGTCGCCCGAGCAGGTCCTCGACGCGATCGCCAAGCCCTACCAGGACGGCGTCGCGGAGATCACGCGCGACTGAGCGGCGGCGGGGGCGGGCGTACCCGTCGGCGTCACCACGGTGACGCCCGCCCCACCCTGGAAGGACCTCCCATGGCAGTGCCCGACACCGTCGCCGCCCGCCCGGGGGCGACCCCGTCACCCCCGACGGGCAAGACCCCGCGCCGCCCCCGACGCCCCGACGCCGGCTACTGGCTCTATCTGCTGCCCGGCGCGGTGCTGTTCCTGCTCGTCATCGGCGGCCCGCTGATCTACACCGGTTACCTGTCCCTGACCAAGTGGTCCGGCGTCGGCGACCCCAGCTTCATCGGCCTGGACAACTACCGCACCCTGCTCACCGACGACGTCTTCTGGACCTCGTTCCGCAACACCGTCGCGATGATCGTCGCGATGGTGGTGGTGCCCACCCTGATCGGCCTGGTCCTCGCCGCCGTGCTGTTCGACACCATCGGACGGCGGTTCCGGCCGCGTACCGCCGCCGCCCTGCGGGCCGCCTTCTATCTGCCGCAGGTGCTGCCGGTCGTGGTGGCCGGCATCGTCTGGGGCTGGATCCTGCGACCCGACGGAGCGCTCAACGGACTGCTCGACGCGATCGGGCTCGGCGCGCTGAGTCACGACTGGCTCGGCGACCCGGGCACCGCACTGCCGGTGGTCATGGCGGTGATGATCTGGGTGCAGCTCGGCTACCCGGTGGTCGTGTTCATGGCGGCGCTGGAACGGGTCAACCCGGAACTCTACGAGGCGGCCGAGATCGACGGCGCCGGCTGGTGGCGACGGTTCCGGGCGATCACCCTCCCGCAGATCCGGCCGGAGACCTTCGTGGTCGGCCTGACCTGCACCATCGCCGCGATGAAGGTGTTCGGTCCGATCTACGCGCTGACCCGGGGCGGCCCGGAGAACGCCACCAACGTGCCCTCCTACTTCGCCTACTTCACCTTCTTCAAGCGGCTCAACGTCGGCTACGGCTCGGCGATCTCGATGGTGCTGACACTGATCATCGTCGTGGTGGCGGTGCTGTTCATCCGCGCGCAGAACCGCGCCGAACGCCGCGACGGAGGAATCTGATGGCCGTCACGTTCACCCCACCCCGCACCGGCGGCCGTACCCGGCGGGTGCCCGACCGGCACCATCGGGGCATCACCCGCTGGATCGTGCTGGCCCTGGTCACCGTCGCCGCGCTGGTGATGCTGGTGCCGTTCGCGTTCATGCTGCTCAACGCGTTCAAGTCACCCGGTGACTACTCGACCAACGGCCCGCTGAGCTGGCCGACCGAGTTCTACACCACCGGGTTGCGCACCTACTGGGACCAGGTCGACTTCCCGGTCAAACTGTGGAACTCGGTCCTCATCTCCGGCTCCGTCGCGGTGCTCGCCGTGGTCGTCTCCCTACTCAGCGCGTACGCGCTCGGCATCGGCCGGGTCCGCGGCCGGCTCTGGATCATCGGGCTGTTCCTGCTGGCCAACATGCTGCCGCAGGAGGCCCTGATCTACCCGCTCTACCACTTCGCCAAGGAGGCCGGGCTCTACAACACCCGCCTGGCGGTGATCATCATCTTCACCGTCATCCAGGCCGCCTTCGGCACGTACCTGCTCGCCTCCGTGCTCAGCACCTTCCCGCGTCCACTCCTGGAGGCCGCCGCACTGGACGGCGCCGGCAGGTGGCGGATCCTGTGGCGGGTGGTGCTGCCCAACATCCGGCCCACCATCTCGGTGCTGCTGGTCTTCTTCTTCATCTGGACCTGGAACGAGTTCCTCATCCCCCTGGTGATGCTGATCGACAACCAGACCCAGACCATCCCGGTCGCGCTCGCCTCGTTGCAGGGGGATCGGCTGATGGACGCTCCCACCACCAACGCCGGCGCGTTGCTCAGTCTGCTCCCGGCGATCCTGTTCTTCCTCGTCTTCCAGCGCACCCTGGCGCGCGGCATCACGGCAGGAGCCGACAAGTGAAGTTCACCGACGGATACTGGCAACTGCGTCCCGGGGTGAGCGTGCTGCGCCCCGGCACGGTCGAGTCGGTCGAGCCGGACGAGCGGTCCTTCACCGTCTTCGCCCCGATCGGCAGGATCACCGGACGCGGTGACACCCTGAACCGCCCGGTGGTCACCGTGCGCTTCTTCTCCCCCGCCCCCGGCGTGGTCGGGGTGACCGTCGGACACCACTCGGGCGGGCTGCCCAAACAGCCCCGCTTCGCCCTCGCCGACAGCGCCGCACACCCGGTGCAGGTGGAGGTCACCGGGCTCAGCGCCCGGCTGACCACCGGCGAGTTGACCGTGCGGGTGGCGCTGACCGGCCCGTGGCGGGTCGACTTCCTGCGCGGCGACAAGCTGGTCACCTCGTCCACCGAACGCAGCATCGGCGTGGTCACCGACGCCGAGGGCCACAAGTACGTGCACGACCGGCTCTCGCTCGGTGTCGGCGAGACGATCTACGGCCTCGGCGAGCGCTTCGGCGCGTACGTCAAGAACGGCCAGACCGTCGACATCTGGAACGCCGACGGCGGCACCGCCAGCGAGCAGGCGTACAAGAACGTGCCGTTCTATCTCAGCAGCGCCGGATACGGCGTGTTCGTGGACCACCCCGAGCACGTGTCCTTCGAGGTGGGCTCCGAGGTGGTGTCGCAGACCCAGTTCAGCGTGCCGGGGCAGTCGCTGACCTACCACGTGATCGACGGACCCACGCCCAAGGACGTGCTGCGCCGCTACACCGCGTTGACCGGCCGCCCGGCCCGGGTGCCGGCCTGGTCGTACGGGCTGTGGCTGTCCACCTCGTTCACCACCTCGTACGACGAGAAGACGGTCACCGAGTTCATCGACGGGATGGCCGAGCGGGACCTGCCGCTGTCGGTGTTCCACTTCGACTGTTTCTGGATGCGGCAGTTCCACTGGGTCGACTTCATCTGGGACCCGGCGACCTTCCCCGACCCGGAGGGGATGCTGCGCCGGCTGCACGAACGCGGCCTCAAGGTGTGCGTCTGGATCAACCCGTACATCGCCCAACGGTCGTACCTGTTCGAGGAGGGCCGGCAGGCCGGCTACCTGGTCCGCAACCCGGACGGGTCGGTCTGGCAGTGGGACAAGTGGCAGGCCGGGATGGCGCTGGTCGACTTCACCAACCCGGACGCGGCCCGCTGGTACGCCGACAAGCTCAAGGTGCTGCTGGACATGGGCGTCGACTGCTTCAAGACCGACTTCGGCGAGCGCATCCCGACCGACGTGGTCTGGCACGACGGCGCCGACCCGCAGCGGATGCACAACTACTACTCCCACCTCTACAACAAGACCGTCTTCGAGCTGCTGACCGCCGAACGCGGCGAGGGCGAGGCGGTCGTCTTCGCCCGCTCCGCCACTGCGGGCGGCCAGCAGTTCCCGGTGCACTGGGGTGGCGACTGCGAGTCCACCTTCGTGGCGATGGCCGAGTCGCTGCGCGGCGGCCTGTCGCTGGCCGCCTCGGGCTTCGGCTACTGGAGCCACGACATCGGCGGCTTCGAGGGCACGCCCGACCCGGCGGTGTTCAAGCGGTGGATCGCCTTCGGGCTGCTCTCCTCCCACTCGCGGCTGCACGGCTCCGGCTCGTACCGGGTGCCGTGGGCCTACGACGCGGAGGCGGTCGACGTGCTGCGCCGGTTCACCCGGCTCAAGATGTCGCTGATGCCGTACCTGGCGGCGGCGGCCGACGAGGCGCACCGGGAGGGCGTACCGGTGATGCGGCCGATGGTCCTGGAGTTCCCGGACGACCCGACCGCCGCGTACCTGGACCGGCAGTACATGCTCGGCCCGGACCTGCTGGTCGCCCCGGTGATGAGCGCCGACGGGCAGGTCACCTACTACGTGCCGGCCGGCACCTGGACCCACCTGACCAGCGGCGCGCAGGTCACCGGCCCGTGCTGGGTCACCGAGAAGCACGGTTTCGACAGCGTCCCGGTGCTGGCCCGGCCCGGCTCGGTCATCCCGTTCGGGACCGTCACCGACCGACCCGACTACCGCTGGGCGGACGACGTCACGCTGCGCCTGTACGCTCCGGCGCCGGGCCAGCGGACCCGGGTCCGGGTGCCGGCGCCCGACGGCGGGTCCGGCACGGAGTTCGAGGTGTACCACCGCGACGGGACGGCCACCGCCGAGGTGGTGGCGGGCGACTCGTCGGGGTACCGCTGCGAGGTCACGGAGGTGGCGAAGTGAGTGATGTCGTGTTCCCCGAGGGCTTTGTCTGGGGGTCGGCCACGGCCGCGTACCAGATCGAGGGGGCAGCCCGGATCGACGGCCGGGGACCGTCGATCTGGGACACCTACAGTCACACACCGGGACGCACCCTGAACGGGGACACCGGCGACGTCGCCGCCGACCACTACCACCGGTGGGAGTCCGACCTGGACCACATCGCCGCGCTCGGGCTGGACGCGTACCGCTTCTCCATCGCCTGGCCCCGGGTGCAGCCCGGCGGCTCCGGCCCGGTCAACCAGGCCGGCGTGGACTTCTACTCCCGGCTGGTGGACGGGCTGCTGGCGCGTGGTGTGCAGCCGGTCGCCACGCTCTACCACTGGGACCTGCCGCAGGAACTGGAGGACGCCGGCGGCTGGCCGGAGCGGGACACCGCGCTGCGTTTCACCGACTACGCCACCGCGATCGTCGGGGCGCTCGGCGACCGGGTGCACACCTGGACCACGTTCAACGAGCCGTGGTGCTCGGCGTACCTCGGGTACGCCTCCGGCGTGCACGCGCCGGGGCGCACCGAACCGGCGGCGGCGCTGCGCGCCGTACACCATCTGAACCTGGCGCACGGCCTGGCCGGCCGGGTGATCCGCGACCTGGCCCCGGCGGCGCGGCTGTCGGTCACGCTCAACCTGCACGTGATCCGCCCGGCCTCCGACTCGGCGGCGGACGCCGACGCGGTTCGCCGGATCGACGCGCTGGCCAACCGGGCCTTCCTCGGCCCGATGCTCGACGGCGCGTACCCGGCCGACCTGCTCGCCGACACGGCGGCGGTCACCGACTGGTCGTTCGTGCACGACGGCGACGAGCGCACCGCGGGCATCCCGCTCGACGTGCTCGGCGTCAACTACTACTCGACCACCCTGGTCCGCGCCTGGGACGGGGTCTCCGCCCGGTCGAGCGCGGACGGCCACGGCCGGTCGGCGCACTCGGCCTGGGTCGGCGCCGACCGGGTCGACTTCCTGCCCCAGCCGGGCCCGTACACCGCGATGGGCTGGAACATCGAGCCGGCCGGTCTGACCGAGCTGCTGCTGCGGCTGCACCGCGAGTACCCCGACCTGCCGCTGATGATCACCGAGAACGGGGCCGCCTTCGACGACATGGTCTCGCCCGACGGCGCGGTGCACGACGACCGCCGCGTCGACTACCTGCGCCGGCACATCGCCGCCACACACGACGCGATGGCGGCGGGCGCGGACGTGCGGGGCTACTTCGTCTGGTCGCTGTTGGACAACTTCGAGTGGGCGTACGGCTACGACCGCCGGTTCGGGATCATCCGCGTCGACTACGACACCCAGGCGCGGCTCTGGAAGGACAGCGCCCACTGGTACCAGCGCCTGGCCGCCGGCAACGTCCTGCCCGACTGAGCGGGTCAGACGCCGACACGCTGCTCGGGCACGGTCAGACCGTACAGCGCCATCAGCTCGGGGGTGTCCACCCGACTGCCGTCGGCCACCGAGTCGCAGGCGATGTCGACGATCTGGTCCTTGTGCGCCAGCAGGTAGGGCCGGGCACCGACGTCGGCACTGGCCAGGGTGGCGATGCCCGGCCAGTGTCGACGGCCGAACAGCATCGGGTAGCCGCGCAGTCCGTTGTAGGTGGCGCAGACCAGCACGTCGGGGAAGGGCAGCGCGGTGACCCGGCGGATCGCCTCGGCGGTCAACCCGGGCATGTCCACGGGGACCACCACCGCCGCCTCCACCCGGGCGTCGTCGATGCCGGCCAGACCGGCACGGATGGACGAGCCGACTCCGGTGCCCCACGCCCGGTTGACCACGACGGTGGCGTGGTCCAGGTCCGCGGTGTCGCGGACCTGGTCGGCGGCGGCGCCGAGGACGACGACGATCTGCCCGCAGCCCGCCTCCGTCAGCGTGTCGATCATCTGGTCGACCAGGGGCTTGTCGCCCTGGTGCAGCAGTGCTTCGGGGCCGCCGATGCGACGGCCGCCGCCCGCCGCGATGATCATTCCTGCGATCCGGTTCAGAACCGCGCTCCCTCCAGTGTGGGACCGGGTGAGCACCGTGGCGCTGTCCGTCCCGTCCGACGCACATCGTTTGCAACGACCACGGCCGGAGGAGAGTGGCGGGGCAAATCGGATAAATTAGGTAACTAGCTCATCCTTCGGTGCGGGCCGGACGTATGCCGCACCCACCCGCCCGGACGGATCGGCTCACCCGGGCACCGGCAGCGCATCGCCGATGCGGATGGGACCGTGCGCGTCCCGCAACCGGCCGCCCGCCCGCCGGTTGGCCACCGCCACCACCTCGGCAAGCATGGACAACGCGGTCTGGGCCAGCGAGTCCCCGCCGAGGTCCAGACCCGCCGGACCGGCGAGTCGGTCGAGACCGGCGAGGCCAGCCAACCGGGTCAACCGCCGCGCATGCGACTCCCGGCTCCCCAGTACGCCCACATGCCCGACCCGACCGGACAACGCGGCACGGATCGCACGGTCGTCGATGCGTGGGTCGTGGCTCAACACCAGCACCGCGTCCCGCTCCCCCACCGGGGCGGCGGCCAGCCACCGGTCGGGCCAGTCGCAGACCACGTCGTCGGCCGCCGGAACCCGCTCCCGATCGGCGTACGCGGGACGCGGGTCGACCACCACCACCCGGTAGCCCATCGGCACGGCCAGCGCGGCCACCGCGGCGGCCAGGTCCGTCGCCCCCACCAGCACCAGCAGCGGGCCGGGACGCCACTGCTCGACGAAATGCTCCCCGTCGGCGGGCAGCCCGTCCCGGCTCGCCGCGACCGACCAGTCGAACGGCTCCCGCAACGCGACGGCCACCGCGAGGGGACGGCGCGCGGCCAGAGCCGCCCCGATGGTCGCGTACACCGCACCGGAGGGCACCGGCGCGATCAACACCCCCAGCTCGGCGACGCAGGCAGGCGCCGCCTCCCAGGGCATCAGCTCCGCGCCGGGACTGATCGCGGTGAGGCGGGGGCGGGCACCGTCGAGCACCGCGCGGGCCTCGGCCAGCAGCGCCCCCTCCACGCAACCGCCGGAGACCGAGCCGGTCCAGCCACCGTCCGCGGCCACCGCCATGGTGGCGCCCAGCGGCCGGGAACCGGGGCCGGTCCGCCGCACCAGCCGGGCCAGCACGACCGGCTGCCCGACCGCGTACCGCCGCTCGACGAACGGCCACACCTCCGCCAACATCCGCCGACCACTCCCCACCCCAGACGTCGTTGCGTACCTTTTTATCGCTTTCAACAACTTTGGACGCTGCGGATCCGTTTAATGGCGATAACTCGCCGACCCACGATCCCCGGGGAACGATCCATGGACACCGAGATCACGCTCCGCGTGGACGGCGCCGACCACCGGCTCACCGTCGACACCCGCACCACCCTGCTCGACGCGCTGCGCGAGCGGCTGGGCAACACCAGCCCCAAGAAGGGCTGCGACCACGGCCAGTGTGGTGCCTGCACGGTGCTGCTCGACGGACGACGCGCCAACAGTTGCCTCGCGCTGGCGGTGGCCCACGACGGCGCCGACGTGGTCACCGCCGCCGGACTCGCCCGCGACGGTCGACTGCACCCCGTCCAGCAGAGCTTCATCGCGCACGACGCCTTCCAGTGCGGCTACTGCACGCCCGGACAGATCGTCTCGGCGGTCGCCATGCTGGCCGAGGCAGCCGCCGGCTGGCCCAGCGCGGTCACCACCCGCGAGCCGGACGGGCACGGCCCGGTCGATCTCACCGCCGACCCCGACGAGATCCGCGAGCGGATGAGCGGCAACCTCTGCCGCTGCGCCGCGTACGCGAACATGATCCCGGCGATCCAGGAGGTGGCCCGGCCATGAGGCCCTTCCGGTACGAGCGCGCCACCGACCTGGCCGGCGCGGTCGCCCTGCTCGCCCGCTCACCACAGGCGGCCTTCCTCGGCGGCGGCACCAACCTGGTGGACCTGATGAAGCTCGACGTGGCCCGCCCCGATCTCCTGGTCGACCTGCGGGACGTCACCTCCCGCAGCGTGACGGAGCTGCCCGACGGCGGCGTCCGCGTCGGAGCCGGCGTCTCCAACAGCGACCTGGCCGCCGAGCCGGTGATCCGACGTCGCTACCCGGTGGTCGCTCAGGCGCTTCTCGCCGGCGCCTCCACCCAGTTGCGCAACCTCGCCACGGTGGGCGGGAACCTGCTGCAACGCACCCGATGCCCCTACTTCCAGGACGTCACCACGGCGTGCAACAAGCGCGCCCCGGGCACCGGCTGCTCCGCCGTCGAGGGACACCACCGCGAGCTGGCGATCCTGGGCAGTTCCCCGGAATGCGTCGCCACCCACCCGTCCGACCTGGCCGTGGCGCTGGCCGCGATGGACGCCCTGGTGCAGACCACCGGCCCGGACGGCAGCCGCACCATCCCGCTGACCGAGCTGCACCGGCTGCCCGGATCGACGCCCCAGACCGACACGGTGCTGGCCCACGGGGAACTGATCACCGCCGTCGACCTGCCCCCGCTGCCCTTCGCCGCCCGCTCCCACTACCGCAAGATCCGCGACCGCGCCTCGTACGCGTTCGCTCTGGTCTCGGTCGCCGCCGCCCTCGACCTGGCCGACGGGCGCATCCGCGACGTCCGGATCGCGCTGGGCGGTGTGGCGCACCGGCCGTGGCGGGCCCGACGCGCCGAGGACATGCTGCGCGATGGGCCGCCCACCGAGGACCGACTGCGCCGGGCCGCGGAGGCCGAACTCGCCGACGCGCAGCCGCTGCCGGACAACGCCTTCAAGGTGCCGCTGGCCCGCAACGCCGTCGTGCGTACGCTGCTGGACCTGGCCGCGACGGACCGGTAGTCGACGCACCCCGTGTCCGCCCACCGTCCCCGACGCGACCCGCGGATGCTGATACATTGACCGCGTTCGTCAGTCATGTCGAGGATCACCGGTGACTTCTTCTCCTGCCGAGCCGCCCGTGGCGTACGCGCCGGAGCCGACCGCTCCCCCCGTCCGACCGGGATCGACCACCGACCCGCGTGCGGCGACCCGCATCACCGAGAGCCGGATCAGCTACCACCGCGGCGAGACCGAGGGCCGCGCCCGGATCATCGAGGTGCTGCCGGTGTCCCCCGGGCGCTGGGCCGTGGTCACCGACCGCACCCCGTTCCACCCGATCGACACCGTCTGGCCCGACCAACCCGCCGACCACGGCACGCTCACCGTCGACACCGAGGTGCTGCCCGTGGTCGACACCCAGATCCTCACCGCGGAGCGGGACACCGGACAGATCCGGGTGGGTCCCGAGGTCACCGCACGCCGGGGCGACGACGGCCACGTCTTCGCCGTCGCCCACCTCGTCGAGCAGGATCCGAGCCGCTGGCGGGGACGGACCGCGACACTGGCCGTCGACGTCGCACGCCGCCGCAGCCTCAGCGCCGCCCACACCGGCTGTCACCTGGTCGCCTACGCCTTCAACGAGGCCACCGAGGAACTGTGGTCCAAAGAGGCGCCGCGCGACTCCCGGGGCAGCCGCAACTTCGACGCCGCCGCCCTCATCGACAGCCGCCACCACCTCGGCGGCAGTGTCGACCGCTACCGGCTGGGCAGGTCGCTGCGACGCAAGGGCTTCGACCACGCCCGGCTGCTGGCCGAACTGGACGACTACGTCGAGCGGGCCAACGAGATCCTGGCGAAGTGGGTGGCCTCGGCCGCCCCGGTGACCGTCGCCGGAGCGGACCTGTTCACCGCGCAGCGGACCTGGCGGTGCGAGACGACCCCGGTGGCGACGATGCCGTGCGGCGGCACCCACGTCTCCCACCTGGGAGAACTGGCCACGATCACCATCGGCACCGACTACGTCGAGGACGAGAAGGAACTGCGCCTGCTGGCCGCCTCCGTGCTGCGGTGACAGCACGGAGGCGACCACGATCAGTACCCCTGCTCGTACAGCCCCTCGTCCTCAAGACGACGCAACCGCTGGTAGTCAGCCTCGACCTGGTCCTGGTCACTGGAGCAGAGGTAGACGGTGCCGGGGCAGGTGGCCATGTCGATGGTCCGGGCCAGCGGCGTGTTCGTCGGCAGGTTGAGCACCATGCTGTCGAAGGACGGCAGCGCGCGCACCGGCGCCCACGCCTCGTCCGGTGGCATCGTGCCGGGTCGGTTACTCAGCAGGTTGACGCAGCGCAGGTGAGCGCCGAGCCGGTAGCCGCTGATCGCGTCCGCGCCCGCGCCCGCGCCGGTGAAGCGTTCCGGACGGGCGATCGCCTCGGCCAGGCTGTCGACCTGGTTGGTGCCGGTGCACCGGGACAGCAGTTCGGGCATCTGCCCGCCGCCGAGCCGGGCACCGCACTCGACCAGGACCGGCCCCCCGCTCGGTCAGCATCACCTCGGTGTGGCCGGCCCCGTTGTGGATCTCCAGCGCGTCGAGGACCGCCGTGGCATAGTCGGCGATCCGTCGGGCCGTCGGGTCCTCCCAGGCCAGCAGGTCCTCGAAGTCGTACACGGTGCGCCCGGACACCGGGCGCTTGTGATACCGCCATACCTCCCACGACCCGGTGCGCGCCGTCGCGGCTGACCGAGTTGACGTAGTACTCCACGCCGGAGAGGAACTCCCGATGCCGCCGGCCAACGCCACCGAGACCAGGCGCGGCGTGGCATTCTCCCGCTCGTCGCCTCGGACGTCCATGGTGTACTCGCCGGACCAGGTGCGACCGTCGGCCGTCGTGACGTCCAGCATGACGAACATCACCACCCGGTCGTGGTCGTCGCTGGTGGCCGGATAGCGCTCGGCGAGTTGCGTGGCCAGCCGGTCGATCTGCGCGTCGTCGCCCTGCTCCACCTGCGCGAAGACCGGCTCCCACGCTTCGGTCCACCCGTCGAGCCGGACCGTCCCCCGGACGAAGGTGTCGACCTTCCAGGACGCCGGGAACCGGTAGGTGGACAGATAGGGCAGGCTGTCCCGGTTGGGATAGACCTCGAACGACTCGCCGTCCAGGACGACGTCGCGGACCGTCCGGTACGGACGATCGGCGCGCTGCTCCCGGCCGTCCTCGATGTACCGCGCCGGCGTCCGCAACGCGGTCAGGACCCCGCGAGGCGCCCAGGCGAAGCGGTAGCGGAAGTCGTTGGCCACCGCCGGAAAGCTGCCGCAGTACGACACGAACCGGGCGGTCACCGCCCCGGCGTCGGCGGTCGCCCGTTCCGCCAGGTCGACCAGGCGATGGGCGAACAGGTGGTCGATGCCCGGGTCGAGTCCCGCCTCGGTCAACACGACCAGACCGGCCCGCTCGGCCTCCCCCGCCAGCGCGGCCACCTCCGGCGAGACGTAGCTGGAGCTGGCGAAGTGCGCCGATCCGGCGATGCAGAGCCGCAGGATCCCGGCGTGTTCGGTGGAGGGCAGCATCGACACCACCAGGTCTCCCGGGGCCAGTCGGGCCGCGAGGTCCGGCGCCGAGTAGGCCCTGGTGTGTGCCCGCCCGGACAGACCGAGACGCTCCAGGCAGGCCGCAGCCTTCACCTCGGTGCGCGCCCACACCGTGGTCTCCACGGCGAGGTCGCACACGATGCCCAGGCCGCTACCGGTCGACATTCCGGTGCCCAGCCAGTGCACTCGTCCGGTCGGCGGAATCAGAGCCACCGTCAAGACTTCCTCCCAGGGGTGTCGTGCGACGCGGTCGACGCCGCCTCGAACCGGTCGCGTGCACGCCGCCAGACCGGCGACCCGTCCGCGAGGGTGAACAGGTGCGGCAGCAGGTCCGCGGAGAACGCCGTGCTCGATTCCCTCGGGAGCAGCGACGGCAGGTTGTCGATGGCGATCAGGTCCAGCGGTGCGGTGGCACGCAGCCGCCGCACCGGCTGCGTCCAGTCCGTCGGCCGGTCGTAGATCGGCAGCAGGTTGCACTCGGAGGTGACGTCGCAGGTCACGTCGCTGATCACGGACAACCGGCGGTGCGGGTGGTCGAGGTCCTCGGGACGGACGAACGGGGGTGCGGGCGTCTGCGTCAGCACGGTGTTGACCAGTACGTCGTGATCGAGCACCGCTTCGCGGTCCAGCTCACGCGTCTCCGCGAGATCCCACGCGGTGACCGCCACCCCGGCGACGGTCAGCGCCGCGACGGCACCTCGGCCACTGCGTCCCCGCGCCCCGATCACCAACGCCCGCACCTGGTCGCCGTGCCCCTTGCTCAGCGCCGCGTCCAGTTCCGCGCGGTCGGTGGCGCGCAGCGGGGCCACCAGTTGTCCGCGTACGTGCAGGGCGGCCAGCGCCGCGCCGACGTAACCGGCCCAGTGACCGAAGGCCGCGCCCCGTCGACCCGCGTCGTCGGTGAGGTATTCCAGGTCGACGCTGGATCGAGCAGGAGAGCGGGCCGCAGCCCGACCCCGGCGCGGACCGGCTGCGTCCCCGCGACGTCGTCCACGCCCTGTATCGCGCCTTCGGCCCGACGACCTGGGTCGTCGCCGACGCAGGCACGCCCACGCCCTACCTGGCCTCCTACTGGGAGGCGCCGGGCGACGGCTGGCGCGTCGTGATCCCCCGGGGTCACGGCCCGATGGGCTTCGCCATCTCCGCCGCGATCGGCGTCTCCGTCGGACACCCGGGCGAACGGGTGCTCTGCCTGACCACCGAGGGAAGCGTCGCGATGGGTCTGGGCGACTGGGAGACGGCGGGCCGGCTCGACCTGCCCATCACCTACGTGGTCCTGGACAACACGTCGATGGGGTGGATCAAGATGATCCAGCACCTCTACCTCGACGGGCGGTACTTCGGAGTGGACCCCGGCCGCATCGATCCGGTGCTGTTGGCCGCCGGCATGGGCCCGCCCGGCGGCAAGGCGACCGACCTGGAACAACTCGACCTTCTCGTCAAGGAGTCGGTCAGCCGAAGCGGTCCTTCCGTCATCCATGTCCGCGTTCCCGAACACATGGACTCGCCGCCACCGGTCGCCGCATGGCAGGCTGCGTTGACGGGTGATTCCACGGAACGCCCGATCCACTGACCCCGTCTCGCTCTGGGAAGGACAAGCGTGTCACGCCGCCTCTTTACGTCCGAATCGGTCACGGAAGGCCACCCGGACAAGATCGCTGATCAGATCAGCGACGGTATTCTCGATGCCCTGCTCGCTCAGGATCCGCATAGTCGTGTGGCGGTGGAGACGCTGATCACGACTGGTCAGGTGCATGTGGCGGGTGAGGTGACCACGAAGGCGTACGCCGATATTCCGTCGATCGTGCGGGAGACGATCCTGGGTATCGGGTATGACTCGTCGAAGAAGGGTTTCGATGGGGCGTCGTGTGGGGTGAGTATCTCCATTGGGGCGCAGTCGCCGGATATTGCGCAGGGTGTGGATAACGCGTTCGAGTTGCGGACGGGGTCGTCGGAGTCGGCGTTGGATGCGCAGGGTGCCGGGGATCAGGGGATGATGTTTGGTTTTGCGTGTTCGGAGACGCCGGAGTTGATGCCGTTGCCGATTGCGTTGGCGCATCGGTTGGCGCGGCGGTTGTCGGCGGTGCGGAAGGATGGGACGGTGCCGTATCTGCGTCCGGATGGTAAGACGCAGGTGACGATCGAGTATGAGGGTTTGCGTCCGGTGCGGTTGAACACGGTGGTGGTGTCGTCGCAGCATGCGGCGGACATCTCGTTGGAGTCGTTGTTGACGCCGGATGTGCGGGATCATGTGATCGGGCCGGAGTTGGAGGGTCTGGGTCTGGAGGTGGAGGGGTATCGGTTGTTGGTGAATCCGACGGGCCGGTTTGAGATCGGTGGTCCGATGGGTGATGCGGGGTTGACGGGTCGGAAGATCATTGTGGATACCTATGGTGGGTATGCGCGGCATGGTGGTGGGGCGTTTTCGGGTAAGGATCCGTCGAAGGTGGATCGGTCGGCGGCGTATGCGATGCGGTGGGTGGCGAAGAACGTGGTGGCGGCGGGGTTGGCGGAGCGGTGTGAGGTGCAGGTGGCGTATGCGATCGGTAAGGCGCATCCGGTGAGTTTGTTCGTGGAGACGTTTGGTACGGAGACGGTGCCGGTGGCGTCGATCGAGAAGGCGGTGTCGGAGGTGTTCGATCTGCGTCCGGCGGCGATCATTCGGGATCTGCATCTGTTGCGGCCGATTTATGGGCAGACTGCGGCGTATGGGCATTTCGGTCGGGAGTTGCCGGATCTGACGTGGGAGAACACGGATCGGGCTGCTGATCTCAAGTCGGCTGCGGGAGCCTGACCGGCGGCGGCAGTGACGACCGGCGGCCCGCTGACGGGTCGCCGGTCGCTCGCGTCTGGCGCGCCGCAGACCGGCCAGTTCCCGTGGACGCCCGACCTAGGACCGGCGACCGGCCAGCCGGAGACGACGCTTGACGCCACCGGCGGCCCGCGCCTTCAGGCGCGCCAGCATCTCGTCGCCCTGCCCCTCGGCCCGCCGACCGAGCGAGTCGGCGTGCCCGAGCATGCCGACGATCGTCTCGATCGCCACGTCGAGCAACTGTCCGTCGTCCAACTCGTCGGGACTGACGGTCCGCTCCATCCCGGTCGGCCGCAGCTCCGCCAGGTCACCCACGACGGAGCACGGATAGTCCCGGATCTCCGCGATCTGCTGCTCGGCGAGGTCGCACACCCACGCGGCCCGGTTCAGGTCGACACCGAACCGCAGATCGTTGGCGCGCTCCTTGAGCACCGCGTCGACCAGGTGCCGCTGCACCACCTTCTGGTACGGCGTCCGCAGCGGATACCTGTCCCCCAGCGCCTGGTTGACCCGGCGCAGCAACTCGCTCTCCGCAGCACCCAGGGAGGGATTCGAGGTCGGTGCGGTCAGCTCACACAGACCGTCCGGAATGCCCATCACCCCGGCGAAACGGCGCCAGAGCAGCTCTCGCGGTGCACCGGGTGGCGGCACGACCACCAGGTGCCGCTGCCGCGCCGGCACCAGGTCACCCCAGCGGCGCAGCATCCGAGGCGCGGTGTAGTTGTCCCAGAAGGTGTCGAAGCGGCCCGCCTCGACGGCCCGCAGGAAGCCGTCGAAACGCCAGGTGCTGCGCGCCCGGATGCTCTGCTGCCAGGTCGACGGGAAGGTCCGCCACAGGTCCCGCCCGGCCGCGATCACGTGCACCTCGGCGGGTTGCAGGCTCTCGATCGCCCGGACCGCCTGCGCACTGGTCGCCGCACCCAGCCCCTCGTTGCTGATGATCACGTCGCCGGACCACCGGCGCGCCTTCTCGGCCAGCCGGTCCCACGTCCAGTACACCTCGGCGTCACGCCAGTGCGCCGCACGCAGATCCGCCATCGCCTGGTCGTGCGCCACCGCGCTGCCCGGCAGCAGGATCCCGGCCTTACGCAACACGTCCTGGTTGCTCCAGAGCACGTTCTGCACGAAGGTGCTGCCCGTCTTCGGGGCACCGATGTGCACATAGACGCGTCTGGCCATTCCGCCTCCCCGGCATCGTCACCTCCCCGACCGGAGTGGTCGGGTTGGAGGCACCAGGGTGGCACACCGAAAACGTGAAAGAAGCCGCAGGTGAGACACGGTCACGCGGCCCAATTCCACAATGCTCGACAGCCGAAGTCAGGGTGAACTCTGCGCGACGCGACCTCAGCCGACGAGCAGTTTGTCCAGGGTCACCGGGAGTTCCCGGACGCGTACCCCGGTGGCGTGGTGCACGGCGTTGGCGATCGCGGCGGCGGCACCGACGATGCCGATCTCCCCGGCCCCCTTGACGCCCAGCGGGTGGACCGCGGCATCGGCGTCCGGCACCCAGTACGCCTGCACCGCCGGCACGTCGGCGTTGCTGCTGACGTGGTAGCCGGCCAGGTCGTGGTTGGCCCAGGTGCCGTACCGGTGGTCGAAGGCACCCACCTCGTGCAGCGCCATCGACAGGCCCATGGTCATCCCGCCGATCAACTGGCTGCGCAGCGTGGTCGGGTTGACCACCCGGCCGACCGCGAAGACCCCGAGCTGTCGCAGCACCCGCACCTCCCCCGTCTCCTGGTCCACCCGGACCTCGGCGAACTGCGCCCCGTACGCGAAGCGCGGCGACGTCGGCTGCGCCGCGACCTCCTCGTCGGTGCTCACCTCGACCAGCAGCCCTTCGGCCGGCACCGGACCCGACGCCGCGACGAGCCGGTCACACAGCCGCTCGCAGGCCCGCAGCACCGCCCAACTCCACGAGGTCAGCCCCATCGACCCGCCGGCCACGTCGGCCGCCGGCAGGGCGGTGTCCCCCACCTCGATCCGGACCCGGCGAGACGGTACGCCGAGCGCGTCCACGGCCACCTGCCACAACGCGGTCCGGGCGCCGGTGCCGATGTCGGTGGCGTTGATCCGTACCTCGAAGCTGCCGTCGGGCAGGGCGGCGGCCGACGCGGCGGCCGGTCGGACCCGGGCGGGATAGGTGCACCCGGCCATCCCGGTGCCGAACAGCCACCGGCCGGACCGCCGGGCCCGGGGCGTCGGGTCCCGCCGCGCCCAGTCGAACCGGCGTGCCCCGTCGGCCAGGCAGGCGGCCAGGTTCCGGCTGGTGAACGGCGCTCCACTCGCCGGATCGACCGGGGTGTCGTTGCGCAGGCGCAACTCGACCGGGTCGACCCGGCAGGCCAGCGCCAACTCGTCCAACGCCGACTCCAACGCGAACGAACCCGGGGTGAACCCGGGCGCCCGCATCCAGAGCGGCGTGGGCACGTCCAGCCGGGCCACCCGGTGCGTGGACCGCAGGTGCGGCGTGGCGTACATGTGGCGGGTGTAGACCGCCGTCTGCTCGGCGAACTCCGTCACGTACGAGGTCTGACTCTGCGCGTCGTGGCCGACGGCGACGAGTCGTCCGTCCCGGTGCGCGCCGAGCCGGATCCGTTGGACCGTCGGCGTCCGGTAACCCACCGGGCCGAACGTCTGCTGACGGGTCAACGCCAGCCGGACCGGCCGGTCGACGTGCCGCGCCGCCATCGCGGCCAGCACCGCCGGCACCTTGGCGTAGAGCTTGCCGCCGAAGCCGCCGCCGACGTGTCGACTGATCGTCCGCACCGACTCCGGTGGCAGCCCGAACAGCCGGGCCAGCACCTCCCGGACCGCCCCGGCCCCCTGGCTGGAGTCGTGCACCAGCAGACACCCGTCGCGCCACTGCGCGGTCGAGGCGTGCGGCTCCATCGGGCTGTGGTGATACGACGGCGTGCGGTAGGTCAGGTCCAACCGCACCTCGGCGGCGTCGAAGCCGGCGTCGAAGTCACCGGTGAACACGTCGGTCGGGTAGCTCGGGTTCACGTGGTCGGGCCGATAGAAACCGTCGTCGCCGGCGGGTAGCCGGGTCTGGTGCGGCTGCACGTCGTAGCGGAGCCGGACCAGCCCGGCCGCCTCCCGGGCCGCCTCCGAGGTCTGCGCCACCACCAGCGCGACGGCCTGCCCCCGGAAGTGCACCACCGGGTCCTGGAGACGGAACACCTCCGCGTCGATCCCGGGGAGCAGCCGGGGCGCGTTGTCGTGGTGCAGCACCGCCAGCACGCCGTCGACCGCCAGGGCCGCCGTGCTGTCCACCTCGGCGACGACGCCTCGGGCGACCGTCGCCGGCACCAGCCACGCGTACGCCATGTCCGCCGCCGGGTACTCCACCGCGTACCGGGCGGTGCCGGTCACCTTGTCGTACCCCTCCAGTCGGGTGTGCCGCTGCCCGACGGCCGCGCTCACCGGCGAGCCCTGTCGACCCGCACCCGCCCCGATCTACGCATAACGCCCACCCTAGGCGTCCTCGGGAGTCGACGGCCCCGATCCGGTCAGCCGAGCGCCGCTCACGCCGCGTCGGCGTAGCACTCCACCACCGACAGGTCCAGCGGGAACCGCACCGCGGTCTCGCCGAACAACAGCGCGGTGGCCCGCCGACCGGCCCGTTCGACCGCCTCGGCGACCCGCTCGGCCTGCGCCGCCGGGCAGTGCACGATCACCTCGTCGTGCTGGAAGAAGACCAACTCGGCGTCGGTGCCGGCCAGTTCGCCGCGCAGCACCGCCAGCAGCGTCGAGGCCCACTCGGCGGCGGTGGCCTGGATGACGAAGTTGCGGGTGAACCGGCCCCGGGACCGGGCCGCCCGGGCTCGGGGCGACTGCGGGTCACCGGCCGCGTCCGGGTCGGACGGCCCGTCGTCACCCGCATCGAACCCGGCCGTCCCCGGCGGGCAGGTACGCCCCAACCACGACCGCACCAGCCCGCCCGCCTCACCGGTGCGGGCCGCCGCCTCGACATGGCCGAAGGCGGTCGGGTAGTTGCGTCGCAGCACCGCCAGCGCCGGCACCGCCGAGCCGCCGGTCTGCCCGTACATCGCCCCCAACAGGGCGAGCTTGGCCCGGCCCCGGTCGCCGCCGAACGCGTCCCGGGCCAGCGCGGCGTACAGGTCACCGGTGGCGCCGGCCGCCGCCAGCCGAGCGTCGCGGGAGACCGCCGCCAGCACCCGGGGCTCCAGTTGCCCCGCGTCGGCCACCACGAACCGCCACCCCGGATCGGCCACCACCGCACGGCGGATCACCTTCGGGATCTGCAACGCGCCACCGCCCCGGGTCGCCCATCGGCCCGACACCACCCCACCGGGGACGTACTCGGGCTGGAACCGCCCCGCACGGACCCACGCGTCCCGCCAGGCCCGCCCGTGTGCCGTCCAGATCCGGTAGAGCTCCTTGTACTCCAGCACCAGCGGCACCGCCGGATGGTCCACCCCCCGCAGCACCCAGGCGCGGGTGTTCGGCAGCTCCACCCCGACCCGCGCGAACGCCCGCAGCAGCTCCGCCGGGCTGTCCGCGTGCACCTGCCGTACGCCGAACGCCTCGGCGATCCGCGCGGCCAACTCGGCCAGCCGACGCGGCGGGCCGCCGACCGGGGACGGCTCCCCGAGCAGCTCGGTCAGGACCTCGTCGTGCACGTCGGCACGCCAGGGCAGGCCGGCCGCACCCATCTCGGGACCGATCAGCGCACCGGCCGACTCGGCCGCCACCAACAGTCGGAACCGTCCCGGCGCCTCGGTCGCCGCGATCCGGTCGAGCTGATCGGCGTACACCCCGGTCAGTGCCGCGATGCCCGGACCCGGCGGCCCGGGCACGGCGTCGAAGAGCGCGTCCTGCCCGCCGCCCGGCGGAGCGGCCACGCGCGGCGGCGGGTCGGCCGGCACCGGCGCGCCGGTCAACCGCGCCCAGGCCGCCGCCAGCGCCCGGGGCTCGCCGAAGCGGCCGGTGTAGCCGAGCAGCAGCGCCTCGGTCAGCTCCACGTCGTGGCAGCGCGCGACCCGGACCCCGGCGCGCAGCAGCGCCGGATAGAGCGTGGTGCCGGCGGCCCAGACCCAGCGCGGCGAGTCGGACCGCTCCCGGGCGGCCACCGCGGCGGCCAGGTCGGCGACCGGCTCCGGCGGCCCCACGGCGGCGCCCGTGGGGTCGAGGGGTTGCAGCACTCCCCCGCCCCGCTCGTCAGGCACCACCGCCACCAGCACGAACGGCATTCTTCCGCCCCGGTACGACACCCCGGCGAGCGGGAGCGGAGTCAGTCGGCGTTCGACCACGAACGGTGGGACAGCACGAGGCGGTAGCCGTCCGGGTCCTCGACGGTGATCCCCCACCGATCCCAGTAGGCGCTCTGGGAGACCCGGCGGCCACCGGTGGACACGAGTCGGGAGACCAACTCCGCGTCGGGGACGTCGCCGAGGTAGATCACGAGCAGGTCCTCGGGGCCCGGTGTCGGTCGTACCGCCAGATGCGGACCGCCGACCAGTTCCAGATGCCAGGCGGCGCGGGGCCAGCCCAGCATGATCAGGTCATGCTCGCCGGGACCGCCCTGGCCCCGGTAGAGCACGTGCAGGCCGAGCCCGGCGCGATAGAAGTGCTCCGCGACGGCCAGGTCACGGGACGGTCGGGCGATCCGGATGCGAGCGGCAGGGTCGATCACGATTGCTCCCTCGGTTGGCCAGAGGGCATCGTGCAACCTCAACCGAAGTCGAGGTCAAGGTCCTCGACCGGGGACGGGCCAGCCGGTCGCGAAGGTCGTCCCGCTCGTACGACTTCGGCGGTCTGAGCCGGGCTGCCGGGCGTCGCACGCCGCTACCGTCCCGCCACCGGCCGGTGGCGGGACGGTAGGCGTTTACTTGCTGACGCCGGCGGTGAGGCCGGACTGCACCTGGCGCTGGAAGACGATATAGACGATCAGCACCGGCAGCATCGCCATCGTCACCCCGGCGAACAGGCCGGACCAGTCGGAGCGGTAGCCCTGGTTGACCGACAGCTCGATCAGGCCCTGGGAGATGACCTGGTTCTTCGGCTCGCCGGCCACCGACTGCATGAGCAGGGTCGGCAGGTACCACTGGTTCCACTGGCCGAGCACGTTGAAGATGCCGATGCTGATCAGGCCGGGCTTGGCCATCGGCAGCATCACGCTGAAGAACAGCCGGCTGTGCGAGGCCCCGTCGACCATGCCCGCCTCCGCGATCGCGTTGGGCAGCGTCCGGAAGAACGAGTGCATGAAGAAGACGGTGAACGCCAGCGACCACGCCACGTAGACCAGGATCAGCATCAGGTGCTTGTTCGGGCCGAGGAACGGCAGCGCCACGCCGGTGTTGTAGACGCCCTTGAACAGCGGCACCGCGGCGAGATAGATCGGCAGGGTCAGGCCGGACAGGAACATGTAGTAGATCAGCCGGTTGCCGGGGAACTCGTACCGGGCGAGCACGTAGGCGGCCATCGAGCCGAGCAGCATGGTGAGGAAGACGCTGCCGGTCAGCACCAGCACGGTGTTGAGGAAGAACTCGCCGATGTGGCCCTCGGTCCAGGCCCGGGCGAAGTTGTCCCACTGCAACTGCTCCGGGATGAGCGACAGCGGCTTGCGGATCACCTCCGAGTCGGTCTTGAGCGCCGACATCACCACCCACAGCAGCGGGTAGACCACCATGATCGCCCAGACGGCGAGGAAGAGGTGCGAGAAGCCGTTGAAGAACCGTGCCCCGGCACGACCGCCACCGACGGGGGCGCGGTCGGCCGGCGTACGCCCCGGCGGCGGGGCCTGGTCGGGCCCGGCCTGGCCACCCGGGGTGTGGGTCACCGTGCTCATCGTCCAGGTCTCCTCAGTACTCGATCCGCTCACGACGGGTGATCCGGAGCTGGAGCGCGGCCAGCAGGATCGTGAAGATCGCCAGCGCCACGCCCATCGCGCAGGCGTAGCCGAACTGGCCCTTCTGGAAGGCGGTGAAGTTCAGCACCGACGCGAAGATCTCGCTGGCGTGGTTGGGTCCGCCCTGGCTGGGCGTCATGACGAAGACCAGGGCGTACATGTCCAGGGCGATGAAACCCAGGTAGACCCAGGCCACCGAGACGGTGTCCCGCAGCAGCGGCAGGGTGATCCGGAAGAAGGTGTGGAAGCGGCCCGCGCCGTCGAGGATGGCCGCCTCGTAGACGTCCTTGGGGATCGACTGCATGGCCGCCGAGAACAGCACCATGTAGAAGCCGGCGCCGCTCCAGACCGCGATCAGCAACAGCCACCACAACACCGCCGGTACGCCGAGGAAGGGCTCCGGGTCGTACATGAAGGTGATCGGGTCTTCCTCGCTGACCAGCCCGATCTTCATCAGGATGCCGTTGATCAGGCCCTGGCTGTCGGCGCGGTAGATCTGCTGCCACATCACCGCGATGACGACCAGGGACAGCACCTGCGGGAAGAAGAAGATCACCTTGTAGAACCCGGAGCCGAAGACGCCCCGGATGCCGGCCTTGTCCTCGCGTCCGCCCACGTTGAGCAGGAACGCGAGGAACAGGGCCAGCGCGATGGTGAACAGCGGCACGGTGATCAGGAAGAAGACGTTGTGCCAGAACGCCTTCCTGATCAGCTCGTCGGAGAACAGCCGGATGTAGTTGTCCAGCCCGACGAACTGCTGCCTGTCGGAGTAGCCTCCCCAGTCGGTCAGCGAGTACCCGGCGGCCTGCAGGAACGGCCACACCACGTAGAAGACGTAGAGGCCGACCGGCAGTGCCAGGAAACCCGTGACGAAACGGCCAACACCGTGCCGCATGTCTCTCACTTCCTCGTTCGGTTGGATCCGGCGGGTGTCACGCGTCGCGGGTCTGCTTGGTGATGGACGAGTCCTTGGCGACCTTGTCGGCGGCGGCCTGCATCTTGTCGACGAACTGCGCGGCGGTGAGCCGGCCGGCCATCAGCTCCTGGGAGAGGTTCTGGCTCTCCTTGTCCAGGTCCGCGTAGAAGTTCCAGAACTTGATCGAGACCAGGTCCTTCGGCGCGTTCTTCATCAGTTCGTTGGCGCTGGCCAGCGCCGAGTCCTGGACGTTGTCGCCGGAGCCGGCGGTGGAGGCGAGCGACTTGGTCAGCTCGGCGAACTTCGCCGAACCGGCCTTGGAGAGCACGGCCCGCAGGAACTCCTTGGCCGCCGCCTTGTTGGGGGCCTTGCTCGGCACCACGATGCCCTCGCCCGCACCGGCGTAGACGTCGTTGGGCGCCTTGTCGGTGGCGCCCAGGCCCCAGTAGTCGGAGATCTTCATCTCGAAGCCCGGCGGGATGGTCGCCGCCATCTCGTTCTTCAGCCAGGTGCCGACCTGGATGAAGGCCGCCTTGCCGTCGAGCCAGGCCTGCTGCGACTGGGTGTGGTCGAGCTTGCCCGGGAGCACCAGCTTGTCCTTGACCAGCTTCTCCCACACCTCCAGGGCCGGCAGGATGCCGTCGGCACGCCAGGCGTTCTCCTTGAGGTTGTCGATGTCGATGACCGCCTGCTTGCCGGCCGACTTCCAGACCGTGGCCATCAGCGCCCAGCGCGGGTAGTAGCCGTGCACCGCGTCGTAGACGTACGGCGACATGCCCTTGGCCTTGATCTTCGGGGCGAGGGCGAAGAACTCGTCGAAGGTCTTCGGCGGGGCCCAGCCCTCCCGGTCGAACAGCGCCGAGTTGTACCAGTTGCCCCAGACCGTGTAGGCGATGTTGACCACGTAGAACTTGCCCTGGAAGGTGCCGTCGGCGACGGTGCCGGGCAGCAGGGTGTCGGCGACCGTGCCCCCACCCTCCCAGGCCGGGGCCGCGAGCAGGTCGTCCAACGGCTCGATGGCACCCTCGTTGACCAGGGTGCTGATGTCCATCATGTCGGCGCCCGAGTTCATCACGACGTCGCTGGGCTGCGTCGCCATCTTGGGCTGCTCTTCGGTCTTGATCTTCTGGGTGGAGCTCATGTTGACGGTGACGTTCGGGTGCTTGGCGCTGAAGATCGCCTGGTCTTCCTTCGCCCAGGCGTCACCCAGTCCACCGTTGAAGATGACCACCTTCACGGCGCTGTCGGCCTGCACGCCGAAGGGGTTCTCGGTGCTCTTCTCCCCGGCGTTGTCGGTGTTCTCGCTGGGCGTGCTGCCCGCACAGGCGCTGAGCAGACCCACAGCCGGGGTCACCAGGAGGCCCGCGGCCGCCGCGCGGCGCAGCAGGGTCCGGCGACTGAGATCGGGGGAAACGGACATCTCTGACTCTCCTTGTGGTGTCGGGTCAGGCGGTGCGCCGGAGACGTCCGGCGTACCGCGACTCGAGGGCGAGGTTGTGCTCGTCCCCACCGGGGACGTTGGCGGAGAGGTAGATAGGGGGTGCCTCTCCGGCCTGGTGGAACCGTCGTACGACCTCCGCGGTCAGCAACTGCGCCAGCAGCGCCGAGGTGACCGAGGAGACCGCACAGACCGCGCCGCCGCCCTCGAGCGGCAGCAGTGCGTCGCCGTACGGCGCGCCGTTGTCCAGCACGACGTCGGCGAGATCGACGAGCCGCCGGCCGGACGGGTGGCGCGGGGCGACCCGTCCGGTGTGCTCGACCGAGGTGACCGCGATCAACGGGTGACCGCGACCGGTGACCAGCAGGGCCAGTTCGACCACCGAGCCGTTGATGCCGGACTGGGACGCCACCACGAACACGTCCTGCGGCTGCGGCGCGGCGATCTCGTAGAGCTGGTGGGCGATGGCCGGGTCGCGCTCCAGCTTCGGGTCGGCGAGCACGTCGCGCGGGGCGTCGCCGTGCAGCACCAGGTCGTGCAGGGTGAGCCGGTTGGTGGGCACCAGCCCGCCGGCCCGGGCCACCAGCTCGGCGGCGAACGCCTCGGAGTGCCCGGCGCCGAACGCCTGGAGCACCCCGCCGTCGCGCAGGCTGGCGGCGATCAGGTCGGCGGCCCGGCCGAGCGGCTCGTGCCCCCGGTCGACGAGACGGTCCAGGACGGGGCGGACCGCGTCCGCGTACCCCTGGGCGCTGATCATGCGCTGGCTCCCCTCGCGGCCTTGTGTCCGTCGACGGCCTGGGCGGTACGCCGGAAGGCCGCGTGTGCGCGGTCGTGGGTGCGCTGGGCGACCGCGATGTAGAGCAGGTCGAGGACGACCAGTTGCGGATGCCGGGCCGACAGCGCGTCCGGGCGGAACGTGGTGGCGTGGCTGGCGGTCAGCAGCACGATGTCGGCCAGTTCGGCCAGCGGCGAGCGACGGAAGCCGGTGAGCGCGATCGTGGTCGCGCCCCGGCTGCCGCCCTCGGCCACCATCTCGATGGCCTCCCGGGTCTGGCCGCTGTGCGAGATGCCCAACGCGACGTCGCCCGGACGCAGCAGTGCGGCGGAGGCGAGCCCGGAGTGCACGTCGTTCCACGCCCAGGCGGCCACCCCGATGCGATGCAGGCTGAACTGCATCTCCTCGCCGACCAGGGCGCTGCCGCTGGCCCCGAAGATGTTGACCCGGCTCGCCCCGGCGATGGCGTTCGCGGCCCGTTCCACCTCGTCGAGGTCGAGCAGCGCGGCGGTGTCGTGCATGGCCCGGGTGTCGGCCGCCATGATCTGCTCCAGGACCCGGTCCAGCGGGTCGCCGGGCTGGATCTCGCGTCCGATGTCGACGGTCCAGCCGGCCGACCGGGCCCGGCCGGTCTCGGCGGCGATGCCCAGCCGCAGGTCGGCGTAGCCGTCGAAGCCCATCGCCCGGCAGAACCGGGTGACGGTCGCCGGTGAGGTGCCGCTGCGCTCGGCCAACTCGACGATGGTGGCCCGCGCCGCCGCCTCCGGGTCGCTCAGGACGTGCTCGGCGACCCGGCGCAGCGCGCCGGTCAGCTCGTCGGACCCGCTGCGCACTCGGGCGAGTATCCCGCCCGAGCCGACGCCGAGGGCGCCCCGCCGGTCAACCCGGTCGGCGTCGGCCACCGCGGTGCCCGCGGAGGTGTCCGCCTCGTGATCAACCATGGGACGCCTTTCGGAAAAGACTGTTAACTGATAGTGGTAAAAGTTCTTACTGAAGCCACCTCCGTGTCAAGACCGTGGGCGAAGTTTTCAAACTGTTACCTGGCGCACCATCCGACGCCGGATCCGCGCCTTGCCCTGAAGAGGTGCCGCGACCAGCATGAACGTAGATCGATCAAGGAGGTGGGCGCCGATGTCCGACACCGTCGTGATCGGCCTCGACATCGGCGGCACGTCCACCCGGGCGCTCGCCGTGACCCTCGGCGGCGACCGCCTCGGCACCGGCCGAGCCGGTGGCGGCAACCCCACGAGTCACGGCGCCACCCGCGCCGCCGGGGAACTCCTGACCGCCCTGCGCGCGGCACTGGCCGACATCGACCCGACCCGGGTACGCGCCGGTGCCGTCGGACTCGCCGGAGCCGGCCGTCTCCAGGCCGACCCGACCGGACGCGCCGCGTTCGCCGACGCCTGGCGGGCCGCCGGGCTGCGCTGCCCGTACGCGGTGCACGGCGACGCCCTCGTCGCGTACGCCTCGGGCACCGCCGCACCACGGGGCACCGTCCTCGTCGCCGGCACCGGCGCGATCGCCGCCGAGGTCCGGGACCTGCGCCTGCACCGCGTCGCCGACGGGCACGGCTGGCTGCTCGGCGACGCAGGTTCCGGCTTCTGGCTCGGCCGAGCGGCGGTACGTCGACTGCTCACCGCCCTCGACGGCGGCACCGACCCGGGCGACCTCGGCCGACGGGTGCTCACCGAACTGACCGGCTCCGCCGAGGTCGCCGCACGCCCCCGGGACACCGTCGACGCGCTCGTGCAGGTCGTCACCCGCCGCCCACCGGTGGAACTGTCCCGACTCGCCCCGCTGGTGCTCGACGCCGCCGCCTCCGGCGAGCCGACCGGGGTCGCGCTGCTGGACGCGGCCGGCGCTCACCTGGCCGACACGGTCGGCCGGATCCGACCGGCCGACGACACCGACGTCCTGGTGCTCGGCGGCGGGCTGCTGACCGGCGACACCCCGCTGGCCGCCGCCGTCCACGCCGAGGCCCGACGACGCTGGCCGCACGCCCCGGTCCGATCGGCCGGGGACGGTGCCGCCGCAGCCGCCTGGCTGGCCGCCCGCGAACTGCCCGAGGTGACCGACCCGACCGCCCTGCACGCCCGCCTGGTCCCCCCACCCACCTGACCCACCCGCCACCGGCCACCCCGACCGCCCTGGGGCTCCGGTCGGCGTCGCTGCCGACGGCCACGCGGCAGCTCCCGCATTCGCACTCGGGCGATAGAACTGACATCGACTGACGTCATCCTCGAAGATGCCAGTCGGTCACCTTGGAAGCAGCCGGCCCCGCCCCCTCGACCCCCTTTGCTCTGCTTCGACCGGCGCAACATGATCGGCGCGAATTCGTTGCGTGGGGTGCAGCAGAGCAAAGGGGCCGGGAAGACCGATGAGGCGGGCAGTCAGGTGCCGTTCTTGGCACCGGACATCAGGGCCACCACCGCAGATGCGGCGGGAAGCCGGCCCGCTGCTCGATCGGATGGTCACCGTTCCGGGTCACTGACGGCCGGTGGTTGCGTCCGGTGGCGGACACCGAGGACCTCGTTGACGAAGTCGTCCTTGTTGCGGGCGTAAGCCGCGAGGTCCACGCCGTGAGCCTGCGCGAGATCGCGCTTGAGTCGCTCGTACCGGGACCGATAGTCCGCGTGTCCCCGCAGCGCATCGCGGAACGCGATCCGTCGCCGCCACAGCAGCGAGGTCGGCTCGGTGAGGTGGAGCTGAAAAGTGCGCTCCCACCAGTTGTCGGTCGCCGGCTTGAAGAAATAGTGCGCTTCCTCCGGGCGGTGCACGCCGTTGCGGTAGCCGAGTGCGGTCACCACTTCGATGGCGGCGACCGCCTCCGCGAGGCTGCGTACCGGCGCCATCATGTCGATGATCGGTTTTCCCGCCAGGCCGGGAATCGATGTCGAGCCGATGTGCTCGACCGGCCCCACCAGCCACCGCTTCAGAACGGTTTCGAGGGTGACCCGCTCCTGCGCGAACAGCACCGCCCAGTGCGGATCGTACGGGTTGAGGGTGACCGGAGTGCCGTCCACGGATCTCATCGTGCCATTCTCGGCGGCCCCGCCCGGACTGCGTTCGGCCGCCCCGGACGGCGGTCAGCCGTCCGCTGTACGCCACGGGCGCATACCCTCGGATCATGCGCCGCCTGGCCCGACTCGCCGCACGGACGCCGGCTGACCGCGAGCGCTACCTGGACCTGCTGCGCGCCTTGGCGATCATCATGGTCGTCCTCGGACACTGGGCGGTCGCGACGATCGGCTACGACGAGCACGGGCAGCCCGACGGCCACTCCGCCCTGCCCGCGATCCCGTGGGCCCTTCCCCTGACCTGGGCGGTCCAGGTGATGCCGGTCTTCTTCCTGGTCGGCGGCTACGCCAACGCCGCCTCGCTGGCCGCGCACCGCAGCCGTGGCGGCGACGCGACCGGGTGGCTGTTGGGGCGCAGCGCCCGGTTGCTGCGCCCGACCAGCGCGTTGGTGCTGGCGCTGGTCGGAAGCGCGCTGGTGGCCCGGCTGGTCGGGGCCGAGCCGCACATGGTCCGCACCGTCGTCTGGTTCGCCACCATCCCGCTGTGGTTCCTCGCCGCCTATCTCGTGGTGGTGCCGCTGACCCCGCTCACGTACGCGCTGCACCGCCGTTTCGGACTGGCCGTGCCGATCGCGTTGGCGCTGCTCGTGGCCGCCGGGGACCTCGGGCGGGCGACCGGCCACGAGACGGCGGCCCTGCCCAACTACCTGCTCGGCTGGCTGGCCGTGCACCAGGTCGGCTTCGCCTGGTACGACGCCCGCCGAGGGCACTGCGACCCGAGCGGGAACGGCACGGCCCGGCCACGAAGGGCGCACCGATGGACCAGATGCCTGCCGATGTCCCGCCGCGCCGCCCTGGTCCTGACCGTCACCGGTCTGGGCGTCGCGGTGCTGCTCACCGGGCCGGGCCCGTACCCGATCAGCATGATCAACATCCCCGGCCAGCGACTGGACAACGCCGCCCCGCCGAGCATCGCGCTACTGGCCGTGGCCACCGCCCAACTCGGGCTCATCCTGCTGCTGCGCGAGCGGGCCGAACGGTGGCTGCACCGCAGCCGACCCTGGCAGGCCGTGATCGCCGTCAACTCGGTCGTGCTGACCGTCTTCCTGTGGCACCTGAGCGCGGTGATCCTGCTGGTCGGCGCACTGGACCGGCTGGGTCTCCTGCCCACCCCGTCGGCCGGGTCGGCGGCCTGGCTCGCCTGGCGGCTGCCCTGGGTACTGCTGCTCACCGTGGTACTCGCCGCCCTGGTCGCGGTCTTCGGCCCGATCGAGGCCCGCACCGGCCGCTCCACCCCGACGGACGGCCGGCCCACCAGTCGCTGGGTGGGTGTCACGGCCGTCGCCGCTTTCGGCGCCGTCGGGTACGCCCTGGTGGCCAACAGCGCCACCGCCAAGACCGCACCGGAGCCGCTCGGGCTGCCGGTCGCCGCCCTGGTCGCCTACCTGGCCGGTGCGGGTGTCCTGCGCCTGCTCAGGTCTGGGTGGGGAAGCCGAGGTTGACCCCGCCGTGGCGGGGGTCCAGCCACCTGCTGGTGACCACCTTGCCCCGGGTGAAGAACGCCACCCCGTCGGCACCGTGCGCGTGCAGGTCGCCGAAGAGGGACGCCTTCCAACCGCCGAACGAGTAGTACGCCATCGGCACCGGGATCGGCACGTTGACGCCGACCATGCCGGCCTCCACCTCGTGCTGGTAGCGGCGGGCCGCCCCGCCGTCGTTGGTGAAGATCGCCGCGCCGTTGCCGTACGGGCTGGCGTTGACCAGTTCCACCGCCTCGTCGTACGAAGCCACCCGCAGCACCGACAGCACCGGACCGAAGATCTCGTCGGTGTAGATCGACATGTCCGGGGTGACCCGGTCGAACAGGGTCGGGCCCAGCCAGAAGCCGTCCGGGTCGCCGTCGGGCGTCACGTTCCGCCCGTCGACCACCGCCACCGCCCCGGCGGCCACCCCCGCCTCGACGTAGGCCCGGACCCGCTCCGCGTGCGCGGCAGTGACCAGCGGACCCATGTCGCAGCCACGCCGCCCGTCACCGGTGCGCAGCCCGGCCATCCGGTCCGCGATCCGGGCCACCAGGTCGTCGGCGACCGGCTCCACCGCGACCAGCGCCGAGATCGCCATGCACCGCTCCCCCGCCGACCCGAACCCGGCATTGACCGCCGCGTCGGCGGCCAGGTCCAGATCCGCGTCGGGCAGCACCACCATGTGGTTCTTCGCGCCGCCGAGGGCCTGCACCCGCTTACCGGCCGTGGTGCCGCGCTGGTAGACGTGCCGGGCCACCGGGGTGGAACCGACGAACGACACCGCCTTGACCGTCGGGTGATCCAGCAGCGCGTCGACGGCCTCGGCGTCGCCGTTGACCACGTTCAGTACCCCGTCGGGCAGGCCGGCCTCGGCGAACCACTCCGCCAGCAGCAGCGCCGCGCTCGGGTCCTTCTCGCTCGGCTTGAGCACCACGGCGTTACCGGCGGCGACCGCCACCGGCACGAACCACAGCGGCACCATCACCGGGAAGTTGAACGGGCTGATCACCGCGACCACGCCGAGTGGCTGCCGCAGACTGTACGAGTCGACCTCGGTGGAAACGTTCTCGCTGAAACCGCCGCGCAGCGCCGACGGGATGCCGCAGGCGTACTCGATGACCTCCAGGCCGCGCTGCACCTCCCCGGCGGCGTCGGCGAGCACCTTGCCGTGCTCGGCGGTGATCACCTCGGCGAGCCGGTCCCGGCGGGCGTTGACCAGCTCCCGGAAGGCGAACAGCACCGCCGTCCGCTTCGCCAGCGACGCGTCGCGCCAGGTCCGCGCGGCGCGCTCGGCCGCCTCGACGGCGACCGCCACGTCCGCGACGGAGGCCAGCTCCACCTGCCCGGTACGCCGACCGGTGGCCGGGTCGAAGACGTCCCCACGCCGGGTCGAGGTGCCGCTGACCCGCTTACCGTCCACGAAGTGCCCGATCAGGTTCAGGGCACCGCCTTCCGTTCGCGACTGCGGGGCTCGCAGAACCGGCTCACTCCTCGCGCTCACCGGTCAACCTCCTCGCTGACGGCGGCCCGGATCGCCTCGACCAGGATGGCCAGCCCCTCGCGGGCCTCCTCCTCGGTGAGCGTCAGCGGCGGTCCCATCCGCAGCACGTTGCCGTAGAGCCCGCCCTTGCCGACGAGCAGCCCACCCTGCCGGCACGCCTCGAACACCCGCCCGGTCAGCGCCGGGTCCGGCTCGCCGCTGCCCGGACGGACGAACTCCACGGCCAGCATCAGGCCCTTGCCGCGTACCTCGGCGACCTGGTCGAGACCGGCCACCGCCGCGCGCAGGCCGTCGCCGAGGACCGCACCGACCCGGGCGGCGTTGGCCTGTAGGTCGTGGTCGAGCAGGTAGTCCAGGACGGCGTTGCCGGCGGCGGTGCTGAGCGGGTTGCCGCCGTAGGTGGAGAAGCTGATCGCCGGCACCGACTCCAGCACCTCCGCCCGGCCGACCACCCCGGCCAGGGCGAACCCGTTTCCGACGCCCTTGGCGAAGGTGAGCAGGTCGGGCGTGACGCCGTGGGCCTGGTAGCCCCAGAAGTGCTCGCCGGTGCGCCCCCAGCCGGTCTGCACCTCGTCGGAGATCAGCAGGATGCCGTGCTCGTCGAGGACCTTCTTCCACCCGGCGAACAGGCCGTCCGGCCCGTGCACGAACCCGCCGACACCCTGGATCGGCTCGGCGATCAGGCAGGCCACGTCGCCGGAGGTCTGGGTGGCGAGCACCTCGCGCAGATCCTCCACCGCCGCGTCGACCCGGTCGCCCTCCGGCAGCCGGGCGAGCAGGCCGCGCAGCCGCTCACCGGAGTGCAGCCAGGCCACCTGGAGCGGATTGAGCGCGCTGGCCGACCAGCCCCGGTTGCCGGTGGCGCCCATCGTCGCGTAGGTGCGGCCGTGATAGCTGTTGCGGACCGCGAGGATCTGGTGCGAGCGGCGGTAGTTGGTCGCCATCAGCAGCGCCGCCTCGTTGGCCTCGCTGCCGGAGTTGGTGAAGAAGACCCGGGCGTCCGGGATCCCGGATAGCCGGGCGATCTTCTCGGCCAACTCCACCTGCTGCCGGATCAGATAGAGCGTCGAGGTGTGCACGATCCCGGTGGACAGTTGCCGCTGCACCGCCTCGCGGATCTCGGCGATGTCGTAGCCGATCATGTTGGTCAGCACTCCGCCGAAGAAGTCCAGGTAGGTGCGCCCCTGGGCGTCGGTGACCCGGCGGCCCTCGCCGGAGACCAGTTCGATCGGCTCGGCGTAGTTGAGCGGCATCCAGGACGGCAGCACGGCCCGGTGCCGGGCCAGCAGATCGTCGGTCATCGTCGCACCCTTCGGTTCGCGGTAACCGCGACGGTGTCACCACCGTCGTTGCCCGGACAAGAGCCAACGTGTCGCCCGCTGGTCGACAGCCGTTGACAGAACGTCAACGGCCGCCCACCGGCCCGCTCGACCGTCACGCCGGGCCACCGGCCGGTACGATCCGATCCGTGCCCGAGCGTCCTCTCCCACCGCCCGTGGCCGCCCCACCCCCCGTCGCCGGGCCGGCCGGAGCACCGCCGCCCACCGGCTCCCCCGATCTGGTCCCGCTGCCGGGCGGCGGTCCCACCGACCCGGCCGCCGCGATCATCGACGGCATCAACCGCTGGATCGACAGCCCGCCGATACGGGACCTGGTGGCCTGCTTCGGCGGCCGATGGCCCGGCGGCGACCTCGGTGCCACGCTGGCCGCGCTCGACGGGTTCTCCGCCACGCACTGGGACTTCCGTGCGGGCCGGGAACGACCCGAGGCCCGGGAACCCGACCTCGACGCAGGCCGCCGCGCCCGGGTCCTCGCCGCCGCCGACGCGCTCGGGCTGGTCCGGCCCCGCCCACCGGCCCACACCCGGTACGCACACCTGGTGGTGCTGGGCGGCCTGGCCCACGCCTGCCTGCGCCGGGTCGCCTACGCCGCCCACCTGCTGCGCGACCGGGTCGACGTGACCGGCGAGGTGGCGGTGCTGGGCAGCTTCCGGCCACTGTCCGAGACGGAACGCGGCACGCTCGCCGACGCCGACGTGAGCGGCGGCGACACCGAGGTCGACGTGCTCGACTCGGCGGTCCGGCGCACCTTCGGACTCCGCGAACCGGACTCCACCGACGGCGTGGACGCCGGGCATCCGCACCACTCCTGGTCGTCGCGGACCTACCGGCCGACCGGGCTACCGCCGGTGCGGGTGCTGGCCGCCCCGTCGAGCGAGCCGCAGCGGCGACGCGCACACACCGCCGACACCCAGCGGTTCTGGGCCGAGCACGCCCGGCTCTCCCCCGGCGAACCGGTCCTGCTGGTCACCGCACCGATCTACGTACCGTTCCAGCACTGCGACGCGTTGCGCACCCTGGCGGTGCCGTACGGCTGCGAGATCGACACCGTCGGCGTGGACCCCGCCCGACCCGACCTGGACGACCTGCCGGAGCCCACCCTCACCCCCGGCCGGTATCTCCAGGAGATCCGCTCGGCCATCCGCTCCATGCGTACGCTGCACACCACCCTGGCGCAGCGACCGTCCACGAGTGCCTGACGGGCTCGGTCAGGCCGGGGCGGTGGCGCGGACCGCTTCGGCGAAGACCTCGGAGCGGTGCTCGAAGTTGCGGAACCGGCCGTAGCTGGGCGCGGCCGGGGAGAGCAGGACCACGCCACCGGCCGGCGTGACCTGCCGGGCCAACTGGACCGCGTCGGCGAGCTCCTCGACCAGCTCGGTACGCACCTTGGGCAGCCCGTCCAACGCCTCGACGATCCGCGGCCCGCTGTCCGGGATGCCGATCACGGTCAGCTCCCGCTCGGCCAGGTGCTCGCGCAGCGGGGTGTAGTCCACGCCCCGGTCGGTACCGCCGACGATCACGGTCAACGGCCGCCCGTCGTACGCGTCGATGGCGTGCATGGCCGCGTACGGGCTGGTCGCCAGCGTGTCGTCGACGAAGGTCAGACCGGACGGGTCGACGATCTCGGTCAACCGGTGGGCCAGCCCCTGGAAGCCGGCGACCGCCACGGCCAGGGTGTCCTTGCGCTCGACCAGATCCACGCCGAGGGCGTCGAGCACGGCCAGCGCCACGCAGAGATTGCCCTCGTTGTGCCGACCGACCAACGGCAGCACCGCCCGGGGGAACAACGGCTGGTCGACCCGGTGGAACCAGGGCGTACCGTCCGGGCCGGCGGCCACGTTCACCGACTCCGCGCTGCCGGCGCGTACCGCCGCGCGGTCGCCCAACTCGACAAGCAGCCGGGGGTCGCCACCGTTGACGACCACGGTGTTCGGCCCGTACGCCAGCAGGTTGAGCTTGTCCCGGTAGTACTCCCGCTCGCCACCGTGCGCGTCGAGGTGCTCCGGGAACAGCGCGGTGACCACCGCGACCCGGGGCGAGTCGGTCAGGTCGCTGCACTGGTAGCTGGACAGCTCCAGCACGTACAGCTCGGCTTCCGGCAGGTCCAGCGTCGGTACGCCGATGTTGCCGCCGAAGACGTTCGGCCGGTCCACCGCGGTCAGCAGGTGGTGAATCAGGCTGGACGTGGTGCTCTTGCCCTTGCTGCCGGTCACCCCGACGGTGCGCGAACCGTGGTCGGCCATCCACAGCGAGGTGCCCTGGGTGACGGTGGCGCCCCGGCGGCGCAGCTCCACCAGCCACGGGTGGGTCTGCGGCACGCCCGGCGACCGGACCACCACGTCGGCAGCGGCCAACCGGACGAAGCCCTCCTCGCCGGTGACCAGCGGGGCCGCCTCCGCCAGCGGCCCCTCCCAGGGCAGCGAGAGGAAATTGGCGCTGTCGTCGACGGCGACCAGATCGGCCGGGCCGTGGGCGGCGATCGCGATCACCGCGGCCCGGCCCTCCCGACCCGCCCCCCAGACGGCGACGGTACGTCCGCGCAGGTCAGACAGGCGCACAGCTTCTCCTCGGGTGCGACGACAACGGGGCACGTGCGGGGTCCGGCGGAGCCGGGCACGGCCGGACGAACCAGGGCCTAGTATGGCGTGTGCCCAATACGCAACTGGCGCGGATGGACGCGTTCACCTTCCCGTCCTACTCGATCGATCTCTCGACCGGGGAGGCGTTGTTCGACTACGCCCTGACCGGGCCCGACGGCGAGCAGCGTTTCACCGAGGTGATCACGCTTCCGGTGCCGGACGAGTCGCCGTCGGACGCCGCCGTGGCGGCGCTCGGCCGGGTGCTGGAGCTGCTGCACGTGGTGGCCGGCGTCAGCTACTACAAGGCCGCCGCGCCGGGGCAGTTGGTGCTGCCGGCGCCGCTGGGCCCGGCCGCCGCCGAGTTCGTCACCGCCGTCTACACCAAGGGCCTGGCCGAGTACGCGTACCGCAACCAGTTGCCGTACGTGCTCGACCTGTCCCCGGTGATCCCGCAGGGTCGGGTCGCCGCCGTCGCCGAACACGACAACTCGGACCGGCGACCACTCAGCGCGGTCGGCGGCGGCAAGGACTCGATCGTCAGCCTGGAGGCGATGCGTCGCGCCGGCCTGGACCCGGTCCCCTTCTCGGTCAACCCCAACCACGTGATCACGGCGGTGAACGCCGCCTCCGGGCTCACCCCGTTGGCCGCCCGGCGACGCCTCGACCCGGTGCTGTTCGAGCTGAACGCGGCCGGTGCCCGCAACGGGCACATCCCGGTCACCGCGATCAACTCGCTGATCGCGGTCGCCACCGCCGTGCTGCACGGGCTGGGTCCGGTGGTCATGTCCAACGAGCGGTCCGCCTCCGACCCGAACCTGATCTGGAACGGCCACGAGGTCAACCACCAGTGGTCCAAGGGCGTCGAGGCCGAGGGGCTGCTCCGGGCGGCGCTGGCCGAGCACGCCGGGCTCACCGAACCGTACTTCTCCCTGCTGCGCCCGCTGTCGGAGCTGCACATCGCCCGACTGTTCGCCGGCATCGACCGGTACGACGACGTGGTGACCAGTTGCAACGCGGCGTTCAAGCTACGCGACGCCAGCGAGCGCTGGTGCCGCGACTGCCCGAAGTGCCGGTTCGTCTTCCTGGCCCTGGCCCCGTTCATGTCCCGCGAGCGGATCACCCGCATCTTCGGCGGTGACCTGCTCGCCGACGAGTCGCAGATCCCCGGCTACCGGGAACTGCTCGGCGTGGACGGGCACAAGCCGTTCGAGTGCGTCGGCGAGGTGGAGGAGTCGGTGGTGGCGTTGAGCCTGCTCGCCCAGCAGCCGGACTGGCGCGACGCCCCGGTCGTCCGCACCCTGGTCGCCGCCGTGCCGGACAGCGCGTGGGCCACGGCCGCCACCTCCGACGTCTTCACTCCCGGCGGCGGCCCCAGCTACGTCCCGCCCGCCTACACCAAGGCCCTGCACTCGCTGAGCGAGTGACGGGCGTCAGGCGAGCCGGTGCCGGATCGCGTAGGCCGCCGCCTCGGTGCGGTTCCGCGCACCGATCGTGCCGCACGCCCCGGCCGCGAGCGCCCCGACCCCACGCCTGGGCCTTGCCTGGGCCCGGCGATCATGGACTTGTGGTAGTCGATATCGCCACTAACGCGGCTTTTGTTCTCACCACGACTCCATGATCGACGCGGCGGGGGCGGTGCGCGGCGGAGGCCGGGCGCGGCGGGCGGGGGCGGCGGGCGGGGGCGGCGGGCGGGGGCGCGGCGGGCGTGGGTCAGGAGGTGCGGATGGCGTCGAGGGCCAGCAGGGCGACGTGGAGGGAGAGGCAGGCGTCGACGGAGTCGAGGTCGACGTCGAGGATGCGGCCGATGCGGGCCAGCCGCTCGTAGAACGCCGGTCGGGACAGGTGTGCCGCGACGGCCGCCGCCGACTTGTTGCGGCCCTGCTCCAGGTACGCCCGCAGGGTGCCGAGCAGATGCTCACGCGGGTGCCGGGCGTCGTACGCCAACAATGCCCCGAGCTCACGCTCGACGAAGGTCTGCAGGCGCGGCTCGTCGCGCAGCAGGTGCAGCAGCCCGGCGAGCCCGACGTGCGGCAGCCGGAAGATCGGCAGGTCCCGGCGGTCGTTGCGGGCGGCCTCGGCGACCTGCCGGGCCTCGATCAGCGACCGGCCGGCCTCCCGCAGGCTGCTCACCCCGGAGCCGGCCGCGATGATGAGCCCACCGGCGCCCCGGCCCGGCTCGGCGCTCTTGCCACCGCCCACCGCCCGAGCCGGCTCGGTTCCCTTCCCGGCTCCGGCAGCCCGGGTCGTAGCCGAGTCGGAAGATCTCGACTCGGGCCGGTTCCGGCGCAGCGCGGCGGCGAACGAGGCCAGCGCCCGCTCCTCCGCCGCCGGGTCGGGCAGGGCCAGCAACGCTCCCACCGCCTGGTCGTCCACGGCACTGGTCAGGCCGGTCAGGTTCGCCTCCCGCACCGCCTGGCCCACCGCCTCGGCCAGGTCCCGCAGCCGGGCCGGACCGGGATCGTCCCCGTCACCGGTCCCGGTCGAGGCGCTCTCCGGGTCGTCGGCCCGGTGCCGGACCACCACCCCGACCAGGTGTCGGCGTTCCAACACCAGCCCGAGCCCGCGTGCCCGCAGGGCCACCTCGTCCACCGGACGGGAGCGGTCCAGCAACGCGGTGAGCAGGGTGCGGTGGATCTGTCGTTCCAGTCCCTCGGCGTCGCGCCGGATCAGTCGCCCCAGTGCCAGCGTCGACGCGGCCCGCTCGACCAGGATGGTCAACCGGTTCGGCGGCGAGACCGGACCGGTGACCGCATCCCGCGCCGAGTTCCACTCGCCCCCGCCCGGCCAGCGCAGCAACAGCCGTCCCCAGTCCTCCCCCCGGGCCCCGACCATGGTCACCAGCCAGCCGCTGTCAGGGTCGTAGACCGTACGGCCGACCGGCTGGATCCGTCGCGAATGCTGCTCCCACCGGTCGAGCAGCAACTCGGCGTTCTCCCGCGCCGGGTCGTACGCGAGCACCTGCCGGGAGAGGTTCTCCAACACCACCGGACAGCCGGACAACTCGGCGGCCTGCCGGACGACCTCGCCCGGATCGGCGCCCTCCACCGACAGCTCGGTGAACCGCTGGTGGATCTCCTCCGCTGCCCGCAACTCGGTGAGCTGCGCGTCCACGATCAGTGCGTGGACCGCCTCGGTGACCCGGACGAACGGGGTGGCCCGGCGCAACTCCACCAGCGGCAACCCGTGCCGTTCGGCGGCGGCGGCCATCACCCGGGGCACCCCGGTGTGGTAGCGACGGCCCAGCTCGACCACCAGCCCGGAGACGCCGACCCCGGCGAGATCCCCGATGAAGGCGCGCAGCCCGGCATCCTCGCCGGGCAGCCCGATGCCGGTGGTCAGCACCAGTTCACCGCCGCGCAGCAGGGTGGCGATGTCCGGTACCTCGGCCACGTGCACCCAGCGCACCGGCCGGTCCAGTCCCGCCTCCCCGGCGACCAGGCGTGGCGCGCCGTGGCGGACCGGGTCCAACGCGAGGACCTCACGGACGGTAGGGAACACGGGCGACACGGTACCCGCAGGTCGGCCCGAACCTCGACGGTCAGGCGTCGTCGCGGCCCAACTCCCAGCAGGCCACGGCGGTGGCGGCGGCCACGTTGAGCGAGTCCACGCCGCGCCGCATCGGGATCACCACGCGTACGTCGCTGGCGGTCATCGCCGCCGCCGTCAACCCGGCCCCCTCGGCACCGAGCAGCAGCGCCGCGCGGGCCCGCTGCTCCGGCGTCAGCCGCTGGATGGGCACCGCGTCCGGGGCCGGGGTCATCGCCAGCACGGTGAACCCGGCGGCCCGGACCTGGTCCAGCGCCGCCGGCCAGGGCTCCAGCTTCGCGTACGGCACGGCGAAGACCTCCCCCATGCTGACCCGTACGCTACGCCGGTAGAGCGGGTCGGCGCAGGACGGCGAGAGCAGCACCGCGTCCACCCCGAGCGCGGCGACCGCCCGGAAGATCGCGCCCAGGTTGGTGTGGTTGTTGACGTCCTCCAGGATCACCACCCGGCGGGCGGTGGCGAGCACCTCGGCGGCGCTCGGCAACGGTGTGCGCCGGAACGACGCGAGGACCCCCCGGTGCACGTGGAATCCGGTGGCCTCGCGCAGCACGTCCTGGCTGGCGGCGTAGACCGGGGCGTCGCCGGTGTCCAGGTCGCCGAGTTGGTCGACCCGCTTGGCGTCGATCAGGTAGGACCGCGCCGGGTACCCGGCCCGCAGCGCCCGGCGCAGCACCAGCTCCCCCTCGGCGATGAACAGGCCGTGTGGTGGCTCCCAGCGGGTCCGCAACTCGACGTCGGTCAGCGCACGGTAGTCGCCGATCCGCTCGTCGTCGGGGTCGGTGATCAGGTGGACGGGCACCCGCCGATTCTGCCGGACCGACTTCGACGGGTGCCGTAGTGGTCCGACCCGATCCGCTCGGTGTCCCCTCGGTTTCCCAAGATCGAGGGCCGAGATGGCGGTGATCGCCAGCTTCGCACCGCGCCCGAGCCGTCGCCGGCTTCCGACGCAGGAGGGGCACTCGTAGCCCCGAGTCGACCCCGCCCGGTCCGGCCTGCGACAGAGGGTGGAAGTGGTGATCGACGATGTCCATCATGGACTCATGCGGTGGTTCGGGCACAGGGAATCGGGCGTATCGCGATCAGAGAGCGGTCTCTACGAACTCGTGGGTCGACGTTCCGACCTCCCGCTCAGCAACGCGATCGTGCACTTCCGCGACTTGGACTCGGCACTTGAGGGTCGCCCGCGGGTCCTGAATCCATCGGCGGTCCGGGCGTCTGTCCGTCACCAGCGACCGCTATTTGCACGACGGTCGCCCGTGTCGTACCGGCCCGCCATGATGTGGCCGGGGTGACCGCTGCGGCTCACCCGTGGACGCGAGAGGACCCGCTGGATGGACGCCGGACCACCGACCCGCCTGGCCATCGACCATGACGACTACCACGCCGAGCACGTGGGACGCACCGGCGACGGTCGGCAGTTCTTCCTCACCACCCCGTTCGAGCCCGGCACCCACGGCAACGACGACGGCCAGGAGTTCGTCGCCCTCTACCTCTTCGATGCCGACGGACGGTTCCTGGAGGCGAGGATCGACGCCTTCGGCCCGAGGGCGCTGATGGACCGCGAGGCGCGGCGGGCGGCGTACGAGGCCCGGTTGGCCGAGTTGGGCAGCGTCACCTTCGACCGCATCGAGGTCGAACCCTTCTCGGTCGACCGGTACGGCACCATCTTCGGCCTGATCCCCCGCGCGCCGGAGGAGGACGACGACACCTGGTGGGTCACCGTCGAGCCGGGCGACTACATGGCGTTCAGCCCGCCGTGGGATCTCGGCGAGTACGACACCTAGTCGTCGACGGTGAGTCCGAGCCAACCGGCGAGGTTCTGGATCTCGGCGTGGACGTCGGCGGTCATCGCGGCGGTGAAGGGGACATCCTCGTGAACGGCGTTGACCACGAGTCGGCCGCTCCTGCGGTCGGCGGTCGCGTCCAGTTTGCCGACGAGCCGGTCGTGATGCAGGACGGGCAGGGCGAAGTAGCCCCACCGGCGTTTCTCCCGGGGCTTGTACATCTCCAGGATGTACTCGAAGTCGAAGAGCTGCTCGGTGCGTACCCGGTCGTGGATCAGCCGGTCGAACGGGGAGAGCAACGCCGTACGCCCCTCGAAGGGCAGCCCGACGTACGCCGGGTGCACCCGCCAGACGCCCGGTACGCCCTCGACGACGGCCTCCTCTCCCGCGTCACCGACGTACGGCGACTCACCCGGCATCTGCGTACCGGTGGACCGGGCGATGCCGAGGGCCGCGAGTCGGCGCTCGTTGCGGAGCCGGACTGCGTGATCGTGATCGAGTTCGGGCAGCTCGACGGCGTGGACGCGGGCGGGGAGGTCCCAGTAGCGCTGCCGCCCCTTACGGCCGGAGATCGCGATGTGGCCGTGCAGCGCCAGGGATTCGAGCATCTTCGTCACGTTGCGGTTGTTGGTCCACCCCGACGACGGCCACGGCACGACGCTGGTGTCGGGGATGTCCCGGGAGAGCAGCGGCCCCGACTCCGCCAGCAGTGCCAGGATGTCGCGGCGGAACGACTCGTTGCCGTGCAGCCACTCCCGGATGGTCGGGTGCATCTCGGCACCGCGTGTCTCGGCGATCACGGCGGGCAGGTCGCGGGGCGAGCGGATGTAGGCGACCGTCTCCACCAGCCTCCGATCGGTCTCGACGGCCCGGACCAGGTCGGCGGGGTCGTAGGTCGGGCCGATCCGGCTCCACAGCACCAGGTCGGCACTCGGCGCGATGGCCGCCGTCGGGTCGATCTGGAGGAACGTCAGGCGCTCGACGACCGCCACCAGATCGGTCGGGCGCGGTGCCGCGAGCAGTTGCGCGTGCACCGCGATCCGCCGTGCCTCACCTCTGCTCAACCGGTGCACGACCACCTGCCGACCCTACTCGCCCGACGCCCCGCCCCGCGCGAGGTCGACGGCGGTGACGGTGTCGCCGAACAGCGAGGGCACCAGCAGCCGGGTGCCGTGCAGCGCCGCGTGGGACGGCATCCGCAGCAGGTCGGGTGCCTCGATCACGGTGTCGACCCGGCCGCCGGGAGTGATCCGGACGACCCGGGAGCCCCGGGTGACCGCCAGGTAGCAGGTGCCGTCGGGGGCGACGGTGAGCCCGTCCGGTCCGTCGGCCAGCGCGCCACCGGTGGCGACCGTGCGACGGCCGGAGAGCCGACCGGGACCGACCACGTCGAAGGCCAGCAGGGTGTTGTCCCGGGTCAGCGAGACGTACAGGGTGCTGCCGTCCGGGCTGATCCCGATGCCGTTGGGATAGACCAGGTCGGTGGCGGCCACCCGGCACGTCCCGGTCTGTCCAGGTGCCGCGTAGCAGACCGAGCCGGTCGGTTCGCCGGCCGTGGCGGTGCCGGAGTCGGTGAACCAGACGCCTCCGGCGGCGTCGACGACGCAGCCGTTCGGGCGGAGCAGCCGCCGGTCGTCGGCGGTGCCGAGGCGGGCGGTGACCACGCCGTCGGAGGAGATCCGGACCAGTTCCGCCCGGGCCACGTCGCACCCGACGAGACCGTCTCCGGCGCGGGCGAGCCCGAGAATCCGTCCGCCCGTGTCGGTGAACCACTGCGCGGAGCCGTCGTCGGGGTCGATCCGGACGATCGGGCCGCGCCCCTGCGGGCTGCCCAGGGCGAGTCCGGCGTAGAGGTGCCCGTCCGCGCCGACGCAGACCGTCTCCGGGTGCGGCAGCATCCGGGCCAGCGTGGCGATCCGCATCAGTCGTCCCCGGCGTCGAGGGTGGCGGCGACGCCGGGTTCCTCCACCGGGCTGTACGCCTGGGCGCCCAGACCGCCGTCGACCGGCAGCACCACCCCGGTGATGTAGCCGGACTCCGGTCCGGCGAGGAAACCCACCGCGGCGGCGATCTCCGCGAGGGTGCCCGGGCGGCCGAGGGGGACGAGGCCGGTACGCCGGGCGACCTCCTCCGGTCCGGCGTCGTCCCAACCCGGGGTACGCACCATCGCGGGGGCCACCGCGTTGACCCGGATGCCGCGTCCGGCCAGGTCCAGCGCCAGGGCGCGGGTCATCGCCTCAAGGCCGCCCTTGCTGGCCACGTACGCCGCGTTGCCCCGGAAAGCCCGGGAGCCGCCGATCGAGGAGAGTTGCACGACGGCGGGCGCGTCCCCGACGGCGAGCAGCGGCAGCGTGGCCTGGACCAGGGCGAGCGGGGCGACGAGGTTCACCTCCAACACGCCGCGCAGGTGTGCGGCCGTCTCCCGGCCCACCGGTGCCCGGGGCGGACCGACGGCGGCGTTGTTGACCAGGACGTCGAGTCCACCCCAGTCGGCGCGGAGCCGGTCGACGGCGGCCTCGACGGCCGCCGCGTCGGTCACGTCGGCGGCCAGCCAGGTCAACCTGGTCGGGGACTCGGCCACCGGTGCTCCGGGCTCCGCAGCGACCGCCGGCTCCGGCTGCCGCCGGTCCAGCGCGGCGACCCGCCACCCCCGGGCCAGGAAGGCGGCGACCAGGGCGGTGCCGATCGCTCCGGCCGCGCCGGTGACCAGGACCCGTCGGCTCACCGGGAGACCGCCGGTGCGGACACGACCGGACAGGCCCACCGGTGTCGCTCCCCGACCAGCGGCGGCCGGTGCTCGGCACACTCCGGGCGGGCCAACCAGCAGCGGGTACGGAACGGGCAGCCCGACGGCGGGTCCGCCGGGGAGGGCAGGTCACCGGCGAGCACGATCGGCTCCGGACCCTGCTGCCGCCACGGGAACGGGTCGGGCGCCGCGGAGAGCAGCGCCTGGGTGTACGGGTGGGTCGGCGACTCGAAGACCTCCCGGGCCGGGCCCTGCTCGACGACGGTGCCGAGGTACATCACCGCGACCTGATCGCTGACGTGGCGCACCACGTGCAGGTCGTGCGAGATGAACAGGTAGGACAGACCCATCTCGGCGCGCAGGTCGGCGAGGAGGTTGAGGATCTGCGCCTGGATCGACACGTCCAGCGCGGAGACCGGCTCGTCACAGATGATCAGGGCGGGTCGCATCGACAGCGCGCGGGCGATGCCGATGCGTTGCCGTTGGCCGCCGGAGAACTGGTGCGGGTACCGGTCGGCGTGGGCGGCGGTCAGCCCCACCTGTTCCAGCAACCGGACCACCTCGTCGGCCTGCTCGCGGCGCGGCACCAGGTCACGGTGGATCAACCAGCCCTCGCGGAGGATCTCCCGGACGGTGAGCCGTGGGTTCAGCGAGGCGTACGGGTCCTGGAAGACGTACTGCACCCGGCGGGTGAGTTGGCGACGTTCGGCCGCGCTGAGGCGGGTCAGGTCACGGCCGTCGAAGCGGATGGTGCCCCCGGTGGCGCGTTCCAGACCGATCAGGGCGCGGGCCGTGGAGGTCTTGCCGCAGCCCGACTCGCCGACCAGTGCCAGGGTCTCGCCGGCCCCGATCCGGAAGGAGACACCGTCGACGGCGCGGACGTGACCGACCGTGCGACGCAGCACGCTGGACCGGATCGGGTAGTGCACCCGCAGGTCCTCGACCTCCAACAGGGCCGGCTCGGTGGGGTCAGGCATCGTCGCGTACCTCCTCGGAGCGATGGCAGGCCGCGGCGCGTCCCGGGCCGTCGGCGGTGGGCAGCAGTTCCAGCGTGGGCCGCTGCTGCGTGCACAGGTCGACCCGCCACGCGCACCGGGGGTGGAACGGGCAGCCGGGTGGCAGGGCCTCCGGCGACGGCGGCGCACCCGGGATCGGAGTGAGCCGTTCGGTGGGCGCGGTGAGCGTCGGCACCGACTGGAGCAGGCTGCGGGTGTACGGGTGGGCCGGGTTCTCGTACACCTGGCGCAGTGGGCCGGTCTCGACGATGCGCCCGGCGTACATGACCGCGATGCGGCTGGCGTGCGCGGCCACCACGCCGAGGTCATGGCTGATCAGGATGAGCGCCATCCGGTAGTCGCGTTGCAGGTCGGCGAGCAGTTGCAGGATCTGCGCCTGGACGGTGACGTCGAGCGCGGTGGTCGGCTCGTCGGCGATGATCAGGCGCGGGCGCAGGGCGATCGCGATGGCGATCATGATGCGTTGCCGCATCCCGCCGGAGAGCTGGTGCGGGTAGTCGTCGATCCGGCGCGCCGGGTCGGGGATGCCGACCCGGCGCATCAGATCGAGCGCCTCGGCGCGGGCCTTGGCCTTGGACAGGCCCCGGTGCACCCGCAGCGTCTCGCCGATCTGCCGACCAATCGGGTGCACCGGGTTGAGCGAGGAGAGCGGATCCTGGAAGACCATGCTGATCTCGCCACCGCGGACGGCGCGCATCCGCCGTGCCGAGGCCGTGGTCAGCTCCGTACCGTCGAAGGTGATCCGGCCTGCGGCGATCCGGCCGGCGGGCCGGGGCAGCAGGCCGAGGATGGCCTGCGCGGTGACGCTCTTGCCGCTGCCGGACTCGCCCAGCAGGGCGAGGGTCTCCCCTTCGGCGACGTCCAGGCTGACCCCGTCCAGAGCCCGCACCGGTCCCACCCGGGAGTCGAACTCGACGACGACGTCGTGCAGGGACAGCAGGGACATCAGGTCCTCCTCGTCGGCCGGTGCACCCGGCCGGTGCGGTCAGTTCAGCGAGACACCACGGAAGTCGGGCACGTTGGTCGGCGGCGGACCGAAGCCGCTGACCCGGTCGCGCCAGGCGGCCGAGGCGGTCAGCTCGAACGGCCAGGCACCGGGCGCGTCGGCCCAGAGGATCTCCTGGGCCCGCTGGAGCTTGCGTTGCCGTTCCTGCGGGTCGAGTTCCTGGGAGGCGTCGGCGATGACCCGGTCGTACTCCTCGTTGCAGTAGCCGAGTCGCTTGGCGGCGCAGGTGTAGAGCCGACCGAGCACGAACTCCGCGTCCTGGGTGACCACGACGCCGTCCTGGATGTTCATGTCCCACTCCAGGGCCAGCAGGTCGTCGAGCCACTGCCCGGCTTCCTTCTCCTGCATCTCCACCGTCACCCCGACCTCCTTCCAGGCGCTGAGGATCGACTGGACCAGCGGCCGGATGTTGGCGCAGCAGTTCGCGCTCCACTGGATGCTGGTGGTGAAGCCGTTCGGGTAGCCCGCCTCCGCCAGCAGTTGCCGGGCACGCTGCTGGTCGTAGGTGTAGCCGGGCAACTGCGCCGCGCCGAACACCGACTGCGGCACCGGCGCCTTGGCCAGTACGGCGCTCTCGCCGAACAGGTTCTCCTGGATGGAGGAGAAGTCGACCGCGTGCCACAGCGCCTGCCGGACCTTCGGGTCGTCCAACGGCTTGCGCGCGTTGTTCAACCAGATCACGTAGAACGTCGCGCTCGGCCCGCTCTCCACGGTCACCTGGTCGAACCCGCGTACCTGGTCGAGCTGGTCCGGCGGCAGGGAGTACGTCACGTCGATCTCACCGGTACGCAGCGCGGTGAGCCGGGCGGCGTCCTCGGAGATCTCCTGGAACTCCAACCGCTCGTACTTGGGCGCGCCGTCCCAGTACGACTCGTTGGCGACCATGTGGGCCCGCTCGCCGGAGCGGAAGTCCTCCAGCTTGAACGCGCCGGTGCCGACCGGACGGCTCTCGATCTCGCCCGACTCGATCTGGGCCTTGCTGCCGATGTACGCCATCGAGAGGTTGGTCAGCAGCGAGCCGGTGGCCCGGCTGGTGATGACCTCGACGGTCTGCTCGTCGGGAGCCTTGACCTCCTCGATGGTGGCGAACAGCGGGGCCAGGGCGGTGCTCGCCGCGAAGAGCCGGTCCAGCGACGCCTTGACGTCGGCGCTGGTCAGCGGCGACCCGTCGTGGAAGGTCACGCCCTGACGCAGGGTGAACCGGGTGGTGGTGTCGTCGACGTTCTCCCAGCTCTCGGCGAGCCGCCCGGTGATCTCGCCGCCCTCGGAGGCGACCAGCGGGTCGAACAGGTGCAGGGCCAGGGTCAGGGTGCTGCGGTCGGAGATGGCGGTGCCGTGCGGGTCGACCGAGAGCATCCGGATCGGCACCCCGACCCGCAGCGTCTGGTCCTGGTCGCCGTCACCGGAACCGCCGCCGCAGGCGGCGCCGACACCGACGAGGGTCATCGCGAGCAGGCCGGCCACCAGGGGCCGACGTGCTCTGCTTATCCATGTCATTGTCTCCTCCATCGTTCGCTCGTGAAGGGTCGGCCGCGACCTCACCGGTGCTTCAGGTGTGGATCGAGCCGGTCGCGGAGTTCGTCGCCGACCACCCCGCAGGCGACGACGAGCAGGGAGAGCGCGACACCGGGCAGGGTGGAGATCCACCACGCGTCGGCCACGTAGCCGCGGCCGTTGGCGATGGTCAGACCCCAGCTCGGGGTCGCGGTCGGAGTGCCGAGCCCGAGGAAGCTCAGGGCGGCCTCGGTGATGATCACCATGCCGAGTTCCACGGTGGCGACCACCAGCAGCGGCGCGGCACAGGCGGGCAGGATGCACCGCCAGATCAGGAAGAGCGGCCGGGCGCCGAGCACCCGGCTGGCGTCGACGTACTCGCGGTTGCGCACGGCCATGGTCTGCGCCCGGGCCACCCGGGCGAAGATCACCCAGATGGTCACCGCCAGCACCGCGATGACGTTGACCAGGCTGGGCCCGAGCAGGGCCGCGATCAGGATGGCCAACAGAATGGAGGGGAAGGCGAGCTGGATGTCGGCCAACCGCATGAGCAGGCCGTCCACCCATCCACCGACGAAACCGGCGACGATGCCGACCACGGTGCCGAACAGGCCGGAGATCAGCAGGGTCGCCACCCCCACCAGCAGGGACACCCGGGCGCCGATGAGGATCTGGCTGAGCATGCCGCGCCCGACGTCGTCGGTGCCGAACCAGGCACGGGAGCCGTCGGAGAGCACGGCACCGGGCGATTGCAGCCGGTCGGCGAGGTTGGTCTCGGTCACGTCGAACGGCACCAGCCAGGGGCCGATCACGCCGGCCAGCACGGCCAGGCCGATGATGCCCAGGCAGAGCCGGAACAGCAGCGCCGGTGGTCGGCGTCGGGACCGGGTCCGCAGGGCCGTGGTCGCAGTAGCGTCAGCCATCAGTTCACCACCCGCACGCGAGGATCGATGTACGCGTAGAGCAGGTCCACGACCAGGTTCACCAGGACGAACGCGGTGGTGACGAAGGCGATGGCGGCCTGGATCACGGTGTAGTCCCGGTTGCCGATCGCGTCCACGAGCAGCCGCCCCAGGCCGGGCCAGGAGAAGACCTCTTCGACCACGACCGTGCCGCCGAGCAGCGCGCCGAGTTGGAGCCCGGCGACGGTGACCACCGGGATCAACATGTTGCGCAGCGCGTGCCGGAAGAGCACCACGCTCTCCCGCAGGCCCTTGGACCGGGCGGTCTGGATGTAGCCCTCGCCGAGGACCTCCAGCAGCCCGGACCGGATCAACCGGACCAGGATGCTGGTGAAGGGAAGCGCCAGCGTGACCGCCGGCAGGATCAGGTGTTGCGGTGTGCTGTTGCCGGCGCTGGGCAGCCAACCGAGCTGCCGGGCGAAGATCAGCAGCAGGATGATGCCGACCCAGAAGCTCGGCAGCGACTGGCCGATCAGCGACAGCACCGAGATGGCCCGGTCGGCGACACCGCGCGGGCGCAGCGCCGCGGCGATACCGAGCAGGAAGCTGGCCACCAGCGCGATGCAGATCGCGGTCAGCGCCAGGGTGACGGTGGCGGGCAGCCGTTCGATGACCATCTCGAAGGCGTCCCGGTTGTGCCGGAACGACTGTCCGAAGTCGAGTTGGGTCACCCGGCCGAGGAAGGTGGCGTACTGGATCACGACGTTGCGTTCCAGGCCGAGTTCCCGGCGGGCGTCGGCGACCTCCTCGGCGGTGGCGTCGGGGCCGAGGATGACGCTGACCGGGTCACCGGGCACCAGCCGGACCACCGCGAAGACCAGGGTCAGCGCGCCCCACAGGATGACGACGGCGAGCAGGAGTCTCCGGATCGTGTAGTTGATCAAAGGTTCACCACCTTCCGGTTCTGCCGCTGGGGCGGGGTCACGGGCGGGACAGGGAGAGGGTCTGCTGCTGGCAGACCGCGCGGACGACGGCCGGGACACCCACCCGGCCGGTCCCGGAGTCCTTGCCCTCCCAGCCGCCGAAGGGCAGGTGCAGCTCCCAGTAGGTGGAGCGGTCGTTGACGACGACGCTGCCGAACTCCAGGTCGTCGAGGGCGTCCAGGGCCCGACCCAGGTCGGCGGTGAAGACGGCGGTGGACAACCCGTACCCGCTCCGGTTGGCCTCGGCGACCAGCTCCGACTCGGGCAGCGGGACGATCGGGGCGACCGGCGCGAAGGACTCCTGGCGGCTCAGTGCCGCGTCCACCGCGACGTCGCCGACCACGGTGGCCGGCAGGTACTGCCCGGTGGGGAAGCCGGACAGGTGCCGGCCGCCGGTGAGCACCCGGGCTCCGCCGCCGGCCGCCGCACCGACCTGCTCCTCGAACCGGGTGGCCAGCGCGGGCAGATGGACCGGCCCGAGCACGGTGGCGGGCTGGTAGGGGTCGCCGGTCGGGTAGTCCCCGGCGCGGGCGGCGACCGCCTCGGCCAGTGGACCGGCGATCCGCGCGTCGGCCAGCACCCGACCACCGGCACTGCAGATCTGGCCCGAGGCGGTGAAGCAGGAGACGGCGATCGCGTCGGCGGCGTGCGCCAGGTCGGCGTCGGCGAAGACGATGATCGGGCCGTTGCCGCCGAGTTCGAGCAGGAGTCGTTTGCCGGCCGCCCGTCGGCCCACCGCCGTGCCGGTGGCGGTGCTGCCGGTCAGCCCGACGCCCACCACCTGCGGATGGCCCACCAGGTACTCGGCCACGCTCGTGTCGTCCGTGGCGACCAGGGTCACCTGCCCCTCGGGCAGGCCCGCCTCGACCATGCACCGCAGCACCAGATCGGCGGAGGCCACCGTGGTCGGTGCCGGCTTCCAGACGGCGGCGTTGCCGGTGGCCACCAGCGGACCGAGGTACTCGACCGGGATGTTCACCGGGAAGTTCCAGGGGGTGACCACGGCCCACACGCCGGTCGGCCGCCATCGGGTCGTCACCAGCTTGTCGGTGGCGGCGACCGGTGGCGTACGCCCGGCCAGCCGGATCGCCTCCTCGCCGGCCAGCCGGAAGCCCTCGGCGGCCTTGTCCACCTCGGCCAGCGTGCCCTGGTAGGTACGCCCGGTCTCGGCGGTGACCAGGGCGGCGATCTCCTCGCGTCGGACGGTCAGCCGGTCGGCCACGGCCAGGCAGCGGTCCCGGCGCGCGTACGGGCTGCTGCGCCGGTCGGCGACGACCGCCGCCGACGCGGCCCGGACGGCTTCGTCCACCGTGTCCGGTCCGGCCCGGTGCACCTCGGCCACGACCTCGCCGTCGACCGGGCTGCACACCTGGTAGCGCCCGGCGGCCGGGTCGGTGTACCGGCCGCCCAGCCAAGATCGGACGTCGGCGGTCACCGGGTGTCTCCGGCCCCGACCGGCGCGCCGTCGGCGGCCAGCGAGGCGTGGATCATCTCGACCACCCGGACGGCGGCGAGGCCCTCCTCACCGGGCACCGGCGCGGGTGCGCCCTCCTCGGCGGCCCGGACGAACTCCTCCACCTCGGTGCGGATGTTGGACACGCCGCTGGCGGCGCGACTGGGCCAGTTGCGGGTGTCGCCGTTGACCGCCCCGTCCGCCGTGGCGTGCAGCAGGTCGACGTGCCCGAGGTCGATCTCGACTGAGCCGTGCTCACCGACCACCCGCAACCCGGCCAGCGCCCGGTTGGGTCGTCCGTCGGGCAGCGTCCAGTTGTTCTCCATCGAGCCGATGACGTCGCCCTCGTAGCGGACGGTGGCGTAGACCGCGTCGGCGTGGGCGGAGAGCACCGCCCGACCGAGGGCGGCCACCCGGACCGCGGTGAGCCCGGTGACGAAGCGGACCAGGTCGGCGTCGTGGATGCCGAGGAACCACGCGACGCTGGTGCGTTCGGAGGGTCGTACGGCCACCGTGCGGGTGGTGTCGCGCCAGACGTCGACGTGCCACAGGGGACCGAGCTCGCCGGAACGGACCAGCTCGCGGGCGCGGATCACCCGGGGGTCGAAGCGCAGGATGTGGCCGACCGAGAGGGCGTGCGGGTCGGGTCGGGCGTCGAGGATCCGCTGCGCGTCCGCGGAGCTGGTGGCCAGTGGCTTCTCGACCAGCACCCGGACGCCGGCCCGCAGGAACGGGATGGTGGTCTGCGGGTGCAGGTGGTCCGGGGTGCAGACGCTGACCACGTCCACCCGGTCGAGCAGTTCGGCGATGTCACGGTGCACCGGTACGCCGAACCGGTCGCGGAGCGGCTGTTCCGCGGCGGGATCCGGCTCGACCAGACCGACCAGGTCGACCCGTGGGTGCTGGTGGTAGATCCCGGCGTGGAGCTGACCCATCCAGCCCATCCCCACGACTGCCGCTCTCAACATCGTCTCTCCGTCTCTCGCGGTTCGGTCGGCCCGGATGCAGCCAGCGCAACCTGTTGCAGGGATTCCTACCAGCCCATTCCACAGGCTGCAAGGGATGTTCTGAGAATGGAACGTCATGTACTGTCCGTGCAACCACGTTCCAATCAATGAATGGAGTTCGATGGAAACCCCGCCGGTCGAGGAGATCTGCCGCCGTTTCGGCAAGCTCTACGTGGCGGCGATCGCCGACGCGCTGGACGATGCCGGGCTGTGGCACCAGGTGATGACCGATGTGCTGCCGCTGACCACCGACATGGCGGTGGCGGGCGTGGCCTTCACCGCGCTGGGCCGCCCCGAACGAAGCACCGACCGTTCCGTACGCCTGGGTGCCCGGATGATCGACGAGCTCTCCGCAGGCGAGGTCGCGGTCTTCGACTGCGCCGGTGACCGGACGGTCGGCCACTGGGGCGAGCTGCTGACCAACGGAGCGATGGCGCGCGGCGCCGTCGGCGCCGTCATCGACGGCGGTGTCCGCGACACCGGCGCGATCCTGCCGCTGAAGTTCCCGGTCTTCAACCGGTTCCGCAGCGCCCGCGACGCCAAGGGCCGCTGGAACGTCGTCGACATGCAGTCCCCGGTGGTCTGCGGCGGCGTCCCGGTGCACCCCGGCGACATCATCGTCGGCGACAGCGACGGAGTGGTCGTCGTGCCCCGCGCGATCGCGATGGACGTGCTCGTCGAGGCCGAGGCGACGGTCCGCACCGAGACGGAGATCCGGCAGCGGGTCCGGGCCGGCGAGTCGGTCGGTGCCCTCTACCAGCAGTACGAGCGGTTCTGACCATGGGTGGCAGTGCACCCTGGGGTCGCCCGGACCCCCGGCTGACCGACACCGTACGGGCCCTGCCCCGCGTCGGGATCCACCGCTGGCCGGTCACCTGCTGGCCGGCGCCCACCCTGCACCCGGCCGGCAACCCCGTCGTGATCGCCGAGGAGCACGGCGGATTCGCCTTCGGCGGCAACAAGGTCCGTCAGGTCGACGTCCTGCTCGGCCAGGCCCGCGAGGCCGGCGCCGACACCGTCGTCACCTCGGCCGGACCACAGTCCAACCTCTGCCGGGTGGTGGCCGCCGCCGCTCGCGCCGCCGGCCTCGGCGTCCATCTCGTGCTGCGCGGCGAACCACCGGCCGAACCCAGCCGCAACCAGGTGCTCTACGAGCTCACCGGCGCCCGCCTGCACTGGGTGCGGACCACCGACGCGTTCGATCCCGTCCAGGCACAGACCATGACCGCCATCGCCGAGCAGGGCCGGACGACCGGGGCGACGACGGCCGTCGTCGACGTCCGGACCGCACCCGGAAGCACCCTCTGCGCGCTGGCCACCACCGCCGTCGTCGACGAACTCGCCGACGCCCTCGCCGAGCGGCCACCGGAGCGGATCATGCTCGCCGGTGGCGCCGGCAACACCGCCGGTGGCGTCCTGGCGGCGTTGGCCGCCCGCCGCGCCACCGTCGGACTGGTGGTCGCCTCCGCGCTCGCCCCGGCGGCCCGGTTGCGGGCGCTGGTCCGCGACCGGGCCGCCGCCGCGCTCGACCGGGCCGGGCTGCCCGACACCCTGCTCGACGAGGTGTCCCTGGAGGTCACCGACGGCCAACTCGGGGGCGGCCACGGGGTGCCCACGGCGGCGGCCGTCGCCGCGCAACGGGCCACCGCGCGGGCCAGCGGCGCGTTCCTCGACCTGACCTACAACAGCAAGGCGATGGCCACGCTGCTCGCCGACGACCGTCCGGGCTCGTGGCTGTTCCTGCACACCGGCGGTTCACCCAACGTCTTCGCCCCGCATCCGTTCCCGGCCGACGTCCCGCACACCGACGAAGGAGCACCGTGACCAGCGACTACCGACTCCACCACATGACCTGGCCCCAGGTACGCGAGGCACTGACCACCGCCACCGTCGGAGTCATCCCGTTCGGTGCCACCGAACAGCACGGACCCGCCCTCAAGGCCGGCATCGACTACCGGATCGCGGAACGGCTGGCCGAGGAGGTGGTCGCCGCCGCCGACGGTACGGCCCTGATGACGCCACCGATCCCGGTCGGCTTCTCCCCACACCACATGGACTTCCCCGGCACCCTGACCGCCCGGGTGAGCACCCTCTGCTCGCTGCTGGAGGACTACCTGGCCAGCCTGGCCCGGCACGGCCTGGAACGGTTCGTCATCATGAACGGCCACGGCGGGAACCTGGCCTTCCTGCCCGCCTTCCTGACCGAGTACAAGCAGCGCACCGGGCACACCGTGGCGGTGGTCCACTGGTCGATGATGGGCCGCGACGTGGTGGTGGACATCGCCCAGTCCGAGATGTATGGCCACGCCTGCGAGGTGGAGACCAGCCTGGCGCTGCACCTGGTGCCGGACGTGGTGGTGACCGAGGAACTGGGCGGCCCCGCTCCCCTGCTGCCCTCGGCGCACGAGCTGCTGCGCGGTCAGGCCATCCCAGACCGGGCCGTCGGCGGGTTCACGCCCCGCTCACTGGCCGAGTTCAGCACCAACGGCGCACTCGGCGACCCAGCCAAGCACGACGTGGAGAAGGGCCGCAGACTCTTCGAGGCGGTGCGGGACCGCACGGTCACGCTGATCCGGCACCTCGCCGAGGCACCGACGGCGGGCGCGATCAGTGCCGAGCGGGCCGCCGCGATCAACGCGGACTGGGGCGTACGCGGGTGAGCGGCACCGACGGCACCTCCCCCGAGCGTCGCCTCGCCGACCTCGGCATCACGCTGCCACCGGCGCGGACCGCCTCCGGGGCGTACGACACCGTGGTGGTCAGCGGCGACCTGGCCGTGCTCTCCGGGCACGGCCCGGTCCGCCCGGGGCACCCGTTGCCCACCGGCAAGCTCGGCGCCGAGCTGAGCGTGCCCGACGGGCAGGCGGCGGTACGCCAGGCGACACTGAACCTGCTCGCCACCCTGCGCGCCGCCGCCGGCTCCCTCGACGACGTGGAGCAGTTGCTGACGCTCACCGTGGCGATCAACGCCACCCCCGGATTCACCGAACACGTCCCGGTCGCCGACACCGCCTCGGAGCTGCTGCGGGACGTCTTCGGTGACCGGGGACGACACGCCCGGTCGGCGCTGGGGCACTCCTCACTGCCCTTCGACGTCCCGGTGTCACTGTCGCTGACCGCCCGGATAAGGGTCCGAAATACCCAGGACTGAAACCGAGATCGACCCGGCCGGCCGCTACAGTGTCGATGCCGCAACCCGATATCAGAGGACGCACGTGACTTCCGACAACGGATCGAATCAGAGCATCCTGCGAGCAGTGGCGATCCTCGACGCCTTCCTGCTCGGACGCCCCGAGTTGCGGGTCACCGACGTGGCGCGGCAGGCCGGGCTCGGTGTCTCCACCGCGTCCCGGCTGCTGAGCACCCTGGAATCCCTCGGCCTGGTCGAACGCGACCCGATCTCCAACCTCTACCGGCTGGGTCCGAAGACGGTGACCCTCGGTGGCGTGGCGCTCAACCAGTCCCCCGTCTACCGCGCCGCCCGACAGACCGCCCAGAACCTCGCCGCCGAGCACGGTCTCGGGGTCAACCTCGCGATCCGCCGCGACGACCAGGGCTTCTACCTGGGCAACTTCGAGGGCCGCTCGGCACCCCGGGCGTTCTCGCTGATCGGCCAGTCGATTCCGCTGCACGCCACCGGTCTGGGCAAGGCACTGCTGCTCGGCCTCGACCCGGCACAGCGGCGGGTCCTGCTGGGCGAGAACCTGGTCGGGTTCACCCACCGCACCATCACCGACCACGACCGCCTCGACGCCGAACTGGCCACCAGCGGGGCGCGCGGCTACTCGACCGAGGAGGAGGAACTCGCCCTCGGCCGGGCCTGCCTCGCCGCGCCCATCCGCAACGCCTCGGGTGAGATCGTCGCCGCGCTGTCCATCTCCGGCCCGCTGTCGGCGATCAACCTGGCCGCCCGCGAGGCGGCCCTGGCGACCGCCGTGATCGAGGCCGCCGACGCGGTGAGCGTCGCCCTCGGCCACCACGGCCCCGCCCGGGTCATCGTCAGCCAACGCTGAACCACTGCCGGCGGATGTCCCCTGCGCACGGCCTCTACCGCACCGAGAGCTGGGTAGATCGGCCGGGCGCCTCGACGGCGTACCCGAAGAATGCCTGGTTTTGTCCTGGGAAGCCGGGGAATGCCGGGCCCACCCTTCGCGGGGGTGAGCCCGACCGGAGAGGCGGACCAGGTGAGCGCAGACCACACCCTCGTACCGGCGGACCCGTGGCCACTGCCCCGGGACGCCACCGTCGCCGATCACATCGTGCAGCGGCTCGCCTGCTGGGGCGTACGGCGGTACTTCGGTTTCCCCGGTGACGGCATCAACGGCATGACCTCCGCCCTGCAACGCACGAGCGAGCAGGCGCAGTTCGTCCAGGTACGCCATGAGGAGACCGCCGGCTTCGCCGCGTCCGCCCACGTCAAGTACGGTGGCGGGTCGATCGGCTGCGTGCTGGTCACCAGCGGTCCGGGTGCCATCCACGCCCTCAACGGCCTCTACGACGCCAAGCTGGACCACCAGCCGGTGGTGGCGCTGGTCGGGCACACCGCCACCACCGCCGAGGGCGGCGGCTACTACCAGGAAGTGGACCTGCTCGCGCTCTACAAGGACGTCGCGGCGGCCTTCCTCGCCCAGCTCGACCACCCGTCCCAGGTACGGCACCTGGTCGACCGGGCCTGCCGGACCGCGCTGGCCCGGCGTACCGTCACCGCGCTGGTCCTGCCGCTCGACGTGCAGGATCTCGCCGCCGTGCCGAACCCGCCGCACGCGCACGGCTACTACCACACCAGCAGCGTGCCGAGCAGCGGCCCGACCGTGCCGCCCAAGGCCGACGTCCGGCACGCCGCCGAGGTGCTGGCCGGCGGCGAGCGGGTGGCCATGCTGGTCGGGCAGGGCGCCCTCGGCGCCGAGAACGAGGTACGCGAGATCGCCCACCGGCTCGGTGCCGGGGTGGCTACCGCGCTGCTCGGGTTCACCGCGGTGGACCACCGGGAACCCTGGGTCACCGGGGCCATCGGCCTGCTCGGCACCCGCCCGAGCTGGCAGCTCATGAAGGAGTGCGACCGACTGCTCATCGTCGGCAGCAACATGCCGTACTCGGAGTTCTATCCGGCACCCGGGCAGGCCCGGGCCGTACAGATCGACCGTGACGGCACCCAACTCGGCCTGCGCTACCCCACCGAGGTGAACCTGACCGGCGACGCCGCGCCCACCCTGCGCGCCCTGCTGCGCGAACTCGGCCCGGGGCCCGGACCGACCCGCTGGCGGCAGACCATCGCCGGCGCCACCGCCGCCTGGCGGCAGGCCCAGCGGGAACTGGCCGCCCAGCAGGCCGACCCGGTCAACCCGCAGATGCTCTTCGCCAGCCTCAGCGAACGGCTGCCCGACGACGCGATGCTCGCCGTCGACTGCGGCACCGCCACCGCCTGGTACGCCCGGCACGTCCAGGTCCGGCCCGGCATGCTGGCCAGCCTCTCCGGCACCCTGCTGTCCATGGGCGGCGCGATGCCGTACGCCCTGGCGGCGAAGTTCGCCCACCCGGACCGCCCGCTGGTCGCCCTGATCGGCGACGGCGCGATGCAGATGAACGGCGTCAACGAACTGATCACCGTGGCCAAGTACTGGCGCGGCTGGGCCGATCCGCGCTTCGTGGTGCTGGTGCTCAACAACCGCGACCTGGCGTTCGTGAGCTGGGAGCAGCGCTCCACCGAGGGCACGCCGATGTTCCCGGACAGTCAGCAACTGCCCGACATCGCCTACCACCAGTGGGGCGAGGTGCTGGGGTTGCGCGGCGAACTCGTCGACCACCCCGACCAGGTGCCGCAGGCCTGGGACCGGGCGCTGCGCGCCGACCGCCCGACGGTGATCAACGCGCTGGTGGACCCGGCCGAGCTGATGATGCCGCCGCACTTCACCACCGAGCAGGCCCGCAAGACCGCGGCGGCGGTGCTGCGCGGCGACACCGACTGGGCGGGCATCATCCGTCGCGGCCTGCCCAGCGTCGTCAGCACGTACCGCCCGCGCCGCTGACGCTGCACGCGGTCGGCTGTAAGGAAGGGTCCCCTGCTATCGCCTGGTGCATAGCAGGGGACCCTTCCTTACAGCCGTCTTCCTTACAGCCGTCGTCAGCCTCGGCCCTGGAACCAGCGGCGCAGGTCGGACAGCGGGTTCTCGCTGGTTCGGCGATCCACGACCGGGTCCCGCTCGACCGGCCGTCGCGGCGTACCCACCAACTCCCGGCTGGGCGCGGTGAACGACTGCTCGGGCTCCCCCTCGACCGCGGTGGCGATGATCCGGGCCACCCCGGCGATCACCCGGGACTGCACGGTGGCACCGACCGAGTCGTTCGGGTCGTCCGGGTTCGCCGCGATGCCGGCCACCGCGACCTGCGGGGTGTACGCGACGAAGCTCTCCGTGGCGGCGCCGTCGGAGCTGCCGGTCTTGCCGGCCACCGGGCGCCCCGCCAGGATCCCGCTCACCGCCGTGGCGGTACCGCCGTTGCACTGCCCGAACGCGGACTGCTGACCCACCGGGCAGCGGGCCGCGTCGGTGGCGGCCCGGGCCACGTCGGCGTCGAGCACCTCCCGGCAGGAGGGGTCACCGACCGGAAGCCGCGCACCGTCCGGGCCGGTCACCGACACCACGGGCAGCGGCGCGCAGTACGTTCCCTCCGCTGCCACCGTCGCGTACGCGTTGGCCACGTCGAGCGGGGTGGTGGCGGACACCCCGAGGGTGAACGCGCCCCAGTCGGCGGCACGCTGGGTGGCGAAGGTCGCGTCCGCCTCGGCCCGGAACGTGATGCCCAGGCGCTGCGCCATCTCCACCACCTTGGCCGGCCCGACCTGCTCGGCCAACCAGACGAAGTACGTGTTCACGGAGCGACCGAAGCCGTCCCACATCATCCGGTACCCGTCCATCCAGGCCGGGTTGGCGTTGGCCGGGCACCACCGGCCGTCGCAACTGCTGTCCCCCTCGGCCGGATACCGGGTGGGCAGCCGACTCGGCGCGTCGTACCCGGTGGACAGCGTCCGGCCGGACTCCAGCGCGGCGAGCATGGTGAACAGCTTGAACGTCGAGCCGGCCTGGTAACCGGTCACGCCGGGCCCACCGGAGATCAGTGGGTTCACCGTGTTCGGGTAGTTGGCCTGCCCGTCCGGGTTGTCCGCGAGGCTGTAGTGGCGGTTGACCGCCATGGCGAGCACCCGACCGGTGCCGGGCTCGACCGCCGCGATCGGCAGGGCGCGCGGGTTGCGGTACCCGTAGACGCTGATGGCCTCCTCCTGCGCGGCGGCCTGGACCTCCGGGTCGAGCGAGGTGACCACCGTGTAGCCGCCCCGGCGCAACGCCTGCTCGCGCTCGGTGGGAGTGTCGCCGAACTGCGGCTGCTCCATCCACCACCGGCGCAGGTAGTCGCAGAAGAAGCCCCACCCGTCCCGCCCCCCGGCGGTGGCCGCGCAGCCGTTGGCCTGCTCGCTGGGGTCCAGGTCCAACTCCTCGGCCTTGGCCTCGGCCGCCTGGTCCGCGGTGATCGCGCCGGTCGCGACCATGGCGTCCAGCACGTACCCCCGACGGGCCAGCGCCGCGTCGGCGTCACCGTCGATCGGGCTGTACGCCTCGGGTGCCTGCACCAGACCGGCCAGCAGCGCCGCCTCGTCGAGGGTCAGATCCGCCGGCACCTTGGAGAAGTAGCGCTCACTGGCGGCGGCGATCCCGTACGCCCCGGAACCGAAGTACGCGATGTTGAGATAGCGGGTGAGGATCTCGTCCTTGCCGAGGCGCTGTTCCAGCGCGTTGGCGTACCGGATCTCCTGGAGCTTGCGCCCGACGGTCTGCTCGGTGGCCGCGGCCTGTTCCTCGCTGGTGCGGGTCGAGTCGGTCTTGAGCACGTTGCGCACGTACTGCATGGTCAGCGTCGAGCCACCCTGCTCGGTGCCGCCCTCGGTGACGTTGGTGACCAGGGCGCGTGCCATGCCGCGCAGGTCCACCCCGCTGTGCTCGTAGAAGCGCCGGTCCTCGGCGGCCACGATCGCCTGCCGCATCACCGGGGCGATCTCGTCCAGCGTCACGTCCGTCCGGTTGACGTCGTAGAACGTGGTGATCAGCGTCTTGCCGTCGTTGGCGTAGAGGTAGGAGCGCTGCGGGGTGGCCGGGGTACGCAGCACGTCCGGCAGGTCGGCGTAACTGCCCAGCGCCGCCTTCACGCCGAGTCCGGCGACCAGGTTCACCGGCAGCATGAGCCCCGCCACGACGAGGCCGACGAGCCCGCCGGCCAGCAGGACGGTGAGCAGTCGCGACAGTGGCGTAGGGGTGGCCATGGTCACCAGGATTGCCGCGAATGCCGCGATCCGACTACCGAATCGGGCCAGTTGTCAGCCAATTCACGGCCAGATGCCAGAGGTCTTTGCGCTGGCCAGCGACGGTGGCGAGGATAGACCAGGACATACAGGACGCCCGCCGCAGACGACCGGCGCAAGGAAGGGCCCCCTACTAACGCCTCGTGCATAGCAGGGGTCCCCTCCTTACATCCGGCCATACATCCGGCGGACGTCACGCCGTACCCAGCGGGCCGGGCCCGCCGGGCCCTGTCGGCCCCAGAGCCGGCGGACCCGCCGTCGCGACGCTGGCGCTGGTGGCGTCGCGCAGGATCTCCCGGGGCAGCAGTCGACCGGACCGGTAGGCGATGCCGATGCCGGCGATCAACACGAAGATCGCCCCGAAGGTCTGCAACGAGCCGATCAGCGCCCCACCGAGGCCGAGCAGCGGACTGGCGATCATCAGCATGGTGCCGTCGCCCATGCTGAACATCCCCGACCGGGCCACCGCCCACCCGGTGAGCAGCCAACCCACGCTGTAGAAGGTCGCGCCGACCAGCACCAGCGACCGGGCGGTGGCCCCGAAGACCGGGGTGTCCTCGGCGAACCCGGCGAAGGGCAGCATCAGCACCGTGCCGGCGATGCTGACCAGCAGCCCGGCGACCGCGCTGCGGCGACTGCGGGTGGCGGCGAGCAGACCGGCCAGGCCGAGCAGGGCCAGCAGCCCGAGCCAGATCGCGGCGACCCAGCCGATCAGGTACACCGCGCGGCCGTCGGCCGGATACGGGTCGTTGCCCACCCCGCCGTCGCTGGCCATGGCCACCGCGCCGTAGAGGATCGCGTACGCGGGCAGCAGCCAGACCGCGGCGCGGGCGAGGCGGCGCAGCGACCAGGCCCAACTCGCGTTGGTCGCCACGCCGGGTGGTCCCGGATCGTCCACGAAGGGCAGGACGCCGAAGCCTCCACCGGTACGTCGGGTGCCGAGCGGCCCGGCGGGGTCGTGTGCCCCGGGCACCTCCGGCGGGGACCACAGCCGTTTCAGCGGATCCATCGGTCACCTCGCTCATCCCACGAGCGGTGCCGGGACACGCCGAGGCGCCCCGATGCCTGGTCACCACCCGCCTAGGACCGATGGTGGCAGGCACCGGGGCGCCTCATGAGCGTTTTTCGCATTTGTCCGGACGCCGGGCCGGACCGGATCACCCCGGCCCGACCCGACCTCGGATCAGCCCCGCTGGCGCTGGTCGGCCGGGTCGTTGAGCAGACTTCCCGGCGAGACCGGCTCGGGTGCGGGCAGACCCTGCGGCTCCTTGCCACCGCCGGTGGCCTGCGCCTCGGCGACGCGTACCTCGTTGTGGATCTCCTGGGCCGCCTTGGCGGCGGCCTGCGCGGCCTCGGCCGCCTCCCGCTCCACCGCGCTGGCGTCCTCGGACGCCTGGCGGGTCGGCGCGTCGCCGACCATCTGGTTCAAGCCGCCGAGCGCGCCCCCCATGCCCTCCAGGGCCTTGGTCAGCTCGGCCGGCACGATCCACACCTTGTTGGCCGTGCCGTTGGCGATCTGCGGCAGGGCCTGGAGGTACTGGTAGGCCAGCACCTTCTGGCTCGGGTTGGCCTGGTGGATGGCGTCGAACACGGTACGGACCGCCTTGGCCTGACCCTCGGCCTGCAGGATGCGGGCCTGCCGGTCACCGTCGGCGCGCAGCACCGCGGCCTGCTTCTCACCCTCGGCCGAGAGGATCTGCGACTGCTTGTGACCCTCGGCGTTCAGGATCGCGGCCCGGCGGTCCCGCTCGGCGCGCATCTGCTTCTCCATCGAGTCGCGGATGCTCGGCGGCGGCTCGATCGCCTTGATCTCCACCCGGGTCACCTTGATGCCCCACCGGCCGGTGGTCTCGTCCAGCACCCCGGAGAGGTGCCGGTTGATCTCCTCACGGCTGGTCAGCGCGCGCTCCAGGTCGAGCGAACCGATCACGTTCCGCAGCGTGGTGACGGTGAGCTGCTCGATCGCCTGGAGGAAGTTGGAGATCTCGTAGGTGGCTCGGACCGAGTCGACGACCTTGAAGTAGAGCACGGTGTCGATCGAGACGACGAGGTTGTCCGAGGTGATCACGGGCTGCGGCGGGAAGCTGACCACCTGCTCGCGCATGTCCACCTTCGTGCGCACCGCGTCGACGAAGGGCACCAGGATGTTCAGCCCGGGGTTGAGCGTCCGCTTGTACCGACCGAGCCGCTCGACCACGTCCTGACGCTGCTGCGGCACGATCCGCACCGACTTCGCCAGGGTGATCACCGAGATCAGGGCGACCGCTATCAACAGGACGGGTACGACAAGTTCCATCCGTTCACCTCTCCACTTCGGGTAGCTCACCGGGCGTCGAAACGTCCCGCCAGACCAGGGCTACCGCTCCCTTGACCTGAATGACCTGCACCCGTTCACCGGGTGCCAAAACCTGTGTGGCGTCGTACGCCCGCGCGCTCCACACCTCGCCGTCGATCTTCACCATGCCCGCGCCAGCGTCGACCTGCTCCAGAACCAGGGCCGACGACCCCTCGATCGCCTCCACCCCGAAGGCGGTCTCGCCGGTCTCCAACGCGGTCTGTCTGTGCCGCTGGATCACCGGCCTCGCCGCGAGCAAGGTCACCGCCGACACGGCGGCGAACACGACCGCCTGTATCGCCACCGGCGCCCCGAGCGCGGCGGCGCCCGCGGCGGCGAAGGCACCGACCGAAAACATGATCAAGAACAGGGTCGCCGTGAAGATCTCAGCGACCGCTAGTACCACACCCAGCACGATCCACAGCACGGCATCCACGTAACGATCGTGACATGACAATGCACGTGTCATCGAACTGTCATGATCGGAGACGCCCGACTACCGCCGTCGAAGGAGCCTTCGTGTCCCTGCGTCCGGAAACAGTACGGCACATCGACGCCCTGGTGGCCGACGCGCAGTCCGCCGGCCACGTGCCCTCACTCGTGGTCGGCGTGGTGCGCGACGGCACACTGGCACACCTGGCCGCCGCCGGTGGACATCCCCGACCGGACGCCGACCTGCAGTACCGCATCGGCTCGATCACCAAGACCATGACCGCCGTGCTGATCATGCAGGAGCGCGACGCCGGACGGCTGGCGCTCGACGATCCGCTGCGACGGCACCTGCCCGAGGCCGAGGCCGCCGGGTCGATCACCCTGCGCCAGTTGCTCGGGCACGCGGGCGGGCTGCAACGCGAACCGGACGGCCCCTGGTGGGAGCGGAGCGAGGGCGTCGACCTGCACACCCTGCTGGCCGACTTCGGCACTCCCAAGATCGCGCTGCCCGCGTACCGCACCCACCACTACTCGAACCTGGCGTTCGGTCTGCTCGGCGGCGCGCTGCAACGGATCACCGGCACCGGCTGGGCGCAGTTGGTGCGGGAACGGATCCTGGCGCCGCTGGGCATGCACCGCACCACCTACGCCGCCACCACGCCGTACGCCCCCGGGTACGTGGTGCACCCGTGGCACGACACGCTGCGCGAGGAGCCGCGTACCGACACCGGGGCGATGGCCCCCGCCGGACAGCTCTGGTCGACCGTGGCCGACCTGACGCGATGGGCCGCGTTCCTCGCCGACCCCGATCCCGCCGTCCTGGCCCGGGACACCCTCGACGAGATGTGCGCCCCGGTGTTCCTCACCGATCTCGACTCCTGGCGCGGCGGCTACGGGCTGGGCATCCAACTCACCCGCCAGGGCGACCGCGTCTACGTCGGACACGGCGGCTCGATGCCCGGCCACGTCGCCGTGCTGCTGGTGCACCGGTCCAGCCGTACCGGTCTGGTCGGCTTCGCCAACTCGTACGGCTTCCGCACCGGCGGCATCAGCCCGCTCGGCCTTCAGGTGCTCGACCGGGTGCTCGACGCCGAGCCGACACCGGTCCGGCCGTGGCGACCCGCCGACGCCCCGCCCCCGGCCGACGTGGCGGCGCTGACCGGCCGCTGGTGGTGGATGGGCACCGCACTCGACGTCACCTGGGACCACGCCACCGGCGACCTGGTGGGCACCCTGCGCGGCGACCGGGTCAGCCGCTACCGCCCGGACGGCCCGGACCGCTGGCGCGGGCACAGCGGCGCGGAGGTCGGCGAGGTCCTCCGGGTCCACCGCGACCCCGCCGGCCGCCCGGTCACCCTGGACATCGCCACGTTCCTGTTCACCCGCACCCCCGACGACGCCCCGTGACCCCCGCCCCGACCGCGATCACTCAGGCAGGCTCGGTGACGAAGTCGATCAGGCGTTCCATGGCGTTGATCAGCGGCGTCTCCACCTCGGCGAAGGTGTTCACCCGGGACAGGATGTGCCGCCACATGTCGGCCGGCTCAACCACCCCGAGAGTGGCGCAGACGCCCTCCTTCCAGGGACGTCCCGGCGGCACCACCGGCCACGCCGCGATGCCCAGCGCGGACGGCTTCACCGCCTGCCACACGTCGACGTAGGGATGCCCGGTGACCAGCACGTGCGGGGAGTTCACCCGGGCCACGATCCGGCTCTCCTTCGAGCCGGGCACCAGGTGGTCGACGAGGACACCGAGCCGACGGCCGGGTCCGGGCCCGAACTCCCGTACCCGGTCGTCGAGGGCGTCGACGCCCTCCAACGGCTCAACCACCACGCCCTCGATCCGCAGGTCGTCACCCCAGATCCGCTCCACCAGGGCGGCGTCGTGGACGCCCTCGACCCAGATCCGGCTGGCCCGGGCGACCCGGGCGCGGACCCCGTCCACCGCGACCGAACCGGACGCGGTACGCCGACGCGCGGCCGGCACCGGGGCGCGGGCCGGTCGACGCAGCGTCACCGGGCGACCGTCGAGCAGGAACGCGGCCGGCAGCAGCGGGAAGTTGCGCCGCTTGCCGTGCCGGTCCTCCAGCACGACCGCCCCGGAGTCGAAGCCGACCACCGCACCGCAGAAGCCCGAGTCGGCGTCCTCGACCACCAGATCCGGTTCGGCGTCGACCTCCGGGGTCACCTTCCGCCGCCGCCAGTCCCCCGCCAACACGTCGTCGCCATACCGCCGCCCCATCCGATCACGCTAACCGGCGGCCCCGCCCGCGCCGCCGCCGACTCGCCGCCGCCTTGCCCGGCCGAGACGGTACGCAGCGTTGCAAAAGCCGTATGAACAAACAAATCACGTGGCAGAGTCGCATGATCGACGCGCCGGGGAGGCGGGCGCGCGGCAGCCGAGACAGGGGTAGGCGTCAGCACGTACTCTTTCGGCATGTCCACCCCCGCTGCGGGTGCGGCCATCCTCGCGCCGCGCCGGTCGAGCCGGTTCGTTGCCTGGGTGCGCGCATGGCGCGCCGGGCTCGTCCCCTTCGACGAGGTCGCCGACGAAGTCGCCGGTGACGAGGAGCACCTCGTCGCCGACGCACCCGGTACCTGGACCGACGTGCCGCTGCGGGACGCCCTGCCCACCCTGGCCAAGCTCTCCCCGGACGAGATCCGGCTGGTGCTGCCGGCCCCCGGCGACCCGCGCGGGCTACCCGGCCCCGGCGACTTCGCCGGGGCCGCCCTGGTCGCCGGCGAGGCGATGATCGCCGGAGCGCTCGGCCTGATCCCCGAGGTACGGGTGCACACCTCCGGCTCCGGGGACACCTTCGAGACCGTGCTCTGGCGGGTCTACCCGCTCCCACCGAACGCCCCGGCGGCGTCCCTCACCCTGCCCGGTGCCGCCGAGGCGGAGGCGGAGCTGGCCGCCGCACTGGCCGACACCACCGCCGCGCTCACCCGGCTCGACGTGGCCCAGTGGCGCCCCGAGTTGGCCGGCGCCCTGGAGGCACTGCGCCGCCCCGACGGCACCACCGACCTGCCGCCCGGATTCGACCCCCGTTCCCGCCGGCTGTTCGCCCGCGCCGCCGTGCTCGACCGGGTGCTCGCGCTGGCCGGGCACGCGGCACCGGGCGGCGCGGTGAACAACCACGAGGCCCAGCAGCGCGACGCGGCGCTGCGGCCGCTCACCACGGCCTGCCGACAGGCCCTGGTCGCCGCCTGCAACGCCCCGCTGCGGCCCTGAGACCGCCCACGCCGGTTCAGATCTCGTCGATCAGGTCGGCCACCGAGTCGACGATCCGGGACGGGCGGTACGGGTAGCGTTCCGCCTCGGTGCGGCTGCTGATCCCGGTCAGCACCAGGATCGTCTCCAACCCGGCCTCCAGGCCACAGAGGATGTCGGTGTCCATCCGGTCGCCGATCATGGCGGTGCTCTCCGAGTGCGCGTCGATCGTGTTCAACGCCGAGCGCATCATCATCGGGTTCGGCTTGCCGACGAAGTACGGCTCCACCCCGGTCGCCTTGGAGATCATCGCGGCCACCGATCCGGCCGCCGGCAACGCGCCCTCCACCGACGGGCCGGTGGCGTCCGGGTTGGTGCAGATGAACCGCGCCCCGGCGTCGATCAACCGGATCGCCTTGGTGATCGCCTCGAAGCTGTAGGTGCGGGTCTCCCCCAGCACCACGTAGTCGGGCGCGAAGTCGCTGAGCACGTAGCCCACCGCGTGCAGGGCGGTGGTCAGCCCGGCCTCCCCGATCACGTACGCCGTGCCGCCGGGCCGCTGGTCGGCCAGGAACTGGGCGGTGGCCAGGGCCGACGACCAGATCGCCTGCTCCGGCACGTCCAGTCCCATCCGGGCGAGCCGGGCCTGAAGATCGCGCGGGGTGTAGATCGAGTTGTTGGTCAGCACCAGGAACGGCTTGCCGGAGGCACGCAGCCGGTTGACGAACTCCGGCGCGCCCGGCACGGGCTGCCCCTCGTGCACCAGCACGCCGTCCATGTCGGTGAGCCAGCTCTGCACGGGCTTGCGGTCATGCATGATCGTGATCCCTGGGGTGTCGGGCCGTCGGTGCGGTCAGGACGGACGGCGCGGCGGGACGCAGCAGACGGTGGGACAGGTGTCCCACATCGGCAGCTCGCCGAGGCGACGACGCAGCCGTGCGCCGTCCGGGTCGGTCCGCTCCCGCACCAGTTCCCGCACCATGGCGACGTAGCGCGGGTCGGCGCCGGGGGTGGCGGCCCGGACGAAGTCCAGGCCGAGTTGCTTGGCGGTGTCCAGCGCCTCGGTGTCCAGGTCCCACACCACCTCCAGGTGGTCGGAGACGAACCCGATCGGGCTGACCACCACCCCGGTCACACCCTGCTCGGCGAGGCTGGTCAGGTGGTCGTTGACGTCCGGCTCCAGCCACGGCACGTGCGGCGGGCCGGAGCGGCTCTGCCAGACCAGGTCGTACGGCAGGTCCGGGGCTGCGGCGGCGTGCACCAGCCGCGCCGTCTCGGCGAGCTGGGCGGTGTACCGGCCGCCGTGCGGCCCGGCGCTGTCAGCCGCCGAGATCGGCACGGAGTGGGCGGTGAAGACCAGCCGGGTGCTCTCCCGCCGGGCCGGGTCGAGCCCGGCCAGCGCCTCGCGGACCGCGTGCACGTGCGGCTCGACGAAACCGGGGTGGTCCCAGAACTGGCGCAGCTTCTCGATCACCGGCGCGTCGGCACCGACCGCCGCCCGCGCGGCGGTGACGTCCTCCTGGTACTGCCGGCAGGAGGAGTACCCGCCGTAGGCGCTGGTGACGAACGCCAGCGCCCGCCGTACGCCGTCGTCGCGCATCTGCGCCACGGTGTCGGCGAGCATCGGGTGCCAGTTGCGGTTGCCCCAGTAGACCGGCAGGTCGAGATCGTGGGCGGCGAAGTCCGCGCGGATCGCGGCGAGCAGGTCCCGGCACTGCTGGTTGATCGGGGACACTCCCCCGAAGTGCTGGTAGTGCTCGGCCACCTCGGCCAGCCGCTCCGACGGCACACCCCGCCCCCGGGTCACGTTCTGCAGGAAGGGCAGCACGTCGTCCGGCCCCTCCGGGCCGCCGAAGGAGAGCAGGACCACCGCGTCGTACGCCATGGACCCATTCTTGCCGGTGGCCGACGGCGCCCCGGCAACGCCCCCGGGTCCGGGCGGTAACGCCGCCGGGTCCCGGACGTTAGGAAGGGCCCCCTGCTATACCGCAGGCGGTAGCAGGGGACCCTTCCTTACATCACTAGGCGCCGATGGCGTGATAGCCGCCGTCGACGTGCACGATCTCGCCGGTGGTGGCCGGGAACCAGTCGGACAGCAGCGCCAGGCAGGCGCGCGCGGCCGGTTCCTGGTCGGTCAGACTCCAGCCCAGCGGGGCCCGCTCGGACCAGGCGTCCTCGAACTGCTCGAAGCCGGGGATCGACTTGGCAGCCATGGTGCGCAGCGGCCCGGCGGAGACCAGGTTGCTGCGGATGCCCTGCTTGCCCAGGTGCATGGCGAGGTAGCGGGAGGCGGACTCCAACCCGGCCTTTGCCACGCCCATCCAGTCGTAGACCGGCCACGCCTGGGTGGCGTCGAAGGTCAGGCCGACCACCGCGCCGCCCGGCGACATCAGCGGCAGCGCCGCCGTCGCGAGCGACTTGTACGAGTACGTGGAGATGTGCAGCGCGGTCGCCACGTCCTCCCAGGAGGCGTCGAGGAAGCCGCCGCCGAGGCAGCTCTGCGGCGCGAACCCGATCGAGTGCACCACCCCGTCGAGCCCGTCCACGTGCTCCCGGACCTTGTCGGCCAGCCCGGCCAGGTGCTCGGAGTTGGTCACGTCCAGCTCGATGACGGGTGCCGGCTCGGGCAGCCGCTTGGCGATCCGCTCCACCAGCGAGAGCCGGCCGTACCCGGTGAGCACGACCTGCGCGCCGTTCTCCTGGGCGAGCTTCGCCACCGAGAAGGCGATGGAGGCGTCGGTGATGACGCCGGTGACGAGCAGCCGCTTACCGGCCAGCAGTCCGGACATTAAGCTCATTCCTCCGTGCTCAGGGTCAGTGGCCCATACCGAGGCCGCCGTCGACCGGGATGACCGCGCCGGAGACGTACCCGGCACCGTCACCAGCCAGCCAGGTGACCACCGCGGCGACCTCGTCCGGCGCGGCCATCCGACCGGCCGGGATCGACTTGAGGATCTCCGCCTTGCGCTCCGCGGTCAGCACCGCGGTCATGTCGGTCTCGATGAAGCCGGGCGCCACGACGTTGGCGGTGATGTTCCGGGTGCCCAACTCCCGGGTGATCGAGCGGGCCACCCCGACCAGGCCGGCCTTGCTGGCCGCGTAGTTGACCTGACCGGCCCCGCCGGAGAGACCGACCACCGAGGACACGAAGATCATGCGTCCCCACTTGGCCCGCAGCATCTTCCCCGAGGCGCGCTTGGCGCAGCGGTACGCACCGGTCAGGTTGGTGTCCAACACCCGGGTGAACTGCTCCTCGGACATCCGCAGCAGCAGCGTGTCGTCGGTGATCCCGGCGTTGGCCACCAGCACCTCCACCGGCCCCAACTCCGCCTCGACCGCACCGAACGCGGCGTCGACCGACTCGGCGTCGGTGATGTCGCACCGCACACCGAACAGCCCCTCCGGCGCTCCACTGCCCCGGTGGGTGATCGCCACCCGGTCGCCCTGCTTGGCGAACGCCTGGGCGATGGCCAGACCGATTCCGCGGTTGCCGCCGGTAACCAGCACAGTTCGAGACACGGTGGGTCCTCTCCGGAAGATCGCTGCGGGTTGGAGACTAGGCGCTACCGCACGGTAATCACTAACCCGCCCCGCCCGGCACCGCCGATGAACGGCCGCGTCGGCGGGGCCGCTCGGCCGAGTGGGCCCGCACGCCACCGCAGGTGTACGATCATCGCGTTTGCGGGCCGCCCGACGGCGCCCGCCCGCCCGGACCCCGACCGCAGGAGGTGATCGCTGTGCGAGATAGCGATCCTCCCAGTCGTGGCCGGGCCGACCGCCAGTCACGCTGAGCACCGCTCCGCCTGAGCTGGCCCCGCTCCCCAGCACCCGCCCTGAGCACCACCGCCCGGCCCCTCCGCCGGGGCGGCGGAGGGCGCGGGTGCGACCGGAAGCCGTTCGGTCACGACTTCGTGTGCGCCTCCTCGATCCACCCTCACGCGGTCCACCCCGCCCGGACCGCCGTCGCCACCCGGAGCGTTCCATGAGCCGTTACGTCGCCCCGCTGGGCTTCACCCTCGCCGCCGTCTGGGTGGCCGTGCTCTTCGTGCTGGCCAGCACCACCCACTGACCGCGCGCCCCCGACCGCAGGCCCCACCGCTCGTGACGTCGGCGGGCGGTTCGACCTCCGACCCGCCCGCCGACCTCATGATCCGCCAGTACGGCGGCCCCACCGGTCAGAGCATCCGGGACGACCAGAGCAGGCTGAACGCCCCGGCGCACAGCGCCAACAGCAGGGCGATGCCCGCGTACCACTGGGTGATCTCCCGCGCTTCGGTCCGGAACCCGATCGAGCTGCCCATGTCCTGGTACACCTGCTTCAGCTCGTTGACCGTGGCCGCCTCGTAGAAGTAGCCCTCGGTCGTCTCGGCCAGCTCGGCCAGCGCCATCCGGTCCACCGGTACCCGCTGCAACTGCCCACCGATGTCCACGTGCCCGGTGTCGGTGCCGAAGGCGATGGTGGAGACCGGCACGTTCGCCGCCTGCGCCGCCGCGGCCGCCTCCTCCACCGAACGACCGGCCGTCCGGAAGCCGTCGGAGAGCAGCACGATCCGGGCCGGCGGAATGCCCGCCGCACCATCGGCCGGCACCGAGCGGATCGCCTCCAGACAGGTGAAGACCGCCTCACCGGTCGCGGTCGCCTCGGCCAGCACCAGCCCGTCGATGGCGCTGGTCACCGCCGGCCGGTCCTTCGTCGGCGGCACCAGCACGTTGGCCGACTTGGCGAACGACACCAACCCGACGTTGTACGTCTCGGGCAACTCCCCGACGAACTGCTTGGCCGCCTCCTGCGCGGCCTCCAGCCGGCTGGGCGCCACGTCGTCCGCCTGCATGGACAGCGACACGTCGATGGCCAGCATGATGGTGGCCCGTTCCAGCGGCTCCCGGGTGTCCACCGCCGGACGGGCCAGCGCACCGGCGAGCACCAGCAGGGCGAGCAGGAACGCGGTCGCCGGAACGTGCCGCCGCCAGCCCAACCCCTTCGGCGCCACGGTTCGCAGCAGGTCGACGTTGGCGAACCGCATCGCGTACTCGCGGCGGCGGAACTGCCGCCACACGTACAGCGCGGCCAGGGCCAGCACCGGCAGCACCGCCAGCAGCCACCACGGTTGGAGCAGTCGAATCATCGCGTCGTCCCCCGGGTGCGGGCGTGCCGCTGGGCGGCCACGAAACGCACCATGTCCAGCAGCCAGTCTCGGTCCGTACGAAGTCTCAGGTGCGCGGCGCCGGCCGCGCGCATCGCGGCGGAGATCTCGGCTCGCTGGGCAGCCGCCGCCGCCGCGTAGCGGTGCCGCAGGCTCGGGTCCGCGGTCTGCACCTCGTGCAGCTCCCCGGTCTCCGGATCGACCACCGGCAGCACCCCCACGTCCGGCAGTTCCAGCTCACGCGGGTCGACCACCTCGATCGCCAGCACGTCGTGGCGGACCCGCAGTTTGCGTAGCGGTCGGGCCCACTGAGCCGGCGGGGCGAGGAAGTCGGAGACCACCACCGCGACCCCACGCCGCCGGGGCGGGCGGTTGAGCATGTCGATCAGCACACCGAGGTCGCCCCGGCCCGGCTGGACCGGGGTACCGGCGATCGCGCGCAGCATGCCCTGCGCCTCCTTGCGCCCGGATCGGGCGGGCAGCCGGACCAGACGTCCCGGCCCGCTCGGCTCCGGCGCCGCCCGTCGACCCCGTGGCGCGGCGGGGCGCTCACCGCCGCTGCCCACCACCGCACCGATCCGGTTGCCGCCCCGCACGGTCAGGTGCGTGATCGCCGCCGCCGCCGCGATCGCCACGTCCCGCTTGAGCCACCGGCCGGAGCCGAAGTCCAGGCTGGCCGAGAGGTCCACCGCCAGCCATGT